>NZ_KQ130452.1:5000-360662 GCF_001046635.1 Novosphingobium barchaimii LL02
GGCCAGTACAACGATGCCGACCACCCATACGGAGTGAAGACGCTGTGGCAGTTGGTGGTCAATCGCATCAAGATGCAGGGTTTTATCACCTACGATTACCAGCATGTCCTTGCGCAGGCGCAGTCCGAACTCGACGAATGGGTTGGACAGGGTAAGCTGCGCCCGCTTGCCAATGTGCGCGATGGTTTCGCAGCGCTTCCGCAAGCTTTTATCGACCTGATGTCGGGCCGCACGGTCGGCAAGACGCTGGTGTGCATCTGAAATGAGTACGACCATGAGTGAGACCTTTCATCCCATCGTTGCCGAGAGCGATTTTCCCGAGGACGGCAAGATTGCCATGCGGCTTGAAGGCTGGAGTGTACTGGTCGTGAAGACCGACGACGGCTTTCGCGCCGTCAACGACCGATGCACCCATCAGGCGGCGCTGCTTTCGCCGGGGCGTGTGCGGCGCGGTGCGATCATGTGCCCGCTGCACGGTGCGCGTTTCGAAGCCGCTACGGGGCGATGCATCGGCGGGGCTTATGCAGACCTGCGTGTATTTCCATTGCGTATCGAGAATGGCATTATCGAGGTCTCCGTGCCGGATGCAGCGCCAGGGCCGGACGAGCGACCGGTTGGGGTTTAACCGACTTTCCGCCTGCCATAAGGCATAGGTTTCAGCGCGGCCGTCAGGCTTTAGCATTCCCGTCAAACACTGGGAGAATGCCAAGATGCCTTACACCGGCCCGTTCGAAGATCGCCTAGCCATTCGCGAATTGCTTGAGATTTACGCTGACGCGGTGACGCGCTGTGACGCAGTTTCCTGGGGAGCAACCTGGGCACAGGACGCCGAGTGGTCGCTGCCCGACTATCCCGAGATCGGCACCACAAAGGGCCGCGAGGCGATTGTCGGCATGTGGGTAGAGGCAATGAAGGCCTATCCCGGCATCATGTTCGAGGCGTGGCCCGGCTCGATCGAGGTGGACGGGACAAGTGCGGTGATGCGCAGCTATACTTCAGAGGTTTACGACCAGGAAGGCGTGACCATGCGGGACCGGGGTGTCTACGAGGACACCTGCGTCAAGCTCGACGGCAAGTGGCACTTCAAGAGTCGCTCGTTCCGCAATATTCATCGGCAGCACGCAGCCAAGGGTCTCTGAAACCAAAGACGTCGTCCCGGACATGATCCGGGACGACGGTTCAATTCACCAAAGTTTCACGCGTTTTTCCGGCGGCAGGTAGAGTGCATCGCCCGGCGTCACGTTAAAGGCCTTGTACCAGGCGTCCACGTTGCGCACAGTCAGTGTGCGGTACTGGCCCGGTGCATGGGCATTGCCGATTACCTGACGTCGCAGCGCGCCCTCGCGATCCTTGCTGGCCCAGCTCTGCGCATAGGCGATGAAGAAGCGCTGGTCGCCTGTGTAGCCGCCGACCACGGGCAGTTCCTTGCCGCCAAGCGCTTCGCGGTAGGCGTCATAGGCGGCAACCAGGCCGGCGACGTCGGCGCCGTTTTCACCCAGTTCCAGTTTGCCGTTGAGGTGCAGATCGGGGAAGGGCGCATAGGCATCGAACTGGGCGACGAGCGCCTGGCTCTGCGTTTCGAAGTGGGCAAGATCATCGGCGGTCCACCAGTTGCGCAGCGTGCCGGTGGCGTCGACCGCCGCCCCGCTGGAATCGAAGCTGTGGCTGATTTCGTGGCCGATGACCGCACCGATCGCACCGTAATTGGCGGCGAGGTCTGCGGCGGGGTCGAAGAACGGCTTCTGCAGGATTGCGGCGGGGAAGTTGAGCGCGTTCTGCACCGGCAGGTTCACGGCGTTGACCAGTTGCGGGTTCATCCACCATTCGCCGCGGTCCTGCGGTTTGCCGAGTTTCGCCAGTTGCTGCAGCGTCTTGCCCCGGATCGCCGCCATGCGGTTGGCGTATGCCTGGCCGGGCTTGATCGTGACCATCGAATAGTCGAGCCAGGTGTCGGGGTAGCCCACACTGACGACCATGCCGTCCAGCTTGGCGCGCGCTTCCTTGCGCGTGGCCGGCGACATCCAGTCCAGCGCGTCGACGCGGCGGGCGAAGGCGTGTTTGATGTGGGTCGCCATTTCCTCGACCTGATGCTTGGCTGAGGGCGGGAAATAGGCTTCGACGTAAAGCTTGCCCAGCGCATTGCCGAGGTCTGCGTTCACCGAGGAAAGGGCTCGTTTTTCGCGCGTGCGCTGCTGCGGCGTGCCCGACAGCGCGGTGTCGAAAAAGGCGAAATGCAGCGCGTCGATCCTTGTGGGCAGCACGTCGGTGTTGGCGTTGATGCGGTGGAAGGCGAGCCAGTCCTTCCAGGCGTCCAGCGGCTCGGACGCGACCAGCGCGGCGATGCCAGTCACCGACGAAGGGCTGTAGACATCGAACGACTGCTGGCGCGGCATCCGGGCGGCGGTCAGGTAAGCGTCCCAGTCCATGCCCGGCGCGTTCTTAGCGAAGTCAGCCCGCGTCCATAGCGTGCCTCCGGCAGTGAAGTCGGCGACATCGGCCTTGCTGGCGTGGGCCTTGGCGATCTTCGTTTCCAGATCGAGGATGCGGCCTGCGCGGACCTCTGGCTGGTCGATGCCGGAGAGGCGCAGCAGGTTGGCGACATAGGCCTTGTACTGGCCGCGCAGAGTAACCATCCGCGCCTCATTCGAGATGTAGTATTCACGGTCGGGCAAGCCGAGGCCGCCTTGGAAAAGGTAGGGCACGACCTCGTCGCTCTTGAGGGCCTTGGTGATGAACAGGCCGAACAGGTTCTCCGTCGCCATGTCGTTGTTGTTGTTGAACAGGTCGAGGTCGCTCTCGGTCTGGTCTCCCAGTACGCGGACGAGCTGCGCCTGGTCGGCGATGGCGGCGAAGCGCGAGAGATCGGCTTTCAGCGGGCCCAGACCGACCTTGTCGATCGCGGCGGTGTCCATGTAGGCGCGCCAGTAGTCGGCCACGCGGGCCTTGTCCGTACCCGCGGCCGGTTTCGCGGCAAGAATGCCGGAAATCAGCTGCATCTGCTGGCGCTCGGTCTCATCGGCGGCGACGGTGTGTGAGCCGATGCGGCTGCGGTCCTCGGGGATATTCGCCCGCGCGAGCCAGGTGCCGTTGGAGAACAGGTAAAATTCGTCGCCCGGCTTTATGGACTTGTCCATCGCTGCTTCGTCAATGCCGGTAGCTGCGGTCTGCGTGGCTGCCATCGGCGTGGCTGCCTTTGGCGTGGGATCGGCGGCGGCGATAGTGAGAGGCGCGGCGGCTGTCAGCATCAGCGCAGTCAGCAGGCGGGTGGTGTGCATCGGGCAATATCCTCTGGCGGCAGGGGGACAACGCATGGAGGCCCGCGCCGGGTTCATGGACTTTGGCCTAGCCGCTCTTCCAGCTCGGGCCAACCGATGCACGTGACAAAATTACGTGGCCGCGTAATAAATATTCGGCTGTGGCAGCAGCTCCGCAGCGGTGGGATAAGCAAAAAGGAAGGCGGAGCCCTTGGGCCCCGCCTTCTTCGCCTAAATTACCCGAAGTTCTTCGGCTTAGAAGCGCTTGGTCACTTCCACCATGACGGTGCGGGGCAGGGTGCCGAAGCCGAGCTGGTCAGCCTTGAGCCCGCCCACGGTGCCGGTGCCGCCGCCCGTCGAGGGACCGTCGACCACGCCGGTGACGTAGAACTGGTTGGTCAGGTTCTTGCCGATCAGGGCAAGCTGCCAGTTGTCGTCCTCGGCGCCGAAGCGAATGCCGGCGTCGATCGTCACGTATTTGCTCTGGCGCGACAGTGGATTGCCGAAGCCGGATGCGAGGTAGCTGGCCGAATACTTGGAGTCGATGTTCAGGCCGAGCTTGTTGGCGGAACCGATCGACACTTCGTAGTTGATGCCGAGGTTGCCCGTCCACTTGGGCGCAACCGAAAGCTGCTCGCCGGAAAGGTCCTGACGGCTGTTGCCGGACAGGTTGCAGCCTTCGCCCGGGGTCTGGCCTGCAAAGCACGGTGCCAGCGGGAAGTCGGTGTAGCGCGCCTTGTCGTAGTTGATCGAACCGTGGATGTCGAACCCGGGGATGCCATTCGGAGCGAACTGCCATTCCACTTCGACGCCCTTGGTGCGCGCATCGGCGGTGAGCGTCTGGAACGCGAAGATCGGAGAGTTGAAGAAGTCGACCTGCAGGTTCGAATACTTGTAGTTGAACGCCGTGACGTTGAAACGCAGCTGGTTCGACAGCACGGTCGACTTGAAGCCCAGCTCAAAGCCCTGTGCCTTCTCGGGATCGAAGGTGAGATCGGCGCTGGGATCGGACGAGAGCTTAGAGTTGATGCCGCCGTTCGAGAAACCACCCGACTTGTAGGCGGTCTTGAACGCGCCGTAGACCATGAGGTCGGGTGTGACCTTCCAGGTCAGCGTGGCTTCAGGCGACCAGTTCTGGAAGTGCTGGCGGGCGGTTACCTCGCCCAGGCCGTCGGGATCGTTCTGGTCGCGGAAGACGCTGGTTAACAGCGGGTTGTTGTAGGGCTGGGTGAAGAAGCTGTTCTTCGTCTCGTCCGAATAGCGCACGCCGGCGGCCAGTTCGAGGTTCGACAGGATCTTGTACGTCGCTTGGCCGAAGACGGCCATGGTCTCGCCCTTGGTGAAGCTGTTCTTGGCGGTAGTGACGTACTGGAAGCCATCGGGGGCCGCCGAGTTCGAGACACCGCCGGTCAGAACGAACTGGTCAAAATCACGCTGGGTCTTCTGGTAGAGCATGCCCACCATCATGTTGAACGGCCCGTCGAACTGCGTCAGCGCGCGCAGTTCCTGGCTGAACGCTTTCCACGACGAGTTCTCGGTGGCCCAGGTCGGGCCGATGCCGTTCTCGCTGCCGGCCGACTGGAAATCGCAGGCGCAGGCCCAGCGGTTGTTGTTCCACTGGTAGTTGGTGACCGACGATACCTGCAGCAGATCGGCGTCATAGGTCACGTTGAGGGTGCCGCCGGCCGAGCGGTACTTGTTGTACAGCGAGCCGTCCTTCTTGGCGTAAGGATAGTTGGCCGCGATGTCGGCCGGCATGTTGTTCTGGTGGCTGACGAAGTCCTTGCCGCAGGCATAGCCGTTGAGCTGCGAAGTCTCGCCGTTACCGCAGCGGAACGCCACGTAGTTCCACGAGGAGTTGTTGACCGTGCTCACGTCCATGGTGCCCTTGAGGTTCACGGTCAGGCGGTCGGTCGGCTCCCACTTCAAGGTGGCGCGGGCGAGGAATTCCTCTTCGCCGGGGGCCTTGCGCTTGGCAGGCTCGGCGGTGTGCGTGGTGAAGGCGCCGGTGGCGGAATCAAGCTCGGTATAGTTGATGGTGTCGGCTTCGTTGCGATAATAGCCGCCGTCCATCTTCGTATATCGCGCCGCGAGGCGGAAGCCGAGAGTATCGGTCAGCGGCATCGAGGCATAGCCTTCGAGGCGGTACTGCTGGCTCTTGAACTCGTAGCCGCCCTTTATCATGAATTCGGGCTTGTCGGTCGGGTCGGCGGTGGAGATCGAGATCACGCCGGCGGTCGCGTTCTTGCCGAAGAACAGGGCCTGCGGGCCCTTGAGCACTTCAACGCGGGCAAGGTCGAAGAAGCCTTCCTGGATGACGCGGCCCTGACCGTAATAGGCACCGTCGACGACGACCGCGACCGACTGCTCGATGCCGATCGAGGTCGAGGAAGAACCGATGCCGCGAAGCGTCAGCTGGGCGCCCGAGCCGTTGGACGCGCGGCCGACGCTGAACTGCGGGGCGATGGCGGTGATCTTCTCGACGCTGGTGACGTCGCGGTTGATGATCTGCTCGGCCGAGATGGCGGTGACGGCGACCGGCACGTCCTGCGCCGTTTCCTGGCGTTTGCGGGCGGTGACGATAATATCGTTGAGGCCGCCAGTCTGGGCCGACTGCTCGGCGCCGTCGTCCTTGGCATCTTGTGCGATCGCGGGCGCGGCGCTCACGGCAATGCCGAGCACGGTCGATGCGAGCAGGACGGATTTGGTGAAACGCATTTCAGAGGCCTCCCATGTAATTTTGTAATCGTTATTTTTTGCTGCCTAGACCGGCGCGGGTTCGGGTGCGTCCTGTTCAAACGGATAGGCCTATCCGTTTGAACAGGTGGCGGGTGGACGCAGGCGGGCAAGGGTCCGCCGCGAGGAGACCTGAATTGACCGTTTGTCGTTACTGGCGATTGGATCGCCATCCCCAAGGCAACACTGATTTTTCGCGATTTTTAAGCCTGCAGGAGGAGCAGTGCGCTGCCCTTGCCGAAGGCGAGGTGCGCATCGCGGTGCAATGGCTGTCGATGGATGCCGGCACCCGCATGTGGATGAGCCCGCGCACCGATGGCTATCAGCCGCCGCTGCCGCTGGGTTCCAAGATGGTCGGCCTAGTGCTGGGCCGGGTGATCGACAGCGCGGATGTGGCTTATCCGGTCGGCGCACTGGTGCGCGGCTTCGGGCAATGGGCGGATGTGGCGACCGTGGTGCCGGCGTTGACCGGGCTGGAAGTGGTGGACGAAACCGTTGCCGATCCGCGCCAGCACTTTGGCGCGCTGGGCATGAATGCCTGGACCGCCTACGTCGGCGTCAAGGAAGTGGCGGCGGTCAAGGCGGGCGAATGGCTGGTGGTTTCCGCCGCAGCCGGGGCGACCGGCAGCATCGCCTGCCAGGTCGGCAAGAATCTGGGCGCCAAAGTTGTCGGTATTGCCGGGGGGGGCGACAAGTGCCGCTTCCTGACCGAGGAGATCGGCGTCGACATGGCGATCGACTACCGGGGCGATGATGTCGCCGCGCGGCTTGCCGAAGTGCCGGGCGGGATCAATGCCTTCTTCGACAATGTCGGCGGTCCGATCCTGGACGCGGTGCTGGGCAATATGGCGCATTACGGCCGCGTCGCGGTGTGCGGAATGATCGCCGGATATGACAACGACGCGCCGATGGCCGGACCGGCGCAGTTCGATCAGGTCCTGATGCGGCGGCTCAGGATCGAGGGTTTCTTCATCCCCGATTTCCTCGAACGCGGGGCCGAATTCATGCCCCAGCTTCGCGAATGGCTGGATGACGGCAAGCTCTCGGTTCGTTTCGACGAGACCGGCGGCCTGGAAAACGTGCTGACCGCATACGAGCGAATGCTGACCGGCAAGAACATCGGCAAGGTCGTGGTCAGGCTGTAATGCCGATCATCCGCCACCGCGCAGGGGGCGCTTATTTGGTGGAGTATTCGCCGGGCTTGGCTTTAAAGTTCTCCTGCGCGAATGCCCGGGCGGCATTTGCGGTCTTGAACAACTCGTCTTGCAGCGTAGCCGTAACCAGCGGATAGCCCTGAGAATTATATCGAGTGGTTCTCACGGTGAGGCGAAAATGGCCTTCCGCGTCCTTTTTGATAAGGAACGGGCGAGAGCTGGGGTCAGTCATGGATGATGTTCTCGTTCAACAGTGCGGGCCAAGGGGCGAGTAAAGCGGTGCGGATGTTCTGGAACACCCGCACTCACACTTAATCTTCAGGCCGGCTGAAGATTGACGGCCGAGGTCTTGCCGCGCCTGTCGGTTTCCAGTTCATAGGAAACGCGCTGGTCCTTGCTGAGGGTGTCCATGCCGGCACGCTCGACGGCCGAGATGTGAACGAAGGCGTCGTCGCCGCCGGTCTCAGGCGCAATGAAGCCATAACCCTTGTCGGCGTTGAAGAATTTCACGGTTCCAGTAGTCATATCGGTATCCTTTGTCCGACGCATAACGGCATGCGCCATCGCGGCACATTCCGGCTTCATGAGGCTCGTAAGGGACAAAGGTGGCAGCTTGGCTGCCCGATGGTCCGTCGCACGCGACGTCAGCAGAGGGTGCCGTAGGCTGTATTTGCGCAAAATGCAATTATTGGGTGGGCCCGCCTCGACATTCTGGAAGCGCGGGGCCGGAAGCGGGGCAGCAGTGGCCCTCGCATCGCTATCCGGCGGCGGTCAGCTTCGCCAGCCAGGCCTGGGCCTGCTTGGGCTCGCCCACGGACTGGGCGTCGACAGGCCCGCGTGAGGCGAGGAACTGCTGATGCAGTTCGAACGGCTCCATAAACAGCTGTTCGCGCGCGGCGTCGATTTCCTCGCCTAGTTCGGTGAGCGCCTCGATGGTGGGCGCGGCGGCGGCGCGGGCCGCGCGGTCCGCGTTGTGGCCGAACAGGCCCCACTTGCCCGAAGCGGTTACGCGCAGGGCTGCGATCAGTGCCGCAAGGTAGTCTTCTTCAAGGCTTGCCCGAAGAGTGTCCAGTCGTTCGAGACGGTCCGCTTTTGCCATAGACTGCGTGCCCTATACCGCTACCGGGGCGCTCGCAAGCCGCCGCACCCCGGTGCTCGGCACATCACATCGCGGTCACGCCGCCGTCGACGGTGAATTCGCCGCCGGTGATGTAGTTCGCTTCGTCACTGGCGAGGAACAGGTTCATGTTGGCGATGTCGAGCGGGGTGCCCATGCGCTTCATCGGGATGCCGCCGACGATCTCCTTGAAGCCTTCCGGGTTGTCGCGCCGGGCGACATCCTGCATCGCGGTCTCGATCATGCCGGGGTGGACGGAGTTGCAGCGGATGTTTTCGGCCGCGCATTCCATCGCCACGACCTTGGAGAAAATGCGCACGCCGCCCTTGGCCGCAGCATAAGCGCCGCACATCGGCACGCCGACAAGGCCGCCGATCGACGACAGGTTCACGATCGAACCGCCCTGGCCGATCTTGCGCATCAGTGCGACGGCGCGCTGGGTGCCGTAGAACACGCTGTCGAGGCAGACCTTGTTCTGCTTCGACCAGTCGGCGGCAGTCAATTCCGCGATCGGCTTGAGCACGGCGATGCCGGCGTTGTTGACCAGCACGTCGAGGCGGCCGTGGCCTTTCTCGATGGCGGCGAACACTTCGTCCCACGATGTTTCGGTGGTGACGTCATGCGCGAGCGCTTCGGCCTGGCCGCCCGCTTCGACGATGGACGCCGCAACACCCTGCGCGCCGGCAAGGTCGAGGTCGGTCACATACACGAAGGCGCCTTCCTCGGCGTAGCGCTGCGCAGTGGCGGCGCCCAGTCCGCGCGCGTTGCCGGCGCCGGTAACCAGAGTGATCTTGCCTTCGAGACGGCCCATAATCATGCTCCTTTTCAATGTCATAAGGGTGCCCGGCAACAAACAGCCGGACACCCCGATGGTTGCCCTGAAGGGCGGTTGAGTTTTAGAACTTCACGCCGACGGTCGCTCCGTAGGTGCGCGGCTCCAGCGCCATGCCGAACGAGAACAGTCCGGCCACGGTGAAGGCGTGCGTCGTCGTCTTTTCGTTGGCGAGATTGCGGCCGAAGACGCGGAAGTAGGCCTCCTTGTCGCCCACATCGAAGTTGAAGGTCAGGCTGGCGTCGAGAAGATCCTGCGTGGTGGTACGCACGCGGGCATCGTTGCCGTTGACGGTTACCGCAGTGGTCTGGCCGGCTGCATTGAGCATCGGCGTCAGAGAATCCTGCGAGATCTGCTCGTCGTAGGGGGTGATATGACGCCAGCCGCCGGTGGCAATGATCTTGCCGAAGCTGGTCGGCACTTCGTATTCCGCGCCCAGCGACGCCGTGAACTTCGGCGCGTAGATCAGGTTGTTGGCAGAGTAGTCGAACGGCACCAGTCCCGTGCCACAGGCGTTCGCGGCGGCATTGGCGGTGGCGCCGCAGGTCACGAAGTTGCGGAAGTGCGACTTCATGTAGGCGGCCGACGTAGTGATGCGGAAGAAGGGCGTGATGCGCAAGGTGCCGTCCATCTCCAGCCCCTTGATGCTGGCGCCGCCGGGCACGTTGCCGGTGATCGTCTGGTTGCCCAGCGGGCCGCCCGGCACCGTCAGGTTCTGCTGCATGTCCTTGTAATCAGAGTAGTAGCCGGCGAAATTCAGCTCCAGCTTGCGGTCGAAAAGCGCGACCTTGGCGCCAATTTCGTAGGCGTCCACGGTCTCGGGCTGGAACGGGGTGCTGGCGGTGGCGGCGGTGGCAGCGCGCGGGCTGAAGCCGCCCGAGCGATAGCCGCGCGACCACGACGCATACAGCATCACGTCGCTGTTGGGGCGATAGTCGATGCCGACCTTGGGCGTGAACTTGGTGAAGTTGGCATCACCCGAACCGATCAAGCCCTGGCTCGCGAAGCTGTTGGTCAGCTTCTTGTTGTCGTGCGACCAGCGGCCACCGAACGAGAGGCGCCACTTGTCGGCGAAAGCCCAGTTGAAGTCGCCAAAGAAGGCGTAGCTGGTGGTCTTGCCCATGTTGGTCTGCGCGTTCTGGTCGAATTCCATCGGCGTGATCGAGGGGTCGAAGCCGAAGAAGCGCGTCCATTGTGTCAGGCTGTACTTCGAGTGGAAGTAATAGCCGCCCACGACATAGTCGAAGCCGTTGAACAGATTACCCGCTGCACGCAGTTCCTGGCTCCACTGCGTGTACTTCTGGCGGCGGTCGACATAGTACAGATCACTCGAAGAACCGTCGAAATCCTGGGTCTGCGCTTCCTTGCTATGGCGCCAGCCGGTGATCGAGCTGAGCTTGATGTCGCCTAGCTCGTAATTCATCTGCAGCGTGGCGTTGGGCGCCTTGTAGCTGCTCTTCGCGGGCAGGGTGAAAACGGTGTAGAGGTCGGTCGTGTTGTTGCGGCCGCATTCGTTGGCGGGGATCAGGCCGCAGAACAGCTCGGTGCTGTTGGTGAGGTTGCTGACCACCGGCTCGAAGCTCTGGACGACGTTCTCGACAGAGAGCTGCGCGTCGAACAGCGAACCGGCAGGCTTGAACAGCACGCTGGCGCCGTAGGCATCGGCCTTGCTGCCCCCCGCGCTCGTGTCGCGGATGGCGTTGTGATAGAAACCGTCCGTCTCGTTGTGGAAGTACCAGCCCTTGATGCCCCAGGTCTCGCCGTCGCCGAAGTTGACAATGGCCTTGCCGGACCAGGTGTTCCAGCGGCCATAGGTGAATTCGGCCTTACCGCCCGGCTCCATGGTGGGCAGGGAGCGCGTGATGTTGATGACGCCGCCGATGGTGTTCGCGCCGAACAGGGTGCCCTGCGGTCCGCGAAGAACTTCGATCTGTGCGATGTCGAAGGCATCCTGCAACTGACCGGTGCTGGTGCCGATGGTCACCCCGTCTACCACGACGCCCACGGTCGGGGTCTGGGACTTTTCGATGTCGGCATAGGTCAAACCGCGGATCGAGATATTGGCCGCCTGCGCACCCGAATTCTGCTGGGTGATGAGCAGGCCCGGCGCGGCGCCCTGAAGATCGCCGATGTTGGCCGAGGCCTTGTTTTCCAGCATCGCTGCGTTGATCGCGGTGATGGCGACCGGCGTTTCCTGCAGCGTTTCCGAGCGACGGCGGGCGGAGACGATGATTTCGTTGGGATCCACCGCAGCGGCTGCCGGACCAGCATCCTGGGCGAAGGCCGGCGCGGACACGCAGGTCAGCGCGCTGGTGCCGAGTGCGAGCTTGATGAGCGTGGAAGACCACGCTCCGCGAACATGTGCGGATGCCATCAGATTTTTCCTCCCATGCAGCCGTTTGCTTTCCCGGCCGTCATTGCCTGTGCACTATGCAACGGATGGCGCCGCCGCCCACCTGTCGATTTGCACAGGTGCGGCAGATTGCGCGAAGTCCGACCAGAGCTTGGAAAAGGAGATCGATCCCATGGCCGAAAACCGGCGCTTCCTGCTTGCACGCAGGCCCCAGGGTTCGCCCGTCCCCGAAGACTTCCACCTGGAGGCCGAGGATATCCCGGCAGTTCCGGCGGGCGGGATCGTGGTGCGCAACCATTATGCCTCGCTCGATCCGGCGCAGCGCGGGTGGATGGACGACGCGGAAAGCTACATGCCGCCGATTCCGCTGGGCGATCCGGTGCGCGCGACGACGGTTGGCGTGGTCCATGCGTCCGACAATCCCGACTTTCCGGTCGGCCAGTGGATCATGGGTCTTAACGCGCTGGAGGATTATTCGGTGGCGATGCCGGGCGGCTTCACGATGCCGATTGATGTTGATGCCGTGGCCTCGCCCTCGAACTATCTCTCGGCGCTGGGGGCGGTGGGACTGACGGCCTACTTCGGGCTGAGCGAAGTGGCCAAGCCCCAACCGGGCGAGACGCTGCTGGTATCGGGTGCGGCAGGTGCGGTCGGCTCGGCGGTGGGCCAGATCGGCAAGATCATGGGCTGCCGTGTGGTGGGCATCGCCGGCGGGGCGGACAAGTGCCGCCGCCTGATAGAGGACTACGGCTTCGACGCCGCGATCGACTACAAGGACAAAGATCACGATGCGCTTGTCGCCGCGATCACCGAGGCGGCGCCCGGCGGCGTCAACGTGGTGTTCGAGAACGTCGGCGGCCCGGTGCTTGAGGCGGAAGTCTTCACCCTGGCACATCATGCGCGGATCGTGCTGTGCGGCCTCATCGCCGAGTACAACAGCCCGGAAAAGCTGGGGCTGAGGAACCTGTGGCAAGTGCTGGCGCGCCGGGCGACGATTCACGGTTTCCTGATCGCCGACTATGCGGACCGCTTTGCCGAGGGCGGCGCGCAGATGGCGCAGTGGCTAAGCGAAGGAAAGCTGCGCGCCGACGAGGACGTGCAGCACGGGCTGGAGAATGCCTACCCCGCCTTCATGCGCCTGTTTTCCGGCGCCAACACCGGCAAGCTTGTGTTGAAGATCGCGTGAGCATGCGGCTTCAGGGGCGAAAGGCCGTCGTCACCGGGGCCGCCTCGGGCATCGGCGCGGCAGTGGCAGCGCGGCTGGCGGCGGACGGGGCACAGGTCTTCACTGCCGATATCCAGGGCGAGGTCGATTTCGTGGCCGACCTCACCGGCACGGATGCCAACACGCGGCTGGTGGCCAAGGCGAACGCGCGGATGGGCGGGCTGGACATCGTGGTGCCCTGCGCCGGGATCAGTACCTTCCACCCGCTGGAAGGGCACGACGACGCCTATTTCCAGCGCGTGCTCGACGTAAACCTGATCGCCGTGTTCCGGTTGGTGCGCGAGGCCGCGGCCCACCTTAAGGCGCACGGGGCAGGGCGGATCGTCACCATCGGTTCCACCACTTCGACTTACGGCGACGAGGGGCTGTGCGCCTACTCGGCCTCCAAGCACGCGGTACTGGGCCTGACCAAGTCGATCGCGGCGGAGCTAGGGCCTTTCGGGGTTACCGCCACCTGTGTTCAACCGGGGGCCATCGACACGCCGATGACTGCCCCGGCCTTCGATCAGATGCCGGAATATCGCACCTTCTGGGAAGGCAAGGCGCCCCTGCGGCGCCTGGGCAAGCCCGAAGACATCGCCGATGTCGTGGCATTCCTGTGCAGCGAGGATGCGCGTTTCGTATCCGGCCATGGCCTGTGGGTGGATGGCGGTGCGATGGTGCGGCACTGACCATAAAAAAGCGGCGGACCTTCGAGAAGGCCCGCCGCACTGTTTCCTCTGGAGGAGGGAACTGTCAGAACTGGGTGCGCTTGGTGTAGCCGTTGTCGACCACAATGTTCGCACCGGTCATCGCCTTGCACGAAGGCGAGACGACGAATGCAATCGCCTTGGCCAGTTCCTCACCGGTGGTGAAGCGGCCCGAAGGCATGTTGGCCAGCGTTGCATTGTAGAAGTCGGGCGCGGCGGCCTTGATGTTGGGCCAGGGACCGTCCTCGGTTAGTACCGGCCCGGGCGTGAAGCAGTTCACACGGATCCCTTCCGGCGCGAGCGCCTGCGCCAGCGAGGAGGCGTAGTTCATGACTGCGGCCTTGAGGGCGTTGTAGGGCTGGACCCCCATGAACTCCTCGATCGCGCCGGTCGAACTGAGGCACACGATCGAGGCATTGTCGGATTTGGCGAGATGCGGGCGGGCAGCGGCGATGCCGCGGCGCATCGGCAGGATATCGGCCTGCATCACCGCATCCCATGCCTCATCGGTGTCTTTACCGAGGTTGGTCGAGGTGAAGCTGATGAAGATGTCGCAGCCGCCAAGAGCCTCGGCGGCCTTGTCGACGAAAGCTGAAACCGTATTGACCTCGGTTACGTCGAGCGCCTGACCGTAGGTTTTCACACCCGAAGGGGCTATTTCGGAAAGGACGTTGTCGACCTTGTCCTGCGAACGGCCGCAGATGGCAATGTCGCAGCCTTCGCCAGAAAGTACGTGCGCGACCACGCGGCCGATGCCGCCGTTCGCGCCCACGAGAATGGCCTTGAGGCCTTTCAGTCCGAGATCCATGGTATTTGCGCTCCTCTGCCACGCGCGGTGTTCTTTGTACCTGCATACTTTCGGCCCTAGGCGGCGGCGAGGCCACTATTAGTTTAGTCAGGAATGGTCGTGGGCCAGCCGTGCTAGCGCCCCGGCCAATAACGCAAGACAGGAGAGTTCGCATGGCAGGTTTTGAACGGGGGCGCCTCGACGGCAAGCGCGCCGTCATCCTGGGTGCCAGCAGCCCGGGTAACATGGGACAGATCATCGCCCGGCGCCTGATGGACGAGGGCGCAAGCGTGCTTGTCTCTGGCCGCAAGGAAGACGTCCTCGCCGACTTTGCTGCGCAGCATGACTGTGCATGGGCCTCCTGCGACCTGACCGATAAAGCCAGCGTCGATGCCTTGGCGGATAGCGCGGCGCAGGCGCTGGGCGGCATCGACATCGCCGTGAATGCCACCGGCTGGGGCCTGCTGAAGGGCTTTCTGGAAACCACCCATGACGAGCTAATGGCGATGACCATGCTGCAGTATGTCGGGCCGTTTCACTTCTATCAGGCGATGGTGGGCAAGATGGCGCGCAGCCGGGGCGGCGAGGGCGGCTCGATCATTCAGATCAGCTCGGCTACCGCCACGATCATGCTGAACGATCATGCCGCCTACATGGGCACCAAGGCCGGGGCGGACCATGTGATCCGCTGTGTCGCGCATGAGTTCGGCGCCGAGGGCGTGAGGGCGAATTCCATCTCGCCGGGCCTGACCGATACGCCCATGACGTCCGATGCCAAGCAAGTGCCCGGACTGTTCGATGCCTTCCTTGCAGGCTATCCGCTGGGCCGCATCGGCACCTCGGCCGACATCGCCGCCGCTGTCGTCTGGCTATCCAGCGACGAGTGTTTCATGACGGGTGAGAACCTGCAGGTGAACGGCGGCCTGACCCTTCGGCGCAATCCCATGAAGTCTGAGATCGACGCGGCCGTAATGGCTGCTATGGGAACGAACTGAATTAGAGCTTCCTGGGGAGGAAGGGCCGGCGGCGGTGTCCCGATGGACACCGTCGCCGCTTTCATTTGAGGAAGTCAGACCGTCGCTTCGACCAGAGCCTTCACGTCGGCGCGCAGAACGTCCTTGCGTACCTTGCCTGATGCCGTGCGCGGAAAATCCTCCCGAAACTCAAAGCGCTCGGGGGTTTTCTGCTTGGCCAGGCCGCTATCGGCGATATGCGCGGCGAGGTCCTGGGGGCTCGGCGCCTCGCCCGCAGCGATGATATAAGCGCAGACGCCTTCGCCCAGCCGTTCGTGCGGCATGGCGACGACAGCGGCCTCGCGCACGCCGGGATGAGCGTGCAGCACGTCCTCGATCTCCTTGGCCGAGATGTTCTCGCCGCCGCGGATGATGAGGTCTTTTTTACGCCCGGTGATGGTGATCGCGCCTTCGGACGTGCGCACGCCAAGATCGCCGGTGCGGAAATAGCCGTCGGTGGTGATCGCCTCGCGGGTTTGCGCCTCGTCGGCATAGCCCAGCATCATGCCGGGGCCGCGCGCGAGGATTTCGCCTTCCTGCCCGTCCGGCAGGTCGCGGTCCTCGTGGTCGACGACGCGGATGTCGTAGTCGACGATGGCGCCGTCCGTCGTCGCGGCAAGCCGCTCGACATTGGGCCAGCCGAAGGTGACGAGCGGTACTTCCGATGCGCCGAATACCCGGAAGGCGCGGCAGTGGTCGAAGGCGGCGTTGGCGGCGGGGATGAGATCTGCCGGAACCGCAGCGCCGCCGCAGGCGAAGAAGCGGAAGCTGGGCAACCGGTTGCCGGTCTCACGCGCTGCTGCGGCGAGTTCGACGAGGAACGGCGTGGCGGCGACCGTGCCGACCGCCTGATGACGGTCGATCAGCGCCAGCGCTTCGGCAGCGTTCCAGCTTTCCATCAGCACCGTGCGGGTGCCGCAGATAAAGGGCGCCTCCAGCCCGTTGGCGTAGCCCGATACATGGGTGACGGGCGAGGGCATCAGCGTCGCCTCGCCTGGCGTAAGGCCCCAGTAGGCCCCGCTTTCACGCAGGATACGGGCGATGGAGACGTGGCTGTGCAGCACGCCCTTGGGCCGCCCGGTGGTGCCCGAGGTATAAAGCACCATCTTGACGCCCAGCGGATCGACTTTCGGCCGGGCGAAGGAAAGCGCGCGGCCTTCCTCGATAAGTGCAGCATAATCGTCCGCGCCTTCTCCGCGCACGGTGAATACATGGTCGAGATCGGGCAGCACTTCGGCAAGGCGCCTTGCCATGGCGGCATAGTCGAAGCGGCGGAAACTGGATGGCACGAAGACAGCCCGCGCGCCGCAGTCGGCCAGCATCAGCGATACTTCATGGTCACGGTAGATCGGCACGATCGGGTTGATGACGAGCCCCGACATCGCGGCGGCCGTGTTGATCACCATCGCTTCGCGCCAGTTGGGCACCTGGAAGGCGATGACATCGCCGGGCCGCAGTCCGCGCGCATACATCGCCGCGCTCAACGCTTCGGCGTCCGCCACGATCTCGGCGCGCGTCACGCGCGTCTCGCCTTCGATCAGCGCGACGAAGCCCGGGTCGGCCTCTGCCAGTGCTGTCGCGGCTTGCGCGATTGTGCGCTCGTCCCAAAGCCCCGTGCCCGCATAGGCGGCAAGGTGCTGTGGCGGCGATTCTAGCCATGCCCACGGGGGGCTTATCCTCTCACTCATAGCGCTTGAGTGCTCCGCATGTGTTCTCAGGCCAACTGGTCAAAATGCCAATCGGGCGAAAATGAGTCCCCTTCGCCTATCACCTTGCGCAGCTTGTAGCCACGCCGCCGCTCGCGCAGGGTCGTTTCATAAACAATCGGGAGAAGACCGTGGAACGCGTAAAGCGCATTGGCGATGTGGCCGAGATCATGCTCGACTACGTCGAGAACAAGAAAACCTACCAGACCGACAGTACGTTTCGGGTGCCGACCAGCAGCTATACCGACAAGGACCAGTTCAAGGCCGAGATGGAGCTGGTGTTCAAGCGCACGCCGCTGATGCTCGCCTTCACTGCCGAGCTGCCGAATCCCGGTGATTACAAGGCGATGGACGCCGTCGGCTCGCCGGTTCTGATCAACCGCGACAAGCAGGGCAAGGTCCGTGCTTTCCTGAACGTATGCTCCCATCGCGGGGCCCCGGTGGCGCCGGACGGCACGGGCAACTGCGCGCGCTTCACGTGCAAGTACCATTCATGGACCTATGGTTCGGACGGCAAGCTGATCGGCATTTCCGAGCCGGGCACTTTCGGTCAGGTCGACAAGAGCCAGATGGGTCTTCGCGAACTGCCCTGCGAAGAGCGCGGCGGCATGATCTTCGTATGCCTGACGCCCAATGCGCCGATTGATCTCGACACGTATTTCCAAGGCTACCTGGAAGATTTCGAGGCGCTCGACTTCGCCAACTGGACGTATCTCGGCAACCGCACGATCGAGGGCGCGAACTGGAAGATCGCTTTCGACGGCTACCTTGAGGGCTATCATTTCAAGTCGCTGCATCCGGAAACGATCTTCCCGCGCACGCCGTCGAACTGCACGCACTACGAAGGTTTTGGGCCAAATATCCGCATCGGCTTCCCGCAGCATACCATCGCCGAGCAGCTCAAGGACGTCCCCCGCGAGGAATGGGGTTCGCGAGAGAATTACGGCTACGATTTCGTGCGTATCTTCTTCCCTAACGTCTCGATCTTCATCGCGCCGGAGATCACCCAGGTCGCGCAGTTGTTCCCCGGACCGACGCCGGACCGCAACCGCACCGTCCTCAATTACCTGCGCCGCGATCCGGTGAAGGATGAGGCTGACCGGGAAGCCGTGGAAGCTGCGATGAACTTCTTCCGCGACGTGACTTACGAGGAAGATTACGTCATCGGCCTGGAGATCCAGCGCGGTCTCGAATCCGGCGCGCACGATGAACTGACGTTCGGCAAGAACGAGCGCGGCAACCAGTATTTCCATGAATGGCTGAACTGGTATCTGGAGGATGATGCCTCGGCGCCGCAGCCGCAGATGTGAAGATAGCCGCCGGTCCCGCGCCTGCCCTCGCGGGCCGTGCGGGCCGGGCCGTGCGATGCTCAGGCGCGCGCACAACCTACCAAGCTGCCCCGGGAGAGGCCATCATGCACAAATTGTCTCTGGCATCGGGCGTATTGCCTGAATTCGGCGCCGTCGACGTGGTCGAGGCGGGCGCCGCCGCCGGTTTCGATGCGGTCGGCCTCTGGGTCGATCCGCTGGAATGGACCGCGCAGCATACCCGCGACACCCGCGCAGCATTGGCGCGCACCGGACTGCCGGCGCTCGATATCGAGGTGGTGTGGATCCGGCCCGACACGAAGCTGGACGATCACCGCAAGGTGCTGGACGTGGGGGCTGAAGTGGGCGCGGCGAACGTGTTATGTGTATCCTCCCACCCCGATGTCAGCGTTACAGTGGAAGAACTGTCGGCGCTGTGCCGCCATGCCGAAGGTTCAGGAATGCGCGTGGCGCTGGAGTTCGGCATCTTTACCGAGGTGAAGAACCTGAGCCAGGCGCTGGCCGTGCTGGACCGCGTGGGCCATCCCTTGCGCGCCGTGCTGGTCGATCCGATCCATGTCGACCGTTCGGGCACCGCCATCGAGCAGATCGCAGCGATCGATCCGATGTTGCTGCCCTACGCCCAGATCTGCGACGCGCGCGCCGAGCGGCCTGATCCGGCTGACTTTGACGCCGTCATCACTGATGCCATCGACCTGCGCGAGCAGTGCGGGCAGGGCGTGCTGCCACTTGCCGAAATGCTGCATGCTTTGCCCGCGCACATACCGCTGTCGATTGAACTGCGTTCGGCCGCCCTGCGGGATGCGTTTGCGCACCCGGCCTTGCGCGCCAAGGCTGTAATCGATGCAACGCGCGGCTGGATGGAGACACTGGCATGACCGTGACCGTGATCACCCTTCTCAAGCGGCGTGAAGGCATGAGCCCGCAGGACTTTTGCGCCTATTACGAAAGCAACCACAGGAAAATTGGCGAGGCCGTGCTGTCGGGTTACGCAACCCGTTACGTGCGGCGCTTCCTGACACCGACGGACGGCATCGACCAACCTTTCGACTACGATGTAGTGATGGAGATCGACTTCCCCGACGAGGCCACCCGCGATGTCTGCTTTACTGCGCTGGGCAATCCCGAAACGCTGGCGATGATAGTGGAGGACGAGGAAAGACTGTTCGATCGCAGCCGGATCAGGACGTTCAGCGTAACGCAAAGCGCGTCGAAAATGCCGCCCGTGCCGTTGGCTCAGGCCTGAGTAAAGTCCTGTCGTCATCCCGGCAAAGGCGCGGGTGACGCAATGCGGCTTGCACGGACCACGGCAGGCCAGCCCCGTTCCATGGAATATTCGTTTATACTCGGGCCTGGGTGCCTAAGTTTATGCGAAGCCATGGAAAGGAGTACACATGACGGATCGTGAAAAAGACGCAGCCGGGACTGCGGGGATAATGTTGGCCTTCCTGTTCATAGTCTCCTGTTTTCTGGGCTACGGAGTTGGCGCGGACGTTGCGCGTAACCAGAATATGAAGACAGGAGCCGATCAGGCAGCGCCTTAAGGCGTTCTGACTTTATTGCACGGCTTTAGGCGATAATTCTGCGTCAGATGGGCAGAATCTCCGGCGTTTCGTGGATTTCCAGAATCTCGAATACATTGCCGAAGAAGTCGCGGCAGTACGTCCCCGCATAACCGTGCTTCACACCGTGTTCGTCCATCGTGATGCCTTCCAGCATAGGCGGCGTATGGACCGGCAGGCCTGCCGCCACGATGCGGTCATGGACGGCGGTGACGTCCTCCACCTGCAGCGCGATATGGGTATAGCCGTATTCGTTCACGCCACGGCGCGGGTCCTGCGGGGCCTGTTTGGGGGCGCTGTACTGGAAGACCTCGATCTGAAGGTTGCCCAGGCGGCAGAAGAACTGCTCAGCGGCGCTGCCTTCTAGGCCCACGACCTGGTCGATGAAGGGATTGTCGGCCCAGCTCAGCGGCTCGACTTCCTCCACCGCGCCCAGCACGTCCAGATAGAATTCGCGCGCCTTTCCCAGATCCGGCACGGAAACGCCGATATGGTGCACGCCGATTATACCGGGAAGCCTGCGGGTCATGGTCCGCTCTCCTCAAATAGAATGCCGGGGCCGCCGGGGGACGGCCTTATCCCGGCCGATCACACCTGGCTAAAGCCGCCATCCATCACCAGTTCGTCGCAGGTCATGAAGCTGGATGCGCTGGAGGCGAGGAACACCACGCCGCCGGCCATTTCGTCGGCCCGGCCGAGGCGGCCGATGGGGTGGGATGCGTTGACCGCAGCCAGCGAGGCTTCGCGAGAAGGCGATGCGCCGAGTTCAATGTAACGATCCATGATCGAGCCGAGCATCGGCGTGTCGATCCCGCCCGGATGCACTGAGTTGACGCGGATATTGTATTTCAACGCGGCGAACTCCGCGCCCAGGCATTTGCTGAGCATCTTGATCGCCGCCTTGCTGACGCAATAGGCGGCATTGAACGCAGCGCCGCGAAGTCCGCCGACGCTGGAGAAGTTGATGACGGATGCACCGGAAGCGCGCGTCTTGCCGCCTTCCTTGAGCAGATCGAGCATGACCTGCGTGCCGATGATCGCCGAATCCACGTTGATCGCGTTGACCCTGTGGAATTCGCTGATCGGTGTGTCCTCGAACTTGGTCACGATCGATAAACCGGCGTTGTTCACAAGGGCGTCGAGCCTGCCGTACTTTTCGCGCACCAGCGTTTCCACCGCGCGCCAGTCGGCCTCGCTGGTGACGTCGTGTTTGAGGTAATGGTCGGCGCCTTCGATTTCGGCGTTGTCCTTGAGGTCGGTGGCGATCACAGTGGCGCCGGCTGCCTTCATGGCCTTGACGATCTCGCGGCCGATGCCTCCGGCGGCGCCGGTAACAACGGCGACCGTATCGGGAAGGGCTATGGTCATTTCAGGTTCTCCCGGTGGGCTTAAGGTGGCGTTAGGCGTGGTTCAGGCACGCCCTACGCGCGTCGTCACTGCGCGGTCCAGCCGCCGTCGATGACCAGTTCCGCGCCGGTCATGTAGGAACTGTCGCTGCCGGCGAGGAAGAACGCCGCGCTCGCCAGTTCAGACGGATCGGCTAGGCGGCCGATCGGCGTCTTGCTGGCCATCAGGTCTACCAGATCCTGCGTCTGCTTGGCCGCGCCGCTATCTACCCAACGCTGGAAGCCTTCCTGCAGCAGGGGGGTGATGACGAAGCCGGGGTGCAGCGAATTGGCGCGGATCGGCATTTTCTTTTCGGCGAATTCCAGCGCGATCGACTTGGTGAACAGCCGCACCGCGCCTTTGCTGGCATTGTAGCCTGACACTTCGCTCATGCCGACAAGGCCCATGATCGAGCTGACGTTGATGATCGAGGCTCCGCCCTTCACCTCTGCCCCGCTGGCTTCCATCAGCGGCACGAAGGTGCGCGTGCCGAGGAAAACGCCGTCGACGTTGATGCTCATGATCCGGCGCCAACCCTCCAGCGAGGTGGTAGCGACGGGGCCGGTCAGGTCGATGCCGGCATTGTTGACGAGGATGTGCAGCTTGCCGTGGCGCTCGGTCACGGCGGCCAGCACCTTAGCCCAGTCTTCCTCGCTGGCGACGTTGGCCTGCACGTAGCTGGCCGCCTGACCGAGCCGGGCGAGGGTGGATGCAGCGGCTTCGCTGTCGGCGGCCTGAAGGTCGGTGAGCACCACTTCGGCGCCCTCCGCCAGAAACCGCTCTACGCAGGCGAGGCCGATGCCCCGCAGGCCGCCCGAAACCAGGGCGACGCGGCCCTTGAGGCGCTGGGAGCCCAGATCCGTCATACGCCGTTCATCCCTGCGGTGGACGCGCCGTCCATGGTGAATTCGCTGCCCGAGCAGAACCGGGCCTCGTCGCTGGCGAGCCAGGCGACCATGCCGGCCACTTCACTGACGGCGGCCATGCGGCCCATCGGCGACAAGCCCTCATAGGCGGCGCGGGTTGCGGCGGGATCGCCCGACTTGTCGATCAGGTTCACGATCAGCGCCGTTTCGACCACACCCGGCAGCACGGCGTTGACGCGGATCTGGTACTTCTTGTTACCGGAATGGACCGCCGCCGACTTGACCAGTGCGATCACCGCCGACTTCGACACTGAATAAGCGCAAAAATTCCCCATCGCCCGGTTCGCATTCATCGACGAGTTGACGATGATCGAGCCGACCGGCCCTTCCGGGTTTTTGGCCATGGCGCGCATAGCGTGCTGCACGGTCAGCATCACGCCGGTCAGATTCACGCCGATGACGTTATTCCAGCCTTCGATTCCGATATCCTCGATGCTGCCGTCGCCGTTTTCCGTGCCGGCATTGGCGAATGCGATGTCGAGGCGGCCGTGCTGGTCCAGAATATCCGCCATCAGGGCGTCCCAGGCGGCGGCATCGGTGACGTTGTGCTTGACGAACTGCGCTCCGGTGGCGGCGCACAGGGTGTCGGCCGCGGCCTGGTTGGAGCCGGTGAAAATAACTGTCGCACCTTCGGAGCACAGCCGCTCCACGGTGCCGGCACCGATGCCGGAGGTTCCACCGGTAACGAGCGCTACCTTGCCTTCAAGCCGCTTCACGGCATTCTCCCAATGACTATTGGCGGTCAACATGGCGCTTCCTGACCCGGCGACAACCTATGATTTTGAGCAAGGTGACTTGTCGGGCCAGAAGGTCCAGACAGGGTCCAAACAGGAAATCCGTGCTTGGGAGATTTGATAGCAATGGCTGATCGCGACCCCGAAATCGCTCAGAAACTGGGCGAAGATCGCAGCGAAGGCATTAGCTGGGCCGAACTCATGGCCCTGGATTCGCGCGCCGCTCCGTCGATCCTGACAGAAGAGAGTTATACGTTCCGCGGCTCCGAACCGATTCCGGCCGAGCGCTACACCGGCGAGGAATTCGCCCGCCTCGAGCGCGAGCGGATGTGGCCTTATGTGTGGCAGTTCGTTGCGCGTGAGGAAGACCTGCCCGAAGCCGGCGATTATATCGTCTATGAGAACGCAGGCCGCTCGTTCCTCGTTGCGCGGCAGGACGACGGTTCGATCCGCGCGATGCACAATGTCTGCCTCCACCGTGGACGCAAGCTGCGCACAGAGGAAGGCTTTGCCGACAAGTTCGTCTGCCCGTTCCACGGCTTTGCCTGGAAGAAGGATGGCAGTTTCGATTCGATGCCATGCCAGTGGGACTTCCCGCATCTCGAAAAGCAGAACCTTGACCTGCCGGAGGCCGAAGTGGGCCGCTGGGCGGGCTACGTGTTCATCCGCGAGGAGAAGGGCGGCCCCAGCCTTGAGGAATTCCTCGCGCCGCTGCCCGATCACTTCAAGCGCTGGCGACATGAGGAATGCGCCAGCGTGATGCGCGTCGCCAAGGAAGTGCCGGCCAACTGGAAGGTCGTGATGGAGGCCTTCATGGAGGCCTGGCACACCATCGTCACCCACCCGCAGCTATTGCCCTTCACGGGCGATTCCAACGCCGCCTACTGGACCTGGGGCGACAACGTGAACGTCAACCTGGTGCCCTTCGGCATCATGAGCCCGCACATTCAGGAGGGCCAGGGCGAGCAGTGGATCGTCGACGAGTTCATCAAGTACAACGGCCGCTCGGGCGACAACTACGAGGGTGAGGCCCACGCCAACCCGATGGCGATCACGGTGCCCGAGGGGATGACCGCGCGTGCCGCGTTGGGCGAGGCTATGCGTAACGCCTATGCCGAAAGCACGGGCTACGACCACAGCCATGCCACCGACGCCGAGTTGCTCGACGGGCTGGTTTATAACGTGTTCCCCAACTTCGCGCCTTGGGGCGGGTATATGCCGAACATCGTCTATAACTGGCTGCCCGGCAAGACACCGGACACCTGCATCATGGAAGTTCGCATTCTGGCGCGCATTCCCAAGGGTCAGCCGATCCCGCGCGGCGCCCCGCTCAAGATGCTGCGCCTCGACCAGAAGTGGACCGAAGCGCCCGAACTGGGCATCCTGGGCGACGTGTTCGAACAGGACATGGACAACCTTCCTTACGTCCAGCAGGGGCTCCACGCCTCGAAGACGGGCAAGGTGAACCTTGGCAACTATCAGGAAATCCGCATCCGTCAGTTCCAGGACACGATGATGAAATACATCGAAGGCGACCTTGGCGGATCGAAGGACGCCTGACAGCATGAGCGAAGCTGAAGCAGCGCGACCTCCGCGCATCAATTGCGTCCTCGTTTGCGGCGGCGTGTGGCACGACATGGACTTCGCCCGGCTGGAGCTGCTCAAGCTTCTGGGCGAAGACCCTTCCGTGCGCACCCGTGTGTTCGAGAATTACGAGAATCTCGGCGCTTTGCGCGAGGCGGATATCCTCATCACCTATACCTGCGACGTCACGCCCTCGCTGGCGGCGCAGGAAGTGCTGCGCGACTGGCTGACCGCGGGCGGGCGCTGGTATGCGCTGCACGGCACCAATTCGGTGCTGCGTCTGTTGTCCGAGGGGCCGGACAAGGGCCTGTGGGACGCACCGCGCTGGGCGCCGCTGTTCATGGACATGCTGGGTTCGCAGTTCATCTCGCACCCGCCGATCGCGCCCTATACGGTGACGGTGGCCGACCCGAGCCATCCGCTGGTGGCGGGGATCGAGCCGTTCGAGACCACGGACGAACTCTACCACATGGAGACCCATGGCGATCTTCACGTCCTCCTCGAAACCGATTGCACCGAGGAAGGCACCGGTTTCGTCGAGGCCGGCGACGCGCTCGGCAAGCAGCCGGTGATGTACCTGAAGGGCCATGGCAAGGGCGGCGTGCTATACAATACGCTGGGTCATTGCCGAGGGCATTACGACCTCCAGCCGATGCTGGACTGGTGGCCTACGGTGGACCGCTGCGCCTGGGATCTGCCGGTGTTCTACGACCTGCTGCGCCGGGGTATCGGCTGGCTCAAGCAGCGCGAGAGCTAAAGGAACTGTCGTCCCCGGATCAGGTCCGGGGCGATGTATTCTCCGAAATCTTTCGATCACATAAAAAGAAGGGGGCGATCCGAAATCGGAGCGCCCCCTTTGTCAGGTGTGGTCCTTCAATTTCAGTTGAGCAGCCCGGCGTAGCGGTCGAGCGCTGCCAGCGGCCCCTCGGGCCAACGCGAGAGCACCAGCAGCCGCTTGTGCCCGCCGCCGATGGCCAGTTCGTCGGTGACGCCCATGCCGCCGTGGAACTGGATCATCTCATGCCCGAGTTCCACCGAGGCATCGGCGATGAACGCCCGCACGCCGTGGACGGCTTGCGCAAATTCATCGCTTTCCCATGAAACCAGCGCGAGGTTGAGCAATGCCCGGCTCTGCTCGATCACCGCGTACTGCGCAACCATGCGGTGCTGGATCGCCTGGAACGCGCCAAGCGCCGAGCCGAACTGGTCGCGGGTCTTCAGGTAGCCGATGGTTTCGTGCAGCAATCGCTCCATGATCCCCAGCGCCTCGGCGCTGCGAGCGAGAGACGCGAGGTCACTGGTGGAGGCGATGGCTGCAAGGCCGTCGTCGCCAAGCCTGTTGCCTGCGGGCAGGACCACGCCTTCGAGGTCGAGCGAGGTGGCGACGCTGCCGTCTGCCATCGTCCAGTCGCGGGTGGAGGCGCCGGGCGTGCCGGCGGGCACGAGGAACAGGGCCACGCCGTCCGCGTCGCCCGGTTCGCCCGAAAGCCGCGCAGAGACGATAAAGCCGTCTGCGCCGCCGCCAACCGCGCAATAGGGCTTGGTCCCGGACAGACAGTAGCCACCATCTTGCGCAGTGGCGGAGGTTTGCACCCACACCAGCCCGTCGCGCGCGCGCGCTTCGACATGGGCGAGGGCAAGGCGCTTTTCGCCGGCCATCAGTGCGCCCAGCCATTCGCCCTGCAGGGCTTCCGGCGCGGTGCTGGCAAACAGGCGCCCGGCCATCACGACGGCTTCCGCCAGTGGTTCGACCACGAGGCCGCGACCAAGCGCTTCGAACACGGTGGCGATTCCGGTGGCGTCGAGGCCAAGCCCACCCAATTCCTCGGGGAAGGGCGCGGCGATCAAGCCGAGTTCGCCCAGCAATTGCCAGTTGGCGCCCGAAAATCCGCCCGGCTCGGCAAGGAACGCGCGGCGGCTGTCGTGGTCGTAATGGTCGGTGACGAAGCGCTCGGTCAGGGCCTTGAGCATTTCCTCGTCTTCGTTGAGATCGAAGTTCACTTTCCTCTCCACATCGGGCCACTCCCGCTTATGGGCCTGGGTGTACCATCAAGAGGCCGGACGTTACCGCTGGGCAAAAGACTAGTCATGAAAACGGCATATTTCCGGGCTTCAAGCGATTGTGCCGCCAGTGCCACCGGGCTAAGAGGGTGGAGAGAGGATCCCATGCAACTGCTGTCACTGGAACACATCGACGCCGTGCGAGTGAAATCGCCGGAGGGCATCCGCTCGGCCGCTGAGGCGCTTCACCGGATTGCCATGGAGCAAGGCATGCGGGCGGCTCCCGCCCACGATATCGCCGACAAGCGCACGCCCGTCGATGCCGAGGGCAGGATGCTGGCAACCGAGGTGTTCGGATGGGGCGACGAGGAGCGGGTGTGGTGGCGCAATTCGCGCATTGCCCTCGATTCTCCGCTGACCACGGCCTGCCGCTTCGAAAGTCAGCCGTTCTGGGCCAATGCGGCGGGCTTCCGCACGCGTGAACCGAACGCATATCTCACCTCGATTGACATCACCAATTTCGAGACGCGGGCGATGACCCGCGCAGCGATCGCCGTACCGGTACACCTGCCGTTCGGCCAGATCGGTGCGGTCAGCTTCAACCCGCTCGATCGCGACAAGACCGACCTGTCCGAGGATTTCAACCGGCTTTCGGACGTGCTGGGGCTTTATGCCCGCACGTTCATCGCGACGTATGTGCAGGTTATGGGTTCCACCCAGGCGCTGCCGCCCGCTTCACGCCTGTCCAAGCGCGAGGTTGAGTGCCTGCGCTGGGCCGCGATCGGCAAGACCGACCTGGAAATCAGCATGATCATGTCGCGCAGCCGCGCGACGGTGCGGTTTCACATTCACAATGCGGCCACCAAACTCAACGCGGTGAACCGCAGCCAGACGGTCTTCAAGGCGGCACAGCTGGGCTATATCTCGCTGCAGACCTGAGGCCTGAGCCGGCGTTATGATCCTTCTCGTCTTGCTGGTTCTGGCCGCAGTATTGGCCAGCGCCGCGCTTGTCCTGATTTGGTTCACACGCATATTCGGACATACGGCGTGGCTGGCGGTTCTTTGCTATGGAGCGATTGCTTGGTTCGTCTTCGGCAATTTGCTCAAACCGGTGATGCTCGTCACCGCATTCTCCGACCGGCTCGGCGCGCCCTACTGGCGAGGATTGGTCCTTGCCAGTTTCATGCTGGGGGCGATCAGCTTTCGTTTGCCGGCGCGGCTTGCGCTGCTGCGTGGACCGTTGTTCGTGGCAGTGGGAATGTCAGGATCGCTGGCGAGCGTCGGGCATTATGCAGAGGATCTTCGATCGGAGGCGATCGAACGTTTCCGCCCCGATCGGGAGAGCCGCGAACCGTTTCTTGATTCAGTGTATAATGCGCCGCAAGACTTTCAGTTCTTCCTTCATGGCGCTGCGATGAAGCGATGCGTTCCTTATGCCTGGAGCTATCACAGCATGGGTTTCTACCGCGTTCCGCCGACTGCGGCCAGGAACGTGATGCCGGGTAAATGGCTTGCGGAATGTGCGAAGCGCTGACGCCCGAGCGATTGATATCCCCCTGCTTTGCGGGGATTTAACCGCGATCCTCCAGAATCAGCTTCGCGCCGCGCAGGCCCACCGCCATCGCGGGGGCATTGGTGTTGCCGGTGACGTGGCCCGGCATGATCGAACAGTCCGCCACGCGTACACCTTGAACTCCGTTCACCCTCAGGCGCGCATCGACCACGGCGCCCGCGTCCGCGCCCATGCGGCAGGAGCGGATTGCGTGGAGGCCGCAACTCGACAGATTGCGGAACATCGCCAGCACGTCCTCGTCGCTTTCCACCTGGGCGCCCGGCACCAGTTCCTCGCCGACCATGCGGTCCAGCGGCGCGGCGCGCACGTAGCTACGCATCTTGCGGACCAGCGCGAGGGCCGAGGCCTTGTCGTGCTCGGTGGTGAGGAAGTTGTGACGAATGTCCGGCAGGTCATCGCCTGATGCACTAACGGCGCGCACGCTGCTCTCGCTGGTAAGGCGCAGGAGCTGGCCGTAAATGGTGACGCCGGGCTTGGGGTCGATCTTGTCGAGCGGGACCGGGTCCTTGTCGTCTCCGACCTTGAAAGTGTAGCCCCCTAGATAGAACTGCGCGTCGGTGCGTCCGTCCGGGTGAGCGACATGGCAGAAGGCGCCGATCTCGAACGGGCCGGTGGCCAGCACGCCGTCGCCGCGCAGAAGATAGCGCAGCATCGCCAGCGCCGCACCTATGCCGAAGAAGCTCTTGTTGGTGCCCTTGCCGTGGTCCAGCCGGAACGGCATCGAGATCGAGAGATGTTCAATCATCTTCTCGCCCACGTCCGGCGAATGGGCGACGAGGGGGATGCCTGCCGCCGCCAGCCGGTCCGCGTCGCCGATGCCGGAGCGCTGGAGCAGCAGGGGGCTTTCCATGGCGCCTGCGCTCACCACGATTTCGCCTGCACAGTCGAACCGCTGGGGGCGGCCGTTCACGGTCACGTCGAGGCCCACGGCGCGGGTGCCTTCGAAGACGATTCGCTGGGCCATCACGCCGGTCATCACCGTAACGTTGGGCCGCCCTCGCGCCGCTGCAAGGTAAGTGCGGGCAGACGAATCGCGCTTACCCTTGCGGATATTGTGGCTGTAATAGCCGACGCGCGGTCCCGGCGTTTCATTGAGATCGTCGACGCGGGTGAGGCCCAGCGTCTCGCCGGCCTCGATCATGCGTTCGGCCAGGGGATATTTGAAACAGGCGGGATCGACGCGCACGAGGCCGCCGCTGCCGCGCATCGATGATGGCCCGGCCGCGTGGTCTTCCAGTTCGAGGAAGGCTTCGGTCATGCTGTCACCGTTCCAGCCGGTGGCCCCGGCTTCGGTTTCCCATGCATCATAATCGGCTTTTTCGCCCCGGCTCCAGATCATGCCGTTGATCGAGGACGAACCGCCAAGGCCCTTGCCGCGTATCCACACTTCGCCGCCGGGCGAATTGCTGCCCGGATCGCGCGGCTGGGAGACGGGGTAGGCCCACATGTGCTCGGGTTTCTTCACCAGCTTGGCGACGCCCTTGGGCAGGGTTACCCAGAAGCTATCGTTCTCGCCACCGGCTTCCAGTATCAGCACTTGCGATTTGCCGTCCGCGCTCAGGCGTTCGGCCATGACGCAACCGGCGGAACCGGCGCCGACGATGATGTAGTCCCATTGCTTGGTCATCTTGTTCGTCTCCCGCTGCGTGGGTCGCACGAACTAGCGCAATGGCTACCCTAGCGTTTTGGTGAGTCACAATGCCGGGGCAGGCAGGCTTAAACCGTTGTCATGACCGGAATCCAAATACCGGCCGATTTCGAGATGATGCGGGAGCAAGATGCGAGCGATAGCAACAGGGCTGTTCACCGACGAGGCGCAGCCGCGCCTGATCGGTGGCAAGGACCGGGAAACCGGCCGGATTGTTTTTCCATGCCCATCCGCCGCGACTTACGAACCGGTGCCGCTTTCGCGCGAGGGATCGCTGTGGTCCTACACCGTGCAGCGCTATCGCCCCAAGTCTCCGCCTTACGCGGGGCCTGAATCCTTTAAGCCCTGGGTGGTCGCTTATGTCGAACTGCCGGGGGAGGTCATCGTCGAGGCGCCGCTTTATGGCGTTGCCTTCGAGGACGTGAAGATCGGCATGCCGGTGCGTTTCGCGCCCGCGCCGCTCAACCCCGAGGACGCAGACAGCGTCTTCATCCCCGCATTCGAACCCGCAGGAGACGTAGCATGAGCGGCGATGTGTGCATCGTCGGCATCGGCATCCACCCGTTCGGGCGCACCGATGGCCTTTCCGGCGTGGACCAGGGCGTTTTTGCCGTTCGTCAGGCTCTGGCCGACGCGGGAGTGGAATGGCCGCAGGTCCAGTTCGCCTATGGCAGCTCGGATGCGGCCGGTAACCCGGACACCATGGTCGACCGTCTCGGCCTTACGGGCATGCAGTTCATCAACGTGCGCAACGGCTGCGCAGCGGGCGGATCGGCGCTGTTTTCGGCGCAGATGGCGATCAAGTCGGGTGAGTTCGAGCTTGGTCTTGCGGTCGGTTTCGACAAGCACCCTCGCGGCGCCTTCAACGCATTGCCATCCGAATACAACCTGCCGGACTGGTACGGTGAGATGGGCCAGATGGTCACCACGCAGTTCTTCGCGGCCAAGATCATGCGCTACATGAGCATGTTCGGCATCTCGCAGGAATCGCTTGGCCGTGTCGCGGAAAAGGCATTCCGCAATGCCGTCCACGCCCCTCACGCATGGCGCCGCCAGCCCGTGGCACTGGAGGATATCCTTGCCGCGCCCTTGGTCAGCGATCCTTACACCAAATACATGTTCTGCTCGCCCGCAGAGGGCGGCGTCGCGCTGATCCTCGCCAGCGAGAAGAAGGCGCGCGAACTGGGCAAGCCGTTGATCCGCCTGAAGGCCGCGACCATGCGCACCCGCCCGCCCAGCAGCTTCGAGGTCTTCGCGCCTTCGGTCGATGTGGTGGCGGACGATACCCGCCCGCGCGGCACGGCCTCGCGCATTGCCTCGGCTGACGCATTCCGCCTTGCCGGCATTGGTCCGGGCGACATCGACGTCGCCCAGCTTCAGGATACCGAAGCCGGCGCCGAGATCATGCACATGGCCGAAAACGGCTTCTGCGCTGATGGCGAGCAGGAGAAGTGGCTGGCCGAGGGTCATACCGAGATCGGCGGCGCGCTGCCGGTCAATACCGACGGCGGCTGCCTGGCCTGCGGAGAGCCGATCGGCGCATCGGGGCTGCGTCAGGTCTTTGAAAACGTAGTGCAATTGCGGGGCGACGGCGCTGGCCGTCAGGTCCCGAACTCGCCCAAGACGGCTTACAGCCACGTCTACGGCGCGCCGGGCGTCTCCGCCGTCACCATTCTGGAACGCTGATGGATATCGAACTTTCCCCGCAAGACGCCGCTTTCCGCGATGAGGTTCGCATTTTCCTGCGTGACCATCTGCCTGCCGACGTCAAGGCCGGCGCGGCGGCCACCCCGTCCGTTTTCGTCGAGCCGGAGATCGGGCAGGTCTGGAACGGTGTGCTCAACAAGAAGGGTTGGCTGGGCTACCAGTGGCCCGCCGAGCACGGCGGCACCGGCTGGACCCCGCTGCAACGCTACCTGTTCGAGAAGGAGTGCGCCGCCGCCGGCGCGCCCAATCTCACTGTGCTGGGCCTCAAGCTGCTGGCCCCGGTGATCTACAACTTCGGCACCGAGGCGCAGAAGGCGCAGGTCCTGCCGCGCATCCTTTCGGGCGAGGACTACTGGTGCCAGGGCTTCTCCGAGCCGGGCGCGGGTTCCGACCTTGCCAGCCTGAAGACCCGCGCGGTTCTGGAAGGCGATCACTACCGCGTCACCGGATCGAAGATCTGGACCACTCACGCGCATCACGCCAACCGCATGTTCACGCTGGTCCGCACCAATACCGAGGTGAAGAAGCAGGCAGGCATCACGTTCCTGCTGATCGACCTCGACAGCCCGGGCGTCTCGGTGCGCCCGATCCTGACCAATGCCGGCGACCATGAAGTCAACCAGGTCTTCCTTGAGGACGTGATCGTCCCGGCCGAAAACCTCGTCGGCGGCGAGGGGCAGGGCTGGACGATCGCCAAGTTCCTGCTCGAAAACGAGCGCGGCGGATCATGCCATGCCCCCAAGCTGGGCTACGATCTCGACCAGATCGAGACCGCCGCGAAGCTGGAAAGCGATGGGAAGGGCGGCGCGCTGTCTGACCAGACCGACTGGCGGCGCCGCGTCGCCAAGGCGCGGCTGGCGGTCAACGCGCTCGAAATGATCGAACTGAAGATTATTTCCGAGATCGCCAAGGGCCGCAAACCCGGTCCGCAGACCTCGCTTACCAAGCTGCTTGCCTCCAACCTGCGGCAGGACATCGACCTGCTGGCGGTGGACCTTTACGGTCCCGCCGGTCTCCAACTGGAAACCGCGCGTCCGCTTTACGGTGACAACGCGCCGCAGGGCCTTCATTCCAAGGAAGCGCAAGTCGCTTCCGCGCGCTATCTCAACAGCCGCGCCTGGACGATTTTTGGTGGTACCAACGAAATCCAGAGCACGATCATCGCCAAATCGGTGCTGGGCCTGTGACGGCCCGGCACGTCAACGACGAGAGGAATCCGACATGCAGCTGAACCGCGAGGCGCTGACCCGCGCCTACCGGCAGATGAAGCTGATCCGCGAATTCGAGGAACGGCTCCATGAGGAGATCCAGACCGGCGAAATCGCAGGCTTCACCCACCTTTACTGCGGTCAGGAAGCGGTTGCCGTCGGCGTGTGCGAACACCTGACCGAGCGCGACAAGATCGTCTCCACCCACCGCGGCCATGGTCACTGCCTTGCCAAAGGCTGCGACGTGGACGGGATGATGAAGGAAATCTGGGGCAGCCAGGACGGCCTTTGCAACGGCAAGGGCGGCTCCATGCATATTGCCGACATCGACAAGGGGATGCTCGGCGCCAACGGCATCGTCGGCGCGGGCGCCCCGATCGCGGTGGGCGCGGCGCTGTCGAACAAGATCGACGGCCCCGACGAAGACGGCAAGCTGGCCATCGCGCTCGCCTTCTCGGGCGACGGCGCCTGCAACCAGGGCACCACGTTCGAGGCGATGAACCTCGCGGTCGTCACCAAGGCACCGTGCATTTTCGTCTTTGAAAACAACCACTATTCCGAGCACACCGGCGTCGATTACGCCGTCGGCACCGTGCAGGACATCGCCAGCCGCGCCGAAGCCTTCGGCATGAAGGTATGGCGCGCGGACGGAACGGACTTCTTTGCGGTCCACGACACGTTCCGCGAAGTGCTGGAATATGTCCGCACCCCCGGCAATGGCCCGGCGGCGGTGGAATTCGATACCGAGCGTTTCTTCGGCCATTTCGAGGGCGATCCGCAGCGTTACCGCGGCGAGGGCGAGCTTGATCGCCTGCGCGCCGAGCGCGACTGCCTCAAGATCTTCCGTGCCAGCGTGACGGGCGCCGCCCTGCTCGACGATGCGGACCTCGACAAGGTCGATGCCGACGCGCTCCAGGCTATCGAGGACGCCGTTACGGCGGCGCGGGCAGGGGCTCGTCCCCAGCCTGAGAACGTCCTCGACAACGTCTACATCAGCTACTGACGGCAGGAGCGAGAACAATGGCAAAATTGACGTATCGCGACGCCATCCGCAACACGATGTTCCAGGAGATGCAGCGCGATGAACGCGTCGTTGTCCTGGGCGAAGACGTGGTTGGCGGCATGGGCACTGCCGGCGGGCCTGAAGCCATCGGCGGCATCTGGTCGACCACGACCGGTTTCTACGACGCATTCGGCCCAAACCGGGTGATCGACACCCCGATCAGCGAAAGCGCGATCATGGGCGCGGCGGGCGGTCTGGCTCTGGCCGGAAAGCGCCCGATCGCCGAGATCATGTTCGCCGATTTCATCGGCGTCAGCATGGACCAGCTGTGGAACCAGATCGCCAAGTTCCGCTACATGTTCGGCGGCAAGTCGGTCTGCCCGGCGGTGATCCGGATGCCTTGCGGCGCCGGCTACAACGCGGCGGCCCAGCACAGCCAGATGATCAGCCAGTTCGTCACCGGCATGCCCGGCATCAAGGTGGTCATGCCCACCACGCCGGAAGACGCCTGCGGCCTGATGCGCCAGGCGATCCGCGACGACGATCCGGTGGTCTTCCTTGAGCACAAGTTCCTTTACGGACTGACCGGCGAGGTCAACGAAGACCCGGACTTCTGCATCCCCTTCGGCCACGCGCGCCTTGCCCGCGCCGGCAAGGACGTCACCATCGTCGCCAGCGGCATGATGGTCCGCTACGCCGAGACGGCGGCAGACGATCTGGCGCAGGACGGCATCGGCTGCGACGTGATCGACATTCGCACCACCTCGCCGCTCGACGAGGAAGCCATCCTCGACTCGGTCGAAGTGACGGGCCGCGCCGTGATCGTCGACGAGGCGCCGCCGCGCTGCTCGCTGGCGACCGACCTGTCCTCGCTCATCGCCCAGAAGGCTTTCGCCAGCCTCAAGGCACCGATCGAGATGGTGACGCCCCCGCACACGCCCGTACCGTTCGCCCGCGAACTCGAGAGCGCCTACCTGCCCAGCCCCGCGAAGATCGCGGCGGCCGTGCGCAAGACGCTCGATTACCGTTGAGAGAGGCGCTGACATGAGCCGCATCCGCGCATTCACGATGCCCAAATGGGGTATCGAAATGACCGAGGGCACCATCGCCGACTGGATGGTCAAGGAAGGGGACAGCTTCAAGCGCGGCCAGACGCTGTGCCTGATTGAAACAGCCAAGATCACCAACGAAGTCGAGGCCGAATACGACGCCACGGTGCGCCGCATCATCGTGGGCGGCGGTGCCGGCGAGGAGCCTGTGGGCGCCCTGCTGGCGGTCTTCGACGAGGGATCGCACTCGGACGACGAGATCGAAGCCTTCGTGGCCGGCTTCAAGCCTGCCGAAGGCGGCATCGCCCAAGGTGCAGCAAAGGGTGGTGCGGAGAAAGCCAAGGCGGCCGAACCCGCCGCCGTGGCCGCTGCTCCGGCACCTGAAAAGCAGCGGGTCAAGATCGACACCAACCGCCCGATCAGCCCCGAGGCGCTGCGCCTCGCTGAGGAAGAAGGCGTCGATATCTCCGGTATCGAGGGGTCGGGACGCGGCGGGCGCATCACTCATCAGGACGTCATCAAGGCCCTGCGCGGTCCCTCCTCGGCGGCGCCTCAGGGTGTGCTGGCGGTCGAACCAGACGACCTCAGGGTGCTGGCATCGCCGCTTGCCCGCCGCATCGCCGCTCTCCACGGTCTCTCGCTGTCGGGCCTCACCGGGACCGGCCCGCGCGGCCGTATTTCCAAAGCGGACGTTCTGGCGCTCGTGCCGGAAACGAAGGCCCCTGCCGGTTTCGGTGCGCCCGAGTTCGTGGCCGGTGAAAACCGTCCCGAGGTCGTGCCCTTCGACCGCGTTCGCAAGGTCGTCGCCCAGCGGCTGACGCAGGCCAAGCAGGAACTGCCGCACTTCTATCTGCGCATGTCCGCCAGCGCCGACAAGCTGATGGAAATGCGCAAGACCGCCAATGTCGTGCTAGGCTGCAAGGCCTCGGTCAACGACTGGATCGTCAAGGCCTGCGCCACCGCGCTTGCCCGTCACCCGGACGTCAACGTGCAGGTCCACGGTCAGGAGATTCACCGCTTCCCGCATGCCGATGTATCGATCGCCGTGGCCAGCCCCAAGGGCCTCGTCACCCCGGTGGTGCGTCAGGCCAACCTAATGCGCATCGACCAGATCGCGGCCGAAACCCGCCGCCTGATCGACAAGGCGCAAGCCGGCAAGCTGAGCATGGACGACATGGACGGCGGCACCTTCTCCGTGTCCAACCTGGGCATGTTCGGGATCGAGAACTTCGATGCGATCATCAACCCGCCGCAGGGCGCGATCCTGGCTGTGGGTGCCGCGCTGCGCCAGCCGGTCGAGACGGGGGACGGCGGGGTCGCTTTCGAAACCCGCATCTCGGTCACGCTGTCAGTCGACCACCGCGCTATCGACGGCGCTGCGGGCGCGCAGTTCCTGCAAACGCTCAAGGGTCTGATCGAGGCGCCGGAAGGCATGTTCTAAAGCGTGATCTCGTTTTCTTCGTCATTCCCGCGAAGGCGGGAATCCAGCTGATAAGATTTCCTGTTGCACGGGCATCAGATGGATCCCCGCCTTCGCGGGGATGACGAAACAAAATAAGATGAACGCCGTTCGAAAGGATAATCGAAATGACCGGAGAGGCCACCACCACCGTCAAACCTGGCCCGCTCAAGCGGCTCGGCGACGTGATCCAGCTCGCGTACTTCCCGACCGATTTCGACGCCACGATGAAGTACTGGATCGAAACCGTCGGCGTCGGCCCGTTCTTCGTCCTCAACGACGTCCGGCTCGACGAGATGAAGTACAAGGGTGAGCCAACCGACGCCGTCTTCACCATGGCGATCGGATACTGGGGCGACATCCAGATCGAACTTATCAAGACAGACAGCGACGCGCCTTCGCTCTACTCCGGCGAATATGCCGTGCGCGACCGGCTGCACCACGTCTGCGTCTTCGTCGAATCGATCGCCGAAGCGCGGGCAGCCTGCGCTGAAGCCGGCGCGAAAGTGATCGTTGAGGGCAAGGTCGGCGCGGACGGCGAAGTGATCTACGTCGATCCCGGCCAGGGCCCCGGCCACGTAATCGAATACCTTCAGCCGCTCAGCGGCACGGAAGGGCTTTTTCAGATGATGAAGGATGCCGCCCGCGACTGGGATGGCTCCGATCCGATCCGGGTGCTTCAGTAATGACCGAGATTTCCCAACACGCACTCGACATGGCCGCCAAGGTCGAGGCTTTCGTGCGCGATGTGGTGGTGCAGTTCGAGAAGGACCCGCGCCGCGATCACCACGGTGCGCCCACTGACGAACTGATGATGGAGATGCGCGGCCTGGCCCGCGAGGCCGGCGTGCTCACCCCGCACATCAAGGCTGATGGTTCGCACCTCACCCAGCGCGAGACGGCGGTCGTCCTCATCAAGTCGGGCCTTTCGCCGCTCGGCCCGCTGGCTTGCAACACGATGGCCCCTGACGAGGGCAACATGTACCTGATCGGCCACGTCGGCTCGCCCGACCTCAAGGAACGCTTCCTGAAGCCGCTGGTCGAGGGCAGGGGCCGCTCCGCTTTCTTCATGACCGAGCCTGCCGAATGGGGCGGCGCCGGTTCCGATCCCTCCATGATGAAGACCACCTGCCACAAGGACGGCAACCAGTGGGTCATCAATGGGCGCAAGACTTTCATTACCGGCGCGCAGGGCGCGATGGTGGGCATCGTCATGGCCGCCTCGGCCGAAGAAGACACCAAGGGCGGCGCCTGCATGTTCCTGGTCGACCTGCCGGACGAGGCGATCCGCATCGACGAGGTGCCTAACACCATCGACAGTTCGATGCCCGGCGGCCACGCCACCCTGACCATCGACAACTTGCGCGTCCCCGCCGACCAGATGCTGGGGCAGCCGGGCGAGGGCTTCAAGTACGCCCAGATCCGCCTTTCCCCCGCCCGCCTCTCACACTGCATGCGCTGGCTGGGCTGCTGCATCCGCGCGCATGAGATCGCCAGCGATTACGCCTGCCGCCGCATGGCGTTCGGCAAGCAGCTGATCGAGCACGAAGGCGTGGGCTTCATGCTGGCCGAGAACGAAATCCTCATCAAGCAGTGCGAACTGATGATCGACTGGTGCGCGGGCGTGCTCGACACCGGATCGCTGGGCACCGTCGAAAGCTCGATGGCGAAGGTTTCGGTGTCCGAGGCGCTGATGAAGATCGCCGACAACTGCGTGCAGGTCATGGGCGGCACTGGCGTGACGGAACGCACGATCGTGGAACAGGTATTCCGCGAAATCCGCGCCTTCCGCATCTATGACGGCCCCACCGAAGTCCACAAGTGGAGCCTCGCCAAGAAGATCCGCCGTGACTGGCGCAAGGCTCAGGAAGCCTTGGCGGCGAAGGAAGCGCAGCCGGCATGAGCCCCCCTGAAACCGACGTAGCGCAGGCCAATTCGGGCACCACAGCCGTCCGGGAAGGCTATGCCTTCGACGAAGCGGCGCTGGTCCGCTGGATGGAAGCCGAGGTCGAAGGCTTCGCCGGGCCGCTCACCGTCGAGCAGTTCAAGGGCGGCCAGTCGAACCCGACCTACAAGCTGGTGACGCCGGGCCGCGCCTACGTGCTGCGCCGCAAGCCGCCGGGTGAACTGCTCAAGGGCGCCCACGCGGTGGAGCGTGAGGCCAAAGTGCTTTCCGCGCTCCACGGCGCGGGCTTTCCGGCCGCGCGGGTCTATGGCCTGTGTACAGACGATTCGGTCCTTGGCACGTGGTTTTACGTGATGGAAATGGTTGAAGGCCGCATCTTCTGGGATGCCACTGTCCCGGGCGTCTCGAACGAGGAACGCGCCTGCATCTTCGACGCGATGAACGTGACGATCGCACAGCTTCATTCCTTCGATCCCGAGGCGATCGGGCTGGGCGATTATGGCAAGCCGGGCAATTATTTCGCCCGTCAGGTCGGCCGCTGGTCGAAGCAGTATTTTGCGGACGAGGCTGCCGGCCGCAACGATGATATGGACGCAGTGATCGCCTGGCTCGAAGCCAACATGCCCGAGGACGACGGCGCCTCCAGCGTGATCCACGGCGATTTTCGAATCGACAACATGATTTTCCATCCTGCTGAGCCGCGCGTGTTGGCGGTGCTCGATTGGGAACTGTCGACGTTGGGCCATCCGCTGGCCGATTTTGCCTATAACGCGATGATGTACCACATGCCCCCGCACATCGTGGCGGGCCTTGGCGGGGCTGACATCGCTGCCCTTGGTATCCCGACCGAGGCGGATTACGTTGCCGCCTATTGCCGCCGCACGGGCCGCGAGGGGATGCCGGATTACAGGTATTACATGGCGTTCAACTTCTTCCGCCTCGCCGCGATTTTCCACGGCATCAAGGGCCGGGTGATCCGCGGCACTGCCGCCAATGCCCAGGCGCGGGAACGGGCGGAAGCCTTCCCCGAACTGGCGAAGCTGGCGTTGGGCTTCACGCAAGGGTAGGATGCGCTTCCGCCCATTTCCTTGACTTTCGCGGCGGAGGCCCCTATCGGCCGTCCTTTCCGAACCTTTTGATTTTTTACCGGGAGTGCCCATGGCGCGCGTAACTGTCGAAGACTGTGTCGACAAGATCCCCAATCGTTTCGACCTCGTTCTGCTCGCTGCCCAGCGTGCACGCGAGATTTCGGGCGGCGCGGAACTCACGTTAGAACGTGACCGCGACAAGAACCCGGTCGTCGCCCTGCGCGAGATCGCCGAGCAGACGGTGACCCCGTCGACCCTCAAGGAAACGCTCGTCACCTCCATGCAGCGCGTTCTGCCTGACGATGACGATGAGATGGACGAAGTCGGTTCGCTCAGCCAGTCTGCGGAGGCCCTGCGGATCACGGCTTCGGCACCGACGCGTAACACCTCGATCGGCGGCGACTACGACGGTTGATCCTTTTCGTTGACTGACGCAGCGCGGCAGGCAACGATCACGAGGTGGCCGCTAAATCGAAACTACCTCGTATTATCGGAATTTCCGGGGGACCGCCCAGCAGGGCCGGTCCCCTTGGCGTGTCTGTGAAGGATGAACCCGGCGCCGCTGGCTCACTGCCCGGCAGCGCGACGATTGCCGTCTACAGCGTGAAGGGCGGCGTCGGGAAGACGACTTTCTCGGCCAATCTCGCGTGGTGTTCAGCAGTCGCGAGTGCGCGGCGCACGCTGCTTTGGGATCTCGACGCGGCGGGCGGCTCGGCCTTCCTATACGGCCTTGAGCCGCAGGAAGCGCAGCTTGCCGAGGAAGTCTTCGCGCGCGAACGCCCGGCTGCCGGGTTGATTCAGAAGACGGCCTTTGCCGATCTCGATATCCTGCCCGCGGACGAATCAATCCGCACACTCGACGCGCAGCTCGCGCGGATCGGCAAGCGCAAGCGGCTGGCCAAGCTGACCGAGGAACTGGCGGCCGATTATCCGCGCATCATCCTCGACTGCCCGCCGGTGATGAATGAGCTTTCCGCGCAGATCGTCCGCGCCGCCGATCTTGTGATCGTGCCGCTGCCGCCATCGCCGCTTTCAGCCCGGGCCTTCGATTTGGTGGTGCGGGAGATCGCCGGGAATACCAAGCGTCACCCGCCCATACTGCCGGTCCTCTCAATGCTCGACATGCGCCGCGCATTGCACAAACAGGCGCAGGAGGCGAACCCCAACTGGCCTTCGATTCCTTATGCCAGCGTGGTCGAACAATGTGCAGTGCATCGCCAACCGGTGGGCGCACTCGCACCGCAAAGTCCGGCAGCGCTGGCCTTCGGACGGCTGTGGAACGCGATCGAAAAGAAGCTGGCGCAAAAGCGAGCCTGACAAGGCCTCCGCCTTTGGCAGAGTTTTGGCTTCTCGGTTGCGTTTGCAATGGCGAGTGGAGTGGGCGGCCCGCAATGTGCGGGAACAGCGGCCAAAAATAAAAGGGGCGCCAAGGTCAAACCTTGGCGCCCCTCCTGCATTCTCCCGTCGGAGAACTCTGGTATGTGTCAGGCGCCCTGCGGGGCGGTGCCGCCGTTGAAGCGCTTGCCAGACTTGGGGATGGCCGACCCCGAGAGGGGGCGCGGTGCGGCAACGCCGCGCGGGGTGCTGGGGCGATCGATCGAGCCGCCGTCAAGCAGTTGCCTGATGTCCTCGCCCGAGAGCGTTTCGTATTCCAGCATTGCCTGCGCCAACGTGTGCAGGGCTTCGTTCTGGTCCTTGAGGATCTGCGTGGCTCGGGCGTGGGCGTTATCGACCAGCACGCGGATCTCGCTGTCGATCAGGCGGTTGGTATCGTCCGAGCCCATAGTGCGGTTCGATCCGCCCATTCCGAGATAACCCTCCTGGGTTTCCTCGTACTGGAGCGGGCCGAGCTTGTCGGACATGCCCCACTTTGTGACCATGCTGCGGGCGAGGCCCGTGGCATACTGGATGTCGCCCGATGCGCCGGACGAGACCTTGTCGTAACCGAAGATCAGTTCCTCGGCAACGCGGCCGCCCATCGCCACCGAGAGATTCGCGAGCATCTTGTCACGGTGGTAAGAATAGCTGTCACGCTCCGGCAGGCGCATCACCATACCCAGCGCGCGGCCGCGCGGGATGATCGTGGCCTTGTGGATCGGGTCGGAAGCAGGCTCATGCACCGAAACCAGCGCGTGGCCGGCTTCGTGGTATGCGGTCATCTTCTTCTCGTCGTCGGTCATGACCATGGAGCGGCGTTCCGCGCCCATCATGACCTTGTCCTTGGCGTCCTCGAATTCCTGCATGGCGACAAGGCGCTTGTTACGGCGCGCGGCCAGCAGGGCGGCTTCGTTCACCAGGTTGGCAAGGTCGGCGCCCGAGAAGCCGGGGGTGCCACGCGCGATGACGCGCGGATTAACGTCCGGTGCGAGCGGTACTTTCTTCATGTGCACTGCGAGGATCTTCTCGCGCCCCTCGATATCGGGCACCGGCACCACGACCTGGCGGTCGAAACGGCCCGGGCGCAGCAGGGCGGGGTCGAGCACGTCGGGGCGGTTGGTCGCCGCGATAATGATGATGCCTTCGTTGGCTTCGAAACCGTCCATTTCGACCAGCAGCTGGTTCAGCGTCTGCTCGCGCTCATCGTTCGAATTGCCGAGGCCGTGGCCACGGTGACGACCGACGGCGTCGATTTCGTCGATAAAGACGATGCACGGCGCGTTCTTCTTGGCCTGTTCGAACATATCGCGCACGCGGCTGGCGCCCACGCCCACGAACATTTCAACGAAGTCAGAACCGGAGATGGTGAAGAACGGCACACCTGCCTCACCCGCGATGGCACGGGCGAGCAGGGTCTTGCCGGTGCCTGGCGAACCAACCAGCAGCGCGCCCTTGGGGATCTGGCCGCCCAGCTTGGAGAAGCGAGTGGGTTCGCGCAGGAACTCGACGATTTCCTCCAGTTCCTCGCGCGCTTCGTCAATGCCGGCAACGTCGTCAAAGGTAACCCGGCCAGAGCGCTCCGTGAGCATCTTGGCTTTGGACTTACCGAAGCCCATCGCGCCGGAACCGCCGCCTTTCTGGACCTGACGCAGCGCAAAGAAGGCGATACCCACGATCAGTACGAAAGGCAGCGTCTGCGCGAGGATGTAAAGCAGCAGGCTGCCCTGTTCGGCTTCCTTGCCCGAATATTTGACGTCGTTCTGCGAGAGAAGCTGTGTGAGGGTGATGTCGTTCTGCACGGGAACCGTGCTGAACGTGTCACCGTTCTTGAGCTTTCCGTCGATACGGTCTTCGGCGATCTCCACCGAGGCGACGCTGCCTTCGGCAACCTTGCTGCGGAAATCGGAATAGGGGATGGACGGGCCCGTCGTGGTGCGCGCGCCGAACATCGACACCACCATCAGGAGCGCAAGAAAGATGCCCCCCCATACGAGCAGGCTCTTGACCCAGGGATTGCCGCTTGGCTGGTCGTCGTTCATTCGGGAAAACCGTCCTTTCAGAGCGTCAATGTAGGCGTCTGCCGCCGAATCTCAAGCTGATGCGGACAAGGATAATGTTCGTTTTGGCGCGCAAGCCCTGCGGCCGGGCGGTCGGGGGCGCTCAAAGCCCTTCCTGAGAGGGTTCCGCGAGCCGGGAAAGTGGCAGGTTAAGCGTCATGCATGCGCCCGATTCGCGGCTTTCCAGCTTCATTTCCGCGCCCAGTTGCTGGCTTAGCACGCGCGAGATACGCAGGCCGATGCTCTCGGTACTGGCGGGGTCGAGGCTGAGCGGAAGGCCGATGCCATCGTCCTCCACGCTGAGCACGATGGCGGCGTCCCGGCGCGCTACGCACAGCGCGATGCGCCCGGCAGGGCGGCCTGTGAAACCGTGTTCGAGCGCGTTGGCGATCGCTTCGCTGACGATCAGGGCGACAGGCACCGCGCTATCGGGACGCAGAATGATGCCCGGCTCCGCGTCGACGTGGCAGGTGATGCCGGGGCGGGCGCTGGATGCCATGATCTTGCCCGAGACTTCGGTCAGGAACCGGTCGAGCGGAACCAACTGGCCGTCCTGCCGGTAGAGCTGGCGCTGGATATTGCCGATGACCTGAAGCCGCGCCGCGGCATCGGACAAGGCCTTGCGGGCCGTTGGCTCGCTGAGGGTCCGCATCTGCAGCGAGAGAACGGCGCCCACCATCTGCAGGTTGTTGCCGACGCGGTGCTGCATTTCCTGGAACAGCAGTTCCGCGCGGTCCGCCAGTTGTCCGCGTTCCTCGGCGAGCAGGCGCACTTCCTCGCGGGCGGTGTTCAGGCGGGCATTGGCAGCCTGCATCAGGTGGACCAGCCAGATGTCGACGGTGACCACGCCAAGGTAGAACAGCATTGCCGTGGCCGTGCCGCCGTCGGTCCCGAAAGTCATGCGCGGGGGGATGAACACGTACCAGGCGAATATGCCGCAGACTACGGCGGCAAGGACGCCGGGGCGTGGACCGAACAGGAATGAACTGAGGATCACGGCCGGAAAGAACGTCAGGAACGGGTACCCGGGCGGGAATGCGCCGTCCAGCGCCCAGCGCAGCCACAGTGCGAAAACGCACAGCCCCAGTGTCGCGCCGTAGCGCAGGAATGGGCGGCCAGGAAGGAGCGGGAGGCGTTCGGTAAACCTGCTCAAGGTATTCAATTCAGACCCCAATCACGTCGGCCCCAGTTTCGCTCTCAACCAATGTCGGTACTGCAAGCGATAGACGTGCGAAAGTGGGGTTGGTTCCGTAGCCGGGGATTGGGGCGGGGTATCCAGGCGAGCGGAAACGATGATCCGGGCGGCGTTGAAATAGCCTTGGTTGCCGATTGTTGGCGGGAAGGTCGCGGCAGCCAAGGCCGCGAACATCGCATGTGCCCGCTTCGCTGCGCCCGTACTGACGAAGGGCGGTTGTGTTTCCGGCGTTCGGCCGGGATATGCCTTTATGCCTACACGCGCGATCGGAGCCTCCCCCACGATGAAGACCATCAACCGCATCCACCCGGTCTACGCCGAGATGGAGCGCACCGTGTTCGACCGCATGTCCGCGCTGGCACGCGAGCATGGCGCGATCAACCTGGGGCAGGGCTTTCCAGATGGTCCCGTGCCGGAGCCTCTGCTGGAAGCGGCGGCGCGGGCCTTGCGCGAAAAATCGAACCAGTACCCGCCCGGCGCCGGGCTGATGGAACTGCGCGAGGCGATTTGTGACTATTATCAAAGGCGGCAGGGGCTGGCGCTGACGGCCGATCAGGTGACGGTGACCTCCGGCGCGACCGAGGCGATCGCCGCCGCCGTACTGGCCTTGGTGAAACCGGGTGACGAGGTGATCCTGTTCCAACCGGCATACGATGCCTATGCGCCAATGGTGCGCCGGGCAGGCGGCGTTGCGGTCTCTGTTCCGCTGGCGCCGCCGCATTTTCGGTATGAGGAGGCGGCGCTCAGCGCAGCAATCACGCCGCTTACCCGCGTGGTGATCCTTAACGATCCGCTCAATCCGGCAGGCACCGTCGCCAGCCATGCCGAACTGGCGATGATTGCCCGCGCCTGTGTGGCCCATGACCTCCTCGCGATCAGCGACGAAGTGTGGGAGGACGTGCGCTTCGACGATATTCCCCACCGCTCGCTCATGAGCTTCCCCGGAATGGCGGAGCGCACGGTCAAGATCGGCTCGGCGGGCAAGATATTCGGGCTGACCGGCTGGAAGATCGGCTGGATGATCGCCGCTGGCGACCTTGCTATCGCGATAGCCCATGCCCACCAGTTCCTTACTTACGCTACTGCCGTGCCCTTGCAGTGGGCGGTGGCCGAAGGGCTTTCCATGTCCGGCGACTTGCGGGAGCAGCAGCGCCAGGGCTGGGCTGCCGCCCGCGCGCGGCTCAAGGCGGCGCTGAAGGAGGCTGGGTTCGTCGTCCTGCCCAATGCCGCGACTTGGTTCCTCTGCGTAGACCTCGCCGCTTCGGGCATTGCGCTGACCGACCGTGAATTCAGCGAGCGGGCTGTTACAGAGGCGGGCGTGGCGACGGTGCCGGTCGGCGCGCTATACGCCGGTGACGCTGCGCCAAGCCATATAGTCCGGCTGTGCTTCACCAAGCCCGACACGGTTCTGGACGAGGCCGCAGCGCGGCTGGCCACATGGCGGAGCGGGCTGTGAGCCCCTACACATGGCGGCCGATGGGCGCGGCGGATATCGATGCAGTGGTAGCGGTAGCCGCCGCCTGCTTCCCCGATCATTTCGAGGCGCGCGCCTGCTTCGAGGAGCGCCTTGCGCTTTTCCCGCAAGGCTGCTTTGCGTTATCCTCGGAGGGAGTGGTGAAGGGCTACCTCATCGCCTACCCTTGGCCGCTGGGCGCGATTCCGCCGCTGAACAGCTCGCTGGGCGCTTTGCCGGAAGAGCGGGAGACGTTCTATCTGCACGATCTGGCTCTGCATCCCGACGTGCGCGGCCAAGGCCATGCACGGCCGATCGTCGAGCGGCTGAGCGGCGCGCTGTCCGCGATGGAAGGCCGCAGCCTAGCGCTGGTTTCAGTCAACGATTCCGTCGCCTTCTGGCGCGGCATGGGTTTTGAGCCAGTCGTCGGCGACGCGGCGATCACCCGCAAGCTGGAGAGTTATGGCGGCGGCTCGACCTATATGGTTCGGGCTATTGGCTGGTAACTGGGATCGTTGAAAACCCTCAGGCTCAATGGGCTGCTGAGTTCGAGAACACGTTCATCACCAGGACGCCGGATATGATCAGAGCCATGCCGGCGATTGCCGGCACATCCAGCTTCTGGCCCTGAAATGCCCATGCCGCAGCCGAGATCAGCACGATGCCTGTGCCCGACCAGATGGCATAAGCGATGCCGGTGGGGATCGTCTTCAACGTTAACGAAAGACAGTAGAAAGCGATGAGGTAGGCCGCGCCGGTGACAAGGCTCGGGATCAGTCTGGTGAAACCTTCCGACTGCTTCATGAACGATGTGCCGATCACCTCGGCAATGATGGCAATACCAAGGATGCCGTAGCCCATCGCACGTTCCAATTTCGCTTGCCTTGATCAGTCGCTTTCGAACGCGGCGCGCATGTCGTCGGGTGCGAGATCGGAGAACTTGGTGATGCGGGCCTCGAAGCGCAGGCGCACTTTGCCGGTGGCACCGTGGCGCTGTTTGGCGATCAGCAGTTCGGAGAGGCCGGTGACCTCCTCCATCTTCTGGCGCCAGGTTTCCCACTTGTCCTTGACGTCCGGGCCATCGGTATCGCTGGGATACTTCGGCTCGGTCGCCTTGACGTAGTAGTCCTCGCGATAGACGAACCAGACCATGTCGGCGTCCTGCTCGATCGAGCCTGATTCGCGAAGGTCGGAAAGCATCGGGCGCTTGTCGTCGCGTTGTTCCACTGCGCGGGAAAGCTGTGAAAGCGCGATCACCGGAACGTGAAGTTCCTTGGCCAGAGTCTTCAAACCGCGCGAAATTTCCGAGATTTCGTTCACGCGGTTGTCGCTGGCGCGGCCGGAGCCGGAAAGCAGCTGCAGGTAGTCGATCACGACGAGGCCGATGTTGTGCCGACGCTTGAGGCGGCGTGCACGGGTGCGCAGGCCGGCGATCGTCAGGCCCGGCGTATCGTCGATGAACAGTGGCAGTTCGGCCAGGCGCTGGCTGGCGAAGGACAGCTGCTGGAAATCCTCGCGGCTGATCTTGCCCATGCGCAGCGCTTCGGAACTGATGTTCGATTGCTCGGCAAGGATACGCGTTGCCAGCTGGTCCGCGCTCATTTCGAGGCTGAAGAAGGCCACCGGCGCGCCGACTGACTTTTCGTGCGGCATGCCGTCGCGCACCGTGTCGTCGACATAGCGCTGGGCGGTGTTGAAGGCGATGTTGGTGACCAGCGAGGTCTTGCCCATGCCCGGACGGCCGGCAAGGATGATAAGGTCGGAATCGTGAAGGCCACCGATCTTCTGGTTGACCGAGGTAAGGCCGGTGGTCTTGCCCGAGATGTGGCCGCCCGAATTGAACGCCTTCTCGATCGACATGATCGCGGTGCGTGTGGCGACGCCGAAACTCTGCGCTTCGCTCTGCGTCGCGGCGCCTTCGGCCACTTTGTACAGCGCCGATTCGGCCTGTTCGATCTGCTCCATCGGCTCTACCGATTCGGAGGTGTCCATCGCGCTTTCGACGAGGTTGCGGCCCACCGAAATCAGTTCGCGCAGCAGCGCGAGGTCGTAGATCTGGTTCGCCAGCTCACGTGGGGCGAGCAGGCCCTGGCCGTCCGCCGTCAGCCGTGCGAGGTACGAGACGCCGCCCAGCGCTTTCAGGCCTTCGTCGGCCTCGAAATAGGGGCGCAGGGTGACGCCGGTGACCACGGCCTTGCGGTCAAGCAACTGAAGGATACGCTCGTAAAGGCGGGCGTGGACCGGCTCGAAGAAATGCGGGGGAGTGAGCGGGGTCGTCAGTTCCTCGATCACCCGGTTGTCGATGAGGACGGCGCCCAGGAACGCGGCCTCGGCTTCGACGTTGGCAGGCAGAGTGCGCACGCCAGAATTTTGGGCGCCATCGTCGGCGCGAATGAGAAGATCTTGCTGGGCCATAAGCGGCGCACAATGCTCCGGGTGGCTGAGTCCTTCAAGCGGGACACGGCGGGATATTAATCCACAGCTTGTGGATGTTGGGAGGGTAGGCCTCCCTTCAAAGGCCACTTGCCGGGCTATGCCGCAACCGCGTAAAGGCACTGCGATCATGGCGGACCCGCGCATCTCTCACATCGAGCTCGACGATGCGACCATCCTGTGGCGCAACGCGGACATCGAACAGGAACGGCGCATCGCCATCTTCGACCTGATCGAGGACAACGTGTTCAACCCGCTGCGCGCCCGCGCGTTGGGGCACGAAGGCCCGTACCGCCTGCGCCTCTCGGTGCGCGACGGCCGCCTGTCGCTGGAAATCGCGGGCGAGGACGGCGAGGTGCTGGAAACGCTGGTGCTGGGTCTGGCGCGTTTCCGCCGTCCGATCCGCGAATATTTTGCCATCTGCGAAAGCTATTATCAGGCGATTCGCAAGGCGACCGCGCAGGAGATCGAAACCATCGACATGGCCCGGCGCGGTGTCCACAACGAGGCAGCGGAAATGCTGCTGGAACGCCTGGAGGGCAAGATTGAGACCGACCACCCGACCGCGCGGCGTCTGTTCACGCTGATCTGCGTCCTGCACATCCGCGGCTGAGGTATAAAATACGTGGCAGTTCGCGGCGCGCGAAATGGTGGCAAGGCTACACGAACAAATCGCAAGGTCGGCGGGGCCAGTGGCCACTGGCGCCTTCGTGCGTTGGGAGCATTGCTGCTTGCGGGTATCGTCGGCGGTGCCTGGGGCTGGTGGCACTTGCGTCACTGGACACCCGAGCGCGCGATCTATGGCGCGCAGGGCGTCGAGGTCGGTGCGGACGACGGCGACATCAGCTGGAAGTCGCTGAAGGCGATCGGCGCCGACTTCGCCTATATCGACGCCAGCGCCAGCGCCTTCGCACGAGACCCGCGCTTCGTCGAAAACTTCGAGGCCGCGCGCAGCGCGGGGATGCAGGTGGGCGCACTTCACCGCTATGATCCGTGCCAGCCGGCCGGCACCCAGGCGGCGAATTTCGTCACTACGGTGCCGCGTGACGCCAAGCTGTTGCCACCTGCGGTCGAGCTCGACATGCTAGCCGACGGCTGCCCCGTGAAAGTCAGCGATGCCCGGGTCGAGAGCGAGCTGATGACATTCCTCAACCAGGTCGAGACGCACACGGGCAAGCCGGTGATCCTCAAGGTCACGCCCGCGTTCCAGGCGCGTTACACCATCGCCCACAAGCTGGATCGCAACCTCTGGCTGGTGCGCGATCGGTTTACGCCAAGCTATGCCGGCAGGCCTTGGACGATGTGGACCGCCAACAGCGATCTCGCCAACGAGATTGCGCAGGGCGGCCTGCGCTGGGTAGTGGTGCAGGAATGAACGATACTCCCAGCCTTTCCGATGGCGCCCGCGACGCCTTGATGACCGCTGCCCGCGAGGCGGCCTCCGCCGCTTATGCGCCCTATTCGCGCTTTCATGTCGGTGCTGCGCTGTTGATGGCGGATGGCTCGGTCGTCACCGGTGCCAATGTCGAGAATGCCAGTTATGGCCTGTCACTCTGCGCCGAGACGGTCGCCGTAGCCAAGATCCTGTCGGGGACGCGCCTTGCCGTGGAAGCTGTCGCGGTAACCGGTGGAGCCCCCGGAGAAGCTGGGCAGGGCACACGGGTCACGCCGTGCGGCCGCTGCCGTCAGGTCCTCAACGAGATCGCGCAAGTCGGCGGCACAGATCCACTCGTCTGGTGCGACGGGGCCGAAGGAGTGCTGGAACTGCGCCTTTCGCAGCTTCTCCCTCACGCATTCGGGCCCGCCAACCTGCTCTAGGCAAGTTTATGATGCCCCGTCTCCGCATGACCGGATCGATAGCGTTGAACGCGGGGCGGCGTGATGAGCGGGCAGGTCACCGCAAGCGCATTGTCTATCAATTGAGTTGAGATACAGTCAGCGCAGTCGGGACGTAATCAGAGTCGACCGGCGGAACCCCCACCTGAAATGGAGATTCCCATGGCAAACTTCCATTATCCCACCGCGCAGGACCATACTCCGCTCATCCTCCTGGTTCCCGGTACACCTCTGGCGGCAGGCCACTGGATGAACCGCTGGACCCGGTGGAGCGAGCACTGCCGCCTGGTCGAGCTTGGCCAGTGGGACGAGCCGCATCGCAATACCTGGGTCAACAAGCTGAACCTCGCGGTCCGCCGCGCCGATCGTCCGGTGGTGATCGTGACCGACGATATCGCTGCGCTGGCGCTGGCGTGGTGGGCCGAATTCGAAGCGCTGGGGCAGGATGGCCCTGTGCTGGGCGCGGTGATCGTCAATCCGCCGAATGTCGATCTGCCCGGCGCAGATCCGCGCCTCGCCCCCTTTGGTGCATGCCCGAGGCAGCCCCTGCCGTTCACCTCGTTCCTTGTCAGCGATCTGGAGGGCACGCTGGCTCACCAGCGCTCGATCATGCGGCTGGCGAAGGATTGGGGCTCATGCCCCGTCTGCGACGATACGCGCGGGGACTGGGCTCAGGGCTGGATGCTCATCCAGTCGGTGCTGGGCCTCTCGCCCTCTGTTGCGGTGAAGCCGGAATGGACTCAGGCGCAGAACCTCGCGATGCGCGAGGCTCTGCGCCAGTGGGCGGCGATCTGAGGTAGCGGACGAAGCGATGTCCTCCCCGGTGGGGGGAGGACTCGCCGATCAGGTCTCGCGTTCGACCAACCATTCAAGCAGCGCGCCGAGGCAATCGCGGCCCAGCTGCGCCGACCGTTCGGGGCTCCACCCCTGGCGCTTGTCGGCGGAGGCATCGTGGTCCTTGAAAGGCATTTCCAGAGTCATCGACACCGCGCCGAAGCGCTCTGCCAGCTGGTTGGTCGACATCGTCAGGTTGCCCTTGCCCGGCCGCGTGAGTGGATACCCGAGCTTGGTCTGGAAATCCGGCGTGCGCCGTTCCAGCAGATCCGCATAGCGGGTGTAGCCTGCCTGCTGTTCGTCCCTGAGCGAGGGGATGCCCTCGAACCCGGCGAGGAACACGGCAGAGATTGCTTCGTCGCCGTGGATGTCCATGGCGAAGTCGACACCGGTCGCGTCCATAGCGTCGCGGATGGCGAGGACCTCGGGCGATTTCTCGGCCGTGGGACTGTCCCATTCACGGTTGAGGTTCACCCCCGCAGCATTGGTGCGCAGGTGACCCCGGCGCGAGCCGTCCGGGTTGGCATTGGGGACGATGTGGAAGGAGCAGCGCCTGCGCAATTCGCGCGCTACCGAATCGGAAAGGTCGGCCAGTAGATCCAGCGCGCCTTCCATCCACCATTCCGCCATCGATTCGCCCGGATGCTGGCGAGCATAGAGCCATACCTGGACCGGACCGGTGCCTGTTTCGAGGCAGTCGATCGGCTGGCCGTCGAGGCTGAGGCCCAGCGAACGATGGGTGACACCGTCGGCCCCGGCAATATGCGCGACGAGGTCGTGGTGGCGCTCCATCGAATAGGGCGCGAAATAGGCGAACCAGGCAAGGTCGCCTTCGGGCTGGTAGCGGATGGTGAGGGTGCCGCCATCGCGGCTTGCATCCCACTCGCTGGCCGCGCGTCCCCAGAATTCACGGTCTTCGGAAACGCAGGCGTCGTAATTTGGCCAGCCTCCCGGATAGGCGGAAGCGCCCAGTCCGGTGATTCGCAAGGTCAGTTCGCGTCCGGCCGCGCCGCTGACGCGGAAGTGAAACCACTGGAAGAAGTCCGATGCATGGTCCTTGCGGATCGCAAGGCGGGCCTCGGCGCCGTCGATGGAGAGGACTTCGATGTTGCCGGCGTCGAAGGACGCGGTGATTTGAATGTCGGTCATCGTACCTGAATAGTTTCGCCGGACTGCCCCGGAAACCCCTTGAACAAAGCTTCGGCCAATTTCGCCGAACCGAGCGGTGCCTGTGCCAGCGGCGAATCGCTGCGCACGGTGAACATCGCGCGGCCTTCCCACAAGGCGGTGGCCGTAGCAGGTGCGGCCCGCTCGCGAATGGCCACGAAGACGCGGGTGCCGACCTGGTCCTTAGGTGGACCGGAAAGGTCGATGCCGATGCCCATGCCGACGCCTGAGCCATATCCGCCCGTGCCTCCGCCGACGCCGACCGAAACCGGGCTGCGACCACGCTGTGGCTTGAACGTCTGGCGCTCAAGCGTCAGCAGGGCGACCTGCTGGCTGCGCGCGGCGCCGGGAAGCGGCTCGCTATAGCCGAGTCGGGTGAGTTCCCGCGCGACCGAAGCTGCATATGTGCGGAATTCGAGCGTATCGGCCTGACCGGGGGCAGGTTCCACGCGAATCGTTCCGCGGCCAAGGCCCGCGATGTTGGGCGCATGAAAGCGCGTAACTTCGACCGGGCCGACGGGTGCGACGCAGGCTGACAGGGCAAAACCTGTTGCAAGGGCCAAGGCGGCGCCAAGGTGTGCATAGCGCCGCCGCGCGGGAAGCCTGCGCTCGATCATGGCCATCTGTCCTCTCCAGCCGTGTTTCCGGCAAAATTTGCCCGCCGCATTATGCTGATGAAAGCGCAGGGCGGGGCCGCCGGTTCCCGCCTCAACCTTCGCCGACAGCGGCTATCGCATCGGCCTTGGGGAAGTTGTCGAATAATGCGCCGGCCAGCTTGGTGGCGATCATCCCGTTGCTCCACTTATCGTCGCCCTCGCGGGTGGCGATCGTTGCATAGCCTTCCCACAGCACCTTGCCGCTGTCCTTCTCGACAATCCGGGCATCGAGCCGGGTGGAGACCAACGCGGAGCGCGGCTTGGTCAGGTCGACGTTGATGCCAAGGCCATAGCCGGTGCCGTAAGTGCCGGTTTCAATCGCGGCGGTGCCGCTGACGGGGCTGCGCTTTTCTTCGCCCGGGGCCAGTACCTGACGCGAAATCTTCAGCTTGGTGATCTGCGGCTGCGGCACGTCGGGATGAAGCGTGTCGTAGCCGGCGCCCACGAGGGCATCCACGATCGCCGCTTCGAAAGTCCGGCGCATGCTCGCCTCGACCCAGGGACCATCGCCCGATTCGGATTCGACCGAGACAGGACCCTTGCCCAGTTCGGCGGCGGCGGCCGGGTCGCTGCTGACGAAACGGCTGACTTCTACACGCCCTTCACGCGAATCTTTGGAGCGCGAGTTGTTAATGCGCGGCGAATCGAATGAATTGCCCCAGCCGGAACCGCGATATCCGCCCCATCCGCCCCCATATCCCGGTCCCCACTGCGCTTGGGCGGTAGAAGAGACGAGGAGCATGGCGGCCATGCCTGCGGCGATCGCCGCGCCTTCGAGCTTTTTCATGATGGTATCGTTTTTGTCCGAATTCGGTGGGGTCGCGCCCGTGAACCTGTTATGCGCGCGGCAAGTTGCCCGCAGATGAACAGTGTAGATAGGCCTTGTGAAATCAACTGCAACGGCCTTCGAATCAAGCAGCCTGCTTGACTTCGCACTCCGCTACCACTAACGGCGCCACTTCGAATTTCCGGCGGTCGGTAACCGCCCAGACACGACACGGACGAGATAGACCATGAAGATTCGCAACAGCCTCAAGTCGCTCAAGGGCCGCCACCGTGACAACCGCGTGATCCGTCGCCGCGGCCGTACTTATGTCATCAACAAGACCAATCGTCGCTTCAAAGCCCGCCAGGGCTGATTCTTTTCGCCTGAAGCTCGCCTCTACCGGCGGGTGAACAAGGCGGGTGGTTTCGCGTCGAATGCATGAGGCCTCCGCTGCTCGCGGGGGTCTTGTCATGTCTGTCGTTAATGTATTCTCTCCGGTCGAGGCGGTGGTCTTCGATGTCGGGCGGGTGCTGGTCCAATGGGACATGCGCCGCCTTTTCGCGCGGCTGATCGCCGAGCCTGCGCGGCTCGACTGGTTCATGGCAAACGTCGTCACCGAGGCGTGGCACTTCGAACATGACGCCGGGCGCGACCTGGTCGAGATGGTCGCTGCCCGCAAAGCCGAGTTTCCCGGCCACGACGATCTGCTCGACGCTTACGCCACGCGCTTCGGTGAGACGATTCCCGGCAATGTTCCCGGCAGCCACGAGATCGTGCGCGAACTGGCCGCTCGGTTCGTGCCGCTGTTCGCCATCACCAACTTCGCAAGCCTGTTCTGGCGTGACTACCGCGCGGGAGAGCCCTTGTTCGATCTGTTCGGCGATATCGTCGTTTCCGGCGACGAGAAGATCGCCAAGCCCGATCCGCGCATCTTCGAACTTGCCGCCCGCCGATTCGGCCATGCGCCGGAGGCGATGCTGTTTATCGACGACAGCCCCGCCAACATCGCCGGTGCACGCGCGTCGGGCTGGCAGGTCCATCACTTCCGCGATGCCCCCACGCTGCGTGCGGATCTTTCGGCAAGGGGTCTAATCGGTGAGGCGCCGTCACTGTCTCGTAATTAACGATCAAAACGGTCTGATTTATGCCGTTTGTCATCAGCGTTAAATTTTCTTCGCAAGTGCAGCGAGAGTGCTTGGCAAGTCCCGATTCCTGTTGCATCACTTGTGCAACAGGGAGTCAAAATGTCGGCTGAGAGCGGTACGAATTTCGACGAGATGCTCAATGCGGACGGCACTGTTCGTCCTGCTTACGCCGAATATCGCCAGTGGTTCGATAATCAGGACAAGGGCTGGCTAAGAAGGCAGGATGCCGAGGCGGAGCGGTTCTTCCGCCGAATTGGTATCACCTTCAACGTCTATGGCGACGATGCCGCTGAAGAGCGGCTCATTCCTTTCGACATGATCCCTCGGATCATCACCGCGCGCGAATGGCGCAAGTTGACGCGCGGTATCGAACAGCGGGTGAGGGCGCTCAATGCTTTCCTCCAGGATCTGTACCACCGCCAGGAAATCATCCGTTCCGGCCGCCTGCCGATCGAGGCGCTTCGCAACAACGAGGCTTTCCTCTCGCAGATGATCGGCTTCACGCCGCCGGGCGGCGTATATACCCATGTCGTCGGCATCGACCTGGTGCGAACCGGGCCGGACGATTTCATGGTGCTGGAAGACAACGCCCGCACCCCCTCCGGCGTCTCGTATATGCTCGAGAACCGCGAGACGATGATGGCGATGTTCCCGGAACTGTTCACCAAGATTCCAGTGCGTCCGGTTTCGGACTATCCGCGCCGTCTTGCCCGCAGCCTGCGCGCCTGCGCGCCGCCTGCGTATAAAGGCGGCAAGCGGCCCGTGGTGGCGGTACTGACGCCGGGCATCTTCAACTCCGCCTATTTTGAGCACGCTTTCCTGGCCGACCAGATGGGCGCGGAGCTGGTGGAAGGGAACGACCTGCGTGTCGTCGACGGGCGTGTGTGCATGCGCACGACGACCGGTTACAAGGCGATCGACGTCATCTACCGCCGCGTGGACGATGACTATCTCGACCCGCTCAGCTTCAATCCCAATTCGCAGTTGGGGGTGGCGGGCATCTTCGATGTCTACCGTTCCGGCGGGGTAACCATCGCCAATGCGCCCGGTACCGGTATCGCCGACGACAAGGCGATCTACAGCTACATGCCCGAGATCGTCGAGTTCTACACCGGTGAGAAACCCATCCTCCAGAATGTACCGACATGGCGCTGCTCGGAAGCCGATTCGCTGGGCTATGTACTCGACAATCTGGCCGATCTCGTCGTCAAGGAAGTGCACGGATCGGGCGGTTACGGGATGCTGATCGGCCCGACCTCCTCGAAAAAGGAGATCGCCGATTTCGAGCAGAAGCTGCGCGCCAAACCGTCGAACTACATCGCGCAGCCCACGCTTTCGCTGTCGACCTGCCCGATCTTCACCAAGGAAGGCCTCGCGCCCCGGCACCTGGACCTGCGGCCCTTCGTGCTGGTTTCGCCCGACGGCATCGACATCACGCCTGGCGGCCTGACCCGCGTGGCGCTCAAGAAAGGATCCCTCGTGGTCAACTCCTCGCAAGGCGGAGGCACCAAGGACAGCTGGGTGCTGGACGAGTGAGGGGGGCGGTCTGATGCTGGGACGTGGAGCAAGCGGTGTATTCTGGATGTCCCGCTATCTCGAGCGCGCGGAAAATACCGCGCGTTTGATCGACGTGGGTTTTCACCTAGCGCTGACGCGGGGCAACCGCCAGTCGCAGGACGAGGAGTGGAAGTCGGTCCTCACGACCACCGGGATGCTGGAGGACTATTGTTCGAAGCATTCCGACTTCGGAGGCTCGCAGGTGTTCAACTATCTGCTGCGCGACCGTGACAATCCCGGCTCGGTGTTGGCGATGGTCGAGAACGCGCGCACCAATGCTCGCGTCGTGCGTACCAGCATTACCAATGCGGTATGGGAAACCACGAACGAAGGCTGGATGCATCTGCGCGACCTGCTCGCCCGGCCGGTGCGGGAGACTAACCTGGGCGAAGTTCTGCGCGAAATCCGCCGCATCGGCACGCTGGTGCGCGGCGCGCTCGAAGGGACGATGCTGAGGAACGAGGTTTTCAACTTCTCGCGCATCGGCACCTTCATCGAGCGGGCGGACAACACCGCGCGTATCCTCGACGTGAAGTATTACGTGCTGCTGCCCTCCGCCGCATGGGTCGGCTCCAGCCTCGACAATGTGCAGTGGGACACGCTGCTGCGATCGGTCGCGGGCAACCGGGCCTATTCGTGGCTCAATGCAGGGTCCATGGACCCTCGCGGCATTGCCCGGTTCCTGATCCTTGATGGTCAGTTCCCGCGCAGTCTGGTCTTTTCGTATGAGAAGATTCGCAGCAACATGGCGGGCCTCGCCAAGGAATACGGGCACGAGGTTCCGGCACATCAGTTGCTGCGCGATGCGGGGGACAAGCTCAACCAGACCGCCATCGAGGAAATCTTCGAAGGCGGTCTGCACGAATTCCTGCAGGACTTCATCGGCAAGACCATCGAGATCGGCAGCGCTATCGCGGCCGATTACCGTTTCAGCGAGTAGGAGGGCCATTTCGTGCTCCTCACTGTAAAACATGTCACGCGCTACGTTTTCGAGGGCAAGGTGACCCACGGGCTCCAGCGCCTGCGACTGAAGCCCAAGTCGACGCACGGTCAGGAAGTGATCGACTGGCGTATGGACCTTGCGGGCGCCAAGCCCGAGGCTGCGTACGACGACCAGCATTTCAACCACACCGATCTCGTCTCGATCGTGCCGGGCGTGCCCGAAGTGGTCGTCACCTGCGAGGGTACGGTCCGCACGATAGACAACAACGGCATCACGGGACCGCATACCGGGCACATGCCGCTATGGTGTTTCCTGCGGCCCACGCCGCTGACCAGGCCCGGGCCCAAGGTGCGCCAGCTTCTCGCGGGGATCGAAGCTAACCGGTCGGATACGCTGGGCTATCTCCACGTCCTTTCCAATGCGATTGCCGAGCAGGTGGAATACGTCAGCGGCACGACCGACGCCCATACCACCGCCGAACAGGCGCTCGCCGCCGGCAAAGGCGTGTGCCAGGATCACGCGCATATCTTCATCACCGCAGGCCGCATGCTCGACGTGCCGATGCGCTACGTTGGCGGCTATCTGCATATGGACGACCGCGACGAGCAGGAGGCCGGCCACGGCTGGGCCGAGGCACATGTTCCAGGTCTTGGCTGGGTAGGTTTCGACGTCTCCAACGCGATCTGCCCCGACGAGCGGTATATCCGCGTAGCCACGGGTTGCGACTATCGAGAGGCGGCGCCGGTTACGGGTATCGCCATCGGTGCTGGGGAAACGAGCCTCGATGTTCATTTGTCCGTAGGCGAAAATAAGGTAGGAGGACAGCAGCAGCAGTCCGCTTCTGGCGGTCAGCGGCAGGTGCAGGGCGGCTAACAGGCCGTTTCGCGCACGATATCGTCTTGGGAGAGGCGCGGAGACAAAAACGGGTTTGAAGGTTTGATGGTTCGATGACGTATTGTGTGGGCATGATGCTGGATCGCGGGCTCGTTCTGATGAGCGACACGCGCACCAATTCGGGCGTCGACAACATCTCGACCTTCCGCAAGATGTACCACTGGGAACTCCCTGGTGAGCGCATCATCACGATCATGACCGCCGGCAACCTCGCCACCACACAGGCCGTCATCAGCCAGTTGGAGGAGCGCAACAAGGCTCCGTCCGAGCGGCACAATTCTCTGCTGGAAGCGCCGACGATGTTCAAGGTCGCCTCGATCGTGGGCAACCTGCTTCAGGACATCATCGAGGAACGCGCCACCGACAATGGCCAGAAGGCCGCTGCCGGCACATTCAGCGCCTCGATGATCGTCGCCGGCCAGATCAAGGGCATGGAGCCGCGTCTGTTCCTGATCTATCCCGAAGGCAATTTCATCGAAGCCAGCTTCGACACCCCATTCTTCCAGATTGGCGAGACCAAATACGGCCGCCCGATCCTGATCCGCGGCTATGAGCGCGACATGAGCTTTGAAAGCGCGATCAAGCTGATGACGGTGTCGTTCGATTCGACGCTCAAGGCCAACCTCTCGGTCGGCCTGCCGCTCGACCTGCTGGTGATCGAGCGCGATCACTTCACGCCTCGCCATGAACGCCGCATTGAGGCGTCCGACCCCTATTTCGCTGCCGTTTCCACCAGTTGGAGCGAAGCCCTGCGCAACGCGCTCGATGGGCTGCCAGACTACCGGATGGACCCGGCTGTGAAGGAAATCTTGGGTTGATCTCTAAAAACTGATGGTGTCGTCCCGGATCGAATCCGGGGATGCCGGCAAACCATTTCTCCAAGCAGCACGGGGTTAGCGAGACTTTGCCATTTATCGTCGCGGCGTTGCATTGCCCCGCGCGATTGTCATGTCCCGGCCCGGTTGCGAAGTGAGTGCCATAAGGATTGGCATCATTCTTCGGGAGATTTACAATGGCCGATGACGACACGCACGAGCTGTCGCAGTCCGCACGCAAGTACTGGTCCGCCGACGGGTACAAGGAAGGCGGCACGATCCGCGAGGTCGACTATGCCTCGCAGTCGGGCGGCCTCGATCCGATGTTCGAAGGCATCAAGATCGTCGACACCGACACCCATATCACCGAGGCACCGGACCTCTTCACCAGCCGTGCAACCGCTTCCATGAAAGCGAAGATGCCGCGGGTGGAGCGGATCAACGGCACTGACCGCTGGTTCGTGGGCGACCGTGATTTCGGCACGCTGGGCGGCAACGTCATCCGCGCCGACAACAACAAGCTGCTCGGCCGCCTTGCTTTCCCCACGCTGGAAGAGGCGCACCCCGGCGGGCATCAGATCAAGGAGCGCCTGCAGGCGATGGACGACATGGGCGTCTATGCCCAGATCGGCTTCCAGAATTCGGGGGTGACACAGGCCGGCTCGCTGATGAGCCTGGGAGATCCCGAACTGGCGCTGCAGGTCATCCAGATCTACAACGACGCTTCGGCGGAGTACCAGGAAACTTCGGGCCAGCGCATCTTCAACATGGCGCACCTGCCATTCTGGGACCAGAAGGCCCTCGAAACCGAGGCGCGGCGCTGCCACGACATGGGCCTGCGCGGCTTCGTCGTGCCCGATACGCCCGAGCGTGTCGGCGTACCCAGTTTCAACCACGATTACTGGACGCCGTTCCTCGAGATGTGCGAGGCGACCGGCATGCCGCTCAACTTCCACCTCAACGCGGCGATCGATCCCAACACGCTGACCTGGGAAGGTTTCCAGTTCGAGCAGACGCTGTCGGTCGTGGCGACGATGTTCTCGATCGGCAATGCCGCGACGCTGGGCAACTGGATGGTCTCGGGCCGCCTGGACCGGCACCCCAAGCTCAAGATCGGCCTGATCGAGAGCGGCGCCGGCTGGGTGCCTTTTGCGGTGGAAGCGCTGGAACACCAGTTCCGCGAGATGCTCGCCGGTAAGCGCGACATGCTCAGGAAGCAGCCCTGGGACTACTTCCGCGATCACTTCTACTGCACCTTCTGGTTCGAGAAGATCGCCCCCAAACACCTGCTGGAAATCATCGGCGTCGACAACGTCATGTTCGAAACCGATTTTCCGCATCCCACCTCGCTCTATCCGGGCGTACAGGCGCACCTCAAGGACGTGCTGGGCGGATACAGCGACGAGGTCCGCAGGAAAGTGCTGCAAGGCAACGCTGTCAAGCTCTACAACCTGCCGTTCTGATCGGCGCTATTTTCCTCCCCGTCGCGCAGCAATGGGGAGGAACCGATCAATGGCGGTAGAACAGGCTGATCGAGGCGACATGGTTCATGCGGACCCGGCCGCGCGTCTGGTCTATGGTCTGGTTGAGATAGCCCAATTCCAGCGTCGAGGCGCCCGGCAGTCCTACTTCCGCGCCGACGAAGCTTCGTAGCTGGTCGAAACCGCCGCGTGCGCCCCAATCGGTGTCGTTCAGGGCGATGAAGCCCTCGGCATAGACCAGCGCATTCACGGCGTCGCTGCCGGCTTTCAACGGATGTTCGTAACGAAGCATCTCGCGCAGGCGCCAGCCCATGTCGCCGCCGTCCGAGCGCCAGCGCTGTTCGAGCCGTGTGCGCGAGGAAAGCTCGCCGCCCAGCGGCTTGCCCAGCGCGACGTTGAGCTGCTGGAAGCTGCGCTCCTCGTTTATGTCGCGGCCCCCGTCGACAGGCGAGATGACATGCGCATAGCCCTGATAGAGCGTTACCGAGGGCGAGAGTTTCCACCCCACGGCGCCGCGCAGCAGCAGCGGATCGACTCGCGATACACCGTCGCCGACGCGTGGTTGCAATTCCGCGAAATAGACCAGCTTGTCCGAGATCGAACCCATCGCGGTCAGATTTACCCAGACCTGTTCGTCATGGCTTGTCTCGGCGCTGGCAATTTGCGGTGCTGTCGCAGTGAAAATCAGGGCGGCTGCGGCGAGGGCGAAACGGGCAAGGGCAGGGCGGTTCATGCGGACCTTCGGGCAGAGAATGAAGGTTCGGCCAATATGGCTAGTTCGTGTCGAGATCGTTGCTGGCCGGTCAGGTCTTGTGGCGATGCCGCCTAGCGGCAGAAATCGGCGCCGTCGGCTTCGAGGTGGAGGTGATTCGCATGGGCTGCGTTATAGGCTGGGCCCAGCGTCGTGCCGAACCGCTTGCAGGCGCTGTCGTGAACGGTGCGCAGGAAACGGCGTTCGGCCGGGCTGCCGCCGTTCCAGTCGGCAAGTATCGTGATGTGTCGCCCGTCGCCCAGAACGAAGCCGGAGACGTCGATCGCATTGGCGCTTGCATGGCCGGAGCGGCGGCTGGTCCCCGCCACGTTGCGGCAGGAATAGCTGCCGAAAGTCTCGATCTTAACCACCCGGCTGCCAAGGATCTGTAAGGCCGCCCGGTCCACGCCGTAGCGCGCCCAGGCGGCGAACGGTGTCGCCACCGCGCAAGTCGCCGGACCAAGGCCAGTCACGGTGACCGTGGCGTTATCTGTATTAAGCGCGGCGAGTTTCACCGTGCCTACGGTGGAGCAGGAATTACCGTAGTAGCGATCCTCCACCGGGCTGAAGACAGCCTGCTGCGCGCCCAGCCTGGACAGGCACTGGCGCACATCGGCGCGCGGCGGCTTGACCGGCCGCTGGGCCGAGCGTGCGGGTTGGCGCGGAGATGGCTGGCGAGGAGAATCCACACAGGCGGCAAGGGCGGCCACGCCAACCAGAACGGGGGGCAGGAAGAGCAGTACTCTGCGCATTGCGCTCTTGTTGAAGCGAGCAGGTTAACCTCAGATTACCGGTGCGATGGAGCGAGCCATCCCGACATCCGAACATTTGCGGATATAGTACACATTTGCACAGGCGGGACGCCGTAAGTCGATTGACTTCCCCCACCACCTCTTTAGATGCGGCGCCGGGCCACGCGGTCCCAACGCCGCGCGAGCTCTCTGTAAGGAGAGTCAGAAATGACTGATTTTATTGCCGTACCTGCGCGTAAACCTGCACGTCCTCATTTCTCTTCCGGTCCTTGCGCCAAGCCGCCCGGATATACCCCAGCACAGCTGAACACCGAAGCACTCGGCCGCTCGCACCGCGCCAAGATCGGCAAGACGCGTCTTGCGTACTGCATCGATCTGATGCGCGAAGTGCTGCAGCTTCCCGACACCCACCGCATCGGTATCGTCCCCGGTTCCGACACCGGCGCCTTCGAGATGGCCATGTGGACCATGCTCGGCGCGCGCGGGGTGACGACTGTGGCGTGGGAAAGCTTCGGCGAGGGCTGGGTGACGGACGCTGCCAAGCAGCTCAAGCTGGATCCCACCGTGATCCGCGCCGACTACGGTCAACTGCCCGACTTGACCCAGATCGACTTCAGCACCGACGTGCTGTTCACCTGGAATGGCACAACTTCGGGCGTGCGCGTTCCCAATGCCGATTTCATCCCCGACGACCGCGAAGGCCTGACTTTCGCCGACTCGACCTCGGCCGTGTTCGCCTATGACATCGACTGGTCGAAGATCGACGTCGCCACCTTCTCCTGGCAGAAGGTTCTGGGCGGCGAAGGCGGCCACGGCGTTCTGATCCTCGGCCCCCGTGCGGTCGAGCGTCTGGAAACCTACATCCCGGCATGGCCGCTTCCCAAGGTGTTCCGCCTCGTTTCCAAGGGCAAGCTCGCTGAGGGCGTGTTCAAGGGCGAGACGATCAATACCCCCTCGATGCTTGCCGTCGAGGACGCGATCTTTGCACTGGAATGGGCCAAGGGTATCGGCGGGCTGGAAGGTCTGAAGGCCCGTTCGGACGCCAATGCCGCCGCGCTTTCCAAGATCGTCGAGGAGCGTGACTGGCTCGGCCACCTAGCCATCGATGAGGCCAGCCGGTCCAAGACCTCGGTCTGCCTGACCGTCGCGGGCGCTGATGCCGACTTCATCAAGAAGTTCGCCGGCCTGCTGGAAAAGCAGGACGCGGCCTACGACGTTGCCGGTTACCGCGATGCCCCTGCAGGCCTTCGCATCTGGTGCGGCGCCACCGTCGATACCCAGGATATCGAGGATCTCGGTCCCTGGCTCGACTGGGCTTACGCCACCGTCAAGGCGGGCTGAACCTACTTTCACGCATGAAACGGCGCGTGCCCGTGCAGACGGGCACCGCGCTTCCCTCCCCGCTCCCGCGCATATCGACGCGAGTAGCAGCGGGGGCGACGAGCCAAGGAACAATTCCCATGACCAAGCCCAAAGTCCTCATTTCCGACAAGATGGACCCCAACGCAGCCCGCATCTTCACCGAGATGGGCTGCGACGTTGACGTCATCACCGGCGAGAACGCCGAGCAGCAGATCGCCCGCATCGGTGAATACGATGGTCTTGCCATCCGCTCGTCCACCCGCGTGACGAAGGAAATGCTTGCCGCCGCGAAAAACCTCAAGGTTATCGGCCGCGCCGGCATCGGCGTCGACAACGTCGACATTCCCGCCGCTTCGTCGCAGGGCGTCGTGGTGATGAACACCCCGTTCGGCAACTCGATCACCACGGCCGAGCACGCCATCGCGCTTATTTTCGCACTGGCCCGCCAGCTGCCCGAAGCCAATGCCCAGACCCAGGCAGGCCTGTGGCCCAAGAACGGCTTCATGGGCGTTGAAGTCACCGGCAAGACCCTTGGCCTCATCGGCGCGGGCAACATCGGTTCGATCGTCGCCAGCCGCGCGCTGGGCCTGCGCATGAAGGTCGTGGCTTTCGACCCGTTCCTGACGCCCGAGCGCGCCGTGGAAATGGGCGTCGAGAAGGCCGATCTCGAAACGCTGCTGGCGCGTGCGGACTTCATCACCCTGCACACCCCGCTGACCGACCAGACCCGCAACATCCTCTCGGCCGAGAATCTGGCCAAGACCAAGAAGGGCGTTCGGATCGTCAACTGCGCACGCGGCGGCCTGATCGACGAGGCAGCTCTCAAGGCAGGCCTCGATTCGGGCCACATCGCCGGCGCTGCCCTTGACGTGTTCCAGACCGAGCCGGCCAAGGATTCGCCGCTGTTCGGCACCCCGAACTTCATCTGCACCCCGCACCTGGGCGCATCGACCACCGAAGCCCAGGTCAACGTGGCGCTTCAGGTGGCCGAGCAGATGGCCGACTTCCTGGTCAACGGCGGCGTCACCAACGCGCTCAACATGCCTTCGCTGAGCGCCGAGGAAGCCCCCAAGCTCAAGCCTTACATGAAGCTGGCTGAAGTGCTGGGTTCGATGGTCGGCCAGCTGACCGTCGATTCGGTGCCGCGCATCTCGATCCACGTCGAGGGCGCTGCTGCCGAACTGAACCAGAAGCCGATCACCGCCGCCGTTCTCGCCGGTTTCCTGCGCGTCCAGTCGGACACGGTGAACATGGTCAACGCCCCGTTCCTCGCCAAGGAGCGCGGTCTGGAAGTGCGCGAAGTGAAGACCGAGCGCGAGGGCGACTACCACACGCTGATCCGCGTTTCGGTGAAGACCGAAGCGGGCGAGCGTTCGGTTGCCGGCACCTTGTTCAACAACGTCGAGCCGCGCCTGGTCGAAATGTTCGGCATCAAGGTCGAGGCAGAGCTGGACGGTTCGATGCTCTACATCGTCAACGAGGACGCCCCCGGTTTCATCGGCCGCATCGGCACCCTGATGGGCGAGCAGGGCATCAACATCGGCACCTTCAACCTCGGTCGTCGCACCACCGGCGGCGAGGCCGTGCTGCTGCTCTCGGTCGACACCCCGGTCGCCGCTGACGTGCTGGAGCAGGCCCGCGCGCTGCCCGGTGTTAAGACGGTCAAGGCGCTCGCGTTCTGATCTGAGGTTTTCTGGCTATGAAAAGGGGTCGGCGTGAAAGCGCCGGCCCCTTTTTCGTTAAGGTTTCAGCCGGGCGGCGGTGCGGCGTTGAAGATGGCCAACTGGTCCGCGAAGGCGCGCTGGAAGGCGGGGCGCGCTTCCCCGCGTGCGACATAGGCATGAAGTCCGGGATATTCTTCCAACATGCGCGAACTGCGGAGCCTGCGCAGCACTGCGACCATCAGCAGGTCGCCCGCGCTGAATGCGCCGTCCAGCCACTCGGCATCGCCCAGCCGGTCGGCCAGTTCGCGCAGGCGAGTACGGATGCGGCCATCGATGCCGGGCAAGCGTTCAGCGGCCCACGGTTTGTCGCTTTCGAAGATCACGGCCATCGAGCGCTCGACGATGGGCGGCTCCATCGTACTCAGTGCCGCGAACATCCAGGTTACCGCGCGGGCGCGCGCATCGGCATCGTCCGGGAGCAGGCCTGCATGGCGCCGAGCGATGTGAAGTACGATGGCGCCGGATTCGAACAAGGTCAGATCGCCGTCTTCGTAAGAGGGAATCTGGCCGAAGGGGTTTGCCGCCCGGTGCGGCAGTTGTTTCATGGCCTCAAACGAAACGAGGCGGACCTCGTAAGCCAGACCCACTTCCTCGAGCGCCCAACGAACGGCCATGTCTCGCGCCAGTCCCTGTCCGCGATCGGGAGAGCGTTCGAAGGCTGTGATGGTGATGGTCATCGTCTGGGTCCGCCTTGCAAGGAAGATGATCACAACGACGGCGTTTGGCAACAGGGGGCATTTGCAGCCTGATCCTAGATTGTTAGACACGCTCTTCGTTCGGCAGAGGTTGCGCCCGATTACCCGCTTGTGCGATCTGCATTGCATGACGCGGTTCCAATTCCGGTCCGAACGACGGCCGCGCTGGGGCGCAGCTGGGGCGGTGTTACTGATCCACTTCGTGCTGGTCGCCGGGCTGATCCGCGCATTTACGCCGGACATCGCCGCTAAAGCAGTGCGTGCTGTCATGCAGGCCGTTACCGTCAGTTTAGAGCCGCCTTCGGCGCCCGATCCAGAGCCTTCGCCGACCATCGCTCCCCGACGCGCTCCGCCGAAGGAAGAAGGCGCGGCTGGAGCACCAGCATCGAAGGCCACTCCGCGCGAAGTGTCAGCGCCTCGCGCAGCGGTGGTTGTCAGACCGACACAGGCCCCGCAGGTCGCAGACAAAGGAGAGGAAAACGCATCAGGCGCCAGCGGGCAGGGCGATGGAACGGGCGCATCCGGCATCGCCAAAGGCACCGGGGCCGGCGCGGTCGGGACTGGCGGTGGCGGCGGCGGAACGGGCAAGCCAACCGTCAAGATCGCGGGCGAGATCAGCTCGGCGAAAGACTATCCGCGCGCCAGCCGGGAACTGCGCATCGGCGCCTCGGTCGTGATAGACCTGTCCGTTGGCGCCGACGGGCGGGTAAAGGGCTGCCGTGTGGTTCAGCACAGTCCCGATTCGCAGGCGGACGGGATTACCTGTACGCTTGCCGTCAAACGGTTTCGTTTCGACCCCGCGCTAGACCCTAGGGGAAGTCCCATAGAAGCCGTATATCGCTGGCGTCAGCGGTGGTTTTATTGAAGCTCTGAACAACCTGTAACATTGCATCGCAGCAAGCAGGGTTTATGACCGGGCGCACTCAAGCGTCATCTGACGAGCGAAAGATTTCATGCCCACCATCGTTCCCGTGATCCTTTGCGGAGGCAGCGGCACGCGCCTCTGGCCGCGCAGCCGAGCTTCGATGCCCAAGCCCTTCCTGCCTCTGGTCGGGGACAATACGCTTTTCGAAGCGGCGCTGGCGCGGTGTCCGGCTTCCGGCGGTTTCGCCCCGCCGGTGGTGGTGACGGGACGTCAGCATCTTGCCCATGTCGAAGCGCAGCTTGGCGCGGTCGAGGGCGCGCAGGTCATCGTTGAGCCTTCCGCGCGCAATACCGCTGCTGCCATCGCGCTGGCCGCCTGCCGTCTGCCCGAGGATGCGGTGATGCTGGTCTGCCCCAGCGACCACCACATCGGCAATGCCGACGCCTTTGCCGCCGTTGCCTGCGCGGCCGCGGATCTGGCGCAGGAAGGCTGGCTGGTCTCGTTCGGCATCGAGGCGACAGCGCCCGAGACCGGCTTTGGCTATCTCAAACGCGGCGAGGCGATTTCGGACACTGCCTTTCGTACCGCCCAGTTCGTCGAGAAGCCGGACCTGGAACGGGCCAAGGCGTTCCTCGCCGAGGGTATCTATGCCTGGAACGGCGGCATCTTCGCATTCCGCGTCAAGGACTTCCTGGCCGAACTCGCAGCGCACCGCCCGCAGATCGCCGCCGGGGTTGCCGAAGCGGTCGCAAAGGGGAGCGAGGACGGTCAGCGCTTCCATCCCGATGGGGCAACCTTTGACGCCGTGCCCAGCGATTCGGTCGATTACGCGGTAATGGAAAACACCGCCCGCGCCGCGATGGTGCCCGCCGACATGAACTGGTCGGACATCGGCAACTGGCACGCGCTCTATGAGGCGTTGCCAGCCGACGAGAGCGGCAATTCGGTGCGCGGTGCAGGCGAGGCCGAACTGGTCGACTGCCGCAATGTGCTGGTCGACAGCGATGGTCCGCGCGTTTCGGTGATCGGGCTGGAGGACGTGATCGTCGTCGTCGACGGCGATGACATCATGATCACCACGGTCGCGGGCGTGCAGAAGGTCGGCAAGCTGTCCGGGGCCGTAAATCAGTGAGCTCGGCGCGCGCGGCGCTGCCGACCCGCCAGGTCGAAAAACCCTGGGGCAAGGACGTGCTGCCTGCGCCATTCACGGCGCCTGAAGGCGTCCGCATCGGCGAGATCTGGTTCGAGCCGCCCGCCGCCCTGCCGGACCTGCTGGTCAAGTACATCTTCACCAGCGAAGCGCTGTCGGTGCAGGTTCATCCCTCCGACGCGCAGACGATCGCCAAGGGCATCGGGCGCCAGGGCAAGGAAGAGTGCTGGCTCATCATCGCCGCCGAGCCGGGGGCGACACTGGGCATCGGCTTCGACAGCGATCTGGACGAAGCGGCGATGCGGGCTGCCGCGCTCGACGGTTCGATCGAGCACCTGCTGACCTGGCACCCGGTTGCGCCCGGCGATTTCTTCTACATCCCGGCCAACACCGTCCACGCCATCGGCGCAGGCGTGGGCCTGATCGAGGTGCAGCAGAACAGCGATATCACCTACCGCCTCTACGACTATGGCCGCCCGCGCGAACTGCATCTCGATGACGGCGTGGCGGTATCGAAGGGTGAGCGGTACGTGCTGGATCGCTGGCACAAGACCGTCGCCCCGCACGGATCGCAGCAATTGGTGGACGGCCCGCTGTTCCTGCTCGATCAGGTCGCAGGCGCCCCTTCACCGGAGGTCGCCGCCCGCTATCCGGCCGCGCTTCTGGTGATCCCGCGCGAGGGTGACGTCGAAGTCGGCGGCGAGGCCATCGCGCCGGGCGGCTGCGCTTTTGCCGCCAGCCTTGCCGACGTGCGCTTTGCGGATAACGGCGTCTGCCTGCTTGCCAGGGGCTGTGCAGACGGAGCGTAAGGCTGCATGAGGGATGGCATGATCGTCCAGACCATCCAACTGGCCCTGACCCCGGTTTTCGTGCTGGTGGCCATTGGCAATATCCTCAACATCCTCTCGACGCGGCTGGGCCGGGTGGTTGACCGCGCTCGGACGCTGCAGGAACGTCACGGCTCCACAGAAGGACCGCAGCACGACATGATCGTCAGCGAACTGCGCCTCGTTCACCAGCGGATGACGCTGATTACCCATGCGGTGCGCATGATGGTGCTGTCGGGCCTGGCGATCGGTGTGACGGTGGCGATCCTGTTCCTCTCGGGATTGAGCGGGTCCGACTGGCATACGGCTGCGGCGATGACGTTCCTTGCCTCGATCGTGCTGCTATTGATCGCGCTGGTGCTGTTCCTGCAAGAGACGCAGGTTGCAGCCAAGGCGCTGCGCATCCCCAGCGATTATCTGGAACTGCACCGCGAGATTACGTAGCGTTTCACCGGCATCGCCCTAGCGGTTGGCGATTATCGTTATTGCCTTAGTGTCTCCCGGCAGGAGGAGAGGCACATGGGGATTGCGAGCAAGGCCGGCGGCAACCTGGAGGAATGGCAACGAGGCTGGCCGATCGTCGTGGCGGCGATGGCGGGTTTTTCGTTCTTTTCGGTGCTGCTCTCCGCGACGGGCCTGTTCATCGAGCCGCTGGAACGTGAATTTGGCTGGGACCGGGCCACCCTGTCGATGGGACCGGCGATCGCCACCGCGGTCACGGCGCTGCTCTCCCCATTTTACGGCGCGCTGATCGACCGCTTCGGTTCGCGCCGGCTTGGCCTGCCCGGCGTGGCGGTGACGATGGCTGCAACCTGCATGTTCTCGTTCGCCAGCGGTTCCCAAGCGCAGTGGGTGATGATGTGGATCGTCTTCGGCTTCATCCTGACCAGCATCAAGTCGACGATCTGGACCACCGCCGTTGCCGGCACGTTCAACAAGGGCAGGGGGCTGGCGCTTGGCCTTGCCGTGACCGGCCCTGCCATCGCGCAAACCCTGGTGCCGCCGCTGGGTAACTTCCTGATCGAGAACTTCGGCTGGCGGTCGGCTTACGTGTGGTTCGGCCTTGGCTGGGGCGGGGTCACGCTGCTGCTGTGCTGGCTGTTCCTGACCGACGCGCATGACCGCAAGGCGAAGGAGGCAAAGACAGGCGCGGTGCTGCGGCCGGTTGTCGTCCTACCCGGCCTCTACAAGCGCGAAGCGCTGCGCAGCGTGGCCTTGTGGCAGGTCGCAGTGTCCTCGTTCGTGGTGATGATGATGACCATCGGCCTCGCCCTGCACCTGTTCCCCATCCTGACCGAGGCCGGGGTTCCACGTAGCCATGCGGCATGGCTACTCTCCCTGGGCGGCATCGCCGGGATCATCGGCAAGCTGGTGACCGGTGTGCTGCTCGACAGGTTCCGACCCAACTGGGTGGGTAGCGTGACGATGGGTGTTACGTCGGTGACCTTCGCAGTGCTGATCTGGTGGTTCGATTCAATGCCTGCGCTCATCATCGCGCTCGTCATCAACGGCTATGCAGCCGGCTCCAAGACGCAGATCACAGCATTCCTCACCGCCGGCTATGCGGGAATGCGAAACTTCGGGATGGTCTATGGGGTGATGTCGGCGTTGGTGGCGCTGGCGTCGGGGCTGGGGCCGTGGATCGCCGGCAAGGTCTACGATGCCTCGGGCAACTACGAGCCGTTCCTGTGGGCCGGCGCGGTGGCCTGCGCGCTAGGCGGCGCGCTGTTGCTGGCGCTGCCGCCGATGCCGCAGTGGCAGGACGACAAAGCCACGGTTTGAACAACGAAAAAAGCAGGGAACCTCTGCGGTCCCCTGCCTTTTTTCATGTTCCGGCGCTGTTTTATGCGGCGAGGTTGAACGGCTCGATTTCACCCGAGAGGTAAAGTTTCTTCGCCTTGGCGCGGCTGAGCTTGCCCGAGCTGGTGCGTGGCAGGCTCTTGGGCGGGATCAGTTCGACCACACAGTTCATGCCGGTGATCGAGCGCACCTTGTCGCGGATCATCTCGTGCAGTTCGAGGCGCTTCACCGGGTCCGAGACGCGGCAGTGGACGAGCACGGCGGGGGTTTCCTCGCCATTGTCCATCTCCACCGAGAAAGCGGCGATATCGCCGTGGTTGAAGCCCGGCAGCTGTTCCACGGCCCATTCGATATCCTGGGGCCAGTGGTTCTTGCCGTTGATGATGATCATATCCTTCGCGCGGCCGACGATGAACAGGTAGCCTTGCGCCATGTAACCCATGTCGCCGGTGTCGAGCCAGCCGTCCACCATGCAGGCGGCGGTCGCCTCAGGGTCGCGGAAGTAGGAGTGCATGACGCTGGTGCCGCGGCACCAGACCTTGCCGATCTTGTGGTCGCCGATCGGATTACCGTCCTCGCCCCGGATCACCACTTCCATGTCGCGCACGGGCTTGCCGCAGTTGACGATGGCGCGGTAGCGGGCCGGGCGCGAGAGGTCGCGGGGGCTGCCCGACAGGCGCTCTTCCTCGACCAGTTCGACGCGGATGCCTTCGCCCGGTGGCATGATAGTGACGGCCAGCGTAGCTTCGGCAAGGCCGTAGCTGGGCAGGAACGCCGATGCCTTGAAGCCGGCATCGGCAAAGGCATTTACGAAGCTCTGCATCACATCGGGGCGGATCATGTCGGCGCCGTTGCCCGCGATGCGCCAGCGCGACAGGTCGAAACGGTCGCCCACGGCGGTCTGGCTGGAGATGCGGCGCGCGCAGATGTCGTAGCCGAAGGTAGGCGAATAGGACGCCGTGGTGCCCTGGTTGCGGGTGATGAGGTCAAGCCATGCCAGGGGACGGCGGGCGAAATCCTCGGTCTTGAGATAGTCGGTGGAAACCTGGTTGGCGATCATCGACAGGAAGCAGCCGACCAGACCCATGTCATGATACCAGGGGAGCCAGGAAACGCAGCGGTCGCTCGGCTGGAATTCCATGCCGTGGCTGTGGCTCGCCAGGTTCGACAGCAGTGAACGGTGGGTCACCGCAACGCCGTGAGGGAAGCGAGTGGAGCCGCTCGAATACTGCAGGTAGCAGATATCGTCCGGGTCGGCCTTGGGCAAGTCGACTACCGGGGCGTCCTTGGCCGCGAAGTCGGTCCAGACGGCGTGGTTGCAGCCCTGACGCTCGGCGGCGACGCTGGTCATCGCGGCGATTTCGTCCGGACCGATGAGCAGGACCGGGTCCGAGCTGGCGAGCTGGACGCAGAGCTGGTCGATGTAGTTGTCCTTGCCGCCGAAGCTGGTGGGGAGCGGCAGCGGCACCGGCCAGGCGCCTGCATAAACCGCGCCGCAGAACAGGGCCGCGAAGTCCACGCCGGTTTCGGCGATGAGGGCGACGCGGTCATCCTTTTTCACACCGCGCGCGATCAGCGCATGGGCAACAGCGATCGCGTCGGTGCGCAGTTCGCTGTAGGGGTATACCCGCGTGAGGGTGCCGCGCGGGTCGTGGAAATTGAAACCACGCTGGCCGGTTGCGGCATAATCGAGGGCATCGCCGAAAGTGGCGAAGTCGGCGAAGCGGCGCTCCAGCACGTCTTCGTTCGGGGTCGGTATAAGTGCCTGACCCGTATTCGGCACCAAGCTGATGGTGTCGGCCATGTTTTCTAACCTGTTGTTGTTATACCATTAACTTCGCAAGACCGGCGCTTCTAAGCGGTCGTTCCTGAACCGTAGATAGCTGTGATGCGTCCCTTTACGGTCTCGCGCACTCTCCCCAATCCGAGCCGAGTGTGGCACGAATAGGGCAACATGTCTGACAAGCGTCGCAATGAAGGCCGCAAGGGCCCGCCACCTTTGAACCCGGTCCGCCTGGAGGAACTGGCGTTGGCCTATGTCGCGCGATTTGCGACGACGCAAGCCAAGCTGCGCCTTTATCTGCAGCGCAAGGCGCGCGAACGGGGCTGGGACGGTGATGACGCAAATGGCGGCGAAGTGTTCGGCGCGCTTGAGGAGTTGGTCGGGCGCTATGCCGAGAAGGGCTATGTCGACGATGCCGCATGGGCCAAGATGAAGGCAGGCAGCCTGCTGCGACGCGGCTACGGGGCGCGGCGCGTGGGCGAGGCGCTGGGGCAGGCGGGCGTGAACGAGGATCTGCGCGCTGAGCAGCGGCCGGGGCTGGGCGAGCAGCGCCGCGCTGCGCTGGTGCTGGCGCGGCGGCGGCGCTTCGGGCCTTTCGCGGTTCAGCGGGGCGACAGCGAAGTCGATCCAAAGCTGCACGACAAGCAGCTCGCGGCGATGCTGCGTGCCGGGCACCCGCTCGACATCGCGCGCCGGATCGTCGAGAGCGACGATGCCGACGCGCTCGAAGAGTGGGGCGAGTCGGAATTCGGAGACGATTGAATGCGCCTGACACGCAGCACTTTTGCCGCAGCCTTCCTTTTCGCCTTTGCCGCCTGTTCGCAGGGCGGCTCGGATGCCGATGCCAAACCAGCGGCAACGCAGGCCGCAGTTCACCCGGAATCAGGCCTGCGGATCATTCCCCTGAAGGTGAAGTCGCAGAGCGGCGCCCATGCCTTCAAGGTGGAAGTCGCCACCACCGCACAGGAACAGGCCAAGGGGCTGATGTTCCGTACGCAGATGGGCGCGGATGAGGGCATGATCTTCGTCAACGATCCGCCGCGCCGCGCTGCCTTCTGGATGCGCAACACGGTGATCCCGCTCGACATCATCTTCATCGGCACCGACCACCGCATTTTGAACATCGCGGCAAACGCGGTGCCTTATGATGAAACGCCGCTGCCGGCAGACGGCGTGACTTCGGGCGTGCTCGAACTCAACGGCGGGCGCGCTGCGCAGCTGGGTATCAAGGCGGGCGACAAGGTCAGCTGGTAAGGCGCCTGCCGAACACCGGGCCTGCTAGTCGGCAGGCTTGGCCAGTTCGGCAACCATCCCATTGATGGCGGAAAGCTGGGTGCCGTAGTGCGTCAGGAACGTGCCGGGCCCCTTTCCGTCGTAGCCCCACCAGTCCCAGCAGCCGTGGGGATTCATCGGCATCAGCTGGCTTTTCGCCACTTGCGGGTACAGCATGACGAGGCCGTAGATTTCGGCCCAGCCGTTGTAGCCGAGCTGGTGGTACACCGCGTCTCCCACGGTTCCCGCGCCCTGTTCGCAGCCGTGGAACACGACGTGAACCGGACAATGCGCTGCGGCCTCGCGGCAGCGGGCCGGAACATAGAGGTAGCCGGCATCCTCGAGGCTCGACAGCGGCGCGCGGAACGGTGACTGGTTGAAAGCGATCGGATTGCCGGCAAGCTGGCTGCCCACTGCTGGCGGGTCGCCGAAGATTTGCTTCAGGATGGCGGCGGGCTGATCGTAGAGGCCGTGGCCCTGCTTGCACTTATTGATGAACGGAGCGGCCAGCACTTCGCAGCCGTTGCCGGTCTCATCCGAAATAAACGCGTGGTTCGCGCCTATGGCCGAGACGTAGGCGATGTTCGCCGCAGGCACCTTCAGGTCGAGGTAGAACTGGCGCAGCGCTGCCATAGTGGCCGCGGAAACCGTGGTGTCGGCGGCGCCGTGGAACAGGTAGAGCCGCTGGCGCGCGATGTTGGACAGCGGATCAATCAACCCGAACGCCTGATAATTGAGCGTGAGCGAGTACGAGCCTGCAGGCGAAAGCCCGGAACCGGCCATGCAGGCGAGGGCGTCCACTGCGCCGAGCACCCCGCAACCATAAGGTCCGCCCGCGACGATCCCCGCGCCGATCGTGCTCTTCGAAAAAGCGACCGCATATTGCACCGCCATGAAACCGCCGGATGATAACCCCGACACGGACGTTCGCTGCGCATCGGTGCCAAGATGCGGCAGCGGCGCGGGGTCGGCGCCGGCAGCCGGGGCCATGAGGCCGGCGAGCAGACAGGAGATCGCGGCGAACAGATGGCGCATGACGAATATTCCCCCACCAACACGAATGCGGCATGACCGCGTCGGTGCTTACACGGCATTTCCCTAGTTGAAGCCTGACTCATGTTGATCCCGCTGTCCAGCCCGGCTGCCATCCAAAATGGCGGCGTTTCCGGGCGTCCGGCCATGTATCGCCAAGGCACCTGAGCATTCCCCATCCGGCGTCTTCCTGCCCGCGGCCTGTCCGTGCGGCCGAGAATCGTGGGACCGCAACCGGATAAGCGCAGTTCGGGCCGGAAGACGGCTCAATGCGCTTGCCTTAGGGGGGGCAGAGAGGCTAACGCGCGGCTCATGGGAATCCTGTCCAATATCTTCACCTGGTGGGACGGCGCCACCATCGGCACCTCGCTGTGGAGCGCGCGTAACGGCGAGCAAGTCGGCACCGACGCGCAAGGGAACAAGTACTTTCGTTCCAAGAGCGCCAAGGTCAGGACGACCGAGGGTTATGAGCGCCGCTGGGTGATCTACGTCGGCGCCAACGATGCCAGCAACGTCCCCTCCGAATGGCACGGCTGGCTGCACCATTCCTATGATGGCGTGCCCGAAAGCCACCTGCCGGCGCCGCGTATCTGGGAAGTGGATTACACCCCCAACGCCACCGGCACCGTTTCGGCCTACCGTCCGCAGGGCGCTCTCGAGCGTGGCGGCCGCCGCGCTGCCGCGACCGGCGACTACGAAGCCTGGTCCCCGGACGCCTGAGGGCGATTCTCGTGATTCGGGTGAAAGGTCTTTTAGCACTCTCGCTGCTGTCGGTCCTCGCGGCCTGCGGCAGCGGTGAACCCGCGCCTGAAGCACAGGACACCGGCGTCCCCGATGCGATCGCCGGGATGCAAGCGGGGCCTGCGCAGGCCGCGCGCGGTGCGCAGATCGGTACACCCAACAAGGACCGCGTGGTCACGATCGGCGTCCTCAATAAGCGTAACAACCTCACGCAGGACCTGGTGATGAAGCCGGGCGAGTCGCGCCGCCTGGGCAATCTTGTGGTCAAGGTTGCAACTTGTGAGAAGTCGCTTCCGTGGGAGCGGCCGCAGGAAGAAGGCGCCTTCGTTCAGATTTTCGTCGAAGAACGGCGCACCACGGCCGAGAAGCTGGCCTGGCACAAGGTCTTCTCGGGCTGGCTGTTCAAGAACGCACCCTCGCTCAACGTCGTCGAACATCCAATCTATGACGTTTGGGTAAAGGCCTGTGCAATGAGCTTTCCGGGCGAAGAAGCGAGCCCGCAGGATGCCGCATCGTCCAGCAGCGCCAAGAAAGCCTCGGGCAGCGCCAGCACACCTTCGCCTTCGCCTTCGCCGGCGGCGAGCGCATCCCCCACCACCACGCCGGCCCCGGTCGAACCCGAACCGGTCGAAGCACCCGTCATCCAGTGATCGGCCGCCTGCGAGGCAGGCCCAATCTGGGCCCGCTGAAGTAGCTTCAGATACTGCTTTTGCGGCATTTCCACCGCACCCAGCGAGGCGAGGTGAGCGGTCATGAACTGGCAGTCCAGCAGGCTGGCGCCGCCGCGCCGTAATGCCGCGACAAGCCAGGTCAGCGCTACTTTCGACGAATCGCTCACCCGTGAGAACATCGATTCGCCGCAGAACACCCGGTCGAAGCCGACGCCGTAAAGTCCGCCGACCAGTTCGCGGCCATGTTCACCCTCTTGCCAGACCTCAATCGAGTGGGCGTGGCCGAGGAAGTGCAGATTCTCGTAGCTGGCCTGGATGCGTTCGCTGATCCAGCTGCCGCCGTCCTCGGTGTCCTCATCCTCGGGCCTGATCCGGCGCGGCGCGGCGCAGGCATCCATGACCTTGGAAAAGGCCTCGTTACAGGTCACCGTAAATCGTCCTCGGCGCAAGGTGCGCGTCAGCGAGTGGGATACGCGCAGCGCCTCCAGCGGCAGGATGGCGCGCTGGCGCGGCTCGATCCAGAAGATTTCCGGGTCGTCGCGGCTGTCCGACATCGGGAAAATCCCGCTGCGGTAGGCGAGCATGAGCAGTTCGGGCTCAATGATCGGAGTGGATCGGGGCGCGTGCACGTCACCGTCCTAGCAGATCGCGGCGGAGGAAGGGAATCGATATGCCGAAAGGTGTTTCCGGCATGCTCAGACGTAGCCGAACGTGCAAACCGACGTTCCGTCACAATCATCGCTTGTAATCCCCGGCAGGTCGATCTAGAGGCCAGCCCGCCCGCAGGAGTGTAGCTCAGTTGGTAGAGCATCGGTCTCCAAAACCGAGGGCCCACGGTTCGAGTCCGTGCACTCCTGCCAGCATCTTTCCAAACATCGTGATGATATTCCCCTCGGGGAACGCCCCCTTTGCTGCCCCGGCGCGACACGGGGCTCGCCGCATGTTGCGACAGGGCGCGCCGCACGATAGCATTGCATTCCCTTGCCTATTGCACCGCGAGGACTAGGAGAACGCGTCCGCCGATTCGGACGTGGCCCATGCCTTGGCGCCGCGGCTCCCGGGTTGGGTACAGCGGGGAAAGATCCAGTCTCACATGCACGCCAGCGCGCATCCTGAAACGCAACTTGCCGGAACGACCGCGCCCGAAACCGCGCCGGTAAGCGACAGTTACCGCCGCACCCGCCACGAAGCGGTGTGGATGGGCTTCGTTCTGTCCTGTCTGGCTATGCTGCCCGTTCTGCTGGCTTGGACCCCGCAGATGACCGACTATCCCTCGCACCTTGCAGGGTACAAGGTCATGCTCGACCATGGGCACGATCCGTTCCTGACGCGTTATTTCCTGTTCAAATGGGAATGGACGGGAAACCTTGGCGCCGAACTGCTGATGGTGCCGCTGACCCCCTTGCTTGGCCTTGAAGAGGCGGGGCGCTTCATCGTTGCGATGATCCCGTTCCTCAGCGGCATGGCGATCATGGCGGTGGAATGGAGCCTCAGAAAGCGAATCGGTGTGGGCGCAATCCTTGCCTTTGCGATGATCTGGTCGCCTTCGCTGCTGATGGGCTTCCTCAATTATTCGCTGTCGCTGGCCTTCGCGCTGTTCGCGTTCGCCGGCTGGGTGCGGCTGGAGGGCTGGCGCTGGCGGTGGGCGGTGATGGTCCCCGTCAGCTTCGTGGTGTGGATCTGTCATGTCTCCGGCTGGGGCGTGATGGGCGTGCTGATGTTCGGCTATGAATGGTCGCGCCGCCAAAGCTGGCTGGATTGGCGCCCGTTCCTCAAGCCGTGGCCGCTGATCTTCCCGCTGCTGCCGATGCTGCTGGGCATGGGGGCAAACGGCAAGATGTCTTACGGCCGCTGGGGTGTGCTCGAGTACAAGTGGGGTATTCTCTACAAATCGATGCGCAGCTACGATCAGGTGCTGGATATCACCAGTCTGTGTCTGGTGTTGGCGGTGGTGGCCGCCGCCCTTGTGATCCGCCGTTTCGACGGAAGGGTGGGCTGGGCGGCGCTGATCCTGCTGATCCTCACGCTGATCGTGCCGCGCCAGATTTTCGGCGGCGACTATGCTGATTACCGCCTCAGCACTGCCGCGTTGATGGTGGCCTGCATGGCCATCGACTGGCCGGTGCCGCGCTGGGGCCTTGCTCTTGCGGGGCTGCTGTTCAGCGTCCGCATCGCCGTGACCAGCGTGGTGTGGTTCCAGGACGGGCAGACCGCAAAACAGCTGATCGCCGCGCTCGACCATGTGCCCGAAGGTTCGCGCGTGGCGACTGCGGTGGCCATCCCGCGCACCCAGTGGCTGTTCGGCCCGTTCGAGCATTTCGGCAGTTTCGCGGTCGTGCGCCGCAGCGCGATGGAGAATTCCAACTTCGCGCTGCCCGACGTCCACATGCTTTCGATGCGTGAGACGCGCTATCGCTTCAACGATCCCACGCAGCGGATTCTTTACTCGCCGAGCCAGCGGATCGACCTGCGCAAGTTCAAGCCTGCGCGCCATGCCGACTACCTCTGGTTCATAGGGACGAAGAAGCCTGTGGCGGTGCCCGATGGCGCCCGGATCGTCTATGCGACGCCAAACTCGTTCCTTGCGCGGCTTCCTAACGCGGTGGACCTTGCAAATCCGGCAGACGGAAGCTAAGTCCCCGTTTCCTTCCGACAAGCGGACCTTACTAGCCCCTCCCGGCCCCGGCCGGGGCGGCGATGGCCCCTAGCCGGAAGACACGAGACATTTTTCCGCGCCCGGCATCTCGTCGGGCACCAGGCAAGTGACACGAGAGAGCGACGTAAGATGGCCAAGACTACTCCCGGCGAATTCATGCGCCAGGTCCAGGCGGAAGCGCGCAAGATCCATTGGCCCTCGCGCCAGGAGACGGTGACGACGGCGATCTTCGTCGGCATCATGACGGTGCTTCTCGCTGTGTTCTTCCTGGGTATCGACGCGCTGTTCGGTTGGATCGTCAGCTCGCTGCTGTCGGCCCTGTGATCGCGATTTAGGACACGAAGAGACAACCATGGCCCGCTGGTACATCATCCACGCTTATTCCGGCTTCGAGAACAAGGTGAAGGAATCCATTCTCTCGGAAGCCGAGCGGATGGGCCTCTCCCAGCTCGTCGAGGACGTACAGGTTCCCGCCGAGACGATCACCGAAGTGAAGCGCGGCAAGAAGGTACAGGTCGAGCGCAAGACCATGCCCGGCTATGTCCTTGCGAAGCTGCATCTTAGCGACGACGTCTACCACCTTGTGAAGAACACCCCCAAGGTGACCGGCTTCCTCGGTTCCAGCGGCAAGCCGCAGGCGATCAGCGAGAACGAGGCCAAGCGCTACTTCGGCGCCGCCGAACTCGCCGCCGCCGCCCCGAAGAAGACGATCAGCATCGACTACGAGATCGGCGATTCGGTGAAGGTCCTCGACGGTCCCTTCGCCAGCTTCAACGGCATCGTGGAAGAGCTCGACTTCGACAAGAACCGCGTCAAGGTCGCCGTGTCGATCTTCGGCCGCGCCACGCCGGTCGAACTCGAATTCGAGCACGTCGAACTCAGCAAGTAATTCTTACACCCGGTCGGGGTGGGTTCACCCATGCCGCCCCGGTAATGCAAGGCACCCCGTAGGCGTTCGCGCTTGCGGGGTGCCTTGCATTACCGGGGCGGAAAACCTTCAATTAACCAGTATGAGCCATACTGCGCGGCATGACGGCAAGACGACTGGACAGGCTCGATGGATTGCGGGGCATTGCGGCCTGCGGCGTCGCGTTTTTCTATCACCCGCTGCTCGGATTCGATCCGGGCATCATGGACCATGCACCCGGCGCGGTACTCTGGCTGCGGAACTGGGGCTGGACGTTTGTAGACCTTTTCTTCCTGATCTCGGGCTACATCTTCGCGCATGTCTATTTGCAGGGTGCGCCGCTGGAGCGGGGGCGGTTCGGTGATTTTGCGGTGGCGCGCCTCGCCCGGCTTTACCCCCTCCACCTCCTGACCCTGCTGGCCTGGGCCCTGCTGTTCGCCGGGGCCACCGGCAACACGTGGTATGCATTCGCCGCGCATCTTTTCATGATGCAGGCCTTCGTTGAGCCGGTGGCGCATACGTTCAACGGGCCAAGCTGGTCGATTTCGGTCGAGGTGGTCTGCTACGCCGTTTTCGCGCTGGGCGCGGTGCGGGGCGAGAAGGGCCTGCGGATCGTTACGGCGGCAGCAATCCTCGTCGCGCTCGTGCACTTTGCCGTGCAGGGCCCGCCGGGCGGCCCCTGGGCCGGTGACAGCGTTCCGCGTGGTCTCCTCGGTTTCTTCACGGGCCAGGTCCTGTGGCGCTGCCGCGCCGGACTGGCGAGGGTGCCGACAGCAGTCTTCGCTCTCGTCCTGATCGCAGGCTTGAGCATTGACATGGGCAGGGGCAGTTCGCTGCCGCCGATCTCCCTGCTAGCCTGGCCGGCGGTACTTTGCCTCGCGCTGCGGGCGCCGATGTTGGGAGGCCGGGTGTTCCTGTGGCTGGGCGATCGCAGCTATGCCGTATATCTGATCCATTTCCCGGTCCTGATTGCTGTCATTCCCCTGCTGCATTCGGCAGGTGCGGGATGGCAGGCCAGCGGCATCACGCTGGCCTATGCGGCCATCGTGCTGGCACTGAGCGAACTGGTCTATCGCCGCTTCGAAGTCCCCGCGCGCCGGGCGATCCGGGCCGGATGGGCGCGCCGGTCAACGGCGAAATCGGTGCCCGGCACCAGCCCCGCCTGAACGCTCTTTCCTTTTGCCGGCATTTCGTTTAGGGGCGCCCCCTTCGGACCGGCCTTGCGTCGGTTTGATTCCCTTGCGGGAGGGCGGCTCGTTCGCCCGTCATAACCGCTAGGCATGAGCGTTCCCGGCTTTCGGGCGCGCGACAGTGTGAAAAAGGAGCGGCCTCATGGCCAAGAAGATTACAGGTTACATCAAGCTGCAGGTTCCGGCCGGCAAGGCCAACCCGTCGCCGCCGATCGGTCCGGCGCTGGGTCAGCGCGGCGTGAACATCATGGAATTCTGCAAGGCGTTCAACGCCGCCACGCAGGAACTCGAGAACGGCATGCCGATCCCGACCATCATCACCGTCTACGCGGATCGCAGCTTCACCTTCATCACGAAGACGCCGCCCGCCACGTTCCTGATCAAGAAGGCCGCCGGCCTGAAGTCGGGTTCGAAGGAGCCGGGCAAGGTGTCTGCCGGAACGATCAAGATGTCGCAGCTGTCCGAGATCGCTCAGGTCAAGATGGCTGACCTCAATGCCAACGACATTGAAGCGGCAACGAAGATCATTGCAGGCTCCGCTCGCGCGATGGGCCTCCAGGTTGTGGAGGGCTAATCCATGAAGACCACCAAGAAGCAGAAGTCCCTGGGCGAAACGCTGGGCGACAACATGAAGCTCTACGCCGTTGGCGAAGCGCTGCAGGCCCTGCGTGACCTCAAGACCACCAAGTTCGACGAGACCATCGAAGTCGCGCTGAACCTGGGCGTCGATCCGCGCCACGCCGACCAGATGGTCCGCGGCATGGTTTCGCTTCCCGCCGGTACCGGCAAGGAAGTCCGCGTCGCCGTGTTCGCCAAGGGCGACAAGGCTGCCGAGGCTCTCGCCGCTGGTGCCGACAAGGTTGGCGCTGAAGACCTCATGGAAGACATGCAGGCCGGCAACCTCAACTACGACCGCGTCATTGCCACCCCGGACATGATGGGCGTCGTGGGCCGTCTCGGTAAGCTGCTGGGTCCCAAGGGCCTGATGCCGAACCCGAAGCTGGGCACGGTCACCCCGAACGTGACGCAGGCCGTGAAGGACGCCAAGGGCGGCCAGATCGAGTTCCGCGTTGAGAAGCAGGGCATCATCCACGCCGGTATCGGCAAGATGTCGTTCTCGGACGAAGACCTGACGAAGAACTTCTCGGCATTCGTCGACGCGATCGTCAAGGCCAAGCCTGCTGGCGCCAAGGGCAAGTACCTGCGCAAGATCTCGATGTCGTCGTCGATGGGTCCCGGCCTGAAGATCGACACCACCGAGGTTACCGGCGCCTGATCCTTCAGGACCGCTGAACAGATTGAGGGCCGGGAGGGGAAACCTTTCCGGCCCTTTTCTTTTGCGCGTTAGGCCAGGCTACCGGTACCGCGCTTGCACGCCCTTGCGATCCCGTTCCCCCGACCGTTTACGCTTGCGAAATTCCAGTGTAATGCTGTGCTGTACATATGTTCAGCAACACCTCCGGGAGAGGCAGCCAAATGGCTATCCGTTTCGAAGACATCAAGGAATTCATCGGCTCGCGCGTACTCTGGGACGACCGCGCCGACTTGTTCACGGCCGAGGCCGCGAAATTGATACGCGCCAAGGTGGAGGAGCGCACAGTGCTCGTCTTCCCGCAGGTGAACCTCACCGATGCCGAACAACTCACCATCACCAATGCAATGGGCGAAAAAATCCGCCTGACCGCGCGCAACAACGTCCAAAGCAACGACGGTGACGTCTATCAGGTCACCCTTGACGAGAAGATCAATCCGCAGCCGGAATACGTGCTGGGGACTTTCTTCTGGCATATGGACGGCATCACCGTGGACATGCCGCCGCCTTTCGCGACGCTGCTGTCCTGCCGCATCGCACCGGACAAGGGCGGCGAAACCGAATTCGCCAGCACTTACGCCGCCTACGAGGGCCTGCCCAACGAGGAAAAGGAAGCGCTTGAGGGGCTAAAGGCAGTCCATTCGGTGCGCGCCAGCCTCTCGCCGATCGCCGATGCCATTCCCGAAAAGCATCGTGAGCGCGTGCTCAGCATCGGCCTCGTCAAGGAACATCCGCTGGTCTGGACGCACGAATCGGGCCGTAAGTCGATGGTTGTGGGCACTACTGCCGATCACATTATCGGCATGAATGTCCCGGCCGGGCGCGCGATGCTTATCCGCTTGCAGGAATGGGCGGCGCAGCCTGCGTTTTCGCTGCGGCACAAGTGGACCCAGGGCGACTTCGTGATCTGGGACAACACCGGCGCGATGCACCGTGCAATCCCCTATGACAAGTCGACCGGGCGGATGATGCACCGCACGTCGATTGCCGGAACGGAAGCTGTGGCCGCCTGATCTTCGCGTCGTCCCGGATTTGATCCGAGACGGCGCGTTTTCTTCATCGCAGCGGCGCGAGGTTGGCAGCTGTGTAGCATTCCACCAGATAGGCGAGCGGGCGGCCATCGGGCAGCATCAGCATCGCCTGGTGGGTGGAGATCGTGTCCGCCGGGCAGTTTTCCGCCGGGCCTGCTACAGTTGAGAGCGCCTTGCGCCGGAAGCCGAGCGGCGCGACCACTTTGCCGAAAGGCGCATCGCTTCGGGCCAGCGCCTCGTTCATCGACGCAGTAAGGCGTGAGGGGACATACCAGTTCCACGCTACTGACAGCACCGTGCCGCCGCAACTCAGCCTGACATTGCGCAGGGCCAAGGCCTCGTCCGGGGCGAGGCCGAGCGCAGCGGAGAGGTCAGTGGGCGGCGCGCTACGCGCATTCGCCAGCATCTGCGCGGTGACGTGCGCCGGATCAGCCAGCCCGCGTATTGTGCACCATTCCTCCAGTGCCAGCGTTGCGCTGTCATGGCGGCGCAAGGTGGCTTCGAAGTCCTCAAGCGTAGGGGTAGCAATCACAGTGCCGGCCATTGCCGCGATAGCAAGCAGCAGTTCAGATGCCACCCGGCACTGCCGGCTTGCCGATGGCCGCCAGCGCATCGATGAGCGCGCGGCTGCATGCGGCGAGGTCCTCGGCGCTGACCGAGCGGATCACGAAGTTGGCACCGGTGCGTCCCTCCGCCCAGAACGGGTAGGAGCCGATCTGGCAGGTCGCGAAAGCCTTTTCGGTATCGCCAAGCAACTGCGCGACTTCGCTTTCACCCACCCAGCAGCCAACCGTCTCGGACAGTAGAGGCGCGCCGCCTTCGAGCTGACCGGAAAGCGCATCGAGCATTCCGGCAGTGATGCTGGGCACACCGGCCATGATGAAGACGTTGCCGCAGCGGATACCCGGCGCGCCGGTGTAGCGGTTGGGGATCAGGCTTGCGCCCTCCGGCGTACGCGCCATGCGCAGGCGTGCTTCGGTAAGGCCGCCGCGCGTCTCGTAGTAGCTTTCCAGGATCGCCCGCGCCTCGGGATGGACGATCGCGGGTACGCCCAAAGCCAGGGCGATGGCGTCCACAGTGATGTCGTCGTGGGTCGGGCCGATGCCACCTGTGGTGAACAGGTAATCGTTGCGCGCCCGCAGGGTGTTTACCGCCTCGACGATGGCGTCGGGGTCGTCGGCCACCACGCGCACTTCCTTGAGGCGAATGCTTTGGATCTGCAACCAGGTTGCGATCTGGGCGATGTTCTTGTCGTGGGTGCGTCCCGACAGGATTTCATCGCCGATCACGACGAGGGCGGCTGTGAAGATTCGCTGCGTAGGGGCCATGCCCGCATCGCTAGGACAAATGTGCGCCTGGGGCTAGTGCCGTGCGCTGCGTTGCAACGCGGACGACGGGCGAAAAACGCCGTGACCACCCAAAAAGAAAGGGCCGGTCCGAAGACCAGCCCTGAGAAGTTTTGGGAGAGGATGCCTGAAAGGCACGCTCTTTATGTCTCAGAGCCGCCTATGCTGCAAATGCGAAAAACTTGAGCAATATTGCGTATAATGCAACTGCGAAATCGTGTGGGCGCACGCGCGCAAGCGCTGCGGCGAGGCCGTCTCAACTACTTCGCGAGCGCAAAAAGAAAGGGCCGGTCCGAAGACCAGCCCTATGAAAGTTTTGGGAGAGGATGCCTGAAAGGCCTGATCCGTATGCTGGGAACTGGCGATTCCCGCAAATGTGAAAACCTTTACATGCGTTGCAAGGAATGCAACCCATAGGGGTTCATGTGAGATCAGGCTGGGTCGATCACGCCGTAAAGGTCGTGCTCATCAGCGTCCTCGACAATAACTTCAACAATATCACCAACTTGCAATGCACCGCCGACATCGCGGAGGAACACGTTGCCGTCGATCTCGGGGGCGTCAGCCTGCGAGCGGCCGGTTGCGCCGATATCGCCTTCCTCGTCTGCATCACCGATTTCGTCGATGATGACCTGCAGCTTGCGGCCCACTTTGGCCTGGAGTTTGGCCGCGCTGATTGCGGCGGTCTTCTCCATGATGCGGGCGTAGCGCTCCTCCTTGACCTCTTCCGGCACGGCGCCGGGGAGGGCGTTGGCGGCAGCGCCTTCCACTTGCTCGAAGCGGAACGCGCCGACCCGGTCGAGCTGCGCTTCATCGAGCCAGTCGAGCAGATATTCGAAATCCGCTTCGGTTTCTCCGGGGAAACCGACGACGAAGCTGGACCGGATCGCGATGTCCGGGCAGATTTCGCGCCAGTTGCGCAAGCGGCCCAGCACCTTTGCCTCGTTGGCGGGGCGCTTCATGGCTTTGAGCACCGAAGGCGCGGCGTGCTGGAACGGAATGTCGAGGTACGGCGTCAGCAGCCCTTCCGCCATCAGCGGGATCACCGCGTCGACGTGGGGATAGGGGTATACGTAGTGCATGCGGACCCAGGGGCGGCGGCCCTGGGCATCGCTGAGCTGTCCCAGTTCGCGTGCAAGGTCGGTCATGTGGGTGCGGACGGCATGGTCCTTCCACATGCGCTCCTCGTGGCGCACGTCGACGCCGTAAGCGGAGGTGTCCTGGCTGATGACCAGAAGTTCGCGCGTTCCCGCTTGAACCAGCTTTTCCGCCTCGCGCAGCACGGCGTCGATGCGCCGGCTTGCCAGCTTTCCGCGAAGGCTGGGGATGATGCAGAAGGAGCAGGCGTGATTGCAGCCTTCGGAAATCTTGAGGTAGCTGTAGTGACGCGGGGTCAGCTTCACGCCGGCTTCGTCATAGGCATGCGGGATCAGGTCGACGTAAGGCGACAGTTCCGGCGGGGCAGCCTCGTGGACAGCCTCGACGACGGCTTCGTACTGGTGCGCGCCGGTGACGGCCAGGACCTGCGGGAATTTGGCGCGAATGACATCGGCCTCGTTGCCCATGCAGCCCGTCACGATGACGCGTCCGTTTTCGGCGATCGCCTCGCCGATCGCGGCAAGGCTTTCTTCCTTCGCGGAATCAAGGAAACCGCAGGTGTTGACGAGGACCACGTCGGCGCCGGAATAATCCGCGCTCATGGTGTAGCCGTCGGCACGCAGGCGCGTGAGGATACGCTCGGAATCTACGAGCGCCTTGGGGCAGCCGAGGCTGACCATGCCGACCTTGGGCGGATTGGGGATTTCTATTGCCATGGGATTGGCGGGGCCGATACTCTCATTCTCGGCCCGAGTCACGAAAAACGAATCAGCGTGTCAAAAGCACTGCTCGCCAAGTGCGCTTGCGTATCCCTTCGTGGCCTGCAAGACAGGTCACTATTGAACAAAAAGGGAAGATGCGATGGGTCCTGTGAACTGGCTTGCGGTGGTGCTTGCCGCCGCACTCGCGCTGGCGATCGGGATCGTATGGAATGGTCCGGTGTTTCGCAGCGGGCGGCAGCTCATCTCGGGTAACGGTGAGCGGGCCAGCGGTTTCGTGGTTGCGGGGGTGGTCCTGCTGATCAGTTCGATCATGCTCGGCCATAGTTTCGCACGGATCGGGGCGGAGACGCTGGCGGTCAAGCCATGGCTCTACTTCATGCAGACGGGCGGCGTCGCCATTGCCTTCGTCATCCCATCTGTATGGCTAACGCACCTGCGCAATCGCACCGAGCCGATGCGCCGGGTGATCGACTGCGCATTCTGGCTGGTAGCATACCTGGCCATGGGCCTGGTTTTCTGGATTCTGGCCTGACGGCATTCAGTCCGCCGGCGCTTCCTTGACGCAAGTGGCGGCGATCTCGACGATGATGTCGCCCGGCTCCAGGCTGTGCGCCTCAGCCTCCCAGAAACCGATGGCCTTGTCGCCGCGATAGATCCGCAGGCCCTTGCCGGTATGGATCTGCTCCAGCGGTTTGCCGATTTCGCTTGCGGCAACCGGCCGTTCTATCAACTGAACACGTCCGCCCACTGAGGCCAGGTCGGACATGTATTCGGCGATGTGCTGGCCTTCCGCCGATCCCGCCAGCAACAGCCCGGTGAAGCGCACCGGGTTGATGACGTTGTCGGCCCCGGCCTGCCGCGCGAGCAGTTCGTTGTCGTCCGCACGCACTACCGCAGTGATCGGCACGCCTGGCGCCACGTGGCGCGCGGTGAGGACTATCAGGATCGTCGTATCGTCGCGCCCGGCCGAGATCAGGATTGCGCGGGCGAGGTCGATGCGGACGGCCGCCAGCGTCTCGTCACGGGTGGCGTCGCCTTCCAGCACGTTACAGCCGACCTGCTCCGCCAGCCGAAGGCGCCCGCCCGAGGGATCGACAACGACGATGCATGAAGGGTCGGTGCCGCGCTCGATCAGTTCCTGCACGGCTTCCGACCCGCTGACGCCGTATCCAAGCACGACGATATGGTCGGCCAGGCGTTCCTGTATGCGCTTCATGCGCCACGTCTCCCAGCTGCGCTTGATGATGAAGTTGTAGGCGGTACCCACGAAGATGAAAATCACCGCGAATCGGATCGGGGTGACGATTACCGCCTCGATCAGCCTCGACTTGTCGCTCACCGGGGCGATGTCGCCAAACCCCGTCGTCGTGATCGAGATCATCGTGAAATAGAACACGTCGAGGAAGCTGACCGCGCCGTCGTGCGTGTCCTTGAGGCCGTCGCGGTCGATCCAGTGGATAATGACCACGAAAAACACCAGAGCGAAGGCGCCGCCCAGCCGCAGCGCAACGTCCGCCCAGACCGGCAGGTCCACGGCGCGGCGTAGCGGCTTGGTCAGGGCGAGGGGCGGGCGCCTTTTGCTCATGTTGATCAGGGAGCCTTGGGCAGCGAGTCCAGCGGATCGACCGGCTTGCCGCCCTGGCGGACTTCGAAGTGCAGTTCGCTGCCTTTGGCAAGGCCGGTGTCACCCACCAGGCCGATGCGCTCGCCGGCGGCGACCGAGGCGCCTTCCTTTACGGTCACGCGGCTGAGGAAGCCATAGGCGGTGAACCAGCCGTTGCCATGGTCGAGCACAACGAGATTACCGAACTGGTCCTTTTCCTTGCCGGCGAAGGTGACGGTTCCCGCGGCGGCGGCGCGCACCATCGAGCCCTTGGGGGCGGTGATGTCGACTCCGTCGTGGTAATCGCTGCCGGTGGCGTAGCCGCGCCGGATCGGGCCAGAGAGCGGCCAGGCGAAACGCGTCGATTTCGATGTCGCGGGGGCCGCCGCAAGCCTGGGCGAAGGCGTCAATGTCTTGGCGCTGGCACCCGGCGGATCGAGCAGCGTCGGGATCAGCAGGTTCTGGCCGACTTTCACCGGGGTATCCGCATCAAGGTTGTTGGCCAGCGCGATCTGTTCCCACGGCACCGCGTAATCGAGCGAGATCGAGAAACCGGTATCGCCGTTCTTCACTTCATGGCGGCGCGTGCGGGGGATGCGCAGGGTCTGGCCGACCCGCACGTCGAACGGCGCCTGTAGCCCGTTGGCCTCTATGATGAGGACGCGCGGCACCTTGGCACGCGCGGCGATCCCGCCCAGCGTCTCGCCTTCGCCGACCTTATGCGAGGTTTCGGTTTCGGGCCTGCCAGCAGGCTGGCGCGCCTCGATCACGCGGGCGGCGGTCTTCTCGGCCTTTTTCGCGGACAATTCTGCGCTTGCGGCAGAAGACGTGGGCTTGGGCACCGGCTTTGCCGTTACTTTCGCCGCGCGCGGGATCGACAGCTTCTGCCCGAGGCGCACGACGTAAGGCTCTTTCAGCCCGTTAGCCTTGACGATGGCGGTGGCCGGTACACCCGCGCGATTGGCGATCCCGCCCAGCGTTTCGCCTGCCTTGACGACGTGGGAGGTCTCTTCCTCGGGCGGAGCCGCGTAGGCGGGGGCGCTCATCAGCAGAGCGCCGGCGGCGAGGAGGGCGCGGCTCACTGGCCGTAACGCTGAGCGATCGAGGCCAGCGAGGCATCGTGGGTGAGGTCGAGCTGCAACGGAGTGACCGCGACGTAGCCTTCCGCGATGGCTTCGAGATCGGTGTTGTGGCCGGGCGTATGCTCGATTCCGTGCAGGCCGAACCAGAAGTACGGAAACCCGCGAGGGTCCGTCCCTTCCACGACCGAACCGCGCGCATAGTCGTGGAAGCCCTGGCGCACCACGCGAATGCCCTTGACCTCGTCCGGGGCAAGCGCCGGGAAGTTGACGTTGACCAGCGTGCGCGGCGCGAAAGGCTGGTCGAGCAGCGGGCGCAGCACTTTGGCGCCCCATGCCTCGGCAGCGGCGAAACTGACCGCGTCGCCCTGGCCTTCCTTCGAATAGACCTGGCTCAGCGCGATCGAGCGGATACCCGCCAGCGCGCCTTCCAGCGCGGCCGATACGGTGCCCGAATAGGTCACGTCATCGCCAAGGTTGGCGCCGCGATTGACGCCCGAGAGGATCAGGTCCGGCGGCCCGGGCATGGCCTTGCGCAGCGCCATCGTCACCGAATCAGTCGGCGTGCCGGTTACCGAAAAGCGGCGCTCGGCGTGCTGGCGCATACGGACCGGGCGGGTGAGGGTGAGCGAATGGCCCGCGCCCGATTGTTCCTCGCTCGGCGCGCAGATCCAGATGTCGTCGGAAAGCTGGGCGGCGATCTTCTCCAGCACATAGAGGCCGGGAGCGTTGATGCCGTCGTCGTTGGTCAGGAGGATGCGCATGACTTGCCTTTAACCATAAGCGCTTGGGCCGGGCTACTGAAAGACGGCCGCCGCGTTGAAATAGACCCTTCGAAAGGCTCGGCATGATGCTTCGACACGGCCAGCATGAGCGGGGCAGGGAAGGGCAGTGCCACACCCTCTCAAAACCGCTCAGGCTGAGCCTGTCGAGGCCCCGCTATATCTACGCCAGCGCTTCCAGCTTCTCGATCCCGCCCATCCAGGGCTTCAATGCCTCGGGCACCAGAACCGAGCCGTCTTCCCGCTGATAGTTCTCAAGGACCGCGACCAGCGTGCGCCCGACCGCGAGGCCGGAGCCGTTCAGCGTGTGCACGAATTCGGTCTTCTTCGCGCCCTCGGGCTTGTAGCGGGCGTTCATGCGCCGGGCCTGATAGTCGCCGCAGTTCGAGATGGAGCTGATCTCGCGGTAAGCCTGCTGGCCGGGTAGCCAAACTTCGAGGTCGTAGGTGAGGCGCGCGGTAGCGCCCATGTCGCCGGCGCAGAGCAGCACCTTGCGGTAGGGCAGTTCCAGCGCCTGCAGGATCGATTCGGCGGCGGCGACCATCTTCTCGTGCTCGCCCTCGCTGTCCTCGGGGCGGCAGATGGTGACGAGTTCCACCTTCTCGAACTGGTGCTGGCGGATAAACCCGCGCGTATCGCGGCCCGCGGAACCGGCCTCGGAACGGAAGCAGGGGGTCAGCGCCGTCATCCGCAGCGGCAGCGTGGCCGCGTCGAGGATTTCGCCCGCCACCGCATTGGTGAGGCTGACTTCGGCGGTGGGGATCAGCCAGCGGCCATCCGTGGTGCGGAACAGGTCTTCCGAGAACTTGGGAAGCTGGCCGGTGCCGTAGACCGCTTCATCGCGGACCAGCAGCGGCACGTTGCATTCCAGAAATCCGTTGGAGGCTGTCTGCGTATCCAGCATGAACTGCGCCAGCGCCCGGTGCAGGCGCGCCATCTGGCCCTTGAGGAAGGTGAAACGCGCGCCCGACAGCTTGGCGCCGATTTCGAAATCGAGGCCGAGTGCGGGGCCGATATCGGCGTGTTCCTTGGGCGTGAAGGCGAACGTACCGGGCGTGCCCCATTTGAGCACTTCGACGTTCTGTGTCTCGTCCTCGCCGTCGGGGACCTCGGCGACTGGAATGTTGGGCAGGCCGGCCAGTGCGTCCTGCAACTGCGCGGCTACGTCCTTCTCCTCGGCTTCGAGCGCGGGGAGCGTGTCCTTCAGCAGCGCGACTTCGGCCTTGAGCACGTCGGCGGCGGCGGTGTCGCCCTGTCCCATGGCCTTGCCGATGGCCTTGGATGCCTCGTTCCGCCGGTTCTGGCCTTCCTGGAGCCGCGTGGCGACCGAGCGGCGCTGCTCGTCCAGCGCGATGAGCCGGGCGGAGACAGGCTCCACGCCGCGGCGCGCGAGGCCGGCGTCGAAGGTTTCAGGGTTTTCGCGGATCTGGCGGATGTCATGCATGGTACGCCGCCTATGCCGAACGGGCCAAGCGCTCGCAAGCCGCGAAGGAGATTTTGGCGCCAATGTCGAGCTATCCGCCGATTGCCAAACAGGCCATCCTCGCCGGGGAGGATGGTGGGCGCGGCAGGGATTGAACCTGCGACCCCACCCGTGTGAAGGGTGTGCTCTACCACTGAGCTACGCGCCCGCTATCAGTGCGGAAGCGGCCCCCTAGACAACTGAGATCGAATTGACAAGCGCCGATCTCCATCTAAACGCACAGGCATGACCGAAGAGACCCCCACGCCCGTCCAGAGCGGCCCCGACGTGCCGCCCGACCACCTCGCGATCAACCCGCGCAGCCCGTTCTTCGACCAGGACAAGCTGCAGCGCGGCATCGGTATCCGTTTCAAGGGCACCGTGCGCACCAATGTCGAGGAATACTCGATCTCGGAAGGGTGGATTCGCGTTCAGGCCGGCAAGTCCATGGATCGTCACGGCAATGCGCTGACGATCAAGCTCATGGGCCCGGTCGAGGCATGGTACGAAGACATCGGGGACGGCGCCCCGGTCGCCAAGAAGGACTGAATTTCAAAACGCCGCGTCTGACGCGGCGTTTTTTCAATAGGCCCCGGCGATGATCGCGCCGATGGGGTCGCTGCGGCGGGCGCTTGCGCTTTTCGCCATTTTAACCGGCCTCAGCGGCGCCATCTTTACCGGCGCGGCAGCTGCGGCGAGGCGGGTGCTGCCCAGATCGCGCACGGTGCCGGGCTTGGCATTGTAGATGAAGCCCGAAACCGGCCAGTGCGTGGTGCCCAGGCCGCGCGCGGGTCCGTACCAGATGCGCACCTGGCTCCAGTCGTTGGCCGGCGACACGTCGAGCGCCGTGACATTGCGCTCGATCTTGCCGGGAACCGACCAGTTCGCATGGCTGAGCAGAATCGTGCGCGAATCGACGATCCGGCTGACCGTCGCCACATGGCCGAGGCGTGAATTGTTGTAAGGCTGGACCGCCATGACCGCGCCGACACGAGGCGCGTGCCCCGTGGCATAGCGGTTTTTGGCCTGGCTCCACCACGTATGCGCATCGCCGTAAATCTGAATGCCCGAGGTGGTGCGCGCATAAGGCACGCATTCCAGGTGCCCCGGAGCCTTGGGTATGACGAGCGCCGACCCGGCCTGGGAATCGATGCCGGAACCCGTGATCGAGCCCGCGCTGTCGGTCAGGCCATCAATGGCGGGACGGGCATTGGCGGGCGTCATCGACGCTGCGGCGAGCCCAAGAATGATTACTTTGCGGTAAACCCTCATGCCGCCCTTTTGCCCTGCGAAGGTTAGTGTCTTTCTGCCATGGTTGGTTAATCACGGGGCAAGGTTTTGTTCCGGTTTTCTGCTTGGAAAGCCGGAAAAATCACTGACAAACGATTGTAATCCAGCAATGGTGCGGGGTTGTTTGGGAGGATGATCCACCGGCGTCGAAACGCGCGGGCTGAACTTTCCGCACCGCCGCGTATCGCGGCAGGGCGCCGATCCATCAGCGCTATGGTATGACAGTAGGCCTTCGCGAATCGCGCAAAGCTTGCCAAGACCGCAGGAAATCCCCATGCGCTGGGAATCATGCTTCCTCAAGTCATCATCATTGGCCGACCCAACGTCGGCAAGTCCACGCTGTTCAACCGCCTGATCGGCAAAAAGCTCGCGCTTGTAGACGATCAGCCGGGGGTCACACGTGACCGTCGCTTCGGCGACGCCGAATTGCTCGGCCTGAAATTTCAGATCGTCGATACTGCCGGTTGGGAGGACGAGGAGGCCGAAACTTTGCCGGGCCGGATGCGCAAGCAGACCGAAGCCTCGCTGGAAAGCGCCGATGTTGCCCTGTTCGTGGTCGACGCGCGCGCTGGCCTCACCCCGCTCGACGAGGAAATCGGGCAGTGGCTGCGGGCCTCGCCGGTGCCGGTGATCCTGCTCGTCAACAAGGCCGAAGGCCGCGCGGGCGAGGGCGGTGTGCTGGAGGCCTACTCGCTGGGCCTGGGCGATCCTATTCCGTTTTCCGCCGAACATGGCATCGGCATGTCCGACCTGTTCGAATCGCTGCTGCCCTACCTCGACCCGCTCCAGCCTGAAGAGCCGGAGTTCGAGGAGGAAATGGACGACGAATCGCGTCTGCTCCAGCCGCTCAAATTGGCTATCGTCGGCCGTCCGAACGCGGGCAAGTCGACGCTCATCAACCGCATTCTGGGCGAAGATCGCCTGCTGACCGGGCCGGAAGCGGGGATTACCCGCGATTCGATCACGGTCAATTGGGAATGGACCGACCCCGCCACCGGCAACGTGCGCGAAGTGCACCTGATCGACACCGCCGGCATGCGCAAGCGCGCCAACGTCGTCGAGAAGCTGGAGCGCATGGCCGTGGCCGATGCGAAGCTGGCGATCGATTTCGCCGAAGTCGTCGTGCTGCTTCTGGATGCGACGCGCGGGCTTGAGCATCAGGATCTGACGATCGCCTCCAAGGTGCTCGAAGAAGGCCGCGCGCTGATCATCGCGATCAACAAGTGGGACGTGGCCGAAGGCGCCTCGGGCCTGTTCAACGGCATTCGCGCCGCGCTGGATGAAGGTCTGGCGCAGGTTCGCGGTGTGCCGCTGCTGGCGGTCTCGGCGCGGACCGGCAAGGGGCTCGACGAACTGGTCGCTGCGGGCTTCGCCATTCGCGAAGCCTGGAGCAAGCGCGTGCCCACCGCCGCGCTCAACCGCTGGTTCGACGATGCGCTTTCTGCCAACCCTCCGCCGGCGCCGGGCGGCAAGCGGATCAAGCTGCGCTATATCACGCAGGCCAAAACCCGTCCTCCGGGCTTCGTGGTATTCGGTACGCGCCTCGACCTGCTGCCGGAGAGCTATAAGCGTTATCTCATCAACGGGATGCGCAAGAACCTCGGTTTCGAATCGGTGCCGATTCGCATGAACCTGCGGAGCGCGAAGAACCCATTCGCGAAGGACTGATCGGGGTGTGATGCTTCGACAAGCTCAGCATGAGCGGATGATGGTTTAAACGATCATGGCGGGGGTAGGCTTTGACCTTCCCCCGCGCTCACCCCGAGCGTGTCGAAGGGTTGTCAGGACGGATGCGCTACGGCTTCTTCGGCTGCGCGCTCGGCGTTTACCTTCGTCTGCGGCGGGATCGGTGATCCTGCCACGTCGGCCTTGGCCTGCCGGCGATCGCGGTGCTGGTTCCATACGGCAATGAACAGCGCCGCGATTACCGGGCCGATGATGAAGCCGTTGAGCCCGAACAGTTCCAACCCCGAAAGAGTCGCGATCAATACCACGAAGTCTGGCAGGCGCGTGTCGCGGCCGACCAGGATCGGGCGCAGTACGTTGTCGACCATGCCGATGATGAACACGCCGCAGAACACCACGATACCGGCCTTTATCGTATCGCCGGTGGCGAAAAGGTAGATCGCGGCGGGCACCCAGATGATCGCAGTGCCGACGGCCGGGAGCAACGAGAAGAAGCCCATCAGCACGCCCCAGATCAGCGCGCCCTCGATCCCCAGCACTGAGAACAGCAGTCCGCCCAGGACGCCTTGGACTACAGCCACGACCACGGTGCCGCGCATCGTCGCACGGACTACCAGCAGGAAGTTGTCGATCAGCGCATCGCGCGTTTCGACGTGGAGCGGCAGGCTGGTGCGGACCATGTCGCCATAGCGCTGGCCGTCGCGCAGCAGAAAGTAGCTGAGGTATAGCATCACGCCCAGCGCGGCGACGAAGCTGAGCGCGCCCTGGCCCACGGTCAGCGCCCGGCCAGCCACGGTCTGCAAACCGCTGGTGATGCTGGAGCCGAATTGTCGGCGGATGTTCTCCAGATCGGTCAGGCCGTATTCGTCGACCATGCCGCGAATGCGATCCGGCAGGGCGTTGAGAATTTGCTGGAAGATGCGACCGACGTCGATCTGGCCGCTGCTGACCTTGCCGTAGATCGCGGTCGCTTCATTCGCGATGTTGATGCCGAGCAGGATCGTGGGAACCACGAAGAGTGCGATCAGCCCGAACAGGACGATCGAGGTCGCCAGATTCTTCCGCCCGTTGAGCCGCTCGGTGAGATTGGCGGTAAGAGGCTGGAACATGATCGCCGCGACTACGCCCCACAATACGGCGCCGAAATACGGCGCAAGCAGGTAAGCGGCGGCGATGGAGATCAAAACGACGAGGACGGCGAAGCCGATGTCCTCGGTTTGCAGGCCCTGTGATTGCGGGCGCGGTGAATTCATTCTTTCCCCCTGGACGTGTCAGGCACGGCACCCGGCCGCCCCTCGCAGGCACAAGGCCTGAGAGGAGGGCAGGTTCCCGCACCATTGGTGCAGAGGGCCTGGGATCAGCTTTCCGCCGGCTTGCTCTGCAGCTGGCAGTAGTTCTGAATACCCATGCGTTCGATCATGTCGAACTGCTTTTCGAGGAAATCGACATGCTCTTCCTCGCTCTCGAGGATGCGTGCGAAGATCTCGCGGCTGACAAAATCGCGCACCGTTTCGGCGTGGGCGATTGCGTCCTGCAGCATCGGCAGGGCATCGTGTTCGAGCGCGAGGTCGGCGCGCAGGATTTCTTCGACGGTTTCGCCGATGCGCAGCTTGCCGAGCGACTGGAAGTTGGGAAGACCGCCGAGGAACAGGATGCGATCCGCGAGCACGTCAGCGTGCTTCATCTCGTCGATCGATTCGTGACGTTCGTACTCGGCAAGTTTCTTGATGCCCCAGTTGTCCAGCATGCGGTAATGCAGCCAGTACTGGTTGATCGCGGTCAGTTCGTTGAACAGGGCCTTGTTGAGAAACTCGATGACCTTCTGGTCGCCATTCATCGCGCGGAAACTCCTCTAAGTGAGCCGCGGCGTATAGGCGAAACTGTCAGGTCAGGGCAAGTCAGGCGGCTGCGGCAATTCCCATTCCGGCCGACGAATGTTCGTCAGCGATGATATCATCCGCCTCGTCGAGGCACTGGCGGCATTGAGGGGTTCTGCCCAAGGCGCCGTAAATGGCTTCGGCACTGCCACGGCAACGCCTTGCGGCGCAGCGAAGTTCGGTTTCCCGGATGGCATTGCAGATGCACACGTACATAAGCGAATCCTCTCTATGCCCTCCAATATATGCGAGTGCGAATAGATCGCAATAGCCTTTTTTGATTAGAGGCGGTTCGCGAGAACGCTGTGCTCGACCAGCGATCGCCAGAGCCATTCCAGCGGGCCGCGACGGAAATGTCGCAGCCATATCGGACTCCACGCCAGCATCAGCGTCCATCCGGCGACGACGAAGCCCCATTGCGCCAGCGGTCCGACGGTGCCGAACAGGCCGAGACCCCAGCCGTAGAATGCGAATGTCATGACCAGGCTGGTCAGCACGTAATTGCTGAAGGCCATCCGTCCGGCGGCGGTCAGGCGGCGGCCGATTCGGGTGGAGGCAAGGCGCGGCGCGGCCAGCACCAGCAGCCCTGCATAGCCGCAGCCGCCCAGCAGGTGCGGCATCGCCAGACCCCAGACAAGCGCGGCGTTCATCGCCACGGGGGGGAAATGGCGCTGCCAGGCCCAGGCAAGGAACATCGCCGTCAGCGCGAAACCGGCGAAGGTGCAGGTGAACGATAACTCCGCAAGCTGGCGGCGTGGCAGGCGCCCGTCGAAGAAGCCCCTGCGATAGGCCACCATGCCGATCAGCATAAGCGGCAGCGTTTCTGAAAACACGCCCGAGATCATCTGGACCTGCCAGAACGGGCGCTGGGCCAGCTTGATGTGGATCAGGTCAAGGTAGCCTAGCCGGGCCTCGCGCAGTTCCTGCGCGGCCCAGGCGTGCATCGGCTCGATTCGTTCAGTGAACAGGCTGATCTGTGCAGGTCCGGCGAGATGCTGGCGCACGGCGGTCTCAGCGGTGATGGCAGCAGCCGAATCGAGCATCCCCCACACGTGCCAGCCGTAATAGAGACCCAGCGCCATGCCCAGCATCGCGCGGTTGCTCAGCGGCCGCAGAAGCAAGGCGGCGATCCCGCAGGCGGCGTAGACAAAGAGGATATCGCCCCACCACAGCAATAGATAATGCAATATACCCAGTAGCAGCAGCCAGCCCAGCCGCCGCAGTTGTTGCAAGTCGCCGTCGCGCCCCGCAGCTTCGGTGCGCTCGTAGAACAGCACCAGGCCGGCGCCGAAAAGCAGTGAGAACAGCGCCCGCATCTTTCCTTCGAAGAACAGGAAATTGAAGGCGTAGGCCGCCTCGTCGAGCGGGCCGACCGGCCAGGGCAGGTTGGGCGTGGTCGAGGAAATCATCGGCCCGGCAAATCCGGCGATGTTGATAGTCAGGATGCCCAGAACCGCAACGCCGCGAATCAGGTCTAGCGTCGCGAGGCGCGGCAGAGGGGCCGGAAGCGCCTCGTCGGCGTCCGGCGCGGGAATGTCGTCCGGGGTCAGTCCCTGACTGACAGGCACCCGAAACCACCGGCGGAAAGGCGTGCGCAGGCGGCATCGGCGTCGGCCTTCGAGGCGAAGCCGGTGGCCTGTAGTTTGCTCAGCCTGCCGGCGGGCGCCAGTGCCTTGGCATGGCCAGCCATTTCGGGCCGACCCTTAACTTTTGCCCAGAGCGCGTCGGCATTGCTGGCCACGCCAAAGGCGCCAAGCTGCACACGCCATGGGCCATTTGCCGCGGGCGCCGGCTTGGGCATGGTTGCTGGTCGCTTGGGAGCGGTCGAGAGTGCGGCCGTGCGCGTCGGTGCGGGTTTCGGCGCTTCGGGCTTGGCCGTCACCATTGGCCGTGGCGTCGTGGCCTTGGCAGCGGTGCGGGTATGGTTTCCCTCGGCGGCAGAAGGATTTGTGCTCTCAGCGACGCGGGCGGCCTGATTTACCGCGCTTTGCGGTTCGACGATTTCAGGGGCGGGCGTTGGTTTGGAAGGCGCGCTGGCCAACTGGGTTCCCAACTCGGCAGAGGTGTTGAGACGCTGACGGTTGGCTTTAGCCTGCGCAGCGATCTGGGCGCCCAGGCTCACGCTTTTCTGTCGGTCGGCCAGCGGGATGTGCTGGTCCATCTGGATCAGCGCATTGGCGGCCTGGGGCAGGCCCTCTTGCTGCGCGAGGCTGACGAGCGCGTAGGCACGCACCCAGTCCTTCTTGACCATGTCGCCGTTGAAATGCGCGATGCCCATGATGTACTGAGCCCGCGCGTCGCCGCGTGAGGCAGAAGCCTCGATATAGGGCAGGGCGCGATTGCGCTCACCGCGCTGGAACAGCAGCAGGCCGTAGCTGTCGGCCGCCTGGGTGTGGCCTTTCGCGGCAGCCTTGCCGTAAAGGTCTTCGGCCCTGCCGAGGTCCATCGGCACGCCGCGGCCCATCTTGTATGCCTGCGCGAGGTTGAATTCGGCATCGGGATCGCCTCTGTCGGCCAGCGGTTGCCACTGGCGGATTGCGCCGTCGTAGTCGCCGGCCGACCAGGCATCGACGCCGCCCTTCACGTCGGCGTGGGCGGCAGGCGCAATCAGTACAGCAGCGGCAAGCGCCAGGAGGCCCGAACGCAGGAGAGGAGGATTCTTGCTCAAGTCGTTGTCGCCCGGTTCAGCCCGTTTAAGTCCTATGGTAACCGCAATGAAGCGAAGCGCGCCAGCGTGAAGCGCGGCAAGGTCCCATTTCGCACCGGAAATCGGCGTAACCCAGAAGCGTTAACGGGCCATGGATGAGTGGCCTTGCGGTTCTGCCCCTGCACTTACGCGATTAACCGTAAATTAGGAACGATCTGCCAAGTTTGCGGGCCTGGGCGAGCTTTGCCCATCGCATGGCTTCCGGGGGTATTGGTTTTGCGCGTACTAGCTTTGGCATCGCAGAAAGGCGGCTCGGGAAAGACGACCCTGTCCGGCCATCTCGCCGTGCAGGCGCAGCGCATGGGTGCCGGGCCGGTGGTTCTTATCGACATCGATCCTCAAGGCTCGCTGGCCGACTGGTGGAACGAGCGCGAGGCGGCAATGCCCGCTTTCGCGCAGACCACCGTGGCGCGGCTGGCCGGCGATCTCCAGGTTTTGCGCGAGCAGGGCTTCCGGCTCGCGGTGATCGACACGCCGCCGGCGATCACGCTGGCGATCCAGACTGTTATCCAGCAGGCCGAACTGGTTGTCGTACCGACACGTCCCAGCCCGCACGACCTGCGCGCCGTGGGCGCCACGGTTGACTTGTGCGAGCGTTCGGGAAAGCCGCTGCTGTTCGTCGTCAATGCCGCCACGCCCAAGGCGCGAATCACTGCCGAGGCCGCTGTCGCGCTGTCGCAACACGGCACCGTTGCCCCGGTCACGCTGCATCAGCGGACCGATTTCGCAGCTTCGATGATCGATGGGCGCACGGTGATGGAAGTCGACCCCAAGGGTCGCTCTTGTGCCGAAGTCACGGCCTTGTGGAACTACATCGCCGATCGGCTCGAGAAGAATTTCCGGCGTACCGTTTTTGCCGCTCCCGCACCCGGGCAGCCTTTGACGCATGGTGCCTTGCGCCCCGTCGGCGGCTTCGGCCGCCGCGTGACCGTGTCCTGAATTGAGGAATACCAAGATGGAACGCTCCAGCAATACTGCGCGGAATGCGGGCTTCACTCTGTGCTCGGCGATGGTCGCCGCGCTTCTGGCGGGCTGCTCGGGCCAGCCCTCGATCGCCAGCACAGGCGCTGCGCCGCGTGCGCAGGCGTCCGCTGCGGGGCAGGGCGAGGGCACCTCCGAACGGGCAATCGCCCGGGCGGAGGCGCGCGTCGCCAAGTCGCCGGACAACGCGTCGGCGCGCGCGGATCTGGCGCAGCTTTACCTTGCTGCCGGCCGTTTCACCTCGTCCACCACCACATTCGAGGATGCCGTGTCGCTGGGTGACAACAGCCCGCGCACGGGGCTGAGCCTTGCCCTCGCTTATGTTGGTTCGGGTCGCAGCGAAGATGCCCTGGGCGTTCTGGCGCGCTGGCGCGATCAGATTCCAGCGGGCGATTTCGGCCTTGCCGTGGCTCTGGCGGGACAGCCGGCGCAGGCCGTGGCGATCCTGTCCGACGCGCTGCGCGGGGGTGAAAACAATCCCAAGGTGCGCCAGAACCTGGCCTATGCCTACGCGCTCGACGGGCGCTGGGGCGAGGCACGCATCATCGCTTCGCAGGACGTTCCGGCCGACCAGCTCGACGCCCGCCTCGGCGAATGGGCGAGCCATGGTCGCCCCGAGCAATCTCGCGCCCGCGTTGCCGGGCTGCTGGGCACGCCGATGCCCGTCGACGCTGGCCAGCCCGCTGCGCTGGCGCTGAACGGCGGCGCTCATGCGCCGCTCAGGGCGATGGCCGAGGCACCTGTCGCTCCCGCTCCCGCTGCGGAGCTTCCGGCGGTCGCGACGGGCGAGAGTTTCTGGGGCGCCAGCCAGGCGGAGCCTGCCGCGCCGATGCCCATGCTGGCTGCTGCTCCGGCGCCTGCCGCGCCGGTAAAGGGTGCGACTGCCAAGCCTGCGCGCACCAGCATCGAGCGTGCTTTCCAGCCGCCCGCCCGCGCAGAACAGCCGCGTGGCGGCGGCCATGCGGTGCAGCTGGGATCATTCCGCACGATGGAGGGCGCCAAGCGCGCTTGGGTCATCTACCAGCGCCGCGATCCGGGTCTGCGGGACCACACGCTGCGCATCACCGAGGCGCAAGTGCAGGGCCAGCGCTATTTTCGCGTCGCCGCCGTGGGCTTCGACCGGGGCGCGGCACAGACCATGTGCTCGACCGTGAAGCAGCGCGGCGGCGCGTGCCTTGCCTATGCCGAGGGGCGCCAGCTTGAAGGCGTAGTGGCCGGCGGCGGCAGCGGCCCGCTCAAGGCGCGCCGCTGACACAGTCCGGCCGTTCCATGTGAATGCTGCGCGGCCTTTCGTCCTTTGGGGCGGAAGGCCGTTTTCTTTTGGCGGGGGTGCTTCGGCAAGCTCGGCATGAGCGGAGGCGGAAAGCAATTCCCCCGATCCCGCTCACCCTGAGCCTGTCGACGAACCTTCGCTATCCGGCCGTCTTTTTGGTGCGTACGACCACGCCGCCCTTGAACAGCGCCAGGACGCGGCCCTGCACCGGCTGGCGGTCGAACGGGGTGTTGCCCGCGCTGGCGGCCATCTTGTCGGAATTGACAATCCAAGGGCGCTCGGTGTCGACCACGGCGATGTCCGCCTCGGCGCCCACTTCCAGCCGTCCGGCATTGACGCCCAGCAGGCGGGCAGGGTTGGCGGCGAGCAGGTCGAAGGCGCGGGCCATGTCGATCACGCCGTCGCGCACGAGGCTGAGCGTCAGCGGCAGCAGCGTTTCCGCACCCGACATGCCCGGCGCCGAATCGGCGAAGGGCAGGCGCTTGTCCTCAGGCCCGCGGGGGTCGTGCCCGGAGGCGACGATGTCGATCGTGCCGTCCGCCACGCCGGCTATCACCGCCTGCCGGTCTTCCTCGCAGCGCAGGGCGGGCGAGAGGTGAGTGAAGGTGCGAAACGCCCCGATCGCAAGGTTCGACAGCATGAAGTAGGCCGGGCTGACACCCGCCGTCACCTTCAATCCGCGTGCCTTCGCGCCGCGCACGAGGTCCAGCCCGGAGGCGGTGGTGACGTTGCGGAAGTGGATGGCGGCTCCTGCCATCTCGGCCAGTGCGATGTCCCGGGAGATGGCGAGGGCCTCTGCCTGTGCCGGAGCGCTGGGGAGACCAAGCCGGGTCGCCATCTCGCCGGCGGTGGCGACGGCATTGCCGACGATCCCGGCGTCCTCGGCATGGGTGATGACCGTCATGCCCAGCATCCCGGTGTACTGAAGCAGGCGCAGCATCGTGCCCGAATCGCCGACCCAGCGCCGCCCGGTGCACACCGCGCGGGCGCCCGCATCGCGCATCATCGCGATCTCGGCCAGCGCGGTGCCGCCAAGCCCCTGCGTCGCGGCGGCCAGGGGGTGGACCCAGAAGTCCGGCTTGCCCGACTGCGCGGCGAAGCGCACCCGTGCCGGCACGTCGAGCGGCGGGTTCTGGTCGGGCATCAGCGCGGCGCGGGTGACGCCGCCGAAGTGGAAGGCGGGCTTGTCGATCGCGAAGACGCCGATGTCGACAAGGCCCGGTGCGATCAGGCTGCGGCGCGCATCGTGAACGGTGTCGCCGTCCTGCGCCTGCACGTCCGCGCCGATGGCGGTGATGAAACCGGCCTCGCAGCGGATCGCGCCGGCTTCGATGCGGCCGTCCGCCATCAGCAGGCGGCCGTTGGTGATGGTGAGCGGTGCGTGAAGGCTCATGCCCAGCCTTCCTGTTTGCGGCCCTTGCGGGTCAGCACGTCGAGGCAGGCCATGCGGATGGCGACTCCCATTTCGACCTGCGTGGTTATCATCGAGCGTTCCATCAGATCGGCGACGTTGCTGTCGATCTCGATGCCGCGGTTCATCGGGCCGGGGTGCATGACCAGTGCGTTGGATTCGGCCTTTTCCAGCCGTTCCAGCGTCAGCCCGTAAAGGTGGCGATATTCGCGAGGGGAGGGGATGAACTGGCCTTCCATGCGTTCCAGCTGGAGGCGCAGCATCATCACCACGTCGGCGCCTTTCAGCGCCGCGTCGAAATCGTGGAACACCTTCACGCCCATCTGCTCGATATCGGCGGGCATCAGCGCAGGCGGCGCGCAGACGCGCACCTCTGCGCCCAGCGAGGCCAGGCACAGGATGTTCGAGCGGGCGACGCGGCTATGCAGGATATCGCCGCATATGGTCACCCGCAGGCCGTTAAAGGCGCGCTTGGCCTGGCGGATCGTCAGCGCATCCAGCAGAGCCTGAGTGGGATGCTCGTGCTGGCCGTCACCGGCGTTGAGCACCGGGCAGTCCACCTTCCCGGCGATCAGCGCCACCGCGCCCGAGGAGGCATGGCGTATGACGATCGCATCGGCGCGCATGGCGTTGAGCGTCATCGCCGTGTCGATCAGGGTCTCGCCCTTCTTCACGCTGGAATTGGCGACGGCCATGTTGACCACATCGGCGCCGAGGCGCTTGCCGGCGATCTCGAAGCTCAGCAGCGTGCGCGTCGAGTTTTCGAAGAAGGCGTTGATGATGGTGAGGCCGGAAAGCAGCTCGCGCCGCTTCTGCGCCCCCCGGTTCATCTCGACCCACTGTTCCGCCTCGTCGAGCAGGAACCAGATCTCGTGCGGGGCAAGGCCCGCGATGCCCACAAGGCCGCGATGCGGGAAGGCGAGAGCGCCGTCCGGATATGTATATTCTGGGGGTGTCATTAAAGACCATGCCTTAGGCGTGGGGGGCGCTCGGCTCAAGGGGGTATGGCGGGATGTGCACGGCGTTTGTCGTGTGGGGGCTGCGGGGGCTTCGACAAGCTCAGCCTGAGCGGGGGTTGAGCGCGGTATTCCGCCGCGCGTCACGCTGACCTTGGAGACCCACTCGGATCATCCGAAAACACCACTCCGCTCATCCTGAGCTTGTCGAAGGATGAGGACTACACACATGTCTGGAACCCCATCGCGATCCGCCCCTTTCCTACACCGCGCCGCAGCAGGTAAGGCTGCTTTTCGAAAGGCAGGTCAATTCATGAGATTCGCAAGCAAGGTCTGGAAGCTGCTCGTCGCGGTGAAGGACGTCATGGCGCTCCTGTTCCTGCTGATGTTCTTCGGTATCGTCTACGCCGCGCTCTCCGCGCGCCCTGCGCCGGGCCGGGTCGAGGACGGCGCGCTGCTGCTCGCGCTGGACGGCACGATCGTCGAGGAAAAGAGCCAGGCTGACCCCGTAGCGCTGCTGATGGCGGGCGGGGCTTCGTCCCATGAATTCCAGGCCCGCGACGTGGAGCGGGCCTTGCGCCTTGCCGCCGCCGACAAGCGGATCAAGGTCGTCGTCCTCGACCTGTCGCGCTTCCTTGGCGGGCGCTACGTGCATTTGCGCGACATCGGCGCGGCCATCGACGAAGTGCGCAAGGCCGGCAAGCCGGTGCTGACTTTCGCCAATGCCTACGCCGATGACGGCGCCCAGCTTGCCGCCCACGCCAGCGAGGCCTGGGTCGATCCCATGGGCGGCGCTTTCGTGGCCGGGCCGGGCGGCAACATGCAATTCTACAAGGGCCTGTTCGACAAGTTCAAGGTGAACGCTCACGTCTACCGCGTCGGCACGTACAAGAGCGCGGTGGAGCCGTACCTGCGCTCCGACCTTTCGCCCGAGGCGCGTGAGGACTTTGCGGGCGTGCTCAACGCGCAGTGGGCCGCGTATCGCGGCGAAATCGCCAAGGCCCGGCCCAAGGCGCAGCTTGACCGCATGACCGCCGATCCAGTGGCATGGATCAAGGCATTGGGCGGCGACATGGCGGAGGCGGCGAAAAAGGCCGGCCTCGTCGACCGTATCGGCGACAAGACCGAGTTCGAGAAGCGCGTCACCGAGATCGCCGGCGAAACCAGCGTCGCGCGGCCGGGCAGGGACGATGCGCCGGACTACGCCCACACCGGCCTCGCCACCTGGCTCGCCGCCAACCCCGAGAAGGCGGAGGGCGACAAGATCGGTGTCATCACCATCGCCGGCGAGATCGTCGACGGCGATGCAGGGCCGGGCACGGCAGGCGGCGACCGCATTGCCGCGCTGCTCGATGACAATATCGACCAGAAGTACAAGGCGTTGGTGGTGCGTATCGATTCGCCCGGCGGCTCGGTGATGGCGTCGGAGCGGATTCGCCGTGCGATCATGCGCTGGCGCGATGCGAAGATTCCAGTCGTCGTCTCGATGGGCACCATGGCGGCGAGCGGCGGATACTGGGTGTCGACGCCGGGTCAGCGGGTCTTTGCAGAACCGGCGACGATCACCGGGTCGATCGGTGTCTTCGCGGTCATCACCAGCTTCGAAAAGACGCTGGCGGACTACGGCGTGACCAGCGACGGCGTGCGCACCACTGGCCTTTCGGGGCAGCCGGACCTTTTCGGAGGCCTGACCCCCGAGGTCGACGGCATGCTGCAAAGCTCGGTGGAGAGCATCTACGGCAAGTTCCTGGGCGTGGTCGGCAAGGCACGCGGCAAGACGCCGCAGCAGGTCGACCAGATCGCGCAAGGGCGCGTCTGGCCCGGCAGTGAAGCGCAGCGCATCGGCCTGGTGGACCAGATGGGCACATTGCACGATGCGCTCGCCTATGCCGCCAAGCTGGGCGGCGTGGGCAATGGCAAGTGGCACGCCGCCTATATCCAGGACACCCCGGATTCGTTCAGCGCCCTGCTGGAAGGGCTGACCTCGGGCTCGCAGGAGCAGGCGGCGGCCTATGACTTCGCCGGCATGGTGGCGACGCGCCAGCGGCTGGAAATGGGTCAGGCTGTGACCCGACTCGATGCGCTGCTGGCGAAGCGAGGCGTGCAGGCAATGTGCCTCGAATGCGCGATGGCGCCCGACTATCGCCCCGACTATCGCAAGCCCGCGAACGCACCGGGCGAGAGTTCGGCGCTGGCGCTTCTCGCGCGGTTGGCAGGGTGGAAGTAACGAAGTAAGCGGAAGGAGAATACCGTCGTGCCGGACCAGGCCCGGGACGACGGTTTCCATAGATATACCTCAATCCGGCGGCGGCAGTTCCACCGGCGCTTCGCTAGGCTGGTCGTAGTCCGGACCCGGCGCGGGGCTTTCGTCAGGCCCGCCCGGAGCGCCCGGATCTGTGGGCGTGGGGAACTCTACGGGCGTATCGCCCGGATTGTCGGCTGGCTGGGTGGCCATGGTTGTTTTCGCTCCGTAAACTCGCCCCGTCTCCCCTCTCGAAGTGGGCACTGCTGACATGCTGTTCAAGCCCATGCGAATCAGCGGTCTTGCCCTTTTTCGCGCGGGCCTATAAGGGCCCGTCCCTTGAGTTTTCGGCTTCTCTCATGCGGGCGTGGCGGAATTGGTAGACGCGCTGGTTTTAGGTGACAGTTGCCAATTGTGGAATGTTACCCGATGCGGGACTATCCACACCGCGCAAGTCCGGGCTTTTCTTTACATCGCTGACAAACCCTTGAGGGGGCGCACTGGTACCGTAACGGGGGTGCGCCCCCTCATTGCGTTTTCCACAGGCTTGTCCACCCATCCTCATTGAACACTTGCCGCATGATGACTATCCACCATCGGCAATGATCCCACATAAGCGAGGCCAAAAATGGAGCTAGTGATGAACCTTTCCAACGCCGCAAATCTCGCCCAGCAGGCCCTCGAAGCGCAGACCCTCCAGGACGGACGGGATCGTTTTACGGCCAGGACGTTGGCCGACGTGAAGCGGGGAAACCTGGTCGGCTATGTCGAAGGAGGAGCGCCTCGCCCGCTCAAGGCAGCGTAGGGCCGTCAGCCTCGTGATCAAGGCCCAGGGTGTGGACGCAACCACGTTCACCAACGACATCGCGGTGGCCAATGAGCTGGCAACGCATGAGGCCTTCTACATGCCCCACTCGCTGGACTTCCGTGGCCGCACCTACGCCGTGCCCTACTTCAACCACCAGCGCAGCGACCACATGAAGGCGCTCTTCCGTTTCGCCGACGGCGTGGCGCTGGGACCTGACGGCGGGCGCTGGCTCAAAATCCACCTAGCCAACTGCGGCGACTTCGGGAAGATGAGCAAGAAGCCTTTCGACGCCCGCGAGGCCTGGGTGGACGAGAACCACGACAAGATCATCGCCACGGTCATGGACCCGGAGGCAATGGTGGACTGGTGGACGGAAGCCGACAGCCCCTTCTGCTTCCTCCAGGCGTGCTTCGAGTACACCGAGTGGTACGAGAGCGGCTTCGACCCCGAGTTCGTCTCGACCATCGCGGGCGCGGCTGACGGGTCCTGCTCGGGCCTCCAGCACTACTCGGCCATCACCCGGTCGGAGGAGGAGGCCTTCCACGTCAATCTGCTCCCCCGGCCCGACGTGGGCGACATCTACCAAGTGACCGCCGATCAGGCCGTTCCGACCCTCCAGGCCGCTGCGGCCCAGGGCGACGTGACGAGCCAGATCATTCTCGACAATGGCTTCGGTCGCTCCGAAGTGAAGCGGAACGTGATGACCTACTTCTATGGATCGGCCCGGTTCGGGATGCGCGACCAGCACATGGCCGACCTGATGCGTCCCTTGGGCGACAAGGTGGCGATGGGCGAGCTGGCGGCGCACCTCTACCTGGTCATCTCCGAAGGCGTGAAGGTCGTGTATCTCGACAACATGACGGCCCTGGTCGACGAGACCAACGAGAGGGCGTCCGTCGAGGGCATCATCAAGCGCATGGCCCTCCTGTGTCAGGAGCTGGGCATCATCATCATGCTGCTCTGCCACCTCGCCACCCCGGACGGGAAACCGCACGAGGAGGGTGGTCAGGTGAGCCTCCGGCACTTCAAGGGCTCGCGGGCCATGGGTGCCTTCCCGCACTACTCATTCGGCCTGGAGCGCAACACCCAGCACGAGGTCCCGGAATACCGGAACTACTCGATCCTGCGCTGCGTGAAGGACCGATACACGGGACGCTATAACGGCGCCACGTTGACCCTGCACTACGACGTCGGCTCCGGCCAGCTCGTCGAACGTGACCTCCCCGAGGACTACTACGGGGACCGCGAAGAGGGCGGCGGTGGCTACAAGCGCGGCAGCATCCCGCCATGGGAAACGGACGACGCTGCTCCTCTGGAGCTTTAGCGCGCTCTCCCCGAAAAGCAAAAAGCGGCGGAATGGTCTACGAAACCTTTCCGCCGCTTCAGTTGTAGAGAGAACAGGGAGAGACTCCTGCAACCCTCTAATGTCGCTCCGAGCGGAGACTGCTTAGATCGCGCTCGTCACTTTTGGGTACATAGTCGATGCGCAGAGACACGCTTCGACTACATCTCAACTAACGGGAGAGACTCCGCTTGTCGAGTTTAGGAGGGCAAAGAATTTGCTATCCTCTGCGCCTCCTTTGGTACACTGCAGGAGCCAGGAGACGGCGCCATGCAGTCTGCAAATTAGTTGCCAGCCACGCCTTTTGCCATCTCTGTAGAGGTTTTGGTGAAGGTCGCCTTAAGCTGTTCGCCCATGCCCTGCATGGCTGCGATGGCCGCGACAGCGATGAGAGCCGCGATGAGGCCGTACTCGATAGCAGTGGCGCCCTTTTCGTTGCGACGCAGCTTTTTGATGAAGCGCATTATAATCTCCGTATCCCGATGTTACCCGAGCGGCACTCATCGAGCCCCGCTGAATGCATGTCTAAGCGATTCCATTTAAAAAACGGTAAATGCCGTCTTCACCTTCGCGGCCTCTCCGCGTTTTCCATGAGTAAGTACCCCTGAAATGAGTTCCCCCTACGCGGGGAGGACGTTCGTCTTCGACATCGAGACCAACGGCCTCCTCGAAGCGGTCACGCGCGTGCATTGCGCTGTCGTGATCGACGTCGAGACCGACGAGGTCTTCGACTTCAAGCCGAACGAGATCGGCAAGTTCCTGGAGATGTATACGACGCCAGGAATCATCTGGGTCGGGCACAACATCATCGGCTACGACTACCAGGTCATCGAGAAAATCTACGGCCTCAAGCCGCCTCCAGCCCATTTTACTCTCGACACGCTCAATCTCGCCCGCCTCGTCTTCAGTGATCAGAAAAACACCGACGTCAAGGTCGCAGCGAAGTGGAAGAAATACCTGGCCGCCAAGGCCAAGTGGGACACCAACGAGCGCTACCGCATAGAGCGGGAGGAGGCTGACGGCATCGTTGGCCCGCCTTCCGCGCCGTTCCCATCCAAGGCCCCGAAAGAGTTCCCCGGCTGGATGTGCGGCCTGCACACCTTGGAGAGCTGGGGCTGGGGCCTCGCAGCAGGCGCGGGTAAGGGCGACGGGCTCGACATCGGAACCCGCACCCAGAACGGCCTAGTCGACGGTGCCATGGGCGCCGTGGCTGGCGCCGCACTTCCAGTAGCGTTCGACCGCGCTGGGGCCGCAGTCCGCATCGTCACGCTGCAGGTCAATTCGGACGGCTCCGTACTGGGCCTCAAGCCCTCCACAGGAACCTCGCACAGTGCCGTCGTTGGGGAAATCCCGGCCAGCGCCTCCAACTACCTTTCAGGGTCTGTAATAGGCGATCGTGACATTCTGGGCCTGGCGGACCTCGACACCATCCCGGCGTCCATCGAAGAGGTCTCTGTGGTCGGCTACATGTCCAAAACGGACGCCCCCGCACGCGCCATGTACCTGGGCGTTGTCTCAGGCGGTACGACGTCGGACGGCGAGCCTCAAAACCTCAACGCTTCGGGATTCCGCCACGAGCGCGGCATGAATGTCGACCCCAACACGGGGGCACCTTGGACGGTTAGCGCCGTGAACGCCCTCCAGCTGCAGCCTAAGGTCGCCAGCTGATGGCAGGCGAGTATCGCATCAACCAGGCGAGCGCGGAGATAGCTGCGGCTATCGAAGGCCCGGCCAAGGTCAGCCAGCTTAATGCTGAAGTCGCGGCCACCTTCACAGCTCCGGTCCGGGTCCACCATATCAGCGCCGAGAGTGCTCAGGTCTTCGACCGTCCCGTGCGGGTCAGTGCGGTGTTTGTCGAGGTCGTGCGCTCCATTGCTGATCGGATGAGCCGCAGGCGTCCGATTGCATTCATACCCTAGAGAAAACCGCATGTCCCAAGACGACACGATCGTCATCGAGCGGCTAACCCGCGTCGAAACCAAGATCGACTTCATCATCGAGCGCGATCAGAAGACCGCCGAGACGCTGGAAGACCACGATATTCGGATCGCACGCCTCGAAAGCAGCTACAAAATCCTCGCCACCATTGGCGCGATCCTACTGTTCATTGCCACTTTCTTCCAGGACTGGATTAAAGTCCACCTGTTAGGGTAAGGCGCCTAAGAGACCCCTCACGCGAGGGGTTTCTTTTCGATTGGCAACATTTGACAATCGGGAACCATTGCCATACGTGTACGTTTGTACGCAGTGAGGGCACGTAAAAGGCCCGGCTGCTGCCGGGTCGCCCAACTGAGGGGTAGTTATGACTGACGAAGAACGCATTGCGATCCGAAAACTATACCGTGCCCAGCGCCAGGTGAGAGCGTCGATAGGCCCTCAAGTCCCGTCGCAGGTCGTCCAGGCTTTCCTGGCGGTCGCAGACAACGAAGGTCTGACCCTCACAGAGCTGGCGGACATCCTGGGGACCAACGTCTCCACCGCAAGCCGCCAGATGCTCGACCTGAGCGACCGTAACCGAAAGATGGAAGCAGGCCACAACCTGATCTCCCGCACGCCAGACCCAATGAACCTGCGGGTCAACCGCTACACCTTAACCCCCAAGGGCCGCATCCTCATCCAGGAGCTGGCTGAAACCATGAAGGACTGACCTAGAATGGCGATTTACGCAGACAAGCGTGACGGCAAGCTGACCGGGCGGTTCCGCGTCGAGCTGCAGAACGGCACCGAGCGGTACCGCAAGCGTCACGATAGCATGGCGGAAGCTGAAGCGGACGAGGGGCGCGTCAAGGCGGCCTGGGACGCTGGGGAGAGCGCTAAGGACGCTGCGCCGCTGCCTTCGGCCAAAAGAAGGGCTGCCTGACGTTCCAAGAGGGCGTGGAGGCTGCTGAAGGCATCCTATGGGCGGATGCGGACACCAGGGACATCGCTTGGTCGCGCCTGCGGTCCTGCGTGGACTTCTTGGGTGGCAAACGTGACCTAGACGACCTGAAGACCACAGACCTCGACAGGCTCCGTCAGCAACTCAAGAAGGACGGGAGGGCCGATGCGACGGTCAACCGCTTCCTCTCGTGTCTCAGGACCTTCCTGACGTGGTGCAAGGCCCGTGAGTACCGAACCCTCCCGGTCAACAAGGACACGATTGTGTTCCCATGGATCAAGGAGAAGGGCGGTCGCCTCCGGTGGATCACCTACGAGGAGGAGCTGCGGCTGTTGAGCTTGATGCCCGAGAACGTCGCCAAACTCGTTCGGGTGGCCTTGGATACCGGATGCCGCCGTGACGAGCTGCTGACGGCCCGCCTGGACCAGCTGAACGGAAATAGCCTGCACCTCTACAAGACGAAGAACGACGAGAGCCGCCACGTCCCGCTCCTTCCCGAGACGGCGGCGACCCTCCGGGAGCTGATCGAAACCAAGACGATGCCCACACAGCGCAACCTTCGGTCCTGGTGGGACCGGGCCAAGGATCGCATGGGCTTAGGGGCTGATGAGGAGTTCGTCTTCCACACATGCCGCCATACGCGGGCTGTACGCCTTGTTGACGCGGGGATTGACGTACTACTCATCAAGGAACTACTGGGCCACAAACGGATAGAGACCACACTGCGTTACGCCAAGGTGAGACCACAAAACCTTGAGCGTGTCGTCGATCGTGTGGGGGAACTTGACCGGGCGGAACGTGAAAAAGCGCAGAAATCTGCGGCTCCCCACGTCCCCCCACAGTCCCCCCTCGGTGGGGAAATCGTCAGTTTGGCGGCTTAGGCAGTCAGAAAAAATGTAGAGTTTTCAAGGCTTCTCTCATGCGGGCGTGGCGGAATTGGTAGACGCGCTGGTTTTAGGTACCAGTATCGAAAGATGTGGGGGTTCGAGTCCCTTCGCCCGCACCAATCCGTCACCTGTGTGGGCGGGAGCCAGGTAATACGGGCCGCAAGGCCTTTTGGATTGCACAGGAAGGCATCGAAATGCAGATCGTCGAAACGACCAACGAAGGCCTGAAGCGCGCCTACACGGTCACCATCCCCGCCTCGGCCATCACCGCGAAGATTGAAGGTGAGGTCAAGAAGATCGCGCCGCAGGTGAAGATGCCCGGCTTCCGCGCCGGCAAGGTTCCCGTGAACCTCGTCAAGAAGCTGCATGGCCCGGCGATCCACCAGGAAGCGCTGAACACCTCGATTCGCGAAGCCATGGACAAGCTGGTTGCCGACAATGCCCTGCGTCCGGCGATGAACCCCGACGTCCAGCTGACCGACGGCTACGAAGAAGGCAAGGATGCCGAGCTGACCGTCAGCCTGGAAATCCTGCCCAAGATCGAAGCGCCCGCGCTTGACGGTCTTAAGCTCGACAAGCTGACCGTTGCGGTCGCTGACGACGCCGTGACCGAAGCTGTGGAGCGTATCGCCACCCAGCAGCAGCGTTTCGAGACCAAGGACGGCGAGGCCGCCGACGGCGACCAGGTCATCTGCGACTTCACCGGCAAGCACGACGGCGTCGAGTTCGACGGCGGCAAGGCCGAGAAGCAGCCGATCGTGATCGGTTCGGGCCGCCTGATCCCCGGTTTCGAGGAGCAGCTGGTCGGCATGAAGGCCGGCGATGACCGCGTCATCACCGTCACCTTCCCTGAGGACTACCCGGCCGAGAACCTCGCCGGCAAGGAAGTCACCTTCGACATCCTCGCCCACGAGATCAAGGCGCCCGCCGAATCGAAGATCGACGACGACTTCGCCAAGGAACTGGGCCTGGAAAGCCTGGAGCAGCTCACCGGCCTGCTGCGCGGCCAGCTTGAGCAGGAAACTGCCGGCCTGACCCGCACCGCCATGAAGCGCTCGCTGCTTGACCAGCTGGCTGCCGGCCATGACTTTGACGTGCCGCCGACCATGGTGGAAGCCGAATTCTCGCAGATCTGGCAGCAGCTCATCCAGGAAGCGCAGAGCGAGGAAGATCCCGCCGCTGCCCTGGAAGAGATTGAAGCCGAGAAGGACGATTACCGCAAGATCGCCGAGCGCCGCGTGCGTCTGGGCCTGCTCCTGTCGGAAATCGGCCAGGCCAACGGCGTCGAAGTGACGGCTCAGGAAATGCAGATGCTGGTCGGCCAGGCTGCCCAGCAGTACCGCCCGGAAGATCGCCAGCGTTTCTTCGAATACGTCCAGCAGGACCCGATGATGGCAGCCCAGCTGCGCGCGCCTCTCTATGAGGACAAGGTCGTCGACTTCCTGATCGAGAAGGCTGACGTCACCGAGCGCGAAGTGACCCGCGAAGAACTGCAGGCCGCCATCGAAGCCGACACCGACGGCGAGACGCCGGCGGAAGGCAAGAAGCCGGCAAAGAAGGCTCCTGCCAAGAAGGCCGCCAAGAAGGCCGACGACGCAGAAGCTCCGGTCGAAGCGGAAGCCGAGGAGAAGCCAAAGAAGGCTCCTGCCAAGAAGGCCGCCGCCAAGAAGGCCGATGACGCTGTTGAAGGCGAAGCTGAAGAAGCAAAGCCCGCCAAGAAGGCCCCGGCCAAGAAGAAGGCCGCTGCCGACAAGGAGGACTGATCCCTCCTTTCGGCCTGATGGCTCGAAAAAACGGCCCGGTGCAGCAATGCGCCGGGCCGTTTTCGTTTGCGCCCGGCGAGTCGGTCTTTTGTGGATATGACGCTTGGTGCCAGAGCTTGCGGTATTTTCCGATATTATCAGGAAGTTCCGTCCAAATATCACTGTATTTCACGGGCAAATGACAATTAATTATCCGTGTGTTATATTATTGATATAAAGTAATCGTGGGGTGCCGGGATGCGCATCGTCTTTCTCCTGTTCGGTGTGATCGCCTACGTCGTATTCTTTATGACGTTTCTCGCGCTGATCGCATTCGTTGGCGGACTACCGGTCTTGCCGCGCACTGTCGATGCAGGCGGACCATTCACTGCGCCCGGCATGGCTGCGGTGATCGACCTTGCCCTTATCATCCTGTTCGCGGTGCAGCACAGCGTGATGGCCCGGCCGGGCTTCAAGACGGTATGGACGCGGATATTGCCGCAGCCGATCGAGCGCAGTTTCTACGTACTGGCCGCCAGTGCGGCGCTGATCGTCCTGATGGTGTTGTGGCGGCCGATCCCTGCGGTGGTGTGGTCGTTAGGCAGTCCGTTGTGGGCCTGGCTGTCGTGGGCGCTGTTTGTGACCGGTTGGCTGATCGTGCTGGTGAGCACGTTCCTGATCAGCCATTTCGAACTTTTCGGCCTTAAGCAGGTCTGGAACAACCTGCGCGGGAAAATTGCTGCGCCGGTAGTTCTGCGTCAGCCGTTTTTCTATCGGCTGGTACGCCACCCGCTTTATTCCGGGTTCTTCCTCGCCTTCTGGGCGACGCCGCGGATGACGGCGGGACACCTGCTGCTGGCCGCCGGGCTCTCTGTGTTCATGCTCGTTGCGATCCGTTTCGAGGAACGTGACCTCATCGGGGTTTTTGGCGAGGATTACGTGAAATACCGGGCGAGCACGGGCATGTTGGTACCCAGGCGCCGCCGCCGGGCTTGACGGCGAGCCTACCTCCCCGTCGGTTCCCGCCAAGGCTGAAAGCCCGGTTTGGCAAGTATGGCGCTGCGCACCCTCTCATAGCCCGCACCTATGCGCAGGACTCTCGCGTCTGCCCACTTGCCCGCCATGAACGATAGTCCGACCGGCAATCCCTCCACCGCCCCCATCGGCACCGAGAGATGGGGATAGCCGGCCACCGCAGCGAGCGAACCCGCGCCGATATTGAGGAAATGATCGCCGATGACCAGGTCGATCGGCCAAGCGGGGCCGGTAGTCGGCGCCACCAGCACGTCGACCTTGTGCTTCGCCAGGAGCGCGTCGATCCCTTCCGCCCCGGCAAGCCGGGTCGCATCGCCTCGTGCTTTCTCGTATGTAGCCCGGTCGGTGGCGGCGAGCGCCTTTTCGAACAGTTCCTGGCCGAACCAGCGCATTTCCTCGGCTTCATGCGCCTTGTTGAATGCGATCAGCCCGCCGAGATCGCGTATCGGCGCAGACCCCGGCAGGGCGGCAAGATAGGCATCGATGCCTTCGCGAAATTCGAACAGCAGCGCCGCGGATTCCGCCTGTTCGAGCCGGGGCGAGGGCGCAAAGTCAATCTCGACGATTTCGGCGCCCGCGCGTTTCATGTCGGCCATGGCCTTGTCGAACAGCGCTGCCACGCGGCGCACTGAGCCGACCTGTCGACGCATTACGCCCACGCGCACACCGGTGAGCTTCGCCTTTGCAAGGCCGGCTGCGAAATTCGCCGCGTGTTTTCCTGCCTCGGCCGTCGCGGGGTCGGCCGGGTCCGCTCCGGCCATCGCGGTGAGCAACAGTGCGGCGTCGTGGACGCTCGTCGCCATAGGCCCGGCGGTGTCCTGTGTGACACTGATCGGCACCACCAGAGCGCGGCTGACAAGGCCTACGGTGGGCTTGAAGCCGACCACCCCGTTCACCGAGGCAGGGCAGGTGATAGACCCGTCTGTTTCGGTGCCGACCGCCGCCCAGGAAAGGCCGGCCGCGACTGCCGCGGCGCTGCCAGAGGACGAGCCGCAGGGACTTCTGTCGATTGCGTAGGGATTTTTTGTCTGGCCGCCCGCCGCACTCCACCCGCTGGAAGAACTGGTCCCTCGAAAATTGGCCCATTCCGACAGGTTGGTCTTGCCCAGGATCACCGCACCCGCGCCGCGCAGCCGCGCCACCAGCGGTGCGTCGCGGCCGGTCGCGTTGTTCTTCAGCGCCAGGCTGCCGGCGGTCGTGGGCATGTCGCGTGTCTCGATGTTATCTTTGACGAGCACCGCCCGCCCGGCGAGGGGGCCGGTGCTGCGCCGCGCCGCCGCGATGGCCGCTGCCGGGGCTACGGCGATTACCGCATGGATGGAGGGGGCTGCGTCGTCGATTGCCGCGATCCGGGCGAGATACTCTTCCGGCGTATCCTTCGCCTGTACGCCTGCAGCGCTGAAAACCAGCGGCAGTGCGGAAAGGATGATGGATGCGGATGGGCGCATAAAGGGGGGAACCTGCCTTGCGATGCGGGATGCAAACGCAAATCTGCAGGCACGCGCGGCGCCTTGCAACAAAGTTGTCCCAAGCGCGGTGCCGATTGATCGGTTAATCCCCTTGAACATCTGGCCCGGCCACGCGACATAGGCGTTCCAATCCAGATGAGGACTCCCATGCTCGACCTGTTTGGCGCTTCGGGCGCCCAAGGAAAGTTTCACACCGATCCCGTGACCGGCGCGCTCGTGCCGATGGTCGTCGAGCAGACCAGCCGCGGTGAGCGCTCCTTTGACATCTACTCGCGCCTCCTGCGTGAGCGGATCGTGTTCATCACCGGCCAGGTCGAAGACCACATGGCCTCCCTGATCGTTGCGCAGCTGCTGTTCCTCGAGTCGGAAAATCCGTCGAAGGACATCTCGATGTACATCAACTCGCCGGGCGGCGTGGTGACGGCCGGCATGGCGATCCACGACACCATGCAGTACATCAAGCCGCGTGTGTCGACCGTGTGCATCGGCCAGGCCGCCTCGATGGGCAGCTTCCTGCTCGCGGCCGGCGAACCCGGCATGCGTATCGCGCTGCCCAATGCCCGCATCATGGTGCACCAGCCTTCGGGCGGCGCCCAGGGCATGGCATCGGACATCGAGATCCAGGCACGCGAAATCCTGCGGATGCGCCGCCGCCTGAACGATCTTTACGTGAAGTACACGGGCAAGACCCTCGACGAGATCGAGAAGGCGATGGACCGCGACACGTTCCTCGAAGCCGATGAAGCGCTGGCCTTCGGCCTCGTTGACAAGGTCTTCGAAACCCGCCCCGAAGGCGACAAGTCTGCTGCCTGAACGGATGGCCTGATGCCCTGAAATGGGACCGCGTTTTTCAGTCTATGGCAAGGAATTGGCACTAGGATTGCAAAACCGGTCCCCGGCAGGGTAGAGTGGACGAGTCGCCTCGATTGGAGGCTAAAGACGGAAAATGACGAAATTGAGCGGATCTGACGCGAAAAGCACCCTCTACTGCAGCTTCTGCGGTAAGTCGCAGCACGAAGTGCGTAAGCTGATCGCGGGCCCCACGGTCTTCATCTGTGACGAATGCGTCGAGCTTTGCAACGACATCATTCGCGAAGAAACGAAGGCCGGAATCGCCGGTCGCAAGGAAGGCGAAATCGTCTCTCCTCGTGAAATCTGCGAGATGCTGAACGACTACGTGATCGGTCAGGAACGCGCCAAGCGCGTCCTGTCAGTGGCTGTCCACAACCATTACAAGCGCCTCAAGCACAGCGGCAAGCAGGGCGACGTCGAACTTTCGAAGTCGAACATCCTGCTCGTCGGTCCGACCGGTTCGGGCAAGACACTGCTCGCACAGACGCTGGCCAAGACGTTCGACGTGCCCTTCACTATGGCCGACGCCACCACGCTGACCGAAGCCGGTTACGTGGGCGAGGATGTGGAGAACATCATCCTCAAGCTGCTCCAGTCCTCCGACTACAACGTCGAGAAGGCGCAGCAGGGCATCGTCTACATCGACGAGATCGACAAGATCAGCCGCAAGGCCGAAAATCCTTCGATCACGCGCGATGTATCGGGCGAAGGCGTGCAGCAGGCTCTGCTGAAGCTGATGGAAGGCACCACCGCTTCGGTCCCGCCGCAGGGCGGCCGCAAGCACCCGCAGCAGGAATTCCTGCAGGTGGACACGACCAACATCCTGTTCATCTGCGGCGGTGCCTTTGCCGGCCTCGACAAGATCATCGCCGACCGCCTGCAGAAGCGCTCCATCGGTTTCGGCGCGCATGTCGCCGATCCGGACAAGCGCCGCGTGGGTGAACTGCTCCAGAAGGCCGAGCCTGAGGATCTGCTGAAGTTCGGCCTGATCCCCGAGTTCGTCGGCCGCCTGCCGGTGATCGCGACCCTGAACGACCTCGACATCGAGGCGCTGGTCAAGATCCTCAAGGAGCCGAAGAACGCGCTGATCAAGCAATACGCCCGCCTGTTCGAACTGGAAGACGTGGAACTCACGTTTACCGACGACGCACTCGAAGCCATCGCCAAGAAGGCTATCGAGCGCAAGACCGGCGCACGCGGGCTGCGATCGATCGTGGAAGGGCTGCTGCTCGACACCATGTTCGACCTGCCGACCGAGCGCGATATCGCCGAGGTCGTCGTCGACAAGGACGTGGTTGAGGGCCGCAAGGAACCCGTCCGCGTCCTCAAGGGCGACAAGGCCGAAGAAGCCGCCTGAGGGTAGCTTTTCGGTTGGAAAATCGGAGGGCCGCTCACCGCAAGGTGGGCGGCCTTTTCGTTTGAAGGCTCACGGAAACGACGATGATACGGCGCAGGTTGAAAGTGTTCTTCGATGGCGGCTGCCGCCCGAATCCCGGACGAATCGAGGCTGCCGTGGTGGTGCGCGGCGCCGTGTATGTGTTCGATGACCTGGGGCAGGGGAGCAATACCGATGCCGAATGGCTGGCCCTGATCCGTGCGCTGGAACTGGCGCAATCATTGGGCCTTGCCGATGTCGAACTGATCGGGGATGCACGCCAGATCATCGACGCGGCCGATGCGGCCTTACGTAGTGGCCGAGCCGGGTCAGCCCATGCCGCCACTTTCCTTGCGCTTGCCGGTAAGAGGGCGCCGGACCGGGTTCGCTGGATCAAACGCGAGCAGAACCTCGCCGGCATCGCGCTGGCCGCCCGGCACCCGCGATAGGATGGGGGCGCCGGTCCCTAGCCGAAAGAGCGGTTAGACGACCGCTTCGCTTTCCAGCGCACAAGGGCTGGCGGCGTCGGTCTCGATCTGGATCGTGGGGTGACCGATGCTGAATTCGTGGGCAAGGCCGTCGGCCAGCGCACACAGGAATGCGTCGCCCGGCTGGCCCCCCGGCATCAGGAGATGGGCGGTCAGCGCGGTTTCAGTGGTGCTCATCGGCCATATGTGCAGATCGTGGACGCGCGTTACCCCCGGCTGGCTTTCCAGGAAGGCGCGGACCTTGGGGCCGTCGATACCCTCCGGCACGCCGAGCATGCCCATGTGCAGTGCATCGCGCAGCAGGCCCCAACTCGACCATCCGATCACGGCGGTAATCACCAGCGAGGCGATCGGATCGACCAGCGCCCATCCCGTGGTGGCGATGACGATCCCCGCGATCACCACGCCTACCGATACCAGCGCGTCGGCCATCAGGTGGACGAACGCGGCGCGCAGGTTCAGGTCGGACTTCGCTCCCTTGGCGAACAGCAGTGCGGAAAGAGCATTGACGGCGATCCCAAGCCCGGCAACCACCATCATCGTCGTGCCCGCGACCGGCTCGGGATCGGCCATGCGGCGGATCGTCTCGACCAGGATCGCGCCGATCGCCACCCACAGCAGCGCCGCATTGGCTATCGCGGCCAGGATCGACGAACTTTTCAGCCCATAGGTGAATCGCTCTGAAGGCGGGCGCGCCGCCAGTATGCTGGCTACCCATGCCAGCACCAGCGAGAGCACGTCCGACAGGTTATGACCGGCATCCGCCAGCAGCGCCATCGAGCCGCTGAATAGCCCTGCGGCGATCTCTGCTACGACGAATACCAGGTTGAGCGAAACAGCGATGGCGAAGGCTTTGCTGACGCTGCCCGGCGGCGGCGGCGCATGATGTGCGTGGCCATGGGAATGACCATGGCCATGCGAATGCGCGTGCCCGTGCCCGTGCGAGTGTCCGTGATGATGTCCAGCGCCCATGGATGACCGCTTGGCATGTGTTGCCTACTCGCATCAAGCTATGACGTAACATCACACGCCGCATTGCATTGCGCGAGCGAAGTGATTGATTTCTTCCTGCGAATGCGTGTCGCAGGTGCAGCAATCGGTTTCTATTGGGCGTGATATTTATGCCACCCGACACCATGCGGCATAATGTGTAACATTATGATATAATTAGGAAAAAACCGGGAAAGGTTACTGATGTGACCATAGTGTCACAAAATTTCACAACATTGTAGCCAAATGATTCCCAAATGTCAGAAAGGTGTCATATCTCACTGCTCTTAGCAGCCGCAGCAATCATGTGGCGCAAGCAGTTCGTCGCACGTTGTGACCACTTCAGTCTGACAAGCTCAGGGGCATAAAATGAAATCCCACACCTTCCTCAAGATCGCTACCAGCACGCTGGCGCTCGGCGCCGCCGCAGCAGCGCTTCCCGCCTTCGCCCAGTCGACCGGTTCGTCTGACTTCGATGGCGATGCCATCATCGTCACCGGTGGCCGCATCAACGACATCGTCGGTGTTCGTACGCCTGACTCTCCCAAGGCCAAGGTCGAGATCGGCAAGGAATTCATCGCTTCTCAGCGCGCTGGCCAGTCGGTCAACGAGATCATCAACCTCGTTCCGGGCGTCAGCTTCACCAACAACGACCCCTGGGGTTCCAGCGGCGGCTCGTTCACGATCCGCGGTTTCGATTCCAGCCGTATCGCCCAGACCTTCGACGGCATTCCGCTGAACGATTCGGGTAACTACGCGGTCTATTCGAACCAGCAGGTCGACGCCGAGATCATCGAGACCGTCAACGTCAACTTGGGTTCGACCGACGTCGACACCCCGACCGCTGCTGCGGTTGGCGGCACCGTCAACATCAACACCAAGGTTCCGGACGATCAGTTCGGCGTGATGACCAGCCTGTCCTACGGCGACATCGCAGCCAAGGATTCGGGCGGCGAAGACCGTTCGTTCCAGCGCTACTTCGCCAAGGTCGAGACCGGCGAGTTCACCTCGATCGGCACCAAGGCTTACTTCACTGGTTCGTTCGCCCGCAACGGCGCCACCTTCGCCAATTACGGCAAGGTCCAGAAGAAGCAATTCAACACCAAGATCTACCAGCCGATTGGTGATAACGGTGACTTCATCTCCCTCTCGGGCCACTACAACGAAAACCGCAATAACTTCGGTGGTTCACCTCTGCGCGCCAGCGCTTTCAACGGCGACAAGTCCAGCCGCTTCTACGAAGTTGACGGCGGCATTCCCTGCACCGTGAGCCAGACCAGCGTCGTCAACAGCTGCGGCACGTCGTTCGAGCGTCGGTACAACCCTTCGAATACCGGCAACGTTCGCCTTGCCTCGCTGTTCACGTTGACCGACAAGCTGACCCTTTCGATCGACGCTGCCTATCAGTACACCAAGGCAAACGGCGGCGGCACCACCTCGGCTAACGAGGGCCTTTACACGCGCGCTGCCACCGCTACCACGCCTGCATTCTCGGGTACGGGTAACTACGGCGGTGCTTTCTACTTTGGCCGCGACCTGAACGGTGACGGCGCGATCGGCCAGGTGACCTTGGTGCAGCCCAGCCAGACGAAGACCAACCGCTACGTCGCGATTGCCAACCTGTCCTACGAGTTGAACGACACGAACCGCGTTCGTCTGTCGTATTCGTTCGACCGCGCGCATCACCGCCAGACCGGTGCAGCTGGCTTCCTGAAGGCCAATGGCGAGCCGTTCGACGTGTTCCCGGTCAACGATCCGCTGACCGACACGGCCGGCAACGTCCTGCAGAAGCGTGACCGCGACTCGTACGCTACGCTGCACCAGATCGCTGGTGAGTATCGCGGTGACTTCCTGAACGACCAGCTAACCGTCCTCGTCGGCGTTCGCGCACCGTTCTTCAAGCGCGACCTGACGCAGAACTGCTTCACCACCAGCTCGGGCGGTTTTGTGGACTGCGTACCCGCCGACCAGCAGGCCGCTTACATCGCTGCCCGTCCGTACTCGTTCAATGCCACGACCGGCCGTGCTTCGGGCGCCGCCCTGCCGGGTTCGCGCAAGCTGAACTATGATAAGATCCTGCCAAACGTCGGCGCCGTCTTCAAGATCACGCCGGAAGTCAGCATCGCGGGCAGCTATGCCAAGAACCTTTCGGTTCCCAGCACCGACGCCCTTTACAATGCGTTCTACTTCCCGGCCGACAGCGACGCCGCTTACCGTGTGCCGGAATCTTCGAACAGCTTCGATGCCAGCCTGCGTTACTCGACCCCTGTCGTTCAGGCATCGATCACCGGCTGGTACTCGAAGTACAAGAACCGTCTCGTCACCGCCTACGACATCGACGGTAACGGCACCGACACCAACCTGGGTCCGGTCAAGAAGTACGGCGTCGACGCCAGCTTCTCGGTTCGTCCGGTTCAGCCGCTGTCGCTTTACGTCTTCGGTTCGTGGATCAAGTCCGAGATCCAGAACGATGCCGTCACCGGCAGCTGCGCTGCGACCAGCGACATCGCGCTCGCCGGCCTGTGCTACAATGTTGCGCAGACCGATGGCACCACCATCAGCTACCTGCGGACTTCGGGTAAGCGCGAACGCGCTGCTCCTGAATGGCTGTTTGGCGGCCGCGCACAGCTTGACGTGGGTGACTTCCAGTTCGGTGCCCAGGCCAAGTACACCAGCGATCGCTTCCTGAACGACATCAACGGTGAAGTTCAGACTGTCACTGTTGCCGGCGCGCCGAAGATCATCGCTCCCGGTGGCAAGTTCAAGGCCTACACCGTGGTGGACCTCAACGTTCGCTACAACCTGGAAAGCCTTGGCCTTGCCAAGAGCCAGATCCAGCTCAACGTCTCGAACCTGTTCGACGAATACTACGTCGGTTCGTTCAGCGGTGGTCTGGACACCTTGGCAAGCTCCAGCTCGGCATTCGTGAACTTCGGTTCGCCGCGCGCCATCAGCGCCACCTTCATCATGGGCTTCTGATAGCCCTCGATACGGTAGCTGCGTTACAGGAGAGGGGAGGGACCGCCAGGTTCCTCCCCTTTTCGTTTGTGCGCGTCAGGAGCGGCGCCGGGCGGGCAACACGCTTAATATTTTTGAACCAAATAGGCTATGTGTCCGCCATCCGTCGTCCCAAGTACATGGGGGCGGTGTGATCGGGTCGGCGTCGTGCCCTCGGGGTGCGGGCATAACCGCAGCTGCGTGAACCATGCGCCATAAGACCGGCTGTCTCCATCGTGGCTCGGGCACGCCATTTATCTATGCGGAAATTGCTGACGTGAAGGGCTTCTTGGAAAGTCCCCTCTGCCTGCACCCGATGCGAGCCCGAGGTGGCAGGCCAAGCGATCAATCCTTTGAATACAGGCCGAGCCGGACTGCACCTGCGGGTATTCGGTCGTTCGCAACGTGAAGGCAAGCACTACCGGCGCCCCGAGCATGGGCGGTACCGGCGTTGCCCCGATTTCGCTTAGGTTAAAGAGTTTCCCCGCCGTCAGCCTGCATTCGCCAGCGGGCACTTTCGTGTGCCTAGTGCGCGTCTATTCGTAGACGCAGGCGTCGTAGCCGCCGCGTTTTACCATGCCGATGCGTCCGGCGATGGTGTTGCCGTAGCGGCGCGTGAAGCCGGAGGGGTTGGTGACGCTGCGGGTCTTGGGGCTGGGCAGGGCGGCGGCCATTCGGCCGGCCTCGGCGGTGGAGAGGTTCGCGGCCGACTTGCCCCAGTAACGCTGCGCCCCGGCTTCGACCCCGTAGGTGCCGATGCCGGTCTCGGCGACGTTGAGGTACACCTCCATGATCCGGCGCTTGTCCCACAGGTTCTCGATCAGGAAGGTGAACCATACCTCCAGCCCCTTGCGGGCGTAGCGGGTCCAGCCTTCGCCCTGCCACAGGAACACGTTCTTGGCGGTCTGCTGGCTGATTGTGGATCCGCCGCGCAGCCGCCCGCCCTTGGCGTTGCGCTCCATTGCCTTTTCGATCGCGTCGGTGTCGAAGCCGTTGTGGGTGCAGAACTTTCCGTCCTCGGCGGCGACCACCCCGGCGACCATGTTGCGGTCAATGTTGCTGAGCGGCTCCCAGTCCTTGGTGATGCCGTTGCCATCCACCAGCATCGTCACCGTGACCGGTGGCGGCACGAAGCGGTACAGCACCACCAGCCCGACGCTGATCGCCACGAACCATATGATGAACTTGGCAATGAGACGCATGGGAAGGGACGGACCTTGGCTGAGAAACGGACGTCCGTTCTCTCTAGGCCAGACGCACCGGTTGGCGCCAGCTTGCTTCGTCTGTCGCGGGCACAAAAAAGCCGGGCCACCCTTGTGGATGGCCCGGCTTTTTTATGCGTCGGCGATCAGGCGCCCGCGGGGAGCAGGCGCTTGTCAGTGGCGATGCGGTTCATTGCCTTCTGAACCTTTTCGAAGGCGCGCACTTCGATCTGACGCACGCGCTCTCGGCTGACCGAGTAGACCTGGCTCAACTCCTCGAGGGTCTTGGGGTCCTCGGTGAGGCGGCGTTCCATCAGGATGTCGCGCTCGCGCTCGTTCAGGGAACCCATGGCTTCGACCAGCATATCGTGGCGCACGGTGGCTTCTTCCGCTTCGGCGACGGTCTGGTCCTGCAGCGGCCGGTCATCCGCGAGGATATCCTGCCACTGGCCTTCGCCTTCTTCACGCAAGGACACGTTCAGCGAGGCATCGCCGCCCATCATCATGCGGCGGTTCATGTTGACCACTTCCTGTTCGGAAACGCCCAGCGTCGTCGCGATTTTCGTGACGTCCCGGGGGTGCAGGTCGGTATCCTCGTAGGCGTCGAGGTTCTTCTTCATGCGGCGCAGGTTGAAGAACAGCTTCTTCTGCGCAGCGGTGGTGCCCATCTTCACCAAGCTCCACGAACGCAGGATATATTCCTGGATCGAGGCCTTGATCCACCACATGGCATACGTCGCGAGACGGAACCCACGCTCAGGCTCGAACTTCTTGACGCCTTGCATCAGGCCGATGTTCCCTTCGGAAATCAGCTCGGACACGGGCAGGCCGTAGCCACGGTAGCCCATGGCGATCTTGGCGACGAGGCGCAGGTGGCTGGTTACCAGCTGCGCGGCGGCGGCGGGATCCTCATGTTCCGAATAGCGCTTGGCGAGCATATATTCCTGCTCGGGAGCCAAGACGGGGAACTTACGGATTTCGGACAGGTAGCGGTTGAGGCTCTGTTCGCCTCCAAGCGCCGGCACGGTCGCGACGTTTCTGTTGTTGCTCACGGTTTATCCGTCCTTTCTAGGTCGGCACGAGGTCAAAGACCCTTGAGAGGCGTCTTAGCTTGCGGCCACCTGTTCATGATAGCACATAAAAGCGATTTCAGTTTCGCAGTTCATCGATCAGTGTCCGCATGTCGTCGGGTAGCGGGCTGGTGAAATGAACCGTTTCTCCTTTAACGGGGTGGACGAAGCCGAGTTCCGCCGCGTGGAGCGCCTGACGTCGAAAATCGAGTCTTTGCAGAACCGCGCGCAAGGAGGAAGGTGTTCGCCCATAAACAGGGTCCCCCAATAGCGCATGACCGATTGACGCCATGTGAACGCGCACCTGATGGGTGCGTCCGGTCTCCAGACGGCACTCGATCAGGGTAGATCCGTTCATCAGTTCCAACGTGCGGAAATGGGTGACGGCGTGCTTGCCGCGCCCGTCCTCGACCAGCGCCATTTTCTTGCGGTCGTGGTTGGAGCGGGCGATCGAGCCGGTCACGGTCCGGGCGGCGGGCACCGGGCGCCCGCCGACGACGGCCATGTAGGCACGCACGATAGAATGGTCGGCGAACTGGACAGCTAGGCCTTCGTGCGCCTTGTCGGTCTTGGCGACCACCAACAGGCCCGAGGTGTCCTTATCGATTCGGTGAACGATGCCGGGCCGGGCGACCCCGCCGATGCCGGAAAGCTGGCCCCGGCAGTGGTGGAGCAGGGCATTGACCAGCGTGCCGTCGAGATTGCCGGCAGCGGGATGGACGACGAGGCCGGCGGGCTTGTCGACCACGATCAGATATTCGTCTTCGAACACGACACTAAGCGGAATGTCCTGGGCCACGGCTTCGGCGGGCGCGGCTTCGGGCACTTCGATGGTGAAAGCGGCACCCGGTTCGACCTTGGCCGAGCCTGACGAAACGGGCGCCCCGGCCAGGCTGACGCGGCCTTCGCCCATGAGCGCCTTGATCCGTTCGCGTGACAGGCCGCTCGCGTCCGCCAGTGCCTTGTCCAGACGGCCGCCGGGCGCGCCGATCCGCCCTTCGATGATATTTGATTTAAGCCCCATTGCCAGTACGATTTGGGGATGGAAGTCGAGGTGACAAGTGGCGTTATGGCCGCACTGCGCGCTGAAGCGAAGAAAGCCGGGGATGACGAATGCTGCGGCCTGCTTCTGGGCCGTATCGAAGGCGATGGCACCGAGCGGATCGAGATCGCCGAGGCAGCTGCGAACGTGGCCGTAAACCGCCGCATTCATTTCGAGATCGACCCGCTTGCTCTGCTCAGCGCGCATAAGGCGGCACGGAGCGGCGGGCTCCGGCTGCTGGGCTACTATCACTCTCATCCTACGGGCGATTCCATACCCTCGGCGACCGATTGCGAACATTCCACCGGGGATTCGCGCATCTGGGCGATCATCGCGCGGAGCGAGGTTGCATTCTGGCGCGATAGCGGGAATGGCTTCGTGCCATTGGCCCCGCGCGCCGCGGATTGACGCCGCGAGTTTGAGCGGGGCCTCACGAAAAGAAGACGGAAAGCACCTCATCCCATGACCACGAGTTCGCTCGAACTTGCCAGCCTCCTGTGTTCGCGCCTTTGCCACGACATGCTCAGCCCGGTGGGGGCGCTCTCCAACGGTCTCGAATTGCTGGCGGACGAGAAGGACCCGGAGATGCGGGCCCGCTGCTTCGAGTTGCTCGACCAGAGCGCGCGGATTTCTACCGACAAGCTCAAGTTCTTCCGCCTCGCCTTCGGTGCGGCCGGTGGTTTCGGCGAAATGGTTCCCGTGAGTGAGGCCAAGGCGCTGATCGACGCGCTGGTCTCCAACAATGCGCGCGTCACCCTCAACTGGGCGCTGCCCAGCGATTCGCTGCCGAAGCCAGCTATCAAGACACTGCTGAACTTTGCGCTGATCGGGCTTGAGGCGCTGCCGCGCGGCGGCACCCTCGATATCGCTGCGGAATACCGCGCGGATCATGGCGCCAGTGAGATCGTCGTGCGCTCGTCCGGTCCGCGCATCGCGTTCGACCGTGATGTTGGCCGCGCGCTGGAAGGTACTTTGCCGGAAGGCGACTTGTCGAGCCGCACCGCGCCGGCGGCGATGCTCGACCAGCTTGCCAAGGCCATTGGCGGCAAGCTGCAATATGTCCTGGCGGACGACGCGCTGGTGCTCGGCGCGGTTCTGCCGGGGGCCTGATTCCAAGAGGGGAGAATGCAATAGATGAACCGCTGGCTTGTCAATCGCACCGTTTCCTCTCCCAACTGGAACGAGCGCAAGCTGCCGGTGACGATGGCGGTCCTGCACTATACCGGCATGAAATCCGCCGAAGAGGCGCTGCAGCGCATGTGTGACGCCGAAGCCCAGGTCTCGGCCCACTACATGATCGATGAGGATGGCATGGTCACCTCGCTGGTGCCCGAGGACAAGCGGGCCTGGCATGCCGGACAGTCCTACTGGCGCGGCATCACCGATGTGAATTCGGCCAGCATCGGCATCGAACTGGTCAATCCCGGTCACGACTGGGGTTACCGCCCGTTCCCCGAACCGCAGATGGACGCGCTGACGCCGCTGCTTGCCGACATCCTCGACCGTCATGACATTCCCCGAGCCAACGTGGTCGCCCATTCCGACATCGCGCCGGCCCGCAAGCAGGATCCGGGCGAATACTTCGACTGGCCGCGCCTCGCCGAGCTGGGTCTGGCGCTGGATATCCCGCGCGCGAAGATGAATTTGTTCTACGACAACCCCGGCGCCTTCTACCTCGCGATGGAGCGCTTCGGCTACGATATCACCGATGGACGCGCCGCGGTGCGGGCGTTCCAGCGGCGCTGGCGGCCGGAAATCATCGACGGCGAGATCGACGGCGAGATCGGCGGAATACTGCTCGAACTGTTGTTGGAACGCGATACCGGGCGTGCTAGGTGACCCCCGCGCCGGGGAGCCGGGCAGCCGCGTCCTTCGACAAGCTCAGGATGAGCGAGGCGAGGGCCGAGGAAAGTCCGGGCTCCACGAAACAAGGGTGGCGGGTAACGCCCGCCGGGCGAGGGGGGCTTTCAGGCCTTCCGAAGCTTAGGGAAAGTGCCACAGAGAGCAGACCGCCAACCCCGCTCATCCTGAGCTTGTCGAAGGATCGAACGGGGAGGTAAGGGTGAAAGGGTGCGGTAAGAGCGCACCGCGCTGCCGGTAACGGTAAGCGGCAAGGTAAACCCCACCCGGAGCAAGACCGAATAGGGGCTGCGCGCTGGCGCTGCGAAAGCAGGAGATCGGCGGGTTCGTTTCGAACCCAGGCAGCCCGGGTTGGTCGCTTGAGCGGCGTAGCAATACGCCGCCTAGAGGAATGGCTGCCACCGCGGCGTAAGGTCCCCCGGACTTTGGTTCTATGGGGAGACCACGCCAGGAACAGAACCCGGCTTACAGGCTCCCCGGCGCAATCAGGGATTGGCTATCGGGTTTGATCGCGGGCGCGTAGCCGGTAGCGGTCTTCAGAAGTGCCACGTCCAACATGGCCGAAGTCTGATCTCACACAAGACCGGGCTTACCCTGAAAGCCGAGCCGGAAAGTCTGGATCAGTCGGACGGCAGCGCCGGTGTCAGGCAGCTTCGCTGCGCGATGCCGGGTCGTGGGCCTGAATGAACCAGCGTTCCTCCCCTTCCAGCCCGATCGCGGTGAGCGTACCGTGGAGGAAGGCGCCGGTATCGATGCCGATGCGATTGGCGCAGACGTCGGGTTCCGGCGTGATCGTATGGCCGTGCACCACGAAGCCGCCATAGTCACCGCGATGGCTCAGGAACGGTTCGCGAATCCAGCGGCAGTCGCGGCCGGACTGGTGTTCAAGGGGAGTGTCGGGCCGCACGCCGGCATGGACGAAGACGTAGTCGCCGATGCGTACCATCTTCTTGAAGGCGTCGATGAAGTCGATGTCGTTCTGCGGGATCGCGGCGTTCATCAGGCGCTGCAATTCGTGCAGTTCAGCAGATGACGCCGCTTGCGGGTCGACCCCGTAGGACAGGATCGTCTCCAGCCCGCCGAACTTGAGGAAACTGCGCAGCGCATCGGTATCTTCGCGGCTGACGAGGAGCATTTCCTCATGGTTGCCCTGGATGAATTCGACGTTGCGCTGGCTGCCCCAGCGGCGCGCGCGCTCGATCACCGCGGCGCTGTCGTGGCCGCGGTCGATCAGATCGCCCAGCAGGATTGCCGTGGTATACGCCGGGCCGCGTGCGGCGTCGTCATCTTCGATGGCGCGAATCAGATATTCGAACAAGTCGGCCCGGCCGTGGATATCGCCCACGGCATAGACGCGTTCACCTGAGGGGATCGAGGGGGGGCGCCTTACATCGCGGCGGCCCAGAAAGTTGCGGATCATGGAAATCATTTGTTGCGCCGCAATATGGGGCGCCCCGCGAGCCGGCACAACCCGTCGCTCTTTCCGATAGCACCGTTACGGACGTGGGCAAAGCCCGTGGCATAAAATCCACACTTCGTTTCTGAAATATTGCTCAATTGAAATGTTTCTTGTGCGCCCTCTGTGTGCAGTGCAGCAATATTGTGTCGTGGCAATTCAGGTCCGCAAAGAGACCGGATGCGACGGATGCAGGCAGGGACGAGGCATCAAAGACATAATTTGTGAGGGAACGACCATGCTTTTGTCCGTCCGCGGCGCCATTGCCGCCACTCTCCTTGCGGGAACTGCGCTTTCCGCCGTTCCGGCCTTTGCACAGGACGCCGAGGCTCCCAAGGAAATCACCGTTACCGGCAGCGCCGCCGTGACCAGCGACTACCGTTTTCGCGGTGTATCGCAGTCGGGTGGCGATATTGCGATCCAGGGCGGCATCACGGTTTCGCACGCCAGCGGCTTCTACGTGGGCACCTGGGGTTCTTCGATCGATCTCGGCTCACTCTACGGTAGCACCGAACTTGACCTGTTCGGCGGCTGGACGGGTGCCCTGACCTCGGGCCTGACCACCGATGTCGGCCTGCTCTACTACGCCTATCCCAACGGTAGCGGCGGCGATTCGGAATTCTTCGAGCCTTATGCCTCGGTCACTGGCCAGGTCGGTCCCGGCAAGCTCAAGGTCGGCGCGACTTACGCCTGGAAGCAGAGCGCGCTGCCGAACTTCGCTGGCAACAGGAAGTCTGACAACCTTTACCTGTACGGCAACCTCGATGTCGCGATCCCCAGCACACCGCTGACGGTTTCGGGCCACCTGGGCTATACCGATGGTGCGCTCGCTCCGTCGTACTACTCGACGTCTGACCGCACCGGCTTTGACTGGTCGATCGGCGCTTCGGCTACAGTTTACGGCCCGCTCTCGCTGAGCGTGTCCTATGTCGGCGTGACCGGTCCCAGCGTCGATGGCTACACCGACGACACCGTCGTGGCCACGTTGACCGCCTCGTTCTAAAAGCGGCAGGCCGCAAGGTTTTTGCAGGAGGGCACCCGCCCGGAGCGATCCGGGCGGATTTTTCGTATATGGAGGCGGCGTACTATTTCAGGTAGAAGTCGATCGTCGTGACCACGCGCACCTTCTTGTAGGGCGTGTCCGACTGGCCCCAGCCGCCGCCGGAATCGCCGTCCCGCGCCTCGACCGAGAAATAGCCCTGCGCCGCGTTCTTGATTGCGCCGACCTGCGATCCGCTGTCCTTGGCGAATTGCTCGGCGGCCGCGCGGGCGTCGTTGGTGGCGGCGGCTACCATTTCGGGCTTGATGTCGTTGAGCCTGGTGAAGGTATAGGCCATTCCCGACCCTTCCTCGAGGATGACGCCGCGCTTCACGAGGTCGAACTGGCGGCGCACCGCGTTCTGGGCGCGCTTGATGTCGGTAGTGCGCAAACTTACCCGCTGGCGTACCGTGAAACTGACGATACCATTGTTGTCGGTCGCCCGGGTGACGTTGACGCCGGTGGGCTGAAGCGCATCAGCGGGGAAGCCGAGCTCACTGAAGAAGGCGCGGATCTGCGCGGTGTCGCGGTCGACGCTGGACTGCGCGGTGGCAAGATCGGCCGCGCTGGCGGAATAGCTGATCGTCCATGTGGCAAGGTCGGCGGTCACTTCCCGCTCGGCCAGGCCTTTTACCGTTACGGCGCGGTCGGCTCGCTGTGCCCGTTTGATGCCATCGCCCAGTGCGAAGCCGCCGATCACCAGACCCACCGCAAGAATCGCCGAACTTGCCAGCCAGCGCGTGGTCACGGAATTCATCCCGCCTGCACCCTTGCTTGCCGTCTCGCCCGAACTATCTTCGCTCATCGCATCTCTCCCTGACCGTCGCCGCGCAATGCCAGGTGGCGGCTGTATGCGCGATGAACCGTTCAATTCCATAGACGAACCGAGAAAGCTCGTTCCATGACACGCTACCTGCACACCATGATACGCGTCACCGATCCCGATGCGACAATCCGCTTCTTCGAACTGGTCGGCCTGAAGGAAACCCGCCGTTTCTCAAGCGATCAGGGCCGTTTCACGCTGATCTACCTGGCCGCGCCGGGGCAGGAAGAGGCTGAGGTCGAACTGACGTACAACTGGCCTGCACAGGACGGGGCCGCAGAGGAATACACCGGCGGTCGCAATTTCGGGCATCTCGCATTCCAGGTCACCAATATTTACGAGACATGCCAGCGGCTGCAGGATGGCGGCGTAACCATCAATCGTCCCCCGCGTGATGGCCACATGGCCTTTGTTCGGACGCCGGACGGGATTTCTGTGGAACTGCTTCAGGACGGCCGCCTCGATCCGGCTGAGCCTTGGGCGAGCATGCCCAACATCGGCAGCTGGTAAACGGACCTAGTCACCCGCGTTTTGCCGTCACTGGCAAAGCGCGGGTTTCGGGTGGCTGCCAGCCTGGTTCGCGTCATTTTTACATTTATTAACTTTATGAAACAACGGCCAAGGCGACTGGTGAATTTTCCGTGGGTGATCATATTCCCCCTTCGTGACGGATTGCAGGGGGTGCACTCCGCATGATTTGACGCGACCAAGGGGGCACAGATGCCGGGGCAAGTGCTGGAATATGTCGCCCTGTCGCTACAGGTCGCGAAGCACGAATTACTGCTCTTCACGGGGTTCTGGTTTATTCTGGGCGCCTCGGACGATTTCGGCGTCGATTTGTGCTGGATCTGGTTGAGGCTTACCGGCCGCGCGCGCGCCGGCCGGATTACCCATGCAGAGGCTTCTGTCCCGCTTGCCGGCCACGCAGCCGTGGTCATCGCCGCGTGGCGGGAAGCGGCCGTCATCGGCCATACCATCAGCCATGCACTGTCGGTCTGGCGGCAGGACGATTTCACCTTATACCTGGGCTGCTACTGCAACGATCCCGAGACCATTGCAGCGGCGATGGCGGCGGCGGGCGGCGATCCGCGTGTCAGGCTGGTGATCAACGAAAGCCCGGGGCCGACCACCAAGGCCGATTGCCTCAACCGCATATATGCCGCGCTGTGCAGGGACGAGCAGCGGTACGCGCGGCGTTATAGCTCGGTTATTCTTCATGACGCGGAGGATATGGTCCATCCGGCCGAACTTGCGGTGATCGATGCCGGACTTGCGCGGGCGGACTTCGTGCAATTGCCCGTCCGGCCCGAACTTCAACGAGCATCGCCATGGATAGGCGGGCACTATGCCGACGAATTCGCCGAAGCCCACGCAAAGGTGATGGTCGTGCGCGATGCACTGGGAGCGGCGATGCCGGCGGCGGGAGTGGGCTGTGGCTTCTCGCGCGAGATGGTGGCACGCATCGCCCGGCTGCGCGGTGCGGCGGGACGCAGGGAAGGCGGTCCGTTCGCCGCAGAATGCCTCACCGAAGATTACGAATTGGGTCTGCTGGTCCGGCGCGAAGGCGGTCGTTCACGGTTCCTGCGGGTACGGGATGAGAAGGGCGAACTAGTAGCCACGCGCGCTTACTTCCCGGCGACACTGGACGCATCCGTGCGGCAGAAATCGCGCTGGATCCATGGTATCGCCTTTCAGGGCTGGGACAGGATGGGCTGGAGCAGAGGGCCTACCGAACTGTGGATGGCGCTGCGTGACCGGCGTGGGCCGCTCACGGCGATCGTCCTCGCGTGCGCCTACGTCTTGCTGATGATCGAAGCGGTGCAATCGCTTGGCACGGTGGCCGGGATACGTGTGCAGTTCACCGGTTCGCCTTTGCTTTACGGGCTGCTCCGGCTTTGCCTTGCCGGTTTCCTGTGGCGGGCGGCATTCCGCTTTGCATTCACCACGCGCGAATATGGCATACTGGAAGGACTGGGCGCGGTGATGCGTATACCCGTCGCCAATGTGATCGCGATCCTGGCGGGCCGGCGCGCGCTCACCAGCTATGTCCGCTCGTTGCAAGGGCAGGCGGTGCGCTGGGAAAAGACCGAGCACGCAGGGCATCCGGCTCTCGGTCTTCCTTCCATGGGCGAAACGGCAAGGGGCCTGATGCGATGAGCGGGGGCGGCGGCATTTCGCGCGGCCATCCGGTTATTGCCCTTCTTGCGGTGCTGGGCGGCTGGGTCGGTGGGCGTATAGCGACCTGGGAGCCACCAGTCGCAGCGGCGTTGCAATGGCCCGGGCCGGGAGCATCCGTGCCGGAAGGCGACTTCGTAGCCGATAGCCTGGGTGGGCCGCAGTCATTGCCCGGGACAAGACCGGCCCCGGTTTCGGCCGATACCGGCGATGTCTATCGGGCAGGCTTCGACCCCGTCCGGCCAGTCATGCCCTACTGGCGCTACGTCGTACAGCCGGCGCCGAGGTGGACCGGCGCTTTGCCGTTTTCGCCCGCTTCGCCGCTCAAGCCCGGACATTTGCGCGGTGAGTTCGCAATGACCGAATCGCTGCCGCACTTTTATGCTCCGGAACCACCGGGCATGTCCCGGCTATCTTCTTCATCGGCAGCCGCGAAAGCGGAAGCCGTTCCCCAGCGCGTAAGGCGGTGGTCGGCGGATGCGTGGGCGTTGCTGCGCCGTGACGAATCGGGGGCTCCGGCATCGCCCGGGGCTTTGCCGGCGACATACGGTGCCAGTCAGGCGGGGGCGGTGCTGAGGTATAGGTTGGCACCGGCGAGTGCCTATCGGCCGACCGCCTACATGCGAACCACTTCGACGTTGGGGCTGATGCAGGAAACTTCGGCGGCGGTGGGCCTGTCTGCACGGCCGTTGCCGTCGTTCCCGGTCATCGCTGCGTTGGAGGCGCGGCTGACCGACCAGGCCGGCCATCGCCGCTTCCAACCTGCTGTCATGGCTGTCACGGAGTTGCCATGGTTCGCGCTTCCGGCGGGTTTTCGCGGTGAGGCCTATGCGCAGGCGGGTTATGTCGCCGGTCGTTTCGCCACCCCTTTTGCGGACGGCCAGTTTCGGGCAGACCGCGCTCTTGTTTCACTCGGCAAGGTCGATGCGCGCATCGGGGGCGGGTTGTGGGGTGGCGCCCAGAAGGGTGCGGAGCGGCTCGATGCGGGGCCGACCGCCTCTATCGCGATGCCGTTGGGGCGCGGTACGGCGGGCCGCATAGCGGTCGACTGGCGTTTCCGACTGGCCGGCGATGCGGTGCCGAATTCGGGACCTGCTTTGACGCTATCCGCAGGTTTCTGATTCGCCGCTTTTCTCGGGGCTGATGCTGCGGTAGCGAGAACCCGCAATGGACGTTTATCTTCCCATCGCCAACCTTTCGGTCAACGGTCTCATCATCGTCGGCCTGGGTGCGCTCACCGGCCTGCTTTCGGGCATGTTCGGCGTGGGCGGGGGGTTTCTGACGACACCGCTGATGATCTTCTACGGCATCCCGCCGACCGTCGCGGCCGCCTCGGCCGCCAGCCAGGTCACCGGAGCCAGCGTTTCGGGCGTGTTCGCGCACACCCGGCGCGGCGGGGTGGATTACCAGATGGGGTCGGTGATGGTGGCCGGGGGCATCATCGGCACCGGGCTGGGCGCGGTCCTGTTCAACCTGCTGGAGAAGCTCGGGCAGATCGACACCGTCATCAACATTCTCTACGTCGTGCTGCTCGGCTCGATCGGCGGACTGATGGCGAAGGAAAGCATCCAGTCGATCCGGGCAGAGCGTTCGGGCGTACCGCTGCCCGCGCGAAAGCGGCGCCACCATCCGATGGTGGCGAGCCTGCCGATGCGCTGGCGCTTCTATCGCTCGGGCCTCTACATCTCGCCGCTCGCGCCGCTGTTGCTGGGGATCGGCACCGGCATCCTGACGATGCTGATGGGCATTGGCGGCGGTTTCGTCCTGGTGCCCGCAATGCTCTACATTCTGGGTATGAGCGCCAACGTAGTGGTTGGCACTTCGCTGTTCCAGATCCTCTTCGTCACCATGGCGACGACGATGATGCATGCGCTTACGACTCATGCCGTGGACATCGTGCTTGCCGCGCTACTGCTGCTGGGTTCGGTCTCAGGCGCGCAAGTGGGCGCGCAGTTCGCGCAAAAGGCCAGCCCGGTGAAACTGCGCCTGTTGCTGGCTGTCATAGTGCTGCTCGTCGCCGGGCGCATGGCGCTCGGGTTGGGCTACCGGCCTGATGAAATCTACACGGTGGCTCCGCTGTGAAGGCGTTCGCGTCGTCGCTGCTGGGGCTAATCGCGCTGGTCATGCTCACCGGCGCCCGCGACCCGATCCTGGTGCCTGAAGTCTCGCAGCACGAGGTCGACCTTCAGCAGGGCTTCACCGGCACCGAACTGCTGCTGTTCGGTGCGATCCTCACGCCAGAAGGTTCGCGCGCGGCACAGGATTACGACATTATCGTCGTACTCAAGGGGCCGACACAGTCGATTGTCCTGCGCGAGAAGCAGAAAGTGGCAGGCATCTGGATCAACGTCGCCAGTACCGAACTGCGTAGCGCGCCCAGCTATTACGCCATCGCCTCCACCAAGCCGATTGCCGATATTGTCGACGACAAGACTGCCGCGATCTACGAACTGGGGCTGAAATGGTTGCAGCTCTCGCCCATCGGCGCGATTGACCCGGAAGAGCAGGCGCGTTTTTCCTCCGGCCTCGTTGACCTCAACCGGCGCAACGGCCTTTACCGCGAGGAAGAAGGCGGCGTGAAAGTGAGCGAGCAGGTGCTCTACCAGGCACGCATCGGCCTTCCGTCGCGCGTGCCGACCGGCATCTACACCGCTGAAACTTATGCGGTGTCCAAGGGCAGGGTGGTGGCTTCCGCCAGCAGCCAAGTCGAAGTGCGCAAGCTGGGCATCGAGCGCGCCATCGCCAATTTTTCCGAAAATTACGGCTTCGTCTATGGCCTGATGGCGGTCTTCGTCTCTGTGGCGATGGGGTGGCTTGCCGGACGTCTGTTCGCACTGATCTGAAATCTTGCGATGGGGCGCCGCGGAGCGCCTCGGCTGTCTTTGCACGGCTCTTAGCCGGAAATTAACCTAGGTAGCTTTAAGAGCTGCAATCGGTTGCCAACAATTTCCGATGGTTGAAGAACAGATGCATGTCGACGGTCTCGATCAGGTTCACATGCCGCGGACAGGAGCGGCGCCCATGACGGGCGCGGCCTCCGCACATGGCCAGCAACCGATCGGTGTCGTACTGGAAATCAGCGGCGCGGGCAGCCGCATCGCTTTCGATCTCGAACGACTGAACGAGATCGCCGCCGACACAGACCCGTCCGTGGCACTGTCGGGCCAGGTGAGCAGCCAGATCAAAATTCGCGTCGGCAACGGCTGGTTGCTGGCCAGCGTGCGTAACCAGAAGCAGGACGCCAGGATGTCCGGCGCGGTTCTGTCCGACGTCGACTTCCTCGGCGAAGGGCAGGAGGAGCGGCTGACCGGGCGCATCATGGCCTTCCGGCGCGGCGTTACGTTCTATCCGATCCCCGGCACACTGGTTTATCCGGCCACCAGCGACGACCTTCGCCAGATCTACGCCAGCGACGGGCGCTCCTCGATTCAAGTCGGCAGTGTCTATCCCACCAAGGATATCCGCGCGGGTCTTTACGTCGATGCGCTGCTTGGCAAGCACTTCGCTCTGCTTGGGTCGACCGGCACCGGCAAGTCGACCAGCGCCGCGCTGATTCTCCACCGGATCTGCGAACATGCGCCTGAGGGCCACGTCATCATGGTGGATCCGCATGGCGAATATGCCGCTGCCTTCCGCGACACCGGCGTGATCCTCGACGTCACCAACCTGCAGATGCCCTATTGGCTGATGAACTTCGAGGAGCATTGCGAAGTCCTGCTGACCTCGCGCGGGGACGATCGCCAGCTCGACGCTGAAATCCTCGGCAAGGCGCTGCTGGAGGCGCGTTCGAAAAATCGATTGGCGGAGCAGATGGGCAAGATCACCGTCGATTCGCCGATTCCGTACCTGCTTTCGGACCTCGGGATGATCCTCAACAATGCCATGGGCAAGCTCGACAAGGGCCATACCAGCGCGCCCTATCTGCGCATTCGCGGCAAGGTGGACGAGTTGAAGACCGACCCTCGCTATCAGTTCATGTTCTCCGGAATGTTGGTGGGGGATATCATGGCCGAGTTTATCGCGAAGCTGTTCCGTCTGCCCTCGCGCGGGCGGCCGATCTCGATCATTGATGTTTCGGGCGTGCCGGCCGAGATCACTTCCACCGTCGTCGCGGTGCTGAGCCGCCTGGTATTCGACTTCGCCGTCTGGGCGCGGGATGAACAGACCCGGCCGATCCTTCTCGTCTGCGAGGAAGCGCACCGCTACGTTCCGAACGAGAAGAACGCCGACGGATCATCTGTCGGGCGCATCCTGTCGCGTATTGCGAAGGAGGGCCGCAAGTACGGCATTTCGCTGGGTCTCATCACCCAGCGTCCTTCCGATCTCGCCGAGGGCGTGCTGTCGCAGTGCGGCACGATCATCTCGATGCGGCTCAACAATGACCGCGATCAGGCTTTCGTGCGCGCCGCGATGCCGGAAGGTGCCCGCGGGTTCCTCGATTCGATCCCAGCCTTGCGCAACCGCGAATGCATCATCTGCGGTGAGGGTGTGGCAATCCCTATGCGGGTGTCCTTCGACGACCTGGAGGAGCACAAGCGCCCGGCCTCGGCCGATCCCTCATTCACGCGACTGTGGAACTCCACCGGCGGCGAGGAGGAAATGGTTCTGCGCACCGTCCAGCGCTGGCGGGCCCAGGGGCGTTGATCATGCCTCTGGGGGCCTAACTCTTGTAGGCCGCGCGCCAGTTGCCCATGCGGTAATAGCCCAGAGTGATCAGGACCGTCAGCGCCGAACCGACCGGGTAGGCCCACCACACCGCTTCGCTGCCGATGTAGGGCACCGCCAGCGCGTAGAAGCCCAGTCGCCCCGGATAGAGCCCGAGGAACAGGATCACCAGCGGCGCAACCACCGAGCCGTAGGCGCGCATCGTGCCGGTCAGGATCATCGTCACCGAGACGATCACGAACGAGGCCGTGCAGATAAGCTGGATATGCTCGGCGATCGGCATGGCCGGGCTGTCGCCGCCCAGGAACAGCGCCAGTAGCGGATGGTCGAAGATGACGATCAGCGCCGCCACCACCGTCGACATCACCAGATTGGCGCCGAGCCCGGTCATCGTCACCTTGTCGACGCGGCTATGATCGCCTGCGCCCAGCGACTGCGCGACCATTGCGCTCACTGCCGAGCCGATGGCGAATGCGGGCATCTGGAGGTAGTTCCACAGCTGTAGCGAAGCACCGTAGGCAGCAGCCGCATTCAGTCCTTCGCGGTTGACGAGGCTGACCATAATAAGACCTGCCGAGGAGACGATCAGCATCTGCGCGCCCATTGGCAGGCCTTTGGTCACGACATAACGCAGGTCTGCGCCGTGCGGAATGAGATAGCGCAGTTCCGGTCCACGCAGGCGCAGCGCGAGGTCCTTGTGGTAGATATGCCAGAGCTGGAACAGCATTCCCGCCGTGTTGGCGCAGGCCGTGGCGATGGCCGATCCGGCCACACCCAGCGCGGGGACCGGGCCGAGGCCCATGATGAGGATCGGGTTGAAGATGATATCCAGCGCCACTGCCAGGATCATAGCGTAGAGCGGCGTCTTGGAATCGCCGGCACCGCGCATGCCCATCGACACCATCATGTTGATCGTGCCCAGCGGCAGGGTGACGAAAATCACCTGCAGGTAGGCGAGCGCTTCGCCGCGGCTGGCGGCAGGCGTGCCCAGCGTGTCGAGCAGGGTGCCGCCGCCCAGCCAGCCAATCGCTCCGGTAATCACCGAGATGACGAGGCAGAAGCCCACGCCGGTGCCGAAGGTACGCCGAGCCGCGTCGATGTCACGCGCGCCGAAGTGCTGGCCTACGCGCACGGTGGTGGCCATGCCGAAACCGAACACGGCGGCAAATACCAGGAACATCACGATATTCGCGTTCGCCGTTGCCGCCAATGCCGCTTCGCCCAGCAGGCGGCCGACCCAGATAGCGTTGACCGACCCGTTCAGCGTCTGCAGCACGTTGGACAGCAGCATCGGGATCGAGAACATCAGCAGCGTCTTGAGAATCGGCCCCTTGGTCAGGTCCCCCCGCATCGACGGCCGTGCGGCGGCCTGTTCCTGCGGCGTGGCGGCACCGGGCGTTTCCTCGCCGAGCGGAAAGGGAGATGCTTCGTTCATGTGCCTCTCGTGTCGCCCCAGAGGTGGATGTGCAAGCGATCGGTGAAGCGCAGTCCGTGTAGCGAGCAGAAATCTGCCAGCCAGCCCGAGCGCTTCCTGATGACATCGCTGGAGCGGCCTTCGGGCATCAGGAACAGACGCGGGCCGGGAATGGCGTAAGTTTCTTGCAGGGCCATGACCTCGGTAAGGTCGGATTTCTCTGCAATCACGAACTTGAAGAAGGCGCGCGGGTTTGCCGCCCATGCCGAGAGGCGGTCGGGCAGCAGGGCCAGTTCGGCGGGGTTGCCGCTGTGCGCCAGCTTGGGACTGACGTTGTACTGGTGGACCAGACCGTCGAGCGCCGGATGCGGCGCGACCGTAGAGTTCGTCTCGACCTCCACGTGCATCCCTGGGCGCAATTCGTTGAGCGCGGCGACCATGCGGGCCAGCGCGGCGCCCTGTAACAGGGGTTCGCCGCCGGTGATGACGAGGCGATCGGGGACGAGATCGGCGACGGCGCGGGCTAAGTCGCCTTCCTCCATCGCCACCTGATTCTCGCGGCGCTCGAAGGCGAGATCGTCGCGGTGGAAGCGGTTGTCGCCAGTGAACCGCCACGTGTAGGCAGTGTCGCACCACTGGCACGCAAGGTTGCAGCGCGAGAGGCGCACGAACGTGCTTGGGCGGCCCATGGAAGGACCTTCGCCCTGCAGTGAGGCGAAGATTTCCGGTTCACCCGGCGTTGTGGTGGCGAGAGTCAGGGTCATAGCGACAGGGCGTCTACACGGTTTACCCGGTTCCGGGGAGGCTTTCCCAACTCCTCCCCGGAACAGGTGAGAACTTAGCCCAGCCGTGCCAGCGCAGCCGCCAGCCGTTCCGCTTCGGCAGCATGAGCGGCGTGATCGGCGCGTGCCTTCTCTACCGCTTCGGGTTTGGCTTTCTGGGCGAAGGCGGGGTTGTCCAGCCGCTTGGCCAGCGAATCGCGCTCCTTGATCGACGCTGCTTGCGCCTTTTCCAGACGGGCCTTTTCGGCGGTGAGGTCGATCACGCCGTCCAGCGGGATCGCCAGCATCGCATCGCCTGCACCGACCTGCATGGCAGGCCCTGCCGGCGCCGCCTCGAAGCGGATCGCGTCGAGACGGGCAAGGCGGTCGATCGCCACGGCGTTGCGGTCGATCACTGCGCGGGTCGTCTCGGACGGCTCTGCAAGGTAGGCGGTCAGGCGGGCGCCGGGCGAGATACCCAGTTCCGATTTGGCGCCGCGCAAATTGCCGACCAGCGCGATCAGCCATTCGACTTCGACCTTGGCGGACGCATCGACCTTGGCCTCGGGGGCGGGCCAGTGCGCCACGATAAGCTCGTTCTCACGCGCGCCCATCTTGCTCCACAGCTCTTCGGTGACGAAGGGCATGAAGGGGTGGAGCATGACAAGGATCTGGTCGAGCACCCAGCCGGCCACGGCCTTCGTCTCGTCATCGAACTGACCCTTGATCAGTTCGATGTACCAGTCGCAGAACTGGTTCCAGACGAAGTGGTAGATCGCGTTGGCGGCAGCGTCGAAGCGCAAGTCCGCCATGGCCTTGTCCAGCGCGGCGACGGTTTCGACGACTTCGCCGATGATCCAGCGGTTTACCGCCGAAGTGGCGGCGGGGGCTGCAATCGAAGTGCTGGCGGCGATGCCGTTCGACTGGCAGAAACGCGCGGCGTTCCACAATTTGGTGGCGAAGTTGCGGTAACCCTCGACGCGTTTTTCATCCATCTTCACGTCGCGGCCCTGGCTCTCCATGGCGGTCATGAAGAAGCGCAGCGCGTCGGCGCCGTACTGGTCGATGAGGCCGAGCGGGTCGACCACGTTGCCCTTGGACTTGGACATCTTCTGGCCGTCGGCGGCGCGCACCAGGCCATGTAGGTAGAGCCGCTTCCACGGCACTTCCTTCATGAAGTGGATGCCCTGCATCGCCATGCGCGCATCCCAGAAGAAGAGGATGTCGAAACCGGAAACGAGCAGGTCGTTGGGGTAATGCTTGGCGAGCAGCGGTGCGTCTTCGTCCGGCCAGCCAAGCGTGGCGAAAGGCCACAGAGCGCTGGAGAACCAGGTATCGAGGACGTCCTCGTCGCGGGTCAGCTTTTTGTTGCCGGCAAGCGCCTGAGCTTCTTCCTCGGTTTCGGCGACGAAAATTTCGCCATCCTCGGCGAACCATGCCGGGATGCGGTGACCCCACCACAGCTGGCGTGAAACGCACCAGGGCTGGATGTTCTCCATCCAGTTGAAAAAGGTCTTCTCCCAGGTCTTGGGGACGATCTCGATCTGGCCGGTGCGCACGGCTTCCAGCGGCGCCTTGGCGAGGGTTTCGGCATCGACGTACCACTGGTCGGTCAGCCAGGGTTCGATCACAACGCCGCCGCGGTCGCCGTAAGGCGTTGCGATCACGCGGTCCTCGACCTTTTCGAGCAGGCCGTCGTCGTCGAGCATCTCGACCACGCGCTTGCGGGCATCGAAGCGGTCCATGCCGATGAATTCGTGCGGGATCAGGCCGTCCGAGGTTTGCTGCACTTTCGCTTCGGCGTCGAGCATGTTGAGCATGTCGGCGGCCTTGAAGCCGGCGCGCTTGCCAACCTCGAAGTCATTGAAATCATGGCCCGGCGTAATCTTCACCGCGCCCGAACCCAGTTCCGGGTCGGCGTGTTCGTCGGCGACGATGGGAATTTCGCGGCCCGTGATCGGCAGCGTCACCGTGGCGCCGCGTTCCAGCAGCGGCTTGTAGCGCTCGTCCGCCGGGTTCACGGCGACGGCCATGTCGGCCAGCATCGTCTCGGGGCGGGTGGTGGCTACCATGATGTGGCCCGACCCGTCCGAAAGCGGGTACTTGAAGTGCCAGAAGCTGCCATTGATCTCGCGGGTTTCCACTTCGAGATCGCTGATCGCGGTCTTGAGCTTGGGATCCCAGTTCACCAGCCGCTTGTCGCGGTAGATGAGGCCCTGCTTGTGCAGGTCGACGAAGACCTTGACCACGGCGCGCGTGAAGTGCGGGTCCATGGTGAACTGCTCGCGGCTCCAGTCCATCGAGCAGCCCAGGCGGCGCAGCTGGCCGGTGATGGTGCCGCCGCTTTCCGCCTTCCACTCCCAGACCTTCTCGATGAAGCCTTCGCGCGTGTAGTTGGTACGCTTGTCCTGCTTCGCTTCCATCTGACGCTCGACCACCATCTGTGTGGCGATGCCGGCGTGGTCGGTGCCGACCACCCATAGCGCATCCTTGCCGCGCAGGCGCTCGTAACGGATGACCACGTCCTGAAGCGTGTTATCGAGCGCGTGGCCGATGTGCAGGCTACCCGTCACGTTCGGCGGCGGATTGACGATGGTGAAGGGCGCCGCTTCCGGGCGCTCAGGGCGGAAGAGGTTCTTTTCTTCCCAATGGGCGAACCACTTGGCCTCGATCCGGGCGGGGTCGAAAGTCTTGTCGAGTGCGGCTTCTGAAATCTCTTCGGTCATGGCGCCGGGCTTTGCCAGTGCGCGGGTTTGCGCGCAAGAAGCCAATAGTGCTGCATTGCCACGGTTTTGCCGCAAGCGGCTGGCAAGGATGGATTGATACGTAAACGAAACAATTCGTCGCAGCCCTGGAACCTCTTGCCGGGCCACGCTTTTTCCACGATACGAGCGAATATGCGGGAATGGGCTGAATTCACCCTGTCGGAAAACGACCAAGGCGGCGACCATGTCCTGGCGCTCAAGGGGCCGCTGCGCGTCCATTCCCTGGGCAATCTCGACGCTAAATTGGCTGGTCTGAGCGGGAACTTCACGCGGGTCGACATGTCCGGCGTCACCGATATCGACACTACCGGCGCCTGGCTCGTTACCCGTTATGCGGGCGAACGCGGCCTCGAAGTCATCGGTGAGAGCGAGCAGGCGCGCCGCCTTTTCGCCGCCATAGGTAACATGGAAGAACCGGCGGCAGAGCCGGAACCAGAACTATCGCTGATACCCCGCACCCTTGCCGATCTGGGCGATATGGTGGCGCTGTGGGGCAATGGCCTTTACAAGCTGATCGGCTTCCTTGGCGAACTTATCATCGCGTTCGGCCAGGTCATTCGCCGCCCGTCGCGCCTGCGCGGCACCGCGTTGATCTTTCACATGCAGTATGTGGGCATCAACTCGCTGTGGATCGTGGGCCTGATGAGCTTTCTGATCGGCATCGTGATCGCCCAGCAGGGCGCGGTGCAGCTCGCGCAGTTCGGCGCCGAAATCTATACCATCAATCTGACCGGCCGCCTTTCAATGCGCGAACTGGGCATCTTGATGACCTCGATCATGGTCGCGGGCCGCTCCGGTTCCGCCTTCGCCGCGCAGATCGGCACCATGAAGCTGACCGAGGAGGTCGACGCCATGCGTACGATCGGCGTCTCGCCGATGGAAGCGCTGGTGGTGCCGCGCGTGCTGGCCTCGATGCTGATGATGCCGCTGCTGGGCTTCTATTCCTCGGTGCTGGCGATCATCGGCGGCGCCACTATCGCCAATTTCGCGCTCGACATCCCGTTCTGGACCTTCCTCCAGCGCACGCAGGAAGTAGTGCCTATTACAGACGTCTGGATTGGCCTTATCAAAGCCCCGGTTTTTGCGCTGATCGTGGCGCTGGCGGGGTGCTATCAGGGGATGCAGGTGACGACCAACGCCGAGGAAGTGGGCGCGCGCACTACCCAGGCGGTGGTCACCGCGATTTTTACGGTCATCGTGCTCGACGCCTTTTTTGCCATCTTCTTCACCAAGATCGGCTGGGCATGACCGACCTTTCGCCCGCCACCTCAGATGACTTCCCGATCGTCGTCAAAGGCCTGCGCAACACCTTCGGCGATCATGTGATCCACGAGGATTTGCAGCTCAAGGTCCGCCGCGGCGAGATCCTTGGCGTGGTCGGCGGCTCGGGCACCGGCAAGTCGGTGCTGATGCGCGCTATCATCGGGCTGCAGCAGCCGACCGCCGGCGAGATAACCGTGCTGGGCCACAAGATGGGCGATTCGACCGAGGAAGACTCGATCGACCTGCGCTCGCGTTGGGGCGTGCTGTTCCAGGGCGGCGCGCTGTTCTCTACCTTGACCGTGGGTGAGAACGTGGAAGTGCCGCTCAAGCAGTTCTTCCCGGAAATCACTGACGAACTGCGCAGCGAGATCGCCCGGTTCAAGGTCCGCCTCTCCGGCCTGCCCGAGGAAGCGGCGTTCAAATATCCCAACGAGCTTTCTGGCGGCATGAAGAAGCGCGCCGGCTTGGCCCGCGCTCTGTCGCTCGACCCTGAACTGCTGTTTCTCGACGAGCCGACCGCCGGCCTCGACCCGATCGGTGCTGCCGCGTTCGACAGCCTGACCCGCGAACTCAAGGAAACGTTGGGCCTCACCGTATTTTTGATCACCCACGATCTGGACACGCTTTACGCCATTTGCGACCGCGTTGCGGTGCTGGCTGACAAGCAGGTGATCGCGGTGGGCACGATCCCGGAACTTCTGGCGCTCGATCATCCATGGATCCAGGAATATTTCAACGGCCCGCGCGGCCGTGCGGCGCTGGCCGGAAAAGGCGACCCGGCGGTAGCGCCGGAACAGGATGCGGCAAAGGCCGTTGAACCGTCTTCAACCTCTCGCGAGGTGGAGCCGGCCGTTATGGGCGGCGCCGACAGCATAGATATCAGAAAGCCGGGGGCATAGGTCACAGCGATGGAAACACGGGCCAATCACGTATGGGTCGGAGCCGTCACGCTGGTGCTGCTGGCGGCTCTGGCGGTGTTCGTCATCTGGATCGCACGCCTGAATGAAGGCAGCCAGAACGAATACGACATTTTCTTCAAGCAGTCGGTCGACGGTCTCGCGAAGGGTTCGGAGGTCAGCTATGCCGGCGTGCCGGCGGGGCAGGTAACCCGGATCGAACTCTGGCCGCAGGACCCCAGCTTCGTGCGCGTGCGCGTCAAGGTGGACGAGAAGGTTCCCATCACGATCGGCACTACCGCCACCGTGCAGGGCAGCTTCACCGGCGTTTCCGACATCCAACTGGCCGGTGCCGTCAAGGGCGCGCCGCTCATCACGGAGCCGGGACCGGAAGGTGTGCCGGTGATCCCGACCAAGCCGGGCGGCTTCGGCGAAATCCTGAGCAACGCACCGCTGCTGATGGAGCGGCTGGCGACTTTGACAGAAAATCTCAACCAGATGCTGTCCGAGGATAACCGCAAGTCGATCACGGGCATCCTCAAGAACACCGACAAGATGACCGCAGACCTCTCGCAGGCGACGCCGGAATTCCGCGCGACGATGGTGGAGATGCGCGGAACCCTCGCGCAGGCGACGCAGACGCTCAAGGCGTTCCAGGGCGTGGCCGGCAAGGCCGACGATCTGCTTGGCGGTGAGGGCAGTTCACTGGCCGATCAGCTGCGCAAGACGCTGGCTTCTGCGCAGAAGTCGATGGAGCAACTCGACAGAACGATGCAGCACGCACAGCCGGCGCTGGATCAGGTGTCGCAGCAGACCCTGCCCGCTGCTGAAGCCGCGATCCGCGATCTGCGTGCGACCAGCAAGGCACTGCGCAACGTCACCGAGAAGATCGACGAGCAGGGCGCCGGCGCATTGCTCAAGGGGCAGAAGCTGCCCGACTATAAGCCGTGAAGGAAAGCGCGATGACCCGCTTGCACAAGATCCGCGTAGGCAGCATCTATCGCGCCGGCTTCATGGCTGTCGCGGCTGCGCTTACCCTATCGGGCTGCGTCAGCCTGGGCACCAAGCCGCCTGACGAGCTGATGCGCCTCACCCCGCAGGAAACTGCGCCCGCAGGGGCCACCTCCAGCGGCCAGCTCAGCGAGGCGATCGTCGTCCTTGATCCTGAAGCGGATCGCGGGCTGGATGTACTGCGCGTGCCGGTCACGGTCGATGCGTCCAGCGTGGCGTACCTCAAGGACGCACTCTGGATCGAAAAGCCCACGAGGCAGTTCCGCTCCGTGCTGGCCGAAACCCTGCGTGCCCGCACCGGGCAGCTGGTGGTGGAAGGCGGCGATTTCGAGGTCACCGGTCGGACGTTGATCGGCGGACGGCTGCTGCAGATGGGCTATGACGCGCAGCGCAGCGCCGTCATCGTGCGCTTCGATGCGATCCGTACCGATCGCGGCGGCGCGCCAATCCAGTCGCGGCGGTTCGAGGCCGTGGTGAGCGGAGTGGAAGCCAAGGCCAAGCCCGTGGGAGTGGCACTCAACCAGGCGGCGAATGACGTCGCGCGGCAGGTTGCGGACTGGGTGAAGGGTTGAATGGCAGGTTTCTGCGGGCTTGAGGCCCGTAGGGGCCCTCAGGCCATCAACGAAGGGCTGTGGTGCCGAAAATAGTTTGACCACGGTCTGCGATAATTTTGAACTTGGGTGAAATCCCCCTAGATCAGGGTGGAAACACAGTTCTTCATCTGTTGTCGTTGTGGCTTATTAATCACAATGACGTTTTCATGACACCCTGTTTCAACTCCATGGTTTGCCGACAAATTCTCCCCGGCTAAGGGGCGCGTCCCACCGCCTGAAACGGCGCGGGCCAATAAGAATTTGCAGGAGCATACCATGAAGAAGTTCGTCACCGCAGCGGCCGCCGCCGCGCTGTTCGCCGTTCCGGCTGCCGCCAATGCACAGGCTTTCGTTCAGGCCGAAACCGGTCTCGACGTAATCTCGGTGCAGGGTGAGTCCGACGAAGGCGTCAGCTACGGCGTGACCGCGGGTTACGACATGCCGCTGTCCGGCGGAATGTTCGTCGGCGTGCAGGGCACCGTTGCAGACAGCAGCACCAAGGAATGCGCAACTGTCGGCGCCGAGCGCGCCTGCATCAAGACCGGCCGTGATCTCTCGGCTCTCGTGCGTCTTGGCACCACTGTGGGCGAGAAGAGCAAGCTCTACGTCCTCGGCGGCTACACCAATGCCCGCATCCGCGCCACCTACACCAACGGCACCGACAGCTTCAGCGAAGGCGCGAACGGCGACGGTTTCCGTCTCGGCGCGGGCGCCCAGTACGACCTGACCGAGCAGCTCTTCGTAAAGGCTGAGTACCGCTACTCGAACTACGAATCCGACTTCAGCCGCCACAACGCGCTCATCGCGCTGGGTGCGAAGTTCTGATCTCAATAAAAAGGGCGGGCGTTCCCATGCGCCTGCTTTGACAGGAGGCCCGCCCTGGATTCGTCCGGGGCGGGTTTTTTGTTGGCCGAGGTGCCGAACCGGATGCGATACGGGAGAAGTTAAGACAAGGACGGCTACCCGCGGCCCTTGGCCCTTACCGTGCCAGTTCGACCAGCTTCATCGCCAGCTTGAAGGCCGTGAACCGCGTGATGCGCAGTTGGGTGGCTTCCCAGTCCTCGCCCCAGAGTTCGACCTGCCAGTCGGCTTCCAACTCGGCGGCCTTCCATAGGGCGTCGGCGTCGGCATCGGGGCGGATCGCCTCCAGCGCGATGACCAGCGACGCGGAGAGGCTGGAGAGCATCTTCAACGCGGCCAGTTGGAAGTCGTCGCACGCTTTCAGTTCAGTCCGCAGACACGCCAGCGTGGCTTCGGGCTGGGGCTTGTGCATGATGCCTGAGACGCGCGTGAAGCGCACGCCAAGGCGCGCCTCGAAGGCGGACAGCAGTGGTTCCCAGATTTCCGCCTGGCGCTTGTAAAGCGCTTCGTCGGGATCGGCGCGGTAGCACAGCGTATCGGTCTCGGCATAGGGCACCAGTTCGGCGATCACGGCGTCGTGGTTGCCAGCAATGGCGTCGATCGCGAAGTCCGCAAGATCGCGGAAGTGGAAGGTGGAGGCCTCGATGGTGTCGCCCTGGCCTGCCCATTCGGCGGCGAGGGCCGCGGCCAATGCCTCGGTCGGCACGATTTGCGCTCGTCCCCCGGCAGTGCGGATACCGCGTCCGTCGAGGACCGCGCGCCAGCCGCCATCGGCCTGCTCAATGCTGGCTTCCTTGTAGAATCGCTTCATCTGGATCGCTCTATTTAGGGGTGCGCCACTTGCGGGCCATTTTTACCGGAATGACGAAGATACCGACGAGGCCAATGGCGAGAATCAGGTAGGCGATCCAGACCGGAGCGCCTGCGAACAGGCGGCCGTTCGCCATCAGCATACCCGCGATCACACAGGCGACGCCGAAAATGCGCGTCACCTGAATCATGGCGAAGCGGGCGGCGGCCGGGTCGCTCATGCGATAAGGTGAGCCAGAAGCAGCTCAGGGCTCTCCACCACGATCTCTGCGCCGGCCCCGGTCAGTTCGCGCGGGTGGTGATAGCCCCAGTCGACACCGATGGCGCGCACTTGCGCGGCGCCGGCCATCTCGATGTCGTAGACGGTATCGCCGATCATCACTGCCTCGGCAGGCTGGGCGCCGGCTTCGAACAGCGCCTGCTCCAGCATCGCCGGATGGGGCTTGGAGGGATGCCGGTCGGCGGTCTGGAGTGTAATGAACAGGTCGGCGATGCCGTTGGCGGCGAGGCAGTGGGTCAGGCCCCGATCCGACATTCCGGTCGCCACGCCCAGCGTCCAGCCTGCGGCGTGCAGGCCGCGCAGGGTGTTCTCGATACCGGGGAACAGCGGCTGGGCGACGCGGCCCTGTTCCCGCGCGGAGCGGAACGAGAGCTTGTATGCCTCCGCCATGGCGTGCTGCTGCTCGGCGCCCGATGCGGGCAGAAGCTGGCGGATCGCCTGCGGGAGCGAAAGCCCGACCGCGCGCCGGATCGCCCCGCGCGAGGGTGCAGGCAGCGAGAAGGCCGCGAACGCCGCCTCCATCGCCTCGCAGATCGGCGCCTGGCCATCGACCAGGGTGCCGTCGCAGTCGAATACCGCCAGCTTCATCGCCGATCAGCCACGGCCGCGCGGAGCGCCGCGGGGCGCGCCGGACGGCTTGCGCGCTGCGCCCGTGCCGCCGCCGGTACGCGGCCCGGAAGGCTTGCCGCCGCCCGGACGCGCCGAGGGACCGCCAGCACGCGGGCCGGCGGGCTTGCCAGCCGGTTTGCCGAACGACTTGCCAGCAGGCTTTGCGCCGGGCTTGCCCACCGGCTTGCCGCCCAGCTTGCCGATCGCCTTGGCGCCGGGCTTGGCCGAAGGCTTGCCCGAACGCACCCGGCCCGAGGGGCTGTCGCTGCGGTTATGGCGCTCGCCGCGGCGTTCCTTGCGGTACTCCTTGGCGTGTTGCTTGGCCGCCTTCTTGCGCTCGTCCTTGGTGAACTCGTTCGATGCCTCTTCCGGCATTTCGCCTTCGGATTCCTCGAAGCCGAGCTGCTCCAGCGAGTTGGCGAAGTGTTCGGGCAGGGGCGCGGTCACGTCCAGCGGGGTGCCGTCCGGGTGCTCGATGATCAGGCGGCGCGCGTGCAGGTGCATCTTGCGGCTGATCGAGCCGGTCAGGAAGGCTTCCTGGCCACCGTACTTGCCGTCGCCGACTATGGGGTGGCCGATCGCCGCCATGTGGACACGCAGCTGGTGGGTGCGGCCGGTCAGCGGGTGCAGTTCGACCCAGGCCGCGCGGTTGCCGGCGCGGTCGATCACGCGGTAGCGGGTGCGCGCGGTCTGGCCTTCCTTCTCATCGACATGCATCTTCTCGCCGCCGGTGCCCGGCTGCTTGGCGAGGGGCAGTTCAATCATGCCTTCGTGGATGTGCGGCACGCCGACCACCAGCGCCCAGTAGATCTTCCGCGCGGTGCGCCCCGAGAAGCGCTTGGAGAAGAACGCGGCGCTGCCCGGCGTGCGGGCAATCAGCAGTACGCCCGAAGTATCCTTGTCGAGCCGGTGGACGAGGCGCGGACGCGGTCCGCGTTCCACATAAGCGTCGAGCAACCCGTCGACGTGTTCCTTCTGACCGGAACCGCCCTGCGTGGCGAGGCCCGGAGGCTTGTTCAGCACGATCGCGGCGCGGTCCTGCGTCAGCACCATCGAATCGGCGAGGGCGATCTCTTCCTCGGTCAGTTCGCGACGCGGCATGTCGGCGCCGCCGAGCCCCGGCTTCGCTTCGCCTCCCGGAGGTACGCGCAGGATCTGGCCGGCGGCGAGCCGGGTATCGACATCGCCGCGCTTGCCGTCGATGCGGATCTGGCCGGTACGCGCCCAGCGCGAGACCATGGCGAAGCCGATGTTGGGCAGGTGGCGCTTGAACCAGCGGTCGAGGCGCACGCCTTCATCGTCTTTGCCGACAGTGAACTGGCGGACGGAATCGGTATTTTCGGGGGTATTGCCGGGCTTCATGCCACGCTCCGCATCATGATAAGGCCGAGGAACAGGCTGGCGAAACCCGCGGCCAGCGAAAGGCCGCAATAGAGTGCAGCCGTGCCGACATCGCCGCGCTCGATGAGCGTGACGGTGTCGAGACTGAACGACGAGAAAGTAGTGAAACCGCCGAGTACGCCGACGGCGAGCAGCAGGCGTGTCGCTTCGCCATGCATTCCCGCTCCCTGGCCAGACCTTGCAAGCGAGCCTGCGAGCAGGCCCATCAGCAGGCTGCCGGCGATGTTCACTGTCAGCGTGCCGTAAGGAAACGCCCCGGCGCGCACGGGGCCGAGCGCGGCGCTCCAGCACCGGCCGACGAGGAAGCGCAGCCAGGAGCCAAAGGCACCGCCGCACGCCACGTATAGCGAGGCTGCAAGAAAGGAAGGTTGGGGCATGGCGCCCGCCTTAGACGCGAATCGGCAAATTTCCAACTGCGGTGGGCATGGCGGGCGGATTGCTATATATAGAGCGTTACGTGATTGCGGTATCGGGATGGGCCTGATGGCTTTTCCCGGTGCTTTCGCAGCTGCAATTGGCCCTTAGGACTTGTCTTCAAGGCGTCACTTTGGTAACGGGCCGGCCATTCGAGCCGTACCCTCGCCGGTTGCGGCCTTGGTTTGGCTCTAGGATTCGCGGTTCGACTCGCCGAAAGGTGTGGGTCGGGCCCCGTTCGTATTTTGTGAGGTGTGTCGGTTTATGCAAATTCTCGTTCGCGACAACAACGTCGATCAGGCTCTTCGTGCGCTCAAGAAGAAGCTGCAGCGTGAAGGCGTGTATCGTGAAATGAAGCTGCGCCGTCACTTCGAAAAGCCGTCCGAGAAGCGCGCCCGTGAAAAGGCCGCTGCTGTGCGCCGTGCCCGTAAGCTGGAGCGTAAGCGCATGGAGCGTGACGGCGCCAAGTAAGGCCCGTTTCCTGCGCTTTTGCGCAGGGCACCTCGAAATCACGGCTTGCGGCTTGAACGCCGCGCCGGGTTGAGCCATGAGGGCGCGGAATTTCCTTTCCGCGCCCTTTGTGCATGCGCCATTTCGGGCACGAATCCACAATTTTTCCGAATACGAGGCAGGTCCATGACAGAGATTACCCGCGTTGCGCTTCAGCCGATCACCAAGGGTTCGCTTACCAAGATCTGGCTGGGCGTCGCCGTGGTCGCTCTGGCAGCCGGCGGTATCGCCTATGCGGCACTGCCGCCGACTCCGACCGTGAAGACGCTGAGCGCGGGCACGGGCGATTCGCCGACGATGGAAGACGTCGTGCTGATCAATTACAAGGGCATGCTTCAGGACGGCACCGTGTTCGACCAGAACAAGGGCTACCCTAACCCGGTCGCGCAGTTCGTGCCCGGCTTCAGCAAGGCGCTCATGAAGATGCAGCGTGGCGGCAAGTACATGGTAGAGATTCCCTCGGCGCTGGCCTACGGGGCGACCCCGCCTGCCGGTTCGGCGATTCCCGCCAATGCTGACCTGAAGTTCGAAGTTGAACTGCTCGACTACAAGAGCCTCGCCGAAATTCAGCAGCAGCAGCGCATCATGCAGCAGCTTCAGCAAATGCAGCAGCAGCAGGGCGGCGCGCCCGGCGCGGTGCCCGGCATGCCGGGCGCTCCGGGTGAGATGCCGGGCGTTCCTGGTGCGGCTCCGGCCCAGCGCTGATCGCTTCGATGATGCCTGGTAACGCCGGCCGGTTGGCGGCTCTCGTTCTCGCGGCGGCGGTGTCCTTGGGTGCCGCGCCTGCGTCGACTGCTCCGGCGGCTCCATCCCCGGCGGCAGCATCCGTCGCGCCCAAGGTTCGTGTGGAAACGCTGACCCCGGGCACCGGCGAGAAGCCGCCCGAGCATTCCTACGTTCTCATCAACTACAAAGGAATGCTGCCGGACGGCACTGTGTTCGACGAGAACCAGAAGATGCCGATGGCGCTGGACGAGGTCGTCCCCGGTTTCGCACTTGGCCTTGTCCAAATGCAGCGCGGCGGCAAGTACAAGCTGACCATCCCGCCCGAATTGGGATACGGTGCGCAGGCGTCCGGTCCGATCCCGGCAAACGCGACCCTTGTGTTCGAGATCGATCTGCTCGATTTCAAGACGCCCGACGAGATCGCGGTGATGCAGCAGATGCACGATCAGCAGTTGCAGGGCCAGCAAGCCCCGGCTCCCGCTCCCCAACCGGGCCAATAGCCGCCGCTGCCGGCGTGCCCGTGCTTGAAGCCGCGCTGGCCCGATGCTAGCGCGCGCAATCGAATACCGCCCCGGCGCCAAGCCTTGCGCGCCGGGCTAAACCGTGAAGGAAAGCCATGTCGGTCGATACCGCAACCGTGGCGAAGATCGCCAGTCTCGCGCGCCTTAAGGTGAGCGAGGCCGAGCTTGAGGCGATGGTGCCCGAGCTGAACGGCATTCTCGCCTGGGTGGAGCAACTCGGCGAAGTCGACGTCACCGGCGTCGAACCGATGACCGCCGTCATCCCCAACACCCTGCGCCTGCGCGAAGACGTCATCAATGCCGACCCGCTGACTGGCGGCGACCGGCGCGACGCCGTGCTGGCCAATGCCCCCGCCGCGCAGCATGGCTTCTTCGGCGTGCCCAAGGTGATCGAATAATGACCAACATTACTGATCTCGGCGTTGCCGCCATCCGTGACGGCGTTGCCGCCGGCCAGTTCTCCGCCGTCGAAGTGGCCGAGGCGTTCAACGCCAATGTTGCCGCCGCACAGAGCGCGTTGAACGCCTTTATCGTCGCGACCCCTGAAAAGGCGATCGAGGCCGCGAAGGCCGTCGACGCCGCGCGCAGTGCCGGTCAGGCGCTTGGCCCGATGGCCGGTGTGCCGATCGGCATGAAGGACCTGTTCGCCACTGAAGGCGTGCAGACCACGGCCGCCAGCCGCATGCTGGAATGCTTCGTGCCGCATTACGAATCGACCGTCTCGCGCAAGTTGTGGGAAGCGGGCGCCGGCATGCTGGGCAAGCTCAACCTCGACCAGTTCGCGATGGGCTCCTCGAACGAGTCGAGCTATTTCGGCAACGTGATCTCGCCGTGGCAGCGTCGCGGCAGCAATGCGCAGCTGACGCCGGGCGGTTCTTCGGGCGGTTCGTCGGCAGCGATCGCGGCGCGCCTCGCGCCAGCGGCCACCGGCACCGACACCGGCGGCTCGATCCGCCAGCCCGCCGCCTACACCGGCACCGTGGGCATCAAGCCGACCTACGGGCGCTGCTCGCGCTGGGGCGTGGTGGCTTATGCCAGCTCGCTCGATCAGGCCGGTTCGATGGCGCGCGACGTCACCGACTGCTCGATCATGCTGGAAGCGATGGCAGGCTTCGATCCCAAGGATTCGACCAGTCTCGACCTCGCGGTTCCGGCATGGACGGCCAGCCTTTCGGGCGATCTCAAAGGCAAAAAGGTCGGCATCCCGCGCGAATACCGGGTCGATGGCATGCCTGCCGAGGTCGACGCGATCTGGGAGCAGGGCATTGCCTGGGCGAAGGACGCGGGCGCGGAAGTAGTCGAGGTTTCGCTGCCGCACACCAAGTATGCGCTGGCCGCCTACTACATCATCGCGCCTGCCGAGGCGTCCTCGAACCTCGCGCGCTATGACGGCGTGCGCTACGGCCTGCGCGATCTGCCCGACGGCGCCGGCCTGCAGGACATGTACGCCGCTACCCGCGCCGCCGGTTTCGGCGACGAGGTGAAGCGCCGTATCCTGATCGGCACTTACGTGCTTTCGGCGGGCTTCTACGACGCGTATTACACCCAGGCCCAGAAGGTCCGCACGCTGATCTCGCAGGACTTTGCGAAGGCCTTCGAGCAGGTCGACGTGCTGTTGACCCCGACCGCGCCGAGCGCCGCCTTCGCGCTGGGCGAGAATGTCGACGATCCGCTGTCGATGTACCTCAACGACGTGTTCACCGTGCCTGCCAGCCTTGCCGGCCTGCCGGCGATGTCGGTGCCTGCGGGTCTCGACGCACAGGGCCTGCCGCTTGGCCTGCAGATCATCGGCCGCCCGCTCGACGAGCAGGGCGTGCTGAACGCCGGCCTCGCGATCGAAGCCCGCGCCGGGTTCACGGCCAAGCCTGAGAAGTGGTGGTAATATGAGCACGTATCGCATTCAGGGCGCCACCGGGGACTGGGAGGTCGTGATCGGCCTTGAGGTCCACGCGCAGGTCACCTCCAATTCCAAGCTGTTCTCCGGCTCGGCAACGGCCTTCGGAGCGGAGCCGAACAGCCAGGTATCGCTGATCGACGCGGCGATGCCGGGCATGTTGCCCGTGCTGAACGGCGAGTGCATCCGCCAGGCCGTGCGCACCGGCATGGCCATCGACGCGCAGATCAACAAGTGGTCGCGCTTCGACCGCAAGAACTACTTCTACGCCGATCTGCCGCAGGGCTACCAGATCAGCCAGCTTTACCACCCGATCGTGGGCGAGGGCAGCCTGACCATCGAGGCGGACGAGAAGGCCGGCATTCCCGAGGCCAAGGTCATCGGCGTCGAACGTATTCACGTCGAGCAGGACGCGGGCAAGCTGATGCACGACCAGCACCCGACGATGTCCTATGTCGACCTCAACCGTTCGGGGGTGGCGCTGATGGAGATCGTCAGCCGTCCCGATATGAACAGCCCGGCCGAAGCAGGGGCCTACCTGTCCAAGCTGCGCACGATCCTGCGTTACGTCGGCTCGTGCGACGGCAACATGGACCAGGGTTCGATGCGCGCCGACGTCAACGTGTCGGTGCGCCGCCCCGGTGACGAACTGGGCACGCGGACGGAGACGAAAAACGTCAACTCGGTGCGCTTCGTCATGCAGGCGATCGAACACGAGGCGAACCGCCAGGTCGACGTGATCGAGGGCGGCGGCAAGATCGTCCAGGAAACGCGCCTGTTCGATCCGAACACCGGCTCGACCCGCTCGATGCGCTCGAAGGAAGACGCGCACGACTATCGTTACTTCCCGGACCCGGACCTGCTGCCGCTGGTGCTGGAGGACGCGTTCCTCGAGAATTGCCGCGCATCGCTGCCTGAACTGCCCGACGCCAAGCGCGCGCGCTACGAGGGCGAACTGGGCCTGTCGGCCTATAACGCCGCCGTACTGACCGCCGATGTGGATACGTTCCGCTGGTTCGAGGCGCTGCTCGCGGAAACTGCTTTGGCGCAGGGCAAGCAGCCCGCCGAGGTCGCCAAGCAGGCGGCCAACTGGCTGATTTCGGAACTGTTCGGCGCGCTCAACAAGCTGGGCAAGTCGCTCGACGAATCGCCCGTCAGCCATGAGCAGGCGGCCGAACTGCTGGCGCTGGTCGGCAAGGGCACTATTTCCGGCTCGATCGCCAAGCAGGTGCTGGAGATCATGCTGGAAACCGGCGAGGGTGCCACGGCCATCGTCGAGCGCGAAGGCCTCAAGCAGGAAAGCGACACCGGTGCCATCGAAGCCAAGGTGGACGAGATCCTCGCCGCCAATAGCGACAAGGTGGAACAGTACCGGGGCGGCAAGGTCGCGCTGTTCGGCTTCTTCGTCGGTCAGACGATGAAGGCCATGCAGGGCAAGGCCAACCCGGGCGTCATCAACGAAATCCTCAAGTCCAAGCTGGGCTGAGGCAACTATCCGGCGGCAACCCGGGGTTGCCGCCGCCTTCCTACCCCCCATCGGGCACTTCGTGTTGCACCTGCGTAACACTCCGGCGCTGTTAAGCATCGCAGATGGCCGTCAGTGGGTGTTTCGGCAATAATCCGCTTGTCTTCGGCAGTCCTGGTGTTATCGATTGCGCCGGAAGGACGGGGGGTCTTTCCAACTATTCCATGACATGTGCGCGGGTACGCGCACGCCAAATGCTGCGTGTGCGAAGCGCGCGGATAGGTACGGCCGGAGACCGACGCTGCGGCGCGGGGGCACTCTGATCTTGCCGCACGAGCTCACCTGGGGGGGTGAGGGAGCCCGGTACTGCGCCCAATGGAGCGCGCGGTACCGGGCTTTCGTGTATTCGGGCAGCGCGCTCCTATGCCTGCCGCGTACCCGTCAGTTCCATCGACCCGAACATGCCGGCCTTGATCTGCCCGGTCAGGCTATCGCCTTCCACCGTGGCCTTGCAATCGAGGTCCATCGGCATTGGTGTGGTCATCTTCATCGACCACGTCAGCGATTGCCCGCTGATACGCCCGTCGGTGATATCCATGCTGCCCAGATCGCCCGAGATGTGCCCGGTGAAGCTGTCAGCTTCGCCGGGCAGCACGGTGAGCACGCCCTTTTGCTTGCCGAGCGGCGTGTTGGTCACGCAATCGTAGGTTCCTGCAACGGACATTCGGGTACTCCTTACTGTTGTTCGCCTTCGTCGCCGATGGCGGTGGGGGCCTCGCGGACCTCTACCGGTAAACTGAGCCCCTTGAGCTGCGGTTCCACGATCTTGCGGTCCCCGACGATCACCCAGGTCAGGTCAGCGGGTTGCAGGTACTGCCCTGCGGCCGCGCCGATCCGCCTGGCGTCGATGGCGCGGTAGGTAGCAGCGAGGCGTACGTAATAGTCTTCAGGCCGGCCCAGCCGGTCGTTCTTGACGATGGCGGAGAGGACCGCGCTGTTGGTTTCGAATTGGGTCGGCAGGGCCCGGATGGCGCCTTCGGTGACGCGCTGGTATTCTTCGGCGGAGACCGGCTGTTTGGCCGGGAAGGCGGTCATATCCTTGATGATCGCGCTGATTGAATCGCCGGTGCGGTCGGCCTGCACCGGCGCCATGATCTGCAGTGCGCGCGGGCCGATGGACTGGGTCACCCCGGTGCGCACGCCGTAGCTCCAGCCCTTGTCCTCGCGAATGTCGGCATTCAGGCGTGAGAGGAAACCGTTGCCGACCACATCATTGGCCAGCATCAGGGGCTCCTCGCCCGGGGTGCGACCGGTTAGCGGCAGGACGCGTCCGGCGTAGATCACCGACTGCGGCGAATTGGGCCGGTCGATCAGAACGATGCGCGATGCAGGCGCGGGCGTCTGCGCGTCGAGCACCTTTACCGGTTTGGCGGCGGCCGGGGCCTTCCACCCGCCGAGCGCCTTTTCCAGCAGCGGCTTCAATTCCGCCATGGTGACGTCGCCGACCACGGTGATCCGGGCGAGGTCGGGGCGCAGCCACTTGGCATGGGCGGCGCGCAGAGCCGAAGGGGTCAGCGCGGCGAGCGAGATCCGTGTCCCAAGGCCGTCGCCGGGCTGGGCATAGGGATGGCTGCCGTAAAGTTCGCTGCTGAGCGTGCGGGCGGCGAGGGCGCTGGGCGTCGATTCCGCCTGCGAGAGCTGGGCCTGCGCCTGTCCGCGCGTGCGATCGAAATCGGCCTGTGCGAAAGCGGGATGGAGCAGCAGGTCTGCGGTCAACGCCAGCGAGGGCGCCAGATTGGCGCTCAGCGCGCTCAGCATCACGCTGCTGGTGTCGAGGCTGGCCGTGGTGCCGATGGAGGCGCCCAGACGTTCCTGCTCCTCGGCGATCTGGGTGGCGTTGCGGGTTTTGGTGCCTTCCTCCAGCATGTCGAGCATCAGCCCCTGTGTCCCCGGCGTATCGAGCGCGTCGGCGGCAAAGCCCGCGTCGAAGTCGATGGATACGACCAGCTTGGGCACGGCGGTGCGGCGCGCCAGCACCACCGGGATGCCGTTCGACAAGGTAGTGCGCTCGATCGCCGGGAAAGCAAGTTCGCCCACCGGCGCGACCGGGGGTGAGGTGCGCTTGGGCGCCGGAGCCAGCTTGGCGGTCTTGGTCTTGGCATCGGCCGGCGGAGCGGCGGTTTCCTTTTCGTCGCCCCATCCGCCCATGACGTTGCCGTTCTCGGTACGCGCGCCGGGCACGATGGCCAGCTTGTAGACCGGGCGGCTTAGCCATTTGCGCAGCGCTTCGTGGACGTTCTGCGGCGTGAGGGCGGCGATGGCCTGGAGGTCCGCTTTGTACTTGGCGGGATCGCCGGAATAGACCTGCCCTTCGGCAAGGGTGGCGCCCTTGCCGGAAAAGCCGCCGACCTGCTCCAGTCCGCCGATTTCGGCAGAAAGCGTGCTGACGACGGCGCGGCGCACTTCGTCCTCGCTTGGGCCGCGGGCGACGAAATCGGTGATGACCTTGTCGAGCGCGGCTTCGGCGGCGGCGCGTTCGACGCCGGGCTTCACGTCCATCGAGGCTTCAAGCACGCTGACCTGCTGGTAGACCTGCGCCGAGGCGCTGACCGATACCGCCTGCTGCGATCCGCGCACCAGCGCATTGTCGAGCTGCGAGCTGGCAAGGCCGCCCAGGATGTGCATGCCGACGCGCAGCGCCGGAGCATCGCCATCGTTAAGGCCGGGCCCGCTCCACTGGCGAGTAAGGCGCAGGACGGGGACCTGGTCGGTCATGTCGCGCGAGATTGGCGCGGGCAGCGTGACCGGACCGGCTTGCACGGGCGCGACATCGGGGCCTTTGGGGATCTGCCCGAACCATTTTTCCACCTTGGGCTTGGCCGTGGCCGCGTCGATGTCGCCCGAGAGCACCAGCACCACGTTGTTCGGGCCGTAGTGCTCGGTGAACCACTTGCGCACATCGGTAAGCGTGGCGGCGTCGAGGTCCGCCATCGAGCCGATAGTGGAATGGCGGTAGGGGTGGCCGACCGGGAACAGCCCGTCGGCCACGGCATATTCGGCGAGGCCGTAGGGCTGGTTGTCGCCCTGGCGTTTCTCGTTCTGGACGACGCCGCGCTGCTTGTCGAGTTTGTCCTGGGAGACGGCGGGCAGCAGCGCCCCCATGCGGTCGCTCTCCATGAACAGCGCAAGGTCCAGCGCTCCTGTGGGCACCGTCTCGACGTAATTGGTGCGATCGTACCAGGTCGAGCCGTTGGTGGGCGTGGAGCCTGCCCCTTCCAGCGGAATGTCGAAGCTGGGCACATTGGCCGAGCCGCCGAAGAACAGGTGCTCATACAAGTGCGCGAAACCGGTGTGGCCGCGCGGCTCGTTCTTGGAGCCGACCTTGTAGTACAGCGTGACGGCAACGATCGGCGCCTTGCGATCGGTATGGACGATGGTGGTCAGCCCGTTGGGCAGCACGAACTTTTCGAACGGAATGTCGACGCGGGAGACGAGTTCTTCCGCAGAAACCGCGCCTGCTACTGGGCCGGGCGTGGCGGAATACCGGTTCTCCTGTCCCGGAGCGACGGCCGGGGCCGGCGGTGTTCCGGGCGGACCTGCGGTGGCGCAGGCGGAAAGGGCAAGGGCGGCGGCAAGAGCGCTCAGGCTCGACGTGGGGGACAGTCGCATGGACCCAGCGTAGCAGCTTGTTCGGCAAGGGCCAGCCCTGCCAATGCCCGCCGGCGCCCTGAACGGATGCGGCACGCCGGACATGCCGGCGCAGGGTCATCCCCGTTTGAAGATCTGGCCCGAATCGAACATCGAAATGCGCCATTCGCCGTCTGCGTCCCGGCGGCATTCCATCTTCACGTCCGCCACGGCCAGAGGGTCGCAGTACGTATCGAAAGGTCCGTCGCCCAATGCTGCGAAGAACACCAACAGGTAGCCGACCTTTGCGTGGTCCACGTCGTCGAAACTTATGCGTAGCGAGGTGATGATGTGGCGCATAGTCATCAGTCCCGCGCCGCTGCGCATCGCTTTGGCCCGGCCCCCATAGAACGCCTCGACCGCCTCCAGTCCCTCTCGCCACTGGCCGCCCACATTATAGCGCACGTCCTGCGTCAGACAGTCGGCCGCGCGCATCGAGAGGCCGTTGTGGATGTCGAGTTCGTCGCCCCACTCGTAGATCACCTGCTTGACCGCAAGCACGTCCACTGCCTGCTGGGGAGTGAATTTCGCCACTGTTGCCGCCTCGTCCGTTTGGATTATTGCGCCGAGGCTAGGGCAGTCATGGGGCCGAGGCCAAGCCTTGATAGACAGTGTTGTTCATTATCGCCCCCGCGACGCTGTCGCCCAAGATCCTCTGGCAATTTCCTACAGTACACCCATCTCTGCTGCGGACCGCTTCGGCGCCGATTGTTTTGCGAACGATCAAGGCAATCTCGTCTTGAACATGCGAAATGATGGGCCCCGGAAAATTTCCGTCGGCGGCTCTTGTGTTGCAAAACTGCAACACCATATCGACGAGGTCAGGAGGCGATATTACCCATGAATCTCGAAAAATTCACAGACCGGGCCAAGGGATTCCTGCAGGCCGCGCAAACCGTCGCGATCCGCTTGAACCATCAGCGTATCGCGCCCGAACATGTCCTCAAGGCATTGCTCGACGACCCCGAAGGCATGGCTGCGGGCCTCATCAAGCGTGCGGGCGGCAATCCCGTCTTCGCAGTGCAGGAACTGGACAAGGCACTTGCCAGGGTGCCGGCGGTATCGGGCAGCGGCGCGGCCGGTGCGCCGGGGCTGGATAACGATGCGGTGCGTGTGCTCGACGCGGCGGAACAGGCTGCTACCAAGTCGGGCGACAGCTTCGTTACCGTGGAGCGGCTGCTGCTGGGCCTCGCGCTCGCCACCACGACGCCTGCGGGGCAGGCGCTGAAGGCAGCGAATGTCACGGCGCAGTCGCTGGAAGCGGCGATCACCGAACTTCGCGGCGGCCGCACCGCCGACAGCGCCGGGGCCGAGAACGCCTACGACGCGATGAAGAAGTACGCCCGCGACCTCACCGAGGCAGCGCGCAGCGGCAAGCTCGACCCGGTCATTGGCCGCGACGAGGAAATCCGTCGCACCATCCAGATTCTTGCCCGCCGTACAAAGAACAACCCGGTGCTGATTGGCGACCCCGGCGTGGGCAAGACCGCCATCGCTGAGGGCCTTGCGCTGCGCATTGCCAATGGCGACGTGCCCGACAGCCTGAAGGACCGCAGCCTGATGTCCCTCGACATGGGTTCGCTGATCGCGGGCGCCAAATATCGCGGCGAGTTCGAGGAGCGCCTGAAGGCCGTGCTCGACGAGGTGAAGGGCGCGGACGGCCAGATCATCCTGTTCATCGACGAGATGCACACGCTGATCGGCGCGGGCGCGTCGGAAGGGTCCATGGACGCAGGCAACCTGCTCAAGCCTGCGCTTGCGCGCGGCGAACTGCACTGCATCGGTGCGACGACGCTGGATGAATACCAGAAGTACGTCGAAAAGGACGCGGCACTGCAGCGGCGTTTCCAGCCCGTCTTTGTGGGCGAACCGACGGTCGAGGACACCATTTCGATCCTGCGCGGGCTCAAGGAGAAGTACGAGCTGCACCACGGCGTGCGCATCACCGACGGCGCCATCGTGGCGGCGGCGACCCTGTCCAACCGCTACATCACCAACCGTTTCCTGCCCGACAAGGCGATCGACCTGATGGACGAGGCCGCCAGCCGCATCCGCATGGAAGTGGAGTCCAAGCCCGAGGAAATCGAGAAGCTGGACCGCCGGATCATCCAGCTCAAGATCGAGGAAATGGCGCTTGGCAAGGAGAGCGACGAGGCATCGAAGGACCGCCTCGCCACCTTGCGCGGGGAACTGGGTAACCTCGAACAGCAGTCGAGCGAGCTGACCACCCGCTGGCAGAACGAGCGCGACAAGATCGCCGCCGAGGGCAAGCTCAAGGAGAAACTGGACGCCGCGCGCATCGAGTTGGAGCAGGCACAGCGTTCGGGCGACCTCGCCCGCGCGGGTGAGCTGTCCTACGGCACGATCCCGGCGCTGGAAAGGCAACTGGGCGAGGCGCAGGCCTCTGCCGGTAACGCTTTGCTGCGCGAGGAAGTGACTGAGGATGACATAGCCGGCGTCGTCAGCCGCTGGACCGGTGTGCCGGTCGACAAGATGTTGGAGGGCGAGCGCGAGAAGCTCCTCAAGATGGAGGCCATCATTGGTGCGCGCGTCATCGGCCAGAAGGATGCGGTGTCCGCTGTATCCAAGGCGGTACGGCGCGCGCGCGCGGGGCTTCAGGACCCGAATCGGCCGCTCGGCTCGTTCCTGTTCCTTGGCCCCACGGGCGTCGGCAAGACCGAACTGACCAAGGCGCTGGCCGGCTTCTTGTTCGACGACGACACCGCGATGGTACGTATCGACATGTCGGAGTTCATGGAAAAGCATGCCGTCTCCCGCCTGATCGGCGCGCCTCCGGGCTATGTCGGGTACGAATCGGGCGGCGTGCTGACCGAGGCCGTGCGCCGCCGTCCCTATCAGGTCGTGCTGTTCGACGAGGTCGAGAAGGCGCATCCCGACGTGTTCAACGTGCTGCTGCAAGTGCTCGACGATGGACGGCTGACGGATGGGCAGGGCCGGGTGGTGGATTTCACCAACACCCTCATCATCCTGACCTCGAACCTGGGCAGCCAGTACCTGACCCAGCTCGACGAGGGACAGGACGTCGATGTGGTCGAGCCGCAGGTGATGGAAGTGGTGCGCGGACATTTCCGGCCCGAGTTCCTCAACCGTCTCGACGAAATCGTACTGTTCCATCGGCTGGGGCAGGCGGACATGGGCCCGATCGTGGATATCCAGGTCGCGCGGGTGCAAAAGCTGCTCAAGGACCGCAAGATCGTGCTGGACCTTACCGATGCGGCCAAGCGCTGGCTCGGCCGGGTGGGCTACGATCCGGTCTACGGCGCCCGGCCGTTGAAGCGAGCGGTTCAGCGCTATCTGCAAGACCCGCTCGCCGAAAAGCTGCTGGCAGGCGAAGTGCCCGACGGGTCCCACCTCCACATCGAGGATGGCGACGGCGCGCTGGTGATGACGGTGGGGTAAAGGCGGCGGTATCGCGCTTGGCGCTGCCGGGTCTTTTGCCTATGCTTCCGGTCGTTACCGGCCGGGGCCGGTCCATCGGAACAGGAGGGCTTGAAAATGGGCAACAGGATCGCCGCGGTGGCACTCGTACTCGCATTCGCGGCAACGCCGGCCATGGCGGCGGACAAGCTGGAGAAATGCGTGAGCGTGATCGGCGCGACGCAGCGGCTTGCCTGTTACGATGCGCTGGCGGGACGGGCGGCGGACGAAACTCCGCAGCAGACGGCTGACCGCCAGACGCGCCAGTTCGGCCTCGCCGAAAAGCAGAAGGCGCCGCAGGACCGCAAGGAGGTCGAGCAGATCGATAGCAAGGTCAGTTCGGTTTCAGGCACGCGCATCGTGCTGGAGAACGGCATGTCGTGGAAAGTGGAAGATGGCGGCCATTTCCTCGAATGGGTGCGGCCCGGTCAGGTCGCGACTGTGAAGAAGGGGCTGATGAGCGGCTATCGTATGATGGTGGACGGCCTCAACGGCAAGGCAGTCGTCACCCGGCTGCGGTAAGCCGGGCCACTATCCGAACAAGGATGCCGACAAGAGAAAAGGGCGGGAAGCCGAAGCTTCCCGCCCTTTCTGTTTGCTCGGCTTGCGCCGGGCGCCTGGATCAGAACTTGACCTTGGCGCCGGCATAGAAGCGACGGCCCAGCGGGTCGTACGTGCCGGTGTCCGATTCCATGCCGGTGGCAGCGCCGGAAACGCTGGCCATGTAGATGGGATCGTTGTCGAACACGTTGTCCATGCCGACGAAGAATTCGACACCGGTCTTGGTGAAGAAACGAGCCTGCAGGTCGAGGTAGAACTCGGGGTGCACCTTGTAGGCGTGATACCCGTCGAACTGATCGTCGATCCACGAAGCGCCGATGTAGGTGCCGGTCGCGGTGATGCGGAAGCCGTCGGTGCCAACGCCCAGGTTCGCGGTGAAGCGATCCGAAGCCGCGCCCACTTCACCCTCGAAGTAGTCCTTCGTCTGCTCGGTGACGAGCGGAATGGTGTAGCCCGACAGCAGGTGGGTGTAGGCGACGTTCAGGCTGGTGTTCAGGCGCGTGTTGCCCAGATCGAACGAGTGGGTGTAGTTCACCGTCACGTCGATGCCCGAAGTCTTCACGCCGCCCGAGTTGGTGACGCCGCTGTTGACTTCGTCAAGCGAACCCGAGCTATTCGGACCCGACACTGCCGGGCGGCGAACGATGAAATCGCACAGGTTATTGTTGTTGTAGCACTGGTTCAGGATGTAGTTCAGATCGGTCTGAACGATCGCGTCCTGGATCTTCACGCGGAAGTAATCGACCGTAAGGGTCAGGTTACGCAGCGCGTCGATCGACACCGGGTTGACGACCATGCCCAGGGTAAGGGTCTTGCCCTTTTCCTCGGACAGGTTCGGGTTGCCGCCGGAGAAGCTGGTCACGCCCTGAAGGTCGGACTGCGTCTGCGCGAAGGCACCGCCGTTTGCCGCGATGTTGGCAAGGACGCCCGGAGCCGCGCGGCAGTTGTCACCCAGTGCGCCGCCACCGGTTGCGCCGATGCCGACGCAGGGATCCTGCACCTGCGGGAAGTCCTGGCTGCGGCCAGCGAAGAGTTCCGCAATGTTCGGAGCGCGGACCGTCTGAGCGTACATCGCGCGGAAGCGGACATCGCGGATCGGCGCGAATTCAGCACCGGCATTCCAGCTGAAGGTGCCGCCAACGGTGCTGTACTTCGAGTAACGCGCCGCGCCGCGGATCGACAGATCGTGGACGAAGCTGTCGGTCACCAGCGGGAGTCGGGCTTCGCCATAGACTTCCTTGACGTCAAAGCTCCCGACGGTGGGCGGAAGGGCATTGCCGCCGTTCAGACCGGCCGTCTGGAGAGCGTCCCAACGTGCATCCTGGGCTTCACGGCGATATTCGGCGCCGATCGAGATGCCGATGTCGTCCGCGCCCAGCGGGTTGGTGATGCCACCGGAGATGTTGCCGCCGACCTGGGTTTGCTTCTGCACGGCGGTGTAGGTGCTGGGTGCCTGCAGGTAGTCGAGGGCGTTTGCAAGGCTGCCGGTGCCGAAGACGTTTGCAGGGACGCAGCCCTGTTGACGCGCAGCCTCGCTGGCGCACTGGTAGCCGCCAGCGCCATCGGGGATGATCTGCTGCGAATTCACGAAGTTCAGAACGTTGATCTGGCCGGTGCCGTTCTGGGTGATGTTCGACTGGCCGTAGTTGCCGAAGACTTCGAAGTTCCACTTCTTGGCGATTTCGCCGCGGAAGCCGCCGACGACGCGGAACGTGTTCTGCGTAGAGGACGAGGTACGGTTGCCGAAGTCGTTCAGGCGCTTGGTGACGAAGATGTCGCGCAGGCCGTCGCCGTTGGTGTCCGAAGAATCGTTGAAGATCGCGTCAGGCACATACGGGTTACGATAGGTGACGCCGTTGAAGAGCGTTTCGATCGGCATCTGGCCGTCGGCGTAGCCGTAGGACGTGTCCCACGGGAAGGCTTCGATGTTCGACTTCGCGTTGGTGCTCACAAACGAACCTTCGAGGAACGCAGTGATACTGTCCGTGACGTCGTAATGTGCGTTCATGAACGCGCTGTAGCGCTGCACCGGAATGGCGAGGTAGCGCTGGGCAGTACGGTTGAAGCCGGTCGGGCCGGTGCCGGTGCCGAGCGAGTTCGAGCAGGTTGCGACGTTGGTGGCGACGCAGGGCTGAAGTGCGCCGCCGGGGCCGTACGTGAACGCGCCGTTGTCGGTGTAGTACGTGCCCTGGGGAATGTAGCCCGAGTAATAGGGTGCATACTTGTCGAACGGGCTGTCGCTTTCGCCGACGAGAAGCGCCGAGATGCTATCCACGTCGGAACGACCGGCTTCGGTCTTGTGGTTGCGCATGTAGGCTGCGCCCTGTTCCGAGTAGCCCACGAACAGGGTTGCGTTACCGCGACCGTCGTCGAAGTTGCCGCCCAGCATCACGCTGGTGTCGAGCGTGTAGTTGTCGCCGGTTTCGGCGATGCCCGACTTCACGTCGAACTGCATGCCCTGGAAGTCGTCCTTCAGCACGAAGTTGACTACGCCCGCGACCGCGTCCGAACCGTAGACGGCCGAGGCGCTGCCCGAGGTCAGGGTCTCGACGCGGTCGAGCATCTGCACCGGGATCATGTTGAGATCGACGGCGGCGCTGCCCGGGACGCCCGAGACGACGCGGCGGCCGTTGATCAGGACCAGGGTGCGGTCGATGCCGAGGTTGCGAAGGTCGACCGTCGCCAGACCGGCGCCGCTGGTCGAGAACGAGGTATTGGTGCGCGAATAGGTTGGCGTGCCGAACACCGGGTTCTTGAGTAGCGTTTCCTGGATGTTCACCGAGCCGGTGCTCTGGATCTGTTCCGAACCGAGCACCTGGACCGGAGCGGCCGTGGTGGGCGCGCCCGTCTGGATGCGCGAGCCGGTGACGACGATGGCTTCGCCCACGTCGGCGTCGGCTTCATCTGCTGCCTGGGGGGTGGTGTCCTGAGCGAAAGCCGGAATTGCGAAGAGCGCCAACGATGCTGCCGACAGGCAGGTCGCGCCCCGGAGGGCGGCCTTCTGGAAGGTTTTTTTCACTTGTGTGTCCCTTGTTGCGTCGTTCCCCGGGTGGATGCGTGACCAATTCCACCAAGTGACCCGTTGCCAGCTTTCGAGATGCGCACGCGCAACCCGATTGCCATGGAGTGCTTGTTGCTCCGCAAGCACAGCCTTTCAATCCCATTTGCCAATGGCGCACAAATTGCCTGCGCCAATGTTGCAATGTTGCAACGGACGCTTGCAACGTTGTGCAATGCGGCATCGAGACAGGCAGGATTCCGGAGGGTTGCCGGCAACAACAGACCTGTTGCATTTGCGCATTATCCGGCAGCAATCTTACGCCTCTTATCGCCGTGGTGAAATCCTGTTGCGCCGGTCGAGAAAGCTGTCGGCGAACGGATTGACCGTTGCTCGCTTGCGATTTAATCGTTTGATTAAATTGCGCCGTCGAAATGCTTGTCCGGGTCTGCCGAATGAGCCTAGGGCCGATGCAGCGAAAGGATTGTTCGGGATGAAGCTTGATAGCACGCTCGCCGCGGTCGTCACCGGGGGCGCCTCGGGGCTGGGCGCCGCCACGGCGCGGGCGTTGGCCGCCAGGGGCGTCAAGGTGTCGATCTTCGATCTCAATACCGAGGCTGGCGAGGCGGTTGCGGCCGAAGTGGGCGGGGTTTTCTGCGCGGTCAACGTCACCGATGAGGAGAGCGTCGTGGCCGGGTTCGCGAGGGCGCGCGCCGAGAACGGGCAGGAGCGCGTGCTGGTTAACTGCGCAGGGATCGCCCCCGCTGCCAAGACCGTGGGCAAGAACCGTGAAACCGGCGAGCCGCGCGCGCACGACATGGCGCTGTTCGAGAAAGCCATCGCCATCAACCTCGTCGGCACGTTTCGCTGCATCAGCAAGTCGGCCGCAGGCATGGCGACGCTGGCGCCGCTCGACGAGGCGGGATCGCGCGGGGCCATCGTCAATACAGCGTCCGTCGCGGCGCAGGACGGGCAGATCGGGCAGGCCGCCTATGCCGCGTCCAAGGGCGGCGTGCTGGCGATGACACTGCCTGTCGCGCGCGATCTCATGAGCGAGGGCATCCGCGTCAACACCATCCTGCCCGGTATTTTCGAGACGCCGATGATGGCCGGGATGCCGCAGGGCGTGCAGGACGCGCTCGCCGCGATGGTGCCGTTCCCCAAGCGGCTGGGCAAGGCAGAGGAATACGCCAAGCTGGCTCTGTTTCTGCTGGAGCACGATTATATGAATGGCGAATCCGTGCGTCTCGACGGCGCGATCCGCCTGGGGCCGAAGTAAGGCTGCCATGAAGGAGCGTTCCGCCTTGCCGAACGGCCCAGCATCGGGCGACGTTGCCGTCCCTCCGGGCGCGCGCGCCATGCTGCTCGATACTGCCAGCGCGATCATGCGCGACGGCGATGTGGTCGACATCTCGCTGTCCGAACTGTCGCTGCGGTCCGGGCTTAACTCGGCGCTGGTGAAGTACTATTTCGGCAACAAGGCGGGGCTTCTGAAGGCGCTGCTCGACCGCGACTGGCAGGCCATCGTCAGCAGCGTCGACGCGTTGGTAGCCAAGGACGAGTGGGAGCCGGAGGCCAAGCTGCGGCGGCACTTGTGGAAGGTTGTCGACACTTTCTACGAGGTGCCTTACCTCAACCGCCTGACCATGCGGATGGTGCGCGAGAGCGACGACACCGAGGCGCGGCGGATTGCCGACTGCTACCTCTCACCGATCTACCGCGCTTACGAGCAGCTGATCGGTGACGGCGTGAAGGCGGGCGTGTTCCGCGAGATAGACCCGCAGCTGTTCTACTTCACCGTCACCGGGGCGGTGGACCGCTTCTTTTCGGCGCGGCTGGTGCTCAAGCATTGTTTCGATCAGGATTCGCTGACGGAAGAACTGCGCGACCGCTACCGCGAACACACCATCGACATCATCATGGCGGGGATCCTTGCGCGCTGAGTTTGGCCAAAGCTGGCTGCTGCGGATCCGCGGCGCTGTTGCCGACCGCGTGCCGGCCTGACAGGGGGGCTGCATGGCCCGAAAAAAGCGCTACCTCACCGCGACGATGCCGGATGGCTACGTCAAGACGATCGGCCCCACCGGCGATCCCCTCACGCATTACTGGCGCGTGGTGGCGCAGTTGCAGAACGGCAAGACCGAAGTGTTCTGGGGCCATGCACGCTCGCTGGCGGAAGCGAAGAAGAAGCGTGCTGCCCTGGACGACGCGGCGCGAATGCGCGGCTGGACGAGTTTCGTGTTCGAAGTCGTCGATCTGGTGGAAACGCCCGTTTAGGCGCGCGGCCCGTGATCGTCAGCCCGGCTTGGCCGGGTGCGGATCTCCCCCGGAGAAGGCGTCGCCGATCGAGCAGGCCGCCGGACCAAGGATGACCACGAAGAGTGTGGGCAGGATGAACAGGATCAGCGGCACGGTCATGATCGCAGGCAGGCGCGCGGCCTTTTCCTCGGCGCGCATCATGCGTTCGTTACGGAATTCCGCCGAGAGCACGCGCAGCGCCGAGGCGAGCGGGGTGCCGTAGCGTTCGGTCTGCACCATGGTGGTGACGACGCCCTTCACCGCTTCCAGATTGACGCGGTAGGCGAGGTTCTCGAACGCCTGCCTGCGTTCGTGGAGGAACGACAGTTCGATCGAGGTCATCGAGAATTCGTCACCCAGTTCCGGGTAGGCACGGCCCAGTTCGCGCGACACGCGCTCGAAGGCGGCGTCGACGGTGAGGCCGGCTTCGGCGCAGATCACCAGAAGGTCGAGCGCATCGGGCAAACCCTTGCGGATCGCATCGGTACGCTTGGTGATCAGGTTCTTGATGAAGACATCCGGGCCCTTGTAGCCTGCCAGGACCATGGCCGCGAAGGCCATGAACTTCTTGAAGGAACTCCATTCCGGGAAGTAGTCGATCGCGTAGATTACCAGTGCGGCCAGGCCGCCCAGCACGATCGGCGCGACAAGGCGCGCGAAGACGACCGCGACGGCCCACTCCTTGTTGCGGATGCCCGCCTGGGCCAGCTTCTGCTGGATCTCCTTGATCTGGCTGTCCTGGAGCATCTTGGCGCCGCCCAGAAACGCGCCCATCTTGTCGGTGGTGTCGTTGCGGCGCACCAGGCTCTGGCGCTTGCGGGCAGTCGTGGCGAGGCCCAGCTTGAGAGCTTCGCGGCGCTGGTTGAGCGCCTTGACGCGCTTTGCCATCGGATCGCGGATGGTGATCGCCGAATAGATCGCGAGGATCACCGCGGCAGCAGCAACCAGCGATAGCAGGGTGCCGACGAGGGTGACGTCGAAGCCGAGGAGGGTGGGACCAGCGGGTTGGTCGAGCATGGGTGTTGTCCTGCCTTCTCGATCAGATTTCGAAGCTGACCATCTTGGCCATGATGAAGGCGCCGATACCCATCCAGATCGCGCCGCCCATACCGGCGACCATCAGGCGTTCGTCGACCATGAATTCACCGATATACTTGGGGTTCACCCAGTAGATCATGATGGTGACGATGAAGGGCAGCGAGCCGACGATATAGGCCGAGGCCTTGGATTCCGAGCTCATCGCGCGGATCTTGAGCTTCATCTGCGCACGCTTGCGCAGCACGTCGGAAAGATTCGCCAGCGTCTCGGCGAGGTTGCCGCCGGTTTCGCGCTGGATCGCCAGGGTGATGCAGAAGAAGTTGAACTCGGAAATGCCAAGCCGGTCGGCGGTTTCCTGGAGGGCGTCCTCCATGGTCTTGCCCACTTTCATACGGTCGGTGACGAGCTTGAACTCTTCACCCACGGGGCCGGGGACTTCCTGCGAGACGATCGTGAGCGTTTCGGAGACCGGCAGGCCCGAGCGCAGGCCGCGCACGAGCAGGTCAATGGCGTCGGCGAACTTGATGGTGAAGGCGTTGGTGCGCTTCTTGACGAAAAAATTCAGCACCATGTGTGGCAGGCCGGCGCCCACGAAGGCGCCGAATGCCAGGGCGAGGAACAGTGCTCCAGTCTTCAGGAACAGCAGCAGCGCGATGGCGCCACCCAAGCCGACAGAGCCGTAAAGGTACTGTTTGATCGTCCACTTCTTGCCCGAGCGGTCCAGGCGCAGCGCCAGCGCTTCCGTTCGCGAGCCGGAGCCGGCGATGTGGTGCCCCTTGGGCTTGCGAGCGGCCACGGCCCTGCGCATCTGCGCCTCGAGCCGGTCCTTGCCGTCCGCCGAGTGCCGCAAACGCACCGATTTCAGGCGGCGCGTCGATTCCTTGTCCGGCGACGGCCCTGAAAAAGCTGCCCAGAGCAGCAGCAGCACGCCGGAAAGGCCCGCTGCGACCGTGATGAGCTGGAGAAAGTTCATAGCCTTGCCGTGCCTTTACGCCCGAGCCTGCCGGCGGTGCATCACTGCGCCGCGGCCTGCGCCTTCTTCTTCGCCTTGGGCATCATCGACTTAAAGTCGATCTTGCCCAACAGCGATGTCTTGGGAGCCGAAACGATGTGATCGTCGCCGGTATCGGCGATAGTCCGGGCCAGATCACGCATCACCGACCCGGCCTTGCTGGCGCGGTTGGCGTCGGCGAAGGTCTGGCCCAGCTTCGCGGCCATCGAGGCGGCCTTGAGATCGTAGGGGATCAGGAAGTCGATCCTGGTCTCGATCGAAGCCTCGAAATCGGCCTTGCTGATCTCGGCCAGCGCGGTCTGCACCTTGTTGGCGACGATGATGATACGGGTCTGGGGGGCATTGCCCTTGAACCACGACAGCATGCGGATCGTGTCGCGCGCCGAGGCCAGCGTCATCTCGGTCACGAGGACCACCACGTTCAGGTTCGCGACCAATTGCGGGAAGTTGATCAGCATGTTGCGCGGCATGTCGATGACGGTCATCTCGAAGGCGGAACGGAATTCCTCCTCGAGCTGTATGAAAGCCGTGCCGTCGGTCATCAGCGGGGTGTTGATCGGGGCCTCGGCGGAAAGGATCGCGAGGTTGTCGTTCGCGCGGATCATCGCGCGTTCGATGAACAGGCCGTCGATGCGGCTGGGGTTCTCGATCGCATCGGTAAGGCCGCGGCCCGGCTCCAGATCGAGGCACAGCGCGCCCGTGCCGAAGTGGATGTCGAGATCCAGCAGCGCGGTCGGCAGCTTGTGGTCGGCGCTGAACAGCCAGGCGAGCGAGGTCGCCAGGGTGGACGCGCCGACGCCGCCGCGCGTGCCGATAACGGCGGTCGAGATGTGCTGCTTGGAAGCGGCGGCATCATGAACGCGCGGCGCCGCGAATGTGGCCTGAGCATGGGCCAGCGAATCGCGCACATGCGAGGGTTGCAGCGGCTTGAGCAGATAGTCGTGGATGCCGCTGGCGATGAGATCGCGGTAAAGACGCACGTCGTTGACCTGGCCCACCGCGACGACGACCGTCCCCGGCTCGCACACTTCGGCCAAAGCGTTGATGTCGCTCAGCGGATCGCCGCTTTCCGAAAGGTCGACCAGCAGAATGTTGGGACTGGCGGTGATCGACAGCGACTGTACGGCGCTACGCAGACCGCCTTTGTTGCACTTTTCGGAATGCCAGCCGAGGTCGGTGGCAAGGGTGCGCACCACGTCGAGCGAGGCATCGTCGCACAGGAATGCCGCGAACTGATCGCGGCCGCCGGGGCCACCGGATTTCCAGGGTGCGTTCATGGCTCAGTTCCCCTTGGTGCCGGTCTGGGAGATGGCGCTGCCCTGGCCGGTCGTAGGTGCGTTGCGATAGGCGTCGATGGCCTTGTTCGAAGTCGTCACCACCGTGATGCCGGTATCCCGGCTGCCGTGGATCAGGTCCTCGGGGTTGGCGACCATCGCCGCGACGTTGGCGTTGGTCGCACAGCCAAAGTTGGTGGACAGGCCGTTGGTCGGATTGGCGTCGCTGTTCGCGGACCAGTCCGGGCAGCCGGCCACGGTCGCCTTGAAGCGGGTTATGAACACGCGGGCAGTGCCCGGCGCCACGTAGCCGGCGCTTTGCGGCGTCTGATCGCTGAGGAAGATGCCGTAGCGCGAGGCGACGGCTTCGACCGCACCGCGCGTCGCCGGGTTGGCGGCGGGATCGTCGACATAGACACGGTCGCCGTACTTGAGGCCCATGGCTTCGAACCAGCCGGAAAGGCGGCCCTGTTCGCCATAGGCTAGGCCGCTGCCATTGCCGCCGCCCGTGGTCAGGTCGAGCGTGTAGTCGGCCCTCTCGACCACCGGCTGGTGGACCGATTCCATCGAACGGTTGGACGGGATACCGCCGCAGCCTGCAAGGGCCAGAGCCAGCATGGGCGCGAGGATAAGCCCAGCGGAAGAAAATGTGCGGTGTCGCATGGAGTTCACCTTTTTCACTTCAGGCTGAAGCCGGGCTTGGCGGTATCGCCCGATGTGGTGCGTGACGGGGCCTTGCTTTCGGCCGCTCCGACGCTGGGGACGGTGGAAGAGGGGGCCTGCGTCGGGCCGGAACGCTTGGCGCCGCTGACACCGTCGCTACCCATGTTGCCCAGCAGGCGCTGGAGTTCATTGGGCGAATTGAAGCCGTCGGTCGGCAGCGCGATCTGCGAGCCGTCCACCGGGTTGACGAGGTAGGGCGTCACCACGATCACCAGTTCGGTTTCGCCGCGCCGGTAGCCGGTGGAACGGAACAGCGAGCCGAGGATCGGCAGATCGCCGGCGCCAGGCATCTTCTGGATCGAGTTGGCGGTGTTGTTGCTCAGCAGGCCGGCGATCATGAAGCTCTGGCCGGAGCCGAGTTCCACGGTCGTTTCGGTGCGGCGCACGGTCAGAGCCGGGATCGTGTAGCCTCCCAGCGAAACAGCACCTTCGGTCGACAGTTCCGACACTTCCGGGCGCACGCGCATGGAGATGCGACCATTGGCCAGCACGGTGGGGGTGTAGCTGAGGCTGACGCCGTACTTGCGGTATTCCACCGAGGTGGCGCCTAAACCCTGGCTGATGGGGATCGGATATTCGCCGCCGGCGAGGAAGTCGGCGGTTTCCCCCGAAAGCGCGGTGAGGTTGGGCTGCGCCAACGTGCTGACGAGGCCGATGGTCTCACCCGCGTCGAGCGCGCCCAGCAGGTTCAGGCCCAGCAGCTTCCCGGCAAAGCCGAGGGTCGTGCCCGTCGCCGTTGCGCTAACGTCGGAGCCGGGGAGGCTGGCGAGTTCACCGGTGAGCGGGTCGATCCCGACCTGGCTGGTAGCGCCTGTGCCCACGCCGAGGACGCGGCCCGTGTTGAACTGAGTGCCGATCGCGCCGCCCTGGCCCACACCGAACTTGAAGCCACCCGTTGAGTCCAGCGTCGCCAGCTTGACGCTCAGCGACTTCACCAGCGAGCGTCTGACTTCGGCGATGCGCACCTGCAGGTTGACCTGTAGCGGCGTTGCCATGCGCAGGCGGCTGATGACGTTCGCATCCTTGCCGGAAAAGGCTTTGACGAGGCGCTCGGCCTCGGCCGCGTCTTCCGGGTTACGCACGGTTCCGGTCAGCAGAAACGTGCTGGAACCCATTGTGGAAACCGCGATCTTCGCCTCGGGCATCGCCAGGCGCAGCATGGAATCGACGCTGTCGAGGTTGGAGCCGACGCGAACCGTACCGGACCAGACCACGGCGCCCGCAGCATTGCTGGCATAGACGGTGGTGGTGCCGCCGCCCTTCCCGAAGATGTAGAGCTGGCGGGCCGACTTCACCTGCACGTCCGCAACCGACTCGTTGGCGACGAACACGTCGGTCATGGCGCCCGCCACGGTGACGAGTTGGCCGTTGCCGATCGACAGCGTGACGTCCTGCACCGGGCGCACGACCGAAGGGCTTGCCGACTGGGCGCCCGCCGGCGCGGCGATGCCGGCGGCCAGGGGCGTGATCGCGCAGGCGGCGACCAATATGCTCTTGAGAAGAACGGGCTTCATCGTGGTGCCCCCAAAGGCGGTGAAACGGGCGGCAGAAGGCCGCTGCATGTGGCGAATGGTCATCACGGCTTGCCCACGGGCTCCTCGGTGGTTTCCTTGCCGCGCGTGACGCGTACCACCGGTCCGCTTCGCACCGGCTGGCCGCTTGCAGAGACAACCTGAGGAGCGGGGCCGGACACGGGGGCTGGCGCGGAGGCCGTCGGCATGGTCGAGCGCTGGAAGCGCGAGACGTCGCCGCCGGTGACGTAAGTGGTGTTGCCTTCGAGCGGCTTGCCCATCGCCTGCTTCATCAGCGATTCTTCCTGCTCGCGCGTGGCGCCTTCGGGAACCTTGACGTCGCCGTTGGCGAGGATGCGTTCGAATTCGCCCTGGTTGTCGGCGATGGCGCGCAGCGACAGGCTGATCTCGCCGATCTCCTGCGCGACGGCGACCTTTTCGGCGATGCGCGGAGTGACTTCGAGGGTGACGGTGCGAAAGGCGTGAACCACGGTCTTGCCGTCGACGACTTCGCTGTCGGTGGCCTGATCGGTGGCGAGCACGCGCAGGTTGCGCAGGATCGTCTCGGCGGTGCGCAGCGAATCGCCGCTGCCTTCGCCCTTCACGTCCTGGGTGAGCATGAGGTCGACGCGGTCGCCAGGGAACACGAAGCCGCCTACGCCGGTCTTGGCGGAAACGGGGATGGTGATGGCGCGCATGCCGGGGGCGAGGGCAGCGGCGAGGAAGCCGCGGTCACCGGGAGCGACGAGCGAACCTTGGGTGAGCGGCTGGCCAGCCGTGATCGGGAAGCGCACCACGGTGCCGAGCAGCTTGGACATGTCGGCCTCGCCCTCGATGTAGTAGGCGTCCTTCACCAGCTCGTCGGGCCATCCCTGGAAGGACACCGAATCGGCGGTGATGATCGTGCCGACCGGCAGCGCGCGCTGGGCGACAAGGACCTTGGGGCCCTTGGGCTGCGCGGCCACGGCTTCGGCCTGCGGCGCGGCGCCGCCTGCGAACATCGACCTTGCTGCAAATGCGGTGAATGCTGCGATGAGCAGCGCCACTGCGAGCAGCACCACCTTCTTCCTGTCCATGGCTGGATAAGCCCCTTGAAAAACCCCGAATCTCAGCAAGCCTTATCGGGTAAATTGGTTAAGAACGGGTTCACCCCGTTGAGCCGCGCGTCAGGCCGCGAAGCGGGCCGCCGCAAGCGTTTGCGCGCCCATGACCCAGAGCCCGGCGGCGGCGATGGCAATGCCGTAAGGAATTTCGAGCCGCGACTTCTGGCGGCGCATCATGTGGCGCAGGCCCGCCATGAACAGCGTCAGGGCAACGATCACGCCCAGCATCAGCGCCCAGACACCCGGCAGCCGGTCGAACAGGGCCGAGACGGTTTCGCCGCTGACGATCGGACGGCCGGTCGCCACGGCGAACACCACGGCGCAGGCGCCCCATACCCATGCCAGCGCGGCCACTACGGCAAGGGCGTCGCGCACCGATTCGCCGGGCTCGCGCTTCATGTTGAGGGCGGCCATCGCAATCGAACCGCCGCCGCCCAGAAGCGCCATCAGCACCACCAGGTCCCAGAAGCTGGACGGCGTGAACCACAGCGCCAGCGCGCCCAGCAGCTTCACGTCGCCTCCGCCCATCTGTCCGGCGATGAACAGCAGGCAGGCCACCGCGAAAGTCACGGCGGCAAGGGTAAGCTGGAGCGCGATGTCGAGCGGGCCAAGACCCATCGCCAGCCACCACAGCGGCGCGGCCAGGGCGATGGTCGTATTGAGCCAGTTGTTGATCTCGCGCCGGCGCAGGTCGGTCAGCGCTGCGGTTAGCAGCGCCGTTGCCAATGCGGCCAGCAGCAGATACGAAAAAACGGCGCCCGTCATGCGATTGTCCCTTTGGATCGGGATCTCTGTACTCCGGGCACCACTACCAAATAGTAACCAAGATCGCCCTCCGCCCGCGTGACCCCCTTTTCAGCGATATTCCCGAAGTGACATCCGCCATCGAGACCATCCTCCAGTCCGCAGCCCCTTCATCCGCAGCCCGGCGCGCGATCCCGCCCGAGGCGGTCGAATCGCGCTGGTCGCTGCCTGATGGCCACGCGCTGCGCCGGATCGACTGGCCGGTCCTCACTGAGGGACAGCGGCGCGGTTCGATCCTGTTCATGCCGGGCCGGGGCGATGCTTACGAGAAGTGGCTGGAGACGCTGGACGGCTGGCACCGCGAAGGCTGGCAGGTGACCTCGGCGGACTGGCGCGGGCAGGGCGGGTCGGGCCGGCTGGGCCGCGATGCGACGACCGGGCATGTGTCCGACTTCTCGGTCTGGGTGGATGATTATGCCGCGCTTTTCGCGGACTGGGCGGCCAGCACGCCGGGGCCTCATGTGGCCGTGGGGCATTCGATGGGCGGGCATCTCGTTCTGCGCGCGGTCGCACAAGGGGCGGTGAAGCCCGATGCAGTGGTCCTGTCCGCGCCGATGCTGGGCATTCATCCGGCCTGGATTCCCGCCAGCGTCCTGCACCCCGTCGCGCGCGGGATCGTCGCGCTGGGCGATCCGAGCCGTCCTGCATGGAAGGGCGGCGAGAAACCCGGCGCCGGCCCTCGTGCGCGCAGCCTGCTGCTGACCCATGACGACGGTCGCTACGACGACGAGGAGTGGTGGCGCCGCGCGCGACCCGCGATCGCCATGGGTCCGGCAAGCTGGGGCTGGGTGGAGCGCGGCCTTGCCTCGATGCACATGCTGGAACGCCCCGGCGTGCTGGAGGCGGTCACCGTGCCGGTGCTGCTGCTGGGCACCAGTATCGACGCGCTTGTTTCCTGGCCCGCGATTCGCCGTGCCGCCGCGCGTCTGCCGCAAGGCGAACTGGTCTCGTTCGGCAGCGAGTGCCGCCATGAGATCCTGCGCGAAGTCGACCCCGTGAGGGACCGCGCTCTGGACGCCATCAAGCACTTCCTGAACCGGCACGCCCCCGCTAGGGGCTGAGCGCAATGGATGCAGCGTTCGATATCGTCATCGTCGGTGCCGGAATGGCCGGCGCTTCGCTCGCCGCCGCGATCGGTGCGCGGGGCGATGCGCGCATCCTGCTGGTCGAGGCGGAGGAACGCCCCGGCCATCACGCCACCGGCCGCTCCGCAGCATTCTGGACCGAAAGCTACGGCGGCCCCGGCGTACAGCCGCTGACCACGGCCTCGGGGCCGGTCCTGCGGGATCTCGGCGTGCTGACACCGCGCGGGGCGCTGACCATCGGCCGCGCCGGGCAGGAGGATGACGTTGCTGCCTTCGCCGCGCGATACCGCGCCGTTGGCGTCGAAATCGAACTGCTGGACCGCGCCGGCCTTGAAGTCCGCGTGCCGAACCTGCGCGCGGACTGGACCAGCGGCGCGTTTGAGCCCAGCACCTGCGACATCGACGTCGCCGCGCTGCACCAGCACTACCTGGCGCAGGCGCACCGTCAGGGCGCGCAGCTATGGTGCCGCGCCGGGCTGCTGGGGGCCGAGCGCACCGCTTCGGGCTGGATGCTGGCTCTGGCGGACGGGCGCTGTGTTGCTGCGGGCGTGCTGGTGAATGCCGCCGGGGCCTGGGCCGATGCGGTGGCACGGCTGGCAGGGCTGGGCCCGCTGGGCATCGCGGCCTATCGCCGCACCGTGGCCCAGATCGCGGTCGACGGGCCGGTGCCAGGCGATCTGCCACTGGTGCTGGACGTGGCGGGCCGCTTCTACTTCAAGCCGGAGAGCGGCCGCCTCTGGCTCAGCCCACATGACGAGACGCCCAGCGCGCCCTGCGATGCCGCGCCCGAGGAGATCGATGTGGCACTGGCGGTCGACCGTTTCGAGCAGGTGGTCGACTGGCCGGTCCGCCGCGTGGAGCACCGCTGGGCGGGCCTGCGCTCCTTCGCGCCCGACCGGCTGCCGGTATACGGTTTCGCCCCGCAGGACGCGGCGTTCTTCTGGTTTGCGGGGCAGGGCGGCTTCGGCATCCAGACCGCGCCAGCCGCCGCCGATCTCGCCGCGCGGCTGCTGACGCGCGCGGGCCCCGGCGCGGTCGACCCAGCAGCTTATGCGCCCGCTCGGTTCACCTGAAAAACGCTTGAGGAGCCTTTAGCACACTTGCATCGCGGCGCGGTGCTTGCTCATCTCTGGGCCTGGGAACAAACCCTTGGGAGAGTCGTGATGGCCCACCGTTTCGAAATCCGCAAAAACAAGGCCGGCGAGTTCGTCGCCTACTTCTGCCACAACTCCGAAACCATGTTCTGGACCGAAGGCTATTCGAGCAAGGCGGGTGCGAAAAACGCGATCGAATCGATCAAGAAGAATGGCCCGCCCGCAGACGTGGTCGATACCACCACGGATTGACGCTCACTCTGTGTTGCCGGCATCCGGGGTCTGCGCCGGGGCTTTGCGCCCCGGAGCCAGGAAGTGCCACGTCAGCAGCACCGGTTCGAGCACGGCCATGCCCACGAACACGCTGACAAGGCGCTGTATCGCCGGGCCGATCCGCGCGTCGGCGTAGCTGTCGGGCACCAGCACGACCAGCACCGCCAGCGTGAACTGCAGGCCCAGATAGGTCACCCGGGGAAGGCCGTTCTCGATGTGGCGGCCGATGACGATGCCGATGCAGGTCCCCGCGATAAGCACCGGCGCGCTCCCCTGCGCCAGTAGCAGCACGGCAAGGGCCAGCGCGCCGCCGGCCATGCAGCCCAGCGCGCGGTGGAGCAGGCGGCGCGATACCGGAACGAAACCGCTGGCACCGATCCCGGCGACGGGCACGATCATCACCGCCATGATGGTGACCGCGGCCTGCGGCAACTCGGGCAAATCGAACAGTGCATGCAGCAGCGGCAACACGGCAATGGCCAGCCCCGCCTGCGCGGCATGGCGGGCCGCATGGGGCTGCCAGCGCATCCGGGCAGGCGCGGGCTTGCGGTCCGCCCACCAGCGCTTGCCCGCCAGCGCGCCCGCCGTCAGGCTGACGATGGTACAGGCGATGGTGCCTGCGATCACTTCCAGCAGCCGGGTCTGGGCGAAGCCGATAGTGTCGAGGTCGGGGCGGTCGATCTTGTCGAGCAGGATCATCTCGAAGGTCAGGCCGAACAGCAGCCAGGCATAAGCCCGCCGCGCGGTGAGCATGCCGTATAGCCCCACCGCACCCACCAGTGCGGCGGCGATCATCGAGAGCGGCAGCGAACGCGCCGCATATGGCACAACCGCCAGCGCAAGGCCTGAACCCAGAGCGGTGCCGGCGATGCGCATGACGCCGCGCAGCAGTGTTTCGGAAACGTCGCTCTTAAGCAGGACGAAGGCGCTGAACGCGGCCCATGATACCATGCCCGCGCCCATCGCATGGGCCAGCACGATTGCCAGCATCACCGAGGCCACGCAGGCCCATTCGTCCGCCATGCGCGGGCCGGGAGTGACCAGAGCGCTTAGTTCGGTGCGCAGGCTGTCCTTGAGGGGCGCTTGCAAATTCCCTCCACAGGGCGATTCGTCAACGAGGGTAGTCTCTATAAGCCGGTTCTACGCCGCAGCCTTCGCCGCATCGCTCGCGAGTTTGTCGACGCGCTCGTTCTCGACGTGGCCGCTATGGCCGCGTACCCATTGCCATTCGACCTTGTGGCGGCCCGATGCCTCGATCAGGTCGTGCCACAGGTCGGCATTGCGCACCGGCTGCTTGCTGGAATTGATCCAGCCCTTCTTTTTCCAGCCGTGGACCCACTTGGTGATCCCGTCGATTACGTACTTGCTGTCGGTGTGGAGGGTGACCTCGCAGGGCTCTATCAGCGCGCCCAGCGCCTTGATCGCGGCGGTCATTTCCATGCGGTTGTTGGTCGTGTCGGGCTCGCCGCCGGACATTTCCTTTTCGTGCTCACCCATGCGCAGCAATACCCCCCAGCCGCCGGGGCCGGGATTGCCCTTGCAGGCGCCGTCGGTGAAGATATCGACCTTCTTCATGAGCCGGAAATCTCCCCAAAGATGTTGGCGTTCGCCGGATCGGCATAGAATTCGAGACGCCGGGCGAAGGCCATCGGGTCCTTGGGCGTCACCAGCGCATCGGCCGGGGTGTTCAGCCAGTCGTAAGCGCGGGTGGCCAGGAAGCGCATCGCCGCGCCGCGTGCCAGCAGCGGCAGGGCGGCATGTTCGGCCGGGCTCAGCGGGCGCACGGCGCTGTAACCCGCCATCAGCGCATCGGAAAGCGCGGGCAGGAAACGAGTGCCGTCAGGGCTGAAGCACCAGGCTGCGTGAGTCACCGCAACGTCGTAGGCAAACAGATCGGTGCAGGCGAAGTAGAAATCGATGAGCCCTGTAACAGTGTCGCCCAGCATCAGGACATTGTCGGGAAACAGGTCGGCGTGGATGACGCCGCTCGGCAGATCGCGCGGCCAGCGGGCGGCGAGCAGGGCCAGTTCGCGCTCGACGATATGGCCCAGTTCCGGGTGGATCGATTCGAGCCCCTCGCGCCCGCAGTCGCGCAGCAGTTGTTGCCAGTCGGCCAGCGCCAGCGAATTGGTGCGCGAAGCCGGGAAATCGGCTGCGGCCAGATGGATCTGAGCAAGCGCCCCGCCTACCGCGCGGGCCTGCGCCGGAGTGGGTTCGGAAACCGAGACGCCCGGCAGGAACTCGATCAGCGCCAGCGCCTTGGTGCCTTCGGGCGTCTGGTGCAGGCGGTGGCTGGCGCCTTCGCTGTCATGCATGGTGCGCGGCACGGGGCAGTGCTTGGCGGCCAGATGGTCGAGCAGGTCAAGGAAGAACGGCAGTTCCGCCACTTCGGTCCGGCTCTCGTACATCGTCAGGATGAAGCGCCGCGCCGATCCGGCCGCATCCTGCGTCTCGATCAACCAGTTGCTATTGGAGACGCCCTCGGCGATGCCCTTGGCGGAAACCAGCGTGCCGACGTCGAACGCCGAGATGATGACGGCCATCTCCTCCGCGCCGAGCCGTGTGTAGACTGCCATTGTTACGCGTCCTTCAGCCAACCAGCTGGCGGGGCAGCTTGAAGGTCATGTGTTCTTTCGTGGTCACGAATTCCTCGGCCTCCACGGCGCGCAGTTCTTTGATGCGCGTAATGACTTCGTTGACCAGTTCCTCCGGAGCGGAGGCACCGGCGGTGAGGCCAATTGTATCGACCCCGTCCAGCCAGGCCGGATCGATCTCGCTCGCCCGCTGGATCAGCTGCGAGGCTGCGCCTTCGCGCTGGGCGACTTCCACGAGGCGCAGCGAGTTGGAACTGTTGGGCGCGCCGATCACCAGTACCAGCTGGCACTGCGGCGCGATCTGCTTGACGGCGGCCTGACGGTTGGACGTCGCATAGCAGATGTCCTCGGCCTTGGGCGCGATGACCTGAGGGAAGCGATCCTGGATCGCCTGGATGATCGCGGCGGTATCGTCGACCGACAGCGTGGTCTGCGATAGGTAGGAAAGCTCCGTCTCGGCATCAAATTCGAGGCGATCGACATCCTCGACCGTCTCGACGAGGGTCATGTTGCCGTCGGGGACCTGGCCGAAGGTGCCGATCACTTCCGGGTGCCCGGCGTGGCCGATGAACAGGATGTGGCGTCCAGCCTCGATCTGGCGTTCCGCCTGGCGGTGGACCTTGCTGACCAGTGGGCAGGTCGCGTCCAGCCACTCCAGACCGCGCTTGTTTGCGGCGGCGGGCACCGACTTGGGCACGCCGTGCGCGCTGAAGATCACTGGAACGCCATCAGGCACTTCGTCCAGTTCCTCGACGAAGACGGCGCCCTTGGCCTTCAGGCTGTCGACCACGAACTTGTTGTGGACGATTTCGTGGCGCACGTAGACCGGTGCCCCGTAGATCTCGATCGCGCGTTCGACGATCTCGATCGCCCGGTCGACTCCGGCACAGAAGCCGCGCGGGGCGGCAATCAGCAGGCGGATGGGCAACAGGGCCTCGGATGAGCCGATTGCGGGCGACGACGTCGTGGACGGAAAGGGCGCGTTCATAATGGGCCCTCTAGCGCTTTGCCGCTTGCATCGCTAGGGCAAGCGCACGCCATCTCAAGGAAGTGACGATGAATGCACGCCGCCTGACTGCCACTGTCCTGTGCTCCGCAGCTGCGATGTCCGCGCTGAGCGGGTGCAAGACCAAGGGGGAGATCGTGGTCGACCAGGGCGTGGGCATTACCTCGATACGCTCGAAGTGCCCGGCTGTCGGCATCCCCGAGTATACCGGCGACGTTACCCTGTTCCGCAGCGCGGGCGATCGCACCGCGCCGAACATCGACCTTGTCGCGGCGATGACCGACGTGCGCACCCAGTGCGACCAGGACGTCGGCGAAAAGGTGACCGCCAATATCGCCTTCCAGGTGCAGGCCCGCCGCAACGACACGTCCGGCGCCCGCCAGGTGACACTGCCGTACTTCGTGACCGTGCTGCAGGGCGGCAGCGCTGTCATCAGCAAGCGCGTGGGCAGCGTGACCGTGACCTTTGCCGACGGCGAACAGCGCGGACAGGTCAGCGGCAACGTCAACGCCTTCATCGACCGTGCCGCAGCCACCCTGCCGCAGGAAATCCGCGAACGGATCACCCGCAAGCGCAAGGCGGGCGACACCGATGCCGCCGTCGATCCTTTGTCGGATCCCGAAGTTAAGGCCGCCGTCGCGCGTTCCTCGTTCGAGGTGCTGGTCGGCTTCCAACTCGACGATGGCCAGCTGGCTTACAACGCCACGCGGTAAGGCCGCCGTTGCGGCCAGAGGCTATGCTTCTGGCCCGCCTTGCGTCGGTCGACGGGGGCAGGTCGCCCAGTTTTCAACCTTGATCCTCCCGCGCAGCGTCGATTGCCGCGCGGGCGGCGGCTGCCATGCGTTTGCGGTCTGCGCGGTCTTGCGGTCCCAATGGCGGCAGGAAATGCACGGTAAGTTCGACGGGGCGAAGGCGTGCAAGGATGCGAAATGCATTGTCCAGCCCCGGCTCCGAGCCGACCCATGCGATGTCCCGGCTTTCCGGGCCGTAATCCAGCCAGATCGGCTGAACCGGGATGGGAGCGGCCTCGGCATCATCCTCAAGCGCTGAAAGCAGCGAGGATTTGAATGCCAGCGTTTCATCGCCGTACGAGGTAGTGCCTTCCGGGAAGATCGTCAGGGCGCTTGCCTTGCGCAGGGCGCTGCGTACCTGATCTGCCTGGGTAGCGACGCTGCGCCGTTCGTGGCGGGCGATGAAGACGGTGTCGTTCAACCCGCACAGCCAGCGTAACGGGCCGATCTGCGCCAGCCCGTCATGCGCCACAAAAGCGCTGCCGGTAAGTCCCGCCACGGCAGGGATGTCGATCCAGCTGACGTGATTGGCAAGGAAGAAGGTGCGCCGCGCCGGATGGGTTCCGCGTACGCTCAGGCGCACACCGGCAATGGCGGCAATGCTACGCAGGAACCAGCGCGGCACAGGATTGCGCGATGCGAACGGCGCGGCGATGTAATAGAGCGCGGTGCAGGCAACCAGCATCGCGAGCATCGCCGAAAGCCGAACGGCGATCAGCGGCCAGCCCCAGGGCGCGATGCGGCCCGGAGCGGGCAGGGCCGAGGTCACCTGCGCGGCGGGGCGACGATGCTTTCCGGGCGGTCGAGCTTGACGCCGAACAGTTCCATCCGGTGATCGACAAGGCGGAAGCCCAGACGCTCGGCAATTGTGCGCTGCAGCGCTTCGAGTTCAGGGTCGACGAATTCGATCACCTGGCCGGATTCGACGTCGATCATGTGATCGTGATGGGCTTCGGGCGCGGCTTCGTAGCGGGCACGGCCATCGCCGAAATCATGACGGTCGAGAATACCGGCTTCTTCGAACAGGCGCACGGTACGGTAGACCGTGGCGATCGAAATGCCGGGGTCTATCGCGGTGGCACGTTCGTGCAGCTTCTCGACGTCTGGATGGTCGGTGCTTTCCGACAGAACCTTGGCGATCACGCGGCGTTGTTCGGTGATGCGAAGGCCGCGTTCGGCGCAGAGGGCTTCAATGTCGATGGGCTGGTGCACGATAGACCTGTAAATATGAAAGAGGCGCACCGCCGTAGATAGGGCGGTGCGCCAGCAATCACAACCGCAATGGGCGGTCTCTCAGCGAGCTGCTGCAGTGGTAGACACCTTTGTCCCCGAAAAAGCGGTTTTCGGGACGTGAATGCAGATGCCTTCTGCGCCGCGCCGGCCAATCCGCCGCCGGTCAGCGGATCAGGCTACGGCTGCCTTGGGCTTGCGGCCCCGGCGCACGTCGGGCTTGCGACCCAGGCCGATCTTCTTCGCCAGTTCGCGGCGCTTTTCGGCATAGTTGGGGGCAACCATCGGGTAGTCGGCGGGCAGATTCCAGCGCGCGCGGTAGTCATCCGGGGTCATGTTGTAGTGGGTCATGAGATGACGCTTGAGCATCTTCAGCTTCTTGCCGTCTTCGAGGCAGACGATGAAGTCGGGCTTGACCGAGGAACGGATCGAAACCGCAGGCTCGGGCTTTTCTTCGACGACCGGGGCAATGCCACCGAGGCCGGCGAGCGCGCCGTAGACGTTGGTGATCAGCGTCGGGAGATCTTCGACTGAAACGCTGTTGTTGCTTACGTGCGCGGATACGATGTCCGACGCCAGCGTGATCAACGTTTCGTTCATGTCGGGCTGGATATTATCCATTTTTATTGTCCTTTGGTGCGACCAAGTAGTTCGGGGGGTGGCAGGCCAATGAGGCCTTGCTCATCGTGCATTGGACCGTTTCGTTGTGAAGTGCAAGTTCATTTCAAATTTGCACACAATTCACGTATTCAGGCCAAAGACGCTGTCATCTATACTGGTTGTTACAACTTAACCCATGTCACAGGCGAATGTAATCGCATCAAGGCGCTGACCGCCAGGGGTGCGATAGTACTCACGTCTTTCGCCAATGGCGTGAAATCCGACATTTCTGTAAAGTGATTCCGCCGGGTTACCGCGTCTCATTTCAAGAAGCAGGCGTTTGGCTCCGCGACTGCGGGCACCGATGCGCAGCGTTTCAAGCAGGGACCGGGCCAGTCCTTTGCTGCGATAATGCGGGTCAACCGCAATCAGAAGAAGTTCTTCTTCTTCATACCCCGTGCGCGACAAGAAAAACCCGGCTGCCGATTCGCCGTCAACCGGTTCGCGGCCCTGTGCATTGACGAGGCTATAGTGGCAATTACCGAACTTGAGCGCGTCTTCGACTTGGCGTCGGTTCCACGCTTCCCCGTAAATCGGGTCGAAAGCGACCTCCATCACCGCCAGGATCTGGTCGACGTCGTCGGTCATGATGCCCCTAACGGCAGTTTCGCGTCTGGGGCACGGCCGTAGAGTGGTTGAGCGTCGACTGTCAGTACATCCTCCGCCAACAACGAAAAGGCGCGTGCATCGGGCCACAGGGGGAGGGCTCGGCCGGTTCCGCGCGCTGCGACCAGCGCTTCGGCCTGGTTCCCGGCGACGATATGCTCCACGGTTTCGATGGCGGCCGCACCGGGTGCGCGCGAGGTGAGCGGGCGGCAACTGGCGCCGTTGCTGCCGAATCCTTCGATGAACCATTCGCCGTGCCCGCCGGTCATGGCAACGCCCACCGCTTGCCCGCCTTCGGTATTGCGCGCCATTGCCGCGACGAGCGCAAGTGTCGGGTAGCCGACAAGGTCGGAGCCCCAGGCCAGCGCCAGCGCGCGTGCGGCGGCAAGGCCGACGCGCACACCCGTGAAACTACCGGGGCCGAGTGCGACGGCGATGCGGCTGGCCTGTCCGCGCTCCGGCAGTGCTGCGATCATCGGCACCAGTGCCTCGGCATGGCCGCGGCCCAACACACGGTAGTCACCTGCGATAAGGGTATCGCCAGCGAAAAGCGCGACAGAGCAGGCGTCGGTCGCACTGTCGATCACCAGTGTCGTCGCAGCCGGAGCCGGTTGCAAAGGCAGGGGTAAGTCCAGGGTGCCGGCCGTCACGCGTGGTCCTTCACGCAGCATGCCCGAAGCCCGCTCAGGCCGCGCGCACTTCACTTACTTCGGGGACGTAATGTTTGAGCAGGCTCTCGATGCCCTGCTTGAGCGTGGCGCTGGACGACGGGCAGCCCGAGCAGGCACCCTGCATCGACAAGTAAACCACGCCTTCACGGAAGCCGCGATAGACGATGTCACCGCCGTCGTTGGCAACGGCCGGGCGCACGCGGCTTTCGATCAGTTCCTTGATCTGCTCGACGATGTCGGCATCCGCCGGATCGTCGCCGAAATCGTCATCTTCGGCCGGGACGGAGAAGCCGGCCGCGCTGCCGCCCGCAAACAGCGGGGCTTCCGATACGAAATGATCCAGCAGGATCGAAACCACCTGGGGGCGCAGCGAAGGCCACTCGACGCCGGGCGCGGCAGTAACCGAGATGAACTCGGTACCGAAGAACACGCCCGTCACGTCGCCGAGGTCGAACAACGCTTCGGCCAGCGGCGATGCGGCCGCGTCCTCAGGCGATGTGAACTCGCGGGTGCCCGCCGGCATTACCTGCCGTCCGGGCAGGAATTTGAGCGTTGCGGGATTGGGCGTGGTTTCGGTTTCAATAAACATGATCCTTGCGATTTAGGTGAAGTCGCCGAAGGGTCAAGGGCAAGACTTGTCGTAACGTGTTGCATTGTGTGGGGGGCGACGATTTTGTGTAAAATAGTCGACGTTAAGTGGCGTGCGTGCGGGTTCAGGGATGCGCTATTCACTGGCCCTTAAGGAAACCGCCCCCTATACCTTTTGCGATGAAATCCTCTCCGCGCGCCGCACGCTCGCTCGCCTGCCTGCTTCTTCTCGCCCAGGCACCGATTCCGCCATTGCTTGCCAAGGAAGCCGCCGCCCGGGCCACGCCCGCGACGGGAACCATGGTGGCGCCGAGCGTTGGCCAGGCCGACCCCTGGCTCTATCGCGGCAGCGACATTCCCCGGGATCCTGAATGGCACTTCGGCGAACTGGGCAACGGCCTCAAATATGCGGTGCGCAAGAACGGCGTGCCGCCGGGCCAGGTGTCTATCCGCATCCGCGTCGATGCAGGCTCGCTTTACGAAACCGATGCAGAGCGCGGATATGCGCACTTGCTCGAACATATGCTGTTCCGTCAGTCGAAGTACTTGCCCGAGGGCACGGCGATCGCTGCCTTCCAGCGTCTGGGCGCGACATTTGGCAGCGATACCAATGCGGTGACCTCCACCACGCAGACGGTGTTCAAGCTCGACCTGCCCAACGCCACGCCGACCTCGCTCGACGATACGTTCAAGCTGATGAGCGGCATGGTCACCGCGCCCACGCTCTCGGCCTCGAACCTCAAGTCGGACCTGCCGATCGTGCTGGCCGAAATGCGCGAACGCGGCGGCGCTTCCAAGCGCGTGCAGGACGCAATGCAGAAGGTGCTCTACGCCGGGCAGCCGCTCGCCAACCGTGAGCCGATCGGCACCGTCGAATCGCTGACATCAGCCACCCCGGCCAGCGTACGCGCGTTTTATTCGCGCTGGTATCGCCCGGATAACGTGGCGGTGATCGTGGCGGGCGACGTCGATCCGGCGATGCTGGAATCCTACGTCAAGAAGTGGTTCACCGACTGGTCGGCCAAGGGCAAGCGCACGCCTGCACCCAGCTTCGGTGATCCGGCTGCGCCAAAGGGCGCCGACGCGAGCAACCCGGTGGGCGAGACCCGCGTGCTGGTCGAGCCGGACCTGCCGCCCTCGCTGATGTACGCGACCTTGCGCCCGTGGCGTCAGGTCACCGACAACATCGTCTACAACCAGGGCCTGATGACCGACGCTATTGCGCAGGCGATCATCAACCGCCGGCTCGAATCCAAGGCGCGTGCGGGCGGCAGCTTCCTGTCCGCCTCGGTCAACCAGGACGATGTCTCGCGCTCCGCCGATGCGACGTTCGTTTCCGTAACCCCGCTGGGCGACGACTGGCAGGCGGCGCTGCGCGATGTGCGTGCGGTGATCGCCGACGCGCTGACCCGCGCGCCCACCCAGGCCGAGATTGACCGCGAGGCCGCTGAACTCGACGTCGCCTTCCAGGTGCCGGTCGAGCAGCAGCGTATCCTGCCGGGATCGAAGCTGGCCGACGATCTCGTCAACGCGCTCGATATCCGCGAGACGGTGGCCGCGCCCGCCGACGTGCTGCGCATCTTCCGCGAATCGCAGGCGCTATTCACCCCGGATGCCGTGCTCAAGCACACCCGCCAACTGTTCACCGGTACGGTGACGCGCGGGCTGTTCACCGTTCAGGAAGCGGGCAAGGCGACCGACGAGCAGTTGCAGATGGCGCTTGCCGAGCCGGTCAAGGCAGACGCCAGCGTGCGCGCGGTGCTCGCCCCGGTTTCGTTCGAGAAGCTGCCCGCCATCGGCGCGCCGACCAAGGCGATTGCCGATGCGCCAACCGGGTTGCTGGAAATCGAGCAGCTTACGTTTGCCAATGGCGTCAAGGCGCTGCTGTGGCCGGTGGCGGAGGAGCCGGGCCGCGTCATGGTCAAGACCCGCTTCGGCGGCGGCTATCGCTCGGTCGATCCGAAGGATGCGGCCTACATCACTTTGGGCAATTACGCGCTCGTCGGCTCGGGCCTAGCCACGCTGGGTCAGGACGATCTCGACCGGCTCTCGACCGGGCGCAAGATGGGCTTCGACTTCGAGGTGAAGGACGCCGCTTTCGAGCTTTCCGCCGAAACGCGTCCGCAGGACCTTGCCGACCAGCTCTATCTCTTCGCGGCCAAGCTCGATCTGCCTCAGTGGGACGCGAACCCCTTCACGCGCGCCAAGGCGGCAGCGAAGATTCAGTACGCCACGTTCGCAACTTCGCCGCAAGGCGTGCTCAACCGCGACCTGCAGTTCTATCAGCGCGGGCAGGACCCCCGCTTCGCCACCCCCACGCCGGCCGAGATCGAAGCCACCACGGCCGAGGGTTTCAAGCGCGTGTGGAGCAAGCAGCTCAAGGAAGGCCCTGTCGAGGTCCAGATCTTCGGTGATTTCGACAAGACTGCCGCCATCGCCGCGCTGGAGAAGACTTTCGGCGCGCTCAAGACCCGCCAGCCTTACGCTGGCGCCGGCACCCCGGCGAAGATCGACGTGCCCAAGCCTTCCGACAAGCCTATCACTCTGGCCCACCACGGCGACCCGGACCAGGCGGCGGCAGTGATTTCGTGGCCGACCGGCGGCGGCGTCATGGGCATTCGCGAATCGCGCCAGCTTGAAATCCTCACGCAGCTGTTCACCAACCGCCTGATGGATGCCGTGCGCGAGAAGCTGGGCGTGTCCTATGCGCCTTACGTCTATTCCAGCTGGCCGGTGGACCTTGCCGCCGGTGGTTCGATCACGGCGATGGCGCAGCTCGATCCCAAGTCAGTGCCGATCTTCTTCCAGACCGCCGACGAGATCGCGCAGAACCTCATCAACAACCCGCCCACCGCCGACGAACTGGCGCTGGTGGTCGAACCGCTGCGCCAGCAGGTGACGCGCGCGGCGTCCAGCACTTCGTTCTTCATGAGCCAGCTTGAGGGCGCGACCAGCGACCCCTCGCGCATCGGCACCGTGCGGTCGGTGCTGAGCGACTATACGATCACCACCCCGCAGGCGATGCAGGCCCTGGCCGCGCGTTACCTGAGCAAGAACAACTCGTGGCGTCTCGAAGTCATGCCCGAGGGCAAGGAATCGAAGACCGTCGCAGCGAAGTAGGGTGGACGCTCGTCCCGGAGCCGATCCGGGGCGAGCGTCACCGCCAATCGAATTTCAACCCTCGCGCAACCGATCACGCTGATCGGGCAAACCATCTTTGCAAATATTGCCGCAGGGCGCTATGGGCCGCCCCTTGCTTGCGCCGCGCGAAAGACAAAAGGCGGCGTGCAAGGCGGCCCGCGCATGGTGCTGCGGGCATCGGGAGTTAAGAACGTGGCAAGCAACTGGACACCGGAGAGCTGGAAGGCGCACGAAGCGCGCCACCTCCCGGTTTATGGCGACGAGGCGAAGCTGGGCGAGGTCGAGGCCACGCTTGCGAAGTTCCCGCCGCTGGTCTTTGCCGGCGAAGCGCGTGCGCTCAAGGCTGACCTTGCCGAAGTGGCCGCGGGCCGCGGTTTCCTGCTTCAGGGCGGTGACTGCGCCGAGAGCTTCGCCGAGTTCAGCGCCGACAACATCCGCGACACGTTCCGCGTGTTGCTGCAGATGGCGGTCGTGCTGACTTTCGCCAGCAAGCAGCCGGTGGTGAAGCTGGGCCGCATGGCGGGCCAGTTCGCCAAGCCGCGCTCCGCACCGACCGAGACCATCGGCGGCGTGGAAATGCCCAGCTACTTCGGCGACATCATCAACGGCATCGAAGGCAACGCCGAGGCGCGCCGCAACGACCCTGAGCGTATGCTCAAGGCCTATGGCCAGTCGTCCGCGACGCTCAACCTGCTGCGCGCCTTCGCGCATGGCGGCTATGCGAACCTGCGCCAGGTTCACCAGTGGACGATGGAACACATCGGCCGCAGCCCATGGGGTGAGCAGTTCTCGCAGATGGCCGACCGGATCAGCGAAGCGCTCGATTTCATGGCGGCCTGCGGCGTCGATCCGATGACCGTGCCGCAGCTTCAGGGCACCGACTTCTACACCAGCCACGAAGCGCTGCTGCTCCCTTACGAGCAGGCGCTGACCCGCCGCGATTCGCTGACGGGTGACTGGTACGACTGCTCTGCCCATATGCTGTGGATCGGCGACCGTACCCGCTTCGAAGGCTCGGCCCATGTCGAGTACCTGCGCGGCGTGGGCAACCCGATCGGCATGAAGTGCGGCCCCAGCCTTGAGCCGGACGCGCTGCTGCGGATGCTGGACACGCTGAACCCCGGCCGCGAGCCGGGCCGCATGACGCTGATCAGCCGCTACGGCCACGACAAGGTCGAAGCCGGCCTGCCCAAGCTGGTGCGCGCGGTAAAGCGTGAAGGTCATCCGGTGGTGTGGTCGTGCGATCCGATGCATGGCAACGTCATCAAGGCTGACAGCGGCTACAAGACCCGTCCGTTCGAGCGGATCCTGTCCGAAGTGCGCGGCTTCTTCGCGGTTCACCGCGCCGAAGGCACCCACGCGGGCGGCATCCACATCGAGATGACCGGGCAGGACGTGACCGAATGCACCGGCGGCGCCATCGCGGTTACCGATGCCTCGCTGGCTGATCGCTACCACACCCACTGCGACCCGCGCCTCAACGGTGCGCAGTCGATCGAGCTGGCTTTCGAGATGGCGAACCTGCTCAATCTCGAAGCGACCGAACGGCAGAAGCAGGCCGCGTAACAGCGGTTTTACCGGCACGAAAAAGGGCGCGGGAGGCAATGCTTCCCGCGCCCTTTTTCATTTGTGCGTCCACCCCCACGGTGGAGGATGATCGACCTCAATCGGTCGGCGGGGTTTCCACGAATTCGGCCTTCGCCTCCTCACCCATGCCGTGTTTCAGCACCATGGGCAGCTGCGAGAAGGTGAAGAGGAACGACAGCACCGTGAAGCCCCAGAGCTTGGCCTGCATCCAGGTGTCGAAGCTGACGGTATAGACCAGCGCCGTGTTCAAGACCGCCAGCACCAGGAAGAACCACGCCCAGTTGCGCGACAGTTTCATCCAGCCTTCGTCGTTCAGCCCCTCAAAGGCGGACTGGAGGAGGTACTTCAGCATCGGCTTGCCCCTGAACAGGCCGACGAACAGCACCACCGAGAACAGCAGGTAGACCGCCGTAGGCTTGATCTGGACGTAGAACGGATTGCGGAAGATCACGGTCAGCGCGCCGAAGCCGAGGATCAGCACCGTCGTCAGCCACAGCATCGGCGAGATATGGCCAAGCCGCCATTTCGATACCGCGAGCGCCGCCACCGTGGCGACCATGAACGCCACGGTGCCCTTGATGACGGCGGTGACGGTGCCGACCATGTTGTTGTCATCGCTCGGCGCGAAGTGGCGGTAGGCGAGGAAAAAGACGAGCAGCGGCCCGAAATCGACGACGAGGTTCACCCAGCTCGATTTGGGTTTGGGCTTGCCGGGAGCTTTGGAGGTATCAGTCATCAGGCAATTCCCGCGATCACCCGCGCGAGCAGGTCCGGGTTGAAGGGGCGCAGGTCGTCGATCTTCTCGCCTACGCCGATGGCATGGATGGGCAGGCCGTACTGCTCGGCCGCCGCGACGAGGACGCCGCCGCGCGCGGTGCCGTCCAGCTTGGTCATGATCAGGCCCGAGACGCCCGCCACTTCCTTGAAGGTCTCGATCTGTGAAAGCGCGTTCTGGCCGTTGGTGGCATCCAGCACCAGCACCACGTCATGCGGAGCGGCGGGGTTCAGGCGGCCCAGGACGCGGCGGATCTTGGCCAGCTCATCCATCAGTTCGCGCTTGTTCTGGAGGCGTCCGGCAGTGTCGACGATCAGCGTGTCGATGCCCTGTTCGGTCGCCGCCTTCAGCCCGTCGAACACGATGGAGGCCGGGTCGCCGCCTTCGGGGCCGGTGATGATGGGGATGGAAAGCCGGTCCGCCCATACGCGCAGCTGGCCGATGGCGGCGGCGCGGAAGGTGTCTCCGGCGGCCAGCATCACCGAATAGTCCTGTTCCTGGAACAGGTGCGCCAGCTTGGCGATGGTGGTGGTCTTGCCCGATCCGTTGACGCCGATCACCAGGATCACCTGCGGGCGAGGGAAGGCGATGATGTCGAGCGGCTTGGCCACGGGGCGCAGGATCTCCGCGATCTCGCGGGCGACCACTTCCATGATCGCGCGTTCGTCTGCGGCGCGCTCAAAGCGTTCTTCGGCAAGCCGGGCGCGGATGCGGGCCGCCGCACGCGGGCCGAGGTCCGACATGATGAGCGCATCCTCGAGATCGTCGAGCTGCGCTTCGGTAAGCCGCCCGCCGCCGACAATGCCGGAGAGGTTGCCGGTCAGGCGCTCCGAGGTCTTGCGAAAACCTCCGAAGAGGCGCTCGGACCAGTCGCCGCCGGTTTCAGGAGTCCCCGTATCGTTCTGGGGGCCGTCGATACTCATGCTTCCAGTATTCCTTCGACTACCCTTGCGGGCACAACGCTCACCAGCGTTCCGGGCTGCGTATCTGCGGGGACGCGGACGGGGGCGAAATCCGGCGCATGGCCGGTTCCGCCCTTTTCGGCGAGCACCCTTAGCGGTTTGCCCAGATGGGCGGCAAGCCACGTCGCCCGTTCGCCCGCCAGCGCTTCGCGAAGCTGCGCGGCGCGGGCGCGGATCACGGCGTGTTCCACTTGCGGCATCCGCGCTGCAGGGGTGCCGGGACGCTGCGAGTAGGGGAAGACGTGGCCGTGGGCGATGCCAAGTTCGGCGATGATGGAAAGGTTCGCCTCGTGCGCGGCCTCGTCCTCGGTCGGGAAACCGGCGATGAGGTCGGCGCCGATCGCCACATCGGGGCGGCGCGCGCGCAGGCGTTCCACAAGGTCGACCGCATCGGCGCGGCTGTGCCGGCGCTTCATGCGCTTGAGGATGAGATCGTGGCCGTGCTGGAGCGAAAGATGGACGTGCGGCATTACCCGCGCCTCTGCGGCCAGAAGTTCGAACAGCGCCTCGTCCACTTCCGCCCCGTCGATCGAGGAGAGGCGCAGGCGCGGCAGCTGCCCGAACCGCGCGAGGATCGCCTCGCACAAAGCGCCGAGGCGCGGCTCACCGGGAAGGTCGCTGCCCCAGGAGGTGAGATCGACGCCGGTCAGCACGATCTCCTGCACCCCTGCGGCGAGGTGGACGGCGATGTCTTCCAGCACTTCGGCTATGGAGCGCGAGCGGCTGGGCCCGCGTCCCTGCGGGATGACGCAGAAGGTGCAGGCGTGGTCGCAGCCGTTCTGCACTTGCACGAAGCCGCGCGTATAGCCGCGCTTTACAGCGGGGCGGGGAGCGGGCGGCACGTTCCAGGCGCGCGGGTCGAGCTTGGCGGTATTGGCGATGAGGCCGTCGACCTCTGGCATGGCGGCCAGCATGTCGCGCTCCACCTCGGCGGCGCAGCCGGTGACCAGCAGGCGCGCGTCAGGCCGGGCGCGGCGGGCGCGGCGGATCGCCTGGCGGGTCTGGCGCACGGCCTCTGCGGTGACCGCGCAGGAATTGATGACGACGAGGTCCTCTTCGCCGTCCAGCAGCCCGCGCAGGGTTTCGCTTTCGGCGATGTTGAGCCGGCAGCCGAGCGTGTGGACCTCGACGGTCAAGCGATGATCCCGAAGTCCGCCGGATCGAAGCTGCCGCGAAACGCCTCAGTGGCGGGGCCGCTCATGACGATCTCGTCGTCTTCGCGCCATTCGATCACCAGTGGGCCGCCGGGCAGGCTGACGGTGACGCGGCGGTCGACAAGACCGCGCTTCATCGCGCCGATCGCGCTGGCGCAGGCGCCCGTGCCGCAGGCGCGGGTGAGGCCGGCACCGCGTTCCCACACCCGCAGGATCATCGCATCGCGTGCGGTGATGGCGGCGACGTTCACATTGACGCGCTCGGGGAAGATCTGGTCGGTCTCTATCATGGGGCCGATGCGGGCCATGTCGATGGCGTAAGGATCGGACACGAAGAAAATGACGTGCGGGTTACCCACGTTGACGGCGATGGGATTGACCAGTTCCTCCCACGCCACCGGCATCGCATGGGTATCCATCGCATATCCGAGGGGGATCGCGTTCCAGTCGAACCGGGGCTTGCCCATTTCCACGCTGATGCCGGTTTCGGACGGGGTGGAGGTGAGCAGGCCGCCCAGCGTCTCGATCCTGGCGGCACGGCCATGCAGCAGGCCGACCGCGCGCGTGGCGTTGCCGCAGGCTTCCACTTCGCTGCCGTCGGCATTGAAGATGCGCATGCGAAAATCGGCGGCGTCGGAAGGTTCGAGCAGGATCAGCTGGTCGCAGCCGATGCCGGTGTGTCGGTCCGCCACAGCGGCCGCGAAAGCCGCGTCCATCGCGGGCAAGGGACGAAGCCGCGCATCGAGCACGACGAAATCGTTGCCGAGTCCATGCATCTTGGTGAATTCGATCCGCATGGCGCGCGATCTAGGAGTTGCGAGGGCCAAGGTCCAGTGTTGTCGTCATTGCGGACCTGCACGTGAAACCGAATGCCGGACTGCCGGATGGGTCAGCCGAGCCCGGACTTCGGCAGCAGCGGGACCGGCGGCTCCCCGGGCGCTTTGTTTTCGCTGTGCGGCCCGGCGTCCAGCCATTCGCCCAGGTCGCGGGCCGGGCGGGGGCGGCCGTAGAGGTAGCCCTGTCCGGTGATCTCGCCGTACTGGCGCAAGTGGTCGAGAACGTCCTGTGTCTCGATGCCTTCGGCGGTGATCGGCAGGTGCAGCCCCTTGCCCAGCGTGGTGACGGCGCGCACGATGGCGGCGCTGTCCTTGTCATCGACGAGGCTGGACACGAAGCTGCGGTCGATCTTGATGCGGTCGAACGGGAGTTCGCGCAGCTGCCCGATCGAGCTGTAGCCGGTTCCGAAATCGTCGAGGCTGACGCGGATACCCTGGTTTTTCAGGCTGGTTATCAAGGAACGCACCTGGGCCAGGTTCTGGTGCAGGCAGCTTTCGGTGATCTCCACCTCGAGCCGTTGAGGCGGAAAGTTGGCTTCCACCAGCATCCGCAGCAGCTTCTGTGCGAACCACGGGTCGCGAAGCTGGATCGGCGAGATGTTTACCGCCAGTGTCAGGCGCGGGTCCCATGCCCGGGCATCTTCGAGGGCCTGCGCGATCACGCTTTGCGAAAGTTCTGCGATGACGCCGATATCCTCGGCGACGGGGATGAAGATGTCGGGCGCGACGATCCCGAATTGCGGCGAGTCCCAGCGCGCCAGCATCTCGAAACCGATCAGTTCGCCGGTCTGCAGGTCGATCTGCTGTTCGTAGAAGGGCACGAATTGGCCGCGCGGGATGCCCTGGCGGATGCCGTTCTCCAACTCGGAGCGAAAGCGCATCTCGTCGGCCATGTGCGCCTCGAACCACGAGAAGCCGTTCCGGCCCTGCCGTTTGGAGTGGTACATGGCGATATCGGCCATTTCGAACAACGAACTGACCCGCCCGGCCGGCGATTCGCCAGCGAGATCTGAACGCGACAGGCCGATCGAGGCGCTGACCGCAATATTCACGGCGTTGATCCGCGCGGATTCGCCGATCGAGGCGACCAGCACTTTGGCGATATGATCGACGAATTCGGGGCGCTGCCGATCGAAGGGCAGGGCAACGGCGAATTCGTCGCCGCCGATGCGCCCTACAAGAGCGCCGCGCGGCAGCGCCGCGCCAATGCGGCGAGCGCATTCGCACAGCAGCAGGTCGCCGACCGAATGGCCGTTGTGGTCATTGACCTGTTTGAAATTGTCGAGGTCGATCATCATCAGCGCGGTCGCCCGATGCTGATCCTCCCCATGGTTCATGCCGGGGCCGGCACTCTGGGCAATCAGCGCATCGACGCCGGCATTGAAGCTGCGGCGGTTGAGGAAGCCGGTCAGCGGATCGGTTTCAGCCAGTCGGCGCGCGGCGTTTTCGGCCGTCTTGCCGGCCGCGATTTCTTCGCAGAGTTGGCGGTAGCGGCTCCAGCCGAAGATGATGATGGCGATGTTGAGGAGGAAGGCGTCGAGCATGAAGCGGTCCGGTCCCGGACCCTCGCCCCTGAGCGAACGCACGACGGCCGGGCCGATTTCGCTGCCCGTCGCGACGAAGAGGATGATCGCCGCCGTGACGATGCCCAGCGCGACGACGTCGACCTGCCTTCCGGCGGCGGTGTCTTCGCTGTCGTTGCCGGCAATCTGGAATTTCACTGCGCGCACTGACGTGGCCCCCTAGGGTGTCGCCCCTAAGTCTCCTGCCCTAAGTAAACGCTCTGAAGTATTGGTTAAGATCAAGGCCGCCGCCTCGGATCAGGTCCGGTGCGGCGGCATTTGGGTCACATCTTCAGGCCGATCTCGCGCAGGCGCTCCTGGAGATAGTCGTCGGCGGTGATCGTCTCCGGGTAACGGTCAGGGTTCGATTCGCTGACGCATTCGGGCAGGGTGACGAAGGGGAAGTCGCTGCGCAGGTGCAGGAAGAAAGGCATCGAGTAGCGGGCGTGGCCGGCCCGCTCGCCCTCGGGATTGCGCACGCGGTGGGTGGTGGAGGGCAGGACGTGGTTGGTCAGTCGCTGCAGCATGTCGCCGATATTGACCACGATCGCGCCTTCGGGCGGGGCGATGGACAGCCAGCGCCCATCCTTGCCGAGCAGTTCGAGACCCGCTTCCTGCGCGCCGAGCAGCAGGGTGATTAGGTTGATGTCCTCATGCGCGCCGGCGCGGATGGCGCCGCCGGAACCCTCGCCCACGGGGGGATAGTGCAGCAGGCGCATGACCGAGTTGCCGTCGTCGATCGCGGGGTCGAACCAGTGCGCGTCGAGCCCCAGGTCGATGGCGATGGCCGAGAGAACCTTGGCGCCGGCCTCATCGAACTGGGCGTAGAGCTGCGTGAACGTCTCGCGGAAACCGGGGATCTCGGTGGGCCAGACATTGGGCGGCATCGAGGCGGCGAGGGGCGAGTTCGCTGGCACATCGCGGCCGACGTGCCAGAATTCCTTGAGGTCCTTCTCGCTGGCACCCTTGGCCACTTCGGTGCGGAACGGCGTGTAGCCGCGCGCGCCGCCCTGGCCTGGAATGAAGTACTTCTGCTTGGTTTCCACCGGCAGGGCGAAGAATTCCCCGGTCAGCTGCCAGGCGCGCTCGATCAGGGCAGGGTCGATGCCGTGGTCGCGGATCATCGCGAACCCGAAGGTGCGAAAGCTCTCACCGATGCGCGCGGGCAGGTCTGCCCGGTCTGCATCGAGGCTGAGGACGGGAATTTCGGCTAGGTCCATGGTAGTGCAATCCGTGATGAATCGATATGTCGCCCGCTTTAGTGGCTTGCGGGCTGGACATGAAATGGAAAGGTGAGCGATGGGCAAGAGTTACTGGCTGATGAAGTCTGAACCGGACGCATACGGCTGGGACGACCTCGTCGCCGAGGGCGAAGGCACCTGGGACGGCGTGCGCAACCATCGCGCCGCTGGCAACCTGCGCGCCATGCAGGTAGGGGACGAGGTGTTCTTCTATCACTCCAACATCGGCAAGGAAATCATCGGGATTGCCGAGGTCAGCAAGGCCGGAATCGCCGACCCGAGCGATCCGGAAGGCAAGTGGGCCGCAGTGAAGGTGAAACCGGTGCGCAAGCTGAAGCGCACGGTCACTCTCAAGCAGGCGAAGGCCGATCCGAAGCTGGCGGAGATGGAACTGGTGAAGTTCTCGCGCCTGTCGGTAATGGCGGTCACGCCCGAGGAATGGGACCACGTACTGTCGCTGGCAGGCGGCTGATTCATGCCCCGCGATCGGGCCTGATGCGGTGGACCGATGCAACCTTTGGCGATCCCGATGCGTTGATCTCACTGAAGACGGCGGATCGTTCCGCTGCCGCAAAATCAAGGACATAAGGCCATGGGTAAGCTCACGGACACCGCCAAGGGTCTCGCCAACGAAGTCGCAGGTAACGCCAAGCAGGCTCTCGGCGATGCGCGTAACGATCCGGCTCAGAAGGCCGAAGGCGTCGCCCAGGAAAAGAAGGGCGAACTGCAGCAGGCTTCCGGCAAGGTGAAGGGCGCCCTCGGCGACAGCATCTGACCGCACGCACCATCATTTAATCGGACAAGGGCTGCCTTCGGGTGGCCCTTTTTCGTTGGTGTTCCAGCGCTTGATGGAGAAGATTTAAGGGGGGCGTCCCGTTTCGGGAAGCAGCGGCCGGCGCACTTTACGGAATAGTAAACAAATCGTTAAGACGTGCATTATGCGAAGCATGACACGTCGCGCACTAGTCCTCACGCAGGAGTCGGCCGGACACTGGTTCCGTCGCTCGCTGCCGCCCCACGTCTTCAGCGATCCGCTTCCGGCGGACGTGGAGGCAGGGGAAAATCTGGAAGCCGCCCGCCGCTGGCGGCTAAGCGGCGGCGACTGGAAGGGCTTCATGGCCACTTACTGCGCCAGCTTCGTCGCCATCACCGTGTTTATCGCCTGACGCGCCGGTTCTTCCCCCGGCGGGGGGAAGCAACAATCATCAGGCGGCCAGCGCGGCCTTTTCCGCGCGGAAAAGCAGGTGGCCCAGCCAGGCCGACGCACCGCAGCCCAGCGCCACGATCAGCAGCTGCTGCGCGACGGCGACACCCATCAGCGTCATTACGCCGGTGGCCAGTGAGCCCACCACCATCGCGCCCGAGTTGACGATGTTGTTCGCCGCGATCGTCCGCGCCGTTTGCGACTTTTCGACGAAGGTGGTGAGGAAGGCGTAAAGCGGCACGACGAACATGCCGCCGCAAATCGCGATACCCAGCAGCGTCAGCATCAGCGGTGCGGCCAGCGGCTGGATCACGAAAGTCGAGACGTCCATCATCACGTCCGGCCCGGTGTGGGGCGGCCAGATGCGGCACACCTGCTGGAAGGCGATCAGGAACACACCCATGCCGATCACCGAAATCGGAGACCAGCGTGCCGAGACGGTGCCTTTGAGCAGCGCGTTGATGGCCACCGAGCCGATCGCCACGCCGACCGAGAAGATCACCAGGAACAGGCTCGCCACTTCCTTGCTGGCGCGCAGCATGTTCTTGGCGAGCGGCGGGAACTGGATGAACAGCACGGTGCCGATCGCCCAGAAGAAGCTGATCGCGCAGATCGCCAGGAACACCCGGCGGTCCTTCATCGTCGTGCGCACCAGGTTGATGGAGGCGCGCACGAAGTGATAGTCGAGCGGCTCGGGCTCGCACAGCGGCGGGGCGGGGGGAACTTGCCGGCCGGCGAAAAAGCCGATGCAGGCGACCACGATGACCCCGATCGCGGCATGTTCCACATTGATCCAGCCCGCCACGATGGTGCCGGCCAGCACGGCGATGTAGGTTCCTGCCTCTACCAGTCCGGTGCCCGAAAGGACTTCGCCGTCGCGCAGGTGCTGGGGCAGGATCGCATACTTGATCGGGCCGAAGAAGGTCGAATGCACCCCCATCGCGAACAGCGCCACCAGCATCAGCGGCATCGCCACGCTGTCCAGCGAGGCACCTTGCCACGCCAGCGCCAGCCCGGCGCCGCCGATCAGCATGATGACGATCTCGCAGCCCTTGATGATGCGGATCAGCTTCGCCTTATCGCGCATGTCGGCCAGTTGCCCGGCGAGCGCGGAGAGCAGGAAGAAGGGGAGAATGAAGATCGCCGAGGCCATCGCACTGAAGCGGGCCTCCTGCGCTTCGGAGTGATACACCTCGTATACCACGAAGAGAATCATCGCATTCTTGAACAGATTGTCGTTGAACGCGCCGAGCAGCTGGGTGACGAAAAGGGGGAGGAAACGTCGGGCCCGGATGAGTTGGGTCGTCGTGGTCATGATCGAAACGTGCCGCCGGCGTTTGAAACTCTGGAAATTCTGGTCGCCGCGACACTTAATGCGGTGGGGCGGGGGCACAACCCCCGTTGAGCACTTTATTCCCGTCGCCATTGCGGGCTATGGCGGTGTCACCATGCTGACGCTGCCGAACATCCTCACCCTTTCGCGTATCTTCGCGGTGCCGCTGCTGGCGTTCCTGCTGTGGTGGCCCAAGTGGGAGTTCGGCTACGGCCTAGCCTTCGGGCTCTACTGCCTGATGGGCATCACCGATTATTTCGACGGTTATCTTGCCCGTTCGAGCGGGACGGTCTCGAAGCTGGGCGTGTTCCTCGATCCCATTGCCGACAAGATCATGATCGCGGCGGTGATCCTTGTGCTCACCGCGCAAGGCATCCTGCGCGGCCCCTACGTGGGCGATGCGCATGTGATCGCGGGCCTGGTGATCCTGATCCGCGAGATTGCCGTCTCCGGCCTGCGCGAGTTCCTCGGGGGTCTGCAGGTGTCGGTGCCGGTCAGCCGCCTCGCCAAGTGGAAGACGACGTTCCAGTTCATCTCGCTGGGCGCGCTGATCCTGGGCGTGGCGATGCCGTGGTGGAACCTGTGGGTGGGCGGGCTGGAGATCAATGTGCCGCATACCGTCGGCCTCACCACGCTGTGGGCCGCAGCGGTGCTGACGCTGGTGACGGGCTGGGACTATATGCGCGCCGGCCTCAAGTACATGGACTGATGGTGCGCATTCGTGTTGCGCAATTGTAAACAGCCGGTGCGATCCTCGCGCTTGGCTGCTACGGCATCGCCCCTAGATCGCAGGTTCGGCAGGGTAGGGCCTGCGCCAAGGAGCCTGTCATCACCGCCACCACACCTGCCATGACCATGGCGACGCCAGCCGCGCCTGCCAGCCCGTTGGGCAAGCCGGTGATCTTTGCGCTGGCTGCCGCGGCCGGGCTGACTGTCGCCAACATCTACTACAACCAGCCGATGATCGGGCTGATGGAGCGCGAGGTTTCGGGCGCCGCGATCACGTATGTCCCGACCGCGACGCAGCTGGGCTATGCCGTGGGCCTTATCGCTCTGGTGCCGCTGGGCGACCTTGTGGAGCGCAAGCGGCTCATTGTCATGCAGTGCCTGGCGCTGACCGTCGCGCTGGCGCTGGTCGCCATCGCTCCCAGTGCAGGACTGATACTGGCGGCTTCTCTGGGTGTGGGCCTGCTCGCCTCGGTCGCGCAGCAGATCGTTCCGTTCGCCGCCAATCTCGCGCCTGACAAGCGGCGCGGTGCGGTGGTTGGCACGGTCATGGCCGGACTGCTCTGCGGTATCCTGCTGAGCCGGACCCTTGCGGGATTCGTTGCCGGGGTTTTCGGCTGGCGCGAGATGTTCTGGCTGGCGGTCCCGCTGTGCCTGCTTACGGCCGGGCTGATGGCACTGATGCTGCCGCGCAGCCGTCCGCAGGACACCGGCATGACCTATGGCGGGCTGCTGGCTTCGTTATGGGCGCTATGGCGCGAGTTTCCAGCGCTGCGACTGGCAGCGTATACCCAGTGCACGCAGTTTGGCGTGTTCAGCGTATTCTGGACGATCCTGGCGCTGCGGCTGCAGGAACCGCGCTTCGGCATGGGCCCGGAAGCGGCGGGTCTGTTCGGCGTACTGGGAGCAGCGGGCGTTCTGGCCGCGCCCATCGCTGGGCGAATCGCCGACAGGCGCGGACCTGGCCGTGTGATCGTCATGGCCAGCGCGTTGACGCTGGTATCGTGGCTGGTCTTCGGGCTGTGGCAGTCGGTCGCGGGATTGGTGGTGGGCGTGCTGCTGATGGACTTCGCGGTGCAGGCCAGCCAGGTCTCGAACCAAAGCATCATTTATGCTCTGCGCCCCGAAGCCCGATCGCGCATCAACACGGTCTACATGGCGATGATGTTCCTGGCCGGTGCCGCCAGTTCGGGGGCGGCAACGGCAGTCTGGCATGGCTGGGGCTGGAGCGGCGTATCGGTGCTGGGCACCGCCATCGCAGCGGTTGGCCTTGCGTTGCAGGGGCTGCGGCGCAAGGGTTAAAGCCCGCCGGGCGCCTGAACATTTTTCAAGGCGCGATACGTCAGCATCCGGACGCCTCGGCGTCAGTCATCCCGCGCGCAGTTCGTCCGCCAGTAGCCGGAATTCGTCGGAACGCGGCGAATTCTTGCGCCAAACCAACGCGATCTCGCGGTTGGCATTGGGCGAATTGAGCGGCCGGGCGACGACGTTGGTGCCGTTGAGAATGCCAGCATCCAGCGCCATTTCCGGCAGCATCGTCAGCCCCAGCCCATTATCGACCATCTGCACCAGCGTGTGCAGGCTGGTGCCGATCATCGTCGCGCTGGCGCGCAGTTCCGGCCGGTTGCAGGCGGCGAGCGCGTGATCCTTGAGGCAGTGCCCGTCCTCCAGCAACAGCAGGCGGTGCTCGTCGATGATGTCGGCGCTGACTTCGGCGGGGGGCATGCGCGGATCGTCGCCGGGGAAGGCGACGAAGAACGCGTCCAGCTCGATCGTTTCCTTCTCCACCTCGCCGGCGGGATAGGGCAGGGCGAGCAACACGCAGTCGGCTCGGCCGTGGTGAAGCGATTCGACCGCCGCAGCGCTGGGTTCCTCGCGCAGGAACAGCTTGAGGTTTGGGCGCTCGCGCCGCAGGCGCGGCAACATGCGCGGCAGCAGGAACGGGGCGATCGTGGGAATCACGCTCATCCGCAATTCGCCCGAGAGCGGCTTGCCGCTGGACTGGACGAGATCGGAGAGTTCTTCGGTTTCGCGCAGGATGCGATGTGCCTTGGCGACAACCGAATTGCCCAGTGGAGTAAAGCGAACTGCGCGCTTGGTGCGTTCCACCAAGGTCACGCCGAGGAGTGTTTCAAGATCACGCAGGCCAGCCGAAAGCGTCGATTGCGAGACGAAGCAGGCATCGGCGGCGCGGCCGAAATGGCCATGCTCGTGAAGGGAGACGAGGTACTGGAGCTGCTTGAGCGTGGGCTGATAGACGGTCACCCGCAGGCTATCGCATGAACCGCGCAGGGACGCCAACTGTTAGCGCGCCGACATTCCGTTACCGAACCCGAAATCCTGTAAAATCGGGGGGTGGTAGTCGCTCCGTATTGCCATCACTACCTGCGACCGCAGGGCGTGCTAACCCTCGGATATGGTAATTGTTTTTGGCATCCTGCGACGTTTGTTGCGCCCGCTTCGGCAACGGTCCTGCGCTCACGGCGAAGTGGAGTGCCTGCTCCGTTCGCCTTGCGTAAAGTGCTGGAGCGACAGTTACCCCTGAGGGAGGGGGCACCGCCATGGCGAAAGCGCTTTCACGCGGTCGCCATGGCGGGACTTAGTCTTCGCCGACCTGTTCTTCGTCGGCTTGCTCGTCACCGATCTGCTCCAGCGCGGTCTCTGCCTTTTCGGCAGCCGCCGCTTTTGCCGCGTCGTCGACGTGGGTCATCTTGAGCTTGCCGTTCTCCACCGCGAAGGCGAGCTTGCCCTCGACCAGGTCGAGCGCATCGCGGCCGAACACTTCGTAGCGCCAGCCCTCCAGCAGGCTGAGGTTCTTGCGCACGCCGGCGGCCAGCAGTTCCAGCTCATCGCTGCGGGCAAGCAGGCGCGAGGCGGCATCGATTTCCCGCGCGCGAATCTTCAGCAGCAGCTTGAGCAGGTCGGCGACCAGGGTGCCTTCCTTGCCCAGCGGCGCGCCGCGCGGGGCGCGGGCGGGCATTTCGTCGTCGGGCAGGGCTTCCGCCTTGGCGAGGACGTTCATCAGGCGGCGTCCGATATCGTTGTCCTTCCAGCCTTGCGACAGGCCGCGTACCTTGGCGAGGTCGCCCTGAGTCTTGGGCGGATGGCTGGCGATGTCGGCGATCGTTTCGTCGCGGGCGATGCGGCCGCGCGGGATGTTCTTGCCCTGGGCTTCCATCTCGCGCCACTCGGAGATGGCTTTCAGGCGGCCGAGAACCTGCGGGTTGCGGCCCGGCGCCTTGATTCGCTTCCAGGCCTGGGCCGGGTCGTTGCGGTAATGCTCGGGGTCGGCCAGCTTTTCCATTTCCTGGTCCAGCCACTCGCCCCGGCCCGTCTTGATCAGGCGCTTGAGCATCTTGGGGAAGATCTTGGAAAGGTGCGTTACGTCGCCGATGGCATATTCAATCTGGCGATCGGTCAGCGGGCGGCGCGACCAGTCGGTGAAGCGGGCGCCCTTGTCGATCGTCAGGCCCTGCCACGATTCGACGAGGTTGGAGTAGCCGATCTGCTCCGACTGGCTGATCGCCATCATCGCGATCTGGGTGTCGAAGATCGGGTGCGGCGTGCGCCCCGTGAAGTTGAACACGATCTCGACGTCCTGGCCGCCCGCGTGGAAGACCTTGAGGACGTCCTCATTGTCGGTCAGCAGGTCCCACAAGGGCTTCAGATCGAGGTCGGGAGCGAGCGGATCGACCGCCGCCGCTTCCTCGGTATTGGCGATCTGTACGAGGCACAGCTCCGGCCAATAGGTGTTTTCGCGCATAAACTCGGTGTCGACGGCCACGAAATCGGATTTCGCGAGGCGCGCGCACAAATCGGCGAGTTCTTCGGTTTTCGTTATCAGCGGGTGAATTTTCATTGAACAGGGGCGTTACGCCTAACGTGGCATGGGATCAACGCCCTGTGTTGCGGTTTTGTCGTATGTTTATTTCCGGCCCGGCAGAAGCGCGCATATACGCTGCAGCAGCGAGGGCTTTTCGTGGGCCGACAGCGCGGCGATGCTTTCGGCGGTGACGAGGCGGCGGCGCAGCTGCGATCCGGTGGTGTGGATGCCGGGCGGGGGCAGGTGCCAGGCCTCCACCTCGCCGTCGGACGGGGCTTCGGGCTCGGCAAGCCGGCGCAGTTCGAGAACCCCGGCGGAAGGCTGCTGCGGCTCGGCGGGGGCGGAGATGGGGGCATCGGCCCATTGCGGGAACGCGGGCAGCTCTAGGCTTCCGCCCTGAGAGAGGGCGGTTTGCGGGAGAACTTCGTCCAGCTTGTGTGCCAGCATGTCTTGTCCTGCTTGTCTTGTGCGACCCCTTGTCCGGTCAGTTTAGAGGCCAATGGTTTATTTCGTGTTACCGCCGCGCAGATTGCCCACCGCGCGAAAACCTAGTCTGGAAATCGCCCGCTCACTCGACTAGGGCCGCGCTGATCTGATTTCGACCATTTGAAGAGCACGAACCCGCCATGACCCATCCCTATCGCTCTCACACCTGCGGCGCCCTGGGCGCGGCCGAGGTTGGCCAGACCGTCCGCCTTTCGGGCTGGGTACACCGCAAGCGCGACCATGGCGGCGTTCTGTTCGTCGATCTGCGCGACCACTACGGCCTCACCCAGGTCGTCACCGACAGCGACAGCCCCGCGCTGGCCGTGCTCGATTCGCTGCGCGCGGAAAGCGTCGTGACCATCGAGGGTACCGTGAAGGCCCGCAGCGCCGGCACCGTGAACCCCAGCCTCGCCACGGGCGAGATCGAGGTCTATGCCCGCTCCGCCACGGTCATCAGCCGCGCCGAGGAACTGCCGATGCCGGTGGCCGGCGAGCAGGAATATCCTGAGGACATCCGCCTCAAGTACCGCTTCCTCGACCTGCGCCGCGAGACGCTGCACGCCAACATCGTCAAGCGCACCAAGGTCATTTCTGACATGCGCCGCCGTATGGAAGGCATTGGTTTCACAGAATATTCCACGCCGATCCTGACCGCGTCGAGCCCGGAAGGCGCGCGTGACTTCCTGGTTCCCAGCCGCATCCATCCGGGCAAGTTCTATGCGCTGCCGCAGGCGCCGCAGCAGTACAAGCAGCTGCTGATGGTCGCCGGTTTCGACCGCTATTTCCAGATCGCGCCGTGCTTCCGCGACGAAGATCCGCGCGCGGACCGTCTGCCGGGCGAATTCTACCAGCTCGACTTGGAGATGAGCTTCGTCACCCAGGAAGAGATCTGGGAGACCATGGAGCCGGTGCTGCAGGGCATCTTCGCCGGTTTCGCCGAGGGCAAGCCGGTCACCCCCTCGGGTGAATTCCGCCGCATTCCGCACGCGCAGTCGATGCTGGACTACGGTTCGGACAAGCCCGACCTGCGCAACCCGCTGCTGATCAAGGACGTGACCGAGCACTTCGTCGACTCGGGCTTCGGCATCTTCGCCGGCATCGTGGCGGGCGGCGGCGTTATCCGCGCAATCCCGGCTCCGGGCGCAGGCGCTGGCAGCCGCAAGTTCTTCGACGAGATGAACAACTGGGCGCGCAGCGAAGGCTTCTCGGGCCTTGGCTACATCAACATCAAGGACGGCGTCCCGGGCGGCCCGATCGCCAAGAATCACGGCGAGGAAAAGACCGCCGCGCTGATCGAAGCGCTGGGCCTTGGCCCCAACGACGGCGTGTTCTTCGCCGCCGGCAAGGAAGAGCAGGCCGCCAAGCTGGCCGGCCTTGCCCGTACCCGCACCGGCGAGCAGCTCGACCTGATCGACAAGGACCGCTTCGAGCTGTGCTGGATCGTCGATTTCCCGTTCTACGAATGGGACGAGGACAACAAGAAGGTCGATTTCGCGCACAACCCGTTCTCGATGCCGCAAGGCGGCATGGAAGCGCTGGAGAACCAGGACCCGCTCACCATCAAGGCGTTCCAGTACGATCTGGTCTGCAACGGCTTCGAGATCGCTTCGGGTTCGATTCGCAACCAGTCGCCCGAACTGATGGTCAAGGCGTTCGAGATGACCGGCCTCACCAAGGCCGACGTGGAAGAGCGCTTCGGCGGCCTCTACCGCGCGTTCCAGTACGGCGCCCCGCCTCACGGCGGCATGGCGGCGGGCGTGGACCGCATCGTGATGCTGCTGTGCGGCGCGCAGAACCTGCGCGAGATCTCGCTGTTCCCGATGAACCAGCGCGCCGAAGACCTGCTCATGGGCGCGCCGTCGCCCGCCGAGCACAAGCAGCTGCGTGACCTGCACATGCGCGTGGTGGAGCCGGTGAAGCAGGCCGCTCCAGCGGCTGGCAACGTGGTCGCCCCAAGCGCGGGCTGATCCAGCAGGGGCGGTTTCCTCTCCCGGCGGGGGAGGAACCGCGCTGCGCGCCCCGGCGTTGCTTCCCCATGCAGCACATTTCCCTCATCACCCTGGGCGTCACCGACGTGCCCCGCGCCAAGGCCTTCTATCGCGAGGGATTCGGCTGGGAGCCGGTGTTCGAGCAGGACGAGGTCGCCTTTTTCCAGATGAACGGATTCGTTTTCGGCCTGTGGGACAAGGCCCAGCTCGAAGCGGACATGGAACGCCCCTGCGCGCCGGCGGGCAGTTTCGCGCTGGCCCACAACCTTGAAAGCGCAGAAGCGGTCGACGCAAGGCTGGCACGGCTCGTCGGGGCGGGCGCCACGCTGCTGCGGGCTGCGGGTGCCCCGGCGCATGGCGGTTATCGTGGATATGTCGCCGATCCCGATGGCAATGCATGGGAAATCGCTTGGAATCCTGCATGGACCGTGGATAACGCAGGTCATGTGGCCTTCGGGGTTTAACCCAAGCCCCTTGCCAGCGCGCCGCCCAGTGATTAGGGCGGCTGTCGAATTACCAATCCTCCGAATTTTTGAAGGGGTCTATACACATGAGCGATACCGCCGATCGGGTTAAGAAGATCGTCGTCGAGCATCTGGGCGTTGAAGCCGAGAAGGTCACCGAAGACGCAAGCTTCATCGATGATCTGGGCGCAGACTCGCTCGACATCGTCGAGCTGGTCATGGCCTTCGAAGAAGAATTCGGCGTCGAAATCCCCGACGATGCAGCCGAAAAGATCAGCACCGTCTCCGATGCCATCAAGTACATCGAAGAGAACAAGGGCTGATTCAGGCTTCCGCGCTGACCCTTCGGCCGTTCTTTCGGGCGAATGGGGAAGGGCGCACACCCGGATTGAAATCGACAGGCTCGACCTCTAAGGGGGCGGGCCTGTCGCCGTTTCGGGCAACTATTCTGTTTCAGGCAGCCGCAGTCTCGGACATTCGCAAATTTTCGAATGATCGCAGATTTCGGGCAATCGCATGTCGGAGAGCATAATGCGTCGCGTCGTCGTAACCGGACTTGGTCTTGTCACCCCGTTGGGGGCTGATGTCGAAACGACCTGGGCCAACATCCTTGCCGGAAAGTCCGGCGCCGGGCCGATCACGAAGTTCGATGCCTCGGACCAGAAGTGCCGCATCGCCGCAGAGGTGAAGCCGGCCGATCACGAATATGGTTTCGATGCCAACAAGCGCGTCGACCACAAGGTTCAGCGCCAGGTTGATCCCTTCATCGTCTTCGGCATTGATGCCGCGGGCCAGGCGATCGAAGACGCCGGTCTGACCGAGATGGACGAGGAAACCCGCTACATGGCCGGTTGCTCGATCGGTTCGGGTATCGGCGGCCTGCCGGGCATCGAAAGCGAATCGCTGGTTCTCGCCGCCAAGGGCCCGAGCCGCGTTTCGCCGCACTTCGTCCATGGGCGCCTCATCAATCTGATCTCGGGTCAGGTTTCGATCAAGTACGGCCTGATGGGCCCGAACCACGCCGTCGTCACCGCCTGCTCGACCGGCGCCCACTCGATCGGCGACGCTGCGCGCATGATCAAGGACGGCGACGCCGACATCATGCTGGCCGGCGGCGCCGAAAGCACCATCTGCCCTATCGGCATCGCCGGTTTCGCACAGGCACGCGCCCTCTCGACCTCGTTCAACGACGAGCCCGAGAAGGCCAGCCGTCCCTACGACAAGGACCGCGACGGCTTCCTGATGGGCGAGGGCGCAGGCGTCGTCGTGCTTGAGGAATACGAGCACGCCAAGGCGCGCGGTGCGAAGATCTACGCCGAAGTCATCGGCTACGGTCTGTCGGGCGATGCCCACCATGTCACCGCGCCGCACCCGGAAGGTTCGGGCGCGTTCCGCTCGATGGCGATGGCACTGCGCAAGGCGGGCCTTGAGCCCAAGGACATCGACTACATCAACGCTCACGGCACCTCGACCCCGCTGGGTGACGAGCTGGAACTGGGCGCGGTGCGCCGCCTGTTCGGCGACGCCATCGACAATGTCTCGATGAGCTCGACCAAGTCCGCGATCGGCCACCTGCTGGGCGGCGCCGGCGCTGTCGAGGCGATCTTCTGCATCCTGGCGATGCGCGACCAGATCGTCCCCCCGACGCTGAACCTCGACAACCCCAGCGAAAGCTGCGTGGGCGTCGACCTGGTGCCGCATGTCGCCAAGAAGCGTGAAGTGCGCGCCGTGCTCAACAACAGCTTCGGCTTTGGCGGCACCAATGCCAGCCTCGTGCTGCGCCGGGTAGAAGACTGACACCCATGATGTCCCGGCGTGGATGCGTTCTGGCAGGCGTCCTCGCCGTGGCTGTCATCGGGGCCTTGTGGAGCTTCCTTGGCGGCTGGTACGGTTCCGGCCCGCTGGCCAAGGACCAGCACTTTATCGTCCCCAATGGCGCCAGCCTGGGGACGATCGCGGACAGGCTTCAGGAAAAGGGCGTGATCCGCTCGGCGAGCGGGTTCACCCTGCGCGCGCGCGTTTTCGGCGGCGGCGGCGGGATCAAGGCGGGTGAGTTCGCCATTCCCGCCCACGCCAGCGCATCGCGGGTGCTGGCGATCATCTCCAGCGACGATTTCGTGCGCCGCCTCGTTACCGTGCCTGAGGGGATGCCCTCGATCATGGTCTACGAACGGCTCAAAGCGCAGACCGCGCTGACGGGCGATGTCGCCTCGCCTGCCGAAGGTTCGGTCCTGCCCGACAGCTATCCGATCGAAAGTGGTGAAACGCGCGAGGCGGTGCTGCGCCGGATGCAGGCGGCGATGAGCCGCACGGTCAAGGAACTGTGGGACAAGCGCGCGCCGAACCTCGTGGTCAAGACGCCGGAACAGGCGGTGATCCTGGCCTCCATCGTCGAGAAGGAAACCGGAAAGCCCTCGGAACGCCGCATGGTGGCGGGGCTTTATTCCAATCGCCTCAGGACCGGCATGCTGCTTCAGGCGGACCCGACGATCATCTACCCGATCACCAAGGGCAAGCGTCTGGGCCGCCGCATCCTCCAGTCGGAGATTCAGGCGGTAAACGACTACAACACTTATACGATGGTCGGCCTGCCCAAGCACCCCATCACCAACCCGGGCCGCGAATCGATCGCCGCCGTGTTGAACCCGGCCAAGACCGATGCGCTCTACATGGTCGCCGACGGCACCGGCGGCCACGCCTTCGCCGGCACGTTGGCCGAGCACAACAGCAACGTCGCCAAGTGGTTCGCGATACGCCGGCAGCGCGGCGAACTGTAAGGTTTCAGCGCAGCGTCCCGTCCGCAGCCTTGCGGCGGGCGTAGAGCAGTGAGCCCAGGCCGATCGCGAAGATCACCGCCGGGAAGATCGCGGCCGACCAGCCCTTGGCCGCGACCATGCCGAAGCCCAGGAAGCTCCAGCCGAACTGGACCACCACGCCGGCCAGCGAAAGCGCGAAGAATATCCATGCCGCCTTGCGCCGCGTGAGCATCAGTACCGCGCCCAGCGTACCGACCCATACCGCGACGGCATAAGCGCTCCATGCCCATACCGGCATGGAACGGAAGGCGTCGGCAGTGACCGGGTCCGATCTGGCGAGGACATCGAGGTCGGCGCTGGCGTGCATGACATAAGCGGCATCACCAAGCAGGTTCCAGGCCAGGATGGCTAGGGCGATGATCCAGAATGCGCGCATGACGTTCTCCCCGGCCCTGCAACTTCCCGCGATGAACTTTGCGCCGCACAGCGCATTCTGGCAATCGGGATCGATGGCGGAAGCATCATGAGCAACCCTGCACCCGATTGGATCGCGACCGGCCCCCGCAAGGCAGGGGCACCGCTGATCGTCACCGCCGAACTGCCGGACGACGTACTCGCCTGGACAGACGCCCTTCGCCGCGCGCACTACCCACCAGACCGCAATCGTCTGCGCGCCCATGTCACGTTGTTCCATGCCCTGCCGCCATCGGTGGAGGAGGAACTGATCGATGTGCTGCGCGCGCTCGCCAAAGCGCCCGCCCCGCCTGCCCGAATCGCCGGACTGATGAAACTGGGCACCGGCACCGCGCTTGCGGTGGAGAGCGCGGCGATGGTCCAGCTCCACGGCGCCATCGCAGAGCGCATGCACGGTCTGCTGACCCAGCAGGACGCCCAGCCGCTGCGCCTCCACGTGACGATCCAGAACAAGGTGACCACCCAGGCCGCCCGCGCGCTTCAGGCGGAATTGAGCGGGCAATTGCAGCCCGTTTCCTTCCGCTTCCGGGGCTTTGGGCTCTATGCATGGGAGGACGGATTGTGGCGCCCGATCCGTGTTGTCACCTTTCGTGGCTAAAGGTGATTTTTCGGTGTTGACCGATGCCAGTCACTTACCTAAAGGACGCGGCCTGCACCGCAGCAATGGTGCACCAGATCGAGCCATCCTACGGGGCGGCCTTGATGTGGCGGAGTAGCTCAGCTGGTTAGAGCAGCGGAATCATAATCCGCGTGTCGGGGGTTCGAGTCCCTCCTCCGCTACCACTTTTCAAGAACTTAACAGCATCGCCGAAAAGTGGTTGCGCCGAGATCTAGGCGATAGAGGCTTCAGGCCTCATCGACCGAACCTTGGCCTTTCATTCGCCTGCTTTTCGGCTTCCTCGTCCGCGCGGCGTTCCGCTGCGGCGTCCACGAACAGCATCACCAGTTGAAAGCCGTTCGCCTTGCGAAGCGTCTGGAACGCCAGCTTGGGCTGGCGGACGTCGCGGGCGATCGACAGCCACTCGCACGCATTGGCCGGGAGCCAGACAGTTGCTTCGTTCGCACCGGCGCCGCCGACCGCCCCTGGCGCCGGGTCCCCGGAACGGACCGAAAGAGCCGGGAAGGAGCGTGACGGCCTGACAAGCCGTATCGTGCCATCCTTGATGAACAAGAACGCGCATGTCGTCTGGGTGAGGTCGGCGTAGCGGCTGACCGCCGCTTCCAGCGTGACGCCGTAAGCGGCGGCAAGCGCGGGCAAGTGGCTGACGGTCGGCTTTCCGAGATCGGTTACGAACCGGGCGAATAACGGCTTGGGCATGAGTAGTCCGGCGGCAAAGCGGTTGGCTTGCATTTCTTCCTTGCGGTGCGGAGTGTCGCGCCGGTTCTCCGCCAGATCGCGGCCGGTGCATTGCCTGTCCCCGCGCTGCGACTTGATGAGGAAATGGCCGAGTTGATGCGCGATGGCAAAGCGGCGCCGCGGTGCCGACATGCCCGCCGCCACTGAAATGATGCCCTGTGACTTGGCGATATCGGCCATCAGGGTGCTCGTGGCGCCATCGGTTTCGAGATCGCGGAATTCCGCGATGCCCGCACTGCGCGCGATGGCTTCGACGTCTATCGGTGCAGCAAGCTGAGGATAATGCCTCAGGATAGCCGCAAGCATCGTCTCCGGAGACGCGCAATCGGCGAGGTCTTTCAGCAGGGCAGCATTTTTCATTCCCCGGCTCGTACCGCAAACGCGAAGAAAGCGCGACAATCGCGGCGCGCCTGACGCGCTTAGCTGCGCCTGGAATCCTGAAACTCCGGGAAAAGGGCTTCCACCGCTGCCCGCAGGTCTTCGGGGCCGGACAACAGGCCATGGTGGTCGAGTAAACCTTTCACCATCTGCGCCCTGTGCGGGCCGATGCCCGGAAGGGCTTCCAGACCCGGGAAATCCGGGTCGGCGATGCTCTGCGCCAGATCGCCCAGCGTCCGAAAGCCGGCGGCCTTCAAGGTCTGCCGCAGGCCGGACGGCAGGACGGACTGAGCGATCAGGAGATCGCGGTCGGTGGCATCCGGGTCCTTGGCGCGCAGCCTTGTGCGCGATGCCTTGGCCCGCTTCAAAGCGCGGCGGATGCGGCCAAGCTGGTTCCCGGTAAGGGCCAGCTTGCGGGCGATCTCCCGGTATGAAAGGCCGGCGGCGCGCATCTCCCGCGCCTCGTCCAGGTGGAGATTTGCCTGCTGGGCCTGGCTCAACATTGCGGCGTCAGGCGGCGGGCGGCCGCGGGGCTGTGTCCTTGCGGTCGCCGTCATCGATCCCGGCGCGGTCGCTGGAGAGCAGTTCCAGGCGCTGGGCTACCGTGCCGATGTCGATGCCTTCATCGCCGAAACGCCGCAGCAGGACCAGGAATACGTTGCTGCGGGCGCGATAGACATCGCGCGGAGATGCGACGTGGGCGAAGCAGTTGAACAGGATGCGGCCATCCGCGATCGAATCGACGAATGCCGCCGGGCCTGGGTCCTCCAGCACCGCCGGTTCGGCTGCGAAGGTCGCCAGGACAATGCCCAGCACCTTGTCCACTTCGGTTTCGAGAGGCACCGAGAACTGGATCTGGATGCGGCCGAGCGGGCTAGACAGGGTCTTGTTGAGCACGGTCTTGGTGATGAGTTCGGAATTGGGGACGATCAGCGTCGAATGGTCGGCCAGGGTGATCTCGGTGGAGCGCACGCTGATGCGTTTTACATCGCCCTCGTCAGTGCCCACGCGCACCCAGTCGCCGATCTTGATGGGACGCTCGGCCAACAGGATCAGGCCCGACACGAAGTTCTGGGTGATCGCCTGAAGGCCGAAACCAATGCCGACCGACAGCGCCGAGAGCAGCAGCGCGATCCGCTCCACGCCGATCCCCAGCGAGGCCAGTGCCCAGATGATCGCCAGCGCAATGCCGACATAGCGGGCGACCAGCCCGGCCGAGTTGCGCGCCGAACTGTCGAGGTCGGTGGCCGGAAGGTAGCGTTTTTCCAGCCAGCTCATGAAGGCGCGCACAAGCGCGAGGCCGACCGTCAGTACTACGACCGAGCGGATGATCGCACCGGGTGAGATCGCAACACCGCCGATCTCGATCCCTTGTGCGAAAGCGCCAAGCCTTCCGAAGAAGCTGCCGATACCGCCGCCGCCCCCGAACGGTGTCATCAACATGCCCAGAGCGACCAGCACCATGAAGATGCGCAGCGCGCCCGAGATCAGGACGCCGAACTGGTCCACCAGGCTGCCGCGCAGTCCTACGCTTCGGGTGAGGGCGATGCCTAGCGGGCTATGGCGACTGAACAGCGTGGTCGCCGCGTCGTCGGCGGTGCCCAGCAGCAGGTAGAGTGCCGCAGCCAATACCGCGATCCACACGATCAGCCGGGCAATGAACAGGCTGAGGCCAACATAGCCGCCGGCCAGCGCGACCAGGGCGGTAAGCACGAGCGCCCAGGCCACAAGGGTGAGCACGGCCAGCCCCGCGCTGGTGGAGGATCGGTCTGCGGCGTCGTCCTCGGCATTTTCCTGCGCCGCCGCGTCGGCGCGCAGCCGGCCAAGCAGGAGCAGGAAGGAGCCGATCCACAACAGATGTACCAGGGCCTCGGCCATCTGCCAGCCGGCGATCGCGGTCGGGCTGGCACCCACGGCCTGGTTGAAGGCTTCGAGAACTATGCAGGCGAACGCGATGCCCACGAGGATCAGGATCAGCGGATGAACGCGGCGCGCGGTCTCGTCGGCAATCGGGGCGATGCGCCATGAGGGTTGTTTGCGCATCAACACGGCGCCGGCAAGCGATGCGGTGAAGGCAGCAAACCCGCAGGCGTCGACGAAACCGTCGAGCAGGCCGTCCCAGCGCTTCGGGAACAGGCCGCCCCAGCGCAGCCCCTGCACCAGCACGAAGGCCGCCAGCAGCGGGGCCGCCGTACCGATGAACACGCGCCATAGCGCATAAAGCGAGCGGCGGATGCGATGGCCCGGCGCAGTCCCGATCAGGTAGCGCTGGCCGAGCTGCCGTCCGGCGACCCGTACCGGGAACATCAGTGCAAAAGCCAGGGCAGCGCCCAGCAGCGCCTGCCACGGCAGCCCGCCGCGCCATTGCTGGCCGATCTGCTCGACGCCTTGCGATACGAACAGGTTCACGCGGCGCATGTCGCGGGGGGTAGATGCCAGCAGGCCGCTCCAGAAGGCGGGCGAGAGCGGCGAATTTACGCGGGTGGACAGGGTTTCGTTGAGCTGTTCGGCCTGGCCGCGGTCCAGTTCCCCGATCAGCTGCTGTGCCTCGACATCGGCCAGCTTGCCGCGTTTCGCAGCGGCGTCGATTGCCGCCCGCGTTTTGGCCAGGCGCGCACGCTGCTGTTGGATCTCGGGCGCTTCGGCAACGTCTTGCGTGACCGGGCCGAGCTCGGCGACGCGCGCATCGAGGAGCGCGATCTGTTCCTCCAACTGGTCCGCGGCGGTGCGGGCGGCGGCTTGGGCGGCAAGGGATTTGGCGCGCAGGGCCGCCCGTTCATCGGTATCGACGCGGGCGTCGAGGGCGTGGTCTACATCGCGCAGGTCAACTTCCGCCTGCCTGATCTGGCTGGATTGTTCCGCCGTTGGCCCGACCTGAGCATGAGCGGCGGGGCCTCCTGCGAGCAGGAGAATGGCAAGGATGAGGCGGTTCAGGGCGCGCATTCGTGAAATCTCGAACTGGGGGAGTCGGTCCGCAGCGTGAGCCGCTCCGAGCGATTTGTGCAAGTGCGAAACGGCAGGGGTGCCGTGCCTTGCGGTAAATCCGCCGCGCGGCGGCTCATCCTTGCAGGCGGACCCCGTCGGCCAGTGGCTTGCCATCCAGGAAATCGCCGATGCTGCGCAGGGTCGTCGCAGCGATCGCGGTGAGGGCTTCCTCGGTCAGAAAGGCCTGATGCCCGGTCATCAACACGTTGGGAAAAGTGAGGAGGCGTTGCAGGACGTCGTCGTCGATAATCTCGCTCGACAGGTCGTCGAAGAAGATGCCGGCTTCCTGCTCGTATACATCCAGGGCGACGCCGCCGACCCGCTTGCGCTTGAGCGCCTCGATCAGGGCTACCGCATCGATCAGGGCGCCTCGGCTGGTGTTGACGATCACCACGCCGGAACGCGCGGCCGCCAATGCTGCGGCGTCGATAAGGTGGCGGGTGTCGGGGGTGAGCGGGCAGTGCAGCGTGATGATGTCGGCATCGCGCAGGAGCACCTCGCGCGGGACATAGCGTACGCCGATGTCGACCAGCGCCGGATTGATGACGGGATCGCTCGCCAGCACCTCGCAGCCGAAGCCCGCACGCAGCGCGCGGGCGACGAGCGCGCCGATCTGGCCGGTGCCGACGACGCCCACGGTCCGCCCGTGCAGGTTGCGTCCTACCAGTCCATCGAGCGCGAAGTTGTTGTCGCGCACACGCGACCAGGCGCGGTGGATCTTGCGGTCGAGCGAGAGCAGCAGGCCGATGGTGAACTCGGAGACGGCATGGGGTGAATAGGCAGGGACACGCACCACGGTGATGCCTTGTTCGCTCGCCGCCGCCAGGTCGACGTTGTTGTACCCGGCGCAGCGCAGCGCCACGATCCTGATGCCCAGCGCGGCGAGCTGTTCGATGACCGGCCGGTCGACCACATCGTTCACGAAGACACAGACCGCCTCGCAGCCCGCCGCCAGCTGCGCGGTGTCCCGGCCCAGCGGCACTTCGAGAAAGCGCATGTCGAAGCGGTCCTGCCCGGCGGCTGCCAGGAAGTGCCGGTCATAGGTCTTGGTGCCGTAGATCGCGATGTTCATGGGTCGCAGAGTAGATGCGGCCGGGTGCGAAGTCGATCAGGGATGCATCGTGGTTCGGGCCCCGGCAACATCTGCTCTAGCAGTCGGTCGATACCCACAGCGTCGTGCGATAGTGCAGCGCGCTGGACAGCCATTGCCGTTTTTCCGGCATGCTGCCGACGCAGCGCAGCCAGCCTGCGTCTGCGATCACGTCGTCGCATACCGGGTTCACATAGGCGATGCGCAAGGGGCGGGCGGCATTGACCGTGCGGCGATCGTGCCTTGCCTTGTCCAGCACTTCGGCGACGATCTGGTGGCCGAAGCTGTGGAACATGTAGATCAGGGTCGTGCCGCTCAGGTCGTGGTCGAGGACATTGCGCTGGAAGAAGGCGATGTCCTTGTCCTTGAGGCGGCTGGTCGTCCGGTTGGTCTGCGCCTGGCTGGCCAGCGCCGGGATCAGTTCCACCCCCTCTGCCCGCCGTGCGCCGCGATGGCTGGCGGCGAAGACCACGCGGCCCAAGCCGCAGCCGAGGTCGGTGACGATATCGTCCTCCTTCAGGGACGCCAGATCGAGAACGTCGAAAATGTCGCGGTAAGGGGAGGGGATATAGTGCATATACCATTCGCGCTCGCCCGGCCCGCCGGAACCGGGGTGGTGCCCGAATGTGCTGACGCCAAGGCGCCGGTCCCATAATTCGTCAGCGGGCTGGAGCAGCCTTGCGCTGAAGTTGCGGTTACGAAGGCCAGCCAGCATGAAACGCCCTTCCTGCTTTGCGGGAGCCCGAGGCAGCGATCACGCGCGCCCGGCCAGATGCGCCAGGGTTTCGGTCATCCGGCGCGAAATGGTCGCCAGCATGTCGTACCGGCGCCGGTAGAGGCCGCGCTTGCGGGGCGGGATCTGGTCCGGTGCGCGCAAGTTGGGATATAGCGGCAGTTCGAACATCGTCTCGTCGATGCGCACGGCGCCTCGCTCCAGCCAGACGTTGTCGTAGCAGGCCCGCACATCGTCCCGGCTCCGGCCGAAGTAGGGATCGCGGTGCTGCTGATACGCGTCCGATACGAGGAGGATGCGCGATACCGCAAGGCTGGCGCACAAGGCGCGGAACAGTTCGATGAGCAGATCGCGCGGGCGCATCCCGTGGGCTGTCCGGGTCAGTTCACGGTAGCGTTCGAGGATGTCCGGGATGTCTCGGGGGCTGCGCCCCTGTACCGCGCCGACATGGGCCACAAGGCCGCCATCCTCCTCGCGAAGGGCGAAGGCGATCGAGAAGATGCGGTCGGCATCGAGGAACAGACTGATGACCATCGGTCCCTCATCCTTGAACCAGATGGCCTCATCCAGCACCAGCCGAAGTCCGGGATGGACGTCGGCCAGCAGGCACAAGGTGACTTCGCGGTCTTCATGGGGATCGAAAAGCCATCGCAGCTTCACCATGGCTTCGTAGTGGGCAAGCAGCTTGGTCAGCCGGGTGCGCGTGTTCCAGTTGGTGGACTGATAGGGCCGGATGACGGCGTCCAGCATACTGGGCCGGGCCTTCATGCGCCGATGGAAGGGGGCGGCTTTGCGTGCGCCGGCACGGGGGTCGAGCAGGTCCTGATGGCGCCATCCGGCGTAGATGAACTGGATCCGCTGCAGGGTGGTACTGACCAGCCCACCTTTGGCCACGATATTGGATGAACGAAACAGCCACCCGATATAGAGAAGTACCGCCGAAATACTCGACATTGCCGCCAAGGGATAGAGGATGAGATACTGCGTGATCTTGAGAATCCACATGAGAGGGTTCTTGCTTCCCCTGTCAAAGGCCTTGCGGTCCTGATCGTTCCTGACGATCAGAATGTTGAAATTTCCAGACTCCTCCGCTGGAAATGGCGGGCTGACGGGTGCTGTTTGTTCATGCCATTACGGTCGCACATCGACCCCAAGGTCGATATACGGCTAATATACTAGGCAGATTAAACCATCGGTTCGTCGCACTTTTATCGTGGGATGGTTGCTGGCGCGGGAAGCGCTCAGTCGTCGGCTTGCGCCGCGCGGGCATTTAGCTGCGCCCACAGCTTCTCGGTCCCGGCCTCCTGCGCCTTGTTGACGTATTGGGAGGCGACCAGCCACCCCTTGATGTATTGCAGCGGCAGCACGCACCCGATCCCCAGCAGCGGGAACGAAGTCAGCAGGTGGACCCAGAACGGCGGCTCGAATTTCACTTGTAGCCAGACCGCGAAAAACGTCAGCGGAAACGCGACGATGCACAGCGAGAAGAACGCCGGGCCGTCATCCGGCGCAGCGAAACCGTAATCCAGGTCGCAGGCAGGGCACTTTTCGTTCAGCTTCAGCCATTTGCGAAACATGCGTCCCTTGCCGCAGCGCGGGCACAGGCCCTTGAGACCGCAGTGGAATATCCAGCGGCCCTTGCCGGGCGCGGCATCAGCCTCGGCGGGGGCGGTGGGAGCGAGGTGTTCGTCTGTCATGGCGTCAGTCCGTTTGCGGGTAATGCCGGGAATCGACTGTTGCCTCATATGGGTTTTGTATGCATACAAAGTCAATGCAAACATCAACGCAAAAGTGGCTGCCGGATATCGTGGAGGCCGATGGGCCGGTCTATCTTGCGATCTGCGCCGCGATCGGGCGGGATCTGGATAGCGGGCGTCTGAATGCAGGTGACCGATTGCCCCCGCAGCGCGACCTGGCCGAAGCGCTCGGAGTCGATGCGGGCACTGTCTCGCGCGCTTATGCGCAGGCGCGGCGACTGGGCCTGATCGACGCCGAGGGGCGGCGCGGCAGCTTCGTGCGGGCGCGTACCGGGATTGGGGACACAGCCGAAGTCGCACCGTTCGACACCGGCATGAACCTGCCGCCGATCCCGGCAGACAGCACGTTCGCCAGCCTCTTCACGGTAACCCTGCAGGATGTGTTGCAGGGACCGGGGGCAGCGAACCGGATGCAGTATCAGCCGGCTGGCGGCGCGCCGGAAGACAGGCGCGCAGGCGCGGCGTGGCTTGCCGCAGCGGGCGTCGCGGCGGACGAGGACAACGTGCTAGTCACCAGCGGCGCGCAGACGGCGCTTCATGCGGTAGCCAGTGCCGTGCTGGAGCCGGGCGATGCGGTCTGCACCGGGCCGTTCGTCTATCCGGGCTGGACGGCGATCTGCCGTCGGCGCGGCATCGCCATCGTTCCATTGGCCAGCGACGAAGAAGGGATCGACCCCGACGCTTTCGCCCGCGCCTGTGCCGGCTCGCCCATCCGCGCGATCTACCTCGTGCCTTGCAACGACAACCCGACGACGGCGACACTGGGGCCTGAGCGCCGCCGGCGTATCGTCGAGATCGCGCGGCGGCATGACGTGCTGATCATCGAGGACGATCCCTATTCGCGGCTCGGTGGCGGCGAGGTCCTTCCGCTCGCCGCGCTGGCGCCCGAACGGACTTGGCACGTCTCAAGCCTTTCCAAGCTGATCTCGCCGGCGCTGCGCATCGCCTACGTGCGCGCGCCGTTGCTGCGCGATGCGCTGCGGATGGCTACGGACACGCACGAGACCACGGTCATGCCGCCGCCGCTTAACATGGCGGTGTGCACGCAGTGGCTGCGCAGCGGGGCATGGGCGCGACTGGTGGACGAGGTGCGGCTGGAGTGCGAGGCACGTCAGGCCATCGTCGCGGCCAGTCTGCCCGCCGGGTCCTATCGCGCAGGCGCTGCGGGGTACCACTTGTGGGTGCCGCTTGGCGCGGAAACGTCTGCGTTCGAATTGGTGGGCGCTCTAAGCTCGCTGGGCGTTTCGGTCGTATCCGGCGAGCAGTTCCGTGTCGATCCGGCCTGCAGCGAGCGGGCGGTGCGGGTGTCGATCGGGGGCAGTCTCGATCGGCAGCGGCTGGCGCGTGCGCTGGGCGTGCTGGACGCGATGCTGCACCACCGCGCCGGCCGGTCCAGCCCGCTGGTTTGAGCGGCGCAGGAGGGTTCAGTGGGCCGCTGCGGCGCGGCTCTGCTGATCGCGCGAGACGGCAACGGCGATGGCCAGGTCGCCGACCACGTTGACCATGGTGCGGAACATATCGAGCAGCCGGTCTACTCCTACGACCAGGCCGATCCCTTCGGCGGGAAGCCCGTTCAGCGCCAGCACCGCCGCCACGGTCGGCAGCGATCCCGCGGGGACGCCGATGGTTCCCATGCCCGCCAGCGCTGCCACGCCAAGGACGATGCCCTGCCGGTCCAGCGAGAGGTCCATGCCGAAGAACTGGGCGATGAACAGTACGGTTACAGCGGTGTAGATCGCGGTGCCGCCCTGGTTGGCGACCGTGCCGATCCCCAACACCAGCCGCGCGGCGCGGGGCGGCAGGTGAAGGTCGGTCTCGGCGGCTTTCAGCGCAGAGGGCAGGGTGGCATTGGACGAGGATGTACAGAAGGCGATCAGCGCCGGTTCCTGCACTCCGCGCAGGAAGGCCAGTGGCGAAAGACCCCCGCGCATCCAGACGACCGCGAAGAAGGTCAGCACCACTTGCAGCAGCAGCGCGGCGATCACCACGCCCACGTAGGCGCTGAGGTACACCAGCAGGTGCCAGCCGAACACCAGCGTCATGTCGAACATGAAACAGGCCACGGCTACCGGGGCAAAGCGCGTCACCAGGGCCAGCACGCGCATCCCGGCGTCGTAGACCCGCTCGCTGGTTGCCAGCACCCAGCCGGCGCGGCGCGTGCGCAGCAGGGTCAGGGCGATCCCGGCAAGGAATGAGGTGACGATCACCGCCACGATCGGCCGTTCGATCGCGGAATAGGACAACGCCATGTTCAGCCACCCGCGCGGGGGGATCGGGCCGTGCGCGCTCAGCAGTTGCTGGCCGATCTCTGCCGGCACCACGTCTCCGGGGCGGAACAGGTTCGCCATGGCCAGTCCGATCACTGCCGCCGAAGTCGATACCGCGACCATGTAAGCAAGAGTGGAAAGCAGAACCCGGCGCATCCCGGCGGTGTCGCGGATGCGGGCCAGGGCGCTGACGATGGCCGAAACCAGCAGCGGTACGATGAGCACGAACAGGACCAGAAGGAAGGCCTGCTCCACCGGGCGCACCACCCAGCGCATCAGCAGCTCGGTTGCGGTCAGGTCACGGGCGAACAGCCCCGCCAGGGTGCCGCCGCCCATGCCAACGGCAAAGCCGATCAGCAGGCGCACCTGCAGCAGCGGGCGAAGGCGGCGCTGCGCTTGCGGCACGGCCGGCCGCACGGACGAGGGGGGAGATGTCTGGATCATGGAATGGATCGCGAGGGCGGAACTGAAAGCATCGGGTATCCTGTCGGCACACGGCGCGCGGCGCGTGGCCCATGACCCTGTTCCTGCGGCAGAAACCCTGTCAGCAAGCTGTCATGACCGGCAGGTCTTCGACCTCTGTTTCGATTGCGACGAAATCGATGCTGGCAAGCACGCCGCGCCCGCCCGCGCCTTCGGCAAGGCGCACTTGCGCGCCCATGCGCTGTGCCAGCGCGCGCACGATCGAAAGGCCCAGTCCACTGCCGGACGGCGTGTTTTCGCCGCGCGCGCGGTAGAAGCGTTCGAACACCCGCTCGCGGTCTTCGGGGGCGATGCCGGGGCCGTCGTCCTCGATCTCGACGCGCGCCAGCCCCGCGCGGCGCAGCACGCGAACGGTGACGGTGCCGTCCGGGCGGCCGTAGCGCACGGCGTTGTCGAACAGGTTGCCGATCATCTCGCCCGCCAGCATGGCGTGGCCGCGCGCCAGGATGGGCGCGCCGTCCTCGTCCTCGAAACCGATGTCCATGGCGCCAAGGCCCACCACGCGGCTTGCGACCAGCTCCGTCGCCACCGCCGCAAGGTCGAACCCGGCGTCGACGCCGATGCCCTGTTCCTCGGTCCGGGCCAGAGCGATCAGCTGGAGCAGCAGGCGTTCCAGCGAGATCACCGCATTGCCGATGTCCTCCAGCGCTGCCGCACCGCGCCGGGACGATGCGCCGTAACGCTCCAGCACGTCGAGATGGACGCGCACGATCGCCAGAGGCGTGCGCATCTGGTGCGATGCGTTGGCGGTGAACTGGCTCAATGTGTCCACCGCGCGCTCGGTACGGGCCAGAAGGGCGTTGAAGGAGCCTGCCAGCAGCCGGGCCTCACGCGGGGCGCGGTCCTCCAGCGACAGGCGAAAATGCGGCGGCGGTTCGCGCCGCGCGCTCTCGATCTGGCCCGTCAGCGCGGCGAAGGGGCGCAGGCCCCAGGTGATCGCCCAGTAGAACAGCAGTACCGCGATCATCGCGATCAGCACGGCCCCACCCGCCACGCGCAGGAAATAGGCTTGTTGATAGGCATCGCGGTCGTCGATGTAGTCGGCAACCTGGATGACCACGGGATGGCCACTGCGGTGCAGTTTGCGGATTTCCGTCGCCACCCGCACCGGTTTACCGCCCAATACGGCGTCGCGCAGGTAGGCGGGCTGGATGACCCCTTCGGCATCGCGGCGGTCGACATAGCCATCCACCAGCGGAGTATTGCGATACGTTCGCGGAAAACTGGCGGCGGGCACACGGCGCACGGGGGCGCCGGGGCGCGGGTCGAACTGCGGCGGCGGGACAAGTCCCGGCTCTCCGGCCAGCAAATGCGAACCGTCCCAGATGCTGTAATGGGTGACGGGCGCCGAACGCCGCTGCAGGAGGTGGACGGCCAGCGGCAGCAGTTCGGCGCGCACCGTGTCGTTAGCGTCGATCGCGCGGCTCAGCACCCGCACCGAGCCGACCAGAATGCGGTCCGAGGTCAGCACGCTGGAGCGATAGATCATCCAGCAGGTAATGCCCCCGAAGATCACCGCCAGCCCCAGCAGGGGAACCATCACGGCTGCCGTCAGCCGCGAGCGTAGCGATGTCATCCGGCCTCTAGCATGTAGCCCAGCCCGCGAATGGTGCGAATGGTCGGCCCGCCCGGCATCAGCTTGCGGCGCAGGCGGCCGACGTAGACCTCAAGCGCATTGGGGGCGACCGCATCGGCGAAGTTGAAGACCTCCGAATTCAGGCATTGCTTGGTCACGACTTTGCCGGGGCGCCCCATCAGCGTTTCCAGCACCGCCATTTCGCGCCGCCGCAGGTCCAGCGTGCAGCGACCAAGTTCGACCACGCGGGTCGAACGGTCCAGGCTGAGTTCGCCGACCCTCAGCACCGGGTCCGCCGTTCCCTGGCTGCGCCGGATCAGTGCCCGCACACGCGATTCCAGTTCGCGGGGGTGGAAGGGCTTCGAAAGGTAATCGTCCGCGCCCCGGTCCAGCCCGGCGATCCGGTCGCTCACGCCGTCGCGCGCGGTGAGGATCAGGACCGGTGTGGCATTGCCTCCGGCACGCAGCGACTGCAGCACCTCCAGCCCGTCGATATCCGGCAATCCCAAGTCGAGGATCACGGCGTTGTAGATTTCGCTGGCCAGCACATCGAGAGCGTCTTCGCCCGTGGCGACCACGTCCACGGCAAAACCGCTCGCGCTCATCGAGGCGTCCATTCCGCGCGCCAGGCGTTCGTCGTCTTCCACGATCAATATGCGCAACAACCCACTCCCCTAAGCACGAGTTGCAGCCATCCCCATCTTCCCGTCCCGCGCTACCGGGCGCGGCTTTTGTCGTTCGGCAATATCCTGAAATGATTCGGCAGTGTCGTGTGTGAACCTGTCACCGACCTGTCATGCGGGGCAAGATTCTTTTTGCAGCGCAGCAAATCAATGACAGCTTGGTGACAGGTGGGGGCCCTTACCCCTTGTGGTGTCGGGAGAGGGAAACTCGACAATTTCAGCAGATCCAATCCCTTGCGGCGTACGAGATCGCAGGAAACCCGGCGGCATCGCTGCGGGGATCGGATCGGCTTGCAAACAGGGGGCAAGCATGGCCACTCACTTCGGTCGCGTAGCATTCTACCTTTCCGTGTCCGCTTCCGCGCTTGTGCCGGGCCTGGCGCAGGCCCAGGATATGGCGGCGCCGCAGGAATCCGCATCCGAGGGCGTGGGCGATATCGTCGTCACCGCACTGCGGCGCTCCACCCGCGTGCAGGATACGCCGGTCGCCATCACCGCGCTTTCGGAAAAGTCGCTGCAGAACCTGGGCGCGACGGGCATCGCCGACATTGCGCGGCAGGTGCCGGGCCTCAACCTGATCTCGGGCGAATCCGGGCGCACCCGCATCTCCATCCGCGGCATCCAGACCGCCGGTGAAAGCACCGTGGGCCTCTATTACGGCGAAACCCCGCTGACCGGGCCTGCGGGCACCACTTCCGATCCATCGGGCGTGACCCCCAACCTCAACCTCTTCGATGTCGAGCGCGTCGAGGTGCTGCGCGGGCCGCAGGGCACGCTCTACGGTTCGGGGTCGATGGGCGGCACCTTGCGCGTGATCTTCAAGAAGCCCAACCTCACCGAATATGAAGGCGCCACCGAACTGGGCGCCGAGACGGTGAAGCATGGCGGCTTCGGCTATTCGCTCAAGGGCGCGGTCAACGTGCCGCTTATCAGCGACATGCTGGGCGTGCGCGCGGTTCTCTATCGCCAGCAGAACCCCGGCTATGTCGACGATCCGACGATCGGCCGCAAGGATCTCAACCGCTCGGTCCTCGAAGGTGCTCGCGTGCAGGTGGGCTTCCATCCCACCGATACCCTCCAGTTCAACCTGATGGGGATCGTGCAGACGCAGAAGTTCGGAGGTACGTCGCAGTGGGCGCCGTCGGTGGGCGAATTCATCTCGCAGCAGAAGATCGCCTCGCCGGCTTACGACAAGCTGCAGGTCTATGCGCTGGACACCAAGTGGGAGACCGGGATCGGTACCCTGACACTGGCGAATTCGTTCTACCGCTGGGATGTGCGCCAGACCAACGACAACTCGGACAATTACGCCAGCATCGCCGCGTCGAACCGCTATTGCGGCCTGTTCCAGAATACCTTCGCCGGATCGGCGCTACAGCAGGGCAGCGCGGGATCGACGACCAGTTCCAGCACCTGCGCAACAGGTGCGGGCGGCCTGACTTCGGCGCAGCTGCGTGCCGACTACCAGAGCTGGGCGGCCTCGCAGCAGCCCATCGGCAATTACCAGCCGCGCTTCGTGCGCAACTTCGTCAACGAACTGCGCCTCAGCTCCAGCGGCAGCGGGCCTTTGGGTTATACCCTGGGCGTGTTCCGCGAGGATCGTAACGACCGCGTGGATACGGCGGTGTTCGCTGGCGTTCCCGCGACCGGCGAAATGCAGCAGCCTTTCGTCGACCTGGGTTCACGTTACGTCACCGACGAAGTGAAGCAGATGGCCGCTTATGGCGAGTTGAGCTACCGTTTCTTCGAGCCGCTGACGGTCACCGTGGGCCTGCGCTACTACGATTACAAGAAGACCGTGGGCGGCATGAACCTGGGCTATAACTACTTCAACGGCCAGGTGCCTACCGCCTATTCGGAAATCACCGCCAATGCCAACGGGCTCATCAAGAAGTTCAACGCCGAGCTGAAGATCACGCCCGACATCATGGCCTATGCTACCGCATCGCAGGGCTTTCGTCCGGGCGGCGCGAACCTGACGCCGGGCATTCCGGCATCGGCGCAGACTTATGCGGCGGACTCGCTGTGGAACTACGAGATCGGCCTGAAGACCCAGTGGTTCGACCGCAAGCTGACCTTCAACGTGGACGGTTACCGGATCGACTGGAACAACCTGCAAACCTCGGTTCAGGCGACTTACGGCAACTTCTCGTACATCGGTAACGTGGGTTCGGCGCGGATCGAGGGCGTTGAGGCAGAGGCAAGCGCGATCCCCTTGCCTGGCCTGTTCCTGAACGCCAGCTTCCACTACCTCAAGCCTCGCCTGACCGAGGACCAGATCAGCGCCGAGGTGACCGCATCGGGCCGCAAGGGCGATATCCTTCCGCTGATCCCGCGCACCACCGCCAGCGCCGGCGTGGAATACAACTTCCCCGCCTTCGCGGACTTCTCCGGCATGGTGCGCGCAGACTGGACCTACACCGGCAAGATGACCTCGCAGTTGCGCACGACCAACATCAACTATCGCGAATTCGGGAAGTACAGCAGCGTCAACTTGCGTGCCGGCTTCCAGAAGGACAACCTGGGTGTGTTCCTCTACGTGCGCAACGTCTTCGACAAGATCGGCGTGAATACGATCACCAGCGCCACGGGTGTACCCGACTATTACGCCACGACTGCTCCGCGCACCGTGGGCGCCACGATCACATCCAAGTTCTGATGAGGACTCGAAAAAATGCATAGCAAGATCATGCCCGCCCTGCTTGGCGCCGCAGCCCTGACCTCCGCCGCTGCTCATGCCGCGCCCACGCCTGAGGACAAGGCCGCCGCCAGCCTCATTGCCAGCGCCAAGTTCGCCAAGGCCCAGGCCTCGCTCAAGAGCGATTACGACACGATCATCCAGGACATCATCACCCTGACCGAGATCGAGGCTCCGCCGTTCAAGGAAACCGCGCGCGGCAATGCCTATATGGCGATGCTCAAGGCCGAGGGCCTGACCGATGTGGAGATGGACGAAGTCGGCAATGTCATGGGCATGCGCAAGGGAACGGGAGGCGGTCCGCTGATCGTCGTCACCGCGCACCTCGATACGGTGTTTCCCGCCGGAACCAATGTGAAGGTGCGCCGCGAAGGCAATGGCCTTTACGCCCCCGGCATCGGCGACGATACCAGCAGCCTGCCGGTGCAGCTGGCCTTCATTCGCGCCATGAACCGCGCCGGTTTCACCACCAAGGCGGACATCCTGTTCATGGGCAATGTCGGCGAGGAAGGCCCGGGCGACCTGCGCGGCACCCGCCATCTGTTCTCGAAGGGCAAGTACAAGGACAAGATCAAGTACTTCATCTCGTTCGAGCCGGGCCAGCCGGGACGGATCACCAATGCCGGCACCGGATCGCGCCGCTACAAGGTGACCTTCAATGGACCCGGCGGCCATTCGATGGGCGATTTCGGCATAGTCAGCCCGGCCTTCGCGATGGGTAACGCCATGGTCGCCTTCGGCAAGCTCAAGGCCCCGGCGGAACCCAAGACGGTCTACAACATCGGCATCCTCGAAGGCGGCACGTCGGTGAACTCGATCCCGTTCTCCACCGCGATGACGATCGACATGCGTTCCAACGGCAAGCCCGAACTCGACGCCGAGGAGAAGGCCTTTCTTGGCCTGCTGCCCGGCGCCGTTGCGCAGGAGAACGCCGCGCGTTCCACCGCCAAGGGCAAGATCACCTATGACGCCAAGCTGATCGGTGACCGCCCGGTTGGCAGCACGCCGGAAACCGCGCGGATCATCAAGGTGGCGGGCGCCGCCGCCAGGGCCTCGGGCGTGGAGCCCAAATACGGCGCCGGTTCGACCGACAGCAACATCCCGATGAGCCTGGGGGTCGAGGCGGTGACGCTAGGCTCCGGCTTCGAGACCTTCCGCGCCCATTCGCTGGAGGAAGGGATGAAGATGAACCCGCCTGAAGACCTCAAGAACATGGGCGTCGGCCTCGCCACCGTGCTGACCCTCGCACAGGCGCGCTGATGTCCTCGGGGGCGGGCCTTGCATGGCTCGCCCCCGCACTATGCCTGCCCCCCCGGATGAACAGCGCCGGCCGGCCATGAGCCAGGCTGCCGCGTGCCAAGGAGTGATGCCATGTCCTGCCGTTCACCTCGCCGCAGCCTTCTGCTTGCCGCCACGTGTCTTGCGGTCCCGCTGGGGGGAGGGGCGGCCGCCGCGCAGGACGCCCCGCCGACCAGCGCCAGCATAACCGCGCCCGAAACCGTCGTGGGCGGCAAGGTCGGCGCCGACTACTTCCTTGCCAACTACACCAAGATTTCAAGCTGGCTGACGAAAGTCGCCGCTGAAAGCGACCGCATCAAGGTGGTCAGCATCGGCAAGACCGAGGAGGGCCGCGAACAGTACATGGCCATCGTCTCCTCGCCGGATAACATCCGCAATCTGGAAACGTACCGCCGGATCGCGCAGCAACTGGCGCTTGCCAGGGGGCTGGACGACGCCGCCGCGCACAAGCTGGCGGCCCAGGGCAAGGCGATGATCTGGATGGACGCCGGCCTGCACGCCAGCGAGATCGTCAACGCGCAGAGCCATGTGCAGATCATCCACGAGATGCTCACCCGCAACGATCCCGAGACGCTGCGCCTGCTGGGCGACGATATCATGCTGTTCGTCTTCGCCAACCCGGACGGCCTGGAACTGGTCGCCGACTGGTACATGAGCAATCCGCGCAAGCTGAGCACGGATTCGATCCCCGTCCTCTACCAGAAGTACATCGGCCACGATAACAACCGCGACAGCTTCGCCTCCACCCAGGCCGAGACGACCAACATGAACCGGGCGGGTTACCGCGAGTGGTTCCCGCAGATCCTCTACAACCAGCACCAGACCGGGCCGCTGGGGGCGGTGGTGTTCATTCCGCCGTTCCGCGATCCCTATAACTTCAACAACGAACCGCTGGTCATCAACCAGACCGACGTGGTGGGCGAAATGATGCACGCGCGCCTTGTGGCGCAGGGCAAGGGCGGTTCGGTGATGCGGTCCGGCGCGCCCTATTCGACATGGTTCAACGGCGGCATCCGCACCATCGGCTACTTCCACAACCAGATCGGCATTCTGACCGAGATCATCGGCAATCCCACGCCGATGAAGATTCCGCTGGTGCCTGACAACCAGCTGCCCCGTCAGGACGAAGTGCTGCCGATCGCCCCGCAGGACTGGCACTTCCAGCAGTCGCTGGACTACGTGAAGGAGATGGACCGGGCGATCCTCGACTATGCCTCGCGCTATCGCGAGACGATCCAGTACAACCGCTACATCATGGGCCGCAACCAGATCGCCAAGGGCAGCCAGGACAGCTGGATCGTCACCCCCAAGCGGATCGAGGCGGTGAAGGACGAGGCAAGGAAGCTGCCGCCGCCGGGCAAGGATGAACTGGCGGGTGGCTGGGGCAACGAGAAGGTCGTGCCTGCCGCGCTTTACAAGACCGTCCTCAATGCGCCCGAGAAACGCGCGCCGCGCGCCTATATCATCCCGGCCGATACCCAGGCGGACCTGCCCACCACGGTGCGTTTTCTCAATGCCCTCATCAAGACCGGCATCGAAGTGCAGCAGGCCCCGGCCGCCTTCAGCTTCGCGGGAAAGACTTATCCGGCCGGGAGCTATGTGGTGCGCAGCGATCAGGCGTTCCGCCCGCACGTCCTCGACATGTTCGAGCCGCAGGACCACCCGCAGGACTTCGCCTATGAAGGCGGCCCGCCGATCAAGCCCTACGACGTCACCGGCTATACCCTGGCGCTGCAGATGAACGTCGCCTTCGACCGCGTGCTGGATGCGCCGCCGCCGGCATTTCCGCTGATCCCCGACGTGATCGCCGCGCCGCCCGCCGGCAGGATCGTTGGCTCGGGCAAGGCCGGCTATGTCGTCGATCACGCGGTCAATAACAGCTACACGCTTTCCAACCGCCTGCTGAAGGCCGGGCTGCCGGTGTTCTGGCTGAAGGCGGCAACCCCGGTCGATGGCAGGACGCTGGCGCCCGGCGCGCTGTGGGTGCCCGCGTCAGCCAGGGCGGATGCGATCGTCGCGGCGGCGGTTGGCCCGCTGGGCTTCGATGCCCATGCCCTTGCCGCGCGTCCGGTGGGCGAGGCAGTGGCGCTGAAACCGGTGAAGATCGGCCTTGTCGATGTCTACGGCGGGTCGATGGCCTCGGGCTGGACGCGCTGGATCTTCGAGCAGTACGAATTCCCCTACGAACTGGTCTACCCGCAGGCGCTGGACAAGGGCGCCTTGCGTTCCAAGTACGATGTGCTGATATTCCAGAGCGACGTGCTTGGCCGCGAGGATGGCTTCTCCCGCGATCAGCCCGCCGCCGCCGATATACCCGCAGCTTATAGCAAGATGCTGGGCAGGATCACCGAAGCGAAAACGCTGCCGCAGGTCGCCGCGTTCGCCAAGGATGGCGGCACGGTGATCGCGGTGGGCAATGCCAGCCGCATGGGCGAGGCGCTGGGCCTGCCGGTCAGCAATCTGCTGGCGCCCGATGGCCCGGACGGCAAGCCGGTGCGGGTGCCTTCCACCAAATATTACGTCCCCGGATCGGTGCTGAGCGCGAAAGTCGACAGCAGCGATCCCCTGGCCTTCGGCGTCGCACCCACGGTCAACCTGTTCTACAACAACAACCCGGTGTTCAGACTGGACGGGCCGTCCGTCCGCAAGGTCAGCTGGTTCGACAAGGACGATGCGCTCGTGTCCGGCTGGGCCTGGGGGCAGAAGATGCTCAACGGCGGCGCGGGCATCGTCGAGGGCAGCCTGGGCAAGGGCCGCGTATTCCTGATGGGCCCGGAAGTGACCCAGCGCGGCCAGCCTTTCGCCACCTTCAAGTTCCTGTTCAACGGCGTGCTGCTTTCCGGCAGCGACGCCGCGCCGGCCGCTCCGGCGGACTGATAGCTGCGGCATGGTCTTGACCAGCCACCCTCCTGCGGCCCGTCAGGCTCCCGGTAACGGGACACCCGGCGGGCCGCCGTTTTTGCCAGCTCACCGTCGCATCAATGTAAGAATACCGCACTAGGAGCCTCAAAGCGTGGCGGCTGCCCGCCCATGCTGGCTGGTATTACACATGCGGTTCCTGACTTCGAAATCCGAACGGCGCGGACCTGCGCTTGCGGTGCTGGCGCGCGAGGGTCGGCTGTTCGCCTACTCCTCGGGCAACTTCGGCAAGGGCCTGGTCTTTGCCGGGGCCGACCTGACCATCCTGTTCCTGCTGACCGACCTACTGGGCCTGTCCGCCACGGCAGCGGGCACGCTGATGCTGGTGGCGGTGGCGGGAGACCTTGCGTTCGATCTGCTGGCGGCGAGGCTGGTGATCCGCCAACGGCAGGCAGGGAGGGGGTATCGCTGGCTGGTGGTGGCCGGCGCGCTGCCCTGCGCGGCGGCCTTCGCGGTGCTTTATGCCATGCCCGCCGCCGGTGCGCGCGAGGGCTGGATGCTTGCCGCCGCGCTGCTGGTTTTTCGCGGGGCCTATGCGGTGATCGACGTGCCGCACAACGCGCTGATGGCCCAGATCACCACCGACAGCCGCGCGCGGGGCCGCGTCTCGGGCTACCGTTTGCTGTTCAGCACGGCGAGTTCGCTGGCGGTCGCCATGGTCCTTGCTCCGCTGGTGCAAGGGGCGGGGCGGGAAGGCGCTTTTGACCGGTTGGCCAGCGTGGGCATCGTCGCGGGCACGCTGTTCGCGCTGACCATGGTGGTCTGCGTGGTGACATCCGGCCCCGTTGCCGATCGGCCGGAGGCGGCCGCGCAGGATGCGATCTCGGTGCCGCTGCGCAACCGGCTGGTTCTGGGCATGGGGCTGCTGGCGCTGATAACCGGCTTTGCCGTGCCGACTTTCGGACGGATGATCCTTTACATCGCCACCTACGTGGTGGACCGGCCCGACCTTGTCTCCACGCTGCTGCTGGCGTTGACCGCCGGGCAGTTCGCGGGGGTGCTGGCGTGGACATCGCTGACCAGCCGGTTCGACAAGAGCGGGCTGCTGGCGATGGGCCACGGCGTCAGTGCGGTGGGCATGGCGGCGTTCGCGCTGTGCCTGCGATGGCCCGGCGCCCTGCCGGTCTGCGCGGGGCTGATCGGCTTCGGTTTCGCCAGCGTCTACATGCTGCCCTGGGGCCTGCTGGCGGATACCGTGGATTTCGTGACGCTGCGCCACGGGCGGCGGCTGGAGACGGGGCTTTTCGCGTTCTACCTCGTCGCCGTGAAGGCAAGCGGCGCGGCGGCGACCGCGCTGATCGGCTGGTCGCTGGGCTGGCTTGGCTATGTGCCGGGCACGGACCAGACGGCGCTGGTCGACACGGGAATGGTGGCGCTGGGCCTCGGCCTGCCGATTGCCGGGTGCGTGGGCGCTGTATTCCTGCTGCGCCGCTTCGACATCGGCCATGCGCGCCATGCCCGCGTGCTCGCCGCGCTTTCGCGCAGGAGCACGCGAAAGGCGGTTCAGTCCGGCGCGGAACCGGTTTCCGGGTTGAACTTCGGATTGGCGAAATCGATCGGCGAGGGCACGACCTTGGCCGGCGGCGATGCGCTTTCGGCCCAGGCGCGGCAGAGCATGTCGCGCAGCATCGCCGCGCCCGCGCTGGTGCGTTCATAGACCATCTCGCGCACGTCCTTGTCGGTGAACTTCGCGAAACCGTCGCGCTTTTCCAGCTTGTAGACGCTTTCCATCTTGTCGCCCGACCGGTCGAGATAGGCCAGCACGGCGTCGAACATGTCGCCCTCGACATGGCCGGGCGCGGGGATGCGCGGGGCGATGTCCGCCACGGTGAGGCCGATGCCGTCGACGAACTTGCTTTCGAAGCGGCCGTGGACGGTGCGGTCGGTGGTGTAGCCGTGCGGATTGGCGCCGCGCCAGCCGTCGCTGTTGACCGAATCGTGCATCGGATTGGCGCCGTCGCCGATGTAGTGGCCCATGCGGAACACATCGAAGGCGCAGTTCTGCTCGGCCACGGTAGCGTCCGTGCCGGCTGTTTGCGCCGCGCGGACCTGGCGCATGCACACCACGATGCGGTCATAGGCCTCGATCGCGGCATAGGGCAGGGTGCCGGTCCAGCGCACATTAGTGCGCGCGGCGGCGCTTGGGTCGCTGTCCTTGATCTTCTCGTACTGCTTGTAGAGCGCGATCACGAATTCGTAGCGCGAGCGCGGGATCGGCTTCACGAAGGTGAACTGCTCGCGGAACCAGCCGTGGTTGGGGTCTTCCTCGATCTTGGAGAAGTTTTCGGAATCGCCGCGCCATGCGTCGGGCTGGGTGGCCGAGGCGGCGATATAGTCCTCGTACTTGCGCAGGAACACCGGGCCATCGGCGGGGATCGCCTCGATCGCGGCGCGGTCGATCACCGCATGGGCGGTCTGGCCCCAGGCGAACGCGGCGGTGGGGGCAAGCGCGATGGCGCTGACGGCGGCGAGGGCGGTGAGGCGCATGAGAGGCTCCGTTGTGATGGCAGGTCGATCGCGAGGGCCATTTCCCTGCCGCCTGACACGGCGTCACCCTGAACTTGTTTCAGGGTCGATTTCGCGGTTCACACGGCGGGCTGTTCGGCACGATGGACCCTGAAACAAGTTCAGGGTGACGGGTTGAGGGGGGTAAGGGTCAGCGGGATCAGGGGTCCAGCGGGTCGCGCGGGTCGACGCGGGCCGATAGGGGGGAGGGGCTGAATTCCAGCTCCGTGGGGGAAAGGCGCTGGCCGACCTTGCCCGGCTCGTAGCCCAGTTCGGTCAGGTTGCGCTGGACGAACTGGGGGCTTGAGATGGCCGCGCTCTGGCCCGGATTGCACACGATCAGCGTGTTCTTCTCCAGCGGCGCGCCCATCGTCATCAGCAGGCGCGTGGCATTGCGCAGGTTGGTGGTGGTGTGGCGGGCGTAAGGCTCGATCAGGATGGCATCGGCGGGCACGCCGTAGCGTGTCATCAGGGCCTTGCGCATCTCCACCGCCTCGGTGAAGGGCGTGGCGCGCGGGTGGGCGCGGCCGCCGGTGACGATGATGAAGGGCGCGTCCCCGCTTGCGAAACGGTTCGCGGCAAGGCGCAGGTGGTACTTGCCGAAGGGGCTGAGCGCCATGCCCTCCACTTCGGGACCGACCCCGGTGACGATCATCGCGCTGTAGCGCCAGCGCTTCCAGTCGAGCGATTTCGCGCGCTTCATGGCTGGGGCGTTGAGGCCCCCGGTCAGCGGTTCGAAGCCGATCGCGTCAGTGCGGTCGCTGCCGTCGAGCAGGGCGAGGGCGAAGTCCGCGCTGGGGTCGAGGCCTTGCGCGGAATTGCCGCGCGGGGTCTGGGCCAGCCAAACGGCCGCCTGCAGGCGCGACTGGATTTCCTGCGGATCGACCATGCCGGCGCCGTCGATCTGGGCGTAACCGGCAGGCTGGCCAAGACCATACGTACGCACGACCGTGTTGATGCCCTCGATCTCGCGGCGGGCCTGCGCGGCGGCGCCGTCATCCGCCGTCGATGCGGATGCCTGCGCCGCGTCAGCCAAAGTCCTGGCCAGCGCTTCGGTTTCTTGCGCCGTCCAGACCATGGCCTGCGCGGTGCAGACGAGGTTCTGCGCGCAGGCCTCGCGCCGCGCGGCGCGGGCTTGCAGCATCGTCGCCACTTCCGGGCGCGCCTTGAGCGCGTCCAGAGCGGCAGGATCGCGGCCCAGCGTGTCGAGCAGCGGGAACAGTCGCCCTGACAGGCTTTCCGTCACGGTGTCCCTTTCAGCCCCGGCACAAGCCGGGACCGACGTAAGGGAAAGCGCAGCCATAGCGATGATCGACGCCGCGGCGCGCGCTGGGCCGCGTCCCATCACCAGGACTTGCCGATGACGAGGCGGAAGTTGCGGCCGAAGATCGGACGGCCGTAGATCGCCTCGGCGCTGCCCTGGCCGCTCAGCGAGTCGGTGCGGGTATTGCCTTCGGTCAGGCCGTGGGCGTTGAACAGGTTGTCGCCCACCACCTGAAGCTGCCAGGTGCCGCGGCGCAGCGTCAGGCCCGCGCCGACGGTGCCGTAGGAAGGCAGCGCGGTGTTGTTGTAGAGGTCGACGAAGCGCTTGCCCATGTAGGTGTAGCGGCCATAGATCGACACGTCGGTGCCGTTCGTGGTGAAGTCGAAGCTGGGGCGGATGTTGCCGTATACCTTGGGCTGGCGCACGATCTGGTTGCCTTCCACCTGCTCAGGGTCGGCGCCGGTGGAGCTGGCGAAGCTCTTGTACTTGGGATCGCTGACGGTGAGTGCGCCGTTCAGGGTGAACCACGGCGTCACCGACCATGCACCGTCGAATTCCACGCCCTTGACCTTGGCTTCGCCGATGAAGGGGATGTTCACGTCGTTACGGCCTGTGGTGGGGTCGAACGCCAGGAACGAGGCGTTGAGCGGGTCGAAGTTGGTGTAGAAGCCCGTCACGTAAAGGTACGAGCGGCCCGAGGCCAGCTTGAGGCCCACTTCGAACTGGTCGGCCTTGGTGGTGATGATGGTCGGGTTGATGCTCATCACCGTCTGCACGCTGGGCGGCGTTTCAAGGTGCGAGGCGCGGCCGTAGACGCCGATGTGATTGTTGAAATCGTAGTTGGCGCCGACCGTCCAGTTGGTGGCGTGGGTCTTGAGCTTCTGGTTCAGGATCACGCCGGTGAAGGCCCGCGTGCTGTCGTCGGCCAGAGTGGTGGTGTCACCTAGGTTGGCGGCCTCGGTCAGCGCGGCCCAGCCCTTGTAGTTGTAGCGTTCGTGGCGGATGCCGGCATCGATGCGCAGGCCCGGGACGATCTCCCAGGTGTCGTTCGCGTAGACGGCGTACATCTTCGCATCCGAATCGCCCTGGTTGAGCGTCGCGGCATAGTTGAGCACGCCGTTGTCGGTGACGGTGCCGATCGCGGTGCCGGCGGCGTTGTAGGCCACCAGGTCCAGCGTGCGCGGCTGGCCGGCAACCTCGATCAGGTAGTTCTGGTAAAGCGTCTTGCTGTCTTCGCCGTAGAGGCTGCCGTAAAGGCCCAGCTTGATGTCGTGGCTGCCGAAGCCGGTCTCGAACTTCTTCGCGACCGAGAGGTTGGTCTGGGCCGAATAGAACTTCGAGTGGATGTCGCGGTACTGGCCCTGCATGACAAGGCCCGAAGCGGCATAGGGATCATAGACCGTGTTGGTGCCGGCCAGCACGTAGCCGAAGTGATCGACGGCGCCGAAAGCAGTGGTGGCGCGGGCCTGATAGCCGCTGGCGAAGGCTGCGGGATCGGCCGGGTTGGTGGTCGAATAGAACGCGGTGAAGTCCAGCTTGCCCTGCGTGTAGCCGGCTTTGGCGGAGACCAGCCACCCGTCGAAGTCGCCCTCGTACTGCGCGCCGACGTTGATCATCTGCATGTGGCGGCCGTCGGAGAGGTCGCTGTTACGGCTCTGGATCACGCCGTTGCCGTCGCGGTACTTCAGATTGACGTTGCGGAAGGCGGGCGAGTTCATCGTGCCTTCGAAATAGTCGATGTACTTGTCCAGCGATTCGCCGGTCAGCGGGTTTTTGGTCGGGATCGGCAGGTAGAAGGCGTTGTGATCGTTGACGTAGTTGACGTTCAGCTTGATGAAGCCGTTGTCCGTTTCGTGCTTGATGTTGGCGCGGATCTGCCCACCCTTGTCGTTGGCAAAGCCGTTGTCGCGGTAACCGTCGTGATAGCGCATGAAGCCGCCCACGGCGTAATAGGTCTTTTCGCCCAGCGCGCCGGCCTGGTAGGCGTCAAGCCGGTAAAGGCCGGTGTCGCCCAGCGTCACCTGCGCCTTGCCGCGCGCCACGTCGCTGCCGGTGACGGTGATGGCGTTGATGATCGCGCCCGAGTAGCTGGCATAGACCGGGGCCGGACCGCCGCGCACCACTTCGACGTGGTCGGTCATCAGATCCTGCTTGAGGATCGCGTCGCCGCGGAAGAACACGCCGTCGTTCTCGTGGAACAGCGGCAGGCCGTCCTGCTGGAAGCTGACGAAGCCGCCGTCGTTGGGCAGGCCGCGAATGCGGTAGATGTTCTGCACTTCGCCGCCGGTGATCTCGGTCTGGAAGCCGGGGAGCTGGCCGATCAGGTCCGCGAAGTTGACCGGGGCGATCTTCTCGAAATCTTCCTGCGACACGGTGTTGATCGCGTAGCTGGCCTCGAAGCGGCGCTGGGCGCGGGTCGAGCCGGTGACGATGATGTCGTCGCCCTGGGGCGCGCTTTCCGCTTCGGCGGCGGGAGCGGCGGCGCTCTGCGCATAGGCGGGCGCGATGGAAACGGTGCAGATCGCGGCAAGCGCGGTTCCGGTGGCGAGAACGGTTTTGAGCATGGGGCCCCTCATGAATATCGGTGCCGCCTGATCGGCGACGGGCCGCCAATGGTCGCTCAATGTGACGTTTTTAATTATTGTTGTGAAAATAAATAATAGGTTCTAGCGATGCGAAGGAGATTTGATTTTGCCATTTTCGTTTCGTCATACTGAACTTGGTTTAGGGTCCATCTCCCCGATCAGGCTGCCGTGCCCATCGCGAGATGGACCCTGAAACAAGTTCAGGGTGACGGAGTGGAGTACGGGAAAGCCGGATTGATCAACAAAGTTGAATCTCGATTGGCCTAACCGCGCCGCCCGCCGTCCAACCTCTCCGCCCACTCGCACCGTCACCCGCACCGTCACCCGCACCGTTACCCTGAACTTGTTTAGCTGCGCTGGCCTTTGGCTCAGGGTCCATTTCGCCGCTATCGCCGCCGCTCGATCGGATAGATGGATCCTGAGACAAGTTCAGGATGAGGATATCTGAGGGGCAAACCTTGTGAATGTCGATTGGCCTTAACCGCGCCGCTCAGGAGACAACGCCATGCAGATACCCGCATTCGACAAGGACCAGCGGCGCATCATCCATGAACTGCGCAAGGCGGGGCCATTGTCGCGTTCGGCGCTGGCGGCGCGGCTGGAGATCAGCGGCACGGCGCTGACCCGCATCTCGCGCGATATGCTCAACCTGGGCGTGGTCGAGGAAGTGCACGACATCGAAGCGCAGGGGCGAGGGCGCCCGGCGGTTCCGCTGCGGCTGGCCTCGAAGGGCGGCTATGCGGTCGGCGCCACGGCCCACAAGGGCGTGCTCGACATCGCGCTGGTGGACTTCGCCGGAGACACCATCGCCGCCCACCGCGAGGATATCGCGCCGATCGACCCGGTCGAGTTCGCGCGGCGGGTGCGCATGGTCACGCATGATCTGGTGGACCGGCACCACTTGCTCGGGCGGCGGATGCTGGGGCTGGGCGTGGCGGTGCCGGGGCCTTCGCTTTCCCCCGATAACGACCGCTGGAGCGTGGTGGACGACATGCCCGGCTGGCGCGCGGCGCCCTTGCGCGAAATCCTCAGCGCCGAACTGGGCTGGCCGCTGTGGATCGAAAACGACGCCAACGTCGCCGCGATCGCCGAGTTCTACCTTGGCGGGTTGATGCGCGATTTCTCGACCGTGGTGGTGCTGCTGCTGGGCTACGGTATCGGCGCGGGGGTGATCGTCGACGGGCGGTTGGTGCGGGGGCAGTTCGGCGTGGCGGGAGAGGTTGGCTGCCTGTTCCCCGGCGACCGGCCCAGACCCAGCCCGCTGGACCTGCTCTCCACCTTGCGGGCGAGCGGGTGCGACGTATCCTCGGTGGCCGATATCGACCCGGCCGCCGCCAGCCAGCGCCCGGTTATCGAGGCCTGGATGGACCGCGCGGCGCGCCAGCTCGAAGTGGTTAGCAACACCGCCTTCGCATGGCTGGACCCCGGTGCGATCGTGCTGGCAGGGGCCTTGCCGGGCGAAATCCTGCAAGGCCTTGCCGACCGACTGCACCGCGCGGACCTGGTCACCACCGTCAACGACCGGCGCCCTCCGGTGCAGGTGTCGAACGTGCGCGGCTCGCCGATCACGCTGGGCGCGGCGCTTTTGCCGATCCATGCACTGTCGGCCGCTTAGGTCATTTCGCCCCAAACCGGGGAGGGGAGGAAGGCCTCCCCTTTGCCTCGCAATCGCGCTATGGGCGCGCCATGCATGACCAAGTCCGCGTGGCCGCCCTGTATCGCTTCACCCGCTTCGAGGACTGCGCCGCCCTGCGCGCGCCCCTGGAAAGCCTGTGCCGCGACCATGGCATCCGCGGCACGCTGCTGCTTGCCCACGAAGGCATCAACGGCACCATCGCGGGCACCCCTGCGGGCATCGACGCGGTGCTGGCCCATATCCGCACCCTGCCGGACTGCGCGGACCTCGACGTCAAGCTTTCGGGCGCGGAGACGATGCCGTTCCACCGCATGAAAGTGCGCCTCAAGCGCGAGATCGTGACGATGGGCGAGCCGGACATCGACCCGCTGGCGGTCGTTGGCACCTATGTCGAGCCGCAGGACTGGAACGCCCTGATCGCGGACCCGGACACCATCGTGATCGATACCCGCAACGATTACGAAGTGGCGGTCGGCACCTTCGAAGGCGCGATCGACCCGAAGACCGCCACCTTCCGCGACTTCCCCGAATGGTTCCGCTCCGAACGCGAGCGGCTGCTGGGGGAGGGGAAACCGCCCAAGGTGGCGATGTTCTGCACCGGCGGCATCCGCTGCGAGAAATCGACCGCCTTCCTCAAGCAGGAGGGCGTGGACGACGTCTATCACCTCAAGGGCGGCATCCTGAAGTATCTGGAAACGGTGCCGGAGGAAGACAGCCTGTGGCGCGGCGAATGTTTCGTGTTCGACCAGCGGGTGACCATCGGCCACGGGCTGACGCCGGGTAGCCATGCCCTGTGCCACGCCTGCCGCCGCCCGGTGAACGCGGAAGATCAAGCCTCGCCGCTGTTCGAGGAAGGGGTGAGCTGCCCCGCCTGCCACGCCGAGCGCAGCGACGAACAGCGCGCCTCCTACCGCGAACGCCACCGCCAGGAAGCCCTCGCCGCGATGCGCGGGGTTGCCCATGTGGGCGCGGTGCGCGGCGTTGATTGAGCCGATCCTCTACAGCTTTCGCCGCTGCCCTTATGCGATGCGGGCGCGGCTGGCGGTGATGGTCAGCGGATCGCGGTGCGAACTGCGCGAGATCAAGCTATCTGCCAAGCCCGCCGCGATGCTGGAGGCCTCGCCCAAGGGGACGGTGCCGGTGCTGGTGCTGCCCGGCGGCGCGGTGATCGAGCAGAGCATCGACATCATGCGCTGGGCACTGGGCCGCAGCGATCCCGAAGGCTGGCTGGCGCGTGATGACGAGGCGCTGATCGCCGCCAATGACGGCCCGTTCAAGCACGACCTCGACCGCTACAAATACCCCGAGCGTCATGAGGGCGATCCTGCCATGCACCGGGAAAGCGGCGCGGCGTTTCTGCGCGAACTCGATACGCGGCTGGCCGCGTCGCCCCAGCTTTGCGGCGATGCGCGCGGCATCACCGATGCGGCGATCATGCCTTTCGTGCGCCAGTTCGCCGCCGTCGACCGGGGCTGGTTCGACGCCCAGCCGCTGACCCATCTTCAGGCATGGCTGGCGGGGCATCTTGCATCGGACCTGTTCGCCGCGATCATGGTACGCCCCGCGCCCTGGTCGCCGGGAGATGCGCCGCTGGCGTTCGCTGGCTGAGTAGCCCACCGCGCGGCGCTGGACTGGCGAGCGCTGCGCGATATGGATAGCGCCATGACGACCCCCAACGATCGCAGCAGCGCCCGGCCGGCGCAGGACAATTCCTCCATCGTCGATGCCGCGCGCAAGGTCGTGGCGACAAAGGGCCTGTCTGGGATGAGCCTGCGCACCGTGGCCGAAGAGGCGGGGACTTCGGTGGGTTCGATCAGCTACCGCATCGGCGACCGCGCCGCGCTGATCGCCGCGATCGCCGAGCGCGAGATCGAGCTTATGGCCGCCACCAGCGCGCAGTGGCGCGAACGGCTGGGCGGACTTGATCCGGTGGCGACCGGCATTCTGGCCGATCTCATCTGCGAATGGCTGGACGAGGGCGCGGGGGCGCGGCGCGTCTCGGCCATCGTTACCTGTGAACTGGCCCTGCTCGCCAGCCGCGATCCGGCGGCATTGCCAGGGATGGCAGCCTTGCTGGACCATGGCGAAGCGCTGTGGCGGGACCTGCTTCGCGCCTCGCCCAAAGCAGGGCCCTTAGCGCTTTTCATCGCCAGCTATTGCCTCGACGAACAGCCGTTCTCGATCCTGCTTGCGGGTGAGACCGACTACCGGCTGCTGCGCCATTCGACCGTGCGGGGGATGCTGCGCGAATTGGGGCAGGGTCAGGCGTGCCCGGGCGATGCCAGCGCCTGGCACATGGCGCTGGTAGACCGGCTGGCGGTGCCCGCCGGTCCCGCGCACGATGCGACGGCGAAAGTGCCTGAGGGAAACAAGGCGGTGCTGGCGGATCATATCGCCGACCTCATTTCCAGCCAGGGTGTCGGCGGCCTGTCGCACCGCGCCGTCGCGCAAGTATCGGGCACGGCGACCTCCAGCGTCGCGCACCATTTTCCCGCGCACCGCGACATTCTCTTTGCCGGTGTCGAGACGCTCTATCGCCGGATGCGCAGCGAAATCCGGTCGACCAGAGCGGCGACGCCCGCCCATGCGGAAATCGTGCGGCTGACTCACGAGTGCGCGCTGACGGCGTTGGCAGACCCGGCTTTCCGGCCCTTCGCGATCGATATGCGCCGCCGCCGGGCGGAAAACGTCCACGTCCAGTTTGCAGAGTGGCTGGGCATTCCGGCCGGTTCCGACCGGGCGCGGGTGCAGGCAGCGGTCATGGCATCGATCGGTGCGCGGCTGCGGGCCATGGCGACACCAAGCACGCCGCAGACCGGGCCGGACCTGGTTCGCTCTTTTCAGGTATGACGGTACGGTTGTTTTGAAGTGACATAAATATCGGATCTTAATAACAGCACGACTGTCCTGAAAGAGTCATGAATCGCCTCTAGAGGCGCGCCCTGAAGACCCACGGTCAACAGGACGGAACCGACATGTCTGCTTTGAAGCGAAAGCGCTCTCTCCACCTTCTCTCAACCATTCTGGCGGGCGCGCTGGCGCCGTGCTGGGCGATGGCCGCCCATGCCGAAAGCGCCGCCGCCGCCGCCGCCGATGATGCGGGCGCCGATGCGCTGCCCGAAATCACCGTCACGGCAGAACGCCGCGCGGAGAGCAGCCAGAAGGTGCCGCTGGCGATCCAGTCGCTGACCGGCGAGGAACTGGCGCGCACCGGCTACACGTCGGTCACCGACCTTCAGTACACGATGCCGGGCGTGCAGTACGACCCGACGCAGGGCGCCGCGTTCCAGATCCGCGGCGTGGGCAGCACCTCGTTCGACTTTTCCAATGCCAAGTCGGTCAGCGTCGTCGTCGACGATGTGGTGATGGACGGGCAGCGCGCCAACGGCCTCACCGGCCTGGTCGATATCGAGCGCGTCGACGTGCTGATGGGTCCGCAGGGCACGCTGTTCGGCAAGAACGCCACCTCGGGCGTGATCGCGGTGACCACCACCAAGCCGAAGATCGGCGAATGGTCGGGCCGCGCCAGCGCCAGCTTCGGCGAGCATGACGAGCGTATCCTCAACGCCACCGTGAACGTGCCGCTGGGCCCCATCGCGGCGCTGCGCGTCTCGGGCTTCGACCAGGCGTTCGACGGTTTCGGCCGCAATGTGACGCTGAACCGCAAGGTCGGCTCGCAGCATGAATACGGCGGCCGCGCGCGGCTTTATCTGGAGCCGTCGGACAATTTCAACCTGATCCTTTCGGGCGACTACGCCTATCACTGGGACAGCAGCGTGCGCACGCCGGTTTCGGGGCAGAGTGCCGCCCTGACCGCGATCCTCAACGAACTGGGCGTCTATCCCGGCCCGAAAAGCGCCGACACCGCCGACAGCTCGTTCGGCCAGATCAAGACCGAGGAGTGGGGCACCTCGCTGCGCGTCAACGCGAAGATTGGCGATCATGAACTGACTTCGGTCACCGCCTACCGCGTCACCGGATACGATAACTCGACCCCGGCCAGCCTCACGCCTTACGATCGCTATGCCTATATCCCGTTCAACCTGGGTCAGCTGGATACCGACAAGTTCAGCCAGGAAGTGCACATCGCATCGCCCACGGGCGGCTTCGTGGAATATGTCGCCGGCGCGTTTTATAACCGCCTTCATGCGCGCCAGACGCAGCTGCAGTGGTCGACCGGCGGGCAGCCGCTTTACGATGCAGCCGGAACCCCGCTGCCGACACTGATCGCGCTCACCGGCGCCATCGGCGAGGCCGGCAACACCTCGCTTTTCGATTCCGTCAACGAGACGATGGCGGCGTTCGGGCAGCTGAAGTTCAACTTCTCGCCGCGCCTCAGCCTGTCGCTGGGCGGGCGCTACACCCACGACAACAATTCGCAGAGCATCGATTACGTCACGATCAACCCGGTGACGATCGCCGGATACACCCCGAATTTCGTGGCATCGAGCGCGGCCCCGGCCTTCAACAATGGCCGCGTGAAGGGGAACAACTTCTCGTTCCGCATCGCCCCGCAGTTCCAGATGACCGACAACGTCATGCTCTACGCGACGTATTCCACCGGGTACAAGCCGGCCGGCATCGCCTTCGTCGGCAACAAGTACGCGCCTTATGAGGACGAGACGGTCAAGGCCTGGGAAGCGGGCATCAAGTCCGAGTGGTTCGGCCGCCGCCTGCGCCTGAACGTCGATGTGTTCCGGTCCGACTTCAAGGACTTCCAGGCCACCATCCTGACCCAGATCCCCGACGGTTCGGGCGGTATGATCAATGCCACCGTCATCGGCAATGCCGGCGGCCTGCGCACGCAGGGCGTGGAGGGCAGCCTGACGGTGCAGCCGATGCGCGGGCTCCAGCTCTCGGGCGCGGTGACCTATACCGACGCCAAGTTCACCGACTATGTCTATAACGCCACCACCAACTACACCGGCAGCCGCCTGACCAATTCACCGGAGTGGTCGGGCACCGCATCGGTCGATTACGATCATGAATTCGCCTCGGGCATGGGCTTCAAGGCCCACGCCGACTACGCCTATCGCAGCGAATACTGGACGGTGGTCGGCCAGCCCGCCTACTCGAACGTGGCGGGCTACGGCCTTGTCAACGGGCGGCTTAGCGTGACCTTGCCCAACCGCAATGTCGAAGTCGGCGTCTATGCCCGCAACCTGTTCGACAAGTACTTTTCGACCGGCTGGCAGCAGTACGGCGTGCTGGGCCTGCTGCACTACACCTCGCCCAATGCGCGGCGCACGGTTGGCGGTTTCGTCAACGTGAACTTCTGATCGCCCGGGCCGGACCGGATGACCGGTTCGGCCCATCATCCCTTCTACGTATTATTTTACCGGAGACGTTCATGACCACGCGCCGCGCGCTTCTTGCAGGTGCTCCGACGGCCATTCTGGCGACCCAGTCGGTATTCGCCCCCTCGGCACTGGCTGCGGCGCTGGGGGATGCAGGGGGCGCGGGCGCAGATACCCATGCCCTTGAACAGCTGATGGCCAGGACCTTGGCCGGTGAACTGGGCGACGGCGGCGTTGCCCGCCAATTGGCCTCGCACATCACCGAAGCGGGTTTTCGCTGGGAATATCCCACGTTCCCCGTGCGCGAGGCGGACAGCGTGGTCGCCTATGCATTCGGCTATCGTTCGGCCACCGGCAAGGTGGACCCGAATACCGGCCTTTCGGACGGGGCGGAAAAGCCGGAGCCGGGTCCGATCAACGCAATGTTGGCCGATGCCGTCCATGCGATTGCCAAAGTGCGGCCCGTGCGCGTCTATGCGCAGTGGGAAATCGCGCAGGTGCTGACCGGGAAGTACGGCATGAAGGATATCGTGCCGATCCATCCCGCCAAGGGGCCGGACGGCAAGACGATCTATCTGAGCACGGACGGCGTTGCCAAGGCCGCGATCGCCCATGCCGGATCGGCGCAGGCGCTGGGCAAGGTCGCCGTCGTCGGCCACCGCGATCATGTGAAGCGCTGCGTGCTGGTTTCCCGCGAAAACGGCATGGCCGCCGCAGTGGCGCGAGAAGTGCCGCTGCCCGTGCAATACGATCCGCAGTCCGCCCAGCCCTGGACCCGGCGCCGCGACGCCTACCTGCTGACCGACCTGATCGCGCAGCTTTCCATGACGCGCGGCCGGATACTGTCCGAACTGGCGGGCTAAGCCAACATCGGACTATCCACCCCGCTCAGCCTGAGCTTGTCGAAGGCCCCGAGGCATGGCGCGAGGTTCCGGTGCTTCGACAAGCTCAGCATGAGCGGAGTGGGTGGACCGTAAGGCAGCTTCCCACCAGAGTATGCCGGCGGCGGTGCAAGAACACCGCCGCCGCTTCAACTGCGGGTCAGAAGTCTGCCGTTGCCGAAATCCAGAGGCGGCGGCCTTCCTGGTTGATCGAATAGGCGGGCGTGAACACCGTTGCCGTGCCGCTGGCATAGGGCACATAGACCGCATAATCGGTGTCGAGCACGTTGTAGACCGTCGCGGCAAGGCGGAACGCCGGGGTGATCTGGTACGATCCGCCAAGGTGGAACACCTCATAGCTGCGAAAATCGCCCAGCGCGGTCTGCTGCGCGTTGCTGCCACGGTAGCGGCTTGAGCGGATTTCGGCGCGGGTCCATACGCTGGCCTTCTCGCCCAGTTTCCAGCGCAGGTTGCCGTTCACCATGTGCTTGGGAATACCCACCAGCGGCAGGCCCTTTTCAGCGCCGCTGAGCTGCTCGGTCTCGGTATAAGTGTAGTTCACGGAGAGCGAGAGGGCGGGCGTGAAGGCGAAGCGGCCCGCTGCTTCGACGCCGCGCGTGCGCGCCTTGTCGATGTTGACCGACTGGCCGAACAGTTCGACCGCAGGGAAATTGCCGACATCGAGGCAGCCTGCCGGCGGGTTGCCCGCATAGCCCCTGAACGTGCAGTTCGGAATGCCGGGGCCGCTGGCGATCTTGTCGTCGAAGTCGTTGTTGAACAAGGTCACGTTGCCGCTGAAGAAGCCGTGGCTGTCGTAATAGATGCCTGCCTCGTAGCTGGTGCTGGTTTCCGGGGTCAGGTTCGGAGTGCCGATCAGCGGTGTGCGCCCCTGATTGCCGAAACCGATGATGCCGCTGGCGATCTGTTCGACGCGCGGTGTCTTGAAGCCCCGGCTGACGCCGCCCTTCACGGTGAAGTCGTCATTGACGTTCCACACCGCGTAAGCGCGCGGCGACCATTTGGAACCGAAGGTGGAGTGATCGTCGTACCGCGCGCCGCCGGTCAGGTTGAAGCCGTCGATCACGGTGAGGGTGGCTTCGGCGAAGCCGGCCCACTGGGTGAACTCGAAGGGCGCCGGGGCCACGCCGTCGATCATGCGGGCCTTCCAGTACTGGCCGCCCACGGTGAAGGCGACGGGGCCTGCGCGGCCCGCAAAGCGCGAATCGACGATGTCGTTGCGCGCCTCCAGGTTGCGGGCGCTGCCGGGCACGGCGCCGGGGGTGCCGTTGGGGATCAGGCGCCCGATCGTCTCGGTGTCGTTGCGGGTCAGGGTGGTGTCCAGCTGGCCGAAGTCGCCCATGCGCCAGGTATGGGCCGCGACATAGTTGGTGCGGTTGAATTTCTGGCGCGGCGCATAGCCGCCCGAACCCAGCGTACCGAGCTGCCCGCCGGAGTTGTCGTAGGACTGCTCGTTGCGGTCGAACTCGATCCACAGGTCATGGTCGACGTGAGGGGTGATGCTCAGACGGCCGCCATAGGTATAGACGTCGGACTGGACCGGGTTGCGGCCCAGCGTCAGCGCAGGATCGCCGGGAATCTCGATGCTGGAGCCTTCGCGGTGGAACACGCTGCCGCGCAAGGTCAGGCCTACCAGGTCCTTCACCAGCGGGCCCTGCGCAAAGCCGTTGATCGACTGGATATTGCCGAAACGGTCATCGCCCTGGATCGTGCTTTCGGCAGAGGCGGTGCCGACCCAGCGGCTGCCGACCTTGCGGGTGATGATGTTGACGACGCCGCCCATCGCATCCGAACCATACAGCGTGGACATCGGGCCGCGCACCACTTCGATCTGCTCGATGGCGGAGAAGGGCGGCAGGAAGCTGGTCGATGTTTCGCCGAAGCCGTTGGGCGTAACGCCGCCGGGCGCATTCTGGCGGCGGCCGTCGATCAGCACCAGCGTGTAGTCGCTGGGCATGCCGCGGATCGAGATGTTGAGGCCGCCGGTCTTGCCCGCTTCGCCGCCGACATCGATGCCCTGAACGTCGCCCAGTGCCTCCGCCAGGCTGCCGAAGCGCTTGTCCTGCAGTTCGGCGCGGTCGATCACGGTGATGCTGGCAGGGGCCTCGACGATGTCCTGCTTGTAGCCGGCGGCGGTGACGACGATGGCGGAGCCGCCTTCGCCGTCAGCCGCGTCATCTGCCAGAGCGGGCAGGGCAAGGAGCGACACTGCGACGGCGCTGGCTGCGGCCCCGAACCGGGCCCCGGACCGAACAGGGCGGCGGGCATGGCGATTGGTTGAGCTGGACACGTGTGAATTCCCCCGAACAGACAAAGCATTGCGAGTGACTCGCATTTGCATGGAGGCCAGTGAGTACCCGGTGCGGGGGTGTCAATTGGACGACGTCTGTAAATCCGCCTCGGAAATGCAATATAACGGGTGGCAATATTTGGTGCGGCCGAGCGCAATATTGATGCAACAAAGCATTGCCGCGATGTGCCTGCACGCGAAAAAATCGGCCTTCGCAGTCGGGCTCGCGCCTCAGCCTCGGCGCGAACAACATATTTCAGCGAACCGCATTGCAACGCGTTCGCAATAGCAATATGTGCAGCGCACACAGGACGGTTCTGCAAAGGCCGAGCGCCTTTCGGCCATTTTCGCTTCGCACGATATTGCAGCAGAGACTTGATGACACGGCAGATACTCTTCCAGGTTCACTGGTTCCTCGGGATCACCGCGGGGCTCGTGCTGGCGCTGATGGGCGTCACCGGCGCGATGATGAGCTTCGAGCATGAGATCATGGCCGCGATCAGTCCGGGCGTGGTCACGGTCGCCCCGTCCGCTGCGCCGCGCCTGTCGCCCGATGAACTGATCGCCCGCGCCTCTGCCCAGCGGGGCGGCCTCAAGGTGAGCAGCCTGCTGATGGAGGGCGAGCCCGGCTATGCACCCAGCCTCTCGTTCGAACCCGAACCCGGCAAGAAGGGCAGGGGGAAGAGCAGCTACGTCGATCCCTATACCGGCAAGCTGCTGGGCGAGGCGCGCGGGCAGGCGGTCTTCCGCTTCGTGAGGACGCTGCACCGCTGGCTGGCACTGCCGGGCGGCGGCAATGGCATCGGCCGCCAGATCACCGGTTTTTCCGCGATCGCGCTGATCTACTTCGCGCTTTCGGGGCTGTACCTGCGCTGGCCGCGCAAGCCGCTGGACTGGCGCGCGTGGCTGGTGCTGGATTTTCGGATGTCGGGCCGCAACTTCTACCGCGCGCTTCATGCGGTGATCGGCGGCTGGGTACTGATCGTCTACCTGCTCAGCGCGCTGACGGGTCTATGGTGGTCCTACGACTGGTATCGGCAGGGCGTCCTCTACGCGCTGACCGGCGAAGGCGCGCGCGAGGAAAAGCACGACGACGACAAGCCGGCCGAGGGCGGGCAGCCCGCGCTGGCTCCGGCGTGGCGCAGTTTCCTGAAGGTGAGCGAGGGGCGTTTCGAGAACGTGCGCATCACCGTCCCGCAAGGCGACCAGCCGGTGAAGTTGCGCGCCCTGCAACCCGGTGCCCGGCATGAGCGGATGACCGACGAATACAGCATCGACAGCGCGACGGGCGAAGTGGTGAAGACGGACCTCTATGCGCAGCGCTCGCTGGGCAAGACGATCACCACCAGCATGTACGAAATCCACCGGGGCGCCTTCTTCGGCATGGCCGGGCGGATCGTGCTGCTGGTTACCAGCCTGACGATGCCGCTGTTCACGATCACCGGGTTCCTGCTTTACTTCGCCCGGCGCCGCAAGAAGAAGGCCCTGCGCGAACTGGATGCGGGATTGCCGGTTCAGCAGGGCGGCTCGTCCGACACGATCATCGTCCACGCCAGCCAAACCGGCGGGGCGATCCGCATGGCGCGCCTCACCGCTGCCGCGTTCGGCAACGCGCCCGTGGTGGCGCTCTCCCAACTGGACCCGGCGCAGTTGACCGGGACCAGGCGCGCGCTCTTCGTCATCAGCACATATGGCGAAGGCGAACCGCCAGACACCGCGCGCGGCTTTGCGCAGCGGACGATGACGGCGCCCGCCCCGCTCGCGCATCTGGACTATGCCGTGCTGGCGCTGGGTGACCGCGAATATCCCGATTTCTGCGCTTTCGGTCATGCCGTCGACCACTGGCTCCATGCCGGCGGCGGCCAGCGCATGTTCGACATGGTCGAGATGGACGGCGATGACGGCGATGCCCAGCGCCAGTGGCAGCAGCAGATCGTCGCCATCGGCGCGCGCGGCGACCTGCCTGACTGGGAGCCGCCCGCCTATGGCCGCTGGCGCCTGGCGGAGCGGCGCCATCTCAACCCCGGCAGCCAGGGCGGCGCGGCCTTCCACATCGCCCTGGAGCCGCTGGACGAAGACGCCGAGCATGACTGGCAGGCGGGTGACATCGCCGAAGTCGCGCCGCGTCATGACCCGGCGCGCGTCACTGCATGGCTGGCGGCAGCGGGCCTTGCCGGCGGCACCGAGGTTGACGGCATGACGCTGGCCGAGCACTTGTCGAATGCGATCCTGCCCGAACCGGGCGCGAGGTTTCCCGCCGATCCCGAAACCCTCGTCCGCGCGCTGCGACCCTTGCCGCACCGCGAATATTCGATCGCCTCGATCCCGGCGAACGGGCGGGTGCACCTGCTGGTGCGGCAGGTTCCTGGTGAGAATGGCGGCCTTGGCCTCGGCTCGGGCTGGCTCACCAGCCTTGCCCCCATCGGCAGCGAGATCGCGATGCGCCTTCGTGCCAATGCCAATTTCCGCCCGCCCGAAACGCCCGGTCCGATGATCCTGATCGGCAACGGCACCGGTCTTGCCGGACTGCTCGCCCATTTGCGCCAGCGTGCGATTACGGAGGAAGGCCCCAACTGGCTGCTGTTCGGCGAGCGCAGCGAAGCGCTCGACGCGTTCCACGACGAGGAATTGCAAACCCTGCGCGCGGCGGGCGTCCTGAACCGGCTCGACCGCACCTGGTCGCGTGACGGCGACGAGCGCCGCTATGTGCAGGCCGCCGTCGCGGAAGCGGGCGCGGATATCGAACGCTGGGTGGACGACGGCGCCGCGATCTTCGTGTGCGGCAGCATCGAGGGCATGGCCCCCGCCGTCGATGCCGCCTTGCGCAGCGCACTGGGCGACGACCGGGTGGAAGCCATGGTCGAGGAAGGCCGCTACCGCCGCGATATCTACTAAGGACAGGAAGCGATCAGTCGCATTTGCGCTGGGAGAGCAGCTATCGCAATACGGGCATGGCCGCTTTCAGGTGCAGTAGTGCTGCTTCGGAACGGCTGGACTTGGTGGTGAGCGGACATTTCGCAGAGCCGACGCTTCGGCATTGATCTTCGGATTCGATGGTTCTCAATGATGGAGCGAAGCCGTCCGGCGCTTGACCAACAGTACGACCAGTCCTGAAAGGACAACAGTTGCAATCCAAACGCTTGAGGTAATGAGAAGAGCCAGCGCCCCCATTCCTTCCCAATCATTGTCCCGTCCAACAGCCAGGTACCTTGCAAGCAAAGCGACGACGGGGATGAAAGCTGTCGCAAGCAGTGAAAAGGTGGGGCGTGATCTCGATAGGAGAGCAGCTATTCCCCCAGCGATTGCCGCTGTGACGCATATCGTGATGATGACACCCATTGCGCCTTCTCCGTCCTGCGAAGCGTGTAGACTGCCGCTAACTCGCATCGACCGCAAGGGGGCGTAACCGGAAGGTCTGTTCTAGCGGCGGCTTCAACGGGTAACGGCGTTCGCGGTCACTATTCGATCGCGACGGAAGTTTCCGTTTTCACCCGGTCCAGCGCGACGAGGGTGCGGAAGCGTTCGGCGAGGTCGCTGTCGGAGAACAGGCGGCGCGTCAGGGCTTCGTAGGCGCGCATGTCGCGCGTGACGATGACCAGTACCATGCTCACCCCGCCGGTGACGTAGTAGCACTGCTGCACCTCGGGCGTTGCGCCGAACAGGCGCTTGGCCGCGTCCACCGTCGCGGTGCGTTCGTCCCGCAGGTGAACTTCGACCACGGCGGTGATCGTCAGCCCCAGTGCATCGGGGTTCACCACGGCGACATTGCGGGCGATGATCCCGGCTTCCTCCATGGCCGCGATCCGGCGCTGCACGGCGGCGGCGGACAGGTTCACCTCCTGCCCGATCGTGCGCTGCGGTGTCTTGTTGTCGCGCTGGAGCACGCGCAGGATCGCCTTGTCGAAGGCATCGGGAACGCGGGCGGGGGAGGCAGGCGATTTAGGCATAGCCGGGTTTTTGTTGCACCGGGAAGGCAAATCAAGAGCACATTGCTTGCGCGGGTGATGATAAAACCCGCAGCGAACCTGATAATGAGCATGAAACCGATGATGTCCGCCTCGAACAGTTCCGCCTCGAATACCGCGACCGGGCGTGACGGCACCTCGCTTGGCGTCGCCTGCGGGGTGGGGGCGGGGGCGCTGTGGGGGCTGGTTTTCCTGGCGCCGGAACTGGCGCATACCTTCAGTCCGCTGCAACTGACGGTGGGGCGCTATCTGTCCTATGGCTTGATCGCCGCAGTGCTGCTGGCGCCGCGCTGGCGGCGGTTGCTGCCCCGGATCGGGCGGCGCGAATGGCTGTCGTTGATGTGGCTCTCGCTGGCCGGCAACACGGTCTATTACATCCTGCTGGCGAGCGCGGTGCAGATCGGCGGTATCGCCATGACCTCGCTGGTGATCGGTTTCCTGCCCGTGGCGGTGACGATCATCGGCAGCCGGGATCATGGCGCGGTGCCGTTGGGGCGGCTCGCACCGTCGCTGGCGCTATGCATTGCCGGCGCGGTGTGCATCGGCTGGCAGGCGATCGCGGCGCCGGCCTCGGGGTCGGTGACGGCGCAGCTTGCCGGCCTTGCCTGCGCCATCGGTGCGCTGGTCTCCTGGACCGGCTATGCGGTGGGCAACAGCCGCTGCCTGGGCCGTCTGGGCGAAGTGTCGGTCCACGACTGGAACCTGCTGACCGGGGTGGTCACCGGGGCGCAGAACCTGCTGTTGCTGCCGGTCCTGCTTCTGGTGCCGACGGCGGCGAACGGGGCGCGCGAATGGGCGACGTTCGCGGGGGTCTCGCTCGGCTCGGCGGTCCTGGCCTCGATGGGCGGCAACGCGCTGTGGAACCGGATGAGCCGGCTGCTGCCGCTGACCATGGTGGGGCAGATGATCCTGTTCGAGACCCTGTTCGCGCTGGTCTATGGCTTTGCGTGGGAGCAGCGGCTGCCGACCGTGCTGGAAGCGGGCGCATTCGTGCTGCTGGCGCTGAGCGTGATGTCGTGCATCGCCGGGCACCGGAAGCCGGCGGTCGGGGCGGCTGCGGGGTAGTCCTGAAGGCAATCCGCCTGCGGTCATTTTCCTACCCGCCCGCGCGCTGCTACATTCGCGCAGGTTCTTTCACATCGTCGAAAACACGCCCGTCCAATCGCTTAATGAACGTGTCCACGCGCATGACTTTCATCAACTAAACCTCTTTTCGCCAACCCGCCGCCCAGCGTGGTCCGTCAGCCGTCAAATAATCTTTGCCTCCCGCAGCGCGTTGATCCGCGCTTTGTCGTAGCCCAGTTCGCCAAGGATCTCGGCGGTATGTTCGCCCAGCATCGGCGGGGCCATGCGGATCGTGGCAGGGCTTTGCGACATCTGCGCGAGCGGGCTGGCGATGAGGTCCACCGTGCCGCTTTCGGCATAGGCATGGGGGGTGGCGGCCCGAAGGCCCCGGTGCCGGACCTGCGGATCTTCCCAGACGTCCGCCAGTTCGTTGTAGCGCGCCGCCGGGATGCCCGCCCCGTCCAGCATCGCCTGCACTTCCAGGGTGGGGAAGCGGCGGCTCCAGGAATTGATGATCTCCATCAGTTCGGCGCGGTTGGTCTTGCCGCGTTTCAGGTTGCTGTCGAAGCGCGGGTCTTCGTTCAGCTCGGGCTGCTCCATCAGCACGGTCAGGCGGCGCCAGTGTTCGTCGGTTCCGGCGGTGAGGTAGATGATGCCGTCGGCGCAGTATATCAGATCGGCCGGGCCGCCGCCGTTGCCGCCATTGCCCAGGCGCGGCGGAGCGCTGCCGCTGATGAGATAGTCCTGCATGATGTGGCTGACCATCGCCACGGAACTGTCGAGGAGCGCGATGTCGATGTACTGCCCCTCTCCGGTGCGGTTCCGGTACATCAGGGCGCCCATGATCGCGAGCGCGGTGTTGTGGCCGGTCACGAAGTCGACAAGGCTGGGCCCGGTCTTGAGCGGGCCGCCGCCGGGCTGGCCTTCGGGTACGCCGGTGACGGCCATCATGCCCCCGGTCGCCTGGAACAGCCCGTCGTAGCCGGGCAGCGCCGCCATCGGCCCGGTCTGCCCGAACCCGGTGACCGAGCAGTAGATAAGGCCGGGGTTGATCTCTCGCAGGCTTTCATAATCAAGGCCGAAGCGCTTGAGATCGCCCACTTTGTAGTTCTCGATCAGGACGTCTGCGGTCCTGACCAGTTCTCGCAGGATCGCCTGCCCCTCGGGCTTGGAATGGTTGAGCGTGACCGAGCGTTTGTTGCGGTTGGATACGGTGAAGAAGCTGGAATGGCGCGTCTCGATCCCGTCCTTGCCGGGCACCCATGAGAAGCCATAGCCGCGCCCGTCGTCACCCACGCCGGGGCGCTCGATCTTGATGACGTCGGCGCCCAGGTCGCCAAGGATCTGGGCGCCCACGGGAGCCGCGAAAACGCGGCTCATGTCGATGACGCGGATGCCTGAAAGGGCTGCTTTGCTGGTGGCCATGATGTCTGTCGCTGTTCCGGTGAAGCCCTTGCCTAACCAGCGCGGCGGCGGCGGCAAAGGCGGGGCGGGGCAATACCGCCGGGGCGGTTCGACGATGGGGAACACGGCGGCTAACACGGAGAAGCAGACGGTAATTTTCCGGCGGAGGACAGGCAGAGTGAAGGTAGCGATCATCACGGGCGCAGGCAGCGGCATTGGCCTCGAAACCGCGAAGATCCTGCACGGGCAAGGCTTCGCCGTGGTTGGCGTGGGCCGTTCGAAGGACAAGCTGGCGGCGCTGGAAGCCGCGATCGGCAACCCCGATCACGTTCTGGCGATCAGTGCCGACCTGACCGACCCGGCGGCTCCCAGGTCTATCGTGGAGCAGGCGCTGGCGCGCTTCGGGCGGATCGATGCCCTGGTCAACAACGCCGGCGTGGGCAGCCCCAGGCCGCTCGACGAAACCGACGACGAGACGCTGGACGATTTTCTCGACATCATGCTGGTCGCCCCGTTTCGCCTCTGCCGCGACGTGATCCCCCACCTTGGCGAGGGCGCCAGTGTGGTCAATGTGACAAGCACTTTCGCCCATATCGGCGGGCGGCGCGGCGGCGCCTATTCAGCGGCGAAGGGCGGGCTCAAATCGATGACCGAGCATATGGCCTGCGAATATGGCCCGCGCGGCATCCGCTCCAACTGCGTGGCGCCGGGCGTGACGATGACCGACATGGTGCGCCACCGCTTCGAGGACGAAGGCTTCAAGCGCGCCAACGTCGAGACGACGCCTTACCCGCGCCTCGCCCAGCCGGAGGACGTGGCATCGGTCATCGCTTTCCTGTGCCTGCCGGGAAGCGAGATGATCAACGGCCAGTCGATCGTGGTGGACGGCGGCTGGTCGGCGACGAAGTACCTCAGCCCGCGCGTTACCCGCACGACTTGGGTGGAGCCGGAACAGGTCTGAAGGTTACGCCGCGACGCGCAGGATGCTGGTGCCGCTTTTCTTTGCAGAGTAAAGCGCAAGGTCTGCGGCTGCGAAGATTTCCTCAGGCGTGCGCCGCCCCTCGCCGCCGGTAAAGGCAAGGCCAACGCTGACGCCGACGGGGATCGACGTGCCGTGCCAATCGACGCTGCGGATCAGGGTGGTCATCCGGCGGCGCAGAGCGCTCTCGACGGAGAAGGCGGGCAGAGTCTCAGGCAGGAGCATCGCGAATTCGTCACCGCCGATACGGGCGATCAGGCGGGCCTGCGGGAAGGCAGAGGCAAGGCGCTGGCCGAAGCGCGCGATGCAGGCATCGCCGGCAGCATGGCCCCAGCGATCGTTGATTTCCTTGAAATTGTTGAGGTCGAAGATTGCGAGGGCACCGATCCGTGCCAGTGCCTCGGACCCGGCCGGCAGGTCCAGGAATTCGGCGTGGAAACGGGCGCGGTTGCCAAGGCCGGTCAGGGCGTCGTTCTCGGCCATCCGGCGTAGTTGCTGCCATTGCTGGCGCTCCTGGGTGATGTCCTGCTTCATGCCGTAAAGCATCACTGCACGGCCGTTCTCGACGTGCGTGGCGGCGGTCAGTCGAATCCAGCGCAGATCGCCGCCCGGCTGGCGGATTTCGGCTTCCATCGAAAAGCTCGAACGGTCCCGGATGGCCTGTGCGCGCAGCCGTTCCATCGTTTCGCGTGATTCCTCGCAGTAGAGCGAGACGCTATCGCCCCGTTCGACATAGACATCGCGTGGGATACCAAAGATGTCGAAGACACCATCGGTCCATTCCAGACCTTGTTTGTCCAGATCGAAGCACCAGGCGCTCATCCCGACAAGCGCTGCCGCCTGCGCGACAAGGCGGCCGTCGGTGAGCGGCTGAATGCCCCTTCGATGCCGGTCGGCCTGCAGGTACACGATTGCCCCTTCGTTGGCTCATCGCCAATCCGATGAATTCACAGTCACTTACGAGATTAAGGTAAATGGTTTGCTAACGGCATGGAACCGTTTGTTGCCAGCGGATGATGCTTTGCGGCCAAGGATCGGCGGTCACCAAGGCCTGCGCGCCTTACGATGACTCCTGAAACGGAAAAATATGGCAGCGACGATGATCCAGCGTATCCACCATATCGGTATGATTTCTGCGATTCCGGGTGGATGAAGCGGTCCCGCTGCGAAGCGCCGCCCTCCGATCTTGACCGGCCGCTTCGGGCCACCGACCGCGGTCTTTTCGACGCCGGCTTCGGGCATTGACGGACGCTCCAAGGCTACTGACGCTGTTGAGCGTCTAGCTCCTTGCCTGCGTGCCCTATCCGACTGAACCGATGGGTGGGAGGCCGCGTTCAGGTGAGCGGGGCGACGCTGCTGCGTACCACTAATTCTGTTTTGAACAGCACATCGGGCCCCGAATGTCCGCCCTGTCTGATGGTCTGCGCGGCTTCTCGTCCCATGGTGCTCCAGGGGATGCGCATCGTTGTCAGCGGCGGGACGGCGCGCCTTGCCGGCGCGGTGTCGTTGAAGCCGGCAACCGAGAGGTCTGCGGGGACTGTTACCCCCATCTGCGCCGCAGCGTGGAGGACGCCCAGGGCCATCTCGTCGTTCGATGCGAGAATGGCACTGGGGCGAGGGCTTATTTCGAGCAGGAGCCGCCCGGCTTCGATCCCCGATGCGAAGGAGTTGTCACCTGCCACGATCAGCGCCGGCCCACGGTCGAGCCCGTTGTCAGCCATGGCGTCGAGATAGCCCAGTTCGCGCTGCCGGGCGCTGAGCAGGTCTTCTGGTCCGGCTACGAAGCCGATCCGGCGGTGCCCGTGCCCTATCAACCAGGCTGTCAGCTGGACCGCAGCACCGCGCTCGTCGCAGAGGAGGCCGTGCTGGGCCGCCGCAAGATAGCCTCTGCGGGGGCCGATGCGGACGCAGGCCACTTTTCCCGCGCTGCACAAGCCCGCCAGATCCTCGCGTTCGGCAAGTGAGGGCAGCAGTACGATCCCTGCTGGACGATAGCGTTTGAGAAAGGCGCTCAGGCGCGCCGCTGCCACATCCGCAGTTATGGGTTGCAGGACCAGAGCCAATTCGCTGTCCGCCAGCGCGTCGCTCATCCCGGTTTGAACTTCGGCGAGAATGTCGCGGTCGAGGCCATCGTGGATCAGCGCAAGGAGAGGGTTTCGTCGCAGCGCCGGGGCAGGTGGTCCCGCGCGCAGCTGGGTTTCGGGAGCGATGGCTGCTCGTTCGATTGCCGAGGTTGACCTGGCGCGCGGCGGTTCACGCGCCGGGGCGGCATCTTGCGCCGTTGGCGCTACGTGCTTGGTATGGAGGCCCGAAACGCTGGCGATGTCGTCGGTCTCGTCTCGCGCGTTGGTGATGGTCATCCGCCGATCTTCGGCGGCGCCGGCCGCATCACCAACCCCAGTCTGCTCCGAAATGGGGGGCAAGCGCGTTACCCTCTGTTACAACCGCGTGATTGCAGAGCAGTGACAAGCCGCCTATTGAGCCGGCGAAAGAACCCTCGGCCATCCTGCCGTGCGGTCCATCGTCACGGAAAGAGATGCAACCCGCGCCAACCCAACGCCACTATGGAATGGACTGGCTTCGTGTCGGCGCTTTCGTGATGCTGATCTTCTACCATGTCGGTTTCTCGTTTACGCCCTGGGGCTACCAGACGCCGACGCGCGGGGTCGTCCAGTGGGCGGAAATTCCCTTGTTGGCGCTCAGTGCATGGCGCCTTGCGCTGCTGTTCGCGATCTCCGGCTATGCCAGCGCGGCACTGCTTTCGCGGGACAGGGACACCCGATCGTTCCTGAAAAGCCGCCTGTTACGACTGGGCCTACCGCTTCTTTTCGGCCTGACCGTGATCGTGCCGCCGCAGCCTTACATGGGGCTGCTGAACACTGGCTATACTCACGGTTACGGCTACTTCCTGTTCCATGACGCGTTCAGCTTCCGCAAGGTGATCTACGAGAACCTGCCGGCGATCATGCACTTGTGGTTCGTGATCTACCTGCTGGCCTATACTGCGGTGCTGTGCTTTGCGATGATGCTGTTGCCGGATCGTTGGCTCGCGGGTCTTCGGCGCGGCACCCTGACGGTGCTGGCGGGACCTTGGCTGCTGCCGGCCGGATGTCTGGCGATTTATGCGGTGCGCTCTGTCGGGGCGGAATGGACCGATACGCACGATGTCCTCAACGATGTGGTCGCGCATCTCCACTATGGCGGCATGTTTCTGTTCGGCTTCCTGCTGCGTGGCTCGGAAAGCCTGCGACAGGCGATTGCGCGGCAATGGAAGCCTGCTCTGCTTGTCGGCGTGGCGGGTTATGCCTTCGTGGTGGTGGAGGCCTGGTACTTCCCTGGCAATGTTCGCACCCCGCGCGCCTGGATGGAGCCGTTGGACTTTGCGAAGGCGGTGCAGTGCTGGGGCACGGTGATCGCGCTCTTCGGGATAGCCGACCGCTTCTGGAACCACGACGCGCGCTGGCGCGGTACGCTGGCCGAAGCGGTATTTCCGGTCTTCATCGCCCACCAGACGGTCATGGTGCTGGCCGGCTACTGGCTGCGCGACAAGGGACTGACGGCGCTGCCGGAGTTTCTGACACTGTGCGTTTCGGTCGCCGGAGGATCGTGGCTGTTCTACCTTCTCGGCCGCGAAATCGGGCCGCTTCGCCCGCTCATCGGGCTCAAGCGCGCCAAGCCGCCGCGCAAGCGAAAGGCGGCGGCGCTGCCGTCCACGGCGGCCTGAACTAACATCCCCGGCCCCGCGGGAGGAGAGCCCGCGAGGCCGGAGCCGGCCGAACCTCAGTCCTTCGTAAGTAGCAGCGCGGCTGCCAGCGGACCGCCGCCCGACGTCGCCACCGCAACGCGGGGATCGCCCGGAATCTGCCGCTCGCCGGCCCGTCCGCGAAGCTGCGTCACTGCCTCGTGCGCAAAGCCGAAGCCGTGGAGGCGCCCTGCGCCGAGCTGGCCGCCCGCCGTATTGAGCGGAAGCTGCCCGTCACGCGCGATCCGGGTGCCGCCCTCGATAAACCGGCCGCCTTCGCCTTTCTCGCAGAAGCCAAGGCCTTCCAGCCAGGTGATCGGTAGGAACGCGAAACCGTCGTAGAACTGCACGGTGTCGACATCGGCGGGGGTATAGTCGGTGCGCGTCCAAAGGTCGCGGCCTGCATCGTAGGCGGCGGGCCATTCGACCTGGTCCCACGAATAGCGATCGACCGAGCCGGACATTGCGGCGATGCGGATCGGCTCGCACCTGATCTCGTCCAGCGCGTCGCCTGCCGAGACGATGACAACGGTGGAGGCATCGGAAAAACGGTCGCAGTCGTAGAGGCACAGGGGCGTGGAAATCATCCGCGCGTCCAAGTACTTGTCGAGCGTCAGCTCCTCCCTGGTGATCGCCCGGGCGCGCGGGTTGAGCATCGCGTTTTTCGAACCGTTGATGGCGATCTGCCCCAGCTGCTCGCGGGTCAGCCCGTACTGGTGGACGTGGCGCGCGGCGTACTGTGCCGTCCAGCAGGCCGCCGAAGTCGCCCAGAACGGGCTGGTCCACTGCGACGCGCCCGAGACAGTCTCCGAACGGGCGGGCATGTATTGCGCCGGATCGGCTATGCCGCCAGCCTCGTAAACGGTGCGGAAGCACAGGACATGGCGGCAGATGCCTTGCTTCACCGCCCATGAGGCCATCCCGATGGCGGAAAGCTGTGCGGGTTGCTCCATGCCGCCCATATGCCACTTGGACTTTATACCCAGAGCCTCGATGATCTCGTCCGTGCCCACCGGCGAGAAGGCGAGGTAGCCGTGGCTCTTGCCGGGGAATGAGAACACGCCGTCGATCTGGTCGAAGGTGAGGCCGGCCTCGGCGATGGCCTCCTTCGCGGCGTCCAGCGTCAACAGCAGCGGATGGCGCGGCAGGCGTACGCCGACTTCGGACTGGCCGATGCCGGTGATGTAGGCTTCCTTGCTGGCCATCAGGCGACCTTCTCGAAAAGTGGGTAGAACACGCCGTCCTGTTCTTCGAACACGACTTTCACCGCGTCGCCGAACGCCACGGCATCGACCGGGCAGTTGACGATGTTGGTGGTGAGATAGACCCCCGGCACGCCGTCGAGCGCCACGCGCGCGATGACGAAGGGCACTTCCAGCCCCTTGGCCCAAGGCTGATGGTTGATCGTGAACGTGTCTATCACGCCGGTGCCAGCGACTGAATCGGAGGCAATGTTCTCCGATTGGCAGTGTCGGCAGATGATGCGCGGCGGGTGGGTATATTGGCCGCAGTCGCCGCACTTCGCGATGTTGAGGTGCCCTTGCGCGCCGCCGGTCCAGAAGGCGGAATTTTCCTGGTCCAGTCTGGGCCTCGGCCGCGGTGGGTTCATGTGTCGCTCTCCCGGTTCTCAGGGAGATCAGTCCGGTGCTGCGCGGCCTGCGTCAATATCGCCCACGGACTCATCGCAGCGACGTTCGGGTATTACCTTGTCGTCTGCCTGGCGACACGGGCCATTTTGGCGTCCCCAAGCCGGCTTCTAGGCTGAAAGGAAGCTCTCGATTTCCCCCGCGATCACTTCCGGGATTTCGAGGTTGAGCATATGGCCTACGCCCGCGTGGTCGATGCAGGTAACCTGCTGGCCCATGGCCGCGATCACTTTTGCAATGAGGCGGAAATCCTCGGTGTCGCGCTCTCCGGCGAGGAGCAGCGCAGGCATCGACAGGTTTGCCAGCCGGTCGATGTCGGGGAGGGCGGGGCGCTGGTCGTCCTGCACCCACTGGCGGCCGTGATAGGCTTCGATCGAAGTTTGCATGGCGCCGCCTGCCGGGGCTTCGCGCAAGGTATCGAACAGCGGATGGCACCACCACAAGTCGCGGGCCAGCGCGATGTCACCGGAGCGGGCGGCGCGGCCGATCGTCTTCCAGCGCTCGATCCACTCGCTCGTCCACGACCAGCCCACCATCAGCGGACTGATGAGCACCAGTCGGCGCACCCGCTCGGGGCGGTTGAGCGCGAAGTTGAGGGCAGTGGCACCGCCCAGCGACATACCGCACAAGTCCGCCTGCGCGATTTCCAGCGCGCCGAGCAGGGCGAGCAGGTCATCGGCGTGGGAGAAGGGCGTCCCGGCGTCTGCCTGCGATTCCCCGAATCCGCGCTGGTCGTAGGCGATCAGAGGGCGGTTAGCGGGAAGGGCGGCGATCAGCGGCTGCCAGTCCTGCCGGGAGCCGCCGAAGCCGTGGACGAGAACCAGCGGCGTGCCCGCTCCCTTTCGCGCGGTGCCAGAAAGTGCGGCGCTGCCAAGTTCAAGAGTGAAGGGTTCGAAATCCATCCGCGCAGGCTAGCGCCGGTTCGGGGAGAGTGGAAGCGCCGTCCCGGATCGGGTCCGTGACGGCGCAATGCTCAGGCAGAGCCCATGTAGCGCCCGCCGTTGGTGCTGATCGTCTGCCCGGTCATATAGCTGGCTTCCTCGGAGGCGAGGAAGGCGGCTGCTGCCGCGATATCGGCGACTTGACCCAGACGGCCCACCGGGAGCGAGGCACCGTAAGCCTCCGCGTCGATGGGGGCGCTGCGAAGCATCGGGGTGTCGATCGAGCCGGGTGGGATCATGTTGGCGGTGATGCCGGTCTTGCCCAGTTCCAATGCGAGCGCCTTGGTCAGGCCCAGCAGTCCGCCCTTGGAGGCGACATAGTGGCTCTGCGCGAAGGAGCCTGATTGGGTCGAGGACGAGGTGATATTGATGATGCGGCCCCACTGCGCGGCAAGCATGTCGGGCACGATCTCGCGGGTGACCAGCCACGGCCCCTTGAGGTTTATGCGGATGACCTTGTCGAATTCGTCTTCCGGGATATCCATGAACGGCGTGAACGGGGCGATACCGGCATTGTTCACGAGGATCGTGATGGGGCCGAATTTTGCGCGGGTCTCGTCCGCTGCGGCCCTAATCGCGGCCTTGTCGGAGCAATCCGCGACAATGGCCAGCGCCTTGCCGCCGGCCGCCTCGATCAGTTTCACGGTTTCGGCGGCGCCTTCGGGGTTCAGGTCCCAGACAGCGATGGCGGCCTTGTCCTCGGCCAGCCGTAGGGCGATGCCGCGGCCAATGCCGGAACCCGCGCCGGTGATCACGGCAACCTTGCCGTCAAGCGAACGTGTCATGCGATTGTCTCTCCCGGATCGAAAATGCTGAACATCTGAACAGTATCCGGGCCGGGAGAGTCAAACCGCCTTGGCGATGAACGCTTACATCTGCTCCGCGAAGCTGCCGTAGCGGCCGCGGTGGAACAGCATCGGGTCGTCTTCGCGCACGGTTTCCATGCGCAGCACCTCGCCTAGTACGAACCAGTGGTCGCCCGCCTCGGTGACCGAGTACATCTTGCACTCGATCGCCGCGATGGAATCCTTGATGACCGGCAGGTCGTGGTCCGAGATCACGTATTCCACGCCGACGAATTTCGCGTCGCCCTTGGCGGCGACGGAGCGGCAGACGTGCTGCTGGTCGCTGCCCATGACGTTGACGCAGAAACGCCCCGCCTTCTCGATCAGCGGCCATGAGGTGGACGACTTGTCGGGGAAGAAGCCGACCAGCGGCGGGTCGAGCGAGACAGAGGTGAAGCTGCCCACCACCATGCCGGCGGGCTTGCCTTCGTCCATTGCGGTGATCACGCAGACGCCGGTGGGATAGCTGCCCAGGACCTTGCGGAATTCTGCCGGATCGATCGTCGTCACACTCACGCGCTTACACCTTTTCCTGTTTCACGGCGGCGAGATCTGGTTGGCCTGCCGCAGCGGGTACGCCATCTCGATATCGCCAGTACCAGTGCCCGTTAGCCTTGTGGCGGGCAAGAGGGTAGCGGCATTCATGGCAGAATGTCCGGGACGCGATCATTGCAGCAATCCGGGCGTCAACCGGGCCGCGACCGAGCGCGACGAAAGTTGCATCGGAAGGGGTGTTGGTTGATGTTTTTGCACCTTTCAAGGTTTAACCGCGCGCTTAAAAAACTTGCCTCCGCCTGCCCAAAGGTGCAGGGGACGAAGCTGTGGCGGATGGCCTAACGCGATACGCGAGCGGCGATCCGGATGCCTGCTTACAGCGGGGCCGGCCGGGCCGGACACCTGCACGCAATTAAGGGAAGATGCACTATGGCTACTGCTGAACTCATCGCCGAAACTCCCGTCGCTGCCGAAGTCGCCGCGATCGTCGCGCGCTCGCGCGCGGCGCAGGCGCAGATCGAAAATGCCACGCAGGAACAGGTCGATACCTGGATCCGCGGCATGGTCTACGCCGTCTGCAAGCCCGGCATGGACGAGGAAATCGCCCGCGAAACCGTCGAGGAAACCCAGCTCGGCAATTACGAGGGCAAGTTCAAGAAAATCTCGGTGAAGACCCGCGCCACCTTGTACGACATCATCGACGACAAGTCGGTGGGCATCATTGAAGAAGACGCGGCTCGCAACATCGTCAAGCTGGCCAAGCCGGTCGGCGTGATCGGTGCGCTTTCGCCCTCGACCAATCCCGAAGCGACCCCCGTCATCAAGGCGATCAGCGCGGTCAAGGGCCGCAACTCGATCATCGTCTGCCCGCACCCGCGCGCCAAGCTGATCAACGCCAAGATCTGCAATCTGATGCGCGACGCGCTGGTCAAGATGGGCGCGCCTGCCGACCTCGTGATCCCGATCGAGGTTCCCTCGGTCGAGAAGACCAACGAAGTCATGAAGCAGTGCGACCGCATCCTCGCCACCGGCGGCACGCCGATGGTGAAGGCGGCCTATTCGTCGGGTACCCCGGCGCTGGGCGTGGGCGTGGGCAACGCGGTCATCACCGTCGACGATACCGCCGACCTTGACGATGCCGCTACCAAGATCCTGCTTTCCAAGACGCTCGACTACGCAGCTTCTTGCTCTTCGGACAACTCGGTGGTCCTGCTGGACGCGATTTACGACGCTATGCTCGAAAAGCTCAAGGGCAAGGGCGGCTTCGTGATCGAGGGTGAGAACAAGACCAAGCTGCAGAACGCGATCTGGGAAGACGGCGAGCATATCAACGCCAAGGTCGTCGCTCAGTCGGCGCAGTTCATCGCCGACTATGCCGGGTTTGAAATCCCCGAGAACACCGCGTTCTTCATCGTGCCGGAAACCGGCTACGGCCCGGACTACAAGTTTTCGGGCGAGAAGATGACCGTCACCATGGCGCTCTACCGTGCCAAGGACATCGAAGACGCGATCCGTCTCACCAACGCGATCCAGGGCTATCAGGGCCAGGGCCACTCCTGCGGCATCTATTCGACCAGCGACGAGAACATCATGAAGCTGGCCGCAGGCACCAAGACCAGCCGCGTGATGGTGAACCAGCCGCAGTCCGCCTCGAATTCGGGCAACTTGTGGAATGGCATGCGCCAGACCTTTTCGCTGGGCTGCGGTTCGTGGGGCGGCAACGGCACCAACAACAACGTCACCTGGCGCGATCTCATCAACGAGACCTGGGTGTCCAAGCCGCTGGCGCAGAACAAGGTGATCCCGTCGGACGCCGAACTGTTCGGCAAGGACATCATCGAGCTGGTCGGCTGATCTTTTCACGGCAACCGGATAGGGGGGCGGAGCGTTTCTTCGGCCTTTATCCGGCTACCGTGAAATGGAGACGACCGATGAACCGCACCCTTCCTCTTGTCGCTGTAACCGCTGCGCTGGCCTTGGCTGCCTGTTCGAAGGAGCCGGCGGCGCCTGCCTCGCAGCCCGCCGCGGCGCAGACGGAGGAAGTGTTCCAGGAAGAGCCGGTCTCGCCCAGCGAAGCCGTCGAACCTGCAGCCAGCACCCCTTCAGTGGACGAAATTCCGCAAGCCGCGCGTGGCCGCTGGGGTCTCGTCCCAGCGGACTGCACGAGCACGAAGGGCGATGCCAAGGGGCTGCTGGAAGTGTCGGCGGACCAGCTCAAGTTCTACGAATCAGTGGCGAAGCTGGGCACCATCAAGGAAGCGGGCGAAAGCCGCATCCGCGCCACATTCGCCTACACGGGCGAAGGGCAGAGCTGGAACCAGGACGTGGTCCTCGATGCGCAGGACGATGGCAAGACGCTGATCCGCCGCGACTACGGCAAGGACGCCATGCCCGGGCCGCTGAAATACACCCGCTGTACGTGACGAGGTCACGGCAGGTACACACACAGGGGCAGAGATGACCGAACAATTTGGGCTGACCGAGGACCAGATCGCGATCCAGAAGACCGCGCAAAAGTTCACCGCCGACCGCATCACCCCCTTCGCGGCCGAGTGGGACGAGAAGCACCACTATCCGGTCGACGTGTGGAAGGCTGCCGGCGAACTGGGCTTCGGCGGCATCTACGTGTCGGAGGAAGGCGGCGGCATCGGTCTGGGCCGCCTCGACGCGGCGCTCATCATGGAAGCGATGGCCTACGGCTGCCCGTCCACCAGCGCCTATATCTCGATCCACAACATGGGCGCCTGGATGATCGACACGTTCGGCGACCAGCAGCTCAAGGACCGCTATCTCCCCGAACTGGTGACGATGGAGAAGATCGCCTCCTACGCCCTCACCGAACCGGGTTCGGGATCGGACGCGGCTGCGCTGAAAACCTCGGCGCGGCTGGACGGCGACCACTACGTCCTCAACGGTACCAAGCAGTTCATCTCGGGCGGCGGCGTCAACGATGTCTACGTGGTGATGGCCCGTACCGGCGATCATAAGTCGCGCGGCATTTCCTGCTTCGTGGTCGACAAGGGCACGCCGGGCATGAGCTTCGGCGCGCCCGAGAAGAAGCTGGGCTGGAACAGCTCGCCCACCGCGCAGGTCGTGTTCGAGGACTGCCGGGTGCCGGCAGAGAACCGCGTCGGCGCCGAGGGTGACGGCTTCAAGTTCGCGATGGCCGGCCTGGACGGCGGACGCATCAACATAGGTGCCTGCTCATTGGGCGGCGCGCAGCGCTGCCTCGACGAGGCGATCCAGTATTCCAAGGATCGCAAGCAGTTCGATCAGCCTATTGCGGACTTTCAGAACACCCAGTTCCGCCTCGCCGAAATGGCGACCGAACTGGAGGCTGCCCGCGCGCTGCTCTATATGGCTGCCGCAAAGGTCACTGCCGGATCGCCGGACAAGACGCGCTTCGCCGCCATGGCAAAGCTGCTCGCCAGCGACACCGGCTCCTCGGTGGTGGACCGCGCGCTGCAGATCTTCGGCGGTTATGGCTACCTCAAGGACTATCCGATCGAGCGCTTCTGGCGCGACCTGCGCGTCCATCGCATCCTCGAAGGCACCAACGAGGTCATGCGCATGATTATCGGCCGCGATCTGCTCAAGTAAATCAGGGGGCTTCATGACCGACGAATTGCTGACCCGGCGCGAGGGCGTCCTCGGCGTGATCGCGCTGAACCGGCCCAAGGCCATCCATGCCCTTACGCAAGGGATGTGCACCGCGATGAGCGCGGCGCTGACCGAGTGGGCGAACGATCCCGCCGTCAAGGCGGTGACAATCGAACACGCCGAAGGGCGCGGCTTCTGCTCTGGCGGCGACATCAACCTGCTACGCCAGTCGGCGCTCACCGATGGGGGAGAGGCGGGCCGCCGCTTCTTCTTCGACGAGTATCAGCTCAACCATCAGCTTTTTACCTACGCCAAGCCGGTGGTCGCGTTCATGGACGGCCTCACGATGGGCGGCGGCGTCGGCATCTCGCAGCCCGCGCAGTTCCGCGTTGCGACCGAGAACACCCGCTTCGCCATGCCCGAAACCGGCATTGGCCTGTTCCCGGACGTAGGCGGCGGCTGGTATCTCTCGCGCCTCGAAGGGCGGGTTGGTCAGTTCATGGCGCTGACCGGTGCCCGGCTGGACGGAGCTGAATGCCTCTGGGCCGGGCTGGCCACCCATTACCTGCCTGCCGAGGCACTGCCCGAAGCCAAGGCGCGCATTGCCGCCGGTGAAGACATCGCCGCCGTCCTCGCGTCGCTGGCGGTCACCCCACCCGAACCGAGGATCGCCGCCCATGCCGGCGCGATCCGCAAGCATTTCGCCTTCGATACGCTGGAGCAGGTCCTGGCCTCGCTGGAAAGTGATGACAGCGAATGGGCGGCCAAGGAGCTCACCACCCTGCGCAGCAAGAGCCCGCAGGCCTGCAAGGTTTCGCTGCGCCAGCTCGAAACGTCGCTAGGGCTTGAGACCTTCGCGCAGAACATGACGATGGAATACCGCCTGGGCGGCCGCGTCCTCGTGTTGCCTGACTTTGCCGAAGGCGTGCGAGCGGTGATCGTCGACAAGGACCAGAACCCCCAATGGAACCCGGCCACCCCTGAGGGCGTGACCGAAGAGATGCTGGACGCGATCTTCGCGCCCCTTGCCCCTGAAGAGGAATGGAAGCCGCTATGAGCACTTACGAAACGATCCTCGTCGAGCAGCAGGGCGGTGTCACCGTCATCACCCTCAACCGTCCGCAGGCGCTCAATGCGCTGAACTCGCAGGTTCTGACTGACCTGATCGCAGCCTTCGCCGCCTTCGAGGCCGACAAGTCCCAGGGCTGCGCGGTCCTCACCGGATCGGGAGAGAAGGCCTTTGCAGCCGGCGCCGACATCAAGGAAATGGCCGACAAGCCGAGCGCACAGTTCTATTCGGAGGACTTCTTCGCCGGATGGACCAGCCAGATCGTCAAGACCACTCGCAAGCCTTGGATCGCTGCCGTCAACGGTTTCGCACTGGGCGGCGGCTGCGAACTGGCGATGATGGCGGACTTCATCATCGCGTCGGATAACGCCAAGTTCGGCCAGCCCGAAATCAAGTTGGGGGTCGCTCCCGGCATGGGCGGTTCGCAGCGCCTGACCCGCGCCGTGGGCAAGTCCAAGGCGATGGACATGTGTCTTACCGGGCGCATGATGGACGCCGCCGAAGCAGAGCGTTCCGGCCTCGTCAGCCAGGTCGTGCCGCTTGCATCGCTGCTGGAAACCGCGCTGAAGTCTGCCGCTGCCATCGCCGCGATGCCGCCGCTGGCAGCGACGATGAACAAGGAAATGGTCAACCTCGCGTTCGAGACCACGCTGGACACCGGGCTCGTGCTGGAGCGCCGCATGTTCCAGGTGCTGACATCCACCGAAGACAAGGTCGAAGGCATGACCGCCTTTGTTGAAAAGCGCCCCGGCGTCTGGAAGGGAAAGTAATCTCATGAAGATCGCATTCATCGGCCTTGGCAACATGGGCGGCGGCATGGCCGCGAACCTCGTCAAGGCGGGCCATGAGGTTCAGGCCTTCGACCTTTCGCCTGACGCGCTGGCCAAGGCTGCGGAGAACGGCTGCACCACCTTCACCGCCGTTCCCGACGCCGTCGCGGGCGTGGACGCGGTTGTCACCATGCTGCCCAACGGCGGCATCGTGAAAGCGGTCTACACTGCGGACGTGATCGGCAAGGCTCCGGCCGGCGCGCTGTTCCTCGATTGCTCGACGATCGACCTCGCGACCGCGCGCGAAGTTGCCGAACTTGCCGTCGCAGCGGGCTACGAGATGGTCGACGCGCCGGTTTCTGGCGGCATCGCGGCGGCCAATGGCGGCACGCTCACTTTCATGGTCGGCGGCGACGATGCCGCGTTCGAGAAGGCCAAAGCCGTGCTCGATCCGATGGCCAAGGCGGTCATCCACGCCGGTGAGATCGGTGCGGGTCAGGTCGCCAAGATGTGCAACAACATGCTGCTGGCGGTGCATATGATCGGTACCTGCGAGGCCTTGGCCCTGGCCGAGAAGGCGGGCCTCGATCCGCAGAAGTTCTATGAGATCAGCTCGAAGTCGACCGGCTACTGCTGGTCTCTGAACGATTACACCCCGGCTCCGGGCGTGGGTGCGGCCAGCCCGGCTGACAACGACTATGCGGGCGGTTTCGCTTCGGCGCTGATGCTTAAGGATCTGCGTTTGGCGATGGCGGGTGCAGGCACGGCCGGCGCTGCTGTGCCACTGGGCGAGCATGCGACGAAGATTTACGAACAGTTCGTGGAAGCTGGCAACGGCGGCAAGGACTTCGGCGCGATCTTCACGACCCTGTAAGGTTAAATTCCTCCTCGTCGCGCGGCGATGGGGAGGAACTTTCGGCTTCGCGTCGTTCCCGCTCGAATGCGGGTAGTTTCATGCCCTTGGTGCGGCTGGTCAGGTGATATTGCCGGCACAGCCCGCAGCGATAGGGGCGCAGCGGGAAGGGCGCCTTTGCCGCAATTTCCAGCGCGGCGTCCTCACTCGGGTAACGCGCCTTGCGCTGGCAGATGCCGGGGCGGGTGCGCATTTCAGCCGAGCAGCTTCGGTCCCAGCAGCGTCAGGATCTTCACGTCGACGGCATAACCCTCGGCGCGCCAGTCCTTCAACGCCTGCTCGATTCCGGCGAGCGGGACGCGGTGGACGATGATGTCTTCGCCCTCCACGCCGCCGCCTTCAGCCACTTTCGTCAGTCCCTGCGCGCGGAACAGGGTGAAGCTTTCGCTGACCATGCCGGGGGAGGAAAAGAACTCGCCCACCTTTTCCATTGTCCCGGCGTGGTAGCCGGTTTCCTCCTCCAGTTCGCGGGCGGCGGCGATGGCAGCGTCTTCGTTGGCGTTGTTATCGTCATCGCCAACGAGACCGGCGGGCAGTTCGATGCAGCGCTTGCCCAGCGGCACGCGAAACTGGTCGACAAGGATGACGTGGTCTTCCGCGTCGACGGCCAGGATCACCGCGGCGCGGATGCCGCGTGCGCGGCTCACGTATTCCCAGCGGCCTTGGCGCCGGGCGGTGATGAAGCGGCCTTCCCACATCGTTTCGACGGGGAGGTCCGCGTCGTGGTGACTGGAAGGTGCGTGGGTTTGCGAGGTCATACTTCGATCAGCCTGTCGGGAAGTTCGTTGACGTCGCCCGGCAGGCGGGGGACGTGAGCGGCAAGCACGGGGGCGACCTTGCCAATGGCCGCGATCATCGCATCGGCGGTCCGGCCCTCACGCAGTTCTGCGAGAAGGGCGTGCATCGCCTCGGCCCAGACGCCCGGTTCGACCTTGCCGGCGATTGCCTCGTCGGCGACGATCTCGGCGCGGTGTTCGCGCATCGAGATGTAGATGAGGATGCCGGTGCGCCCGGTGGTGCGCTTTTCGGTACCGATGCGGAAAGCGCGCAGGGCGCGGCCATGGACGCGCATGGTGCGGATCGGCGCAGGGATCATCCAGAACTTGAGCGGCTGCCACAGCTGGAGCAGCAACATGCCTGCGAACTTGAGGCTGGCCACGCCCAGCGCCAGCGAGAGGATCATGCGCGGGGTCCATTCGTGCCCCCAGTCGGCGATGAGCCGGTCGTAGAGGCCCATGTAGAATTCAGGCGCGATGGCGAGTATGCCGAGCGCCAGGAACGCCACCAGCGCCGACCACGCAAGCGCTACGTCTGTATAGCCGTCCGAACGATCGGCGAGGATCGTCACGATCTCACCGGAACTGAGCAGTTCGGCTTCGGCCACGGCGGCACGGATGCGTTCGTGGTCCTCGTCGGACAGGTAACGGGGACGTGCCATGTTCTACCAGCTCCCGCTCGAACCGCCGCCGCCGAAACTGCCGCCGCCGCCGCCAAATCCACCGCCGCCCCAGTCGCCGCCGCCACCGCCTCCCCAGCCGCTGCCGGAACCGCCGCCGAGGCCGCCGGGGAGCCAGACGATCGGGCCGCCGAACCCGCCGCGCCGGCGCCCACCGCCGCTGGCTGCGCGCATGATCGGCAGGACGAAGAAAAAGATCACGACGAGAATGAAGATCACCGTGCCAATCGACAGATCATCGCCACCTTCTGCGCGCTGTTTGTCAGCCTGCGCGGCGATTTTCTGCGCTTCTTCCGGGGGCAGGGTGAGCTGCTTGATGATCGCGTCGGTGCCCGCCGCGATGCCGCCGGGCATGTCGCCCGCCTTGAAGCGAGGCAGGATCTGGTTGTTGATGATCAAGAAGCTCATACCGTCGGTCAACACCGGCTCAAGGCCGTAACCGACTTCGATGCGCACTTTGCGCTCATTGGGAGCGACGATCAGGATCGTGCCGTTGTTGTCGCCCTTCTGGCCGATTTTCCAGTATCGGCCGAGCTGGTAGCCGTAGTCGGAAATCTCGTAGCCGCCCAGGCTGGGCAGCGTCACCACCACCAACTGGCGGCGGGATTGTGTTTCCAGGGCCGCCAGCTTTTGCGTCAGCTGCGCTTCCTCGGTCGCAGGGATCACGTTGGCCGCATCGACGACGCGCCCGGTCAGTTTGGGAAACTGGGGGCCGGCAGCCTGCGCAAACGCCTGCGGCCCTGCAAGCAGGGCACACAGGGACAGCAATGCGGCCGTCAGGACGGCCCGGAAGCGGGTCACCGGATCAGAGCTTGCCCTGGAGGTCCGGGGCCTTTTCGGCGCCGGGCGTGACGGATTTGTACGGCACCAGCGGGTCCGCACCGCGCAGGCGGGCGCCGATCATCGAGGGGAATGTGCGCACTTCGGTGTTATAATCCTGCACCGCCGCGTTGTAGTCGCGGATAGTGATGCGGATGCGGTTTTCCTGGCCCTCAAGCTGGCTCTGGAGCATCTGGTAGTTGGCGTTGGACTTCACCTCGGGGTACGCTTCCACGCTGGCGAGAAGGCGGCCGATGCCGGCACCCAGCTGGGCCTGAGCCTGCTGGAATTGCTCCATCTTTGCGGGGTCGCCCAGATCGTCGCCGCTTACCTGGATCGACGTGGCCTTGGCGCGCGCTTCGGTGACGCCTACGAGGATGCCCTTCTCCTGCTCAGCGGCGCCCTTGGCTACGGCGGCGAGGTTAGGGACCAGGTTGGCGCGTTCCTGGAAGGCGGCTTCGACGTCGGCCCACTTGGCCTTGGCGGCTTCCTGCTTGGTCGGAACCGAGTTGAAACCGCAGGCGGCGAGCGAGAGGGCCGCCGCTAGTGCCAGTACGGTGCGTCCACGGCGGGCTGCGTTGGAAAGCGACATCGGGGTGATTCCTCCACTGGGCCGTCGGCGCTGCAAACGGCTTCCACAAGCGATAGATAGCGATACGCCATGACGGATCAAGCGCAGCATGGTGCCGTGGTGAAAACCGACAGGGTTAACAAACGTTTGAGGCACGGCAAGGAGTGTGTCAAAATGAGCATCCCCCCTCCCAATCGCCGAAACAGGGACTCAAGCGAATGGCAATATTCGACGAATTCAAGAAGTTCATCTCACGCGGCAGCGTGCTTGACCTCGCGGTCGGTGTGATGATCGGTGCGGCTTTCGGCAAGATCGTCAGCTCTCTCACCGAAAACGTCATCATGCCGGTGATCGGCTGGGCGTTCGGTGACATCGACTTCTCGAACTATTTCGTCCAGCTGGGCGAAGTGCCGGCCGGATACACCGGCAACCCGGGCGACTATGCCGCGCTCAAGGCCGCCGGCGTGGCTATGATCGGCTACGGCGAGTTCGTTACCCAGATCGTGAACTTCCTCATCATCGCCGCCGTGTTGTTCATGCTGGTGCGCTCGATCAACAAGATGGTAGAATCGATGAAGAAAGAACAGGCCGAGGCGGATGCCACGGCAGCAGCCGAAACGCCGACCGATCCGCAGCTCGATGCGCTGAAGGAAATCCTCGCGGAACTGCGCAAGGACAAGGTGTAAGCGCAAGCGGAGCGCGGCGCTGACCAAGTTGGCGCTGCGCTCTTTCACGCGGTCACTTCACATTCAGGATCAAGGCCCTATATGGGCAGTTGCCGGCTTAGGCCGGATATGATGATAAATTGTTACGTACAATAGATGCAGCGGACCCGGGGGCGGTACCCGGCGGCTCCACCATCACCCGTTCCTTTCAGGAACACCCCGTTGTCGCGGGGGTGATGACGGGGCCGAACTAGGATCGACGTGTGTTGAAAAGCGTAGTTTTCATCCGGGCTGAGTAACCCGTTCAAGGCTCAAAACTCATAAGTGCCAACGACAACGACGCACTTGCTCTCGCAGCGTAATTCTAGGGGCTAACGCCCTGAAGTTACAAAGTTAGAACACGGCTGGGCCCGCCGGGTAACAGAAGGGATTCCAGGGGCCCGGGGTGAGCCTGTCAACAGAATCACCCCACCTTCCATCATCGACGTGCGCTATGTAGCTGGCTGGTTGGCGCCCGGCGGCTTCTGAGCAGCGCGAGCTGCCGGGAGTTCAGGCGGCCTCGCGCTCCATTATGGGCGAGGCGGAGGCTGAGGAGGCCTGCCGCTCCAGCAAGGCGGCCTTTTCGAACTTGATGCAGTCGAGAATCTTGGCGCCCGCCATGAACACCGCGCCGGTGCAGGCCAGGAACAGCAGCTTGCCGCCAAATCCCGGGAACCGCGTAAGATACACGCTACCGCGCTCGACCGCGCCCAAGGCCAGGGCGTAGATTATCATGTACGCTTCCCAGTTGGTCTTGATGATAAACAGGCGACCGATCTTTCGGAGCATTTCCATCCCTTTGTTCTGGCCACTGCTCAGCAACGTTCGTGCCAACCCTGCGTTCCCGCCGGATACGATGCTTAACGAATGCTGGAATGTAAGGGTTACCGACGGCTGTTGTAAATCCGGTGAAATCCCGGTGTCCCGGCACATGACACCATTATAACCAATGGAACCGGGACTTTGGGCGCTGTTGCGAATCGCGCGAGGTTGGGCCATAGCCGTTTCCGATCCTTCCCCAGGGCAATTTGGTAATTAGCTTGACCGCCGCAGGCCGTATCCACGGCCGTGCGCGTTCGCAAACCAGTGCGAGGAAGTATGACTGACAGGGTTGATCGTTCCGGGCTTCAGGTCGACGCGAAGCTGGCCAGGTTTGTCGAAGAGCAGGTATTGCCCTCGATCGGACAACAAGCCGCCGCCTTCTGGCAGGGCTTCGCGCAGCTTCTGAGCGTCTATGCGCCGCGTAATAGTACGCTGCTGGATACCCGAGATTCGCTGCAGGCACAGATCGATGCATGGCACGGCGCCCGTGCCGGCAGGCCGATCGACCAGGCCGAATACCAGGCGTTCCTGCGCGAGATCGGCTATCTGGTGCCGGAACCGGGCGTTTTCACTGTCACCACTACCGGCGTCGATCCCGAGATCGCGACGATGGCCGGGCCGCAGCTGGTCGTCCCGGTACTCAACGCGCGCTTCCTGCTCAATGCCGCGAACGCGCGCTGGGGCAGCCTTTACGATGCATGGTACGGTACCGACGCGCTCGATGCCGCGCCGGCGCAAGGGACAGGTTACGATGAGGCTCGCGGCGCGGCAGTGATCGCTGCGGGCCGTGCGTTTCTTGATCAGGCAGTGCCGCTCAAGTCGGGTTCCTGGGCCGATCTTGCGGATGTTACCGCCCTTGAACTCGCTGACGAAGCGCAGCTCGTCGGCAAGACGGCGGCAGGGCTGCTGTTAATCAACAACGGCCTCGGCGTCGAGGTTGTCGTGGACCCGGCAGCCCAGGTCGGCAGCACCGACAAGGCCGGCATTTCCGATATCGTGCTGGAAGCGGCGCTTACCGCGATCGTCGACCTTGAAGATTCGATCGCGGCGGTGGATGCGGCGGACAAGGTGCTGGCCTATGCCAACTGGCTGGGCGTGATCCAAGGCGACCTGACCGACACCTTCCAGAAGGGCGGCAAGTCGCAGACCCGCGCGCTGGCCCCCGACAAGGAAGTGACCCTGCCGAGCGGCGAAGCGGCGCTGATGCCGGGGCGTTCGCTGCTGTTCGTGCGCAATGTCGGTCACCTGATGACAAATCCGGCGATCCTGCTGCCTGGCGGTGGCGAGATTCCCGAAGGCATTTTGGACGCGGTCATCACCAGCGCCATTTCTGCGCAGGACGTGCGCGGGCTGACGAAGTACGGCAACAGTCGCGAGGGCAGCATCTACATCGTCAAGCCCAAGATGCACGGGCCGGAGGAATGCGCCTTCACCAACGACCTGTTCGACGCGGTCGAGGATCTTCTGGGCCTTGCCCGGCACACCATCAAGGTCGGCGTGATGGACGAGGAGCGCCGCACTTCGGCCAACCTCGCTGCCTGCATCCACGCCGTGCGCGAACGCATCGTCTTCATCAACACTGGCTTCCTGGATCGCACCGGCGACGAGATCCACACCTCGATGCAGGCAGGTCCGATGATCCGCAAGGCTGCCATCAAGGCGTCCGCATGGATCGCCGCCTACGAGAAGCGCAACGTCGCCATCGGGCTGGCCCACGGCCTTTCGGGGGTGGCGCAGATCGGCAAGGGAATGTGGGCCGCGCCCGACATGATGCGCGACATGATGACGCAGAAGATCGGCCACCCGAAGACAGGCGCCAACACCGCCTGGGTGCCGTCGCCCACTGCCGCCACGCTCCATGCGATGCACTACCATCAGGTCAACGTATTCGGTCTGCGCGAGGATATCGCCGCGCAGGAAGTGCCCGGGCTCGACCTGCTGCTGCAGGTGCCGCTGGCGCACGGGGCGAACTGGTCGGAGGACGAGGTCCGCGAGGAACTCGACAACAATGCGCAAGGTCTGCTCGGTTACGTCGTGCGATGGATCGACCAGGGCGTCGGCTGCTCCAAGGTGCCCGACATCAACGACGTCGGCCTGATGGAGGACCGCGCGACGCTGCGCATTTCCAGCCAGCACATGGCGAACTGGCTGCTTCACGGCGTCTGCTCGCCCGAGCAGGTGATGGATTCGCTGAAGCGCATGGCCGCCAAGGTCGATGCCCAGAACGCTGGCGATCCGCTCTATCAGCCGATGGCGGGCAATTGGGATACCAGCATGGCTTTCCAGGCGGGCTGCGACCTTGTGTTCAAGGGCGTGGATCAGCCCAATGGCTACACCGAGCCACTGCTCCATGCCTGGCGCCTGAAGAAGAAGATGGCTGCCTGAGGCTCTTCGGCGCGGCGTTCTTGCCCTTGTCGTATCGCCGCCGCCGTGTGGGGCGGCGACCGACCGGCAAGTGCTCTGAAGCGTAAAATCAGCGCAGCCGGCCCTTTAGAAGGCAAGCTTGTCTCTGTGGCCGTGCGTCTTTCCCGCCAAAGCCCGCTCGCAATTTCGTGCGATGCTGGGGTAACCCCTCAGCGCGCGTCGAAGTCTTCGCGCGCGCGTTCGACGCGGTCGAGGTTGGCCGCAGCCCATACCCACACCCCGCAGAATGCTTCGCTCAGGCTCGATCCCAGCGGGGTGAGGGCGTAGTCGACGCGCGGCGGTACCACAGCGTGAACGTGCCGGGTAATCATGCCGTCGCGTTCCATGCGGCGCAGGGTTTGCGTGAGCATCTTCTGACTGATGTCGGGCACAAGCCGCGCGATCTGGGTGAAGCGTTGCTCTCCGTGTTCCTCGAAAACCTCGAGCAGGATCATCGTCCACTTGTCGGCGACGCGGCCGATCAGTTCGGTCACAAGGGCCTCGATGCGTGGATCGATGACCTCGGATTCACGCGCCTTGGTCGAGGGTTCGATCCCGTCGGACATGCTTGTCACCATCGGATAGTCGCTCTCTTTTGGGTAAGTATAAATCTTTGGGGTGCCTTCTTACCATTCGTGTGTGGGGCGCTACATCGATCACGTCAACCAAGGAGGTTCCTATGAAAATGACTGGCAACACCATCCTGATGACCGGTGGCGGTTCGGGCATCGGCGAGGCGCTGGCGCAGCGTTTTCACGATCAGGGCAACGTCGTGATCGTCGCCGGGCGCCGGCTGGAAACGCTGGAGGCGGCATGCAAAGGCCGCGAGAACATGCATGCGTTGATGCTGGATGTGGAAAGCGCAGAGGGCATTACGGCCTTCGCCGCTCAGGTTCTGGAGCACTTCCCGGCGCTCAACGTGCTCGTCAATAATGCCGGGATCATGCGCTACGAACGGGTTGATACCGCGCGCGACCTTGGCGATGCGGAAGCGACGCTGGTGACCAACGTGCTGGGTCCGATCCGTCTGATCGATGCTCTGGTGGATCACCTTGCCGCGCAGGAGGGCAGCGCGATCGTCAATGTCACGTCGGGGCTGGCTTTCGTACCGCTCTCAGGCACGCCGACCTACAGCGCGTCGAAGGCGGCGATGCATAGCTACACCCAGTCTCTGCGCGAGATGCTGCGCGGGCGAGTGGAAGTGATCGAGCTGGCGCCGCCTGCGGTGCAGACCGACCTCACCCCGGGCCAGAGCACCCGCGAAGGCTATCAACCGCTGGGCGAATTCAGCGATGAGGTGATGGGCCTGTTCGCGCAGGATCCCACGCCCGAGGAAATTCTCGTTGAGCGCGTCAAGCCGCTGCGCTTCAGCGAAGTGGAAGGCAAGCAGGGCGCGATCATGGCGAACCTCACGGCCGCTTCACGTAGGATGTTCGAGCAACTCGGAACCTGAGAAGCACGGCGCGCACCTTGGTCGGTGCGCGCCCTGTTTTGCGCGGATCGTTAGTCCTCGCGCGCGTCGAAGGTGGTATATTCGCGTCGGGTGAACAGCCACTGGCCGTCCACTTTCGCCAGTTCATCGACGTAGCGGCCGCGCAGGCGCATGGTTTTGGATGTGGCCGGGTCCTCGAAGATTTCCGAGGTGTAGGAGATCGCCGTGGCCCGGTCGCCGTCCACCAGGATTTCACCGGGGTGGGCGACATAAACCATCGGCCGCGCGGCGCCGCCGCCAAGGCCGTAGTGCTTCATCGATTCGCTCCAGCCGGCGACGATCGCCGCCTTGCCGGTGAACCCGCCTAGATCGGGAAATTCGGGCAGGGCCCAGAAGGCGTCCTCGGCCCAGGTGGCGGCCCAGATTTCGACGTCGCGGGTCATCACGCCGTGGGCATATGTATCGAGAAGTTCGCGAATGAGGACGCGATCCTCCAGCGGTCCGGTGAATGCCATCGCTGCGTTCCTTACCAGTCGTGCTTTTCGCCGTTCCACTTGTAGAACTCGCCGGTGTCCTCGATGCCCCAGCCATCGGTGAGGGCGATGATCGAGGAGGCGCTGTCCTGCGGGGTGATGTCGGCGCCGGGGCCGCTCATGTCGGTCGAGACGTAGCCGGGATGGATCACGCCAACCACGATGCCGCGATCCTTCAGGTCGATCGCGATAGAGCGCATCATGCGGTTCAGTCCTGCCTTGGCCGCCGCATACCCCCAATAGCCGCCGTAGGGCCAGGTCGAGGCGCCTAGCTGGCTGGAGAAGTTGATGACTTTCGAACCCTCGCCAAGGCGGGGCAGGAACGCGCTGAGAACGCGCAAGGGGCCTTTCAGCATGATCTCGATCGACTGGTCGAAGTCATCCCAGTCGATGTTCTCGAAATCGGCTTCGGCCTTACCGACCACGCCGGCGACGTTGTAGAGGATGTCGATGGGGTCATCGCCGGTGGATGCAGCGCCGGACTTTACCGAAGCGCTGTCGCCCACATCCATCGTATGGACGGTCACCTTGCCGCCGGACGAAGCGGCGAGGTCGTTGAGGGCATCGGCGCCGCCGGCACTGCGCACGAGGGCGAATACTCGGTCGCCGCGTTCGAGGTGCTGCTTGGCCAGTTCAAACGCGATTCCGCGTGCTGCTCCGGTGATTGCCACGTTCGCCATCAGGTTTCCTTCCTTCGATTCAGTTCTCTGGGGCCTCGGGCAAAGCACGGGGCCGGTTCGAATCGTTATCCCGGCCAAGTCTGGAAGAGTAGGCGCCGTAGGGACACCTGTGACTTTGGAGAGAACGGGGAGGATGAGAACGGGACGGGCAGGTCTACCGCCTTCAGCGTTCCTCGCTGAGCCGCTGCATGGTGCGCGCGGCGAAATGGCGCAGGCGTTCAAGCCGCTCCCCGGTGCCGAAGACCGGCGCGTGGAGCAGCATGCCCATGTGGATGGCGCTGGTGAAGTCGTGCGCCAGCTTGAGGTTGTCCCAGTCTTCGCGCCACTGCGGGAAGGCCTCGATCATCTCGCTGGTCCAGACCGCGTCGTAGCGGCGCGCGGCAGGCTCGAAGATCGCGGCCAGCTCGCCGTCGGTGCGTGCCGCGACGGCCAGCTCGACCCAAGCGGCATAATCGCGCGTCTGGACCGAGCGCCAGTGCGCCTCGACCGCCATCTCAATCATCGGCTCCTCCACCCGGCGCGAAACGGCCTCGAAGTAGTCGGCCAGGAACGTGCGCATCCGGTGGTAGACGGCATGTTCGACCACGGCGGAGACCAGTTCCATGCGAGTCTGGAAGTGATGGTGCATAGCCCCGCGCGACACTTCGCAGGCAGTGGCCACGGCGGCGGTGGTCAGGCCGGGGTAGCCGCCTTCGACAAGGCAATCGATCGCTGCCGACACCAGCCGTTCGCGCATGAGCGCGCTTTTGCGCTGCTGCCATTTTTCGGGTGGCTGCGCGTGCATCTCGGGCGAGAGTGCGCTTAGCATCCGGTCCTGCAGAGACTGTGCCTTCAAGTATCTCTCCCCCTTCCGGCGTCAGCGCTGCGCTTCTCGCCGCTCGCCCGAACCTAGCCAAAGTCGCAGGTGAGCAAGTGGTCCATAAGGTAGCATAAAAAACCGGCAGTTGAGTCGGTTTATTTCAAAACAACTGCGGATGGGCAGAGGCGCGCGAAAATGCAGACGCGCCCTGGCCGGGAACGGGAGAGTTGAAAAGGCATGTTCCATTCACGCGCGAATTCCATCCCGAGGCTCGCCCCGTGGACGCAGTGACGACGAAAGCCCGCTTCGACCTTGAGGCCGAGGTCCGCGATCTGGCCGCCCGGCGCGACATCGCCGACGCGGCGGCGCGCTACATGCGCGGGCTGGACCGGCTCGACCCTGTTCTCCAGCGCACCGCCTTCCACGATGACGCCGTTGTCGACTGCGGGCTGATGAAGGGCTCGGCCGACGATTTCGTCGATTTCGCGCAAGGCTTCCTTGCCGACATGGGCGCAACGCATCACCTGCTCGGCCAGTCGCGCATCGCGATCACCGGCGAGACGGCCAGCGGCGAATGGTATTTCCAGGCCTGGCATTCCCTGCCCACACCCGAAGGCGGTGTGCGAGACCTGTTCATTTCCGGCCGTTACCTCGACGAATATGCCTGCCGCGATGGCGACTGGCGCATCGTCAACCGCGTCCTCGTCACCGACTGGGTGAAGGACGATCCCGGCACACTCGATTTCTTCGCGGCCAACCCCGTAGCGCCAAGAGGCGGCCGGCGCGGCGCCGATCCCAGCCAGTAACGATCACAAAAAAACGCGAAACCACAGGATACCCAGCCCATGAACATCCAGACCCAGGCATCGCGCTACTCAGCCGATTTCGACATGCCCGTGCGCGGCGATCCCATCACCGCCGACCGTTACATCTCCAAGGAGTGGATGGACGGCGAGATGAAGAATCTGTGGCCCAAGGTATGGCACCTTGGCGGCCTGCTTGCCGAACTGGAGGAGCCGGGCGACATCATCCGCCACAACTTCGCCAAGGAATCGGTCATCATGGTTCGCCAGGAAGACGATTCGATCAAGGCGTTCTACAATTCCTGCCCGCACCGGGGTAACCGCCTGATCGTGGGCGAACAGGCCAGCGTCATGCGCATCACCTGCGCCTATCACAGCTGGACTTTCGACCTCGACGGTACGCTCGCCAAGGTCCAGGACCCGGACGATTTCGAGGGCGGGACGCCTTGCGGACGCCTGCATCTTTCAGAACTGCGCTGCGAGACCTGGGGCCCCTTCGTGTTCTGGTGCATGGACGATGACGTCGCCCCGCTGCACGAATGGATGGCGCCGCTGCCCGAGCGCCTGAAGGGCTACGGCGTCGACAACTGGGTGCGCGTGCTCAAGGTGTCGGCGGATGCGGATTTCAACTGGAAGATCATTCGCGACAATTTCAACGAAAGCTACCACCTCCCCACCATCCACCCGGAACTGGCGACCTTCATCAACGACGGCCTGCCCGATACCCTGTTCGAGATGTACCCCTCGGGTCACAACTCGATGTGGATGAAGGGCCATCAGGCGACCACCCGCGTCGACTATCACACCAGCGAAGTTCCCGCCCCCCTCGGCGAGGCGGCGCGCGCATGGGGCATCGATCCTGAACCGTACAACGGCCGGACCGGCGACCTGCGCGAAGCCATCATCGAGGCCAAGCGCCGGCTGGGTCCGGGGCGCGGCTACACCAATTACGACAACATGAGTGATCAGCAGCTGGTGGACTATTTCCACTGCACCCTGTTCCCCAACCTCACCCTGACCATGAGCCCCGAGCAGCTTCAGGTCCTGCGCACCGAACCGCACCCCACCGACCCGGAAAAGTGCGTGTTCCAGCATTGGTGCCTCTACCCGCCGGTGGAGGGCATGAAGGAGGTGTTCACGCCGCTGGGCATGTTGCCGCTGGAACATGACGCGGTGTCGCGGCACTCGGTCTACGGCGACGGTGTCTCGGTGGGCTACGTGGCCGATCAGGACCTGTCGATCGGCACCACTCAGCAGCAGGGCCTCAACTCTCGCGGGTTCAAGGGCTGCAATCTACCCGGCCAGGAAAAGCGCATTCAGCGCTTCCACGAACTGCTCGACGACTACGTGAAGGGCGAAATGCCAGCCTGACCATGCTCTTCGTTCCCGGCCGGCCCGGACCCCACGTCATGCAGGTTGCATTGATGGTCGACGACATCGAGAGCGCCTGCATGAACTGGACGCGGACCGCCGGGATCGGGCCGTTCTTCCACGTCCCGCGCATCGTGCTGGAAGAGTACGATTACCGGGGGCGGGCGGCTTGCGGCCTCGATTTCTCGGTCGCCATCGCCCAGTCGGGCGGGGTGCAGATCGAGCTTGTGCAGCAACACTGCGACAATCCTTCGGCCTACCGCGATACCATCGCCAAGGGGCAGGGCGGCTTCCACCACCTTGCCATCTACACCGGCGATTATGACGCGGCCTATGCCGGCTACGTCGAACAGGGCTTTACCGCAGCGGTCGATGGCAGCTTCGGCGGTTTCCGCTTCAGCTACATCGACACCAGCGCCGCGATCGGCTGCATGATCGAACTGATCGAGGAAAACCCGCTGCAAGGCGATTTCTTCGCGCGCATAGCCGATGCGGCGCGCGAATGGGACGGGGTGACCGACCCCATCCGGCCCGGCTTCCCCGCCGAGGCGCAATAAACGATGGCCCGAGAGGAGTTGCCGACATGACTGCCTGCCCCGTTGAAGATCGCCTGGCGATCCATGACCTGCTCGTCTCCTACGCCCACGCGGTAGACAGCCTGCACGACCTCGACGGCATCTGCGCCGTGTTCGAGGAGGACGCGGTGTTCGACCTGTCGGGCATCGGCTTCCCCAGCCTCAATGGCCACGGCGAGATCCGCAAGTTCTTCGAGGACACTTTCGAGGCGATGGCGGCGCACGCGCACTACCTCACCAACTTCGCGATCACCGCCTATGACGGTGATACGGCGTCGATCCGCGCCTATGTGATCGGCATGGGCAAGTACAAGGCGGGCGGCGGTATCACTGTCAACGGCCGGTATTACTTCGACGTCGTGCGCACGGCTGCTGGCTGGAAGGCCAAGCGCTACACGATGGATTTTCTGATCCCGATCGAGGGATAATACGCAGCTTCACCGCTTTACCCGCCGTCCCCCTGAAACACGTTAAGGGAGACGGCGGTGGTGAGACACAAACCCAGTCAGGCTCCGGCCAGCGTAACCCCGAAAATCTCCTTACGGGGCCAGCCGTCTTCGGCGTACACTGGCTCGATCCCGGCGGCGGTGTAAATCTGCACGTGGAAGCCGGTCAGTTCGTACCGTTCCAGATGGCTGCGCATATCGGCATAAGGCGGGTCGGCGAAGTGTTGGAGCAGCGCTTCCTCGCTGTCCCACTCCTCGTATACATGCATCTGCCCCGGTTCCAGCGGGTCCACGGCCCAGTTGTAGGCAGTGCAGCCCGCTTCCTCGCGGGCGGCGGCGATGTGATCGGCGCCGCCGACGATGATCTCGGCGCAGGTCTTTTCGTCGCCGGCGAAACGTAGCCAGCCGGCCACGATGATACGCATGGGGATAGTCCTCTCTCGATTATGTGAGGCAGAGGCTAGGACTGCCCCGGCACCGGCGCCTCTGGCACTTTGCACAGGTGCATGGCGGCTGCCCACGCCGTTCAAGGGCGACAACACCAGAACAGACCACGGAGAGCGAGCGATGACGGGACGGATCGAAGGCAATGTGGCGCTGGTCACTGGCGGGGCGTCCGGGCTGGGCGAGGCAATCGCGCGCCGTTTCGTGGCCGAGGGCGGCAAAGTGCTGATTACCGACATCGATGTGGCGGCAGGCGAGGCGCTCGCTGTCGAACTGGGCGAAGCGGCTGCCTTCGCGCGGCTAGACGTGACGCAGGAAGATCAGTGGATCGGTGCCTTCGCGCACATCGAGCAGGACCACGGCCGGATCGACACACTGGTCAACTGCGCCGGGATCACCACCGTGGGTTCAGTGGAAGACCTGACGTTCGACGCTTTGCAGCATGAGCTAGATGTCGACGTCGGCGGCGTGCTCCTGGGTTGCAAGCATGTCATCCCGCTGATGAAGCGCACCGGCGGCTCGGTCATCAACATCGCTTCGATGGCGAGCATCCGTGCGCGCGATTACCTTGCTGCTTATAACGCGGCCAAGGCCGGCGTAACTCACATGACCAAGTCGATCGCGCTGCACTATGCCCACAAGGGTTACGCCATGCGCTGCAATTCGGTGCATCCCGGCGTGATCCTGACGCCCATGTTGGAAAAGGTGATGAACCAGTCCGAGACTCCCGATGCGCTTTATGCGGAATGGGTGGCCGGGCATCCCATCGGGCGGCTCGGCCGGCCCGAGGAAGTCGCGGCGCTGTGTCTCTACCTTGCCAGCGACGAAAGTTCATTCGCGACCGGCGCGGAGTTCGTGCTGGATGGTGGGTCTTCGCTTTAGGCGGCGGTCAAGCTCACGGCTCGACTTGCAGTTCCGGTTCGGGCGCGGGTTCAAGCTCTCCGAGAACGCCTTTCCAGAAATGCACGATATTCTCGGCGTTGACGCCCCAGCTGAAGCGGCTGACGTGTTCCGCCACGTCAGCCTGGCTGGGTGGGTCGGCGAGGATATCGGCTACAGCCGAGGCAATGGCCTCGGGCGTGCGTTCGGCGATCCGGCCGGCGCTTTCGTCGCTGACGATCTCGCGCGCGCCGCCGATGTCGGGGATGACGATGGGGGTACCGCAGGCAAGACCCTCGATCCACACGTTTGCCAGGCCCTCGCTGGCGGAGGGCAAGACAAGCACGTCAGCCGCGCAAAGGACATGCGGCAGCAGTTCATGGTCTATCAGTCCCAGGAAGTGGACACGTTCCTCCACTCCCAGCCGCCGGGCGAGGGCTTTCAGACGCGCCTCGTCCTCGCCCGCACCGGCCAGCGCCAGACGCGCTTCGGGCAGGCGGGTGAGGGCCTCGATGACGATGCTCTGGCCCTTGCGCGGGATCAGCGAGCCGGGCGTTACCAGCAGCGGCCCTTTGGACCAGATCTGCAGGTTGGGCATGGCCGAAACCAGCGCGCGGGCGGCGCCGCGCTCGATCGGGTGGAACTTCTCGCGGTCCAGCCCGGTGTAGTGGATGGCGATGCGCTCGGCTGGCATACCCAGCGCGATCATGTCTTCCCGCAGCGCCTGGCTGACGGCGAGCAGGCCCGCCGCCTGCGCCGCTGCCTCGCGCATCTGCTTCAGGGCATGGGGGCGCTGGCCCCAGAAATGGATGTCTGCGCCGCGTGATTTGATGGTCAGCGGCAGGCCCAGTTCGCGCGCGATGATCGCGGCGGCGGGGCCATCTGGGAAGAAGAACTGCGCATCGACGATATCGAAGGGCCGCTCGGCATGAAGGCGGCGGACCAGCGGCAGCACGGCATGCGCGATACGCGCCGGATTGGTATCTCCGCCGATCTTCGGAAAGGTCGTGAACTTGGGATAGTAGACCGGGAAACCGGCGGTATTGCCGACATCGGGAATGGCCTTCAGCCGCGCATAAGGTTCGCGCATCGACAGCGGCCAAGGCGGCACGCCGATCGGGCTGACCACGGTCAGCTGGATATCGCCCTGCGCCACGACAGCGCGCATCTGGTTGCCCACGAAGACCCCGAACGAGGGCTTTACCGGGTTTGGGAAAAGCGTTGCGATCGAGAGGATATGCATCGAGGGGCGTGTGCCTTCAGAGTTTCCGGACAAGCATTTCGGCAACAGCCAGCCACGCAGGATGTTCCACAGCCACGCGGTCCTGTCCGCTGGTCGGAGGCAGAAGCAGGATGGTAGCCTCGGTGCTCTCGATCAGGCGGCCGAAGGAAAAGTGGCCGCCCGGGCGCGGAGCCAGCACGTCGCGGTTCATCAGCCGGGCGGCTTCCGCGAAAGGATACTGGCGCAGCCACACCTGGTCGCCGGCGCGGTATTCGCCGCAGGATGCCTCTACCGCCAGCACCAGCCAGGGCGTGTCTGCGGCGAGAGAGTTGGGCAGCACAGCCTCGATCGGGGTGCGCAGGGCTTCGGGGCCTTTGCCGCCCAGCGTGGCGACGATGCGGGCAGGTTCGGCGCCCTCGCTGCGCAGTAGGGTTTCCGGCTCCACGCCCAGCGCGGCAGCGATCCGGTTCATCCACACCAGCGAGAGGTTGCGCATCCCGGTTTCGAGCCGGCCGATTGTCTGCGCCGTCGTCTGCGGGTCGCAGGCGAGCGCCACGTCGGCGAGCGTCATGCCCTTTTGCACGCGAATGTCGCGGATGCGGTTGATCATGTTTCTGCCCCTAACCGATCTGGTTTTTCGCTTTCCTACAGGTTGAGGGATTTGGCAAGCCTGGAGGCACAGCGGGAATCACCGGAACCGCCCGGCCTCAGCCTTCCGCCTGTTCCGCCAGTTCGAGCCAGCGTTCCTCGGCAGCTTCCTTGTCGCCTTGCGCCTTTTCGATCGCGGCGGTGAGGGCGGCGAATTTCTTCGGATCGCGGGTGTAGAGCGCGGGGTCGGCCATTGCCTGTTCGTCGCGGGCGATGGCGGCTTCCAGTTCCTCGATACGCTTGGGGAGCAGTTCGTAGTCGCGCTGATCCTTGTACGAGAGCTTGGCCTTCTTCGCAGGCATCGGCGGCGGCGCGGCGGTTTCGGCCTTGGCCTTCTTGCCCGAGGAAGTGGAGCGTTCGCGGCGCTTGGCTTCCCAGTCGGCATAGCCGCCGACGATCACGTCGATGAACCCCGACCCGTCGAGGCCCAGCGTGAGATTGACGGTGCGGTCGAGGAAGTCACGGTCGTGGCTGACGATGAGCACGGTGCCTTCGTAATCGGAAATGACTTCCTGCAGGAGGTCCAGCGTTTCCAGATCCAGGTCGTTGGTCGGCTCGTCGAGCACCAGCAGGTTCGAAGTGGTCGCAAATTCGCGCGCGAACAGCAGGCGCGAGCGTTCACCGCCCGACAGGGTGCCGACTTTGGCCTCGACCATGTTCGGGTCGAACAGGAAGTCCTTGAGGTAGCCCTGGATGTGCTTGCGCACCCCGCGCACGTCGATCCAGTCGCCGCCCTCGGCCACGACTTCGCGGATGGTCATCTCCGGAGCCATCCGGCTGCGCTGCTGGTCGATAACCGTGGGGTTGAGCGTATTGGCCAGCGTGATCTTGCCCGAATCGGGTTCCAGCTCGCCCATCAGCAGCTTGAGCAGGGTGGTCTTGCCCGAACCGTTGCCCCCGACCACGCCAATGCGGTCGCCGCGTTGGATGCGCAGGCTGAAGTCCTTGATGACCGTGCGGTCTCCGAAGGACTTGGTCACCTTGTCCGCGACTATGACCGACTTGGTCTTGCTGTCGTCGGCGACTACGGCCAGCTTGGCGGCACCTTGCGGGCCCATCATCGCGGCGCGGGTGGCCCGCATTTCCCACAGCTTGGCGAGGCGGCCCTGGTTGCGCTTGCGCCGAGCGGTGACGCCGCGTTCCAGCCAGTGGGCCTCGATCTTGAGCTTGGCGTCCAGCTTCTGGGCGGCGCGTTCCTCCTCGGCGTAGACTTCGTCTTCCCAGGCATCATAGCCGCCGAAGCCGATGTCCTTGCGGCGCAGGCCGCCGCGGTCGAGCCACAGCGTCGCATTGGTCAGGCGGGTCAGGAAGGTGCGGTCGTGGCTGATGACCACGAAAGCGCCGTTGTAGCGTTGCAGCCACGATTCCAGCCAGTCGATCGCGTGAAGGTCGAGGTGGTTGGTCGGCTCGTCCAGCAGCAGCAGGTCCGGTTCGGATGCCAGCGCGCGGCACAGCGCGGCGCGGCGGCGTTCACCGCCCGATGCGCTGGCGGCTTCGCGCGAAAGGTCGATGCCAAGCTGGTCGGCGATCGCTTCCACTTCGTGGCGCGGCGGTGCGTCATCGCCGTGGATGGCGAAATCGAGCAGGGTGTCGAAGCCCGTGAAAAACGGGTCCTGTTCCAGCGTGACCACGCGCGTGCCCGGCTGGACCGAGCGGGTGCCCTTGTCGCCTTCCACGATGCCCGCGATCAGTTTGAGCAGCGTGGTCTTCCCCGCGCCGTTGCGGCCGATCAGGGCCAGCCGGTCACGCGGACCGACGTTGATGTCGAGGTTCTGAAAGAGCCAGCCATTGCCCTGAACAAGGCCAAGGCCTTCCCAGCTTAGGATTGGTGCGGTTGCCATATGACGCGCCCCTACAGGCGGGGCAGGGGGGAGGGCAAGCGCGGGGTTTGTCGGCGCTGCATATCCGGTTTGCGGCGAGCCGAACCTTTCGGCCACCTTCGTGCCACATTCAGGACTTGTTCAACGCGCTGGAATTAGGCACCGAAGCCGTGATGAAAAGGTTTTCCTCCCCGCTGGCCGCCTTGGCCATGCTTTCCCTTCTTGCTGGCACTCCTGCGGTCCATGCCGATTCCGGCGGCGATCAGGGCGAGGCTCGCAGGGAGCGCAAGGCAGGCAATATAATGTCGATCCGCCAGATCGAGCAGATGGTTCTGCCGCGAATGGCGGGAAAGCAGTATCTCGGCCCGGACTACGATCCCGCGGCGATGGCTTACCGGCTGAAGTTTATTCAGGACGGTAAAGTCTATTTCGTCGACGTCGATGCCCGCACCGGGCGCATCATCGGCCAGAGCCGCTGATCCTCTCCCTGAACACGGTACGGGAACCTAGCGGGGCCGCACGGCTTGACCCTTGCAGGCTTTCGCCCCATCTCAGGCCCGTTCATATAGGGAGGACGATACATTGCGCATCCTGATCGTCGAGGATGAGCCCACCCTGGGCAACCAGCTCAAGACCACGCTGGAGCAGAACGGTTATGCCGTCGATCTGTCCACCGATGGCGAAGACGGGCATTTCCTCGGCTCGACCGAAGATTACGACGCGGTGATCCTCGACCTTGGCCTGCCTGAGATCGACGGACTGACCGTGCTCGGCATGTGGCGCCGCGAAGGGCGGACTTTCCCGGTCCTCGTCCTTACCGCGCGTGACAGCTGGTCGGACAAGGTTGCTGGGCTCGATGCCGGCGCCGACGACTATCTCGCCAAGCCCTTCCAGACCGAGGAACTGATCGCCCGCCTGCGCGCGCTGATCCGCCGTGCCTCGGGCAATACTTCCAGCGAGCTGACTGCGGGCGACGTGCGCCTCGACACCCGCTCGGGCAGGGTTACCCTGGCCGGCGAGCCAATCAAGCTGACCGCTCAGGAATACAAGCTGCTGTCCTACCTCATGCACCACAAGGGCAAGGTGGTCAGCCGTACAGAACTGATCGAGCATATCTACGATCAGGATTTCGACCGCGATTCTAACACGATCGAGGTCTTCGTCACGCGCATCCGCAAGAAGCTGGGTGCCGACGTCATCACGACGATCCGCGGCCTTGGCTACAGTCTCGACGATCCCGCCCACCCTGGCCGCGGCTGATCCGGCCGCCATGGGCGCGGCCGATCCCGTCGCGCCCGGCCCGGATGCCGTTCAGGTTTCTGGGTCGGTGCCCGGGACCGGTGTGGGCGCGCAGGCCGATACCGTGAAACCGCGCGCTAGCCGGCCCGGCAATACGGGTTCGCTTGCTAGACGTATGATGCTGATCGCGGCGGGGTGGATATCCTTTCTACTTCTCGCGGGCGGGCTGGCCCTCAACAATACCGTGACCGGCATCGTTACGCGCAATTTCGACGAGGGCCTCAGCTACGTCCTTACCGGCATGATCGGTTCCGCTGAGATCGGCGCGGATGGGGAAGTGTTCTTCATCCGCCCGCTCGGCGACCAGCGGTTCATGGAACCCAATTCAGGCCTCTACTGGCAGATTCGGGCGAAAGGGCACGAGGATTTCCCGTCGCGCTCGCTGTGGGATCGCAGTCTTGATGTGCCCGCCGGCCACTTCGACGCCGAGCCGCACGTCTATGACAGCGACCAGTTCGCAGGCGAGCCGCTGCGCGTACTGGAACGCTCTATCATCCTGCCCGGCAGCAATACCCAGTGGATGTTCACGGTCGCCGCCAGCCGCAAGGACCTGAACGACCAGATCAAGATGATCCGCTCGATCCTGGTCTACAGCTTCGTCGCGCTGGGCTTCGGTCTCATGCTGATGTCGGGGATGCAGACCTGGTACGGCTTGTTCCCCTTGCGGCACGTCCGCCGTGCGATCCAGAAGCTACGCACCACGGGGGCAAGCCGGGTCAACGATCCGCTGCCTCGCGAAGTGGAGCCGCTGGTCAATGAGCTGAACGCTCTGCTTGCCCATACCGAGCGTCAGGCGGAGGAAGCGCGTACCCATGCCGGCAACCTGGCCCATGCGCTGAAGACGCCGCTGACGGTGGTGATGAACGCGGCGACAGCAAAGGCGCCCGATCTTGCCGATACCGTGATTCGCGAGGCGGCGGTGATGCGCCGCCAGGTGGACCACCATCTGGCGCGGGCGAGGGCGGTCGGCCGCCGCGCCGTGGGCATGTCGCGGGCGGAAGTGTGGCCCAGCCTCGAAGCGGTGCTGCGCGCAGTCGAGCGGCTTTATACGCAGGCACGGTTGGACCTCGATGGACCGCGCGACATCGTTGTCGCCATCGAGAAGCAGGACCTTGAGGAAATCCTCGGCAACCTGATCGAGAATGCGGCGAAGTACGGCGGGGGCAGTGTCTTCGTGACGGTGGACACCACCAAGGAAGCGCAGTTCTGTGAAATCTGGATCGAGGACGACGGCATGGGCATTCCCGAGGCCGAGCGTATTCGCATATTCGATCGCGGTGCCCGGCTGGATACCGGCAAGCCCGGGACCGGCCTTGGCCTTGCCATCGTGCGCGATGTGGTGGAAATCTACGGCGGCACCGTCCATCTCGACGAGAGCGAGGATCTTGGCGGCTTGTTGGTCAAGCTCAGGCTTCCACGCATCCCGAGTTGACCGGCAGGTTCAAATTATCCGGGGGAACCGCTTGAACGGCGGTTGTGGTTCCCGCCGTTCGTGCTCATTTGCCGCGCATTGCACACCCAGGAGTCTTCATGTCCAAGCCTATCAATGTCCCGCTTACCTCCGACGAGATCGAAATGCTGGTCGACGCGCTTGAGGTCGATCTCGAGGGTTACCTCGAATCCGCCAAGGAAGCGCGCGGCAATGGCAATCGGGAGGATGTGAAGACCTTCACCGAAGCCGCGACCCGCATTCAGACGCTGATGGCGCGCCTGCAGGAATTCGTGGCAGAGTGACCTTCGGTTCCTCCCCGGCTCGCTCGGGGAGGAATCAGAGCGTTTTCTAATCAGGTGGGATCACCTGATGACTCGGAAAACGCGGCAAACCAGTAGCTTAGAGCAGCCCAGCCGACTCAGTCAGATCGGGAACCGCTCTAACGCGTCAGATCCCGTTTTTCGCCTGTTGGTGATGGCGGATCACTTCGTCGATGATGAAGCGGATGAACTTCTCGCCGAAGTCGGGATCGAGATGCGCGTCTTCCGCAAGCGCGCGCAGGCGCGTGATCTGGCGTTCCTCCCGGCCGGGGTCGGAAGCGGGCAGGTCGGTATGAGCCTTGTATTCACCTACGGCCTTGGTGATCCGAAAACGCTCGGCGAGCATGTGGATCAGCGCGGCATCGATATTGTCGATGCTGGCGCGGAAGCCCGCGAGTACGGGATCGGCGGTGGAGGGTTCCTGGCTCATGGGCCCGCCCGCTAGCACGGCTTTGCCTGCTCTTCCAGTCGCCTCGATCCACCGTTTGATGGCGTTTGCACTTGCGTTGACGGCTCCTTGCGCGCAATGCGCCGGACAATGAGTGCAGATGTCGTCGCCCTGCGTTCCCGCAGGCCCCAGCCTTCCCTTGCTCCCATGCTGGCGGTTACCGCTTCCGGCATGAACAGCGTCAACGCCGTCATTCTTGACCGCATGCAGAGCGAAATACCGCTTATCCCGGCGCTCGCCGGGCACCTGATCTCGGGTGGAGGCAAGCGCATGCGGCCGATGCTGATGGTCGCCGCGGCAGAGCTGTGCGGTTACCAGGGAAACCGCCACCACAAGCTGGCTGCTGCCGTGGAGTTCCTCCACACCGCCACGCTGCTCCACGACGATGTGGTCGACGGATCGGACATGCGGCGCGGCAAGGCCGCCGCCAACATCGTCTTCGGTAATCCCGCGACCGTGCTGGTGGGCGATTTCCTGTTCACCCGCGCTTTCGAACTGATGGTGGAGGACGGCAGCCTCAAGGTCCTCAAGATCTTCTCCAAGGCCAGTTCGATCATCGCCGAGGGTGAGGTCGACCAGTTGACCGCCCAGCGCCGGATCGAGACGAGCGAGGAACATTACCTCCAGATCATCGGCTCCAAGACCGCCGCGCTGTTCGCCGCCGCCACCCGCATCCCGGCGATCGTCGCGGAAAAAAGCGAGGCTGAGGAAATGGCGCTCGATGCGTTCGGGCGCAATCTGGGCATCGCGTTCCAGCTTGTCGACGACGCGATCGACTACGATTCGGAAAGCAGCGAATCGGGCAAGGACAAGGGCGACGACTTCCGTGAGGGCAAGATGACCCTGCCGGTGATCCTCGCTTATGCGCGCGGCAATGCCGAGGAACGCAAGTTCTGGGAGGACGCCATCGCCGGTTTCCGCACCGAGGACGAAGACCTTGCCCATGCGGTCGAGCTGATCAACCGTCATGGCTGCGTGGAAGCCACGCGCGAACGCGCGCGGCTTTACGCCCAGCGCGCGATCGATGCGATCGCCGGTTTCCCGGCAGGCGAAGCGCGTGCGGCAATGGGCGAAGCAGTCGAGTTTGCGGTCGCCCGCCGGTACTAGCCCGGTCTGCCGGCCGGGCGCAGGCCCGGTTCCTGCGACAGACTGAAACAATGCTGTAATTGCGACGCGAGCCTTGCTCGCTTAAGGAGGCGCTCCATGCGCTCCGATGCCGATCGGGCAGTCACCGGCTACCAGCCCGGCTCGCCCCGCCAACGCCTGATCTCCATGCTGCTTTCGGCGGCGATCATCGTTATTGCCCTGTTGATTGCGCTTTACCAGACGACCGTGGCGCCGGCGCTGAGGAAGGCGAACAACCCGGTCACCTTCAACGTCGAGGGCGAAGACGCCGACAGCGGCGCCAAGTCGCCGGACAAGGCCAAAACCCCGAAGGCCGAAAAGACCGAGAAGGACCAGCCCAAGCAGACCGAAGTGCGGGTGGAGGCCCCGGTTCCTCCGGTGGAGAAGCCGAAGGAACCGACCGAAAAGCCGGCATTCTCGTTCCTCAAGGTGTCCCGCGCGGACATGGCGGCGGCCGATATCGGCGCGATGAAGCGTTCCGGCAACGGTGCTGCGGCGCCTGGCGGCGGCAGCAACGGATCGACCTACGGCCCCGGCGAAGGACCGGGCGGCGCGGTGCTTTACAATGCTGAATGGTACAAGGAACCCAGCGATGCACAGCTGGGCGGCTATCTCAATGCCAGCGGGCCGCGTCAGGGTTGGGGCATGATCGCCTGCCAGACGCAGGACCACTACCGCGTCGAGAACTGCCAGATCCTGGGCGAATCGCCGCGTGGTTCCGGCTTCGGCCGTGCGGTGCTCAATGCCGCCTGGCAGTTCCAGGTCCTGCCCCCGCGCATAAACGGCAAGGCGCAGATCGGCACCTGGGTTCGCATCCGCATCGACTATGGCGCGCGCCAGGCGGGCTGATCCAGTCAGCCTTGAACGCAGCCAAGGTGCCCCCCTGATCTAGCCTGCTGCGGCCCACATCGAGGCGCCGGGCTGGGCCAGCCGCTCCAGCATATCTTCCAGCGGCATCGGCCGGGCAATGAAATAGCCCTGCGCCAGCGAGAAGCCTGCAAGGCGTGCGCTGACCAGCTGGTTCTCGGTCTCGATTCCCTCGATCACGCATTCCAGCGAAAGCGAGCGGGCAAGGTGGCGAATCGCGGTGATCAGCCGCCGCCCGGCCGCTTCATCCAGCCGGACTGCGAAGCTGCGGTCGATCTTCACCATGTCGAGCGGCAGCTGGTGAAGCGACGACAGGCTGGAATAGCCAGTGCCGAAATCGTCCAGCGCAATACGCATGCCGGTTTCGCGCAGGCGTTCCAGCGCGGCGCCGGCCGTGTCCATTTCCTCGATCAGCGATGATTCGGTGATTTCGATCAACATGCGCCGCGGATCGCAGCCCGACGCCTCAAGGCGCGCCAGCAGGGCATCGATCGTGCCGGTGTTGCTGATGTCGTTGCCGGAAAGATTGAACGACAAGCGCAGCGGCGTCGGCAGCCGTACCAATGCGTCCATCGCCTTGTCGAACAGTGCCAGTGTGACTTCACGGGCGCGGCCGAGCCGTTCACCGGCCGCGATCAGCATTTCCGGCGCGATATCGCCGAGGCGGGGCGAATGCCAGCGCGCGAGGGACTCCACGCCGATCGGATCGAGGTCCTCGGTCGCGACGATGGGCTGGTAGACCAGCGTCAGTTCGCGTGCGAGGTCGGCGCCCTGCAGCGCGGCGTCGATCGCCTGTTCGGTGCGGATCAGCCGCTCCAGCTTGTCCGAGAACAATACGCATTGCCCGCGCTTGTGGTTCTTGGCGTGATAGAGCGCAAAGTCGGCGCGGTCGTATAGCAGGTCGGCGGTCACGGCGGTGTCGGGATATACCGACAGGCCTGCCGAACACCCGACTGAAACCAGCACGTCGCCGATGCGTGCCGGCTCCCGGATCGCCTTGCACAGTTCGTTGGCGATACGTTCGGCGTGCTGCGGGCCGCCCATCACGATCAGCCCGAATTCGTCGCCGCCAAGTCGTGCGACGATGGCATCGGCCGGACACTGGCTCATCATCCGTCCGCCGATCACCTGCAGCAGGCGGTCGCCGTTGGCATGGCCATGGGTATCGTTCACCGGTTTGAAGCGGTCGAGGTCAATCAGCCCGACGCTGAATACGTCGCCCTGGCCCGACCGGGCGAGCAGGCTTTCCAGCGTCGTGAAGAAGTAGCGCCGATTGGGCATCCCAGTCAGAGCGTCGGTCTGCGCGAGGCGGGCATTTTCTTCGCCCAGCGCCTGCGCCTGTTTGCGTTCGCAGTTCAGGTCGCGCTGCGACGTCTCCAGTTCGACGAAGGAACTGTAAGAAGCGCGCAGGATCTTGAGGATCACGATGGCCACCAACGCGATGTTCCCGGCGATGGCGATCAGCACTTCGGTGCCGTTCCATAGCGAATAGGCCAGGAACGTGCCGAGCACCGAAACGCACACCACCACGGCGGCGTTCGGCAGGAAGCCAAGACAGAACACGCAGCCCAGCACCGTTACCGAGATAAAAACGGCGACATGGCCATGTTCGTAAGGGCCGCCGTACTGGTCGAGCCAAAGCGCCCAGCTGACGAAAGCCATCGCCATCACCGCCGCCACTCCAAGCGTCTTGCGCATCCGTCTTTCGACAACTGCGGTTTCAAGTTCGTTGGGCTTGACGGGCCGTATCCATATCGCCGTTCGCACCACGCAGGCGGCGAATAAAATCGCAGGGACGGAGTAGACCAGCAGCGCCGGGGCGAGCGCCCGGTGCGTGAACGCCAGAACGGCGGCGTTTATCAGAAGCAGGCCATACATAGGTGGTATGTGCTCGCGCAGGCGCAAATATTGCGCGACGCTGAGGGGATACTGACCGGCGCGATGCATATTATGCAGGTACTGCGTGTAGTTGAACGGAAGGCGGCGGAAGGTCTGCGATTACGTAACAAGTCTTTAGGAATAGTGGACGTTCCGGAAAAATGGGTCCAATTTGGCCCCAAGCCGCCCCCAAGCCGCCCCCAACCCGTCGCTGTCAAGTTTCGTCTGGACGCTTTCCCAAGGCGGGCGAGCGCACTAAGGCTGGGCGGGTGACTACTCTGCCCATCCACGCCGTCCTGCCCGATCTGCTTTGCGCCTTGCGGGACAGGACCGGCGCCGTGCTGATCGCGCCGCCGGGCGCGGGCAAGACCACCGCGCTCGCCCCGGCCCTGCTGGCAGAGGACTGGTGCAGCGGCACCGTGATCCTGCTTTCCCCCCGCCGCGTCGCCGCCCGCGCCGCTGCCGAGCGCATGGCCGAGCAGCTTGGCGAACAGGCTGGCGGCACCATCGGTTACGTCACTCGCCTCGATGTGAAGCGCACCGCGCGCACGCGGGTAGTGGTGATGACCGAGGCGATCTTCGTCTCCACCATTCTTGCCGACCCGGAGCTTGCCGGCGTCTCCGCCGTGCTGTTCGACGAGGCGCATGAACGCCATCTCGACAGCGACCTCGGCCTTGCGCTTGCCATCGAGAGCCGCGCGGTGCTGCGTGAGGACCTGCGGATCGTCGTCATGTCCGCCACCATCGATGGCACCCGCTTCGCCCGCCTGCTGGGTGAAGGCACGCCGGTGATAGAGAGCGCGGGCAAAGCCTGGCCACTGGATTTCCGCTGGCTTGGCCATGCGGCGGAGCGGCGGATCGAGGATGCCATGGCCTCCGCCGTCCTTACCGCATGGCGCGAGCAGGATGGCGATGTGCTCGCCTTTCTCCCCGGCGTGCGCGAGATCGAGCGAGTGGCCGAAAGCCTTGCGCAGAAGCTGCCCTCGGCGCTGGTCCTGCCGCTCCACGGTCAGTGCGAGCCGGGCGCCCAACGCGCCGCCATCCGGCGCGACCCTGATGGTCGCCGCCGGATCGTGCTGGCGACCGCCATCGCCGAAACCTCGCTGACGCTGGACGGCGTGTCGGTGGTGGTCGACGCGGGCCTTTCGCGCCGGGCCGAGTTCGACAAGGCGGCAGGCGTCACCCGGCTTGTCACCCACCGCGCCAGCCGCGCTTCGGCGGCGCAGCGCGCAGGCCGTGCGGCGCGCCAGGGGCCGGGCATTGCCTATCGCTTATGGGAAGAGGCGGCCCATACCGGGCGGCCCGAGTTTGATCCGCCCGAAATGCTCACCAGCGACCTGACGCCGTTGACGCTGACATTGGCGCAGTGGGGCGCGGGCGATCCGGCCGCGATGGGCTGGCTCGATACGCCGCCGGTCCCCGCGCTCGATGCCGCGCGCAAGGGGCTGGCGGCGCTCGGCGCGCTGGATGGGGAAGGGCGCATAACCGCGTTCGGCCGCAAGGTCGCCAGCCTGCCGATGGACCCGGCGCAGGCCGCGATGATCCTGCGCGCGGCCGAGCACGGCGAGGCCGACGTCGCCGCGCGGCTGGCGCTGCTCCTCCAGGAACGCGGCCTAGGCGGGCGCAGCGACGACCTTACGCAGCGCCTCTCGCGCTGGGACGCCGACCGTTCGCCCCGCGCGCAGGCTTCGCGCAAGCTGGCGGCAGGCTGGGCGCGCCGGGCGCAGGCGCTGGTCAGTGGGCCTGCGCAGCCGGATGACGTGCCGCCCGGCGTGCTTCTTGCGCTTGGCCGCCCGGACATGCTTGCCCGCCGCCGCGATGCCTCGGGCGAGACGTGGCTCAGCGCCGGGGGCAGGGGCTATGTGCTCGACCCGGCCTCGCCGCTGGCCTCGCGTGAGTGGATGGTGATCGGCGATGCGCAGGGGCAGGCCAAGGGCGCCCGCATCCTCTCCGGCGCCTCGCTGGAAACCTCCGAAGTCGAGGCGTGGCTGGGGGATGCCATCGAGCGCCGCACGGTGCTGCGCTGGAACGACAGCGACGCCCGCGTCGAGGCGCGGCTCGAACGGCGTCTGGGCGCGATCACGCTCGCCACCGGCCCCGATCCGGCGCCGGACCCGGAAGCGATCCGCGCTTTCCTGATCGAGCGTATCCGCCTCAAGGGCCTGGCTATGGTGCCGCTGGGCAAAGGCGCGCAATCGTTCCTGCGCCGTGCGCGCTATGCCGGTATCGAATCGCTTTCGGAAGAGGCTTTGCTGGTGGACCTTGAGGAATGGCTCGGCCCGCTGCTGGGCCGCCGCCTCGATGCGCTGGACGGTGCGGGGGTGTCGCAGGCCCTGCGCAACCGGATGACCTGGGACGACCAACAGGCGCTGGATCGCCTTGCTCCGCCGGAATTCCGCAGTCCCGCCGGTACATCCCACCCCATCGATTATGAGGACGAGGGCGGTCCCTCGGTCGAGGTTCGGGTGCAGGCGCTGTTCGGGCTGGACCGACACCCGACATTCGGCCAGCCGCCGCTGCCTCTGCTGCTCAAGCTGACCTCGCCCCCGGGCCGTCCCATCCAGACCACGCGCGACCTGCCGGGCTTCTGGCGCGGATCGTGGCGCGACGTGCAGCGGGACATGAAAGGCCGCTACCCCCGCCACCGCTGGCCGGACGAGCCGTGGAACGAAGACCCCAGTCTCAAGACCCGCAATGCGTTCGAGCGGGGGCGAAATGCGTGATTCGCGCTTGATTTTCGCTGCGATTCGGGGGCAAGGCTCTGGCCTATGAGCGCACGCATCTATCAACGCCCGAAGAACGCCATGCAGTCCGGCAAGGCGCTGCTTGACGAGTGGACCCTCGAATTCGCCCCGGCGGAAGCGAAGAAGCCCGATCCCCTGATGGGATGGGCCGGTTCGGGCGACATGCAGCAGCAGGTCATCCTGCGCTTCCCCACCAGTGACGAAGCGAAGGCCTACGCCGACCGCTACGGCATCGAAGCGGCCATCCACACCACCCCGCCGCGCCGCCTCAAGATCCAGGCCTACGCCGACAACTTCCGCTGAGATAACAGCCGGTCAGGTTTGTTCGCTTCGGGGACTGGACAAACCCGACCGTCCCCGGCATATGCCCGCACGGGAGTCGGGTGGACGTTTTCGTCCGCCAACTTGGTCAGGTCCGGAAGGAAGCAGCCACAACGGATTGCGGCGGGTCGCCCGGCTCCTATTTCACCACATCGATGGCAGCATCAGCTGAATTTTGCGCCCCGCAGCCTTTGCTACGCGCATTCTTTGTCCACACGGCGCGAAGGCTGTGGAGGACGGCGCTTTTCCCCTGACATTCGCTGGCCTAGCCCCTAGTTTGCGCGGCGATGGACGATTCACGCGACATGTTCGGCGATACGCCCCCCTGGGACGACGAAAACGAGAACCAGGACGAACCCGGCGCCGCCGAACTGGAGGCGGCCGGCCAGCATTCGATGTTCGGTGAGCCGGAGCCGGTCGAACCGGCCCCCGAAGCAGAAGCGCCCCCCACCGCCGCCGAACTGGAAGCGGCCGGCCAGTCTGCCATGTTTGGCGAAGCTGCAGCGCCAGTGCCTGCAGCCGCCAAGCCAGCGCCTGTCGCTGCGGGCAAGGCACCCGCGCCTGCTCAGCCCGCCGCCGCGCAGCCCTACCGGGTGCTGGCGCGCAAATACCGTCCGCAGACTTTTGCCGAACTGATCGGGCAGGAGGCGATGGTCCAGACCCTCGCCAATGCCATCAAGCGCGACCGGCTCGCCCATGCCTTCCTGATGACCGGCGTGCGCGGGGTCGGCAAGACGTCGACCGCGCGCCTGATCGCCAAGGCCCTCAACTGCATCGGCGTCGACGGGCAGGGAGGCCCGACGATCGACCCTTGCGGCAAGTGCGAGCCTTGCGTGGCCATCGCCGAGGGCCGGCACATCGACGTGATCGAGATGGACGCCGCCAGTCACACCGGCGTCGACGATGTGCGCGAGATTATCGAGGCGGTGCGCTATTCCGCCGTATCGGCGCGCTACAAGATCTACATCATCGACGAAGTTCACATGCTGTCGCGCAATGCTTTCAATGCCTTGCTGAAGACTCTTGAGGAACCGCCGGCGCATGTGAAGTTCCTCTTCGCGACCACCGAGGTCGACAAGCTGCCGGTTACGGTGCTTTCGCGCTGCCAGCGCTTCGACCTGCGTCGTATTCCCGCGCCGATGCTGGCGGGGCACTTCGCCTACGTCTGCCGGCAGGAAGGCGTCGAGGCCGAGGATGAGGCGCTCGCCATGGTCGCCGCCGCTGCCGAAGGTTCGGTGCGCGATGGCTTATCGATCCTCGACCAGGCGATCGCTCATGCCGACCTTGACGGCGCCGATCTCGATGGGGTTGTCCAGGTCAGCGCCGAGAAGGTGCGCGACATGCTCGGCCTCTCGGACAAGAGCGTGCAGCGCGGGCTGGTCGCCGCGATCCTTGAAGGCAAGGGGCCTGACCTGCTCGACATCGTCGCGCGTCAGTTCTCGCTGGGTGTCGAGCCGATCGCGATCATGCGCGGGCTGATGGACCTGATCCACCGCATTGCCGTGGCGCAGGTCGCTGGCAATGCCGCCGATGCCCATTCCACAGAGGAGCGGGAGGCGATCGAGGGATGGGCACAGCGCCTGCGCGCGGGTCAACTCCATCGCTTGTGGCAACTGCTGCTCAAGGGCCATGACGAAGTGAAATCCGCGCCCGATCCGCTGGTCGCGGCGCAGATGGCCCTGCTGCGGATCATGCACGCCGCCGACATGCCCGATCCCGGCGCTCTGGTGCGCAAGCTGGAGGAGATCGCCGCGCGCGCTCCCGCAGCTGCACCGGCGCTGGAGGGCGGCGCGCCTGTGCCCGGCGCACCCGCCGCGTCCGCTCCGACGGCGATCATGCCGCGCTGGGAAGCGCTGGTCGATGACGTCGAGCATATCGGCGAGCTGTCGACCGCCAATACCATGCGTATGCAGGTGCGCGTGGTCGAACTGGCGCCGGGCCTGCTGCGCTATACCCAGCCGCCCGCGTTCAGAGAGGATATCGCCTCCATCCTGCGCGGCGGCCTGCAGGCTGCTACCGGCGAGCGCTGGCAGGTCGAGCGGGTGGATGCCGAAGGCGCCCCGACCTTGGTCGAGATCGCCGAGGTGAAGAAGGGCGCGGATGCCGAGGCCCTGCGCGCGGCGCCGCTGGTCGAGGCGACTATGGCGGCCTTTCCGGGCGCCGAATTGATTGAAGACGACCGTCCGGCCGCTATCGGCGGCGGGCGCAATTGGAGACGCTGAAATGAAGTCGATGGAAGAGATGATCCAGGCCGCGCAAGCTGCCGCCGAGACCATCCAGAAGCAGATGAACGAGGCTCAGGGCAAGCTCGACCAGATGGAAGTCGAAGGACTTTCCGGCGGTGGTCTGGTCAAGATCCGCTGCTCGGCCAAGGGTCGCGTGATCGGCGTGGGCATTGACGACAGCCTGATGCAGCCCAGTGAAAAGGGTATGCTCGAAGACCTGATCGCGGCCGCCTACAACGACGCGCGCGTGAAGGCTGACTCGGTCGCCAACGAGGAACTCGCCAAGGCGCAGTCGGGCATGGGCCTGCCGCCGGGCTTCAAGATGCCGTTCTGAGGCTTACATTGCGATAGGGTGGAGCGAGGGCGGTTTGATCCGCCCCGCCTGCCTCAGGTGTTGCCGAAGGGCCGGTACTGGTTCGAAACCGCGCCAACTCTCCCCGGCACTCTCCGTAACGGATGAGCCTTTAGATACCCCGGGGGTGATCCCGCTTGTATCAAGAAGGGGCAGAGCGGGGCTTTGCACAGTCTTTAACCCGCAAAAGATTGCATGGCGGCGTAAACACCCCATATTCTGAGCAAGAGCCGGGGCGCGCCGACAGGTCAAGCCCCGCGCGTGATGAATGGATACTGCCTTGAACCTGCTTCCTCTTCTGCCTCTGCGTGATATCGTCGTCTTCCCGGGTATGGTCGTGCCTCTCTTCGTCGGCCGTGAGAAATCCGTGGCCGCGCTTGAGGCGGCGATGGCCGGCAACAAGGATATTTTCCTTCTTGCGCAGCTGGATCCCGGCTGTGACGACCCCGACAGGGATGACCTTTACGACACCGGTGTGGTCGCCAGCGTCCTGCAGCTTCTGAAGCTGCCGGACGGTACCGTGCGTGTGCTGGTCGAAGGTCAGGACCGCGCCCGCCTCGAATCGCTGCGCACCGAGCAGACCGAAGAAGGCGAGATGTTGGTCGCCGGGGTCGAGATGATCGACCCGGTCGCGGCTGACGGCACCGAAACCGAAGCGATGATGCGCACCGTCGTCGACCAGTTCGGCGAATATGCCAAGCTCAACAAGAAGCTGAGCCAGGACGCCGGTGAACAGCTGGGCGACATCGAGGATGCGGCCAAGCTGGCCGACACCGTCGCCGCTCAGCTTTCCGCCAAGGTGTCCGACAAACAGGCCGTGCTGTCCGAGCCCGATCCGCTCAAGCGTCTCGAGATGGTCTATTCCTTCATGGAAGGCGAACTCGGTGTCCTGCAGGTAGAGCGCAAGATTCGCGGCCGCGTGAAGCGCCAGATGGAAAAGACCCAGCGCGAGTATTACCTCAACGAACAGCTCAAGGCGATCCAGTCCGAACTGGGCGGCGGCGAAGGCGATGAGGGCAATGAACTTCAGGAACTGGCGGAGCGTATCGAAAAGACGCGTCTTTCCAGGGAAGCCAAGGAAAAGGCCGTCGGCGAGCTGAAGAAGCTGCGTTCGATGCAGCCGATGAGCGCCGAGGCGACCGTCATACGCAACTACCTCGATGTCCTGCTCGGCCTGCCTTGGGGCAAGAAGAGCAAGCTCAAGCGCGATATTTCCACCGCGCAGGACATTCTCGACGCCGATCACTATGCGCTCGACAAGGTCAAGGACCGCATCATCGAGTATCTTGCCGTGCAGGCGCGTACCAACAAGCTGAAGGGCCCCATCCTGTGCCTCGTCGGACCGCCGGGCGTGGGCAAGACCTCGCTGGGCAAGTCGATAGCCAAGGCGACGGGGCGTGAATTCATCCGTCAGTCGCTGGGCGGCGTGCGCGACGAGGCCGAGATTCGTGGACACCGCCGCACGTACATCGGCTCGCTCCCGGGCAAGATCGTGACCAACTTGCGCAAGGCCGGCAAATCCAACCCGCTGTTCCTGCTCGACGAGATCGACAAGCTGGGCCAGGATTTCCGCGGCGATCCGGCATCGGCGCTGCTCGAAGTGCTCGACCCCGAACAGAACGCCAAGTTCCAGGATCATTATCTGGAACTCGATATCGACCTTTCGGACGTGATGTTCGTGTGCACCGCGAACAGCCTTAACCTGCCGCAGCCGCTGCTTGACCGTATGGAGATCATCCGCCTCGAAGGGTACACCGAGGACGAGAAGGTCGAAATCGCCGAACGTCACCTGATCGAAAAGCAGGTGGAAGCCCATGGCCTGAAGAAGGGTGAGTTCACGCTGACACAGGACGGCCTGCGCGATCTGATCCGCTATTACACCCGCGAGGCCGGCGTGCGTACGCTGGAGCGCGAGATTGCCCGGCTGGCGCGCAAGTCGCTACGCCAGATTCTCGAAGGCAAAGCCACCGCAGTCATCATCACCGCCGAGAACCTTTCCGATTTTGCCGGCGTGCGGAAATACCGCCATGGCATGGGTGAGGAAGAGCATCAGGTCGGTGCGGTTACTGGCCTTGCCTGGACGGAAGTCGGCGGTGAGCTGCTCACGATCGAGAGCGTGACTGTGCCCGGCAAGGGCCAGATCAAGGCGACCGGCAAATTGGGCGACGTGATGAGCGAATCTATTCAGGCCGCTTACAGCTTCGTGAAGGCGCGCTCTCCCGCCTACGGCATCAAGCCGTCGGTAATCCAGAAGAAGGACATTCACATTCACCTTCCCGAAGGTGCGGTCCCCAAGGACGGTCCTTCGGCGGGCGTCGGCATGGTCACGTCGATCGTTTCGACGCTGACTGGAACGCCAGTGCGCAAGGACGTCGCAATGACCGGCGAAGTTACCCTGCGCGGACGGGTGTTGCCGATTGGCGGCCTCAAGGAAAAGCTGCTCGCGGCGCTTCGCGGGGGTATCACCACGGTGCTGATCCCCGAGGAAAACCGCAAGGACCTCGCCGAAATTCCCGATAACGTGAAGGAGGGGCTGGAGATCATCCCCGTGTCTCACGTCGATGAGGTGCTGGCCAAGGCGCTGACCGAACCGCTCACCGCGATCGAATGGACAGAGGCAGATGAACTGGCCGCCGCACCCGCCCCGCACGCTGCGTCGACGAGTGCCACTGCGCACTGACGCGCTACCGGAACAGCCGGGAATTGAGGAAGGGCGCCGGGCAATCCGGCGCCCTTTGTCTTTGCAAGAAGACTATATTGATAGTATAAATAAAATTCCGAAATCATTTCGTAATTTATTTTATTCTTAACACAATTTGCCATTGCCTGGGCGGGTTACCCAAATTGACGGCTTTCGCGGTGTGAAGTAATCTTCGTATGACAACTTGCGGGGGTGGCAGATGGCGAGCGAAGCGGTGGAACTCGGCCCGGTTCGAGGACGGGCGCGGATCGATGTTCTCGATGTGATGCGCGGGATCGCGATCTTGGGCATCCTTTACATGAACATCCCTTACATGGGCACGAACGTGGTTTCGTGGATGGGCGACATTCGCCGCCTGTCGTGGTCGGGGGCAGATCAGACGACCTGGGCAACTATCGCGATCTTCTGGGACGGCACCCAGCGCGGCCTGTTCGAATTCCTGTTCGGTACTGGGGTTATGGTGTTCACCGCCAAGGCCATGCACCCCGATGACCGGGTCGCGGTGGCGGATCTTTATTATCGCCGCAACCTCCTGCTTGTCGCTTTCGGCCTGATCGACATCTTCGTAATCGCCTGGATCGGCGACATTCTGTTGGCCTACGGGCTTTCCGCGCTGTTTCTGTTTCCTTTCCGCAAGGCGCCGGCCAAGGCGCTGCTGGCGATGGGCATGGGCTTCGCCGCATTCGTCGCCGTCAGCGGCGCGATCGAGTACGACGAGCGGATCGAGACGATCCATAAGGTCGAGGCACTTGAGGCAAAGCAGGCGCAAGGCGCAAAGCTGAACGAGGCAGACACGAAGACCCTTTCCGACTGGCAGGAAAAGCGCGATGCCCATGATCTTTCAAAGCCGCCGAGCAAGAAGGCGCAGGCCATGATCGATGCCGAACGCAGGGCCCATGTCGCGGGCCCCTGGGTTTTCCTCAAGAACAATTGGGGCGTGTGGAACAAGGTCTTCGGCGACGGCAACGGCACATTTTTCACGGTGCTGGAGGCGGTGTGCGCAATGTTTATCGGCATGGCGCTGTGGAAGTGGGGCGTGATCCAGGGGGAGCGATCGATAGGCTTCTATGCGGTGACCGCGATCGCGGCCTATGCGTTGGGCTGTGGACTGCGCGCATGGGGCGTGGCGGAGATATTCCGTTTCGATCTGGCGCCCAAGCCGAACTGGATTACCGATGAGTTCGCGCGCCTTGCCGTCACGCTTGGCCATGTCGCACTGTTCAATTTGGTAATGAAGACGGTTGCGGGCCGCTCGCTGCTGAGGCCGTTCAAGGCGGTGGGGCGGATGGCCTTCTCGATCTATGTGCTGACCAGCGTGGTGACGCTCTGGCTCATTTTCGCGCCTTGGGGCCTGGATCTGTGGGACAGGTTCGGCTGGGCCCAGCTTGCCCTTGCGGCGAGCGTGATCAACGCATTCATGCTGGTGTTCGCCAATGTCTGGATGCGCTTCTACGTCAGCGGGCCTCTGGAATGGGTTTGGCGTTCGCTGGCCTATGGCAGGCGTCAGCCTTTCGTGCGCGGCCCGGTCAAACCGTCCATAGGCACGCTCGCCCCGGCCTGAAGGAAAGGGCGATGCCGGGGCGGCGCTTGCCCTGCGCGTAGTCTGGCTGTAACCCGCCGCCTTCATACAGGCGCCGTTCGTGCGCTGCTGGAAGGATATTGCCATGGGTTACCGGGTTGTCGTCGTAGGCGCGACGGGGAATGTCGGGCGCGAAATCGTCAACATCCTGGCCGAGCGCGAATTTCCCGCAGACGAGATCGCCGTACTGGCATCGTCGCGTTCCATCGGGACAGAGATGGAATACGGCGACACCGGCCGCATGCTCAAGGTCAAGAACCTCGATCACTTCGACTTCACCGGCTGGGACATAGCGCTGTTTGCTGCCGGATCGGAAGCGACCAGGATCCATGCCCCGCGCGCTGCATCGCAGGGCTGCGTGGTGATCGACAACTCGTCGCTCTACCGCATGGACCCTGACGTGCCGCTGGTGGTGCCCGAGGTGAACCCCGATGCGATCGCCGGCTACAAGGCCCGCAACATCATAGCCAACCCCAACTGCTCGACCGCGCAGATGGTGGTCGCGCTCAAGCCGCTGCATGACAAGGCGAAGATCAAGCGCGTCGTCGTCTCCACCTACCAGTCGGTTTCCGGCGCAGGCAAGGACGGCATGGACGAGCTGTTCGAGCAGAGCCGCGCGATCTTCGTGGGCGACTCGGTCGAGCCGCGCAAGTTCACCAAGCAGATCGCTTTCAACGTGATCCCGCACATCGACGTTTTCCTGGATGACGGCTCCACCAAGGAAGAGTGGAAGATGGTGGTCGAGACCAAGAAGATCCTTGACCCCAAGATCAAGGTGCAGGCGACCTGCGTGCGCGTGCCGGTGTTCGTCGGCCACTCCGAATCGCTGAACATCGAGTTCGAAAACGAGATTTCCGCCACCGAGGCACAGGACATCCTGCGTGAGGCGCCGGGCGTGATGCTCGTCGACAAGCGTGAGGACGGTGGATACGTCACACCGGTAGAGGCCGTGGGCGACGGCGCCACTTACATCAGCCGCGTGCGCGAAGACCCGACGGTCGAGAACGGGCTGGCGCTGTGGTGCGTCTCGGACAACCTGCGCAAGGGTGCGGCGCTCAACGCGGTACAGATCGCGGAACTGCTGGGCCGCCGCCACCTCAAGAAGGGCTGAGTTTTCGCGCACCGGGCCGGTTGAAAAGCCGGCCCGGTGCGCGCACCTAAGCCTCTCAGGATTCATGGGAGGTTTGCGTGGACGCAGTTGAAACGAAGAAGGCGCTGGAATTGCTCGCTAGCCGGCTCACGACCCTGTCCGGTATTCTGGACAAGTCCGAAGCGGCGGACGGAGCGAACCTCGACGATCTGGCCGCCGCGCGTCTGGCCGAGGACATGCACCCGCTGTCATGGCAGGTTTCTGCGGTCTGCACGCAGGCGCAGCAGTTCCTGGACTGGTGCCATGGCGAGGAGCAGCCCAATGTGGTCGGTTCTATCACCGGATGGAGCGCGGCGCGCGGCGTGCTTGCCGATACGCTTGCCAAGGTCAACGCCGCCGCCGCTGAGGAGATCGCGGCGCCGGCGGAAAAGCGCATCACGATCGCGCAGATGGGCGTTTACGTCGATCTGACGGCGCAGCGCTATCTTGACGACTGGATCCTGCCGAACCTCTACTTCCACCTCAGCATCGCCTATGCGGTCCTGCGGATGAAGGGCTCGCCGCTGGGCAAGGGCGAATTCATGCAGCACATTCTGGGAGACCTCCGACCGATCCCGGCGGAAGCGCAGGCATGATCCAGAGCATGACGGGCGGCTGCCAGTGCGGCCGCATCCGTTATACAGCGCAAGTGGAACCGGAAAAGGCGTACTTGTGTCACTGCAAAATGTGCCGCAAGGCGACCGGCGGCGTGTCCATCGCCTTTGCCAATGCGCCGCATGACAAAGTGACATGGCACACCGAGCCGGACTGGTACCAGTCCTCGCCGATCGCGCATCGCCCGTTCTGCTCTCATTGCGGTACGCCCCTGGGGTTCGCGTTCCTGGAGGGCGGCAATCTGGATCTGACCGTGGGCAGCTTCGACGATCCTTCGCCTTTTCGCCCCAGCCAGAACTACGCGATCGAAAGCATGTTGACCGCCTGGGCGGACGTGCGGCACTTGCCGGGCACCGCCAGCGCGGAAAATCCCAACGTGGTGAAACGATGGCAGGCGGCAGGGCTGAAGCTGCCCGATTGACCACCCTGATTTTGAGCGAGTTTGCCAGTGACTGATGTGAAGACCGAGTTCGTCGAAGGTTTCGGCGGCGCGAAGTTGGCGGTTCATTCGCTGGGAGACGCCGGCGGGCGGCCGCTGCTGCTGCTCCACGGACTGTTTTCCAGCGCCGAGGTGAACTGGATCAAGTTCGGCAGTGCTCGCATCCTTTCCGATGCCGGGTTCGAAGTCTTCATGCCGGACCTGCGAGCGCATGCACAGAGCGACGGGCCGCACGATCCGGCTGCTTATCCAGCCGACGTGCTGGTGCAGGACCTGCAAGCCGTGGTCACCGCGCTGTCCTTGCGCGATTATGATCTCGGCGGCTTCTCGTTGGGTTCGCGCACGGCGGTACGGGGCGTTCTGGCGGGCCTTGCGCCGCGCAAGCTGGTGCTGGGCGGCATGGGCCTTACCGGCCTCTCCGGCTGGGCGCGGCGCAGCGCGCATTTCGTGGACGCCATCGACCGTTTCGGCACCATCGAGCGGGGTGACAAGGCGTTCGTCGCGCAGGCTTTCATGAAGACGATGAAGATCGACCGGGTTGCCGCGCGGCTGCTGCTGGGCTCCGTGGACGATACTTCGGCCGATGCCATCACGCAGGTGACGATGCCGACGCTATGCGTGTGCGGCGCCGAGGACCACGACAACGGTTCAGCGCAGGAACTGGCCGCGGCGCTGCCGCACGGGAGCTATGCCGAGACGCCCGGCAACCACATGTCGTCGGTGACTTTCAAGGACATGGGGCGCGCAATCGCGGAGTTCCTGGCCTGAGTTCGCCTGGCCCACGATTAGGGTAACGCTAGAACAGCGGACAGCATGTGAACCGGCGCTGCCTTGCGGCTTCGGTCACGGCCGGGGAAATCCGCTCGCCCATGTTGATCTGCGGCCATTGCAGGCTAGTCTCCGGCCCATTCAAAAGGTCAGAGAGGTTCCCCCATGAAGTTCGCTTCCACCGCGCTGGCAGCGCTTGCCGCCAGCCTGTCGTTCGCCGCCGTGCCGGCGCTTGCTCAAGGGGCGGCGCAGGCAGCGCCCGCCTATCCGCTGACCGCCGAGGGCGCCGCCAGGTTCGTAGCCGATGCGGAGAAGGACCTGTCCGACTTCTCTCTCGACAACAATCGCACCAACTGGGTCAACTATACCAACATCACCGAAGACACCGACGCGCTGGCCGCAAAGTCGAATGGTGACCTGACCGAAAAGCAGGTGAAGTACGCGGTCGAGGCGGCGAAGTTCGCGAAGGTTTCCGGGCTGGATGCCGACGTGTCGCGCAAGCTGGGCATCCTGCGCCAGGGCATCGTCCTGCCCGCGCCGACCACCCAGGGCGCGGCGGCCCAGCTCAGCGAGATCACCACGCGCATGACCTCCACCTATGGCAAAGGCAAGGGAACGCTGGACGGCAAGCCGATCAACGGCTCCGACATCGAGGAGCAGATGGGCAACGCGGAGCGCACGCCCGCGCAGCTGGCAGAAATGTGGACCAGCTGGCACGACAACGTCGGCAAGCCGATGAAGGGCGACTACGTCAAGATGGTCGGCATCGCCAACGAAGGCGCGCGCGAGCTTGGCTATGCCGACGTTGGCGCGATGTGGCGTTCGGGCTACGACATGACGCCCGAGCAGTTCGCCGCCGAAACGCAGCGCTTGTGGAAGGAGACCAAGCCGCTCTACCTCGCGCTGCACACTTACGTGCGCCGCAAGCTGAACGAGAAGTACGGCGACGCCGTGCAGCCGCGCACTGGCCCGATCCGCGCCGACCTGCTGGGCAATATGTGGGCGCAGGAGTGGGGCAGCATTTACCCGCAGGTTGCACCGGCCGGGGCCGGTGACCTTGGCTACGACGTGGGCGACCTGCTGAAAGCGCAGAAGAAGACGCCGGTGGACATGGTGAAGGCGGGCGAGGGCTTTTACTCGTCGCTCGGCTTCGATCCGCTGCCCGATACGTTCTGGACCCGTTCGATGATCGTGAAGCCCGCCGACCGCGAGGTGATCTGCCACGCCTCGGCCTGGGACGTCGACAACAAGGACGACATCCGCATCAAGATGTGCACCAAGGTGAACGCGGAAGACTTCACCACGATCCACCACGAACTGGGCCACAACTACTACCAGCGCGCCTACAACAAGCAGCCGTTCCTCTACCTCAACGGCGCCAACGACGGCTTCCATGAGGCGATCGGCGATTTCGTGGCGCTGTCGATCACCCCGCAGTACCTCGTGCAAATCGGGCTGCTCGATAAGACTAAAGTGCCCAGCGCCGACAAGGACACCGGCCTGCTGCTGCGCCAGGCGATGGACAAGGTGGCATTTCTGCCATTCGGCCTGCTGCTCGACCGTTACCGCTGGGGTATTTTCGACGGAACCATCAAGCCCGCCGATTACAACAAGGCGTGGACGAAGATGCGCCTCGAATATCAGGGTATCACCCCGCCCTCGGCGCGGCCCGACGATGCCTTCGATGCGGGCGCCAAGTACCACATCCCCGGCAACACGCCTTACACGCGCTATTTCCTGGCGCGCATCCTGCAGTTCCAGTTCTACCAAGCGGCGTGCAAACAGGCTGGCTGGAAGGGCCCGCTGCACCGCTGCAGCTTCTACGGCAACAAGCAGGTCGGCGCGAAGCTGAACACGATGCTGGCAATGGGTCAGTCCAAGCCCTGGCCCGAGGCGCTGAAGGTGTTCACCGGTTCGCCGCAGATGAGCGCCAAGCCGATGCTGGAATACTTCGCACCGCTCAAGAAGTGGCTCGACGAGCAGAACAAGGGCGAGAAATCCGGCTGGTAGTCAAACAGGCATTGCGCCACAACGCGAAGTCCGCAGCGTAGAAGTCCTTCACGAAGGCGTACTGGCTCGGACTGAGCGTTGGCGGCGCAGTGCCGGTGCGGCCGTTGAGGCGGGGCAGGTCGTCCAGCGCCGGCAGTCCCACGATTTGGCCAAGCCGGTCCAGCGCTTCGTAGGGAACCAGCCGGTCGATACGGCAGGCGCCCTCGGAGTCGGTGAGATACCAGCTTTGCGGGCGGAAGATGTGGTCGATGTTGAACGGGCTGCGTGCGCAGGCGAGATGGTCGATGGCGTCGTCTATGCCCTCGAACGCCTGATACCGCGCGTTGAACGGCCGGGCGACGCGCCGGTCGCGGGTGCCGCCATTGCTGGCATAGGCAAAGGCTGAAAGAAACCGCGCGACCGGATCGCGCACGATGGCGAAGCTGGGCAGGTCGAGCACATCAGGCGCGACCATGGCGTAATACCGCACCGTCTCGTGCTTGATCTGTTGGCCATAAAGCTGTTCCGACACCGAGGTACCGGCGTTCTTGGGCACATGGATAAACAGCATCCCGCTGCCCCTGATGGTAGCGATGCGGTTCCGCCGCCGGGCATTGGGACGGTAGGGAATACGCGACCGGGCCATGCGCTCGGGAACGTCGCTGACGAGACGAACCCGGAAAGCGGATGCGATCAGGCGATTGATGTGCGTTTTGGACGAGGTGGACTGGTGCATGACCGCGAGACTATCGAGCCCGTTTCGGCTGACGATTTCACAATGTTGCAGGAGGGGAAGAGGAAGACCTGGGACCATTGCCCCAGACCTCCTTCAATGTTGAGGGTACGCATGCAGCCTCGTTTTGCGCCCGCTTATCTCCGGGAGTCATATAGGCTGCGGCGGCAAGGCGTGCGCAAGGTTGCTGCACGCACTACGACGACAGTACAGGGGTCTGGGGCAACGGCCCCAGGTTTTCCCCTTAGTAGCCTGAACCCCTTACCGGAACGGCGGCTCGTTGAACGCCCGCAGCTTGCGCGAGTGCAGACGGTCGCCCTGTTCGCGCAGCAGATCGCAGGTGATCAGCCCGATTTTGAGGTGGCTGGCGATGGCTTCTTCGTAGAAGCGATTCGCCTGGCCCGGCAGTTTCAGTTCGCCGTGGAGCGGCTTGTCGGAAACGCAGAGCAGCGTGCCGTAGGGGACGCGGAAGCGGTAGCCCTGGGCGCTGATCGTGGCGCTTTCCATGTCGATGCCGATGGCGCGGCTCAGCGAGAAGCGCTTGGCGGAATCGGTGTAACGCAGTTCCCAGTTACGATCGTCGGTGGTGACGATGGTGCCGGTGCGCATCCGCTTCTTCAGGTTCACGCCGCCGCCGCTGACCATTTCGGCTGCTTGCGCCAGTGCCATCTGCACTTCGGCGATGGCAGGCAGCGGGATTTCCGGCGGCAGAACCGGGTCGAGGACATGGTCGTCGCGAAGATAGGCATGGGCGAGCACATAGTCGCCAATGCGCTGGCTTTCGCGCAGGCCGCCGCAATGGCCGATCATCAGCCATGCCTCGGGACGCAGGACCGCGAGGTGGTCAGTGATGGTCTTGGCGTTGGACGGGCCGACGCCGATGTTGACCAGGGTGACGCCCGAGCGGTCCTCTCGGATGAGATGGTAGGCGGGCATCTGGTGGCGGCGCCATGCGGTGTCGGACAGGCGCGCGCGGGCGTTGTCGACCGGCGCGTCGATGTAGAGACCGCCGGCGCCGGAGAGCGCGACATAGCCGTTCGAGCCCACCTGCTTGCCTGCCCAGTCCACGAACTCATCGACGTAGCGGTGGTAGTTGGTGAACAGTATGAAGCGTTGGCAATGGTCCGGGCTGGTACCGGTGTAGTGCGCCAGCCGGGCAAGGCTGAAGTCCGTGCGCAGGCCATCGAACAGGGCGAGGGGCTGGGGTTCGTCCTCTCCGAAGATGTGGATGCCATCGGCGATCTCGTCGCCGATCATGGCAAGGTCGGTGCTGGGGAAGTGTGCCGCCAGCTCCTGCGGCGTCACTGCGCCGACGGGGACGCCTTCAAGGACGTAGGGGAAGGGGATTTCCTGCCCCGATGCGCTGACCGTGAATTCCACCTCGTACTCGGCCTCGATCCGGCCAAGTTGGTCGGAGAGATAGTCTGCGAAGAGGTGTGGCCGGGTGACCGTAGTGGCGTAAGTGCCGGGCACTTCGAGGCGACCAAAGGCGCGCGAGGCGCTGGCGGCGCGTTCGGTGCCGCGATAGGTGATGCGCAGCTCCGGATAAGTCCAGAGGCGCTTCTCGCGGCGGTCGGCTGGGGGGAGAGTGCCGTGCTCGACAAAGGCGGTAATATCGGCCTTGAGAGTGGATACAGCGGCTTCGTATACGCGGACCAATTCCGCGATGGTTTCTTTCATCATCTGCATGGCCATCTATTACGCAATCTTCGTTTCGGCGCAATAGGGGGCCTTCGGGGCAGGGGTGTGACGGGTTGGGGGCTTTGCGCCGGGGGCTTCGACAGGCTCAGCCTGAGAGGAGTTCAAACCACATTTCTTATGAACCCCGCTCAGGCTGAGCCTGTCGAAGCCCCCGGCGGCACGGCTAAAGCGCCAGCGCCAGATACGTCACGGTCTTGCCGTTGCCGAGCAGCGCTTCTCCCACAGGCGCGAAGCCCAGGCTGCGGTGGAAGGCTTCGGAAGCCGGGTTGGGCGGGTCGGAATTGACCTCGCAGACGATGCGTTCGTATCCGGCCGCGCGGGCGGCCGCGAAGAGGTGGGCGTAAAGCTGGCGGGCAAGGCCGCGGCCGCGCGCCTGCGGTGCAGTCACGACGCGGTCGATATAGACGAAGCTGGCGTAGCGGGCCTCGAACCAACGATAGTTATCGCTGTCATAAGCGGCGCCCTGCGCGAAGGCGATAAGCATCGCGTCGATCATGCCGATCCGCGCGGCCAGGAACGCTTCGTCCACCAACATGCCGATTCGGGCTTCGTCGGCGAAGGAAAGCTCTATGGCATGGGCGTTGTTGAGCGCCATCATGGCAGCGCGCAAGGTAGCGTCGGCGCGGTAGTGGGCGGAGTTGATGGCGTCGAACATGAAGCTCCCCGATAGATAGGAAAAAGCCCTCGCTCCATAAGGGAGCGAGGGCTTTTTGTTCCTTAGGCAAAAGCCGCGGGGAAAGCTCAGGCCTGAGCTTCGCCCTCTTCGGCTTCTTCCTCGATCGCGATTTCGCCGGGTTCGGCGTTCGGATCGTAGGCTTCCGTAAAGCCCGAGACGTCCTGTTCGAACATCGCGGCCATCACGTCCACACCCTGCGTCTGCAATTCGGCTTCGTCGGCCGAGCGGGCGACGTTGACCTTGATGTTGACGGCAACTTCGGGGTGCAGGCTGACCTTGACGTCGAAGACGCCGAGGGTCTTGATCGGGCGTTCCAGCACGATCATGTGCTTGGCGACGTTCGCGCCTTCGGCCTTCAGGCCGTCGACGATGTCACGCACCGAAACCGAACCGTAAAGCTGGCCCGAGTTCGACGAAGCGCGGATCAGGATGATCTGCTTGCCGTCGACGTTGCCCGAATCGGCCTGGGCAGCCGTGCGGCGCTCGGCGTTGTCGGACTCGATCTTGGCGCGGTTGGCCTCGAAGACCTTCTTGTTGCGCTCGTTGGCGCGAAGAGCCTTCTTGTTCGGCAGCAGGTAGTTACGAGCGTAACCGTCCTTGACCGAAACGACGTCACCGATGGCGCCGAGCTTCTCGACGCGCTCGAGGAGGATGATATCCATGGGTCAGACCCTCCTTACTTGACGATGAAGGGCAGGAGGCCGATGTGCCGGGCGCGCTTGATCGCCTGGCTCAGCTCACGCTGCTTCTTGGCGGAAACCGCCGTGATGCGGCTGGGGACGATCTTGCCACGCTCGGACATGAAGCCCTGCAGCAGACGTACGTCCTTGTAGTCGATCTTCGGCGCGTTCTTGCCCGAGAACGGGCAGGACTTGCGGCGACGGAAAAATGCACGTGCCATGGTGTCAGTTCCCTTCGCGTTCGCGGCGGCGCGTACGCTCGCGGTCGGTCTTGCGCATCATGACCGAAGGGCCTTCCTCGTGCTCTTCCACGCGGATGGTCACATAGCGGATCACGTCTTCGTTGATCGAAGTCTGACGCTCGAGCTCGGCGACGGTGGCGCCGTTGGCTTCGATGTTCAGCATCACGAAGTGCGCTTTGCGGTTGCGCTTGATCTTGTACGCGAGATTCTTCAGGCCCCAGGTCTCGGACTTGATGACCTTGCCCTGGTTGGTCTCGACGATCTCGGTGGCGGCGGCGGCAAGTGCATCGACCTGCGCCTGGCTGAGATCCTGGCGTGCCAGGAAAACGTGCTCATATAGAGCCACGGCAACTTCCTTATCTCTGTCTAACCGATCGCTGGCTACCCGCGGGATTGCGGGGCCCCTCCGGCTTTCGTTGGGTTTCCCGGCGGTCTTGTGACTGGGGGGAAGGCGGGCCCTTACCGGATTCTCACGGGAATGCAAGTCCAGCGAGGCGGCAACGGCGTCTGCGTGGGAACAAAGTCTTGCGTGCAAAGTTGCGCACAAGGGTAAATTTGTTGCGTGCGGGAGATCGGACGTTAGCTAGTCCATCCCCCAGGAAAACGAGTCGCCCATGAAAATCAATGTTCGCTGCGCCGTGTTGGCGCTTCTTGCAGGTGCCGCCATGCCGCTACCAGCTCTTGCCCAGTCGTCCACCTCAAAGGGTGCCACCGCCGAGACGGTGACCACGCAGCTTCCGCGCAGCGTTCGCCCCAGCCATTACGACGTTACCGTAACCCCTGATGCGCAGGCTCTGACCTTCGCCGGCAACGCCGCGATCACGGTCGACGTGCTGGAGGAAACCCGCACGATCACGCTGCAGGCCGCAGATCTCGCCATCGCCAAAGCAGCGCTGGCGACCGCAGCGGGCAAGCGCATGGGCCCGCCCACCGTCACCATAGACAAGGAAGCGCAGACCGCGACTTTCACGTTCGCCAAGCCCGTGGCGCCGGGCAACTACGTCCTGTCGATCGACTACACGGGCAAGATCAACACGCAGGCTTTCGGTCTCTTCGCGCTGGACTACAAGGCGGCGGACGGCAGCGCCAAGCGCGCGCTGTTCACCCAGTTCGAGAACTCGGACGCGCGCCGCTTTATGCCTTCTTGGGACGAGCCGTTCTACAAGGCGACCTTCAGCCTCAAGGCCGTAGTGCCCGAGGGCGAGATGGCCGTTGCCAACCTGCCGGTGGAAAGCCGCAAGAGCGCAGGCAAAGGCCGAACGCTGGTCACATTCGGCACCAGCCCCAAGATGTCGACCTACCTCCTGTTCCTCGGCCTCGGCGATTTTGAGCGCAAGACCGTGCAGGCTGCCGGCACCGAAGTGGGTGTGCTGACCAAGCGCGGCGACCTTGCCCAGGCAGACTACGCGCTGGAGCAGTCTGCGGCGCTGCTGCCATGGATGAACGAGTACTTCGGCGAGAAGTATCCGCTGCCCAAGCTCGACCACATCGCGGCGCCGGGCCGCAGCCAGTTCTTCAGCGCGATGGAGAACTGGGGCGGCATCTTTTACTTCGAGAACGCGATGCTGCTCGATCCCAAGATCGCGTCGAATTCCCTGCGCGAGCGAATTTTCACCGTCGTCGCGCATGAGATGGCGCACCAGTGGTTCGGCGATCTCGTGACGATGTCCTGGTGGGACGACCTGTGGCTGAACGAAGGCTTCGCCTCTTGGATGGAAAGCCGGGCAACCGCGCAGTTCCATCCCGAATGGAAGCCCGAGCTGACCGGCGTGGGATCGCGCGAACTGGCTATGGCGCAGGACGGCTATGTCACCACGCACCCGATCATTACACCGATCAAGACGGTGGAAGAAGCCAGCCAGGCTTTCGATTCGATCACCTACTCCAAGGGCGAGGCGGTGATTCGGATGCTGGAGGCTTATGCGGGTTCCGACCAGTGGCGCACGGGCGTCCAAGCCTACATGAAGCGCTACAAGAATTCGAACACGGTCACCGACGACCTGTGGGCGGAGATGGAAAAGGCATCAGGCAAGCCCATCGCGCAGATCGCCCACGACTTTACACTGCAGCCGGGCATACCGCTGGTTAAGGTGACCGCATCATGCGCCGCCGGACAGACCAGCCTGACTCTTGAGCAGGGCGAGTTTACCCGTGACCGGCCGGGCAAACAGCCGCTGAACTGGCGCGTGCCGGTGCGCGCTGCCGGTCTGGACGGCGCGTCTGCCGAGACTTTGCTGCAGGGCAAGGGCGCGCTTACGGTGGCGGGCTGCGGCCCGGTGGTCGTGAATGCCGGACAGTCGGGCTATTACCGCGTGCTCTATGACGCCAAGACCTTCGCGGGACTGGCGAAGTCGATCGCCAAGGTGCAGCCGGTCGACCAGCTGGGCATCCTCAACGATGCGGCGGCGCTGGGCTATGCCGGCAACCAGCCGATGGCGAACATGCTCGACGTGGTGAAGGGCTTGCCCGCAGACGCCTCGCCGCAGGTGATGGAGCGAGCGGCCAATGTGATCGCGGGCCTCGCCGACTATGCGCGCGGCAACGAGAAGCGCGAGGCCGCGCTGTCGCGCTTCGCCTCCGCGCGGCTGTTGCCGGTAATGCAGCGCCTGGGCTGGACCCCGCGCGCCAACGAGCCGGTGACCGAGGGCGACCTGCGCGCCGCCCTGATCGAGACGCTGGGCGACCTTGGCGAGCCCAGCGTGCTGGCCGAAGCGCGCCGCCGCTTCGCAGCATCGAAGACCGACGAAAGCGCGATCGATCCCTCGCTGCGCGTGGCGATCCTGTCCGTGGTGGCCAAGAATGCCGATGCACAGACTTGGGACGCCCTGCACGAACTGGCGAAGGCGGAGACTTCGGCGCAGGTCAAGACCACGCTCTACTCGCAGCTCGGCATGGCGCGCGATCCGGCGCTGGCCGACAAGGCGCTGGCGCTTTCGCTGACCGATGAGCCGAGTGTGACCACCAGCCCGGTGATCATCACCTCCGTCGCGGCCGGCAACCCCGACAAGGCGTTCGACTTCGTTGCGGCCAATTACGATGCGGTCATGGCCCGCGTCGATAGTTCGGGCGCGACCCGCTACGTCGCCAAGCTGGCGCAGGGCAGCGCCGACCCGGCGATGGTCGAAAAGCTGAAAGCCTACGCACAGGCCCGCCTGCCGGCGGGAGCACGCCGTCCGGTCGATGAAGCGGTGGCCAAGATCCAGGACCGGATCAAGGTGCAGGAAACCCGCATGAGTGAAGTGGATGCCTGGCTGGCCAAAGCCGGCTATTGATCCGGGGGGCGCAGGAGCGGCATCGGTTGCTCCTGCGCCCACAGAGAAATGCACAAAGTTGCCAGAACCCCGCTTGCCTGATGGCGGATCCCCCGCTAACGGGCATCGGACCGGCTTCCTCGATGGGCCGGTAACGGCACGGCGGGCCTGTAGCTCAGCGGTTAGAGCTGGCCGCTCATAACGGCTAGGTCGCGGGTTCGAATCCTGCCGGGCCCACCAATGCCAGTCACCTGCGCCTTGGCGGGTGAATTTCATCGATACCCCCGGTCGGGGAGTGGCGCAGCCCGGTAGCGCGCTTGCTTTGGGAGCAAGATGTCGCAGGTTCGAATCCTGTCTCCCCGACCAATTTTCGCCAGCTTCCGCGGATTGCGGCGATAAGTCGAACGGCAGCAAATGGCGCCGGGAACCTTTCCTGGAGCATAATTCCCGGAATAGAATCGCCTCTCCGCAGACGGGGAGGAATCGAGCAGGCAGCCGGCCTCATCTGCCTAACCCACAGATCAATCAGAACTCCACGTCGAGTTCCTCCATTTCCTCCGGCTCGGCTTTTGCCGCCTCCACCCATTCGCGCATTGGGGCCCATTCGGCGATCGTGCGGCAATAGGCCGAGCATTCCGGGGGCAGGGCGACTGCATACGTCACGAATCGAGTAGTTACAGGGGCGTACATGGCGTCGGCGACGGTCGGCTGCGCGCCGAACAGGAACGGACCGCCGAAGGTCTGCAGACAATCGATCCAAATTGCCTCGATTCGCTCGATATCGGGGCGTGCGCCGGAGAAGACCGGGAATTTCTCGTGCCGCACCTTGAGGTTCATTGGCAGGGCTGAACGCAAGTTGGTGAAGCCGGAATGAATCTCGCCCGAGATCGATCGGCAGTGTGCCCGCGCGATTGGATCGGCGGGGAGCATTCCGGCGTAGGGAAACTGTTCGTTGAGGAATTCGGCGATGGCCAGAGTGTCCCACACGCTGGCGCCCTTGCAAGTGAGTCGGGGAACCAGGACAGAAGGCGAAAGCAGTAGCAGTTCGGCGCGGTTGGCCGCATCGTTGACGACGGTTTTCTCCACTACGTCCAGCCCGGCAAGACGGCACAGCAGCCACCCGCGAAGCGACCATGCGGAGTAGGTCTTGCTGGAGATCGTCAGCGTCGCGCGAATTTCGCTGGCTTGGGTCATGGGCCTCACTCCTGGTTTAATGCGGGGCACTTTCGCTTGCATCAGCCTATGATGCAGCGCAGCATGAATCCAGAGCCGATTGCAGCCGTCTGTTCGAATCGCGGCGGTTGCAGCGGGATCGCGGAGAATGCTGCATATGCTCTATCAGGCCTACCAGGCATATTGCGACACGCTGGCACCGGCCCGCTTCGCCGCACGCACGGCAACCGGCATTCGCGACAAGTTCCTGGGCAGGGCCGAAAAAATGCCCTTCGCGCGGCGCCTCTTCGCGCTGGCCGAGACGTTCGAGAAAGCGGCCGTCACCCATGCCCGCCCACCTTACGCGATCGGCCAGGTCCTTTCGGGCAACACCATGACCCAGGTTGTTGAAGAAGTGGCGCTTTCGCTGCCGTTTGGCGACATGCTGCATTTCGCCAAGCCCGAAGTCAGCGTACCTCAGCCCAAGGTTCTCGTCGTCGCCCCGCTGTCAGGCCATTTCGCCACGTTGCTGCGGGGTACGGTGGAAACGCTGCTGCGCGACCATGACGTCTATATAACCGACTGGAAGAACGCGCGTGACGTGCCGCTTTCCGCCGGGGAATTCGGTCTGGACGACTATATCGACTACGTGATTCGCTTCCTTCAGGAACTGGGCGACCCGGCCGAGAAGCGCGGCGCGCATGTGCTGGCGGTGTGCCAGCCCTGTGTTCCGGTGTTGGCTGCCGTTGCTTTGATGGCGCAGGACGACGACCCGTGTCAGCCGCGCACGATGTCGCTGCTGGGCGGCCCGGTCGACGTGCGCGAATCGCCCACGGTAGTGAACGATCTTGCCAATGCGCAGACGTTCGAATGGTTCGAGAAAAACCTCATCCACACCGTGCCGTGGCGCTACAAAGGCGGGGGCCGCAAGGTTTACCCCGGTTTCATTCAACTTTCCGCCTTCATGTCGATGAATTCGGGACGCCACTACGCCCAGTTCCGCAAGCTCTACCAGCACATCGCCGATCGTGAGCAGGCCGAGGTCGACAAGATCGAGCACTTCTACGACGAGTACCTGGCCGTGCTCGACCTCACGTCCGAATTCTATCTCGAAACGATCGACAAGGTGTTCCAGCAGGCACTCCTTGCCAAAGGAGAACTGACGCACAGGGACCGCAAGGTGGATTGTTCGGCAATCCGCAAGACCGCGCTGCTCACCGTCGAAGGTGAGCGCGACGATATCTGCGCCGTGGGGCAGACGGCGGCGGCGCATCTCCTGTGCACCAGCCTGCGCCCGCATCTGAAGCGGCACCACCTGCAACCGGGCGTGGGCCACTACGGCGTGTTCTCGGGCTCCAAGTGGGAGCGCGAGGTCTATCCGCAGGTCCGCAACATGATCCTGGCAATGGCCTGATCGAACTTACCGTTGCGGATCAGGTCCCAGGCGGTTTCCGGCCTCAGCCCGATTTCACCGATGCCATGATATCGGCCACGCTGGTCGGTTTCACACCGCGCTTTTCAAGGTGCGTGAACAGAGCGCGCCACCAGTCGTAAAGCGCGTCGAGGTCCGCCTCGTTGCGCACGTAAGGGGTATGGCCCGGTGCCAGCGAGGGGCTGTGGAATGAAAACACCAGCACAGGCAGGCCTTCGTCGATGGCGATATCGACGCCGCGCAGGGCTTCTTCTGTCGTAATCCCCTCGGGCGTCAGCGGGATGCGTTCGAGCAGGCCCACTCGGGCAAGCACGCCGCGCACCTGCGGCGCACGCCAGAGGTGAGGGTAGATCACATTGCCGACCTGGCGCAGCGGTCCCCAGTAGACCGTCGTCAGCGGCAGTTCGAGCAGGCTTTGCTCGGCATCGGTCCAGTAGGGGCGGAGCGGATGTTGGCGGTAGTTGGGGCCGCCGGCAGAACTGTAGTCCCAGCGCGCGCGCACCGAGGTGTCGATGGCGATTCCGCATTCGCGCAGGATTTCGGCCGTGCGTGGGCCCAGGCCATACCGGCCGGCGCGGTAGATCTGCGGGGGAACACCGAAAGCGCTCTCGATCCGGTCGCGCAGTGTATGGAGTTTTTCGCGTTCCAGTTCGAAGGGCAGGTTGCCCGCGAAGCTGTTGAATTCGTTCACCTCCTCGACGAAGGGCGGGCTAACCCACGGGTGCAACTGCACTCCGACTTCCGCGGTCCCGCGCGTCACTGCATCACCGATCGCCTCGGGTGCGAAGGAGGAGCAGGCGACCGGCCAGTCGATCAGGTACGAGGGCACGACCCCAAAGCCTTCACAGAACTGCTGGAACTTGCGCAGAGCCGGCACGGTGACGACGCTGTGTTTTTCACGGTCAAGCGGAGCCGACCAGTCGAACTCCTCTTCGGTGTCGACGGTTACGATGAAGCGCTGCCCGAAGTCCTTGCCGAACGAGGCAAAGGCATTCTGGCCTGGCGGCTCCAGGAGATTGGGTCCCGGCAAAAAACTTTCCCCTCTGCGGGTCGCATCCGTCAGGCTGACAGGGTCTGGTAGTGCTTTAGGGCGAAAAGGTTGCCGAAGTGCTATTGTCCGCATTTACAGTGGTCAAGGCAGGCAAGGACAGGTGCAACGCATTGTCGATGCGCTGTAGCATACCCCCGGCCGCAGCAGCTTCTGCCACGGCGAGACGCAAGGTGAAGCCGATCCCGAACATGCCGGTGGCAAGCGATTGCCCGCGCTCCCCGGCGACCGCCTCGAACAGCGTATCGGGATCGCGCGCGGCCAATACGGACGGCAAAGCGACCGTTATGCACGCCATGCCCGCGCCGGAAGACCAGCCCAGTTCGAGTGCTTCGCCCGGCGCGGTGGAACTGGCCAGCGCGGCGAACAGACGCCAGATCAGCCGTTCCACTTCGGCGCGGGCGACCCGCACGGGCAGGCTGGCGGCGGACGGGTCGGAGGCGAGCGCGAAGCTGCTGCCGCGCGGTTCGGTCCAGGTGCGCAGCCGCACCACTGTCTGGGCAAGGACGCGGGCAAGGTCGCACTCACCCTCGTCTAGCGGCAGTGCGCCGGTTTCCAGCTTCACCAGCCGGTCCAACTCCTCGAAACCGGCGAGAATATGGGCGCAGTCTCCTGCGATGGCGGCGGCCAGCGCGCGGTATTCGTGCGGGGCGGGGCCGTAGAGCTGCTGCTGGATGATCTCGGCGGCAACCTGAATGGCATTCGCAGGCGTACGCAGTTCGTGCAGCACTTCGCGCATGCGGTCGGCTTCGGCGGTGTCCGCGGCGGGCGCCGAGGGCGGAGCCATAGGCGGGGAAGGGCGGCGCAGGCGGCCGCAATAGCCAATGAAACCACCGCCCTCGAACCGGGCGATGGCATCGACCTGCCAAGTGCCGCTGACCGCCGGGGCACCTGCTACTGCAATGCGCACCGCGCGCAGCGGCAGGCGCTGGCGCATGGCGACGGCAAGATCCTGCGTATTTGCACCCCCGTCCTGCGCGGCGGGCAAGCTGAGGCCGATTACCGAGGACGCATAGGGGCCGTCCGCCCAGGCGATCCGCCCGTGCACGTCCGTGGTAAAATCGATCGCCAGCGCCAGCCGCACGGTGATGGGCGCGGTATCGCCCAGCGGCAGGCGCGGTGCGTTAGCGTCGGCATTGGCGCTTGCACCCACGGCGCCCTGCATCGCGCGGGCCTTGCGGAATTCCTCGATGCGCCGGACGATGGCGCCGATCCCGGCCTCACCGGAATTTGCCCCGCCGGACCGGCCATCGCCTGAATGGTCCGCATTGGCGGCTTTTAGCTGCAGGTCCTTGTGCTGCTGGGCCGCGCGGGCCTTGGCCCAGTCGCTGAGCGAGGTGGGCGCGGGCGGCGCGGTGTCCATGCCCAGCAGCTCCAGCACGTCGTCCGACATGTCCTGATCGACGGCGATATTGCCGGTCGGGGCATTGAAGGATGCGCGAGGTTCTTCAGGAAGCGGCGCTTCGGGGTCAGGCTCGAACTCGAGGTCGGGGGCTGAAACGAAGTCCGGTACGGCGGCTGTAGCTACAGCGTCATCTTCGTAAGTGGCGGGCGGCAGAGCACGGTCGCCCACGCCCAGCCGTTCCAGCAGCGCCTCGACGCGAGGCGGCAGGTCTCGGCGGTGACGCAAGATACCGCGCGCGCGCACGGGCAGGGCGGGGATCAGTGCCAGCCAGTCCTCATCATCCAGCCGAGCGGCGCGAATCGCAGCGCAGGCGACGTCGGGTTCAGCCTGAGCCAACCATGCCAGCAGGCGCGGGTTGGTCATCGCCTGAAGCGGTGCGCGCAGCAGGCGGGCACGGTCTGCGGTCGGGATCTGGCGGCCCAGCTCCTGTAGCCGCGTGAAGCCCGCATCCACGGTTTCGCTGGGTTCACGGGCGTTCGGGGCCCGGCCGAGAATATCGACGAGCTGCCTGAACTGGATACGCGCCAAGCCATCCCCAGAGGGCGGCAGGCGCAGAACCGTGGCAAGGCGATCGTCGAAATGCATTCAGTCTCCGGCGGTGCTGCCGTCATGGCAGACCAGTCCTTATGGGCCTCTATGTTTACTATAAGGAAAACAACAGGGGGAGACCCTCCTAGCAAACCCGTGGGGGAGAGGAAGAGGCCAGTTCGGCACAGCATAGCAGGCGTTGCAAAGCGGGACGATTACGCTATGGCATAATAATATTACGGCGCACTGGCCTTTTCGATGTGTAAGTTGCAACGCGGTGATGCCAAAGCACTCCGCCGGGGAAAATTCGAATGATCAATCTCGATGAAATCGATCGCCGCCTGCTTGCCGAGCTGCAGGCCGAAGGTCGGATCACGAATGTCGAGCTGGCCCAGCGCGTGGGGCTGACAGCGCCGCCGTGCCTGCGCCGCGTGCGTAGCCTTGAGGAAGCGGGCGTGATTCAAGGCTATCACGCCGATCTTGATGCGTCGAAGCTGGGCTTCACGATCACCGTCTTCGCACTTGTCAGCCTCAAGAGCCAGGCCGAGGAATCGCTGCGCGCCTTCGAGGACCATATGAAGGGTCTGCCCGAAGTGCGCGAGTGCCACATGCTGAACGGCGAGATCGACTTTATACTGAAGATCGTCAGCCGCGACCTGCAGAGCTTCCAGGAATTCCTCACCAGCAAGCTCACGCCAGCGCCCAACGTGGATAGCGTGAAAACCTCGCTGACGATCCGTACCGCGAAGAATATTCCGGGCGTGCCGCTAGGCTGAACAAGTGGCGGCCATGACGAAATCCTCGCGGCGGTCGGTGCTGGTTGCGGTTGTCGCCGCATTGCTGGCGGCGAATGCCTGGTGGTTCTTCCTGCGCGCGCCGGAACCGCAGACTCCTGTGTTCGAGCTGGGCAGTACCGGCGGCCTGACGGTGAACGTCGATGCCGCCGCCGCAGCGTCCGCGCCTTTGTTCGACCCGGTTCGCGATGGCTGGACGGTCGGCGCTGCCGCCGTCCAGGATTTGTCTTCGAGAGTACGCAGTTCGGCACCCGTCGATACCGCTCCCGTCGTTAGTTTCCTGACGGCGCGCTTGGCTGACGATGCCAATTCGGAGCAGGTGCGCCGTGCTTTGCTGAGCCTCGTGCGCCAGCGGATATGTTTCGTGGCGCTGGTGGATCAGGCGGCCCTGCCGAAAGGCGGCGGATACGCCGCCACTCCGGTTCACCGTATCGTCTCCGTGCGTGGAAACGATGGTGAAGTGGTCGGCTGCGCGCCGCCTCAGAACCCTGCCGCGGCTTCCAAGGCCACTATATAGCTCTGCGCACCAAAACCGGCGACGGTGCCCTTTGCACCCATGCCGACCCAGGACTTGTGGCGAAATTCCTCGCGCGTGTGCGGGTTCGAGAGGTGGACCTCAATGACCGGCACCTTGATCGAACGGATCGCATCCAGCAGCGCGATTGAGGTATGGGTATAGGCGCCGGCGTTGAGTAGCACCGCGTGGGCGCCGCCGTCCTGCGCTTCATGGAGCCAGTCGACCAGCGCGCCTTCGTGGTTGGACTGGCGCATGTCGATGGTCATGCCGAGCGCCTCACCCCGCGCGGCCAGCATCGCGCCGATATCGTCCAGCGTCTGCGAACCGTAGATTTCGGGTTCGCGTTTGCCCAGCCGATTGAGGTTGGGGCCGTTGAGCACATAGACCAGCTTATTCGCCATCGCTTGGAAATTCCCGTGATCGTCAGGCGCCGAGCTTTAGCGGGGCGACCGGCGGGCGCAAGTCGCCTCAGGCCGGGCCGCCGCTGTCATTGCGGGTTGGGCAGGGGCGGGCCCGGCGGCATGTCTGCCGCGGGGGCAGGCGCCGCCTCGGGCGCTTCGGGGGCGGGACCGCCCAGGTCCTCGTCCGGTGCGCTGTCCTCGGAGCCGCCATCGCCCGCGTAGAAGGCGGCGAGCGACTGGTCGTTGTCCTTCAGGCGCGCGGCGGACGCCTCTTGCTTGGCCTTAAGGGCGGCGGATTCTTCCGCTGCCGTGGCCTGGGCCTGAGCGAGCTGCTTTTCCAGTTCGTCCTCGCGTGAGGAACCGCAGGCTGCGAGGGCAACGGGGAGGCAAAGAGCGGCAAGCCGCGCGGTCATGCGAAACACTCGAACGCTCCTGGGTGGTGCGGGTGGGATTGGTCCTTGCCTTTAACACGCGATGGTTAGCGTTTGCTTAGCGGTCGGACCCGCGGGTCTTGCCCCACTGCCGCATCGCCGAATACCCGAGGTAGCCGGTTCCGAACAAGGCATAGAGCGGCTCTGGAATGCCGTTAAGGTAGGCGCTCATGCTTTCGCCAATAGCGCGGGCGGTGCCGGGGCTGAGTGCACCGATCATACCCATCGGCAATGCCCAGAGAATCATGACATAGATGACGTAGAGAAAACTCGGCCGTGCGCGGCTGGTCCAGGGATCAGCGGAGTTGGCCTCGGCGACGATGGCCGAGAGGCTGGCCTGCAACATTTCCAGTTCCTGCGAACTCTCCAGCTTGAGCAGTTCCAGCTTGGCGCGGTCGCGCGCTTCAGGGTCGGGGACGACCTTGTCGATAATGCGGGTGATGGGGCCGAGCAGCGAATCGAGCAAAGCCATGAGCGAGTCCTTTTTGGATAACTCGCCACAAAATAACCATATCGGTTCGTGTAGGAAAACGGTTTCTGGCCGCTGATGCTGCCGTGCGTATCAGAGGCTATTCAGGAGCAATCAGACATCAGCCGGTATGGGGCGCCCCAGGTAACTGGTATCTCCGCGCTTGCGCGCTTCCCAGGCGTTCGTGCGTTCGCGGGCGTACGTCTTTTGGACACGAACCCTGCTGATGCCATACCGCTCAGCAAGCTCGCCGAAGGTGGCGCCATCGATAACGGCAATGTATATTGCGGCATTGCGCTCGTTCGTGGAACCTGGATTTTCTGGGGCCATCGGCTTGCTCACCCGTTCAAACGGCGCAGGACGCCGCGCATAGTTTGCCGCGTCGCCAGTTGCTGATACGAAAACGCCGTCTCCCGCACGAAGCAGGAAACGGCGGTTTTTCTTGGTCGGGACGAGAGGATTCGAACCTCCGACCCCCACACCCCCAGTGTGATGCGCTACCAGGCTGCGCTACGTCCCGACCGGAGCGCGGCCTATAGGCAGGTCCTTTCGGATACGCAAGCGCCTCTTGCCAGGAATTTGCCGGCGCCGCTTTTTCCTGGTGCTTCGGAGCCTCCTGTTATCAGACCGGAGTTTTTCACCGCGCCTGCGGGGCGCTTGAACGTACCGCGCCACGGCCTATCTGCATGCCTGTCAGCGGGGGAAGCGCGGTGCGCGCGCGTTGCCAGCGGTGCGCTTTATTGCTACCCGCGCGCATCCGGTTGCGTCCGGTCCGGGATTTTTTCCGACGGGATGCACGGCCGGCTGGCGTGCGATTCGCTCACAGGCGCGCCGCGAAGCCGGCACGAAACAAAGAAGGCCCATCATTTCCATGCAGACCTCGATCCTCGCTCAGCTTGCCGCCGCCGCACCCGCCGGTGCGCCGCCGGCCTGGATTACGTACATGCCGTTCGTAGCCATGGCGCTGATCTTCTGGTTCCTCATCCTGCGCCCGCAGATGAAGCAGCAGAAGGAGCACAAGAATAAGCTTTCCTCGCTCAAGAAGGGCGATGAAGTGCTGACCGGCGGCGGTTTCGTCGGCAAGATCGTCAAGGTCGACGATAACTACGCCGAGATTGAACTGGCGCAGGGTGTGAAGGTCAAGGCGCTCAAGTCGACGATCGTCGACTTGATCCCGCCGGCCGGCTCCAAGCCCGCGAACGACTGATCCGGCCGCAATTCCAGGACGCGGCAACGCCCGCGTCCCTTTGGAGAGAAGCGATAGGCAATGCTTGAATTTTCCACCTGGAAGAAGGTCTGGTACTGGGGGCTGACGCTGGTCCTGTGCGCGCTGGCGCTGCCGACCTTACTGTCCGTCACCAACATCCGCTGGCCCGAAGCCATCCCGCATCCCAAGATCAACATGGGCCTCGACCTTGCGGGCGGCTCGCGCCTCCTGCTCGAGGCGAACCGCGACCAGGTGGTCCAGCAGCGACTGGAGGGCATGGAGGATTCGGTGCGCACCAAGCTGCGTACCGCCGAGCCGCGCATCGCCATCGGCGACGTGTCGAGCCGGGGAGGACGCCTGTCCTTCACGGTGCGCGACAGCGCGCAGGTCGACGCGGCGCGTGAAGCCATCCTTCCCCTGACCACCGGCGCGGGCCTTTCCGGCCAGCGCGACTGGGACATTCAGGTCGTCAACGGCAACCAGTTCGTCCTCGCCCCCACCACCGAAGGCATCGACCTTGCGGTAAGCAATGCGATGGAGACCGCCGTCGACGTCGTACGCAAGCGTATCGACGCTCTGGGCACCAAGGAGCCCGATATCCGGCGCCTTGGCGGCACCCGCATCGACGTTCAGGTCCCCGGTCTGCAGGACCCTGCTGCGCTGAAGGCGCTGCTTGGTCAAACTGCAAAGCTCGAATTCAAGCTGGTCGACGAGACCGCCGTGCCCAGCGATCTGGCGCAGGGCATCGTTCCTCCGGGCGACGAGATCGTGCCTTATGCCGACGCCGGCGCAGCGGGCGGACAGGCTCCGCTCATCGCGGTGAAGCGCCTTGGCGGCATCAAGGGTGACGAACTTACCGATGCCAAGCAGTCCTTCGAATCCAAGACCAACCAAGCCGTTGTGTCGATCACCTTCAACCAGCAGGGCGGTGAGAAGTTCGCCCGGCTGACGACCGAGAACGTCAACAAGCGCTTCGCCATCATCCTCGACGGAAAGGTGCTTTCCGCGCCCAGCATCAACGAACCGATCCTGGGCGGCAGCGCGCAGATTTCGGGCAGCTTCAACGTCCAGTCGGCCACGCAGCTCGCCATCGCGCTGCGATCTGGCGCACTGCCGGTCGACCTGACCGTGGTCGAGGAACGCACAGTCGGTCCCGACCTCGGCGCGGATTCGATCAACAAGGGCGTCGTCGCCATGGCCGTCGGCACCGGCCTTCTGATGATCTTCATTCTCGTCACCTACGGCCGCTTTGGCATCTATGCCAATGTCGCGCTGGTCGTGAACCTGCTGATGATCCTTGGTGTCATGGCCGTGTTCGGCACCACGCTGACGCTGCCTGGCATCGCCGGCTTCGTGCTGACGATCGGCGCCGCGGTGGACGCCAACGTGCTGATCAACGAGCGTATCCGCGAGGAACGTCACCGAGGCCGGCGCGTCGTGCAGGCAGTGGAGATGGGCTACAAGGAAGCCAGCCGCGCGATCTTCGATGCCAACATCACCAACGTCATCGCCGCCGTCCTGATGGCCTATTTCGGTACGGGTCCGGTGCGCGGGTTCGCCATCGTCCTGCTGATCGGCATCGCGACTTCGGTCTTTACCGCCGTCACGCTGACCCGCATGTGGGTCGCCGGCTGGTTGCGCAAGGCGCGGCCCGCAGACCTGAACCTGTAAGGGGAGAGGACATATGAAGCTCCTCAAGCTCATTCCCGACAACACCAACATTCACTTCCTGAAGTGGCGGGTGCCTTTCTACGTCGTCAGCCTGCTGCTGATCGTGGCGTCCATCGGGCTTGTCGCCACCAAGGGCCTGAACCTGGGCGTCGATTTCGTCGGCGGTCAGGTGATCCGCGTCACGTTCGAAGGCAGTGCCGATGCGCCGGTGGCGCAGCTGCGCGAGGAAGTCGACAAGCTGGGTTACGGTGAGCCGATCATCCAGCGCTTCGGCCAGGCGAACGAGATCTCGATCCGCATGAAGCTGCCGGCGGGCGCGGACAAGAACCCCAAACTCGCCAATGCGATGGCGAGCACCATCAAGACCGACATCGTTAAGAACCACCCCGGGGCCAAGATCGGCAGTGTCGATTCCGTATCCGGCAAGGTTTCTGGCGAACTCGGGCGCAGCGCCATGCTCGCGCTTGGCTTGGCTGCGATCGCGGTGGCGATCTACATCTGGGTGCGCTTTGAATGGCAGTTCGGCGTTGGCGCCCTGTTCAGCCTCGTCCATGACGTGACGCTAACGCTGGGATTATTCGCGCTGACGCAGATGGAGTTCGACCTCAACATCGTCGCCGCTCTGCTGACGTTGATCGGTTACTCACTCAACGACACGATCGTCGTCTACGACCGCATCCGCGAAAACCTGAAGAAGTATCGCAAGATGCCGATGCCCGAGCTGCTCGACCTTTCGGTCAACGAGACTTTGGCACGTACCATCGTGACGTCGCTGTCGATGCTGATTACCCTGCTGGCGTTGCTGCTGCTGGGCCCTGACGTGATCTTCGGCTTCACCGCCGCGATCGTGCTGGGCATCTTCGTCGGCACCTACAGCTCAATCTACATGGCCGCGCCGATCCTGATCTGGCTGGGCGTGAAGCCTGACAGCTTCGTGACCACCGAGAGCGCGATTGACCGTCAGGACCGTCTCGCCCGCGAAGCGGGTACGCCGCGAAAGAGCTGACCCGCAAATTCGGTTTGCGAAAACGAAAAGGGCGGCGCGTGATGCGCCGCCCTTTTTCGTTTGCGGTAGTCCTGCGATGCCGGATGTGCTTCGGGAAGCGATCAGCCTTTTGGTTTGGTCAGCACTTTCGCGATGCTGACGAACTCTGCCACCGAAAGCGTTTCGGCGCGGCGCTGGGCGTCGATTCCCAGGTTCTCCAAGGCTTCCAGCGCGCCGGGTACGCCCTTCAGGCTTTGGCGCAGCATCTTGCGGCGTTGGCCGAACGCGGCCTCCGTCACCCGTTCCAGCACCCGCATCGAGACACCTTCAGGCGCCTCGGCCGGGGTGACGTGGACGATTGCCGACATGACCTTGGGCGCGGGGGTGAAGGCGCTGCGGTGGACTTTCATCGCCAGCTTCGCGGTGGAGCGCCACTGCGCCAGAACCGCGAGGCGGCCATAGGCGGAGGTATCTGGCTCGGCGATGATGCGGCGGGCCACTTCCTCCTGGAACATCAGGGTCAGCGAAGCCCACTGCGGCGGCCAGGTTTCGCCGGAAAGCCAGCCGATGAACAGCGCGGTGCCGACGTTGTACGGCAGGTTGGCGACGATGTGATAAGGGCCGTCAAACAGCGACGCGGGGGCGATTTTGAGCGCGTCACCCTCGATGACTTTCAGCTTGCCGGGAAACGCTGCTTCCACTTCCGCGAGCGCAGGCAGGCAGCGCGGGTCCATTTCGACAGCGGTGACGCTGGCACCTGCGCGCAGCAGTGCCCGCGTCAGGCCTCCGGGACCGGGGCCAACTTCGAGGACATGCTGGTCGCCAAGCGAAGCGGGGATCGCGGCGATGCGGTCCAGCAGGTTCTCGTCGAGGAGGAAATTCTGGCCCAGCGCTTTGGATGCCGAAAGGCCATGCCGGGCGATGACTTCGCGCAAGGGCGGCAGGCTGGGGGCGGGTAGGGCGGGTACGGTGGTCAAAGGGATCTCCTGGCGGCGCATTCACCCGCCATGCGGATCGCGGCGATCATGGCGCCGGCACTGGCTTTGTGTTTACCGGCGATGGCGAAGGCGGTGCCGTGGTCGGGCGAGGTGCGCACGATGGGTAGGCCGAGAGTGACGTTCACGCCCTGATCGAAATCCAGCGTCTTGATCGGGATCAGGGCCTGGTCGTGGTACATGCACAAGGCCACGTCGTAGCGGGTCCGCTCGTGCGCGGCAAAAAGGGCATCGGCGGGATGCGGTCCGGTGACGGTCAGACCTTCGGCGCGCAGGGCGGCGATGGCGGGCGCGATGACATCCCGGTCCTCGGTTCCCATGCGCCCGTCCTCGCCCGCATGGGGATTGAGGCCCGTGATGGCGATGCGGGGGGCGGCAAGGCCGAAATCGCGGGCGAGGCCCAGGGCGACGATGCGGGTCTTGCGCTCGATGAGTTCGCGGGTGACGAGGCCTGGCACGGCACTGAGCGCTTCGTGAACAGTCAGCGGCACAGTGCGCAGCGAAGGGCCAGCCAGCATCATCACCGCGTCTTCGTGCGGGACGCCGCAGGCGTCTGCAAGAAATTCGGTCTGCCCAGGCTGGGTGAAGCCGACGCCGGCGAGCTTCGACTTGGCGATCGGCCCGGTAACCACGGCGCCCGCTTCCCCGGACAGCGCCAGCTGAGTAGCGTGTGTCAGCGAATGGAGTGCGAGCCGGGCGCCGTCCACAGTCGGTTCGCCGAATGAGGGTTCGCAGTCCTCGTCGCCGAGAACGGGCAAGGCGGCGGCGAATGTAGCCAGCGCATCTTGTGGATGGGCAATGCGCGCTACCGCAAGGTCAAGACCGCGCGATGCGGCGGCCGCGCGCAGGACGGCCGCGCCGCCGACGACGAAGAACGGGGCAAGCCCCTGTTCTTCTCGTCGAACCCATGCCTCGACAATCACTTCGGGGGCGATGCCCGCAGGGTCCCCGAGCGAAACGGCAAGCGGCAAAACGGTGTGAGGGGCGGCCCCCGGCTTTCCAGGGGTCATGTCAGCCGCCCCGCTCGAAGATCAATTGTATTCGATGATCGCGTCACGGCGCAGATCGCGCAGGTAGGTCTGCGCGCGCTTGTTGACGCGGTCGTCCTCGAGCTGGGCCTGGAGCTGTTCGAAGCTCGGGCCGTCGTTGACCTGCGGATCGTCGCGGCCGCAAAGCATGAGGATGCGAATGCCCTCGTCTAGCGAGCCGAACGGGGGCAGCGTTTCGCCGGGCGAAAGCTGGAGGATCGAGGTTTGGATCTGGGCCGGAAGGTCGCGTGCCTTGACCTGATCGTTGGTCACGACCTGGGCGCCAAGACCTGTGGCGACCTTGTCGACATCGCCGCAGCCCTTGGCCGCCTTGATGCCTGCCGCAAAGGATTCGGCGCGCTTGCCGGCCTCAGCCTCGCTGACGCCCTTGGGGAAGGGCAGCGAGATCTGCTTGAGCGAGAGGACCGCATCGCGCGGATCGGCGGTGAGTACCTGGCGCTTGTCGATTAGGTAGAGGATGTCGAAACCGCCGGGCACTTCGACCGGGCCGACCAGCTGGCCGGTTTCGAGGTCACGCGCGACGACCTGCAATTCGCTGGGAAGCTGGGCGAGGCGGACCCAGCCCAGGTCACCGCCGACCGATGCGGTGGTGGCTTCCGAATACTGGCGCGCATAAGCGACGAAGCTGCCGCCCGAGCGCAGCTGCTGCACAATCTTCGTGGCGTTTTCATATACCTGCTGGCGCGCGTCCGGCGCGGCCGACATGTAGATCTCGCCGAGCCGGTATTCCTCGGTGCCTTTGGCCGCCTTGAGGCGCGAAAGGTTCTCGTTCACTTCGTCGTCGGAGACGTTGATAAAGGGCTGGACGTTGCGCTGTAGCAGGGCCTGCCACGACAGTTCACCGCGGATCTGGCGCTTCAGCGATTCCGGTGACGAGCCGATACGCTTGAGGTACGCATCCATCGCGCCGACGTTCTGATTGAAGTTCTGCTGCGCCACGCGGGCGTAGGACTGGTCAATCTGGGCGTCGGCGACCGCGGCATCGGCAGCCTTGGCCTCCTGGATCTGCAAAGTCTCGTCGATGAGGTTGCGCAGGATCTGCAGGCGCAGGCGCTTCATTTCCTCTTCGTCGATCTTGCCCTGGTTGGCCGCGACGATGAGGGCGAGGCGCTGGTCGACATCGGTGCCGGTGATCACGTCGCCGTTAACCACGGCCGTGGCGCGGCGCAGGTTGGGATTGTCGTTGCCGAAAATCTTCACGTCGTCAGGGATGACGATCTCGCCTTGGGGCGCCGACTGCGCCTGAACCGTGCCGGCCCCGAGCGCCGACGCGAGTGCGGCCAGGCTGCCGACGGAAACGAATGCTCGCCTGATGAACCTGCTGCGCCTGGTCTGGCTGAGCGTATTGACTGCTTGCACCGTGATTTCAATCCCGTCTTCGACCGGCCGAAGCCGGATCATCCCGGGCAGGCGCCCTGCTGGAGCGGCCTGCCGTATTCTATTGCGTACCTGTCCCCACGTGCCCCGGGGCGGCTTAACTGAAAATGAGCACACCCGATAGCGGCTTTGCTCGGGAGTGCCAATGTTTCCGGCACGTACATCGCAGGATGCTGGCGGCGGCTTCGACAAGCCGGGCATGAGCAGGTTTCCGCAGCCAGCCTCTTGGGCCCGGTCAATGCGCCCCTATGTTTTTCAACGCAAAGCCCAATTGGAAGGAATCACCGCGCTTTACGTCCCCCAGGGCCACATAATCGCGGCGCCAGGTGAGCGAAATCTGGATGCAGTCGTCTTCGTAAGCGGCGCCGAAGCGGGTACGCAGCGGCTGGAAGCCGTTCGAGCCGTTGTCGGGGTCTTCTTCACGTGCAGTCATGTTGACGACTGCAGAGCCGAACAGCGACCAGTACTTCGCGAAGGCGATGCGTCCTGCGGCCCTCAGTTCCTCGCGGTCCTGGAGATCCTCGATTTCCTCGGAAATGTCGCGGTTCAGCTTGGTATAGCCGACTTCCAGGTAGGATCGGGTATTACCGATGACCGCGTCGAATTCGTTGCGGCGTACCGCCAGGGTGTCTTTGTCGACGCGGAAGCGGTGCACGAAATTAATAGCGTCGCGGTAGCGGATTTCGGTCCGGCCGACGATGTCAGAGGTCTTGTTGGCAAGGCCGGTGCCGTCGGGCAGCACGGTCGCGCGGTTGGACAGGCGGACCGACTGACCGACGGTGGTCTTGATCCGCCAGCGTGGGCGCTCGAACTGCCAGTCGAAGCCGTAGGTGAACCGCACGCCATCCTCGATCCGGTCGTAGCCGGGAAAGCGGTTAAGCGCGAAGAGGTTGCCGGTGTCCAGTTCGATCGCGCGCGAATCCTCGTTGGGTATCGCGAGGTTCTTGATCTTCGGGCTGGCTACCACCTGGAAGCGAGGGGTCAGCACCTGGGTGCCGCCGAAGACCTGGCCGACGAACGGCCATTTTACGTCGAGGGCAGCCGTGGCGATGCCGCGGCCCTGCCATCCTTCCGTGCCTCGGTAGAGCGCGGTGTCGGTCTTGAGATTCTCGTCCGAATGATAAACGTCGCCGCGCACGAGGCCGGTCAGCGTCACTTCCTGGCCCATGCCGGTCAGCTTGCGCAGCGACCACTGCCCGCTGGCGAAGGCGCGCTGGGTATCCTGCCCGTTGGATCGCATGATGCCCAGCGTATTGGCCTGAAGTTCGAATTTGCCGCCCAGCAGCGGATCATCGATGCGGCGGCGATAGTCGATCACCGGCAGGGCGACCGGAATCTGCCCCTGCACGCGGTCCGACTGCATGGTCTGCGTGGTATAGCCGGCGAAGGAAAAGTAACTGTCGTCGTCGATCCGCTCCACCTCGATGGTCGAGCGCAGGCGATCGTCGCGGCTGAGGTCGTAGCGGCGCAGGAACGTGCGGTCGGTGGCGCGGCGGATCGAGCCGGTCACGCTCCAGTTATCGTCAAGCTGCAGGCGGCCGTTGGCGAAGATGTAGCCGCGAAACGCGCGCTTCCCATCGGGGCTGGTGATGTCCGAGCCGCCGGCAATGGGAATCCTGCTGCTGGACGTCGCGTAGCCGGTGATCTGGTACGCGCTGCGATCGGTCAGCGCGCGATATTGCACCGAGGCCATCGGCGCAGCCCCGGTATAGGCCGAAACGGTGCCGGTAAGGTCGCGGTTTTCGGCGATCTTCCAGAAGTAGGACTGTGAGAGTTCAAAGCCGTTCGACGGGCTGGAGCGGATGTCAGGCATCAGGAAGCCGGAAACCGAACCGCCATCCGTGCCGATTGTCAGACCCAGCAGCGGCAGCTGGATGATGCCGAACAGCTCGATCCGCGCGTCCTTGAAGCGCACGCGCTTCTGTTCTTCAGAATAGACCACCTGCTTGGCGACGATGCGCCAGGTCGGCTTCTTGGGGCAGCCGTCGTCATCGGTGACGTCGCATCCGGTGTAGGCCGCCTGGTTGAGGATGACGTCGCCATTGGCGATTCGCTCACCCTTGAGCGCGGCCATTCTGCCGCCCTCGCGCATGACGAGAAGCATGTTCTCCATCATGCCGGTCTTGAGCTGGTCGGTCAGTTCGACCTGCTCGGTATAGAGCTGGTTGCCGTCCTGATCGACGAGGCGCACGTTGCCGACGGCCAGGATCTTCCCGCTGTTGCGGTCCCAAGTGACCTTATCCGAGCGGACGGACTGGGCTTGGCCCTTTTCGTCGCGGCGGCGCAGCACCACGTTACCGGTCGCGGTGACCAGTTCGCTGTTCTGCTCGTACTGGACGTCATCCGCCTCGAAGGCGACCGGCTCCGCATCGGCGGTGGCCGGCGGTGGTGCAGGGGGCTGGCCTTCCATCGGGCCGGTGTCGACCTGACGCGAAACGTCCTGGGCCAAAGCCGCGCCGGGTAAGGCGGTGTAAAAAACGGGTGCAGCAGCGATGCCCAAAGCCAGCACGCGCAAGGAAAGAGGGCGCAAGCGGCGGATCTTGGAACGGATCGGGGCTTGCAGCGGGTTCTGCGCAGGCGGGAGCATGGGTTGCCTATCGCATCGCCTGTGCCTAACTGCAATCCAGTCATGCGGTGAAGCGCACAAGATCAGCGTTTCACCGGGGAAATCCAGGAGAATCCATGAAGATCCAGTTCCTTGGCGCGGCAATTGCCCCCAATGTTCGCCTCGTCGCCCGCTTCGTCAATCAGGACGCACTGCCAGCCGACCTTGAGCCGGTACTGGCGCAGGGTGCAAAGATGGCGCGGTTTTCGGGTAAAGCGGGCCAGGTCTTCGAGGGATTCGCCGAGCGCGGCGGCAATGTGGTGCGCGTTGCGCTTGCCGGCATCGGCGAGGCTTCGGCGAAGGACCGTAAGGGTGCGATCGAGCGTGCGGGCGCCAATGTAGTCGCCAAGTACCTGACCAGCGGCGAGACTGCGCTGACCTTGGACCTGACCGGCGCGGCTCTTTCTGCTGAAGAAGCCGCCGGCGCGCTGCTGGGCGCGGTCCTGCGCTCGTGGCGCCACGATGTCTACCGCACCAAGCTGGGCGCGGACGCCAAGCCCAGCCTTGCCGAAATTTCCGTGGTCGGCGCGCCGGAAGGCACCGAGGTCACCTGGGAGATCGAGCAGGCGATCGGCCAGGGCGTGTCCTTCACCCGCGAACTCGTCACCGAACCCGCCAACATCATCTACCCCGAGAGCTTCGTGGAGCGCTGCAAGGCGCGCATGGCAGGCACCGGCCTCACCATCCGCGTCCTCGACGACAAGAACATGGCTGCGCTCGGCATGGGTTCGCTGCTTGGCGTTGCACAGGGCTCGGTTCGCCCTGCGCGCATCCTCGTCATGGAATGGCTGGGCGGCACCGAGGGCGAGAAGCCCGTGGCCTTTGTCGGCAAGGGCGTGACGTTCGATACCGGCGGCATCTCGATCAAGCCGGCCGGCGGCATGGAAGACATGAAGTGGGACATGGGCGGCGCCGGCGCGGTTGCCGGCACCATGCTCGCGCTCGCACTGCGTAAGGCAAAGGCCAACGTCATCGGCGTCTGCGGCCTTGTCGAGAACATGCCCGACGGCAATGCCCAGCGTCCCGGTGACGTCGTCACCTCGATGTCGGGCCAGACCATCGAAGTCATCAACACCGACGCCGAAGGCCGCCTCGTCCTGTGCGATGCGCTGACCTGGGTGCAGCGCGAGTACAGCCCAGCCAAGGTGATCGACCTTGCCACGCTGACCGGTGCAATCATCCTCAGTCTCGCGCATGAATATGCCGGCCTGTTCTCGAACAACGACGCGCTTGCCGCCGAACTGAACGCTGCCGGTGAAGCTTCGGGCGACCGCTTGTGGCGCATGCCGATGGGTTCGGCTTACGACAAGATGATCGACAGCCCGATCGCCGACATCAAGAACGTCGGCCCGCGTCCCGGCGGTTCGATCACGGCGGCGCAATTCCTGCTGCGCTTCATCGAGAACGACACTCCCTGGGCACACCTCGACATCGCGGGCACCGTATGGACCGATAAGGCAGGCGCCACCTGGGAGAAGGGCGCAACCGGCTTCGGCGTGCGCCTGCTCGACCGCTTCGTGCGCGATACGCTGGAAGCGTGAGCGAAAAAGGGTCGCCGCTCATGCGCGTGGACTTCTACCAGCTAAGCCGCGACCCCGCCGAGGCGGCCTTGCCGCTGATCGCGCGCAAAGTTCTTTCGGACAACGCGCGCCTGCTCGTCGTCTCGGGCAATCAGGATCAGCGGATGCGGATTTCGCGCGCGCTGTGGTCGCTTTTGCCCGAGACGTTTCTCGCCAACGGCCATGCCGGGCAGGGGGATGAGGATCGTCAGCCGATCCTTCTCTCCGACACGCCCGAACCGGCCAATGGCGCGGCGTTCCTTGCCATCGCCGATGGCCAGTGGCGTGAGGGGGAGATGCCTTTCGCGCGCACGTTCTATATGTTCGACGATGAAAGCGTGCAGCAGGCCCGGCAGGTCTGGCGCGAATTGCGCGCCCGCGAAGGGGTGGAACACTTTTACTGGAAGCAGGAAGGCGGGCGCTGGGTTCAGGCGGGATAACCGTTTGGGGGCTTCGACACGCTCAGCCTGAGCGGGTCGGGGAAACTGCCTTGAATTCGGGCGCCGCCGTGGGAAAGTCGTTCGCTCTCAAATCCCGCTCACGCTGAGCCTGTCGAAGCCCCCTCCCGCACACGCTCCGGTGAAGCATGCACTCACCCGCTTGCCGCCCCCGGCAAAGCCCGCTAGGGGCGCGCCCAACAATTCACGCTTTCCCATTTCGCAAGGAACAGTTCCATGTCGGTCACCCGCACATTTTCGATCATCAAGCCCGACGCAACCCGTCGCAACCTGACCGGCGCCGTCACCAAGATGCTTGAGGAAGCCGGCCTGCGCGTCGTCGCTTCCAAGCGCATCCAGATGTCCAAGGAGCAGGCCGAGGGCTTCTACGCCGTCCACGCCGAGCGTCCCTTCTTCGGCGACCTCGTCTCGTTCATGATCTCGGGCCCGGTCGTGGTTCAGGTTCTCGAAGGTGAAGACGCCGTGAAGCGCAACCGCGACATCATGGGCGCCACCAACCCCGAGAACGCCGATGCCGGCACGATCCGCAAGGAACTGGCCGAATCGATCGAAGCAAACTCGGTCCACGGTTCGGACTCGGAAGAGAACGCAGCGATCGAGATCGCCTACTTCTTCAAGCCGGAAGAACTGGTGGGCTGATTGCCCAACTTGAATTGCGGAGGTTAACTCTTCGTAACCAGGATGAAGGTCGCCGGTTTCGGCGGCCTTTTTCTTTGGCTCGACTCGCAAGTGCGCTTAAGCGTCGGCGCTTGAGAAAGGGGCTGCGGGCCTCGTTGCGGGATCTAGCGTTTCGATGACCAGAACCATTATCATTGCCGGATCCCTTTCGTTTCTGGGGGCGGTCCTTTTATCTCAGGCGGCCAGCACGGCGTCGTCCGGCGCTTCGGACCAGCGCGGCGCAGTCGCCTCGCCCGGCGCAATCAGCGTAAGCGCCGCGATCACCTCGCACTGATCCCCGCGTGTACCTCCGCCCGATATCGGGGCGGCGCTGCGTGCCATGTCATTTGGATTTGATCCACTGCGGATCGCCGCTGTACGGTGTTTCGCCAAAGGAGAGCGGCGATGCAGGACATGGGCGAAACGGGCGAGAACTGCCCTTTTGAATTCAACTTCGATGAGAAAACCTTCAAGATCGGCGACACCGTGAGCTTTCGCGTCAACGGCAGCCTCGAAGGTTTCCCTTTCGTCGGCACCCTGGTCGAAGTGCACGACGATCATGTCCTGATCGCGGGCGATCCGCAGGACCCGGCGAAGCATTATCGTGGCACCCGCGAAAGCAGGCCTCAGGTAGAATATACCGAAATCTGAGCCGGTTGAGGCTCAGAACGCGTCGGCAGCGTCCAGCAGGATCGTCAGCTTTTTGGGCGCTACGGAGCGCCAGGACCGGCAAAGCCAATCGCGAACCGCGTCCCAGTCGGTATCGCCCAGGTCCAGGCGGATGCCGATCCAGTCGCCGCCGAAGTACGTGGGGCGGTAGTAGCGCGCTTCGTCCTGTTCGATCAGCATGGCCTGTTCATCCGGCCCGCTGATCTTGACGAGCAAGGCGACGCGGCCGTCTCCGTGATGATCGGCGCTGACGTAGGCGAATTTCTTGCCCTTCACGATGCCGAAGCAGGCCATGCCGTGGCTGACGGTTTCTTCCGCCTCGGGCATTTCCATCGCCCTTTCGCGCACGCGTTCAAGCAGCCATTCGGGGCTGGTTTCCCGCGTGACGAGCCTGGCGAGGCAGCGCGAATAGAGCTGGTGCTCGGCGATCAGCACGCGGGCGGCAAGACTGTCCGCCGTGTCGCCGGGCAGAATCGCAACCGGAGTCTGGCCCAGCACGGGGCCGTCGTCCAGCTGCGCGGTGACGAGGTGGACGCTGACGCCGCCGTGGCTGTCACCCGCTTCGATCGCCCGGTCATGGGTATGCAAGCCGGTATACTTGGGCAGGAGCGAGGGGTGAATGTTGACCATCCGGCCTTCCCACTTGCCCACGAATTCCGGCGTGAGAATGCGCATGTAGCCGGCCAGAGCAACCCATGCGGCGCCGCTGGCACGGATCGCCTTGTCCATCGCCGCGTCGTGTTCGGGGCGCTTCATGCCCTTGTGGCTGAGCGCGAAGGTTGCAAGGCCTTCCGCTTCGGCCAGGCGCAGACCCTTCGCATCGGGATCGTTGGCCGCTACCAGCACGATCTCATAAGGGCAGTCAGCCGCGCGGCTGGCATAGAGCAGCGCGGCCATGTTGGTGCCGCTGCCCGAGATCAGGACGGCGACTTTAGCCCTGTCAGCCAAGGTGGACGGCTTCCCAAGGTTCCTGCGCGGACCAGGTCTCCACCGAACCGGTAACGGTGCAGCCCTTTTCGCCGGCCACGATAGTGCCGATCGTGAAGACGGTTTCGCCCGCTGCTTCGAGATCGGCGGTGAGCGAGGCGACTTCGTCCGCTGCGACCGCCAGCACCATGCCGACGCCGCAGTTGAAGGTGCGTGCCATCTCGCCCGGTTCGATGTGGCCCTGCGCCTGCAGGAACGCCATCAGGCGCGGCTGGGGCCAGGCATCGGCGTCGATCCGCGCATGCAGGCCCTTGGGCAGCACGCGGGGAATGTTCTCCAGCAGGCCGCCGCCGGTGATGTGGGCGAGGGCGTGGATGCGAGCTGGCTTTCCGTCCTTTGGGCGAACGAAGGGCAGCAGACTCTTCACATAGATACGCGTGGGCGCGATCAGGGCGTCGATCAGCAGCACTTCGGGGTCGAACAGTGCAGGGCGGTTCAGCTTCCAGCCCTTATCCTCGGCAAGGCGGCGCACCAGCGAGTAGCCGTTCGAGTGAACGCCAGAGGAGGCGAGGCCCAGCAGCACGTCGCCTTCAGCGACCTTGTCGCCGGTAAGCTGCTCGCCGCGCTCCACCGCGCCGACGCAGAAGCCGGCGAGGTCGTAGTCGCCGGCGGCATACATTCCAGGCATTTCAGCGGTTTCGCCGCCGATCAGCGCGCAGCCTGAAATCTTGCAGCCATCGGCGATGCTGGCGACGACTCGTTCGGCGACGCCGTTCTCCAGCTTGCCGGTGGCGAAATAGTCGAGGAAGAACAGCGGCTCCGCGCCCTGTACGATCAGGTCGTTGACGCACATTGCGACGAGATCGATGCCGATCTGGTCGTGGCGGTCATGATCGATCGCCAGCTTGACCTTGGTGCCGACGCCGTCGTTGGCGGCGACCAGCAGCGGGTCTTTGTAGCCGGCTGCGCGCGGATCGAAGAAGCCGCCGAAGCCGCCAAGCTCCGCGTCTGCGCCGGGCCGGGCGGTGGATTTCGCGAGCGGGGCGATGGCCTTGACCAGCGCATTTCCGGCCGCGATCGAGACGCCGGCCTGCTCGTAGCTGTAGCTCTTCTGAGAGTTATCGTCGGACATTGGGCGCGCCTAGCGCTTTGTGACTTGGATTTCCATCGCCGTTTGGGCAAAAGGCCCACGGTTTCGACAGATGGCGTACACGATCTCCCAAAAAACCCTGCGGTCTGCCCGCATTAGTCCAATGGGGCGCAAGGCGCTGATCATCGGCGGCGTAGCTGCGCTTGCGCTCTGCGTCGTTGGCGGCGTGCGACTCGCTGCCCAGATCGAAGGCGATCGCGGCATCGCCCCGCTCGCCAATTCCGAGGATATCCAGGTCAACGGCATCCAGGTCGACGTTACCGGCAAGACCGGGGCGGAAGCACGGCTTGCCGGCTGGAAGCAGGCGGAAAAGGAAGCCTGGAAGAAGCTGGGCGGCCCGGACATGCCGACCGAATCGATCGATGCGATGGTCTCCTCGGTGGTCATCGGCCACGAGCAGGTAGGCCCGCGTAGGTACATGGCGACGCTGGGCGTGATTTTCGACAAGGCCAAGGCGGGGCAATATGTAGGCAGCGGTGCGGGCACCGGCCCGCGCTCGCCGCCGCTGCTGCTGCTGCCGGTCCTGCAATCGGGCGGCGTGCGTCAGGTCTTCGAGGTTCGCGGTCCCTGGCAGAAGGCCTGGGCGGAATTCCAGGCAGCGGCCAGCCCGGTAGATTATGTGCGTCCGGCCGGATCTGGCGGCGAATCTCTTATTCTTACCGCTGGCCAGCAGGGCCGCCGCAGCCGTCTGTGGTGGCGCACGGTACTGGGGCAGTTCGAAGCTTCCGACGTGGTCAGCCCGGTCGCGCGGCTGGAACGACAGTGGCCGGGCGGTCCGATCAACGGCACGTTCACGGCCCGCTACGGCCCCGACAACAAGTTCCTCGGCAGTTTCACGATGACGGCGGCAAGCGAGCAGGATCTGCCGCGGATGCTTGACCAGGCGGTGACGCGGGTGGACGGGCTTTACCGCGATGCGCTTTCGCAGGGAGTGCTGCAGCCCGATCCGACGATCAATGCCGGCGGCGTCGCACTCGACCGCGCTTTCGAGGAACTGCGCCAGAAGCTCATGCCCAAGGGCGACGATCTGCCGGCCGTGGTTATCTCCCAGCCTACCCCGACCATTCGCGCCGAGGATGTCAGCGGCGCCCCGGTCGAGACCGTCACGGTGCAGTTCGCCACGCCCGATGCGGCGGCGGTGGATGCGGCGCTGGCTGCGGTTCGCGGTGTGCCCGGTGTTCAGGGCGCCGCGACGGTCAGCCTTGCCATCGGCGGCACTTCGGTCATGCGCGTCACCGCTGCGGGCGGTTCCGAACGCATCGCTTCGGCCTTGCGCGCGCAGGGCTGGAAGGTGTCGAGCGGTGGCGGCGCACTCAGGATCAGCCGCTAAGGCTGCACCCGGTAATGAGGCAGATCGCCCTTCCGCTGTCCGCTGCGAGCGACAGCCCGCCGCGCATTGTCGTGGCCGCCGCCAACTCCGGCGTGGTCGACGCACTGCTGGAACCCGGCAGCTGGCCATTTCGAACCGCAATTCTTTCCGGCCCGGCCCGTTCCGGCAAGTCGCTGCTGGCACGCTGGTTCGCCGACTCGGGCGCGGGCGATGCCATCGACGATGCTCATCTCATGGAAGAGGACGCGCTGTTCCACCGCTGGAACCGTGCGCAGGAAAGCGGCCGCCCGCTACTGATCGTCGCGCAAAACCGCTTCGCGCCCGGAACAGGTGACGGTGAATGCGCCGGGGCGGAGGCGCGCTGGCGGGTGACCTTGCCCGACTTGTCATCGCGGCTGGGCGCAGCGCTCGATCTGGAGATCGGCGAGCCGGACGATGCCATGCTGGCCGGCCTTATCGAGATCCACGCCGAGATGCGCGGGCTCATCCTCGATGAAACGGCGATCCAGTACCTTGCAGGGCGATGCGAGCGTAGCCATCTGGGCGTCGAACGTCTGGTCGCCGCCATCGACCGGCTCAGTCTCGAGCGTAAGGTTGCGCCTACCATGGCGATCTGGCGCGACGCCCTGATTGAGACTAAAGGCGGCGACACCAGGGAGCCGTAAGGGCGCATCTGTTGCAGGGTAGTTGCAAACCGAGCCGATTGATGGGAGATTCGGGTAATGCTGGGTGATATTGTCCGCTACCTGGATTCCGTCGTCGCGCGGGACCCCGCACCGCGTTCGCGGTGGGAAGTCCTGTTGTATCCCGGTGTCTGGGCGGTGTTTTGGCACCGGATAGCCCACGCGTTGTTTCAGGCCGACCTGTTCTTTCTGGCGCGGGTGGTGAATCATCTTTCGCGCTTTCTGACCGCGATCGACATCCATCCGGGTGCGACCATCGGCAAGAATTTCTTCATCGATCACGGATTCACCGTCATCGGCGAAACCGCGATCATCGGTGACAACGTGACGATCTACCAATGCGTGACGTTGGGCGGTTCAAACCCCACCAATGGCGTGGGCGGCAAGCGCCACCCAACCTTGCTCGACAACGTGATCGTGGGCTCCGGCGCGCAGATCATCGGCCCGGTGACCATCGGCAAGCGCGCGCGCATCGGTGCCAGCGCCGTAGTCACCGAAGATGTGCCCGAAGGCGCTACGATGATTGGAGTCAAGGCGCGCTCCACGCTGGTCAAGGCGGAAACTTACGCCAAGGAGTTCATGCCTTACGGCACGCCCTGCAAGGAGCCGTGCGAGCCTGTCGGCAACCAACGGGTGGACGAACTGGAAGAGCAGGTTGCCCTGCTGCGCGCGCAGGTGGAATCGCTTCTGGCCGCGCGTGATCATGAGACCCGCAGGGTCGAGCGGGCAAGCGAATCGGTGCTGAAGGGTCTTTGAACCGCATGGCGGCAGGCCCACAAGGTGGCGGTTCTATGACCGGCAGCGTCGTGCCATTTCCCGGCGGCGGCGCGCTTCAGGTCGGTTTCGAAAGGCTTGAACTTTAGCGCATCCTCGATCTTTACGGGCGCATGGTCGCTGCGGGAATTTGGCGCGACTATGCGATGGACTTTGCGCGCGATGCCGCCAGTTTCTGCGCCTTTCGCCGCGCTGCCGAGCGTCCCCAGGCCCGAATCGAGAAACGTCCGGCGCTTCGAGGCAAGCAGGGCATGTGGACACTGTTTGGCGAAGTCGGCCAGATGCTAAAGCGCGGGCACGACTTGTCCAATGTTCTCAGCCCGCTGGAGCGCAAACTGCTCAAGATCGTCGAAGACTGAGAACGCGGGAAAACGGGTTGCTGCCGATTATTTCTCGCGTTGAAATCTTCCTGTTAAATATCGCGGACAGACCGCCCGCATGCGCAAGATTTCCCTCATCCTCGCCGCGGCTTCACTGTCGCTGATCCAGTCTCCCGCGGTTCATGCGCAGGGCATGCCAGGGGGCATGGATGGCGGTATGGGCGGCGGAATGGGAGACATGGGCGGCGGTCCCGGCGGCGAGGGTGATGGGCCGGGCGGCGGCAAACCATCCGCCCCGCGTCCCCCCAAGCCGGTGAAGCGCAAGCAGTTCGACAAGATCGTTGCCGCCATGTTCCGCGAAGCCGATGCCAACAAGGACGGCTTGGTGACCATCGCCGAGCTTCACGCGGTCGTCGACGCCCGCCGCGAAACCACGATCCGCGCCCGCTTCGAGGCCGTGGACAGCAATCGCGACGGCAACATCTCCCCGGCCGAATTCATGGCCTGGCAGAAGCGCATGGGTTCGGCCGCCTCCAGCGATGCAAACGCCTTCGGGGACCGCAACGGTCCTATCCCCGACGCCATCGTGGCGAGCGGCGACAATCCCGACGACTACGTGCTTGTCCAAATGATCGAGCCGCTGAACGGCACGACAATAGCGCGCGCCAACACCAATTACGATGCCGGTGTCAGCCTTGAGGAACTGCTGGCCTATGAAGGCAAGCATTTCGACGAAGCCGACAAGGACCACGACGGCGAGTTGAGCATGGATGAACTGCGCCCCGCAGGTGGTCCGGGCATGGGGCCAAGGCGCGGCGGTCCCGGCGGTCCCGGCGGCGCGGGTGGTCCGCCGCCTTGCCGGCCGGGGCAGAACTGCTGAGCGCAGTCGTCAGACGCCCAGCCTACATCTTCGTTAGCATCGAAAGCGCGTGCTGGGCCTGCTCCATTCCGTTCTCGAAGATGTGGTCCTCCCGGCGGTCGGTGATGCGCGGCCATGCGGCGGCGATGTCTTCGGCGCTGCGATGGTCTTCGGGCAGGAGAATACCGTCATTCATGGTGATCCAGGCGCTCTGGAACACCCCGCCGCCTGCCGCTACGATCGCATCGGTGGGCGCATCCCTCGATACGAGGAATATCGCCGCAGGCGCGACGTTGCCGGGCTCGAAAGCCTTGTAGGCCTCATCGGGAAAGATGTCGGCGGTCATGCGGGTGCCTGCGGTGGGGGCGATGGAATTGACGCGGATGTCGTATTTCGCGCCCTCTAGCCGAAGGGTGCGGGCAAGGCCCAGCACCCCAGCCTTCGCGGCGCCGTAATTGGCCTGCCCGAAATTGCCGCCCAGCCCGGTCGAGGAGGTTGTCATCAACACGCGGCCATAGTTCTGCTCGCGCATCGTGTCCCACACCGCCTTGGTGGCAAAGGCGCTGCCCAGCAGATGGACACGCAGGACCAGTTCGAAATCGGCCGGGTCCATCTTGGCGAAGGTGCGGTCGCGCAGGATACCGGCATTGTTGATGAGGACGTGGACGCCGCCCCAGGCCTCTTTCGCGCGGGCGGTCATGGCTTCCATCTGGGCATAATCGGAAACGTCGCCGCCGTCCGCCATCGCCTCGCCGCCGGCTTCGCGGATTTCCTCGACCACAGCAAGAGCGGCGTCGGAGTGGCCTGTTCCATCCCGCGCTGCGCCCAGATCATTGACCACCACCTTCGCCCCGCGCCGGGCGAGATCCAGCGCATAGGCGCGGCCCAGCCCGGTTCCGGCGCCGGTAACCACCGCAACCTGTCCGGTAAAGGAAATGGTCATTGGACTTGGAACTCCGCTTCGGCGCAGGGCTGCGACCGCCCCTCGCAGATGGCAGCTTGGGCGAGGCGGTTCAATCTCGCGCACCGGATTTCACGCATTTCCGGGACATTCCTGGCTGATGGGGCAACAGCGTGACTTGCCCCGGCGGCGCTGGGGAGTCATAGGCGCTCCCAACGAATCTGCGCCCGCAAAGCGAAAGGCCCTTCAGATGAAAGTCCGCGTCCACGTCAGCCTCAAGCCCGGCGTCCTCGATCCGCAGGGCCGTGCGATCCATCACTCGCTTGAAGGCCTGGGCTTTGCCGGCGTCAACGACGTGCGCGCCGGCCGCCTGTTCGAGCTGGACGTGGCCGACAGCGTTTCCGACGAAGCGATCGACGAGATGTGCCGCAAGCTCCTCGCCAACATGGTGATCGAGAACTACCGCATCGAGAAGGTGGCCGCCTGATGGCCTTCACTTCCGCCGTCATCACCTTCCCGGGCTCGAACTGCGACCGCGACATGGCGGTGGCGCTGGAGAAGGTCTCGGGCACTGCGCCTCGCCGCGTCTGGCACGGCGACAGCCAGCTGCCCGAGGGGCTGGACTTCATCGCCGTGCCCGGCGGGTTCTCCTACGGCGACTACCTGCGCTGCGGAGCCATCGCTTCGCGCTCACCCATCATGCAAGCGGTGATCGCTGCGGCGGAGCGCGGCGTGCCGGTGCTGGGCGTGTGCAACGGCTTCCAGGTGCTGACCGAAAGCGGTCTGCTCCCCGGCGCGCTGCTGCGCAATGCAGGCCTGAACTTTGTGTGCCGCGAAGTCAGCCTCGAAGTCGCCAACGCGCAGTCGCTGTTCACCTCCGCCTACGAGGCTGGGCAGGTGATCCGCGTCCCCGTGGCGCATCATGACGGCAATTACTTCGCCGACGATGCCACGCTCGACCGGATAGAGGGTGAGGGCCGCGTGGCCTTCCGCTACGCGGAAGAGGTCAACGGTTCGGCCCGCTCGATCGCAGGCCTGCTCAACGCGGCCGGCAACGTCCTGGGCATGATGCCGCACCCGGAGCGCGCGATTGAGGCCACCCACGGCGGGACGGACGGGCGCGGCCTGTTCGAAAGCGCGATCCGGGGCTTCGTCGGGGCCTGATCGCGTTTGTCCGGTTTGCGGACGATGCCTATGAAATGAAAAACCCTCGGGATGGTATCCCGAGGGCTTTTCATTTGTGCGTGTGCGCCGCCTGGCTCATGCGTGCTTTGGCGCGCCCATCAGGCGCTTGGCCAGCAGCAGCTTGAACAGCCCGAAGCCGACCAGACCGACCATCGCGGTCCCTGCGTGAAGCAGCCAGAACTGCGTAGTGGGCATCGTCTCGAACAGCGTGCCGATCTTGCCGACAGCCAGGTTCGCGCCGAAGAACGCCAGATAGTAGATTCCCACGATCGAGGCATTGAGCGCGCGCGGCGCCAGCCGGGTGAACAGGGCCAGGCTGACCGGCAGAAGATGCGAGAAACCGATCGAGTTCACGAGGTGGAACATCACCGGCCAGAACAGGCCGATCTTGCCCGTCCCCTGCGTCAGCGCCGCCATGTAGAGGCACAGAGCGCCGCCGAGGATGAACACGCAGCCCAGGATCATCTTGCCCAGCTCGTCCGGTTCCTTTCCGGTACGTTTGCCGACGAAGGCCCAGAACGCGGCAACGGCCACCAGCATCGAGAAGCTGAGCGTAGCGTCAAGCGTGATCATCCAGCTGGTGGGCAGGGCGGTGCCCATGAACGTCAACTGGAACTGCTGGTCGGCCCAGACGAGGTAGGCGTTGAAGATCTGCTGGTTGGTCAGCAGCGAGAAGCCGAGGATCGGCACCAGCACCAGCACGGCGGCAAGGCGGGCACCGTCACCGGGCTCGAATTTGACGCGGGCCTGGTCCGACCTCGCGGTCCTGGGCTTGTCCGCCGGTAGCCATGGGCGCGCGGCTAGGTAGATGAGCAGGCCGATCACCATGACCACGCCGGCGGCGCCGAAGCCCCAGTGCCAGCCGATTTTCTCGCCCAGAGTGCCGGAGATCAGCGGTGCGGCGATCACCGAGACATTGATGAAGATGTAGAAGATCTGGAATGCCATGGCCCGGCGGATGTCATTGGCGCCGTAGAGTTCGCCCACCTGACTGGCGATATTGCCTTTGAACAGGCCCACGCCGATGACCAGCGAAAGCAGTGCCAGCAGGAAGGCGCCCTCGAATGCCATCAGGAAATGGCCGAGCGACATGATGACCGCGCCGGCGATCAGCGCCGCGCGCCGTCCCAGCAGCAAGTCGGCTAGCAGGCCGCCCAGGATCGGCGTCAGATAGACCAGCGCGGTGTAGGTCCCGAAGATTTCGGAGGCGAGTGGCTGGCCTTCGAGGCCCGAAAACAGGTGGGTTTTCAGCCACTCCAGCCCGATCACGCTTTCCTGCCGGCCGGGGACCAGCAGATACTTTACCATGTAGAGGGTCAGCAGCGTTTGCATCGAGTAGTAGGAAAACCGCTCGCAGCCCTCCACTACGCCGAGATAACCCAGGCCCTTGGGGTGGCCGAGGAAGGCGCGGTCGTCCCGCGCGGCCTCCTCGGGAAAATCGAGCTGCGGTGTCGCTTCGGCTGCTGTCATGGATGAGGTGACTTTCTCGGCCCGTAATTATCTTATCGCGATGCGCAATCGCGGTGCGTGCGCGAGCAATGTCACGTCGATGTAATGCCGTCAATTTTGGATATCGCGAAGTCCGGCAAGGCGGCAGGCCGCGACAAAGCCTACCCCCTCCGGTACGCTGCGGGGGGATTCACGCGGAGAGTAACGGCCCCGCGGCCCTTGCGAAACCGGCCATAATCAAGCAGCCGCTTTGTTGAGGTTTACGCCGTGCGCGTCAGTTCCTCGTCGAGGAAGGCGGCGACGTCGTCCAGCGAGACTTGCTTGTCGAGATAGGTCTGGCCGATGCCCTTGAGGAGCAGGAAGGGCAGGGTGCCCGCATCCATCTTCTTGTCGTGCAGCATGTGGCGCACAAGGCCCCCGCCGTCGCAGTCCATGCCCAGGGCGGGAAGGCTTGCGGGAAGGCCGATTTCGGCGATGTGCCGGGCAATATGCTCGGCCGTGGCGCGCGGCATCAGCTGGCGGCGGGCGGAATAGCGCCCCGCCAGAACCATGCCCAGCGCAACGGCCTCGCCGTGCAGCAAGCGCGAGGAAAAGCCGGTTTCAGCCTCCAGCGCGTGGCCGAACGTATGGCCGAGGTTAAGCAGGGCGCGGCGGCCGGTCGTCTCGAACTCGTCCTCGGCGACGATGCGGGCCTTGGATGCTACCGAATGGGCAACCGCATATTCGCGCAGGCCGCCGTCACCGGCGATCATCTTCGCGGCATTGGTATCGCACCACGCAAAGAAATCAGCATCGTCGATCAGGCCGTACTTCACCACTTCGGCATAACCGGCGAGCAGTTCGCGTTCCGGCAGTGTTTCCAGGGCCGAAAGGTCAGCCAGCACCAGCGAGGGCTGGTGGAAGGCGCCTACGAGGTTCTTGCCCGCCGGTGTGTTGATCGCGGTCTTGCCGCCCACGCTCGAATCGACTTGCGCAAGCAAGGTCGTCGGCACCTGGATGAACTGGCAGCCGCGCTTCAGAACCGAGGCGCAGAAGCCGGTGAGATCGCCGATGACGCCGCCGCCCAGCGCGATGATATGGTCGCCGCGTTCCACTTCGAGGGCCAGCAGCCAGTTCACCGTAGCGGCCAGTTCTTCCCACGACTTGGTCTTTTCGCCGGGGGGCAAGATGCGCCAGTGCGGTTCGTGGCCATTGTCGCGCAACGATGCCTCGACCACGGCGCCCCAGGCGGCGTGGACGTTGGAATCAGTGATGATCGGCACACCGCGTTTGCGCAGTTTGCCCCGGCAATTCGGCACGAGTTCGGCCAGCAGCCCGGCTGCCACGCGCACTTCGTAGGGGCGCGATGCGATGTCGACGGGGATCACAGCCATTGCGAAATTCCCTGGAGAACCTTGTTGATCGTCTGGACGTGTGGCCCGCTGCCGCTTGTCACATGGATGGGGGCCTGAGCATAGTGCGGCGCGCGTTCGTCGCGCAGGCGGCCGAGGATTTCGTGCGGGTCGCCACCGCGCAGCAGCGGGCGGTTTTCCTTGCGCGCGGTACGCTCGACCAAGGTAGCGACCTCGCTGTCGAGCCAGATGGTGATCGCCTTGTCGAGGATCAGTGCGCGTGTCTCAGCATTGCAGAAGGCGCCGCCGCCGGTGGCGATGACGATTCGCGGCTTGCCTGCATTGGCCCGCTCGGTGACGAGGCGGGCGATCACCCGTCGCTCGCCGTCGCGGAAATAATCTTCGCCGTAAGTGTCGAAGATTTCGGGGATCGTCATCTGCGCCGAACGCTCGATCTCGTCGTCGGCATCGACGAAGGGGCAATCTATCAGAGTGGCGAGGCGTTTGCCCACGCTGGACTTGCCGACACCCATCATGCCCACCAGCACGATCGGGCGGTCGATACGGCGGGCGAGCGCCGCAATTTCCTGCGCGGAAAACCGGGTCTGTTGAACGTCCATTGCCCGACCGCCTATAGTTGCGCTAGGTCGCAGCGCAAGCACGGTTAAGATCGGGCATGATGAAGGAAGACGAGTGACGATCATGAAACGCAGGCGCAGGCTTGCAGGAGCAATCGCCATCGCCGTTCCGCTCGCCGTGGTCGCCCTGGGCGTCGCCGCATGGAGGGACGCGGGTGTTCAGCCGGTGGCGGACCAGACTGTCGCGATCCCGCTGCCGGAGCTTGCGAAATGAGGGCAGTCAACCTTCTGGCAGGCGCCGCGCTGGCGCTGACCTCGGTTTGGGTTGCGGCGCAGGACGCACCCGAATCGCTGCTGCCCAAGATGTTCGACGAGCCGGCGCCGGCGCCCTCGCGCACAGCAGCGCCGCGTCCGGCAGCGCCGCGCCCCGCATCACCGCGCCCGGCGGCGCCAAGTAGCGCGCCGTCGCCGTCGGCGGCGCGCGCGGTCTCGACGCCGGTGGTGCAGGCCATCCCGACCGGGACGCCCGCAGCCCCGGCGCTGGTGCAGGCGCAGGATCAGGGAACGCTCACGCGCGTGCCCACGCTCGATGAACTGGCGCGCATGTCGCCGGAAGATTTCGAGGGGCTGCTAGGCAGCAAGATCGTGATCGACATGCCGCCGCAGTCGCGCCGTTCGGTCGACGAAGCCGGGCTGCTGGATGAGGAGGAGGGCGGACTTGCCCTCGATTCGCTGGCGATCCAGAACGGTCGCCTGATCCAGGTCGCGCTTGCGGGTAATCGCGGTGCGCTCGTTTCGCGCTGGGGACACATCCTCCTGCGCCGCGCGCTCGCCTCGCGCCTGCAGCCGCCGCGCGGGATGAGCGCGCAGGACTTCCTGGCGCTGCGTGTCTCGCTGTTGCTGCGCATGGGCGAAGCCGACGCCGCGCGGGCGGTGCTTCAGGACATGGACATCGCCGATTACAACCCGGCGATTGGTGCGGTTGTGCTCGACGTTTATTCCAAGAATGCCGATTTCACCGGCATGTGCCCGGTCATGGCGACGCAGGGTTCGCTGCGTGATGACCCCGCATGGGGTGTGACCCGCACTATCTGCGAGGCGTTCCGGGGCAACAGCACTGCCTCGATCTCGCGGCTGGAGCGTGATCGCAATCGCGGGACGATGGACCAGATCGACATGTTGCTCGCGCAGAAATACGCGGGCGCGGCCGGCAAGTCACGCCGTGCGGTGACGATCGAATGGGACAAGGTGACCGGGCTGACCTCCTGGCGCTACGGCCTGGCTATCGGGGTCGGGCTGGAGCCGCCTGCCGCCCTGATGGCGAGCGCGGGGCCATCCTATGACTATGTCACCGCGCTGGCGCCGATGGTGGGCCTTGCCCGACGGGCTGCGGCGGCAGACCGTGCCGGGGCGGCGGGTGTGCTGTCCAACGCGGCGATGGTAGACCTCTATTCGCAGATTTATGCCGACCCGGACGTGACCGGCGAATGGCAGGACCGCGCCGAATCCCTACGGGACGCCTATACCCAGGAAGACCCGGCTGCCCGCCTTGCGGCAATGCAGGCACTGTGGAACGTCAGCGGGCCGCTGAAGTATTCGCGCGAAGTGCTGACGGCCGCTGCCGCTGCCCGCATGGCGCCCAGCGCCGCGCTGGCGGACAGCGCACCCTCACTTATCGCCTCGATGCTGGCGGCGGGTTACGATGCCAATGCTCTGCGCTGGGCGAACGTGGTCAATGCCGGCTCGCGCGGCTGGGGCCTGCTCGTCCTGGCAGCGCCTGGGCGCGGGCCCACGGTCGATTCGGGCACGGTCGGCACTTATGTCGACGACGACGACAGCGTGAACAAGCGCCGGTCGGCCTTCCTCGTTGCGGGCCTTGCAGGGCTTGGCCGGATCGACGACGGAGAGGCGGAGCGTGTCTCCGCCGATACCGGGGCGAGCATCGCCGGAACCACTCGCTGGACCCAGGCGATCGACAGTGCAGCGCGGCGCGGCGATGCCGCAAGCGTGGTGCTGCTTGCCGGGTTCGGGATGCAGGGTGACGACTGGCAGCGCATGACGCCGCGCTTCCTGTTCCACATCGTCTCGGCCCTGCGCGAAGTCGGCCTCGATGCAGAAGCCCGGATGATCGCTGCCGAAGCGGTGGCCCGGGTCTGAGGGGGTGACGGGAGAGGATCTCCCCGAACGCTTCCTGGCAATGCTGGCCGCCGAACGCGGCGCGGCGGCGAACACTCTTGCTGCCTATCGTCGCGATCTGGAAGCGGCGCGCGAAGTGCTGGGCGATGTCGCGGCGGCGCGGCCTGAAGCACTGGAGCGGCTGGGTTCAGCGTGGAGCCAGCTTGCCGCCTCCAGCCTTGCGCGGCGGTGCTCTGCCTTGCGCCAGTTCTATGGTTTCCTGATCGACGAGGGACTGCGCGCCGACGATCCATCGCCCGCGCTGCCGCGCCCGCGCACCCGCCGCCCCCTGCCGCGCCTGCTTAGTCATGAGGAGGTGGAGCGTTTCCTCGCCACCGCCGACGAGGAGGCGGTTAGCGAGCATCACGGTGCGGTGCGGCTGCTGGCGCTGCTCGAAATGCTCTATGGTTCGGGCCTGCGCGCAACGGAGCTGGTTTCGCTGCCGCTGACGGCGGTGCCGCGCGATGCACCCTTCCTCCATGTCACCGGCAAGGGGGGGCAGCAGCGCATGGTGCCGGTCAGCACCCGCGCGCAGGCCGTGCTGTCGCGTTGGCTTTTGGTGCGCAAAGGCACCTCGCGTTACCTCTTCCCGTCGAGCGGGGCGAGCGGTCACCTGACGAGGGTGCGGCTGTTTCAATTGCTGCGGGCACTGGCGGCGCGGTCCGGGATCGATCCCGAGCGGGTGTCGCCGCACGTACTACGTCATGCCTTTGCCACGCACCTGCTGGAAGGCGGGGCGGATCTTCGCGTATTGCAGATGCTGCTGGGCCACGCGGATATCGCGACGACCCAGATCTACACCCATGTCGATAGCGCGCGATTGGTCGCGCTGGTGAACTCGCGCCATCCGCTGGCGGGCGGCAAGGCGCAGTAGGCGGGCGGAACAAGGCATCTGCCGCCTCGTTCCTCGACACGGGAAGAATACTTGAGAGCCAACGCGAAGCGGCGACGCTTCGTGCAGGGAAGGGAAGCGACATGGCCATCAATTCGAAACAAGCCTCGAAAACCGTACTGCGCGGGGTTACCGCACTGGGCGCTGTGGGCTTGCTGTGCACGCTGACCGGACCGGCGCCGCTGGACGCGCAGGCTGCCCAGGCGGCCAAAGTCTACGCCATCAGCCCCTCCGACAAGGCGCAGGGCGCCAAGGCCCATCCGGAACTGCTGGCTGAGTTCGGCGGGGCGGTCACCGGCGCGCAGGCCAGCTACGTCGAGCAGGTCGGCAAGAAGATCGCATTGCAGTCGGGGCTGTCGAACACGGCGGGAGACTTTACGGTGACGCTGCTCAATTCGCCGGTGAACAACGCTTTCGCGATACCCGGCGGCTATGTCTATGTGACGCGCCAGCTGACCGCGCTGATGAATAACGAGGCGGAACTCGCCGGGGTGCTTGGGCATGAGGTCGGCCACGTTGCCGCGCGCCATTCGGCGCAGCGGCAAAAGGCCGCTCAGCGCAACCAGATCATCGGCCTGCTCGGCTCGGTGCTGGCAGGGGCGGTGCTGGGCGACAATGCCTTCGGGCAGCTTGGCCAGAAGGTGTTTTCGCAAGGCTCTCAGCTGCTGACGCTCAAGTTTTCGCGCTCGCAGGAACTGCAGGCCGATCAGTTGGGCATCACCTACCTCAAGCGCGCGGGCTACGATCCTCGGTCCATGGCGACAGTGCTCGAAAGCCTGGCGCGCCAGAACGCCCTGGAAGCACAGCTGCGCGGCGGGACCAGCGAAACCCCGGAATGGGCCTCGACCCACCCCGATCCCGCATCACGGGTGCGCACGGCCATGACGTACGCCGGAAATTCTGCGACGGGCACGACGAACCGGGATGTGTTCCTCAGCCGAATCGAGGGGCTGGTCTATGGCGACGATCCCAAGCAGGGTGTGGTCGACGGCCGGAAGTACACGCATCCGGTGCTGCGTTTCGGCTTCGAGGCGCCCGATGGCTTTTTCATGGTCAACGGCGCCAGTTCGGTGTCGATCAGCGGAACATCGGGCAAGGCGCAGTTTTCCGGCGGTAGGCTTAGCGGCACCCTCGATTCGTACATCGACACGGTCTTTGCCGGACTGACCGAATCGGATCAGGCGCGAATTACGCCAACCGCCGTCGAGAAGACCACGGTGAACGGCATCCCTGCTGCCTACGGAACGGCGCGGGTGCAGTCTTCCAGCGGCACTGTCGACGTGGTGGTTTTCGCCTATGACTTCGGCAACGGGCAGGCCTACCACTTCGTGACGCTGGCGCAGCAGGGAGGGGCGGACGTCTTCACTCCGATGTTCCGCTCGCTACGGCGCATTTCTGCCGCTGATGCGGGCAGCGTGAAACCCCGGTTACTGGATGTGGTGACTGTAAAGGCAGGCGACACCGTGCAGACTCTGGCGGCGAAAATGGCCTATTCGGATGCGCGGGTGGACCGGTTCCTGGTTCTGAACGGGCTGCAGGCCAATGCGGCGCTGACGCCGGGCCACAAGGTGAAGCTGGTTACCTACTGAACCGGCGCGGTCTTCCGGGTGTTTGATACAAGGTATCGCAAACAAACGAAAAGGGCGGCAGGTTTCCCTGCCGCCCCAATTCGAAGTAATCCCGTTTAGGAAATTACTCACCGACGCCTTCCGCCATCTTAGACGAAGTCTTGTCGAAGGTGGACATCAGCTGCGAACCCATGCCCTGCATGGCGGCGATGGCGGCAACTGCGATGAGAGCGGCGATCAGACCGTACTCGATTGCGGTGGCGCCCTTTTCGTTGCGGCGCAGCTTGGCGAGAAACTTCATGAATTGTCTCCTGATAAAGCAGTCTAGTGTACCCGGTCCGCCTCGCTTCAGTCTCTCTTCTGCGCCTTGGACAATTTGTTCCCTACAGTGCAATCGTTGACAAAGGTTTAAGTCAGATTGTTCCGTGCTTGCGGTGAATTCAGTTTTTTGGCTGTGCCGAAGAAAATTTTGACGCGATATCCGTCCACAACTGAACGGTCTGGGTGGCGGTCGCCTGGATCGCGATGAGGACGATCAGGACGATGAATGCAAGGATCAGCCCATATTCGACCGAGGACGTGCCGCGTTCGCTTTTCGTGATCGTCGAAAGAATGCGCTGTGGCAGCATGTTCACCGTATAATTCCCGCAAGAGGGCGCCGGGATCGCACCGGTGCGTTAAATTGCCTTTAAGCCAGGAGGTTCGACTGCAAGATTTTCCGACACCGATGCTGGTGGTCGCCATCGCGCTTGATGCAGGCGACGGCAGCGTCCTTATGCAGCGGCGCGATTTCGGGGCCGTGCATGGCGGCTTATGGGAATTTCCCGGAGGCAAGGTCGATCCGGGCGAAACGCCGGAGCAGGCGGCGGTCCGCGAACTGTCCGAGGAGCTGGGCGTCACGTTGGATATCGGCTCGCTGGAGGCGGTGGGCTTTGCCAGCGGGCATACGGTGCCGGCGGAGCAGGGCGGCAAGGGGCCGTCACGCCCGCTGGTCATACTCCTTTACGTATGCCGTAGCTGGCAAGGCGTGCCGACCGCTCTGGAGGCGGCGGAGCTGGCTTGGCTGGCGCCCGGGGCGATCGCTTCCTTGTCCATGCCGCCGCTCGATTATCCGCTTGCCGAGGCGCTGGGTCGCTACCTTTCCGCCGGTTAATGCATTTTACGGGCAGAAGGCGCGATATAGGCGTTGACCCCGTCCGATTCCCTTCCTAAAGGGCCACCTCCAACGCACCCATAGCTCAGCTGGATAGAGCATCAGACTACGAATCTGAGGGTCGGGCGTTCGAATCGCTCTGGGTGCACCACTTTCCCTTTTAGGGTTTGCGGTACATTTTGTGTGTTGGAAAAAATGGTATTGTGCACCCATAGCTCAGCTGGATAGAGCATCAGACTACGAATCTGAGGGTCGGGCGTTCGAATCGCTCTGGGTGCACCAC
>NZ_KQ130452.1:360667-1356352 GCF_001046635.1 Novosphingobium barchaimii LL02
CCCCGCCACTGGCGGGGTTTTTTGTTTCTGCTCCAAGTTTGGGTCGCCGCCTTGCGGGTGCTGTTGCCCCCGCCTCAGCTGGTCGATGGCGGGGCGACGGGCTTCGCGGTGAAACCGCGCGACAGGCCGTGGTACAGCTTTTCCCGGCAGACCAGCGTGCTGACGGCATCGGCGATGATCGCGGTGAGGAACAGCGGCACGATCATGCCCCGGCTTGCGGTCGTTTCCATCAGGATGATCACGGCGGTGAGCGGTGCGCGCGTTACGCCCACGAAATATCCGGTCATACCCAACAGCACCACTGCGGGCATGGGATCGTCGGGGAAGACATAGGACAGCAGTTGCCCGAATCCGGCACCGACAGAGAGCGAGGGTGCGAAGATGCCTCCAGGAGCGCCTGAGACCGCCGTAGCGGCAGTGGCGAGGAACTTGGCGGGGCCGAACCAGGCTGAGACGCCTTCCTGCCCCTCGATCATGGCGCGGGTGGTTTCGTAGCCGGTGCCCCATGTCGAGCCGCCGCTGAGGATGCCAACGACAGCGACGATCAGTCCGCATAGGACTGCCGCTGTTACCGGGCGGCTGCGGACGGCAAGGAACCAGGGGTGGGTACTGCGCGCAAAACCGAGGAGAGTTCGCGAAAACATGCCGCCCAGAACACCGCCGAAAATTCCCGCAATCGGGGCGACCACTACGACCGACCCAATCACTAGGGTCTGGTGCATCGCGCCGAAGTAGACGTAATCGCCCGCGATGCTCAGGCTGACGAGACCCGAGACGACCACGGCGGCCATGACCAGCACTGCAACCCGCTGTTCGAACGCAGCGGCCAGTTCCTCGATTGCGAAGGCGACGCCCGCCAGCGGTGTGTTGAAGGCGGCGGCAACGCCGGCCGCGCCGCCGGCAATGAGCACGCCCGAAGTGACGGGCACACGGAATATCCGGTGCAGCGCGACCATGATTGCGGCGCTGACCTGAACCGTGGGCCCTTCGCGGCCGACCGAGCCGCCGCCCAGCAGCATCGTCACCGTCAGCAGCAGCTTGGCGATGGCGGTGCGCATCGACAGCATCGGCGTGCGTGCCAGGTCGAGGTCCTGTCCGGCCGCCATTACCTGCGGAATGCCCGAACCGCGCGCGGCGGGGCACCATCGCTGGGTGATCAGCACTACCGCGCCGAATACCAGCGGGGTTAGCACCAACGGCGCGTAAGGGTGGACGTGGACGAATTGGAGGAAGATCTTCTGTGCGCTGTCGCCTGCCCAGGCGAAGGCAATGGCAACAAGGCCCAGCAGCACCGCACCGATGCCTGTCGCCGCACGGCGACGCGCAAGATCAAGCGATCCGTCAATGCCGGGGACGGCGAGGAAGAAAGCTCGGGTGCGTTCCAGAAGAGTCAAGATTGGTCCGCTCGCTGTTCAGGCGACGCTGCTTTGCGCGTCTTAGGAAGGGCTTGCGGTCCCATTGGGGCAGTCGAGCGGGGTATTGCAAGGCCGAATCCCTGGCCCGCGAGTGACTTCAGCGAGTTCGCGCCTGCCGGAATACGATACGATAAAGGGCCGGGAAGCGACTTCGCATCGCGTCCCGGCCCCATTTCATCGCGCCCGCAGGCGCAAGGAAAAACTAACCTCGCTTACTGGCCGGTAGTGTCGCTGGCGGCAGCGGTGCCGCTTGCAGCCGCGCCTGCGTCCGTGCTGGCCTGAGCCGAACCGGCTGCCTGGGTGGCCTTGGCGAAGTCCGCGGCAGTCATGCCAAGCGCCAGCGAACCGTCGGTGCCGATGCCGATATAAGACTTCTTGAGCGCGGCAGCCGAACCGTTGCTGAGCGCGACGGTGACGTTGTCACCCTCAACCTTGGAGACGGTGCCGATGACGACACCGTCGCTGCTCTTGATCGGCGCATCGGCAACGATGGCGGCGTCCTTTGCTGCCGTGTTTTCAGCCTTGGCACCGTTGACGGCAGCTTCGAGCTGCGCCTTGTTCATGCCGATCGTCAGACCCTTTTCGCGGGTTACGAAGGCGCTGGTAGGCAGGCCGGCGCGTGCGGTGCCTGTTGAAACGGTCACGACGTCGCCTTGAACGGATTCCACGGTTCCGACTTCGCCGCCCTCGGCGTCGAAGACCTTCGCGCCTACGGTTGGGGCAGCTGAGGCTGCCGCCGCCGGCGCAGGTGCGGCCTGGGCCAATGCGGCGACGGGAGCCAGGCTTACGGCGGCAATCGCTGCGGCGATGATGGTTTTCTTCATGGCGTACTCCTTCTTGACGGGGCCGTGGGAGGGCGGCCCCGGGACAGACCCCCTGTCAGGGGCGTGAAAGGCAGTCCGGGACCTCTTGAGGTACCCGGACACAGACCCCTCCGGCATCGCCGGCCCTGCCGTCGCAATGGTATCGCGGGTCGGCAGATGGGGCGGTGAAAGACTATAGGGAGCCGAATGCGCAGCGGGGTGAACGGTTGCAAGAACAAGGGCGAATCGCCCTGTAGGCGCGATGAACGGCCTTTGTTTTGCGAAAAATGCGCGGTTTTCTGCCAATTCCGACGCTTCTTGATCTCTCGTCGGAGGGGAATCACCTGTGGGGATCGGTCACAGCGTGCCGGGTCGGCGATGCAGTTGAGCATCTTATGTGTGTCAAAGGGAACATTCAGAGGGCTGGCGGCTTGAGGCCGGGTGGCGGACGTTCCAACAAGGCTGTCGATGGATGAGATTGCGGCGGAGGGCACCCTTGGGGGTGCCTTGCCAGGTGAGAATGATGCCGTGAAGACGCAGTATGATGAAGCGGTTTCGCCGTCTGTGTGGCGTTATGTCATTGCACGGCGGGCGCATGTGGTCATCGACGCGGCCGACTATTTCGAAGTGATCCGCGAAGTCATGGACGAGGCGCAGCAGCGCATCTTCATGGTCGGCTGGGACTTCGATTCGCGGATCCTGCTGACATCCGGCAGGCGCTGGTGGCACCGCGGCCGGCATCGGAAATTTCCTGCGCGGCTTGGTTCCTTCATGCTGTGGTTGGTGAACCGCAGGCCGGGGTTGGAGATCCTTCTGCTTAAATGGAACTTCGCAATCGTGAAATACATGTTCCGCGGCACCATGCTGTTCGACCTGGCGCGCTGGGCGAAGCATCCTAGTATCGACTTCAAGTTTGATTCAGCACACCCCATCGGTTGCAGCCATCACCAAAAGATCGTCGTGGTCGACGATGTCGTCGCGGCTTGTGGCGGCATTGATATGACCTCGGACCGCTGGGATACGCCCGACCATATCCCCAAGGACCCGCGCCGCCGCCGGCCGACCGGGCGCCTCTATGGCCCCTGGCACGACGTCACCATGCTGCTGGAAGGCGAAGTGGCCGCTGCGCTGGGCGAGCTCGGACGCGAGCGCTGGAAGGTTGCGGGCGGGGGCGAGCTTGCTCCTTGCCGCCCGCAGGAGCAATCGCCCTGGCCTGCCAGCCTGCGTCCCGAATTCGAGAATGTCGAGGTCGGCATTGCCCGCACCCGCGCGGAATATGGTGATTGCCCGCAGGTCAGCGAGATCGAGCAGCTGTTCGTCGAGCAGATCCGGCGCGCCAAACGCTTCATCTATGCCGAGACGCAGTATTTCGCCTCGCGCGCCATCGCCGAGGCTATCTGCGAGCGATTGCTGGAAGACGAACCGCCCGAGTTCTTCATCGTCAATCCTGTCACCGCCGACGGCTGGCTGGAGCAGCAGGCAATGGACACTGCCCGCGTCGAACTGGTCGAGACGCTTCAGAACGGGGACCATGCCGGTCGTTTCCGCATCTTCACCCCTTCCGCCTCAGACGGTACGCCGATCTATGTCCATGCCAAGCTGACGATTGTCGATGACGAGATCCTGCGCGTCGGTTCGGCCAACATGAACAACCGTTCAATGGGGCTGGACAGCGAATGCGACGTCTTCATCGATGCCGCGCGTCCGGCTAATGTTCATGTGGGCGATACGATCACGGGGCTGCGGATCCGCTTGCTGTCCGAGCACTGCGGTATCGCCGAAGCCGAAGTGACGGCGGGGATCGCGCGGCACGGTTCGATGGCGGCGATGGTCGATGCCCTCAACCGGGCGACACCGCGCACTGGCAAATATCTCGAACCCTTGCCCTTGAAACAGTTGTCGGAAGCTGAAAGAGCAATCGGCAAGAGCGGGGTGCTCGATCCGGAACGCCCTGGCGAAATGTTCGAGCCTATCGAGCGACGTGGGTTGTTCCGGCGCAACGGACGGTTGATGCGTATGCGCCTGATGAACAGGTTGAAAAGGAACAAGAGGGATGAGCAGTCTGGTCGGTCACGACGAGGATGATCTGCAGGACGGACCTTTGGGCAAGCCCGCAGTCCCTGGACATGTGCAGGACGCCATCCGCACCCTGATCGAGTGGGCAGGCGACGACCCGACGCGCGAGGGTCTGGTCGACACACCCAAGCGCGTCGCGCGGGCATGGCTCGAATATTGCCAAGGCTACCAGGAAGACCCGGCGGTTCACCTTTCCCGCATTTTCGAGGAAGTGGGCGGCTACGATGAAGTTGTGCTGCTCAAGGACATTCCGTTCCAGTCGCACTGCGAGCATCACATGGCGCCGATCATCGGCAAGGCGGCGATCGCCTATCTGCCGCGCGACCATGTGGTGGGCATCTCAAAGCTGGCACGTGTGCTGCACGGCTTTGCGCGCCGGTTACAAATCCAGGAACGCCTGACAGCCGAAGTCGCGCAGTGCATCTGGCAGCACCTAAAACCCCAGGGCGTGGCAGTGGTGATCGAGGCGAACCACGCCTGCATGACCGCGCGCGGCGTGCGTACGCCGGGTGTCAGCATGATCACCAGCCGGATGATGGGCACCTTCCTTGAGGACGAGCGTTCTCGCAAGGAAGTGCTCAGCCTGATGGGGTACTGATCTGCGAAAGAGGACGTGATGGGACAGGCGCATGTTCTGGAAGGTGGCTGCCGCTGTGGGCAAGTGCGCTTTCAGTTGACGGCGCCGCCCCTGATCGAAAGCCTGTGCCACTGCTCGGGCTGCAAGCGGATGACCGCTAGCGCTTTCTCGACGACGATTTCCGTTCCCACCGAGGGGTTCGAGCTGGTTTCGGGGAAGCCCGAGGTAGGCGGTATTCATGGCGACGAGGCGCACCACCACCATTGCCCCTGGTGCAAGTCCTGGGTCTTCACAAAAGTCGACCCGTCCATGGGGTTCATCAATGTGCGCGCAACGCTGCTCGACGACCCGCGAGCGTTTTTACCTTACGTGGAAATGCAGGCAGCCGAAAAACTCTCTTGGCTCCATACCGAGGTGGAGCGCCGTTATGATCGCTTCCCGCACCTGCACGAATATCCCGAACTCATCGCCGGCTACGCTGCATGGCGGGCTGCGCGTTAGGTCCTCACCGGGAGCTGGAAGACGGACTGACCCGGCATCGTTTCCCAATTGCTCAACATGAGGGCTTGAACGCGCAGGCGGCTGCGGCAAGAGACGCATGTTTCCGGGGCGTACAGGCAGATGATCGACCATATTCGCAGCACACAAGAAAGGAAGGTCAACGCGGCGGGCATACTGCTGGCGTTGGTCCCGGCTGCCATGCTGCTCGTGCTTCTGCTGCGCGCCGTGTGGGACGTCGATATCTTCTGGCAGCTCAAGCTGGGCGAATTGATCCTCGACCACCCAGGGCCGATCTCGCACGAGCCTTTCTCGGCGCTGCACTTGGGCGATCCGATGTCGTCGGTGGCTTGGGCGGGGCAGGCGCTGATGGCGCTGGCGCGGCGGGTGGGCGGCTGGGACCTGCTGCGGGTGGTGGATGCGGTGTGCTGGCTTGGCGGCTTCTGGGCCGTGGCCGCCGCCTGCCGCTTGCGCGGCGCGGCGATGCCCGCGATCATGCTGGCGCTGGTCCTGACCTTCATCGCCGCGCTGCCGACCGCGAGCATCCGCCCGCAGAGCTTTGCATGTCTTTGCTTCGGGCTGCTTCTGGCCCTTCAGCGGCTAGGCCTGCGCCCCATGCTGACCATTGCGCTGGGCACTCCGCTACTGGTGGCGTGGCAGAACCTGCACCCCTCGGTCAGCGTGGGCGTCATCGCGATGGGGCTGGCGTCCTTGCCGGGCTGGATTGCTTGGCTGGGCGACCGTAGCCGCACCTTGCCGGTAGCTACGAGCGTTCTGGCACTGATCGGCGCGGCGGCGGTTTTCGCGACGCCTGACGGCATTTCGATCGTCCACACTTCCGCTGCGAATGCCGAAGCGAGCATCGCCATCGGCGCCAGCGAGTGGCTGCCCCTCTGGATTTCCGGCAATCGTTTGAATGCGGTGCCGGTGCTGGTGACGATCTTGCTGGCCGCGCGGCTGGTCATGGGCAATCGTCGGCGGATCGATGCCGGCGAACTGGCGACGGCGATCGGCCTGCTGTTAATGACGATCACAGCCTATCGCTTCGTGCTGTTCTGGGCCGTGGCGATGGTCCCGGTCATCGCGCGCGCCGGCCCCGGCCCTGATGACGGACGCAGCATCGGTTCAGGCACCGGTAGCGGCTGGGGTACCGCAAGGGTGGTAGGCCCGATCCTCCTTGTCACCCTGTTCGCGCCGCTGCTGGCACCTACGCGTTTCGCCGCGACCCTGCCGCTGGCTGCCGTGGAACGGCTGCGCAAGGAAGGCGTGCGGGGCACTGTCTACGGAGATTTCCCCTTCGGCGGCGCGATCATCGATGCCGGCTATCCGGCTTGGCATGTCGCCTATGACGGGCGCTATTACCGCTATTCCCGCAAGGAGTGGCAGTACAACGGCGGGATCGAGAACGGCATCGTTCCGCTGGTTGACGTCGTACACAAATGGCAACCGGCGGCATTCGTGCTCGATGCGAAGCACAACGCGCCGCTCGCCGGAGAACTGGCCGATAGCCGCGCGTGGCGCTGTATCTGGACGCGGGACGGGATTGTCGTCTACGTGCCCCGGCGGCGCTGAAAATCAGCCGCCGCGTGTAACCGGGATCAGGGCGCCGCTGATCGCGCGCGCACCGTCTGAAGCGAGAAAGCCGATGACATCGGCAATGGCGGCAGGCTGTACCCACGTCGAGAAATCCGCATCGGGCATGTCGGCCCGGTTGACCGGGGTGTCGATCGTGCTGGGCAGGACCGCATTGACCGTTACGTTGGTTCCCGACAGTTCCTCGGCCAGTGCCTCGGTCAAGCGGTGGACTCCCGATTTCGACGCCGCATAGGCGCCCATTCCGGCACCCGCCCGGTTAGCGGCGCCGGCGCCGATGTTGACGATGCGCCCCGCCGCAGAGGCCTTGAGCGCGGGCAGGGCAAGCTGGGTAATCGTGGCCGCCGTCAGCAGGTTCATCGACTGCATCCGCGCCCAGGCCTCGATCGAGCCGCCTTCCAGCGTTTCCCAGGTAAAGCCTCCGGCGACATTGACCAGAACGTCGATCCCGCCATGCACCGCCGTGACTTTGGCCAGTGCCGCTCCGGTCGAAGCGGCATCGGTAAGGTCAATCCCGCCGATGTCGAGCGCGCCGGGCAGGGCGTTTCTGGCTTCGGGTGCGAAGTCGATCCGTGCCACCTTGTCGCCGCCTTGGGCGAAGGCTTGCGCCACCGCCTCGCCCAGAACGCCGAAACCACCGGTGACGATAACCGAACGTGACATATGCTGTTTCCCGAAGTGAGCCTGTTCAATCGTGCTAACCCGGGTACAGGTGGGCGACAAGGCGGGCGGGCCTTCCAACGCCCTGCCGATGGCTGCGTACCATGCAAAAAGGGCGGCCATTCCCGATGGAAAGGCCGCCCTCGTGCGATCAGCCGGTTCTGAGGATCAGAGCTGGCCGAGCATGTGGTCCGCCGAGGAAACCTCGAACGTGCCGGGAGCCTCGACGTTGATCTGCTCGACGACACCGTCATTGACGACCATCGAGAAGCGCTGGCCGCGCGTGCCCATGCCGAAGCCCGAACCGTCCATCACCAGGTCCACGGCCTTGGCAAAGTCGGCATTGCCGTCTGCCAGCATGGTCACGTCGGACGAGCCCGAAGCCTTGCCCCAGGCGCCCATCACGAACGCATCGTTGACGGCGGTGCAGGCGATCTCGTCGATGCCCTTGGCCTTGAGGTCTGCGGCCTTGTCGACAAAACCGGGAAGGTGCTTGGCCGAGCAGGTCGGCGTGAAGGCGCCGGGAACCGAGAACAGCGCAACCTTGCGGCCAGCGAAGAAGTCCGCGCTCTGGACCGGTTCGGGACCGCCTTCGCCGACCTTGATGAACTTGACGTCGGGCAGTTTGTCTCCAACGGCGATGGTCATGAATTCGTCCTTTCGTTCAGGCGCACTTGCGTCGCGGGAGATATAGGGCGGCACGGTGCTTCGACAACGGCTGGCCGATGGGAAATTCCAGTCCGTGCCCACTAACCGACAATCTGTGCCGCCAGTTCGGTGAAACGGTGCGACGCACGGTAAGGATGCGGCGCGGCAATCATATAAAGATATCTTTATATTTGCCACCGCCGGGTGGAAACGATAGGGATGCGTCATTGTCGGAGCTGCGCTCGGGGTTCGTCCCGTGCGTAGCGCCGACGTGACAAACCCCAGGAGCTTTCCCTTGGCCACTGCCTCGACCGCCATTCAAGACTACGTGATCGCCGACCTGTCGCTTGCCGACTTCGGCCGCACCGAAATCGACATCGCCGAAACCGAGATGCCGGGCCTGATGGCCCTGCGCGCCGAATTCGGCGACAGCAAGCCGCTCAAGGGCGCGCGCATTACCGGTTCGCTGCACATGACGATCCAGACCGCCGTGCTGATCGAGACGCTCGTCGCGCTCGGCGCCGAAGTGCGCTGGGCCACCTGCAACATCTTCTCGACGCAGGACCACGCCGCAGCCGCCATCGCCGCTGCCGGTATCCCGGTCTATGCGATCAAGGGTGAGAGCCTGTCCGATTACTGGGACTACGTCGGCAAGATATTCGACTGGGCGACCGATGAAAACCCGGAACTCACCGCCAACCTGATCCTCGACGACGGCGGCGACGCCACCATGTTCGCGCTCTGGGGCGCGCGCGTCGAAGCTGGCGAGACTCTGTTCGAGCCTTCGAACGCCGAGGAAATCGAGTTCGTGCGCGCGCTGAACGCTTTCCTCAAGGCGCGTCCGGGCTACCTGACCGCTTCGGTCAAGGCGATCATGGGCGTTTCGGAAGAGACCACCACCGGCGTTCACCGCCTTTACCACCTCGCCAAGGAAGGCAAGCTGCCGTTCCCCGCGATCAACGTGAACGACAGCGTCACCAAGTCGAAGTTCGACAACCTCTACGGTTGCCGTGAATCGCTGGTCGACGCGATCCGCCGCGCCACCGACGTTATGCTGGCCGGCAAGGTCGCCTGCGTCGCCGGCTTCGGCGATGTCGGCAAGGGTTCGGCCGCCAGCTTGCGTAACGGCGGCGCCCGCGTTCTCGTCACCGAAGTCGATCCGATCTGCGCACTGCAGGCGGCGATGGAAGGCTACGAGGTGGTCACCATGGAAGACGCCGTTACGCGCGCCGACATCTTTGTGACCGCGACCGGCAACGAAGCCGTCATCACCGGCGAGCACATGGCCGCGATGAAGGACAAGGCGATCGTGTCCAACATCGGCCACTTCGACAGCGAGATCCAGATCTCGGCGCTCGACAATTACGAGTGGAAGGAAGTGAAGCCGGGCACCGATCTCGTCACGTTCCCGGACGGCAAGCAGATCATCATCCTCGCAAAGGGCCGGCTTGTTAACCTTGGCTGCGCCACCGGCCACCCCAGCTTCGTGATGTCCGCCAGCTTCACCAACCAGACGCTGGCGCAGATCGAGTTGTTCACCAAGAGCGCCGAGTACGAAAACCGCGTCTACGTGCTGCCCAAGCACCTCGACGAAAAGGTCGCCGCGCTCCACCTCGAAAAGCTGGGCGTCAAGCTGACCGTGCTGTCCAAGAAGCAGGCCGATTACATCGGCGTGCCCGAGGCCGGCCCGTTCAAGCCGGACCACTACCGTTACTGATCGATTTTCGATCCGATCCACAGAGGGGCGCGTCCGCAAGGATGCGCCCTTTTGTCGTGGCGCGGCGGCAGCAAGCTTTCGGGGGTTGACGGGCGCGCCAGCCTTGCCGAATGCCCGGAGCTGCATGTTGCCGCCTAAAGGAATGGAAGAACAATGACCGCATCAGTCCCCGCCGAGGATCTGCGTGACCACTTTGCCCATTGTATTCAGGTATTTGGCGGCGTTACCGCATCCTCGCGGCGCCTGGGTATCGACGAGCGGGCGCTGCGGCGTTTCATCAACGGCGAACTGCCGGTCAGCGCGCGGTTGCTGGGCGACACCGCAGCGGCCTTGCGCACCCTGATCGCCGAGGCGACGGCGGCGCAGGCTCATATCTTAGCAGCAATTGGCACCGGGACGGACGAACCGCACGGCTGAAAGCCGCGCACGGTTTCGGATGTTTCGACAGGCTCAGCCCGAGCGGGGCGGGTGGGACGCTGGCAGCATTCTAACGTCATGAACCATATTGGTTATAATTTCAACCCACTCATTGCTCCCGAGGTGTAAGGGCGCTGAGGTGTATCGGGCAGTCCTCGTGGGCTGGGTCGCGGTTTTCGGCGGTATGCATCCACCTCAAGCGCCCTGTCGAAGTCGAACCTGCTCATTGTGGTCCCCGGCCCCGGCCCGATGTTCTTTTTCGGCTGCGTGATCGCTTCAGGCGTAATCCCGTTTTCGCCGGCGGACGATTTCATGCGCCCGTCCGGCGCGCGTATCTACCGGAATCGCGCCATTCCCCATTGTCAGCACCGGCGGGGCGCATCATAGCCTAGCGCAATGGAATTCTCCCGCTTCCTGCCCGTTCTGATTGGCCTGCTGCTCGGCGCTTGGACCATGGCTGCCGCCTGGGCCGTGCTGGCCGCCCGCGCCCGGCAGAACCGCGCCGAACATCAACTTCGTTCCGCCCGCCGTCTTGGCCGCATGGTCGAGGAATCTCCGGCGCTGCCTCTGCTGGTGCGCACCGATGGCCGGATCGAGGCCAGCCCGCGCCTTGGTCAGTGGCTGGGGCTGGACGGGGTGCCGCAATATCTTTCCGAACTCGATGGAAACGGGAAGGGCCTGCCTGCCGACAAGCTGGCCGAACTGACCGAAGCGGTGCGCCGTTGCCAGAAGACTGCCGCACCGTTCCGCATGGTGGCGACGCCCCACGGATCGAGCCGCAGCTTGGCCCTGCGCGGGCACCTTGCCGACCCGCAGGTATCCCCCGGCGGCGCGGCGATGGTCTGGGTCTTCGACTTCAGCGACAGCGAGACCGAACTCACCCGCCTGCGCGATGAAGCGGCCCGCGCGCGCGGCGATTTCCACGCGCTCGTCTCGCTGATCGAGGCCGCGCCGATGCCGATGTGGTTCCGCCGCCCGGACGGCGAACTGCAGCTGGTCAACCATGCCTATGTCGCGGCCGTGGGGGCTGAGAGCGCCGATGCGGTGGTCGCCAAGGGCACTGAATTGATCGAGGCGGTGGACGGCATCGCCCCCGGACACGTCGCGCGTCAGGCGATGGAAAAGGGCATCCCGATCGAGCGTATCGTCTCCACCACCATCGACGGCCAGCGCCGCGCCTTACGCGTTAGTGACCTGCCGCTGGGTGATGATGGGGTGGCAGGATATGCCGTCGACATCGAAGACCTTGAGGAAATGTCCCGCTCGTTCCGCGCCTTCCGCGAGGCGCAGCGCGCATTGCTCGACCAGCTCTCCGCCGGTGTTGCTCAGTTCGACGCCAAGCGCCGCCTGACGTTCGCCAACCAGCCGTTCCAGCGCCTGTTCAAGCTGGATGGCCGCATCCTCGTCGATCCGCCTGCGTTCGAACGCCTGCTCGATGCCGCGCGCGATGCCGGGCGCGTGCCTGAGGTGCGCGATTTTCCGGCGTGGCGGCGCGAGAAGGCAGCATGGTTCTCCGCCGGCAGCACGCAGGAGGAGCCATGGGCGCTGGCGGACGGCACGCATTTGCGCATTGTCGCCCAGCCTGTCCCCGATGGCGGGTTGCTGCTCATTGTCGAGGATCGCACCGAACAGCTGCGACTTTCCGCCATGCGCGATACCCTGCTGCGAACCCGTACCGCCACGTTCGACAGCCTGTTCGAATCGATCGCGGTGTTTGCGCCCGATGGCCGGATGCAGATCTGGAACCGCCGCTTCGCCGCCGACTGGGGGCTGGAGAACGAGTTCCTCGACACCCACCCCCATATCGAAGCGCTGCTTCGCAAGATCGCCTCGCGCCTGAAACGGCCGGTCGAGGCGGAAACGGTCGGCAACGTCGTGCGCGCCGCTACGCTCGACCGCAACCAGACCGGCGGGCGCATCGCGCTGGCGGACGGACGAATGCTGGAATTTGCCGGGGTGCCGCTGCCTGATGGCAATGGCCTGCTGGCGGTGCTGGACATCACCGATTCGCAAAAGGCCGAAGACGCCCTGCGCGAAAGCAACGCCGCACTGATAGAGGCGGATGCGATCAAGACCCGCTTCCTCGCCAACATGAGCAAGGAACTGCGCACTCCGCTGACCTCGATCGGCGGCTTTGCCGAGATGCTGGAAACTGGCCTCGGCGGCGATCTGAGCGATGCGGGCAAGGATTACGTCGTCTCGATCATCACCGCTTCGGCGCAGCTGGGCGAGCATATCGACAGCTTGCTCGATCTTTCGCAAAGCGAAGCGGGCCTGCTTCCGCTAAAGCTGGAGGAGATCGACCCGATGCCCTTCGTGCGCACCGTGGTGGAGGAGAGGGCAGGGCGGCTGCAGAAGGCGGGGCTGACACTGGACCTGCAGGCCAATGGCCTGATGCGCCCGCTGGTGGCCGACCGCCGCCGGCTGGCGCGCGCCATCGGCCATATCGTCGACAACGCCATCGCCGCCTCGCCGCGCGGGGCCCGCGTGCTCGTCCATGTCTCGCGGCGCAAGTCGGCTGCAGGGGAGGATGTTGTGCGGATCGTGGTCCAGGACAAGGGCGCCGGGCTCGACAGCCGCAGTCTCGCCCGCGCGCTTGATGGCATGAAAGTAAGCGCCGACGGTAAAAGCGTGGACCGCCGCCAGGGCCTTGGCCTGCCGCTTGCCCGGCAGTTGGTGGAAGCGCACGGCGGATCGCTGCGCCTCGCTTCCGAGCCGGGCAAGGGCACCAGCGCGATCATCGAACTGCCATGATCGCGCTGCCTGATCTTGCCGCGATGGACCGCCTTGGCCGTGCGATTGCCCAGGAACTGCGCGCCGGGGATGTCGTCGCGCTGACCGGCGGCCTTGGCACGGGCAAGACCACGCTCGCCCGCTCGATCATCGCCGGATTGGGGCATGAAGGCGAAGTGCCGTCGCCCAGTTTCTCCATCATCGAGCCCTACGATCCGCCCGGTGTTAGGCTGCCGCTGGTCCACGCAGACTTCTACCGCCTAAAGCATCCGGACGAGGCCCAGGAGATCGGTCTTGACGATTACCGCAACGGCGCCGCGCTCATCGCCGAGTGGCCCGATCACGCCGGCGGCTTCGCGCATGAGCCGGGCTGCCTTTCAATCACGCTGGAAGTTGCGGAAGAGGGCAGGATCGCCATTGTCGAAGGTGGGCCAGATTGGCTAGGGCGGATGCCACGATGACGCAGAACACTGTCCCCTTGCCCGCCACGTCCCTGCCCGAGGGCGTCGACGCTTTCCTAGCCGCCGCCGGTTGGGGGGCTGCCGAGGTGGAGCCATTACCTGGTGACGCCTCGTTCCGGCGCTACTTCCGCGTGCGCAAGGCCAGCGGCGAAACCGCCATGCTGATGGACGCACCGCCGCCGAACGAAGACCCGGAACCGTACTTGCGCGCGGCGCACTGGCTCGACGCCAACGGAATGCGGGCGCCGCATATCCTGGCGGAGAACGCAGCACGCGGTCTCGTTCTGATCGAGGATTTCGGCGAGGCGCGCATGCGCGACTACCTCGATCAGTGGCCGGATGACGAGCCTGCAATCTACGGCGCGGCTGTAGATGCGCTGACCAGGCTGCACCAGTTGCCGCCGGGGCCTTTCCGCGACTATTCGATGAGTGAGTACCAGCGCGAAGTGCGGCTGTTCATCGACTGGTACTGCACCGCGCAGAACCTTTACGTCGATGTCGCCGGTTTCGCTTCCGCCTGGGAATCGGTCATGGGCGAGCTTCTCGGCCGTCAGCGACAGAGCGGCGTCACCGTGCTGCGCGATTATCACGCAGAGAATATCATGCTGCTCGGCAGTCTGGAAAAGCAGGGCCTGCTCGACTTCCAGGACGCTCTGGTGGGCCACCCGGCATACGATCTGGTGTCGCTGCTGCAGGACGCGCGCCGCGATGTCTCGCCCGAGCTGGAGGCGCAGATGTTCGACCATTACGTGCGCAAATCCGGCGCCGATGCCGATACATTCCTGGCCGATTACGCCCGCCTTGGCGCGCAGCGTAACATCAAGATCATCGGCATCTTCGTGCGCCTGTGGCGCCGTGACGGCAAGCCGCGCTACCTCGATCTGATCCCGCGCGTCTGGGCCATGCTGGAGCGCGATCTCGCGCACCCGGCGCTTGGGCCGCTCGCGGCGTGGTTTGATTCGAACATTCCGGCCGCCCTGCGCGATGCCGACGGGGGCACTTTCGAGCGATGAGTGAAAAGCCGCTCGCCAGCGATACGGCGATGATCCTGGCTGCCGGGCTGGGCAAGCGCATGCGTCCGCTCACCGCCAGCCAGCCCAAGCCACTGGTGCGCGTGGCGGGCAAGTCGCTGATCGACCATGCGCTGGACAAGGCTGGCGCTGCCGGCATCGCCCATGCGGTAGTCAATGCCCACTACATGGCCGACGCGCTGGAAGGGCATCTGAAGGTCCGCAAGTCCGCACCGCAGGTCGCGCTGTCTGACGAGCGCGACCAACTGTTGGAGACGGGCGGCGGCATGGTGCGCGCGGCCTCACTGCTCCCCGATCCGTTTTTCTGTCTCAACAGCGACAACATCTGGATCGACGGCCCCACTGACGTCTTTTCGGAACTGTCGCAGTGCTGGGACGCGGAGCGGATGGATGCGCTGCTGCTCGTGGTGCCGCATACTCGCGCGCGGAATTACCGGGGCGAGGGTGACTTTCACCTCGATGCTGCGGGGCGGGTTTCGCGCCGCCGGCAAAGCCGCGTCGCCCCGTTCATCTACACCGGCATCCAACTTGTTTCGAAGCGGTTGCTGCGCGATGCCCCTGAAGGGGCGTTCTCCACCAATGTATTGTGGAGCCGCGCGATCGAGGAAGGCCGCCTCTACGGCGTTTCGCATATGGGCCTGTGGTGCGAGGTGGGTGAGCCTTCGGCCATCAAGCCCACCGAGGAATGGCTGACGCGTGCCTGAGAAGGCGACGCTCGGTAAAGGTGGCCCCAAAGTCTACTCGATTGCTGCGCATCGCGGATTTGCCGATGCCTTGGTCGCCGGCCTCGTGCCGCGTTACGCGCAAGGCGAGCTTGGCCTTGCGCGGCTGACGCTGCTGCTGCCGAGCCGCCGCACGGTGCGCACGATGACCGAGGCTTTCGTGCGCCATTCGGGCACCGGCCTGCTGCTGCCGCGCATGGTGGTAGTTGGCGATCTCGATCTGGACGAGACGCTGGGCCCCCTGCTCGATCCGCTGGGGGCGGCGGATATTCCGCCGGCTGCGGACCCGACGCGGCGCTGGCTGCGGCTGGCCCGTTACTTGCGCGAAGTCGAAGGCGATACCGCCGGAAAGGGCGCGGCATTGCTGCGACGCGCTTGGGAAATCGGGCGCACGATGGACCGCCTGCTGGCCGAGGGTATTGCCCCGATCGACCTTCTTTCCGACCGCGTGATCGGCATCGTCGGCGAGATGGCGGGGCACTGGACCGACAATACCCGCACCTTCCTGATGGTGCAGCAGCACTGGATCGCCGAACTCGCCGCGCGCGGAGAAATCGACGCGCCGGAACGCCGCAATCGCCTGTTCGATCACGCCGCCGCGCGCTGGGCGCAAAGCCCGCCTGCGTGGCCCGTGGTGGCAGCGGGCGTGACGGGCGCATCGCCTGCTCTCGCAAAATTGCTGCGGGTGGTGAGCGAGATGGAGCAGGGCAGCGTCGTCCTGCCCGACCTCGACCTGTCGCTTGATGCAGAGGTCTGGGACGAACTCGGCACTGCGGGCAATCCGGCTCAGTATGACGATCCGCCGTTCGGGCGCGGCGATGCGGTTACACACCCGCAGTACCACCTAAAACTGCTGCTCAACCGCATGGATCTGCGGCGCGACGAAGTGCAGCCCTGGCACCGCTCCGGCCCCGCCGCGGCGCCGCCGGAGCGCCGCCGCGTGATCTCCAACCTGTTCCTGCCGCCGCGCGCATCTGCGGCGTGGGTAGACCTTCCCGCCGAACATCGCCGCCTTTCCGGCGTGCGGCTGATGGAAAGCACTCACCCCGGCGAGGAGGCGCAGGCTATCGCCGTGCTGATGCGTGAGGCGCTGGAAACGCCCGAGCGCCGCGTTGCCCTGATCTCGCCCGACCGGGGCCTTGCCGCGCGCGTCGTCGCGCATCTGGAACGCTGGGGCATCGCGGCCGACGACACCGCCGGTCGCCCCTTGCCGCAGACCGCCGCCGGGCGCCTTATGCTACTGGTGGCGGAAGTGGTTGCCGAGCAGGCCGCCCCGGTGCCGCTGGTGGCGCTGCTGGTCCATCCGCTGGCAGGCGCAGGCGAACGCCGCCCACGCTGGCTGGAGAGTGCGCGGCGGCTGGACCTTGCTCTGCGGGGGCCGCGCCCCGGCGTCGGCCTCGCACCGGTTGCAGCCAAGGCGCAGGAGGCGAAGCTGGGAGACTGGTGGGGCGAGGTGGAAACGCTGCTCACTCCTCTGTTCGCGCTGACCGATGCCGAGCCGCTGGAGAAGCTGCTCGGAATGCTGGCCGATGCTGCGGAGGCATTGTGCGGCGAGACGGTGTGGAGCGGAGCGGACGGCCGCGCGCTGGGCGCCTTCGTTGAAGAACTGCGCGATGCCGCGGCGGCTGCGGGAACCCTGCTCGATCCGCGTGAACTGCACGCCGTGTTGCGAGATGCGATGGACCGCGCCTCGGTGCGTCCGCCCTGGGGCGGGCACCCGCGCGTCTCGATCTATGGCCTGCTCGAAGCGCGGATGAGCCGGGCCGATCTGGTCATCTGCGGCGGGCTTGTCGAGGGGGTCTGGCCGGCCAGCCCGACACAGGATTCGTTGCTGCCGCCGGCGGTGCTGCGCTCACTCGGGGTGCCGGGCGCGGACTTCCGCATTGGCCTTGCCGCGCACGATTTGGCGGCAGCATTAGGTGCGCCCGAAGTGGTGCTGAGCTGGGCGCAGCGCGACGAGGGCGGGCCGGTGATCCCCTCGCGCTTCGTGCTGCGGGTGCGCGCAATGCTGGGCGACCAGTTGGGGCGCCACCTTGAGAGTGAGGCGCTGCGCCTGGCTCGCCTGATCGACGATGCAGCATCCGTGCCGCCGCATCCGCGCCCGCAGCCCAGTCCCTCGGCGGAGCAGCGCCGAGTCGATCTTTCGGTGACCGGGCTGGACCGCCTGCGCGGCGATCCCTACCAGTTCTACGCCAGCGCGATCCTGGCCCTGCGTAGCCTCGATGGTCTTGATGCCGAGCCGAGCGCGGCGTGGAAGGGCGAAGTCGCGCACCTCATCATGGAACTGTGGCACCGCGCGGGTGAGCCTGAAGGCGGCCTGCACGCCATTGCGCAAGATGTGCTGACGCAGCAGAACGCGCATCCGCTGATGCGGGTGCTGTGGTGGCCGCGCCTGTCTGCCGCGCTGGAGACGTTCGAGCGCAAGATCCTTGCTGCCAAGGCCAATGGCCGTGAAGTGCTTGCGGTGGAGGCATGGGGCGACATGCAGCACCGCGATATCCGTATTCACGGCCGCGCCGACCGTCTGGACCGGGCCGAGGATGGTTCCCTTGCCGTGGTGGACTACAAGACCGGCCAGCCGCCGACCGGTCGGCGCGTGGAGGAAGGCTTTGCATTGCAGCTCGGCCTTGTTGCGCTGATCGCCGAAGCCGGCGGGTTCGAGGGGGTGTCGGGCAAAGCGAATGCCTTTGAATACTGGTCGATGGCGAAGGCCAAGGACGGCAGCATGGGCTATGAATTCGAACCCGTGCTGGAAGGTCGCAAGAAGTCGGGCATCCCGCGTGAGGACTTTCTGCCAGAGACGATGCGCTACCTCGACGATGCGCTGGATCGATGGATTTTAGGCGACGAAGCCTTCGTGGCACGGCTCAACCCGGAGCTGGGCAGCTATGCCGATTACGACCAGTTGATGCGGCTGGACGAATGGATCACGACGTTGGGGGGCACTTCGGCGCAAGGCGGGGAAAACGCGGTATGAGCGGCGCGGCAACCGTCCACCCGCTGCACGGCAACCAGATGCTTGCGGTCGATCCGCAGGAAACGGTGTGGCTTTCCGCGTCGGCTGGGACCGGCAAGACGCAGGTGTTGTCCTCGCGCGTGCTGCGGCTTTTGCTGCAACCTAATATCGAGCCTTCTCAAGTTCTGTGCCTCACGTTCACCAAGGCGGGCGCGACGGAAATGGCTGCCCGCATCAACGGCACTCTGGCCGAATGGGTGCGGCTGGACGACACCGCGCTGGGGATGCGGCTGGCTGCCATAGGCGCGACCGCCAGCGCAGAGAGCAAGGCGCGGGCGCGCACGCTGTTCGCCTCGGTACTCGACAGCCCGGGCGGGGGGCTTCGGATCGACACGATCCATGCCTTCTCGCAGTGGCTGCTGGCGACGTTCCCGCAGGAAGCCGATCTTATCCCCGGCAGCCGCCCGATGGAAGAGCGCGAGCGCGAACTGCTGGCGCGGCAGGTGCTGGCGGATCTCCTGGTGAATGCGCAGGACGATCCGCTGGGCGATCCGGCTTTGCTGCGAGCGGTGGAGGGGCTGTCGCTGCGGCATGGGCCTGACGCCGTGCTCGGGTTCCTGCTGCGCTGCGCCTCCGCGCGCTCGGCATGGTTTGGACCCGGTGGTTGGCAAGCGGGCGATATGCGCGCCAACGTGCTGCGGCTGGTCGGGCTATCGCCCGAGGCGGACCGTGACTGGCTTGCTGGACAATGTTCGGATGCTGCATTCGACGTCGTATCGCTGCGCCGCTGCATGGAGGTGAACCACCAGTGGGGCACCAAGACCGGACTGGGCGCGGTCGATACGATCAGTGAATGGCTGCTTGGCGATGGTGCGCAGCGACTGGCCGGGCTGGACGCACTGACCGGCGTGTTCCTGACGCAGAAGGGCGAACCTAAGGCGAGCAAGTCTCAGGACAAGATCGACCCTGCCTATGGCGAATACTGCGCCCGCGTGGTCGAGCGCATCGATGCGATCTGCAGTGCACGGGGCCTGCTGGACCTTGCTGATCGGCTGGTTCCCGCGCTGCGCCTGGGCCGGGCGTTCGCGATTGCCTGGGACGAGGCGAAGCAACGTGAGGGGCTGATCGATTTCGACGACCAGATCCGCCGCGCCGCCGATCTGCTGGGCAATCGCGATCAGGCGGACTGGATCCGCTACAAGCTGGACCGGCGCTTTGACCACATCCTCGTCGACGAGGCGCAGGATACCAATGCGGCGCAATGGGATATCATCTTCGCCATGGCGGGCGAGTTCTGGGCTGGGCTTGGCCAGCATGAGGGGCGCGGGGGTGGCGGCGGCCGCCCTGACGAACTGATGCGCACGCTGTTCGTCGTCGGCGATTACAAACAGGCGATCTTCCGATTCCAGGGCACCAGCCCCGAGAATTTCCGCCGCGCCGCCGACCGCGTGCGGCGCGAGATGGGCGAGGCCGCGCAGAACGCGCAGATGCTGCGCAACACCTTTGCGCCGCGCAATCTGCTGGAGCTTGGACTCGACCGTTCCTTCCGTACCGCGCAGACAGTGCTGGATTTCGTGGACGAGGCGATCAGCGGCATCGGTCACGCAAACTTCGGGCTGGATGTCCCGCCCGGACGGCATGAAGGCCAGGACCGCAAGGGTTACGTTGCGCTGTGGCGGCCGGTCAGTGATACTTTGGAAGGCGAGGACGAGGGCGCCGGCGAGGATGACGGCGAAGACGGGACCGCGCCGAACTGGCTTTCGCGGCCCGACCGGCAAATGGCCGAGCGCATCGCGCTTCAGGTCCGCGAATGGCTCGATCCGCATGGGCCCGGCCTGACGCTGGTCAAAGGTACGCCCCGCCGCGCGGGGGCGGGCGATATCATGGTGCTGGTGCGCCAGCGCAAGGAACTGGCCGGGCTGATCGTGGCGCGGCTCCATGCGGCAGGGGTGCCGGTCGCAGGCGTCGATCGACTGCGACTGGGGGCGCCGTTGGCGGTCAAGGATCTGGTTGCGGCGCTGCGTTTTGCCGTGCAGCCGCTCGACGATCTCAACCTTGCAGGTTTGCTGGTGTCGCCGCTGGTGGGGTGGAGCCAGGAGCAGCTTCTCGCCCATGCCTATCGCCCGAAATACACGGCTTTGTGGGAGCATTTGCGCCGCTCGCGCGAGCCTGAAGTGGCTGCGGTCATGGCGCAGCTGGTCGATCTCCTCGGGCGCGCCGATTTCAATCCACCGCAGGATTTGCTGCACTGGCTGCTGGTCGGCCCGTGGCAGGGGCGGCGCCGGCTGGTCGCGCGGCTGGGCACCGAGGCTAACGATCCGATCGACGAACTGCTCAATGCCGCAAAGGCCTATGTCGTCACCGATACGCCCAGCCTTGCGGGCTTTCTTGCGTGGTTCGATGCCGGCGACGGCGAGCTAAAGCGCGAGGCGGACAATGCCGCAGGTCTGGTGCGGGTGATGACGGTGCATGGCTCAAAAGGCCTGCAGGCGCCAATCGTCATCCTTGCCGATGCCACCAGCAATCCCGACAACGCGCGTGAACGGGGCATGGACCTGCCCGATCCAGCCAACGAGGCGCGCGTGATCCCCTTGCCGCCGCTCTCGAAGGACGAGAAGCACGGCCGCATTGCCGCGCATATCGAAAATGCGCGCAGCGCTGACGAGCAGGAGCACTGGCGGCTGCTCTACGTCGCGATGACGCGCGCCGAGGAAGCGCTGTTTGTGGGCGGCGCACTGGGGCCGAAGGATCGCGAGGGGCCTAGCCCGAAAAGCTGGTATGCGCGTCTGCGCGACGTGTTCCCCGTCGGGGCCGAGGTTGCCGATCCGATATGGGGCGCGCGATGCGAGCATGGCGGGTTGGCGGCTTCCACCCCGGTGAAAGCCGCTGCGGCGCAGCTGGACTTGCGCGATCCGCTGCCGGTCTGGTTGGAGCGCGGACCGCCCGCCGAACCGCGCCCGCCGCGCCCGCTCGCCCCTTCCGCGCTGGGCGAGGACGATGCGCCCGATCCGCCGTTCCCGCCGGGAGCGGGGAGCGATGCTGCCCGGCGCGGTACGCTGGTGCATAAACTGCTCGAACGTTTGCCCGAAGTGGTACCCGATGCGCGCGAAAGCGCCGGTTCGGCCTGGTTGGAGCGCCACGCGGCAGACCTTGGTAACGAGGACCGCGCGGCCATGCTGGGCAGCGCGATGGCCGTGCTGGGCAACCCTGCATGGGCAGACCTGTTCGCGCCCGACAGCCTTGCCGAAGTGCCGGTGGCGGCGGTCGTGGGCGGGCAGGTGGTTGCCGGTACGATCGACCGCCTGGTGATCGAGCCGACGCGCATCCGCGTCGTCGACTACAAAAGCGCGCGCCGTCCGCCCGAAAGTCTGGACAAGGTGCCGAAAGGGGTGCTGCGCCAGATGGGCGCCTATGCCGCCGCACTGGAAGCGACGTTTCCGGGACGCGACGTGGAGGTGGCGCTGCTCTACACCGCCGTGCCGCTGCTGATCGAAGTTCCGGCTGAAGTTCTGGCATTGCACAAGCCGGACTTGACGGTGCGCGAGTAAAGCTTTCATGCGCGCGGCGTTGCGTCCCCGCGTTTCATCCCTAGATTGCGCATCAGCCTATTCCCCCGACCCATTTCCCAGGAGCTATTCGATGTCCACCATTGCCGTTACCGACGCCAGCTTCGAGGACGACGTCCTCAAGTCCGACAAGCCCGTCCTCGTGGATTTCTGGGCCGACTGGTGCGGTCCGTGCAAAATGATCGGCCCGGCTCTCGAAGAGATCGGCGAGGAACTGGCCGACAAGGTGATCATCGCCAAGATGGACATCATGGCCAACACCGGCATTCCGGCGCAGATCGGCGTCAAGTCGATCCCGCTGCTGGTGCTGTTCAAGGACGGTCAGCCGGTCGCGCAGAAGCTGGGCGCTGCGCCCAAGAACGCGCTCAAGGGCTGGCTCGAAGCCGAGCTTTGATCGGCTGAGTTTCCTAGGTTTGAAAACCCCGTCGCAGCAATGCGGCGGGGTTTTTCTTTGGCTTGAAAGCCCTCATCTGAAGAGAAGGTAGGCGTCAGCCGATTTTAGCGACGATCTTTGCGAAGTCGTCCCACAGCGACGGGCTGGAGGCGCCGATGAGGTCGCGGCGTTCGTATTCGTCGGCGCGGTATGCGCTGCCGTCGGGGCGGGCAGCCTTGCCGCCGGCCTCGTTCAGCAGCAGCACGCCCGCCGCGTGGTCCCAGGGCAGCGTGCGGTTGAACACCGATATGTCGTTGGTGCCCAGCAGCAGGCGCGGGTACTGTTCGGCAGCACAGCGCGGGATGTCGACAAGGCGGTAGTGCGGGGCGATGTGGGTGAGCACTTTCTCGCGCGCGCCTTCATCGAGGAAGATCGTCGAGATGGCCGCGATCGGCGTGCTTTCGCCAGTGGTGCGGGCGGTGATCCGCTCTCCGTTGATCCAGGCCCCGGTGCCCAGGCCGGCATGGCAGAACCGGCCGCTGAGGCAGTCGAGTATCCAGCCGCCGAGAATTTCGCCCCGGTCCGCCAGCGCCACGATCACGCCAAAGGGCGGCTTGCCGGCGGCGAAGTTGTTGGTGCCGTCCACCGGATCGACGATCCAGCACAGGCCATCTTTCAGGCGCTCCATCACGGAGGCGTCCTCGAACACGGCTTCCTCGCCGACCACCGCCGCTTCGGGCAGCAGGGCGGAAAGGCGCTGCGTCAGCAGGGCTTCGGCTTCGCGGTCAGCTATGGTGACGACGTCGTCCACCGCCTTGTTGTCGATCTCGCTGGCGGCAAGCGACTGGTAGTGCGGCAGGATCGCACGCTCGCTCGCCTCGCGCATGATGGCTTCGACGGCGGCGTGGAGGGCGGGCGTTATCACGTCAGCGGGATCATCACTTGGGCGGCGAAGCCAGGGCGCTTGCACAGCCGCGTGTACCAATCGGTCACGGCGGCGAATTCGGGCTTTTCGAAGGGCAGGCTGAACCAGGTATAGGCGTAGACGCCCATGGGAATGTCGCCGATGCCGAAGGTGTCGCCCGACAGCCAGGGCTTTCCCGAAAGGTACTTGTCCAGCACAGCCATGTGGCGGGCGCAGGCGGCGACGCCCGTGGCGATAGCTTCGTGGTTCCAGTCTTCGCGCGGGGTGCGGGCGTGGCTGAGGAAAGGCACGCGCTGCGCCTCGGCATAAGCGAATTGCCAATCCATCCAGCGGTCGGCCAGTGCGCGGTCGATGGGATCGCGCGGGAACCAGCGCTCTCCGCCGTATTCGGCTGCCATGTAGCGCAGGATCGCGTTCGATTCCCACAGTACGACCTTGCCATCCTCGATCATCGGGATCAGGCGGTTTGGATTCTTGACGAGATAGTCTTCGGTATAGCCGAACTGGCCGCCGATATCATTACGCACATATTTGAGGCCCAGTTCCTCGGCGAACCAGGCGACTTTCTTGACATTGTGGGAGTTCAGCCGCCCCCAGAGCGTGAATATGGGAGAGGCCATGTCAGCTCCGGTAATCGGCATTGATCGAGATGTAGCCGTGGGTCAGGTCGCAGGTCCACACGGTAGCGCTGCCGTCGCCAAGGCCCAGGTCGACCTCGATCGAGATGTCGTGGCCCTTGAGGTGCGCGGCCACGGGGGCCTCGTCGTAATCGGCCAGGGGCACGCCCTCGCGTGCCGCCCAGGTGCCGCCGAAGCCGATCGAGAGCTTGTCGCGGTCGGCCGGTTCCCCTGCCTTGCCCACCGCCATGACGACGCGGCCCCAATTGGCGTCCTCGCCCGCGATGGCGGTCTTGACCAGCGGCGAGTTGGCGATGGCCATGCCGACTTTGCGGGCGCTCTCATCCGAGACGGCACCGGTGACGGCTACGGCGATGAACTTTTGCGCACCTTCGCCGTCGCGCACGACGAGGTGGGCAAGCTGGCGACACACGTCATGGACGGCAGCGGCGAAAGCATGGGCGCCATCGCTCTGGAATGAGGTGAGCGGGGCATTGCCTGCCTTGCCGGTGGCAAACGCCAGTACGGTGTCGCTGGTGGACGTATCCGAATCGACGGTGATGCACGAGAAAGTGCGCAGGTTTGCGGCGGAAAGGCAGGCCTGCAGGAACGCCGGCTCCACCGCTGCGTCAGTGAACAGATAGCCGAGCATCGTCGCCATATCCGGCGCGATCATGCCCGAGCCCTTGATGATGGCGCTGATCGTGACCTTGGTATCGCCGATCATCGCCGTTGCCGCCGCGCCCTTGGCGAAAGTATCGGTGGTGGCGATGGTGTTGGCGGCGTCTTCCCAGGTGCAGGGCTGGGCGGTGAGCGCCTTTTCAACGCCTTCGCGTGCCTTGTCTTTGGGCAGCGGCACGCCAATCACACCGGTCGAGGAGACGAAGACCTGCTCACGCGGAGCACCGATGTGGGCGGCAACCTGGTCCATGATCTGCTCCACCGCCTCGCGGCCACGGTAGCCGGTGAAGGCGTTGGAGTTACCCGCGTTAACCACCAATGCACGGGCACGCCCTTGAACTATGTTGTCGCGGCCCAGTTCTACCTCGCTCGAACAACACAGGTTCTTTGTAAAGACGCCCGCGACGGCGGTGCCTGCCTCAAACGTGACATAGGTGAGGTCGCAGCGGCCCCAGTCCTTGTAACCGGCGCGCACGACATGCGGCGTCACCCCCGCGATCGCGGGCAGGGCGGGGAAGGGCGAGGCGAGCGGGGAGACGGGGTAGGCCATAATCCAAGCGACTAGCGCATGGTTATGACAGGTCAAGCGTCGGCAAGCGGAACCGGTACGGGCCTGCGGGCCGCTTGTTTGCGTGAGGAGGCACAGGCGAGAGCAGCGGAAACGATAAAAGCTGCGAAGATGCCGATGAAGCGGCCCTGCTCGCCGCCGCCAAACCTGTCTGACAGCATCAGGATCGGGAAATGCACCGCGTATAGCGGGAAAGATATCGCTCCGAGCGCTTCCAGGATGCGCTCTCCCGATAACGGCGGGACTGCGCAGGCGGCGATCCAGAACAAGGCGGGGAAGACCATGGTGATGACGATGACATCGCCGGCCCAGGGCGCGAGCGGCAGAAATGGAATGACGATGACGATGGGCACCGGCAGTAACAGGGCGATGCGCCAGTCCAGCAGCGGTGTCGGCCGGCGTTCGCGCCAGATGCGGGCAAGGACGATGCCCAGCGTATAGGACCAGCCCGCCCGCAGCACGCCAGTCGGCAACGGCGCGATCCCGGCGCCCAGATCGCCGTGCCCGGCGCGCGCCATCATTACCGCCATGCCCAGCGCGCAGGCACAGGCCAGTATCAGCAGCCGCGCACTTGTCATACGGTGCAGCCAGCGCGCGTGGACGGCGTTGGCAGCCAATTCGATCATCAGCGACCATTGTGGCGGGTTAAGCGGGAACATGGTGGCCATCGGCAGCGGAATCATTGCAGCAGATACCACAAGGGCAAGAACGCAGGCGATGAGGGGATAGTCGCCCCCCAGCATGGCGAGAAATCCTGTGACGCTGCCCACCGCGACCATAGGCAGGAACCGGCGCAGGCGCTGGCGCAGGAATGGCGTTGCCGCCAGTCCGCCGGCAAAGCGCGCCTCGAAAGCCAGTGTCAGCACGAAGCCGGACAGCAGGAAGAACAGATCGACGAACAGATACCCTCGCGAGAAGGCGTGGCCGGCGCCGCTCAACTGGGCATGGAACAGTACCACGCCGATCGCGGCGACGCCGCGCAGCCCAGCCCGTCGAGCAGGACAAGCCGCGCGGGGCGTTCAGGTCTGTCGGTTGCCGCCATGTTCATGCGCCGGGTCTAACCGCAACAAGGTAAACATGCGGTAAGCGTAGCCTGCGTCTTTCGGCGCCCCCCGTGATGTTGCCGGTGGACAGGCCGCATCGCCGCCCTTATCTGCTCTGCATGGCTCATCGCCTGCTCTTGACCCTGCTTGCCCTGCTGACGGGCCTTGCCGCGCAGATCGGCCCTGCCGACGCGTGTGCGTCGCGGGTGGCGAGTGTGCAGGTGGCGGCGCTGCGCGAAGTTTCTGCGATCAAGGCGCCCCGCGCGCCTGCCGCATTGGCGCAATTGCCCGAACCGGGCCTGCGCAATACCCGGCTCCATGCCCCGCTGCGTATGGCCGTGCCGGTTCAAGTTGCCGTGGCGACAGTCCTCACCGGGATAGACCGCGCGCGCGAATAACGCGCGGCGCCTGCAACTCTTCGCTTTCTCGCGAGCTTCTGACGCGCCCGGGCCATGCCCCGGCTGCGCGCACCTTCGATCTTTACGCATTCACGAAAAACAGGGGTCACCCGCCATGCTCGGCGCACTCGTCAAGTCCATCTTCGGCTCGTCCAACGAGCGTTACGTCAAGTCGCTCGACAAGGTCGTAGCGCAGATCAATGCCTTCGAACCGGCAATCGAAGCCCTCAGCGACGAGGAGCTTTCGGCCCAGACGGTCAAGTTCCGCGAGATGCTCGCGAACGGCTCGAGCCTCGACGACCTCCTGCCCGAAGCGTTCGCCACTGTGCGCGAAACCTCGCGCCGCGTATTCGGCATGCGCCACTTCGACGTGCAGCTGATCGGCGGCATGGTCCTGCACCGCGGCGAAATCGCCGAGATGCGCACGGGTGAGGGCAAGACGCTGGTGGCCACCACCGCCACTTACCTCAACGCATTGGAAGGCAAGGGCGTCCACGTCGTCACCGTGAACGACTACCTTGCTCGCCGCGATGCCGAGCAGATGGAGCGAGTCCACGGGTTCCTTGGCCTCACCGTCGGCGTGATCGTGCCCAACCTCAACGAATTCGAGCGCCGCGAGGCTTACGCCGCTGACATCACTTACGGCACTAACAACGAGTTCGGCTTCGACTACCTGCGCGACAACATGAAGCATGAGCGCAGCCAGATGGTGCAGCGCCCCTTCAACTACGCGATCGTCGATGAGGTCGATTCCATCCTGATCGACGAGGCCCGCACCCCGCTCATCATCTCCGGCCCAACCGACGACAAGAGCGAGCTTTACGTCCAGGTCGACGCCATCGTGAAGCAGCTGGTCCCCGAGGACTACGAGGCGGACGAGAAGACCAAGAACATCAGCCTGACCGAGGACGGCGTTGAAAAGGCTGAGCGTATGCTCGAAGCCGCTGGCCACCTCGAAGGCTCGAACCTGTATGACGTCGAGAACACACAGGTGGTCCATCACCTCGATCAGGCGCTGAAAGCCGTGGTCATGTTCAAGCGCGACACGGATTACATCGTCAAGGACGACAAGGTCGTCATCATCGACGAGTTCACCGGACGCATGATGGACGGCCGCCGCTGGTCGAACGGCCTGCATCAGGCGGTGGAAGCCAAGGAAGGCGTCAACATCGAGCCGGAGAACCAGACCCTCGCCTCGATCACCTTCCAGAACTACTTCCGCATGTACCCCAAGCTTTCGGGCATGACCGGCACCGCCGCTACGGAAGCAGGCGAATTCTACGACATCTACAAGATGAACGTCGTCACCATTCCCACCAACGTCGCCGTCATGCGCGTCGACGAGGAGGACGAGTTCTATAAGAACACGATGGACAAGTTCGCCGCCATCGCCAAGCTGATCCGCACCAAGTACGAAAGCGGCCAGCCGGTCCTCGTCGGCACCGTTTCGATCGAAAAGTCGGAACTGCTGTCAGACTTCCTCAACAAGGAAGGCGTCAAGCACTCGGTCCTCAACGCCCGGTTCCACGAAATGGAGGCGCATATCGTCGCGCAGGCAGGCAGCCTCGGCGCGGTGACGATCGCCACCAACATGGCGGGCCGTGGTACCGATATCCAGCTTGGCGGCAACGTGGAATTCCGCGTCGAGGACGAACTGCGCGACATGCCCGAGGGGCCCGAGCGTGATGCAGCCGTGGCCAAGATCAAGGCCGAAGTTGGTGAACAGAAGCGCCTCGTCCTCGAAGCGGGCGGCCTGTGCGTCATCGGCACCGAGCGTCACGAAAGCCGCCGCATCGACAACCAGCTGCGCGGACGTTCAGGCCGTCAGGGCGATCCGGGTCTTTCGAAGTTCTACCTCTGCCTGGAGGACGACCTCCTGCGCATCTTCGGCCCCGACACGCTGTTCTCCAAGATGATGAACAACAACCTTGCCGACGGCGAGGCGATCGGTTCCAAGTGGCTGTCCAAGGCCATCGAAACCGCGCAGAAGAAGGTCGAAGCGCGCAATTACGAAGTGCGCAAGCAGGTCGTAGAATACGACGACGTGATGAACGATCAGCGCAAGGTCATCTACGAGCAGCGCTCTGACATCATGGACGCAGAGACCGTGGATGATGTGGTCGTCGACATGCGCAATGATACCATCAACGCCCTGATCGCCGACACCTGCCCCCCGGGCTCCTATCCGGAGCACTGGAAGATCGAGGAACTCAAGGAAAAGGCGAAGGACATCCTCAATGTCGATGCGCCGATCGATGCATGGGTGGAGGAGGACGGCATCGATCCCGAGGTGATCGAGACGCGTATTTCGGACATCGCCGATGCGCAGATGAACGAGAAGATGTCGCAGGACGATCCGGCAATCTGGCGCCAGGTCGAAAAGTCGATCCTGCTCGACCGGCTCGACCACTACTGGAAAGAGCACCTCGCCACGCTAGACGCGCTGCGGCAGGTGGTGTTCCTGCGAGCCTATGCGCAAAAGCAGCCCATCAACGAATACAAGCAGGAAGCGTTCAGCCTGTTCGAGCGCATGTTGGAAACGATCCGCGAGGACGTGACCCGCATCATTTCGGTCAGCGAACTGCGCATGCCCGAGCCGGCGCAGTTGCCTGAGCTGCCCGACTTCCTGACCGGCCACATCGATCCCTTCACCGGCCTCGACAATTCCGCTGACGGTGATGGTTCCTCGCTGAACCCGGCTTTGTTCGGCTCCCTTGCCGGCAGCCCGCAGGGCTTCATCGAGCAGGGTACCGGTGGGCAGGATGGCGGCGAGCATGTAGGCAACCCGTTTGCCGACCTGCCGATCAGCCGCAACGCACCGTGCCCCTGCGGTTCGGGTAACAAATACAAGCACTGCCACGGCGCGCTCGTATAAAAATACCGAGTTGAATGAAAAGGCGCCGCCCCTGCTTCCGCCGGGCGGCGCCTTTTTTAATGAATGAGCCCCTACGGTGGAAGCAGCAGAGTGAGCTCATGATGGATATGCGATCGGCCGCGAGCATCGCCGTGCTGGCATTCGGGATAACCTGATCCGTCGCACGGCTGTCAGCGGCAATGCGGATTTTGCCGGCACATTGCGATGAAGGATATCCGCGCTAACCTCCGCCCAGCCCTCTAACCGCAATCAGTGCAGGGGCTGCAATCCTTAGATCAGCAGGCCGGGACCAATCCTGCCTCGATCGCGGCGCGGACGCCTTCGGGCCACTCGACCGGGCGGTGGCTAACGAGGTCCATGCAGACCAGCACGACCTGCGCGCGCAAGCGTTCGCGCCCTTCGCCGGTGAACACAATGGAAATTCCGCAGGAAGTGCGGCCCAGGCGCTGGGGCGTGATGGTGATCTCAAGCCGGTCGCCAAGGCGGCTAGGCGAGACGAACTCGGTCTCCAGCTTCACGGTCGGCACGCCGATATCGTGCTTGAGATGCATAGCCGCGAAATCGAGGCCCAGATCCTGCTCGAACCAATCCTCGACCGCACCGTTCAGCATCTCGAAGTAGCGCGGGTAGAAGACGATTCCCGCTGGATCGACATCGGCGAAGCGCACCTGGGCGCGGGTGGTGAAGGGCATCTTGGACTATCCTAGGCGATGGATGACTTGAGCTGGCTCAATAGGTCGAAGAGGTGGCGCTGGTTGGTTTCCGGGAACTCCGCGAGCGCCTCGCGGACCCAGCCGTGATGCGCTTCGGCCAGCGCGGAGAACTGGGCGCGGCCTTGCGGCGTCAGTGACACGATCGCCGAGCGGCCGTCGTCCGGGGCAGGGCGCGAATGGACGAGGCCCTGTTCCTGCAACTGGCGCACAATCGCGGTGACGTTGCCGTTCGATACCAGCAGTGCGCGCGACAGTTCGCCCATGCGCAGCCCGTCGGGGGCGCGGTCCAGGGTGGCCAGGATATCGAAGCGAGGCAGAGTGGTGCCGAACTGCTCCTCGAAATTGCGACGCAGACGCTTCTCGATGATTTTCGCGCAGTCGAGCAGACGCACCCAGACGCGCAGGTCCAGCGTGCTTGCAGATGCAGGTTTATCGGACTCGCCCATAGCCTCGAAAGCTCCTCTTTCGGGAGTTTCCATAGCGTCCGGCGCGAGCATGTCGATTCCTGCAAGGGACATTTAACTGACCGTGTCTGCGATTAATCCGCCACCCCCGCGCAGGCTGGGAACTGCGTGAGGGTGACGGAACTGGTTGGCTCAGGCCCGGCCGCGCGCGGCGCGCAGTGCCATGGCCTGGCCTAGGCGGTAGGGAGGGGGCACCGGCTGTTCGTCATAGCCGGCTGCGGCGGCGGCGCGCAGCGTCCATACCGGGTCGAACAGGTGAGTGCGGCCAAGTGCGACGAGATCGGCGCGGCCGGCGGTCAGGATCGAGTTCACTTGGTCGGCGTCGGCGATGTTGCCCACGGCGATTGTGGGGACGCCCGCTTCGTTGCGGATCTGGTCAGCAAAGGGGGTTTGGAACATCCGGCCATAGACGGGGCGACCTTCGGGAGCAGTCTCGCCAGCAGAGACATCAATAATATCGACGCCTGCTTCGCGCAGGCTGCGGGCGATTTCAACGGCCTCGGCAGGCGTGACACCGGCTTCGCCCACCCAGTCGTTTGCGGAGATACGTACAGCGAGCGGCTTGTCCTGCGGCCATGCGGCGCGCACGGCGCAGATGACGCGCAGCGGCAGGCGCATGCGGTTTTCGAGCGTGCCGCCGAACTCGTCATCGCGCTTGTTCATGACCGGGGTGATGAAGCTGGAAAGCAAGTTGCCGTGGCCAGCCTGTACTTCGAGCATGTCGAAACCGGCCTTGTCGGCGCGCACGGCCGTAGCGACGAACTGCTGGACGATCAGGTCCATCTCGCGCGCTTCGAGCACCTTGGGCACGGTGCCGCCCTCACGCCACGGCCGCGCGCTGGCCGAGACGGTGGGCCAGGGTTTGTCCAGGGCTACGTCGTAGCCGGCGCCTTCGCCCGGAATCTTGCAGGCCGCGCGGGCACCGGAGTGGCCGATCTGGGCGCAGGTCTTCGCGGACGAATGTTTGTGGGCGAACTCGTTGAAGGCGGACCAGCGCTCGGCTTGACCGTCGTGCCACAGGCCGGGGCAGGCGGGGGTGGCGCGGCCTTCGGGGCTGACGGCGAGTAGTTCGGTGACGACGAGACCGGCCCCGCCCAGCGCGCGGGCGCCGTAGTGAACCGAGTGGAAATCCGTTGCATAGCCATCCGCGCTGGCGGAATACGTCAGCATCGCCGGTATGACCACGCGGTTGGGAACTGTCATGCCGCGTAAGGTGTAGGGCGTGAACATCGGCTGCACCGGGGTGTCCTGATCCTCGTTACCGTTCCAGAACCAGCGCTCAAGGCCGGCCAGCCAGGCGGGATCGCGCAGGCGCAGGTTCTCGTGGCTGACGCGCTGCGAGCGGGTCATCAACGAGTAGGCGAACTGCGGCAGATCGAAACCGAGGTAACGGTCGAGAGTCTCGAACCATTCTGTGGAGTTTCGCGCAGAGTTTTGAATTTTAAGGACTTCGATGTGCCGCTCTGCTTGATATTCGGCAAGCGCACCGGCCAGTTCCTCGCGGCCGGTGATGCCGGGGCGATCCAGAACCTGCGCCAGCTTTATTGCGTCTTCGAGTGCAAGTTTGGTGCCCGAACCAATTGAGAAATGGGCGGTGTGCGCGGCGTCTCCCAGCAGCACCACGTTGTCGAACGACCACTGGCGACAGATCACGCGGCGGAAGTTGATCCATGCCGCCGAACCACGCAGGTGGGTTGCATTGGTGATGAGCGGATGGCCGTCCAGATGGCGGGCAAAGACCTTTTCGCAGAACGCGATCGAATCGGCCTGCTCCATCTTGTCGAGTCCAAGGCCTTCCCACGTCTCGGGTGAGCATTCGACGATGAAGGTCGAGTGCGTGGCATCGAAGCGGTAGGCGTGCGCCCAGATCCAGCCGTAGTCGGTGTTTTCAAAGATGAAGGCGAAGGCGTCGAACAGCTTGGTGGTGCCGAGCCACGAAAACTTGTTGCGCTTGGTGTCGATATCGACCTCGAACTTTTCGAGATTAGCGGTGCGAACCATTGAATTGATGCCGTCTGCGGCGACGATCAGGTCGAAATCGGCATAAGCCGAAAGGTCGGCGCTGAACATCGTTTCGAAATGCATCACCACGCCCAGCTCGGCGGCGCGGGCCTGCAGGATCTGCAGCAGATGCTTGCGGCCGATGCCGATGAAGCCGTGGCCCGAAGAGGTGATGGTGTTTTCGCCCACGCTCACATCGATGTCGTCCCAGTGGGCGAAGCTGCCTGTGATGGTGGCGGCGCTGACCGGGTCGTTGGCCTCGAGGTTCGCCAGTGTCTGGTCCGAGAACACCACGCCCCAGCCGAACGTGTCGCCTGAGCGGTTACGCTCGAAGACGTGGATCTCGTGGCCGGGGTCGCGCAGCTTCATCGAGATCGCGAAGTAGATACCGGCAGGTCCGCCGCCGAGACAGGCAATGCGCATGGAAGGCCTCCTAAGAATGTTTCAGGCCTAAACTAATATGGTTGCAAGTGCAAGTTGTTCGTTTAGCGAAGGGTGCGGGTCTCGAAGCGCCGGGCGAGCGCTTTCAATCCAAGTTGTCGTGGAGGCGGCCGAGCATATCCAGCATTCGCGTGAAATCGGTCGCAGAGAAACCGCGGATGATCTTTTCGTATAAAGGCGCCGTTACCAGACGCGCTGCCGCCAGCTTGTCGCGGCCTTCGTGTGTCAGCGCGATTTCGGTCACGCGGCCATCGGTATCGCTAGGGGCCGTAGCTACTAGGCCGGCCTTGGACATGCGCTCGACGATGCGCATCATGGTCGAGAGGTTGATGACCGCCGACTTGGCCACCTGGCCGATGGCGAGCGGGGCATGCTCGCCCAAAATCATCAGGACGCGCCAAGTGGGGATGTCGATCCCGATACCGCGAAGCTCCGACTCGATTGCCACGTTGTACCGACTCGCTGCCCGGTTGAGCAGGTAGAAGGGGTAGGCATCGAGGCGGAAATCTTCCGACCCGGGGTTACCAAAAGGGCGCAAATCCTCGCTCATCCCAAGCTCCAGACGGGTCTCCCGCCACTCCATGACATTTTAGTTGCATATGCAACTTAATCGGATAGTCTTCGCGTAATGGTCCGAAAAGGAGCCCAAGTCCATGACAGACGTTCTCGCCCCCTTCGCACAGGCACTCGTTGCCGGTGACATCACCGTTGTCGACCTCACTCAGATCCTTTCCGAAGACACCCCGCTGCTGGTGCTCCCCGAACCTTTTGGCCAGACGGCCGCCTTCTCACGCGAGGAAATCTCGCGCTATGACGAGCGCGGTGTCGCCTGGCACTGGAACAATTTCACGGTGGGCGAGCATACCGGCACGCACTTCGATGCGCCGGTGCACTGGGTCTCGGGCAAGGACCTGGCGGACAACACGGTCGACTTAGTGCCCGCGCAGAAGCTGATTGCGCCTGCCGTCGTGTTGGACTTTTCGGCCGAATGCGCCGCCGATGCCGACTTCCTCCTCAAGGCCGACCACATCAAGGCGTGGGAAGCAGTCCATGGCGCCATCCCCTCCGGCGCCTGGGTGCTGTTCCGAACCGACTGGTCGAAGCGCCAAGTGGACGACTACACCAACCGCCGCGAGGACGGTGCGCACACGCCAGGCCCTGACGCCTGCGCGATCCGCTATATCGTCGAGGAGCGCGACGTGCTGGGCTTCGGTGTCGAGACGATCGGCACCGATGCGGGTCAGGCGCATATGCTCGACCCCATGTACCCGGCGCACACGCTGCTTCACGGCGCGGGTAAGTATGGCCTCCAATGCCTTGAAAATCTTGATAAGCTGCCGGCGACCGGGGCGGTGGTGATCGCCGCTCCGCTCAAGATCCTTGGCGGCTCTGGCAGTCCGCTGCGCGTCCTCGCGCTCGTCTCGGAGTAAGGGCAGATGGCGGAGCGTTCCTTCAAGAAAGAAGTCACGAAGCTGACCGCGGGTGAGGGCGAGACCTTCACCGGTGAGGGCATTCTGGCGGTTACGAAGGCACTGTTGCAGTCCGGCGTCGCTTATGTCGGCGGCTACCAGGGGTCGCCGATCAGCCACCTGATGGACGTCTTCGCCGACGCCAACGACCTTCTCGAAAGCCTCGGAGTTCATTTCGAGGCCAGCGCCTCGGAAGCGACGGCGGCGGCGATGCTGGCGGCCTCGGTCAATTACCCGCTGCGCGGCGCCGTAGCGTGGAAGTCGGTGGTGGGCACCAATGTGGCATCGGATGCGCTGTCGAACGTCGCCTCGGGCGGCGTTACCGGCGGCGCGCTGATCATCGTGGGCGAGGATTACGGCGAAGGCTCCTCGATCATGCAGGAGCGTACTCACGCTTTCGCGATGAAGTCGCAGATGTGGCTGATCGATCCGCGTCCGAACCTGCCCAGCATCGTCGATTCGGTGGAGCAGGCGTTTCGTCTTTCCGAAGCCTCGAACACCCCGGTCATGCTTCAGCTGCGCGTGCGCTCGTGTCACATGACCGGATCGTTCGTGGCCAAGGACAATGTGCGCCCGCCGCTGACCGTGGGCGAGGCCGCGGCCCATCCCGTTCGCGATACCGACCGCATCGTGCTGCCGCCGGCGAACTTCCTCCACGAAGTCGAGAAGATCGAGAAGCGCTGGCCCGCAGGCATCGCCTATGTTCGCGACAACAAGCTGAACGAGTGGTTCGGCCCGGAAGAGACGGGTGAGGGCATTGGCCTGATCGTTCAGGGCGGGCTCTACAACAATCTCAACCGCGCGATGGAATTGATCGGGCTGGCCGACGCTTACGGCGAGAGCAAGTTGCCGATCTACTGCATGAACGTGGCCTACCCGGTGATCCCCGAGGAAGTGGCCGAGTTCTGCAGGAACAAGAAAGCCGTTCTCATCCTTGAGGAAGGCCAGCCGGAGTTCATCGAGCACGAGCTGAACACGCTGGTCCGCCGGGCAGGGCTCGACACCCGGATCGTCGGCAAGGACACCATGCCGCGTTCGGGCGAATACACGGCCGAGGTGATCCGCAAGGGCCTCGCCAAATTCCTCGCCGACCATGCACCGGCGCTGGCGCCCGAACTGGAAGCGGCGAACCCGTTGCCGGCTCCGGTCGCCAAGGAAATCCCGCAGCGCCCCGCCGGTTTCTGCACCGGCTGCCCAGAGCGTCCGATCTTCACCGCGATGAAGCTGGTGGAGCGCGAACTGGGTCCGACACACGTTTCGGCGGACATCGGCTGTCACCTGTTCTCGATCCTGCCGCCTTTCAATATCGGCAATACGACAATGGGCTATGGCCTTGGCGCGGCGGGTGCATCGGCGTTCAAGCCCAAGGAAGGTGAGGGCTCCAAGCGGTCCATCGCCATCATGGGCGACGGCGGTTTCTGGCATAACGGCCTGACGTCCGGCATCGGCAATGCGGTGTTCAACAAGGACGACGGCGTCACCATCATCATCGACAACGGCTATTCCGCCGCTACCGGCGGGCAGGACATCCTGTCCTCTCGCGCGGACAACAAGAACCGCGTGACCCGCAACCTCATCACCAAGGCCGTGCGCGGCGTTGGTGCGAAGTGGGTGCGCGAGACCACGCGGACCTACGACGTGCCCAAGATGCGCGACATGTTGCGCGAAGCGCTGACTACTCCTGAAAAGGGGCCGAAGGTGATCGTCGCGCAATCCGAATGCATGCTCAACCTGCAACGCCGCGACAAGAAGGTGAAGGCCGCCGCGCTAAAGGCCGGGGAGCGTGTGGTGCGCGAACGCTTCGGTGTCGACGCCGACACCTGCACCGGCGATCACAGCTGCATCCGCCTGTCAGGCTGCCCTTCGCTGACGATCAAGCCCAACCCCGACCCGCTGCGGCAGGACCCGGTGGCGCACGTCGAGAACTCCTGCGTGGGTTGTGGCCTGTGCGGGGAGGTCAGCCATGCCGCCGTGCTGTGCCCCAGCTTTTACCGTGCGCATATCGTTGCCAATCCGGGCAAGTTGGAGCGGTTCAAGGCGAAGATCAGCGGCGCGATCATCGCCCGCTGGCAGGCCAGCGCCGAGCGTGAGCGCGTGGCGCGGGCGTTCTGAAAATGACGTCGTCCCGGACCTGATCCGGGACGACGATAAAAACAAATCTCCTGATGCGAGACACAGCTATGACCACCGCTCCTAACCAGAACCGCCTGACGATCGCCATCCTCGCCCTGGGGGGGCAGGGAGGCGGCGTGCTGGCAGACTGGATTCAGGAAGTCGCCCGCGCCGAGGGGTGGATGGCGCAGGGCACTTCGGTCCCCGGCGTCGCACAGCGCACCGGATCGACCGTCTATTACGTCGAACTGGCAAAGCCTGACGGCTCGGGTCGTTTGCCGGTGATGGCGCAGATGCCGATGCCCGGCGATGTCGATGTGGTGGTCGCCTCGGAACTGATGGAAACGGGGCGCGCGCTGCTGCGCGGGTTCTCCACCGCCCACCGTACCACGCTGGTCGGCTCTACCCACCGCATTTATGCCATCGGCGAAAAGCAGGCGATGGGCGATGGGCGCGGCAACGGCGAGAAGATCATCGAGGCCGCACACCAGCGCTCCAAGCGTTTCGTAGGGTTCGACATGGAAGCGGCGACCGAGCGCTCGGGCAGCGTTATCAGTGCGATCATGTTCGGCGCACTGGCGGGCAGCGGCGCCCTGCCGTTCCCGACCGAGACGTTCCGCAAGGCCATCGAACACAGCGGCATCGCGGTGAAAAGCAACCTCAACGGCTTCCAGGAAGGCTTCGATCAGGCGCAGGCCCCTGTCGCCATGCCGGTCGAGGACGTCCACGAAGTTCCGGTTCCCACCACGGTTCGGGGCCGCGAACTGGCTGCGCGCATCACTGCCGCGCTACCGGTCCCCGCGCATGTCAACGCACTGCATGGTGTTGCCAGGCTAATGGATTATCAGGACGGCGACTATGCCGCGCTTTACCTCGATCGTCTGGAAACGGTCGCCGCGCTCGATGCCGCGCCGTTCGAGATGACGGCGGAGACCGCCCGCCACCTAGCGCTCTGGATGGGTTACGAGGACACCATCCGCGTTGCTGACCTCAAGACGCGCGGCAGCCGCATCGCCCGCGTGCGCGGCGAAGTGAAGGCGCAGGATGACCAGATCCTCTCGATTACCGAATTCATGCACCCGCGCCTGCAGGAAGTGTGCGAGACGCTGCCTGCCGGAATCGGTCGTAAAATCCTTGGCAGCAATCGAATGACGGACCTGCTGGGACGCTTCTTCACGCAAGGCCGTCATGTCGAGACGACTGGCCTGCGCTGGTTCCTGGCGCTGCGCGCTCTGGCGAAGATGCGTGGGATGCGCCCCCGTTCGCTGCGCTACGTCGAGGAGCAGGAGCGCATCGAGGGGTGGCTTGAACTGGTGCGCAGCCAAGCTCCCCTTGACCTTGGCGTCGCGCTGGAGTTGGTCAAGTGCCAGCGCCTGATCAAGGGCTACGGCGATACCTTCGAGCGGGGACTTGCGAATTACGAGCGCATCGTTGCCGAACACCGCCGCTCACCGCGCGGTGCGGGCGAAATCCGTCGTCTGCGCGATCTTGCTCTGGCGGATGACAAGTCGGTCGCGTTCGTCGAGGCGCTTGCCGGCTGATCATCACGCTGTCGCAGTGAAAAGCTCCGCTGTTCCCGCCTTTGCGGGGATGGCGGGAATTCAGTCCGAAGTCTGTGGCTCCGCAGCCGGTGGCGGCGGCGGAATATCGACCTTGATCTCCACTCGCCGGTTCTTCGTCCGCCCTTCGAGATCGTCGCTGCCATCGAGCTTGCGATTGGGCGCAATGGGGCGGCTTTCGCCGAGCGGGATCACGGTGATCCGGGCTTTCGCCACGCCCTTGCTTTCGAGGTAATCCCGCGCAGCTTCGGCGCGTCGACGCGAGGCGGCGAGGTTTTCCGCATCGGAGCCGCGCGAATCGCTGTGGCCCCAGATCGTGATCGGGCCGCCAGCCAGAAACGTGGGGCTGGTCATCAATCCGTCGATCAGCGCCGTGCCTGCCTCGTCCGGCTTGGCGCCTTTCGCAGGGTACGGGACGACGACCTGCACGGGTTCCAGCACCGGCGCATCTGTCGGCCCGGCATCCACCTCGGCACGGATGATCGATTTCTTGACGATGGTATCGTCAGCTTCCGGCTCTGCCATGACGCTGCGCGGGGCATCCGTGGCAACAGCCTCGGTCGCGTCGCCGCCGGTGGGCTGGCCTGGCTGGCAGCCGGCCAGCAGCAACGGCGCCGCGACTAGGGCGGCAGGCGCCAGAATGTAAGGGATTGCTGGCAGGCCTCTCATGCGTTCGCCTCCTTCTGCGGGGTTTGGCGGGAAGTATCGGGCTCGCCGTGGCGCGACGGGCCATAGGAGACGACCACATCTCCTGGCTGCGGTGTCGGCCGAGAAGCGTGCGTAAAGAACCGGATCTTGCCGTCCTTGCGCAGCACGAACAGCATGTCGGCCTCGTCGGAAAGCGCGGCCTGCGCATCGGCGAAGTCGAACTGGTCGCTGATGCGGGTCTTGCGGAAGGTCCAGCCCGCCGCTTCGCGCTCCATGATTTCCGCGACGCCGTGGCCGGAGCCGAACATGGCGCGGCCGCGCAGGGCCTCGGGCAGGCTGCGATGGTCTTCGTCATCGCCCATACCGCCGAGCTGGTAAACCGAATCGCGGCCGATATCGGGCGCGAACTCGCTGCAGACGAGGGCATTGTACGCCTCGTTCTCGGTCGTCGCGACGAGGACCTGGAACTGGGTGAGGTCGAGCCGCTCTTCCGTCGCCTCCGCCAGAATCTCGCCGTGATAAGTGGAGATACCAGCTTGTCGTGCACCGGAAAGGCGCTGCCAGCTGTTGTCCGCGATCATCACCGGCAGGCCGAACTGGCTGAGCTGGCGGGCCAGCGACAGGCTCCACGAGGTGCTGCCGACGATCAGCAGCCCCTTCTGCGGCGCCCCGGTGACGCCCAGCCAGCGTGCCACATACCGGATGCTGAAACCGTGGGCGATGATCGTGGCTATCACCACCGAGAACGACAGCGTCACCAGAATGGAACCGTCGTCGTAGCCCAGCTGGTCCAGCCGAAGCGCAAACAGGCCCGAGACGGCGACAGCAACCACACCGCGCGGCGCGATCCAGGCGACCAGCAAGCGCTCCTTCCAGGGAATCTTGCTGAAGGCCAGGCTGACCAGCACGGTTGCCGGGCGGACAAGGAACAGCAGTGCGAGCAGGAAGGCGATGAAGCGCCATTCGAATTGGCGCAGCACCTCGAGGTTGAGCGAGGCCGAGAGTAGCACAAAGACGCCCGAAATCAGCAGAACAGTGATGTTCTCCTTGAACGGATGGATATCGCGCAGGGAATCGAGCCGCATGTTGGCGATGGCGATACCCATCACGGTCACAGCCAGAAGACCGGTTTCCTGCTGGATCAGGTTCGAGAGCACGAAAGTGCTGATCACCGCGACCAGCAGCACCGGGGCCTTGAGGTATTCCGGTACATGCCCACGCGGGAAAGCCCAGGCGATGGCCTTGGCGACAAGGTAGCCGATCAGCCCGGCCACAACCGTCGCGCCCAGCAATGAGGCCAGTACCGATATCAGTGTGCCGCCTTCACCGGAACGGCGCAGATATTCGTATGTGATGACGGCGCACAGGGCGCCGATCGGATCGTTGACGATGGCTTCCCACTTGAGGATCGCGCGCGGACGGGGGGCTATGTTGCTTTGCCTTAGCAGCGGCAACACCACTGTCGGTCCGGTCACTACGAGAATGCCAGCGAAAAGGATCGCCACCGGCCAGACCAGACCGGCCACGTAGTAACAGGCGAGCGAGCCCAGCACCCAGCCCAGCGGCACGCCAATAACGCCCAGTCGCGTCACTGCGCCTTCGGTCTTGCGCAATTCGCGGAAATTAAGGCTGAGACCTCCTTCGAAAAGGATCAGTGCAACCGCCACGGAGACCATTGGCTCCAGCAGTTCGCCGAACGTGTGCTCGGGTATTACGAGGCCCGTGACCGGCCCGGCGATCACACCGGCGGCGAGCATTAGGGCGATAGCCGGCCAGCCGGTACGCCATGCGATCCACTGCGCGCCGATACCGAGAATGCCGATCAGCGCGAAGACAAGGGCTTGTTGCTCCATATGTTGGGCTTAACCAACAATGCCGTAAAAGGTAACCGGCGGCGGCTACCTTTCTACAGTCGAGAACGTCAGAGCCGGTCGAATACCGAACCCATGCGCGGACTGAACAGGCGTTCGTAGGTCCGCAGCAGGTGCGTGTCCGTCATCGCTGCGACGTAATCGCAGATCACTCGCAGGTCGCCGTCGGCGGCATCGAGGCGGTCCCGCTCCTCGCGGGGGAGCAGGCGCGCCGGGTCAGCCGCCAGCGCCTCGAAAACGGCGACGACCATCGCCTGACCTTTGAATTCGAGTTGCTGGACTTCGGGGCTGGCGATGACTTCGCGCACTACGAAGCCCTGCAGTGCATCGAGGAAATCGCGGCGCGGGCCGGAAAGCGTCACGCGCCAGCGCAGCAGGGGTTCGCGAAAGCCCTTCTTCTCGACGTAATGCGCGCCGGTCAGAAAATGGTGGACCAAGCGGCTGACGAAGCGCTTGCGGCTGTTGGCGCCGCCGAACAGTCCTTCCACCATGTGCGAGAAGACGTCGTTTTCGCTTTCGCCGGGATATTTTTCCTTGAGCGCGTCGAGGAACGAGGCGCATCGCCCATCAAGCGCGGCGGTGAAGGCGTCCCTGGTGACGAGGCCCAAGGCGATGGCGTCCTCAAGGTCGTGGACGCCGTAAGCGATGTCATCGGCGACATCCATGATCGTACAGTCCAGCGACTTGTGCAACGTGCGCGCGTGCTTGCCCGGCACCGGCTCCAGCGTCTGGAACCTGGCGCGCTCAGCCGGGGAGAGCGGGGCGAGTATCCAATCGACAACGTCCTGCTCGCTGTCGAAATGGCACTTGGGAGGCTTGCAGGCGCGGGGATCGAGCACGCGGATGGTCGAGGGGCCGCCGAGCAGCTTGGGCGCGATGTCCGGGTTGCGGGCGGCGGACCAGGGCGCTGGATACTTGAGCACGCCCAGCAGGGTACGGCGGCACAAATTGGCACCGGCATTGGCGGAGAAGGTCTCTAGGCGAGCGAGGATGCGCAGGGTCTGGCCGTTGCCTTCGAACCCGCCGACATCCCTCATGCAGTAGTTCAGCGCCACTTCGCCGCCATGGCCGAACGGCGGGTGCCCGAAATCATGGGTGCAGCCGATCGCGTGGATCAGGCTGCGATCGGGCAAGAGCGGTGCGGCGGCATGGTCGGGAAAGGACTTGGCCAGCTGCCGGGCGAGGCCACCGGCGATCTGGGCGACTTCGAGCGAATGGGTGAGGCGGGTGCGGTAAAAGTCGCTGTCGCCCAGATTGAGGATCTGGGTCTTGCCCTGAAGGCGGCGGAATGAGGCCGAGTGGATGACGCGGGCATAGTCGATGTCGCCGTCTTCGCGGGCATCTTCGGCCTGGGGGTTCCAGTTCTCGCGGCGCGCGTGCCAGCTCATGCATTCACCATACACCGGCTATTCCAGCTGACGAAGCGCAGGGCAAGGCCCGCCGCCGATCCCGGAGCGGAGGGGGAAGGGATGCGGGGGACAAGTGCCCCGCATCCCGTTTTCCCTTACTTGGCTTCTGGCGCCAGGCCGCGCGCTTCCAGCATCGGTTCGACCTCGGGGTCATGCCCTGTGAAGTCGCGGAACAGCTGGGCGAAGTCCTTGGTATGGCCCTGGCCCAGGAACGACTTGCGGATGTGGTCGCCGTTGGCGCGGGTCATGCCGCCATTCTTTTCCACCCAGTCCCAGCCGTCATGGGCCAGCATTTCGGTCCAGATGTACGAGTAGTATCCCGAGGCGTAGCCGTTGTCCCAGATATGGCGAAAGTACGGCGTCTTGTAGCGCGGCGGGATGAGGTCCGTCGAAAGGCCAGTGGCGGCCAGCGCCTTGGCCTCGAACGCCATCGGAGGCTGCGCGGCCTCTTCGGGCGAGAGTTTGTGCCAGTCGATGTCGAGCATCGCCGCTTCCAGCGTTTCGCCCAAACCGAGGCCCTGGTTGAAGGTTTTCGCCGCCTTGATCTTGGCGACCAGTTCGGCGGGGATCGTCGCCCCGGTCTGGTAGTGCTTGGCGTAGTGATTCAGCACGGCGGGCAGAGTGGCGAAATTCTCGTTGAATTGGCTGGGGAACTCGACGAAGTCGCGCGCGGTGTTGGTGCCCGACAGCGAGGGGTACTTCTGGCTGGCGAAGAAGCCGTGCAGCGCATGGCCGAATTCGTGGAACATCGTCTCCACATCATCGAAGCTGGCAAGCGCGGGCTGGCCCTCGGCGGGCGGCGCGATGTTCAGGGTGTTCGAGATGACCGGCTTCTCGCCGCGCAGATAGGATTGCTCGACGAAGTTGTTCATCCAGGCGCCGCCCTTCTTGTTCGACCGGGCGAAGGGATCGAAGTAGAAGATCGCCAGTTCGCTGCCATCGGCGTCGAGCACTTCGTAGGCGCGCATCGTTGGGTGGTAGACCGGCAGGTCGGTGCGGCGCTTGAAGGTCAGGCCGTATGTCTGGTTTGCGGCATAGAATACGCCGTCTTCCAGGGTGCGCCAGACGTCGAAATACGGCTTGATCTGGTTTTCGTCGAGGTCGTACTTCGCCTTGCGGACCTTCTCGGCGTAATAGGACCAGTCCCAGGCTTCCAGTTTGATGTTCTGGCCTTCCGCCTTAGCGGCGGCCTCAAGCATTCCGGCCTCGCGGTCCTGCGTGGCGCGCAGGGCGGGCACGAAGCCGTTCATGAATTCCATCGCCTTGGCGGGCGTCTTCACCATGCGGTCGTACATCTGGTAGGTCGCGAAGTCGGGCTTGCCCATCAGCTTCGCCTTCCTGGCGCGCAGAGTGGCCATCTGCGTGACCATGGCGGTCGTGTCGTACTGGTCGCCGCCAGAAGTGCGGTTGACGCTCGCCTCCCACAGGATCTTACGGCTGTCGCGGTTCGTCAGGCTGGTGAGCGCGGCCTGCTGGGTGGTGTTGCCCAGCGCCAGCATGAACTTGCCCGGCTTGCCCTTTTCGGCGGCGAGCTTGGCGGCGGCGGCGATCTCGGCCGGAGAGAGACCCGCAAGCTGCGCCTCGGTGTCGAATACCGGTGCCTTGGCGGCCGTCGCCGCGGTCAGCTTCTGCGAGAACGCGGTTTCGAGCTTGGCGATCTCAAGGTTCATGGCCTTGAGCTCGGTCTTCTGCGCGGGCGTTAGCAGAGCGCCGCGATGGACGAATTCGTCGTAAGTGGTCGCCAGCAACATGGCGTCCTCGCCGGTCAGAGCCTTGCCGGCGGCGCTGTCGTGGACGGCCTTGACGCGGGCGAACAGTGCCGGGTCGAGATAGATGTCATCGTTGAGCGCGGAAATCTGCGGGCTGACGGCGGTTTCCACAGCGTCCAGCGCGTCGTTGGTATTGGCCGAGGTCAGCTGGCCGAAGGTGCTGTAGGCGCGGCTGAGAAGCTGCCCTGTGCGCTCTTTCGCGACGATCGTGTTCTCGAAAGTCGGCTTGGCCTTGTTGGCGGCGATCGCCTTGATCTCGGCGCGCTGGGCAGCGATGCCGGCCTCTATCGCGGGCTGCCAGTCGCTGTCCTTGTAGGCGGGGAAGTTCGGCGCGTGGAAGGGCAGGGTGCTCGGCTGAGCGAGCGGGCCGGTGTAGGCCGGGGCGGCTGCAGCCGTCTTTTCCTTGGCAAGTGCTGTCATCGGAAATCCTCCAAGCAGGCCGGCACCAAGGACGAGGGGTGCGGCGGCGGCCATGAGCCGGGTCTTCATGTAACTATTCTCCTGCCTTCGGCTACCCGTGAAACGGCCGGGCGCTGTGCCGGAAAGTGGCAACATGCGCGGCAAACGGTCGGGCACCGGGGTGGTCAATGCGCAGGTTTCAAGCCGAGAAAACGGGCACTTGCAAGGACAAGTCGGCGCGGAGGGGAACGGTTGCGCAATCTGCAGGGGCCCGTATCCCGATCACGCACAAATCCGCCCCGGCGCGCAATCAAGTTGCGGCGCACCGGTCTGCGGATGCCTCAGGCCGCGTTACAGCAACTGGCGAAAGGACGTGCGCAGCGCTAGCGGGTCCATACCCCAGCGTCAGCCAACTCGTCGATCCCTTCGATGTCGTCGTGGACCGGGGGGCTGCTGGCTGACCCGACTGTCTTCGCGCCCGGTTTCGGCTGCAATGCATGAATTCACGTAATGGCTGATGGGTTCGGCCGGTAGCGGTTGAGCAGTCGGACTAAGAGCACCATGGGGCGGGGGGACTGAAAGTGCCCGAGGTTTACGAAAGTAAGCCTCGGGCCAGTTTCCTGGCATCGTAATTACGACCCAAGGGACACCGCCGCCTGATAGTTGCGTCTATTTCTCAAGCCATCCCACGATCATGGTATGGAAATGATTCTTGCGGGCTTCTGTGCGTAATAAAAGTGCGCGTTTGGACATGATTGGCGCAGACGCAAAAATGCGTTCGAGATAAATAGGGTAGGGCCGAAGATGTTGATGACGGCAGATGCCAGCGGAATCGCGATCAAGGCTGCCGCGACGGACCCATTGCCTCACCTCTTTGATGGTGAGACAGATCGCACCCCGAAAGGATTGATGATGCCGGTCTATCTGGAAAAATTGGCTCCCTGAGTAGGATTCGAACCTACGGCCATTCGATTAACAGTCGAATGCTCTACCGCTGAGCTATCAGGGAGCGGCCCGGCAATGTCACCACCGCTGGGCAGGGGTGCGCCTATAACAGCGTCAGAAAGATTGGCAACCCTGCGAGGTAAGAAATTTTACCGTCGCCGCAGAAATTTCGATCAATTTTCCAGAACCTACGCAATTCCGCGGATCAGACCTGAAATTGCTCGGCAAATATGCGTTCTTCCAGCGTAAAGCCGGGGTCGAACAGCAGAGTTAGCTCCTTTTCCGCCGACGCCACGATGCGGACGGTGGCGACGTCGCGCACTTCCTTCTGGTCGGCGACGGCGGCGACGGGGCGCTTGCCGGGTTCGTGGATGTGGAATTCCACCTCGGCGCTTTCGGGCAGGATCGCGCCTTTCCAGCGGCGGGGGCGGAAGGGGCTGAGCGGGGTCATCGCCAGCATCCGCGAGCCCAGCGGCAGGATGGGGCCATTGGCGGACAGATTGTACGCGGTGGAGCCGACCGGGGTGGCAACAAGAATGCCGTCACCCGCCAGTTCCTCCATGCGAACCCGGCCGTTGATGCGGATCTCGATTTTCGCGGTCTGCCGCGTTTCGCGCAGCAGCGAGACTTCGTTGATCGCGTAATAGCTGTATTCCCGTCCGTCGCGGCCGGTGGCGTGCATGATAAGCGGGCGGACGGGGACGCTATGTGCCTCGGCCACGCGGCGGGCGATCGGCACTCCGTCGTGCGGGCCGTTCATCAGGAAGCCGACGGTGCCCAGATTCATGCCGTAGACCGGTTTGATCGGGTGGTTGTCCAGCATTTCGTGAAGGACATGCAGCAGGAACCCGTCACCGCCAAGCACGACCAGGACGTCGGCGTTCTCGGGCGATACCCAAGTGTGCGATTCGCGCAATGCCGCAGCGCCCGCCTGCGCCTTGGCGCTGTCCGACACGACCAGCGCCAGTTTCGCATCCATGCTCACTTTTATCTCCGGCATCAAATGCGTCCAATTCCGGGACCGGGGCTGTCGAATTTTGAAAGGTTTTGCAAGGCCTTTGGGTTATGGCCGGTCGATGGGCGTAAAACGAGATGATCAGGTTCACAGGGAACCTAAGGCGATAGTAGCCAAGGGCAAGGCCGCCAAAGGGCTCACGGACCGCCTCACCGGCATTCCGGGGATCGAGGCTGTGCACGACCGCGTCGCCGCCTGGCGTGAAGATCCGGTGCTGATGCCGCACATGGCGCACGTCCACGCCATGCTTCTGAGCCTGCGTCGGCTCGATGCGATCAACATGGCCTACGGCGCCGCCGCCGGTGACGGCGCGCTGGAAGAAGTCGCCGCGCGCATCGGCCATTTCGCCGAAGAGGAACTTGACGGACCCTGGCTGCTCGCCCGCGCCGGGGGGGGCAGCTTCCTCCTCGTCGCCAACGAAGCCTGCAGCCGCGAGCGCTGGCAGCTCGTCGCCGACCAGCTTGCCGACATGATCGCGCGGCCGATCCCGATCTCGACCGGCATCCTGCGCCTGTCTCCGCGCGTCGCGCTGATCCGCGCGCTGACGGGAGAGAGCGTCGAATCGATGCTCGACCGGCTTGGCCACGCGCTGGGCGATGCGCACGAACAGCACGGGACCCGCCTTGCCTGGGCGGACGGCGAAGTCACGCCGCCGGGGCGCTCTGCCCAACAGTTGGAGGCAGACCTTCTCATTGCGATCGACAATGACGAGATCGAGGTGCTGTTCCAGCCCCAGTTCGATCTGACCGACGATAGTCTCACCGGCGCCGAAGCCCTTGCACGCTGGAGGCACCCGGAACTTGGCCGCATCGGTGCCGGGGCGCTTTTCGCCATCGCGGAAAGGGCGGACTATGTCGGCCCCCTGTCACGCCACATCGCGCACAAGGCCATGTGGGCCGCCAAGGAATGGCCGGAAAACCTGCGGCTTTCGATCAACGTGACGGCGGCGGACTTGGCGTTCGGCAGCTACACCCGCCAGATGCTAGACCTCGTGCGCGAGAGCGGCTTTCCGCCGCGCCGGCTGACGCTGGAAGTGACCGAGCAGACGTTGATCGGTGACATCACGCTGGCGGCGCAGACGATGGCGGAGTTTTCCGCGCAGGGCATCCGCATCGCACTCGATGACTTCGGAGCGGGGTTCTGCAACTTCCGCTACCTCAAGGTTCTGCCGATCCACTACCTCAAGCTCGACCGCTCGATGATCGACGGGATCACCACGGACCGCCGGGACGTGGCAGTGCTGCGCGCGATCGTGGCGATGGCGCGGGCGCTCGATCTTCAGGTGATCGCCGAGGGGATCGAGGACGAAGGCCAGCGCGTTGTCGCGGCTCGGGAAGGGTGCGCGTACTTCCAGGGCTTCCTGCGAGCGCAGCCGATGAGTGCGGCTATGTTCCAAAAACTGGCGCGGGCGGAAGAAATGAAAGAAGCAAGCAGGGGAGCATAGCCTCCCTGCACGCGCGCTTCTACTCTTACGCTTTACGCGCAACCGCGCTCAGACCCTTGGTCAGTTGCAGCAACCCGTTCAAACGGCTCTTGGGATCGCCCCAAGCGCGCTGCAGCACCAGCTTGTTGTCCGGGCGCAGCTTGATGGCGCCTTGCAGTCTGTCTGCATAGGCGATGAGGCCCTCGGGGTTCGGGAAGCTGTCGTTGTGGAAGCTGACCAGCGTTCCGCGCGGGCCGACGTCGATCTTGGCGATGTGCGCCTCGATCGCCTGCCGCTTGATCTGGATGAGCTGAACGAGGTTCGCGGTCGGCTGCGGCAGGGGACCGAAGCGGTCGATCATTTCGGCGGAAAGCGATTCTATTTCGGCGCGCGAGTCCGCGTCGTTGAGGCGGCGGTAGAGCGCCATGCGCACTGCCAGGTCGGGGACGTATTCCTCCGGGATCATGATCGGCGCTTCGACCGTGATCTGCGGGGACAGACCGCTGGTGTCCTTCTCCAGTCCAACGCCGCCGGCGCGAGCGGCCAGGATCGCGTCTTCCAGCATCGATTGGTACAGTTCAAACCCGACTTCACGAATATGGCCCGACTGTTCATCGCCCAACAGGTTACCGGCGCCGCGAATGTCGAGATCGTGGCTGGCGAGTTGGAAGCCTGCGCCCAACGAATCGAGATCGCCGAGCACTTTGAGGCGCTTTTCGGCGACTTCGGACAGCGCCTGTCCGCCGGGCGTCGTCAGGTAGGCATAGGCGCGCAGCTTCGAACGCCCGACACGGCCGCGCAGCTGATAAAGCTGGGCAAGGCCGAAGCGGTCGGCGCGGTGAATGATGATCGTGTTGGCGCGCGGGATGTCGAGGCCGGATTCCACGATCGTCGTGGAAAGCAGCACTTCGTACTTGCCCTCGTAGAAGGCGCTCATGCGCTCCTCCACTTCGCTGGGGCTCATCTGGCCGTGGGCGACGATGCTTTTCACTTCAGGGACATGCTGGCGCAGCCAGTCCTCCACTTCGGCCATGTCGGCGATGCGGGGAACGACGATGAAGCTCTGGCCGCCGCGGTGGTGTTCGCGCAGCAGAGCCTCGCGCATCACCATGTCGTCCCATTCCATCACGTAGGTGCGCACTGCAAGGCGGTCCACCGGCGGGGTCTGGATGGTCGAGAGTTCGCGCAGGCCCGACATCGCCATCTGTAGGGTACGCGGGATTGGCGTTGCGGTGAGCGTCAGGACGTGGACGTCGGCGCGCAGCTGCTTGAGCTTTTCCTTGTGATTGACGCCGAAGCGCTGCTCCTCGTCGACGATGACGAGGCCCAGGCGCTTGAAGTTCACCGTCTTGGACAAGATCGCGTGGGTGCCGCAGACGACGTCCATCGTACCATCAGAAAGCCCGTCACGCGTGGCTTTGGCCTCCTTTTCGGGGACGAGGCGCGAGAGGCGGCCGACGTTGAGCGGGAAGCCGGCGAAGCGATCCGCGAACCCGGAATAGTGCTGCCTCGCAAGCAGGGTGGTCGGGGCAACGACGGCTACCTGCTGGCCGGCCATGGCAGCCACAAAGGCAGCGCGCAGTGCCACTTCGGTCTTGCCGAAACCGACATCGCCGCAGACCAGCCGGTCCATCGGACGGCCGCTGGCGAGGTCTTCCAGCGTATCGCCAATGGCCGCTTCCTGATCTTCGGTTTCCTGCCAGGGGAAGCGGTCGATGAACTGGTTGAAGCTGGATTCCTCGGCCACCAGCGCAGGCGCCTCGCGCAAGGCGCGTTCAGCAGCGGTGCGCATCAATTCCCCGGCGATCTCGCGGATGCGTTCCTTGAGCTTGGCGCGGCGTTTCTGCCACGCCTCGCCGCCCAGTTTGTCGAGCACGGCGCCTTCGCTCTCGCTGCCATAGCGCGAGAGAACGTCGAGGTTCTCGACCGGGATGTATAGTTTGTCACCGCCCGAGTAGGTCAGCATCACGCAGTCGTGCGGGGACTTGCCGACCGGAATCGACTGCAGGCCTTCATAGCGGCCGATCCCGTGGTCCATGTGGACGATCAGGTCGCCGGGCGTCAGCGCCGACAGTTCGGCAAGGAAGGCGTCGGAATCCTTTTTGCGCTTCTTGCGGCGGACAAGGCGGTCCCCGAGGATGTCCTGCTCGGTGATGACCTCGACCGACTGGTTCGAGAACCCGGTTTCCAGCGGCAGCACCAGCGCTGCGGAGCGGCCCTGAACAGCAAGGCCCAGCGCTTCCTGCCAGGTATCGGCAAGGCGCGGCTCAGGGCCCTTTGCCTCACCCAGAATTGAGGCGAGGCGGGCACGGCTACCGGTGGAGTAGGCGGCGAGGATCGCCTTGCGACCTGACTTGGCGACAGCGTGCAAGTGCTTGGCAGCGGCTTCGTAGGCGTTGTCGCCGCGCGCGCGTTCGGGCGTGAAATCGCGGGCGTTGCCAAAGCCGAAGTCGATGACCTTGGCCGATTCGGGCTGGGCGAAGGGATCAGCGCGGTGGACGGGCAGGGCGCTGACGGCGAAGTCGAATTCTTCGCGGTTAAGGTAGAGCGAATCGATCCTCAGCGGACGGTAGGAACCGGCCTTTTGCCCTGAGGTTTCGGTACGCGCCCGGTGATAGTCGGCGATATCGGTAAAACGCTCGTCGACTGCGCCCAGGGCCGGGCTGTCGATGATGACAAGGTCGTCGTCGCCAAGGTGGTCGAACAGGGTGACCAGTCGGTCCTCAAACAGCGGCAGCCAATGTTCCATGCCCGCAAGGCGGCGCCCTTCGCTGACCGCCTGATAGAGCGGATCGGCGGTGGCATTGGCGCCGAACATCTCGCGGTAGCGGGTGCGGAAACGCTTGACGGTGTCGTCGTCCAGCAGCGCCTCGCTGGCGGGCAGCAGCAGGTGATCGGACACTGTGCCGGTAGAGCGCTGGGTGCCGGTGTCGAACAGGCGCAGCGTTTCCAACTCGTCGCCGAAGAAGTCGAGGCGAAGGCCGGCTGCGTCTTCCCCGGACTTGAGGCCCGATGGCACGATGTCGAAGATCGAGCCGCGCACGGCGAATTCGCCCGCATCGATCGCGGTGTCGGTCCGCTGGTAGCCCTGACGGCGCAGCAGCGCGATCAGGCTTTCGTGGCCCACTTCCATGCCGGGCTTGAGCAGGCGCACCGATTCGCGGATGCGGAACGGGGTGAGCACGCGCTGGAGCAGGGCGTTCGTCGTGGTGACGAGAAGCTGCGGGCCGCTGCGTTTCAGCTGCAGCCGGTGCAGTGCGGCAAGGCGGCGGGCGCTGACCGATAGCGCGGGGCTGGCGCGGTCGTAAGGAAGGCAGTCCCAAGCTGGAAACTCGATCACGTCGAGTTCGGGCGCGAAGAACTGCGCCGCCTCCGCGACGGCGCGCATCGCAGCCTCGTTGTCGGCGACGAAAACGGCGCGGCCGCTTTTCTTTGCGCTGTCGGCAGCGCGGGCGAGGTCGGCCATGACCAGCGGCTGGGAGCCACGCGTCACCGAAGCCAGCGTCAGCGGCGTCGTGGCGGAGAGGATGCGGGAAAAATCAGTCATGCGGGATGCGTGGCGGGATATGCGGCGCGGACGGGAAATACAATCATATTGAGCGTGGCGGGCGGCGGCGACCATCCTGGTCGTTGCTTATTTGCGCGATCGTCATCCCAGCAATATTGCGAGTTGCGCGGTAAGGCGTGCCACTCGAAACGTGGGATCGTTCAAATCTGGCCCCATCTCGTCATTCCCGCGAAGGCGCGACGCTGTCGGACCTTATCGCCACACGCACCGGCATAAAGTGGGTTCCCGCCTTCGGGGGAATGACGAAGGGCTTATTCTCGGAAACAGGAAGCGACATGACCGCAATCGACAGACTGGACGGCAAGCGCGTCCTCATAACCGGCGCATCGAGCGGACTGGGTCGCCACTTCGCGGGCGTTCTCGCAGATGCGGGAGCCGAAGTCATACTGGCAGCCCGCCGGATGGAAGCGCTGGAAGAGCTGGCGGGTGAGATTGGCGCGGCGGCGTCTTGCGCGACCATGGACGTCACCGATCCCGCGAGCATTCAGGCGGCGTTAGCGCAGATCGGCGCGGTCGATGTGCTGGTTAACAACGCGGGCGTGTCCGCTGCCCACTCGCTGCTGGATGTGAGCGTGGAAGAGTACGATCACATCATGTCCGCGAACATGCGCGGCGCTTTCCTTGTGGCCACCGAAGCAGCGCGGTTGATGCAGGCGGCAGGCAAGGGCGGCGCTATCGTCAATGTCGCCTCCATTCTCGGGCTGCGGCAGGGCGGGCAGCTTACGGTCTATGCGATGAGCAAGGCGGGCGTCGTGCAGATGACCAAGCAGATGGGACTGGAACTGGCCCGTTATGGCATCCGCGTGAATGCCTTGGCGCCGGGCTATTTCGCCACCGACATGAACCGCGATTTCCTGGAGAGCAGTCTGGGCGAGGCGATGGCGCGACGAATTCCGCAGCGGCGATTCGGCAACTTCGATGATCTTGACGGGCCGCTGCTGCTGCTGTGCTCGCAAGCGTCGCGATATATGACCGGCGTGGTCATCCCGGTCGACGGCGGGCACGTGCTCAGCGCGTTGTGACGGGAAGGGCTGGCCGCTTCCCGTCCGCGCCAAGCAGCGTCGCCTAGCTTCAGGCCGCGCGTTTCATTTCTTCAACCGGAGCATCGGCGCGAGCGAAGGCCGGCTTCTTCTCGGCGAATACCGGCATGTGGCGCTCGGCGACGACAACATCGCTACGGAAGGCAAAGCGGACAGCGACGGGGGAGAGAAAAGAGAACATAGGAACCTCAAGGACAAGTTTTGCTGCGTCGCAGCATCGCCGATGCCTATGACGCTCCAAGGTTCGCATCGCAAATGCACGGTAGTATACCGCAGTTGCACAAAACGGGCGGATCGTGTCCGTCCGACATTGTTCCTCCCCGAATGTGGCCGGGGAGGAATGTACGTCAGTCTCGCGGGATCACCACGTAGTCGAGCTTCATCATGCGCTCGACCAGCGGGCCGCGATATTCCTCGGGAATGCTCAGTGTGCCGAGCGCCCAGCCCATGATATCGACGTCTTCCTCGTCGATCATCTTTTCAAACAGGACAATCTCCTCTTCTGACCATTCAGAGTGGAAGCGGTCGAAGAAGCAGCCGATCATGTAGTCGGCCTCGCGGGTGCCGCGATGCCAGGCGCGGAACTTCAAACGGGCGAGGCGGGGCGATAGTGCGGTCATGTCCGCGCCGTTACAGCGCGGCGCGGACATGAGCAAGATTTGCGGGTTACTGTGGTTAGCCGTGTAGCACCCGGATTATCTCGGCACTTGGACGCCCGGTCAGGGTCTTGGGCACTTCGCCGACCAGCACGTCCTTGAGCTGCTTGTGATAATGTCGGCGCATCTCGCCCAGTGAGCGGGGGTCAGCCACGACCACCAGTTGTTCGATCTCGCGCGCCAGCACCTGCTCGTTGAGCCAGCCTGTCACCGCCGCGACATGGGCGGCTTCGTCGAGACCGTCGCGGCTGCCGTCACCGGTGCGTGCCTGATGGCGGGTCTGCCCGTCGGTCTTGCGATTTCCGGCGCTGAAATTCGTGGCTTCGAGGGCGGGCACTTCCATCGAGATCAGCTTCGGCTCGGCTTCGGCGCCTGAGTTGCGATAAAGTTCGAAGTTCTCTCCATCGACGATCGCGAACACGGTTCCGTGGGGCAAGAGCATGGGCTTCTCCTTTGGTTTTTAGTGCATGCTTGAAAATTGCCAACGGACCGATGTGGAGGGGTGTTCCATGCTGTCTGGTGAAACGGTGCACAGTCGCGCTAAGAGGCGCCCATGCGGCCCGAAGCGCTCAATTCCCTGTTCGTCGAAACCGATGCCCTCGATGGCGTCGGGCCTAAACTTATGCGCCCGCTTGAGAAACTGGGCCTCACCCGCATTCGCGACCTTGCCTATCACCTGCCCGATCGCTTCGTGGAGCGGCGGGCCATCGCCAATCTGGATGAGGCGGCGGTGGGCGAGAACGTCATTATCGCACTGACCCCGCGCGAACATCGTTCGCCCAGCGGACGCGGCCCTTTCCGCGTGATGGCGGAGGATGCGGTCGGCAATATATGCACGATCACCTACTTCGGCCGGGCTTCCTATACCGCGAAGAAACAGCTTCCGGTTGGCGAACTGCGCTGGGTGGCGGGGCGAATCGACCAGTACGGCCAGATGCTCCAGATTGTGCATCCCGAGCACATCTCGGAGGATGCGTCCGCCCCGATCGGTAAACTTTGTGAGCCGATCTATCCGCTTTCCGAAGGGATGACGCAGGGCCGTATCGGCGCGCTGGTGGCGCAGGCCCTTAAAGGTCTGCCCGAACTTCCCGAGTGGATCGAACACGGCCTGATCGCCCAGAAGGACTGGCCCGCCTGGCGTGAGGCGCTGGGCGAGGCGCACCGGGGCGTCAATGCGGCCGCACGCGATCGGCTGGCCTATGATGAACTGTTCGCCAATGCGCTGGCGCTCATGCTGGTGCGCGAAAGCAACCGTTCGCAGCGCGGTACGCCTCTGGTGGGCGATGGAGCCTTGCGCGCAAAACTGCGGCTGCCGTTTGCGCTGACCGGCGCGCAAACCCGCTCCATCGCCGAGATCGAGGGCGACCTTGCGCAGCCGTCGCCGATGCTGCGGCTGCTGCAGGGCGATGTGGGGTCGGGCAAGACGGTGGTGGCGCTGTCCTCACTGCTGATCGCGGTGGAGGCAGGCGCGCAGGGCGCGCTGCTGGCGCCGACCGAAATCCTTGCCCGCCAGCATTATGAGACGCTTTCGAGGATGCTTCAGGGCACCGGGGTCGAGATTGCGCTGCTGACGGGCCGGGACAAGGGCAAGGCCCGCGAGGCGATCCTGATGGGGCTGCTGGATGGCTCCATCCAGATCGTCGTGGGCACCCATGCGATCTTTCAGGACAGCGTGGCTTACCGCAATCTCGCGCTGGTGGTGATCGACGAACAGCACCGCTTCGGTGTCGGCCAGCGGCTGATGCTGGCGCGCAAGGGGCGGCGCGCGCCGCACACGCTGGCGATGACTGCAACGCCGATCCCGCGCACCCTGACGTTGGCGCAGTACGGCGAGATGGAGGTTTCCAAGCTCGACGAATTGCCGCCGGGCCGTCAGGCGATCGATACGCGGGTGATCTCGGTCGAGCGGATGGACGATGTCATCGGCGGCATTGCCCGCCACATCGAGACCGGGCAGCAGGCCTACTGGGTCTGCCCGATGGTGAACGAGAACGAAAACGAAGACCTCGCAGCCGCAGAGGCGCGCTATGCCGCGCTCAAGGAGCGATTCGGCGATACCGTCGCGCTGGTCCACGGCCAGCTTCGCCCGGAAGCCAAGGACGCGGCGATGGAGCGCTTCGCACGCGGCGAGGCCAGCCTGCTGGTGGCGACCACGGTGATCGAGGTCGGCGTCGACGTGCCTAATTCCACGTTGATGGTAATCGAACAGGCGGAGCGCTTCGGCCTTGCCCAGCTTCACCAGCTGCGCGGGCGCGTGGGGCGCGGGTCGGAGAAGTCCACCTGCCTGCTGCTGCGCGGCACCCAGATGTCCGAGACCGCCCGTCAGCGGCTGGCCCTGATGCGCGAGACGCAGGACGGCTTCCGCCTTGCCGAAGAAGACCTGCAGCTGCGCGGCGGCGGCGAACTGCTGGGCACGCGCCAGTCGGGCGACACACCGTTTCGCATCGCCAGTCTTGAGCAGATCCAGAAGCTGCTGCCGATCGCCCATGACGACGCGCGTCTGCTCATCGAACGCGACGGCGGCCTTGCCGGTCCTCGCGGTGAGGCGGCGCGGTTGCTGCTCTATCTGTTCGAGCGCGACTGGGGCGTGCAACTGCTGCGCTCGGGCTGATCGTCGTCCTGGCGGAGGCCGGGATGACGTCAATGCAAATGCCCGAATATTTTCCCAAACGCCCCCTTGCCACCTCCGAAGTCGCCCTATATAGGCGCGCTCCTGCCCGGGGCGGTCTTCGGATTGCCCCTCCGGTCGGGGAATAGCTCAGCCTGGTAGAGCACTGTCTTCGGGAGGCAGGGGCCGGAGGTTCGAATCCTCTTTCCCCGACCAACAAATAGGCCATTCCTGTGGTCTGACGCGCACAACCTGTTCCCGTTTCCGTTCCTGCAACGGTTTCGGGAACAGGGCGAGCAGCAACAGGATCATCACTCCCGCGCGGCTCTAACCACAAGCACGGTGGAGCGCGCCCATGACTGATCCCGATTCTATCGACAGCCACGAATCCGTCCAGAGCGCCGTTGAGGCGGTGGACCAGCACGGCATCGCCGCCTGCCCATTCTGCGGAAATCATCTCACCTATTCGAGCGGTAAATTCAACAAGGTCGGTCGCTGCGACACGCAAGGCTGCTGGCTCTGCGAGCGCAAGCTGACCGTCCCGGTCGATGCGCCGGATCAGATCGCGCAGTTCAACACTCGCGCCTCCCTACTCGCCGCGAGCGAGGGGGAGGAAATACCCTATACCTGCGATGCCTGCACGACCGGCCTCTACAACAGATGCGAATGCCACCCCGCCCCCTCGGATCAGGAGAAGCTGGTGGAGGCCGCGCAGAAGATGGCCGACGCTCTGGTCAAGATCAGCGCAGCGCTCGCTGGCCGGGTGCACAGCCGAGACGCTATCGCCGCGCTAGTCGCCGGGGATGCTGCCTATGACGCCTTCACCCGCGCCACCACCCGCCTCCGCACTGCCGGGGAGGGCGCTAATCATGGGAATGTTTGATTACGTCCGCAGCCAAATCGCGCTGCCCGATGGTTTTACTGGCGAACTGCAAAGCAAGGACTTCGACTGCTATCTGTCGGTCTTGGAAATCCGCGAGGGTGGTACACTCTGGATCGAGCGATTTGAGACAGAGGAGGTGCCTCTTGCTGAACGCCCATACCCCGAAGCTGATGACTGGCGCTCCTTCATCGGTTCCGAGCGCCGCATCAACGAGCGTTGGGAGCAGATCGAGTTCCACGGCGACATGAACTTCTACGGCACCGATGCGGACATGGGCTGGCATGAATACACGGCCCGGTTCTCGAACGGCAATCTGGATTGGATCAAGCAGATTAGTCCTGCCGGGGAGGGCGCTGGGTCATGAGGATCGCGGCACACCACATCCCAGGCACGTCGGAGAACCGACTGTCCTCGATGCTGCATAGCAATCCAGATTACACACCGACTTGCGCTTGGCCTGAGGACTGCACCGTGCAGTGGGGCCACGGCATCATCCCTGCCGTACCGTTCTTCGAAGCGTTCCCGACCGGCACATTCATCCGAGGAGAGGGTGCGACTATCGCGGAGGCGGAGCAGAAGGCTTTCGAGAAGTATCAGCGCGACCGGGCTTGCGACCACCTGTGGGGCCGCCACCGTCCGAACCACAGCACGTACACCAACGGTGCGGCCTTCTGTCGTAAGTGCGGCGGCTTCCGTGGCAGCATGTTCCGCGAAGTAGTCATCCTTGGTCACTGGCGCACGCCGCTGTCGCGTTGGGAATCGGACTGGCTGGCCGAACTCGAAGGGCCGCGAGATCCCGACTTTGAAGTGCACATGGAGCGCAAGTATCCGGGGCACGCCGAATCCTGCCGCAAGTCACGCCGCCTCCTGCGGATCCGCAAGAACCTGTTCGGCGTCGAAGAAGCGAGGATTTTCCCATGACCCCACCCAACACCCCCCGCAAGGATGAGGTGCGTGAGATCGCGGCAAAGCTGACTAAGGCGCAGCGGGAGGCTGTTTCCTCATGCTTCCAAGATGCGGCACGACACGCGCCTTACCACATGTTGCCGAATACGGTCGCCAACAGGAAGGCCTTTCGCGATCTCCTGTCAGCCGGTTTTGTCACGACCGAGGATGGCGGCTTCGACCTCATCATCAAGCGCGGACACTACTTGGCGATGGTTTGCCTCACTCCGCTTGCCCTGTCTGTCAAAGCCTACCTCAAGGAACACCCCCGCAATGCCGACTGACAAGATGGAGCTTATGGCGCTTGCTGGCGATCACAGGGCTGCGTATTGCGACCCTGACGACATCATCCAGCCCGCGCTCGACCTGCCTCCATGGCCGAAACCGTGCGGTGCCTGCGCCTTCCTTCCCCACGATCCGCAATTGCTCGGCGCCGAAACTGTAGCCGATCTGACGGCAGATGTGATTGCTGGCGAGGTCGAGTTCTATTGCGCCCACCGGACCACCAAGCATGGGCTGCACCGGGTTTGCTGCAACGCTGCCGCCCTAGCCGCCCAAGAGAAGGGGGAGGGCTGATGGCTGCGATAATCTCCGACTGCGGGAAATACCGCTACCGCCTTGAGCGCGAAGGCGTGGGCCTGGGATCGACTGCGATCATCATGGTCAACCCATCGACCGCCGATGCAACGCAGGATGACCGCACGATCGGCAAGCTGCGCGGCTTTGGCGAGCGCAACGAATGGGGCCGGATCGTCGTCGGCAACCTGTTCGCTTACCGGGCGACCGACGTGCGCGAGCTGGGCAGGGTGGCTGACCCGATCGGCCCAGAGAACGACGATCATCTGAACGCGATCCTCGCAGAATGCGATCAGGTGGTCTGCGCCTGGGGGCCGATCTCGAAGCAGCCGAAGCAACAACGCAATCGCTATCTCAATGTCATGGCCCTGATCCGCCTTGCTGGCCTCGACCCACTATGCATCGGGCAAGCCGCCAAGTGCGGGCATCCAAAGCATCCACTCATGCTCGGATATGACCAGCCGATCGAGCAATGGTGCGCGCCCTGATGTGCCAGTAGCGATCCCGCGCTGGCGGTTTGAGCAGCTAACTGCGAATTTTCGCTTTGCACCATTCTGATCATTAAGCGATGCTACGCCGGCTTATCGAGGCGGTCCCGATCGCGGCGTTAAGGATTGAATAATCCGTGGCGGTATACATATATGTTGACGTGGCCCGAGTTGGCAGGCTTATGCGATTCTGGAGAACTGAGGAAATGGCTGCCGAGTAATGTACAAACTACCAGTCCCAGTGGCCGGTCGCTCCTTATGATTCCTAGTGTCCATTCAAGATTTCAGGACAGTCCATGGCCGGGTTCCGACGGCGAACACCCTAAGCGGACACTCGTGCGGCGGGCAGCTATGCGAACGGCCCTTGAACGTTATGTTAAAGGCTCGTTTGTTTTTCTCGATCGCGACATCAAGGAATTGGGAAGCAAAAAACCCAGGTCTGACATGCAAGGGTTTTGGGAATTTAGGTCTCAAGGCCCCATGACCGAGACGCGACTTTTTGGTTTTTTTGCCAGGCAGGGAGCGTTTGTGGCCACTTCTTTTCGTGCGCGAGATGAGTTCGTTGAAGACGAATCTGAATGGCTGCACGAGCGAGAATCTTCGCAAAAGTTATGGGACGGCTTGACCGGGGGCGCCGCCTATCTTGTGGCACCTTGGCCGGTCCGTACGCGCGCCCATTTGAAGGAGTATACCGGGTGACTATCGAGCTAGATAGAACTGCAGTCATGCCGTTGAACGCGGCCCCGCCATTGTCACCCGAGGATTTGGACGACGCGTGCTTCCGAGCCCGGGATCGCGCCTGGGCTGCGGTTTATGGAGAATTTCTTGACCGTGAGGAAGCCGAAGGTTTGACATATGCTGCTTTGGGCGAGCGCATTAACAAACCCAGATCTCAAATTCATCGCTGGATGAGCGGCCCATCCAATCTAAGTATCGCATCGCTCGGGCTATTGGCTGAGGGAATGAATGCAGATTTGGAAATTTCATTGCTGCCCCGATCTATTCCTGATGCTGGGCGTAATCATGCACACCCATTAGAAGATGCAGTGGCGACAGTTATTAGCAAAAAGCCTTTAGTTTTTACTAATACATCTTCATTTAAAATGAAGATTATTAAGTACAATGGCATAGTTGCCTTGGAGGTTTAAGTGTTGAAAAACTTTAACCTACATGACGCCGTCCTGTGCGAAGATGTTCGGCAGGAAATAACAGGTAAATTTTTGATAATCGGAGCATATTCCGGCAATATCATGGTTTCAAGTTTTCCAGCTAATATTGCGGTAAACTTCTACTTGCCATTCGAGCCGTTGGTATCTGGGGAAGTTTTGTTTTCAATCAGATATTCTATTGAGAATGGAGCTACTGCAATTCTTGAGGGCGGTGTTGAGGTAAATGCAGTAGGAGAAACCAGCGCTTTGTTCGGTCCTAGGGTCGAATTACCGGTTGGTCAGGAAGGTGCACTAACAATAGATTTTAGCGAAGATGGTGGAAAAACCTGGGTTGCTGTGGTCAAGAAATCTATCATGCTGGGGGTTACTGCGTCACCTTTCGGAACGCTATTCGCTTGAGCGTATCGCAGCTATGGCGAGTTCCATAAACCTCGCTGGCATATCGAGAGGCGCCTTGCCGGGAGACCTGATGAGGCATAGCCTCACCACATGACGAACCTCGACAATTTGCGGTCCACCACCGAGGAGGACGCCGTGCTGGCATTGACTGATGTCGGCGCGGCGCTGCCCATTGCCGACAGCGCCACCCTCGCGATCGTGATAGGCCGGATGCTGGGTAGACCAGTAAGAGAAATCGATACCGTCGATGCCCTGCGAGACGCCTATGTCGGCCTGCCGATCACGAACACAGCTGCGCTGCTGGAGGCCTTCAACCGACATCTCGATATCGTCCTGGGCGAGGACACAGAGGACTAGTCAGCACACAGGACTTTCGTTTCGTGCCCGGCTATACAGAATTTCTCAGTGAAAAGAGGATGCCTTCCATGATTCGCAAGCTGATGACTGCCGCTGCCCTCGTTGGAATGCTCGCCGCGGCGCCTTCGATGGCAGCGCCGTGCAAAGACGCCAAAGGCAAGTTCGTAAAGTGCTCGGATTCGAAGGCAGGGGCGACTGCCATGAAACCCGGCGTGGTGAAGGATGCCAAGGGAAAGTGCCACATCGCATCAGGTCCGAAGAAGGGCCAGTTCACAAAGTGCTGATCTGAGTTTGTTGGGGTGCTGGCAGTTTGCCGCGCCCCGTTTTTTTCTAACCTTCGGTCGCGTTGCTCTTAATTAGGGCAAAATTAACGCCGTGCCCTCAAGTTTAGCGGATCAACAGGAGGGCGAACAATGAAGCTTGCTGCATTAATGATTTCGGCTGTTCTTTTCGGAGCGGTCCCGGCTATCGCGCATGAAACCGTCGAAACGGTGAAAGCAAAGCCAGTGGCTCCCAAGGGACAGCAGGTCCAGCAAACACAGACGGCGCAGCATAGTGGTGGAACGGACGCAAACGGCTGCCACACCAATCATTCGACTGGCGTGTACCATTGCCATAACCCGAAGTAACTCCCACGCGCGCTTGGCAGATATCAAGGCGTTTTGACTTGATCTTGCTAAGCGCGTGAATGCCGGGGTACGCGCAGGTTGCAAATGCGCGTGGATAAAGGCGCCTAGCCCTGTAGGTGCCAACGCGGTGCGTAATTTCATCTAGTTAATTTGCAGACTACCGCTTGCGCCTACCATGAATGGGCGATGATATTTGCGTGGCTTCTCAACTTCCTGGCAGCGGCACTCCGTAGAGAACCTTGCCCCAACGAACATCCAGAATGCACCACTCAGGTGCGCTGCTCGGACTGCTGGGCCGACACGTTCCTGTGAAGCGATTGACGCTTTTGGACGTGGGGCTCGGGATGGTTGCATTCTACCTTTTGGCATTCCGTATTTGGATATAGCCCGGCGCGGCAATTGCTGGCATCGGCTCGCTCATGTCTCTTGCCCTAGCTATAGCCTGCATCGCCTCCATCCATGACGGGGATACCGTGCGTCTTTGCGACGGCGAGCGGGTGCGCCTTGCCAACATCGATGCTCCTGAGCTTTCCGGCTCGCCTCGGTGCAGCGCAAAGAGCCGTGCGCGGCTTTCTGCATCCGCGAACCCCTCATGGTGCGACTTCGCCACCGGCACTGAGAGCAGGGACCAGCTACGGTCGTTCCTCGGCAGTGGGTCGCCCATGATCCAGCGCTTGGGCGTTGATCGGTATGGCCGGACCCTCGCAACGCTTTCGGTGAACGGCAGGGATGCTGGGGAGTATCTCGTCAGACGAGGGTTGGCGCGCCGCTGGCAGAAGTAGCGGTGATTGCAGGGTTTTAATTGGATCGGCGCCGCCATCATGCCCATTTGTACGCTGATAAAAGTAAGAAGGTGCAAAATGGAAGCCGGGACGTTCCTACCAATGATCTCAGAAGCCCAGATCGCTGATGCGCTGGCCAGCGCGCCATTATCAGGCTGGCCGCGAGACGAAGAAGAGTTGGCTAGCCTCTTCAACCGCATTCTCAACGGTATGCTGATCGACGAAGATTGTCATAGACCCATCGCGGTCAACGGCTAAGCGGCATCACCTTACCTGGGGGCTGCGCGGCTTGAACCAAGGCTCTGGCGTGCGGTCTACCGCAAGCGAGCCTTGCCATACCTGACAAAGAGCGAATGCATCCTCGGCTGTCCCGTCCGTCCAGCGCGACCAGTCCTTGGGCGCCAGGATAGTCGGCATGCGGTCGTGGACATCGGACATCTGCTCGCAGCCGTCGACCATGACCATCGAATAGGCTTCGCCCCATTCCGCAGTCGGTCGCCAGACACCCGCGACCGCGAACACATCCTGATCCGGCAGTGAATACCATGTGCGCGTCATGGTGCCCTGGTCGCCCTCCGCCTCGGCCCAGGCCGTCACCGGGATCAGGCAGCGCCGGTTGACGAAGCTGTCGCGCCAGAACGCTGTGTGTAGCTTGTCCTCGCGGGCATTGTTGATGGGCTTAGGTTTGAGGGGCGCGCCGGTCTTCTTGCTCTTCAGAATCAGAGGGAAGCCCCAGGACATAGCCCGGACGCTATCCCCGGCTGCGACGAGACCGGGATAGCCGGGATAGACCTCAGCGGCGAAGTTTGCGCCGGGGGTGGCGGTGCGGCGAAACAGGTTCGCGATCTCGGCCCCGGCCCGGTTCATGCGGTAGAGGTTGCACATGCCGCATCATGTGCGACCACCAAGCGCGCTGTCAAACGGACTCGCCACGCCGATCTGTTCCGTTTATGTTCTCGGGTGTGATGGTGATTCGGAGCCCCTGATGAAATGGTCGGAAGGAGGCTTCATGCTGCCGACCGACATCTTCGAGGCGGCGACCCTGCAATACTCGGTGATGGCGATTTGCGATTGCCAGCATAGCGCGCGGTTCGAGACGAAAACGCTGTGGTGGCATTTCAAGCGCCGCCGCTGGGATGATCGCCTTGGTCCGGCAAAGCAGCGGTTCTGGTGCCGGGTGTGCCGGTCGAAGCTGCGCAAGAAGGTGCGGCCAGTGAGGCTTGAGTTCGTAGCTTGGGCGAAGGGCGATTTCGAACTCGCTTGGCCCGACGAACGGACATGGAAGGAAGCGGTGAGACGGGTGCGATGATGGAGAGAACGATGGACAAGAACGTAGTCGATGATCTTCGCCGCGAGGTCGGCCGCATAGCAGGGGGTGGCGGTGCCTGGCAGGATATTACAAAGCCGATGGATCACCGCGCCTTCACGCCTGCCCCGAAGGATGTGAGGCTGCGCGAAACTGGGAGGACGAAAGACTTGGAAGAGCGCGGACCATTCGGCCGCTGGCTCCTGATGCAGGTCGACCGGGAAGGCTTCATTGGTCGCTTGGCAACCGCAGCCCGCGCAGACCGGTCGTTCCCCCAGAATGGCGACCCTGAGGCGGTGCGCAAGCGCCTAAGCGAGCAGGGCGCCGATCCCGACATGCATGAGGCGCTCGATGATGCGGAACTTGACTGGTCGAGTTTTTAGCTGTGGCGGATCGGTTCCGCATAGCTACCTTCAGCGGCTGCACGCGCCTTGGTGATTGACCTTGGATTATGCGAGGGCCGACGCCGTTGCGCTGGAACTTGCGTCTAGGTGGCGCGTGATGGCATTCGAGTCATGTCGGCGTATTCTGTCATACATTTGGAAACCGCTTCATAACCAGCCTTCGTCAGTTCAAGATTTGCGCGTCTTGCGTCCTTTGGATCTTCGTTGCGCAGCAATAGGCCACGGCCTTCGAGTACTGCGATCCATCGCAAGGCCGTCGTTGAGGGAACGTAACCGTCCGATTGGTACCGCCTGCCGGATGGCGCGATAATCTCTTAGGAGACGGTCATAGCGACGTCGCTAACGACGTCTCTTGATCGGGGATTGCGATGAGGGCGGAGATACTGGGTCAGGAACGACGGCGCCGGTGGACGGACCAGCAGAGGCTTGAGATCATCGGATCTGTCGGCGTGAATGGCGCGACGCTGGCAGAGGTAGCCCGGCGCCACGATGTAACCCGACAGCAGATTTACACGTGGCGCCATGATTTGAAGAAGCGCGGGTTCTTGCTGGCCTCACCGGAGCCAGCCTTTCTGCCTGTGGAGATTCCTGCCGTTCGGAGCCCTGGCGTTGCCCACAGCGCTAGCCCAGGCGGGACGTGCATGGTTGAGCTGCGTCTGACGCAAGGGCGGACTTTGCGCTTTGGAAGCGACATCGAGGCCATCGCTCTGACCCGGCTTATCCGCTGCGTGGAGGCGGCGTGATCGGGCCGGGAACTGGCGTGCGGGTTTATCTGGCCTGCGGCGTCACTGATATGCGCAAAGGCATCTCTGGCCTTGGTCAGCTGGCCCAGACGGTGCTGCGACAGAAACCGACAAGCGGCGCGGTGTTCGCTTTTCGAGGACGTCGCGGGGACAGGGTGAAGCTGCTGTACTGGGATGGGCAGGGATTTTGCCTGTACTACAAGGTTTTGCAGCGTGGCCGTTTTCCTTGGCCCTCTGCTGCGGACGGGACTGCGCGGCTGACCTCAGCCCAGCTCGCAATGCTGTGGGAAGGCATCGACTGGAGACGCCCAAATTGGGGCGCGCCGCCTGCCCATGTGGGCTGATTTTTGTTCCTGAATCTACTTGTTTTCATGGATATTCCTGCCCCTGGCTGGTAAGCAGGATCATGCTGAGCGCGGCGCAAAATCTTCCCGAAGACCCGGCTTTGCTGAAGGCGATAATCGCCGACTTGCAGGCGGAAAACGCGAAGCTGGCGGCAACGGTCCGTGCACATGATCTGGTGGTTCAGGCACTGCGTCTGCGCATTGCAAAACTGAAGAAACAAGCCTTCGGCAAATCCTCGGAAAAGATCGAACGCGAGATCGAGCAGCTGGAACTGGCGCTAGAGGACATTCTGGTCGCTGCGGCACAAACCGTCGCTTTGCCGAGTGATGTCGAAGAGGATGAAGCCACTGCGCATGTAGACAGCGCACGGGCCATGGCCCGGCGTCCGCGCGTTGCGTCCGACACGCCGCGCGAGCGAAAAGAACTCGACCCGGGCAGCGCTTGTCCCGATTGCGGGGGCGAGTTACGCCTCGTCGGCGAGGACGTGAGCGAAATCCTCGAGATGATCACAGCCAGGCTGAAGGTGATCGAGGTAGCGCGGCCGAAAAAGTCCTGCCGCAGCTGTGAGAAAATGGTGCAGGTGCCGGCTCCGAGCCGCCCGATCCCCGGCAGCATGGCCGGAAGCAGCCTGCTGGCCTACGTGCTCGTCTCAAAATTCGACGATCACTTGCCGCTGTACCGGCAGAACGAAATCCTTGCCCGCATGGGCGCTGACATTCCCCGCAGCACGCTGGCTGACTGGTGCGGCAAGGCGATGCGAAGCCTCCAGCCCCTGATCGAGCGTATTGAGGCTTCGGTTCTGGCCAGCACCGTCATCCACGCCGATGATACACCGATCCAGGTGCTGGACCACACAAGGCGAGCCAAGGGGCTCGGCAAGGGCGTAAAGCAAGGCAGGATCTGGGGTTATGTCTGCGATCAGCGCCCGTGGAACGGGCCGGCACCGCCGGGTGTGGTCTATCGCTTTGCCCCCAACTGGAAGGCGGAGCACGTGCAAAACCACCTTTGCAATGCGAGCGGCATTCTCCAGGCCGACGCCTACAAGGGATATGCGAAGCTCTATGAGCCCGGCGCGGACGGCGAACCGCGCTTCCGGGAAGCTGCCTGCTTCGCCCATTGGCGGCGTGACTTCCACGACATCTGGAAAGCGAACAAATCCCCGATAGCGCGAGAAGCCCTCGATCGCATCGGCCAGTTGTATGACATTGAACGCGAAATCGCCGGGAAGCCTGCCGATGTTCGGCGTGCCGTCCGCCAGGAGCATAGCAAACCCAAACTCGAGGCGTTGCGCGCCTGGGCCGAGCAGCAACTCACCCGCATCCCCGTCAAGGGCGACTTGGCCAGCGCTATTCGTTACGGCTTGGGTCGCTGGCAAGCCTTCTCATTGTTCACCGAGGATGGGCGCGTCGCCATCGATAACAATGCCGCTGAGCGAGCCGTGAGACCTATTGGTCTAGGAAGACGCAACTGGCTCTTCGCCGGCTCCGAAGCAGGCGCTGAAACCCTGGCGCGGGCCATGACGCTTATTGAAAGTGCCAAGATGAGCGGACTCGATCCGCAGGCTTATCTCGCCGACGTGCTCGGCCGTATCCATGATCATAAGATCAACCGGATCGAGGAATTGCTGCCTTGGAACTGGGTGCCCTTGGTGCCGTTGGCAGAGGTAGCCTGATGGCCACGATCACCCATGTGCACACACTGGCCTATGCTGCCGAAATGCTCGGCGAGGACGTGGAGCTATTGCAAGCTATCGTCTGGAACGACGACAATCTGACATACGGCAGCATCATCACCGTTTACACTGGCCCGGATGAGACCATTACGGCGCTCACCGACGACGGCGTCGACGAATTGTCAGATATGCTTCGAGAAGCACGCCGCACCACCCAGACCTGGCACGGCTTCCTCGACGACGACTTCGTTGACGATCCAGAACTCGCCACTCGCTTCAAGGCCCAACCACTGCGGTAACAATCGGACGGTTACGAGGGAACGCAGGCACCGATACATGCGCTTGTGACGCTGGTCTTCTTCCCGTCAATTTGGCGAACATAAAGGTCCAGCAACATGTCCCATGCCGGCTCGCCCATCAGATCTATACTCACGTGGCGATCGCGTTTTCGCCGACATTCATATATTCCAGCAGCAATGTCCCTCAATTCGGAAGTTGTGGGAGTAAATTTGACGTTTTTGTTAGTCGTTCTAGCTGGTTCTGCGTCTTGGCGTTGGGAAAGGATTTCAAGCGCCTGAGTGAGCTGGGCTGCTTGAATTGAAAGTTGCTCCAGAATTTCTTGCTGCAAAGCGGGGGACGGTTTTTTGCCCGAAAACGTCTTAACACTCTGCATCGCCATCCAACTCCGAATCATCATTAATAATTTGATGATTTGAGTGTATTCACTGAGTTAGCATGTGCAGCATTAACGTTTTGAAACTATTAAAAACATAGCTTCAAAATGGTGATAATTTATGCCGGATCGTGATTGACTCTGTGATCTAAGCTGGCGAATCGTTACTGTGGCATGTCGAGCATTCCCCGGACTGCATCCAGTCCAGCCTGCACGTGGGCGGCGGCTAGCTCTAACTTGAGGGCGTCGAGCTGAGCGAGGACCTTCTCCAGATTGGCGACAACTTCGAGAATTTCTTCGATGACCATCACGTTCAACCTCATTGAAGGTACTCACTTGCCACGCATGTTAACAAATTTTCATACCGGGTTATACGTAGTAAAAATCAGGATTGCCGACCAGATGGAGATGGCGATTTCGGCGCAGATACGGCGCTAATGGAAACGCGTGGGCAGCCGATAATCGCCTTCCATGCCGACAATCCAAGACGTCCATCAAAGCGTTTATTGGCCGCGCGCCTCTGTATCATGCGCCCTAATCGCATCGACCCGCGCCGCGCAGACCTTGAACGCCGCGATGTAAATACCGCGGCTTTCGATCACCGACGCGATCGTCTCCTGCGGCACGTCCTGCACCGTGCAGCGCGCCATCAGCCCGGCCGGGATGCCCTGATAGGCAGGCAGCGGCGCAGAGGCGATCTCACCTCTGCTGTTCGAGCAGGCGCCTAAGGTCAGCAGGCAGGCGGCGAGCCATGAGTTCGCGAACTTCCGCATTGCTTGTCTCCAGGTCTTTGAGCTGCGCGGCGGCAGCAGTGTTCTGTGCCTCGATCAGGGCGAGCTTGTCCTCCAGCAGCAAGACGTTGCGCTGCTCCAGGTCGCGAAGGCGGTTCTGCTCGGCGGCGTGTGCGGCCCAGCCTTTGTTCGCGGACACCAGCCCGTCGATCTGGACCTCCTTCGCGGCGATCTGATCGTTCTGGCGCTGGATGTGCAGATAACCGGCAATGGTGGCGCCGATTCCGCAGACGGCCAGCACACCCACCATGGCGAACAGTTCGGACTTGAACGGTGCGATCAGACTGAGCAGCCACCTCATGGCCGGTCCTCCTCTTGAGCTTTTGCGGCCGCGACCCTTTTGTCGGTATTGGCGCGCAGTTTGACCCCCAGCTTTTCGTAGACGATGCGCTCAATCATACGGATGGTGACGTTTGCCCCGAGCCATCCGAACAAGCCGACGATGGGCCCGGTCCAAAGCGGATCGAGATTCATCGCGAGGCACAGGAGCATGACGAGGAAACCGACGAAGCCGGACGACACCGCCTCGGTCGTCGCCCGCAGCCAGTTCATCTCGTTGCCCTTGTCGTGCTCGCGCATGGCATAGCCGAGCAGGCCGCCGACTGCCGCCAGCAGGGTATAGCCCGCCGCGCTGAGCCAGTCGGAGAGGGAGAAGTGTTCCATGTGCCTCGCTTACGTCATGCAATCGTCAGGAACTGATCGTTCACCCAGGCATCGCGGCCTTGGTAGACGAAGCGCACCCAATCGCCGGTATCTTCCAGCACTGTGATCGCGGTGCCGCGCGACAGGCCGCCCAGCTTCGTTGCAGAGGCCGAGGGCTTGGCGCGGACATTGAGGCCCGAGCCGGCGTTCACCACGCGCACGTCGGCCGCCGCGACTGGCACCGGCTGCTTGACGACGATCGGCGCGGCGCTCTGGTACAGAGCAGCCTCGTCGGCCCGCCGCGACTTGAGCCCGTTCATCGCCTTGCCATCGTTGTAGATCCACTTGCCGAACTGGCCCGCCGCATCATCGAACCGGCCCGCCTTGTGGAGCTTGCCCAGCGTGGACGAGGCGATGGCGCCGGTGTTGTAGTGGAACGATACCAGCGCGTCGAACTGCGCCTGGCTGGTGGGGGTGTCACCGATGAACTTCGACACCATCGCCGCGTACTTCACCAGGTCCTGCTCGAAACGTGCATCGGCCTGTGCCTGCGTCCAGACCACTCCCTTCGCGATGCCGGGGCCGGTGGCGCCGTAGCCAATGGTCCACGGCTTGCCATCCTTGCTGCCGGGGTCGGGGTAGGCGGCCAGCTCGCAGCCTTCCCACTTATGCATCAAGGCGATGCCGGACGTGCCGACTTTGGTGGGGTTCATTATGGAGTCCCATTCGTGGCCTGCAACACGGCTTCGGCAGCAGGAACGATGTCGGTTGCGTCCATCAGTCGGCCCAATGGTCGGGGGTGGCGAAAGTCATTAGGAGCTCGCGGTTTCTTGCGCCGCGACCAGCGCCTCGATGCGCGAGATTTCGCCATCAACCAGGTTGCGCGTACCGGTCACCACGCTGATCACGTTCATGGCCTGCTGATAGGCTACGCTTTGCGTGAAAAGGCTGGGCAGCAGCGCTTCCAGGTCGGCCGCCAGCGTGGCGACCTTGCCGGTGGCGAGGACGGACTTTACCGACTTGGAACCGTCGAGCGAGGCGATGTCGCGCTCACGCTTCAGGTCGGCGATCTGGGCGTCGATATCGGAGATAGTACGTTCGGTCATGGTCAGGCTCCTTCGGTGGTAGAGGGAATAGCGACGGGCGCGGGATCAACGCCGTCCATTTCGTCGAGGGTATCGGCGACGTTGATCGTCATCGGCTTGCCGAACAGATCGACGAACAGCTTGGCCCGGATGCCAGCAGGATCGTCGATCACTTCGCGACGGCCGGTGATGCGCGAACGCGCGCAGAACAGCTTGCCCTCGGCCATGACCGGGGCGGCTTCACCATCGGCCGGCGGCACCGGCTCGACGATGCGAAGCTCGATCGCGTTCACCATCGCCATGCCGTCGACCGCGGCTTTCTTGACGAAGCCGTACTGGTCGGAGAGCTGGTCGACTAGCGGGCCCGCGCCAGCGTCGAAGATGATCGAGCACGGGTTCGCGCCATCGCACGGTTTCATCACGGCGATGATGCAGGCAGCAGGGATCTCCAACCGCTCACCAGCGGCTGTTTTCAGATGCAACATAGAGGCTCCTTTGAGAGCAGGGTGTCAGGGAAAAGAGACGGGGATTACCGCCGTCAGTAGTTGGTCACGTCGAGGATCGCCCAGGAATACTGGGTCATCCTTCTGTCGTATGCAGCAGGAGGCGGAGGTCCCGGAGGCACGGGAATGAACGTGCTGTTATAGTAGGTCTGGATGCTCTGTGAGGAGACGGCACCGCCGGAAATGCTGACCCCGAAAGCCCAGGAGGCCATACCATCGGTGTAGCCCTGTTGAGTACCGCCTTGCTGGATGATCGTGCGGGTCTGCCGCCCGGTCATGTTCCCCATCACGACAGCGTAAGCCTTGCCTGCCGGCAGACTGACGCCGGGGCCGGTGGAGGCTGTAGCATCAAGATCACCCCTCAACGTCGTCACGATCCGGGCATAACGATGCCGGCTATCGTATTTGACGACACCGCCACGCTTGATCCGCGTGCCCCAGCCTGGGCCCAGGGCCGGCGGGTCGCCAAATTCGTAGCAGGTGATGCTGGCCGATCCGCCTGCGGTATTCGTGCGAAGATTGAATATCCATGCGTTTGCGGCGTCGTCCCTTCTTACATAGTTCACGAACGTCGGACTGGCGCACGCGATGGCTATCACCGGCATATTCGCGCCGTAATAAGTCCACTCTGTGGTTCCAGTCGTTGTCTGGGTGGCTTTCGACCGCATGGCCATGTTCGCATACAGATCGTCGATCTGGACCGAGCCCGTCGCTCTGTTCTTTAGCCTCGCGCCAAACCTCGCCATCAGCGCACCCAGTAGGTGATGATGCAGGGAATCCATGTCCCTGCCGTTTGATAGGTCCACGTCAGCACGTTGCCGGAGACGCTAACGCTGGGCGCCGCGAAGCCGGAGCTGGGCGGTACGTTGATGATGGTGATCTGCCACTCGACCGCGCCGGATAAAAGGCCGTCGTCGGTGACGGAGCCGTTTGCCCCGTTGGTACTCACCCTGCCGATGATCCGGCCCATGTTGGTGAACGGGTCGATCTCCGTCACGCCGTTGCGCTTTACGCGCATTCCCCACTCGCCGGCCATTACGCGAGATACCCTAGCTCAATCGTGACGCCGGCAGCGTCGTCACCGATGGTCTGTGTCGGTCGCCCCGCACCGTCAAAGGTGACCTGCCAGTATCCGCCCAAGCCGGATGGTGTGACCATGCGCACCTTGTCCATCCGCAGGGTCATGTCCGCCCGGCTTCCATTGTTGTTCAGCTTCACACCGCTCACGTAGCCGTTGACGTCCAACTCCACGCCCCACTGGCCCATCAGGGTCGAGACGTTGTTCTGCACGGTGGTGATCGCGGTCTGCTGCGTCGTGATCGTCACGCCCTGAGTGCCGACCGTGTTCGAAAGCGAGGCGTACTGCGTGTTGAGCGCGGAGAGCGCCTGGAACTGCTGGACCACGCTCGCTTCGGCCGAAAACGGGGTTGCCACGCCGCCGCGCTCGAACTTGACCTGCCGGATGTGAAAGTTGCTGACCGTACCGCTCTGCTTGAACCAAACAGCATAGATACGCGCCGTCGCGGTGCTCGCAGGCGCGAGCAAGCTGACCTTCAGTTGCTCCCGGCCAGCGCCCGTCGCGTCGAAGCTCACGCCGCTGGGCCGCGGGGTGCCGTTGCTGAACCCCACCTGATTGCCTGCGGCATTTAAGTACTCAATTTGCAGGTAGTGCACTCCGGTGCCACCGGTGATGATCTGCCCCATGTCAGCAGACAGAGTGTAAATGGCCCCACCGCTCGCCGGCATTTCCCGGTACAGGATCCTGTTCCCGCCATCCGCCAACGCGGTGTTGCTGGAGACATAGGCACCCCACCCGTCCGCAAGAGGGCCCGGTCCAAATGTACCGTTGGAGGTCCAGCCTGCGATGCCGTTCTCGAACCCACCGTTCTCGGCAAGGTTCGGGTTGCTTGCGGTAACCCGAGTGGTGAGCGTGGCGGCCTGACTTTGCAGGGTCGAGATGGCTTGCTGGGCCTGCGTGATCGAAGACCCTTGTGCAGAAACCGTGCTCGAAAGGCCCGCGATATTCTGGTTCGCGCTGGTGATCGCCGTGGCGTTCTGCCCGACACTCGCATTGGCGGTAGCAAGATCAATGCTGAACTGCGCGATCTGGCCCGCGTGGCTGGACGATGCCGACTGCAACGACGTGATCGAAGATCCCTGCGCCGACACCGTGCTCGACAGCGAAGCTAGGTTGCCCTGCAAGCCGGTAATGGCCGTCGCGTTCTGGGCGACAGTGGCGCCTTGCGTGCTGACCATGTTCGACAGCGAGGCGTACTGAGTGTCCAGGGTAGACAGCGCCTGGAACGACTGCACAACCGTCGCTTCCTGAGAGTAGGGTGTGGCCACCGTTCCACGCTCCAGCTTGATCTGGCGGGCATGGAAGTTTTGAGTGGTGCCGCTTTGCTTGAGCCAAATCGCATAGATGCGCAGCTTCGCAGTGCTGGCGGGAGCGATCAGGCTGACCTTCAGCTGCTCGCGGCTTGCGCCGGTGGCATCGAAGCTGACACCACTTCCACGAGACGGTCCATTCGCGGCGGGACCGATTGGGTTCCCGGCGCCGTCAAGCGGCTCGATCACGAAGTAGTGCACTCCGGTGCCGCCAGTGATGATCTGCCCCAGGTCGCCAGTGAGTGTATAAGCGATACCGGCCAGCGCCGGGACCTCCCGATACAAGATGACCGATGTGCCGTTCGTGACGGCCGAGCTCGTGACGACGTAAGGCCCCCAGCCATCCGTCACCGGGCCGGGGTAGAAGGTGGTGTTGGATGACCAGCCTGCCGTTCCGTTCTCGAACCCCGGCGTCAGATTCGGGTTACCTGCCGTGACTTTGCTGGTCAGCGTGGCGATGTTCTGGCTCGCGGCCGTTACCGCCGTGGCGTTCTGGCTGATGCTGGCGTTGGCGGTCGCCAGATCGGTGCGCAGCTGCGCGATGTCCCCGGCGGCAGTAGAAGATGCTGATTGCAACGACGTTATGGACGAGCCCTGCGACGAAACCGTGCCCGACAGACTGGCAAGGTTGCCCTGCGCGGTGCTGATCGCCTGCGCATTCTGGGTGATCGAACTTTCCGTAGTGCCGACGCGTGCGCCCAGGCTCGCGAGGCCTTCGTTCGCCGTGCTGACGGCGCTGGCGTTCAAGCTGATATTGGCGTTTGCCGTCGAAAGGTCCGTCTTCAGCGTGACGATATCGCCTGTCGCTGTCGACACTGCCTGTGCCAGCGACGAAATCGACGAACCCTGCGCGCTCACGGTGCTTTCCAGCGTCGCCGTTCGTCCGGTCACACCTGTGATCGCTGTCGCGTTCTGGCTGATCGACGCGCCCTGAGTGCCGACGGTGGTGCCCAACTGGGCTACCTGCGTGTCGAGCATCGTTAATGCCTGGAACGACTGCACAACCGTCGCTTCCTGGGTGAACGGCGTCGGAATGGTGCCCCGTTCCAACTTCATCTGCCGAACGTGACAGTTGTTTGCAGTGCCACTTTGCTTGAACCACACCGCGTAGACGCGCAGCTTCGTAGTCCCGGCGGGAGCGATCAGGCTGACCTTCAGCTGCTCGCGGCTTGCGCCCGTGAAATCGAAGCTGACACTGCTCTGGCGAGCAGGGCCGTTCGCAGGCGGGCCAGCCTGATCGCCCGCGGCATTCAGAGGCTCGATCACAAAATAGTGTGACCCGGCACCGGCGGTGATGATCTGCCCCAGATCGCCGGTCAGCGTGTATGCGGCGCCGGCCAACGCAGGTACTTCTCGATAAAGGACGATCTCGGCCCCGTCAGCTATGACCGAGTTGGACACAAGGTACGGTCCCCATCCGTCCGACGTTGGGCCGGGGTAGAAGGCGGCGTTTGCAGACCATCCGGCAGCACCGCCTTCGAACCCGCCGTAGGGCAAGATGTTCGGGTTGCCGGCAGTCACCTTCAGGGTAAGGGCAGCGATATCGCCAGCCTGGGTGGACGACGCCGTTTGCAGCGAAGTGATTGACGCGCCTTGCGTGCCGACCGTATTCGACAGCGAGGCAATGTCACCGGACGCGGTGGACACAGCTTGTGCCAGTGATGAAATCGACGAACCCTGCGAAACCACAACCTGAGAGATTGAGGCGATGTCGCCCTGCGCCGTCGAGATCGCCGTAGCGTTCTGGGAAATCGACGCGCCCTGCGTCGATACCGTGCTCTCCACCGTTGCAAGGCGGCCAGTGTGGTTGCTGACCGTCTGCGACAGGCTGGTGATCGAGGCGTCTTGGTCGCCCAGCGCCTGCTCGACAGTCGTGATCCGGCCGCCGGTCGCGATGATGTCGGCCTGCGCCTGCTGGATGGAGGCGCCCTGCGCTGCAAGGTCGGACTGGGCCTGGGTTACGGTAGCCTGCAGCGCGGTCGCGTCCTGCTGAATCTGCGCGGCTGTCTGCTCCAGGCCGGCGATGTCGCCTTCCAGTGCAGCCTTCGTCGCCGCCGCGTCCTGCTGTATCTGCGCGGCCGTGCCCTGGAGCGCGGTGACCTCCGCCTGCACCACGGCGGTGGCTGCCGCCGCATCGGTCCTGATCTGATCCGCCTCCGCGCCCAGCGCCGCGATGTCCTGCTCGAACCCGGCCCGGACGGAGTCGGCATCGGCCTGAATTTGCGTGATGGTGCTCTGCGCGGCGGCGATGGCCGTCTCAGCGGCGGCAATGTCGAGGTCGAGCTGGGCGAGATCCTGATCTATGCCGCCCAACTGATCTTCAATAATCGTGATCTTGCCTTGGCCGGTGACCACGTTGGCGAAGATCGTGAAGCTGCCCAGGATGCTCTCGACACGGTAGCCGATCCGCACGTCATAAGCGGTCGTGCTTTCGAGCGGCGCGATCACATGACTGACGGGGTCGACCGCAGACAGGATAGCAGAACTGGTCCACTCCTCGGTGCCGGACAGGCGATAGTCGATCACCACCGCATCGGCTGATGGCAATTCGCTCTCGCCAACCACCAGCAGCGCGGGGAAGCCTTCACCCGAAGTCGCCCCGGAGACCGACCAGCTCGTTTCGACCGGCGCGGCGGGTTTCAGGTCGGGCGCGGACAGCTGGAATGGCGCCGGCGGCGTGGTGGACTGCCCGAGAGCATAGGCGTGCTTCGAGTAGGTTTCCGTCTCGGCCGAGAACGACACCTTGCCGGTGGCGGGGTCGATCGCGCGCCGGTTGATGAGCACAGGCTGATTGATCAGGCCTTCTTCGGGGACGTTGAGGTAGATCACGTCGCCGGTCTTGAGGCCGATCCATTCCGGCCCGGTCGTCCACGTGAAAGGCCCGGCCTCCCGGCTGTCGACGATCGCATAGGCGGCGAGCTGGCCCGGCTGCGCGGCGTTGGCGCCGGAGAATACCTGCACCAGCGGGAAGTCGATTTCCTTGTTGCGCTGGCCCTTGTCGGCAGTGACATAGGCGGGCTCGGTCACCGCCGTGCCGCTGATCACCGCCCAGTCGCTATCCTCGTCGACATAGCGCGGGATGACGGTGTTGAACCGGTCGCGGCGGCTTTTCGTCGCGGCGATCGAGAGGCTGTCCAGCAGATGCCGGCTCTCGATGGTGGCGATGGCGGTGCGCGGCGCCGAGACGAGGCAGCCGATCATCGCTCCGGTCTGCGTCGGGCGCGCGCCGCCGGCCTGCAGGATGCGCTTCAGCGTGTCCCACTTGCTGTCCGTGGTCCATTCGACGCCGCCGACCTTCCAGACGTTGGCCTCGCACACGTTGGCGCACTCGACGAACTCGGCCACGCGAATGTTCGCCACCGGCGCGCCGATACCGCAGGTGCGCTTGCCGTTCTGCCAGCGGCCCAGCGCCCAGGTGAGTGCGTGCAGGCCGGGATTGTCCGACCAGACGTAGGTGGTTTCGTCCAGCGCGCGGCAGGGGCCGGAGCCGCCGGGATAGGTGCTGTCGAGGCGCGGGTCGTAGACTTTGACCCACTTGCCGATCCACGCAGGTTCCGGTGCGCCGGCGCCATACATCTCGCCCTGTTTGTTGTAGCGCAGGCACCACATGGCATGAGTGATGCCGGAAAGGCGGTGCGGAGCGGTCCAGCCCGGGGCGGTTCCTCCCTCCAGGTTAAGGGCAATAGCGCTAGCTTGTGAGCCGCCTAGATGGATTTTTTGACCCATGTAGTTTCGGAAGTTGCCAATGGCCTCGCCGCTACCATCGAAGGTCACCACTTCGTTGTCGGCGGTGAATTTCTCGATGCCTTCGATCTGCCCGCCGATGCTGAGCAGCGCGCCGAACCACAGTAGATCGTTGAACTTGGTGTAGCCCGGCCGGGTGTTGGTGTCTGCGAACATGCGCAGGCCCGACATGCGGGTCCGGCCCATGGCATACGGCAGGCCGCTTTGCGGGTTGGTCTGGAAAGTGGTCGCGCTGCCTTGCGTGGACATGCCGGGGGCGGTCGCGCCAGCTACGGCGGAGAGAACGCCCGCCGCAAGCCCGCCATAGGCACCGATGGTGCCGAGGGTGGCGGCGGAAACACCCGCTATACCGCCCGCACTGGCGGCGGTCGTGCCAACCGCGGCAACTGCCGGTGCGGCGAGTCCCGCCGTGGTTGCGACCAGCGCGACGGCGGCGACGACCATGCCCACGGTGCGGAAAGCCTTGGCCATTACAGGACGCTCCAGGCGCGGACGATGCTGGTGGGCATGAACGTCACCAGCCCAGGGTGATCTTCATGGAAGCAGAACAGGTTGCCGTTGCCGGCGTAGAGGCCGATGGCACCGGGGCCTTCCCCCTCGATCTCGGCAATATCGCCCAGCAGCATTCGCGACGGCGCGATCTGGGCCAGGCCCAGGCCATCCGCCATGTCCGCAAGCGAGGCGTACCCGAGGCGCTGAAGTGCGCGCGTGGCGCCCAGCATGGACGAGTAGGACCCGGCCTTGCTGATCGCGATCTTGTAGCCGAGCTGCTTGAGGTGGAACGCGGCGACCCGTGCGCAGTCCACCTTCCCCCAGGCGAACGGCTTGTCACGGTACTTGGCCATGGTCGCCTCGATCGCGGCGTGGCGGCGCTCCAGCGGTGTCATCAGGAAGCAGCCCTTGATCGGTCGAACACAGCAGCCAGGGCGCCGCTCTTTGCAGTGCTACCCTTCGGCGGCTTGACGCCCCAGTAGAGGTTTACGTCGGTGCCGGTCATGAACTCCAGCCCCAGCTCGCCGGGCCAGATCGACTGATGCCAGCCATTGGAGGCGCGCTGGCCTTCCTCGACCTCGAACAGCCGCTCGAACACGCTCACAGCGCTCAACTCCAGCGTCCGAAGCCCACTCTGGTCGATGCTGATCGTGGGCACGTCGATCTCGCCCAGAAACAGCGTCTCGGGCGTGCCGATGGCGATCCCCGAGATTGGATCGACGGCTCCAGCCATCAGGTGGATGACGCAGCCCTGCATGGCTGGATTGGAAAGCGCCGCCGCGGCGCTCACGTCAGGCGGATTGAGAGTGATGGTGATCTCAGGCGCGCTGTCGCCGATCTCTTCCGCCAGTTCGGAAATGTCCGAAATCGTGCCGAACGTCGGGTCCAGGCCGATATACGTCTCGCCGTTCACTACCACGACGCCAGACCCGTCCAGCAGGCGCAGCGTGTATCCGGGTAGTTCGATCTTGAGTGCGCCGAACAGCAACACCGATGGCAGGCCAAGGGCGGCTCTAAGTGCGGGGTCCATCAGGCGGCCTCCATCACGGAGAACGAGAACTCGCGGGCGTTGTCGAGCCCGATTTGCCACGAAAGCTCATCGCCCGGCGAGACGAGGCCTTCGATCATGGGCCGGGCGATTTCCAGCACATCGTTGACCGACAGCGGGGTGCGCAACAGGGGGAAGATCGACGCGGTGAGGTCGCCGCTGCTGTTCGCCGCGCCATCGGCGGTGAACATGTAGATGTAGCGCCGGCCCGAATGGATCAGGCTGAAGAACTGGCCTTCCTTGACAGTGTAGCCCGCAATCAGGCCCTTGATCGGTATCGACGTGCCACTGGTGACCGCAGCGCTCACGAGGGGGGCGCCGGGAGTGCCGGGATCGAAGTCGAGCAGGGGCCATGGCAGGATCACCGAGGATTGCCGGCCTTGGAGAAGGCGCGACAGGTAGATCATGCCGCCATCCTCGATGTCGAGGCCGGGCATCTCAAGGCGCAGGCCAAACCGGGTGCCGAGCCGGTTGACGCGCTGCTCCGGGCCACCGAGGAATGGCGTCAGTATCCCGCCGAAGTCCCGCAGCAGGACTGTGTAGTCGGTGGGCATCGGGCAGGTGGGCAGGGCGATAGGCATCGGCGGGAGCGTGCCTCGCCGCCACGCTTTGGTTTACCGCCATCAGCGGCCCGGGATGCGGCGGCGGGCCGCGCGGGCCGCGTCCTTACCTGCCCCGGTCTGGGCTTGCACACCGGATGCCATCGCTATCGGCGCGGCAACGGCAGCAGCGCCTTGCTTTACCTTGGCGTCGAAATAATCGTTTGCCTGCACCTGGACGACCACCGTTTGCTGGACAGCACGAGGGGAGGCGCCCGCAGCCGATACGCCCGTCATCGCCGCTGCGGCGCGTCCGTTCGCCATGGCGGCGAGGTTCTGCACACCCAGGCGCTTCACCGCGTTCGCCGGGATGACGTACTCGCCCTTGTGGACGATCCCCGCAGGCTCGTTCACTGGGCCGTCGCCGGTGTAGCCGCCCGAAGCGAAGCCGAGAGCGCCGCCGCGCGTGACAGTAATTTGCGAGGCCGAGGAAGCCGCAGCACCGCCACCAACTCCCAGCAACCCGCCAATCCCTCCCAGGATGCCGCCAAGGCCGCCGCCACCCGAACCACCGAAGATCGCCTGCTTGATCTGCAGTTTGATCAGGTCGGCGATGATCTGATTGATCACCTGACCCGCGATGCCGCCCATCTTGATGAATTCAGCGCTGGCGTCGGCTATGCCATCAGCCAGATTGTCTACCGCATCGAGTTCAATGCTCTCGATCGCGTCGTTCATGTTTGCAGCGGTCTCGCGGACTTGCTGGCGCCGCTGTTCTAGGGGGGAGGCGGCAGCGCGGTTGGTGCTTTCCGTTTCCGCCGATTGGCGCCGGCGCAAGTTCGCCAAGGCCTCATCCAGATCTGCAATCTCGCCATTGGCAGCTGCGCGGCGGATTGCAGCCTCCTCCTCCTTGTAAGCAAGATCGAGGATGCGCAATTCAACGTCACGGCGGGCCTCGCGCGAATCAAGCAGCTGTGCCTCGACCTGCAAGGTGCTGGCCTCATCACGGGAGCGTGCTGCTTCCTGGGCTGCCTTGACCTCGGTAGCGCGGCGCTTAACCAGCTCGTTGCGCAGGCCGGCGAGCTCGCTGTCGACCAGGATGCGGCGGTCAGCCTCCTCCCGGCCCAGTTTGCCGAGCTTCACCTGAGTTTCGATGTCGTCGACCTGCTGCTTGCGTTCGCTCTCGATTGCGTCGAGCTGGAATCGCAGCACGTCCTCAGTCGCAGTGGCCAAGGCAGACTTCGCCGCATTGATGTCGTCCTGCAGCTGGGCAGAATCGCGGGCGCTGGTGGCGTCATCGCGGATCGCGCGTAGGCGTTCTTGTTCTGCCTTGCGGGCTTCGGTGGCGGCTTTGTTGGCTGCGCTCGCGCCGCCGGTCTTTTTGCCAGAGGCTGCTGGCTGCGCGCGAGGGGTAAGCGCGGCAATACCAGCTTGGCGTGCCTGATTAGCTAATTCGAACGCGGATCGAGTGGGAGCGAGCGTTAGTCCGTTCTCGCGGCGCAAACGCAGGTCTGCAGCATCCCTGTCGCGACGATAGCGCCCTTGAAAGTCGCTGCCGTCGATGTCGAACTGCGTTCCGTTCAGTTTTTGGCCGAGGTAAGACTTGTTGGCCAGCCAGTTGGTGACAGAGTCGATCTGTCCCAACGACTTATCGACGTCCCGGCCAAGATCGACCTTCGCCGACTGGCCATTCACATATTCGAAGAAGCGCCTGGCCTCGTCAAATATCGGGCCGAACGCACCTACAAGGCCCTCGATGCTGGCGCGGACAGCGATGCCCATATCAACGGCATCCTGCTCCAGCTCCTTGAAGCCATCGCTGCCGTCTGTGATGAAGTTGGCAAGCGCGGTCGAGAACTGGCCGCCGCGATCGAAGGCCCCGAACGTGATGATCGCCGCGTTCTCAACCTGCGTCATAGCGTCCCCGAAGGTCACCGGAAGTTCACGGAACTCGCTGTCGATGCCTTCGGTGAATTTCTTGTTGGTCAGCGCGTTGAGCAGCTTGTCGGAGGTGAGTTCGCCAGCTTCGCCAAGTGCCTTGATCTCGCCCTTGCTCTTGCCCATGCTGTCGGTGAGCAATGTGGCGAGGCGAGGTGCCGCCTCCAGTACGCTGTTCAGTTCGTCGCCGCGCAGGGCGCCTGACGCTAAGGCTTGACCGAATTGCAGGGTGGCGGATGCTGCTTGGTTTGCATCGGCGCCGCTGATCTTGAGCGTTTTCGAGAAGGTTTCAGTCGCCCGAGCGACATCATTCTGGGTCGCGCCCAGGTCTTTGCCGGCCCTTGCGAAGTTGCCGTAAAGCGCGGTCGTTTCAGTCAGGCCAGAGCGGGTGTCGGCGGCGATCCGCCGGGCGTCCTCCTGGGCTTTGGCGAAAGTGCCGAACCCCGCCGTCGCAAGCCGAAGCTGAGCGTCGATCGTCTTGGATGCGTCGGCCAGCTGCAGGAACTCGCCGACCAGCGCCGCCGCAGAGACGCCAGCGAACAGCCCGCTCAACGTGCTGGCGAACTTGCGCACTCGGCTTTCGATACCACCAAGCTGCCGGTCGGTGTCACGGCCGGCGCGGCGCATCTCGCGTTCGAGGGAATCGACGCGCCCAAGAACTTCGATGATGACCTGTTCGGAAACTGCCATGGTTTAACGCTCCTGCGCGGCGCGACGAACGCCTCGCTTCACTGCTCGATTGACAAGTTTTTCAACTTCGGCGCGTTTCGCGTTGGCGGCAGGCGCCATGAACGGCCTGGCAGCAACTTTGCTGGTCCCAAACTCAAGCGCCGCCGAGTATTCCGCGTTCGACGAAACTTCGACTTTGAAGCGCCCTTTGTGGATGTTGTAGATATGCCCAGCCAAGCCGCCCGTGTCGTTGTTCGGGGGTGAACCCGGGGCGGAAGGTGTGTGGTTGGCGCCACTGACGGCGCCCGACGTGATTGAGATTTGAGCCTCGACTTTGATCGCGTCCCCGCCTGCGAATAAAGCTTGGTCGACTTCGCGCGCCGTCTCAGCGGTCATACGGCCCAACAACGACGAAATGGATCTACGCCGTGCCATGGACGCCCTCCGCATTCGGGCGCAGGACAAGTGCACACACGATATCGAGGGCGGGCCCGGAGCCGACTTCCTTTTCCAAACCCCGGAAGGTTGCGCCGATATGGGTTTTGGAGCGGCGGAAGCGGCGGTAAACCGCTTCACGGTCGCTAGGATTGATGGCGACGTGTTTGTCGCTGACGCGCTCGACGTTGCGAGCTGACGCCATTGTGGTGGTCGCTGCGGCAAAGCGGCTCAACGTGGCGGGATCGACCTCGGGCATTGCAGCAGGCTATGCGCTGGCGCTATGCAGCCTTACCGTTGTCGGTGGGGTGGTACGATGAAGCGTTGTCCAAAATGCGCAGAGAAAATCCAGGACAAAGCCTCTGTGTGTCGTTTCTGCGGGGTCGATCAACCAGCGCTACCGAAGGGCGACAACAAAGCGCTTTATGTAGTGTGCACGGTCATCGTCGTGCTTCTGTTTGTTGCCAGTCAAGGCAGGGAAAAAACTGCTGCAGGGTCAGGAATCGACGCACAGGTGCCCGCCGACCCCCACGGCGGATGCCTCCTTCGTGGCATTGGGGGGCAGTCCCTGAACTTCGCCGGGTTGGTCGAAAACCGCCTTCGTAACCCCAGCAGTTTCGAACACGTTGCCACCGTAGCGGGGCCAGTAGTCGATGGGGTTTTTCCGGTGACCATGAAATATCGGGCCACGAACGGTTTCGGCGCGATCGATACCTATGTCGCCATTGGCGAGGTGCGCGTCGAAGGATGTGGGGCGAGGGTTATCACGACGGAATGAGGGCGGCACCGCAGAGCCGCCCATCGACTCCCCCGATCCTCCCGCGCCATAGTGCGGCGCGAATCGAGGGGGTGATATGGCTGATGATCCGGTGCCGCAGCGCATTGAAATACCAAAGCGCGCGAAGCAGAGGCGGTTCGAGCAGTTCGAACGAATGGGCGAGGCTCGCGTGCGAGAGTTAATCCTGATCGGGCGTTATACCGGTCAGACCTTGGAGTGGGCGCGGGAATGGCTCTCGCGCTTTGATAACGCCTCCCGTGAAGAGCGTATGGAGGCTTCCAATCGGGAAAGCAGCCAAACCGCTCGCAGCGCAAAAAATGCGGCGTGGGCAGCGGCAATCGCAGCGGTGATGGCGGTGATAGTTCCGATAGTCATGCCGTTCATCTTTCGATATTTTGGGATCAAACCCTAACTGGCCCTGTGAGTGTCCATGAACCGTCGAAGCCTGTCAGGATCGACCGACCCATTGCCCGATCCCTCAGACTGATGCGCCTCGTTGTGGGCCTCCAGGGCCTCAAGGTACTCGCCCAGCGACAGATCCCGGTAATCCAGGCCCATGCCGCCGCAATTCGCAATCACTTGGCCCCGGCGAAACGGCGTTGGCGCTTCGGCTTTACGGGGTCGGCTTTTTTTTTGAGCGAAACGCCCTTGATCGTGGCGTGAAGGATATCCCACGCCAGCAGCGCGCATCCTTCGAAGTTGCGCAGCAGGTTTTCGTTGACCAGGCGGGCGGCCAGCTTGGTGTCGACCTCAAACTGGTCGCCATCCTTCTCGCCTGAGTTCCCGCCGATCAGCGCTCGCTCGATGATGTTGTGCAGGTCGCCAGCGAATATGCTGCCACCGGGCACGCGCACCAGACTGCCGTCCGGGTCAACCGCGATGCCGGCAGATAGCTCGTCGTAGAGCTGGAACATCGAGACGGGATATTCGCGGTTACGCAAGGCCGGGGTGACCGGCCCCTTTTCTACCGCCAGCACTGCTGGAAGCGGGAGGTAGAAGGTGAACCGGCCGCCGGCGAAATCCCGCTCGATAGCCGTGTCCATCAGGCAGCAGCTACCCAGACCAATTCACCTTCACCTTCAAGGGTGATGTCGGCCGTGCCTCCAGTGTCACCCTCGACCGCGAAAGCCTGGTTGCGCGCGGTCATCATGGCGATGCCGCTGTAGGTGCCCATCAGTTCGCCCGCGTCGGTGTCATCGTCTCGGTACAACTCGATATCGTATTCCTTCTTCACGCCGAACGCGTTGGAATAGGCCGTCTCGATATCGATGTTGTCTTCGCCAGACCCGCTGACGTTCCAAGAATTGCCGTTGTTGCGGATCTTGCGGGTGCCGGGGCGATTAGGCTTGGCGCAGTCGCGGCGGTAGCGCTCGCTCATGTTGACGCTGCGGTTGATCGTCACGTTCTCGATGCCGCATAGGAGCGTCATCACGACGGGCGGGCCGTCTGCGGTCTTGATCTTGAGTAGGGCGAAATCGGCGCTATTCGGCTCGGACACGGGCAATTCTCCAGCAAGTTTGCCAGAGACTAAGGCCCGTCAGTCTTCTGCTTTACCGCCCTCTATGGCGTGGAAGCGATTGCGCCTGCGCTCGGCTTCCCATTCTGCTTTTGGTGGCTCCTGGGCCATGATAATCATTGCGCGCATGACGCGGGCGGCAACCTCGTCGCCATCCTCTTCAAGATCTCGGCGGCGGCCATAACGTCGTTGATGGGGATCATGTTGGACCGGATCATCTGCGTGAGCAGCGCAGTCACAACCCGTTCGGAAACCGGCACTTCATCGTCATCCATTCCGGTGACGTATCAGCCTTGGTAGGCCCGCGCAACGATGGCCGCGATGCCGTGGTATGCGTCAGCTTCCGCGCCGTCCTGCATCAGATCGGCGGACGAGACGATGAAGCGGTAGCGTCGGCCAGCGACCTCGTAGGCATGGCTGTGGATCGCTTCGACCACCGCGTCATTGAGGCGGCCGGCGTGATCCTTTGCAGTTTCAATGATCTGCGAGGACGAATTGAAGCGCGGCTTGGCGAATGAGTGCAAGCGAAACCTCACCTCCGACCGGGCGGTACATCCTCGGCCGCGCGGGATTGCTTGGGATGCGTCGAGCCGGACGAAGGGCCACACTGGCGCGCCCTGCGCATCAAAGCCCGCAGTTTTTGGCTGGGGGTCGATCGAAGTCTTCGGGAGAATGGCGATAAGCGGTGCATAGGCCTTCAACGTGATGATGGCGGCGCGTTCAGTCTCGCGGATCAGGACGGATGCCATTACCCCTGCCTCCCACGCAGTTCGAACCCGGCGGCGCCTGTGTCTCGGTCCACGCTCTCGATGCCCCAGAGCCCGGCGAACGGTCCCTGCAGTAGCTCGATGCGATCCTCGGTGGAGATTTCGCCGGTGAGCGTATCTGCCAGCACGATGATGCGGCGGTCCTTCTCGATGAATCCCTCGGCCTGGCGCATCGACAGCGTGGCGGCATCGACCTGGGCCATGCAGTCTCGACGCGTTGGTTCGCCGCTGCCGGGAATGATCGACCCGCCGTCGTCGTATTCGATCTCGCCTTGAGTGATGATCTGCGCGGGCCAGTACGGTCCGCCGAATACCGCTGAGAATGCGAGGCCGATGTCGGCGAAGGCTGCATCGAGCATCAGCAGGGCGTCCCGGTAAAGCCCATAAGCACCGGCCCACTAAACAGGCGGCTCTGGATAGCCTGAAACTCGACGCCGTATGGGGTAGATCCGTACCCACCCTTGGCGCGCTGGGCGACGACGCTTTCGGCGATCGAGGCAGAAAATGTGCCCGATTTGAAACTGGTCGCCCCGGTCGCCAGGAGCATCGCGCTACCAGCAGCGCCGCCGATTCCTTGCGACGCCAGATAGTGCGCCGTGAGGAACTCGGTCGCGTCCTGCTGCTCGTCGCCGTAGTTCTCGCCGACCTTCGCCTCTGCCTTCGTGGCCCAGGCGGCATAGGGCGCTTCGGTGAGCGTGGAGAAGGCAGGGAACAGGGCTTGGAAATCGGCTAGGGGGAGGCGGGTGTAGGGCAAGGATAGGTCCTTACGAAAAGTGCCGCCACCCTGGTGAGTAGCGGCCCGTATGCGTGACGAAGGCGGGAAGGTTAGAACTTCGGTTCGTTCGCCAGTTCGATGGCGGCGAGGATGTCGTCCTTCTTGGTCGCTTCGCCCAGGTCGATGCCGTTCGTCTCGGCAAAGGTCTTGAGCTCCGCCACCGTCATCTTGGTGATGTCCGGCGCATCCATTTCCTCGTAGCCCTCACCGTCGAGCAGTTCGGCTTTCAGCCCCTCGACTTCGCCGATCGGCTGCGAAACGTGGACGGTGGCCGTATCGCCCGGCGCGACGAGCTTCACGCCATCCGGGGTCTGGAAGGCCTTCGTGCGGAAGTCGTTGTTGGTGACCTTGTACTTCATGGCTTACGTCCTCGTGCCGGTGCGGAGAAGGTCGGGGCGCTGGTTGAAGTACAGCGGGTAGCTGTACAGTTCGCCACGGGTCCAAGCTGCGCGCTGCAGATCAGGGATGTTCAGGGCGTACACGTCCTGGCCGGGGGTGTTGACGTAGGGGCCGAACTCAGCCGGTGCCATCGCCTTCTTGAACACGTCCTGCGCGCCCACGGGGAAGAAGATGGCGTTGTCCACGCCCACCGCGACGGTCGAATTGTCGTCGGTGCCCTGGTAGTTATGCCAGGTGATGCCGCCATATTCGAAATCACCGAAGCTGTTGTTGCCGCGCAGATCGGCGGCAGCGGACCAGTTCAGATAGGTGGTGCGGACCTGCGGGTGGTTGATCAGCGCGTCATAGAAGGCATCGCCGACCAGTGCGTGAACCTTCGTTGCCGGGGTCCATGCGCCCTTGGAGGTGCGCTTCATCGAGCGGATCACCTGCGCGCACTTGCCGCGAACGTCGGTGGTGTCGACGTTCAGTGCGAAGCTGATGGCGTCGGGCGCGGTCACGCCGAACGCGGTGAAGTAGTTGTAGATCACCGTCGTGCCATCGGCATCGAGAAGGAGGCCCTGCAGCGCGCCCAGACGATGGAACTCGTGGGTCAGTTCCATGTCGTTGCGGACGCGCGAGAGGCGGCGCAGGTACTCAGTCTGGACCGACTGCAGTTCGCTCTGCGACCCGAAGGCGCGGATGCCTTGCACCTCTTCGGCGTAGATCGTGAAGCCCTTTGCAAGACGCGTGGTCTTGAGGGGCACTGCGTCACGCTGATCGCGCACCAGTTCGGCAGGCGGTGCGCCGACCGGCGACGAGGGGATGAGCGCCAGCGTCGAGCCGCGACGATCGACCCAGATGTCCCGCGTGGTCACGGCCATCGAGTCGAACAGGCCGAGCTGCCCCAGAAGCTGCGGAACGTAGTCCATCTTGTCGACCGCGCCGGTGAGCGAGGTCATCGAGAAGGCCGACGAGTTGAAGATATCCATTCCAGCCATTGTCGGGCCCCTTATCGAACGATGATGCCGAGCGCCGCGAGTGCAGCGTTGGCGGTTGCAATGGCTGCGGCGTCTGCGCCGGCAGAGTAGGTGAGGTTCGCGCCCACGACCTGGGCGTCACGCGAAACGATGGTGCGCTTGGCGGTGCCGATGACGCCTTCGAACAGAATGCCCGCGACGGTCTGCGAGCCGTCCGAGGCGCCGGGCGCGTGCCGCACGAAATTGCCGCCAGCGGTGATCTTGCCAAGCAGCGTGCCGGCGACAAGGCCGGGTGCAGCACCGCCGGCGACGGTCACCTGGTCGCGCGAACGGTACATGCCCTGCGCTTCCGAGATCAGGAAGCCGGCGGTGTGAATGCCTTCGGTCAGAATGGCCATGTCTTAGGCTCCCTTCTTCACGGCCACGCCGGCCGACTGGAATACGTTGTCGTTCCACGCGGATGCGCCGTCCGAGACGTTGATAGGCGAACCGATCGGCTGCACCGCCTGGTCGTCGACCTTCATGTCCCGGGTCAGCGAGTCGAACGCGATCTGGACGTGATCACCGGCGTAAGTGTTGCCCGGCATCATCTTGTCTACGACCGCCTTGATGATGGTGGCCTCGTCCATGGCGTCGGTGACGGGGATGCCGGCCGACTTGCCCTTGGCGACGACGACCGCGAACTGGCGGGCAGCATCGCGCAGCTGGGCCGGGGTCGGCTTGGCCGCTTCCAGCGCCTGCTTGTCGGCGGTCAGCTTGGCGATCTCCGCATCCTTCGCGACGATGGTCGCGGCGTCGGTGACGGACTGCGCCTGTGCGGTGGTGAGGCTCGCGGTGGCAGTGTCGCGGGCGGCGATAAGGGTGGCGATCGTCCGTTCGGCGATCTCTGGGTTGGCGATATCGACGGAATACCCGTCAACCGTCAGCAGCTTAGGCACGGGCATCTCCTGAGTAAGGGAATCGAGGATGTTGGAGGGGAGGGCGTCACAGACGGCGAAACCGTCCTTGATGGCGCATTCGGAACCAGCGCGGCCGCGATCGACCAGCGCAACATGGTTTCCGGCGATGGAAGTCTGGCGCGCCTGGCACTTGGTGCCGTCCGCTGCGGTGAAATCGCCGAACTCAAGGTCAGCGCTGTAGCCGTTGCTTAGTTCGCGCTTGCCTGCGTCCACTTTGGCGATGGCGCTGGCGTCGGTCAGGAGGAGGTCGAAGGCGAGATAATCACCGTCGCGCATCGCGCCCATGACGGTCCCGCGCGCGTGATCGCGCCAGTTGGCGGTGGTGACCGGGGCGGCAGGGTGGTCGTCGGTGACCGGCTTACCGATGAAGGAGCGGACTGCCTTTTCGTCGAAGACGGTGCGGTCGTCGCGGAGCACGTTGACCAGCGCAGTGTCGCGCAGCCCGTGCTTGTTGTCGGGGTCTACCTCGGAGCCGCCGTACTGGTAGACGCCGATGCGCGCCGCCCGTGCGCGGACAGCCATCGCGCCGCCCTCAATGCGGCGGGGTGCGTCTAGCGTGAGGCTGTCCCGAAATTGCATGACACCTTGAATAAGGCAGCGAATTATTTGAGTTTACCGCCGTCACACGAAAACGATTCGGGGGTAAAAATGGCAAATAATCTGCACGTGTCGTACGACCTCAACTCGCCGGGCCAAAACTACGAAAAGGTCATTGGTGCGATCAAGACTTTAGGCGATTGGGGGAAAATTCATAAATCTTACTTCTATGTAACATCCAACTATACGTCGTCTCAGGCTGCGGACATTGTTTGGGCCGCAATGGATTCCAGTGACACGGTTTATGTCGTAGATGCGACTAACAACACGGCCCACTGGTACAACGTAGATACTGAGGTGACCTCGTTCATCAAGGAACGGTGGGCCTAATCGAACGCAACCACCGCCTGCGATCGACACCCGCAGTAGGGCAACCGCCCAGGTAGATCCTGCGGCGCCGTTGCGTCGGTGTAATCCTTGCCGTCCCGCGCCGCGTGCTCGGGGCGGTAGTGGAGTTTATGACTCGATCGCCACTTCCACGTATCGATGCCCGCCTCGCGCCGACGCTCATCCGCGAGCGCGCTGGTCAGCTTGGTGAGCTGGTCCGAGGCGATCCGAACCGATCGGTCGCGACCCATCCCCGTCTTCTCGCGGATCGTCTTCGCCACCTCGCGCGCCGGGGTACGGTTGGTCAAGCCGTCGAATACCGCGGCGCTGATGCGCTGGCGCACCTGATCGGACACGTCTGCCACGAGAGCAGCATTCCACTGGATCGTCGTCTCCAGGCTGGCGCGCACGTCCTCGGGTCCAAGCATGGTCTGCAAGTCAACGCCGGTGGCCGACAGCACAGCGCCGCGCCACTTGCCGCGCTGCCACTGCTCGACGCGCAACGCCCACTCCCGCAGCGCCGGGGTCAGCATCAGCACAAGGCGGTTCACCTCGCCGGCGGCCGTGTCGATCTCGGCCTTCACGTCGGCCGCGCTGTCGGTGGTCATCTCGCCGATGGTGCGGGCGTATTCGGCCTCGATGCGGGGAAGGGCGCTTATCCACGCTTCGACCACAGGCTTATACACAGCCCGATAGAGGTCGGTCGCCAGCACAGCCGGGGGCACAATATCGCGCAGGACTATGCTCGACCGGCGGACATTGCGCTGCCGGCGGGCGAGGATGGCTAGGTCGAAGCGGGGCACGTCATCCCTCAATCGGCGGCAGCGGCTTAATCGTAACCACCACCTCGAAATCTTTCCCGCCGGGCTTACCGACCCATCCCGTCGACCTCGATCCTTCGAGACGCACATCGTATGAGCCGTTGATACCCATGGCCTTCATGGCGGCCTGGATGGCATCGGATGCGTCGAGGACGGATTTCATGCCTCAACCACCTTGGATTTCCAGTCGAGGTCCAGCGGCTCGAACAGCTCAGGCCCGAACTCCAGCGCACCGGTGAACGGCTTGAGCGCATCGAGGTCGAAGTCGGCCGGCACGTCGTACGAGATGGTGACGTGCGGCTGATAATCGGGGAAGTCGTGGGACCCGCCAGCCTCAACCATGGAGCGGTGCCGGCCCTCAATGTCGTAGGACGCGAACAGCAGCACGACGGCGCTCTCGCCCAGGCGCTCGATCGCGCGCGGGCCACCGGGCTTCACGCGCACATTTCCCTTGTCGTCACCGCTCCAGCCTTCGCCCATCTTCATCGGGTCCACGGCGGTGCGCGAATAGAGCACGGTGACGTGCATGTCGTCGGCGGGCAGGGTGCTGGTGAAGCCATTGGCCTTCGCCCAAGCGATCAGGTCCGCGCCGTTCAGCAGCTTGCGCTGGACGTAGAGCGGGCGCGGCGTGGCATCGACGAAGAACGCGGCAGCATCGTTGGCGGCACGGCGGGCGGGGACGCTGCCCCCGCCACCGGCAGATGGTACGATCACCTCCTTTCCAGATTGGAGCGCATTGGGATCGTCGTCGTTATCGGCCGGCGGCTTGGGGTTGAGGCCGAAGCGCTCATCCTCAGGGATCTCGGAAAGCGCCTGGTCGAGACCGGGAATGTACTCCCGCTCCGACATGAGGTTCTGCACGCCCTTGGCGAACGCCTCGTCAGGTATAGTGCCCGTGGCCTGCACAAGGGTGACCGCCTCCATGGTGGTCTTGAAGGTCGTTGCTTCCTCTGCCTCGCTGGGTACGGACAAGGGCGCGAACTTCCACGTCACCTTCGCTGGATCGACGCCTGCCGAGCGCAACAGGAACGGGTCCAACTTCTCCAGGCAGGGGCGGGTTTCCAGCTTCTGGCCGGAGACGACCATCTTGTTCCAGTTGTCATCGTCAGACTTGCCCGTGGCGTTCATGCCAGCGGGCGAGCGGCCCATCAGACGGGTGAACGGGATATCCGACACGGCGGCAACGCGCTGGTCGAACGCGTCCATCATCGCGGGTATGCCGTTCCAGGTGACCTGATAGTCGGTGATCGTCTCGCCTGCGTCGTCGGCGCCACCGGATGAGCGGTAGACCGTTGCGTTCAGGCTGCTCTCGCCCAGGCCGATGACCTCGATGCGCTTGTTCAGTTCCTCGACGTCGCGGCTATCAAGATCGGGGATGCCGATGCGCAGGAGCTTGGCCTTGCGAACCAGCGCCGCGAACCATGCCTGCGTCTCGTCGGATCGCGAGACCTCGGTGTAGACGCGCAGCAGCCGGGAATCGCCCCAGAATGCTTCTTCGTCGCCAACGGCGGAACCGGCGGGGATGCGCGCGCCCCGGAAGCAGATGACGCGGCTCGGGTGGATATTAACCGCGGCGCCCGTCTCGCCCTTCATCTCCCACATCGTCGGCTCACCATACTGCGGCGAAGTGAGTTCCTTGATCCATTCCTTGCCGGTGATCTGCCAGCGCGAGACGACGTTGATGGCGACGATGCCGCCCTTGGTGATCTGTTCGGGCTTGAGTTCTTGGCTGTGATCGCCGGCAGTGATGATGAGCAGCGCGCCGCCGCCGATCCCGCGAAGGTTCTCGGCTTCCTGCACCTTGGCGGTCAGGGCAAGCCGGGCCTCTTCCTTCTCGATTGCCTCAATGGCCTTGGCATCAGCCTGCCAGTCACGCCACTCGCGCACACGATCCTCGGCGGGGATCGAAATCACCTTCTTCATCATGCCCGACGCCATGTAGGCGGCAGTGGCCAGTTCGTGGGAGAAAATGCCGGAGAGGGCGGTAGATGTCGCGCCACGTCCGAATGGGTTCAGGCGACCGGCCGCCTCGATAGCGCCGCGCAGACTGTCGGTGATCCAGGCCATGCGGGGAGGGTATGCGGCGGATCGGCTTTAGATTACCGCTGTCGGAGGAGGTATTGCATGACCGAAGAACAACTCAAAGAGTTCGCAGAGCAGGGTATGAGTGAGCGCGGTTGGATAGCTAATTCCTATGCTCAAATTGAATACCTGCTCGGAGATCTCATTGTGCATTGCCGGGAATTCCCGCTCTACATTACTCAGACGGGCACGGTCAGCCACAGTGCTGCAAAGCGGGTGAAGAAGGTTCGTGACATGCTGGCCCTAGATGGCCCGTTATCTCCGTACTCCGAAATCCTCACAAGTGTTCTCGACGCTTTCGAGGGCAATCACGAAGTGCGAAATCTCTTGGCCCATGGGTTTTGCGTGATCCACCACACACCTACAGGTGATGCCGGTTTTGTATTTCGGAAGTTCGACCGCGATGCAGCCACCGAACTTGGCGACGACGCGGCTGCCGTCATCAGGACCTTTCGATTAGTGGATCTCCAATACCACCGCGCCCAAATGGTCGATCAAGCGCAACAGGCACTCGCCGCCTTCGTCGGCATGTACAACGCTCTGGGCTGGGCTGGCCCTTAAAGCAGGTTATCCATCGAATACCCTGCCTTGCCCATCATCAGCTCAGTCATCGCCCAAACCAGCGCATCAGCCCTGTCCGGCGATCCCTCACCGACGTAGCCCGATGCGGTGAAGTTGCACATCTGATCCTCCAGGTCGGGCAGGTTGCCGACGTGACTGACCTTACCCTGCTCGTACAGCGCGGCGATTGGTTCGGCGCGGATCACCTTGCCGCGCGTGGCGGTGACCTCCTTGAACCGGGCCTTGATCCCCGCTGCTCGCAGCACGGCGCCGACCATCGCGCCGCCGAAGTTGCGTTCGGCCACGATGCAGTCGGCGTTCCAGTGAGCCGCGCGGTCATTGACGCGCCGGCCCCAGCCCTCCGGCGATAGCTGGCAGGTCGCATCCTCCAGCACATAGGCCCGGCCATCCACGCCCTTGCCAGCGACCACGATGCCGATGTCATCCCCGCCGCCGTCGCCCTTGGTGCCTGATGGATCGACCGCGACGACGATGCGCTGCATGTCCGGCAGGCCGTTCTTCGCCACTCGGAAGCGATCGATGCCCGGTATCTCGCCGCCTTCGGTAACGCGATCCTCGATCGTCCACAGCGCGCCGTTGACGTCGCTCGCCCATTCGCCCTTCTCGAAGCGCAGGCGCTGCGCCGCGCTCATGTTGGCGAGGATCTCGAAATACTTGGGCGGCAGGTTGGCGGCGTTGTCCGAGGGGTTCACCAGCATCTCGGCGTAATCGTCGGGATCGGCCAGCTTCTCCTTGGTGCCCGGCTTCATCTTCGCGCGGAACAGCACATAGGACCAGTGCAGCTTGGAAGGCGGGTTGCAATCGAAGTAGGCTTTGAGCGACAGGTGCGTGCGGCCGGTTGCCGCGGCAATCGCGGGATCAAGCGGCACGTTCTGCGCCAGGCGAGACATCGCCATTTCGACTGACGACCACGCGATCTGCGAGGACTCGTTGAAGTAGAGCGTCACATACTCGGCGCCGAGGATCTTCTCGACGCGCTCCTTGTCGTCGAGGCCCCCGATCCAGATTTGCGATCCGTTCGGAAACTCGATGTAGAAGTCGGTCTTGTTCCAGGTCACCGCCAGGCCCGGGAAGCATAGCTTGAGAACCTTGGGCAGCGTGTCGGACCAGATCGAGGTCTTCGCGTGGTTGAACCGGAAACGGAAGATTGCATGCCGCCCGCCGGGCGCGTTGATGGCGCGTTGACAGATGGCGCGGATGAGCAGGAACGTCTTGCCCGAGCGCGAGCCGCCCCGGAGCATGATGTTCGTGGCAGCACTGGCGAGGAGGTCGCGCGCCTCTTCCTGCTTCGGGGTCAGCTTGGCGATCGACGGGCCGCCGTTGTGGCCTATGCCGGGTCGTTCAGCAGTAATCTCGGAGGTGAAGCCGGTGGCTGGGCTCATGCGCTCACGACATTCCGCATGCCGCGGCAATTTGCCACCATCTCCATCATCTTCCGGCCGCGCGTTTCACGTGCCGGGTCGCCGGAAGCAATGTCGAGGCGAGAGGTATGCTCTACCGGACCGTATCGATCGGTCAGGATCGCGCCATAGCGCTGAGCTTCGGCCTTCTTGCTCAGGCTGATGTCGAAGTGGACCCACGACGCGTTGCGGTGCTTGCCAAATGACAGCGTGGGGTGGCCTTGTATCCACTTCCGCTGCACGCCGATCGTGTCGACCATGGACAGCAACTCTTCCAAGGTGTCGGCCCACAGGTGGCACATGACCATGTTGCCGAAGCGGTGGCGCACATCGTCGACGTAGACGGTCATAGCGCAGCGTCCTTCGCATCCACCACGACGGTAAGCCCGCCGGTGTGCTCGATCTTTTCCTTGAAGGCCTGCACGTCGATGTGCTTGCCGATCAGCTCAACGCGCTTAATGCGGTCGGACAGTTTGACCTTGCGGACGCTGCCGATGACCACGCCCTCGACGCGCAGTTCCTCGACGTCGACGCCAGCGACAAGGCCCTGCCTCCAGATGAGCGGCCAGTCATGGACCTTCTTCAGGGTGCCCTCAGCGTCGTACAGGTCGGCAAGGTCAGCATCGGCTTCCAGGGCAAGGCGTTGCAGCACCCAATCGGAGTTGACCTGCGTTCGCTCCGATCGCGCCGACTGACCCGCCGTTACCGCTCTCTGCACGTCAACATTCGTCAACAGGCGTTGGCCCTGCTGTTTCGCTGTCTTCGCGCTGTAGCCTGCCCGAATGGCTGCCTGAGTGGCATTAAGGTCGACAAGGTACTCGGCGGCGAAACGGCGCTGCTTGTCGTTCACTTCGCATGCTCCCGCAAATACCGCTTCCGCGCCTCGGCCATCCGCTTAGCCCCCAGCGCCTTGCGCCAGGCCATGACAGTGGACCGCCCCCAGATGTTCTCTACCCGGCGCCAGCCATGTGCAGCGAACTTCTCAAGGAACTCCGGGGGGATCGGCTTGGGCGCGGAGGTGGGCAGCAGCTTACGCGTCATGTTCACATACCTCTGCGCTAGGCAGTATTGCGATCGAAAGGCTATCGATCGCGTGCGGGTATTTGTGCTGGAACGCCTTGCCGCAGGGCAGGCACGTCACTGCGTCGATGGACCGAGTGCGCAGGCGAATTTCCGCGTCTTGCTCGCACTCTGTCGAAATATTGAGTTGGCACCTCATGCTCTCGTCTCGTCCTCGTCGATGATGCTAAACCCTTTGCCGGCCGCGATCTTGAAATCCTCGTAGGCTTCACGGCGGGCCTGCTCGGTTGCACGGTTCCATGCCCGGCGGATCAGGGTCGCCAGCGTCGTGTCGGTGTCCTCGTCATCGAAACGCTGGCCCGTCTCGTACCGGCGCTGGGTCACCACCTCCCGGCAGTCGTTCACGCTCAGGTGTTCGCGGGCTGCGCGCTTGAGCAGCGGCAGGGCCTCGTCCTTGGGCAGGCTGGCGACAGCGGCGTGGTGCTCTACCGACAGGGTGCTGTCGCGCAGGGCGGGCGGGAACGTCGTCGCTGCCTTCAAGGCATCCTTCAAGCGCTTCGGGGCCAGCCCGAGGTTGTCCTGCAGGAAGTCGAACTTCGCCTGCGTCAGGTGGCCGGCGGTCTTGCCCTCTGCCATCCAGTCGGCAATCCGCCAGTCATTGTCGAGGCGTTGGGCGACGAGGGCGCGGCCTTGGGCGATCCAATCTTCTAGGGTGGCAGGGGTAGGCGCCGCCTCGATGATGGTGATGGCGTTCATGCTGGGTCCTTGAGCGAACTGAAGTTGGCGGCAGCGCCGAGCCAAAAGGGGCCGATTTGCAGGGCCACGCCCCTACCGAAGCCGGTAAGAAGCTCTGCGCCGATTGAGAAGTGCGTCGGGCAGAACGCTATGGCGACGATCCAGCAGCTATCCCGCCAGCGCCAGGCCTTGAAGCGATGCCACTTTTCCGGCGTGCTAATGTCGATGGGCGCCCAAGCCATGATCATTCCCCCTCATGGTAATTGCAGTACCGGCGGCGGTGGGCGTGAATGCGCCTACGCTCCTTCGACAGTACGGTGATGATGGAGCCGTCGTTGATGACGAGCCGCTGGCCGGTGCCCAGGGTCACAGCGATCGCGCCGAACTCGACAGCCTTGTGGATCGCGTCGGTCGACAGGATGGCGCGGGCCTTCGCCTCAGACGTGACGCCGGGTATCCGCTGCATGGCGCGCTCTATGGCGTGGACGGTCACGTGGAGCGTCATGACCGAATTCCGATCAGCGCCAGATACACTGGGTGCGCATCGGGATAGCGGCCCTCGCGGTGGTTGCGGGCCATATCTAATTTGCTCATCCCGTTTGCGAGGTGGCCAAGCAGGGTTCCGTTTCCGGTGCCGGCCTTGGCGCGGGGCGCGGCGGTGAAAAGATCGGTCATTCCGCTGCCTCCGCAATGTGATCAGCGGGCACGCAGTCCCGACAATCAACCTCATCGCCTTCCAGGCTGAGGACGCGCCCGAGGTCGTGGCATTTGCGGCAAGCTGGACCGGCGTGCCCGGGCGTTTCGTCTGCGGCATCGGGGTATCGCACCGTCTCGCCACCCGGCAGGATGCGCGCGATGTACGTGCCGTCGTCTTTCGGCCAGAGGTAACCGCGCGTCTCACCGACAGCCTTCCAGCTATCCGGCAGTGCGTCGATCTGGTCCTGAGTGAACGTGCCAGCGGCAAGATGCGCCATCACACCATCGAACCGCCGCTGACGATCCCAAAGCACCATGCTCTTGGCTCGGTCCTGAAGCAGCAGCGGCGCGTCGTTGCGCTTCCATTCGCTGATGATGGCCAAGCACTGGGCGATGGTCGGAAACCACTCGCAGCGCTCAAGGGCGCGGTCAGTCAGGTAGCCAATCTGGCCTTCAGAAAACCCGCCGAGCTTGCCGGCATAGGCCCGTATCAGAAGCTCGCCGCTCAGGTCGTCCGAATTGCGCTTGGGCAACGTGGCCATCATCAGGCGCAAGCACTCGTCAAAGCGGGATTCAGAACAGGCTTCGAGGACCGGCAGCGGCGCGTCCGCGATCTTGCGAGCCTGAGCGATCGTCATGGTAGCGGGGTTCACCCGGGCCACGGTCCAATCCCATTTTTCGGTCAAGTGCTGCGATTGCACCGTCCTTGGGCCTTCCATTGCTGCCGGAAGAGCGCGGTCCAGAATTCGTCCGAGAGTTTCCATTTCCGTACCTTCCTTCGTCATGTGCTTTTCGGAGCCAGTTGCGCCACGTGGCATCCCAATCCGATTTCACCCCCTTCGTGCCGGGCGCTGACTTGGCCCAATCTCGGAACTTCGACAGTTCTCGCTCCATCGCACCGGCAGGCCAGGTTTCGATCTCGGCCAGCGTCACCGCATCCAGCGAAGCGGGCTGCCAATCGACCGGGAGCCGGGTGCCCTTACGCGTACGCGGTGATTGTTTTTCCGGGTGGGTAGGGGTGGAGGGGTTAGATTTATTTTCATTGGGGAGGCGGGGAAGGGAGGGGTTGTCCTGTGACGTCCCGGCTTGTCCCGTGCCGTCACGTGACGTCACGTGACATTCCACATCTTCCACATGCCCGGCGCGTTGCTTAGCTTTGCGCTCCCGCTCATTGGCGCGGCGGTTTTCCAGCACCTTTTGCTCGGCGAGCAGCATCGCCACCTCGCCCACCAGTTCGGCGGGGGTGCCAGCTTCAATAAGGCGGGCGAGGAGATTGCTCACAGCGTGATCTCGATCCTGCCGGGCGTGCATGGCTCGGCAATGGTGTACTTCGGCCGGAACTTGCGATCATCGACGCCCAGGGCATCGGCAATGCCGTCACGGGCGGCCTTGAAGCTGGCGATCATGTTGTCGTCGTCGCGGTGCCGGCGGTCGGGCGGGTAGAACGTCACCGTCATTTCGATGCTTCCCGCCTCGGCCAGCGCGGCGCCGATGGCCTTGATGGTCGGCCCGAGGGCGGCGCGGGCGAGCAGCGCCGCTTCCTGGCGAGCGTTGCGCTTGATGCGCGACGAGGCCATCCGATGGACGCGGGCATTCGGTGAAAGCCGCTTGTTGGGCCAAGGCAGGGTGATAATCACTGGCGCGCCACCCCTGGCTTTTCGACCAGATCGTCCAGACCGAGGCGCAGGGCCTTGCGCTCCAGGAACTCGACCTTGGCGCGCGCTGCGGCAAGCTGCCGGGGCAGGTAGTACCGCTGAGTGTATTCCTGAACTGGGGTCACAGCGCAGGCCATTCGAGAGGCGGGCAGTCCTTGCCCTTAGCGCGCAGGTCGGCGCGGATCTGGTCGGCCATGTCACGGCGGCGCTGGCGGTCGGCATCGGCGCGCTTGCGGGCGCCATGGACGGCAAGCGTTGATGCGGCGACCTGGGCAGGCGCGGCCGATGGCCGGCGGCGGTTGAGGATGAAGCCCAGCATCAGTCGATCCCCAGCGCGGACTTGTAGGTGTCCAGCAGGGATTCCATTTCGCGGCGATCGTCGGGCTTCATCTTGCGGATGCGAACGATCTGGCGGGCGATCTTCACGTCGTATCCGACAGCCTTCAATTCGTTGTAGACGTCGCGGATATCGTCGCTGATGCCCTTCTTCTCGTCCTCCAAGCGCTCGACGCGCTCGATCAAAAGGCGAAGGCGGTCATCAACCGACCGATGCTCTACGCGCTCGGTGCCGGGGATGGTGATCTGGTCAGGGTCGGATACGGGCATGTCGTGATCCCTTGAAAATGAAGGCAGTTGATGGGTGCAGGGGTGCCGGGTCAGGCCACCGCTCGCAGCTTGGCGGCCTTGCGGTTCAGGCTGGCGATCTCGCAGGCTGAAAGCTCGCGCCCGCCAGGGCTGGAGGGATGGTGCGCCTCGCCCTTGGCGGCGAGGAAGTCGCGCGCGGCCTTCTCGATCTCATCGTGGCAGATGCCGTCGGGCACGGTCACGATCGCGTGGCCGGCGGGCAGGAGCAGAGAAAGCAAATCGTCAGGCAGAACACCGATGAGGGCGTCCAGCGCTGACATCGGCATTTCCGTTTCGCCAGCGGCATAGTTGCGCACCGACTGGAGGTTCAGGTCGGCATCGGCGGCGATCATCTTGAGCGTCAGGCCTATGCGGGTCGGGTCTTGGGCGATGCGAAACATGCGCTTCTGACGATCAAGGATTTGCTCTTTGCGAGACAGGATCATTGTTGCACCTGCGAAGTAGAGGAAGCGGCATGGAAACCGCGATCAAGAGAAAGGCCCGAGCCGCACACGTTGGAGGGCTGCGGCTCGGGCAGGTGGCTGGGCAGGGTTCCCAGCGGAGAGATGCGGCCGACGCGCGGGGTTGTCGCGTCGTCGGCCGGGCGACCGTCAGGGACGGCGGGGGAAACAAGGCCTGCATAAGCGAGGTCGCTATGGTCGCAGGTGGGACGGTGGCAGACAGCGCAAGTCATTCACGCGGCCTTCGGAATGGAGCGGCGGCGGTTGATCTCGGCCTGCAGCTGGTAGTCCGACGCCAGCGTCAGCGCGTGGGCGACGTCCTGGCGGCGGTCACCGTCGCGAATGATCTCAATGGCGCGGGCCCGGTTCGGGATGCGGCGGATGTAGGCGCGCTCTTCCAAGGCCGAGAGCAAGCGGTGCACAGCGCTCTTGGAGGTCAGACCGACTGCAGCGCCCATCTCGGCGAAGGTCGGCGCGACGCTGCCTGGGCCAGACATGTAGCCCTCAAGGTAACGGAACAACTGGGACTGCTTGGGGGTGAGGCCGATCATGCGGCGCGACCAGTTTGGCGCGCTGCCACGATCCCGAAAAAGTCGTTGGGCGTGACTTGGCCGCCCGTTCTTTCAGAGATGACCCGCATCAACTCAGGCGAGGGAATGCGGCCGGCGATGAAGCGGCTCACGGTCGGCTGTTCGCATCCGATGGTGTCGGCGAACTGCTTGTGGGTGATGCTGTGCTTTTTGAGATAGGCTTCGAGCGTCATAACGAGGCATATACCACCACGGTATATTCCGGCGCAAGCGTTTATTCCGCTGACGACGTTCCGCTTTCTCGCTGCCCGGCGCAAATTATGCCGATGCGGTATTCTTTCGAATTCAAAGCCCTGCGGAAACGCAGCCGGCTAACCCAAGGCCAGCTAGCGGAGAGGGTCGGGGTTGAGCAGCCGACCATCCAACGGTGGGAGGCGGGCAAGCAAAAGCCCAACCTTGAGGATTTGGATAAGCTGGCGAACGCTCTCGGCGTGCATCCTGGCGAACTGTTTCGCGATCAGCAATTGACCACCGATCCTGTAACTACTGAGGCCGCCCTCCGCGAGTTGGCCTCCGCAGCGATCCGAAGCGCTGGCGGCAATGTGCCGGCGTCAAGCGTTCGGCCGATCGTTCATGGTCTGCAACTCGGACTTGAGCTGCTGCTACGGAATCCAACCATTCGGTCCAACGCGGATGCGCTCGCGGTGGCTGTTCACGCAATCGAGTCTCCGTCTCCCGAAGCCACGCCGCAACCATGATCCGCTGCATAGCGCAGTCGAGGAAGCAAGGTGCACTGCCGCGCTCGCATTCTGGGTTCGGCAGTATAATCCGTTCCATCGAATCGCCCTTTTGTTCCACTTCTGTTCCATGCCATAAATGGGCTGAGGCTTGTAGGAAAATTATCTTTTCGCGAAAGATGGGAAGCTATTTTCCTATACGGTATAGGATAATTCCTACGGTTGCGCTGTCCGCTCTTGCCCTGGGTTTGAGCGGATGCGGGCAGGGCGATAACAGCAGTGTAAAGGGATACGACGCGCTGGTTTCCCACGTTGAGGGCGAGAAGGTCGGCGCCGACATCGATCAATGGATCGAGATGAAAAACATGGCTGGTGAGTGGGAGAAGACCGGCCTGATTTTCGGCTACATCGGTGATTACGATGAGTGCGTGAAGGCGATCGATGGCTTCAAGCGCGCCAATGACGCACGGGAATACCGATGCGTTCCGGCGCAGAAATGATCCTCGCCCAACTCTTCGTCCACGGCGGCGGCGGGCGGAAGGTAAATTGGGGCTTTCGCAAGTTCGCTGCGGTGCCGTCACCGGGCGATCTGGTGCAGGCGACGGGGCCGGATGGGAAGATCCATTACGCGACCGTGAGGCACGTTGAGTTCGAGGCATTGGCGCCTGATTCGCCGGAAGAGCCTCAGGTGATCGTCGTTGCGGATTGGAAGGTGGCTTATGAGGGGTGAGGGTAGAGTGCCCACGCATGAATTGAGGGGTGATTGAATGTCACTGACCAAGCAAGAAAAGTTGAATATGCGGCTCTGTGTCTGGCACTTGGCCCAAGCATCTCGCCAAAATTCAATGGCTATGCGCTATCTGGCCCTCCACCAGCTTTACTCAGATGATGATCGAGGGGAAGACGCGGCTAAGGCGCTCGACGATTTTCGCGACAGCTTGGAAAAAAGCGATGTTGAGGTAAGCGCAGCTCAAGATGCAATTACTACAGCTTTAGGCCTGGAAGAATGATGTCATCGCCGGACACCATCGCCGCAATCATCCGTGATTTGGAGCAAATGAAAAGTGGCCAGCACGAACCGCCGCCGCCACCCACCTTGCCGCCATCGCAGGGCGATGGTAATGACGGAGGTATGGAGCGCCGCATCAACACCTTAGAAGGCAAGGTCGATAAACTCGTCGATCGCACTGTCGCAATAGAGGTTGGAATCGCTACGCTTACTGAGCGCATGGCGCACTTGCCGAGCAAGGAATATCTGGACGACAAGTTCGGGAAGATGTTGACGCGCACCGGTATAATGGTGGCCATCATAGGGGGCATTGTCGGATTAGCCGTGAGATTTATTCCGGCCTGACCTGCCCCGCCGACCGCGAACCAGCCTCATCTAACCAGTGGGGCTTTTTCATGCCCCAAACCCGATTGACCGACTCACCCCTGATTAGATAATCTCACGTCGCGCCTACTCCGCGATCTGTCGGCGCCCTGTACTTCACTGGCCCCGCCCCCTCCAAGGCGGGGCTTTTTCGTGCTTGAAATAGCGGCGCGGTCTCGCGCGGTGGGGTCGGCGTAGCGTAAGACGATGGGTAGTTTAACTACCACCAATGTTGAGCAAGACTGACAAGAAAAATACCATCGCGGTATTTTTGGCTTGACGCAAGAAATACCATAGCGGTATATATGACCTCGACAGCAGCACACGGCTGCTTCGGAGGTCCCGATGAAAATCACACTCCAGACCCGATACCAAGACGGCAGCGTGGCGCATCAGCGCGACGTTGACGCCGATGACCTGAACGCCGCTCTCGCCTGGGCGGTCGCCAGCTGGGCGCCTGCACAGGGCCCGCGCTGCGTCGACGGCCCCGGTCGCTACCTCAACCGCAACCTCATGGTGTCGATCGACGGCGCTGAGTTTGAACCGGCATATGCCGCTCTCGCTCGCGCCTGCACTCCGGTGGGTTTGGCGGCATGACTGGTCTTGCTCAGCAGGCGCGCGTTCTTGACGCTGCCGTCGCAGATGCCTCACTCCCGGCCTTCGCGCAGAGCCAGGCCGATTTCGACTTCGCCATGTGGAAGGATGCGCTGGATCGCCTTGACGCGACCCGGGGTGATTTCCGCGATGCCATCGGTCTGCTCAGCCAGTTCCTGACGGCCATGCGCATGGAAGGCGCGAGCGGCCCGCTCACCAACTACGCGTGGCGCCGCACTGAAACGGCGATGCGCGACTGGGGGCTGGAGACAGCACAGTGAACCATTCCGAAGCTATGGGCAACGTAGCCCCGCCGCTGATCAGTGAAGCCGCAGAGGAAGCGCGGAAGGAGCGTATCACTTGGATCGCGCTGGGCGCGTTCGGGCTTCTGACCGGCTGCATCGTGTTCGTCGCTCTGTGCCACGCTCTCGGCCCGGTGCCCGCATGAGCGCGCACCCGCACTTCCGCCTTTCAGTCGGCCTGATTGCCCTCGCGTTTATCGTGCTGGTCGCAGCTGCCGTCTCCGCTCTCCCCGCCGTCGCACCCACCGGTTCCCCTGCCGGTCCGACGTCTCCCCACAACCTCGGCACGGGTGCTGCCGAGGCAACGGGAGATCGCCCGTGAATGCTGTGTCGAGGATCGATGTCCCCGTAGAGGAAAAGCTGACTGGTCTTGCGCTGTTGCGCGCGCCGTTTCCGCCGAACCAAATCAGCAAGCTTCCCAAGGAAACGAAGAACCAGATCGACGCCCGGAAGGCGAACAAGAACCTGATGGTCTGGAAGTGCCCGGAATGCGGCGGGCCGCACCATAAGGACGCGGTTCACCTTGATTACGTCGGACACGCCGCGCTGACGGATCGCCTTCTCGATTGCGACCCACAATGGAATTGGGAGCCGGTCATCCTCCCCGGCCTGCCGAACCCCGGCAACGGTATGTGGATCAGGCTCACCGTGTGCGGTGTTTCCCGCATCGGCTTCGGTGACGCAGGCACGAAGCAAGGTGGAGACGCGATCAAGGAAGTGATCGGCGATGCGATGCGTAATGCCGCGATGCGCTTCGGGGCCGCGCTGGACCTCTGGCATAAGGGCGACCTTCACGCCGACGAGGCGGAAGAGGGCGAGACCGCCGCGCAGCCCACGCGTCAGCAGCAGGACCAGCGCGATGAGCCCCGCATCATCAGCCAGCACCAGTGGGCCAAGATCACGGAACTGTTACGTGCCACCGGCGCTCAGGCAAAACCGATCCTCGACCACTACAAGGTCGCGGACCTGAAAGACCTGAACGAGCGGCAGGCCATGAAGGCCATCAACCAGCTGGAAGACAAGCTGGCCGAACTTGCAAAGGCCGACACCAATCGCGCCGGCCAGAGCGGCAGCCGCCCGGCTGAACGCGGCGGCGCGCCGTCTGGCGAGTACGGCGACATCGCCGACACCGACATCCCTTTCTGAGGAGCATCCCATGGAATACCAGTCCAGCAAGGGCGCCGTCGAGATTTCGACGATGCCGCTCTCCTACGCCAAGAACGCCTTGAACAAGCTGGTCCGCAGTGGCGAAGCCGGCCGCAAGGCCGAGGTCGATGCGCTCCAGGCCCACGTCGACAAACTCACAGCCGAAGCCGAAGCCGCAACGCTTTCTGCCCCAGCGCCGCGCGAGGCCGTGATCGGCGACAACGGCCCACCGGCCGACGAAGCCCCGCCCGAGGTCGCGCCCAAGTGGGAAGTCGTTCAGATCCACATGGATGACTTGCTCACTGAGGCATCCAACTGGGCGGATGGCGTCGAGATCGTGAGCCAGTCGCAGGCCGATACCGTCGCCGCGCTGCGTGAGAAGCTGCAGACATCGCGGACGAGGCGCGCAAGGTAGAAAAGGCCCCGCTCGACATCGCGGTGGGTGAGATTCAGGACCGCTACAACGCGTACATCGCCCCCATGAAGAACCGGAAGCCCGGTTCGGTGATGAAGGCGAAGTTCGCGCTCGGCAACCTGCTGACGCCTTGGCTCAACAAGATCGAGAGTGAGAAGCGCGAACGCGAGAAGGCCGCGCGCGAAGCTGAGGAAGCTGCCCGCAAGGCGGCATAGGCCGCGCACCAGGAAACTGCCGGTTCGTCCGACTTGGGCGCGATCGAGGACGCGGCGGCTCTGATGGAGAAGGCCGAACAGGCTACCGCCGCCGCCCGCGCCGTCGAGCGCGAAAAGGTCCAGGCGCGGGGCGAAGTGCGCGCCGTCAGTATGCGCTCGTACTGGCGCGCCGAGATGATCGAGGGGCAGGGTGCCGCCGTCGTCCGGCACTACATCGAACGCCACCCCGACCGCTTCAAGGCAGCGCTCAAGCGCCTGGTCGACGAGGACGTTGCTGCCGGCGTCCGCGGTATCCCCGGCGTCAACATCATCGAAGACCGGAAGGTCGCGTAATGTCGGACATCAACATCTGCACGTTCACCGGCCGCTTGGGCGCTGACCCTGAGGTCAAATCGTTCCAGTCTGGAGGGCGTATCTGCAACCTCCGCATGGCCGTCGGCCAGCAGTGGAAGGATAAGGCCTCGGGCGAGCGCAAGGAGCGCACCGAGTGGGTACAGGTCACCATCCAGAACGATGGCCTGGTCGGCGTGGCCGAACGCTTCCTTCGCAAGGGCAGCCGCATCGCGATCAGCGGCGAGTTCAGGACAAGGAAGTGGCAGGACCAGAACGGCAACGATCGCTATTCCACCGAGATTGTTCTGTCGCCGTTCGGCGGCACCCTGACGATGCTCGACGGGAAACCCGAGGGTGAGCAGCAGGGCCGGGCGCGCGGCAATGACCAGCGCAACGGGGACGATCGCGGCGGCGAACGCAGCACCGGAAGCTGGGGCCGCGAGCCCGACGGTTCGCGCGGCGGCAGTTCGTGGGGCAGCGGTGCCGGCGGCTTTGGCGATGACCTCGACGACGATATCCCGTTCATCACCAACGCGAGTGCTTGGTAATGGCCCTCCCGCGTCGGATACCGAAAGAGCGTAACCGTTCGGAGCGCTGGCGATCGCAGGCGCACTGCACCTTCGTGCGGTCGCACCAGTGCTGCGTTCCTGGCTGTCAGGAAATGCCCATTGAGGTTGCGCACGTCCGCTCCGGTTCCGACGCCGGGATGGGTCGCAAGCCTTCAGACTGGTTCACCGTCAGCCTGTGCCGGGGTCACCATTCCGAACAGCACCGCATCGGGGAGGCCCCGTTCGGCCGGGCGCACGGCATAGACCTGCATGCGCTCGCAGCCGAGTTCGCCGCAGCAAGCCCCAAGGCCGCTGACATCCGCAACGAACAGAGGGAGCGTCACTGTGGCTAAGCAAGGCGGCCAGACCCTCATCCTCGCTAACCCGGCTGTCCGCGCTCGCGCGCATCAGTTGATCGAGATAGCCCCTCCCGGCGCCGTTCTCAACATCAAGGAGGCGGCCCGGACCAGCGACCAGAACGCGAAGATGTGGGCGATGCTCTCCGACATTGCCCGCGCCAAGCCGATGGGCCGCACGCTCTCCACCGAAGTCTGGAAGGCGCTCTTCATGAATGCCGCCGGGTTCACCTGCACGTTTGAGCCGACGCTCGATGGCCGGGGTGTGATCCCGCTCGGGTTCAAGTCGAGCCGCCTATCGAAGTCCGAATTCTCCGATCTGATCGAGTGCATGCACGCCTTCGCGGCTGAGCACGACATCACGTTCACCGATCCCGTAGAAAGGAAAGCTGCATGAGCTGGTCCCCGCAACAGGACGCGGCCATTCGTGATGTCAGCGAATGGCTTGCCGACCCAAGCGGCCAGCAGGTCTTCCGCCTGTTCGGCTACGCCGGCACCGGCAAGACGACGCTCGCCAAGGAACTCGCCTCCAAGGTGAAGGGCACCGTGCTCTATGCCACCTTCACCGGCAAGGCCGCCCTGGTCCTGCGCAAAAAGGGCTGCAAGGACGCCTCGACGATCCACTCGCTGATCTACAGCGTCGAGATCGATTCGAAGACCGGCGCCGCGGAATTCAAGCTCAACGAGCAAAGTGACCTCAGCGAGGCCGAACTCCTGATCGTGGACGAGGTGTCCATGGTCGGCGAGGATCTGGCGCGCGATCTGCTCAGCTTCGGCAAGCGCATCCTCGTCCTCGGCGATCCCGCGCAGCTGCCACCGGTGAAGGGCGAGGGCTTCTTCATCAACGGCGAACCCGACGTGATGTTGACCGAGGTCCACCGCCAGGCGCAGGACAACCCGATCATCCGCATGTCGATGGACATTCGCCAAGGTAAGCAACTGCAGGTCGGCACGCACGGCAGTAGCCTTGTAACCCGCAGCAGCGCGCTTGGAAGGGATCGCCTCGGTGAACTCGTCCTTGGTGCCGACCAACTGCTTTGCGGCCTGAACCGCACCCGCGTCTCCTACAACCACCGCATCCGCGCAATGATGGGCCTGCGGGGCGTTGCCCAGCCTTGGCACCCGACCATCGGCGACCGCTTGATCTGCCTCCGTAACGACAAGGAGAAGCACATCTTCAACGGCGGCCTGTGGGACACGGAGAAGGTCGAGGAATTGGGCGACGGCAAGCTGGGCATCCGGGTCCGCTCGCTCGATGAGAAGCGCGATCCGATCAAGGTCGAGGTGTTCGAGCATTTCTTCAATGGCACTGAGCAGACCATCGACTGGAAGGCCAAGCGCGGCACGCAGGAGTTCACCTTCGGGTGGGCGATCACCTGCCACAAATCGCAGGGCTCGCAGTGGGACAACGTGATCATCTTCGATGAAAGCGGCTCGTTCCGCGATGCGAAGCGCAACTGGCTTTATACAGCCGTCACGCGCGCCGCCGAACAAGTCACGGTGATCGTATGAGCCAGAACACCAGCACCGCCGTCATGCAGCGCCGGGTGGAAGCGCACGATTCCCTCGACGACTTCCCGACGCCGCCCTGGGCCACGCGCGCCTTGTGTGAATGGATCGGCGAGAACACGCACCACGACCTGAGCATCCAGACGTGCCGCGAGCCAGCTGCCAATCGGGGCCACATGGTCAAGCCGCTGCGGGAATACTTCGCGAGCGTCGACGCTGCCGATGTGCACGACTACGGCGCCGGCTTCCCGGTGGAGGACTACCTGTTCGGCCCGGCGCCCTCGCGCGTCGTCTGGACCATCACCAACCCGCCGTTCAAGCTGGCCGAGCAGTTCATCGAACGCGCGCTGGCGACCAGCACCGGCGTTGCCGTGATCGTGCGGGCCGCGTTCCTTGAAGGGCAAGGCCGGTTCGATCGGCTGTTCTCCAAGTCGCCGCCCAGCCACGTCCTGCAGTTCACAGAGCGCGTCGTGATGCACAAGGGCCGTTTGGCGCCGGAAGGCTCGACCGCGACCGCATACGCCTGGCTGGTTTGGGCTGACCGGGCCGCCGACACGAAGCTCCGCTGGATTCCCCCATGCCGCAAGCGCCTTGAGCGCGAGGGAGATTACGCATGACCATACAAGAACGCCTTGCGGACTGGACCCCGGCCCGCACCGACTCCCAGCACGGCGACCAGTTCGATGGCAGCGAGCAGGGGGAGTGAGCATGGAAATCTCAGTCATTCGCACCGAGAAAGTGCAGGTCAAGTCGCTCAAGGTTGAAGCCGGCGTGCGATATTGGGAGGATGCCGAGGTCAACGGGACCACGGACGAAACCGGCGAGGCTATCCCTTGCCGCGTCGGGGATGCATGGTGCCCGGTGATCGACCTTGAAACGGGCGCCATTGCTGGATGGCCCGAGAACACCCTTGCTCGCATCCACTACAAGGTTTGCGATGCGGGCCGGTACGCCTTGCTCGACAATGATGGGCAGGAAGTCGCCGTCAAGGATGGCTATGTCCCCGGCATCATGTCGCCAGGCGGTCAGGGATACGGCGACTACATCATCATGAATGTCGGGCCGACCGGAGTTATCGAGAATTGGGATAGCCGCGACATTGAGGAATTTGAAGGGGCTGGGGAATGACCCACGCCCCGCACCAGAGCAGCGGCGAAAACATCGCCCGCGCAATCCGCGATGAAACTGACCGCTGGCACTGCCTGACTGGCGGCGTCGATCTGGAGGACGTTATCGTTCGTGACGACGATGACGGCGAGCCGGTAGAGGTGTCCCGGCACCCCCAAGGCGACGGCCAGATGTATTTCATCGACACTATGGACCGAGCGGTTGCGCATGTCGTCATGGATATGCTGGGCATCAAGGTTCGCGGCACCACGCCATCTGGCTCGGCCAACCTCGAAAGCATTGCGGGCGCCGTGGGGGATTCGGCTATCCGTAGCCTGCAAATTCGCAGCCCGCTCAACCGCGCGATCTATCAGGCCATTCGCAAGCACAACGTCAGCAACATGTGCGACGAAGACGGACACCCGTATCCGCTGGTAGACCTGATGTCGAACCCGGCGCCATCTGACATTGGCACTGGCGAGGATGAGATGATCGCGCTGGCCGATGAGGTTTGCTCGGCTGTCGAGGCAATCCAGACCGACCCCACCACCGCCACCAAGACCCTCCACGCCCTCGGCCTGCTGACCGATGCTGATGTGGGGCGGATTGGGAATACTTTGGCGGCGCGGGAGAGGGGGCGTCAGGGAGGGCAGGGAGCATGAAACCCAACCAGCTAGAACTGCGCGTAGACCCGGCAGACGGGCGCATATTCGCGGTCCACATCCAGCGCGGGAAGCCAGTGCGCAAGATCAAGGACCTTACGGACGAGATCAGCCTGTGCCTGTGCGCCGACCTGAGCGCCGACAACGTGAGCAAGGTTGTGGAGCGGTCGATCCAGTTCTCAGACGGCATGGTCTGCGAGATTTCCGTCCGCATGACCTCGCCGCCCGACCAGGAACTACGGACCCGCCTTGACCGCGAGTATGCGGATGGGCTGGGCAATGGGGTGGAGGTTTTGGCAGCATGACCCACGAACGCCGCGGAAAATCCGACGAGTGGTTCACGCCAAAGTACGTCTTCGACGCGCTCGGCTGCACCTTCGATCTCGATGTTGCTCACCCGCGCGATCATACTCACACCAGCGTACCGGCCCGGAGCTTCCTGTACGAAGCCGCGCTCGATAGCGATTGGTCGGGCTTCATCTGGATGAACCCGCCTTTCGGCAACGGCGACCGAGCCAAGCTTGTCTGGATGAATCGCTTTTTCGATCACGGTAACGGCATTGCCCTGACGCCCGATCGCACCAGCGCGCCTTGGTTCCAGCGGTGCTGGCAGCGGGCCGATATGGTGATGTTCGTATCGCCTAAGATAAAATTTGTCGCGCCGGATGGGTCGCTTGGCGAACAGCCGGGCAATGGAACGGTTTTGTGGGCTTCGGGGAAGACCGGCATCAATGCGCTGATCACCGCACAAGCTCGCGGACTGGGCTCGATCGCCAGGCCTATATCACAGGTGGCAGCATGACCGACAAGCAAACCCTGCTCGCCCTGGCTGCGAGGTGTGAGGCTGCAACGTGCGCAGATTACGCGCTGGATCTGGAAATCGCGGAATACGGCTACCAGAACGATGCCCTGTTCGGCGTGAACTACGATCCGCGACTGTGGATGGAGCGCAATTGCTGGGAGCCGACTGCCTCGTTGGATGCGGCGATGACGCTGGTGCCCATCGAATGCTACTGGCAGGCCGGCCATGATGGCGAGGGGCGCGATCCCTCCATGTTCGCTGCCCGCGTGTTCGACCCCATGATCATGAAGCGACCAGCGACTGCAGTTGCAGAGACCCCATCCCTCGCCCTCTGCGCCGCCTGCCTCCGCGCCCGAGCAGGAGCCATGCCATGACGGAGCAAGAACGCCTCGCAGGGTGGGAGGGCATGGACAGCGCGCCCAAGGATGGCAGCTACATTCTGGCGATCGTAGCCGAGAACGACAGCCGCCACCTTGGCTATATGGCCGGGCGTATGTTTGTGATCCGGCATGAAGGCCGCCTTGACGACTACGATCTGGGCTGGGCCGTTTTCCCCGGTTTCGGCGGCGCGCCCGATCGCTACTTCCGATGCTGGCAACCAGCCCCTCCCCCGCCACCCGCCGTTGTAGGGGAGGGGGGATGACCAGACTTCTCACCGCAGAACAGGTCTGCCAGCAATTCGGCATACCATCGACCCGCACGCTTCGCACGATGCGACAGAAGGGGCTTACCGCAGTCCGCTTGGGTAAGGCCTTCCTGTTCGACGAATCGGACGTCACCAAGTTCATTGAGAAACAGAAAACATGCCAAGACCCAACCGAGGGCCGCGTCTCCATTGGCTCCCAGATCGATCGACCTTCTACATTCTCTGGTACGAGCGTGGGAAGAAGTGCGTTCGGTCAACTGGCACGGCAGACCGCCGCGAAGCTGAAGCAGCCCTCGCGAAATTCATCGGGGCAAGTCATCAGCATCTCGGGCCGCGAGAACCCGGGCAAATAGGCGTGGCTGAGGCGCTCTCATTTTATCTGGAGCATCGGGCGCCGAAAGCTGCCGACCCCACGCGGATCGCCTACGCTGTCGAAGCCTTGCTGCCGTTTTGGGAGCACAACATGCTCGACCAGATAACGCCGCTGACATGCGAGGCTTACGGGCGTCACCGGGGCATGGCCCCCGGCACCGTGCGGCGCGAGCTGGCGACGATCACGGCGGCGCAGAATTTCCTATTCAGGGAGGGCAAGTTGACCCGCGTGGTGGCCGTTCCGCTTCCTGGCAAGCCCGATCCGAAAGACCGCTGGCTGACTGTCAGCGAGGCTGCGCTTTTGTTGAATGAGGCTCGCCAAGGTGGCCGCGATACCCGGCTTTACCTCCCGCTGTTCGTGCTGATCGCCCTTTATACCGGAGCGCGCAAAGAGGCGATCCTGTCGCTGAAATGGCCGCAGGTGGACTTGAAGGCAAAGCGCATCGCATTCTCTGTGCCGGGCCGCGCAAAGACGAAGAAGCGCCGGCCAACACTGCCTATCCCGCGCCGCCTGCTGACGTTCCTTCATCTGGCGTGGCGCAGGCGGTCGAGCGATATCGGACCCGTCATCCACATCGACGGCAGGCCGATCCTGCGAATCGACAAAGGGTTCCGGGCTGCTGTCGTCCGCACCGGCCTGAAAGACGTGACACCGCATACCCTGCGGCACACGCGCGGGACCTGGCTGGCGCAGAACGGGGTGCCCATGTGGGACATTGCTGGGTGGCTCGGACAAGACCCTGAGACGACGGCGCGCATCTACGCGCACCACTCACCAGACTTCATGGACAAGGCCCTTGAGGCCGCAGATCGGAGGCGATGATGCTGTTACCGTTTAGTTTCCGCAACCAACGTCGATTCACGTCATGTTCCGCCATTTACGACTTGCAAGAACCGCAGAAATGCGCGATTCTCAATTCGCCGTCAGTCTTCGGGAGGCAGGGGCCGGAGGTTCGAATCCTCTTTCCCCGACCATTTATTCGCAAACGGCGCGTCGCAAGATGCGCCGTTTGTCGTTTCAGGCCGGTGCAAGATAGCTCTGGACGACGGGAGAGAAGCGGCTTTCCCTTCCGCCCGCGCGCGGATAAGTTTCCGCGCATGACGACCACCATAGTCCATGCCGACAGCCTTGCCGCCACTGAAGAGCCGCACTGGGAGCGCCAGTACCTGAACCTCATGCACCGTATCTGGACGCAGGGCGACGAACGGGTCGACCGTACCGGCATCGGCACACGGTCGCTGTTCGGCGAAACGATCCGTTTCGACCTATCGGGCGGGGCGATGCCGCTGCTGACGACCAAGCGTGTCTACTGGAAGACCGCGACGCGCGAGATGCTGTGGTTCCTCACCGGTGACACTAATATCCGCGCTCTTTGCGCGCAGGGCGTGGAAATCTGGACCGACTGGCCGCTGGACCGCTATCGCCGCGAGACGGGCGACCAGATCGAGCGGAAGGATTTCTCCGCGCGAATCGTCGCCGATGAGGCGTTCGCGCGCCAATGGGGCGATCTTGGCCCGGTCTACGGTAAACAGTGGGTCGACTGGCCAACCTATGAACCGGCAGGCGAGGGCCTGTTCCGGCGCGGGCAGGGGGTCAATCAGGTCACTCAGGTGGTCGAGAGCCTGAAGACTAATCCGGGCAGCCGCCGCCACATTATCGAAGGCTGGAACGTCGCCGAACTGGACGCGATGGCGCTGCCGCCGTGCCACAAGACTTATCAGTTCCATGTTTCGCGAGGCCGGCTTTCGTGCCTGCTCTATCAGCGCAGCTGCGACCTTGGCCTGGGTTTTGCGTTCAACATGTGGTCGCTGGCGCTGCTGACCCGCATGGTCGCGCAGCAATGCAACCTTGAGCCCGGTGAGGCCGTTTGGACAGGCGGTGATGTCCACTTGTACCTCAACCATGCGTCGCTGGTCGAAGAACAGCTCGCGCGCGAACCTTACGGGGATGCCCATATGGCCATCCTGCGCCGCCCCGATTCGATGTTCGACTATCGAATTGAGGACTTCGAAGTCACCGGATATGCGCCTCAATCGCATATCGCCGCGCCGGTTGCAGTGTGAATTGACATTACCGAAACTTGAAATAATATGACCGAACCGTAGAATTTTGATACTCAAGGTTCTCGCGGCCGCACACTGGCGGGAGAGCATGATAATGGCCGAAGGCCCCGTTGAAAAAGGTATCGCGCGCGGCAATCTGCCGCCGCTGGAACTCTATGTTCCCGAGCCGAAATACCGGCCCGGCGACGTCGTCGATTATTCCCACCTGCCGGTGCCCCCCGCCGGTTTGCTGGCCCGTCCCGACGAGACCTGCCCTGCCAGCGAGACATGGCCGCTCACCCTCGACATGGTTCGCGTGCTGGACGATGACGATCATGCGGTGGGCGCGTGGAATCCCGGCCTCGATCCCGAGACCCTGCGCCGGATGCTGCGCACGATGGCGCTGACCCGTGCCTTCGATGACCGGCTCTATCGCAGCCAGCGGCAGGGCAAGACCAGCTTCTACATGAAGTGCACCGGCGAGGAGGCGATTTCGGTTGCCTGTGCGATGGCGCTGGCCGGCGATGACATGGTGTTCCCCAGCTATCGCCAGCAGGGGATCCTGATCTCGCGCGGCTATCCGCTGGTGGACATGGTCAACCAGATTTACTCGAACCGGGCCGACCCCCTGAAGGGGCGCCAGTTGCCGATCATGTATTCGGCCAAGGATTACGGGTTCTTCTCCATCTCCGGCAACCTTGCCACCCAGTTCCCGCAGGCCGTGGGCTGGGCGATGGCCAGCGCGATCAAGGGTGATACCCGCATAGCGACGGCTTTCATCGGCGAAGGATCCAGCGCGGAAGGAGATTTCCACGCGGCCATGACTTTCGCGGCGGTCTACAACGCGCCGGTCGTACTCCACGTCGTCAACAACCAGTGGGCGATCTCCAGCTTCTCCGGCTTCGCCGGCGCCGAGCGCACCACGTTTGCTGCGCGCGCGACCGGCTACGGCATTGCCGGCCTGCGGGTCGACGGCAACGATGCGCTGGCGGTCTATGCGGCGATGGAGTGGGCCGCCAACCGCGCCCGCGCCAATCAGGGCCCGACCCTGATCGAACACTTCACGTACCGTGCCGAGGGCCACTCCACCTCGGACGATCCATCCGCTTACCGCTCAGCGCAGGAGCGTGAGGAATGGCCGCTGGGCGATCCGATCATGCGCCTCAAGAAGCACCTGATCGCCCTTGGCGAATGGTCAGAGGAGCAGCAGGAAGCGATGGACCGCGAACTGGTCGAACAGGTCAAGGTCGCCACCAAGGAAGCCGAGAAGAACGGCATCCTCGGCCACGGCATGCACCACCCGTTCCACACCATGTTCGAGGACGTCTTCGAGGAACTGCCCTGGCACCTTGAGGAACAGGCCGCGCAGGCCATGCGCGAACGCGGCATAAAGTGGCCGGAATGGAAGGAGCGGGACGATGCCTGAGGAAACGATCTCCAAGGACAATCCCTTGACCGACACCGGAGCCGGGGCACCTGGGCGCCAGATGAACATGATCGAGGCGATCAACGACGCCCTCGACATCATGATGGCCCGGGATCCAGACATCGTCATTCTGGGCGAGGACGTGGGCTATTTCGGCGGCGTTTTCCGCGCGACCGCGGGCCTGCAGAAGAAGTTCGGCCGCAACCGGGTGTTCGATGCGCCGATCAACGAATGCGGCATCATCGGCGCGGCGGTGGGCATGGCCGCCTATGGCCTGCGTCCGGTGCCCGAAATCCAGTTCGCCGACTACATCTACCCCGGCCTCGACCAACTCGTTTCTGAGGCGGCGCGTATGCGCTACCGCTCGGCGGGGGAGTTCACCTCTCCGATCACGATCCGCTCGCCCTTCGGCGGCGGCATCTTCGGCGGGCAGACCCATAGCCAGAGCCCCGAGGCGATGTTCACTCACGTCGCCGGCCTGAAAACGATCATCCCGGCCACGCCCCACGACGCCAAGGGCCTGCTGATTGCCGCGATCGAAGACAATGACCCGGTCATGTTCTTCGAACCCAAGCGCATCTACAACGGCCCCTTCGGCGGCGACTACGACAAGCCGTCGCGCACCTGGAAGGGTCATCCCGGCGGCGAAGTGCCCGAGGGGTATTACAAGATCCCGCTCGGCAAGGCGCGTATCGTGCGCGAGGGCGAGGCGCTGACGGTGCTGTGCTACGGCACGATGGTCCACGTCGCCGAAGCGGTGCTGGCCGACAAGGGCGTCGATGCCGAAATCATCGACCTGCGCAGCCTCGTTCCGCTGGACATAGAGACTGTGGAAAAGTCTGTGCAGAAGACGGGCAAATGTCTGGTGATACACGAGGCGACCCGCACCTCCGGCTTCGGCGCCGAACTTGTTACGCTCGTTCAGGAGCGGTGCTTCTACCATCTCGAAGCGCCGGTGGAGCGCGTGACCGGGTTCGACACGCCTTATCCGCACAGCCTCGAGTGGGCCTATTTTCCTGGTCCCGTTCGCATTGGCGAAGCGGTCGACCGTCTGATGAAGGACTGATCCGATGGGACGTTATGTTTTCACGCTTCCCGATATCGGGGAAGGCATTGCCGAAGCCGAAATCGTCGCCTGGCACGTCAAGGTCGGCGATACCGTCGAGGAAGACGGCCGTCTTGCCGACATGATGACGGACAAGGCCACCGTCGAAATGGAAAGCCCGGTTTCCGGCGTGGTCGTCGAAGTGGCAGGAGACGCGGGCGACGTGATCGCCATAGGTTCGGCGCTGGTGGTGATCGAGGTTGAGGGTCTGGGCCAGGAGGGCGCTCATGCGCCGGCCCCGAAGGCTGCCGCGGTCGAGAAACGGATCGAGGCAGAGACGCCCGATGCAGGTGATGTCGACAGGGTCGTGGCTGCGGCGCCGGAGCCGGAGCCGGAGCCGGAGCCGGAGCCAAAGCCAAAGCATACCCCCGCTCAGGTTGAGCCTGTAGAAGCTCACACGTCCACCCCGGCGGCCAGAGTTCTCGCAAGCCCCGCCGTCCGCCAGCGCGCGAAAGACCTCGGCATAGACCTTGCTGAAGTCCGCCCGGCGGAAGACGGCCGCTTGCGTCACGCCGATCTCGACGCGTTCCTCTCGTACAACGCCAGCGGCGGTTTCCAGCCCGCCGGCCTCAAGGGCAAGGACGAGCAGGTCCGCGTCATCGGCCTGCGCCGGCGAATCGCCGAGAACATGGCGGCGTCCAAGCGCAACATCCCCCACTTCGCCTATGTCGAGGAATTCGACGTAACGGCGCTGGAGGAAACCCGCGCGCAGCTAAATGCCGGGCGCGCAGATCGCCCCAAGCTGACGATGCTGCCGTTCCTGATCTCGGCGATCTGCAAGCTGCTGCCCAAGTACCCCATGCTCAACGCGCATTATGATGATGAGGCGGGCGTTGTGGCGCGCTACGGATCGGTGCATCTGGGTATCGCGGCGCAGACGCCGGGCGGCCTGATGGTGCCGGTGATCCGTGATGCGCAGAGCCGCAACCTGTGGCAGCTTGCTGCCGAAATCACCCGGCTTGCGCAGGCTGCGCGTGACGGGTCTGCCAAGTCGTCCGAGCTTTCCGGTTCCACGATCACCGTCACCTCGCTCGGCCCGATGGGCGGCGTGGCGACGACGCCGGTTATCAACCGCCCGGAAGTCGCCATCATCGGCCCCAACCGCATCGTCGAGCGGCCGATGTTCGTGAAAGACGCCAATGGCGTCGAGCGTATCGAGAAGCGCAAGATCATGAACATCTCGATGAGCGGCGACCACCGTGTGGTCGACGGCTGGGACGCTGCAAGCTTCGCGCAGGACCTCAAAAAGCTGATCGAGGCGCCTGCGCTCATCCTCGCAGGGTAAAAGGGGCAGGACGTCGACCGGGATGCGTGCGGATGACTGCCGTATTGCTCCCGGCTCCTGTGCTGATCGAACGCGTGCTGTCCGGATCTGACTGCGAGCTGCACGATGCCTGCCACCTCTCGCGGGGAGCAATCCATTAGCCGGGATGCGCGTGTCGACGACTACATCGCCAATACGGCCGGATTAGCGCGCTTTCGTACATGCCCCGGCGAATCGGAGGTCGCGCAGAAGCTGCTGATGACGCAGGGCCGAGTCGAGACTGCGGGCGGCTCGAAAACCGGAAGCGCCTGGCAGGCCCAGGGCAGCAATCGCCATGCCGGATGATTTCGCTGCGGTTCCGCGAGCGCATGATGTCTTCGATGCCTTCCCCCCAAGGCGCAGCAGCGGGACTGTCTCGAATGGATGAGCGAGCAGGCGCATGGCGCAGTTCGCTGCATGGCTGCAAGGGGACGAAGCGCATCTTGAAGTACGAGAAGCGCTGATCTTCATCGCATGAACTCAGCCCGGGCAAGCAGGCGGCGTACTCGCTTAATCGGGGTTTACTCTGCCCGAAAGGCGCTCGTTCGGGGCCTGTTTGCGGGGCCGGCGAAAAAAGTCAAAAAGGCTCTGGCTAGGCGGTTGACAGCCCCCGGTGGCTGGCCTAGTGGCGGCGCTCCCAAGCGGACGCAACCGCCGCAAAGTACGCGGGTGTAGCTCAGTTGGTTAGAGTGCCGGCCTGTCACGCCGGAGGTCGCGGGTTCGAGCCCCGTCACTCGCGCCACTTGGGATCCTTCTTGCATGAGAAGGATATGTTCCATGCCTGTGACAAGGCAGGGAATTTTCCGGGAAGCCGGAAGTATATTCTAGGCCGAGTTGTTCTTGGTCTTTTTCATCGCTGCGCGGGTGTAGCTCAGTTGGTTAGAGTGCCGGCCTGTCACGCCGGAGGTCGCGGGTTCGAGCCCCGTCACTCGCGCCACTTCTCTTCAAGGGAGGTGGTAACCGCACAGGATGAAGACGAGGCCGGGCTTAGTCCCGGCCTTTTTCGTTTCAGCACAATCAGGACAAGTCCGGCGCGGCCCGTGCGAAGCCGCGGCTACTTCGCTGCGGAGTCCACCGGTGCGGTCCAGCGACCGGTTTCCATCCACATCAGGTATCGCCGCAAGGGCATGATCCACACGATCCCGAGCACCACATAGACGGGTGTCTGAGCCAGCGCATTCCACCCACCGATCAGCGGCGGGACAAGGCTGGCTACGGCGATTCCATAGACCATCAGCGCCAGAACCAGCGCAAGGACGCCGAATGGTATCCGCCAGGTCGGGGTTTCGCGCATCAGTTTCGCTCCAGCGGCTGCACTTGGTAGATTCGCGTGGGCGTGACCACGGCGGCCAGGGCGCGGTCGTGGCTCTCTACAGGAAGCTCGTCAGCGATTTGGCAGTCCCACGCAAGGCCGATGGCCGTTACCTGCGGGTGCGCCGCAAGCCAGCGGTCGTAATGGCCGCCGCCTTGTCCCAGACGGTGCCCGCTGGTGGTGAACGCCAGCAGCGGCACCACGACGAGGTCGGGGATTGCTGCTTCGCTATCCTTGCCCGGTTGCAATGCGCGCCAAGGGCCTGCTTCGAGCTGGCTTTCATCCCAGGGGTTTGCCCAGATGCGAAACTCCATCGGGCTGCCGCGCGAAGCGAACCAGGGCAGGGCGACCTGCCGGCCGTTCTCGGCCAGCCATCGCGCCCAGCCGAGCGCGGAGGCCTCGGAGCCGGCAGGGTGATAGACGCCCACGGTCGCGCCTTCGGCGATTATCTCCACCAGAGGAGCTGGCGGCCTGCTCAGCATGAGAGCGCGCAGACCTGCCGGCAACGCATCGACATGCTCGGCCCGGGCCTGGCGATAGGTCCGCCTGAGGGCGGCCTTCCTGTCAGCGAACTGGATAGGGCCAGAAGAAATGGGGGGTGACGGGTCCACCATGGGTCGTTTCCTAGAAATCCTCTGACGCGTTTGACGTCAGGTGGGAACCATGTGCATCGGACCAGGATCCGGGCAGGGACAGCCCCCAAAGGATTTGCTTATAGCCTCAGGGATGTTCGAACGGCACGTGCCGGGCAGATCCCGTCACGCACCTATCTAGGCGCTCGCGGCGTCACTCTCAAGGAGGGATGCAAGATTTTCGACATGCGATGCGATCCTGCCGAGCCTTTCGGTGAAATCGGGCGAGATTTCGGCCGTTTTTGGGCGCTTTCGCAGTTCGTCGAGTTCGTCGGCCATCATCAATGCGGCGAAAAGCAGCATCCGCGTCTCGGTCTGCCCCTCGGCGCCGGAGGCCGCCGCCTTGTCGTCGATCAAGCGGCCCAGGCGGGTGACATGCGTTTCCTCGCCGTCCGCGCAGGCCAGTGTGAAACTGCGGCCGCCGATCGATAGGGTGACGTTACCCATGTTACCGGGTGCCTTTACTTGCGAGCAGGTCGTCAAGCCCGGCCAGCGACTGGGCGACGCAGGCCTTCAGATCGTTGTGACGGCGGCGTAGGTCCGCGTCCTCACCGGCCTTGATGTGGTGTGCGGCGCTCTCGATACGCGCCAGTGCTTGCTCGATCCGGTCGAGCGCCAGCAGGGCAGGAGCCTCGTTCATGCAGTCTCGCTGGTCGCATAGTGGTCAACTGGCAAGCACTTGCGCGGTGTTGTTCACAATCTTGTCACTTGCATCGGCTCGATTGGTGCCTGACATGCGACAGGCCGACCATGACATGCGTTTATTATGCGGGGAGGGGGTGGAATTGGCCCAGGCCCTTTGGAATTGGGGCGGTAAACTTGACGCGCCGCCGCCTCTCCCTAAAGGGGATCGCAAGTTACGAATCGTCCCATAAACTTCGCCTACCCGGAGCAGATCCATGACCCTTTCTTCCGACCGTCTCGCGCCGATGGCCAACGCCATCAGGGCACTGTCGATGGATGCGGTCCAGGCTGCCAACAGCGGCCACCCGGGTATGCCGATGGGCATGGCCGACGTCGCCACCGTGTTGTTCGCGAAGTTCCTCAAGTTCGATCCGGCTGCCCCCAAGTGGGCGGACCGCGACCGCTTCGTGCTGTCGGCCGGTCACGGCTCGATGCTTATCTACTCGCTGCTGCACCTCACCGGCTATGCCAGCCCCACGCTGGATGATATCCGCAACTTCCGCCAGATGGGTTCGGTCTGTGCCGGTCACCCTGAGAACTTCCTGATCGAAGGCGTGGAATGCACCACTGGCCCGCTGGGCCAGGGTGTGGCGATGGCCGTCGGCATGGCGATGGCAGAGCGGCACCTCAACGCCACGTTTGGCGACGATCTGGTTGATCACAACACCTGGGTGATTGCCGGCGACGGCTGCCTGATGGAAGGCATCAACCACGAAGCTATCGGCCTCGCCGGTACGCTGAAGCTGGGCCGTCTCAAGGTTTTGTGGGACAACAACAAGATCACCATCGACGGCGACACCTCGCTGTCGACCACCGAAGACATTGCCGCCCGCTACCGCGCTTCGGGCTGGGACGTGTTCGACTGTGACGGCCACGATTTCGCCGATATCGAGCGCGCGCTGGCCGAAGCCGCCGCCTCGGACAAGCCGAGCCTCGTTTCCTGCCGCACGCTGATCGGCAAGGGCGCGCCTAACAAGCAGGGCGGCCACGACGTCCACGGCTCGCCGCTGGGCACCGCCGAGATCGAGGCTGCGCGCGAATACCTTGGCTGGACTTCCGCTCCGTTTGAAATCCCCGCCGAGATCGCCGGTGACTGGCACCTGATTGGCAAGCGCGGCACAGCCGTCCGGGCCGACTGGGAAGCGCGTCTCGCAGTGAACGACCAAGCCGCCGAATTTACCCGCCGCATGACTGGCGAACTGCCCGAAATGGACGGCATCCGCGCCGCGCTGGCCGAATGGGTTGCCGGCGATTCCAACGTCGCCACCCGCAAGGCTTCGGAAAACTGGCTCAACGTGCTGGCGCCGGCGATCCCGGAAATGGTCGGCGGTTCGGCCGATCTCACCGGTTCGAACAACACCAAGGCCAAGTGCCAGGACCCGTTCACGCCGACCGACTATGCGGGCCGCTACGTCTATTACGGCATCCGCGAATTCGGCATGGCTGCCGCGATGAACGGCATGGCACTGCACGGCGGCGTGATCCCTTACGGCGGCACCTTCCTGATCTTCTCGGACTACTGCCGCAATGCGATCCGTCTCTCGGCGCTGCAGCAGACCCGCGCGATCTATGTGCTGACCCATGACAGCATCGGCCTTGGCGAAGACGGCCCGACCCACCAGCCGGTCGAGCATGTGATGTCGATGCGCCTGATCCCCAACCTCTACGTGTTCCGCCCGGCAGATGCCGTGGAAACCGCAGAGTGCTGGACCATCGCCCTGGAATCCAGGGAAACGCCTTCGGTTCTCGCGCTGACCCGCCAGAACCTGCCGCAGCTTCGCACTTCGGGCGATATGCTGTCGGCGCGCGGTGCCTACACGCTGCGCAGCGCCGAAGGAGACCGCAAGGTCATCCTCATCGCGACCGGCTCGGAAGTCGAACTGGCGGTCAAGGTTCAGGGCGAACTGCATGCACAGGGCATCGGCGCCGATGTCGTCTCGATGCCTTGCATGGAATTGTTCGCGGCCCAGGACGAAGCCTATCAGCGCGAAGTCCTGCCCAACGATCCCTCCGTTCTGCGCGTCTCGATCGAGGCGGGCATCACGCAGGGCTGGGAACGCTACACTGCCTTCAGCCGCAATGGCGGCCTGAACATTGGCCTGGACCGCTTCGGCGCGTCCGCACCCGCCAAGGTTCTGTTCGAGCGCTTTGGCTTCACCGCCGAAGCCATCGTGCCCAAGATTCTGGAAAAGCTCAGCACCTAAGAGGAGATTAGGATTATGGCGATCAAGGTTGCGATCAACGGTTTCGGACGTATCGGGCGCAATGTCGCCCGCGCCATTCTCGAGCGTACCGACCATGACCTCGAACTGGTGTCGATCAACGATCTCGCCAGCGCCAAGGCCAACGCTCTCCTGTTCAAGCGCGACAGCGTCCACGGTGCGTTTGCGGGCACCGTCGACGTTGACGGCGACGACCTGATCGTCAACGGCAAGCGTATCAAGGTGACCGCGGAACGCGATCCCGCGAACCTGCCGCATGCCGCCAATGGCATCGACATCGCGCTGGAATGCACCGGCTTCTTCGCCGACAAGGCAAGCGCTTCGAAGCACATCGAAGCAGGCGCCAAGCGCGTGCTGATCTCGGCTCCTGCAAAGGGCGCGGATCTCACCGTCGTTTACGGCGTGAACCACGACAAGCTGACCGCCGACCACCTGGTCGTCTCGAATGCGTCGTGCACGACCAACTGCCTGGCCCCCTTCGCCAAGGTCCTGCACGAAGCCATCGGCATCGAGCGCGGCCTGATGACGACGATCCACTCGTATACCAACGACCAGAAGATCCTCGATCAGATCCACTCCGACCCGCGCCGTTCGCGCGCGGCAGCGATGAACATGATCCCGACCAGCACCGGCGCCGCCGTTGCCGTAGGCCTCGTGCTCCCGGACCTGGCCGGCAAGCTCGACGGTTCGTCGATCCGCGTTCCGACCCCGAACGTCTCGGTCGTTGACCTGACGTTCGTGCCGAGCCGCGACACCACGCTCGAGGAAGTGAACTCGCTTCTGAAGGCCGCTGCCGAAGGCGAACTGAAGGGCGTTCTCGGGTACACGGACGAACCGCTGGTTTCGATCGACTTCAACCATGACGCGCACTCCTCGACCATCGACAGCCTTGAGACTTCGGTCCTCGAAGGCAAGCTGGTGCGCGTGCTTTCGTGGTACGACAACGAGTGGGGCTTCTCCAACCGCATGGTCGACACGGCCGGCGTAATGGGCGGTCTGCTCTAAGACTTGATGGGGACGGGTCGCCTTATCGGCATCGCGCGACGGGCAAGGCCCCGAGCGCCGATGGAGGAATTGCGGTCCGTCGCCGTAACTGCCGCCGCGGGAGTCCAGGGAGACTTTCGCGGCGCGGTGCGTCCGGGCAAGAAGCCGCGCCGGCAGATTTCCCTGATGGAGATCGAAAGCTGGCGCGCGGCGCTGGGTGACCTGGAGATTTGCGGGGGGCTGTTCGGGTTCGATGAGCCGGCGTGGCATGCGCGGCGGGCGAACCTGTTGGTCGAGGGACTGCGGTGCCCGCGGGAAACCGGCTATGTCCTGGCGATCGGCCGCACTCTGCGCATCGAAGTCACGATGGAATGCGATCCGTGCAGCCGCATGGAGGAAGTGGCACAGGGCCTCAAGCATGCGCTTCTGCCGGACTGGCGGGGCGGCGTACTGGGCACCGTGCTGGATGACGGCGAGATCGCCGTGGGCGACGAGATAAGGATCGAGAGATGAGCGCTTTCAAGACCCTGGACGATCTTGGTGACGTAAATGGCAAGGTCGCGCTTGTGCGCGTCGACCTCAACCTGCCTATGCAAGACGGCGCCGTTACCGACGACACCCGCATCCGCGCCGCGCTGCCTACGATCCTCGAACTGTCGGGCAAGGGCGCCAAGGTTCTGCTGCTCGCGCACTTCGGGCGCCCCAAGGGCGAACGCTCGTCCACCATGTCGCTGTCGATGGTGGTTGGTGCGGTCGAGAAGGTGCTTGGCAAGGAAGTGATGTTCGTGCCCGAGATTACCGGGCCGGTGGTTGCACAGTCGGTAGGCATCCTGCGTGCCGGCGACATCGCCATCCTCGAAAACACGCGCTTCTGGAAGGGCGAGGAAAAGAACGACCCCGAACTGGCTCAGGCGATCGCCGCCAACGCCGACTTCTACGTCAACGATGCGTTCTCCGCCGCCCACCGTGCCCACGCCACTACCGAGGGCCTTGCCCGCGTGCTGCCCGCGTATGCCGGCCGTTCGATGCAGGCGGAACTCGAAGCGCTCGACAAGGCGCTAGGCAATCCCGAGAAGCCTGTTGCGGCCGTTGTCGGCGGCGCCAAGGTTTCCTCCAAGCTCGAAGTGCTCAAGCACCTCGTCACTATGGTCGATCACCTCATCATCGGCGGTGGCATGGCCAACACCTTCCTCGCCGCCAAGGGCGTGGACGTGGGCAAGTCGCTTTGCGAGCACGACCTGACGGATACCGCCAACGAAATCCTAGCCACGGCTGATGCCTCGGGTTGCACTGTGCACCTTCCGTACGATGTGGTCGTCTCGAAGGAATTCGCGGCGAACCCGCCGTCACTGCGCACCTGCAACGTGCATGAAGTCGAAGCTGACGAGATGATTCTCGACGCCGGCCCTGCCGCTGCTGAAACGCTTGGCGACGTGCTCAAGAACTGCCGCACCCTGGTGTGGAATGGCCCGCTCGGCGCCTTCGAGATGGCGCCTTTCGATGCCGCCACCGTGGCGCTGGCCAAGACCGCTGCGGCGCTGACGGCTGAGGGGTCGCTGGTTTCGGTTGCTGGCGGCGGCGATACCGTCGCGGCGCTCAACCACGCGGGTGCGGCTCAGGACTTCACCTATATCTCAACAGCAGGCGGCGCCTTCCTCGAATGGATGGAAGGCAAGGAACTGCCCGGCGTGGCAGTACTTTCAGCCTGATTGGCTTGCTTCGTCATTCCCGCCTACGCGGGAATGACAAGTTGTTGGTTTGAGACCTGTGCGAATGGCACGAAGAGAAGGCGAGAAAGACCTCAGTATGTGCCCGCATGACCCAGTCTGACCATGCGGGCACCGCGCCCTGGCAAGGGCGGCATATCACGCTTGACGGGATGCGCGGGATCGCCGCGCTCGCCGTGGCGCTGTTCCACTACAACATTTCGCAGGCCCCGCACGGCTATGTCGCGGTGGACTTTTTCTTTGCGCTGTCGGGCTTTGTGCTGTGCAAGACCTACTTGCCGCGGTGGCAGGCGGGGCTGACGACCTGGGCTTTCATGAAGCAGCGGGTGATCCGGCTCTATCCTCTGTTCTTCGTTGGCATCGTCGTCACCACGTTTTCCGCGATTTCGAACCATTTCACCGGGCAGGGCAATTTCTACAGCTACGAGATGATGGCGCAGGCGCTGCCGTTCAACCTGCTGATGCTGCCCTCGCCGGTGACGAACACGCTGTTCCCGCTCAACGTGCCGGCATGGTCGCTGTTCTTCGAACTGGTGGCGAACCTGGGCCTTGTGCTGCTGCTGTTCCGGCTGCCCCGGATCGGACTGCTGGCGCTGACGATGGCGGCGGCGTGGTGGTTTGCGCTGGCGGTACTGAAGAACGACGGGGGCAACCTCGGCGCGGTGTGGCACCAGCTTGGCATCTCTATGGTGCGCACGACCATGTCGTTCACTGCCGGCGTGCTGCTGGCGCGCTTCCCGATCCCGGAATTCCGCCCCGCCGGGTGGATGGGCCTCGCCTGTCTCGCTGCGATCGCGGCGATGCTGATGCTCGATATCGGCGCGGTTCCCGATGCGTATTACGACCTTGCCTGCAGCATCGTCGTCTCGCCGCTGCTGGTCTGGCTCGGCGCGCGCTGTGAGCCGCCCCGCGTCTTGGCGCCGATTGCCTGGTTTTTGGGTGAGGTGTCCTACGCGGTTTACGCGGTCCACTGGGCGCTGATGGAGCCGCTGCGCTACTTCAAGGATGATCTTGGCTACGACCCGGTGCTGATGGGGGTGGTCTACCTTGCGTGCTGCGTGGCGCTGGGCTGGGCTGGGGTGCGCTGGGTCGATGCGCCGATGCGCCGGAAGATCGGCGCCATGCTGCGCGAAAGAGCGAGCCGCGCTCCGTCGCTGAAGGGGAGCGCCGCGACGAACTAAACCCCCATAAACCCGTGCCGCAGTTGCGAAATAAGGGGTCGCAGCGTAGGCTAGAATTCAAGTGCTGAACAACTCAGGAGGAGAAACCATGCAGTATTCAGACATGACCGCCAAGATGGCAGACGGCGACGGATTTATCGCCGCGCTTGACCAAAGTGGCGGTTCCACCCCCAAGGCCCTCGCGGGTTACGGGATTCAGGAAGGTGCATGGTCGAACGAGGAGGAGATGTTCGGCCTGATCCACGAAATGCGCGCGCGGATCATTTCATCGCCCGTCTTCACCGGTGAAAAGGTCATCGGTGCCATCCTGTTCGAGCGGACCATGGACGGTCTCGTCGACGGCGTACCGACCCCGCAGGCGCTGCTCGCCAAGGGCATCGTGCCTTTCATCAAGATCGACAAGGGTCTTGAGGACGAAGTTGATGGCTGTCAGCTTATGAAGCCCAACCCCACCCTCGACGGACTGCTTTCGCGTTCGAAGAAGCTGGGCGTGTTCGGCACCAAGGAGCGTTCGGTCATCAATTCGGCCAATCAGGCTGGTATCGCTGCCGTGGTCAAGCAGCAGTTCGAGATCGGCCTGCAGGTGCTCAGCCACGAGATGATGCCGATCATCGAGCCGGAAGTGAACATCAAGAGCGACACGCGCGCCGAGTGCGACACGATCCTGCGCGATGAAATCCTGAAGAACCTGGACGCGCTGCCCGAGGGCAAGACGGTCATGCTCAAGCTCTCGCTGCCGGTGGTGCCGGGCACGTTCGATGCACTGGTCGAGCATCCGAAGGTGCTGCGCGTCGTCGCGCTGTCGGGCGGTTTTGCGCGCCCTGAGGCCTGCGTGGAACTGGCGAAGAACAAGGGCATCATCGCCAGCTTCAGCCGCGCGCTGCTGTCGGACCTGCGCTCGCAGATGAGCGATGCCGAGTTCAACGCTTCGCTTGGTGAAGCCATCGACGCGATCTACGCTGGCTCGACCCAGAAGGCGCAAGCGGCAGCCGCCGTCTGATCTTCGCATCGGTCTGAAAAAGGAAAAGGCGGTGCCGGGGGGCGCCGCCTTTTCTTTGGGTTTCAGTAACCGCCCATGAAGCGGAAACCGAAGCGGTAATCGGAAGATCTGATCGCGCCGTTGTTTGCCGCGCCGGCAACCTTGTCTGGCCTTACCTGGACAAGTTCGAGAGTGCCGTCGGCTATGGTGATCGGCTTGCCCGAAGTGATTTCGATCTCGCCGCCGCGCCCGCTGTCGATCCGCAGGCGCAAGCGAAGCTGTCCGCCCCAGACGCAGCGCGCGTTCATCGGGCAACGGCTGTCTTCCAGTACAGCCAGTGGAGTCACGCGTGGGCCGTCCACCGTCACAGTCTGGCCTAACGCGGCGAAGGTCAGCGGGGCGCCGGTTTCGGCAGCCGGCAATTCGGACGGATAGGGCTGCGAGGGCGGTTGAGCCGGGGTTGGCGCCAAAGGCTGGGCCATCGGCACGGGCTCGGGATAATTGCCTGGCCCGTTTTGGGGATAGCTTGCCGGCGCTGCCTGCGGATAAGCCTTGGGCATCCGCGAGGGGTCGGCGGCGGGGATCACGGTGCAGCCTGCAAGCGCGATGGCGAAGATGGCAGCGGTGACCACGGAGCGGAGCATGGCCGGAGACTTCAGACGCGCCGGAAAGTTACCTGACCGGGAAGAGCGAAAGTTCGGGGCGCGGGTTTTCATGGCGGCCAAGCAACACGATCGCGCCTGAATGGTTCCCGAACACGTATGGTTGCCAAGTGGCGATGTCGCCAGAACGCTTGGCGCAGGGGCTATGCAACGCTAGAGCGCGCAGATGACCGATGAAATCCCTCGCGAACCTACGCAGCTTTACCTGATCTCGCCGCTCGATGTCGGCGGGGCCTTTGCCGACCGGCTTGCCCGCGCGCTCGATGCCGGGCCGGTCGCGGCATTCCAGTTTCGCGTCAAGAACGTGGACCAGCACGAAGCCGCGCGTCTGGGCGAGCCGCTGCGCCGCATCTGCGCCGACCGCGACGTGGCCTTCATCGCCAACGATTCGGTCGCTCTTGCCAAGCGACTTGGCGCTGATGGGGTGCATCTAGGCCAGGACGACGATTCGATCGAGGAAGCTCGGGGCGCACTGGGGCGCGATGCGCAGATCGGTGTGACCTGCCACGACAGCCGCCACTTCGCTATGGAAGCCGGTGATGCCGGGGCCGACTACGTGGCATTTGGGGCATTCTACCCGACCACGACAAAGGAAACCAAACATACCGCCGGGCTGGATCTGCTGGAATGGTGGCAGGGCATCTTCGAGATTCCCTGCGTTGCCATCGGTGGGATCACGCCTGAAAACTGCGTGCCGCTGGTGCGTGCGGGCGCGGATTTTCTCGCCGTGTCAGGCGCGGTGTGGAACGGCGACGAAGAAGCCTCCGTGCGCGCCTTCAACGCAGCGATCGCGGGCGAGTTCTGAGTTTCGGGGCTCGGTGACGGCTCCATCCCGAACTGGCGCGGCAGATCACCGGTTCCGGATCGCGGTCCTAACCCGGCCTGTATTCACCGAAGACGTCAAGGAGGCGATGACCCTGGGCGGCACTTCGCGGCCTGCTTTGGCGCAGTGTCCGTCCTTATTGGCGCCGGCAGTCGGAATGGCCTCGCCGCCTTCGAGCTTGGGGGTGCGGGCGGTATCAGTGACCGCCTTTGCCATGAAGAAGGGATGCCAGGTCCCGTTCTCGGCATCCGCCAGCCTCAGGTCATGAAGCTGAATAAATGCGCAGCGTCAGCGAGATCAAATGGCTCGTCTATGTCTTTCGCAAGGCCATCAGTGATGATCGTCACTGCGCTGAGGCCCAGCGATTGCGCGGCATTACGGTGTAGTGAGGCGCTGTCGGTGCCGTAATGGAAGCGGAAGCCTGCCGCCTGGGGCAAGGGGAGCGAAAGCGCATTGGTGCCGCTTCCGTGCCGGTCGGGGGCGATGCCGACGATGCCAAGTGGAAGCTCTGCGAGCCGCGCGATGTCATTTGGCGTGATGCAGGGCAGGTCGGCGGCGATCACGATCAACCGTGAGGGCGCATCGGGCTTTCGCGCTATAACCGTTAGGGCGTGACCCAGTGCTGCATTCAGCCCGCCGCCCGGCTCCTCGATCCGATCGAGGTTTACGCTCACGCCCGAACGCTGCGGCCCTACGACTACAGTGCGCTCGACCGTCTCATTCGCTACCTGCACCACATGTTCGAACATCGCCTCGACCAGCTTGTCGCGTTGCTCCGCGCACAACTGACCTGCGAGGCGAGTCTTGCCTTGTCCTCGCGCCTTGACAGGGATCAGTGCCCAGATTGTGGCTGACAAGGCGTTCACGAGGTCGCGGATGCCTCGGTAAGACTGATGAAGCGGATGTCGGCGCTGTCGGCCTCGTTCATATTGATGAGGATAGAGGCCAGTGCCTCAGCCGCCACCACATCGTCCGGTGCGGAGCCATGGTGAAACGCCGTAACCTGCGTCTTCTTGGCCAAGCGGGAGCCGATAGTAATGTCGTGTCCGGCGGTTACCAGGCTTCCGGGGAGGCCCCTGCCGAGTGCGCCTGCGCCGTCGATCATTGCGATTGTTGCCATGTCGACTATCTCCCCCGCGAATTTTCGAACCCTGTGATTGTCGTTGCCAGCGGCGGACGTAAGGTGCGGTTTAGGAGAACACGATGAATACCGCAATTCCAGAACTTACCGTGCGGCCGCTGGCCGGATTACCCATGTTCGCTGCTGGGCAGTCCATTGCGCAAGCTATTTGCAGTGCTCTGTCGGCATCGGGGGACGGCTTGCGCAGCGGCGATATTTGCGTGATTGCGCAGAAGATCGTCTCCAAGAGCGAAGGGCGCACCGTAAATCTTGCCGCTTTGGCACTGGGCTCGGCGGCGCGGGATCTAGCCGCGCGTACCGGGCGGGAGGCGGCCATGGCGCAGGCGATCCTGGATGAGAGCGCCGAGATCATGCGTCCGCACCCCGCCGCGATCATCGCGCGGCACAAAACGGGGCATGTCCTCGCCAATGCCGGGATCGACGCCAGCAATGTCGAAGGAGGAGACGCCGGGACGGTGCTGCTCTGGCCGGTCGATCCCGATGCCTCGGCGCGGGCGATCCGCTGCGAATTGCAGGAAGCCACCGGCGTGCAGGTGGCCGTCGTCATCGCGGATTCCATGGGCCGGGCATGGCGGATCGGCACGGTGGGTACCGCGATCGGCTGCGCGGGGCTTACCGTGCTGGAGGACCGGCGGGGTAGAGCGGTGGACCTCTATGGCCGCGCCTTGCAGGCGACGGTGATCGCGGTGGCTGACTCGGTTGCCGCAATGGCGGCGCTGGCGATGGGCGAGGGCGATGAAGGCACCCCCGTCGCTCTGGTGCGCGGAGCGGCGCGGTGGACCTGCGAGGAAGACGGGCCCGGCGCGGCCTCGGGGCTGCGGCCGATCGAACAGGATATGTTTCGATGAATAAAAAGCACGTTCTGGCGCTTTCGGGCGGGGTTGGGGGCGCCAAGCTGGCAGCAGGTCTCGCGGCGGTGCTCAGCCCCGAAGACCTCACGATTGTGGTCAACACCGGCGATGATTTCGAGCATCTGGGTCTGACGATCTGTCCGGACATCGATTCTGTCACTTATGCGCTTGCGGGTCTCAACGACACCGTGCGCGGCTGGGGCGTACAGGATGAAACGTGGCAGACGATGGCCATGCTGCGCGGCCTTGGCGAGGCGGACTGGTTCAACCTTGGCGACCGCGACATGGGTATGCACATCGCCCGTTCATGGCGGCTGCGCGAGGGCGAAACGCTTTCGCAGGTTACGGCCCGTCTGACGCGCAACCTCGGTATCACGCAAGCGGTAGTTCCCATGAGCGACGCGCCTTTGCGCACGCAGGTCGGCACCGCCGAAGGGTGGCTCGACTTCCAACGCTACTTCGTGGCCGAGCAGTGCCGACCGGTCGCCACAGGGGTGCGTTTCGTCGGCGCGCCGGGGGCGGCGCCGTCTCCCGCCTTTGCAGAAGCGCTGGCGCGCGAAGACCTTGGCGCGATCATTATTTGCCCCTCGAATCCGTACCTCAGCGTCGATCCGATCCTTAGCGTGGACGGAGTGCGAGTGGCTTTGGCGCAGCGGCGGGTGCCGCTGGTCGCAGTGTCGCCACTGGTCGGTGGAACCTCGCTCAAGGGGCCGCTTGCCAAGCTGCTGGGAGAGCTTGGCAAGCCGGTCAGCAATGCTTCAATCGCCGATCACTACGGTGATCTTCTCGACCATCTGGTGATCGATGCGGGCGACGGCGCCGATGAGGGAGGCTTGCGAGCGCGGGGCCTTTGCGTCACCGTGACGCCAACAATCATGCGCGGGGCCGAGGATCGGGAGCGGCTTGCGCGCGTAGCACTGACCGCAGCCCGTATAAAAACAGGATAGCCATCCCACGGCTTGAGGCGCCCTACACCGAGGAGGAGGTGCTGATATTGCGCCCGCGTGGGAATGCCGCTTGTCGAGCGGCCGACGGTCTACCCGCGCTTCATCGCCCAAGACGGCTGGCTGCCCCCTCCGCGATTCGCCGCGCCGTGCTGCGGGGGGGGGGGGCTTTTCGCATGGCCAATTGGCGGAAATGCGCAGCAAAGCGTGGGCAGCAACCTGTGGCAGAGGACAACGCTTTGCAAAGATGTGGTTGCAGAAGATGGGCTTATTTTCGGGTATATCCCGTCACATCGCACGGATATTCTGCCACATCGGTTCGGGCATCCAGGTATATTCGATGTAGTGCCCGAACACCTTGCGGGCATCGAGGTACAGGAACTTCAGCCCGCCCTCCGGCTCTCGGGTAACGTCGCGCTCCATCGCTATGGGGAAATCCTGGGCATCGACGCGGGAGCGGAATTCCTCCCAGTCGGGGACGCGGAAGCAGATGTGATGGAAGCGCAAGGGGCCGCCGTTGGAGAGGCAGTTGGCGTAGATGCCCACTTCGTCGATCTCGTTTTCGATCAGTTCGTACTGCAGTTCGCCGATCCAGATGAAGCAGATCCGGCCCTTCTGCCGCTTCGGGCCGGAAGCAGTCAGCACCGTCTGGTCGACGGGGATGATCACCGGCTCCTTCGTCATGCCGCGGCCCCGCAGCAGGTCTATCCCCGCCTCGATATTGTCGCAAATGTAGGCGTTCTGGTAATGGATGCCTTCGAGCATTCAGCCCTCCCGCGCGATGTCGTAGCGGGAGAGGTAGCGCTCGAACATCGGTTCCAGCTCCGCCTTGGTCAGGCCGTACTGGGCCAGCTTGTATTCGTGGCGGCCGAACTTGTCCTGCGGATTGTCGTCCACCCACTTCTGCACCCCGGCTTCGGCGCCTGCGGTCCATTCGTCGCCCAGCCGGGCATAGACCTTCTTCGTCGCGCCTACCGGGTCTGCCACGAGATCGGAGTAGTGGACGTCGATGATCTTGTCCTCGCCGAACTTGTCGCGGAAATCCATGATGCGGTTGGCGTGTTCGGCTGCCTGCCAGGGGTAGTCCGCCTTGAGCCATTCGGCGTCGATGCGGCCCATGTGCGCCTGATGGCTCAGCGAGATGATCGAGCACAGCGAGCCGGTGGCGGTGAAGGGATCGCGGTGGGTCCAGATCACACGGGCGTCGGGATAGACCTTGAAGATGGTCTCAAGCCACAGCGCATGGCTGGGTTTCTTGACGTTCCAGACGCCGCCGGTGTGGTGTTGCAACACCTGCAGGAATTTCTTGTGGTAGTCATAGGCGCTGGTCATGTCGCACGAGAAGAGGAAGTCCTTGTAGGCGGGCAGCTTGCCCTTGGACTCGATCATCAGCGTCTTGAAATCGTGGGCCATGAAGAACACGCATTCGTTGGGATAGACGGCCGAGCCGCGATAATACTTGGCCATCCCGGGATTGGCTTCCAGCGCGGCCTTCTCCTGCGCCAGGCGGTCCACTGCGCGCGGATCGGTGGTAAGCAGCGCGTCGGAGGCGACCGGCGGCACGGGATCGTCGATCTCCCACGTCAGCGGCGAGCGGCGCGCAGGGTCGGCGGCCAGCAGGTTCGACATCAGCGTGGTGCCTGTGCGCGGCACGCCCATGACGAAGACGGGCCGCTCAACCGGGCGGTTCAGCACTTCGGGATTGTCGCGAAGGTACTGCGATACCTTCAGGCGGCCGCGCAGGTAGTGGAGCGTGTCGTTTCGCGCGCGGGCGATGCCGCCTTCGCTCATCCAGCCTTTGGCGATGCCTTCGTTGAAAGAGGCGGTGAAGGCGTCCAGCCCCTCGCGATAGGTATCGCTGTCGAAGGCGTCGATGCCGGTTTCGGCCATCGCCTGTTCGATGAGCGCATCGGCCACGAGTTGCTCGGTTACGGTGCTTGCCATGTGGTTGTCCTCTTCCCGGCGCGGCCGCTTGGGCAGCCGTTCATGGGCCAAGGATAGCGCGCCGGAGCCAAGGCTTGGCAATGCACATGGCCCGCCAGATCGGGACGTTATGTAGAGTTCGGGTCAAGACCCGACGCCATCACGCCAGCACCCGCCCTTGCCGCTGGCGAAAGCTGCTGGGGCTGGCCCCTACCGAGCGGCGAAACGCGAAAGTGAAGCTGGAGGGTGAGGCGAAGCCCATCGAAAAGGCGATGGTTTTCACGCTTTCGCCTTGCATCAGCAGGCGCTTGGCGGCTTCCATGCGGCGCTGTTCGACATAGTCGCCGATCGAGCAGGCGCGGCTGACCCTGAAACCCCGCGTCAACTGGCGGACGGACAGCGCGCAGAGCGCCGCCAGTTCCTCCAGCCCCGGCGCGCTGACATCGTCGGCAAGGCGCTCGTCGATCAGCCGCAGGCGCCAGCCGGAAAGGCCGCCCGTCACCGGTCGCTCCGCCACTTCGATGCAGTGACGGCCAAGTTCGATGGCCAGTTCGCACCCCAGGAATCCCAGCATCCTGTGTGCCGCAAGGCCGGGGTGGCGCACTTCGGCGGTGATGCGAAACAGCAGCGCCCGCATTTGCGCGCTGGAGATATCGAGCGCGGCGGCAAGGTGCGGATCGTCCCAGGTCAGTTCGCGCCCGACCAGTTCGTGAACCAGTCCGGCACCAATGGTGCAGATCAGCGAGGCCTGCCGTCCGCTGCCGCCCTTGACGAACAGTTCCTCACCAGGGGGCAGCACGAAGATGTCGCCCAGCCGTTCCAGCCGGTGCGGGCCCCAGCGGCGGCGATAGCCTCCGCGCGATTGGAGCGGGCGGGGGGTGAGGCACATGTTGACGTGGTAGCCCTTGCCCACGGCATGGCGGCTGTCGGTCGGTTCGGGGATGTCGAAGCGCACGATCTCGGCGCGCACGCCCTCCGTTTCGAGATGCGCGTCGATACACATCGTCGGGCGCACAGCCTCTGTTGCGATCATGCCTCCAGCCTCCCTCGGCGCGCGCCCGGTGAATGTGTCCCGGACGCCATCTTAGGGCCGGAACTCTATGCCCCCCGCGCTTGCCGGACAAGCTGCCGACGCGGAACATCGCGGCCACGAAAGCCCGGCGACAAAGCCGCGCGACTGGGATCGAGGGATAATTTGATGGCGACAGGCCTTTTCGACTGCACGGGCAAAGTGACGGTAGTGACCGGAGGCAATGGCGGCATCGGCTTCGGGTTTGCCATGGGCGTCGCCAAAATGGGCGGCGACGTGGCGATCTGGGCTCGCAACGCCGAGAAAAGCGCGAATGCGAAGGCGGAGCTTGAAGCTGCGGGCGCGGGGCGGGTGATCGCCTATCAGGTGGACGTTTCCGAGGAAGCGAACATCGTGGCGGGCTTCGTTCAGGTCATCGCGGATTTTGGCCGGGTAGACTGCGTTTTCGCCAATTCGGGGGCGTCTCCGCGCTACAACTCGGTTTTCGATATGCCGACGGAGCATTGGTACGAATTTCAGAAGACGGCGCTGCACGGCGCGTTCTTCACCCTGCGCGAAGGCGCTCGGCTGATGAAGGAGCGCGTGGAAGCGGGCGACCAAACCGGCGGCTCGCTTGTCGCCTGCGGTTCGCTCTCGCTGTTCCAGGGACTGCCGGGGAAGATGGAGTATGCCTCGTCCAAGGCGGCGGTGGCGGCGGCGATCCGCTGTTTGGCGGTCGAACTCGCGCCGCTGGGCATCCGCGCGAACGTGGTCGCCCCGGGGCTGGTCATGACGCCGATGATGGGCCAGGGGCCCCGCGCCGATGCCGTGGCCCAGCACTTCGCGCCGACGATCCCGATGAAGCGCACCGGCCGCCCGGCCGATTTCGAGGGCATCGGTGCCTACCTGTGCTCGGACGCCAGCAGTTTCATGACGGGCGAAACGATTGCGATCGACGGTGGCTACATGGTGCGGCCGTAATCGCCCCGATTGACCAGAACGTGAGAGGAGAGAAGCGATGAAGCGGCTGAACATTCACGGTGTCGGCGACGTCCGCCTCGATACATATGAACGGCCCGAGGCAGGTCCCAACGACGTGGTCGTGCGCATGAAGTCGGTCGGCATCTGCGGCAGCGACCTGTCCTATATCAAGATGGGCGGAATGCCCGCCGAGCCGGGCGGGCAGACCGCGCTGGGCCATGAAGGCGCGGGCGAAGTGCTTCAGGTCGGCTCTGGCGTCAGCGGCATTGCCGTGGGCGATGCGGTGATCGTCAATCCGATGATGACGCCCAGCAACATCGGCTCGGGCGGGCCGGAAGGCGCCTTTACCGAGGAACTGCTGGTGCGCGAGGCGCAGCTTGGCACATCAATCCTGCCGATCCCGGAAGGCGTCGATTTCGACGTAGCGGCGATGTGCGAGCCGCTGGCCGTCGCCATGCACGGCGTCAACCGCGCAGAAGTAAAGCCGGGCGACAAGGTGGTGGTGTTCGGCTGCGGTCCGATCGGCCTTGGCATGTTGCTTTGGCTGAAGGACCGCGGCGTGGACGAGGTGGTGGCGCTGGACCTCTCGGAGGAGCGGCTGGAACGTGCCCGCGCCATCGGCGTCCAGGCCGCGCTGGACCCGAGCAAGGTGGACCTGCGCGCGGAACTGGCGAGGCTGCACGGGGAAGTGCCCAGCTTCAACCGCGTGGGCGTGGGCACCGACGCCTTCATCGATGCGGCAGGCGCGCCGCACATCCTGGCGCAGGTCATCATGATGGCCAAGTTCCACGCCCGGCTGGTGATAACGGCGGCCTACATGAAGCCCATCGAATTTCCGGTCGGCCGCATGCTGACCAGCGAGATGACCATCACCACGGCGGTCGGCTATCCCACCGAAATGCCCGAGGTGATCGCTGCGATGCCGCGCCTCAAGGACCAGATCGCGGCCATGATAAGCCACAAGCTGCCATTCGGCGAAGTGCTGCACGGGCTGGAAATCGCCGCCACGCCGCAGTCGGCGAAAGTCATGATACAGTTCGAGGAAGCCTGACATGAACGCAACCAGGGAATCCGCCCCGAAGCTGGCCGACCTCGTCCGTTCGGGAGACGAGCAGGCGGAGGCTATTGCCGTCACCGATTTCATCTTCCAGGCCAACGACATCTCCAACGCCTATCTCGTCACCACCGGCGAGGGCGACGTGATGATCAACACCGGCTTCATGGATAACGCCGAGCGTACACGGCGACTGCTGGCCCCGCACCGCAAGGGGCCGCTGGCCTTCGTGATAATCACGCAAAGCCACGCCGATCATTACGGCGGCCTGCCCGAATTCGTGGAAGAGGGCACGCAGGTCATCGGCGGTCCCGGCTTCAACGAAGCGCTGGCGGACATGAACGGGCTGCAATCGTTCTTCGGGCCCAGGAGCAGGAAGCTCTGGGGTTCCACCCTGAAGCGCGGCTCCGCGCCCAAGGCGCCGCCGCATGTCGAGCCGGATATCCTCGTCGAGCGCCGCCTGACGGTGGAGGTGGGGGATCGTACCTTCGAGCTGATCTCCACCCCTGAAGGCGAAACGGTCGATGCGCTTACCGTGTGGATGCCGAAGGAGAAAATCGCCTTTACCGGCAATGTCTTCGGGCCGGTGTGGCTTTCGATGCCGTTTCTCAACACCCTGCGCGGCGACAAGCCGCGACTGGTGCGCAATTACCTGAAGTCGCTGGAGATGGTGCGTGCGCTCGGAGCCGAGATCGTCGTTACCGGCCACGGCGAGGCGATCCGGGGCAAGGAGCGCATCCGCGCCGACCTCGACAAGCTGCACGCCGCCGTCAGCCATGTGCGCGACTTTACGCTGGAAGGCATGAAGGCGGGCAAGGACGTGCACACCCTGATGCGCGAATTCGCGTGGCCGGAAGGGCTGCAGATCGGCGAATTCCACGGCAAGGGCAGCTGGGCGGTCAAGTCCATCTGGCGCGAATATGCGGGCTGGCTGCACTACGAGGACGGCACCACGGCGCTTTACGGCGTGCCGCGCAGCAGCGTCGATGCCGACCTCGCCGAGCTGGCGGGCGGCGCGGCGAAACTGGCCCAGCGCGCGCAGGCAAAGCTGGACGGCGGCGCGGCGCTGGAGGCGGTTCACCTGACCGACATCGCCCTCAATGCGGAGCCGGACAACGCGGAGGCGCTCAAGGTCCGCAAGGCCGCGCATGAAGCGCTGCTTGCGGCCAGCGGGGGCAAGAACCTCTCGGAGACGATGTGGCTGCGTTCCGAGATCGCCGCCATGGAGGCAAAGCTGGCGGAATGAATGTGCCCCGCCGCGGACATCGTCTGGGGGATGGTTCGGCAAACAACCCGCTGAGGCTCCCATCGGGTTGTGAGTGCCATCTATAGTCGGTGCAACGATACGAATGGGAGCGGATTGAATGAGCACGCCCGATATTCTGGACCTTGGCGGGCAGGTCGCCGTCGTCACCGGCGCGGGACAGAACGCGGGGCGCGGTATCGCGCTCGAACTGGCGCGGCACAATGCCGGGGGCATTGCCGTCAACGACTTCGTGCCCGAGCGGGCCGAGGCGGTGGCCGAGGAAATCCGGGCGACTGGCGTTCCCGCGCTGGCGGTGCCGTTCGACGTGGGCGATCTCGATGCGATCAAGGCGGCGAACGCGGCGATCACGGACAAGCTGGGGGCCGCGACGATCCTGGTGAACAACGCGGGCATGGCCGGGCCGGGCGGTTCGCTGCGTCGGGCGCTGAACTTCTGGGAAGAAGATCCGGCCGCCTGGGACCGTTACCTGCGCACCAATCTATACGGCGTCTACAATGCCTGCTTCGCCTTGATCCCGAACATGGTCGCGGCCAGGCGCGGGCGGATCGTCACCATCGTGTCGGATTCCGGCCGCGTGGGCGAGCCGAAGCTGGCGGTCTACGCCTCGGCCAAGGCGGGCGCGCAGGGCTTTGTGCGCTCGATCGCCAAGGAATTGGGGCGCTATAATGTAACCTCGAACGCGGTGTCGCTGTCCTCGCTGATGCCTGACATGCCCGAGGAGAAGCTGGCCGAAGTGATGGCCAGCGATCACGCCAAGGCGCAGTTGGCGCATTATACCATTCGCCGTTACGGCAAGTCCGCCGATGTCGCTGGACTGGTGGCTTTCCTGTGCTCGGACGCGGCGGGATGGATCACGGGGCAGACCTATCCGCTCAACGGCGGCTATGCGCCTTCGATGTAAGGATAGCGCTGTTCTGGCACTCGATCCGGCACGGCGCCATGATCAGAATACTCAGGCCGTCACTTCGCGCGTCTCGCCGTCCAGCCACTGGCGCACCACGAGATAGCGCCCATGCAGCGCCCCGCGATCCTGAATGCCGAAGCCGAGCAGGGTGCCTTCGCAGCCTTCGGCGGCGGGGAGCCACTTCACTTGTTCCAGACCGATGCGCACACCTTCGCGCGACAGGTCGGTAGCGCGGGCGAGCCCCTCGGCGACGAGGCGGCCAAGGTCATGGCCTTTGGCGACGGCAAGTGCCTGCTGGCGCGGTGCGCCAAGCTGAGACATCTGCGCCTGCAGGGTGGTGTTCGTGTCCGAATGCATGTCGATGTAGAACCAGCCGTCGCAGTCGTGCGCGAACGTACCGTGATACCCGCGCAGGCCAGCGGTATTCATGATGTTCGGCCCTGGCCAAGCACAGGCCGAGAGCGCCTTTGCCACCGCCGGCGCGGAGACGCCAAGGCCGAGGTAGACCACGCCGTCCGGCGCGCCTTCCAGCAGAGCGTCGACCAGCGCGGCGGCATCGTCGGCCAGGGGGGACATGCCCTCCTTCGCGACGATCTCTATGCCGAGAATGCGCGCTTCGCTTTCGAGATACTTGAGGTGCCGCGTGCCGATCGGCGAGATGTCGTAGGCTATCGCGAGACGGCGGCAGCCCAGCATCGCCATGTGCCGCGCGATGACCAGTGATTCGTCTTCATGGCTGCCGACCTGATGATGGAACATGTAGCGGCCCCGCGCACGCTCGGCCCCGGCCCAGTTGATGGTGGGGATGCGCAACTGTTCGGCCAGCGGCGTAGCCACAAGGGCATTGTCGCCGATGGCCGGCCCCACAATCAGGCTGACGCCCGCGTCGGCCAGCTGGCGATAGGCGGTCTCCACCGCCTCCGCCGTGCCCGAGGGTAGGCCCAGGCCATAGGCGTGGATGAACTCCACTTCGGCGGGGAAGCGCCCCGCATCGCGCAGGACCGCGATTTCGCGCTCCAGCCAGCCGGTGACATCGCCCGGAATCGGGGTATTATCGTCCAGATCGGAGAAGTCGGCCATATCGTTGAGAACGCCGACTTTTACGCTTTCTGGCATGAATGTCCTCCGGGCGGCCTCCGGCGCGCACGATTGCCGCCGCATACCGCGCCCGCGCCTAGCAATGAGCCAGCAGGCAAAAGGATGCACGGCGGCTGCGTGAAACGCGCCGGGCGATGGAGGTCAGCCGCGCGGCCCCCTGGCGAACAGCGTCTGCGTGCAAAGTGCATAGCTGGGATCACGTTCGCCAAGGCCCAGCAGGCCGCCACCTTCGAACGGGCGGCGCAGTTTGAAGTCGTATGTCACGACGCGTTTGGAAAACCGCCAGCGGCTATCCGGGCATCGGCGGTAATTGTCGATGTAGCGCACCGCCATGAAGTCTTCCTCGCCAGGGCCGTCGCGCGCGGGGATGAGGTGGTAGGCAAGCCCATAGACCTCGCCGCTGGCCTCGTTGCCGTCCACCGCGATCAGGTGGTTGCATACGTGGTGTCCCGAGTAGGGGATGTACGGAAATGCCCGCGCGATGAAGTCGCAGTATTCCGGCGCCGGCCCATCGAAGCTGTCGCCGTGGCTGTCGGTCGCGTCCTCGGTGTACAGGTCGCGCAGCAGGGCAATGTCCTGCCGGTCGATCGCGCGGGAATAGAGCAGTACCAGCTCGCGGATCGCATCCTTGTCGATCAGTGCCTGAAGGGCCGGTTCGGAGATGGCCATTCTCGTGGTTCTTTCCCTATGCTCGGAGCCGCGCGCCGCCGCCGAAGGGGTACACCCGCTCCCCAGTCAGCGCAGTGGCGGAGCCGCTGGTGACGATCGCAACATTGCCGCCCAGTTGAAAATTCAAGGCATGGTCCGGCCTTATGTCCAGCCGTTGACCTATGTCACGGCGCGTGCGGGGGCAAACCGCCCCCGCGATCAGCGCGTCAGTTGTGCGCGGAAAGGACGCAGCGCATCTCGCCGTCCCTACCGTCGTCCTTCACCTGGCGTAGGAAGTTGGAGGAAATGCGGTGCAGCTTCAGGCCCTTGTGCTTGCCGCCGGTCATCGTCACCCGATCGCCGACGAAGAGGTAGCTGCCGCGAATGCCGCCGGCCTTGTAGCTGGAGGAATTGACGATGCGGAATTCATATTCCGGTACCAGCTTGCCCGGGGCGCCGCCGGCGTCCCCCGGCAGTTCGCAGGTGTACGTGCCGATCGGCAGGGTCGAGATCGGGCCGCCCGGAACCGGCGGCGGCGGCGGCGCACTGGCGGCGCATCCGCTGCTCGCAAGCAGCAGCGCTGCGGCGACGAGACCTGAGGGAAGGGCGAGCGGAGTCCGGCTGGCGATGCGCATCATGGCGATTGGCTAGCATCGGCGCGAAGCAATTGCCATGCTTCGCTGCCTCGTCTAAGGGCGCAGGCTTTCCAAGGGACGTATCGTCGTCGTCAACGGCAGCGGCCCGTCCCTCAAGCTCTTTCGCATCGAAGGCACGAACCATGAAGATCAGCGGCGTCGATATCCGTCCCGGCAACATCCTTGAATACGAAAAGGGCATCTGGAAGGTCGCGAAGACGCAGCACACCCAGCCCGGCAAGGGCGGTGCCTTCATGCAGGTCGAGATGAAGAACCTGATCGATGGCCGCAAGACCAACGTGCGCTTCCGCAGCGCCGACACGGTCGAGCGCGTGCGCCTCGACACCAAGGACTTCCAGTTCCTCTACGCTGAGGGCGAGGACCTGGTGTTCATGGACACTGAGAACTACGACCAGATCTCGCTCCCCGCAGACCTTCTGGGCGAGGCTGCCGCCTTCCTCCAGGACGGTATGCAGGTGAATCTCGAAATGTGGGAAGAGCGCCCGATCTCGGTGCAGCTGCCTGAGCAGGTCGAGGCCACTATCGTCGAGGCCGACGCCGTGGTGAAGGGCCAGACCGCCTCTTCCAGCTTCAAGCCGGCGATTCTCGACAATGGCGTTCGAGTGATGGTCCCGCCGCACATCGGCAGCGGAACGCGCATCATCGTCGACGTCTACGAGAAGTCCTACGTGAAGAAGGCTGACTGATGCGCGCACTTTTCCTTGCCCTTGCCGCGACCGGACTGGTTGCCGGCGGTGTTCCTGCCCTTGCCGCACCCGCCAAGAAGGCGGCTCCTGCTAATAAGTCTGCTGCTCCGGCCGCAGGCGCGCAGGCTGCCCAGTCCGAGCACGCGGTCCTTTACCTCAAGGTACTGATCAGCGCTCTGCAGTCCGATCAGGTCAAGGAAGAGGCGAAGTCCGCACTTGTCGGCTGCCTTTACGAAAACTCGCTGGGCAAGATCAGCGAAGGCGTGGACAAGGTCATCGCCGAGAACGCCGACAAGGTTCAGCGCGACAAGCCGGCGGAGGTCTTCGCGGTCCTCACGGCGGTCTGCGGCTACAAGGGTGATCCCACCCAGCCGTCTCCGGCCAGCCCGACCACCGGTCGATAATAACAGATAGGCCGGCGCCAGCGGCGCCGGACATAGGAGCGAAGTACAGTCATGGCCGCCATTTCCGGTCTCATCCGCGTCATCGAGAAGGCCGCCCGCAAGGCCGGCAGCCGTCTGCGCCGCGATTTCGGCGAAATCGAGCACTTGCAGGTCAGCCGCAAGGGCCCTGCGGACTTCGTTTCAAAGGCCGACCAGGCTTCCGAGCGCACGATCTGGGACGAACTGCGCGCCGCGCGGCCCGACTGGGGTTATCTGTTCGAGGAAGCCGGCGAGATCGAGGGCGATCCGCGTATGCCGCGCTTCATCGTCGACCCGCTCGACGGCACCACGAACTTCCTTCACGGCATCCCGCACTTCGCGATCTCGATCGCGGTGCAGGAGCCGCGGCTCGACGGTAACGGCTGGGGCGAAGTGACGGCGGGGCTGATCTACAACCCGGTCACCGACGAGAGCTACTGGGCCGAAAAAGCCCGCGGCGCCTGGCTCCAGGACCGCAGGCTGCGCGTATCCTCGCGCCGTCACCTCGACGAAAGCGTGATCGCCACCGGCATTCCCTTCGCCGGTCACGGCGACCCGGGCCAGTGGACCAAGATCTACCATGCGCTTGCCCCGCAGGTCGCCGGTATCCGCCGCTTCGGCTCGGCCGCACTGGATCTCGCCTGGGTGGCCTCGGGCCGCTACGAAGGGTTCTGGGAAGCCGATCTCAAGCCTTGGGACACGGCCGCAGGATGCCTGCTGGTACGTGAGGCCGGCGGCTTCGTATCCGACTGGAAGGGCCGCAGCGGACCTTACCACGACACCGAAATCCTCGCCGGCAACGACGTGCTGCATTCACGCCTGCACAAGCTGGTGGTGAACGCTCTCAAATAATGCGGGGCCTGAGCCGCCCGGGTTTGTCCGGACGGCCAACTCGGATTTCCAAAACGCCGTCCAGGACAAAGTCCCGGGCGGCGTTTTCAATTCGGCGTGCGATGAACTCGCTTCATCGCACCGGGAACGCCAGTCTCTGAACTGAAACGCAACCGACGCGGTAGTTTCCGCAAGCGATGCGATGACGCTGGTCCATGGAACGCCTTGACCTCCGTCACCGTGCCCCTTGTCGATGCGCCTTGGCGCTCGCCTGTGCCGCGATGCCGGTGCCCGCTATGGCAGAGCCCCCGGCAGAAGGCGGTTTCGACCTTCGCGCTGTGAGTGGAAAATCCCTGCCCGCAGCCCGGCAAACGATTCGCTCACACGCTTTAGGCGTCAATTCCGCGCCGGCCAGGCCCGAGAAAGTGAAGCTGCGGCTGACCTATCAGCCCGACGAAGACGGACCGCGCTTCGAGATCGGAACTTTGGGTTCACGCAAGGGCGTGATGAAGTCCCGTTTGCTGCATATTGCGATGGACTGGGCTTTTTGACACGGACGGGCTTGAACCGCATCGCAGGCACGTCTAAGCGTCCCCGGCTTGTCCGTGCCCCTGTGGCGGAATGGTAGACGCGAACGACTCAAAATCGTTTGTCGAAAGGCGTGCCCGTTCGAGTCGGGCCAGGGGCACCACTTTCTTCGCCGGCTAAGGCGCTTGGAAGATCGAGACGACGTACGATGCCAGCAAGGTTCCTACTGCGATGGCGGCAAGCCATTGCACGGCCGGATAGGCAGCGATGGTCCTGACCATTGCCCATGCGATGACACCGGCAAGAACGCTTCCCAGCAGCACCCCTGCGATCAGCCCCCAGGCGGAAATCGCCCATACCAGCACCAGCGCGAACACGGCGACGGGGAAGAAACCGGCAAGCGCGGCGCGCAGGCCTCTAATGACTGCTGCAAAAGAGTGTTTGCCGGCGCGCTTTGGTAGCTGAGTCGAATATCCTTCGGCCATTCATGCCTCGCGTTATCGAACGGTCAGCAAGCTAGATCGGCGTTGCGAAAAAGGCCAGCCGCTGCCGCCGAAGCGGCCTTGGAGCAGGGCCTGCCGAAACAGGCGCCGACGACGGAGTGTGCCGGGCGCCGATGCCGTTTCGCCCGATCTAGTTAGGATAAGGATGGCGTGGCCGCTCAGTTCAGCGCGGACAGCCAATCCGCGATCATTGCGCGGCCAGCCGCCACGGCGCCAGGGCCGAGCTTGTCGTGGGCATCGCGCAGTGCGTTCGGACAGCCGCCCGCTTCTATCACGGCTTCGGGCCACTGATCCATCCAGGCATCGAAGCGCGGGTCTTCCCCCATCTCGGCGTGGAACTGGAGGGCCAGCAGATTTGCGCCGCGCCGGAACGCCTGGTGTTCGTATAGCGTGCTCGATGCCAGCAGTTCCACGCCCTCGGGCCGGGTGAAAGTGTCGCCGTGCCAGTGCAGCACGGGCACGTCGCGGACATGGCGAAGGGGCCCGTCGGCGGCGTGTCTGTGCACTTCGACTGGGTGGAAACCCACTTCCTTGGCCTGGCCGGGATAGACCTTTGCGCCTAGAGCGCTTGCCATCATCTGGGCGCCGAAACAGACGCCCAGCGTCGGCCGGTCCGCCTCGAGCCGCAGGGCAAGGCGGCGCAGCTGGCAGGTGATCCAGGGATGCCGATCCTGTTCGTAGACGCCCATCGGCCCACCCATCATGATGAGCAGGTCAGGTTGGCGCAGATCGAGCATCGCGAATTCGGGGTCGGTCACGTCGATGCGCGATACAGCGTATCCCGCATCCTCGATGGGCTGGCGATAACCGGCGACCCCTTCATGGGGAACGTGGCGGATGATGAGAGCTGTCTTCACGTAAAGACCAGTCTGACACAAGTTTGCTGAACGGGCGACATCGAGCCGGGAAGGGCGCCCGATGTCGCCCAGAGCCGTTACAGGCCGAGCCGCGACCAGAAGTCGCCGGCGTTGCGGATCGCCGCGCCTCCGCCGCCGGAGGCAGGCTCGAGGCTGCCGCGCCACGAGGGATGCGTGAAGCGCGGGGTTGCCGCAGGCCGCGCACGCAGGACGGTCGAAGTGGTGCGAGGAAGGGTATCGAGCATTTCGTATCTCCTTACGGGAGGCACGAAGCCGGCGTTGTCGCCTTGGTTTCGTGCGCTTTAGCGGTTGATGACGCGGAGCAAGCTGACAGTATCAAATGCCGCGGAAACGAAAGGCGGACCCTCCGTTCAAGAAACAATCTATGCATTTGGTAGAGAATGTCCATTCAGGCGATTCTATCGACCCTGCGAGAAAAACTTGCCCGCCTGCTTTGCTCGCGCCTTACCCGCCTTCTGTGATTGCCGGGTGGGGATGCTTGACGTAGCCTGCGGTCATGCGTGTCCCTTTGCTCACTCTCGCCAGCGCCGTGATTGGCCTTTCGCTACCCGCTCGGGCGCAGAGCGTCGCTGACAGCGTTTCGCGCGACATGCCGGGGCTGATGGAGATCTACCGCGATTTCCACGCCAACCCGGAACTCAGTTTCCAGGAAGTGCGCAGCCCCGGGATCATGGCTGATGCCGCGCGCAAGGCCGGTTTCACGGTGACCGAAAAAGTTGGCAAGACCGGCATCGTCGCTGTGTTGAAGAACGGGGCAGGGCCGACCGTCCTGATCCGTGCCGACATGGACGGCCTGCCGGTAACCGAACAGACCGGCTTGCCCTTCGCGTCCACCAAGCGCGGCATATCGCTCGCCGGGGTCGAGAGCGGAATTATGCACGCCTGCGGCCACGATACACACATGACCAGCTGGATCGAGACCGCGCGCCTGCTGGCCGCGCGCAAGGGTGAATGGTCCGGCACGCTGGTGATGATCGGCCAGCCCGCCGAGGAAGCGGGCTCGGGCGCGTTGGCGATGCTGGAGGACGGCCTGTATACCCGCTTCCCCAAGCCCGACTACACGCTGGCGTTTCATGATACGCCCGAACTGCCTGCGGGCGTCGTCGGCGCGTCGAAGGGCTGGGCGCTCGCCAATGTCGACAGCGTCGACATCGTCGTGAAGGGCGTGGGCGGACACGGCGCTTATCCGCACACCACGCGCGATCCGATCGTGCTGGGCAGCGCCATCGTCATGAAGCTGCAGACGCTGGTGAGCCGTGAGACGAACCCGGTCGACCCCGTGGTGGTCACGGTCGGCTCGTTCCATTCCGGCACCCGGCACAATATCATCTCTGACGAGGCGCGCCTGCAACTTACCGTGCGCAGTTACTCGGACGAGACGCGCGAGCGGCTGCTGGACGGTATTCGGCGGGTTGCGCGCGGCGAAGCGATCGCGTCCGGTATTGCCGAAAACCAGATGCCGGTGGTGACCGTGAAGGAACCCCACACCCGCGCCACCTGGAACACGCCCGAGTTCACTGAAGAGGCCGTAGCGGATCTCAAGGTGCAGTTAGGGGGCGATAAGGTCGTGTTCACGCCGTCGGTCATGGGAGGCGAGGATTTCGGCGAATTTCGCCGCGCGGACGAGGCGCATATCAAGTCGTTGATCCTGTGGGTGGGCGGCGCGGACCCGGCGAAGCTGGCGGCGGCGAAGGCGGGCGGAGCGCCGATGCCCTCTCTTCACAGCCCGCTCTGGGCTCCGGTAGCGGACAAGGTGATCGGATCGGCCTCGCAGGCATTGACGCTGACGGCGCTGCGGCTCATGCCAAAACGGTAAGGGCGAGTGTAAGGGGCTCCGACATCGCTTCCCGTGAGCGCCCTGTCGATAGAGGGCTGGCGTTGCGAGAGTATGCTATTGCGCTGTCAAGGTAACCGACAGTTAAAGCCTTTGCACTAGGCCGTCATGCAAGGCCGGTATTCGGCCGCGAAGGATGGCGTAAGCGACGATGATTCGTCTGTTCAAACATTACATTCCGCACGCGGTCGTCCTGCTCTGGCTGGTCGACGTGCTGCTGCTGGCGATTGCCAACGAGACATCGTGGCGCCTGCGCTCCGACCAGATCGGCATCGACCCCGGCGCCCTTGTCGACAGACTGGGAGCGCATGCGGCCTTCGCGGCGGTGATCTCGCTGTCGATGATCTCGGTCGGCGTTTACGGCGGGGAGGCCTTACGCTCCAAGCGGTTCGCCGCCGCGCGCCTGCTGGTGGCGATATCGCTGGGCGTGATCGCGCTGTCCTTTGCGGATTTCCTTGTCGGCGGGCAGAACTTCTGGCGCTCTACCCTGGCCTATTCGATGGCCTTCGCGATCGTGATGCTGATCTTCAACCGCCTGATCCTGGGCGCTTTTCTGGGAACCAGTTCATTCCGCCGCCGAGTCCTTGTGCTGGGTGCCGGGGAGCGGGCACAGCGCCTGCGGGTGCTGGGCGAACGCCCCGAGAGCGGCTTTGCCATCGTCGGCTACATCACCATGAGCGAGAGCCAGCCGGTAGTCGAAGAGGCGATTTCGCGAGGGGCGATCCACAACCTCACCCGCTACGTTGAGAACCTGGGGGTCAGCGAAGTGGTGCTTGCGCTGGAAGAGCGCCGCAACGCATTGCCGCTCAAAGACCTGCTGCGGATCAAGACCGCAGGTGTCCACGTCAACGAATTCTCCAGCTTCCTCGAGCGTGAGACCGGCCGCGTCGATCTTGATACCGTCAATCCCAGCTGGCTGATCTTCTCCGACGGTTTTTCCTCCGGCCGGGCGATTTCCAGCGCCTCCAAGCGAGTCTTCGACATCGCCGTGAGCGCGCTGCTGCTGGTCGTCACCGCGCCGGTGATCCTGCTGTTCGCGCTGCTGGTGAAGATCGATAGCAAGGGCCCCGCTTTCTACCGCCAGCCGCGCGTCGGCCTGTTTGGTGAATGCTTCGACGTCGTCAAACTGCGCTCCATGCGCACTGACGCCGAAGTGGCAGGGGCGCAGTGGGCGTCCAAGGACGACCCACGCGTGACCCGCATCGGCAGGTTCATCCGCAAGGTCCGCATCGACGAACTGCCCCAGGCCTGGACAGTCCTGAAGGGCGAGATGAGCTTCGTTGGCCCGCGCCCCGAGCGCCCGGAATTCGTCGCCGATCTGGAAGAACAGCTGCGCTACTATGCGGAGCGGCACATGGTGAAGCCGGGCATCACCGGCTGGGCGCAGATCAACTATCCCTACGGCGCCTCGATCGAGGATTCGCGGCACAAGCTCGAATACGACCTATATTACGCCAAGAACTACACGCCGTTCCTCGACCTGCTCATCATCCTGCAGACGCTGCGCGTGGTGCTGTGGAGCGAGGGCGCGCGCTGATGATCGCAGGGCCTTCAGCTGTGTGGACGACCATCGGAGTAGCTTTCGACCTGACCGGCGCGATCGCGCTGGCCAGCGTGGCGATCTGGCTGGCGACCCGCCGCGACCGGTTCGGCCGCGCGGGTACGGCCGTGGTTATCGCGCTGTTCCTTACCGCCCTGTGGAGCCTTGCAAGCGCTGCGGCGACGGCCTCGCCCGCGGTGGTTTTCGCGCCGTCGCTGGTTGAAAGCGCGCGCAACCTCGCCTGGCTGCTGGTCATCTACCGGCTTTTCGCCAGCGATGGGCGCCATGCCACCCTGGCGCCCATCCGCCCGGTGATCTTCGCCCTGGCCTTCGTCGAGATACTGCATCTGGCAGTTGACTACGGCCTGTCGCGGCTGGCGATCGACAGCGACGTCCTGCGCGTGGCGTTCGATTTCAATGTGATGTTCCGCCTGCTGGTGACGGTGGGCGGGCTGGTGCTGGTTCACAACCTCTACGCAGGCGCCCCGCGCGAATCGCGCGCGGCCCTGCGCTGGCCGGCGGTGGGACTTGCCGCGCTATGGGCTTTCGACCTCAACCTTTACACGATCGCCTACCTCGCGGGCAGCTGGCCTTACGAGATCGCTGCGCTGCGCGGTATCGCCACCGGCGCACTGGCGGCCTGCATCGCCATTGCCGCCGCTGGAAACCGTGACGATCTGCGCCTTCGCCCCTCGCGCGCGGTGACGTTTCAGACGTTTTCGCTGCTTGTCATTGGCGTATACCTTGTCGGCATGGTCGCGGTGGCGCAGTGGCTGTCCTACGCGGGCGGGAACTTCGCGCGCCTGATCGAGCTGGCCTTCCTGACGCTGGCAAGCGCGCTGGCGCTGGTGGTATTGCCCTCGCGCCGGGTTCGCGGCTGGCTGAAGGTCACGCTCGCCAAGCATTTCTTCCAGCACCGCTACGACTACCGCGAGGAGTGGCTGCGCTTCACCCGCACCATCGGCAGCGGCGGCGAAGAATCCCTGCCACTGGGTGAGCGCGTGGTGCAGTCCATCGCCGACGTGTTCGAAAGCCCCGCAGGCCTGCTTCTGACCCCCGGCGACCAAGGCGAACTGACCCTTGCCGCCCGCTGGAACTGGGCGGAGATCGAGGTTCCCTCAGTCGCCATCCCGCTGCGCGGTCTCGGCCATTTCGAGCGTACCGGCTACATCTGCGATTTGGACGAAGTACGCGGCAGCGCCGCGGGCGACAGCTCCGGCAGCGAATGGGAAAACGACGTCCCGCGCTGGCTGATCGACCATCCGCGTGCCTGGGCGATGATTCCGCTGGTTCATTACGAGCGCCTTGTGGGCATGGTGGTGCTGGCCCGCCCGCAGCTGGCGCGCAAGTTCGACTGGGAGGATTTCGACCTCCTGCGCGTCATTGGCCAGCAGGTGGCGAGCTACCTGGCGGAAAATTCAAGCCAGGTGGCCTTGGCTGAATCGGCCCGTTTCGATGACTTCCACCGCCGCATCGCCTTCGTGATGCATGACATCAAGAACCTCGCCAGTCAGTTCAGCCTGCTGGCCCGCAATGCCGAGCTCCACGCCGAAAAGCCGGCCTTCCGCGCCGACATGCTGGTGACACTGCGCAATTCCTCGGACAAGCTCAACGCGCTTCTGGCGCGCCTTTCGCGCTATGGCTCGGGCGGGGTCGACAAGCTTGAGCCGGTGCCGGCGGGGGAGGTGCTTGCGGTGGTGATGGAGCGTTTTCGCGGCACGCCGCAGGTGGTGCTGGCCGAAACGCGCGTCGCCGTCATCACCGCCAACCGCCATTCGCTGGAACAGGTGCTGATGCATCTGGTCCAGAACGCCATCGATGCCAGTCGGCCGGACAGCCCGGTTTTCGTCTCGCTGTCGATAGACGGGCTCAATGCGCGTTTCGAAGTGCTGGATTCCGGTAGCGGCATGAGCGCCGACTTCGTGCGCAACCGACTGTTCAAACCCTTCGTTTCGACCAAGACCGGCGGCTTCGGCATCGGCGCTTTCGAGGCGCGTGAACTGGTAAGGGCGATGCGCGGGCGGCTCGATGTCGAATCGCGTGAAGGGCTGGGCTCGCGCTTCGTGGTCCGCCTGCCGCTCGCCGCTGCCAGCGACATCTACCAGACTCTTGCCTCCCACGACCAGAAGGTAGCGTGATGACCGATACCGCCGCCCGCCTGCCCAAGCTGCTTATCGTCGAGGATGACGCGGGCCTTCAGGCGCAGCTCAAGTGGGCCTACGAGGATTTCGAGGTATTCGTCGCCGGGGACCGAGCCAGCGCCATCGCCCTGCTGCGTTCGGAAATGCCCGACGTGGTGACGCTCGACCTCGGCCTGCCGCCAGACCCGGACGGCACCACCGAGGGTTTCGCCGTCCTTGACGAGATCATGGCGCTCAAGCCCGATACCAAGGTTGTCGTCGCATCCGGCCACGGCGCGCGGGAAAGCGCGCTGCAAGCCATCGCGCACGGCGCCTATGACTTCTACCAGAAGCCTGTCGACATCGACACCTTGGGTCTCATCGTACGCCGCGCGCTGCAGCTGCATCGGCTCGAGGAGGAAAATCGCCGCCTCGCCGGAAAGGTGGAGAAGGACGAGAAGGTCCTCGGCCGTATGATTACCGCCGCGCCCGAGATGATCCGCGTCGCCCGCACGATTGAGCGGGTGGCAAACACCAATGTTTCGGTCATGTTGCTGGGCGCCAGCGGTACCGGCAAGGAACTTCTTGCGCGGGGCCTGCATGACGCCAGCGGCCGCGCCAAGCGGGAATTCGTGGCAATCAACTGCGCCGCGATTCCCGAAAATTTGCTTGAAAGCGAACTGTTCGGCCATGAGAAGGGCGCTTTCACCGGCGCGGTGAAGACTACGCAGGGCAAGATCGAGCAGGCGGCAGGCGGCACCCTGTTTCTCGATGAAGTGGGCGACATTCCGCTCCAGCTTCAGGTCAAGCTGCTGCGCTTCCTGCAGGAGCGCGTGATCGAGCGCGTGGGCAGCCGAGAATCGATTCCTGTCGACACCCGGATCGTCTGCGCGACCCACCAGGATCTGGAGGTCATGATCTCCGAAGGACGGTTCCGCGAGGACCTCTATTACCGCCTGGCCGAAATCGTCGTGCGTATTCCCAGCCTTGCCGAGCGGCCGGGTGACCCCACCTTGCTCGCGAAGGCTTTCCTCAACCGCTACGCCAAGGAAATGAACCCGCGCGTGCGCGGCTTCGCCGCCGACGGCCTGGCCGCGATCGACGCCTGGGGCTGGCCCGGCAACGTGCGCGAACTGGAAAACCGGGTGAAGCGCGCGGTGATCATGGCCGATGAAAAACTGGTCAGCGCCGCCGATCTCGACCTTGCCGAACCCGACGAACAGGTGGTCAACGCGCTTAACCTCAAGACCGCGCGCGAACAGTCGGACCGTAAGGTCATCCGTCATGCCCTGGCGCGGAGCGAAGGCAACATCTCCAGCACCGCCAAGATGCTGGGGATCAGCCGCCCCACGCTTTATGACCTGCTCAAGCAGTACGATCTCCAGTCCTGAACCCGCGAGGCGCGAGGGGCGCAGGGTAGCCGGGTGGCTGGGTGTTTCAGCGCTCGTCCCTTTGCTGTGCCTTCTGGCCTTGTTTACTGGCCTGAGCGCGCAGCCCGCGCACGGCGAGCGGCCCCAGCGCGACGTGCTGGTCGAGCAGGCGGGAAAAGCCTTGGCACGCGGTGACGGCATCGACGCCGAGGCAAAGCTGAAGGCTGCGCTGGTACACGGAGCGACCGGCCCCGACATCAGCGCAATGATGGGGCAGGCGCTGATGGCGCAAGGGCGACGCGACCGCGCCCGGCCATGGCTGGCGCCGGGCCGCTTCTCGCCCGCTACCGCTGCTATCGGCTGGCGGACGCTGGGCCTGCTGGAGCGGCTGGACGGCAACCTGCCGGCGTCTGGCCGCGCCTATGACAAGGCGCTGGCGATCATCCCTAAGGACGCTTCGCTCTGGGTGGAGATCGGGCATCTGCGTTATGCGGGCGGCGAGCACCGCTTGGCTATCGATGCGGCGGAACATGCCCTCGCGCTCGATCCCGGCTCCGTGCGGGCGCTGGAATTTCGCGGGCAACTGGTGCGTGACCGCTATGGGTTGCTGGCCGCGATCCCGTGGTTCGAGCAGGCGATCATGCGCGATCCCAAGGACGTGCCGGTCCTGCTGGAATACGCCGCGACACTGGGTGAACTGGGCCATGCCACCGAATGTTTGACGGTGACGCGCAGGGTCTTGCAACTCAGCCCGAAGAACCCGCGCGCTTATTATCTTCAGGCCGCGCTGGCGGCTCGCGCCGGGGATTACGATCTGGCACGGCGTCTGCTGGTGCGCACCAAGGGCAAGCTGGATAGCCAGCCCGGCGTGCAGATGCTGCGCGGCGTGGTGGAAATCGCGGCGGGCAACTTTTCCGCCGCTGCCGAGGCGCTTGAGGCGGTGTTACAGGCACGGCCTGACAACCGACATGCGCGCGATCTGCTGGCGCGCGCCATCGGCATGGGCCGCCAGTATCGCTACGCCACTCTGAGGTTTGCCGACGATATCGCCAATGGAGAGGCATCACCTTACGTCCTGACGATGGTCGCAAGGGCCTGGGAAGCGCTTGGAGACCGGCAGCGCGCGGGCGAACTGCTCGACCGGGCTGCCCGCCCTTCAGTGGCTGCATTGCACATCCTTGGTAATGCAGGGCGCATCGGTGAAATGCTAGAGCTTGGCCAGACCGGCGCGGCGCAAGGCGCGGCCGAAGCGGCGCGCAAATCCGACCCCGGCTTTTACGACGCACAGGCGATTGCCGGCGATGTCCAGCTGGCGCTCGGCCACGGCGCCGAGGCTCAGGCGCGGTATGTCGCCGCGACTGAGATCCGCATGTCCGAAAGCCTGTTCCAGCGCCGCTTCGCCGCCTACGCCATGGCGCACGATTCGCGCGGCGGGCGCGAGCTGGTCGAGGGATACCTGCGGCAGAATCCCACCAGCCGGCCCGCGCTGCGAGCCGCCGCGCAGATGTCCATCGGGGAGGGCGATCTTGGCCGCGCCCGGGCCATTCTTTCCTGGCTGCGCGACAATGGCGGGGAAGGTGACGTGGAACTGCTCTCCGACCTGGCGATGGCGCAGGCGCAGACCGGAGATCTGGAAGCCGCACGCGGCAGCGCGCTTGCGGCGTACAGGCTGCAACGCTCCAGTCCGTTAGCGACCCAGGCTCTGGGATACAGCTATGCCATGCTGGGCAGCCAGCCCGACGAGGCGCGCGCCTTGCTGGACAAGGCGCAGGCGATTGCCGGTGATACGCCGCTGATCGCGGATGCGCGCAAGCGGTTGCGGGTAAAGGGCTGACCGGCCTCGCCGGCGGTCCCGGATCACGTCCGGGACCGCCGGCATTTATTTGGGCTGGTAGGTCTGTTCGATGCCGGGGAAGCTGCGGTCGCGCACTTCGGCGGCATAGTTCGCCGCCGCTTGCGAAACGAGCGATGCCATGTCGGCATAGCGCTTAACGAACCGGGGGACGCGCTCGAACATGCCCAGCATGTCTTCGGTAACCAGCACTTGCCCGTCGCACTGCGCCGAACCGCCAATGCCGATGCTGGGGCAGGCAATAGCCTGCGTTGCCGCAATGGCGATGGGCTCGACCACGCCTTCGATGACGATGGAGAACGCGCCCGCATCGTCGAGCGCCTTGGCATCGGCGACGATCTTCGCCGCCTCGGCATCGCTGCGGCCGCGCGCGTTGTAGCCGCCCAGCACGTTCACCGCCTGCGGGGTGAGGCCGATATGGCCCATCACCGGGATCCCGCGCTCATTGAGGAAGCGCACGGTTTCCGCCATCGCTACGCCGCCTTCGAGCTTCACGCCCGCGCAGCCGGTTTCCTTGAGCAGCCGGGCGGCGTTCTCGAATGCCTGCTGCGGCGACTGTTCATAAGTGCCGAAAGGCATATCGACGATCACCGCCGCATGATAGCTGCCGCGCACGACCGCGGCGCCGTGGGCGATCATCATTTCCAGCGTTACCGGCACGCTGGAGGGTAGCCCGTAGATCACCTGGCCCAGGCTATCGCCCACCAGCAGCAGGTCGCAGTGTTCGTCCAGAAGCTGCGCCTGCCGCGCGGTATAAGCCGTGAGCATGACGATGGGATCGGCGGTGACGCCGTCCTTCTTGCGCCGGCGGATCGCCGGGACCGTCAGGCGCTTCATCGGCGCGGGCGTGGGATTGGCGCGGCTGGTCGCGGTGTCGAGTTGGAAAGTCGTGGACATGCCCGGCTTGTAGCCTCGGCCTGCGTGCCGGGCAAACCCTCATAGAGTGAACATTCCGGTCCAACCGAGGCAATATTGTTGCGAAGCTGGGGAATCTCCGGCGGTTGGCTCTTGCCAAGCGCCTGCTTGTCGTTAGCCTCCCTCCATTCGCAAATTCGGGGGTCCACGAATGTTCGGACGCGTTAAGCCGCTCGACGCCATTTTGGCGACGGCTGAAAAGAAATCACTTCACCGGTCCCTGGGCGCGTTCCAGTTGACCATGCTTGGCATTGGCGCCGTCATCGGCACCGGCATCTTCGTTCTTACCGCCGAAGCCGCGCAGAAGGCGGGGCCGGGCATGATGTTGTCCTTCGTCATCGCCGGCTTCGTATGCGCTGTGGCAGCGCTCTGTTACGCCGAGATGGCGGCCATGGTTCCGGTCTCCGGTTCCGCCTACACCTACAGCTATGCCGTGATGGGCGAAACGGTCGCCTGGATGGTAGGCTGGGCTTTGATCCTGGAATACGCCATTGCCGCAGGCGCAGTCTCGGTCGGCTGGTCGGGCTATTTCATCGGCTGGCTCAATTCGAGTTTCAATATCGACATACCGCTTGAACTGGTGCGCGGGCCGTTCGACGGCGGCATCATCAACCTCCCCGCGATGCTCATCGCAGCCTGCGTCACCGCCCTGCTGATCAAGGGCACCAAGGAAAGCGCCACGGTCAACGCGGTGCTGGTGGGCATCAAGATTCTCGCGCTCACCTTCTTCGTCTTCCTGACGATCCCGGTGATCAAGAGCGGCCAGTTCACGCCGTTCGCGCCGCTTGGCTTTGCCGGCATATCCGGCGCCGCTGCCTCTATCTTCTTCGCCTATGTCGGCTTCGACGCGGTCTCTACCGCTGCCGAAGAGACCAAGAACCCGCAGCGTAACATGCCGATTGGCCTGATCGGCAGCCTTGCCATCTGCACGATCTTCTACATGCTGGTAGCAGCTGGCGTGATCGGTACGGTGGGCGCGCAGCCCGTCTACGGACCCGGCGGAGAAGTGCTTTCGCCCGGAACGCCGGCGCTGGCGCAGGCTTGCTCTGCGATTCATGACAATGCAGTCGTCTGCTCCAAGGAAGCGCTGGCGTGGACGCTGCGGCAGATCGACTACCCGTTCGTGGGATGGCTGGTCGGCGCGGCGGCGATCATCGCGCTGCCTTCGGTCATCCTGATGATGATGTTCGGCCAGACCCGCATCTTCTTCGTGATGAGCCGTGACGGGTTGCTGCCGGAGTTCTTCTCCAAGGTTCATCCCCGCTTCCACACCCCGCACGTCATAACGCTGCTGACCGGCGTGTTCGTGGCGATTTTCGCGGCGTTCTTCCCGGTGGGCCTGCTTGCCGACGTGTCCAACTCGGGCACGCTGTTCGCCTTCGCCGCCGTGTCGATCGCGGTGATGGTGCTGCGCCGCACCGATCCCACGCGCAAGCGTCCGTTCCGCACACCTGCGGTAATGTTCACGGCGCCGCTGGCGATCGTCGGCTGTATCTACCTTTTCTTCAGCCTTTCGTTCCACACGATCGCGCTGTTCGTGGGTTGGGCGATCCTGGGCCTCATCGTCTACTATGCCTACAGCCGTAGCCGCAGCCATGTCGGTCGCGGCCTCGTCGAAGTGCACGAGGTCGACACCGACGTGCCGCCGCCGGCCCTTTGACATCGCCGGGAAGCCCGGAAAGGAAGGGGGAGCGCCGATGCGCTCCCCCTTTTTTTGTCCGCAGGATATGCCGGCCTTATCCACAGGCTTAGCGGCGCTGCCGTCAGAGCGAACCGCATGATGCGACGCTAACCGACGCTTAACTCCATGGTGAGACACTCCAGAAGAATCTACCGAGGTACAATGCCATGGCTTTCGTGAAGGCCCTGATACCGGGAGCGCTGCTGACCTGGATCGTTTCGGGCGTATTGGGTTCCAACGGATCGCGCGGCGGAATGCTGGCGATCGAGCATGTCAGTTTGCAGGGACACGGGTTCCATTGGTCCTGGTCGCTGTTCCTGGCCGCAACCGGTCTGGCCTGGGCAATTTTTGCGATGCTGGATTCCTGAAACGAATTCCGGTGCCGCGGCTTGTTCTTGCATGGCCTTTCCCCCGCTTGACCGCATCGTCCTCACAATTCTGCTTGCGGGGTGCCTGTTTGTCGCTGGCCGGGCATGGCTGCGCGACCATCCCCAATACGACCCCTGGACGCCCCTGACGCTTGATGCCGCTCCGGGCTGGGCCACGGAGCGCAAGCTGGCCGCGCTACGCGGTGACAGGGCGCAGTGCCGCGCTTTCCTGCAACGGAGCGGTATCGAGGCCTTGGCGCTGGCTCCAACGGGCGAGGGGGCGTGCCGCAGGGATGATCGCAAGGCTCTTGCTGCTCCGGCCCACCTTGACGTCGCACTGCGACCAACGGGCGCTCAGGCGACTTGCAGTATCGATGCGGGACTGGCGTGGTGGCTGCGCCAGGGCGTCCAGCCAGCCGCGCAGGAAATCTTCGGACAGGCGGTGGTGCGGATCGAGCATCTGGGCACAGCCAACTGCCGCCGGATCGGCGGCGGCGACGAAGGCAACTGGAGCGAACATGCGCGCGGGAATGCGATCGACATATCCGCTTTCGTGCTGGCCGACGGGCAGCGGGTGACGGTGTTGCGCGACTGGAAAGCCTCAGGAGCTTCGGGCGAAGAAGCGGCCGCTTTCCTTCACATGGTGCGTGACAGTGCCTGCACGAGCTTTTCGACGGTGTTATCGCCCGATTACAACGCAGCGCACGCGGATCATCTGCATCTGGATCAGGCACGCCGTACAGGTGGCTGGAGCGCCTGCAGATAAATGTTGTGTTGAAGAATTTGCGACGGCAAATAACGAGGTGAAAATGGTGACCCCTACGAGAATCGAACTCGTGCTTCAGCCGTGAGAGGGCCGCGTCCTAACCGCTAGACGAAGGGGCCATGAGCCATTTTCGGTTTACCACACCATCCATAAGAATGGTGACCCCTACGGGAATCGAACCCGTGCTTCAGCCGTGAAAGGGCCGCGTCCTAACCGCTAGACGAAGGGGCCATACCGGGTTGCGCCGGAGGCAGGACCGGCCCTCTACCGGGGGTCGGTAGAGTGGTCAATCCCTAGTTTGAGAAAAAATTCACATCGTCTTTTCAATCGCAGAAAGCAGCGTCGTCGAGGTGCAACTCCGCCTGAGGGCGGCTCCCCCAATCGTCGATCTTGGCGCGGCCTGCCAGCCACAGACGGCGCCCTTGTGACGCATGGAGGAGGGCCTGGCCCATCTCGCTTTCGGCCGAGCGGAACGCCATGGCCTTGAAACGGCCACCGTCCGGGCCGGAGACGATCAGCCGCAAGTGGTCAGCCCCCACCACATCGGCTTTCACGATGCGCACAGGGCCCACCGCAACGCGCGGGCCGGGCCAACCCATGCCGTAAGGGCCGGCGCTTTCCAGCGTTTCGATGAGCGACGGGGTCAGCCCGCCGGGATTGAGCGCAAGGTCAAGCAGCATAGACTGGCTGGTACTGGCGCGCGAGACATCTGCGGCCAGCCGCTCGTCCAGCCAGTCCGAGAGGGCATCGAGCTTGCCGGGAGCGATCGTCAGACCGGCGGCCATGGCGTGGCCGCCGCCGGCGATGAGCAGGCCCATCTCGCGCGCGGCGATGATAGCGGCGCCCAGGTCCACGCCCGAGATCGAGCGGCCCGATCCCTTGCCGTTGCCGGCCTCGTCCGCGCCCATCGCGATGACGAGCGTGGGCTTGCCGGTCTTTTCCTTGATGCGGCCCGCGACGATGCCGATCACGCCCGGATGCCAGCCTTCGCCGGCCACGACGATCACCGATCGGTTGTGCTGGCGGTCCAGCTGCATCTCGGCCATTTCCTGCACCGCCTGCTCGATGCCCCGGCGTTCGTCATTGAGGCGGGAGAGTTGAGCGGCGATGTCCTTGGCCTCGTCGGCGTCGGTGGAGGTCAGCAGACGCACGCCAAGCGTCGATTCGCCCACGCGCCCGCCCGCATTGATACGTGGGCCCAGCGCAAAGCCCAGATCGCTGCACGAAGGCGCACGGCCAAGGCGGCTGGCATCGATCAGGGCTGACATGCCGATGTTGTCGCGCTTGGCCATGACCTTGAGGCCCTGCGCCACGAACGCGCGGTTGAGGCCGTGCAGCGCGGCGACGTCCGCGACCGTGCCCAGCGCCACGAGGTCGAGCAGGGCGAACAGGTCCGGCTCGCGGCGGTTTGCGAAGAAGCCGCGCCCGCGCAAGGTGCGCACGGTCGCCACCGCGAGAAGGAAGGCGACACCGACCGCCGCGAGGTGGCCGTGGGATGCCGCCAGCTCGTCCTCGTCGAGACGGTTGGGATTGACCAGCGCGGCGGCGCGGGGGAGCTGGGGCGAGCACTTGTGATGGTCGACCACGATCACATCGACGCCGGCCTGGTGAGCCATTTCCAGTGCCTCGAACGCCATCGCACCGCAGTCCACCGTGACGATGAGGCTTGACCCTTCGCCCGCGATACGCACCAGCGCCTCGCCTGAGGGACCGTAGCCTTCGAGGAGGCGGTCGGGGATGTAGTAGCGCCCCTCCTGCCCCAGATCGCGCAGGAGCAGCAGGAGCAGGGCGGCGCTGGTGGCCCCGTCGACATCGTAGTCGCCGTAGACGGTGACCGTCTCACCGGCCATCACCGCCTGGGTAAGGCGGTCGGCGGCGGCGTCCATGTCGCGAAAAGCGGACGGGTTGGGCAGGAAGGCGCGCAAGGAGGGATTGCGATGACGCGCCAGATCGTCACGCGCGACGCCGCGGGAAAGCAGGAGCTGGGTGACGATATCGTCCTCCAACCCGCCGGGACCGTCACTCAGGTCCATGTTGCCACCGCGCCAGCGCCAGGCCTTGCCTGTCAGCGAGCGATCGATTCCGAAAACGGAAGCAGATCGTGATTCCATGGCCCGCGTTACTCTACGTGGCCCCCCGCGTGAAGGGCCGTAGCCGGCGCGCTCCCCGCATTTCGCAGCCGATCCAGAGCTGATTTCATGTCGGCCAAGGTGGCATGCCGGGTGCTATCGGTGGCATGATGGGCGCAGACAACAAGGACTGCTGATTCTTTGCTCGCGATTCTCTGGCACAGCCGTACCGGCGCCGCGCGCGCCATGGCCGAGGCGATCCACGCCGGAGCGGGCGATCACGCGCGGCTGATCGCGGCAGACCACGTCGTACCTGACGATCTGCTGGCGGCTGGCGGCTATGTCTTCGTCTGCCCGGAGAATCTTGGCTCGATGACCGGCATGATGAAAGAGATGTTCGACCAGTGTTATTATCCGCTGCTTGGCCGCATCGAAGGACGTCCTTATGCGACGGCCATTGCCGCGGGATCGGACGGGCGCGGCGCGCAGGCCCAGATCGACCGGATCGTTACTGGCTGGCGGCTGCGACGCGTGACGGAACCGCTTATCGTCAATCTGGGCGCGCAGGAGCCCGCCGCGATACTGGCGCAAAAACACGTCTCGCAAGAAAAGCTGCAGGACTGCATGGACATGGGTGCGGGGCTGGCAGAGGGGCTTGCGCTCGGCATATTCTGACGGGCAAGTCTCAGTGGTAAAGGGACTCGACGCCGCGCCGCGAATGGTGCCTATTCGGGCGCAAGAGACACTAAAGCTGGAGCATACGGCGTTGCCCAATACCTTTCAGCAGAGCGGCGCTGGGCAACTGGCCGATGCCGGAGGCGAAGGCCTGTCGCTGCTGTTCCGAGCCGGGACAAGGCCCGGAGCGCAAGACATTGCGCGGGTCATCGAATCCTCGCAGGCAGCAGGGGCGTTGGCCCGGGTCAGCCATATGCCCGAGTCTGATGAGGGCTGGCTGGAACTTCTGGCCAACGGCCTGACGTTCGACGTGCGCGGCCTTGCCCCAGCGAGTCCGGTGCCAATTACCGCGCCCGGCTACACGTTCGGCTTTGAGTTTGAGGACGCCACGCAAGGCCTATTCGAGGCCGTCGAACTCCTGCCTTCCGGCCACATCGCCGCAGGGGGCAGGCTGCAGCCGGTACTGCGCACCATGATGGGGCTGGCGGCTGACCTTGGTCTCCATTTGCCTGTGACCGGTGTCGCGTGGGGGCCCGCACAGACCTTGATGGAGCCTCGTTACTTCTCGCGCATGGTTCTGGGCTGGCTATCGGGCGGCACTTTTCCAGCGCTTGGCTTGACCGCGCTGGTGCGCGGGACCGACGGCAGCATCGCCAGCCAGGGCCTTGCCCATTTCACCGGGCAGGAAATGCAGATCGAGGGCAGGGCAGGGGAAAGCCCCGCCGATACCGTGAAGCTTGCGATCAGGGTGGTGGACCATCTGGTGCGGCAGGGACGCATCGCGGAGCCTATGCGGATCGGGACCGGTCCCGGTGCGCTCCTGCTCGAGCCGTCGCAAGTAGGCAAGCTCGTGCTGGTCTGGAGAGAGTCTCTGTAGGTTTCCCGGGGAATTAGGGGCTGAGGTCCCACTTTTCCTCGCGCGCCGTCAATCGCAATGACCAGCCGGGCTAAGACTCCGGATGGCAACCCCAGCACGTGCAGCGACGTCAATTGCTCGGCAATGGTGCTTTTTCGCGCATGTTCTCGTGCATAGGCACTTCCCATGGGCCGGCCGCTACACCGGCGCTATCTGCTCGGCTGGCGTCGACTTCACTGAACGCGGTGCGATGGTGGCTACCAGCGGGGCGCGAGCCGTGCGTTGATGGCGCCAGGCGCCCCCTGCTTCAGCCTACGGCCGCGCTTATGCCCGTGCGGGCGCGCAGTTCGTCCTTCGCCGACTGATATTGCGCAGCCATCGTCGCCACCCGATCCGCTACCGGCTCTACAGCGTGAACTGCGGCTATTCCCTGTCCGGCGCCCCAGATGTCCTTCCACGCCTTGGCGTCCATGTTGCCGCCGGATGCGAAGCTCATCTGGCTCTTGTCGCCGTTTGGAAGGTTGTCGGGGTCCATACCGGCCGCGACGATCGAGGGGCGCAGGTAATTGCCATGGACCCCGGTGAAGAGGTTGGAGTTGACGATGTCGGCTGCGCCTCCCTCGACGATGGCCTGCTTGTAGGCATCGACGGCATTGGCTTCCGGCGTGGCGATCCAGGGCGTGCCGATGTAGGCGAAGTCCGCCCCCATCGCCTGCGCCGCCAGGATCGACCGGCCGCAGGCGATCGCACCCGACAGGGCCACCGGGCCATCGAACCAGGCGCGGATTTCCTGCATCAGCGCGAAGGGCGATTGCGACCCGGCATGGCCGCCAGCTCCGGCGGCGACGGCGATGAGGCCGTCAGCGCCCTTGGCAATGGCCTTGCGGGCAAAAGTATCGTCGATGACATCGTGCAATACCTTGCCGCCCCAGCCGTGGACCGCAGCGTTTACATCCTCACGCGCGCCCAGCGAAGTGATCACCAGCGGCACCTTCCACTTTTCCAGCAGCGCAAGGTCTTCCTCCAGCCGGTTGTTGGTACGGTGGACGATCAGGTTGACGGCGAAGGGCGCGCTGCATCCCTGCGTCGCTTCAGTGATCTGGTGCAGCCATTCGTCGAGCTGGCTTGCCGGCCGGGCGTTGAGCGCGGGGAAGCTTCCGACCACACCGGCGCGAACCTGCGCGATCACCAGATCCGGGTTCGATACGATGAACATGGGGGCCGCGATCACGGGAAGGCGCAGCGACTGGAACAGCGCGGGCAGGGGCATCTCGTCTCCGTTTAATCGTTCGATTAAATCGGGGCATAATCGCGTGGGCGGCGCCTGTCGAGAGAAAGCCGGCATACCGCCACGGCGTTGAGGTGGGCCGTCAGCGCAAATGGGGGTGACCTCACCGGATCGCTGAAATAGACACCACTGTCTATTAGTGGTGACCGCACCGATGCGGCACCGTATCGGAAAGAGGATCATCCACCATGTCACAAGTGGCGCAGCAGGAGTTCGATTGCTCGGACATCGACCAGTACCTCGGTAAAGTGATCGACAGTTCCCCGATCCGCGAGCCGCTGGGCAACAACGACATCCGCCGCTGGGTACAGGCGATGCACTACCCCAACCTCGCGCACTTCGACCCGGCCTATGCGGCTGCCAGCCGCTGGGGCAAGCTGGTCGCGCCGCAGAGTTTCCCGATCGTGATGGACGACAGCCACGGCACCTCGTCCTCGTGCATGGGCCGCATCGCCGAATCGCACCTCCTTTTCGGCGGGGACGAGTTCTGGCACTACGGCCCGCGCGTGTTCGGCGGCGACGTGATCAGCAACGAGCGGATTCCTTATGACTATGCCGTGAAGCAGACCGGTTTTGGCCCCACGTGCTTCCAGCGCGGAGATAACTATTACCGGAACCAGAACGGCGAACTGATCGCCAAGCAGCGTTCGACCGCGATCCGGTACCGCGCGGCGGCGGGCGGCGATACCGTCAACACCGCCGAGTTCGACGAACCGGAATGGACCGATGCCGAACTGGCCCAGCTGGAGGAGCGCAAGTTTGCCTGGGTGCAGATGTTGCACGATCTGGGCCACGGTGAGCGCTGGTGGGACGACGTTAAGGTAGGCGACCATCTGCCGGAGCGCGTGTTCGGTCCGCATACCGTTGCCAGCTTCGCCACCGAATGGCGTTCGTACCTGTTTACCGTCTGGGGCACGCTCGACCGGCGCCAGATCGATCTTGAGGCGCTTGGTTTCACCAAGGAAATGGCGGGGCATGAGAACGATCCAGTGATGGAGCGGATCAATCCGGCCATCACTGACGGCGCTTATTACGGCCCTTCACGAGGACATCTGTTCCCCAAGTACGCCCGCAAGATCGGTATGCCGCGCGCTTATGGTTATGGCGCCTCGATGGGGGCCTGGGTTACCGATTACCTTGCCGGCTGGGCGGGAGAGTGGGGCATGGTGGTCCACTCCACCGCCAATTACCGCGGCCCTGCGCTTTCGGGCGATGTTACGATCCAGACCGCCGAAGTGGTCGACAAGATGATCGACGATGAAGGGCGACATCTCATTCAGGTCAAGCACCTCATGCAGAATCAGAAGGGCGTGAAGATGTGCCTGGGTCTAGCTGAGATAGAGCTCCCCAAGAAGCCGGGATGATCACGGAGCGGGTTGCATGAAAGCAAAAAAGGGCGCTGCGAGGTGCCCTTTTTTACGCGGAAACCCTGCGGATCAGGCGTGGTAACGAGCGATCACCTTGCGTTCGTACAGGCGAATCAAAGCCAGCGCGGCCAAGGCCACCATCACGCCCAGGATCATGTCGATCAGGTAATGCGTGCCTTCGACCGGGGTGGATAGCAGCATCGCAGCGTTCATCACTACTACCGGCCAGCGCAGCGAAGGGCAGCGCCAGCCCGCCACGATGTAGAGCACGGCTGCTGCCGTATGAAAGCTGGGCGCCGATACGATGCCGCGCAGATGCCCAAGGTCGACGATATGGACGGTATGCGCCCGCAGCGCCGGGATCAGCCCGGACTGCCAAAGCTCGCTTTCGGGCATATAATGAATCTGCTCATGCCAGAGATGCGAAAAGGGCCCGACCGCTGGCATAAGGGTGAAGGTGGCAAGGGTGATGATCGAAGCTACCCAGAACCCGGCGATAAACCGGTAGGCGCGCCCATGCTGCCCGGACCGGGCGGCGGACCACAGAAGCAGTATCGGGGTCAGGTAGATGCTGCGATAGGCGATCGTACCCAGCGCCTGTAACACGGGATGGTCGGCGACGAGGCGGTACCAGTCAAGCCATTTAAACCCAAGCGCTTCGTCGATGGCCTGCAGGGTAACGTCCGCATAGCCGTGCGTCAGCGCTGCTACGGGGTAGCTTGCAGATGCGCCCATCAGGGTGACGATCGTGAAGATCCCGAGGTATTCGCTTAGATAAGATACCTGCGCGGCATGGCGCCATGTCGTGCGCGGCAATCCGAAGCGCAGCGCCAGCGCAACAAGGCCGGCTGCGTAGAACGGCACGTTGCCTGGCGCCAGTGGATCGATGTGCAATTGCGCAAGATGGAGCAGCGTGGACAGCAGTACCAGATTGAGCAGCAGGGCGACCAGCAGGTGGCGCCGGATCGCTGGGCCAGATTGGCGTACGGCGACCAGGGCTGGCGTCAGAATTTCAGGGTGAGTTGCCTGTCCGGCAACCACGACCGTAGCTGTCGTGGCCCATGACGGCCGCATCGATGGCATTGCGTGATATCCAGAACGGTGTGTTAGACGCCGATGCGGCAGGAAAGACGACGTAGAGCCCGAATCCCGGTTAAGCGGGGATGAACGCGATAGCGGGAGGCGGGGTATCTTGTCACGCATTCCGCGCGTGCCATGATAGAGGTGTGATCGGGATCGCCGCCGTGGTCCAAAATCGGCGATTGCCGCTCGCCTGAGCATGAAAAAGGGCCCGGCTTTAAAAGGCCGAACCCTTGTTTCGATACAATTTCTTGAAGCGCGTCAGGCCGCGTTGGCGGCGCTCAGCACGGCGCGGACGCTGGCAGTGGCGACGTCCTCGTCGATGCCCACGCCCCATACCGTACGGCCGTCCGGCAGCACGCATTCGACGTAAGCGGCAGCCCGCGCATCGGTGCTCTTGCCCATCGAGTGCTCGGCGTAGTCACGCACGTCGAGGTGCACGTCAAAGCTCTCGGCAATCGTCGCCGTCACGGACGAGATCAACCCGTTGCCCTTCCCGGAAACCGACTGCTCCTTGCCGTCGACACCGATCTTGCCGGCGAAGACGCGCGAGCCGTCGGGACTGCGGCCTTCATCCCAGTCATTCAGCTGGAAACGCTGGCCATCTTCGAGGCGGTAGGCTTTCTGGAACACGTTCCAGATATCGGCGGCCTGCAGTTCGCGGCCCAGTTCGTCGGCAAGTTCCTGGACGTGCTTGGAGAAGTGCGCCTGCATCCGCTTGGGCAGCTTCAGGCCTTGATCCTGCTCGATCACCCAGGCGAACCCACCCTTGCCCGACTGCGAGTTGACGCGAATCACCGCCTCGTAGTCACGGCCCAGGTCTGCCGGGTCGATGGGCAGGTAGGGCACGGCCCACATTTCGTCGTTGCGCGTTTCCTGCGCAGCGAAGCCCTTCTTGATCGCGTCTTGGTGCGAGCCGGAGAACGCGGTGAAGACCAGTTCGCCGCCGTAAGGATGACGCTCTGCCACCTTGAGCTGGTTGCAGTATTCGACCGTCTGGATGACTTCGTCGATGTTCGAGAAGTCCAGCTCGGGATCGACGCCCTGCGTGTACATGTTCAGCGCCACGGTGACGAGGCAGCAGTTGCCGGTCCGCTCGCCGTTGCCGAACAGGCACCCTTCGACCCGGTCGGCACCCGCCATCAGGCCCAGTTCCGCTGCCGCCACGCCGGTGCCCCGGTCGTTGTGGGTGTGCAGCGAGATCACCGCGCTTTCACGGTTGGGCAGGTTGCGGCAGAAATACTCGATCTGGTCGGCGTAGATGTTGGGTGTGGCCGCTTCGACCGTAGCGGGCAGGTTGAGTATGATCGGGTTCTCCGGCGTGGGCTGAAGAATGTTCATCACCGCCTCGCAGCACTCGATCGAGAAATCGAGTTCGGCGGTAGAGAAGGTCTCGGGAGAATATTCGAAGTGCCACTTGGTCTGCGGATACCGGGCCGCCTGATCACGCATGGCCTTGGCGCCGTTCTCCGCGATCGCGCGGATTTCGTGCTGTTCCATGCCGAACACGACCGTGCGCCACAGCGGCGAAACCGCGTTGTAGAGATGGACGATCGCGGCGTGGACACCGGCCAGGCTGTCGAACGAGCGCTCGATCAGATCGGCACGCGACTGCGTCAGGACCTGGACCAGTACGTCCTCTGGAATGCGGTTATTGTCCACGAGGCCGCGGATGAAATCGAATTCGGTGGCGCCTGCACTGGGGAAACCGACTTCGATTTCCTTGAGGCCGACATTGACCAGCAGGTCGAAGAAGCGGGTTTTCTTCTCTGCGCCCATCGGGTCGATCAGGGCCTGGTTGCCGTCGCGCAGGTCAGTCGAGAGCCAGCGCGGCGCCTTCGTGATGACCTGCGAGGGCCACTGGCGGTTTTCCAGCTGGATCTGCGGGAAAGGGCGATACTTGACCGAAGGGTCTTTCAGCATAGTCATGGATTTAACTCGCTCGGATAATTCGTCTGCTATTTCAGGTGAGGTCGTCAGGTCCCTTGAGCGCCGAGCGCGTCGCAGGTCGACGCGTCACCTCACGCCCAAGGGCGGATAAGTCGCAGGGTAAGGCCGAGACGGAGAGTCATGCCGTTGCCTATGGGCATAGGCAACGGTCATGTAAAGGGGGTTTGAGGCCAGACCCGCTCAAGTGCAGCGCAGGCCCGTGATGATGCCTTTCGCATCGACGTCGATATTCAGCCGGTCCGGGCGATAGTCCATCGTCACCATCGAATCGGGCTGCAGGACGCGGACGGGCTTGTCGCCGCGCGATGCAGTGATCGCGGCGATGACGTCGTCGCTGGCCTTTCGCCCGATGTAGCCGCCTAGCTGGTCTGCGCCGCAGCTTGGCTCCATGGCGGCGGTGGGCGGAGTTGCGTTTTCGACAGGGGGCGTTTGCGCGCTGCAGGCGGCAAGAGTGCCAGCGAGCACGGCGGGCGCGATAAAGGACTTCGCAGTTCGTGACATGGGTCTCTCCTTGGCGGTCCCGTCTAAACTAGCGAAGCTGAACGCCGGTGCAATGCGGCCTACTGCGCGCAACCGCTGTAGACCGTATGTGCCTGTTCGCCATTGTGGTCGTAGATGGTGAACAGGTGAGCCTTCCGGCAATACGCAGTGTAAGCGTCCACCATGCGGACCGTGGTCTCGTTGAGAGGGGAGGACGGCAGCGGTGTCTGTGCGACTACCGTTTCCGGCCGCGCGGCGAGGATGCGCCGCACCTCACGCGCTTCGTTCAGCCCGGTCCACTCACGCCCTTCGTAGATATGCGGTGCGAAGGCGAGGGGGCTGGCCGGTTCGGCGCCGACCTTGGTGTAGAGATAGCTGAGCGCTCCCCAGACGAAAAGGCGTTTGCCGGGCGTGACTTCGCGAACGTAATCGGCCAGCGCCTGGGCGGCGGGCCGCGCGCGCCAGCGGTCGCCGAGATGGAAAGTTCCGGCCAGAACGAGGCTAAGTCCGATGATCGCGGCAATGCCGGGCCACACGGGGCGCCGATACTCGAAGTACCCGGCGCGCAGGATGGCCAGCGGAGCCAGCGCGGACTGTGCGTAGTGAACGTAAATATTCGGAAACGAGAAGATCAGCGTCAGCGCCGCCAGTGCCCAAAGCACAACGAGGCCTACCACTGCTTTCTGCTCCGTCGACCCGCTGCGCATTGCGTGGAGCCCGATGCCCGCAAAGACGAGGGGGATGCCCAGCATTCCCGCCATCGTGAAGATGCGCTTCACCCGGATTGCCGGGTCAGCATAGCCGCGCGCGAAGTTGGAGGTGACCATTGCGTTCCACAACTCGTGGAAATGGCCGTTGGTCCAATAGAACAGGCCCGTTACGAGCATGGGGAGGGCACCGGCGAGTACCAGAAGACCTGCTTTCCAGCCGACGTCGAGCGGGCCGCACCCAGCCCGCCAAAGCATCACGATCACCATAATCCCGAACAGCGCACCTTCTAGCGCGGCGGTCTGCTTGATGGCGATGGCAAGCCCGGCGCAGAAGAATCCGAGTACCAATGCAGCATCGATCCTGCCTTTGCGAAGCAGCGCGAAACGCGAGACGAGTAGCCAGGCGCTTGCGATTAGCAGCGTGTTGAAAAACACACCGGCTTCCTAGTTGTCGCCTTCGAAGCGGCTGAGCAATGCAAGATAGACAAGGCCTGCCAGCAGCGCGCTGCCCGGAGCCGCGATCAGGCCGGCGATGCGATTCGCGCCGTAGGCCCCCAGCGCGGCGCAAAGCGTCGCGGCCAGTTGATAGGCCAGCATGTTCGGCCAGAGCAGCCCGATGCCGGCGAAGATCAGATAGAGGAGCGGGCCCTTGCGGTCCCAGATGTCGACGTAGAGCAGTTCGCCATGCCGCAGCTGGTCTCCGACGAGAGCGTAGAACTGGTCGTCGATCCCGAAATTCCACTCTCCATAGGCAGGGCAACGGATGAGCGCGGCGAAGCCAAGCAAGCATGTGAACTGGGCAAGGCGGCTGATCCCGGCGCCGGGTAAGCGTTCAACCACCGATGCTCGGCCCGTCATGCATGGATCCCCAAAAACTGCGCCAGTCCATAGTCAAGGAAGTCTTACCAAATGGGAAATTGCCCGGCGCGGGTGTGGTGGAGGGGGCGCTGTACTTTATCCTAAAGCGATACGAAACTGCGCCGAACGCGGGGGAAAGAACGATCATGAGTGGAGCCTTGGCATTTGCGGCGGGGCTGGCCGCTGCGACCGCCAGCGGTGCGCAGCATCCCTATCCGGAGCTGCCCGATTGGCTGGCCGGGTGCTGGCAGAGCGAGGGCTAGGAAGAATGGACCTCGGAGTGCTGGACCCGCGCACGCAGCGGGATCATGCTCGGCACCAACCGCAGTGGCAACCGCAGGCAGGGCGATGGAACCGCTGGATGGGAAATGATGCAGATCGGCCCGGTGAGGCCGGACGCCGCACCGGCCGCGAGTGGGCTCGCCAAGCCGAAGTCGGGCTGGCGGACGCGAATCAGCCGATCCGCTGGACGTTCCAACGCCAGCAGCGCTGATACGCGAAGGGCGCCGCCGGTTTCCCGGCGACGCCCTTATTAATATCGAGAAGCCAGTTTAACCCTCGACGTGCTCGGCAAGCACGGTCAGGCCCGCATCGCCCACTTCGGCGAAACCGCCGGTGATGCGGATCTCTTCAGGCGCGCCGTTTTCGGTCTTGTAGACCTTGAGCGCGCCGTCGGCGATCGTCGACATGAAGGGCGCATGGCCCGCGAGCACGCCGAACTCGCCTTCCGTACCGGGGACGACCACCATGTGGACCTCCTCGGAACGAACCAGCTTCGCAGGCGTGACGAGTTCGAAGTGCAGGGGCATCAGATCAGGCTTCCTCAGCCAGCTTCTTGGCCTTGGCAACGGCTTCGTCGATGCCGCCGACCATGTAGAAGGCCGCTTCCGGGAGGTGGTCGTACTCGCCGTCGACGACGGCCTTGAACGACTTCACGGTGTCTTCCAGCTGCACGAACTTGCCCGAGATGCCGGTGAAGACTTCCGCGACGTGGAACGGCTGCGAAAGGAACTTCTGGATCTTGCGGGCGCGGGCGACGGTGAGCTTATCTTCTTCCGAAAGCTCGTCCATGCCCAGGATCGCGATGATGTCCTGCAGCGACTTGTACTTCTGCAGGGTTTCCTGGACGCGGCGGGCGGTCTGGTAGTGCACGTCGCCGACGACGCGCGGTTCCAGAACGCGCGAGGTCGAGTCGAGCGGGTCGACTGCCGGGTAGATGCCCAGCTCCGAGATCGCGCGGTTCAGCGTGGTCGTCGCGTCAAGGTGAGCAAACGAGGCGGCCGGTGCAGGGTCGGTAAGATCGTCTGCGGGAACGTAGATCGCCTGAACCGAGGTGATCGACCCCTTGGTGGTCGAGGTGATGCGCTCCTGCAGCTGGCCCATGTCGGTCGACAGGGTCGGCTGATAGCCCACAGCCGAAGGAATGCGGCCCAGCAGAGCCGACACTTCGGCGCCGGCCTGGGTGAAGCGGAAGATGTTGTCGACGAAGAAGAGGACGTCCTGTCCTTCCTGGTCGCGGAAGTATTCGGCCATGGTCAGACCCGAGAGAGCGACGCGCGCGCGCGCGCCCGGGGGCTCGTTCATCTGGCCGAATACCAGCGCAACCTTGGAACCTTCCGAGGTGGCGTTGCCTTCGGCGTCCTTGGCGATAACGCCGGCGTCGAGGAATTCGTGATAGAGGTCGTTGCCCTCGCGGGTACGCTCACCCACGCCTGCGAAGACCGAGACGCCGCCGTGGCCCTTGGCGATGTTGTTGATCAGTTCCTGAATGAGAACCGTCTTGCCCACGCCGGCGCCGCCGAACAGGCCGATCTTGCCGCCCTTGGCGTAAGGGGCGAGAAGGTCGATGACCTTGATGCCGGTGACCAGGATCGCAGCTTCGGTCGACTGCTCGATGAAGGGGGGAGCCTCGGCATGGATCGGAGCGAACATGTCGGCGCCGATGGGGCCACGCTCGTCAATGGGATCGCCCACGACGTTCATGATGCGGCCAAGCGTCTTGGGGCCGACCGGCACCGAGATCTGCTTGCCGGTGCTGCGCACGGCCTGGCCGCGCGTCAAGCCGTCGGTACCGTCCATGGCGATGGTGCGGACGGTGTTCTCGCCCAGGTGCTGGGCGACTTCGAGGACCAGCTTCTGGCCGTTGTTCTCGGTCTCGAGAGCCGAGAGAATGGAGGGCAGTTCGCCTTCGAAGGTCACGTCGACGACAGCGCCGATGACCTGGCTGATCTTGCCGGTAGTGGTGAGGTTGAGCACGGGTGCGGTGGCCATTTTGATGTCCTTGCCTGCGGTTTCTTAGAGCGCTTCCGCGCCCGCGGATTGGTGGTTGCTTACAGCGCTTCCGCGCCAGCAATGATTTCGACGAGTTCGGTGGTGATCGCAGCCTGACGGGTGCGGTTGTATACGATGGTCAGCTTCTTGATCAGGTCACCCGCATTGCGAGTGGCGTTGTCCATGGCCGTCATCGATGCACCCTGTTCGGATGCCGCGTTCTCCAGCAGCGCGCCGAAGAGCTGGGTCTTCAGGTAGCGCGGCAGCAGCGCGGCGAGGATTTCCTCCTCGTCGGGCTCGTATTCGGTGACGGCATCAGATGTCACCGCGACCGCCTTGGGAGCGGGCACCGGGATGATCTGCTGATCCGTGGGTTCCTGCACGAGGGCCGAGCGGAACTTCGCGTAGAACAGGTGCGCCACGTCGAACTTGCCGGCTTCGTACATCGCGACCAGTTCGTCGGCGACGCGCTCGGCTTCGTTGAAGCCAGGGTAGCGCACGTCCGAGGTGTCGAACATGTGGGCGATCTGGTCGGGGTATTCGCGCCGGATCACCGGGCGACCCTTGCGGCCGACGAGGTAGAACAGGACGGTCTTGCCCTGTGCTTCCAGTTCCTGCGCCTTGACGCGGGCTGCCTTGACGATGTTGGCGTTGAACGCGCCGCACAGGCCCTTGTCGGAGTTTGCGACGACGAGCAGGTGCACCTTGTCGCTGCCGGTTCCGGCGAGCAACTTGGGGCTGTTCTCGGAGACCGTGATCTTCGAGGCGAGCGAGGCCATCACCTGCGCCAGACGCGTCGCATAAGGGCGTGCGTCCTCGGCGGCAGCCTGTGCCTTACGCAGCTTGGCCGCGGCGACCATCTGCTTGGCCTTGGTGATCTTCTGGGTCGACTTGACCGAGTTGATGCGGCCCTTGAGTTCCTTGAGCGAAGCCACTCGTTGTTCCCCGATTACCGCCCCGGCCGTCCTGTCGGACAGGCCGGGGTATGGTTATTTACTTACGCGAACTGCTTGGCGAAGGCGTCAAGCGCGGCCTTGGCCTTGCTTTTCGCTTCGTCGCCGAAGTCCTTGGTGGTGCGGATCAGCGCCAGGACGTCGGCATGCTCGCTGTGCATGTAGGTGAGCATCTCGGCCTCGTAGGAGGTGACCTTGTCCACCGGAAGCGCGTCGAGGTAGCCGTTGGTGCCGGCGAAGATCGACAGCGTCTGCTCTTCGAAGGCGAGCGGCGAGAACTGCTTCTGCTTGAGCAGTTCAGTCAGGCGCGCGCCGCGGTTGAGCAACTTCTGGGTGGAGGCGTCGAGGTCCGAACCGAACTGCGCGAAGGCAGCCATTTCGCGGTACTGGGCCAGCTCCAGCTTGATCGAGCCGGCGACCTTCTTCATCGCCTTGGTCTGGGCTGCACCGCCGACGCGCGACACCGACAGACCGACGTTGATCGCCGGACGGATGCCCTGGTAGAACAGGCCGGTCTCAAGGAAGATCTGGCCGTCGGTGATCGAGATCACGTTGGTAGGGATGTAGGCCGAAACGTCGCCCGCCTGGGTTTCGATGATCGGCAGTGCGGTCAGCGAACCGGCGCCCTGTTCGTCGTTCATCTTTGCAGCGCGCTCGAGCAGGCGGCTGTGGAGATAGAACACGTCGCCGGGGTATGCTTCGCGGCCCGGAGGACGACGCAGCAGCAGCGACATCTGGCGGTAGGCGACGGCCTGCTTGGAAAGGTCGTCGTACACGATGACGGCGTGCATGGCGTTATCGCGGAAGAACTCGCCCATCGCGGCGCCGGTGTAGGGCGCGAGGTACTGCAGCGGCGCGGGCTCCGAAGCGGTTGCGGCGATGACGATGGAGTATTCCATCGCGCCGTTTTCTTCCAGCTGACGCACGATCTGCGCCACGGTCGAGCGCTTCTGGCCAACGGCGACGTAGATGCAGTAGAGCTTCTTGCTCTCGTCCGTGCCCTGGTTCGCTTCCTTCTGGTTGATGAAGGTGTCGATGGCGACGGCGGTCTTGCCGGTCTGACGGTCACCGATGATCAGTTCGCGCTGGCCGCGACCGACGGGAACGAGGGCATCGATGGCCTTGAGGCCGGTCTGCACGGGCTCATGCACCGACTTGCGCGGGATGATGCCGGGAGCCTTGGCTTCGACGCGGGCGCGCTTTTCAGCGACGATCGGGCCCTTGCCGTCGATCGGGTTGCCCAGTGCGTCGACGACGCGGCCCAGCAGGCCCTTGCCGACGGGAACGTCGACGATCGTGCCGGTGCGCTTGACGACGTCACCTTCCTTGATCTCGGCGTCCGAGCCGAAGATCACGACGCCGACGTTGTCGGCCTCGAGGTTGAGGGCCATGCCCTGAACGCCGTTCGAGAACTCGACCATTTCGCCGGCCTGGACGTTGTCGAGGCCGTGGATGCGGGCGATGCCGTCGCCGACCGACAGAACCGAACCAACTTCCGAAACCTGGGCCTCGGTGCCGAAGCTGGCGATCTGGTCCTTGATGACCTTCGAGATTTCTGCTGCGCGGATATCCATTGTTCTGCCTTTCTTAGCCCTTCATGGCCTGGGCGAGCGAATTGAGTCGGGTGCGGATCGAGCTGTCGATGCGCTTGGACCCGATGGTGACGACGAGACCGCCGAGGAGGTCCGGGTCGACGCTGGTCTTGATTTTGACGGTACGGCCTTCGCGCGCTTCCAGCTTGCCGCGCAGCTGTTCGACCTGTTCGTCGGTCAGTGCGTGGGCGGAAGTGACTTGCGCGGTCGACTCGCCGCGCTGGGCGGCGGCGATAGCAGCGAAAGCGCTGATGATCTGGGGCAGGGCGGAAAGGCGGCGGTTGTTGGCCAGAACGCCGACGAAGTTTTTCGTCAGCGGCGACAGGCCCAGAACGCCGGCAACGCCATCCATCGCAGCGGCGGCCGCAGTCCGGCTGACCTGCGGATTGCGAATCAGGCCCGCGAAGTCCGAGCTTTCCTTGATCGCCTGGCCGATCGCCTCGAGGTCGTTCTCGACCGCCGAGATGGCGCCGTTTTCGCTAGCAAGATCAAACAGCGCCGAAGCGTAGCGACCTTGCAAGCTGGCTTTGATGCCCCCGGAATTCTCCACGCGCGTCCTATCCTTACATCGAGTGGGCGGGCCACTTGGGGCGCATAGCAACAGCGTGCTCCCCCAGCCCGCAGACGGGGCGCGCATAGCGACGATACTGTCATGATGCAAGGTGCCCCTTGGTCTCTGGGGACAAACGGCAGGTGTCTTGTTTAAAAGCAACAGGCGGGAAGGCTCTGGAATCCGGGCGGTGCAATGAGCGTCGTGAATTCGCAGAGGAGATTTTCCGATGGCCTATCGAATCGCCGGCCTGCCGCGCGGCGCCTTCGTGAAGTATTACGGCAAGACCGCAGAAGAACTTGGGCGTATGAACGCGAGACGGGTGTTCGCCGACGCTGATCGCGGCTTTCCCTGCCGGGTCAGCCTGGAGGATGCGAGGGCGGGCGAGAGCCTGATCCTGCTGAATTTCACCAGCCACGATGTCGCCAATCCGTACCGCAGCGCCCATGCGATATATGTCCGGGAGGACACGGAGCAGGCGCAGGCTTTCGTCGATTGCCTGCCGCCGGTCTTCTCGGGGCGGGCATTGTCGCTGCGCGGGTTCGATGCGCAAGGCATGCTGCACGCGGCGAGCCTTGCTGCACCGGATGAGGCGGACGTTGCCATACGGGCCTTGCTGGCGATACCCCAGGTAGCTTGCATACACGCGCACAATGCGGCCTATGGATGCTTCGCGGCGCGCATCGAGCGCCATGGAGACGGACTGTGAAGCCCGAACCTATCGAGGTTGGTGAAAGCGTAAGCGACGAGCGGGCGTGGCAGGCCGTGCTTGCACGCGATCGCGCCTTCGATGGTCGCTTCGTCACCGGTGTGCTGTCGACGGGCATATATTGCCGCCCGTCCTGTTCGGCCCGCCATCCCCGGCGTGAGAACGTGCGCTTCTTTCATGATCCGGAGCAGGCGGAAGTAGCAGGGCTGCGCGCCTGTCTGCGTTGCCGGCCGGGCGACCTCGCGCGCGACGAGGAAGCGGTGAAGCGCGCGCTTGGCGCTCTTGCCGATGTCGAGCAAGTGCCGTCCCTGGCGCGGTTGGCGGATGAAGTAGGGTATAGCCCCGCCCATTTTCAACGCGTGTTCAAGCGCGCGGTCGGAATTTCGCCCGCCGAATACCTGCGCGCCCGCCGGGCCGAGCGGGCAGGGGAAGCGCTCAGCCAAGGCACCAGTGTTACCGAAGCGATCTACGAGGCAGGTTACGGTGCGCCCTCGCGTTTCTACGAAGCGAGCCGCGCGAGGATGGGCATGACACCGTCCGCATGGCGTGACGGCGGCAGCGGCGTGACGATCCGCTGGGCGGTCGTGCCCACCAGCCTTGGCGAAATGCTGGTCGCCGCTACGGACAAGGGCGTATGCCGGCTGTCCTTCGGGGAACGGTATCAGGACCTGGCCACGCGCTTTCCGAAGGCTGAACTGGTTGAGGGTGGGAAGGATTTTGCGGCCCTGTTAGCGGATGTCGTCGGTGCGGTGGAGAAACCGGGCACTTCCCGAATCATCCCGCTCGATGTGCAGGGCACGGCTTTTCAGGAAGCGGTGTGGCGTGAATTGCAGCGTATTCCCTCGGGCGAAACACGCAACTACGCGCAGATCGCCGCTGCCATTGGCAAGCCCGGCGCAGTACGCGCGGCAGGCTCGGCCAACGGCGCGAATAACGTGGCGGTGCTGATCCCCTGCCACCGCGTCATCCGTTCCGACGGCACCGTCGGCGGCTATGCATACGGCGAGGCGATCAAGCGCGAATTGCTGCGGCGCGAGCGAGCAGGGGAATGACGACAAACGGGGCCAGCCCGCTGCCTGCACCGGAGAAGGCGCGGCCGGGACGCCTGCGGCGGTTCACGGCGCATCCTTTGACGTTGTTGCCGCTGGGTGCCCTCCTCGTGATCCTGGGAGCAACTCTGCCTGCCATTATTCTCAAGCTGCTTCTGCCGGGCGGTGCATCCATATTTGCGGCACTGACCGGGGTGGTGACCGGCGCTTGCAGCCTCCTTGCTTACTTTGCCTTTCGTCGCTGGGTGGAGCGAGCGCCGCGCGAGCCTGCCCGGCGTATGCGCGCCGTGCACGAAATGGCCGCAGGTGCATTGGGAGGGGCGGCCCTGTTCACCCTGATAACCGGCATAGTCGCGCTGCTTGGCGGGTTTTCGGTGACGGGCCTGCGGGGTATGGGTGAATTATGGATATGGCTTGGCATCGCGTTTTCTAGCGGGATGATCGAGGAAACACTGTTTCGCGGTGTCATTCAGCGCCAGCTCGAAGCGATGTTCGGGACATGGGTGGCGCTGGCGGCGACATCGGCGTTCTTTGGACTGGCGCATCTGACGAATCCTGGCGCGACCCTGTTTGCCGCATTCGCCATCGCCTGCGAAGCAGGCATCCTGCTGGGTTCGGCCTATCTGGTGACGCGCAGGTTATGGGCGCCAATCGGGCTGCACATGGCCTGGAATTTCACCCAAGGGTGGGTCTTTTCGATCCCGGTATCTGGCGGCAAGCCTCCCGTCGGCCTGCTCGAGACGCGGTTGATGGGCCCGCAATGGCTTACCGGCGGCGCCTTCGGGTTGGAGGCTTCGGCCGTGGCGCTGGTCGCGGCGAGCAGCGCGGGCGTCGTCTTGCTGATCTACGCCCATCGCCAGGGCCGGTTCCTGCCGCCGCGCTGGAAGCGAACCGCGGCCTAGACGAACGAATAAGGGTCGATGTCGATGTTCACCCGCACCCCGCGCGGGAATTCGAGTGGGTCGAGCCATTCGCGCAAGGTCTTCTGCAATTCGGCCGAACGCCGCGCGTTGATGAGCAGGCGGAAGCGGTGGCGTCCGCGCAGCAGGGACAGGGGCGCGGGGGCCGGGCCCAGCACCAGCATGTCCGGAAGGTTCGGCGCGGTTCCGCCGATGGCGCGGGCGGCGGACAAGGCTTCCGCCTGATCCTCGGAACTGATGATGATCGCCGCCCAGCGGCCGAATGGGGGAGCGCCGGCATCGCGGCGGGCCTCGGTTTCGGCGGCATAAAAGGCGTCGCGGTCGCCATTGGCGAGGGCCTGGATCACCGAGGCGGCGGGGTGGCGGGTCTGGATCAGCACTTCGCCCGGTTTTGCCCCGCGCCCGGCGCGTCCGGCGACCTGTGCGACCTGCTGATAGGTGCGCTCCGCCGCACGCAAGTCTCCGCCTTCGAGGCCGAGATCGGCATCGACTACGCCCACCAGCGTCAGTTCGGGGAAGTGGTAGCCCTTGGTGACGAGCTGTGTGCCGATGATGATGTCGATCGCGCGCCCTTCCGCCATCGCGACGAAATCGCCGATCGCCTCGGGCGTGTTCATCGTGTCCGAGGTGACCAGCGCGGTACGGGCTTCGGGCAGGATTTCCGCCACTTCGTCAGCGATGCGCTCCACGCCGGGGCCGCACGCGACGAGGCAGTCACCGGTGCCGCATTCGGGGCAGGCCTCGGGCACGGGCACTTCATGACCGCAGTGGTGGCAGGCCAGCCGCTTGGAAAAGCGGTGCTCCACCAGCCAGGCGGTGCAGTTGGGGCACTGGAATCGAAAGCCGCAGTGGCGGCATAGCGTCAGCGGCGCATAGCCGCGCCGGTTGAGGAACAGCAGCGACTGTTCGCCCTTGGCCAGCCGGTCCTTCATCGCCTCTACCAGCCGGGGCGCCAGCCAGCGGCCGCGTTCGGGCACTTCACTGCGCAGATCCAAAATCTGGATGTCAGGCAGCTGTGCGCCGCCATACCGCCCGACGAGATCGATCTTGCGGTAGACGCCTGCCTCGGCAAGCTGCATCGATTCGAGCGCGGGAGTGGCGCTGGCGAGGACGACCGGAACCTTCTCGAACTTGGCGCGCATCACCGCCACGTCGCGGGCGTTGTAACGCACCCCGTCGTCCTGCTTGAATGAGATTTCATGCGCCTCGTCCACCACGATCAGGCCCAGATTCGCATAAGGCAGGAACAGCGCCGAGCGGGCACCTACGACGACCTGAGCGCTGCCGAGCACGACCGCGCGCCACGCCCGGCGCCGCTCGCTGGACTTGAGGGAGGAGTGCCAGAGCACCGGCTGCACGCCGAATCGGTGTTCGAAGCGGCGCAGGAAGTTTTCGGTCAGCGCGATCTCGGGCAGCAGCACCAGCACCTGGCGGCCTTCGCGGATCGCCTCGGCCACGCCTTCGAAATAGCACTCGGTCTTGCCGGAGCCGGTGACGCCGTCGAGCAGGAAGGGGGCGAATTTGCGCTCGGTAACGGCGCCGACGAAAATGTCCGCCGCCGCGCGCTGTTCGTCGTTGAGCTGAGGCACGGCGAATGCCGGCCGGGCAGCGGGGTAGGGCCGGTCGAGGTCGACCACCACCGGTTCGAGCAGCCCCGCGCCGACCATCCCGCGCAGCACGCCTTCGGAGACGCTGGCCAGCTCCGCCAGTTCGCGGATCGAGCCTTGCTCGTGCTGCAGGGCGTCGAGCGCGGCGGCGCGCTGGGGCGTGAGGCGCGCCGGTTCGGTGCCGGTCAGCCGGTATTCCGTCGTGGTGCCGCCGCCGCGCAGCGCCGCCATGCTGCCCAGCGCCATGCGGGCCACAGAGGACAGCGGCGCGCAGTAGTAATCAGCCGTCCACTCGATCAACCGCCGCAGCCGTTCGGGGATGGGCGGGGCGGGCATCACTTCCAACAAAGGTCGTAGTTTCGATTCAGGCACTTCCTTGCCGCTGAGGCGTTCAGGCTCCCAGACGATGCCTAGTACCTGCCGCGGTCCGAGCGGCGCGACGACGATCGATCCGAATTCTATCGTCATCCCTTCCGGTACGCGATAGTCGAGGACGCCGAGGGCAGCGTTGAAGACAAGGAGTCGGACACGTTTCATCTGGTGCCATATAGGCACTGGCGGATTGGCTCGTGAAGGAGTGGAAGATGCGCAATTGGGGATCGGGCGTGGATGGAATGCGGGAAGATGGTTTTATCGAAGGCCTGATGGCCCCCGTCGGCATGGCGCAGGGCGTCAACCGCAGGTCGGTGGTCGCGGGTATTCTTGCGACGGGTGCGCTGCTGGCGCTGCCCGGCTGCGCGACGATGGGCAAGCCCAGCACGACGGACGTGATCCAGCGGTTGCTGACCCTTTCCAGCCAGCGTGCCTTCGCAAGGCTAACCCAGCCTGACGGTTTCTGGGACAGCGCAGTGTCCCGAATCGACATGCCGGTGCTGTTCGGACGCTCGGGTTCGGCGGCCGCGAAAATTCTGAAGTCGCCGCTGTTCCGCGAGAAGTTGCAGCATGAACTCAACAATGTCGCCGAAGACGGTGCCCGCGTTGCGGCGCCGCTGGTCAACGACGCGGTGAGCAGGCTGACTGTCAGCGATGCTCTTGCGCTGCTGCGCGGGGGCAGCACGGCGGCGACGACTTATCTGCGCCAGTCGATGGGCCCCTCGCTTGTCAACGCGATGATCCCGGAACTGGGCCGGGTGATGAGCGTGGCTGACGATCCGATTCTGTCGCAGGCGCTTGCGGCACTGACGGGTGTGAACATCACGGACGCCGCCCATGCTCTCGCTTTGGGCGCTGACAACGCCATCTGGTACGAGATCGGCGCCCAAGAAGGGGAAATCCGTGCCAACCCGGCTGCAACCAACGATCCGGTACTGATCGCGGCCCTAAGACTGCTGTGAGTGATCGCGGGGGCTGCGACAGGTTCGCTTCCCCCGCGCTGCGGTGCGACGGTACTGGCCCCGTCGCCGGCCTTTCCCTATAGGGCGCGCAAGAATCGCCCCCTTGGCCAGCCTTACAGGACCAGCACCATGAAGTTCTTCGTCGACACCGCCGATATCGCCGACATCAAGGAGCTTGCCGACACCGGCCTGCTCGACGGCGTGACCACCAACCCCTCCATCATTGCCAAGTCGGGCCGTGATTTCATGGAAGTGACGCGCGAAATCTGCGGCATCGTCGATGGCCCGGTCAGCGCCGAAGTCGTCGCGCTAGACCACGCCGGCATGATGCGCGAGGCCGAAGTGCTGCGCAAGATCGCCGACAACGTCTGCATCAAGGTGCCGCTCACCATCGACGGCCTGAAGACCTGCAAGGCTCTCACCGGCGAAGGCACTATGGTCAACGTGACGCTGTGCTTCTCGGCCAATCAGGCGCTGCTCGCCGCCAAGGCCGGCGCGACGTTCATCTCGCCCTTCATCGGCCGTCACGACGACAATGGCTTCGATGGCATCGACCTGATCAGCGACATCCGCCTGATCTACGACAACTACGCCTATGAGACGCAGATCCTCGCCGCTTCGATCCGCCACGGCGTGCACGTCCTGCAGTGCGCCAAGATCGGGGCCGACGTGATGACCGCGCCGCCGGCCGTCATCAAGGGCCTGTTCAAGCACATCCTGACCGACAAGGGCATCGAAGGATTCATGGCCGATTGGGCCAAGACCGGCCAGTCGATCTGATCCTGATCCGTCGTCCCGGCATGGGCCGGGACGACGGAAAATGGCCTGGGACCTACCCAAAACCTCCGCCGCCATCGCATATCCATGCTCATCACACCCCGTCACCCTGAACTTGTTTCAGGGTCCACCGGGCAGCCATAACTGGAACGCGGTTTCGCCATCGGCCCTGTCGATTTTCCGATTTCGAGGGGCGGGACGGACGGCGCGATGGACCCCGAAACAAGTTCAGGGTGACGGACGTGGGATGACGAAAGCGGGCAAGTACAACGGTATCGAAACACCGTGATTTCGAAATTCCGCTCAGGCTGAGCCTGTCGAAGCCCCCCGCTAAACCACCCCCTGACACATCGCTCATTTGAGCCGCGCGCCGTCATGCGCTAGCTGGGGTGCATGTCCGACGAATCTCCCGCAGACCGCTTCAAGTCCGTCCTCACCGGCGCCTCGCGCGCCATCGCGCAGGAGACGGAGGTGGAGGTCAACTGGACGTCCGACGCGCCCAGTTCCACCGGCACCACCTTCCGCGTGCCGATGCCCGGCCGCAGCCTGCCACGCGCAGCCGCCATGCAGGCCCGTGGCTATGCCGACAGTTTCGCGCTGAAACTGCGCCACCACGACGACAAGCTGCACATGCGCAAGGCTCCTTCCGAGCCATCGGCGCGCGCTGCCTACGATGCGGTCGAGGCGGTGCGCTACGAGGCGCTGGGCGCCAACGCCTATGCCGGCATGGCCGATAACCTCGACGCGGCACTGATGGCGCGTATCGCGTCGGACCCGATTTCCCGCGCCGATACGCCTGACGCAGTGCCGATCCCGACCGCACTGGCGCTGCTGCTGCGCGAGAAGCTGACCGGCCAGCCGATCCCCGAGATTGCCGTCCCCGGTGTCGACATGGTCCGCAAATGGATCGAGCAGAAGGCCGGCAAGGACTTCGATGCGCTGGCCAGTTCGCTGGAGGACCAGCGCGCTTTCCAGTCGCTTTCGCTCGACATGCTCCAGCACCTGGAATTGACCCGCTCCGAGGAAGTCCCACAGGAACCCAACGAAGCCGACGATATGGACGGCGACGAGGAGACCGAGGAGCAGGAGGACGGCGGCGAGCAGGGTCAGGACCAGAACCCAGCCGAAATGGCCGCCGAACCCGCATCCGGCGAGGATGAAGGCGAAAGCGAATCGGAGGGCGAAACGTCCGACGACATGGAGGAAGGCGAGGAGGGACAGGAAGGGGACGAGGGGATGCTCCCCGTGCGTCCCAACCGCCCCTGGACCGACATTCCCGACAGTTTCGACTACAAGGTCTTCACCGAGGCCTTCGACGAAGTCGTCGGTGCATCGGACTTGTGCGACGAGGAAGAACTCACCCGCCTGCGCGCTTATCTCGATGCGCAGCTCAAGGGGCTGCAGGGCGTGGTGACGCGCCTTGCCAACCGCCTGCAGCGCCGCCTGATGGCACAGCAGAACCGGTCGTGGGATTTCGACCAGGAAGAAGGCCTGATCGATGCCGCCAGGCTGGCGCGCGTGGTCGTTTCGCCGGGGCAGTCGCTGTCCTACAAGGTTGAGCGCGATGTCGAGTTCAAGGACACCGTCGTCACCCTGCTGCTCGACAATTCCGGCTCGATGCGCGGACGCCCGATCTCGATCGCCGCGATCAGCGCCGACGTTCTCGCGCGCACGCTGGAGCGCTGCGGCGTCAAGGTCGAGATCCTGGGCTTCACCACCCGCGCCTGGAAGGGCGGACAGGGCCGCGAGGCCTGGCTTGCCAGCGGCAAGCCCGCGCATCCTGGCCGCCTCAACGATTTGCGCCACATCGTCTACAAGAAGGCTGACGAGCCGTGGCGCCGGGCCAAAAAGAACCTCGGCCTGATGATGCGCGAAGGCCTGCTGAAGGAAAACATCGACGGCGAGGCGCTGCTGTGGGCGCATAGCCGGATGCTCGCCCGGCAGGAGGACCGCCGCATTCTGATGGTCATCTCCGACGGCGCGCCGGTGGACGATTCCACTCTCTCGGTGAATTCCGCCGGTTACCTCGAAGCGCACCTGCGCCGGGTGATCGAATGGATCGAATCGAAGTCGCCGGTCCAGCTTGTCGCCATCGGCATCGGCCACGACGTAACCCGCTACTACCGCCGCGCCGTGACGATCATGGACGCCGAACAACTCGGCGGCACGATGATCGAACAACTGGCCGGATTGTTCGAGGAGGAGTGAGCGGCGGCGCGGCTTGACTGCGCCGCTTCGCCGCTTATGCGCCTAGGCCTATGACCGACGCATCGAACCTGACGCTGTTCAACAGCCTTACCCGCCAGCTTGAGCCGTTCCGGCCTGTTCATCAGGGCGAAGCGCGCGTCTATACCTGCGGGCCAACGGTCTACAACTATCCCCACATCGGCAACATGCGCGCCTACGTCTTCGCCGATGTGCTGGGGCGGACACTGAGCCACAAGGGCTACAAGCTCACCCACGTCATCAACATCACCGACGTCGGCCACCTGACCGACGACGCTGATGCCGGCGAGGACAAGATGGAGAAGATGGCGCGCGTGGCTGCGCAGTCGATCTGGGACATCGCGGCGCACTACACACAGGCTTACTGGGCCGACATCGCCGCGCTCAATATCCGGCAGCCTGCGAAGTGGTCAATCGCCACCGATTACGTGCCGCAGATGATCGAATTTGCCGAGAAGATCGCGCCAAACCACTGCTACGAAATCGAAAGTGGCCTTTACTTCGACGTTTCGACCGTGGCCGACTACGGCCGCCTCGCCCGCGCGGTGACGGACGAGGGCGAGGGCCGCATCGAGGCCGTCGACGGCAAGCGCAACGCCGCCGACTTCGCGATCTGGCGCAAGACGCCGCCGGGTGAGAAGCGCCAGATGGAGTGGGATTCGCCTTGGGGTGCGGGCGCTCCCGGCTGGCACCTGGAATGCTCGGTGATGAGCGGCGACCTGCTAGGCTTTCCGTTCGACATCCACACCGGCGGCATCGATCACCGCGAAATCCACCACCCCAACGAGATCGCCCAGAACCAGGCATTCTGCTGCACGAATGGATTGGATGTTCCCGCAAATTCGGGCGCCAGAGTGTGGATGCACAACAATTTTCTCGTCGAACGCTCCGGCAAGATGAGCAAGTCTTCGGGCGAGTTCCTGCGCCTGCAACTGCTGATCGACAAGGGCTATCACCCGTTGGGCTACCGCATGATGTGCCTTCAGGCGCATTACCGCAGCGAGCTGGAGTTCAGCTGGGAAGGCCTTGCCGCCGCGCTCGTGCGCCTCAAGCGCATGATTATCGTGGCCGAGCGCCTCGCCGATGTGGAAGCGGTCGATGGGTCGGCGGCGTTCGGGAATCCCAAGCTGGCGCCAATGCTCGAAACGTTCGAGAAGGCGATCGGCGAGGATCTCAACACGGCCATAGCGCTGACTGCGTTGGAGGAGGTGCTTGCCGCAAAGAAGGTTGATCCTTCGGCCAAGCGCGCGGTTGTCGAGGCGATGGACGCGGTGCTGGGCCTGGACCTGTTCAGCACTTCGCGCGCCGACCTTCGCTTGCGTCCCAAGACGGCAGCGATCGCTGAAGCGGAGATCGACGACGTGCTGGCCCGCCGCAGGCAGGCCCGTGCCGAGAAGGACTTCGCGACTTCCGATGCCCTGCGCGATGAACTTGCCGCCAAGGGCGTCGAGGCGATGGACGGCGATCCGCTCGGCTGGGAGTGGAAGCTGGGCTGAAAGTTCTCGGCGCTGCGATGCGCAGGGCGGCAACGCTGATGCAAAACCCGCTCTTGTAACCGCCGGTTACCGCGCCGAGTTTGGGTCTTTGCCGTCCAGCGGAGCTGCCCATGACCGTCGCCGTTCTCAACGCCCTTTCGCGCCCGTTGCTTGAGGGCAAGCTGCCTGAGGGCGTCGAGCCTTTGTGGTTCAGCGACACCGACGAACTCATGGCGCTGGCGCCGCGCGCGCAAGTGGCATGGCTGGACATGATAAAACCGCCAGTGGCCGCCGAGGCGATTTCGCTGATGGAAGGCCTGAAGTGGTACAATGCCATGTCCTCGGGCGTCGACTGGCTGCCGCTGCCTATTTTGCGCGCGCGCGGTGTGGCCCTCACCAACGGCGCGGGCATTCATGCGCAGACGGTTTCCGAATACGCGGTCATGGGAATGCTGACGATGGCCAAGGGCTGGCGCGAGGTCGTGCGGGCGCAGGATCGTCACGAATGGTTGATGGAACCTCCTGGCAAGCGTGAATTGCTGGATGCCGAAGTGCTGGTGATCGGCGCAGGTGAGATCGGCTCGCGCATTGCCGAAATGCTGCGGGTTTTCGGGGCCAAGGTCACCAGCGCGCGCCGCCGTCCCGGTCCCGGCGACCTTGGCCAGAACGAGTGGCAGGGCGCTCTGGGCAGGTTCGACTGGGTGATCCTGATAGTGCCCTCCACGCCGGAAACCACCGGCATGTTCGGCGCGGACCAGTTCGCCGCGATGAAGCCGGGTGCGAGCCTGCTCAACTTCGCGCGCGGCACCGTCCTCGATCAGGATGCGCTGCTGGCGGCGATCGATTCGGGACATCTGGGCGGCGCGTTCCTCGACGTCACCACGCCTGAGCCGTTGCCGTCCGACCATCCGTTGTGGTCGCGCCAGAATGTGCATATCTCGATGCACCTGTCGGGCCGCGCGCAGGATGCGCTGCTGGCGCGGGGCACGGCGCGGTTCCTCGGTAACCTCGAACGCTATTGCCGGGGTGAAGCGCTCGAACATCAAGTCGACCTTTCGCAAGGTTACTGATGCGACAATGCTGATCCCATCCGTCATTCTTCGGGTGTACGCGCGCGCCTGTTCCTATTAGTTTTGCCAGGAGGCTATCGAATTCATCAGGGAGATGCCCGAGGCAAATCGCGTATCAGCCTCGGGAGCAACCGGCCGCACGGTACAAGCCGGCAACGAAATGTGGGGAAAGCGGATTATGGCTGAAAGCGACAAGCGCAAGGCATCGGACTTGTTCATAGAATGTCTGGAGCAGGAAGGTGTCGAGTACATCTTCGGCGTTCCGGGAGAGGAAAACCTCGATTTTCTCGATTCGCTTTCCCGCTCCAAGCAGATCAAGCTGATCCTCACCCGGCATGAGCAGGGTGCCGGATTCATGGCTGCGACCTATGGGCGGCATACCGGCAAGGCGGGCGTGTGCCTTTCCACCCTGGGTCCGGGCGCGACGAACTTCGTGACGGCGGCCGCCTATGCGACGCTGGGCGGTATGCCGATGCTGATGATCACGGGCCAGAAGCCGATCAAGAAGTCCAAGCAGGGCCGTTTTCAGATCCTCGACGTGGTTTCGATGATGCAGCCGATCACGAAGTACGCGCACCAGATGGCGTCCTCGGATAACATCCCCAGCCGCGTGCGTGAGGCGTTCCGCATTGCGGAGGAAGAAAAGCCGGGCGCCACTCATATTGAACTGCCCGAGGATATCGCAGACGAACACACCGACTCGCGCCCTGTGCCGCGCTCGATCGTGCGCCGACCCACGGCGGACGTGAAGTCGATCGTTCAGGCGGTCGACGCGCTGCAGAAGGCGAAGCGGCCCGTGCTGGTCATCGGCGCCGGCGCCAACCGGAAGATGACCAGCAAGATGCTCGGCGAATTTGTCGAGAAGACCGGCATCCCGTTCCTCACCACACAGCTGGGGAAGGGCGTGATCGATGAGCGTCACCCCAAATTCCTCGGCTGCGCCGCGCTGTCGGCCGGCGATTTCGTGCACCGCGCGATCGAGGATGCCGACTGCATCGTCAATATCGGGCATGATGTGATCGAGAAGCCGCCTTTCTTCATGACCAACGACGGCACCCGCGACGACCGGACCGTCATCCACGTCTCGACCAAGACGGCCGAGGTCGATCCCGTCTACTTCCCGCATATCGAAGTGATCGGCGATATCGCCAATGCCATGTGGCAGATCAAGGAAGCCATCACCCCGTCCGAAAAGTGGAGCTTCGACGCGATGCTGCGCTACCGCCAGGCCGAGGTGGAGCACACTGCAAAGCTGGCCGCCGACGAGCGTTTCCCGATCTTCCCGCCGCATGCGGTCCAGCAGGTGCGCGATGCGCTGCCCGACGATGCGATCATCTGCCTAGACAACGGGATCTACAAGATCTGGTTCGCGCGCGGCTACAGCGCGCGCGGCCCGAACACGGTGCTGCTCGACAATGCGCTGGCGACGATGGGAGCCGGGCTGCCCTCGGCCATGGCAAGCGCGATGGTCTATCCGGGGCGCAAGGTGCTGGCGGTGTGCGGTGATGGCGGCTTCATGATGAACAGCCAGGAAGTGGAGACGGCGGTTCGCCTCGGTCTCGACCTGACGGTGTTGATCCTGAACGACAATGCCTATGGCATGATCCGCTGGAAGCAGGCGAACATGGGATTTGCCGACTTCGGCCTGTCCTACGGCAATCCCGATTTTGTGAAGTACGCCGAGGCTTACGGCGCCAACGGGTACCGCGTGGAAAGCTCGGGGCACCTGCAGGAACTGCTCGTCCATTGCCGCGATACGCCGGGCGTGCACATCATCGACTGCCCGGTCGATTATTCCGAGAACGACAGCATCCTCAATACCGAGATCAAGGAAATGTCCCGGGCCCTCTGAGAATTTGCATCGCTTGTAGAAACAAGGCCCGTCATCTGTTTGGGGATGACGGGCCTTTTTTCGTACTCGCGCCCTGATCGGCGTTTTTTCAGCAGTCTTCCAGAAGTAGCAACTGCGCCTCCACCGTCATGCGCGGTTGCGGAGAGACGTGGTGTTCCACCGCGATCACTGAGGCGTCGGCCACAATCTGGCCGGCTATGGTGAACTCATGCTCGGGCAGGGCGGCAACATAGTCCTCGCCCTGCACTATCCCATCGACGCCATGGAATTCGAGCACCACGACGTGGCGTGATCCGGTGAAGGTCGCGCTCGACCACGCTTTTTCGGTGTGGAGCAGGAACTGCGCGGACCCACCGGCCAACTGCAGCATTTCCGCCAATAGCCGCAGCCATGGGCCGCGCTGGGAGCGGGCAGGTGCGGCGGGCGTTTCGTCGCCTTGGCGCAGGTCGTGGGAAGCGGGGGTGGGAAGGGCATCACAGGGCATGGCGGTCCTCGATCGATCGGGTTTGATAGGTGTTCATGAACTGCTCGACGCGGGCGGCTGTCTGGTCGCGAGGCAGGCGGCCATTGCGCAGATCGGCCACAAAACGCGGGTCTTGGGCGGCCAGGCGACCGAACTTGGTCCAGGGCATCTTGGTTTCGCGCAGGAAGCGCTCGATCTTGCGCAGGAGCATCCTGGCAGGTCCTTTCTGTGGGATTCGTCTTTCTGTTCCCATTATGTTCCATTCGAAATCCTACTTGTCTAGGAAATTTCCTACGAGTATGGTTACAAGATGGAAATTGATCCTGCCCGCCGCCGCTTGCTGGAACTGGCTGACGAACGCCGGGTCAGCTTGACGCGGCTTTCGCAAATGCTCGGGAAAAACCCGAGCTATCTTCAACAATTTGTACGCAAGGGCAGTCCCCGGCGGTTGGAAGAGCAGGATCGTGGAATGCTCGCCCGGTTCTTCGGGGTCGGCGAAGACGAACTGGGCCGGATGAGGGATAATTCCTACGCCATTGCCGACACGTCGAGGAAATCGGACTGGATCGATGTGCCGCGCCTGGCCATCGGTGCCTCGGCTGGGCCAGGCTCTCTCGCGGAAGGGGAAGCGGCTTTCGATACCATCCGTTTCTCGAGTCGCTGGCTGCGCACGATGGGGCTCCAGCCGGGCCATCTGTCGACCATCGTCGTGAGCGGCGATTCGATGGAGCCGACCTTGCGCGACGGCGACGAGATCTTAGTGGATCGTGCGCTACGGCCTCGGCGTGACGGGATTCACGTCGTGCGTTTAGGGGAAAGTTTGCTGGTCAAGCGGCTCGACACTGCCCGTTCCGGCGTGATCGTGTTGATCAGCGACAACGCTGCTTATCCACCGGTCGAATGTGCGCCGCAGGATGTGGAGGTCATCGGCCGGGTCGTGTGGAAGGGCGGAAGAATTTAGCGTGGTTGCAATCGTGCGGAGGTACGGCCATTTTTGCCGGCATGACCCAAAACACCGATACGGCCGTCCAGCAGGCCCCCGTCCAGCAAGCCATGCGCGTGGGCATTATTCCCGTGACCCCGCTCCAGCAGAACTGCTCGCTTTTGTGGTGCACGGCTACCATGCGCGGCGCGCTTGTCGATCCGGGGGGCGATCTGCCGAAGCTGAAGCAGGCTATCGAGAAGACAGGCGTCACAATCGAGAAGATTCTCGTCACGCATGGTCATCTCGATCACTGCGGCCAGGCGGGAGTGCTCGCCAAGGAACTCGGCGTCCCGATCGAAGGGCCGCACGAGGAAGACCGATTCTGGATCGCCCAGCTGACCGATGACGGCCCCCGCTGGAATATGGAGGCGCATACTTTCGAGCCCGACCGTTGGCTGGAAGACGGCGACAAGGTGACCGTTGGCGAACTGGAACTCGACGTCGTCCACTGCCCGGGTCATACGCCGGGGCACGTCGTATTCCACCATGCGCCAAGCCGTTTCGCGATGGTCGGCGATGTCTTGTTTCGGGGCGGCATCGGCCGCTGGGATTTTCCGCGCGGGAATCTGGAAGACCTAGTCGATTCGATTACGCAGAAGCTCTGGCCGCTGGGCGATGATGTGACCTTCGTGCCCGGGCATGGCCCCGTCAGTACCTTCGGGCAGGAACGCCGGACGAATCCCTATGTCAGCGATGATGCGCTCGATGGCCGCCGACCGGGACAGGGCCTTTACGGATGACGTTTACCGGACTTCAGAAGTGCCCCAGCGCGATCAGCACGGCTATTGCCGACAGGCCGAGCAGTACCAGCACGGTAGTGATGAAGCCGATTGCGCGCAGCGGCGATTGCTCGGCCTTGTCCATCCCGAAGGCATGGGCGATGCGCGCGAGCATATAGAGCGAGCCGACGACCTCGAGCCAGGTGCCGCCTTTGCCCGTCATTTCGATCGCGGCGACAAGAATCAGCACGAAAGGCGTATTCTCCACGTAGTTCGAATGTGCGCGCATGCGCTGCAGGAGAATCGGGTTACCGCCATCGCCGTGCCATACTTTGCTGCCAATGCGGACCTTGCCGGTACGCACTGCAAGCCAGAAGTTTAGTACGGCTGCCGCTGCCGCAAGGCTCAGGGTGGTTTGAAGAATCATCTCGCGGTACTCCGGGTAGGCCTGCTGTTGGCTGGGCTCGTTCGTGGTTGTCATGAGCGAGGGAGTAACGGGTTGCAACTCGCCTGAAATGAGGTATAGGCGCGCCTTCGCAAGCCGCCATGTCCGACTTCGGCCATTGGCGGCGTTTTTTACAGAACAGCAGTTCCAGGAACAGGTGCCGAAATGGCTGTCCCTAAAAGAAAAGTTTCCCCTTCACGCCGCGGTATGCGTCGTAGCCATGACGCGCTTACGGTCGCAGCATTCCATGAATGCTCGAACTGCGGTGAACTGAAGCGTCCGCACAACCTGTGCGGTGCTTGCGGTCACTACAACGGTCGTGAAATCGTCGCGGTCGAAGTTTAAAGACACCTGACGAATTTCGGAGAGAGCCCATGAGTTTGCCGCGTATCGCCATTGACGCGATGGGCGGTGACGAGGGCGTGCGTGTCATGATCGATGGCGCCGCACTCGCGCGCCGCCGGCACGACCGCTTCAAGTTCCTGCTTGTGGGCGATGAGACGCGGATCAAATCCGCGCTCGAATCGCATCCCAACTTGCGGGCCAGCTCCGAGATCCTTCACACCGAAGGCGTCATCAGCGGCGAGGAAAAGCCGAGCCAGGCCTTGCGGCGTGCCAAGGGCACGTCGATGGGCAAGGCCATCGAAGCGGTAAAGCTCGGCCATGCCGGCGCGGCCGTCAGCGCTGGTAATACCGGCGCGTTGATGGCGATCGCAAAGCTTTCACTGCGCACGATGCCTGGCATTGATCGCCCCGCGCTTGCAGCCCTGCTGCCGACTCTGGGCGACAACGATGTCGTTATGCTCGACCTTGGTGCCAACACCGAGTGCGACAGCCGTAACCTGGTTCAGTTCGCGGTCATGGGCGCTGCCTATGCCCGCGTGGCGACCGGGCGCGAGCAGCCGCGCGTGCGTTTGCTCAACATCGGCAGTGAAGAGATCAAGGGCACTGATGAGGTGCGCGACGCCGTAGCCATTCTCAGGGGTGCAGCCAGCGATCTGTCGATGTCGTTCGACGGCTTTACCGAGGCGGACAAGATTTGCCGCGGCGAAGTCGACGTCGTCGTCACCGATGGGTTCTCCGGCAATGTCGCCCTTAAAGCGGTCGAGGGCACGGCGCGTTTTGTGGCGGACCTGCTGAAGCGCGGCTTCTCCAGTTCGCTGCGTTCAAAGATCGGCTTCCTGATCTCGAGACCGGCGACCGAACTGCTCAAGCACCATCTCGACCCCAACAATCACAACGGCGCGGTATTCCTTGGCCTCAACGGAATTGTGGTGAAGAGCCATGGCAGCGCCAACGCTGCCGGAGTGGCCAATGCCGTGGCGGTCACCGCCCGGCTCCTGGAGGAAAACGTGACCGAGCGCATCACCGCCGACCTAGCCCGCCTGGGAGGGTCGACCTTGCGTATGCCGCGTGTCCAGGAAGAAAGCGCCTGATGCTACGTTCGGTAATGATAGGGACGGGTTCGGCGCTTCCGCGCCAGGCGGTCAGCAACGCCGATCTCGCAACGCGGGTCGACACTACCGACGAGTGGATCGTCGAACGCACCGGCATCACCAACCGCTACATCGCCGCGCCGGACGAAACCACGTCCAGCCTCGCCACCGAGGCAGGCCTCAAGGCCATAGAGGCAGCGGGGATCGATGCGGCATCGATCGACCTGATCGTGCTGGCCACCGCGACACCTGATCAGACGTTCCCCGCCAGCGCCACAATCGTACAGAGCAACCTGGGCTGCCGCGCGGGCGGGATCGCTTTCGACGTTGCCGCCGTTTGCTCCGGGTTCCTCTATGCCGTCGGCGTAGCCGATTCGATGTTGCGCACGGGAATGGCCAAGCGCGCGCTGGTAATCGGCGCGGAAACCTTCAGCCGCATCCTCGATTGGGAAGATCGCACGACTTGCGTTCTTTTTGGCGACGGTGCCGGTGCGGTTGTTCTCGAAGCGCAGGACCAAGACGGTGAAAACCCCCGGGGCATCCTCGCCACCCGTCTCCATGCCGATGGCGCGCACAACCAGTTGCTCTTCGTCGACGGCGGTCCTTCGACCACCGGGACAGTCGGCAAGCTTCGCATGAAGGGCCGCGAGGTTTTTAGGCACGCTGTCGTCAACCTTGCTCAAGTTCTACGAGAAGTGCTTGATGAAGTTGGACTTTCTACCGACGACATCGACTGGCTGGTGCCGCATCAGGCCAATGCGCGCATTCTCGATGCTACCGCCAGGAAGCTCAACATGCCGGCCGAGAAGGTCGTCATGACAGTGGGGCAGCACGCCAATACCTCTGCCGCTTCGGTTCCTCTCGCTCTGGACCAGGCAGTCCGTGACGGGCGGATTAAAGCCGGCGATCTGGTCATGCTTGAGGCCATGGGTGGCGGATTTACGTGGGGTGCGAGCCTGATTCGGGTCTAATGGTTGCCTGAATTTGCCCAGTTGCGTTCAATATTGGACGCAGCATTGCTTTCTTCGTGGTTTTTCATATTATCACTGCATCAGCGCACGAAGGGGATGCGGGCTTGATGCGCTCAACAGATACTTTGACCAGGGCAGAAATCGCCGAGGCCATTCACAAGAAACTGGGCATATCCAGGGCGGAGTCGCTTGCCATGGTGGAGTCGATCCTCCAGCAGATGTGCTCGGCCCTCAGCAGCGGCGAGAACGTCAAGATCTCGGGCTTCGGGACTTTCCTGCTTCGCGATAAAGGCGAACGGGTCGGTCGCAATCCCAAGACGGGCGTGGAAGTGCCGATCACGCCAAGGCGCGTGATGACGTTCCGGGCCAGTCAAATGCTGAAGGACCGTATCGCCCAGGATTGAAGGGAGAACCCTTCGGGATAAGGCAGGTATGAGCGTTTCAGACATCAACTCCGACCCGGTTGCCCACAAGGCGATCTACGGCTCGACGCCGTTGTTCGAAGATGGCAAGGACCCGGAAGCGCTGCGCACCATTGGCGAGGTGGGCAAGGCGCTCGGAATTCGTCCTCATGTCCTGCGGTATTGGGAAGAACAGTTTCCCGCTCTGAGTCCGATCAAGCGTAGCGGTTCGCGCCGGTATTACCGGCCTGAGGACGTGGCGTTGATTGCCCAGATCGACCATCTCGTCCACCGCGAGGGCTACACGCTACGCGGCGCCGAGAAGGTGATTGCGGACCAGGTATTGCAGCCTAATGCAAGTATTTCGGAAGCAGTTCCTGAAATTGCAGCCATGTCGGGCGACGAAGAGTTCTTCGGAAAACTTGCCGCGATTCGCGCTGCTCTCGCAGCGGGGCTGGCAGCAGCCTGAGCGGCGCGCCCGTCAGCCTGTCATGCGGGCAAGTGCTGACCCGCTGCATGCCGCCATATCCAACCGACCCATTGATCTGTATGCGCCGTGGATGCCTGGGGCGGCAGGGGGTGCGGTGCGCAATAGCGCGCGGGCATCGCCGGGCCGCCTGCCGGTCCTTTCCCCGCTGGCCGGGGTCGAAAAAGAAAGTCGCTGCCGCAGTCTCATGGAAGTGAATGTTCCCACTCTCGCCGATCTTGGCTGGAAGCCGGTTTTCAGCACTCAGGTGTCGGCCGAGGAAGACCAGCAGTGCCAGCCGGTTCGCGTCATGGCCGTCCATCGCGGCATGATCGCGGTCGCGGGCGAGGGGCTGGAGGCGATGATTTCACCCCGCATTTCCAATTCTCAGGGCGAGGAAGATCGTCCGACGGTTGGCGATTGGCTGCTTATCGACCGCGATAGCCAGGAAGTGATGCGTATCCTGACCCGCGTGAACCTGTTCAAGCGTCCGGCCCCGGGGCATGGGCGCAGCATCCAGCTCATCGCTGCCAATGTCGACACGCTGTTCATCGTTGCATCCTGCAACCAGGATTTCAGTGTTCCGAGGCTGGAGCGTTATCTGGTCCTTGCGCGCGAAGTTGGGGTGACGCCGGTCGTGGTGCTCACCAAGATCGATCTTACCAACGATCCTGAAGCGTTTCGTGAGGCCGCGTGCGAATTGCAGCCGGGCCTTCAGGTCGAACTCGTCAACGCGCGCGATCCCGCCAGTGTGGCCCGCCTTGCGGGGCGCTGCGGCCTTGGCGAGACGGTTGCGCTGCTGGGCTCGTCAGGTGTGGGCAAGTCGACGCTGGTTAACACGCTGCGCGGTTCGGACAGCATTCTCACCCAGGCGGTACGCGAAATCGACGGCAAGGGGAGGCATACGACCACCGTGCGCGAGATGCACCGGCTGGATCAGGGGGGGTGGCTTATGGACACCCCCGGCATGCGCGAATTCCAGATTTCGGATGCCACCTCGGGCATTGCGGAGGTGTTCGACGATATCGTCGCCCTGACGCTGGAATGCCGCTTTACGAACTGCGGTCACGAGGCCGAGCCGGGGTGCGCCATTCAGGCCGCCATGGCGCAGGGCACGCTGACACTCACCCGCCTTGAGCGATGGCGCAAGCTGTCTGCCGAGGACATCGTCAATACCGACAGCCTGGCGGAGCGGCGCAGCCGCACGCGCGGCGCCGGAAAAAGGAAGTAACGTATGGCCGATCTATATCTCAAGGCTCTGGAATCCGAGCGCAAGAGCCTGTGGGCCGCCTGCCGCCTGAAGGGCCTAGCCAAGGGCACGCCTGAGCGGCTGAGGATCGAGGAACTGGACAAGCTGCTGGCTGAGCACAAGGCCAAGAAGGCGGGTTGATCCCCGCCTGTTCAGTCGTTCAGGTCAGGTCCCAGCGAGGCGTCCAGATCGCGCGGGCGGACCAGATGGACAAGTCGCCCGCAGTTTTCAGCCAGATCGGCCCAGTTCTCGATATCGAGCTGGATCACGGCGTAGGCGGCGGTGGGGAACTTGTCCTCCACCACGTCGCGCAGCGGGTTTGAGCCGTCATCTGGCACCAGGTCGAAGATCAGGTCTTCCAGACCCGGATTGTGGCCCACCAGCATGATGGAGCGGGGATCGCCGTCCTGCTCACGCAGCACTTCGATCAGCGTCGCCGAATTGGCGAGGTAGATGCGCCGGTCCCAGGTGATCGGCGGGGTTTCGCCTGCGGCTTCTCCGGCTAGTTCGATGGTCTGGGTCACGCGCACGGCGGGGGATGCGAGAATGCGCTTCCAGCCCACCAGGTTCTCGAGTCCATAATCGCGGATATGCTTGCCCATGACGCCCGCGCCAACCCGGCCACGCTTGTTGAGTGGCCGGTCGAAATCACGCAGGCGCGCATCGTTCCAGTCCGATTTGGCGTGGCGGAAAATGCCCAGGGTTTTCATGATTGCGAACCAGTTCCTGCAGGCGAGGGATCAGATCAGCGGCCGCGTGTCTTCGGCCGGGACCGCCGGTGACCCTGAAGCATGGGCGACCACGCGATGTAAAGCCTCCTCCAGCGAAATACGCCGGATCGGGGTGCCTTGCGGGAAGGCGAAGAGCAGGCGTGAGGGGAACGCAGGGGACAGCACCACGAAATGGCCATGGTCCTCGCGGCTGCGAATCAGACGCCCGAAGGCCTGCGCCAGCTTCGCGCGGATGAGGGAATCGTCGTATGCGCTACCTCCGTTCGCCAGTCGCCGTGCGCGGTGGAGGATCGAAGGGCGCGGCCAGGGCACCTGTTCCATAACCACCAGGCGCAGCGAATGGCCGGGCACGTCCACCCCGTCACGCAAGGCATCGGTGCCCAGCAGCGAGGCGGCGGGATCGTCGCGGAAGATGTCGACCAGCGTGCCAGTATCGATCGGGTCGACATGCTGGGCGTAAAGCGGCAATCCGCCGCGCGCGAGACGATCGGCGATGCGGCCGTGGACTGCGCGCAGGCGGCGGATCGCGGTGAACAGGCCCAGCGCGCCGCCCTGCGATGCCTCGATAAGGCGGCCGTAAGCCCCCGCTAAAGCCGGGATATCGCCCTTGGGTACATCGGTGACGATCAGCACTTCGGCCTGCGCGGCATAGTCGAACGGGCTCTGGTGCGCGGAGAGGCGCGGCGCCACGTCGATCTGCGCCGCGCCCGATTTGGCCACGGCCTTGTCCCAGTTCTCCCCGTCGCGCAGCGTGGCCGAAGTCAGCATCACGCCGTGCGCCGGTTCGAGCACGACTTTGGCGAAAGGCTTCATCGGGTCGAGCCAGCGGCGGTGGATGCCGATGTCGTATTCGCGCGCCTCGGACCGGTCCACCGCCAGCCAGTCGACGAATTCGGGATCGGCCGCGCCGCCCAGCCGGTTGAGCAGCGATTCCCACGCGGCAAGGGTATCGATGCGCCATGTCAGCGAATGGCGGGCACCTTCCAGCCGCGCGCGGCCGGGGCCGTCGAGCCAGTCCGGCGGTTCTTCCAGCAACGCTTCCAGCCTCATGCCGAGCCGGATCAGCGGTTGGCGCAGTTCCACCAGCGCCATGCGCGCGGCCTGCGATACTTCGACGAAAGCGCCCTCCAGCCCGGCCGCCTCGGTTTCCAGCGCATAGCCGGCGTCCTGACCGCCGCTTTCGTCGCGGGCGTAGACGGTGGCGCGCACCGCCGAGAGCAGTTCCTCCAGCGGGCCAGAGGCGGCGTTTTCTGCCAGACGCTGCATCCAGCCGTCTCCCGGCAGGGCTTCTGCGGCAGCGCGTGCGTCGGTAATGGCCTTGCCGCCGACCTCATCATAGCTGGCGATGTCGGCAAGGCGCGCGGCAAGGCCCCGGCGGCGGCCGCGTGCGTTCTTTTCCGGGCCGATCACCCAGCGGCGCAGTTCGATCGCCTCGGCCCCAGTGAGGGCGGCGGCAAAGGTCGAATCGGCGGCATCGAAAACGTGGTGACCCTCGTCGAAGACGATGCGGGTGGGGCGCGAGGCAGGGTCGCGGCCGCGCGCGGCATTGACCATCACCAGCGCGTGGTTGCCGATCACCAGGTCGGCGCCGATGCTGGCGCGGGTGGCGCGCTCGATGAAGCATTTGCGGTAATGCGGGCAGCCGGCATAGACGCATTCGCCGCGCTGGTCGGTGAGCGAGGCGATGCCGCGCTGGCGAAAAAGGGTGCCCAGCCAGCCCGGCAGATCGCCGCCGATCATGTCACCGTCGCGGCTATAGGCGGCCCAGCGCGCCACCAACTGCGCCAGGATCGCCGCGCGGCCCTGATAGCCGCCTTGCAGCGCATCCTCCAGATTGAGCAGGCACAGGTAATTCTCGCGCCCCTTGCGCACCACGACCGGGCGGGTGCCGTCTGCGCGGCGTTCCGGCCATGCGCGGCGGCTTTCCTGTCGGAGCTGGCGTTGCAGCGCCTTGGTATAGGTGGAAACCCATACCGTGCCGCCGGACTGCTCGGTCCACAGCGAGGTGGGGGCGAGGTAGCCCAGCGTCTTGCCGATGCCGGTTCCGGCCTGTGCCAGCAGGACATGCGGGCGGCCCGAGCGTTCGCGCGGGGCGAAGGCGTGCGCGGCTTCGGCGGCGTAGGCGCGCTGGCCAGGGCGCTGCTCGGCGCTCGATCCGGTCAATTGCGCCAGCCGGGCCAGGACGGCCTCGTCTTCCAGAACGATCTGGCGGGGCTGCGCGGGTTCTGGGGTTTCCTCCCATTCGGGCAGGCGGGTGAACAGCCAGCGCTCGGCGCGTTCGGGGCGGCGGACGCGGGCGGATAGCAGGGTTGACCACGGCCAGCGCATCTTGGTGAGCGATTGCAGTGCAGTCCATGCGCCTTCACGCTCGGGCCACTGATCGTTCTCGCACATTTCGAGCAAGGCGCCTGCTGCTTCCTGAAGCAGGCGGGGGACGTCCGGGTCTCCGGTTGGCTCGGTCAGGCCCAGCGCATGGGCGAGGCCCTTGGGTGTGGGCACCACGAAGCGCGCCGGATGGATGAAGGCGTAAAGCTCCAGCAGGTCCAGCCCGGCCAGGTCGGGATAGCCAAGCCGCGTTGCCAGCAGCGGGGCGTTCAGGATCAGCTGCGGCGTGTCCGCAGCCACCGTCACGGCCTCGCCCTTGGAGATCGTGCGCGTCGAACCGCCATCGCGCCGCCAGCAACCGCTGTGACTGGCATGAAGTGCGGGAAGGGGCAGGGCGGCCATAAAGCTGTCTTAGGGACGGTGTGGCGCCTTGGGAACGGCGGGGGCGGGGATGCTCACGCAAAAATTACAGGCCGATACATTTTTGGCTCTTGCAAGAAATCATTCTAGATATATCTTAGATCCATCATGAGAAATGTGGAACGTCAAATGAGAAATGAAGACAACACACTGGAGCGCGGCCACGGACGTGGCCGCAGGGGCCGCAGGTTCGGTCATGGCCATGGCCATGGGTTTGACAGGGAGACGCTGATGGCCGCGATGATGGCCAGGGCTGAGGAGGGCGTGGATGAAGTCCGTGCAGTGCTCGGCCGGCGCGGCAAACATGCCATGGTGCGGGGCCTGATGGGCGCCGGCGCTTTCGGCGGTCGCGGCGGGTTCGGGGAAGGTTTCCCCGGCGGGCGCGGCGGGTGGGGCATGGGGCCGGGTGGTCCCGGCGGTGGCCGCGATGGCGGCGGTCGTGGTGGCCCCGGCGGTGGACGCCGCAAGCGTCTGTTCGATCAGGCTGAACTGCAGACGCTGCTCCTTGCGCTGATCGCGGAAAGCCCGCGTCATGGCTACGACCTGATCCGCGAGATCGAGGCGCTTTCGGGCGGCGACTATGCGCCCAGCCCCGGCGTGGTCTACCCCGCGCTTACCTATATGGAGGAATCGGGCCTGATCGCGCCAGTCGCCGATGAAACCTCGCGCAAGGCGTTCGCGCTGACCGACGAGGGCCGCGCCAGGGCCGAGACGGACAGCGCCAAGGCTGCCGAACTCAAGGAGCGCCTCACCGCGCTTGCCGCCCAGCGCGACAAGGTGGACCCTGCGCCGGTGCGCCGCGCCATGCATGCGCTCAAGACCGCGATGTTCGACCGCCTCTCGCAGGACGGCGCGGACCGCGAACTGGTCCTCAAGGTGGCCGATGCCATCGACGAGGCAACTCGCAAGATCGAAAGGATCGAAGGATGAACACCATCGCAGCAAACGTGAAGACGGCCAGCGGCGGCAAGTACGTGAAGCAGCTGTGCAACCATTGGAGCCATAAGCTGGAAACGCAGATGGAGGGAGATACCGGTACGGTGACTTTCCCCACCGCCGTTGCCACCATGACCGCGGATGATAGCGGCATCGCCATCGCCATCACCGGCGAAAGCCGCGAGGATGTGGAGAAGCTGACGGGCGTGGTGGCGAACCACATCGACCGTTTCGCCTTTCGCGAGGCGCCGCTGACTTACGAGTGGTCCTGGCGCGAGGGGTGATAGGGGCAAGGGCGGGCCAGCGTGCCCGCCGGTCCCCACCTCCCAACTATACACCGCGTCATCCTGAACTTGTTTCAGGATCCATCGCGCGGTTGACGAGGAAACGTGGGTGCGCTTGCCGCGCCAACGGCTTGCTTTTTCAATCCCCGGTTGGCGGCGGGATGGACCCTGAAACAAGTTCAGGGTGACAATATCTTTGGGCGGATAGCTGCGACACCGCATTCCCGAAAACGACTCCACCCTTGCGAAAATCGCGCTTTTCGCCAATGAGCGCGGCCATGACTGAAAATGCCCTGATAGAAGCCGCACGCGTATCCAAGGCCTGGCCCTTCCAGGAGGCCCAGAAGCTGCTCAAGCGGTATCCGCAGGGCAAAACGGCCGTTGACGGTACGCCGCTGCCAGTGCTGTTCGAGACGGGCTACGGCCCCTCGGGCCTGCCGCATATCGGCACTTTCCAGGAAGTGCTGCGCACTACGCTGGTGCGCCGCGCCTATGAAGCGCTGACCGGCGGCGCGCCGACGCGGCTCGTCGCCTTCTCGGACGACATGGACGGGCTGCGCAAGGTGCCAGACAATCTTCCGAACGGCGATCTGCTGCGCGCCAACCTCGGCAAGCCGCTCAGCCGCATTCCCGATCCGTTCGGCACACATGAGAGCTTTGCGCATCACAACAATGCGATGCTGCGCGATTTCCTTGACCGTTTCGGCTTCGACTATGAATTCGTCTCGGCCAGCGATCGCTACAATTCGGGCGGTTTCGATGCCGCGATGAGCAACGTCCTGGCCCGTTACGAGGGCATCATGGGCGTCATGCTGCCGACCCTGCGCGAAGAGCGCCGCAAGACTTATTCGCCGGTCCTGCCGGTCTCGCCCACCAGCGGCGTGGTGCTTCAGGTTCCGGTCGAGGTACTCGACGCCGCCACCGGCATGATCCGCTTTACCGACGAGGACGGCACCGTCATCGAGCAAACCGCGTTCGGCGGGCAGGCCAAGCTGCAGTGGAAGGTCGACTGGGCGATGCGCTGGTACGCGCTGGGCGTCGACTATGAGATGTGCGGCAAGGATCTGACCGATTCGGTCACCCAGTCGGGCAAGATCGTCCAGATCCTTGGCGGCAAGCGCCCCGAAGGCCTGATCTACGAACTGTTCCTCGACGAGAACGGCGAGAAGATCTCCAAGTCCAAGGGCAACGGCCTGACCATCGACCAGTGGCTGACCTACGGCACCGAGGATTCGCTTGGCTTCTACCTGTTCCGCGAACCCAAGAGCGCCAAGCAGCTTCATGTCGGTGTGATCTCCAAGCCGGTCGACGAATACTGGCAGTTCCGGGGCAACCTGGCGGGCCAGGCGCTCGACAAGCAGCTCGGAAACCCGGTCTGGCACCTGCTGCGCACCAATGGCGACGAGCCGGGCGCGGGCGATACCGTGCCGGTGACCTTCGCGCTGCTGCTCAACCTTGTCGGCGTGCTGGGCGCGGATGCGACGGCGGAGCAGGTGTGGTCGTATCTCGGCAATTACGTGGCCGACGCCAATCCCGAGGCGCACCCCGCGCTGGCGGACATGGTGCGCGCCGCGCTGGCGACCAACCGCGATTTCATCGCGCCGACCCTCAAGCGCCGGGCTCCGTCCGCGAACGAGGCCGAGGCGCTGAAAGCCCTCGACACGCAGCTTGCCGCTGCCGGTGCAGATGTCACCGCCGAAGACCTGCAGAACGCCGTCTACGAGATCGGCAAGAACGAGGCTTACGGCTTCGAGAACCTGCGCGACTGGTTCAAGGCGCTTTATGAAACTCTGCTCGGTTCGCCTCAGGGGCCGCGTATGGGTAGCTTCATCGCCCTTTACGGTGTGCCCGAAACGCGCAAACTGATTGCTGAGGCACTGAGCGCCGCCTGATGGACGGCGTCTCCCGGTCCCCCGAGGAACTCTGCGAGGAACTGCTCGGCCGCAAGCTGGTCGACGTGGACAATGAGGAGCGGCGTGTGCTCGAACGCGTCGCGTCGGGCACCCTGATGGGCCCGGATGCGCAGGAGGAAGCCGCGCTTCACGCCACCTTCGCCGACAAGCTGGCGGACCGGGTGGCTGCCGTCGGCGGTTCGTGGGGCTTCATCATCGCCTTTGGCGCGGTGCTGTTCGGGTGGATGCTGATCAACAGCAGCGTCCTGGAAATGTTCGGGCTGCATGCCTTCGATGCCTACCCCTACATCTTCCTCAACCTGATGCTGTCGACGCTGGCGGCGATCCAGGCGCCGGTCATCATGATGAGCCAGAACCGCGCCTCGGACAAGGATCGCATCGCCGCCCGCCACGACTACGAAGTCAACTTGCGCACGCAGATGGAGATCATCCGGCTGCACAAGCGCATGGATCACCTGTTCGAACTTCTCGCTGACTGCTCCCCGGCAAGGGGCGGCGCGGACACGTGAGCGATCCAGCGGTCGACCACTGTTTCCAGAACCGGCAGGGGCAGCGAGCCTGATCCCAGCACGGCGGCATGGAAGCCGCGAATGTCGAAGCGGTCGCCCAGAATCGCCCGCGCCTTGGCTTGCAGGCGCTGGATGGTGAGGGCGCCGATCTTGTACGACAGCGCCTGTGCCGGCATCGCGATATAGCGATCGACTTCGGTCTCGGCATCGCTGCGGCCCATCCCTGAATTGGCCAGCATGTAGTCGATTGCCTCGGCGCGCGACCAGCCCTGCGCATGGATTCCGGTATCGACCACCAGACGCATGGCGCGCAGCATCTCGTCGTCGAGTGTGCCCCAGTGCTGCAGCGGGTCAGCATAGAGGCCCATGGGATAGCCCAGCGTCTCGGCGTAGAGCGCCCAGCCTTCAACGAAGGCGCTATTGTCGCCGTAGCGCTGGAACGGCGGCAGGTCGGCATTGGCGCGGGCCAAGGTGACCTGCAGGTGATGGCCGGGCAAGGCTTCGTGAAGGTAGAGCGTGGTCATGCCGCTGAGGAAGCGGTGCGGCAGGTCGTATGTGTTGAAGAAGAACACGCCGGGGCGACCGCGCTCGGGTGAGCCTTCGGCGTAGGAACCCCCGGCCTCGAAGCGGCCCCGGTAGGCGGGGTAGGGCTCGATCAGCAGGGGTGTGGCAGGGCCTTGCGAAAAGTATCGCGGCAGGGCGGCATCGACTTCGCGTTCGATGCGCGCGAAGCCCTGGGCCAGTTGCTCGGCTGACTTCGGGTGGAAACGGGAATCGTCGCGCATCCGGTCGAAGAAGGCGCCAAGATCGCCCGTGCCGCCCAGTTCGCGCTGCACGCCTTCCATCTCGCGGCGGATGCGTGCGACTTCGGACAGGCCGAGCCTGTGCACATCGTCCGGGTTCAGCGGCAACGTCGTCTCGCGGTGGATCAGCGTGCGGTAAAGCTGCGCGCCGCCCTTCATCTGTGACAGGCCCACACCCGGTGGCGCTGCGGGCAGGTATTCCTCGGCAAAGAAGGTGCGCAGGCGGCGGTAGGCGGGCAGGACCTCGTCATGGACGGCGGCTGTGATCGAAGTGCGCAGGGCAGCGCGCCGGCTTTCGGGCACCGCGTCCGGGAACTTGTCCAGCGACTGAAGAAACGGCGAATCTTTTCCACTGCGGACGAGGGTCGCGTCGATCTGGGCGATCATGTTCTCGACCGTCAGGCGCGGTTCGATCACCTGGCTGGTCAGCCCTTCGCGAAAACGCAAGATCGCATTGTCGATCATTTGCGGGAAGACACGGTAGAGCGCGAGGGCGCGCGCGTAGTCGTCCTCATCGGCATAGGCGATGACGCCGCCGGGGGCGATGAGCGAGGGAAACTCGACATGCAGGCCGCCAAAGTGGTTGAAAGGGCGCACGTCTGTCAGCGCGCGTACTTCCGGGCGTAGCGCGGTAAGTTCCTCGTCCTTGCGGGCGGCGAAAACATCATAGGAAATCTGAAGGTCGGCTGGCAGGTCGGCACGTTGGATTGTCGTCAGCGTGCTGCGGCTGCGGCGCGCTGACGACAGCTGGTCGCGCGCGAGGGCATCGGTATAGATGCGGGCGAGGTCGGCGACGTCACCGATATCGCCGCGATAGAGCGCGGCGAGCGGGTCGAGCGCCTCTTCCCGAGCGGCATCGTCGGCGAACAGGTCCCGCAGGAGGCTGGCCGAGGTCTGTGCGCTGGAAGGGGCCTCTGCGGCGATCTGAGGGGCAGCCGCGAGAGCAGCCGTTCCCGGTAGCGCCGCAGGGGCGCTGGCAAGGGCCAGTGCCGCGATCTTCGAACCTTTCCGCATTATCATTGCCAGGTGCGCGCCCGGAACCACTTGGTGACGACGTATTTCACGCCCCGCACCACCGGTCTGGCCGCGTGCAGCGTCCAGGGATTGGGAGCACCGCAAGGCTGTGCATTATTCCACAGCAGCAGGGTTCCTGAGCGCGGGGGGATGCTCAGTTCCATGCGGGGAAAGTCGGTCAGGCCGCCTTCGTCGACGGCGTTGAGATAGACCATTGCCGTCCAACTGCGCTGCCCGCCGCAATGCCGCTCGCGCCGCCAGTATCGCGAGTCGGTGTCGAACCAGTCACAGTGCTCGCGAAAGTACTGGCCGCATTGGTAGCGCTGGCCCTGGGCGGATTCTCCGCAGGCAGAAGCGATGCCGGTCAAGATGGAGATGCGTGTCTCCAGATCCTGCACACAAGTGTCCATCGCATCGAGGTCGCCTGAGAAGCTGGTCCGGTAGTCGGGCCAGTCTGTACCGTCAATCAGGCTGGAGGGGCAGGCGACGGCATCGATCGCCGCCATCAGGTGGATACAGGCAAGGACCGGCAGAAAGTCGTCGATGGCGTAGATTTCCGCGCGCTCATCGGGCAGGCGCCGTACGCAGGTTTCACCGGCGAGCCTTTCGCGGACGCTGGCGCCTATCCGGGCGAGGGCCTTGCGGTCGGGATGGGCGGCTATCGTCATCTACCGGGCAGAGTACCTGCGATGCCCTGCAGATCAATTGCGGGTCGTGCCGCAGCTGGTGAAAAGTAACCGGCGGCTGCTTTTCCGAGGAAACCCCCAGGCTCATCGGACCTGGGGGTCTTTCGTTTTCAGCTTTTCCTGACGCCTACCAGAAGAAGTCGTAAATAACGTCGACCACTTCGCCGCTGTAGGTATCCACCAGCACCACGTCGTCGTAGTAGCGGACCCAGCGATAGGGACCGTAAACTGCGGGCAGACGGTACTGCCACGGATCATTCACCCAGTATCGGTTCCCGTAGAACATCGAGCCCAGCGAGAAGCCGATGCCCACGCGCCGGTACGAATAGTTTTGGTAAGGCGCATAATAACGCCCGATCTGGTAGGTGGAGCGATTGCGGCTGCGATAGCTTTGCCAATCATACCGATTGTCGCGGCGCCAGCTATTTCTGTCCCAGTTGCGGTTCTGGTTGTTGCCGTTGCCGCGCCAGCGGTCGTTGTCTCCGCGCCGGTCGTTGTTGTTGCCGTTGCCGCGCCAGCGGTCATTTTCTCCGCGGCGATCGTTGTTGCCCTGCCAGCCCGAGCCACGGTCACGATTGTCATCGCGGCGGTCGTTGTTATTTTGCCATGAGGAACCGCGGTCACGGTCGCGGTTATCGCCGCGGCCGTTGTTGCGGTCACCGCCGCGATCAACGCGCACGTTGCCTTGCGGCGGGTTGGTGCGGCTTACCGGCTCGCCGTTACGGGTGCCGCCAGCCCAACCCGGCAGGTTGCGGCGGATTTCGTTGGGGCTTGCCTGCTGGCCCTGCGGCGGGCGCTGTTGCTGGCGGTCCACCTGCTGCTGGGGTCGACCAGCGTTGCCGCGCCAGTTGCCACGCTGGCCATCGTTCCCGCGTGCCTGCGGTTGGCCCTGGGGCTGAGGCTGGGGATGCGCGGCTTCGCGCTGGGCGCGTTCCCCGCGATCACCGTCGCCGCGCTGCGCGAAGGCGGGCGTGGACATCCCCGCTACCGCCAGCGCCATGGCGCCGGCCGTGAACAGTACACCTGCTTTTATCTTTATAGTTCTTGCCATTGTTCCGGTCTCCAAAACCGAATTCGCCGGACGGCGATTGCGGCTCATCGTGGAACACCTAATAAAACACCCCCGCTGTCGCGGACGTTAACCGCAGTGTTGCTCGTCGTTCATTTTCACAATTATGAAAATGAACAGCCGCCGTCCCGGTTCCGGAACGGCGGCCTGTTTCATGTGGCGGCAAGCGCGGGCTGAGCCGCGCAAGCGGTCAGCGCGTCAGCTTTTTATAGGCCAGAGCGGTCGGACGGTCGGCAGCGTCGCCCAGACGGCGGCGCTTGTCTTCCTCGTAGGCCGCGAAGTTGCCTTCAAACCATTCGACGTGGCTGTTGCCCTCGAAAGCGAGGATGTGGGTGGCGAGACGATCGAGGAAGAAGCGGTCGTGGCTAATGACCACGGCGCAGCCCGCGAAGTTCTCGATGGCTTCTTCCAGCGCGCCCAGCGTTTCCACGTCGAGATCGTTGGTCGGTTCGTCGAGCAGCAGGACGTTGCCGCCCAGCTTGAGCATCTTGGCCATGTGGACGCGGTTGCGTTCACCGCCCGAGAGCTTGCCGACGTTCTTCTGCTGGTCACCGCCCTTGAAGTTGAACGCGCCCACGTAGGCCCGCGTCGACATCTCGTGCTTGTTGACCGTCATATAGTCGGCGCCCTCGGAGATTTCCTCCCAGACGTTCTTCTTCGGGTCGAGGTGGTCGCGGCTCTGGTCGACGAAGCCGAGGTGGACGGTCGAGCCCATCTCGATCGAACCCGAATCCGGGGTTTCCTTGCCGGTGATGAGCTTGAACAGCGTGGATTTACCCGCGCCGTTCGGGCCGATCACACCGACGATGCCGCCCGGCGGCAGGATGAACGAGAGGTTCTCGAACAGGAGCTTGTCGCCGTAAGCCTTGGACACGTCCTTGACCTCGATGACCTTGCCGCCAAGGCGCTCGGGCACCTGGATGACGATCTGGGCCTTGCCGGGCTTGCGGCCGGCCTGGGCATCCTGAAGCTGCTCGAACTTGCGGATACGCGCCTTGGACTTGGTCTGGCGCGCGGCGGGGGTCTGGCGGATCCACTCGAGTTCTTCCTTGAGCGCCTTGGCGCGGCCGGATTCCTCGCGGTCTTCCTGGTCCATGCGCTTGGACTTCTTCTCGAGGTAGGTCGAGTAGTTGCCTTCGTAGGGGAAGTACTTTCCGCGATCGAGTTCGAGAATCCAGCCCACCACGTTGTCGAGGAAGTAGCGATCGTGGGTGATCATCAGCACCGCACCCGCGTATTCCTTGAGGTGGTTTTCCAGCCATTCGACAGATTCGGCGTCGAGGTGGTTGGTCGGTTCGTCGAGCAGCAGGATCGAGGGCTTCTGGATCAGCAGGCGGGTCAGCGCGACGCGGCGCTTTTCACCGCCGGAGAGGCTTTCCACCGGCCAGTCGCCCGGCGGGCAGCGCAGCGCTTCCATCGCGATTTCGAGCTGGTTGTCGAGCGTCCAGCCGTCGACGGCGTCGATCTTGCCTTGCAGGTCGCCCATTTCCTCCATCAGCGCGTCGAAATCGACGTCTTCCGGCGGATCACCCATGATGTTGGAGATCTCATTGAAACGGTCGACGAGGTCGGCGGTTTCGCGCGCGCCGTCCTTGACGTTTTCCAGAACCGACTTGGTCGGGTCCAGCTCCGGCTCCTGTTCCAGATAGCCGACGGTGATGTTCTCACCGGCCCAGGCTTCGCCGGTAAAGTCGGTGTCGATGCCGGCCATGATCTTGATAAGCGTGGATTTACCCGCGCCGTTGGGACCGACGATGCCGATCTTGGCACCCTGGTAGAACTGCAGCGAGATGTCGCTGAGTACCGGCTTGGGAGCGCCGGTGAAGGTCTTGGTCATGCCCTTCATGACGTATGCGTATTGGGCGGCCATGGGCGTCCTTTGGATGGAAGAATACGATATAGGAGTTCTTGGCAACGGCCCTTACAGGCCCGGACATGCGCCCGCAAGATGGGCGGGCATCGAGCGAGGCGCGCTTCAGGCGGGTCGGCGCAGGGCTTCGACCAGTTGGCGCGCCATGCGGGGCACGAAGGCCAGCCCAGCGGTCACCATCGGCACTGCAAGGATCGCCCAGTAGAAATTCACCGGTCGGGCGAAGCCGGCGAGCAGGACCGCGACGGCGCCGAGCCAGGGCAGGGCGATCCGCGCCAGCGGAGTGGGCGCGCCCAGAAAGCCCGTCAGTGCAAGCAACGCGACGAGATAGGACAGCGGCGGCGGCAGAAGGTTGAGGAGGGTCACGTCCACGACATCCCGCAAGGGCGCTGCGGGCCCGCGCATCCCGCCCCACCCTTGTGAAAGAGCATCGCCCGGCAGCGAGAAAGGCGTAACCGCCAGTTTGTGCAGATAGAGCGCAATGGCATAGGCAGCGAGCAGGGCGATCCAACCAGCCGCCTCGCGCTTTCTGCCGCCGCGCAGAGCCCAGAATGCCGCGATGGGCACGAAAGGCAGCGCCAGTTCGCGGATCGCCAGTGCGCAGGCGATGATGAGAAGCGCGGGAACCCACAGGCCGCGCGCCAGCAGCGCCGTCGCCAGCGCGATGAGGACGCCCGCCCACAGTTCATGGGTCACTACCAGATTGGCGCTGGCCACCATGGCGCCGCCGACGAGAACCAGCAGTGGCGCGCCCAGCCTCTCGGCGGCGCTGCCCAGCGGCCGCAACATCGCGTACCAGGCGAGGGCGGTGATCGCCAGCAGGGCGCCCAGCAGCAGGTGCGCGGCTTTCAACCCCAGCGCGGCCTCGATCCAGGCGAGGGTCGGCAAGCGGACGGTGACGAAGGGGCTGGTGGGAAAGCCGTGGGCGCGGTGAAGGCGGGTGGCGGCGTGGTAATAGCCCTCGCCGCGGCTCACGGCCTGGGCGATGTCGACGTAGAGCTTCACGTCGGAATATGTGCCGCTTCCGGTAATCGCAGTGCCGCCTGGCTCAGCGTGGATAGTGAGCGCCAGCGCCGCGAGCAGCACCAGCCCGGCAAGGACGACAAGAGCCTGAAGGCGAGAGAGCGAGGCTAACATGGCGCGGTTGTGTTCGCTGGGATGGCTTACCGCAAGTAGCCCGCGCGCCGCTTTTCCACATCGACACGGGAGGCGCCTAACCGCACCTTGGCAGGACCTTACCGCTCGGTTAGCACCTGCAACATGAGCATTGTCACCAAGCCCCGCCCGCCCATCGCTTTCGGCCTTGCGGCCGCCGCGCTGACCGTTGCCGTCCCCGCCTTTGCCGCGCCCGTTCAGGGGTCCGGTGTCGCCTGGGATATCGTCGAGGGGCTAACCACCGAGATCGGCCCGCGCCCTGCCGGTTCGTCCGCCGAGGACCGGGCGCGGGACTGGGGCGCGCAAAAGCTCAAGTCGCTCGGCTTCCAGAAGGTCGCGGTCGAGGAATTCAAGACCCGCGCCTGGACGCGCGGCCCCGAAAGCGCGGCTCTGACCGCGCCTTATGCCCAGCCGCTGGCGATCACGGCGCTGGGCTTTTCGGTGCCCACGCCAAAGGGTGGGCTGAAGGCGCAGCTGGTCTATTTCCCCACGCTCGCCGCGCTGGAGGCTGCGCCGGATGGCTCGCTAAAAGGCAAGGTCGCTTTCATCGACCACGCCATGCGGGCCGCGCAGGACGGTTCGGGTTACGGCCCTTATGGCAACGTGCGCAGGCAGGGGCCGACCATCGCCTCGCGCAAGGGAGCAGCCGGCGTCGTCATCCGTTCGGCGGGCACCGACAGCCACCGCAATCCGCATACCGGGGTCACGACTTTCGCCAGGGACGTGACGCCGATCCCCTCGGGCGCGGTCTCCAACCCAGATGCCGACCTGATCGCCCGCACCGCCGCGCGGGGCAAGCCGATGGCGATCGACCTGACGCTGATGGGCAAGCCGTTTCCCGATGCGACGTCGGGCAACGTGGTGGCAGAACTGCCGGGCCGCGATCCTTCGCTTCCGATCATCGTCGTCGCCTGCCACCTCGATTCCTGGGATCTGGGCACCGGTGCGGTGGACGATGCCTCGGGCTGCGCGATCGTGACGGCGGCTGCGCTGGCCGCCAGCAAGGACGGGCAGACCTTGCGCACCATCCGGGTGCTATGGTCCGGCAACGAGGAGATGGGCCTTTCCGGCGGCGGCGGCGAACATTACGTCAGGCTGCATGGCAGCGAGCCCCACGCGATGGCGATGGAAAGCGATTTCGGCGCCGACAAGGTGTGGCAGTTGAAGTTCAACACCGCGCCCGCCGACAAGGCGATGGCCGACAAGGTTAAGGCCGCGCTCTGGCCCATGGGCATCGTGCCTCATGAAGGCGCTGCCGACGGCGGCGAGGACGTTTCCGCGATCATCAAGGCGCAAAACCTGGCGGTGATCGACCTGGGGCAGGACGGGATGCATTACTTCGACCTGCACCACACGCCCGACGATACGCTCGACAAGGTCGATCCGCTGGCGCTTCAGCAGAATGTCGATGCCTGGGCTGCGGTGCTCAAGGTGGTGGCTAATGAGGCCGGGCCGATCGGCAAGGCCACCGCGAAGGCGGAATAGGCCAGCGTTTCGTCCGGCCTGAAGGAAGCGGGGCCGCCCGATAAGGCCGGGGCCCCGCTTTACTTCTAGTCCGCCGCAGCAATCCTCTGCGCCACGGAAACCAGCCGCTTGGCCTGTTCCAGATGTAGCAGTTCGGTCATCTTGCCATCGACGCGGATAGCGCCCTTACCCTGGTTCTCGGGCAGGGTGAATGCCTCGATCACCGTCTGCGCCCAGGCGAGGTCCACTTCTCCGGGCGAGAACACCGTGTTGCACGGATCGACCTGCGCCGGGTGGATCAGGCTCTTGCCGTCGAAGCCGAACAGCAGCCCCTGCCGGGCCTCGGCGGAGAAGATATCGAGATCGCGGAACTCGTTGCACACGCCGTCGAGCACCGCGACGCCGTGCGCGCGGGCGGCAGCGACCGCCATCGACAGGAACGGCAGGAACGGCGTTCGCTCCGGCGTCAGTTGCGCGCGCATTTCCTTGGCGAGGTCGTTGGTCCCCATGATCCACAGCGAAAGGCGGCTGGAATGGGCCATTGCCGCGATGGGCTCCAGCGCGAAGACGCTGGCGCAAGTCTCGATCATAGCCCAAAGCTGCATCGAGGCGGGCGCGGCGGACAGCGCCAGTTCGTAACGGGCGATGTCCTGCGGGCTGTCGACCTTGGGCACCAGCACCGCATCGGCCTTCGATCCGACGATGGCGGCAAGGTCCGCCGCGCCCCATTCGGTGTCGATGCCGTTGGCGCGGATGGCGACCTCGCGGTGGCCGAAGCCGCCTTCCGCGACCGCGGCGACGGCGGCTGCGCGCGCCTCTGCCTTGGCCTCAGGCGCGACCGCGTCTTCAAGGTCCAGGATGACCACGTCGCAGGGCAGCGTGCGGGCCTTGGCAATGGCCTTGGCATTGGAGGCAGGCAGATAGAGCGCGCTGCGGCGGGGACGGTCGGCTGGGGTCATGCAGGCAGGTTCCCAAGATCAAGAATGTCACCGCTTCCTTGCGGCGGCCAATAGCGACCGGTCAAGCGCAAGCGGTATGCTTGCTCCAGTATTACCGCGGCCCTCAGGGGTTCCCTCTAATCCCAAAGTCCAATTGCAAACGATTTAACGCAGCTTATGTTCAGGCTGTCGCCAGCGAGCATCGGGTACAATGGTCACGACGCGGAGAGGTTACTCTCGTTTTCTCCGCGCACACTCGCGGCAAAAGCCCTTCGTGGGTCGCACTTGTCGCCCCGTGACCCGTTCCGTCAAAGAACGGGCGCGGGGTGACGTTTGCTCAGGCGTTTACGCTTTCGAGCATTCGCTCGCTTTCCCTCCAGAGCCGCGATGCGGCCTCGTCGTCCAGCGCCTGCGGCGCGGCTTGTGCTTCCGCGAGATCGTAGAAATAGCGTCCACCATGCATGCCCGGCTCGGGCGCGGTTGCCAGCCATACGATTGTGCGGGCGGGCTGTTCGGGCATGATAAGGTTCTGCGTGGCCATGTAGGCCTTAAGCGAGGGCTCGCCGTGGCTGGAGAAATTGGACCTGACCTTGCCGGGGTGCATCCCCTGGGCAACGATACCGCGTCCCTCCACCTTGCGGTTGAGTTCGCGCGTGAACAGGAGGTTCGCGAGCTTGGCCTGACAATAGGCCGATCCCGCGGCGAAGTCCTCGCGCATCATCAGGTCATTCCAGCGCATCGCGGAGCACTGCTTGTGGGCGAGCGAGGAGACGGCGATGACGCGCACCGTACCCGGTGCGGAAGTCTCGCTGGCTTGCTCCAGCAAGGGCATGAGTTCGCGGGTCAGGAGGAATGGTGCAAGGTGGTTGGCCGCGAAAGTCCACTCGAGCCCCTCGGACGACGTGTAAAGACCATCGCGAACTCCGCCTGCGTTGTTGACGAGGACGTGGACCCGGTCCGTCAGCGCGGCGATCTCTGCGGCGATGCGGCGCACGTTGGCCATCTCGGCAAAATCGCCGCGCAGAAAATCGACACGTCCGCCGGGCGGGGAGAGAGCGCGAAGGTCAGTCTCCGCAGAGGCGCTCCGCTCGGCATCGCGGCCGGTGCCGATGACGTGCCAGCCCATGCGGGCAAACGCCTCGGCGCTGGCCTTGCCGATGCCGGAACTGGCGCCGGTGACTACGACGCAGCGTCCTACGGGGGTATTCGGATCGGGAGCGTTCATTTCAGGTATCCTCCGGTGTTTTGTTCATTCACGCATCCGTTTTCCGGATCGCGCCTGATCTCCTGCCGTCTTGGCTCTGCGCTCTTGTGGCACGAAACTTAGCGTGAAGCGCAGGCGCCTGTCGATATCGCGAGGCAAGCCAGAGCCAGTGCGTGAGCAGGGCCGCGCCTGAACGCCCTCCCGGCATCGCCGACACGGATTGTCGATCAGCAGGCGGACGGGGCACTTGCCTGGCTCGGCCAGTACGCTACCCATCGTCCAAATGCCCGGCTGCGCGAGGAAGATAACACGCGGGTCGTTTCAGAAATGTCGTAGAGGATCACCAGTACCATGGCCGTCGAAATCCTGCTCCCGAAGATCGGTTTCTCCATGCAGGAGGGCCAGGTTGCCGAATGGCTCGCCAAGGACGGCGACGCTGTGAGCGAGGGGCAGCCGCTATTCTCGCTCGAAGCCGACAAGTCGACCAACGAAGTCGAGGCGCCGGCATCGGGTACGCTCAAGATCGTCGGACAGGTCGGCGAAACCTACGAAGTCGGCACGGTACTCGGCTACATCGAGTAATCCTGCTCATTCTGCTGGACAGCGCGGCGCTGCCAGACCAGATTGCCCGGATGCTCAAGACTTTCCTTGCTCCGCTCGCCGCTGCGACTTTTCTGTTCGCGCCCGGTGTCGCCAGCGCCAGCCTTCCGGTTGGCGCGAAGGCCCCTGAATTCGCCACCAAGGGCGCGAAGGGCGGCAAGGTCATGGGCTTCGACCTTAAGCAGGCGCTCAAGCGCGGGCCCGTCGTGCTTTACTTCTATCCGAAGGCCTTCACGCAGGGCTGCACGCTGGAGGCTCACGCTTTCGCCGAGGCGTCGGACGATTTCGCCAAGGCCGGTGCGTCGGTGGTGGGCATGTCGGCGGATGACTTGCCCACCCTGCAGAAGTTCTCGACCGAGGCCTGCCGTGACAAGTTTGCTGTTGCCATCGCGACGCCCAAGATCATCAAGGACTACGACGTCGCCCTCAAGCGTGAAGGCGCCCCGGCCGGGATGACCGACCGCACCAGCTACGTCATCGCCAGGGATGGACGGATCACCATGGTCCATTCCGAACTGGACTACCGCGATCACGTCAAGCTGACGCTCGAAGCTGTGCAGAAGCTCAAGAAGTAGCAGGCTTCCTCTGCCCGGGCCCGTTCGCTGCGGGGCAGGGCGGGGCTGGCGGGACGGCGTGATGGCGCCCGCTCACTTGCGTGCTTGAACATCACCCCCATCACCGGGTAATAGCGCCGCCTTCCAGCGCGCCGATATCTTAGCGCGCTTTACATACGCCGCTCTCGCGTTATGCGCACGGCGTAGCAGTTTCGTTGGAGAATTCCCCATGCGTGCCGAAGGGCAGGCCCACATAGCGCGTATCGAGAAGGCCCTCGCGCTGGTCCGCAAGTTCCTCGACTGGGACCGCGCCCTGCGCCGGTTCGACGAGTTGAACGCGCGCGTCGAGGATCCCACTCTCTGGGACAAGCCCAAGGAGGCCGAGGCGGTCATGAAGGAGCGCCGCCGGCTGGAGGCCTCGATCGGGACCGTCAACGAGATCAGCGCCGAGATGGCTGACGCCGCCGAATTCGTCGAACTGGGCGAGATGGAAGGCGACGAGGATACCATCAAGGAAGGCCTCGCCACGCTTTCGGCGCTGGCCGACCGCGCCGATGCCGACAAGATCCAGGCGCTGCTTGGCGGCGAAGCCGACAGCAACGATACCTACCTCGAAGTCCATGCGGGCGCGGGTGGTACGGAAAGCCAGGACTGGGCTGAAATCCTCCAGCGCATGTACACCCGCTGGGCTGAGCGCCGGGGTTACAAGGTCGAACTGGTCGATTACCATTCGGGTGAATCCGCTGGCATCAAGAGCTGCACGCTGCTGATCAAGGGCGAAAACGCCTATGGCTATGCCAAGACCGAAAGCGGTGTCCACCGTCTGGTCCGCATCAGTCCGTATGACAGCGCGGCGCGCCGCCACACCAGCTTCTCGTCGGTGTGGGTATACCCGGTGATCGACGACACCTTCGAAATCGATATAAACCCGTCTGACCTGAAGATCGACACGTACCGCGCTTCGGGTGCGGGCGGTCAGCACGTCAACACCACCGATTCGGCCGTGCGCATCACCCACCAGCCGTCCGGCATCATCGTTGCCAGCCAGATTGACCGTTCACAGCACAAGAACCGCGAAATCGCCATGGGCATGCTCAAGGCGCGCATGTTCGAGGCCGAAATGCGCCGCCGCGAGGAAGCCGCCAGCGCCGAACACGCCAGCAAGAGCGACATCGGCTGGGGCCACCAGATCCGCTCCTACGTGCTGCAGCCATACCAGCAGGTGAAGGACCTGCGCACCGGCTACGTATCGACCGCGCCGGACGACGTGCTCGACGGTGAACTAGATCCGTTCATGGCCGCTGCGCTCTCGCAGCGTGTCACCGGCGAGAAGGTCGACGTCGAGGACGTGGACTGATCCAGCCTTTTATGAACCTGTTGGACGTCCCGCCGCGAGACGGGGCGCCTGGTTCATGCTGCCGCAAGGGTTTTGCCAACGTGACCTCGAGTCGCTAAGGGGCCGCATGTTTCGCGCCCGTCCTTTCGTTCCCACTGTTCTGGCTCTGGCGCTTGCCGCCTGCCAGCAGTCTGCGGTCAATGACGGCAGGGCCGAGAGCGCGCGCGCATTTCCCGCGGCCGATCGGCCTGTTTCCAAGGCCGGGGCCAATAGTTTCGCGTCGGAAGCGCAGCGCGACAGCAAGCATGAGGCGAACACCGTCATGGACCTGGCCGGCATCGCCCCGGGCATGAGCGTCGCCGATCTCGGCGCGGGCGAGGGCTATTACACCGTCCGCATGGCCCAGCGCGTGGGCAGGCACGGGCGGGTCCTGGCCGAAGATATCAGCGCGGCCGCCAACGAGCAGCTGGCAGCGCGCGTCATGCGCGAAGGGATCGACAACGTGTCGATCAAGCTGGGCAAGCCGGACGATCCGAGTTTGCCGCGCGGCAGTTTCGATCGTATATTACTGGTCCACATGTACCACGAGGTGTCCGAACCCTACGCGTTCCTGTGGCGTATGCGCCCAGCGCTGCGTCCAGGCGGGAGGATCATCGTGGTCGACGTCGACAGGCCTACCGACACGCACGGCATCGCGCCGTCGCTGCTGTTCTGTGAATTCGCCTCGGTGGGCTTTCGTTTGACTGAATTTGTTCGTAAGCCGGAACTGCAAGGATATTACGCGCAGTTCGAGGCCGTGGACACACGGCCCAAACCGGCCGACATCAAACCTTGCCGCATAGCGGGCGAGGCGCCGCCGAAAACTGACGGATCGCAGGGCTGAGCCTCGCGCTCGGGAAAGACGAAAGAGAAGATGGGTTTCAAGGGTCTAAAGCCGATTCTGTACGGCGGTCGCGAAGTGTGGCCACTGGTCGAAGGTGGCAAGGGCGTTTCCGCCAGCAATCACATGAGTTCTGGCGCCTGGGCGGCGGCGGGCGGCATCGGGACGGTCAGCGCGGTCAACGCCGACAGCTATGATGCCGAAGGCAAGATCGTGCCTCAGGTGTACAATGCGCTGACCCGCAAGGCGCGGCATGAAGAACTGATCGCCTACGCCATCGACGGGGCTGTCGAGCAGGTGCGCCGTGCCTACGAGATTTCGGGCGGCAATGGTGCGATCAACATCAACGTGCTGTGGGAAATGGGCGGCGCGCAGCCGATCCTCGAAGGCGTGCTGGCACAGACCCGTGGCATGGTCACCGGCGTCACCTGCGGCGCGGGTATGCCGTACAAGCTGTCCGAGATCGCAGCGCGCTACGATGTCAATTATCTTCCGATCGTCAGCTCGGCGCGTGCTTTTCGTGCGCTGTGGAAGCGGGCCTACCACAAGGTCCCCCATCTGCTGGGCGCGGTGGTTTACGAGGACCCCTGGCTTGCCGGCGGGCATAACGGCCTGTCGAATGCCGAAGACCCGCTCAAGCCGGAAGATCCGTATCCGCGCGTCAAGGCGCTGCGCGACACCATGCGCAACGAGGGCGTTGCCGACAGCGTGCCGATCGTCATGGCTGGCGGTGTGTGGTTCCTGCGCGACTGGGAAAACTGGATAGACAACCCGGAACTGGGCTCGATCGCGTTCCAATACGGCACCCGCCCGCTGCTGACGCACGAAAGCCCGATTCCGATGCAGTGGAAGGATGCCCTGCGCGAACTGGAGCCGGGCGATGTATTGCTGCACCGCTTCTCGCCGACTGGCTTTTATTCCTCGGCCGTGCGCAACCCGTTCCTTCGCAACCTCGAAGCGCGTTCGGAGCGCCAGATTCCTTACTCCAAGGTCGAAGCGGGGGTGCATACCGTGCGTCTCGATGTCGGGGTGAAAGGCAAGAACTTCTGGGTCGCGCCTAAGGATCTCGAACGTGCCCGCGCATGGTCGGCGCAGGGCCACACCGATGGCCTGCGCACCCCGGACGACACCATCGTCTTCGTCAGCCCGGAAGAGCGCGACGTGATCCGCAAGGACCAGGCCGACTGCATGGGCTGCCTGTCGCATTGCGGGTTCTCGTCGTGGAAGGACCATGATGATTACACCACCGGTCGCCTCGCCGATCCGCGCAGCTTCTGCATCCAGAAGACCCTGCAGGACATCGCCCACGATGGCCCGATCGACGAGAATTTGATGTTTGCAGGCCACGCAGCCTACAAGTTCAAGCAGGACCCCTTCTATTCCAACGGCTTCACGCCCACGGTGAAGGAATTGGTCGACCGCATCCTGACCGGCGACTGATCGCCACTGTCAGAACAAGGGTTCAGACGGCCGGCGCGGATTTTTCCGTGTCGGCCGTTTCCGTTTGTGTAGGCACACTTTGCGGCGCCAGGCCGAAGCGGTTTGTACCCTTTTTCCCGGGCCATGCCGCCATGGCGGCGAATACGGCAACGGAGGGGATCGTCGCCAGCCAGTCGATGTAGCTGAGTATGCCTTCGATGGCGCTGCGCACGGGCCAGCCCGCCGTCAGGCCGATGAGGTCGAGTATCAGGGTGCGACCGATCAGGACCAGCAGCGGCAGGCTCCACCAACCGCTATGCCCGAAATCGTGAAGTCGCCGCACGCCAAGCGCGAACAGCGGAGCTGAAATCACGAACGCCGCTGCAAGCATTATCGCGTCGGCAACCGGCGGGGGCGCAAACCAGCTTGCGGTCCAGTGGGCCACCACAAGCGGCAGCTGCGAGACCACCAGATAAATCAGAAACTCGCCGCGACAGGAACGAGTACGGAAATCCAGCGTCCGCAATGCGGTGCGGCCAACTTGCCGAAAATAGGCGTTCATCGCCCCATTTCTTGTGTGAAGTGACTGAGTGTCAATCGAAATCCCAGGCCCGCTCGCCGTGAGTGGTGGTATCGAGTCCCTCCCGTTCGGCATCTTCGGAGACGCGCATCGGGAAGGCCAGCGAGGACATCAACGCCAGGATCACGGTTCCCACCACCGACCACACGGTGACCACCGCAATTCCGATTGCCTGGGCCACCACTTGGGCGATCGGGTTCATATCCTCGCCGTAGCCGACCCCGCCGAGGCGCTGCGACAGGAAGACCGCGAGAAGCAGCGATCCGAGCATTCCGCTGACGCCGTGGACAGCAAAGATGCCCAGCGAATCGTCGACTTTCAGTGTCCGCCGGACGAACCGCATCGCGAAATAGGCGGCGCCGGCACCGCCGATACCGAACAGGATCGCAGCGCCCGGAGAAATGTAACCGGCCGCCGGGCTGACCGCGGCAATTCCTGCGACGGCGCCAATGGCAAAGCCGGTGCCGCTGGGCTTGCCCAGAGCCATGCGCTCGATCAGCAGCCAGGTAAGGGCTGCGGCAGCGGCGGCGATATGGGCGGTTATCATCGCGGCGGCGGCGTCGTCGGTGGCGGTCAGGGCGGAGCCGCCGCTCAGCGCCAGCGAGGCGGTCCACAGCAATGCCGCGCCGCCGATCGTCAGCGCAGGGCTATGTGCCGCCGCGCCTCTTGCCGGGGGGGCCGTCAAGGCGCCCTTGCGCTTTCCCAGCATGACCGCGACGACCAGCGCCGAGACGCCTGCGCTGGTGTGGACGACGATGCCGCCCGCCCAGTCCAGCGTGCCGACGCCCTGCGCCAGCCATCCGCCGCCCCATATCCAGTGCGCGATCGGTGCGTAGACAACAAGGCTCCACAGGCCGGCAAAAATGACGGCCCAGCCAAAGCGCGCCCGTTCGGCCCAGGCGCCTGCCACAAGAGCGGGCGCAAGGGCGGCAAAAGCCATTTGAAATAGCGCGAAGGCGCTTTCGGGCACATTGGTTCCGATGCGGACATTACCTAAGTTGATCAGCATCCAGGCATTGCCCGTACCGAGCCATCCGTTAACTACGTCCCCGAAGCCAAGGGTGTAGCCGACGATGATCCACAGGATCGACACCAGCGCGAAGATCGCCCCGGTCTGGGTCAGAACCGATACCACATTCTTGCGACGCACGCGGCCGCTGTGAAACAGCGCAAGGCCCGGCAATGCCAGCAAGGCCAGCACGGAGACGGCCAGCAGCCATGCGGTGTCTCCGGCTTCAGCCACGTCGATTCTGCCGTCCTGCGCCTGCGCGGAAGCGGGCAGCAGGGCGGTAATCATGGCGGCGAATGGCAGCAGGCGCTGCTGGATCATCGGTATCGTATCCCCTTTAAGGTCTGCGGCGAATACCTGCGAACGCTTTACGCCCGGTTAGATCAGGAAATTAACCCAAGACAAGCATTTGCCGCGCCGCACGGACCGGAATTCGAGCATCGACGTAGTCTTCAGGGTAATTCGGGCAGGACCATGTCATGGGGGCGGTGGCCGTCCACCCAGAAGCGGATGTTGGCGATGAGCCGCTCGCCCGCTGCGCCGCGCCCTTCGTAAGTGGCGCTGCCGAGGTGTGGCAGCGCGACGAGGCCGGGCAGGTCGAACAGGCGCGGGTCCACTTGCGGCTCGCGGGCGAAAACATCCAGCCCGGCGCCGGCGATCCTTTCCTCCGATAGGGCGGCGATCAGAGCCTCTTCGTCGATGAGCTGGCCGCGTCCTGTGTTCACCAGGCAGGCGCCGGGCTTCATCAAGGCGATCCGCCGCGCATCCATCAGATGCATGGTTTCCGGTCCGGCCGGGCAGTGGAGCGTGAGAATATCGGCCTCGGCGACGAGCGTGTCGAGGTCTGGTACGTGGGTGGCAGCGAACATGTTTTCGATCGCAGCAGGCAGGCGGTGGCGGTTGTGGTAGCGGATATTCATGCCGAATGCGCGAGCGCGGTGGGCCACCGCCTGCCCGATCCGGCCCATGCCCACGATCCCTAGCGTCTTGCCACCCAGTGCGTGCCCCAGCATGACCGAGGGGCCCCAGCCGGCCCACTTGCCTTCGCGCAAGGTCTGCGCGTTCTCGCTGAAGCGGCGCGAGACAAGGATGATGAGCGCCAGCGTCAGGTCGGCGGTATCGTCGGTGAAGACACCGGGGGTATTGGTCACCATGATCCGGTGGGCGTGCGCGGCGGCTACGTCGATATGCTCGGTGCCGGCGCCGAAACTGGCGATCATGCCGAGTCGGGCGCCGGGTTCACAAGCGGCGGCGATCATCGCTGCGTCGATGATGTCCGTAACTGTGGGCACCAGCACGTCGCAATCGCGCATCGCTGCTTCCAGCTCTGTACCGGTCATAGGGGTGTCTTCATGGTTCAGCACCACGTCGAAAAGCTCGGCCATCCGCGCTTCGACGGACGGCAGCAGCCGCCGCGTGACGATCACCCGGGGGCGCGGCGGGATCGGACGGAAGGTTTCGCTGTGCTGGGTCATGGACAAGGGAGCTATGCCTTCCACAGGGTCAGGGTCAAGAAGCCTTGAAGCGGTGTCTCGCCGCGCGGTATGGGCAGGTGTTATGAACGCCCGCAAACTCCTCTTGCCGCTGCTCGTTCTGGGCATTGCCGCAGCCACTCCCGCCCGCGCCGCGGACGACGACAAGGTGCCGTACTGGGCGTCCGTCGATACCGACATAGCCAACCTGCGGGTAGGGCCTGGCGATTCGTACAGGATCGACTGGGTCTACCGCCGCCCGCATCTGCCGGTGAAGGTCCTGCGCCGCGAGGGGCCATGGCGCCTGATCGAGGACCCGGACGGCGCCAAGGGCTGGATGCGCGACCTTCTGCTCTCTCGGCAACGGGCCGGGCTGGTTAAGGACGGCGGCCTGATCGAGATGCACGCGGCCGGCAGCAGTGCCTCGCCGATGCTCTGGCGCATCGAGCCGGGTGTGGTCGGCATGCTGGGGGCGTGCAAGGACGGCTGGTGCGGCTTCGATACAGCCGGCCACAAGGGCTTCGTGCGTGAGGACGCAGTGTGGGGGACGGGGGCGCCCTGAGCCTCCGAACGCTCTCCGTAGCGATGCGTGCCCCTCAAACGAAAACCCCCGCCGGTTAGGGCGAGGGTTTTCTTTTTTCTGCAGTGTAGAGCGATCAGACCAGTTCGATCGCCACTGCAGTAGCCTCGCCGCCGCCGATGCAAAGCGACGCGACGCCTTTCTTCAGGCCCTTTTCCTTCAGCGCGTTGACGAGCGTCACGATGATGCGCGTGCCCGAGGCGCCGATCGGGTGGCCGAGCGCCGTAGCGCCGCCGTTGATGTTCACTTTGTCGTGCGGGATGCCAAGGTCATGCATCGCGAACATGGCTACGCAGGCGAAAGCCTCATTCACTTCGAACAGGTCGACGTCGGAAAGCTGCCAGCCCACCTTGTCCATCAGCTTGGTGATCGCGCCGACAGGCGCGGTGGTGAACTTGGCAGGTTCATGCGCATGGGCCGAAACGCCGACCACGGTGGCGAGCGGGGTCAGGCCCTTGGCCTGCGCCACGCTGGCGCGGGTGAGGACGACCGCCGCAGCGCCGTCCGAGATCGAGCTGGAACTGGCGGCGGTAATCGTGCCGTCCTTGGCGAACGCGGCGCGCAGGGTCTTGATCTTGTCGGGGTTGCCCTTGGGCGGCTGCTCATCGGTGTCGACGATCACTTCGCCCTTCCGAGTCTTGACCGTTACGGGTACGACTTCGTTTTTGAAGGCGCCGCTGGCAATGGCTGCCTGTGCGCGGCGCAGGGACTCGATCGAATAGTCGTCCTGGCCTTCGCGGGTCAGTTGATACTCATCGGCGGTGACCTGCGCGAAGGAGCCCATCGATCCACCCTCATAGGCGTCTTCCAGCCCGTCAAGGAACATGTGGTCGTACAGGGTGTCATGCCCGGCGCGAGCGCCCGAACGGTGCTTCTTGGACAGGTACGGCGCATTGGTCATCGATTCCATGCCGCCGGCGATCACGACGTCGAGCGAACCGGAAGCCAGCGCCTCCGCGCCCATGATGACCGTCTGCATGCCCGATCCGCAGACCTTGTTGATCGTGGTTGCCTCTACCGATTTAGGCAGTCCAGCCTTGAGCGCGGCTTGGCGGGCAGGGGCCTGGCCCAGACCGGCAGGGAGCACGCAGCCCATGTAGATGCGCTCGATGTCTTCACCGGCGACTCCGGACCGTTCGACTGCGGCTTTGACCGCAGTGGCGCCCAGGTCAGTGGCGGAAACTTCGGCGAAGACACCCTGCAGACCGCCCATTGGCGTGCGTGCATAGCTCAAGATGACGATGGGGTCGGATGCGGAGATCTGGGCCATTAATATGCCTTTCGCATTGGAAATCGGTAAAGCGATTGACGCCCGGATAATGTTGCGATGCGTCAATTGCAATGATGCGACGCCTTGGTGACAACGTCGCGGCAGCGTTCATCGCCCCGCCGCGATTTGCCGCAGGCATCAGCGCATCTGCCCAGCCAAGATGGGATCGCCTCTCGAATTGCCAAGAGATGTCGCGAACGTTTCGCATTAATTACGCAGATGGTTTCGCATTAATTACGCAGATGATTGCGCAAATTGACGATGACGATTGCACAAACCGGCACCATGGCCGCTTTCTCCGGGAAATCCCGTGGGTGAGGACCTTCCCGTGTTGCAATGCAATGCAAATGGGCGGATTTATGCAACCGGACACCTTGCCTGCCGGGGAGGGCTGGCCTAAGAGCGCGCCAACTTGATGGCTCGGCCCATGACCTTTTGCCGAGTCCGTCAACGTCGCATCCGGTATGAGGCAAGAGACCATTGACCGATCTGTCACAATACCTGCCGATCCTGATATTCATCGTGATCGCGGTGGGACTGTCATCCGTTATCGTGTTGCTGCCGATGGGCGTTGCCCGCCTGACCGGTACGCACCAGCCGAGTGCTGACAAGAACAGTGAGTATGAGTGCGGCTTCCCCGCCTTCGAGGACCCGCGCAGCCAGTTCGATGTCCGCTTCTACCTGGTCGCGATCCTGTTCATCGTATTCGATCTTGAAGCCGCGTTCCTGTTCCCCTGGGCCGTCTCGCTCAAGTTCACCGGCTGGGCCGGTTGGCTGACGATGATGGTGTTCCTGGCGGAACTGGCAATTGGCCTCGCCTATGCATGGAAGAAGGGAGCTCTGGACTGGGAATGAGCACGCTCGTCAACAGCGCGGGTCAGCCTCTGGCCCCGACTTCGCCGGTCGGCGGCGCCATCACGGCGCCCGACCAGTCGTTTTTCAAGGATCTGAACCAGGAAGTGTCCGACAAGGGCTTCCTTGTCACCAGCACCGAGGAACTTTTCCAGTGGGCCCGCACCGGCTCGCTGTGGTGGATGACCTTCGGCCTCGCCTGCTGCGCGGTGGAGATGATCCACGTCAACATGCCCCGCTACGACATGGAGCGCTTCGGCGCTGCGCCGCGCGCTTCCCCGCGCCAGTCGGACGTGATGATCGTGGCCGGCACCCTGTGCAACAAGATGGCTCCGGCGCTCCGCAAGGTCTACGACCAGATGTCGGAACCCAAGTACGTCATTTCGATGGGCAGCTGCGCCAATGGCGGCGGCTACTATCACTACAGCTACTCGGTCGTGCGCGGCTGCGACCGGATCGTGCCGGTGGACATCTACGTGCCGGGTTGCCCGCCGACAGCCGAAGCGCTGCTCTATGGCGTGATGCAGCTCCAGCGCAAGATCCGCCGCGTGGGCACTGTCGAGAGGTAAGGACAAGATGCCCGTTCTGCATTCCGCTCCGAAGATCGCGTCCAACGAGGGCGTGCTTGACGCGCTCGTCGCCGCGCTCGGCTCGATGGTCGTGGCCTCGAAGGAGGAGCACGGCGAGATAGTGCTCACCGTCGCCCGCGCCGAGGTCGAGAACGCTCTGCGCGCGTTGCGCGACGATCACGGCTACCAGCAGCTCATGGAGATGGCAGGGGTAGACTACCCGTCGCGGCCTGAGCGTTTCGACGTCGTCTACATGCTGCTCTCGGTGACGAAGAACCATCGCCTGATGGTGAAGGTGACCGCTGCCGAAAACACGCCGGTGCCGACAGTGACCACGCTGTGGCCCAACGCTGGCTGGCTGGAACGCGAAGTGTTCGACATGTACGGCGTGATCTTCGCCGGCAACCCGGACCTGCGTCGCATCCTCACCGACTACGGTTTCGAAGGCCATCCGTTCCGCAAGGACTTCCCGCTCACCGGCTATGTCGAACTGCGCTATTCGGAAGAGGACAAGCGCGTCGTCTACGAGCCGGTAAAGCTGGCCCAGGACCTGCGCAGCTTCGACTTCATGAGCCCGTGGGAAGGTGCCGACTACATCCTTCCGGGTGACGAGAAGGCGGCCGAAGCCGCATCGCCGCCCCCGGTCGCCGACAAGAAGACGACCGAGACCAAGGCCGACACCGGCGCCGGTGACAAAGCGAACGACAAGGCCGCCGAAAAGGCTTCGGCACCTGCGCCCGCCAAGGCGGAAGACGGCAAGGCGCCCGAGGCTCCCAAGTCTACCGACAGCCGTCCTGAGAAGGGAGACGACAAGTGAGCATGCAGCTTGAGACGTCGCCCACCACCGGCGACGAGGTCATCACCAACTACACGATCAACTTCGGCCCCCAGCACCCTGCGGCGCACGGCGTGCTGCGCATGGTCATGGAGCTGGACGGCGAGATCATCGAGCGGATCGATCCGCACGTGGGCCTGCTTCACCGCGGCACCGAAAAGCTGATCGAGCACAAGACGTATCTTCAGGCGCTGCCGTATTTCGACCGTCTGGATTACTGCTCGCCGCTGGCGATGGAACACTCCTACGTTCTCGCGATCGAGAAGATGCTCAATCTGGAAGTGCCGCTGCGCGCCCAGTACCTGCGCGTCCTGTTCGCCGAGCTGACCCGCATCTGCAACCACATGATGAACATGGGTTCGCACATCATGGATATCGGCGCGATGACGCCGAACCTGTGGCTGTTCGAGGTGCGCGAGGACTGCCTCAACTTCTTCGAGCGTGCCTCCGGCGCGCGTATGCACTCGGCCTGGTTCCGCCCCGGCGGCGTACACCAGGACGTGCCGCTCAAGCTGCTGACCGACATCGCCGACTGGCTCGACACGCGTTTGCCCGAACTCTTCGGCGACGCGCTGAGCCTGGTGGTCGACAACCGCATCTTCAAGCAGCGCAACGTCGACATCGCGATCGTCTCCAAGGAAGACGCGCTGGCATGGGGCTTCTCGGGCCCGATGATCCGCGCGGCGGGTATCCCCTGGGACATCCGCAAGAGCCAGCCTTACGACGTCTACGACCGCATGGACTTCGAGATTCCGGTCGGCACCAACTCGGATTGCTACGACCGTTTCATGGTCCGCGCCGAGGAAGTGCGCCAGTCGATCAAGATCATGAAGCAGTGCCTGCGCGACATGCCTGAAGGTCCGGTGGCCTCCACCGACCGCAAGGTATCGCCGCCCAAGCGCGCCGAGATGAAAAGCTCGATGGAATCGCTGATCCATCACTTCAAGCTCTACACCGAGGGCTTCCACGTCCCGGCCGGCGAAGTCTATGTCGCCACCGAAAGCCCCAAGGGCGAATTCGGCGTCTATCTCGTCTCGGATGGCTCCAACAAGCCGTACCGCTGCAAGATCCGGCCTACCGCGTTCAGCCATCTTCAGGCGATGGACTTCATGTCCAAGGGTCACATGCTGCCTGACGCCACCGCGATCCTGGGCGCCATGGATATCGTGTTCGGGGAGTGCGACCGTTGAGCAATCTCGACACCGCCAAGGCCATGATCGCCGCCTACAACGCGCAGGACGCTGATCTGTACGTATCTTTCATGACCGACGACGCCTGCGAAGCGAACTACCGGGGCGCGGTCGTTCGCGAGGGCAAGGAAGGCACGCGTTCGGGGCTTGCCGCCGCATTCGTGCGCTGGCCTGAAAACAACGCCCAGATCGTCGAGGCTTCGCAGATCGGCTGCTATGTGCTGATGCGCGAGCATGTGACGCGCGGCCCGGCAACCGACGGTTCGGAATTGGTCGAGCCGTTCGACGTCGTCGCAGTCTACACGTTCGAGGGCGACAAGTGCGCCCGCGTCGAGTTCATTCGCTAAAGGAGCGGGGCCGATGGTGAAGTTCAACACAACCGAGATGATCCGCATCTGGGCGAGCCTGACGGGGCTGTTTCTCGTCTGTCTCTACTTCGCGGTGATATGGGCAGGGATCGAACCTTCCCCGATGATCGCGATGTTGGCCACCGCCATTGGCGGCTTCGAAATTTTCTTTTTCGGCCAGGATCAATGGCTGAGGCGCAGAGGTAAGCATGGCTGACCGCTATATCGAACCCGATACGCCCGAACTGCGGGCGCGCTGGGGCAATTTCGCCTGGACCGAGGCCAATGCGGCCAAGGCGAAGGAAGTTGTTGCACGCTATCCCGAAGGGCGTCAGCGCTCGGCGGTTATGCCGCTCCTCGATCTGGCCCAGCGCCAGGTCGGTGCAGAGCTGAACACGCAGGGCTGGCTGCCGATCCCGGTGATGGAATTCCTCGCCGAATATCTGTCGATGCCGGTTATCCGCGTGGTCGAGGTCGCCTCGTTCTACACGATGTACAACATCGCGCCGATCGGCCGGTTTCATGTGCAGGTCTGCGGGACCACGCCGTGCATGCTGCGCGGTTCGGACGACATCATCGCCGCCTGTAAGTCGCGCGGGATGAAAAAGGGCCACATCACCGGCGACGGCATGTGGTCGTTCACCGAGGTCGAGTGCATGGGCAACTGCGCATCGGCGCCGATGGTCCAGATCAACGACGACAACTACGAAGACCTGACGGCAGAGCGCATGGACGCCGTGCTCGACGCGCTGGCACGAGGCGAAAGCCCCAAGGCCGGTACGCAGGACCCGGCGCGTCACACCGTTGAACCCGTGGGCGAGCCGACCAACCTGGCGGCGATGGTTTCGGCCAACCATGACTACCGGAGTGAGTGGTAATGGCTCTCGCGGATAAGGACCGCATCTTCACGAACCTCTACGGCTATCAGCCGTGGAATCTGAAGGAAGCGCAGGCGCGCGGCGCCTGGGACAACACCAAGGCCCTGATCGAGCGCGGCAACGCGGCCATCATCGACGAGATGAAGGCTTCGGGCCTGCGCGGGCGCGGCGGTGCGGGCTTCCCCACCGGCATGAAGTGGTCCTTCATGCCCAAGCAGCCCCCGCTCGACCAGAACGGCAACCCGAAGCCCAGCTTCCTGGTCATCAACGCCGACGAATCCGAGCCCGGTTCGTGCAAGGATCGCGAGATCATGCGCCACGATCCGCACCTCCTGCTCGAAGGCGCGCTGGTCGCGGGCTTCGCAATGGGCGCGCGCGCGGCCTACATCTACATTCGCGGCGAATACATCCGCGAAGCAGAAACGCTTTTTGCCGCGCGTGACGAGGCCTACGCGGCCGGTCTGCTGGGCAAGAACGCCTGCGGTTCGGGCTACGATTTCGACGTCTTCGTCCACCGAGGCGCGGGCGCCTACATCTGCGGCGAGGAAACCGCGATGATCGAGAGCCTGGAAGGCAAGAAGGGCCAGCCCCGTCTCAAGCCTCCGTTCCCGGCCGGCGCGGGCCTCTATGGCTGCCCGACCACAGTGAACAACGTGGAGTCGATCGCGGTCGCCCCCACCATCCTGCGCCGAGGCGCGGCATGGTTCTCGTCCTTCGGGCGCGAGAACAACAAGGGCACCAAGCTGTTCCAGATCAGCGGGCACGTGAACCGTCCCTGTGTGGTCGAGGAAGAGATGTCGATTCCGTTCAGCGAACTGATCGAGCGTCACTGCGGCGGCATTCGCGGCGGCAAGGACAACCTGCTGGCGGTGATCCCCGGCGGTTCGTCGGTTCCGCTGGTTCCGGCCGCCGACATCTGGGACGCGCCGATGGACTTCGACGGCCTCAAGGCGGTCGGGTCGGGCCTCGGGACCGCTGCGGTCATCGTCATGGACAAGTCCACCGACATCGTCCGCGCCATCAGCCGCATCTCGTACTTCTACAAGCATGAGAGCTGCGGCCAGTGCACGCCGTGCCGTGAAGGCACGGGCTGGATGTGGCGCGTGATGGAGCGCCTGCGCACCGGCGACGCGCATGTCGATGAAATCGACATGCTCCAGCAGGTGACCAAGCAGGTCGAAGGCCACACCATCTGCGCCCTGGGCGACGCTGCGGCGTGGCCGATCCAGGGCCTGATCAAGCACTTCCGCCCCGAGATCGAGCGCCGCATCGAAGCGCGCGCCGGCTCGCTGCAAGAGGCTGCCGAATAATGCCCAAAGTCAAAGTAGACGGCATCGAGATCGAGGTCCCTGCAGGCGCTACCGTCCTGCAGGCCGCCGAACTCGCCGGTAAGGAAATCCCCCGCTTCTGCTATCACGAGCGTCTGAGCATTGCCGGCAACTGCCGCATGTGCTTGGTCGAAGTGAAGCCCGGACCGCCCAAGCCCCAGGCTTCGTGCGCGCTTCCGGCCGCCGACGGCCAGGAAATCCGCACAGATTCCGAAATGGTCAAGAAAGCGCGGGAAGGGGTGATGGAGTTCCTCCTCATCAACCACCCGCTCGACTGCCCGATTTGCGATCAGGGCGGCGAATGCGACCTTCAGGACCAGTCTGTGGCCTATGGCCGCGGTGGTTCGCGTTACCACGAGCACAAGCGCGCGGTGACCGAGAAGTACATGGGCCCGCTCATCAAGACCACGATGACGCGTTGCATCCACTGCACCCGCTGTGTGCGCTTCTCCGAAGAAGTCGCCGGTGTGGACGAGATCGGGGCGCTCTATCGCGGCGAATCGATGCAGATCACGACGTATCTGGAAAAGGCCGCTCATCACGAGATGAGCGCCAACGTGATCGACCTCTGCCCGGTTGGTGCGCTCACCAGCCGTCCTTACGCTTTCGAGGCGCGTCCCTGGGAACTGAAGAAGACGCTCGGTATCGACGTCTCGGATGCGACCGGCGCCAACATCCGTATCGACAGCCGTGGCCGTGAAGTGCTGCGTGCGCTTCCGCGCAATAACGATGACGTCAACGAGGAATGGATCAGCGACAAGGCGCGCTATCAGGTCGATGGCCTGACCAAGCGCCGGCTCGACAAGCCGTACCTGCGCCGTGACGGTAAGCTGGTCCAGGCCACCTGGAACGAGGCTTTCGCTGCGATTGCTACGCTGAACCCCGGCAACTCGATCGCTGCCGTCGCCGGTGACATGGTCGATTGCGAGACGATGTTCGCCGCCAAGGCGCTTGTCGGTGCGCTTGGCTCGACACTGCTTGAAGGTCGCCAGACCGGCATGGACTATGACACGTCCAGCCTCGCGGCCGTCAATTTCAACACCACGCTGAACGGTATCGAGACCGCAGACGCGATCCTGATCGTCGGCTCGATGGTCCGCTGGGAAGCACCTACCGTCAACGTCCGCCTGCGCAAGGCGGTCAAGCGCGGCGCCAAGGTATTCCTGATCGGGCCGGAGTGGGAAACGACTTTCGGCGGCGAATTCCTGGGTGACGATCTTTCGGCGCTCGGCAACCTGCCCGGCCACGTCGCGGATGCGCTCTCGGGCGCCAAGCGTCCGGCAGTGATCCTGGGCGGCGCGGCGCTGGGACGCGGTGGTCTCGAAGCGGCTCTGGCCCTTTCGGCCCAGTTCAACCTCGTTCGCACGCTTGAGGACGGTTCGGCCTGGAACGGCTTCAATGTCCTGCACATGGCGGCATCGCGCATGGGTGGCCTCATGCTCGGCTACGCGCAGAAGGGCGGCATTGCCGATCTCGTCGCCGCCAAGCCAAAGGTGCTCATCTCGCTCGGCGCCGACGAAGTCGACTATGCGAAGTTCGCCGGCTCGATGATCGTCTACATCGGCCACCACGGTGACAAGGCGGCGCACGCTGCCGACGTCGTGCTGCCTGCCTCGGCCTATACCGAGAAGGCCGGCACTTACGTCAACACCGAGGGCCGTGTGCAGTTCGCCGACAAGGCGGTTTTCGCCCCCGGCGATGCGCGTGAAGATTGGACGATCCTGCGCGCACTGGCCGATGCCTTCGGCGTTTCGGTGGGCTTCGACAGCTTCGACGCCCTGCGCGGCGCAATGATAGCGTCGGTGCCTGCGCTTGGCACCGAGGGCCTCGCCGATTACGGCAGCGCCCTGCCTGCCGGCGGTGGCTCGGTTTCTGGCCAGGTCGCCTATCCGATCAAGGATTTCTACATGACCAACTCCGTCGCTCGCGCCAGCGAGACGATGCAGCGCTGTTCGGCAGAACTGCTGCACGGCGTGGACTTCGCGGAGGCGGCGGAATGACTTCCTTCTTCCAGTCCCTAGGGATGACCCATGACTGGGCGTGGTTCGTCTCGACGATCTGCGGCATCCTGCTGATCGCGCTGCCGCTGATGCTCAGCGTGGCGATGATCATCTACGTCGACCGCAAGATCTGGGCCGCCATGGCGCTGCGCCGCGGGCCCAATGTCGTCGGACCGTTCGGCCTGCTGCAGTCCTTTGCGGACGGCCTGAAGGTTTTCCTGCAGGAAACAATCGTTCCCTCCGCGGCGAACAAGGGCCTCTTCCTGATCGCGCCGGTGCTGACCTTCAGCCTTGCGCTGCTGGCCTGGGCGGTGATCCCGTTCAATTCCAACGCGATCCTGGCGGACATCAACGTCGGCCTGCTCTACATTCTCGCGATCAGCTCCCTGGGTGTCTACGGCACCATCATGGCAGGCTGGGCTTCGAACTCGAAGTACCCGTTCTTCTCGGCGATGCGCGCATCGGCGCAGATGATCTCCTACGAGGTCTCGATCGGCTTCATCGTGATCTGTGTCGTCCTGTGGTCGGGCACGTTCAACCTCAACGGCATTGTCATGGCCCAGAAGGGCCACGTCTTCGGCATCATCAACGGTTTCGTCGCGAACCCGCTGCTCTTCCCGATGTGGGTGATGTTCCTGATCTCCAGCCTCGCGGAAACGCAGCGCGCACCGTTCGACCTTACCGAGGCTGAATCGGAGCTCGTCGCCGGTTACCAGACGGAATATTCGTCGATGGCCTTCGCCGCCTACTGGCTGGGCGAATATGCCAACGTGCTGCTGATGTGCGCGCTCAACGCGACCCTGTTCTGGGGTGGCTGGCTGCCGCCGCTCGACATCCCGATCCTGTACCTCGTGCCAGGCTTCATCTGGTTCCTGCTCAAGGTATTCTTCTTCTTCTTCGTGTTCAGCTGGGTCAAGGCGACGGTTCCCCGTTACCGCTACGACCAGCTGATGCGCCTGGGCTGGAAAGTCTTCCTGCCCGTATCGCTGCTGTTCGTCGTCATCGTCAGCGGCTACCTCATGGCAACCGGACACTTCGCATGACCGTCGCACATCTCATCAAGAGCTTCACGCTCTGGGAGTTCGTGAAGGCGCACTGGCTGACCCTGAAGTATTTCTTCAGGCCCAAGGCGACCATCAACTACCCGTTCGAGAAGAACCCGCTTTCGCCCCGCTTCCGCGGTGAGCACGCGCTTCGCCGTTATCCCAACGGCGAGGAACGCTGCATCGCCTGCAAGCTGTGCGAGGCGATCTGTCCGGCGCAGGCCATTACCATCGAGGCAGCTCCCCGCGTCGACGGTTCGCGCCGCACCACGCGCTATGACATCGACATGACGAAGTGCATCTATTGCGGTTTCTGTCAGGAAGCCTGCCCGGTCGATGCCATCGTCGAGGGGCCGAACTTCGAGTACGCGACCGAAACGCGTGAAGAACTGCTCTACGACAAGGCCAAGCTGCTGGCGAACGGTGACAAGTGGGAGCGGGCTATCGCCGCGAACCTTGAAGCCGATGCGCCGTACCGTTAACCGGCACGCGCAAGGACACAGGGCTTTCCATGATACACGTAATCGCCTTCTATCTCTTCGCGGTGATGACCGTCGCTTCCGGCGCGATCACCATCCTGTCGCGTAACCCGGTGCACTCGGTTCTCTGGCTGATCCTGGCGTTCTTCAACGCTGCCGGCCTGATGATCCTGGTGGGCGCCGAGTTCATCGCGATGCTCCTCGTCATCGTCTATGTGGGCGCGGTCGCGGTGCTGTTCCTGTTCGTCGTCATGATGCTCGACATCGACTTCGCCGAACTGCGCGCCGGCTTCGTACGCTACTTCCCGTTCGGTGCGCTGGTAGCCATCGTGCTGCTGGCCGAGATGGTCCTGGGCATCGGCGCCTACCGCGCCGGTTCGCTGACCCTCGGCACGCCCGACGGCACTGCCGCAGCGCCAGCGGGCGCTTCGAACATCGAGGCGGTCGGCGCGCTGCTCTACAGCCGCTACCTGTTCCTGTTCGAGGCCGCGGGCATCATCCTGCTCGTCGCCATGATCGGCGCCATCGTCCTGACGCACCGTCAGCGCGGGGGAACGCGCGGCCAGAACATCGACAAGCAGAACCGTCGCCGTCCCGATGAGGCGACCTTCAACGTCAAGCCTGAAGTGGGCAAGGGGGTCCAGCTGTGATCGGCGTAGAACACTATGTCGTGGTGAGTTCGATCCTCTTCGTGCTCGGCGTGCTCGGCATCTTCATCAACCGCAAGAACGTCATCGTCATCCTGATGTCGATCGAACTGATCCTGCTTGCGGTGAACATCAATCTCGTCGCGTTCAGCGCCTTCCTCCACGACCTTACTGGCCAGATCTTCGCCATGTTCGTGCTGACGGTTGCTGCCGGCGAGGCCGCAGTGGGGCTTGCTATCCTCGTGATCTACTTCCGTGGCCGCGGCACCATTGCCGTCGACGACGTCAACCGGATGAAGGGATAAGGCCTTGCAGTCGATCCTCATCATCGTTTTCCTGCCACTTCTGGCGTCGATCCTTGGCGGGTTCGCGAACAAGTCGTTCGGGTTCATTCTGCCCAAGGTTCTGACCACCGGCGCGCTTTTCATCGCCTGCGCTTTGTCCTGGCCGATCTTCATCAGCTTCCTCAGCGGTAACGCCGAGGCTACCGTCGTACCCGTTCTCAAGTGGGTGGCATCGGGCTCGATGACCTTCGACTGGGCGCTTCGGGTGGACACGCTGACGGCAGTCATGCTTGTGGTCATCACCTCGGTTTCCGCGCTCGTGCACCTTTATTCGTGGGGCTACATGAGCGAGGAGCCGGATCAGCCCCGCTTCTTCGCCTACCTGTCGCTTTTCACCTTCGCCATGCTGATGCTGGTGACGGCGGACAACCTGGTGCAGATGTTCTTCGGTTGGGAAGGCGTGGGCCTGGCCTCATACCTGCTTATCGGGTTCTGGTTCCGCAAGCCTTCGGCCGGCGCCGCCGCGATAAAGGCCTTCGTGGTCAACCGGGTCGGCGACCTCGGGTTCATGCTCGGTATCTTCGCCACGTATCTGGTGTTCGGCACCGTCTCGATCCCTGCGATTCTCGACGCAGCGCCTTCGATGGCAGGTTCGACGATTGGCTTTCTGGGCCATCGGTTCGACACCATGACGGTGATCTGCCTGCTGCTGTTCATCGGCGCCATGGGTAAGTCGGCCCAGCTTGGCCTGCACACCTGGCTGCCAGATGCAATGGAAGGCCCGACGCCTGTGTCGGCGCTCATCCACGCGGCGACGATGGTCACCGCCGGCGTCTTCATGGTCTGCCGACTGTCGCCGATGTTCGAGCAGAGCGAAACCGCGATGCACGTCATCACTTTCGTCGGCGCGGCCACCTGCTTCTTCGCGGCAACCGTTGGCTGCACGCAGTGGGACATCAAGCGCGTCATCGCCTATTCGACCTGTTCGCAGCTGGGCTATATGTTCTTCGCGGCAGGCTCGGGCGCTTACGGCGCGGCGATGTTCCACCTGTTCACGCACGCGTTCTTCAAGGCGCTGCTGTTCCTCGGTGCCGGTTCGGTCATCCATGCGATGCACCATGAGCAGGACATGCGCTTTTACGGCGGCCTGCGTAAGAAGATCCCGATCACCTTCTGGACGATGACGGCGGGAACGCTTGCCATCACCGGCGTCGGTATCGCTGGCATCGCGGGTTTCGCGGGCTTCCACTCGAAGGATGCGATCCTTGAGGCGGCGTTCGGTTCGGGTACTTCGGTCGGCACTTTCGCATTCTGGATGGGTATTTTCGCTGCGCTGATGACCAGCTTCTACTCGTGGCGTCTGGTGTTCCTCACCTTCTTCGGCAAGCCGCGCTGGATACAGTCCGAACACGTGCAGCATGCCGTCCATGATGCACACGGTCACGGTCATGACGATCATGCTCACGACGCGCACGACGCTCATGCTCATGACGATCACGCGCACGATGATCACGCCCATGCCGCACCTGACCTGGGTTCGCGCGGGCCGGACTATGCCGACCACGGCGACGGTACGGGTGGCTACCACCCGCACGAAAGCCCATTGGTAATGCTGGTGCCGCTGCTGCTGCTGTCGCTGGGCGCGGTCTTCGCCGGCTTCGTGTTCGAGCATTATTTCGTGTCGGACGGCGAGGGCGCGTTCTGGAAGGGCTCGCTGGTCTTCCCCGAACATCTGATCCACGCCATGCACGGCGTTCCTGTCTGGGTGAAGTGGGCGCCGTTTACGGTCATGGCTATCGGTTTCCTGACCGCGTGGTACGGCTACATTCGCAACCTCGACTTTCCCAAGGCGGTCGCCACGCAGCTCGGCCCGGTTTACGCCTTCGTGTACCGCAAATGGATGTTCGACGAACTCTACGACCGCATCTTCGTCCGCCCCGCCTTCTGGCTCGGACAGGTGTTCTGGAAGGTGCTCGACATCGGCGTCATCGACCGCTTCGGTCCTGACGGCGCTGCCTGGGTCGTGTCCAAGGGGTCGACTTACGCGCAGAGGGTCCAGTCGGGCTATCTGTACAGCTATGCTCTTGTGATGCTGCTGGGCCTTGTCGGCGCCATCAGCTGGGTGATCGCGGGATAAGATGATGAGTGGTTTTCCCATCCTCAGCCTGATGCTGGCCGTGCCGCTTATCGGCGCACTGGCCTGCCTCTTCCTAGAAGCCAAGGCGGCGCGCAGTGTCGCCCTGATCGCCACGCTGGTGGACTTCGCCCTTGGCGTCGTCCTCTGGATGAATTTCGATGTGGGCGGCGCCCAGTGGCAATTCACCGAACGTCTCGAGATCTTCTCGGGCTTCTCCTGGGCCCTGGGCATTGACGGCATCGCACTGCTGCTGATCATGCTCTCGGTCTTCCTCATGCCGATCTGCATCGGCGCGAGCTGGAACTCGATCGAGAAGCGCGTCGGTGAATACATGGCGGCCTTCCTGCTCGTCGAAACGCTGATGATCGGCGTTTTCGCGGCCCAGGACATCTTCCTGTTCTACATGTTCTTTGAAGCCGGCCTGATCCCGATGTACCTTATCATCGGCATCTGGGGCGGTACGGACAGGATTTACGCCAGCTACAAGTTCTTCCTCTACACGCTGCTGGGCTCGGTGCTGATGCTGGTGGCGATGCTGTGGATGGTCCACACCGCCGGCACCACTGATATCCCGACGCTGATGGCCTACGATTTCGATCCGCATGCCCAGACCTGGCTATGGCTTGCCTTCTTCGCCAGCTTCGCGGTGAAAATGCCGATGTGGCCCGTCCACACCTGGCTTCCGGCGGCGCACGTTCAGGCGCCGACGGGCGGCTCGGTGATCCTGGCCGGTGTCCTGCTGAAGATGGGCGGCTACGGCTTCATCCGCTTTTCGCTGCCGATGTTCCCTGAAGCCTCGGCATACTTCGCGCCGCTGGTATGGGGCCTGTCGATGGCCGCCGTCGTTATCACCTCGCTGATCGCGATCGTGCAGAGCGACATGAAGAAGCTGATCGCATATTCCTCGGTCGCGCACATGGCGATCGTGACGATCGGGCTGTTCGCCTTCAACACGCAAGGGCTGGAAGGCTCGATGCTGGTGATGCTCAGCCACGGCCTAGTTGCCGGCGCGCTGTTCCTCTGCGTCGGCGTCATCTACGACCGCCTGCATACCCGTGAGATCAGCCGTTACGGCGGTCTTGCCATCAACATGCCGCGTTACGCGCTGTTTTTGCTGCTGTTTACGATGGCTTCCATCGGTCTGCCGGGTACCAGTGGTTTCGTGGGCGAGTTCCTGAGCCTTGGCGGCATCTACCAGGTATCGACGTGGGCGGCGCTCATCTGCACCACCGGCATCATTCTGGGCGCTGCCTACATGCTCTACCTCTATCGCCGGGTCGCCTTCGGGGACCAGAACAACGCCGATGCCGCCGCAATGCCGGATCTCGACCTGCGCGAACTGTTGATGGTGGTTCCGCTTGGCCTCGCGGTCCTGTGGATGGGTATATACCCTGAGAGCTTCCTCGCTCCGATGCGCGCCGACATCGCCGCGCTCGATGCCCGCCTCGCCCGTGCGAAGCCGGTGGGGGACAGCGCGCCGACAATTGGAAAAGTTAAGCCTGCGCACGAAGAATCCGTTGCGCACGGGGGGTCACACTGATGGACTGGTCGCAGTCGCTGCGCCTGATCGCGCCGGAAGAAACGCTAAGCATTGCAGGCCTCGTCCTGCTCCTGATCGCCGCCTGGGGCGGTGACAAGGCAAGCCGCCTGATCTCGATCCTCGCCGTCGCGGTGTTGGTCGGGGCCATGGCGCTCGTCGCACCCGCACTTTGCGGTCAGGCGATGGGACCGGATACCTCGGCCTTCTTCGGCCAGTTCCGGGCCGATGCTTTCGCCAGCTACGCCAAGATCCTGATCTACCTCTCGGCCGCCGCCACCCTGGTGATCGCGCCTGCTTTCTTCGAACGCCTCGGAGCCATGCGTGCCGAATTCCCGGTGCTCGTGGTCTTCGCCGCGCTTGGCATGGGCATCATGGTTTCGGCCACCGATCTGCTCACGCTCTATATCGGCCTCGAGATGAACTCGCTGGCAGCTTATGTCCTCGCCGCGTTCCTGCGCACCGACGGACGTTCGGCCGAAGCGGGCCTCAAGTACTTCGTATTGGGCGCACTGGCTTCGGGCATCCTGCTGTTCGGCATGAGCCTGACGTATGGGTTCACCGGCACCACCTCGTTCAGCGGCATCAACGCTGCTGTGGCGGGCGGTTTGTCGCATGGCGCGCTGTTTGGTGTGATCTTCATGCTGGCGGGCCTGTCCTTTAAGATCAGCGCCGTGCCGTTCCACATGTGGACGCCCGACGTCTACGAAGGCGCACCGGCTCCTGTGACGATGTTCTTCGCCTCGGCTCCCAAGGTCGCGGCGCTGGGACTGACCATGCGTGTCCTGCTCGACGCGTTCGGCGATCAGGCACAGGCCTGGCAGCAGATCGTCGTATTCCTGGCGCTGGCTTCGATTGTCGTCGGCGCAATCGGCGCCATCGGCCAGAAGAACATCAAGCGCCTGATGGCCTACTCGTCGATCAACAACGTCGGCTTCATGCTGGTCGGGCTTGCCGCGGCGAACCAGCAGGGCGCTGCCGCCATGCTGTTCTACCTGACGATCTACGTGGCCATGACGCTGGGCGGCTTCGTTGCCATCCTGATGCTCAGGGACGAAGACGGGAACACAGTCGAGGACATCGCGAGCCTTGCGGGTCTGTCGCGCACTCGTCCGGGTCTCGCGCTCGGCCTAGCTATCATCATGTTCAGCCTTGCCGGCATCCCGCCGCTGTTCGGCTTCTGGGGCAAGTTCCTGGTCTTCCAGGCTGCCGTCGATGCCGGCATGATGCCGCTCGCCGCGATCGGTTTCGCTGCCTCGGTGATCGGCGCCTTCTACTACCTCAAGGTCGTCAAGGTGATGTACTTCGATGAACCGGCGGACGTGGTGAAGGGTGAGAGCGACGTGTGGCACAAGGCGATCCTCGCGGTTTCCTGCCTGTTCATCTCCCCGCTCGGTTACCTGTTGACCAAATGGCTGGGCGGACTCGCCGCCACCGCAGCGATGGCACTGTTTTTCGCGTCTTGATCCATAAGGTCGCGGAAACCGGGTCCACCAACGCTGACCTGGCCGCCCGGATCAAGGGCGGCGACTACTTGCCCGAAGGCGATTGGTTGATTGCCGATCGCCAGACGGCAGGAAAAGGCCGCTTGGGCCGCGCGTGGAATGACGGCTCCGGCAATTTCATGGGATCGACCGCGGTGCGTATCGCACCCGGCGATCCCTTGCCGGCCACCCTCGCATTGCTGACGGGCCTCGCGGTTCACGAATCGCTGTCCGGGTTCAAACCTCAGGGCAGGGGTCTTGTGCTCAAATGGCCCAACGATCTCTTGCTGGACGGCGGCAAGGTCGCTGGTATCCTTCTGGAAATGACCGCCGGCGTCGTCGTCGTTGGCATAGGGGTCAACCTCGCGAGCGCTCCCAAAATCCTCGGTCGCAAGGTTTGCGCTTTGGCCGACTACGGCGCGGTCCCGAGCCGCGATGATTTCGCCCGGGCGCTGGCCTCCGCTTTCGACACAGAACTGCAACGCTGGCGTTCGGTCGGCCTTGCCCCGCTCTTGCGTCGCTGGCAGAGTGCCGCGCATCCGAAGGGAACGCCGCTGACGGTGCTGCCGCCCGGAGAGGACGCGGTGCAGGGCACTTTCGCCGGGCTTGCCGATGACGGAAACCTTCGTCTCGCCCTGGCCGGCGGTTCGGTTCGCACGATCCATGCCGGCGATGTCCTGCTCGCGCAGACCTGAGTGTTGAGGAACGATACGTCCCATGCTGCTCGCAATTGACGCCGGCAATACCAATGTCGTGTTCGCCTTGCTCGATGGCAGCGCCATCCGGGGGCGGTGGCGCATCGCCACCGATCCGCGCCGCACCGGCGACGAATATGCCGTCTGGCTGATGCAACTCCTAGCCATTCGCGGGGTCGAGGCAAAGGCGATCGACCAGATCATCATCTCCACAGTAGTGCCGCGCGCGCTGCATAACCTGGAGATCCTGGCGCGGCACTACTTCGAGATTGAGCCGCTTATCGCCGGCGTCGGCAAGGCAGACTACGGTATCGATATCGACGTGGATGAGCCACGCTCGTTGGGCGCCGACCGCGCGGTGAATTCCATTGCCGCTCATGCCAAGCACGCGGGCGACCTCATCGTCGTCGACTTCGGCACCGCCACTACGTTTGACGTGATCGATTTCAACGGCGCCTACAAGGGCGGCATTATCGCCCCCGGCATCAACCTTTCGCTTGACGCGCTAGTAGGCAATACTGCGAAACTCCCGCGCATCGCAATCCAGGTGCCCAAGAGCGACAGCGTAGTCGGCCGCAACACGGAGGACCAGATGCTCATCGGGGTCTTCTGGGGCTATGTCGCAATGATGGAGGGCTTGATCGCCCGCATCCGTGCTGAAATCGGCCGTCCGGCCAAAGTCATCGCCACCGGCGGGCTCGCCGTGCTGTTTCACGAAGCAACCAATATCTTCGACGCCGTCGATGCGGATCTCACGATCGACGGCCTCGCCATTCTTGCGCAAAGGGCCGCATCTAAGTGATTCCAGGTAATGAACTGCTGTTCTGTGCGCTCGGCGGCTCGGGCGAGATCGGCATGAACGTCAATCTCTACGGCTGCCAGGGCAAATGGCTCATGGTCGATCTCGGCATGACCTTTTCGGGTAACGAGTATCCCGGCGTGGACCTCGTCTTTGCGGATCTCGAATTCATCGAGAACGAGCGGGAAAACCTGCTCGGCATCGTCCTGACCCACGCGCATGAGGACCACATCGGTGCGGTTCCTTATTTCGCGCAGGAGCTGGGCGTGCCGCTCTATGCCACCCCCTTCACCGCCAAGCTGGTCGCGGCCAAGCTTGAAGAAGCGGGCATCCTCGATGAAATCGAGCTGAACGTCGTCGACGATCTCGAACAGTTCCAGCTTGGTGCCTTCGGCATCCGCTATGTGCCGCTGGCGCACTCGATCGCCGAGGGCAATGCACTTGTGATTGAGACGCCGTACGGCCGCATCTTCCATACCGGCGACTGGAAGCTGGACGATGAGCCGCAGGTCGGCACTCCGGCGACGCAGGCGGAACTGACCGCCATCGGCGATGAGGGCGTGCTGGCGCTGGTCTGCGATTCCACCAATGTCTTCAATCCGGAAGCCTCGGGGTCTGAAGGCGAGGTTTATCGCGGGCTGATGGCCGAAGTGAAGCGCCACAAGGGCCGGCGCGTGGTGGTGACTACGTTCGCCTCCAACGTCGCTCGTCTGCAGACGCTGGGCGATGTCGCCAAAAAGACCGGGCGTCAGCTTTGCGTCGCCGGCCGTTCGCTTGATCGGATCATCTCCGTGGGCCAGTCCTGCGGTTATCTCAAGTCACTCCCCGAGATGATCGACGTCGAGACGGCGATGGGGCTGCCTCCCGGCGAAGTGCTGATCGTCGCCACCGGCGGGCAGGGCGAACCCCGTGCCGCTCTGGCCCGCATCGCCGACGGTAACCACCCGATCAAGCTGGCCAAGGGCGACGTGGTGCTGTTCTCCAGCCGTCAGATCCCCGGCAATGAGATCCAGATCGGCCGCATCCAGAACCGTCTTGCGGATGCAGGCATTGTCGTGGTCACCGACCGGCAGAGCCCGATTCACGTTTCCGGCCATCCGGGGCGCCCCGAACTGGAGGCGCTGTACAGCTGGCTGCGTCCGCAAATCCTGATGCCCGTTCACGGCGAAATCCGCCATATGAAGGAACAGGCGCGCCTCGGGATCGCCAGCGGCATTCCTCATGCGGTGTTCCAGAAGAACGGCGATCTTGTTCGACTGGCGCCCAAGCAGCCCGGCAAGTTCGGTGAAGTCCATGCGGGACGCCTGCTGCTCGACGGCGACATCATCTCGGCGGCCAATGGCGAGGCGATCACGATGCGCCGGCGGATTTCGCTCAACGGCGTTGTCTCGGTGGCGGCGAACCGCAAGGGCCATGTCGAAATCTCGGCTCTCGGCCTGCCGCTGGATGAGGACTACGATCAGTTCGTGGCCGAGGCCAAGCGCGATGTCGCGGACGCCCTGGGCCGCGCCAAGAAGGCGGACCGGCCAATCCGCGTCGAGGCTGCGCGCTTGGCTGCCCGCCGTGCCGCAACGCGCTGGTGCGGCAAGAAGCCGCAGGTCCAGGTCCTGCTACTCGAGGACTGACGCGAAATGGCGATGAACTGGACCTCGATGATCGCGATCTACACCCTGTTCTGGGTGCTCAGCGCATTTCTGGTCATGCCCTTCGGCCTGCGCACGCCGGACGAAGTGGAGGGCCACCAGGTCCAGCTCGGCCATGCAACCAGCGCCCCGGTGAACTTCCGGCCCAAGCTTATCGCGATGCGCGCAACGGTACTCGCGGTGGTGCTGTTCGGCGCCTATTATGCGAACTACGCCGAGCAATGGATCACGACCGACGACCTCAACTTCTTCGGCAAGCCGCCGGTGGATGATCTGGGGTACTGACCTCCAACCACGCGCCGCCGCAGCCAAATGCGAAGGGTCGATGCAAGCGACCCTTCGCCATTACGCCGGCGGCTAATACTTCAACTCCCCATCGGTGCGAGTTCCAGCATAGCCACGTTCCCGCTTCTGGTGAACCATGCGTTGTTGCGGGCAGCCTCGGCACGCATCTCAGCGCTTTTCCTTTGCAGATCCTCGGTAGAGTTCGCAAAGAGCACCCGAACGATGTACTTCTGGTTGTTCGAAAGCCCCCTTGGCAGAGGGTGGAGCGTGGAAATGCGCTTTACTGCCCGCATGGTGGCATGATCCAGATCGCGATGGCCAGATGATTTCTGAATTTCAATTCCTACCGGCGCGCCTGTTTCTTCGTTGCAGTTGAATTTTACGGCCACCACTCCGGTATGGGTGGGCATCCCGACGAGGCTCGACGGATATCGCAGGCCCTGGTCCAGATCCTTAAATACTTTTGCCGACCATGCCTCCAGGGAGGGCGAGATGACGACAATCGCATTGTCCCTCGGCGGATTATTGGCAGCAGAGGCTAAACCAGACGACAGTATACTCAATGCCGTCCCAGCCAGAATGATTTGACGTTGCATTTCAGTAACCTCCCAAAGTAGCGCCATCGGCAAACTTCGAGGAATGGCGGGTTGTGTGCGTCAAGTTCTGCAAATTGGCGGTCATGGTGCTGGTCATGCGGCTTTGCGTAGTTCGGTTTTCTTCTGCTCGCGCAGTTCGTCCATATTGAGGTAGCGGTTGGCTTCGAGCCAGTTTTCGTGGGTTTCGACGGCGAGTGCGCGGACCAGGCGCAGGCAGCTGGGGGCGTTGGGGAATATCCGCACGACATAGGTTCGCCGCCGGATTTCCTCATTGAAGCGTTCGAGCATGTTGGTGCTTTTCATGTGCTTGTGATGCCTGCGTGGCAGCCGGTAGAAGGAGAAGGTCTCCTCGATCGTCTCCTCGGCCCAGTCGGTGAGCCTGGGATATTTGGCGCTCCATCGGGCGAGCCACTGGGCGAGATCGGCGCGGGCCTCGGCGAGGTTGCGCCGGTCGTAGAGCCAGCGCAGTTCCTGCAGGCAGTCGTCGTCGGCCTTCCTTGGCAAGTGATCGAGCGCGTTCCTCAGGAAGTGCACGTAGCAGCGCTGGTATGCGGCGCCGGTCAGCACCTCGCGGATCGCCGCGCGCAGGCCGGCATGATCGTCGGCGACGACGAACTCGGTGCCATGCAGGCCCCGGTCACGCAGGCGCAGCAGGAAGTCCTTCCATGACGTGGCGCTCTCGCGATTGGCCATCTCCACGGCCAGTATCTGCCGCCTGCCGTCCCAGTCGATGCCGATCGCGATCAGCACCGCCTGGCTTCCAACCACGCCGCCTTCGCGCACTTTCTCGTAGCGGGCATCAAGGATCAGATAAGGGAACGGCTCGTCGAGGCGGCGCTGGGCAAAGGCCGCCAGGCTGCCATCGAGCTTCTTGTTGATCGCCGAGATCGTCGAGGCCGAGAAGGCATGGCCGCACAGCTCTTCGGTGATCGCCTTGACCTTGCGCGTCGAAACGCCCTGGACATACATCTCGGCCAGCGTCGCCACCAGCGCCTGCTCCGACCGCTGGTAGCGCTCGAACAGCTCGGTCGAGAAGCGCCCGGCACGGTCCTGCGGCACCCGCAGCTCCAGCTTGCCGACCCGCGTCACCAGCGTGCGCGGGTAATGCCCCGAACGGTAGCCGAGCCGCGCATCGCTGCGCTCGCTCTTGCCCGCGCCCAGCGCCTCGTCCATCTCGGCTTCCAGCATCGCCTGCATCACGCTGCGCACAATCTCGCGAAGCGCATCCGGCTCCTGCGCCAGCAACTCTTTGACAGCGGATACAGCAGGCTTAATCTCGGTCCTGGTCATGGCGGGTCTCCTCGGTGACGTTGAACATCACCAGCCTGCCATGACCGCCTCGCTCCTCAAGCGATTTTGCAGAACTTCACGCACACTACCGAATGGCGCAATTACCATGACTGTTATGGTCAATAGTTTAATAGACTCTCGTTGGTGGAGTCGTTGGCGGCCGGATTGCTGATTGGACCCATGTTCAATAAGAGTCTACATCATCAAAACAACTGTGAGTTGTTAATGAAACAAGGCAATGAAACTGCGCCGATGTTTTTTGATATCTTGCCGCGCTCTGTTCGTCTGTCGCAAAGCGGGGCTCTGGCTTCCAGCTATTCGTGCACCGCTTGCGGCGGTAACATTTGGTAAGCCACAGCAAAACGCCTGATCAGTATCTTGGATTGAAAGGCGCGGGAGCGCGAGGGCGTTCGCCCTCACATAGTCCCTTCGGCATTTCAGTTGCGCAAACGCTCAATACCCTGGGCCAAGGCAACATAGAGCTTGCCCATATCCGAGGATAGTAAGGTGACGCCCAGCGCATTGCCATCGCGGGTGGAGAGGACTTGCCTGAGGATCGCTTCAAAGTCGTGAATGTAACGGCTGACGTTGGCGCGGAATGCCTCGTCGCGTTCGAAGACCTGCTGGATCGCCTTGGCCTCGCCCGCATCCAGCAGGCTGACTGCGCGGCGGGTGAAGATGCCGCGGTCGCCGCGCAGATAGGCTGCCCAAGCGGTGTCTGCGATGTCACTGGAAAGCACCGAGGCGATGTCGATCGCGTTTGAATTGAGCGATTCGGTGATGACCGCGACGCGGCGCGAAAAGTCATTGTCGACCTGTTCCTCGGCGCGGCGGCGCGCTTCGGTGATACGGCCTTCGAGGTTGCCGACCAGTTCGTCGACCTTGGCGACTTGCTCGCGCAGCTGCCCGGTCGCTTCGCGGGTAACGCCGGCAGAATGGGCGACGGCCTGTTCCAACTGGCCGGAAATCTCGGCTACCTTGGTACGCATGGCCTTGTCGATGGCCGACGCGCTTTCAGTAGCCAAGGTCTGCGCGACGTGGGCGATGCGGTTGGTGCTGTCGCCTTCGATTGCGGCGACCGATTCGATCAGGCTGCTATCGAGTGCAGCTATGGCCTCACTGAGCACACCCCCGGCCTTGTCGGCTGCGGTCTGGGTGGCCTGGTCGATTTCGGTAACTGTGGTGCGCAGTTCAGTGAGCAGTACGGCATGGTCAGCGCCATGTGAGGCGATATCTGCCTGGGCCTGCGCGAGGCCGGTCATCAGTTTGTCCAGGTTGCGGCCCGACGCGTCGATCCCGGTTGCAACGCTTTCACCGCCTTGAGCTGAAAGATGAAGCTGCGCGATCAGGGCGGCAACGCCTTCCTGCAACCGTGCGATACGGTCTTCGGATAAGGCAAGGGCTTCGGGCAGGGCGGTGTGTGTCTGCCTGGCGCTCGACTGGATCAGCTCGAGAAGGCGCACACTGTCGCTCGTCAGCTTCTCTACGTCGCCGTCGGTGGCGGTAAGAGTGGCGCGCGCAGCGGTCAGACGCTGGGTCAGCGTGCCAAGGCTGGCTGTCAGGCGGCTTTCGGCTTCGCCTGTATGGTGGACGATGGCTTCAAGCCGGGCTTCGAACTCCGAAAGCTCACCGGTAACGGCCGAAGCGCGTTCGGCCAGTGTAGCGGCTTGGATGCGGTGGCGTTCGAGGCGCTCGGCGATAGTGCCGTCAAGTTCGCCCAGCATGTGGTCGATGCGGGCGACGGCATGGCGTTCCTGCTCGATTTGCCGGGATTGACGGTCTTCGGCCTCCATAGACAGGCGCTCAGCCCTCAGTCCGATCGATTCGTCTACCTGCCGCGCCTCTGCAGCGATTGCAGCGACACGGCCGGCCAAGGCGTCAATGGCAGTCTGCTGGGCAGCGGAAATGGCCTGGGTGGTTGCCGCCTGTTGCTGGGACAGCCCGGTCAGCGCCGCGCGAAGCGCTTCGCCGGCACGGTCTTCGGCCTCTCGCAGCGCGCGGCTGACGACATCGCTTTCGTCGCGCAGCGCGACCAAGCGCGCTCGCAGTGAGGTCAGGCTCTCCGCCTCGTGGCGGTCTAACTGATTGCCGGTCTCGTCGATTTCGTCGGCCAACGCCTTGGCACGGGTACGGATTGCGGTAAGCGCCTCCACCTCATGGCCGTCGAGCCGGGTGCGGAAGTCCTCGCTGCGCTGGGCAAGTTCCGCGAAACGGGCGGAAGCCACGACGTCGATCTGCTCGCACTGGCGGGTAAATCCGTCCAAGGTTTCACCCACCTGTTCGCGCAGCATCGCAACCTGCCGGGTACTGGCAGAGCCGAACTCGTTGAGGCGGTTGAAGCCTGAAACCATGTCTTCAAGCTGGGCATGCGCGGTACGACCGGCATTGGCGATATTGTTGGTGACGTCCTTGGCGGAGCTGGCGATGACCGGCAACTGCCCGCGCAGCTTTTCCATGTTCTCGAGCGCGGCGTTGCTGACGGTGCTGATCGAATCGACGCGCAGGCCGTTTTCGCGCACCAGTTCCTGCAATCGCTCGGCGTTGTGAGAGAGCCGCTCGGCGGCGATGCGACCTAGCGATTCAAGGTCTCGCGATTGTGATGCGATGAATTCGCGCGCAAGGCTGAGTTCGCGATTGACCGTGGTCAGGCGTCGTTCGAGCAGCGCGGATTCGCTCGACAGCGTCCTGGCAATCTCGCCGAAGCGGCGGCCTTCTCGGCTGCTGTGGCGCATGACCAGAAGCCAGACGAGGCCGACCAGCAGGACCGGCGCGCACCATTGGGTTACGAGCGCTGGAACCTGGGCGAGTGGCAATCCGGCGCTGAATGCAGGTAGCAGCGCGGCGAAAAACAGCACGGTCCAGGCAATAACCACCGCGCCTGCCACAGCGGGCATGAGGGGTACGCGCGGTGCGGTAGGGGGCGGAACATCGCCATCTTCCTCGGCCGCGACCCAGGCGTCATCCCAGTTTTCCTGGGGTAGCGCGCCGGATGCGGTGTCGACAGGCCTGTCGGTATCGGCTTGCGAATTCTCGCCTCCGGAATTCTTGCCGCTGCCTGCACCTAGTGCGACGATCCTGTTTTCCCCAACCATCGGCGCAGGATATCACGTGGCGAGCGGCAATAAACCCCACCTTAAGACCTTGCCCACTATTCTGGGGAAATGGCGTATGAAGCAGGTGCCCTCGAAGCGACTCTGGCCGCTGCAGCAGGCGGCGATCCCGTGCTTATGGCGGAACTTCGCGGCGCTTTCGTCGAAAGCGTGATGCGGCAGGTTGATCTGCTTGAACGCTCGCGCTGTGACGGCAACTGGGTAGTCGCGGCGATGCGCCTGAAGGGGCTCGCGGCGAGCTTCCATTCGTCTCGCCTTCTGGCGCTGGCCGACAACGCGCTAGACGCTGCCCCCGGTGAGCCGACCGTTATCCGCCGGCTGAAGGCTTATCTCTCAGAGTTTTCCGTCGGCTGATTGTCCGGTTCCGCTTGGCACCCGCCTCCCGCTTGCCTACATCGGGATGTGGGTGCTGGAGTTCTTACTTGCGAATAGCATTGCTTGCCATGACGGAGCCTGCCGGAGCAGGGCAGCCGTACCCGCGCGCGTTCCTGCGTGTTGCGGGGGCGAGCGTTGCGCAGCACCAACTGGGCATGGCGCTGGCGCTCGAATGCCAGCGCGTGATCTGTATGGCGCGTGGGACCTCACCCGAATTGATCGCGCTTCAGCATGATGCCGAGCATGCCGGCCTGCAGTTCACGATCGCTACCGGACCGGGGCAGCTTGCCGGGCTGGTGACGGCTAGCGACGAACTCATCGTGATTTCAGAAGGACTTTTCGCCGATTCCGCGCAGGCAGTTGCTTTGCTGGATGGCCGTGCGCCGGTCGTGCTGGTGCAGCCGGTCGAGGGCGCGCTCGTCGCCGGCTTCGAGAGGATCGATATCAACCGCGCCAGCGCCGGGCTGATGCGGCTGCCGGGCCAGATGCTTGAGCGGCTGCACGAATTGCCGGCCGATTGTGATGTGATATCGGCTCTCACTCGTATCGCGCTGCAAACCGGGGTCGCCATGCGCGAGGTTTCGGCCTCGGCGCGCGCGGGTTCGGGCTGGCGCATGATTCGCAGCGAGGCTGAAGCCTATGCGCTGGAGGACGAATGGTTGCGTTCCCGCTTTGGCGAAGGAAGCTGCAGTTCTCCGGGCCGGGCGGCGGCGCGCTTTGGTGTGCTCAGTTTCGGCACGTCGCTGCTTCATGCGGGCAACGCCAGTAATGCGGTTTCCGCGGCGGTTCTCGTCTGTGTTGCCATCGCGGCAGGACTGGGATGGTTCGGCCTGATTTGGGGCGGGTTCGTCTTCGCCGCGATCGGTTGGCTGCTGGTTGAAGCGAGCCGGCTGCTGCGTGCTGCCGAAAGGCACGCCTTGGGGCAGCCTTCCCCTGCGATTCCGCGCGCGGATGCGATGGTTTGGCTGGTTGACGCCATTTTTGCGGCGCTGATCCTGCTCGCCACACCCCGTTTTCCGGGAGAACCCGCGATCGCCTGGCTATGCGTGCCGGCAATCCTGATGCTGCTGCTGGTACTGTCGCCGCGTATTACCGGCGGCCCGTTCACCGGATGGATCGCAGACCGGGCCTTGTTCGGTCTGATTCTGGCCGTGGCTTCGGGTTTTGGACAAGTGCTGCTGGCCGTGCGGCTGCTTTGTGTAGGCTTGGTGCTTGCGGCGTTGCTGCTGCCGCCCCGGCGGCACGGCTAACTTCGATTTAACCAAATGCCGGTTATACGGGTCAGATGATCGATCAGGCCGCTCCTCCGGCAACCAGCGAAAGCGTAGAGGCCGCACTGCGAGCCGAACTGGCGCGGGCCGACGCCATGGCCGGAACGGCAGCCCCGATCCTGCGGCACCTTGTCGCTGCGCGCGACATTCCTGTCTTCAGTGAAGAGATGCTGGCGCGAATCCGCGCCATGCTGGCCAGTCTCGCGGGGGAACTGCTCGACGCACTAATCGGAGCTGATGGCCGCCGTGCGCATTCACCTGCCGAGGTCGAAGTGCTGGGCGGCGCGCTACTCGATAATCCGGCGCTGCTTGCGCACCTGCATGGATTAGCGCAGGAATGGCAGCTTACCGAACGCCTGCAGGCACGTCTCGCGCTTGATCCGGTGGCATCGCCGATGCTGCGAAGCTTGATCCACGGACCTGACGGGGCGCCCAAGGAACTGGCCATGGCCTTCCTCGCCGCCCAGGCCCGCTGGTGCCAGGCACAGCGGCGGATGGAGTTGCCGCTGGGCGAACTGCCCGCCGACCTGCTGAATGTTGCACTTTACACCCTGCGCACGCTGGCGGGCATCGAACCGGCGCTGGCCGAGCGCGCGGGCGTCGTCGAGGGCAAGGTTCGCCAGACGTATGACGAAAACGCGACCCGTATCGGCCTCGCCGAAAGGCTTGTAAAAAGCCTTGGCGACGGCGTTCATGCGGCGCTGAGGGTCGATAATGCCGGCGCGGCGCTGTTCCTGACCGCGCTCGCGCTGGGCTCGCGGCAGCAGCGTGACGCTGCCGTGCATTCCACCCACGACACCCAGATGGCGCGACTTGCGCTTGGCCTTCGCGCCTCTGGCCTGGGAGCGGTCGCGGTGGAGGAGCAGTTCCTTGCGCTCCACCCCGAAGTGACCTTGCCTGCCGGCTTCGAGCGGCTAGACGCGGAGCGAGCGGCAATGCTCCTTTCGTCGCCTGTGGGATACCGCTCTTGATGTTCGATGACGGCACCATCCTGGCCCTGGCTACAAGCGATGCTGAGGACCGGTTGCTGAGTGCGGACGAGCCACTATCCGGCCTGCAGGTGCGCTGCGGCGGAGAGTTGCCCGGCATGATCGCAGTGCCCGAATTGCTCGAACTGGTGCGCAAGGCCCGTCTGTCGCGCTTCCGCCTTGCCCGGGCGATCAATGCGCAGGATGGTAGCGATGCGATCAGCGCATGGGTCGAATGCGAACCTGCGCAGGACAGTCAGGGCTGCACGATCCGCGTGCGCACCTGGCAGACGGCGCAGATCCTACCCGAGGACGGCGAGATTGCCCAGCAGCGCCGGGCTGTGACGGACCGTCATATCGCCGAACTGTCCGCCTACCTCGACGCAGGCCAGCGTCTCCTCGCGGTGACGGCCGATTCCAGGGAACTGGGCGAAGTTGCAGCAGCCATGGCAAGCGGCACCGGACAGGTCTGGACCGATTTCCTCGCACCGGAGAACGTCACCCACCAGCAGCCGCTCCACTGGCGCCTGCTTGACGGCACGCGCGTGATCGTGCCGGGCTCGCAGCGTTCCTGGCGTGTTTCACTGATCCCGCACATGACCCCCGGCTTCGAGCCCGCTGGCTTCGAACTGCTGCTGCTGTCCGATGAGCCCGCGCCAGAGCCGCCCATCGCAGTGGAGCCGAGCCCGAAAGCGCCACGCCGCAGTCTCGTCGGGCAGGATCTGGCGCCTGTGCTCAAGCAGCCGATTTCGCGTATCATAGCAAATGCCGAAACGATCCGCACGCGCCTCGCCGGTCCTTTGCCCGATGCCTATGCAGAATATGCGGGCGAAATCGCCAGTGCGGGCACACTTCTGCTGGGTCTGCTGGAAGACATGGCCGATCTCGAAGTGGTCGAATCGGACAGTTTCACGACCAGCCCCGATCCTATCGACTTGTCCGAAGTGGCGCGTCAGGCCGCCGGCATCCTGGGCGTACGGGCGCGTGAGAAGAATATATTCCTCGACGTTCCACCGCCGGAATGGACACTGCCCGCCCGAGCGGAGTTTCGCCGCGTCTTGCAGGTGCTGCTGAACCTGATCGGCAATGCCATCCGCTATTCCCCCGAAAATTCGCGCATAGTGATCCAGCTGGAGCATGCGGGCGAATGCGCTCGCATCGCCGTAGCCGACCAGGGTCCGGGCCTGAGCGACGAGGATCAGCCGCGTGTTTTCGACAAGTTCGAGCGACTTGGTCGCAGCGGCGACGGCGGGTCTGGCCTTGGGCTTTACATCTCGCGAAGCTTGGCAAGGGCGATGGGCGGCGATCTGACCGTGCAAAGCATGCCCGGATACGGCGCTCGCTTCATCCTTGAAGTTCCGGCCGACCCGGACGCCTGATTACGCCCTGAAATAGGCATGTAGCCCGTCTCAGCGATCCCCTAGCACCCGCGCCGCGCCAGCCAGACTACGATTCCGCCGACTACTGCCAGCACTGCGCCGCGCACGGCCCAGGCTTTGTCCGCCATCATGAAACTATCGGCTGGCCACCGTACCACCCCGGTTCCTTGTCCGACAAAGAGCAGCCCTGCCGCGATGGCGAGCAGGCCCAAGATCATCGCCATGATTCGAATGAACAGCATTGTCGTCGCGCCCCGTACTTTGCCCAAGGGTGATCTCAGGATGCGGCCGGATTGTGGCGCAGATCGCCTCTGAGCGCCAGCCGCAACAAAAAAGGCCCCCGCTTTCGCGAGGGCCTCCTTCGGATACCGCGACTGCTTGCGGATTTCGTTAACGCTGGCCGATGGCCAGGTAGTCGCGCTGCGTCGGACCCGTGTAGAGCTGACGCGGACGACCAATCTTCTGGCCTGGATCCGAGATCATTTCGTTCCACTGCGCGACCCAGCCCACGGTGCGGGCCAGAGCAAAGAGAACGGTGAACATCGTGGTCGGGAAGCCGATTGCCGACAGGATGATGCCTGAATAGAAGTCGACGTTCGGGAACAGCTTTTTCTCGACGAAATACGGGTCGCTCAGTGCCAGTTCTTCAAGGCGCAGCGCGGTTTCGAAGAGCGGATCGGTAACCTTGAGCGCGTCGAACACCTCGCGCAGAGTCGACTGCATGACCGTCGCGCGTGGATCGTAGTTCTTGTAGACGCGGTGACCGAAGCCCATCAGACGGAACGGATCGTTCTTGTCCTTGGCGCGCTCGATGTAGTGGGGGATGCGATCGGGAGTGCCGATTTCCTTGAGCATGTTGAGCGCGGCTTCATTGGCGCCGCCATGCGCGGGGCCCCACAGGCAGGCGATGCCGGCGGCGATGCACGCGAACGGGTTCGCGCCCGACGAACCGGCAAGGCGCACGGTTGAGGTCGACGCGTTCTGCTCGTGGTCGGCGTGAAGAATGAAGATGCGGTCCATCGCCTTTTCGATGGCGGGGATCACTTCATACTCTTCCGCAGGCACACCGAAGGTCATGCGCAGGAAGTTGCCGGTGTAGCTCAGCGAGTTGTCCGGATAGACGAACGGCTGGCCGACCGAATACTTGTAGGCCATCGCGGCGATCGTCGGCATCTTCGCGATAAGGCGATGCGAGCTGATCTTGCGATGCTCGGGGTCCGCGATATCGGTCGAATCGTGATAGAACGCCGAAAGCGCGCCTACGACGCCGCACATGATCGCCATCGGGTGCGCATCACGGCGGAAACCGCGATAGAACGTCGCCAGCTGCTCGTGCAGCATGGTGTGGCGCGTGATGGTGTTTTCGAATGTGGTGAGTTCGCTTGCGCTCGGCAGTTCGCCGTTGAGCAGAAGGTAGCTCGTTTCCATGAACGAGGAGTGCTCGGCCAGCTGACCGATCGGGTAGCCGCGGTGCAGCAGCACGCCTTCGTCCCCGTCGATGTAGGTCAGCGCCGACTCGCAGCTTGCGGTCGAAGTGAAGCCTGGATCGAACGTGAACTTGCCGGTCTGGGCATAGAGCTTGCGGATGTCGACGACATCCGGGCCAACGCTGCCCTTAAGGATCGGATATTCGAAGTCCGCGCCACCAGCGCTCAGTTTAGCCTGATCACCCACCAGTTATATCTCCTTATGAGGTTACTCGACTGGAACGTCCGCCTGCGCACCGATGCGTGCGAGGCTCTCTTCCCGTCCGAGTAATACCAGTACGTCGAAAATCCCCGGCGAGGTCGTCTGACCTGTCAGGGCCGCCCGCAAGGGTTGTGCGAGCTTGCCGAGTCCCAGTCCCAGTTCTTCGGCCATTGCCTTCAGGTTTGCTTCCAGTTCCTCCAATGTCCAGTCGGTGAGACCGGACAGGCGCTCGCATATCACGCCAAGGCGGCCACGCGCCTCGTCGGACAGGAGGCCAAGCGCCTTTTCGCTCATCGCGAGCGGACGCTTGGCAAACAGGAAGGCGGAGCCCTCTGCAAGTTCGTTGAGGTCCTTTGCTCGGACCTTGAGAACGGGCATGGCGCGCGCAAGCAGATCGAGGTTCGCGTCGGCGATCCCTTCGAGGCGCGGCAGTACCAGGCCGGCAAGGCGATCGTCGTCGGCCTCGCGCAGGTAATGCCCGTTGAGATTTTGAACCTTTGCGAGATCGAAGCGCGAAGGCGCCTTGCCCACGCCGACCATGTCGAACCATTCGACGGCCTGATCGCGGGTGATGATCTCATCGTCGCCATGACCCCAGCCAAGGCGGAGCAGATAGTTGAACAGCGCTTCGGGCAGGATGCCAAGGTCATCACGATAAGAATCGACGCCGAGGGCGCCGTGGCGTTTGGACAGCTTGGCCCCGTCGGCGCCGTGGATCAGCGGCACATGGCCATAGACCGGCACGTCCCAATTCATCGCGTGAATGACGAGAAGCTGGCGGAATGCATTGTTGAGGTGGTCGTCGCCTCGCAGAACGTGGGTTACGCCCATGTCGTTGTCGTCGACTACCACGGCCAGCATGTAAGTCGGCGTGCCGTCACTGCGCAGAATGATGTAATCGTCGATCTCGACGTTCTGGACCGTAACGGTGCCCTGAACGAGGTCCTCGATCGTCGTCTCACCGTCACGCGGTGCCTTCATGCGCACCACGTAGGACTTGTCGGCCGGCCAGGTTGAAGGCGCGGCGTCGCGCCATTCGCTGTTAAGGCGGAACGGCCGGCGTTCTTCCTGTGCCTTCTGGCGACGCTCGGCGAGTTCTTCAGACGTCAGATAGCACCGATAGGCATGGCCACTATCCAGCATTTGCGCGGCAACCTGCGCGTGGCGGTCAGAGCGCGCGAACTGGAATACGGGGGCTTCGTCGCCTTCAAGGCCAAGCCAGGTCAGACCGTCGAAAATAGCCTCGATCGCCGGTTCAGTCGAACGGGCCCGATCGGTATCTTCGATGCGCAGCAGGTATTTGCCGCCATGATGGCGCGCGAAAAGCCAGTTGAATAGCGCCGTACGGGCACCGCCGATATGCAGGAAACCCGTGGGCGAGGGGGCAAAGCGCGTGACAACGGCTTTCGAGCCCGCCGCTCCGCTCGTTGCACTGCCGCTTGCCATCAATACCACCTTACTATCCTAATGCAGCCATGGGGACCCAAGCCGCACCTCTCGAAAATCTGCCTCCGGCCCCCCGGGGAGCCGCTGCATTGCAGCATGGGCCATGGAACAGCGAGAGCCACTTGTCGAGGGGTTTGGCGGCTCTCGAACGATTTCTTTCAGAGGCCGGATTCGATCGTGGCCCGTGGCTCACCGTAGCCTTCGGAACCGGCATAATTGCGTGGTTTGGACTGCCGTCCGCAGGCTGGTGGCTGGGCTTTTGCGGACTGCTCTGCGCACTTGCAGTTGCAAGTTTTGCACTAGCGGCGAGGTGTCGAGCCTATCCGCATGTTCGGAGGGCGATTCTGGTGCTGCCGCTGCTCATGGTAGCCGGGTGTCTGGCGGTATGGGCGCGGTCGGAAATCGTCGGCGAATTACCGTTGGAGCGGCCGATCGCGGGCACGTTCACGGCCAAGGTGCTGGATATCCAGCCTCAGCCCGCGCTTGAGCGCGACCGTTTGATCCTGGCGATGCGTGAGCCGGGCAGCGGACGGGCGATCAAGGTCCGGGTTAATGTTCCGGGTTCGGGTATCGCTTCCCGCGTAAATGCCGGCGATGTCTTGCGGTTCAGAGGGCGTCTGATGCCGCCGGCTCCACCGATGTTGCCAGGCGCTTACAACTTTGCGCGGACCGCCTGGTTCTCGGGCTTGGCCGGAAGCGGCACGGTGACGGGCGAAGTGGAGGTGGTTCAGCGGGGATCGCCGGGCGGTGGGTGGTTATCAGGTTTGCGCCGCAAATTGTCCGCTCACATCCGCACGCGAATCGGAAAGGACGGTGCCGGTATCGCCGGGGCATTGGTGACCGGTGATAGGGGCGGAATCGCCGAGACCGACGATCAAGCCATGCGCGACTCCGGTTTGGCGCATTTGCTGTCGGTAAGCGGCCTCCACGTCAGCGCGGTGGTTGGCGCTGTCTATGTCTTGTTCGTGAGAGGGCTTGCTCTGTTTCCTTGGCTGGCGCTTCGGGTGCGGCTGCCGATCGCGGCTGCGGGCGCTGGCGCGCTGGCTGGGGTCGCTTACACTCTGATTTCGGGGTCGGAAGTGCCGACTGTTCGTTCCTGTATCGGCGCGCTTCTGATCCTGGGTGCGCTTGTACTGGGGCGGGAGGGCCTGTCGCTGAGGATGCTGGCCGTCACGGCATTCTGCGTCTTGTTGCTCTGGCCAGAAGCCGTGACCGGACCCAGCTTCCAGATGAGTTTTGGCGCGGTTCTGGCGCTGGTCGCATTAAGCACAGCCGAACCGATACGGCGGTTCGTCGCGCCGCGGGACGAGTCGCTTGCGATGCGGATGCTGCGTCATGTCGCGATGCTGCTGTTAACCGGCTTTGTGATCGACCTCGTCCTCATGCCGATCGGACTTTTTCATTTCCACCGTGCAGGACTTTACGGGGCGCTGGCCAATGTGTTCGCGATTCCGCTGACGACCTTTATCATCATGCCACTGCTGGCCGGGGCTCTCTTACTTGACATAATAGGCGCCGGTTGGCCGCTTTGGTGGCTCGCAGACGTGGCGATCGACTGGCTGATGGGAATTGCCCACTGGTTCGCGTCCCGCCCAGGCTCGGTCACGATCCTCCCATCGGGCGGGACGGGTGCGTTTCTTGTGTTCGTCGCGGGAGGCATTTGGCTCGGGCTTTGGAATGGGCGGATACGCTGGCTGGGCCTTCCATTCGCCATAATGGGCGCAGGACTTCTGGCCACGGCGATGCCACCGGACATCCTCGTCTCAAGCGACGGCCGCCATGTCGGGCTGGTAGAGTCCGGAGGCGCGCGTCTCTTTGTCCTTAGACAAGGCGGAAAAGGCTATGCGCGTGAGAATCTGATGGAACTGGCCGGCATGGAGGGCGAGCCGGTGGCACTCGACCGTTGGCCGGGCGCGCGCTGCAACCGCGATTTTTGTGCCTTCGTGATAAAGCGAGAAGACGCAAAGTGGCGCCTGCTCATCTCCAGAGGCCGCGATGCCGTGCCCGAACGAGCTTTGGCTGCAGCCTGCGACCGCAGCGACATCATCATTGCCGATCGCTGGCTTCCAAGCAGTTGCCGTCCCCGCTGGTTCAAGGCCGATCGCGATATGTTGCAGCGTACCGGAGGACTCGCGGTGCACCTTTCGTCACAGCAGGTCGATACGGTTGCCGATAGCCAAGGCGCACACGGTTGGTGGCGGCCTGTAACGCCGACGGCAGCAAGATTTTCCCCCGAGCCTCGATAACGGATTATCGAGGCGTTCACCTGGAAGATAACCGTTGCAACCGGATGGAATCTATCCGAGTCGTAAACAGGTGCCGTCTTGCTGCAGCCGGATGTCAGTTCATCCTTGGGGGCAGGCAAAGCCCTCAATGATATCGACGCAGCAGGCCTGCAAGCTTGCCCTGGACCTCGATTTCGTCGGGTCCGTAGATCTGTGGTTCGTATGCAGCATTGGCGGGGTCGAGGCGGACCATGCCGTTCTCGCGGCGCAGATACTTGAGAGTCGCTTCCTCGCCGCGCACCAGCGCGACAACGATCTCGCCGTCGCGGCAGGTGTTGGTACGCTTCACCAGCGCGAAATCACCGTCAAGAATGCCTGCATCGACCATCGAGTCGCCCGACACCTCCAGGGCATAGTGCTCGCCGGATCCGAGAAGTGCGGCAGGCACCGCAAGCGAGGACTGACCTTCGAGTGCTTCGATAGGAACGCCAGCGGCAATGCGCCCGTGAAGCGGAATTTCGATGACGTCATTGGCCGGTTCCGGTGCGAGTTGCGGAACACGAGCGCGGGCGGAATCGTCATTGCTGTTGGCCGGGACAGGGCGCTGGGGTTTGATGCCCGCATCGTCGGGTTGACGCAACACTTCCAGTGCGCGGGCGCGATTAGGGAGGCGGCGTATGAAGCCGCGTTCTTCAAGCGCTGAAATCAACCGGTGAACGCCCGACTTCGACTTGAGGTCCAGCGCTTCCTTCATTTCCTCGAAGCTGGGAGAGATGCCGCTCTCCTCAAGCCGAGCCTGAATGAACCGGAGCAATTCGTGCTGCTTGCGCGTCAACATTGTCGCTGCCTCTTCGTTGCGGCCCGGCAAAGCCAACGCCGACCGGGAATGTTCTTGTTGTGAACATTGAGAGAACAATTAAGCAACGAAATTCATCGCGTCAAGCGAAGCCTCAAGCAATACCGCCATTTTCGAGCAGGAATACACGCACTGGATCACCAACCTGCGCTGCGGGTGCAAAGCTGGGACGGTCGATCAGGACGTTGCTCGCCGCGAGCGCGGCGAGGGCGCCGCTGTCTTGGTTCGTTTGCGGCACGACGTTCTCGCCGTCCCAATTGCCCCGCAGAAATTCACGTCGAGGTCCGTTCGCCCGCAAAGGGGCGGCGAGGTAGGTCGCGATTTGGAGCGGCGTTGCCTGGCTTGAACCGAGCATGCGCCGGAGCAGAGGCATGAGGAAATGATAGGCAGTTACGAAACTTGACACCGGATTGCCTGGCAGTCCGAGGATGATTTGTATCCTCCCGTTCCGCTCGCGGGTGGCGACGAGGATGGGTTTTCCCGGCTTGATTGCCACGCGCCAGAAATCCAGGTTTGCGCCCCAGCCTTCAAGCGCCGGGAGCACGAGATCGTGGTCGCCGACGGAGGCGCCGCCGCTGGTCACGATGACGTCCGAGTCGGCAGCGCCTTCAAACGCCGCAGTTAACGCTGCGAGGGTGTCGGCTACGGGACCGATCCGGCTCGCCGCGATCGGGAGCGAGCGGGCAAGCGCCATTAGCATTGCACCGTTGCTGGCCGGGATCTGGTGAGGCGCGCAGCATTCGGGATCGGCGGCAAGTTCATCGCCGATGTCGATAACGGCGAGGCGCGGTATGCGCCGGACCGGCAGATGCCTGTACCCACAAGCAATGGCGAGAGCCGCCTGCGCCGGGCCGATGCGGATGCCGGCGGGCATAACTTCGCTATTCTCGAAAAAATCCATACCGCAGTGACGGATGTGCCTGTCGGCAGGTTCGGGCGGCTCGCCGGTTAGCGTAAGGTTGGCTGCTTCGCGCGCGAGGTCTTCCTGCAGGATCACTGCTTTGGCGCCCATCGGCAGGATGGCGCCCGTCGAAATGCGCACGGCCTCTCCGCTATGGACAGTACCGGAATAGGGATGCCCGGCAGCGCTTTCGCCGACCACGCGCCAAGGGCCGGAGAGATCGCCAGCGGTCACCGCGTAGCCATCCATCGCCGAAAGGTCAGTGGGGGGGTGGGTCCGGCGGGCATGAAGCGATTGCGCCAGATAGCGGCCGAGACAGCCTTCCGCATCGACGTGTTCGACGGGCAGCAGTGGCGCCAGTGCGAGAAGGCGATCCCGCGCTTCTTCCAGCGTTATGGGCGGAGGCAAGCTCATGCCTGGCAACTCTCAGCGACCCAGTGGCCTGACTTGCCGCCGCGCTTTTCGATGAGGCGAATGTCGCCGATCACCATCCCCTTGTCGAGCGCCTTGGCCATATCGTAAATTGTCAGAAGTGCGATGGAAGTGGCTGTTATCGCTTCAATCTCAACACCGGTCTTGCCGGTGAGAGAGGCGGTTGCGGTGGCACGGATGGCACCTTCCTCAAAGGCGAAATCCACGTTTACCGAGTCAATCATGAGCGGGTGGCACATCGGGATGAGGTCCGACGTGCGTTTGGCGGCCATAATGCCGGCGATGCGGGCGGTGCCGAGCACATCGCCTTTGGGCGCGTCGCCGGCGCGGATGGCGGCGAGCGCCTTGCGGGTCATTGTGATGCGGCCTGAGGCGACGGCGAGGCGAGGTGTTTCCGCTTTAGCGCCGACGTCGACCATGCGAGCGGTGCCGTCTAAATCGATGTGGGTGAGGGATTTGCTCATGTCAGCTTCCAGTCATCACACACCGCAACTTGGCGGCTCAGGTTTGGGTGTCAGGCCCCGGTAAGGAGCATGCGTGTCGCGGCTTCGACGTCGGCTTCGCGCATCAGGCTTTCACCGACGAGGAACGTGCGCGCGCCGCAAGGGGCGAGGCGCAAAAGGTCGTTATGGCTGTTGATACCGCTTTCGCTGACCAACAGCGTGCCATCGGGTGCGAGCGGAGCCAAGCGCTCCGTCGTGGCGATGTCGGTGGCGAAGCGCTTCAGGTCGCGGTTGTTCACGCCGATAAGCCTTGATTTCAAGCGGCTTGCGCGCTCCATCTCAAGTTCATTATGAACTTCAACGAGGCAGTCCATGCCGCGTTCCAGTGCGGCGGACTCGATCTCTGCCATCAGAGCATCGTCCAAAGCGGCGACGATTATGAGGATCGCGTCGGCGCCAATCGCGCGTGCTTCGGCGACCTGCCAGGGGTCGATCATGAAGTCTTTGCGGATCACCGGCAATGTGCAGGCGGCGCGGGCTTCTATCAGGTAATCCTCGTGGCCTTGAAAATAGGGCGCGTCGGTGAGGATCGACAGACAGGCGGCGCCACCTTTCTCATAATGCCGGGCGTGATCTGCCGGGCGGAAGTCGGGGCGGATCAACCCCTTGGACGGGCTGGCCTTCTTGATTTCGGCGATGAGCGCGAAGCCTGTTTGCGCCTTAGCGCGAAGCGCGGCTTCGAAGCCGCGCGGCGCGCTCTGGCGGGCGGCGCGGGAGTCGAGGTCGGCGGTCGTGGCGGCGGCCTTGCGCGCCGCGACTTCCAGGCGCTTGGTGTCGCAGATTTCGGTGAGTTTGTCGGTCATGCTTGTGTCTCTCAGGCGCGCGTTGCCGCGATCCAGCAGTCGAGCAGGGCGTTGGCAAGGCCCTTGTCGATGGTTTCGGCGGCTTCCTCGGCGCCTTCGCTCCAGCTTTCCACCTCGCCCGCGACGAGCAGGGCGCCGGCTGCGTTGAGGATCACCGCGTCACGGTATGCCCCGGGTTCGCCCATCAGAAGCGCGCGTAGAGCCTGAGCGTTATAGGCCGGATCGCCGCCTCGGATGGCGTCGACGGGGGAATTTGCGAGGCCGGCATCCTGCGGGCTGACGCGGCGCATCGACAATTCGCTGCCGCGCACTTCGGCCACTTCGTTGCCGCCGGCAAGGCTCAGTTCGTCGAGGCCTTCGTCGCCCGAGATGACCATCGAATGCTCCGTACCCAGGCGTAGCAGGGCGTCAGCGTAGATCGGCACGTATGCGGGCCGGGCAATGCCAACCAACTGGCGCGAGACTTGCGCGGGGTTGGCGAGCGGACCCATCAGGTTGAATATCGTGCGGCGGCCCAGCGCCTTCCTGAGGGGCATGAGGCGGCCCATCGTCGGGTGATGGCGAGCGGCGAAGAGGAATCCGATGCCGATCTCGGACAGGGTCGATTCGGCGGTTTCCACTGCGCGGTCGAGGTCGAGCCCGAGGGCTTCGAGAGTGTCGGCAGCGCCGGCTTTTGAGCTGGCAGCGCGGTTGCCGTGCTTCGCGACGGGAACGCCGGCTGCAGCGACCACCAGCGAGACGGCGGTGGAGACGTTGAGGGTGTGGAACCCGTCGCCGCCGGTGCCGCACACGTCGATGGCGTTCGCGGGGGCGTTCACCGGGATCATACGTGCACGCATGGCGCGCGCGGCGCCAGCGATCTCGCTGGCCGTCTCGCCCCGGTCGGCCAGGGCGACGAGAAAGGCGGCGATCTTTTCTTCGGGTACTTCGCCGTCGAGGATCGCAGCGAAGGCGGCCTCGGCTTCGTCCTCGGCAATCGGGTGCAGCGGATCGGGGAGCGTCATGCGGCCTTCGCTGCGGAGATTATGCGATCGGGGATGTGGGCATCGATACCGCAGACGCGCAGGAAGTTCGCCAGCATAGCGTGACCATGCTGGGTGGCTATGCTTTCAGGGTGGAACTGGACGCCGTGGATGGGAAGGTCGACATGGCGGAAGCCCATGACGTGACCGTCGTCGGAGCGGGCGTTTACCGCCAGCGCATCGGGAATGTTCTCGACGATGAGCGAATGATAGCGCGCGGCCTTGAGCGGTGAGGGGATGCCCTCGAACAGGCCGGTGCCGTCATGGTCGATCATTGAGGTCTTGCCGTGCATCAGTCCGCCGCGCACGACTTTGCCGCCGAAATACTGGCCGATCGACTGGTGGCCCAGGCAAACCCCCAGCACCGGGATACCTGCCTTCGCTGCCGCGCCGACGAGACCGAGGCTGATGCCGGCCTCATTCGGGGTGCAGGGGCCGGGCGAGACGAGGAAGCCCTGCGCGCCCATGTCCATCGCCAGGCTGACGCTCAGCGCGTCGTTGCGCACGACCTGAACTTCTGCGCCCAGTTCCATGACGTAATGAACGAGGTTCCAGGTGAAGCTGTCGTAGTTGTCGATAACGAGGATCATCTTTTCGCCCCAATTTTCCCGCCCATCGCGCTTTTTTCGACAACGATCAAGGGGCCGAGCGGAGGACCACCATCTACCCGTCCATGTTCGGGATCCCACAAAGAGGAGACGCTGCCGTCGAGGAACAGCGCGTTGGGGCATTTCAGAGTGTCGCGAAAGTAGCGCGCGAGCTTGCCGAACGAGACCGGCTCGTCGGAAATAACGAAGTGGGCGCGGCCTTGGGCATCCACGCCGACGCCGTTGCGCAGCTTCAACGATTTGCCGTCCGCGTCAATGCCAGGATGCAGCTTGCCGGCGATAACAAGCATCGGGCCGGACTGGGTGCCGAAATCGGGTCGGTCGGTGACGTCCTTTTCGAAGTCCTGCGCGGTGCTTACCCGCCAGTTGCCTGTGGCATCGCCGTAGAACACGCCGTTGGGCAGGAGGTGGAAGTTGCCCCAGCCCGGCTTGGTGCTGAGTGCGTGGCGCTTTTCGCCGTTCTCGACGTAGTAGCCGATTGGTAGCCCATTAGCATCGAACATGCCGCCGTTGACCGCGAAGGCGACTTCGTGGCTTTTCGCCGGGCGATCGACCGCAAGCTGCGAAAGGCTGCGATAGGGGGCGCCGTCCTTGGGGCCGAGGACGGTGTGGACGGTGTGGCGACCGGGAACGGCGGTGCAATGGGTGAAACTGACGCCTTCGAACATCGCGCCTTGGCAGGGCGGCGGAGGCGGTGCCTCCGGCTTCGGCGCGGTATCGGCGGAGCAGGCGGCGAGGAGGAGCGAGGCCAGCGCAGCGAAGCTGCCAGCGCGGGTTACCATTTTGTGGGAACCGCGCCGCCGGTTATCGCACGGCGCAAGGTTTCAAGCGTTTCGGCGGCGACTTGTGCCTTGGGGACGGGGTAGAACATCTGGCTGGTGCGAAACAGCAACAGCACACGCTCGTTCTCGGCCCAGCCGGTGAAATCGCTCCAGAGATTGGTGCTCTTGCCGAAGCGATTGCTGCTTTCGATCCCTTCTGGCGAGAAGGTGAACAGCGAATCCACGCCTTCGAACTTGAGTTGGCGGTAGGTCTTTCGCGCCGTGCGGGGAATGCGCCAGAGCAGGGCGAGTGCGCCCAGAGCGGCGGCGACCGCCGCGGAGCCAACTCCGATGGCGAAAGCGAGCGCGACCGACGTGAAATCGATGCTCTTGCCATCGATCAGGTCGATCACGGAGAACAGTACAGCGTAGGCCGCGCTTAGAATGCCGATGAACCGCGCAAGGCCCTTCCACAGCCAGCGGCGGCGGATCATCAGCCAGTTGCAGGCGAGGTAGTCCTCGTAAGACAGCGCGACCGTGAAAGTGCCGCCAGGTTCCGCCATATTACTGGCCGAACCCCGGCTCCCCCGCGACACGCACGGCCTCTCTTGCTGCTGCGAACAGGGCGCCGCTCTTGGCTTCGCATTCGCGCTGTTCGTAGTCCGGGTCGCTGTCTGCGACGATGCCGGCGCCGGCCTGGACGTGGAGAATGCCGTCCTTCAAAAGGCCGGTGCGCAGAACGATGCAGCTGTCCACCGAGCCATCGGGGGCGAAGTATCCAACACCGCCGGCATAGGGGCCGCGCGTTTCGGGTTCGAGTTCGGCGATTACCTGGCAGGCGCGGACCTTCGGCGCGCCGGAGACGGTGCCGGCAGGGAAGCCTGCCAGCACAGCGTCGATCGCATCGTGATGCGCGGTGTCGAGCCGGCCCACCACGTTCGAGACGATGTGCATGACGTGGCTGTAGCGCTCGATCGTGTAGCTGTCGGTCACCTTGACGGTGCCGGCCTCGGCAACGCGGCCGACGTCGTTGCGGCCGAGGTCGAGCAGCATGAGGTGCTCGGCGCGTTCCTTGGGATCGACCAGCAGCGCGGCCTCGTTGGCCTTGTCCTCGGCCGGGGTCTTGCCGCGCGGGCGGGTGCCGGCGATCGGGCGGATGGTGACTTCACCTTCGCGGACGCGCACGAGGATTTCCGGGCTGGACCCGATCAGCGCGAAACCGGGCAGGTCGAGGAAATAGAGGAACGGCGAGGGGTTCACGCGGCGCAGCGCGCGATAGAGCGCCAGCGGCGGCAGTGGGAATTCGCAAGTGAAGCGCTGTGCCAGCACCACCTGGAAGATATCGCCCGCCTCGATGTATTCCTTGGCCTTGAGGGCCATGGCCTTGTAGTCCTCGGGCGCCATGACGGCGGTTCGGACCGGCTCGGGCAGATCGACCTGTGCGGTCGCTGCGGGAGCAGGCGCAGCGAGGCGGCGCAGCGCTTCGTCGATGCGCTCGGAGGCCTTCAGCACGGCCTGTACCGGGCTACCGCTACCGGGCCATACCGGCGCAACGCAGAACAGTTCGTCCGAAAGACGGTCGAAGATCAGGATCAGCGACGGCCGCACGAACAGCATGTCGGGCAGTTCCAGCGGGCTTTGGGCTGCGCGCGGCAGCTTTTCCACAAGGCCGATGGTCTCGTAGCCAAAGTAGCCGACGAGGCAGGCCAGCGCCTTGGGGAGCTGCGCCGGGACATCGCAGCGGCAGCTTTCCACCAGCGCACGCAGTTCGGTCAGGCTGTCGCCTTGGAGCGGAGTGAAAGTCCCGCGGTCTGCCTGCCAGTTGCGGTTGATCTCGCAGGCGGTGCCACTGGCACGAAACACGAGGTCGGGATCGAGCCCGACAAGGCTGTAACGCCCGCGCGTTTCGCCGCCTTCGACCGATTCGAGCAGAAAGTCGCCGCGGCTGTCTTCAAACAGCTTGAGTGCTGCGCCCACCGGCGTTTCGGTGTCGGCGACTAGGCTGCGCCAGATCAGCGCAGGCTTTCCCTGGGCAAGCTGCTCCAGCGCTGCCGAACGATCCGATTCCCGCTCCATGTCCTGCCCCAATCTACGGTGTCAGTTCGCCGACGCGGTGCCGGCGAGCTGGTCGCGCACTGCCTTGATCGCGGCATCGTTGCGCTTCACGCCAACAGCCTTTCGCACGGCATGACCCAGCGCGTCGGCATAGGCCTGGCCCAGCTGCTGGCCGAGTTCGTTCTGTGTGCTCTTCACCATGTCCTCGGATTCTACCTTGCCGGGCACGATGTCCTTGAGTTGCACCACGAACCAGCCGCGCTCTCCCTCAGCCGACTGCACCTTTACGGTAGTCTTGGCCATATGAAACATCAGCGATACCGGCGGCGGTACCTGGCGGCCCGAACGCAGCGCAGCGGCCAGCGTCGCGCGCGACATGGCGACCTGCTGCGGCGGTGGCAGCTTCTTGCCCGAAGCAGCAATGACCTGCTCGACCGTCCTGCCCTTGCGGATATCGGCCTGCATCTTCAGCGCCGCAGCCTTGGCGGCCTTGGATCCGATGTCCACGGCCCATGCCAGCTTCACGTCGTCCTTGATCTGGGCGAGCGGAGCGGGCGCGGAAGGCGCGATCGCGGTCACGTCGTAGATCACGAAGCTCTTGCCGCGCTCGACCTCAGCAACCTGCGGCTGCTCCTGTTCCATCGAGAAGGCAGTGGTCAGGACCGGGCGAAGCTGCTCGGGCAGGGTCTGGCCGGGCTTCATGTAAAGTCCGCCATCGGCGGTGACCGGCTGGGTCGTCTGGACCTGGCCGCCAATCGATTTTGCGACTTCGTTGAGGTTGGAGCCGTCGGAGAACTGCTCTTCGATGGCCGCCAGTGTGTCGGAAAAGGCCTTGCGACGCTTGTCGGCGGCGACCTGGGTGGAAAGCTCGGATTTGACGTCTGCCAGCGTACGGGCGGGGGTCTTCTGTTCCTCGTCGACGCGGATCACGTGCCAGCCCAGCACGCTCTTCTGCGGTGCGGCAAGCTTGCCGAGCGGGGCTGCGAAGACGGCCTGGGCGACGGCGGGCGAGAACTGGGTGGAAAGGTCTTCCTGGCTGAAGAATTCAAGCTTCGCGGCGGACAGACCCTTTTCCTGAGCAGCCGCCTCGAGGCCCTTGCCCTTTTCGACCTCGGCGACGACTGCCTTGGCAGCAGCTTCGGTCGGCACGATTAACTGGGTGATGCGGCGATTGTCCTTGGCGGCATAGGCGGCCTTGTTTGCCGTGAAGCGCGCGGCGATCTCCGCGTCGGTCGGCGGGGCGGCGGCCTTGAGCTGATCCTCGGTTACGACGGCATAGCGGATCGTGCGGCGCTCGGGACGGATGAACTGTGCGGAATGACTCTTGTAGAAGGTGGCGAGATCGGCATCCGTCGGCTGCTTGTCCGGTGCGAACAGCAGCGAGGGCAGGGCGATTACGGTGCCGTTGCGCGTTTCGTCGAGCAGCGAGGCATAACGCTTCGCAGCGAACTGCGACATCGTCGATCCGATCTGCGCCGGCGTGACGAGTTCGCGGGCGACAAGGCTTTCGCGGATATCGTCGCGCAGGGCCGGCTCGGAGATGCGCTGCTGGGCCAGGGCCTGGCGAAACACGGTCTGGTCGAACTTGCCGTCGACGCCCTGGAACGCGGGGATCTGCGCGAGTTCGCTGTCGACCAGGCGGTCGCTGATGGTCACGCCGTTCTTGGTGCCAAACGCGAAAAGGGCGGTGCGGTCGATCAGTTCGCCCAGTACCTGTTCGAGGCCGCCCTGCTCCAGCAGGACCTTCATCGTCACGTTCGGGCTTTGCTGGCGAACGCGTTCCAGCGCGCGCTTGGCACCCTGGTCGAGGGTGTCGGCATTGACGCTTTCACCGCCGACAGTGACGACCGGGGTGCCGGCGCTCACGCCCGAAGAAGAGTTGAAGCCGGCAATGTCGCCGCTGGCGAAGGCAATGGCGATGACGCCCAGCACCAGCAGGCCGATGATGGCGCCGAACTTGGACTTGAGAAACGAACGAAAGAAATTGAGCATGGACCCAGCCGATCAGCGATAGCCTGCGCGAAAACGCAGGCTTTACGCCCGCGTTTTGCGTATGAAACGGGGGGTGGCTTTAGGGGGCCTTGGCGCATCCTGCAATGCCGGTTCGCGCGGGGTAGGGGCAAAACTCCACCCATGCGGCGAACTGTGAAGAACGGGCCGTGCTCCCGGCGCAATCCTGTGGCATGAGGGTCACGGCGGGGGGTATCGTCGCGCTGAACGGGTGATGAATTTTGACAAGCCGGGGCGCGCTGTCCTAGCTGCGCCGCAACAAGAGACGACCTGATTCTCCGCGCCGTGATCGCAACCGTGGTCTTCGGCCTAAGGGAATCTGCAGGGGGATCCGTGGGGGAACCTCCCCAGGTTCGCCAGGATTTGATCAAGGGATTGAAATGGCTGCATTGCCTTACATCGTCGGAAACTGGAAAATGAACGGCACGCGGGGGATGCTCAACGAGGCCCGCGCGATCGATCGTTCGGCCGCACGCTTTCCCAAGGTGCAGGTTGCGATCGCGCCGCCCGCCACGCTGCTTTATCGCACGCGCGAAGCAGTGGAATTCATCGGTGTTGGCGGTCAGGACTGCCACGCCTATGACAGTGGCGCCTATACCGGCGATATTTCCGCGGTGATGCTCAAGGATACCGGGGCGGATTTCACCATCGTCGGCCACTCGGAGCGCCGGGAATATCACGCCGAAAGCGACGAGGAAGTAAGGGTCAAGGCAGAGGCGGCGCTTTCCGCCGGCCTCGCGGTGATCCTGTGCGTGGGTGAAACCGAAGCCCAGCGCGATGCCGGCGATGCCGAAGCGGTCGTCGGCAGCCAGCTCGAAGGTTCTTGCCCGCGCACGGAAGGCGCAGTCGAGAAACTGTCCGTCGCCTATGAGCCGGTCTGGGCCATCGGCACTGGCCGCGTCCCTTCGGTGGAAGACGTTGCCGCGATGCACAAATCGATTCGCGCGAAGCTCGTCGCGATCTACGGTGATGCGGGAGCGGAAGTGCGCATCCTCTACGGCGGTTCGGTCAAGGCGGAAAACGCTTCCGAGCTGCTGGGCATCGCCGATGTGGGCGGCGCACTGGTTGGTGGTGCCAGTCTTTCAGCCGAGAGCTTTCTGGCGATCGTCGGCGCTGCAGCATCGCTGAGCGACTGATCCTTATCCGGGTAAGGCGGGGCCTGATGGGCCCGCCGACCTCGAACAACACGCTGCGGGTTGCGCGCCCGCGTGCTAGCGCCTATCTGCGCGGCGAACCAAAGCGGGGCCAGACCCTGCCAGAAGGCTGAAACGAAGATGTTCCTTTTCCTGACCGTGGTCCAGGCCCTTGTCGCCGCTCTGCTTGTGGGCGTCATCCTGGTACAGAAGTCCGAAGGCGGCGGCCTCGGCGTTGGCGGCGGCAGTCCCTCGGGGCTGATGTCGGCGCGCGGCGCGGCAAACTTCCTCACCCGGGCTACCTCGGTTTTGGCGACTCTCTTCGTCGTCCTGAGCATCGTCCTTGCCGCCATGGCGGTGAATGAGACGAGCGGCCGTGACATCGATACTTCACTCCAGCGCAGCACCGCGCCTGCGGCTCCGGCTCAGCCGGCAGACCCGCTCGGAGCTTCCGCGAATCCCGGTGCGACTCCGGCAGCGCCGCAGAGTGCTCCGACGCAGTCCGCTCCGGCCGATCCGCTTTCGGGTGCTGCCAAGCAGTAACCCACCAAAGCGCATTTAAGCGCTTCACCGTAACCGGAATGCCGTCTGGCGCTGTCAGACGGCATTTTGTTGTATTGACCTGTGGAATGAGGCTCCGGGCGCTTGCCTGAGGGCCCCCATACAATTTAAGGCCCGACTCCCATGGCGCGGCACATTTTCATCACCGGCGGCGTGGTCTCCTCGCTCGGCAAGGGTCTCATGGCGGCAAGCCTGGCAGCATTGCTGCAGGCGCGCGGCTACAAGGTGCGGATTCGCAAGTTCGATCCGTACCTGAACGTCGATCCGGGCACGATGAGCCCCTATCAGCACGGCGAAGTCTACGTCACCGACGACGGTGCCGAGACTGACCTCGACCTTGGCCACTACGAGCGCTTCACCGGCGTTTCTGCCCGCCAGGCTGACAACATCACTTCGGGCCGCATCTACCGGGACATCATCGCCAAGGAGCGCCGCGGCGACTACCTGGGCGCGACCGTCCAGGTAATCCCGCACGTCACCGACGCGATCAAGGACTTCGCCCTGGCGGAAACCGAGGATCTCGATTTCGTGCTCTGCGAAATCGGCGGCACCGTCGGCGATATCGAGGGCCTGCCCTTCGTCGAGGCGATGCGCCAGCTGCGCAACGAAATGGGCCGCGAGCTGACCTGTTTCGTTCACGTCACGCTGGTTCCGTACATCGCTGCCGCCGGCGAGCTGAAGACCAAGCCCACGCAGCACTCCGTCCGCGAGCTGACGGGTCTGGGCATTCAGCCCGACATCCTGCTGTGCCGCTGCGACCGCGAGCTGCCCGAGGGTGAGCGCCGCAAGATCGCGCTTTTCTGCAACGTGCGCCCGCAGGCGGTCATCCAGGCGCTCGACGCGCCCAACATTTACGCCGTCCCGCTACAGTATCACCGCGAGGGTCTCGATGCCGAAGTGCTCCACCATTTCGGCATGGCGGAAGAAGCCAAGGCCCCCGTGCTGGACCGCTGGGACGACATCACCGATCGTTATCAGAACCCTGAGGGCGAGGTGAACATCGGCGTGGTCGGCAAGTACATTGGTCTCCAGGACGCCTACAAGTCACTCAACGAAGCGCTGGTCCATGGCGGCATGGCCAACCGTGTGAAGGTCAACATCCGCTGGATCGATGCCGAAATCTTCGAAAAGGAAGATTCCGAGATCGCCGCCGCACTGGAGCCGATGGACGGCATCCTCGTCCCCGGCGGCTTCGGTGAGCGCGGGACTGAAGGCAAGATCGCTTCGGTCCGCTTCGCGCGCGAACGCGGCGTGCCGTTCTTCGGCATATGCTTAGGGATGCAGATGGCCTGCATCGAGGGCGCACGCTCGGCTGGCATCGCCAAGGCCAGCTCCACCGAATTCGGCCCGACTGAAGAACCCGTCGTCGGCATCATCACCGAGTGGATGACCAAGGACGGCCTTGAGACCCGCGCCGAGGGCGGCGATCTTGGCGGTACGATGCGCGTGGGTGCTTACCCGGCGAAGCTTTCGGCCAACAGCCATGTCGCGGCCATTTACGGGGCCGACGAGATCAGCGAACGCCATCGTCATCGCTATGAGGTGAACGGGTCGTACCGCGAGGCGCTGGAAGGCAATGGCCTGATCTTTTCCGGTATGTCACCCGATGGCCTGCTGCCCGAGATCGTCGAGCGTCCGGACCATCCCTGGTTCGTCGGCGTGCAGTTCCACCCGGAACTGAAGTCGCGTCCGTTCAATCCGCATCCGCTGTTCTCCGGCTTTGTCGCGGCGGCGCTACGCCAGGCGCGCCTGGTCTGAGTTCTGGGGCGTGAACAGGATCGGCGTCGGCATCATCGGCAACGGGATGGCGACGCGGGTCTTCCATGCGCCTTACATTCAGGCCTGCGACGACCTTGAACTCAAGTCCATTGTCGATCGGAAGGCTGGCGCGGTTTCGCCGATCGAGGGCGCCCGGATCGTCCCGGATGTGGCCGCACTGTTGGCTGATCCGGCGATCGGCCTCGTCGTCATAGCGACCCCCAGCGGCACCCATGCCGCCCTGGCCCGGCAGGTGCTGGAGGCAGGGCGGCATGTCGTCGTCGAAAAGCCGTTCACGCTGGCCCTCTCCGAAGCGCGCGACCTTGCCGCGCTGGCGCGAGGCCGTGGCCTTACCCTCAGCGTCTTTCACAATCGCCGCTGGGATACCGACTTCCTCGCCGTGCGCTCCGCCCTCGAGGCGGGGCTGATCGGCCGTGTTGTCCATTTCGAATCGCACTTCGACCGTTTCCGCCCGCATGTACGCGAGCGGTGGCGCGAGGATGGTAGCCCTGGCTCGGGCGTCTGGTATGATCTTGGCCCGCACCTTATCGATCAGGCGCTCGTGCTGTTCGGCCGCCCCGATGCGGTAAGCGCGGATATTGCGGCTTTGCGCGAGGGCAGTGGTTCGCCGGATTATGCCCATGTCGTCCTGCGCTATCCGGGCAAGCGGGTGATCGTTCATGCGAGCATGCTCGTCGCGGGTGGAGAGCCGCGTTTTCGCGTTCATGGCACTGGCGGCAGTCTGATCAAGCAGAACCTCGACCCGCAGGAAGCGCAGTCGGTGGCCGGTCTGCGCCCCGGCGAGGCGGAGTGGGGCGTCGACCCCGACCCGCTCGTCCACCATGACGGGGAAGGCGGGGTACGTTCGATCCCTGCACCCAGAGGCTCGCAGGAGCGCTTCTACGCGATGATGGCGCAGGCGTGCCTCGGCACCGGCCCCACGCCTGCGGGGCTGGACGAGATCGTCTGCGTGCAGGAGGTGCTCGAAGCAGCGCTGGTCTCGGCCAAAGAGGGCCGAGTGGTGTCGCTGCTGCCCTGAGAAGGGCATCGGGCGAAGTTCCGTCGCTACCGGACCGTACGAAAAAACGCGCCTCCCCGCTGCAAAAATGCCGCTTTGCGCCGGGCATCGGCGCGGTACTCTCAGCCGGGACCAGCGCGCCGCCCATGCCCGCGCGGCTGCCTGAGGAGACGACATGCAACCGATCGCGCAGTTCATCGCGGGCCTGCCCAAGGCCGAGCTTCACGTTCATCTGGAAGGCACGCTGGAAGCGGAACTGAAGTTCGAACTGGCCGCGCGTAACAAGCTGGACCTACCTTACGCCGATGTCGCCGCGATGCGTGCAAGCTACGTCTACCACGACCTGCCGAGTTTCCTGACGATCTTCTACGAAGGCAGCGAGGTCCTGCTGCATGAAGCCGATTTCCGCGACCTGGTCTATGCGTACCTCAAGAAGGTCGCCTCCCAGAACGTGCTTTACGCCGAGATGTTCTTCGACCCCCAGCAGCATACCGATCGCGGGGTGCCCTTCGCCGTCGTCATTGAGGGCCTGACGCAGGGCCGGCTTGAGGCGGAGCGCGACTTCGGTATCCGCTCAAAGCTCATCATGTGTTTCGTGCGGGAACGCAGCGCGCAGAACGCGATGGCGGTGTTCGAGATGGCGCTGCCCTACAAGCACCTGATCGTGGGGCTTGGCCTCGATTCAGACGAGAAGGACAATCCGCCCGCCAAGTTCGCCGAAATTTTCCGGCGCGGCCGCGAGGAGGGGTTTCGCCTGACGATGCACTGCGACGTCGACCAGTTGAACACCCACGAACACATCCGCCAGGCCATCGAGGTTATCGGCGTCGAGCGGATCGACCACGGCGCCAACCTGCTCGACCGCCCGGAACTGATCGCAGCGGCGCGCGAGAAGGGCGTGTTCTTCACTGTCTGCCCCTTCGCCAACGAGATGATGCGTCCAGGCGAGAACCAGTCGATCGCGCGCAGGATGCTCGACCTTGGCCTCAGGCTGACGCTAAACTCTGACGACCCCGCCTACATGGAGGGCAAGTACATCAACGAGAATATGCTGATGGCCCACGAACTGGCCGATTTCGGCCCGGAAGACTTCATTGCCGTCAGCCGCAATGCCTTCGACGCGGCATGGATCGACGAGGATCTGCGAGACGAATTGCATGGGTGCCTCGAGGCTTACGCGCTGTCCAGCATTCAGCCAATGGCAGCGAGATAGACCGAGATCGTCGCGATCGACAGCACCGTCGAGACGAGAATCACCCGCGCCGTTATGCCTGCTTCGCGGCCGTAGAACTCGGCAAGCATGAAAGGGCCGGTGCCGGTTGGCAGCATCGCCAGCAGCACGGCGGCGTGGCGAGCCGGGGCAGAGAGCGGGAACAGAGTGGTCGCCAGCAGCCATGCGAGCGCTGGATGGACGACCAGCTTGAGGGCGACGAGCAGGCCGGTAAGGCGAGCGTCGCTGCGTTCCTCTGTCGGCCGCTTCTGCGCGAGGAACAAGCCCAGGCCCACCAGTGCGCAGGGCGAGGCAGCAGCCCCCAGCAGCTTGAGGAACACTCCGACCGGGTGCGGCACTGCAAGCCCGCCGGCGGGGAAGAACGCGGCAACCACGGGTGCGACAATGAGCGGGTTCTTCGCCAGCGACTTCGCCACTTTGGCCGCGACCTTGAGCGGATGGCTGCCGACATGGAGGCGAACCTCGATCATCACGATGGCGCCTGCAAAAAGTACGCAGGCGACGATGATCGTCGAGATCAGTGTCAGCGTATTGCTCGATGGTCCAAGCGCAGCCAGCAGCAGCGGGAAGCCGAGATAGCCGGTATTGGGATAGGCGCTCGCCAGCCCGAGCACCGGACCGTCGGCATCCAGCCCGGATTTGCGGGCATGCAGAAGGATGGTGAGGATAAAGACGACCATAGTACTGATCGTGAAGACGGCCACAAAGTGTAGCTGCCACAGGTCCTTCCAACTCGACCCGGCGACGATGTCGAACAGCAGCGCGGGCAGGGCGAGGTAAACCACGAAGCGATTGAGTTCGCTCGATGCTTGCGGGCCCATTACGCCGATGCGACGTACCAGCCACCCGGCGAAAATCAGCGCGAAAATGGGCAGGACGATCGCCAGGATCGAGGTCACTTGCGCACTCCCAAGCGTAAAACCGCTCGGCTATAGCCCTGGCCGAATGCGAGCGAGAGAAAATAGCGTCTTAAAGGGTGCGTGAAACGCAACCGGATATGCGAAGAGGGCGGCCCGGTCACGCGGGCCGCCCTCGGGGACGGAGCAGTCAGGACATGCGCACAAAGGGACCAGCGCGCATACCGTCCACCCGCCTTACGCTGCGGCGGTAGTATCTTCGCCGGCGTTGGTTTCCACCACGGTCAGGCGGTTGCCGCCGATGGCGATCTTCTTGGGCTTCATCGCTTCGGGAACTTCGCGCACAAGGTCGATCACCAGCAGGCCGTCGGCAAGCTCGGCGGCGTCCACGCGCACGTAGTCGGCCAGTTCGAAGCGGCGCTCGAAACCGCGCTGGGCAATGCCGACATGCAGGTATTCGCCTTCAGCAAGTTCGTCGGGCTTGTTGCCCTTGACCACCAGAAGATTGGCCTGCGCGGTGATGTCGATATCCGCCGGCTTGAAGCCTGCGATGGCCAGCGTGATTCGGTAGGCATCCGCGGCCCGGCGTTCGATGTTGAAGGGGGGGTACTTGTCGCCAGCCTGCGCGCGGCCCTGGTTCTCGATCATGTCGAACAGACGGTCGAAGCCGACCATGGTGCGGCGGTAGGGCGAAAAATCGATACGGTTCATGACAAAAATCCTCAAATGAGCAATCTTCGTAAAAGTAAGGCCCGGCAGCCCGGCGCCTCGTCGATGAGCCATCCCCATGGCGGGCCATGACTCGTGACACTAGATATGTTAGCGGCCCGCCCTTTCAAGGGTCGCACCTTGAACCAGAGCGTTCTTGAAGGAGTATCGCATGAGCAAGCCCAGGATCGAGATCTACACCAAGTGGGGCTGCCCCTACTGCGTCGCGGCCAAGGGCCTGCTCGACGGGAAGGGCGTGACTTACGAGGAATACGACGTGACGATGGGCGGCCCCAAGCGCGCCGAGATGGTGAGCCGCGTACCGGGCGCCGCCACGGTCCCGCAGGTGCTTGTGGACGACAAGGCCTATGGCGGCTTCGACGACATCAACGCGCTCGACCGCGAGGGCAAGCTCGACGCCATCCTCGGGCTTTGATGCAAATGACACGCGCCGCGCTGCTGCAGATGACCACGGGTATCGACCCGCAGGCCAACGCCGCCACGATCGCCAACGCGGTCGCAGAGGCGCGGGCGGGCGGGGCGGCGATGCTGTTCACGCCCGAGATGTCCGGCCTGCTCGACCGCAAGCGCGAGCGCGGGAAGCTGTCCATCCGCAGCGAGGCGGACGACGTGGTTCTTGCCGCCGTGCGGGCGGCGGCGCAGCGCGAGGGCATCTGGGTACACATCGGCTCGCTCGCCATCGAACGCGAGGACGGGAAGTGGGCCAACCGCGCCTTCGTGATCGACGACGAGGGCGAAATTCGCGCGCGCTACGACAAAATGCACATGTTCGACGTGGATCTTGCGACAGGCGAATCCTGGCGCGAATCGAACGCCTACACTGCTGGCGATGAAGTGCTGATGGTGGAGACGCCGCTCGGCCGTCTCGGCCTGGCGATCTGCTACGACGTGCGTTTCCCCGCGCTGTTCGAGGCGTTGGGCCGTGCCGGCTGCGATGTGATCGCGGTCCCCGCCGCCTTCACGGTGCCAACCGGCAAGGCTCACTGGCACCTCCTGCAGCGCGCCCGCGCAGTGGAGGCGAGCGCCTTTGTCCTTTCCGCGGCGCAGGTCGGCATCCATGAGGATGGGCGCGAGACCTATGGGCATTCGCTGGCCGTCGATCCCTGGGGTGAAGTGCTGCTCGACATGGGCGGCGCGGATGACGGGGGCAGCGCCGGACTCGCATTCGTCGATCTCGATCCCGAACGGATCGCGGCGGTAAGGGCGCAGTTGCCCAGCCTTGCCAATCGCCGCGCTATCCCCGCATGGCGTTCAGCATGATCGTCTACGACCTGGAATGCCGCGAGGGGCAGCATCGATTCGAGGGTTGGTTCAAGTCCTCGGACGATTTCACGCGTCAGCAGGAAAGGGGCTTCGTATCCTGTCCGCAGTGCGGATCGGGAGATGTCGGCAAGGCCGTGCAGGCCCCGCGCCTCGCCCGCAAGGGCAACCAGTTGGCAGAAGCACCGCCAGCGCGCCGCGAGCCGCCGGTTCCGGCCGTTCCCTCGCTTCAGGCGCCCGCACCTGTAGCCAACGCACCGCTACCGCCCCAAGCGATCCAGATGATGCAGGCGCTCGCGAAGATGCAGGCCGATGCGCTCAAGTCCTCGCGCAATGCTGGCGAGAGTTTCGTGAAGGAAGCGCGCGCCATGCATTACGGTGAGCGTGATACCGAGACGATCCACGGCCAGGCGACTTTGGGGGAAGCGAAGGAACTGCTGGAAGAAGGGATTGCGGTGATGCCGCTACCGTTTCCGGTGATACCGCCCGAACAGGCGAACTGAACCGCGCCGATCTCGCTTTCGCACGATTGCCAAGCCGCCGCACGCAAGCTAGGAGGCCACGGCGTGCACCCGTAGCTCAGCCGGATAGAGCACCAGATTCCTAATCTGGGGGCCATGGGTTCGAATCCCGTCGGGTGCACCAACTTTCCGGTATGAACAGCACGCTTGCCATGCTGCTTTGACCGAAGAAAATCCGCCTCAGTCATGATGAAGCCAGTCGACCCGGCGGGGCCGATAACAGAGGCTTGCGCGGGAGATGGTTGACAGAAACCAGCACATCGACCGAGCGAGCGCGCTAGGTTGATCTAGTTGAACGAATGGTCTCGCTCGGGCAGGGGCTGGCAAGTCAAACTGCGCCGGCGTTCCGGTATTCTGCCGCTCGATAATCGTAATCGTGCAAACCGGGGTGGCTTGAAGGCTTGCTTCGCTTCGAATTTCCGCCGGGCATTGCGCAAATTGCCCTTGCCACCCCAATCCAGGTTCCTGTCAGGCTGCCTTTGCCGCTGCTCGCGCGGCGAGCTTCTCTTCTTCGGTCCAGACTTTCCGCACGCGCTCTTTCTGCGGTTTGATTTTCTTGGCTGGTCCGCCTCCCAGAACGGGTGCGCGCATGGTCGAGTGCCGCGCGGTTTCCGAATGCCACTGGTGATCGGCCTGAACCGTCAGAGTTCGGCCGATTTCCCGCTCCACATCGTGCAGCCAGGCACGCTGTTCGGCATCGCACAGCGTGATGGCAAAGCCGCTGCGTCCGGCGCGGCCGGTGCGGCCGATGCGGTGGACATAGCTTTCCGGCAGGCTGGGGAGGTCGTGATTGAACACATGTGTCACCGTGTCGACGTCGATGCCGCGCGCGGCGATATCGGTCGCCACGAGAACCTGTACGGTCCCGGCGCGGAACGCGTCCAGCGCGCGCTCTCGTTGACCCTGCGACTTGTTGCCGTGCAGAGCCTCGGCGGTGATGCCGGCCTCGCTGATGAAAGCGCAGACTTCGTTGGCGATGTTCTTTTGCAGGGTGAAGACCACGGCCTGGCCGATGTCCTTTGCCTGAAGCAAAGTCAGCAGCGCCGTCTTCTTGTCGGCTGCATCGAGGAACATCACCGACTGCTCGATCCGATCGACGGTTGTAGAGGGAGGTGCGATCTCTACCTTTGCCGGATCGTTCAGAAGGCTGTCGGCCAGTGCGGCGATGGATTTCGGCATCGTTGCCGAAAACAGCAGCGTGTGCCGATCCTTCGGCAGCGCTTCGACAATGCGCTCGATCGGCTTGGCGAAGCCCATGTCCAGCATCTGGTCGGCCTCGTCCAGTACCAGCGCTTCCAGCGTCGACAGGTCGCAAAGGCCCTGTTCGATCAAATCCAGCAGACGCCCCGGCGTCGCCACGATGATGTCTACACCGGCCTTGAGTGCATTGACCTGGTGGAATTGGCTGACGCCGCCGAAGATTGTTGCCACTTGCGGCTGCAGATGGCGGCCGAAGCTCTCGAAGCCGGCGGCGATCTGGGAAACCAGTTCGCGCGTGGGAGCGAGGACAAGGACGCGGGCACCGCCCTCGGGCGCCGGGCGGGGATCCACGGCGAGGCGGTGCAGCAAGGGCAGCGCGAACGCGGCGGTTTTTCCAGTGCCCGTCTGCGCCATGCCGAGCATGTCACGCCCTTGCAGCAGCATCGGGATGGATTGGGCCTGGATGGGAGTAGGGCTGACATAGCCTTCCTCTGCTAGCGCCTGCAGCAATAACGGTGCCAAAGACAGATCGGCGAAAGTCATGTTCATCGTCACGCGGCGCCTCCAGCGCTGAGCAAGGCTGCGCCTGATAGGGCTTAGCGTATTGAGAGCGCGCGCTGTTAGGTGTGATGCTGCACCGCGTCAATGCGGAAAGCTGGAAGGGTTTTAATCCGGGACTAGGTATTTTCTGCCAGGGTCCGAAACGAGCGTTTAACCGTGCACCTCAGGCCGCAATCGACTTTCGGCCAAGCAGAACCGTGACCGCGCCCAGCAGCACGCCGGCGCCAAGGTGCCCCATGAAATCCATCGCCGACATCTCGATAGGGTGGCAAAAGGCCAGCAGAGCAAAAGACAGGAACGCGATCCCGGCTCCGGCCAGGGTCAGAGAGCGAACGGGCGTCAAAGACCGTGTCCGACGCAGCGCGAGGATTGTGACCAAGATCATCGGAATCCCCGCCGCCAGCACGAAGGTGAAGCAGTAGCTGCCGTGCCCTAGTTCGCCTCGTGGATGGCCCGAAATGCTGATGCTGTAGAGAGCCAGGCTCAGCCAGCTCGCCGCGCCTGCTACGATAAAAAGGTTGAGCCGTGCTGCACCGCCTGCCACGCTGACGGACAGCGCGGCGATAAAGGCAGCAAGACCGAGCATGAGGGAAAGAGCGATATTGGCGGCAGCAATCCCCGCCATTGGCCCCGCCCAGTCAGTCCCGGAGCGGTGGATGAACTGGGTCGCCAGATAGCCGGCGCCCAGCGCCACCGGCGCCCAGGCGAGAGCCCGCCGCCATGCCGGAGCCACGCGGCGGACGGGCGAGGCTTCGTGGCAAAGGGTGTCGATCAGGGCGTCATGATCAACCATGTGTCTGATCTCCATGTTCACGTAGTCTCAGGAACGCGCGGTGCAGCAGGGATTTCACGGCGGAAATGGAGAGCCGGCTTTCCTGCGCGGCGTCGTCCAGCGACATTTCCCGCAGCTTCACCATTTCCACCATCTGGCGCTGGCGTTCGGGCAAGATGCTCAACATTCCTGCCACCTCCCGCTCTGTGGCCATTGTCTCGAACGCGGATGATGCTCCGACATCGACGGCGGCGCCAAGCATGTCTTCATCGTTTACCTCCCGTCCGCGCGACCGGCCCTGCCTGCGCAGCGCATCAACAGCGCGGGCCGAAACGATGGCCGATACCCATGGCGACAACGGCAGTGCCGGGTCGTAGGTATGCCGCAGCCGGTGGATCGTCATCAGCACTTCCTGCACCACATCCTCGGCCAGAACGTCATCGAAGATCCGGCGTCGGACCCGCACGCGGACGACTGGCACCAGCGCGCGCAGCACCAGTCGGTAGGCGCGCTGGTCACCGTCCTGCGCCTGCGCCATCAGGCAAGGCCAGGCATGTTCCAGAGGCAGGTCGTCCGCCACGCGGGTGCTACGAAGCCTCTGGCGGCGACATTCGAAATAGCATCATTGCTTCGTCAAACCTTCTTGCCTGAGGCGGTTTTCAGGGCCGCAACAGCCGTCTTCGTGTCGAGCAGCTGCGGCAGGATTGCCGGATCGCCGCCCTTGGCCGGATAGACGAGGTAAAGCGGCAGCCCGGATCGTCCAAGTTCCATCATAGCCTGCTCGATCCGGGCATCATAGTTGGTCGAGTCCGCCACCATGTAAGTCGTGCCGGTCTCGGCGATGGCGGCCTTGAACGCAGCGGTGGAAAGCACGGCTTTCTCGTTCACCTTGCAGGTGAGGCACCATTCCGCTGAAAAGTCGACGAATACGGCGCGTCCCGCCGCACGCTCTTTGGCGACCGCTTCGGGCGACCACGGTACGGGCTTGATCTCGGCCGATGGCGTGGATGCTTCGGCGAGGGGAGCGGTAGCCGGCGCGCGCAGGGCGCTGCCGGGCGAGGCACAAAGTACCCCGATAGCCACTAAGCCGATGGCCGCCATGCCGTGCAGGGTCTTCGCGGGTCGGCCGGACATGCCGCGCCTTTGCGCAATGCCGAAGATCCAGCACGCGAAAGCCAGCAGCAGCGCGCAGCCGAGCATCAGGGCCAGGCCTGCGCTGCCCGTTTGCTGGGCCAGTACCCACAGCAGCCACGCGGCAGCGGCGAGCATCGGGAAGGCCAGCGCTTGCTTGAGTGTCGTCATCCATGCGCCGGGGCGCGGCAGCTGCCGGGCAAGTCCCGGGCTGAAGGACAGCAGCGTGAACGGCGCCGCGACGCCGGCGCCCAGCGCGGCAAAGATGGCGAGCGCGGACAAGGGGGGCTGCACCAGGGCAAAACCGATGGCTCCGGCCATGAAGGGGCCAGCGCAGGGCGTCGCCACCACAACCGCCAGCGCGCCGGTGAGTGCCGCGCCCAGGAGCCCGTCCCTGTCGTCCAGCGTCTGGCCCATGCGCTGCAGGCCAAGCCCGAATTCGAACAGGCCGGTAAGGTTGAGCGCGGAACCCAGCAGCACCAGGATCAGCAGGCCCACGACAAGCGGCGACTGGAGCTGGAAGCCCCAGCCCACCGCTTGTCCGCCGGCACGCAGCGCGATCAGAGTGCCGGCAAGCGCCAGCATCGCGAGCAGGGTGCCGGCGAAAAAGGCCGCCCCTTCCTGCCGCATGCGCTTCGGGTCACCCCCTTGCCGTGCCAGCCCGAACGCCTTGAGCGAAATGATCGGGAATACGCAGGGCATGAGGTTCAGGATCAGCCCGCCCAGAAAGGCGGACAACAGGGCAACAAGCATGATTAGGACTCACAGGGACTGGGGACGACCGAGAGCGACTGGCCGGATCAGCCGTGCTTGGCTTTCCATGCGCGCACCGCCGCCATCGTCTTCTCTATGTGCGCCTGGGGGTTCATGTCGGTATAGCTGAGCAGGATGGTGCCGTTGGGGGCGATCACGAACGAGGTACGGTTCGAAATCGTCTGCTTGGCGCCTTGCATCGTCGTGTCGAATTTCGCCGCGACTTTGGCGCCCGGATCGGCGGCTACGGCGAACTTGTTGCGGCATTCCGACTTCGAGAATTCTGCCACCCGCTCGACGTTGCCTGCGGTGACGCCGATGACGCTGGCACCCAGCTTGTTGAAGTTGCCCGTCGCCTCGGCGAACATATGCGCTTCCACTGTGCAGCCTGAGGTGAAGGCGGCGGGGAAGAAGTAGAGCACGACCGGGCCCTTTTTCAGTGCCTTTGCCAGTGACAGATTGAAGGACTTGCCGCCGAGCGCCGCATTCAGCGTGAAATCGGGTGCCTTGGCGCCTTGCGGCAGCGCTGCGAAACTCGGCGTGGGCACTGCCGCCATCAGCAGTCCACAGGCCAGCGACAGGGGGACATTCTTCCGGATTTTCATTGGCTCAGCTCCGACACGGATTGTAATGAAAGGCGCGCCGATCGGGTGCCTTCACAACCGTGTTCGCTGTCGCTCGGCAAAAAGTTGCGGTCCTGCATGAAAGGTCGCAATTTTTCTTGGAAATGGATTCCAGCGGGCGATAGCACTGAGCAATAGATCTGCAATGCCGATCTACTTGGTGGCGAGGTGGCGAGGTGGCGAGGCGAAAGAGGAGCTATTTCACCGAAATCTCCCCTTTCACGTCTGTGTGTGGCCGAATTCAGGTTTGAATCTCAGGTGCCGCAGCTGTGGGCGGCCGACAGCAGGGCGGCGATGGCGTCGTTGGCCGTGATCGTTGCATCGGAGGAAGACTTGCCGAGATAAGTGGCATAGTATCGCACCAGTTCGCGGCGGGCCGCGTCGATCTCGGCAAGGGACACGCGGTTCGGAGCGGCGGCATCTGGTGCGCCGGCGTGGTCCGTCCGCCCCAGGCGCGCGGCGCTGAGCGCATTCCCATAGGAACGGTAGGCGGCGAAGCGTATGGTTCCTTCGCATTTCGGCCAAGTGTCGTTGATCTTGCTGTCGAGAGCGCTCAACGCGGGCGCGGGAGGCAGGGTCTGTTCGCAGTCGCTGCGTAGCACGAAGTTGTCCATCGTCGAACCGAACACAGAATCGGTAGCCTCCAGCAGGGCAGGATGGCGCACGATCGCGGCGCATGGCAGGGTGCGGGTGATCACCGTGCCACTATCTTCAGGAAGATAAGGGCCGAGGACGTTGAGCAGCGCCGCGAAATGGCGGTCGGACAAGAAAATGTCCTCGATACGGGCAACGGTTGGCGCGCTTACCCCTGGGTTGGACAAGATCGACCAGCCGAACGACTGGTCTTCGTTTGTGCGAAGCTTGGTCAGGTAAGGCTGGAGCAGTGCCATGATGCGTTTCTTCTTGGCCATCCGTTCAGGCGCTGACCACTTTGCATTCACGGGCTCGCCGGCCCATAGCGCGGTTGCCTCCAGCACGGGCGCAAAGCCCGCATCGACGCGTCGCAGTATCGGCAGAGCCGTTTCCGGCGCCCGCATCAGGACGGCGGTGGCCAGTTCGCCGTTGCGGTTCCGGTAGATCGCAGCCAGGCACTTCGACATGAGCACCGTACCGACGGTTTTTTCGCAGTCCCGCATGTCCTTGAGGGTCTGGCGCTGGGTGACCAGTTCATTCGACGGGCCGGAGCCGAACGCACTTTGCCGGGCAAGGGCGAACAGCGCGGCCATATCGCGGTCGGCCGCCGCCAGCGCAGGATCGGCGCAGATCGCCTTTTCGACGGTGGATTGCGCGGATGCGCACGAAAAGCTGGGACTTGCCTTGTCGGCAGGGTCGGTTCGCGCCTGAGCCGGGCCTGCCGTGATGATTGCCAATCCCCAGATCATGGCAAGGTGCCTGCATACATTCATCGAGCTTCTCCGCTTTCAAACTTGTCCTCTTCAGGAGACTGTCAGCGCACCTCTCGCGCTAAGTGTCTCCATGATGCGCGCCGCTGCGAGTTCGGCGGGCTTCTCGACGCCCATCAGCGTGAACGTGCCGCCGAGCTGGAATGCGCAGTGTCCGTGTACTGCGGCGATCATGGAACTGGCGAGTGCCGAAGCATCTGCCCTTCCGTTGCCGGGAAGCACTGCTGCGACTTCGCGTGTGATGACGTCGGTGAGGTGTACCCGCTCGCTGGCCAAGGCTGTTTCCATGAGCATGCCTTCGGGGACGCGGAGTTCATCGATCGCCGCCCACAGGTTGCGATGTATCTGCGCGAAGTCGAAGTAGCCCTGCACCAAAACAAGGATGCGTTCGCGCCCCTTTGCGCCGTCCAGACGGTGTTCCAGCCATTCGGTCCACAGCCGGAACGTCCGCGCATTGATTTCCATGACAAGCCGGTCGACGTTGCCGAAGACGTGCATCACCGTGCCGACCGAATATCCGATGCGCTTGGCCACTTCGCGGGCGGAGAAGCGAGCATAGCCACCCTCGGCCATGATCTGCCGTCCGGTATCGAGGATCAACGCCTTGAGCTCATCGCGGCCGTGGTCGGATCGCCGTGCCACTGTTCAATCCGCCTTGCGCACAAACGGATAGCGCATCTGCGCAAGGTAGCCGGCGGGCACCGCTTCGGGCACGCCGTAGCCCAGCGGCCATTGGCCCTTGGGGAAGTAGTGGGTGCCGAACAGGCGGTCGAGCCAGGGGAAGTGGATGGCAAAGTTCTTGTCGATACCCTCCGCCTCCAGCGCATGATGCCAGTGGTGAAAGCGCGGCACCACGATGAAGCGGCCCAGCCGGTTGAAATTCCCGCGGATGTTGGCGTGAACCAGCGAGGAATAGACGTAGACCATGCCGATGTACGCCTGCATCACAGAGGGCAGGAAGCCCAGCGTCAGCAGCGGCAGCGAGGTAACCCCGCGCAGCAGCACGACTTCCACGAAATGCATGCGTCCACCCGCTAACCAGTCCATCGATCGCGCGGAATGATGCACTGCATGAAAACCCCACAGGAAGGGAATGCGGTGAAACAGCCGGTGGAACCAGTATTGCGCCAGATCGGTGAGGAACATCGCCAGCAGGAACTGCACCGCCCAGGGCAGCCCCGCGACTACGGCGCGGATGCCCGAAATTCCGGTGCCGTGGGTGTTCAGGTAGCTGGACGGCGCGAGCGCAAGGAACGTGATGAGCTGGACCAGCATCGAACTGATCAGGAAGTAGAACAGGTCTTCGCGCCATTCAGCGCGGAACAGGCGCTGTTTCGAGCGGTGCGGAACAAGGCGTTCCAGCGGGGCGAACATGAGGCCGGTGGCGATCAGGTTCACGGCAAAGAAGTCCACCCCGAAGAATATGCCCCAATCGTGCATCTCGCGCGGCTGCACCGAGGCGCCGCCCAGGATCGTGCCAGCCAGCGCCACGACCAGCGCGGTCAGGCCCAGCGCCTTGCGGGGGCGCAGCAGCAGGCTGAGCAGCGCCAGTGCATAGGCGCCCAGCAATGTGGCATGAACGACTATGCGAAAGACCGGTAAGCCAAGTACGCGCGCCAATTCGGGAGTAGAAAGCCAGTCGGGCCATCGCAGGGCTGCGACGAAGCACAGTCCGGCTGCAGCCAGCAGCAGCGCGAAGAATCCCGAAAACCAGCCCGTGCCGAAGCCGCGAGCTTCGATCGGCGCTTCAAGATCGCGCACCAGCCTTTTCAGATATCCCGACATGTTCATTCCCCAGAAGATCGAGGCACTTCTATCGGCGAAAAATAACGATGTCTAATTATTTATTAGACAGTGTTCGATTGGGCTGCCCAAGGGCGACAAACCTGATCTAGAGGGCATATCAGCGCGGAGGAACGCGGCGCTGTTTGCCATGACCGGGACTTTGCCGCGAAAGGGGCCGGATAGGGCCAACACTACGATCTCGTCGCTGAGCCTTGGGTAGCCGATGTGGGAAACACGTTCGGTGAAGGTAAGCCAGTCATCCAGGTCTTTCCTGTGCCGGGAAAGGGGCTTTCGGGTGCAGCGACGTTTCCGAACCACCGGGAAGCGGTGCGGCAGCACTGGTCCATGCGGCTCGAGCTTGCTATCCATGGCTGAAGATCATGGGAGATAGACGTGCCGTTGACCCTCTATGCCGCGACAATTCCATCGTATCTGCAAATTCTCGGCTCAGTCGAGCGGCTTGTTGGTACGGCAGAAGCCTATTGCGATGAAAAAGGTTGGTCTCCGGAAGCTCTCATCGATGCGCGGCTTGCTGACGACATGCAGCCTTTCGCGTATCAGGTAAAGTCCACGGCGGTCCATTCCTTAGGCGCGATCGAGGGCGTTCGCAGGGGTAGTTTTTCGCCCGACAGCTCGCCGTTGCCGACCACGTTCGAGGCGCTGCGCCAGCGGGTGGGCGAGACGATAGCCAACCTGCAAGCCATCGAGCCCGACGAGGTGGAGAGCTTTATCGGGCGGGACATACGCTTCACCTTCGGCGAGAGCCATATCGACTTTCTAGCCGAGGATTTCCTGCTGTCGTTCTCGCAGCCCAACTTCTATTTTCACGCGACGACCGCGTACGACATCCTGCGGATGAAGGGTGTGCAGATCGGCAAGCGCGATTTCAACGGACGGGTCCGCAAGAAAGCATGACCATCGGCCAGGTGCGACACTCGGGCGAGTGAGCGTGTGTGGCGACAATCAGCCCATCGGCAACCCATAGACCCAGCAGGGCTCCCGCACCAGCGACGCCCGCGGTTTCCCCGGAGCGCTCAACCAGGGCGGCGCACAGTGTCGCGAACGAATTTCCCGCCAGCATCTGCGCGATGGCGCTGCGCTCCACCATGTCAACGGTCCGAAAGCACGGCGTGAAGTCCTTCCGCCAGACCATCAGTGCGGCCCGTTCGGGCAGTCGCTGCGCCGGCGGGGGTGTATACCCCGCAACCAGGGCAGACCAGATCGCCGTAGCGTTCGTGAAGACGTCCAGCGTCGCCAGGGAAGGCGCGAATTCGATTCCGGCCCGATCCCAATCGACCTGGGCAATCGCTGCCGGCGTCAGGGGAGCGATACCGCACGCCGTGAAGGCCTGCGCCAATGCCCATTCGATTCGGGCGAGTTCCACTATCTCGGGATCGTCGGGATATAGTCACTCCAGTGTCTCGGGGAACCCTGTCGAATAGGCGTCCAGTGTCCAGTGCCGGGACGGTTTCGCGTCGATATGGGTGATCGCAGCCGCCAGGAATGCCTTGTCGCCCAGCCAGGAATGCACTCGCTCGAACGCTTCGGCGAGGCTCATGCCACCCTCCGACTCATCTCGCCGCCGATGGCGCGCGCGATGTCCAGTTCGGTGAGCAGGTCGCCCAGCGGAGGGATGGCGTCGTCCCGCTCGATCATCGTTTCTACCGGACCGAGGCGGGCCATGACCGCTTCGTACAGCCTCCATACCGACGGCGGGACGGGCTGGTCGTGCGTGTCGATCAACATCTGCGGGCCTGGGGTGTGTCCGGCCAGGTGGACCTGGCGCACGCGGTCTGCGGGGATGCCTGCGACATAGGCTTGTAGCGCTGCCCTCGAGCAACATGCAGGTGAGGTCCAATCAAAAAAAAACCTGCGGCGCCGAAGGCGGCTGAATAAGTGCCGGACACGCTTTGGAGCGAGGAGAACCGCCTCGCGGTGTTGCGTCGGCGGTAGATCCTCGCCCCGCCCCCCGGAGCCGGAGTTCGACGTTGCCATCGCTCTTTCAAAGATGATTTGTCGAACGCCGATTACCCTGATTAGGGTGCCCGCCGAGGAAGGCACCCACGGCTTAGAATTGCTGCGCAAACTCTATTCAGTGGCCGAACTGTCCGCAGTTCTCACGCAGATCATGCGCGGGAAGGCGACAACGGCTACATATTGCGATGAGGCGGGCTATCGATCGGCATGCTGCCTAATTCGATCGTGCACCGTGCGTAATCTGTCTGCATCTGTGGAACTCGCCAATTGAGATTGCGCTCTCGCCAGGGCGTCGTCGGCCTCCAACATGCAGTCTTGCCGTGCCCGTGGCTCGATGGCAGCAAGGGCCGCCAGAGACTTCTGCAGGCGGATGCCCAATTCGACGGTGGCCGACCCGTCACGCGCAAGGGGTCTGTAAAGGTCCTCCAGCAAGTCCGGGAATGCGAACGCGGGCACATGGACGCCAGGGAACGGATCGTCTCTTTCCTCGGGGTCGTGACGGAGAATGGCTGCCAGCACACGCGTGCCCGCTTCCAGCACCGCGATCGCCGTTCCCGGGTCGTTGACGGCGGGAGACAAGGCGCGCGAGCCGATCTCGGAAAGCACGACGAGCCCGAAACGCGGATCGTGGTCGAACGCGCGGTTGTTGGAAACGGTAAAAGCCTCACGGATGCGTCGCATCTGGCGATCATCCAATCGCACGGTCGTCCAGGCGATAACCCGTGCAGGATCGACGAACGTGCCAGGGAGAGCAGACAGCGTGATTTCGCCACCTATCTCCTTGGCGACCTCGGCGAGTTGGGGCGTGTCGACATGGGTGATCCTGCCAATGCCGTTATGGTGGATGCACGTTGCCCCCGAAGGAACGGCACGGCGCTCCTTCTCACCGAACCGAGGCCGCTGAGCCATCGCACGCACTGCCTGCGTGGCGGCGTGCTCCACACGTTCGATGGTGTCGCCGACCCGGCCAAAGCGCGTGATGTGCTCGATCCAGCGCAGGAACGTCACGACGATCAACGCAATCACAAGGATCGTGCCGGCGAAAAGGATCACGCGTCCTGTTTCGCCATAGAGCCCGGTCGACAGGGCGATGATCCCGACCACGGCGAAGAGGAAGCTGCCGAGAAACGTCGCGAGCGCATTCTGGGCGGTCGTATCGTCGATCAGCAGCTGGACGGCCCGCGGTGTGATGTTGCTCGTCGCCCCGGCATAGGCAGAAACCATTGCGGTCAGCGAAAACGTTGTCACGGCCAACATGCTCGAAGCGAGGACATTGAGAATATTGTCGACGGATTTGGCACCGACCTTACCTGCGAAATCGTAGGAAATCGTGTGCCCCAGCAGGGCTCCGGCCATGGCGAGGGCCACGGCGAAGACGCAGAACAGAGCGGCCCGGAACCACATGCGCCTTGTGAGCAGGCGCACGGCCCACTGCCATCGTTTCATTGGCTCTTTCCCGTCCGCCTGAAGGTCAAACGGGAAGCGACGGCGGGGCCTGATGTTCCATAGGTCGTTGAGCGCCGCAAAAGATCGAGCGAATCAGGTAAGCGCGTAAATCGCCGCGCACGTCGCCACGCCGACGATGATGTTCATTGGCAGGCCGATCTTGACGAAATCGGCAAAGCGGTAGTCGGCGGCGGCATAGACCATAGTGTTGGTCTGGTATCCTATGGGGGTCGCAAAGCTGGCGGAGGCAGCGAACATCACGGCGATCACGAGCGGGCGCGCATCGACGCCGCTTTGCCCGGCGATGCCGATCGCGATCGGGGTCATGATGACGGCTACCGCGTTGTTGGTGACCGTCTCGGTCAAGGCGGACGTAGCGGCGTAGATGGCAAAAATCAGTGCCAGAGGCGGTAGGCCGTCCATCCATGGCGAAAGGGTATCAACGATCAGCTTGACGCTTCCGGCTTTCTCTAGTCCGAGCCCGAATGCCAGCATCGCAAAGATCAGGACGATGACGTTGCCGTCGATGGCCGCCCACGCCTCTTCGGCATCCAGACATCTCGTCGCGAGCACGATGGCCACGCCAAGCAGCGCAAAGGCGTAGACCGGCATCACGTTGAACGCGGCGCCAAGGATGACAAGGGCCAGGGTCAGCGCGGCGATGGGCGCCCGGTGGCGGCGGTAGCGCCGCACCCCGCTGGTATCCTCGGCGATGAAATTGGCATTTTCCCGCAACTCCGAAGCCGCCTGGTCGTCTGCGGCGACCAGCAGGCTGTCGCCAGCCCGCAGACGCGCGTTTGCAAGGTCCGGCCCGGCGAGATGGCGCGGACGGCTAAGGCCAAGAACGCGCACGCCAAGGTTGGACAGGAAGGGTATCTCCCGCATCCGGCGACCGATCGCCGGGTGGGTTGGCGCCAGTGTGATCCCCACCATTCTTACAGCTTCGTCGCGTTCGTCATGGGCAAGCCTGATCGGTCGGCCGACATTCTGCAGCCCGACCATGAAATCGTGGGACCGCGCCAGAGCATCCAGTTCGTGAGCGCTCGTGGCCACAATGATTCGGTCGGACGATAGAATCTCCTCACCTGCCGACACGTTGCGAACGACCTGCGAGCCGCGCTTGATCCCGACCACCTTCACGGCGCCGCGCCGCAGAGCACCGAATTCGCTGAGCGGGCGGCCCGCGGCGCCGTGGAACGTCGGAAGGAGCTCAGTGATGTACTGGCGATCGCTATCCACATCGAGTTCGTCGTCGGGCCGGTTGGGCAGGAGTTTGGGTCCAAGCAGTAGAAGTGTGAGGCCGCCGCTCAGGAGGGCGACCGCACCCACGGCGGTGATTTCGAAAATGCCGAAAGGCGCAAGACCGCTTTCTTGGGCAACGCCGTCCACCAAAAGGTTGGTGGATGTACCGACGAGGGTCAGCGTGCCGCTCAGTATCGCGAGGTAGGACAGCGGGATCAGCAACCGGGTCGCGGCGATGCCCACGGTGCGGCCCAGCTTCTTGACCAGCGGGATCAGGACCATGACGACCGGCGTGTTGTTGATGAACGCCGGCGCGAGCATGGCCGTGCCCATCAGTTCGGCCACCGTTCGTCGCGGCCGCTCCCGCGCGCGGGCTATCATGAGGCTGGCCAATGCTTCGATCGCGCCCGTCCTGATCAAGGCGCCGGACAGGATGAAGAAGGCGGCGATCGTGATCGGCGCTGGATTGGAGAAGACGGTGAGAACGTCCGCTGGGGCCAAGATTCCGGTCCCGAGCATCAGTGCGGCGCCGATCAGGGCGATCACGACAGGCGGGAAGCGCTCGAGGGCGAAGGACACGAACAGCAGCACAACCATGACGAGGCCGACAAACGGCTTGGCGTCGTGCCAGATAGACATCAAACCGTCGGGGGACATCTTGGCTCCTTGCTAACCGTTGGGCGAGAGGTGAAACGCACGACCTGTGAGTGCGGCTTCAGGCCATCACCATACGCTTGCCGCAGCCTTTGACTTTTCCCGGTCCGCCAGGCGCAATACGGTATAGCCCAGAAGCCCCGAGAGCAGGGAGCCTGCCATGATCCCGATCTTTGCCTCGGACTGGAGGATAAGGTCTCCCGGAAAAGCAAGAAGCGCGATGAACAGGCTCATCGTGAAGCCAATCCCACATAGCAAGGCGATGCCGAACATTTGCAGCCGGCTCGCATGAGCGGGCGCATCCGCCAGGCCAAACCGGATGGCAGCCGCCGACATCCCAAAGACGCCCACCGGCTTGCCAAGCAGCAGGCCGAGCGCCACGCCAAGGGTTACCGGCGCCGCCAGCGCCTCAGCGGGCAACTTCAGCACGGGTACGCCAGCGTTGGCGAGCGCAAAGAGTGGCACGATCAGGAAGCCGACCGGCAGGTGGAGAAAATTCTCGAGCCGGTGAAGCGGGCTGGTCGCATCGACGTCGGACCGGCTCGGCGTAATCTCCATCGGGATTGTCAGCGCCAAGACGACGCCGGCCAGGGTCGCGTGAATTCCGGAGCGGAACACGAATACCCAAAGCAGCGCGCCCAGCAGGAGATAGGGCGTCAGGCTCCTCACTCGGAAGCGATTGAGCGCGACGAGCGCCGCCACTACTCCGCCCGCGCAGGCAAGGTCGACTACCGAAAGATCGGCGGTATAGAACATTGCGATGATGATCACCGCGCCTAGGTCGTCGATGATGGCGAGTGCGGCAAGGAAGATGCGCAGGGAGGCCGGAACCCGATTCCCCAACAGTGAGATGACCCCTAGCGCGAAAGCGATGTCGGTGGCGGCCGGGATCGCCCATCCGCGCGCCGTCGCGCCGGTATTGAAGGCATAGAACAGCAGCGCTGGCACCGCCATTCCTCCTGCGGCGGCGATCCCGGGCAGGATCCGACGCGACCACGTGGACAACTGGCCGTCGAGCATCTCGCGCTTGATCTCCAGCCCGACCAGCAGGAAAAAAACTGCCATCAGGGCATCGTTGATCCAGTGGGCCAGAGAAAGCGGCCCCAGATAGATGTGCAGAACCGCCTCGTATGTCCTCGCGAGCGGAGAGTTGGCGAGCACGAGCGCCACTGCTGCCGTAGCCATGAGAACAAGACCGGCGGAAGACTGGCTGTGCAAAAAGCGACGGATTGCGCTGATGCGCATGCGTGGGGTGATGGCCATTGGTGCTCCGGGCGAAGTTCATCATGCGCTGGCGGCCCGACCAACGCTACGATACCTGCCCGCCTCTGAAAACGAACACCCGAAGCTGCCTATCGCATTGGAGTGAGCATGCGGCAACCTTGAAGGATCATTCCGAGATGCGCCCGATGCCGGTCGAAAAGCGCCGGATTTCGCGACCGTTGTGTGGGATTGTGAAAACGCCGGTCGACCCCACGAACCGGATTTTTGACGATCGAAGCGACGGGTTTTCGATTTTCCCGCGTTCAAGAGCTGTCGCGCAGCAGCGTGGCATGTTCGATCAACCCTCACGAGGTGAAGTCATGAACGTCAAGAAGCTTTCGACACGCATGGGCGCGACCCTGATGGCCGCGACCATGATCGTCACTCCGGCCATGGCAGGGGTCAACGGACGGCAGGCGAACCAGCAGCAGCGCATTGCGCAAGGGTGGCGCTCGGGTGAGTTGACCGGGCGTGAGACGGCGCGACTGGAACGCCAGCAGCATCGCATCCACCGCACCGAACATCGCATGCGCGAGACCGGCGGGATGAACCCGCGCGAGCGTGCACGGCTGCATGCCCGTCAGGATCGGGCAAGCGCCAACATCCGCCATCAAAAGCATGACGGGTGGCGGCACTGATGCGCCGCCTGGCCATCCTTGCCCTCCCGGTCGCGCTGCTTCCTGTCGCAGCTCTGGCCGCTCCCGCGTCCGCCAAGGCCGAAGGCATTGGCAAGGTCGAGTTCCAGACCGCGCTGCGCAGCCGGATGATGCGGGCGGATACGGACGGTGACGGCCGTGTCAGCGCCGTTGAATGGTCCGCCGCCGCCAAGGCGCGGGGCAGGGGAGCAATGGCGGATCGCGCCTTCGCGCGAATGGACGCGGACGGCAGCGGCTTCCTTGAAGCCACGGAACTGGATGCGCTGGCAACGAAGCGGTTCGACCGGCAGGATGCCAACCACGACGGTCGCCTGTCGGCCGACGAGCGCAAGGCGATGATGGATGCCATGCGGGAGAAGGCTGGCGATTGAGCGGGATCGGCGACAGCCACGATCCGGATGCGGAACTCGTCCGGCGCGTCGTGCAAGGCGATGCGGCAGCGGCGCGGCGCATGGTCGCGGCCAAGCTGCCCCGCCTGCTCGCGCTGGGGACCCGCATCTTGGGCGATGTGGCTGCGGCGGAGGAGATCGCGCAGGAAAGTCTGCTGCGATCATGGCGGCAGGCGCCGGGCTGGCGCTTCGGTGCAGCGCGGTTCGATACCTGGCTCCATCAGGTGGCGCTCAACTTGTGCCGCGACCGGCTGCGCAAGCGGAGGCGCGAGACGCTGACCCCGGAGCCGCCCGAGCGTATCGACCCGGCACCGCTGCCGGATCAGGCGCTGGCGAGCATGGACGAAAACCGGCGTATCGAACGCGCGCTGCAGGCGCTGCCGCCGCGCCAGCGCGAGGCGATCGTGCTGCAGTATTATCAGGAACTCTCGAACGCGGATGCGGCGGCCTTAATGGAGATAAGCGTGGAAGCTCTGGAAAGCCTGCTGTCGCGCGCCCGGCGCGCCTTGCGCGAACTCTTGCTGGAAACGGACGATGACGCCTGAACGCCTGTCACGCATATTGGCCGCCTACGGCTCCAGCCCCGAGCGCTGGCCCGGCGATGAGCGGGAGGCGGCCACGCGGCTGCTGGCGCAGGTTCCCGATGCGCAAGCTCGCGCGCGAGAGGAACAGGCGCTTGATGCTCTGCTGGCGCGACATCGCATCCCCGCCCCTCACGCAGCGCTGGTCGGGCGGACGCTGGCGGCATTCGCGCCGGTTTCCGGGCTTTCGGTTCTGCGCAGCTGGTGGGCGCGGCTGGCCCTGGCGGGCGCGGCGATTGCTGGCATTGCTGCAGGCATGCTGACGCTCGACGTGCAGCATGGACGTGTGGCGAACCGGCAGATGCTGGCCTTATCCGACGATCAGGACACGATCTTCGCATCGCTCGATACCGGCGAGGTCACGCCATGAAAGGGCGCGGTTTCCAGATCCTGCTGGTCTGCTCGCTGGTCCTCAACGTATTCATGATCGGCGGGCTGGTCGGCGCGGGTGTCATGTGGCAGCGCGCCGAGGTGCAGCCTCCGGTGAACGGCCTGGGCCGCGCCGGGCGCCTGCGCATGGCGGCCCAGGACCTGCCTCAACCCTATCGCCGAGACCTGCGCCGCACGGTGGTGGAAACCATGCGCACGCTCAAGCCCCAGCTCGGCGAGGCGCGCGCGGCCCGGCGGGAGGCGGCCCGGCTTCTTGCACAGCCCACGCTCGACCAGGCTGCGCTGGATGCCACGCTGGCGCGCGGCCGCGCCGCAGACAGCGCCGTACGCACCCGCTTGGAGGCAAGCATCGCCGGTTTCGCTGCTGGATTGCCGCAGCAAGAGCGCTTGCGGCTGCTCGAGGCGTTGACACGCCAGCAGCCGCGATCGCCCGGACACGAGAAGCGGCCATGACCATTGCCATCGCGCTTAACCGCTTTGGACTCGGCGCACGTCCCGACGAGACCTTGTCGCGCGACCCGAAGGGCTTCCTGCTCGACCAATTCGGCCGTTACGAGGCACTCCCTCCGGCCTGGGCGACCTTGCCGGGCAGCCAGGCGATCGCGGCCGGCTATATCGCCGAGCGACAGGAGGTGCGATCGACGCAGGGCGACGCCAAGCAACGCGCCCGCATCGACCTGCGCAAGGATGGCCGCGATATCCTGCGCGTTGCCGCGAATGCCCGCGCGGTCAGCGCGCTGACGACGCCGACCCCATTCGTCGAGCGGCTGGTGCATTTCTGGTCGAACCATTTCGCGATCTCGGCTGACAAGCAGACGGTGATCCCCTTCGCTGGCGCATTCGAGGCCGAGGCGATCCGTCCGCACGTGCTGGGCCGGTTCGAGGACATGCTGCTCGCGGTAGAGCGGCATCCGGCGATGCAACTCTTTCTGGATCAGGCGCAGTCGGTTGGCCCCGGCAGCGCGTTCGCTCGCCGTGCGACTAGCCGCGATCCGAAGAAGGCGCCCGGGCTCAACGAGAACCTCGCGCGCGAGATCATGGAGCTTCACACGCTGGGCGCCCGTACCGGATACACCCAGGCCGACATAACCGAGTTCGCCCGTGCTCTCACGGGATGGAGCAGCGTCGGGCTGGGCCGGGGCGGCAAGGTGCGCGCGGGGGCCGGGGATCCGGGCAGCTTCGTGTTCAGGCCAATGCTGCACGAACCCGGGACGCGCACGATCATGGGCCGCAGTTACGCCCAGCAAGGCGAGGGGCAGCCACTGGCGATCCTTGGCGAACTTGCCGCCGCGCACTCCACGGCCGACCACATTGCGACGAAGCTGGCGCGGCATTTCGTTGCGGACGAACCGCCACCTGCATTGGTCGCCCGTCTCTCCGCTGCGTTTCGCGAAAGCAGTGGCGACTTGCCGGCCGTCTATCGTGCGCTGGTGGTAGCGCCTGAAAGCTGGGCGCCCACCCTGGCGAAGTTCAAGACGCCGTGGGAATGGCTGATCTCCTCGATGCGCGGCCTGGGTATGAGTGATGCCAACGAGATTCAGGTCGCGGGCGTTATGCAGCAACTGGGGCAGCCGGTGTGGCGCCCCGGATCGCCCGCCGGGTTCGACGACGTGGCGGCCAGTTGGGCCGCGCCCGATGCGCTCGTGCGCCGCGTCGAAATGGCGCAGCGCCTGACGGTGCGCGCAACTGGAGCAATCGATCCACGCGAACTGGCGCCAAAACTTCTGCCCGGAAACCTGGCCCCCGCGACGGCGCAAGCGATCGCGCGGGCGGAAAGCCTGCCGACCGGCCTGGCGCTGCTGCTGGTATCGCCGGAATTCCTGAGGAGGTGATCATGACGTATTCGCGCCGCCATGCCTTGCGCAACATCGCCGCCGTCGGAGCGGGGGCTCTCTTCTGCCCGCGCATCGCCTTTGCAGCCGTGCCGGGAGACCGGCGTTTCGTCTTCGTGATCCAGCGCGGCGCGGCGGATGGGCTGAACATCGTCGTGCCCCATGGCGATCCCGGCTATGCGGCGGCGCGGGGCGCTCTGGCCATAGACCCGGCAAATATGATCAAGCTCGATGGCATGTTCGGGCTTCATTCGGCGCTGAAGGAAACCGGCAGGATGTACGCCGACGGGCAGGCGCTGGCGCTCCACGCCGTCGCCTCGTCCTATCGCGAGCGGTCGCATTTCGATGGGCAGAATGTGCTGGAGACGGGCGGCAATCGGCCCTACGCGATCAAGGACGGGTGGATGAACCGCCTTGTCAGCCTCATGCCGGGCACCCATGCCGAGCCGATCGCGTTCGCGCCGATTGTGCCGCTCGCCTTGCGCGGCGCGGCGCCGGTTACCTCCTATGCCTCGTCGAGCCTCCCGCGCGCGACCGACGACCTGATGGCGCGGGTGGAGGGCCTTTATGCGAGCGATGCTGCGCTCCACGCCCTGTGGTCCGCCGCGATGGCGACGCGCGCGCAGGCGGGCGAGGATGCCGGTGGGCAGGACCCGGCCGCGCTGGGGCGCCTTGTCGCGGGGTTCCTCGCCCGGCCCGATGGCCCGCGCGTGGCGATGATCGAAACCGGCGGCTGGGATACACACAGCGGCCAGGGCGGGCGAATGGCGACGCAACTCAAGCGGCTGGATGCGATGCTCGCCGCCCTTCGCGATGGCATGGGAACTGTTTGGAGCAAAACCATCGTGTTGGTGGCCACCGAGTTCGGGCGCACTGTGGCGGCTAATGGAACCGGCGGTACGGACCATGGCACGGCCTCCGCCACGCTGCTGGTTGGCGGTGCGGTGCAGGGCAGGAAAGTGCTGGCGGACTGGCCGGGGCTGTCACCCGGCGCGCTGCACGAAGGACGGGACTTGCGCCCGACTATGTCGCTGGAAGTCGTTATCGGCAATGTGCTCGCGCAAAGCTACGGCATCGATCCAGGCAAGCTCTTTTCGGCCACTAAGCCGATAGAGCACATCGGTGGTCTGTTGAGGAGCTGAGCCGAAACGCCGGAGTAGCAAAAATTATAAGTGTCTGACTCAGAAGATAATCAAGCAAAGCAATACCTTGCAGTTCGCCGGGTAAGCATGCGGATCGAGGCGATGGTCGCCCATGCGATCGAGGACGCGACGGTTGTCTCCCAATCCTTGGCGAGCCGGCGGCATCTGCCGAGCCATGCGAAAGTCCGTTCGACGACCCATCGGCGGGGGAGGACGTGGAAGCCCTTGGCCTTGTCGGACCGTTTGATGATATTGATCGTCCACGCTCCCGATCCGGCGAGTGCATTCCTGAGTTTGTCACCGGCATAGCCCCCATCGGCAAAAACATGCCGCAGCCACGGGAAGCGTTTCGCACGGCCTTGAGGACATCGACGGCACCGTCGCGGTCTTGGATGTCGGCGGTGTGGACGAGGATGAAGATGAGAAAGCCGCAGGTGTCGGTCAGGATATGCCGCTTGCGGCCCTTGATCTTCTTGCCCGCGTCATACCCGCAAGGGCCGCCGCTTTCGGTGGTTTTCACTGACTGGCTGTCGATCACACCGGCGCTCGGCGAGGCTTCGCGCCCTTCGATCTCGCGTAGGTTCATCACGAGCACCGTGTTCATGGCCTCGAGCAAACCGGTGTTGCGCCAAGCGTAGAAATAGCGCTGCACCGTCGATACCGGCGGAAAGCACTTGGGCAGAAGCCGCCAGGCGCAGCCACTTGCCGCGATATAGAGCAAGGCATTCACAACCTCGCGCATGTCCGTCGTCCGACGACGGCCTCCACGCTTGGCCGGTGGGATAAACGGCGCCGCCAATGACCATTCACGGTCCGTCATATCACTGGAATAGCGCAATCCTTTCCGGCTATGCTCCTGCCGGGCAATACCAGTCCATGTCATTGATCGCTCCATCTCTCGCAGGACGGACTGAATCACAACATACTGGTATTGCTCAACAACTTTCGGGGCGGGCTCTAAGGATTGAAGACGGATCTCAGCTGGCGACGCCATAGACGTCGAGCTTGCTGCCATCGGGATCGCGGGTGTAGGCGGCCAGGGCGCCGGGTGCCCATGGCCGGGGGCCAACCGCCCCCTCGTCGGGCGCGCCAAGTGTCAGCGCGGTTTCGTGAAATACGCGGACGGCAGCCTTGTTCGGCGCCGCGAAGCTGATCGTCACCCCGTTTCCGACGGTTGCGGGCTGTCCGTTGCGGGGCCGGGTGACCATGAAGCACGGTTCGCCATCCCCCCACATCGATGCGTTGTCCTCAAGATCGAGGAGGCGGGTCCAGCCAAGCGTGGCCAGCACCGCGTCGTAGAACCGGCGCGACCGTTCGATGTCGTTGGTGCCGACGGTGATATGCGTGAAGCCGCTCATGCCGCCTCCGCGATCAGCGCTTCGGCTAGTACGGCTGACAAGTTACGCGGCTTGCGCCCGGTCAGGCGTTCGACGTCGCCCGACAGATAGTCGTAATTGTGCGAAGCGGCCTCGCGCTTGCCTTCGACGATGGCGTCGACAAAAGTTGCGGGGATCCCCGCCTGGTTCAGCCCGTCGCGCAGGGCCGCCTCCTCCATGACGATAAAACCGATCTCCCGCCCCAAAACGGCGCTGACGTGCGCGGCCTTCTCCCGGCCCGTCAGCCGTTCCGGCCCGCTGATCTGATAGATGGCGCCGTCATGCCCCTCACCCGTCAACACAGCCGCGGCGGCGGCGGCAAGATCGTCGCGCGAGACATAGGCAACACTTTCCTCACCAAGGCCGGTCAGCACGCCATGCGCGGTAGACAGTTGCGCTTCCTGCGCCATCGCTTCGGCGTGGAAACTGGGGCGCAGGATCGTCCAGTTCGGCGCGTTGGCGATGAGGTGCTGCTCGCCGATCCAGTAGTCATTGGCCATCGACGGGGTCATCACCTTGCGCGTGCCCTGCGCAGAAACCATTACGATCCGGCCAACGCCAGCGGCGACCGCCGCATCGATGGCGCGGATGAACTGAGGGCCGCGAATGTCGGGGCGAAGGTCCGCGCTCGGGATGATGAGCAGGCTGTCCAGACCGGCATAGGCCCCGGCCAGGCTCGCCGGGTCGTCATAATCTCCGAAGCACGTGGTGACAGCTGCGGTGGAGATAGCATCAGGAGTACGCGAAATCGCGAAGACCTCGTGGCCATCCCGCGCGATCAGGTTGGCGATTGTGGAACGCCCGAGCTTACCGTTCGCACCGCTGACACCGATTTTCATGGCTGCTTCCTTCACAAATATAATGTTCGTCCCGGAAGTAGGACGCGGCACAATTCGCACAAGAATGCACTTTTCTGTGCGCCACGATCACGGATGTTCGTGCCAACGCCATAGGCACATTTGAACGTGACGCACTTTTTGTTCATGCCGGGAGATGCTATCGGGGTCGTCTTCCTTTGGAGATACCATGAGGTGTCCATGCCCATTCCGAACGCCACGCCGTCCTCGCCTCGCCTCCATCTTGTCGCTGATGATGAGGATCATTCCGGCTGCCGGGCGCTGCTGCAGGTGCTCGATCGCATCGGCGACAAGTGGACGGTGATGGTGGTCGGGACGCTGGCCAGGGGCCCGATGCGCTTCAACGCGATCCAGCGCGCTATCAATGGTATTTCGCACCGCATGCTCACGCTGACGCTGCGCGGCCTCGAACGCGATGGCATGGTCGAGCGCCGAGCCTTTGCGACGATCCCGCCTAAAGTCGAATATGAACTGACTCCGCTCGGCCGATCGCTGATCGCCCCACTCGATACACTGATGGGCTGGGCGCAGGAGAACCGCCCGACGATCGAGCAGGCGCAGACCGGGTATGACGGACGGCCGCAGGGCGACTGACCGAGGTTTCACGAACATCCGTGATCGTGGCGCACAAACTTGTGCATTCTTGCGGCGGATCGGATGCCCCATATCTCTGCAACCTGCCCGGCGACGCTCGCATTGAGCGCGCGCAACAGGATTTGCAACATGACCGACCAGCCCATCATCGAGACATTCGAGAGCGTCGAATGGAAGGATTTCCCGAACGCACCTGGTGTGCAGTATGTCGATGTCGAAGGCTCGATTTCCTCACCCGGTCCGTTTCTCGCGCGGGTGCGCTTTCCTGGCGGGACCGACACGCCGCCGCATCGGCATGAAGCGCCCTTCATCGACCGCAATACCGTGATTTCAGGTACGCTGTTTGTCGGGATCGGCGAGACGTTCGACAAGTCTAAAGGCATTGCGGTGCCCCCGGGCGGGGTCGTCGCCATTCCACCTGGTGTCGCACATTTTGCATGGTCGGACGAAGAGACAGTCGTACATGTTCATGGCGAAGGGCCGTGGTTGCCGACTGCCTGACTGCGCCCTTTTATGGCGCCAGGTGACTGCCGCATACAATCTGCAGCGTATCCTTCGACGGAGGCAGGCCGAAGAAGCGCGAATATTCTCGGCTGAACTGCGTGGCGCTTTCATAGCCGACACCGAAGGCGACCGAGGTGGCATTGCCTTCGCCTGCTATGAGCAAGGAGCGTGCGTGCAGCAGCCGGATGCGCTTCTGGTACTGGAGCGGGCTGAGGGCTGTTACCGCCTTGAAGTGCCGGTGAAACGCGGACACGCTGAGCGCAGCCATCTGTGCCAGCGCCTCGACCCGCAGCGGAAGGGTAAAATTCTCGCGGATCCACTGGATTGCGATGCCGACCCGCGACAGGGCGGTGCCCGGCGCGGCGATGTCGCGCAGCATCCAACCGTGCGGGCCTTGCAGCACGCGGTAGAGGATCTCGCGCTCATAAGCCGGGGCGAGTGCGGCAACGTCGGCGGGGCGCTCCATCAGGCGCAGCATGCGGACCCAGGCGTCGAGCAGTTCGTCGGTGACGGGCGCGATCGAGAAGCCCGGGCTGTAGAGATCTCCTCCGGCAGGTTTGGGGATGTCGGCGAGCAGATTGGCGACGATCGTCGGCTCCAGCGTAAGGCTGACCGCAAGATAGGGCTCCCCGGTCTCCGCGGGATGCACCGAGCCGACGGCGGGGAGGTCGACCGACATTACGAAATAGGTCGCCGGGTTGTAGCGCAAGGTGCGCTCGCCGACCGTCATCGTCTTTGATCCCGTCAGGATCAGGTTGATCATGGGATCATAGACCGCCGCGAGCTGATGCTCGGGAATTTCGCCCTGGACCATCGCTACGCGCGGAATGCCGGTATCGGTACGCCTGTTCTCCGCATGGGCGGCAAGACGGCGCAGCTCTTCGAGGTTCGCGTTCATGCGGATGCTCATCCCATGAGAACCCGGTGCAGCCAAGCCAAAAGCAGGAATAGGCATGGATTGAAGAGGATCCGATGAGCGGCGGCCGCGCCGCTGACGTAGCTCAAGGGTCGACAGCAACCCGAGGAGTTCCAAATGAAGATCGTCATCATCACTGGCGGCAGCCGAGGTATCGGAGCGAGCGCTGCCCGGCTTTGCGCACAGCGCGGCATGGGCGTCATTCTGACCTACAACAGCAATCCCGCCCTGGCCGAAACCGTCGTTGACGGGATCGAGGCGGACGGCGGCAAGGCCGTCGCGCTGAAACTAGACGTCGCCGACACGTCTGCATTCCCCGCATTCCGCAACTCCGTCAGCGCCGCGCTCAAAGCGCACTGGGATCGCGAGACCTTCGACGGCCTCGTCAACAACGCAGGCTATGGCCTCTACAATCCGATCGCGACCGTGACGGAAGCGGAGTTTGACGGACTGTTCGCCGTGCATCTGAAGGGGCCGTTCTTCCTGACGCAGACGCTGCTGTCGATCATGGCCAACGGGGCCCACATCGTGAATGTCGCCAGCGCCACTGCCCGCGTCGCCACCGCCGGTGTCGCACCTTATGCCAGCTTCAAGGGAGGCCTCCAGGTCCTTACCCGCTATATGGCCAAGGAGTTCGGGGACCGCGGCATTCGCGCCAATTCGATCGCCCCCGGCGCGATCCGCACCGACCTTGGTGGTGGCCTGAACGACGAATTCGAGGCTATGCTTGCCGGACAGACCGCCCTTGGCCGGGTCGGCGAGCCGGACGATGTCGGCGCCGCCATCGCAGGACTCCTTTCGGAGGATAGCCGCTGGGTGAATGCCCAGTCGATCGAGGTCGCTGGCGGATACATAATCTGAAACGGGAGAACGACGGATGCTCGATCATGTCTTTATTTCGGTCAGCGATCTCGATCGCTCGATCGCCTTCTATACCGCTGCGCTGACGCCGCTCGGGATCACCCAGCGGGTCGATTACGACGGGAAGGATGGCCCTCCCGGTCATCCTGACCTCAAGGGCTTCGGCAAGAACAACCGAATTTTTTTCTGGCTTAGGCCCGGCGTGGTCGAGGGAGGAGCTGCCCATGTCGGCTTTGTCGCCTCGTCGCAGGACGAGGTGGATGCGGCCTATGCCGCCGCGATCGTCGTCGGTGCGACCGACAACGGACCGCCCGGCGCGCGGCTCCACTACGACCCCCGCTACTATGCCGCGAGCGTGTTCGATCCCGACGGATACAGCCTGGAATTCACCTACAAGAGTTGGCAGCACTGATATGACGAAACTGATGATTTATGGCGCCGCCGGATATACCGGCCGCATGGCATCCACCAACGCCAAGGCGCATGGCTTGGATTTCGTGATCGCCGGCAGGGCGAAGGATGAAGACCGGCTCGCTCCCATCGCCAGGGAACTGGGTGTGGAATACCGATTGTTCGCCGCTGACGATCGGACCGCGACCGAGGCGGCGCTGGCCGATGTCGGCGTGCTCCTCAATTGTGCCGGTCCTTTCATGCATACAGCCGAACCGCTGATGCGTGCGTGCATTGCCACCGGCACCCACTACCTTGACATCGCGGCCGAGATGGACAGCTACCACCTGGCCGAAGCGCTGGACGAGGAGGCGAAGGCTGCAGGGGTAATGCTCCTTCCCGGCAGCGGCGGTAGCGTCGCCATGCTCGGATCGCTCGCAGGGCATGCAGCAAAGCGTGTGACGGCGCCGACAAAGCTGAGCATCGCCATGCAAATTGCCGGCGGCTTTTCGCGCGGTTCGGCGGTCAGTGCCAGCGAAAATGTTACGACCGAGACGCTCCACCGCGTCGATGGCACGCTGATCAGCCGCAGCCCCGAAGAGGTCCGCCCCTTCGACTTCGGCAAAGGCCCCGCCACATCCTTCCCGGTGACGCTGCCCGACCTCATCACCATCTGGCGCGCCACGCAAATCCCCAATATCGAGACCTTCGTGCATGTGTCGGAAGGGGCTTTCCCGGAGGGTGATCTCGCCGCGATGCCCGATGGCCCTACGCTCGAACAGCGCGAGGCCAACCGCTACTACGCCGCCGTCGAAGTGACGGGAGAGGACGGCACGGTCGTCCGCTCGGTGCTTGATACGGTGAACGGCTATACCTTTACGACGATTGCTGCAGCCGAAGCCGCACGGCGGGTCGTTGGCGGCGAACAGCGCCCTGGCTTCCAGACCCCGGCAATGCTGTTCGGTGACGGCTTTGCCGAAACGATCGCCGACACCGTGATCGAAGATCTGTGACAAAACAGGATAGCCCGGTCCTGAACGGCAGGCATCGTTGCAGCTGGGCGGGCTCGAACCCGCTCATGAGGCACTATCACGACACGGAATGGGGCGTGCCAGAGCATGATCCTCGGATGCTGTGGGAGACGCTGATGCTCGAAGGCTTCCAGGCCGGGCTTTCCTGGGAGATTATCCTGCGCAAGCGCGAAACCTTCCGTGCGGCCTTCGCCGGGTTCGACCCGGCCAGGGTTGCCCGGTTTGAAGAACAAGATATCGAACGCCTGATGGGCGACCCCGGCATCGTGCGTGCCCGCGCCAAGATCGAGGCCACGATCAGCGGCGCGCAGATCTTCAACGCCATGCAGGACAGCGGCGAGGACTTCGCCGCGTATTGCTGGTCGTTCACGGATGGTCAGCCGATCACGGGCAATGTCCACGACACACAGACACCGCTATCGGCTGCCATTTCGAAGGATATGAAGAAGCGCGGGTTCAAATTCGTTGGCCCGACCATCGTCTATGCGTGGATGCAGGCGGTTGGCATCACCAACGACCATGTGTCGGACTGCTACCGCTGCCGTGAAACCGCGCCGCACAGGCGCTGATGCGCGCCCTGGTCGCCCGGATCAGAGCCAGGTCTCCTCGACCCTGATCCGGGTGACGACGCTCTTGCGGATTTTCCATGATCCGCCGACTTTCACATAGTCGTCATGATAATGCCCCCAGCCTCTGAAGATGTAGTGCGGGGCGATGAGGAGATCGTGCAGCGCCCAGATACCGGTCGCCGTCGTATCGCTGGTGATCGTGATCTCCGGCAAGGATAGCTGGTGGATCGGCTGAATGTCGGCGACCATCGTCATGGCATTGGCGACGAATGCATCGGCACCATGCACTTCGTAGGCGTTCGGATGATCCGCCGACGAGCGCGGTGCGCCGGTCACGAGGCAATGGTAATCATCGGCCAGGCACGCTCGGAAAGCGGGCCAGTCCTTTGTATCGCCGAAACGGGCGTAGCGGGCTTTCAGCGCCTGGATGGCCAGAATGTCGGCAACATCACGCGGATCGCGTGCCTTGGGCGTCATGTTTGGTGCTCCTGATTATAGCGTGGCGAGGCACTGGCGCCATCGAAGGTGGGCGCGCTTGAGCGTCCGTTCCCACCTCCGGCGGCTTTTTCGACGGACCGAAGTCACGCCTCAGATATTGGCGAGCACGCTCGGATCACCTGTGCGCCAGACGTTATCGATGATCTGATGGGTGATGACCCACACCGGACCCTGCCGCTCCAGGCGCGTGTCGTAGCGGTTCTTCATGAGATAGTGACGGGCGGGATCGGCCGAAGGGACATGCTGGGCTTCGACAAGCGCATCCATCTGCGCCGTGTCGCCATCTACGGTGACGCGCGGGTTGCTGACCGAGTGTGTGGTATCGATGCCCGCCAGCGAAGTGGACAGAGCCTGCGTGACGGTATCGCGCCCTTCGATGACCGGATAATCGAAGCCCGCCTTTGCGCCCGCAGGCCGGAAATCGAGGATGGTGTCCTCGGCAAAGGATGAGGCGAGGAGCGCCTGGTCGCGCAAGTCAATGCCGGCGCAATAGCGGTAAAGCGCTTCGACTACGGCCAGCTTGTCGGCCGCTTCGCCCGCGGCGGTGTTTTCAATGTCAGACATGATGTTTCCTGAAAAAAGGGATGAGGCCTTCCACGAAGGCACACCCTTTAATAAGTTCATCGATACCGCCGCTGTAGGCCACCCACCCGCATAGCATCCATGCCGCAGGGGAATGCGGCGCTCTACTTAATCAATTCGAAGACCTGGCTCAGCAGCGAAGGCGGCTGCGAGGAAATCCACTAATACGCGCACTCGCTGGGGCATCTCGCGCCCGCTGGAGCAGACGGCGTGGATCGGAACTGGGGCTGGCGTGAAGGCATCAAGAATGCGCACAACACGTCTCTCCTGAAGGTCGGGCCGGAAAAGGGCGCTCGGACCATGGGTAATCCCAAGTCCTGCCAGCACCGCCGCTCGCAGATCCTCGCCATCATTCGACCTGACGGCGCCATTCGGCACCATGGACCAGGGGCCGTTTTCGCCCCCGAACCGCCACGGCAGCACCTCGCCGTCGGTCTGGCCGCTCACGAGCTTGTGATGGACCAGATCCTGAGGATCGGTCGGGGTGCCATGAGTGACGAGATATTCTGGCGCCGCCACGGTCATCGTTTGTATACTCCCGATCCGCCGCGCGACGAGGCTGGATGACTCAAGGCTACCAACCCGAAGCGCCACATCGACACCTTCCTTCACGAGATCCGCCAACCGCTGGGCGACGGAGAACTCAACGCTGATCTCGGGGAACTGGGCGATGAATGCTGGCAGCCTTGGAATGATGTACATGCGGCCGAGGACTGGCGGCGTGGCGATACGAACAAGCCCGACCGGGCCTTTGCTCGCGCTCCGAATGCGAGCCTCCGTCTCCTCCATGTCAGCCAGCAGGCGTATCGTTGAATTGTAAAGGTCCAGGCCCGCTGCCGTGGCGCGCAGTCCACGCGACGTCCGGTCCAACAAACGCGCCCCGAGATGGGCCTCCAGCGCGGCGATCTGCTTACTGACGGCAGGCTGGCCAATGCCGACCTCTTTCGATGCACGCGTGAAGCTGCCCAGTTCGACGACCCGGGCGAAAAGCTGCAATGACGAAAATCGGTCCATAACCATTCTTAGCAGGAATGAGTGGAAATGCCGATTATGTGTCTCTACCCGGCAAGATAGTCGTTCGATCTATATCTCAGGGCGCGTGCGCTATGGCTGCTTTGGCCCCATTTTTCGCTGTTCATCATTGCTGGCCATCGCGACCGATTTGTCCCAAAGCCGGGCCTTCCGGTGTCGACCCTTCCCGGTCACTCAGCGCCACAATTTCGCTCCCCAGGTGCGGACCGGCAGCTGTTCCAGCAGCTCGCGACCAACTCAGCCGTTCCGATGTGGTGGCGGAAACGTCCGCTCACGCCGGAACCCGCCGTTCACAACGCCGATAGCTGCCGACCAGCAACGCGCCAAATGTCGCCTTTGATTGCGCGATATGCTGATCCCGAGACCGGCCGTCGGTTCACGGCCGGCGCGGCGGCGGCGATGCTCTTACGTCGGAGATTAGGGGCGCGGCCCAGGCGGAAGGGCAGCGCGCGATCCGTTTTGCGTTGCGTCACAGCCTGTGCTCTGCGAGCCATCGCTTCGGCAGGATTTCGAGGATGGTCATCATGCTCACCGTTTACGGCGAAGGCCGCGGATTTCGCGTCGTCTGGTTGCTCGAGGAATTGGGCTTGGCGTATCGCTTACATCCAGTCGACCTGATGGCCGCCGAACCAGATCCTGACTTTCTTACGGTCAGCCCGGCAGGGTTCATCCCGGCGTTGCAAGATGGCGCAACGATCATGGTCTAGTCGATCGCTATCCTCCAGTATCTGCTCGCCAAACACGGTCCGACGTCGCTCGCCGTCACGCCCGAGGAGCCACCTTCGCCGCCTATCTTCAGTTCCTCCCTATGGGTGAGGCCGGACTCGCCGGACCGATGAACGCGGTCCTTGTCGGCCGTAACTTCGCACCCGAAGCCGAGCGTGATGGCTATGTCACCCGTTGGGCAGCGAAAACCTTCGAGAGCAGGCTCGGCTGTGTGGTCCGCCGTCTCGCCGATCATGCCTACCTTGCCGGCGACCGGTTCACCGCTGCCGACATCTCGGTGAGCTACGCGCTGTTGCTCGGGCTGCGTAGCGGCAATTATATGCCCGGTAGCACCGAGCGCGCCTATCTCGGAAGGATGAGGACGCGCCCCGCCTATTTGCGCGCGATGGAAACGTGTCAGGCGAACTAAGGCCTGGGCGGCGCGATCACCACAATTATAGGTCGACACTAAATAACGATCCGGGCGGGGGCTGCCTCAGATCGCACCGATCGTGTCGGCGGTGACCATCCGCCGCCGCGCACCGTCCTGCGAGGGTGGCGCTCCGAAAAAGCGCGCATATTCGCGGCTGAAATGCGAAGCGCTTTCATAGCCCACCGCATAAGCGGCTCTGGCCGCATCGGAGCTGCTCGCCAGCAGGCGGCGAGCAGCCTGCTGGCGCAGCGTCTTCTGATATTGCAACTGGCTCATCGCGGTCGCGGCCTTGAAATGGCGGTGGAAGGACGGGACGCTCATCCCCGCAATCTCCGCCAAGGTTCCGATCGGCAGCGCCTGATCGTAATGGCGGCGGATCCAGTCGATCGCGCGGCGCACCTGCGACAGCCGGCTGTCCGCCCGCCCGACCTGGCGCAGCATCGCGCCATGCCCGCGCTGCAGCAACCGGTAGAGCACCTCGCGCTCGCGCGCAGGTGCCAGATAGGGAATGTCGTCCGGTGCGTCGAGCAGCGCGAGCAGATGGTCCCAGGCGTCGAGCAATTCCGGCGTGACCGCGGCAACACCGAACCCCGCCAAGGGCGGCGACGGTGGCGCGGGAGGCAATTCGGCGAGGAGTGACGAGAGCGCATCGCCGTCAAGCGAGAGCGTGGCGACGACATAGGGCCGCTCGCTCGAGGCTTCCATCACGCATCCGGTCGCGGGCAGCTCGACCGACGCTACGAAGCAGCTTGCTGCGTCGTAGCGCAGCAGTTGGTCCCCGATCATCACCTGCTTGGCACCCTGCAGCACCATGCAGACCATCGGTTCATAGACCGTTCTTACCGGAGTGCCGCGCGCACCGGAAACGCCGAGCGCGACGCGCGGTGTTGGCGTCTCGAGCCCCATGCCCTCGGTATGGCTTCGCACGCGGCGGCACAGGCGATCGAGTGTCTCTTGCATCGGGCAAAGATCGGGCCTGCGTAGGAGCATAGCAAGCCTGCCGATAGGATTGGGCAAGCCATCGATATGATCGGGCACCGCGCGCCGATGCCGCGTCGCTATGTCGCTGCGTAAGGGCGTTGTTGCCAGGGCGATGTGCAAAGATGCAACTATGAGCAGCAAATTCGGCGCGACCTCGACGACGGACGAGGTGCTTTCAGGGATCGACCTGACCGGTAAACGTATCCTCGTGACTGGCGCTTCCGCCGGGCTGGGTGTGGAGACATGCCGCGCGCTGGTCGCGCGCGGCGGCGCGGTCGTCGGTGCGGCGCGCGATCTCGGCAAGGCCGAAAAGGCGACCGCCGGCGTGCGCGCTGCGGTCACCACCGGCAGTTTCGAACTCGTCGAACTGGATCTGGCCTCGCTGGCGAGCGTTCGCGCCTGCGCCGACCGGCTCGTCGCCGAAGGCAAGCCGCTCGATATCGTGATCGCCAATGCCGGCGTGATGGCGCCGCCCTTCGGTCACACCGCCGATGGCTTCGAACTGCAGTTCGGCACCAACCATCTCGGACATTTCGTTCTCGTCAACCGCATCGCCGGACTGATCCGCGACGGCGGCCGGCTGGTTACCGTTTCCTCCGCCGGACACCGCTTCGCCGACGTCGATCTCGACGACCCGAATTTCGAGCACACCGAATATGATCGCTGGGTCGCTTATGGCCGTTCAAAGACCGCCAACATCCTGTTCGCCGTTGCGTTCGACCGTCTGCACAAGGTGCGCGGCGTTCGTGCCGCGGCAGTCCACCCCGGCGGAATCCGCACCGAGTTCCATCGCCACATGAGCGAGACCGACGAGGCGGTAATGATCGCTGCGATCAATGCCGCGAACGCCGCGGCGGGCCTGCCGCCCTTCCAGTACAAGTCGATCGCGCAGGGGGCGGCGACCTCGGTCTCGGCAGCGGCGGTGCCGGATGGCGATGCCGTCGGCGGTCGCTACTGCGAGGGTTGCCATGGCGCCGAGGCGCAGGAAGGCGAAGGCCTTCGCGGCGGCGTGCGCCCTTATGCGCTCGACGCGGAGCGTGCGGAGGCGCTGTGGGCCAAGAGCGAGGCATTGGTCGCGGAGACCTTCTGACCTCGATCCTCGTCGGTCACCCGCGAATCGCCGCCCAGTCCAGGACGGCGGTGATGAGCGCCTGGGCGACCGGCTGGTGACCGCCCGGCCCGAGCACGACGAACTCAATCTCGGGGAGCGTCGGCAGCCCTGGATCGGGACCGAGCAGCGCGAGTCCGGCCGGCATCAGCCGCGCCGAATGCGGCATCACGCCGAGCCCGGCGCGGGCGGCGGCGGTCAGCCCGGTCAGGCTCGCGCTGGTGAAGGCGACGCGCCAGCGCCAGTCGACCGCCTCGAGCGTCTCGATCGCCTTTGCGCGCGTCACGCTCGGCGCCGGATAGAGCAGGAGCGGTAACGGTTCGTCGGGATCGATCCGCAAGTCCGCATGCCCGACCCACCGGATCGCTTCGCGCCACACGCGCGTGCCGCGGCGGTCGCCGGTGCGCCTTTTGACGAAGATGACGTCGAGCCGCCCGGCGTCGAACGCATCGTAGAGATCTTCGCTCAACCCGGCGCGCAACTCGAGATCCACTTCCGGGTGCCGGCGCGCGAAGCTGGCCAGCACGTCGGGTAGCGCCGACAGCACGAAGTCTTCCGACGCGCCAAGCCGGAGGCGGCCGCGCAACGGCGTGTCCGTAAGGCTCCGCTCGAGCCGGAGATGCGCGTCGATCACCGTGCGGGCGTGCTCCAGCAAGCGCTCGCCATGGAGGGTGAGCGACAAGCGGTGCGTATCGCGATCAAGCAGCCGCCGCCGCGTCGCCGTCTCCAGCCTCGCGATCTTCTGGCTGACGGTGGACTGGCGCACGCCCAGCGCGCGCGCCGCGCCCGTGAAGCTGCCCGCGTCCACGACGGCGACGAAAGCTTCGAGCAGGTCAACGGGAATCAGGTCCATGGTCATCACGATATATGATGAGCGTTATCGTTTCTATCGGGATTGCGGACGATCGCTAGCGGCGTACATCGGCCGGACCTTATCGAGGACGCCGATGATGCCCCTTCCCAAGATCGGATCGATCCTGCTCCGGCTCGATCGCTATCTGCTGCTGTTGATCGCGACGGTCGCCCTCGCCGCCTTGCTGCCCGCGCGGGGCGCTGCGACGGGATGGGTCGAGCATCTCGTCGTCGTTGCCGTTGCGCTGCTCTTCTTTCTCTACGGCGCGCGGCTGGCGCCGGACGCGATCTGGCGCGGGCTCGCGCACTGGCGCTTGCAGGCGCTGATCTTCGCCAGCACCTATCTGCTGTTCCCGATCCTCGGCGTCGTCGTCACGCTGTTGCTGCGCGGACATCTGCCGCGCGACGTGCTGACCGGCCTGCTGTTCCTGTGCCTGCTGCCGTCGACCGTGCAGTCGTCGATCGCCTTCACCTCGATCGCGCGCGGCAACGTGCCGGGCGCATTGTGTGCCGCCTCGCTGTCGAACGTGCTGGGTGTGGTCTTGACGCCAACCCTCGTGTCGCAATTGCTGCCGGCAGCGAGCGGCGGCTTCTCGCTCTCCGCACTCGAGGACATCGCGACGCAGATCCTGCTGCCGTTCGTGCTCGGCCAGGCGGCGCGGCCGTGGATCGGCGCGTGGCTGCTGTGGCACCCGCTGCCGACCTCGATCGTCGATCGCGGCTCGGTGCTGGTGGTGGTCTATGCCGCGTTCAGCGCGGGGATGGTCGCCGGGATCTGGCACCAATTATCGCTCGGGAGCCTGGCCGCGGTCCTCGCGATCGATCTGGCGATGCTGGCACTGGTGTTGCTCGCGACGACGCTCACCAGTCGCACCCTCGGCTTTTCGACCGAGGACGAGATTGCGATCGTCTTCTGCGGCTCGAAGAAGAGCATGGCGGGTGGCATTCCGATGGCGGCGATCCTGTTTCCCGGCCACGCCGTCGGTCTGATCGTGCTGCCGCTGATGCTGTTCCATCAGGCGCAATTGTTCGTCTGCGCGACGCTCGCGCGGCGCTATGCCGGACGTGACGATCCTATCCCTCGCGCGTGTCGCCCTGCGGTGCGCCCAACGCTCGGAGATCCCGCATGACCCCGTTCCGCTCGATCCTGTCCGGCCTGCTGGCCGGCGCGGCCACACTGGTAGCCACTGCCGCATCGGCGGCGCCGCCGATCCGCGACATCGTCCTAGTGCACGGTGCGTTCGTCGACGGATCGGGCTGGCGCCCGGTCTATGACATCCTCACCCGCGACGGGTTCAAGGTCAGCATCGTCCAGGAACCGCTTACCGGGCTCGACGCCGACGTTACCGCGACGAAGCGGGTGATCGACCAGCAGGACGAGCCGGTGATCCTGGTCGGGCACAGCTATGGCGGCGCGATCATCACCGAGGCGGGCAACGATCCTCGTGTCGCCGGACTGGTGTATATCGCAGCGCACGCGCCCGATGCGGGCGAGACCGAAAGCGGCAACGGCAAGCGCTATCCGGCGATCGGCCGCGACGCGATCACCAAGACGGCGGACGGCTACACCTATATCGATCCGGCACGCTATGCGGCCGAATTCGCGGCCGACCTCCCGCCCGCCGAAGCGGCGTTCGAGGCCCGTTCGCAGGGTATCACGGCCGCTAGCGTTTTCACCACGCCGATCGTCGATCCTGCGTGGAAGAACAAACCGGTGTGGTACATGGTCGCCAAAGCCGATCACATCATCAGCCCCGATCTCGAACGGATGTACGCCGCGCGGGCGAAGGCGCAGCAGGTGGTCGAAATCCCCGGCGCCAGCCATTCGGTGTACCGATCGCACCCGCGCGAGGTGGCGGCGCTGATCGAGGCCGCCGCGCGCGGCAGCGCGCTCTGAGCAGCGCGCAAGCGAACGGGCGCCCGGCGCGAGGCCGGACGCCCGTCTCTTCAAACGGCGTCGATCAGGCGGCGACGCCAACCGGCTTCGACCACGCATTGCCCTTCATGAAGCCATCGAGCGGCGTGTGGACGATATGGTTGGTGTAGTTGCTCATTACCTTGGTCGCGACGCCGAGGATCACATCGAGCACGTTCTGCCGGGTGAAACCCGCGGCCAGGAACGCGTCGACATCGGCATCGGCCACCCAGCCGCGCTGGCGCACCACCAGCGTCGCAAAGCGGTGCAGCGCCTCGAGCCGGGCGTCCGGCAGCGGCGTGCCGGCGCGTAGCGCCTCGATCACCGCCGTTTCCATCTTCTGCAACTTGGCGAGCGTGGTGTGCCCGGCCATGCAATAGTGGCACTCGTTCTCGAAATTGGAGGTGAGATAGACGACCTGCTGCTCGTGCGGCGTCAGCGTCGTTTTCGAGAAGAGGTCCCACAGCGCGGTATAACCGGCGAGCAGCTCGGGCGATTCCGCCATATAGGATTGCAAATTGGGCACGAAGCCGAACGCGGCTTGCACCCCTTCGAAGATCGGGCGGGCGGCGGCGGGAGCAGTGTCGGCGGTATAGGCGGTGAACTGGGTCATGATCGGTTCCTTCGGTCAGGTCGGTAAAGTCGACGAGCCGGAACCTGATCGATCGGCGGCTACGCTCGTAGCCGGCGCGATCGACTAACGCTTATGCCGCGCCGGAATGGCCGGCGAGCGCCTGCTCAACGAAGGCAGCGAACTGGCGCGCCTTGGCGCTCATCATCCGGCCGGCCGGGAATACCGCCCACAGGTCGATCGGCGGGAGCGACCAGTCGGTCAGCACGCGCCGTACCGCGCCGCTCTCGATCTCGCGCGCGAACATCCAATCCGAGGCGATGGTCAGCCCCATGTCGGCGAGCACCGCCTCGCGCAGCCCTTCCGCCGCGCTCACGCGGACGCGGCCGTGCACGGTCACCGAGGTCTCTGTGCCGTCGCGGCTGAGCGCCCAGACGTTGGCGGTCTGGCTGTAGATAACGACGTCATGCCCGGCGAGCTCGGCCGGCGTCCTGGGCTCGCCGGCGCGCGCGAGATAGCCGGGGGTCGCCAGCACCGATCGGCCGCCAGTGGCGAGCTTGCGCGCGACCGCCGCGGAATCGGCGAGCGTCCCCATCCGCAGCGAGAGATCGACGCCCTCGGCGACCAGATCGATCACCCGATCGTCGAGGATGACGTCGATCTCGAGCTCGGGATTGTCCGCCAGGAAGCGCGGCAGCAGCGGCACGATGTGCAGCCGGGCGAAGGTGGTGGCGGCGGACACGCGCAGGCAGCCCGACAGCCCCGCACCCGCGCCGCGCGCCGCAAGCTCCGCTTCGTCGGCTTCCTGGATTGCCACTTTCGCGCGCTCGAAGAAGCGCTGGCCCGCTTCGGTCGGCGAGAGACCATGGGTGGAGCGGATCAGCAGGCTGACCTGCAACCGGTTCTCAAGCTGCGCGATCGTCTTCGACACCGCCGGCTGGCCGACGTTGAGCTGACGCGCAGCGGCCGAGAAGGAGCCCGTCTCGACCACCCGCACGAAGGTCGTCATCGCCTGATATCGGTCCACGTCATTCCTCCTTGGAATGGGCGTTATTGCCGCGTGGCGGCTGCCATGTCGAGCGGCGGGGGAGCATTTCCCGGATCGCGCTTCGGATCGGCCGGGGCGCGCAACCCAGGGAGACCGTCATGATGGCATGGCTGATGCGCCTGCATCCCGCGCCGACCGTCATCGACGGACTGCTCGCCTACCAGCTCTCCGGCAGCCCGATCCCGGCGCTGATCGCGCTCGCCGCGCCGATCCTGCGCCGCCGGATCACGCGCACCAACAAGGACCAATGACATGCTAGACGTCTATGCCTTCGCCACGCCCAACAGCATCAAGGTGCCGATCGCGCTCGAGGAACTCGGGCTCGACTATGCGCTGCACTCGGTCAACGTCCGGCAGGGCGAGCAGAAAGCGCCCGCGTTCGTGGCGCTCAACCCCAATGCCAAGGTGCCGGTGTTGGTCGATACCGACTCGGACGAGCGGCTGGTGCTGACCGAATCCGCCGCGATCCTGATCTACCTCGCCGAAAAGAGCGGCAAGCTGCTGCCCGCGTCCGGCCCGGAGCGGGCGCGGGTGTTCGAGCAGCTCTTCTTCCACGCTTCGGGGCTCGGGCCGGCGTTCGGCCAGGCGGGCTTCTTCCAGCGCCAGGCGTCCGAGCCGCAGCCGCTCGCGATCCAGCGTTTCACGGCCGAGGCGGCGCGCACGCTCGCGGTGCTCGACGGCGTGCTCGGGACGCGGCGCTTCGTCGCCGGCGACGCCTTCTCCATCGCCGACATCGTCCATTTCGGCTGGCTGTGGCGGCGCGCCTTCGCTGGTGTCGACTTCGCGCAGAGCCCGCATGTCGCGCGCTGGTACGCCGAGGTCGAGGCGCGTTCCGCCGTCCAGCGCGCGATCGCCCGCGTCAACGCGCTCCTTCCCCAAGCCTGACCAAAGGAAACTGTCATGTCGAAACTGTTCACCCCGGTTCGCGCCGGTGCCCTGGCGCTCGGCCACCGCGTCGTCATGGCGCCGCTCACCCGGATGCGCGCCGATCCCGGCGACCGGCCGAGCGCGCTGATGCTGGACTATTACACGCAGCGCACCACCGCTGGCGGGCTTATCGTCTCGGAGGCCACGCCGATCTCGCGCCAGGGCTATGGCTATGCCGGCGCGCCCGGCATCTATGACGATGCCCAGATCGAGGGCTGGCGCGCGATCACCGATGCGGTCCACGCCGGCGGCGGACAGATCGTGCTGCAACTCTGGCACGTCGGCCGCCAGTCACATCCCGACATCCGGCCGGGCAGCGGGGCGCCGGTCGCGCCCTCGGCGATCCAGGCGGAGGGGCATGGTTATGCGCCGGCCGGGGAAGTGGCGTTCGCGATGCCGCGCGCGCTCGACCGGGCCGAGATCGCCGACATAGTCGTCGAATTCGGTGCGGGTGCGGCGCGTGCCCGGGCGGCGGGGTTCGACGGGGTCGAGATCCACGGCGCCAATGGCTATCTGCCCGACCAGTTCCTGCAGGACGGCACCAACCACCGCACCGACGACTATGGCGGCCCGATCGAGAATCGCGCGCGCTTCCTACTCGAAGTGACGCAGGCGGCGATCGACGTGTGGGGCGCCGACCGCGTCGGCGTGCGGCTCAGCCCGAGCGGTAGCTATGGTGACATGTCGGACAGCGATCCGCAGGCGACGTTCGGCTATGCCGCCGCCCGCCTCGACGATCTCGGGATCGCCTGGCTGCACGTCGTCGAGCCGCGCATCAGGGGCACCGAGCTGATCGCCGAGGCCGAACCGGTCGCAGCGCGGCATTTGCGCGCGATCTTTCGCGGCACGCTGATCGCGGCCGGCGGCTTCGACGGCGCCAGCGCGGAAGCGATCCTCGCGAGCGGCGACGCCGATGCGGTGGCGTTCGGGCGCGCGTTCATCGCCAATCCCGACCTGCCCGAGCGGCTGCGGCTCGCCCTGCCGCTCAACGCTTACGACCGCACCACTTTCTACGGCGGCGATGCGCGCGGTTACACCAACTACCCCTTCTATCGCCGCGCCGCCTGACGCCTTTCCCCGCATTCCGGACGGGAATGACGGTTAGTCGCACCCGCCATCTGCAGCCTCCGGCCGGAATGCCGCATCTTCCAACCACCCGTTTTATCAAGGAGACCTATCATGACCCTGCAAGCCAAGCTCGACGCCTTCAAAGCCGATTTCGAAGCCGGCAAGCCGCCCTACAACGTGCCCCATTCGGTGATCGAGACGATGCACCGCGCCACCGCCGAGCTGATCGCCTCGGGCGCCGCCGGTCGTGCGCTGAAGGCCGGCGACACAGCGCCCGCCTTCACGCTCGACGATCCCGACGGCCGTCCGGTCGCCTCGACCGACCTGCTCGCCAGAGGGCCGCTGGTGGTGAGCTTCTATCGCGGCGTCTGGTGCCCTTATTGCAACATGGAGTTGCAGGCGCTGCAGGCGGCGGTGCCTGCGTTCGAGGCGCTCGGTGCCGGGCTGGTCGCGATCTCGCCGCAGACCGCGGTCAACAGCCGCAAGTCGGTGCGCCAGAACGACCTCGGCTTCCCGATCCTGTCGGACACGCATAACGACGTCGCCGCCGCCTTTGGCCTGCGCTTCGCGATGCCCGACTATTTGATCGAGCTCTACCAGGGCCTCAAGAACGACCTGCCGGCGTTCAACGGCGACCCGAGCTGGACGCTGCCGATGCCCGGTCGCTTCGTGATCGGGCAGGACGGCACGATCCTCTACGCCGAGGAGAACCCGGACTATACCCGCCGCCCCGAGCCCGAGGACATGCTCCCTGCGCTGCGCCGCGCCGCCAGCGTCACTGCCTGACAGCCAGCGCCGGCCGCCATGCGCGGCCGGGGCCTTTTTAGAGAGGGCCTCCATGTCCCGCACTTTCCTCGTCACCGGCGCCAGCAAAGGGATCGGCCTCGCGCTGTCCCACCGTCTCGCGCGCGATGGCCATCACGTCGTCGGCATCGCCCGGCATAAGGTCGATACCTTCCCCGGTACGCTCGTCCAACTCGACCTGGGCGATACCGACGCCACCCAGGCGCGACTGACAGACCTCGGCCGCGACTTCGCCTTCGACGGCGTCGTCAACAACGTAGGGCTGGTCCGGCCGCAGCGGCTGGGCGCGGTCGAGCTGTCGGCGCTCGACGACGTGCTGCGCGTCAATCTGCATCCTGCGCTTCAGGCGGTGCAGGCGTTCCTGCCCGGCATGACCGATCGCGGCTGGGGCCGGATCGTCAACATCTCCAGCCTGACCGTGCTCGGCGCGGTCGAGCGCACCGCTTATGCCGCGGCCAAGGCCGCGCTGATCAGCTTCACGCGCAGCTGGGCGCTAGAGCTCGCGACCAGCGGCGTGACCGTCAATGGCGTGGCGCCGGGGCCGACCGAGACCGAACTGTTCCGCGCCAACAATGCGCCGGGTAGCGACGGCGAGCGGCGCTATCTCGCCGGCGTGCCGATGGGCCGCTTCGGCGCGCCCGACGAGATCGCCGCGGCGATCGCTTTCCTGTTGTCGGACGATGCCGGCTTCATCACCGGCCAGACGCTGTTCGTCGATGGTGGCGCGTCGGTTGGCAAGTCTGCCTTCTGACCCCCGGGGGGCTTCGGCCGCCGCCCATTCCCGCATGGCATAAGCCTTATCGCCTCGCGCGGCCGTCCGCCCGCCACCGCGCGGGTCTACTTCATAGTCATGCCAACCGCTTCCGGTCGGCCCCCACAAGGACATCCATCATGGCCCGCTTTGAAACCTATCGCGACGCTTTCTCCAACGCTCGCTTGACCCGCAAGGCGAACGGCGTGCTCGAGGTCACGCTCCACACCGACGGCGGCAAGCTCGTTTTCGATGGCCACACGCACGAGCATTTCGTCGGACTGTTCCACGCGATCGGCGAGGATCGCGAGAATCGCGTCGTGATCCTGACCGGATCGGGCGACGCCTTCATGGACACGATCAGCCCCGAGGGCTTCGATTTCTTCACGCCCCAGGGTTATGACAAGATCCTGCGCGAAGGCCGCAAGATCCTGAGCAACCTGCTCGACATCGAAGTGCCGATGATTAGCGCGCTCAACGGACCGGTGCTGCTCCACAGCGAACATGCGCTGCTCACCGACATCGTGCTGGCTACGCCGGAAACGGTGTTCCAGGACAAGCCGCACTTCGACTTCGGCATCGTGCCCGGCGACGGCGTGCACGCGCTGTGGCCGCACGTGATCGGCTCGATCCGCGGGCGCTATTTCCTGCTCACCCGGCAGGTGCTCGACGCCGAAACCGCGAAGGAATGGGGCGTCGTCAATGAGATCGTCGCGGCGGATCGCCTGCTCGATCGCGCGCACGAGATCGCGGACGGCATTGCGGCACTGCCACCGCTGACCAGCCGCTATACCCGGATCGCGCTGACGCAGGGCCTGCGCCGGTTGATCGAGGCGGACGGTGGCTATGGTCTTGCGCTCGAAGGCATCAGCGCCGCCGATGTCGCCCGGACGATGGCAGCACAGGCCTGACTATGAAACGCCGCCCGATCACGATCGGGCGGCGTCGTTTGTTGGTGGCGCCGCGCAGGCCGGGTTCACCGGCGACGAACGACTCGCGGTGATTTTTCGGAGGGGGTGAACGGCAAGTATCCGGGCGCCCGCTCGAAACCGTTCAGACCCTAATCGGCCACGTTTGCCCGGTCTGGGGCGGATCTCAGACAGGCCTGGAGTGTCTGCCCCTGCCGTGAGCTGACATTGAGCGCTGGGGCAACGAACGACGGCATAGTCCCACGATCCGGAGTTCTGTGCTGGCGCGACTGTCCGCAAGGGTCTCAAGACCTGGATCAGCCATGTTTTATTTTCGCCGCGTCGAAGGCCTGTCGGCATTCCTCCATGTGAGGCCAGTTGTCCCGGATCCAAGACGTAAAGCCTTCGAGGGCGGGTAACATACTGGCGCCCATGGCAGTGAGTTCATATTCGACGCGTGGCGGCACTTCGGGGAAATAATGACGGTTGAGCAGCCCGTCGCGTTCCAGATTGCGAAGCGTCAGCGTGAGCATGCGTTGGGTGATGCCATCGATTCCGTGCTTCAGCTCAGAGAAGCGAAGGCGATGCCCGGTGGCGATGGCCAGATGCGACATCACGAGGATCGTCCATTTGTCGCCAAGCCGGGCAAGGACACCATGCGGTGCGCAAGGCCGAAAACGCGGCCCGTCGTTCGTCTGCTCGTACGGCCGCCCGTGAATGGCGTGATCCAACGGTATCATCCTTGTGCCTGAGGCTGAAAGATGTGCCGTCTTTCAGCAGGGTCGCATGAGTATATATGAGTAACTCACGTCAAACGCATCGAGGAAAATATGTCGCACAGCAAACAGCCGATCGTGGTCTTCGGCGCAACCGGCCAACAGGGCGGCTCGGTTGCTGCCGCGCTTCTGAAAGCGGGTTGGCCCGTGGTCGCTCTCGTGCGGGACCCGACCTCGGCACGGGCGCTCACGCTGCGTGCTGCCGGCGTCGAACTCGTCCAGGGCAGCTACGCCGATACCGACGCCATCCGCACGGCCATGCGCGGCGCGTACGGCGTCTTCAGCGTCCAGCAGAGTTCGCCCAGCGGGGGTGTGACCGATGAGGAAGAAGTGCGCTTTGGCATTTCGATCGCCGACCTCGCCGTCGAGGCCGGAATCGCTCATCTGGTCTATAGTTCTGGCGGGGCGGTCAGCGAAACGCCGACCGGCATGGGTCATTTCGACAGCAAGATGCGCATCGAGGCGCATATCCGCACGCTGCCGATCCGATCGACGATCATTCGCCCGGTCGCTTTCGTCGACATGCTCGTTATGCCCGGCTTCGGGCTGGACACCGGCCATTTCAGCTTCTTCATGCACCCCGATCAGTCGATCCAGCTTCTGGCCGTCGAGGACATCGGCAAGTTCGTCGAACCGATCTTCGCCGACCCGGAGCGATTCGCCGACCAGACTTTTGAAATCGCCAGCGACTCGGTGACCGGCGAGGACTTGGGGTGCTTGTTCAGTGAGGCTGCAGGACGTCCGATCCGCTATGCGCGTTTCTCGGACGAGGTTCTCCAGGAAAGCCCGTTCCTTGCCGGACTGACGGCGCTCATCGATCAAGGGCCGCTCGCCGGGAACGCTGACCTGGACGCGCTGCGCAAGATTAATCCGGCGATGCAGTCCGTTCGGGAATGGCTCGCCGGAGCCGGTCGAGCGCCTTTCCTCAAGGCGTTGGGCGCCTCGGGAACATGGGAGTACGACCGTGGCTGATGAAACGGCAGCTCTTGATCCGTTCTGATGAAGCCGAGCGGCCACCCATGATTTCCTCAATCTTATCATCGCGGAATTGGGCTGGGGCTTGTCTAACGCTCCGGCACCGCTTTCTACACGCTGACCAGCCGCGGACAGAGCCTCACCTTCGTTGGCGACATCATCCACGTGGCTGCGGTCCGGGCGCCGGATACTGGCCTGACGATCGCATAGGACGCCGACACCGCCAAGGCGGCCGCGGTGCGTCGGGAAGCCTTTGCGCGCTTCGCAGGCGAGCGGACGCTGATTGCGATCCCGCACCTGTCCTTCCCCGGGATCGGGCATATGCAGCACGTCGGAGCGGGGTTCGCGTGGGTGCCGATACCCTATACGAACCGCGCGCCCGCGAGCGATGCCCCCTTCGCCGATCCGCGCAAGAATGGCGACAAACCGTGAGATGAGGTGAACCGCTTCGGCCGTTTCCTAACGCTGGCTCGGTCGTGAAGTTCGTCTGCGTTCAGAACCTCTACACCGTGGGGCATCGCGACGACGATGCACTGGTTCCGATCTCTTGCATCGCGACGAGCGGCGGGGGCCGAGAGATCGGAACGGTGTGTCTCCTTCAAGGCTCGTTTGCGGAAAAGAAATCTTGATCGTGACGGGCAATGCCCACCGAGCTTTCAATCAGCCCGGATCTGTCGCGAACGGTGCGAACGTGATGATCTTCGAGATTTTGCCGTCGCGACCGACGGTGATCTGATCTCCGCCCCGTGCGAACTCGGTACCGTCGGCCTGGATGATTACCCACAGCAGCAGCGACACGTTATGGTGGGTGGAGACGCCGCCAATCTCGAAGTGCCCGCCTGGAAACTTCTCGTGGAATGTAGCCATATCGTCGATGACAAGCGATCTACCTGTCGACCAATCGTGTCGTGCGGTGTGGTATTCGATGTCGTCGGCGAGAACGTCATGTGCGATCTGTAAGCGAGTCCCAACGTCGGTCGTGTTCCAGGCGCTGAGGTATCGCTTATAGATGGTCCAAGCCTCTTGATTGTTCATCGCCGATGATCCTTGCTTTGTCGTATTTGATGTTGCTGGCGCAAGCGCCGAGAGCGACACAGCAGCCAGCCCTGCCAGGGTATATGCTATCCGTATCATCGCTGCCGCCTTCGCCAGGGCACCAGGAATGGTGCGCCAACCGGGCCTTAGCCGAGCGGATTGTCAGAAACCGTCAGGAGCGAGCGCCAATCGCGATCCTGCTGTCGCCACCGTATTAGCATCGCCTGGCGGCGGCCGGGGTAGCGGTCGTCTAACATCGTTGCATCGTGCACGCGGTCGATGCGGAAATGGCGGAACGCAGATCGCTGTTCGCACCACGCCGCCAACACCCGCACGTCATCGAAATAAACGATGGCAATCGGCCATATGATGCGCTCCGATACGGCGCCGCGAGCATCGGCGTAGTGGATGCGAGCCTTGCGCTGCCGGCGTATCGCGTCACGCATTAGGGCGGCCTCTGGAGGGTCCATCCGCTCGGAAAGCGAGGCCGCCGAGGCGAGCACGGGTGGCCCATCGTTCGTCGCTGAGCCACCGCTCCTTGCGGCCAATATCTTCGCGAGTGCACTTTCGCTGGACTGCGCAAGGGCGGGATCGGCGCGCTGTTGTACCCATCCCAGACCAAGGGCCAGCGCGTCCAATTCATCGAGAGAAAAGGCGAATTCGGGAAGGAAAAACCCTTTGTTCAGGCAGTAGCCTACACCTGCCTCCCCGACGATTGGCGCGCCTAAGCCGCGTAACGTCTCGATGTCGCGGTATATGCTCCTTTGCGAGATACCCACAGCCTCCGCCAGATCGAGCGCCGTGGCGGGCGTTTTGCGAACACGCAGGATTCCGATCAGCTCAAATAGCCGGTTCGCCCTTGCCATCTACTATAGCCTTATCAGCAAGCATGAACGACAAAGCCTAGCCGACTGCAAGATTCCCACAACCCGTTCCCATTTCGATAGTGCCCCGGCCATCTCGATCGCCGTTCGGTATCGGGAGAACTCCAACGTCAGATTGCCGGTGCATCGGAGGCGCTTGTGCGCAGTGCGGCGAGATCGGCTTGCCGACCGAAGATACCCCAATCCTCTTCCGCGACCTCGTGAATGACCACATATACAGGCGCGACCGACGTTCCGTCCTGGCGTCGATCTAGGATGGCGGTTGCGCCTTCGATGAGCCGGCGCTTGCCGGCTGCATCCAGCCCGCCGACCAGGGCGTATATCTGGAGCGTGACGACCGGCAGCCGGGCGGATTCATTGCCCATGAACACGGCATCGACCGCATAGTCGGCGAAGTAGGTCCATACCGTGCTGCGTACCATGGGCGAGGAGGGCAGCCCCTCGCAATCAAGGCCCAGCGCCGTCAGGGCACTAGCGACGCGCTGCCGATCGGCCGCATCGAACGTGCCAGTGGGTGAATGGATGATGAGCTTCGGCATGGTGCAGCCTCCAGTATGAGTGCGGGTGCCGCACAGCGGCACCCGCCGATGTCGTCAGATGGTCTGGCCGCCCGACACCTCGAGGCGCTGGCCGTTAACCCAGCGGTTGTCAGGGCCGAGCAGGCTTGCGACCATCGGGCCAATATCGTCGGGCAGACCGACGCGGCCGAGTGCGGTCATGCCGGCGAACGCCGTGTTGTAGTCAGGAATGTCGCGGACCGCGCCGCCCAGGAAGTCGGTCTCGATCGCGCCGGGGGCAACAGTGTTGGCGGTAATGCCGCGAGCGCCCAGTTCCTTTGCCAAATAGACGGTCAGAATTTCCACCGCGCCCTTGGCGGCCGAGTAGGCCGAAAAGCCGGGGAACGACACGCGGGTCAGGCCCGACGAGAAGTTGATGATGCGCCCGCCATCGGCCAGTATCGACAGCAGCGCCTGCGTCAGAAAGAACACGCCCTTGACGTGGACGGCGAACAGCTTGTCGAACTGCTGCTCCGTCGTGGCGGCGAAGTCCGCCATTTCGCCATGGCCAGCGTTGTTTACCAAATGATCGATCGTGTCGCCGCCGAATGTGGCGCTCAGCGTGCCGCGCAGGGCGTCGGCAAAGGCGGGGAAGGTGGACACGTCGCCGGTGTCGAGCTGCAGCGCCACGGCCTTGCGGCCCAGCGCCTTGATTTCGGCCACCACGGAATCGGCATTGGCCTTGCCGCTATGGTAGGTGAGGATCACATCTCCGCCGTGGCGGGCGATGCTGATCGCGGTGTTGCGGCCGAGGCCACGGCTGCCGCCGGTTACAAGAGAAATGGTGGTCATGGATGCCTCCGATTGGTGTTGCCAGCCCTATGCATCGAACCGTGGCAACGGTGTTGCGTGATACTCCGTAAAACTTGCCTGATCGTCCAAACGCGTTGTCGCCTCGTCGCGTCTCCTTTATCAGGCCCCCATGACCGACCAGCTTCTCGACTATGCCGGACGCTACGCCGACGCCCATGCCGACCGGACCGGGGTCGCGGTCACCCCGGTCGACGGACTGGTGGTCCTGCGCGAGACGGCGCCGACCATGCTGCAATATGCGGTCTCGAAGCCGCTGGTGGCGCTGGTGCTGCAAGGCGGCAAGCGCGTGACGATGGGTAGCAGCACCTTCGACTTCGGCGCGGGCGACTCCCTGCTCATCACCACCGACGTGCCGACCGTCAGTCAGATCACGACAGCCAGTCGTGCCTTGCCTTATTATTCGCTCGTTCTCGAACTCGATCCGGCCATCATAGCGGATCTTGTCGGCGAAATCGGCCCGGTGCCGTTCGAGGCGGACCGGCCGGTCAGGATCGATCCGACCGAGGCGGAGGTCGCTGACGCGGCCTTGCGCCTGCTTCGGTTGCTCGACCGCCCCGGCACGTTGGCAGTGCTCGGACCGCAACTCAGCCGCGAGCTGCACTATTGGCTGCTCAGCGGACGGCATGGTGGCGCGATCCGGGCGCTGGGCGTCACCGGCAGCCACGCCCAGCGGGTCGCGCGCGCCGTCGTCATGCTTCGCGCGCACTATGCCGAGGCCATGAAGGTAGAGGCTCTCGCCGAGGCAGCAGGGATGAGCCTGTCCGCCTTCCACGTCCATTTCCGCAGCATCACGTCGTTGTCGCCGTTGCAGTTCCAGAAGCAGCTCCGACTCATTGAAGCCCGGCGCCGAATGCTTGCGTTAGGCGAGGCGATCAGCGACGCCGCCTACGGCGTGGGCTATGAAAGCGTTCCGCAGTTCACGCGGGAATATGGTCGTATGTTCGGGCAGCCTCCGGCGCGCGATATTCGACAGGCGCGAACGCAAATGGGCGCTGCTGCGTAGGCCGACCCAGACTTACCAAAAGCGCTGCTTGAGCGGCTTCCAAGAAGCCGCTGCCATTCCCCATCGACCATCGGTTTCGGACGGGCCGGCGAGGCGACTATCCACGGCATCGCTAAGCCTCGTCCGGAATGACGGCTCTCGGTCGAACTTGCCGTTCGGCGAAATCTTTGCGGATGGCAGGTCTTTCCCAGAAGCCGCCGCGCGGGAACGGCGGGTAAGTCCCATTTTACGGCGATGAATGAAGGTCGGGAATCAGGCGACCCATTTTGTCTCGGGAACGTCCACTATCAGGGCGAAAATTCTAACCGGGTAGGGGGGTAGAGGCAGGTCGCGACCGGGTTGAGACGTTCACGCCAGCTGAGCGAAGGTCTCTTTCCGACGAAACCGGCATCTCCCCTAGGGGTCGACCCGCGGCCCGGCTAGCGGGAGACAACTGGTGCGGTGTTTGAGCGCAGGTCGCTGATCCGCATCACTATGCTGCGCCGCCAAAGAGGCCAATCACGCCACTCGGCGTGTCCTCGCCGAAGAAGCGCTCGAGATTGTCGGCCGAGGCCTGCGCCACAGTTTCCGCGCGCGGAAACAGGTCGCGCTCAAACGTAGCAAGCGCGGCCTCGACGTCTTGTGGACAGCGGACGATCGCCTCCGCTAGTCTTGCGCCGTCATCCATCGCAAGGTTGGCACCTTCACCGGCGAACGGCGACATGAGATGGGCGGCGTCTCCGATTAGCGTCACACCCTGCACACGGGGCCACGACATGCCGATCGGGAGTGCGAAGATAGGGCGGGGAACAGGATCAATATGGCTGTTGCGAATAAAGGCGGTCAGCGTCTTTGCCCATCCATCGAACTCGTTCGCGATTTGTCCAAGCGCGGCCGCGACGTCGGCAAAATCAATAGTGCCGACCCAGTCCTCAGGCTTGTTGAGCGCGGCATATCCGCGGGCAGTCCCGTCTTGGTTCCGGTGGACCATGATCCCCTTGCCCGGCGCGAACGCCATCAGAGTTCCCCTCCCGATCGCGTCGATCGACGCTGCATTCGTCCCGGCGTCGAGCAGCGCAATTTCGATGAAGCAGGTGCCAGAGTAACTTGGCTTCGCAGAGGAGAGGAGCGGCCGAACCTTCGACCAGGCGCCATCAGCGCCGACTAGCAGATCGACCGTGGCTTTGGTCCCGTCGCTGAAGGCGATAGCGTGCCGTCCCTCGCCGAGGGGAGTCAGTGCAGTCGCTTTTCGATCCCAGCGGATCGCACCGCCGGGCAGCGATCCGATCAGCATCGTGCGAAGATCAGTGCGGTCAACTTCCGGTCGCGGCGAAGCCGGATCGCCCGGTTTGTCGAACAAGAGACTGCCGTCCGGTTCGACGATACGCTTGGCGTCCTCGCCGGGACGCACAAGGCGCAGAAAGGCGTCGTGCAGGCCTGCCGCCTTCAGCGCGCTCTGGCCGCTATGCTCGTGGATATCGAGCAGGCCGCCCTGCGTCCGTGCCAGGGCAGATGCCTCCCCCTCGAAGATTGTCGCCTTGATCCCGTGCTGATGGAGCACGCGCGCGAGCGTCAAGCCGCCGAGGCCTGCGCCGATGATGCCGATGGTATGATTCACGATAGCGCTCCCGTGGACGCATCGGCCATACCGACACGTATGATGGTTGGGGACGCTGGTCGGTCTTGCCTGGACATGTCCGACTTATGCGCGACCAAGCAGGGCTTGTTCGCCTCGCTCAGTCGTTTTTCGCGACGGGCGCTAAATATTCTTTGCCACTAAGTATAGCAAGAGCCGACCAACTCAAGCCGTTTCCCGGCCCACGCGGAGCCGCTCGTGCCAGAACCCGCCGGCCTGTAATTGAACGAGCGACGCACGGAAGCGGTTCTGGCGGTCAGCCAGCGAAGACCGGCAGGATATGCTCTGCGATTTCGTCGATCGCCTCGCCATAGGGGCGGCGGAGCGGCTTCATGTTGAGCGCGACGTGGTTGACGCCTTCGTCGCGCTGGCGCTGCCAATGCTCGATCAGCGCAAGGCGACCGCCGCGCATGCCCGAGCGATTGATCTCGAGCGGGGCATGAGGATCAGTCAGAAGATCAAACATCGTACCGTAGCCGTACGGCCGGAACGCCGAGCTGCCGGCGCGCCACTCCTGGAGCACGGCTGGAAGTCGATTCGGATCGCTGAGGTGCCAAATCCAGCCATCGGTATTGTCACCGATCCAGTTGAAATCCTGACCCGCGCGTCCGATGGCCAAGATCGGCAAACGCGGTGCGACGGGTTTAGGCAACAGGTCCAGCGTCCCATCCAACGCGCCGTAGAAGCGGGATTGGTGACGCGGAAACGCGGTTTCCGTGGCTGCGCGAATGACTTCGAGGGCATCGCGGTACCGCTCCACCCGGTTGCTAATGTCGCTGCCGAAGGCGGCGAATTCGGACGGACGGTCTCCCGTGGCGAGACCAAGGATAAAGCGCCCGCCGGTCAGACGGTCGAGGCTGGTCGCCTGCTTTGCGACGATCAGCGGATCACGCAGCGGTGACACGATGCCCGCCGTCCCGATCGCGATCCGATTGGTCTGCGCGGCGAGCCAGCCAGCATACACGAAGGCATCGATCACCTGGCCGGTATCGCCGAAGCTGGGATCGTAGAAGGGTACGTCGCGAAGCCAGATCGCCGCGAAGTCGAGCGCGTCGACTTGCCGTGCTGCGGCGACATGGTGTTCGAGCGTGGGCCAAGGCGCATCGGGATAGCCTTCGAGCGGCGCGATCAGCCCGAAGGTCAGCCGATCCGGTTGGAACACCCGGGCATAGCCGGGATGGTCTGAGACCGAGTCGAGGCCGGTAGGACCGACAGCGCCGGTCCGAGACAGCGTATAGGGCGTGTCGGTCATGATCAGGCCTCCTTGCGCGACAGGCGCGCGACGACCGGAACCAGCAGCATCGCGACCACGGCAATCGCGCTTGCGACATAGCCGATGCGAGCTATGCCAATCGTCTCGATCACTGCACCACCGATGATGGCGCCAAGCCCGATGCCGGCGTTAGCCATCGACACGTTGAGCGTGCCGGCGAGCGCCTGGGCGGCGCCAGCCGCTCGCATCACGCGCACCTGGCAGATCGGGTAGAGTGCGGTGTTCGCGAGGCCCCAGACGCCGAGTGCGATCGCCAGCCAACCGTGGTTGCCGGCGAGCGGCACGGTCGCGGTCATGCCGACCGCGAGCAGGACGACCGCACCGAACGTGGCAACGAGCGGACTGCGGTCGACCAGACGTCCGCCTAGCCAGTTGCCGCCGAGACCGATCACGCCGAAGCCCATCAGCCACCAGCCGACCGCGCTCGACGGGATGCCGGCGATCCGCTCGAGCAGATCGGCGAGATAGGTGTAGGCGGTAAACATCGCGGTGAAGACCGCGACCGACAGCACGAGATTGCCGAGGAAAGCGCGATCCTTCAGCGTACGCAGTTGGTCGCCTAGCTCGATTTTCACTGGCTTGGCAATCCGCGGCATGACCCAGGCGAGCAGCCCGGCCATCAGCAAAGACAGCGCGGACAGACCCCAGAACGTCCCGCGCCAACCGAACGCGTCGCCTGCAAGCGTGCCGAGCGGAATGCCGAACACCATCGCGCCGGCAATGCCCATGTAGACGTTGGCGACGGCCTTGGCCGCCTTTTCGGGGCCAGCGAGCACCCCTGCGGTTTCACTGGCCGTGCCCCAGAAGACCGGAAGCGCCAGCGCAGGCAGCAACCGCCCGAGCCCGAGGATCCAGATATTGGGTGCAGCCGCCGCGAGCGCGTTAGAACCGGCGAAGACGAGCAAAAGGAAGACGAACAGCCGTTTGCGATTGAAATGCGCAACGAGACCGGTGAGAACCGGTCCGCACAGCATCACGGTGAAGGCGAACAGCGTCACCAGCCAGCCAGCGGTGCCGATCGATACTCCGAGGTCGCGCGCCAGATTGGGAAGCAACCCGACGATGATGAACTCGGTAGTGACGATGATGAACGCCGAGATGGCGAGCAGGATAATCGCAAGCGCACTGCCGGCTGGCGATTGATGTTGCGCCGGGATCGGGCGCGCGCCAGGGTAGTCGTGGTCATGGGAGACCTCCAAGGGTCGAGCGACGTCGCGGAGCGACGCCGAAGAGAAGGATTATGCAGCGGGCGCGTTGTGGTCAGTCAGCCGCCGGGCGGTAGGCCGGATAATCGGCAAAGCCCGCAATGCCACCGCCGTAATAGGTATCGCGGTCGGGCATCGCGAGCGGCCAGTCATGGCGCAGACGCGCGACGAGATCGGGGTTGGCGATGAACGGCTGACCAAAAGCGGCAAGATCGATCGTGCCATCGGCAAGCAATGCCTCGGCACGCGCCTTGGTCATGCCGCCCGCCAGGATGATCGCGGTTTGCGGAAGATCGCGGCGGAACGCAGCAAGGAGGCGCGTGAGCCGATCGGCCAGGCTATTGGCTTTCGGCTCTCCCTGCGTGTCGCTCATCGAATAGCCCGACTGGTCCATCACATGGACGTAGGCGATGCCGCGCGTGCCTAGCGTTGCAACCAGGGCGGTATACGTTTCGTCCATGTCGGCGTAATGCGGCATGTCGAACAGCTTGCCGTAAGGCGAGATGCGAATACCGACGCGCTCACGCCCGATCCGCGCGACGACCGCGTCGACCACTTCGAGCGCGAAGCGCAGCCGGTTGTCCATCTTGTCGGCCGCATAGCGGTCGGTGCGATCGTTGACCTCGGGGTTCAGAAACTGCTCGAGCAGATAGCCGTTCGCGCCGTGGATCTCGACGCCATCGAAGCCGGCCTCCACCGCGTTGGCGGCTGCCTGGGCGAAATCTCCGACAACGCGCGCTACCTCGTCGGTCGACAGTGCCCGTGGTTCGTGCGCCTCGACGAAGCCGGGCTTGCCGGCCTCGTCATAGCCGAAGGCGGTCGCGCCCTTGGCGAGCTTCGACGTCCCGCTGACGGGCGGGCGGCCGTTCTCCTGGATCGACGCATGCGAGACGCGGCCAACGTGCCAGATCTGCGCGAAGATACTGCCGCCGAGTGCGTGTACCGACTCCGTGGTCAGCCGCCATCCGGCGATCTGCGCAGGCGAGAAGATGCCGGGGTTGAACAGATAGCCCTGACCCTCGCGCGAGATCGGCGTGCCTTCGCTGACGATAAGCCCCGCGGTCGCGCGCTGCGCGTAGTAAAGCGCGATCGTCTCATCGGCGATGTCGTGCGGCGCGCGTGACCGCGTCATCGGCGCCATCGCGACGCGGTTATGCAGGGTGCGGCCAGCAAGGGTGAAAGGCATGAACAAGGTCGACATGGGTGCTCCGATCGCGGCTTCTCGCGCCGCTGAAGCCGCCCAGATAGCAATTGATCTGCTTTAGGATAAGAAGGCTGGAATTCCGATCATAGCGGAGTAAACGTTGGCAATGACGATCCAGGTCGATAGTTTGAGCGGACTGCAGGCATTTGCCGCAGCGGCCGAGGCGCGGAACTTCAGAGTCGCCGGGCAGGCACTCGGTATCTCCTCTTCTGCGGTGGGAAAGGCGATCGCCCGGCTCGAAGAGCAGCTATCCGTCCAACTCTTTCATCGGACCACCCGCACGATCTCGCTGACCGAGCCGGGCGGCCTTTTCTTGGCGCGGGTGCGGAGCCTCCTCGAAGGGCTCGAGGAGGCCGAGAACGAGATCGCGCACGCCTCGGCCAAACCACGCGGTCGTTTGCGCTTGAGCTTGCCGCTCACCGGCGCGGTCCACACCCGGCCGCTTGCCGAATTCATGGCGCTGCATCCGCAAATCGAGCTCGACCTGGATTTCAGCGACCGGCTGGTGGATGTGATCGAGGAAGGGTTTGACGCCGTCATCCGCACGGGCGAGCCTGCCGACAGTCGCCTGAAGCATCGCAAGCTCGGGCGCTTCCGCTGGCTGCTGGTCGCCGCGCCAGGCTATCTCGAGCGCTCAGGGACTCCGAAGACCGCCGACGACCTGCTCGAACACGCCTGCCTAAGGCAAAGACTGTCGACCGGACGCGTTGCACCTTGGCCGATCGCGGGCGCACCGGAGGCCATTGTTCCTGCTACCCTGGCCGCGAGCATCATCGACCCGCTCCTCGACCTGGCATTGGCGGGGGCTGGCATTGGCGCCTTCCCCGACTTCATGGTGCAATCGCATATCGGGGATGGGGTGTTGCAGGTCGTCCTGGAAGGACTTCTCGACCGACGGGGAACATGGAACATTCTATGGCCCTCTGGCCGCTTTCAAGCACCCAAGACACGCGCTTTTGTCGATTTCATGGTTGGCTGGGCCGAAAACATATTCGACGAATGAGGATAACGACGCGGTGAGCAGCCCATCACGCGCCGGAACGCCGTGTTGAAGGCATTCTCGGATTCGTAGCCAAGCGCATTTGCAATGCTGCCGAGCGGCTCCCGCCCATTTGCCAGCCGGTCGGTTGCGAGCATCATACGCCACCGTGTCAGATAGCCGATTGGTGTCTCGCCGACCCTGGCCCGGAACCGCTGCGCGAAGATCGACCGCGACAGCCCGGCCCGGCTTGCCAGTTTTGCCAACGTCCAGCGATGGGCGGGCTCTGCGTGCATCGCCTCGATCGCTTCGCCCAGATGCGAGTCCGCGAGCGCATACAGCAGGCCGACGCGGTCGCCGGCCTGCCGTGACAGATGAAGCCGAAACGCACGCAGCAGCATCAGATGCGCCAGATGCCGCGCGGCGAGCCTGCCGCCCGGCCTTCCGTCGCGCATCTCGATCATCAGCTGCGTGATGCACCACCGCATGGCGTCGCGATCGTCGGCCTCGTGGAGATGGATGAGCGGCGGCAGCGCTCCGAGCAGCGCACTCGCCTTCAGCCCGTCGACCTCAAAGCGGGTGCCAAGGAGCGCGAAGCTGCCTCCATCCTTGTGCACGATGACATCCCCGGGACGGGCGTGGCTGAGCACGTCGTGCGCGTCGACCGGGGCCAACGTCAGGTCGCTCGCCAGCGTGAAGGACCGCCCGCTCGGCAGGATGATGCAATCTCCCGCGACGAGCTGGACGGCGTCGATCCCGTCGACCGCCAGCCAGCAGGTTCCGGCGGTCACGATGTGGCATTTGATCGTTCCGGGACGATTGCCGAACCGGATCGCCCATGCGCCGCCGGCGTCGAGGCCAGCCGTGAGGTAGCTTTCGGGTTTGAGGATCGAAAGGATGTCGGACAGGGGATCCATGGCAATTCCGGACGATGGCGAAGGAATGGGCGACGATCGGATATAGCTCGTTCTGATGCCTCCGACTATCTCGTTAAGCGACCAACTGGAGTGTTGCCATGATCGTCGTAACTACGCCCACGGGCAACATCGGCCGCCACGTCGTCCGGCATCTGCTCGATGCCGGCGAGGCGCTGCGCCTGATTGTCCGTGATTCCTCGAAGCTCGCGCAGGAAGTGCGCGACCAGGTGGAGGTGGTCGAAGGATCGCACGGCGATGCCGCCGTGGTCGATCGCGCGTTTCGGGGAGCGGACGCGGTGTTCTGGCTGTGCCCGCCAACGCCAGCGGCGACGCCTGCGGCGGCTACGGTCGATTTCGCCCGACCGGGCGCAGCGGCGATGCGCCGGCACGGCGTGCGCCACATCGTCGCCGCGACGACGCTGGGGCGCGATACGACGTGGCATGAGCGGGCCGGCAATGCGACCGGCTCGATCCACATGATCGACCTGTTGCGCACGACGGGCGCCGCCGTGCGGGGGCTCGCTCTGCCGGCCTTCATGGACAATGCGTTGCGGCAAGCCGGTGCGATCCGTCAGGGCAAAATGTTCGGCCCGATCGATCCCGACAAGAAGCTGCCGCATACGGCCACGCGCGATACGGGCACTGCCGCGGTCGGCCTGCTGATCGACCGCTCATGGTCCGGACAGGAAGATGTGCCGGTGCTCGGTCCCGAAGAACTGTCCTATGCCGATCTTGCGGCGATCGTGTCGGACGTCATCGGCCGTGAGGTGCGGTACGAGCATCAGACCTACGACGCGTACAAGGACGCTGCGATGGCACGCGGACTGACCGACGAGTTCGCGCAAGGGTATGTCGATATGCTGCGCGCCAAGGAGGAAGGCATGGACAACGTCGCCTCGCGCGCCACCGCCATAATCGGCGCGACGAGCTTCCGACAATGGGCGGAGGAGGCGTTGAGACCGGCGATCACTAGCGGACCTTGAGGTGGCCCGCCGCCGACCCCCCGTTTCGCTTCCCAGAAGCTGCCTATCGCGTAGTGGCTAGATTCGCTCGTTCGACGCCACCACGCGGCGAAGTTCGCGAATGTCGGTTTATATCTGAAGCAGCCGTTTGGGACCCGATCGCGAAATGACCGCAGCGTCCCAAAGCCGGGCCTTCCCGCAGCTCTGCAGACGCACAAAAAACAGTCGAAGACATCATGGGAGAAGGCATAAGTTCTAAGCCGCCTCGTCCCTGTCGGCACGATCATCGGCCGCGGTGCTTTCACTCAACTCGTTGATCGCAGCGAACCAAATGCCTCAGCTAGCCAAAAGACAATAAAAGCCGCTGCAGAGCCAACTGAGGGTAAGCGCGCATTTCGTAGCACGTTGCTTCCGGAGGCAGTGCGGCCATCATAGTTGACGCTGGACGAGCCAGGCCACCGCAACGACGTCGGCGGGTCAGGCGGGTCTTTCGAAGTTGAATGGCAGCAGGTCGTCGATATCGGCGTCGTGAGGTCGCTGGGGCAGTTCAGTGAGGACATGGCGTAGCCACGCGAGAGGCTCGACGCCGCAGGCGCGGCAAGTCAGCATCAGGCTGTAGGTGACGGCGCTCGCCCGTGCGCCGTCCACTGTGTCGCAGAAAAGCCAGGATTTTCTTCCTGTTGCAAAAACCCTGATGTCACGTTCGAGAAGATTGTTATCGATCGGCATCCTGCCGTCTTCGACGTAGCGCGTCAGGTATTCCCACTGGTTGAGGGTGTAGGATACCGCATCACCAAGCTTGGTTTCGGGCATGACCTTCGGTGCGATCGCATCGAGCCACGCCTTGAGGGCATCCAGGACCGGGACGCTATGTTTCTGGCGGAAGCGGCGCATGTAGCTGGCCTGCGCTTCCCCCTCATCGGGTATTTCGTCCCGCGCCTGCCTTTCGATCCGGTAGAGCTGGTCGAAGAACTTGAGCGCCTGTGCGGGCGGCCCGCCTTGTTTCTTCCTCGCCTTGAGGGCGTCGGCAAAGCGCCGTCTGGCGTGGGCCATGCAACCCAGATGCGTGGCGCCTTTCAATGTGCGCCATGCCGTATAGCCGTCACTCATCAGGATACCGCGATAGTCGCCGAGGAAGGCCTGCGGATGTTCCTGCCCGCGACCGGGTTGATAGTCGAACAGCACGATCGGCTGTTTGCTGTCCTCGCTGCTGCGGTAGGCCCACATATACGAGGTGCTGGTAGGGGCCTTGCCCTCTTCCTTCAGCACTTGAACCGTAGTCTCGTCGCCATGAATGACGTCCTGGGACCGGAGCCGCAGCTTCAGGGCGTCATAGATGCGATACAGATGCCTCTCGCTCGAACCAATCACCCAATGGCCCAGAGCACCGCGGCTAACGGGTACACCTGCACGCTCGAAGGTTTGCGCCAGACGATAGAGCGGCGTGCCATCCACGTATTTGTGGACAAGGGCAAAGGCCAGCGTCGAGGCCGTGGCAATGCTCCCCGGCAAAGGCTGGGCGGGCATTGGCGCAAGGACGATCGGCGTGGCGACCCCGGTGCGGTCGCAATTGCGGCACGCATATTTGGCGCGGGCATTCTGCAGGACCGTGGCCTTCACCTCGATGTGAAGCTGCTCGGTTACCACTTCCCCCATGCGATGCAGCCGTTCGCTGCAGCACGGGCAGACCTTCTGGTCGTGGGCGAGGTCATATTCGACGCGCTGGCGTGGCAGGCCCGCAGGAAGTGCCTTGCGCCCGCGCTTCTTCCCTTCTGGTTTTTTCGCCTCCGGCAATCCCGTGTCGGGAAGATCGGCAGCGCCCGGCTCGTCGATATCGTCGTGATCTTCGTCTGCATCGTCCTCAAGGGCGGCCTGCTCGGCTTCATTGAAGACGCGATCCATGTGCTTTTCGCTGCGCGGCGCAAAGCGGTGCAACCGCGCCAGCGCCAGTTCCTCCTCAAGCTTCAGTATGCGCCGGGCAAGGGCGTCCCTCTCGGCCGCCAATGCCTCGACCTCGGCGGCTTTCGTCGCCAGAAGCGCCATCAATTCCGCAATAGTGGGCACGCCGCCTCGATCCATCGCAGTCTTGAATCGAAAGCCCGTTCCCGCGTCAACAGCCTTCAGCCGACAAACTGATATTGCCGCACCGGATGAGGGACCATTGCGTCAATATCGATCCCGTCGAGCAGCCATCGCAATTGCTCGGCGGTGAGCGCCACCACCGTTTCCGCTCGTTTGGGCCATCGGAACTTGTCCTCCGTCAGCGCCTTGAGCACCAATACAAAGCCCGACCGGTCAAAAAACAGGAGCTTCATCCGGGTCCGGCGCCGGTTGCAGAAGGCGAACGCCGCGCGCTCGAACGGATTGAGGCCCATCGACTGCTCGACCAGGATCGCAAGGCTGTTGATCCCACAACGGAAATCGATCGGATCCCGGTGGAGATAGACGCGCAGATCTTCAGCGAGCCGGAACATTGCAATGCCCCAGCGCATCGATCATCACCGCCAGTAACTGCGCGTCACACCCCTCCAGCGTCAGCGATACGCCATTTGGCATCGACGCCTGCAGCCGCACTGACGGTACCAATCCCGCAGACCGGATCGCGATCCCACCAGTGTGTCGCTCCGCAGGCGCCAGAGACGTCTCCACCCGGATAAACGCCGACGGATCCGGCAACGGCCCCGTGCTCCGCTGCCCCTTCGCACTCTGCCGCTCCTGATACTTCCTGACCCATTTGCGCAGTTGGTTGGCGTTGACACCATGCTCCAGCGCAAGCCTCGCCACCGATATGCCCGGCTCGAGGCACGCCTCGACCAACCGTGACTTCCCCGCCCGACCATAATAGCGCCGGCCGTTACTCGTCACCCTTACAACCTCAAGCCCATAGGAGCCCATCGGTGCCATCTCCATGTGTCCACCTCTTCCTTGGTGGACACATCCTTCACACCGCGTCACTCAACCGAACAGGTGCGCGGAATTTCGCGCTTACAACTGAGGCGTGTCACTCAGACCTCGGCAAAAGCTCGCGTCAGGAGCCAGCTACGATATCCGACCTGCGACGGCCACCGCCTTCTTTGCGAATTCCAATTGAAGCCGGCCATGGATTCCGACGCGATCCGCATGCGTGGCTCGCATACGTCATCGCGACGATCTCCGATCATCCGCAGACCCGCTTGCACGAACTCCTGCCATGGAATTGGAAAGCGCGTCAGGCCAACCTTCACGCCGACGCTCAGGCAGCCTGACCCACTCTCAGCAAGGCTCAGGCCAAACCTGAAGGGTCTTCACCGAACGCATACGATCATGCTGATCAGGCGATCGGCTTTAACCGACGCCCTTGGGGAGACGGCACCCACCGGCTTTGCTGGTTGCTCGTCCGCAGCAGGGGCTCCCGTTGCCTGCAGGGCCAAGAACACATTTTAATGAGCGAACTCAGCGCTTCCGGTGCGACGAAGTTGTGGCTGACATGCGCAGCGACGATGTTTGCGGTCAAAGCGATCAAATTGCCCGTGTCGGCGGCCAATGCAGGCTCCTGATGTAAAATACCGTACCGCCGAATGCCTCGTTGCCGTGACCCTGTCGAACCGCGACCATTTGGCCTTGGATTACCATTCGCCGAGCGGCGAAACGACCTACGTAGCCCAGTTAAGCGCCGAACCATGGCCGACAACATACGCCATGCCTTGTTTTTGCACGCCGCTCTGCGACGAGGTAGCGAGACCCCTCGCACGCCCCAACCATCCGGGGATACAAGGTCCGCAACCCGCCTGCAACGCGGATTTGCACTTTGGAAATGGAGGAAGAACTTGCGGACGAGCGACTTCAAGCGGTATGCTTCGCTACCCACGGATAAACCCCTGCAGCCCACAATCGAGCACCTGCGGGGGACAGCCAATGTGGGGCCCGCGAATGAGTTTCTCCGGACGGGCTCAGCCCGCACCATTCCTCCACCGTCATGCAAGGCGGTGTCGGTAAGAATTCCAACTGCCGCCGCGATGCTGGGTATTGGAAAGACCAAGCTGTACGAGCTGATTTCCACCGGTGAAATCGATATGATCAAGATAGGCAAGGTCTCACTCATTGCTGTGAACGCTTTGGAAGCGTTCGTCGAAAGACAACGGCGTACGAACGATACGCCGCGGTGCCGTCCTGCCAGCCGAGGTCGCCCTCGCAAATCCTTCACCGAATTGATCCGCTGAGGAGATCGGGCAGATCGCAATCGTCGTTACCGCTGAAGGCGTCAAACCGCTGCGGCAATGAGGATCAATCGCTTTCAGCCCATCGGTGTCACGAGCAGCAGTAGTCTGCCCAGTCCTGCATCAGCACCTGCCGCTTTTTGAAGAAATCCGTTCGCAGATAGGCAGCCTTGGTCTTGTCCCCAACGCTGTGAGCGAGGGATGCCTCCGCCACCGCTTCCGCCACATCCGTCTCTTCCGCCGCCCAGTCGCGAAAACTGGATCGGAACCCATGGACGGTTACCCCGTGGCCCATGCCGCGAACCAGCTGCAGAAGCGCCATATCCGACAAGGCCTTTCCAGATCTGGAGTTCGGGAAAACGAGGTCATTGCCGTCAATGCGAAGCGCGCGGGCCCTGCGAAAAACGTCAGCCGCCTGCGCAGAAAGCGGGACGACATGCTCGACCCTCATCTTCATCCGATCTTCCGGGATCGTCCAAAGCGTAAGATCCTCATCAAACTCGGACCAGGTGGCCAAGCGAAGTTCTCCGGAGCGCACAACTGTCAGGATCACGGCCTCTAGCGCCAGGGTGCTCGCGCAGGCGACTTTTGCCCTTAGTTCGACAATGAACTGCCTGACCTGTGTATGCGGTAGTGCGGCGAAGTGCCCCTTCTTTCTGGATTGTCGAGGAAGCCCTTTCGAGATCGAGCGCATGGGCGCTTCGGTCTCGCGAAGTCCGTTGGCATAGGACCAATCCAGCACGGTGCCGATCCTCTGGCGCACTCGGCGCGCCGTCTCCGGAATATCGAGCCAGATTTCCGCCAGGGCATCGCGAATCAGCGGCCCGTCGATCTTGTCGACCTTCAGCTTGCCGAGCTTCGGGTAGGCGTAAAGCTCAAGGGTCTTGAGCCACTGCTTGGTGTGCTTGCGGTTCTTCCAGCTTTTCAACATCTCGGCGTGCACCGACTTGGCTGCCTGCTTGAACGTTGGAATCACCCGCGTGACCTTGCGGCGCTCTTCGAGAGGGTCGATCCCCGCAGCCGCCAGTTTTTTGGCTGCAGCGGCCTCCAGACGGGCCGTGCGAACGGGAATATGCCTGGCGTCACCAAGGCCGATGTCGCGCCGGGTCCCGTTCACTTGGATGCGCAGCACCCAGCTCTTGCCGCCGGATGGCGACACTTTGAGATAGAGCCCTTCACCGTCCGGATATCGGCCGGGATCAGCGAGCTCTTTGATGATCGTAGCGGTGAGCTTTCCCATGGCCACGAATCTACCACCGAATCGCGATTATCTGAAGCCCCTCGCTCGGCTCCAGTCCCACACCCAGTCCCACATTTGTTTTTGGACGACGCCGAATGAGGGCGGTCGACGTTGAACAATTGTCGTTGATTATCGGGCGTTTAGGCCAATTTTCCGGTCAGTGGCGAATGTCAGTGAAGGGGTTTTTGGCGGACAGGGTGGGATTCGAACCCACGGTGAGCTTGCACCCACGGCGGTTTTCAAGACCGCTGCCTTAAACCACTCGGCCACCTGTCCGCTCGGTTTTGCGCATAGCTCAATGTGGCGCTGGCGCAAGGGGGGCAATGCAAACCTCGTGTTCTTCGGTGAAGGGCACTGCATATGCGATGGCTGTCCACGGGTGAGCGCGGCGCCCCATTTGCAACCGGTAATCTTTGTGCGAAGTTCCCCTGTAATGACCTTCAGATCCCTTCTGCGTTCGCTGCGTATTCCATCCATGGCGCTTGGCCTCATCCTGGTGCCGATGCCGGCGATGCAGGTATCCGCCCAATCGGAGAGTTTTCCTGCCTATCTCCAGCAGGTCGCCTCCCATGCCCGTAGCCAGGGAGTGAGCGAAACCGCGATAACCAGCGTCTTGAGTGGGCTGACGCCGAACGAGCGGGTTATCGCTCTGGATACCGCACAGCCCGGTCGGCAGACCGCGCCGCCCGCGCTTGCCCCTTACATCTCTCAGCATGTCGGCAGTTCAATCATCGGCCGGGGCCGCGCGCGCTATACTTCGCTGGCTTCGATCTCTGCACAGATCGAGCGGCGCTACGGGGTGCCTGCGCCGATTCTCTTCGCGATCTGGGGACACGAGACGAATTTCGGCAGTTATACCGGAGACTTCGACCTTGCCCGCTCGCTTGCGACGCTGGCTTGGGAGGGGCGCCGCCGCGCCCTGTTCGAAGGTGAGTTGATCGCGCTGATGAAGATGGTCGACCGGGGCGTGCCGCGCTCGCAGCTCAAGGGCAGCTGGGCAGGGGCCTTCGGCTATCCGCAGTTTTTGCCAAGCGTGTACCTTCGCCTTGCAGCAGACGGCGACGGTGACGGGCGGGCAGACATCTTCAACAGTTCCGCCGATACGCTGGCGTCAATCGCCAACTATTTCCGCGATGCCGGATGGCGGCCTGGCCAGCCCTGGGGCGTGCGTGCGAGCGTGCCGGGCGGATTCAGCGTCGACAGCTATGCGACCAAACTGGCCGCTCCCAGCTGCGACCGGGTGCATGCCCGCCATTCCCAGTGGAAGACCGTCTCGCAGTGGCGCGCGCTGGGCGTCTCGCCGCAGGGCGCGATTGGCGGCAATGTTCTTGCCTCCCTGTTCCAGCCTGATGGGCCGGGCACACCGGCATATCTGTTAACCGGTAATTATCGGGTTATCCTCCAGTACAATTGCTCGAACTACTACGCCATGTCCGTGGGGTTGCTTGCAGATGAGATTTCCCGTTAACCACGCCCTGCCGCTTGCGGCGCTGATCCTGCTGGGAGCCGCTGGCGGCGCCTTTGCCGCAGACCGGAGGCAGCTGCCGCCCGATGTGCCGGTAACGGGCCCGGCTGCCGATTATCCCGTTGTGGTGGGCGAGCCTTTCACTATCGGCAGCACTGTTTGGACCCCTGTAGACCAGCTCAATTACGACGCGGTCGGCATGGCCATCGCGGGTGAGGGCGCTGGCGTCAGCGGAGCGCACAAGACCCTGCCGCTGCCCTGCTATGTGGAAGTGACCGCGCTCGATTCCGGGCGAACGATCCTCGTGCGGCTGGAACGGCGGGGGCCGATGACCAACGATGCACTGGTGGAACTGTCCCCCGATGCGATCGCGCAACTGGGACTGCCACCGGGCGGGCGCGGATCGGTGCGTGTGCGCCGGGTCAACCCGCCGGAGCAGGAACGTGCGCTGCTGCGCAGAGGCGGGCATGCTCCTGACCGGATGGAGACGCCGGAAGGGCTGCTCAAGGTATTGCGCCGAAAGTTGGCCGAACAGTCGCCGTTGCTGCCTCCGCCGTCCACCCCGCCAACCCCTCCGTCCTTGCCTGCCGGGGAGGCGGCCTCGCCGCTCAAGCCCGCGCCGGTGAAGCACGAGCCGGTGAAGCCTGCGCCGGCGATGAGTAAACCGGCGAAGACACCGACTGCCAAGCCGCCGTTAGCGGCGCCGTCAGTGCAGCCTCCCAAACGACCGGCACCGGCTGAGCCCAAGCTGCCGACAAAGCCCACGGCAAGCAGCACTGCGGCCCTCAAAGCGCCAGCGCCCAAACCGCCAGTGGCCAAGCCCCAGGCCGCCGGTCCGACCGCTACTGCCGCGAAGGGATCGTTCGTTGTCCAGGTAGCTGCATTCTCGTCCGAACCTTCTGCGCGCAAGGTTGCCGGGCAGCTTGGCGCAAGTGTCTCACAAGCCGGAAAATTCTGGCGCGTGCGCCTGGGTCCTTACAGCAACCGTGCACAAGCTGCGCAGGCGCTGGAGAAGGCAAAGGGTGCGGGTTATAGGGACGCACGAATCCAGAGCGCGGAGTGACCTTCATGGCTCCCGCGCGATAGAAAGCCAGGCGTCCGGTGGACGCGCGGGAGAATACGGGTCTTGAAGTCCAGTCTGAATGCTCTGAAGCTCGTCCTTGCCGCCGCGCTGCCCGCCAGCGCCGCCGGGGCCGCCGTTCCCACGCCGCCAGCCCAATTGGCACCGATCCCGGTCAGCATCCTTGTTGACCTCGGATCGGGCCAGGTGCTGGAACAGCGACACGCGGACACGCCTTTCTTGCCCGCCTCGGTGACGAAGGTGATGACCGCCTACGTCGCCTTCGAGGAGATCGGCGCGGGCCGCCTCAGCATGGAGCGCAAATTCAACGAGCGGCCTGAGACGGAGCGGGAATGGTTCGCGAAAGGTACGAATATGTACCTGACAACGAAAGATTTTCCGACAACGCGCGACTTGCTCCACGGCATCATGACCGCATCGGCCAACGATGCAGCAGTCGTGCTGGGCGAAGGCTATGCGGGCAGCGTGGCGGGATGGGCGGCAAAGATGAACGACGCCGCTCGCCGGCTCGGTATGACGCGCAGCCATTACAATACACCCAATGGCTGGATGGACGGCGGCAACACTTACGTCACCGCCAGCGATCTGGTGCGGCTGGCTGATGCGATGATCACCCGCTACCCCGACCTTTACCGTGAGTTTTCCGGCCACAAGCGCTGGCTCTGGCGCGATGTCGTCATGCGCAGCCATGACCCGACGGTAGGCGTGGTGCCCGGCGCGGACGGCATCAAGACCGGCTACACCCGCGAGGCGGGCTACAACTTCCTCGGCACTGCCGAGCGTGGCGGCCGCCGCATCGTCATGGTGCTGGCCGGTTCACCGTTGCCCAAGGTGCGCGATGATGCTGCGAAGGCGCTCCTCGAATGGGGCTTCGCCGCGTGGGATACGCGCCATCTGTTCGATCAGGGGCAAACCGTGGCGCAGGCCCGCATCCAGGGCGGAGACGCGCGCACTCTGCCGCTCGTCGCCAATCGCGAGGTTCATGCCACCATCGCGCGCGGTAGCCGGCCCAAAATCACCCTCGCGGTCCATTATCGCGGTCCGATCGTGGCCCCGGTCCGCAAGGGTGAGCAGGTTGGCGAACTGGAAATCCGGGTCGCTGGCCTCGCGCCGGGCCGCGTGCCGCTTTACGCCGGGCGCGATGTCGGCAAGGCCGGTACGCTGGACAGGCTGTGGAACGGGTTTATCAACCTCTTCACATGATGCAGGGAAGATTCATCGCGCTCGAAGGCGGGGAGGGGGCTGGCAAGTCCACGCAGGCCCGGCTGTTGGCTGACGCCCTGCGTGAACGGGGGCTGGAAGTCGTGACCACACGGGAGCCGGGCGGCACGCCGGGGGCTGAGGCGATCCGCGCCCTGCTCCTCAACGGTGTCGAGGGCGATCAGGGCGAAAGCTGGAACCCGCGCGCAGAGGCGCTGTTGTTCGCCGCTGCCCGTTCGGACCACGTCCACCGCCTGATCCGCCCGGCATTGGCACGCGGCGCCTGGGTTATCTGCGACCGTTATCTCGATTCGAGCCGGGCCTACCAGGGCGGCGGTAGCGGATTGTCCGACGCCGATATCGGCCTGCTCCACCAGATCGGAAGCGAGGGCCTCCTGCCCGACCTTGCCTTGCTGGTCGAAGTGTCTCCCGAAGTCGCGGTCCAACGTCTTTCTTTACGCGACACAGACGGATCGGACCGCATCGGCGGCCGTAACAGCGCTTACCACGCCCGCGTCGCCAGCGCCTTTTCGGCTTTTGCGACGTCCGAACCGGAGCGATTCGCCCGCATTGATGGCAACGGCGACCCGGCATCGACCCATGCGCTCGTGCTTGCCGCGCTCGAAGCATTGCTGACCGGGGACGCATGAACGCTGCTTTTATCGGCCAGGACGCGGCGTGGCAGGAATGGCTGTCTGCTATCGCCTCCGTGCGAATGCACCATGCCTGGCTGCTGAGCGGCGCCAAGGGACTGGGCAAGCGCGCCTTCGCCCGCGCTGCTGCCGCTGAGCTGGTTCGGATACCGGGCCAGTCGGTGCCCGAGGTTGATGGCCATCCCGATATCCTGATCCTCGAACACCTTCCCGCCAATGACGACGAGGCGAAGAAGAAGGCCGAGGGCAAGCCCTACCAGACCAAGCGCAACATCACAGTCGATCAGGTGCGGGCGATGATCCGCCGTCTCGTCACCAAACCTACGCTGGGCGAGAAGCGAGCGATCATCATCGATCCGGCCGACGACATGGAGAAGGGCGCCGTCAACGCTCTGCTTAAAGCGCTGGAAGAGCCGCCGTTCGGCACCTACTTCCTGCTGCTGACGCACCAGCCCGGGCGCCTGCTGCCGACCGTCCGCTCGCGCTGCCGGGTTTTGCGCTTCGCCGCGCTGGGCGCGGGGGAACTCGACACGATGATTCAGCAGGGCGCGCCCCATGCGGACGCCGCTGCACGCGCCGCCGCCATCGCCGCATCACACGGCTCGCCCGGCGTCGCGCTTGATTTCGTCGAACATGACCTTGGCGGCATCCACCGGCTGATGCTGCGTATTTTGCGCGAGGGCGACGCCCAGTTCCACTTGCGCGGTTTACTTGCCGACGAGATGGGCGCCCGCCCGGCCCGGGACCGCCAGATCGCGACGCTCGAACTGGCGCGCTCGGTGCTGGTCCACCAGCTTCGCGATGCTTCCCGCGCCCGGCAGATGAAAATCATCGAAGCGCACGGCGTGCTGACGAAGTTGTCGACTCAGGCCTCCACCTACAATTTCGACGCCGGGCTCCTCATAATGGAAATTGGCGGGTTGCTGGCCTCGACCGCGATGCCTAGAGAAGCGGCTCGCTAGCGTATTTTTGCGATGGGCCGAATGATGCGGCACCTTCTTCAGAAAATACATGAGCTTTGTACATTAAACATCAGATAGAAAGCGCGACGCCGCATGGGCGAGCCCTATTACATCACGACCGCGATCAGCTACCCGAACGGTAAGCCGCACATCGGCCACGCCTACGAGGCAATTGCCGCCGACGTCATCGCCCGCTTCAAGAAGGCGGAAGGTTTCGACGTCCGCTTCCAGACCGGCACGGACGAGCATGGCCTGAAAATGGCCCAAAAAGCGCGCGAACTGGACACGACGCCTGCTGACCTCGCGACGGAAATGTCTCAACATTTCCGTGATATGTGCGATACTCTTAACATCGGATACGATGTTTTCATCCGCACCACCGAACCGCGCCACCACGCTGCAACACAGAAATTGTGGAAGCGTATGGAGGCTGCCGGCGACCTCTATCTCGACCGCTACGAGGGCTGGTACTCGGTGCGGGACGAAGCCTACTACGACGAAAGTGAACTCGTCGCAGGCGAGGGCGGCGAAAAGCTGTCCCCCCAAGGCACGCCAGTGGAGTGGACCGTCGAGGAATCGTGGTTCTTCCGCCTTTCCAAATATCAGGACAAACTGCTCGAACTCTACGGATCGAGCGATTTCATCCGTCCCGACAGCCGCAAGAACGAGATCCTGCGTTTCGTCGAAGGCGGCCTGCGGGACCTCTCGGTATCGCGCACCAGCTTCGACTGGGGCATCAAGGTGCCCGGCAGCGACAACCATGTGATGTATGTCTGGGTCGATGCCCTGACGAACTACATCACTGGCCTCGGCTTCCCCGAGGAGGACGGCGATTACGCGAAATTCTGGCCCGCAGATCTGCATCTGATCGGCAAGGATATCGTACGTTTCCACACGGTCTATTGGCCGGCCTTCCTGATGAGCGCCGGACTGCCTTTGCCCAAGCAGGTCTTCGGCCACGGTTTCCTGCTGAACCGCGGCCAGAAGGAATCGAAGTCCTTGGGCAACGTCACCGATCCCATCGGTTTGGCTGAAACTTTCGGCGTTGACGCGGTGCGTTACTTCCTCCTGCGCGAAGTCGCGTTCGGCCAGGACGGTTCGTGGTCGCACGAGGCCATCGTGACGCGTGCAAACGCGGAACTGGCCAACAGCTTCGGCAACCTCGCGCAGCGCAGCTTATCCATGATCTTCAAGAACATGGATGGCGAAGTTAAGGCCGACTTGCCAGAAACCAAAGCCGACGCAGCACTGTTCGCTGCTGTCGACGAGGGCATTGCCGGACTACGCGCCGCCTTCGATGCACTCGACTTCAGCAACGGCCTGGACGCTTGGATGCGTGCGGTGTTCGCATGTAACCAGTACGTGGACGAACAGGCTCCCTGGACGCTGCGCAAGACTGATCCGTCCCGCATGGAAGCGGTCCTGATGACGCTTTTTCGCGTCGTGCGCGACCTTGCCATCGCCGTGCGCCCCGTGGTGCCCGCATCAATCGACGCCCTGCTCGACCAGATGGGGCTGGTCCCCGAAGCGCGCGATTACGCCGCGCTGGCGGACAAGGGCTGGTTGGCCGCACTGGTCGCCACGGGGTATAAGGTCGACAAGCCCGTGGGAGTCTTCCCCCGCCTTGAAATGCCGGAGGTGGCGCCCGTCTGATGCTGATCGATTCGCACTGCCATCTCGAATACGAAGGCCTCGTTGAGGATCAGCAGTCCGTGCTCGCCCGCGCCCGCGCAGCCGGAATTGCCGGGTTTCTCAACATCTCGACGCGGCAGCGCGAATGGGACCGCGTGGTCGCCACCGCCGCGCGTGAGCGCGACGTCTGGGCGTCGATCGGCATCCATCCGCATGAAGCCGATCAGCACGCGGATCTGGGCGAGGGCGCTTTGCTTGAAGCCGCAGCGCACCCCCGGGTGATTGCCATCGGCGAGACAGGGCTCGATTACTATTACGATAAGTCCGACCGTGCCGTGCAGCAGGCGCTGTTTCGCACTCACATCGCCGTGGCGCGCGAAACCGGCCTGCCGATCATCATTCACACGCGTGATGCCGAGGACGATACCGCCAGTATCCTCAAGGATGAAATGGGGAAGGGGGCGTTTCCGGCGCTGATCCACTGCTTCACCGCCAGCGCCGAATTCGGCCACAAGGTGCTCGATCTGGGGCTGACGATCAGCATTTCGGGCATCGTAACTTTCAAGAACGCCAAAGATTTGCAGGAGGTCGTGAAGGTGATTCCTGAAGACCGACTGCTGGTGGAAACCGACTCGCCGTTCCTGGCGCCGATCCCGCATCGCGGCCGCAAGTGCGAGCCGGCTTTCACCGCCGACACCGCGCGCTTTGTTGCAGACCTGCGCGGCGTGACCCTGGAGCAGCTGGGCGAAACAACCACGCGCAATTTCTTCGGCCTGTTCACCAAGGCAGCTTACGCGGACAGTCCCGCGTGAAACTGACCATCCTCGGAAGCGGTACGTCCACGGGTGTACCGCGTCTTGGCGGCGAGGACGGCAAGGCCGATTGGGGGCTGTGCGATCCTGAGGAGCCCCGCAACCGCCGCACCCGTGTCGCCATCATGGTCGAAAGCGACGCTGGTTCGCGGATCCTGGTCGATACCCCGACGGACTTGCGAGCGCAGCTTCTGGCGAACGAATTCCATCGCATCGACGCGGTGTTTTGGACCCACGACCACGCCGATCACTGCCACGGAATCGATGACCTTCGTCCCCTGCGCTACGGCCGTGCAGGGCCGATCCCGGGCTTCGCCGCATCGGAAACCGTGCGCAGGCTGCGCCAGCGTTTCGGCTATGTCTTTGCGGGCCAGTTCGGTTATCCCACATTGGTTTCGCTGGATAATCTTGACACTCTCCGGCTGTGCGAAGGTTTTCGGGTAGGCCATACCCAGATGCCTCACGGCCCAGCCGAATCCACCGGTTTTCTCTTCGATGCTGACGGAAAATCAATCGGTTACGCAACGGACTTCAGCGAGATCACCAAAGGCATGGTAGACTTGTTCTACGGCTGCGACGTGCTCGTCATCGACTGCCTGCGCCGCGAACCGCATCCGACCCATTCGCATCTGGCCATGTCGCTCGAACTGGCTTCCGTCTGCCGGGTCGGCATGGCGGTGTTGACCCATCTCGACAAGAGCATGGACTATGCAACGCTGAGCGCGCAGGTTCCCGAGAATGTCCATATTGCCTACGACGGGTTGGTGATCACGCCATGAGCCAGACAGCCATGTTCATGTCGGCTATCTCATTGATTGGTTGCCTGATCCTGGTGACGCGCAATTCCCAGCTTCACTCGCTTGGTGCGGGCAAAACAATGCGGCTTGTTGCGATATGGGCGGCGATCATCATCGGGCTTGTGCTGATCATCCAGTTGTCCGGTTTCCGGATACAGCCTTGACGGCGCTTCTCGGAACAATCGTGAATTTAACATAAGATATATTATCGGTTTCATCTGAGCCGGCAAGAACAGCGTTTTCTAATGGGCAGGAACAGATGACTGACAGCCGTCACCAGCAAATCGACCGCCTCCTTGCCATCATGGCTCGTCTGCGTGATCCGCAGACTGGCTGTGAATGGGATCGCGAGCAGACTTTCGCCACGATCGCCCCTTATACGATCGAGGAAGCCTACGAAGTGGCCGAAGCGATTGCCCAGGCTGATCTTGCATCGCTGCGCGACGAACTCGGCGATCTGCTGCTCCAGGTCGTATTCCATGCCCGCATGGCCGAGGAGCTTGGCCATTTCACCTTTGCCGACGTTGCTTCCGCGATTTCGAACAAGCTGGAAGCCCGTCATCCGCACATCTTCGGTGACGACGTATCCGGCGATGCCCAGACCGAGCGCTGGGAGGCGATCAAGGCTGAGGAACGTGCTGCCAAGGGTGCGACCAGCGCCATAGACGGCGTGGCGATTTCGCTTCCGGGTCTGATGCGCGCGGAGAAGCTGCAGAAGCGCGCCGCGAGAGTGGGCTTCGATTGGCCTGACCCCAGCGGCGCCGCTGACAAGGTCCGCGAAGAGATGGCGGAACTGGATGAAGCTTCGGCGGCGGACAAGCTGGAGGAAGCGGGCGACCTGCTGTTCGCGGCGGTCAACCTCGTGCGCCTGAACGGTATCGCCCCGGAGGACGCTTTGCGTGCGGCGAACACCAAGTTCGAACGGCGTTTTCGGGGTATGGAGACGTTGGCAGCAGGCGACGGCGTCGATTTTGCCAGCCTGTCGCTTGAGGAACAGGAAGCCTACTGGCAGGCAGTCAAACGTGCTGAAAAGGCGTGATTTGAAGTGAGTGCCCTCCCCATCGCTTCGCGACAGGGAGGGTTTGGGGCTCAAAGTGACGTAAAACGGCCCAGTTCACGCTCGGAGAGACGCGCCTGGATACGCAGCAGAGGCCCCTCCTCTCCTTCGCCCGCATCTTCCTCGGCCACGACTTCGCCGCGGGCGTGGAGGAAGGCAAGGCGCTGGCCATCGGCGGCCGGGATCACGAAGCTGTAGACCTTCGAACCCAGCGTCAGCGTGCGGCTGACGACGGCCAGCATATCGTCACAGCCCTCTCCGGTCAGCGCTGAGACGGGGATGATAGTCTCGCCGTCACGGTGCGACATCGCTTCGCGCAGCGCTTCGATCTGCTCGGGAGCAAGCAGGTCCCACTTGTTCCAGACCTCGATGATCGGGATCAAGGGAGCGGGCCCCTCCTCTTCCTCATCGTCGCGGCCCCAGCCTATGACGCGGTCATCCTGTTCCTTGCGGCGCAGGGCCCGTTCGTCGATCTTCGGCTCCATCACGCCAAGGTCGGCAAGAATGTCGAGAACCTGACGTTTCTGGGCCTCGGTATCGGGATTGGCCATGTCGCGAACGTGGACGATGACGTCAGCGGCGGTCACTTCTTCCAGGGTAGCGCGAAAAGCGGCGACGAGCTGGGTCGGCAGGTCCGAGATGAACCCCACGGTGTCCGACAGGATCGCCTTTTCGAGACCCGGCAGACGGACTGCGCGCATCGTCGGGTCCAGCGTGGCGAAGAGGAGGTCTTCCGCCATGACTTCCGCGCCGGTCAGGCGGTTGAACAGGGTCGATTTACCGGCATTGGTATACCCGACCAGGGCGACGATCGGCCAGGGCGCCTTCTCGCGCCTGTCGCGGTGCAGGCCGCGCGTGCGGCGGACCTGTTCCAGTTCGCGGCGGATCTTCGCCATGCGGTCGCGGATCAGGCGGCGATCCGCCTCGATCTGGGTTTCGCCCGGGCCGCCGAGGAAGCCGAAGCCGCCGCGCTGACGCTCAAGGTGGGTCCAGCTGCGAACAAGGCGACCAGCCTGGTAATCGAGGTGAGCGAGTTCGACCTGCAGACGGCCTTCCGCCGTCGCCGCGCGTTCGCCGAAGATTTCCAGGATCAGCCCGGTGCGGTCGATGACCTTACGCTTGAGCTTTTCTTCCAGATTGCGCTGCTGGATCGCGGTGAGCGAGCCATCGACGATGATCAGCTCGGCTTCATGCAGCGTGCAGGCGACCGAGATGTTCTGGATCTGGCCTTCGCCGAACAGCGTGGCGGCGCGCGGTTCGCGGATCACGATGGCCATCGCTTCGACCACTTCCAGCCCGATCGCAAGGGCGAGGCCCTTTGCTTCTTCCAGCCGGGCATCAACATCAAGGTCGGCCATCTGGCCCCGAGGGCCACGCATTTGCGGATAAACGACGAGGGCACGCGCACCGCGCGTGACCTCATCCATAAGTTCGTCGTTCAAATCAGTTCAGCTTCCAGAGTCGCGACGTCAATCGTCGGCTTCCTCATGCGCCTGAAGGTCGACCGGAGTCACGGGCTGAATCGTCGAAACGGCATGCTTGTAGGCAAGCTGTACGTACCCTTCGCGTTCCAGCAGCATGCAGAACAGGTCGTATGCTGCGACGCGGCCCTGAAGCATGACGCCGTTGATGAGGAACATCGTCACCTGCACGCCGGCGTTGCGGATGCTGGAAAGGAACACGTCCTGCAGGACACGCAGCTTCTTCGCGCTTTCCGAGCCGTTCGAGAACTGGCGCGCATCGACCGGGGTCGACGGCATGATGGTCGAGATCGCATGCTTGTAGACGAGCTGAGACTGGCCGTCGCGGCGCAGCAGGATCGAGAAATTGTCGAACCAGGTAACGATGCCCTGGAGCTTCACGCCCTTGACCAGAAACATGGTGACCGGGGTCTTGTTCTTGCGCAGGAGATTGAGGAACTGGTCCTGAAGGTTCTGTCCCTTGCCTGCGGCGGGCGCTGCAGGTGCCGACGTACCGGCGCTTACCGGAACTGCGGCGTTTACAGCGACTTCAGCCGGCTCAGCGGCAGGTGCCGGAGTGGGCTTGGGGCGCGCCGTGAGAGTTCGACCAGCCATTGTATTCTCCTTCTTTTTGGCGGCCGCTTATGCGGTCCGCGATCTGGCGCCGGATTCCCGGGCGCCGTTCTCGAATCAGAAACTACCGATTTGCTGCAGTGCAGTAAACGGCATTTTTGTAGCAAAAATGTTACAGCGCTAAAATTATCGTCCTGAAGGGCGCACTGATTGCAGTTTCCGAATCGTCAGAGCGCTTCGTCAACGTCTGTTTCGTCCTCGCGGCGTTCCGACATGCCAAGTAGCTTGAGCTTGCGATGAAGCGCCGATCGCTCCATCCCGATGAAGGCGGCCGTTTTAGAGATATTCCCTGAAAACCGCCGGATCTGGACGCGCAGGTATTCGCGTTCGAAGCTTTCGCGGGCTTCACGTAGCGGCGCGCTCATCATCACGGTGGCGCCGGCGTCCGCCCCTCCCCGGCTGTTGAAAATTTCCGGCGGCAGCATGTCGCCCTCGATCCGCGCCAGCTTTTCGCGCGGGGCCATGATGACGGTGCGTTCCACCACATTGCGCAACTGGCGCACGTTGCCAGGCCATTCGTAAGCCTGAAGCGCGGTCATCGCCTCGCTGCTGACCTGCGGCGGGGCCACGCCCTGTTCGTTGGCATAGCGGGCGAAGAAGTGGTCGATCAGTGCGGGAATGTCGTCGCGGCGCTCACGCAGTGCGGGAATGGAAACCGGGACCACATTGAGGCGGTAGAACAGATCTTCGCGGAAGCGGCGTTCGGCGATCTCTTTCTCGAGGTCGCGCGAGGTGGAGGAGACCACGCGAACGTCGACACGGATCTGGCGGCTGCCGCCAACCCGCACGAAGGCCTGATCGGTCAGCACGCGCAGGATGCGCGCCTGGGTGGAGAGCGGCATGTCGGCCACTTCGTCGAAATAGAGCGTACCGCCGTCCGCCGTTTCCAGCAGACCGGGGCGGATCAGGGCGCCGTCCGCCTCTTCACCGAACAGTTCCTGCTCGAAGCGTTCGGGGGTGATGCGAGCGGAATTAACGCTGACGAAGGCGTTGTCGGCGCGCGGGCTCCAGGCGTGGAGAAGGCGTGCGGCCACTTCCTTGCCCGAACCTGCGGGGCCGGTGATCAGCAGGCGGCTGCCGGTGTTGGCGATGCGCTTCAGCGTGGCGCGGACCTGGTTGATCGCGCCGCTGGAGCCGGTGAACTCCTCCGATCCGGTGAAGCCCTGACCCTGCTTGAGCTGCGCGTTCTCCCGGCGCAAGCGCTCGGTCTCGGTAGCCCGGCCGACGAGGTGGAGCAGTTTCTCGGCTTCGAACGGCTTTTCGATGAAGTCCACCGCGCCGCGGCTGATCGCGGCGACCGCGGTGTCGATGTTGCCGTGGCCCGAGAAGATGATGACCGGCAGTTCGGGTTCGCGCGATTTGATCGCGTCAAGTACCTCAAGGCCGTCCATCGGGCTGCCGTGAAGCCATACGTCAAGCAGGACGAGCGACGGGCGGCGCGCGTCGACCGCGGCAAGCGCAGCCTCGCTGTCGCCGGCAGTGCGGCATTCGTAGCCTTCGTCGCTCAGTACGCCGGCGACCAGTTCGCGGATATCGCGTTCATCGTCGACGATCAGGATTTCGAGTGCCATGGGCTTTTCTTCTTCGTCTTGAGGTCGTTTGTTACGGGGCTGGCAAGTACCGGAGTGCGGGCCGTCATTGCGCGGCCTCTGTCTTGCGGCCTTGGTCGAGGGCCATCGGATCGTGGGCGAAGCGCATCGTCACTGTGGTGCCGCCGCCTTGCGCGGCGGTGAACGTCATTTCGCCGCCGTGTTCCTCGATGATCTTGTTGACGATCGCGAGGCCCAACCCAGTGCCTTTTTCGCGGGTTGTCACGTAAGGTTCGATCAGGCGCTCCTTGTCCTGCGACAGGCCGATGCCGTTATCGGTGACCCGCACCAGGATCGAGTGGTCGTGATCGACAACTTCTACCGAGACCGCGCCGCGATAATCGCCCTCAGCCGTTTTCGATTTGGCTTCAATCGCTTCCACGGCATTTTTGAGGACGTTGGTCATCGCCTGGCCGAACTGGTGGCGGTCGCAGTCGATCGTCCCAATGTCACGGTCGCTGCTGAAAGCGAAATTGATGTCCGGGCGGGCGACTTCTTGCAGGAACAGTGCCTGGCGGGTGAGCGCGGCCGGGTCCTCGGCGCGGAACACCGGCTTGGGCAGGCGCGCGAAGGACGAGAACTCATCAACCATCTTGCGCAGTTCCCCGACCTGCCGGATGATCGTGCGGGTAAGGTCCTGGAACAGCTCGGGATTGTCGGTGATCTGCTTGAGGTATCGGCGGCTCAGGCGCTCTGTCGCAAGCTGGATGGGGGTGAGCGGGTTCTTGATCTCGTGGGCGATGCGCCGCGCCACGTCGGACCAGGCGGCGGTGCGCTGGTCCAGTAGCTGGCGGGTGATGTCCTCGAAGGTGATGACATGGCCGGTGGCGTCACGGCTCGTCTTGACCGCGAGCGTGAGCAGGTCGCCGCCGCGATTGTACTGGACGATACCATCCGACGAACCCTGCTCGACCAGAGCCGCGATCGGGGGCGCCAGTTCGCTGATCGGCATGCCTTCGGGCACTTCGCCGCTGCGGTCGGTCAGAAGCTTCTGCGCGGTGCTGTTCATCAGCAGTATCCGGCCCTGGTCGTCGAGCGAGACGATGCCCGAAGTGACCGATTCCAGAACCGCTTCGATAAACAGGCGGCGCTCATGAAGCTGGCGGTTTGCGCCCAGCAGAGCCTGGGTCTGCTTTTCGATCTGGCCGGTCATGCGGTTGAAGGCACGGTTGAGCAGGCCGATCTCGTCGGCGCCGGTGCGCCCCTCGATCCGCAGGGCATAATTGCCCGCGCCCACCCGCCGCGCCGCATCGACAAGCTCGTAGAGCGGCGCAACCTGGCGGTCGGCGAAGCGCAGCGCGACCCACACGGCAAGTCCGACAAGCGCCAGCGAGGCCACGAACAGCGCGACGTTGAAGCGCAGCTGCAGAACGCGGGCGCGACTGGTCAAAACCTCATAGGCCTGCACGATGTTTTCGGCCCGCTCGCCCTGGCCAAGCGAGAGCAAGTCGGAACTGCGGATGACGAGAAGGTAAACGCCGGTAGACCGATCAATCGGGCTCGTCGCGACGATCCGGTTGTCTTTTGCGTTCGCGACGTAGGGCTCACCCCTGCCCAGCTTGGCGAAATTATCGGCGCTGATGCGGTTGTTTTCGGCTTGGTTGGCGGGATCAACGACGATCAGCGTGCGCTGGTTGCCATCGGCATCGATCTGGATCAGCGCTGCAAAGGCCAGATTTCGGCGGACGACCTGCTCGGCAAGGAAAATCTGGAATTTACGGCTTGCGACCGGGTTGGTTGCCAGCACCTCACGCGAATCCTGTGCCATGGCGACGGATTCATAGCCGACGTCGCGCATGGTCTGTTCGTAGTACCCACGCGCCAGCTTGTTGGCGTTTTCCAGCAATCCGCGCGAACTGTCGGAGAACCAGAACTCGACGCCGGACTGAAATAGCCATGACGCAAAGACGACGACCAGCAATGTCGGCACGGCGGAAATGAGCGAGAAGATGAACACCAGGCGCACGTGCATCTGTCCGGTGCCACCAATGCTTTCGGCTGCGCGGCGCAGCGCCATGCGGCGGCCCAACAGTACCAGAATCGCCATCGCCGGCACCAGCGTGCCGATGAGCAGACTGGCCGTGAGGTTCGAGGGCAACAGTTCGCCCTTGTCGCCGCCGTTGTTCAGGGCGACCCATGTCGCCGCAGTCATCGTCAGGAACGCGGCAACCGAAAGCACTTCCATGAAGGCGAAAATGTTCGCCCGGCGCGCAGCTACCTGCATGCGCCGCCACCAGCGCGGCCAAGTGCGTTTCTGGGGTGAACTATCCGTCATCGTTGCAGCGTTACAACAGCACTGTGGCCGGGCTGCAAGAGGGAATCCACCAACTCGATATTACGGTCGACGAGTGAATTCCTCAGGATCGAGCGAAAGTTCGCCAAGGCGCTTGCGCAAGGTGTTGCGATTGATCCCCAGTGCCTGCGCGGCGCGCAGCTGGTTGCCTGCGGTTTCCTTCAATACTTCCGCGAAAAGCGGGCGTTCGAAGGCGGCCATGGCGCTGTCGTAGATTGTGCCGCTGGCCGGGCGAGTGGCCGAGAGCCACTGTGCGACCGCTACGGCGATGTCGCCCGGGCCATGAGCGTGGCCGTTCATCGGTTCGCCTTGATCGACGCCCTCGCCCATGCCGGACGCAGTGGCCGACGGTTCAGGTGTCAGCAGCGGCACGACCTGATCGACGTCGATCAGGTCCTCGCGCGCCAGCAGGGCCATGCGATAAATGAAATTCTTGAGTTCGCGCACGTTGCCGCGCCAAGGCTGGCGGCTGAGCAGTTCGGCGGCCTCAGCCGTCAGCTGGCGGCGCGGCAGGCCTTCATTCGCGGCGTGCTGAAGGAAATGGCGCGCCAGAACGTCGATGTCATCGCGCCGGTCGCGCAAGGGGGGCATGTGGATCGGCACCACATTGAGCCTGTAGTACAGGTCCTCGCGGAAGCGGCCGGCGGCGATTTCCGGCTCAAGGTCCTTGTTGGTCGCGGCGACGATGCGGGTATCGAGCTGGATTTCGTCGCGCCCGCCGACGCGGCGTACCGAGCCGGACTGGAGCGCGCGCAGCAGGCGGGTCTGGGCCTGCATCGGCATGTCGCCGATTTCATCGAGGAACAGAGTGCCGCCTGCCGCTTGTTCGAATTTGCCGACATGGCGCGCGACGGCGCCGGTGAAGGCGCCCTTCTCGTGGCCGAACAGTTCGCTTTCGATCAATTCGGCGGGGATCGCGGCGGTGTTCACGGCGATGAACGGACCGCCGCGGCGATTGCCGAGCTGGTGAATCGCCTCGGCGACAAGCTCCTTGCCCGTGCCCGATTCGCCCAGGATCAGCACTGTCAGGTCGTTGCGCAGTACCCGCGTGATCATACGGAAGACCGACTGCATCGCGGTGCTGCGGCCGACAAGCGGGAGGCCATCGGCAACCGGCTCTTCACCTTCCAGCGGGCTGTGTGTCGCCCCAGCTGCCTGGCGCACGGTGCGCGCCAGTTCGTCGATGTCGAAGGGCTTCGGGAAGTATTCGAAAGCGCCGGTATCGGTGGCGCGCACGGCGGTATCGAGGGTGTTCTGGGCCGAGAGGATCACGATCGGCATGTCGGGATGAAGCACGCGGACGCGGTCGATCGTCTCGATGCCGTCGCCGTCGGGCAGCATCACGTCGGTGACGAAGGCGGCGAAGCTGTGATCGGCCAGCTGCCGGTCGCGTTCTGCGATCGTCTGGCAATGGACGACGGCAAAGCCCTCGTCCTCCAGCGCGGCCGTGATGACGATGGCGATGGACATGTCGTCCTCGAGCAGCAGGACGTGCTGCGAATGGGGCATCATGCCGGGTCCCTTTTGACGCGGGTGCGTGTTTCCCGCGCGAGCGGCAAGTGGATACGAAAATGCGTCAGCCCGGTCTCATCGTCGCGGTCGTGGGTGATGCGGCCGTTCATGTCTCGCACCAGTTTGCGAACCAGCGGCAGGCCCAGCCCCTGCCCGGACTTCTTGGTGGTGACGAACGGTTCGAAGATGTGATCGCGCATGGCGGGGTCGATGCCGGCACCATTATCGCTCACCCGCACCTCGATTGGAAGGCGCAGCGGCGCGTCGGAATTGCCGGTCTGTAGCTGAAGGCCGCTGGCGAAACGGGTGCGGATAGTCACGCGCGGTTCGCCGCCGTCCCGCGCCGCATCCTGACAGGCTTCGGCGGCGTTCGAAAGCAGGTTTATCATGACCTGCACCAGGCCATCGGGGCTGCCCAGCACGGAGGGGAGCGACGGGTCGAACTCCTCGATCAGGCGGAACCGGCGCGCCCCCTCCCCATTCGCGGCGTCCAGCACGTCGATCGCGCGGCGGGCGGCCTCATGGAGGTTGCATGGCTCGACCGGAGGGGTGGTGCGGCCGCTGAGCTTCTGCATACGCTCGATCAGGGCGGCTATGCGGTCCACCTCCCCGGTGATGAGGTCGGTCAGCGCGCGGTCGCGTTCATCCAGCTTGCGGGCAAGAAGCTGCGCCGCGCCGCGAATGCCGGCGAGCGGGTTCTTGATCTCGTGCGCCATGATCTCGGGGCCGCGCAGGACCGCATTGTCGGGGCCGCCGGAATCGTCGCCCAGCGCATCGGCGGCGGTGTTGTCGTGGATGGTCAGCAGCCGCCAACCGGGTGTGTCCGCCACCGGCGCCACATTGATGTCGACCCGGCGCGCACCCTTGCCCTTGAGTTCGACGACGACTTCGCGTGCGGAAACCGGTGTTTCGTAATCGTCGAGGCGGTCGACCAGACGGCGGTCGGAAATCGATACGATCTCACGCAGGGGCACGCCGATAAGCCGGCGTGCGGACTGGCCGAAGAACTGCTCCGCCGCCGGGTTGAGCGCAGCGATTTTCAGACCCGGCTCCAACAGCACGACAGCTTGCGGCAGGCTGGCAAGCAGCCGCTGGGCTTCAGGGACGGACGTGCCGAGGTCCAGGCTCATGCGGCGTGAAGCTGCCCGTTACCGGATGCATCGCCGCCGTCGCGGTACGGCGCGTAGAATTCCGCGAGTTCGCGAAGGACTTCATCGGGATCGCTGATGAAGTTCACCTTGTTTCTGAACTCGGCAGAGCCGCGCACGCCCTTGATGTACCAGCCAAGGTGCTTGCGGGCCATGCGCACCCCGGTGTCGGCGCCGTAATGGGCCAGCATGTCCTCGTAATGGGCGCGCATGATCTCATACTGCTCGGCAATGGTGGGGTCGGCGGCGACGTCGGCGCCGCGCCACCATTGCATCACCTGCGCAAGGAACCACGGGCGGCCATAAGCGCCGCGCCCGATCATGAGGCCATCCGCGCCGGACTGTTCCAGCGCCTTGGAGGCATCTTCCACCGTGCAGATGTCGCCGTTGACGATGACCGGGATCGAAACCGCGTCCTTCACGCTTCGCACGAAGGCCCAATCGGCCTCGCCCTTGTACATCTGGTTGCGGGTGCGGCCGTGGACGGTAATCATCTGCGCGCCCAGATCCTCGGCGATCCGCGCCAGTTCCGGGGCGTTGAGGCTATCATGGCACCAGCCCATGCGCATCTTCACGGTAACCGGCACCTTCACCGCCTTGACGGTGGCCTCGATCAGCTTGGTCGCCAGCGGCACCTGCCGCATGAGCGCGGAACCGGCGTCGCCATTGACGACCTTGCGCACCGGGCAGCCCATGTTGATGTCGATGATGGCAGCGCCCTGCCCTTCGACCAGCTTGGCGGCTTCGGCCATCTGCTCGGGATCGCAGCCGACAAGCTGCATCGCGACGGGTTCCTCGATCACGTCCCACATCGCCTTTTGCAGCGACACCCGCGTCTCGCGGATGGCCGCGGGGCTGGCGATCATCTCGGTGACGTTGAGGCCCGAGCCGAAGCCGCGCACCATCCGGCGGAACGGCAGGTCCGACACGCCCGTCATCGGCGCGAGCACGACCGGGCAGTCGATCGTCACGGGACCGACCTGAATGGGCTTTAGTGCCGGGGGATTGGGCAAGTGAGTCATGGTTCGCGCAATACTGCCTAAAAAACAGGCAGCGCATAGTGGATTGCCCTTGTGCGGGCAAGCGATTACCGGCGAGAACAATGTCGCAATTCGTTTCAGAAGCCCCGAAACCTACGGGAGAGCGCGCGGTGGCAGCCGTTGCCGCGCTGGTCGTCGCCGCCGGGCAAGGCCTCCGCGCCGGTCAGCCGGTGCCCAAGCAGTTCGCCCTGTGGCGCGGCAAGCCGGTGGTCCGCCACTCGGTTGAAGCGCTGGCGGCGGCGGGTTGTTCGCCGATCCTGGTGGTCATTCCGCAAGGCGCGGACGCGATCGCGCGTGAGGCTCTGGCGGGGATCGCAGGGGTACAGTTTACCGCCGGCGGGGCGACGCGGCAGGAATCGGTGCGGCTTGGCCTTGAGGTGCTGGTCGCCGCCGCGCCGGACAGCGTGCTGATCCATGACGCCGCCCGGCCGCTCCTGCCCGGCGAGGTCGTCACGCGGCTGGTAGAGGCGCTGAACCATCACAAGGGCGCGATCCCGGTGCTGCCGGTGGTCGACAGCCTCGCCCACGCAGAACACGGCGATGTCATGGGCGCCCCTGCCCGTCGCGAGGATCTGCGCCGGGTGCAGACTCCGCAGGCGTTCCGTTTCGAGGATATTCTCGCCGCTCACCGCGAATGGGACGGCGCTGCCGCCGCCGGGGACGATGCGCAAGTGGCGCAGGCCTGGGGCATGGAAATCGCCTTCGTCGAAGGGGACGAAATCTTGCACAAGCTGACTTACGCCGCCGACTTCGCTCCCTTGCAGCCGCTGGTGCGGGTGGGCACCGGCTATGACGTTCACGCGCTGGAGGAAGGCGAGGAACTGTGGCTCTGCGGCGTGCGCGTTGCGCATACCCACGGTCTTTCCGGCCACAGCGACGCCGACGTGGCGATCCATGCACTGGTCGATGCGATGCTTGGCGCGGTGGGGGCGGGCGATATCGGCCAGCACTTCCCGCCCAGCGACCCGCAGTGGAAAGGCGCGGCCTCCGACCGCTTCCTTGGCCATGCCGGGAAGCTGGTGGCGGAGGCGGGCTATAGCCTGGGCAATGCGGACGTGACGATCATCTGCGAAGCGCCCAAGATCGGGCCGCACCGCGAGGCCATGCGCGCGCGGCTCGCGCAGGTGCTCGGCGTTGACATCGCCGCCATCAGCGTGAAGGCAACCACCACTGAGAAGCTGGGTTTCACCGGAAGACGCGAAGGCATCGCCGCACAGGCCGCCGTCAGCCTGATCCGGCTTTAGAACAGGACCATTTCCATGCACGCATTCGTCAGGACCATCGCCTTCGCGGCCAGCATGACGCCGGGCCTTGCCATGGCCGCCGAGCCGGTGTGCATCACCAAGAAGGAGGCGACCGCGCTGATCGCCTATGCCCTGCCGCAGGCCATCAACGGCACCGCCAAGCGCTGCGCCCCCTCCCTGCCCGCCGATGCCTTCCTGCGCCGTCAGGGGCCGCAGCTGGCCGCGCGCTATTCCGGGCAGAAGGACCGATACTGGGCGCAGGCCCGCCCCGCCTTCATGAAGACGCTGGGCGCCGAAGGTAATGGTTCGGCCGACATGGTGCGCAATCTTCCCGATGAGACGGTGCGCCAGCTGGCCGACGTATTCGTGGAAGGGTTCGTTTCGCAGCGCATCGCGCTCAAGTCCTGCACCAAGCTGGACCTCGCGATCGACCTGCTCTCACCGCTGCCGCCCGAGAACACCGCGGGCCTCATCGCGCTGAGCCTCGAAGTCGCCAGCGCGGCCGATCCCAAGCTGGGCAAAGTCGCGCTTTGTCGCAGCTAAATTCTTGGGCCGCAGCTAATTTAAGGACCACCATGGCCACCAACCCGTTCTTCCCCGAAGACCTCTTCGCCCTCGCCCAGCGCGTGATCGACGAGAACAAGGCGCTGGGCCGCACCGTGGCGCTGGCGGAAAGCTGCACCGGCGGACTGGTCTGCGCGGCGCTGACCGAGATTCCTGGCTCTTCCGCCGTGCTCGATCGCGGTTTCGTGACGTATTCCAACGAATCGAAGATGGAGATGTTGGGCGTCCATGCGGACATCATCGATTCGTTCGGCGCCGTATCCCCGGCGACGGCCTGGGCGATGGCGCAGGGCGCGATCAAGAAAAGCAAAGCCGACGTGGCAGTCGCCATCAGCGGTATCGCCGGCCCTGAAGGCGGCAGCGAAATGAAGCCGGTGGGAACGGTCGTCTTCGCCTGCGCACGCCGCGGCGAGGAAGACGTCAACGCCGAGCAGAAATTGCTCGAAGGAAAGACCCGCGCCGAAATCCGGCATCAGGCGGCGATTATCGCGCTGGAACTGCTGCTGCCCTGAGCGGGGACAGCTACCTGCCTGCAACATACTCCAAACCCCGCTCAGCCTGAGCTTGTCGAAGGCCATGCGCCCGGTCTCGGGGTCTTCGACAAGCTCACGCTGAGCGGGGCGGAGAGATTGTGGGGGGTATAGAGGATTGTTGCAGACGTGATGCGGGGCGCGCGCTCAGCCTTCCTGCGGAACCCCGTAAAGCTCAGATGCGCGCGTTTCGAACGCGGCGACCATCTTGCGGAAGGCCTTGTCGAAATATTGCCCCGCCAGTTTCTCGAACAGCGCATTGCGGAACGAGAACTTCACGTCGAATTCGATATCGCAGGCGTGATCGCTCACCGGATGGAAGGTCCAGCGGTTATCGAGATCGCGCATCGGGCCGTCGACATAATGGACGCGGATCTCGCGCGGGCGTTCCTTCTCGACGCGCGAGGTGAACTTTTCGCGCAGCGCCTTGAAGCCGACGAGCATGTCGGCGACCATCTCGGTGCCATCGTCCGATTTCACGCGGGTGGCGACAACCCAGGGCAGGAATTCCTGATAACGGCCGACATCGGCCACCAGGTCGAACATCTGCTCGGCGCTGTAGGGAAGGCGGTAGACTTCATGAATGCCGGGCACGGGATCAGGCCTTCACGCCGACCTGCGCCGCTTTTGCCAGCTTCGCTTCACGCGCCGCGCGCATTTCGGCGAAATCGGCACCGGCGTGATAGCTGGAGCGCGTCAGCGGCGAAGCGGCGACTTGCAGGAAGCCCTTGGCGCGGGCGATGGCGCCGTATGCCTTGAATGCCTGCGGGGTCACGAATTCCTTGACCTCGGCGTGCTTGGGCGTCGGGCGCAGGTACTGGCCCATGGTCAGGAAATCGATGTCGGCGCAGCGCATGTCATCCATCACCTGATGGATTTCGAGCCGCTCCTCACCCAGACCCAGCATCACGCCGGACTTTGTGAAGATCGACGGATCGTGGCGCTTCACTTCTTCCAGCAGTCGCAGCGAAGCGTAGTAACGCGCGCCGGGGCGGATCGTCGGGTAAAGGCGCGGCACGGTTTCCAGATTGTGGTTGTAAACGTCCGGGCGCGCCATGACGATCGCTTCGACGGCACGCTGCATCTTGTTGCGGAAGTCCGGCGTCAGGATCTCGATCGTGGTCGAGGGGGTCGCGGCGCGGATCGCCTCGATCACCTTCACGAACTGCGAGGCGCCGCCGTCGGGCAGATCGTCGCGGTCGACGGAGGTGATGACGATGTGCTCAAGGCCGGTCTTCAGCGCCAGTTCGGCGACGTTCGCGGGCTCGGCCGGATCGACGCGGCCGGGCATGCCGGTCTTCACGTTGCAAAAAGCGCAAGCGCGCGTGCAGGTATCGCCCAGGATCATCACCGTGGCGTGTTTCTTGGTCCAGCACTCCCCGATATTGGGGCAAGCGGCTTCTTCGCACACGGTGGTCAGCTTGAGGTCGCGCATGAGCTGGCGAGTCTCACCGTAACCTTTGCTGGTCGGCGCTTTCACGCGAATCCAGTCCGGCTTGCGCTGGCGCTGCGGTGTTTCTTCGGGGGTCGGCACGGAAGAAAGATCGTTCATGCCGTTCAGATAGTCACATGTGCGCGCGCTTGCCAGTGCGAATATCCGGGGTATGGGAAAGCGTAAAGTGTTCCCGCCCCGCAGGAGGCCCTATCCATGACCGAAGTGCTGAACCATCTTCTCGACGGCTACCACCGCTTTCGCACCACCGGATGGTCGCACAACCGGGAGCGCTGGGACCAGTTGGGCCAGGGCCAGGCGCCCGAAGTGATGGTGATCGCCTGCTCCGACAGCCGGGTCGATCCCAGCCAGATCTTTGACGTCGACCCCGGCACCATCTTCGTGGTCCGCAACGTGGCGGCGCTGGTGCCTCCCTTCGAGACGACGCCCGGCCATCACGGCGTCTCCGCCGCGCTGGAATTCGCGGTGCAGGTGCTCAAGGTGAAGGAAGTGGTGGTGATGGGCCACGGACTTTGCGGCGGCTGCAAGGCTGCGCTGACGCAGGACCTCAAGGGCGCCGAGGTCGGCCAGGGCGGCTTCGTGGCGGACTGGATCTCGATGCTCGACGACGCGCGCGAGCCGGTCGCCGAGGCTTACGGCACTACGGGCCGCGAGGCCGAGCGGGCGATGGAGCAGGCGGCGGTGAAGGTGAGCCTCGACAATCTGATGACCTTCCCCTGCGTGAAGAGCAAAGTGGCCAAGGGTGACCTCAAACTGCGCGGCGCGTTCTTCGCCATCGCCGACGGCGTGCTTCACCTGCTGGACGAAGATAGCGGCAAGTTCGCGCCGGTGGATTGAGGAGGTAGCTCCGCCCCCTTCACCCTTGCAGGCAAACAAAAAGGGCGGCGGTTTCCCGTCGCCCTTTTCGCTGGTGATCGAAGAAGATCAGTTGGTGGCGGCAGGCGCCGTGGCAGCAGCCGGAGCCGACTTGCTCTTGGCATAGGCCGACCACAGCTTGGCGACGGGCTGGCGGGTGCCGGTGACCTTCGCGAAGTTGGTCTGCGCATCAGCGTACTTGCCCGAAAGCGTCTGCGACATGCCAAGGCGCAGCGCGACCTTGTTGGCATCCACGCCAGGCATCGAGATCGCCTTGGCATAGAACGTCTCCGCCTTGGCGGGCTGGTCGTAGCTGAGGAACACGTCGCCGGCCGCAACCACCGTCGCGGCGGTGGCACCGGCCTTGTTGGCATCGCGCTCGGTGGCGGGCAGCGAGGCCTTGTCACCCGCGACGCGGCCCTGCGAGTTCGTCAGGTCGGCGCCGATTTCAGCCTGGGTCAGCTTGCCCTTGGCAAGGCCGTCCTGCATCACCTTGACCGCTTCGCCCGGGAAGGCGCGCGGGTCGACGTTCTCGATGTACTCGAAATAGTCGCGCTTTTCAGCCATGCCGCCGGTGACGAACATCAGGCGCATGAGATCGAGGTTCTGGTCGCGCGGCAGCGATGAAAGCTGGCGGACGACCGAGATCGAGGTGCCCCAGCTCGACGGATAGTACTGGCCGAGAAGCGCAGCATACTCGGTCGAGGGCGCAAGCTGCTTGGCGGTGTAGGTCTGCTGCAGCACGTTGCGCAGCGCGGTTTCCGAAGGCGCGGTGCCCTTGGCCTGAGCTGCGGCCACATCGTCCTTGGCCATCTGCAGCGCGGCTTCGGGGTTGTTGTTGCGCTTGTAGGAATCGGCGAGGACGAGGTCCAGCTGGCCCGACGTATCGGTATATCCGCCATCCTTGGCAGCCTTGAGGTACTTCGCCGCGTTGGCATAGTCCTTGAGCTGGTAGGCGGTGATGCCCGAATCGTAATTGGTGGTGCCCAGAGCGGCCGCATCGAGCTTGCCGCTTTCGAGCAGCATCATGTTGCCCTGCTGCTTGAGCGCGAGGTCCTTCGAAATGATGCCGAAGTTGCGCATCATCGAGCCAAGCGCGTTCTTGTCGTCCGGCGTGGTTGCGGTGGGGACAGCTGCCTGAAACGCGGCCTTGCCGTCACCGCCCGCGGCGGTGTCGAACGCCTGCTTGGCAGCAGCCATCGCTTCGGGGGTCTGCTGACCGCCCAGCGCGGCAACCGCAGCTTCCATGGCCTTTTGAAGCGGCTGCGCGACCTTTACGAATTCCGGCGAGAACTTGCCGCCTGCGGCTGCCTTCTCTTTCTTTGCAGCCATCGCGGGCGTTGCGGCCATGGCAACCAACCCGCTCGAAAGGGCGACGGCGAGAGCGACACGGGAAACAAGGAACTTGCGAGCCATCTAGGCTAACTCCTCTCAAGACAAAACAAATCCTGCGGTAGGCAGGCAATATCCTGCCCGAAAGCAGGACGAAAACGAGCGCCGCAGGGTTTGGCGGCGAATTGAACGATTGGCAACCTGCCCTGCGAAATAGGTGAGCGCCGTTGAACGCTCCTTGAATGCAATTCGTCGCACCCGTTCAGGGTTCCCGTGCATATGTGTGGAAAACGCCAGGCTGCCCCGCCCCGGCGGTGTGGTTCAGGTGGCATTCGCTCCGCGCATGTCCTAGGGCGGTCCATCACCCCTTTCCCATAGCAATCTGGCGACAGCAACGCGTGAGCGACGAGACCGACATCACCGAGCACACCGGCCCCGAGGGCGAGTTCACCCGCGTCGACATCGTCGACGAGATGAAGACGAGCTATCTCGATTACGCGATGAGCGTGATCGTGAGCCGCGCGCTTCCCGACGTGCGTGACGGACTTAAGCCGGTCCACCGCCGCATCCTGTTCGCCAGCCAGGAAGGCGGCTTCGTCGCCGGGCGGCCCTATCGCAAGTCGGCGAAGATCGTCGGCGACGTCATGGGTAACTACCACCCCCACGGCGACAGCGCGATCTACGACGCTCTGGCACGCATGACCCAGGACTGGTCGATGCGCCTGCCGCTGATCGACGGTCAGGGTAACTTCGGTTCGATGGACCCCGATCCGCCGGCCTCGATGCGCTATACCGAAGCGCGTCTGGCCCGGGTCGCCAATTCGCTGCTCGACGATCTCGACAAGGATACCGTCGATTTCGTCGACAACTACGATGGTTCGCGGCGCGAGCCCTCGGTGTTGCCCGCGAAATATCCCAACCTGCTGGTCAACGGCGCCGGCGGCATCGCGGTCGGCATGGCCACCAACATCCCGCCCCACAACCTGGGCGAGGTGATCGACGGCTGCTTCGCGATGATGGACAATCCCGCCATCACCGCGGAGGAACTGTTCCACATCATCCCCGGCCCCGATTTCCCGACCGCGCCGTTGATCCTGGGCCAGCACGGCGCGCGCAACGCGTCGTACACCGGACGCGGCTCGATCGTGATGCGCTGCCGCCACCACGTCGAAGAAGCACGCGGCGCCAGCCGGGGTGCCCGCTCGATCGTGCTGACCAGCATTCCCTATCAGGTCGGCAAGTCCAACCTGGTGGAGAAGATCGCCGAAGCCGCCAAGGACAAGCGGATCGAAGGCGTCTCGGACATCCGCGACGAATCGAACCGCGAAGGCATGCGCGTCGTCGTCGACCTCAAGCGCGATGCCTCGCCTGAAGTGGTGCTCAACCAGATCTGGCGCAGCACCCCGGCGCAGTCCAACTTCGCCGCCAACATGCTGGCGATCCGCGGCGGTCGGCCCGAGATCATGTCGCTGCGCGACATTCTCCAGGCTTTCATCCAGTTCCGCGAGCAGGTCATCACCCGCCGCACCAAGTTCGAACTGAACAAGGCCCGCGAGCGCGCGCATATCTTGCTCGGCCTGGTGGTCGCGGTCTCGAACATGGACGAGGTCGTGAAGATCATTCGCGGCGCGTCCAACCCGGCCGACGCGCGTGCCAAGCTGATCGCCAAGGAATGGCCGATCGGCGATATCGCGGCCTACATCCGCCTCGTCGAGGCGATCGAACCCGATGCCGAGCAGGCCGGCGGGACCTACCGCCTGTCCGAAGCGCAGGTGAAGGCGATCCTCGACCTGCGCCTCCACCGCCTCACCGCGCTGGGCCGCGACGAGATCGGCGACGAACTCAAGGAACTGGCGGTCGCGATCGCCGGATACCTCGAAATCCTGGCCGACCGCGTCAAACTTTACAATGTGATGCGCGGCGAACTTCAGGCCGTGCGTGATGCTTACGCCACCCCGCGCATCTCCGAGATCACCGCCGCTTTCGACGGGATCGACGACGAAGACCTGATCGAGCGCGAGGACATGGTGGTGACCGTCACCATGGACGGCTACATCAAGCGCACCGCCCTCTCCACCTTCCGCGCCCAGAACCGGGGCGGCAAGGGCCGCGCCGGCATGGCGACGAAGGAAGAGGATGCCGTGACGACGATGTTCGTCACCTCCACTCACAACCCGGTGCTGTTCTTCTCCACCGCAGGCAAGGTCTACCGCCTCAAGGCTTATCGCCTTCCAGAGGGCGGACCGACCACGCGCGGCCGGCCGATCGTCAACCTCCTGCCCGCGCTGGACAAGGACGAGACGATCCAGACCGTGCTCGCCCTGCCCGAGGACGAGACCGAGTGGAGCAAGCTGTCGGTCGTGTTCGCCACGGCCAAGGGCAACGTGCGCCGCAACTCGATGGATTCCTTCGCGAACATCCCCAGCAACGGCAAGTTCGCGATGCGTTTCGACGAAGGCAGCGACGATCGACTGATCGGCGTCGCCCTGCTCGCGGCGTCGGACGACGTGCTGCTCGCCACCCGCAAGGGCCGGGCGATCCGCTTCGCCGGCGATGATGTGCGCGAATTCACGAGCCGCACGTCCACCGGCGTTCGCGGCATGACGCTCAAGGAAGACGACGAGGTCATCTCGCTGTCGATCCTGCACCGCGTCGGCACTGACGGCGAGGAGCGCGAACAGTACCTGCGCTTCGCCCCGTGGAAGGGCGAGAAGGAAGGCGAGTCCACCCTCGCGCCCGAACGCATGGAAGAACTGGCCGCGCGCGAGCAGTTCATCCTCACCGTGTGCGCCAACGGCTATGGCAAGCTGTCCTCGGCCTACGAGTATCGCCGCACCGGACGCGGCGGCCAGGGCATCACCAATATCGACAACATCGGCCGTAACGGGCCGGTGGTGGCCAGCTTCCCGGCCACCCGCGCGCAGCAGCTGATGCTGGTCACCGACCAGGCCAAGCTGATCCGCCTGCCGCTCGATTCGCTGCGGGTCATCGGACGCGGTTCGGCAGGTGTGCGCCTGTTCACCGTATCGAACGACGAGCATGTCGTCAGCGCCGTGCGCCTCGACGAAGAGCCTGAAGTCGACGCCGTCGCCGCGCTTCCCGTGGTAGAGGGTGCGGCCGAAACGGAAACGCCAGACACCGAAACCCCCGAAGCCGAGGGCGACGAGTGAGCGCGGCGGATACCGTCGCCTACAAGATCCTGACCGGCGAGCAGCTTGCAAGGCTGCTCGCCGACGGAACGTTCGCCGGCGCTCCGGTGGATATCGCGGACGGGTATATCCACCTGTCCGCCGCACCCCAGGCGCAGGGCACCCTGGACAAGCATTTCGCCGGGCAGGACGACCTGCATATCGCCGTGGTCGACCTGACCGCGCTGGGCGATGCGGTGAAGTGGGAAGTCTCGCGCGGGGGCGCGTTGTTCCCGCACATCTATGCAGACCTGCCGCTCTCGGCAGTCCTGTCGCACGCCCCGGTATCGCGGGACGATGCCGGAACGCTGCAACTCCCTCATTGACAATTATAACCAATTAGGTTATAAGCTCCGACATCCGCAGCCCCGACGCGTAAGGGGAAGCGGTGTATCGGGTCGGCGCCGTGGGCCGGACGCGTGCGCAAGCCGTGGACCACGCCACCAGCGTCTGACCGGATCGGTTCACATACCCAGGTCCCCGCAATCGGCCCGCCTCCCACGAAGAGGGGGCTTCCCGGACGACCTTTTCGAGGCAGCGGCTTTTGCGAGTCCGCGTCGCCGCTTCGAACCGATCCGCAGGACCGAGCCGGGCTGTAGCAGCCACTAACCGGCCGTTCGCACTAAAGGCTGCCCTCCCTCGCGTCCTTGCACAGGACGCCCCGACGCCGACCCGATGATCCCTCTTCGGCATCCGTGTTTTCTTTCGGCGTTACTCCGCGCTCGCCAGCGGACGATCCCCCACGCCCGGTTGGTCCCCGCGCCTGTGCCGGGGAGGCGGGAAGGCAATTACAAGAAATCCTCGCGCATCCGCAACTCGCCGGTAACCCCCGTCGCCAGCACCAGGTTGCCCAGGTAGAACAGCGGCCACGCCGCCAGCGCCGCGGCCGGCCCCGAACCGCCTGACGCACCGCCAAGCGCGGCGATCCCCAGCACGTTCCCGGCCACGATCAGCGAAGCCCCCAGGCCTACCCGGGAGCGCGGGAACGTGCTGATCCACGCCGAAGCCGCCATGCCGCCCAGAGCCAGGCCCAGGAACAGCGGCACGCCAACCCCGGCCCGTTCCGCCGCGAAGTAGCACAGCAGAGGTGTCCCCAAAGTCAGCGCCAGCGCCGAGGCCTTGCGTCCGCCGTCCATTTCCACCCGGCGATGGACCAGGAACATTCCCAGGCCGATCAGATAAGCCACCAGCAGCGCATTCAGCGCGATCAGCGGCATATAGTCCATCAGCGCCGAGCCGATCGCCTGCAACACCAGCATGCCCGCCAGCGACCGCGTATCGTTTCCCCGGTGGCGCAGCACCGCATAGACCGCCAGCAACAGCAGCGGCGCTGCCTTGAGCAGCAACAGGTAAAGCCCCGGCGTCTCGCTGCCTTGCAGCCAGATCCAGGCCAGCGCCAGCACCATGCTACCCAGCAGCCAGGGTCGGCGTTCGATCAGGGCGCGCTTGGGCATCGTGGTCTTTCTCATCGGTTGGGTTCGCCTGCGGCTATGGCAGGTGAGCGGGGCCTTTTCCATGCCCGCCATACCGGCTAGGCGAGGCCCATGACAAAAGACTCCGGTACGACTTACGACGTTCACATTATCGGCGGCGGCCTGGCCGGCAGCGAGGCGGCCTGGCAGCTTGGCCGCCGGGGCTACTGCGTGCGCCTTTCCGAAATGCGCGGCGCCGGTCCAGAATGGCCGGGCGAGCGCAGCCCCGCCCACCAGGGCGACGGGCTGGCCGAACTGGTCTGCTCCAACTCGTTTCGCTCAGACGACAGCGACAAGAACGCGGTGGGCCTGCTCCACCACGAGATGCGCCTCTGCGATTCGCTCATCATGTCGGCCGCGGCCATTGCCGAGGTTCCCGCCGGTTCTGCGCTGGCCGTCGACCGCGACGTGTTCTCCGCCGAGGTGGAAGCCCGCCTTGCCGCCCTGCCCAACGTCGACATCGTGCGCGAACGCATCGACGCGCTGCCCGAAGGCCGCGTCATCGTCGCCACCGGCCCGCTGACCGCCGAGGCGCTGGCCGGGTCGATCGGTCAGGCGACCGGCGCGGACAGCCTCGCCTTCTTCGATGCCATCGCCCCGATCGTCTACCACGAATCGATCGATATGGACGTGTGCTGGATGGCCTCGCGCTGGGACAAGGGCGAGACCAAGGATTACATCAACTGCCCGATGAACGAGGAGCAGTACCTCGCCTTCCACAAGGGGCTGGTCGAAGGCGAGAAGACCTCGTTCAAGGAATGGGAGGCCAACACTCCCTATTTCGACGGCTGCATGCCCATCGAAGTCATGGCCGAACGCGGCGTGGACACCTTGCGCTTCGGCCCGATGAAGCCGGTCGGCCTCGACAATCCGCACTGGGCAACGCCAGAGCATCCGAACGGACGCTGGCCCTATGCCGTGGTGCAGCTGCGCCAGGACAACAAGCTGGGCACGATCTGGAACATGGTCGGCTTCCAGACCAAGCTGAAACATGCCGAGCAAGTGAAGCTGTTCCGCACGATCCCGGGCCTCGAAAATGCCGAGTTCGCGCGGCTTGGCGGCTTGCACCGCAACACGTTCCTCAACTCGCCGGTGCTGCTCGACCGGACCCTGCGCCTGAAATCCGCGCCGCACGTCCGCTTCGCCGGGCAGATCACCGGCTGCGAAGGCTATGTCGAAAGCGCGGCAGTCGGCCTCATGGCCGGGCTGATGGCCTGCGCCGAACTCGCCGGCCAGGAGTGGCAGGCGCCGCCGCGCACGACCGCGATGGGCGCCCTGCTCTCACACATCACCGGCGACGCCGAGGCCGAAACCTATCAGCCGATGAACATCAACTTTGGCCTGTTCCCGCCGCTGCACGATGTGAAGAAGAAGCAGCGCAAGGAAGCCTACACCGGCCGCGCCAAGGAAGAGATCGCGCCGTGGCTGGAAGGACTGACGCCGGCGTAAGCCCTCAGCAGCTGCACTTTGCTTTGGGCTTGGGCGGGGGCGCCGTGCGGCGAAATTCGGCGGGGGTAAGGTACTGGTCGTGGTCGACGTCGGCCTCGGCGAACTTGTCGACCTTGGCGACCGCCCACTCCTCGAAGGTCAGCAGGTTGTTGCCGTCCTTGTCCAGCTTGCGGAAGGCATCGGCGCGGGTTGAGAGCATTTCATTGCGCGATATCCGCTTGTCGCGGTCACGGTCGTAGCGGAAGAAGCGGCGCTGTTCGCGGCTGAGTTCGGTTGCTTGCGGCAATTCCGGACCGACCATGTCGCCTACATCCGCGCTGGGCAAGGGCGCGGGTCCGATGGACGCGCTGGCGCTGGGCGGAGGGGCGCCGGCTTCCACTTCGGCGCGGCCCTGAAGCCAGAACAGGCCAATCCCCATCATCACGAACACGGCAAGGCCGCCAAGCAGGAAACGGTTCATAGCAAGCCCCTTCATCAAGGCTCGCAGCCTTAGGGGCAGCGCCCATCCTTCCGGAAATTACAACGCTTTAATCTATAAGCCGAGCAGGCCAAGGCGCATGGCCTTGAGCACCGCGGCGGGGGATGTCGCCGCTTCCTCACCCTTGTCGAGACGGCGATAAGCGAGCCCATGAAGCACCATCAACGGGCGCAAGGGCCGCGAGAGACGCACGCCTTTGGCGCGGTCAGCCAGCGCCAGAGCGCGAGCCGTCTCGCGCTCGTTTTCATGGCCAAGGCGCATGGCAAGGTCGGCCAGCGCCCAGGAACGGGCCAGTCGCTGCACGGCGCGAAGTTCACCGTCACGGCCCAGCGCCTGCGCCAAAGTGGCGAAAGCAGCGGACCTTCCCTCAGCCATCAATTCCAGCGCGGATGCGGGAAGCGGCGCGCTTCCGGTCATGGCTTCCCAGCCATTGACGAGGCTGACGAGACCGCCGTGATGTCCATTCCAGGTGCGCAGAAGGGCAAGCAGCGGTTCGCCGTCTGGCCACTTGTCGGCAGGCTGGGACAGCGACTCGCGCCACCATGCCAGACGCAGCTGCGCCATCATCGGTTCACGGGAATTGCGCAGCAGACCAGCGAGCCGGGTATCGAGCGCCAGCAGCGCCAGCGTCTGTACCCGCGCGGACTTCGGCGCATAGGCCAAGGCAAGCCGCGATACCGTGGGCAGCGAGGCGACGAGGATATCCTCGTTCGAGGCGGGTGTCTGGGATGCGGGGGGGCTGGGTTTCGGTCACGCGGCATCCCTAGAGGGTGCGGCGACGGGAATAAACCCATCTTCCGCTCACCGGATCGCCGATAGCGCGGGCGGTGGCATCAACCATCGCCCGCGCCGTCAGATCAGCGGTAGCAGACCTTCTTGACTGCCTCGACGACGCGCTTTGCGTCGATCAGGGCCAGCTTTTCGAGGTTCGCGGCGTAAGGCAGCGGCACGTCCTCGTTGCAGACGCGCACGACCGGCGCGTCGAGGTCGTCGAAGCCTTCCTCCATGCAGATCGCCGAGATTTCGGACGCGATCGAGCAGACGGGGAAGCCTTCTTCCGCAACGACGAGGCGGTTGGTCTTGGCGAGGCTGGCCAGAACCGTTTCCTTGTCGAGCGGACGCAGGGTGCGAAGGTCGATGACTTCGACATCGAGGCCTTCTTCCGCCAGCGTCTCGGCGGCTTCGAGCGCGAGGCCGACGCCGATCGAGTAGGACACGATGGTCACGTCCTTGCCTTCGCGCATGACCCGCGCTTTGCCGATCGGCAGGACGTGGTCGTCAAGTTCAGGCAGTTCGAACGAACGGCCATAGATCAGCTCGTTCTCGAGGAACACGACCGGATCGTCACTGCGGATCGCGGCCTTGAGCAGCCCCTTGGCGTCCGATGCGTCGTAAGGCGCGATGACCACCAGGCCCGGTACGTTGGCGTACCACGGACCGTAGTTCTGCGAGTGCTGCGCACCCACGCGCGAAGCCGCGCCGTTGGGACCACGGAACACGATCGGGCAGCGCATCTGGCCGCCGGACATGTAGTTGGTCTTGGCGGCCGAGTTTATGATGTGGTCGATCGCCTGCATGGCGAAGTTGAACGTCATGAACTCGATGACCGGGCGCAGGCCGCCCATCGCCGCGCCGGTGCCGATGCCGGCAAAGCCGTACTCGGTGATCGGCGTGTCGATGACACGGGTGGGTCCGAATTCGGCGAGCAACCCTTGCGTCACCTTGTAGGCGCCTTGGTACTCGGCGACTTCCTCACCCATCACGAACACGCGGTCGTCGCGGCGCATTTCCTCGGCCATGGCGTCGCGCAGGGCGTCACGCACGGTCGAGGTCTTCATGTTGGTGCCGTGCGGCACTTCGGGGCCGCGAGGCGTCTTGATGTCGCTGTGGAGGTTGGCCGTGCCGCTTTCGGCGGGCTTCTTGTCCTCAGCGGGCTTTTCACCGGACTGGGGCGCTTCGGCAGACTCTTCGGCCTTGGCGGCAGGCGCCTCGACGGAAGATGCGTCTTCGCCTTCGCCGGCCAGAACCGCGATCACGGTGCCGACCTTCACGCCCTCGGTACCTTCGGCAACGAGAATCTTGCCGACCACGCCTTCGTCGATGGATTCGAATTCCATCGTGGCTTTATCAGTCTCGATTTCGGCGAGAATGTCGCCGGAGGAGACCTCGTCGCCTTCCTTGACCAGCCACTTGGCCAGCTTGCCCTCTTCCATCGTCGGGGAGAGAGCGGGCATCTTCAGTTCGATCGCCATCTCAGTAGCTCTCCACCAGAACGTCGGTATATAGTTCGGAAGCCACCGGCTCCGGCGAATTCTCGGCGAAGTCTGCCGACTGGGCGACCTGCGAGCGCACGCGCTTGTCGAGTTCCTTGAGGCTTTCCTCAGTCACGCCCATGCCCATCAGTTCCGCCTTGGCATGCTCGATCGGATCGCGCTTCTCGCGCACGTCCTGAACTTCCTCACGGCTGCGGTACTTGGCCGGATCGGACATCGAGTGGCCACGGTAGCGGTAGGTATTCAGTTCCATGAGAACCGGGCCATTGCCGCCGCGCACGTATTCGAGGGCGACTTCGGCAGCCTTGCGGACTTCCAGAACGTCCATGCCGTCAACCGACATGCCGGGGATCCGGAACGCGGTGCCGCGGCGGTGGAAATGCGTCTCGGCAGAGCCGCGCTTTACCGCGGTGCCCATGGCGTAGCCGTTGTTCTCGATCACGAAGATGATCGGCAGCTTCCACAGGGCAGCCATGTTGAAGCTCTCGTAGACCTGGCCCTGGTTGGCCGCGCCATCGCCGAAGTAGGCCATCGCGACGCCGCCGTCTTCACGGTACTTGTGCGCGAAGGCGAGGCCTGCGCCCAGCGAGACCTGCGCACCGACGATGCCGTGCCCGCCGTAGAAGCGATGCTCCACGGAGAACATGTGCATCGAGCCGCCCTTGCCCTTCGAGATACCGGCTTCACGGCCGGTCAACTCGGCCATGATGACCTTGGGGTCGATGCCGTAGGCGAGCATGTGGCCGTGGTCGCGGTAACCGGTGATGACCGAGTCCTTCGACCCGTCGAGCGCCGACTGCAGACCAACGGCAACCGCTTCCTGACCGATGTAGAGATGGCAGAAGCCGCCGATCAGGCCCAAGCCGTAAAGCTGGCCGGCCTTTTCCTCGAAGCGGCGGATCAGCAGCATCTGCTCGTAAAAGTGGAGCAGTTCTTCCTTGGAAGGTTCGTAACGCTTATCAGCGTCCAGAGCGGCCTGGAGGCTGTGCAGCGCGAAATCCTCGTCAGTTGAGGCGTCTGCGACAGTGGCCGTTTCGGCTACCGGAGTCTTTGCTTTGGGCAACGCTTGCTTCCCATCGTTGGTGCGATCGTTCGGAAGGGCGGTATAGGAACGCCGCTCGAAAAGCGAAAGCGCGGACGATCGAAATTGGCCTGCGAACGTGGACTATTTTGCAACTAGACTTGCAAAAATCGGCATTGTTACGTGCCAGTCACGACAGCGACACGCGCCCGTCAGGGCAGCTGCATCACCATCTCGTCCGGACGCGCGACATTGAGATGGCTACGAACAAGCTCACCTGCAAGGTCGGGGTCCATGTTCTGCGGATTGAGCAGCGCGACGCGATTCTTCAGACGGTCGCGCTCGGCCTGAAGTTCAACGAGCTTGGCGCGGCGTTCTTCGAGCAGATGTTGATTCTCGCCCCAGGCAAGCAGACCACTGGGCCCGGCGACGCAGTAGAGGCCCATGAGCAACAGCACGGCAAGGGCAAGGCCCTGCACGAGTCGCTCTCTGGCAATGTTCGCTTCCTGTCGCACGGTTCGCATGACTTTATAGAATCACATGTGATTCGTCGTTTCAAGCCCATTTCTTACTGGATTTCCGCCATTTGCGACAGGTGGAGGCGCGATCAGCAGTGCCATGGCCGTGGGTATAGGTGTTGATAAGTTTTTGTGTTCGGCCAGTGTGCGCTGCGCGGCGTAAATCCATGCCGTTGTCACCTCCAAATGCTGTGCCCGCAGGGAGGAACGCGGTTTCGCTTAACCGCGCGCCCTGCTAGGCGCAGCGCCATGTTGACCATACGTGACATCACCGTGCGCCTCGGCGGCCGCACCATTATCGACGGCGCGAGCGCGACTCTGCCCCAGAACGGCAAGATCGGCCTCATCGGCCGCAACGGCGCGGGCAAGTCCACGCTGGTCAAGGCGATCATTGGCGAACTCGAACCTGACGGCGGCTCGGTGGACATGCCCCGCCGTGCGCGCCTGGGCTATATCGCGCAGGAAGCCCCTACCGGCACCAAGACCCCGTTCGACGCCGTGGTGGAAGCCGATACCGAGCGTACGCAGCTACTCGCCGAAGCCGAGACCTGCACCGACCCGCACCGCCTGGGCGACCTTCACGAGCGCCTGATAGCGATCGACGCCTATACCGCCCCTGCCCGCGCAGCCCGCATTCTCGTCGGCCTTGGCTTCGACGAGGAAATGCAGGGCCGTCCGCTGGACAGCTACTCGGGCGGTTGGAAGATGCGCGTGGCGCTGGCCTCGCTGCTGTTCTCCGAGCCTGACGTCATGCTGCTCGACGAGCCTTCGAACCACCTCGACCTCGAAGCGACGCTGTGGCTGGAGAACTTCCTCAAGGGCTATCCCAAGACGCTGCTGGTCATCAGCCACGAGCGCGACCTGCTCAACACCGTGGTCGATCACATCCTGCACCTGCAGCAAGGCAAGCTGACGCTCTACCCCGGCGACTACGACAGCTTCGAGCGCATCCGCGCCGAACGCGCGGCCCAGGCCGAAGCGGCGCGCGCCAGTCAGGACGCCCAGCGCAAGAAGCTGTCGGAATACGTCGCGAAAAATTCGGCCCGCGCTTCGACCGCCAAGCAGGCGCAATCGCGCGCCAAGATGTTGGCCAAAATGCAGCCCATCGCCTCGATGGCCGAAGATCCCTCGCTCAGCTTCGACTTTCCCAGCCCCGACGAACTGCGTCCGCCGCTGGTTACGCTGGACCTTGCCGCAGTAGGCTATGAAGAAGACAAGCCGATCCTGCGCCGCCTCAACCTGCGCATCGATCCCGAGGACCGCATCGCGCTGCTGGGCCGAAACGGCAACGGCAAGACCACGCTGGCGCGCCTGCTGGCCCGCCAGCTTGATCCGATGGAAGGGTCGCTGACCTTCTCGCCCAAGATCCGCATCGGCTACTTCACGCAGTATCAGGTGGAGGAACTGCCCAGCAATTCCACGCCGCTGGAACTGATGACGCGGGCGATGGACGGCAAGCCCACGGTCGCCGTGCGCGGCCAGCTTGGCCGTTTCGGCTTCTCGGGCAACCGTGCCACTTCGGTGACCGGTACGCTCTCGGGCGGTGAGCGCGCAAGGTTGGCGCTGGCGCTGGTGACGCGCGACGCGCCGCACATGCTGATCCTCGACGAACCGACCAACCACCTTGACGTCGACGCCCGCGAAGCGCTGGTTCAGGCGCTCAACGCGTTCGACGGCGCCGTCATCCTCGTCAGCCACGACCGTCACATGGTCGAACTGGTCGCGGACCGGCTGGTGCTGGTCGATGGCGGTGTGGCCGAAAACTACGACGGCTCGATGGAGGACTACGTCGACTTCGTGCTGGGCCGCAACCAGCCCAAGTCCGGCGGCGCTGAAGGCAAGGCCAGTGGCGGCGCCAAGAAGTCCGGCGCCGTCGCGCGTGAGGAACTCAAAGCCCTGCGCAAGAAGGTCACCGCCGCCGAAACGCGCATGAAGCGCCAGCAGGCGCAGCTTGCCGAGATCGACGCCGCGCTTGCCAATCCGGGTTCGGGCAAGGGCGACCTCAAGGGCGTGGCGATCGGCGAACTGGGCAAGCGCCATGCCGCTTGCACCGCCGATCTGGAACAGGCCGAGACCGAGTGGCTTGAGGTCAACGAGGTTCTCGAAACCCTGATGGGCCGCGGCAAGTGAGCGTAGCTTTCCGCCGTGACGGGGACGAGGAGCACCTCGAGCCCAAGTTCGAAGTGCCCATCCCGCCGGGGCCGAACCTCGTCACGCAGCGCGGCCTTGAGATGATTGGGTCGCGGATCAGCGAGTTGACGGCCAAAGTTGCCGAGCTTTCGGAAGAAACCGCGCTGAACACCGCCAAGCGCGACTTGCGCTACTGGCGCGCGCGGCGGGATACGGCCAAAGTGCAGCCAGAACCTTCTGGCCCAAAAGCGATGTTCGGCTGCCGAGTGCGTTTCGCCCTCGACGGCAAGGCTCGCGAAATCACCATCGTCGGCCATGACGAGGCCGAACCGGCTGCGGGCCGACTTGCTTTTACTGCGCCGCTGGCCCGCGCGGTGCTGGGAGCGGAAGTCGGCGAATTCGTCGACTTCAATGGCCGGGAAGAGGCGATCGAAGTGCTGGAGATCGCGGTAGGTTGACCCGACCGTCCCGGACCTGATCCGGCACGACGCGATCTACATCAGACATGAAAAGCCCGGCATCACCAAGGTGATGCCGGGCTTTTCATTTAACGGGCCTGCCGGCCTGATCAGTCGCGGCCGCCCTTGCGGGGCTTCTTGTGGAACGGCTTGCCGCCGCCACCGGGTCCACCAGCGGGGCGCGGGCGGAAGGACGACTGACCCTCTCCGCCTTCGCTGCGCGGATAGCCATTGCCCTGCGGACGACGGCCACGCCCCTGCGGACCCTCGCGGTCGCGGCTGCGATGTTTGGCAACGTCGCGGGGTGCTTCGGCCGAACGCTCGATCAGGATGGTCGATTCGTATTCGCCGTCATCATGGCTGGCAGTGCGCTGCACGGATGCGGCGAACTGGTCGGCCAGGGCAACCGGAATCTGGAAGTGCGTCTGATCGGCCGAAATGCGGATCTGGCCCACGGCGTCACGGGTAACGTGACCACGGCGGCAAAGCACCGGCAGAATCCAGCGCGCTTCGGCGTTCTGCTGACGGCCCACATCCATGCTGAACCATACCACGTCGTCGAAACCGGGACGGTGACGCGGCTCGCGGCTTTCCGGCGTATTCCCGATCAGTTCCTCGGGCTGCGGCATGGCGGCGCGGTGCGCGATCACGAGAGCAGCGGCGAGATCCTCGGCGCTGACCTTTTCCAGCAGCACACGGGCGATCTCGCGATCGTCTTCCTCGGCCTCAACGGGGGCGAGGAGCTTTTCCATGAGACGCTCACGGTCCTGCGCACGGATCGATTCCAGCGTCGGCGCTTCGCCCCACTCTGCTTCGATGCGCGCGCCGCGCAGCATCATTTCGACCCGGCGGCGGCGCGGATACGGAACCAGGATCACGGCAGTACCCTTACGACCCGCGCGGCCGGTACGGCCCGAGCGGTGCTGCAGGGTTTCCGCATCGCGCGGAATTTCGACGTGAACGACGAGGGTCAGCGTGGGCAGATCGATACCGCGCGCGGCAACATCGGTGGCGACGCAGACGCGGGCACGGCGGTCACGAAGTGCCTGAAGCGCGTTGTTACGCTCGTTCTGCGAGTGCTCACCCGACAGGGCAACGGCAGAGAAGCCGCGCTCGACCAGGGTCGCGTGCAGGTGCTTCACGTTGTCGCGCGTGGCGCAGAACAGGATCGCGGTTTCGGCGTCGTGGAAACGCAGCAGGTTGACCACCGCGCGCTCGATGTCGGACGGGGCGACGGTGACGGCCTTGTAGGCGATGTCGCCGTGACCACGGTTTTCACCAACGGTCGAGATGCGCAGCGCGTTCTTCTGGTAACGCTGGGCCAGCGCCTCGATCGGGCGCGGCATCGTTGCCGAGAACAGCAGCGTGCGGCGGCCTTCCGGGGTCGCATCGAGGATTTCCTCGAGATCGTCGCGGAAGCCCATGTCGAGCATCTCGTCAGCTTCGTCCAGGACGATGGCGCGCAGGCCCGAGAGGTTGAGCTTGCCGCGCTCGAGGTGGTCGCGCAGGCGTCCCGGCGTGCCGACGACGATGGTCGCGCCGCGTTCGAGCGCACGGCGCTCCTTCACGGGGTCCATGCCGCCAACGCAGGTGACGATGCGCGCGCCGGTCTTGGCGTAGAGCCATTCCAGTTCGCGGCTGACCTGCTGGGCCAGTTCGCGGGTCGGGGCGATGGCCAGTGCCAGCGGACCTTCCGAGTAGGGAATGCGGCCATCTTCGAGCAATTCGTCGGCAATCGCGAGGCCGAAAGCCACGGTCTTGCCCGAGCCGGTCTGCGCGGAGACGACGAGATCGCGGCTGCGTGCTTCGTCCTCGGTCACCGCGGTCTGGACCGGCGTGAGCGTTTCGTAGCCATGCGCTGCGAGAGCCTCGGCGAGAGGCTGGGGGAGGTTTGTAAATGTCATAACGGGCAAATGAATCCTGCCGCAGTAAGCGGCCTAATGGAGCGTAGAAAGGGCTGCGAGGGCACCTTCATACGGCGCCAGTCGGCCGCCCATAGACGAAACCGCGCGAATTTGCGCGCACCAAATTCACTTTCGCGTGAAATCGTTGCTCATGCCCGCCGTGCGGAGGCTCACTTCCACTCCGGCCAGAGGCGCCGGGAAGGCGGTTTTGCATCCGAATCCTTCTCGGGCAACTGGTCGAAACTAGGCTGAAATCCGAGCAGGACGTACATTTCCCGCTCAAGGTACGGCGCCGCGTCGCCCGCGCTCATGTCGACCCGGGCGCATTCGCCCAGACCTGGCAGGATCGTGCGAAAAAGTCCTTTGCGTACAGTGCTTACGCGCATGACAGATACACCCCTGGATTTATTGGCCGGCTCATTGTGCGGGCCGCTAACGATCCGGCGACCGGCGATCAAGCCGGCCGGAAGACTGTCATATTCCCGCAAGAGAGGCAACAGGATAGGCCAGCGCCCCGCAGCGCCACATCCGCTTGAGATCGCCGCCCGTTCATGTCCATAAATATCAGGCATGAATCGTAACCCATCCTCAGCCCCGATCGGGGAACTCGTCGCCGCGGACCCCGCCCGCGCGCTTCCCGTGCTGCGAGATATCCTCCTGCGCGATGGAGATAACGCGCCGGCCTATCGGCTGCTGGGCCGCGCCCTGCGCGCACTGGGCCGGGAAGCGGAGGCTAGGCTGGCGGAAGCGGAGGCTGTGCGCGCTTCGGCGCATGACCCGGCGCTGATCGCCATTGCCCGTGCCATGATCGTCAATGACCTGCCCGCCGCAGAAGGCCTGCTGCGCCAGCGGCTGCGCGAACAGCCTACCGATGTCGCCGCGATCCGCATGATGGCCGAACTGGCGGGCAGAATCGGTCGTTACCGCGATGCCGAGGCTCTGCTGCGCCGCGCGCTGGAACTGGCGCCCGGTTTTGTCGCGGCGCGGGCGAACCTTGCCACCGTGCTCTACAAACAGAACCGCTTCCCCGACGCGGTCAGCGAACTCGACACTGTGCTGGCGCAGGGCGGCGATGATGCGGGTAACCTGAATTTGCGGGCAGCCGCGTTGGGGCGGACTGGCGATTACGAGGAAGCCCGGCGCATATATGCCGAACTGACCGAGACATTCCCCGAGCACGCAAAGCTGTGGATGAGCCATGGCCATATCCTCAAGACGCTGGGAAACCAGGCGGAAAGCATCGCCGCCTATCGCCGCGCACTGGCCATCGATCCGGGCCTTGGTGAAGTGTGGTGGAGCCTTGCCAACCTCAAGACCTGGCGCTTCGGAGACGATGACGTCGCCGCGATGGAGGCCGCTCTGGCTGGCGGCGGGCTTTGCGAGGACGATCGGCTGCACCTCCATTTCGCGCTCGGCAAGGCACGCGAGGATCGCGGCGAAGCGCCCGAATCCTTCGGCCACTATGCCCTGGGCAACCGCCTGCGCCGGGATCAATTGGCATACGCCCCCGAAACGGTGAGCGCGCAGGTAGACACCATGATCGCGGTATTCACGCCAAGCTTCGTAGAGGCCCGGCTGGGGGCCGGCGCGCCATCACCGGACCCGGTGTTCATTCTCGGCCTGCCCCGCGCGGGCTCGACCCTGATCGAACAGATACTTTCCAGCCACTCGCAAGTCGAAGGCACTATGGAACTGCCCGACATCCCTGCCATGGCCATGCGTGAGGCGCAGGCTGCCGGCGGCCGTCCCCGCGACTGGCCTCAGGCGCTGGCAGCGATGCCGCCTGAGCGCCTCTCCGAACTCGGCTCGGAGTTCCTTGAAAGAACCCGAATCCAGCGAAAGACCGGGAAACCGTTCTACATCGACAAGCTGCCTAACAACTGGGCCTACCTCGGCTTGATCGCGATGATACTGCCCAATGCGAAGATCATCGATGCGCGACGCCATCCGCTGGATTGCGGATTTTCCAACTTCCGCCAGCACTTCGCCAAGGGCCAGTCCTTCTCCTACGACCTGGAGCACATTGGACGTTATTACGCCGACTATGTGCGGGCCATGGCGCATTACGATCGCGTGATGCCGGGTCGCGTCCACCGCGTCATCCACGAGCGCCTGCTGGACGATCCCGAAGCGGAGGTACGCCGCCTGGTGGCCTATCTCGGCGTACCGTTCGAGGGGTCGTGCCTCCAGTTTTACCGCAACACCCGTGCCGTTCGAACGGCATCCAGCGAACAGGTGCGCCGCCCGATCAATCGCGATGGCGTCGGCCAGTGGCGAGCGTACGAGGCATGGCTTGGTCCACTAATTTCAGCGCTCGGAGAGTTGCCCGAGACTTACGCGCGGGAGTGAATGTCTGCAGCGCTGAATTGTGGCAGAAATGTCATACATTGCAGCGCACAATCGAGTTTACCCGGCGCTCCTATTGTCAAACCTCATGAATTATGGCGCCCTCCCCATAGAGTAACTACAGGGGGATACGGGTGATTTCTTCGCGTCTGACTTCGCGTCGCAGCGTCACAATCGCGCTGCTCGGCTCATCGGCTCTTGCTGCAGCGCAACCAGTGTTTGCGCAAAGCGAACCTGCCGGGGAGGATAGCAATGTCATCCTCGTCACCGCGCAAAAGCGTACCCAGAACATCCAGGACGTGCCTATCGCGATCACCGCGCTGGGCACTGAAAAGCTACGCGAACTGCAGGTCAAGGAACTGCAGGACGCGGTCAAGTTCATCCCTTCGGTCACCATCCAGACCATCCAGCCCGGCTTCAGTCAGGTCTATTTCCGCGGTGTCGCGTCCGGTGAGAACGCCAACCATTCGGCCGCGCTGCCGACGGTGGGCACCTATCTCGACGAAATGCCGATCACAACGATCCAGGGCGCGCTCGACATCCACGCTTACGATATCGCCCGGGTCGAGGCGCTGGCCGGGCCGCAAGGTACGCTCTACGGGGCCAGTTCGATGGCCGGCACGATCAAGATCGTCACCAACAAGCCGGACTATTCGGGCACGTACGGCGCCACCGATATGGAGCTGAACTCGGTGACCCACGGCGACATCGGCGGCGTGGCCCAGGGCTTCGTCAATCTCAAGCTGTCGGACCGTTCGGCCCTGCGTGTCGTGGGCTGGTATCGCCACGACGGCGGCTACATCGACAACGTCGCCGGCAGCCGCACTTATCCGACCTCTGGCGCAACCCAGACCAACGCCGATCTCGTCGAGAAGAACTACAACGATGTCGATACCTACGGCGCCCGCATGGCTCTGGGCATCGAACTGGACGATAACTGGACCATCACCCCGACGCTCATGGGTCAGGTCCAGAAGACCAGCGGCAGCTTCGCGCAGGAACGCTCCAGCGCGGTCAGCAAGAAGCTCCAGACCGTCCAGTACAACCCTGAAAGCAGCAAGGACGAGTGGTATCAGGCCGCCCTCACCATCGAGGGCAAGCTGGGCAACTGGGATTTGGTAGCGACGGGCGGTATCCTCAACCGCAAGGACCACACCGAGTCCGACTATTCCGACTACTCGTACTTCTATGATGCGGTGCTGGGTTCCGGCGCGTACTTTACCGACAATGCCGGCGACCCGGTCAATCCCAACCAGTACATCCGGGGCAAGGACAAGTATAAGCGCCAGTTCGGCGAACTGCGCATCACCTCGCCGCAGGAGAACCGGATCCGCCTGATGGCTGGCCTTTTCGCGCAGCGCCAGTCGCACCTGATCAGCCAGGACTATATCATCGACGGCATTTCCGATGCGATCACTGTGCCGGGCACCGACAGCGACATCTGGCTGACCAAGCAAAAGCGCGTCGACCGTGACTATGCGGTTTTCGGCGAACTCAGCTTCGACATCACCGACAAGCTGACCGCCACCGGCGGCGGCCGGCTTTACAAATACAAGAATTCGCTGGTCGGCTTCTTCGGCTACAGCGACGGCTATTCCAGCCGCACCGGCGTGGCGGCCTGTTTCGCCGAGGCGGTGATCGCCGGGTCGCCCTGCACCAACCTCGACAAGACGACGTCGGACAGCGGCGCCATCTTCAAGGCGAACCTCACCTATAAACTCACGCCTGACTGGCTGGTCTATGCCACATGGTCGCGCGGCTTTCGTCCCGGCGGCATCAATCGCCGCTCCACCCTGCCGCCCTACGGCCCGGACAAGCTGGACAACTACGAGTTCGGCTGGAAATCGCAGATCGGCGCCTTCCACTTCAATTATGCGATGTACCGAGAGGACTGGAACAACATCCAGCTCTCGTTCCTGGGTGAGAACGGCCTTACTCTGATCCGAAATGCCGGCGTCGCCCAGATCTATGGCGCCGAGTTCGATGTCGGTTATCGCAAGGGCGGCCTCTCGCTCAGCGCCGCGGGCAGTTACAACGACGCCAAGATCCGCAAGGACTTCTGCGCCATCGCCAACGCCGGTTTCGATTGCTCGCTGGCGGGAAGCGACGGGGCCGAGAACGCGCTGCTCGCCAAAGCGGGCACTCGACTACCGATCACCGCCTCGTTCAAGGGCAACGCCGTTGCGCGCTATGAATTCCCGGTCGGCAACTGGCAGGGACACATTCAAGGCGCCGTCAACTATATCGGCAAACGCCGCAGCGACCTTCGCGATACGGAAAACAGCATCAAGGGCAAATTCGCCGCCTACACCACGGCGGATTTCAGCATCGGGATGAAGAACGATATCTGGCGCGTTGAAATCTATGCCAATAATGTGTTCGACAGCAACGGCGTAATCAACAGCTCGGTCCAGTGCCTGGAAACCACCTGCGGCGATCCCGACGGTGTCACCAGCACTGGCGGTGTCTTCTACGACTACGTAATTCGCCCGAGGGTAATCGGGCTGAAGATCGGCAGGGATTTCTGAGCCTTTGAACTTCAGGAGAGAAAAGCACGCCGGGGTGGCCGATGGCCGCCTTGGCCTTGTGGCGGCAATGGCGCTGGTCATGGGCAACATGATCGGCTCCGGCGTGTTCCTCCTGCCCGCAACGCTCGCCCCGTTCGGATGGAACGCGGTGGCCGGGTGGGTCCTGACGACGGCAGGTGCTGTGGTTCTGGCGCTCGTCCTCGCCCGGCTGACCCGCGCCCTGCCCGAAGCCGGCAGCCCGTCGGGGTTCGTGACGGCCGCGTTCGGGCCGACCGCGGGGTTTTTCATCAGCTGGATCTATCTCGTTTCGGTCTGGACCACGGTAGCCACGATCGCGGTGGCGGCGGTGAGCTACCTGTCGAACATGTTTCCTGCTCTTTCGGCACAGGCGTTCCGCCCTGCGCTGGCGGCGCTCGTGCTGGTCTGGGGGCTGGCACTGGTCAATCTTCGCGGCGTGAAGGCGGCTGGGAATTTCCAGATCGTAACGACCGCGGTCAAGATCATTCCATTAGTGGTCGTCATCGCCATCGCCGCCGTGCTGTTCGCCACCGGCAAGGCGCAGGTCTTGCCGGTAGATGCCGTTCCGGTGAAGCCCGCCTCGATCAATGCCGCCGCCACGCTTACACTATGGGCGCTGCTAGGCTTCGAATCTGCTAGCATCGCCGCTGCCCGGGTGCGCAATCCCAAGGTCAATATCGCGCGCGCCACGCTATGGGGAACGGCGTTGACCGGCGGGCTCTATCTACTGGTCTGTTCGTCCATCGCGCTGCTGCTGCCAATGCAGGTGGCGGCGGCATCGCCTGCGCCTTTCGCCACGTTCGTTGCGCGGTACTGGAATCCGGCTGCAGCTGCGATGGTGACTGTCTTCGCGGTCGTCAGCTGCATCGGCGCGCTGAACGGGTGGACCCTGCTGCAGGCGGAGATGGCGCGCGACATGGCGGAGCGCCGCCTGCTGCCGAAATGGTTCAGTGCCACCGATGCGCGCGGAACGCCGTTGCGCGCGATGCTGATCTCGACCGGCATCGCCAGCCTGTTCGTCGCCATGAACGGCTCGCGGTCGATGCAGGGGCTGTTCGAATACCTGCTGCTGCTGTCCACTTCGGCGACGCTGTGGCTTTACCTCGCCTGCACGCTGGCTGCCTGGCGCTTGCGTATCGGGCGCGTTCTGGCACTGGTCGGCGCGGTCTATGCGCTGTGGACGCTATGGGGCGCGGGCATCGGTGCCAGCGGCATGAGCTTCATTCTGATGGCGCTGGGTCTTCCGGTCTGGTTGTGGATGCGCTGTCGCGAGCGGATCTAGAGTAATGCGTCGAGCCATTTTTCAACCAGCCCTTCGGCCTCCAGCGGCGTAAAAGGCGCATGGCCAAGGCTCAGTTCCAGCCATAAGCCGTCGATCAGCGCCGTAAGCGCCACCGCCTGAAGCCGCGCATCTGAAAGGTCCGGGCGCAGCGCAAGGATCAGGTCCTGGATACCGCCCCGAAACTCGCCGTAGATTTCGCCGTGAAGCGCGCCGATATCGCCGTCCACGGGCGTCATGCTCCAGAACGCCAGCCATGTTGCCAGCAGTTCGGGATCGGCGATGGGGGAACGAAAGCTGGCGGTTAGATAGGCAAGCAACCGGGCGCGCGGGTCATCGCCCGCACCGGCCACCGCCTCCTCCAGCGCATGCGAAACGCGCAGCCCGGTCCAGCGATAGGCCTCGGCAATCGCCTGCCCCACACCGCCGAAGTAGTGCCGCAGCAACCCCGGCGAGACCCCCGCCGCCGCGCAGATCGTGCGCACCGAAGTACCTCCGGCGCCGTTCTTCGCAAGGCACCGCGCGGTAGCTTCGATGAGGCTCTGCCGTCGCTCGTCCGGATCGGAGCGCCGCCGGAACGTGGGCGCGGTGGAGGATTGATGCTGGCTCATGATCTTGTTATACGACCGTATAGCAAGGAGCCGAAGATGGCAACGAAGGCTGCCCATCACACCATGACCGATCCGCTGGAAGGCTGGAGTCTGCCGGCCTGGACCTACTCCGACCCGGATTTCTTCAAGGCCGAGAAAGAACGGATCTTTGCCCCCAGTTGGCAGGTCGTCTGCCACGAAAGCGACGTGCCGGCCGTAGGTGACTGGCACACCCTCGACTATCTGGACGAAAGCGTCATCGTCGTGCGGGGCGTCGACGGCACCCTGCGCGCCTTCACCAACGTCTGCCGCCACCGTGGCTCTCGCCTGGTCGACGGTGCCAGCGGCTGCACGAAGAAGCTGGTGTGTCCTTACCACGCCTGGGTCTACGACCTTGATGGCCGCCTCTCCGGGGTTCCCGACAGTGCCAGCTACCCCGCCTTCGAGCGCGCCCGGCATGGGCTGTCGCCGGTCCAGATCGACGTGTGGCGCGGTTTCATCTTCGTTCGCCTCGTCGACGACGGCGGCCCCTCCGTGGGCGAGATGATGGCGCCTTACGAGGCGATGGTCGCCCCCTACCGCTTCGAGGAACTGGGAGCGCTGGGCCGCGTCACCCTGCGCGAGCGTGCGGTGAACTGGAAGAACATCGGCGACAACTATTCCGACGGCCTGCACATTCCCGTTGCCCATCCTGGCCTTACCCGCCTGTTCGGCCGCAGCTACGGTGTAGAGGCGAAGGCCAGCGTCGACAGGATGTGGGGCGACCTGATGGACGCCCCTTCGCGGAACTGGTCGGAGCGGATGTATCAGAAGCTGTTGCCGCCCGTGCCGCATCTGCCGGAAGGCCGCCAGCGCCACTGGCTCTACTTCAAGCTCTGGCCCAACGTCGCTTTCGACATCTACCCCGATCAGGTGGATTTCATGCAGTGGCTCCCCCTCAGTGCGACCACAAGCCTGATCCGCGAGATCAGCTATGTCCTGCCGGACGCCTATACTCCCGGCGAAACACGCCGCGAGATGCGTGCCGCGCGCTACCTCAACTGGCGCATCAACCGCCAGGTCAACACTGAGGACACCGCACTGATCACCCGCGTTCAGGCCGGCATGGCCTCGCGCAGTTTCTCGATCGGGCCACTGTCCGACAAGGAAGTGTGCCTGCGCCATTTCTGCGCCCGGATCCGCCACATCATTCCAGAGGCGCGCTCCGAGCACCGCCCTGCCCCCGGCTGGAGCCCTGCAGCATGACCACGAAGTACGACGCGATCATCATCGGCGGCGGCCACAACGGCCTCGCCTGCGCCTTCTACCTCGCCCGTGCCGGACTGAAGGTGCGCGTGTTGGAGCGGCGCGACGTCGTCGGCGGGGCGGCGGTGACCGAGGAATTCCACCCCGGCTTCCGCAACTCCGTCGCCAGCTACACCGTCAGCCTGCTCCAGCCCAAGGTCATCGCCGACATGCGGCTGGCCGAGCATGGCTACCGGGTGATCGAGCGGCCGATCAGCAATTTCCTGCCGCAGGAAGACGGCGGCTACCTCAAGCTGGGCGGCGGACTGGAACGCACGCAGGCAGAGTTCCGCCGCTTCTCGGCACACGATGCGCAAGTGCTGCCCGCCTATTACGACGCTCTCGAAGGCGTGGCGGGGGTTCTGCGCGACCTTGCGCTCAAGACTCCGCCCGAGGCTGGCGGCGGCTGGCGGTCCCTGATTGATGCGGTATTGCAGGGCCGCAAGCTGGCTGGCCTGTCGATCGAGGCGCAGCGCGATGTGCTGGACCTGTTCACCAAGTCCGCGCGCGGCCTGCTCGACGGCTGGTTCGAAAGCGAGGCGGTGAAAGCCGCTTTCGGTTTCGACTCGGTAGTCGGCAATTACGCCTCGCCCGATACGCCGGGCAGCGCGTATGTGTTGCTCCATCATGTTTTTGGTGAGGTGAACGGCAAGAAGGGCGCTTGGGGCCATTCGGTCGGCGGCATGGGCACGATCACCCAGATCATGGCCAAGGTCTGCCGCGACTTTGGCGTCGAAATCAGCCTCGAAACGCCTGTCGAGCAAGTGCTGGTCGATGGCGGCAAGGTAGCTGGCGTACGGCTCGAAAGCGGCGAGGAGATCGCCGCCCCGCGTGTCATCGCCAATGTCGGGCCAGCGCTGCTCTATGGCAGGATGATTGCCGCCAGCGACCTGAACCCGGATTTCGCGCGCCGTATGAAGGGCTTCAAGACCGGTAGCGGCACGTTCCGCATGAACGTCGCCCTGTCCGAACTTCCTCGCTTTACCTGCCTGCCGGAGCCGGGCGAACATCACCGCTCGGGCATCATCATCGCGCCCACGCTCGACTACATGGACCGCGCTTTCATCGATGCGAAGCAGTATGGGTGGTCGAAGGCGCCGATCGTAGAAATGCTCATCCCCTCGACCATCGACGATACTCTTGCGCCCGAAGGCCAGCACGTCGCGAGCCTGTTCTGCCAGCAGTTCGCGCCCGAACTGCCCGGCGGCAGGGACTGGGACGCCGAGGAAGGCAAGGCCGCCGACACGATCATCGATACGGTCGAAGCGCATGCGCCCGGCTTCCGCGCCTCGATCCTGGGCAGGCAGGTGCTCAGCCCCAAGGGCCTGGAGCGCAAGTTCGGTCTTGTCGGCGGAGACATCATGCACGGCAACCTGACGCTGGACCAGATGTGGTCGGCGCGGCCTGTGCTTGGTCATGGCGCTTATCGAGGGCCTATCAAGGGCCTTTACATGTGCGGAGCGGGTGCTCACCCCGGCGGCGGTGTGACAGGCGCGCCCGGCCACAATTGCGCTCACGAAGTCATCGCCGACAAGGGCCGCTTCGCCCGATTCCGCTAAAGATAGCGCCTGCCTAGTGGAACTGGCCTTGCAGCCGCACCGCGCCGCGAAGGATCGGATCGCTGCCATGTGGGAGCGGGACGCGGGTGGCCGCAGCGGCGCTTTCGGCCGAAACGAACTGCCGGGCCCTTGCCGTGCCCGATGAGCCGACCATCCGCTTGTAGGCGCTGCGGACTGCGCGAAGCATCGCGGCGGGGGCGAACAGCATCGGCAGGCCGAGCAACCACAGTCGGGGCATCGCCGCATAACGACCGATCAGGTAGATCGCCGCATCCAGCCTCTCTCCGGAATCTTCCCCGCCTGTCCTTGCATTGACGATGCGGGCAAGGATGTGCGTATCGAACACCCGCTTGCACATCGCCCGGTGTGCGATGCAGTCGCCAGCAAAAAGCAGGTCTGCGATCTCGTCATAAGCACGCACGTCGATTTTCAAGCGCTCCAGCCAGCCGACCCTGCGCTTGAGCTGATCGTTGCCGGATCGGAATCCGATGCAAGGCTCGTTGACGATGCCCCACCCACCGTCAGCGCCCACCGCGCGGCCCAGGATGTAGACCGGCGAGTAGAGGTTCTTCATGGCGCGCGCACTGGGATCGGCGCTGGCCACGTTCCACTTGCGGCGATCCACGACGGTCCCCGATATGTAGCCGAGCAAGTCCGCCGTGCGGCTGAAAACCGCCGCCGCGCCTTCGATCATCTGCGTCCTGGGCATGACTCGCAGGCCGGTGACATGGCGAAGGGTCACGTCGTAATCGACCACACCAAGCGTCAGTCCGACCACTCCCGGCCAGCGCTCGATAGCATCCATCACCCGGCGGGCACCGCCCGGTTCCAGACGATCGTCATCGCCGATCAACCAGATGTAGTCGCCCGTCGCGGCTTCCGTGACGGCCCGAATATTACGGTCGACGCCGATATTGACCGGCTGGTGCAGGAAAGTGAACCGCGCGATCCTCTCGCCATAGCGCCGCGCGAGAGCGGCAGTGTCGTCCGGCGAGCCATCGTCGCTGACGACGACTTCGATCTCGGGCATGTCCTGAGCAATGATACTGTCAAGAAGTTCAGCGAGGTAGTGGGAGCGGTTGTATGTCGGAATGCAGATCGAAAGCGTGGGCATAGAAGCTCCGGCACGACAGCGGGTAATCGCCTGAGCAAAACTACATCACACTCGCGAAATATCGTCCAGATAACTTTCCTTAACAGAAGCATAGGCAAGAGGCATTACTGGCACTTTTCCGGCAATGACGGTGCTATAAACTTATTTTACGTGGAGAATTATCAGGACACGAAATTCGCAAGAATTTGTCTTTGCCAGCCGACCGCTCAGCGCGTCATTTTGCGATCGCGCCGCCCTTCATGACATGAGCCGCGCTTTCCAGCGCACGCACGTCTACCAGGGGGTCGCCCTGCACCGCGATCATGTCTGCGAACTTGCCCGGCTCTATCGAACCCAGTTCCTTCTCATGACCGATCAGCGTGGCGGCGTCGATTGTTGCCGAACGGATCGCCTGCGCGGGCGTCATGCCATAACGGACCATGTAGGCGAACTGGCGCGCGTTGAAGCCGTGTGGATAAACGCCTGCATCGGTCCCGAAGGCCAGCTTGACGCCGCGCTTCACCGCCTTGGCGAAACCATCGCGCTGGACCTGGGTTGTCTCGCGGTTCTTGCGCAGGTATTCCTCGGGCCATCCTTCCTTCGTGCCCTGCTGGTCGATCCAGTCTCCGTCGTAGATATCCATGATGAGCCAGACGCGGGCCTTCTTCGCCATGGCGAGACCCTCGTCATCGATCAGACTTGCATGCTCGACGCTGTGGACCCCGGCGCGGATGGCCGCCTTGATGCCCTCGGCCCCGTGAGCGTGGGCGGTGGCGTAGCTGCCGTGAGCCTTGGCGACCGCGACGACGGCACGCATCTCGTCGTCCGAGAGTTCGACCTTGCCCGGCTCGGTGCCGATGGCGAGGACGGCGCCGGTGGCGATCATCTTGATGAAGTCGGCGCCGTGGGAGAACAGATATTCGGTCCGCTCTCGGGCTTCGCCTGCTCCGCGCACGACGCCAAGGCGCATGTCGGCGGGCAGTTCGTCGTTGCGGACCACGCCGTTGAGTTCGCCGCCGCCGCCGGGCGCGGTGATATAGGCCCCAGCCACGAACATGCGCGGGCCGGGCACCATGCCGCCTGCTATCGCATCGCGCAGGGCGACGTCGGTAAGGCCGCGATAGGTGCCGACATCGCGCACGGTCGTGAAGCCCGCCTCCAGCGTGATCTTCGCATTGTGCGCCCCGATCAGGGCTGTGGCCTGCGGCGAGGTCTTGAGGGGCGCTGCCACGTCCGCGCTCTGGCCGGTGTCGGCAAGATGTGTGTGCAGGTCGATCAACCCAGGCAGCACGGTATAGGCGGACCAGTCCAGCACCTGCGCGCCCGGCGGCGTCGCGGCGCAGGTCTCGACGCGCGCGATGCGATCGTCCTCAACCAGCACGCACTGACCGGTCGTTGCCGTGCCCTTGGCCACGTCGACCAACCGGCCCGCGGCAACGTAGATCGACCGGGCCCCTGCGGTCTGCGCCAGCGCCGTGAAATCCAGCGCCGTCAGGGCCAGGGCGGCGGTCAGCCCGGCGCGTTTCACTTGGCCGTCAAGTCCTTGAGCAGGCTGAGATAGTACGTAACGCCCGGCGCGATGTTCAGCAGGGCAATGCGCTCGTTCAGACCGTGCGAGAAATCGTCTGAGTCCTTGCTCATCGAGGCGCTCGCGCCGTAGCTGGGCACGCCCAGCGCGCGGTACCACATCGAATCCGATGCGCCCGATGCCTGCGTCGGGATGATCGGCACCGGACCCCAGGCCGCCGTCACCGCCTTGCGCGCGGCCGCCACGAAATCGGCACGCATCGGAGAGGCCGGCGCTTCGACGGAATCGTCGCCGGTCACGTCGCTGAATTTCGCAGGCGGCATCGCCGCGACTTTCTCCAGTTCTGCCATGATCTCTGCCCGGGTATGGCCGGGGAAGATGCGGCAGTTGATGTTGGCGGTGGCGCTCTGCGGCAGCGCGTTCTGGGCATGACCGCCCGCGATCATCGTCGGTACGCAGGTCGTCGAGACTTTGCCCACCGTCGCCGGATTGGCCCGCAGTACCGCCAGCGCAGCATCGTCCTGCGGGTTGGCGACGAAGGCCTTCATCGCAGCGGCCAGTTTGGCGTCAGGCTCGATCCTGGCGGCCTGGGTCCAGTATTCACGGGTGATGTCGTTGACTTCGGGCTTGAACTGATACGCACCGATCTTCGCCATCGCCTCGGACAACTGGACGATCGCATTTTCGGGGCGCGGGGCGGAGCTATGGCCGCCGGGGTTGGTGACATCGACCTTGTAGTCGACGTAAGTCTTCTCCCCGCCCTGCCAGCTCCAGTACAGCGGCTTTCCGGTTTCTGCGAGCGTGCCCGACGAACCGTCCACGTTGAGGACGATATCGGCATTCTTGAGGCGCTGCGCGATCACCTTGGAGGTGTCCATGGTGGTTTCCTCGTCGCCGGAATAGGCGATGACGATGCTGCGCTTCGGCTTGAAGCCCTGACGCCGCAGTTCGATCACCGAAGACAAAGCCAGCGCCGCCTCGAACTTGGTATCGCTGGAGCCGCGCCCGAACAGGTAGCCGTTCTCTACGATCGGAGTAAAAGGATCTCGCTCCCAGTCGGCAGGCTTGGCTTCCACCACGTCCATGTGGGCTGAGAGCACCACCGGGCCAAGCGCCGGGTCGCTGCCTTTCCAGGTGGCGATCAGATAGGCTGTGTCGTCCAGCGGGACGATCTCGATGTCCTTCGCGTCCCATCCGGCTTTGAGCAGGGCAGCCTTCAGCACTTCGGCGACCTGCGGCGTCATGTTGCCCGGCCCCCGCACGGACCTGAGCGCGATCGTCTGCTTCGACAGGTCCAGCACCTGCTTCTCCGCCTCGGGATGGCCTTTGGCCTGCACGGCGGTGGAGACCAGCAGGCTGGCCCCCAGCGAGATGAGCACCGGAAGGTTGAAGCGCATGGATAAAGCCCCTGACAGTTGCGTCGCAAAGCGCATCCTGTCCGCCCGCGCGGCACGGCGCAAGGACGAAGCAGCGCGATATCAGAGCCAAATTCAGGGTAGCGTCAAACGCGCCCCGACGTTTCAAAGCCCGCGCGCAATTACCGTGCCCTGGCGGGCATGCAGACGCGCATTTCATCCTTGATGGTGCTGCTCGCCTTATATTCGGCGGTAAAGGCTTCCCAGCCTGCATCATGGGGTGGCGGGGCCTTGTCTGCATAACGGGTGATGGTCACGGCATCGCTGTCCGACAAGGGCGCTGCGCTGCCGCGCCGGGCGAGCATGCGCACGATGGTCGTGGTCGTGGTGCTGTCATGCTTTGCATACCATGCCTGATGGTCGGCAACGGCCTTTTCAAAGGTCGCCCATTTGCCGGGAATTACGGCACTGTGCCGGATCGTCGTGTATTGGGTGCCTACAGGGCAGGAGGGGGCCTTGCCGACCGCCGCTTGCGCATGAGCGGCAGGCGCCGCGAACAGCGCGGCCAGAATGAGGATGGATTTCTTCATGATATGCCCCTCCAGTCACATGGCACAAGGCCACATCAACGAAACTGTAGGCCCGGATCATTACTTGGATAAGGCGAATATTGCCGGTGTAACAATATTTAACTGATGCAACTCGGTCTCGAATAATGGGGAACAATCGGAGATTTAGCAAAGACGGCCGGCAATATCATTACCGACCGTCGCCAGGGTTTCCTCGAAATCAGGCGGCGGCGGGCTGAGGCCGGTTGGCGATCAGGCTGTCGACCACCGAAGGGTCCGCCAGCGTCGAAGTGTCGCCCAGGTTCGAAAAGTCGTTCTCGCCGATCTTGCGCAGGATACGGCGCATGATCTTTCCCGAGCGGGTCTTGGGCAGCCCAGGTGCGAACTGGATCACATCGGGCGTGGCGATCGGGCCGATCTCATGGCGGACCCAGGCGATGAGGTCCTTGCGCAGGGCCTCGTCCGGCTCGACTTCGGCATTGGTGGTGACGAAGGCGTAGATGCCCTGCCCCTTGATCTCGTGCGGCATGCCCACCACCGCCGCTTCCGCGACCTTGGGATGAGCGACGAGCGCGCTTTCTACTTCGGCCGTGCCCATGCGGTGGCCCGAGACGTTGATGACATCATCGATGCGCCCGGTGATCCAGTAGTACCCGTCCTCGTCGCGGCGGCAGCCGTCGCCGGTGAAATAGGTGCCCTTGAAGGTGCTGAAATAAGTCTGGAAGAACCGGTCATGATCGCCCCAGACGGTGCGCATCTGGCCGGGCCAGCTGTCGGTGAGGACCAGGCAGCCGTCGCCCGCGCCTTCTATCTCCTTGCCCTCGGTATCGACCAGCCTGGGCTGAACGCCGAACATCGGGCGGGTGGCGGAGCCGGGTTTCAGCGCCGTGGCGCCCGGCAGCGGGGTGATCATGATGCCGCCGGTTTCCGTCTGCCACCAAGTGTCGACGATCGGGCAGCGCCCCTCGCCCACGACTTCGTGATACCACGACCATGCCTCGGGATTGATCGGCTCGCCCACGCTGCCCAGCAGGCGCAGTGATTTGCGGCTGGTCTTCTTCACCCAGTCGTCGCCTTCGCGCATCAGAGCGCGCAGGGCCGTGGGAGCGCCGTAGAATATCTCGACACCGAATTTGTCGACGATCTGCCAGAACCGGCTGGGATCGGGGAAATTGGGCACGCCTTCGAACATGACCGTGGTCGCGCCGTTCATCAGCGGGCCGTAGACGGCGTAAGAGTGGCCGGTCACCCAGCCCACATCCGCCGCGCACCAGAAAATCTGACCGGGGCGGTAATCGAAGACGTATTCATGCGTCATCGAGGCCCATACCGAATAGCCGCCGGTGGTGTGCAGCACGCCCTTTGGCTTGCCGGTGGAGCCGGAGGTGTAGAGGATGAACAGCGGGTCTTCCGCATTCATTTCCTCAGGCGCGCAATCGGCGCTTTGGTCGGCGACGGCGGAGGCCCAGTCGATATCGCGGCCCTCCACCAAAGGCGTACCGCCGCCGGTATGGGCCAGCACGATCACCGTATCGACGCAGGACGAGCGCTGTACAGCCTCGTCGACATTGGCTTTCAGCGGAACTTTCTTGCCGCCGCGCAGGCCCTCGTCGGCGGTGAGCACGATGCGGCTGTCGCAATCGGTAATGCGGCCCGCCAGCGCGTCTGGCGAGAAGCCGGCGAAAACGATGGAGTGGATCGCGCCGATCCGGGCGCAGGCGAGCATGGCGACGGCAGCCTCGGGCACCATCGGCAGGTAGATGGTGACGCGCTCGCCCTTTTTGACGCCCTTCGCCTTGAGGAGATTGGCGAAACGGCAGACCTGTTCATGAAGCTGGCGATAAGTGATGCGGCGTTCCGGCTGGTCCGGGCTGTCCGGCTCCCATAGAATCGCAATGTCATCGCCATGTGCGTCCAGGTGCCGGTCGAGACAATTGGCCGAGAGGTTCAGAGTGCCATCGGTGAACCACGAAATGCCGAAGTCTTCCTCATGGAAGCTGGTCTGCTTGACCACGGTGAATGGCTTGATCCAGTCGAGGCGCTGGGCCTCCTGGCGCCAGAAGGCGTCCGGGTCCGCAACCGACTTTTCGTACATTTCCTGGTAGCGGGCGTCGTCGATCAGGGAATTCTCGGCCCACTCGGTGGGTACGGGATAGACGGCGTCAGCCATTTGGATGCTCTCCTCTCGCGTCATTCGTGCCGGGCTCTTCCGGCCTTGATGCAGCCTTATCACGGCCGGCGCGCGGTCACGACACCGAACATCGGTGTCAGGACAGCAGGCAGTGCCGAAAGTGGGGCCGCTTGTGATCTGGATCAAGACGTGACGCACGGGAGAGGATGCCGCCGGGCAGTCTCGATCGTGAGCCAGGACAACCACGCCGCCATCGATCCTGAACGCGAGAAAGGCTTCACGCCCGAACCCCTTGAAGAAGATCCGAAGCTGTTCGTTCTGGCACGGAATTTCCGGTAAAATCAGACGCTCCACCGTTTTGGAGACACTCTGCGTCGAAACGCTAACGACATGGTAACGCCTTGCGCGCCAAGCGTGCATCTCGTCCAAGGAGAGAACATTGCAGCACGACGGAATCAATGGTCGGAACGATGGGCACGCGGCGCGTTCCACGCGAATCGGCGTCGAGATTCTGTGCGAAGTACGTCAGGGCACCCGCCCCTGGAAAGTGGCGCGGCTGGAAGACCTCTCCCCCGGCGGTTTCCGCATAGCCAGTTTCGCCGACGCGCGGCCCGAAGTGCCGCTGCGCATCCGCATTCCCGGGCTTCAGCTCCTGAGCGCCCGCATCTGCTGGGTGCGTGACGGCGCCGTAGGCTGCGAATTCGCCGAGCCGCTGCATGTCGCGGTGTTCGAACATATCGTCAGGGCAGCCGGGTAACCACAGAAAGCCGCGTCCGGTCATGAACACCGGAGCTGACCCAAACGAAAAGGGGCGGACCTTGCGGCCCGCCCCTTTCGCTTCGCAATGAATGCACGTCACATGTGGAGCGCGCGTCCGTAAGCGGCAAGCGTCGCCTCGTGCATCGTTTCCGAGATCGTCGGGTGCGGGAACACCGTGTTCATCAGTTCGGCCTCGGTGGTTTCGAGGGTCTTGCCCACCACGTAGCCCTGGATCATCTCGGTCACTTCCGCCCCGATCATGTGAGCGCCCAGCAGTTCGCCGGTCTTGGCGTCGAACACCGTCTTGACGAAGCCTTCTGCCTCGCCAAGCGCGATGGCCTTGCCGTTGCCGATGAACGGGAAGGTTCCGGCCTTGACCTCATAACCGGCTTCCTTGGCCTTGGCCTCGGTCATGCCGACCGACGCGATCTGCGGATGGCAATAGGTGCAGCCCGGGATGTTGTTGCGATCCAGCGGATGCGGGTGGACGTCCTTGTTGCCCATTTCCTTGGCGATGGATTCGGCCGTTGTGGTGCCTTCATGGCTGGCCTTGTGCGCCAGCCATGGGCCCTTCACGCAGTCGCCGATGGCCCAGACGCCAGGGACGTTGGTGCGGCCATAGTCGTCCACCTTGACGAAGAACTTCTCGTCCGGCTCGATCTTCAGGTCTTCCAGGCCAATGTTCTCGACGTTGGGCACGATGCCGATGGCGACGATGACGTGGCTGAATTCCTGCGTCTCTTCCTTGCCGCCCTTGGGGGTGATCTTGACGCTGACACCCTTGTCGGACGGCACTACGTCGCCGGCCTTGGCGCCTGTCAGGATCTTGATACCCTGCTTGGTCAGCGACTTTTCCAGGAACACCGAAATGTCCTTGTCCTCGACCGGCACGATCCGGTCGAGCATCTCGACGACCGTCACATCGACGCCCATGTCGTTGTAGAAGCTGGCGAATTCGATGCCGATGGCGCCCGAACCCAGGACCAGCAGCTTGGTCGGCATTTCCTTCGGCGTCATCGCGTGGCGATAGGTCCACACACGGTTGCCGTCGGCCTTGACCTTTGGCAGATCGCGGGCGCGGGCGCGGGCGCCGGTGGCGATGATGATGTGCTTGGCCGACAGGGTTTCAGCGCCCTTGTCGCCGGTCACTTCCAGCTTGCCGGGCGCGACGAGCTTGCCGGTGCCCATGTGCACGGTGATCTTGTTCTTCTTCATCAGGTGCGTGATGCCCTGATTGAGCTGCTTGGCCACGCCGCGCGAACGCTTGACGATGGCGTCGAGGTCGGCGGTGATGTTGTCCGCTGCCAACCCGTAGTCCTTGGCGTGCTTCATGTGGTGCAGGATCTCGGCCGAGCGCAGCAGGGCCTTGGTCGGGATGCAGCCCCAGTTGAGGCAGATGCCGCCGAGCAGTTCACGCTCGACGATGGCGGTCTTCAGGCCCAGCTGCGCCGCGCGGATCGCGGCAACGTAGCCGCCGGGGCCGGAACCGAGAACGATGACGTCGTAAGTATCAGCCACTGAATCAACTCTCCTGTTCGATAGCGCGGGGTTTGCCCGCATCGTCGATCGCAACGAAGGTGAAGACCGCTTCGGTCACCTTCACCTGTTCTTCTTCATGACGGTGGCGCCGCCACGCCTCGATGGCGATGGTCATCGAGGATCGCCCCACCTTGCGCAAGTTTCCGTAGACGGAGACTTCGTCGCCGATCTTCACGGGTTTGTGGAACTGCATGCCGTCCATCGCGATGGTCACCGCGCGGCCGTGCGAATGGCGCGCGGCGATCAGGCCGGCGCCCATGTCCATCAGGCTCATCAGCCAGCCACCGAAGATGTCGCCGTACGCGTTGGCATCGGCAGGCATCGCGGTAATGCGTATGACGGGTTCGCGGTATTCTTCAGTCATATATCAATCGACACCCATGGTCGTGGCGATCGAACGTGGCCGGTCGTTCTCATCCAGCGTAACGAAGGTGAAAGTGCCGGCGGCGACTTCGACCTGATCCTCGCTCGCCCGCGCCCGGCCGAAGCCGCGCGTGACAATGGTCATCGAAGTTCGCCCGGTCCTTGCCACCTGCGCAAAGACGTTGAGTTCATCGCCCACGACCATCGCGCCGGGAAAAGTAAAGTCGGTCGCACCCACGACCACGGCCTTGTGGCCGGTGCGCCGGGTCACCAGAGAAGCGGCGCCAAGGGCAAGCTGGCTCATCAGCCAGCCCCCGAAGACGCCGCCATAGGGGTTGAGGTCGGTCGGCATCGCGGTCACGCGAATGACGAGGTCTCCGGCCTCATGCTCCATCTCAGGCGACCATGCCCAGCGGGTTTTCGACATAGTTGCGGAACGCGGCCATCAGGCGTGCGCCATCGGCGCCGTCCACGGCGCGGTGATCGAAACTGCCGGTTGCTGTCATCACGGTTGCTACTCCCAGCGAACCGTCTGGCATGACCCAGGGACGCTTGTCGCCTGCCCCAATGGCGAGGATGGTCGCCTGCGGGGGATTGATGACGGCAGTGAACTGCTTGATACCCATCATGCCCATGTTCGAGATCGAGGCGGTGCCGCCCTGGTATTCCTCAGGCTTGAGCTTGCCGTCCTTGGCCCGAGCGGCCAGGTCCTTGCTGGCCTTGGCGATCGCCGAAAGCGACTTGCCGTTGGCGTCCTGCACGATCGGGGTGATCAGGCCGCCGGGGATCGAAACCGCCACCGAAACGTCGGCGCGCTCATACTTGATGAGCTCGCCGCCAGCGAAGGTCACGTTGCATTCGGGCACTTCGATCAGCGCCAGGCCAAGGGCCTTGATGAGCATGTCGTTGACCGAAACCTTCACGCCCTGCTTTTCCAGCGCGGTGTTGATGTCGGCGCGCAGGGCCATAAGCTTGTCGAGGCGCACGTCGACCGTGAGGTAGATATGCGGCGCTTCCTGCATGGACTGCGTAAGGCGGCGCGCGATCGTCTTGCGCATGCCGGACAGCTTCTCGACGCTGTGGGGGATGCGCGCGTCGAGCAGTGCGCGGGTTTCCGCGGCCATCTCGACCGTGGAAGCCGGCGCGGCGGGAGCGGTGTCGTTCTGAGCGGCAGGCGCGGCCTTCTTCGCCTTGGCAGCGCCCGGCTGGGCAGCTTCGACGTCAGCCTTGACGACGCGGCCATTGGGGCCGGTGCCGGTCAGTGCTTCGATGTCGACGCCCTTGGCGGCGGCGATACGCTTGGCAAGCGGGGATGCGATCACGCGGCCCTCCTGGGTTGCGGCCGGAGCCTTGGTTTCAGCCTTGGCGGCGGGAGCGGGCTGTGCGGACTTGGTTTCAACCTTAGCGGTTTCGTCCTTGGCGGCCTCATCCTTAGGCGCGTCGGCTTTGGGGGCGTCAGCCTTGGGGGCGGCGTCGATGGCGGAGGCGTCCTCGTCCTCGCCGAGAAGCACGGCGATCACGGAGCCGACCTTCACGCCTTCGGTGCCTTCAGCGATGGTGATCTTGCCGATGGTGCCTTCGTCGACGGCCTCGAACTCCATCGTGGCCTTGTCGGTTTCGATTTCGGCCATGATGTCGCCGGAGGAAACGGTGTCACCTTCCTTGACCAGCCATTTGGCGAGTTTGCCTTCTTCCATCGTGGGCGACAGGGCGGGCATCTTGATCTCGATGGGCATGGAAGCGATTTCGTCCCTTGTTATCCTGGGGAGGGTCTGCGGGTTGGCCTTTCCTTGGACATTTTGGCGCGCGCGCACAAGCGCCTTGGCGTTCCTTTTTTCGCAACTGTGATGGCTTGCGCAGTAGTTCAATCGGCCCGATAAGCCGGGCTGAGAGGGAACGGCCATGCGTATCTACCTGGTGATTGTCGATGAAAGCGACGAAGCGCTGGTCGCGCTGCAGTTCGCTGCAAGGCGCGCGGCCAAGACTGGCGGGGCTTTGCACCTTCTTGCGCTCGTCCCGCCGCAGCCCTTCAACGCATTCGCCGGGGTTCAGGCCACCATCGAGGAAGAGGCCCGCGCACGCGCCGAAACGCTGGTGACGGCGGCTGCCGGAAACCTTTTGTCGCAAGGCGCGAAGATGCCGGTAATATCTGTACGCGTTGGAGAAGACATCAAGGTGGTGCGCAAATACCTTGAGGAACATCCGGAGGTTTCGGCGCTGGTGCTTGGCGCCGCGAACGAAGGCGGACCGGGGCCGCTTGTCGCGCACTTCACCGGCGCGGGCATGGCGCACATGACCTGCCCGGTTTTCGTGGTGCCCGGCGGACTGGACGCGGATGCGATTGAACGGTTGAGCTGAGATTTGCTGCGAAGGCAGCGGATGGTCACGAGGCTTCGACACGCTCGGCATGAGCGGAAAATCGAAGGCGTTCAGACTGCGCTTGCTGGCAGCCCCTGCCCCACCCAACTCCGCTCATCCTGAGCTTTTCGAAGGATGAAGGCAGGGCACGGCGCCAGCCTACCGCTTGTTCTTCCCCTTGTGCCGGATATTCGCCGGCCGCCCGCGCTTGCCCACCAAGTGGTTGCCGCGCTTCTGGAAGGCCTGCTGCTGCGGACGCCCGCGCGGCTCGATGCTGCCTTCGGCGTCCTCCAGCTCGAACTTGAGCGCACCCGTCAGCGGGTTGGCCTCGGCCAAGCGCAGACGCACGATCTGCCCGATGGCATAAGTGGTGCGGGTGCGTTCGCCCACCAGCACCTGTGCCTTCTCGTCATAGCCAAACCGCTCGTCTCCTAATGTCGAGACAGGTACGAGGCCGTCACCGCCGAGGCTGAGGATCGTGGCGAAGAAGCCGAACTTCTGGACCCCGGTGATGCGGCAGTCGAACACCTCGCCCACCCGGCTCGACAGCCAGGCGGCGACGTAGCGGTCGATCGTCTCGCGCTCGGCCTCCATGGCGCGGCGCTCGGCCTTGCTGATCGCGTCGCTGATGCGGCCAAGGTCGCTGCGGTCGCGCTCCGCCAGACCAGAGGTCGCGGGGATGTTACCGTCGGGCCGGGGCTGCTCCAGCCCATAGGCGTCGACCAGCGAACGGTGCACCAGAAGATCGGCATAGCGCCGGATCGGCGAGGTGAAGTGCGCGTACGAACCCAGCGCCAGGCCGAAGTGCCCGGCATTGCTGGGGCCGTAATAGGCCTGCGTCTGGCTGCGCAGCACGGCTTCCATGATGAGCGCCTTTTCGGCCTCGCCGGTGATGTCCTTGAGCATCCGGTTGAACAGGCCCGGCGTGATGACCTGCCCGAGCGACAGCTTCTTTTCGAACGTCGCGAGGTAGTCCTTGAGGGCCATCAACTTCTCGCGGCTCGGCGTCTCGTGGATACGGTAGACCACCGGAGCGACCTTGGATTCCAGCGCCTTGGCGGCCGCGACGTTGGCCGCGATCATGAAGTCCTCGACCACCTTGTGCGCGTCAAGCCGCTCGCGGATGGCGATTTCGGTGATGCGGCCCTTGTCGTCCAACTGCACGCGGCGCTCGGGCAGCTCCAGTTCCAGCGGATCGCGGTTCTTGCGCGCCGTGGCCAGCGCTGCCCAGCAGGCCCAAAGATGCTTTAGGTGATCCTCCGCGCGGTCCTCGTCCATCCGCGCCTGCGCTTCTTCATAGGCGATGACCTCGTGAATGCGGACCAGGGCGCGGGTAAAGCGCCATTCGGTGACGCGACCCTCGGCGTCGATTTTCATGTGGCAGGCCATCGCCGCACGGTCCTCGCCCGAGCGCAGCGAGCAGACATCGGCGCTCAGCACTTCGGGCAGCATCGGTACGACGCGGTCGGGGAAGTAGACTGAGTTGCCGCGTTTGCGGGCCTCGCGGTCGATCTCGCCCCCGGGGCGCACGTAGAACGAGACGTCGGCGATGGCCACGAGGGCATCAAAACCGCCCTTCCCATCCGGCATGGCCCAGATCGCGTCGTCGTGATCGCGCGCATCGGAGGGATCGATGGCGACGATCGGCAGATGCCGCAGGTCCTCGCGCTTGTCATGACTGAGCAGCAGTTTCGCCGCAGCTTGCGCCTCGTCCAGCGTTTCCTGTCCGAAGTGGTTGGGGATGCCGTGCTTGTGGATCGCAATCAGGCTGAAGGCCTTGGGCGCCAGCGGTTCGCCCAGCACCTGCACCACCTTGATCGAAGGCCGCATCGACTTGCCGATCGGCTCGCCCAGCACCAGTTCGCCCGGCTTGGCGCCGCCAAGGTCGGAAATCAGCGAGGAATTGCGGATGCGCTTGTCGACCGGCGCCAGCCAAGCCTTGCCGGCGGTGTCCACCTCGACCACGCCCAGCACCTGGTCCGCGCGCAGTTCCAGCTTCTTCATCGGGTAAGCGCGCCAGCCGGTTTCGCTCTCCTCGGTCCGCGCCAGCACGCGGTCGCCCTTGCGCAGGGCGGCAGGCGGGCGCTGGCCGCGCGGCCCCTTCTCGATAAGGCGAATGCGCGGCGGCGGGGTGGCGTCATCGGGCTGCCAGGTATCGGGCACGGCGATGGCCTCGCCTTCCTCGATATCGATCACACGCAGCACGGTGACCTTGGGCAGCCCGCCCATCTTGTGGAAAGCGGTGCGCTTGCCGTCTATCAGGCCTTCCTCGGCCATGTCCTTGAGAAGCGCCTTGAGCTGGATCTTCTCCGCGCCCTGCAGGCCGAAATGCCGCGCAATCTCGCGCTTGCCCACTGTTTCGGGCGCATTCTGGATGAAGTCGAGGATCTGCTTGCGCGTGGGCAAGCCGGGAGCGGGCCGGTTCTTGAAAGGCATGAGGCCAGCAATGGAGCCGATGGCGCGCTAATGCAATGGGCGCGCCATCGGCCCGGATCAGTAAGACCGTGCCACGTAGATCTTCTCCACCGCCGGACGTCCAGTGAAGACGCACGAACCCGTTGCCGGAGCCGCGCCCAGCGGGGTGTTGCGCATCGTCAGCTTGAGCGTCTTGAGCTTTTGCACCACAGCTTCCAGTTCGTCGCCCGTGGGGCGTGCCCACTCGACTTCGACCCAGCCCGGATAGCGCTTGTCGTCGGAGAAGAACGCGGCGATTTCATCGAAACTGGTGGCGGTCGCAATGTTGGCATCGCGGCGCGCCTTCGCTTCGGCATAGAGCGAGGTCTGGATGTCCTCGATCTCGGCAGCGGCGCGGGCAATGAAATCGTCCTTGGCCATACCGACGAAGTTGGCCTTGGCGGCTTCGTTCCACAGGCGGTCGCGGCGCAGCATCGAAACCTGGCCGCCCGCGGCATCGCGGCCGCCGATTTCCAGCACGATCGGCACGCCCTTCTTGACCCAGGCCCAGCGCTTCTGCGTGGCCTTGCCGGGGCGTTTGTCGAGCAGCACGCGCACCGGCTCGCCCAGCGTGGACTGGCTGGCAAGCGCTTTGCGCAGCTCCTCGCAGTACGCGAGCAGCGCGTCGTCTTCCGGCGTTTCGCGCAGCATCGGCAGGATTACGATCTGCTGCGGCGCGACGCGCGGCGGTACGCGCAGGCCATCGTCGTCGCCGTGAACCATGATGAGGCCGCCGATCATCCGGGTCGACGTACCCCAGCTGGTCGTGTGCGCATATTGCTGCGTGCCTTCGCGGTCCTGGAAGGTGATGCCGGCGGCGTGGGCGAAGCCGGTGCCCAGATAGTGCGAGGTGCCGGCCTGAAGTGCCTTGCCGTCCTGCATCATCGCCTCGATCGAATACGTCGCGACGGCGCCGGGAAAGCGCTCGTTCTCGGGCTTCTCACCAGCGACCACCGGCATCGCCAGCTCGTCCTCGGCGAAATCGCGGTACATTTCCAGCGCGCGCAGGGTTTCCTCCATAGCGTCGCCCTTGTCGGCATGGGCGGTATGGCCCTCCTGCCAGAGGAACTCACTGGTACGCAGGAACATGCGCGTGCGCATTTCCCAGCGCACCACGTTGGCCCACTGGTTGACCATCAGCGGCAGGTCACGCCACGACTGCACCCAGCGCGCCATGGCCTGGCCGATCACCGTCTCCGAGGTGGGGCGCACGATCAGCGGTTCTTCCAGCTTCGCCTCGGGATCGGGCACCAGTCCGCCCTTGCCGTCACCGATCAAACGGTGATGGGTGACGACCGCCATTTCCTTGGCGAAGCCTTCGACGTGCTCGGCTTCCTTGGCGAAGTAGGAAAGCGGGATGAACAGGGGAAAGTAACAGTTCTGGACGCCGGCGGCCTTGATACGGTCGTCCATCAGGCGCTGGATGCGCTCCCACACGCCGTAGCCCCACGGTTTGATGACCATGCAGCCGCGAACGCCGGATTCCTCAGCCATCTCGGCTTCGGAAACGACTTCCTGATACCACTGGGCGAAATCGTCTTCGCGCTTGGTGGTGAGGGCGTGGCGGATGGCGGGCGTCTGGTTGGACTTCTGATTCATGGCAGCGCTGTTAGCGGCACTTGGGCCAAGGTTCAAACGCCGCGAAACGGCTAATCGAGAAAGTCTGCCAGATCTTCGGGAAAGAACTGTTCCTCCAGCGCGGCGAGTGCAGCGCGGTCGAACCAGCGCCAGGTTTTCATGACCGCGCGTTCGAGTTCGGTATGGCCGCCGGTGTCGATCGCATCGGGATCGACACCGGCCGGCAGGCGCACACGGAAATAGCGCTCGTCGGCGATGACCGGCACGCCTTCGATGGTGATGAATTCGGCCCGCTTCTGAGCAATTTCCGGCCCGGGATCGGCAGTGATGCCGGTTTCCTCAAGCAGTTCGCGGCGCGCGGCCTGCTCGAAGGTTTCGCCGCGATCGACGGCGCCGCCTGCCGTGCACCAGAATGGCGCACGGTCCGGCGGATCGAACCGGAACAGCAGAATTCTGCCCGCATCGTCCAGCAGGATGATGCGCGCGGCAGGCCGAGACGCGCGGGGTGCCATCAGTTCGATCCAGATACGGAAGCCGATTACTTGCCCAGAGAGTCGAGCCGCTTCTGGATTTCGGCCATCTGGTCGCGCAGCGCGGAAAGATCGCCTGCCGAGTCGGCGGCGGGCGCCGGGGCTTCGGACGGCGCCTTGGGCGCATCACCCTTTTCAGCGCCGGGCATGAAGGCCGACGACGCCGCGCGGAACATTGCCATGTTCTGCTCGGCCAGTTTGGCCAGAGGGTTGTTGCCGAGGCTGTCCTCGAATGCCTTGGCGAGCTTGGACTGGTTGGCCCGGAAGTTTTCCATCGAGGCTTCCAGATAATGCGGGATCAGAGACTGCATCGAATTGCCGTACATGCTGATGAGTTCGCGCAGGAAGTTCACGGGAAGCATCTGCTCGCCGTTGGATTCTTCTTCCATGATGATCTGGGTCAGGATGGTGTGGGTGATGTCGGCGCCGGTCTTGGCGTCGAGAACCTTGTAGTCCACCCCCTCGCGGGTCATCTTGGAGAGGTGGTCAAGCGTGATATAGCTTGACGAGCGGGTGTTGTAGAGCCGCCGGTTTGCGTATTTCTTGATGATTACGGTGTTGTCGTCAGTCGACGCCGTTTCAGCCATTACCAGTCCCCAATCCTGCGGATGTTTAGGATATCATCCTGCAATATCGCATTGCAACACAAATTGCTGCGCAGCAAAAGAGGGAATATCCGAAATACATCCGATAACTGGCGGAATTTTCGACTAAAACGCTGGCTGAAGGCTCCATGCGGCGCAAGCACACCGGCAGGCGTTAATTTACGTGGGCGAAAGTGCATCCAGGGCAGCATTCCACGGCAGCATCACGGCGCCGTGGCGCGCCGGGTAGTCACGCGCGGCGGCTATGGCGTCAAGGCGCGGCCAGTCCGGGAAGTCACCTTCACCGCCCAGCCAAGCGGCAATCGCGCGGCGTGCTTGCGCAATCTGGTCCGAGGTGAATCCTGCGGCAGCGCTTGCGAAGATGGCGGCCGCCGCCTGCCCGACAGCGCAGGCCTGACTGCGTACGCCGATCCGTTCGACAATGCCGCCGGCCCCGGTCGAGAGACCGAGGGTAATGGTGCTGCCGCAACTCTTCGAGCGCCCCTCACCGCGCAGCGCAAGATCGTCGGTGAGCGGATAGCGCGCCAGTTCAATCGTCAGGCCAAGTACTTCGGGGGTGTAGAGAACCGCCGCGGTCATAGCGCTCAGCGCGCCGTCTCAGCGGCGACAGCTTCGCGGCGGCGCTCGGCGATCACCTGGACGAGCGCTTCGCTGCTGGCGTTTATGAAGGAATAAGTCCGTGCGGTCGTGATCCAGTCAGGCCGGCCGCCTACGCCCCATACGGTATCGTAGCCCAGCACCAGCACCGAGAAACCCAGCACGATGATGATCACGCCCTTCACCGCGCCGAAGCCCAATCCCAGCACCCGGTCGATCGGCCCCAGGACCGAGGCCCTGCTCTTGCTTCCCGCCCATCTGGCGACCAGCTTCACAAGCGCGAAGGGAATGCCGAGGCATAGCGCGAAAGCAAGCACCGCTGCACCCGATTCCGAACCGACATGCGGCTCCAGCCATGCCGTGGCCGGTGTGTGCAGCATGCGGATGGCGAAGATCGCAAAGACCCACGCGGCCAGCGCCAGGATCTCCTGCACGAAGCCGCGGATAAAGCCGGTAATGGCGCCGAGGCCCACGAAGAGCAGCACGGCAATGTCGAAGCCAGTCATAGACGGAGACGATTAGGCATCGGACAGGATGCGGTCAACGAGGTTGGGCAACATTGCCAGCCCGGAAAATTTCAGCCCCTGTTCCGGCGGCGGTCCATTGGAAGGCCCGAACGCGCTCTCAAAACCAAGCTTGGCAGATTCACGCTGCCGGATCGAGCCATGGGCGACCGGGCGAATCTCCCCCGCGAGCGAGACTTCGCCAAACCACACGGCGGTCGTCGGCAGCGGTTTGTCGCCCAGCGCCGATATCAGCGCGGCGGCGACGGCAAGGTCGGCGGCGGGGTCACTCAGGCGGTAGCCGCCCGCGACATTGAGGTAGACTTCGGCGCTGGAGAAACTCAGCCCGCAGCGCGCTTCCAGCACGGCGAGAAGCATTGCCATCCGGCCCGAATCCCAGCCCACCACGGCGCGGCGCGGAGTGGCTCCGCTTTGCAGGCGTACGATCAGTGCCTGGATTTCAACCAGTACCGGGCGGGTCCCTTCCATCGCCGGGAACACTGCGCTGCCCGCCATTGGTTCCTCGCGGCCGGAGAGGAACAGCATCGAGGGGTTGCCGACTTCGGCGAGGCCCGTACCCTCCATCGCGAAGACGCCGATCTCGTCGACCGGCCCGAAGCGGTTCTTCAAGGATCGCAGGATGCGGTACTGATGGCTGCGCTCGCCCTCGAAGCTCATCACCACGTCGACCATGTGTTCCAGCACGCGCGGGCCGGCGATCGAGCCATCCTTGGTGACGTGGCCGACGAGGACCAGAATGACGCCGTTTTCCTTGGCGTAGCGGATCAGTTCGAACGCGCAGCCGCGGACCTGGCTGACCGTGCCGGGGGCGCCTTCGATCTGATCTGAATGCATGGTCTGGATCGAATCGATCACCAGCAGCGCCGGCGGGTCCATCATGCCCAGCGTGGTCAGGATATCGCGCACCGAAGTTGCCGCCGCGAGTTGGATCGGGGCGCTGGAAAGGCCGAGCCGCTCAGCGCGCAGACGCACCTGTCCGGCGGCTTCCTCGCCGCTGACGTAGACAGAAAGGCCGCCGGCCTTCGCCACATTCGCCGAGACCTGCAGCAGGATCGTCGACTTGCCGATACCCGGATCGCCGCCCATCAGGATCGCCGAGCCGGGCACGAAGCCGCCGCCCAGCGCCCGGTCGAACTCGGAGATGCCGCTGGTGCGCCGCTTGGGGATTTCGCCGGGCTGGTCGAGCGGCGTGAACAGGATCGGCCGCCCGCCTGACGACAAGTCGTGCTTGGACGAGAAGATCGTCTGCGGCGCGTCCTCGGCCAGCGTGTTCCACTCGCTGCAATCGGGGCACTGGCCCTGCCAGCGCGTGGAAACGCCGCCGCAGGCCTGGCATATAAATCGACGTTTCGGTTTCGCCATGGCTGTTCGACTAACCGGAACGGAATGAGAACGCAATTGCCATTCTTGTAATGTTGCCAATATCGCCGCGCTGGGCCAAGCTAGGTGAATGCAGCAGAAAGAACTGCGGATCGCGCTGGTCTGCTATGGCGGTGTCAGCCTTGCGGTCTACATGCACGGCGTCACCAAGGAACTGTGGAAGGCCCTTCAGGCCAGCCGTGCGCTATGGTCACGCGAGGACGCGCCCGAGGGCAGCGCGGCGGTTTATCTGGCCCTGCTCAAGCGGCTCGAAAGTGTAGGCAATGTGCGCCTGCGTATCCTGACCGATATAGTCGCCGGGGCTAGCGCGGGCGGCATCAACAGCGTGTTCCTAGCGCAGGCGATTCATTCGGGGCAGTCGCTGGAGCCACTGACCGACCTATGGCTCGACAATGCCGATGTCGACATGCTGCTCGATCCCGAGGCGCGGCCCGGATCGCGCGCGGCAAAGTTCTGGGCCAGCCCCCTCGTCTCCTACCTGCTGCACCGGCCCGGCAATGCGGTGAGCGCCAGCGTTGCGCCCGAGGCGCGTGCGGAAGTACGCGACAAGCTGTCGCGCCTGATCCGCTCACGCTGGTTCGAGCCGCCGTTCAGCGGCATCGGGTTCTCGCGCCTGCTCTACCGCGCGCTGACGGCTATGGCCGAGGCGCCGGCAGGCAAACCATTGCTACCGGCGGAGCATCCGCTGGACCTGTTCGTCACGGCTACCGACTTCAAGGGCCACCTTGAAACGCTGCGGCTCCATTCGCCTGAACTGGTACTGGAGAGCGAGCACCGCCTGACTTTGGGCTTCCATTCAGTGGCCGGGAAAACTAGCGGGCAGCCGCTGGCCGGTATTCCGGAACTGGTGCTGGCGGCGCGGGCCTCGGCCAGTTTCCCTGGCGCTTTCCCGCCGCTAAGGATCGAGGAGATCGACCGTCTTGTCGCCGAACACGGCGCGTCCTGGCCGGAGCGCGACACTTTCCTGGCGCGGGTAATGCCCGAACATGCGCGGCGCGGGGAACTCGGTTCGGTCTCGCTGATTGATGGCTCAGTGCTGGTCAACGCGCCCTTTTCGGATGCGATGGCGGTGCTGCGCGACCGGCCGGCCATGCGCGAAATCGACCGGCGCTTTGTCTATATCGACCCAACACCCGACCACCTGGGCGCAGAGATGCGCCGCGATACCGCCCTGCCCGGCTTCTTCCCGGTGATCTTCGGCGCGCTTTCCGCGATCCCGCGCGAGCAGCCTATCCGAGACAATCTGGAAACCCTCGCCCGCCAGTCGCGTGAGATGGCGACCCTGCGCGAGATCGTTCTCGCCATGCGGCCGCAGATCGAGGACACGGTGGACAGGCTGTTCGGCCATACCCTGTTCCTTGACCGACCGACGCCAAAGCGTCTCGCCGCGTGGCGGGCCAAGGCGCAGGGCGCGGCGTTGGAGCAGGCGGGATATGCCTATCACGGCTATGCGCAGGTCAAGTTCAGCGGCATCGCGGCGATGATCGCCCGCATGGTTCTGGAGGCAGCGCCGGAGCTGGATTTGCCATCGACCGACCCGATCAGGGCTCGGCTCATGCTGCACCTTGCCGCCAGCGGGATCGATCGCATGCAGGCGCTGCGCGAGGCGGTTTCTCCCGCGATGATCGGGTTCTTCCGCGCGCACGATATCGCGTTCAGGGTGCGCCGCCTGCGGCTGCTGGCGCGGCGGGTGACGCAGGAGTGGGAAGCAGAGCCTGACGTCACCGAAGAAGACCGCGATAACGCCCGCGCGGCGATCTATGCCGCGCTCTCGCTTTATATAGAGCGCGAGCCACTGACCGCGCTGGGCGATGATTTTCCGGCGCTGGCGCGGGCATTTTTTGAAGACCCGCAAGCAGTCGTCGATCATATCGAAAAGCGGCGTAACCTGATCGAGGCCGACGCCGCTGTCGACGATCTGCTGGCTCAGGCTCTGGCCGCCATGCCGCAGGCGCTGCGGCGGCGGGTGCTGCTGGCCTATCTGGGATTCCCGTTCTACGACACCGTAACGCTGCCCCTGCTGCGCGGCGAAGGGCTGAACGAGTTCGATCCCGTGCTGGTCGACCGGATTTCGCCCGAGGACTGCCATGCGATCCGGCGCGGGGGCACCGGCGAGACGCTGCGCGGGACCGAGTTCTACAACTTCGGTGCTTTCTTCAGCCGCACCTACCGCGAGAACGATTATCTGTGGGGACGTCTCCATGGGGCGGAGCGTATTATGGACATGATCGCATCGACGCTGGGCGCCGAGCACGCGATGTCGCCGGTGGAACTGCTGGGGTTCAAGCGCCGCGCCTTCATCGCCATCCTAGATGAGGAGAAGACCCGGCTCCGTGCCGATCCCGGGCTGGTCAAGCGCATCCGGCGCGAGGTTCTGGCGGGGGGTGGGCTTACGCCCAGGCGCTAGGATACCTACGCATCCCCCTTGAAAATATTCAAGCGCCGCAAAAGGTTAACGGAGGGGACTTGCGGACTGACGCGAGGCTGCGTCAGGCGGAACTCCCCTCCGCAATCGCTTATTCGGTCAGGTCGTTCCAGGCGTCCTTCAGCCGGTCGAAGAAGCCCTTGGAGCCGGGGCATTCGTCACCCGTCTCGGTCTCCTGCAATTCCCGCAGGATTTCCTTTTGCCGCACGGAGAGCTTGGTCGGTGTTTCCACCGAAATCTCCACGACCATGTCACCACGGCCGCGCCCCTGCAGCACCGGCATCCCGGTGCCGCGTTTGCGCAGCTGCTTGCCCGACTGGATGCCGGCGGGAATGTCGACGGTGATCGCTTCCCCGTCGATGCCGGGAATCTCGATCGATCCACCCAGCGCTGCGGTCGTGAATGTGATCGGTACTCGGGTCAGCAGCGTAGTGCCCTCGCGCTCGAAGACGCGGTGACGCTTGACGTGCAGGAAGATGTAGAGATCGCCCGGAGGTGATCCGAACGGTCCTGCCTCGCCCTTGCCGGACAGACGGATACGGGTGCCGGAATCCACGCCCGGCGGGATGTCCACCTGCAGCGTCTGCGGCTTGTCCACTCGGCCTTCGCCGCCGCACGAACGGCATGGCTTTTCGATGACCTCGCCCCGGCCGTGGCAGGTCGGGCAGGTGCGTTCCACAACGAAGAAGCCCTGCTGCGCGCGCACCTTGCCGTGGCCGGCACACATCGAGCAGCCGCGCTTGGCGGTGCCCGGCTCGGCGCCGGTGCCCTTGCACGGTTCGCACCCCTGCGAGACTTCGATGGTGATCTCGGTGCTCTTACCGCGGAAGGCCTCATCGAGGCTGACTTCCATGTCGTAGCGCAGGTCCGCGCCGCGGCGCTGCTGCTGACGCCCGCCGCCGCCGAACGAGCTGCCGAAGATCGATTCGAAGATGTCGCCGATATCACCGAAGTCACCGCCCTGGCCGCCGCCGCCGCCCGCGCCCTGCTGGAAGGCAGCATGGCCGTAGCGATCGTAGGCCGCGCGCTTCTGAGGGTCCTTGAGGCAGTCGTAAGCGACGCTGATGAGCTTGAATTTCGCTTCGGAATCGGCGCACCCTGGATTTTTGTCCGGGTGATAGCGCATGGCAAGCCGGCGGTAGGACGACTTGATGACCTTGTCATCGGCGCCACGCTCGACTTCGAGCAGTTCGTAAAAATCTATTTCAGTAGCTGACACGTGATAGTTCCCCGCCGGAATACTCTAACCGCCACCGGCGCGATTTGCACCGGTGGCGGTCAGGGTTTTCATCAGGACTGATCAGCCCTTGTTTTCATCGACTTCCGAGAATTCGGCGTCGACCACATCGTCGTCACCGGCCTTGGCCGCTTCGGGCGAAGCAGCCGAAGCCTGCTCCTTCTCGTAGATGGACTGGCCCATCTTCATCGCCACCTGGCTCAGTTCCTGAGCCTTGGCGTTGATTTCCGCAGCATCGTCACCGGCAAGCGCGGTCTTGGCCGCGGCGATCGCGGCTTCGACTTCAGCCTTCAGAGCGGCGTCGATCTTCTCGCCGTTCTCGGCGATCTGCTGCTCGGTCGCATGGACGAGGCTGTCGGCCTGGTTGCGGGCCTCGGCCGATTCGCGGCGCTTCTTGTCCTCTTCGGCGAACTTCTCGGCATCGCGAACCATCTGGTCGATGTCGCTGTCCGAAAGGCCGCCCGAGGCCTGGATGCGGATCTGCTGTTCCTTGCCCGTGCCCTTGTCCTTGGCGGACACGTTCACGAGGCCGTTGGCGTCGATGTCGAAGGTCACTTCGATCTGCGGCACGCCCCGGCGCGACGGCGGAATGCCGACGAGGTCGAACTGGCCGAGCATCTTGTTGTCCTGCGCCATCTCGCGCTCGCCCTGGAACACGCGGATCGTAACCGCCTGCTGGTTGTCCTCGGCGGTCGAGTAGACCTGGCTCTTCTTGGTCGGGATCGTCGTGTTACGGTCGATCATCTTGGTCATGATGCCGCCCAGCGTCTCGATGCCCAGCGACAGCGGGGTCACGTCGAGCAGCAGCACGTCCTTGACGTCGCCCTGCAGCACGCCGGCCTGGATCGCCGCGCCCATGGCGACGACTTCGTCAGGGTTCACACCGGTGTGCGGTTCCTTGCCGAAGAACTCCTTCACGACTTCGCGCACCTTGGGCATGCGGGTCATGCCGCCCACGAGCACGACTTCGTCGATGTCCTTGGCCGAAAGACCGGCATCGGCGATCGCCTTGCGGCAGGGTTCCAGAGTGCGCTGGATCAGGTCTGCGACCATCTTCTCCAGGTCGGAGCGGGTGATCGTTTCGACGAGGTGCAGCGGAGTGGTGGCGCCGCCTTCCATGCGTGCGGTGATGAAGGGCAGGTTGACCTCGGTCGTCGCGGTGGACGACAGCTCGATCTTGGCCTTCTCAGCCGCTTCCTTCAGGCGCTGAAGAGCGAGCTTGTCGGTCTTCAGGTCCATGTTTTCCTTGGCCTTGAACTTCTCGGCCAGCCATTCGACGATCTTCGAATCGAAGTCTTCGCCGCCCAGGAAGGTGTCGCCGTTGGTCGACTTGACCTCGAATACGCCGTCGCCGATTTCCAGGACCGACACGTCGAAGGTGCCGCCGCCAAGGTCATAGACAGCAATGGTCTTGCCGTCCTGCTTGTCGAGGCCGTAAGCCAGCGCAGCCGCGGTCGGCTCGTTGATGATGCGCAGCACTTCGAGACCGGCGATCTGGCCGGCGTCCTTGGTGGCCTGGCGCTGTGCGTCGTTGAAGTAGGCAGGCACGGTGATGACCGCCTGCGTGACCGTCTCGCCCAGATAGGACTCAGCGGTTTCCTTCATCTTCTGCAGCGTGAAAGCCGAGATCTGCGAAGGCGAGTAGTCTTCGCCGCCAGCCTGGACCCAGGCATCGCCATTCTTGCCCTTGACGATGGTGTAAGGGACCAGTTCGGTGTCCTTGCGGGTCACCGGATCGTCGAAGCGGCGGCCGATGAGGCGCTTCACCGCGAAGATCGTGTTGTTGCCGTTGGTGACGGCCTGGCGCTTTGCCGGCTGCCCGATCAGACGCTCGCCATCCTTGGCGAATGCGACGATCGAGGGCGTCGTGCGGGCGCCTTCGGAATTCTCGATGACCTTGGGCTTGCCGCCGTCCATGACGGCGACGCAGCTGTTGGTGGTGCCAAGATCGATACCAATTACTTTAGCCATTATCCCCATTCCTCACGTCAGTGGGTGACACCGTGCGGATCGCCTCCCTTACACAAGGCAAGGCAGCTTGCACGGCTCGGTGACGCTTAACGTCGTCGAGGCGCGATATAGGGGCGGTTTTGCTTGGAACAAGTGTTCTCGAATGGCATTAGGCGAGCGATTTTTCCCCGGCGAAGTCACAAGGATACCTTGACCGTGAAACCACATCGCCCCCTCGCCCTGCTTCTTTGCACTGCCATGGCCCTTGCGCTGGGCGCCTGCGGCAAGGAGCCGGACAGCCCCACCGCCTCGAACGAGGCCACCCTCACCGGCCCCGATGCCAAGCCGGGACTGGTCGCGAGCGACGGCAAGCTGGTGCTTCCGGTGATCGCCGGGCGCCCGGCGGCGGTCTATTTCACCGTGCGCAACGACGGCGCCGAGCCGGTTACGCTGGCCGCCGTCAGTATTCTGGGCGCCGGCAAGGCCGAAATGCACGAGACCAAGGGCGGCTCCATGGGCAAGGTCGATTCGCTGCCGGTCGACCCCGGCGCGTCGGTTGTCTTCGCGCCGGGCGGGCTGCATGTCATGGTCTTCGACCTGCCTGCCGCGCTCAAAGCCGGTGGCAAGGCGGAGTTGACGATGACGTTTTCTGACGGAGACAAGCTGTCGATGCCGCTCGCCGTCGAGGCGATGGGCGGCGACATGGGCGACATGGGCGACATGGAAGGGATGCACCACTGAGCGTCCCACCCGGAGAAGAACGCGCGCTGACGGCGGGCGAGGCGGCGCTGATCCGCTCCGTCTTCGGCGAGGCGATCGATTGCGGCCCGGTGCGAGTGCGGCGGCGCAAATGGTTTCCATTTCAGCCGGTCAACACGGCGATGGCGCCTTGCGGCCACTTGCATTTCCACCCGCGAGCCAGCTTGTACAGAGGCGATTTCTCGCAGGCACCGCTCGGGCTGCAGGGGCTCTTCATTCATGAGATGACGCATGTGTGGCAGACACAGCGCAAGGGACGGTGGTATCTGCCGCTGATGCGCCATCCGCTGTGCCGCTACGACTATTCCTTGCGTCCAGGCTGGACGCTGGAGCGCTACGGCATCGAGCAACAGGCCGAAATCGTACGCCACATCTTTTTGATGGGGCTTGGCGTGGATGTGCCGGGAGCGCCTCCACTGGAAAGCTACCGGGGCATAGTGCCGTTCGACCGCGCCCGCCTCTAAACCAAACTGCGTCGTGAAACGAAACGGGGCGCGGCGATATTTCGTCCGCGCCCCACGTGCGACCCATTTGGGTTATCTAGTCCGCGCCCAGATCAGCAATCGCGATCCCAGTAACGGTCGCCGCGGCGGTCGTAGCGATAGCAGCCGCGATCGCCATCCTTCTTTGCGGTGGAGCCAGCCACAGCGCCTGCTGCCGCACCGATCGCCGCGCCGGTGGCTACGTTGCCGCCCGTAATGGCACCGACGCCTGCACCGAGTGCGCCGCCGGCGAGAGCGCCTTCACCGCCGTAGTTGCTGGCACAGCCAGCCATGCTGAACGCACCGGCTGCGAGGATGGGGAGGATAAACTTACGCATCGATGGTCTCCGAAAAAGTCATGCTATGCCAAGTCAACGGAGAAAAACGCGAGAGGTTCCGCCGCAACAAAACGACACATGCTTCGGAACGCTCGGCATAAGCAGTGTTTGCCGGGAAAATGCCCGACCGCAAACATAACCCCGGCAAAGCACTACGCAAACGCAGCGCCGCCGGGGTCATGCATTTAACAAAATCCGCTCAGGCCGAGCTTGTCGAAGCCCCCTGACCCAAGCGCATCGCTATCAGTCGGGCTTCTTGGCCACGGCCACCATCGCGGGGCGCAGCAGGCGGTCCTTGATCATGTAACCGGCCTGGAGCTCCTGCACGATCGTGCCCGCTTCGACATCGGCCGAGGGAACCTCGATCATCGCCTGATGCTGGTTGGGGTCGAGCGGCATGCCCATGGCGGCGATGCGGGTGATGCCGTGGCTGGTGAACACCTTGTCGATCTCGCGGCCCGTGGCCTCGATCCCGGCGACGAGGCCCTTGAGCTTCTCGTCCTCGCGCATGTCGGCGGGGATCGCCGTCAGCGCGCGGGCCAGGTTGTCCGACACCGACAGGATGTCGCGGGCAAAGCCGGTGGCGGCATAGGCGCGCGTGTCGGCGACGTCCTTTTCCAGACGGCGGCGCACGTTCTGCGTTTCGGCGCGGGCGTAAAGCACTTCCTGCTTCGCGCCGGCCAGTTCCTCACGCAACTGCGCCAGTTCTTCGTTCTCGCCCTTGGAATCCAACATATCCTCGGGAACCCCCTTCAGTTCCTCGGCCACGGCGGCGTCTACAGTCTGGTCTTCGGGAGACTGCTTCTTGTCGTCGGTCATATTCTTCTACTGTTCCAGCTATCCGATGAGCTTGCCCAGGCTCTGGGCAGTGAAATCCACCATGGGCACTACGCGCGCATAATTCAACCGCGTGGGGCCGATAACCCCCACCACGCCGACCACCTTTCCTTCCCGGTCCCGGTACGGCGAGGCAATCACCGAAGACCCGGAAAGCGCGAAAAGCCGGTTCTCCGAGCCGATGAATATCCGCGTCGCCTGCGCCTCGCGCGCGGTGTCGAGCAGGTCGGCGACCGATTGCTTGTTTTCAAGGTCGTCGAGCAGCGAGCGCACCCGTTCGAGATCGGTCAGCGCCGCCTCGTCCAGCAGATTCGCCTGTCCGCGCACGATCAGCACCGGGCGGGCCATGGCGTCCTCGCTCCACACGGCCAGCCCGCGTTCGACAAGGTCGCGGCTGGCGGCATCGAGCGCCGACTTGCCCGAGGATATGTCGGCGCGCATCGCCAGCGCTGCTTCGGCCAGCGTGCGGCCGATCAGATGCGCGGAAATGTAGTTGGAGGCTTCCTCCAGAGCACCGGGCGGCAGGCCCATGGGCAGTTCAACGATGCGGTTTTCCACCCCGCCGTCCTCGCCCACCAAAACGGCCAGCGCCCTTCCCGGCCCCAGCGGCACGAGTTGCAGGTGCGTCAGGCGCGGCTCACGCCGGGGCACCATGACCACGCCCGCGCCCGAGGTGAGGCTGGAAAGCAGCGCACTGGTCGCCTCCAGCGCTGCCTCGATCGGGCCGGGGGTCGAGATGCGGCTCTCGATCGCCAGGCGTTCCTCCACCGTGGGTTCGGCCACCTGCATGATGCCGTCCACGAACAGGCGAAGCCCCGCCTCGGTCGGCAACCGGCCGGCACTGGTATGCGGCGCGGCGAGCAGGCCCTGCCCCTCAAGGTCCGCCAGCACCGATCGGATCGAGGCAGAGGACAGGTTCATGCCCCCGGGCCCGGCCAGAATCTTCGAACCGACCGGCGCACCGGTGGCGAGATAGCCTTCCACCACCAGCCGGAAGATGTCGCGGGCGCGGGTGGTCATTTCGGTGATCGGCGGCGTGGGCATATGTTTCATTTAGGCCATGCCCCGGCTTAGGCAATGCCCCGCTTGGGCACAGTCGACTTCCACAGGACTTGCGGCCCCGCGGCTTATGCGACTAGGGGCCGAGCGTAGTTTCAGACAAGGATGACTCCATGCGACCTTCAGGCCGTGCCGCAGACGAAATGCGCGCCATCGATATCCAGACCGGCTTCACCAAGCATGCCGAAGGCTCGGTGCTGATCTCGTTCGGCGATACGCGCGTGCTGGTCACCGCCTCGGTCGAGGAAAAGGTCCCCCCGTTCCTGCGCGGCAAGGGCGAAGGTTGGGTTACGGCAGAATACTCGATGCTGCCCCGCGCCACTCACACGCGCGGCAGCCGTGAAGCGGCCAAGGGCAAGCAGTCGGGCCGCACCCAGGAAATCCAGCGCCTGATCGGCCGTTCCTTGCGTTCGGTGGTCGACATGAAGAAGCTGGGCGAGCGCCAGATCGTGCTCGACTGCGACGTGATCCAGGCCGACGGCGGCACCCGCACCGCCTCGATCTCGGGCGCATGGGTTGCGCTGCGTCTTGCCGTCGACAAGCTGATGGCCGAAGGCAAGATCAAGGAAGACCCGATCCAGGCCCGCGTCGCCGCCGTTTCCTGCGGCATCTGCGAAGGTACCCCGGTGCTCGACCTCGACTACATCGAGGACAGCGCCGCTGATGCCGACGCCAACTTCGTACTGATCGAAGGCGGCAAGATCGCCGAAGCACAGGCCACCGCCGAAGGCGCGACGTATGACGAAGAAGGCCTGCTGCGCCTCCTGCGCCTTGCCCGCATCGGCTGCGAGGGTATCTTCGCGGCGCAGGCCAAGGCTGTTGGCCGCTAAAACTACCCTGCATGGCCTCCGCCAATGTGGAGGCCATGCGCCTGATGTGTGAGGAATATTCGATGACCCGGAAACTCGACGGACAACGCCTGGTCATCGCCACGCACAACGCGGGCAAGCTGCGCGAGATTTCCGCGCTGCTCGCCCCTTACGGCATCGAGTGCCTGTCTGCCGGCCAGCTCGGACTGCCCGAGCCTGAGGAAACCGGCACCACGTTTGCCCAGAACGCTTTGCTAAAGGCCCACGCCGCCGCCAAGGCCGCGCAGTTGCCGGCGCTTGCCGACGACAGCGGTCTTTCGGTGACGGCGCTGGGCGGGCGCCCCGGCGTCTACACCGCCGACTGGGCCGAGCGGCAGTGGTTTGAAGGCGATCCGGGCCGCGACTGGTACATGGCGATGGGCAAGGTCGAAGGCCTGCTCGCGCAGCAAGGCGCCGAAGTCGACCGTTCGTGCTGGTTTTCCTGCACCCTCGCCATCGCCTGGCCCGAGGGTGATGAGGCCGTCTACGAGGGCCGCGTGAACGGCGCCTTCTGCTGGCCGCCGCGCGGCACGATGGGCTTCGGTTATGACCCCGCATTCATACCCGAAGGCCACGACCAGTCATTCGCCGAGCTGCCGCTCGCGGAAAAGCAACGCATCAGCCACCGCGCCGATGCCTTTGCCAAGCTGGTCGCGGAGCAATTCGGCGCGTAAGCTGATCTGATGGCCCGCGCTCTATACATCCACTGGCCGTTCTGCCTCGCAAAGTGCCCCTACTGCGACTTCAACAGCCATGTCCGCGACCGGGTCGATCATGCCGCATGGCAGGATGGACTGCTCGCCGACATGCGCCACGAACACGCGCTGGCAGGCGGCGAACCGCTCGATTCGATCTTCTTCGGCGGCGGCACGCCATCGCTGATGCCTCCTGCCCTCGTGGCACGGCTGCTGGAGGAAGCGGAAAAGCTCTGGGGCTTTGCGCCCGGCATCGAGATCACGCTGGAGGGCAACCCCTCCTCGGTCGAAGCGGCGAATTATGCCGCGCTGGCAAGCGTGGGCGTCAACCGCGTGTCGCTGGGCATTCAGGCGCTCGACAACGAGACGCTGCGTTTTCTTGGACGGCTGCACGATGCCGGTGAAGGGCTGGCTGCGCTGGATGTGGCGCAGACGCATTTTGACCGGGTCAGCTTCGACCTCATCTATGCCCGTCCCGGCCAGTCGCTGGACGGCTGGCGCGCGGAGCTTTCGCAGGCGCTGTCCTACGGGACGGGGCACCTCTCGCTTTACCAGCTGACCATAGAGCCGGGTACGCGCTTCGAGACGATGGTGCGCAAGGGCGACTTCACGCCGCTGGACGAAGACGCCTGCGCCGACATGTTCGCCCTTACCCGCGAGATGACCGCAACTGCCGGCCTGCCCGCCTACGAAATCAGCAACCACGCCCGCCCTGGCGAGGAAAGCCGCCACAACCTGACGTACTGGCGCTATCAGGACTATTGCGGCATCGGCCCGGGTGCCCACGGACGGCGCGGCGGCGTTGCCACCGTGCGCCACCGCAAGCCGGAGAACTGGCTGGCCGGCATCGACGCCAGGCGCCACGGCGTTGTCGAGGAACGCGGCCTTGGCCTCTCCGAACAGGCGAGCGAGGCCATGCTGATGGGCCTGCGCCTGCGCGAAGGCGTGGACCTCGATGTGATGGCGAAGCGCTTTGGCCACCGTCCGGCGCAGCTATGCGATACGTCCAAGGCGGACTTCTACGAACGACAGGGCCTGATCCGCCGCGAAGGTTCGTGGATCGGCGTGACCGAGGCCGGCATGTGCCTGCTCGACGGGCTGCTCGGCGAACTGGTGCCCTCAAGCCTGGTCGAAGGCTGATGGCCCAAAAGGCCGACCTTATGGAGGCCTGGGGCGCGTATCTGGCACACGATCGCCGCCGCAGCCCGCATACCGTGCGCGCCTATCTGGCAACGGCCTCGCGCCTGCTGGATGCGCTGGGTGACAGCGACTGGGGTTCGCTGGCGAAGATCGAGGCTCCGGCGCTGCGCGGTCATCTCGCGGCGCGGCGGCAGGACGGGATCGGCAATGTCTCCGCCGCGCGGGAGCTTTCGGCGCTCAAGGCCTTCCTTTCCTTTGCCCGCAACCGAGCCGGGATGGCGCAGGCGGCCCCGCCGCGTCTCAAGGGGCCGCGCGTGAAGAAGGGCCTGCCGCGCCCGATCACCCCGGACGAGGCGGTGAACCTTGCCTCCATTGTCGAGGAAGACGCCTCGCTGCCATGGATCGGCGCGCGCGACCGGGCGGTGCTGCTATTGCTCTACGGCGCGGGGCTGCGCATTGCCGAGGCCCTGTCGCTGACCGGCGCGGTGCTTCCATTGGCCGAGACGCTGGTGGTTACCGGCAAGGGCAGCAAGCAGCGCATGGTGCCCTTGCTGCCGATCGTGCGTGCGGGCGTCGCGGATTATGTAGAAAAGTGCCCCTGGCCGGTAGAGCGGGACAAGGCGCTGTTCCGGGGTGCCAAGGGCGGGCCGCTCTCTCAGGGGATGGTGCAAAAGGCCGTGGCGCGCGCGCGCGTGGTGCTGGGCTTGCCGGCAAGCGCCACGCCCCATGCCTTGCGCCACAGCTTTGCGACGCACCTGCTGGGTGCGGGCGCGGACCTGCGTTCGCTTCAGGAATTGCTGGGGCATGTGTCGCTAAGCTCGACGCAGATATATACGCGGGTGGATGCAGCGACTTTGCTGGACGTCTACCGCAACGCGCATCCGAGAGAACAGGGATAATGGAGATTTCCCGCGATCAGCCCTCGCGCGGCTTCCATGTCGCCACGCGCCAGATATAGCCGATCACGGTCGCCACGCCGATCGCCACGGTAGCCCATCCCAGCCACACTTCCGCCTCGGACAGCGTATGGCCAAGCCAGCGCCCGCCCAGGATCAGCAGGGCGTTCCAGATCGCAGCGCCCGCAGCGGTGAACAGAAGAAACCGCAAGTGCCCCATGTGTGCCAGTCCCGCCGGGACCGAGATCATCGTGCGGAACATCGGCATGAAGCGCAGCACGAAAACCACCCAGTGCCCGTGCCGCCGAAGGAATTTACCCGCCACTTCGACATCGTGCCACTCCAGCGTCAGCCAGCGGCCCCAGCGGTTTATGAACGGGCGCAGGCGTTCGTAACCCAGCCGGTCGGCGATGAGGAACAGTACGTAATTACCCAGCGCCGCTCCAGCCGTGCCCCATAACAGGAGCGGCCAGAAGTGCATGTCGCCGCGCGCTACGGCGATCCCGCCAAGGCCCATGATGACCTCGGACGGGATCGGCGGGATGATATTCTCCATCGCCATCAGGAACATGATGCCGAGATAGCCGCCCTGCCGGACGATTTCGTAGATCCACTCAGCCATGGGACGCGCCGATCACATCGCCGCGTGGCGGACCTCGATGGCGTCCCAGATCATGGCCCCGGTGTCGGTGCCGTTGAAGCGGTCTATCGCCACGATGCCGGTGGGCGAAGTCACGTTGATTTCCGTCAGCCATTTTCCGCCAATCACGTCGATACCAACGAAAACCAGCCCGCGCGCTTTGAGTTCCGGGCCAAGCGCTGCGCAGATTTCCTCTTCAGCCGAAGTGAGCTGGCTGGCCTCTGCCGATCCGCCCACCGCAAGGTTGGAGCGGAACTCGCCCTCGCCCGGCTTGCGGTTGATGGCGCCCGCGAACACGCCGTCGACCAGCACGATGCGCTTGTCGCCTTCCGACACGTCGGGGAGGAAGGGCTGGACCATGAACGGCTCGACCCAGGCGTTCTCGAACATCTCGATCAGCGCGCCGAGGTTGGAGCCATCGGCAGGCACCCGGAACACCGCCTTGCCGCCGTTGCCGTGAAGCGGCTTGATGACGAGATCGCCCGGGTTACGCTGGTTGAACGCCTTCACGTCCTCGATCCGGCGGGCGATGAAGGTGGGCGGCATGAACCGCGCATAGTCGAGGACGAAGACCTTCTCCGGCGCATTGCGCACGGCGGCCGGATCGTTGACCACCAGCGTGCGCCCGGCAAGGCGCTCCAGCAGGTGAGTGGCGGTGATGTAGCCCAGGTCGAACGGCGGGTCCTGGCGCATCAGCACCACGTCGATGTCTTCGCCAAGGTCGATCAGCCGGTATTCGCCCCGCGTGAAGTGAGCGCCTTCCACTTTCTGCACGGTGACCGGCGCGCCCCAGCAGGTAAGCCGTCCGGCGGCGCCGTGCGAGGCATCATAGGCCAGAGTGCGTACGTCGTAATGGAACAGCGTATGCCCCCGCGCCTGGGCGCTGAGCATCAGTGCGAACGAGCTGTCGCCCCCGATCTTGACGGTTTCGAGCGGGTCCATCTGGACGGCTACGCGTAAGCTCATGGCAGGTATCGGCCTTTGCGAAAGGGTTGTCGGGCGCGGCTTAGCCGCAACGCCCCAAAGGTGCGACCGGAATTGCGAGTTTCAAGCGTTGAGCTTTGCTAAACTGTCGCCGATCATCCCATCGGCTGCCAGGCATTGATGATCCGGCGTGGCCACTGACCGGGCGCGATGAGGATCACGTCGATGCGCACGTCGTCGCCTGGCCGCTGGTAGCGCGCGGTCAGCAGCGCGGCGCCGTCCGCCACGCGCCGCAGCCGCCGTTCGTCGATGGCGATGTCGAGTTCCTTGCCGGTGCGCCGCCACTTCACTTCCACGAAGCACAGCATCCGTCCGCGCCGCGCGACAAGGTCCACCTCGCCGCGCCGGGTCTTCACCCGCCTTGCCAGCACCCGCCAACCGGTCAGCCACAGGTAGACCGCAGCCAGTGTTTCCCCGCGCCGTCCGTCCCGCTCGGCCCGCGCGCGGGTGTTCATTTCAGTTCCCCCGTCATTTCAGCTCCATCGCCCGCGCGTAAAGCGTCTTGCGATCAAGCCCGGTCGCCTTGGCCACAGCCGCTGCGGCCTGCGAGGCCTTTGCCTCGGCCAGCGCTGCCAGCAGCAGGGCATCTACATCGACCTCGCCCTTGGCCTCATCCCCCGGCGGGGCGATCAGCAGGACGATCTCACCCTTGGGCGGATGCGCCTCGTAGTGCGCGGCGATCTCTGACGGAGCGCCGGTGCGGCATTCCTCGAACTTCTTGGTCAACTCGCGCGCCACGGCAACCTCGCGCCCCGGCAGGACCGCTTCGATCGCCGCCAGCGATGCCCCCAGACGCGGTGCGGTTTCGTAGAACACCAGCGTTGCCGGCACGGCGGCAAGGCTGGCAAGCGTATCCTCGCGCGCCTTGGCCTTGTTGGGCAGGAAGCCGGCGAACAGGAACCGGTCGTTCGGCAGACCCGAAAGCGTCACGCCAACCACCGCGGCATTGGCGCCGGGCAGGCTGGTGACGGCAATGCCCCGCTCCCGCGCGGTACGCACCAGTCGGTAGCCCGGATCGGAGATGAGCGGCGTGCCCGCATCGCTCACCAGCGCCACGGGTTCAGCCTCCATCAGTGCAAGCAGGCGTTCGCGGTCATGCTCGCCTGCGTGATCGTCGTAACGGATAAGCCGTTGCTTTATCCCCAGATGATGCAGCAGCTTTCCGGTGATGCGGGTGTCTTCGCAGGCGACTGCGGCCACACCTTTCAGGGTGTCGACGGCCCGCAAGGTGATGTCCCCCAGGTTGCCAATGGGGGTTGCGACTATGTACAGGCCCGGCGAAAGTGTGTTTTCCATCACCAGACTCATGGCCCATAGACCAAGGGAGCGGCAAGCAATGTTCGACAAAGGCCAAGATCGGCGGATCAATCGGCGCAATCTCCTCGCCGCAGCCGCGATGGCCGTGCTCGCGGGCTGCGCCGTGGTACCCAAGGCGCCGACGTCGACCGCCCCTCCCCCGCCCCCGCCAACGCGCCCCACACAAAGCGACATCCCCGTGGATACCGAGCGCCACCGCGTGGCCCTGCTGGTGCCGGTGACAGGCGCTAATGCGGGTGTCGGCCAGTCGATCGCCAATGCCGCCAACATGGCTTTGCTCGACACCTCGGCAAAGAATCTGCGCGTCACAACCTACGATACCTCGGCCAACGCCGCCGAAGCCGCGCGCAAGGCCGTCGCTGACGGCAACCAGCTGATCCTGGGGCCGCTGCTGGCAGACGACATTCCGGCGATCTCCGCTGTTGCAAGGGCCGCCAAGGTGCCGGTGATCTCGTTCTCGAACGACGAAAAGGCGGCCAACAAGGACGTCTTCATCATGGGCAACCTGCCGGGCCAGTCGGTCACCCGCACGGTCGAATATGCCCGCGCCCAGGGCATTTCGACTTTCGCCGCGCTGGTTCCGCGCGGCGATTATGGCGACCGCACCAGCAGCGCCCTGCTTGGCGCCGTGCGCGCAGGTGGCGGCTCGGTGATCGCGCTCGAACCCTATGAGCGCAGTGCCGCCTCGATCGCTTCGGCCGCGCAGCGGGTGAAGGCCAAGGGCGGCTTCGACGCGCTCCTCATCGCCGACAGCGGCAGCCTTTCGGCCCGCGCCGCGACCGCGTTCAAGGGCCCGGTCAAAGTCGGCGGCTCCACCGTGCGCGTGCTCGGCACCGAACTGTGGAGCGGCGAGCGTGAGCTGACCACCACCCCCGCACTGGCCGGCGCATGGTTCGCCACCGTTTCCGACCAGCGCTTCGGTCAGTTCTCCAAGAGCTACCGTGCCCGCTTCGGCGGCCAGCCCTTCCGCATCGCCACGCTGGGCTACGACGCCGTCCTGCTGACCTTGCGCGTCGCGCGCGACTGGAAGCCCGGTTCACGCTTCCCGGCGGAGGCCCTGCGTGACACCAAGGCTTTCCCCGGCGGGTTCCTGGGCGTGGACGGCGCTTTCCGCTTCACGCGCGGCGGCCTTGTCGAGCGGGCGCTGGAAGTGCGCGAAGTCCAGACCGGCGCCGTCAAGGTCATCAGCCCGGCCCCGGTCAAGTTCGGCGAGTGATTCGCCGCGGGCCTTCAATTGGCCCGCAAGGACCCGGGCGGTTGCTTCCGTTCGTGCCGATAACCCCGGCACGGACGGATAAAACTGTTCCCGATTTGGTCCATACTGCTCTCAAGGCCCGAAAACGGGTGAGCCTGCGGAAAAACCTTGGCTACGCGCTTGCTTGCGGAATCGCGCTCCCCCTATAGTCGCGCTCATGGCCGACGACCTGTTTGACAAGCTCCCCGCCGCAACCGGCGAATCCTACGATGGCTCGGCGATCGAGGTGCTGGAGGGGCTTGAACCCGTCCGGCGCCGTCCCGGCATGTACATTGGCGGCACTGACGAACGGGCGCTGCACCACCTCGCCGCCGAAGTGCTCGACAACGCGATGGACGAGGCCGTCGCCGGCCACGCCAACCGCATCGAGTTCACACTGGAAGAGGAACCCGGCACCGCCGGGCGCATCACCATCACCGACAACGGGCGCGGCATCCCGGTTGACGAACACCCCAAGTTCCCTGGCAAGTCGGCGCTGGAGGTGATCCTCTCCACGCTCCACTCGGGCGGCAAGTTCTCCGGCAAGGCTTATGCCACCTCGGGCGGTCTGCACGGCGTGGGCATCTCGGTGGTCAACGCGCTTTCGGTGAAGACCCGCGTGGAAGTGGCTCGCAACAAGGAACTCTACGCGCAGGAATTCTCGCGCGGGCAAACGCTCGGGCCAATCCAGCGCGTGGGCGCGGCGCCCAACCGGCGCGGCACTTCGGTGACCTTCACCCCAGACATCGAAATTTTCGGCGACCAGAAGTTCAAGCCCGCACGCCTGTTCAAGCTCGTGCGCTCCAAGGCCTATCTTTTCGCGGGCGTCGAAATCCGCTGGAAATGCGCGCCCGCACTGGCCGTCGACGGCGTTCCGGCCGAGGCGACGTTCCAGTTCCCCGGCGGTCTTGCCGACCATCTTGCCGAGCAGATCGGCACCCGCGAATGCGTCACCACGCAGTTCTTCTCCGGCAGCCAGGACTTCCCCAAGGGAGATGACGGTTCCGAACAGGGCCGGGTTGAATGGGCGATCGCCTGGCCGCTCTACTCCGACGGCGCGTATTCCTGGTACTGCAACACCATCCCGACACCCGATGGCGGCACGCACGAACAAGGCCTGCGCGGCGCGCTGACCAAGGGCATCCGCGCCTTTGCAGACCTGGTCGGGCAGGCCAAGAAGGCCAAGGACATAATACCGGACGACGTGGTGACCGGCAGCGAAGTCATGCTCTCGGTCTTCATCCGCGACCCCCAGTTCCAGAGCCAGACCAAGGACCGCCTCACTTCGCCAGAGGCCGCGCGCATGGTGGAAGCGGCTGTGCGCGACCACTTCGATCACTTCCTCACCGACAATCTCGACCGGGGCAAGGCCCTGCTGGGCGCGGTGATGGAGCGTATGGACGACCGCCTGCGCCGCAAGGCGGAGCGCGAGGTCAAGCGAAAGACCGCCACCAACGCCCGCAAGCTGCGCCTTCCCGGCAAGCTGACGGACTGTTCTGGCGAAGGCAGCGGCGAAACCGAACTGTTCATCGTCGAGGGCGATTCGGCAGGCGGTTCGGCCAAGCAGGCCCGTGACCGCAAGACTCAGGCGATCCTGCCGATCCGGGGCAAGATCCTCAACGTCGCCAGCGCCACCGCCGACAAGATCCGCGCGAATTCGGAAATCGCCGACCTCGGCCTCGCGCTTGGCTGCGGCACCCGCAAGGACTGCAACGCCGACAACCTGCGCTATGACCGGGTCATCATCATGACCGACGCCGACGTCGATGGCGCCCACATCGCCACGCTGCTGATGACGTTCTTCTTCCAGGAAATGCCTGACCTGGTGAAACGCGGGCACCTCTACCTTGCCCAGCCGCCGCTCTACCGCCTCGTCTCCGGTTCGACCTCGGCCTATGCCCGGGACGATGCCCACCGCGCGGAACTGGAAGCGACGCAGTTCAAGAACAAGAAAGTCGAGGTCGGCCGCTTCAAGGGCCTTGGCGAGATGAACCCGCAGCAGCTGCGCGAAACCACAATGAGCCCGAAGAGCCGTTCGCTGATCCGCATCACGCTGCCGCCGGAATACGAAGACCGCGCGGCGGTGAAGGACCTTGTCGACCGCCTGATGGGCCGCAATCCCGAACACCGCTTCCAGTTCATCCAGAACCGTGCGGGTGAAATCGACCCGGAACTCATCGATGCGTGAAACCGGTTTGCGCGCCGCTGCTGCGGCCGTGCTTTCCGGGCTTCTCATCGCGCCGATCTGTGCCCACGCGCAGGACGATGCCGCCAGGCTGCTGGAACAGCGAACCGGAGAAGTCGTTGCCGTCCTGCAGGGCAAGCGCGATCCGGCCGATGTGTTCGACGCCAGGTTCCTTGCCGCCGTTCCGCCCGAACAGCTGCGAACGCTTGCCGCAAAACTCACCGCGCAGGGCGGCGAAGTACAGGGTTATAAAGGCTTCCTGCGCGAGAAACGGGGATCGGCCACCTTTACGCTGCGCTTCGCCCATGCCGCCGCCCCGGCGCGGATCGAACTCAACCCGGCGGCGCCGGGCAAAGTGTCGGGTTTCCGCATCTTCGCCCTGACGCCGGCCGGTGACAGTTTTGAACAAATCGACGCCGATTTCGCCGACCTCCATGGCAAGGCAGGCTACGCTGTCTTCCAGCTGGGGGAGGACGGCGGATCGCCGACGCTCACGCACGGCCGCGCTGCGGATACACGGCTGGCGATCGGCTCCACCTTCAAACTCTACGTTCTGGCCGCCCTTACCCGGCAGGTGCAGCAGGGCCAGCGCCGCTGGAGCGACGTGGTGCCGGTTACCGGCAAGTCCTTCCCCGGCGGCACCATTCACAATCTTCCCGAAGGCGCGCCGGTGACGCTGCACACCCTCGCCAGCCTGATGATTTCTATCAGCGATAATTCCGCGACGGATATCCTCGTGCGGCTGGTCGGGCCTGAGGCATTGGAGCGGGAAGTGAGGCTGTCCGGCCATGCCAAACCCGAAGCCATGCTGCCGATCCTGACGACGGGCGAGATTTTTGCCCTGAAAAGGCAGGGCAAGGACGCCGCGCAGCGCTACGCCCGCGCCGCCCCAGCGCAGCGAGCGGCGCAGCGCGCGGCGCTCGATCTTTCCGGGGTTGCCGAGGCGGACCCCGGTGAAGTCTTCGGCCACGGCCCTGTCGCGATCGAGCAGGCCGAATGGTTCGCCTCGCCCGCCGACCTCACCCGGATCATGGACGACCTGCGCAGACTGGGCAGCAAAGAAGCCTTCGATATCCTGGCGATCAATCCCGCGATGGACAACATCACCGTCAAGGACTGGCCCTACGTCGGCTACAAGGGCGGTTCCGAAGACGGCGTGATCAGCATGACGTGGCTGCTGCGCGGCAAAACAGGCGCATGGTCAGTCGTGAGCGGCAGCTGGAACGATCCCAACGCCGTAGTCGACAACGACCGCTTCCAGACGCTGATGCTACGGCTCGCCAAGCTGGCGGGCGGGTAAGCCAGGCGCCACAGCGCGCCGCCAGGCAGCCGCGAACAGCCCCGCCAGCACTAGTGGCATCACAGGAATCCCGGCGTTCATCGCCAGCGGCCGGGCAAACGCCGGAGCGGCAAAGGCGAGCGTAATCGCCAGCTTTTCCCAAGGCGCAAAGCCGCCGCGCAGCCCCTGCCCGGTCAACCACAGCAGCGGAAAGGCAAGGATTACCATGTCGTAATCGAGCACGAACGGCGTTGCCAGCGGCGCCCCGACCAGAGTGCCGGCCGCAAGGGCGGGCGACCAGCGGCGGCGCCAGGCAGCCCATCCCACCAGGCCGGCAACCGCGAGCGAGACGATCGCCTGCACCGCGTAGGCCGGCGTGGTGGAGGCCCCCAGCAGCTTGAGTGCGGCGAAGGGGCTGGTCATCTTGGCGTAGCCGACCCCTCCGGCCGCCATGGCTTCCTCGGCCCGGGCGCTGGCGGCGAGCCAGTCGGGCCAGGTCTGCCACCCGAAGGCGAACGCCGCGATGGCGGCCAGCGTCAGCGCGGTCAGCGCGGCGGCGATGATGACTTTCCATTCGCGTGTCAGCAGCAGGACCAGCGGCAGCAGCACGCCGAACTGCGGCTTGATCGTCGCCAGCCCGAACAATACGCCCGCCAGCACCGGGCGCGAAGGCACCAGCCATGCACCCAGCCCCAGCAGTCCGGCGACGAGGAAGGCGGTCTGTCCATGCGTCACCACGATCGGCACGGCGGGAAACGCCAGGAACAGCAGCCATAGCGGCATCCGCGTGTCCGCCTCTCGCCACCAGCCGCGCAGGGCTGCGAGGTAGACGGCCGCCGTCGCTGTCAGCCAGAGGCCCAGCGCCGGAAAGTACCCCAGCAGCCCGAGCGGCCGGCAGAACGGCAGGAAAGAGGGGGGGTAGAAGAATGCGGTATATCCCGTGTCCGACGCAAACAACAGGCGCTGCGCCGCGATATGCGCTGCCCCGTCATAGGGATTGGCATGGGCGCCCAGCATCTGGCCTACCGTCCAGAAACTGATGAAGTCGCTTCCCAGCAGGAACCCGTTGCGGTCGACCCCGCCATGCGATGTCGCGATCAAGGCGATCAGCATCACGGCATTGAGCAGCGCAAGCAGGCGCAGGTATCCGCGCGCGCGCGCGGCGCCCAGCCAGTCCATCGTGCGCAGGAAATCAGCCCCCATGGCCCGTGCTGTGCAACGCGGTGGCGGGGTTGTCCATCGCCGGTTGCGCACCCACCAAACGACCTTGCCTTGCTGCGACGCACAACTTAGACCTTAACCGGATAGTTAAAGCGGACAGGACGGCCTATGCAGCGTTTCGAAGGCACCAGCGATTACGTCGCCACCGAGGATCTCAAGGTTGCGGTCAATGCCGCCGTGCTGCTGCGCCGCCCGCTGCTGGTCAAGGGTGAGCCGGGCACCGGCAAGACCGTGCTGGCCGAACAGATCGCCGCCGCCCTCAAGGCGCCGCTCATCACCTGGAACGTGAAGTCCACCACCAAGGCGCACCAGGGCCTTTACGAATACGATGCCGTGGCCCGCCTGCGCGACGGCCAGCTCGGCGACGAGCGGGTGCACGATATTGGCAACTACATCCGCAAGGGCAAGCTGTGGGAGGCCTTCACCGCCCCCGAACTGCCGGTCCTGCTGATCGACGAGATCGACAAGGCCGACATCGAATTCCCCAACGACCTGCTCGCCGAACTCGACCGGATGGCCTTCGATGTCTACGAAACCGGCCAGCACATCGCCGCCGCGGAACGCCCGGTGGTGGTCATCACTTCGAACAACGAGAAGGACCTGCCAGACGCATTCCTGCGCCGCTGCTTCTTCCACTACATCAAGTTCCCCGACCGGGAGACGATGGAAGCCATCGTCGACGTGCACTTCCCCGGTATCCAGAAGACGCTGGTGCGCAAGGCCATGGAGATCTTCTACGAACTTCGCGACGTTCCCGGCCTGAAGAAGAAGCCTTCAACCAGCGAACTTCTCGATTGGCTCAAGCTGCTCTTGAACGAGGACATGCCGCTGGACGTCCTGCAGAACAAGGACCCCAGCAAGGCGATCCCGCCGCTCCACGGCGCGCTGCTGAAGAACGAGCAGGACGTGATGCTGTTCGAACGGCTGGCCTTCATGAGCCGCCGGGGCAGCTGAGATGACTGTCCCCTACACCGGGCGCTGCAACTGCGGCGCTGTCACCGTTTCCATCGCGGCGGAACCTGCGGCAACGCGCCAGTGCTGGTGCCGCCAGTGCCAGCGCATCGCCGCAGGTGGGCCGACCAACAATGCGATGTTCCCCACAGATGCGGTTACGATCACCGGCAGCCGCGCCGATCACGCCTATGTGGCAGCGAGCGGCAACGTGCTGACGCATGAGTTCTGTGCGGACTGCGGTACGCCGGTGCTGGCAAGATCGAGCGCCCGGCCGCAGTTTCGCACGATCCGCCTGGGCCTGCTGGACGAAGGCCACGGCCTGAAGCCCACGATGGCGATCTGGACCGACGAGGCGCCCGACGGGGCGGTGATCGACCCCGCGCTGGAACGCTTTCCCGCGCAGCCTCCAGCGCCCGCTCCCTCTTCGGCGAGTTGATCCTTGTCCATGTCGCCCGGCGGGCCGGAGCCGATCCCCCATACGCGCTTTGCCGCGATCCGGGTGCGTCTCGAACGGTTCGAGCCGCGTCCCGGGTGGCGGGCATGGCTTTACGAATTTCTGCTGTTCGGGTTCAAACAGGGGTGGGCCTGCCTGTTTGGCGCACTGCTGCTGGGCCTCTTGCTGGGAACGCACCTGTTCTACCCGGCGAATGCGCCGCTGGCCCGCTACGATTTCCTGACGCTGAGCGCGCTGGGCATCCAGATCGCGATGCTGGCGCTGCGGCTGGAGACGATGGAGGAGGCCAGAGTGATCCTGGCTTTCCACATCGTCGGCACGGTCATGGAACTGTTCAAGACCGCGTTCGGATCATGGCAATATCCCGAGGCCAGCCTGCTGCGCGTGGCCGGGGTGCCGCTGTTCTCCGGCTTCATGTACGCGGCGGTGGGCAGTTACATCGCGCGTGTCTGGCGCATCTTCGACTTCCGGTTCTCACGCTACCCCAGTCCGGCGCTGAGCATAGCGCTGGCAGCGGCGATCTACGTCAACTTCTTCGCCCACCACTGGTTGACGGACATGCGCCTTGTCCTGTTCGCGGCGCTGGCCCTGTTCTTCGCGCGCACCCGTATCTGGTTTCGCGTCTGGCGCGAGGACCGCTGGATGCCGCTGCTGCTGGGCTGGCTGCTGGTGGCGCTGTTCATCTGGTTCGCCGAGAATATCTCCACGTTCTCCCGCGCCTGGATCTACCCGAACCAGCGCGGCGGCTGGGCACTGGTCCATCCTTCCAAGCTGGGCGCGTGGTACCTGCTGATGTATATTTCGTTCGTACTGGTCGCGGCGGTGCACCGACCAAGGGCGAAGGAAGCGCCGCAGCTTGCCGCGTCCGCCCATGCCGAGATGAGGTGATGACCCCATGTTCCTGAACTTCATCGACGAACTGCGCGCCGCCGGCATCCAGGCTTCGCTCAAAGAGCACCTCGTGCTGCTCGAGGCGCTCGACAAGGACGTTATCGACCAGACGCCAGAGGCTTTCTATTACCTTGCCCGCGCCACCTTCGTGAAGGACGAGGGCCTGCTCGACCGTTTCGACCAGGTGTTCCAGAAAGTCTTCAAGGGCATCCTTTCCGACTACGGCCAGCAGCCGGTCGACATTCCCGAGGACTGGCTGAAGAAGCTCGCCGAACGCTATTTCTCGCCCGAGGAAATGGAGAAGGTGAAGGCGCTCGGCTCGTGGGACGAGATCATGGAGACGCTCAAGAAGCGGCTTGAGGAGCAGCAGAAGCGGCATCAGGGCGGCAACAAATGGGTCGGCACCAATGGCACTTCGCCGTTCGGGCACTCGGGCTACAACCCCGAAGGCGTGCGCATCGGCGGTGAAGGCCAGCATGGGCGCGCGGTGAAGGTCTGGGAAAAGCGCGAGTTCGCCAATCTCGACAACACCAAGGAACTGGGCACCCGCAATATTAAGGTGGCGCTGCGGCGATTGCGCCGTTTCGCCCGCGAAGGCGCGGCCGAGGAACTCGATCTCGACGAGACCATCCGGGGCACCGCCAAGCAGGGCTGGCTCGACGTCGTCATGCGGCCAGAGCGGCACAATGCGGTGAAGGTGCTGCTGTTCCTCGACGTGGGCGGTTCGATGGACCCGTTCATCAGCCTCATGGAGGAACTGTTCAGCGCCGCCACCGGCGAGTTCAAGAACATGGAGTTCTTCTACTTCCACAACTGCCTCTACGAAGGCGTGTGGAAGGACAACAAGCGCCGCTGGTCGCAGCGCACTTCAACATGGGACCTGCTTCATAAGTACGGGCATGACTACAAGGTGATCTTCGTCGGCGACGCCGCGATGAGCCCGTATGAGATCAGCCATCCCGGCGGCTCGGTGGAGCACATGAACGAGGAAGCCGGCGCGGTGTGGCTTGGCCGCGTGGTGCAGACCTACCCGGCGACGGTCTGGCTAAACCCCTCGCCCGAGCGGCAATGGAACTATTCCGGTTCGACCAAGATGATCCGCGAGATCGTGGGCGGCTCGATGTTCCCGCTGACGCTGGACGGGCTGGACAAGGCGATGCGGGAACTGACCCGCAAGAAGGGGTAGAGCCTGCCCCCCACCTCCGCTCGTCCTGAGCCTGTCGAAGGACCGCAGCGCAGCGCCAACGCCCTTCGACAGGCTCAGGACCAGCGGAGGTGGGGAGATCGGGTTAAATCAGACCCTGTATGACTGCGCCCGCCTTTCCCGGCTATCTGTTGGCAGCGCGGGTACAGCGGCGTAGACTTGGTCATCAAAGGAGAACGGCGATGATTACGGCTCTGCTTCTGCTTTCCACCGCGCTTGGCGCAGCGGCGGCGCCGGACGGCGACAAGTCACAGGACCGCCGCAAGTGCGAATACGTCATCCAGCGGGCGGCCGAAAAGTCCGCTCGTCAGCCGCAGGCGATATCGCCCTCCCCGCCCTTGCTGCTCAGCGCCGTCGAAAAGCGGGTTCAGGGCTGCCCGGTGCTGGTCGAAGCCGGCACCGGCAGGATGATCGAGCCGCCCGTCTTCAACGACGGACCGGCCCGGAGATCCCCCGCTCAGTAAAGCAGCAGGTCGGCGACTTCTTTCCGCCAGGCCGCTTCATCGCGGGCGGCGACCGTGTCGAGATCGCCCGGTAGCGAGGCGGGGTTATCCACCCATTCGCGCAAGGCCGGGCCGCCATTGATGACGTCGATGGCGAGGCGGTCGAACTCATACTCGTAAGGGAAGTCGCGCCACAGCGGGTAATCCGGCTGTAGACGGCGGATCGCCTTGAACGCCAGCGCCTGCAGCCGCCACGGGCGGAAGCCCTCGTGGTCGTAGAAGCTGCCCTCGGCGTGGATCATGAGGCCGTTGCACAGCGCCTTGGCATGTTTGTGGAAGGTCGGCTCGAACCAGCATTCGCGTAAGGCGCAGCCTGCCAGCCACTCTGGCGCGAAGGCCTGCATTTCAGCCAGCACGGCCTTGGCGTCGATATCCGGCGCGCCGAACAGGACTTCGAGCGGGCGGGTAGTGCCGCGCCCCTCGGAAACCGTTGCGCCTTCGATCATCACCGTACCGGCATAGGCGCGGGCCATGTTGAGATTGGCGGCGTTGGGACTGGGGTTGATCCAGATCCGGTCTTCCGGCCAACCGAAGCCCGGCGCCGCGTCCGGCTGCCAGCCTTCCATGGCGATCACGTGGTAGTCGACGTTCAGGTTGAACTGGCGGATGAACCAGTGGCCCATCTCGCCCAGCGTCAGCCCGTGGCGCATCGGCATCGGGCCGGCGCCGACGAAGCTTTCCTGCCCGGCGATCAGCGTGGTGCCTTCCACCGGGCGACCTGCCGGGTTCGGGCGGTCCAGCACCCAGACGCTCTTGCCCTCGCGCGCCGCTTCTTCCAGCAGGTAGAGCAGCGTGGTGACGAAGGTATAGATGCGGCAGCCCAGGTCCTGAAGGTCGAACAGGAACACGTCGGCGGTGTCCATCATCGCCGGCGTGGGGCGGCGCACTTCGCCGTAGAGGCTGAACACCGGGATGCCGTAGGCCGGGTCGACCTCGTCCATGGTCTCGACCATGTTGTCCTGCTTGTCGCCCTTCAGGCCGTGCTGCGGACCAAAGGCGCTGGTCACGTTCACCCCGGCCGCGATCAGCGCGTCGAGCGAATGGACCAGCCCCTCGGTAACCGAGGCGGGATGGGCGATCAGGGAAACGCGCTTGCCTTCGAGAGGGGCACGCAGGGCGGGGTCCGCAAGCAGGCGGTCGATACCGAACTTCATGGGCCGCTGGGTGCCGCAACCTTTTCGATGAAGCAAGCCGGATCGTGGAAATCCGGTGCATCGCCGGTATGGGCCAGCGACCAGTAGCTCCTGTGGCCGCCCGCTTCCTCGATCACGGCGGTGAACCCGCAGTCCCACGGCGCGGCGGGCAGGCCCGCGGCGGGAATGGCGGCGTCGAAGATCGCCATGTCGGTGCCAAGGCGCAAGGTGCAGTCCGGCTCGCGCGGCATGGGACGCTCGGTCCTGCCTTCGCGCCGAGCGGTGAAGTCGTAGACGTTCCAGCGCTCGGACGGGGAGAGGTTTAGTTCGGTATAGTCCGGCCCCTCGCCCCCCTTCAGGAACAGCTCGAAACAGGTGGTCTGCCACAAGTCGTCGGCGCGGCCCTTGCCCGCGAAGGAGGGCACCGCCAGCTTGCCCGCGCCCATGATCTTCCAGCGCGCACGCAGCCATGTCGCATCGAAACCGATGATGCGCGCCTCGATGCTGCGCACCGACAGGGGAGGATGCGCGGGGTGGAAGGTTAGTTCAGCCATGCCGCCAAGCCTAGGTGGCCGCGGCGCAAGCTGGCAATGCGCAATTCGCCGAGAGGACGTTTCCGCGCGCCGCAGCTATCGTCATCCGGCGGATCGCATGCTACGCGCGCCGCTCCTTACAACACAAGAAGCACGACGATGACCCACACCTCCTCCCTGCTCCGCCTCCTCGACGAGCGCGGCTACATCCACCAGCTGACCGATGCCGAAGGCCTCGACACGCTTGCGGCCAAGCAGGTTGTGCCGGGGTATATCGGCTTCGACCCGACCGCGCCTTCGCTGCACGTCGGGCACCTGGTTTCGATCATGATGCTGCGCCAGCTCCAGCGCGCCGGCCACAAGCCGATCGTGGTGATGGGCGGCGGCACCGGCAAGATCGGCGACCCCAGCTTCAAGGACGAAGCGCGCAAGCTGCTGACCGAGGACACCATCGCGCAGAACGTCGCCTCGATCCGCCGCGTCTTCGAGCGTTTCCTGACCTTCGGCGACGGCCCGACCGACGCGATCATGGTCGACAACGCCGACTGGCTCGACAAGCTGGAATACATCCCGTTCCTGCGCGACATCGGCCAGCACTTCTCGATCAACCGGATGCTCAGCTTCGATTCGGTGAAGACCCGCCTCGACCGCGAGCAGTCGCTCAGCTTCCTCGAATTCAACTACATGATCCTGCAGGCCTACGACTTCCTTGAACTGTCGCGCCGGGCCGGCTGCCGCCTTCAGATGGGCGGCTCCGACCAGTGGGGCAACATCGTCAACGGCATCGAACTGTCGCGCCGGGTCGATGGTACGCAGGTCTTCGGCCTGACCACGCCGCTGCTCACCAACGCCGATGGCTCGAAGATGGGCAAGACGGTCGGCGGCGCGGTCTGGCTGAACGAGGACCAGCTTTCGCACTTCGATTACTGGCAGTTCTGGCGCAACACCGACGACCGCGACGTGGGCAAGCGCCTGCGCCTGTTCACCGACCTGCCGCTGGACGAGATCGAGCGCCTTGAAGCGCTTCAGGGCAGCGAGATCAACGCGGCGAAGATCGTCCTCGCCAATGAAGCCACCAAGCTGTGCCGCGGCGAGGATGCCTCGAAGGCCGCCGAAGCCACCGCGCAGACGACCTTCGCCGGCGGCGGCCTTGGCGAAGACCTGCCGACGATCGAAGTCGGGCCTGAAGGCATCCGCGCGGGCGCTGCCTGCACCGCGCTGGGCTTCGTGGCATCCAATGGCGAGGCCAAGCGCAAGATCGCCGAAAACGCCGTCCGCCTTGACGATCAACTCGTCGAAGATGTCGCACTGCTTATCGCAGTTCCTGCCGGAGAAAGCCGCAAGCTCAGCCTGGGCAAGAAAAAGCACGGCATTATCAAAGGGATCTAATCCATCCACCGCCGGTCACCGCTCTGGAGGAGCCGGCGGAATTTACCGATTGTTTGCCATTTGCGCGTAACGTCTCCGTCACGGCACAGAACAAAGGCAAACAACTCATGAGCTCAGGAGCGCAGCTCACTGTAACCGACAAAAGACGCGCCGCGCGTCACCCGGTCGACTACACCGTGATCGCCGAGCATCGCCAGCTCGGCGATCTGCCGTTGCACATCGTCAACATCTCCGCTCAGGGCTTCATGGCCCAGGGCGAAATCCAGATAGAACGCGGCGAACGACTGGTCATGCGCCTGCCGGTGATCGGCCGCATCGAGGCGCACATGATCTGGGCGCACGAAGGCCGTTCCGGGTTTCAGTTCGAGCGGATCATCCGCATCGACGACTTCCTCAAGCTGGTCGACACGATCCAGCCCAACCCGCGTCTTCGCCCCCGTCGCTGATGCCATGTGGCGGGCTTTGGCTCGCCACTATCCTGTCGATAAATTGCTGAATGACAACGTATCATTGCTCGCACCATCGACGTCTTGTGATAGTATAACATCACAAGTAGCGGGAGCGGATGGACACGCAGACCTCTCGAATCGCCCTGCTCGCTTGCGCCGGCTTCCTTTCCACCTGCATCGCGCTGGCTCTGCCGGCAACCGCTCAGGCGCAGGATGCCCGGCCCGACGCCTCGCTGCCACGCCCCGCCCCGCGCGCCCATGATCCCGCGCATCCCGAGGGCGACGAAGCGGGTAAAGACATCGTTGTCGTCGGCCACCCGCCGACCGATTACGGCCTGCTCGCCGCCACCGCCAGCCTTGCCGGTGACGCCCTCGTCGCCGAGACGCGCGGTCAGATCGGCGAAATCCTGAAGTCCCTTCCGGGCGTTTCTTCCACCAGCTTCTCCCCCGGTGCATCGCGCCCGGTGCTGCGCGGCTTCAGCGGCGACCGCGTCAGCGTGCTGACAGACGGCATCGGCTCTCTCGACGCCTCCAATGTCTCGGTCGACCATGCCGTGGTCTTCGATGCGCTGACGGTCGATCATATCGACGTATTCCACGGTCCCTCGGTGCTGTTGTTCGGCGGCAATGCCATCGGCGGCGCGGTCAACGCCATCGACAAGCGCATTCCCCGCCAGGTGCCGGACCGGATCACCGTCACCGGCATCGGCAGCTACGCCACCGCCGCCAGCGAGCGCGCGGTGAGCGGCGCCATCGACGCCCCGCTAGGTGAGCGGTTCGTCGCCCACATCGACGCCTCCTGGCGCAAGGCCGGCGATCTGCGCATAGGCGGCAATGTCTACTCCAAAGCCCTTCGCCACGACATGCTCCACGCCGCCGAGCACCTTGCCGAAGACGGCGAGGCCGCAGAAGCCGCCGAACTCACCGCAGAGGCCGGCCGCAGGAACCGGGTGCCGAACTCCGCCGCCAGGTCCTCCACCATCGGCGCGGGCCTGGCCTTCATTGACGCGGGCGGCAGCCTGGGCATTTCCTATCAGCGCTATGACAGCCGCTACGGCGTGCCTGATCGCCCGGCAACCGGCCATGGCCACGAGGAGGAGGGCCACGACGACCACGGCCATGAGGAGGAAGGGCACGTCCACGGCGAAGGCCCCGTCACCATCGACCTGCTCCAGAACCGCTTCGACCTGCGCGGCGAACTGAAACTGAGCGGCTTCCTCGAAAGCGTCCAGATCCGCGGCGCCTTTGCCGACTACAAGCATACCGAGTTCGAGGGCGACGAGGTCGGCACAGTCTTCAAGGGCGAAGGCATCGAGACCCGCGCCGATCTTGTCCAGGCGAACCACGGCGGCTGGCGCGGTCGCAGCGGCGTGCAGTACTTGTGGCGCAGCCTGGCGGTGAACGGCGCCGAAGCCCTGATCCCCGACTACGAGGTTGAACGCATCGGCGCGTTCACCCTGCAGTCCTACGAAGTGGGCGGCGGTTTCTCGCTTGACGGATCGGGCCGCTACGACAGCTCGCGCATCCAGTCGCAAGGCGCGGCCTTCCGCAAGTCGTTCGACTTGTGGTCAGGCGCGGCGGGGGCAAGCTGGAAGTCGGGCACGGGCCTGGGCCTCGGCGCGAACTTCGTCCACGGCGAACGCGCGCCCTCGCCCGAGGAACTGCTGAGCGACGGCATCCACATCGCCACCCAGTCCTACGAACTGGGCGACCGCACGCTGGGGATCGAACGCAGCAACGGCTTCGAGGCGTACCTGCGCTACAACACGCCCAAATTCGACTTCTCGCTGACCGGCTACCTGACGGACTTCGACAACTACATCGCCCCGCTTGCGACCGGCGCCGAGCAGGAAGGCCAGCCCGTCTATCAGTACACGGGCGTCGAAGCGCGCTTCAAGGGCTTCGAGGCGGCCGGCAGCGTCCAGGCGGCGGCATGGTCGGGCGGCGAACTGCGTTTCGACGGCGCGGCGGACTATACCCACGCCCGGATCAAGGGCTACGGCGCCGTCCCGCGGATCCCCCCCTTGCGCATTCGCGGCGGCAGCGCCGTGACGCTGGGCGAAGTGCGCCTGCGCGGCGAAGTGGAGTGGAACGCGAAACAGAACCGCGTCAGCGATTATGAGAACCCCACCGCCGCCTTCACCCTCGTGAACATCAGCGCCGACTGGCACCCGCTGGGGGAGAACGGCCCGGTGACGCTGATGCTTTCGGCGGACAATCTGTTCGACGTGATCGGTCGCCGGTCCGCCTCGTTCACCAACGACTTCGTGCCAATCTCGGGCCGCGACGTGCGGATCACTGCAAAGTTCACCTACTGATGCAAAAAGCGCGCGGTGTCTTGGCAACGAGACACCGCGCTGCCATGCAGCATGGCGTGAGTCTCCCCCCTTCCCCGCCCGTAGCTGAACCTGACACTCAGCCCACTTCACCCCTTGCCATCGCCGACTATCGCCGGTTCTGGCTGGCCCGGTTCTTCGCCGTTCTGGCGACCACCGGCACCGTCGTCATCATCGGCTATCAGGTCTATGACGTCGCGCGCAGCGACTATGCCATGTCGATGTCGCAGGCCGCGTTCCAGCTCGGCTTGCTGGGCTTTGCGCAGTTCGTGCCGGTGTTCCTGCTGACCCCGGTGGCGGGCGTCATCGCTGACCGGTTCGACCGCCGCAAGGTGGCCGGCATCGCCTCGCTGCTCGACATGTGCGTGGCGCTGGGCCTCGGCGTGACCACGGCAATGGAAATGCGCAGCCTGCCGGTACTTTATATGTTCGCGGTGCTGCACGGCACCGTGCGCGTCTTCATCAGCCCTTCGATGGCGGCGATCGCGCCCAACATCGTGCCGCCCAGGCTGATCCCGCGCGCGATCGGCTTCAACTCCATCGCCATGCAGGCCGGCACGATCATCGGCCCGGCTGCTTACGGCTTCCTGTTCGCGGCAAACCATGCGCTGCCTTATTGGGCATCGGCGGTGTTCACCCTGGGCGCGTCGATCGCCATCCAGTCGATCCGCAACCTGCCGCCGCCGCGCCCCGATGCGCGCAAGGCGCACCCGGTGCGCCAGATCGTCGAAGGCTTCCAGTTCATCCTGCGCGAGCGGTTTCTACTGGGCTGCCTCTCGCTCGACCTTTTCGCCGTGCTGCTGGGCGGGGCGACCGCGCTGATGCCGGTCTTTGCGCGCGACATCCTGCACGTCGGCCCCGAAGGCCTGGGCCAGATGCGCGCGGCGACCGCGGCAGGCGCGGCGGTGGTCGCCCTGTGGCTTTCGTTCCGCCCCTTGCGCGCCAATGTCGGCGTCAAGATGCTGGTTTCGGTCGCGGGCTATGGGCTGATGACGGTGGCCTTCGGGCTATCCACCCATTTCCTGCTGTCGCTGGGCTGCCTCGCGCTGCTGGGCGCGGCGGACATGATCTCGGTGTTCATCCGCAGTTCGCTGGTCCAGCTACGTACGCCCGACGACGTGCGCGGCCGCGTATCCGCCATTTCCGGCCTGGCTGTCTCGGCCTCCAACGAACTGGGCGAGTTCCAGTCGGGCTTCGCCGCGGCGCTGCTCGGCGCGACCGGAGCGGTTGTTTTCGGCGGCAGCGCTGCCATAGTCATCACCCTGGCGTGGGCCTGGCTCTTCCCGGAGATCCGCCGCGCACGAACCTTCGAAACCCGTTGGGAGCAAAAGCCATGAAGGCTGACAGCATTCTCGCCACGATCGGCAACACTCCGCACATCCGCCTCTCGCGCCTGTTTCCGGACCACGAAGTCTGGGTAAAGGCAGAGCGCGCCAACCCCGGCGGCTCGATCAAGGACCGCATCGGCCTCGCCATGATCGAGGCGGCGGAAGCCGACGGCAGCCTTTCGCCCGGCGGCACGATCATCGAGCCGACCTCGGGCAACACCGGCATCGGCCTCGCTATGGCGGCGGCGGTGAAGGGCTACAAGCTGATCCTGGTCATGCCCGAATCGATGTCGATCGAGCGCCGCCGCCTGATGCTGGCCTACGGCGCGCAGTTCGACCTGACGCCCCGCGAAAAGGGCATGAAGGGCGCGATCGAGCGGGCCAAGGAACTGATCGAGGCCACCCCCGGATCGTGGATGCCGCAGCAGTTCGACAACCCCGCGAACATCTCTGTCCACGTAGCGACGACCGCGCAGGAAATCCTGGCGGACTTCGCCGAAACTCCGGTCGACGCGCTGATCACCGGCGTTGGCACCGGTGGGCACCTGACCGGCTGCGCCGAGGCGCTGAAGGCCGTTTGGCCCGCCATGAAAGCCTATGCGGTGGAGCCGACCCTGTCGCCGGTCATCTCGGGCGGCCAGCCCGGCCCGCACCCGATTCAGGGCATCGGCGCCGGCTTCATCCCCGGCAACCTGCATACCCAGGCGATCGACGGCGCCATCCAGGTCGACCCGGCCGACGCCAAGGACTGGGCGCGCCGCTGCGCGACTATCGAGGGCATGCTGGTCGGCATCAGTTCCGGCGCGACGCTGGCCGCCATCGCCCAGAAGCTGAAGGACCTGCCCGCAGGCAGCCGCGTCCTGGGCTTCAACTACGATACCGGTGAGCGTTACCTATCGGTGCCGGATTTCCTGCCGGAATAACGGCAAGCAGCCCCTGTCCCGGATCAGGTCCGGGACAGGGGCAGACCGTCAGCCTTCGATCCGCGCGAGGCCTTCGCCGTCGATCTTGCGGTAGAAACAGCTGCGCGCGCCCGTGTGGCAGGCCGGGCCTTCAGGCCGGACCCGCAGTTCGAGCGCATCCTGATCGCAGTCCACGCGGATTTCCTCGACCCGCAGGAAATGCCCCGAAGTCTCACCCTTGAGCCACAGCTTCCCGCGTGAACGCGAATGGAAATGCGCCAGCCCGGTTTCCCGCGTCTTTTCCAGCGCCTCGGCGTCCATGTAGGCGACCATGAGGATTTCGCGGGTCGACGAATCGACTGCAATTGCAATCAGCAGGCCCTGCGCATCGAAGCGCGGAAGGAACGCGGTTCCCAGTTCGCGCTCTGCTGCGGTCACGTCTGACATCTTGAAGGTTTCCCTATTTCGGCATTGTGTGGAAGTATTGTTGCACGATAACCACAGCAGACGACCAAAATCCACGTTACCCGCCGAATCCTCTTTCAAAAAAATGCGATTCGATGAATTTTGTAACTGCAGCTGGGGGGCTGCTACTGACCTAGAGGTCGCTGTCAGGCAAGTGTCTGAAAAGACACGACCCTGATTACAAAGGCGCCACGGTTCAGGGAATGCGATCAATGAGGGATCGGATCATGCATGCGGCCAGGGGCACAACGCAGCATGATCCAAGAGTTTCGTCACGAGGACGCCCGGGATCTCAGATCCCGGGCGTTTTCGTATTCAGGCTCACGTGGTATCCAGCGCTTCGTCCAGTACGCGTGCAAAGCAGGCGACCACCACACGCTCTGCCCCGGCGCGCCGCAGCGCAGAGACGCAGGCATTGCTGGTCGCTCCGCTGGTCAGCACATCGTCGACTAGCACCACCTTCCTGCCTTTCAGCGCGTCGGTCCGACCGGGGCGTACAGTGATTACCCCTGACAGCACACGCTTGCGCGCCAGCTTGCCAAGACCGCCCAGCGACGGCGTTGCCTTGCGCCGCTCCAGCACGTCAACGCCAAGGCGGGCGCCTGTGCGCCGGGTGATCTGCCGCGCCAGTTCCGCCGCCTGGTTGTAACCGCGCTTCCACAGGCGCCAGCGGTGCAGCGGCACCGGCACGACCAGCCACTCGGCATCGACGAAGGACAGCTTGGGCACGATCAGCCCCGCCATCATCGGCGCCAGCGCCAGCCGGCTTCCGTGCTTGAAGGCCAGCACCAGCTTGCGCGACGTATCGTTATAAAGTGTCCCCGCAGCGATCCCGGCGTGGCGCGGCGGATCGGCCAGACAAGGCGCGCAGGTTCCGCCAGCGGGCATCGCATCGCCGAATGGGCGGTTGCAGGACCCGCAGGCCGGATCACCGGGTATCGCCAGCGTTGCCCAGCATGTCATGCACAGCCCCGTCTGCGCACCGATCCCCGCCCCGCACAGCGGGCAGCGCGGCGGGAATATAAGGTCAACGAGCGGCAAAAGCGCCTGAGCCAAAGTCATGGATGGACCGTATCCGGCCGCGCAAACGCCACAAGCGGTTGCAAGGATTTCATCGACGCGGCAGGGGAGCAGGCATGGAAAGCAAGGTCCCCCCCCGCATCTTCTCCGCCCGCCGCCGCATCGCCGCCCGCCGGCGCATGCTGGCGCTGCAACAGCAGCCCGACGCGGCGCGCTATCTGATCGACGACATGATCGAAGACGTTCTCGAACGCCTCTCGTTCCTGCGCTTCGAGCCGGCCACCGCGCTGGTCATCGGCGACTATACCGGCGCCCTCGCCCGCACACTGACGGCAGCCGGCGTGGCTGTCACCGAAGCCGAGCCGGCCACGGGCTTCGAGGAAGAACAGCCCTATCCCTTCGAAGGCTTCGACCTGATCGCCAGCCTTGGCACCCTCGACACCGTCAACGATCTGCCCGGCGCGCTGGTCCACATCCGCAAGGCGCTGAAGACCGGCGGGATGATGATCGCCAGCTTCCTGTCCTCAGGCAGCCTGCCCATCATGCGCGAGGTCATGCTGGCGGCGGACGGCGACCGCCCGGCGCCGCGCGTCCACCCAACCGTCGACGTCCGCTCGGGCGGGCAACTGCTCCAGCGCACGCTGTTCGCAGACCCGGTGATCGACCACCGCCATGTGGATGTCGGTTTCCGCAGCATGGAGCGGCTTGTCGGCGATCTTCGCGGACAGGCGCTGACCAATGTGCTCGCCGACCCCGGTCCCGCGCTTGGCAAGGCGGCGCTGGCGCAGGCCCGCGAAACATTTGCGGCCGCCGGTGAAGGCGGCCGCACGGTAGAGCGGTTCGAGATATTGACGCTATCCGGCTGGAAACGCTGAGGCCTTTCGATGCGCAGGCGCCTTAAACAAACACTCCGTCATCCCCGCCTTCGCGGGGATGACTAAATTGTCGATCCGCTCACCCTGAGCTTGTCGAAGGGTCCAGAGGTCGAAGCCCCCTCCGCCAAAGAGGGGGCTTCGTTCAGTTTCAGCCCAGCGCAGCCTGCGCCGCCGCAAGGCGGGCGATCGGCACGCGGTAAGGCGAGGCGCTGACGTAATCGAGGCCGACCTTCTCGCAGAACGCGATGGATGCCGGATCGCCGCCATGTTCGCCGCAGATGCCCAGCTTGATATCGGCATAGGTAGCGCGGCCACGTTCCGCCGCCAGCTGCACCAGCTGCCCCACACCCTCGATGTCCAGCGTGACGAACGGATCGCGCGGGTAGATGCCCTTCTCGACATAGGGGCTGAGGAAGCGCGCCGCATCGTCGCGGCTGACGCCCAGCGTGGTCTGCGTCAGGTCGTTGGTGCCGAACGAGAAGAACTTAGCTTCTTCCGCAATCTCGCCCGCCATCAGCGCCGCGCGCGGCAGCTCGATCATGGTGCCGACCAGATAGTCCAGCGTCATGCCCTTGTCGGCGAAGACCTTGGCCGCGGCTTCGTCGACCACCTTCTTGAGGATTTCCAGCTCGCGCCTGGTGGCGACGAGCGGGATCATCACTTCCGGCACGATCGCCTCACCCGAAGCCTTGGCCACGTCGCAGGCCGCCTCGAAGATGGCTCGGGCCTGCATTTCGTAGATTTCGGGGAAGGTGATGCCCAGACGGCAGCCACGGTGGCCGAGCATCGGGTTGAACTCGTGCAGTTCGTCGGCACGGCGCTTGAGCGTGTCCACGCCGATGCCGATCGTGTCCGAAAGATCGGCGAACTCGGCATCGCTGTGCGGCAGGAATTCATGCAGCGGCGGGTCGAGCAGGCGGATGGTGACGGGCAGGCCCGCCATCACCTCGAAGATCGCCTGGAAGTCCGCGCGCTGTTCCGGCAGCAGCTTGGCAAGGGCGGCGCGGCGGCCGGCCTCGTCTTCGGCCAGGATCATCTGGCGCACGGCCGAGATGCGGCCGGCATCGAAGAACATATGCTCGGTGCGGCACAGGCCGATGCCTTCGGCGCCGAACTGGCGGGCCATCCTGCAATCGGCCGGGGTCTCGGCGTTGGTGCGCACCTTCATGCGGCGGTGCTTGTCGGCCCATACCATGAGCGTGCCGAAATCACCGGCCAGCTCAGGCTCTATGGTCGCCACTTCGCCCGCCATGATTTCGCCGGTCGAACCGTCGAGGGTGATGATGTCGCCCTCCTTCAGTTCGCGGTTGCCGATGCGCAGGGTGCGCGTCTTCATGTCGATCGACAGGCCCGATGCGCCCGAGACGCAGGGGCGGCCCATGCCGCGCGCCACGACGGCGGCGTGGCTGGTCATGCCGCCGCGCGCGGTCAGAATGCCCTTGGCCGCATGCATGCCGTGGATGTCCTCGGGCGAGGTTTCGACGCGCACCAGAACCACGGCGTCGCCGCGTTCCGCGCGCTTTTCAGCGGTGTCGGCGTCGAGCACGATCGCGCCGGAAGCGGCGCCCGGCGAGGCGGGCAGGCCCTTGCCCAGCACGTCGCGCTTGGCCTTGGGATCGAGCGTGGGGTGCAGCAGCTGGTCGAGCGCCATGGGATCGATGCGGCGGATGGCGGTGGCCTCGTCGATGAGGCCCTCTTCCACCATGTCGACCGCCATCTTGAGCGCGGCCTTGGCGGTGCGCTTGCCCGAACGGGTCTGCAGCATCCACAGCTTGTTTCGCTCAACCGTGAACTCGATGTCCTGCATGTCGCGGTAGTGCTTTTCCAGCAGCTCGAACACCGCGGCCAGCTCGCCGTAAGCGGCGGGCATTGCTTCTTCCATCGACAGCGGCTTGGCGCCGGCGCGTTCGCGCGCGGCCTTGGTCAGATACTGCGGCGTGCGGATGCCGGCGACGACGTCCTCACCCTGGGCATTGACCAGCCATTCGCCGTAATAGGCCTTCTCGCCGGTGGCGGGATCGCGGGTGAAGGCGACACCAGTGGCCGAGGTATCGCCCATGTTGCCGAACACCATGGCCTGCACGTTGACGGCGGTGCCCCAGCCGGCGGGAATGTCGTTGAGGCGGCGATAGACCTTGGCGCGGTCGGAATCCCAGCTGTCGAACACGGCTTCGATGGCGCCCCAGAGCTGTTCCTGCACGTCCTGCGGGAACGAGCGGCCCAGTGCGCCTTCGACGATGGCCTTGTACTGCTTGACGATCTTCTGCCAGTCGGCCGCCGTCAGTTCGACGTCGTTGTCGTAGCCGTTGTCTTCCTTGGCGATTTCGAGCGCTTCCTCGAACAGATGATGTTCCACGCCCAGAACGACGTCGGAATACATCTGGATGAAGCGGCGGTAGGAATCCCAGGCGAAGCGGTCATCGCCCGAAGTCTTGACCAGGCCTTCGACAGTCTCGTCGTTGAGGCCCAGGTTCAGGACGGTGTCCATCATGCCCGGCATCGAGACGCGCGCGCCCGAGCGGACCGAGACCAGCAGCGGGTCTGCGGCATCGCCGAAGTTCTTGCCGACGGTCTTTTCGATGTGGGTCAGCGCCTGCGCCACGTCGGCGCGCAGTTCGTCCGAGAAGTTGGCACCTTCCGCGAGGTACTTGACGCATTCCTCGGTGGTGATGGTGAAGCCCGGGGGCACCGGCAGGCCGATGCCGGCCATTTCCGCAAGGTTGGCGCCCTTGCCGCCCGTGATGACCTTGTCGCGCGAGCGGGGGTCTTCATGCTTTACGCCGCCGCCGAACGTGTAGACCTGCTGAACCATCTATCCCCTAACTTTCCTGTACCGGATTAGCGCAAGTTAAACGAACCGAGGGGGAATCCTCCTACCCCTCGATCCGCGAGAAATCTGCCACGTTGTGCACTGCAGCACGAAAACGATCAAGCAGTGCAAGCCGTGAATATCGTTTGTTGGCGTCAGTATCGTTTACTGTCACCTGATCGAAAAACCCGTCGATCGGCGCGCGCAAGGATGCCAGAGCACTCATTGCACCCGCGAAGTCTTCGTCAGCAACTGCAGCAGTGGACTGCGGTTCCGCAGCATCGAGCGCGTCGATGAGATTTTTCTCCGCCGGCTCAGGCTCATAGCCGAGCGCGGAGCGGGCGGCGTAGACTTCCTTCATATCGGGATCGTCGACGTTTTCGAGCGGGTCCTCGTCGCCGGTCAGAGGATGGGCGGCCGCCTCAATCCGGTCGGCCTTCCAGTCCTCCTTGCGCAGGATGTTGGCCGCGCGCTTGTAGCCGGCGAGGAGGTTGGTGCCGTCCTCGCTGCCGACGAACGCCTGAAGCGCATGGACGCGGGCGAGCAGGCGGACCAGATCGTCCTCACCGCCAAGCGCGAACACTGCGTCGATCAGGTCGTGGCGAACGCCGGCTTCCTTCTGCTGAACCTTGAGGCGGTCGGCGAAGAAGTCGAGCAGTACCCGAGTACCTTCTCCCGCCATTTTGACGACTTTGTCACCTTCCTGCGCGGGTGTGGTCTCAGAATGAATCAGAGCTTCAACAACCGCATTTGAAGCCGCATCACGACCTACAATCTTATCCAATTGCACGAATACATCTAGCGACTGACGAGCAACCGAAACTTCGGTAAGCAGCAGCATCGCGCCAGCATGTTTAAATAGCGGATTACCTAATTTTAACCGCACACCGTTTTCAATAAGCAAGCCAATAACGGCGATAGCGGCGCGTCTAAGTGCAAAGGGGTCTTTCGACCCAGTCGGGCGTAGGTCGTAGGCGAAAAACGCCGCCAACGTATCCAGCTTGTCCGCCAGCGAAACCGCCACCGTCACAGGAGCAGTCGGCACATCATCGCCCTGCCCGACCGGCTTGTAGTGGTCGCGGATGGCGTCGGCGACGGCGTCCGGCAGGCCCTCGGCGCGGGCGTAGTAGCCGCCCATCAGGCCTTGCAATTCGGGGAATTCGCCGACCATCTCGGTGACGAGGTCCGCCTTGCACAGTTCAGCTGCCTGGCGCGCCAGGGCGGGATCGCAGTTCGGGACGATGCCTTCGCTCGCGAGCCATTCGGCCAGCTTGGCCACGCGCTCGACCTTGTCGGCGACGGTGCCCAGCTTTTCGTGGAAGGTGATGCGGGCCAGCTTCCTGGCGTGGTCCGAAAGCGCGGTCTTCTTGTCCTGCTCCCAGAAGAAGCGGGCGTCGGAGAGGCGCGCGGCGAGGACCTTGCGGTTGCCGGCGACGATCCCCTCGCCGCCGTCGACCGCGTCGATGTTGGCGGTGCAGACGAAGGCGTTGGCGAGCTTGCCGCTCCCGGTTTCCTTGGCGCCGTCCTCGCACACGAAATACTTCTGGTTCACGCGCGCGGTGAGCTGGATGACCTCGGGCGGCACGTCCAGAAACGCCTCGTCGAAGCGGCCCAGCAGCGGCACCGGCCATTCGGTGAGACCGGCGTTCTCGATCACCAGCCCCTCGTCCTCGACCAGCGTGAGGCCGGCGGCGGCGGCGGCATTGCGCGCTTCGTCGCGGATCAGGTCCTGGCGTTCGACATGGTCGACGATGACGTGGCAGACGGACAGCTTGCGCGCATAATCATGCGCGCCGCCGATGGTGATATCGCCGGGCGCATGGAAACGGTGGCCCTTGGTGGCGCAGCCGGAGACAATGCCGCCGATCTCGCACTCGACAAGGTCTTCGCCCAGGATCGCGACGATGCCGGACAGCGGGCGTACCCAGCGCAGCGATTCGGTGCTGATCGAGGCTTTGCCCCAGCGCTGCGATTTGGGCCAGGGGAAGGCGCGGATGATGGCGGGGACCGCCTCGGCCAACACGTCCTTGACGGCGCGGCCGGGCTTTTCGATCACGGCAAAATACGTGTCCTTGCCCTTGAGATCGCGGACCTGAAGCTGGTCCCTGGTCAGGCCGGTCTTGCGCAGGAAGCCTTCCAGGGCCTGATCGGGCGCGCTGGTGGCGGGGCCTTTGGTTTCTTCGCTCACGGCCTCGGTCACGTCCGGCAGCGTGTTCGCGATCAGCGCGAGGCGGCGCGGGGTGGACCACACGGTGATCTGGCCCAGCTTGACGCCGGCGGCGCCCATTTCCTTGCGGAACAGCTTTTCAAGGTCAGCGCGCGCACCCGCCTGCATCCGGGCGGGGATTTCTTCGCAGCGCAGTTCGAGAAGGAAGTCGGTCATATGGTCCACCCCGGGAACTTGGCTTCCCAGCGATCCTTGTTGGTGTCGATCCACGACTGGCACGATCCCTTGGCGAGATCGCGCACGCGGGCCATGTAGCTGGCGCGTTCCTGCACCGAGATCACGCCGCGCGCCTGAAGCAGGTTGAACAGATGCGAAGCCTCGATCGCCTGGTCGTAGGCGGCGAGGGGAATTTCCGCCTCGATGCAGCGCATGCACTCAGCCTCGGCGGCCTTGAAGCCGGCGAACAGGGCATCGGTGTCGGCGATCTCGAAGTTGTACTTCGACTGCTGCTGTTCATTGGCGAGAAAGACATCGCCGTAGCTGACGCCTTCGTTGTTGAACCTGAGGTCGTAGACCGAGTCCACGTTCTGGATATACATCGCCAGCCGTTCGAGGCCGTAGGTCAATTCCCCGGCGACGGGCTTGCAATCGAAGCCGCCCATCTGCTGGAAATAGGTGAACTGCGTCACCTCCATGCCGTCGCACCACACTTCCCAGCCCAGCCCCCAGGCGCCCAGCGTGGGGCTTTCCCAGTCGTCCTCGACGAAGCGGATGTCATGCGCCAGCGGATCGACGCCGATCGCGGCGAGGCTCTGGAGGTAGAGTTCCTGCAGGTTCTCGGGGTTCGGCTTCAGGATCACCTGATACTGGTAATAGTGCTGAAGACGGTTCGGGTTCTCACCATAACGGCCGTCGGTCGGGCGGCGCGAGGGCTGCACATAGGCGGCCTTCCACGGCTCCGGGCCGAGCGCGCGCAGCGTGGTGGCGGGGTGGAACGTGCCCGCGCCCATGCGCATGTCGTAGGGCTGCAGGATGAGACAGCCCTGTGCGCTCCAGAAATTGTGGAGCGTCAGGATCATGTCCTGGAAGCTGAGCGGCTCTTTAGCGGCGGTCATGCAGTTTCCGTCGATTTATGGGCTTGTCGTATTGTTGCGGGGCCTTTGGCGGATCAGGCCTGCCAAATCAACCGCGCAAAGCCCAAAATGGCGCCAAGTTGCACGGCAAATGCAGCCGAGCGTGTCAATTACGTGACGGCAAGTCATCCGGATGACGCTGCTGGATGGAGGGGCCGCTATCGTGCATAGGGCGCGCCATGTCCCGCTTACGCTTCTGGCTTGCCGCCCCGGCACTGGCCTTCTTCGCACTTCCGTCCGCCACCGCCTTTGCCAGGGAGCAGGCTGCCGCTGCCGCTCCAGCTGTGCGCCCCGCGCTGTGGAAGGTGTCGGATGAGGATACCACGATCTGGCTGTTCGGCACGATCCACGTCCTGCCAGAGCAGGTGAACTGGTACGCCGGCCCGGTCGCCAAGGCGCTCGACAGCGCGCAGCAACTGGTGACGGAGATCCCCATCGACGAGGCCGAGCAGTCGCAAGGCGTGGTCATGAAGATGAGCCTGCGCGAGGACGGCAAGGCCCTGCGCGCGGCGCTGCCAGCCAAGGAACGCGCGGCTTATGAAGCGGCGATGGCCTCGCTGGGCATCCCTGCGGCGGCGTTCGACGGCAACGATACCTGGTTCGCGGCGCTTATGCTGACGCTGCTGCCGCTCAAGACCGCTGGCTACAGCACCGAAAGCGGGATCGACGCCCAGGTCGCCGCAAAGGCACGCACGCGCCATCTGGCCAATTACGCCTTCGAAACCGCCGAGTACCAGATCGGCCTGTTCGACAACCTGCCGGAACAGACGCAGCGCACGTACCTTGGTGAAGTCATCGAAGCGCTGCCGACCGTGAAGGCCGACATCGACGACATGGTGGCGGCATGGAAAACGGGCGACGCCGAACACCTCGCCCAGCTTCTCAACGAGGACGAGAGCGATCCCCAAATGCGCAAGGTGCTGATTACCGACCGCAACGTGGCCTGGGCCAAGTGGCTGAAAGCGCGGTTGGACAAGCCGGGCACCGTCTTCGTGGCGGTGGGCGCGGGGCATCTGGCCGGGCCGGGCAGCGTGCAGGACCAGCTTGCCGCCGCCGGTGTCACCTCCACGCGGGTGCAGTAACTTCGATGCGGGCGCTTGCCTTCCTGCTGCCGCTGGCCTTGCTGGCGTGCTCGCCCGAGCCGAGGGCGGCGCATCCGGCGCTGTGGCGCATCACGGATGCACAGGGCCATGCGGGGTGGCTGTTCGGGACGATCCACTCCTCCGACCGGCCGCTGAAATGGCGCACGGCGGGGGTGGATGCGGCCCTTAAGCAATCGGGCGCGATCATGGTGGAGGTGGGCAACCTTGCCGACGAATCGGAAGTCGCCGCCACGTTCGCCCGGCTCGCCCGCAGCGAAGGCGAGCCGCCGCTGTCGAGCCGCGTGCCCGCGAAGGAGCGCCCTGCCCTTGCGGCGCTATTGAAGAAAAGCGGCCACGGCGATGACGATTTCGCCGCGATGGACACCTGGGCCGCCGCCCTCACCCTCGCCCGCGCCGGGGCCGAGGACGACGATGCGCGCAACGGCGTCGACCGTGCGCTGATCGCGCAGGCGGGCCGGCTGCCGGTGGTGGAGCTGGAAGGCGCCGCCGCCCAGCTCGGCCTGTTCGATGCGCTGCCTGAGCGCGAACAGCGCGGCCTGCTCGCCGCCGTCGTCACCGAGGCGGCGATACCCGACCGCGATCTGGCGAAAAGCTGGCGCACCGGAGACATGAAGGCGATCGAGGCGGAAACCCGCTCGGGCCTGCTCGCCGATCCGCAGCTTCGCGAAGTGCTGTTCACCGGCCGTAACCGCCGCTGGAGCGCACGTATCGGCGAGGCGGTGGGGGCGGGTGAGAAACCGTTCGTCGCGGTGGGCGCCGCGCATATGGCGGGGCCGCAGGGGCTTCCGGCAATGCTGACGGCGCAGGGCTTTACTGTTACGCGGGTGGAGTAGGCGCGGGGGCTTCGACAGGCTCACCCTGAGCCTGCCGAAGGGTTACCCTGAGCGATTTGATGGCATAGAGCGACTTCCGCTCACCCTGAGCTTGTCGAAGGGTCAGGCCGAGCCTGGCACAGCACCCCGCCGCCGATCCCGGCTTGCCTTTTGCCCCTCATGCGGATAAGGGCCGCGCCTTCCCGTCGTGGTCATCCCTGGAGGCGTGACGGGCGGTGCAGGGCCGATGAGCGGTCTCGTACCGAAATTTATCCAGTTTTGAAAGGCACGTCCCATGAGCGATACGCTTAACCTGCCGGCCGAGACGCGTGAACGGAATGGCAAGGGAGCCTCCCGTGATCTGCGTCGTAATGGCCGCGTCCCCGCAGTTGTCTACGGCGGCAAGGAAGAACCCCTGTCGATCCACCTCGAAGAGAAGGAACTGACCCGTCAGCTGATGACCGGCCACTTCTTCAACTCGATCATCGAGGTTGAAGTCGGCGGCAAGAAGTATCGCACGCAGCCCAAGGACGTTGCCTTCCACCCGGTGTCGAGCCGTCCGCTCCACGTCGACTTCCTGCGCGTCGCCAAGGGCGCAACCGTGCACGTCAACGTGCCGGTGGTGTTCGAGAACGAAGAAGCCTCGCCGGGCCTGAAGCGTGGCGGCGTGCTCAACGTCGTTCGTCACGAGCTGGAACTGGTCTGCGACGCCGAGAAGATCCCGCATGAGATCACCATCGACCTCACCGGCTTCGACCTGGGCGAATCGATCCACTTCACGCACGTGACGCTGCCCAAGGGCGTCGAGAGCGCGATCACCGACCGCGATTTCACCATCGCCACCATCGCTACGCCGTCTGCCCTGCGCAGCGCCGAAGGCGAAGAGGCCGAAGCCGAAGCCGAATAAGCTTCGCCGGACTCGAAACGGCCCTTCCCGCCCCGGCGATCCGGTGCGCGGGAAGGGCCTTTTCTTTTTTACGCCCGATCGTATCGAGGAAAGACGCGAATGGCCACGCAGCTCTGGGTCGGTCTGGGCAATCCCGGACCGCAATATGCCTTCAACCGGCATAACGTCGGCTTCATGGTCGCCGATGCGCTGGCGGACATTCACGGCTTTGGCCCGGTGCAGAAGAAGTTCCAGGGCTGGCTTCAGGAAGGCCGCATCGGCAGCGACAAGATCCTGCTGCTGAAGCCCGCCACGTTCATGAACGAAAGCGGCCGCGCGGTGGGCGAGGCAATGCGTTTCTACAAGCTGGAGATGTCCGCCCTCACCGTCTTCCACGACGAGCTGGACCTTGCCCCCTTCAAGGTCAAGATCAAGCAGGGCGGCGGTCATGCCGGCCACAATGGCCTGCGCTCCATCGACCAGCATCTGGGCGCGGAATTCCGCCGCGTGCGGCTTGGCATCGGCCACCCCGGCCACAAGGACCGCGTCAGCGGCTATGTGCTTGGCAATTACGCCAAGGACGAGATCGACCCGCTTTCGGGCATGCTGGGCGCCATCGCGGCGGAGGCCGACCGCCTTGCCGCCGGGGACGATACCCGTTTCATGAACGACGTGGCGCTGCGCCAGAAGGACTGACGTTTGCGCTGTCGAGTTAGTTTACAGATCGCCCACGCACTTAATGTCGTTAACCAACGAAACCCTAGTAAATCCGCGATTGGCACAGTGATTGCGTAGTATCGGTCAATCAATAGGGTAACCAAGGGGTAGACTACGATGTTCCGCAAGACACTGCTCGCGCTTTCGCTCACCACCGCTGCGAGCATGGGCCTGAGCGCACCGGCGCATGCCACCTGGAACTGGGGCGGCAACAGCCACAAGCACTCGTGCGGCTGCGGCCACAGCGCGGGCAAGAAGCTCTGCGGTTCCTCCTCGTCGAGCAGCAGCACTTCGGGCGGCACCACGACCACGTCGACTTCGGGCGGAACGACCACGACCTCGACCTCGGGCGGCACCACGACGACGTCCGGCGGCACCACCACCTCTGGCGGTACGACCACGTCGACTTCGGGCGGCAGCAGCGGCGGTTCGTCGGGCGGCACCGCCGTTCCCGAGCCCGGCATGCTCGGCATGCTCGGCGTGGGCCTGCTCGGCCTGGCCTATGCCCGCCGCCGCAAGGCTCGCGGCTAAGGCGGCGTCATCCCGCCGCCAGCCGTATTTGGCGTGAGTGCGGACACCGGCGGATGATCATGATAGCGAACGGCAAGGCCGCCGCCGGTTTCACCCGGCGGCGGCTTTCGCCTTTTTGAGGTCACGCGCGATGTCGCGGTTGTCCGGATCGGCCAGCGCCGCCGCTTCCAGCAGCCGCCGCGCCTGGGCAAGATCCCTGCCCGCCGCCAGACGCACGGCTCCCGCCATATGGAGATAGTCCGCATTGTCCCGGTCCAGCGCCGCCGCACGGTCCGCATGGGCGATGGCGGCGCCCGCATCCCCCATCCGGCTGTTCGCCAGCGCGAGCCGCTTCAACACCTCGGGATCTTCCCCGCGCTCCAGCAAGCGGGTGTAGACTGACACCGCCGTGGCCCAATCCTGCCCGGCCAAGGCCCCCTCGCCGTGATCGATCAACGCCATGGTCGCCTTTAGCCGCGCCGGATCGAGCCGCGCGCGAAGCCCTGCCGCCTCCGGCGCGCCGATCTGCCGCGCCGCCTGTTCCGCGCGTTCCAGAACGTCCGTCCGTGCCAGGGTGGTGGCCGCCAACGGTTCCAGCGTCGTCCATGCGCCCTGCGCGTCCCCGCTCGCCAGTTGCGCTTCGCCCAGCATCAGCCGCGCATAGGGATTGCCCGGAAGCCGCAGCACCGCCCGGCGAAAGATCACGCGCGCCTGCTCGGGATGGTTCAGCCGCAGCAGCGCCTCGCCATACGTCATGCTCAGCGCCGATCCCGGCTGGAGGGAGGATTCGCGCGATTGCAGCGCGTCCCTGATCTGCTCCCACTCGCCCTTTTCGGACATCAGCTGAAAGCGCAGCTCTTCCACTTCCGGCTCGTTCGGCGCGATCTTGCCCGCTTGCTCCACCAGCGCCGAGGCTTCATCGACCCGGCCCGCCGCATCCTGCAGGTTGGCGAGCGCGAGGAACGGCGGCGCCCTGTCCGGGAACGCCTCGGTCACCTTGCGATAAGCCGCGATCGCTGCCTCGTCCCGCCCCTGCGCGGCGGCAAGGTCGCCCGCCATCACCAGCGCCTCGTAAGACCGGGGCGCCAGTGTCTGCATCCGTCGCAGCACAAAGGCAGCGCGGGGAAGATCGTCGTTCAGCAGCAGATAGCGCGCGTAGGAAGAGGCAAGGCGAATGTCTCCGCCGCCCGCCATGCCTTGCTCGAACGCTTGCCGCGCCGCATCGTCCGCCCCCAGCGCAAGGTGCGATTCCGCGCGGATGCGCCAGCCGTCGGCGCTGTCATCCGCGCCCAGCAAAGCCAGCGCCTGTTCCGGTTTCTGCCGCAACAGCGCGATCTGGGCTTTCATCCGCGCCAGTGCAGGCCCTTTCCCTCCAGCGCGTTCGAGCCGCCGCAGCGCCCCTTCTGCGCCGTCGATGTCACCAAGGCGCAGGTGCGTCTCGACCAGCAGCGCCAGCATCGCGCTGTCTCCCGGCCGCTCGCCCAGCGCAGAACCAAGCGCGATGCGCGCCTCCTGATAGTTCTCGGCGGCGAAATCCGCGCGCGCCTTTTCGAACAAGGCCTCGGGGCTCTCTCCGCAGGCGGTCAGCGCAAGCAGGGCTGCAAGCGGCAGGGCGAAGTGGATGGAAGCCTTCATTCTGCCGAACTAGGGACAATGCCTGAAATTTCCGTCAACCGACCCCTCATTGCAGGCGATCTTTCGCGGCGAACTGGTCAAGTCACGGTAGCAGCGCTATGGGCGCGGCAACAAGGCATCGCTATCGGTGCGCCATAGTTTGTATTCGGAGTTATCGATGGGTTTTCGTTGCGGGATCGTGGGCCTTCCCAATGTCGGCAAGTCGACGTTGTTCAATGCGCTGACCGAGACGCAGGCGGCGCAGGCGGCCAACTATCCGTTCTGCACGATCGAGCCGAACGTCGGCCAGGTGGGCGTGCCCGACCCGCGCCTCGACAAGCTGGCCGCGATCGCCGGTTCGGCCAAGATCATCCCTACCCAGCTGTCTTTCGTGGATATCGCCGGCCTCGTGCGCGGCGCTTCCAAGGGTGAAGGCCTGGGCAACCAGTTCCTCGGCAACATCCGCGAAGTGGACGCGATCATCCACGTCCTGCGCTGCTTCGAGAACGATGACATCCAGCACGTCGACAACAAGATCGACCCCATCGCCGACGCCGAGACGGTTGAGACCGAGCTGCTGCTCTCCGACCTCGAAAGCCTCGAAAAGCGCGTGCCCGCCGCTCAGAAGAAGGCCACCCAGGGCGACAAGGAAGCCAAGATCGCCGCTTCCGTGCTCGGCCAGGCGCTGGACCTGCTGCGTGAAGGCAAGCCCGCCCGCCTGACCAAGCCCAAGGACGAGGACGAGGAGCGGGTCTTCCTGCAGGCCCAACTGATCACCGCCAAGCCGGTGCTCTACGTCTGCAACGTCGAGGAAGAAGCCGCGTCGGAAGGCAATGCCTTCTCCGCGCGCGTGTTCGAAAAGGCCGCGGCAGAGGGCGCCAGCGCCGTCATCGTCTCGGCCGCGATCGAATCCGAACTGACCGGTATGGAGATGGACGACCGGCTGGTCTTCCTTGAGGAAATGGGCCTGCAGGAAGCCGGCCTCGCCCGCATCATCCGCGCTGGTTACGAACTGCTTGAACTGCTGACCTTCTTCACCGTGGGCCCCAAGGAAGCGCGCGCCTGGACCGTTCACAAGGGCGCCAAGGCTCCCGAAGCTGCCGGCACGATCCACTCCGACATGCAGCGCGGCTTCATCCGCGCCGAAACCATCGCCTTCGACGACTTCGTGTCGCTGAACGGCGAGGCCGCCGCCAAGGAAGCCGGCAAGCTGCGTCAAGAAGGCAAGGAATACGTCATCCACGACGGCGACGTGCTGCACTTCAAGTTCAACGTCTGAAGCGGCCGCATTCACCCCGTCATCGTGAAACAAGTTCAGGGTGACGGGGCGGGCTGTAAAAGCCCGGGCCCTCGATTGGCTCTGGCACGGACGATTTCTGGCGCGGCCCTTCGAGTTTCCTACATCGCCGCCGCCTGCTACTATCGCGCCGGCTCTTTCCATCGTCGATCAAACCACCCCGCTCCCGTTCACAAGAACGCGGCGCAGCGCATGTATTTCATCAACTAACTCCAGCCTTTTTGACAGGCGCGTTACCCGCCGGGTTTTTCTTCAAACGCCTCGATGATCGGACAGGGCCCTGATTTGCTCCCGGCGCACTCGCCCGCTAACCGCCGCAGCGATTGCCTGGCCCGCTCCAACGCCGCGATCTCGCTGTCGAGATGAGCAAGCCGCGCCTCCGCCATTTCCCGAGCCCGCGCCCGGTCGTCGCTGGCATCCAGACCCATCAGTTCGGCAATCTCGTCCAGAATGAACCCCGCCGCCTTGGCCGATCGGATGAAGCCGAGCCGGCGCACATCCTCATCCGCGTAATGGCGCTGACCCTTCGCCCTGCCGATCCCGCCCGGCCGGGGATCGCGCAGCAGTCCCTTGCGCTGGTAGAACCGTACCGTCTCGACACCTACGCCGCCACTGCGCGCCAATTCTGAAATCGTCAGGGCCATGCTTGACTCCGTACCATGGTACGGAAGCTATAAGCCCGTTCATGACAAACGACCACTCCTCGAAACCGACCACCATCCTCCACCGCATGGTCTTCGAAAAGCACGTCTGCCCCTGGGGCGTGAAGTCGAAATACCTGCTCGAAAAGCGCGGTTACAAGGTCGAGGATCACTGGCTCACCAGTCGCGAGGAAACCGACGCGTTCAAGGCCGAAAACGGCGTCGCCACCACCCCGCAGACCTTCATTGGCGGCAAGCGGGTCGGCGGCTACACCGACCTGCGCACGCATTTCGGGCTCAAGGTCCACGACCCGAAAGCGAAGACCTACCGCCCGGTGCTGGCCGTCTTCGCCACCGGCGCAGGCCTTGCGATGGCGATCAGCTGGGCGACCTACGGCACACCTTTCACGCCGCGCGCGCTGGAATGGTTCGTGTCGATGACGATGATGCTGCTCGCCATGCTGAAGCTGCAGGACATCGACCAGTTCTCGACGATGTTCCTGGGCTACGACCTGCTGGCCAAGCGGCTGGTGCCTTATGCCTATGCCTATCCGTTCCTCGAATGGACGACCGGCGCATTGATGACCGCCCACGCTTTGCCGTGGATTTCAATCCCCGTGGGCCTGTTCATCGGCGCGATCGGCGCGGTGTCCGTGTTCTATGCGGTTTATATCCAGAAGCGCGAACTCAAATGCGCCTGTGTCGGCGGATCGGGCAACGTGCCGCTCGGCTTTGTCTCGCTGACCGAGAACCTGTTCATGGTCGGCATGGCGCTCTGGATGCTGGCAACAATGCTCTAGCTGCGGCAGGTCATGGTGCCATCGGCGCGGAAGGCCACCCGCTCCTGCGCGTCGTGCACGATCAGGCGCGCCGGCCAGGTGAGATCGTCGCTGCCGGTTCCCGCATCAGGCAGGCGCACGATATCGATCCAGCTGGAAAGCCCGACATAACTTGTGCGCGCACCGCCCGGCAGGTCGGCGCTGACATCCTTGGCGGAAAAGCGCTTGAGGTCCGACCCCACCCGCATGAAGCCCTCGTCCTTGCCGGCGATGAAGATCGGATCTTCGGCATTGGCGGTGCCCTGCCCTTTACGAAACCCGCAGCCGGGTTTGTCGAGGCCGTAACGTTCCACATCATCGCGGGTAATGGCTATAGGGAGGGTCGGCTTGAACGGCGCCTGGTTCATCTTTTCGACCATCGCCACGTCGCGGGCGTCCTGGGCCGCCTCCTGCGCCGAATGTTCTTTTCCGCAGCCCGCCAGAAAAGCGAGCGCTGCCAATATCACTAGCGTCTTTTGCATCACTTTCGCCCGAACAGTTTTTCTATGTCCTGATGGGCAAGCTTAACCCACGTGGGGCGGCCATGGTTGCATTGCCCCGAACGCGGCGTGCGCTCCATTTCACGCAGCAGCGCATTCATCTCGGCGACGGAGAGTACGCGGCCAGCCCGCACCGACCCGTGGCAAGCCATCGTCGCCAGCACGAGATCCAGCTTTTCCCCCAGAAGCAGAGCGTCGCCGTTGCGCGCAAGATCATCCGCGACATCGCGCACCAGCGCGGTCACATCGCTTTTCGACAATACCGAAGGCACCGCCCGCACCAGCATCGCACAAGGCCCGAATCGTTCGAGCACAAGGCCGTGGCGGGCGAGATCGCCGATCTTGTCCTCCAGCGCGTCACAGGCCGGTTCTTCCAGTTCGACCACCTCCGGCAGAAGCAGCGCCTGTGAGCGGTTCATCGCCTCCTCCGCGCCCGCTGCCTTGAGGCGCTCCAGAACAAGGCGCTCATGCGCGGCGTGCTGGTCGACGATGACGAGGCCGTCCTCCGCCTCCGCAACGATATAGGTATTGGAAACCTGCCCGCGCGCAACGCCGAGCGGATACCGCAAATCTTGCGCGCTCGTCTCGGCGGCGGGTTCGGCGCGCGAGGAAGGCTGCGCCATGACTTCGGCTTCGTAGGAACGCCAGGCCGCCCCCGCCTCGGACACCCGCGAGCCTTCGTACCGCTGCGGCGAACCACCATATTCCCGCGCAAACAGCGACCCTAGCGAGGGTGCCGCGGCGGGCGTTGCGGGCTCGACCTGCCACATATTCATCGCCGCCGTGGCAGCAGGTTGTGCGCTCTTCTGTCCTGCGCCTTCCAGCGCATGGCGCAGCGCCCCGACAAGGAAGCCACGCACAAAAGCCGGGTCACGGAAACGCACTTCGGTCTTGGCGGGATGGACATTGACGTCGACATCCTCGGGCGGAATTTCGAGGAACAGCGCCAGCACCGCATGACGATCCCGCGCAAGCATGTCCGAGTAGGCCCCGCGCACCGCGCCTACCAACAGGCGGTCCTTCACCGGCCGCCCGTTGACGAAGAGGTACTGGTGATCTGCGACGCCCCGGTTGTAGGTGGGCAGGCCTGCTACGCCGGTCAGGCGCGCGTCGCCCCGTTCAGCCTCGATCAGCACTCCGTCCTCGGACAGTTCACGGGCGATGAGGCGGGCGACCCGCGCCGCCAATTCCTCGCGCGGCTGAACCGCCAGCACGCGGCGCCCGTCCTGCTCCATTGTGAAGCCGACATCGGGCCGCGCCATCGCCAGGCGCCGAACCACGTCGAGGCACGCGGCATACTCCGAACGCGATGAGCGCAGGAACTTGCGTCGCGCCGGCACTTTGCCGAACAAGTCTTCCACCCTGATGCGCGTACCCGGCGGGAGAGCGGCAGGGGCATCGGATGCAACCACGCCGTGGTCGACCACCCGCTTCCAGCCTTCCTGCGCATTGTGGGGACGGCTTTCAACGGTCAGCCGCGCAACCGAGCCGATCGAGGGTAGTGCCTCGCCGCGAAAACCAAGCGTAGCAACGAGTTCGATCTGTTCGTCAGGCAGTTTCGAGGTTGCATGGCGTTCCAGCGCCAGCGCGATCTCTTCAGGGCGCATGCCGCAGCCGTCGTCGGTGACCTCTATCATGTCGAGGCCGCCCGACGCGAGACGCACGGTAATTTCCGTGGAGCCTGCGTCGATCGCATTCTCGACCAATTCCTTGAGCGCAGCCGCCGGCCGCTCGACCACTTCGCCGGCGGCGATGCGGTTGATCAGGTGTTCAGGCAGGCGGCGGATCGTAGGCATATGATTCTCGACTGATGAGGGAGCGCAGACCGTCAATGACGCGATGCGGCGACGAGAGAGCGAATCTAGCGACGAAGCGCAGGAAATTCGAGACGGGCTTGATGCGTTTCCCCCCGGAAAAGGCCACAATATTTTGGCCTTTCCCAAATCGATGGGCTAAGGGGTGCCCTCCCACCCAAAAACCCCTCTCGCTGGCTCCGAACCCCATTCGGCAAGCGATTGGAAAGAAACGGATTTTAGATGGCCGGCGTCTTCTCGCGATTCTTCAAACTCGGCTCCCAGAACATGGCGATCGACCTCGGGACAGCTAACACGCTTGTCTACGTGCAGGATCGCGGAATTGTCCTGAACGAACCTTCGGTCGTCGCGATCGAGACGCTGAACGGCATCAAGAAGGTCAAGGCAGTCGGCGACGACGCCAAGATGATGATGGGCAAGACCCCGGATAACATCGAGGCCATCCGCCCGTTGCGTGACGGCGTGATCGCCGACATTGAAATCGCGGAAGAGATGATCAAGCATTTCATTCGCAAGGTGCATGGCAAGAAGAACCTCTTCCGCTATCCCGAGATCGTGATCTGCGTGCCGTCGGGTTCCACGTCGGTTGAACGCCGCGCCATCCGCGACGCCGCCAGCAATGCCGGCGCCAGCCAGGTCTACCTGATCCTCGAGCCGATGGCCGCAGCGATCGGTGCCGACATGCCGGTGACCGAGCCGGTCGGCTCGATGGTGGTCGACATCGGCGGCGGCACCACCGAAGTCGCGGTACTCAGCCTGCGCGGCCTTGCTTACACCACGTCGGTACGTGTCGGCGGCGACAAGATGGACGAATCGATCGTTTCCTACGTGCGCCGTCATCATAACCTCCTGATCGGCGACGCTACGGCGGAGCGCATCAAGAAGGATTATGGTATCGCCATCATGCCGGCAGACGGCATCGGCGAAACGATCCACATCAAGGGCCGCGACCTCGTCAACGGCGTGCCGAAGGAAATCACCATTTCCCAGGCGAACATTGCCGAAGCGCTGGCCGAGCCGATTGGGCAGATCATCGAAGGCGTGCGTATCGCGCTGGAGAACACCGCCCCCGAACTGGCTGCCGACATCGTCGACCAGGGCATCGTGCTCACCGGTGGCGGCGCCTTGATCCAGGGTCTGGACGCCTACCTGCGCGAGGAAACCGGCCTTCCGGTCTGCGTCGCCGAGGACCCGCTGTCCTGCGTGGCGCTGGGCACCGGACGCGCGATGGAAGACCCGATCTATCGCGGCGTCCTGATGTCCGCCTGATCCAATGCGAGGTGCGGCGGCCGGTCCTACGGACGGCCGCTTCCCTCATGATGTGCGCGGCGAGCCTTTCCTGCACGGATACGCTGCGAAGATGACAGGAGTGCATGGCGCATGGCACCGCCAGCAAATCGGCGCTCCGGTTTTTCCCGCAGGGCGCAGTACACGACGTTCTTTAGCTATTCTGCCGGCGTCATCGGCGCGGTAGTTGGCCTTGTCCTGCTGGTTGTCGCGATCGTAAATCCCAGCGCTTTTGCTGTGCTGCGTGGGGCTGCCGCTGACGTTACCGAGCCCGCTGCTCAGGCAAGTGCTGGTGGCCGCAGCGCGACGAAGGATTTCTTCGGCGAGGTGTCCGGCTTCTTCAAGACCGGCAGTGAACATGCCCGGCTGGAACGAGAACTCGCGGAAGCCAAGGTCCGCCTTGCTGAGGCGCAGGCCACCAAGGATGAAAATCGCCGTCTCAAGCAGTTGCTGGACTTGCGCAGCGACGATGTGCAGCCGGTTGCTTACGCGCGCCTTGTCGGTTCCACCGGTGCCAGTACGCGGCGTTTCGCCACACTGGGCGCCGGAGCGGATCGCGGCGTTGCCAAGGGTATGCCTATACGCTCGCCGCTGGGCCTCGTCGGCCGCGTGCTCGAAGTCGGCGCGTCGAGTTCCCGGGTACTGCTTATAACCGACACCGAAAGCCTGGTCCCGGTGCGCCGTGCGCGCGATGGTGTTTCCGCTTTCGCACAGGGCCAGGGCGACGGCACTATCCGCATCCGCCTCGTCAACCTGGGGCTCAACCCGCTGCGTCCCGGCGATGTGATGGTGACAACGGGATCTGGCGGCCTTTACCGCCCAGGCACGCCAATGGCCGTCGTAACCAAGCTGCTGCGCGACGGCGCCATCGCCCGCGTGCTCAGCAATCCGTCCGATACGGACTACGTGACCGTCGAAAAGGCCTGGGCACCGGCGCCGCCGCCGCCTGCCGAAGCCCGGCCCGGGAGCGAATAGGCGTGCCGCTGCTATCCCGCACGGAGAGCGTGGTCAGGCAGAGGATCAACCGCAGGCCTTCGCGCGTCCTCGCGAGCAGCCTGCCATGGTTGTCGATCATGCTCGGCTCGGTCGCGCCCGGCTGGCTGCTGATCGCCTCGGCGCCGGTTCTGCCGCCGCTCGGCTTCCTAATGTTCCTCGCTTGGCGCCAACTGCGCCCCGGCCTGATGCCGATCTGGGCGGGCCTTCCGCTAGGCCTGTTCGACGACCTGTTCTCCGGTCAGCCGTTCGGCACGGCGGTTATGCTGTGGTCGATCTGCGCGATCTGCCTCGAAGTGATCGAGGCGCGTCTCCCCTGGCGTAATTTCCTGACCGAGTGGCTGGTGGCGATTGGCTTGATCATCGCTTATATCGTACTGTGTCTTGGCATCTCCAACATTGCCGGCGCCGCAGCCCCCCTTCGTGTCATCGTTCCCCAGGTCGTGATCTCCGTGCTATCCTATCCGCTCGTAGGCCGTTTCGTAGCCTTGATAGACCGTCTCCGGCTAACGCCGTTTATGGTCCTGCGATGAAATTCAGCTTCCAGCGCCTGCTGCGCCAGCCCCACGTCACAACGGGTACGCTGCGCAACAGCTTCGACCGGCGTGCGGTGGTGATGACCGGGATCCAGGGCGGCATCGGCCTGCTGCTGGCTTCGCGCATGACGTATCTCGCCGTGTTCGAAAACGAGAAGTACAAGCTTGAGGCGGAAAGCAACAGGGTCAATCTCTCGCTGATACCGCCTCGCCGGGGCTGGCTGCTCGACCGCAATGGCACCCCGCTCGCTTCCAACCGTGCCGATTTCCGTGTCGACGTCGTGCCCGAACAGATGCAGGATGCTCAACGCACTATCGCTGAACTGGGCCGGTTGCTCTCGCTCACCCCGATCGCGATGCAGGACCTTCAGGACAAGCTCGACAAGTCACACGGTTTCGCGCCCGTGGAAGTCGCCACCGGCCTTGATCTCGAGCGTTTTTCCGCCGTCAGCGTGCGCCTGCCCGATATGCCGGGCGTCGTCACCCAGCGCGGCTTTTCGCGCTTTTATCCAACCGGCCCCTCTGTCGGCCACCTCATCGGCTATGTTGGCGCCGCCTCCGCCGAGGAATACGAAAAAGATCACGATCCGGTCCTGATCACGCCGGGGTACAAGGTTGGGAAGGACGCACTCGAAAAGATCTTCGAAAAGGAACTGCGCGGAAAGCCCGGCGCAAGGCGCGTCGAAGTGACTGCATCGGGCCGCATCGTGCGCAACCTCGACACCCGCGAGGATGTACCCGGCAAGACGATCAAGCTGACCATCGATGCCGGCATTCAGGACTACGCAGCAAGGCGGATCGGCCCCGAATCGGCTGCCGTCGTCGTCATGGACTGTCAGACCGGCGATGTCCTGGCGATGGCGTCGATGCCAAGCTACGACCCCAACAGCTTCTCGGACGGCATCGGCCGGCTGGAATGGAAGATGCTGTCGGACGACGACCATGTTCCTTTGCGCAACAAGGTCCTGCGCGGCCTTTATCCGCCCGGTTCAACGGTGAAGCCCATGGTGGCGCTGTCCTTCATGGAGGCGGGGCTCGATCCTGACGAATCTGTTTTCTGCGGCGGCGGCCTGCGTGTGGGAAACCGCGTGTTCCACTGCTGGAACCGGCGCGGTCACGGCCAGGTCAACATGGCTAAGGGCATCTACCAGAGCTGCGACGTTTACTTCTACCACTTCGCCCAACGCATCGGCATGGATCCGATAGCACTGATGGCTAGGCGGCTTGGTCTGGGGCAGGAATTCGAACTGCCTGTCGTTGGCCAGTCCTACGGCACCGTGCCTGATCCGGCGTGGAAGCTGCGCAAGTATCACAAGGAATGGCAGACCTTCGACACGGTCAATGCCACCATCGGACAGGGCTACTTCCTGGTAAATCCGCTCCAGCAGGCGGTTCAGGCCTCGCGCCTTGCCAGCGGAAAGATCATCATGCCGCGCATGATCCACGATCAGGAGCATAAGGAAATGCCCTCGCTGGGTATCCCGCCTGAGCACCTGGCCTATATCCATCAGGCGATGTCTGACGTGGCCAACGGCCCCGGCTCTGCCCCCCATGCAAGGCTTCCGTTCCCCGACATCAAGCTGGCCGGAAAGACCGGCACCGCGCAGGTCGTCGGCCTCAACATTGGTAACGGCAAGGGCGGCCAGTGGAAGCATCGCGACCACGGCCATTTCATCAGCTTCGCGCCGGTCGAAAACCCGCGCTATGCCTGTGCGGTTGTGTGCGAACACGGCGGTGGTTCCGGCTCGGCCTATCCCATTGCCCGCGACGTCCTGACCTATATCTTCGACAAGCAGAAGGGCATGGATATCCTGACCGACCTTGAGAAGAAATGGGGCGGCACTGCCAAGGAACGGCTTGATGCCCGTTACCGCGCCTATTCCGCGCAGTACGGTGTCGGAGCGCCCGCGGTTTCGCCGGAAGAGGAAAGCCGCAAGGTGCAGGAGGCCGAAGCCGCGCAGGAACCGCGCCAGCCCATCGTCAGCGGCGCACAGTCCCCAGCGCCCGAACCGGACGCAGCCACTGTCCCAGCTGCCCCGGCGGTATCGCCAGGCGCTTTGCCGAGCGCGCCGCAAGGACCTGTCCAAGGTACAGTACGCCCGGGCAACACCGGAGGCGCGCAGTGAGCCGCTCGATAGTACCCGAGGCGATTTCCCGCCAGCCCTGGCTAATGCTGATCCCCCTTTGCGGTCTCGTCGCGCTGGGTGCGGCCGTACTCTACTCGGCAGCCGGGGGCGGACTGCAGCCTTATGCGCTGAGCCATGTCGTGCGCTTCTGCGTTTTCCTCGTCATGGCCGTCGTCATCTCGCACATGAGCCGGAACCTGTTCCGGATGGCCGCCTACCCCGTATTCGGAGCGATTTTGGGCCTGCTGGTGCTCGTGGAGTTGATCGGCGCCGTTGGCGGCGGTAGCCAACGCTGGCTCAACCTTGGATTCATGTCGCTGCAGCCATCGGAATTGATGAAACCGGCGATCGTCCTGGTACTCGCCCGTTTTTACGAGACCCTTCCCCATGCCATGACCGCCAGCTGGCGCGGTCTTGTTCCGGCGGGCGTGCTGATTGCGCTGCCGGCGCTGTTTGTCCTCATCCAGCCCGACCTCGGCACGGCCACCGCGGTCTGCTTCGGCGGCGTAGTCACGATGTTCCTGGCTGGACTACCCCTGTGGTGGTTTGTCAGCGCTGGCGGAGCGCTTCTGGTGATCGCTCCAATCGCGTTCTTCACCCTGCTCCACGACTACCAGCGTAACCGCGTGCTGGTCTTCCTGGACCCTGAAGCCGACCCGCTGGGTACTGGCTACCACATCACCCAGTCTAAGATCGCCATCGGGTCCGGCGGTATCTTCGGCAAGGGCTTCGGCAACGGCACGCAGAGCCACCTGCAATATCTGCCCGAACCCCACACCGACTTCGTGTTCGCGACCATGTCAGAGGAATGGGGCCTCGTTGGCGGATTCTTCGTCCTGCTGGTTTTCGCCATCGTGCTGGGTTGGGGCATGGGCGTGGCCCGCCGCGCGCCCGACCGTTTTTCCAGCCTCCTTGCCGCTGGCATGACCGCGACAATGTTCTTCTACGTCATGATCAACCTGATGATGGTCATGGGCCTTGCCCCGGTGGTGGGCATCCCCCTTCCCTTCATGAGCCACGGCGGCACGTCGATGCTGACCAACATGATCTGCCTCGGCACCATCATGGCTGTAAACCGCTGGAATCAGGGACGCGGCTCGCTTGGTTGAAAGTTTTTTAAGTTCCCTCTTCCCATCTCGAAATAGCCCGTTATAGGGACCTCTCCGCCGCCGAATCAGCGGGGCCGCAAGGCTTCAGAGGCAGGTAGCGTGGACGCATAGCTCAGTTGGTAGAGCAGCTGACTCTTAATCAGCGGGTCCTTGGTTCGAGCCCAAGTGCGTCCACCATACCTACTTCGTCCGGGCCGTTATCGGCTCGATTTGGACGGTAAACCCCTCATGGGGACGCATAGCTCAGTTGGTAGAGCAGCTGACTCTTAATCAGCGGGTCCTTGGTTCGAGCCCAAGTGCGTCCACCATACCATACCAATCCGGCGCCATCGAATGGATCGGGCCGGAACCCCTCGTGGGGACGCATAGCTCAGTTGGTAGAGCAGCTGACTCTTAATCAGCGGGTCCTTGGTTCGAGCCCAAGTGCGTCCACCACTCCCCTTACATCGCTAGCTACATTCCTTGGTTCAAGGCGACGGGCGCCCCAGTCGCGTTCAACCTGACGCGTGCGAAGAAGGCCCGGCTGCGATTCCATAGAGTTCGCCCAGTTCCTCGATCAAGTTGCCATTGAGAGGCGCACGGAACTCGACGCCGACCTTGCCCGGTAACAGCCAGCGGACCTCGGCCTCGATCGGTCTGAGATGGGCCACGCGCAATTGCACGTGCTCACCGCGCGCAAAACTTTCCGAGCTTCCGACGATGCTGCAGCCGCCTTGTGAGAGATCGCCCAGTTCGACCGGGAAGACGTGCCAGGGGCTCTTGCGGCAACGCCCTTGAAGCAGGACCGTGCGCCGGGTGTTCAAACGGTCGCCGTTGTCATTGCCCTGCACCTGAATGCCCCTGTTGCCGCCTTGACCATCACCATAGCAGCCAGAGGTAAACCGAGAGTTTCAAAGCTCGTCCTTATTGTCCTGTTCAGCATCGTCAGGAGGAACACCGGTGCCGGCAATCTGTGCATCGATCGCCTTGGCCTTGTCGACGATGGTCTTGTTGGCCGCGTCGTAGCGTTCCTGGAAATCAGGCTCGCGCTTGCAGCCGCCCAGCAGGGCTGCAAGCGCGAGGACCGGGATCACTGCCTTTCGCATCAGTAGTCCTTCTTGATGCGCACGTTGAGGCTGTTGACGCCCGAACCGCCGGCCTGACTAAGGACCGAGAGCCACTTAGTGACACTCACTTCCAACTGCGTGGCGGTGAAGCCGCGCGCGTCGGTGATCAGTTCGACGTAGATATCGTCCGTCAGGTACTGCCCGGCTGCCACGGCCGTGCCGCGCCCGCTGGCCTCGTCAGGTCCAAGGATACGCAGACGGTCGATCCCTGCTGCCGAGCGCAGCTTGCCGAGTGGATTGAGGCCACCACCGGTGCTGTTCAGCGAATTGAGCGAGGATGCCAACTGCACAGCCTGGAGCGCAGAAAGATTGGCGATCGAACTGCCAAACAGGATGCGCGAGAGCACTTCGTCGTCAGGCAGGCTGGGATCCGACGAGAAGTCTATCTGAGGGTTCTGTGCACGGCCTGTCACGTTCACATTGACCGTCACGTCCTCGATATCGTCAGTCGCGGTGATGGCCACAGTCGGGTTGAACATTTCGCTGTCGTTGAAGGAGATCAGCCCTTCGCTCAGTTCGAACGAGCGACCGGCAAAGCCGAGAGTACCGCGAACCAGCTCGACCTGACCCGCGACGTTGGGGGCCGCACTGGTGCCGGTGATGGTGAAGCGGGCGCTCCACTCAGATTCGATCCCCATGCCCGAGACATAGAGCTTTTCCGGCGCGCGCAAGGTCAGATCGAGGCGAACCAGCGAGAAGGCGCTGGCAACCTTTGGCGGTGTTTCATCGCCAGTGATACGCTGGGGGCCGACAGGCGGTTTGAAACGAACTCCGGTCAGGCGCGGAACCTGGGCCGCGCCTTCGCGCACGATCTTGTAGCGGGTTTCCGGCAGCTTGATCTCACCTGAGAGCAGGGCGACCTGTCCCGCAACCTTGGTTAGCCGCAGTGAACCGGTGGCAGTGGCGGAAAGAGCATCGCTGCGGGCAAGGCGGGCGCGGTCCAACTTGACGCTCAGGTCCATCGGATAGCCGGCATCTGCCGCGAGGCTGACCTTGCCGCTGGCGCTTACGTTGCCATCGCCGGCCTTGGCGGTAAGAGAGGTCAGTTCGAGGGTGCTGCCGGTGAACTTGCCCGCAAGCGTCATCGAGCTGAGGCGGGTGCCATAGGCCTGATTCTCGTAGACCATGTCGCGGCCCTGAACGACACCGTTGATGCAAGGATCAGAGACGCGGCATGAAAAGTCCGCAGCAAGCCCGATCGGTCCTGAGAGCGTCTGCCCAGGCAGTCCAGCGAACGAGAACAGCGTGTCGGCAGGGCCATTGTAGCGGATACCGCCTCCCAGCGGTGCTTCCATCAGGCGGGTCATCCACGGGCCATTCCCGGGTGCCAGTGGCTTCAGGCTGGCGACCATCCGGCCGATGACGGTGCCCCGGCGGCGGAACACCGTGCGGGCCTCCGCGCCGTCGGGGAGCAGCTTGCCGACAAAGTTGATGTCGACCGGCTGGCTAACCGTGCTGGAGCTGGTACGGGTGAAATTGCTGAGCGTCAGACGGGCATCCGCACGCGGGAATGCCGAACCGCCAGACTGCTCGAAGTCTAGGCTGCCGGTCGCCCTGCCGCCGATGCCGTAGCCCGGCACGAAGGCATTCACGAGCGCCATGTCAATGCCTTCCAGACGGCTCTGAACCTTCATGCCCTCCCCGTATGTGCCGGCCAGCTGCATGTTGCCGCCGCCGAAGGCGATGGTGGTAGGGAGCAGTTCATAGCCATCGCCCTTGGGGACGATGCGGGCGGGCGAAGATGTCTTGACGTCGAGGCCGCGCACCCTGCCCTGCAGCGCCACGCGCCACAGTTCGGGTTGAAGGTCGGCATTTACGCCAAGACGGAACGGTACGCCGCTGACGCCTTCGATGAGGCCCTTAGCCTTTCCGCGCCCGTCGCGGTAATCGACGATGACGCGAGCCGCAGCAAGGTCAAGCGCGCCCATGCTGGTGCCCGCGATCTGCGCGTCGGCTACGATGTAGGGCTTGTCATAAAGCACCGCGCGCCCATCGACGATGGCAGAGCCGATCGTGAGCTTTGCCGGCCCCTGGAACGTGGCATCCTTCACACGCAGGTTGAAGTCAGCCGCCTGGTACTTGCCTTCAGGGTCGAGACGGACGAAACCACCCACTCCGTTACCATTGGCCGTCAACTGTCCTGAAAAAGGTCCGGCCGGGGTTTGGACGAGCCGTCCGGCAAAATCGACACCCGAAAGGTTCGCCTTGTTGATTTGTACCGAGACGGCCTTGCCGAGCCCGAGGTTCACATCTGCCGTGAGCGGGCCATAGTCGGTATCAGCCTTGGCATCGAGGCGGTAACCACCCGGCGCACCTTTGATGCGCGCGTCAAGATTGGCGAGGCCGATGCCCAACCCAGGACGCTCGGCCGTAACGTGGGCATCGGGGTTCTGGATGGTGCCGGTCACTCGCACGCCAAGCGCGCCATACTGGCTGGACGTGCCGTTAGCGGCGAGCGAGATGCGCCCATCGGGGGACCAACTTCCCTGCCCGCCAGTGACCCGCAGCAGCGGCGCTGTAAGGCGGACGGCAGAGAACCGGGCAACGCCGTCGGAACCGTAGCGTACGTTCGACGAAGCCGAGAAATTGCCGCCGAGGTAAGTCTGCAGGCTGTCGTTCAGCAGCTTCGTCGAGCGGGCCCGCACCGTGCCTTGCAGCGCGAAGCCCTGTGCCTCGGTCTTGAGGTCCATGTTTGTGCGAATGTTGAAGATGCCGACGCTGTCAACACGGTAGTTGTCGATCTTGCCGTCGATCGCGCCGGTGTAGAGGCCCTTGCTCATGTCTGCAGCGAGCAGCAGCTTGGCATCGATACGGTCGGAACGGATGCGCATGTTGTCCGAAAGGATGCGCGTGCCATCGATCGCGAGGTCACCGTTAAGCGATACATTGGCGAGGCTGCCCCCGGCTACGGTATCGAGCCCGGTGATCCGACGAACTCGCGCGGCTACCGGGATCTTGATATGCGCACCATCGACTTTTGCCGAGCCATTCGCGGTCAGGTTTTCCAGCCCCATGTCGTTCATAACGATGCGCGTGGCCGCGATACGGTAGTCCACCTTGGGCGCGGTGAAAGCCCCGTCGAGTGCGAGGTTGGCACTGAGCCCGGCACCGCTCAGGTTCTCGGCGATGGCCGACGGCTTGAGCAGCACGAAGGCGAGCCTGAGGTCCTCGAAGCTGTTTGTCGACAGGTCGATAAGACCGTTCGGGGTCAGATTGAAAGCATCGCTGGAAATCATGCCTGATAGCTTGGCGCGGCGCTTGTCGAAAGCCGCCGTAACATCGACGTTCATGACCGGGCCAAGCAGGTTGGCGGTCGGGCCGGTGAACATACGCGCGATGTGGGTCGGGCCCTTGATGGTGAAGGTGCCGTTGCGGGCAGTGAGGGCGAGCCTTGCAAGGTCGCCGTCGCCCAGGTCTGCGGCAAGGTTGCCATTCCACGCGGCCCAGTCGCCCTTGCCGTTCAGCTTGAGGGTCGTAGGCTGCGTAAGACCCGCCAAGGTAGCGATAAGGCCGCCCTTGGGTGCTTCCATATCGAGCGCGAGATCAAGGCGATTACGCTCGGGGATCGCGTCCAGCACGGCCGTAAATCGGTCGCCGCCGCCCTTGCCTTCGACGGCGATGGTGCCGCCCTTGGCGTTGATCTGGGCGCGACCGTCGGCGATATGCGCGCGGCCTGATACCGTCATGATACGGCGCTGGCCGGACACCGGAGGTTCCGCGATGAAGCGATCGATGCGCAGCGTGCCGACGTCGATGTCGAGATCGGGCAGTAGCGGAGCGTCGCTCGGCGGGGTTGTGCGGAACTGCGGTGAACGGCGCAGGACGACGCGTTGCGCCGTGGCGCTGCGCACGTCAACGTGGTTTTCGAGGTAGGCGAAAGGGCTCCAGTCGACACGGATTTCGGGCGAGTAAAGGAACTCACCGCGCGGATCACGAACCGATAGGCCGCGTAGGATCATCTTGCCATAAAGCGACCCGTCGATGCGGGCCACGGTGATGCGCATTCCGTTCTCGAATTCGAGCCCGGCGATCTGGTCGGCCACAAAGCGGCGGCCGGGCCCGGTGTTGATGCCCAACACAACGGCGACAACGAAGGCCAGAACGCCCAGCACTATGAACGCCACGGTCTTGACCGCCCGCACCCGTATGCGGTGCCAGCGTGAAGGCCCGGCCGGGGTGATTTCGGCTTCGGTCGAGACGGTATCCACCTGCGGTTCTGGATCCTGGTTCTTGTCGTCGGCCATCAGAACGCCTGCCCGATCGATACGTAGAGATTGAAACGCGACTCGCCTGGTTTGCGGCCGATGGGAGTGGCGATGTCGAGGCGCATAGGCCCGAAGTTAGTGTAGAAACGCCCGCCGATGCCGACGCCGTAGCGCAGATTGCTGAACTGCGGTGTAGTCTCGCGGTAGGCTTGGCCTGCGTCCACGAAAGCCACGACCCCGTAGTTGCCGAAGCGGTAGCGTGCCTCGAACGATCCTTCGTTCAGGCTGCGGCCGCCCACCGGGTTCCGGTCGGGCGCTTGCTCACCCAAGGCCTGATAGGCATATCCGCGTACCGAGCCGCCGCCGCCAGCATAGAGGCGCCGCGAGGGAGCGATGTCGAAAAGGCCCGCGCCCTGGATCGTACCGAAGCGCACACGGCCTGCCAAAACGATACTGTCATTTATGGGGTAATAGGTCGAAGCGTCGATACGTGCTCGGACGTAAGGATCGAAGCCCCCTCGCACTGTAGCTTCCGGCTGTACCAAGGCGGTCACACGGTAACCCTTGGTTGGGTTGAGCAAGTCGTCCGATGTGTCGAAACCGACCTGACCGTTCACGCCCGCAACGTAATATGTGTTGCGCTTTCGGCCGCCCGTGGCGGCGTCATAGTCGGTTTCCGCAGTGCCGAGAAACTCGACGCCGAATGCATAAGTATAACGCTTTTGCCAGATCGGCGTTGAATCCCGGGCAATTCGCGCTGCCAATCGGCCGGTGTAGGCGCTGTAGGCGTCGTAATCGTTGTGGAACGCCTCTGCGACGATCTCCAGCGTGCGATCGCGCTTGCCGGAGTTGGAGCGGCGGAACGTAACACCCGCACCCTGCTGCCGGGTGCCGGCAATGGCATGGGCGATCAGCGCGCCCTCGGGCGGGAACATGTTTCGGTGGGTCCAGTTCGCCTGCGCGGTAATGCCTTCACCGGCGGCAAAGCCCAGCGAGCCGGCGATGGTGCGCGGCGGGCCGGCGTCCTGTTTTACGTGCAAGGTAACGTATTGTGTGCCGTCCCCCGCATCCTCACCGGTCTTCTGCGGTTCTACCGCCACGGTCGAAAACAGGTTCGTAGCGATGAGCGCCTTGCGCAGATCATCGACCTTACGGCTGTCATAGATTTGTCCGCGCTTGAAACGGGACAACACCTGAATGTGCTTGGCGTCGAAGGCGAGATCTCCATCGGTGACGAAACCACCGAAGCGGCCGCGCGGGCCGACCGTCACCGGCAACGTGTAGGCGCCTTCACCGGTCACCTGATCAAGCAGGATATCGCGCTCGCCAACGGCTGCAAAAGGATATCCGTTCTCTGGCAGCGCGACTGCGATCTGCGCCTCGGCCCCTTGCACGCGCTCAGCCACGATCGGTTCACCGACCTTGAGCGCGAAGTTGTCGGCCACAAGATTGGCCGGTTCTGTCGGGTCGGCCTTCAGAATGATGTCGGAGAAAACATAGCGCTTGCCGGGGGTCACCGCGATGACCGCCCCCAGCGCGGGTTTTGCCTGATCTACAGGGGGCTCGAGCCGGGTCCGCACCACCGGGCTGTACCAGCCTTGCGATGCCAGCACCGTTTCCATCAGCTGGCTGTCCTCGGTCAGGCGCGCGGATACCATCGCGGTATTAGCGGCCTTGCCGTCGCCCTTTTCAAGCGCGGAGAGGGACTTGAATTCGCCTTTCAGGTCAGCGTCGGTTTCCTTGTCGGCAAGGTCGAGCCCTTGCAAATCAAGGTGATAGCGAACCTCGACGTCCTTTTCATCCCTCGGCGCATCGTCCGCAAACTGGACGGGTGCCACCTCGAACTGCTCGAGCGGGGGGAGCGGCGCGGCCAGCTCGGTGTCGCGAACCGGAGCGTCGCCGACTGCTTCGACCGCATCACCGTCCGCCAAGGCAGGATCACCTAGCGGGACGGCCTCGGCCGTTTCCGGATTGGCGCCGGACTGTTCCCCCGCGAGCCGCCGCTCGAAAGCGTCGATAGATTCGAGGGGCTTGTTAAGTTCTGCATCATTGGCCGCATCTAGCGGCGGCACGGCAGCGTTGAACTCATCGTCAGGGATGATGGGATCGACCTGCGGTTGCAGCGGTGGTTCGGCAGGCGGCGGAGGCACCGGCACCTTGCCGGCTTCCAGTGTGTCAGCAGGTGCGCCGCTGTCCGTAACTGCCCTGTTCTGCTTCGCCGGAGCGACGGCCTTGTCCGGCATATCCTGCGCCGCGACCGGGGCGGCGACGGACATGGCGGCGACGGCGAGCGTGAAGGCAAGCGCCCCACTTGCGCAGCCATCGCGCAAACGCAGGGAACAAGCCGTCCGGTGGTCAATTAGCCTAAACATGAGCAACGCGACGAATCACCCCTTTGCCGGACCGAGATGCCCGGCCCCTCCTGAAAATGCCTATCGCATTGCAACAGCGAAAGTTCCCTCGTTCACACAGGCCGATGATGAATAACGCAAATTCGACCGGAGATGAACCTCGCTTGGCCGGTTCCGAGTTTGCAGCAAAAGTGACGCCTGGCGCCGATGCGAACACCCCGTGGGCCATGCCGCTGGCAGCCTGGGTACGGGTCGTGAAACGGGTGTGGGTCATGGTGGGCTTTCACGAACTGGGGCTGCTTTCCGCCGGACTGGCGTTCTACACCTTCCTCGCGCTCACTCCGCTGATTGCCGCGACCGTCATGGTCTATGGTCTCGTTGCAGATGTGGGCATGGTGCGCAAGCAGATGGCCAGCATCGTCGAGGTTGTCCCCGCCGATGTCGCCCACCTGCTGGAAGAACAGTTGATGCGTATTATCTCGACTAATTCCGGCGTAACCGGCCTTGCGCTGGTGATCGCGCTGTTTTTCGCCGTCTACGGCGGCATGCGAGCAGCCGGCGGGATGATGAGCGCGCTCAACATTATCAACGAGGAACGCGAAACGCGCGGCTTCTTCGTCAAGACCTTTCGAACCGGCGGCCTGACCCTCGCGGCAGTCCTGCTGGCACTCACGGGCGTACTCTCGGGCGGCGTCTTCGCCTGGCTTCAGATACAGACCAGCGTCTATCTCGGCGGCGTAACGCAATTGCTCTTCAAGATCCTCACCTGGATTTTCGCCGTCGCTCTCGGCAGTTCGGGATTCGCGCTGATAATGCGCTACGGCCCAGACCGCCGCCCAGCCAAGTGGCGCTGGCTGGCGCCGGGTTCGCTGCTTGCGACTTTGCTGTGGCTGGCGGTCTCGTTCGGCTTCTCGCTCTATGTTGCCTATATCTCGGACTACAATGCCACGTACGGCTCGCTTTCTGCCATCGTGGTGTTCCTGATGTGGCTGTTCCTTTCTGCCTATGGCGTATTGCTCGGCGCATTGCTCAATGCCGAGATCGAACGCCAGACCTTCTGCGATACCACCACTGGGCCCACTCGCCCGCCGGGCGAGCGCGGTGCAGTGCTTGCCGACGTGGTCGACGATTTGGTGCCGTCCGCCGAGCAACTGGAAAAGCGCAAGCGCCGCCGGGCAGAGGCCGAACGGCGCCGGGCGGACAGGATGTTCAGCACGCAGAAATAGGCGCCGCAGCTTTCACCCTTTGTCGCGCACTTACCCGTTATCGTGCCCGCGATGACCCGGAGAGCCGGTTGATGCGAACGCCCCGGAGCGCCTAGCTACAGCGCAACTGCATAGGGGCTGCATCCAATCCGCGGCGGTGCGAGAGAAAGGTCAAAAAGATGAACGATGTTCTCGGCTATAGCGGCAAGCGCGTGATCGTCAGCGGCTGCTTCTCTGGCATGGGCGAGGCGACTGCGAAACTGTTGGTCTCGCTTGGCGCCGAAGTTCATGGCTTCGACTTCGAGCAAAGCAGCGTGCCGCTGGCATCGTTCACAAAGATCGACCTACGCGATCCGTCCACGATCGAGGTTGCGGTTGCCGGCGTCGGCGGCAAGGTGGATGCATTGTTCAACTGCGCTGGCCTGCCAGGGGGAGGCGGTTTCCCGCCGATGGACACGATGAAGGTTAACTTCCTGGGCACCCGCCACCTGACCGATCAGGTCGTCCCGCTGATGGGAGCGAAGGGCGCCATCGTCTCCATCGCCTCTACCGGGGGCCTCGGCTGGAGCCGCCGTATTCCCATACACATGCAGCTACTGGCGACGCAGGGCTTTCAGGCCGGTCTCGAATGGTGCGAGGCCAACCTTGAGCACGTGGCTGAGGGCTATGCGTTCTCCAAGGAAGCAGTGATCGTCTGGACCCAATTGATGGGCGCGCGGCTCATCAAGAAGGGCATCCGCATCAACTGCTCGCTGCCCTCTCCCACCCAGACGCCGATGATGGCGACCTTCCACGCGACCTCAGGCAAGGAAGTGGTGGACGCCGCCGCCGAACCGCTCGGCCGCTATACCACCGCAGAAGAGCAGGCCGGTCCGCTGGTGCTGATCAATTCCGCCCTCGCCGGCGTCGTCAACGGTGTAGTCCTGCCCGTCGACGGCGGCTTCATGGGCGGTCTAGCCACGGGGCAGGTCGACATAACCAAGATGATGAACGCGCCTAGGAAACAGGACGCATGACGCCCCGATCTCATAAGGCGTGCTAGCGCCGCAAGGCGACCACCGCTCGCGGGCGGCCCTGATGATGTAATGCTCTCCGGGCGGGAAACAGAACCATTGCGGCGCGCGCCATGCAGGAATTGAATTGTGTAGCCGGTCTTACGGGCTATCCCCTTGCGATCCGGCGTGAACGACATGGCAAGGCGAGATGATGGACGAGGCGGTACTCTACGAAATCGACGATAAAGGCATCGTCCTTCTTACACTAAACCGGCCTGCCTTGCGCAATCCCATCTCTGACCCGGAGGTGATCGAAGCATTGCTCGCAGCCCTTGCCTACCTCGAAGCCGATCCTGCGGCACGCGTCGCAATCCTGACCGGGGCCGGCAAGGGCTTCTCCTCGGGCGGGGATATCAACCAGATGAAGCCGGGCGGCAATCTCAATTCCGGCTCTCCGGCGGTGACCCGCCTGAATTACAAGCGCGGGATCCAGCGCCTGCCGCTCGCCTTCGCGGCGCTCGAAGTGCCCGTGATCGCGGCGGTCAACGGTGCCGCCATGGGCGCGGGATGCGACCTCACCTGCATGTGCGATCTGCGCATAGCGGGCGAGAGCGCGAAGTTTGCCGAAAGCTTCGTCAAACTTGGCCTGATCGCGGGCGATGGCGGCTCCTGGCTCCTCCCGCGCGTCGTCGGCTGGTCGAAAGCCGCTGAGATGGCGCTCACCGGTGACCCCATCGACGCGGCCGAAGCACTTGCCTGCGGCCTCGTCAGCCGCGTGGTTCCGGACGGTGAACTTATGAATGCCGCCCGCGCGCTGGCCCTCCGCATCGCCGTCAATCCTCCCCACGCAGTCCGCATGACTAAACGCCTGCTATGGGAAGGCCGCCGCGCCGACCTCGCCTCGTTGCTGGAGATGGCCTCAGCGATGCAAGCCGCCGCCCACGCCACCGCAGATCACGCGGAAGCCGTAACCGCTTTTCTCGAAAAACGGCCGCCGGAATTCAAAGGTTCTTGATTTCAATGTGTGCCGATCCTATCCATGTCACATCGTAATGTGCGAATGGACATTTCAATGGCTACCGATGTGATCGACAAGGTGCGCAAGCTTATTTCCGAGGGCGGCATGAGCAAGGCCGGTCTCGCCCGCGCCGCAGGCCTCCACGCCAACACCCTGCGCGACTGCACCGAGCCTGACTGGAACCCTACCTCCGAAACCCTCGGTAAACTTGAGCGCGTCCTGTTCGCCAATGACGACCGCGAAGTGCTGGTGCCCATAGAAGAGATCATCGACGAAGCCCGCAACGGGCGCATGTTCATCCTGGTGGACGATGAGGACCGCGAGAACGAGGGCGACCTCGTAATCCCCGCTCAGATGGCGACTCCCGCCGCCGTCAACTTCATGGCGACGCACGGCCGCGGCCTGATCTGCCTAACGCTCACCACCCAGCGCGCCGACGAACTCGGCCTGGACCTCATGAGCCGCAACAACGGCACCCGCCACGAAACCGCCTTCACCGTGTCGATCGAAGCGCGCGAGGGCGTCACCACGGGCATCTCCGCCGGTGACCGCGCCCGCACCATCTCCGTCGCCATCGACGGTACCAAGACTCGCGACGATATCGTCACGCCCGGCCACGTCTTCCCCCTGCGCGCCCGCGACGGCGGCGTTTTGGTACGCGCCGGGCACACCGAAGCTGCCGTGGACATCTCGCGCCTCGCCGGGCTCAATCCCTCGGGCGTGATCTGCGAGATCATGCGCGATGATGGCACGATGGCCCGCATGGACGATCTGGTCGGGTTCGCCCGCATGCACGACCTCAAGATCGGCACGATCCGCGACCTCATCGCCTATCGCCGCCGTCATGACCGCATGATCGAGAAGCGCAACGAAATCACGTTCCATTCGCGCAATGGCGGCGACTGGATCGCACGCTCGTACTTCAACCGCGCAACCGGTGACGAAACCGTGGCGCTGGTGAAGGGGCGCATCGACCCCAACCAGCCCACGTTGGTGCGCATGCACACGCTTTCCCTCTTCGCCGACATTTTCGGCGAGGACACCGGCGACCGCTCCGAACTCCTCCAGCGCTCGATGAACATGATCGCCGAGGAAGGAACGGGCGTCATCGTCGTCATCAATCGGCCCATGAACAAGCTGATGTCCAAGGTGATGGACATCAAGCAGGAGTTCCGCGCCGGCGGCACCCCGGACCTTGAGGAACTGCGCGATTACGGCGTCGGCGCGCAAATCCTGGCGGAGCTTGGTATCCACGACATGGTCCTGCTGACCAACACACACCATTCCCTTGTCGCGCTGGAAGGCTATGGGCTGAATATCGTCGGCGAACGTCCCATCGTCGACACCATCGAAGGATCGAACTGACCATGGCCCGTTTCCTCATCGTCGAAGCCCGCTTCTACGACCACCTCAACGACATGCTGATCGCCGGCGCCAAGGCTGCGCTCAAGGCTGCCGGGCACAAGGCTGAGGTCATCACTGTCCCCGGCGCGCTGGAAATCCCGGCGGCCATCTCACTCGCCGACGCTACCGGCGATTATGACGGCTACGTCGCCATCGGCGTGGTCATCCGCGGCGAGACTTACCACTTCGAAATCGTCGCGGGCGAAAGTGCGCGCGGCATCATGGCTCTGACCATGGACGGCATTGCGATCGGCAACGGCATCCTGACCGTCGAGAACGAAGATCAGGCGTCCGTGCGCGCTGATTCTACGCAGAAGGACAAGGGCGGCGAAGCCGCGCGCGCAGCAGTCGCCCTTTACGATTTGAAGGAACGCTTCGGCGCCTGACACCCCGATTCCCAAAAAAGGCCAGCGCTGCCAATTTCAGAGCGGTGGCCTTTTTGCATCTAATAGACCGTTTGAGAATGGGCTTTGCCCATTCTGCCGCACCAGCCCACTCCCCCACTCGGCCACCCAACGGCAGTATTCTATGGGTGGCCGGATGGGGGAGTGGGCTGGTGTCGCATTCAAAATGCACCCTTCTGCGCATTTTCAAACGGTCTCTAACATCGTAAGTATTTATACTAATACCTGTCTACGTAGCCCTAACTAAAATCGAAATCGTTCATCTTTGCGCAATTCGGCAATGCTAATTCGCTCCTGATGAAATGTTCACATCTAGGACATTGTCAAATTTGCGGTTTTCAATCCTCCGGATTGATGTAGTCGCAATGCAGCTGTCTCCAATTTTGATCTAAAATGGAGATATCTCTAAAGATAATCTACGCCATCCGAAATGGCGGGGTCGCTAACCAAGGCTCGGGGGTTCCGGGCCCCGGTATGGGGATATCCCCTTACCCGTTGGAGAACACTTGGGTGAACAAGGACGAAAATGCGAAATCGCTACTGGCGGAGCTTGAAGCACGCCTGATCGACATGGAATCACTGGGAGCGCTGGTAGCAGCCGCCCATCTCGACTCGGCGATCGTATCGCTATGTCGGGAGTTCAACCTCCCACGCAAAGCATCCGATACGGATTAGGCTAGGCAAGACGCCCGTGCGGATGACTGCTTATGGTTGTATCCGTGGTGAACGAAGCAGACTTGCGAAACCATCCGGATAATTACCCCGGATAAACGCAGCTTTTCTCGCCACATTGGAAATAATCGCCGCGCGGATCATTTGCACTTTCAAAGTCGCGCGGCCTGCGACTGGTGACGCTATTCAATGGAGAACACGGACCAGTTGATGCGCAACCGCGCGAAAGCGATTCGGTTGATCGGCATAGCCAACGAACTACTCGCAATGGCACGCGAACTGGAAATCGGCGAAAGCTCCTCCGCCATTCCCGAATCCCTGTATGTAGGAGGAGACGCACGCGAAGGCGGGAAGCCTGCGGCTAGCCAAGACCACCCGATCTGGGTTGAACTGGCGCGCCAGGCTTATGAAGACAGACGCCGACGCACCAAGATCTTCCGGTCGGAGGAGCTGTTCGGCGAACCCGCCTGGGACATCCTGCTGGACTTGTTCATCGCCGCCAAGGAACGCCGCCGGGTGTCGGTGACCAGTTCATGCATCGGATCGGCGGTCCCGTCGACGACGGCGCTGCGCTGGATTGCGATACTGGAAAAACAGGGGCTCTTGGTGCGGGAAGCAGATCCTGGTGATGCGCGGCGGGTCTATGTCAAGTTGAGCGCACGGGGCTACGCCGCCATGCTCGAATACTTCGCGTCCGCATCGCGGTCGGTCGTGCGATTGGATGATGCTACCAAGGATATTCAACTCCCGCGCTAACGCCGGCAGGCCGGAAATCGGCGCGAGGGTAGCGGGTGTCCAGTGCCACAAAAGCACCGGACACGCGCATCATGCTGTACGCGATCAGGCGCCGAGGCGGCCGAAAGCACCAAGGCCAGCAAAACGCGCCGCCTTGCCCAGTTCTTCCTCGATGCGGATGAGCTGGTTGTACTTGGCAAGCCGGTCCGAACGGGCCAGCGAACCGGTCTTGATCTGCCCGCAATTGGTGGCGACCGCGAGATCGGCGATCGTCGCGTCCTCGGTTTCGCCCGAGCGGTGCGACATAACCGCGGTGTAGCCAGCGCGGTTGGCGATGGAGACTGCTTCCAGCGTTTCGGTCAGCGTGCCGATCTGATTGACCTTAACCAGCAGCGAGTTGGCGAGGCCCTTCTCAATGCCCATGGTCAGGCGCTTGGGATTAGTGACGAACAGATCGTCGCCAACCAGCTGGACCTTGCTGCCGACCTTGTCGGTCAGGGCCTTCCAACCGTCGAAATCGTCTTCGCTCATGCCGTCCTCGATCGAGATGATCGGATAGGCCTCGCACAGGTCGGCAAGGTAATCGGCGAAAGCGACCGGCGAAAGGCTGAGGCCTTCGCCGCTGATCTCGTACTTGCCGTTCTTGAAGAACTCGGTCGACGCACAGTCCAGCGCAAGCATGATGTCGGTGCCTGGCTTGAACCCGGCCTTTTCGACCGAAGCCATGATGAAGTCGAGCGCATCGCGCGTGCTGGCAAGGTTCGGTGCAAAGCCACCCTCGTCACCCACAGCCGTGGCCAGACCCTTTTCATGCAGGCCCTTCTTGAGGGTATGGAAGATTTCCGCGCCCCAGCGTGCTGCTTCGGCCAGCGAACCGGCGCCTACCGGCATGACCATGAATTCCTGGAAATCGATCGGGTTGTCGGCATGTTCGCCGCCGTTGATGATGTTCATCATCGGCACCGGCAGGACATGCGCGGAAACGCCGCCTACGTAGGAATAAAGCGGGAGACCGCGCGCATTGGCGGCGGCCTTGGCGGCGGCGAGGCTGACGCCGAGGATGGCGTTGGCGCCCAGGCGTGCCTTGTTCGGGGTTCCGTCCAGCTCGATCATGGCGAGATCGAGGTCGCGCTGGTCTTCGGCGTCGCTGCCGACGAGCAGTTCGGCGATTTCGTCGTTGACGGCGTCGATTGCTTTCAGAACGCCCTTGCCGAGGTAGCGGCTCATGTCGCCGTCACGCAGTTCGACAGCTTCATGCGCTCCGGTCGATGCGCCCGAGGGAACGGCGGCACGGCCAAAACTGCCGTCTTCCAGCAAAACGTCCACTTCGACCGTGGGGTTGCCACGGCTGTCCAGGATCTCACGGGCATGGATGTCGATGATGGCGGTCATTTTGGCGGTTCTCCTCCTGCGGGCGCGCAGCCCGCGCCACTGGCGGCGGTCTTAGCAGGGGAACTTCGCGTGGCAAGTTGCGTTGCAGCAATAACGGGCAAGTTGTGTTACTCTGTCCGCATATGGCTTATAAGGGATCAAATCCCGCGCCCAGGGCAGAACAAGGAAGGATACCATTATGGTCGACCCCACAGTCACCGCCGGAAACGGCACCGAAAGCGCCAAGAATCACTTCACCAAAGCCGTGGAGCAAGCAAAGGCCGGTGCCCAGGCACTCGCGGGTGAATACAAGGATAAATTCAGCCAGACCAAGGATGAATGGACCAGCGAAGCCAAGGTCAAGTCCGAGGAAGCCAAGGAAAAGGCTGGCACTTTCGCAGCAGATGCAAAGGTGAAGGCTGCTGAATACGCGGTCGAAGGCAAGGCCAAGGCCAGCCAGGCGATCGTCGGCCTGTCCAAGGTGATCGATGACAATTCCGCCCTGATCGATGAAAAGGTTGGCGCCAAGTACGGCGATTATGCCCGCACCGCTTCCAAGTCGATGCAGGACGCCGCGGCAAGGCTGGACGAAAAGTCTCTCGAAGACATCGGCGAGGAGGCCCGCGAATTCGTGCGTAAAAGCCCGGGACTGGCGATCGGCATTGCTGCAGCCACCGGCTTCGTGCTCGCTCGCCTGTTTCGGGGCAAGTGAGGGCAGTCGCCCCGCGCCTGAACACGCAAATGCAGGAAACTGATACGAGCTTCGCGCCACACCCCGACAGGGTCGCTGCCGAGGGGTACGCCGATCCATCGCTCGCCCAGGACCTGCGTCAGCTCGCCGAAGAGGCCAAGACGCTGGCGCAGGCGGAGTTTGCGTTCCAGAAATCGCGCGCATCCTTCGTCGGCACGGAAACCCGCAACATCGCGCTATTGCTGATCGTCGCGACGGTCGTGGTCTTTTTTGCGGTGATGGCCTTCGTGGTGGGAACTGTGATTGCGCTTGGTCCCTTGATTGGGCCTTGGGCCGCAATGGCGCTAGTTACCGTCACCCTTACTGCCGTCTCGTTGTTCTGCGCATGGAATGCCAGATCGCGGGTACGGCGCCTGATGATGATCATCGGCGGCAAAGACGAAACCTGATGAGGTATTGGGGGCAATGAGCAGACTGGCAGCACAAGTCATGACCGACCGCGCGGCCCGCGATGCGGCGCGTGCCAGATTCAACGGCCACTTTGAAGTCTTCAAGGCCGATATCAACGAACGCGGTATTGGCGGCCGCCTCGCTGACGAGGCCATGGAACAGGCCAAGCTGATGTTCGACGAGGCCGTTACCGTAGTCGAAGAGCATCCCGGCGCGGTGGGCGGAACCTTGGCGTTCCTGATGCTTTGGTTAGTACGAAATCCTCTCATGGCCTGGGTCAAGGATACCTTCGACCTCGGCTCTCAATAAGGAGCCTCACGGTGACCAAGACCGATCCCTCCAAGACTGACGCGCTCAAGGGTACGTCCAAAAGCACGAACGTCGTAACCCTGCCCGCTAAGGCCGTCGAGCAGCGTCCGTCTGAAAAAGTAATCGCCTTCGTGAAGCGCCATCCCGTCATCACCGTCGCTGGCGGAGTGGCGGTGGGCATCGCGGTCAGCGCATTGCTGCCGCGCCGGGCTGCCCGGCTGGTGCCTCGCCGTGCGAGCCGCAAGTTGATCGGCAAAGCAGTCGACCTGGCCGAAATAGCGAGCGCAGCGGGCTTGGTGCTCGGCAAACAGGCGAGCGAAAAGGCGATTGATGTCGGCGCTGGCGCCCGCAAGCAGGCACACGTCTTTGCCGACAAGGCCGAAAAGGCTGGTGGTGTCGCCGTGCTCAACCTCGAAAAGTACGGCCTTGCAGTAGTGGCTGCCGCGAGTGCGCTTAGCCGCGCCACTGCCAAGCGCGCAAGCAAACTGGGAGATGTCGCTGCAGATGCGGCACATCGACTTGGCGACACAGCTGCGGAGCGTTCTGCTAAGATGATTGATGCAGCCGAAGACCTCAAAACGCGCGCAAAATTGCGCCGTTGATCGCTATCACTGATATTGATTTGCAGCATCAAATAAAGTGAATGCCGTGAGGGCGATCAACCCTTGCAGCGTAACCTGTCTAAAATTATAGGGGCCGCTCCTCCCCAACCAGGAAAGCGGCCCTCTCCCATGCAAAAGCTTCACCTCGTCATGGGCGGCCGGGTCAAGGACCCGCGCAGCCTCGAATTCGTCGATCTCAAGGAACTGGACCTTGTCGGAGTCTATCCCGACTTTGCGTCTGCTCAGGAAGTTTGGAAGTCTAGCGCGCAGCGCACCGTGGACGATGCGGAAATGAAGTACGTCATCGTACACCTGCACCGCCTGCTCCAGCCCGATATCATCGAAGGCTGAGATACGGCGCTGAAGCCGGACACAATGGCGACAGACAACAAAAAAGGCCGGCAGCGATGCCGGCCTTTTTTGTTGTATCATCAGAAGATCGGATTCAGATAAATTCGATCTTCTGCACGAGGTAGCACTTGTCGCCGGCAGGAACGGTCACTTCGACCTCTTCCTCAGCCTTGCGGCCAATTAGCGCCTTGCCCAGCGGCGAGGCGTAGCTGATGCGGCCGACGCGGGCATCCGCTTCGTACGGGCCGACGATCTGATACTTCACCGGCTTATCATCGTCGTCGAGCAGAGTGACAGTCGCGCCGAAGATAATCTTGTCACTCGTCAGCGTCGCCGGATCAACGATCAGCGAGCGTGTGACCTTGTCTTCCAGATCGGCAACCATAGCCTCGACTTGGCCTTGGCGTTCCTTGGCCGCGTGATATTCGGCGTTTTCGGAGAGGTCGCCGTGGGCGCGCGCTTCCTCGATTGCGTCGACGATCAGAGGGCGCTCTTCACGCAGCGCCTTGAGTTCTGCGGTCAGCCTTGCGTAGCCTTCCGCGAGCATCGGCAGCTTTTCGATACTTGCCATTCTAACGTAATTCCTTTTGCTGCCTCTCCACGCTCGACCGACCTTTCAGAAGAATAGTCTCCTGTCCCGCCCCACGGCATATGCCATATTGGGTCAGGGCCGATCTGCTGCGATGTGGGGAGGCAAGATCGATTTCAGCTATAGTAGTCTTGCAACGAACGCACTTCAAGTTGGCTGCCACGAATCGTCGCAATCGCTTCACTTGCGGCCACACTGGCGGCGGCCGTGGTGAAGATCGATACCTTGCCGGTCAGTGCCGAAGCACGGATCGAGGTCGAGTCCTTGAGACTCTGCCACCCTTCGGTAGTGTTGAAGATCAGGGCGATGTCGCCATCGACGATCTTGTCGACGATGTGAGGGCGGCCTTCGGCAACCTTGTTCACCATTTCAACCGGCAAGCCTGCATCGGCGAGATATTTCTGCGTGCCCGACGTGGCTATCACGCGGAAACCCTGTTCAACCAGGGTGCGGATGGCGGGCAGTATCACCGGCTTGTCGCTGTCCTTGACCGAGACGAACACGGTACCCTCGGTCGGAAGACGCATCCCTGCGCCGAGCTGCGCTTTGGCGAAAGCAGTTGGGAAATCCGCATCGATTCCCATGACTTCGCCGGTGGACTTCATTTCGGGGCTGAGTACGGGGTCGACGCCAGGAAAGCGTGCAAAGGGGAATACCGCTTCCTTAACCGCCATATATGGCAGGTCGCGCTTGAACGGCGGGAAAGTGTCCAGCATCTCGCCGGCCATGACGCGGCTGGCGATCTTGGCGACCGGCTGGCCCAGCGCCTTCGCGACGAAAGGCACGGTACGCGAGGCGCGCGGGTTCACCTCGATGAGGTAGACCTCGCCGTCCTTCACCGCGAACTGGATGTTCATCAGGCCGCGTACGTGGAGGCCGAACGCCAGTGCTTCGGCCTGACGTTCCATTTCAACGATGATCTCCGGCGGCAGGCTGTAGGGCGGCAGGGTGCAGGCGCTGTCGCCGGAATGGATCCCCGCTTCCTCAATGTGCTGCATGACACCTGCCACAACAACCCGCACGCCGTCGCACAGCGCATCGACATCGCACTCGATAGCATCGCGCAGGTACTGATCGATCAGCACCGGGGAGTCTCCCGAAACCTGGACGGCGGTGGTGATGTAGTCATCGAGCTGCTGCTCGCTGTCCACGATCTCCATCGCGCGGCCGCCCAGCACGTAGCTGGGACGCATCAGCACCGGGTAACCGATACGGTTGGCCACGGCGACGGCCTCGTCGCGGCTGCGGGCGATGCCATTGGCCGGCTGCTTGAGACCCAGCTTGTCGACCATCGCCGAGAAACGCTCCCGGTCTTCGGACAGATCGATCGCGTCGGGCGAAGTGCCGAGGATCGGGATGCCCTCGTCTTCCAGCGCCTGTGCCAGCTTGAGCGGGGTCTGCCCGCCGAACTGGACGATGACACCGACGAGTTCGCCGTTCTGCTGCTCGACACGCAAGATTTCCAGCACGTCTTCGGCGGTCAGCGGCTCGAAGTAGAGGCGGTCAGAGGTGTCGTAGTCGGTCGAAACCGTCTCCGGGTTGCAGTTGATCATGATCGTCTCGTAGCCGGCTTCGGACAGGGCGAAGCAGGCGTGGACGCAGCAGTAATCGAACTCGATGCCCTGGCCGATGCGGTTGGGACCACCGCCGAGGATCACGATCTTGCGGCGATCGGAAGGCATGGCCTCATCCTCGGGCTCACCGAAGATCGGGGCCTCATAAGTCGAGTACATGTAGGGCGTCACCGCCTCGAATTCGGCGGCGCAACTGTCGATCCGCTTGAAGACGGGGACAACGCCCAGCTTGCGGCGCAGCTGGCGCACTTCTTTCTCGCTGGTGGCGCCGGCCATGGCGCGCAGGGCGTCATGCAGCAGGCCCGAGCGCTTGGCCTGGGTCTCGCCCAGACCGCCCGCGACGCCCACCGAACGAACTGCCAGAGTGGCGAGGCGCTTGTCCGAGAAGCCCATGGCCTTGATGCGGCGCATGCCGGCTGCATCGATCGGCAGACCATCCTGAAGGATCTTCGCCTCTTCGGCGATGATCTCTTCGATGTGGCGCAGGAACCACTTGTCGTAGTGAGTGATCGCGTGGATTTCCTCCACGGTGAAGCCTTCGCGGAAAGCCTGTGCCGCGTGGAGAATACGCTCCGGCGTCGCCTTGGAAAGCGCGGCGGTGATAACGTCGCGCCCTGCTCCTTCGAGCGCGGGAACACGGTTGAAGCCGTCAAGCCCGGTTTCCAGACCGCGCAGCGCCTTCTGCATGGATTCCTTGAAGTTGCGGCCGATCGCCATGACTTCCCCGACCGACTTCATCGCGGTGGTCAGGTCGTTCTTGGCGCCCTTGAATTTTTCGAAGGCGAAGCGCGGGATTTTGGTGACCACGTAATCGATGGTCGGCTCGAACGCGGCCGGGGTGGCGCCGGTGATCTCGTTGGTGATCTCGTCCAGCGTGTAACCTACCGCCAGTTTTGCAGCGACGCGCGCGATCGGGAAGCCGGTCGCCTTGGAAGCCAGCGCCGACGAACGCGATACGCGGGGGTTCATCTCGATAACGATCAGGCGGCCGTCCTTGGGGTTTACCGCGAACTGAACGTTCGAACCACCGGTCTCGACGCCGATCTCGCGCAGCACCTCGATCGAGGCGGTGCGCATGATCTGGTATTCCTTGTCGGTCAGCGTCAGCGCCGGGGCGACAGTGATGGAGTCGCCCGTGTGGACGCCCATCGGATCGACGTTCTCGATCGAGCAGATGATGATGCAGTTGTCGTGGCGATCGCGCACGACTTCCATCTCGTACTCTTTCCACCCGAGCAGCGATTCCTCGATGAGGACTTCGGTGGTGGGCGAAGCGTCGAGGCCGGAGCGCACGATCGTCTCGAATTCAGCCTTGTTGTAGGCGATGCCGCCGCCGGTGCCGCCCATCGTGAAGCTGGGACGGATGATCGAGGGCAGGCCCGTGCTCTCAAGAACCTTGAACGCCTCGTCCAGCGTATGGGCAACGCCCGAACGCGCGGAATTGAGCCCGATCTTGTCCATCGCCTGGCGGAAACGCTGGCGATCCTCGGCTTTGTCGATGGCATCGGCATCGGCGCCGATCATCTGGACGCCGTACTTCTCAAGCGTGCCGTCGTTGAACAGCGCCAGCGCACAGTTGAGCGCGGTCTGGCCGCCCATCGTCGGAAGCAGCGCATCGGGACGCTCCTTTTCGATGATGCGGGCGACGATCTCGGGCGAGATCGGCTCGACATAGGTCGCATCGGCCATGTCCGGATCGGTCATGATCGTGGCGGGGTTGGAGTTCACCAGGATGACCCGGTAGCCCTCTTCCTTGAGCGCCTTGATCGCCTGCGTTCCCGAATAGTCGAATTCGCAGGCCTGGCCGATGATGATCGGGCCGGCGCCGATGACGAGGATCGAGGAGATGTCGGTACGCTTGGGCATGGGCTGTCCTGGTGTATCCTGTGTGTCGTATATAGGTCGGTATGGTGGCCTAAGCCACCAACTCGCCAAACGCCTTGTCCCAGTACGCTGGTCCTTCGGCCTTGGCTTTCATAATTATCGCGTTCGCCTTCTGCTCCTCGCGGATCACTTCCCGGAAGCGGTCCGCCTGGAACTGGTGCATCGAGCCGCCGTATTCACCCTCGTTGGTGGACCAGGCGCCCTTCTCGATCATCAGATCGATGAAGGTCTTGCCAGCTTCCTTCGAGTGCTTGCGCACCTTGGGGCCGAACTTGCGCACGGCCACGGCGACCTTGTCGTCGAAGATGAGCTGAAGCTCACCGTAAGGGTAGAAGCGCGGCGCAACAGAAAGGTCAGCGGCGGGACCGGCGATGTAATAGGCGAGCATGTGATCGACGAGGTCAGTCATTTCAGGCACCTTGCTTTGCAGTTGTCAGGTGACGAACTGCATAGGCATAGTGCGATGCGGGGTCGAAAGCTCGCTGGAACGCGGCGGCAATGATCGCCGATGCGGCAAACGGCGCCGGCGCCGGCGCCGCTGCGAAAGCCTGACCCCTGGCTGCCATCAACCCAGCATCCCCACGAACTTGTCGAACAGGTAGAAGCTGTCCTGCGGGCCTGGGCTCGCCTCGGGGTGATACTGCACGCCGAAAGCGCGCTTGCCCTTGATCGAGATGCCGCAGTTGGAACCATCGAACAGCGAGACGTGAGTCTCCTCCACGCCGTCCGGCAGGCTGGTGTTGTCGACCGCGAAGCCGTGGTTCATCGAGGTAATCTCAACGACGCCGTCGGCCAGGCGCTTGACCGGGTGGTTGGCGCCGCGGTGGCCCTGGTGCATCTTGCTGGTGGTAGCGCCAGCGGCAAGGCCAAGCATCTGATGGCCCAGGCAAATGCCGAAAACGGGAACGTCACGCTCGATCAAAGACTGGATCACCGGGACCGCGTACTTGCCGGTGGCGGCCGGATCGCCCGGGCCATTCGACAGGAACACGCCCGCAGGCTCCAGCGCAAGGATCTGGTCCAGCGTCGTTTCGGCGGGAACCACGGTAACGCGGGCGCCTGCCTTCACGAGGTTGCGGAAGATGTTGTCCTTGGCGCCGAAATCCATGGCGACGACATGGGGACGCGCATCGCCCTCACCCGCCCCGTAACCGGCACCCAGCGTCCAGATCGAGCCTTCCCAGCCCTCCTGAATCTCGCGGCTGACGATCTTGGCGAGGTCCATGCCCTCAAGGCCAGGCCATTCCTGAGCACGCTTGATAAGCGCGGGGATGTCGAAGTTGCCTTCGGGATCGTGGGCGATCACTGCGTTGGGTGCGCCGGCCATGCGGATACGGCGGGTCAGTGCACGGGTGTCGACGCCCGAGAGCCCGACCTTGCCCTTGCTCGCCAGCCAGGGACCGAATTCGGCATCCGCGCGGAAGCTGGACGAAAGCGTCACGTCCTCGCGGACCACGCAACCTACGGCGCCATCGACTTTCGACTCGAGGTCTTCGTCGTTCACGCCGACATTGCCGATGTGCGGGAAAGTGAAGGTGACGATCTGGCCCGCATAGGACGGGTCGGTCATCACTTCCTGGTAGCCGGTCATGGCGGTGTTGAAGCACACTTCACCAACAGACTCACCGACATGGCCGAAGCCACGGCCCCAGACTACGTGCCCGTCACTGAGGACAAGCACGCCGGTCGCCCCTTCAGGTTTGGGCGCAAGCGAAGATGCGGCGTCGGCCATGATGGGTCGCTCCGTTGCAGGCGTTTTCAGACGTTGTTTGCTAAGGACCCGCCGCTAGAGATGGTTGTGCACTGCGTCAAGGCGCGGACGTGCAAAAACCCCTGCGGCCTGCTAGTTTCAAAGTCGCTTCTGCTCCAACGAGCAATCCCATTCTTGTCAGGACACCGGAAAAACAATGCTTCGTGATTCGATCAAGGCCGCGCAGATCTCTGCCATGAAAGCCGGGGAAAAGCAGCGGCTGGCCGCCATTCGCCTGATCCTTGCCAAGGTCAAGGACCGCGACATCGAACTGCGCACCGCCGAAACCGCGCCCGACGACGACGCGCTGGTGATTGACGTTCTCCAGAAGATGGTGAAGCAGCGCCGCGAATCGATCCAGCTGTTCGAACAGGGCGGTCGCCCAGAAAAAGCCGCCGAGGAACAGGCTGAACTGGAAGTGATCGAAGGCTTCCTGCCCGCCCAGCTATCCGAGGAAGAAACCAAGGTCGCGATCGAGGCGATCAAGGCCGAAGTCGGTGCCACAGGCATGAAGGACATGGGCAAGGTCATCGCACAGCTCAAGGCCCGCCACGGCAGCGAACTCGACATGGGCAAAGCCAGCGGTTGGGTGAAGGCGGCGCTGGCCTGACGCGAAACAGGCAGCAGGCCCCGTGCTTACACCTCAATGGCTCGACCAACTTCGCTCGCGCGTAGCCCTTTCCGCGCTGGTCGGACGCTCTGTCCGGCTGCAGAAGGCCGGGCGCGAGCACAAGGCCTGCTGCCCGTTCCATAACGAGAACTCGCCCAGCTTTTACGTCAATGACGAGAAGGGCTTCTACCACTGCTTCGGCTGCGGGGCGCACGGCGATGCCATCCGCTGGATGACCGACCATCAGGGCATGGCTTTCATGGACGCGGTCAAGGATCTGGCCGCCGAAGCAGGGATGGACGTGCCCGAACCGGACCCGCGCGCTGCAAAAGCGGCGGAAAAGCGCGATTCTCTCCACGACGTGATGGCCGCCGCGCAGGAGTGGTTCAAGACCAGCCTCGCGTCGCCGGAAGGAAATTCCGCGCTCAGGTACTTGGATACGCGCGGCTTTGATGCACACACCATCCAGCGCTTCGGTTTCGGGTTCGCGCCCGAAGGCCGCCAGGCGCTGAAAGGCGCCCTCAGCCGCTTCCCGGAGGAGATGCTGATAGAGGCAGGCCTGCGCATCGCCGTCGAGGAGCGCGATCCCTACGACCGTTTCCGCGGCCGCCTGATGCTGCCGATTGAGGATGCGCGCGGCCGGGTGATCGCGTTTGGCGGGCGTATCCTCGCAAAGACCAAGACCGATGCGCCCAAGTACCTGAATTCCCCGGACACACCGCTATTCGACAAGGGGCGCACGCTCTACAACCTGCACCGCGCCGCACCCGCCGCGCGCCAATCGGGGCGGATGGTCGTGGTCGAGGGGTATATGGACGTCGTCGCAATGGCGGCGGCCGGGATCGCCGAATGCGTCGCCCCCTTGGGCACCGCGCTGACGGAGCAGCAGATCGAGATGCTCTGGCGCCATGTCGAGATGCCGATCCTGTGCTTCGACGGCGACAAGGCCGGTCAGCGCGCCGCCATGCGCGCGATTACCCGCGCCCTGCCCCTGCTGCGCCCTGCCCATAGCCTGCGCATCGTTCGCCTGCCCGAGGGCCTGGACCCCGACGACCTCATCAAGGCCAAGGGCGCCCGCGCCATGGAAGCGCTGCTGAGCGAACCCAAAAGCCTTATCGAAGTACTGTGGGAGGCCGAGCGTGATGCCGTCCCCCTCAACACGCCCGAGGATAAGGCCGGTCTCAAGGCGCGGCTAATGGCGCATGTCGATGCGATCCAGGACCCCGACATCGCCAGCCTCTATCGCCGCGAGGTGCAGGACCGTTACTCCGCGTTCGCATTCCCGAAGCGCGAGAGCAAGTGGCAGCCGGGCGGAGGCGGGCAAAGCGGCTTCCAGCGCGGTTCGAGCCAGAAGGGCGGCAAATGGAACAGCCGCCCTGCCCCCGCCCCGTCCTCGCCCGAATCGATCAGCCGCCTCAACCGGCGCCACGAGCAAGGCGGCACCCGCGACGGCCTTTCTGCGGCGGTGATAGCCGGGCTTATCCGATGGCCGGATATTCTCATGCGTCACGCCGAAGCGCTGGCGCGAACCCCGGACCTTGATCCGCGTTTTGAATTGCTGATCGATTGCTGCGGTGGCAGCGAAGCGCTTGAAAGTGCGCGACTTGAAGCCATATTACGACAAAGTGGTGCGGAACCTCCCACACCCGCGGACTATTACGGATTTCGCTTCGGTTTCCTCGGAAATGGCGAAAATCCCGAAAAGTCGGCGGAGGAACTGACCCAGGCCATTCAGCTTTTGATCGAACGACCGGTTCTCGAATCAGCGCTTCAGGCAGCAACGGCCCGGCATGAACGAGAATTCACCGACGAAACTTTTGCGGAGCAACAGCGGCTACGCGAGAGAAAGCTGGAATTTGACAGTCGCCTAAGGCACATGGCGACAAGACATGCGTCTTCGTGAATTATAATTATACGAAGGCACACGGGATAACGGCGGAAGAATGAGCAAGAACGACAACACTGGCGACAACAGCGACGGTCTTGATGCACCGCTGATCGATCTCAACGAGGGATCAATCAAGAAGCTGATCGCGCGCGCCAAGCGCCGCGGCGTCATCACTGTCGACGAATTGAACGAGGCCCTTCCGCAGGACCAGATGACCACAGACCAGATCGAGGACATTATGTCCGCGATTTCGGAAATGGGCGTGAACATCGTTGAGAGCGATGAAGATGCCGACGCTCAGGCCGACGAAGACCGTGACCGTGACGCAGAAGAAGCCGATGCTGACGGCGAAGAAGTGTCCCAGCGTCTTGTTGTCGACAACAAGAAAAAAGAAACCATCGAACGCACCGACGATCCGGTGCGGATGTACCTGCGCGAAATGGGCGCAGTGGAACTGCTCAGCCGCGAGGGCGAAATCGCCATCGCCAAGCGGATAGAAGCAGGCCGCGACATGATGATCCTTGGCTTGTGCGAGAGCCCGATCACTTTTCATGCCATCATCCAGTGGTCCGAAGCCCTTAACGCCGGTGAAATGCAACTGCGCGAGATTCTTGATCTCGACGCGATGCTGACCAAGGAGCCCGCGCCCGAAAGCCTGAACGAGGACGGGGAAAGCAGCGACGACGGCGAGATCAGCGAAAAGACCGCCGGCCCTTCGTTCAAGGAAGAGGACGACGTCGAAGAGGAATCCGCCGACGACGTCGACGAGGACGGCAACCCGATCCCAAAGCGTGAAGTCGAGGAAGAGGAAGAGGACAACACCCTCTCTCTCGCCCAGATGGAAGCTGCCCTCAAGCCTGAAGCGCTTGAGAAGTTCCTGCTCATCACCGAACTGTTCCGCACGTTCGAACGTCTCCAGTCCGATCGCCTTGACGCGCTGGCGCTGGGTATCGACTTTCCAGGTACCAAGGAAGAACAGTACCAGCATCTGCGCGAAGAACTTACCGCGCAGGTGGAATCGGTCAAGTTTCATGCGACCAAGATCGAGTACCTTGTCGACAACCTCTACGCCTTCAACCGCCGCCTCACCACGCTGGGCGGACAGATGCTTCGCCTCGCCGAACGCCACAAGGTGAAGCGCGCAGACTTTCTCGAAACATACGTCGGCCGCGAACTGGACGACGCCTGGCTTGAGGAAATGGCGAAAAAAGACAAGAAGTGGGCCGCTTTCGCTGCGTCTGAAGCAGACCCGGTCGAGCGTATCCGGGTTGAAGTTTCGGACATCGCGGCTGCCACCGGCATGGCACTGCCCGAGTTCCGCCGCATCGTGAACATGGTCCAGAAGGCGGAGCGCGAGGCGCGCATCGCCAAGAAGGAAATGGTTGAGGCGAACCTGCGCCTGGTGATCTCGATTGCCAAGAAGTACACCAACCGCGGCTTGCAGTTCCTGGATCTCATCCAGGAAGGGAACATCGGCCTGATGAAGGCCGTTGACAAGTTCGAGTACCGCCGCGGCTACAAATTCAGCACGTATGCGACCTGGTGGATCAGGCAGGCGATCACCCGCTCGATCGCCGACCAGGCCCGCACGATCCGCATTCCAGTCCATATGATCGAGACGATCAACAAACTGGTCCGCACGAGCCGCCAGTTCCTCCACGAGCACGGCCGCGAGCCCACGCCCGAAGAAATGGCCGAGCGTCTGTCGATGCCGCTCGAAAAGGTCCGCAAGGTGATGAAGATCGCCAAGGAGCCGATCTCCCTCGAAACGCCGATCGGCGACGAGGAGGATTCGCACCTCGGAGACTTCATCGAGGACAAGAATGCAATCATCCCGGTAGACGCCGCAATTCAGGCGAACCTCAAGGAAACGGTTACCCGCGTCCTTGCCAGCCTAACCCCGCGCGAAGAGCGCGTGTTGCGCATGCGCTTCGGCATCGGCATGAATACCGACCACACACTTGAAGAAGTCGGCCAGCAGTTCTCGGTGACACGCGAACGTATCCGCCAAATTGAGGCGAAGGCGCTGAGGAAGCTCAAGCATCCTAGCCGGTCACGCAAGATGCGCTCTTTCCTGGATCAGTAAAACAAAAGCCCCGCTTCTGCGGGGCTTTTTGTTGTCCCGGGGCAATTCGCAGGTTAGCGACCGCCTCGCCTGCACTCGCCCTGGCCGATCACGTTAAAGCCCTTCGCCCGGGCCATGCAGGCATTACCGAATGTTTCCTGCTTGCGGCCTCTCGCCGCGCATACCGGCGCATATTCACGGGTGCAGATGGCGGGTTTTTCAGGACGGGGAGGCCGTGGTCGATGCGGGCGATCCGGGCCCGGCATGGTTTCCAGGCAACCGGCAAGAACCAGTACGGTGGCAAGGCTCAACGCGTGCACGAGATAAGGCTTCATGACTTCTCCCTTCAGTCCGGTCCATGCCGAAGGACGCACCGTGCGCCTGCAAGGCTTTCGTTGCAAGGCACTGCAAACTGTTAAGCGGCCTCTGCTTAGGATATGACCTGAGCACCGGCAGGCCGCAGAACGCTAAGGATTGCCTACAAGACTCGCCATGCGACGAACTCGCGACTAAGGGAGCCGCAAACGAATCCCTCGCGAGAAGGAAGCTGCTCTCCATGCGCATTGCGATCGCATCCGACCACGCCGCCGTCGACCTCAAGGCGGTCTTGCGCGAATATCTCATCGGAGCCGGGCACGAAGTCGCCGATCTTGGCCCCGAGACGGCCGACCGCGTCGACTACCCCGACTATGGCTACAAGCTGGCATCGGTCGTTGCCGACGGCACCGTGCAGTTCGGCGTCGCCCTGTGCGGCTCGGGCATTGGCATCTCGATGGCCGTCAACCGTGACCCGGCCTGCCGCTGCGCGCTGGTGGGTGAGCCGCTTTCGGCAGCCCTCGCCCGCGAGCACAATGACGCTAACGTCATTGCCATGGGTGCACGCCTGACCGGCGAAGACATGGCCAAGGCCTGCCTCGACGCTTTCTTCTCCACCGAGTTCGGCGGCGGCCGCCATGCAGGCCGCGTCGAGAAGCTCTCCAATCCGTCCTTCTGAAGGAGCCTGAACCCATGACCGTAGAAACCGCCATCCGTTCACCCGGCTTCTTCAGCGACACTCTTGCGCAGAGCGACCCCGCCATTGCCAAGGCGATCGGCAGCGAACTCAAGCGCGAGCGCAAGCAGATCGAACTGATCGCTTCGGAAAACATCGTCTCCAAGGCCGTGCTCGAAGCGCAAGGTTCGGTGCTGACCAACAAATATGCCGAAGGCTACCCCGGCAAGCGCTACTATCAGGGCTGCGAGCCTTCGGATGAAGTCGAAACCCTCGCCATCGAGCGCGCCAAGCAGTTGTTCGACTGCGGCTTCGCCAACGTCCAGCCCCACTCGGGGGCGCAGGCCAACGGCGCGGTGCTGCTCGCGACCGTGAAGCCCGGCGACACCGTCATGGGCATGAGCCTCGACGCCGGCGGCCACCTCACCCACGGCGCCCGCGCTGCACTGTCGGGCAAGTGGTTCAACGCCGTGCAGTACGGCGTGACCAAGGACACCCACCTGATCGACTACGATCAGGTCGAAGCCCTGGCGCGTGAGCATAACCCCAAGCTCATCATCGCCGGTGGCTCCGCCTATCCGCGCATCATCGATTTCAAGCGCATGCGCGAGATCGCCGATGCCGTCGGCGCGATCTTCCAGGTCGACATGGCCCACTTCGCCGGCCTCGTCGCGGCCGGTGAGCATCCCTCGCCCTTCCCCCACGCCCACATCGCCACCACCACCACGCACAAGACCTTGCGCGGTCCGCGCGGCGGCATGATCCTCACCAACGACGAGGCGCTGGCCAAGAAGATCAACTCGGCGGTCTTCCCCGGCCTCCAGGGCGGCCCGCTGATGCACGTCATCGCTGCCAAAGCCGTGGCCTTCGGTGAAGCGCTACGTCCCGAGTTCAAGGACTACTCCAGGCGCGTCATCGAGAACGCCCAAGTTCTGGCCGCAACACTCAAGGCACGCGGTGCGGCGATCGTCTCGGGCGGCACCGACACGCACCTGGCACTGATCGACCTCTCGCCGCTGGGCGTGACCGGCAAGGACGCCGACGAGGCGTTGGAGCGTGCAGGCATCACCTGCAACAAGAACGGCATCCCGTTCGACCCGCTGCCGCCGATGAAGACCAGCGGCATCCGCGTGGGTTCGCCCGCCGGCACCACGCGCGGTTTCGGCCCGGCAGAGTTCCGCCAGATCGGCGAGATGGTCGCCGATGTTCTTGACGGTCTTGCCAAGTGCGGCGAATCCGGTGACGCTCAGGTGGAGCAGAACGTGCGCACGCGCGTTGAAGCGCTGTGTGATCGTTTCCCCATCTACGAGGACTGACCTTATGACTGACCCCCAGCGCCCCAACAACACTGGTGATTTCGTGACCGACGCGCGCCAGGAACTCGCCGGAATGCTCAGCGATGGCCTCAGCCATCCCTCGACCAAGCCGGTTCTGGTATGGGGCGCTGTGGGCGCGGTCGCGGGCGCGTTTCTTCCATTCGTGTCGATCGGCCTCGGCCTGGCGGCAGGTGCGGGCTACAAGTTCTACAAGCGCGTCCGGCCCGAATGATCGCCTCGTATCTGAAAGTACCTGACTGAATGCGCTGTCCTTTTTGCGCCCACGACGATTCCCAGGTCAAGGACAGCCGCCCGACCGAGGATGCCACCGCGATCCGCCGCCGCCGCCAGTGTTCCAGTTGCGGCGCGCGCTTCACCACGTTTGAACGGGTGCAGCTACGTGAGATCGTGGTGGTAAAAAGCAACGATTCTGTCGGTGAACCGCGCCGCGAACCGTTCGACCGCGCCAAGATCGAGCAGTCCGTCACCCTCGCCTGCCGCAAGCGCGCGATCGAGCGCGAGAAGATCGACCGTCTCGTCTCGGGCGTACAGCGCCAGGTCGAAACTTCGGGAGAGACCGAAGTCCCGTCTCGCGTTATCGGGGAACTGGTCATGGAAGGCCTGCGCCAGCTCGATTCGGTAGCCTATATCCGCTTCGCCAGCGTCTACCGCGCCTTCAATGAGGCGAAGGATTTCGAAGAATTTGCAGGAACGGTGCGCGATGTCGGCGTCAATTGAATTGAAGAAGCCGGTCATCGTACTGGTCCGCCCGCAGTTGGGTGAGAACATCGGCAAAACGGCGCGCGCAATGCTCAATTTCGGGCTTACCGAACTGCGCCTCGTCACCCCGCGCGATGGCTGGCCCAATCCGTCGGCCGGTCCCGCAGCGGCGGGCGCCGACGAAGTTCTGGAACATGCGCAGGTGTTCGAATCTCTGGCCGATGCTGTGTCCGACTGCGCCAACGTCTATGCCACCACGGTGCGCAAACGCGGCGTTACCAAGCCTGTCGTGACGCCCGAGCAAGCCGCGCGTGAGGTTCACACCGCGCCGGGCCGCTCAGCCTATGTGTTCGGGCCTGAGCGTTCGGGGCTGGAGACGGAGGACGTGGCGCTGGCCCGCGCGATCCTGACGGTGCCGATCAATCCGCAGTTCGCCTCGCTCAACCTCGCGCAGGCGGTGATCCTGTGCAGTTACGAGTGGTCGAAGGGTGTCCCTACAGGCGTGGAGAGCGGCCTTGCCCAGCCCACCGTCGAGGACCTCCTCCCGCCTGCCCCGCAAGAAGAGCTGGAAGGCATGATCGGCCAGTTCGAGACGCTGCTGGGTCCGACTAAGTATTTCTACCCCGAGAGCCGGGCCAACGCCAGCCGGCTTACCTTGCGCAACATGCTGACCAAGCCGGGCTGGAACAGCCTTGAAGTCCGCACGATGCGCGGCGTCCTGAGCGCTCTGGGCGGTAACCGCAAACCGCGTCCGATCGAATAGGCGGCGATTAGACCGGATCGGGCTGGTATTTGGCTTGGCAGCTTCGCCTAACGCACATATTATTCGGCGACCGTTTATTTCGGGAGCCCGCTGTAATGATCCGCGCTTTGTTGTTTGTTGCCCTTGCCGCGCCCGTCGCCGCGATTGCGGCGCCAGTTCCGGCTGAGGAAAAGGTCGACAAAGCGGCGGCACCCGCTGCGGAAAAGAAGGTATGCCGAAAGATCGGCGAAACAGGCTCGCGTATGGCCAAGCGTTTTTGCCTTACGCCAACCCAATGGCAGCAGGTCGACGCCAACAACAGCCAAAGCGCAAGCACGATCCTTAACCGCAACGCCGATCAGGTTCAGCACTGACTTTCATGCCCTGAAGTTCATTCCGAACCACGCAATCCGCCGGTAACCGACCGGCGCGCAATCTTGGTCGTTGACTCTGCGGCCCAACCCGCTAAGGGCCACCCCTTCACATGGCACCTGCGTTTCGCAGGCCTGCCCATTCGGCCCCGCACCCCGGTGAAGCGGCGGCCGCATCCAGTGCAAATATGGCTGGATGGTGCACCCCGGGAAACTACGGATCGCGCAGCCACAGTGGCAGCGCGGCAGCAGAACGGAAAGTAAGACTATGTCGAAGCGTAACGCATCGAAGTACAAGCTCGATCGCCGCATGGGCGAGAACATCTGGGGCCGTCCCAAGAGCTCGGTCAACCGCCGCAGCTACGGCCCCGGCCAGCACGGTCAGCGCCGCAAGAGCAAGGTTTCGGACTACGGTCTCCAGCTGCGCGCCAAGCAGAAGCTCAAGGGCTACTACGGCGACGTGACCGAGAAGCAGTTCAAGCGCACCTACCAGGAAGCGTCGTCCATGAAGGGCGATACCAGCCAGAACCTGATCGGCCTGCTCGAGCAGCGTCTGGACATGGTCGTGTACCGCGCAAAGTTCGCGCCGACCATCTTCTCGGCTCGCCAGGTCGTTTCGCATGGTCACATCCGCGTCAACGGCGTGAAGTGCAACATTGCGTCGCGCCGCATCCGCGTTGGTGACGTCATCAGCCTCGGCACGAAGGCGAAGGAAATGGCGCTCATCATCGAAGCCCAGAACCTGCCCGAGCGCGAAGTCCCCGACTATGTCGCTCAGGACGGCACCGACAAGGTGACATTCGTTCGCGTTCCGACGCTGGACGAAGTGCCTTACCCGGTGAAGATGGAACCGAATCTGGTCGTCGAGTTCTACTCGCGCTGATCCGGTTTTCCCGGTTGATCGGGGAAAACGAAATACGAAAGGGCGGTCCTGCTGGGCTGCCCTTTTTGCATTCGCTTCGGACATAAAAAATCATACGATTCGCGTGAGTTGTAAGGGAACTGCCGCAGCTTTACGGCATTGACCATTCACCATGACACGCTACCGTTTCGTCACCCCGCACCGCACCGGAAAATGGTATGCGGACCTCAAGACCGCACAGCGCCACGCGTGCGAGATCGGCGCCGGTTTCCTCGATGAAATGACCGGCCGTTTCGTCGCCTACGTCGAGACGATGCTAGAAGTCGCCGCCGACGGACAGGAGCAGGCCGAGGCAGCTTGATCAGGCTGCCTCTCACTACCCCAGTTTGCGAGCAGACCTAGTAATGAGCAATAATGCATCGCTGCGATTTCGCATCGTATTGCGTGCATTCCCGTTTATCAGGGAACGGTGCAGTCCCGGGAATGTAACCGGTTCTAAGGATTGCCAGCGGAGCGCAGCCGGCATTCCATAAACCTAGGCCGTGTCACATCGGCATTCAGATCAAGGTCGCCGTGGACGATCAAGACCGGCATTGTATAGGCCGACCCATTCGGCATGTGATACCCTCGTGACATGCGAGGTCCATGCCCGATCAGTTTGAGACGCGGTGAATATCTTCGCCGAATTGCCGTCGATAGCAATCACATCTGCCGATTGAATCTTACGATCTGCCTGGTGGCATTGCTGGTGATCCCAACGGCGTAGATCAGTTGATTGTCGGTAGGCGAGATCAACGGCCGACTCGTTTGCCCGGCCGCATTGGGGCAAGGATCGGACTAGCCCGCCCCCTTTCACGAAATCGACCGACCAAAGATGTCACCGCGCCCTTGGTAGGCTGGACGACAGCGATCGTGGGACCGCCCAGCGAGAGACCGATGTCGCTTGCCGCTTCACGCTCGCCGAAGGCCGCTGAGAGATGCGCCGCATCCTCCGCGTTCGCCGCCCCTACCCGATTTCGGCCGTAACGCTATTAGCCCTCCTTTATTTTTCTACTGTTTCCGCTTCACTCCTTGCGGAAATAATCCCGACGGAAGTCAGCCGCGAAGGCTGTGAACCGCTGCTCCGCGATCGCATCACGCATACCCTGCATCAGTTGCTGGTAGAACGAGATGTTATGCTCGGTCAGCAACATCGCGCCCAGCATCTCGCCAGCCTTGATGAGGTGGTGCAGGTAGGCGCGGGTATAGGTTGCGCAGGTCGGGCATGAGCAGCGCGGGTCGACCGGGCCGGTGTCCTCTGCATGGCGGGCATTGCGCATGTTGAGAGGGCCGCTCCACGTGAACGCCTGCCCGTTCCGGCCAGAGCGTGTGGGCAACACGCAGTCGAACATGTCGACCCCGCGTTCCACCGCGCCGACGAGATCGTCGGGCTTGCCTACGCCCATAAGGTAACGCGGACGGTCTGCCGGAAGCTGGCCCGGCGCAAAATCGAGCGTCGAGAACATCGCTTCCTGCCCCTCACCCACTGCCAGGCCGCCGATAGCGTAGCCGTCGAAGCCGATCTCGGCCAAGGCGTCGGCGCTGGTCTTGCGCAGGCTTTCGTCCAAAGCGCCCTGCTGGATACCGAACAGTGCCGAACATTCCGCATGATCGCCGCCGGCATCGAAGGCCTCGCGACTGCGCTTTGCCCAGCGCATCGACATTTCCATCGAGCGGGCGATAACATCGCGGGGCTGGTCGATCTTGGGGCACTCATCGAAGCACATGACGATGTCCGAACCCAGCAGGCGCTGGATTTCCATCGACCGCTCCGGGCTTAACATGTGGCGCGAGCCGTCGATGTGGCTGGCGAAGGTCACGCCCTCCTCGGTAATCTTGCGCAGTTCAGACAGGCTCATAACCTGATAGCCGCCGCTGTCCGTCAGGATCGGGCGGTCCCAGTTCATGAACTTGTGCAGACCGCCAAGGCGGGCCATCCGCTCGGCGCCGGGGCGCAGCATGAGGTGGTAGGTATTACCCAGGATGATGTCGGCGCCGGTGGCGCGAACGTCCTGCGGCTTCATCGCCTTGACCGTGGCGGCGGTGCCGACCGGCATGAAGGCAGGCGTCCGGATTTCGCCGCGGCGCATCTGGATGACGCCGGTGCGGGCCTTGCCTTCGGTGGCGTGGATGGTGAACTGGAAACGGGGCTTCATGCCCCGCCCGTTACAGTCATCAGAAGCCGTAGACCAGCGAGAAGCGCGAAATCGTATCGGTCTTAAGCGAACCGATAGGCGGCGAGGTTTCGTGCTCGATCGCGTAGGACAGCTTGGCCTTGAGGCGCTTGCTCATCGCCGTCTCCAGCGCGGTCAGCGAGGTGAAGGTGCTGTTGTCCGACCCGACATAACTGCTGGCGTCCTGGCTCAACTTTATCGTGGAGTTGATCTTCCAGTCGAAATCGATCGAAGTGAGGACCGACCACGTGGTCTCGTTAGGCTCATCCACGTAATTGATGCGGCGCACGGCGGGACCCGCTTCCAGCGAAAGCGTCATCGTGCGGCCATTGAGCACGCGGTAACCAAGACCGCCCGAGAGCGTATAACGATCTTCGAAACCCTGAATGCGGTCGCGTTCATACTGGGTGCGCGCATAGGTGAAGAACCCGTCATTCAGAGTGTAGCGCGGCTGGTAGCTCGCGGAATATTGTTCCCGGGTGACGACGCCGCGATCTTCCTGATAATCGGCGCGGGCCTGCACGATGTGCTCCCACTCGATACCCTTGCGGTTGAAATTGAGGGCCGCAGTGAAGCCGAAGTTGTCAGTGTTGCCGGTGGAACGGAAAGCACCCAGCTCGATCTGGCCCTTCCACAGTTCCAGCGGGCCGGAAGCGCGGATGCGCGCCAGTTCTGCCTCCGTCTTGGCGGCAAGCTCCTTTGCCCGGCGGTCGAGGTAGGCACGGTGCAGACCCTTGATCTCGTCCTTATCATAGGGCTGCGTCGCCTGCGCGAACTTCACCATCGCGGCAACGGCGGCGCTGTCGTCAGTCTTCATCGCTTCGTCGAGCATCGCACGCACCTGCTTGGCCATATGCGGCTGCCCGGCAGGTACGTAGGGCACAAACTCGGGATAAGGCGGGAGATCGAGTTCCAGCGGCGGCGGCGGCATGTCGGGCAGCAGGACAAGCTGATCCTCCGGCTCCTGCGCATGGACAGGAACGGCGATCAACAGGATGGGGAGGCTGGCGAGAACCCGGCGGTGCGTCGTCATCACAGCAGCGTAACCGGTCATGTGCGCAGGCGCCACCCGGTACGGAACACCCAGCTGATGAAACCGACACAAATTACGAGGAAAAGCAGTGTCAAAGCTACCGACAGTCCGATCGGGACATCAGATGTGCCGTAGAACGTCCAGCGCAGGCCGTTGACCAGATAAACGATCGGATTGGCCATCGCCACCGAGCGCCAAGGCTCAGGCAACGTGTCGATCGAGTAGAAGGTGCCGCCAAGAAAGGTCAGCGGCGTAAGGATCAGCATCGGCACGATCGTCAGCTTCTCAAAGCTGTCCGCCCATATGCCCAGGATGAACCCGAAGAGCGAGAAACTCGCCGAAACCAGCAGGATATAGCAGAACGCATAAAACGGATGCGCGATAGAATAATCGACGCAGAAACTGGCCGTTGCCAAGATGATAGCGGCCAGGATCAATGACTTGGTGGCCGCTGCACCTACGAAGCCGACCAGCGTCTCACCCACGCCCACGGGCGCGGAGAGCAGTTCGTAGATCGCCCCGGTGAAGCGCGGCATGTAGATGCCGAAGCTGGCGTTGGAGGTGCTTTCGCCCAGGATCGTGAGCAGCAGCAGGCCAGGGACGATGAAGGCGCCGTAGTTCACCCCGCCGACGCCGCCGGCCATCTGGCTGCCGATGGCAGCGCCGAAGACGACGAAGTAGAGCGTTGTGGTCAGCACAGGCGCCAGGATAGACTGCATCGCCGTGCGGAAGGCGCGCATCAGTTCCTGCTTGTAGATCGTCCAGGCGGAGCGCGGGTTGAACAGGCTCATGCTACGGCTCCCTGCATTTCGGGGCCTTCCAGGAGGTTCACGAAGATGTCTTCCAAGCTGGATTCGTGGATGTCGATGGCGGTGTAGTCGATGCCTGCGCGGGTCAGCGCCTTGGTCAGTTCGGCGACTTCGGCGGTGCCCGAGGAACTGCCCTCCCCGCCGCCGCCGCGATAGCACAGCACGCGGCCGTCCTCGATCAGCGAGACCGGGTAGGCCGACAGCGCTTCGGGCAATTCGGTAAGTGGGCTGGCAAGGGTGATGAGCGCTTCGGTCCGGCCGAGGCGTTCCATCATCGCGGCTTTCTCGTCCACCATGAGGATTTCGCCGCCGCGTATCACGCCGACGCGGTCTGCCATTTCCTCGGCTTCCTCGATGTAGTGGGTCGTGAGGATTACCGTGGTCCCGCGTTCGCGCAGGAGGGCGATCTGCTTCCACATGTCGCGGCGCAGTTCGACGTCTACCCCAGCGGTCGGCTCATCAAGAAACAGCAGTTCGGGTTCATGTGCCAGCGCCTTGGCGATCAAGACGCGGCGCTTCATGCCGCCCGAGAGCGTGCGAATCTGTGCATCGCGCTTTTCCCAGAGGCTGAGCGCGCGCAGGATTTCCTCAATGAGCGCCGGATTGGGCGCCAGGCCGAATAGCCCGCGCGAATGGTTGACCGAGCGCAGCACCGGCTCGAACATGTCGGTAGCCAATTCCTGCGGCACGAGGCCGACCCGGGCGCGAAGGCGGCGCCAGTGTTTGCCCATGTCCTCGCCGAAAGCATGGATGGTGCCCGAAGTCGGTCGTACCAGCCCGCAGACCGCGCCGATCAGCGTGGTCTTGCCAGCGCCGTTGGGGCCGAGAAGCGCGAAGATTTCGCCCTTGTTGATGCTGAGGTCCACGCCCCTTAGCGCGGTGAAGCCGCCTTTGTAGGTCTTGGTCAGGCCGCGAATTTCGAGGATAGGTTGCATGTGCGCATGAATGGGGCGGAAACGTCCGCGTTCCAACCCCCTCGCGCGATAATTTGTCCGATAATTGAGGACGATTCAGGTTTGTCAGGGAATTAGTAGGCTCGAATCTCCATAGCTGTAGAAACGATAGCCGTTTTCGATGGCGTGAGCGTAGACCGCCTGCATCCGCTCCAACCCCATCAGCGCCGAGACCAGCATGAACAGCGTCGACTTGGGCAGGTGGAAATTGGTCATCAGACCGTCGACTGCCTTGAAGCGGTAGCCGGGGGTAATGAAGATCGAGGTGTCGCCCTCGAAAGGCAGGATCACGCCGTCCTCGCCGGTTGCGCTTTCAAGCACGCGCAGGGAAGTGGTGCCTACCGCGATCAGGCGCCCGCCCCCCGCCCGCACTGCGTTGAGGCGATCGGCGGTGGCGGCGTCTATGCGGCCCCATTCGGCGTGCATCCGGTGCTCGGCGGTGTCATCGGCCTTGACCGGCAGGAACGTGCCTGCACCGACGTGGAGAGTCAGCGTTTCGCTGCCGATCCCGGCGGTACCGAGCGCCTTCATCAGTTCAGGCGTGAAGTGCAGCGCCGCCGTGGGCGCGGCTACGGCGCCTTTTTCGCGTGCGAACATGGTCTGGTAATCGGTCGCATCCGCCTCGTCGGTGGGGCGCTTGCCGGCGATGTAGGGGGGCAGCGGCATCCGCCCGGCCCGTTCCAGCAGAACTTCTACCGGCTCGTCACCCTGGAAAGCGAGGGTCCAGCTGCCGTCGTCATGGCGCTCCTCGGCCACGGCGGTGACATCGGCCGGGAAAGCGATGAGGTCGCCGGCCCGCAGGCGCTTGGCGTTGCGAACGAAGGCTTGCCAGCGGCGCAGGTCGATACGCTTGTGCAGGGTGGCGCCGATGCGGGCCTCGCCACGCGTGCCTTCGAGCTGGGCGGGGATGACACGGGTGTCGTTGAACACCAGCACGTCGCCTGCGCGCAACGCATCCGGCAGATCGCGGACATGGCGATTGCAGAAAGGCCGCTCGCCGTCCACCACCAACATCTGCGCCGCATCGCGCGGACGCGCCGGGCGCAGGGCTATGCTTTCAGGGGGAAGGTCGAAGTCGAAAAGGTCAACGCGCATGGCGCGGCGAGCTAAACCAGTGCACGCGGTTCGGCAAGCTCGACCCGCCTGCGTCGTCGTTCCGGTCAGGCCCGGGACGACAGCAAGTTCATCAGTTCGACTTGGAGTTATTCAACTGCGCTGCGGTGGGCACGGGCGCTGCGGCGGCGACGGGCGCGGTTGGGGGCGGCGCCGGCTTGTTCTCGGAAGCCAGCGAGGCCTGAATCACCTTCGTCGGATTCTCGGGCGGTTCTCCGCGCTGGATCGCATCGACATAGTTCATGCCCGCGATCACGCGTCCAAACACGGTGTATTTATGGTCTAGCGCGAAGCGTGGGTAGAACACGATAAAGAACTGGCTGTTCGCGCTGTTCGGCTCGTTAGTGCGGGCCATCGACACGGTGCCACGTAGGTGAGGCATCGAATTGAACTCGGCCTCAAGGTCCGGCAGGTCCGAACCGCCCTGTCCGGTGCCAGTCGGATCACCGGTCTGCGCCATGAAGCCGTCGATCACGCGGTGGAAGATGACGCCGTTGTAGAAGCCGCGCTTAGCCAGCGTCTTGATCCGCTCGATGTGGTGCGGCGCCCACTGCGGCATGAGACGAATGGCAACACGGCCGCCGTCCGACAGGTCGAGCAGCAGGACGTCGTCAGGATCGTGGGTTATGTCGGTGTCGATCACGGTCGGCAACGCGGAGGGTGCCGGGGTGACCGGCTCCTTTTCCTTGGCGAACGCCGGGGCGGCCACGAGCGCGGCGCCGAGCATCAACGCAGTCAGGGGGAGGCGAAACTTCATGAATTACTCACAGGCCAATTATTTCTGGATCCGGCCGATCCCAGGCTTTGCGCGATAGAGCGAGGCCGCTGTCGATACAATGAACGAATTTCCGGTAGGCCCGCCAGCCCGCACAGATCAATAGTCTCCAAGAAGACCGTTCTGGGCGATCCGCGCGACCACGTCCTCGCGCACTGCGGGACTGACGAACTTCGCGATATCCCCCCCGAACATCGCGATTTCCTTCACCAGCTTGGAAGCAATCGGCTGCAGGCCCACGTCCGCCATCAGGAAAACCGTCTCGATAGCGGAATTGAGCTGCTGGTTCATACCTGCCATCTGGTATTCGTACTCGAAGTCCGCGACAGCGCGCAGACCCCGCACGATGACGCTAGCGCCCTGCACCTGCGCGAACTTCATCAGCAGCGCGTTGAAGCCGACCACCGTGACGTTTTCGATGCCCATCGTCGCCACTTCGCGCGTCACCATGGCCATGCGCTCGTCCGGCGTGAAGAGCGGGTTTTTCGATGGATTGGTGGTGACGCCGATGATCAGCTTGTCGACCAGCTTGGCGCCGCGCCGGATGATATCGGCATGGCCCAGCGTGATCGGGTCGAAAGTTCCGGGGTAAACGCCGATGCGTTCAGCAGCCATCAGTGATCCCTCTCGATGATGTAGCGCGCAAGGCTGCGCAGCAGATCCGCTTCGCGCCCGTGTTGAGCAAGGTGGCCAACCGCCTGTTCCACAAGCATCCGCGCCTGGTCGCGCGCGCGGTCCGCACCGAGCAGCGAGACAAAGGTTTCCTTGCCGGCATTCGCATCCTTGCCCACGGCCTTGCCGGCAACGGAGGCATCGCCTTCGTGGTCGATAAGGTCGTCGGCGATCTGGAAGGCCAAGCCGATATCGCGCGCATATCCACGAAGGTGAGCCCGCCCCTCAGGCTGCACGCGGCCAAGAATCGCGCCCATTTCGACTGCTGCACCGAGCAGCGCACCGGTCTTGAGCTGCTGGAGCCGAGTAACCGTCTGCAGGTCGAATTCACTGGTTTCGGCGACGAGGTCCATCATCTGGCCGCCTGCCATCCCCTGCGCGCCGCTGGCAGCGCCAAGCGTGCGCACCAGTTCGATGGCGGTGAAAGGGTCTGGGCTAGTGACCGGGTCCGACAACACTTCGAAGGCGAAGGCATGGAGCGAATCGCCCGCCAGAACAGCGGTTGCTTCGTCGTATGCGATATGCAGCGTCGGCTTCCCGTGGCGCAGGGCATCGTTGTCCATGCATGGCAGATCGTCGTGGATCAGCGAATAGACGTGAATCGACTCGATGGCCACAGCGGCGCGGATCGCGGCCTCGCGCTGGACGCCATACATTTCTGCCACGGATGCCAGCAGCAACGGCCGCAGCCGCTTACCGCCCCCAATCGCGGCATAGCGCATGGCCTCGATGAGACGCGAACGGGCGTCGTCAGGAACAGGAAGCAGCGCGTCGAATGCGCTATCGATCTCTTCGGCGATGCGCAAAAGGCCATCGGCCAGCAGCGAATCGGGGACGCCCACCGCGCTCATGCGTCAGCGATCCAGCGCTTCGAAAGGCTGGGTGCCGATGGCAGCGCCGTCGGGTCCGGCGACGATCTTCTCGATCCTCGCCTGTGCAGCATCAAGCCGTTTCTGGCAGTGCTGGCGCAGTTGCTCGCCCTTTTCGTAGAGCGAGATCGAATCCTCCAGTGGCACGTCGCCGCTTTCCAACTGGCGCACGATGGTTTCCAGCGCGCGCAGGGCGTCTTCAAAGCTGAGGGGATCGATGGTTTGCGTGTCGGAAGCCATGCCGCAGCAATGGCGGGCCGGATTGGGCCGGTCAAGGTGGCGCCCGCGAAATTACGGTGTGATCGCCTGGCCGGACCGCCGCCCGCACAATCGCGCAACAAGCCATCTAGCGCGCGCGCATCGACATGGCTAAGGCGCGTGCCATGAGCACGATCACCGCAGAAGTCGTCGAGGCGCATGGCCTCAACCCCGAGGAATACGCGCGCGTCCTGAGCGCGCTGGGTCGAGAGCCGAACCTCGTCGAACTCGGCATCTTCTCGGTCATGTGGTCCGAGCACTGCTCGTACAAGTCGAGCCGCTTCCACTTGAAGAAGCTGCCGACCGAAGCACCTTGGGTGATCTGCGGCCCCGGTGAGAACGCGGGCATCATCGACATCGGCGACGGCCAGGCCGCCATCTTCAAGATGGAGAGCCACAACCACCCCAGCTACATCGAGCCCTACCAGGGCGCGGCGACGGGGGTTGGCGGCATCCTGCGCGACGTGTTCACCATGGGCGCGCGCCCGATCGCCAACATGAACGCGCTGCGTTTCGGCCGGCCTGATCATCCGAAGATGAAGCACCTAGTCAAGGGCGTGGTCGCGGGTATCGGCGGCTACGGCAACTGCGTGGGCGTGCCCACCGTCGGCGGCGAGACCAACTTCCACAAGGCCTACGACGGCAACATCCTCGTCAACGCGATGACCGTGGGCGTAGCCGATACCAACAAAATCTTCTACTCCGCCGCCACCGGCGTGGGTAACCCGATCGTCTACGTCGGATCGAAGACCGGCCGCGACGGAATCCACGGCGCCACCATGGCCTCGGCCGACTTCGGTGACGATATCGACGAAAAGCGTCCCACGGTCCAGGTCGGCGATCCGTTCGTCGAGAAATTGCTGATCGAGGCCTGCCTTGAACTGATGGCGACCGATGCCATCGTCGCGATCCAGGACATGGGCGCAGCAGGCCTCACCTCCTCATCGGTCGAAATGGCCAGCAAGGGCGGAGCCGGCATCCGCCTGAACATGAACATGGTGCCCTGCCGCGAAGAGGCGATGACGCCTTACGAAATGATGCTCAGCGAGTCGCAGGAGCGCATGCTGATGGTCCTTCAGCCGGGCAAGGAGCCGATGGCCGAAGCGATCTTCAAAAAGTGGGAACTGGACTTCGCGGTGATCGGCGAAGTCACCGACACCGGCCACATGGTCCTGGAGTTCGACGGCGAAGTCGTCTGCGACATCCCGCTTGGCCCCTTGGCCGATGATGCGCCGGAATATGAGCGTCCCTACGTCACCGCTGAGGAATACAAGGCTTGGGCCTCCGTTCCCGCGCTGGGCGACGTTCCTGCGACGACCGACGTCGGCGCGGACCTGCTCAAGCTGCTGGGCGGCGCGGACCTCGCCTCGCGCAAGTGGATCTGGGAGCAGTACGACAGCCAGGTCGGCGCCGACACGATGCAGAAGTCCGGCGGCGACGCTGCCGTGGTGCGCGTGCACGGGACGAAAAAGGCGCTCGCGATCAGCACCGACTGCTCGCCCCGCTATTGCTATGCCGACCCTTACGAAGGCGGCAAGCAGGCCGTGGCCGAGACGTACCGCAACATCAGCGCCGTTGGCGGTCTGCCGCTGGCGATCACCAACTGCCTCAACTTCGCGAACCCGCAGCGGCCCCAGATCATGGCGCAGATCGTCGGCTGCTTGAACGGAATGGGCGATGCGTGCCGGGCCCTCGACTACCCTATCGTCTCGGGCAACGTGTCGCTTTATAACGAATCGAAGGCCACCGGCGGCGGTTCGGCGATCCTGCCGACCCCCGCGATCGGCGGCGTCGGCCTGCTCGCAGACCACGATAAGATGGCGACCGTGGCCTTCAAGGCCGAGGGCGACGACATCTTCCTGCTCGGCGGTGAAGGCACACACCTTGGTCAGTCGCTCTGGCTCAAGGATATCGGCGGCCGCGAGGCCGGTAATGCGCCGGTCGTCGACCTCAAGGCCGAACTCGCCAACGGTGCGACAGTGCGCGGCTGGATCGCAGAAGGCAAGGTCACCGCTGTCCACGACGTGAGCGACGGCGGCCTCATCGTCGCACTTGCCGAAATGGCGCTGGCGAGCGGCCTTGGCTGCACCATCGACGACGAGTTGACCACTGCGCAGGCATTTGGCGAAGACCAGTCGCGCTATGTGCTGACCGCTCCGGCCGGCACTGTTCTTCCGGGCGCTGTGAAGATCGGCACGGTGGCAGGCACCACGGTAGCGAGCCAAGAGATCGCTGCGCTGCGCGAAGCCAACGAAGCGTTCTTCAAGGACTGGATGGAGGCCTGATCTTTGGTCGCTCCGAACCAGTTTCGGGGCGACTCACCCCGGCCCGGCGCTGGCCAGCACGTTCACGCTCAGCGCCAGAATGCCGAGGTTGAAGGCAAAGGCAAACAGACCGTGAAAGGTAGAGACACGGCGCATCGCGGTCTTGGTAATCGTGATGTCCGCTGTCTGGCAGGTCATGCCGATAACGAAACCGAAGTTCACAAAATCTGAAAAATCCGGCGTGCAACCGCCGGGAAATTCGAGACCTTGATGATCCCCGCCTGTGGCCGGCGCGTAATATAGCCGCGCATAGTGGAACGCGAAGATCAGGTTGGTAAACGTCCAACTCGCTATCAGCGTCACCACCAGCAGGGCGATACCGCCCACGCCCAACGCGGCCTTGTCGAGAATCAGCAGGCTAAGCGCAGCCAGCACCACGCTGCTGATCAGCCCGCTAAGCACCAGAAGCAGGAATTGCCCGGCATCGTCCCGGCGCGCCTGATGGCGCATGATTTCTGCATCTCCCCTACACCAGAGCGATACGCATGATGCCGCGAAAGCGAAGACCGCGAGGTCGAAACCCGCGATTACCGCTTCTTCACGCCGCAGAAGCAGGGTGAACGCAGGCGCGGCCAGCGCGAATACGGCAAGGAACAGCAGGTAACGAGGATGGCTCACGCGTACCGACATGTCTGCTCCGTCCTGCCATTTCAGGCTGGCATCATAGAGCGCGATGCAATTTCGCAAAACACTTCGTCATTGCGAGCCAAGCCCGCAATGACGAGTAGCACCTCAACTCACCCACTGGCTCTGGGGGATGCCCAGCAGGCGTAGCACACTTGTCAGATCACCGCGGTTGATCCAGCCATTGGCGGCGATGCGTGCCTTGGGCTTGGCGTGGTAGGCGATGCCGTAAGTTGCCGCTTCCAGCATCGGAATGTCGTTGGCGCCGTCCCCGGTGGCGAGGCAGGTTGCGCCCTCGCCCATCTTCGCCATTTCGGCGAGCAGCGTGGCCTTCTTGACGGCCGAGTCGACGATCCCGCCCTCAAGCCCGCCAGTCAGCTTTCCGTTCGCGACTTCGAGGCGATTGCCCACGACATGCTCGAAACCAAGCCGCGCGGCCACCGGATCGGCGAAGTGATGAAAGCCCCCAGTGACCAGCACGGTTCGGCAGCCCAGCTTCTTCAGCGTCTCGACCAGAGTTTTGGCGCCCGCCATCGGGCGGATGCGGGCGGCGAGGCATTCGTCGATGGCGCTGGTGGACAGGCCCTCCAGCAGGCCGACGCGCTCGTACAGGGCCTGCTCGAAGTCCAGTTCGCCCTGCATGGCCCGTTCGGTGATCGCAGCGATGCGCTCCTTCAGGCCGGCGAAGTCGCCCAGTTCGTCGATGCATTCCTGCCCGATCATGGTCGAATCCATGTCCGAAATGAACAGGCGCGGCACGATCGGCTCCTCGGCGGTAACAAGGCCGTCGGTGGGCTGGAAGTGCGCGTCGAGCGCCTCGCGCATGGCTGCCGCATCATCGTCGGGCGAGTCGATCTGCATGGTCTGGCCGCAGAAATCCAGCATGGAAGCATCGGCAATCCGCACCCCCGCCTGCTGCATCTGGGCCTTCGCGGCTTCGAGTCTTGCCGAAAGGTGGTCCGGTTCTGCTATCAGCCGCGCTATGAGCACTGCGAATTCCCTTGATACGCCATACGATATCGACGCCGGAAACCGGCCGCCGCTGGCGCTCATTGCAGGGCCGACCGCCAGCGGCAAGAGCGATTGTGCCGTCGCGCTGGCGCAGGAACTGGAAAGACGAGGCCGCCGCGCAGTCGTCGTCAATGCCGACAGCTCTCAGGTCTATAGCGATCTCACGGTGCTGAGTGCCCGCCCTACGCTTGAGGAAATGGGTGGTATCGAACACCGCCTGTTCGGCGCCTGGGACGGCATTCAGGGCTGTTCCGCAGCCGATTGGGCAGAGGCCGCGCGCCGCGCTATCGCCGATGTTCACGTGGCCGGCGCGGTGCCGATCCTCGTCGGCGGCACCGGCCTTTATATCCGCACCTTGCTGGACGGCATCGCCCCGGTCCCGCCGATCGATCCCAAGATACGTGAGGCCGTGCGCGCCCTGCCCGTGCAGCAGGCCTATGCCGCGCTCCGGGTGGAAGACCCGGAACGCGCAGGCCGCCTCGCCCCCGCCGACACCACCCGCGTGGCGCGAGCGCTGGAAGTAGTCCGCTCCACCGGGCACGGCCTTGCCCACTGGCAGGCGAAGACCAGCGGCGGCATTGGCCATACCCTCTCCCTCCACCCGGCCATCCTGCTACCCGAGCGGCAAATGCTGTTCGCCCGCTGCGATTTACGCTTCGAGCGCATGATCGAGCGCGGCGCCTTGACGGAAGTCGAGGCGCTGATGGCGCGCGGCCTCGACCCCGACATGCCGGTGATGCGCGCCATCGGAGTGCCCGAACTCGCCGGAGTCGTCGCAGGAAAGTGGAGCATGGAGGAAGCGACCGTGCGCGGATCGCAGTCCACCCGCAATTACGCCAAACGGCAGTTCACATGGCTGAGGCATCAGCCCCCTGCCGGATGGCCTAGAATTTCGTTTCAAAATTACAATTCAAACATCTTGAATGACATTTTATTTCAAGAGATGGGGTTGACCTGACATATCCGGGTGCCTAGAGCCGCGTTCTACCTTGCTGATGGAAGTTATGCAGGGAGGAGAGGGACGGCCCGGTACGGCATTGTCGTGCCGGGTCGGTTTCATTAGAGAGCGCACCGGTGTTACCGGTCTGCGAAATCCGCCGGGATCTATGGTTCCAGACGGAAAGAAGCGCTCTCGGGACAAGCGGCACCATCGCTTAGGGTAGGTAGGCGTCGGCTGCCGATGGAATTTGAGAAGGAACTTGGTGTGAGTGAAGAGCGCAGCGGCGCGAACATCCTGGTCGAAAGCCTGGTCCGGCAGGGCGTCGAATTCGTATTCGGCTATCCGGGCGGTGCCGTGCTCCCGATCTATGACGCCCTGTTCGGCGACGAGCGCCTGCGCCACATCCTCGTGCGCCATGAAGCCGGCGCTGGCCATGCCGCCGAAGGCTATGCGCGTTCCACCGGCAAGCCCGGCGTAGTGCTGGTCACGTCCGGTCCGGGCGCGACCAACGTCATCACCGCCATTGCCGACGCGTTCCTCGATTCGATTCCGCTGGTCGTCATCACCGGGCAGGTTCCAACTGCCCTGATCGGCTCGGACGGGTTCCAGGAAGCCGACACCGTCGGCATCTCGCGCCACTGCACCAAGCATAACTACCTCGTGAAAGACCCGGCTGAACTGGCCGCGGTGATCGACGAGGCATTCCAGATCGCCACCACCGGCCGCCCCGGCCCGGTCCTGATCGACATCCCCAAGGACGTCCAGATCGCCTCCGCCGCGTGGAACGACGGTCCAACCCAGCGCCGCCAGCGTTATGCGCCGCGCACGCAGGGCACAGCGGGGGAGATCGCGCAGGCCGTCGAAATGATCGCGGCCGCCAAGGCTCCCGTGTTCTACACCGGCGGCGGCGTCATCAATGCAGGGCCGCGCGCCACGCAGTTGCTGCGAGAGCTTCAGGCGAAAACCGGCGCGCCTGTCACCTCGACCCTGATGGGTCTGGGCGCATTCCCGGCCGACCATGCCGACTGGCTTGGCATGCTGGGCATGCACGGCACCTATGAGGCCAACCTGGCGATGAACCAGGCGGACCTCATAGTGTGCGTCGGCGCCCGCTTCGATGACCGCGTGACCGGGCGCCTCGACGCCTTCGCGCCCAATTCGAAGAAGATCCATATCGACATCGACCGTTCCTCGATCAACAAGATTGTGCGCGTCGAACTGCCGATCGTGGGCGACTGCGCCGTCGTTCTGGAACAGATGCTGGCCGAATGGGGCAGCCGCAAGGGCCAGGACTTGACCGAATGGAAGGCCCGCGTCGACACCTGGCGCGAGAAGAAAAGCCTCTCCTTCCCGCTCAACGACGATGCAATCATGCCGCAGCTGGCGATTCAGCGGCTGTTTGAGCTGACGAAGGACAAGGACCCGATCATTTCGACCGAGGTCGGCCAGCATCAGATGTGGGCGGCGCAGCACTTCCCGTTCTTCAGCCCGAACAAGTGGCTGACCTCGGGCGGTCTGGGCACCATGGGCTACGGCCTGCCCGCCGCCATCGGCGCGCAGTGCGGCAACCCGGACAGCCTCGTCATCGACATCGCCGGCGACGCCTCGATCCAGATGAACATCCAGGAACTGGGTACCGCCACGCAGTATCGCCTGCCGGTGAAGGTCTTCATCCTCAACAACGAGTGGATGGGCATGGTTCGCCAGTGGCAGGAACTGACCTATGAAAGCCGCTTCTCTAACTCGTACTCTGACAGCCTGCCGGACTTCGTGAAGTTGGCCGAGGCTTACGGCTGGAAGGGCATCCGCATCGAGACCGAAAGCGAACTCGACGCTGGCATCCAGGCGATGATCGACCATCCCGGTCCGGTGATCGTCGACTGCCTGGTCCACAAGGAATCCAACTGCTTCCCGATGATCCCCTCGGGCGCATCGCATGTCGACATGATTCTGTATGGCGACAACGTCGCCGGGACCATGGACGATGAAGCCAAGGCGCTGGTCTGAGAGAGACGAGACAATGATGCACATTCATCAAGAGGCTGAGGAACGCCACGTCCTGACCGTCACGGTCGACAACGAGGCGGGCATCCTCGCCAAGATCGCCGGCCTGTTCACCGCGCGCGGGTACAACATCGACAGCCTGACCGTGGCCGACATCACCGACAACCACGAGGTGAGCCGGATCACGATCGTCACGCACGGTCCTCCCAGCCAGATCGACCAGATCCATGCCCAGCTCGAACGGCTGGTCCCGGTGCACAAGGTAGTCGACCTCACCGAACTGGGGCCGCACGTCGCGCGTGAACTGGCGCTGGTGAAGGTGGCCGGTGTGGGCGACAAGCGCGTCGAGGCGCTGCGCATCGCCGAGGTGTTCCGTGCCCGCCCCGTCGATACCACGACCGAGAGCTTCATCTTCGAGATGACCGGCGCGCCGGACAAGATCGACAGCTTCGTGGCGCTGATGCGCGACCTCGGCCTTGTCGAAGTTGGCCGTACCGGCATCGTCGCGATGGCGCGGGGCCCCGAAGAAGCCTGAATAATTCAAGTTTGCCCTTCCGAGTATCATCGGGCGGGGCATGATCGACAGCGGTCCCGGATGACCTCCGAGACGACCAGAAGGAAGACCGATGAAAGTCTATTACGACGCCGACAGCGACATCAACCTGATCACCGACAAGAAGATCGTCGTGCTCGGTTACGGCAGCCAGGGCCACGCCCATGCCCAGAACCTGCGCGATTCGGGCGTCAAGGAAGTCGCCATCGCGCTCCGCGAAGGTTCGGCCACCGCCAAGAAGGCTGAAGGTGCCGGCTTCAAGGTCATGTCGAACAAGGACGCGGCCGCCTGGGCCGACATCATCATGATCCTCGCACCCGACGAGCATCAGGCCGCCATCTACGCCGAAGACCTGCACGCCAACATGAAGCCCGGCGCGGCGCTTGCCTTCGCGCACGGCCTCAACGTGCACTTCGGTCTGATCGAGCCGCGCACCGATATCGACGTGATCATGATCGCCCCCAAGGGTCCGGGCCACACCGTGCGCAGCGAATACCAGCGTGGCGGCGGCGTGCCCTGCCTCGTCGCGATCCACCAGGACGTGACCGGCAACGCGCATGACGTCGCCCTTGCCTACGCTTCGGGCGTCGGTGGTGGCCGTTCGGGCATCATCGAGACCAACTTCCGCGAGGAATGCGAAACCGATCTGTTCGGTGAGCAGGCTGTGCTGTGCGGCGGCGCCACCGCGCTGGTCCAGGCTGGCTTCGAGACGCTGGTGGAAGCCGGCTACGCCCCTGAAATGGCCTACTTCGAGTGCCTCCACGAGCTGAAGCTGATCGTCGACCTGATGTACGAAGGCGGCATCGCCAACATGCGTTACTCGATCTCGAACACCGCCGAATACGGCGACATCAAGACCGGTCCGCGCATCATCACCGAAGAAACCAAAAAGGAAATGAAGCGCGTTCTGGAGGACATCCAGTCGGGCCGTTTCGTCAAGGACTTCGTCATGGACAACCGCGCCGGCCAGCCCGAACTGAAGGCGTCGCGCAAGGCGGCGCTGCGTCACCCGATCGAGGAAACCGGCGCCAAGCTGCGCGCCATGATGCCCTGGATCGCGGCGAACGCCCTGGTCGACAAAGCCAAGAACTGAGCTCACGGCAGTTCCGTTAAGGCGGGCGGGTGGTCGCAAGGCCGCCCGCCCGTTTTCGTTTGGGCGGGGGCTTCGACAAGCTCAGCCTGACCCTTCGACAGGCTCAGGGTGAGCGGATGTTGCTCTATGCTTCCAACCCCGCTCAGGCCGAGCTTGTCGAAGCCCCCCGCTCCCTACTTCCGCGTCCGCGTCGGCGCGTGGAAGTCGGGTGGCTTGCCCGAGACCCAGCGCACGAAGCGCCCCACATCCTCCACTGCCAGCAGGGCCGCCGCGTTGGGCCCCATCTTCGCCAGTTGCGCATTGGTGAGGCTCGCATGGATTGCCCGGTGGCAGATCGGGTGGAGCGGCACTGTCTCTCGCCCTCCCCGGCTTTTCGGCACGGGATGATGCCGCTCCGTCCGCCGTCCAAGTGGGCGGGCGCAAAGCCAGCAGATATCTCCTTCCCTGCCCATTTGCCTCACCATCCTGTAATCGTGCGCCATTAGTAAGTTATCAAAGTTTCAACCTTAATCATCACCGCAATCGCAGTGTTTCACGCCTGACCATACCGGGCGGTTGAAGGGTTGAAAGTTTCATGACGGCATTTGGTCGGCGTAATTCGGCAGGCGGCATGGGCCAGGGTGTCCGGCCTGCATTCGGCGTTGCAAAGCCGCTCAAGGGCGGCGGCGACAAGCCCGCGGCAGCCGGCACCAACGGCGCCGCGCCTATGCCCGGCGGCGAGCAGTTCCCCCCCATGCCGGGAAGCGACGGCGCTCCCACCACGGCAGCCGCGATGCGCGAGGACGCGATGTCGCGCCTGGCGGACCGCGCCAACGCCGTCCACGACCAGGGCGAGCAGAACGGCTTCGAAGCCTCGATCCACAAGATCAAGGAACAGGTGCTGCCCCGACTGCTCGAACGTGTCGATCCCGAAGCTGCCGCCACGCTGACCAAGGACGAGCTGTCCGAGGAATTCCGCCCCATCATCATCGAGGTGCTGGCCGAGCTGAAGATCACCTTCAACCGCCGCGAACAGTTCGCGCTGGAAAAGGTGCTGATCGACGAGTTGCTTGGCTTCGGGCCGCTGGAGGAACTGCTCAACGACCCCGATATCTCGGATATCATGGTCAACGGTCCGAACCAGACCTACATCGAAAAGAAGGGCAAGCTCCAGCTCGCCCCCACCAAGTTCCGCGACGAACAGCACCTGTTCCAGATCGCCCAGCGCATCGTCAACCAAGTCGGCCGCCGCGTCGATCAGACCACGCCGCTGGCCGACGCCCGCCTCAAGGACGGCAGCCGCGTCAACGTAATCGTGCCGCCCCTGAGCCTTCGCGGCACCGCGATTTCGATTCGTAAGTTCTCGGAAAAGCCGATCACCATCGACATGCTCAAGGACTTCGGTTCGATGAGCGAGAAGATGGCCACCGCCCTCAAGATCGCCGGGGCATGCCGCATGAACGTGGTGATCTCGGGCGGCACGGGTTCGGGCAAGACGACCATGCTCAACGCCCTGTCGAAGATGATCGACCCGGGCGAGCGCGTGCTGACGATCGAGGACGCCGCCGAACTTCGCTTGCAGCAGCCGCACTGGCTGCCGCTGGAAACCCGTCCGCCCAACCTCGAAGGCCAGGGTGCGATCACCATCGGCGACCTTGTGAAGAACGCCCTGCGTATGCGTCCCGACCGGATCATCCTGGGCGAAATCCGCGGCGCCGAGTGCTTCGACCTGCTCGCCGCCATGAACACCGGCCACGACGGTTCGATGTGCACTCTCCACGCCAACTCTCCGCGCGAATGCCTGGGCCGTATGGAAAACATGATCCTGATGGGCGACATCAAGATCCCCAAGGAAGCCATCAGCCGTCAGATCGCAGAATCGGTCGACCTCATCGTCCAGGTAAAGCGCCTGCGTGACGGTTCGCGCCGCACCACCAACATCACCGAAGTGATCGGCATGGAAGGCGACGTCATCGTCACCCAGGAACTGTTCAAGTTCGAATACCTCGACGAAACCGACGACGGCAAGATCATCGGCGAATTCCGCCCGTCCGGCCTGCGCCCCTACACGCTGGAAAAAGCGCGCCAGTTCGGCTTCGACCAGGCGTTTCTGGAAGCCTGCCTCTGAGGCATAGGCAAATCCTACCTCATCGGGAGAGGGGAACGGGGGCCGTGCGCGGCCCCCTTTCGTTATCCCTGGATTGATACCGAAACGGGGTAGAAACCCCATCAACTTCGCCCGCCGCCGCCCCTGCCCCGCGCTGAACGGCGCACATGCGCAAGCTGGGCCAGAAGCGCGCGATTGTCGGCTTTATGCTCGGTCGCGACGTGCCTGCCGCCGTACATCCGCACCTTCAGCAGGCCCTGAAACGCCCGCTGCACGCGCTCATCCACTGTGACCTTCCGTTTAGCGCCGCTCCGCTTGCCGATGACCGCGTCCCAGGCCGCCGCAAAGCTCCCTGCTCCAGGCCGGCGCCGCAGCCGATAGGCCGTCTCGCGCGCCATGCCCACCTTGCGCGCCGCCGCCTCCACCGAACCGGTCTCGGCCAGCGCGCCGAGAAATGCGGCCTGCCGCGCCGGCGTCCACCCATCGACGCGGGCACGCACCGCAACGGGAGCAAATGCGGGAACCCGGACATGCCGGGCACGGCGAGGTGCGTGGGAAGCTGTGTTCATCCATGAGGTTAAACGCGATTTCGCCGATGTAGGAAAGCGAATGGCAAAACGCCGCCCCGGATCAGGTCCGGGACGGCGCCATGCATTTTTCAGACCTTCGTCAGCAAGGCTATGCCCGCTGCGCGTGGATCACTTCGCCTGCTTCTCGAAAGCGGCGGTGATCGCAATCGTAGTGTCATCGCTGACCATCGGCGCATACTTGCTGACGCCGAACTCGGTACGCTTGATGACGCCGGTGGCGTTGAAGCCCAGCGTGTAGGCCTTGTTCATCGGATTGACCGCGCCGGCCTTGAAAGTGGCCTTGAGGGTGACGGGCTTGGTCACGCCGTGAAGGGTCAGGTTGCCGGTGACGTCGGCGGTGCTCTTGCCGGTCTTCACCACCTTCGTCGAAACGAAGCGCATCGTCGGGAACTTGGCCGCATCGAACCATTCGTCGCCGACCAGTTCCGCGTCGAGCACCTTGTTGGTGGTCGATACGGTCGCAACCGGCACCGAGACGTCCAGCTTGGCCGAAGCGACGTTCCTGGGGTCGACCGACAAGGTGCCGCTGGCGCCCGGCAGCGTGCCGAAGAAGTCGCTGATGCCAAAGTGGACAACGCTGAAACGCACCAGCGTGTGATTGCTGTCGAGCGCATAGTTGCCTGCCTGAACTTCGGCCGAATTCTGGTTGGCCTGCTGCGCCACGATAGGCGCAGCCACGACTAGAGAAGCGGCCACGAAGGCCGATGCGAAGATACGCTGCATTGAAATTCTCCGGGGGAGTGAGTGACTTGCCGCCTGTTCCCATTTAGCAGGCAATCTGCCCAGCCGGATAAATTCGACCGGCTTGTTCAACTTTCTCGAACATGCCCTTGTTCAAGAAAGTTGAATGCCTCGAATGGGCTATTTTACCTACAGGTGTTAGCCCCCCAGGACCTTGCGGGCTGAAAGCCCAAGCAGCAGCACCGCCGCCAGCAGCGACCAGAAGAAGATCGGCGTCCAGGGCATGAAGCCCACGCGGTCGATGTCCTTGCGATGATGGCGTCGGCGGTCACCCAGCCAAGCCACGACGGCCAGCACCGCCGACAGGCTCCCGAAAATCGCCATGATCTTGGTCGAATCGTCCATTCGCTGCCCTTGCCTCCAAGCGCGGGCAAGTTAAAGCCCGGTGGTGAATTCCTCCTCCCGTCCACAACCCGCCGCGCACCCTACCCGCGCCGACCGACCGATGTTTGCCATCGGGCTGCGACTGGCAGCGATGGCGATGCTTTCGACGATGTTCATGCTGGCCAAGCTCGCGGGCGAAGCCGGTGTCGCGCTGCCGGAACTGATGTTCTGGCGCCAGGCCATGAGCCTGCCGCTGATTGCCGGCGCACTGCTGGCGACCGGACGCATCCGACTGCTGCGCACGAACCGCATGGCCAGCCATGCGAAACGGGCCACTACCGGCACCGTGGGCCTGTGCTGCAACCTTGGCGCGGCCACCCTGCTGCCATTGCCGGTAGCAACGACGCTGGGTTTCACGACGCCGCTTTTCGCAGTCCTGATAGCCGCGCTCGTCCTGCGCGAAATGGTCGGCAAGTGGCGGTGGACCGCCGTCGTCCTTGGCTTTGTCGGCGTTCTTGTGATCGCCCGTCCAAGCGACGCACCGGTCCCCGCGATGGGCTTGGCGGCAGGTCTGGGCGCCGGCGTCATCGTGGCGATCGTCAGCTTTCAGATCCGGGATCTTGCTCGCACCGAGGCGCCGATCGCCTGCGTGTTCTGGTTCGCGTTCTACGGCTCGCTGTTCACGGCTATCCTGCTGCCCTTTTACGCGCAGCCCCATGGGCTTCGGGAATGGCTGCTGCTGGCGGCGATTGGCCTCAGCGGCGCCCTCGCCCAGTTCCTCATCACCGCTGCGCTGCGCTTCGGACAGGTCGCGACGGTGGTGGTCATGGATTATAGCGCGCTGATCTGGTCCACACTCTACGGGTGGATAATCTGGGATCACCTGCCCGCTGTGTCGATGTGGATGGGGGCGCCGATCATCGTCGTAGCCGGCCTGATCATCACCTCGCGAGAGCATTTCCTTTCGCGGCGCATCTCTCCCACGTCCGCACTGGATGAAGCCGCGACCGAAGAAGCGCAGCCGGTGAAAATACCCGCGGGAACCTGACCCGCACACGTGTGTTTTCACGGATGCGCGGATCGGGCCTTCCCGGGCCGCACCGACAAAAGGAATATGGACATGGTCAAGAAGCTTGTTCTCGCGCTCGTCGCCGGTGGTATCGTTTTCTCCGCAGCTGCCTGCAACACCGTCAAGGGCGCGGGCCGCGACGTTTCGTCGGTCGGCCAGGCTGGCGAAGACGCAATCAAATAAGCCGGCAACGGCTTGCAGGCGGGTCAGGATATTCGGCGCCACCGAGTTTCCTGGCCCGCCGGCAAAATCTTGAAGGGCGCTTCCCAGTGCCTGATCTATCGGATAACCGGGCGAAACTCTTAACGGAACGCTCGATTGATGATCAAAAGACTGGTGCTTGCCCTCGCTGCCGGGGGCATTTTAATTTCGGCCTCGGCCTGTAATACAGTCAAGGGCGTAGGCCGCGATATCGAATCCGTCGGCAAGGCGGGTGAGCGCGCCATCAACTGAACCTAAAGCTCTACGGTAACCGATCGTCAGGCGTCGAAGACGTGATTGGCGACCATTTCGCGTGCCCGCATCCATAGCACCAGACGGCTGAACACCACCATGCCGAGCGCAAAACCCAGCATCGCATCGGTAACCAGCAAGGCGTGGGCAGAAGGATGCCCCTGATCCATCGTCATCCCAGTGGGCAGCAGCACCCTGCGCATCACGAAAACGCCGACGATCAGCATCAATGCCAGCGGCGACTGGCGCACCATCACCCGCGCTTCGCTACCTTCACCCTCGACATGCAGGCGCATCAGCCTTGAGCGCTGCGCCCCGATTGCGCCGCCGATCGCCAATCCGGCGCCAAGTGCCAGCCAGCCTGGCCCGGTAGGCGGCAAGGCGGCGAGTGCAAAGCACACCGCCGCCATCACGATCAACGGCATGAGCCACAGCAGGGGGAGGCGCAGCGGCCGCGCCTTCTGCAGGTTGCGCAGTCGCCAGGCCATGATCCCGGCAATGATGAACAACGGCAGATAGGCCGAAAGCCCGCTCCCCCCGCCCGGCACAGCCTCAGCTCCCGCCGATTTCGCTGAGCGAAGGCGTGCCCGGAACGCCCGGCTCACCCTTCCACACCAGCACCGGCTTTCGCGCGGCCAGCGTTTCATCAAGCCGCCGGCGCGGCGCGAAGTGCGGCGCGGAGTGCAGGCTTTGGTCGCCGGCCTTGGCGCGCTGGGCCAAGCTGCGCAGCGAGCCGATGAAGCGGTCGAGACCGGCCTTGCTCTCGGTTTCGGTCGGCTCGACCAGCATCGCGCCCTTTACCACCAGCGGGAAGTAGACCGTCATCGGGTGGAAACCTTCGTCGATCAGACCCTTGGCGATATCCAGCGTGGTGAAGCCCTCGGCCAGCCCCGCATCGCTGAACAGCGCCTCGTGCATGCACGGGCCGCTGTCGGCGAAGGGGGCGGGCAGCAGGTCCTCGCACGAACGCAGCACGTAGTTGGCGTTGAGCACCGCGTCCTCGGCAACCTGTCGCAGGCCGTCGGCGCCGTGGCTGAGGATATAGGTCAGAGCGCGGGTGAACATGCCCATCTGGCCGTGGAAGGCGACCATGCGGCCGAACGCCTGTGCGTGGCCCTCGCTGGCGTTCTCCTCCTCGACGAGGTGGATCGAGCCATCAGCCCCGCGCGTCACGAAAGGCAGCGGCGCGAACGGCGCCAGCGCTTCGGACAGGACCACCGGACCCGCGCCGGGACCGCCGCCGCCGTGGGGCGTGGAGAAGGTCTTGTGCAGGTTGATGTGCATGGCATCCACGCCCAGGTCGCCGGGGCGCACCTTGCCGACGATGGCGTTGAAGTTCGCGCCGTCGCAGTAGACATAGCCGCCGGCTGCGTGAACCGCGTCGCCGATTTCCTTCATGTCCGGCTCGAACAGGCCGCAGGTGTTGGGGTTGGTGATCATCACCCCCGCCACGTTCGGACCCAGCTTTGCCTTGAGCGCGGCCACGTCGACCCGGCCTTCCGGCGTCGCGGGGATCGATTCCACCTTGAAACCCGCGAAAGCCGCCGTCGCCGGATTGGTGCCGTGGGCGCTTTCGGGCACCAGCACCACGTCGCGCTTTTCGCCCCGCGCATCAAGAGCGGCGCGGATGCACAGCAGACCGCACAGCTCGCCGTGCGCGCCGGCCTTGGGCGACATTGCCACCGAAGCCATGCCGGTCAGGGTGATGAGCCAGTCAGCCAGCTGCTCGATCACTTCGAGCGCGCCTTCGATGGTTTTTTGCGGCTGCATCGGGTGCACGTCGGCGAAGCCCGGCAGGCGCGCCATCTTCTCGTTCAGGCGCGGGTTGTGCTTCATCGTGCACGAACCCAGCGGGAACGGCCCGAGGTCGATCGCATAGTTCTGGCGCGACAGGCGCGTGTAGTGGCGCACCGTCTCCGGCTCGGTCAGGCCGGGAAGGCCCGGCGCTGCCTTGCGCAGGAACTTGCCCAGCCCGGCCACGGGCGCGCGGTCCGCCGGATCGAGATCGACGCCGCACTTGTCAGGCGAGCCGAGTTCGAAACTCAGGGCTTCTTCGAGCATAAGCCCGTAATCGCCGCTAGACGTTGTAAATTTTGCGTCTCCGGCCTCACCCATAGAGGGGCGCCATCCGCCTGCGTTGATGTCGCTCATGCCGAAGCTCCTTCCAGCACTGCTTCCAGTTCGAGGGCGAATGCCTCGATATCTTCGTCCGTGGTCGTCTCGGTCGCCGCGACCAGCAGGCCGTTGCGCAGTCCTTCCCCTTGCGGGAACAGGCGGCCCAGTGAAACGCCGCCAAGCACCTTGCGATCCGCCAGTTCGCGCACGACCTCGCGTGCGTCGCGCGGCAGGATCAGCGTGGCCTCGTTGAAGTAGGCATCGTTCATCAGCGAGACGCCCGAAATACGCGTCAGGCGCTCGAACGTCGCCTGCGCGCGGGCATGGTTGATGCCGGCCAGACGGGCCAGACCTTCACCGCCGAGCAAGGTCAGGTGAATACTGAAGGCCAGAGCGCAAAGCCCTGAATTCGTGCAGATATTGCTCGTCGCCTTCTCGCGGCGAATATGCTGCTCGCGAGTGGAGAGGGTGAGCACGAAGCCGCGCTTGCCCTCGACGTCGACGGTCTCGCCGCAGAGGCGGCCCGGCATCTGGCGCACGAACTTCTCGCGGCAGCCGAACAGGCCGAGGTAGGGCCCGCCAAACTGCAAGCCGACGCCGATCGACTGGCCCTCTCCCACGACGATGTCGGCGCCCAGAACGCCCGGTGCCTCGATCAGGCCCAAGGCCACCGGCTCGGTGACCACCACCACCAGCAGCGCGCCCTTGGCGTGCGCGGCTTCCGCGATGGCGGCAAGGTCGGGGATGCGGCCCATGACGTCGGGGTACTGGACCACGACGCAGGAGGTCTTGTCGTCGATCGCGGCGATCACGGCGGCGTCATCGGCCTCTGCGACCATCTTCGCGGGCAGGCTGATGATGTCGTCCTGGGTGAACTTGGCCATCGTGCGCACCACTTCGCCGTAGTGCGGGTGCAGACCGCCGGACAGCACGCTGCGGCCCCTGCGAGTGACGCGCGCGGCCATCAGGATCGCTTCCCAGCACGCGGTCGAGCCGTCGTACATCGAGGCATTGGCGATATCGGTGCCGAACAGGCGCGCCACCTGGGTCTGGAACTCGAACAGCACCTGCAGCGTGCCCTGCGCGATTTCCGGCTGGTAAGGCGTGTAGGCGGTGAGGAATTCGCCGCGCTGGATCAGATGGTCGACCGAGGCCGGGACATGGTGGCGATAGGCGCCCGCGCCCAGGAAGAACGGCGCGGAACCCGCGCTCACGTTCTTGGCGGCCAGCGCGCTCATGTGGCGCTCTACGGCCATTTCGCTGGCGTGGGCGGGCAAGCCTTCGATCGGGCCGGCGAGGCGGGCCGCTTCGGGCACGTCGATGAACAGATCATCGACCGTGTCGGCGCCGATTTTCGCCAGCATGGCGATGCGGTCGGCGGGGGTAAGGGGAAGGTAGCGCATCGAGGCTCCTAATTGGGTATCTTCCCCTATGCGGGGATCTGGCAGTCGCGAAGCGGCCGACGGAGGGGATCTGCGGCCTTGCGCAAGGGTTACGCCGCGGCGAAACTCCCCTCCACCACCGCCTGTGGCGGCGGTCCCCCTCCCCGTTTCGGGGAGGACAGGGTTCGTCAGAGGCTTTCGACGTAGCTTTTATAGGCGGCATCATCCATCAGCGCGCCCAGTTCGGCGGCGTCTGAAAGGGTCACGCGGAACAGCCAGCCACCGGTTTCGGCCTGGGTGTTCACCAGTTCCGGCGCATCGGCCAGAGCGCCGTTCACTTCGGCGACAGTGCCCGATACCGGCGTGTAGACATCCGAGGCGGCCTTCACGGAATCCACCACCGAAACGGAATCGCCCTTGCCGACGGTGCTGCCCTCGGCGGGGAGTTCAACGAAGGTGATGTCGCCAAGCTGGCCTTGCGCATAGTCGGTGATGCCGACAGTGCCGAGGTCGCCTTCGACTTCGATCCACTCATGATCTTCGGAAAAAAAACGGGTCATGAAAAAGTTCCTCAGCGGTGATAGCGATGGGGGACGAAAGGCATCGCAGCGACTGTCGCGTCTAGCCGCTTGCCGCGCATTTCGATGGTAAGGGCAGTGCCTGGTGCGACAAGTGCCGCATCGACGTAAGCCATGGCGATCGGATGCTGCAACGAAGGTGAGAAACCACCTGAGGTCACGATGCCAACCTCCTGATCTCCATTGAAAACCTTGGCGCCTTCCCGCGCAGCCATGCGGCCTTCAAGGGTCAGGCCGATACGGCGGCGCGCGGTGCCATCGGTGAAGTCGGCGATCACGCGCTCGGCTCCGGGGAAGCCGCCTTCGGTGCGGCGGCGCTTGTTGACGGCGAACTTCAGGTCCGCATCGACAGCGCTGGTTTCAGGCGAAAGATCGTGGCCGTAAAGCGGAAGACCGGCCTCCAGACGCAGCGAATCGCGTGCGCCTAGTCCAATCGGCTTCACCTCAGGCTCACCGCACAGCAGGCGCGAGATGTCTTCGGCAGCTTCGCCCGGGATCGAGATTTCGAACCCGTCCTCGCCGGTGTAGCCGGACCGGCTGATCCAGGCATCGACGCCGCCAAGGGTGAACTGACCGCCCTTCATGAACGTCAGCGCCGAGAGCGGATATTCGCCCTTGGCATGGCGTTCCAGCGCGGCAAATGCCTTGGGGCCCTGCAGCGCCAGCAGCGCGCTTTCGTCAAGGTGGTTGAGCGTGACTTCATCGGCCAGAAGTTCGCGCAAGGTGCCGATGTCGTCCCACTTGGTCGCGCCATTGACGACGAGGTAGAAGCCCGTCTTCCAGCGGGTGACCATGAGATCGTCAAGGATGCCGCCCTCTTCGTCCAAGAGCAGCGAATAGCGCACCGCGCCAAGTTTCAGCGTGGACAGGTCGATCGGCAGCGCCGTCTCGATGGCGGCTTCCAGATCGGCGGTGATACCGTCTTCGCTGGAAACATAGACCTGGCCCATGTGGCTGACGTCAAACAGACCGGCATTCTCGCGGGTCCACAGGTGCTCGGCCATGATGCCTTCGTACTGGACGGGCATCATGTAGCCGGCGAATTCGACCATGCGGCCGCCCTGCTCGCGGTGCCAGGCATCGAGAGGCAGGGTCAGCGGGGCGAGATCCTCCGCTTCGTCTTCATCAGGGGTAACAGGGTATTCGCTCAAGACACGACTCCGCGACTAGCATGGCACACCATTTCCGGTGCCCCCTCTGTCACGGAAACCTGAGAGCTTCCCCGGCGTCATCCCTTATGGGACAGGCCGGGTTACACCGTCGGCGGCCACGACCTTAAAGGCACGGGGCACTTTCCAGAGTATCGCTGTCGACGCCGCGCGGTCCTTTTGCCTGAGAGATTCCGGGGCGGTTGCTCCTTCGGCGCCTTGTCCCATCCGCCCTGAGGCGAATCGGCAAGGTCTCTCCCGCGCGTGTCAGCGAGTTGCCCAAGCCTTGGTGGAGCGCCCTGCGCAAGTCAACGCCCGGCTTGTGCAACTGCGAGCTAATCCACGGGGTTGGGTGCTGGCGATGGGGCTTCGACAAGCTCAGCCTGAGCGGGATTTGGGCGAACCATCACCCCTACCCGCTCACATTGCTATCCCTCCCCGCTCATCCTGAGCTTGTCGAAGGATGCGCGCCCTTACCCCTGCGTGCGCGCGAACCGGCGCAAGGCATCATGTTCCTGCACGAAACGCCCCTGCCCCTTCTCGCGCGTGAGAGCGAGGATCGCGCGGGCCACGTCCCGCGCGCGGATCGAGCGGAATCGGCGCCATTGTCCGTAGAGCACGAGGCGATCGGCCAGTGGTCCCAGCACCTGCCCTGCCCGTTCCAGCCCGCGCCGCTCCTCGCGCTGCCCGCGCAGCAGGCCGGGGCGGAGCATATCAAGCCGGCGGAAACCCAGCTTGCCCAAGGCCTCCTCCGTCTCGCCCTTGACGCTGAGGTAGAAGTTCTTCGCACCCGTTTCTGCGCCGACCGAGGAGACGACGATCATGTGCTCGATGCCAGCCTCGCGCGCGGCTTCGGCGCTGAAGCGGACAAGGTCGTAATCGATGGCACGGAACTGCTCCTGGCTACCGGCGGCCTTGATCGTGGTGCCCAGCGCGCAGACCAGCACGTCGGCGCACGCGGCCTTGATGAGCTGTGGCCAGTCGATCGGCTCGCCGACCAGCATCTCCATGCGCGCACCCGGCGGCAGCACCGCCTCGCGCCGGCCGACGCCGATCACGCGCACGTCATCGCGCCCGACGGCCTCGGCCATCAGCGCAGACCCGATCAGCCCGGTCGCGCCGACCAGGCATATGCGAACAGCCCCCTGTTCCATCCTTCAGCGCCTAGACATTGCTCAGGCCCTCGGGCGTGCGGCCGTATATGTCGGCGTGCCGGGCGATGGCGAAACGGTCGGTCATGCCGGCGATATAGTCGGCGATGTGGCGGCTGCGGTCCGGCTCGAAGCGCGGCATGTTGTCGATCCAGCTTTCCTCCATCAGCACCGGCTCCTGCGAGTAGGCGGCGTAGAGTTCGGCCAGCAGCGCGCGGGCGCGCCGCGCGGTTTCAAGCTGCTCGGGATGGTAGTAGAGCTTGTCGTACATGAAGCGCTTGAAGGTGCGCTCGGCCTCCGCCATTTCCGGCGAGAAAGCGACCAGCGTGCAGCCCGCATGGCGAACGTCATCGATGCTGCCCACGCCGACGAGGTTTGCCTGGGTCTGCTCGACAAGATCGTTGACCATGACGCCGATCTGGCTGCGGATCAGCTCCGCCAGTTGCCGGTCGAGCGGGGCATCGGGATAGCGGCGCTCCACCTCGCCCCAGCGCGCGGCTATGAAGGGCTGGGCCAGCAGTTCGTCGAGATCGAGGAAACCGGCGCGCAGTCCGTCGTCGATATCGTGGTTGTCATAAGCGATGTCGTCGGACAGCGCCGCCACCTGCGCTTCCAGCGAGGCGTGGGTGGTGAGGTCGAAATTGTACGCGGCGTCTAGTTCGGCCAGCGCCCAGGTCGGCTCGGCCACGGGGCCGTTGTGCTTGGCGAGGCCCTCCAGCGTCTCCCACGTCAGGTTCAGGCCGTCATGCTCGCAGTAAGGGCTGTCGATGCGCATCAGCGTGCGCAACGTGTGGGCGTTGTGGTCGAAGCCGCCTGCCTTGTGGAGCGCAGCGTCGAGGGCGTCCTCTCCGGCGTGGCCGAAGGGCGGGTGGCCGATGTCGTGGGCCAGCGCGAGGGCTTCGGTCAGGTCTTCATCGAGGCGCAGGATACGGGCGATGACGCGGGCGATCTGCGCCACTTCCAGGCTGTGCGTCAGGCGCACGCGGTAGTGATCGCCGTCCGGCGCCACGAAGACCTGGGTCTTGTAGCGCAGGCGGCGGAACGCGATCGAGTGGATGATACGGTCGCGATCACGCTGGTAGGGGCTGCGGGCGCCCCGGGCGAGGCCGTTCTCGGTGGAGAATTCACGCCCGCGCGAACGGGCCGGATCGGAAGCATAGGGAGCTAGAGTCAAGCGCGCGGTCTCCGCGTGGGTGCGACGAGTTGCCCTGCCCTAGCGGGCAAATCCCGTTGTACACAAGAGCGCCGAGGTGGCTGTCACCTTGGCGATGCGCGGATCGTCCATTCGCTCCACGGCTTTCACCACCCCGTGAAGCGAACGATGCTCCTCCTGAAGCCCGGCCAGCTTGCCCAGCTGCCCCAGCGAGAGGCGCTGCACGAGACGGCGGCCCATGCAGGCGGCGGCCTCGTCGGTCATCCCGGCGTTAGTGAACGCGGTGCGCACGCGCTGCTCGGCATACCAGTGCGCGCCGTACCACAGCGCGGCGGCAAGGACGGCGATCAGCACGGCGGCTGTGATGAGACGGGTCATGAAAGGCGCCATAAGTCCGAAGGCCAGTGCGTGTCGAGCGGACTGGCCTCGCAAAAACTCAGTCCGCCAGCGCCTTGTTGATATCCTCGACCATCTTCTTGGCATCGGCGAGGAGCATCATCGTCTGGTCCATGTAGAACACGTCGTTGTCGACGCCGGCATAGCCCTGGCCGCCCATCGAGCGCTTGATGAAGAAGATCGTCTTGGCCTTGTCCACATCGAACACCGGCATGCCGTAGATGGGCGAGGATTTGTCGGTCTTGGCGGCCGGGTTCACCACGTCGTTAGCGCCGATGATGAAGGCGACGTCGGCCTGCGCGAACTCGCCGTTGATGTCTTCCAGTTCGAAGACCTCGTCATAGGACACCTGCGCCTCGGCCAGCAGCACGTTCATGTGGCCGGGCATGCGGCCCGCAACCGGGTGGATCGCGTATTTCACGTTGACGCCGTGGGCTTTCAGCTGGTCGCCCATCTCGCGAAGCACGTGCTGGGCCTGCGCCACCGCCATGCCATAGCCGGGTATGATGATGACACTCTCTGCCTCTTTCATGAGGAAGGCCGCATCTTCTGCCGAGCCGCGCTTCCACGGGCGCTGCTCCTTCGCATCGCCGCCGGCCGGGCCGCTTTCGACGCCGAAACCGCCCGCGATGACGGAGAGGAAGCTGCGGTTCATCGCCTTGCACATGATGTACGACAGGATAGCGCCCGATGAACCCACCAGCGCGCCGGTGATGATCATCGCGGTATTGTGCAGCGTGAAGCCCATGGCCGCCGCCGCCCAGCCCGAATAGCTGTTGAGCATAGAGACGACCACCGGCATGTCGGCGCCGCCAATCGGGATGATCAGCAGGAAGCCGATCAAAAAAGCCAGCCCGACCAGCACCCAGAACAGCGGATTCTCGCCCGGTCCCGCCGCCCCCGAATGGGCGAACAGCGCGGTCAGCACGATGATCGCGCCCAGCGTCGCAAGGTTGATGACATGGCGGCCCGGCAGCATGATCGGCGAGCCGGACATATTGCCGTTGAGCTTGGCGAAGGCGATCACTGAACCGGAAAAGGTAATCGCGCCGATCGCCGCGCCCAGCGCCATCTCTACACGGCTGACGGGCAGGATATTGCCCCCCTCACCCAGAATGCCGAACGCTTCGGGGTTGAGGAACGCGGCCACCGCCACGAGCACCGCCGCCAGCCCGACCAGCGAGTGGAACGCGGCGACAAGCTGCGGCATATCGGTCATCTTGATGCGCCGGGCGATGAGGAAGCCGATACCGCCGCCGATGGCGATGGCGGCCAGGATTTCAGGCAGACTGGCGATCTCGTGCGTCACCAGCGTGGTGACCACGGCGATGCCCATGCCGATCATCCCATAGCGGTTGCCCTTGCGGCTTGTCGCCGGAGAGGACAGCCCGCGCAGGGCGAGGATGAAACAGACGCCGGCAACAAGGTACAGGACGGCGACCCAGGGGTTTACGGCATGGGCCTCCATCAGTGCGTGCCTCCACCGGAGCCAGGTTTCGGCGCGGGTTTATCCTTCTTCTTGTACATCGCCAGCATCCGTTCGGTGACGGCAAAGCCGCCGAAGATGTTGACGCTGGCCAGCACCACCGCCCCGAGACCCAGCCACTTGGCGGCGGGGCTACCCGCAGCCGCACTCGCCACCAGAGCGCCTACCACGATAACCGAGGAAATCGCATTGGTGACAGCCATAAGCGGCGTGTGCAGCGCCGGGGTGACGGACCAGACGACATAATAACCCACGAAGCAGGCCATCACGAAGATCGACAGGATCGAGACGAAATCCATTCAAAAGCTCCGGTCAGATCCTCCCCCCTCGGGGGAGGTGGCAGCGCGAAGCGCTGACGGAGGGGGTGCAGCCGCGCACAAGAGGACGATCGACTGCACTACGGCGTCTGCATTCTTCAAAACGTGTGCAGCGGGAATGCGCACCACCACAAAGCCCTGCTCTTCCAGCCAGTTGTCGCGTGCAGGGTCTCGCTCCGGGCGATCGCCCATGGTGTGCGAAATTCCATCGATCTCGATCACTGTTCTGGCGGCGTCACGGTAAAAATCCGCAACGTATGAACCGACCGGATGCTGCCATCTGAACTTCAGACCCATTGGCCGGGCACGAAGGACGCGCCAGAGCAGCACCTCGGGCAATGTCATTTCCGACCAGAGACGGCGTGCGGACTGCAATGCCTGTTCGGTGTGGTTACGCATCAGATTGGATTCGGCGCTTGGCGGCACCTCCTCCACCACCGCTTCGCGGCGGTCCCCCTCCCCCGGTGGGGGAGGATCGAAAAAGGGCCGTCTTTCAACCCAGCAATCTCGGATTGACTACTTGCCCACCTCTGGTCAGCCGCACTGCATCTCCGATTTCCTCATCCAGAACCGGACCGCCGTGCTCCTTGTCCCAGAAGGCCGACACGAAGTTGAACAGGTTGCGCGAATAGAGCGCCGAGGTATCCGCTGGAAGATGCGCCGGCGTGTTCGAGTACCCGATGATCTTCACACCGTGCCGCTCGACGACCTGATCCGCCACGCAGCCTTCGACATTACCGCCCTGCGGCGCTGCCAAATCAAAGATCACGCTGCCCGGCTTCATGGTCGCGATCTGCGCGTCGGTGACGAGGCGCGGGGCGGCACGGCCGGGGATAAGCGCGGTGGTGATGACGATGTCCTGCTTGGCGATATGGCTGGAGACCAGATCCGCCTGTGCGCGCTGGTATTCCTCACTCATTTCGGTGGCATAGCCGCCTGAACCTTCGCCTTCGATCCCCGCCACGTTCTCGACGAAGATCGGCTTGGCGCCCAGCGACTGGATCTGTTCCTTCGTCGCCGAACGCACGTCCGTGGCCGAGACCTGCGCGCCCAGACGCCGGGCGGTGGCGATGGCCTGAAGCCCCGCAACGCCCACACCCATGACGAAGCACTTGGCCGCGCTGACCGTACCCGCCGCCGTCATCATCATGGGAAAAGCACGGCCATAGGCGCTCGCAGCAGCGAGGACCGCCTTGTAGCCGGACAAGTTGGACTGGCTGGACAGCACGTCCATCGACTGCGCGCGGGTGATGCGCGGCATGAACTCCATCGCCAGCGCTTCCAGCCCGGCGGCGGCATAAGCGTCGATCCGCGCGCGCTGCGCGAACGGGTCGAGTATCCCGACGATCCACGCGCCGGGCTTTACGCCTGCAAGGAGAGCCGGCTCCGGCCCTTGCACCGCGAACACGATATCGGCGCCCGCCAGAACCACCTCCACCGGACCAACTTCGGCCCCGGCGGCGCGGTAGTCCTCGTCCGAAATGCTGGCGGCGATGCCGGCCCCGCTCTCCACCGCGACGACAGCGCCCAAAGCGGTCAGTTTCCTGACCGTCTCTGGGCTGGCCGAAACGCGAGTCTCTCCCGAAGCGCGCTCCTTGAGGACTGCGATCCGCTGCTCCCGCGGTGAAGGCAAGTCAGCGGCCCCGGATCAGGACGAAATAAGAGCGACGACGCCCGCCACAACCACGATGCAGAAAATCGTGCCCCAGGTCGCAGCCTTGATGAAGCCGTTATACGTTTCCGTGGCGGCCTTGATGTCGTTGCCCGAAGCCATGTAGTTCATCCCCTGTCCGTTTGACTTTGCTTGCCCCCGCTTTAGCCGCGCCAGGGCGCCTGCTCAAGCAAAGATGGCTAACCCTGCCTGAACGAACAGATCGGCTGGTCCCAGGCTCACCCTTAATCCGCTATTTACCGGTTTGCGCTAAGTCTGCTTGCTCAAACCGTGGAGGCGAAGCAAAGCAGCGACAATGGCGGAACTCGATCAACGCCTCCTCATGCTCATCGACGATGAACCGGCCCAGAGCCGGCTCATCTCCGCGCTGGCGTCGCGCGAAGGATGGCGCACACTCATCGTACGCGACGCCGAGACAGCGATCGCGACGCTGGGCACGCGCCAGGGCATGCAGCTTTCGGCGATCGTGCTGGACCAATGGGTGCCAGGCGACGACGCGTGTGCGCTCATCGCAGAGCTGAAATCCCGCCGTCCGGCCCTGCCGATCCTGATGCTGACCGCCAGCACCTCGCCGCTCCTGGCGGTCGAGGCGATGCGCGCGGGCGCCACCGATTATCTTGTGAAACCGGTCGCCCCGGACCGTCTGATGCACGCTCTGCGCGCCGCCACGACTCGCGAAGCGCCGCGCGACGAACTCGCGCCGCTGACCGAAAAGATGACCGCCAACCCCGATTTCGAATCGATGATCGGGGCCTCGCCGAATTTCCGCAAGGCGCTGGCCGTGGCCGCCAAGGCCGCGCGCGGGCATTCGCCGGTGCTGATCGAGGGCGAAAGCGGCTCGGGCAAGGAAATGCTGATCCGGGCAATGCACGCTGCGTCTCCGCGCACCCGCCTGCCGCTGCGTATCGTCAATGTCGGTGGGATGCCCGCCAATTCTATCGAGTCCACCCTGTTCGGCCACGAAAAAGGCGCCTTCCCGGGCGCTTTCGACCGTCAGATCGGGGCACTCCAGCACTGCGACGGCGCCACGCTCGCGCTCGACGAGATCGACAGCCTGCCGCTCTCGGTCCAGGAACGCCTGCTGGAAGCCGTGCGCAAGGGTGACTGCCGGCCGATCGGCGCGCGCCATTCGTTCCGCGTCGACGTGCGGATCATTGCCGCCAGCAACCTGCCCCTCGCCGATATGGTGAGCCAAGGGCACTTCATGCCGGAACTGCTGGAGGCGCTGTCGGCCACAAAGGTCCACCTGCCCGCCCTGCGTGAGCGGACCGGCGACCTTCCCGCCCTCACCCGCTATTTCCTGGCCCGCATCGGCGAGCAGCCGGGCCTGCGCGAACTGGGTGTGACCGACGGCGCGCTTGCGCTGCTGGCCGCCTACGACTGGCCGGGCAATGTCCGCCAGCTTCAGGCCGTGCTGTTCCGAGCAGCAGTGTTCTGCGATGGCGACGCTCTTACCGCAGAGGATTTTCCACAGCTTCTCAACATCATTGGCACAGGGGCATCCACAGTCGTGGGCAACCCTATGCAGGAGAGTTCCGGGGTCATGCTCTACACGCCCGACGGCCACCTGCGCCCACTGGAAGAAATCGAAGCGGACGTCATCCGCCTCGCCATCGGCCTTTACCGTGGCCGCATGACCGAAGTGGCGCGCCGTCTCGGAATCGGCCGCTCGACCCTCTATCGCAAGCTGAGCGAGCTGGGCATCGACAACGCCGCCTAATCCATAAAAAAGGGCCGGAAAAACCGGCCCTTTTCAATCAGTTCGCAACTAAACCTCACATGCCTTCGATGTAGACGCTCGGCACGCGGTAGCCCTTCTTCGCCATGGCCTTGACGTAAGTTCCACGTTCGTGACGCAGTTCCGAACCATATTCCTCCCAGGCGTCGCGCTGGTCCTCGATATCACTGGCGCCGCGAAGGTCGCTCGTCAGCTCCTTCTGAGTTTCGTTCACATTGGCGCGGTAGTTGAACCAGTACTTGGTCTGGATGCCGCCGATCGGCGAGTGGATAATCCGGTCCTCCTCGGCGCGGGCAACGCGTTCCTCATACATCGCCGGCACGACGGCGATGGCGACAGTGGGAACAGCGGTTGCGGCCAGAACGGCGGCGGCGATGATCTTGGTCTGCTTCACGGGTGATTCCCCTTTTCGCTTTCCAGTGCCAGGGCGGGATTGCCTTGGCGGTTCGATAGCAGAACGGGCAGCGGGACAATTGGTCCCAGCGCCGGGGACGAACCGGGCCTGAGACGGGACGTGGCGGTGTTATGCGCGCTGGGGCACACAACTGCGCCGTTGGCGTTCATCGAACGGAAAGCCAGGGTTCACCCGGCGTCCAGATTTGTATCAGTCGGGGATCTGGGAAAAGTCGGTCAGCGCCGCATCGCGCAGGCCCCGCCATACCCGAACGGCCTGAACCGTCTCGGGCACATCGTGAACACGCAGGATGTGCGCGCCTGCCTCCATCGCCTTGAGCGCCAGCGCCACGGAGCCGCCGAGCCGCTGGTGCGCGGGCGCCTCGTTCGACAGCGCACCGATCATGCGCTTGCGGCTGACACCGACCAGCAGCGGCTGACCCAGCGCGTGGAACAAAGGCAGCGCATTGAACAACGCCAGGTTCTGCGCCAGCGTCAGGCCAAAGCCGAAACCGGGGTCGAGGATGATCCGTTCGGCTGCGATACCTGCGGCGATGGCCGCATCGCGGCGGGCCTCCAGCCAGTCGAATATGCCAAGCACCACGTCGTCATAGGTTGCGGCCGAATGCAGGTCGTCAGCCTTGCCGGGCGCATGCATCAGCACCACCGGCGTCCCGCTGTCAGCGGCAAGGCCCAGGCTGCGCGGGTCGTAGCGCAGCGCCGAAACGTCGTTGATGATATGCGCGCCCGCCGCAAGGCCCGCTTCCATTACCGCGGGTCGCCGCGTGTCGAGGCTGATCGCGGCGCCCATGGCGGCGAGCTTTTCCACCATCGGCAGCACACGCTTGATCTCGTCCCCTTCCCACACCGCGCCGGCGCCGGGACGGGTGGATTCCCCGCCCACGTCGATGATCGCCGCCCCCGCCTCCAGCATGGCAGAGGCATGGGCGGAGGCTTCCCCGGCGTCGTCGAGGAACTGGCCGCCATCGGAAAAGCTGTCGGGCGTCATGTTGAGGATGCCCATGACCTGCGGCTGTTCGAGCCGGATCGTGCGGGCACCGCACTGGATCGCGGAGTGTACCTTGCGCAAGTTCGCCCACTGCGCTTCCGCCGCCGCCCCAAGGTCTGCCGGCAAGGCGCCCAGTGCGGCGGGCAGCTGCGACGCCGACACCCGTGTCCGCGACACCACGCGCCCGCCGTCGCGCACGATCAGCGCAAAGCGGCTGGCCCAGGCCATCGCCCCGCCCAGACGCACCGCGTCGCCCTCTTCGGTCTGCGGGCTATCGGCGAGGGCAATTGGGCGGATGTAGAGCTTGCGGGTCATGGCGCGGCCTTAGCGTCTCTCACACGCATGCTGAACTGGTTTTGAAAGCAAGGGCGCCCGGGCCGTTATCACGGCTCCGTGGCGAGGAGGTACAACTGGCGGATCGCATCGAGCGGCTTGACCACGCCGTCATGCTCCAGATGCCAGAAGGTCCAGCCATTGCACGAAGGCGCATCCTGCACCGCCGAGCCGACACCGTGGATCGAGCCGGTAAGGTCACCCGTCGCCAGCGAGCCATCGGCGCGCACAGTGGCAACGAAGCGGCGCTTCTTGTCCCAGACTTGCGTGCCTGGTTCGATCCAGCCGGTTTCCACCAGCGTGCCGAAGGCCACCTTGGGCGCGGAGCGCTTCGACTGCATGGTCTTGAGCGCGCTTTCGTCCAGCGGCAGCGCCATCTCGATACGTTCGATCGCGGCATCGCGGTAGTCGCTCTCGCGCTCGCAGCCGATCCATTCACGGCCCAGACGCTTGGCGACGGCGCCGGTGGTGCCGGTGCCAAAGAACGGGTCGAGCACGACGTCGCCCTTATTGGTCGTCGCCAGCATCACGCGGTAAAGCAGGGCCTCGGGCTTCTGCGTCGGGTGGACCTTGCGGCCGTCCTTCTTGAGACGTTCGGCGCCGTTGCAGATCGGCAGCACCCAGTCGGAGCGCATCTGCAACTCGTCGTTGAGAGTCTTCATCGCACGGTAGTTGAAGGTGTACTTCGACTTTTCACCCATGCTCGCCCAGATCAGCGTCTCGTGCGCGTTGGTGAAGCGGGTGCCCTTGAAGTTCGGCATCGGGTTGGCCTTGCGCCACACGATGTCGTTCAGGATCCAGAACCCCATGTCCTGCATGATCGCACCGAGGCGGAAAATGTTGTGGTACGACCCGATCACCCACAGCGAGCCTTCGGGTTTCAGCACGCGGCGCGCCTCGGTCAGCCATTCGCGGGTGAACTGGTCGTAAGTCGCGAAGCTGGCGAACTTGTCCCAGTCGTTGGTCACGGCATCGACGTGGCTACCGTCCGGGCGCGAAAGGTCGCCGCCCAGTTGCAGGTTGTACGGCGGATCGGCGAACACCATGTCGACGCTGGCGTCGGGAATGGTGCGCATCGCCTCGATGCAATCGCCGGGAATGATGTGGCCGAGCGGAAGCAGTTCCTTCGGGGTCGGCGCGGGTGCGCGCGCCCGAATCCGTTCCTTGACCAGTATCTGCCCCATGACCGCTCCGAATAAGAATAACTGTGGATAGGCCCCTAAAGTGAGTCATTCGGGACTCTGCGTCAACCCGCGACTCGTGGAGATTCCTTATGATTCAGGTGTTCAGCGCGCGGAACAAAAGGAATCCGACACAACATGTCGAGTCAGGGTGAATCATCCGGACTCAAGATGTGGTGGGTGTGGCCCTGACGACTCGTGGATAACTTTTTGTCGATTCGCCACGGCTGATGACACCACCAGTTGCGTTTTACGCAACTTCAATCGACTTGGTTGCATTTGCAGCAAGTGTCCTGACAATCCAGATAGAGCGCAATGCTGCGATGCAGCAATCCTCTCTTCTCAAGGTCTGCCATGTTTTCCCTGATCTCGCTCTACTTCTCCTATCGCCGCGAAACCGTTCTTGCAGAACGCTACATCGCCGGCCTTGCCGAAACCCCGGATGTCGCTGCCAAGCAGGTGGCGGCAGAGGCGCCTGAGCAGACCTCGGCAGAAAAGATCAGGCTCGCAGCCTGAGACCTAGACCAGCAGTTCCAACTGGGCGACCGGCGCGAAGCTGCGCCGATGATGCGGGGTCGCCCCGTGCAGCCGCAGCGCCGCCAGGTGCTGGGCCGTGCCGTAACCGGCATTGCGTTCCCAGCCATAGTGCGGATGCGCCAGCGCCAGATCGCGCATGATCCGGTCGCGGTGTTCCTTGGCGATGATCGAGGCGGCCGAAATACATGGCTCGATCGCATCGCCGCCGACGATCGGCCGCGCGTTCCAGCGCCATTCGGTGCGGCGTCCGAACGGCGTCATGTTGCCATCCACCAGTACTTCGCCCGGCTCCTCGCCAATGACCTCGCATAGCGCCTGAACCGCGCGGGTCATCGCCAGCATCGTTGCCCCGAAGATGTTGAGCCGGTCGATCTCCTCGACATCGACCACGCCCACCGCCCAGCGGCAACGCCGCTTGATCACGGTTTCCAGTTCGCCCCGGCGCTTGCCCGACAGCTTCTTGGAATCGTCCAGCCCAGACGGTCGCGGCTTGCACAGCACAACGGCCCCAGCCACTACCGGTCCTGCCAGCGGTCCACGGCCTGCCTCGTCGACACCTATGACAAGGCTGCCTTTCGGGGAACCCGATACTTCGCTGGGCATTGCAGTGGCCATGAACGCAAGAAATCTCCTCACCGCCCTATCGCCTCTCGCAGTGACCCTCGCAAGCTGCGGCAGCGCCGCGACCGGGGAAAATACCGGCGGCAAGCCCTTCGCGGCGGAAACCTTTGCCCAGTTCGACGAGCCCTGGGCCATGGCATTCGACGAAGGCACCGGCACTCTGTTCGTTACCGAGCGCAAGGGCGCCATCCGTTTCATGACGCCGGACCGCAAGATCGGCGAAGTCAGCGGCGTTCCCAAGGTCGACTACGGCGGCCAGGGCGGGCTGGGCGATATCCTGTTCGCCCCCGGTCAGAAGAGCGCCAAACTTGATCGGCGTACCGTATATATCAGTTGGGTCGAAGCGGGCAGCGGCGATACGCGCGGCGCGGTGGTCGGCAAGGCGGACCTCGTCTGCCCCGCCCCGCTGAAATGCCAGCTGGACGGTCTCAAGGTGATCTGGCGCCAGCAGCCCAAGGTTACCGGACGCGGTCACTTCTCGCACCGCCTCGCCTTCTCGCCCGATGGCAAATACCTGTTCGTCAGCTCGGGCGAACGGCAGAAGTTCACCCCTGCGCAGGACATCAAGGTAAATCTCGGCAAGATCGTGCGGCTGCTGCCAGACGGCACGCCTGCCCCCGGGAACCCCTTCGCCGACAAGCCTTCGCCCACGAACCAGATCTGGTCTTACGGCCACCGCAACGTCCTGGGCCTCGCCTTCGACGAACAGGGCCGGCTATGGGACCTCGAACACGGGCCCGCCGGCGGCGACGAACTCAACCTCGTCAAACCGGGCACCAACTACGGGTGGCCGCTGGTTTCGGACGGTGACCACTACGATGGTAAACCGATCCCCCGCAATTCCACCCGCCCCGACCTTGCAGCCCCCGCGATCAGCTGGAATCCAGTGATCGCGCCCGGTGATTTCATCTTCTACACCGGCGACAAGTTTCCTGCTTGGAAAGGTCAGGCCCTGATAACCGGCCTCGTCGCCACAGGCCTTGTCCGCGTGAGCATCAACGGCGAGAAGGCGACCGAAGAAGCGCGCTATCCCATGGACAACCGCATCCGCGACATCAGTCAGGGCCCGGACGGCACGATCTGGCTGATCGAGGACGGCGAAGGCAGTGACAGCGGCCACCTGCTGCACCTCACCCCTGCAGCGACTAACGCGAAATCGGCGAATTGAATCGACATTGGTGCGCTGCCAACCTATCGGGCGCGCGCCATGACCGCATCTGAAACAGCCACCGTCATCCCGCTCGACAACGTCGATCCGGCGCTCGTCGAAGCCTTGCTCGACAGCGCATTCGAGCCTGAGCGCCACAAGCGTACCGCCTACAAGGTTCGCGAAGGCACCGACTGGTTGCCGGGCCTCAGCTTCGCCGTGCTCGACGCGGACGAAATGCTGGTCGGTTCGATCCAGTGCTGGCCGGTCGCTCTGAACGATCCCGCGGGCCGCGCTCATCCGATGATAATGGTCGGCCCGGTCGCGGTCATGCCCGAACATCAGGGGTCGGGTTACGGCCAGGCGCTGGTTGCCGCCGTCATCGCCGGTATCGACGAACGCGCGCCGCTGCCGCAGGTCATGGTCGGCGATCCCGAGTATTACGGCCGCTTCTGGGGCTTCTCGAACGAGCGCACCGGCGGCTGGGATCTTCCCGGCCCCTTCGAAAAGCACCGCCTGCTGGTTCGCTGCGCCAACCCGGCCGTCCTGCCCGAAAGCGGCATGCTGGGACCGTGGTTGCGGTAAACCGAAGCGCCGCGCCGCCGCTCTGCACAATGTCGGGCTTGGCGCGGGAAGGCCGATCTGGCATCGCCGGACCATGCCCTATGAACCGCCTCCTGAACTCGCCGGCCTGTCGTTAGCCGAAGTCGCCGAACTGGTGGCAGCACGCAAGCTGCCCCCGGTGGACCAATGGTCGCCGCCCGAACAGGGCGATAGCGAAATGCGCATCGCCGCCGATGGCCGCTGGTTCCACCAGGGCGGCGAAATCCGCCGCCCCGCCATGGTTCGCGCCTTCGCCTCGCTCCTGCTGTGCGACGAGGCTGGTCAGCACTGGTTGGTCACCCCCACGCAGAAGCTGTCGATCGAAGTCGAGGACGCCGCCTTCATCGCCATCGACGTGAAGCGCGAAGGCGATAAACTGGCGTTCCGCCTAAACAGCGACGACCTTGTCATCGCCGGGCCGGAGCATCCGATAACTGCCGAGGGCGATCCCGATACGCCCGCGCTCTACCTTGCGATAAGGCACGGCGCCCGGGCCAGACTTAATCGCAGCACTTACGCGCAGCTCGTTGAAATCGCTGTAGAACAAAGCGACGAACTGACCGTGTCCAGCAACGGTGAACGCTTCCCGCTGATCCCGGCATGAGCGCTCTGTTCGACGACGTTTCGCGCCGGTTCGCGGCAGGCCATGCAACCGCCCCGCCCGACATGTGGACCGACCCGCGCATCCATGACATCGAGCGGTTCACCCCGGCAGCGGTCCTGATCGCCATCACCGACCGCGAGTGCCCTGGCATTCTTCTGCTGCACCGGCCCTCGACGATGCGCGCCCATCCCGGCCAGATCGCCTTTCCCGGCGGGCGCATCGATGCGGGCGAAAACCCTGTCCAGGCAGCCCTACGCGAGGCCAACGAGGAACTGGGTATCCGTAGCGAAGACGTGCGCGTGATCGGCTCCAGCGACCTTTACCGAACCGGCAGCGGCTACGAGATCACTCCGGTCGTCGCGGTTATCCGGGCCGACATCGACATCCATCCCAACCCGGCGGAAGTGGCGCAGTGGTTCGAGGTCCCGGTCGATTTCGTGCTGAACCCTGCCAACCACCGTACCCGCACTCTCGACTACGAAGACCGCAAAATCAGCTTCGTCGAGATCATCTGGAACGACACACGGCAGGATCACATCATTTGGGGCGTGACCGGCGCTATCCTGCACAATCTGGCGAACCGGCTGAACTGGCATGATTGATACCCTGGACGCCCCCTGGATGCACCGCGACGACATCGCCGCACTGGTCGCCGCGCTGGGCCATGACAATGTCCGCTACGTCGGCGGCGCCGTTCGCGACACCCTGCTCGGACTGCCGGTCAAAGACATAGACATGGCAACCGTCCTGCACCCGCAAGCGGTAATAGAACGGCTGACGGCGGCGGGCATCCGCGGTGTCCCCACCGGCATCGAGCACGGCACCGTCACGGCGGTGCTGCCCGGCGGTCCGGTCGAGATCACCACTTTGCGCCACGATGTGTCCACAGACGGCCGCCGCGCGACCGTCGCCTTTGCCCAGGACTGGCGCGAGGACGCCGCGCGGCGCGATTTCACGATAAACGCGCTTTACGCCGACCCGCTCACCGGCGAAATCTTCGACTGGTTTGGCGGACGCGAAGACCTCGAATCTCGCCGCGTCCGCTTCATCGGCGATGCCCGCCAGCGCATCCGCGAGGACCACTTGCGCATCCTGCGCTACTTTCGCTTTCAGGCCCGCTTCGGAGGCTCTGCCGCCGACGACGAGGCGGAAAGCGCCTGCGCCGAACTGGCCGCGACGCTCAAGGGCCTCTCCCGCGAGCGGGTCGGCATGGAGACGATGAACCTCCTTGGCCTCCCCGACCCGGCGCCTACCGTGCAACGCATGGCCGAGCTTGGCGTGCTGGCGGTAATCCTGCCCGAAGCCGATCCCGAAAGCCTGACCGCGCTGGTCGCCGCCGAAACCGCGCAGGGCCGCGCGCCCGACCCGATCCGCCGCCTCGCCGCCCTCCTCCCGGCGCAGCCCGCGCTGGCCGAGCAGGTCGCCGCCCGCTTCCGGCTTTCCACCGCGCAGAAGAAACGCCTGTCGCTGGCGGCGGCGCGTGAAGGCGCACCCGGCAATGCCCGCACTCTCGCCTACCGCCTCGGCCGGGAATCCGCGCTCGACCGGCTACTGATCGCAGGTGCGGACACGGCAACCCTGAATGGCTGGGACATCCCCCAACTGCCGCTCAAAGGCGGACAGATCGTGGCGCGAGGGACCGCTGCCGGTCCCGATGTCGCGCGCATCCTGCAAGAGGTCAAGGACGCCTGGATCGAAGAGGGCTTCCCCGATGAAGTTCGCGTCGAGGCGCTGCTGGATGCCATCCTGGCGGCGCGCCCGGCATGAACCTTGGCGAGCTGGGCGGCTTCCTGTTCGATCAGCCCCTGCTTACGCTGACGATCGCGGCGATCCTGCTGGCGGTGACGGCGGGCATGGTCTCCGCCGCGCGCCCGCGCGTGGGTCAAGTCATGCGCAATGCCGCCTACCTCGGCCTTGTCGCGGCGCTGCTGCTGACGGTGGCCCAGCTTGCCGGCCATAACGGCCGCTCGGAAGCCGCGCTCTGGCTAGACCGCACCCGCCCCGCCGAGATCGTCGGCAAGGAAACCGTGATCGCCATGCGCGCCGACGGTCATTTCTGGGTGGAAGCCCGGCTCAACGGCGAGCCGGTCGATTTCCTGATCGACACCGGCGCCACGTATACCGGCGTCTCGAACCGCGTTGCCAGGCGCGTCGGGCTTCGGCCCAATGAGAAGGACGAGGGCGTGCTGATGGATACCGCCAACGGCACCATAGTCGCGCAAATGGCATCGGCGAATTCGCTGCGCTTCGGCGGGATCGAGGCCAATACCCTGCCCGTCGCCATCGGCCCGGACGGTGAGGTCGACACCAACGTCATCGGCATGAACCTGCTCTCGCAGCTGGCCTCATGGCGCGTGGAAGGCAGCCGCCTGATCCTGGTGCCGAAGGGCCGCTGACAGTCAGCCTTGCGAAAGCTGCAATGTGCTAGGGACACACAAATGGACCTTTCGCACATTCTCGGCTTCCTGGCCGGACAGCCCCTGCTTGCACTCGCCTGCGTCGGCATTGTCGTAAGCCTGCTGGGCGGAGTTCTGCGCGGCCCGGCCCCGCTTCTGGGCGGTTTCGTGCGCGGAGTAGGCAATCTCGGCCTGCTGGCGGCCATGCTGCTGACGATCGCGCAGGTCACCCGCCTGACCACCGGCGCCGACTTTGCATTCCCGCAGTTGGGCCTGACCCGCCAGAGCGTGGAAGGCGGCGAAACGCGCGTGCCGATGAATTCCGATGGCCACTTCTGGATCAATGCGACGGTGAACGGAGTAAAACGCGACTTCCTCGTCGATACCGGCGCCACGCTCACCGCAATTTCGCCCGCCACCGCGCAGGCAGCGGACCTGAAAGCCAATCCGCTCAACCGCTCGGTGCTGATGCGCACCGCCAATGGGACCATTGAGGCAAAGCTGGCGACGATCGACGAACTGCGCATCGGAAACGTGGTTGCCCGCGAACTCGACGCGGTGGTCGCACCGGGCATGGGCGACACCAACGTCATCGGCATGAACGTGCTGTCGCGCCTCGCCAGTTGGCGGGTGGAGGGCAGGACGCTGATCCTGGTGCCCCATCACCCGCAGGCGGTAGAGGAGACCTGAGGGCGGCGGCCCCGGATCAGGTCCGCCGAGCCCTTACCCCTGAAACTTGTTGTCGCGCGGGAAGCCCACCGGCGGTAAACGCCCCGCCGCGCCGCGCGCGACCTTCCAGAGCGTCATGTCTTTCTCGGTCCGGGTACGGGCGCTCTCGCCGCCCATCGTCCAGGACAGCCCGTCTTCCAGCTTGAGCGTGATGACATCCGACATACCGCCATCGCGGTAACGCTGGAGGGTAACGCCCTGGCCCTTGGCCATGACCGGCAGTTCCTCGAGACTAAAGATCACCAGCTTGCGATTGTCACCCACAACGGCGACGTGGTCATGCTCGGCCGGAATCTCGCGGACGGTGACGAGCGTGACACCCGGCTTGGTCGACATGACCGCCCGGCCCTTGCGAGTTTCGGCCAGCAGTTCATCCGTCTCAGCTGCAAAGCCGCGACCGACGTTCGAGGCCAGCAGAAGCTGGGCCTTGGGCTTGTAGACCATGGCCGAGACGATATGCGCCTCGGTGTCGATATCGACCATCGTGCGGATCGGTTCACCAAAGCCCCGCGCGCCCGGCAGTTTGTCGGCGCCCAGCGTGTAAAACCGGCCATTGTCGAGCGCGATCAGCACCTTGTCGGTGGTCTGCGCGTGGAAGGCATAGCCGGGGCCGTCGCCTTCCTTGAACTTGAAATCGCCGTCCAGCGGCACGTGCCCGCGTGCGGCCTTGATCCAGCCCCTGGCCGAGAGGATCACCGTGACCGGCTCCTTCTCGATCATCGCGTCCATGCTGAATTCGACGGTTTTGGTCGCCTGCGCAATAGTGGTGCGGCGACGGCCGAGTTCGGTGTCCTCGGCATAGTCCTTGCGCAAGTTGGCAAGATCGCGCTTGATCCGGGTGCGCTGGCGAGCCGGACTTTCGAGCAGCTTGTTCAGCTCCTCCTGCTCTTTCAGCAGTTCGGCGTGCTCCTTGCGAAGCTCCATTTCCTCCAGCTTGCGCAGTGAGCGCAGGCGCATGTTGAGAATGGCTTCCGCCTGACGGTCGGTAAGCTCGAACTCCGCCATCATAACCGCTTTGGGCTCATCCTCCGTGCGGATGATCTCGATGATCCGGTCGAGGTTGAGATAAGCGATGATGTAGCCGGAAACCAGTTCCAGCCTGGCGGCGATCTTGTCGAGCCGATGGTTGGTCCGGCGCAGCAAAATGTCGATCTGGCAGAAAACCCACTCCTGAAGCAGAAGCTTCAACCCCATGACACCCGGAGTTCTGTGAGAATCCAGTACGTTGAGGTTGAGACTGAACCTGCTTTCGAGATCGGTAAGCCGGTAGAGGCTTTCCTTCAGCAGCTCGGGATCGACATTGCGGCTCTTGGGGACGAGCACGAGACGGATCTCCTCGTCACTCTCGTCGCGCACGTCTTCCAGAATCGGCAGCTTGCGGTCGCCGATCAGGGCCGCGATCTGTTCGATCAGCTTGCCCTTCTGGAGCATATACGGGATTTCGGTGACGACGAGCTGCCACTGGCCCGCGCCCAGTTTCTCTATGCCGCTTTCTTCCCACGAACCGTCTGCGTTACGCCCGGTGGAGAAACGCCCGCGTACGCGAAAACCACCCTTACCGGTCGCATAGGCGTGGCTGATCGCCTCAGGGCTGTCGACCACGAGGCCGCCGGTCGCGAAGTCCGGACCGTGGAACACTTCCATCAGCTGCGGATGCTCGACATGGGGATTGTCGATCAGCAGGAGCGTCGCGTCGATGATCTCGGCGACGTTGTGGCTGGGGATCGAGGTCGCCATGCCGACCGCAATGCCAACGGCGCCGTTGGCCAGCAGATTGGGGAACATGCCGGGGAAAATTTCCGGCTCGTTTTCCTCACCGTTGTAGGTGGGAATCAGGTCCACGGTGCCTTCGTCCAGCCCGGACATGAGCTGGATAGCAGTCTTGGTCAGGCGCGCTTCGGTATATCGATAGGCGGCCGCGTTATCGCCGTCGATATTGCCGAAGTTGCCCTGCCCCTGCACCAGCGGATAGCGCAGCGAGAAATCCTGCGCGAGGCGGACCATCGCGTCGTAGACCGAGGCATCGCCATGCGGGTGATATTTACCGATCACGTCGCCGACGACGCGCGCCGATTTCTTATAGGCATTGCCCGGGTCCAGCTTGAGCTGGCGCATCGCCCAGAGCAGGCGGCGGTGGACCGGCTTCAGCCCATCGCGAAGATCGGGCAGCGAGCGCGCCGTGATCGTCGACAGCGCGTAGACGAGATAACGCTCCGACAGCGCCGCATCGAAGGGCGCGTCGACGATGGCGTCGAACGGATCGGAGTCGTCGTCAGTCTTGGTCACCATGGTGGGCGGACCCTAGCAGGGCGCCCGGCCATGCCAAGCCGCGTTAGGCCGTTTTCCAGAGGTTCAAGCTGGGATAGCGTCGCTGACGAATCACACCGCATGCCAGGGAGACGACAATGCACCGCTCAAAGATTTCCGCGGGATTGCTGGCGCTTGCTCTTGCCGGATGCGGAAGCGCGCCTGCACCCGATGCCGCGGGGCCGGAAACCGTCGACATCCGCGAGGAAGCCCCTGCCTCCGTAAAGGCGCAAGGCGGCGGGGATGCCAAGCCGGGCGAGGCCATTGCGGTCAGCGCGGCCAATGGCCCACGCATCGCCTACGTCTATGAATACGGCTATCGACTGGCTGCCGAGCGTATTGCCGAGGTGCAGCGCAGTCAGGCGGACCTTTGTGAAAAACAAGGCCCGCAGGTGTGCCGCATCCTGGATATGAAGCAGAACGGATCGGAAGGGCGTTATGCCGCTGGATCGCTGGCGCTTGCAGTTGCAGCGCCGCGCGCCCGCGCTTTCGGCGCCGAACTGGGCAAGCTGGCTGGAAACGCCGGAGGCACGCAAGTTTCCAGCGCGATCTCGGGTGAGGACCTGTCAAAGCAGATCGTCGATACCGAAGCACGCCTGCGAGCCCGCACGGTGCTGCGCGACCGGCTGATGGAAGTGCTCGCCACCCGCAAGGGCACCGTGGCCGAACTGGTCGAGGCCGAACGCGGGGTCGCGCAGGTGAACGAGGAAATCGACGAGGCGCGCAGTTGGCTGACGGAGATGCAGGGCCGCGTGAATTTCAGCCGGGTAAACCTGAGCTATGAAGCAGGATCGCCCAGTGACGGCGGCTTCCTGTCGCCGATACGCAGCGCTTTGGGGAACGTGAGCACGGTGCTTGGCACGATCTTCGCGGTCGTCATCATGCTCACGGCCATCGCGGTTCCGCTCGGACTGATCGGCTTGGCGATCCGCTGGGCAATCCTGAACTGGAGGAAGCGCTTCGGCGCGAAGGACTGAGCGACCCGGCGGGTTCGCCCGCCGGTTCTCAGCCGATCTGCATGTCCCGCACCACGCCGGGGATGCGTACCGCGAGCCCGTCCAACGCCTCAGTCACTTCGATCTGACAGGAAAGGCGACTGGTGCGGCCCACTCCGGCGGCCAGGTCGAGCATGTCCTCCTCCTCGGTCGAGGCGGGGGGCAACTTGTCGAACCAGTCGGGCGAGACGATGACGTGGCAGGTTGAGCAGGCCATCTGCCCCTCGCACGTCCCTTCAAGCGGCATACCCGCGTTCTGACCCACTTCAAGCAGCCGGGACCCCGGCTCGGCCTGCGCCGAAACCCTGGATCCGTCGACGGTAACGAACGTCACGTTAACCAAATCATACTCCCTGCACCGCTGCGGCGGCTTCGATTTTGGCGCAGGCATCCTCAAGTTCCCGGATCGGAGTATATCTCCCAAATCCCAGACGGATAGAGGCTTTGGCCTCTCTGTCCGAAAGGCCCAAAGCCCGCAGGACGTGGCTCGGCCTGCCGGAACCGCTTGCACAGGCCGATCCTGCGGAAAAAGCCAGGTCTCGCAACTCTGACATTAACCGGGCCACGTCGAGGCCATCGAGGCGCAAGTTGAGGTTGCCCTGCCAGCGCCGCGCCGCTGAACCGTTCAGTTCCCAGCGGGAAAGGATGGTGCGCGCGCGCTGCCAGAGACGGGCAACATGGGCGGCGTCCTCATCCATCCGGGCCAGGGCAAGTGCCGCCGCGGCGCCGAACCCGGCGCATAGCATCGGGCTGAGCGTGCCGGAGCGCAGCCCCTGCTCCTGCCCGCCGCCCCGGATCAACGGCGCAAGCTCAAGCCCGTCCCGCAGCCACAGGGCGCCGATACCTTTGGGGCCGTAGAGCTTGTGGGCGCTCACCGCGATGAGGTCGGCATTGGCGGGCGGAGCGAGCTTGCCCGCGCCCTGGACTGCGTCGCACAGAAACAGCGCCCCGGCGGCGTGAGCGCGCTCGGCCAGATGCTCCACCGGCTGAACCGTGCCGATTTCGTTGTTGACCTGCATGACGGCGACGAGGCCAGTACCGGCGGCAATCGGCGCTTCGGCATCGACCAATCCCTCGGCATCGACTGGCAGGACCGCATGAGTGGGATCGACCACGCGCGCGGTATCGAGCACGGCGGCATGCTCAATTGCGGAAACCGCGAGCTTACGCGCGCCGCTGCCCAGGATGCCGAGATTGATCGCCTCCGTTGCGCCGGACGTGAAGATCACCCGCCCTCCCGGCGGCATGAGTCTGGCGACCTGCGCGCGTGCTACTTCCACCGCTGCCGCAGCCGCGCGACCGGGGCGATGCGGGCTATGGGGATTTGCGAAGCCGCTGGTTTCAGGTCCGCCGAGCCAGGGCATCATGGCCTCGCGCGCCTCGGGTGCCAGCGGCGTGGTTGCCTGATAGTCGAGATAGATCATGCGGTTACCTTGGCCCATGCATCGGCGAAGGCGTCAAGATCCTGCGGCGTCGTGCTCCAGCCCATGGAGACGCGTACGGTTCGCTTCGCCAGATCCGCGTCGATGCCGAAGCCCTGCAACACACGGCTCTGCTTGAGCGTGCCGGAAGAACAGGCGCTGCCCGCCGAGATCGCGAAGCCCAACGCGTCCATGCGGATCAGCATCGCAGTTGCGGACGTTTTTGGCGCCGCGACAGCAAAGATGTGAGAGCATTGCGCCCCCGGTTGCAGCACCTCCCCATGCGCCTGCAGCCTGTTCCTGAAGTCGAAGCGCTGCTCGGCGGTGGTTGCCCAGCTTTCGATCCCGCCCGCCTCAAGCCCAGCAGCGAAAGCCAGGACGGCGGGCAGGTTCTCGGTCCCCGCACGGTAGCCGCGCTCCTGCCCCCCGCTGGGCTCCAGCATGGCGAAATCGCGCACCAGCAGCGCGCCGATGCCGACCGGGCCGCCCAATTTGTGGCCAGAGACGACCACCATGTCAGCATCAGGCAAAGGCGCCTTTCCGGCCGACTGCGAACAGTCGGCAAGCAGCAGCCCGCCGGCCTCGCTAATCTGCGCGGCCACGGGATTTGTCCCGCAAGGAAGCAGGACGGTGCCGGTCTCGGAATTGATCGACTGTAGCGCGACCACCGCCCTGCCCCCGCCGGACAGCGCATCGGCAAGCACTTGCGGATCAACCTCGCCGCCGACTACCGGCAGGACCGCCGCATCGGGCGCGGCGCGGAACACCGCATCGTGCTCCACTGCAGAGACCAGTCGCCGCTGCACCTTTGCCCGCCCCAGCCCAATCGCCAGCGCCTCGCTCGCCCCGGACGTGAAGAGCACTTCGCCATCCCAGTCCAGCGCCGTCTTCACCCGTGCCCGCGCATCTTCCAGTGCGGCGCGGGCAGCGCGTCCCGGCGCATGGGGGCTTGAGGGATTGGCCCAGATCGCCGCGCCTTCCAGCCAGGCCTCACGCGCAGGAGCAAGCATCGGTGTAGTCGCGGCATGATCTAGATAAATGATAGGAACTGCCCTTGCTTGCGAAGTTGTTTTCGGACGCAATGTTTCTATATAGCGAACCTTTCCCATTTCCACTCCCGCGATGCTCGGCGCTGCCTTGCGCGCGGGAGGTTCAACAAGTCAGGCCGCAAACAGACATGCCCGCAGTCATCTTTCCCGGTCCCGAAGGTCGTCTCGAAGGTCGTTTCCAGCCCGCTCCGCGTCCACGCGCGCCGGTGGCGATGATCCTCCATCCGCACCCGCAGGCGGGCGGCACGATGAACGACCGCATCACCCAGCACCTTTACAAGACCTTCGTCGCGCGCGGTTTCGCGGTACTGCGCTTCAACTTTCGCGGTGTTGGCCGCAGCCAGGGCAGCTTCGACAACGGCATCGGCGAACTGTCAGACGCAGCGGCCGCGCTTGACTGGGTACAGTCGATCCATCCCGAGGCTTCGACCACCTGGATCGCCGGCGTCTCTTTCGGCGCGCTGATCGGCATGCAATTGCTGATGCGCCGCCCCGAAATTCGCGGCTTCATCTCGGTCGCCCCGCCGGCCAACATGTACGACTTCAGCTTTTTGGCACCCTGCCCCGCCTCGGGCATCATCATCCAGGGCACAGGCGATACGGTGGTCACGCCCAACGCCGTGCAGAAGCTGGTCGACAAGCTGCGCACGCAAAAGCACATCACCATCCACCATGATGAAATCCCCCGCGCCAACCACTTCTTCGAAAACGAGGTGCCGGACCTGATGAAGTCGGTCGACAACTACCTGGACATGCGCCTCGCGCCGGATTGCCCGATCAAGTAATCCGCCGGTCGATGGATCATAGCAGGCGTCGGAGCATCACTCCGGCGCCTGTTCCTTTTCAGCCTCGCGCGACAGGGAGCGGCCTTCGGGTGTGGGCAGGGTCCAGATGGCGATGTTCATGATCATCACCCCTGCCAGAACCAGCATCAGTACCGCCTGCTTGCGGTGCCCCCCGCGCCGAAGCAGGACAAGCGCGCCCAGCACGAGCGCGATGACGGTGAGCACGAGAAGCGAAAGCGCGATGTTCATGGCGCCTTCCTAGCGCAGCCTGCGCCGAGGCCCAAGATGGTTTGCCAGGCCGGTTTGACAGCATCGGCAGGCGCGGCCATCGTTCCGGTCATGCACGATACTTTCCTTCCCGAACTCGGCCCGCGCGCGCCCCTCTCGCGGCGCAGCGCCCTCCATCTGCTGGCAGCCGGAACCGCCGCCGTCGCCCTTCCCGGCTGCGCTCAGGCCCGCGGCCCCGCTCCGATGCCTGCCGCCCCGGCCACACCGCCAAACGCCGCCGCTCTGCTTGACAGCATCGCCTGGAACCTCCTGGAACACGTCCCCGAAGGCGCAACCGGCCTTGGTGTGGACATCGGCGAACATGCGGCGCTGCGCTCACGGCTGGAGGATCGCTCGCAAGGCGGGCGCGATGCCTATGCCGCAAGCCTGAGGCAGGGCCTCGCCTCGGTCGAAGCCTTCGATGCGAGCGGGCTGGACCATTCCACCCGCACCAGTCTCGCCGTGGTCAAAAGCGCTTTCTCCACCGCGCTCGACGGTTTTGCGCTGCCTTATGGCGATGTCGCCGTGGGCGGGTGGCGCAACACGCCTTACGTCGTCATCCAGAACGTGGGCGCCTATCTGGACTTGCCGCGCTTCCTCGATGCCGACCATCCGGTGAAGACGCGTGAGGACGCCGACGCCTATGTCGCCCGCCTCGGCCAGTTCGACGCGCAGCTGGACGGGGAACTCGGCCGGATCAAGGCCGCCACCGCGATCGGCCTCGTGCCGCCTGACTTCCTGCTCGACCGGGCCATCGCGCAGATGACCAGCACCATAACTGACGCACGCGCGGACGGCGGCGGCCTCGTCACCTCGATCGCCGGACGCACGAAAGACATGAGCGGCACCTGGACCGCCGATGCGAAGCGGATCGTCGCCGGGGAAGTGGTGCCCGCGCTGGAACGGCAACTGGCCGAACTCAAGCACCAGCGCGCCCTCGCCAAGAGCGATCCCGGCATGCGCGAACGCCCGCGAGGCGCCGAGTATTACGCCTGGGCCCTGCGCGCCAGCACGACCACGCCGCTCGCGCCGGAGGAAATCCACCAGCGCGGTTTGCAGGAACTGGCCGCGCTTCACGCCCGCATGGACCCGATCCTGAAGTCGCTGGGCTATACCACCGGCACCGTTGGCGCGCGCATGGCGGCGCTGGGCGAGGACAAGCGCTTCATGTTCCCCGCAGGCGACCCCGGCCGAGCCGAAATCCTCGCCTTCATCCGCACCCGTGTCGACTGGATACGCGGGCAGATGCCGCGCGCTTTCCGCCAGCTGGTTCCCGGCAATGTCGAAGTGCGCCGCCTGCCGCTGTCCGAGGAACCGGGCGCCCCGACCGCCTATGGCGGGGCCGGCTCCAAGGACGGCAGTGTCCCCGGCAAGATGTGGATCAACCTGCGCACCACCGACCTGCACCGCAAGTACGACCTGCCCACGCTGGTGCATCACGAGGCGATCCCCGGCCACGTCTGGCAGGGCGAATATGCCAATCGCCTGCCGTTGATCCGCTCGATCCTGGCGTTCAACGCCTATTCCGAAGGCTGGGCGCTCTACGGCGAGCAACTGGCGGACGAACTGGGCGCCTACGACGACGATGCGGTGGGCCGGCTCGGCTACCTGCAGTCCCTTGCGTTTCGCGCCTGCCGCATGGTGGTGGACACCGGCCTCCATTCGAAGGGCTGGAGCCGCGATGCGGCCGTGCGTTTCTTCATGGAGCAGAACGGCAACAAGCGCGAAGAAGTGGTCAACGAGGTGGACCGCTACTGCTCATGGCCCGGACAGGCCTGCGGCTACAAGATGGGTCACTCGCAGATCGTCAGCCAGCGCACGCGGGCGCAGCAGGCCCTGGGCTCAGCCTATGACTTGCGCGATTTCGACCAGGCAGTGGTCGATGGCGGCAATGTGCCGCTGGACGTGCTGGCGCTCAACGTAGAGGCGTATATCGCCGGCAAAAAAGCCTGAGGTGCCGTGTCATCCCGGGCCTTGCTGGCCCAGGATGACACGCGCTCAATTTCAGCTCTTACCGCCGAAAAAGCCCTTGGCCATGCCGGTCAGGTCGTCGATGACGCTGCCGTCACCATCCTTGTCGAAGAAGCTGGCGATCTTGCTGGGATCGGATGCGATGGCGCTGGCGAACTGGGTGAGAGAACCCTCGCCGCCGATCTGCTCGATGAGCTGCTGCATGACCCCGACGTCAAGCCCGGTGCGCTCCGATGCAAGCTGCGCGGTATCGCCTTCCTGCTGATGCGCGATGCCAAGAGCGGCGATGGCTTTTTCGGCAACCGCAGGGGAGATCCCGAGCTTGCCCGCGAGGTTGGCCACGTCAGCGTGCTCGCTCACTTGTCCGAGTATACCGTCGAAAAATCCCATTGCCGTTCTCCTTTGGCGTAGTCGTGTACATTGCACCCAAACCATGACGAACGGAAGGCTTGGAAAAGACCAACAGGCCCGGCCCTGCGATTGCTGTTCGTCCTGCCTGCACCGCGCTGGAAAGCCGGCGCCAAGGGAAAAGGCCCCGAAACCGAAGTTTCGGGGCCTCCGAGTGCATTTCAGGTCGTGAAGGTCAGGCCGAAACGGGCGCAGCCTTGCGCACGCCTTCATCGACATGCTCTTCGAACTGCTCGAAGTTGTCGATGAACTGCTTGACCAGGGTCTGCGCCGTGCGATCATAGTCCAGCGGATCAGCCCAGGCGCCGCGCGGGTCGAGCAGCTTGGTGTCGACACCGGCGACCTCGACCGGCACTTCGAAGCCGAAGTTGGGATCTTCCCTGAACTCGGCGGCGTTGAGGCTGCCGTCGAGCGCGGCGTTGAGCAGAGCGCGGGTCGCCTTGATCGGCATGCGCTTGATGCCTTCCATCGTCGCTTTGCCGCCCGACCAGCCGGTGTTGACCAGCCAGCACTTCACGCCGCCCTTGGCGATACGCTCCTTGAGGAGGTTGCCATAGATGGACGGGTGACGCGGCATGAACGGCGCGCCGAAGCAGGTCGAGAACGTCGCTTCCGGCTCCGTCACCCCGATCTCGGTGCCGGCAACGCGCGCGGTATACCCCGAGAGGAAGTGGTACATCGCCTGGTCCGGGGTCAGCCGCGCGATCGGCGGCAGGACGCCGTAAGCGTCGGCGGTCAGGAAGATGATATTCTTCGGCACCGGCCCAAGGTTCTTCTCCGAGCAGTTCGGGATGAAGTCGATCGGGTAGGAACCGCGGCTGTTCTCAGCCAGCGAGTTGTCATCAAGGTCGATCTTACGAGTGACTGGATCGATCACCACGTTTTCCAGCACCGTGCCGAAGCGGCGGGTGGTGGCGTAAATTTCCGGTTCGGCTTCTTCCGAAAGGCGGATCATCTTGGCGTAGCAGCCGCCTTCGAAGTTGAACACGGCCGTGTCCGACCAGCCATGCTCGTCATCGCCGATCAGCGTGCGCGAAGCGTCCGCCGAAAGCGTGGTCTTGCCGGTGCCCGACAGGCCGAAGAACACAGCGGTGTCCCCGTCCGCGCCGATGTTGGCCGAACAGTGCATCGGCATCACGCCCTTCACCGGCAGCAGGTAGTTGAGGATGCCGAAGACCGACTTCTTCATTTCGCCCGCATAGGACGTGCCGCCGATCAGGATCAGCTTCTCCGAGAAGTTGACCGCGACCACCGTCTCGCTGCGCGATCCATGACGCTCGGGATCGGCGCGGAAGCTGGGCAGGTCGATGATGGTGTATTCGGGCGCGAAGCCTTCCAGTTCCTCGCTCGATGGGCGGACCAGCAGCGTCTTGATGAACAGGTTGTGCCAGGCGAACTCATTGATCACGCGCACCTTCACGCGGTGCTCCGGCTGCGAGCCACCGAACAGGTCGGCGACGTAGAGCGTGTCCTTCTGCGCGACGGCAGCAAGGAAATCCTCCTTGAGCGCGGCAAAATGTTCGGGCGTCATCGGCACGTTGGTCTTGCCCCACCACACCGTCGATTCCGTCTCGGCGTCGCGGACGATGAACTTGTCCTTCGCCGATCGTCCTGTGTGCTTGCCGGTGGCGACGACGAACGGACCATCGGCCGAAAGCACGCCTTCCCCATTCTTCACCGCATGTTCGACCAGGGGGGCCGTGCCGAGGTTCGCGAAGATCGTAGCCTTCGTCTCAATGCCCTGTTTATCGAGCGGATAGCTAAGCGAAGTGGTCAATGTCATCTCCTCCAAAAGATGTCGCCCTACGGGTATTCCCGAGGGCGCATTCGCGATTCCTGCGCAAGAATCGAGCCACGAATAGGCAGCTGTCTCTTTTCCGTCAATTTGGGGGAAATTGGAACCGTCAAGGTCCTATGCGTAGGAGTTTTAATCGCGCAGACGCAACGGACTGGACCAATTGCCACAGCGCTCCGTTCCGCCCGCACCGCAGATTGTCATCCGCGCGCGCAGCCGCTAGGCAAATCGTCCCATGCAGTAAAAGGGAAACTGCGCGCGCCCATGGCCGATGCATCCACTCCCCCGCCCCTAGCCGGTCCTCTGGCAGACGACGCCGCCTTGCCTGCGGCGCCATCGGGCAGTTCGCCTGCGGCCGCTCCGTCTGCGCCGCGGCAGCACACGATCGCGCTGGTCGATGACGACCGCAACATTCTCACCACGCTGTCCATCAGTCTCCACGCAGAGGGCTTCGCCACGCGGGTCTACGCTGATGGCGAGACAGCGCTGAAAGCTCTGCTGGACAACCCACCGGACCTTGCCATCTTCGACATCAAGATGCCGCGCATGGACGGCCTGCACCTGCTGCAGGCCCTGCGCGCGCAGTCCAGCCTGCCGGTGATCTTCCTGACATCGAAGGACGAGGAGCCCGACGAAGCCCTGGGCCTGGCGATGGGCGCGGACGACTATATCGCCAAGCCCTTCAGCCAGCGCCTGCTTGTCGCGCGCATTCGCGCCATCCTGCGGCGTAGCGAACTGGCGCGAACACCGCCCGAAGACGAAGCCCCTGCCAACCTGCCCGATCCGGTGATACGCGGCAGGTTGATGCTTGATCCCGCACGCCACCAGGTGACATGGGATGATCGGCCCGTATCGCTCACCGTCACCGAATTCCTGCTCCTGGAAGCCATGGCGACCCGCCCCGGCGTGGTCAAAAGCCGTAACCAGCTGATGGACGCGGCCTATAGCGACGACGTCTATGTGGACGACCGTACCATCGACAGCCACATCAAGCGCCTGCGCCGAAAATTCCGCGCGGTAGACCCTGAATTCGGTGCGATCGATACGCTGTACGGCGCCGGATACTCTTTTGCCGATGGCTGAAAAGTCACGCGCCAAACCGCGCCCGCGCGTTGCGGTACGGCTGGGGCTGGCGTGGAGCTTATCGCTCACCGCGCGCATTCTCGCGGTGAATGTGATCGCCCTCGCCCTGCTGGCGGGCAGCCTGTTCTACATCGACAGCTACCGCAACGAACTGCTCGCCGAACGCTACCGCCTCGCCAAGACCGAGGCCGAGATCACCGCCGACGCCCTCGCCGACGAAAACCCGGCCGGCCGCCTCGCCCTGATTGCCCGGATCGGCACCACGCAGGACCTGCGCCTGCGGCTCTTTGGTCCCGCCGGCAAACTTTCCGGCGACAGCTTCGTTCTGGCACCGCCTTCCTACCGGTTGATCGACCCGGCCAGCGAACCCTGGTTCCAGGACGCTGCGCGCATGCTCGACCGGGGCATGGATTTCATCCTTGGCGCGCCCCCCATCCCGGACTACCGCGATCCGGCCCACGCAGATGCCGGCGCCTGGCCTGAAATCGCCGCCGCATTGGGCTCCGGGCAAACGCGGATCAACCACAAGGCCGCGCCTGACCGCACACCCGTCATCATCGCCGCCACTCCGGTAGGGAATGACGGCTCCGCGCTTCTGGTTACCCGCAACGCCCGCGACATCACCGAGAACGTGCGCATGGCCCGCCAGACACTGGCCTTCATCGTCGGCGGCGCGCTGGGCGTTTCGATCCTGCTGTCGCTTTTCCTTGCCCGCACCATCGTCGAACCGCTGCGCAAACTGGTCCGCGCCGCCGTGCGCGTGCGGCTGGGCCGTGATCGCAGCGTCGTCGTCCCCCGCCTGCCCGACCGCCGCGACGAGATCGGGCTCCTCGCCCGCGCCATTTCCGACATGAGCAGCGCACTGCGCCAGCGCATCGACGAAGTGGAGAGCTTCGCCGCCGATGTCGCCCACGAACTCAAGAACCCGCTGACCTCGCTGCGCAGCGCGCTGGAAAGCCTCGACCGGGTGGAAGCGCCGGACCTGCGCCGCCAACTCCTCGGCATCGCCCAGGACGACGTGCGCCGCATCGACTTCCTCGTCACCGAGATCGCCGATGCAAGCCGCATCGACGCGCAGATCAGCCGGACCACCTTCGAACCTTTCGACATGGGCGGGCTCGTCCGCGCGCTCGTCGCCGAACGCGACCAGCGCGGCGTCAACGGCGGCTGCCCGGTCTCGATCCTGCGCAAAGACAGCGCGGACCTGACCGTTGCCGGCGACGCGCCCCGTCTCGAACGCGTGCTCCAGAACCTGCTGGACAATGCCGTGTCCTTCTCGCCGCCAGGCAGCCCGATCGAAATCTCGCTCTCGCGTATCGACAGCCGGGTAAAAATCGCCGTTGCCGACCATGGCCCCGGCATTTCCGCCGCCGCCCGCGAACGCATCTTCGAACGCTTCCACTCGCTGCGCCCCTCGCGTGAGGAATTCGGCAAGCACAGCGGTCTCGGCCTCGCCATCGCACGCACCATCGTCGAGGCCCACTTCGGCAAGCTCGTCGCGACCGATCGCACCGATGGCGCCTCAGGCGCGCGTCTGGTGTTCTCACTACCCGCATGGCAGAGCGAGAGATGAGCCGGCCCGCCCCCGCCACCGCCCCGGCCCAGCGCCAATCGACCTGCATTGCCATTGCCGGGCGCGCGGTGTTGATCGAAGGCCCTCCCGGCAGCGGCAAATCCAGTCTCGCCCTCGCCCTTATCGACCGGGGCGCAGAGCTTATCGGCGACGACTCGGTGCTGTTTAAAGCGGACGGCCGTCGGCTGATCGCCATGCCGCATCCGCATACGCGCGGCTTGATGGAAGTGCGCAACCTCGGCGTTCTTCCCTTTCCCTGCATCGATGATGTGCCGGTTGCCCTCGTTCTGAGGCTGGACAGCGCCGCGCCCCGCTACATCGAAACGCCCGAGCGCTTCACCATCGCCGGAATCGAACTCCCCCTCGTCCGCCTCTGGCCCGAGGGGGGATCGCTCGCCCTCAAGGCCGAACTGGCGCTGGGGCGCTACGGATTGGCGCCATAGCAGTCCCAACAGGGCACAGCTTTTTTCGCCCTCTTCCCTTTCCGGCCTGCTGCGCGCAGATAGAGTGGATATGGGGACCGAAGCGGGAATGAGCGCCGATCAGCCGGCACGCCAGCGCGTATTGCTGGTGACTGGAATGCTGGGCGCCGGCAAGACCACGGCGCTACGCGTGCTTGAGGATCTCGGCTGGGAAATCGTCGACAATTTCCCGATCCGCATGCTCGACGCCCTGCTCGACGCCGGCTCCAGCGGCGCGGACAGCGACCCTGCGCCGCTTGCCATAGGCTTCGATTCCCGCACCCGCGGCTTCAATCCAGAACGTATCATCGCGCAGGTCAAAGCCCTGACAGAGCGGCGCGACATCGAACTGACTACCCTGTTCCTCGATTGCGGCAGCAACGAGCTTGAGCGCCGCTACAACGAAACCCGCCGCCGCCATGTCCTTGCCGGCGATGCGCCCGTCTCCACCGGCATCCGCGCCGAGCGCGAACTGCTCGCCCCGCTGCGCCGCTGGGCCGACCTGTTGATCGACACCACCGAATTCACCTCCAACGACCTGCAACGGGTGATTCGTGAACGCTTCGCCTCCAGCGAACCGGGTGAACTGACCGTAACCGTCTCCAGCTTCGGGTTCTCGCGAGGGATGCCGCCGGTGGCGGACCTCGTTTTCGACATGCGCTTCATCGAGAACCCGCACTGGGATCCCGTCCTGCGCCCGCAGACCGGGCAGGACCAGGCCGTGGGCGACTACATCCGCAAGGATCCGGCCTACGAAGAGGCATTCACGCGCATCCGCGATCTGCTGCTTCTGCTGCTCCCCCGATACCGGGCGCAGGGCAAGGCTTACGTGCATATTGCATTTGGCTGCACTGGCGGGAGGCACCGCTCCGTATTTACTGCGGAGCAAATGGGAGCAGCCTTGCGCCAGGCAGGATTTTCGCCCACATTGTTGCACCGCAACCTGGGCTCGCGGGCAGCAGATCTTCTTGAAGGAGGGCTGCGACGTGAAAAATGAAAACGGCGCCCGGGCGCGATTGCAGGAATTTCGGAGCGCATTCCCGACATGATCGGCATGATTCTGGTTACTCACGGCAATCTCGCCGAGGAGTTCGTACACGCGATGGAACACGTCGTCGGCGATCAAGCCGACGTCGCGACGATCTGCATCGGCCCGAACGACGACATGGAACAGCGCCGCTCGGAAATCGCCGACGCCATCACCAAGGTCGACAGCGGTGAAGGCGTGATCATCCTCACTGACCTGTTCGGCGGCACCCCTTCCAACCTCGCGATCTCGCTGATGCAGGCGGGCAAGGTCGAAGTAATCGCCGGCATCAACCTGCCGATGTTGATCCGCCTCGCCAAAGCGCGCGGTTGCATGCCGGTGCGCGAAGCGGTCGCCGCGGCGCGCGATGCGGGCCGCAACTACATCACCATCGCCAGCGAATATCTGGGGCAGGACGCATGATCGACTGCCGTGAAACGGTGCTGATCGTGAACAAGCGCGGCCTCCATGCCCGCGCCAGCGCCAAATTCGTGAACCATGTCGCAGAACTGCCTGACACGGTGAAAGTCAACGTCACCAAGGACGGCGGCAGCGCGGAAGGCGGTTCGATTCTGGGCCTCATGATGCTCGGCGCCGCCAAGGGCGATTCGATCGAGATCGCCTGTTCGGGCGACGGCGCCGAAAGCGCGCTCGCCGTGCTGACCGGCCTCGTGCGCGATGGCTTCGGCGAAGAATAACACAGGCGGACTGAACGAAGTGTCTTCGTATGACGAGCCTTGGGACGCCGGTTCACGCCGAACCATCACCGGCTTTTCCAACCCACTGGTCAAGTTCCTGCGTTCGCTCAGGGACAAGAAGCACCGCAAACGTGAAAAGCGCTTCCTGGCCGAAGGCCTGCGCCTGCTCACCGACGCCCGCGAATGCGGTATCGTGCCGGAAATGCTGGTCATGGCGATCGGGCGCGATCCCCACCCCCTGCTCGATGCACTCGAAGACGCGGTGACGGCAGCGGGCGGCGAAGTCGTCGAGATGGACGTCGAAATCCTCGCCAAAGTTACCGGCAAGGATAATCCGCAAGCGGTTGCGGGCGTGTTCGCCGAATTTGACACCGGTCTTGCCAATCTGGACCGCGCATCCGCGCCGATCTGGCTGGTGGCGCAGGCACTGCGCGATCCGGGTAATCTGGGCACGATGCTACGCACCGGCGACGCCGTGGGCGCGGGCGGGCTGATCCTGATCGACGACTGCGCGGACCCGTTCTCGGTCGAAGCGGTGCGCGCAAGCATGGGCGCGATCTTCACTCAGAAACTGGTGATCGCACGCTGGGACGAATTCATCGCCTGGCTGCACGCCGGAGAAGGCCAGCTTGTAGCCGCCTCGCTGCGCGACCCGACCGACTACCGCGAGGCCGCTTATGCCGATCCGTGCTTCCTGATGGTAGGCAACGAATCGCAAGGACTTCCCGCTGAGTACGAAGAGGCCTGCGACCTGCGCGTCACCATCCCGATGCTGGGCCGCGCAGACAGCCTGAACGCCGCCGTCGCCGGCGCAGTTCTGGCTTACGAAGCACTGGCGCACTTGCGGCGGGCCTGATCCGGTACAACCTGACCCGGTGCGTTCATCCGATCCTCACATCCGCTATGGCAGGGTGTACCGACAATGCGTCGAATCGGTATCTTCCTGATAGCCCCAGCCCTTCTGGTCGGATGCTCCGAAAGCGGTAATCGCTCGCGCCTTGCCGAGAGCAGCTGGCGGTTCGACCGTATCGACGGCGAACGCCCCATGTCCCAAGCCTCGGGCATTACCTTTGAAGATGGCAAGATCGGCATTGCAGTCGGCTGCAGCAGCCTGGGCGGACCCTGGCGCATGGATGCCGACCGCCTTGTCGCCGGCCCACTCGACCAAAGCGAAACGACCTGCCCTGACCCATCATGGCATCAAAGCAGCGCCGTCAACGCCCTGCTCGTCGCCACCCCGCGCGTCGCGGTGGAAGGGAACCGGATGACCTTGCAATCGAGCGGGCACACAGCGGAACTGGTGCGAGTCGACAACCAGGTATTTCATCGTTGATTTGAAGGGAAAACCTGGGGCCATCGCCCCAGACCCCTTTTTAATGCCGTCGTTGAACATGCAGGAGCCTCACCCGCTCCTTGCTGCCGCCAGCCATCATGTCTCCCGGCTCACTTCTTTTAACTACTCTGCCACCTCCACCTGCTCACCGACAAGATCCTCGATCTGCCCCGCGGTGTCCGAAAAACGCGGCGCGGACTCCACCAGCGGCACATCGTCGGAAATTTCGCGCTTGCCGATCTTGATATGCTTTTCGCTGAGACGCCGTGCCCAGCTCATCACATTGCCCTCATAAGTCCGTGCGAAGTCATTGAAACTATTGACCGCCCGGCCAAGATGAATGCCTACCTTGCCAAGATCATCCTGTGTCTTGGCGATGCTGTCGTACAGGTCGCTGCCCAGCTTGCCGATTTCCCGCGCCTCTCGGGCAAGGCCTTCCTGCTGCCATACCTGCGCGATGGTGCGGGCGATGGCGACAAGGTTGGTCGGGCTGGCGAGCAGCACCCGGCGATCGAACGCGTAGTCCCATAGGCCCGAGTCGTGGTCGAGGGCAGCGGCGATGAAATGTTCGCCCGGTACGAACATGATGACGTAGTCCGGCGCGTTTTCGAACTGGCTCTGGTAGCTTTTGGTGCCCAGTGTCTGGATGTGATTACGCATCGAGGCTGCATGCGCATCGAGGAAGGCCGCGCGCTTTGTCTCATCCTCCGCCTCAAAGGCATCCTGATAGGCGTTGAGCGAGACCTTGGCGTCAATCACAAGCTGCTTGTTACCGGGGATACGCACAATCGCATCTGGGCGCAGGCGCCCTTCTTCCGTATTGACGGAGTGCTCCGTCACGAAGTCCGTGTGTTCGGTCAACCCGCACTGTTCGAGGACGTTCTTGAGTTGCTGTTCGCCCCAGCGCCCCCGCGCCTTGGGCGCATTTCGCAGTGAATTGCCGAGGCGCACGGCCTCTGCCCGTACTTGCTCCTGCCCCACGCGCAGCGCTTCGATCTGGCCACCCAATTGCCCGAAAGCATCGATCCGCTTGGCCTCCAGCGCCGAAACCTGTTCCTCATAGCTTTTGAGCCGCGCGCCGACAGGGGCCAGCAGTGTGGCTATACGCTCTGCGTTGGTCTTTTCGCTCTGCTCGAAGCGGGCGCTGGCGCGGTTGAGGAATGCCTCCTGCGCGCCGGCGAGTACTTTGGCTCCAGCGTTTTCAAACTCCTTGCGCAAGGCTTCCTGGGCCTGGATCAAAAGTCGCTTCTGTTCGTCGAAATTCGCGGATTTCTCACGAAGTGTGGCCAGTTCGGAGGCCAAGTCGCGCTGTTCGCGGCGCAAGGCGTCGACCTGTGCGGCGTTCTCCGTCCGGGTTCTGTCCAGAATCGCGGCCATTTCACCGCGCGCACGGTCCAGCATGACAGCGCCGTGCTGGCGCAAGCGTTCGCTTATCGCTTCATGTTCGCTGCGGGCGCGGTCCAGTTCCTGGGCGAGAGCATCGGCCCGGCTTGCCCGTTCGCGAGCTGCTTCCAGATCAGCGAAGGCCCGCAAATACCTGGCATCGCCTTCACGCACTTCACGTTCGCGTCCCTCAGCCAGCGCCCGCCACTGTGCAGCGGGGCGCGAGCCGAAGAACCAACCGGCAGCAAGGCCGATGACGAGGGCGACAATCGCGGCGACAGCAAATTCCATCGCCCGAGACTAAGCGGAACGTTTGGAGAACGCCAGCCCTATGCATCAGATTTTCGCGCCCCGGATCACCGAGGCGTGCAATCACGCCGCGCGGCGGAGCTTTTCCAGCTTCTTGAGCGCCATCTGGCGCTTGAGGCGCGAGAGGTGGTCGATGAACAGCACGCCTTCGAGGTGGTCCATCTCGTGCTGGAGGCAGATGGCCATCAGGCCTTCCATCTCCTCCTCGTGCGCGGTGCCGTCAAGGTCCTGCCAGCGCGCGCGGATGCGCGAGGGGCGCTCAACGTCCGCGAAGATTTCGGGGACCGAAAGGCAGCCTTCCTGATAGGCGATGAAATCGTCCGACGGGTCCAGAATCTCGGGGTTGATGAAGACCCTGGGTTCCTTCTTCGTGGGCTGATGGGTGTGGTGGTGATCGCCGTGCGCGGTGCAGGCCTCAGGCTCGGCATCCTCGTCGTCGGGCTGGAGGTCGATCACCAGCACGCGCTGCGGAACGCCAACCTGGATCGCTGCCAGGCCGATGCCGGGTGCGTCGTACATCGTCTCGAACATGTCGGCGACGAGAGTGCGCAAATCATCGTCGAACTTGTCGACGGGGACCGATATCTGCTTGAGGCGCGCATCGGGAACTTCGAGGATTTCAAGAATAGCCATTACGGCCAGATAATCCCGATGAAGCAATTTCGCAAGAATGCGCGCGTCGATCACTCTGATCGAGTGACCAAGCCGTTTCAGCCGACCGGACGACGCGCCCGGATCGCCTGAGCCAGAGTGCCCTCGTCGAGATAATCAAGCTCACCGCCGACCGGCAGGCCGTGGGCCAGCTGGGTGACGCGCACCGGGAAAGCCTCAAGCCGTTCGGCGATGTAGTGGGCCGTCGTCTGCCCCTCCAGCGTGGCGTTCATGGCAAGCACGACTTCGTCAATACCGCCCTCACCGACGCGGCGCAGCAGGCCCTCGATGGCCAGATCCTCGGGCCGCACCCCGTCCAGCGCCGAGAGCCGGCCGCCCAGCACATGGTAATGCCCGGTGAACAGCCGCGCGCGGTCCAGCGCCCAGAGGTCCGCCACTTCCTCCACCACGCAGATCGAGCGGGCATCGCGCCTGGTGTCCACGCAGATACCACAGGGGTTGGTCGTATCGATGTTACCGCAGGTCTCACACTCGACAAGAGCTTCGCGCACTTCTCCCAGCGCATCGAGCAATTGCACAAGCGCGGTCTCTCGCCGCTTTATCAGCCACAACACGGCGCGCCGCGCCGAGCGCGGGCCAAGGCCGGGTAGACGTGAAAGGGCTGCGGTCAGCGTCTCGATCTCTTGCGATGCCATGGATGGGGAGATAGGGCCTGCGCCTGCCCTTAGGAAGCCCGTCGGAGAGTTCCCCACATCATGCGCATCATCTTCATGGGAACGCCCGATTTCGCCGTCCCTGCGCTTGTCGCGCTGATCGAGGCGGGGCACGAGGTTGTGGCCGCCTATTCGCAGCCTCCCCGGCCCGGCGGCCGGCGCGGCAAGGAGCTGACGCCCTCGCCCGTTCACATCGAAGCGCAGGCACGCGGGATCGAGGTGCGTCACCCGGTTTCGCTGAAAGGCGCCGAGGAACAGGCCGCCTTCGCCGCGCTGAACGCCGATATCGCGGTGGTTGCCGCTTATGGGCTGATTTTACCGCAAGCGGTGCTGGACGCACCGCGTCTGGGGTGCCTGAACATCCATGCCTCGATCCTGCCGCGCTGGCGCGGGGCGGCGCCGATCCAGCGCGCGATCCTGGCCGGTGACCCGACGACGGGGATCACCATCATGCAGATGGAGGCCGGGCTAGACACCGGGCCGATGCTGGCGACGCTGCGCACGGTGATCGAGCGCAAGACCGCCGGCGAACTGACCGCCGAGCTGGCCGATCGCGGCGCACAGCTCCTGATCGGCACCTTGCGCGATCTTGCCGTGCACCGGGCAGTGCGCCAGCCCGAGGACGGCGTCACTTATGCGAAGAAGATCGACAAGGCCGAGGCCCGGCTCGACTTCGCGCAAAGTGCCGAGGCCGCCGAACGACAAGTGCGCGCTTTCATGCCCGCACCGGGGGCTTTCTTCGAGCTTGAGGACGAGCGCTACAAGGTGCTGGCGGCAGACGTGGCCGAGGGCAGCGGCGAGGCCGGGACGACACTTGACGATTCGCTGACCGTGGCCTGCGGTTCCGGTGCCTTGCGGATCACCCGCATTCAGCGCGCGGGCAAGCCGGCGATGGCGAGCGGCGACCTGCTGCGCGGACGACCGGTTCCGGCGGGTACGCGGCTGGGCTGAACCTCAGGCCTTTTCAGGCATCCGGCGCACCGGGGGCTGCTCGTCGGCCCAGCGGGCGTGACCTTCGCGCAGGATGCCTGCCAGCTTCTCCCACGCTGGGACGGGCTTGTCCCTGACCTTGATGTTGAAGCTGTCGGTGGTGCGAAATTCCAGCACTTCGGCGCCTTCTGGTCCGGCAGTATAGGCATAGGGCACTTCGCTGCCGACGAACAAGCCGTCTCCGGCCGCCAGTGTTTCCGTGCCCATGCGGATTGAGCCCGCGACAACGTAGTACAGGCAATCGCAGTCGTGGCTGTGCAGCGGGAGCGGAAAGCCGCTTTTCACCCACAGGCGCGCCAGGCTCATGCCCTCGCGTCGATAGGGGACGTCTGCATATTCGCCGCGCACCTGCATCGCGTCCGCCAGCTTCGACTGGGCGGCGATAAGGTTGGGTGTCTCGCCTTCGTAAGTCATGCAGGCGCAGTCGTCGAGCGTGGGGGCGTCGGCGCCTCGAAAGATCTCGAAGCGGGGCAGCTGCATTTCGGCCATTTTCGGCTCCTTCCCGGTCAGGGACAGATGATGCCACCGCGCTCCGTCGGCGCCAAGCCCATTGCATGGCCGCGCCAGTCCTGTATCGGCGGGGCGAATATGACACGCTTTGCGCTGACCCTGGAATTCGACGGTGGACCCTACATGGGGCTGCAACGCCAGTCTCACGGCCCCTCGGTACAGCAGGCGGTCGAGGATGCGGCCTTTGCTGTGACTGGCGAGAGGGTCATCATGTATGCGGCCGGCCGCACTGACGCCGGAGTTCATGCGCTGGGGATGCGGGCGCACATCGAGGTGGAGAAGCCCTTGGCCCCGTTCCGGCTGATGGAAGCGCTCAACGCCCTGCTCCGCCCCGCCCCGATCGCAGTTCTGGACTGCAAGGTCGTGACCGAAGACTGGCACGCTCGCTTCTCATGTCTGGGGCGCGCCTATATCTACCGCATCGCCAACCGACGCGCGCCGCTGACGCTGGAGCGGGGCAAGGCGTGGCAAGTGACCAAGCCGCTCGATGCTGACGCCATGCACCGGGCCGCGCAGGCGCTGGTCGGCCTGCACGATTTCACGACGTTCCGTTCGACACACTGCCAGTCGGCATCGCCGCTCAAAACGCTGGACCGGCTTGCCGTGCGCCGCGAAGGCGAGATGGTGTTGATCGAAACCGAAGCGCGCAGCTTCCTGCACCATCAGGTCCGCTCGATGGTGGGCTGCCTTGCGCTCGTCGGCATGGGACGCTGGAGCAAGGAAGACGTGGTCGCTGCGCTGGCAGCCAGGAAGCGTCAGGCCCTGGGCCTTAATGCGCCGCCAGATGGCCTTTATTTCGTGCGGGCGATCTACCCGGAAACCTGAACCAACTCAGGCTTCTTCGATGACGCTGCGATCCGCCTGCAGGGTCCAGCGCACTCCGTCCGGCAAATAGGACAGCACGCCTTCTCCGCCGAGGTCCGATCGAAGGCCATTGGTCATCAGGCGGGTGCCGAAACCCTGCCGGGTCGGCTCGGACACCAACGGACCGCCCACTTCCTGCCAGACGACTTCGACAATGGGCCGCCCTTCAGCCTCGCGATATGTCCAGTGCATGTCGACATAACCCTGATCTTTAGACAGCGAACCGTACTTGATCGCGTTCGTGGACAGTTCGTGCAGCGCCATCGCCAAAGCAAGAGCAGCGCGCGGCTTGAGCGCGATATTCGGGCCCGAAAGATGCACCCGGCCCTTGTGCGCCCCGGCAATATCGACGGCGCCGTCGACGATCGATTCCATCGGGGCGGCAGTCCAGCTGGTCTGGGTCAACAGATCGTGCGCGCGCGCCAGCGACGCCAGCCGGTCGCCGATGGCATCGCGCGCCTCCATCGGCGTGCCGACGCCGCGCAGCGACTGACCGACGATGCCCTGGACTACCGCCAGAGTATTCTTGACCCGGTGCTGAAGCTCGTTGGTGAGCATTGCGCGGTGCTCGTCCGCCTGCGCGCGCTCGGTTACGTCGCGCACAGTGCCGACAAGCCGGGCGGGCTGGCCGTCATTCTCGATCAGGCGGCCCCGTGCGTGGATGCTGCGGAACTTGCCGCCCGGTGCGAATACCCGGTATTCGACGTCGAGCCGGTTGTCGGCTCCTGGATCAAGCGCATGGGCGACGGCAGCAGCAACATCGTCGCGGTCGTCGGGATGAACGACGTCCGTGAAGGATCTGCCGAATTCGAGCGGGTGATCCAGGCCCACGCCGAGAAGTTCACGGGTGCGAGCATCCCATTCAAGAAGCCGGAGCGCAGGAACGGCGTCCCAGGTGCCCAGTTCCGCCGCCTCCACCGCCAGTTCGAAGCGGCGCTCCGTGGCCTCCAGTTTCTCGCGGCTGAGGCGCTGTTCAGTGCGATCACGCAGGATTTTCAGGAAGCCGACAGGAATGCCGTCATCGTCCACCAGCGGCATCATCTCGCCATTGGCCCAGAAACGTCCGCCATCCTTGCGCAAATGCCAGCGCTCGTCAGTGCCATAGCCAGAACGCAGGGCGGCGCCCATTTCTTTGGCGGGCAGGCCCGCCTCGCGGTCCTCGGGTGTAAAGAATTCATCGCAGAGGCGGCCGCACATCTCTTCCTCGGTCCACTGCAGGATGCGGCGGGCACCCTCGTTCCAGCTAGTGACGCGGCCTGAGAGGTCCATGGTGATGATGGCGTAATCGATGGCGCTGTGCAGTATCTGGCGGTGACGCGCCTCATCGGCCTTCTGCTGGGCCAGCAGACGGCGGTGTTCCATCTGCGTCATGACCTGGCGTGCCAGCGCCAGGAGCGCCGAACGCTGGTCGTCACTCAATTGGTGAGGCTTGCTGTCCAATACGCACAGCGTTCCCAAAGGATAACCATCGGGCGTTTCCAGCGGCGCGCCGGCGTAAAACCGCAGGGAGGGATCGCTGGTGACCAGCGGATTTTCAGCAAACCGGGGATCGCGCGAGGCATCCTGGACTTCGAAGACACCGAGTTGTTGGATCGCGTGACCGCAAAAGGCCCACTCGCGCGGTGTTTCGCCGGCGGCAATGCCCAGCTTGGCCTTGAACCATTGCCGCTTGTCGTCGAGCAGGCTGACGAGGGCCATGGGAACGCCGCAAATTTGGGCTGCGATGCGCGCAATATCATCGAAATCCCCCTCGCTGGGGGTGTCCATGATCTTATAGCGTTCCAGCGCCTCCAAGCGATCCGCTTCGGCCCAACGCTTCATATCCGCTTCTCTTAAACCTCTGGATTGCCTTATACCCGAGGCATAGGGGACAGTCCGTGCGATGTCACCAACGACTTTGGCTTCCCCGCCGCCGCCACACGCGACAGCGGGAAGCCATAAGCTCTAGGGCCGGTCAGGCCTTGGCGACGACGCTTTCCGGCAGGTCCTGCCCGAATACGCGCTGGTAGTATTCGGCCACCAGCATACGCTCGGTCTCGTCGCACTTGTTGAGGAACGAGAGACGGAAGGCGAAGCCCACGTCGTTGAAGATCGCGGTGTTCTGCGCCCAGGTGATGACGGTACGCGGGCTCATCACGGTGGAGATATCGCCGTTCATGAAGCCCTGGCGCGAGAAATCCGCCACCTTGACCATCTGCGCGATCACGCCGGAGCTGATCTGCGGCACCTTTTTGGAGACGATCGCCGTCTCGGTGTCGGCCGGCAGGTAATTGAGCGCGACGACCATGTTCCAGCGGTCCATCTGGCCCTGGTTGATCTGCTGGGTGCCATGATAGAGGCCCGAGGTATCGCCAAGGCCCACCGTGTTGGCGGTGGCGAAAAGACGGAAATGCTTGTCGGGGCGGATCACGCGGTTCTGGTCGAGCAAGGTCAGCTTGCCCTCGGTCTCCAGGATGCGCTGGATCACGAACATCACGTCCGGGCGGCCGGCGTCGTATTCGTCGAATACGAGCGCCACCGGGTGCTGCAGCGCCCAGGGCAGCAGGCCCTCACGGAATTCGGTCACCTGCATCCCGCCGCGCAGGACGATCGCATCGCGCCCGATCAGGTCGATACGGCTGATATGCGCATCGAGGTTGATGCGGATGCACGGCCATTTGAGGCGCGCGGCGACCTGTTCGATGTGAGTCGATTTGCCGGTGCCGTGGTAGCCCTGCACCATGACGCGGCGGTTGTAGGCAAAGCCCGCCAGGATCGCGAGGGTGGTGTCCGGGTCGAACACATAGGTCTCGTCCAGGTCGGGTACGCGCTCGTCCGCGACCGAGAAGGCCGGAACCTTCATGTCGATGTCGATCCCGAAGGTTTCGCGCACATCGACTTCGATATCGGGAGCGGCCAGCACGGTGGCGTCGCGGTTCTCGGCGATCAGGTTCTTGGATTCTGTCATTGCGGGGTATCGACTAATGGACGCAGGCCCGCATCGCAATAAGGTTTGGAAGGTTCAACCGGCTTAGCTGGCGCATTTGGGAGGTAGGCTGAACAGGTCGATGAACTTTTGCGCCAGCGCGGGGTCGCCCTCGATCCGCAGCCCGACCGTTTCCGATGCCCGTTTGCCGTAGAATGCGGCGAGAAACGGGAGCCCGGCCTCGGCAGAGAAACGCAGGTCCGGCGCGGGATCGCCCTCGGCGGCGGGATGAATTGCCAGTTCACCCGGCCCCAGCAGCGCCGTGAAATGTTTGTCACCCACAGCCAGCGCCGCTGTAAGCCGCAGATCGCCGATGCGCTGCGCCACGATCATGGTGCGCATCGAGAGCATCAGCGAGACCGGGGTGATCGGCAGCGTAGGGTCATGCAGCGTCGACCTAACCGCCCAGCGCCCCAGTTCCTGCATCACCGGTTCAAGCGCCAGGCCCCACTCAGTCAGGCGGTAGACCTGCACCGAGGCGGGTGGCGGCAGGGTTTCGCGCCGCACGATGCCAGTCTCTTCCAGGCTCTCCAGTCGCTCGGTCAGCGTCTTGGCGCTCAGGCCCGGAAGTTCAGCGCGGATTTCTCCGAAACGGCGTGCGCCCAACATCATTTCGCGAATGATGGGGATCGCCCAGCGCTCTCCGATAAGCTCCATGGCGAAAGCCGCCCCGCATGCATCGCCATACCAGCGGCCATGCGCTCGGGCCTTTTCGCCATCTGTCGCGGATTTACCTCGTTTCGTTTCTTTTTGCAACTTCATGGTTGCTTTTAGTTACCACCAGAGTCACCGTCAGGCAAGAGGCGATTCGGGACATTCCGGCAAGCGCCCATCGCAAGGAGAGCACCGATGACCCGCATGCTGTTCGTGAACCTGCCCGTCACCGACCTGACCCGCGCCAAATCGTTCTATTCCGCGCTCGGCTTCGTGAACGAGCCACGCTTTTCCGACGACAGCGGTGCCTGCATGGTCTGGTCCGACGCAATCTTCGTGATGATCCTCACCCATGACAAGTGGCGCACATTCACCAGCCGCCCCATCCCCGATACCGGCTCCAGCGAAGTCATGCTGTGCCTCTCATGCGAGAACCGAGACGAGGTGAACGCACTGGCCGACACCGCCGGCAGCAACGCCGGCACCGCCGATATCAATCCTTCGCAGGATTATGGCTTCATGATGAGCCGCAGCTTCGCCGACCCGGACGGCCATGTCTGGGAAGTGATGTGGATGGACCCGGCGGCAGTTTCAGGCGAAGCTCCGGCCCAAGAGACGGCCTGAACCGCACAACAAGACAAGCGAGAGAGACGATGCCGATCGATCCGAACGCCGCCCTTGAAATCACCGCTTTCGAATGGGTGCCACCCTTCGCGCAGGGGCTGGTCCGGGATTTACGACCGCGCTGGGCCTGCGAGGAATATGGCCTGCCCTACAAGGTACGCCTCATCAGCGCGGTGGAGCGGCCCACCTGGTATTTCCAGGACCAGCCATGGGGACAGGTTCCTTTCGTGCGCGACAGCGAGGTGGGAATATTCGAAAGCGGCGCCACCCTGCTGCACATCGCCGAGAAGGCCGGCGCCCTCCCCCCGGTCGGCTCGCAGGAACGCGCCAAAGTGCTGAGTTGGCTGCTGGCCGCGTTCAACTCGGTCGAACCGTTCGTGATGGAGTTCGTCAATTGCACCGTCTTCTCCCGCAAGGAGGAATGGGCGCAGCTGCGCAAACCCTCGCTGGTCGAGACCCTGACCGGGCGGCTGTCCAGGCTGGAAACCGCGCTCGGGGATGATGAATGGCTGGCAGGCGAATTCTCGATCGCCGACATCGCCATGGTCACCGTCCTGCGCGCCCTGCCCGACCCAGCGCTGCTGGCCGAATGCTCTACCCTTACCGCCTATGTCGAGCGTGCCACCGCCCGCCCCGCGTTCACACGCGCACTTGAGGCGCAGCTACAACCCTTTGCCGAACATGATCCCAAGCAGCAGAAGGAAGGAGTTTGACCATGACCTACGTCGACGGATTCGTGCTCGCCGTTCCCAAGGCGAACAAGGAAAAGTTCATCAAGCACGCGCAGCAGGGCGACTCGGTCTTCATGGACCAGGGCGCGACCCGCATTGTCGAGTGCTGGCAGGATGACGTGTCGCCCGGCAAGCAGACCGATTTCTTCCGCAGCGTCGATGCGAAGGAGGACGAGGCGGTGGTCTTCAGCTGGATCGAATGGCCCGACAAGGCCACGCGCGACAAGGCCATGTCGAAGATCGAGGACCTCATGAAGAGCGACCCGCGCATGAACCCCGAAACGAACCCCATGCCGTTCGACGGCATGCGCATGATCTACGGCGGCTTCACCCCCGTCGTGACTTTGGGAGATTAGCTATGGGCAACCCTGTGGGCAGCTTCATCTGGTATGAACTGATGACCGGCGATGCCGATGCCGCCGCCGCGTTCTATGGCACCGTCGTGGGCTGGAAGATCGGCGCCAACGTCATGCCGGACGCGGGCATGGACTACCGCATGATCGAGCGTATCGACGGCGGCGGCGCGGGCTGCGGCTATTCCGGCGGCGTCCTCGCCCTCACCGACGAGATGATCGGCGGCGGCGCGAAGCCGGGCTGGCTCGGCTACATCCATGTCCCCGATGTCGACGCTGAAGTTGCCGCGATCGTGGCTGAGGGCGGCGCTGTCCATATGCCTGCCACCACCATGGACGGCGTGGGCCGCATGGCCATGGTTGCCGACCCGCTCGGCGGCGCCTTTTACCTGATGACCCCGCAGCCGCCCGAAGACGATCCCGATGCGACCAGCGACGTTTTCACCGTCGATAAGCCGCAGACGATCCGCTGGAACGAGCTCGTCACCCCGGACGACGATGCGGCGGTGGCGTTCTACACAAAGCACTTCGGCTGGACCCAGGAAGGCGCGATGCCAATGGGTGAGCTGGGCGATTACCGCTTCATCCAGAACGAGGGCATCGGCATCGGCGCCGTGATGAAGAAGGCCGATTTCATGCCGGTCTCGGGCTGGGCCTATTACATCGGTGTCGACGACATCGACCGCGCCCTGGCCGCCGTAAACAACGGTGGCGGCAAGGCGATGGGGGATCCCCGGCAGATCCCCGGGGGCGAATACACCGTCCACGCATTCGACCCGCAGGGCGCCTATTTCGGGCTGGTCGGGCCAAGGGCGGGATGAGCAACCAGGGCGGTTGACGCCGCCCTGATGTTCCATCAATGTTCCACCGATTGAAGTACACTGCGGGAGACAGCCGATGGCCGACTACACCTTCTTCACGAACCCCATGTCGCGCGGCCAGATCGCCCGCTGGGCTCTGCACGAAGCTGGCGCAAAGTACGAACAGGTGCTGGTCGACTGGAAGGACAAGCCAAGCGCCTTCCTTGCCGCCAACCCGATGGGTAAGGTGCCCACCATCGTCCATCACGTAGAGGCCGGCGACCGCGTAGTGACCGAGGCCGCTGCGATCTGCCTCTACCTCGCGGAGATGCACCCCGAGGCGGGCCTGCTCCCCAACGATGGCGAGATGGCGGACTACTACCGCTGGACGCTGTTCGCCTCCGGCCCGATCGAGCAGGCGATCACCTCGCGCGCGCTCAAGTTCGAACCCAAGCCCGATCAGGAGATGATGGCCGGCTGGGGCAGTTTCGAGCGGACAATCCACACCATCGACGAAAAGCTGACCGCCGACACCTGGGTCTGCGGAGAACGCTTCACCATGGCCGATGTCTATGTCGGCAGCGCTATCGACTGGGGGCTGACCTTCGGCATCATGCCGCCGATGCCCTCGCTGGTCGGCTATGCCGAGCGTTGCCAGGCCCGCCCCGCCTACAAGGCCGCAAAGTCCATAGACGGCAAGCTGATAGAGGAGATGAAAAAATGACAGGCGTAACTAAAGCCCGCATCTGCCTTTGGTACAACGGCGACGCCGAAGATGCCGCGAACTTCTACTCAACGGTGTTCCCCGATACCCGCGTGGTTTCCGTGCAGCGATCCCCCGCCGACTATCCTGATGGCCTGTTGGGCAACGTGCTGGTGGTCGAATTCTCTGTGATGGGGATCGACTGCATCGGCCTCAACGGCGGCGACCAGTTCCCGCAGTCCGAGAGCTTTTCGTTCCAGATCGCGACCGACACCCAAGAGGAAACCGACCGCTACTGGAACGCCATCGTCGACAACGACGGGCAGGAAAGCATGTGCGGCTGGTGCAAGGACAAGTGGGGCCTCAACTGGCAGATCACCCCGCGCGCTCTCACCAATGCGATGTCCAGCCCCGACCGCGCGGCGGCGGCCCGCGCCATGCAGGCCATGATGACAATGCGCAAGATCGACATCGCCGGCATCGAAGCGGCCTTTGCGGGCGAAACGGCCTGATCCCGCCATGGGCGTCGAACTCAACCACACCATCGTCTGGTGCCGCGATCGTCAGGTCTCGGCTGACTTTTTCGCCGCAATCTACGGCTTGGCCGAACCGTTCGACCTGTTCCGCTTCCGCGTGGTCAAACTGGCGAATGGCGTATCGCTCGATTTTGCGGAAAAACACGGGCTGGTCGCGCCCCAGCACTATGCAATGCTGGTCGACGAAAGCACCTTCGACGCCGTTCTCTCACGCATCGAAGCACGAGGACTGACGTACTGGGCCGATCCCATGCGCACCCGCGCAGGCGAGATCAATCGAAACGACGGCGGCCGCGGCCTCTACTTCGAAGACCCGGACGGTCACGTCCTCGAAGCCCTGACCGTGCCTTACGGCGGATTTGCACGAAAGGATGAGGGATGACCCTCGCACTCTACGGCCACCCCTTCTCGTCCTACACCTGGAAGGCTCGAATCGCGCTGCTTGCGGCCGAGCTGGACCACGAATTCCTGATTCTCGACGCCGACCATCCCGAACATGCGCAAGCCGTTCGATTTGCCGGACCTCAGGGCAAGTTCCCTGTGCTGCGCGACGGCGAGAACCTGCTGTTCGAGGCTACCTCGATCATCGAATATCTCTCCGTCCACCACGCCCCTGCCGACATGCTGGTCCCGTCGGACCCGGACGCAGCGATTGGAATCAGGATGATGGACCGGGTCTTCGACAACTACGTCATGGGCCCCATGCAGGACGTCGTGAACGAATACCTTCGGGACGGTGACAACCCCGACACGGTGCGGGTTGCCGAAGCCCGCGCCCGGCTGGAACGCAGTTACGCATGGCTGGAAGGCTGGCTGCATTTCTATCCCGAGATGGATTACGTCACCCTGATCGAATGCGCCGCCGCGCCGTCGCTGTTCTATGCCGACTGGGTTCACCCGATCCCCGAAGCCCTGCCGCGCCTGCGCGAGTGGCGCGCCCGCCTGCTCAGCCTGCCCGCCGTGCGCACCTGCGTCGAGGAAGCGCGCCCCTACCGCGCCGGCTTCCCGCTCGGCGCTCCTGACAGAGACTGAAGGAGAAACCGATGTCCAACGAACTGTCGATCACACGCCTCATCGCCGCGCCTCCGGCAAAAGTCTGGGATGTGCTGGCGGAACGGCAGAACGAATGGTGGTGCCCGGTTCCGTGGCGCGCCGAAGTCGACCATCAGGACCGCCGCCCCGGCGGTGTCTGCAAGATGACGATGTACGGCCCCGAGGGCGAAGTGATGCCCCAGAACGGCATGTACCTCGCCTATGACGAGGGCCGCCGCTTCATCACCACCGACGCCGTGGTCGACGATTTCCAGCCAAACGGCCCTTTCATGATCGGCATCTGGGAAATCGCCCCGGAAGGCGAAGGCACCCGCTATACCGCCACCGCCCGCCACTGGACGGAGGACACCATGAACCAGCACGCAGAAATGGGCTTCACCGAAGGCTGGACCGCCTGCGCCGACCAACTCGCCGCCATCTGCGAGAACGAAGCGGGATGACCACCCTCGAGGGCGGCTGTTCCTGCGGTGAAGTGCGCTATCGCCTGCTCGGCGCCCCGATCGTCGTCCACTGCTGCCATTGCAGGGCGTGTCAGCGCGAATCGGGAGCATCCTTCGCCCTCAACGCGGTGATCGAGGCTCACCGGGTAGAAACCCTCAGCGGCGCGCCGGAATGCGTGGACACTCCTTCCGAAAGCGGCAAAGGCCAGGCAATCTTGCGCTGCCGTTCGTGCCGGGTCGCCCTCTGGAGCCATTATGGCGGGCCCGGCCCGGCCGCCAGTTTCGTGCGCGTCGGCACGCTCGACGATCCCGATGCCTGCCCCCCGGATGTCCATGTGTTTGCCCGTAGCCGTCAGAAGTGGGTGAAGATTCCCGAAGGCGCCGAAAGCTATGAGATTTTCTATTCCGGCAAGGACGTGCCGCGCATCTACGGCGAAGAAGGCGCGGCCCGCTGGCGCGCCGTCATGGGCCGCTAGATCACGCGAACGCCGCCGCCTTCTTCAATGTCTGATACGCCTCGACCACGCCCTGCAATTTCACCGCATGACTATGATCGCCCCCGTTGTGGTCGGGGTGATATTGCCGTAGCAGCCGCGTGTAGCGCATCCGCAGCGTCTTGCGGTCTATGCTCGCATCCAGCCCCAATACGCCCAGCGCCTGCCGCTCGGCAGGTGAGAAGCCTGCCTTTTCGGCCTGCATTTCCGCGCGGCGCCGATTTACATGCGCTTTCGCCCGCGCCGAGATCGCTTCCAGCGGATCGGCGTAGTCCCGCCAGCGCGGCGCCTCGTCCACGCCTGCATCCGGGCGGAACGCGCGGGTCTGCGTCTCCCAGCCATGCAGCGGCGACTGCGCGCGCAGGATCTCCTCGGTGTCCATGCCGTCGAAATAATCGTAGCCGGAATTGAACTGGCGAACATGGTCGAGACAGAACCAGAGGTAGTCGCCCGGACCGTCAAAACCGGAGGGGCGACCGCCCGGCGCACGGAACTCACCCGCTTCCTCGCACCCCGGCCATGTGCACTCGCGCCCGCCGGATTCGACCCTGCCATGAAATCTATGCTGTCTCACCGGCTTTCAGATGGGGCAAGGATCGCCTAAATGGAACCCCATGACCGGACCACTTGCACTTGAAATGCAGCAATTGCTCATTGCTGCCTTCGCACCCACCGCGCTCGACGTGGTCAACGACTCCGCCAGCCACAGCGGCCACAGCGGCGACGATGGCAGCGGCGAATCGCATTTCACAATCTTGATCGAGAGCGAAAAATTCGCCGGCGTCTCTCGCCTTCAACGCCAACGTCTGGTGAACGCCGCGCTGGGCGACATCCCCGGAAACCGCGTCCACGCCGTCGCCATCAAGGCCCGCGCCCCCGGAGAATGAAGGGCAACCGCCCGGCCCGCCACACGAACGGGCCGGGCCACGATATTCATCACCATTGCCCTTTGCGGCCTTCCCGCCTAAACGCGCGCACCATGCCGACACCTCTGACTTTCGCCGTGCCCAAGGGCCGTATCCTTGACGAAGCGTTGCCCCTGATGGCGCGCGCCGGTGTGGTGCCCGAGGCAGAGTTCCACGACAAGAAGTCGCGCGCGCTCTCCTTCGCCTGCGAAAACAGCGACATGCGCCTGATCCGCGTGCGCGCTTTCGACGTTGCAACCTTCGTTGCGCACGGCGCCGCGCAAGTCGGCATCGTCGGTTCCGACGTGGTCGAGGAGTTCGCCTACTCCGACCTTTACGCGCCTGTAGACCTCGACATCGGTCATTGCCGCCTCTCGGTGGCGGAACTCGTGGGCGAAACCGGCGGCCCCCTACCCTCGCACTTGCGCATCGCCAGCAAGTACCCCAGCCTCACCCGCCGCCACTTCGAAAAGCTGGGCGTGCAGGCAGAGGTGGTGAAGCTGAATGGCGCGATGGAACTGGCCCCCATGCTCGGCCTGTCGAGCCGGATCGTCGATCTGGTCTCCACCGGCCGCACGTTGAAGGAAAACGGCCTCGTCGAGACCAGCCGTATTCTCGACATTTCCGCGCGCCTGATCGTCAACCGCGCGGCGCTCAAGACCGATGACCGCGTCGCCGCTCTGGTCGAGGCGTTCCGCGCCCTCGTGGCCGAAAAAGTACCGGCCTGATGCTGCGTCTTTCAAGCAGCGATCCCGATTTCGCCGAGGCGTTCGCCCGCGTCGTCAGTGACCGCCGCGAGAGCGCGGTCGATGTCGCCGATGATGTCGCCGCGATCATCAAGGCTGTGCGCGCTCGCGGTGACGAAGCGCTGGCCGAATACACCGCGAAGTTCGACGGCCATGACCTCGACGTGACCGGCTGGCAGGTTGACGCAGAAGCCTGCAAGGCGGCGTTCGACGCGCTGACGCCTGAGCTTCGCAGCGCCCTCGAACTCGCCGCGAGCCGCATCCGCGCCTATCATGAGGCACAGGTTCCCGAAGACCGCGATTACACCGACGATGCCGGGGTGCGCCTCGGCGCGACCTGGAGCCCGGTCGATGCCGCCGGGCTCTATGTTCCCGGTGGACGCGCGGCCTATCCCTCCTCATTGCTGATGAACGCCATTCCGGCCAAGGTGGCAGGAGTAGAGCGCCTCGTGGTCGTAACCCCGACGCCCAAGGGGGACGTAAATCCGCTGGTCCTGGCCGCCGCCCACCTTGCAGGCGTGGACGAAGTATGGCGCGTGGGCGGGGCCCATGCCGTAGCCGCGCTGGCCTATGGCACCGATCGGATCGCGCCCGTGGACGTAGTCACCGGCCCCGGCAATGCCTGGGTAGCCGAGGCCAAGCGCCAGCTTTACGGCGTCGTTGGTATCGACATGGTAGCCGGCCCCAGCGAAATCCTCGTCATCGCGGACGCCAGGAACGATGCTCACCGGATCGCCGCCGACCTGCTCAGCCAGGCGGAGCACGACCCGACCTCGCAGTCGATCCTCATCACCGACGACACGTCGTTCGCACAGGCCGTTGCAGACGCCGTCGAAGTGGAACTTTCGGCCCTCGCCACGCAGGAAACCGCGCGGACCAGCTGGACCGACAACGGCGTCATCATCAATGTCGCCAGCTTCGATGAAGCCCCCGCGCTCGCCAATGCGCTGGCCGCCGAACACGTCGAGATCGCCACCGACGATCCGGAGGGCCTGATGCGCAGCATCCGTCATGCAGGCTCGGTATTCCTTGGCCGCATGACCCCAGAAGCGGTCGGCGATTACGTCGCCGGTCCCAATCACGTCCTGCCCACCGGGCGGCGTGCACGGTTTTCCTCGGGGCTTTCGGTTCTCGATTTCATGAAGCGCACCAGCTTCATCCAGCTCGACCAGGCGGCTCTGGAGGCTATCGGCCCCGCCGCCGTCGCCCTTGCCGATGCGGAAGGGCTTCCCGCGCACGCGCGCTCCATTTCCATAAGGCTCGGCCAGTCATGACCACCAGCAAGACCCAAGCAAAGCAGGCGCGCGCAGCAGCCCGCTTGTCCGCCGTCCAGGCGCTTTACCAGTTCGACATGGAAGGCACTCAGCTGCCGATCCTGCTCGACGAGTTCCATCGCCACCGCCTCGGCATGGAAATCGACGACGCGCAATTCGCCAGGGCTGACGTCGCGTTCTTCGACGATGTGGTGAAGGGTGTGGTCGCACGCCGCGACGAGATCGACGAACTGCTGTCGTCCAAGCTCTCTGAGGGCTGGTCGCTGGGCCGTCTCGACAAGACCATGCTTCAGATCCTGCGCGCCGGCGTATACGAGCTGATGGCCCGCCCCGACGTGCCCACCGGCGCCGCGATCAGCGAATACCTTGACGTGTGCCACGCCTTCTTCGACCCGCGCGAGGCGAAGTTCCTCAACGGTGTGCTGGATTCGGTGGCGAAGTCGGTTCGCTGAGCTGGACTCGACTTGCGAATCCGCTGAGCGCATCACCGCCTGATGGCTGGTGAATTCGCCCTCATCCACGCCCTGCGCGCGATAGCGACGGACCCAGCCGCGCGCGCGCTGGCTGACGATGCCGCCGTGCTCGCGATTGGCGGCGAGACGCTGGTGCTGACGCTCGATACCGTTGTGGAGAGCGTCCATTACCTCGCCACCGATCCGGCCGCCGATGTGGCATGGAAGCTGGTGGCGGTGAACGTATCCGATCTTTCCGCCAAGGGCGCCATCCCGCTGGGGTGCCTCTATTCTCACGCCCTGGGCGAGGAGGAGTGGGACCGCGCCTTCCTTGAAGGGCTGGACGAGGCTTGCCGCCATTTCGCCATGCCGCTGCTCGGCGGCGACACGGTGCGAATGCCTGAAGGAGCCCCCCGCAGCTTCTCCCTGACCGCGCTGGGCACCGGCCCCAAGGACTGCGCCGTGCCCAGCCGTACGGCCGCCAAGCCCCGCGATCAGGTGTGGGTCAGCGGGACCATCGGTGACGCCGGGCTGGGTCTTGCCGCTGCGCTCGGAACGCTAACCGGACCGCCCGAACATCTGGCTGCCCTCGCCGCGCACTATCGCCGGCCTATGCCCAAACCACGCCTTGGCGCGGCCTTGGCACCATTGGTCCATGCGATGATGGACATATCGGATGGCCTGCTCGTCGATACCGCACGGATTGCCGAAAGCAGCGGCGTGGCGATCCGCATTGAGGCCGAGGCCGTGCCGCTGTCCCTTGCCCTGCAAGCCGTAACAGGCGGCGCTATCGAAGCGCGGATCGCCGCGATGACGGCAGGCGACGACTACGAACTGCTGTTCACGGCCCCTCCTGAAAATGCTGTCAGCATCCGGGAGACCGCGGAAAAGGCGAACTGCAGTGTAGCGGTAATCGGTACGGTTGATGCTGGCGGCGGTCTGACGCTTGTCCATCAAGGCAAGCCCCTGCCCCTGCCCGAGCGCCTCGGCTACCAGCACTGAGCTTGCGACGTCCTGGACCGGACCCGGGACCGCTGGCCCCACCGCGCCCACTTTCCCGCAAGGTTGGGCCTTAAGTATTGCCAAGGGTCCTGGATCAAGTCTGGGGCGACGAAAACTTGGTCGCTTCTACTGCCACGCGTCCAACCTGCTTGCCAGTCCCCCACCTTGTCTATAGCCCTTGTGCCTTCGAGCGGGAAAAACTCGCCGAAACAACATAAACCCATTGGGAAGGGGGCGTTCAGTGAACTTGATCACGATCGCAATTGTCTTGGGACTACTCGCCATAGTCTATGGCGTCGTCACCTCTCGTCAGGTCCTGAGGTCTCCGGCAGGTTCTGAAAAGATGCAGGAGATCGCAGCCGCCATTCAGGAAGGCGCTCAGGCCTACCTCAAGCGGCAATATTCCACCATCGCCGTCGTCGGTGTCATCGTCGCGATCATTCTGGCGCTGACGCTGGGGCCGATCTCGGCCACCGGTTTCGTCATCGGGGCGATCCTTTCAGGCCTTACCGGGTTCATCGGCATGAATATCTCGGTGCGCGCGAACGTGCGCACCGCCGCCGCCGCGCAAAAGGGCCTGCAAGCTGGCCTGACCCTGGCGTTCCGCGCCGGCGCGATCACCGGGATGCTGGTGGCGGGGCTGGCCCTGCTCGCGATTTCGGTGTTCTTCTGGTATCTGACCGGCGTGACCGGCCACACCGTGGGCGGCGAAGACCGCACCGTGGTCGAGGCGCTGACCGCTCTCGCCTTCGGCGCGTCGCTGATCTCGATCTTTGCGCGTCTGGGCGGCGGCATCTTCACCAAGGCAGCCGACGTGGGCGCGGATCTGGTCGGCAAAGTCGAGGCCGGCATCCCCGAGGACGACCCCCGCAACCCCGCCGTCATCGCCGATAACGTAGGCGACAACGTCGGCGACTGTGCCGGCATGGCGGCTGACCTGTTCGAGACTTACGTCGTGACCGTGGGCGCGACGATGGTGCTTTCCGCGCTGCTGGTGAAGGATCTGGGCGATGCCCTGATGACTTTCATGACGCTGCCGCTGCTGATCGGCGGCGCATGCATCGTCACCTCTATCATCGGCACCTATTTCGTGCGGCTGGGATCGAGCCAGAACATCATGGGCGCTATGTACAAGGGCTTCCTGGTGACCGCGATTCTGTCGATCCCGGCAATCTACGGATGCATCTGGGTTACCCAGCAGGGCGACATGGCTTCCCTGATCGGAAACCAGGCTTTCAACGGCATGGACCTGTTCTGGTGCTCACTGCTGGGCCTTGTCATTACCGGGCTCATCATCTGGATCACCGAGTATTACACCGGCACCCAGTACCGCCCGGTCCGCTCGATCGCCAAGGCGTCGGAGACGGGTCACGGCACCAACGTGATCCAGGGCCTCGCCATCAGCCTTGAGGCTACCGCCCTGCCGACCATCGTCATCGTTGCCGGGATCATCATCGCCTATCAACTCGCCGGACTGCTGGGCATTGCTTATGCGGCCACCGCCATGCTGGCTCTGGCGGGCATGGTCGTCGCCCTCGACGCCTATGGTCCGGTCACCGACAATGCCGGCGGCATTGCCGAAATGGCCGGACTGGACGACAACGTGCGCACCAAGACCGACGCCCTCGACGCCGTGGGCAACACCACCAAGGCCGTCACCAAAGGCTATGCGATCGGTTCGGCGGGTCTTGCCGCGCTGGTGTTGTTTGCCGCCTACACCACCGACCTGCGTGAGTTCTTCCCGCAACTCGACGTCGATTTCAGCCTGGAGAACCCTTACGTCATCGTCGGCCTCCTGCTGGGGGCGCTGCTGCCTTACCTGTTCGGGGCCATGGGCATGACCGCCGTGGGCCGCGCGGCGGGCGACGTCGTCCTCGACGTCCGCGCCCAGTTCCGGGAGAAGCCTGGCATCATGACTTACGAGGAAAAGCCCGACTACGCCCGCACCGTCGACCTCGTCACCAAGGCGGCGATCAAGGAGATGATCATCCCCTCGCTGCTGCCGGTGCTGGCACCGATTGCAGTCTACTACGTGATCGGCTGGGTTGGCGGGCAGGCCAATGGCTTCGCGGCGCTGGGCGCGCTGCTGCTGGGAGTGATCGTCAGCGGTCTGTTCGTGGCGCTTTCGATGACATCGGGCGGCGGCGCGTGGGACAATGCCAAGAAGTACATCGAAGACGGCCACCACGGCGGCAAGGGCTCGGACGCCCACAAGGCTGCGGTGACCGGGGATACGGTGGGCGATCCCTACAAGGATACCGCCGGGCCTGCGGTGAACCCGATGATCAAGATCACCAATATCGTCGCCCTGCTGCTGCTGGCGGCGCTGGCGGCCGGTTAATGCACTGAACTGCTTTGAAACCCCGCCGGCATGACGGCCGGCGGGGTTTCCCTTGGATTGCCGCACGCATCTCGCCAATGCCATAAGAAGCCCATCCCACGTCACATCCCCAGCATCGCACCGTTAGCATTTCCTTGATGGATGCCCGCTATCCTGCCGATGAACAGGTAATCCTTCAGCAATCGGGAAATCCGCCCAAGTGGCATTCGAGGCACACGACGCGATCGCGCTTGCGGCATCCGATGCCCTCGCCGCATCTCCGCGCCAAGTGTCCGGCCCCGCGTCGGGGCGCCTGACCTGCGTCCCCTGGCGCGCCCTCGAAGCCGAAGTCCCCGCTTGGGATCACCTTGCCAGGGTCGCCAGCGAACCCAATCCCTTCTTCGAGAGCTGGTATCTTTTGCCGTCACTGCGCCATCTCGCGCAGACTGATGCGGTTCGAATATTGCGTTTCGAGCGAAACGGCGTGCTAACTGGGCTCCTGCCGATAGTCCGTGCGGGGCGCTACTACCGCTGGCCAGTGCCACACCTATCAAGCTGGCTCCACGCCAACTGCTTCTGCGGCGTTCCGCTGGTCGCGACGGGCGCCGAGACGGCGTTCTGGCACGCCGTACTGCGCTGGGCGGACAATGAGCCCGGTGCAGCCTTGTTCATGCACCTGCGCGGCATCGTGCTCGGCGGTCCGCTTCACGCCGCGCTGGAAGCCGTCGCGGCCAGCGACGGCCGGAAGATGGAAGTGGTCCACACCGAGGCCCGCGCGATGCTCGCCTCCGATCTTCCGCCCGAAGCTTATCTGGAAGCCTCGCTTTCGGGCAAGAAACGCAAGGAACTGCGCCGCCAGGCCAACCGCCTCGCCGACGAAGGCGCAGTTGCTTTCGAGCACCGCACTGACGCCGAGGATATCGCTCCATGGTGCGAGAACTTTCTCGCGCTTGAACGCGCAGGGTGGAAAGGAGAGGCCGGCTCTGCGCTTGGCTGTGACGAAGGCACCGCCCGCCTCTTTTGCGAGAGCCTGAGCGGTGCCGCCACACGCGGAAGGCTAGAGCGCCTTACCCTAACTCTCGACGGGCGGCCGCTGGCAATGCTGGTGACCTTTCTGACCGCACCGGGCGCCTATTCCTACAAGACCGCCTTCGACGAGGACTTTGCACGCTTTTCGCCGGGCGTCCTGCTCCAGCGCGAGAACCTGGCGATCCTTGACCGCCAGGACATCGCATGGAGCGATAGCTGCGCCAGCGCTGACCATCCGATGATCGACCACCTCTGGCGCGAACGGCGCGCCATTGGCCGGCTCTCGATCGCAATCGGAGGCACCTTGCGCCGCTCGGCATTCCGCCACTTCGTTCGCGCCGAAACCGCGCGTCGCCCCGCAGGCCAGCCCCCGAGAGAGCCATGATGAACGCGCCTGTCACCCTGTCGCCCGGTGCCGCCTTCCCCAATACCGCACGCGCGGCTTTCGCCGAGAACTACCCGGAAATCCCCCATAAGCTGACCCACACCCTGGGCGCGCATCCGCTGATGGAACTGGAAGCACTGGCTGCGCTGGCCGAAGCCCTGCCCGCTGGCTCGATCGAATACAACGCCGCCGACCAGCCCATCGGCATCGACGGCAAACCCGCGCCGACCGGCATCCCGATCGGCCGAACCATCCGCGAGATCGAGACGACCCGTTCCTGGGCCGTCCTCAAGAACATCGAGCAGGACCCGGCCTATGCCGCGCTGCTGGCCGGCCTTCTCGCCGAAATCCGCCCTGCGATCGAGGCCCGCACGGGCCGGATGCTCAAGACGCAGGGCTTCGTCTTCGTGACCTCGGCGGGCGGAGTTACTCCCTATCACTTCGATCCCGAGCACAATATCCTGATGCAGGTGCGCGGCTCAAAGGTCATGACCCAGTTCCCCGCCGGCGAGGCTACTTATGCCCCCGACGAGATCCACGAAACCTACCACACCGGCGGCGGGCGCGAACTCAAGTGGCGCGAGGAATTGCTGGCAGGCGGGCGCGAATTCCCGTTGAAGACAGGCGAGGCGCTTTACGTGCCCGTCATGGCCCCGCATTTCGTGCGCAACGGGCAGGAACCTTCGGTCTCGCTTTCGATCACGTGGCGCTCGGAATGGAGCTTTGCCGAAGCGGACGCGCGAGCCTTCAACGGGTTGCTGCGCAAGTTGGGCCTCAACCCGTCACCGCCGGGCCGCTGGCCGGCCACGAACCGCACCAAGGCGCTTGGCTGGCGGATCGCACGAAAGCTGGGCGCACGCTGATCTTTCAGCCTTTCACGAGCGTCACTTGCGAGACCTCGATACCGCCGCCCAGAAAGCCGCCTTCGCAGTACATCAGATAGTACCGCCATAACTGCACGAAACGCTCGTCAAAGCCGCTCGGCAAGCGCCCTTCCTCCACCGCGATGTCGAAGTTGCAGCGCCATTGGCGCAAAGTCCGGGCATAGTCGGCCCCGAAATTATGCTGGTCTTCCCATGACAGCCCCCGCTCGGCGGCAAGTGCGCGGAACTCACTCTCCTTGATAAGCATCCCGCCGGGAAACACGTATGTCTGGATAAAATCCGCGCTGGCGGCATAGCGCTCGAAGATTTCATCGCGGATCGAGATGTACTGGATACCGGCACGGCCACCGGACCGCAGATTGCGCGCCACGCAGTCGAAGAAATCGGGCCAGTAGTCACGTCCCACCGCCTCCACCATCTCGACGGAGGCGATCGCGTCGTACCCGCCATGGACGTCGCGGTAATCCTGTTTGCGAAAGTCCACGCTACCGGCGTCGAGCTTCCAGCGAGAGCGGGCATAGGCCAGTTGTTCGTCCGACAGGCTGATGGCATCGACGTGGACACCCTGATTACTGGCGAGAAACGCCGCCAGAGTACCCCAGCCGCAGCCGATCTCGAGCACCTTGTCGCCCTCTGCCAGTTCCAGCCGCTCGATGATCGCGGCTACCTTGTCCGACTGTGCGCAGTCCAGTTCGGTAACGAACTGACTGTAGGCGTTGGGCCCAACCTCAATGTCGGAATAAAGCGCGCTGGAATAGATCATCGTCTCTCCCAGCCACGCCCGGTAGAAGTCGTTGCCGAGATCGTAGTGGGCATGGATATTCTTCAGCGAACCGGCGCGGGAATTGCCGTTAAGGCCGTGCAGCATCCTGCCCAGCAGCCGCCATGGACCATGGGCCCGGGCGACGCCGCCCAGCGCCGCGGCATTGGCCATGAACAGCGCAAACAGCGGCACCGGGTCGGGGCTGTCCCACTCTCCCGCAGCCCAGGCCTGATACCAGCCCACTGAGCCCCCCGTCGCCAGCCGCAGCAGCGCACGCCAGCTCCTTAGTTCAACGACAGCGTCAAAACCCGCATTGCGGCCGCCTAGCAGCCGCGTCTCTCCGCCAGGCAATGTCGCCATGATGGAACCGGTTTGCAGGCCTCGATCGATGCGGTCGAGGATCTTGTGAACCCCGCCCGACCACAGCCGCGCAAGCCATTGCGGCCCGGCGCCGATCCGCCGTCCGCGTCCAACCAGATCGCCGCCTCGGCCCGATACGTGAGCATTCATGGCGCATGATATGAACGCGAATCGAACCCTCGGCAATTGGCCAGGGATGAAAGTTCGCTAATCTGCTTTCGCTTTCTGCCAGGCTGCGAGCGCCCGCTCCCTTGCTGTCCGGTGGTCAACCAGCCGGTCGGGGTATTCCTTTGGCCGGGATATCGGCGAAGGATCGTGGATTTCGCCATCGGGCAAGCCGCCCAGTTCGGGCACCCATTCCCGAATATAGCCAGCGCAATCAAACTTCTCGGACTGGGAGAGCGGCGCCATTATCCGCACGAACATGTTGGCATCGACGCCGGAACCCGCAGTCCACTGCCAGTTCACCGCATTGGAGCCATAGTCGGCATCGACGAGCGTGTCCCAGAACCACTTCTCGCCCTCACGCCAGTCGACCAGCAGGTGCTTTACAAGAAAACTCGCGGCGATCATGCGCACGCGGTTATGCATCCAGCCGGTGTGCCAAAGCTGGCGCATCCCGGCATCGACAATAGGATAGCCGGTGCGGCCCTGCTGCCACGCGGCGATCTGCGCGCTCACCTCGCCGCCGCTGCGCCACGGAAAATCGTCAAAGGGTTCCCGCGCCGGTTTGGCGCCATAGTCGGGATATTGGAGGATCACATTCTGGGCATAGTCGCGCCAGCCCAGTTCACCCAGGAAAGTGCCTACCGTGCCACCGGCATCGGCCACCGAATGCCATATCTGCGCCGGCGAGATCTCGCCAAAATGGAGATGCGGGGATAGCATCGACGTGCCCTCCACCGCCGGGAGGTTACGCTGCCTCTCGTAGGCGGAGGCTTCTTCAATGAAAGCATGAAGCCGCTTTTTCGCACCGGCCTCGCCCGGTTCCCACGTATCGCGCATACCGCCCGCCCAGTCAGGTTTCGTGGGAAGCAGCGCCCATTCCTTCAGGTTGTCCGACCGGGGCCATGAAGGCGGGGCTGCTATCACTTGGGGGCGGCGCGCCGGCGGCGGGGGCGGCAGGCGTTCGCGCAAGGTTCGCCAGAACGGGGTGTAAATCTTGTAGAGCCCACCCGCACCCGTGGTCACCGAACCAGCGGGCGCAAGGTAGTTACCGTGGTGCAGGCATAGCTGTGTATGCTTGGCCACGGCCTTCTCGGCATTACGCCACCACGGTTCGTAGTGATGCAAAGCGTGGATCTCCCTGGCGCCGGTTTCCTCGGCCAACTGTGCCAGCACATCTTCGCTCCTGCCTCGGCGCAGGATCAGCTGCGAGCCTTTCTCCCGCAGCGCCGCATCAAGGCTGGCCAGTGAGTGATGCAGCCACCAGCGAGAAGCGCCGCCCATGGCACGGTGCCGGGGCGTTTCGTCATCCAGGACGTAGACCGGAAGCACGGGGCCTTTTCGAGCGGCCTCGGCAATGGCAGGCTGGTCGGACAGACGAAGGTCGCGCCGCAGCCAGACGATGACAGGGGAATTCATGGACACGCAACGCCTTTTCAACAAGCGCGTTCCCTAGACCAATGGTCGTGGCTTCCGAAACCCTCACGCTGCCGAAACGCGGCTATCGTATCGACCCACGCAAAGCGCTGGTCTGCGCGGCCTTGTGCTGGTCAGGCGCGGCCATTGCCGCATGGGCGGTGCAAACCGGGCATGTTCAGGCGCTCGACCGCACCGGACTGCTGTTCTGGCGCGATGATACGCTCCAACCCGAAGGACCCGCCGGGTTACTCGAAGCCGTTCGCGACGTTACCGCGCTGGGCGGCGTCGTGCTGCGTAACCTATTCGCGATCGCCGCCCTGGTAGCGCTATTGTTCCTGCGACTGCGCCGCGAAGCCACGCTGCTGGCGCTGACAGTGGCCGGCGGATGGCTGGTCAACAGCGCGGTAAAAGGGCTGGTCGGAAGACCCCGGCCTCAGATCGTACCGCACTTGATGGAAGCGGGCGGCAACAGTTTTCCCAGCGGACACAGCTTCAATGCCGCCGTCGTCTATATCGCCGTCGCCTTGGCGTTCGCTGCCCTTAGCAATCGCGCGTCGGTGCGGGCGACCGTTATCGCCGCTGCCATGGCGCTCAGCCTGGTCATTGCCTGGACCCGGGTCTGGCTGGGCGTCCATTGGCCCAGCGACGTCGTTGCCGGATGGCTGGGCGGTGCCGGCTGGGCCTTCCTTGCGAGCGCCCTGCTCTATCGCCCGGCAAAAGCCACGGTAGACGCCGCCGAGGACTTCAGCGAGCCGGACACCCCGGAGCAATCGTCGGCACCGTAGCGGAGACATTGAAATTGCGGCTGAGCGCCGGGCCGGAATAACGCGCGTCGCCGAACGTCACCGTCGTCCGGCAGCCATGGGGCTCTATGCGGGCCACCGGCATCTGCGACCAGGCGAGGAATTTCACCACCTCGGGGTCCGCTGCGGAGGCGCGCCGGACCAGCGGGTCGGTCATGTTGTCGGCCACCGGCTGACCGGCTTCAACGAGAGCGGTCAGACCATGCAAGGGATCGTAGCGCCCCTGCGTGATCGCTCCGCGCTCACGCCAGATCACATCGCGGCGCCAGAACAGCAACGGTTCTGGCGACGCGAATATGCGGTCGGGCTTTGCGTGCGACGGGGAATTGCCAGGTGCCTGCCAAGCGAGTGCCGAGATTCCGATGTTCGCCACAATGAAGCCGCTCACGCCCGCGAGCGCGGCAACGGCGGGCTTTCCCGCTCTCCTGGCCCTGCGTTTCCAGCGCCCGCGCGCCAGCCACAGGCCGGTACCCAGAATCGCCAGCAGCCAGGGCGAGATAATGAAAAGGCCATCGGTGTGGAACCACCGTTCGCTCGACGGCGACAGCAACTGGATCGCATAAACATTCTGCAGGTCGAGCAGCGGATGGGTCAGCGCTCCCAGATAGCAAAGCGCCAGCAGCCAACCGGCGTTCATCGGCAAGCCGCTTTTGAACACCGCGCCCCGGCTTATCTGCCAGCGGTCGAGCAGCAGCAACAGCCCTGCCAGCAAGGGCGGCATCAGCAACACTCCGCCGACAAGGCCATGGGTGAAGCCCCGGTGCATAGCGAGCGGCGCCCACGGCGCCCAGCCGAAGAACACGTCGATATCCGGCATGTTCGCGGCAAGTATGCAGGCGGCCAGCCCCTTGCGGGTGCGGCGCTTCAGCCCCGTCTCGGCCAGAGCCCAGCCAACGAGGCTGTGGGTGAGATTATCCATGATCTTCCGGGAGTTGCATCGCGCATCACTATCAACTGCCCAATGCGACATGGCAACCCACGGCGGCCGTCAATCCATCAACCCGTGCGCATCACTCGATTCCGGCACCGTCCACGTTTGTCCTTTGGACAGCAGTTTGCCCAAGTCAGCCGTCTTGCCTGCGATCAGGCTGGCGCGTTCGGCGATGACGGCGCTCTCGAATGTCGGCGCGGGATCGTCGTAAATCACACCCAGCGCCATCGGGAACGCGCCAAAGGGCATCTCGATGAGCATATGCGCCAGCCCCCGATTACGCGGGTTGTGAACGGCCACTCCCGCCGCTTGCCAATCCCCGTCCAATACGGGGACGACTTTCAGCGACAGAGTCTTAAGATCGAGTGACAGGCCTTTGGTGTTCTTGGCGAAAAGTAACGGCTCGCCATCCCTGCACATTATCTGGTTATCGGCCGCGACCGCCTTTGCTATGAAGTCGTCGAAGCGGTCCTTGTTGTAGACGATGCAGTTCTGGAAAATCTCGATGAAGGCCGCGCCCTTGTGGCGGTATGCCGCGATCAGGACTTCGGGAAGGTCCTTCGAAACGTCGTAGCCGCGCGCCACGAACCGCGCGCCCGCGCCCAGGGCGAATGCACAAGGCAGTGCCGGACGGTCGACCGATCCAATCGGCGACGTCGGCGAGGGCGTGCCCACCCGGCTTGTCGGCGAATATTGCCCCTTGGTGAGGCCGTAGATCTCGTTGTTGAACAGCATTATCTGGCAGTCGAGATTGCGGCGCAGGATGTGCATCGTATGGTTGCCGCCGATCGACATGCCATCACCGTCGCCCGTCACCAACCATACGTCGAGGTCCGGGTTGGCCAGCTTGATCCCTGTCGCAAAGGCCGGTGCGCGGCCATGGATTGTGTGGAAACCGTAGCTCTCGATATAATAGGGAAACCGGCTGGAGCAGCCGATGCCCGATACGAACACGGTGTTCTTCGGGTCCGCGCCGACCATCGGCAACGTACGCTGTACCGCCTTCAGAATAGCATAGTCGCCGCAGCCCGGGCACCAACGTACTTCCTGGTCAGTTTCCCAGTCCTTGAGGGTGGTCTGGATCGGGGTCATGTCGTTCATGATGCGCTTCCGTCCTGTGGCTCAAGGATGTTCGATTTCGGGGGCGGGAAGCTGGGTATCGTTGACCGCCACCTCGCCGCCCTCGTTATCCGATATGCCGTCGAAGAAGGCGGCGATGGCCGCCTCGATTTCGGCGATGGCGAAGGGCTGGCCGCTGGTCTTGGCCAACGGTACCGCGTCAACAAGGAACTGGTCGCGCAGCACTGTCTTGAACTGACCGGTGTTCATCTCCGGCACCAGCACATGGTCAAACCCACCGAGTAATTCGCCCAGGTTCGCCGGCAACGGCCATACATGCCGCACGTGGATATGGCTCACGTCGAATCCTGTGCGGCGCGCCCGGCGCACGGCCTGGTGGATCGGCCCGAAAGTCGAGCCCCAGCCCACCACCGCCAGCGTGCCGCGAGCCTCGCCCAGCGCCGCCTCCTGCGGTGGAACATCGCGGGCGATCCCGTCGATCCTGGCCTTGCGCGCGTCCGTCTGCGCCTGGTGGACATCGGGGGCGTAGTCGATGTTGCCCGTGTCGATGGCCTTTTCGATCCCGCCTATGCGGTGCATCAGGCCTGGCGTGCCCGCCTTGATCCACGGCCGCACCCCGCGCGCGTCGCGTTTGAAAGGCAGCACCTTGCCCGCGGGGTTGTTGCTCTCCTCCAGAAAGCTCACCGGGAACGGCGTGAACGAGGTCGGGTCAGGCACTTTCCAGGGTTCGGAGGCATTGCCGATGTAGCCGTCCGTCAGCAGGATCACCGGGGTCATGTACGATACGGCGATCCGGCAGGCCTCGACAGCGCATTCGAAGGCGTCCGCGGGAGAGCGGGCGGCGATCACCGGCAGCGGCGCATCGCCATTGCGCCCGTAGACCGCCTGATAGAGGTCCGACTGCTCGGTTTTGGTCGGAAGGCCGGTCGAGGGTCCTCCCCGCTGCGAATTGACGATGACCAGCGGCAGTTCGGTCATGATCGCCAGCCCCATCGCCTCGCCCTTGAGGGCTATGCCGGGACCAGACGAGGACGTGACGCCGAGCTGCCCGGCATAGGACGCCCCGATCGCCGCGCAGATCGCGGCAATCTCGTCCTCGGCCTGGAAGGTCGTGATGCCGAACTCCTTCATCTTCACCAGGTTGTGAAGGATCGCCGAAGCCGGAGTGATCGGATAGCCACCGAAGAACATCGGCAGCCCCGCCAGCTGCGCGCCCGCGACAAGGCCCAGACTGACCGCTTCGGCCCCGGTGATCGTGCGATAGAGGCCTGGTTCGCTGGCAACCGGATCGACGTGCAGCTTCCGAAGCGGTCCGGCCAGTTCGGCCGTCTCGCCGTAAGCATGGCCTGCGTTGAGCGCGGCGATGTTCGCCTGCGCCAGGACCGGATTCTTGGCGAACTTGGCGTTCAGCCAGTCGATCAGCGGCTGGCGGTCACGGTCGAACATCCATAGCGCCAGCCCCAGCGTCCACATGTTCTTGCAGCGCAAGGCCTCCTTGTTGCCGAGGCCGAGGGGCTTCACAGCCTCCATCGTCAGGGCGGAAATATCGAAGGCTAGAACATCCCATCTGGCCAGACTGCCATCATCCAGCGGGCTGACCTCGTACCGGGCTTTTTCGAGGTTGCGCTTGTTGAACTCCCCGGTGTCGGCGATCACGAGGCCGCCGGGTTTCAGGGCCTGCACGTTGGTCTTGAGCGCCGCCGGGTTCATCGCCACGAGAACGTCCGGCGCATCGCCGGCAGTGGTTATCTCGCTCGATCCGAAGTTGATCTGGAAGGCTGAAACGCCGAACAGCGTACCTTGAGGAGCGCGGATTTCGGCAGGAAAATCAGGGAAGGTGGCAAGATCGTTACCGGCAAGCGCGGTGGACAGGGTGAACTGGCCCCCGGTCAACTGCATCCCGTCCCCGGAGTCGCCCGCGAAGCGGACCACGACCGCTTCGGGAGAGGCTTCATGCACGGATGCCTGCGCATCTTGCCCGGCTCCGTCGGCTGAACCGTACTGGGCAGATCGTGTCGCCATTTTCTGATCCTCTCCGGCAGTTTTCTGCCTGAAATTCCTCTCTCCTGAGGCTGCTCGCTCCTGCCGCGGCTTGCAATCCAGAAAACTCTCGCGCGGACAAATCTGTCATTTGTCCGTCGGCAGTAGCGGTCCGTTAGTGATGTGGACCACAATACCTGCTAGTCAAGGGGACTGGCGTAGGCCATCCTGTCCTGCGATGGTCCACGCCCCGGTGACGAACCTGTGAAATCCCTCTCAGGCACCTTCCCGTAAGCCGGTCCTGACCTTGTCCCTTCAATTTCGGAAATACGCATCTCGATGAATGACTTTTCGTCCCTTCCCTATCGCCCCTGTGTGGGTGTCATGCTCGTTAATGCCGACGGCAAGGTTTTCGTCGGTAAGCGAATCGACACGCGCGAAGGTGACTGGTGGCAGATGCCCCAAGGCGGGGTCGACGATGGCGAAGACCTTAAGGCCGCTGCATTCCGCGAACTGTGGGAAGAAACCGGCGTTACCCAGGAGCACGTCAAGCTTCTCTCCCAGACCAGGGAAGAACTGCTCTACGATCTGCCTGAGGAGCTTCTCGGCAAGCTGTGGAAGGGCAAGTATCGCGGCCAGCGCCAGCACTGGTTTCTCGCCCGCTTCGACGGCAGCGACGACGGCATCGACCTTGAAGCACACAAGCCGGCAGAATTCTGCGACTGGAAATGGGTGGACGCCGAACTGCTGCCCGACCTTATCGTGCCGTTCAAGAAGCGGGTCTACCGCGCTGTTCTGGAAGAATTCCGCGCACTGATCTGAATGGTCTCGCCTGCACCCGTCTACAAGTTCATGGTGAGCGGAAGTCGGTCGAACTCGGATCGGGAGGGGTCAGGTTGAACTGCCCCTTACCCCGTTCACGCAGGCGCAGACCCCATCGAAATCAGTTCTCCGAAACCACCGGCTTGCTCGTCACCGCATCGGCGCTGACCATGCGCGGCGACGGGCCCTTGGCGATAGCTGCCGCCAGGTTCTGCGTTTCCGAGCAGGACTTGCCGCAAAGCGTCTGCAGCCGGGCAAGGTTGCGGTTGGCCTTCTCGGTCGCGCCTTTTTCAGCCAGAGCCATGCCCTCCCCCGCGATGGCCACGAGGTTGCGCGGATCATTGTTCAGCGCGACGCGGTAATAATGGAGCGCCTTACCCTGCATGCCCTGGCGGCGCGTGGCTTCGGCAAGGCCCAGGAGGACCGTGACGCTGCCCGGTTCGACCGTCAGCGCCGATTCATAAGCATCCACCGCGCCATCAACCCGCCCTGCGGCCAACGCGCTACGCCCTTCCGCGATCAGCGCGGCAGCGCGCGGATCCAGCGCCTGTGGCGACTGAGAGTGCGAGACGCTGGATGAAATGACGGCAAGAAGGGAAAGAGCAACAGCAACGGGCGTATAGCGCATCAGCAAGTCCTTGGCCGAGGTCTTCGTCCTCATCATAGCGGCCGACGCTATCACAGCCGAACGAAGCGTGCGACGAAAAAGCCGTCGGTTCCGTCACGATACGGAGACAATCTGAGGCCCGCACCGCGCGGGGTGCCAGCAGGCAACCCCGGTGTTTCGGCGCGGAAGCCGGGATTTCGGGCAAGGAAGCCAGCCGCCTGCCCCGCGCCTTCCGCATCAAGCAGTGAGCAGGTGACGAACACCAGACGCCCGCCCGGCCGGACCAGCCGTGCCGCGATATCCAGAAGGCGAGACTGGATCGCGGCGTAGCGGTCCAGTTGCTTATCGGTCAGCCGCCAGCGCGCCTCGGGGTTGCGCCGCCAGGTGCCGGTGCCCGAACAAGGCGCATCGACCAGTACCGCATCGGCCTTGTCCACGAAGGGAGCAAGTGCCTCCATTTCGCGATTGGCGTCGAGCAGCAGTGTCTCGATCCCCGTCGCTCCGGCACGCTGCGCGCGGGGCGCAAGACGCGACAAGCGCATGCGGTCAGCGTCGGCGGCGATGAGCCTGCCTGTATTCTCCATCGCGGCGGCAAGGGCGAGGGTCTTGCCCCCTGCACCGGCGCACAGGTCGATCACCGTCTCTCCCGGCCGTACGGCAACTGCTTCGCAGGTGAGCTGCGAGCCGGCGTCCTGCACCTCGACCATGCCTTCGAGATAGGCGCTGGTTTGTTCGATCCGGGTTTCAGGCGGATAGCGCCAGCCATTGGCAGCAACGGAGCGCTGACCGCCCTCGGGCAGTTCCAGCACACCCGCTCGCAGCGTGTTGACGCGAATGTCGAGCGGAGCGCGGTCCAGAAGCGATTCTGCCTGCGCCGCATCGATGCCGCTTTCGGCAAGGCGCTGCATCAGCCAGGCCGGGGCGATACCGCCCGCAGCCGCCTGCTCCCCCGCCACGATAGCAGCCGGAGCATGGCGAGAACCGTCGAACAGCGCGGCAACCTGCGGGTCCTCCCCGGCAACGCGCAGCATTGCCGCACGGCCGGTTTCAGGCACTTCGCCGCAGAGGCGGATCGCGCGGTAGGCCAGCTCGCGCACGGCGCGGCGGTCACCGCTGCCGGCGAAGCGGCGGGTGCGGAACCAGTCGCCGATCAGGCGATCAGCCGGCGCGCCGTTCGAACGGGCCGCCTCGATCACGAGGTCCAGCACTTCGATCGCGGCCTGGACGCGGGCGGCGGGGGTCATGAAACTCTTTCCCGGTAAGGAGAGACTGCGGGCAAAGCGACAAAAGGGCACGCCATCGTTCGCGTGCCCCTCCACCATCGCCGCGCGATGGCTCCCTCCCCCGGTTCGGGGAGGAAAGTCGGTTTATCAGCGCGTGGGATAGTTCGGCGCTTCGCGGGTGATCGTCACGTCGTGAACGTGGCTCTCGCGAAGGCCCGCACCCGTGATGCGGATGAACTTCGAGTTGCGGCGCATGTCGTCGATGGTTGGCGAGCCAGTGTAACCCATTGCCGCCTTGATGCCGCCGACCAACTGATGGATCACGTCGCGCGCAGGGCCCTTGTAGGCCACCTGGCCTTCGATACCCTCGGGCACCAGCTTCATCTGGTCCTTGATGTCACCCTGGAAATAGCGGTCGGCCGAACCCCGGCCCATCGCGCCCACCGAACCCATGCCGCGGTACGACTTGTAGGCGCGGCCTTGGTAGAGGAACGTCTCGCCCGGCGCTTCCTCGGTTCCGGCCAGCATCGAGCCGACCATGATCGTCGAGGCACCAGCGGCAAGTGCTTTGGCAGCGTCGCCCGAAGTGCGCAGGCCGCCATCGGCGATCACCGGAACGCCGGACTTGTCGGCTTCCTCGGCGGCTTCCATGACGGCGGTCAGCTGCGGCACGCCGACGCCCGCGACGATGCGCGTGGTGCAGATCGAACCCGGGCCGATGCCCACCTTGATGCAGTCCGCACCGGCATCGATCAGAGCGCGCGCTGCCTCGGCGGTGGCGACATTGCCGGCGATGACCTGCGCCGAATTCGACAGGCGCTTAACGCGCTCGACGGCCAGCGCCACGTCCTTGTTGTGGCCATGTGCGGTGTCGATGACGACCACGTCGCACTCGGCGGCGAGCAGCGCCTCAGTGCGCTCGAAGCCCTTGTCGCCCACGGTGGTGGCGGCGGCAACGCGCAGGCGGCCGGCGCCGTCCTTGGTTGCGTCCGGGTACGTTACGGCCTTCTCGATGTCCTTGACGGTGATCAGGCCCACGCAGTGGAAGCCTTCATCGACGACCAGCAGCTTTTCGATCCGGCGCTGGTGCAGCAGACGACGCGCCTCTTCCTTGCCGACGCCGATGCCCACCGTCGCAAGGTTCTCATGCGTCATCAGTTCGCGCACCGGTTGCATCGGGTTGTCAGCGAAGCGAACGTCGCGGTTGGTAAGGATGCCCACCAGCCGGCCCGAAGCCTCGACCACCGGAATGCCGCTGATCTTGTTGGCCATCATCAGCGCCTGCGCCTGGCCCAACGTGGCGTTGGGATCGATGGTGATTGGGTTGACCACCATACCGCTCTCAAAACGCTTGACCTGGCGGACGGCGGCGCACTGTTCCTCGATGGTGAGGTTGCGGTGAAGTACGCCGATGCCGCCCATTTGCGCCATGGCGATCGCCATGTCCGCCTCGGTCACGGTGTCCATCGCCGAGGAGATGACGGGAATGTTAAGCCCGATGGTGCGGGTCAGCATGGTACGGGTATCGGCCTGGGTAGGCACGATGTCGGACTTTGCTGGACGCAGCAACACGTCGTCGAAAGTAAGTCCGAGCTGGATATCCATGTGCGCCACCAATGCCTTTGCGGGGAGAATCGTGGCGGCCCATGTAATCAAAGGCACCCCCGGGCGCTAGGGGGTCATTTCGCGGCGGCGGGTGACTTTACCGCGGCTTTCGCGGATGGGCCTGCAACCGGAACCCTGCGGGCATCCCCGAACCATCGGCCAAGCGCGGTAAGCATCTTGACATCATCGACCGCGCCCTCAAGCAGAAGCGGGTGCGAAAGGTCGTCGCTGGGGCGGTGATAGTCGGTGTCGAAAAAGGCGCGCATCCGGTCGATGTCACCGTAAGCCGTCGTGACCATTACCGCTGGAATATCGTGCTGTAGCAAGGCCCAGCCGTCCTGCCGCTTGACGAATTCGTTGGCCTCGTCGTTTTCGCGCAGCTTGAAGCCCTCGGCCTTGGCGACGCGTGCAATATCCTTGTCCAGCCCGGTCATGCCGCGCCCGACGATGGCGAAAGGCGTCTTGCGCGGGGCGATCGCGATCGAATCGATGTTGAAGGCAGCGACAATCTTTTCCAGCGGGAGCGGCGGCTCTTCGGCAAAGGCATGAGCGCCCAACAGGCCCAGTTCCTCACCGGTGGTGGCGAGGAAATAAACGTCGCGGTCCATCTGCTGAGTGCGTGCCAGCCGGCGAGCGATCTCGGTCATCGCCGCGACGCCGCTGGCATTGTCTATCGCGCCATTGCAGATCACATCTTCGGCAGGCGCTTCTCCGCATTCTCCGAAATGGTCCCAATGGGCCACGAACATCACTGCGCCCGCCTGCCTGTTGCGGCCCGGCAGCTTGCCGATGAGGTTGTGGGTGCGGATCGTCGTCTCGTTCGTACTGGCTTCCAGTGAGGCGGTAACGTCCAGCATGATCGGCACGAAATCGGGGGCGGCCGCCGCCGCTTCCAGCGAGGCAAGGCTATGCGCCGTACCCTTGAGCAGCGTCTCCATCGTCGCGCGGCCGACAAAAGCCTCGAGATCGCCGCCCAGCGAATCCTCTGACAGGGCATAGCCGGTGCGCTGCCGCCGCGCGGCGACTTCCTCAAGGCTGCGCTCCCCATCCAACACAGTCAGCACCGCGGAGGCGCCTTGCGTCAGCAGATCGTTCTGCCGGGCGCTGTCGGGCGTATCGCCATCGAGCACGACCGCGATGCGGCCCGCCAGTTCGGTGCGCGAAAAGTCCTGGCTGCGGGCCTTGCCCACGAACAGCAGCGGCGCATTGCGCACAAGACTGCGCTTGCCCGATGTCAGGACCAGCACATCCTTGGGTGCGATCGTCGTGCGGTAACCCCGGCGCAGAAACTGCGCGGTGCCCGTCTCGGGTTCGCGGGCGACAAGAGTGACGGGTGCGAACCACTCGTTACCAGGATCGTTGGTGCCCGAAACCAGGCCGATGTCGAACCACTGCCGGGCAAGGTAGCGAAGGGTCTTCGCCTCGCCCTCGGTGCCGGGTTCGCGGCCGTCAAAATCGTCGCTGGCGAGAATGTCGATATGCGCGCGCAGCCGGGCCTCGATCTCGCGGTCGGCGCGGCTGACGCTGGCGGCTATCATCGACACAGGTATCAGAGCAGCTGCAAGCGCCAAGCCCGCAGCCGTTCTCCAAACCCATGCCCCTGCTGTAAAAGCACCCGCCTTCATCGTCCCGCACCTATACGACACAAAATCGGCAACGGTTGAAAAATCTCCGCCGCTGCGGGCACTTCGCATCATTTTTAACCGCGCCATCCTCACATGACGCGATGGAGCAACAGTCACCGTGCTGCGCACGTGGGGCGGAACAGTGGCGGCGATTGCGAATTGATCAGCCCGCTGCAAGAAGGTTTAGTGCGGCAGGAACAGAGGGAAGGACTATTCACCGATGAGGCTAACCAGGTTCGATCCCAGCAACATCCGCGTCTCCGGTGGGGGCGGCGGTGGTTTTCCCGGCGGCGGCGGCGGAAAGATGGGCTGCGGCACCATCGTGATCGTGCTGATCGGTGCGCTGGTCTTCGGGGTCGATCCCGGTCAGATGCTTGGCTCGCTGCAAAACGTACAGCAACAGACATCCACGTCTGCACCGGCTGCCCCGCCCAAGACGGTGGAGGAATATTGCACCGAGAATGCCTATGCGACCGAATCTTGCAATGCGCTCGATTCGCTCAACCGCACCTGGCAGCCACTGTTCCAGAAGGCGAATATCTCCTTTGAACAGCCGACCCTGAATTTTTACAAAGGCGGCACGCGCAGCGGCTGCGGAGCAGCGCAGAGTTCCATGGGCCCGTTCTACTGCCCGGCAGACCAGGGCATATACATCGACACCAGTTTCTACGACCAGCTCGACAAGGAACTGGGCGCCAAGGGCGATTTCGCCCGATATTACGTGATGGCCCATGAATACGGCCACCACCTGCAGCAATTACAGGGCATAAATGCGCAGGTCCGGCAGGCGCAGCAGCGCAGTCCCTCGCAGTCCAACGCGCTTCAAGTGAAGATGGAACTTCAGGCAGACTGTTATGCCGGTGTATGGGCGGGCAAGAACCGCGAACTGATCGAGCCGGGCGATATGGAAGAAGGCCTTACCGCCGCCAGCGCCATCGGCGACGATACGCTAATGAAAAATTCCGGCCAGGCCGTCAGCCCCGAGAGCTTCACCCACGGTTCCAGCGCCGAACGCATGCGCTGGCTGAAACGTGGCCTGGATACCGGGAACGAGGACGCGTGTGACACGTTCACGTGAATGAAATGAACTTGCGCAGGTCCGGTCGACCTGCAGATACGCGGCGCGGTTCGATCGGGCGGCTCCAATTCGGAGGTCGCCGCGCCGGAACGGACAGAAGGATACAGGGATGCGCAAATACTGGCTCAACGCGGTCATCGTCGCGGGAATTCTCGCGACGCCCGCAATCGCACGGCAGGACGACAAGGCGATCACCAACCGCGATCCCGACGCCGTGGATGTCGCCAAGACCCCGATGAACGATCTTAACGTGGGCCGCGATGGCGAGATTCCGCCTTTGCTGGTGAAGGCGACCGCGCAGCCCTATGCCATGGCGGGGCTGGGCAAGTGCCGCCAGATCGCTGGCGCGATTCAGGAACTGGACGAAGTACTGGGGCCCGACATCGATCTGCCTCAAGCTGAACGTGACCGGATAAGCGCTGGCCGCGTGGGGAAGTGGGTGGTCGCGTCCTTTATCCCCTTCCGCGGCCTTATCCGCGAAGTCTCGGGCGCCAACGCGCAGGACCGCAAGGTCAACGCGGCGATCCAGGCGGGCCTCACCCGGCGCGGATATCTCAAGGGCCTGGGCCAGGCGAAGGGGTGCCGCTATCCGGCATCGCCCGCGCCCGCCAGCGTCGTTCAGGCGCGTCTCGACGAGATAAAGAGTGCGGAAAAGAAGGAGGCCAAGAGCGGCAAGAGAAAAGGCAAGGACGACGGCGAACTGGCCTTCAAGTCCGAGCCCGACGTAAGGCAGCCCGTCCCCAAGAACTGAGTCCTCACCAAGGGCTGCATCCGCCGCGTCGACTCCGCTGCTCGACGCGGCTGCAGGAACATGGCCTGGGCTTTTCCGTTGTGATCGCAGGCCGACAGCACAGGCCGGGATGACGATGAGGATTGCCGGATGAGATTTTCCAACCATCTGACCGTGCCGCTGCTGGGCATATTCGCGCTGGTCGCCTCCGGGTGCGGCGATAGCGGCGAGCAGCCCGCACCGGCGCCCTCCAGCAAGTCCGCCGAGCTAAGCGGCGATGCCGCGACCAGCGAGCTGGCGTCGCCATCATCTTCGTCGAGCCTCGCGGTCCAGGAGAAGCCGGCGACCGCTATCCAGGCACCTTCATCCTCCGCCCCCCTATCCTGCGCGGCGGACATCGGCGAGAGCGCCGCGCGCAAGCTGGTCGCGCAGTGCCGGGCCGTATCGCCCGCTACGCGCCCGCCGTGCAACGCGGAAAACTCCTGCGCCATGATCCGCAACGAAGTCGCGCGCGGCTGCGCTATCCTTGGCGAAGACTTCGTAAAGACACCTGCTTGCGCTTCGGATCCCATTGGCCGCGAGGCCGCTGCCGACCTTGTCCGGCGCTTCTACGATGCCGTCAACGCGCGTGACTATGCCGCAGCATGGTCGCTATGGGGGCCAGACGGCAATCCCGCGCAGACGCTTGACCAGTTCGCCAGCGGCTACGCCCAGACCCGCCGAACCCATGTGGAGATCGGCAAGGTCTCAAGCATCGAGGGCGGCGCCGGGTCGATTTATGTGACGGTGCCTGTAACGATCGACGCCGAACTGGACGATGGCAGACACCAGCGTTTCACCGGCAGCTACGACCTGCGCCAGATCAATCGCGGCATGGGCATCTCGCAAGGCTGGCATATCACGACCGCGAAGCTGCGCCCCGCATGACCGGAAAGCCGTTTTATCCGCGCGGGTGGTAAAAGTCGTAGATCGTTTGAGCGACGGCTACGCTTACCCCCGGTGCACGCTGAAGATCTTCCAGGCTGGCCGCGCGCACTTTGCCCGCCGTGCCGAAATGCAGCAATAGCGCTCTCTTCCTCGCCGGGCCAATGCCGGGGATTTCATCCAGCGGACTGGCGCTGATCGCTCGGCTGCGCTTGGCGCGGTGGGCGCCGATGACGAAGCGATGGACTTCGTCGCGGAGACGCTGAAGATAGAACAGCACCGGCGAATTGACCGGCAGCATCTTTTCGCGGCCATCAGGGAAGTGGAACACCTCGCGCCCTTCGCGGCCGTGATGCGGGCCCTTGGCGATGGCGATCAGCGCCACGTCCTCGATGCCGAGTTCCTCCAGCGCATCCTTCACCGCGTTCATCTGCCCCTTACCGCCATCGATAAGGACGAGATCGGGCCAGGTTCCGCCCTGCCGTTCCGGGTCTTCCTCCTGCACCCGGCCGAAACGGCGGGTCATGACCTCGCGCATCATTGCGAAGTCGTCGTCGCTCTGCGCGGTCTTGATGTTGAACTTGCGGTACTGGTTGTTGATGAAACCCTCAGCCCCGGCGACGATCATGGCGCCGACGGCTTGCGTACCCTGGATATGGCTGTTGTCGTAGACCTCGATCCGCTGCGGTATGTCCGGCAGTTCGAGGAACTCTGCCATTTCGCGGTGGGTCCTGGCCTGCGTACCCCGCTCGGCAAGGCGGCGTTCGAGGGCCTCCACCGCGTTACGCGTGGCCTGCGCAACCAGCTGCCGGCGACTGCCCCGCTGGGGGACCGAGATTTCCACCTTGCCGCCCGCCCCTTCGCGCAGGGCTTCGGCCAGAAGATCCGCCTCGGGCAGTTCGCGGTCGATCAGGATACAGCGCGCCGGGGGCACCTCCTCATAGAACTGGGCAAGGAAGCTCTGCATCACTTCCTCCTCGCTCAACCCCTCGGTGTGGGAAGGGAAGAACGCGCGGTGGCCCCAGTTCTGGCCGCCGCGGATGAAGAACGCCTGCACGCCCACCTGCCCGCCATGCGTTGCCATCGCAAAGATATCAGCGTTGTCGACGCCTTCGGCATTGATCGCCTGACTGCCTTGAATGAACGTGGCGGCGCGCAGGCGGTCGCGCAGCATAGCCGCGCGCTCGAAATCGAGATCCTGCGCGGCCTGCGCCATCTGCACCTCGATCTTGCGCTGCACCGCGTTGGACTTGCCGCCGAGGAAGTCCTTCGCCTCGCGCACCAGTTCCTCGTAGCCGGCCTCGTCTATGCGGCCCACGCACGGAGCCGAACAGCGCTTGATCTGGTAAAGCAGGCAGGGCCGGTCGCGCCGGGCAAAAAAGCTGTCGGTGCAGCTTCGCAGCAGGAACAGCTTCTGCAGGGCGTTGATCGTGGTGTTCACCGAACCGGCGCTGGCGAAGGGGCCATAGTAATTGCCCTTCAGCCGCCGCGCGCCGCGATGCTTCATGATGCGGGGATATTCATGATCGGTACGCAGCAGGATGAAAGGGAACGATTTGTCGTCGCGCAGCAGTACGTTGTATGGCGGGCGGAAGCGCTTGATAAGCTGCGCTTCGAGCAACAGCGCCTCGGCCTCGGAATTGGTGGTGACGATGGTCATCGAGCGTGTCTGGCTGACCATGCGCTGCAGGCGGCCGGGCAGGCGTTCCCATTGCGTATAGTTGGCTACGCGGTTCTTCAGCGCCCGCGCCTTGCCGACATAGAGCACATCGCCGCGCGCATCCTGCATGCGGTAGACGCCGGGCTTGACCGGCAGGGTGCGTACGGTGTCGCGGATCACCTCGACCCCTGCCTGGAGATCGGGCTGTTCAGAGCCGCGTATGCTCGAAACCGCGCGCTCCTCGTTGAAGCGTTCGGTGCCATTGGGGGTGCCTTGAGTACCGGCAGGTGTTCGCGCCATGCCCGTCAGATAGGGCATGGCGCGAAGGATCGGTAGACCCGCCGGTCCTATATCCTCAGAACATCTTGCGGAAATCGATGCCGACCACGCGGCCCTGCGGATTGCGATAAGCGCGCTGGTAGGCAAGCGGCACCGCACCGTTCTCATCCGTGACGCGCTGACGCGAATCGAGGAGGTTGTCGGCCACGAAGGAAAGGCGCGTGCCCTTGAGGAACGGCATTTTCGCGACGAGTGCCTCGTTGCGGCCCAGATCGGCGAAGATGCGCAGCGAAAGATCGAACGTGCTGCCGAAGCGCAGATCCGAACTGCCCGGCTGGCCAGAGCCATTGACCTTCGCAGGTGCTTCCCACTCGGCCTTCAGGCGCAGGCCGTAGCCGTTCTTGAACAGCCCGCCCTCTGCCTCGATAGCATGGCGCGGCGTGCCGCCTGCGCCGATGGCATCGCCGTTGAGCTGATCGAGGATCGGCACGCCCGGCGCGATGCGGACCGTGTCGGTAAAGCGCCAGGTATGGTAGACCGCGATGTTCCAGCGGCTGCCGGGGCCGCGCCCGCCGGGGCCCATACCCATGCCGCCGCCGGGACCGCCTGGGCCTCCGGCACCGCGCGGGCCGCTTCTGTCGCCGGAACCTTCCGCGCGGGTTCCACCCGGACCGCCGGCTTCCGCCGCAGGAGGACCGCCCGCAAAGCGCATCTCGCGCATGGTATCGCCCGCCTGCGCGGGCGCAGCGCCCTGCCCGGTCCCATCGGCGGAGCAAAACCGTTGGCGCAGCTGTGCCAGACGCTCGGGATCGACCTTGCCGTCCGCGCCCATCAGCCGCTCCCGCATACGGTCAGGCAGGCTGGCAACATCCGGCGGACCGCTGCCACCCGCACACAGCGCGGTACGAAGTCGCTCGAAGCGCTGCGGATCGGGGACACCGCCCGCACCCGGCCCGGCAGCTCCCTCGGCCGCGCAGGCGCGCGTCTTGAATTCGGCCAGCTTGGCCGGGTCGATCTTGCCGTCCGCGCCGATGAGACGCTCGCGCATACGTTCGGGAATCTTCGAAAGATCGGGCTCACCGGCCCCGGGCGCGCAAAGCTGCTGGCGCATCGCCGCAAAGCGCGAGGGGTCAAAGGACGGACGCGCGCCCGGCGTCGCCGAAGACTGCCCCTCCCGCGTCTGCCCGCCCAGCGTCTGGACGCCCGGCATCGGCCCGGTCGCCCCGACGACCGGCCCGCCGGTGCCTGCGCTGCGCCGCGCCGAAGCGCCCTCGGAACCGCCCCGGGCCTCGCCGCTGCCCGAACCCGACGACCCAGCGCCGCCAAGACTGCCGGACAGATTGATACCCCAGCGCAGCGACGAGCTTTTGACCTCGTCGAATGTCACCGCGCGGCGGTCGATGGCGATCAGGTTGCCGTCACCGTCGCGGGTCACGCGGCCGGGGAATGCCGACTCGATCGCCGGGGTGAGCAGCGGGAACGCCTGCGTCACATCACTCGAACGGTTGCGGAAATATTCGACGAGAAGATTGGAGCGCTGCATGAACGGCAGCTTCCACTGCGCCGAAATCTTCCAGTCGCGCTGCGTTTCCTTCTTCAGATCGGGATTGCCGCCGCTGGTCACGTTGACCAATGCGCTGGTCGCCTTGGTGAAATCGTAGACGGCAACATTGTAGGTCAGGATCGTCGGCGCGGCCAGCTGCGTCAGCTTGGGCGCCGCTTCGTCGACGATATAGCTGGCCTGAAGAGTCAGAGTGTCGGTGGGCGACCACGTGAGGCCCGCGCTCCAGTCCTTGAGCGTGCCGAAATCGGAAAGGTGGTCCAGCCCGCCGCTCAGATTCAGGGTGATATCGCCTACCGCGCCGAGGAAATCCTCACCCTTGCTGGTCAGCGGCAGAGCCAGGTTGACGCCGCCCAGCACGTCGCCGCGCTTGAGAGTGACGGCGCCGAAGGTTGTACGGGTATCCTCGCTTACCGAGCGGTCGAAATCGTATCCGGCCTTGACGGTCAGGTTCGCCTCGCCCGCGGGCATGCGGAACGGCTTGCCCGAGATAGTCGCGAGGTTGGACAGCGTCAGCTGGCGCGTGGTGGCGACATCAACCCCGGCGCCGGGCACGAAGGGCAGCGCCCCGTCTATCGCCAGCGTTCCGGCCAGCGCCGCATCAGCCAGCGCAGAGGTGTCCCGCCTGCGATCGACGCGGGTATTGGTATCGACATAAGTGGCGTTGGACGTGGCGCTAAGCTGCCATTCCCCGATCAGCGTCGAATAACCGAGGCCGCCCTCGAACGTGTCGGATACCGAGCGGGTGGTAAGCGGATCAGGTAGCGTACGCAGCGCGTTTTCGCCTGCGCCGTTGGTCAGCGTGACGGCATCCAGACCCGATAGCGACGTCGTCTGCGAGCGCGTGTAACCGCCCGTCGCCGTGAGCGAGCCACCAAAGCCGCCATCACCAAGGCCTTGAGTCATCGTGCCTTCCAGCACAAATTCGGAATCGCTCGCCGCCAGGCTGCGATAGCGTGCAGGATCGGGATCGCCGGTGACGTTCGAAACGCGCGAGGCTTCCTGTTCGATGTTGCGCTCCGCCTCGGTCAGCATGGATGTCTGGTCAAGCTTGGCGGTGACGTTGTAGCGGCGCGGCCCGGCGACTTTGAACAGGCCGGTTTCCAGCTCGTAATTGTCATAGCCGCCGCGCGTCGGGCGGTTGTACTCGTCCGAGGTGGTGACGGCGGCAAACTCGTTCTTGAGGATGATGTTCACCACCCGCTGGCTCGCCGCATAGCCAAAGCGCAGCGCCACTTCCTCGGGCAGCACCTCAAGGCGGCGGATCGCCTCTGGCGGGATATTGCGCATCTCGCGGAAGCTGGTGATGCGCTGGCCGTTGAGCAGCATCACCGGCCGACCGTCGCCGCGCCCGCGTCCGCTACCGGTCTGCGGGCTGATCGCGTCGAGCAGTTCCTCGATCGAGCTTACGCCGTAGGAGGCAATGTCCTCTTCGTCGAATACTTCGATCGGTTGCTGCGGCACGTCGATCTGGCCGATGATGCGCGGCGACATGACGAGGATCTCGTCGCCGTGAACTTCGAGCGAATCGTCGTTTTTATCGTCTTTCTCGACCATTGGCGCCGGCGCTTCCGCGGCCATCGCAACAGCAGGCATGCCCAGACATGCAACCAGGCTGATCAGAGGTAAGGAACGCAAGTGCAGTCTCCGCCAAGAGCATTTGTTCAAAATTCGATGTTCCTCGCCCTGACGTCCCATTGCCTCGGGCTCATTCGAACCACAAGCCACTGCGCCGTATCATTTTGTCGCAATTGTCTTGCGCTGCGATGAACCGGGAAACGCGCATTAAGACCGCGCAGCGCCCCGCACTTCATCGCGCACCCTTGCGTAAGTATAGTTCCCGGGCACGTCGGCCGGCATCAAGGCCCGAACCCCAAAAACTGCCCCCTGTGGATTTCCCAACCCTTTGCCGAGGCTTCCATTTTGGCAAGGCGCTGGTTATGCCACTTGCGACACACCGGAAGGTACGGACCCGATCGCCAATGGCGAAAGAAGAACTCCTGGAGATGCGCGGCCGCGTGGTCGAACTTCTACCCAACGCGATGTTTCGCGTGGAGTTGGAAAACGGTCATGAAATCCTGGGACATACTGCTGGCAAGATGCGCAAGAACCGAATCCGCGTGCTGGTCGGCGACGAGGTTCTTGTGGAACTGACGCCTTATGATCTTTCCAAGGGCCGCGTTACCTATCGTTTCATGCCCGGTCGCGGCGGTCCCGGTCAGTTTGGCGGTTGATCTGCCACCCGGCAACGCTACAGGCGAAGCCCCTTCCCTCGACACTGGTGCCAAAGCTGATGCCCCAACTAGTCCTGGCATCGGCCAGCCCCCGCAGGCGCGAACTGATCGCCCGCCTTGGCATAACGCCGGACGCCATCGAAGCCGCCGACATCGACGAAACCCCGCAGCCCCGCGAAGTGCCGCGCGACTATGCCCGCCGCATGGCCCGCGAAAAAGCGCTGGCCATCTGCGCGCCGGATGCCTGCGTCCTGGCGGGTGACACGGTGGTCGCCTGCGGCCGCCGCATCCTGTCCAAGGCCGAGGACGAGGCCACTGCGCGCGCCTGCCTGGCGCTGCTCTCCGGCCGCCGTCACCGTGTGCTCTCGGCCATCGCGCTGCGCAGCCCCGACGGCACCCTGCGCGAACGCCTGAGCGAGACGATCGTGCGCTTCAAGCAGCTCAGCCATGCCGAGATCGAAGCCTACATCGCCGGCGGCGAATGGGAGGGCAAGGCCGGCGGCTATGCCATTCAGGGCAGCGCCGAGGGGCTCATCGTATCTATTTCCGGCAGCCACTCGGGCGTCGTCGGGCTCCCCCTGTTCGAAACGCGCGCGCTGCTGCTCGCGGCGGGCTTCGCCCTTGGCTGAATGGCTCATCGAGGACGGGATCGGCGAAACCCGCGCGATCCTGGTAGAGGACGGCCAGGTCCTTGCCGCCCGGCTGGACTGGCCCGGCCGCCTTGCCGCCGGTGAAGTGGCCGATGCCGTTCTGACTTCCCGCCGCGCCGGATCGCCGCGCGGCACCGTTCGTTTCGATTCGGGTGAGGAAGCCCTGGTGGACGGCCTGCCGACTTCCGCCAGCCAAGGCGCCCGCCAGCGCGTGATCGTGACCCGCGCCGCCATGGCCGAAACCGGACGCCTCAAGCGCGCGCAGGCCCGGGCCAGCGACCTGCCTGTCCGCCCGGCCCCGACGCTCGCACAATCCCTGCAGGCAGGCGGCCTCCCGGTGCGCACCCTGCGCCGCTTCCCCGAAGACCCATGGCCGGAAATCATTGCCGAAGCGCTGGACGGCGTTATTGATTTCGAAGGCGGCTCCCTGGTGGTGACGCCGACGCCCGCCATGACGCTGATCGACATCGACGGCACCCTACCCCCCCGCGCACTGGCGCTGGCTGCCGTGCCCGCGATCGCCGACGCCGTGGGGCGGCTCGACCTTGCAGGGTCGATCGGCATCGACTTCCCGTCGCTTGAACGCAAAGAGGACCGCCGCGCGGTGGACGAGGCGCTGGCCGCCGCGCTGGACCACTGGCCCCATCAACGCACGGCGATGAACGGCTTCGGCTTCGTCCAACTGGTCGCCCGCCTCCAACGCCCCTCGATCGCGCAGCGCGTGCGCGCGGACCCCGCCGGCGCCGCTGCCCGCCTCCTGCTGCGCCGCGCCGAATCGGTGAGCGAGCCGGGCGCGTTGCTGCTTACCGCCCACCCCGCCGTGCGCGCAGCCACAACGGACGAGTGGCTCGCCCAGCTTGCCCGCCGCACCGGGCGCGTGCTTCGCTGGAACGAGGATCGCACCCTTGCGCTTGGCGGCGGATTCGCGCAGGCGCTGTCGTCATGACGACAACCGGACGCAAATGCCCCATCTGCGGCAAACCCCGCGTGGCAGAGCATACCCCCTTCTGCTCTAAGCGCTGCCGCGACCGCGATCTCCTGCAGTGGCTGGAAGATGGTTATGCCCTGCCCGGCCACCCTGCCGATCTGACCAGCGATGCGCCTGGCTTTGAGGACAATCCACAGGACGATTGAAATTTTCTCGTCATCAAGGGCTTGCCAAGCTCCGCTGGCTTGGCCATAGGCCCGCCACCAACCGCTGGTTACTCCCTTTCGGAGCGACCATGCAGGCAGTGCCCGAGTAGCTCAGTTGGTAGAGCATGCGACTGAAAATCGCAGTGTCGGCGGTTCGAATCCGTCCTCGGGCACCACTTTCCCCGTTCCTGAAAAATCGCTATGCAGATCACCTCGTTATTGAGGCCTTTTCTGGATGACCATGTGCCGTCCACATCGTTAGATGTCGCGGCATGTTGATCTTTAGTCGCAAATTGTCGCACCTGCGAAATGCACGCTTGCGAGGCTGCGGCATTGCTTCAATAGAACGAGACCTGACCTAGAAGGCGTGCGACTTGAAAATCTATCCCCCCAAGGCCCTCCGCTGGCGGCATGGCAGGCCCTTGTCCGTTGTTCTGTTTGCAGCCGCTGCCCTTTCCGCCTGTTCGGGCGAATCGAACAAGGATGCGGGCCAGAAGCCCGGCGCGGCGGTTGGATACATCGTCGCCGGCGCCACCAGCGTTCCGATGGCCGTCACGCTGAGCGGCCGCACCGTCGCGTTCGAGACTTCCGAGGTCCGCCCGCAGGTCAACGGCGTCATCCGCAAGCGTTTCTTCACGGAAGGCAGCCTGGTGAAAGCCGGCCAGCCTCTGTTCGAGGTCGACCCCAGCCTTTACCGCGCCGCCGTGAACCAGGCGCAGGCGAACCTCGCCAGCGCCCGCGCTTCGGCGGAGGCCGCTGGCGTCAAAGCTGAACGCTATCGCCCGCTCGCCGAGATGGAGGCCGTCGCCAAGCAGGACTACACCGATGCCTTGTCCGCATCGCGCGTCGCCAAGGCCGCCATCGCCCAGAACGCCGCCACGCTGGATACTGCGCGCATCAACCTGCGCTTCACCACCGTACCCGCCCCGATCAGCGGCCGCATCGGACGGTCACTGGTTACCGTCGGCGCGCTTGCCAGCGCCAGCCAGACCGATCCGCTCGCCGTCATCCAGCGCATGGACCCGATCTACGTCGACATGCAGCAGTCCGCGGCCGACCTCGTGGCGCTGCGCCGCAAGCTGGCTGAAGGCGGCGTCCAGCCCGGCAGCACCGAAGTCCACCTGCAGCTCGATGGCGGAACCCGCTATCCGCAGACCGGCACGGTTCAATTCTCCGAAGTGACGGTCGACCAGACCACCGGCACCGTAACCCTGCGCGCCCGCTTCCCCAATCCCGACGGCCTGCTCCTGCCCGGCATGTTCGTGACTGCGATGTTCGACCAGGCGTCAGACCCCAACGCGATCCTCGTTCCCCAGAATGCGGTCCAGCGCGATTTCGACGGAACCGCCTACGTCATGCTCGCCGGCGCCGACAACAAGGCCGTGCGCCGCAAGGTCATCGCAGACCGCACTTATGGCGAAAACGCTGTGATCACCTCCGGCCTCGCCAAAGGCGACAAGGTCATCGTTCAGGGACTGAACGGCCTGCGCCAGGGTGCGGCGATCAAGGCCGTGGCCAGCACCGCCCCGCAGACCGTGGCGCCTCCGAAGGATGGCGGGGCCAAAGGCGGCGCTCCCGGCGCGCCAGCGAACAAGGGCGGCTGACGCCAGATGTCCCGCATATTCATCGATCGCCCGATCTTCGCCTGGGTGCTGGCGATCATCGTCATGCTCGCCGGCCTCGGCGCGCTCAACTACCTGCCGAACGAGCAGTACCCCGATATCGCGCCGACCCAGGTCAACATCCGCGCGACCTATCAGGGCGCCTCGGCGCAGACGATCGAAAATTCGGTCACCCAGATCATCGAGCAGCAGCTGACCGGCATCGATGGCCTGCTCTACTTCAGTTCCTCGTCGAGCAACCGTGGATCGGCCTCGATCAGCGCGGTCTTCGCCAAGGGCACCGACCCCGACATCGCGCAGGTCCAGGTCCAGAACAAGGTTCAATCGGCCCTCCCGCGCCTGCCCCAGACGGTGCAGGCACAGGGCGTCACGGTCACCAAGTCGAACCCCGACCAGCTGCTGCTGGTGGCTGTCTACGACGAGACCGACACCCGCTCCAACCAGGACGTGTCGGACTATCTGACCTCGAACATCCAGGACCCACTTTCGCGCGTTCAGGGCGTGGGCGACGTCAACGTGTTCGGCGCCCCCCACGCAATGCGAATCTGGCTCGACCCGCGCAAACTCGCTGCGGTCGCGCTGATGCCCAGCGATGTCACCTCTGCGATCCAGGCACAGAATACCGAGGTCGCCGCCGGTGAAGTGGGCGGCCTGCCCGCGCCGCAGGGCCAGGCGATCAACGCCGTCCTCACCGCCGGATCGCGCCTGCAGACCCCCGAACAGTTCCGCGCGATCGTCCTCAAGACAAACGCAGACGGTTCCGCAGTCACCGTGGGCGACGTGGCCCGCGTCGAGATCGGCGCAGAAAACTACACTTCGGTCAGCCGCGTCAACGGCCACCCCGGCGCCGGCATCTCCATCTCGCTCTCTCCCGGCGCCGATGCGCTGGCCACCGCAGAGTCGGTCAAGGCCAAGATGCAGGCCCTCGCGGCGGATATGCCCGATGGGGTGAAATACATCTACGGCAGCGATTCCACCGATTTCATCAAGCTGTCGGTCGAAGAAGTCGAGAAGGCGCTGTTCGAGGCGATCATCCTCGTCGTCATCGTCATGTTCGTGTTCCTGCAAAGCTGGCGCGCCACGCTGATCCCGGCGATCGCGGTGCCGGTGGTGCTGCTGGGCACGTTTGCGATATTCTATCTCGCCGGTTTCTCGATCAACACGCTGACCCTGTTCGGGCTTGTGCTTGCCATCGGCCTGCTGGTCGACGACGCCATCGTCGTGGTGGAGAACGTCGAGCGACTGCTGGAGGAAAATCCCGGCATGACCCCGCGTGATGCGACGATCAAGTCGATGGAGGAAATCCAGACGGCACTGGTCGCAATCGCCCTCGTGCTATCGGCGGTGTTCCTGCCCATGGCCTTCTTCGGCGGATCGACGGGGGTTATCTACCGCCAGTTCTCGCTGACGATCGTAGCAGCCATGGTACTGTCAGTGCTTGTGGCGCTGATCCTCAGCCCGGCCCTTACGGCCACCCTGCTCAAAGCCAAGGTGCCCGAGGAAGAACGCGAACCGACCTGGATCGAACGCCACCTGCCCTGGCTGGCGCGCGGTTGGGAAAAGTTCCACATCTGGTTCAACAGCAGTTTCGAGCGCATCACCGAGAGCTACGCCAGCAAGGTCGAGCGCGTGGTCGAGCACAAGTGGCGCTGGCTCGGGCTGTTCGCAGTAACCTGCGTGATCACGCTCATGATGTTCCAGCGCCTGCCGACCGGGTTCCTACCCAACGAGGATCAGGGCAACATCATGATCCAGTGGCGCCTGCCCGCCGGTACGCCCCGCGCTCGCACCGAAGAAGTGCAGCACGAGGTCGAAAAGTACTTCATGACCTACGAAAAGAACAATTACGCAGGCATGTTCACCATTTCCGGCGGCGGTCAGGGCGCAGCCGGGCAGAACAGCGGCCAGGGCTTCGTCAACCTCACCGACTGGTCGCAGCGCACCGATCCCAAGGACAGTGCGGACGCCATCGTGAAGCGCGCCAGCGCCGCCTTCCGGGGCCTTCGCGATGCGCAGGTCTTTGCTCTCGTGCCGGGTTCCGTGCGCGGTCTTGGCTCATCTTCGGGCTTCACTCTCGAACTGCAGAATGCCAATGGCCTCAGCGCCGACAAGTTCGCCGAAGCGCGCGACAAGCTGCTTGCCGCCGCCAATGCAGATTCGCAGCTGTCCGGCGTGCGCCTGAGCAATCTGCCCGATGTCTCTACGCTCAAGCTCGATACCAACACACGCGCGCTCACGGCCTTCGGCCTGACGCCTGCCAATGTGAATTCCACCCTGTCCACCGCATGGGGCGGCAACTACGTCAACGACTTCATCGACAAGGGCCGCGTCAAGCGCGTCTATGTGCAGGGAGACGCGCAGTTCCGCTCGCGTCCGGAAGACCTGGCGCAGTGGTTCGTGCGTGGATCGGACGGCCAGATGTCGCCATTCTCGGCATTCTCGACGATCAGCTGGTCGACGGCGCCCAGTTCCACTTCGCGTTTCAACGGCTTGCCAGCCTACGAATTCTCCGGCGATGCCGGGTCGGGCGTCAGTTCGGGCACGGCCATGAACCTCATGGAAAAACTGGCGTCCGACATCCCCGGCGTCAGCGTGGCCTGGGCCGGTTCATCCTATCAGGAGCGGTTGTCCTCGGGTCAGGGCCCGGTGCTTTATGCGCTGTCGCTGCTGGTGGTGTTCCTGTGCCTTGCCGCGCTTTACGAAAGCTGGTCGATCCCGGTCGCGGTCATCCTCGTGATCCCGCTCGGCCTGCTTGGCGCTATCGCTTTCGTGACGCTGCGCGGTCTTGAAAACGACGTCTACCTGCAGATCGGTCTGCTCACCACGATGGGCCTCGCCGCCAAGAACGCGATCCTCATGATCGAGTTCGCGGAGCAGGCGGAACGTCAGGGCAAGCGCGTCATCGACGCCGCGCTGGAGGCCGCACGCATCCGCCTGCGCCCGATCCTGATGACCAGCTTCGCGTTCATCTTCGGCGTGCTGCCGCTGGCGCTGGCGACCGGCGCCGGTGCCAACAGCCGCGTCGCCATTGGCACGGCGGTGGTCGGCGGCATGCTCACTGCTACCTTGCTGGCGATCTTCTACATCCCGCTGTTCTTCGTCATCGTGCGCCGCAGCGTGCGCGACGGTATCGCCAAGGCACGGGAAAAGCTGGCCGAGCGCAAGCAGCGCGCGGGAGACACCGCATGAAGCGCCTGACCGCAGTGACCACCCGGCTGATGGCGGGGGTTCTCCCTGCCCTCGCTCTTGGCGCCTGTTCGCTGGCGCCCAAGTATGTGGCTCCCGCCCCGCCGGTCCCAGCATCGTGGCCGGTCGGCGATGCCTATCTCGCACAGAGCGAGGCCTCGCTGCCGCTGGTGTCTTACAAGGAAGTGTTCCGCGATCCGCGCCTGCAGGCGCTGGTGGAGCAGGCCCTGACCAACAACCGCGACCTGCGGGTTGCCGCGGCCAACATCGCCGCCGCGCGGGCGCAGGTGCGCGTCACGCGGGCCAATCAGTTCCCGGCAGTCACCGCCACAACCTCCGCGACCGATAGCGAAACCGGCGGCGGTTTCGGCCAGAACGGGATGAACTATACCCTGCGAGGCGGCATCTCCAGCTTCGAGTTGGATCTGTTCGGCAAGCTGGCCAACGCCACCCAGTCCCAGCGCGATACCGCGCTGGCGACCGAGGCCTCGGCGCGCACCGTGCGTCTCGGCCTCGTCGCCGATCTCGCGCTCGGCTGGGCGACCTATGCCGCCGACCGCGACCTGCTGAATATCGCGCAGGCGACCGCCGCCAACGCCGCAGGCAGCGTGCGCCTGTCCGGCGCGCGCCTGAAGGGCGGCGTCGCGGCGCGTACCGAACTGCGCCAGGCAGAACAGGTGCTCGAAACCGCCAACGGCGACGTCGCTTCGCAAAAGGCACAGTTGGCGCAGGACATCAACGCCATCCGCCTGCTCATCGGCGCCGATTTCGATCAGACCCTGCTTCCTGCCGGGATCGACGAGGTCAACGCCGGCCTGAGCGAACTGCCCGCCGGAACCAGCACGCAGGTCCTGCTGCGCCGCCCGGACGTTGTTCAGGCCGAGTATCAGCTTCGTGCCGCCAATGCCGACATAGGCGTTGCCAGGGCGCAGCTGTTCCCGTCGATTTCGCTCAGCGCGCTGATCGGTTTTGCCAGCACTTCGCTTTCCTCGCTGTTCGACGGCGCATCGCGCACGACGACGCTGGGCGGCGATGGCAGCTGGTCGATCTTCAACGCCGGCGGCCTGTCGGCCAATGTCGCGGTATCGAAAGCCCAGCGTGATGCCGCGCTGGCGACTTACGAGAAGGCGATCCAGACCGCGTTCAGCGAAACCGCCGACGCGCTCGCCGATCAGGGCACGCTGGCCGAGCGGCTACGCGCAGCCTCCGCCTTCACGGCGGCCACACAGGACGCCGCGCGGCTGACCGAGGCGACCTACCGCCGGGGCATCGCCAGTTCTCTCGACAATCTCGACGCCCAGCGAACCCTTTATTCGGCGCGCCGGACGGAGATCGCGGTACGGCTTCAGCAGGCGACCAACCGCGTCACGCTCTACCGCGTGCTGGGCGGCGACCAGTCGACGGCGCCCGCTCAGCCGTAAAGCGGGATGACCTGCGGCAGATCGACCGTGGTGCGGATGCCCGGCGCGGCTGCGCAGACGGCCGGGATCGCGTTGATCGGCCGATGCGCCGTCAGGCCCGGCGTATAATCCGGGTAATCATCCGCCGAGACCGGGAAGGTGATGTCGACCTTCACCGGCGTGTCGCCTTCGGTGACGATTCGCCAGCCGGATTCGCGCAAGTCCCAGTCGTGCTCAATGTCGGTGGTAACGTACCAGTTCGCGCGAAACCGCAGGACCGGACGGCCCTGATGCTTACAGGTGATCGTCGTTCGCATCGCCCCTACCGTTCCCGCCGGAACCTTGCCTGCGGCGATGTCGAGGTCGTGTTTTGCCGCTGACAGTTCGCCCTCCGCCTCGACCTCGTCGCAGGTCAGGCCGATGGCCTCGGCGATCTGGGACAGCGAGCTGCCGAAATCGCCTTTGAGATGCTCGGCACGGCGCTGGTCGAACGGGGCCATCGGCGCGGCGAAACCCATGATCTGAAACAGCATGTCGGGCGAATTGCGGCTCGATACGTCAGCATATTCGTCGATCGTCAGCAGGCCATGGCTGCGCTGGAGTGACAGCAGCGGGATCGCCAGCGCCTCGGTTACGAAGCCGGGGCTGGAACCCGTCGAATAGATCGAGGTACCACCAGCGGCGCAGGCTTGCTCAATACGCGCGCGGTTGGCCGGGTCTATCATCGGCGGGTAGTGAAAGTCGCCGCGCGTGGTCACCACGTTTTTCCCCGAGGCGAGCAGCGTGCAAATCGCGTCCCAATCGGTGCCCTGCTGCATGAACAGCACGCAATCGGCATCGAGCGCGGCGATATCGTCCAGCGAGCCGGTCGCCTTCACGCCGGTGTCGGCCTCGGCTCCCTCAAGGCCCGCAAGCTCAGCCGCATCGCGGCCGACCTTGTCTGCTGAACTGACCCACACCCCCACCAGGTCCATGCGTGGATGCTCGATGACCATGCGCAGTGCGCGGCTGCCGACATTGCCCGTCGCCCACTGGACGACGCGCCAGATCCTGTCTTGCGGCATCGTGTTCTCTCCCGTGTTTTCGTCCTGGCCGTCATTCGTCCGGGCCTGCTGGCCAAGGGCATTCCGCCGGGGAGCGCCCCTGGCCCGTTCAGAACTTCACGCCCGCCTCGACGCCGTAGACCGCCGGCTTGCTCCAGTTCGCGCCGATGCCGAAGCTGGAGTACTGCGCCTGCGTCAGGTAGCGGCTGTTGGTGACGTTATCGCCGTAGAGCGCGAGGTAGAACTTTTCGTCAGGCGCGGTCCACTGCGCGCGCAGGGCCAGTGTGGCGTAACCCCCCTGTTCGAACTGCACGCCCGAGGGGCCGAAGAAAAACTTCGAGGAATAGAACAGGTTGCCCGACAGCGCGAGTTGCCCCCCGGCCACGTCCGCTTCGTAGCGCGCGCCGATGAAGCCGGTGAATTCGGGCGTGCGCTGCATCGTCACGTCCTCCAGCGTGGTGGGTACCACCGCGAACGTCACCCCGCCCGCTGCGCATGCCGCCGCCGTGGCTGCATCAAGCTCGCTGCAGCGCACATAGACCGGCGCGTTGTTGAACTTCTTGTAGCGTGCATGGACCCACGAAGCGCCCGCCGAAATCTGGAAGGCCGGGGTGACCTGATAGTGGGCCGAACCTTCGAGGCCGTAGATCTCCGAAGTCGCGGCATTGATGATCTCGGCGGTGCCGGTACGGTAAATAGAAACCTGCAAGTTTTTGTAATCGTAGTAGAATGCCGCGCCCTCGAACGAGAGGCCGCGCGCCTGATACTTGAAGCCCAGTTCGTAGGCGTTGATGTCCTCTGGCTTGACGCTGTTGCAGAGGAACTGCCCGGGGTTCGCGGGATCGGGGTTGGACTGGCAAGAACCGCCGACATCGGACACCGCCGCCTTGTACCCCTTGGTGAACGAGGCATAGACGCTGGTCTGGTCGGTGGGCTTGTAGCGCAGCACCACGCGCGGGGTCAGCTTGTTATTGGAGATGTTCGGGACCGGCACCCGGATATCGGTGAACGAGCGGTTCCAGTAGGCATCGACGATCTTGTCCTGCGAATAGCGCGCACCCGCCGTCAGGAACAGCTGCGGAGTAAACTCGTAAGTCGCATCGAGAAACGCGGCGTAGCTTTTGACCGTGGTGCTCGACCCGCCAAGGCGGATACGCTCATTCGGGGCGTTGCCGGCATTGTTGATGTAGGTGACGTAAGTGTCGGTGTTCTGGAAGTAGAACAGCCCGGCGGTCCATTGCAGCTTGGGCCCGGCCTTGGAGGTCAGCAGCAGTTCCTGACTCCACGTCTCATTGATGTTGGGCAGGCCAAGCTGGAAGATATCGGCGCCCGAATAGTCCAGATCCTGCGACATGACCGAGTTTTCGCTGCGGTACTGGCTATAGGACGTGAGGTTGGCAAAGCCGAGGTCGGCGCGGATCGTGCCCTGCACCACGTCGCTGTTCGACTTGAACACCTCGTCCACAGAGCCCGTCGCAATCTTGTTCCTGGCGGTCGTGAACGTGCCGGGAATACCGCCGAACGGCGCACCAAGGCCGAAGTCGGCGGTGTCGAGCGTCGAGGCCAGCATGGTCGAAGGATCGTCCACGTCGCCATGCTTGTAGCGCAGGAGGACGTCCACATTGTCGGTCAGATCCGCCTTCAGGCCGAGGCGCACCGACCAGTTCTCATACCCGCCCACACGCTTGCCGCTGGAGATGTCGTGCTGCCAGCCGTCGCCCCGGCGGTACTGACCTTCGACGCTGAGCGCCACGCGGTCGGAGATGGCGTAGTTGGTGAAAGCCTCGGCCCGGGCCTCGTTGTAGCGCCCGTAACTGACGCGGCCTTCGAAGGCATTGGCCTTGGTCGAAGGTTCGCGCGTGGAGACGAGGATCGCGCCGCCAGTGGTGTTGCGGCCGAACAGCGTGCCTTGCGGGCCTTTCAGTACCTGAATGCTATCCACGCTGATGAGGTCGAAATCGGCGGCCAGCGGGTTGGGTGAATAGAACCCGTCGATGTAGATCCCCACGTTGCCGCCGCCGCCCGAAGTCGTCACCGCCGTGCCGATGCCGCGAATGGTGGGCTGGAAAAAGCCGCCCGCAAAGTCGAAACGCAGCGCCGGGGTAACCTTGCCGATATCGGCGAGCTGCTGGACGCTGGCGGTCCTTAGCGCATCGTTGGTGAGGTTGGTAATCGAGATCGGCACATCTACCTGCGCCTCGGCGCGGCGCTGCGCGGTGACGATGATCGCGCCGTCATCAATCTCTGCCGCACTTTGCGCCAAAGCCGGCAGCGGAGCCAGAACGGCCAGCCCGACAAGGCCGAAAACAGACGCGGTGGTCCTGATAGTGTTCACGATACCCCTCCCTCATTGATTTTCGCCCACCTTACAGGCGATCCACGAGAGAGTTCCAGTAAGCCTGCTGAACAAGTGTACAGATATCGCTAGGGCAGATTCGCCCCTCTACGGGCCCATATAACCGATCGTTTCCTGATGGGCGTCGAAAGAATCCGCTTTCCAACGCACTGAGCCGAACGGCCGCTCCAGTCGGCGGCGCACGCGACGAGCGTGGCGGGTGCGGTTGAATACATCCACTTTCGCCTGAATGTCGAAATCGGGCTGAGTGTAGCGCCCCCTCATGCGCAGATAGTCTCCCCAGGTGGGGCAATGATAGCGCTCGGTCCACAGGGCCGGGTTTTCGATGTCGCGCGCGATGGTCCAGTCGAAAGCGCCGATACGCTTGCGTACGCGCTGCAGCATCATCATCGCATCGTAGAATTCGCGGGCGTGGCCGGGATCGACGTCGTACTCCAGTTCGATCACCACCGGGCCGGAACGCAGGGTCAGCGGCAGGGTGACTTCGGGCTCGTGGCCGATCTCGATCGAGTCCATGTCGCCCTCGGCATCCTGCGCAACTGGCAAGACAACGCCCAGCAAGGCGCTGGCGGCCACGGCGATGCCCGAGGCGACGAGCGCAAAGGACACGTCATGCGCGCCGGCGACCATGCCCCAGCCCCAGGCGCCGATGCCCACGCCCGCCGTGATCGCAGAGGAGAACAGCGAAAGCGCCCTCGCCGTCACCCAGCGCGGCGCGGAAAGCTGCACGGTGACGTTGAGCATCGCCACGGTCAGGATGTTACAGGCCCCCACAACAAGGAATGCGAGGCAGCTCAGGACCAGCGCATGGCTGAAACCGATGGCAACCAGCGCAAGGCCGGTGCCCACAGCGAACAGGCGCAGCGCCCATTCGGTGGAGATCGCCTCGCGGATCTGGCTTACGAACAGTGCCCCCGCCACCGCGCCCACCCCTTGCGCACCCAGCAGGATGCCGAAGGTCGCGGCATTGCCGTGGAGCAGATCCTTCGCAATCAACGGTGCTAAAGCAGACGCGGTTGCCGTGGTCAGCCCGAACACCAGCACACGCAGCAGGGCTGTGCGCACTGCCGGCGCATGAAGCGCATAGCGCGCGCCGGTCAGGATCGCGCGGTCGACACGCTCGGGCGGCAAGCGCGAGGGAACATGCCGGCGCTGCCAGAAATAGAACGCGGTGAGCAGCGGCAGGTACAGCAGCGCCGTCATACCGAACACTGCCTTTACACCGTATACGACGACGATGAGTCCGCCCAGCGCCGGCCCGAAACTACGCGCGACGTTGTAGCTGATGGTCCCCAGCGCAATAGCCGCCGGCAGATGCGCGCGCGAGACCTGCTCCGGGATCGATGCCTGCCAGGACGGGGAGAACAGCGCCACGCCCCCGCCGATCAGCACACAGAACGCCAGCAGTACCCAGGGCGTAGCGAGGCCCAGAAAGGTGACCCCGGCCAGCATCGCAGCGGCCACCGCGCTGAAGGCAAGGCCGGTCATTGCGATGCGGCGCCGGTCGAACATGTCGGCGATGGCGCCGGCGGGCAGCGTCACCAGCATCAGCGGGATCATCATCGCCGTCTGCACCAGCGCGACCATGCTGGCCGAACTGCTCAACCGGGTCATTTCCCACTGCGCCCCCACGCCCAGGAAAAGCTGCCCGAAGTTCGAGAACAGGCTGGCCGACCAGATGTTGCGGAACGTGCGCTCCCTCAGCGGGGCGAATGCACCTCCCTTGCCATGCTCGGCTTCTGCACTGTCTGCGCCCCCTGTACCGCTCATGGCCTCTTCATTCCCTGTTTTTCGCATCGTTGCCGATCTTGGCCAGCGCCCTGCGCCCGTCAAGGCGAGCATCGCGAAGACGATCTATAGCCGCATCTTGGCCCTATACCGAATATACTAACCATAGTCAGCAATCGCTGCGGCGATAGGGCTTTGGGGGCCGATTGCAATTGCCCCGTCCCCCAAGCATGACCGACGAAATCGGCGCTTTTCTGCGCTAACGAAGACGGGGAGAGCTGCCGTGACAGAGGCCTATATCATCGACGCCGTTAGAACCCCGCGCGGCCTTGGCAAGATGGGCAAGGGCGCGCTGTCGCAGATGCATCCCGAGCATCTTTCCGCCTCAGTCCTCGCCGCGTTGAAGGATCGTAACGCGATCGACACCGCCGAAGTGGACGATGTGATCTGGGGTGTCTCCGCCGCGCTTGGCCAGCAGGCAGGCGACATCGGCCGCATGGCGGCGCTCGATGCGGGCTATGACGTGAAGGCCGGCGGCGTCACCCTCAACCGCTTCTGCGGGTCAAGCATCACCTCCACCAGCCTCGCCGCCGCGATGATAAAGTCCGGCATGGCCGATCTCATGGTGGCAGGCGGGATGGACATGCTCTCCTACGCGGGCATGTACGGCATGAAGATGCGCGAAGCTGGCCTTGGCAGCGCCGGTATGGGCGCGGGCAATCCGCGCCTCCAGGCCAAGCACCCCCAGTCCAACCAGGGCGTTGCCGCCGATGCCATCGCAGCGATGGAGGGGTTCACCCGCGCGGAACTGGAAGCGCTCGGCGTCGAGAGCCAGCGCCGCGCCGCGCTTGCCATCGCCGAGGGGCGCTTCGACAGGTCGACGATCACGGTGAAGGACGACGAGGGCAATGTGATCCTCGATCATGAGGAATACCCACGCCCCGAAACGACGGCCGAAAGCCTGGCCCAGCTCACGCCGGCCTTCGAGATGTTCTACGACATGCCTTCCGCGCCCGGCGGTAAGACTTATGTTCAGCTGATAAACCAGGTATATCCCGAGCTGGAGATAAAGCCGATCCACCACGTCGGCATATCCTCTGGCGTGGTTGACGGCGCCTCCGCAATCCTGCTGGCGTCCAGGGACTATGCCAAGTCCCACGGCCTGACACCGCGCGCGCGCATCGTCGCCATGGCCGAAACCGGCGATTGTCCTACCCTGATGCTCAACGGTCCGGTGCCCGCGGCCCGCAAGGTACTGGCCAAGGCAGGCCTCACCGTGGCAGATATCGACGTCTTCGAGGTGAACGAGGCTTTTGCCGTCGTCGTCGAGAAATTCATCCGCGACCTTGACCTCGACCGCGCCAGGGTTAACCCCAACGGAGGCTCGATGGCGCTGGGCCATCCCATCGGCGCAACCGGCGCCATGCTGATCGGCACGGCTCTGGATGAACTGGAACGGACCGGCGGACGTTATGGCCTGATAACGATGTGCGCGGCGGGCGGCATGGCTCCTGCGATCATCATAGAGCGCGTCTGACGGCGCTGGACATCATTATGGAGCGCGCGCCCGAGGGCGCCCTGCAAGGAGCAATGCGTGGCCACTGAGGCGGAAGACAAACCGATGGGCAAGCTGAACGACCCCTTCTCCATGCGGGACGAAAGCCCAACGCGCCAAGTGGGGCTGCGCATGACCATCGTCAGCCGCCTGCAGCGCAACAATTTCGATCGCAAAGTGGCCGCTCTCAACGTCACTCGATCACAATGGGCGATGATTGCAATCGTCGCGCGCTATCCCGGATCGACCCAGCGGACCGTCGCCGAATATCTCGAAATGTCCGAGGCTTCGGCCGGGCGCCTGATCGACCGCCTCTGCGCCGACGGACTGCTGGAACGCCGCGACCGCAAGGATGACCGGCGCGCCCGCGCGGTCTACCTGACCGAGCAGGCAAAGCCGCTTCTCGATCTCCTGGGCGCCATCGCCGCCGAAAGCGAAAAACGCATGTTCGCGGGCTTTTCGGACGAGGAAGTTGACCGCCTGCTGGATTACATGACGCGCATCTACGAAAACGTAAGCCGGGGCTGAGTTTTTCCTGCCGCAACTGCGGTTGCACCATAAGGCACACATGAAAAGGGCGGCGCCATCGGCACCGCCCTTTTTTCAATGCCGTGAAGGGCTCACTTGGCTGAAGCAATTTCCTTCTTCGACAGCGAGGAGGTCACCTTGCCGCCAACGTCGCTAAGGCTGGACGCCGGAACGGTCACCAGGCGGCCGTTCAGAATGACCTGCGGGTTGCCCTCTGCGGTGATGCGGTAAACCGGGGCAATCCGGACCCCATCGGCGGCATACAGCATCTTGCCAGCGGTCAGCGGGGCCGGGGATGCTGCCTGCTCGGTTGAGTCACGGACTTGGGCGGTCTCTGCGAAAGCAACAGCCGGAAAGGCAGCGACGGTGGCAAGGGCGACGAGCGATGCGAACTTCTTCATTCTGTTTCTCCGAACTTTACGAAACCTGGCGCAATCGGTTCTTTCCAATTTACTAACCTAGATTAGTAAATCTGGCTTGCAGGAGTCAATTGTAATTTCTGCAACCGCGGCTGCGATTTTCGCTAACTTTATCGCTGTAGCGTCATTTGCCTCGCCGCCCTCCTGCGCGATGCCTCGAGGGCCATTAACGCGCCGCGTGAAGCCCTTGATCGTCCCTACGATGGGGCCCCCGGTTGATCCTTTCCGGCTTTGCGCGCACATCGAACGGACGGCGGGACACAGCCCGAGAGCTGGCCGCAAACGCGAAATCATAAGATAACGACAGGGATTGGCGGCAGATGTCGACAAAGGTCATGGAGGGCGTGCGCGTCCTTGAAGTTGCACAGTTCACCTTCACCCCCGCTGCCGGCGGCGTGTTGGCCGACTGGGGCGCCGACGTCATCAAGATCGAGCATCCCGTGCGCGGCGATACCCAGCGCGGGTTCCTCAACATGGGCGGCGTCACGCTCGATCCGCTGCGCCACACTCTGTTCGAGCACCCTAATCGCGGCAAGCGCAGCGTCGGCATCGACCTTTCCACGCCCGAGGGCCAGGAAGTCCTCTACGAACTGGCCAAGCAGTGCGACGTATTCCTCACCAACTACCTCCCGCAGGTTCGCCAGAAGAACAAGTTCGACATCGAGCACATCCGCGCCGCCAACCCGAACATCATCTATGCGCGCGGATCGGCGCTGGGGAACAAGGGCCCTGAGCGCGAGGTCGGCGGCTTCGACGGCACTTGCTTCTGGGCGCGCAGCGGCATTGCCTATTCGATGACGCCAGGGGAACTGGACGCACCGCTGTCTCAGGGCATCCCGGCATTCGGCGATTCCATCGGCGGCATGTTCATCGCCGGCGGCATTTCAGCCGCGCTCTATCACCGCGAAAAGACCGGCGAGGCCACCGAACTAGACGTCTCGCTGCTCAGCACGGCCGCCTGGGCGTCGGGCGCGCTGATCGCACAAGTCGCCGAAACCGGCATCCTCACGCGCAATCCGATGCCGGGATCGGGCGGCGCCGCGCGCAACCCGTTCATGGGTAACTACCAGACCAGCGACAACGGCACGATCAACCTGTGCACGATCTCGCCCACCGGCCATATCCGCAGCCTCTTCGAACATCTTGGCGTACCGGAAGCTGCCGAAGACGCCCGCTTTTCCGAACCGCGCGCGCTGTTTGAAAACGCAGGCGCGGCCAGCGATGTATTGGTCAAGGCCTTCGCGCAGCACCCGTTCGCCTACTGGCGCCGGCACCTCAAGACGTTCTCTGGCCAGTGGGCGCCGGTCCAGAGCTTTCAAGACCTGCTCACCGACGAACAGGCCATCGCCAACGACATGATCCTCGAAGTCGAGGGAGCAGACGGCGGCGCACCGCTCAAGCTGGTGCGCGGCCCGGTGCAGTGGAACGGCGAAGCGGTGGAGACCTCCCGTTCACCACAAGCCTCCGAGCACACCGAGCTCGTCCTTATGGAAATGGGCATCGGGTGGGACCAGATCGAGGCCTGGAAGGCCAAGGGCGCGATCGCCTGAACAAGTCGCAAGACCATCGAACATTGCAAGCACGAGGAACCTGAAATGAAGCCCGGAACCCGCCTGAAAAGCGCCGCGTGTGATACCGAAGTCATGGTGATCCGCAGCGCCGACGGTCAGATCGAATGCGGCGGCTCACCGATGGGGGAGGCCAGGCCCACCGAGCCCGCTCCCCTCGCCGCAGACTTCTCCGCCGGCACGCTGATGGGCAAGCGCTACATAGACAGCGAGGGCAAGTACGAACTGCTTTGTGTGAAGCCTGGCAAGGGCTCGCTGAGCGTCGAAGGCGCCGCGCTGGTCGTCAAGGACGCCAAGCCCCTGCCGGCCTCCGACTGACTTTCGAAAAAGACACCCGATGAACATCGCCCTCCTTCTTGAAATGGCCGCCGAGGCCGCGCCGGACCGGATCGCCCTCGTCTGCGAAGGCAAGCGCTGGACTTACGGCGACCTCCTTGCCGCCGCGCGCGGTGCGTTCGAGCTGATCCAGGACAGCGGAGCCGAATATGTCGCCCTGCTCGACGAAAGTAGCGAGGCGGCGGTGATCGCGGTGTTCGGCGCGGCGCTGGCCGGCGTGCCCTATTGCCCGCTCAACTACCGCCTGCCCGATGCCGATCTTGCCGCGCTGCTGGGCCGTATCGCGCCCGCGCTGGTCATCGGTGACGAGGAGCGCGTGCTGCGGATCGCCGGCGGACAGAACCATACGGTCTTTCCGCGCGATGAGTTCACGCTGAAGGTGCAGGAAACCGTGCCCGGCAACGACACGCGCCAATACGATCCCGGCGAAGGCGTGGCGATCCAGCTGTTCACCAGCGGCACCACCGCCGCGCCAAAGGCCGCGATCCTGCGCCACGCGAACCTCATCGGCTACATCCTGGGCACAGTGGAATTCGCCAGCGCCGACGAAGCCGACGCAGCCCTGGTGGTCGTGCCGCCGTACCACATCGCCGGCATCTCGGCGCTGCTGTCGTCGATCTACGCCCAGCGCAAGATCGTGATGCTGCCCAGTTTCTCGCCCGAAGGCTGGCTCTCACTGGTAGCGCACGAGGCGGTCACCAATGCCTTCGTAGTGCCTACCATGCTGGCGCGGATCGTCGATGCCATGGAAAAGGGCGCTACTGCGCAGACCGCCAGCCTGCGCGCTATCGCCTATGGCGGCGGGAAGATGCCGCTTGAGGTGATCCACAAGGCGCTGGAACGGTTCCCCAGCGCAGGCTTCACCAATGCTTACGGCCTCACAGAAACCAGTTCGACCGTTGCCCTGCTGGGGCCCGAGGATCACCGCGAAGCGGTTGCTTCCGAAGACCCGAAGGTGCGTGCCCGGCTCACCTCGCTGGGTAAGCCGATCCCCACCGTCGAGATGGAAATCCGCGGCGAGAACGGCGAAGTCCTCCCCGTTGGCGAACCCGGCGAGATCTACGTGCGCGGCGATCAGGTTTCGGGCGAATACAAGGAAAAGAGCGCGCTCGACGCCCAGGGCTGGTTCCCCACCCGCGACGCCGGGTTCATGGACCAGGATGGCTATCTGTTCCTTTCCGGCCGCGCCGACGATGTGATCGTGCGCGGGGGCGAGAACATGTCACCCGGCGAAATCGAGGACGTGCTTCTCACCCACCCGGCCGTAGCCGATGCCTGCGCCTGCGCGATCCCCTCAGTCGAATGGGGCGAGACGGTGGGCGTCGCCATAGTCACCCGCCAAGGCCACATTGCCCCGAACGAAGGAGAATTGAAGGAGCTGGTCCGCTCGCGCCTGCGCTCCTCGCGCGTGCCGGAGAAGGTCGCCTTCGTCAGCGAACTGCCCTACAACGAAATGGGCAAATTGCTGCGCCGCAAAGTAAAGGATGTTCTTGCCGACTGACCCTGCCTCGCCCGGTCCCGCGATCCCGCTGGCGCGCTGGGCCGACAGGCAGATCAAGGCGATGGCCGACGCGCACGCCAGCCCTGCGCTTGCCGCGCTCGACGGCGCAACCTTGATGGGCGAGCGGGGCGCTAATTACCGCATCAGCGGCAGCATCTCCCCCGGATTGGGCGGCAGCCACCTGATGCCCACACGGGACGGCGGCTGGTTCGCCCTCACCCTGATCCGCGAGATCGACCGCGAACTGCTGCCTGCCCTCTTCGGGAGTGCCGACATCGACGTGCACGACTGGAACGCGATTGCCGCAGCCGTGCTGCGACATGACTGCAACGACCTTGTTGCCAGGGGCCGCGCCCTCGGCCTGCCGGTGGCCTCGGCAGACGAGGCGCCGGTTTCGTCTCCGATCGAAGTCATGCATCGCGGGGAGCAGCGGGAAAGGCCAGCCGGGCACCGCCCACTGGTGATTGACATGTCCGCCATCTGGGCCGGACCGCTTGCCGGGCACCTGCTCTGGCAAGCCGGCATGGAGGTGGTGAAAGTCGAGAGCCGCAGCCGCCCCGATCTCATCCGCCGCGACGATCCGGCGACGTTCGCCCGCATCAACCAGGGCAAGGCCAGCCTGCTCGTCGACTTCGCCAGCGAAAGCGAAAAAGCCGCCCTGGTTGCCCTGATCCGCCGGGCGGACGTGGTTATCGAATCCTCCCGCCCCCGCGCCCTGCGCCATCTAGGGATAGATGCCGAAGCGCTGGTTCGCGAAGTCCCTGGCCTGGTCTGGCTCTCGGTCACGGGCCACGGTGCCAGCGGAGAGGCCGCTAACTGGGTCGGCATCGGCAACGACTGCGGCGTCGCCGGAGGGCTTTCCCGCGCCATGGCCGATGTATCGGGCGAAATAGGCTACGTCGGCGACGCCATCGCCGACCCCCTGACCGGCATCACCGCTGCGCACGAAGGTCTTGCCGCTTACCGCAGAGGGTTTGCCCAGCGCATCGGCCTGTCGATGAGCGCCATCACCGCCCTGGCCCTGGCCCAGGAACGTGACCACGACCGCACAGCCATCGACGCAGAACTGGGCGCGTGGGGCGCCGCGACGGGGTGCCCCTTCCCCCTTGTCCGGCCCCGCATGTTGCAAGCCCCGGTACGTCCGCTTGGCGCGGACACCGTGCGCTATCTCGACGCATTCGCACAATGCTGATCCGCAACGCTGAAATCTTTGGCCGCACACTCTGCGACTTGCGCATCGAAGGCGCCCTCATCGCGGAGATCGGCAACCTGCCTGTTCGTCCACACGAGCTGGTGATCGAGGCCCGCGGCGCAGCCCTGTTGCCGGGCCTGCACGACCACCATATCCACCTCGCCGCCCTCGCCGCGCAGCGCGGTTCAGTGCAATGCGGCCCGCCACAAGTCACCGACGCCGCTGCGCTGTTTAGCGCGCTGCAAGTGCCTGGAACGGGATGGCTGCGCGCCACCGGCTTTCACGAAAGCGTGCTGGGCGGAGACCTGCCAGAAGCGGCCGTGCTTGACCGGATGGTGGCGGATCGTCCTCTCCGATTGCAGCATCGCACCGGGCGTATGTGGCTGCTGAATTCGCGCGCGCTGGACGAACTGTTGGCCATTGCCGCGCCGCCGCCTGGCCTGGAACGCGGCGATAGCGGTTTCACAGGACGCCTGTTCGACGAGGATGTCTGGCTGCAGCGCGCGCTCGCAAGCCTTCCCCCCGACTTCGGCGAAGCCAGCGCCGAACTCGCCCGTTTCGGGGTGACTGGCCTGACCGACATGTCACCGCGCAACGATCCCGTGATCGCCGGCCATTTTGCGCAGCAGAGGGCGGAACGCAGGCTGCTCCAATCCACCGTTCTGGCCGGTGGCCTTACCCTCGCCGAAGCGGAGCAAGACAGCTGGCGCCTCGGCCCTCTCAAGCTGCACCTGCACGAAGCCGCGCTCCCCGATTTCGACGAAGCGATCGGCTTCATCCGCGCCGGCCATGCGCAGGGACGCGCCCTTGCCGTCCATTGCGTGACCGAAGTGGAACTGGTTTTCACCCTAGCCCTGCTCGAAGTCGCCGGCTCTATGCCGGGGGACCGTATCGAGCACGTATCCGTTGCCGCGCCGGAACTGGTGGAGCGCATGGCCGCTCTGGGCCTTTATGCCTGCGTCCAACCGCATTTCATCGCCGAGCGCGGCGATCGCTACCTTGCCGACGTCGAACCCCGGCACCATCGCGACCTCTATCGCCTGCGATCCCTTCGCAAAGCTGGCATCGTCATGGCAGGCGGTAGTGACGCACCCTACGGCAGCGCCGATCCATGGCAGGCCATGGCAGCAGCCATCAGCCGCTGCACACCAAGCGGCACCTGCATCGGTCCCGATGAAGCCCTGACGCCGGAAGAAACCCTGGCGCTTTATATCGCCGATCCGCAGGACCTTTCGCGCGCGCGCCGCATCGCTCCCGGGGAGCCTGCGGACTTGTGCCTGCTGGGACTGCCATGGTCCGATGCGAGAAGCCGGCTCTCCAGCGCCGACGTAACCGCAACGATCTGCGCCGGGCACCTAGTCCACCAGCGCGTCGACCAATCCCCAGTCGAGCGCCTGGCGAGCGCCGATACGGCGCCCTGAAAGCACCATCAGCGCAGTACGCTGACGCCCGATCCGGCGGGTCAGGGACACACATCCTCCCGCTCCCGGCAGGATTCCCATGGCCAGTTCCGGCAACTGGAACCACGACCGCCGCGTCGCAGTGATCCGGCTGGCGAAAGCCGCCAATTCCAGCCCCGCGCCGATGGCGGCGCCGTCGATCTCCACCGCAAACCGGTCTGCGCAGAGCACCGCTTCGCGCGCAGGCAAAGTCCGCGCGCGGATCATGTGCGCGGCGGCCGGATCGGTTGTCGTGCCGAATTCGCCGAGTTCCGCGCCAAGGCTGAATGCCTTGCCCCGCGCTCTCAGGGTGATGCGGGTGATGCTGCGGTCCATGTTCACCAATGCGAACGCTTCGTGCAGATCGTCACGCATGGACCGGTCGATGGCATTGCCCGTGTCTGGCCGGGCGAGAGTGGCAACCACTTCGTTCCCTTGGCGCATGAGTGAAACGCCGCCGCGAATCAGATCGCCCTCAGGTATTTTGCGTCGTGCGATCCAATCCCTGTGCGCCGTGCTGCCCTGCAGCGTGGCATAGGCCAGAGACTCCGCCGTAAGCCCATCTTCGGCAGAAAGTGAAGGCAGCAGCCGCAGCAGCTGCACAAGCGTTGCGGCCGCCAGAGGCTGCGATATCACAGCCTTAGCCAAGGCGTCTGCTTGGGAACCGGATTCGACAAAGGTATCCAACTTGATCGCAAGAGGGTGGTCCGCCGCGCCTATTCCAATCAGCGGACAAGGCGGCAACCGGATATCTGCTGCTTCATGCCGCGTAGCTGCCAGATCGACGAAAGCAACCGGCCCGGGCCACGAATGTCCGCCGTACTCAAGCTCTGCCGCCGATGCCGTAAATTCCTTAAAATCCATGACTTTCCCGCATACGTCCATCGATTTCATTCGTTCTCGCAGAGGAATGGACCTACCCCGCGACGTTGGCCAGCCCCAAACGTGCAGACACACCTCACCACAGCGCAAGCGATCCAAGTGATCGCCCGATTTGACACCTAACCAAGCCCTCCCAACTTGTCCCATTCGTATACATACAAGATGCGCTTGATGAACATCAGTGTTGATGCTAACCCAAGTGAGCAAAAAACGAGAACGACTCGTTTATCTGAGCAATCGACTCAGGGATCGAGGCCAATCTCGCCGAAGGCGAGTTCATCAACCAAGCAGAGGGAGGAGAGACCTCATGTCTGGAAAGACGTCATCATCATCGAACAAGGCAAAAATTGCTCGTCGCGTGATCGAAGTGCTGGAATATTTCGACGACGCGCATCGGGAGGCTACCGTCATGGACATCGTCCGGCGTTATAACCGACCGCAGTCGAGCACGTCCGAACTGCTTTCGAGCCTTGTGGAACTGGGACTCCTTCACAAGGATGCCTACTCGCGCGTCTACAGCCTGACGCCCCGCGCCGCGCTGATCGGCACCTCCGGCCAGCCCGAACTGGTTCGCGACGGACGCATCGTGCGCCTGATGGACCGCCTGGTCGCGCAGACCGGCCTTTCGGTCGCGCTGCATTCCATGGTCGGGCTGGACGCGCAGATCGTCAATTGGCGCCACGGCCCACGCGCCATGGCCGCCACCCGCGAACTGGCGGGCGGCATCAAGGAACCCTTGGCCCGCAGCGCTGCCGGCCTGCTGATGCTGTCGACCATCCCCCGCCAGCGCTGCGAAGGCATGGTCCGCCGCCTCAATGCCGAAGCCGACGAGCAGTGCAAGTTCGCCTTCTCCGAGATGATGGCCCGTATCGACGCCTGCCGGGATTCGCGCCACATATTCGCCGCTGCCGGGTTCGGCACCGGCGCCGATGCGCTCAGCGGCCTTGTCCCGCGCCAGCCCGATGGGCACCCGCTGGTGATCAGCGTCATCTACGGCAAGGACGACAAGGTCACCCCCGAAGCCCTGTTCCAGTGCCTGAGCGACGCCATGCGCGCCTGCCTGCCGGACCCGGGTTCGCACTATGCCGAGTCGACGGTCGAGCAGTTCTCGCACGCGGCCTGAGCGCAGGGCCCAGACCCAAAGGGGAAAGGCCCCGCGAGATATCTCGCGGGGCCTTTCTTTTGCCGAAGTCCTTCAGCGGACAAGAATAAAGCCCCTAATCGGGCAGCACGTATGTATAATCCTTATCGCCGCCATCGCGGGCATCGCGGATCGCGAATTGCATGAGCCTTGCGCCCGGCACGAGGTAGCGGTCCTCGCTGATATCCGGGCCCATCTCGACCAGCTTGCGCAGTTCCTTGTCCGTGACCAGCGTAACCGAGCGCTCGATGCCGATCATCACCATCGTCGCCATGGAGGTGCTCGAATTGCTGACTAGGGCATCGAAATCCATCTGCGCCACAATCAGGCCGATGATTGGACGGCTGCTCTCGATCCGGTGGCGCATCATGCGCGCGTCGTGCTGGTCCGCCAGCGCGTTGCGCATGTGCAGCAGCCGTGAATGGCGCAGCCAGAAATTGTGGTAGCTGCGCACGAAGCGATAGCAGCACGCGAACAGCTCCTCGTCCGGCCAACGCTCTCGCAGGACCGAGAGATACTCATCCTGCGCCGTCTGCATCACTGGCTCCAGCACCGCCAGCAGGAGTTCAGTCATGTCGGTGAAGTAGGTGTAGAGCGAGGTCATGCCCAGCGATGCCTTGCCAGCCACGCGGGCAAGCGTGACCGGCTCCTCGGACATCTCGATCATTTCGATGGCGGCCACCAGAATACGCTCGCGCGTGATCCGCCCCTTGCGGCCCAGGCGCTGGCCGCTCAGATTGTGGCTGACCGCAGCGCAGGCCTGCCTCACCGCAGCCGACAGCAGCGGCGACAGGCCCGCGAGGTGGCTTGGTTGCGCAGCCACCTCGGGATCGTCATCATCCCCTTCCTGCAAGGGTCAAGCCGGCTCAGCCTGCCGCACAGGCCAGGCCAGCAGCTTCACGTCAGTATATTCCTCGATGCCCTCGACGCCCCATTCACGCCCCATGCCGCTGGCCTTGAAGCCGCCGAAGGGAATGTCGCCGGCTATGCACATGCCGTTATTGATGCTCATGGAGCCGGTCCTCACGCGGCGCGCAATGTTCATGGCACGCTCGTGGCTACCTGATACGCCGCCCGAGAGGCCGTAGGAGCTTTCGTTGGCGATGCGGATGGCATCCTCGTCGTCCTCATAGGGAATTACCACAAGGACTGGCCCGAAGATTTCCTCCTGGGCAATGCGCATGTCGTTGGTCACATCGACGAAGCAGGTCGGCTCGACGAAGTAGCCGCCGCCCTTGTCGGGCCGGATCTTGCCGCCCGCGAGCAGCGTGGCCCCTTCTTCCTGGCCAAGGTCGATGTAGCTTTTCACCCGCTCCATCTGCCGTTTCGACACTACCGGACCCATGACGTGGGCAGGATTGTCCACATCGCCCCAGTTGTCGCCGAACTTGCCGTAGGCGCCGCCGAGGATGGCCTTGGCTTCCTCGTAACGGCTCTTGGGCACGAGCAGGCGCGACTGAACCGCGCAGCCCTGCCCGGCATGGAACACGAGCATCGACATGCCTATATCCATCGCGAAGTTCGGGGCATCGTCGAGAACGATCTTGGCCGACTTGCCGCCCAGTTCCAGGAACACCCGCTTCAGGGTCGCTGCGCCCTGCTCCATGATCCGCTTGCCCACGCCGGTGGAGCCGGTGAACGAGATCAGGTCGACGCGCGGGTCGGTCACCAGCATTTCGCCGGCCAGGGCCGGGTCGGCACCGAAAATCACGTTCATCACGCCGTCCGGGAAGCCCGCTTCTTTCGCCAGTTCACCGAATACCGCGCCCATGCCGGGAGTGTCCGGCGCAGGTTTCAGGATGACGGTGCAGCCCGCCAGCAGCGCCGCCACCACCTTGCCGATATTGACGTAGAGCGGCACGTTCCAAGGCGTTATCGCCCCGACGACGCCGACGGATTCGCGCAGGCCCAACCGCTTGTGGACCATCCCGAAGGCCGGCCGCTCGCCGTAATCGACTTCCCAGTCGATGCGGTCGAAGACGGTGATGTAATCGTCCCAGCCGTCCAGCGCCATGTCGACATGGGCGCGGGTCACCGCGCCCTGCGCCGCCCCGGCTTCGTGGATGGCAAGCTGGCCCAGCTTTACGCGATCGCGTTCGAACAGTTCGCGGTACTTCTTCACCAGCGCCACGCGCTTTTCGACGTTGGTCGACCAGTCGGTTTCGTCAAAGGCCCGGCGTGCGGCGGCGATAGCCTCGTTCACGTCATCGGCGGTGGCGTCCGCGGCCTTGCCGACCGGCTCGCCGGTCCACGGGCTGATGACGTCGAAAGTCGCACCATTGCCGGCATCGCGCAGCTTGCCGTCGATGTAGAGCCTGGCATCGGGAAGAGTGGTCATGAGATGATCCTTGGCGAGAAATCTATGAATTAAAGGTCACGAGCGCGCCGGGTCGGCCCCGCGGCTTCGTTGGACGGTGCGCTCAGGCCTTGCGGGCGCCGACAGAGACGTGGGAGACCCGCACGTCCGGCGGCAGGTCGATCACCGCGCGAAACACGCCGGTCACCGAAGCCGAATGCGAAACCGGCCGCACCCGCATGTCGAGGCCGTTCTTCGCGCAGCCCATGTGGAAACGCATGGCGGCGTCGCGGTCCCAGTTCGGCCTGTCCTTGCCCTCGTCGTGCATGGGCCCGGCGCGCACCAGCGTTACGCGAATGCCGCTTTCTTCAAGCTCGGCTTCAAGCTGCTGGCTGAACTGCTCCAGTCCCGCCTTGCTGCACTGGTAGAGCGCGAGCATTACGAAGGGCACCGCGATGGATTCGCTGCCCACGTTGATGATATGGCCGCCCTTCTCCATCATCGGGATGGCTGAGCGGCAGCAGTAGATCGGCCCCTTGAGATTGATGGCGATGATGCTGTCGATCTGCCGATCCGTGGCTTCGGCGATCGTGAACGGCTCATAGATGCCAGCGTTGTTGACGAGTACGTCGATCTTCGGGTGCTTCCGGGCGATGGCCGCGAAAGCCGCGCGAACGGAATCAGGGCTGGCGACATCGCATTCGACAGCCATGGCGCCACCCCCGATAGCATCGGCCACCGACTGCACCTTCGACAGCGTGCGCCCCAGCAGGATCACCGTCTCGCCCTCGCTCACGAAGCGGTGTGCCAGTGCTTTGCCGAGACCCGCTCCCGCACCGGTGATGACGATCGTTTTGCCCACGGTTCCTCCCACTCCATTGGCCGCCCGCTAGATGCGGATCAGCTGCTTGCATTCACCATAGCGGCTCGCCAATCGAGCGCCTATCGCGGCGACGATGGATCAAAGCGCCCGCGCCCCGGCGATACCGTTCAGCCGGCCAGCGGATCGTTGCCCGCAGGCTTGCCGGTGAGGTTGCCGAGGATCGTTTCCAGAGTGGCGAGAAGCTGCGCCTTTTCAGCCTCGCTGACACCCGCCATCGCCGAATCGGACGTTTCCATGGCAAGCGGCTGGAGGCGCTCCATCATCTCGCTGCCGCGGTCGGTGAGGTGAAGGTTCCAGGCACGGCGGTCGGCCGGATCGGCGCGGCGCTCCACCATGCCGGCTTCCTGCATGCGGTCGATCATGCGCCCGGCGGTGATCGGTTCCACTTCAAGAATTTCGGCAAGGCCTGCCTGCCTGATGCCTTCGTGGCGGCGCAGCACGATGAGCACCTGCCACTGCGGCCGGGTAACACCGATCTCTCTCGCACGCTCGTCGAATGCGCGTCTCATGAGCCGCGCGACTTGTGCCAGGACCGTGCCAACCCTGCGTTCCATTATCTCAGGGCTAGTGAGCCTGCTTAGCTTTGGCCAGAGGTTTTGTGTGCGGCAATCACGCAGGACCTTCGGCGTCCATGTGAGCCGCGTCAGGGTTAGCCCGGCGATCTTCCAGCCTTACCGGTCCTTGCTGTCCTGCAGGCGGCTATAGCCGGCCTTCAGGTTGGAGATGGCGAGCCAATCGGCAAAGTCGGGCGTCATCGCGAAGCCACGGCGGCGAGGCGCTCAGCTGCCAGCTTGCGCAAGTCGGCGGTCTTGATCTTGGCGCTCCCGGTGGTCTTGAGATCGCTTTCCGCCACGAACAGGACCCGGCGCGGCAGCTTGTAGCTGGCGAGCTTGTCCCTGGCGAACTCGCGGATCGCCTCCGGGCTGAGGCTGGCGCCGTCGACCGGGACGATGCAGGTGACCACCATTTCGCCCAGCAGTTCGTCAGGCACGCCCACGGTCTGCGAAACCTTGACTTCGGGGTGGGCGCGGATGACCTCGTCGATCTCCAGCGGCGACACATTGGCGCCGCCGGTCTTGATGATGTCGTTGAGGCGCCCTTCCCAGAACAGTCGGCCCTCGGCATCGACATAGCCGCCGTCAGCGGTGCGCAGGAAGCCCTCGCCGTCCAGCGACTGGTCGAGCGCAATGCCCAGGTAGCCCAGCATCAGCGTGGGCCCTTTGACCGCTATCTCGCCGCGTTCACCCAGCGGCACGGTGGCGCCGGTGATCGGGTCGATGATCTTGATCGTAGCGCCTGCCGTAGGAATGCCGTGCGAGGTGCCTGCGACTTCGGGCGCGGTGCCCGTCGGGAACACCGTGATCAGCGTGAACGTCTCGGTATTGCCGTAGGCCTGGCCCGGCTCGCGCCATGTAGTGGACACCGTGGGCTGGCGCGCGATCGGCATCTTGGCGTCGACGTAGACGAGCGATGACAGATCGACATCGCGGAAATTCGGCGCGGCTTCAAGCTGCGGCCACTGGTGCGGCCAGGCCAACGCCATGTTGGCGCGCTCCGCCGCCATGATGTCCAGCGCTTCGGCAGCATCGAACCAGCGTTGCAGCACCAGACACCCTCCGCGCGAAAGCGTGCCGCCCAGCCCCGAAGCGAAGTTGCCCGACCAGAAGAACCCGTTGGCCGACCATGTCCGCGCCGGAACAGCGTCGTCGATCGCGTACCACTGCGGCCAGCGCCATAGTTGAAGACAGACGCCGCGATGCGCGCTGAGGATGCCCTTGGCCTTGCCGGTGGAGCCTGACGAGAACAACAGGATGCCGGGATCGGAGGGCGCGACCGCGTCGCTAGCCGCCAGAACCAGTTCCTCCGACACGCTTTCTCCGCGTGCAACGAAAGCGCCCAGCCCCTCGATCATGCCGAGCGGCTCCTCGTGGTCAATCATCGCCGCGTAGCGCAGGAACGGGAAGTTCAGTGAGGCCAGCTCGCCCGGAGCGCTGGAGAGCACCGCAGGCTCAAGCCCCGCGAGCATCTCTGCAAAGTCCTTCCGCAGCACATGACGTTCCAGCAGCAGCACCGACACCCCCGAAGCCTTGAGCACGACCTCCAGTTCGGACGGCGTGAAGAACGTGCTGATCGGCGTCGCCACGCAGCCCGCAAGCGCCGCGCCGAAGGCGGCGGAAAGGAACTCCAGGCGATTGGTCATCAGCACGCCAACACGAGTGCCCTTCCCCGTACCGACCGCGAGCAGCGACTTCGCCACCGCAATGGAGCGGGCGTAAAGCTCGTCGTAAGTCCAGCGCTGGACCTCGCCGTCGATGTGGATCACCGCCGCCTCGCTGGGGCCGAAACGCTGCGCTATCTCGCGCAGGTAGCCGCCCAGCGTCAGCGCGCCGATGCCCTGCTCGTCCGCCAGGGGAATGCCGTGAACGATGGACAGGCCGTCCACCACCTCTACCGAACCCGTCATGCCATCCTCGTCTTTTTTGTCAGTAAAGGTGCGGGCGGACGCCAAGGTCCGCCCGTGCCGGTCAGGCGTTCACATCGACGATGTAGCGGCCCTTGACCTCGCCCGACATGAACCTGGCGGCGGCTTCCACCGCTTCGCCAAGACCGATGGTCTGGCCGATGGTATCAAGCGCGGCAGGGTCGAGATCCCTGGCCAGCCGGTCCCACGCCTTGAGGCGCCTGGCCTTCGGCGCCATCACGCTGTCTATGCCCAGCAGCGCCACGCCGCGCAGGATGAAGGGCATGACCGTGGCGGGAAGATCGAAGCCCTGCGCCAGCCCGCAAGCCGCCACGGCGCCGCCATAACGGGTCTGCGCGCAGGCGTTGGCGAGGGTATAGCTGCCGGCGGTGTCGACCACGCCTGCCCAGCGCTCCTTCTGCAGCGGCTTGCCCTTGGCGGATAGCTCGGCGCGGTCGATCACCGTCTCGGCGCCAAGCGCCTTGAGGTAGTCCGCCTCGGCGGCCTTGCCGGTCAGCGCGGCGACGGAATAGCCCAGCTTCTTGAGGATCGCGATCGCAACCGAACCGACGCCGCCGGTAGCGCCCGTCACCAGCACTTCGCCCTGATCCGGCGTCACGCCCCAGTCGACCAGCGCGTCGACGCACAGCGCGGCGGTGTAACCAGCCGTACCGATCGCCATCGCCTGCGCGGGCGTGAAGGCTGCGGGCAGCGGCACCAGCCAGTCACCCTTGAGCCGGGCCTTTTGCGCAAGCCCGCCCCAGTGCCCCTCACCCACACCCCAGCCGTTGAGGACAACGCTGTCGCCGGCCTTCCAGTCGGCGTGGCTGCTGTCGGTGACGGTGCCGACGAGGTCGATGCCGGGCACCATCGGGAACTTGCGCACGACAGGCGAGGCGCCGGTGATGGCAAGGCCGTCCTTGAAGTTCAGGGTCGAGAAGGCGACGTCGATGGTGACATCGCCTTCCGGCAGCGCGCTTTCGTCAAGCTGCTGGACGGTGACGGTCTGGCCGTCGTCGTTCTTGTCGATCACGATTGCGGAAAACATGGGTAATTCCCTCCCGGACAGGCACCGTGAACCTCATCGCGAGGGACGCGCGCCGAATACTTGCCCGTCTTGCTGAAGGGATCGTGCCTCCTGCGTCAATGCCGCCGCGGCGCAGCATCGCCGAGGCGAAGTAGTGCACTGATAAGCCGCCCAGGCGGGCACGCGTTCCGCCGTCGATCGGGATCGACGTCAGTCCTTGGCGAAATCCTTGCTCAACCGCTCGGCCACGTCCGGAAAAGCCTTCGCGCTCATCGTGCCATACATCGACAGGCGCAGGATCTCGTGAGTGTAGCGCCGGGTCAGTTCGCTGCGCTCGCCCTCGTCCGCCGCATGGGCGCGTGCGAAAACCGGCCAGAAGAACACACCCGCCAGGTTGATGACGGACATGACCTCGGCGTCGATGCCAGGCACGGCAAGGCTCGTCGAGGCGAAGCGGCGCAGTGAGCCGCAATATTCGCGCCAGAAGGCATCCTGCGAAGGATCGGGCGAGGCCAGGACCTGCTGCAGCCAGACGCGGCCGATCTCCGGGTTCTCCATCGCAAATTCGCTGAGGCGGTCGGTCAGGGCGGAAACGTCGACTTCCTCGACGCGGCGCTCGCCCAGCGTAGCCGGATCGCCGAAGACGGCGCGGAACATCTTGTCCGAAACCCACTCGATAGTGGCCTCGATCAGCTTCTCGCGGGTTTCGAAGTGCTGGTAGGCGGTGCCCCGGTTGACCGATGCGAGATGCGCTACGGCTGAAAGGCTGACCCCTTCCAGACCGTCCTTGGCAAGCAGGTTGCAGGCCGCATCGAGGATCGTCTCGCGCGTCGCGGCGGGGTCTCTCACCCTGCGCCTGGTTCTGGCTTCCATGCTTTCGCCCCTTAATCGGAAAGGGGCCGGCTATACATACGGTATCACTGATCGACAATGTTGCTGGTCAATTGCCACTGGCCGGGATCGCCTCCACGCTCCCGGCCCATGCCGCGTTCACAGGAACGCCTGAACCTCATGGAGGACCATTTCAGCATGTTCCTTCCGGCAGATCAGCAAGTCCGGCATGTAAACGTCCTCGCGATTGTAGACCAGCGGCGAACCGTCGATGCGCGAAACATGGAGGCCCCAGCCGAGCGCCACGGCCGCCGGTGCGCAGCTGTCCCACTCGTACTGCCCGCCCGAATGAAGGTAGATATCCGCCTCTCCGCGCAGGATCGCCATGGCCTTGGCTCCGGCCGAACCCATCGGCACCAGCTCGGCACCGATCGCTTCGGCAACGCCGGTCGCTTCGCGCGCGGGACGGGTGCGGCTGACTACCATTCGCAGGCGTTCGGGCGCGGCCGGCATTTTGCCTGGCTGGTCCGAGCGCAGCACCTGACCATGCCCCGGCAGCGCCACCGCGCCGAGCACCGGCACGCCGTCCACCGCCATGCCGACATGAACCGCCCAGTCGGAACGCTCTTCGCCATATTCGCGGGTACCGTCGACGGGATCGACGATCCACACCCGGCTTTTGGCGAGACGCTCGGCGCTGTCCTTCTCCTCCTCGGAGAGCAGACCATCGTCCGGGCGCTGCTCACGCAGGGCAAGGCAGAGGAACTGGTTCGCCGTCTGATCCCCGGCCTTGCCCAGCGCCTTGCCCCCGAACAGACCCGAGGCGCGGACCGAGAGAAGGATCTTGCCCGCCTCGTCGGCCAGCTTCGCCGCAAGATCGCCGTCAGTGTAGGGCATCAGGCGTCTCCCAGCAGGGTGTCGACGATCAGGTTCGCGGCCTCTTCCGGAGACAGGACCGTGGTGTCGATGCGCACTTCGGGATTGCGCGGCGCCTCGTAAGGGCTGTCGATGCCGGTGAAGTTCTTCAGTTCTCCCGAACGCGCCTTCTTGTAGAGGCCCTTGACGTCACGCGCCTCGGCCACCTTCAGCGGGGTGTCGATGAACACCTCGATGAACTCACCCTCGGGCAGCATCGAACGCACCATTTCACGGTCCGCCTGGAACGGCGAGATGAAGGCGGTGATGACGATGAGGCCGCCATCAGTCATCAACTTGGCCACTTCGCCCACGCGGCGGATGTTCTCGATGCGGTCGGCCTCGGTGAAACCCAGATCCTTGTTCAGGCCGTGGCGCACGTTGTCACCGTCGAGCAGGAAGGTGTGCCGGTTCATGCGGTGCAGCTTCTTCTCGACCATGTTGGCGATGGTCGACTTGCCCGAACCCGAAAGCCCGGTGAACCACAGCACCGCAGGCTTCTGGTTCTTGAGCGCCGAATGCTGCTTGCGGTCGATGTCGATCGCCTGCCAGTGCACGTTCTGCGAACGGCGCAGCGAGAAATTGATCATGCCCGCTGCAACCGTGGCATTGGTCATCTTATCGATCAGGATGAAGCCGCCAAGCGTGCGGTTTTCGCCGTAAGGCTCGAACACCACCTGCTTGTCGGTCGTCAGCTCGGCGACGCCGATGGCATTGAGTTCGAGCGTCTTGGCCGCCATGCGTTCCATGGTGTTTACGTTGACCGTGTACTTGGGCTCGGCGACCGTGGCCGAAACCATCTGCGTACCCAGCTTGAGCCAATACGCGCGGCCCGCAATCATCGCCTCGTCGGCCATCCAAACGAAAGTCGCCTCGAACTGGTCGGCAGTCTGCGGCGGATTGTCCGCGACAGAGATAACAGACCCGCGCGAGCAGTCGATCTCGTCCTCGAAGCAGACTGTGACAGACTGGCCGGCAACCGCTTCCTCAAGATCGCCGTCATACGTGACGACGCGGGTGATCGTGCTGGTCTTGCCCGAGGGCAGGACTCGAATCTTGTCGCCCGTCTTGACGGCGCCTGTGGCGATCAGCCCTGAGAAACCGCGGAAGTCGAGGTTAGGACGGTTCACCCACTGCACCGGCAAGCGGAACGGCTTGTCGGCATCGACCGAGGAGAGAACCTCCACCGTTTCAAGATGCTCGACCAGCGTGGTGCCCTTGTACCACGGGGTATTTTCCGAGAGCGTGGTGATGTTGTCGCCCTTGAAGCCGGAGATCGGCATCGCGGTGAAGCTCTCGATCCCGATCGAGGCGGCGAACTCGGTGTAGTCCTTGACGATCGCGTCGAAGACGGCCTCGTCATAGTCGACCAGATCCATCTTGTTGACCGCCAGAACGATGTTCCTGATACCGATCAGGTGGCACAGGTAAGAGTGTCGGCGCGTTTGCACCAGCACGCCCTTGCGCGCATCGATCAGGATCACCGCAAGGTCGGCGGTGGAAGCGCCGGTCACCATGTTGCGGGTATACTGTTCGTGTCCGGGGCAGTCGGCTACAATGAACTTGCGCTTCTCGGTGTTGAAGAAACGGTAGGCCACATCGATGGTGATGCCCTGCTCGCGTTCGGCGGCGAGGCCATCGACGAGAAGCGCGAAGTCGATCTCCTGGCCCTGCGTGCCGACCTTCCTGGAATCGGCGGAGAGCGCGTCGAGCTGGTCCTCGAAGATCATCTTCGAATCGTAGAGCATCCGACCGATCAGCGTGGACTTGCCATCATCGACGCTGCCGCAGGTGATGAAGCGCAGCATCGTCTTGTGCTCGTGGCTGACGAGATAGGCGTCGATGTCCTCGGCGATGAGGGCGTCGGTGACGTAGACGGCGTCTTTGGTTTCGATGTCAGACATGCAATTCTCTCCGCTCGCCCTGAGCTTGTCGAAGGGCATTGGCGCTACGCTCGGGGGCTTTGACAAGCTCAGCCTGAGCGGAAACGGGAACGGGGCTGTTAGAAATAGCCCTGCTGCTTCTTGACTTCCATGCCGGCGCCGCCGGCATCCTTGTCGATGGCGCGGCCCTGGCGTTCCGAGGTGGTGGTGAGCAAGGTTTCCTGGATCACCTCGGGCAGCGTCGTGGCCTCGCTCTCGACTGCGCCGGTCAGTGGGTAGCAGCCCAGCGTGCGGAAGCGGATCGAGCGCATCACCGGCACTTCGCCGGGTTCCAGCGGGAAGCGGTCGTCGTCGACCATCAGCAGCATCCCGTCGCGCTCCACGGTCGGGCGCTTGTCCGCGAAATAGAGCGGCACGATCGGAATATCGTTGAGGTGGATGTACTGCCAGATGTCCAGCTCGGTCCAGTTCGAGATCGGGAACACCCGGATCGATTCGCCCTTGGCCTTGCGGGCATTGTAGAGGTTCCACAATTCGGGCCGCTGGTTCTTCGGATCCCAGCCATGCGACGAGGTGCGGAACGAGAAGATGCGCTCTTTGGCGCGGCTCTTCTCCTCGTCGCGGCGGGCGCCGCCAAAGGCCGCGTCGAAGCCGTATTTGTCGAGCGCCTGCTTCAGACCTTCGGTCTTCCACATGTCGGTGTGGAGCGCGCCGTGGTCGAACGGGTTGATGCCCTTCTCCACCGCCTCGGGGTTCTGGTAGACCAGCAGGTCCATGCCGCTGTCACGCGCCATCTTGTCGCGCAGTTCGTACATTGCCTTGAACTTCCAGGTCGTGTCGACGTGGAGCAGCGGAAACGGCGGCGGCGAGGGATAGAATGCCTTGCGGGCCAGGTGCAGCATAACCGCGCTGTCCTTGCCGACCGAATAGAGCATCACCGGTTTGTCCGCTTCGGCGACGACTTCCCGGATGATGTGGATGGCTTCTGCCTCAAGCCTGTCGAGGTGGGTAAGTGTCTTCATCAGGATCGCTCGTCCTTTGGCCTTGGGGGTGGCCCCCGGCTGTATCTGGGCTGCGAATCGCTTTCGCAGGGATGACTTTGCGGCAAACCTCCCATATGGGAGGGTTATGGCGCTGACCTCCTCCGACGAGACCGACTTGCTGCTCCCGCTGGTACGCGGGATCGGCGACACCGCGCAGTTTTCCGAGTTTCTGGAGCGGCTGCGTCGCCGCAGCGATGCCGAATACGTCTCCATAGTGATGAAGCAGGGCGACGGCCCGCACGCCCAGATCAGCGACTTCCATGCCGGCCGCGACCTGCGGGCAGCGACGCGCGAAGTCGATCCCTTCGAAATGCACGCGCTGGAACGCCTGCATTACGATCGACTTCGGCCGGGGCGCGTCTATTCGGTTGCCGAGTTCGTGGACCACGATCCGGTTTTCCGGGCCGAGCGCATGGAAAAGATGCGCCGCCTCGGCATCGCCGACGAGCGGGTGGTGCGCCTGCCGCAGATCGACGACACCAGCGCCTGGCTCATCATGGCACGCGCCCAGCCCTGCACCGGTGCCGACAGCGCCCTGCTCTCGTCGCTCGCACCCTATGTCGAGGCGGCGCTGCGCAGCTACGTCACGCTGGAGGCGCACCGCATCCGGGCGAGCGTCAGTTCGCAGGGCATGGCCCGCAGCGCCACCGCCTGGATGGCGCTGGACCACGAGGCAAGATTGCTGGCGATCGACCCGCGCCTGGACACATGGCTGCGCACGAACCTGGGCTACACGCCGCGAACCGGCGAGCGACTGCGCGAACTCGGCGTCCATGCGGAGCGGGAACTGAGCGCCGCGGCGATGCTTTTCGCCGCTGACGACCCGCCCTCACCGCGCGCGGTGGTGCTGCACGAACATCCCCGGCTCGAAGCGCTGCTGACCGCTACAAGCGACATGCCGGTGCCTTCGATGCTGGCGCTATGCCGCCTGCCCAACGCGCGCACCGCGCAGAGCGTCGAACGCCTTGCCCGTCTGTTCGACCTGCCCCCTCGCGAGGCCGAACTGGCGATCGCGCTGAACGAAGGCCAGTCGATCGCCGAAGCGGCCAAAACAATGGGCCTGACGTTGGAAACCGCGCGCAACTACTCCAAGCGGCTCTACACCAAGCTGGGCGTGCGCGGGCAGCCGGAATTGGTCCGGCTGGTGTGTGACAGCGTGGCGGTGATGGCGTGACGCAGTTTCGCCGCTATCCCCAGAGCGCGTCCGACGCCGCCAGCCCCTGCTCTCCGCGCCCCCCCAGTTCGGCGGTCAGAAGCTTGAGGCGGTAGGTCCACAGGTGCAGCGGATGCTCCAGTGTCATGCCCATGCCGCCCAGGAACTGATGGTAGTCATAACACACTTGCTTCGCCGCCTCCTGCGCATGAAGCAATGCCAGAGCCGCGTCCCCCCGGCTCCCGGTCCCGGCCGCGCGCAGGGCGAGCCAGTGGACGCTATTGGTCATCACCTGATCCTCGGCAAGCCGGTGGCGCATGCCCTGAAACGTCGCCAATGGCCGCCCGAACTGCTTGCGGTCGGACACATAAGCCACCGTGGCCGCCAAGGCCGCCGCCAGCAGCCCTGCCGCTTCCGCTGCGACCGCTACCCGCCATGCCCGCAGCACTTCGGCGGCGTCTACGTCGTGCGAAGTCATGCAATCCGGCAAGCCGGTCAGGAACGCCGCCGGATAGGCGTACAGCGTATCCACCTGCGCCGCCGCGATAATCCCGGCATCTGCCATAAAACTGCGCACGCCCGAGGGGCCCACGACAACCACGCTCGCGCCAGGCCGCAGGAAGCGGACCGGGCCGCCGATCCGGCCCTCCTCGACCAGGCACAGCGGGCGCGGCAACGCAAGGTCGATCAACGGGCGCACCATGACCGAAGCCGCAGCCTCTATCGCAAACGGCAACCGCGCCAGTTTCTCCACCACCAGCGCGGCAGTGACAGGGCCGAGTTCCTCGACCGCCATGACATCCAGAAACCCGCTCTCGACCAGCGCGGCGTCAAGGTCTGCGCTTTCCAGCACAAGCGACGCGTCGTGCATCGGCACGCTGGCGTAAGGCCGCGCAAGGGTGTCGATAAAGTCGAGGACCTGGGTCTGGTCCTCGCTGAGGGCAAGCTGCATCAGCGCGGTTCCCGGGGCAGTTCCAGCACGTCGCTGGCGATGATGTTGAGCTGGATCTCGGCCGACCCGGCGGCAACCCCGGCCACGATGCCGCGCTGGTGGTGCATCTTGAGGTAAGGCGATGCCCCGGCCAGCGCTTGAGGCACGAATTCGACCACGAATTCGCACACCGCCCGCTCGGCCATGACGGTGGCATAACGCGCGGAACTCGATTCCGCGCCGATCGAAAGGCCGTCGACCCGCTTTTGCACAACCGCGTAGTTCGCCGTGGCGGCCGCCTCGCATAGCGCCGCACAGCGCGCTGCCTCGATCCGCACATGTTCGCGGGCAAAACGGCTCTCGCCCTGCAGCATCGCCACCGCCCGGTCGAGCGCGGCGCGGGCAAGCGTGAAGCGCGGGATGCCCAGCCGCTCGTTGCGCAGCGAATAGGCGACGATCTCCCACGCCTGCCCCTCGTCGCCGAAACGGGCGGTTTCCGGCACGGTCACGTCGTCGAAGAACACCTCGTGGATGTCGCCCTCACCGATCAGCGACGGAATCTGCCGCACGGTGATGCCCGGCGTGTCCATCGGCACCAGAATGATGGTGATGCCCTTCTTGCGGTCGTCGCTGGTGCGGGTGAGCAGGAAGCAGGTGTCCGCCAGACCGGCGTAGCTGGTCCAGATCTTCTGCCCGTTGATGACGTAGCTGCCATCCCGCAATTCGGCGCGGGTGCGCAGCGCAGCAAGGTCCGAACCCGCGTCAGGCTCGGAGAAACCCTGACACCACAGAGACTGCCCCCTGGTGATCGGTTCGAGGTAGCGGGCTTTCTGCTCCGGCGTACCGTACTTCTGCAAAGTCGGGCCGATCCAGTTGACGTTCATGTACTGGCCGCCGCGCGGCTCGCCAGCGATCCACATTTCCTCGGCCAGGATCTGCTGTTCCCACGGGCCAAGCCCCTCGCCGCCCATTTCCACAGGCCAGTGCGGAAAGAGGATACCCGCCTCGGCGAGCTTCACGCAAAATTCGCGCGCAAAGGCAGTCAGCGCCGGGGACGCGGGGCCATGTTCCGAGAACTTCTCCCAGTCACCGGTCAGGTTGGCCTCCAGGAAATCCCGGATCTTGTGCCGGAAGGCGTCCTGCTCGGGTGTCCATTCGAATTGCATCGGCGCAGCGCCTCTCCTCTTGTGCCTTTCGTTAGGCGCAAGAACGCACGCGCCACAACATGGCCGCCGACGCAATCGCGGGTGCGATTGGCTCCGGGCCCTGCTCTGGCATCTGCAAAGCGCTTGCGGCATGACCGTGAAAACGGGACTGGGACCGAACGATGCAGAAAGTCGAAACAGCATAATGAGCGAACAGGCATTCGTCGCCGTGGCAAAGCTGGAGGAAATTCCGGCAGGCGGCAAAAAAGTGGTCGAAGTGAACGGCATCAGCGTGGTTCTGGTGAACGCCAACGACCGGATTTTTGCGGTCCGCAACTTGTGCAGCCACGCTTACGAGACACTGGAATGCGGCCGGGTGCGGGCGGGGTGGATTTCCTGCCCGGTCCACGGCGCCCGCTTCGATCTCGAAACCGGCAAGCCGCTGAACCCGCCCGCGACGATGCCGATCGAGACGTACGAAGTGCGAATAGACGGCGACACGATCGAAGTAGCCGCCTGACGCGACTTGACTTTCGTAACCAAATAGGTTATAAGCTGCGTCGTCGATTTCGGTCGACATAGCGGCGGGGCGGGGAGTGTGTAGCTGACACTTCATGCTTTTCCGCACATGGTCGGCGCCCGGTGGTGGACCGGACAAGCCGCAATCGGATGCGTGGATGAAAACGGGGGTATGCCCCCGGGACCGGCGGCAGGGGAGCGAGCCCGACCCGCCATCCCCGCGCACCACAGGGCCGTGCCTGAGAGTTTTTGAGGTTTGCCCCTCTCCGGCCGTTCGCGATTCACAGGCAAGCTCGACAAGCATGTCGCCTGATGCTGGCGGCCCCAGCGCCGGCCATACCCGTCCGCTGAATTTCCCTGGCGTTATCCCGCGTTCGCCGGCGGGCGACGAGCCGTACCCTCACCCGATGGGTGAAGCGTTGCCCTCGCGATATCGCCCACACGTACCGCTCGGTGTGGACGCCGGTCCGACCCCTGTGCTTGGACGGTGGCCATGACCCATACCCCCGACCTCGAAGCCCTGCGCCGCGAAGTACGCGATTTCCTGAGGGCAGAAGCCCCGGCGAACTGGCGCGATGCCAGCCGCACGCAAGACGACTTTGTTGCCACCCAGCGGCAATGGTTCACCAAGCTGGTGAAGGCCGGATTTGCGATCCCGCACTGGCCTGCGCGGTTCCCCGGCGGCGGACGCGGGCTTGCCGAACAGAAAGTGATCTACGAGGAACTGGCGAAGGCCGATTGCCCGCGCCTGCTACTCTCGTTCGTCTCCACCTATCACGCCTTCGCCACGCTCAACGAATGCGCCAGCGCCGAGCAGCAGGCCGAGTACCTCCCCCGCATCCTCGAAGGCGAAACCTGGTGCCAGGGCTTCTCGGAACCTGGCGCGGGATCAGACCTTGCCGCAATCAAGACCCGGGCCACGCGCGAGATGCGCGATGGGCGCGAGGTCTATGTCGTGAGCGGCCAGAAGGTCTGGTCGACGATGGCGCAGTTCGCGCAGAAATGCCTGCTGCTGGTGCGCACGTCCTCGGACGGACCCAAGCAGGCGGGCATCACCTACCTGCTGATGGACATGGATGCGCCCGGTGTGTCCGTGCGCCCGATTCACCAGATTCAGGGCGACGAGGAATTCGCCGAGATCTTCCTCGACAACGTCGAGATCCCCGTAACCCGGCGTGTTGGTGAAGAGGGCAAGGGCTGGGCCGTGGCGCAGACAACGCTCGCTTCCGAACGCGGCCTCACCCTGATGGAACTGAGCTACCGGATGCGCGGCGCCCTTGCCCGCGTGGCCACGCTGATCCGTGAGCACGGACATGACGAAGACCGCGGCGTTCTGCGCGACTTCGGCGAACTGGCGACGCAGGTAGACGCCGTCTGCGCCATCGCCGACCAGTTCCTCGACAACCGCATCAACGGCATCGAGCGCATGGGCGACGCCTCTATCGTCAAGAACAGCTACAGCCGCGCATTGCGGGCCTATGCGAAGCTAGGCCTGCGCCTTGGCGGGATGGCCGAACAATATGTCGCGCCGATCACCTTCGGCGATCTCAACACCGGTAACTGGATGGCGGACTTCATGAACTCCTACGCCTGGACCATCGCCGGCGGCAGCGAGGAAGTGCAGCGCAACATCATCGCCGAAAGGATGCTGGAAATGCCGCGCGAGCCGAAGGGCTGGGTGATCTGACATGATCGAACTGAACGAACTGACCGACGCAGCGCAGAAGGCCTTCCCGGCCAGCGCACTCTCCCCGTCGCGTGACGAAAGCTGGGGGCTGGTCGCGGAAATGGGCTGGCTGATGGTCCGCCTGCCCGAAGACGACGGCGGCCTTGGCCTGACCCGCGAAGCCTCCACCGCGATCCACTTCGAGATGGGCCGGATACTGGCGACCACTCCGCTGATCCCCGCACAGCTTGGCCTTCAAGCGGTACTGGCGAGCGAAATGCTGGCCGCCCGCGCAGGATGGCTCGAACGCATCGCCGGGGGTGACTACGTGCCCCTGCACCTCCTTCCCACGAAACTGGAGGCGGCAGCGGATGGTGCGATCTCTGGCACGGTCGGCGGCGTTTTCGACGCCGACATGGCGGCGGCGGCCGTGGTGCGCCTGCCCTCGGGCTATGCGCTGGTCCCAATCGACGCACCGGGCGTGTCGTTTGTGGAGCGCCCGATCTGGGATCCCAGCCGGCGCATGTTCGATCTCGTACTGGATGGCTATGCGCCCGATCCCGCGCTGATGCTCTGCGACGCGGCACGGGCCGGCCCGCTCCATGACGCGCTGGCACCCGAGGCACACCTCGCCTTGGCCGCCGACTGCCTTGGCGCCGCCAATGCCGCACTGGAGCTGACGATCGAATACCTCGGGATGCGCCGCCAGTTCGACCGGCCGCTTGCCATGTTCCAGGCGCTCAAGCACCGCGCCGCCGACATGAAGACCCGCATCGCCGCCGCCGAAGCCCTGCTGTGGGGCCGCGCTAGGGACAAGGACGCCACCCTCGTTCAATGCGGAGCAGCCAAGACGCTGGCGGCAGAGGCTTTCGCCTTCGTCACCGAAGAGGCGATCCAGCTCCACGGCGGCATCGGCCTGACGCAGGAACATCCGATCCACCGCTTCATGAAGCGCGCCATGCTGAACCTCCAGCTTTGCGGCTCATCCGTCTTGTGGAACGAGCGCGTCGGCCGCGAGGCATTGGCGAAGCTCGACTAAACCTTGGCATGATGGCGCAACGTCCGCAGGTCCTGCAAGTTACGCCGTCATGGCCACAGTTTCCGACCCTCCATCCGCCACCAAGGCGGGGCACCCTTCCGAAATCCGCAAGAACATCGTGCTCTACGGCGCGCTTGCCGCGAACATGGGGATCGCGGTGGCCAAGTTCGTGGCGGCGGGGATCGGCGGCTCCTCGGCTATGGCGACCGAAGGCGTTCACTCGCTGGTCGACAGCGGCAACCAGGTGCTGCTGCTTTACGGCCAGCGCAAGGCGAAGCGCGCGCCCGATGCCGCGCATCCCTTCGGGTATGGGCGCGAGCTGTATTTCTGGGCCTTCGTCGTCGCGATCCTGATCTTCGCGGGCGGCGCGGGCATCTCGATCTATGAAGGCATCGTCCATATCCGTGCCCCTCACCCGATCGAAGACCCGACGCTGAGCTACGTCGTGCTTGGCATCGCCTTTGCCATGGAGGGTACATCCTGGGCGCTCGCGGTGCGGGAATTCAACGCCGGGCGCGCCGGACAGAGCTGGTGGCAGGCCGTTCGCCGCTCCAAGGACCCGCCGGGTTTCATCGTGCTGTTCGAGGACAGCGCGGCCCTGATCGGTCTGGTCATCGCCGCGCTCGGCATCTGGGCGAGCGGGTACTTCGGCGATGCCCGGCTAGACGGCGCCGCCTCGGTTCTCATCGGCCTCGTACTTGCCGCCGTTGCCGTGCTGCTGGCGCGAGAATCGAAAGGCCTGCTCATCGGCGAAGCGGCCGACCCTGCCCTGATCGCGCAGTTGCGGGCGGTGATGGAGGGCAATGGCTCGATCACCTCGGTCAACCACGTGCGCACCGTCCACACCGGCCCCGACGCGGTCTTCGTGGCGATCAGTGCCGATTTCGTCGACGATCTGCCCATGGGCGAGGCGGAATCCCTGATCGAAGAACTGGAAACGCGCATGAAGGCGCTCTCACCCAAGATCACCTCGATCTACATCAGGCCGGAGAAACGCGAACAGGCGTTTGTGGAGTAAGGCGCTCCGCCGATGACGACTTGAAAAACCGGCAAAGCTCTCTCCCGCCGAAGCGGGAGAGGCCTAAGTCAGTCATATTCGCAAAGCGCCTTGGCGGCAGCGGCGATATCGGCCGGCTGCACGAGGAAGGCGTCTTCCAGGACCTTGGCGAACGGCACCGCGCTATAGGGCGCGCCCAGACGCCGTACCGGCGCCTTCAGCTTGCGGAACAGTTCTTCCTGAATCGTCGAGGCGATCTCGCCGCCCGGACCGAAATGGCGCACCGCCTCATGAACGACGATCGCGCGGCCCGTCTTGTCGGCGGAGGCGAGGACGGCGTCCTTGTCCCACGGTGACACCGTGCGCAGGTCGATGACTTCGGCGGAAATGCCCTGCTGCGCCAGTTCATCGGCAGCGGCTAGGCAATTGGCGACCATGCCCGAATACGTGATCAGCGAGATATGCGTGCCCTCGCGCGCCACCCGCGCCTTGCCGAGCGGGATCGGTCCCTGATCGGCAGCCACGTCGCCGGGCACGAACAGGGTGCGGCTGTTCTCGATGAACAGCACCGGATCGGGGTCCCGGATCGCGGAGAGCAGCAGGCCCTTGTAGTCCGCCGGAGTGGCCGGAGCGACCACCTTGATCCCGGCGGTGTGGGCGAACCAGCCCTCGTAATGGTCCGAGTGCTGCCCGGCGGTCTGCCAGCCCGCGCCCGTCAGTGTGCGGATCACAAGCGGGACGGTGCTCTGCCCACCCGACATGAAGCGCAGCTTGGCCGCGTGGTTGACGATCATGTCCATGGCCACGGTGATGAAGTTCATCAGCATGATCTCGGCCACCGGCTTGTAACCGGCCATCGCCGCGCCCACGGCGGCGCCCATGATCGACTGCTCGGCGATCGGGGTGGAGCGCACGCGCAGGTCACCGAACTTGGTCGAGAGGCCGCGCGTGGTGCCCATCACCCCGCCGCCTTCGCGGTCCGCCACGTCCTCGCCGAAGACGAGGACCTTGGAGTCTTCCTCCATGGCCTGGAACAGCGCGGCGGTGATCGCCGCCTGGCCGGTCATCTTGAGCATTTCGCCGGCCTGGGCCGGGGTTGCTTCTGCGGTATCGGCGCTCATGCCGGAATCTCCTCGGCAAAGACGTCGCGGCGCAGTTCGTCCACCGACGCGTATCCACTCTCGAAGGCGAAATCGATCGCGTCCTGAACTTCCGCCTCGATGCCCGCCTTCATCTCTTCCAGCTGCGCCTCGGTGGCGACGCCGGTGTCGATCAGCAGCTGGCGGAACAGGACCAGCGGGTCCTTGGCCAGCGCCTCGGCCTTTTCTTCCTTGGTCATGTAGGCGTCGTTGTCGCCGAAGACGTGGCCCATGAAGCGGAACGTCTTACACTCCAGCAGGGTCGGTCCTTCGCCGGCGCGCGCTCGCTCGATAGCGGCGTGGGCATGGGCGTACATCTCGAAGGGATCGTTGCCGTCGACGGTGTAGCCGGGCATGCCGTAGCCGATCGCACGCTTGGAGATGAAGTCCACCGAGGTGCCATTCTCGTACCGCGTGTGTTCGGCAAAACCGTTGTTCGAACACACGAAGATCACCGGCAGCTTCCACACCGAGGCAAGGTTGAGCGACTCGTGAAAGGCGCCGATATTGCTGGCGCCGTCGCCGAAGTAGGCAATCGTCACGCGCTTCGACCCGTCGAGCAGCGAGGCCCAGGCGAAGCCGTTGGCGATCGGCATCGAGGAACCGACGATCCCCGTCGTCACCATCACGCCCGTTTCGGGGTGGGTAAGGTGCATCGGGCCGCCCTTGCCCTTGCATGTGCCGTCGACGCGGCCGCAGATTTCGGCCCAGAGCGGACGCAGCGGCATTCCCTTGGCGACCATGTCATGGATGCCGCGATAGATCGTGCAGATCACGTCATCGTCGGTCATCAGGTTCGAGAGCGTGGACGGGATCACCTCCTGCCCGCGCGCCGAGTAATAAGGCGCGGTGATGCGGCCACGGCGGATCTGGGTCCGGGTGAATTCGTCGTTCCGCTCGATACGCACCATGCGGCGGTAGATGTCGAGCTGCGTGGCGGCATCGGGCGATGCCCTGTTTTCTGGCGTCTGGCTCATGAGTCCTCTCTCGAACAGCTTGGGCTGCTGAACACGCTGAACATTGGTTCAGTCACGCCCCCCGATGCAAGAGCGGGTGGACCGCCCCGGCGTTATCGTTACGTCGCTACAGGAGCCTCGGGCGATCACGCGAAAAGGCCCCGGAAAGGAGGGGCCTCCCGCTGTTCTGGAACCCCGGCCTCAGCCCTGCGGCACTACCCGCTCGCCATGTTCGGTGAACAGCGCGGTGTAGCAGGTGCCAAAGTCCTGCGCGTCGCTCTGGGTCAGTTCGCCACTTTTCGACGCGGCGCCCATCGCCCCCAGCAACGCCATCGGATCATCCGCTTCGATGTCGTAAATCGCGAGGAATTCGTTCTCGTCGCTGCCCATCAACCTGGCGGCGAGCTTGTAGCGCTGGGCGCCCGCCATGCCGAACTTGTTCACCAGCTCGGGCAGGTGCGTGTTGTCATACCACTCGTGGTATTCCGCCTCGCGGCCGGGCTGCGGGCGGGTGAGCGCGACAAGTTTCATTTTCATGGGCATCTTTTCCGGATTGCTTGCGCCGTTCAGCATTCGCCAGCCATCTGGACGTTGCAAGCGTCAGCTATCCAAGCACCAAAAGCATCGCCCCGCCGCACCGACGAAAGCAAGCTAACGCCCATTTTCGGAAAAAAGCTCAGGGGGTGCGGAACGGACTATTCAACTCTGGGCAGGGCGCCGCGCGGAACCGGCGCCTTATCCCGACTTGGTCGCAGCCGCCCCTGAAGGGATCAGTATACGCCGCCCTGCTGCTCCGCAAAGTTCCCGGCGTCGCCAGAGGCAGTGGCCTCCGCTGCGGCACGGGCATCACGCGCGCCTCGGATCTGGGATACCAGCGCGTCGCGGCGGCGGCTGAATTCGTCCTCGGCGGTGTACTGGCGCGGTTCCGTGTCGGGCTTGAAGGCTTCCCAGATTACGGCAGCCTTCGGGTCGTCGCCAGGCTCGACGCCCATGACCCGCTTGCCGGTCACACGGTCGATGCGAACCATGCGGATGCCCGACGGAGCGACAAAGGGCTGCTGCCCCCAACGCTTACGTGTGGCTTCCACTACGTCCTTGAAAATCGGCGCGGCGATGCGGCCGCCTTGAGCATAACCGCCCAGCGAGCGGGGCGCGTCGTACCCCATGTAGACGCCGCCCACGTAGTCCTGGTTGCCTCCCATGAACCACACGTCGGTCGGACCGTTGGTAGTACCGGTTTTGCCGAACAGCGGCAGCTTGAGGTCGCGCAGACGCACCGCAGTGCCGCGCTGAACCACGCCCTCCAGCATGTGGACGACCTGATAGGCGGTGTCGGCGTCGAGAACCTGCTTACCCTTGCGCGCAACCCGGGGCATCGGTTTGCCATCCCACTGGGGCATGTTGCAGGTATCGCAGCGGCTTTTGTCCGCGCGCCAGATCACCTTGCCATTGCGGTTCTGGACATAGTCGATGACCGAGCCCGAGAACTGCACGCCGTTGTTGGCCAGCGCGGCATATGCGTTGATCATGCGCGCCACGGTCGTCTCGCCCGCGCCCAGCGCGAACGAAAGGTAGTTCTGGTAGTCGCCGATACCGACGTTGTGGAATGTGCGGGTGACGCGCGCCATGCCGGCATCGTTGGCAATGCGCACGGTCATCAGGTTGCGCGACTGTTCCAGGCCCCAGCGCATGGTATGGCTGCCTGCGCCGCCTTCTCCACCGAAGTTCTTGAAGCACTTGTTGCCGAGGTTCGCGCCCTGGAACACGCAGAACGTACCGTCGAGCACCTGGGTCGCCGGGGTCATGCCGTTCTGCAACGCGGTGGCGTAGACAAAGGGTTTGATCGTGGAGCCGGGCTGACGCTCGGCCTGGACGGCGCGGTTGAACGAATCGATGCCGGCATCGAAGCCGCCCTGCATGGCGACGATGCGCCCGCTGGCGGGTTCCTCGATGACCATGCCGCCCGAAACCTCGGGGATCGCACGCAGCGCCCAGGTGCCTGCCGTTACCGGCGCAGCGGCAACCAGATCGCCGGCCTTGGCCCGCGCCGGAACGCCGGTCAGCGTGGCGATGTTGCCATCGGAGAAACCGATGCGGCCCGAACCACCGTCGGTCGAAGACCCATCAAGGATGACACCGACACGCCAGTCCTTGTAGTCCACCGTCTTGTTGGCGACGACCAGTTGCGATTGCCAGTTCTCAAGATCGTTGAGATGGGCGATCGGCCCTACCCAGCCCCGGTTGCCATGATAGCGCAGCAATCCGCCGCGGAGCGAATCACGCACCGCCTTCTGCATTTCGGGGTCGAGCGAGGTGCGCACCCACAGACCGCCGGCGTAGACGCTGTTCGGCCCGTCCTCGGCCTTCTCGCCGTACTTGTCGATCAGCCGGCGGCGCACTTCTTCGACGAAGTAGCCATTGGCGGGATCGAAATCGCTGCCCCGCTGGGTGACGAGACCGAGCGGCTCCGCCTTGGCGACAGCGGCCGCCTGCGGGGTCGCCCAGCCGTTGCGGACCATCTGATCGAGCACCCAGTTGCGACGCTCGATCGCGCGGTCTTCGTTCTTCTTGCGCCCGTAGACTTCGGGAGCGCGCGGCAGGATGGCGAGGAACGCGCTCTGGCTGAGCGTCAGGTCCTCGACGTCGCGGTCGAAATAGGCGCGCGACGCGGCCTGCACGCCGAACGAACGGCGGCCGAGCGGAATTTCGTTGAGGTAGAGTTCAAGGATCTGCTGCTTGGTCAGAACGCCTTCGATGCGGCGCGCGAGGACCATTTCCTTGAGCTTGCGGGTAACCGAATACTCGTCGCCGATAAGGATGTTCTTAGCGACCTGCTGGGTGATCGTCGAACCGCCCTTGGCGCGCGCGCCGGTGCCGAACTTCGCAGCATAGTCGACCACCGCACCGGCGAGACCGCCGATATCGACGCCGCCGTGGGTCCAGAAAGTCCGGTCCTCGGCCGAAAGGAAAGCGTTCACCATCGATCTCGGAAAATCGACGAAACGCAGCTGCACGCGCCGTTCGCGGGCGTAGGAATAGACGATCTCGCCGTCCATTCCGCGAACCATCGTCGGCAGCGGCGGCTGATATTCGAGCAGCTTGTTCGCATCCGGCATGTCGCGCGTCAGCACGATCCAGAAACAGATGAGGCCGATAAGGCCGGCCAGACACATGTAGATGAAGCGCCGCAGCCACTTGCGCATCCGCCATTGCCGTCCAATCGCGGCAAAACCGCCGGAAGCCTCGCGGCGGATGCGGAAGCTCGCGTCTTCGGACGGCTGCTCGCCGGGATTATTCGCGTCGGTCATTGCGCCGGTCCTCTAGCACGCCCTTTTCGCGCAAGGCCAGAGAGGTTGCGATGAATGTCCGATCTTCCGCTCAAGGACTATGCCCCCAGTTTCCGTGCGAAATAGGCCCGTATTGCCTTGGCCCCGGCCTCTGCCAGCGCTTGCTGGCCGCTGCGCGAGCCAAGCACCTGGGCATCCTGCGGATTGTTGATGTAGCCGGTTTCGAACAGGATCGAGGGAATGTCCGGCGCCTTCAGCACCGCCAGCCCTGCCGTTTCCGGGTGTTCGCGGTGCAGGCCCATGCCTCTGTCGCCCAGTTCGCGCAGCAGCAGCCCGGCAGCCTGCGCCGAGCCCGCCTGCGCGCCGCGCTGCGACAGGTCGAGCAGGATCGCGCCGACCGTGGCGCTGGTTTTCGAAAGCGCCACGCCATTTACGCGGTCGGCCCCGTTTTCGCGATCTGCGAAGCGCTGCGCGGCATCGCTCGACCCTTTTTCGGAGAGGACATAAACGCTGGCCCCGCGCGCCGAATCGCTTTCCGCGCTATCTGCGTGGATCGACACGAACAGGTCGGCGTTCAGGCGCCGGGCAATGTCCGGGCGATCGGCGAGGGAGATGAAGCGGTCGGTGTCACGCGTCAGCGCCACCCGCAAACCGCCGCCCGCCAGTAATTTGTCGCGCAAGGCCAGCGCGACCTGCAGCGCCACCGTCTTTTCCTTGAGCGCGCCCTGCCCGGCGCCGGGATCGAAACCGCCGTGCCCGGGGTCGATCACGATCAGCGGCCGGCTGGCATCGGGCGGCCCATCGACGCGCGGCAGGCCTACCGGCATGTCCGCACTGGGCAGATCGAACCGCACGACATAATCGTAAGCATCCGCACGCGCAGCCAAAGGCCCGCTGAACACGACGGCGGCAACCAGCAGCGCCAGCGACGTCGAAAGGAACAGGATCAGCTGCAAGGTGCGCGACATTGCCGGAATGACTAAGTCCACATCAGCGCCCCTGCAATCCATTGCCCAATGGCTTTCCCACGGATTTCTGCATGGGAGCCGGCCAGCCACCCTTGGTATAAAGCCAAGCGGGCCAAGGAACTTGCCGTCCCGGGCCATGGATGCTACGCCCATATGACCGGGGCCAAGATGCTTTCGGTCCTCGCAATCCGGGAACGCCAACACCATATGGCACCGGGCAGGACCGGCACAGCGATATAGTCCCGGCCCAGGGAACCGGAAAATCCTTTTCCGGAAAACCTCACAGGTTGAAGCGAGCCATGAGAAGCCAATTGCCGCCTTGCCAGCTGACGCCCGAAAGGGCGTGGGCGGCGTGGTCGCAATTTTCCGCGCTTTCCTTGGCGCCCCGCTATCTCGCGCTCGCAGACACACGCACCGCTCACGCAGTGGTCGCCCCCCCCGTGGCCTACAGGGCTACGGATGCACACGCCGCCTTAAAGACGGCTCATAAATTCGCCGCGCACGAGGCGCTGGATTGCCTCGACTCCCCGTCGCTTTCAAAGCGGCAGGTGCAAACGCACGAACTCGCCCTTCACCCGGCACGCACAATGACGGGCCCCGCCGCAATCGGCCGGGCCCCTGAGATGCATGACGCCGGATTGCTGGGCACATCGGAACACATCGAACAAAATCGCGTCCCCCTGGCTGATCCGGCCGGGCGCGGACGCGCACGGAGAATATCAAATGGCAACGCGCATGCTTATCGATGCGCGCCACCCGGAAGAAACGCGGGTGGCGGTACTCAAGGGCAATCGAATTGAAGAATTCGATTTCGAATCGACCGAACGCAAGCAGATAAAGGGTAACATCTACCTGGCGAAGGTCACCCGTGTGGAGCCTTCGCTCCAGGCGGCGTTCGTGGACTTTGGCGGCAACCGCCATGGCTTTCTTGCCTTCAGCGAAATTCACCCGGACTACTACCAGATCCCAAAGGAGGATCGCGAGGCCCTGTTGGCTGAAGAAGCCGCGCACGCCGAGGAAGAAGCCGCTCTGCGCGCCAGCGAAGGCGACGACGAGGACGAAGATTACAGCGACGACGAAGGCGGCCTGACCGAAGTCGACACGTCCGAGAAGGACCACGTCGCCACGATCGAGGACGGCTCCGTCGAGGGCCAGTTCCACGACGGTGACGAAGGCGAGCACGGCGACGAAGAAGGCGAAGGCAGCGATTCGTCGAACCGCCGTGGCCGCGGGCGCCGCCGCCAGGGCCGCCCCTCGGGCCGCTCGAAGGAAGCTGACGACCTGCGTGCCAAGCGCATGGCGCTGCGCCGCCGCTACAAGATCCAGGACGTCATCCATCGCCGCCAGGTCCTGCTGGTGCAAGTCGTCAAGGAAGAGCGCGGCAACAAGGGCGCAGCCCTGACCACGTACCTCAGCCTTGCCGGCCGTTACTGCGTACTCATGCCGAATTCGAGCCATGGCGGCGGCATCAGCCGCAAGATCAGCTCGGCATCCGACCGCAAGCGCCTCAAGTCGATCATCTCGGAAATGCAGCTTCCGCGTTCGATGGGCTGCATCGTGCGTACCGCTGGCCTCCAGCGCACCAAGACCGAGATCAAGCGCGACTTCGATTATCTCGCCCGCCTGTGGGACGACCTGCGCGAAGTGACGCTCGGCTCGGAAGCGCCGACGCTCATCCACTCGGACAGCGACCTCATCAAGCGCGCCATCCGCGACATCTACAACCGCGACATCGAGGAAGTGGTCGTCGAGGGCGAGGAAGGCTTCCGCGCGGCGAAGGACTTCATGAAGCTCCTGATGCCCAGCCACGCACCTAAGGTTAAACCCTATTCCGACCCGGTGCCGCTGTTCCAGCGCTTCGGTGCGGAAGATCAGCTGACCGCGATGTACGATCCGGTCGTACAGCTGCGTTCGGGCGGCTACATCGTCATCAACCCGACCGAGGCGCTCGTCTCGATCGACATCAACTCGGGCCGCGCCACCAAGGAGCACGGGATCGAGCAGACGGCGGTTGCCACCAACCTCGAAGCGGCGCAGGAAATTGCGCGCCAGTTGCGCCTGCGCGACATGGCGGGCCTGGTCGTGATCGACTTCATCGACATGGAATATGGCTCGAACGTCCGCAAGGTCGAGAAGGCCGTCAAGGACGCACTCAAGAACGACCGCGCCCGTATCCAGGTTGGCCGCATCTCCAGCTTCGGCCTCATGGAAATGAGCCGCCAGCGCCTGCGCACCGGCGTTCTGGAAGCTACGACGCGTTCGTGCCCGCACTGCGACGGCACCGGCCTCGTCCGCACCGCCAGCTCTGCCGGCCTTTCGGCGCTTCGCTTCATCGAAGACGAAGCGGCCAAGGGCAAGGGCGTCGTGGTCTCGCTCTTCGCATCCACCGAAGCGGCGGTCTACATGCTCAACGCCAAGCGCGCTGACCTGGCCGACATCGAGGAGCGCTACGGCGTCACCGTCGAAGTCATCCCCGAGGGTGAGAACGAAGGCGCGAAGATGCGCGTTGTATCCTCTGGCCCCCGCAACGAGTTCGTGCCGCGCTTCGACCCGATCGCCGATGACGTCGAAGACGACTTCGTGATCGAGGAAGAAGAGGAAGAGGAAGAGGAAGAAGTCGAGCGCGAGGAAGCTGCACCGCGTGAACGCGGCGAGCGGGCCGAGCGCGCAGAAGGCGATGAAGGCGAAGGCGGCCGTGGCCGCAAGCGTCGCAAACGCCGCCGTGGCCGCAACCGCGATCGCGGTGACGAGAACGGCGCCGAAGTAGGCGAAACCGAAGCAGAGGTCGAAGGCGAAACCACCGAGACCGAAGCAGACGTTGCTGAGGACGAAGCCGAGAGCGAAACCAGCTACGCCGATACCGACGGCAGCGAAGCACCCAAGAAGCGTCGCCGCCGTGGTGGTCGTCGCCGTCGTGGTCGCCGTGACGGTGAAGCTGAGAACGGTTCCGAAAACGGTGAAGGCTTCGAGGGCGAGGAAGCCCGCGAAGACGCTGCCGAGGACGCCGCGCCTGCTCCGATCGCAGAAACGGTTAGCGAACCCGACGCACCGGCTAAGCCGGTCGCCGAGGAAGCGCCCGCCAAGCCAAAGCGTGCGCCTCGCCGCAAAAAGGCTGACGTAGCCGAAGCCGTGGTCGAGGCTCCCGCCGAAGTGGCCGCCGAACCGGTCGCCGAGGAAGCGCCCGCCAAGCCCAAGCGCGCGCCGCGCCGCAAGAAGGCTGACGTGGCTGCCGAGGCTCCGGCCGAAGTGGTCGCCGAGCCGGCTGCGGAAGAAGCGCCCGCCAAGCCCAAGCGCGCACCGCGTCGCAAAAAGGCTGACGTGGCTGCCGAGGCTCCGGTCGAAGTAGTCGCCGAGCAGGCTGCGGAAGAAGCGTCCGCCAAGCCAAAGCGCGCGCCGCGCCGTAAGAAGGCCGAGGCTTCCGCCGCTCCGGGCGAAGCAGCTGTCGCAGCCGCCGAACCCGCCGCAGCAGAGCCTGAAGCAGCAGGCGATGACGCTTCTGGTGATGAGGGCGATGCATCCGGCTCGCCGCGTCGCGGCTGGTGGCAGCGTACCTTCGGCACCTGATCGAAGCTGAAAACAAGTCAGGCGCCGCGCGCGATCTTCGGATCACGCGCGGCGTTTGCCATTTTGGGCGAAATCAGAAATGAATGCAGCCAACCCGGCAAGGTTGGCCGCCATCCCGCCTAAACCCCCGCAGCCATGCCGCCGGTAACCCGCAGTGTTTCGCCGGTGACGAAACGCGCCTTGCCAGAAGCAAGGTAAAGCAGGGCCTCGACGATATCGTCTTCCAGTCCGTCGCCGGATATCATCTGCATCGCCTGAACGCGCTGTTTGGTCACTTCGGGAAGCTCGTTGCGGATCGTCTCGGTAAGAATAAGTCCTGGCGATATCGCATTCACGCGAATGCCGTCCGGTCCGAGTTCGCGTGCGAACGTGATCGTCAGTCCAGCGACGGCAAGCTTGCTATCGCCGTAGGCCGAGCCGCCCAGATGCGCAGCGCTGGATGCGATATTGATGACCGAAGCACCCGCCCTGCCTCTCATGTGCGGATGAGCGGCCAGCGTACAGCACACCACTCCGATCACATTAACCTCGAACAGACGGCGGACCTTGGCCAGGCCGAGTTTGAGGATTGGCTGGCCATATTCGTTCGAATGGAGGCCCGCATTGTTCACCAGCAGGTCGATGCCGCCGTTAGCCTGCGCCGCCTGCGCCATAACTTCCGCCATGCGAACTTCATTGGTCACATCGCCGCCAATCCCCAGCGCCGAGCCGCCTTGAACCCGGATATCCTGCGCGGCGGCTTCCGCTTGTGCGCCGTCGATATCCACCAGAACAACGTGCGCGCCCCGAAGCGCCAGCGCCGCACCGAAAGCTTTGCCAAAGCCTCTGCCTCCCCCGGTAATCACAGCTGTTCGCCCTTGCCATTCGCGCATCACATTCTCCCGGGTTTCCTTCTTGCACAAACTACAAGCACCCGACGCAAGGCCCCACAAGGCGTTTACCGCGCATCCGCATCGCTAGCGCGGTTTCGCATCCGCGCTTGCCGTGCACCCCTCGGCTGGCGAATTGGATGCGATTTCAAGAACTCTCCTCGCGCAATGGCGCTGAGCGAGCATGAAGGGGCCAAAACCTCGAATTAGTTTGCGGTTGACACTCAATAGCACCTAGCGCTGTATGCGCTTGGGAGTGTCTGACACATTTTGTCAGTCGGAACGAACCGATTGGATTGCTTGCAGTCCTGTAATTCTCACCTTTATCCACTTGCGAACCGCGCAATTCTCCGTGCGCGTAGCTTCAAGGGCAAAGGCGTTTCCCACTAGAGAAAAGAACCACCGTCAGCGCCGGATACTTAGTTAAAGCCGATGGCAGAGGCCTGAAAACCAAGCGATTATCGCTTAAATAACAGTATATTGCTCCGTTCTCGTCGACATCATTGCGGATAACCCAGCCCTCATCGCCATCGATACGGGCCGCCCGTAGGGAGCAAATCGGCGGAGCCAGCGACCACCTCAGGCGCATCCTCCGGGCTGGACCGGGAAAACCTCGCCATTGTCACCCCTTGCCCTGAGCGGACGAATCGCTAGAGGGGGGACATCAGTCGCGGTTCATGCCGCAGTGCAAGATCACGGGGATTCTTCATGGCGACCTTCACCCTCCCGGCCAACAGCAAGATCAAGAAGCAAGGCAAAGTCCACAAGGCCGAGGGCGCCACCAAGGTGAAGAAATTCACCGTATACCGCTACGACCCCGATTCGGGTGAGAACCCGCGCTACGACACGTTCGAGATCGATCTCGACAATTGTGGTCCGATGGTCCTCGACGCGCTCATCAAGATGAAGAGCGAAGCCGACCCGTCGCTGACCTTCCGCCGTTCCTGCCGCGAAGGCATCTGCGGTTCATGCGCAATGAACATGAACGGCTCCAACGGCCTCGCCTGCACTACCGCGATAGAAGATCTGAAGGGTGACATCCGCATCACCCCGCTGCCGCACATGGATGTGATCAAGGACCTCGTTCCCGACTTCACCCACTTCTACGCGCAGTACGCCTCCATCCGCCCCTGGCTTCAGACTGTCTCGACCACGCCGTCGGGCAAGGAGCGCCTCCAGAGCCCCGAGCAGCGTGAGAAGCTGGATGGCCTCTATGAGTGCATCCTGTGCGCCTGCTGCTCCACCTCATGCCCGAGCTACTGGTGGAACTCCGACAAGTTCCTCGGCCCGGCAATCCTGCTACAGGCCTATCGCTGGCTCGCAGATAGCCGTGATGAAATGACCGGAGAGCGCCTCGACGAGTTGGAAGATCCGTTCCGCCTCTACCGCTGCCACACGATCATGAACTGCGCCAACGTGTGCCCCAAGGGCCTCTCGCCCGCACGCGCCATCGCTGAGATCAAGAAGATGCAGGCCGAGCGCCAAGTCTAAGTCAGGATTGGTTCGGAACCGGACCTGCCCATGGCACAAGGCGGAACATTCATTCACGAGCCGGACCCGGAGTTTCCGGGCTGGCATTCGTGGCGGCTCAACGAAGGTACGCGTTTCAACACGCATGGCCTGGGACGTATGATTATCCGCCGCGAAGGTGAGAAAGGCGCCAGGCTGCGCCTTGTCGATGTAGAAAGCCGCCACAGCAACGTGAATGACAACGTCCACGGCGGGGTAACCCTCGCCTTGATCGACGTCGCCATGTTTGCATCGATATTCACGGTTTTGGGTGCGGACGCCGCCGGTTCGGTCACGCTCGATCTCCATAACCAGTTCATCGGCGCGGGCCGTATCGGGCAGCCACTCGACGTGATTTCCGAAGTGATGAAGGAAACCCGGCGCCTCGTCTTCATGCGCGGCACCGTCGAGCAAGGCGAGCATCTGGTGGCCAGCTTCGTGGGCACCTTGCGCAAGCCCAGCATCGGCAAGGTTTCTCCGCCATGACTGCCATGCTCGAGCGATACGAAGCTCTGGTCGCTACCGGCGAACTACGCTCGGATGCCGAGCAGGCTGCCGCTGCCGAGCGGCTTAGTCGCCTTCAACGCGATCTTTACAAGGCCCAGGCCTCCACCGGATTGATTGGCAAGCTGCTGGGCAAGAAACCCGCCCCGCCGCGCGGTGTTTACATGTGGGGCGGCGTCGGGCGCGGCAAGTCCATGCTAATGGACCTGTTCGTCCAGACGCTCGACATGCCCGGCAAGAAGCGCATTCATTTCCACGCCTTCATGCTCGAAGTCCACGCTCTGCTGCGCGACGAGCGTAAAAAGGAAACCGGCGACCCTATCCCGCCGGTTGCTGCCACCATTGCCCGAGGCACGCGCTGCCTCGCCTTCGACGAAATGGTCGTCAACAACTCGGCCGACGCGATGATCATGAGCCGCCTGTTCACGTATCTTATCGTGAACGAAGGCGTGACGATCGTGACGACATCGAACCGCGCACCCTCTCATCTCTACAAGGATGGGCTTAATCGCGAGCATTTCCTGCCCTTTATTGGCCTCATCGAGCAGGAACTGGACGTCCTGACGCTGAATGGACCGACTGATTACCGGATGCAGCGCCTTGGCGGGATGGCCACTTGGCACACGCCATTGGGCGAAGAAGCCACCGAGCAGGTTCGTGAAGCGTTCTATCGCCTCACCGACTATCCACCTGAGGACAGCGAGCACGTCCCCTCTGCCGATATCGACGTCGGTGGCGGCCGCGTGCTCCACGTGCCTAAAAGCCTCAAGGGTGTGGGCGTTTTCAGTTTCAAGCGCCTATGCGGAGAAGCTCGGGGCGCGGCGGATTACCTGGCCATCGCACGCGCTTATCACACGGTGATCCTCGTTGGCATTCCGAAGATGGGTCCTGATCGCCGCAACGAGGCCGCGCGCTTCGTTACGCTCATCGACGCGCTGTACGAACACAAGGTCAAACTGATCGCAGCCGCCGATGCGTCCCCTGAAGATCTTTACCAGGCTGGGACTGGCCGCTTCGAATTCGAGCGAACCGTCAGCCGTCTTAACGAAATGCAGAGCGCTGATTATCTCGCACTGGGACACGGCGAGGACTGAGTTTCGTTAACGCATCCCGAATCGGGATGCGATTCGCGCCTTACGCGACTGAGCATCCTAGCTTGCCAACATCCAGTCTAAAGATGCAACCAATGCACGCCCGACACTTAAGGCGATAGACGGCTGTTCATGCGCTGAATGACCGCAATACACATTTCAAAAAGGCAAAGAAAAAGCGCTTTCCAAAAGACAGGAGTTCTTCTGGAAAGCGCTTCTTTTTCTTAGCAGCAGCCCGTTCTGTTGAAGCGGGCTCTAGCAGGTAGCCTCTCTATTAGAGAGAGCCGCCCCACCAACCACCGCCCCAAAGTTCCTTGTTCATCGTCATTTCCCATGTGAACGACCGCATCACTGCGGCCGATCAAATGGATAACAAGAGGTTAACGAAGCATCAAGGAATTTTTAACCAATCAAACGCGCTCTCCGGCCTGATACGAAGTCGAGAAAATCCCGGAATGGGACAGGGCGGCTAACATAGTAGCCCTGCACCAGATCACAGCCCATGCCTGTGAGCATCTCCAGAACCTTCGCCGTCTCCACTCCTTCGGCGACGACGACACGGTCCAGCGAATGGGCCATCTCGATGATCGACTGCACCAGCAGTAGGTCATCCTTCCGGCCTTCCATCAGCGATACGAATGTCTTGTCGATCTTGACCTCGCTGGCGGGTAGATAGCGCAGGTAATCGATCGTCGCGTTGCCGGTTCCGAAGTCGTCGATCGACAGCCGCAAGCCGGACTGGACGAGGCGCTGCAGCATCTGGAAAGTGCGCGAGCTGCGATCGAGGCGATCGGTTTCCGTGATCTCCAGAATGAGGCGATTGGGCGACAGACCATGCAAAGCCAGAATTTCCGATATCATGCCCGGAAGCCCAGGGTTACGCAGGAGCTGCGCCGAGATATTGACCGACATGGTCAGTTCGTACCCACTACGCTCCAGTTCAACGGCCACCCGCACCGCATCATTGATGACGAACCGCGTAATTCGTTCAATGCGGTGGAATTCTTCGGCAATCCGAATAAATTTATCTGGGCCAATCGGACCTCGCTCGGGATGCGTCCAGCGTACAAGCGCCTCTGCACCGCAGATGCGATTGGATTTCAGTTCCAGCTTCGGCTGATAGGCAACCCAAACTTCACCGTTATCGATAGCCCGGTCGAGCGAGGTCAGCAGCGAGATTTCCCACTGTGCCTCATGCTTACCCGCTTCGTGCTGGTAGACCAGTTCGTCATTGCGCACCGCCTCTTCGGCCGCCTGCATCGCACTGGCAACTCGGCCGGATAGCGCCCTGCCGAACTCGGAATCGACGCCGCAATTGAACGAAAGGTCGACATCGATACCACCAACCTGGATGCCGTTCTGAACAATTCGGTGCAAGCCCTCGAGGTTCTCGAACAAGTCGAACGAACTGCGGATGGACGAGAGCCAGACGAACATGCCGCCTTCGTGGTAGATCAGGACGTTCTCATCGCTGATGCGGATGCGGCGGACGATCTCCTTGGCGAGTTGCGCCTCGACATGTTCCGCGAAGCTACCGATAATGGCGCCATAGTTGCGGATCTTCAGGGCGACTAGGATACGCGTCGACACATCGGCGGAATTGCGAAGTGCCTGAACGCTGGGCAAGCCGGAGCCGGTATTGGTTTCGCCTGCCTCCTCGACACGATCAAGGTTGCGCATGCGGATCACCGCGACGAGAGCGACGCTGAACGCCGGGATCACCTCAATCTGAATGCCGGCATAGTCCAGCACGAACGGTGCCGCGCCGAGGACTGCGGCGAGTCCCGAAAAGCGATAAACATCCAGCACTCGTCCGCGACCGAAAGCCGTTACGATGAGAACCAGAACCAGGACGAAGGCCGGAAGCCAGCCGTATTCCTTGGGCATCCCGCGCTTCAGGGTCTCCGCCCCGATGGCATGAAAATATCCGCCAGGGGCATTTATATTCTGGCCAGGTATCGAGTGGATGTCATTAAAGATGAGAGCCGACGGGACGACCAAGATATCCTTGCCGCGAACGATCGCGGGTTCGAAATTCCCACGCATAACGTCGTAGTAGCTCAGCGTCCGAAACGAGCCGGTCGCTATTGCAAAGTCGGGAAAAAACAGCTTGTCCGGTTCAACATCAACTCCGGCAATCGCAGCCGCAATCGAGGGGATCTTGCCTACAGGGCTGTCCGACGAAAAGGGAATTTGGACATTCATATTCATCGGCCTGTGCCGCACCAGAATTGACGCAACACCGGCGTGTTTACGATATGCCTCCAGGGGGACACGTCCAGCGTAATTACCTAAAGGCCCGCTGCCTCCCACGGTCGCTCCCAAGACGACCTTGCCCTGGTTCGCCTTTAGTGCCGTAACGAATTTTGCATCGTCATCCCTGGAACCGGGCGCCGAAAACGAACGATCAAAAAATATCCGCTTCGCGCCGCTGGCAAATAAATGATCAATGATATCGGCGTCGTTACCGTGAGTGACGTCGTTGGTACCTAAGTTGGTCAGCGTTTGCTGATCCTGCTCGACCATGACGATAGTGCCGCTCGAGGGTTCGGTACGCGACATCCAGCGCCAGTTGCGGAGGTAATCCTCCGCCGGCAAACTTATCCCGCTGATGCCCACGGCCAAACCAGTGAAGGCTGCCCAGAAAACGATCCGGGCGCGAGGGTTCTTCCAGAAAGCATGCATGCGGCGGAAGGGTCCGATCATGATCCATACCCCTGGCCGGTGCCAACAAGATGCTGAACATGCGTCATGGCCGCGAAAATCTTCCGCTTTGAACTCTGGCAATGGCGACCGGTTATGTTCATCGACGTCCCGCAATGGCGCTTCGCTCATGCCGGATTACCGCAAAGGTCCTAAGAATCGGTTTAGTTAATCCGACCGGGCCGGTAAAAAGCGATGCCCGCGAATATCAGGCGCAGCGCACCGTCTTAACCAATACCGAGACCAGTAAATGCCTTGTCAAGCATAAGCAGCTGCCACAGAAGGCGCGAGTTGTCGGCGGTGCCCGCAACATGGCTGTCGACCAGCCCCGAAAGGCGGCGGGTGTCAAACCAGCCGGTGCGGGCCAACGCTGCGCCGCCCGCGATCTCGCGCGCGGTTTCGGCGAGTGGGCCGCGGAACCACTGCTCGATCGGTGTTACGAAACCCTGTTTGGGGCGATAGAGGATTTCGTCCGGCAGGTATCGGCGCATCGCCTTTTTCATTAACCACTTGCCTTGCCCGCCGCGTACGCGGACCGATTCAGGCAAGCTCGCCGCGAATTCGATCAGGCGGTAATCGAGCAGCGGCTCGCGTGCTTCCAGGCTGACCGCCATGCTGGTGCGATCGACTTTGGTGAGGATATCACCCGGGAGCCAAGCCTTGAGGTCTGCATATTGCGCTTGGTCCAGCCCCGACCGTGCCGGGGCGCCGCGCATTAGTTCCAGCACCGGGTCCTCAGCGCGGTAATCCCCGCGCAGGCGGCGGAAGTCGTCGGAATAGAGCCCGTCCCGCAGTTCCGGCGGCGCGAAAGCCATCGACCGGGCATACCCCTGCGCTGAATCACCCGCGAGCGACAGCAACGTCGATTTCGCACGCAGTGGACGCGGCGCCCAATCGGCCTTGGGATAGAGCCCGCCGAGCGCTCCGAACACTGGACCACGAAGGGCCTGCGGCACAAGCGCCCTCACCCGGTCCTCGCCGTTCTGGAACACATGGCGGCGGTAACCGGCAAGCGCCTCGTCGGCACCGTCACCCGAGAGGGCGACAGTCACCGATTCGCGCGCCAGCTGGCATACCCGCCAGGTCGGCAGCGCGGAGGCATCCGCGAACGGCTCGTCGAACATGCCGGCAAGCTGGTCGATCGCGGAGAAATCGTCCGGCGAAACCTTGCGTGATGCATGGTCTGTGGCGAACAGCCGGGCGATCTGGGAAGCGTAGGCGCTCTCGTCCAGACCGGCCACATCGAAACCGATCGAGCAGGTACGCACGGGCCGTCCGCTCGCTTCGGCCATTAAGGCGACGACACTGGAACTGTCGACCCCGCCCGAAAGGAACGCGCCCAGTGGCACGTCGGCGACCATGCGCGAGGATACCGCCTGCTGCATCAGGTGCACCAGTTCGGCTTCCAGATCGGCAGCCTTGCCCTTGCGGCGATCGGCGAAGGAGACGTCCCACCACTGGCTGGGACGGGGCAGTGGACTGCCGCAGCGCAGCAGCAGCGAGTGGCCCGCCGCCAGCTTGTGCACGCCCTTCAGGATCGCGCGGCTGTCGGGGACATAGCCCCAGGTGAGGTAATCCTCGATCGCCAGCGGGTCGATCTCGCGCCGCAGCAGCGGGTGGGCGAGCAGCGCCTTGAGTTCGGAGCCGAAAGCCAGGCTGCCATCACTCAGCGGCGCGTAATAGAGCGGTTTCACGCCAAGCCGGTCCCGCGCAAGAAACAGGCTGCGGGCCTCCAGATCGTAGATCGCGAAGGCGAACATGCCGTTGAGGCGCGAAACACAGTCCGGGCCCCAGCGCTGCCAGGCAGCGAGGATCACCTCGCTGTCGCCGTCGGTGCGGAAGATTGCGCCGGCCGCCTTCAGTTCCTGGCGCAGTTCGCGGTAGTTGTAGATCTCGCCATTGAAGATCAGCATCGCACGGCCATCGGGCGAGGCCATAGGCTGGGGCGAACCGGCAAGGTCGATGATCGAGAGGCGGCGATGGCCAAGACCCACGCCCGGCGCGGTCCATACTCCCTGTCCATCAGGGCCGCGATGCGCGATGGCGTCGCACATCGCCTCGATCCGGGCCGGATCCACGGGCTTGGGCGTTTCGAGATGATAGATACCGGCGATGCCGCACATGGGCCTTGGCTACCTGAGCTGGATCACGCGGTCCACCCATGGGCCAATTGGCCCTGTGGATGCGCGAAAAGCGGAAATGGAATGCTGCGCGGCGCCGCGAGGTGCATCCTCGGCCGAAAGGATCAGCATGGCAGTAGGCCGGGCCCGGAACAGCAAATGGTCACGGATGACCGCCAGCTTGAGTTGCGCATTGCTTCCAGAGAGCAGCGAGCCCGTGCGATATAAGGTTACCGCGACCCGCTCGATCCGGCCGTTGCCCAGCAGGCGCTCGCTGGCGCCGCTGGCCATGTCACCCCCCATCACCGGTCCCGAAGACTGCCACGACCATGCGCTTTTCGGCATGAGTGCGCCCTGCCCGAAACCGCCTGCCTCACTGCCTTCGCCCTGGCTGGCGTAAAGTGCGATAAAGACGTCGACCTCGTGGCCTGCATTGTCGCGGTAGCGGCCGAGCAGGCGGTGCGAGGCGCCTTGGCCACGCGGCTCCCACCAGATCGCGGGGGTGTAGTTGCTGCGCGTCCAGCCCGCGACTTCCGGCAGGTCGATACGCGTCGGCATCGGTGCTTCCAGCGTCTCGGCAGCGAAGGCCCAGCCCCATACCGCGGCGAACACCAGTGCGATACCGGCAAGCGCAGCCCTGCCGGAAATGTCGAACGCCTCCAGCCGGCCGAGCCATGCTTTCCCGGCAATGGCCTGTGCATCGATCATCGGCGCATTCATCGGCCGGTCAAAGAAGCGCCAGGCCCCGGCGATCACCAGTGCCAGCACGATAGCGAAGAAAAACCAGCCGTAGACGATGTGGTCGAACCCTGCCGCCGCTTCGACGCCCCAGATCTGCGCGGCGTAGATCGTGCCCCAGGCGCGCACGCCGTTGGCGAGGATCGGTACGATAACGCAGGCCGCGAGCATCGCTGCGCGGCGGCGCAAGTTGAGGAAACACACGTTGGCGCAAAGCACGCCGAAGGCGACCATTGCGATCAAAAATTTCACGCCCGAACAGGCTTCAGCGACTTCGAACAGGCCCACCGGAGTATCGATGAACACGCCGTCGATCACTGCCGGAATACCGCTGAGATGGGTTAGCGCGATGGTGATGTCTGCGGTTATCGTCTGCAGCACCTTCACCAGTTCCTCGCCAACAGGGACGAGGAAGACGAGGTAGCACAGCGGGAACAGCAGCCCGGCCGAGACCCGCACGCCCAGCAGCAACGGCACGCAGGCGCCCAGCATCGCGACCGCCCCGGCCTGCCGCGCGAGGTCCAGTCCCGAGATCGCACCCAGCAGCCAGAGGAAGGCCGCTGCGCCAAGGAGCACCAGCCCCGGCCACCACGCGCGCGGGGTCAGGCGTTCAAGTTCGGGCCCGCGCTGCCACACCAGCCAGCCCACGATCGGCGGGATCAGCAGGATATGGTTATAGGTGGAGATGTTCCACCACTGGCGGGCCATTGCCGCCCAGTCCGCGAAGAAGGCGGCGAACAGCACCAGCCACGCCAGCGAAAGGCGGACCACTGCCGCCTGCCACTGGGGCGCCAGCGCGCGCCATGTCCGGCCGGGAGCGGCGGCCAGTGCGGCTACGTCAGACTGCATCTGTAGTGCTTTCGGTCATGACACCCATATATTCGGGCAGACGGGCAAGCGCCGCTTCCCAGCTGGCATTCGCAAGTATCCAGTCGCGGGCGGCCTGGCCCATTTCCCTGGCCAGTGCGGGCGCACGCCCGAGGTCGAGCAGGGCCTGCGCTATCGCCGCATCGCTTTCACGCACGGCGAATTCCTTGCCGTCGAGCGCGTCGATGCCGGTGGCCGCGCCCGGCGAAAGAACGACCGGAAGCGCCATGGCCATCGCTTCGAGTACCTTGTTCTGCACCCCCCGGGCGATCTCCAGAGGGACCAGCGCCATGTCGGCGGCGGCAAGCCAGGGGCGGATGTCATCCACCCTGCCCCATACCATGATGCCGTCCCGTCCGCTGCGCGCGGCGAGCGCTGACGAGGGGTTGCGGCCGACGATATGCAGGCTTGCGCTGGGGCACATCTCGCGCACCAGCGGCATGATCCGCTCGATCGCGCGGGTCGCGGCCTCGATATTCGGCGCGTAATCCATCTGTCCGGTGAAGACGATGCGCGGACCTTCGTGCGCCAGCATACGCGGCTCGGGCAAGGCCGCAGCCGGATCGAAGTAAGCCGCATCAAGCCCATTGCCCATCGCGCGCACCCGGGCCGTAGCACGGGCGGGCCCGTCCGGCAGGCGCGATCGCAACAGCTCTGCTTCGGCCCCGCTGATCAGCAGGGTCACGTCGGCGGCGGCGGCGATGCGGGCTTCCTCGGCGCGCAGGAGGCGGGCTTCACGCTTTTCCATCCACGAACGAAAACCCCGGCCCTTTGCGGCATAGGCCTCGAACTTGGCCGAATCGACGTCTACCAGATCGGCGATCACCCGGCCCGTGAACCCTTGCGGCACATATTGCGCCATCTGACCCGAGAAGACGTAGATGACGTCGATCGGGCGCTGAGCAAGCAGTTCACGCACATAGGCTTCCAGCTTGCGCTCATGAAACGCGCTCAGGCTGAGCGGACGCCTGCTCGCCAGCGCCTCCACGCCCGCGACCGGCAGCGCCTTCGCGCGCTCGACGAGACGATAGGAGGCCGCCAGATCGGCAAGGTCAGCCTCGTATGCACGGTCCTGCTCGTCATCGGCGAAAGTCGCGACATGGACAGGGGCAAGCCGGGCAAGCGCTTTGAGGATATGGTGGGAACGGATCTTGTCACCGCGATCCGGTGGAAACGGGATGCGGTGCGAGAGAAACAGGATTTCGCCCATCAACCGATTCCGCGCGCGATCAATGGGCCGAGGCGGTTGGCGACGCTTAGCGGCAGGCGCTGCCAGACCTTGATCTGAAGCGATAGCTTGCCGCTGGTGGGATCGGCGTCCCGTTTTGCAGCCCCGGGCTGGGTCCAGGTGGCATAAGTCAGCGGTTCCGGCTCGAAACCCCAGTTGCGTTTGAAGTGATAGGCGCCGCTCTGCGTCTTGGAGCGTCCGAAATCGAACACGCTCGCGCCGCGCCGGCGGGCATGAAGCATCAGTTCGTAGTACATGCGGTCATTGGCGCGCAGGCGCCGCGCATCCCAGGTGCCGCCGCCCCAATAAGGCATGACCGCGCCCTGGTGGTACACGCTGATGACGCTGGCGACCGGCTTGTCCTCGTGCCGCACGGTCAGGATATCGGTGTCCGCGCCGAACCCGTCGACCACCGAATCGAGCAGCGCGCGCGGGAAGACCGGGGTGCCGAGATTGCGGTAGCTTTCGCAGAACACCGCGTAATGGGCGGCGCGGTCGCGCTCGGATGTGCCGACCTCGATGGTCAGGTCGATGCCCAGCGAGCGGCGCACTTCGGCGCGTTGCTTGCGCGGGATCGAGGTGAGCTGCGCTTCGTCGTCCGCCGCGAGGGGGCGGGCGAAACCTGCATGGGATTCGGTCTTGAGCGCCCAGCCTGCATTCGAACTGGCACCCTCTGCGGGTAGCACACCGCCGCGCAGTTCGATCGAGGGACACGACAGGCGCAGGGCGAGTTCCTCCACCGCCGCGAACACCGCATCCGGGTCTGCATAATCGGTGGCCAGCAAGCCGCCGCCCACCGCGAAGCCAGTCGAGGCCAGGATACGGCCGAACACCGGGGAATGGACCGCGTCAAGCGGCAGGAAGGCGACGATCTCTCCGCCGCGCTCCTGCACCAGGGCAAGCGCCTTGTTGTCGGTAGCCGCCGCCACGGACACGAACCACGCAGGGCGGTGGAAAGGAGTGCCCAGCGGATGGCGCGCGACAAAGCCTTCAAGCCGGGCGATCTCGCCAGGGTCGGCCAGATCGACAAGGCGCACGTCCGAGAGCAGCGGCACGAACGGCGCGTTCATGCGGCCAGGGCCGGAGGAGGCGCCACGGTGCGCCCCGCTTCGCGCGCGGCGAGTTCGTCCATCCGGCCCCAGCGAAAGTCGCCGATCAGACGGCCCAGCTTATCCGCCATGACGCCAAGATTGGTGTAGTGCCGCAGGCGCGAGCGCATCGAGGCGTTCGCCACGCGCGGCTGCCCGGGATCGATCTCCCAGGGGTGAAAATAGAACACCGCCGGGCGCTCGTCCTCGCGGTTCACCTGCCGGATCGCCCAGCGCGAGAAGCCGTAAGGCAGCACCCGGAAGAACCCGCCGCCGCCCGCCGCCAGCCGGCGACCGGCGAACCGCGCGGTGGTAACGGGAATCTCGACGAGATCGCTGCCGGCAATAGGCTTGAAGGCAAAGCGCGGCGCCTCGCGCCAGCCGTAGTGATCATGGGCGATGGGCGCGACGCTGGAGCTATAGGCATAGCCCTGCTCGGCCAGTACCTCGAAGGCCCAGGGCGTGCGCGCATCGATGGAAAAGCTGGGCGCGCGGTAGCCGGTGACGGCGGCGCCCGAGGTATCCTCGATCACCTTGCGGGCCTTTGCGATATCGGCCGCGAAAGCCTCCCGGCCAAGGCGGAACACGCGTTCGTGGTCCCAGCCGTGGCTGGCGATCTCGTGGCCGTCCTGGACGATGCGGCGCATCAGGGACGGATGACGCTGCGCCACCCAGCCCAGCGTGAAGAACGTGCCCTTCACCCCGGCATCGGCGAACAGCTGCAGTATCTCGTTGCAATTGCGCTCGACGCGGGTTGCGCACGAATTCCAGTCGCTGCGGTCGATCACCTTTTCGAAGGCGCCCACCTGAAACCAGTCCTCGACATCGACGGACAGGCCGTTGATCTGATCGTTCGCAGTCTGGCCGGGCAGTGTCATGGTGGCGAAAGCTCTTTTTGGGACGATGGGGCGTAGGCAAGCTCAGCCTGAGCGGGGATGATGGGGTGCAGCGGGGTGTGGGGAAGGAGAATTTGCCCCAGCCCCGCTCAGGCTGAGCCTGTCGAAGCCCCGGCCGCAGACTCCCATGCTCAGGCGGCGCTGCGCTGGCCGTCGCCGCTTTCGATCCACTCGATCAGCATGGTGAGCGTGTGGCGCAGCGTGCGCGACTGCTCGTCAAGGCGGGCCTCCAGCTTGGCGGTTTGCGCGGCGGCCTGCGCCAGATCGGCCTGGAGCGCGGCGATGGCCTCGCTTTCGCCGTGATCAGCGGCCGCGACGGCGGAGGCTGCGGCAAATGCTTCCTCGCGCGCTTCGGCAGCGGCGGCAAGTTCGACCATGGCCGACTGCAGTTCACCGATCTGCGTATCGCGGTCGGCCAGTGCCGCCTCGATCAGTTCGATGGCGGCAGCAGCGTTGATCGCGTCGGACGGCACGGGCGCGAAGGCTGCGGGCTGTTCGAACGAGGCGGAATACTGCACCGTTGCGGCAGGCACCGAAACCGGCGCGGTTTCCGCCACCGGCTGCGGGCTGACCAGTGCCAGAGCACCGTCGTCGCTCAGTTCGTCCATTACCTGCGCCAGCATTTCGCTGTCGATGTGGCTGCGCTGGTCGACCGCGCCCAGCAGCAGCAGGCGGTTGACGATCTGGTTGATCCGGCGCGGAATGCCGCCGGTCGCCTCGTGAATGTCGGCAAAGACGGAAGGCTCGAAACTGGGATTGCCCTGCCAGCCCACGCAGGTCAGGCGGTGCTCGATATAGGGCTGGATTTCCTTGGCCTGCATCGCGCCCAGATGATGGGTGGCGATCACGCGCTGACGCAGTTGTTCCAGCTGGTCGCTCTCAAGCAGGGTGCCGCGAAATTCCGGCTGGCCCAGCAGCAGCGTCTGCAGCAGCGGCTGCGAGCCGAGCTGGAAGTTGGACAGCATGCGCAGTTCTTCCAGCGCGCTGATCGAGAGGTTCTGCGCCTCGTCGACGATCAGCAGGCTGCGGCGACCCGCGCGCGCTTCCTCATGCAGGAACGCCTCGATCGCGCCCAGCGCGGAGGCCTTGTCGTGGCCCGCGACGTGGATGCCGAAAGACTGCGCGACGACGTGGACGATCTCCTCGCCGTCGAGCGCGCTGGTCACCACGTTGGCGGCGGTCATGCGCGCGGGGTCGATCGTGGCCATCAGGTAGGCGACCAGCGTGGACTTGCCCGCGCCGACTTCGCCAGTGATGACCACGAAGCCCTCACCCTGCGCAAGGCCGTAGCCCAGGTAGGACAGCGCCTTGCGGTGCGTCAGGCTCTCGAAATAGAAAGCCGGGTCGGGAGTGAGCTGGAAGGGCCTTGCGTCGAGCCCGTAGAAATCATCGAACATCGCGTTTTCCTTCTCAGAAACTGTAGCGCAGGCCGGCGAGCGCCGAGGCCGTCCAGAAGTCGTCGATCGCGGGCGCATCGCGCGTCGCCCCATCGATGCCGACCGCCAGGGTACCGCGCAGGCGCGGCGTGAACATCCGGTAATAGCTGGCAGATGCGCCATAACCGTTAACGTCGCCGGTGAGGGGATCGTTGCTGCTGATCCAGTTGGCGTAGATATTGGTCGACCAGCCCGCATCGCGGCCCAGCTCGCCGCCAAGGAAGGCGGCCAGCCAGTAGTTTTCGTCGACCACTCCGGCAGCCGAGGCGAGAACGGTGTCGCGGGCGGCGAAGAAGTTGCGGCGGTCGTACCCCAGGCCAAGACCGGCGTTGAGGCGGCCCACCTTCATCGAATAACTGGCGCTCACGCCGCGCGCGCGGAAGAACGCCGAGCGCACCGAACCCAACGCGCCGGAAAAGCAGTTGCTGCCGTCCAGCGAGGCGACGCAGCCGCGCAGCTCGCCGGTGATCGGATCGCGCACGACCTCGAAATCGTCGGGCAACTGGTCGATAGCGCGGTTGAGCTGGCCGCCGAAGCCGCCGACATTGTCGTAGACCGAAACGCTCAGCTGGGTGCGGTCGTTGGGCGCATAGGCCAGGGTGCCGCCGAAGCTGGTGGAGCCGTAGCGGCGCCCGACATGGGCGGAAAGCGAAGTGCGCCGGCTGGGGCGCCACATCACCGCGACGTCCCAGATCAACCCGCTGACATCATAGGCCAGTTCGCGCGGGCCGGACTTGTCGGTGACATAGCGGCCGTCCGAGCCGACCACGGGAATGCCGTCCTCATCGCGCACCGCGTCGCGGCTGGAGATTTCGACGTCCTCGTACCCGATCGCGCCCACCACCTGAACGGTGCGGCTGACCGGCACGGTGACCAGAGCGCGCGCCTGCATGTCGCGGGCGCGCTGGTCGAGGTTGGACATGTCCTCCTGATAGAAGGTGCCCGCAGCGCCCACGCCAACCGGCAGCACCGTGCCCGGCGCGAAGCCGGCCTGCACGTCGGCCATCTGGGTCACGCTCTTGTCGAAGACATCGGCGGCGCCGGTGCCCGAATTCGCGCGGAACCCGTCGGACTGCTCGACCTTGGTGAAGCCTGCGCGGTAATTGGCCGAAACGTCGAGATCGCCCGCACGGGTGGTCACCGAGGGCCCTGCGTAGACCGAATAGATCGAGGTCTTGTACTTGTCGTTGACGCCGCTGCCGACCAGCGCCGAGCCGCCGTTGCCGACATTGGCCTGAGTGGCGAGGCCGCCTGCCTCTAACGTCACGCCCGGCACGATCGTGGTGTAGCCCCGGGCAATGCCGCTGATCGCGTCACCGTCGCGCGCGCGCTTGCCCCAGCCGAACTGGCGCTCGTAGCGCAGCGAGACCGAGGCCCCGTTGTTGCGCCCCGAGATGGCCGCGTCGACACCGACCGCCGCCTGGGTATAGGTCATCACGTCGCTGCCCGGCGAAAGCTCGGCGGTGACGATCTGGTCGACTTCGATGTAAGGCACGATGTCAACGCGCTTGCCGCCGCCTCTGCCGCCCCGCCTGTCGGAGCGGCTGGACTTGCCGGACGAGACATCGGAAGCGCCCTGCCCGCCGCTGCCCATTCCCGCACCGGCGCCGTCGTAGCCGGTAGACTGCGCCTGGCCGGCAACCGGCATCGCCAGCGCGGCAATCGCCGCGAGCGAAACCAGTCCCGCATCCTTGCGGCGCATTGACGCCTTCATCCAGGTCATCCCCTGTATCCGTAATAAGAACCGAAGCGGCGGCCACTCGGGCTGAACTGCGCCGCATTAAGCAGAAGCTGCAAGTTCGGGCAGGCGCCAAGCAGCGAGATCGCATCGTTGAGCGCACCGCGCCCGGTCTTGTCGGCGCGCACGATCACCATCGTCTGGCCGACATACTTGGCCAGCTCCGCCGCCGGCGAGGCCGATAGCGCGGGCGGCGAATCGAAGATCACCATGCGATTGGGAGAGCCCTGCGTCAGCCGGTCAAGCACGCGCGCGGTGCGCGCGCTGGCGATATATTCGCTGTCGTGGCTGGTCGTGTCGCCTGCGGGCAGCACCCAGAGACCCGGAATATCGGTGCCCAGCACGCAGTCGGCGACATCCAGTTCCTCATCCATCAGCGCGTCCATCAACCCCGGACCGCCCGGCAGGCCGAGCGCGGAAAGGATCGAGGGCTTGGCGAAATCGGCATCCACTAGCAGAACTTCGCTGTCCTTCTCGGCGGCGATGGAAAGCGCGAGGTTGAGCGCGCAGTACGTCTTGCCCTCACCCGGATGGGGCGAGCTGACGAGGATGCGCTGGGCCATCGGGCCTGCCTTCTGTCGGCGCAGGTCCGCCGCCTGCACCAGCAGCTGGCGCTTGACGATGCGGAACTCTTCCAGAAGTTCGGTTACGGTGCCTTCGGGCACGATCAGGCCCTGGGCGCGCAGATGCTCCCGGTCGACCGGGTGGGCCTCGCCGTGGAAGATGGCCGGTTCGGGGGCAGGTTCGGGCACGGCGACCGGCGCGGCAGCAACCGCAGGAGCCGGGGCAGCAACCGCAGGCGCAGCGGGCGCAGGAGCCGGTGCAGGCACGGGCGCAGCCGCGACCTGCTGGGCCTCGGGCGGCTTTACCGGAAAACGGCGCGAAGGCGGCTCGGTCGAAACCGGCAGCGGCTTGCCGAGGAAGCTGTTGAAGTCGAACTTTCCGGCGGCGCGCTCGAACAGCGATTGGCCGGCGGACTCGCCCTGCTGCCTGGGTTCGGGGATCTTGTGCTGATCGGTCATACAGGTTCCCTCAGGCCACCATGCCGCGCTGAATGAATTCGGCGGCAAGCAGCACCACGAACAGCCCGCAAAGCGCGGCGCAGCTGGCGTAGAAGTATTTCAGGCGCTTGGCACGCAGCGCGCGGGCACCATCGGTCAGGCTCTGCGAAATCGCGCCGAGCACCGGCAGCCCGGTCGCGCGCTCCAGCCCCGAGGTCGTCGCGAACACCGAACGCACGCGGCTGAGGGCGAAGGCCGCCGCGCAGCCGCCCGCAAGGCCGACTACCAGCACGCCCAGCAGCAGCACCGGACGGTTGGGCGCAACCGGCGAGCGCGGGGTCGTCGGCGGATCGACCACTTCGAACTTCACCGCTTCACGCTCGGTCTTCACTTCGCCGCGCAGGCGCAGTTCCTCACGGTCCTGCAGGAGTTTGTCATACTGCTGGCGCAGCACGTCGTAGTCTCGGTTGATGCGGGTCGCCTGGGTGGCAAGCTCCGGGTCCTGGATCGCCGAGGCCGTGAGCGAAGCGATGTCCGACTGGAGCGCGGCCTTGCGCGACTGGAGCGCCTGGACATTGGCCTGACGCTCTGCCCGGATCGACTGGAGCGAGCTATAAGCGGGATTGATCGTCCCCCCGCCGTTCGCCGCATCCTGCGAAGCCGCGCCCCGCAGCGCCGCCACCTGATTGCGGGCAGCGATCACGTCGGGGTGGTTTTCGGTGAGGCCGCGTGCGCGCATCCCGGCGAGGTCCGCCTGGGCGCGGGCAAGTACGGACTGCGGACTGCCATCGGCAACGCCGCCCGCGATCGTGCGCGGGGTTCCGGCAAGCTGGCCGTCGATCGCGGCGGAAGCGCTCTGCGCAGCGGAAAGGTCGGCCTCGATGTCCCGCAGCGAAGCGCGCGAGGTTTCGAGCCGCTGCACCATCGCGGCGCCGCCCAGCGCCATTTCCGGGTGCTGGGCCTCGAACGCGGTGCGCTTGCTTTCAGCCGATTCCAGCTCACGCTCGCGCTGCTGGAGCTGCTGGTTCACGAACTGCATCGTCTCGACCATGTCGCCCCGGTCGCCCGAGAGATTTTCCTCGCGGAAGATGTCGATCAGCTTTTGCGCGACGCTCTGCGCCAACTGGGCATTCTCGGGGTCCGAAAAGGACTTGTTGTTGGCGGTGGCGGTGATCTCGAAGAGGTTGTCCTCCTGGCTCACGACCTTGACGTTGTTGGCCAGCTTGAGGACCGCGGCTTCCATCTGCTTCGGGTTCTGGATCGTGTCGCCCAGACGCGTCGCGCGCACCACCTTCTCAAGGTTGACGGCGCTGGTCAGGGTTTGGCGGATACGCTCGATATCGCGTTTCTTGTCGGCCACGCCGATGCCAACCTGCTCGGCAAGGGCGTCGTCGAGCTGGATGAAGATGCGGGCGCGCGATTCGTAGCTGTTGGGCACCATGGCAACCACCAGCCAACCGGCCATGCACACCGCCCACGCAGCGCCCAGCGCTATCCAGCGGCGATGCCAGACGCTGTGCAGCGCGCTGAGCAGTTCTTCGTAGAGCGTATCCATGGTTTCGATCCGGCCTCTTAGAACATGCTCTCGGGGATGATGATCACGTCGCCCGGGCTCAGCATGACATTGGCCTTGCTGTCACCCTTTTTGAGCAGATCGCCCAGCTTCAGGTCGTATTCCTTTTGCGTGCCGCTCGCCTTGTCGAAGCGGATCAGGCGCGCCTTGTTACCTGCCGCATATTCGGACAGGCCGCCAACCGCAATCATCGCGTCAAGCACGGTCATGTTCGCGCGGTACGGGATCGAGGCCGGCTTCTCGGTCGCGCCGACGATGCGGATCTGCTGGCTGAACGTGCCGGAGAACCCGTCGACGATGACAGAAACCAGCGGGTCCTCGATATATTGCGAGAGCTGGAGGCGGATGTCCTCGGCCAGCATCGAGGGCGTCTTGCCCACGGCCGGCATGTCGGTGATGAGCGGTGTGGTGATGCGCCCATCGGGCCGCACCTGCACTTTCGCGCCCAGTTCAGGGTTGCGCCAGACGAACACGGTCAGTTGGTCCAGCGGGCCGATGATATATTCCTCGCCCGGCCCTTCCTGCATCGACACGAAGGATGCAGGCGGCAACTGCGACCCGGAAGTAGAGGCGCATCCCGTCAGGGCGACGCTGGCAAGCGTGGAACCAGCCAGGAGTCGGGTGAGGCGGCGATGCGGCATGGAGACTTCCCTGTATGCGCCTGCCTGCATCCCGTGCGCGAAGGCAAAGGGCAGGACTTGGCAAAATCCGGTGTCCGGTATCGGTTGAAAGGGTGAATATTGCGTTAGCCTTGACGGGCTAATTAAATGCGGTCCCATAACGGGACGGAGCGAAAACAAGGGTTAACGCCCGTTTCCTCCGTCCCGTTATGCCTGGACGAGCATTTCCGCCGCCGGTCCCTGCCCCAGGAACATCGCGGGGCTGGCGCTGGCGCCGTAGGCCCCGGCGCAGAACACCGCGATCAGATCGCCCACATCGGCGCGCGGAAAACCGCCTTTGTCGGCCAGCTTGTCGAGCGGCGTACACAGGCACCCCACGATCGAGGCTTCTTCCTCCACCCCGGCGCCAAAGCGCGTGGCGATGGCCGAAGGATAGTTGCGCCGCACCACCGTGCCGAAATTGCCCGAGGCTGCAAGCTGGTGATGCAGCCCGCCGTCCGTGACGAGAAACACCTCGCCGTGGCTGATCTTGCGGTCGACGATCCGCGCGAGATAGACCCCCGCCTCGCCCACCAGATAGCGGCCCAGTTCGATGCAGAACTCGGTTTCGCGCAGGACTTCGGGGAGCGATTCCATCTGCTGCGCCAATAGCTGCCCAACCAGCGGCAGATCGACCGGCGTGTCACCGGGGAAGTAGGGAATGCCAAGGCCCCCGCCCAGATTGCAATGCGGCAGCGGCGCGCCGCTTTCCTGTGCCAGCTGCGCCGCCAGAGCGAGCGCCTGCGCCTGCGTCTCGGCGATGGCCTCCGCTCCCAGCGCCTGGCTGCCCGCGAAGATGTGAAAACCGCGCCACTCCGCGCCGCTTTCGATCACCGTGCGGACCAGCGCCGGCACCCGTTCGGCATCGATGCCAAAGGGCTTGGCGCCGCCGCCCATTTTCATGCCAGACCCCTTGAGGTCGAAGCTGGGATTGACCCGGATCGCCAGACGCGGCGTTTTGCCGAGGCGCTCACCGATGGCGATGGCGCGGGCGGCCTCGCCCTCCGATTCGAGGTTCAGGGTGACCCCTGCCAGAATCGCCGCTTCCAGTTCGGCATCGCGCTTGCCGGGACCGGCGAAGCTGACCTTGGCCAGCGGCAGACCCGCCCCCCGCACGATCTCCAGTTCCCCGCCCGAGGCGATGTCGAATCCGTCGACCAGCCCCGCCATCAGCGCCAGCAGCGGCGGATAGGGATTGGCCTTCACCGCATAGTGCAGCGCCACCCGCTGCGGCAGCGCGGCGCGAAGCTCGGCCACCCGGCGGCGCACGTGATCGGCGCTGTAGACGAACAGCGGCGTTGCGCCGGCCTCCTCGACCCAATGGGTGACAGGGCGCCCGCCGATGGCAAGAACACCATCGATGGCGTCGTACCCGGCCGGGATCGGACCAAGCGCTTTCACGCGGCCGTCTCCGCCGAAATCTGGGCGGCAAGGCCGGTCCGGTCGATCTTGCCGTTCGGCCCGATCGGCATCGCATCGCGCCAGTGGATCACTTTGGGCTGCATGAAATTCGGTAGTTCCTGCATGAGCTTGCGGGGCAATTCCTCCGATGCATCGAGGCTTGATGGCGCCGCCCTTACGACGAGGTGCACCGCCTGTCCAAGCCGCTCGTCAGCCACGCCCAGCGCCACCGCCTCGGCGACGAGGCCGGTGCCCAGCGCTGCTTCCTCGATCTCCTGCGGGGAGATGCGGTTGCCCGCGCTCTTTATCATCGCATCGCGCCGGCCGACGAAATAGAGCAGGCCATCGGCGGCCCGCTTCACCCGGTCCCCCGACCACACCGCGATCCCGCCATAGCGCGAAGCCGCGGGCGCAGGCCTGTACCGCTCGGCGGTACGCGCGGCGTCCTGCCAGTACCCTTGCGCGACCAGCGGCCCGCAGTGCACCAGCTCACCCTCCTGTCCATCCTCAGCAACCTCGCCCAAGTCGTTGATCACGAGGATTTCGGCATGAGGGATCGCCTTGCCCATCGAGGTCGGATGGCTATCGACAAGGTCCGGGTCGAGATAGGTCGAGCGGAACGCCTCGGTCAGTCCGTACATGGGAAACAGCCGCGCCTGCGGGAACAGCGCGCGCAGGCGGCGGACCAGATCGACCGTCAGCGCGCCGCCGCTATTGGTCAGGCGCCGCAGCTTCGCCGCCGTTTCTGCCGGCCAGTCCAGTTCGCAGACCTGCACCCACAACGGCGGCACGGCGGCAAGCGTGGTGACCCCGTGCCGCCCCGCCGCCTTCACGACATCGCGCGGCATCAGGTAGTCGAGCGGGATCACGCAGCCGCCCGCAAACCACGTAGAGAGCAGCTGGTTCTGCCCGTAATCGAACGAAAGCGGCAGCACCGCCAGCGTCCGGTCATCCGCCGCAAGGCCCAGATAATCGGCGACACTTTGCGCCCCCAGCCACATGTTGGCATGGCTCAGCATCACCCCCTTGGGCCGCCCGGTGGAGCCGCTGGTATAAAGGATCGCGGCAAGGTCATCCGGGTCCGCCTCGGACGGCAGCATATCGCCGCCCAGATCGGCGGCGGTCTGCAATGCCTCCCCCTCGCCCAGCAGGCGGCAGCCGCCGGGCACGTCGGCCGCGTTCAGCGTCGACAGCCTTGCGGGCGTGGCGATCAGCAGCACAGACCCGCTATCGCCCAGAATATGCGCGACCTGCGCGTGCTTGAGCAGCGGATTGACCGGCACATGCACCAGCCCCGCCCGCGCCGCCGCCAGCGGCATGAGGCAGGTCAGTTCGCCCTTTGCGGCCCAGGTGGCGACACGCGCGCCTTTTTCGGGCACCTCGCGGGCCAGCCAAGCAGCCAGGCGTGAGACACGCGATCTTAAGTCCTTCCAACTAAGCACGCCTTCACGCAGTACCAGAGCATCGCCGTCATCGTGCCCGCGCAGGGCCAGATGGTCGAGCGGCAGGATGGATTGTTCAAGACTGCCGGGCATATGCAAGGAAAGGCTCCGCGAGGACGTGGTGAAGGTCGATTATCACTCTGATCTTAAGGAAGTGCAATCGGATGGCCAGCTTGCGCAGGCGCTGTCCGAAACGCACCAGAGCGCGCCCTTCGACCGGCTGGCGTGGTGGCAGGGGCTGTCGCAGCATTGCGGGCTGACACCGCTGCTGGCGGTAGCGCGCGGGACTGATGATGCCCTTGCCGTGCTGCCGCTGGCCGGAAAGGCAGGCCACCTGACCGCGCTGTCCAACTGGTACACCTTCCGGTTCCGCCCGATTCTGGTGGGTGCGGGCGCGCCGCTGGATGCGCTGGCGGCAAGTCTGAAATCGCGCGCGCATCGCATAACCCTCTCCCACGTCCCCGACGAGGACGGCAGCGCCTCCGCGCTCGAAACCGCGTTCCGCAAGGCTGGGTGGCTGGTCCTTCGCGAGGTTTGCGACACCAACCGCATCCTGCCGCTGGAAGGACGCTCCTGCGACGCATATCTGGCTGCCCGCCCCGGCAAACTGCGCACCACCCTGAAGCGCAAATCGGGCAAGGTGGCCACACAGATCCTCACCGAATTCGACGGCGAGGCTTGGGCGCAGTACGAATCGATATACGCCGAAAGCTGGAAGCCCGAGGAAGGATCTCCCGATTTCCTGCGCGCATTTGCCCGCGCCGAAGGCGCGGCGGGCCGCCTCAGACTGGCCCTCGCCCACGACGCGGCAGACCCGCAAGGCCCCGCCATCGCCGCCCAGATGTGGACGGTGGAGGGAGGCACCGCCTTCATCCACAAGCTGGCTCACCGCGAGGCAGCCCGCCCCCTCTCGCCCGGCTCCGTGCTCACCGCCGCCCTGATGCGCCGCGTGATCGACGTCGACCGGGTAACGCTGGTCGATTTCGGCACCGGCGACGATCCCTACAAGCAGGATTGGATGGAACAGCGACGCGCACGCTACCGGCTGGACATGTTTCGCCCGTTTTCTCCGCGAAACTGGCCCGTTCTCGCCCGGATCGGCCTGCGCGGTCTTGCCGCAGGTGCGAAGCGCGGCTAGACGCCGCCCGTTAATAATGAGACTGCGCCGAGGGGCCATGCCAGACGAAACCGACCTGCTGCTGCGCCGCATCCTGACGGATGTGCTGGGCCTAAAGCCCGGCCAGGCCGATGCATTCGATGCCGATACCGGCCTGTTCGGCCACTTGCCCGAACTCGATTCGATGGCGGTGGCCGGCCTGCTCACCGAACTGGAAGACCGCCTCGACATCATGATCGAGGACGACGAGATCGACGGCGAGATGCTGGAGACCTACGGCGGCCTGCTTGCTTTCGCCGAGGCGAAGCGCGGCTCCTGATGGGCATGTGCCGATGACCCCGTCGAGCTGGCCCTGCCCGCTCCCCGGTGGCGGCACTTGCGAGGAATTCGCGCTCCAGTTCGACGCGGGTCGCAGCGTGCGCCTGCTCGTCGTCCCGGCGCTGTTCGACGAAGGCAACCGGATGCGGCGCTTCACCGTAGAGGTGATGCGCCGGCTGGACGCGGCCGGAATCGACAGTTTCCTGCCCGATTTTCCAGGCTGCAACGAAAGCCTGCAGGCGCTGGAAGCACAGGACCCGACCGACTGGCTGGACGCCATGACGGCAGCGGCCCGGCACTTCAACGCCGGTCACGTTCTGGGCATTCGCGGCGGCTGCCTGTTCACCCCGCAGCGCCTGCCCGCCTTTCACTACGCCCCGGTCAAGGCCGCCTCGATCCTGCGCCAGATGGTGCGCGCCCGCATCCTCGCCTCGCGTGAGGCGGGCCGCGAGGAGAACCGCGAACAGCTGGCACAAATCGCGCTGGCGGACGGGATTGCCCTGGCCGGCTATTCACTTGGCGCCGATTTCTACCGCCAGTTCGAACCGATGACGGCGGATGACGATGCCGTGATCGTCGCACAGGACCGGCTGGGCGGCAGCGGCCTGTGGCTGCGCGCCGAACCTGACGAGAACGCCGCTCAGGCAGATGCGCTGGCGGCGATCCTTGCTTCGGCGCTTGCATCATGAGCCGGCGGCATTTCACGTTCCTGTGCGGCGGCGACGGCCTTGTCGCTACGCTGGATCCGGCGCCGGGACGCACCGCGCTGCTCATCGTCTCGGGCGGCAACGAAGTGCGCGCAGGAGCATGGAACGGGCAGGCCCGCTTCGCCGCGCGGATCGCCGGGCAAGGCTTTCCAGTCCTGCGCTTCGACCGGCGCGGCGTGGGTGACAGCGAGGGGGTCAACGCAGGTTTCCGCTCCAGCGCCGACGACCTCGCCGCAGCGGCCCGCGCCTTGCGCGCGCAGTGCCCGCAGGTCGACCGCGTGGTGGGGCTGGGCAACTGCGACGCCGCCAGCGCGCTGATGCTGGCACAGGGCGCGGGGCTGGACGCTCTGGTGCTGTCGAACCCCTGGACCATCGAGGACGACGCCGAGGAAGCGCCTGCCGAAGTGGTGCGCGATCACTACCGCCGCCGTCTCGCCGATCCGGCGGCGATCAAAAGGTTGCTGACCGGGCAGGTCTCGCTGGCGAAACTGGCGCGCAGCCTTGTCTCGGCAATGCGCCCCGCCCCTGCCGCACCCGATGGACTGGCCGCGCAGATGGCGCAGGGCATCGCCGGGTTCGCAGGCGACATCCGCTTTCTCGTCGCTGGGCGGGACCGCACCGGGCTGGCCTTCCTCTCACGCTGGGACAAGGCGGATGCGCGTATCCGCACCTGCGCGGGCGCAACGCACAGCTACGTCGAACCCGAAGCGCAGGACTGGCTGGTGGAGCAGGTTCTGGAAGTGCTGCGCGGCTGAGGCCGGGTATGCCGATGGGCCTTCGACACGCTCAGGCTGAGCGGACCTGAGCACTACCGCCGCAATCTCCTCCGACCCGCTCGATTCCGCTCAGGCTGAGCCTGTCGAAGCCCGTTCAAGCTGAGCTTGTCGAAGGCCGCTCGCACCGTGTGATCCCGCGCGATGTAAGCACGGCGGAGAGGCCCCCCCTCCGCCGCTCCCGTATCAGCCTTGCACCGTCTCGGTGACGCGCTCGAATTCCTTCTCGGCGAGATAGCGCTCGGCATCCAGCGCGGCCATGCAGCCCATTCCCGCAGCGGTGATCGCCTGACGGTACACGTGATCCGAAACGTCACCGGCTGCGAACACGCCCGGAACGTCGGTCTTGGGCGTGCCCGGCTCGACCAGCAGGTAACCGGTCTCGTCCATCGCCAGCTTGCCCTTGAACAATTCGGTCGCAGGCGCGTGGCCGATAGCGACGAAAGCGCCGTCGGTGAGGATTTCGCTCTGCTCGCCGGTCACGGTGTCAATCAGCGCCAGCGCGCGAAGACCGCCGTCATCGCCGGGCATGAAACGGTCGACGCGCTGGTTCCACACAACCTTGATCTTGGGATGCGCGAACAGGCGGTCCTGCAGGATCTTCTCGGCCCGCAGCGTATCGCGGCGGTGGATCAGGGTCACGTCGTCGGAGTGGTTGGTGAGGTACAGCGCTTCCTCGACCGCGGTGTTGCCGCCGCCGATCACGACCACCTTCTTGCCCCGGTAGAAGAACCCGTCGCAGGTGGCGCAGGCCGAAACGCCCTTGCCCGAAAGCTCCTGCTCGCCCGGAACGCCCAGCCACTGCGCCTGCGCGCCGGTGGCGATGACCAGGGTTTCGCCTTCATAGATATCGCCGCCGTCGCCCACGGCAACGAAAGTATCGCCCGAAATATCGACCGAGGTGATCGTGTCCCACATCATGCGCGTGCCGACGTGGACCGCCTGGGCCTCCATCTCCTGCATCAGCCAGGGGCCCTGGATGACCTCTCGGAAACCGGGGTAGTTCTCAACATCGGTGGTGATGGTCAGCTGGCCGCCGGGCTGCAGGCCCTGCACCACGATCGGCGCCATCCCGGCGCGCGCAGCGTAGATGGCGGCGGAAAGCCCGGCAGGGCCGGAGCCGATGATGAGCATACGGGTCTTGTGCGTGGTCGCCATGTGGCTGTCTCCGGCGTGAATTCGTTGCCCGCGAGATAGGGGTTCAAGCACTGGTTTGCCAAGCATTGGCGTGCCCAAGCATTTATTTCATCCCCGCAAATGAGAGCTTGCCAGTCCCGCCGGGCAAACATTGGCCAATTGACCTTGCCCCTGCCCCGCCCCAATTGATGGCGCATGGAATCATTGCTTGGCCCGACCTCGAACCGTTTCGTCTCGCAGCGCCTGCGCCTGAACTACGTCGACTGGGGCAACGCGGATGCGCCCTTGCTGATCCTCCAGCACGGCGGGCGCGACCATTGCCGCAGCTGGGACTGGGTGGCCGAGGAACTGCGCCGCGACTGGCACGTCATCTGCCCGGACCTGCGCGGTCACGGCGACAGCGAGTGGTCGCCCGAGGGGCACTACGGCATGGACGCCTTCGTTTACGACTTCGCGCAGCTGGTTCACACGCTGGGGCAGGACAAGGTGACGATCATCGCCCATTCGCTGGGCGGCAACATCGCCACACGCTACACCGGCCTGTATCCCGAGAAAGTGGCCAAGTTCGTCAACATCGAAGGCCTGGGCCCGCCGCCCGGCCTGCGCCGCGAATCCGAAATCAATGCAAGCGACCGCCTGCGCCAGTGGGTGGAGGACAAGCGCAAGGCCTCGGCCCGCACGGTACGCAAATACGCCACCTTGCGCGATGCCTACCAGCGCATGAAGGAGGAAAACACCTTCCTCACCGACGAGCAGGCTCGCCACCTCACCGTCCACGGCGCCAGCCGCAACGAGGACGGCACCTGGAGCTGGAAGTTCGACAATTACCTCAACGTCTGGTCAGCCTCGGACCTGCCGACGGACCAGATCGTCGCGCTTTGGGAAGCCATCGCCTGTCCGGTACTGATGCTGTGGGGCAAGGACAGCTTCGCCGCCAGCCCGGCAGGTGACGGTCGGATGGACTATTTTCCTACCGCCAAACTGATTGAATATGACGATGCAGGGCACTGGCTGCACCACGATCAGTTCGGTCGGTTCATGGCCGATGTGCGGGAGTTCCTGGGCTAACGGACCAGTCCCGCCCGGCAAACGGTCAGACGCGGCGCGCTACAGGGATTTCCAAAGAGGACAGGCCTGAAAAAGGCGGCCCGAAGGCCGCCTCAGTTCAGGTCAACGTCACCATCAAATGGTGATCTAACGCCGAAATGGACGGCAATTCATGCCCGCCATTCCGGAAACAACGCTGCGCGATACTGACCGTTCAGGCCAGCAGGAAGTAACCCAGCGCAGCCCAACATGCCATGCATAGCAAAATCGCGATGATGAGCCCGCGACCGTCATGCTCTTCCTCGCCGCTGCGCATCCGCTGGGCGGCATAGACCATCCCGGCAGGGATGCGCGCCGAGAAGTTCCGAGTGCGTTCCGAAAAACTCTCGAAGCGGATAATGTTTTCGTCTGCGACCTTCATCACCTGATCCTCAATTGCCGAGACGGTTTCAAAAGCGCTTCTTCGCCCATACCGTCCTGATCAATCCCACGGGCTGCACCTATTGGCGTCAGATCCCAGTTCGCTTGTTGCGATGGTTATACCAAAATCGGACACATTATTCCAGAATATCCCGAATGGCTCACATGCTTTTAATTTTCAGACAGAATGTGCAATCATAATATTTTATTGGGTAATTTTCGGTCTTTACTGCGAAATTTTTGTTGATCGCATCATCCAGTCATTTTGCATTGCAAAACGTCGGGTCAAGTTGGTTTTGCTCAACTTTGCAATCGTTGCCGGTCGCTCACCTCCAAATTCTGCCGCAGGGCAGCAGTAAACCGGCCAGTCGACGGTGCGCTGCAACACAAAGTGCGCGCAGGCGGCGCCCCGGCACATGCAAGAGGGCAGCGCCGATATGGTTGAACCACGCGCCGAAGTGATTCGCGAGACCGCATCCTGGCTTTCGCCGCTGGCGGCGGCCTGCCCTTGCCGCCGGACCGGAGCCATTCTACGCTGCGTCAATGACGACAGCGCCCAGCCTCAAGATCAAGATTCAGATCCATTGTGGCAGCGAAATCGCCATGGGGCCTGGCAAGGCGGATCTGCTTGACTCGATCTGCGAACATGGCTCGATCTCGGCCGCTGCACGGACCATGGGCATGAGCTACCGCCGGGCGTGGCTGCTTGTCGATGTCATGAACCGCTGCTGGAACGGCCCTTTGGTGCACACCTCACCCGGGCGCTCGGCCAGCAGCGGGGCGCGGCTCACCGAACTTGGTGGCAAGGTGCTGGCCCATTACCGCGCCTTGCAGGACGGCATCGCCGATGCATCTCGCGGGACGGACTACGACGCCCTCGCCGGGCGCCTGCTATCTGAGCCACGCGCCAGCCAGAAGGACTGAAGGCGGGCACTTGCTCCGCCCCCCCCTGTCCGCCTTGCCCGATACTTTGCAAACGCGGGCCCGCGATATACTGTCAGATACAGTACCCCTTGGAGACTTTAGAATGCGCAAGTACCTCGCCATCTTGTTGACGGCGTTTCTCGCGGTGCTCGCCGCGCTGCTGCCTGTGGCGACCATGGCCGCACCGCAGAAACAGGCGCCGCTGGTGCTTGCCGCCGCCAGTCTGCAGGAATCGATGAACGCCGCCGCCGATGCCTGGAAGGCAAAGGGCCATCCGCGTCCGCGCATTTCCTTCGCCGGTTCATCCGCCCTGGCACGTCAGATCGCCTCTGGCGCGCCTGCCGACCTGTTCGTTTCGGCGGACGAACCCTGGATGAACGACGTTCAGTCCAAGGGACTTCTGCGCAAGGGCACACGCATTTCATTCCTGCGCAATTCGCTGGTGCTGATCGCCCCGCGCGCCAGCACGGTACGCCTGCGCATCGCGGCGAACATGCCGCTCTCCCGCACGCTGGGCACCGGACGCCTCGCCATCGCCGACCCGGCCGGCGTGCCGGCTGGGGTCTATGCCAAACAGTCGCTCACCAAGCTGGGCGTGTGGAATTCGGTGCAGACCCAGCTTGCGCCGGGTGAAAGTGTGCGCGCCGCGCTGGCGCTGGTCAGCCGGGGCGCGGCGCCGCTGGGCGTGGTCTACGCCACCGATGCCCGCGCCGATCCGGGCGTGCGCGTCGTCGGCGTGTTCCCCGAAAACAGCCACGACCCGATCAGCTACCCGGTCGCCCTCATCGCCTCTTCACGCAATCCCGAAGCCGATGCATTCCGCCGCTACCTGATCTCCGCAGAAGGCAAGGCGGTGTTCCGCCGCTTCGGGTTCGGGACGAAATAGACAGGCCGTGTATTCCCTGGCCCCTGGATGGCTTTCCCCGGCGGAGTGGGAGGTTCTCATCCTCTCGCTAAAAGTCAGCGGCGTTGCGATCGTGGCAGCGCTGCCGGCGTCCTTTGCGCTCGCGTGGGTACTGGCCCGGTGGCGCTTTCCGGGCAAAGTGCTGGTCGACGCACTGGTCCACCTGCCGCTGGTTCTGCCGCCGGTGGTGACCGGGTGGCTGCTGCTGATCGCCTTCAGTCCCAATGCGCCGCTGGGCGGTTTTCTGGAGCGGACTTTCGGCGTAACCTTCCTGTTCCGCTGGACGGGCGCCGCGCTGGCTGCGGCGGTGATGGCGCTGCCATTGATGGTGCGGGCGATGCGGCTTTCGCTGGAAGCTGTCGACCGGCGGCTGGAAAACGCCGCACGCACGCTGGGAGCCGGACCATGGCGCACCTTCGCCACCGTCACCCTGCCGCTATCGGCTAACGGAATCCTTGCCGCGCTGGTCCTTGGCCTCGCCCGTTCGGTGGGGGAATTCGGCGCCACGATCACTTTTGCCTCCAATATTCCCGGCGAAACGCAGACCCTGCCGCTGGCCATCTACAGCGCCCTGCAGATGCCGGGCTCGGACATACAGGTCGCGCGGCTGGCAGGGCTGTCGGTGCTGCTGTCGGTGGGCGCGCTGGTGCTGTCGGAGTGGCTGGCGCGGCGTAGCGGACAGGAAAAGGGGCGCCATGTCCTCTGACGCTCCCGCCTTCGAAATCTCCGTCACCCTGAAGCGCGGGCGACCGCGGCTGACCTACGAGTTCACCGCAGGCCCCGGCCTGACCGCACTGTTCGGCCCCTCCGGCGCGGGCAAGACCAGCCTGCTCGATGCGGTGGCCGGCCTTGCCCGCCCTGCACAGGGGCGCATCGCCGTCTCCGGCACGGTGCTTTACGACCGCGCGGCGCGTATCGACCTCAAGCCGGAGCAGCGGCGCTGCGGCTACGTGTTTCAGGATCTGCGGCTGTTTCCCCACCATACGGTGCGCGATAACTTGCGGTACGGCTGGAAGCTGGCGGAGGCGCGGCGGCGCTCGCTGGGCTGGGACGATACGCTGGACCTGCTGGGGATCGCCCCCTTGCTGGACCGGATGCCCGCGACGCTCTCGGGCGGCGAGGCGCAGCGTGTCGCCATCGGACGCGCGCTGCTATCCGGCCCGGCATTCCTGCTGATGGACGAACCGCTCGCCTCGGTCGACGCCGCCCGGCGCGGCGAGATCCTCGGCCTGATCGAGCGTATCCGCAGCGACCTGAAACTGCCGATACTCTACGTCAGCCACGACCGTGCCGAAGTCGAACGCCTCGCCGACCGGATCATCCCGATCCCCGCGCCCTGACCCCCAGGCCAGGCGCGGGGATCGCCTTCAGGCACTTCGCGCCGGTTACGCAGAGGATTACGGCAGGTCAGACCGCGCCGATCAGTTCACGCCCGATAAGCATTCGGCGGATTTCGTTGGTGCCCGCCCCGATATCCAGCAGCTTGGCATCGCGCAGGTAGCGCTCCACCGGCCAGTCCTTGGTATAGCCCGCACCGCCCAGCGCCTGCACCGCCTCGCCCGAGACGCGAAAAGCGTTCTCGCTCGCCAGCAGGATCGCTCCGGCCGCGTCGAAACGGGTTGTCTGCCCGGCATCGCAGGCGCGCGCCACGGCATAGACATAGGCCCGCGCCGATTGCAGCGCGACGTACATGTCCGCGACCTTGGCCTGCATCAGCTGGAATGCGCCGATCGGCTTGCCGAACTGCTTGCGCTCGCGAAGATAGGGGATGACCGTGTCGAGACATGCCTGCATGATGCCCAGCTGCAGGCCCGAAAGCACCACGCGCTCATAATCCAGCCCGCTCATCAGTACGCCGACACCGCCATGCAGCGGGCCCATGACGTTCTCTTCGGGCACGAAGCAATCGTCGAATACCAGTTCGCAGGTGGGTGAGCCGCGCATGCCCATCTTGTCGATCTTCTGCCCGATCGAGAACCCGGCCATGCCTTTTTCGATCAGGAACGCGGTGATGCCTTTGGAGCCTTCGCCGGTCTTGGCGTAGACCACCAGGGTATCGGCGCAGGTGCCGTTGGTGATCCAGAACTTGGTGCCGTTGAGCTGGAATCCGCCCGAAACGCTTTCCGCCTTCAGCTTCATGCCGACCACGTCCGAACCCGCGCCCACTTCCGACATGGCAAGGCTGCCCACCTGCTCGCCCGAGATCAGGCCGGGCAGATACCTGGCCTTCTGCGCGTCGGTGCCCCAGCGGCGGATCTGGTTGACGCACAGGTTGGAGTGGGCGCCGTAGGACAGGCCGACCGATGCCGAGGCCCGGCTCACTTCCTCAACCGCGATGACGTGTTCGAGATAGCCCAGGCCGATGCCGCCCCACTCTTCCTCGACGGTCATGCCGTGCAGTCCCAGTGCGCCCATTTCGGGCCAGAGGTCGCGCGGGAACCAGTCCTCGGCGTCGACCTTCGCGGCCAGCGGCGCGATCCGCTCGTCCGCGAAACGGGCCACGGTATCGCGGATCATCAGGGCGCTTTCGCCAAGCGCAAAATCGAAATCGGGGGTGGCGCGCATGTCTTTTGACCCTTTCGCTGAGTGCCTCTCTTGAAACGCCCTTAGCGCAAGATCGATGCTCCGCGAAGATGGATTATTTCTTGTCTCAACGCATTTATTACTGCGCCGTCTCGCCTATCCGCAGCGATGCCAGCGCCGCGACCAGCAGTGTGCCTGCGGCGAAAGCCATCGTCCAGATCGGCTCACCGGGGAAGAAGGCCTTCATGATCGAGCCCATGACCGTCGCCACCAGAAGCTGCGGTAGCACCACGAAGACGTTGAACAGGCCCATGTAGATGCCCAGCTTCGCCTGCGGCAGGCTGCTGGCGAGGATGGCATAAGGCATCGCAAGGATCGAGGCCCAGGCGATGCCGATGCCGATCTCGCACGCCAGCAGCGCCTGGGGATCACGCAGCAGCAGGAAGCCTGCGAACCCGGCCGCGCCTGCAACAAGGCACAGCGCATGGGTCTTCGCCTTGCCCAGCCGCGCGGACAGCAGCGGCAGCAGCGCCAGAGCGGCGACGGCCGCAACGCCGTTGTAGACCGAGAACAGCACACCCACCCAGTTGCCCGCCTCCTGATAGGCCGCGCTGGCCGGGTCAGCCGAGCCGAAGTGGTACTGCGCCACGACCGGCGTCGTGTTGATCCACATGATGAACAGCGCCGACCAGCTGAAGAACTGCACAAACGCCAGCCGCTTCATCAGCGGCGGCATCCCGGCAAAGTCGCCAACGATCCCGGCCAGCATCGAGGCACTGCGCCCGGCGCGCGCAAGGCGGATCGCCAGCATCGTCGCCGCGCCGTACCCGGCCAAGAGGCCCGCGAGAAGGTAGACTTCCTTTTCCAGCCCCCACGTCCAGACCAGCAGCGCCGTGACCAGACCGGCGGCGATCCAGGCAAGGCCGCCCGTCATGCTGCGTGCGGCGAGCGCAGCGGCGGATGCACCGTCATCATGATCGGCCTTGCCGTCGAACGCCGCCTGTTCCTCGGGCGAATATTCGCGGGTGGTCAGCACGGTCCACAGCACGGCGGCCAGCAGCGCGATGCCGCCGGCCCAGAAGCTGTAGCGCACGGTATCGGGAATGCCGCCCAATTCCGCGCTGTTGGAGACGCCAAGATGCTCCAGAACATAAGGAAACAGCGATCCGACCACCGCGCCCGCGCCGATGAAGGCGGTCTGCACCGCGTAGCCGGCGGTATGCTGGTCGCGGCGCAGCATATCGCCCACGAAGGCGCGGAACGGCTCCATCGAGACATTGAGGCTGGCGTCCAGCATCCACAGCAGCATCGCCGCCATCAGCAGGCCGGAGCCCGATCCCCCGCTTTCGGGCATGAGCAGCAATGCGGCGGCCGCCAGAACGGCCCCGGCAAGGAAGTAGGGCCGGCGCCGTCCCAGCCGCCCCAGCCACGTCCGGTCGGACATGTGGCCGACGATGGGCTGCACCAGCAGGCCGGTTAGCGGCGCTGCCACCCATAGCGCGGGCAAGTCGTCGATCCCGGAACCGAGCGACTGGAAGACGCGGCTCATATTGGCGTTCTGCAGCGCGAAGCCGATCTGGATGCCGAAGAAACCGAAGCTGATGTTCCACAGGCCGGCCCAGCCCTGGCGCGGCTTTTCCTGAATTGCGGCGTGGTCTTGCATCGCGTCCCTTCCCGTTCCTCGCAGACTTTCGCCGCGTCAGAGGCAGTCGCTGCGACTGGCATGTCCGGTGCGAGGCGACAACATGCATACGAATGCTTGCCCTGCTGGCGTACCGGTTGCGGCCAGCCTTCGACAAGCCCAGGCTGAGCGGTGTTGGGCATGTGCGAAGATACGTCCGGTATGGAGGTAGCCGCTGTGGATCGAGTTCCGCTCAGCCCGAGCTTGTCGAAGGCCCCGCCGTACTGCCCCTCACCACCAGCTTCGCATCCAGCGTACCGGCTGGCGCATCGCCGTCCTCGATCTGCGCGGCAAGCGTTTCGACCAGGACTTCGCCCGCGCGCTTGAGGTCCTGCATGATCGTGGTCAGCGGCGGATTGGTCATGCTGGCAGCGGGCAGATCGTCGAAGCCCATCACCGCCACGTCGCCGGGGATCGACAGGCCCGCCTCGGCCAAGGCGCGCATGGCGCCCACGGCGATCGTATCGCTGGCCGCGAAAACGGCGTCGAAGGCCGCGCCCTTGGCGATCAGTGCGGCCATCGCGGCGTGGCCCCGGTCCTCAAGGTTCACGGCATTGCATTGCAGGCGTGGGTCCGGCGCGATACCGGCGGCCTCCAGCGCCTCGCACAGGCCGCGGTAACGGTCGGCGAACTCGGGGTAGTGCTCGTCCGCCTGGCCAAGAAAAGCGATGCGGCGGCGGCCGAGGCCCAGCAGGTGCTCACCCGCCATGCGGCCTGCCCCCACGTTGTCAGACCCCACCGTGGCGCCGATGTTGGCCTCGTCCACGCTGCCCCAGCGCACGAAATGCGTGCCCTGCCCCACCAGTTGGCGCAGGCGGCTTTCATAGACCTTGTAGTCCCCGTAGCCGAGCAGGATCAGGCCATCGGCGCGGTGGCTGTCCTGGTAGCGAACGTGCCAGTCGTCCTCCAGCTTCTGGAACGAGATCAGCAGGTCCAGCCCGCGCGTCGCACAGCTGCGCGTGATCGCGCCGAGCATGGCGAGGAAGAACGGGTTGATCTTGGAATCGTCGGGCATCTGTTCTTCGAAGAACAGCAGCGCGATCGTGTTCGACCGCTGCGAGCGCAGCGACGATGCGTTCTTGTCGACCGAATAGTTCAGCTCGCGCGCGATGGCCTCGATCCGGGCGCGGGTTTCGGCGCTGACCGACTTTGCCCCTCGCAGCGCCCTGCTTACCGTCGGCTGGGACACTCCGGCGCGGTAGGCGATGTCGAAACTGGTCGGTCGGTTGCTAGGCTTGCGTCCCATCTTGCCATCTCTTTGCCATCGGCCATCAGCGATGCTGCACTGCAACAGAGCAGGATCGCTTCCTCTCCAGGATGCCGGTATTCCTACACTTACGAACAAATCCGTGCGTTGCATAGAAGCAACGCACGTCGCTATGCGGCATCTGCGTATACGTATGCCCTATTATGCGCTGCGCAGTCTCATCTTAAGCAAAGGGGGTAGATGGAGTCGCGGCAGCAATGTGCGGGCTCCAAATTGGGCGGTGCCGGTCGCCACGTACAGTTTTCCGGTGGGGACAGGAGAGGGACACCCAAATGCAGCTTCGTAAGCCAATTTCCGCCGTCGGGACTTCGTCCTGCATGGCCATCGCCGCCGTGCTGGTCGCAGCCGCCCTGCCCGCCGCCGCGCAGGCGCAGGACGCCGAAGCACCCGTCGCCGACGAAACCGCAGCCGACCAGGGCGCCATCGTCGTCACCGGCTTTCGCGCCAGCCTCCAGAACGCGATCAACAAGAAGCGCAACGCCGAGCAGATCGTGGAATCGGTCTCGGCCGAGGACATCGGCAAATTGCCGGATGCATCCATCGCGGAATCGATCGCGCGCCTGCCCGGTCTGACCTCGCAGCGCGTCAACGGCCGGTCCAACTCGATCGCCATTCGCGGCTTCTCGCCGGACTTCTCGACCACGCTGCTGAACGGCCGCGAACAGACCTCCACCGGTGACAACCGCGCGGTGGAATACGATCAGTATCCGTCCGAGGTCGTCAGCGCCGTCAACGTCTACAAGACGCCGATGGCCAGCCTCGTCGGTCAGGGCCTTTCGGGCACGGTCGACATGCGGACGATCCGCCCGCTCGATACGGGCAAGCGCATCATCACGGTGGGCGCGCGCGGTTCCTACGCCGATCTGGGCAAGCTGAACGCCGGGTCCACCGACAAGGGTTACCGCGTCAACGCGATGTACGTCGACCAGTTCGCGAACGACACGCTCGGCATCGCACTGGGCGCCAGCTACACCAACGAGCCTTACCAGGTTAAGGAGTACAATGCCTGGGGTTACTCCGATCTCGCCAATGGCGACCGGGTGATCGGCGGCGCGAAGGCGATGGTAACCTCCACCAAGCTGAAGCGTCTGGGCTTCAACGGCACGCTGCAATGGCGCCCGACGCCGAACCTGACGAGCACGCTCGACGCGTTCTACTCCAACTTCAAGGACGACCAGATCAAGCGCGGCGTCGAGATGCCGCTGGCGATGGACCCCGACACCGCCGTGCTCACCCCCGGCACGGTCGAGAACGCCCTGGTCACCTCGGGCGAGTTCTCCGGCGTCAAGTCGCTGGTGCGCAACGACCTGTTCCAGCGCCACGCCAAGCTCTATTCGTTCGGCTGGAACACCAAGTGGGAAGGCGACGACGGCTGGAACGCCTTCTTCGACGTCAGCTATTCCAAGACCGACCGCAATGAACTGTCGATCGAGACGACCGCCGGCACCGGCCGCAACACGGACGGCGCTTACGACACGATCGGCTTCAACACCGGCACCAAGGGTTCCACGTTCACACACGGGCTGGATTACGGCAACTACGACACGATCCTGCTGACCAGCCCGCAAGGCTGGGGCGGCACCCAGATCGCGCCCGACGGCACCGCCATTCGCAATGGCCAGGACGGCTACTACAACAACCGCCGCATCAAGGACGAACTCTGGCAGTTCCGCACCGAAGTCGAGCATGAGTTCGAAAGCGGACCGCTGCACTCGTTCCAGTTCGGCATGAACTACACCAACCGTTCCAAGACGCTGGTGCCCGAGGAATACTTCCTTGGCCTTGCCGCCAATACCGATGGCCTGACCAGCGTTGCGGTGCCCGAACAGTACCGCAAGGGCACGACCGATCTCGGCTATGCCGGTCTCGGCTCGGTCATCAGCTATGATCCGGCCGCACTTGTGCGCGACGGCATCTACAACCGCGTCGCGAACCCCTACGGGGACGTGGTGGTCAAGAGCTACGCGATCCGCGAGCGGCTGATGACGGCTTATCTTCAGGGCAATCTCGACACCGACGTCGGCTCTGCCCACCTGACCGGCAACTTCGGCGTCCAGGCGCAGTGGACCGACCAGAACTCGCGCGGAGCCAGCGCCGTGCTGCTCGGCACCAACGCCAACGGTTCGCCCAATGTCGGCGCCTTGGCGCGCAACGAGAGCACCGACTATCTCGACGTGCTGCCCAGCCTCAACCTGTCGCTGCGCTTCCCCGGCGAATTCGTAATCCGCTTTGCCGCCGCGCGCGAGATCATCCGCCCGCGCCTCGACGACATGCGCGCCTCGGAAAGCTTCAGCTACCTGCTGACCGAGGACGCCAACGGCGCGCCCGTGGCGCAGGTCAGCGGGACGTCGGGCAACCCGGCCCTGCGTCCGTGGCGCGCCAACGCGCTTGACCTGACCTTCGAGAAGTACTTCGCCAGCAAGGGCTACATCGCCGCGCAGTTCTTCTGGAAGGAACTGAAAAGCTACGTCTACAACCAGGATATCCTGGTCCCCACCAGCAGCCTCTCGCTCGCCCCGGCGGACGACGACGTGCCCTTCGCGGACACCGCGCTCATCAACGTGCCGATCAACGGCAAGGGCGGCAAGCTCTACGGCGTGGAGATCGCCACCACCCTGCCGTTCGACGCTTTCGTATCAGCGTTGGAAGGCTTCGGTGTCACAGGCTCGGTCGCCTATACCAAGAGCAAGATCCAGCCCTCGCCGGGCGAAGCGGCCAGCGCTCTGCCGGGCTATTCGAAGTGGGTCGCCAATGGCACCGCCTACTTCGAGAAGGCCGGGTTCAACGCCCGTGGTTCAGTGCGCTATCGCTCCACCTTCCTGGGTGAAGTCTCCGGCTTCGCCGCCAACCGCGTGCGCCGCCGCGCCGCTTCGGAAACGATCGTGGACGCTCAGATCGGCTACGATTTCCAGCCGGGCAGCGCACTGGAAGGCCTGTCGCTCTACATCCAGGGCCAGAACCTGACCGACGCGCCTTTCGTCACCACCAACCCGGGCGATACCCGCGAGGTCATCGATTACCAGACCTACGGCCGCCGTTTCCTGGCCGGTTTCACGTACAAGTTCTAACCCCCCCGGCGCGGCAGGAGATCCTCCTCCTCATCTGCCGCGCCACATGGGCGGAGCCGGGAAGTTACCCTCCCTCCCCGGTTCCGCCTATCTCCCGAATGCTGCACATTCGGCGGGAATATGCGGGCACAATGCCGGCCAATGCGAAGGACCGACCGATGAACCGCCTCCTCCCCTCGCTCGCCCTCGCGCTTGCCCTCGCCCACGGCGCCGCGATGGCCACGCCCGAACAGGACCTGCGCGCGCGGACGCCCGAGCAGGAAGTGATCTACTTCGTCCTGCCCGACCGCTTCGAAAACGGCGATCCTGCAAACGACAGGGGCGGCCTCAAGGGCAGCAAGCTGCAGACCGGCTTCGACCCCGCCGACAAGGCCTTCTACCACGGCGGCGATCTCAAGGGCCTGACGCAGAAGCTGGACTATATCGAGGGCCTTGGCGCCAGCGCGATCTGGGTCGGCCCGATCTTCAAGAACAAGCCGGTACAAGGCGCCAAGGGCGAAGAAAGCGCCGGATACCACGGCTACTGGATCACCGACTTCACGCAGGTCGATCCGCACCTCGGCACTGATGCCGATTTCAAGACCCTTGTCGATGCCGCCCATGCGCGGGGCATGAAGGTCTACATGGACATCATCATCAACCACACCGCCGACGTCATTCAGTACAAGGAAGGCGCGGCGCAGGGCTATCCCTATCGCTCGAAGGCTGATTATCCCTTCTCAACGCGCGGCGGCGTGAACAGCCCGGCGATCAATCCCGGCTTCGCGGGCGATACCGTGGCCACCGCCCAGAACTGGGCCAAACTGACCGACCCGTCGTTCGCCTATACCCCGGTCGTGCCCAAGGCCGAGCGTCATGTAAAAGTGCCCGCCTGGCTCAACGATCCGATATATTACCACAATCGGGGCAACACCGACTGGAAGGGCGAGAGCGCGCAATACGGCGATTTCGTGGGCCTGGACGACCTCGCCACCGAGGACCCGCGCGTAATCGCGGGCATGTTCGACATCTACGGAGCCTGGATCGACCGCTTCGGTATCGACGGCTTCCGCATCGACACCGCCAAGCACGTCGATGCCGCATTCTGGCGCTCGTTCGTGCCGGCCATGCAGGCACGCGCGAAGGCGAAGGGCATTCCCAACTTCCACATCTTCGGCGAAGTGACCACCGGCGACGTCTACGACCCCGCCCTGCTCGCTTCGTGGACGCGCAATTCAGGCCTGCCAGCAGTGCTCGACTTTGCGTTCATGCAGGCCGCGATCAGCGCCAGCAGCGGCAAGTCCGGCACCCAGGACCTTGCCCGCATGGTCGAGGATGACGTACTTTATCAAGGAGGCAAGGCGGGGGCGATGCAATTGCCGACGTTCCTTGGCAACCACGATGCCGGGCGCATCGCCATGTTCATCAAACAGGCGCGTCCCGGTATCGCGGCCGACGAACTGCTCGCCCGCGACAAGCTGGCCCATGCCCTTCTGCTGACCCTGCGCGGGGTGCCCACGATCTATTCGGGCGACGAACAGGGCTTCGTCGGCGAAGGCAACGACCAGCTTTCGCGGCAGGACATGTTCCCGTCCAAGACCGCGACCTATAACGCGGAAAAGCTCGTCGGCACGGATGCCACCACGGCGCAGGCGAACTTCGACACCGCCCATCCGCTCTACACCTTCATCGCGGGTCTTGCGAAATTGCGGCGCAGCACGCCTGCGCTGACTTCAGGGCGGACGGAACTGCGCACCGCGTCCGAGGAACCCGGCCTGTTCGCCGTCTCGCGCTTCGACCCCCAGGACGGGCGAGAGGTGCTGCTGGCCTACAACACCTCGACCAAGCCAGTCACCGCGCAGGTTCAGGTCGATGCCGCGTCGCGCCATTTTGCATGGCTTGCGGGCAGCGATTGTGCCCCGCAATCCAGCGCTCCGGGCTCTCTCACTGTGACGCTTCCCCCGCTTGGATTCGCCGTTTGCGCCGCGCGTCCCTGACGGCACCTAACCGCACCCGCACGACACCTGGATGGCCCGGAACCCGCGATGACCTACACCGATAAGACCACAAGCGCCCCCTGGTGGCGCGGCGCCGCGATCTACCAGATCTATCCGCGCAGCTTCGCCGATTCCAACGGTGACGGCATCGGCGACCTGCCGGGCATCACCGCCCGGCTGGACCACGTCGCCCGCCTCGGCGTCGACGCGATCTGGATCTCGCCATTCTACGCCTCGCCCATGGCGGACTTCGGCTACGACATTTCCGATTACTGCGCGGTCGACCCGATGTTCGGCACGGTCGAGGATTTCGACGCGCTGATCGCCAAAGCGCGCGCGCTTGGCCTCAAGGTCATCGTCGATCAGGTCTATGCCCATACATCCGACCGTCACCCCTGGTTCGCCCAGAGCCGGGCCAGCGGCGATAATGCCCGGGCGGACTGGTATGTCTGGGCCGATGCGAAGGCGGACGGATCACCGCCCAATAACTGGCAGTCGGTGTTCGGCGGCCCGGCATGGCGCTGGGATGCGCGGCGCGGGCAGTATTACATGCACAACTTCCTGGCCGAGCAGCCGCAGCTCAACGTGCACAATCCGGACGTGCAGCAGGCCCTGCTGGACGTGGCGAAGTTCTGGCTGGACCGGGGCGTCTCTGGCTTTCGCATCGACGCGCTCAATCATTCGATGCACGACCCCTTGCTGCGCGACAATCCGCCCGCGCCGCAGGACGGCACGCTGCGCACCCGCCCCTATGATTTCCAGCTTCAGGTGCACAACCAGTCGCACCCCGACATCATCGGTTTCATCGAGCGGCTGCAGGCCCTGATCGCCTCCTACCCGGACACTTATTCGCTGGCCGAAGTGGGCGGCAAGAACGCGGCGCAGGAGATGAAGGACTTCACCCAAGGCCCCGCCCGCCTCGACAGCGCCTATGGCTTTGACTTCCTCTATGCCGACAAGCTGACCCCGGCGCGCATCGCCGCCGCGCAGGATTTCTGGCCGGATCAGGCCGGCATCGGCTGGCCGAGCTGGGCCTTCGAGAACCACGATGCCCCGCGCGCCCTTTCGCGCTGGTGCGAACCGGACCAGATCGAAGCCTTCGCGCGGATGAAGACCATGCTGCTGTGCTCGCTGCGCGGCAATCCGATCCTGTTCCAGGGCGAGGAACTGGGCCTGCTGCAGGACGAGATTCCCTTCGAACAACTGCGCGATCCCGAGGCCATCGCCAACTGGCCCCTCACCCTCTCGCGCGACGGCGTTCGCACCCCGCTGCCCTGGGCCACGCAGGACGAGCATGGCGGCTTCACCTCCACCACGCCGTGGCTGCCGCTGAGCGCGCAGAACCTCGAACGCGCGGTGGACCGGCAGGAGGCCGACCCCGCATCGCTGCTCAACCTGACGCGCCATTTGCTGCACCTTCGCAGAACAAGCGCGCCGCTGCGCCGGGGTTCGTGCGAGGTGCTGGTGGCGGATGAAACCCGCCTCGTGCTGCGCCGCATTGCCGAGGGCAAAAGCGTCCTCGCCGCATTCAACATGGGGGCCGATGCTGCAGCATGGCCCGCTGAAATTGCCACGTCCGGCCGCATTCTTGCGGCTGTTAACGCGGCAGAGCCCGGAACGCTGCCCGCATGGGGCGGCGTGTGGATCATCGAAGGAGAACAGGCATGAAGCCGCTCAATCTGCTGGCAACCGCTGGCCTGACTTTCGCCGCGTTCGCCGCCCATCCCGCATCAGCCCAAGATGCCAAGGCCGTCACCGCCGCCTCGCCCGACGGCTCGATCGTGCTCACCGTCAGCACCGACAACGACAGCCGGCCGACCTACTCGATCTCGCGCAAGGGCAAGCTGCTGATCGCGCCCAGCAAGCTCGGCTTCGTCCTGACCGACGGCCTCAACATGGCGCGCGGCTTCTCCATCACCAGCAGCGAAACCGCCAGGGGCAACGACACCTGGGAGCAGCCCTGGGGCGAGCGCCGCTATGTGAAGGACAGCTACAACCAGATCACCGTGCGCTTCCAGCAAGGCCCGACATACGGCGAGCGGCGCATGAACGTGACCTTCCGCCTGTTCGATAACGGTGTGGGTTTCCGCTACGAAATACCCGAGCAGCCGGGCCTCAAGACGATGAAGATCGCCGAGGAAACCACCGAATTCGACATCGTTCCCAAGGGCACCGCATGGTGGATCCCCGGCGGCGAATGGAACCGCTACGAGCAGGTCTACCAGCAGACCCCGATCGACGCCGTTTCGACCGCCCACACGCCGATCACCATGAAGCTCGAAGATGGCACCCACCTTTCGTTCCACGAAGCGGCGCTGGTCGATTACGCCGGATACTGGTTCAAGCGCGCCGACGGGCAGAAATTCCGCACCACCCTCTCGCCCTCGTCGCGCGGGGCCCGCGTGGTGCGCGACCTGCCTTTCGCCACCCCCTGGCGCACGATCCGCATCGCCGACAATGCGGCGGGTCTGGTTGACAACGACCTCGAACTCAACCTCAACGAGCCCAACAAGCTGGGCGACGTCAGCTGGGTGAAACCGGCGCGCTACATCGGCATCTGGTGGGGCATGATCCGAAACGACTGGAGCTGGGCGGAGGGCCCGAAGCACGGCGCCACCACCGAACGCACCAAGCAGTACATCGATTATGCTGCGCAGCATGGTTTCCGCGGCGTGCTGGTTGAAGGCTGGAACAAGGGGTGGAACGGCGACTGGTTCGGCCACGGCGACGAGTTCAGCTTCACCCAGGCAACACCCGATTTCGACATCGAGGCAATCACAAAGTATGCCCGCAAAAAGGGCGTGCGCCTGATCGGCCACCACGAAACCGGCGGGAACATCGCCAATTACGAAGCGCACATGGACGAGGGTTTCGCCCTGTACCAGAAGCTGGGCGTCGATACCGTGAAGACCGGCTATGTCGCGGACGGCGGCGGCGTGATCGCCAATACCGACGCGCCGGGCGCCCCGGTTGGCCCGCTGCGCATGGAATGGCATGATGGTCAGCGCATGGTGCAGCATCACCTCGCCGTGGTCGAGGATGCGGCGAAGCATCACATCGCCATCGACGCCCACGAACCGGTCAAGGACACCGGCCTGCGCCGCACCTATCCCAACTGGGTATCGCGCGAAGGCGCACGCGGCATGGAATACAACGCATGGGGCACATTCGCGAACGGGCCTGAGCATGAGCCGACGCTGGTCTATACCCGCATGCTTTCCGGCCCGATGGACTTCACCCCGGGCGTTCTGAGCCTGGAAGGCGCCAACGGACCGCTGGCCTCTACCCTCGCCAAGCAGCTGGGGCTGTATCTGGCGATCTACTCGCCGATCCAGATGGCGGCGGACTTCATCGAGCAGCTGGACAAATACCCGCGCGAGATGAACTTCATCGAGTCCGTCCCCACCGACTGGTCGGAAAGCCACCTCATCGCCGGCGAAGTGGGCGATTATGCGATCTTCGCGCGCAAGGATCGGGGTTCGCAGCGCTGGTTCGTCGGCGGCGTCAACGATGCCACAGCGCGCACGGTAACGCTGAAGTTCGATTTCCTCGACGCGGGCAAGAGCTACAAGGCCAGCGTCTGGAAGGACGGCGAAGGCGCCACCTACCTCACCGAAGCGCGCCACAAGATCGCCTACGATACGAAGACTGTGCGCAAGGGCGATACGATGGACGTATGGCTGGCCCCCGGCGGCGGCACCGCGATCAGGCTTGAGCCGGGCCGCTAAGAGAAAAAGCGTCGGCCCCGCACAAGCGGGGACGGCGCTTTATTCCGACACACCGGTATCGGCTTTACGAACAGCTGGTATCGGTGTTGGTCGGCGTAATGCCCGGGGTCAGGTTGCGGTCGTCGCGGATCATGAATGCAGCCTCGCGGCGGAAGTTGGGTTTGCCCACGAACATCGAACCGAACAGCGGCTGGTAGGTATAATATATCTCGACGTACATCACCGCCGAGCCATCGACCGCCGTAATCAGCGGGTTGCCCATGCCGGCCAGTGTAGTGCCTGTCAGGCCGGTGCCGGACTTTCCGTACTTCGAATTGGCCTTGAGGCTGCCTTTGCAGCGCTGCCAGTGGATGTACTGGCGCCCGGTGGCGGAATCGCGCTCCAGGCTGGACAGGATGATCCGGCCGTTGGTTTGGAAATTGAAGGCCGATCCTTGGACCAGAGCGCCCGTCATGATCGAATCGATCTGGGTCTGGGTGACGGTGGGCGTCACCGCGCTATTGTCCGTCTGGCCAAGGCGCGAAGCGTTGTCGGCAACCGAAGTCGCCATCTGCCCGATCTGCATGTTCACCGTGGCCATCGTCGCCAGTTCGGTGCCGTAGAAGCCCAGCGTGATGAGCACCGGCAGGATCAGCGCGAATTCGAGGAAGGAAACGCCGCGCTGGTCCTTGCGCAGCCGCTGGGCGAGCGAGCGCGGTCGCCACATGGTACGCCTCACGAACATATCCCCGCAGCCGAACCGTACTTCTCCTGAAGCGCGTAAGGCTGGTTCTTGCTGACCGCGCTGGCGATCAGGGTGCGGGCATTTTTCGCGTTGCTCACGAATGGGTTCACGAAGATCGGCGTGTAAGTAACTGTCACCGTGTAGAGTACGACGTCGTTCGCACCGCCATTGTCGGTGGTGCCGACGTCCACATCCCAGCGACCGTTCTTGTTTTCATCGGTATAGCTTTCGGAATTGTCGCAGGTGCCGTTGCCGTTCTTGTCGTTCCATGCCTCCGCTCGCTTGATGTCCGCGAAGTCGTAATAGCTGACGCGCTTGCTGGTGACCGTTGCGCCCGGCGCCACGCCCTGGACCAGGCCGGTCACATAATTGTCCGCCTTGGTGGTATCGGCAATCTCGAGGGCACCGATGCGCGCGGCCTGGTTTACCGCGCCGTGCAGCACCGCATTGAGATAGGCCATGTGGCCCATGTCGTAGATCCCGATAAGCAGCATGAAGAGGACCGGCGCCGTCACCGCGAACTCGATCGCGGTGACACCGCGCCGGTCGCCCCGAAAACCGCGCAGCACCGCAGGCAGACGCAGCGACGTCCTCACTCCACGACCCTCAGCTCACCCACCTGCTTGGCGATTTCCTGAAACGCGGAATTCAGCTCGGCGGCATTGCCCGCGACGTAGGAGCTGCTGTCGGACGCGCACGCCTTCAGGTCGTCGCTCAGCGCAGAGGTGAACGCTACCACCCAGATGCGGATGCCCTTGTCCTTGATCGCCTCACACACGGCGCGGAAGCGTGCCGTGTGGCGCGCTTCGTCGCTGGTGGTGCCGTCGCTGGTAACCCGGCGGTCCCAGTACTCCATGCCCCAGGCCTGCTGGATGTAGGCGTTGGGCTCCATCTCGCCGTCGGTCATGAAGATGAGGTGACGCGCCACTTCGCCGCCATTGTCGGGATCATCGTTCACCAGGCCCCTCCACAGGCCCTGCGGCGAAAGCAGGCGCCCGCCCCAGATCATGCCGATGTCGAGATAGGTGCCGCCGATCGGCGTGAGAGAGTCCGCAACCTTCGCGAAACCGTCCTTGTCCATCGTGCTCAGCAGCCTCGATTCGACCGGGCAGTAAAGCGCCGTCTTGGCGCCGTAGAGAGAGTTGCTCGTCGTGTAGCGATTTGAACTCGTATACCGGTAATAGCCTACTTCCGGCCACATCGGCGCCCACTTGGTCTTGTCGTCCGAACTGGGAATACCGTCGAGGTTTAGGTCTAGCGCGCCGGTCGGCGTGATGCCGGTGGCCGACGAATAAGAGAAGTTCGCCTGCGCGATGGTGCTGCGTTCTTCGATGCAGCCCGCCCAGGTTGAAGAAACATTGGTTCCACCATCGCCGGTGCGCGTCGTTACCTTGTTGAAATTCTTGTAGGCGCTCGTGTCATAAGTCGCAGCCCTGTAATTGAAGGCATACGGCCGCGTGGTGATGCGCGAATATATGTAATAATAATATCCCGAGTCGCGGCAGGAGTATTCAGTCCTCTGCTGCTTCGACTGGCCCGAGACATCGGTGAAATTCGTCGTCGACGGCAAATCGGAACTGCATTTGGAGGACGAGGAATAGGCCTTGCTCGAATAGAGCTTCCAGTCGGTGTTGGTATCCTTGTCCGCGGTTGTGCCCGGCTCCCATACGCGCGACTGATATTGACGCGAATCGACAAGATAGCGCGGGTCGAGATCATTGATCAGACGCCCGACGTTCACGGTCGAGCTGAACGGCACGAATCCGTAGCGCACGCGCGCATTGCTGGCGCCGGTCGCGGCCGACATCGTCTGGTAGAAGTTCTTCACCGCAGCACGCAGTGCCTGGATCCGCGTCTGCCCGCCCGAAAGCGAATTGGCCATCGAACCCGTGGTATCGAGCACCATCATGATGTCGGCGTTACCCACGCCCATCGAACTGCCGCATGTTACGGTGACGGTGATGGTGTCTTTGCCGACGACGCGCATCAGCAGCGTATCCAACACGGTGGTCGCCGTGGCGGTGATGGTGTTGCCATCGTCAGAGGAAACGGGGTTGAACGTCGTCAAACGCGTGGTCTGGGCGTTATCGTTGTAGTTCGTGTTAAAATAGGCCTTGGCGGCATTCTGGGAAGCGGTGTCCCAGCCATTGGTGGTCACCGTCCGGCGCCCCGCCAGCACGCCGGCGTCACAGGCCGTCTGGAGCTGTTCCTTGGCAAGATAGTTGCGGCTGAGATCGACGGCCGAACCGATGATCACAATTCCCACGAGCAGTCCGATCGCTGCGATGGGCAGCACGTTACCCGCCGTATCGCGGATAAGCTGTTGGACTGGCCGCATTTTAATTTTTGGTGCTTGGCCCATCTTGTAAACCAGACTCGCTCTTGGAAATGCCCCGATAAGCTCCGGGTCGTACCAGCAATATCTTAAGGAAGTTTTCCGCGTTAACGGCGGGAACCAAAGCGGGACGCCGTGCGTTGCCTTGCCCGATCCGGGGATCGGGCGCGCCGGGGGCGTACGGTCCATACTGGTACCTGCATCCCCCACACGGCCTTGCAACGGCGCTGGATACTAGATGAAAAATGCGCGTGGCAGCAAATACTCGAAATCTTCCTCTCCCTTGGCATCCATTCTGATACACCCCGCCCCCGCGCTCCGGCACCGTACCTGCGGCCTGCCGGTACAATGCCTCCCTCCCGGCGGTTTCCCTGCCCCCTGCCCTTTCGGGTCGGACACCGAGGAAACGACCCCGCGCCGCGCTATCCACGACGTGCAGGAGGCAGCCATTGCCCAATGAATCGATCAGGATCCTGGCTGTCGACGACGTTCGCAAGAACCTCGTCGCGCTGGATGCCGCGCTCGACCAGCCGGGCGTCGAACTGGTCACCGCCGCGTCCGGGTTCGAGGCCCTGGAACTGTTGCTGAAACACGAATTCGCGCTGGCCCTGCTAGACGTGCAGATGCCCGACATGGACGGCTTCGAACTGGCCGAACTGATGCGAGGCAACGAGCGAACCCGCGGCGTGCCGATCGTCTTCCTCACCGCCGTCGCCACCGACGAGCGCCGTAGGTTTCGCGGTTTCGAAACCGGCGCGGTCGATTATCTGCTCAAGCCGCTCGACATCACCGTGCTCAATTCCAAGGTCGCGGTCTTCGTGGAACTGGCCCGCCAGCGCCGCGAGATCGCCTCGCAGCGTGACGAACTGGGCGCCGCGCTGGGCCGCCTGCGCGCGCACGGCGACAATTCGCCGCTGGCCATGCTGGAGATCGATTCGACCCTGCGTATCGTCGGCTGGTATCGCAGTGCCGAACGCATGATCGGCTATACCGCTGCCGAAATGCTGGGCCTGGCCCTTGCCGATGCCCCGTTCCTCCCCTCGAACGGCGGCCGCGAGGAATTCCTTTCCGGCATGAACGCGCTGCTGAAGGGCGGGGACCGCCGCGCCATGCAGCAGCACCGCTTCGCCCACGCCGATGGCACCCTGCGCGAAGGTGAGTGGTACTGTTCCTCGCTGGCGCCTTCGCTGTCAGGGGGCGGCCTGCGCCCCGGCAGCGTGATGATCGAACTGCTCGACGTCACCGAGCGTCGCCGCGCCGAGGACACCCAGCGGCTGCTGATCGGCGAGTTGAATCACCGGGTGAAGAACACCCTCGCCACGGTCCAGGCGATCGCCTCGCAGGGCTTTCGCCACGCCCGCTCGGAAAAGGATTTCCAGGATGCCTTCACCGGGCGTCTCCAGGCGCTCTCTCGCGCGCACTCGATGCTCAGCGCCACAACCTGGGAACGCGCGCGTCTGCGCCGCCTCATCGCGGACCAGGTCGCCATCGGCGCGGTAAGCGAGGACCGCCTGCTGCTGGCCGGCCCGGATGTGGATCTGCCGCCCGAACTGGCGCTCCGGTTCTCGCTGATCTTCCACGAACTGGCGACCAACGCCCACAAGCACGGCGCACTCTCGAATGCTGCCGGCACGGTGCATCTGGCCTGGCGGCTCGAAGCGGGCGTGCTTGAGCTGGAATGGGCGGAGCACGGCGGTCCGCCTGTCGCACCGCCCCAGCGGCGCGGCTTCGGCTCCACCCTGATCGAGCACAGCATGGCGGCCGACGGCGCGCACATCACCGCCGACTTCGCCCCCGAAGGCGTGCGCTGGACGATGACCCTTCCGCTGGTCGCCCCGGTGGAAACCGCTGCCGAGAGCGAGGCACCGGCGCCCATCCCCGCGCCCGCCATGCAGGACCCGCCACCCCCGCCCCAAAGTGCCGATACCCTGCCTCCCTTGCGCATCCTCGTGGTCGAGGACGAACCGCTGGTGGCGATGGAACTGATGATGGAGATCGAGGACGGCGGTGCGATCGCCATCGGCCCGGCAACGTCCTGCGAGCAGGCCTTGGCCATGATCCGCGAAGCGCGGCCCGACGCCGCCCTGCTCGATGGGAACCTCAACGGCGAGAAGATCGACCCGGTGGCCGACATGCTTGCAGCGCACGACACCCCTTTCGCCTTCGTCAGTGGATACGACCGGGACCACCTCCCCCAAAGCCACGGCGGGCGCCCGATGCTCGGCAAGCCGTTCATCGGATCGGACATACGCGCCGTGCTGCACCGCCTTGCCGAAGAAGCCACCGCCACCGTGCGCTGAAGGCTATTCTCATCTCCCCGCCTCATCGCCCGGTGACGCCGCGAAGCCCGGGCGCTATCGTAAGGACATGCGACAGATTCCGTCCGTTCTCTTCGTCTGCCTCGGCAATATCTGCCGTTCTCCCCTGGCAGAAGCCGCCTTGCGCCGCGAGGCGGGAGTAGCGGGCCTTGACATCCTCGTCGATTCAGCCGGAACCGGCTCCTGGCATATCGGCAAGGGCCCAGACCCGCGCTCCTGCGCAGAGGCGCAGCGCCACGGCATCGACATCCGCTCTTACCGCGCCCGTCAGGCGACGCCCGAGGACTTCGCCCGGTTCGACCGCATAATCGCGCTGGATGCCGCCAATTACGCTGATCTCCAGCGCATCGCACCGCGCAATCCCCATGCGAAACTGTCGCTGCTTCTGGACCATGTTCCCGGATTGGAAGGTCAGGACGTCGCCGATCCCTACTACGGCGGCCCGGAAGGCTTCGAGGAGACCTGGCAGCAGGTCAGCGCAGCGGCCCGTCAACTGGTTACAGAACTGGATCGTTAAGAGACCGTTTGAGAATGGGCTTTGGCCATTCTGCCGCCTTCAAAATGCTCGCTTCCGCGCATTTTCAAACGGTCTCTTAGAAACGCCGCAGCCAGTACTGCATGGGCTTGGGCGTAGCGCCCTCGTCCCGGTGGTCCTTCCAGGCGAATTCGGTGACGAAGCCTTCTACCGGCGCATAACCGCGCTTTTGCCAGAAAGCGTCGAGCGGACGATAATCCGCCGGACGGTCGGGATGCTCCGAGGGCCGGATGACGGCCGCAAACGTGGCTGCCTGCGCGCCGCATCGCCGGGCCTGTGCCTCGCGGTGATCGAAGAAGGCATGGCCGATGCCCTGCCCGCGATATTCGGGCAGCAGCACGGATTCGCCGAAATAGAACAGCTTGTCGACATCTAGCCCCCGCACGGTGAAGGGGGCTTGGAATTCCGCCTTCTGCGCCGTCATTGCCGAGGCGGTGGCCGCCCCCACGATCCGCCCGCCATCGCGCGCGGCGACAAGCACCGCACCCGGCGCCTCCACGAATTCGCGCAGGTAATCGGCCTCGTACCCCCCGTCACCGTCATAGAGGTAGGGCCACTGGGCGAAAACCGTCACGCGCAAGGCGGCCAGATCGTCGATTGCGGCAAGCACTTCATCGCCGGTAAGAGCATCGATTGTAATGGTCATCGCGAATGTTAGCGCGGCTTCGTCCACGGCGCCATCCTTGCCCGGTTTGCTTTTGACGCCGCTTCCACTATATGCCCGCTCCAATGCCCCGGCCGATGAAGTCGCCAAAGCGGCTCGATCGAGCCGGGGTTTGCTCTTTATCGTTTCAAGGACCACGCGCATGTCCCGTCGCCGTCAGATCTACGAAGGCAAGGCCAAGATCCTCTATGAAGGTCCTGAGCCGGGTACGCTGATCCAGTATTTCAAGGACGATGCCACTGCGTTCAACGCGCAGAAAAAGGGCACCATCCAGGGCAAGGGCGTGATCAACAACCGCATCAGCGAGTATGTGTTCACGCGCCTCAACCACATTGGCGTACCCAACCACTTCATCCGCCGCCTCAACATGCGCGAGCAGCTGGTCCGCCAGGTGGAAATCATCCCGATCGAGGTCGTGGTGCGCAACGTGGCCGCCGGCTCCATCTCCAAGCGCCTCGGCATACCCGAAGGCGAGATGCTGCCGCACACGCTGATCGAATATTACTTCAAGGACGACGCGCTGGGCGACCCGCTCGTCTCCGAGGAACACATCGCCTGCTTCGGCTGGGCCAATCACGACGAGATGCAGGACATCGCGGCGATGGCCATCCGCGTGAACGATTTCATGGCGGGCATGTTCGCGGCGATCAACATCCGCCTCGTCGACTTCAAGCTGGAGTTCGGCCGCATCTGGGACGGCGACTACAGCCGCGTCATCCTGGCAGACGAGATCAGCCCCGACGGCTGCCGTCTGTGGGACATGATCACCGGCGAAAAGCTGGACAAGGACCGCTTCCGCCAGGATCTCGGCGGCGAGGAAGAGGCTTACCAGGAAGTCGCCCGCCGTCTTGGCCTGCTGCAGGACGACAGCGGCCCGAGCGAGGTTCTGGATCTGACCAAGCACCGTAAGCTGCGCGGCAAGTAAATCCTCCTTCCGGTTAAGAAAAAGCCCGGTACGCCATGCGCGCGCCGGGCTTTTTCATGCCTGCGGCAACCACCTCGCCCCTTGCCATCCTCGGCCCGGACGGGCAGTCCTTGCCGGGATGAGAGCTTCCCTGATTGCGATCCTGATCGTGCTGGCGCCCGCGCCGCTGGCTGCAAAGGACAAGCCCCCCCGCCCCGCCGCCGCCCGCGATCATACCGCCTGGGCCTTCGAGCACAGCGACGTGCCGGTCGACCCGGATTTCCGCTTCGGGCGTCTCGCCAACGGCATGCGCTACGTGGTTCGCCATAATTCCACGCCCGCCGGAACCGGCATCGTGCGCATGGACGTGAATGCCGGCTCGCTCGACGAATCGCAGCAGGAACAGGGGTTCGCCCACTTCGTCGAACATATGGCTTTCAACGGCTCCACCCGTGTTCCGGAAGGCCAGATGATCCCGCTGCTCGAACGCGAAGGGCTGGCTTTCGGCGCGGATACCAATGCCTCGACCGGGTTCGACCGCACACTTTACAAGCTGGACCTGCCGCGCAGCGATCCGGCTCTGCTCGATACCGCGCTGATGCTCATGCGCGAGACGGCAAGCAACCTGACCATCTCGCAGGCCGCCATCTCCCGCGAGCGCGGCGTCGTGCTGGCCGAAATGCGCGACCGTAATTCCTGGGCCCTGCGCAATGCCATAGCCACGACGCAGTTCTTCTATCCTGGCGCCCGCTATGCAGAGCGTTTCCCGATCGGCACCACTGAAACGCTGAACGCCGCGAACGCCGAAACCTTGCGCGCCTTTTACGAGCGCGAATACGTGCCTGCCCATGTCACGCTGGTCGTGGTAGGCGATTTCGACGTGGCGGCAGTGGAAGCCGGGATCGTGCGCCATTTCGGCGATTGGGCGGCGAAACCCGCCGATCCCCAGCCGGATGCCGGTCCGATCAAGCCGAAGGACCGCGACCGCGCCGCCGTCTACCTCGACCCCGCGCTGGCCGAGCGCATCACCGTTCAGCGCAACGGCAAGTATCAGGATGAGCCTGACAGCCTCGCCCAGCGCCGCGAGGGGTTGCTGCGCTCCATCGGCTACGACATCGTCAACCGCCGCCTCCAGCGCCTTTCGCGCGGTGCCGAGCCGCCGTTTCGCGGGGCCGGTTTCGGCACCGGCGATGTGTTCGAGGCGGCCCGCTCGACCCGCCTCATCATCGACACCGTCGACGGCAAGTGGCGCGCCGGGCTGGACGCCGCCGGGCGCGAATATCGCCGCGCTCTGACCTACGGCTTCGAGCCGGGCGAAGTCGCCGAACAGGTGATACAGGTGCGCGCCGCGCTGACCAACGGGGCGGCCTCCGCAGGCACGCGCAGCAATGCCGTGCTGACCCAGCTGGCGCTCAAGTTGATCGACGACGAACTGGTGCCCGCTACTCCGAAATCCGGGCTGGCCCGCTTCGAGGCTTACGCCGCGCAGATCACACCGGATGCCGTGCTGGCAGCGATGAAGCGCGAGGCGCTGGCGCTCGACAAGCCGCTGATCCGCTTTCAGGGCCGCCAGGCGCCGGAGGGCGGTGCTGCGGCGCTGCGCGAAACCTGGCGCGGGGCGATGCACGCGAAGATCGCCCGCGAAACCAAGGCCGCCGCCGCGCAGTTCGCCTATACCGATTTCGGCGCGCCGGGCACCGTGGTCAGCGACACGCGCACCCCGGGCCTCGCCATTCGCGAGGTGCGTTTCGCCAACGGGGTGATGCTCAACCTGAAGAAGACCGACCTTGAAACCGACCGCGTGCGCGTCACCCTAGGGATCGACGGCGGCGACATGCTGGGTACCCGCGCCAACCCGCTGGCAAGCGAGATGGTGCCTTATCTCGACGAAGGCGGCCTTGCCCTGCACAGCCGCGACGATCTCGATTCGATCCTTGCCGGACGCACCGTGGGCTTCGGGCTTTCGCGCGGAGAGGCCAGCTTCGATTCGCGCGTCGCCACCACCCCGCGCGACCTCGAACTGCAGTTGCAGCTGCTCACCGCCCTGATGACCGCGCCCGGCTATCGCCCCGAGGGCGAGGTCCAGTACCGCCAGCAGATCAACAACTACTTCGCGCAGTTCCGCGCCACTCCCGGTTCGGCATTGCAGGCAGACCTCGGCGGCATCCTGTCGAACAACGATCCGCGCTTTTCGCTGCAGAAGGTCGAGGATTACCGCCAGCTCACGTATGCCCGCCTGCAGAAGGACATCGGCGACCGCCTCGCGCACGGCGCCATAGAAGTCGGCGTGGTCGGCGACATCGACGAGGACCGGACCATCGCCCTTGTTGCCGCGACACTGGGCGCCCTGCCCGCCCGCGAATCGGCGTTCCGCGCGTACGGCGACCAGCCTCCGCGCCTGTTCACAAGCGACCGCAGCGCCCGCGTGATCCGCCACACCGGGCCCGCCGATCAAGCGCTGCTGCGCATTACATGGCCGACCCGCGACGATGCCGACCCGGTGGAAGCGCTGGCGCTGGAGATGCTGGAGCGGGTCATGCGCGTGGAACTGACCGACCAACTGCGCGAGGCGCTGGGCAAGGCCTATTCGCCCTCTGCCTCAAGCTCACTCTCGCACGAGTGGAAGGGCTACGGCGTGTTCGCCGTCAACGCCTCGGTCGACGTATCGGAAGTCACCGCCACCCGCGCCGCGATCCGGCAGGTGGTGGGCGAACTGCGCGCCGCCCCTGTCAGCGAGGACATCCTGCGCCGCGCCCGCCAGCCGCTGGTCGAAGGGCTGCTGAACGCGCTTAAAAACAACGGCGGCTGGATGGCGCTGGTCGACCACGCCCAGACCCAGCCCGACCAGATCGTCCGGTTCGAAAAGGCAAAGGAGCGCGTGCTGGCGCTGACACCGGAGGACGTGCAGGCGATGGCGAAACGCTACCTTGCGCCGGATGCAGGGCTGGAAGTGCTTGTTCTGCCTGAGGGCGTGCCGGTTCCGAAAGGCTGACCTCGCCCCTCGCCCCCTCAGCGCGCGTGATTGGGCCTGGTCGGCTTGCCCACCCGGTCCGCCCAGTCGACGATGAGGTCATCATATAGCGCCTGGTCGATCAGGTCGTACTTCTCGGGAAAGTTGGTGAACGCTCCCATCGCGCTGGCGACCGAGCCTGTCTCCATCAGCTCGCGCGCCATCTTGAGGTGATTGACCGCCGCCGAAACCCAGCCCCACCCGGTGGACAGCGTGAAGCGCGTATCGGGCAGGTTGAAGCCCAGTGTGCAGACCGGAATCTTCATATGCGGGATCACCTGCATCTGCTGTTCGGGCGGCGCACTGGCGAAGACCACGGCGTCGGCCCCGGCCTCGGCATAGGCATGGGCGCGGCGGATCGCCTCGTCGATGGAGCCGGTGCCGCCCCCGCCATTGGCGCTGGTGTAGAGTTCGTCGCAGCGCGCGATGATGACGAGGCCCGAATCGCCCCGCGCCTTGACGCCGGCCTCGATCCGGCACTGCATTTCCTCGATCGAGCACAACCCATTGACGTGCTTGGAGTGCTTGGGGTTCACCTCGTCCTCGACGTGGTAGCCGGCGATCCCGGCCGCGACGTACATCTTCGTCAGGCGATAGGCATCGGCCACCGTCTCCCCCAGGGTATCGGCATCGGCGACCAGCGGAATGTCCATGGCCTGGGCGATCCGGCCCGCCTGCTCGATCTGCTCGATTTGGCTGAAGCTCCCGTTATCGGGCACCGCATAATGGAAGGCGGAGCAGGCATGGCCGCCCAGATAGGCCGCCTTGAAGCCGACATGCTGAACGATGCGGCCGGTAAGCGCGCTATAGGCCTCGGCGGCAACGAAATGCTCGCCGTTCTCGATCAGTGCGCGCAGCTTCTCGCCCGGCGTCGGCATCGTCTCGTCTCCCTCTTTTGCAGAAGGGCTCGCACGGCGATCCCGGGCTGGCAAGCGCGCGGGCTTGCCGTCCGAACGTATCGGCGGGGCGTTACGCAGCCGGGACCGATTGTCCGATGCGTTCCAGCGCGGGGACCAGTTCGCCAAGGTGCCCGATCACCGCCGCCGCGCCCATGTCCTCGGGCGCCATGTCGCTGAAGCCGAAGCCCACGACCACGCAAGGCAGCCCGGCAGCCGCCGCGGCGCGGGTATCGTAGGTCGTGTCGCCCACATAGGCCGCCCGGCCTTCGATCCCGGCGCGTTCAAGCATCAGGTGAAGCAGATCCGGCTTGGGCTTGGCCCGGCCCGGCCCCAGAGTATCGCCGCCAATGACGGTATAGAAACGGTCCGACAGGCCAAGCTCGGCGAAGATCTTCACCGCGAAACGCTCCAGCTTGTTGGTTACCACGGCGATCTTCACGCCCTTTGCCGCCAGGGCATCGAGCATCGCCTCACCGCCGGGGAACAGCCGTGTCTCCACCGCGATGTTCGCTTCGTAATAGGTCAGCAGCGCATCGTGGAGCTCCTCGAAGCGCACGTCGTCCACCGCGCCGCCCGTCGCCACCAGCGCGTTGGCGAGCATCTTGCGCGCGCCGCCGCCCACGAAGCCTCGCACTTCGGCAATCGGCACCGTGCGCCGGCCCTCCAGCGAAAGCGCGTGGTTCACCGCGTGACCAAGGTCGCCGAGGCTGTCGAGCAAGGTTCCGTCGAGGTCGAAACCGACAATTTTATAAGGAAATGCAGTCATCTTGCCTGCAGTGGCGGCTTGGTGTGGAAACCGCAACAATTTGCTGGCAGGAGTACGCCCATGACTTCTGCCAGTACGCCCGCCGTGGCGCCCGCCGCCGTTCCCCTTGCAACCGTAGTCCTTGCCGCCGGCAAGGGCACCCGGATGAAGAGCGACCTGCACAAGGTGCTCCATCCGATCGCCGGCCGGCCGATGCTCGAACACCTTCTGGCAAACGCGCAGGCGCTGACGCCCCAGCGCCAGGTCGTCGTCGCCGGGCACGGGCGCGAGCAGCTGGAAAAGGCGCTGGGCAGCCGCGCCGCGATTGCTGTGCAGGACCCGCAGCTAGGTACAGGCCATGCCGTGCAGCAGGCTGAAGGCGCACTGGCGGGCTTCGACGGCGACGTTCTGATTCTCTACGGCGACGTGCCGTTCGTGCGGGCAGAGACCATGCGCGCGATGATCGAGCGGCTCCATGCCCCAGATGCTCCGGCGGTGGTCGTGCTGGGCTTCGAGCCGGCGGACCCGCTGCAATATGGCCGCGTCCTGGCGCATGACGACGGACGCATCGCCATGATGGTCGAGTACAAGGACGCAACCGAAGAACAGCGCGCCTGCACCCTGTGCAATTCGGGCCTGATGGCGGTGAAGTCGGCCGACCTGTTCGGCTTGCTCGCCAAAGTCGGCAACGACAACGCCAATGGCGAATACTACCTCGTCGACATCGTCAATATCGCCACCCTGGAAGGCCGGGCCTGCGCCGTCATCGTCACTGACGATGCGGACGAAGTGGGCGGCATTAACAGCCGCGCCGAACTCGCCGAGGCGGAAGGCCGCTGGCAGAAGAAGCGCCGCATCCAGGCCATGGCCGATGGCGCGACCCTGATCGCCCCCGAAACGGTGTTCTTCGCCTGGGACACCAGACTGGGACGCGATGTCACCATCGAGCCCAACGTCGTATTCGCCCCCGGCGTCACCGTGGCCGACAACGTCGTGATCCACGCCTTCTCGCATCTGGAGGGCGCCACCCTGGAAAGCGGCGTGGCGATCGGGCCTTATGCGCGGCTGCGCCCAGGCACGGTGCTGAAGGCCAATTCCAAGGTCGGCAACTTTGTCGAGATGAAGAACGCGATCCTCGGCGAAGGCGCCAAGGCCAACCACCTGACCTACCTTGGCGATGCCGAAGTTGGCGCGGGCGCGAACATCGGCGCGGGCACCATAACCTGCAATTACGACGGCTATTTCAAGCACAAGACGGTGATCGGCGAGCGCGCCTTCATCGGCTCCAACAGTGCCCTGATCGCGCCGGTGAAAATCGGCGCCGATGCCATCGTCGCGGCCGGCAGCGCAGTGACGCGCGACGTGGCGGACGGGGAGCTGCGGCTGGTGCGCGGCGAACAGCTTGTAAAGCCCGGCTGGGCCGACAGCTTCCACGACGCGATGAAGAAGAAAAAGGCTGAGAAGAACAGCTGAAATGCAGGCACCACGCCGGAGTTCACTCCGGCGTGGCCGTCAACCGCCGATCAGGAACCGATGGCCTTCCGGCGGGCGATGTTACCCAGTTCCACCTGGGCAATTTCGCTCTTGGGTTCGTATTGCAGCGATTGCGTATAAAACTGCTGGGCCTCGTCGAACTTGCCCATCGCGGCCTCGTTGAAGCCCATGCCCCTCAGTGCGCGCGCCGCTACCGAAGCGTCGGGACCGGTGGTCGCCTTGTCGACGACGGCCCAGGCCCGCGCGAAACCGTCGTAGCTTTGTTGCCAGTCACGGCGAGACTTGAAAAGTTCGGCATATTCGTTGGCGAAGTGGGCATTGCCCGGCGCCATCTGGCTGGCCTTGCGCAGTTCCGCCTCGGCCAGGTCGCCCCGGCCCATGTCGATCAGGGCGAAGCCCTTCCCGAAATGGGCATCGCACACCGCCGGATCGACCGAAACCGAATTGTCCACCGCCCCGCCAACGCGGCACAGGCGGCCGCGATTATCGCCGTAAAGCTGCTGGTCGGCATGCGCGATTACTTGGTCGAACATCTTCACCGCCTGCGCCTGCTTGCCGCGCCGGATCAGGTTGAAACCCTGCTCGACATGGGCACTGGCGTCGAACCCTGTGTTGACCGGCGTGCCGCGCTCGAACGCGGCGGCGACCAAAGCGACCGGAGCGATCGCCGCAACCGCAGGACCTTCCGCTTGGGCAGAACCGGCATGTGCCGTTCCCGCGAAAAACAGAGACATTACGCCTGTGAATACCAACGCGTTTCTTGCGTTCATCGGTGATTTCCCTCTCCCAAAACACCGATGCCGCGCCGGTCTTTGCCGGGCCCTGTAGTCGGACCAATCGTCAGACAGTGTTCGTTGAACTGAAGAGAATATCCCAACAGTACGGTTTGACAAGTCGTCTCGCCGAAATCACGCCGCCATTCGTCGCATTTGCCAGCCCTGAAATCGCCGCGCCCCGGATACTTGCTTTGGCCGAATCATACAGGGCCAGAATCGGCCTGCCGGCCCGCCTGCGGATAACAGGCCTGCGAATGACGGGGATGTAATCTTCAGGCAAGTGGCCGTTAACCCTCGCTGGTCCATGGTATCGGCATGACACCCGATGCATCCTCGTTGAGAATGATATCGCGATATGATATCGCGCCGTCATGACTCGAATTCTTGCAGACCTGCCCGATGAGGACATCCGCTGGCTCGATGCCCGCGCGGCCCAGCAGGGCAAATCGCGCGCGTCGGTCCTGCGCGAAGCGGTCAGCGTCTACCGTGCCGAATCCTCGCAGGACTGGATTGCGCGCGGGGCCGGCTACTGGAAGCACCGCGATGATATCGGCGACGGTATGGAATACCAGCGTGCCATGCGCGCCGACCATAGTTTCGACTGAACTTCGGGGCGATTGCAAGCATCGTGGCCGATCCGTTTTTCGACACCAACATTCTTGTAGACTGGCTGCAGGATTGTCCGCAGGCGGCGGCGGAACTGTCGCGTTATGATCGGCATCGGATAAGCCGCATCGTGTGGACCGAAATCCTCGCAGGCGAACCGCCCGAAACCCGGCCAAGAGTGCAGCAGTTGATCTCGTATTTCGACGTCGTAGAGATCGAGGCCCGCGCTGCCACGGCGGCGGCGGACATCCGCAACCGCATGAAGATCAGATTGCTCGACGCCCTGATCCTGGCAACCGCCCAGGTGCACGGCGCCATTCTCGTTACACGAAATACCAAGGATTTTCCGGCAAGCATGCCGGGCGTCCGCATCCCCTATACCCTCTAAAGAAAGCGCATACGCTCATGTGTGGCATCATCGGCATCGTCGGCAAGCAAGACGTGGCAGATCGTCTGGTCGACGGACTTCGGCGCATGGAATACCGCGGCTATGACAGCGCGGGCGTGTGCACCATCCATGATGGCCAGCTGGTGCGACGCCGCGCCGAAGGCAAGCTGCTCAACCTCGTGAAAGTTCTGGCGCACGATCCCGCGGCGGGCCTGACCGGCATCGCCCACACCCGCTGGGCCACCCACGGAGCGCCGACCGCCGCCAATGCGCACCCCCACGCCACCGCCGAACTGGCGCTGGTGCACAACGGCATCATCGAGAACTTCAAACCTTTGCGCGAATCCCTCGAATCGCGCGGCCGCAAGTTCGAGAGCCAGACAGACACCGAAGTCGTCGCCCACCTCGTCTCCGAGCAGGTCGAAGCCGGCCTTTCCCCTCAAGACGCGGTAAAGGCCGCCCTGCCCCAGCTGCGCGGCGCATTCGCGCTCGCCATCGCCTTTCGCCGCTTCCCCGACATGCTGATCGGCGCCCGTCTCGGCTCGCCGCTGGTGGTGGGTTACGGTGACGGTGAAACGTACCTCGGCTCCGACGCGCTGGCGCTCGCACCGCTGACCCAGCGCATTACTTACCTCGACGAGGGCGACTGGGTCGTCATCACCCGCGAGGGCGCGCAGATCTACGACGCGCAGAACAACCCGGTAACGCGTGAGATGGTAGCCTCGGGCGCCTCCGCCGTCGCCATCGAAAAGGGCAACTATCGCCACTTCATGCAGAAGGAGATCTTCGAACAGCCCACCGTGGTCGCCCAGACCCTGCGCAGCTACCTGCGCCAGGTCGACCAGTCGGTGGCCCTGCCCCAGATCGACTTCGACCTCGGTGCGATCAACCGCATCACCATCGTCGCCTGCGGCACCAGCTATTATGCCGGCATGGTCGCCAAGTACTGGATCGAGACTTTCGCCCGCCTTCCTGTCGACATCGACGTGGCATCCGAGTTTCGTTACCGCGATCCCGTTCTGGAGGCTGGCGGCCTGGCGCTGTTCATTTCCCAATCGGGCGAAACGGCCGACACCCTTGCCGCGCTGCGTCACTGCAAGGCCGCCGGGCAGACCATCGCCGTCGTCGTCAATGTGCCCACCAGCACGATGGCGCGAGAGGCCGACCTGCTGCTGCCTACTCACGCCGGGCCGGAAATCGGCGTCGCTTCGACCAAGGCCTTCACTTGCCAGCTCGCCGTCCTTGCCGCACTGGCCGCGCACCTTGCGGTCAAGCGCGGGCGCATGGACCGGGCGGAGGAGATGGAAGTCGTCCATCACCTGCTCCAGACCCCGGCCAGCCTCAACGCCGCGCTCGACCACGACGAGGAGATCGCCGCCATGGCCCACCTCATCGCTCCGGCGCGCGACGTGCTCTATCTGGGCCGCGGGCCGGACTATCCGCTGGCCCTCGAAGGCGCATTGAAGCTGAAGGAAATCAGCTACATCCACGCCGAGGGCTATGCCTCAGGCGAGATGAAGCACGGCCCCATCGCGCTGATCGACGAAGCGGTGCCGGTAATCGTCCTAGCTCCGTCCGGCCCGCTGTTTGAAAAAACCGTCAGCAACATGCAGGAAGTGCGGGCACGCGGCGGCAAGGTCGTGCTCATTTCGGACGCGGAAGGAATCGCCGAGGCGGGCGAAGGCTGCATCGCCACGATCGAAATGCCCCGCGTCCACCCGCTGATAGCCCCACTCGTCTACGCGGTGCCGGTGCAGCTGCTGGCCTATCACGTCGCCTGCGTAAAGGGCACCGACGTCGATCAGCCGCGCAACCTCGCCAAGAGCGTCACTGTCGAGTAAAGAGGAAAAAGAACAGCGAAGGGGAATCAGGACCATCCTGCACATATCTATCCACGGGTAGATCCGTACTGGGTTAATTACTTAACCTCCCGCTAACCCTTTGAGCGGTACCCCTTTGCGCGTGAATATAAGGACACCTGCCAGCAAAGCCCTTCCGAAAGAGCTTCCCGCTCTTGCGGTGCTGGGTCTGTCCGATTCTGGCGACGGGGACTGGGGCCGCCTGCGCGGGCTTCAGTACTCGACCCTTTGGCGCACAGCCTTTACCCGCATTACCACCCAGGCCACAGCGGCGCTGGCCGTCAGCTTGCTGCTGCTGGGCCGTGTGCATCCCGCGGCCATCGCATCATGGCTTTTGCTGCTCGCCCTTACCCACTGCCACGGCTACCGCATCGACCGCTCGCTGGCCGACACCGACCGCCGCCAAGTCACCCGTGACGAGGTCAAGGCGCAGATGCTCGGTTCCATCGGCAACAGCCTGGCCTGGGCCCTGCCCCTATGCGGACTGGCCCTGTTCGTGGACTCGCAGACGCAAGTGAAAGTGTGGACCGTGCTCGCCATGCTGATGGCGGCATCGGTGATATTGATCCCGGCCGTACCGATGAACACGCTGGTGTTCTCCGGCATCGTCGGCGGCGCGGCCGTCGCCGCTTTCGTAGTGCGAGCCAGCTACGACATGGCCGCGATCGCGATACTGTTCATGGGCATCATCCTGCTCGGCGCGATCGAGGGTGCCCGCCGTTATCTCGCCGCGAAAATTGCCGAGGCCGGCATGGCCGAAAAGGACGAAGTCGTCTCGCTCCTGCTGCGCGAGTTCGAGGAAGGCCAGGCGGACTGGCTGTGGCAGATAGACACAGGCCGCCGGGTTCGCTCGGTCTCTCCGCGCTTCGCCTATGCTTTGGACCGCGATGCCGCCGGGGCTGAGGGCATGCCCCTGATCCAGCTGATCTCCGGCCCCGCATGGGAAACCGGCCAGTTCCCTCCCAGCCTGCACGAACTGGCTGAACGGTTGAAACGGCGCGAACCATTCTCGAATCTGCTGGTGCGGGCGATGATCGACGGACAATCACGCTGGTGGGAACTTTCCGGAACTCCCCGCATCAACGAAAACGGCGTTTTCGAAGGTTTCCGCGGCGTCGGCTCGGACGTTACCGAAGCGCGTGAGAATTCCGACAAGATCGCCTGGCTTGCCCGGTATGACACGCTGACTGGCCTGCCCAACCGCATGATGCTGACCGAGACGATGGCCGGCGCACTCGACTACGCAGACAAGTGGCGCACCCGCTGCGCCTTTCTGATGATCGACCTCGACCGCTTCAAGGCCGTCAACGACACTTTGGGCCACCATGTCGGCGATCAGCTGCTGGCCCGCGTCTCGGAGCGACTCAAGGAGCAGATGAGCGAGAACGAGCTATGCGGCCGCCTGGGCGGCGATGAGTTCGCCATCGTCGTGCGCGATGCCACCGATGCCAAGCAGATTGACCAGGTCGCCCGGCGCGTGATTGATCGCCTGTCGCAGCCTTACGAGATCGACCATCACACGTTGTTCATCGGCGCATCCATCGGCTCAGCCATGGGCCCCCGCGACGGCTCCAGCGTCGAAACGCTGATGCGCAACGCCGACCTCGCGCTCTACCGCTCGAAGGACACCGGCGGCAACGCCCACTGCACCTATGAGCCCGCGCTCCACGCCCATGCCGAAGAACGGCGCAAGCTGGAATTCGCGCTGCGCCGCGCCATGGACCGCAAGGAGTTCCACGTCGTCTACCAGCCGGTGGTCGATGCGATATCCGAGGCCGTGCTCAGTTTCGAGGCTCTGCTGCGCTGGGACAATGCGGAACTTGGCGCGGTGAGCCCCGCCAAGTTCGTGCCGCTGGCGGAAGATACCCGCCTCATCGTTCCGATCGGGGAATGGGTCCTTCGCGAAGCCTGCCGCGAGGCGATGAACTGGCCACCACATGTACGCGTGGCGGTGAACGTCTCGGGCGAACAATTGCTGGACAGCAACTTCGCAGCCAGCGTCGTGGGCGCGCTTTCGGGCAGCGGCCTCCCCGCACACCGGCTCGAGATCGAGGTAACCGAAAGCATCTTCCTGCGCGATGCCAGCCAGGCGCGCGCGGCGCTGGAACAGATCATGAGCCTGGGCTGCGCGGTCGCGCTCGACGATTTCGGCACCGGCTATTCCTCGCTGGGTTACCTGCGCAAGCTGCGCTTTTCGACGATCAAGGTCGACCGCTCGTTCGTGCAGGGCGCGGCCACCGGCAATGCAGAAAGCCTTGCCATAATCCGCGCCGTAGTCGCCATGGCGGACAGCCTTGGCATGTCGACCACGGCCGAGGGGGCGGAAACCGAGAAGCAGGTGCAAGTCATCCGCAAGCTGGGCTGCCGCAAGATCCAAGGCTATTTCTTCGGTCGCCCAATGTCACCGAACGACGCGCAGGGCCTGTTCCGCAACCAGGCCCTTCCCGCCCGCCAGAGCGTAGCCTGAGCGCCCCGGGTCAGGCCGAGTTCATGCTGCATGTGCGAGAAAACGTGCGATCCCAGTTTTCGCACGAAAGCCTGTCCCCATGCCCGTTATCGGATGCCTGCTGCTGATAGTCCTGCCGCTGCTCGGTCTGGCCGGCGGAGGGTTCGTGGGGGGCGCAGAGGGTGCGAAATGGGGCGCGGGCGCCGGCTTTGCAGCAGCGATGGTGGTGCTCGGCGCAGGTTCCTATGCGTTTATCAAAGGCATACGCGGACGCTGAGACGCGTCAGCCGAATACGGCGACCGACTGCATCCCGGAGATCGCCGGAACGCCATCCGCGCGCCACTGCATGATATGCTCGCTCGCCCCGCCATGCGCCGCGTGCTCGCTCGTCGAACGGATCAGCCACCAGCCGTCGGCGTCCGGGCGCGGGTCCAGAACATTGACGTGCCACTGCATCGACGAAATCGGCACGCGGAACGACAGCAACGGCCATACCGCCACCGGGAGCGCATCGCCGCACAGCACCGCTTCGACTTCAGGGTGGAGGCCGCCGCGCTCTCGGGGGCGGACCCACCAGCATAAATCCGCCTCTCCCAGCATCGCTCTAGGCATGGCGAAGCGGACGTCGAAATGGTTACGCAGGAAGGCCGGAGCCTGATCCATCGGGACCGGCGGCGCATCAACTAGCGGGATAGCCTCTTCGGGCATCGCGTAATGATCGATGGCAAGAGCGCTCTCGATCGGGCGCATGAAGACGAAACTGGCGCAAAAACCGACCCCGCCCTTGCCGGTAAGTTCGGCGGCAACCCAAGTCGCATTGCGCCCCTGCCGCAGCACTCTCGCCCGTGCCTCGATGCGCCCGGCAAGCGGTGCGATCATCGAAAACTGGCCCGAGCGCAGCGGCGCAAGCTCATCTGAAACCCCGCGCGCCGCAGCCACCGCTATGGCGGAGGTCAGCCCGCCATAGGCGGTGCGCCCCTGCAACCAATCCTCAGTGATTTCCAGCGAAAAGCCGTTCTCAAGCGGCTCTGCCTCGGCCAGCATGGTTCCGAGGCCCGCCATCAAAAAAGCCGTGATCCGTTGGGCACCGCCTTGTCCGGGGAAAACAGGACCACTCTGCCCTCCGCATCCGCGAAGCCCATCGTCAGCACTTCCGACAGAGCCTTGCCGATCTGGCGGACGGGGAAGTTTACCACCGCCGCCACCTGCCGCCCGACAAGCTCCTCGGGAGAATAGAGCGCGGCCACCTGGCCAACGCTCTTCTTCTCACCGATGCCGGGACCGAAATCGATCCGCAGCTTGTAGCTTGGTTTGCGCGCGCCTTCGTAAACTTCCGCCGCCACTACGGTGCCGATGCGGATGTCTACTTTCAGGAAATCGTCGAAGCCGATCTCTTCGGCTGCGAGCGCGGCAGGGTCGTGATCGAGGTGCATCTCACTCCATTTCGAGGATGATCGCATCCACGCGCAGGCTCTCGCCAGCCTTGGCATTGACGGTCTTCACCGTACCCGACTTCTCGGCGCGCAGGATGTTCTCCATCTTCATAGCTTCGACAACTGCAAGCGGCTGGCCGGCCTCGACCTTGTCGCCCTCCGCCACGCTCAGCGAAACCAGCAGGCCCGGCATCGGGCAGATCAGGAAGCGCGAAAGATCCGGCGCGACCTTTTCGATCATGTGCTGCGTCAGCCCGACGATGCGGGAGGGCAGGCACTCCACCTTGTGGATCGCGCCGCGCGTGGTCATCCTGAAGCCGGTGCGGGTGGTCTCCAGCTTGAGAACCAGATCCTCACCGTCGACATCGGCTTCCACGAAACGGTCGCCCGGCGTGTATTCGAGAGCGAGATCGACCTCTTCGCCGTTCACCGTCAGCAGATCTTCGTCGAGTTCGACTTCGTGGACGGTGCCGTCAATGGTCACGGTCCAGGCGCTCGGCGGATCGAGCGGGCCGCCAAGCTGGCCTTCCACCTGACGCGCACGGTCGGACCGGGCAGTGGCAACGAAGGCGGCCACGGCGGCCAGCTTAACCTTGAGGTCATCCGACGCGGGCGCGCCGTGGAACCCATCGGGATATTCCTCGGCGATGAAGCCGGTCGTCAGTTCGCCCGAGCGGAAGCGCGGGTGCTGCATGATGGCCGAGACGAAATCGATGTTGTGGCCCAGACCCTCGATCTCGAAGGCGTCAAGCGCGGCGACCTGCTTGTCGGCAGCCTCATCGCGCGTTTCGCCCCAGGTGATGAGCTTGGCGATCATCGGATCGTAGAACATCGAGACTTCGCCGCCTTCATAGACGCCGTCATCCACACGCACGCCGTCGACACCGCGGCGCCCGTTGGCATTTTCGTCCTCGGTCCAGCCATCAACCGGCGGGTTGTAGCGCGACAGGCGGCCGGTGGAGGGCAGGAACCCGCGATAGGGGTCCTCTGCGTAGACGCGGTTTTCGATGGCCCAGCCCTCGATCTTCACGTCGTCCTGCGTCATGGCCAGCGGTTCACCGGCGGCGACGCGAATCATCTGCTCGACCAGGTCGACGCCGGTGATCGCTTCGGTAACCGGATGCTCCACCTGCAGGCGGGTGTTCATTTCGAGGAAGTAAAAGCTCTCGCCGGTGGCATCCGCGCCCGAGACGATCAGTTCCACCGTACCGGCCGAGTAATAGCCAACCGCGCGGCTCAGGGCGACGCACTGCTCACCCATGGCCTTGCGCATGGCCGGGGTGACGAAGGGCGACGGCGCTTCCTCGACCACCTTCTGGTGGCGGCGCTGGATCGAGCATTCGCGCTCGTTCAGGTAAAGAATATTGCCGTGCTTGTCGCCGAGGATCTGAATTTCGATGTGGCGAGGGTTGAGGATGAACTTCTCGATGAAGACGCGGTCGTCGCCGAAGGAATTCAGGCCCTCGCGCTTGGTGGCCTCGAAGCCCTCGCGAACGTCGTTTTCGTTGTAGGCCAGGCGCATGCCCTTGCCGCCGCCGCCGGCGGACGCCTTCATCATCACCGGGTAGCCGATCTCGGCGGAGATGCGCACGGCATGCTCGGTATCCTCGATCTCGCCGACGAAGCCGGGGACGACATTGACGCCGGCCGCCTTGGCCAGCTTCTTGGACTCGATCTTGTCACCCATCGCCGCGATTGCGTTCACAGGAGGGCCGATGAACTCGATGCCCTCTGCGGCGAGTGCCTCGGCGAACGAGGTTCGCTCGGACAGGAAACCGTAGCCGGGGTGAACCGCTTCCGCGCCCGTCTGCTTGCAGGCGGCGATGATCTTGTCGGCGATCAGGTACGACTGCGCGGCGGGCGCGGGGCCGATGTGAACCGCCTCATCCGCCATCTGCACGAAAGGCGCGCGGGCATCAGCATCGGAATAGACGGCAACGGTCTGGATGCCCATGCGGCGCGCAGTCTTGATGACCCGGCAGGCGATCTCGCCCCGGTTCGCGATCAGGATTTTTTTGAACATGTAACCTCAAAGCCCCATTCAGCGTCATGCTTGTTATCGGTCGGAAACAGGAACTGCAGCGCCTGCGGTGCAAGCGTGTGATAAGCGGTCGCATGCGTCAGGTCCTCACGTGGGACGAGACAGACGAGCGGTCCACTTGCATCCGCAACGACTTTCGCCGCCTGCGCGGTTTCCGGCCCTTCGTTGGAATACGTCAGGAACAGGGGGCCGCGCTGCCGGTCGGCAGCGAGAAGGCCCGCAGCTGCTTTCGCAAGCGCGCCGTCGTCCCACCACAGGCTCGCGTCGATAGCGGCGTAGCGGTGGAACAGCCCGGGCTCGCGCAGCCAGATTTCAGTGATGAACAGTCCAGCCAGCGATTCGCCAATCACGCCGTCATCGCCGTTGGTGCGATAGGTCGCCTCAACCAACGGCTTCACCTGGTCACGCAGGAAAGTGCGGAAAGCGGCGGACTGTCCTGCCGTAGGATATTGTTTGCGCTGGCCTGCATTACCGGGGCTGCCGATCAGTTCGGCCCGCCGGTCCTTGCTCTCGATCCCGACGACGATCACCGGCAGCGAACGCCCCCATACGGCGTTCAGCGCACTGGTTCCGGCGATGTGGAGGAAGTCCTGCGAAAGTCCGCCGTCGATGAGATAGAGGACGGGGTAGCGCGTATTTCCCTGCCCGTAGCCATCGGGCAGGTAGACGTTCACCTGCCGCATATCGTCCTTGGCAAAGGGAATGAGGTGCGTTTCGCCGATCGTGATCGGCACGGCAGCAGAAGGTGCCACAGCCGCAGACGGCGCGGCCGCCACGGCGCAAGGTGCGGAAAAAAGGCAGGCCAACGCCAGCAGCATTGAGCCCGCGCTTTTCATCATTCGGCAGCTTCCAGCTTGGCGCAGCCTTTGGGCATGCGCTGGGCTTCCACCTGCCCCGGCGTCAGGTCGATCGCCATCGGCTTGATGCCCAGACGCGCGAACATCGCCAGGTCGTTGTCGTCGCCCGAATTGGGTGCAGTGAGCAGCTTGTCGCCGGTGAAAATCGAGTTTGCGCCGGCCATGAAGCACATCGCCTGCGTCATATCGGACATCGCTTCGCGGCCCGCGGAAAGGCGCACCATCGACAGCGGCATGGTAATGCGCGCCACGGCCACGGTGCGCACGAACTCGACATCGTCGATCTTGGCGAGCGGGGTATCGGCCAGCATGTCGCCCAGCACGGTCCCCTTTACCGGCACCAGCGCGTTGACCGGCACCGACTGCGGATGATCCGGCAGCGTGGCGAGCGTGTGGACGAAGCCCACACGGTCCGCGCGCGTTTCACCCATGCCGACGATGCCGCCCGAGCAGACGTTGATGCCCGCCATCCGCACGTTCGAAAGTGTGTCGAGGCGGTCGTCCATGGTGCGCGTGGTGATGACCTGGTCGTAGCGCTCAGGCGAAGTGTCGATGTTGTGGTTGTAGTAATCCAGCCCCGCGTCCGAAAGCATGTCGGCCTGATCGGGGGTGAGCATCCCCAGCGTCATGCAGGTTTCGAGGCCCATGGAGCGCACGCCTTTCACCATTTCGATGATGGCGGGCATGTCGCGGTCCTTGGGGTTGCGCCAGGCGGCGCCCATGCAGAAGCGGGTCGAGCCCTGATCGCGTGCCTGCGCGGCGCGCTGGAGGACCTGCTGGACTTCCATCAGTTTGGTCGCCTTGACCCCGCTGTCGGCTTTGACCGACTGCGAGCAATAGCCGCAATCCTCGACGCAACCGCCGGTCTTGATCGAGAGCAGCGTCGAAAGCTGCACTTCGTTGGCCTTGTGGTTGGCGCGGTGAACCTCGGCTGCGCGAAACACCAGCTCGGTGAACGGCAGGTCGAACAGACCAGCAATTTCCTCACGGGTCCAGTCGGTGCGAGCCACAGTCGGGGCGGCGACGGCGGGGGTATCAGTCATAGTCATTCCTCAGGCAGCATCGTCGGCATGGGGGCCAGTGCCCAGCCATAGAGCCTGGAGCCGTCCCTTGCCAGTTCTCGCACGCGCCCCTGCACAGCGCTTACTCGGCCGCCTGCAGTTCGGAACCGGCCGGCGGCATGTTGTGGCCCAGCAGGCGCAGCACGTCGGCGGCGCATTCGACCACGTTCGAGCCGGGACCGTAGATGCCCTGCACGCCGGAATTGCGCAGATATTCATAGTCTTTCGCGGGGATCACACCGCCTGCGATCACCTTGATATCGCCGCGGCCGGCATCGCGCAGCTGCTGTATCAATTCGGGGATCAGCGTCTTGTGGCCTGCGGCAAGGCTGGAGGCGCCAACAACGTCGACTTCGTTCTCGAGTGCCAGCACCACGGTTTCCTCGGGAGTCTGGAACAACGGCCCCGAATAGACGTCGAAGCCCATGTCGCCAAAGGCCGATGCGATGACGTTGGCGCCCCGGTCGTGGCCGTCCTGGCCCATCTTGGCGACGAGCAGCTTGGGCTTGCGGCCCAGACGGCGCTCCACCGCAGCGACGCCGTCGAGCACCTGCTGCCAGCGGCTGTCGCCTTCGTAAGGGGCGCCGTAAACGCCCTTCACCGGGGTCGGCTGGGTGCCGTAGCGCTCGAAGCTCTCTTCCATCGCGGACGAGATTTCGCCCAGCGTGGCGCGGGCGCGGGCGGCTTCCACCGCGAGGGCGAGGAGGTTGTTCTCGATGCTGGCGGGCGATGCGGCGCCTGCCGCCAGCGCTTTCAAGGCAGCCTGGCAGACGGCTTCGTCCCGATCCGCCTTCATCTTGTTGATGCGGGCGATCTGGCCTTCGCGGACCTTGGCGTTGTCGATGTCGAGCGTCTCGATCGCGTCCTCGGCGGCGAGGCGGTACTTGTTGACGCCGACGATCACGTCGTCACCCCGGTCGACACGCGCCTGGCGCGAAGCGGCGGCGGTTTCGATCATCGCCTTGGGCCAGCCGGCGGCGACTGCCTTGGCCATGCCGCCCTCGGCCTGGACACGCTCGATGATTTCCCAGGCCTGATCGACCAGCTGCTGCGTCAGCGATTCGATGTAGTAGGACCCACCCAGCGGATCGACGACATTGCACATGCCGGTCTCCTCCTGGATGATGATCTGCGTATTGCGGGCGATGCGCGCCGAAAAATCGGTCGGCAGCGCGATCGCCTCGTCCAGCGCATTGGTGTGCAGCGACTGGGTGCCGCCCAGCATCGAGGCCATCGCCTCGACCGTGGTGCGGATGACGTTGTTGTAGGGGTCCTGCTCCTGCAGGGACACGCCCGAGGTCTGGCAGTGGGTGCGCAGCATCTTCGAACGCTCGTCCTTGGCGCCAAGGTCAGTCATAACCCGGTGCCACAGCACGCGCGCGGCGCGCAGCTTGGCGATCTCCATGAAGAAGTTCATGCCGATGGCGAAGAAGAACGACAGACGGCCCGCGAACTTGTCGATGTCGAGGCCCGAGGCAACGCCGTACTTCACATATTCCGCGCCGTCGGCGATGGTGAAGGCCAGTTCCTGGACCTGCGTCGCGCCTGCTTCCTGCATGTGATAGCCGGAAATCGAGATCGAGTTGAACTTGGGCATTTCGCGGCTGGTGTAACCGAAAATGTCCGAGATGATCCGCATCGAAGGCTCGGGCGGGTAGATGTAGGTGTTGCGGACCATGAACTCCTTGAGGATGTCGTTCTGGATGGTCCCGTCGAGCAGCTTGCGGTCGACGCCCTGTTCCTCGCCGGCGACGATGAAGAAGGCCAGGATCGGGATCACCGCGCCGTTCATCGTCATCGAGACCGACATCTTGTCGAGCGGGATGCCGTCGAACAGGATCTTCATGTCCTCGACCGAGTCGATCGCAACGCCGGCCTTGCCGACATCGCCAACCACGCGGGGGTGGTCCGAATCGTAACCGCGGTGGGTGGCAAGGTCGAAGGCGACCGACAGACCCTTCTGCCCGGCGGCAAGGTTACGGCGGTAAAAAGCGTTCGATTCCTCGGCGGTGGAGAAACCGGCGTACTGGCGGATGGTCCAGGGGCGGCCCGCATACATCGAGGCTCGGACGCCGCGCGTGAACGGCGCGTAGCCCGGCAGGCCGGGGTCCACGGTCACGTCCTCGGCGGTGTAGAGCGGCTTGACCGCGATGCCTTCAGGCGTGTTCCAGGTCAGGTCCCTGCCCTTGACCTCCTTGTCAGCCGCTGCCTGCCAAGTCTCGATGGTGGGTTTATCAGTCATCGCCTTGCCTCGCCAATTTCGTCATCCTGAACGTGTTTCAGGATCCATTTTTCGATCCAATCCGTTCGTGCCTCGCCTGCACGATGGATCCTGAAACACGTTCAGGATGACGGACAAAATCACACTCAGTGCGCGCCCTTGGGCGTTTCCATGATCTCGGTAAGCTGTCCGCCCATGTCCTTGGGGTGGACAAAGAAGATCATGGTTCCGTGCGCGCCGATACGCGGTTCACCCAGGACGCGTTTGCCAAGACCCTCGAACCAGGCCTTTGCCTCCTGAATGTCGGGCACTTCGTAGCAGATGTGGTGCTGGCCCCCGAGAGGGTTTTTCTCCAACCACTTGCCCACCGCCGAGTCCGGCGTGGTCGGCTGGAGCAGTTCGATCTGCGTGCCCGCAGTACCGTTTTCGCCCGGCGTGTTGACGAAACACACGCGCACCTGCTGGCTTTCCAGCACGAACGGTTCGGTCACGTCGGCGGCGCCCATCACGTCCCGGTAGAACGCGATCGAGGCGTCGAGATCGGGCGTGGCGACGCCGATGTGGTTGAGGCGGCCCAGCTTCATGCGACATTCTCGATCACTAGAGCGATGCCCTGCCCGCCGCCGATGCACATCGTGACGAGGCCGTACCTGCCGCCGGTGCGCTTCAGTTCATAGGCGCACTTGATGGTGAGCATCGTGCCCGTCGCGCCGACCGGGTGACCGATCGAAACGCCCGAACCATTGGGGTTCACCTTTTCGGGATCGAAGCCAAGGGCCCGGGCGACGGCGCAGGCCTGCGCCGCAAAAGCCTCGTTGCTCTCGATAATGTCGATCTGGTCGAGGGTCAGGCCCGCGCGCTTCAGCGCGATCGGCACCGCCACGATCGGGCCCTCGCCCATGTATTCCGGCTCGACGCCGGCGTGGCCCCAGGCAACGATCCGGGCGAGCGGCTTGAGACCGCGCTTCTCGACCTCGGTGCCGGTGGCCAGCACCACGGCGGCGGCGCCGTCGTTGATGCCGCTGGCGTTGCCGGCGGTGACCAAACCGTCCTTCTTGAAGGCCGGCTTCATCTTGGCCAGCGTTTCCGGGGTGGTGTCGGCGCGGACATGCTCGTCGGTGTCGAATACGGTGACACCCTTGCGCGTCTTCACCTCGACGGGAAGGATCTGGTCCTTGAAGCGGCCTTCCGCGATGGCGCGGGCGGCTCGGCTGTGGCTGGTCGCGGCCAGCGCGTCCATGTCTTCACGCGAAACGTGGTGGCGCTCGGCCACGTTCTCGGCGGTGATGCCCATGTGGTATTCGCCGATGGCGTCCGACAGGCCAAGCGTCAGCGCGTCTTCCTGCGTGTTGGCGCCCATCTTCTTGCCCCAGCGCACGCCGTGGTCATGGTAAGGCACGTTCGACATCACCTCGGCGCCGCCGGCCAGCGTGACCGATGCCTCGCCCAGCTTCATCATCTGCGCGGACGAGATGATCGCCTGAACGCCCGATCCGCACAGGCGGTTCAGCGTCAGCGCGGGAGTGGCCAGCGGGATACCGGCCTTGATGCCGATCACGCGGGAAAGCGTCTGGTCGCGGGCGCTGGTCGGCATCACCTGACCGATGACGACATGTTCGACCGCTTCGGCTTCGATGCCCGCACGCTTCAGCGCCTCGGCGGCGACAAGCGCGCCCAGATCCGACGGCATGAAGCTCTTGAGCGAGCCGCCGAAGTCGCCGACTGCCGTGCGCACGCCGCTGACGATGTAGATCTCTTCCATGATCTGCCTTCCAATCTTTATCTCGGTTTCGAGTGGAGGGCCTATTCGCCCTCACCCCGCGATCGCGGTACTCTCAAAAAGAACACCGCCCGCAGCCCCGACCACGCCTCCGGCGCGCGTCAGAGCGGTATGTTGTCGTGCTTTTTCCAGGGGTTCTCGATGCTCTTGTTGGCCAGCTTGCGCAGGCCCAGCGCGATGCGCCGGCGCGTCGAGTGCGGGTAGATGACCTCGTCGATGTAGCCCCGGCTCGCCGCCACGAAGGGGTTGGCGAAGCGGTCTTCGTATTCCTTGGTCTTGGCGGCGATGCCGTCCGCATCCTGTCCGCGAAAGATGATCTCCACCGCGCCCTTGGCCCCCATCACCGCGATTTCCGCAGTCGGCCAGGCGTAGTTGAGATCGCCGCGCAGGTGCTTCGAACTCATCACGTCGTAGGCGCCGCCATAAGCCTTGCGGGTGATGATGGTGATCTTGGGCACGGTTGCTTCGCCGTAGGCGAACAGCAGCTTGGCACCGTGCTTGATGATGCCGTTATGCTCCTGATCGGTGCCGGGCAGGAAGCCGGGCACGTCGACGAAGGTGACGATCGGGATGTTGAACGCATCGCAGAAGCGAACGAACCGCGCGGCCTTCTTGGACGAGTTGATGTCCAGCACGCCCGCCAGCACCATCGGCTGGTTGGCGACGATGCCCACGGTCTTGCCCTCGATGCGGCCGAAGCCGATCAGGATGTTGCCCGCGTGGAGCGGCTGCAGCTCGAAGAACTCGCCCTCGTCAAGGGTTTTGCGCAGCACTTCCTGCATGTCGTAGGGCTGGTTGGCGGAAGGCGGGATGATCGTGTCGAGGCTATGCTCAAGACGGTCCCAGGCATCGGCGCAGGGGCGTTCCGGCACGTCGTCGCGGTTGGAGGCAGGCAGGAAATCGAAGAAATCGCGCGCCGCCAGCAGCGCCTCGATGTCGTTCTCAAGCGCCAGATCCGACACCGAAGTCTTGCTGGAGTGCGTGATCGCGCCGCCCAGCTCTTCCTGCGTGACGACCTCGTTCGTGACCGTCTTGACCACGTCGGGGCCGGTCACGAACATGTAGGAGCTGTCCTTCACCATGAAGATGAAGTCGGTCATCGCGGGCGAATAGACCGCGCCGCCGGCGCAGGGCCCCATGATGAGCGAAAGCTGCGGCACCACGCCGGAGGCAAGGATGTTGCGCTGGAACACGTCGGCATAGCCGCCCAGCGAGGCGACGCCTTCCTGGATACGCGCGCCGCCCGAATCGTTGAGGCCGATCACCGGCGCGCCGACCTTCATCGCCGCGTCCATCACCTTGCAGATCTTCTGTGCATGACGGGCAGAAAGCGAGCCACCGAACACCGTGAAGTCCTGGCTGAACACGAAGACGAGACGGCCGTTGATCGTGCCGGAACCGGTGACCACGCCGTCGCCGGGTATCTTCTGGTCCTGCATCCCGAAATCGACGCAGTCATGCTCGACGTAGAGGTCCATCTCCTCGAAGCTGTCCTCGTCGAGCAGCACGTCGAGACGTTCGCGCGCGGTCAGCTTGCCCTTGGCGTGCTGCGCATCGATGCGCTTCTGCCCGCCACCCAGCTTCGCTGCGGCCCGGCGCTTTTCCATTTCGGCGATGTTTGCTGACATCCGGCTTCCCTATGTACCCAATGGTCGCGGCATCGAAATGCCCATGCCCCGTAAAGGCAGCTGGAAGCGCTCAGGTCAACAGTTTTAATCGCCCGGTTAACACAATTCGTAGGGCTGTTTCGGCTATATCCGTCAGGCGATATGGGCAGCAGCGCGCCGTCCCGGACCTGATCCGGGACGGCATTGATATTATCGGCCCCTGCCCGCTGCGCTCACTTCAGCAGGACGAGTTCCTCCGACATCGTCGGGTGGATGGCGACGGTAGCGTCGAAGTCGGCCTTGGTGAGGCCTGCCTTCACCGCGACGGCAGCAGCCTGCATGATCTCGGGGGCTTCGGCGCCGATCATGTGAATGCCCAGCACGCGCTCGGTCTGTGCCTCGCAGACCATCTTGTAGAGCGAGCGTTCGTTGCGGTGGGCGACGACGTTCTTCATCGAGCGGAAGTCGCTGGTATAGACCTTGACCGAGCCGTACTGCGCCGTCGCCTCGGCTTCGGTCAGGCCCACGGCGGCGATCGGCGGATGGCTGAACACGGCAGAGGGAATGCACGAATAGTCGACCGTCGTCGGCTTGCCGCCGAACACGCTATCGGCAAACGCCTGCCCTTCGCGGATGGCGACAGGGGTGAGCTGCACGCGGTCGGTCACGTCGCCCACGGCGTAGATGCTCTCGACGCTGGTGCGCGAATTCTCGTCGACCTCGATCGCGCCCTTCTCGTTGAGGTTCACGCCCACGTCGCCGAGGCCAAGGCCCTCGATGTTAGGGACCCGGCCGGTGGCGAACAGCAAACAGTCGACTTCAAGCGGTTCATGATTGCTCATGTGGACGGTGAGCGAACCGTCCTTGTTCTTCTCCACCTTCTCGAACGCGGCGTTGAAGCGGAATTCGATGCCTTTGATGAGCGAGATTTGCAGCAAGCGGTCGCGCAGAGCCTCGTCATAGCCGCGCAGCAACTGATCCGAGCGGTTCATCAAAGTCACCTTCGCACCGAACTGGTTGAAGATGCCGGCAAATTCGTTGGCGATGTAGCCCGCGCCGGCGATCAGCACGCGCTTGGGGATGGCATCGAGGTGGAACGCCTCGTTCGAAGTGATACCGTGTTCGTGGCCCGGGCACGTGGGCACCATCGGGCGCGCACCTGTGGCAATCAGGATGTGCTTGGCCGTCTTCTTCTCGCCGCTCGCCAGCGTGATCTCGTGCGGGCCGGAAATGACGGCACGCTCGTGAAAGATCTCGACTTTGTTGTTGTCGAGCGTCTGCGTGTAGAGGCCGTTCAGCCGGTCCACGTCGCCCAGCACGTTGTCGCGCAGCTTGATCCAGTCGAACTTGGGCTGACCCACGTCCCAGCCGAAGTGGCGCGCATCCTCAAGATCCTCGGCGAAGTGGGCACCGTAGACGAGCATCTTCTTGGGCACGCAGCCACGGATCACGCAGGTGCCGCCGACCCGGAACTCCTCTGCCACGGCAACTCGCGCCCCGTGCGCCGCCGCCACACGGCTGGCCCGCACGCCGCCCGAACCGGCGCCGATGGTGAAGAGGTCGTAGTCGTATTCGGCCATGCGTCTGTGCTCCGTTGCGTTGGGGCGCATATGGGACATGGCCCCGCCGATTGCCAGCAACCACAAGGCCGCTTCGCCGTTTCCATCCGGCGTGCGGTTCACTCGATTTAGCGCCGGCCTATTGTCAACTATATTGGTTGAGTTTATATCCGAGTCCTGGCTGCTCCTTCGTACAGCAGCGCATCACGACTGGGAGATCACCGATGGCACGTTCGCATAACGCCTCGGCGGACAAGCAGGAGCCGCTGATATTGCTCGTACCCGGCCTCGAAGGCAGCGGCCCCGGCCACTGGCAGCGGCGCTGGGCGGAAGAGATCGACAATTGCCAGATCGCCGAACTGGGCAGCTGGGACACCCCGCACCGCAATACCTGGATCAACCGCCTAAACCTTGCGGTACACCGCGCCGGACGGCCGGTGGTGCTGGTGGCCCATAGCCTGGGCTGCGTGCTGACCGCATGGTGGTCCAAGTTCGAGCAGCCCGGCTACTCGACGCCGGTGATCGGCGCCATGCTGGTCGCGCCTCCCGAGGTCGACTTCTTCCCTCGTGACGAGCGCCTCACCGGCTTTGCGCCAACCCCTGCGGATGCGCTGCCCTTTCCCTCGCTGTTGGTGGCGAGCCGCAACGATCCCTGGATCGGCTTCGATACCGCCCGGGGCCTCGCGCGGCGCTGGGGGAGCGATTTCGTCGATGCCGGCAATGCCGGGCACATAAACGCCGATTCCGGGCTGGGAAGCTGGGAGGACGGCAAACACCTGCTGGCGCGTCTGCTCGACGGTCAGGTAGCGGCGGCGCCCGTGCCGCTACGCACCGAACATGGCGACTGGGCGGAAGGCCTCGAATACCGCGCCTGACGGCAACGTCAGCGCGTCAACAGCCCCTTGCAGGGCGCCGGGGCGGGACTTGCGCCCGCTCCGGCGTATGTTCCTGCGGCGGCGGATTACCCCATCCTTCGACAAGCTCAGGATGAGCGGAGCGGATGGGGAGACCGCGAATTAAAGAAACACCGTCCCAACCCCGCTCAGGCTGAGCCTGTCGAAGCCCCCTTGCGACAGGCCCTGCCCGATCAGCCGATACCGGCGATAGCCAGCAGCGCCTCGGTCGAAGGGTCGAAGGTCGTCCCGCCCTGCTCGATCTTGTTGGCGATTTCCTTGCCCAGTTCCACGCCGAACTGGTCGAAGGGGTTGATGCCCATCAGGACCGCGTTCGCAAAGGTGCGGTGTTCATGGAACGCCACCAGTGCGCCGAACGTCACCGGGCTGACTTCGTCCAGCAGGATCGTCGCCGAAGGACGGTTGCCGGCATAGGCGCGCGCCGGGTCTTCGCTGGCCTTGCCCGCCATCAGCGCCGCGCCTTGCGCGAAGCAGTTGGACAGCAGGATGCGGTGATGCGCCGAAGCCTGGTCATGGCCCGGCTCGATCGAGGCGATGAAGTCCACCGGCACCAGGTTGGTGCCCTGATGCAGCAGCTGGAACACCGCATGCTGGGCATCGGTGCCGACGCCGCCCCAGGTGATCGGCGCGGTAGGGCCGTCGACCGGGGTGCCGTCCATCTTCACGCTCTTGCCGTTCGATTCCATCTCCAGCTGCTGAAGATAGTCGGGCAGCAGCGCCAGCCGTTCGTCATAAGCGAATACAGCACGGGTCTGACAGCCGAGCAGGCGGGTGTAGTACTGGTCGGCGAAAGCAGCGCGCAGCGGCAGGTTGTCGATGCCATCGGCATCGCGGAAATGCACGTCCATCGCGGCGGCCCCGGCCAGGAACTCGGCGAAATCGGGCCAGCCCAGCGCCATGGCGACCGGGAAGCCGATCGAGGACCATAGCGAATACCGCCCGCCCACGCTTTCCGAGAACGGCAGGACGCGGGTTTCGTCCACGCCCCATTCCATCGCCTTTTCCGGCGAGGCGGTCAGCGCCACGACGCGGCCATAGGGGTCCTCGACGCCGTTATCACGCAGCCACGCGATCGCGCTTTCGGCGTTGGTCATCGTTTCAAGCGTGGTGAAGGTCTTGGAGGCGACCGCCAGCATCGTGGTGGCCGGGTCGCACGCCTTGAACGCCTGCTCCAGCGCGCAGCCATCGATGTTGGAGACGACATGCACGTCCACCAGCGCGCCCTTGCGGGCCAGCGCGTCCACGGCCAGCGCCGGGCCAAGCGCCGAACCGCCGATGCCGATGTGGATCAGGTGCTTGACTTCGCCCATCGCTCCGCGGTGGATAGCCTCGACGATCGCGGCCATGCGGTGGTGGTACATCGCCGCCAAATCGACGCTTTCCTCCTTGCCGATGCCGCGCTGGGCGGTGTGCTCGGCCGCGCGGCCTTCGGTGGTGTTGACGATCTCGCCGGCAAACAGCGCGGCGCGGCGGCCGGCAAAGTCCATCACTGCTGCCAGTTCCTCGAAGGCGGCGACATGGGCCGCGTCGAGGTGCGTCTTCGACCAGTCGAAGCGGATACCGGTGGAGTTCTCCTCCTCGCCCAGCTCAAGCTCGGTGGCGAATGTGTCGAGACGCGCCGGGTCACTGTCGAAAAGCTGCGCCAGAGTCGGCTTTTCCAGTCCCTGAAGCTTCTTCCAGACCGCTTCGCTCATGCCGTGCAACTCCTGTTGGCCGTGTTGGTCGGCCTTATGCGTTCCGCAAGTGCGAAATCCAAGCCCGAGTTGTGCAATTATCGGCCAGTGTCACACCTTGGTGGGGATCGCACTTGACGGGAGCGCGCCCGCGTGGGCAAGGGTTTCGATCATGAGCGATACCCCTATCCAAGCCGCAGAGGCCGCCGCGAAAGCCCCTGCGGACAAGCCCGTCACCGGACCGGCAACCCCGGTCAAGAAGGACGAGAGCTTTTTCTCCTTCCTGGCGTGGCTGGTGCTGGGCGTGCTGATCCTGCGCAGCTTCATCATCTCGCCCTTCAACATCCCCAGCGAATCCATGCTGCCCCGGCTGCTGACCGGCGACTATCTGTTCGCCACCAAGTGGTCCTACGGCTTCTCGCGCTATTCGCTGCCGTTCAGCGTGCCGCTGATCCCGGGCCGCATCTTCGCCAGCCAACCCGAGCGCGGCGATGTGGCGATCTTCAAGGCGCCTCCCGGCAACGACGTCGACTACATCAAGCGCGTCATCGGGCTGCCCGGCGACGAAGTGCAGATGAAGGGCGGCCAGGTCTGGCTCAACGGCAAGGCCATCCCCAAGGTCAAGGTCGCGGACTTCCTCGTGCCGATCAGCCCCAACACCGATTGCGGCCCCGGCTTCGACAGCACCGACAAGGACGGTACCCCCGTCTGCCGCTACCCGCAGTTCCGCGAAACCCTGCCCGGCGGCAAAAGCTACACCGTCCTGGACATGGGCCAGACCCCGCAGGACGATACCGGCGTGTTCATCGTTCCCGAGGATCACCTGTTCATGATGGGCGACAACCGCGACAACTCGATGGACAGCCGCTTCCCGGCAGTGGAAGGCGGCGGCATCGGCATCGTCCCGCAGGAAAACCTGGTGGGCAAGGCCGCCGTCATGATGTTCTCCACCGATGGCTCGTCCGAATGGATCAAGCCGTGGACCTGGTTCACCGCCGCTCGCTGGAACCGCATCGGGAGCGTTATCTGAGTGCTTGATGCGCCCACCCGCGCCTTCCTGACCGAACACGCCGGCTACGAACCCGCCGACGAGGCCCTCTGGCTCTCGGCCCTGACCCACGGGTCCACCGGTGATAAGCGCAATTACGAAAGGCTCGAATTCCTGGGCGACCGCGTCCTGGGACTGTCGGTCGCAGAGTGGCTCTACCGTAACAGCGAGGAGGCGGAAGGCCGCCTCTCGCAGCGCCTCAACGCGCTCGTCAGCCGCGCCACCTGTGCGATCATCGCGCGCGAGATCGGCCTCGGCCCGCACATGCGGCTGGGCAAGCAGGCGCGCGACGACGGCGGCGAGGATTCCGAGAACATCCTGGGCGACGTGATGGAGGCGATCATCGGAGCCTGCTTCACCGAACGCGGCTTCGAAGGCGGCCGCGACATGGTCCTGCGCCTGTGGAGCGACGTGCTGCACGGCAAGACCGGCAAGCGAAAGCATCCCAAGTCCGCCCTGCAGGAATGGACCGCCGGCAACCGCCGCCGCATGCCCGAATACAAACTGCTCGACCGCTCCGGCCCCGATCACGCCGCGCGTTTCACGGTCGAGGTATCCGTTCACAACGTCGGTTCGGCCCAGGCCACCGCAAACTCGAAGCAGGACGCCGAGACCGGCGCCGCCGAGGAATTCATGAGGAAATTCGGATGACCCAGCACTGCGGTCTCGTCGCCGTCCTAGGCGCTCCCAACGCGGGCAAGTCGACGCTCGTCAACGCTCTGGTCGGCCAGAAGGTGGCGATCACATCGGCCAAGGCCCAGACCACCCGCGCCCGCTTGCTGGGCATCGCGCTGGAGGATGAAACCCAGATCATCCTGGCCGACACTCCCGGCATCTTCGAGCCGCGCCGGCGCCTCGACCGGGCGATGGTAGCCGCCGCCTGGGAAGGCGCGCAGGAGGCCGACGCGATCCTGCTCGTGGTCGATGCGGTGAAACTGCGCCGCCACGAACTGGCACCTTTGCTGGAATCCCTGAAGGGCCGCCCGGAGCGCAAGCTGCTGGTGCTCAACAAGGTCGATGCCAGCGTCAAGGAAAAGCTCCTCGAACTGGCGCAGGAATTCAGCGCTGACTCCATGTTCGATGAAGTGTTCTTCGTCTCCGCGCTGACCGGCGACGGTGTTCCCCAGCTCAAGTCCTGGCTCGCCAAGCTGATGCCGGAAAGCCCGTGGCACTATCCGGAGGACCAGGTTTCAGACGCCAGCGAGCGCCTGCTGGCCTGCGAAATCACCCGCGAGCAGATCTACCGCCAGCTCCACGACGAGCTGCCTTACGACGCCGCCGTGCGCCCGGAAAGCTACACTCCGCGCAAGGATGGGTCGGTGGAGATCCGCCAGCAGATCGTGGTCGCCCGCGAAAGCCAGAAGGCCATTGTGCTGGGCAAGCGCGGCGCCAAGATCAAGACCATCGGCGAAGCGGCCCGCACCGAACTGGCCGCCGTGCTCGGCCATCCGGTCCACCTGTTCCTCCACGTCAAGGTCGAGGAAAACTGGGCAGATTCCGCCCGCGACATCTACGAAGAAATCAGGCTGGACTGGGTTAAGTGATGACGCCGGTATTGAGGAATCTCGGTGCAGCGCTGCTGCTGGGCTGCGCGGCCGCCTCGATGCCGGCACTCGCCCAGCAGGCGACGACAACCGACAGTGCCAAGGCCTCCTCGGTCAAGAAGCCGAAGGTCGAAAAGCCCAAGGTCTTGAAACCCAAGGGCAAGAAGGGGGCGCCCGCCCCCGTCGAAGCCGCCAAGGTGGTCCTCCCCGCCGAGGCGACAAAGCCCGTCGTCATGGAAAGCCTGCTCGACAAGCGCTACGTCGCGATCGGCTCATCTTTTGCGGCCGGGCCGCAGCTGCCGCCCTCCAAGCCAAGCTGGCCGGCGCGCTGCGGACAGAGCTTCAACAACTATCCCACGCTGCTTGCCGAACGCTTCGGGGTTGAGCTGATCGACCGCAGCTGCTCGGGCGCGACCACCGAAAACGTGCTCGGCCCGTGGAACGAAGTGCCGCCGCAGATCATCAGCGTCACGCCCGAAACGCGCCTCGTCACCGTGACGATCGGCGGTAACGACCTGTCGTACATCGGCAACCTGTTCTCGGCGACCTGCGCCTTCAACGCCAAGCTGGCCCCCGTTCCGGGCGCCAAGACCCGCGCCTGCGGCGCCGTTCGCATCCCCACCGAAGCGGACTATGTGCGCGACGAAGCGCAGTTGAACGAGATCGCGCGCCGCATCAAGGCCACCGCCCCGCAGGCCCGTCTCGTCTTCGTCCAGTACTTCAACCCGCTCCCCAAGCCCGGCGGCCTGTGCCCGGCGACCCCGGTCAGCGAGACCGACGCCGCCATCGTGCGCGAAATCGGCCGCCGCCTTGTTGAGATCACTTCGCGCGTCGCGGAAGCCCACGGCGTGCCCGCGATCGAGATGAACCTTTCCTCGGCCGCGCATACTCCGTGCGACAAGGAGCCGTGGATGATCGGCTCGCCTGCCGGCTACGACGGCCGCCAGGGCCTTCAGTGGCACCTCAACAAGGCCGGGATGCAGGCCACCGCCGACGCCATCGCCGCCTGGCTCATCAAGAGCGGCGTCAAGCCGGTACGCTCACCCGTCACCGCCGAACCGGGCCTCAACCCGCCCGGACAGGCCCCGACGATGACCGCACCGAACGCGCCCGCCCCGGCAGTCCCGGTGCCCGCGCCGACGGTCAAGGCCCCCGCGAAGCCCACAACCGGTACGAAGCGCTAAAAGCCCGCACAGGCCCATGCCCGCAACCCGTCGCAATTCTGCAAACTTGACGCAGTAATCGCCCCTTCAGCGAGCGCCCCCGGCGGCCGCACCGAGGAAGGGCTCGCCAGAATGATCGCGCGGATCGCCGCAAAAGCGCATTGGGCGATCCGCCCGGCCGCCGCGGACGCCCTGCGCCTCGGCTCGCTGGCACTCTATCTGCCTGTCGCCTTCGCGCTACGGATGGTGATGCTGGGCAAGCCCGCGTTCCAGTCGGACGAACAGTTCTACCTCCTCGTCGGCCAGCGCATGGCGGCGGGCGCCCTGCCCTATGTCGACATCTGGGACCGGAAGCCCTGGGGCCTTTTTGCCATCTTCCGGGGGGTCTACGCGCTGCCGTTCGACCCGGTGCTGACCTACCAGCTGCTCGGCCTTGCAAGTTCGGTGCTGACGGCGCTGGTGATCGAGCGGATCGCGCGGCGCATCGCACCGCCCCGCGCCGCGCGCATGGCGGGCCTCGCCTATCTGATCTGGCAGCCGGTGTTCAACGTGGCGCTGGGCCAGTCGCCGGTGTTCTACAACCTGCCGGTCGCGCTGGCGGCGCTGATCGTACTCGATGCCCGCCTGAAGCCCGGCGATCCGCTGCTGGCGCGGCGCGGAATGGAGGCGATGCTGCTGATCGGCCTCGCCCTGCAGATCAAATACAGCGCCGTGTTCGAAGGACTGGCCTTCGGCCTCCTCCTCCTCGCCCGGGGCCGGGCCAACGGCTGGACCGCTGCCCGCCTCGCAATGACCGGCACCGCATGGGTCACCGCCGCCCTTGCCCCGACCGGCGCGGTGCTGCTCGGCTATGTCTGGGCCGGCCACGGCGAGGCTTTCGTTCAGGCGAACTTCCTGTCGATCCTGGGTCGCTCCACCGACCATGCCGACGCTTTCGCCCAACTCGGCAAGGAATGCCTGGCGATGATCCCCTTCGGCCTTGCCCTCATCCTTGCGCCCCGGCGCCTGTCCACCGTTCGCGGCGAGCGGCCCGCGACATTGCCCGACCTGCGCCTTTGGGCACTGGCGAGCATCGGCGGCTTTTTGATCTTCGGCACATGGTACGACCACTACCTCGGCCCGGTTCTGGTACCGCTCTGTATCCTCGCCGCCCCGGCGCTGGCCCGCACCGCAAAAGGTGAGCGCTGGTACGGCCGCCTGCTGCTGGGCCTTGGTGTGATCGGCGCCATTGCCGTGCCCGTCGCCCAGGTGATCGAGCGGGGCACCGCTGCCCAATTCGCCGCCGCCACCCGCGCCGTCGCCGGCGAACTGCACGGCCGCTGCCTCTATGTGTACGAGGGCGACAGTGCGCTCTACCGCACCACGGGGGGCTGCATCCCGACCCGCTTTGCCTACCCCAGCCACCTTAACGCCATGAACGAGGCCGGCGCACTGGGCGTGTCTGCCGAAGCGGAGGTGCGGCGAATTCTGGCCAGCAAGCCCGGCGTGATCGTGGTTTCGGAAACAGGCCGCCCCAACCAGCCCAACCGGGCAACGCGCGCCTTGGTAAAAGCGGCGCTAGGCCGCGACTACGAGCGCTATCAGGTCGCCGCACTGGGTCAACGGCGCTACGGCCTGTGGCGCCTCAAAAGCGCACCGCGCCGCTGATCAGAACTTCCGGCAATCGTTGGCCGGTGTTCTGCCGGCAAAGCGCGCATCGATCCAGTCGAGCGTTTCCGCCGCACTGTTGCGCGCGCTGGCCGCATGGTCGCCGCCAGGGATCGCGATGTAGCGCACCGCCCGGCCCCGAGCGCAGAGCCGGCGCGCGAAATCCCGCGTCGCATCCGGCGAGACGAGCGGATCAGCGACGCTCTGCGCGATCAGCACCGGCCCCGGTACCTTGCCAGCATCCACGCTGTTCGTGCGTGCCAGCGTTGCCCAAGGCTCGATCGTGCCCAGATCCTTGCCTTTGAGGCCGCTGCGCACCGACATCACCCCCAACATCGTTCCCAGCTTCGGCGTCTTGTCCAGTTGGACGCAATTGTTCCGCGCCAGCCGTGTGACGACGCCCCGGTTGGTGGGACCGAACACACTGGCAAGGGGCGCGCCGTACCGTCTGGACCAGGAATAAGTCACGAATGCCGTGAACATGGCCTTCACAGCCGGATTGCCCTTATAGGCAAGGTTGACCAGCAAATCGGTCGGCGGCGCTGCGGCGGCCGTGCCGACAAGCGTGAGGTCCGGCGCATAGCGCTGCGCCTCGGCTGCGGTCCAAAGGGTAGCGTGCCCCCTTGCGATTCGCCCCAAAGCGCCAGTCTTGCGCTTGCACCGGTGCCGGGGATCGCCCGCGCCGCGCGCACGGCATCGAGCACCGAATGGGCCGTCTCGCGCCCGGCAAGGAAGCCGTGGACGCCTTCCGAGCCAAGCCCCGGATAATCCGCCGCCGCCACGACATACCCCCGCCGCACCATGTCGGCGAGCGCCGGGGTCGCCTCGAAGAAATTGCCGCTGAGCGAAGGCGCGCATTTGCTGGCAACGCCCCACGCACCATGCTGCCACGCGATCACAGGCCGGCCGCGCGGCGCCGGCGCCTCACGCGGCGCGATGACCATGCCCGTGGCCCGAACGGCGGCGCCGTCGTCCAGCGTGGTCCAGTACGTGATGCGCCAGGCCTGCATCCCTTCGGGCGGGGCGGCGATGGGATCGGCAGAGATCAACGAGCCGGGCATCGAGGGTTCCGGCTTGGCAGAAATCTGCCGCGCCCACGCCGGCGCCGAAAGGTTCAGGCAGGCCAGCCCCAGGACCAGAGCCAATGCGGGGCGATAAATGCGCGCGGCCATGCGGGGCTTCCTCTCCGATTCGAGGGGAAGCTAACACGCACGGCCGCCGCACCAAACCGGTCAACGCGCCTTGGCGACGCCGATATTGTGCTGCTTGGCGGCGTCCTTGGTCGATTCCTCGGTACGGTTGAGGGCCTTGGCGATTTCCTTGAGGCCCTTCCCCTTACCGGCGAGAATCTGCAGTTTCTGCAGTTCCTCGGGCTTCCAGGGCTGCTTGTGCTTGGCTGTCTTGTCGCTCATTCCGCTGCCTCCGCAGGCTTCTTCTTGACGGGAGCCTTCTTGGCAGCCGTCTTGGTGCCAGCCGCCTTGGGAGCCGCTGCCTTCTTGGCGGCAGGTTTCTTCGCCGCTGCCTTCTTGGGAGCCGCCTTCTTCTTGCCCTTGGCCGGGCCTTTCGCAGCCTTCTCGGTGATGAGCGTGACGGCCTGTTCTTCGGTGATGTCCTCGGGTTTCATGTCGCGCGGCAGCGTGGCATTGGTAGTGCCGTCGCTGACGTAGGGGCCGTAGCGCCCTTCCATCACCTTCATCTCGCCGCCGCTGACGGGGTGCGCGCCGAATACCTTGAGCGGCTCCGCCTTGGTGCGCGAGGCGCCGCCGCGATTTGCCGCGTCGGCCAGCATCGAGACAGCCGCGTTCATGCCGGTGTCGAACACCTCGGCAGTCGAGCGCAGTTTGGCATATTTACCATCATGAGCGAGGTATGGGCCGTAACGTCCTATGCTGGCAGTGATATCCTTGCCGCTCTCCGGGTGCTGGCCCACAGCGCGCGGCAGGCTGAGCAGCTTGATCGCCCATTCCAGATTGAGCTCGTCGATGTCCTTGGGGATCGACGCGCGCTTGGCCTCCTTGCCCTCACCCAGCTGGATGTAGGGACCGAAGCGGCCGGTGCGGCGCATGATATCCTGGCCGGTCTCGGGGTCCTGGCCCAGCGCCTCGTCATCGCCGCCGCCATCGGCGCTGCCACCGGGCTGCGCGAACTTGCGGGTGAACTTGCACTCAGGGTAATTCGAGCAGGCGATGAACGCGCCGTAGCGGCCACCGCGCAAGCTCAGGCGCCCCGCCTCGCACTTGGGGCAGATGCGCGGGTCGGTGCCGTCTTCCTTGGGCGGGAACAGATAGTCCGAGAGGAATTCGTCCAGCGCCTCGGTCACTTCCGAGGGCTTCTTCTCCATGACCTCGTCGGACTTGGGCTTGAAGTCGCGCCAGAAGTTGGCGAGCAGCACCTTCCATTCCTCGCGTCCGCCCGAGACGTTATCAAGCTGGTCTTCCATGCCTGCCGTGAAGTCGTAGGCGACATAGCGGTCGAAGAAGCGTTCGAGGAACGAGGTGAGAAGTCGGCCTGATTCTTCTGCAAAGAAACGGTTTTTCTCGGTCCGCACATAGTTGCGGTCCTTGATGACCTGGATCGTCGAGGCATACGTCGACGGACGGCCAATGCCAAGTTCTTCCAGCCGCTTCACCAGGCTCGCCTCGGAAAAGCGCGGCGGCGGCTGGGTGAAGTGCTGCTCGGCCGTGACGTCCTTCTTGGCCGGCATGTCGCCCGCCTTCATGAACGGCAGCAGGCCTGCCTCGTCGTCGTCGTCCGACTTGTTGTCGCGGCCTTCCTCGTAGACGGCGAGGAAGCCGGGAAACTTCACCACGGTGCCGGTGGCGCGCAGTTCGTTGCGGCCAGTACCGTCGCGCATCGTGATGGTGGTGCGCTCAAGCGCGGCGGAGGCCATCTGGCTGGCCATCGCGCGCTTGAAGATCAGGTCGTAGAGGCGCGCCTCATCGCCCGAATCAAAGCGGTCCTTGGTGAATTCGGTCGGCCGGATAGCCTCGTGGGCTTCCTGCGCGTTCTTTGCCTTGGTTTCGTAGTGGCGCGGCTTTTCAGGGACGTAATGGCCCGAGAAACGCTCGGCGATCGCCGCGCGTGCGGCCGAGATCGCGCTGGGGTCCATCTGCACGCCGTCGGTACGCATGTAGGTAATCGCGCCCGCCTCATAGAGCGACTGCGCCACGCGCATCGCCTGGCTGGCCGAGAAGCCCAGCTTGCGCGCAGCCTCCTGCTGCAGGGTCGAGGTGGTGAACGGCGGCTGCGGGTTGCGGCGGTGCGGCTTGGTCTCGACGCCCTCGACCTTGAAGGCGCCGGCCTCGACGGCGGCCTTCGCGCGCATCGCGGAGCCTTCGTCGCCAAGGGTCAGGCGGTCCAGTTTCTGGCCGTCGAAGGTCACCAGCTTGGCGGTGAAGTCGGTGCCGTCATGCGCCATCTGCGCGGCGACGGACCAGTACTCCTGCGCCTTGAACGCCTCGATCTCGCGCTCACGGTCGACGATCAGGCGCAGCGCCACCGACTGGACGCGGCCAGCGGACTTGGCGCCGGGCAGCTTGCGCCACAGCACCGGCGAGAGCGTGAAGCCGAACAGGTAGTCGAGCGCGCGGCGGGCCAGATAGGCGTCGATCAGGTCCTGATCCAGCTCGCGCGGCTGGGTCATCGCCTTGGTGACGGTTTCCTTGGTGATCGCGTTGAACGTCACGCGCTGCACGTCCTTGGGCAGCGCCTTGCGCTTGGCCAGCAGTTCGCGAACGTGCCATGAAATCGCCTCGCCTTCGCGATCAGGGTCAGTCGCGAGGATCAGTCGGTCGGCGTCCTTGGCCGCATCGGTGATCGCTTTCACCTGGCGCTGCTTGTCTCCGTAAAGCTCCCAGTCCATCGCGAATTCCTCGTCCGGGCGGACGGAGCCGTCCTTGGGCGGCAGGTCGCGGACGTGGCCGTAGCTGGCAAGGACCTTGTAGTCCTTGCCCAGATACTTCTCGATGGTCTTGGCCTTTGCAGGCGATTCGACGATTACCAGCTGCATTTCAGACTTTCGTTATGCCTTATACGCGTAGGCGCGTTGTGCTCGTGCACATGCGCGCTCTCGCGTGCGCATATGTGTGTACGCATAGGGTGGGAAGCATTGGGGCGGTTCGTCAAGCGCAAGACACGTCCTTTGCTCAGGCGAAAACCGCAGCCACACGCTCGTCCCGGTCGACCAGGAGTGCGAAGAGAGCCACGGTGCCGCAGGAAATCAGAGCGGAAAGCCCGTAACTGGCGATGTTGCCGAGAAATTCAACGATTTGCTGCGCCACGCCGATATTCGCGGCCTCCTCGCTGATCGCTGCATAGATACCCAGCGGCAGAAGGACAGCGGCGAAAGCCACGCATACGACAGCCAGAAAACCCACAATTGGCCAGGTGGAGCCGCGCGTCAGCCGCCAGCTTTCCGCGAGAGCCGGCAAGACCGAAGAACCCCGCGCCACGGCAAGCGCCCCTGCCAGTGACCAGCGCGCTATCAGGATCAGGCCGGGCAGGATCAGGAGCACCAGCCCCAGCAATCCCGCGACCGAGGTAATGAACGAAATGGCTGCATAGGCCATGAAGCCCGCGCCTCTGCTCCGGCTACCCTCCAGAAGCCCTTCGGTCGCCAGCACCTGCCAGAACAGAAAATAACCGGCGACCGAAGATACCGCCATTTCCACCCCGATGCCCGGCATATCGTCGGTCATGAATGACAGGACGCTGGAAACCAAGCTCATGCCCAGCGCGAAGCCAGCCAGCACCGCGCGACTGCGCCCGGCGATGCCCGCGCCTTGCGCAAAAATGTCGCCCACGCGAATTGCCGGTTGGGTAGTCACCGCCGAAAGCCCCGTTTCTGCCTTGGGTCGAGGCTCTGCGCGAGGCGGTCCCGGTCGTCAATCTGCAAGTTGCCAATTCGTTCTGATTGTTGGATAATTTGCTTAAGCGTCAGCCAATGCTGACCCGCCCGCCCGCATGGCGTACCAGTTGGCCCGCCAGTTCGAGTTCGAGCAGAGCCAGTTGCACGCTGGCGGCGCTGGCGCCCGACTGGCGGATCAGTTCGTCCACCCCCACCGGCGCGGTGGTGAGCAGCCCACCTACATCTGCCGGATCGCCGGTTTCCTCGGCCAGCTCCGACGCTCCCCAGTCCATGGCCACCTCGCGCAGGGAGGAACGCGGGTCGCCGGTGAAGCCGGACAGCAGTTCGATCACGTCGGCCGCGCCCTGCACCAGTATCGCTCCGTCGCGGATCAACTGGTTGCAACCATGCGAGCGCGGATCGACCGGAGATCCGGGGATCGCCATGACCTCGCGTCCCATTTCACCGGCGAGACGCGCGGTGATGAGCGAGCCGGACCGGGGCGCGGCCTCCACCACCAGCGTGCCTGCCGCCAGCCCGGAAATGATCCGGTTGCGGGTGGGAAAGTGGCGCGCAAGCGGCTCGGTGCCGGGCGGCTGTTCGGCCAGAAGCAGGCCTTTTGCCGCGATATCTTCCTGCAGCGCCGCGTGCTCGGGCGGGTAGGAAATGTCGATGCCGCTGGCGATAACTCCGATCGTCGCGCCGCCGGCCAGGGCACCGTGATGCGCGGCCCCGTCAATCCCGCGCGCCAGGCCCGAAACGACGGTCCAGCCCGCGCCCGCAAGATCGTGGGCGATTTCCCGCGACAGACGGATCGCGGCGGCGGATGCATTGCGCGCGCCCACCATCGCGACGCAGGGCCGCGATGAAAGCGCGATATCGCCCCGGTAGGTCAGGATTGGCGGCGCACCCTCGGATTCGGCGAGGAGGCGCGGATAATCGGGCGAATCGTGGAAAAGGTAGCGCGCGCCGGCCTTGCGCAACGCGGCGATTTCGTCGTGGATGCGCCGCTCGGGCGCGGCGGTGTATGTCCGGCCCTTGCGTCCGGCAATGTCGGGCAATGCTGCCAGCGCCGCCATGCCGCTGCCGAAGCGCGCCATGAAGTGCCCATACGTGACCGGCCCTACATTGGGCGAACGCAGCAGGCGGATGCGGGCGAAAGCCTCTTCCTGCGAAAGTCCGCCCTCTGCGCTCATCCCTTCTTGCCGCTGCCGATGCGTGGCTCGGTTCCGGCGCGCAGACGGGCGATGTTCTCGCGGTGCTGGAACAACACGAGCGCGGCGATCACCGCCAGCACCGTGGCGGCCTCACGCTCCCCCAGCGCCAGCGCGGCCAGTGGCGCGACGATGGCGGCGGTCATCCCTGCGACCGAGGAAATCTTCGCGGTTGCAAGCAGGCCAAGCCACGTCAGCGCATAAGCCAGCCCCACCGGCCAGGCGAGGCCGAAGGCAATGCCCGCCATGGTAGCCACGCCCTTGCCGCCCCTGAACCCCAGCCAGACCGGGAAGCAGTGACCCAGGAACGCCCCCAGCCCCGCCAGCGCGGCATAGTCAGGCCACAGGCGCGCGGCGATCAGCACGGCGGCAAGGCCCTTCGCAAGGTCGAGCAGCAACGTGGCCGCCGCCAGCCCCTTGCGGCCGGTGCGCAGCACGTTGGTGGCGCCGATATTGCCCGAACCGATCGAGCGCAGGTCTCCTGCGCCGAACAGGCGGGTGATGATGAGGCCAAACGGTACGGAACCGAAGGCGTAACCGAGCGCAAGTGCGAGAATCCAGTCCATGACGCGGTGCATTAGCGCCCTATCGCGCCAAGCAGAAGACAGGTTGCAGCATTGGACGTTGCCCTGTCCACGCCTGCGCGGTTAACAGGTGGCAAGGTCCAGGGAAAAACGATGGCTTCCGATACAATGAACGCGCCGCGCGGCGCCGGCACGGCTTTTGCCGCGATCGCTCGCTGGGCGCCAATTCTGGTGTTCGATTCGGGCGTCGGCGGCCTGACGGTGCTGGAGGAAGTACGCAAGGCCCTGCCCGATGCGCCGATCATCTACGCCGCCGACACAGCCGGTCTGCCCTATGGCACCAAGACCGAGGCGCAGATCGCCGCGCGCGTCGCCGGGCTGCTGGGCCGCATGACCGAGCGATTCCGCCCGCGCCTCGTCTGCATCGCCTGCAACACGGCTTCGACAATCGCGCTGGGGATGGTCCGCGAAGTGCTGGAGGTGCCCATCGTCGGCACGGTACCCGCAATCAAGCCCGCCGCCGCGATGACCCGCACCGGGGTGATCGGCCTGCTCGGCACCGAGGCAACCGTGCGGCAGGCCTATGTCGACCGGCTGGAGCACGAATTCGCCGCCGACAAGCGCCTGCTGCGGCACGGCGCGCCCGGCCTCGTCGAAGCGGCCGAGGCCAAGCTGCGCGGCGAAACCGTCGATCCGGCCATCATCGAACATGCCGCCAACGCCTTGCGCAGCCAGCCCGGCGGCGAGTTGATCGACACCGTGGTGCTGGCCTGCACCCACTTCCCTCTGGTTGAGGAGGAACTGGCCCGCGCCTTCGGTCCGGACGTGCGATTCGTCCACGGCGCGCAAGGGATCGCGCGCCAGGTCGCCCGTCTCACGGCGGGACAGGAATACGCCCGCCAAGCCCCTGACAGGGCGCTATTTACAGGGGCGGGAGACGTGCCTGATGCGTACCGCACGAAGCTGGCGCAATATGGATTGCTTGAGGTTCAGAGATTTTGACGCGGCAACTGAACATCTGGTTGTTGTCGGGACTGCTCACCATTGGAATTCCCTGCTACCGGGTACCTGGTCGACCCGGGCGCCGGTCCGACCCAGGGCAAAGCCGGTGGCGATAGCGCAACTTCGCGCGCTTGCGGCAATGCCCGAAGGCCAGCACCTGTCGCCTTGCGGGTGGAGACGGCGGCCCTGCGCTACAGCTCGCGCTAATAACTCATCGTGTCGGGCGGCAGTCCGATCGTAATCGACGCGCAGATGCCTATCGTAGCGAAAACCTCTCGTGGTTGAGTACGATCAATGCGTTCCACCGCGCCGAGCCGCAGATAGTGGTCGTCGCCGGACGCGACCCGGCAAAAGTTCCGTTTTCCGCGGGCACGTTTTCCGATTAGACCCTTGTCATAAGCGACTGGCAATGGATGACACGATACGCTATTGGCCGCCGGAAAAGCTAACCGGGCCGTTGATAAGGCGCACAGGGCAAGCAACGCAGGACACAGTCTCAACCGTGAACTACGAACATATATTTGACCAGGCGATCGAGCGGCTCCATTCCGAGGGCCGTTATCGGGTATTCATCGACATCCTGCGCAACAAGGGTGCCTATCCCAACGCGCGCTGCTTTGCCGGCCATAATGGTCCCAAGCCAATCACGGTCTGGTGCTCGAACGATTATCTCGCCATGGGCCAGCACCCCAAGGTGATCGAAGCCATGGAAGAAGCGCTTCACGATGTCGGCGCCGGTTCCGGCGGCACCCGCAATATCGGCGGCAACACCCATTACCACATCGAGCTTGAGCACGAACTGGCCGACCTGCATGGAAAGCAGGGCGCGCTGCTGTTCACCTCGGGCTACGTCTCGAACGACGCCACATTGTCGACGCTGGCCAAGCTGCTGCCGGGCTGCGTGATATTCTCGGACGAGCTGAACCACGCCAGCATGATCGCGGGCATCCGCAATTCGGGCTGCGAAAAAAAGGTCTGGCGCCATAATGACCTCGAGCATCTTGAGGAACTGCTGGCCGAAACCGACGAGACCGTACCCAAGCTGATCGCCTTCGAATCGGTCTACTCGATGGACGGCGACATCGCTCCGATCCACGCGATCTGCGACCTGGCGGACAAGTACAACGCGCTCACCTATATCGACGAGGTCCATGCGGTCGGCATGTACGGCCCGCGCGGCGGCGGCATCACCGACCGCGATGAAGCCGCTCACCGGATCGACATTATCGAGGGTACGCTGGGCAAGGCCTTTGGCGTGATGGGCGGCTACATCGCCACCAACACCAAGATCATCGACTGTATCCGCTCCTACGCGCCGGGCTTCATCTTCACGACCTCGTTGTCGCCGGTGCTGGTCGCGGGCGTGCTGGCCTCGGTCAAGCACCTGAAAAGCTCCAGCGCGGAGCGTGAGGGGCAACAGCGTTCGGCGGCCCTGATGAAGCAGATGTTCCGCGATGCCGGCCTGCCGGTCATGGATTCCACCACGCACATCGTGCCGCTCATGGTAGGCGACCCGGTGCGCGCCAAGCAGATCAGCGATATCCTGCTGGCCGAATACGGTGCCTATGTTCAGCCGATCAATTACCCCACCGTACCGCGCGGCACCGAACGCCTGCGCTTCACCCCCGGCCCGGCCCACACCGACGAGATGATGCAAGACCTTACACAGGCCCTTGTCGAAATCTGGGAACGGCTGGAGATGCGCGAAGCAGCCTGAGCCGCGCTTTACGGCATGGCAGCAATACTTTCGTAGGGGCTCCCCGCCAAACCGGCCGGGAGCCCTTTTCGTTGCGCTGCACAATCCCCAAATCACGTCCGCACCGCAGGCCCCCTCCCCCCGTGGACCTGCGCCCGTGATCGAAGGATATTTCATGGCCAAGCTGTTCGAACCCATTACCCTGGGCGACCTGACGCTCTCCAATCGCATCGTTATCGCCCCGATGTGCCAATATTCCGCCGAAGATGGCCAAATGACCGACTGGCACGCCGTCCACCTCGGCAACCTTGCCCAGTCGGGCGCAGCGCTCCTGACCATCGAGGCTACCGCCGTGACGCCAGAGGGCCGGATCTCCTACGGCGACGTGGGGCTCTGGGACGACGCTACCGAAGAGGCCATGGCCAAGGTGCTGGAAACGGTGCGCCGCTGGTCGGACATGCCGATCGCGATCCAGCTCGGCCATGCCGGACGCAAGGCGAGCTGCGCCAAGCCTTGGGATGGCGGCGGCCAGATCGCCCCGGACGCCCCGAACGGCTGGCAGACGCTGTCGGCCTCCAACCTGCCTTTCCAGCCTGACGAGAACCCTCCAACCGCGCTCGATAAGGCAGGCCTTGCCCGAATCCGTGATGCTTTCACCGAAGCCACGAAGCGCGCAGCACGCCTTGGGATCGACGCGGTGCAGATCCACGGCGCGCACGGCTACCTGCTCCATCAGTTCCTCTCGCCGCTCTCCAACCAGCGCACCGACGAATATGGCGGCAGCCTGGAGAACCGCCTGCGCTTCCCGCTTGAAATCTTCGACGCCGTGCGCGCCGCTTTCCCGCCTGAAAAGCCGGTAACCATGCGTGTCTCAGGCACCGACTGGGTTGAGGGCGGCTGGGACGCCGAACAGACCGTCGCTTTAGCCCAGGCGCTGGAAGCACGCGGCGCTTCGGCGATTCATGTCTCCAGCGGCGGGCTGGATGCATCGCAGCAGATCCCGGTCGGGCCCAACTACCAGGTCCCGCTGGCCCGCGCCGTGAAGGAAGCCGTGACCATGCCCGTGGTCACCGTCGGGCTCATCACCGAACCGGAACAGGCCGAGGCTATCATCGCCACCGGCGAGGCTGACATGATCGCGCTTGCCCGCACCGTGCTCTACGACCCGCGCTGGCCGTGGCATGCGGCAGCAGCGCTGGGCGCGAAGATGCCCGTGGCGCCGCAGTATCTGCGCAGCCAGCCCCACCGCGTGAAGGAACTTTTCGTCAAGGCATGACCGGAACCTCCTCCCCGTTACCAAAGGGGTATAGGGAGGATCGCAACAAAAAAGGCCCCCGGAACAGCAGTTCCGGAGGCCTTTTTTCGCTAAATCACGAGCGCATCAGCGCAGCGAGACGACATTGTCCGAAACGCGCGGATCCTTGCGACCGGTGTAAAGGCTGGCCATCGGCTCGTCCTGCGCCACCACGACTTCGCCGCCGCCGAAACCGTTGAAGGCCGTGCGCATCGCCGCGCCGTAGGCGCCCAGCATGCCGACTTCGATGAAGTCGCCCGCCTTGATATCGGCAGGGAGCATGAACGGGCCTTCCATGAAGTCGGCATCGTCGCAGGTCGGGCCGTAGAACGAGAAGCCCTGAAGCTCCGTCGACCGGTCGCCTTCACGCGGGATCGCCTTGACGGGGAAGCGCCAGGCGACATGGGCAGCATCGTAGAGGGCGCCGTAAGCACCGTCGTTGATGTACAGCTCATCACCACGGCGCTTCTCGACCTTGACCACCAGCGAGTTGTACTCGGCTGAAAGCGCCCGGCCGGGTTCGCACCACAGCTCTGCGTTGTAGGCGATCGGCAATGCCTCGAAGTGGCGGTGGATGATCGCGAAGTAATCCTCGAGCGGAGGCGGCTCCATGCCGGGGTAGCACGAGGGGAAACCGCCGCCGACGTCGATCATGTCGATGACGACGCCGGCATCCGCGATCGCGGCGCGTGCGCGCTCCAGCGCCTGGACATAGGCGAAGGGGGTCATCGCCTGCGAACCGACGTGGAAGCACAGGCCCAGCCAGTCGGCGACCTGACGGGTTGCCTGCAGCAGCTCACCCGCGTCGGCGATATCGATGCCGAACTTCGAGGCTAGGCTGAGTTCCGAGTATTCCGAGGAAACGCGCAGACGAACGCAAAGGCGCAGGTCCTTGGCGGCGTTGCCATCGGCGTCGGTGGTGGCATCAACGATCTTCTCGACTTCCTCAAGGGTGTCGAGGCTGAACGTGCGCACGCCGTGCTGGAAATAGGCTTCGCGAATCGCGCTCGCGGTCTTGACCGGGTGCATGAAGCACAAAGTCGCGTCGGGGAGCGTCGCGCGCACCATACGCACTTCGGTGATCGAAGCGACGTCGTAGTGCGAAATACCGTTATCCCACAGAATCTGGATCAGATCGGGCGAGGGATTGGCCTTGACCGCATAAAGCGATTTGCCCGGAAATTTGGTCGCAAAGAAGCGAGCCGCCCGTGCAGCTGCGTGCGGGCGGTTGATAATCACAGGTTCGTCCGGCGAAAGGGTGCCAGCTACAACCGATGCATCAGGATAAATGTGCAATTCAAGGGACCCCCAAACGGTGTGTTAACAACAAGAGCTGCCTTGCGGTTTGGAAGTCCCCATGGGGCAGCGAGGGGCCGGATATAGGGCTGCGTTCCTGAATCGCAAGTGAAAATAGACCCCTTTCACAAAAATGTCACAAGGGGTTTTGGGCGACCAGAACACGGCATAAAATCCGGAATCTTTATCTTAAAAAACAGGGGCTTGCATAAATCCACTCCATGACAGTCGGATGACCGATCCATAACGCATAAGCGAGTGACCAGGCCGGCGGTCTCAGGACGTGAACAGAACCGGGCTGCACGCGATCCCGGCGATTCGAAAATGCGGGATTGACCGCGCCTCTCACACGGCGAGCAGTGCAATCGTCAGCTCAACCTGCCACGGAAATCCTCGTAGTCGAACCGGCGGACACATTCGAGGCCGTCCGTCTCCGAATCCCAGAGCCAGATCGAGGGCAACGGCACGCCGTTGAAAGTCGTGGTCTTGACCATCGAATAGTGCGCCTGGTCGAGGAAAGCGAAGCGCAGGCCCGGTTCGGCGGCGGCCGGCAGGCGGTAATCACCGATAACGTCGCCGGCCAGGCAAGATGGACCGCCAAGGCGCACGGCCCCGCTCTCGTCCATACCGTCCTCGTCCATCGGCAACTCGCCCAGCATGGCGGGACGATAGGGCGCCTCGATCACGTCGGGCATGTGGCAGGTGGCCGAAATGTCGACGATGGCTACCGGCATTCCGTTCCAGCCCACGTCGAGCACGGTGCCCACAAGAATGCCGGCGTCCAGCGCCACCGCCTCGCCCGGCTCGATGTAGATTTGCGCGCCGGTATCCTCGGCCATGTCGGAGAGGAATTCGACCAGTTCATCGCGCTGGTAATCGGCGCGGGTGATGTGATGGCCGCCACCCAGGTTGATCCACTTGAGGCTGCCGAAATAAGGCTCGATAAAATCGAACACCTTGTCCCAGGTGCGGTGCAGCGGCTCGAAGTCCTGCTCGCACAGATTGTGGAAGTGGATGCCGTCGATCATGCCGACATGGTCTTCGGTCAGCTGGTCGATCGGGAAGCCGAGGCGCGAATGCGGCGCGGATGGATCGTATTTCGGCACCTCGCCCTCGGGGTGGAGCGGGTTGATGCGCAGGCCGATGTGGAAGATCTCGCCGCGCGCGCGGGCCAGCTCCACGTAAGGCCAGAAGCGCTCGATCTGGGCGGGCGAATTGAAGATGACGTGATCGGAGAGGCGCAGGATCTCGTCCATGTCCTCTTCCTTGTAGGCCGCGCAGTAAGTCGCGATCTCGCCGTCGTAGAATTCCGAGGCAAGGCGCGCTTCCCACAGGCCCGAGGTGCACACACCGTCGAGGTATTCGCCCACGATCGACGCGGTCGACCACATCGAGAACGCCTTCAGCGCGGACAGCACCTTGGCGCGCGAACGCTCGCCGATGTCGGCAAGAATGCGCAGGTTGTCGCGCAGCTTCGCGGCATCGACCACGAAGGCGGGGCTGTCGACGCGGGCAAGGTCGAACTTTGCGAAGGCGCCCGGATCGCCGGCTTTGGTTTCCATGCTTACTCGTCCCGTATCAGCCCAGCGGGCCTTTGAAGATGAACCACGCCCCTGCCCCGACAAGGCAGAAGCCGACGATCTCGTTCCAGCCCGGTTTCTGCCCGAACAGCGCCCAGGCCACCAGCACGAAGCCCAGCAGCGAAAACGCCTCCTGCATCACCTTGAGCTGGCCGAGCGAATAGACCTGCGCGCCGATCCGGTTGGCGGGCACGGCAAGGCAGTATTCGAAAAAAGCGATGCCCCAGCTCATCGCGATGGCCACCCACAGCGCCTTGCCCGGGATCTTCAGGTGCAGGTACCAGGCGGTGTTCATGAAAAGGTTAGAGCCGGCCAGCAGGGCCACCGGCGCGGCGAAGGACCAGTTCACGCCGGCCCTCAGTCAACGCAGATCGCGTAGGCGGCCTTGCCGTCCTTGATCTCGGAATAGCAGCCGAACAGGCGGTCGTCGGCCTGACACTGGCCAGAGACTTTCTCGTTCCCAGAGGCCGAACCGGCACTGCCTACGCACTTGCCCTCACACTGCGAGGTATCGGTGCAAGCCTTGCCCGCATCGGCGAAGGGGCGGACGCACTGTTCCATGCCTAGCCTGCCGCGGCGTTGCACCGTGCCGCCAGTGGAAGTGCAGGCAGCCTTGTCCGCCGCGCTCATATCGCGCGCGTAGGACTGGTTGCCGGGCGCTTGGGTGGCCCCACCGGTCGGCGGGGTTGGCGGCTGGGGGCCGGCCTGCGGCGTGCAGGCGCCGAGTGCGAAAGCACCCAGCGCAGCCAGAGCAAGACTGCGAACCGGCCCCACCATCAGAACGGAAGCGGCTCGGCGAGTTCTTCCACCGTCCACGGCAGGCCGTGCTTGTTCAGCATGTCCATGTAGGGATCGGGATCGAACTGCTCGATGTTGAACACGCCCTCACCCGCCCAGGCGCCGGTCAGCACCATGGCCGCGCCGATCATCGCCGGAACGCCGGTGGTGTAGCTGACCGCCTGGTTGCCGGTTTCGGCATAGGCGTCTTCGTGGTCGCAGATGTTCTTGATGTAGAACGTCTTTTCGCCCGAACCGTCCAGCGCCTCGCCGGTGGCGATGTCGCCGATGTTGGTCTTGCCCTTGGTCGTGGGGCCCAGCGATGCGGGCTCGGGCAACACGGCCTTGAGGAACTGCAGCGGCACGATCTCGACGCCGTTGTAGATCACCGGGTCGATACGCGTCATGCCCACGTTCTGCAGCACGGTGAGATGCTGGATATAGGCGTCGCCAAAGGTCATCCAGAAGCGCGCGCGCTCCATTTCGGGGACGAACTTCGCGAGGCTTTCCAGCTCCTCGTGGTACATCATGTACATGTTCTTGGGGCCGACGGCCTCGAAATCGAAGCTGACTTTCTTGCCCATTGCCGGGGTCTCGACGAACTGGCCGTTCTCCCAGTGGCGGGCCGGTGCGGTCACTTCGCGGATGTTGATTTCCGGGTTGAAGTTCGTCGCGAAGGCCTGGCCGTGGTCACCGCCGTTGCAGTCGAGAATGTCGAGCGTGCGGATGGTCTTGAGCTTGTGCTTCTTGAGCCACATCGCGAACACACTGGTCACGCCCGGATCGAAGCCCGAACCCAGCAGCGCCATCAGGCCGGCTTCCTTGAAGCGCTCCTGATAGGCCCACTGCCAATGGTATTCGAACTTGGCCACGTCCTTGGGCTCGTAGTTCGCGGTGTCCATGTAGTGCGTGCCGGTCGCCAGGCAGGCGTCCATGATCGCAAGATCCTGATAAGGCAGCGCAAGATTAACGACCAGCTTGGGACCGATCTCGCGGATCAGGGCCGAGGTGGCGGCAACATCGTCGGCGTCGATGGCATAAGTGCCGATGGTGACGCCGGTGCGCTCCTTCACCGAGGCAGCGATCGCCTCGCACTTGCTGACCGTGCGACTGGCAAGATGGATGTCGCTGAAGATATCGGGATTCATCGCCATCTTGTGGACCGCGACCGATCCGACGCCGCCTGCGCCGATCACCAGAACCTTGCTCATCCGACCTGTCTCCTTGGGCGGGGATAATAGAAAGAGGGCCATATAGGGCCGCTGTGTGACAACTCAACTGTAGAGCAGCAATCGGCACCTAAAGCGACCCGAACGACACTTAACGCGCGACGAGGCGGTTCCGGCGCGAGCACACCCCTCCCCGCCGCCCCGCACTGTCATAAACTGCCATCGCCTCGTCATCACCAGGTCACGGCTGCGGCGCATTTGCGCCACATCTCCTACGAAGGACACCGGCGCCATGACCACTTCCCGCTCCCGTCTGATCGAAGGCGCCGTCGTGCGCGAGGAGACCTCGCGCAAGGCCCGTCTGCTCGACAAGGCTTTCGCGATGGCCTTCAAAGGGCTCGTCTACGCGCAGATCTGGGAAGACCCGGTGGCCGACATGGAGGCGATGCAGATCACCCCTGATAGCCGGATCATCACTATCGCCAGCGGCGGCTGCAATGCGCTGTCCTATCTCACCGCGAACCCGGCGCACATCACCGTGATTGATCTCAACACCGCGCACATCGCACTTAACAACCTCAAGCACGAAGCGGTACGCCGGCTGGACTATGCCGATCTGCGCCGCTTCATCGCCGAGGCCGACCGGCCCGAGAACCTCGCGCTCTACCGCGACCAGTTGGCCCCGCATCTCGACGAGGCGACACGCCGCTACTGGGAAGGCCGCGACCTTGTCGGCCGCCGCCGCATCGGCGCCTTCACGCGCGGCGTCTATCGCCACGGCCTGCTGGGCGGCTTCATCGGCACGGCGCACCTCGTCGCCAAGATCTACAAGATCGACCTGAATGAAATCCTCGAGGCGGACACGCTCGAAGACCAGCGCCGCGTCTTCGACGAGCGGATCGCACCCGTGTTCGAGCGCCCCATGATACGCTGGCTGACCAAGCACCCCGCTTCGCTGTTCGGCCTCGGCATCCCCCCTGCACAATACGACGCGCTGGCCGGCGGTCACCGCATGGCCGACGTGCTGCGCGGCCGCCTGGAAAAGCTCGCCTGCCATTTCCCGGTGAACGACAACTACTTCGCGTGGCAGGCGTTCTCGCGCGGGTACGGCAAGGGCGTGGAAGCGCCGCTTCCCCCTTACCTCCAGAAGGCGAACCTGCCGCAGGTGCGGGAGCGTCTCGCCCGGCTCGACCTGCGCCACGCGAACTTCACTCACGTCCTGGCCGCTGCGGACGCCGCCAGCTACGACCGCTATGTCCTGCTCGATGCGCAGGACTGGATGACCGACGCACAGCTGACCGAACTTTGGGGCGAGATCACCCGCACCGCAAAGCCCGGCGCCCGCGTGCTGTTCCGCACCGCCGCCGAGCCTACGCTGCTGCCGGGCCGGGTGCCGCAGCATATCCTCGAGCACTGGGACTACCGCACCGAGGAATCGAACACCGCCACGCTGGCGGATCGCTCCTCAATCTACGGCGGCGTCCACCTCTACGTACTCAAGGGCTGACACGGATGGCCACGGCTTCCTCCAACCACGCGGCGCTAATGGACCGGGTCTATCGCTGGCAGCGCCCGATCTACGACCTGACGCGCAAGTACTACCTGTTCGGCCGCGACCGGCTGATCCGCGAACTCGATGCGCGGCCCGGTATGGCCGTGCTGGAAATTGGCTGCGGCACCGGGCGCAATCTTGCGCAAGTCGCAAAAACCTGGCCGGGGGTGCGCCTGCACGGTCTCGACATCTCCAGCGAAATGCTGCGCAGCGCCCGCAAGCAGCTGGGCCATGCCGGCACTCTGGCGCTGGGCGATGCGACCCGCTTCGACGCCAGGGCCCTGTTGGGACGTGACGGGTTCGAGCGGGTGATGTTGTCCTACGCCGTCTCGATGATCCCGAATTGGGAAGCCGCGCTGGAACAGGCCGCCGCCACGCTGGCGCCCGGCGGCTCGCTCCACGTCGTCGATTTCGGGGACTGTTCGGGCCTCCCCGGGCCGCTGCGCCGTCTGCTGCTGGGGTGGCTGGCGCGATTTCACGTTACGCCGCGCACCGATCTCGGCACTGTCGCGGCGCGGGTTGCGCGCGACCACGGGCTGGGGCTGGAACACCGGCGCGGCCCGCTGGGATATTATCAGATGGCGCGTCTCTCACGTTGAACTGTCGCTTATCTCATTCATTTCCTTCACTCGCTTGCCCCCCGCACAGGTCCGCCCCTAAGGGTCACTCCATGACCATTACCCGCGAACCGACCGCCGCAGGCGTAGCCATCGCCGCCCGCAAGGTGGCAGAAATCCTGCCTGCCACGCCCCTGCTCCCCCTCGAAATCGACGGCCGCACGATCTGGTGCAAGGCCGAGAGCCTCCAACCCGTTGGCGCCTTCAAGATTCGCGGCGCCTGGCACCGCCTTACCGATCTTGACGAGGCACAGCGCGGCGCAGGCGTCGTGGGCGTTTCCAGCGGCAACCATGCGCAAGGCGTCGCCTGGGCTGCACAGCGCCTTGGCATCACTGCCACCATCGTCATGCCCGTCGATGCGCCGGCGGTGAAACTGGCCAGCACCCGTGCGCTGGGCGCCGAAGTCGTGCTTTACGACCGCCCCGGCGGCGAGGACCGTGACGAAGTCGCGCGGCGCGAATGCGAAAAGCGGGGCGCCGTCCTGGTCCATGCTTTCGCCGATGCCTGGGTGATCGAGGGCCAGGGAAGCACTGGCATCGAAATCACCGCGCAGATGCAGGCGCTGGCAGGCGGCGCGCCGGATCTTGTCGTTGCCCCCTGCGGCGGCGGCGGGTTGACGGCGGGCCTTGCACTGGCCTGCCCCGATGCGCGGATCGTGCCGGTGGAACCTGAAGGCTGGGACGACGTGTGCCGCAGCCTCGTCGCCGGGCGTATCCTGCCGGTCGATCCCTTCGCGCCGCCCACCGCCTGCGACGCGCTACAGACGCCTTCGACCAAGCCCATTACCTTCGCTGTCTTGAAGCAGCGCTGCTCCTTCGGCCTCGTCGCCACCCCGGCAGAAGTACGCGCCGCCCAGCGCCTAGCCTTCGCGAAACTGCGGCTCGTGCTCGAACCGGGCGGTGCGGCAGCGCTGGCGGCCGTGCTCGCCGGTAAGGTCGAGTTGGGAGAACGCACCGCCGTAGTTCTCTCTGGCGGCAACACCGATGCCGAGGCTTTTGTCCGGGTGCTGGCCGGAGAGGACTGACCGGCCCGAACCGGGACGCGTCCCTTGACGTTTCGATGGAACCCGAATCGATTGCGGGATATATTTTCCATCGGAACGATCCGGGAATCGGGAGCAAGCCGTGGACAAGGGAATGCCCGTCCACGCGGTGAAGCCGCTGAAGTTCGCCTTCATCGCCGTGGAGCTGTTTTTCATCCTCATCACGCTGGCAGCGCTGGCGGACGCTCTTCTGGCCGAGAATTGGGGGCTGGGCTGGTCGGCGTTCTTCATCGGCTTCATCGCCAGCGCCTGGGGCGCTGTGGCCTATCCGGTCTGTAAAAGCTGCTGGGGCTGGGACCGAAGCGGTTCATCCTGACAGGGCGATCGCAGCCTGCTAGAGCAGCGCGATGGATTTCGACGACCAGCTACGCCGTTACTTCGGCACCGATGATCTTGCCACGATCGCCCCGACCACGCTCGAAACCGGGATCGACCGCATGAAGGTCGACTTCGGGATGGAGAAGGACAAGGGCCGCCGTTTCGCGCTGTGGACCCTGATGTACATGTTCGGTGCCTCCCCCGACCTCGACGTCGCGTTCGACAACGAGGACGAGCGAAACACCGCGCGCGATTTCATGGACATGATGGACAAGGCGGCGGAGGGATAACGCCCCGCCTCCGGTCCTGGCATCCGGCCGGACGAAGACCTTCAGTCCCGAACGAAGTAGCTGGCCAGTTCCACATGGGTCGACCAGCGGAACTGGCCCACCGGCCGCAGTTCCACCAGCCGGAAGCCCGCCTCGACCAGCCGCACGGCATCGCGGGACCAGCTTGACGGATTGCAGCTGATGTAGACCACCCGGCCAACGGTGGAATCGGCGATGCAGTCCACCTGCTCGCGCGCACCGGCGCGCGGCGGATCGAGGACCACGGCGGCGAAGCGGTTCAGCTCATCCGCTTGCAGGGGGTTGCGGAACAGGTCGCGGTGCGCGTTGAAGATCTGCAACTGCGCCCGGTCTGCCCCGGCCTTGGCGGCCAGATGGATATCGCGCGCGGCCTCGGCGGCGTAGACCTTCGTCTGCGGCCCGGCGAGCGCAAAGGCGAAAGTGCCCAGCCCCGAAAACAGGTCCGCCACGGTTGGCGCACCTGCCAGCCACTCGCGCGCGGCGGCAACCAGCGCTTCCTCGCCGTCCTTGGTGGCCTGAAGGAACGAGCCCGGCGGGAACGGCACTTTCACGCCGCCAAGGGTGACGGTGACCGGCACCGGCTCCCACACCGTCTCGAAGCCATAACCGCCGTCCATCGTCAGGCGGGCAAGGCCGTGTTCCTGCGAGAAGGCGAGCATCGCCTCGGTCGCGGCGAGGCCTTCGGCAGTGAGACCCTTGACGCCCAGATCCACGCCCTGATCGACCAGCGTCATCTCGATATCGGCGGCCATACGCACAGTGGCGTGCTTCGAGGATTTGCCCGGCTTGCCGCCCTTCTTCGCGGGCGCCGCCTTGCCCATCATGATGAGCAGCTTGCGCAAAGGTCCCAGCAACGCGACGAATTCCGGTACGAGGACGTGGCACTCCTCCAACTCGACCAGTCGGTGCGACTTCGCCTCGCGGAAGCCGATCACGATGCGCCCGCCCGAACTCTCCGCCCGCAGCGAAGCGCGGCGGCGCGAGGACGGCGGCGAAAGGTGCGGCGCGCCGAGCAGTTCGGTGCCCAGCCCCTGCCCGGTCGAGGCATTGGCGACGCGGCCCTCGACAAAGGCCGTCAGGCTCTCCTCGTCAAGCTGCTGCAACTGGCAGCCACCGCACTTGCCGAAGTGCGGGCACGGCGGCTCGACGTGGTGCGGGCCCCATTCCAGAGTGCCGTCGATAGCCAGCATGTCGCCGGGCGCGGCGCCCCAGGCGAAGCGACCGGACGCAGTGATGCCGTCACCCTTGGAGGCGATGCGCAGGATTTCTTCGGATTCGTTGATGTCAGACACGGCCGTGCGCCTAGCAGGACGCGGGCGTTCTGCCCACCCCGCTACGTCTGCCCTCTAAAGACAGCTCGCCAATGCCCTCGGCACCGCCTGCGCCAACTGCCCTGCGGTAAATGCGGGCAGACACAGCCGTGCCGCCTCGCCGTGAAGCCACACTCCCTCGCACGCCGCCTCGAAAGCGGCGATGCCGGTGGCGGCGCGGCTGGCGATCACGCCTGCCAGTACGTCTCCGGTCCCGGCGGTGGAAAGCCAGGACGACGCGCGCGGCGCACAGGCCAGCCTCCCATCCGGCGCGGCAACCACAGTGTCCGGCCCCTTGGCGACCACGACCATCCCGCTCGCCTTCGCCAGCGCCAGCGCGCGTTCGGGCCGCGTGCCGGAGCCGCCGAGATCGAACGCCCGCTCCAGCGCGGCCAGTTCGCCTTCATGCGGCGTGGCGATAGCGGGCGCGGCGCGCTCAGCCAGATGACGCGGCGACAGCAGCACCAGCGCATCGGCATCCACCACCACCACCGTCACCGGATCGGCCAAGGCCGCCGCCAGTCGCCCGCGCGCTGCCGCGTCGCGGCCAAGGCCCGGCCCGATCAGCACCGCACTGTTGCGATCGTCGGTAAGCACCTCGGCAAGCGGCCCGGTATCGACGACGAGATCGGCCGGTGGGTTACGTCCGGAATCGGCGAAGAGCTTGACGTATCCCGCCCCTGCCCCCTGCGCCGCGATGGCTGCAAGGATCGCCGCCCCCGGCATCGCCCCGCCCACTACGGCAAGGAGCCCGCGCCGATATTTGTGCGAATCCGCAGCCGGCGCATGAATTATGGGACGCCCGATGACGCGCGCCGCGCCTTTGACGGCGGAGACGCCGATCGGCACCACCCGCATCATGCCCATGTGCGAGCTTGCCGGCATGAGGAAATGCGCGAATTTCCACGCGCCAAGCGCGATCGTCAGGTCGTAGTCCGGCAGGCCATCACCCAGCAGCATGCCCGAATCGGCCTGCATCCCGCTGGGCAGGTCGATGGCGATGCAGCGGCGATGCGCGGCCGCGAGCCGGGTGAGCAATGCCCCGTGGTCCGCCGAGAGCGGACGCTTCAGGCCGCTTCCAAACAGGCAGTCGACAAGGACCTTGCCCTGCAACTCCTCATCCGGGCCCAGAACTTCGCCGCCGAACAGCGCCCGCGCATTGCGGCAGGCATCCGTTGCCGGCTCACCCGCCGCGACGACAACCGCGTGGCCGCCCCGCTCGCGGATCGCCTCGGCAATGACATAGCCGTCGCCGCCGTTGTTGCCGGGGCCGCACAGCACGGTCACCTTGTGACGGCCAGCCATGCGCCAAACCCACTGCGCGGCGCCGCGCCCGGCGATCTGCATCAGCGCATCGACGCTGGACCCCTGCGCGATCAGCAGGTCTTCCGCCTCGCGCATCTGCGCAGCGGTGAGGATCTGGTCAGTGTGCGCCATCGGGCGTCTCCATCGCCGGGAAAAGGTAGTTGTCGGCCACAACGGTAACGTCGAACTTGTCGTCCACAAGGCTGGTCACGGCTGCTTGCGGGCCATCACTGGTAGCACGGCCGGCGTCGCCCTGCGTCACATCGAACCGGCGGAATGCGCTGTCCGGGCGCCGCACAATGAAGGTGCGTTTTTGGCCTGCATCGCCTCGTTCGAGGAACAGTCGGCGAGCAGGAACGCAACCACCGCGCCGCCTCCCTTCGACACGCTCAGCGCGAGCAGGGTCGGGGAATGAGAACCCGCAGGCACTACCGCCTGGTGCAAAGCCAAGGGCTGATGCGAAAGCGACTTGAGGCCTGTTCGAGATCCGGCCAAAAACTCCCGCGCCCTCGCAACGACGAGGACAACGGGATGTTTTGAACTACCTCGGGCCAATCAGCTCGAAAATTACTTGCGCTTGAGCTGGGTCACGTCGCGAATGGCGCCGCGCGATGCGCTGGTGGTCATCGCGGCGTAGGCCTGAAGCGCCGCCGAAACCTTGCGCGGGCGCGGGTGGACCGGCGACCAGGCGTCGTCTCCGCGTGCGTCCTGCTGCGAGCGGCGGTGGGCCAGGATTTCGTCCGAGACCATCAGGTTGATGGTGCGCCCGGGGATGTCGATCTCGATGGTATCGCCGTTCTCGACCAGGCCGATCTCGCCGCCCTCGGCCGCTTCGGGCGAAGCGTGGCCGATGGAGAGGCCCGAAGTGCCGCCCGAGAAACGCCCGTCGGTCAGCAGCGCGCAGGCCTTTCCGAGGCCCTTCGACTTTAGGTAGCTGGTCGGGTAAAGCATTTCCTGCATTCCCGGCCCGCCGCGCGGTCCTTCGTAACGGATCACCACCACGTCGCCCGCGCCGACCTGCCCGCCAAGGATACCGGCAACCGCCGCGTCCTGGCTTTCATAGACCCGCGCGGTGCCGGTGAACTTGAGGATGCTGTCGTCCACGCCCGCCGTCTTCACGATGCAGCCATCGCGCGCGATGTTGCCGTAGAGCACGGCAATGCCGCCGTCCTGGCTGAAGGCATGCTCTTTCGAGCGGATGACGCCGTTCTCGCGGTCGAGGTCGAGTTCCTCCCAGCGGGCCGACTGGCTGAACGCGGTCTGCGTCGGCACGCCGCCCGGCGCCGCCTTGTAGAACTGCTCCACCGAAGGCTCTGTCGTGCGGCTGATGTCCCAGCGGTCGATCGCCTCCCCCAGCGTGCGGGTGTGGACGGTCGGCAGGTCGGTGTGCAGCAGGCCCGCACGTTCCAGCTGGCCGAGGATCGCATAGATGCCGCCGGCGCGGTGGACATCCTCCATGTGGACGTCGCTCTTGGCCGGGGCGACCTTGGACAGGCACGGCACCTTGCGGCTCAGGCGGTCGATGTCGGCCATGGTGAAGTCTACGCCCGCCTCGGCCGCGGCGGCAAGCAGGTGGAGCACGGTGTTGGTCGATCCGCCCATGGCGATGTCGAGGCTCATGGCGTTTTCGAACGCCTTGAAGCTGGCGACATTGCGCGGCAGGACGCTGTCGTCCTCCTGCTCGTAATAGCGGTGGCACATGTCCACGGCGACGCGGCCTGCTTCCAGGAACAGGCGCTCGCGGTCGGAGTGGGTGGCCAGCGTCGAGCCATTGCCCGGCAGCGACAGGCCCAGCGCCTCGGTAAGGCAGTTCATCGAGTTGGCGGTGAACATGCCCGAGCATGAACCGCAGGTGGGGCAAGCCGAACGCTCGATAGCGGCGACTTCCTCGTCGGTGTAGCTTTCGTCCGCTGCGGCAACCATCGCATCGACGAGGTCCAGCGCCTGGACCTTGCCCTTGAGGATGACCTTGCCGGCCTCCATCGGACCGCCCGAGACGAACACGGCAGGAATGTTGAGGCGCATCGCGGCCATCAACATGCCCGGCGTGATCTTGTCGCAGTTCGAGATGCACACCATCGCGTCGGCGCAGTGCGCGTTGACCATGTATTCTACGCTGTCGGCGATCAGGTCGCGGCTGGGCAGCGAATAGAGCATGCCGTCGTGGCCCATGGCGATGCCGTCATCGACCGCGATGGTGTTGAATTCCTTGGCGACGCCCCCCGAAGCCTCGATCTCGCGCGCGACGAGCTGGCCGAGATCCTTGAGGTGGACGTGGCCGGGCACGAACTGGGTGAACGAATTGACCACGGCGATGATCGGCTTGCCGAAGTCACCATCCTTCATGCCCGTCGCCCGCCACAGGCCACGCGCGCCCGCCATGTTGCGGCCGTGGGTCGAAGTGCGTGAGCGATAGGCGGGCATTGTTGGAACTCCGGGTCATGGTCGCATGGATGCGCGAGTTGAACGGCCCCTACACGTCAATAGGTTTCAATTCAACGGCAGTTTTCGACATTATATTTCGCGACGCAACACGATGGTTTCGGCTGCGGGGGGATGGTAGCACATCGCCGTCATCATTGCCCCTATCGAGAACTGCTCGGGCTAAAGTCGGTTGACGACCTCTGCGCTCAGCGCGCTCATGACCCTGGCCCACTCGGCCTGCCCTGCGGCATCGGCGATCAGGTCCTGACGGATTTCGATGCTGAGATACGGCAACCCATTCGGCTCGGCATGGCGGTTCATCGAAGCGTTGAGCAGCTTCCCCGAGTACGGTTCCTGATCGCCGACGACGAAGCCCTGCGCCTCCAGCCAGGGAATGGCGATGCGGGCGGCGCGCTCGTCCTCATTGTAGAGAATGCCGATCTGCCAGGGACGCGGCTTGTCGCAAGTGGCGAGGCCGGGGGTGAAGCTGTGCAGCGACAGGATCAGCGCCGGGGGGGTTTCGTGCAGCAATGTCGCCAGCCCCGAGTGATAGGGCTCGAAGAAGCGTGTCACGCGGGCATGCCGCTGATGCGGCGTCAGGACGTTGCCGGGGATGACGTGGCCATCGCTGATCTCGGGCATCATGCCGGGAACGTCGTGCTTGCGGTTGTAATCGCACACAAGGCGGCTGACATTACCCAGCCATGCCGCCGTACCGGGGCTGACCATCTGCTCGGCAATGGCGCCGACGCCGATGTCGATGGCAATGTGAAGCTGGAGGAGCGCCGGGTCGATGCCCAGGTCGATATCCTCCGGCACGCGGTTCGAAGCATGGTCGGAGACGATCAGTATGCCGCCAGCTTGCGGCGTGCCGAGCAGTCGGTGAAAATCGGATTCCAAACTGACCTCCTGAGCCGGGGCGTGAACCCTACCTCAATTTCCCCGCCATTTGCCACCAGCCGGGATGCGATTTCGCAAGCTTTTCCGCTGCCGCCTGCAATTGCGCCTCGTTGTCGTAGAGCGCGAAGCACGTCGCGCCCGAACCGGACATACGCGCGAGAAACGAATCGGTGCCGCGCAAGGCCGCCAGCACGTCGGCGATGACGGGACAGATTGCGATGGCAGGCGCTTCGAGATCGTTGCGGCCCTCCAGCGCGATCGTGCGGACGAAGCCGCCCGGCATGGCGCCGCGGTCCAGGCCGTCCCAGGCCTTGAAAACCGGCCCGGTGGTCAAGGCCACGCGCGGGTTCACCAGCAGTACCGGGGCGCCGGCAAGATCGTTGTCGACGGGTATGAGTTCCGTGCCGGTGCCGGTGCCGATGCAGGTGGTCGATAGCACGCAGGCCGGCACATCGGCGCCGAGCCTGGCAGCGCGCGCCTGCCAGTCGTCGGGGAGGCCGTGGGTGCGTTCCACCATGCGGAACACCGCACCTGCATCCGCCGACCCTCCGCCAAGACCTGCCGCCACGGGAAGGCGCTTTTCGAGTTCGACCACCCAGCCCTTTCCACGCGGGAGCGCCGAGAGCGCCTTGGCGACGATGTTGCCGAATGGGTCTTCGATACCGCCCGCGAATTCGCCGTGGGTAGTGAGGGTGTCGGCTGGGGCTGGAGAGGCGGAAAGGCGGTCGCCGTCGTCAACGAAGGCGAACAGGGTTTCCAGCTCATGATAGCCGTCTTCGCGCCGGCCGCGAACATGCAGCGCGAGGTTGATCTTTGCGTAGGCGGTTTCGGTCAGCATGCCCGCACCCATGGCGCGGCGGGGCGGGTGAGGCAAGGCAGGCCTTGGCCGCCTACCCAGACAACAAAGGGGAGGCCAGGCCTCCCCTTTGACGGATCACATATTCGGGTAATTGGGGCCGCCGCCGCCTTCCGGCGTCACCCATTCAATGTTCTGAGTGGGGTCCTTGATGTCGCAGGTTTTGCAATGGACGCAGTTCTGCGCGTTGATCTGCAGCTTCGGCCCTGCCCCGGCGTCGACGAATTCATAGACCCCCGCCGGGCAATAGCGCGCCTCAGGCCCCGCGTAGACCGGCAAGTTGATCTCGGTCGGGACGGAGGGGTCCTTGAGTTTGAGGTGTACCGGCTGGTCCTCCTCGTGATTCGTGAACGAGTAGGACACGCTGGTAAGCCGGTCGAAGCTGATGACACCGTCCGGCTTGGGATAGGCAATCGGCTTGTAGAGGTCCGCGCGCTGCGTTTCGCTGGCGTCGGTGTGGTGCTTCATCGGCTTGGCGACGCCGAAGCCGAACAATGTGCGCAGCCACATGTCGGCGCCGGCCAGGACCGTGCCCAGTTCGGTGCCCCACTTGGCGACCATCGGCTCGGCGTTCTGCACGAGCTTGAGTTCCTTGGCGATCCAGCTGGAGCGCACCGCGTCGTCGTAATCCTGAAGCGTGTCGGCCTCGCGCCCGGCCTTGATGGCCGCCGCGATCGATTCCGCTGCCAGCATACCGCTCTTCATCGCGGTGTGGGTGCCCTTGATGCGCGGCACGTTGACGAAGCCTGCCGAGCAGCCCGCCAGTACACCGCCGGGAAACGCCAGTTGCGGGACCGACTGCCAGCCGCCCTCGTTGATGACGCGCGCGCCGTAAGCAACGCGCTTGCCCCCTTCGAGGATCGCGCGGATTTCCGGGTGCTGCTTCCAGCGCTGGAACTCCTCGAATGGATAGACGTAGGGATTCTTGTAATCGAGCGCCGTCACGAAACCCAGGGCCACCTGGTTGTTGGCCTGATGGTAGAGGAAACCGCCGCCCCAGCTGTCGCTCTCGCTCATCGGCCAGCCTTGCGTGTGGATCACGCGGCCGGGGACGTGCTTGTCCGCCGGGATATCCCAGAGTTCCTTGATGCCGAGGCCATAGATCTGCGGCTCGCAGTTCGCTTCGAGGTCGAACTTGGCCTTGAGGCGCTTGGTCAGGTGGCCGCGCGCGCCTTCGCAAAAGACGGTGTACTTGCCGAGCAGGTTCATGCCCGCCTGAAAATCGCCCTTCTGGTTGCCTTCGCGGTCGACGCCCATGTCGCCAGTCTGCACGCCAAGCACGGCACCCTTATCGTCATAAAGGATCTCGGCGGCCGGGAAGCCGGGGAAAATCTCGATCTCCAGCGCTTCGGCCTGCTCCGCCAGCCAGCGGCACAGATTGCCCAGCGAGCCGGTGTAGTTGCCCTTATTCGACATGAAAGGCGGCTGGATCGCATGCGGAAGGGAGAACTTGCCCTTCTTCGTCATGTGCCAGTGCCAGTTATCGGTCACGGGAGTTTCGGCGAGCGGGCAGCCATCCTCGCGCCAGGTGGGCAGAAGTTCGTCGAGCGCCTTTGGGTCGATGGTGGCGCCGGACAGGATGTGGGCGCCGATTTCGGAGCCTTTTTCCAGCACGCAGACCTGCAGTTCGGGGTCGACCTGCTTGAGCCGGATCGCCGTCGCCAGACCGGCAGGTCCACCGCCAACGACGACGACGTCATAAGGCATCTCTTCGCGTTCAATCATGGAAGCCCCGTCCAAATTCGTTTTTTGCTCATCGCTTTTTGGCCCGATCGCCTTTTTTGCGACTTAGTTGAGCGATTAAATCATCTTGAGCCTTGATTGCTCCCGCGCGGCAGGTCAAGACCCTGTGCGATGGATCAACCCTCAAATCCTGCATTTCTAGACGATATCACAGGCGCGCTCGACTGGTGGCGCGATGCCGGCGTCGACCTGGACTTCGTTGACGAGCCTACCGCGTGGCTCGCTCCGCCCGAACCGGATGACCGCGCGAATCCGATTGCGGAGCGCCGCCCGGTGCGCGCGCCGGCCGCCGACGTAGAGGCAGCCCCGCCCCCTGCCCGCCTCGATCCGGCCAGCCTTCCCGCTCAACTTGCCGCGTTCGCTCCGTGGTGGCTAAGCGAGCCGCTGCTGTGCGGCGGCGAGCTTTCCACCCGCATCGCGCCGCAGGGGCCGGCAGGCCCCGATCTCATGATCGTGGTCGAGGAACCCGAAGCGCAGGACCGCGAGGCTCTGCTTTCCGGTCCTCAAGGAAAGCTGCTGGACGCTATGCTGTCCGCCTTCGGCACGCGGCGCGAAGACATCTATCTGGCCAGCGCCCTGCCCCGCCATACGCCGGGCCCGGATTGGCCCGCTTTGCAGGAACGCGGCCTGGGTCAGGTACTTGCGCATCATGTGAGCCTGGTGGCGCCGAAACGCCTTATCGTGCTGGGCGGCAACGCCCTGTCGCTAATCGGCCACGAATCGCCGCAAGGTCCTGCCGTTTTACGAAGTTTCAACCATGAAGGGGCATCGATACCCCTGCTTGCCTCATGGGCACTGACTGCGCTGCTCGGGCAACCGCGCGCGAAGCCGGTTCTGTGGAAGGCCTGGCTGGAGTGGACCGCCGCCTGATCGCGGTCCCCGAAAGGCTGACAGGCCAGGCAAACGGGACGTCGTACAGGATCGCGGGGAATAAAGACTTGAAACGAATTACCAGGGTCGGATTGTTGGCGGGATTCACCCTCGCCGCATGCATTTCGGCCGTTCCGGCCTTCGCGAACAGCGCTGCGGTTGATTATTTCCGCACCCGTGCAGACCGTACCGCCGTCCCTTCGCTGCTCAGCCAGGACGACCGCACGTACTACAAGCTGGTCTTCGACGCGATCGACGCCAAGGACTGGCAGGCGGTCCAGCGCATGCTTGCCGAACGGCCGGACGGCCCGCTGCACCAGCAGGCCCGCGCTGAATACTATCTGGCCGCCGGTTCGCCCAAGATTGAACTGGCCGAACTCGAGGGCTGGCTTTCGCAAGGCGCGCAGCTGCCCGGCGCCGACCAGATCAGCCGCCTTGCGCTGAAGCGCGGCGCCGCAACCGTCCCCAGCCTACCCAGCGAACAGACCTTTGCGCGTCTGCCCTCGATGTCCAAGCGCGTTCGTCCCGCCTCGATCGAGGACGGCACGATGCCCGGCTCGATCTCGAACGGCATTCTCGACCGCATCAAGAACGACGATCCGATGGGCGCGCGTCTGCTGCTAGACGGCATCGATGCGAACCTCAGCCCCTCGACGCAGGCCGAATGGCGCCAGAAGGTGGCCTGGAGCTTCTACATCGAGAACCAGGATGCCAACGCATACCAGATGGCCCAACTTGCCGCGCTCGGCACCGGGCCGTGGGTTGGCGAAGCCTGGTGGACTGCCGGGCTCGCTGCCTGGCGTCTGGGCGACTGCGACGGTGCCGCCGATGCCTTCGGCAAGGCCGCCCAATCCTCCGAGAACGCCGAGCTGACCAGCGCCTCGCATTACTGGAAAAGCCGCTCGCTGGTGCGCTGCCGCAAGCCCGAGCAGGCCGCGGCCGCTCTGCGCCTTGCCGCCGCCCGCGACGAAACGCTTTACGGAATGCTCGCGTCCGAGCAGCTTGGACTTAAGCTGTCGGAACAGCATTCCGCCGCCGACTTCACCCAGGCCGACTGGCAGCAGCTACGCGCCAACCCCAATGTGCGCGCTGCCGTGGAACTGGCCGAAATCGGCAAGGACGGACTTGCCGATGAAGTGCTGCGCCATCAGGCGCGTATCGGCGATGCCTCGCAATATGCGCCGCTGACCCGCCTTGCCCGCGATCTCGGCCTGCCCGGCACCCAGTTGTGGATGGCCTATAACGCCCCGTACGGCGGCAAGCCGGAACCGGCAACGCGCTTCCCCACGCCGAAGTGGACCCCGGTGGGCGGCTGGAAAGTCGACCCCGCACTGGTCTTTGCCCATACGCTGCAGGAATCGGTGTTCCGTGCCGGTGTCGTCAGCCCCGCCGGGGCGCGCGGACTGATGCAGATCATGCCCGCCGCCGCCCAGGACCATGCCTCGTCGCTGGGCGTGGCGGGCAATGCCTCCGATCTCAACAAGCCCGAGGTCAACCTCGCCTTCGGTCAGCGCCACCTGCAGATGCTGCAGAACAATTCCGCCACGCAGGGCCTGCTGCCCAAGGTCATGGCCGCCTATAACGCCGGCCTGCTGCCGGTGGGCCGCTGGAACACCGACGTGAACTGCCAGGGCGACCCGCTGCTGTGGATCGAATCGCTGCCCTATTGGGAAACGCGCGGCTACGTGAACATCGTCATGCGCAACTACTGGATGTACGAACGCCAGGCTGGCGGTGCATCGGAAAGCCGCATGGAACTGGCGCAGGGCGAATGGCCCACCTTCCCGGGGCTATCGGGGTCGCAAGGCGTGCGTATGGCCGCGAATGGAGCGATCCTGCGTGGCCGTTGACCCGAGCCGTACCTTCAAGCCCATCAACATCGCCCTGCTGACCGTCTCAGACACCCGCACTGCGCAAAACGATACCTCGGGCGATATCCTCGCCCAGCGCATCGCGGACGCTGGACATACGCTTGCACGCCGCACGATCGAGCGCGATGACGCAGCCGCGATCGCGGCGCTGCTCGAAAGCTGGATCGACGATCCCGAGGTGGATGCGGTGGTCTCCACCGGCGGCACCGGCCTGACCGGGCGCGACGTCACCCCTGAAGCATTGGGCCGGGTAACGGGCGCACGGGAAATCCCCGGCTTCGGAGAACTGTTCCGCTGGCTGTCCTACCAGACCATCGGCACTTCCACGGTGCAGAGCCGCGCCATGGCGGTGGTCGCGCGCGGGACGTACATCTTCGCATTGCCCGGCTCGAACGGCGCGGTGAAGGATGGCTGGGACGGCATCCTGGCCGAGCAGCTCGACAGCCGAAACCGCCCCTGCAACTTCGTCGAACTGATGCCCCGCCTGCTGGAAGTTTAGGGTAGCACCCGCAAACCTCAGCGCAGCAACGGCAACAGCGCGGCGTCCTGTTCGGTCATCGCGATCCTGAATACTTCGCACAAGGTGCGGGCATAGTCCGCCGCATCGGCCATCACGCGCCGCTCGGTCCCGTTGGGGCCATGCACCGTCAGATCGCGGTCCACCATCGAGGCGAAGCCCCCGATCAGTGGAATGCTTGCGACATGCAGGCTGGTAAAGCGCGTATCGGGCCGGGTCGAGGTCCAGTGATTGGCCTGCTCCAGATCACCCGGCACGACCTGCGCCAGATCGAAGGTGTATTGCGCCTGCCAGTCGCCATGCGCGGCGGCGCGGCCGTCGGTCGCACAAACCGGCCCGGCACGCTCCAGGAGCCACTCGCCCTCAAGGCTGCCCCGCGCCCCGGTGCGGCGCAGACGATGGCGGGCACCATCCACGGTATGCGCCTCGGCCCCGTCCTCCAGCGGCAGGGGCGCAAGGTCGCTGCCGCCGAAGCCTGCGTCGACCAGCCACTCGCCGCCCGCAATCGCGGCGAGCAGGCAGACATGCGTGCGCGGTGGAATGACGTCATGCGCAAGTCCCAGCCTGACGCGCGCAAGCAGCGGCCGATTGGCTACGCCGAGCGCCGACAGCACATCGCCGAACAGGCGGTTCTGCTCGAAACAATAGCCTCCGCGTCCATTCACCACGATCTTGTCGAACACACTTCGCGCGTCGATACGGATTGGCCGGCCGAGCATGACGTCAAGGTTCTCGAAGCCGATTGCCAGCCGGTGCGCCGATTGCAGCGCCGCAATGGCCTCGGGTCCGGCAGAGGGGCGAGCGACGAGGCCGATGCGGCCTAGATAACGGTCAAGGTCCATGCGGCCCTACTAAGCGCCCCTTCGCACGGTGGGCAAGCCTGTGGACAGATCGGGTATTGCAAGTGGAAAAACGGTGGACGGCCCGGGAAAACTTCAACCGGGAACGCGAGCCGGCGCGGTCCAAGGCGAGCAAGTCCGATTGCTCCCGCGATGCAGGCACGCTAGCCTCCCGCCACAGCGCGCGGGGCGGCGCTCCTGACGGCCCCAAGGAGCAATCCCACCGATGCAGCAGTTGCACGCGCTGGCCGACGCGATCGGTCTGGTCCGCACCTGGTGGAATGTGGACGGAGCGCCGCAAACCGTCAGCGACGCATCGCTGGCCACGATCGCAACAGCGCTCGGTTATCCTGCGGCAACACAGGGTGAGATCGCGGCCAGCCTTGCCCAAGTCGCCAGCGAGCGCGCCCAGCCCCCGGCGATGATCGTGGCTGATATAGGTCAGCCCACGCCGCTGCCCGCCGCCCTCACTGAAGCTCGGATCACGGCGGCAGACGGCACGGTGCGCGATCTTGACGTGTCGAACTGGGTGCTGCCGCCCATGGACGAGGTGGGCTATCACGCGCTCACCGTGAACGGCCACGCCTTCACGTTGGCGGTCGCGCCGCGCCAATGTCCATCGGTGGCAGCTCTCGGCAAGGGGCGTATCTGGGGACCGGCGGTGCAGATCCCGGCTCTACGCGGCGCGGCGCCGAATTCTTTCGGCACGTTCGCCGAGCTTGCCGAAGCCGTCGATACGTTCGCCGCGCGCGGCGCGGATGCGGTGGCGATTAATCCGGTCCATGCGCTTTTCGCCGGATACGGGCATGATTTCAGCCCCTATTCGCCCTCCAGCCGGCTTTATCTCAATGCCGCAATGGGCGATCCCTCGATGCTCGGCCTGCCGCCGCTGGACGAGGCGGAAGCAGTGAACGAAGCCGCCCTCATCGACTGGGAAACCGCCTTGCCCCGGCGTCTGGCCCAGATGCGCCGCCTGTTCGCCCGTCTTGATGCCGCCACCCGCGAACGCATCGCCCGCGGCAATGCGCCGCATGGCCAGGGGCTGGCGCGGCAGGCGCTTTATGATGCACTGGACGTCCATTTCCGCGCGCAAGGCCTGCATGGCTGGCGGGCCTGGCCCACCCCCTTCCACGATCCCGAAGGCGACGCCGTGACAGCCTTCGCCCACGACAATGCCGAAGAGGTCGAGTTCCACCTCTTCACTCAATGGCTTGCGCGTGAAAGCCTTGCCCGCGTGCAGGAACGGGCACGCGCATCGGGCATGGCGGTGGGCCTGCTCGCCGATCTGGCCGTGGGCGTACACACCGGCGGAGCGGATGCATGGGCGATGCGCGGCGCCTTGCTGCAAGGCCTGACCATCGGCGCCCCGCCTGATCCCTTGGGCCCGCTCGGCCAGAACTGGAACCTTACCGGGTTCTCGCCAAGGGGGCTGGCCCAAAGCGGCTACGCGCCCTGGATCGCCACGATCCGCGCCGCTCTGGCGACATCGGGCGCACTGCGTATCGACCATGCCTTCGGCCTAGCCAGGCTATGGGTGGTGCCCGAAGGACAGCCGTCGAGCGCGGGGGCATACCTGACTTATCCGTTCGACGATCTCATCCGCCTTGTCGCACTGGAGGCGCACCTGGCGGGGGCGCTGATCGTGGCTGAGGACCTGGGCACGATGCCGGGCGGCTTCGGCCCCGCGATCACCCGGCGCGGGATGCTGGGCATGCGTGTGCTGTGGTTCGAACGCGCCGAGGACGATGGCTTCATCGGCACGCAGGACTACGACGCCCAGGCGGTAGCCATGACCGGAACCCACGATACCGCAACTGTTGCCGGGTGGTGGACCGGGCGCGACCTCGACTGGGCGGAAAAGCTCGGGCGTCTCCCGGAGAACACCAGCCGCGCACAGGCGGAAGAGCGGCGCGACTGGGACCGGGGCCTGCTGTGGGCGAGCCTGACCCATAATGTCGCCCCGCGTCCTGCTTCCGACGACCCGGCTCCGGTCGTCAAGGCTGCCCTGAGCCGCATCGGCGCTGCGCCCTGCGGCCTTGCCATAGCTCCGCTCGAAGACCTGCTGGCACAGCGCGAGCAGCCCAACCTTCCCGGCACGATAACCGAACACCCCAACTGGCGTCGCCGCCTGGATGCCCCCCTGTCAGCCCTGCTGGCCGAACCGGATACCGCCGCGCGGGTGCAAGCGCTGGATGAAGCGCGCAAGAACCCGGTTCGGGACGACGCTCAGATCAGGTGATCACGTCAGGCGCTGTCCGGCCGGTATGGGCGACAATCCCGGCAATGGCTTCAGCGGCAGCGATCTGCGCTTGCAGCATCACGCCGGTGTCGGCGTCCAGATCACCGAAGCTGGGCTCGTAGCGTTCGAGGTAGAGACGAAGGGTCGCGCCCTGCGTGCCGGTGCCCGAGAGGCGCATGACGATGCGGCTGCCGTCCTCGAACAGCACGCGGATGCCCTGGTTTGCGCTGACCGAACCGTCGACGGGGTCGGTATAGGAAAAGCTGTCGGCAACCTGTACGGTCAGCGGGCCGAAGGTCTTGCCGGGCAGGTCCGCCAATTGCGCCTTGAGCCCGTCCATCAGCGCGTTGGCGCCCTCGGTCGCGATGCCTTCGAAGTCGTGGCGGGCGTAATAGTTGCGGCCGAAACGCGCCCAGTGTTCACGCGCAAGATCGTCGACGCTGATACCGCGCACGGCAAGCACGTTGAGCCAGAGCAGCACTGCCCACAGGCCGTCCTTTTCACGCACATGGTCCGATCCGGTGCCCGCACTTTCTTCCCCGCAGATGGTCACCTTGCCGGCGTCGAGCAGGTTGCCGAAGAACTTCCAGCCCGTCGGAGTCTCAAAGCAGGGCACGCCCAGAGCTTCGGCCACGCGGTCGGCGGCGGCGCTGGTCGGCATCGAGCGGGCGATGCCGGCCAGGCGGCCGCGATAGGCCGGGGCGATCTCGATGTTGGCGGCCAGCATCGCCAGCGAATCCGAAGGCGTGATGAACCGCCCGCGCCCGATGATGAGATTGCGGTCGCCGTCGCCGTCCGATGCCGCGCCGATATCGGGCGCATCTTCCGACATCATCAGGTCGTATAGTTCCTTGGCGTGGATCAGGTTCGGATCAGGGTGGTGCCCGCCGAAGTCCTCCAGAGGCACGGCGTTGACCACCGTGCCCGGAGCGAAGCCCAGACGGCGTTCGAGTATCTCGACCGCATAGGGCCCGGTCACCGCGCTCATCGAATCCATACGCATCGTGAAACCCGAGGCGACGACCTTGCGGATCGCATCGAAGTCGAACAGCGTCTCCATCAGGTCGGCATAATCGGCCACGGGATCGAGTACCTGCACCGTCAGGCCGCGCACCGCGGTTTCGCCCAAGGTGTCCAGATCGACGTCGGGCGCCTCCACCGTCAGCCAGCGGTCGATCACCCTGGTGCGCTCCAGCATGGCACCCGTGACGCTCTCCGGCGCGGGGCCGCCGTTGGCGATGTTGTACTTGATGCCGAAATCTTCATCCGGCCCGGCGGGGTTATGGCTTGCGGAAAGGATCAGGCCGCCGCTGGCCTTGTACTTTCGGATGACGTGGCTTGCCGCCGGGGTGGACAGGATGCCGCCCTGCCCCACCAGCACCCGGGCGTAGCCGTTGGCAGCCGCCATGCGGATCGCCTGCTGAATGACTGTGCGGTTATGGTAGCGCCCGTCGCCGCCGATCACCAGCACCGCACCCGGCGCACGCTCCACCACGTCGAACACCGACTGGATGAAATTTTCCGCATAACCCGGCTGCTGGAAGACCTTCACCTTCTTGCGCAGGCCCGAGGTGCCGGGCGCCTGCCCGTCGAAGGGCGTGGTCGGAACAGTGACGATCTGGGTCAAGCGAACATCTCCAATAGGATCACGATCTGGCGCCGAAAATGGCATGTGCGCACAAGACGACACTTTCGTGTCGGCGCGCGCATTGTCAAATGGGTGCTTTTGCCAATGCTGCACAGGCGCTGAGGTTGCACCGACCGTAAATTTCACACCTCATGGCTGTGAAATTACACCGCCGGGCGGCGATATGCCTGTGAACTCTAGGAAATCTCGCAAGTCTTTTCAGGCCGCGCATAGCGGGCGTCGGCGGTGACGGCAGTGTCGGTCAAGGCGCCAAGAAACGCCTCGACATCCGTTGCATCCCCAGTCGACAGCAGGATGCCGTGCCGGGCGACGGCGTCGGCAATGGTATCGGCGCTGCCATCGTGAAGGTAAGGACCGGTCAAGGCGACGTTACGCAGCGAAGGCGTGCGAAAACGGCCGCGATCCCCGCTGCGCCCCGTAGCGCGCGCGAGGCCGAAGTCGCCATTCCGGGGCGTGTCAGGCTCCCCCCTCAGCCGGTGAAAACCAAGGTCGGTGAATTCACGGCCCGAATGGCATGAGGCGCACCCCGCCCCGCCCCTGAACACAGCCTCGCCCCTGACCGCCGCCGCAGCCAGCGGCGCCCCGCCCGAGGTCGCCCGGTCCCACGCCGTTTCATGGCTGACGATCGTGCGCTGAAACGCTGCGAGGGCAGTGGAAACGGTGGCGAAGTCGATCCGTCCGCGCGCCTTGGGAAAGGCCGCCTTGAACAGCTTGCGATAACATCCATCGGCGGACAACCGACGAGCGAGTTCGGCCTCCTGCCCCTTCATCCCCATCTCGACCGGGTCCTCGCCCGCGATGGGCACCAGCGCCTGCAGTTCCAGCGTCGTCAGCGCATCGTTGCCCCAGGTGAGCGGCGAGAACGCGCCGACATTGACCAGCGACGGCACATTGCGCAGCCCCGGCTCCCCATGCGCTCCGGGATGGGCACGTGTGCCATCGGCAAAGCTGTGGCGCGGATCGTGGCAGGTGGCGCACGAAAGCGTGCCGTTGACGGACAGGTCTCCGTCGTGAAACAACCGCCGCCCCAGCGCGACCTGCGCCTCCGCCGCACCACCCCTGTCCTTTGCCATGCCCGCCCCTGCGGCAAGCACGAGACCGCCGAAAAGGAGGGCCCAGCGTCCTGCCCGGCTCATCGGACGGCGTTCATCGAACCGGGGCGACCATCACCGTCAGCGCCGCCTCGCCGTTCGCCGCGATCTGCAAAAGGTGGCGACCGGCGGGCAGATCGTACTCGACCATCTTGGTGATCCCCGAACACTCCGGCCCATGACCGTGCGCGGCCGAGGCTACGGCTTTGCCGGCGACGATCACATCGACCCACGAACGTCCGTTCTGGGCAATGCGGTAGCGACCAGCCTTGATGACATCAAACGCGAATAGGCCGCCGAAACTGACCGATCCGCCCGGCTTACCCGGCTCGAGAACGTAATCAACCTTGGGTGTGGGCGCCAGCGTAGCATCGAAAGCGGTGCCCATCACCAGTAGCGCCTTGCCTGATGCAGCCGGCTTTACCGCTGTTTTGAGCGGGCGATGCGCCGCGCTCCAACCGGCAAGATCAGCGGGAACGGCAGCCGGTGCCATGCAGGCAGCATGTTCGTGCCCCGCCATTGCCTCAGCGGCAAGCGCCGGCGCTGCGGGCATCATTATTGCTGCACCAGCGAGAAAAAGCGCCCGGGGCTTTGGTATCATGCTTGCGGCTCCATGCATCATTTATATACGGCGGAATATAGATTCGCTCAAAGCGCGGATGAGACAAAGGTTCAAGGGGGTTTTCATGAAATATCGGGTAACGGCGGCGCTTGCCGTATCGCTGGCCAGTGCCATCGGCGTACCGGCCTTCGCCGCTGACGCTGACGATAGCGGTAATACCTTCGGCCTCGGCCAGATCGTCGTTACCGCGCCCGGCAACGAGGAAAGCGGCATCAGCAGCACCTCGGTCAATGCCGAGGCCATCTACGACTTCTCGCGCGATACGCTCGACGAAGCCGTAAAACTGATCCCCGGCGTCACTTCCGGCATCTCGGGCAATTCGCGTAACGAGCGCCTGATCTTCGTGCGCGGTTTTGACCGTTTCCAGGTCCCGCTTTCGATCGACGGTATCCGCGTCTATCTGCCTGCCGACGGCCGCCTCGACTATGGCCGTTTCCTGACGCCCGATGTTGCCGAGATCCAGGTCGCCAAGGGCTATGTCTCGGTGCTCAACGGCCCCGGCGCGATGGGCGGCGCGGTGAACCTCGTCACCCGCAAGCCGCAGAAGGAATACGATGCCGAGGCCCGCTTCAGCCTCAACCTCGACAACGACACGGACTATGCGGGCTATACCGGCTTCGCCTCGCTCGGCACGAAGCATGAAAGGTGGTACGCGCAGGCCAGCTACGCGCGCAACTTCACCGATCACTGGAACCTGTCGAACGACTTCAAGCCCACCCGCAACGAGGACGGCGGCGCGCGCGATCTGTCGCGCACCGAAGATTGGCGCGTCAACGCGAAGATCGGCTTCACCCCCAACGCGACCGACGAATACGCGATCAGCTATACCCGCCAGGAAGGCGAGAAACTGGCTCCGACGCACGTCTCCGACAGCACCGGCCTGCGCTACTGGACATGGCCATACTGGAACCTGCAGAACGCCTACTTCCTCTCGACCACGCAGCTGGGCGAGATCGCCACGCTGCGCACACGCGCCTATTACAACACCTTCAAGAACAGCCTCGACAGTTTCGACGACAAGACGCTGACGACCCAGACGCGCGGCAGTTCGTTCAACAGCGCTTACAGCGACCGCGCCTATGGCGGCTCGGCCCAGCTGGACCTGCGCCCCAGCGACGCCGAGCGCCTCAGCGTCTCGTTCCACTACCGCAACGACCGCCACCGCGAAATCCAGCAGAGCTTCCCCGGCGGAGTGTTCGAACCGTGGCAGACCACCATCGAGGAGACCTACAGTGCCGCGATAGAGAACGGCTACAAGCTGACGCCGCAGCTCGAACTGGTGGTGGGCGCCAGCTACGACTGGCGCGACCTGCGGCGGGCCGAGGACTACACCAGCGGGGCTTTCGTCTATTACAACTTGCGCAATGGCGATGCCTGGAACGCGCAGGGCCAGCTGCTGTGGACGCCTGACGATGCAACCAACCTGCACCTCGCGGTCTCGTCACGCGCGCGCTTTCCGACCATCTTCGAGCGCTTCAGCACCCGCTTCGGTGGCGCCACCTCGAACCCGGACCTCGACGCCGAACGCGCGACCCAGATCGAGCTGGGCGGCGCCCGCCAGTTCGGCCCGCTGCGCATAGAGGCATCGGGCTGGTACGCGAAGATCGACGATGCGATCGTCTCGTTCCCCTTCATCTTCCAGGGACAGGCCACCGCGCAGAGCCGTAATGTGGGTTCGGGCGACTACTACGGCGCCGAATTTTCAGCGACCGCGCAGATTGCGGAAGGCCTGCGGGCCGGGGCGAACTACGGTTGGGTCCACCGCAAGCTGGACGATCCCTCACTTCCTGCATTCCACGCTACCAGCGTGCCGGAGCATTCCGGCTTTGTCTGGGCCGAATGGTCGCCGATCGAGGCGCTGCGTGTTCTGCCCAGCCTCGACGTCGCCTCAAAGCGCTGGACGGTCAACACCGCCGGCACGCGCTATTACAGGATTGGCAGCTACGCGCTGGCGAACCTGCGCGTCGACTTCGACGTCACCGACTGGGCGACGCTGGGCGTGGGCGGACGCAACCTGTTCGACGAGAATTACGCCACCGTCGACGGTTATCCCGAGGGCGGCCGCACGCTGTTCGTCAGCCTGCGCCTGAAGAACTAGAGCAGGCCCATCGCATGCATGCTGGCAACGCAGTTGCCGGCAACGATGCAGTGGTCGTCGAGGCGGATTTCCAGCGCCTCGACGACCTCGCGAAAACGCCTGGTAGCGGCGATGTCCGAAGCGCTGGCCCGAGGTACGCCCGAGGGGTGGTTATGCGCGATAATCAAACGGCGCGCATCGAGGTCGAAGGCCCGGCGCACGGTGCGGCGCAGCGGTATCCTGATCTCCGAACGCTGCCCACCGCCGTAAAGGTCCTCGGCTATGTAGAGGCCCTCGTCGGTGAAGAAGACGACCATCACGCATTCTTCGCGGCGGCTCCCGAGCCGGTTGACGAGGTAGCGGCGAAAAGCCGGCGCGGATGTCTCGATGGGGACGCCCAGTAGCGTCTCTCGTGATGCGGCCTCGGCCAGACGGCGGGCGCCGACGATGGCGGCGGCGATCTCGGTCCGACGCTCCCCCGCATCGGCAAGCGCTTCGACAAGAGCCTCGGTAGAAGCGGAGTAGATCGTGCGAAGGGAACCGAAGCGGCGGATCAGAAGGTGGGCGAAATACTCGCCCCGGCCGGCGGCATAGGGCGCCAGGAGTGCCGCCAGGACGGATAGCTGCCCAGCCTCCTGCGCCGCGACGTGTGAAACAAGATGCCTAGCGTCATCGCAACCAGTTGGATGTAGGACGGCATCACCACCATCATGTCGTAGGCGAACCGATTGATCTCCTCCAGCCCCAGCCGGTAGATGTGGCCGAACACCGAAATGATCTCTACCCCGGCTACCCACAGCGGATAGACCCGGTTGGCATGGAGCGCGATAACGAACGTACATGCCATGACCAAGAGGTCGATGACGAAGTGCCCCAAGTTGGCATGGTGCCACAAGATCGACCCGCCCAGCAGGGCGTGGTGGATCTTGTCGAACGCGAGCATTGCGAACAGCACGCCGGAAAGCAGCCGCTCGGGCGCCGCGCCGCGAACCATCGAGTAGAGGAAAAGCACGAGATAGGCTGCAAACTGTACCTCGTCCTTGATTGCCCACAAGATGGAAGACCAGGATAGTTCAAGCATAAAGATGCCCTTGCCATCGCGGCGGCGAATATATCGATCTCAGGCAACCCGGCGCAGCGATGCCCTCTCCAGCAGTCCTGTCGGCTTCGGACAATTTCCATCGTCGTCGCCCACGGCCTCGATCTCCCTGCCGATGCCGAGCATTTCCTCGTGGAGACGGAACATGTCGTTCTGACTCTCGATCAGCAGGCGCTGCGCCTTCGCAAGCCGCATCAGGGCAGCCTGGCGGGCATAAGGCTGCTCGCCTTCTTCCCGGGGAGTGAGCAGTATAGTTTCCATGAGCTGCGCCGAGGCAAGCAACGCGGAATCGAGCGACAACTCGGCTTCGGGTAACTGCCGAGAGATACGTGCGGTAGCGACGGCAATCGTCATGGACATGGAAATTCCCCTGCCGGCAGGCTGGCTTAACCAGCGCAGCATAAGCAAACAATTCTGTACACTGTAACAAATTCGGCCCGTTCAGATCAGGTCGCTAAGCGCACGCACAACCCCGAGACCTACCATAGCCACCAGCAACATGCCCCCGGCGATGGCCACCATGGCAGCGGTCCTGACAAGCCCGGCATTTTCCCCATCAAGTACTTCCGGGACGACCCGGTCGAACGAACTGCTCTGCCAGGGTGCCGTCACGGTGTACGTCATGGCATCTGCCAGGGCGAACTGTTCGGCGTTCTCGTCCCGCGCCCTGGCTGCCACATCGGCCACCCTGGAGGGAACCTGAGTATTCTTATCTGGTATCGGATTACAGGCTGCTTCCAGTTCTTGCAGGTAATGCCTGTAAGCCCGAGCAAGCTCTGCTCGGGGGAGCGCTCCGGCACGAGTGCGCACACCCTCGATCCGCTGATTGACCGCACTCTCGGAAATCCCGAGCTCCCAGGCGATTTCCTTACTCGTGCGGTTTTCGGCCACGAAGCAAAGCACTTCGTGCTGCTTTGGCGTTAATCCGGGAAAGATGAGCAGCAGCGGCGAGACCTGCTCGCGATTTATGTCCTGACCTGATTGACCAAAATTTGTCATATACCGCCAGAGACCCACCCGCCTCTTCGCCAACTTAATCATCATTGCGCGGATTGCGCAACGATTAGGCTAATTAGCCAATAATTTGTCGAAATTGCAAGGGATTACATGCCTCAAACGAACGCGAAATCGCCGCGCGCGCCCGGGCAAGAGAGAAACCTCGCAAAACGGGTGTGACAACCTAGAGCAGGCCCGGGCGGCGCGCCGCCCGGGTGAACCTATTCCTCGCCCATCCGCAGCGCGGCGATGAAGGCTTCCTGCGGAATCTGGACGTTGCCATATTCGCGCATGCGCTTCTTGCCTTCCTTCTGCTTGTCGAGAAGCTTCTTCTTGCGGCTGATGTCGCCGCCGTAGCACTTGGCGGTCACGTCCTTGCGCATCGCACTGATCGTCTCACGCGCGATCACCTTGGCGCCGATGGCGGCCTGGATCGGCACCTTGAACATGTGACGGGGGATCAGTTCCTTGAGTCGTTCCACGAGCCCGCGCCCGCGCGGTTCGGCCTGGTTACGGTGAACGATCATCGACAGCGCATCGACGGGCTCGTTGTTGACCAGAATGTTCATCATCACGAGGTCGCCCTCGCGCAGGCCGGTCTGCTCGTAGTCGAAGCTGGCATAGCCCCGGCTGATCGACTTCAGGCGGTCGTAGAAATCGAACACCACTTCATTGAGCGGCAAGTCGTATGTCACCTGTGCCCGGCCGCCGACATACGTCAGGTCCTTCTGGATGCCGCGCCGGTCCTGGCACAGCTTCAGGATCGAACCGAGGTATTCGTCGGGCGTATAGATAACCGCCTTGATCCACGGCTCCTCCATGAAGTCGATCTTCACGGGATCGGGCATGTCGGCCGGGTTGTGCAGTTCCTTGACGCTGCCGTCGGTCATGGACAAGCGGTAGACAACCGAAGGCGCGGTGGTGATGAGGTCGAGGTCGTATTCGCGGCTCAGGCGCTCCTGAATGATCTCCAGGTGCAGCAGGCCGAGGAAGCCGCAGCGGAAGCCGAAGCCCAGCGCCGCACTCGATTCCATCTCGAAGCTGAACGAGGCGTCGTTGAGGCGCAGCTTGCCGATCGATTCGCGCAGCTTCTCGAAGTCGTTGGCGTCGACCGGGAACAGCCCGCAAAAGACCACCGGTTGGACTTCCTTGTACCCCGGCAGGGCCTGCGTCGCGCCGCCCTTCACGGTAGTGATGGTGTCACCGACCTTCGCCTGCTCGACTTCCTTGATCTGCGCGGTGATGAACCCGATCTCGCCGGGCCCGAGTTCGGGCAGGTCGACGCGCTTGGGCGTGAAGCAGCCAACGCGGTCGATCAGGTGCTCGGTGGAGCCTTGCATGAACTTGACGTTCAGGCCCTTCTTGATGACGCCGTCGATGACGCGCACCAGAATGACGACGCCAAGGTACGGATCGTACCACGAATCGATCAGCATCGCCTTCAGCGGCTTGGTACGGTCACCCTTGGGCGGCGGGATCTTCTTTACGATCGCTTCCAGCACTTCGGCGATGCCGATGCCCGACTTGGCGCTGGCCAGAACGGCCTCGCTGGCATCGATGCCGATCACTTCCTCGATTTCGGCACGGACCTTTTCGGGCTCGGCGGCAGGAAGGTCGATCTTGTTGATGACGGGCACGATCTCGTGGTCATGCTCGATCGATTGGTAGACGTTGGCCAGAGTCTGCGCTTCCACGCCCTGCGCCGCGTCGACCACCAGCAGCGCGCCCTCGCAGGCGGCGAGGCTGCGGCTGACTTCATAGGCAAAGTCGACGTGGCCAGGCGTATCCATCAGGTTCAGCTCATACGTCAGCCCGTCCGCCGCCGTATAGTTCAGGCGCACGGTCTGCGCCTTGATGGTGATACCGCGCTCTTTCTCGATATCCATGTTGTCGAGCACCTGGGCGCTCATCTCGCGCTCGGTCAGGCCGCCGGTGCTCTGGATCAGGCGGTCGGCGAGCGTCGACTTGCCATGGTCGATGTGGGCAATGATGCTGAAATTTCGGATTTGCGCGAGTTCGGTCATGATGCGCCGTTAGCAGTGCTTTGAGGCGCTGTCAGCCTGCCCGTTTCAGTGATTTTCACACTGCCCCCATCAGGCGGTACGGCGAAGCTGCGACTGTTCACTGCGCTCGCGCATCTGGCGGGCCGGGGTGAACATCACCGCGCCGTTCCCGTCGACGTCCAGCGCCTGCGCGAACTCCACGCCGATGCGGTCTTCCTTGCACCAGCGGGCCTTGGCCATCATCACATACCCTTCCGAGAGATGGACGCCGAAAACGGTCCCTTCGGGCACATTCCACAGTCCCTCGATCATCGCGCCCGACAACGAGATGTTGCGGATGGTACCCTGATAGGTGTGTGATCCATGCTCGAGCATGACCTTGCGAAGCATTGTCTGCCGCGGCGCACGGGCAGATCGCGGCCCCTGCGCCACGGCCGTGAGGCTTTCCGACAATTTCGCCGCCGCCGCCTCGCAGGTGATCGGGCGGGCATAGATAAAGCCCTGCACATGGCTGCACCCCAGCACGCGCACCAGATCCAGTTCGTCCAGCGTTTCAACGCCCTCGGCGGTGGTTTCCATGCCCAGCGCCTCGGCGAGACTGACGATCGAGGAAATGATCGCACCGTTGCGGCTGCCCGGCACGGTAGCGCCGCGCACGAAGCTCTGGTCGATCTTGATCTTGTCGAACGGTGCCTTCTTCAGATAGCCGAGCGAGGAATAGCCGGTCCCGAAATCGTCGAGAGCCAGACGCACGCCGATGCCCTTGAGCGCAGTAAACATCGATTCGGTCGATTTGTCCTCACCCAGAAATACGCTTTCGGTGATCTCCAGTTCCAGCCGCGCGGGGTTGATCCCGGCAGCAGCGATGGCGCTGGTGACGATTGCCGGCAACGCCGGATTGGCGAACTGCAAGGGCGAGACGTTCACCGCCACGCGCACTTCCTCAGGCCAGCCGGCAAGGTCGCGGCAGGCGGTGCGCAGCGCCCATTCGCCGATCTGGGCAACAAGGCCGGTCTCTTCTGCTACCGGTATGAACTTGGCGGGTGAGAGGTAGCCGTGGACCGGATGCTTCCAGCGCAGCAGCGCCTCGAAGCCGGTGATCCGCTCAGTCGTGGTGCGCACCTGCGGCTGATAGTGCAGTTCCAGCGAGCCGCTGGCGATCGCATCGCGTAGATCTTCCTCGAGCTGCTGGCGCTCACGCGCGTCGGAGTGCAGGTCCTCGTCATAGAAGTGATGCCGCCCGCGCCCGTTGCCCTTCGCGGCATAGAGCGCAAGGTCGGCGTTGCGGATCAGCGCTTCGGACGTGGTGCCGTCATCCGGGCACAGCGCAATGCCGACCGAGGCGCCGATGGTCACCCGGGCGCCGTCGATCGAATAGGGCTGCGAAAGGTTCTCGATGATCCGGCGCGCAAGGTGCGCAAGGCCCTCGCGCTGCTGAGCGCCGTGCAGGACGACCTGAAATTCATCGCCGCCCAGACGGCCCACACGGCCCCGGTCGCCCACGGTGCCGCCCAAACGCTCCGCCACCTGCTTGAGCAGCGCATCGCCGGCCGGGTGGCCCATCGTGTCGTTGACCTGCTTGAAACGGTCGAGGTCGAGCAGGAACACCGCGCAGGCGCGCGTCTCGATGCGCGGGCTGGTAAGGATCTTCTCCAGCCACTCGGCCATCTGGAAGCGATTCGCCAGCTTGGTAAGCGAATCGAATCGCGCCAACTGGGTCACATGCTGCTGCGAGCGACGCTTTTCCGTGAGATCGGTCCCCGACCCGCGAAAACCCATGAAATTGTTGAACTGGTCCAGCACCGGCCGCCCGGAAATGGACCACCAGCGCTCATCCTCGCCTACGCTGGCAGCGCGCACATCCAGGTCCTGGAACGAGGAGCGGGTGTTGAGGTGGAATACCAGTGTCCGCTCGCTCTGCTGCCCCTGCGCTTCCAGCATGAACAGGGCGGTGAATGGCCGCCCCTCCAGGTCGCCCACGCCCTTACCCAGCAGCGCGGCGATCCGCTCGGATACATATGTAATCTTGCCCAGGCGGTCGGTTTCCCAGAACCAGCCCTGCCCGGTCTGCTCATATTCGTGGAGCAATTGCTCGGCCCGGCGCTGTTCGCGCTCCCGCTCGGAGTGGACTTGTGATTGCGAGGCCGCGCTGCGGGCCTGGTTGACCGCGAGGATCAAGCCAATCGTGCCGCCCACCGCAAGCAGACCAAGCGAACCCGGCGATCCGGCATAAATCGAACAGCCGCCCCACAAACCGATGGTCGCACCGATGATCGATGTCAGACGGTTCTTCAGCAATGCCGTCGCCATCAGCACGACGATGACATAGACATTGACCGTCACGTCCCAGTCGAGACCGGCGTGAAGGTTGGTCCAGCGCGCGGCGCCAAAACCGAACAGGCCCATCGGCAGGACGACGGCCAACGCCATCAGCGGATAGCGTTGCCAGCCGTCATGCAGGATTCTCCGCTCCAGCCTGGCATAAAGCGATGCCGGCGCGCAGAGCGCCATTGCCGCGACCATGAACAGCGCCGAGATCAGATCCGGCATCACCGCCGCGACGATCCCCATCATCAGGGCACTGACCAGCAGCGTAGGCCCCATCAGCGCCCAGCGCGGCGATGTGAAGTAATGCAGGACATCGTTGGCATCGGGACGGGTACGAAAGCGCGCAAATCCGCCGAATGCGACCGGAGCTACCGGCGGCGGAGAGGAAGCCCCGGCAACCGGCGCGGACGCCGGCGCCGCTTCGCGGTCATCGGGCACAGCCCCGCTATCGGCACTCGAGGGCGCCGCCCGTCGTTTTCCACGCAAGCCCGTAATCGTCATGATCGCACCATGGCCGCGTGCCCATTTCGAAACGGTTAAATGTGGCCGGTCCGATCACCACTACCTTCCAACCGAAAAACGTAACCATTTCACTTGCCCCCGCCCCGCCGCCATGCTTGCTTGGCCTGAGACCGGCAAACCATGAAGCCGGCCCCATGGGAGATATGACCGTGCGCCACATCGCCATCGTCGGATCGGGTCCTGCAGGCTATTACACCGCCGAAGCCGCGCTCAAGCAGTGGGGAAGCAGCGTGCGGATCGATATATTCGACGCCCTGCCCGTCCCCTTCGGCTTGATCCGCAGCGGAGTCGCCCCGGACCACCAGTCTATCAAGAGCGTATCGCGCCGCTACGAAGCGACCGCACTAAACGAGAACGTGCGGTTCGTCGGCAACGTCATGCTCGGCCGCGACCTTTCGGTGGCGGAACTGCAAGGGCTCTACGACGCGGTGATTCTTGCCACCGGTGCCCCGCATGATCGCAAGCTGGGCCTTCCCGGCGAAGACCTGGCCAATGTTTTCGGCTCGGCCGCTTTCGTGGGATGGTACAACGGGCACCCGCAGTTTACCCGGCTTGACCCCGCGCTGGGGCACGATACCGCTGTCGTGGTGGGCAATGGTAACGTCGCGCTCGACGTGGCGCGCATCCTCGCCAAGTCCGAGCAGGAATTCGCCGAGTCGGACATCGTCGCCCACGCGCTCACCGCGTTGAAGGGATCTGCGGTGCGGCGGATCGTCATCCTCGGCCGGCGCGGGCCGCATCAGGTGGCGATGACGCCCAAGGAACTCGGCGAACTCGCGAAGTTGTCGCGTGCGCACCCTGAAGTCGATCCCGTGGACCTGCCGGACGTGGCCGAGGACGCCCATCTCGACACCGGGCAGCGCAAGGCCGTAGCCCTGCTGCGCAGTTTCGCCTCGAGCCAGTCCGCACCGGGGAAGGACGGGGTCACCGTCGAATTCGACTTCTTCGCCGCGCCCCGCGCCATTCTGGGCGACATCCGGGTCGAGGGCGTAGAGGTGGAACGCACCCGACTCGAAGGCGGCAAGGCGGTCGGCACCGGCGAGACGTATCGCATTCCGGCCGGGCTGGTCGTCGCCTGCATCGGCTACCAGACATCGCCGATCCCCGACGTGCCTTTCGACGAGGAAGGCGGCCGCTTCGCCAATGCCGAAGGGCGCATTGCTCCGGGCCTTTACTGCGTCGGTTGGGCGCGCCGGGGGCCGACCGGCACCATCGGCACCAACCGTCCTGACGGCTTCGCCATCGTCGAAAAGATCGCCGCCGACATGGCCGGCGACAGCGGCAAGCCCGGCCGCCCCGGCTTCGACGCACTGGCGCAGGAGCGCGGGATTGATGTGGTCAAGTTCACCGACTGGCAGAAGATCGACGAAGCCGAAGTCGCCAATGCCCGTAGCGGCGCGCCTCGGGAGAAATTCGTCGCTGTGGAGACGATGATCGAGGCCTCGCACCGGGTCTGAGGCGGGCTGAAAAGGAGACGCTGCGGGGGCGATTTCCCACTCACCGTTGGGTTTTTCGGCGCCCTTCGCGGATCGCATGTTATGCCTGAATGGCGGCCTGGAGCTTCAGTTCACCCCGGTTTAGTCACCGTGCAGCAATGCTTCGGTTGACCCGGCCGGGCCGGCTGGGGAGTTGTGCGGAGCAAGCCAACTTCAGGAGAAACCGATATGAAATCCAGCAAAGCCATCGCCCTTGGCGCTGCCCTTTTCGGGATGGCGACGATCTCCGGTCCCGCCATCGCTCAGCAGCCGTCCACGGGTGCAGCACCAGGCGCCAGTTCCGCAAAGTACAGCGATGCCGAGGTCAATCAGTTCACCAAGGCAGTGATGGCCCTTCAGTCGATCCAGAAGGACGCCGCCGTCCCCGCCGCTGACAAGCAGGCGAAGATGGCCGGCGCCGTCCAGCAATCGGGCCTACCGCCCGAGAAGTTCAATGAAATCGCCACTGCATCCAACACAGATCCGGCATTGATGCAGCGCATTCAGCTTGCGGCCGGCAAGATGCAGGGCGGCGCGAAGAACCCTTGATCCTCTAACCGCGCGCAAAGCCGGCAAACAAAAAGGCCGGGGCTTTCACCCCGGCCTTTTTCGTTATCAGACAGACCTTGGGGCCGTTCAGACTCGCATCGGCATCAGAACGTAGAGCGCCGGGCTCTTCTCGTCCTTGCGGATCAGCGTCGGAGCAGCGGCATCCGCAAGGTGAAGTTCCACCGTGTCACCATCGATCTGGCCAAGGATGTCCTTCAGATAGTTGGCGTTGAAGCCAATCTCGAAGCCTTCTGAACCATACTGCGCAGGCACTTCTTCAGCAGCCGTGCCATTGTCGGGCGAAGTGACCGAAAGCGTGACCCGGTCCGTATCCAGCGCCATCTTGACGGCGCGGGTCTTTTCGGTGGCGATGGTCGCCACGCGGTCCACGCCCTGGAAGAAGCTCTTGGGATCGATCCTGAGCAGCTTGTCGTTCCCGGTCGGAATGACGCGGGTGTAGTCCGGGAACGTGCCGTCGATCAGCTTGCTGGTAAGCACCACACCGTTCTCGCCGCCGAGCGTGAAGCGGACCTTGCTGGCGGACAGGTCGACCAGCACGTTGGTGTCGAGCGCCTCTTCGAGCAGCTTGCGCAGTTCGCCCACGCACTTACGCGGCACGATCACGTCGGGCATGCCATCTGCGCCGTCGGGACGGGCAATGGTGAAGCGCGCGAGGCGGTGGCCATCGGTGGCAGCGGCCTTCAGTTCCTCGTCGGTAACGTGAAAGAAGATGCCGTTGAGATAATACCGGGTTTCCTCGGTAGAGATCGCAAAGCGCGTCGCGTCGATCAACTGCGCCAGCGTAGCCGCCGAAATCTCGAAGCTGGTCGGCAGTTCGCCTTCCGCGATCATCGGGAAATCGTCACGCGGGAGCGTCGGCAGCTGGAAGCGGCTGCGCCCGGCCTTGACGATCATGCGGTTGTCCGCCGCATCGAGGCTGACCTGACTGCCTTCGGGCAGCTTGCGCGCGATGTCGAACAGCAGGTGCGCCGAAACCGTAATCGCACCGGCAGCCTCGACCGAGACGGCGCCGAGCGATTCCACGACCTGCAGATCGAGGTCGGTCGCCATCACCCGCAGCGAACCGCTCGCGGACGCTTCGATCAGGACGTTGGAGAGAATCGGAATGGTATTGCGGCGTTCGACGACGGACTGCACGTGCGAAAGGCAGCGCAGGAGCGCGGAACGTTCAATGGTGGCCTTCATGACAGCCTAAAGTCCCCCTTGGTCGGGTTAGGGTTCGCAAAAAACCCGAAAATCGGACGACTATCTCTAACGCCCGCTAGTGCTGCGGCAAGCGCGATATGGGCGCAACCCCGCGAATCTGGGGATAAACTTGGGGGTTCAGGTCAGGTAGGGGAGAGAGAGGCCCCTCTCCCCCGCCTGACCTCAGATCATCACCATGCCGCCGTTGACGTGGATCGTCTGGCCGGTGACGTAGCCTGCCTGCTTGCTGGCAAGGAACACGGCGGCGGCGGCGATGTCCTCGCCCTCGCCCATGCGGCCCATCGGAATGCGGCCGTTGAGCGCGTCCTTCTGGGCATCGGGCAGCACGTCGGTCATGGCGGTGCGGATGAAGCCCGGCGCGATGCAGTTGACCGTCACGCCGCGAGTGGCCAGCTCCTGCGCAAGGCTCTTGGACATGGCGGTGATGCCGCCCTTGGCCGCGCAGTAGTTCATCTGGCCGGGGTTGCCGGTGGTGCCGACCACTGAAGTCACGTTGATGATGCGGCCGAAGCGCGCCTTCATCATCGGCTTGGTGACGGCGCGCATCAGGCGGAAGGTCGATTCGAGGTTCACGCGGATCACCGCGTCCCATTCCTCGTCCTTCATGCGCATCGCCAGATTATCGCGGGTGATACCGGCGTTGTTGATGAGGATATCGATCTTGCCCAGCGATTCGAGCGCGGCGGGCACCAGCTTCTCGACCTGCTCGGCGTCCGAGAGGTTGCAGGCGATCGCGACGTGATCGACTTCCTGCGGCGCCTGCGGGCTGTGCTCGTCCAGTTCGTCACGAAAGGCGCGCAGCTTGTCGGGGTTGGAGCCGGAAATGGCGAGGCGAGCGCCCTGCGAGGCCAGCGCGCGGGCCACCGACGAACCGATACCGCCGCTCGCTCCGGTTACCAGGGCAGTCATTCCGTGAAGGTCGAACATGTGAAACTCCTAGATAGTCGTCTGGTCCGATGCGCGGACCTACTTCAAAGCCGACAGCAGCCCCGGGTCAAGCCCGGGGCACCGCCGTCACAGGCTCTTTGCGAGTTCCTCGATCTCGGCCATCGTCGAGGCAGACGTCACGTCCACGTCGCCGGCCGAGCGCTTGATCATCGGGCCGACGACCTTGCCGCCCAGTTCGACGAAGCGTTCCACGCCCGCTGCATGCATGGCGATCGCGCTTTCACGCCAGCGGACGCGGCCGGTGACCTGCTCGACCAGCAGGCGCTGGACTTCGGCCGGATCGGTGACAACGGCGGCGGTGACGTTCGCGAACAGGGCGACGCGAAGCGCCCCCGGCGGCGTTGCGGCCAGCGCTTCGGCCATCGCATCGGCGGCAGGCTGCATCAGCGGGCAGTGGAACGGCGCCGAGACCGGCAGCGCGATGCCGCGCTTGATGCCGTGCTCCTTGACGAGGGCAATAGCGCGCTCGATCGCTTCCAGATGACCCGAAAGCACGACCTGGCCCGGATCGTTGTCATTGGCGACGGTGCACACCTGTCCCTCTGCGGCCGCTTCGGCAAGCGCAGTGGCCTTTTCGATGTCAGCGCCCAGCAGAGCGGCCATGGCGCCCACGCCCACCGGCACCGCAGCCTGCATCGATTCGCCGCGCAGCTTGAGCAGGCGCGCGGTGTCGGCAAGGCTGAAGGCACCCGCAGCGCAAAGCGCGGTATATTCACCCAGCGAGTGGCCGGCGACGAAGTCCGCCTTGTCGGCGAGGCTGATGCCGCCCTCCTTCTCCAGCACGCGCAGCACGGCGATGGCGTGGGCCATGATCGCAGGCTGGGCGTTGGCGGTGAGGAGAAGCTGGTCCTCGGGGCCATCGGTCATGATCTTGAACAGGTTCTGCCCAAGCGCGTCGTCGACCTCCTGGAAAACCTCGCGCGCGGCGACGCTGGCGGCGGCCAGTTCCGCGCCCATGCCGACCTTCTGGCTGCCCTGTCCGGGGAAAACGAATGCACGCATCTGCGACCGTCCTTCTGTTGAAGCGGGCGTTTGGTCACATTACCAGTCACCGGCCGCTTGCGATTCGAGTGTGGCGCGGCGGGTTATTGACCTTGCGGACTTACGGCAACCCCTAACGCGGAAATGCAGGCTCACAAGGCAATGTCGATAATGACGCCTCTGGAGAAATCGCCGGCGCTTTTGCGCACCGTTTCATAGAAGCCCGTCAGCGCCGGGGTGGGCTGATAGAGTTCCAGCATGTGCCCATAAGCGGCGCGCGCATCCACGAAGACATAGCGGAAACCGTCGGTCATCTCGGCATCGAGCGCAACCTGGTGCCCCTGCGCCGCGAACCCGGCGACCGCTTCGTCCAGATCGTCCACAAACAGCGCGACATGGTGCACCCCCTGCCCGCCGGAACCTTCGGGATAGATGTCGTGAAAAGCTGACTGCCCCGAATTGTTCTGCTGGCAGAACTCGATCATCACTTCGCCCCATTGCCCGTATGCGCTCGAATGGTCGAGTTCGCGCGGAGTGCCGCGATGAAGCGCGCGGGTCAGGGCGATATGCTCCGCCACGTAGTACGGGCCGGAACCGAAGGTGGCCGAATGGGCCAGCGCGGCGGCGCGCACGTCAGGCACGAAATAGGCGATCTGGCGGATCGGCAGCGGCGCCATGGCACTCTCCTCTTGTCGTTATCGCCGGGAGAGTGGCGCGCCGGTCAGCCGAAAGGAACTATCTTATTGGCTGCGTCGTGACCGATATCGGCCTCGCCAAGGAATGCTATGGAGTGGCGCTCGCACCAGTGGCGGGCGATACTTAGCGCGTCGGCGCCGAACGGGCGGTCGTTCTCTGGCACGTCGCTGACCCGGCCGAGCCGCAGCCCGGCGATGCCGCCAAGATGCGCGGTGGCGTGGAAGAACAGGCGATCGACCGCGTAGAGATATTCGGACACTTCCTCGACCATGACCACATGCCCCGCTAGGCCGGGCATAAGCCGGGTGCCGCTCATCATCGCCAGCGTCATCAGGTTGAAGGCGGCGACGGGATGGCGCTCATCCGCCAGCGAAGGTTCGAGGCCATCACGCTCCCCGGCAAGGAATCCCAGTGCGCGGCGCACCGCGTCCTTGCCGCCGGACCGGCGGATGTCAGCCAGCATCGGCGCGTGGACGGGCCTGCCGATTTTCGCGCGGTAAAGGCCGCCCAGCAGATAGCCGCCATCCGAATAGCCGAGATAAGCCTTCTGGCCCGCAGCATGGGTGAGGCTGCCCAGCACATCTTCCGCAATCCGGCATGCGCCATAACCGCCCCGCGCGAACCACACCGCGTCAAAAGACGGGTCGTTGGCGCATTCCACGAAGGCCGCTTTGCGCGACTCGTCGGAGCCGGCAAAATGACCGTCCACCGCAAAGCACTGGTCATGGATTTCCAGTTCCAGGCCGGAAAACTCGGCAGCCGCCAGAGCCTGGACGGCCTGGGCATCCTCAAGGGTGATCGGAGTGGACGGGGCGCAGACGGCGATACGGGTCATGGGCCGATGCTACCCCTCACCGGCGGCGCCGCGAAGCCGGAAACGGCGCCTTTTCCACCGGCGCGATGCAGATCGGCGCGGGGATCACGGTTGTGTTTGGCCGCCGTGCGAAATACTCAAGGCGGCATGACCGACGCTTCTGCTCTCACCGCCCATCCCTGGTTCTTCTGCGGCATCGGCGGCTCGGGCATGTTGCCGCTCGCGCTGATCCTGAAGGGACACGGCGCGCAGATCGCAGGGTCCGACCGCAGCCGCGACCAAGGCCGCAGCCCGGAAAAGTTCCGCTGGCTGGAATCGCTCGGCTTCGATCTGCACCCGCAGGACGGCAGCGGCATCACTTCGGCCAGCCAGACGCTGGTGGCCTCCGCCGCCGTCGAGGATACCGTGCCCGAAGTGGTCCGTGCCACTACGTTCGGCTGCCCGCGCATGAGCCGGGCGCAGCTGCTGGCAACACTGTTCAACGCCGCGCCCTTCGGCGTCGCCATCGGCGGCACCAGCGGCAAGTCGACCGTGACCGGCATGACTGGCTGGATCATGACCGCTGCGGGCACGGATCCCACGATCATGAACGGCGCGGTGATGAAGAATTTCGCGACGCCCGACGCTCCGTTCGCCAGCGCCCGCGTGGGACAAGGCGATGCGTTCGTCTCGGAAGTGGACGAAAGCGACGGCTCTATCGCGCTCTATCGCCCGAAAGTGGCGGTGCTGGGCAACGTCAGCCTCGACCACAAGAGCCTTGAGGAACTGCGCGAACTCTTCGGCGATTTCCTCGCCCGCGCCGACGTGGCCGCGATCAACCTCGACGACGCGGAAACCGCCGCGCTGGCGCCGCGTGCCAAGACGCTGGTCACTTTCGGCGTCACATCAAGTGAAGCGCAGATTGGCGCTGTCGATATCGTCGAAGGCCCGGTTACCCTCACCGCCACCGTGCTCGACCGGCGGGACGGCACTTCGCACGCGCTCACCCTCAAAGTACCGGGCCGCCACAACCTCTACAACGCGCTGGCCGCCATCGCCGCTGCCAATGCCGCCGGTGTTTCGGTGGCCGATGCCGTGGCAGCGCTCGGCTCGTTCTTGGGCCTTGCCCGCCGGTTCGACGTGGTCGGCTCGTCGCCCGGCGGTGTGACCGTGATCGACGACTTCGGCCACAACCCGGACAAGGTCTCGGCAACGCTTGCCACCCTGAAGGCGCATCCCGGCCGCGTCATCGCCTTCTTCCAGCCTCATGGCTACGGCCCCTTGCGTCAGATGGGTGCGGAGCTGGCCGAAGTCCTCGCCCGCAAGCTGGACGCGGACGATCTCACCATGCTTTGCGATCCGGTCTACTTCGGCGGCACGGTCGATCGCAGCGAAGGCAGCGAAAGGATCGTGCGCCTGATCGAGGACCATGGCGGCAAGGCGGAATACGTACCCTCGCGCGCAGATTGCGGCACAAGGATCGCGCAGATCGCCCGTCCCGGCGACCGCGTGGTCATCATGGGCGCCCGCGACGATACACTGACGCTCTTCGCGAAAGACCTGCTCGCCGCGCTGGCCTAATCTTCGTCCCGGATCAAATCCGGCGCGACGCGGGACTTCAATGGGCTTTGCCGCGCGCTTTCGCGACAAAGTGCACCGCCACCGCCACCACTGCGCCCAGCACCAACCCCACGATCGCGGAAGCCACCGCATAGGCCAGCCAGCCAGCTACCGGACCAAGCGGCCCGGCCGCATCTGCCAGCATATGCTGGATATTGTGGGCCACATGTGCGGGCGCTGGAACGCCAAGTTCTTCCAGGCCGTGCAGAATGATGCCGCCGCCCACCCACAGCATCGCCAGCGTACCGACGCTGCCAAGCACCGTGAGCACCACCGGCATCGCCCGCAGCAGGAACCGCCCTGTAGCCTGAGCGGCGGAAGACGCCTTCTTCGTCAGGTGCAGGCCAACGTCGTCCATCTTCACGATCAACGCCACCGCGCCATAGACCGCGACGGTGATCGCAATGCCAACCACCGCCAGCGTCACCGCGCGCGCCAGCAGGGTCTCGTCGCTCACCTCGTTGAGGGCGATGGCCATGATCTCGGCCGAGAGGATCAGGTCGGTCCGCACCGCGCCGGAAACACGGGTCTTCTCGAAGCTGGCTGGATCCGCGATCGGGTCCTCCAGCGTCTCGCCGTGCTTTTCCCCGCCGAGCTTCTCGATCACCTTCTCTGCGCCCTCGAAGGCAAGGTAGAGCCCGCCCAGCATCAGGATCGGCGTGATCGCCTGTGGCAGGAAGGCGCTTAGCAGCAGCGCGATCGGCAGCAGGATCAACAGCTTGTTGCGGAAGGACCCTTTGGTGATCTTCCAGATCATCGGCAGTTCGCGATCAGGCGTGAAGCCGGTCACGTAGCCGGGCGTCACCGCCGCATCATCGATCACCACGCCGGCCGCTTTGGTGCCCGCCTTGGCCACCCCTGCCCCGACATCGTCCAGCGATGCGGCGGCGGCACGGGCAATGACCGATACGTCGTCGAGTAAGGCAACAAGGCCGGATGGCATCGGTATTCCTTATGGTTGTAAATGCGAGATCGCTGCGAGCAATGCGGGGGAACCGCCGCGTAATCAAGGACGGTCACGAAACGAAATACACAGGGCTTAAATCGGTTGCACCCCCGCCGTTCTCATCCCTGCACGAAGAAGGCGCCATGATCGGGACCTTCATTTACAACAGTTTATCGGGGAAATATCATGTCTGTCATCAATACCAACATCAGCGCCATCCGCGCATCCAACGCCTCGAACGCCGCCAACAAGATGCTCGGCACCGCGATGGAGCGCCTGTCGACCGGCAAGCGCATCAACTCGGCCAAGGACGATGCCGCCGGCCTTGCGATCTCCACCTCGATGACCTCGCAGATCCGCGGCATGAGCCAGGGCATCCGCAACGCCAACGACGGTATCTCGCTGGCGCAGACCGCCGAAGGCACGCTGTCGGAAGTCAGCAACATGCTGCAGCGCGTGCGTGAACTGGCGATCCAGTCGGCCTCGGGCACCTATCAGTCGTCGGACCGCGCGGCGATGCAGCAGGAAGTCACCGCGCTGACCTCGCAGATCTCGGACTCGTTCACGCAGGTCAAGTTCAACGGCAACACGCTGATCTCGACCACCTCGGGCACCGACCTGACCTTCGACATCCAGACCGGCTCGAACTCGGGCGAGAAGGTCACGCTGACCGCCAAGGCCATCAACGGCGCCAACCTCGCCGCCTCGGCTCTGGACGTGACCGACGCCACCAAGGCCGCCGCCACGCTGACGAACGTGGACAATGCGCTGAAGGACGTGAACTCGACCCGCGCTTCGCTGGGCGCCGGCCAGAACCGCCTGGAATCGGCGATCAACAACCTGACCAACACCGTCACCAACCTGTCCGACGCCAAGAGCCGCATCGAAGACGCCGACTACTCGGCCGAAACGACCGCGATGGCCAAGGCCCAGATCCTGAGCCAGGCATCCACCGCGATGCTCGCCCAGGCCAACCAGAGCCAGCAGAACGTCCTGTCGTTGCTGCGCTAAGCGCAGAGCGACGCCGACACCGGCACGCCCATCGGCGCGCCGACATGGCCTCCCGTCCCCCCGGAGGTCCCAGCCCGGCGGTCTGCCTCCAGACCGCCGGGCGTTTCGATCAGGTGATTGAGACAAGCCAAAACGGAGGGTTGCGCCGAAAGTCATAAGAACATATAATGAACAAATGTCCCGTCCAACCGTCATGGAGCGGCTCGCGATTCTCGCCGATGCTGCCAAATACGACGCTTCGTGCGCCTCATCGGGCACCACGAAGCGCAATAGTCGCGACGGCAAGGGACTGGGGTCGACCACCGAAGGCATGGGCATCTGTCACGCCTATGCCCCGGATGGGCGCTGTATTTCGCTGCTCAAGCTGCTGCTGACCAACCACTGCGTGTTCGACTGCCATTATTGCATAAACCGCAAGAGCTCGAACGTGCGCCGCGCCCGCTTCACGCCGCAGGAAGTGGTCGACCTGACCCTCTCATTCTATCGTCGAAATTATATCGAGGGGCTGTTCCTGTCCTCGGGCATCATCAAATCTTCCAGCCATACGATGGAACAGCTTATAGAAGTTGCCCGTATCTTGCGGGAAGAACACGATTTTCGTGGCTACATTCACCTCAAGACCATCCCCGAGGCTGATCCCGAACTCGTCGCGCAGGCGGGGCTGTGGGCCGACCGCGTCTCGATCAATGTCGAGCTGCCCACCGATGCCGGGCTCGCCCGCCTCGCACCCGACAAGAATAGCGCCACGATTGAAGGCGCGATGGGCAACCTGTCGAGCGCCATCGACGACGCCCGCGATTCGCAAAAGCGTTTTACCAAAGCCCCGCGCTTTGCGCCCGCCGGACAATCCACACAGATGATCGTCGGCGCGGACGGCGCCAGCGATGCGCAGATCGTCGGCAAGGCCAGCACGCTCTACGACAGGTTTGCGCTGCGCCGGGTCTACTATTCCGCCTTCAGCCCGATCCCGGAAGCAAGCGCCGTGCTGCCGCTCAAGCGCCCGCCGCTGATGCGCGAACATCGACTCTACCAGTCCGATTGGCTGATGCGGTTCTATGGTTTCGCACCGCACGAAGTGCAGGCAGCGGCCGATAGGGACGGGATGCTGCCGCTCGACATCGACCCCAAACTGGCCTGGGCGCTGAAATTCCGGGAGAGTTTCCCCGTCGATGTCAACCGCGCCCCTCGCGAGGCGCTGCTGCGTGTCCCCGGACTGGGCACCAAGGCGATAGACGCGTTGCTCGCCGCCCGCCGCTATCGCACGATCCGGCTGGAGGATGTGGCGCGCCTGACCGTCTCGGTAAAGAAGCTCCGGCCTTTCATCGTCACTGCCGACTGGCGCCCCACCCTGCTCACCGACCGCGCGGACCTGCGCGCGCGACTGGCGCCAAAGGCGGAACAGATGGAACTGTTCGGATGATCGCGGCGGACCTCGCCGAGCCTGACGACTTCGAGGCCTGGCGCACCAACGCGCGGCGGCTGATCGCCAGCGGGACACCGCCCGAAATGGTCGCATGGAGCGACGGCGGCGGGACAGCCGATCTCTTCGCCGATACCGTTACGCCTCCGGCCGCTCCGGCGCCGCCGCGCGAAGTGCGCGCCAGCCGCGTCTTCATGGACCTTGCTCGCACCGCTGTCCTGCATTCGGCACCCGAGCGACTCGATCTGCTCTATCGCCTGCTCTGGCGGCTGCAGGATCGCCCCCGCCTGCTCGACGATGCGGCTGATCCTGACGTGGGCGCGCTGCGACGCATGGCGATGCAGGTGCGGCGCGACATCCACAAGATGCACGCCTTCGTCCGCTTCCGCTCGGTGACGGACGAGGACGGTGTGGAACGCTACGTGGCCTGGTTCGAACCCGACCATCATATCGAGCGAGCCACTGCCGATTTCTTCGTCAATCGCTTCGCGAGCCAGCGCTGGTCGATCCTGACCCCTCGCCTCTCGCTGCACTGGGATGGCATGGCACTGCTGGAAGGCCCGCCCGGCTCGCGCGAAGACGCTCCCGGCGAGGATGCCGTCGAGGACTTGTGGGTCAGCTACTATCGTTCGATCTTCAACCCGGCGCGCCTGAAAGTCGGCATGATGGTCAAGGAAATGCCGCGGCGGTATTGGAAAAACCTGCCCGAAGCGCGTGAAATCGCCGATCTCATCGCCGGCGCCCACAAGCGCGAGGCATCGATGATCGCTACCGGCGCAAGCCTGTTCGACGACGCCGCGCCCGCCAGCCTGGAAGCGATTGCCGGAGGCATCGCGCAGTGCCGCCGCTGCACCATCGGCTGTAACGGCACCCGCGCCGTGATGGGCGAAGGTGCAAGCGATGCACGGCTGATGATCGTGGGCGAACAGCCCGGCGATACCGAGGAACTCGAAAACCGGCCCTTCGTCGGCCCCGCCGGACAGATCCTCGACAGCGCGATGGGCGAAGCGGGCATCGACCGCTCGGCCGCTTACGTCACCAATGCGGTCAAGCATTTCAAGTTCGCGCCGCGCGGCAAAATACGCCTCCACCAGAACCCCACTGCTGGCGAGATCGACATGTGCCGCTGGTGGCTGGATGGCGAGCGGGCACTGGTCAAGCCGAAAGTCATCCTCGCTCTGGGCGCGAGCTCCGCACGGGGGTTGATGGGCCGCACCCCGTCCATCGGCCGCGAACGCGGACAGGCTTTGACGCAGGGCGACGGTACAGTGATCTGGCTGACCGCCCACCCCAGCTACCTCCTGCGCCTCGACGGCGAAGCGCGGGAGCGTGAACATACACGGTTTGCGCAGGATCTGGCGGGATTGGCGCAAATTCTGCGCTGAGCGCGCCTGCGCTCCTGCTCGCGTCACCGCAATCTGGCGCTTGGTGATCGGGCACTTCCCCGCAGGGCTGCGAACGTCTATCTGCGCTGGCGACTACAGCAATCCAAGCAGCCAGTGACAGCAGAATCCTCCAGTGCCGGGCTTGAAGCGGCTTTTCTCGATAACCGGGAGAAGCTGGTCCGATTCCTGCGCGCGCGCGGCGCCGGAGAGGCGGCGGAGGATCTGGTGCAGGAAGTATGGCTGAAGATCGCCGCAAGCAGCCCCGGCCCGGTCGCCTCGCCGCTGTCGTACCTGTTCCGCACCGCCGACCTCTTGATGATCGACCGCTTCCGCTCGCAAAGGCAGGCCGGCGCGCGCGACCGGGACTGGAGCGACGTCAACGCCGGCGATCCTCCGGGCGTTTCCGCCGAACCATCGGCCGAACGGCGCATCGCCGCTGCACAGGAGGCCGCCAGCGTCCTAGCGCTTCTGGACGGACTTGGCCCCCGCATCGCCGCGATCTTCCGCCGCCACCGGATCGACGGAGCGCCGCAGAAGACCATCGCGGCAGACATGAACATCAGCCTGAGCACGGTGGAAAGCGACCTTCGCGTCGCCTACCGCGCGCTGGCCGAATGGAAGGAACGCGCGCCATGAAGCCGCTGGCCCCATGGGCAATCAAGGCCGCTGCCGATCGTCTCCGTCTTCGCCGCATAAGGAGCGCGTGATGGCGAGTGACGGCACGATACAGGAACAGGCGCTGGATTGGGCAGTGCGCGCGGGCGACCCCGCGTTCGCCGACTGGGAAGCGTTCACCCTATGGCTGGAGGCCGACCCCGCCCACGCGCGCGCCTATGACGAGGTGACCGCCGCCGTCACTGATGCCGCCGGCCTCGCCGCTGCATCCGGCCCCGCCAACGACGACATCGTTGAGGAATATGCCCCTGCCTTGCAGGCTGCTCATGCAGGATCGGGGCCCATGTGGCTGGGCGGCGCGGTCGCGGCCTGCGTTGCGCTGGTGGGCGCGGTCTGGATGTTCCAGGGCGAGCGGCGCGATCTCTATACGGTCGAGACCGCGCTGGGCGAAACCCGTGCGGTCACGCTGGACGCTGGTACGCGTATCGAGCTGGCGGGCGGCACGACCGTCGTTTTCGACCGCCGCGACCACCGCTTCGCGCAGCTCGACAAAGGCCAAGCGTTGTTCACCGTCAGGCACGACGAAGCAAACCCATTCGCGGTGCGAGTGGGCGACAAACAGCTTGTCGACATCGGCACCGTCTTCGACGTGCGCCACGATGATGAGGGCCTTAGCGTTGCCGTGTCCGAAGGCGCCGTGCAATTCGATCCGTCCGGAGCGGACGTGCGCGTCTCGCCGGGCGAAGTACTGCGCAGCACCGCCGCGACTTATAGCGTATCGAAGATCGCGCCGGCACAAGTCGGCGAATGGCGCGAAGGCCGTCTGACTTTCGAAGCGGCATCGCCAGCCGAGGTCGCCGCTCAGCTCAAGCGCGCGACCGGCATCGACTATGCTGCCGCGCCGGGCGGCAGCGGCGCCGTGTCCGGCTCGATCCTCATCGCCCCGCTGCGCAAGGACCCCGCCGCCATCGGTCCGTTGCTTGGGCTATCGGTGGAGGCGCAGGCCAATCGCTGGGTGATCGGCGCCAGGTAAGTCATGCGGCGGGTGCACCTGATCGTGGCGGCCATGCTGACCACGCCGCTGGCTCTGCCGGCAGCCGCCTCCGCGCAGGACGTGGTTGTCGCCACGCGCGCCGGGACAATGGGCAATGTCGCTATCGAACTGGCGCGGCAGACCGGATCGAGCATCGTCGTCGCCGACCCGCAGATCGCGCGGCGTGCGGTAGCGGCCCTGCACGGCAGGATGACCCCTGCCGAGGCCGTGCGCCGTCTCGCCCGCTCGGCGGGGGGCCGCGCGGTGGCGGTCGGCCCCGGCGCGTGGCGGATCGAGGCCGTGCCTGCGCCCCGGCCCAGCGCGCCGCGCCGCGCACCTTCGCAGGCGCGCGGCCCCTCACCCACAGATGAGGCGGCCGCCAAACCCATCATCGTGATCGCTTCCAAACGCGATCTTGCGATCGGGCAGATTCCGGGCCAGGTCTCGATCCTTGATGGTGCTTCGCTGGAAGCCGGCGGCATCGGCGGCACCGAGAAGATCACCCAGCGCCTAGCAACGGTCACCTCCACTCACCTGGGCAGCGGGCGCAACAAGCTATTTATCCGCGGCATCGCCGATTCCAGCTTCACGGGGCCGACGCAGGCCACCGTGGGCCAGTACCTTGGCGACCTGCGTCTTACCTACAACGCCCCCGACCCTGACCTGCGCTTGTCTGACATGGCCCGCGTAGAAGTGCTGGAGGGGCCGCAGGGCACGCTTTACGGCGCAGGATCGCTGGGCGGGATCATTCGCCTCGTCCCCAATGCCCCGGTCATGGGAGAGACCAGCGGATCGGCCGCGCTCGGCGGTTCGCTGACCCAGAACGGCTCGCCCGGCGGCGACGGCGCGGCCACCATCAACCTGCCGGTGAGCGAAAAAGTGGCCTTTCGCGCCAACTTCGATGCGGCGACGCTGGGCGGCTATATCGACAAGCCGCTGCTAGGCCGCAAGGACGTCAACCGCACCCGCATCATTGGCGGGCGGGCCAGCCTGCGCGCGCGACTTGGGCCGGAGTGGACCGTGGATCTGATCGGCCTTGGCCAGTCCACCCATGCCCGCGACAGCCAGTACGCCACCCGCTATGCCGAGCCGCCGCTGACGAGCGATGCACGGGTGCAGGAAGGCTCCGACGCGGATTATGCCATGGGGCAGTTCGTGATCTCGGGACGGATCGGCGACATCCGCGTGCGCTCAACCACCGGGGCCGTGCGCCAGCATCTGGAGGAGCGTTACGACGCCAGCCTTTCCGCCGACGCGCCGCGTGTGTTCGCGCAGGAAAACCGCACCCGCATGATCGCCCACGAAACCCGCCTGTGGCAGCCCGAGCGCGGCGGCTTCAGCTGGATCATCGGCACCAGCTATACCCACAACCGCACCGTCCTGCGGCGCGGGTTCGAGACCGAAGTTTCCACCGCCGCCGCCACCGGCGTGCGCAATACCATCGACGAGGCCACGCTCTACGCCGAGGCCAGCATGCGCATCCGCCCCGGCCTGACCGCCACGGCAGGCGGACGCGTGACCCATTCGCGGCTGAGCGGCGCGGGCGAGGATGTGATGCCCGCCGACGCCGCATTCATCGCCATGGCCCGCGAGGCAATGACGGCGGACCGCAGCGCCACCACAGTCCTGCCCTCGGTCGCGCTGAATGCCGAGCTGTTTGGCGAGACCGCGCTCTACATGCGCTATCAGGAGGGTTTTCGCCCCGGCGGCTTCGCGATTGAAAGCGATTTCGTCCGCCGCTTCAAGGGCGACCGCACCGGGACCTGGGAATTCGGCGTGCGCCACGGACGGCCCGGTGCGGGCGTTTTCGACATCGCCGCCAGCATATCCTTCACCCGCTGGCGCGATATCCAGGCGGATTTCATCGATAATTCCGGCCTGCCCTCCACTGCCAATATCGGTGACGGGCGGGTCTGGTCGGCCAGCGTGAGCGGCGGTGTCCAGCTCATGACAGGCCTTCGTTTCGAGGCCGGGGCGACCTGGAACCGGAGCAAGGTCGATACGCCGCCCACCGAACTCCTCGCGCTGGTGGCGCGGACTGCACCGGCATACGACATCGCTGGCATGAGCCTTGTCGATGCGACGCTGGCTCGCTCCATGCAGGTGCCGAATATCGCGCAGTTCTCGGGCCGGATCGGGATCGGGTGGAACCGGGATCTGGGCGAACGCCTGCGCCTGAGTGCCAACGGCTGGGCCAGCTATGTGGGCGAATCCCGGCTCGGCATCGGGCCGGAACTGGGCCAGCCTCAGGGCGATTACCTCGATAGCGGGGCGGATATCCGTGTGGGTACTGAGCGTTACGGCGTGACGTTGACGGTCAACAACCTTACCAACTCACACGGCAATCGCTTCTCGCTGGGCACGCCTTTCGGGACCGGGCGCGATCAGGTGACGCCGCTGCGACCGCGCACGATCAGGCTGGGGCTGGACGCGCGGTTTTAGGCGGCGGGGGCTTCGACAAGCTCAGCCTGAGCGGTGTTGAAAGTATCGCGTAACCTGTAGAACCCTGTTGGAAGCACCAAGCAACTTCAGCTCACCCGGAGCTTGTCGAAGGGTGCTCTGCCAGACCCCCGAACATTTTTTCAAGGCTCCCCCCACCTGCCTCCGTCTCAAGGGTCATTACCGACCTGAAGGGACGAAGATGCCTCGCTACCTGTCTGCCAAGACGCTTCTCGCCACGACCGCGTTGCTGGCGATTTCCACCGCCGCGCACGCGGAGGACGTGAAGACCAAGGGAACCTCTCCGCTCAAGACCTCGACCATCAAGGCTGGCGCCGCCGATGCCATCAACGTCACCAAGGACGGCGGCGTCACCCTTACCGCCGGCACCGCGATCACGCAGGATAGCAACCACGCCGTCGCCAATGCGGGCGCGCTTGCGATCAGCAACGCCAACGGCGCGGTAGGCATCGATTCGCTGGCGGGAACCAGCGGCGACATCGTCAACACCGGCACCATTACCGTCGACGAACCCTATGTCCCCACCGACACCGACAAGGACGGCGACCTCGATGGTCCCTTCGCGCTCGGCGCGAACCGCACCGGCATCCGCACCAAGGGCGACCAAACCGGCAAGTTTACCCAGAGCGGCACGATCACCGTCAAGGGCAACGATTCGGCTGGCATTGCCCTGGGCGGCAAGCTGACCGGCGCCTTCACCCATGACGGCACCACCACCGTGCTGGGCGACCGCACGGTGGGCATTTCGGCGCAAGCCATCGACGGCAACGTGCGCCTTGCCGGATCGGTTTCGGCGCAAGGCAAGGATGCCATCGGAGCGCGTTTCGCCGGGGACGTGAACGGCGCCATGGTGGTTCAGGGAACCATCGCCGCGACCGGCTACCGCTACACCACTCCGCCTGCCGACCCGTCCAAGCTCGACGCGGACGACCTGCTGCAGGGCGGTTCGGCGCTGATCGTCGAGGGTAACGTCAGCGGCGGCATCATCCTTGCCGTTGCTCCCAAGGCCGACCCTGCAAAGCCGGATTCGGACGCTGACGGCATAGATGACACCAAGGAAGGCAATGCCAAGGTCGTCTCCTACGGCTCCGCGGCTGCCATGCAGATCGGGGCGACCGACCGCGCCGTCACCATCGGCCCGGTCGCCGGAACCGCCAGCCAGTTCGGCCTCATCATCGACGGCGCCGTGGACGGCCAGGGCCTCTACGCAGGCGTGAACGCCAATGGGCTGGTCATCGGCGGACGCGGCGGCGCGGTAAGCATTGCCAACGGCATTGGCGTTTCAGGGACAGTGAACGCAACCTCGAACGGCGCCAGCGCCACCGCGCTCCGCGTCGGTGCAGGCGCGACCACGCCGCAACTCCAGAACACCGGCACGATTTCGGCCACCAGTGGCAATGCCGCCGGCGCCCTTGCCACTGCCGTACGCGTCGACGCGGGCGGCAGCTTGCCGACGATCCGCAACAGCGGCACGATCAAGGCCGTTGCGGGCGAAAAGGGATCGGCCACCGCCATCTCCGACGCCAGCGGCACGGTGAACCTGATCGAGAATGCCGGCACCATCTCGGCCACCGGCGCCAAGGCCAGCACCGAGGTGCCCGGCGCACGCAACATCGCCATCGACCTGACAACTGCTACCGGCAATGTCACGATCAGGCAGACGCAGGTCGCCTCGGGGATCACCGCACCGGCCATCGTCGGCGACGTAAGGCTGGCCGGCGGCAACGACCTGCTCGATCTGGCCGACGGCACGCTGACCGGCAACGTCAGCTTCGGCGGCGGCAACAACACGCTCAATCTTTTGGGCGATGCAGTACAGACAGGCGCGGTGAGCTTCGGTGCGGGCGCGGATACGATCTCGCTGGCCGGGACCAGCGCCTACAATGGCGCGGTGGACTTTGGCGGCGGCGCCGATGCGCTGAACCTGTCGGGCACCGCCTACTTCGGCGGCTCGATCGCCAATTCGGCCAATCTCGCGGTCAAGGTCGCGGGCGGTACGCTCGACATCAACAAACCCGCTTCGATCGGCTCGCTCGATGTAGGTGCGAGCGGCGTGGTGCTGGTGACGCTGGACAAGACCGCCGGGGCTGGCTCGGCCTACACCGTTTCGGGCAATGCCAGCTTCGCGGATGGCTCGAAGCTGGCGATCCGTCTTGCCGATGTCGCCACGGCCGAGGGCAGCTATCAGGTCCTAACCGCCGGCAATTTGACCGGGCGTGACAAGCTCGCCACCAACACCGACCTCGTGCCTTTCATGTTCAAGGCCGAGCTGGACAAGGAGGCCGCCGCCAACACCATCGTCGTCGATGTATCGCGCCGCACCGTCAGCGAACTGGGCCTCAACCGCTCGGGCGCATCGGCTTACGACGCGGTGTTCGACGTACTGGGCAAGGACGAGAAGATCGGCGACGTGTTTCTGGGCATCACCAACGGCGACCAGTTCCGCGCCGCCGTTGGCCAGTTGCTACCCGATCATGCGGGCGGCGCCTTCGAGGGCTTGAGCCTGGGCACCCGCGCCCTCGCCCGCCAGATGCAGGACCCTCAAGGGCCCATAACCCGCAGCGGCCGCTTCACCACCTCGCTTAACATGGCGGTCTGGGGCAGCGACCGGAAGACCGGCCAAAGCGCGGCCTACAAGCTGAGCGGTTACGCGTGGTCCGCTAGCGGCGAGTACGAAACCAAGATGGGCCGATTCGGCGCCACGTTCGCCTACCTGTGGAACAACCATAAGAACGGCCAGGTCTCCGAGGTGGACTCCACCGCGTTCGAACTGGCGGCGCACTGGCGCGGCAAGTTCGGTCCGCTAAGCGCCTTCGCGCGCGGCTCGTTCGGCAAGGCCGACTTCGACGGGGAACGCACCTTCACCGGCGCCATCGGCACCGAGACGGTGAACCGCAAGATGGATGCCAGCTGGAAGGGCAATTTCGTCACTGCCAGCGGCGGCGCAGCCTATGAGGGCGGCGGGCAGTTCTTCTTCTTCCGGCCCGGCGTCACCGTCGACTACCTGCGCCTGAAGGAGAACGGCTACACCGAAAAGGGCGGCGAGACGCTGAACCTGATCGTGGATGCCCGCACCAGCGACGAACTGGCGGTGAACCCCAGCATGACCGTGGGCGTCGATTTCCTGGGTATGCGCGCCAAGGACGAAAACTGGCTGCGCATGGAAACCGAAGGTGGCTGGCGTGAAATCGTCAAGGGCGGCCTGGGCGCGACCACCGCGCACTTCGACGGCGGCAAGGACTTCACCCTCACCGGCGACGATGCGACGAGCGGCTGGTTCGCGCGCCTGCGGGCGATTGGTGGTTCGTCCGGCTTTACGATGGGCGGAGAAGTTTCCGCCGAAGACCGTCACGGGCGGGTCGATCTGGCCCTGCGCGCGTCGGTCTCGGTGGGCTGGTAAAGGGCGATGCGCGCGACATTCGTCGTTGCCGTCGTCCTGGGCACCGGACTGCTGATATGCTGCACCCCCCGCGTGCGGTCCGGTGCCCCCACACTTCCCGTTACGGCTCAGGGAGGTGAGGAAATCCGCATCTCTCGCGGGCCATGCTTCGGCTTCTGCCCGGTCTACACCCTTGCGGTCACCCCGGCCGGGCGGGTCGATTTCAAGGGCGAGCGGCACACTGCCGTCCTTGGCCAGCGCGCGCATTCGGTGGGTCGAACGGCTTACGAGGACGTGCGCGGCGCCCTGGCCGCACTGCGGCCCGAAACCGGCATTGAGACGGAGTTTGCGTGCAAGGTCGCCGTCAGCGACATGTCGCACCTGACACTGGAATGGATCGCCGCCGACGGTACGCGTACGGCGTTGACCTACGGCATGGGCTGCCGCGACCCAGAAGGCGCCGCCATCATGCAAACCGTAGAGAAGCAGTTGCACAAGCTGGAAGCCGCCGAATGGGCGGCGCAGAAGACATGGCCAGGAGATACGCGCGGGTAGCGCCGCAGCCAGGGTCTTTTGGCAGGCTTTGAGCGAGCGGGAACGGAAAACTCTTCTGTTCCCGTAATGCTACCTCCCCGCAAACAGCGGATGTGCCGGGGACAGCCCGTCACCGAAAGTCATCGGCCCGCCGCGATCGTCAACCTGCCGCTCCACGCGGTCGAACAGGTTGAGCACATACGTGAGCCCCGACAGACGCCATTCCCCCTCTCGGCATTCGGCGGTGAAGAGGTACCGCCCCCAGAACGTATCGTCGATGCCCGGCGCAGGGTCATCGGTGCGGCAGACGATCACGCACCCCGCATCGATCCTCGCCTGCTTTCCTGTCAACGTGACCACAGGCATGGCGAACATGTGGAGGCGGCGCGAATAGCCCTCCTCCAGTTCAGCCACGAATTTGCGATATTCCCCGAAATCGCCCTTGAACATGCCGAAGTCGAACAGCGATTCCGGCCAGAACACGTCGCTCAGCCGGTCCCAGTCGAGCCAGTCGATAAGTTGCGCATATTCAGCCACCAGTTCACCGAGGCGCGCCTTGGCGATCAGCGCCGCGGTGGCGCCGTCAGACATGCGCGGCAACCTTCCAGTCCGCAAGGGTCGATACGGTCTCGTCAAGGCGCACCAGCGTCTTGCCGGTGGTCTCGCCCGACATCAGGCGGATGAAGGCGTCCGGCGTCGCTTCGAGACCCGTGGCGACGTTCTCGGTGGCAGTGAGCTGGCCCGAGCGCACCCAGTTCGCCAGCGCATCCTCAGCCTCATGCAGCATGTCCACCGCCTCGTAAGCAAGGAAACCGCGCATAGTGATGCGATTGACCAGCACCTGCCACATGTTCTTCAGACGGTAGGGATCGGTCTGGTGATTGTAATTGGCGATCATTCCGCAGACCGGAATACGCCCGAACCCCTTCATGCGCGGCAACACGGTGTCGAGCGTGATGCCCCCGACGTTGTCGAAATAAAGGTCGATGCCGTCCGGGAAATGCCTTGCGATCTCGGCGTCTAGGTCCTTGCAGTCCCGGTAATTGATCGCGCCGTGCATGCCAAGGTCTTCGGTGATGTGGCGCGCCTTGGCATCGGAGCCCACCGTGCCGACCACGCGGCAGCCCGAGAGCCGGGCGATCTGCCCGCCAACCGAACCCACCGCACCGGCCGCCGCGCTCATCAGCACTTCGTCGCCTTCGCGTATTTCGCCGTAGCGCTTGAGGCCGACATAAGCGGTGATGCCCGACCAGCCGCAGGCACCCATGTAAGCGGTAAGCGGCAGGTCATCGGCGACGCGCACGTTCTCGAAGCCGACGCTGCCGGGCGAGATCACGGAATGGGTCTCCCAGCCGATGAAGGCGCGGCCATAGTCGCCCTCGCGGAATTCGGGGTGGCGCGATTGGACCACGCGGCCCAGCACCATCGTCGGGATAAGGCCGCCGATCTCCACCGGCGGCATGTAGCTCTTCACGTCGTCGAGCATCCCGCGCACTGCCGGATCGATGGCGAAGACCCGGTTTTCGAGCAGGACCTGCCCCTCCCCGATCTCGGGTAACCGGGCTTCCTCGATGCGGAAGTTATTGGGCGAAGGCACCCCGGTGGGGCGCGAATCCAGCACTATGCGGCGGTTCATCATTGTCTCTCTCCCAGTGTTTCCATCGCCGCGTCAGTCTGCGAAGCTGCGCTCGTTGGTGGCGTCGAACTTGCGCACGCCGGTCGTGTCGATCCGATCCGCCCAGCCGCCCAGCAGGGCCTGCACTGTGGGTTGGGCCAGGTGCCCCGCCAGCGCATCTTCGTCCCGCCAGCGTTCATAGGCGAGCACGGTGCCGTCCTCGCGACTGTCGAGGGCGAAGTGGTAGCCCAGGCAGCCATCCTCCTGCAGCGTCGGTTCGACCAGCGAACGCAGCGCATCGGCAAGCTCCTCGACAAGGTCAGGCGAGGTCTTCAGGTGTCCGGCGAGCACGATCATGGCGTGGCGATCCTCTTTATCTTGTCCTGGCATTTCATCGCCGCGTGAACGGCGCACGGGCACTGTCCCTTGTGACAGGTCATGACCGGCATCCGGCTCGCTCACCACGCGGGCGCATCGCCTCCGGGCACTGCCGGGCCGGTAAGCCAGTCTCCGGTGATGCCGATCCTGATCGAAGAACCCCTGGCCACTTCAGTTCCCGCATCGGGGGTGACGAACATGATGCGGTTCGGCGCCCAGACCGAGCCGATGATCTCCTCCTCGTCGGCCGAAAGTTCGACACCGGCCGCCGCGCACATTTCCAGCGCCCGCTCGCGGGTCTGGCCGCGCACTTCAGGGACATAGGCCTTGGCGGGATCTTCGTGGAGCTTGAGCACACGGGCCTTCTCGCGCTCCGCTTCCTCGGCGGCGAGACCTTCGTCGAAGGCGGGACCGTGGTAGTCGATCTCCCAATCGAACGACATCATGTTCTCCAGGATGTCGGGCAGGAAAGGCGTCATGCGCAGATGCGACCAGTGCGACATGTATCGCTCCATCGCTTCGTAGGTGTCGATGTCGCAGCAGTTGGCGAAGTCGAAATCGCCGGAATGGAAGCGGGTGTGGACCACCTTGCCATGGCTGTAGTCGCGCACCTCGCGGTTGAGATGGGACAGCTTTTTCACTTCCTCGATGAACAGGTCAATCTTGGCCGGATCGGCGTCTTTCTTGAATTTGAGCATCACCACGTGGCGGATCATCGTTCTCTCCCATGCTGGCGTCTGCGTCGCGGCGCCGATTGTGGAGAGACTAACCCGATATTTTTTATCTGGTGCCTGTCAGATTAAACAGGTGTTGTCAGGCATCCGCGGCGAAGCCAAGGTCGGCCAGCTGTGCTGTCAAAACCTGGATCATACGCCCGGCGGTCCAGTCGTCGGGCGCAAAGCAGGCTTCAAGCGAAATCCCCGCGACCGAGGCGATCAGCCGCCGCGCTTCGAACAACAGGTCGCCGTCTTCGACCGGGCGAGCGCTGCGCCGCACCAGCATCACCCGATAAAGTTCGAGGCTCTGCTCGGCAGCCCGGCGGCGTTCTTCAAGATATTCCGGCTCAAGGTGCGCCCTGCCCCAGAACGCGATCCATACGCGCCAGTTGGCCCGCGCGCCTGCGGTCAGCGGCATGATCTCGCCCAGGCAGTCCAGCAGCGGCAGGCCGGCATCGAACGCCGCCTCCAAACGCTCGCGGGCGCGGTCGTTGGCGAGCTGGTAGACGCCGAAGAGCAGCTCGTTCTTGTTGCGGAAATAATGCGACACGATCGAGGTACTGCACGCCGTCGCCGCCGCGATCTCGCGGAAGGTCAGCGCATCTATCCCCCTGTCCGCAACAAGGTCGAACGCGACCGACAGGACGAGAGACCGGCGCTCCTGCTTGTCGACGATGATCGGCATCGTTGTCCTTCCCGGCCTTTCACACGAAACTACCAGCCGGGGCTTCCAGATGGGCGACGCTCTTGTCAAGCGGCCGAAACCGGCGCGAAAGCCTGCGCACCATTGCGCCTGCGCCTGATTGCGTATCAAATCATTGCTGGCAGCAATGCTTGTGTTGACGCCGGTGGGCCGGGATGGAACCGCAAGATCAAAGACCCACCGTATCGTGCCGCCGAACGTGGGAAATACAACGCGAGAGAGGATAACAGGTGGCCCGACCCTTTGCCCCGCGCTTCGCGGTCTACGTTGCGCTGGTGTTCCTGCTTCTGGGCGTGATGCAGCTCGTGGCCAGCCTCGTTTTCTACCAGTCGATCGACCACCAGACCCTTCGCGAGGACCACGCCCGCCGCGTTGCCGAGATGCTGGTGGTGAGCGACCGGATTCACGCGCTCGACCCGCGGCTCACCGCCCCCACCATGAGCACGCGCCACCTCGCCGCAGCCGTGGCCAATGCGCCTTCCGTTGCCGCGTCTGCACCTTCGGAAACGCTGCGGGCGATCGCCACCCGCATCGTCGAATGGGAACCGTCGCTCGGCGGGCGGTCGCTGCGCCTTGCGGTGCGCGATGTCGGCCATGGCAAGCGCGATCTCGTCGGCTCGATCCGGCTGACCGACGAACACTGGCTGAACTTCCGCTCGCGCGATATGAACGCCGCGTGGCCGGTGGCCCTGCGCGCCACCGTGCTTACGCTAGCCACGACGCTGGCCTGCCTCGCCATCGGCCTTGCCGCACTGCACGTCCTCACCCGCCCCCTGCGCCGGATGAGCGACGCCGCCGACGCTATCGGCCAGGGCCGCCAGGTCACCGTGCGCGAAACCGGATCGCCGGACCTGCGCAAACTGGCGCATTCGATGAACGTCATGCAGGACCGCATTGCGCGCCTGCTTCAGGATCAGGCCAGGTCGTTCGAGGCGATAAGCCATGATCTGCGCACCCCCCTTTCGCGCCAGAAGGTAGCCGCCGAACTTATCGACGACGCCGAACTGGGCGGGGTGATCCTGGCCAGCGTGGACGAGATGGAGGCCCTGCTCGCCTCGCTCCAGCGTTTCCTGCGCGCGCAGCACCTCGATGCCGAGCCGGAGACGGTGGAACTGGGACAACTGGTGCGGGGCGTGCTGTTCCCGTATCGCGGCAGGGCGCGGTTCGCCGTCGAGGGTACGGCCAGCGTCCGGACCTTCCGCGAACCTTTGTCGCTGGCGCTCGAAGCCCTGATCGAAAACGCGATCCAGTTCGGCGGAGAAGCGCGCATCACTATTCGCCGCGTCGAGGGCCATTGGTGCATAGAGATCGCCGACTCGGGGCCCGGCATCCCGTCATGCTACTTCGATGCGATCCTGGACCCGTTCTTCCGCCTCGATGCAGCCCGCGCGCGCGACACCAAGGGCTTCGGGCTGGGCATTCCCACGGCGCACCGCCTGATGATGCGGTTCGACGGCAAACTGACCTTCGCTTCTTCGCCCGAAGGCGGGCTGATCGCGCGCATCCGCGTGCCCCAACCGCAGGACGCCGCTGCCTGACACGCAGCGGCTGCGCTCATCCGTCGATGAATGCGCGTTCGCCCTCGCTCGAGGTCCTTGCCAGCGCCTCGTTACGGTGCGGAAAACGGCCGAAACGGTCGATCTCGCCCTTGTGGCCTTGCGCGAACTGCAAGACATCTTGAGCAAAGTCACGCAGCGCGGTGAACCGCTCGATGCTCATCGCCTGAAGCTGCGGGTCCTCGGCGTGCATCAAGGGCATGTAGAAGAACTGGCGCTGCCCGAACGCCAGCTTCTCGTCCATGCCCATCGCCATCCCCTCGACCGCCAATTGCTGGGCGCGAACGTCCGTTTCGAACGCGGCGGCAGTGTCGCGATGGATGTGCCTTGAGAATTGATCGAGCAGCAGGATCAACCCCAGCCGGCCGAGCGGGGTGGCCGCCCAGTCGTCCAGCATGCCCGCACCGGCCTGCCGATGCAGATCGGCGAAGCGCCCGCGAACCAACGCATCGAGCGCCTCGCCGCCCTTGAACCAGTCCTGCGGCGTCAGTTCGCGAAACCAGAAATTCAGCACCTCGTCCTGTGGGTCGTTCAATCTGGCGCTCCTGCCCGTTTTCCTGTTTTTGCCCGATTGCGCGGGCATTGCCATGTGCCTTAGATGGCTTGCAATTCACGGGGATCAAGCCGGGTCCTTCGGCCGTTCCACACCGCTTGCATTCCGTGTCAGGAACGCATGACCGCAACGAACACCAGGAGTAGCAATGGCACGGGTGAGCCCGTTTAGAACGGCCCTGAGCGGCGCTGGGCGCGGCGCCGGACGGCGCTGGGCGATAGGGCTTGGCAGCATTGCCGCCGCAGGCGCGGCGCTTTGCCTCGCCAGCCGCCTGCCCCGCAGAACGCCCCCCGCAACTGCCCGCCTTCCCCTGCCCGGCGACAGCTCGCTATCCCGTTCCGTGGCGGCGCAGACATCGGGGCACCCCGGCCTCTCCGGCGTCCACCTGCTGAGCGACGGCATCGATGCCTTCGCGGCGCGCCTGCTGCTGGCCCGCACGGCGGAGCGCACGCTCGACCTGCAATATTACATCTGGCACGGCGATCGCACCGGCACCCTCCTGCTCGAAGCAGTCCACGAAGCGGCCCGGCGCGGCGTGCGGGTTCGCATGCTGCTGGACGACAACGGCATCACCGGATTGGACCATGTGCTGTCCGCGCTGAACGACCACCCTGATATAGAGGTGCGGCTGTTCAACCCGTTCCGCATCCGCTTCCCCAAGACAATCGGCTTCCTCACCGAATTCGGCCGCCTCAACCGGCGGATGCACAACAAGAGCTTCACCGTCGACGGCGCCGTGACGATCGTGGGCGGGCGCAACGTGGGTGACGAGTATTTCGGCGCGGGCGACGGCGCCATGTTCGCCGACCTCGACGTCCTGGCGATCGGACCGGTGGTGCGCGATGTCGAACAGGATTTCGAGCGCTACTGGAACAGTGCATCGGCCTATCCCGCCGCGCAGATCCTGGCGCGGGTAGGCAAGCGCCAGCGCGCGAAGCTGGCATCGCGAGCATCGGTGGTCGAAAGCGACGCCTCGGCGCGGCGCTATGTCGAACGCCTGCGCAGCCTGCCGCTGGTCAGGCAGCTTGCCCAAGGCGACCTCGATTTCGAATGGGCGCAGGTGGAGGTCATCAGCGACGATCCCGCCAAGGCCTTGCACGATATCGAGCACGACGAACTGCTCGCCGGCAAGCTGGACGATACGATCGGCGCGCCGCTCAAGGAACTGGCGATCGTCTCGGGCTATTTCGTCCCCGGCCAGCAGGGTACCGACCAACTCTGCGCGCTTGCACGCTCCGGGGTAGCGGTATCGGTGTTGACCAACGGGTACGGCGCCACCGACGTGGCGATGGTCCATGCCGGCTATGCACCGTGGCGCAAGCAACTGCTGAAGGCCGGCGTACGCCTGTTCGAAACCGGCCCCCAAACGCGCGCCGCGCCTACGAAAAAGGCCGCCAAGAAAGAGCGCCGCAAGGGCAACCGGCTCGGCGTCGGCAGCCGCCTGCGCGCCACCGGCAGCGGCTCGTTCGCGGCCCTGCGCTCCGGCGCCTCGACGATCCACGCCAAGACCATCACGGTCGATCGGACGCGCCTGTTCATCGGCTCGTTCAATTTCGACCCCCGATCGTACCGGCTGAACACCGAACTCGGCTTCGTCATTCACAGCCCGCTGTTCGCGGCGCACGTCGCCGATGCCTTCGACAGCATCATTCCCGATGCGTCCTATGCCGTCTCCCTCGGCACCGATGGCGAACTGCGCTGGAGCGACGGTACGGCGCCGCCCCGCACCGATGAGCCGGGGATGCGTCTGTTCGACCGTGTAATGGTCGGCGTCGCCTCTCGGCTGCCGATCGCGTGGCTGCTGTAAGCACGGGACCTTTTCGGTTCACTCGGGGCAAAAGCGATCCTACAGGCTAAGGCAGGCCCCCGGGTTCTGAACAGGAGAGCGTGACTTGAAACATATCCCGTGGATCATTCTCGCCCTGATCGGCGCGGCGTGCCTTGCCGTTCTGGCAACGGTGCGCGGCGAACAGATCAACGCGCTGTGGATCGTCGTCGCCGCGGTGAGCACGTTCCTTGTCGCCTATCGCTATTACGCCCTGTTCATCGCGCAGTACGTCATGAAACTGGATGGCAGGCGCGCCACTCCGGCCCATTACCGCGCCGACGGCATGGACTATGTGCCCACCGACAGGCGTGTGCTGTTCGGCCACCACTTCGCCGCCATCGCCGGGGCAGGCCCGCTTGTCGGCCCTGTGCTGGCGGCACAGATGGGCTATCTGCCGGGCACGCTCTGGATCATCGCGGGCGTCGTGGTGGCGGGCGCGGTGCAGGACTTCATGGTCCTGTTCATCTCGATGCGCCGCGACGGCAAGTCTCTGGGCGAACTCGTGCGCATGGAAATGGGCGCGGTGGCCGGCACCATCGCCCTGGCCGGCGCTTTCCTCATCATGGTCATCATTCTGGCGGTGCTGGCGCTGATCGTGGTGCGGGCGCTGGCGGAAAGCCCGTGGGGCATGTTCACCGTCGCCGCCACGATCCCGCTGGCGCTGATGATGGGCGCATACACGCGCTGGATCAGACCGGGCCGGGTGGGAGAAGTGTCGATCCTGGGCTTCGTGGGCCTGATCGCGGCCATCGTCTACGGGCAGGCCGTGGCAGCATCGCCGTTCTGGGGACCGCTATTCACCTTCACTCCCGAGCAGCTGTGCTGGATTCTGATCGGCTACGGCGCCCTCGCCTCACTGTTGCCGGTATGGCTGCTGCTGGCCCCGCGCGACTATCTTTCGACGTTCCTCAAGATCGGCGCGATCAGCGCGCTGGCGGTGGGCATCGTTATCATGGCGCCGCCGCTGCGAATGCCGCCGCTCACCCAGTTCATCGGCGGCGGAGGCCCCGCGTGGTCGGGCGCCCTGTTCCCGTTCCTGTTCATCACCATCGCCTGCGGTGCGGTCTCCGGCTTCCATGCCCTGATCGCCAGCGGCACCACGCCCAAACTGATCGCCACTGAGACCGACGCCCCCTTCATCGGCTACGGCGCGATGTTGATGGAGGCCTTTGTGGCGATCATGGCGCTGGTGGGCGCCTCGATCCTCGATCCGGGCATCTACTTCGCCATGAACAGCCCCGCCGCCGTGCTGGGCACCGACGCGGTCAGCGCCGCTCATGCCGTGACCGCGATGGGCTTCCCGGTTTCCGCCGACCTGCTGGTCCAGACCGCGCGCGACGTAGGCGAACACACCATCGTCTCACGCACCGGGGGCGCGCCCACGCTGGCCGTCGCCATGGCCGAAATCTTCAGCCACGTCGCCGGCGGCTCGGCGATGAAAGCGTTCTGGTATCACTTCGCGATCCTGTTCGAGGCGCTGTTCATCCTCACTGCCGTTGACGCCGGCACCCGCGCCGGACGCTTCATGCTGCAGGACCTGATCGGGCTGGCCGTGCCCTCGTTCCGGGCGGGAACTTCGTTCCTGCCGGGCGTGGTGGCGACCGGGCTTTGCGTGGCGAGCTGGGGGTTCTTCCTCTACCAGGGCGTCACCGACCCGCTGGGCGGCGTGAACACGCTGTGGCCGGTGTTCGGTATCTCGAACCAGATGCTTGCCGCCGTGGCGCTGATGCTTTCAACCGTGGTGCTGTTCCGCATGAAGCAGCAGCGCTTTGCCTGGGTGACGGTGGTGCCCACGGTCTGGCTGCTGATCTGCACCCTGAGCGCAGGCACCCTGAAACTGCTGTCGAGCGATCCCACGGTCGGCTTTCTCGCCCATGCCCGCAAGTTTGCGGACGCGGTTTCGGCCGGGCAGGTTCTGGCCCCGGCCAAGTCGATGGAGCAGATGGAGGCGATCGTATTCAACGACCGCGTCGATGCAGGGCTTTGCGTGTTGTTCCTGTTCGTGGTGATCTCGCTAATGGGCTTCACGGTCCGCACCTGCCTCGCCGCCTTGCGGGAGGATCGGCCGACGGTGAACGAAATGCCCGCACAGATGGTCCCGGCGGAATGAGCGGGTTCTTCAAACGCCTGCGGGAGACCGCCCGCCTCATGGTCGGCCAGCCGCCTTACGAGGTCTATCTCGCCCACATGGTGAAGCACCACCCCGGCACCCCGCCACTGGACCGCGTGGCGTTCTTCCGCAACCGGGAGAACGCCCGCTTCAGCGGCGCGGGCGGGGGAAAATGTTGTTGAATTCTGCCCAAGGATAACCCCCACCTCCGCTCATCCTGAGCTTGTCGAAGGATCACAGCGCAGTGCCAGCATCCTTCGACAGGCTCAGGATGAGCGGGGGTGGGGTTACGGAAAAGTGAAGCGTTACTGCCCCTTGAACACCGGCTTGCGCTTTTCGAGGAATGAGTTGACGCCTTCGAGGAAGTCCTCGCTGCGCCCCGCCTCGCGCTGGTTCCTGCGCTCCGCCTGAAGCGCCGTCTCGAGGCTGGAATCGAGCGCGTCCCAGGCCATCCGCTTGATCATACCCAACGAACGCGGCCCGCGCGCCAGAGCCTTTGCCAGCTTCATCGCCTCGGCATCGAGGTCCGCATCGGGCACCACCTTCGTCGCCAGCCCCCAATCGAGCGCGGTCTTGGCATCGACCTTCTCTCCCAGCAGCATCATCTGCATCGCGCGCACCCGGCCCACCGCCTGCGCCAGCAGGTATGTGGCGCCGCCATCAGGCACCAGCCCGACATGGCAGAAGGCGCAGAAGAAGTACGAACCCTCGGCCATCAGCACCACGTCACCCGCCGCTGCAAGGCCTGCGCCGAAGCCAGCCGCAGCGCCGCGAATCGCGGTCACCACCGGCTGCTCCATGGTCTTGATCGCCATAATGACCGGGTTGAACGCGCGGTCCAGCTGTCCGCCGATGTCGCGCAGCGGATCGGCGAGCATGTCCTGCGCCGCAGCAAGGTTCGCGCCCGAACAGAACCCCTTGCCCTCACCGGTGAGCAGCACCGCGCGGGCACCGCGCGCCGCTTCGTCGAGGGCGTGGACCATCTCGTGACCCATCGCCTCGGTCACGCCGTTCATGGTTTTGGGATCGTTCAGAGAAATGCGCGCGACGCCGTCCTCCAGCGAATAGAGGATGTGCTCGTAAGTCATGGGGATTCCTCTCCAGTGATCGCCGGGTTTCAGGCGAGCATTCTACCGAGGCGTGTTTTCACGATCTCCTCGGCTTCGCCAACGATCCTTTCGATCAGTTCCTTGCAGGTGGGCACGTCGTGGATCAACCCCTGCACCATCCCCGCCCAGAAAATCCCCTTGTCGAGATCGCCGCTGGCCAGCAATTTACGTCCCGCCGCCCCGACCACCAGATGGCGAATATCCTCGAACTGCGCATCGGGACGCGCCGAAATCTCGACCACCTCGTCGGAGACGGAATTCTTGCCTACGCGCGCGGTATTCTTGAACTTGCGGAAGATCAGGTTGGTGCCGCGCTCGTCGTTCTCGACGTATTTCGCTTTCACATTGTCGTGGATCGGTGCTTCTTTCGTCGCGCAGAAGCGGGTGCCCATGTTGATGCCTTCCGCCCCCAGCGCCAGCGCCGCGACAAGGCCGCGCCCGTCACCGATGCCGCCGGATGCCAGCATCGGGATTTTCACCTTGTCCGCCGCCGAAGGGATCAGGATCAGGCCGGGAATATCGTCCTCGCCCGGGTGGCCGGCGCATTCGAAGCCGTCGATCGAGATGATGTCGCAGCCGTGCTTCTCGGCCGAAAGCGCGTGGCGCACGGCGGTGCACTTGTGCAGCACGGTGATACCGTGGGGCTTCACCATCTCCCAGATTTCGCGCACCTGCTGGGTGCCGGCCGTCTCGACGATCCTCACGCCGCCGTCGATCACCGCCTGGGCATAGGCCTTGTAGTCAGGCGGCAGGATCGTCGGGAAAACGGTGATGTTCACCGCGAAGGGCTTGTCCGTCATCGACCGGCAGCGCTCGATCTCGTCGCGCAGGGCTTCGGGGCTGGGCTGGGTGAGCGCGGTCAGCGTTCCGAGACCGCCTGCGTTCGACACCGCGCTCGCCAGTTCGGCGTAGCCCACGCCCTGCATGCCGCCCTGGACGATCGGATGTTCGATGCCGAGCATCTCGGTGACGCGGGTCTTGAATGCCATGGCTTTTGTAAACTCCCTGAAGACGCGCCCGCCGGTTGCCCGGCCAGCCATGCAACGGGGCTATGCCATGGGGCGCGGGCCTTCAAGGCGGCGATGGCCCTCCCCCGGCCAAACCGTTTGAGCATCGTGGCAGCGAACGCGCAAAGGCCCGGCGCCGGGCCGTCAGATGCGCCCCGTCGAGAGCGCGAGCCCTTTTTTCGCGTCAGTCGCCGGGCGTTTCGCCCGGCCGACCGCCTATTAAAGGGCCGAGACGTGAAGGAAGTTGGGCACCGGGCCGTTCCAGCTGCCGTCGTCGCGGGCCACCGGCTCGGCATCACGGCGGCGTCCGCCACGGCTGGAAGCGGGAGCAGAGGCCGGAGCGCTGGGCGCAGGCGTTTCCGCTCGTACTTCGCGCCGGGGGTCCTCGGCACGCGGTTGACGGCGCGCGGTCCGCGCGGGGCGTTCCTCACGCTTGGGCGCGGCTTCGGGCTGTTCGGCGACTTCACGCGGCTCGGCCGCTTCGGTCTTGGCAGGAGCCTCGCGCCGGGCGCGCGGTTCGCGCCTGGGCTTTTCCTCGCGGGCAGGCTTGGCCGCACGCGCGGGCTTTTCCTCATGGGCTTCGGCCGTGTCGCCAAGGCCAAGCTCATAGATCGGGATCGGGCCGCCGGTCAGCTTCTCTACGTTGGCGATCGCCTCGGCGTCCTCGGGTGCAACGAAGGTGAAGGCGCGGCCCGTCGCTCCGCCGCGGCCGGTGCGGCCGATGCGGTGGACGTAGTCGTCCGGATGCCAGGGAGTGTCGAAATTGAAGACGTGGCTTACGCCCTTCACGTCGAGGCCGCGCGCGGCGACGTCGGAAGCGCAAAGGATGCTGATCTCACCGGCCTTGAACCGTTCCAGTTCCGCGTTGCGCGAAGCCTGGTCCATGTCGCCGTGGATTTCGCCGGCCGAGAAACCGTAGCTCTTCAGGCTCTTGGCCAGTTCGCGCACAGTGGTCTTGCGGTTGGCGAAGACGATCGCGGTGGTGACGTTATCCGTCTTCAGCAGTTCGCGCAGGACTTCACGCTTCTTGCGCGAAGGCACGGCGACTTTGTGCTGGACGATACTGGTGTTGTTCGACGCCGGACGGGCGACTTCGATGTACTTCGGGTTCGTCAGAAATCGGTCGGCCAGCTTCTTGATGACCGGCGGCATCGTTGCCGAGAACAGCAGCGTCTGGCGATTGGCCGGCAGCTTGGAGCAGATCGTCTCGATGTCGGGGATGAAGCCCATGTCGAGCATGCGGTCGGCTTCGTCGATGACCAGCAGTTCGCAGCCGGTGAGCATGATCTTGCCGCGCTCGAACAGGTCCATCAGGCGGCCCGGCGTGGCGATCAGCACATCGACACCGGCGGACAGCGCCTTGAGCTGGTCACCCATCTGCACGCCGCCGATCAGCAGCGCCATCTTGAGGTCGTGGTTCTTGCCGTACTTCTCGAAGTTCTCCGCGACCTGCGCGGCGAGTTCGCGCGTAGGTTCGAGGATCAGCGAGCGCGGCATCAGCGCGCGGCGGCGACCATGACCGAGGATGTCGATCATCGGCAGCACGAAAGCCGCGGTCTTGCCGGTTCCCGTCTGCGCAATGCCGATGATGTCCTTCATCATCAGCACGGGCGGGATCGTCTGCGCCTGGATCGGAGTCGGCTCGGTATAACCCGCAGTCTCGACCGCTTGGAGCAATTCGTTCGACAGGCCGAGATCGGCAAAGCTCATAAGCGTATGGTTTTTCCGGAAAAACTTGGTCAATGGGGCGACATGCGATCAGGAGGAGCATGCGCTCGTCAAGACACCTGTTGCGCGACAGTGCGCCCTTCGCGGGAAACGCCCCGAAAGTCAAGGAATTCCGGGTTTGCCGGTTTCGACACTCCGCCGACGCGCGTTCAGCGATCCTGTTCGATCAGTTCGCGGATGCGGGTGAGCTTGCAGTTCATGCCGCTGCGCGACAGCAATGTGTCACGGTCCACGCAGAGCCGTCCGTCCGGGATGTCCTCCAGAAGGAAGCCCGAATAGAAGTCCCGCGCTCGGCAGGAACGGTCGAGTTCGGCGCTGACGACGCGCCGGTCGCGCATGAACAGCAGCAGGCGATTGGCACGGTCGGGCCGCACGCTGGCTATGCCCGCGACCGGCAGGCAATTGCCGATCTTGCGCTCGGTGATCTGCGGCATACCGCCGTCGCCGTCGGGCATGCCCATGAACATCTCCGGCATCGGCACGGCGGATCGCGGGGTGATGCGGATGATCATGCGCTGTTCGATGCGCACCTGCCAGGCATCTTGCGGCAGCGCATGGCTGAGCAGGCTTACCGGGAAAGGCGAATCGGAGGGGAGCCCCGGAATTTCATACTTCGGCCAGGCATGGGCCTTTGGCGGGATTTCCGCAGGCGCCTGCTCACCCTGCGCCCGGACGTCATCCGCGCGCGGCGCTACGTCGGTCGCGCCCGCTGCGGGAAGCAGCAGGAGGATGGGATAGAACAGGACTGAGGCGAAATTCATTCTCGATAATGTCCCCGGATGCCGGACATGCCGACATGTCCCCCTTATCGCAAGAGCTTGAACCGCCGCTTAACTCTCCGCGCATGACTGCCTTGCCGGGCGATGCATTTATGCCACTGGACGAGAAAGAGCCGCAGATGATGAAACCGGCCGCGCCATGTGCCATATCGGCCCCATGACCGCTTCACTCGCCTCCATCGACCCGTTTCTCGAAGACGCCCTTGCCCTGCTCGGGCCGCGCGGACTGACATGCGACCCCGAACTTGTCTCGCCCTGGCTGACCGACTGGCGCGGGCGCTTCACCGGCAAGGCCCGCGCCCTCGCCTCGCCCGCGAATGTCGAGGAACTCTCGCAGCTCGTGCGGCTTTGCGGCCAGCACGGCGTGCCGATCGTGCCGCAGGGCGGAAACTCCGGCATGTCGGGCGGCGCCACGCCCGACCAGACGGGTGAGGCCCTGCTCCTCTCGCTGCGCCGGATGAACCATATCCGCGAGATCGACGCCGAAGCGGGCCGCGTCACCTGCGAGGCCGGCGTTGTCCTCCAGACGCTGCACGAAGCGGCGGAAGCACAGGACCTGCGCTTCCCGCTCACGCTGGGCGGCAAGGGGTCTGCGACCGTCGGCGGCCTCATATCCACCAACGCAGGCGGATCGCAGGTACTGCGCCACGGCTCAATGCGCGCGCTGGTGCTGGGGCTGGAGGCGGTGCTGGCCGACGGCCAGGTGTTCTCGGCGCTCACCCCGCTCAAGAAGGACAACCGGGGATTCGATCTGAAGCAGCTGCTCATAGGCTCGGAAGGCACGCTCGGCATCGTCACTGCCGCCACGCTACGGCTGCTTCCCGCCGTGGCCGAGCGCGTGGTGATCTGGGCCGGGGTTTCCTCCCTGCCCGCAGCCCGAACGCTGCTGCTCCACTGCGAGGCGATGGAGGGCGAGACGCTCGAAGGTTTCGAGGTCATGCCTCAGGCCAGCATCGACGCGGTGAAGGACCATATGCCCGCCGCCCGCGCCCCGCTGGAGGGCCGCCATGCGTGGCACGTCCTCATCGAAGTCGTCGCCGACCGCGCCGGCGCCGCGACCTTGCGCGAACGCTGCGAGGCGATGATGGCCGATGCCTTCGAGAAGGACCTGCTGGAAGACGCCGCGATGTCCGCCAGCGAAGCCCAGGCCGACGCCTTCTGGCTGATCCGCGAGACCGTCCCCGCGGCCGAACGCGCGCGCGGGCCGGCCGTCCAGCATGATATCTCCGTTCCGGTGGAGAAGATGCCGGCCTTTGTCGAGATTACCGCGCCCATGCTGGAGGCGGAATTCCCCGGCACCGAGGCGATCGCTTTCGGTCATCTGGGCGACGGCAACGTCCACTACCACGTCATCGCGCCGCAGGTGACCGATGGAAAGGCGTGGAATGCGAACGAAGGCAAGGCGATCAGCCGCCGCGTCCATGATCTGGTGACGCAGTGGGGTGGCTCGATCTCGGCCGAGCACGGCATCGGCCAGCTCAAGCGCGACGAGCTGGTGCGACTGGGCGATCCGGCGGCGCTATATATGCTGCGTGCGGTGAAGCAGGCGCTCGATCCGCAAGGGCTGCTTAATCCGGGAAAATTGATCTAGCGTATTCATTGCAGGAATCCCCGAAACGGCGGGGAGCTGCGCTTGCGCGGCCGGGGCCTAGCCACTAAAGCCGGCGGCCTCTACAGATTACCCCACCTCGCGGAGAGTATCGCAATGGCCAGCGCGCCTCAGAATCCTGCACTGCCCCTGTTCTACAAGGACCTCATTCCGCTTAATTCGCAGCAGCATGCGAACTGGAAGACCCGCGCCACCGACAAGGCCACCTGGCTTGTCGGGGTCAATTCGGTGCCGCTCACGGTTGAAGAGTTCCCCCAGGCTCAGCGCAACTTCCCGATCATCTTCACCGCCGGCCCCGACCCGATCCCGCTCGTGCTGATGGGTATGAACGAGGGCGTGAACGTCTTCGTCGACGAGGACGGCATCGTGAACACGCCGATCTACATCCCCGCCTATGCGCGCCGCTACCCCTTCATGCTCGCCAAGCTGCGTAACGACGCTGACGAACTGTCGCTCTGCGTCGATCCGACTAGCGACCTGGTCGGCGAGATCGAGGAAGGCGAGGCCCTGTTCAATGAAGAAGGCCAGCCGAGCGACACCACCACCAACATGCTCAAGTTCTGCGAGAACTTCGAGATGGCCGGCACCAAGACCGCCAATTTCATGGCCGAGCTGCAAAAGCACAAGCTGCTGATGGACGGCGAGCTCAACATCGACCTCGGCAACGGCCAGCCGCCTTTCAACTATCGCGGCTTCCAGATGGTCGACGAGAACAAGCTGCGCGAAGTACGCGGCGACGTACTGCGCACATGGAACCAGAACGGCATGCTGCCGCTGATCTATGCTCACCTGTTCTCGCTTGACCTGGTTCGGGACATCTTCGGCCGCCAGGCAGGTCAGGGCAAGGTACCCAACATGCCGGTAAACGGCTGATTTACCACGCATAGGGCGAGGCTTATGACACTTTTGTCACAGTCTCGTCCAATTCGCTGAGCAACGCTGATAGGTCTCTGGACATTTTTCATACCTGCTGCATGACGAATCGCTTGAAGTTTGAAAAATGGGTGCGTAAGTAGGTCTTGCCCGGCCGGCGCTACCCTCATGGCCCGTTCGGGTTGGTGCACTTCGTGCACCTCCTCCCTGAACCTTGGCCACCTCGCGCATCGCGCGAGGTGGTTTTTTATTGCCTACCACATTTTCAGGCTCTCTGATCGTTTTCAGGCCGCCTGAGTGGTGAGCGGCTACTCAGCCGCCAGCGGCCAGCCTGCGTTCTGTCCGAGGTCCGCCACCACCGAAGCGAGGCGTCGCACAAGTCCCGCGATGTCCTCTACCATCTCCTCCATACCCTGCCCCGGCTCAGCGAGCGCCGAATCGAGATACCGGCTACGGTCGATCTCGATCTGCAGCGCGTGGATGCCGCTGCTCGGGTCTGCATGTCGCTCCAGCACATAGCCGCCCGCGTAGGGCCGGTTGTGCGCCGCCTCGCGCCCTACCTGCGCAAAATGCGCGAAGGCCGCCGCGACCACGCTACCGTGACAACTCGCCCCGAATCGATCGCCCAGCACTATTTGCGCACCGGGCCCACCTGGACGCGAGGGAAGCGGCGGCATCGAATGCAGGTCGATCAGCAGTGCCGCACCCCAGCGCTCTCGCAGCCCCGACAAAACGCGGGCGAGCGCAGCATGATAAGGCTCGTGAATGCCTTCGAGGCGGTCCTTCAGGTCCTGGGATCCGAAGCGGCGGCGCCATAATTCACCCATCCCGGCCAGCCGGCGCGGGATGAGGCCCAGTCCGCTGCGCGCACGGCGGCTGGGCAGTGGCAGACCGCCAGCGGGACGCGCATCGCGCGCGAACATTTCCCAGTCGATATCGTCAGGCGCACGGTTGAGGTCGATCATCGCGCGCGGCGCGTGGGCCAGAAGCAGGCTCGCCCCGGTAGCAGTCGCCACACCCTGCGCCAGCCTGTCGACGTAGCGATCCTCGAGCCGCAGGGCTACGCTGCTGCCGTGACGCAGTTCCCGGAGCAGCGATTGCGGATAGGCGCGGCCGCCATGCGGCGCCGCGATCACCACCGGAATCGCTGAAGGTTCCCTGGCGTCCAGGACGTAGGCGGCAACGCTCGGGGCACCGGGTATCCACCCTCCCCTTTCCTGTCGGGAATCACTCTCATCGGGCAGATCGATCATGAAACAACGCTGTGCGTTTCCCGCAATTTAGTCAAAGCGTCCCGTTCCCGGTCACTGCCAAATCCGGACAAGAATTTTAACCCGTGAGGCGCTATGGCGAGTCCCAGAACGACACGCGCCCCGGAGCGACGCGTCGCGCCCTCGCATAACACTACTAAACTGGACATATCGCGATGATCCGCATCCTCCTCGCCGAAGACGACGACGCCATGCGCACTTACCTGGCGCGCGCACTTCAAAATGCAGGCTACAGCGTCGTTGCGGTTGACCGGGGCACCGCCGCGATCCCCCATCTCAAGAACGACGATTTCGATCTGCTGCTTTCGGACATCGTCATGCCCGAGATGGACGGCATCGAACTCGCCCAGAAGTGCGCTGAGATTTCGCCCATGACGAAAGTGATGTTCATCACCGGATTCGCGGCCGTCACCCTGCGCGCCACCCGTGAGGCACCCCAGGCCAAGGTCCTCTCCAAGCCCTTCCACCTGCGCGACATCGTAATGGAAGTGCAGCGCATATTCGGCCTTACCGAACACGCTACTCTTTGAGTCAAAAAATCTTCATGAAGCCCCTTGCCACGGTAATGAACCGCAGCTAGAGGGCCAGTCCTCCGGCGGGGACACTCACCAGAGACGCCGAATTGGAATGGGCGTATAGCTCAGTGGTAGAGCACTATGTTGACATCGTAGGGGTCGCAAGTTCAATCCTTGCTACGCCCACCATTCCTTGAAAACCCGCCGTGAAAACGGCGGGGTTTCTGCTTTCGGGCTCTGGCTCCTCGCAAGCATCGCCCCCTCCGGCGCATCTACCCTGCGATTAGTGACAGGCTGGACGGCCAAACCCGGCCTCCGCCGCCGATTAGTGCCCAGCACCGGCCTTGCCATGCGCGCCGCCGCTGCCTAGAGACTGCCCCAATTCTCACCCCAGGGGAGTCCCTTTAGAATGGCAAAGATCAAGGTTACGAACCCCGTCGTCGAAATGGACGGCGATGAAATGACCCGCATCATCTGGCAGTGGATCCGCGAGCGTCTGATCCTCCCCTACCTCGACATCGACCTCAAGTACTACGACCTCTCGGTCGAGAAGCGCGACGAGACCGGCGACCAGATCACCATCGACGCCGCCAACGCGACCAAGGAATTCGGCGTCGCCGTCAAGTGCGCCACCATCACCCCCGACGAAGCCCGCGTTGAGGAATTCAGCCTCAAGAAGATGTGGAAGTCGCCCAACGGCACGATCCGCAACATCCTGGGCGGCGTGGTCTTCCGCGAGCCTATCGTGATCTCGAATGTGCCCCGCCTGGTTCCGGGCTGGACCGACCCGATCGTGGTCGGCCGTCACGCTTTCGGCGACCAGTACAAGGCCACCGACACCCTGATCCCCGGCCCGGGCAAGCTGCGCCTGGTCTGGGACGGCGAGAACGGCGAGAACATCGACCTCGACGTGTTCGACTTCCCGGCTCCGGGCGTCGCCATGGCGATGTACAACCTCGACGAATCGATCCGCGACTTTGCACGCGCCTCGTTCAACTACGGCCTCAACCTTGGCTGGCCGGTGTACCTCTCGACCAAGAACACCATCCTCAAGGCCTATGATGGCCGCTTCAAGGATCTGTTCCAGGAAGTGTTCGACACCGAAGGCTTCGCCGAGAAGTTCAAGGCTGCCGGCATCGTCTACGAGCACCGCCTGATCGACGACATGGTCGCCTCGGCGCTCAAGTGGTCGGGCAAGTTCGTCTGGGCCTGCAAGAACTACGACGGCGACGTGCAGTCGGACACCGTTGCGCAGGGCTTCGGCTCGCTGGGCCTGATGACCTCGGTCCTGCTCTCGCCCGATGGCAAGACCGTCGAAGCGGAAGCCGCCCACGGCACCGTGACCCGTCACTACCGCCAGCACCAGCAGGGCAAGGCGACTTCGACCAACCCGATCGCCTCGATCTTCGCCTGGACGCGCGGCCTGATCTATCGCGGCAAGTTCGACAACACGCCTGACGTGGTGCGCTTCGCCGAGACGATCGAGCGCATCTGCATCGAAACCGTCGAGAGCGGCAAGATGACCAAGGACCTCGCGCTGCTCATCGGCCCCGACCAGAGCTGGATGACCACCGAGCAGTTCTTCGAAGCCGTCGTCGAGAACCTCGACGCCGAAATGCTCAACTGGGCCTGATCCCGTTTCGGCCGGTGGCATAGACCACCGGCCAATCGGCACAGTAAAAAGCCCGCCGGCTCTGATGAGTCGGCGGGCTTTTTGCATCCGTAATTCTTCCCCTAGCTTGCCTCGGGACGCGACTTGCCCCTCACTCGGCCCAGGCTTCCTCACCTTCCAGCTTGGTGCGGTGCATCATGCGCCCGCAATCGGGATCGTAGGCCTCTGCGCGGTGCATGGTCCCGGTGTTGTCCCAGATCACCAGATCGCCCACCGACCACTCGTGGCTGTAGGTGAAGTCCGGGCTGGTCGCCCATTCGCGCAGGCCGTGGATGATCTGCGCACTTTCACTGTAATCGACGTCGATCACATGATGGCACGTGCATCCAAGGACCAGCGACTTGCGGCCCGATGCATGCTTCCACACCAGCGGCAGCACTTTCTCGCCGATGCTCTGCATGATCTTGAGCTTGGCCAGGCTGGGCTCGGCTTCATAGTAGAACAGCGAGGCCCAGGGCGCGTGCAGCACGCGCATGTTTTCATAGCGCGCCTTGTCCTCATCCGAGAGATCGTCGTAGGCAGCGTATGTATTCGAGAACCCGGTGTTCCCCGTTCCTTTGGGAATGGGCACCTTGCACGAAAGCAGCGAGGCCAGGATCGGCACTTCGTTGCGGGTGCCGTCGATGTGCCAGTAGAGCGAACCCTTTAGGTATTCGGCGCTGCTGGGGTTTTCCTTCACATCGAGCGTGATCTTGGAAGGCGAACCGTCGGCGTTTTCCGAGGCGTATTCGCCGAGCGTTTTCGTGAAGGCGATCTGCTCCTCGTCCGAGAAATTGATCTGCGGAAAGACCAGTACCCCGCGCGCTTCCAGTTCCTCGCGGATCCGGGCGGCGAATTCGCCGGACAGCAGCTCTTGCTTGGAATTGAGGATACGGCTGCCGATCTTCGGCTTGACGTGTTCGACTTTGAATTCAGCCGTAGTTGCGACCGACATGATGATATCTCCCGAAGTTTAGGCTGCGAGAACGCTGTTACCGCGTCTGCGCCCGAAGCTTCGGAAGCGTCAAGTGGACTGGCCCGGCAAGGTCAAGTCAGCGCTGATGCGGTAAATCAGCCCAATTTTGGCGGACCAGATGAGTCCCTCACGCCAGATCAGTCTTTGGCGGGGGCCAACTTTTCCAGCCACATCTCGACGATGCGCATTGCCTCCTCGTGGCCGGTGCGAACGCCCAGCCCCTCCTCCATTACTATGGCCCGGCCGATCCCGGCCAGGATGAGGCTGAGGCCCGCCGCGTCGAAACCTTCAAGGCGGTCGATCCGGTCGCCCAGGATTCGCTTGAAGATTTCCACCTGACGCGCCCGCATCTCCTCGCTGTGCTGCGCCATATAGTCGCGCACGGCGGGGCGGTGGTTGGCCATCGCCATGAATTCGAGCGCCATGGCGGTGCGGCTGGTGTCCACGAAGAACTTCCAGAGCGAACGCAGCGGATCGTCGGACGCCAGCGCTTCCTCGATCATCCGGTCGCTCTGGGCGGCGCCCAGCCGGGAGACTTCGACCAGCAGATCGTCAGTGGTCGGGAAATAGTAATGCACCAGCGAGGGTTTGAGCCCGGCGTGCGCGGCCACCCGGCGGGTGCTGACCGAGGCATAGCCCTCGTCCCGGATCAACTGGTTGGTCGCCTCGACGATGAGCGCCCGCGTCGCGGACGTCTCTGCTCCGACCCTGCGCGCTGCGCCTGCCATCGTAATTCCCTTCGCGGGTCGGCCTAGGGGCGGGAGAATGCAAGATCAACCGCGAATGGCCGATTGACATTTGTTCTCTTTTTGTTCAACCTCGCCTCATGGACGCAATCAAGGGCAGAGGCGCGGTTACGGGAGCGGCAAGCGCGCGCTTCAACCTTCACGCGCGTGAAGCGGACGGCGACTGGCTCGACGACGCCGAGGCCATCGACGGCCCTGCCCGCCATCCGGCGACCACCGTGACCGAGGAACATCCGCGCTCGATCCTCTCGTTCAACAAGTCCCCCGACATACCGTTCGACCGCTCGGTCAACGCTTATCGCGGCTGCGAGCACGGCTGCATTTACTGCTTTGCCCGACCCAGCCACGCCTATCACGATCTATCCCCCGGCCTCGATTTCGAAACGAAGTTGTTCGCCAAGCCCGCCGCCGCCAGCCTCCTGCGCGAAACGCTGGCCAAGCGTGGTTACAAACCCGCGCCGATCGCGATGGGAACCAACACCGACCCTTACCAGCCGATCGAGAACACCTACCGCATCACCCGCGACGTACTCGAACTATGCCTCGAAACGCGCCACCCGGTGACGATCACGACCAAGTCCGACCGCGTGCTGCGCGACCTCGACCTGCTGGTGGAACTGGCCCAGCGCAATCTGGTCAGCGTGGGCATCTCGGTGACCAGCCTCGATCCCAAACTCTCGCAGTTGCTGGAACCTCGCGCCTCATCCCCCGCCAAGCGCATGGCGGCTCTGGGGCGGCTGGCCGAAGCGGGCGTCCCTGCGCATGTTTCCGTCGCGCCGGTGATCCCGGCGATCACCGACAGTTTCATGGAGGCGATCCTGGAAGAATCGGCGACATGCGGCATCCATGCCGCGACGTGGATCATGGTCCGCCTGCCGCATGAGGTCGCGCCCCTGTTCCGCGAATGGCTGGAGGCTCATTTCCCAAGCCGCGCCGACAAGGTCATGGCAACGATCCGCTCGATGCGCGGCGGGCGCGACAACGATCCCGATTTCTTCACCCGCATGAAGCCCAAGGGCGTCTGGGCCGAACTGTTCCGCAGCCGCTTCCGCCTCGCCGCCACGCGGCTTGGCATCACCGGCCCGAAGCCCGTGCTGGACTGTACGCAGTTCCGCCGCCCATCGCTGGACGGTCAGCTTTCGCTCCTGTGACGCCGCGCTGTTGCGGCGATGGCCAAGACCCGTCCGTTCGCAACCGCATCGCCGTACGCGCGTTGCGTTGGCAACAAGATAACGGACAGGAGCCCAGATATGGCCGACGAAACCTTCGAAACCGCGCGCCAGCCGGAAGCCCCCGCTACGCACACCACGATCATCCATGAAGCTCCGCGCTCCAGCAGCGGGATCGGTATCATCATGGCGCTGATCCTGCTCGTCGTCGTCGTGGGCGGCATCTATCTGTTCAGCAAGACCTCAGGCGAAAGCGTTCGCGACAACGCCATCGCCGAAGCGGCGAGCGATGTGGGCAATGCCGCTACGAAGGTCGGCGATGCCGCCGAAAACGCGGTGAACACCAACAAGTGAGGGCGGTGGATCAGTCCAGGCGATAATCGCGGAACTGGATGCGCAGGTCCTTCTTGCTGATCTTGCCGGTGCCGGTGTGGGGCAACTCATCGACGAATTCGATGGCATCGGGCACCCACCACTTCGCAACGCGCGCGGTGAGATATTCGCGCAGCGCCTCTGCCGAAATCGCGGCGTCCGGTTTTTTCACAACCACCAGCACCGGGCGCTCGTCCCAGCGAGGGTGGAATATCCCGATCGCCGCCGCCTCCAGCACGTCGGGATGGCTGACGGCGGCGTTTTCCAGATCGACCGAGCTGATCCACTCGCCGCCAGATTTGATGAGGTCCTTGGTCCGGTCGGTCAGCCGCACCGTGCCGTCGGACGAGATCGCCGCAACATCGCCGGTATCGAACCAGTCGCCGGGCCCGGCAATGTCCTCCTCCGCCTCGAAGTAGCGTTTGATCGTCCATGGCCCGCGCACCTGTAGCGGTCCGCTCGTCTCGCCGTCGTGCGCGGCTTCGCATGTGGGGTCGGTCAGCGACATCACCCGCACTTCGCTGCCGTAGACCGGACGGCCCTGACGGCTCTTGCATTCGACTTGCTGTTCGAAAGTCATGTCATCCCATTCGGGCGGCTCGTAGGTGACCGTGGCGATGGGAGAAGTTTCGGTCATGCCCCAGGCCTGCACCACGCGTACACCGGCACGCATCAACCGTTCGACCACGCTGGATGGAACCGCCGAGCCGCCTGAGAGCGCCAGCCGGAACGGCGGCATCGTGCGTCCGGTGCTGTCGAGATGCTCGAACATCGCAAACCAGACGGTGGGAACGCCGCCGACATGCGTGACTTTCTCGTCCGCGATCAGATCGCACAGGATAGTGGGTTCGTTGACCTGACTATAGACCATCTTCGCGCCTGTCGCGGCGCAGGCCCAGGGCAGCCCCCAGTTGTTGGCATGGAACATCGGCACCACCGGCAGCACGCAGGACCGCGGCTCGATCGCCAGACATGCGGGTTGAATCATCGCCAGCGTGTGCAGCACGTTCGAGCGATGCGAATAAAGCACGCCTTTGGGATCGCCGGTTGTGCCGCTGGTGTAGCACAGCATACAAGGTGCCCGCTCGTCGCCCGCGGCCCACACGGCGTCGCCGTCCTCTCCTGCGATCCAGTCCGTGAAACTGACGGCATTGCGGGCGTCGTCGAAGCATATGTATTGCTCGATAGTCGGCCAGCGCGCGCGCATGCGCTCGACGATGGGCTGGAACTGGCTATCGTAGATCAGTACCCGGTCGCCCGCATGGTTGACGATATATTCGAGCTGGTCGTCGAACAGGCGCGGGTTGATGGTGTGGAGCACGCAGCCTGCGCCGGTGATGCCGAACCAGCTGGCAAGGTGGCGCGAATGGTTCATTGCCAGAGTGGCTACACGCGCGCCCGGGTAGATATCCAGCCGCCGCAGCGCCTGCATCATGCGCAGGGCATCGGAGCGCAAGTCATGCCAGTTCGTTCGTGTCTGATTGCCATCCGCCCATCGACTGACGATCTCCCGCCCAGGATGAGCCCGCGCGGCATGATCGATCAGGCCGGAGACGCGCAGTTCCCAATCCTGCATACCACCCAGCATCGCAGCGCTCTCCCGTACCGGCAATTGCGGGCACTTGTGTACTAAACGCGCTAAAGAAATTGTAAAATAAGGACAAGACGGTGCGAAGAAGGGCTAAATGGAACAGCCCGTTTTCAGCGAGACGCCATTCTTACTTTGTTGATCGCAAACGCTGCGCAGATACCCGCCCGATTGCCGTGCGCAAACAGACCGATCCACCCCATTAACGCAGCGTAAAATCAGGTGCGACGTGCCGCTGTCAGGCGGCCATCGGCACCTTTTCCGGCCCTCGGCGCGCGGTCAGTTCAATGCCCGATATGCCCGCCACGCTCTGCAATTGCTCGGCAAAGTCGCCGTCCAGCGCGAAGTCGCGGCCAAGGCGCACCTTCTGCTCGCGGCCATCGCCCAGGTGCAGGGTGGCAATCACCTCGCCGCTGCCCTTGGGTCCGGGGCGCATCAGCAGGGCAAGTTCCTGCACCGCCTCTACCCGGTCAATATCCAGCTTCAGCAGCATTCGTGCGTCCGCCTTCACTTCGGCCAGAGGGCGCCCGCCGCGCACTGTGACGCGCGGAGGCTCGTCCGCACTGGGCGAATCCAGCTCGACCTGGAGCAGGATGCAGGTGCCTTCCTTGGCCCACTTCACGAAGTTCTCAACCAGACTTTCCTCGAAACACGAGGCCGAGAAATTGCCCGACTGGTCCGAGAAATCGGCCATGACGAAGTCCTTGCCGCGCTTGGTCTTGCGCCGCTGCACGCTCTCCACCATCGCCGCCATGACCGCGCCAGTGCGCCCGCCGCCGCCGCCCGCCATCAGGCTGGAATAGGTACGCGCGCCGTTGCCGCTGGCGACCACACGGTACTGCTCGACCGGGTGGGCGGCGAAGTAGAAGCCGAAATTCTCGCGCTCCTTCGCCATCTGTTCGATACGGCTCCAGGGTTCCGCTTCGACGAGGCGCAGGCCCTGTTCGGCATGGTCATCGCCGCCGAACAGCGCGGCCTGCGTGGAATTGCGTTCGCGCGAGGAGCGGTCGGCCTCGGCCAGCAAGGTGTCCGCGTTGGCGAGGACCTTGGCGCGGTTCGGCTCCAGCGTATCGAAACCGCCCGCCGCGCCGAGGCTTTCAAGCTGGCGGCGGTTCATCGAACCGGCAGGCGCACGGCGGAACACATCGTCCAGGCTGACGAACGGGCCATTGGCCACGCGCTCGGCGACGATAGCGTCCATCGCTTTTTCGCCGACGTTGCGGATGCCCGCCAATGCATAGCGCACCGCGTGGCTTTCGGCGGTTTCCTCGACGATGAATTCGGCTTCCGAGCGGTTGATATCGGGCGGCGCCAGTTCGATGCCGTTGCGGCGCGCATCGTCGACGAAGATCGCCAGCTTTTCCGACTGGTGCATGTCGAAACACATGGCGGCGGCGTAGAATTCGTGCGGATAGTGCGCCTTGAACCAGGCGGTGTGGTAGGCCAGCAGCGCATAGGCGGCCGCGTGCGATTTGTTGAAGCCGTAACCGGCGAACTTGTCGATCAAGTCGAACAGTTCATTGGCCTTGGCCGCTTCGATGTCGGATTCGCGCTTGCAGCCTTCGACGAAGCGCAGGCGTTGGGCGTCCATCTCGGCCTGGACTTTCTTGCCCATGGCGCGGCGCAGAAGGTCGGCGTCGCCCAGCGAGTAGCCCGCCAGGATCTGCGCGGCCTGCATGACCTGCTCCTGATAGACGAAAATCCCGTACGTCTCGCCCAGGATCACCGAGAGCTTCTCGTGCGGATATTCGATCGCGGCGAGGCCGTTCTTGCGCTGTCCGAACAGCGGGATGTTGTCCATCGGCCCCGGACGGTAGAGCGAGACGAGCGCGATGATGTCGCCGAAGTTGGTCGGCTTCACGGCCGAAAGCGTGCGGCGCATGCCTTCCGATTCCAGCTGGAACACGCCCACGGTGTCACCGCGCTTGAGCAGTTCGTAAACCGCTGGATCGTCCCAGCCCAGGGTCGCAAGGTTGATCGTGATGCCGCGCCGCTGCAGCAGTTCGCCCGCCTTGTGCAACACCGACAGCGTCTTGAGGCCGAGGAAGTCGAATTTGACGAGACCCGTGTCCTCGACATATTTCATGTCGAACTGGGTCACCGGCATGTCGGAACGCGGATCGCGGTAGAGCGGCACCAGCTGCGCCAGCGGACGATCGCCGATGACGACGCCCGCCGCGTGGGTGGAGGAGTTGCGCGGCAGGCCTTCGAGCTGCACCGCCAGATCGACCAGCCGCCGCACTTCCGCGTCATTGTCGTATTCGCGGCGGAATTCCGGCACCGGGCCGTCCTTGGTGACGCCGTGCTGCTTTCGCCCGTTGATCGTCTCGGTCAGCGTCCAGGGGTCGGTCGGATGGTTGGGCACCATCTTGCACAGGCTGTCGACCTTGCCGTAGCCCATCTGCAGGATGCGCCCGCAATCGCGCAGAACCGCGCGGGCCTTCATCTTGCCGAAGGTGATGATCTGGGCGACGTGGTCCTCGCCGTACTTGGCCTGGACGTAGCGGATCACCTCGCCGCGCCGGGTTTCGCAGAAATCGATATCGAAGTCAGGCATCGACACGCGTTCCGGGTTGAGAAAGCGTTCGAACAGCAGGCCCAGCTTCAGCGGATCAAGGCCGGTGATGGTCAAGGCCCATGCCACCAGCGAGCCGGCGCCCGAACCGCGCCCCGGACCCACGGGAATGCCATTGTCGTTGGCCCACTTGATGAAGTCGGCAACGATCAGGAAGTAGCCGGGAAAGCCCATGCCGACGATGATGCCGACCTCGAAATCGAGGCGGTCGGCATATTCGAGGAAGTCTTCAGTGACGCCTTTTTCGCGCAAGGCTTCGTAGGCGGCGCGGCGCTCGTCGCCCTTGAGGGCCATCGCCTCGTCCAGTTCCTGCACGGTGATGTCGGGCCAGTACGGCGCGAGGCGGACGGCAAGGCCAAGGCGCGAATCGTCGGCCAGCATCCGTGCCTCACCCTCGCGGTCACCGGCGAGGCTTGGCAGCAGCGGCTTGCGCTTGGGCGGTGCATAGGCGCAGCGCTGCGCAACCACGAGGGTATTGGCCAGAGCTTCGGGCAGGTCTGCGAACAGTTCCTGCATGACCGGCATCGGCTTGACCCAGCGCTCAGACGAGGAGCGCGGGCGATCTTCGGCGTCGATCTGGGTGGAGTTGGCGATGCACAGCAGCGCGTCATGCGCGGCATGGAAGGTCTTTTCCGGGTACTGCGCCGGGTTGGAGGCGACCAGCGGGATATCGCGGCTGTAGGCGAGCGCGATCAGTTCCTCCTCGCTCTCGTCCTCCTCAGGCTCACCGGTGCGGGTGATCTCGATGTAGAGGCGGTCGCCGAACAGCGATTGCAGCGTGTCGCAGTAGCTTTCAGCAGCATCGTATTTGCCGCCCGCGAAGAGCCGCGCCAGCGCGCCTTCGTTGCCGCCGGTGAGACAGATCAACCCATCGGTATAGCCCCGCAGCGATTCGAGCTGGACGTGGGGGTCAAGCTCCAGCGGGCGCGCCAGGTGTGCCCGGCTGACGTGGTGGCACAAGTTGAGCCAGCCCGCCTCGTTCTGGGCAAGCAGGGCCAGCCAGTCGATCGGGAAATCCTGGCCCTGCACCGCCGCACCGGGCCGGGCCACGGCGAGGAAGGTGCCGACGATGGGCTGCACGCCCGCGCTCTTGGCTGCCCCTGCAAAGATCGGGGCGCCGTAAAGGCCGTTACGATCGCAGATCGCGGCGGCGGGGAACTTGCGCTCCTTGGCCAGCTTGGCGATCGCCTTCGGCTCGATCGCGCCGTCCAGCATGGTGAAGCTGGAGAAGATGCGAAGCGGTACGAAGGGAGAATGAGCCATCGCCCGAATTTAGGCACTGCACCCATAGACGATCAAGGCCGCGCCGGGGAAAAGGCGGGGGATAGCACCGCCCATCCCTCAATTTGGCGCGCCCTGTGGCGTTTCAGCGCTTCAGGGTGAGCGGGTCGCGCGCGGCGCGAGCTTCGCCATCGGCGGCGAAGTCCATGATAACGTCCTTGCCGGGGTCGTAGCGCGGCCATGCCGGCAGCGCGCCGCCGTTCGGGTCGCCCTTCTTCGCAAAGGCCACCAGCGCATCGCTCATCATCTTGCCCATGTGGTTATCCATCGCGGTGATCCCGTCCGCATATTTCACCGCCTGGGTATCGAAGAAGAACGGGATGTCGGTGGCATGGCCCGCGCCTTGCGCCTTGGTCGAGGCGGCGACGTAGGAGAAGCGATAGGCGTAGACCGGTACGCCCGCCTTGGTCAGCGCCCCGGCGATGTCGCGCGCGCCCTTTATCATGACGCCGTCCGGGCCGCCCATATCGGCGCTGGTTGCGCCTACCATGACCGGCACCTTGGCGAACTGGCCCTGCGCATACGCCTTGCGCATGTCCACCGCGATCCGGCCGTCCGCGAAGGGCGACGAGAACGGCGGGCGCGGAGAAGCGAACAGCGCCGCCATGTTCAACCCGTCGACCACCTGCTCGGCGCTGAGCGCACGCAGCTTGTCCAGCGCTTTGGGATCGTTTGCGGCGATGCCTTTGGTGGCGGCGAACGCCACGCCGGCCTTCTCGGCCTCGGCCATGTCGCCCTTGCCAAGCATGTCGCCGTTGCCGCCGGACATGATGACCGCGCGGTGGAAAAGGCCCTTGGTCAGGGGTGAGGTCATCAGCATGTGAACCGAGAAACCGCCCGCGCTCTCACCCATCAGGGTGATATTGGCGGGATCGCCGCCGAAGGCCGCGATATTGTCATGCACCCATTTGAGCGCGGCGATCTGGTCCATTGTGCCGTAGTTGCCCAGCAGTCCGCCATCGGCATTTTGCGCGGCAAGCTGCGGGTGGGCGAAAGTGCCGAAACGGCCGATGCGGTAATTGAAGCTCACCACCATCACGCCTTTTCGTGCCAGTTCCGCGCCCGAATAGGTCGGTGGCGACGACCCCCCGTTCACGAAGCCGCCGCCGTAGATCCACAGCACCACGGGCAGCTTGCCTCTGGCGCCATCCGGCTTCCAGACGTTGAGGTAGAGGCAGTCCTCCGCAGGCGGCGTGCCGAGCGGCGCGGCGTCGCTGGGGAACGGCTTTTGCATGCAGTCGTGCCCGTAGGCCGTCGCCGGGCGTACGTCCTGCCACGCGGCGGCAGGCTGCGGCGCCCGCCAGCGCAGATCGCCCACCGGCGGCGCGGCGAAAGGGATGCCCTTCCAGCTGACGACGCCTTCCTCGCTAACGCCGGAGACTTTGCCGGTTTTCGTCTCGGCGATGGGATCCTTGGCCATCACCGGCGCGCAGGCTGCCGAGGCAAGCGCGATCGAGACAAGCGCGGAGGACGAGAAACGCAGACGCAGCATCTTGAGTGCAACTCCGAGGAAGGAAATGGGAGCGCTGTGGATCGGCCCAAATGTCGGCCGCATCAATCCCTTGCTCACGCGAAGCGGCGGGGCAACGCTGCGAATGATGAATGTGCTAGAGCAGCGCCTCGATATCGCCGGTCAACGCGGCGGGCTTGTCAGTGGGGGCATAGCGGCGGACCACTTTACCCTGGCGGTCGATGAGGAACTTGGTGAAGTTCCACTTGATCGACTTCGACCCGAGCAGACCGGGTGCCTGCGTCTTGAGCCATTCGTATAGAGGCGCGGTGCCCGGCCCGTTGACTTCGACCTTCCCCATCAGCGGGAACGACAGGCCGAAGTTGACCTCGCAGAACGCCGAGATCTCGTCAGCGTCGCCCGGCTCCTGCCCGCCGAACTGGTTGCACGGGAAGGCCATCACCTCGAACCCGCGCTCACCGTACTTCTGCCAGAGTTCCTCCAGCCCGCTGTATTGCGGAGTGAAGCCGCACTTGCTGGCGGTGTTGACCACCAGCACCACCTTGCCGAGACGGTCGGCAAGGCTAACCTCCTCGCCATTCGGCAGAACGGCGGAGAAATCAGCGATAGTGCGCGGGCTGTCCCTCACGCTTGGGACTTTCACGCCAGAGGGAAATCAGCGCGGCGCGACAGCCTGCGAATTTCGCCGATGCGGAACGTGTGGTCGCCGTCCTTCTGAATGGCGTAATCGTCCTGCCGGTCTTCGGGCATTCCGAGGACGAAAAGGATCAGTTCGGCCACCGTGCCGCGCCGGATGGTCTTGAACCGGTGGAACAGGCCGCCGCCATCTTCGCACTTGTGAAGCTCGGCGGAATCCTCCCAGCCGAAGCCCTTTGCCGGGCTGGTGCTCGTCTCGATGGTGGAGGGGGTGTCGCTCATGGGCGCTGACCTTCTTTTCTGTTCAAACTGACACACTCGATGTGGGAACAGAAAATCCCGAGTTCAACGCTGGTTCCGCCATAATCCTGCGTAACCCTCTAAGTCAGCACACCTTCATGCAAGCGCACCACGCGGTCCATTGCTGCGGCCAGCCGTTCGTTGTGGGTGGCGACCAGCGCGGCGCTGCCCTCGCCCCGCACCAGCGCGAGGAACTGGGCGAAGACCTTGTCGGCCGTCGCCTCGTCGAGGTTGCCGGTCGGTTCGTCCGCCAGCACCAGATGCGGGCGGTTGGCCAAGGCGCGCGCCACCGCGACGCGCTGCTGCTCTCCGCCCGAGAGCTTGCTGGGACGGTGCTCCAGACGCTGGCCGAGGCCCAGCGCGGTGAGCAGTTCGCGTGCGCGTTCGTCGCACTCGGGCCGGGGCTTGCCGGTGATGAGCTGGGGCAGAACCACGTTTTCGATCGCGTTGAAATCGGGCAGCAGGTGGTGGAACTGGTAGACGAAGCCGATGTGATCGCGGCGCACGGCAGCGCGCTGGTCCTTCCCCAGCTTGCTGGCGTCGATACCGGCGATCTCGATCCTGCCGCCGAAGCCGCCTTCCAGCAGGCCGATTGCCTGCAGCATGGTCGACTTGCCCGAGCCCGAGGGGCCAAGCAGGCCGACGATCTCGCCGGGGCGCACCGTCAGGTTCACGCCGCGCAGCACGTCGATACGCACCCCGCCCTGCTCGAAGCTGCGGGTAACGTCGGTGAGGCGCACGACCGGCGCGGAAGTCGAAGCGGGGATGGTTTCACTCATAACGCAGCACCTGCACGGGATCGGTGCTCGCCGCCCTGTAGGCCGGGTAGAGCGTGGCAAGGAAGCTGAACACCAGCGCCATACCGCAGATCGAGACGATCTCGACAGGGTCGGAGCGCGCGGGCAGCTCGGTCAAAAAGCGAATCGAGGGGTCCCACAGGTTCTGGCCGGTGACGATCTCCACCAGATGCACGATAGGCTGGCGGAAATAGAGGAACACGAAACCCAGCAGCAGTCCCAGCACAGTGCCCATCGCACCGATGCAGAAGCCTGCCGTCACGAACACCTTGAGCAGCGAGCGGCGCGTGGCCCCCATCGTGCGCAGGATCGCGATGTCGCGGGTCTTGGCGCGCACCAGCATGATGAGCGAGGAGAGAATGTTGAACACCGCCACCAGCACGATGATCGAAAGCACCACGAACATCGCCACCCGCTCCACCGCCAGCGCCTCGAACAACGAGGCGTTGATGGTCTTCCAGTCGGTGACGATGGCCCGGCCCTCAAGCTGGCGCGAAAGGGGGGCAAGAATCCTGCCGACATTGTCCGGATCGTTGGTGGTGACCTCTATGGTGCCGATCGCATCGCCGGTCAGCAACAGCGTCTGCGCATCCTTGATCGGCATCATCACGAAGGCGTTGTCGTAATCGTAAACGCCGATTTCGAAGATCGCGGCGACCCGGTAGCCGATCTGGCGCGGCACCGTGCCGAACGGAGTAGCGCGGCCCAGCGGGTTGATGACGGTGATCACGTCGCCCACTTGCGCGCCCAGGTTCTGCGCCAGCTGATTGCCGATCGCGACATTCTCGGCGCCGGGTTTGATCTCGGCAAGACTGCCGACTTTCACCTTGTCCTGGATGCGGGCGATGTCTTCGGCGGTATGGCCGCGAAGCTGGATGCCTTCGGTGCGGCCATTGAACGTGACGAGCAGCGGCTGGTCGATCAGGGGCGAGGCTCTGACCACGCCCTTGGTGGCGCGCACATCCTTGAGTACGCGCTCCCAGTCATCGAGCCGGCCGCCGTAGGCCTGGATGATGGCATGGCCGTTGAGATTAACGATCTTGTCGAACAGTTCCGCGCGGAAGCCGTTCATCACGCTCATGACGATCACCAGCGCGGCGACGCCCAGCGCCACCGCGACAAGGCTGATGCCGGCGACCAGCGCTATGAAGCGCTCGCCCTTGCCCGGCAGCATGTAGCGCTTGGCGATGGTCCATTCGAAAGGGGATAGGATCAAGAGCGCGGGGTCCGTCTGTGATCGGTAAAGGGGCAGGGCGGCATTAGGATGATGGATGCGCGCTGGCAAGCTGTGGGCAGGCAAATGGTTCCCGGCGGAATGCGCAAAAGAAGCCTCTGCTATTGGAAAGACTGCTTGATCTGGGGTTCGCCTGGGTGCCAGATGCAGCAATGCATTCCCATACCCGCGCAATGATCGCCGCCGCCACATTCGCTTTCATCACCGGCAAAAAGGTTGCCGGTCTCTACGATCACTCGGCTGGACGCGACCTGCGTATCGCCGCGGAGTTCAGGGGCAAGCAGTTGCAGGGGTTCGACGGCGATCGCGGCGTGAAGTTCGGGGGCACCCTTCCCGAACTGCGCGACGAAGGCGACAGGACGTTCGTGTCCTTCGAGAGCGATGGCAGCACCGTCAAGGGATACGACCGGGGTTCGTCGAGCTTCTATGAGGCGCAAGTGACGGACGGCCTCGTGCAGGTGTACGATCACGGCCCGGCCGCGTGGTTCGCCTATGACGTCCAGGACGCGGAATCGGCCAGCAGCTATCATCGCGGCGCGGCGGACGGCCGCTAGGCAGAGCCACCTGGCCGTCATCACGGCGTCATGTATCAGGCGTTGGAAAGGCCCAGTTCGCGCGACGCACTGCAAGTCTTGCCCCTTCCCCCTTGCTTTTGCCGACAATCACAGCCAAATGCGCGGACGTTTTGACGCGCCAGCGGGCTGGACATACATCCATGAACATTACTCATCCCTTTCTCGATTCGGACGGGGACAAGCTGCGCGAAGAGTGCGGCATCTTCGGCGTTATCGGTGCCAGGGAAGCCGCTGCGATCACGGCGGCAGGTCTTCATTCCCTTCAGCATCGCGGCCAGGAGGCGGTGGGCATCACCAGCTTCTCGGGCGACGAGTTCCACTCGCACCGGGGCATCGGCCACGTGGCGCAGGTGTTCAGCCAGAAGGAACTGGACACCCTGCCCGGCAACATGGCCTCGGGCCACGTCCGCTACGCCACGACCGGCGGATCGGGCCTGCGCAACGTCCAGCCGCTGTTCGCCGACCTTGCCGCGGGCGGCTTCGCCATCGCGCATAACGGCAACATTTCCAACGCGATGACGCTGAAGCATGACCTCGTGTCCAAGGGGTCGATTTTCCAGTCGACGTCCGACACCGAAGTCATCATCCACCTTGTCGCTACCAGCCGATACCCCACCCTGCTCGACCGCTTCGTCGATGCGCTGCGCATGGTGGAAGGCGCCTACTCGCTGATCTGCATGACCCCGGAAGGCATGATCGCCTGCCGCGATCCGCTGGGCATCCGCCCGCTGGTGATGGGCCGCATCGGCGACGCCACCGTATTCGCCTCCGAAACCGTCGCCTTCGACATCGTCGGCGCCGAGTTCATCCGCTCGATAGAGCCGGGTGAACTCGTCCAGGTTGATCACAAGGGTACGATCTCCAGCCACCGCCCGTTCGGCGATCCCGCCCCGCGTCCCTGCATCTTCGAACACGTCTACTTCTCGCGCCCCGATTCGGTCATGGACGGCCTTTCGGTCTATCAGGTGCGCAAGCAGATCGGCGTCGAGCTGGCCAAGGAAGCCTTCGCGGACGCCGACGTGGTGATCCCCGTTCCCGACAGCGGCGTTCCCGCCGCCATCGGCTATGCGCAGGAATCCGGCATTCCGTTCGAACTGGGCATCATCCGATCGCACTACGTGGGCCGCACTTTCATCCAGCCGGGTGATGCCGCCCGCCACGCCGACGTGAAGCGCAAGCACAACGCCAACCGCGCCGTCGTGGAAGGCAAGCGGATCGTCCTGATCGACGATTCGATCGTGCGCGGCACGACCTCGAAGAAGATCGTCGAGATGATGCGCGATGCCGGCGCCGCCGAAGTGCACATGCGCATCGCCAGCCCGCCAACCGAGCATTCCTGCTTCTACGGCGTCGACACGCCCGAGCGTTCGAAGCTGCTGGCCGCCACGATGGACACGGCCGCCATGGCCGATTTCATCAAGGCCGACAGCCTCGCCTTCGTGTCGATCGACGGTCTGTACCGCGCGGTCGGTCAGGAAAAGCGCGCCAGCAAGTGCCCGCAGTTCTGCGACGCCTGCTTCACCGGCGAATACCCGACCAAGCTGACCGACTTCACCGACCGTTTCCCGGCGGAGCTCAACGCAGCGTGAGCGAAAAGGCATTCGAGGGACAAGTCGCGCTGGTAACCGGCGCCAGCCGGGGCATCGGCGCGGCTACGGCCGCCGCTCTGGCGGCGCAGGGCGCGCATGTCGTGCTCACCGGGCGCGACACCAGGGCGCTCGAAGCGGTCGAGGACGCGATCTTCCAGGCGGGCGGTTCGGCCACGATCGCGCCTGTCGACCTTGTCGAGCCGGACGGCATCGCCCGCCTTGCCACGGCGCTGTCGCAGCGCTGGGGCAAGCTCGACATAATGGTCATCAACGCGGCGATCCTGCCCGAGCTGACCAGCGTCGCCGACATCGATCAGCGCGCCTTCAACAAGGCGCTGACCACAAATGTCCTCGCCACCCAGGCGCTGTTCGCCAACTTCGATCCGCTGCTGAAGAAAAGCGGCGATGCGCGCGTCATCGGCATGACCACCACGGTCGCGCAGGCACCGCGTGCCTATTGGGGCGCTTACGGCGCGACCAAGGCCGCCTTCGAGGTTCTGCTGGACTGCTACGCGCAGGAAACCGCCAAGGTTTCGAAGATCCGCGTTGCCATCGTCAACCCCGGCGCCACCCGCACCGCCATGCGCGCACGGGCTTACCCGGGTGAGGCACCCGCCTCGGTAAAGCCCCCTGAAGTGGTAGCTGACCGGCTGGTTTCCCTGCTGACTGAGGACTTTGCGACGGGCCACCGGGAAACCGTTAACCAGACTGCGTAAGTCGATAGTAATCCCAAGCTGGGACACATGGTGACGAATCGGTGCCGAAAATACGCACCGTGCCTAAAAAGCGCGAGGTCGCCATGGTCCACACCCAGCAGGAACGATACGAGGCAGCTGCCCAGGAAGATCGCAGCGCGCCGCGCCTGCGCATCTCCATCCCCGCATCGCTCAGACCTTCTGGCTCCAAGGGTTTCCAGACGGCGGTGCGCGATCTTTCGCTATCGGGATTTTCGGCAACCGCGATGACCCGCGTCGCGCCCCGCACCATCTGCTGGCTGACGCTGCCCGGCATGGATACCGTCACCGCCAGAGTCGTTTGGTGGGATAACGGTCTGATTGGCTGCGCGTTTGACCACCTGCTCAACCCAATGGAGCTGGAGGCCATCCTCTCCCGCTGGAACGGTGACAACCGCAAGAACCGGAGCTTCTGAACTACCGGCCACAAGGCGTTTCCCGGTCCCTCTTGCACTCGGCGGCGATCAGCTACCGCGCGCTTCCTTCATCGCATCGGCCAGTTCGCCCTCAAGGTCCGACAGGATTTCCGCTCGTACCTGCGGATCGAGGTCGCGGTTCGAGGCGATGGAAGCCCGCGCACTGCGAATCGCGTTCACCGCAGCCTGCTTCGCAGCCTTGGGTTCGCCCGTGCAGATCACCACACTCGCTGATGTGCCATTCGCCTCGCCGCGCGCTTGCCGGCGGGTGCTATCCGCCGGGCAATCCTCGTCCAGGATCATCTGACGGATGACCTTCCCAGCGCCGGAGCCGTCGCTGCGCACGATGCTGATGGTGCGTCGCTTGCCATCGCTGGATACCCTTTCCTCCACCTGCGGCGCGCGGGCCATCGCATCGGCGGCGCGGCGATCGGCGTCCTCCGCCCGGCGGTCAGCGTCAGCGGCTCGGCGAGCATGGTCCTGCGACATGGCATTCCTGAGCGACATCGGCTCGGGCGGTGCTGGCGGAACCGGGGGTGCAGGAGGCACCGCACCTGCTTCGTCCGGCCAGTCGGGCTGTGCCGGTGCATCCGGTATTTCGGCAGCCCCGGGCGCTTGCGGAGCTTCGGAAACCCGCGCATCGGTCGAAGACTGCACCGCAGGCGCTGCCGGTGCTGCCGGTGCTGCCGGTGCTGCCGGTGCTGCCGGTGCTGCCGGAACTTCAGGCACATCCGCCTTTTCCATCGCGGCGTAGCTGACCGTTGCGGTCGCAGGCACGGCGACGATGGCAAGCGCGAAAAGACTGCGAGCCAGTACGCGCCGCGCGGGGGTCACATCCTTGCGGGCCAGCGCTTTCAGCCGGTGGATGATCGGCTTCTCACCCGAAAGCGACCCGGCCATCGGCGCGGCGAGTCCGAGCCGGGCCCCGCCTGCCAGAGAGGCGATCAGGCGGCCGTACCGCGCGCGTTCCTCGCGGCTGCGGCCCAACATGACCCGCGCATCGCAGGCTGCCTCCTGATCGGAGCGCACGGCGCGCCAGCCGGCCCAACCCAGCGGATTGAACCAGTGGAGCGCGAATAGTGGCTGCATCGCAATCAGCGCCAGCAGATCGCCGCCCGCGTGATGCTCCATCTCATGGGCGATCGCGAAGTCGGACGTCTCGGACTCCTCATCCGCGAGGAAGTGCATCGGCAAGGCCACCACCTTGTCGAACACGCCGAACGCCAGCGGCGCAGTGATCGCCGGGCTTTCGACAATGCGCACCGCGCCGGAGCGGGCGACAAGGCGCGAACCCTCCAGCAGGTCACGGCGCATCCAGCGATACGTGACCGTGCGCCAGACGAGGAATGCCGCTGCGCCGCCCAGCCAGACCGCCAGAGCCACCGTCATCCACGGCACCTGCGCCAGCAGGCCCGGCTCGGCGGCGGCCGCGAGCTGCGCCGCCGGTATCGCGGTGGCCGGCGCCATCGCGTCAATTCCGGCCGCTTGAATGGGGATCGCGGCATGCAGACCCGCCGCCCCGGCGGTCAGCGGCTCCACCGCGAACTCGATCCGGGGCAGCAGCCCTCGCGGCAGAGCCAGCGGCGGCAGCACCAACCGGATCATCGGCAGCACCCAAAGCGCATACGCCGCGCCGGGTCCGAACCAGCGCGCCACCGGGCGGCGGGCGGCCAGCACCAGCGCCATAAGCGCGCCAGTGGCAATGAGCGTATCGGTCAGCCATTCGATCATGACTTCAGCTCCCTCAACAGGGCTTCGATCTCGGTGATGTCATCTTCGGTGAGTGCTTCGCTTTGCGCAAGATGCGCAAAAAGCGGTGCCGCGCGGCCGCCAAACAAGCGGTCCACCAACCGGCGGCTTTCGGTGCCGACATAGTCGGAACGCGCGATGCGGGGGGTATAGAGGAAGCGCTTGCCGTCCGGCTCGGTGCCGACCGCCTGCTTCACCACGAGCCGCGAGAGCAGCGTCTTGACCGTGGCGAGGCTCCAGCCGCGCGGACCGCAGACTTCCTCGCACACTTCTTGGGCCGTGAGCGGGCTGCGCTGCCACAGCGCCTCCATCACCGCATGTTCGGCTTCGGAAATCCTCTCGGGCTGTTCGCCAGCCCCTTCGCCAGACTTTTCCGACATCCCGGCCTCCATCGTTTACATACGTAATCGACTACGTCTGTAAACATGAACGCCGGGTGAATGCCGAAGGTCAGGCTTTCTTGAGCGCAAGGCTCAGCTGGATCAGGAAAACAGCGCGCACTGTAAGGCTTATCGCGACGACCATGGCCAGGAAAGCCAGCCCCGTAACCGGGCCGGAGAACAGCAGGACAAGGCCGAGGACGAGGTCGAGTACCCCCATGAACAGCCGCCAGCCGCGATCATGGAGGGCCTTGAGGGCAACGACTATCTGGAATGCGCCCGCGATCACCAGCCACACGCCGATGGCCCATACCAGCGACAATGCGCCTGCCACCGGGTCGACGATCGCAAAGATGCCGGCCAGCAGCGCCAGCGCGCCGAGAAGGATTTCGGTCCAGCGCGCGCGAGTGGAAAGCGTGGTCCACCCCGCAGCGATGGCGGCCACGCCGTAGACCACCAGCACGACGCCGAGCAGCAGCCCGGTGGCCACGCCTGCAACCAGCGGATTGACCAGCACGATAAGCGCCACAAGCAGCAGCAGCACGCCGTAGCCCATGATCCAGCCCCACGGATTGCCGGGAGCCCGGTTCATCGAGCGGACAAGTGGGTCGCTCTCCACATGAGGGTCGAGCAGCGGGTCGAGCTTGGTGCGTTCCATCGGCGAATTTCCTTTGCGGCGGATTACCCCCACAAATGCATGGAACTCCCCCCAGTTCCTGCCATTCCTTAAGGCCGCGCAGGAATGGAAAAAGGGCGGCGCACCCTTGCCGGTGCGCCGCCCTCCTCTCGTTGTTCAGGTGCCGAAGCGGCGTATCAGTACACGCGGGCCTTGGGCTTGATGTACTCGACGTCGTCAGTAAGCGTGAATTCGTGGACCGGGCGATAGTCGATCTTCACTTCGCCGCCCTTGCCGCCCCAGCCGTTGAACCAGGCTGCGGTGTGCTTCATCCAGTTGGCATCGTCGCGGTTCGGGAAATCCTCGTGCGCGTGGGCGCCGCGGCTCTCCTGGCGGTTCTGCGCGCCGTGGAGCGTGACGGTGGCCTGCGAGATCAGGTTGTCCAGTTCCATCGTCTCGACGAGGTCGGAGTTCCAGATCAGGCCGGTGTCGGTGACATGCACGTCCTGGAACTTCTCGTAGGTCTTGGCGAGCTTCTGCTTGCCTTCGACCATCAGTTCGTCGGTACGGAACACCGCCGCGTGAAGCGACATGGTGCGCTGCATCTCGGTGCGGATTTCCGCCGTGGGCGTGCCGCCCTTGGCATTGCGGAAGTGGTCCAGACGCGTGAGCGCCAGGTCCGCCGAATCCTTGGGCAGTTCGGCCTGGGCCGCGCCGGGCTTGACGATGTCACGCAGGCGGTGGCCGGTCGCGCGGCCGAACACCACGAGATCGATCAGCGAGTTCGAGCCAAGGCGGTTGGCGCCATGGACCGAAACGCAGGCCGCTTCGCCCACTGCGAACAGGCCGGGGACGACCGTCTCGGGGTTGCCGTCGGCGCCGATGGTCATGACTTCGCCGTGGTAGTTCGTCGGAATGCCGCCCATGTTGTAGTGGACGGTCGGAACCACGGGAAGCGGCTGGCGGGTCAGGTCGACACCGGCAAAGATCTTGCCGCTCTCGGTGATGCCCGGCAGACGTTCGCCCAGCACCTTGGGATCGATGTGATCGAGGTGCAGGTAGATGTGGTCCTTGTGCGGGCCGACGCCGCGGCCTTCGCGGATTTCCAGCGCCATCGAACGCGAAACGACGTCGCGGCTGGCGAGGTCCTTGGCGGAGGGCGCATAGCGCTCCATGAAGCGCTCACCCTCGGAGTTCGTCAGGTAGCCGCCCTCGCCGCGCGCGCCCTCGGTGATGAGAACGCCGGCGCCGTAGATGCCGGTCGGGTGGAACTGGACGAATTCCATGTCCTGCAGCGGTAGACCGGCGCGCAGCACCATGCCGCCGCCGTCACCCGTGCAGGTGTGGGCCGAAGTCGCGGTGAAGTACGAACGGCCGTAGCCGCCCGTCGCCAGCACCACGGCCTGCGCGCGGAAGCGGTGGAGCGTGCCATCGTCCATGCACAGCGCGATCACGCCGCGGCAGACCGGAACGCCGTCCGGGCCGGGTTCCATGATGAGGTCGATCGCGAAATATTCGATGTAGAAGTCGGCCGCGTACTTCAGCGACTGCTGGTACAGCGCGTGCAGCATGGCGTGGCCGGTACGGTCGGCGGCGGCGCAGGTGCGCTGCACCGGCGGGCCTTCGCCCATGTTCTGCATGTGGCCGCCGAAGGGGCGCTGATAGATCGTGCCGTCGGCGTTGCGGCTGAAGGGCACGCCTGCGTGCTCCAGCTCGTACACAGCCTGCGGGGCTTCGCGCACCATGTACTCGATGGCGTCCTGGTCGCCCAGCCAGTCCGAACCCTTGACGGTGTCGAACATGTGCCAGGTCCAGTGGTCCGGCGAGTTGTTCTGCAGCGAGGCGGCAATGCCGCCCTGCGCCGCAACGGTGTGCGAGCGGGTAGGGAAGACCTTGGTGATGCACGCGGTCTTCAGGCCGGCTTCGGCCGAACCCATGGTGGCGCGCAGGCCCGAACCGCCGGCGCCTACGACAACGGTGTCGTAGAGGTGGTCGATGATTTTATACGCGGCGGACATCAGGCGTGGGCTCCCAGCGCGAGGCGAACGATGCAGAATACGCCAAAGGCGATCCCTGCGCAGGCGGCGAGGTTCAGCGCCGCGATGCAGGCGAACTTGTTGCCGTGCTCGTGGACATAGTCCTCGACCAGAACCTGGAGGCCCAGACGGGCGTGCCAGAAGGTGGTGATGACCAGCAGGATCATCGCCAGGGCCGGGACCGGACGCGCGATCCATTCGACCATGGTGGCGTAATTGTAATCCGGCAGCAGCACCAGCGATACCGCCAGGAACAGCACGGTCAGCAGGTTGCCGATCGAGGTGAAGCGCTGCAGCAGCCAGTGATGGACGACGCCGCCCCGGGCCGCGCCGAGGCCGCGTACGCGGCCGATGGAAGTTCCGTTACCCATGTTTCCCTTACCTCAGCGAAGCAGCAGGAGCGCCCAGAAGGCGGCGGTGAGTACGACGCCCAGGATCGGGCAGATGATCGACCACATACGGTTGGTGCGCAGCTCGAAGCCGGCGCCAACGTCCAGTGCGAAGTGGCGAAGGCCGCTCATCATATGGCTGAAGAACGCCCAGGAGATGCCCACCAGCACGATCATGCCGATCCATGTCGACATCGCCCACTGGAAGGTCGCGTAGGACGCTGGCCCTCCGGCGAGTGCGCCCAACCACCACAGCAGCACGCCGAGGCCGGCAAATGCCATGCCGTCGCCGGTGACGCGGTGGAGGATCGACACGAACATGTGCGGGCCCCACTTCCAGATCTGGAGGTGCGGCGAAAGCGGACGGTTTTTGGTCCCGGCGTTTGCCATGGCTCTCACGAATCCCTTGCCTGCGGCAGCGCAACAAGCTGCCCTCGACCATGCCCCTTAGACAAAATGCGCCATGGTGCAAGTTCCCAAGACCATCAATGTCGTCGCGTACTGGCCTATCGCATAGGTGCAGCTTAAAGCAGCGCGCATGAGTCGCACCTTCAAAGCCGCCGCGCTGGTCACCCTGCTCGCCCCGATCTGCACCGCAGCGGAGGCTTCGACGCCGCCGCCTCTACCCGCGAACAGTGCGGCAGCGCTTGCTTCCGCCTGCAAGGGCAAGGAAGAATGGGCCGATCCGGCACCGCCCGCGCGCATTTTCGCCAATACCTGGTACGTGGGCACCTGCGGTATCTCGGCGATCCTGGTCACCGGTGAAAAAGGCCACATCCTGGTCGACGGCGGCCTCGCCAAGGCCGCGCCGCTGGTGCTGGCGAATATCCGCAAGGCCGGGTTCGATCCCAAGGCAGTGCGCTGGATCGTCGCCAGCCATGAACATTTCGACCACGCCGGCGCCCTTGCCGCACTGCAGCGCGCTACCGGCGCGAAAATCGCCGCGTTGCCGGTGCAGAAGGTCGCGCTTGAGACCGGCAAGCCCAGCGCGCAGGACCCGCAGGCTGCCGGACTCGACTCCATCGCGCCGGTGAAAGTCGACCGCGTGCTGACGGACGGCGCGACCGTGACGGTCGGCTCGCTCGTCCTCACGGCCCATGCGACGCCGGTCCACGCACCGGGCTCCACAAGCTGGACCTGGCGCTCCTGCGCCGGTGCCGGCGATTGCCGCCGCATTGTCTATGCCGACAGCGCCTCGACGATCTCGTCCGACGGTTACCGTTTCACCGACCACCCCGACCGAATCGCGGCGATCCGCAAGAGCCTGCCGAAAATGGCCGTCCTGCCCTGCGACATCCTGCTCACCCCGCACCCTTCGCAAAGCGCGATGATGGAGCGTTTCGCCGGCACGAAGCCGCTCGCCGATTCAAGCGCCTGCCGCAACTACGTGGCCGCAGCCGAAGACCGGTTCGCAGCGCGACTTCTCAAAGAAGCGAAAGAAGCACGATGAGCTGGAAAGTCACCGCCTTTGCCCCTCGTCTCGTCGTCGAGGGCGCCCTCGTCGCGCATGAGGATGCGTGGGACTGGGACCATGAGATCGTCCTCTCCGGCCGCGAGATCGCAGAGGACCAGCCCGAGGAATGGCAGCTGGAAGCCTGGCTCGACCACAAGCCGACCCGCGCCGACAAGGCCGCGATCGCCGCGCTCTTCGCGCAGGACGCGCCCAACCTGATAGTCGAAGAACTGCCCGATACCGACTGGCTGGTCGCCAGCCAGGAAGGCCTCGAACCGATCCGCGCGGGCCGCTTCCACGTCCACACCCCGGAGCATCCGGCCACCGACGAACCGGGCGTGTTCGACTTTGAAATCCCCGCCAGTCAGGCATTCGGGACCGGCCAGCACGCGACGACCGCCGGGTGCCTGGCCATGCTCACGCATATGAAGGCGCAGGGCCTGGTTATCCGCAACTGCGCCGACATCGGCACCGGCACCGGCCTGCTGGCCTTCGCGGCGCTCTCGCTATGGCCGCGCACGCTGGCGACGGCGAGCGACATCGATGCGGTCTGCGTCGGCGTGGTGGATGACAATGCAGCGGCGAACGGCATGACCATGGGCGCAGGCCGGGGCCAGCTGGTGATGACCGTGGCGGACGGCATGGAGCATCCCGTGCTCGATGCGCGCGGCCCTTACGATCTCATTCTCGCCAATATCCTCGCCGGGCCGCTGGTGTCGTTGGCGCCGGACTTTGGCAAGGCGCTGATTCCAGGCGGACACCTGCTGCTGGCCGGCCTGCTGGAGACCCAGGAAGCGGCCGTGCGCGCCGCCTGCCGCCGCGCCGGGCTGCGCCTCGCCGCGCGCATGGTCAACGGCGACTGGTCGATCCTGTGGATGCGCAAACGGCAGGGCTGATAGGCCCGCCGTTCTCCTGCTCCCTCAGTTGAGGTAGAGTTCCACGCCCTGCACGATGCTGCAGCGCTGGCGCATGGCGCTTTGCGCATCGCGCGAGATTGGCCGGTCGAACGCGAAACCGACGCGGTCGCTCACCACCCAGCGCACGGTTCCGCGAATCGGAGGATACCCGTCGAGGGCGAAGCTGAAGCGCTGCCCTTCGGCGATATCGTCCTGCGCGACTTCGAACTGGCACCCCTCCGAGGAGATGTGCCGCGCCACCGCGGATGCATAGGCTGAATGCTTGCGACGTGTAGACACTCGCACCTCGTTAGATTTGGCCGCGTCCGAATTGGCTAATTCTCTCATACGCAAAAGTAATTAACGCAGGTGAAGTATGTGTAAACGCCGCATCAACCTTTGATCGGAATTTTTGCATAGTCATCCCCGTAATTTACGGGATTTAACGTAAACGCGCGTTAACTATTATCGGTGTTCACAAATTAACGGTTTGGGGCAAAAATCCGAGAACGACAGGGGGTTGGCAACAATCATTCAAGAGGCCAACCATGATTGATACTGAAACCACCCCGCCAAAGGTGGTAACCGGCCCGCTTGGCGAGCCATTAAGCAAAGATACGCTGCCGCCAGCCAATACGTCTCGTTGGGTGGTGCGGCGCAAGGCCGAAGTGGTCTCGGCAGTCAACGGCGGACTGCTGACGATCGCCGAGGCATGCGAGCGCTATGGCCTCACACTTGAGGAACTGGCCTCGTGGCAACGCTCCGTGGAACGCGAAGGCATGGCAGACCTGCGCGCGACACGGGTGCAACACTACCGCCAGGCGCATGAGCGCAAGGGCCGTTACAGCTGATTCCCCATAAGGAATCGGCGCCCATGAGACGGGCATCGGCCGACGTTTGAACGGACCCGTGCATGAGCCGCAAGCCCCAGGGCTTGCGGCTCGATTGCGTCACCTTCCCCGTATCCTGCGCGCTATCCGGCTGCCTTGACGATCTCGGCCCAGGCCGCCTCGTCGATCACCGCTATGCCCAGTTCGGCCGCCTTCTTCAGCTTCGATCCCGCGCCCGGCCCGGCGACGATCAGGTCGGTCTTGGCCGAGACGGTCCCCGCCGCCTTCGCGCCCAGCCGCTCGGCCTGCGCCTTGGCCTCGTCGCGGCTCATCGTCTCCAGCTTGCCGGTGAACACCACGGTCTTGCCGGAGACCTCGCTGGCCTGGGTTTCCACCACATAATCGGGCGGCGAGACTTCGCTGAGCAGATCGTCCCAGACAGCGCGGTTGTGGTCTTCATGAAAGAAGTCCCCCAGCGCCTTGACCACCACCGGGCCGACCCCGTCGATCGAGATCAGTTCGGAATAAGCCTCGCTGGCGGCCACCACCGCCTCCTCACCCTCTTTGACGTGGGCCTGTTCGGCCAGCGCGCGCAGGGCCGGGAGCGTGGTAAAACGCTTCATCAGGTCGCGCGCGGTGACTACGCCGACGTGCCGGATGCCAAGCCCGAACAGCAGCCGCGCGGCATCGGGGCGCCGCTTGGTTTCCACAGCTGCCAACAGGTTGTCCACAGACTTGTCCTTCCACCCGTCCAGCGCCAGAATATCCTCGCGGCGTTTGCGCAGGCGGAAGATGTCGGCGGGGCTTTCCAACCAGCCTTTGGCGAAGAACTCGTCGATGGTCTTGTCGCCCAGCCCTTCCATGTCGAGCGCGGTGCGGCTGACGAAGTGCTTCAGGCGCTCGGTGCGCTGGGCCGGGCAGATCAGGCCCCCGGTGCAGCGCACGTCGACCTCGCCTTCTCCGGCGACGGCTTCGGAGTGGCACTGCGGGCAATGATCCGGGAACGCGAAGGCGGGGCGATCCTCGTCGCGGCTGAGGTTGTCCACCACTTGCGGGATCACGTCCCCCGCGCGCTGCAGCACCACCCGGTCGCCCGGCCTTACGCCAAGACGCGCGATTTCATCGCGGTTGTGCAGCGTGACGTTGGTGACGGTGACGCCGCCGACCAGCACCGGCTTCAGGCGCCCCACCGGGGTCAGCTTGCCGGTGCGCCCCACCTGGATGTCGATCGATTCGAGCACCGTTTCCGCGCGCTCGGCGGGGAACTTGTGGGCCAGCGCCCAGCGCGGCGCCTTGGCGACGAAGCCCAGACGCTGCTGCAGGTCGAGCCGGTCCACCTTGTAGACCACCCCGTCGATCTCGAAAGGCAGAGCCGCGCGGCCGTCGCGAATGGCGCGGTAGGCGGCCAGCATTTCCTCGACCGACCCGCACCGCCGAAACTGCGGCGAAACCGGCAGTCCCCACGATTCGATGCGGCGCACGACTTCGTGCTGGCTGGCCCCCGGCACATGGCTGGCCGCGCCCCAGCCGTGAGCCCAGAACCGCAAGGGGCGCTTCGCCGTGACCGAGGCGTCCTTCTGGCGCAGCGATCCGGCGGCGGCATTGCGCGGATTGGCGAACTGGCGGACCTTGGACCCGGCATCGCCATCGTCGAACGCCTCGCCCTTGGCCTCGGCAGCGGCGCGCGCCTCGTCCATCAACTGGGTGTTGAGCGCCAGGAACGCGCCCTTCTCCATGTAGACTTCGCCGCGCACCTCAAACACGTCCGGGATATCGTCGCCCTTCAGTTCCTGCACGATGTCCGGGATATGCGCGACATTGGCGGTGACGTCCTCGCCCACCTGCCCGTCGCCGCGCGTGGCCGCGCGCACCAGCTTGCCCTTTTCATAGCGCAGCGAGCACGAAAGGCCGTCGATCTTGTCCTCCGCCGTGAAGGCCACCGGCTCATCGGCGGAAAGCGACAGGAACCGCCGCACGCGGGCGACGAATTCGGCCACTTCCTCGTCGGTGAAGGCATTGTCGAGGCTCATCATGCGAACCTCGTGCGGCACCTTGCCCAGCGGCGAGGCGGCGATTTCATGGCCGACCTTGTTGGTCGGACTGTCGGGCCGCATGAGGTGAGGATAGGCCGCTTCCAGCGCGGCGTTGCGCCGCACCAGCGCATCGTAATCGGCGTCGGAGATGTCCGGCGCGTCCTCGGCATGGTAGAGGCGGTTCGCACGGTTGATCTGACGCGCCAGGCGCATCAGTTCATTGGCGGCTTCGGCTTCACTGGGAAGGCCGGTCGGAATCTGGCTGTCCATCATGCCGCTTATTAAGCCAGCACGGCGCGAATTGGGACTGATTCGTCCCCGCTTTTCGCCCCGCTTTTTGGCCCGCCTGTCAGAAGGTAACGCGCGGCGGCGGCGGATGTTTGTCGAACGCTTCGGCGGCATAAGGCCCATCGCGCGAAACCCAGTGCAGGAACAGGTGTGCGGACCAGGCGTTCGGATTGCCCGTCGTCCGCCCGTGGTGATGGTGTACGCCCTGATAAAGCACCGCATCGCCCGCATTCATGTCGACCGCCTGTGCGCGCTCATCCTCGCGAAAAGCGGCGTCGGCGCGCTGGTACGGCTTTTCGGTGCGGGCGGGCGAGACTTCCAGCGCCCAGGGCCGGTCGTGCGAATAAGCCAGCGTCAGCGACAGCGAATGCTCGCAGGCGAAACGGTCGCCGTGGACGCGGCAGATGTCGCCTTCGCGGTACAGGCGAAAGTACGAGTAGGACGGCAGCAGCGGCTCTCCCACCAGCGCCTCCACCGCCGGGGTCATGCCCCAGTGGAATGTCGCCATGGGCGGATAGTGGAAGCCGTAAAGCTCGCTGGCGGCGCGGGAAAGCAGCGGCCCTTCCTGCCTCAGCCGGTCCATGTGGACGCCCTGCCGCTCCAGATCGCCTTTCATCCGCGCCAGGAAACCATTGGCCACTTCGCGCGGCACGAAGCCGCGAAGTGCCGCGTAACCATCCCTGCGATAGGCGTTGGCAAGATCCTGGGTCATGGCCGATCCTTCGAAATTCACGCGCGGCTCAGGCCTGAAGAAGCCTGTCCGCCTGGGCGCGCGCCTCATCCGTCACTTGCGCGCCGGAGAGCATCCTTGCGATCTCCTCCTTGCGCTCGGCATCCGTAAGCGGCGTGACCGAGGTGCGCGTGACCGTACCCTGGCTCGACTTGGCGATCATGTAGTGCCGGTCCCCGCGCGCCGCGACCTGCGGGGAGTGGGTGACCGCCAGCAACTGCCCGCTGGAGGCGAGCCGCGACAGACGCTCGCCAATGGCATCGGCCACCGCGCCGCCCACGCCCCGGTCGATCTCGTCGAAGATCACCGTCGCCGCGCCGCCCTCTTCCGCCAGCGCCACCTTGAGCGCGAGGATGAAGCGCGACAGTTCGCCGCCGCTGGCGATCTTGCCCAGCGGGGCGAAATCGGCGCCGGGGTTAGTGCTGATGAGGAATTCCACAGCGTCCGTGCCGGTGGCGCCCCAGCGTTCCTCAGGCAGGCGCAAAACCGAGGTGCGGAAGCGCGCGGCGTCAAGCTTGAGAGGCGCGAGTTCGCCCGCCACCGCCACGTCCAGCCGCTTGGCGGCGGCGCGGCGCAGATCGTGGAGCGCGCCGGCTTTTTCCCGGTAGACGAGCGCGCCCTTCTGCGCCGCCTTTTCCAGTTCGACGATATGTTCGTTGCCGCCCTCGATATCGTCGAGCGCGGCGCGCATCTCGGCCATCTTCGCGGGGAGATCGTCGACCTGGCAGCTATGCTTGCGGGCGGCGGCGCGCAGTTCAAACAGGCGGGTCTCGATCCGGTCGAGTTCGGCGGGATCGAAGGCCAGCGCATCGGCGGCGCGGCCCAGCGCGTCCTCGGTCTCGCTCGCCTCGATCACGGCGCGGTCCAGCGAGGCGGCGGCTTCGGCCAGAAGTTCGTGTTCGCCGGCAATGTGGTCGAGCCGGCGCGAGGCGCTGCGCAAGGCGGCCAGCGCCGAATTGGAACCGGTCCACAAATGCTGGAGCGCGGCCAGATCGTCCGCCAGCTTTTCGCCCTTCTGCATCTGGGCGCGGGCCGAGGCGAGTTCGTCTTCCTCGCCCAATTCGGGGGCGATGGTGGTCAGTTCGGCGAGATGCGCGAGCAGCAGGTCCTGATCCTCGGCAGCGCGGGCAACGCGGCTGCGGGCTAGGTCGAGCGCGTCCTGCGCGGCGCGCCAGTCCTTCCACGCAGCTTCCACCCACGCGACTTCACCGCCGGCGAATCGATCCAGCAAAGCGCGGTGGCCGCGCGCGTTGACGAGGCCGCGGTCATCGTGCTGGCCGTGGATTTCCACCAGCGCCGGTGCGATTTCGCGCAGCAGCGCCACGCCCACCGGCTGGTCGTTGAGGAAAGCCTTCGAGCCGCCATCCGCCTTGAGCTGGCGCTTGAGGATCAGCGGTTCGCCCGGCTCCAGTTCCAGCCCGGCGTCATCGATCGCCGCCAGTACCTGCGGCGCGAGCGCGGAAACGTCGAAGCTGGCGGTGACGTTCGCCTTCGCCTCGCCATTGCGGACAAGGCCGCTGTCCGCCCGATTGCCGAGGACCAGCCCCAGCGCGTCAAGCAGGATCGACTTGCCCGCACCGGTTTCGCCCGTGAGGACACCAAGACCGCGTGCGAAATCGAGATCGAGAGCCTCGATCAGCACGATGTTGCGAATGGAGAGCCGGCTGAGCATGTTCGCGGATCGTTCTAGCGGATGGAATTCCCGCCGTCACCCCGCTTCGCGCGTTACCCGGTGCGGTTTACCAAAAGGAGGCTTCGGACAGGAACTGCACCGAAGCCACAGGCCAAAGAAGATCGCGGCGATGGCGACGAGTTCGGCGGCCATGCCCGGCGCATACGCGGGGCGGGTTTCAATATCAGGAGAAAGGCAAGGGTCAGGCGAGAAATCGGGCTTCACACCCACGGCCGCAAATAAGGCCTTCACCCATCCGGCAAGCGGCGGTCAGGCTGCTGCCCGACCGCCGTTATACCGTTTCCGCCGCGCCCTTGAATGCGGCCTGAAGGCTTTTTCGCGCCTTTGAGAAATTACTCAAGTTTCACGCTGCAAACGATTTAGTCGCCTTTGGGGATCACCATTCGTCGCTCTCAGAAGTTGGACGACACCGTGAAGCCCCAGGTGCGCGGATCACCCGGCAGGCCGGCGATCAGGCCGGTGTTCCCCGGACCGACAAACAACTGCTCGAAGTAGTTCTGGTCGAAGGCGTTGCGCACCCAGCCATAGACGTTGAAGCCCGCCTCGGTGCGGAAGCCCGCGCGGAAGTTCGACAAGCTGTACCCGTCCACCCAGGTATAGGCCGAAGGCGATGGGTTGGACGAGAAGTTGGTGCGCACGCTGCCGTCGTAGCCCAGGTACGCCTCGCCTTCCTTGCCCAGGATGGTGGCCGGCACGTTGGCCTCCGCGCCGAACGAGAACGAGAATTTCGACACGCCCGGCAGGCGCTGGCCCGAGATGTCGCAGTTGGCCGGGCTGAGCGCGTTGGGAACCCCCGCAGCGCCGGGAGTCTGGGTGCCGGTCACCACGGTGCCGCCGGAAAGCTCGGGCGGGCACGGCGCATCGACGAACTTCCTGTAGGTCGCGTCGGTGTAAGCGCCGTTCACGTAAGCGTTGAAGCGCTCGCTCGGACGAACGGAGAAATCGGCCTCCACGCCCTGCGAACGTACTTCGCCGGCATTGGCGAGGTAACCGCGCAGCACCCCGTACTGGCCGTTGTTCACATTGGCCTGGTAGTTGGCGATGTCGGAGCGGAAGATCGAGAGGTTGAAGGTGACCCGGCGATCCCAGAACTGGGTCTTGATGCCTGCTTCGTAATGGTGGACCGATTCGGGCTTTACCGTGGCCGAGGCGAGGATCGGGTTATTCTGCGCATCGACCGGCACGCCGTTCTGGTTGATGCCGCCCGACTTGAAGCTCTTGGCATACGTCGCATAAAGCAGCACGTCCGGCGCCACCTTGTAGCTGGCGGTGAAGTCGTAGCTGAAGTTCCAGTCGCTGAACTCGGGCGAGATTTCCTGCGGGGTATAGATCGCCAGCTGAGCGGTCTTCACCGCGCTGGTCGGCCCGGTGAGCAGAAGCTCATTGCCCGCCCCGTCGAATACCCGGCGCTGATAGTACCCTTCCTTCTTGTCATAGTTCAGGCGCACGCCGGGCTGCAGGGTCAGTTCGGGCGTGATGTGCCAGCTGAGCTGACCGAACAGGGCCGCGCTGGTGTTCTTGAGATACTGCGTGTTGTAGGCGACGAGGCCGTTCAGCACCGAAGGATTGCAGGCCAGCTGGTTGGACGCGGTGGGGCCGCAGCCGGACGATCCCGGAGGCGCCGCCGTGTCGCTGCCGGGATTGATGCTCCAGCGGCTGGCGGCAGAGCCCTGAGATTCGGTGCCCTGGGTGTCGATGCGCTGGTAGAAACCGAAGGCGCCGACCACGAAGTCGAACTTGTCGGCGCTGTAATTGTAGCGCAGCTCCTGCGTGTACTGGTCCTGCTGCGAGGGGTTCTGCGACAGCGCGACGATCGGCAGGCCGGTGAAGTCACGGTCGTTCGACGGGTCCCAGTCCCAGAAACGCCAGGCGCTGACCGACGTGAGAGTGCCCTCGCCCAGTTCCCACTTCACCCGCAGCGAAGCGCCGCCGATCTTGTTCTTGGCCTTGAGCGGCGTATCCAGATCGGTCAGGCGGTCGAAGGGGTTGGTGCTGGGCGGTGCATAGCCCTGGGCTGCCGCCAGCGCCGCGAACTGCCGGTTGAGCGCGCGCTGGGTCAGCCCGGTACGAACGTAGACCGAGCCGCAGCAATTGGCGTCCTGCGTGCTGAAATCGCCCGCCAGTGTCACGTCGATGGTGCTTGTGGGCTTCCACAGCAATTGCCCGCGCACGCCGAGATTGTCCTGGCTCTGGATATGCTCGTCCGTGGTGACGTTGTAGATCGTGCCCTTGCGGCTGGTGGATGAAATCGCAAGGCGCGCCGCCAGCGTTTCGGACAGCGGGCCGGAAATCGCGGCCTTGGCCTGCTTGAAGTTGTAGTTGCCGACCGAAACCTCGGCCTTGCCCTCGAAATCAAAGGTCGGCTGGTTGGTGGTGATGTTGATGGCGCCGGCGGTGGTGTTCTTGCCGTAAAGCGTACCTTGCGGCCCGCGCAGCACTTCGACCTGGGCAACGTCCAGGAAATCGAACGTCGCCGAGGCAACCCGCGAGTTGTAAACGTCGTCGACGTAGATGCCCACGCCCTGCTCGATACCGTCGTTGGTCAGGCCGAACGGCACGCCGAGGCCGCGGATGTTGACGGCGGTGTTGCGCGGGTTCGATGAATAGAACTGCAGGGTCGGCGTGATCTGCTGCAAGCGGCCGACGTTGAACGAGCCGGTCGCGTCGATGTGCTCCCCGCCCACGACCGAGATCGCCAGAGGCACCTCCTGGCTCGATTCGTTGCGGCGGCGTGCGGTGACGACGATGTCGGCGCCCCGATCGCGCGCACCGGTCCCGATCGAGGTCGTGCCCTGATCGTCGTCTGCCGATGTGGCCGAAACCGCGTTGGCAGCGACATCTTCTGCATGGGCCGAAGGCAGGCCGATTGCGGCAGACGCCAGAATGGTGGTCGCAAAGAGACTGCTGCGGACGAACGAATGCATTGCTTCAAATCCTTTGTCAGGGAATTGAATGCATCCGGTGGTCCGGTATGCACGCTGGCCGGCCTGCCCCCTCACAGGACCGTCAGGTATCGATCGAGGTCGGCATGGGTCCGCTTCCTTGAAGGATGCGGATCACGCCCGGGCAGGCTTGCGGGAAGATCGGGTAGAGCCGGCGGCCCGAGCGGACCGCTGACACCCTCATATGATTTTCCTCCAGGCCGTTTCGCCTCTTGTTGAGCATCTCTAATCTCAACCGAATTAGTGGACAATAGATTTCAGCTATCAGGCGATAAAGCGAAACTGCTGCGCGATGAAAATGTATCGTGGCGGCGTAAGGCCAGCCCCTAAAAGGCTGGATCGTCCCGCAACCATTGACAATTATAACCTTATAGGTTATAAGGCGCTCCATCCACTGATCTGATGTACAAGGATCGGCGGCGTATCGGGTCGGCGCCGTGGGCCGGACGCGAGCGCAAGCCGTGGACCACGCCACCAGCGTCCGACCGGATCGGTTCATGATTCCCCCTGACCGGGGACATCCTCAGGTATCCGCAAACGGCCCGCCTCCCACGAAGAGGGGGCTTCCCGGATCACCTTTTCTGATCGGTGTGCTTTTGCGAGCCCGCGCCGCCGGTCAGAACCGATCCGTCAGGGCCGAGCCGGGCTGTAGCAGCCGCTATCCGGCCGTTCGCACCAAAGGCCGCCCTCCTCGCGTCCTTGCACAGGACGCCCCGACGCCGACCCGATGATCCTCTCGGTTTACGCGTTTTCCAGTGGCGTTATCCCGCACTCGCCAGCGGGCGCATTCGCATGTCCGGGAAACAAGTTCCTCCCCGAGCGTGGCTCAGAGAGGACTTTTCGCGTCAGGCCGCGACGTTCTTGGGCGCGTTCTTGCTCATCAGCTTGTACGCGCGGGCATACCACTCGCTGCCGGGATAGTTGCGTTCCAGCACGGCGGCCGCCTTCTGGGCTTCTTCCGGCACGCCAATCGCAAGGTAGCCTTCGACCAGGCGGAACAGCGCCTCGGGCGCGTGGCTGGTGGTCTGGAAGTTGTCGACCACGTTGCGGAAGCGCAGCGTCGCCGCGAGCCACTTGCCGCTATATTCGTAGGACCGGCCGATGGTCATTTCCTTGCCGGCAAGGTGATCGTTCACAAGGTCGATCTTGAGCTTGGCGTCGGAAGCGTAGGACGTGCCGGGGTAGCGGCGCATCACGTCGGTCAGGGCCTGCTTGGCCTGCTCGGTGGTTTTCTGGTCGCGCGTCACGTCGCTGATCTGTTCGTAATAGCAGATCGCGATCAGGTAGTAGGCGTAAGGCGCGTCCTTGTTGCCCGGGTGGATCGACAGGAAGCGCTGCGCCGACTGAATCGCCTTGTTGTAATCGCGAGCGGCATAGTAGCTGAACGCGCTCATCAACTGGGCACGGCGCGCCCAGGGCGAATACGGGTGCTGGCGCTCAACTTCGTCGAACAGCGCGGCGGCCTGCTTGGTGCGGCCGGTTTCAAGGCGCTGCTGGGCAGCGGCATAAAGCGTATCGACATCGCGGGCGACATAGGCGGTGTCGCGGTTCTTGCCTCCGCCACCCCCACAGCCTGCGGTCAGCACGATCGCGCCAGCGGCAGCGACAAGGAGGGCGGTCTTCAGGCGCGAACGTTCGAACATGGAGGGGTCTATAGCCAGCGCTTTGCTGAACGCCAAGTGAAGTTGCGCGCCTTGTACCGCTGCATTTGTCGCAGTGTGTAGGCAGCGCCGCCGACCACCGAAGGAAAAGGCGGAACAAAACGCCCGATGCGGCGCGATTTGCGCGCCGAGCGCCATTGCCTGCGCGCCTTTGCGTGCCCTACTGTCGGTCCATGTCAGGCAGCAGCGACCTCTATTCCCCCGTCATGTCCGATGCCCTGGTGATCCTGGGCGCGGCAGGCATCGTCATCCCGGTCTTCAACCGCTACCGCATCACCCCGGTCATCGGCTTCATCCTTGTGGGATTGCTGGTCGGCCCGTTCGGACTGGGGCGGCATGTATTCGATGTGCCCTGGCTGGCGTACTTCACGATCACCGACCCCGACGGGCTGGACCTTTTCGCGGAGTTCGGGATCATCCTGCTGCTGTTCTCGATCGGGCTTGAGCTGTCGTTCGCGCGCCTGTGGGACATGCGGCGCATGGTGTTCGGACTGGGTTCGCTGGAACTGCTCGTCATCGGCGGCTCGCTTACCTTCATCCTCGCCGCGATCGGGCAGAGTTTCGCGGGGGCGATGGCACTGGGCCTGGCGCTGGCACTGTCCTCGACGGCGCTGGTGCTAAAAATCACCGAGACCACCACGCCGGTGGGCCGTGCCGCCCTGGCCATGCTGCTGTTCGAGGATATCGCGCTGGTGCCGATCATCTTCCTGCTCGGCGCGCTGGCGCCCCATGCTGGCAGCGGTGTGGGCGAACTGCTCCACACCCTGATCTGGGGCACGGTGGTGATCGCCACGCTGCTGATCGCGGGCCGCTACCTGCTGCCCCCCCTGTTCGCCCAGGCCGCGCGCACCAAAAGCCCGGAACTGTTTCTCGCCGCCAGCCTGCTGGTGGTGATCCTCGCCTCGCTGGCGACGGCGGCGGTGGGCCTTTCCCCGATCGTGGGCGCGCTGGTTGCCGGCCTGCTCATCGCCGAAACCGAATATCACGCCGAGGTCGAGCAGATCATCGAGCCGTTCAAGGGCCTGGCGCTGGGCGTGTTCCTCATCACCATCGGCATGAGCATCGACCTTGCCGTGGTGTGGGAAAACCTCGGCTCGATCCTGATCGCGACGGTCGTGGTAATCGTGCTCAAGGCCGTGGTCACGGGGTTGATGCTGCGCATCATGGGCGCCCGGCGCGGTACCGCGACCGAGACCGGCATCCTCATGTCCAGCCCGTCGGAAACCACGCTGATCGTGCTGACGGCGGCCACTTCGGCGCAGTTGATCCAGCCCGGCACCGCGCAGTTCTGGCAGATCGTCACCGCGCTGGGCCTCACCATCACCCCCCTCCTCGCGCTGGGCGGCAAGATCATGGGCAAGCGCGTCGACGCCGGCGATGTCCCCCACCAGCCCGTGGAAGACGACGGCAAGCCGCGCACCCTGATCGTCGGGTTCGGGCGCATCGGCCACCTCGTCGCGGACATGCTGGCACATCACGGCCGTCCCTACCTCGCGGTGGACAGCGATACCGACCTGATCGCCGAGGGGCGCCGGCGCGGCTACAACGTGGCCTTCTGCGATGCCGGGCGCGGCGATGCCCTGCTGCGCCTCGGAGCAGGAGAAGCAGCAGCGGTGATCCTGACGATGGACGTGCCCGTCACCGCCCAGCGCATCGTCCGCAAATTGCGTCTGCAGTTCCCCGACTTGCCGATCCTCGCCCGCGCCCGCGACGCCGACCACGCCGCCCAACTCTACCGCGCAGGGGCGAGCTATGCCGTGCCCGAAACGCTCGAAAGTTCTCTCCAGCTTTCGGAAGCGGCGCTGGTGGAAACCGGCGTGGCGATGGGTCCGATCATCGCCTCGATCCACGAGAAGCGTGACGAATTCCGCGAAATGATCATGGAACGGGGCGGGCTTTCGGAAAAGCCCTCACTCAAATCAGGGCAACTGCGCGAAACGGAAAAAGCGTAAACCCCGGTACCATCGGACTAACGCAAGCCCCGCACTATTCCGCCCGCGGTTCGAACACCGACCACCCGGTACGCTGGACAAGCCGCTCCAGTGCCAGTTGCCCCAAATGCGAATTGCCTTCCTCGTTCAGCCCCGGTGACCACACCGCAATGCTGGCGATACCCGGCGCCACCGCCAGAATTCCGCCCCCCACGCCCGACTTGCCCGGCAGACCGATGCGAAACGCGAAGTCGCCCGAGTTGTCGTAATGCCCACAGGACATCATCAGCGCATTGATGCGCCGAGCCCGGCTTTCGGTAATGATCCGGTGGCCTTCGCTCCGGCCGCCATCCATCAGGAAACGCCCCGCCAGAGCCAGTTGCCGGCAACTCATCGCCAGCGCGCAAAAGTGAAAATACGTCCCGAGCACCATGCCGACATCGCCGTGGATATTGCCGAACGCGCGCATGTAATTGGCCAGCGCCATATTCCGAAAGCCGGTGTCCTGCTCGGCCTGCGCCACGGTTTCGTCGATGCGGATCGTATCGTCACCCGCCAGTTCGCGCACGAAGCGCAGCATCTGCGCGATCGCCTCGCGCGGCTGCAGCCGCCCCAGCAGCACATCGCACACGACGATGGCCCCTGCGTTGATGAAAGGATTGCGCGGAATGCCTTGCTCGGTTTCAAGCTGGACGATCGAATTGAAGGCACTGCCCGAAGGTTCGCGCCCCACCCGGCTCCACAACTGGTCGCCCACGGCGCCCAGCGCCAGCGTCAGCGCAAAGACCTTGGAAACCGACTGGATCGAAAACGCCTCTTCGGCATCGCCCGAGGTATGGACGGTGCCGTCCGCCATCACCACCGCCAGCCCGAACTTGTCAGCGGGCACCGAGGCCAGCGGCGGAATATAGCTGGCAACGGTACCGCGATGCTGCGCACCGTGCATCTCTGCGGCGATTTCGGTGACGATTTCGGCGATCGACGGCTTATGCACCTGTAATCCCCCACCTGCCCGGCCCAGCGCCTGCAGTAGCCGCCGCGATCACTTCTTCGCGTTGTTTACCACGGCCAATCCGAAAGGCTGCTTGAGACCTTTCAGCTTCGAAGCTTCCTCCCAGAGACGGTTCTCCGGGTCAGATTCGGTGGTCAGGGTAGCGAGAAAACCACTCCGAACCGGCTTGAGCGTGATGCGGACCGCCTCCTCGCTCGGCCCGGCACCGCTCTCGTACCGTTCGAAGTAGCGGAACGCGAAGCCCTCCGCCGTTCGCTCCAGCGGGGCGATGTACGAGGTGTTGCACCAGCCTTCGCAAAGCACCGCCTCGACTATCGGCTTGCCGCCTTCCGCGAAGAAACGCAGTTCCAGACCGCCAAGATCGCCAGTCTGCTCAGACATCCGCACCGAACCGTACAGGCCCACAGGCCAACCTGGAGGCTCGTCGGCCGCAGCGGGCGCGGCGAACAGCAACGCCAGCGCCGCCACCAAAGGGGCGCGGGCGTGGATCACCCCGCCAGCGCCGCCTTGACCGCAGCGATTGCCTCTGCCGCCTTGTCGCCATCAGGTCCGCCGCCCTGTGCCATGTCAGCGCGGCCACCGCCGCCCTTGCCGCCCAGCGCCTCAACGCCCTTGCGGACGAGTTCGACGGCGCTGACCGTGGCGACCAGATCTTCGGTAACGGCAGCGGCGATGCTCGCCTTACCCTCGTTAACCGCGACGATCGCCGCGACGCCCGAGCCAAGGCGCTGCTTGGCCTGATCGAGCAGGCCGCGCAGGTCCTTGGGGTCAAGCCCTTCAAGAACCTGGCCGGAGAACTTGATGCCGTTCACTTCCTCGTCGGCAGCCTCGGCCTTGCCCGAACCGCCGCCCAGCGCGAGCGCCTTCTTGGCTTCAGCCAGTTCGCGCTCCAGCTTGCGGCGTTCGTCGAGCAGTGCGGCAACGCGCGCTTCGACGTCCTCAGGCGTGGTACGCAGCAGGCCGGCGGCGTTCTTGAGCGCGTCTTCGCGGCTGACCAGCCACTGGCGCGCGCCTTCGCCGGTCATCGCCTCGATACGGCGAACGCCTGAAGACACCGCGCTTTCCGCCACGATGCGGAACACACCGATATCGCCAGTGGCGCGGACGTGGGTTCCGCCGCAAAGCTCGACCGAATAGGAACGGTCGCCGGAATTGCGGCCCATCGAAAGCACGCGAACTTCATCGCCGTACTTTTCGCCGAACAGCGCCATCGCGCCTGCGGCAACAGCATCGTCCGGCGCCATCAGGCGGGTGAGAACCTGTTCGTTGGCGCGGATCTCGGCGTTCACTTCGGCCTCGATCGCCGCCACATCCTCGTCGGTCAGGGGCTTGGGGTGCGAATAGTCGAAGCGCAGGCGCTCGGCGCCGACCATCGAACCCTTCTGGGTCACGTGCTCACCAAGACGACCCCGCAGTGCCGCGTGAAGCAGGTGCGTGGCCGAATGGTTGGCGCGGACCGCATCGCGGCGCGTAGCATCGACCAGGAGGTTGACCACATCGCCCACCTTGATCGTGCCCGCATCGACGCGGCCGGTCATCGCATGAAGGCGTCCGAGCGGCTTGGCGGTGTCCTCGATCGTGATCGCAAGCGCGCTGCCATCCGATCCAGCGCCGCCGGTGATGGTGCCGGCATCGCCGACCTGACCGCCCGATTCACCGTAGAACGGGGTCTGGTTGGTAAGGACGGTGACGCTCTCTCCGGCGCTGGCGGTTTCCACTTCCTTGCCATCACGTACCAGTGCCACGACCCGGCCTTCACCGCTGGTCGAGGTGTAGCCGGTGAACTCGCCGGCACCTTCGCGCTCGGCGATGTCGAACCACACTTCGCTGTCGGCAGCCTGGCCAGAGCCCTTCCATGCAGCGCGAGCAGCAGCCTTCTGCTGCGCCATGGCGGCATCGAAGCCGGCCTTGTCGACGGCAATACCGCGCGAACGCAGCGCGTCCTCCGTCAGATCGTAGGGGAAGCCGAAGGTGTCATAGAGCTTGAACGCGGTTTCGCCGGGCAGTTCGCCGCCCTCACCCAGGTCTGCGGTCGCTTCGTCGAGCAGCTTGATGCCATTCGACAGCGTGCGGCGGAACTGGACTTCCTCGCGCTCCAGCGTTTCCTCGATCAGCGGCTGCGCGCGGCCGAGTTCGGGATAGGCCTGGCCCATTTCCGCGACGAGCGCCGGCACCAGACGGTGCATCAGCGGATCGCGCGCGCCGAGCAGGTGCGCGTGCCGCATGGCGCGGCGCATGATGCGGCGAAGCACGTAGCCGCGCCCCTCATTGGACGGCAGCACGCCGTCGGCCAGCAGGAAACTGGTCGAACGGAGGTGGTCGGCGATGACGCGGTGGCTGGCGCGACTGTCACCTTGCGCGGCCACGCCGGTCAGGCTTTCAGAGGCGGCGATGAGCGCCTTGAACGTATCGATGTCGTAGTTGTCATGCACGCCCTGCATCACGGCCGAGACGCGCTCCAGCCCCATGCCGGTATCGATCGAGGGCTTCGGTAGATTTCCGACGATCTCGCCGGCCGACTGCTCGAACTGCATGAACACGAGGTTCCAGATTTCGATGAAGCGGTCGCCGTCCTCTTCCGGCGATCCCGGAGGGCCGCCCCAGATGTGGTCGCCGTGATCGAAGAAGATTTCCGAGCACGGTCCGCAGGGGCCTTCATCGCCCATTGCCCAGAAGTTATCCTTCGTGGGAATGCGGATGATCTTGCTCTCGGGCAAGCCGGCGATCTTCTTCCACAAGTCGAATGCTTCGTCGTCCGTATGGTAGACGGTGACCAGCAGCTTCTCGACCGGGAGCGCCCATTCCTTCGTCAGCAGGTTCCAGGCGTTGGTGATCGCCTGCTCCTTGAAATAGTCGCCGAAGGAGAAGTTACCCAGCATTTCGAAGAAGGTGTGATGGCGGGCTGTGTACCCGACGTTGTCCAGATCGTTATGCTTGCCGCCGGCGCGGACGCACTTCTGCGAGGAAGTGGCGCGCGGGACCGAACGGGTCTCAAGGCCCGTAAACACGTTCTTGAACGGCACCATGCCGGCATTCACGAACATCAGCGTGGGGTCGTTGTAAGGAACGAGCGGCGCTGACTGAACGGCCTCGTGACCATTGCTTGCGAAATAGTCGAGGAAGGACCGGCGGATTTCGTTGGTCGTCTGCATAGTTCGGGCCGATAATGCAGGTGCGCGAGGTCGGCAAGCGCTTGTCTGCGGTCAGACTGTTCGGGAAACACGATAAGAGTGTCGAATTGCGCCTCGCTGTGGCGAAGACAGCCCACTGTTGTGACCGTTCTCATATGCGGAAGGGCACGGCGGGATACGCAAAGTTGCGCAAACCGCCGTGCCCTTCCACCATCCTGCGGATGGTTCCCTCCCCAAGCACGCTCGGAGAGGGTCTGGTTTTAGTCGTCGTCGCTTTCGGTCGGGCCGACCATCATCTCTTCGGCGAGGCCTTCGGTCTTTGTGCGGATCGCCTTTTCGAGACGGTCTGCGACTTCCGGGTTTGCCTTCAGGTAAGCCTTGGAGTTTTCACGGCCCTGACCGATGCGGATCGAATCGTAGCTGAACCACGCGCCCGACTTCTCGACGATCCCGGCCTTGACGCCGAGATCGAGGATTTCGCCGATCTTGGAGACGCCTTCACCGTACATGATGTCGAATTCGACCTGCTTGAACGGCGGTGCGACCTTGTTCTTCACCACCTTCACGCGGGTTGCGTTGCCGACGACCTCGTCCTTGTCCTTGATCGCGCCGGTCCGGCGGATGTCGAGACGGACCGAGGCGTAGAACTTCAGGGCGTTGCCGCCCGTGGTCGTTTCCGGGTTTCCGTACATGACGCCGATCTTCATGCGCAGCTGGTTGATGAAGATCACCATGCAGCGCGAACGACTGATCGAGCCGGTGAGCTTGCGCAGCGACTGGCTCATCAGGCGGGCCTGAAGACCGACGTGGCTGTCGCCCATCTCACCTTCGATTTCAGCGCGGGGGACCAGCGCGGCCACCGAGTCAACCACCAGAACGTCGATCGCGTTTGAACGCACCAGGGTGTCGACGATTTCGAGCGCCTGCTCACCCGTGTCGGGCTGCGAAACGATGAGTTCGTCGATGTTGACGCCCAGCTTCTTGGCATAGACCGGGTCGAGCGCGTGTTCGGCATCGATAAACGCGGCGGTGCCGCCGGTCTTCTGCGCCTCGGCAATGACGTGCAGCGCCAAGGTGGTCTTGCCCGAGCTTTCCGGGCCGTAAATCTCGATCACGCGGCCACGCGGCAAGCCGCCGACGCCAAGCGCGATATCGAGGCCGAGCGAACCGGTTGAGATCGCCTCGACCTGCATCGTTTCCTTCGAGCCCAGCTTCATCGCCGAGCCCTTTCCGAACGCCTTGTCGATCTGGGCAAGCGCTGCCTCTAGGGCCTTTTGACGGTCCATTGCGTCCTTTTCCTTGCCTTCCTGGATCAGCTTGAGCTGAGCAGCCATGTCTCTTCCCCTTTGCTACCGGGCTGACCGGAAAGGTCAACGTCACGAAGGGCTGTGTATTCTCTTTGTTCTCATAGAACAAGAGGGGAACTTTGGCAGATTTCCGTTTTTTAACGGCTGCCTGCCGTGCGAATCAGCCCTGGGCCATATGCGCCAGAACTTCCCCGACTTTTTCTGACAGTTGCTGCACCGAGAACGGCTTGGGCATGAACCAGGCATTGGGGATGCCGATCTGCTTGCGCAGTTGCTCCTCTGCGTAACCCGACATGAACAGCACCGGCAGGTTCGGGGCGAAGCGGCGAATCTCGCGCGCCATGGCCGGGCCGTCCATCGTCGGCATGACGACGTCGGAGACGACGATGTCGAACTTGCCGCCTTCCTGCACCAGTTCCAGCCCCTCTTCGCCGTCGCGCGCGCAAGTGACCTGATAGCCCTGGCGGGTAAGCGCGCGTTCGGCGACGATGCGGACCGGGTCCTCATCCTCAACCAGCAGGATCGAGCCGCCGCCCGCCCACTGGGTCGGTGGGGGTACGGGTTTGGCCTGGGCGATCTCGGGGGTACTGCCGGGGGCAACGTGGTGGACCGGGAGGTAGACAGTGAAGCGCGTCCCCTTGCCCACTTCGCTTTCCGCGAAGATAAAGCCGCCGGACTGCTTGACGATGCCGTAGACGGTGGAGAGGCCCAGGCCCGTGCCCTTGCCCTGCTCCTTGGTGGTGAAGAACGGCTCGAAGATCTTGCCAAGGATTTCAGGCGGAATGCCGCCGCCCGAATCCTCGACGATGAGCGCGGTATATTCGCCTGCCGGGATGATCTCGCTGCGCATCGCGCGCACATCAGTGGTGGTGACCTTGCGAGTGGCGAGGACGAGGCGGCCCGAGGCATCGCCGCGCGACTGCATGGCGTCTCGCGCGTTCACCGCAAGGTTGACGATGACTTGCTCGACCTGGGTCGGGTCAGCGCGCACCGGGCCAAGATCACGGTCGTGAGTGACGACGAGCTGGATTTTCTCGCCGATCAGACGGCGCAGCATCTGCGAGACGTCGGCGACGATATCAGGCAGCTGCAGGGTCTCCGGGCGCAGCGTCTGCTGGCGCGAGAAGGCCAGCAGCTGCCGGGTCAGCGAGGCGGCACGGTTGGAATTCGCGCGAATCTGCTGAATGTCGTCATAGTCCGAATCGCCGGGGGTATGGCGCATCAACATGAGGTCGCAGGTGCCCAGGATCGCGGTGAGCACATTGTTGAAATCATGCGCAACGCCGCCCGCGAGCTGGCCGACCGCCTGCATCTTGGTGGCCTGCGCAACCTGACGCTTGAGGCGGATTTCCTCGGAGGTATCGGTCAGGCCAAGCAGGACCGCAGCCTCTCCCAGCCCGCGCACGCCTGCAAGACTGAGCGAAACCGGGTCCTCGGGCTGCGCGACCAGACGGACGGCAAGGTCGCCCGCAGCGGCAGGCCCTTGCGCAAAGCGGCGAATGGCTTCCGATAGCGCCCGCTTGTCATCCTTGACGACGAGGTCGGTGGGGTAGGTCGGCGGCTCGTGACCTTCGTGACCAGCCGCGCGCATGAAGGCGGGGTTGGCGAAAAGCAGGCGACCGTCGCGGTCGGCCATGGCGAGACCGAGCGGCAACTGGCTGAGCAACGCTTCGAGGTGCGGCGCGGCGCCGGTGCCGCCGGCGCTGGCGCCAATACCCTGCCCCGCCTCGATGACCAGCATCAGCGAGGGCGTGGTATTGGGATCAGGCTCGTTCGCACTGTCGGGGTCGGCAACGGGGACGTGGTAGAGCACCAGCGCCCCGCCGCGTCCGCTGTCACGGGCCCAGCCAATGCGCTCGCCTTCCTCCTGACTGAGCAACGAGACGAAATCGGTGCCGGTCACGTCGGCCTTGGCATCGCCGACAGCGCGCAGGGCAAAGCCCGTGCTGGCCGCGCGAATCGTCCCGTCGGGATCGACCAGCGCTGCGCCGATGCCGGCCTTGGCGAGGCCGCGCCCAAGTTTGCCGTCAAGCTGGCCAACGAGTTCGGCCACGGGGTCAGCCGTGCTTTGCGTCGAGATGCGCCATACCAGAAAATCGTCGCCGCGCCCGGCTCGGCGCACATCGGCGCGCCAGTGCCCGCCCTCCTCGTCGGCAATATCTGCGGTGCCATGGCCGTCGCGCCAGGCGCGGCGGGTGGCATCGGCAAGACGTTCGAGCGAGGCATGGGTGACAGGCAGGCGCGGCGGCGCGCTGCCCGCGCCGAACCACGCCTCAAAGCAGGGATTGCCGCAGGTCAGACGGCCCGCGCGGTCGGTGACGGCGATCGCCATGTCGGGCCGCTCGATGGCCGCTACGGTGACAGACCAGTCGGGCTGCGCGAAATCGGCATCGGCAACCGGCGCGCGGCGCCGCGAGATCGCCCAGGCAAGCGTACCCAGCCCGACCATTGCTGCAACGAATACCGCCATCAGCAACCCATCGCCTGATACGAGCCAGACCAGCAAGGCGCTCAGCAGGAGCGCGGCGGCAACGACGAGCACGTCGGAAAATCCACCGGAGATCGCACCGGCAGCCGGCCCTGCCCGTTCGGCGCGCTGCTTCATGCAGGGTTTTCCGACTTGGCTACAGCGGTCGCATCAGGCCGCGACGGACGCAGGCGGCGGGCATGGTGCTTGCGGCCGATCCACCAGCGCCAAAACCACATCGACAGGACATAGCCGAGCGCGGCGCACACGGTGGAGATCACGAAAAGGCCGACCAGCAGCGCCGGGGCCGCGTCTGATAGCAGCCAGCGGCCCCACTCGCCCACTCCTGCGCCGCTTTGGTAGAGGGCGTGGAAGGTCGAGAGGTCCGCATGATAACCCAGCTGGTTACCCAGCCAGATCGAACCGGCCAGGATAAACGGTGTCGTCGCCGGATTGGACAGGAAGGTCATCGCCGCGGCCAGCGGGATATTGCCGCGGCACGGCACGCACATCAGCGCGGCGCCGACGATCTGGACGCCCGGGATCAGCGCAAAGATGCCCACCAGCAGGCCCACTGCAACACCGCGCGGAACCGAACGGCGGGTGAACCTGAAGAGTTCCTGCCGCCTTGCGAGGGGCGCGGTGAAGCGGTTGCCTTCCAACTGCTCGTGCGTCGGCATCTGCCGGTGGAGCCACGCCCCCATGCGGGAAAGCATCGTGCTCATGTCATCCGTGATCGCGCATGATGCGGGCCTGATCGCGCTTCCATTCACGGTCCTTGATGGTCGTGCGCTTGTCCGCCGCGTTCTTGCCCTTGGCGAGCGCCAGTTCGACCTTGGCGCGGCCCCGGCTGTTGAAGTAGATCGACAGCGGGACGAGAGTCATGCCTTTGCGCTCCACGGCACCCTGGAGGCGCGAAATCTCCCGCTCATGCAGGAGCAGCTTGCGCGGGCGCTTTGGGACATGGTTGAAGCGGTTGCCGTGGCTGAATTCGGGCACGTTGGCGTTGACCAGCCAGCATTCGCCCCCGCGAATCTCCGCAAATGATTCGACGATCGACCCTTCGCCAAAACGCAGCGATTTCACTTCAGTGCCGGTAAGCGCGATGCCCGCCTCGAACTTGTCCTCGATGAAGTAATCGAAACGAGCCTTGCGGTTTTCCGCGACGGTCTTTGCTTTGTCGAAAAGGGAGTTTTGGGGGCGTGCCATGATCGCCTGCATGTAGGGATGTGCGCGGCAAAAGAAAACGCCTCATCGCGCCGCTTTCGGACGGGAAATCGTACAAAGCCGGCAGACGGATCAATCGCGTCGCGGATAACTGTCGTTGTCCGCGCGGCGCAGACCCGCCGAACTTACAGCAGGCCGGCGTGAACCAGCGCTTCGTCCACCGCCTGACGAGCCTTGTCGCCGCAGGGGACGAGCGGCAGGCGCAGTTCGTTCTCGATCCAGTCATGGACCTGCGCCAGCGCATACTTGCACGGGCCGGGCGAGCTGTCCTCGAACATGGCGTAATGCAGCGGATAGAGCAGGTCGTTGAGGCGGCGCGCTTCCTCGAAGTCGTTGGCGGCGCAGGCGGCCTGGAACTCGGCGCAGAGCTGGGGCGCGACGTTGGCGGTCACCGAAATGCAGCCCACACCGCCGGCCGCGTTGAACGGCAGCGCCAGTTCATCGTCGCCGCAAAGCTGGACGAAGTCCTTGCCGATGCCCATGCGGTGGTCGGTCACGCGGGAAAGATCGCCGCTGGCGTCCTTGATGCCGATGAAACGGCCTGGATGGCGGCGGGCCAGTTCGCACACGGTCTCGGGCAGCAGGTCGGTAACGGTGCGGCCGGGCACGTTATAGAGCACGATCGGCAGGTCGATGTTCTCGGCCAGATAGCCGAAGTGGGCGAGCAGGCCCTCCTGGCTCGGGCGGTTGTAATAAGGCGCCACCAGCAGCGCTGCGGCGGCGCCGCACTTCTTCGAGAAGGTCATGTGCAGCAGCGCGTTGGTTGTATCGTTGCTGCCGCAGCCGGCGATCACCGGCACCCGGCCCGCCGCCTGTTCGATGCACACTTCGATCACGCGGTGGTGTTCGGCGTTGGAAAGCGTCGAATTTTCTCCGGTGGTCCCGCAGGGGACAAGAGCGGACGAACCCGATTCGATCTGCCAGTCGACGAGGCGACGAAAAGCCTGTTCATCGAACGCTCCGTCGCGAAACGGTGTGACAAGCGCGGGAATGGAGCCGGAGAACATGGACTTTACCTCTGGTGGTGTTCAATGATCGGCCCTGACGGGGAACCACCCCGCTTCCCGGACTTCACGTTCAGCGCCTGATAAGGAGCCTCTTTCCAAAATGTCCAGCATGTTGCGCACCCCTCACCTGCTGCTGAGCATTTCCCCAGCCATTTTTGCGGCATTTGCTTTCGCCGCGCCCTCCCTCGCTCAGGCCCAGTCTTCCGACGGGCGTGAATGGGATATGGCGCGCGCGCAGTCGATGCAATCGCATGACATGGCGGTGCATCAGTCGATCGACCGCTGGAAATTGCTTTCCGCCAACGACCGGATGGGGTTTGCTGCCTATACCAGCTTCCTCCTGCGCTATCCCGGCTATCCCCAGCAGGACAAGCTGCGCGGATTCGCCGAAAAAGCCCTTCTGACCGAATCGCCCGATGCGGGCTCGGTCATCGCCTTCTTCGATCGCTTCGAGCCGCTCGGCAGCCGGGCTGCCGGACGCTACGCCGTTGCGCTTTCGACGATGCGCCGCGCCGATGCGGCCACTAATGCGGTTGCCGCCTGGCGCAAGGGCGCGCTGACCCCGCAGGATGAAACGGCGCTATACTCGCTCTACCAGAGCCGTCTGACCAGCGCCGACCACGATGCCCGCATGGACGCATTGCTATGGCAGGGCGAAACGGCGCAGGCCGAACGGCAGGTCTCGTTCGTATCCCCCGCCCGCCGCCCGGAATTCATGGAGCGGCTCTCGCTGCTGCAGGGCATGACGCCGGGGACCATGGGCGTGACCCTGCCTGCGCAGATTTCGTCCGATCCGGGTTATGTCTATAACCGCGCAGTGCAGGCACGCCGGGCCGGCAACCTGCAGGGCGCTATAACCCTGCTCGCCAATCGCCCGCCATTGGCCCGCCCGGTGCCCGAACAGGAACTGTGGGTAAAGGAACTGCTCACCGCGGCGCGCGGGGCGGATGCCAGCAGCGCGGTGAGGATCGCTTCCTCCATCGATGACGGCTTTGCCCCCGGCACCGATATCAGCCGCCTCTCCTTTCGCGTGAGGGACGATTATACGACGCTGATGTGGCTGGGCGGCACCAAGGCGCTCTGGTCGCTGGGTGACACCCGCCGCGCCGCGCCGCTATTTTACCGCTACGGCGCTGCCGCGCAAACCCCAGGCACCCGCTCCAAGGGGTTCTACTGGGCAGGCCGCGCGCTGGCACAAGGCGGCGACATGGCGGGCGCCAACCGCTACTTCGAGATGGCGGCGCAGTATCCGCAGTATTTCTACGGCCAGCTTTCGCTTGAACGCCTGCGCCGGCCCATCCCGAACCTCGACACCCGCTCCACCGCTGTGCCGAGCAAAGCCCAGCGTAACTCGTTCCAGTCACTGCCAATCACTTTGGCGGTGCGCGATGTCGCCCGCGATGGCGACTGGCGCACCGGGGTGCAGTTCTACCGCGAAATCTCCGATCAGGCGCAGAACGCGGAGGACCACGTCCTAGTCGCCGAACTGGCGCAACAGATCGGCCGCCGCGACCTTGCGGTGATCATGGGGCAGAGCGCCCATGCCGACGGTTATGAGGAATTCGGGCAGATCGCCTTCCCTCTCCTTCCCACGCCCGCAGGCACCAACTGGACGATGGTCCATGCGCTGGCCCGACAGGAAAGCCAGTTCGCGCAGAACGCCCTCAGCCATGCGGGCGCCAGCGGACTGATGCAGCTGATGCCGGGCACCGCGCGCGAACAGGCCGGCAAGCTGGGCCTGCCCTACGATCAGTCCGCGCTGGTCAGCGATCCGGTCTACAACATCCGTCTGGGCGACGGCTATTTCGCGCGGATGATGGACTACTACGGCGGCGCTACCCCGCTTGCCGTCGCGGCCTACAATGCAGGACCGGGCAACGTGAACAAGTGGCTGCGCGCCAATGGCGATCCGCGTACCGGGACCATCGAATGGATCGACTGGATGGAGCAGATCCCCATCTATGAGACCAAGAACTACGTCCAGCGCGTGCTGGAAAACGCCGTGGTTTACGAATCGATGTATCCCGGCAAGTCGGACTACACCGGCGCCAACAAGCTGAGCCGCCTTATGCCCGGCAAGCGCGCGCCGGGCTGATCGGCTTTCAGCCCATGCCGTCCAGCCGGAACAGAACTCCGGCATGGGCGGCAAGGTGCGTGATCACCGAATCGCGCACCGGAGCCAGATCGCGCCGCTGCCACAAGTCGCGCAGCTTTGCCGGTCCCGCCATTCCTACGGTGCGCAAGGGCACGGTGACGTCGCGGGGCTTGTCGCCAGTGTTGAACAGGGCAAGGTAGCGGCCCTTGCCGTCCTCGCCCCATGCCGACCAGGCGCGGATGCCGTCTTCGAGGAAATGCGGGGCATTGCCGGTGCTGCGCTGGTTGACCGCAAGCACTTCCGGGTTGGTCAGCAGCGCCAGCGTCGCATCATCGAGATGGCGCAGGTCCCCGCCCATGATCAGCGGGGAGCGGGCGATCGACCACAGCGTCATCAGCGTGCGCTGTTCGTCCGGCGTGAAACGGGTGTTGCGCTCGCCCAGTGCCAGCCTGCCCATCGGCAGCATGTCGGCATCGGGCCAGGAACCTGGGCCGCGATACGGCGTCCAGTTTTCCAGCCGGGTGAACTGGGCTTCGAGCTGGGCCCATTCGTCCCAGAAATCGTCGGAAATGCGCCACATCTGGGCATGGCGGCGAACATGCTCTCCCCGCAGCACCGGCGTTTCGCCCGGTGACAGGCTGAGCATCATCGGCCGTCCGCAGCGGGCGATGGCCCTCGCTGCCGCCTCGATCTCGGGCGCGTGGGCATCGTAGGGGCGGCTCATGTCATCCATCTTGACGAAATCGACGCCCCACGAGGCGTAGAGCCGGAACAGACCGTCGTAATATTCCTGCGCGCCCGGCTTCGTCATGTCGACGCCGTACATGTCCGGGTTCCACGAACAGATGCTGGACGTGTCGGCAATGTCCCGCGCGCGGTAAGCGGTGCCCAGCACCGGCAGGTTCTGCTTCACCGCATGTCGAGCGATGCCTCGCATGACATGGATACCGAACTTCAACCCCATCGCGTGGACCTTCGCCGCCAGCGGCGCAAAGCCCTGGCCCTTTGCCGCCGAGGGAAACCGGTTGGGCGCAGGCACCAGCCGCCCGTGGGCGTCCAGCGCCGGAATCGGGTTGGCGTTGTAGGTGTAGCTGCTCGCCTCAGGCTCATACCACTGGATGTCGACGGTGAAGATGTCGTAGCCGGAGGGCAGCAGCTTATCGCGCATAATCGCGGCGGTTTCGAGCGCCTGGGCTTCGGTGATCGTACCTGCGAAACTGTTCCAGCTGTTCCAGCCCATCGGCGGGCGCGGCGCCAGCGTGGTCATGGGTTTCAGGGCTGACGGTTTCAGGTCGGAGCCGGTCGGCGCCGAAACGGAAGTGGGCGCTGCGCCTGCCTCGAAACCAAGCCCTCCCAGCGAAACCGTAGCCGCGAGAATGGCCGTCCGGCGCGACATATCCATGGCAGTGCTTCCTCTCTCCGCCTTGATGGCCGACTTTATTTGTCGGACTAATGGATGCAATGCAACCGGGGAGAGTGAAGAGCGCAGGTCTTGGCCGGCACCGCGCGGCTATCTAAGCATTGGATATGAACCTCACCGGCCCCCCGATCAGCCCCGCAGGCATGGCCTCATTACGCGCCCGCTATGACCATCTCCTCGGCACCGAGCGCCCTGCAATCGTCGAGATCGTCTCGTGGGCAGCGGGCAATGGCGACCGCTCGGAAAACGGAGACTACCTCTATGGCCGCAAGCGCATGCGCGAGATCGACCGCGAACTGTCCTACCTTGCTCGCCGCATGAAGGCGCTGCGCGTGGTCGATGCTTCTGCGCAAGGCGAGCGCGACAAGGTGTTCTTCGGTGCGACCGTGGAACTGGCCGACGAGGAAGACGAGCGCCTCACCCTCACTATCGTCGGCGATGACGAACAGGACGCCTCGGCTGGCCGCATCGGCTGGAGCGCCCCCATCGCCCGCGCCCTGCGCGGCGCGGCCGTGGGCGACCTGCGCATCGTGCGCCTGCCCTCCGGCGAAAAGGAATGGGAGATCATGGCGATCACTTACCCTTGAAGCAGTTTCCGATCCGACTGCGTCGGTCCGGCCGCTCCAGGCTTTTGGTTTATCGCATTTTCCAAGCCATCAGGCGATTCCACCTGATTGGAACATGCTTCAAGTTCGCTTTGCCTTTCGCGCTGACCTCGGCTTAACGAGCGGCATGGAACTGACCGTCGAAGCCATCTCCTTCCTGATCGCCATCGCTTTCCTTGCAGGCGGCGTGGACGCGCTTGCGGGCGGCGGCGGACTGCTGACGATCCCGGCGCTCATGGCGGCCGGGATACCGCCCGTCTCGGCGCTGGCGACGAACAAGCTGCAAAGCACCATCGGCACCGCATCGGCGTTTCTGACCTTCCACCGCGCAGGCCATGTCGACCTGAAGGCTTTCGCCGTCCCCGCGCTGGGCGCCTTCCTCGGGTCGCTGGCGGGTGGAACCGCCGTCCAGTTCATCGAGCCCGCCTTCCTCGCCGCTTTCGTACCGGTGCTGCTGATCGCGATGGGCCTGTACTTCCTGTTCGCCCCGCCGATGAGCGAATTGGACCGCCATGCCCGCATCGGCCGCCGGGGACTGACCCTCATCACCACCGGCATCGGTTTCTACGACGGCTTCTTCGGCCCCGGCACCGGATCGTTCATGACCACCGCGCTGGTGGCGCTGGGCGGGCTGGGCCTGGTTCGGGCCATCGCCAATACCAAGTTCCTGAACCTTTCCACCAATATCGCCGGCCTTGCCGCGATGATCGCAGGCGGCAAGGTGCTGTGGCTTTTGGGCGCAGGCATGGCCGCCGCCAATGTCGCCGGAAACCAGGTCGGCGCGCGGCTGGCCATGCGTTTCGGCGGGAAAGGCGTGCGGCCTTTGCTGGTCGTCATGTCGTTCGCGCTGACGATCAAGCTACTGTCAGACCCGGCCAACCCGCTGTGGAGCCTGTTCTAGCGCTTTACCGCGCCATGCGGTTCCAGGCATCGAGCGCGGCGATCTTGTAAGCCTCCGCCAGCGTCGGATAGTTGAAGGTGTTCTCGATGAAGTAGTCGATCGTCCCCTTCAGGTTCAGCACCGCCTGGCCGATGTGGATCAGCTCGGTCGCGCCCTCGCCGATGATATGGACGCCCAGCAGGCGGCGGGTCTTGTTCGAGAATATCATCTTCATCAGGCCCTGTTGCAGGCCCATGATGTGGCCCCGGCTGGTCTCGCGGAAACGGGCGATGCCGGTCTCGTAGTTGATGCCTCGTTGCCGCACTTCCTGTTCGGTCATGCCCACTGTGGAAATCTCCGGCACCGCGTAGATGCCGTAAGGGAAGAATGCGGGCGCTGGTGGCAGAGGGAGGCCGAAAGCATGGCAGGCCGCGATGCGGCCCTGCTCCATCGAGGTCGAGGCAAGGCTGGGAAAGCCGATCACGTCGCCAGCTGCATAGATGTGGGGTACGGCGGTCTGATACGTCTCGGGATTGACGGAGAGCCGACCGCGCATGTCGGTTTCCAGCCCGCAGGTCTCCAGCTCCAGTCCGGTCGTCGCCCCCATCCGCCCGGCGCAGTAGAGCAGCATCTCGCTGCGCACCGTCCGCCCGTCGCCCAGCGTGGTGACGACGCGCCCGTCCGCGCCCTTCTCCACTTTCTCAGCGGGAGAACCGAGCCGGAAGGTGACGCCCCGGTCGCGCAGCTGGTTCACGAACTCCTCGATGATCTCCCGGTCGACGAAATCGAGAAATGTCTCGCGCGGCTCGATCACGGTGACGGCCACGTCGAGCGCGGAGAAGATCGTCGCATACTCGATCCCGATCACCCCGGCGCCGACGACCGCCAGCGAGCGAGGCAGGCGCGGGATGTTCACGACCTCGTCCGAATCAAGGATGTCGGGGTCGGCGAAGTCCACATTGTCAGGCTGGTAGGGCACCGTTCCCACGGCGATCAGAAAACGCGCCCCCTCTACGATCAACTCGCTGCAATCGGGCGATGTCACCACCAGCCGATTGGCATCGATGAAGCGCGCGAAGCCTGCCATTGTCGCTACGCCATTGCGCAGGAACTGGTGCTCCAGCACGTCGACCTCATGGTCCAGCGTCTTGCCAAGACGGATGGAAAGATCCTCGCTGCCGATCTCTTTCTTCACCCGGTAGGAGCGCCCGTAGAACCCCCGCTCACGCCAGCCAGAAAGATTCAGCGCGGTTTCCCGCAGGGTCTTGCTGGGGATCGTGCCGGTATGCACCGACACCCCGCCAACCCGCTGGCGCCCCTCGATCACAAGGACGGACTTGCCCAGCTTCGCCGCCTGGATCGCCGCGCGCCGCCCCGAAGGACCGCTGCCAATCACGATGAACTCGTAAGCCATGGTCAACTCCACCAACGCCCGGCTGCAAAGCCCCTGCGCAAACTGTGCGGCCGGCCATGCTGCAACGCAACAGCCAATCCGCCGCATCCGGTTCGATGCGGCGAACGCTTTCCAATGCGGTGGCATCGCCCCTATAGGCATGGGCCATGCGCCGATCCGCCCTACGCCTGCTCGCATTGCCCATGCTGATGGCACTCGCCGCCGCCCCCGCCCTCGCCCGCGAAAGCCTCGGGCTTTACGGCAATTGGGGCGCTTTTCGCGACCCGCTCGTCCCGCGCTGCTATGCCATCGCCATGGCAGAGCCCAGCGCCATGAGCCGCGACTATCAACCCTATGCCGCAATCGGCACCTGGCCGCGGCGCGGCGCGCGCAGCCAGGTGCATCTTCGTCTCTCCCGCAAGCTTGCACAAGGCAAGCCGGTAACCTTGCGTATCGGCAGGGAGCGGATCGTGTTGACCGCCGGCGGCGGCGACGCCTGGCCCCGCAGCGATACCGACAATGCCGCCATCATTGCCGCCATGCGCTCGGCTCCGACGATGACGGTGAGTGCGCGCGATGCGAAGGGGCGGCCTTTCGCCAATACCTGGGCGCTGCCGGGCGCGGCTTCGGCGATGGATGCGGCGCTGATCGGCTGCGCGCGACTGCGCTAGGCACCCCTTGCTCAAACGAAGAAGGGCGGAACCTCCCAGTTCCGCCCTCCCCTCGCCGCGAGCTGTGTCAGCTCAGAAGCGTACGCCCACGCCCGCCATCACCTGGTGGCGGTCGAGGTCCAGGTCGAAGCGCTGGCCGTCCGCGAAATCGCCCCGGTAATCCAGTTCGCCCTTCTCGTAGTTCGAGTAGCGGTATTCGAGCTTGGCGAAGACGTTGCTGGTCACCGCCTGCTCAACGCCTGCACCGATGCGCCAGCCGTCCGCATCGATGTCGCGGTTGGTGGTGACGGTGCCGCTGGCGTTACGCACGTCGAACTTGGCGTTGGTATAACCGCCCTTGGCGTAGATCATCGTCCTGGGGCTCACCACATAGCCGAGGCGCGCGCCGACGTAGAGGTCGCGGTTGGTCTTGACGTTGCCGATGCCGAAGCCCTCGAAGTCGCCGTCACTGAACTTGGTCTTGGCGGTTGACCAGGTAACTTCCGCTTCTGGACCAACGACCACGTTGCCGAAGCGCATGTCATAACCCGCACCCACGCCATAGGCGAAGCCGTCGATCGACTGGTCGTTGTCTTCATTGACGTCGTCGTCGATGCTGCTGCCCGCCTTTGACACATCGTATCCCATCAGGGCTTCGACGTGGGGGCCCGAGAACGATTCCGCCGGGCCGGTGTCCTGTGCCATCGCGGGCATCGAAGCCATCGCGGAACCGGCAGCGAGACAGACAAGGATCTTCTTCATAAACGTACTCCGATTATTCCATGCGGCGGCTTTACCGCCTTTCCATCCGGCGGATTTCTCTGCCGTGGACTGGTGAAATGCCGTTCGAAGCGCCGGAGTTTCCTGAACCTAACACAACGAAATCATTGATGTTTTTTGGCAACACTGGATCGATGTGCCGAAGGTTTCGCGGGCCGGATGGAGGGAACTGGATCGCAGGCCGTGCCGTTTGCGCAGGCCCGCTGTGCCCGCGCGAGGGGGCCGTCTTCCGTTTTGCCTGCGAATGCCCTATATGCCTGTCCATCATGTCAGACACGAACGACCTCCCAGCCGGCGCAGCCGCCGCTGCCGGCCTCATGGCGATCCCGGGCCATATCGATCCCATGCCGGTGCCGCGCCCCGGCATCGTCGACGGTGTCACCCCGCGCCAGGACGGCCGCATCGACCTCCTCGGCTTGCCCAAGAAGCGCATTACCGAACTGTTCGAAGGCGCCGGGCTGGACGCCAAGGCGGCAAAGCTGCGCGCCAAGCAGGTCTACCACTGGCTCTACCACCGCGGTGTCACCGAATTCGATGCGATGACCGACATCGCCAAGACCATGCGCCCCTGGCTGGCGCAGCGTTTCGTCGTTGGCCGCCCCGAAATCGTCGAGGCCCAGCATTCCAGCGACGGCACCCGCAAATGGCTGCTGCGCACCGATGACGCGCACGATTACGAGATGGTCTTCATCCCTGATGCGGACCGGGGAACGCTGTGCGTCTCCTCCCAGGTCGGCTGTACCCTCAATTGCCGGTTCTGCCACACCGGCACCATGCGCTTGGTGCGCAACCTGACGGTGGGTGAAATCGTCGGCCAGGTCATGCTGGCGCGCGATGCGCTGGGCGAATGGCCCAATGGCGTCAGCGACACCCGCCCTGCCGCGCGCACTGACTTTGGGGTCGATCCGGATGAGGACGAGGATGAGGACGAAGGTTCCTATACCTCCAGCGGCCGCCTGCTTACCAACATCGTGATGATGGGCATGGGCGAACCACTGTATAATTTCGACAACGTGCGCGATGCGCTCAAGCTGGTGATGGACGGCGAAGGCCTCGCCTTGTCCAAGCGCCGCATCACGCTCTCCACCTCGGGCGTGATCCCGCAGATGGCGCGCTGCGGCGAGGAGATCGGCGTCAACCTGGCAGTCTCGCTCCACGCGGTGACCAAGGAAGTGCGCGACGAGATCGTGCCCATCAACAAGAAGTACGGTCTTGAGGAGCTGCTCCAGGCCTGCGCCGATTATCCCCGCGCCTCGAACGCGCGGCGAATCACGTTCGAATACGTGATGCTCAAGGACAAGAACGATTCGGACGCCGACGCGCGGGAACTGGTCCGCCTGCTCAAGAAGTACAACCTGCCCGCTAAAGTGAACCTGATCCCGTTCAACCCCTGGCCCGGCGCACAGTACGAATGCTCGACGCCCGAGCGCATCCGGTCGTTCTCGGACATTGTCTTCCAGGGCGGTATCTCCGCCCCGGTCCGCACCCCGCGCGGCCGCGATATCGATGCGGCCTGCGGCCAGCTCAAGACGGCCGCGGAAAAGAAGAGCCGCGCTGAACTGGACCGTATCCACGCGGAAAAAGAAGCGGCGATGGAAGCTGAGGGCGTCGCAGGCTGAGCTTAGGATGTCCGGGCTTCGACCGGCTCAGCCTGAGCGGGGGTCGGGCAAGACGATCTACCCGAAAAAGCGACTTACACTGACGCCCGTTCGTCCTGAGCTTGTCGAAGGACTATGACTCAGCCCTGCGTCAGCGCTGCAACGAGGTCCCGCACCTTCTTCTGCCGCCATTGCGGCAGCGGCGCGACCAGCCAGTAGCCGCGCTGGCAGGGCACCGCAGGCGCGCCCGTTCCCGCCGCCAAGAGCGCCGGCACGTGCGCGCGGCCCAGGCCGGCAAGCGCCGCAGCGATTGCCTGACCGGCATCACCCACCATGATCGGCGGCTTGGTTTCCTCCGTCTCGGCCTCGAAATCCGGCGTGGGATCGCCGGGCCAGCCGATCCAGTCCCCACTGCCCACTTCCACCCATTCTGCGCTGCCCAGCATCATCCCTTCGAGTTCGCCCGGACCGTCCGTCCAGCGCACCGCAAGATCGAGGTTAGCCTCGGTGAAATCGGTCATCTCGCCGTCGACGAGGATGTAGCGCACCTGCGGGTTAGCTGCGCGAAAGGCGGCCAGGCGCGGCGCGAGCCACGCGGCGAAGAATTCGCGCGGAGCGGCGATCGTGTAGACGTGACTGGACTGGCCCGCCTGCATCGCCTGCACCGCATCCTCGAAATGCAGGAACCCGTTGCGCAGCGCGGCAAGACCGGCGCCGGCTTCGTCGGTAAGTTCCAGGCCCTTGCTGGTGCGGCGAAACAGCACCACGCCCATCAGGTCTTCCAGCGCTCGAATCTGCTGCCCGACGGCGGCGGGGGTCACTGCAAGTTCATCCGCCGCGCGGGTGAACGACAAGTGCCGGGCGGCAGCGTCGAAGACGCGCAGGGCGTTGAGGGGCAGATGCGTGCGCTTCATGGCGCTTCCCTATGCGCAGGCGCGCTGCGGGGCAATGGCCCTGACGGCAGCGCGGTTAGCCGGCGGTGGCAGGTGCGGCGAGTGGGAAGTAGGGGATCAGCGCGTTGAACTCGCCCCCGTCCTCTCGGCGGAAGGTATAGTACCCCTCCATCGAGCCCTGAGGCGTGGAAAGCGGGCATCCAGACACGTAATCGTGGCTCCGCCCCGTCGCGAGGACCGGCTGTTCGCCGACGACGCCCTCGCCCTCAACTACGTCGACTTTGCCGGTGGCATCAGTGATGCGCCAGTGGCGGGTCAAGAGTTGGAGGGTCTCACCCGTCTCGTTTTCGATTCGGATATGGTAGACCCAGAACCATTTGCCCGCCTCGATGCGCGATTGCTCAGGCAGGAAATTGACGGCAACCCGTACCGTGAGGCCATCGGTGATGGCGGCGTGCTGGAACAGTTCCTTCATGACAATAGCCAGCCTAACGACGATTTAGCGAGGCCACAACCGCCATTCCTGCCCCTTCCCGAGCAAGTTTGGGGCAGGGGCTTGGCTTAGAGGCCCACTTTAGTCAGCGCCTGATCGAAGTCCTCGATCAGGTCGTCGATATCTTCCAGGCCCACGTTGATGCGCAGCATGCCTTCGCCGATGCCCATCGCCTCGCGCCCTTCGGCGCCCATGTTGTGGTGCGTGGTCGAAGCCGGGTGGCACATCAGCGAACGCGAATCGCCGATGTTGTTCGAGATGTCGATCAGCTTCAGCCCATCGAGAAGCCCCCAGGCCTGCTCGCGCCCGCCGTCCAGCACGAAGCTGAAGATCGGCCCGCAGGCATCCATCTGCTTCATCGCCAGCGCCTGCTGCGGGTGGCTGTCGAGCCAGGGATGCAGGATCTTGGGCACGCGGGCCTCGACGAACTTGCCGAGCGCCAGCGCGTTCTCGCTCTGCTTCTTGGCGCGCAGATCGAGCGTCTCGAGGCCCTTCAGCACCACCCAGGCGTTGAACGGCGAAAGGTTCGGTCCGGTGTTGCGCTGGAACGGCAGCAGCTTGTCGTTGATGAATTCTTCCGAACCGCAGACAGCACCGGCAAGGACTCGGCCCTGCCCGTCCATCAGCTTGGTTGCGGAATAGGCGACGACGTCGATCCCGAACTCCATCGGCCGCTGCAGCGCGGGCGAGCAGAAGGCGTTGTCGACCACGGTGGTGATGCCGTGTGCCTTGGCGATCGCGGCGATGCCGGCAAGGTCAGCGACGTCCATCGTCGGATTCGCCGGGGTTTCGAAGAAGAACACCTTGGTATTGGGGCGGATCGCCGCTTCCCAGGCGGTGAGGTCGCCTGCGTCGATCACCGTCACTTCCACGCCGAAGCGCGGCAGCAGGTGATCGCCCAGCCAGCGGCACGAACCGAAGGCGGCGCGCGCGGTGACCATGTGGTCGCCCGCCGAAAGCTGGCACAGCAGAGCAGCGGTCATTGCCGCCATGCCGGTGGCCTGGGTCCGGCACGCCTCTGCGCCTTCGAGCAGCGCGATGCGCTCCTCCAGCATAGCGACGGTCGGGTTCTGCAGGCGAGAGTAGGTCATGCCTTCCTCTTCGCCCATGAAACGCGCAGCGACGGTGGCCGCATCGTCATAGGCATAGCCCGAGGTAAGGAAGAGCGCCTCGCTCGTCTCGCCCATCTCGGAACGCCAGGTGCCTCCGCGAATCGCGCGGGTGGCGGGGCGCCAGTTGCGGGTCTGGGTGCGGTCCTGTCCGGTGGTGCGTTTCATGGCCCAAGCCTCTATAAGCGCGGGGCTGCGAGTGCAAGCGGATGCGCAGGGAGAACGGCCCTCGTGGCGCGCCTGCCGGGCGCCCTTGCCCAAACCCCCGAACCCCCTTATCCCGCCGCTCCGATGCCGTTTACCGCCCCACAAACTCTCAGCTCAAGAGAACGCGACCCGCTAGGCTGGTGCGTTCTCATCGTTGCCCTGTTCGAGGCGATGGCGCTGTGGCGCATAGGCACCCCCACCCGCTATTACTTCGACGAGATTCACTATGTGCCTGCGGCCCTCAAGCTGCTGGATCTGATCCCGGCCAACCGCGAACACCCGCTATTCGGCAAGGAAGTGATCGCCGGCCTCATCCATCTGCTCGGCGACCGGCCGCTGGCATGGCGCCTGGGCCCTGCCCTGTTCGGCGGGCTTGGCCTGTTCGCATTTGCCCGGCTGAACTGGCATATCACCCAGCGCCGCCGCGCCACGATCGCCGCAACCGCGTTGCTGGCGACCAATTTCATGTGGTTCGTCCAGAGCCGCATCGCCATGCTGGACATGATATCGGCGGGGATGTGCATGGTCGGCCTGTGGCAGTTCGCCGCCGCCCTGCGCGCCCGCAAGACCGGACCTGCCCGCCTGCATCTGATCGCGAGCGGACTGGCCATGGGCCTGTGTCTCGGCGCGAAGTGGAGCGCGGCTCCAGCACTGATGATGCCGGGTCTCGCCTTCCTGATCCTGCGCTTGCGGGAAACCGGGCCTTTACGAATCGGCCGCCGCGGCGCCGGGCCGATCAAGGGTATCACCTTTACCGAAGCCGCGCTCTGGCTGGGCGTGTTCCCGCTTGCGGTATACTGGGCGACCTATCTTCCGGCGATGTTCTACCCCCATCACGCGGTATCTCCATGGGGCGTTATCGAGCAGCACGAACTGATGATCCGCCTCCAGGACAGCGTGAAGAAGCCCCATCCCTATCGCACCTACTGGTATCAGTGGGTCGCGGACTGGCGGGGCATCTGGTATCTGTTCGAGAACGTCGACGGCGCCCAGCGCGGCATCGTCATGATCGGCAACCCGCTGTCGATGATCGCCGGCCTGTTCGCGCTGGTCTGGGGAGTGTGGGCAACGGCATTCCGGCGCCGGTGGGACGTGCTGGCCTTCGTCGTGCTCTACACTGCGTGCCTCGGCATGTGGATCGTCAACGGCAAGCCGGTCCAGTTCTACTACCATTACCTGCTGCCCGGCGCCTTCCTGATGGCGGTACTGGCGCTGGCGCTGGATGCGCTATGGGACCGGCGGGGACGCTGGCCCAAGGTCGCGACCGGAATGATGGTACTGGCGCTGCTACTGTTCGCGCTGTTCTACCCGATCCTGTCGGGCTGGCCGCTGCCGTTCAGGAGTGCCTACAATTTCTGGATGTGGCTGCCGAGCTGGCGCTGAGCGCGGTCGATTGCCGCCGTCCTTCCGACCTGCGGTCTATCGCCCGACATAGGCTCTCGGATCGTTAGCGGGACGTGGCTCGCCATCCGCGCAGGCGCAGCGCCAATGCGGCAAGAACCGCGCCCAATCCCGCCATCGCCATGTCCTTCTGCGCGTCCCAAGGGTCGCCCTGCTGTCCGTTGTAAGCCGCCGCATTCGGCCCAGCCATGAAGATGGTCAGCAGCCACTCGAATATCTCGTAGAGCGCGCTGCCGGCCAGCACGAACTCCACGGCGATATAGGTGGCGAGCCGGGCCGACAGCCGCTTGTGCCGCGTCAGCCACGCAGAGATCGGATGCACCCAGCACAGTCCGAAGCTGAGATGGACCAGCCGGTCCCACGAATTACGGGAAAGCCCCAGCACCCTAGCGGGCGATGGCAGGCCAAGCGAACGCGCCCAGTCCTCGTAAGGGACGAAGGAATAGATGTAGCGCCCGCCCAGCGTGTGCAGCCACAGGAAAAGGCAGGCGCACACGACGGCGCTGGTCGGCATGGGCCAGCGCCGCAGCGAAAGGCCAATGCCCGCCACGATGGCGAGTGTCGGCAGGTTCTGAAGCGGTGCAAGGTCCGGGTACGGCGTATCGACCAGGCTAAGCAGCGCCCCCGCAGCCGTCAGCGCCAGCAGGACGACCTGCACGCGCGGGACGGCAGCGGGCAGGTTCAGTATTTGCCCCAGACGAATTTGGACGACAGCGCGAAATTCCACACCGAACCCAGCACGATGCCGGTGATCACCGCCAGCACGTCATGCACGCCGATGGTCTTGAGCACCGCGGCCGCGCCGATGTTCGTCAGCAGACCCAGCGAGCAGGTCACCGCGAACTGCGCCCAGCCGCGCATCACCGGACCGAAACCGCGCAGGCGCTTGTCGGAATAGGTCAGCTCGTTGTTGAGCACGAAGTTGAAGCTCATCGCCACGACCGCCGCCAAGGTATTGGCGATATTGAACGTCGTGCTTTCCGACCAGTTGCCGTAAACGAAGCGCTCGGCGAACACGAGGTGGAGCATGATCCACAGTGCGCCCAGCTGCACCAGCACGCCCAGGGCGCCCACCGTGCCGAACAGCGCGAAGCGGGTCGGGATGATGCGGCCCAGCCACTTGTCGTAAAGACCTACGAGGAATTCGAACACTACGGTCTGGTCCAGCTTGCTCTCGCCTTCCGCGCGGGCGGCGAAGTTCAGGGGGAATTCCTTGACCCGAAGCGGGGTGTCGACCGTCGCCAGGATATCGAGAAGGATCTTGAAGCCCACGCCGGAAAGGCGGTGGGCGTCGGCGCGAAGGGTCTGCGTGCGCAGCATGAAGAAGCCGCTCATCGGATCGGTCAGTTCCACCCCGGTCACCTTGTTGGCGATCCGGTTGGCCAGGCCCGAAGCCTTGACGCGGTCGGGACGGCCCCAGGCCTCGGTGCTGGCGCCTTCGGCGAAGCGCGAGGCATAGGCGATGTCGAATTCGCCCGAGGCGACCGCGCGCAACATGCCCGGCAGCAGCTCCGGATCGTGCTGGTGGTCGGCGTCCATCACCGCAACGATCGGCGCGGAAGTGGAGCACATCCCCTCGATCGCGGCGCTGGCAAGGCCGCGCCGGCCTATGCGCTGGATGCAGCGCACGCGCGGATTGATCAGCGACAGACGGCGGGCCTCGTCGGAGGTGCCATCGGGGCTGTTGTCGTCAACGAAGATCACTTCCCACGCGATGCCCGCAAGCGCCTTTTCAAGGCGTGCGATCATCGTCGCAACGTTCTTGCGCTCGTTATAGGTCGGCAGGACCACGGCCAGTTCGAGCGGCTTGACATAGCGCTCGCCGGCATCCGCGGCCTGGGTAAATTCGGAACTCGTAATGTTCATGCGCCCCGGTTGTAGGTAATCAAGGTCAAGAAACCCTTATCGCTTTTAGAACCCGTTCCAGAGTGGGCGGACTGCGCATTCTACCGCACCGACCCACTCCGAAGACGGCCTCTTTAGAGGTGCGCGAGCACCGCGTCACCGATTTCCTTCGTGCCGGCATTGCCGCCAAGGTCGCCGCCCTTGACACCCGCCGCCAGCGCGGCCGCAACCGCCGCCTCGATACGCGCCGCCGGCTCTTCAAGACCGAAGGAGTGACGCAGCAGCATGGCCGCCGAGAGAATCGTCGCCATCGGATTGGCCAGGCCCTTACCGGCGATGTCCGGGGCTGAGCCGTGGATCGGCTCGTAAAGGCCGTAAGTGCCTTCCGCCAGGCTGGCCGAAGCCAGCAGGCCGATCGACCCAACGCACATGCTTGCCTGGTCGGAAAGAATGTCGCCGAACAGGTTGCCGGTGACGATCACGTCGAAGGCGCCCGGGTTCTTCACCAGCTGCATAGCCGCGTTGTCGACGTACATGTGGCTCAGTTCGACGTCGGGGTATTCAGCCGAAACCTCGATCACCACATCGCGCCAGAGCTGTGAGGTTTCCAGCACGTTGGCCTTGTCGACCGAGCACAGCTTCTTGGAACGTCCCTGAGCGGCCTTGAAGCCGACATGGGCGATGCGGCGCACTTCGTCCTCGGCGTAGGACATCATGTCCCAGCCCTGGCGGCGGCCGTCTTCCAGCGTGCGGGTACCCTTCTCGCCGAAGTAAACGTCGCCGGTGAGTTCGCGCACGATCAGCAGGTCGATCTTGCCCGAAACTTCCGGGCGCAACGTGCTGAGGTCCTCAAGGCCAGCGAACACCTGCGCAGGGCGCAAGTTCGCGAACAGGCCGAGTTCCTTGCGCAGGCCAAGAACCGCCTGCTCGGGGCGCAGCGCGCGTTCCAGATGGTCGAGCGTGAAATCGCCCACGGCACCGAACAGGATAGCATCGGCAGAACGCGCGATATCCAGAGTTTGCGCGGGAAGCGGATGGCCGTGCTTGCGGTAAGCCGCGCCGCCCACGTCGCCCTCGACGAGTTCGAGACCAGGCAGTTCGAGCTTTTCGAGCACGCGCAGGGCCTGCTCGGTAACCTCCGGGCCGATTCCGTCTCCAGCAAAAACCGCGATGCGCATGGGTGTTTTTCCGCTCTGCTTCTAGGTGTCGATCCGCCCTAGCCGCTCACGCAGCTGGACGCGCGCCGCCATAACGTCTCTGCGGCGATCAGCAAGCGGATAGCGGGCCAATTCGCGCGCCATTCGGTCGAATGTGTCCAGAAGTGCCGGCCAATCGTCATCCGGCGGACGCGATATGGGGGTGCCGTAGCCGAGCTCGCGCAGCAGAAGCACCTCGTATCGCACCAGCGCCAGCGCCCAGCCGCGCGCCGACGGCGCGACGCAGATCGCCTCGAGCAGCCCCTCCAGCGCACCGTAGAGGACAGGAAAAGGCTGATGGTCGGGCAGTGCCGTGGCGCTCAGCGCAGTGACCCAGCCGATCGCGGCGGCAGGCAGCGGCTCGCTCAGCCAGGGCGCGCGGCTCTGTTCCAGTTCGATGCGGGCGAAGGGCAGCTGGCTTTCCGACTTCGAGCGCACTTCGGCGTCCACCGTGTTCCCGGGGATCAGCACCGGGCGCAGCTGCCGCCCCCTGCCCCCTGCGACATAGGCCGCGACAAGGCCGTGCCGCTCGGTCAGCAGCCGCGCGATGACGCCGTTCTCGCCGTGCGGCAGGGCGGCGCAGACGATAGCGGGCGCGCGAAAATGCATCGCCCATGCTGTGGCCGCTCAGCCCTCGATGAGCAAGCGGCCAGTCTGCTTGAAACAGTTCAGTTCAGGTCAGGAATTGCCGAGCTTGGCTTCAAGCGCGTCGATGCGGGCCTTCAAGTTTTCCGTTTCGGCGCGGGCGGTGGCCGCCAGTTCCTTGACCGCGTCGAATTCCTCACGGCTGACAAAGTCCATGTCGCCCATGAGTTCCTTGAACCGCTCACGCGCACCGTCGCGCGCTTCGCGGCCGACGCCCGCGAGCGTGCCGGCAGCGCTGTTCATCATCTTCACGAAATCGGCGACGAAGGGGTTTTCGCTTTGCATGGCGCCTAAATGGTACGGGCGCGCGCACCGCGCAAGAGGGTTAAATGTCGAAACGCGCAGCCGCGCCCGAACGCTGTACGCCGTCAAGGCCCGGGTTCTCTTGTAGGAACGCGAAATTGAGGTAGGTCGCAAAGACCAGCCACAGCAGGTAAGGCACCAGCAGCGCCCCCGCGAGTGGCCGAACCCGCGCGAACAGGACTGTGGTCACGGCCGCCGCGCCCAGCATCAGCAGGATCACCACCAGCGCCGCCGTCATCCGGTGGGCACCGAAGAATATCGGCGACCACGCGAGGTTAAGCGCGAACTGCACCGCAAACGCCGCCCCGGCGGCTGCGCGTCCACGTGCGCCGCGCGCCGCCAGAACCAGCGCGAGCGCGGTGCCCATCATAAGGTAGAGCAGCGTCCAGACGACCGCAAATGTGATCGGCGGCGGATAACCGGCCGGCTTCACCAGTTCGGCGAACCACGGATTGTCCGGGCCGCTTTGCGACAGCGTGCCGGACAAAAAGCCCAGCAATACGATGACAGGAACGCATACGAGCAGCCAACGCATGAAACTGGCACGCAACTGGCCTGACGAGGCGAGCAGGTTCATTGGCGTGCAATTCTCCGAATCGAAGGTTTCAGCTGTGATCTGCGCGGTTTGTGGAACGGCGCAGGCCTGGGCGCAATCGTTAGCGTGGCCTACTGTCCCCGCTGTGCCGAAACGAGAAACTCGATATTTCCTTCCGGCCCCTTGATCGGGCTTTCGACGATCCCCTGAATCGTCCAGCCTGCGCCTTCCAGCCAGTCTCGTATTTCGCCGCAGACGCGTTCGTGCAAGGCGGGGTCGCGCACGACGCCGCCCTTTCCCACTTCGCCGCGCCCGACCTCGAACTGCGGCTTGATAAGCGCTACGAGCCGGCAATGCGGCGCCGCCAGGCGCAGTGGCACGTCCAACACTTTGGCAAGGCCGATGAAACTGGCATCGCACACCACCCAATCGCATGGCGCGTCGATCTCGGCGGGCGTGAGGATACGCGCACTTGTCTGTTCCAGCACGGTGACGCGCGAATCGTTCCGCAATTTCCAGGCTAGCTGGTTCGTGCCCGAATCCACCGCGAAGACCCGCACCGCGCCATGGCTCAGCAGCACGTCGGTGAATCCGCCTGTCGAACTGCCGATGTCCATCGCCACCGCGCCGCCCGGATCGAGTTCGAAATGGTCGATCGCATGGGCCAGCTTGATCCCCCCCCGCGAGACCCAGGGATGATCGCGACCGCGCACCTCCAGCGGCGCATCGTCCTTCAGGTTCTGCCCCGACTTCGCGATCTTGGTCTCACCCGAAAACACCAGGCCAGCGAGTACCAGCGCTTGGGCGCGAGTGCGGCTTTCGGCGAGTCCACGATCGACCAGTAACTGGTCGACGCGCACTTTTGCCGCTTTGGCAGGTCCCGGGGCTCGGGACTTTTCGACAGAACGGGGCTTTGATGGGTCGGTCATGGGACAGTGCGCACTTGAGAAGGAGCCCGCCCCATTCCATACCAAGGGGATGAAGGCAAATCCGCGCAGCCGCGCCATCGTTTCCCGCTCCCTACCGCTGGCAGCACTCACCTCGTCCATCGCGGCGATGCTGCTCTCCGGGTGCGTACCCCCGCCGCCGGTTTCGCCCACCGCGCCGCGAAGCCCGGCACCTGCCCCGGCGCCCCGCCCCCGCCCGTCCGCGCCCGCCGCCCCGCCCGCGTCGGACTGGCGCGACGCCCCGATGACACCCGGAGACTGGAGCTACGGAGCCACTGCCGGCGGATCGGTGGCCAGCTTCGGCGGAGTGTTCACGCTGCGATGCGCACCCCAGGCAGGCACGATCACGCTCACCCGCGCGGCCACGCCGCGCAGCACCCCGGTTTCGATGACGGTCACAACGTCGGATGGCAGCCGCGCCTTCACCGGACGCATCACCTCTGCCGGAATCGAGATCGCGCTACCGGCCCGTGACAAGGTGCTTGATTCGATGGCATTCAGCCGAGGCCGCTTCGCCATCGCGGCTCCGGGGGAAACCACGCTCTATATACCGAGCTGGACCGAAGTGACGCGGGTGATCGAGGATTGCCGCTGACATCCGCCCCGGGACTCCCGTAACTGGTTCGGGACTGCGAGCGACCTTAGCGCCCGCTCCTCTGGCACCATTTTTGAAATAGGGCCGGGCGTGCTTGCTACTGTTGAGGGGAAAATCTCCCTCTGCGCCCGTTTCAGTACGCTGGTTCGCCAGTTTCCGGGGGTTTTCGGCCGCATCCATGAGACCCCAGAAGCGCTCTTGAAAGTCGCCGCAATGCTGGGGAAAACCGGCCCGAAGCGTCGATAATGACCGCAAAAAAAATCATTGCAAGACTTGTTGTGCGATGCGGAATGGGCCACAAATTCCTCAGGACGACGGGCCCCGGGAAACGCGCCCGAGAGCAACCGAAGTCCTCGCCGCTTAAGTGCGGCAAATGGCTCAACAGCGCGAAAGGAGGTGATCCGATGTCTCATGGTTCAGCAGAGAGGTCGGCAATTCCCGTCGCGAGGCATTATCGCTAATTCCTGTATAGCGATAAAGGCTTCGCTGGCGGCACTTCCCGGCCGCTGACCATGCGAAGGGCCGTACCGGATTTTCTGGTGCGGCCCTTCTCATTTGGGTCTTCGTTTCTCCGGGGGTAGAAAAGCGTTGCATCCCCTCAATTTGCCTCCCCGAAGCTTCGTGCTAAGACTATAGGCACGAGAAGCAATGTTGCTTTTTGGTTGCGATCTGCGAAATTTTCGTTCAACGGCGCGGCCTGAGTTTCAGCTAGAGGAAGTTCGTTCGATGGCGAGTCTCGCCGATACCGGCCTGTCGTTCACCACCCTTGCCCACCCTGCCCCGACCAGCGCCGAAGCGCGCGGTGCCGTGTTGGCGAACCCGGGCTTCGGTACCAATTTCACCGACCACATGGTGACGATCGACTGGACCGAGGGCCAAGGCTGGCATGACGCGGTAATCGGCCCACGCCAGCCCATCGCGCTCGATCCTGCGGCCGCCGTTCTGCATTATGCGCAGGAAATCTTCGAAGGCCTCAAGGCATACAAGCAGGCGGACGGCTCTATCTCGCTGTTCCGCCCCGAGGCTAACGCGGCGCGTTTCAACCGCTCTGCAGAGCGTCTCGCCATGCCCGAACTGCCCGAGGCACTGTTCGTCGAAGCCATCGAAAAGCTCGTCGCTCTGGACCGCGCCTGGATCCCGGAGGGCGAAGGCAGTTCGCTGTACCTGCGCCCGTTCATGATCGCCACCGAGGCTTTCCTCGGTGTGCGCCCGGCCAAGCAGTACAAGTTTATTGTCATCGCCAGCCCCGCCGGCAACTATTTCAAGTCGGGCGCGCCGGCGGTGTCGATCTGGGTTTCGGATTACACCCGCGCTGCTCCGGGCGGCACGGGCGCGGCCAAGTGCGGCGGCAATTACGCCGCCAGCCTGGTGCCCCAGGCCGAGGCCATCGCACGCGGCCACGATCAGGTCGTCTTCCTCGATGCCGCCGAGCACAAGTGGATCGAGGAACTTGGCGGCATGAACCTCTACTTCGTGTTCGAAGACGGTACCCTGCTCACCCCCGAACTGACCGGCACGATCCTGCCCGGCATCACCCGCGACAGCCTGCTGACGCTGGCGCGCGAAGAAGGTCTGACCGTCAAGGAAGGCCGCTACAGCCTCGACCAGTGGCGCGCAGACGCCACTTCGGGCAAGCTTGTCGAAACTTTCGCCTGCGGCACTGCGGCTGTCGTCACAGCGGTCGGCAAGGTTTCGGGCACGGACGGCGAATTTACCATTGGCAGCGGCGGTCCCGGGCAGCTGACCGGCAAGCTCAAGAACCGCCTCGTCGCCATCCAGCGCGGCGAAGCACCCGATACCCACGGCTGGATCCGCAAAGTAGGCTGACGTCAATTGGCGGCGTCGCACCGGACCATGTCCGGGCGGCGCCGCGAGTGACAGCGAAGTTCTCGGAACCGGCCTTGTCGGCGGCAATCGGTGAACCTACCTGAGGGCGGCAAATTCCCCTCCCTTCAGGAGCCTCCCCACATGGCCGATCTCACGTATACTCCGCCTAAAGTCTGGACCTGGGACAAGGCCAACGGCGGCCAGTTCGCCAACATCAACCGCCCTGTCTCCGGTGCCACCCACGACAAGGACCTGCCACGCGGGGATCACCCGATGCAGCTCTATTCGCTGGGCACGCCCAATGGCCAGAAGGTGACGATCATGCTTGAGGAGCTCATCGCGGCAGGCCACACCGGCGCAGAGTACGACGCCTGGCTCATCAACATCGGCGAAGGCGACCAGTTCTCGTCCGGCTTCATCTCGGTCAACCCGAACTCCAAGATCCCAGCCCTGCTCGACTGTTCTGGCGAAAAGCCGATACGCGTGTTCGAATCGGGCGCCATCCTGTTTCATCTGGCCGAAAAGTTCGGCGCCTTCCTCCCCGCCAGCGGCCCCGAGCGCAGCGAATGCATGTCGTGGCTGATGTGGCAGATGGGCTCCGCGCCCATGCTCGGCGGCGGGTTCGGCCATTTCTACGCTTACGCGCCGGAAAAGTACGAATATCCGATCAACCGCTTTGCCATGGAGGCCAAGCGCATCATGGACGTCGCCGACAAACGGTTGGCTGAAACGCGCTATCTCGCCGGCAATGAATACACGATCGCCGATATTGCCGCCTACGGCTGGTTCGGCGGCTTCATCCGCGGCGATGCCTATGGCGATGCTGCGACCTTCCTCGACGTGGCAAGTTTCGGCAACCTGATGCGCTGGGGCGAGGAACTCGGCGCTCGCGAGGCGGTACGGCGCGGCCGCATCGTCAACCGCAAGGGCGACGGCCTCGTCCCTGAGCGCCACAGCGCCGCTGATATCGACGCAGTATTGAACACCTGAGGAAAATCCGTCCCGGCGCTGAAAAAGTACGGTCGAAAGACCTTTTCACCGCCGGGATAAGTCGCTAAGCGCGCCTCTTCCCGAGAGGCCGCGCCGCGCGCTGCCTATCCGTTGGGGCGTCGCCAAGTGGTAAGGCACCGGTTTTTGGTACCGGCATTCGCAGGTTCGAATCCTGCCGCCCCAGCCAGTTTTCCCTTAAATGCCTGAATTTGCTGGCCTAACTCAAATGGCCAGCCAAAATTGTGCACCTGAGTGTGCCAACAAGCTGGCCGGAAGGCTGAGCATGGCATCTCTCCAGCACGTATATCGACGCGGTCACATTTTCTGGTGGCGCCGGGTCCACCGCATTTCCGGTGGCAGACCTCTCGATATCAGGATATCCTTGAGAACGTCGGATCGGTCGAAGGCGCGGAACAGGGGAGCCGCGCTGGCCGGGGCGACCGGGGGTGTGCTTACCATGTTGAACGAGAAGATCCGCACGGTGGGGGCCGTGCCAGCAGAGACCGAACTGCAGGCTATGGCCCGCAGTCTCTACGATGAATTGCTCACCGACCTCTGCTCGCAGCAACGCGCGGCGCCTGGTGACGCTGAATTGCATAGCGCAGCGAACCTCGCTTTCATCGATTATTACCAACGTCTGACCAGCCTCGGCGGGCACATGTCGCTGCTTCCTGGCGAGGAACTCCGGCTTGCGAACGAACTGAAATGGGATGAGCAGCGGCTCGCCGACCTTCGCGCAATCATCCGGTTGCGCGAAGAGAAAGGCATCACGCAGCTGCAACCTCAGGCTCTTGACCGGGAATTGCGGCTACGCGGCTACGAGCCGACCGACCGGCTCCGCTGGATGCTGGAACTCGCGGTCTACCCTCATTATCGCGATGCGCACATCGAAGCCGAGATCGTGCTTCAGGAAGCAGTCGCGCCAATTGAGGATGTCCAGCATCCCGCTGAAACCTGTGCGCCACCGGTAACGTTGAATACGGCAGCCACTGAGGTGACGTCAGGCCCGGCGCTGTCCGACTTTGTCGAGCAAGCCATCACCGACCTTGTCGTCGAGGAAATTTGGGACATGAAGTCCGCCCGGCAGGCGCGCAGCAGCGCCGCCCTGTTCGAACTGTTAGTCGGCCAGAAACCGTTCGAAGCCTACACGCAAGCTGACTTTGCGTCTTTCAAGCGCAAAGTCGCGTATCTGCCCTCGCGCTATGACATGGGATCGGACAAGAGCAGGGCCGCACTCCTACAGAGAATTGCGGATTTCGAGGCTGACGACAGCCTCCAAAAGGATAAGTCGCAGCACCTTTCGGCGCGCACCCGGAACCGTCACATCTCCAGCCTCAAGGGTCTTCATCGCTGGGCCAGCAAGACTGGCATGACGATACCGGCGATCAAGTTTGATGACTTGTTCATTCCGGTTTCAAAGGCCAAGCGAGCCCGTAGCCTGCGCCCAGCAACGCCAGCGGACGACGTCGGGAAGTTGTTCGCGCTGCCTGTTTTCACCGGTTGCCAGCCCCACCCAGGTGGGACCGGCCAGAAGGTCTTGAGCGCCCGCTTCACGGCCGGCGACACAATCGTGCATGACGCATTCTATTGGTGCCCGCTTCTCCTCCATTACACTGGCGCTCGGCGGGAGGAATTGTGCAAGCTTCGCCCCTCCGACATCAAGATTGAAAATGGCATCGCCTTTATCTGGATCGACTTCACGGACACCGGACGACTCAAGAATGACCACTCTGTGCGCCCCGTCCCGCTCCACGGCGAGTTGATCCGGCTAGGCTTTCTGGACTTCGTTCATGAATGTGGCGAACGCGGTTACAACGTTCTGTTTCCGGAGCTACGACCAACGAACGCGGTGCAGGGCTTCGGAGATGTCTATTTCAAGAATGTCTGGGCGCACTTGAAAGGCCGTGCCGACCTGACAGGGGACGCCACCGTACATGGCATGCGGCATCGCTTCTCTACGGACCTCAAGACGCAGAAAGTCTTCAGCGAATTCAGGCGAGATGTGATGGGGCACGCAGGGACCAACATCAACGAGGAGCGGTACAGCGACGCCGGGCCGCTCGCGGAGCTTAAGGCTGTTGTCGAGCAGTTGCCGTCAGTGACTGCACATCTCTTGCCGGCTCCCATGCAACTGCCTCCGCCAGCGGTTCGCATCGCTCAACCGGCCAAGAGCCGCCAAGGGCGTGCAGAATAATAGCCCGCCCACCATATTTTCACGGGGAAGCTGAAAGCTCCCCCGCCTAATCCGGCGGCAATATATATGCCATTGGCCGCAGCTGATGGCTGCCTGAGCGCCACTATTCTGCCGCCACCAGGTGGACGGAGACCTGATCGGTTACATCCACCCCACTGCGAACCAACTCACGCAAGCGGGATGCCGCACGATCGATGCCATTGAGCAAACCCGCCGGCTTGCTGTCGCGCTGCACGATCTCGTTCGGCAGGATCTGGAAGTGGCCACGCCCACCTTCCCGGGGCAGCAAACGTGCTAGGCGACTGCCAGGCGCCATAGACAGACGACAGCCGCTGTGAATGTACACTCCCTCATCACGGGCCGCGACCAGTGTGATGCAGAGCAATTCTGGCTCAGTGACAGTAAAATCGAACTCCAGGCAGATGATGTCCGCGTCGGCCTCCTTCGCCATCAAGGCGATGTTGGTGGCAGTGGTCGCCGTCAGCGGGTCGGCGGCGACGATAGAGAGACGGCTGTCGATCTTCTTGTTTCCAAGCAGCAGCTTGCTGACGGCCTCGACGTGACGGCGAGCGATATCGATGGCGGTAGCGGCGGTGTTCATTCTGGTCTTCCTTCAGTTTCATCCCCACCATGGGGATCGACTTTTCACCTCCCTTCCATTCCAACCGGCAGCGGCCCCGCCGCAGCCGCGTGATTCACAAAAAACCCGGACATGGTCGAAGCCATGCCCGGGGTTGATGGTGTCCACTGTAGGGCACATGATGCTTACGCGGGATCGCTCGCGATGTGTCGTCGCCACATGGCCTCAATGACCGCCTGCCCCTGATCGCAGGTCAATTCGTCATCATAGACACCGAACCGGAGACCGAGGCGGGTCGTCCTCGGAACCACCAGCAGGTGGCAATGCGGCGGGTGTGGCGCGCCCACGGCACCCGGCGAATGGAGAATCAGAACCGTGGCAAGGCCACGCTCCCGCGCAATCTGACGGGCAAAATCGCGGCATCGCTCCCACCCTTCGTGCAGCCGGTCGTCATCTTGGAAAGGCAGAGTAAGATAGACCAGCAACGCCTTCTCATGCGCGAGAGCATGTTCATCCATGCCAGTCAGGATCGACTCCGCATCGGCAAGGCCATCATCGGTACCCGACGGAAGGACAACATCAATGCGCTCTGCGGTGGTGCGCCAAGGCGAGGACAGCGGATCACCATCGGGCACGATCGGCTGCATCTTGCGGCGACCAAACTCGGCGGCGCTATTCAGCCGATCGCCATAGTTTCGCCTGAGAACCCCGAAGACCAGGCCAGTCTGGCTGCTGCCCTGAGGATTGGTGTAAAGCCAGGTCAGGGGATCGCCGGGATCGGTCACGATTGCTTTCGCGGTGACCGGAACCAATGCCTGCTTTGCCACGATGCGTCCGGGCTTTGCGCGAGCAGCCATCAGCAAGACCTCCCGCGGGCGACGATCCGTACAATTTCCGACGCGGCGCGGCTGGTACCATCGCATCGCTGGTCCCAGTCTGAAAACGGCGCAGTAGTTGTGAGCCTCAGTCCGTCTGTTCGAATTTCGATGAATGGCCCATGGAGCGGCGGCACGAGCCACAGGCTTTGATCGACGTGACGCATGAACGCCAAGTTAGGGATTATCATCGGGCTCGCGGCCTGGGCGAATGCCACGTCGACAGAGACGGCAGATAAGGTTTCGGGAAAGAGTCCCGTACGGACCAACATGATGTCCCGGCCAGTCCTTCGACTTGCCTGGCCGATGGCGGGCAAAAAAAGCGGCCCATCGCATGGAGTAGCAGCCATGATGAGGTTTGCAGACGGGACGTCAAACGCGCCAGCGGGCAGACCGTCGCCGGCATGGACTTCGCCAATATCGCCAATCGCGTGGGCCGGAAGCGCGAGCACGCGCACAGATGGATCGAACGTCGAACCGCTGGGGTAGTAGGTGAGCATCGAGGTAAAGCCTTCTTGGCAGGAGGATCACCGGACGAGCAGGGTCCGGATCAGGCTGCCGACCTTCCATTTCTTCACGGCCGACAGCTTCAAAGGCTCGTGCGATTTCTTACGGTGAGCGCCCTTGCGTTCACCATCTTCGCGAGGAGGGGCGATCGAGGCCGTCAGGCCAACGATCATCAGTCCCTGCGAGCTCGCGCCGGAGGCGCGATTTATCCGGGCTTGCCCGGCCCGCCTTTTTTTTCGTCACCTTGGGGGTGTGAAAAAAAGAATAGCGGGTTATCTTTTTCTCCGTACCTTCGAAAAAGAGTTTTACCCGTGTCTCTCTACTCCATGGCCCGCATTAGCCGCCAAACGCTTCTTGAGCTTGAAATAGCGGAAAGGCACGCTCGGCGCGGCGATGAACGGTCGCAAGCACGACGCGTACGTGAGGCACCTCCCTTGACGTGGTTACCGACTGGGGTGAGCGAGGATCCGCTGGCGTACCGTGTGTTGTATGCCTCCCATGTCGATGGCGCGTTCATTCCAGCCGGCAAAGGCAAGGCGCTACACCTTTTGGTCAAATTCCCTGAAAGTGTGCCAGTGGAAACCACAGCCGACGCCGAAGCCGCTCTGAAGCTTGCGGTCGACTTCGCTCAGCGTCTTTTCGGCGGGGACGCCGTGTTTGCCGCGCGCATGGACCGCGATGAGAAATCACTGACCAACGCCGATCTGTTTTTGGCGCCGCGCTATATCAAGAAGACCAAGCACACGGAGAAAATGGCGATCAGCCTGTCCAGACATTTGAAGCTGATGGCAAAAGAGCAACTCGGTCCGATTAAGGAAGACAAGGATATCCTCCGACAGCAAGGGCGCGCCTTGCAGGATGCGTTCGCGCAATTCTTGCGCGAGCGGGGGTTTCAGGCAATCCGTGGCCAGGCAAAGGCTGCCCCGGAACCGGATTGGAGTTCACCAGAAGCTTATGCTGCTGCCACAGATCGCAAGATCGCGGCAGCGGATCGGGAAATTGCCGCGCAGGATCGAGCGGAAATCGAGGGCCGCCTTGCCGACCAAGAGCATGGTCTGGCCGATAAAGCCGCTGGCCTTGTTAAAGGGCTCGAAAATGCCCGTCAGATCGGTGGCGACATGATCGCCGATAGTATCGCCGAAGCTGCTCGGATCGGTGATGCGGCCCGAGAAGAGGCTGATATGATCCGAAAACAGGCGGAGGCAGAAAAAGAGCAGCTGGTGGATGCTGCCAGAAAACAGAGTGAGCAATTAGCCCAAGCGATGCGCGACCAGGCCCAAGCTGACGCCGATGCAATGGCACTGAAAGCGGATCGCGCGCGCGAGGAAGCAAAGGCAGCATCGCTCGCGGTCAGACTGGCGAATGATGAGATAGAAGAAGCACAACGCAAACGCGATAAAGCCATTGCCGAAGAACGCGCGGCACAAGCTGCTACCGCAGCAGCGCGGTCTGATGCGGAAATCGCGTCGCGCCAGCTTGCTCTCGTTGACCGGGCACTGGACGACAACACCTTGGAACTGCGGCCAGACGATGGTGAGCGCGGCATCTGGATGAATGAAGCGGCCATGAACAGGGGCGAACGTGAAGCTTATCGAGCGCGATGGGCTTCTTGGGTGCGCGCCGCCGCTCGATCGGCCGCCATGGCTTTGGCGAAGACCCGCGAGATGGTCGCGGCGGCAAAAACCAAAGCGGAGCGTATGGTCGCTGCCATGAAAGCGAAGCTGGCAGAAGATAGCACAAAACTGGCAGCAGAGCGGACAGCACTAAGCGCCAAGCAGGTCCAGATGGCGCTCGATCAGAAGGCGATGAAAAAGCAGCAGGCGCTGGTGACGTCATACCTTCAGGTTTGGGAAGCCATTCCGCCAGATCGGCGATCGCCGGAAGTCAACGCCGCGGTAAAACGTACCAGCGGCCTGAAGCAGCAGGCAATGAGTCTGTCGCCTGAAACCGCCGCCCAGTCCAAGGGGCGCTCTTCGGACCTCGACGCTCCGATGCAGCCCACAAGGTATCGTGATCACGATGGGCGACCCTAAGAACCGATCACGACCGAGGCTGTGTAAAAACGTCATCCTGTGGTAGAGTTTGTCTGTAATTCGGGAGGCTTCTCAATGGGCCGTTTCGTAGAAGAACAGAACCGCAGGCAAGACTTTTTGCTGCCGGCATCATTGGATGATTATGTAGCTGGCGATAACCCGGTGCGAGTTGTCGAGGCGTTTATTGACGAACTGGATCTGGTGGCAGTTGGGTTTGCCAGCGCGACCCCGGCACATACAGGGCGCCCAGCGTACCACCCTTCTACTATGCTCAAGATCTACCTTTGAAGCATCCGATTCACGATCCTGAGACCAATAAGAAAGTTCTCGCAGATCACGTCTATCTCATTGCTGGAGGCACGATAACGCAACCATCACGACACTTTATAATCGAAGAACTAGATCGGGAAAGCCGTCGGCACATCATTTTTATGGACCGCGCTGAAGTACTCGACCAGTTCGCCACCACCACGATACCGATGCCGGAAGAGGCACTTCCCAAGCCCACTGGTTTCGGCGACTGGGCTGATGGAATAGACGTGCCATTTTGAATTGCTACCCTGTTTGGCATCTATGGAAGGGGTAGTCGCGAAGGCCGCTTTGCCACTTGGACCTTCGAAAGTGGACAGGCAGCAAGCGACCCTTCCCGGCCGTTCAGCTGCCAATTTCTACTCCCTAGGAGCGGAACTGCCGCTTTCCCTTTCCGTGCCGTCAGGAAACCGTGATTGACGAAGGGCAACAATCCCATGGCTTTGGCAAACAGCCCTCAGGTGACATCATTCGTTGCCGGAGATATGTCGGGTTGATAAGATCGGCGGGGGCTGCGTTGGACATATCTTACGAGAGGATCAGCGGGGCGTTGGGATCGCTATTGCTGGTTTGGGCCTCGGTCGAGAAGGCTGTGCGCCACGAAGTCGTTCGCGGCCATGGGCACCTTCCGCCAAGGGCGCATGGCATTGCTGCGGCATTCCGAACCTGGGAAAGCTCGGTCATCCAATCTCAACCGGCAAATTCATTGGGGCCGCTACTCGCCACGGCGTTACGCAGCCAACTGCAAATGCCGCTCAATGTTCGGAATGGCCTGTGCCACGGTCTGGTTGGCATTTCGGCGGCAAATGAAAATATGCAAGCCACGTTGCGGTGGGAAATGAATGACGAGAGGCATGCGATTTCTTGGGATGATCTGCAGGAGCAGTTGAGGTGGCTTTCAAGACTACCCCAGGCTGTCTCGGTTATCTCGAATCCGTCGCTGGAGAGGCCAGGAAACAGAGCCACAAACACTGCGGAAAACCGGGCGTGGTGGCGTTCGGAGTTCTCACTCGATATTTCCGAACCATGAGGGTGCTGCCATAAATACATGGTGGGAAGAGGCGACCCTTTGCGGACTCTCAGCAGCCAATTTTTGATCCCCAGCTGCTGACGGTCTGCTATTCCGGCAGGTGTCGATCGAATTGCGTCGTTCGCCGGACGGGCTTTGAATGGCGACTTCCAATCAACCCAGCTGTTGTCCCAGCGTAAAGCCGTTTGGCAGCGATGCGCCCCACCCCAAACCTTCATAACTAGCCAGCCTGATCTTGAAACCTGCCACTGGCCATAAACGATGCATCAGGGCGAAGCACATTCTTCACTGTTGCAATAGGAAATGCAAACCCACAATAGCGCAATGCGCCTGATGGTACTGTTCGAAGCTGAAAGGCCAACGCGATGGGGGGATGCATGAAGAAGTCGGTAAGAGTAGCGCTAAACAAGTTTCCGGCCGTACCCACCTCACTCGAAGATCCAAAGAAACCGGGAAGTCCTGTGGAGGCAATCACGGTCGATCTAGCCGATTTGTACCACCATTATTATCTGCAAAGTTATGACAAAGCGCCGCCGAACCCAGACCCCGCTCAGTTTGAGCACGTTCGATATCTGGAGTCATGTACCGCTTTTCGGTTTCAGCCCAACGGCCTCGGCGCTAACAAGACGAAGAAGCAAAACAACTCAAACGAGTTGGGGGAGGCCTTTTGTCGCTGGTTCCTAGCTGAGCACCTTGACATCAGGTACGTCGCCCGGATCGATGATGTGCGTAATCACGGCGCGCTTACTTGGGCGCAAGGGGTATCAGTCGAATGCAATCCCTGCACCGAAGGAGATGCGCCCGACTACTTTTGCGTGGAGCCAACAGGCCAAGTGACGCTTGCGGAGGCGAAAGGCACGATCGAGGCGGTCGGTTTCGGGACGAAGAAATTCGCAACTTGGCGCAAGCAGTTCAACGTAACCGCTGATCCTGTCCCACGCATTGGTGGTGGCGGGATTTATATCAGGCTGCTGGCGTCATGCGCGCGAAGGCGCACTGGTCATTGATCAGCGAGATGATTTGCGGGACCATGCGCCACGTATCGACTAGTGCCAGATTGGCGCTCGGATCACCCAGTTGTTCGATCCATGACGGGCCACCTGTAATGGTGCTGTGGCCAAGCAGTGCCGCGAGCGGGTAGCCGAACTGCGGGTCGGCGATGAAGGGCTTCCACGCCTCCATGTCGAGATGCATGGCTGTGAAGAACCCGTTGGCGAAGTCCTCGAGCAGTACCTCGCCTTCCTCGGTGCGCATGTAGATCGGCGCGTACGCCTCGGGCTTCTCGGCAAGCTCGATGCAGATGCGGTTATACCGCTTGAGGATCGTTCGGCGCGCAGGCGCCGAGCGCGCGTTGAGAGCGTGCTCGCGCAGGATGCTCTTAATCCATACGTCGGGGTCAATGACGCTGGGGCCTGCGGCGACTGCGGCCAGGAAGCCGTCGATCGATGAGACGCCAGCTACGGGGGGATCAAGCTCGTCGAGCCATATCTCGAGCTGTTCGAGCGAGAGGGTCCGGCCCTGCGATGTGCGAGGTTTGAAGTTCATGCCGCCAGCGCTTTTACCGGTTCTGCCGCCGGCCGCCAGTTCCATGGGAGCAAGATGTCCAGTTCGTTGATCTTCACAGCGCCCGTGACGATACGCTCCAGCACGTCATTCAGCCAGGTGTAGGGATCCAGGCCCCCCAGGCGAGCCGTCTGGAGAAGCGATGCCATGACGGCCCAGGTCTGAGCTCCTTCCTCGCTACCAGCGAAGAGGCTGGACTTGCGGCCCTGGGCCACATTTCTCATGCCGCGCTCGACGGTGTTGGTATCGACCTCGATCCGGCCGTCTTCCAGGAACAGGGTTAGCCCCTTCCAGTGGTTGAGCGTGTAGCGCATCGCCTTGGCCAGGTCGGACTTGGGCGACAGACCTGGAAGCATGATGTCGATCTGCGCCTTGATCTTCGCCATGACGTCGGCGGTTTCGGCGAGACGAGCCTGGAGGCGCTGTGCGGCGGTGCCTTTGCGCACACGCGCCTCGATCGCGTAGACCTCACCGATCAGGGTAAGGATCGCCGCTGCCACCGGCGATGGCGATTTGCGGAAGGCATCGACGAACTTGCGCCGGGCGTGGGCAAGACAGAAGGCGAGTGTGATCTTGCCTCGGCCCGGACCACCGCGCACAAGCGCCTTGTAGGCACCATAGCCGTCGACCTGGATAACGCCCTGGTAGCGGGCGAGTTGTTCGAACGCCTCGGCATGCCGCCGTCCGCGAGCATGGATATACACCACTGCCGGATGGGCCGGGCCTGACCACGGTCCGTCATCACAAGCGTGCGCCCAGAACTGTGTCGTGCGGGTTCGTCTTCGCCCTTTCTCGAGGACCGGCATGCGGGTCTCATCGCAGAAGATCCGGGACTGGCTGTGGATGTAGGCAAGCAGGCGATCATAGAGCGCCTTCACCCACCATGCGATCTTACGCATCCAGCGGCTCGGTAACGCCCGATCGAGGATGACGCCCTGGCCTGCGAGCATCTGCAACTGCCGATTGAGCGGGATCGACCAGGCGTAGCGCGCCGTCGCCATCCAGGCCAGCGTCGAGGTAGTGACCATCGAGCCTGGGATCGCGCGGCGCGGCGCCGGCGCTTGAACGACGCCCTCCCGGCATTCCCGGCAGGCGTAACGAGGGCGCACTGTGCGGATGACGCGAACGATGGCCGGCACCCAGTCGAGTGCCTCACTGGCATCTTCGCCGATCCTGTGGAGCTTGCCGGCGCAGCAGGGGCAATCCAGCGTGTCGGGATCAATCACGCGCTCCACGCGCTCGATATGGGCCGGCAGTGCCATCAGGCCGCGCTTGCGGCGTGGGCGACCGACGGCAGGCTTGTCTTCGGCGTCGCCATCGTCGTTGGCTGCGGTAGCCGGCGTGGTTACGAGGTCGCCGAGATCAAGGAGACCTTGATCACCCAGGATGACGCTGGCGCGTTCTGAACGGCTGCCGAAGGCCTGGTGGGCCATGCCTTTGAGCAGTGCGCGCAGTTGGGCGTTTTCTGCCTGCAGTTCACGCACCAGAGCCGCCATTTGCTCCATATCTTCAGGGAGATCGTCGGCTTGGGCGGGCATGCCTGACTATACCACACCGACTCCTCGTCGCCACAGAAAACCGCAGATATCAGCCAAAAATCAGGGGTCTGCGCACCTCGGGTGCGGGCAGTTTCTTCCAATCCAGACCCGACAGCAATGCCGTGCATTGCGGTCCGCTCAGGACCATCGTGCCGCCTTGCACGGCAGGCCAGTAAAACCTTCCTCGGTCGAGCCATTTCGTCGCCATAACCGCGCCTGACCCGTCATGACGGAGCAACTTCACCTTATCCGCGCCCTTGTTGCGGAACACGAAGACATCGCCCGCGCAGGCATCATGCCCCAGCACGTGCGTCACCAGCCCCATCAATCGGTTAATCCCGGCTCTGAAGTCGACCGGCTGTGTCGCCACGAAGATCCGTACGCTTCCGTCGATCGGGATCATTCCCGGATCGCCGCCAGTACCGCGCGCAGGTGGTCCATCTCGACCGCGCCCATGATCCGAACCGTCACGTCTCGTACCACCAACTCCAAGCCGCCAGGTTCGAGTTGCTTCTCCTGAGCCAGCGTGACGGGTACGAACCGCAATTCCTCGACGGCTCCTGCTGCTCGCGCTTGCCGACGCCAATAGTGCAAAAGGCCAAGGCCGACGCCGTTATCGCGGGCGACCTGCGCCACAGTCATTCCTGGCACAAAGCTCTCAGCCAGAATGCGGTCGCGTACGTCATCCGGCCAACGCTCGTAGCGCCGACGTCCGGGCGGCAAACTGACGGTCAAACGCGCAGTTGTACTGTGCGACGCACACGTCAAACCGCCGTTTGACCCTGCATCAATTTCATCCGACATTGCCCGATCTCCTCCTCGTCTCGGGCGAGCCTAACCATCAGCAAGCTCTCGGAATACGTGGGGCGGGTGCAGCGGTTACAGTTCAACCGGGTACGTGTCCTTGATCGGTCCGGAAATGCGATGAGCGTTAAAGGCTATATCATCGCGATGCGATGGGCAGTCCACACACATAGCCCCACCATCTTCACGACCCTTTCGGCAGAGGATCCGCAGACCCCCGGCGAGCGTCCATTTTTTGATGAAAGCGGCGGGTTCGCGGCTGCTGTCCGCTCCCTACATTACGCACCTAGCCTTGCGAAAATCCGCCAGCCTATTCTCTCCGCCGCGCTCGCGACAGGTACGACGGTCGCTGAAGACTTGAGCTTCCAGATCATTATATGGGAATGTCTGCTGCCAACGCTGCAGGGATTGCGGTTTGTCGGAGGCTATTTTCCGACTGATCCCGAGGGCGTTCTGCCCTTCAAGTTCGAATACGGCAAGGTGGTTGCCGTGCCGAACGATCCTTTCAGGCTCGATCAAGGTTCAGGCACTTTCATCGGCATCGAGGAGAAGACCTTTCGAAGCCTTGTCGGTGCCGCGCGAAATGGGCCTATGACGATCAACGATCTCCCGCGCATCGAACGCCGGAGCACTGGATTTAGTGGTGCAAGCTACCTCCCGGACGGCCATGTTCTGGGCCCGATAGAATTGTTCCGCCCGCTCGCCGCCGATCTAATCTAATCGCGGCCGAGCCTTGAAATTCCGGTCAGGACATCACTGAACCGGCGTCAGCCAGTCTTTTCGCCTTGCCGCTTCCCAAGGATATGTGCTCCCGCCATTCGTATTTTAGGAGTGCGTTTCAGGCTTTACTTAGGCGTTGACCCATGGTGACGTCATTCCCGATGGGACTGAGCAAAATGAGTGTGACAGAAGAAGCAAAATGGCCGCAGTTCGGCCTTGAACGGCACATCAAATACGGTACGAGCTTTATCCATCTGAACATCAATCTTGGCAGTGCCGATGCATGCACGCAATATTTCAGCACTTGGATTGGCAGATATAGAAAGCTGATATGCGGCTGGGACCAACACGAGACAACAGCTTGGTCGGTGCGGCTACGGCAATCCCTCAAGTCGGCATTTGTCTCAACTCATTTTGCGCTCGCCGCCGAGGAAGCGAGCAAGGCCGGATCGCGCGTTACGTTTTATTACCTTTCCTATTACGCCGTACTACATGCGGTTTGGGGTGTGCTCTACCTACACCCCGATGAGAAAACGTCAGCCATCGCGAAACCGACGCACAGCAAGCTACCCAACGTTTTCCACTCTGCGTTCTGTGGACCGAAAGGCATAATCCGGTATCAGATCAAAGATACGATGGAAGACCTCCGTCTCCGGCGGGAGTACTATTCCTACCGCATGCCGCTCAATTCGCCGTTTGACGACGACCGCGACGCCAAGGGATACACGTCGAGCGTCGGCGGCATCGTCAAGCAGTGCATCCAACTTTCCAACCTCCACTCGCACCTAATCGTGGAAGCAGCCGATCGAGAGGGCGTCGGTCCCTTAGAAATACAGTCCGAGGGGCGCCAAGCTTTCACGGATGTCTTCAGGGCTATAAACAGCCAGCGCCATCCCACGCGGGACGGTTGGTTTCTGGAACCCGCCGACGAGCGGGCGCTAAGCGAGTTCCTGACGCAGGGGGTGGATCTGCAAGGGCACTCCGTCATGTTAGACCACATGTTCGACGAGTACATGACCTACATGCGTGGCGCAGAGGCAGAGGCAAAGGCAGATGTAGCGAAGACGGAGCAGGTGAGATCGCTTATTTTCCACGCAATGTACTGACTCACCGGTCGCATCTTTGCACGCCCCGCGGCACAGGTGACCGGATGATGGTCGCCAGTAATTGCTCGGCTCGCAACCGGCATCTCGGCAAGCGGCTAGGGCTCCTCGTTCTGCGGGCGATTACGCGGAAGCTCGAACGTCGGCTGCTAACGGTGTGTTTGTCCCAAGCCTCGCCCATCGCAGTCAACCCATGCACAAACCCGCTTGCGCGGGAGGGGCGCGCGTGGCGTCGTCGCGCGTGTTATAAATAGGCCTTTAGCGAGGTGAGGCTGCCAGTTCCTTCAACGGAGAGGAACTTGCCATGAATGTCTCGATAAATACTGCCTCGATCAACCCGCTGCGTCAGCGCATGCAGCACGACATGATGATGAGGGTGTTCGGAACGCTGGCCCCTGCCGGTCCGCCCGACTATGATACGACCCTGGCTATCGCCTTTCGTTGAACGGCGTGTCTTGTACGCCGAACTACAGCAGGTTTGGATATCGCAGATGCAACTATACGAGGATTTAATTGATCGGAATTTGTACCATCGATCGGTAGAAACCCTGTGCCCTATAATCGTTAAGGGTGAAAAGTCTTATCAGAATTGGACTGAGATCGATGCCGTCATCAATGTCATCGTTCCGATTCTAACATTACTTGACTTTGGTCAATATGTACTGGTTGGAAAGAAGGCGAAATTCTCCCAGCCATCGCCGACATCCCATCGTCCTGATTTTGAAGTCCGGAGCTTTTTCGAGACACTCGCGATCCTGGAGACCAAGCCTTATGGGACGGTGCTGGCGGGACGAAACTCATCGACCGGCTATGTTACCCCGCTTGATCAGATACTGACCTACCTCGATCATTACTTGCCGGTGTTCGGGATACTGACAAATGGCCGGCACTGGTGCCTGCTAAAAAAGCTCGGCCGTGGTTTTGGAGAAAACTCTGCTGCAGGCGCGGACTACATCGGCGTGAGTTTCGATCTTGTGGGGTTTTTCGGCTCTATAATAGATCATAATAACGTCGAAGCCTTTCTCGGAATGTGCCACGCCCAACGGCTATTCCGCCGGGACTGGCCGGATGATCGATCGACCGACTATCGTTTGCAATCTGTCGTACGGAAGGGCGGCCACTCGACCCTTCTTCTGAAGGATTTCTCGGCCGGTAGAGTCTGGACGACTTCGTAACTCTCACTGCAACGCCGGCGAAGCGATATCCCCATCAACGGCACGCTTGTACGACAATTGAGTAGGCCTTCATCCAACGGATGGTTACAGCCACTGTTCAAAAACTTCGTGGCTTCAGAGAGGAACAGGGGTGAGCACGGGTTACTTCACGGACCGCGAATATGGCGTGCGGCCAGCAGTATCGGAAGCGGTTGACGAGCGCGTCTGGGGTGCCCTCCACGCGCTGATCGACATGCGCATTGGAAGCGGCGCTTTTGGTTTTCGATTCACCGACCAATGTCCTGACGGAAACGGGCCCTGCGGTTGCGATCGGCAGGCCTTCGCGCAATTCCTGCAAGCCGAAGTCCCTTGGATCGACTGGCCACTGCGACGGAGCGAACTACCCGAAACGCCGGTCGTGCTCGACCTGCTGGAGTTTTGTGCCAAGGCGGTCGGCGAACCTATCCTCGGCAGTTACCATTCCTATCATGGCCACTATCACATGACATGGGACCGAGCCGCCGGCCTCGCCTCGTTCATCGCGGACGTGAATCTCCTATTCCAGCGCAACGGCATCGCTTTCAAGCTCGATCCCGACGGACGCGCGCAGCGGATACTTCCGCAGCCTGTCGCACAGGCGCTTGGCTGGCAAATGTTCGATACCGGCGAAGCGGAGCTCGATCGCCTGCTGGAATATGCTCGCTCCCGCTTCCTATCGCCGAAGCTCGATGATCGCCGAGACGCGACCGAAAAGCTGTGGGATGCCTTCGAGCGTATGAAGACCGTCGAGCCCGGGGCAGATAAGCGCGCCCAGGCCGATGCTCTGCTGGATCGCGCCGCCGCTCCCGGCACGAGAATGCGTGACGCGCTCGCGGAGGAGGCGAAGACGCTCACTTCTATCGGCAACACCCTGCGCATTCGCCATTCGGAGGTGACGCAGGAAATGATCGACTGCTCGGAGCAGTTGGATTGGCTCTTCGTGCGCATGTTCGGCTTCGTACGGCTGCTTTTGCTGGCGTCAGGGAGGAGTGCCCATCCGCCCGCCGGGGCAGGGAGCAATTAGCGCATGAGCATCGATGTCTCGAAGGCCGATATTGGCATGGCGGTCGGAACCGTCACCGCCATCGCCGGTGTCCTTGCGCACCTGAAGTTCGACAGTTCGGTCACGACGGTGCTAACCGCGAGCGGTGTCATCGCAACCGCATTAGCGAGCTACTTCAAGTCGCGCAGTGCGGCCAGGAGCGCGCAGGAGTCCGAAACGAGCGCGAGGAACAGCGCGCGCGACGTGGCCAACATCGCGGCTGCAACCGCGGCCGACAACACTGCCAAAACCGTGCTGGTGCAAACGGTCACCGCGGAGCGAGCGAAATGGCGGGCCGAGATGCGCGATCAGGTCGAGCGGCTCGCGGCACAGCTGCGGGCCGATCAGCGGGGCGGACCCAGCGCCGACTGGGAGCAGGTCGACCGGCTGCGGACCGGGATCCGGCTGCGCCTCAATCCGGCCGGTCGCACACCGCCGCCTGCCGGTGGTGACGCGCATGATCCGGATCGCGCGGTCCACCACGTGCTCGACGCCCTCGCGACTGCGGGCGAGTCAGGAACGACGCCTCATGCCGCGCTGGCGGATCAGCTCGAGGAGCATATGGCAGTCCTCCTCAAGGGCGAGTGGGACAAATCGAAGCTTGAAGCTGTATCAGGCAAGCTTGGCGTCCCGTGATGTGATGCCGTCAAGCTTGCCATGTTTGGATTTACTGTGGTGCTCAACGCGCGGGCACATGCGATCCGGCAAAAGGAAGGCCATCGAGACGTGGAAAAGACAGAAGACACCTCCTATCGCGCATGCTCCGCGCCGATGGCCTACTACATTGATGAAAGTGGCAATACGGGCGACCTGACCCGGGCCAAGACCGAGAGCTATGGCCAGGAGCAGCGCATGTTCACGCTTGCCGCAGTGGGCTGCGACCTCGAACAACCGTTCAAGACCAAGTTCGAGGCTCTGAAGGCGGCCCATCGTTTCCAGTCCGTCGAGGTGAAGTCCAAACAGGCCTATGAACGGCCACAATTCGTTTCCGACCTTCTCGACCTGCTCGAGGAGGCCGGTTGCCCGATCTTCATCGAGGCGGTGGACAAGCACTATTTCGTCGTCACGAACATCATCGAGCGGATCGTCGTGCCCTATGTCGGACCATGCGACGTTCAACCGGACACGCTTTGGATGAAGGGGGTGATGACGGATCATATGGCGCTTTACGGGCCGCCCGAGATAGCCAAGGCCTTCATCGCCTGCTGCCAGAGCCGAGATTACGTCGAAGTCCGCGATTTCTATAAGCAGGTCATCCGCTGGGCCCAGACAACCCGGCTTCCCACCGAAGGAGTAGCCGAGGCCTTCGTCCTCTTCACCCGCGACAGCCTCAAGGATTTTCGCAAACTCCCGAAGGCAAAGGCGGTAGAACGCGCGCTGCCTGTTCCGGACATCTCACCCAAGGGTAAGACCCTCTGGGTCCTGCCGAACCTGTCATCCTTCACCCACATCTATGCCCGGATCAACCGCTTCCTCGATAAGCAGGTGTCGGGTGTGACGCTGTTTCATGACGAGCAGCTTCAATTCGGGGACATCCTGCTTCAAAACAAGATGGTGATGGAGGCGTTTACCAACGAGGACGTGATACCGTCGCTTAAAACCGCAGATTTCAGGTTCTCGGAATCCGCGAAATTGGAGTTCCTGCGTTCACACGAGTCCATCGGCATCCAGATCGCTGATGTTCTTGCGGGTTTCGTTGCGCGATACATCCAGGATGCAGTCTGGGGCGAGATGACCATGGATCGTGAGAGGATGACGATTTTTAGCCGCCTTGTAGCCTCTGGCGAACGCGAGCGAGGAACCGGACTGAACATCGTGGCTCCAGACGGTCTAGTCCACCTTCTTGGCATAATACCGCGAGCAAATTATTTATAACCATCTAACTCAAATAGAATATCTGTCTTGCCAGCGAAGAGAGCATTGGCCCCAGAAGGAAGCGGAAATGGTAGAGATTGGCGATCTGGAACGGGAAAAGCAACTCCGAAAGGCACCCGCAGATCTACCAGCCAGCCTCAGCAATGTCGTGGAATACCGGAAATCTGGGCTCAGCCTGAACCACGTCGTCGGGTGCCCACTCGATTGCGGCTACTGCGTGCGCCACCTGTTCGACAACTTCGAGATGAAGCGCCCCCACCTTGTAATGAGCGATGAACAGGCCGTGGCCGCGTTGATTGCGAATTGGGCATTTGTCCCCCACGTCACCCCCGTCCAGATCTTCAATCGGGCAACCGATCCGTTTCTGCCTCTCGTGAAGCAGCATATGCTACACTCCCTTGAACTGCTTGATGGACATGGGCTCCGAAACCACGTTCTGGTCATTACCCGCTGGAAGGTCGCGCCAGAGGATGTCGAGCGCCTCGAGCGCCTGCGGCATCTCAAGGTCACGGTCTTGGTGACATGGTCTGGCATCACGGACCCCCGTCTCGAACCGGTTGACAGCGTGATCGCGGAAAGGTCGCTCGAAGTGCTGGCGCAGCACGCCCGCCGGACAAAGAGGATTCTCTACTGGCGTCCAATCATAGCTGGCGTGAACGACACCGACGAGTGCATCGACAGCGCCAGTGCACTCTCGCACTTCGCGGACGCCACCGTCTTCACCGGCCTGTTCCATCGCGACCAGATCCGCGAACACTTCCGCTCGGCAGGCGTCGAGGATCTCTATCAGGACGTGCCGAGGCGCAAGATTCTCCCGCGCGAGGTCGAGCAGCGCATCCTGAACCGCTATTGCGGCACGCCGATTTTCCGCAAGACCTCTTGTGGTATCGCCTACGCCTACGGCGAAGCCGATTACAACGGTCATTACGGCATTCGGGAGATATGCGACATCTGCCCGTCGAACCAGATCGAGCTCTGCGCAGCGGGGCATAGTACGCCGTCGCCGAACCGGCTGTCATCGCTCGCCCAGAGAGTCGGTTTGGATCCTGCGGGTATTGAAATCGCTGCAGAAAAGGTGATTGTTGAGGACAGCTGCGAACAGCAGCGCTACTTCATTCAGCATTCACTGGGCTTCCAGGTGCATGATCGTGCTGAGCCGCATCTGCCGGAACGCCACGGCCGCGCCGAGGAGGGCTGGAATTGAGCGAGATAATGTGGGCCATCGACGTCGAGGGCAGCGGAAAGTCGCCCCCCGAGATCGTGGAACTGGCAATCGCCGAGATGGACGGGCTGTCTCTGACCGGGCGCAGTAAGCATTGGCGGTTCAGGCCGAAGAACGGAATCTCCCCGATAGCGGCTCGCATTCACGGGATTTGGGATGAGGACGTGGTCGACGCGCCCGATCTCGAGGATGTGGTCGATGACGTGCTGCTATGGCTCGAGGACAAGGCCATCGTTGGCCATAACGTCAAGGTAGAGTTGGACATCCTCAGCCCGGCGCTTGAAGGGTGGGAGCCCGCAGCGGCCTATGACACGTTGAAGATCGCGCGGCGCCTCCTTTCCGCCGAGGACAAGCATGGGCTGGGGTACCTCGGATCCAAGCTGGACCTGAGCCCTCGGGCTGAGAAGATTACCGGCGGGAAGGCGCACTCGGCTCCCTTCGATGCGGTGTTGTCAGCTCTCCTTCTGGACCACATGCTGCGTGATCGCACAGAGGAAGACCAACGCGCGATCCTGGCAGATGCGGACATTCTCGGCGGCGCACAAGGCTTGCTCCTGTGAGGCGATCACCATTCCGGATTGCGGTCGCAGGAACCCACTCCACCGGCAAGACCACCTTCCTCACAAGGCTGAAGGCGGTGTTCGAACAGCGCGGGCTTGCGGTGGCCTACGTCCACGATAGCGCGGTCAACGCCCAGGATCGAGGCTTCCCAATCCTTGCGCACCATACCTTCGAAAGCACGGCCTGGCTGATGGCGAGGGCCATCGAGCTGGAAACCGAGGCAACCCTCTCGGCAGACGTCGTCCTCGTGGACCGTCCCGTCGCTGATGCTCTGGGATACCTTCAGGCGGCGCTCCTGCACACCTCCAGGTCGATCCCGCCCGCCCGCATACAGGCGTTGGAGCGGATATGCGAGGCCTGGGCGCCCGAATATGACCTCGCCTTTGTGACGGTCCTTGATCCATCCGTCGAGCTCGGTGAAGGCCGGGACGGGGACGCGCTTTTCCGGGCGAGGGCCGCCGAGGCGGTCACCCGCGTAGTCGACAGGGTCATGCCCGACCGCCACCTTCTTCGCCATGGCGGCGCGGATGCAGCTCTGACGTTCGCCATTGCCGCTTTCGACGACCAAGACCGCGGCGCCTGAAGTTGGCCCTCGATCAGAATGATCCCGTAAGGATCGCCGAAGACCGGGCGATTACCCTGGCAGGAGAGCGCCGCATCGGGCTGGGCTGCATGGCACTGACCGGGATTTATGGCGCCGTTAGCCGTGAGCAAGCCGTCGCGACGCTCGCCGCAGCCCTAGATAATGGCGTGACGCTTTTCGACACGGCCCCGCTGTATGGCAATGGCGCAAACGAAACGTTGCTGGGCGATGTGCTGTGCGACCTCCCCAATGCAGCCATTGTCACCAAGTTTGGTCTCTATGCCGATGCTGGGGGCAAGCTATACCGCGACAGTCGGCCCGAAACGATCAAAAAGTCCGTCGAGGCCTCGCTCACGCGCTTGAGGCGTGATCGCATCGACTTGCTGCTCCAGCACCGCGCCGATCCCGAAACGTCGGACGACGACGTTCAGGCCTGCATCGAGGATCTGATCTCCGCGGGCAAAGTGGGCGAGTTCGGGATCGCCGGCGTTTCTGCCGATCAAATTACACGGCGTCCGACGACACGCGCCTTCGGCGCTGTTCAGAACGAGCTTTCCCTGGTGACCGGCCAGAAGATTGAGGAAGTCGCTGCCGCTATGGCGCGGGGAGCTTGTTTCATGGCCTTCTCCCCACTGGGGCGGGGCGTTTTGACAGGCTCAAAGTCGGGACAGCCAGATGATCTCAGGACATCAATGGCTGCTTTCGCTCAGTGCTCCACGAGCGAACGCCCCCATGATGGTGGTTCTGGTGCCGATATGGGAGCAGAGGTGGAGGCTTCCGTGCGCCGGTCGCTGGCTTGGGTTCTTGCTCAGGGGGCCAATGTCGTTGCGATTCCTGGCTGTCGATCCCCGGGCCACGTCTCCGTGATTTTTGATGATGGCGATCGCTTTGCCAGCTCTTGCGGCCCTATGATCCGAGGCAAGATCGCCCGGAACGCTTCGGACTGAAGGTACTGGCATGCTTTGGACGGTAGTGGCTTCGATCGTGGTCTGGCTCTGCAGAACTAGCGATGCTGCTACATCGTCGGGGACCTTTGCCTTAGGAAGCGTCAGGCGTCGACCTCTTCTGAAAGTAGGCTTTCGGCTCGGGTGGAGGTCTCAATCGGCTCGCAATGTCAGGCCGCGCGTCGGCCAAGGAGAGAGAACAACGTCGGGCTTTCCACCAATTCGATTCGATCGTCCCAACCCATCTGCATCGCGGAACGGCGAACGGCGCCGTCCGGGGTGATGATCCGAATATCCTTGGCTTCCCGCAACGTGGCGAGGGATGCGTCGACGATGCTGCTGATGACGGGCGTGTCGTTGCAATTGGCGAGGAACAGCTGCTTCTTGGTCAGCGGGGCCTCCCCGGCAGCCACGCGCGCATGCAGCATCTTCGCAAGCTGATCGACGACCGCCGCCTCGGACCGCGTGCGGGCATTGTCGTTAAACCCGAACTCCAGCATGTCCTCTCGCACGTCCACGCCCGGCATGAACCCGAGCGAATTGAAGCCGGCACGCCCGAAATGCTCGAACGTGTTCTCATGCTGCCAGTGAATCTTGCCCATCTCCTCTCGGGCCTGGTGGTGACGTGAAAGGTGAAGCAGCCAATAATCGCGGTTCGATCCGCCCTCGGGATGGATGAAGAACGGGGTGTAGTAGGTTGCGCCCGTATTCTGCTGAATGTGCTCGTACAGCGTGTTCTGGATCAGCCGCTTCCAGCCGCGCTGCTCCTTCATCTGCAGCATGTCTTGTACGTCTTCGCGGCGCAGGTCGATTGCGCTCAGCCCCGGCGTATCGATCATCTTGTCGGTTAGCAGGTTGACCAGATGGTCCACCATGAACGTCAGGACGACTTCTGGATTTTGGAGCGACGCCATTATCTGGCGTATGGTGGCGAAGGTGACCGCGCTCCAGCCGTACTGGTCCAAGAAAAACAGGGACCGATGGGCGCGCCCCTTGGCCTGGATCCTTCGGATGATCTCGTCGCTGACGTCCTCGAACTTGGACGTGTAGATATGGATGTCCTTGCCGATCCGAGATTCATATCCGCGCTGGCGCAGGACCTCCCGCAGGAAGTCCACGTGCTTGGGGTTGGCATCGACGAAGACGAATTCGGCGTCGATCTCGAGGCCGCGGGCCCGGGCGGCGTCCAGTTCGGCCTGGGCTCTTTCCACGGAAGCGAGCATGCGCAGCGGCGATCCATCGACCTCGTTGGCGCCCATGGCGTACATCCCGCCCCCGCAGAATCCATCGACGAGGGTCAGCTTGAGCTTGCGGGTCAGATGACTCTTCGTCAGCGTCCGAATGTACGCGGTGATATACGCGTCGAAAATCTGATGTTTCGCGAAGCTATGCAGCCCCAATTCTGGCAATGGTTCGCCGATGTTCCAGTCGTAATGCCGCTTCTTCGCCATGCGCCACCCCTGTCGGCACTTGTGCCCGACGAGCAATATGTCTGGCATTGCAGGCGCTTGTCTAGCATTCTGTCGTTGACATCGACTGTAGCAATGGTCGAACGGCCACGCTTCTTTCGTTGCAACGCGACTCCGCCTGTGGCAGATTCACGTTTCGTTCCTGGGGGCGCATGAAATGGCTGACGGCAGTGCAATCGAATGGACGGATGCGACGTGGAACCCGGTGACGGGCTGCACGAAGATCACGGCCGGTTGCGACAACTGCTATGCAGAACGCTTTTCGGAACGCTGGCGCGGCATCCCTGGCCACCCTTTCGAGCATGGTTTCGATCTGACTCTGCGACCTGAGCGCCTCGCTCAGCCACTAGCATGGAAGCGACCACGGATGATCTTCGTGAACTCCATGTCGGACCTGTTCCACAAGAAGGTTCCCGGCACGTTCATCGATCAGGTCTTCGACACGATGGAGCAGGCCGACTGGCATGTCTTCCAGGTGCTGACCAAGCGCAGTTCGCTCATGCGCGACTATCTCAACCGCCGCTATCGCGACCGGACGCCGCCCGCCCACATCTGGCTGGGCGTGTCTGTCGAGGACGCGAACTCCAGCGCGCGCATCGAGCACCTGCGCCAGGCACCCGCCGGCGTACGGTTCCTATCGGTCGAGCCGCTTATCGGCGCCGTAGGACAAGTCGATCTGACCGGCATCCACTGGGTGATCGCGGGCGGCGAAAGCGGACCTGGCGCCCGTCCCATGGCGATCGAATGGGCACGGGAGATTCGTGATCAGTGCGCCGCGCAGAACGTCGCCTTCTTCTTCAAGCAGTGGGGTGGCATCAGACCGAAGTCCGGTGGCCGCGAGCTGGATGGACGGGAATGGAACGAGCTTCCGGCCTCCCTGCCATCAAGAGCAGCGGCCTGAGCGTGGCGCTGGCGCCAGAGCATTACACCGGGCGGGAGCAGGCGCTGGTCAAACACCATTTCCTGAAGCACTACCTTGAACGCCTGATCCACAAGATCGCCAGCAAGTATGGCGAGGTAGTCTACGTCGATGGATTTTCCGGCCCATGGAAGAACCAGTCGGAGCAGTTCGAGGATACATCGTTCGGCATTGCCCTGCAGGCTTTGACTGACGCCAAGCGCTCATGGGCAGGAATAGCCCACAACCCGCGCCAGGTTAAGATGACCGCCCACCTGGTGGAGAAAAGCCCCCACGCCTATGCCCGGCTCGCTGAATTGCAGGCGATGTTCCCAGAAGTGGAAATCCACACCCACAAGGGTGACTTCACCGAGATTGCGCCGGCTATTGCCCGATGCATCCCGAGCCAGGCATTTTCCTTCATTTTGATCGACCCCAAGGGCTTTTCGCTCGATTTGCAGGCGCTGAAGCCCCTAATCGGAAGGCCACGATGCGAAGTCGTCTTTAATTTCATGTTCGACTTCGTGAACCGGTTCGCGCTTTTCGAAGACGACAAGGTGGCGCCAGTCCTCGACAAGCTGATCCCTACCGAGGATTGGCGCAATCAATTGCGCGCCTTGGAACAGAATCCTGCCGCTACCCCGGAAATGCGCAAACGTGCGATCGTGGAGGCATTCGAATGCGCAGTATCCAAGGTCGCAGGATACAAATATGTTGCCGACGTCGATGTGAAACGGCCGGATCGCGATCGCACCCTCTACTTTCTTGTCTATGGAACGCGGCAGCCGCCGGGCATCGAGGTATTCCGGGACTGCCAGATCAAGTCGCTGGGAGTACAGGCCGACATCATCGGCCGAAAGAAAGTCGAGAAGCTGGCTGAAAAGTCGAGCCAGCTCGAACTGCTCGGATCCATGCAGGAAATGGCACCGGACCCTAACGCAGTGTTTCTCATCGACGAGATGGAGAAGGCGCGACACCTACTGTTGGACATTGTCCCCACATCCGGCACCGGTAGGGCATGGGGTGACATATGGACCCATGTGCTGGCGAACCACGTCATCCGCCTGACCGAGCTGAATAGGATCGCCAACGATTTGCGAAAGAGCGGTCACCTTCTCTTTCCTTCATGGCCACCAAGCCCAAAAAGGGTGCCGAAAGACGAATTTCCTGTGCTTCTCGGGACGGTAACTCCATCGGTAAGCGAGCCGGTGCCTTGAAACGGAAGAAGCGTCCTCCAGAGCAAAAGCCCCTGAGCCAGGCGGAAATCGAGCGACGGCGCAAGATCAATGCCGCGTTCCGTCATGCAGAGCAGACAGTTTCGCAGACGGGCGTCTACGAACCGGTCGTCTATCGTCCTTCGCCTCCTCCAGCTGCGGTTAAGTCGCGGTCCCCACGCAACGGCGGCAACGCGACGACCGCCCCATCGCTAAACAACTCCGCGCTGGAAGACGCCCTTCGCGAGGTATTCCGTCTGCCAACCGCCACGCCTAGTTCCGCGATCGCGCGGCAACCAGCGAAGGCGCCGAAGACCCCGCCGAAGCAGAAAGGCAAGATGCCCGCCATAGCCAAGGAAGCGGGGACGACACCCCCATCCGCACGACGGACCGATCTGCCAGCTGGTTCGAAGGTCGATACAACCGACAAGCCCCAGATCGTCATCTCACGCCACAAAAAGCGCAGGACTCTAGGCCCGGAGGATTTCTACACTTCTGCGAAATTAAAGAAGGCTAAGCGCAGCGCGGAGGCAAATCGACAACAAGCCACCGATCAAGCCCCCGCAAAACCGAAGAAGAAATTGAAGGCCGAAAAAGCCGTAGCGAGAGATGCTGCCCGAAAACAGTCCGCACTGCAGGCTTTGCTGGCCAAAGCCGAACGGCAGAAAGCCGCAAAGGACTCTGCCAGGAAAGGCAAGCAGTCGAACGACGCCAGCCGAATTGCGTTCAATGCCCGCCTTCGTGAACAGCGGGACGCAGAGGCAAAAGTTGCCGCAGCGCCGTCGCCATTCGAAAAACTGCAGCGCGACTGGAACGCCGCATTCACGATCCTGCTCCGATATGAAGATGAGAATCCCAACGCTCGGAATGTGGTCGAAGCCAAACAACGTCTGAACCTGATCGAAGCCGAATGGGATCGGCGCCGCAGCCTGAAACCTGGTGAGCCAGACTACTTCCCGTGGCCATCGACCGAAATCGGCGCGGCAGCAGCGGTGACCAAGTCGAGTGTGATCAACCTTTACGAAAGGGGCATGCTGGGGTGCCTCGGGTATCAGGTAGGCGCCAGCAGCCCCCTAACGGCAGTGCAGCGCGCGCGCCTGCTCGGACAAGTATTCGTGATGCGGCTGCCACCCTTGAACGATCTGGAATACATGGCATCTTGGGGCCAGCCGGTCACCGGACCACGCCTTCATAAAATCGCTGAATGCCTTGCGGCCTTCGTGAAAAATGCAAAACGCCGGAGCGGTGTTTCTTTCCATACAGCGATCGCCCATTGGGAGGCTGACCTAGTCCACATGCGCCGCCACTACTACGATGGCCGCTTCGATTTCACCTGGCCACGAGCTTAAAGAATAGTTCGAGAATGGCTAGAGATCTGCAGCTAAAAGTGTCGGTACAGTTGGCCATGCGGACGGCTCGTTTGGTCATTACGTCCGGAATCAGCGCTCCGGCGCTCAGGACCCGACAGTCAGGTTAGTCCCAACGTCGGACCGTCCTGCTGGCTCATGCCGAAATGAACGAAAGGCAATTTAGGCGGAGACGCCGCCCAAAAGGAGCCTGTCCGGATCGTCCCAGTAGTAGAAATAGTGTTGTCATGTTCCGCGCGGCTCGGATGGCTGGAAAGCGATAAAACCGGGTTGTCGATTGTGCCAACACGCTGTACCAAGTGGCTGTGCAGCCGCGGGCTGTATGCCAGTATTTTCAAAGCCTTGTAGGGCGTGAAAATTTGACTGGGGCTCCTGCCGCCCCAGCCAGGGATCTGGCTCTGTTGCCACAGAAAACCCACAAGTTATGCACAGGGTTATCCGACCAAGCATTAATCTGACTGGCTGCGCAGATATGCGATCAGATCGGCCCGGTCGAGCGGATCGGGAACGCCTGCGAACTGCATGTTCGTGCCCGGAACCACTTTTCGGGGATCGGCAAGCCAGGCGTCCAACCTGCGCGCATCCCATATACCGCCCGCGCCGCGTAGGGCCGCCGTGTAGCCATAGCGTCGGCTATTTTGACCAGGGATTTGGCCGAACACACCGTAAAGGTTCGGGCCGCCCCGATCCGATGCGCCGGGGGTGATCGTGTGACAGGCTGCGCAAGTGCGAAACTTGCGGGCGCCGGCATTGGCGTCAGCCACCTTCAGCAGCGCCTCCACGCTTCGATCCGGTCCGGCGGCGAGCAGGCGTTCGTCATGCCTGTCGTCCGAGCAGGCCCACAAGGCGAGCGGCAGCCACAGGCAAGCATAAACCGAAATCCGCAAGACAGGCCTCCTCCAGGAAGGTGTTCTCATAATAAGGCTGGAAGCGGCTGCCTATCGGGCGGTATGTCCTATCCGGCCGAAGCCCTTTCAGGGGCTCGGGCCAGATCGGTCGTCAGAACAGCACGAGCAGTCCGCGCGAGGGGTCCACAAGGCCCTCCCAGATCATCTTGCCCGCGACATAGAGAATCACCAGCAGGCCGACGTAGGCAAGCCAGCGGTAACGCTCGATCACGCGCGCCAGGACGTTGGCGGCGAGACCCATCAGGGCGACGGACAGGACCAGACCGATGGCAAGGATGCCGGGATGATCGCGCGCGGCGCCGGCCACCGCCAGCACGTTGTCAAGGCTCATGCTGACATCGGCCACGGCCACGGCCCAGGCGGCAGCGGCAAAGCTGCGCGGGGCCGACTTGGTGATGGCGTCGGTATCGCCTTCACCATCATTTGCATCCTGAAGTTCGCGCCACATCTTCCATGCGACCCAGATAAGCAGCAAGCCGCCCGCGAAGACGAGGCCGACGAGCTGAAGCAACTGGCTTACCACCAACGCGAAGATCACGCGCAATACCAGCGCGGCCAGCACGCCGATCAGGATGACCTTGCGGCGCATTTGCGCGGGCAGGCCCGCTGCGAGAGCGCCCACGACGATAGCGTTATCCGCTGCCAGCATGATGTCGATCAGCACCACCTGCCCGAACGCAGCCAATGCGGCGGGGGAGCCAATGTTAGAGAAATCGGCAACGATGTGCTGCCACAGGTCGTTCATGCGGGGTCTTCCTTGTTGGTCCATGCGGCGCGGAGCGCGGCGACGAGAAAGTCGGAGTAGCGCCAGCCTGAGGCGGCAGCGGCGAGGGTGGACAGGCTGTCCTCGTCGGCGCGGCCCGGCCGGCCGGCGCCGGTCAGGTTGGGCTTGGCGTTGACGTCGAACAGAACGAACTGGCCGTCCGCATCGGCGCGGCAGTCGATGCGCATAGTGGCGCGGATTTCGAGCAGCGCGGCGGCGGCCTCGCAGGCTGCCGTTACGGCGGCGATGGCGGGCGCGGCCCACTCGGCGGCTGTCATCGCCGCGCTGTTGTGGCTGACGGGAACGTCGCCATTGTAGGGCGCAACGTCGTCCACCTGATCGAAGCGGTGCACCGGCGGCAGCGCGAAGGGCGCGGTTTCGCCGGGCCGCGCGGCGGCGGGCATGACGGTGATGGTAATTTCCGCACCGGGCAGGAACTGCTCCAGCATGATTGCGGGGCCGAAGCGGCGGCTGGCGGCCAGCGCGGCGACCTGGCTCGCCAGCTGGTCGAAATCGCGGGCCACGCCCACGCCCTGACTGCCGCGTCCGCGCAGGGGCTTGACCACCAGCGGCAGGCTGGACGCAAACGCTGCGATTTCGGCATCAAGGTCTACCGCATCCCCATCGATCAGCCACGAACGCGCCACCGGCAGGCCCGCTGCAAGAAGTTTGGCATTGGTCGCCGCCTTGTTGTCGATGGCCTGCATCGCCTGCGGGTCGGGGCCGACGATCCATGCCTGACGGCTGGCGGCCTCAATGGGGTGGCCGGCGAAGACAACGGTATTGGCCCAGAGCACCGTGGCCCCGGCCGCCAGCGCGGCGGCGATGCCCTCTGCCGTGTCGGGCCATACCCAATCAAAGACCTGCGTGGGATCGGGATTAGCCACCGGTGTCGCTAGCGTGCAGCCGGCGGAGCGTAGCGCGACGCCGATGTCGGCGCCGCTGTCGGAATAGCCGCCGGGCTTGGCTTCCTTGCGGGCGCCGTCGATCACCGGGGGCTCTATCGCCTGATAGAGGATGGCGATGGTCTGGAGCAAAGGATCAGGCAGGGTCATCGGCTGGGGCTCCCATGATGCGAAAGGCGAGCGGCGCGGCAACGATGACCAGCATCACGCGAACGAGGTGGTGAACGATCACAAAGCCCGCCTCGAGCGAGAGGCTGAGCGCGACCATGCTCATTTCCGCCACCCCGCCCGGCGAATAGGCCAGCGCGACGAGCGCGGGGTTTAGCCCCGTAGCCCAGCCAATGGCGAAGGCCCAGCAGAACGTCACCGCCAGCAGGATCGCGGTGGAGCCTGCCGCCAGCACCAGCGTGCGCATCAACGTGGCGAGGTCGAGGCCGACGAAGCGGCAACCGATCGTGGCGCCCAGCCCCACCTGCGCGGCGGCGATGGCCCAGGGCGGAATGTGAAAATCGCTCAGGCCCGAAAGGTGGACCACGGCGCTGACGAACAGCGGGCCCATCAGGTGCCATGCGGGGAAACGCAGCGCTCGGCCCACCAGTGCGCCCGCCACGGCGCAGCCCAGCGCCCACGGGAGCAGCGACCAGCCGGCCGCGCCCGCAACCTGCGGTGCGGCCAGGACCGGGGCGTGGACCTCTGCCTCGAAGGCGCGGATCAGGAACGGCAGGATGAATACGACGAGGAAGATGCGCGCGCCGTGGATCAGGCCCACCATGCGCTCGTCCGCGCCGCGTTCGGAGCCGAGAACCACCATTTCGGCGATGCCTCCCGGCACGCCCGAGAAATAGGCGGTCGGCGCATCGAACCCGGCGACGCGGCGAAAATAGAGGATACAGGCGAACGCCGCGATGCCCAGGAACACCGGCAGCAGCGCGATCGGCACGATCCACTCGGCCGCCTGGGTGAACAGGCCGGGATGGAACGCGCTGCCCAGCACGACGCCGATCACCGCCGCCATCGGCCTGCGGGTGGCGGCAGACGCCTCGATCGGCAGGCGCGCGATGCTGCCCGCCGCGCAGGCGAACATCGAGCCGAGTACCCACGGCAGCGGCGCCCCGATGAACCAGAACAGCGCCCCGCCAGCCGCGCCCAGAGCGAGCGCGGCGAGGAAGCGGGCAATCATACCGGTCGGGAACGCCGCCATTTTCATCCCACGAACGGGAATGCCAGTACCAGCATGCCCACCACGGTCATGACCAGGCAGCACAGCGCCGCCGGAACCAGCGCGAAGCGCTGGTGGTCGGCAAGGTCAACGCCCGCGAGGCTGACGAGCAGGTAGGTCGACGGCACCAGCGGGCTGAGCAAGTGGACAGGCTGGCCCATCAGCGAAGCGCGGGCGATCGCCATCGGCTCGACGCCGTAGTGGGCGCCCGCCTCGGCCAGGATCGGCAGCATGCCGAAGTAGAACGCATCGTTGGAGATGAAGAACGTACCCGGCAGGCTAAGCAGTGCGGTGATCGGGGCCATGTAGGGGCCGAGGAACGGCGGGATCACGCCGACCACTTCCTTGCTCATCGCTTCCACCATGCCCGTGCCCGACAGGATGCCGGTGAAGATACCCGCTGCGAAGATCAGGCCGACCACCGCCAGCACGTTGCCGGCGTGGGCGGCGATGCGCTCCTTCTGCGACTTGGTATCAGGATAGTTGGCGATCATGGCGATGGCGAAAGCCAGCATCATCAGGATCGGCAGCGGCAGCACGCCCCACACCAGCAGCACCAGCAGCGCGATGACCAGCACGGCGTTGAACCAGATCAGCTTCGGGCGGCGCGCCTCGGGCCACTGCGACACCGCGAGGTCGGCAGCGTCGAGAACGGCGGGAAGTTCCACCTTGCCGATGCGGCGGCGTTCCTTGCGACCGAAGTGGATCGCCAGCAGGATCAAAAACGCAAGGCCCGCGATCATGCCGGGGATCAGCGGCACGAACAGCGTGGCCGGATCGAGCTTGAGGGCGCTGGCAGCGCGGGCGGTGGGGCCGCCCCACGGCGTCAGATTCATCACGCCGCTGGTCACCATCAGCAGGCAGACCAGATGCAGCCGGTTCATGTCGAACCGCTTGTAGAGCGGCAGCATCGCCGCCATCGTGATGATGTAGGTTGTCGAACCGTCACCATCGAGGCTGACCAGCGCGCACAGCACGACCGAGCCGATGAGGATACGCATCGGATCGCCGTGGACCAGCCGGATCAGCTTGCCAACTAGCGGGTCGAACAGGCCGGTGTCGGTCATCGTGCTGAAGAACAGGATGGCGAACAGCAGCATGACGCCCGTAGGGGCCAGCTTCTTCAGGCCGTCGATCATCATGTCGCCAAGGCCCGCGTGAAAGCCGGCGAGCAGCGCGAAAAGCGTGGGCACGACGATCAGCGCAACCAGCGGTGTCATCCGCTTGGTCATGATAAGCGTCATGAATGTGGCCACCATCAGGAAGCCGATCAGAGCAAGGCTCATGATTGTCCTTTACGTATCTGTAAGAGGGATCAGAACGTCACGCCGACACGCGCGGAAAGCGTCTCGCCGTCGTCCTTGCCGGTGTAGACACCGGCGGTATTGTTGGTGTTCCAGTGGATCGCGTTGACCTGGAAGCGCGTGAAGCTGTTGAGATACCAGTTCACGCCCAGCGTCGCCGCCCAGCCATCCGCCGGGGTGACGATGTCGTCGAAGGCAAGGTTTTCGTAGCGCGCCGTGATCTCGATGGCGCCTGGGCCACCCTCGAAGATCGACTGCTTGACCTTGGGCTGGCCGAAGCTGCCAAGGCGCGGGTTGTAGGGCGGAAGGTCGCCGGTGATGAACCAGCCGCCGCTCACGCTCCAGGCCTTGGTCACGAAGTCGGGGCGGCCATTGTCGAGCCGCGCATGGCGCTCACCCGCCTCGCCCATGACCCAGACCGGTCCGGAATAGCCGCCCAGTTCGACGCCGTAGCCGGTGGTGCCGGTGCCGCCGATAAGGTTGCCGGTCGACAGGCGCAGTGCGCCGTTGAAGCGGCCGCCGATCACGGTGTTGCGCGTCAGGGTGTTCTTGCCGGGGTGCAGCATTTCGTCGAAGCCCCAGATGCCGACATGCAGCACCTGACGGTCAGACTTGATCGGATTCCAGTGTGCGCGGCCGAGCACGGTACGGTTGTCGGACGATGACTGGTCGCCATCAATGCGGTCGCCGGTCAGGGTGAGCGAGGCGTGGCCGGTCTTCCAGAACAGGCGCGGCATGATGCCGAGGCCATAGAAGGCGCGCTGCGGGATGATCGCGGTGGCGACCACGGTGCGTTCGAGGAACGGCGTCGAATCCGAGCCGGTCGAGCCTTCGAAGCTGCGGTCGTTGAACAGGTGGCCGATGCGCACATCGTAATCGAGGCCCGGCGAGATACGATTGCGCCAGCCCATGAAGGCGGTGACGACGTCCACTTCGTTCTCCGAGAAATCGCTCTCGAACTGGTAGAAGAAGTGCGTGCCCACGGTGCCTTCGAGGCCCATCCGCAGGGCGCGCATGCCGGTGGTGGTGATGTTGCGGCCATCCGACTTCGAACCGAACGAGGTGCTGACGTCGGTAATGATGCGCCCGCGCGGCTTGAAGGTGAACATGCCGTCGGCAGAGTGGAATACGGGCAGGCCCTGCCCCCATTCTGTGCTGCCGCCCGCCGCCGCAACCGCTGCGGCGCGGATACGCTCGACGTTGCGCTCAGCTGGACCGGGGGGGAGGAGCTGTGCGGCGTAAGGCTGCGTCACGATCGGCTCGGGCAGCGTGGCAGGCTCGGCGGCTGCCAGTACCGGCGCAGGCAGCTGCGGGGTTGCCGCGGCCACCGTGCGCTCGGCCTCAAGGCGGTCCACACGTTGGCGCAGCGAGGCGATCTCAGCAGCCTGCGCGCGCACGAGATCGGCAAGATCGTCACGGCTGGGGGCCTGTGCAAGAGCCGGGGTGGCGGCGATCAGTGCGGCAAATGCAGCGCCGGCCTTCAGGTATCCTGTCATGGCTTATTTTTTCCGGAGGCAAGGATCGTATTCCATTCGCGCAGGAAGCGCTCGCGGGTCAGGCGATCAAGGTTGACGAGAAGCTGGGGGCCGACGCGAACCGTGCGCGCCTGTCCAGCAGGGAGGCGGCGCGCCTGAATATCGCTGCGCACCGGCCAGAGACTATGCCGGGCGAGTTGCCCCTGCCCGGCGCGGGAAAGCAGAAAGTCGAGGAACAGGCGTGCGGCCGCCGGATGGCGCGCCTCGCGCGAGATGAAGGCGATGCGCGATGTCACCAGCGTGTAATCGCGCGGAAAAACGACGCCGAGATCGGGGTGCCAGCGCGCCTGCTCCAGCGCGTAAGACCCGATCACGTTGTAGGCGATCGCGAGCTTGCCCGAAGCGACGCCGGCCAGCATCGGCCCGGTATTGGTCGCCAGGACCGGCCCGGTATCGGCGATCGCCTTCATCAGGCTGCGGGTGTCGCGCGTAGTCTGGAAGTCCTGCGAAAGATAAAGATAGCCGGTGTTCGAGCGGGCCGGATCGAATGTCGCCACTTTGCCGGTAAAGTCGGCGCGGCGCGTGCGCAGCAGGTTTTCGAGATCCTGATGGCTGCGCGGCACTTGTGCGGGCGGCACCAGCTTGCGGTTGTAGACGATGCCGATCGGCTCGGCAGTGACGCCGTAACCCATGTTCTTCCACACCGCCGTCTCGGGCAACGCGGGCTTTTCGGGACTGGCGTATTGCTGCGCGTAGCCGTCGTTGATGAGCTTGATCTGCTGGTCCATCGCCGAGGACCAGACGATGTCCGCCGAATACTGACGGCGGCGCGTCTCGCTCACGAAGCGGCGGTACATTTCGGTGGAGCCAAGGTCAGCATAAAACACCTTGATGCCCGGGTAGGCGCGCTTGAACGCCTCGACCACCGGCACCAGCTCGGCGCGGTCGGCATTGGCGTAGATACGCACGCGCCCTTCGGTGCGGGCATCGGCGATGGTGGTGTCATAGGAGCGCGGATAGCCTGCCGGACGCTGGACGGCGGTGCTGGGCTTGGGCGCGGAGTTCGCGCCAGCCGGCTTCTGCGCAGCCGCAGGCACCGCTAGAAGCGCCGCTATTGCCAGAAGGGGTGTAAGAATGCGCAATGCCAGTTCCTCTCGCTTTCCGCCTCGAATGTCGGATAAGCACTGCCGATGTCTTACGCCCGCAAGCTGTCATTCACCTTTCACGGTGTACCCAGGTACGAATCCCGCTCATGCGCATTCTGATCGTCGAGGATGATGCCGCGCTTGCGCGGGCCATCATTGCGCTGCTGCGCGTGGCGGGCCATGCCGTCGATCACGTGTGCTGCGGGGAGGATGCCCTGTCGGTCCTCGGCAGCGAGCCTTATTCGCTGGTCATCCTTGACGTCGGCCTGCCTGATATCGACGGCTTCGAGGTTCTCGCCCGCATACGTGCCCGGGGCGATCAGGCGCAGGTCCTGATGCTGACCGCCCGCGACGGCCTGGACGACCGCGTGCGCGGGCTTGACCTTGGAGCCGACGATTACTTGCGCAAACCTTTCGAGGTGGAGGAACTGGAAGCCCGCGTGCGTGCGCTGGGCCGCAGGCGCGGCGGCGATGCCGCGCCCGAAGTGCGGATCGGCACGATGACCATCAACCGCTCCACCGGGCGGGTGGAAGTGGACGGGCGCCTTGTCGAACTGCGCCGCCGCGAATGGTCGGTGCTGGAAGCGCTGTCGGCGCGCGCCGGCCAGATCGTCTCCCGCGAGACGTTGCAAGCCGAAGTGTTCGGCTTCGACGATCCGGTCGGCTCCAACGCGCTGGAAGTGAACGTGACGCGCCTGCGCAGCAAGCTGGCCCCGGACGGCCCGGCGATCCGCACGGTGCGCGGGGTCGGGTACATGCTCGACCGCACCTAGGCGATGAGTGAAACCGCGAAACTACGGCGCGCGGTCTCTCTGCGCCACCGGCTCCTGGCGGCAATGATGGGTCCGCTGGTGATCCCGGCGCTGGCGCTGGGCCTGATCGGCTGGGTGCTGATCGCCGACGTCGTTCGCCGCACCAACGACCGTGTGCTGGGCGGCGCGCTCGGCGCGATCGCGGAGACGGTGCAAGTGGAAAACGGCGAAGTCACGCTGGACCTGCCGCCCGCCGCCTTCGGGATGCTGGAAAACAGCGAGCGCGATAACGTCTACTATCGCATCGCTGTCGCCGGGCGCGTGGTGACCGGGTATGCCGACCTGCCCGCACCCACTATCCGGGGCCTGCCCTCGGACCAGCCCCGCTTCCGCTTTGCGACATATCGCGGCCAGTCGATCCGCATCGCCGAAATCCGGCGCGACCTGCCGCGAATCGCCGGCCCGGTAGTCGTGCAGGTGGCTGAAACCCTCGAAAACCGCCGCGCGCTTGAACGGGGGCTGATGACTGCACTGCTGATCGGTGAATTCGTACTGATGGGCATCGTCCTGCTGCTGATTCGCCCGGCGCTGCAATGGAGCCTGCGCCCGCTGGCCGAACTGCGCACCGTGATCGAGGCGCGCGACACCCGCGCCGCGCCCGACCTGTCGCCGCTCCAGACCGGGCCCCTGCCCGCCGAACTGCAGCCGCTGTCGCGCTCGTTCGACCGCCTGCTGGCACGGCTCGACTATGCCACGACGGGGATGCGGCGCTTCACCGCCGATGCCTCGCACCAGATGCGCACGCCGCTTTCGGTGCTCAAGGTACAGGTTGCGCTGGCCCGGCGCGGCTCGCACGAAGCGCTGCGCGAGATCGAGGAAGCAACTGACCGCCTGGAACGCCTGCTGACCCAGCTCCTCGCCCTTGCCCGCGCCGATGAGGCGGGCAAGCAGCCTCCCTTCGAACGTATCGACCTGCGTGAAGTAAGCCAGGCGGTCATCTCCCGTCGCATCCGGCAGGCCATCGATGCCGACGTGGAACTGCGCCTGGATTGCGAAGGCGACGGACCGTTCTGCATCGACGGGCACCGCACACTGGTGTTCGAAATGCTCTCCAACCTCGTCGACAACGCCATCCGCTACAACCGGCGCGGCGGCGAGGCGACGATTGGCCTTGAGATGCGGGAAGACCATGCCTGGCTGTCCGTCAGCGACACCGGCCCCGGTATCCCGGCCGCCTCGCGCGATCATGCACTGGACCGTTTCGCCCGCCTGCAGGGCGAACAGGGACCGGCGGGCAGCGGGCTGGGCCTGGCAATCGTCAAGGCGGTAGTCGAACGGCTGGGCGCCCGGCTGGAACTGCACGATGCTGCGCCGGGCCTGCGTGTAACGGTCACGTTTATGGCATCCGAGGGCTGATCCCCCCCGCCCGAGCGATGCTTGCAGCAGGCTGGCATCCCGTTTTCGACATACGCCGGGGGACTGCGCTAGCCACACTTGCATATGATTCGAATGGCTCAGGGAAAGCAGCAGCAATGAAGATCGACGACAGCCTGGCCGCGATCGTCACCGGCGGCGCTTCGGGGCTTGGCCGCGCCAGCGCGCAGGCGCTGGCCGATGCCGGGATCAAGGTTGCAATCTTCGATATCAGCGAGGATGCGGGCGAGGCCTTCGCCGCGCAAATCGGCGGCGTGTTCTGCAACGTCAACATCATGGACGAGGACAGCGTCGAAGCGGGCTTCGCCAAAGCCCGCGCCGCCCACGGACAGGAACGCATCATCGTCCATTGTGCGCTCGTCGCGGGCGGCGGCAAGACCGTCTCGTTCGACAAGAAGTCCGGCGCCTACAAACGCACCGCCACCGAACAGATTGCCAAATCGGCGGAAGGCATCTTCACCGCCTCGTACCGCGTCGCTTCGATCGCGGCGCTGGGCATGGCGAACGCCGACCCGCTGAACGAGGACGGGGAGCGCGGAACGATCATCCTGACGTCCTCCGCCGCCGCGCAGGACGGGCAGGTCGGGCAGGTCGCCTATGGCGGCGGCAAGGGCGCGGTGAACGCCATGGTCCTGCCCATGGCGCGCGACCTGATGGACCTGGGCATCCGGGTCAACGCGATCATGCCGGGCACCTTTGCCACCCCGCCGATGCTGCGCGTGAAGGAACATGCGCCCGAGGTTTACGAGAACCTCGGCAAGGCCGTGCCCTTCCCCCGCCGCCTCGGCCACCCTGAGGAATTCGGCTCCTTGGTGCTGGAACTGGTGCGTAACATCTATTTCAACGGCCAGTGCATTCGCCTCGACGGCGCGATCAGGATGCCGCCGAAGTAAAGCCTTCTGCTTCGCCCAGCCGCGAGGTGCTTGACAGCACCTTGCGGCTGGGCCCAATCGGCCCGATGCGACGCGCGGGCACAAATGCATTAAAAGCCTTGTTCGTCCGCCAGCGGCGGCGCCTGCGTGAAAGTGAAATGGCTTTCATCGTGCTCGCCTTGCTTGCAGGACTGGCGGCAGGGTGGATGACCAACCTGCAGGCGTGGCTGGCTCACAGCATGCAGGAAGTGTTCTACGGCGTGACCGTGAACCGCCTCAGCGCGCTGGGCGAGATCAAGCATCCTTGGCGCCTGCTGGCCTTGCCGTCGGGCGGCCTTGCCCTGGTGGCGATGAGCTACATGCTGCGCCGCCGCCGCCGCGCGCCGATCGACGTCGTGGAAGCCAATGCCCTGCACAGCGGGCAGATACCCTTTGTCGACAACCTTGTCATTTCTGCCCAGACCCTGATCTCGAATGGCGTCGGCGCTTCTGTCGGGCTGGAGGCGGCCTATGCGCAAATGGGCGGCGGCGTCGCCTCAGTACTGGGACAGTGGTTCAAACTGCGCCGAGCCGACATGCGCACCCTGGTGGGCGCAGGCGCCGGCGCTGCGGTTGGCGCAGCCTTCGGCGCGCCGTTGGCAGGCGCCTTCTATGCCTTCGAGATCGTCATCGGCAGCTACACGCCCGCTGCCGTCGCCCCAGTGGTTGCGGCCGCACTGGGCGCCGCCTTCATCACCCGCGCCCTCGGCGTGGAGCCGTATCTCATCGCTTCCAGCGCAGACCGCGTGCTGACCACCGGCGACTATTTCGTCTACGTGGTCCTCGGCCTTGCCTGCGCGCTGGTGGGGATCGCCCTGATGCGGCTGGTGACCTTTGCGGAAATGCAGGTCCAGAAAGTCGGCCGGATTTCCCGCTGGAAGCCGGTGATCGGCGGGCTGCTGCTGATGCCGCTGGCGATGGTGACCCCGCAGACGCTTTCCGCCGGCCACGGTGCGATGCACCTCAATCTGGCGATGCAGCCGGCGTTGCAGTTCCTGCTGGTGGTGCTGGTGGTGAAGATCGCGGCTTCGGTGATTTCGCTTAGCTTCGGATTTCGCGGCGGACTGTTCTTCGCCTCGCTTTTCCTGGGATCGCTGGTCGGACTGATCTTCGCGGCGCTGGTCGCAATGCTGCCGTTGAACATCAATCTGGACGTGAACGACGCCGCGCTGGTCGGCATGGCGGCGCTGGCGGTATCCGTCGTGGGCGGGCCGATGACGCTGGCAATCCTGATGCTGGAGACCACGCACGATTTCGCCCTGATGGGCGTGGTGCTGACCGCATCGCTGGTATCGAGCGCGCTGACGCGCGAAACCTTCGGTTATTCTTTCTCCACCTGGCGTCTCCATGTGCGCGGCTCAATCGTGCGCAGCCCGCGCGATATCGGCTGGATGCTCAGTCTCACGGCCGGGCGAATCATGCGCACGGACTGGGTCAGCGTGCCCGCCGACCTTTCCATCGCCGACTTTCGTGCGCGCGTGGCGCTGGGCTCCACGAGCAAGGCTGTCCTGCTGGACGGAGACGAGCACTACGTTGGCATCGTGACGACCGCATCCGCATACAATCCGGAAACCGTGCCGGAAACGCAGGTCGGCATATTGGCGACGCTGGCGGACAACACGCTGTCACCTGCCACCGACATCCGCGCCATGCTGAAAGCCTTCGACCTTGCGGCGGCGGACGAACTGGCGGTGGTCGACGGCGTAGGCAACGTGGTCGGCGTGGTGACCGAACGCCACGCACGCCGCCGGTACTTCGAGGAAATCGAAGCGTCGCAGCGGGCCCTTTTCGGCGAAACCTGATCCTTGGGTCTCGCCGAAAAGCCTCTTCAGTCCTTCGCCACCGGCAGCCAGACGGCGCTTGCCGCATCGCCGCCCCAGTGGATCGTCTCAGTTGCCTTCACGTAGTCCGAAGGCTTGGCCTCCATGATCGAAGGCACCCAGCTCTGCGGGTTGCGATCGTAAAGCGGGAACAGGCTGGACTGCACCTGCACCATGATCCGGTGCCCCGGGAGGAACACGTGATCGACATTGGGCAGCGACCACTTGAAGCCATAGGTCTTACCCGGCTCCAGCGCCTTGGGGGCCGAAAATCCGTCGACGTAGCGGCCGCGGAATATCTCGATGCCGATGGCCAACTGATAGCCCGCCATCGCCGGATTGGCGGTGTTTTCCTGCGGATAGACGTCGATCAGCTTGACCACGAAATCACTGTCGCGCCCGCTGGTCGCCGCGCGCAGATCCACCTTGGGCGCGCCCTTGATGTGGAGCGGCTTGTCCAGCACGCCGGTGGAATAACTGAGCACGTCGGTTCGCCCGTCGACGAACCGCTGGTCGTGGACCAGCCAGGTCTTCCACTCGTCTCCCGACATGGTGATCGGACGCGGCAGCATCGGCACCGGCTTGGCGGGGTCGGAGACGTAGCTGTCGCTGCCGGCCTGCGATTTAGCCCATGACAGCCCCGCATTCGCGGCAAGGTACAGCGGGGTGTAATCGCCCGCAGGCCACTGCGGAGACACTTCCCAGCGGTTCTCGCCGGTGGCGTATGTCAGCACCGGCGGCGTTTCGCAGGCAGGCGCGTTGGTCTTCAGGTGGCAGTCGAAGAACGGCTTCATGTAGCGCGTACGAAACTGCAGACCGGTATCGCCTTCCCATTTCAGCGCGCCGAGTTCGCGCGCCTCGTAGTTGACCTGCGAATGACGCCAGGGCCCGATCACCAGGCTGACCATGTCGCTGGGCGTGCCGTTCGCCTTCAGCGCCTGGTAGACCGCCGGCGCGCCGTAGCTGTCCTCCTGATCCCACTGCCCGACTACGAGCATGGTCGGCACGGTCAGCTTGCGCGCGCCCAGCAGCTTGTCGACCGCCTGCCCCTGCCACCACGCATCATAGCTGGGATGTTCGAGAACCTTGCGCGTCACCGGAAGGTCTGTGAGGCCGTATGCCTTGGCATAGTCCATCGCCGAGCCTGCCTGAAGGTAAGCGGTGTAATCGTCGCCGGTCCCGCGCGGCACCGCACCGCCGCCCTTCTTGACCGTCTGGCCCAGATCGTAGTCGAAACCGAAAGTGCGGAAGGCACCGTTGTGGAACCAGTCGTCGCCCATCCAGCCGTCGACCATCGGGCTCTGCGGGACGGCCGCCTTCAGCGCCGGATGCGGATCGATGAGCGCCATCAGCGACGTGAAGCCAAGGTAGGACGAGCCGGTGATGCCGACCCTGCCATTGCTCTCCTTCACGTTCTTCACCAGCCAGTCGATGGTGTCGTAGGCGTCGGTGGCGTGATCGACTTTGGTCTTGTTTAGCGGCCCGCGCAGGGGCCGGTTCATCACATAGTCGCCTTCCGAACCGTCCAGACCGCGCACGTCCTGGTAGACGCGGATATAGCCGTCGTTGACGAATTCGGCGTCGGAGACGGGAAGGATTTCCTCGATCTTCTGGCTACGATTGCGACTGGTGGACTTGTCCGCGTTATAAGGCGTACGGCTGAGCAGGATCGGCCCTTCGGTTGTGCCCTTGCGGAAGACGATGACGGTATAGAGCTTGGTCCCGTCACGCATAGGCACCATGACCACACGGCGCACGTAATCGGCCTGGGGGCGCACCCAGTCGTACGACTTCACCTGTTCGTTCATCATGGTGTCAGTGGGCGCCTGCCCCTGCGCGGCGGCGAGGGGGGCGGCGATGGCGGATGCGAGCGAGGTCAGTGCCAGGCCCGCGGCTATCCCGGTCAGTTTGATCATGGGCCATGGGTGCCGCGCCGGGCAGGCGCGGTCAAGGGGTGAGGCGTTCACGACGCAGGGCGAACCGCTCCGCGCCCGTTAGCGCTCAGATTTCCAGCTGGCTACCCAGTTCCACCACGCGGTTCGTAGGCAGGCGGAAGAACTCCATCGCGCTGGCCGCATTACGCATCATCCAAGCGAACAGCTTTTCGCGCCAGATCATCATGCCAGGTTTCTCCGAAGGCACCAGCGTCTGGCGCGAGAGGAAGAAACTCGTCTTCATCATCTCGAACGGGCCGCCACACATCGGTGCGTGGGCAAGCGCTGCGGGAATGTCGGTTTCCTCCATGAAACCGTAGCGCAGCGTCATGCGGTAGAAGCCCTGCCCCAGTTCGACCACCGTGAAGCGCTCCGGCGGCTCTACGTAAGGCACGTCCTGAACCTCTACCGTGAGCACCACCACGCGTTCATGCAGCACCTTGTTGTGCTTGATGTTGTGCAGCAGCGCCGAAGGCACGCCCATGTTGCTGGATGCCATGAAGATCGCCGTGCCGGGCACGCGCGTGGCGCTGCCGTGGGCGCTTTTCGCGAAGACGTTGAGGGGCAGCGCCGCCTCGGTCATCCGGTCGCGCATGAGGCGGCGGCCCTTGTTCCAGGTCGTCAGCAGGGTGAAGGCGATGCCGCCGATCATCAGCGGGAACCAGCCGCCGTCCGGCACCTTGGTGGCGTTGGCGGCGAAGTAGGCACCGTCGACCACAAAGAAGGTCACGATCACCGGGATCGCCAGCCACAGCTTCCACTTCCACAGCACGATCAGCAGCACCGCCATCAGGCAGGTGTCGATGAGCATCGCGCCGGTCACCGCGATGCCATAGGCCGAGGCGAGGTTGGACGAGTTCTGGAACACCAGCACCAGCACGATCACGCCGGTCATCAGCGCCCAGTTGACGAAGGGGATGTAGATCTGCCCCACTTCGTGTTCGCTGGTGTGGCGGGTGGAAAGGCGCGGGATAAAGCCCAGTTGCATCGCCTGATGGGTGATCGAGAACGCACCGGAGATCACCGCCTGGCTGGCAATGAAGGCGGCGCAGCTTGCCAGGATCACCAGCGGCAGGCGCAGCGATTCGGGCGCAAGGTTGAAGAACGGGTTCTCCATGGCGACAGCCGCCTGCGCGTCGTCGAGCCGCAGGATCATCGCCGCCTGGCCGAAGTAGTTGATGAGCAGGCACGGCATCACGAAGCCGAACCACGACAGGCGCATGGGCCCGCGTCCGAAGTGCCCCATGTCCGAATAAAGCGCCTCGGCACCGGTCACCGCCAGCACGACCGAGCCCAGGGCGAGAAAGCCCAGCACCTTGTCGGTCAGGAAGAACTGGATCGCGAACCACGGGTTCAGCGCTTTCAGCACTTCGGGCATCTGCACCAGGTGATAGAAGCCCAGCACCGCGAGAACGATGAAGTAGACCACCATCACCGGTGCGAACAGTGCGCCGACCTTGGCCGTGCCGCTTTTCTGGATGACGAACAGCCCCACCAGCAGCACCAGCGCGATCGGCAGGACGAACGGCGCCAGATCAGACTGGACGACCGTGAGGCCCTCGACCGCCGAGAGCACCGAGACTGCCGGGGTGATCATCGAGTCGCCGTAGAACAGCGATGTCGCGAAGACGCCCAGCAAAACCACGAGGTAGCCGTAGCTGGACTTCTTTATCGAACCGGAAATCAGCGCGACGAGCGCAAGGCTGCCGCCCTGCCCCTTGTTGTCGGCGCGCATCAGCACACTGACGTACTGGACCGAGACGACCAGCGTCATCGACCAGAAGATGAGGCTGACGACACCCAGAATATGCAGTTCATCGATCGCCAGCGGGTGCGGGCCGACGAAAGTCTCACGAAAAGCGTAGATCGGGCTGGTGCCGATGTCGCCGAAGACGACACCCACCGCGCCCAGCGCCAGCTTCGTGATATTGCCGGATCCGTGGCCGGAACCATGACCCGATATCGGAGACTCGAACGCCGCCGGAGCTATCGCCGCCGGGACATTGGACGTGTCCGCACTTCCATCACTCATTCCAGCGTCCTGTCATGGACTCGCAGCGACGCATTCACCGCTGCGGCAAGGATGTGGCCGTTAGCAGCATGGATGGGGGCAGGCAACGATACTTACAAGCTGTCCCCGGCGTGGACATGTACCGTTCAGGCAAGCGGCTACTGTCCCTGAACGGGGGCCGGCGAAGCTGACGATTCGGGCGCGGACGATGAGTGCCCAGAAGGTGCCGCCTCGCCCTTCTGCGCCGCGATCAACGCATCCAGCCGCTGGAGCTGCTGTGCGAGCGGCGCGCTCCATTGAGCGTCGGCGGGCGCCCGTTCCAGCACTCCTGCCCAAAGCGCGCGTGCCTCGGCAAGGCGGCCTTCCTGCGCGAAGGCAAGGCCAAGGAAGAACGGCGGCCCCGGCGCATCGGGATCCGCCCTGGCGGCACGGCGATAGGCATAGAGCGCCGCCGGGGTCAGCGAGTTGTCGGCATGGGCAACGATGGCGTTGGCCATGGCCAGCCATGCCTCGGAACTCTTGGGGTCTTCCTCCACCGCGATGCGCAGCACTTCGGCGGCATCGGCATAGCGCCCGTTGCGCGCGAAGGCATCGGCGGTGACCACCCAGCGATTGAGAGTGGGAATACCGCTGTTGGTGACCTTCGAGCGCGCCTCGACCAGCGCGGCCGCATTGCCCGATATCTGCTCACTGGCAATCTTGGGCGCGCCCGCCTCTCCGGGCGAGCCTTGCGTGACGTAGCCGGCGATCCCCAGCAAAACCGCCGAGCCGACCGCCTCGCGCCCGCCGCGAGGCACCTTGAGAACGAACAGCAGCAGCACGACTACGACAACTGCGAGGCCGATGACGAAAACCCAGGTCACTTCGCGTCTCCCGTCTTGCCGGTAAAGCGGCGGCGCAGCAGCAGGAACGCGATCAGCATGAGGAACACAGGCACCGCAAACAGCGGCCAGGTCAGGCCGGTCAGTTGCGGGGCATAGCTGACATAATCACCGTAGCGCTCGATCAGCCAGGCGCGAATCGCCTCGGGGTCTTCGCCGGCCGCGATCCGTTCCCGCACGAGGCTGCGCATGGAACCGGCGATCGGCGCATCCGAATCGGCTATCGACTGGCCCTGACACTGCAGGCAGCGCAGGCTTTCCATCAGGTCCTGCGCCTTGGTTTCCTTGGCCGGATCGTCAAGCTGTCGATAGGCATAAGGCGCGGTGGATTGCTCCTCCTGCGCCATGGCGGGGGCCGTCAACGCGAGGCCCAGTGCCACAAGGGACAGAAGCAGGCGCTTCACTGCTGCGCTTCCCGCAGCTTGCCCAGCAACAGGCCCAGATGCTCGGGCCGGATTTCACCGATGTGCTGGTAGACGATCTTGCCCTTGCCATCGACAACGTAAGTTTCCGGCACTCCCGAGGAGCCTAGCGCAAGCTGTACCTTGCCGTCGTCGTCCGCACCGATGCGCTGGAACGGGTCGCCGTTTTCTTCGAGGAAGCCTTGCAGATTCTCGGTCGTATCGCGCACCGATATACCCTCGATCGGGACGCCGGCCTTGGCCAGTTCGCCCAGCTGCGGCGCCTCGACGCGGCACGGCACGCACCAGCTGGCGAAAACATTGACGAGGTGCGGCTTGCCATTGGCAAGGATCTTGCTGTCCAGACCGGGGCGGCCCGGCAGCGCGGGCGGCAGGTCGAAGCGGGGCATGCCCTTGCCCACCAGCGCGCTGGCGACATTGCGGTCGGCAGGTCGGTAGAGCCCGATCATGACCAGCACGAAGAAACCGAGGAACAGAACCAGCGGCAGCCAGATTGCCCAGCGCGGGGCCCGTGGTGGGGTATCGCTCATCGACCCTGCCTTTCGCGGCGGTAGGCGATCTTGCTGCGCGCAATGGTTCGGCGCAGGTCGGCAAGGACATGACCCGCCAGCGCCAGCGCGCCGCCCAGCGCGATAAGCAGTCCGCCCAGCCAGATCAGCGGCACGAACGGCTTCCACCACAGCCGCAGTTGCCAGCGGCCCTGATCGCTTCCGGCAGCGCTTTTGGCTTCGTCCTTGTCATCGACCGCTGGTGCCTCGCCGCCGAGCACGGCATAGAGCTGGCCGTTCCAGCGCGTCAGCAGCGCCGATTCGCTGGTCTGCTGCGGCGGCGCCCAGAAACTGCGCGACTGCGGCAGCATCCGGGTAACCTTGCCGTCCGCGCCGTAACGCACCAGCAGGCGCGCTTCGAGAGCGGTCCAGTTCGGCCCGGCGACAGGCTCGACCGTGTCGAGCTTCACGCCCCAAGGTCCAACCTGCGTAACTTCGCCGATCTTCACGGCGACAAGCTTTTCAACCGAAAACGCGCTTTCGCTGCTCATCCCGAACAGCGCGACAGCGATACCGAAATGGGCGGTCACCATGCCCCAGATCGGCAGCGGCGTGCGGCGCAGGTTCCGGCCCTTGAGCGGCAGCAGGCTGGCCCACGCAAGGCCGAGCGCCAGCGCAAGGCCAAGGAAGGGCAGCAACGCCACCCCGCCGATGACCAGCAGCCCGATCGCCGCCGCAGCCACCAGCATGGCGGGGATCACCAGATTTTTGCCCACGCGCGCGAACCTGTCGCGCCGCCAGCGCAGCAGTGGGCCAACCGCCAGCACAACCAGCATCGGGACAGCAAACAATGCGCCCATCGGATTGAAATACGGGGGGCCCACCGAAACCTTGGCGCCGAACGTTTCGGCTACCAGCGGGTACAGCGTGCCGAACAGCACGATCCCCAGGATCGCCGAAAGCATGACGTTGTTGAAGACCAGCGCGCCTTCGCGGCTGACCAGGGCAAAGCGCTCCCCCTCGGTCACGCTTGATGCGCGCAGGCCGAACAGGATCAGCGCACCGCCGATGTAAATCGCCAGCAGCGCGAGGATGAAGGTGCCGCGCTGCGGGTCCACCGCAAAGGCGTGAACGCTCGTCAGAATGCCCGAACGGACGAGGAAAGTGCCGATCATCGACATAGAGAAGGCGACGACGCCCAGCATCACCGTCCAGGCTCGCAAGGCATTGCGCGATGCCAGCACGCTGCAAGAATGGAGCAGCGCGGTCGCCGCCAGCCACGGCATGAGCGAGGCGTTCTCGACCGGGTCCCAGAACCACCAGCCGCCCCAGCCCAGTTCGTAGTAGGCCCAGTAGGAGCCTGCCGCGATGCCGACGGTCAGGAATATCCACGCCCCCAGCACCCAGGGCCGCATGGCGCGCGCAAACGCCGGACCGACTTCGCTTGTGATCAGCGCGCCGATCGCAAAGCTGAAGGCGATCGAAAGCCCGACATAGCCGAGGTAGAGCGTGGGCGGATGGAACGCGAGGCCAAGGTCCTGCAGCAGCGGGTTGAGACCGTTCCCCTCGGCCGGGACCGGCGAAAGACGCTCAAACGGATTCGAGGCGAATAGCAGAAAGGCATAGAAGCCTAGGCTGACAAAAGACTGCCCCGCCAACGTCGCCAGCATGGTGCGTTCGGGCAGGCGGCGCTCGACCAGAGCCACGAACCCGCCCGCCACGCCCATGACCGTCACCCACAGGAGCATCGAGCCCTCGTGGTTACCCCAGGTACCCGCGATCTTGTAGACCAGCGGCTTCATCGAATGGGAATTGAGCGCGACCAGCTTCACCGAAAGGTCGCTTACCGAGAAAACGTAGATCAGACAGGCGAAAGCCAGCAGCGCCAGCAGGCCCTGGACCATGGCGACGGGCCGCACCGCCCCGCCTAGCGCCGCACCGCGTGCCGTCAGCGCAAGGCTGCCCGCGACCAGTTGCAAGCCGGCCAACGCAGCCGCGAGCCACAGAGCGGCAAGGCCGATTTCGGCCATCATTGCGTTTCGGCCACCACTTGTTTCGCCTGTTCCTTGGTCATGTCCTGCATCTCGCGTGGGACATAGTTCTCATCGTGCTTGGCCAGCAGGTTGTCGGCGACGAAGGTGCCGTTGGCCCCCAGCCGTCCCTCGGCGACCACGCCGGAGCCCTCGACGAAGAGCGAGGGGACGATGCCTCTGAACGTCACCGGCACGCGCGCCTTGCCGTCCTGGACGACGAAATCGACAGTCACGCCGTCCGCCGCGGTCTTGAGAGAGCCCTTCTCGACCATGCCGCCCAAACGCACGGCCCGGTCCGGCTCGGGCGGCCTGGCGACGATATCGCTGGGCACGTAGAAATAGCTCGCCTGATTACGCAGCGCCCAAGCCGCCAGAAGCGCAGCGCCGATCAGCACGACCAGCGCGACCGCAAGCAGCACAAGACGCTGGTGTTTGGCCTTGATCGAACCGGCCATGGTCAGCGCTTTCTCGATTCGTCGCGGCGCTTTTCCGCAGCGCGCATCGTCAGCAGCGACCAGCCGACCATCCCCAGCGTCGCGCCCACGCCGATGGCATAGGAGGCAACCACGAAGGTCCAGGGGTCCATCGCTTCGCGCACGGTCAGAATTCCACTTCGCTAAAGGCCTTGCGGCGCAGGCGCGCCTCGGCCTGCTGATTTGCCAGAATCGCCCGCATCCGCGCCAGCACGACGCCAGCAAAAATCAGCGTAAACCCCAGCGTCGCTGTCAGCAGCGGCCACAGAAAATCGCCCGACATGGCCGACTTGCCCATGGTGATGCTCGGCGCCTGGTGCTGGCTGTTCCACCAGATCACCGAATAATGAATGATTGGCACGTTCACCGCGCCCACAAGGCCGAAGATCGCAGGCGCGTGGTTCTCACTGCCGTCGGACGATTCGCTCGCCTGAGACAGTGCCATCCAGCCGAAATAGAGGAACAGCAGCACCAGCATCGAGGTCAGCCGCCCGTCCCAAACCCACCATGTTCCCCATGCGGGACGCCCCCAGAGCGAGCCGGTAAGCAGACACACGGCGGTGAACACGGCGCCTGGCACGGCGCAGGCCCGTGCCGCGATGGCGGCAAGCGGATGACGCCAAACCAGTTCGGTAAAGCTGGCCCCGGCTATACCCATCCAGCCTGCCATGCCCAGCCATGCGGAAGGCACATGCAGGTACAGGATGCGCACCGTCTCGCCCTGCAGCCGCTCGGCCGGGGCGAAAAACACGCCCCACGCCAGCGCCAGCGCCGCAACGACAAGACCCAGCCCCAAGCACAGCGGCATGAGCCAACGCGCTATGCGCAGAAAACGAGCGGGATTGGCAAAGCCGTGCATGACAGTCGCGCTTCTATCGTGAGTGAGCCGGGGAGCAAGGGACTCACGTTAAAGCCCGCAGCTTTTCCCACGCCAATAGAGCGTTAATACCATTAAGGCATCATGTAGTGGAAAAATGGGGCGACCGATGGGGTTCGAACCCACGACCTCCGGTACCACAAACCGGCGCTCTAACCAACTGAGCTACGATCGCCACAGGCACTGTCCGGGCCATCGCCGAACATCACCACCCGCGTCCGAATTGCAGTCTCGCTGCATCCGGTGCGGGAGCGCGCCTTTGCACAAGGATCGCACTCTTGCAAAGTAAAAATTCGGATCGGGGCCCCGACCAGCGATTTTCCTGTGCCCAAGTGGCGGCTAATGCCGAGCTATGGACGTCCTTTGCGAATCATCGGCAGCGCAACTGCTCAACCACCCCGGCGTGCAGCGCTTCCCCTCTTCGCGGCTCGACCTGTTCATCCTGCGCGATTTCCTGACGCGCGAGCAGTGCGTGCGACTGATCGAGCTGATCGAGGCCAGCCACCGCCCCTCGACGATCGCCGACTATAATGGCGACGATGCGTTTCGCACCAGTTCCACCTGCGATCTCTCATCGCAAATACCGGAAGTGGCGCAGCTCGCTGCCGCGCTCTCGCGCCTGTCGGGGATAGATCCGATCCATGCCGAACCGCTGCAGGGCCAGCGTTACGAGGTAGGGCAGGAATTCAAGGCGCATACCGACTATTTCGAACCGGGCAGCAGCGACTACGAGAAATATTGTGCGGTGCCCGGTCAACGGACTTGGACCTTCATGATCTACCTGAACGACGTGGAGGCCGGCGGGGCGACACGGTTCCGGGTCATAGACAAGATGATCCAGCCGGAAACGGGCAAGTTGATCGGCTGGAACAACCGCAGGGCCGACGGCAGCCCCAATGCGGCAACGCTCCATCATGCGATGAAGGTGCGCAAAGGCTTCAAGTACGTAATTACCCAGTGGTATCGGGAACGGCGCTGGGGGTGAAGCGGCGGCAAGCCCCCCAGCGCCGATCCGACGGATTACTGCGCCTTGCTGATTACGCCGCAAGCGATTCGCCCGCCCGCGTTGCCGGCGGGCTGGCTGGTGTAGTCGTCGACCCCGGCGTGGATCACCAGCGCAGTGCCGTCCGCATCGAACAACGACTTGGGGCCCGGGGACAGCGTGACGCCGGTATTGAGGATCTGCGTCTTGAGCATGCCATCAGGGCCGACGTGCTGGTTGGGCATGTCACCGCCATGAGGCCCCTTCATGACCATGTAACCATGCTGATGATCACCGCCCGCGAAGTGTCCCCCCGAGGTGTTGAACTTCTCGGCCGTGTCGCACAGGCCCTTCTGATGGAAGTGGAAGCCATGGTTGCCTTCGGGCAGGCCCTTGAGGTCAGTGCTGACGAGAACACCGGCAGGCGTCTCCTGGAGCATGACCATGCCAAGCGATTTGCCATCGAGGCCAATCACGTCGGCATGGACCATTTTGTCGGCAGGCGCTGGCGCTGCAGCAGCGGCCGGCGCAGCGGCGGAAGCGACAGCGGCGTGAGCATGCTCGGCCGCTGCGTTACACGTACCGGCCATGGACAGCATGACGAGGCTGGCGGCGGATGCGGCAAGAAAGCGCGAGGTTCGGGTCATCGGTATCTCCGGTTCCGGGCCGGTGTCGGCCCATTTGGCTCAAGAGCGCTGCGGCGGACGTGGATCATCGCGGCGATCTTCAAAAAGGGACACGAACAGAGCCCTTCCCCATTTTGTGTACAGCAAGCGTAAAGTGCCGCACGCGAAAGGCAATCGCGCCGCCGCAGGGAAAGTTCCTGAGCGCCGGTAGGAAACAAAAAAGGCGGCCCCGGGGGACCGCCTTCTTCGTGTCTGATGGTTTGCGCGCGACCCGAAGGCCGCCGCGCCTCACTTCTTGTTGAGCGAGAGACCGCCGAAACGCTTGTTGAACTGGGCAACGCGGCCGCCATCCTGCAGCTGCGCCTTGCCGCCGGTCCATGCCGGGTGCGAGGACGGATCGATGTCGAGAACCAGCGTGTCGCCTTCCTTGCCCCAGGTGGAGCGGGTCTGGAAGGTGGTACCATCGGTCATCTGGACCGTGATCATGTGGTAGTCGGGATGCGTATCGGCCTTCATGGTACAAATCTTTCGCATATGGCCGGTTCCGACCGGCCTGCCTCGGAAAGCGGGCCCCTTACAGGCAAGGGTGCCCAAAGGCAAGGGCGGAGTCCTGATCCGGGCGGCGCCCGCGACCGAAACCGCCCCTGCCCATCAAGCGTCGGCGATCATCGCCGTAAAGTTGACGTCGCAGGTCACCTTGTCGTCGATCGAGGCCTTGCCCCAGAACTTGCAGACCCGCGAGCGCTTCTGGACGAAGCCCGCCCGCAGGGTAAGCAGATGACCCGGAGTGACAGGAGCGCGGAATTTCGCTTCCTCGATCGCCATGAAGTAGACCAGCTTGCCGGTTCCGGCGAGGCCCAGGCTCTCGATGGCGAGAATGCCTGCTGCCTGCGCCAGCGCCTCGATCTGGAGAACGCCGGGCATGATCGGACGGCCGGGGAAGTGCCCCTGGAAGAAGTCCTCGTTGAAACTGACCGCCTTGACCGCATGGATCCCCTCCTCCTCGGAGATGGAAACCACACGGTCGACGAGCAGCATCGGGTAGCGGTGCGGAAGCGCCGCCAGGATCTTCGCGGTATCGTAGACCGTCTCGGTAGTATCGCTCATGCCCGGATTCCGCTCTTATCAGCGGCCGGTGGGTGCGGTGGCGGGTGCGGACGGAGCCTGCTGACCAGCGGCCTGTGCGCGCTGTTCACGAACTTGGCGCGGTTCCCAACCAGCGGGCGGAACCAGCTGCGCGGAAGGCAGCGCGGTGTTCAGCTCGTTCAGGATGTCCTGGTTGAGATTGTAGGCACCGCCGTTGACCGCCAGGATCGCGTCGGGCGAGATCAGGATCGAGACGTTCTTCTTCGTCATCGCCGCCTTGACCGCGTCGTTTAGCTTGTCTTCGATCTGCTCGTTCACGTAGGCCTGCGAGAGACCGACCGGCTGCAGGATGCGCTGCAGTTCGGCCTTGCCGCCCTCCTGCATCTGCTGGATCGCGCCGGCCTGCTGCTCAAGCGATGCCTGGGCGACCTTGCCGCCCTGGCGGTCGGCGTTGAACTTGTCGACCAGCGGCTTGATCTGGGCGTTGAGCGCGGTGTTGCGCGTCTGGGCCTGGTCGAACTGGGCCTTGTAGGTGGTCTGGCGCGCGGTTTCGGCGGCCTTGTAGGCGTTCGAGTTGGCGATCACGGCATCGAAGCTGGCGACGCCAAGACCCTGGACGATCGTGCCGCCGGTGCTTGATGCGGCTGCCGGAGCAGCCTTGGCGGCAAGTGCGGGCTGCGCAGCGACGGCGGTGAGAGCGAGGCCAGCGGCCAGGGCAACGGACTTGGTCATGGTGCTCATCAGAATTGTGTTCCCACGTTGAAAGTAAAGGTCTTGGAACGATCGCCATCCTCCTTGAGGAGTGCGCGCGAGAAATCGATGCGGAATGGGCCGAAAGGCGAGTTCCAGTTCACGCCAATGCCAATAGCGACACGCGGCTTCCAGGTATCGCCGACGAACTCCTCGATGAAGTTGTACTGGAAAGTCCCGGTAGCCACGTTGGCCTGGTTGGTCGTGCTGTTGACGGCGGAAGTCGTGGTCGTCGTCGAACCATCGGCATTAGTCTGCGTGTAGAGCGGAGTACAGCCCGTCTCGCACTGCGTCAGCTTGGGTTCCTTGACGCCCCACACCGCGCCGATGTCTGCGAAGATCGAGGGGCGCAGGCCCATCTCACGCGCGCCGGAACCCAGCGGGATCTCCATTTCGGCGCGGCCCATGTAGTAATAATTGCCGCCCAGCGCATCGTCCTGCCAGTCGCTGCGCTTGGTGGAGACCACGCCGTCAGTGATGTACTTGCGCAAAACGCGCGGACCAACGCCGCGGATACCGAAACCGCGAATCTGCGGCTCGCCGAGGTAGAAACGATCGGTCAGGCGCACGTCATCGCCGGCCAGGCCCTTGATCACACCGCCCTCAGCCGAGAGCGAGAAGATGAAGCCCTTGCCCAGGTTGAAGAACTTCGAGGCGTTGCCGCGCAGGCGCGCATACTTCACATCCCCGCCAAGGCCCGCGAAATCGACGTTGACGGAGGCAGTGAACCCGCGCGTCGGACGCTGACGGTTGTCGAGCGTGTCGTAGATCAACGAAAGGCCGACGATCGAGGACAGGCGCTTGCCGATTGCGTCGCACAGATAACGGCCCGCGACCAGCGGATCGCAGGAGCCGTCGGCAGTGAAGTACTCGCTGCCCAGACCGACGTCGTCGTAGTTGAGCGTGTAACGGCCCACGGCGGTCAGGTATTCGGTCAGAGGTACGCCGGCACGGACCTGGAAACCGGTGGTGGACTGCTCGTAGGTCGTATTGCGATCCGAGTTCTGGAAGTTGAAGCTGTTGTAATCGCGGCGATAAATGTCGACGCCCAGCGAGATGTTCTTGTCGAACAGATATGGCTCGACGAAGCTAGCCTCGACGCTCTTCGAATAGCGCGAAAGACTGCCCGACAGGCCGACTGTCTGGCCCCGGCCACGGAAGTTGCGCTGACGGATCGATGCCTGGAAGATAAAGCTTTCAAGGCTGGAAAAACCGGCCGAAAGCTGAAGTTCGCCGGTAGGCTTCTCCTCGACATTGGCTTCGAGGATAATGCGATCCTCGGCGGCCCCGGGCTTCTGCTCGACCTCAAACTTCTCCTGGAAGTAGCCGAGCGACTTGATGCGGTTGGTCGAACGCTTGACCTGCAGAGAGTTGAACGCGTCGCCTTCGGCAAGGCGGAACTCGCGGCGGATCACCTTGTCCTGGGTCAGCGTGTTGCCGTTGATGTCGATACGCTCGACATAGACACGCGGCGCTTCCTGGATCACAAAGGTCAACCCCATGGTGAGGTTTTCCTTGTCGCGGTCGTACTGCGGACGCACGTCGGCGAAAGCGTAGCCGAAAGCACCGGCGGTTTCGTTCAGGCCCTCGATCGTGTCTTCGACCTGCTTGGCGTTGTACCAGTCGCCCTTATGCATGACGAGGTTCTTGGCCATCTTTTCGCCGTCGAAGTCGCGCAGTTGGCTCTCGACCTTGACGTCGCCGAACTTGTAGCGCTGACCTTCTTCCACCACGTAAGTGATGATGAAGTCCTTCTTGTCCGGCGTAAGTTCGGCCACAGCCGAAACCACACGGAAATCGGCATAACCCTGCGTCAGGTAAAACTGGCGCAGCTTCTGCTGGTCAAAGGCCATGCGGTCGGGGTCATAGCTGGTGCCCGAACTGAACAGGCGAGTGAAACGCGCCTGCTTCGTCACCATCTCGCCGCGAAGTTCGCCGTCGGAGAAGTGTTCGTTGCCAATGATGTTGATTTGGCGAACCTTGGACTTGTCGCCCTCGGTGATCTCGAAGACGATGTCGACGCGGTTCTGGTCGAGCGAGACCATCTTCGGCTCAACCGTCGCGGCGTAGCGCCCCTGGCGCTTGTACAGCTCGATGATGCGCGCAACGTCGGCGCGAATTTTCGAACGCGTGAAGATTTGGCGCGGCGAAACCTTGATCTCGGGCAGGATCTTGTCGTCCTTGATGCGCTTGTTGCCCTCAAGGATGATGCGGTTGACGACCGGGTTTTCCTGAACCTGGATAACAACGACGCCGCCGTCGTTATTGATCTGGACATCCTTGAACAGCTCGGTCGAATAAAGGTCCTTGAGCGCGGCGTCAGCAGTAGCCTTGGTGTAAGGCTGGCCTACGCGCATCTTGATGTAGGACAGCACCGTCTGCGGCTCGAGACGTTCCGATCCCTTGACCTGGATGGTCACGATCGGAACCGCACCGGCATCAGGATCGGCCACAGGGGCTACCGTGGCAGCCTTCGGTGCAGCTGCCTTCGGCGCAGCGGTCTTCGAAGCCGAAGCCTTTGGCGCTACCTGGGCCAAGGCGTCGGCGGGGACACCCGCGAGGATCGTGGTCCCCATCAGCACCGCCGCGAGCTGCGAGGCACGGCCTCCGTCAGTCCAGCGAACCATTTCCCGTCCGATCATTCTACGCAAATTCCCGTATTCGCTTTCGCGAGAAAAACTGATCACTCCCGGCCAAACCGGGCAACGGGCGCGCACCAAACCCGCAGGTAATCGCAGCCATCTGCCCGATGGAGCGCATCCGATCAAGCAGACAAAACCCGGCAACAATGTGATCGCTAGTGAAAACCTCCAGGCTATCCCCCGAAAATCGGGAGCTGAGCCAGATCGCTGACCGTGACGAAGACCATGAGCGCGAGCACCAATGCCACGCCCGTACGGATCGCCCATTCCTGACTGCGCGCACCCAGCGGCCTGCGACGGACCAGTTCGGCCGCGTAGAAAGCCAGGTGCCCGCCGTCGAGGCCAGGAATTGGCAGGAGGTTGATGAATGCCAAGTTAATCGAAATCAGCGCCGCGAAGCTCACAAAGGCTTCCCAGCCAAGGCTGAACTGCTGGCCCGAATATTGGGCGATCTTGACCGGCCCGCCCAGTTCGCGCACCGATCGATCGCCGGTGAAGATTTGCGCGATACCGGTGGCCATCGTCCCCATGACCTTGAAGCTCTGGTTGACACCAAGACCCACCGCACGCAGCGGATCGACCTGTTCAAGCCGGCCGGCGCGCACGCCGATCTGGCCGACTTTCTCGACCTTGCCCTGCTCGTCGGTGATGGTGCCCGCCGTGATCGCGACCGGGATGGAGAGGACCTGACCGCCACGGCGCACGGTGACCTGAACGGTCTGCCCGGCGTTGGGGCGGATCAGACGCGGGATGTCGCCAAAACCGGCGACAGGAGTGCCGTTTACGGCAAGGATACGGTCGCCCAGCTCGATACCGGCTTTTTCCGCTGGTGATTCGCCGTAGAAACCGCCGACCAGTGCCGGCATCAGTTCGACGCCGAGATTGCCGACCCGGGCCTTGTTACCGAACTTGTCGCTCAGTTCCAGCGAGGCCAGCGTGACCGGCACGACAATCGTACGGCCTTCCCGTGTCACCGCGACGGAGATCGTCTTGCCGGGGAAGTAGGCTGTGTGATCACCGATCTCGGTGGCGCTGTCGATCTTTTCGCCATCTATGGCGACGATGCGGTCGCCCAGGCGCAGGCCGGCCTTCTCGGCGGGAGAATTTTGCGAGAAGCCGCTAACCTCGGCGTCGGCGACAACGCGGCCATAGACCGCGTAGAACCCGGCGAAGATCGCCACGCACAGGATCAGGTTGGTCATCGGCCCGGCGAGCACGATCAGCGCGCGCTGCCACAACGGCTTGGCGTGGAAGGTCTGCGCGCGTTCCTGCGGGGTGAGACCGTCGTCGCGTGCGCTTGGCGCGCTCGACGGGTTCATGTCGCCCGCGAACTGGACATAGCCGCCCAGCGGCAACGCCGAAAGCTTCCAGCGAGTACCGCGCCTGTCGGTCCATCCAGCCAGTTCCTTGCCGAAGCCGATCGAAAACGCATCAGCCTTCACGCCGAACAGGCGGCCTACCAGATAATGTCCCAACTCATGGATCAGGACCAGCGGGCCCAGCACCAGGAGAAAGGCGAAGATCGTTGTCAGAAGTCCTGGTGATCCGGTCAAGCGATCAATCTTTCATCATGGGCTGTTCAAGAGCATGCGCGCCCTCGCCCTTGCCTCAGTGTCTACGTCGAGGACATCGGAGAGGCAACCTGGCGCAGGTGGTGCGTAGGAACCAAGTACGTCTTCCACTTGTGCCGCAATACGGGTGAACGAAATGTGACCGGCCAGGAATGCGGCAACCGCGATCTCGTTGGCTGCGTTCAGCACAGCCGGAACCGCCCCGCCCGCCAGTGCCGCTTCGCGCGCCAGACGGGTGGCGGGAAAACGCTCTTCGTCGGGCTTGCGGAAGGTCAGCTCGCCGATTTCCGCAAGGTCGAGCGGGGCGCAGGGCGTGTCCATGCGACGCGGCCATGCCAGCGCAGAAGCGATCGGCACGCGCATGTCGGACGGACCGAGCTGCGCCAGCGTGGAGCCATCGCGGTATTCCACCATCGAATGGACCACCGATTGCGGATGGACGATGATCCGCAGCTTATCCAACCCAACCGGGAACAGGTGGTGTGCCTCGATCAGTTCGAGGCCCTTGTTGAACATCGTCGCCGAATCGACGCTGATCTTGGCGCCCATGTCCCAGTTGGGATGGCGTACCGCCTCAGCCGGCGTAGCGGCCATGAGGCGCTCCCACGACCAGTCGCGGAACGGCCCGCCGCTGGCGGTCAGAGTGATCCAGCGCACGTCGGCGGCATCGCCTCCGGACAGGCACTGGAAGATCGCGTTGTGTTCCGAATCGACCGGCAGCAGCGTAGCGCCGTGGTGGGCGACTGCGGCCATCATCACGTCGCCCGCGGAAACGAGCGCTTCCTTGTTGGCGAGTGCGATCACGCCGCCCTGCTCAATCGCCGCCATCGTCGGCGCGAGGCCCGCGCAGCCGACGATGGCCGCAACGGTCATCTCGGCGCCGCGAGCAGCGGCCTCGATCAAAGCGGCAGGGCCGCCTGCAGCCTCGATGCCTGAACCAGCGAGCGCTTCTTGCAGGGCCGGCAGGTGCTCTTCGTCGGCGACTACCGCGATTTGGGCGCCGAATTCATGCGCCAGGCGTGCGAGTTCGGCGGCGTTGGAATGCGCCGTCAACGCGACCACTCGCCAATCGCTGCGATTGCGGCGGACGAGATCAAGTGTCGAGGCGCCGATCGAACCGGTGGCGCCTAGAACGGAAAGAGTACGCATGGACCTCATCGCGGCTGGAACAGGATCATCAGCCCTAGCACGAACAGCACCGCCAGCAAGCCGTCAGCGCGGTCGAAGAAGCCGCCGTGTCCGGGGATCAGGTTGCCCGAATCCTTCAGGCCAGCGCGGCGCTTCATCCAGCTTTCGAAGAAATCGCCGGCCTGCGCGCAGACGGCAACAAGGATGCCGGTCATCAGGCATGTCGCGAACAGCGGCGCGGCGCCAGCGTTCGCATACCAGCACGGATGCGTCCCGAAGCATGAAACCGCATCGGCAGCAGCACCTCGCGGTGTGAGCCAGATCGCGCCTTCCTGCCAGAGCCGCGCTGCCGTGAAAAGCGCCAGCGTGGCGCCGATGGCGCCGCCCATAAGGCCCGACCAGGTCTTGGAGGGACTGATCGCCGGCGCAATCTTGGGTCCGCGCAACGTGCGGCCCGTGAAATAAGCGCCCACGTCCACGGCTATGACCGCCGAGAGCAGCGTCATGACCGGCGCCAAGGTAAAGGCATCGTTGTGCAGGAACAGCAGCATGGCCGCGCCGATGCCGACATAGAGCATGCCCGCGAAGTTCCAGGCGGCACGCCCGCCCGGCCCCGGAACTGCGCGGCGCGCCATCCGGATCCACTCATAGAGCACACCGACGGAGATCGCGCAGACGAAGGCGATCCACACCGCCCCGCCCAGCCACAGCGCCGTACCGGCGACCACAACCATAACGATCCCCGATGCCGTCCTGATTCCTAGATCGGACCTGCGCCTGGGAGGTTCAGCGTCCGCCATAGCGCCGCTCCCGGGTAGAGAAAGCTTCCAGCGCGTCGCGCAAATGCTCGGCGGTGAAGTCCGGCCAGAGCACATCAGTGAACAGCATCTCGGTGTAAGCCGCCTGCCACAGCAGGAAATTCGACAGCCGTACTTCGCCCGAGGTGCGGATCAACAGATCAAGCGGCGGCAGGTCGGCGGTATCGAGGTGCGCCGCGATGCTCTCGGGCGTGATCGGGCCCTCTGCTGCCGCCTTGGCGGCGGCGCGAGCGATCTCGTCCTGCGAGCCGTAGTTCAGCGCGACGACCAGCGTGGTTCCGGTGTTACCGGCGGTGCGCGCCATTGCGCCTTCCACCAGCTCAACAACATCGGCCTGGAAGCCTTTGTAATCGCCAATAATTTTCAGTCGGACCCCGGCTTTCGCGAATTCGTCGAGGTCGGAGAGGATGAAGCGCTTCATCAGCCCCATGAGGTCGGAAACCTCTTCCTCGGGCCGACGCCAGTTCTCGGTCGAGAAGGCATAAAGGGTCAGCGCCTCAAGTCCCATCTCGCGCGCGCCCCGCACGACACGGCGCACCGCCTCCACGCCGCGCTGGTGGCCCAGCGCGCGCGGAAGGTGGCGCTTCTTCGCCCAGCGCCCGTTGCCATCCATAATAATGGCGACATGACGGGCCTGTACGGGTTCCTCCTTGGCCATCAAGCCTCCCTCACCCCGAGGCAATCAAACCTCACTTGCCGAGGATTTCCTTTTCCTTGCCCGCGAACACTTCGTCGAGCGACTTGATCATGTCGTCGGTCAGCTTCTGGACTTCGGTTTCGCCGCGCTTGCGGTCGTCTTCCGAGATTTCCTTCTTCTTCTCATCGGCCTTCAGGTTCTCGATACCATCTCGGCGCACGTTACGCACGGCGATACGGGCTTTTTCGGCATAAGAACCGGCCAGCTTGGCGAGTTCCTTGCGGCGCTCCTCGGTCAGATCCGGGATCGGCAGGCGCAAGGTGTTGCCGTCATTGATCGGGTTGAGGCCCAGGCCAGCTGAGCGGATCGCCTTCTCGACGGGTCCGATATTCGACTTGTCCCAGACCTGCACCGAAAGCATGCGCGGCTCAGGCGCGGAGATCGTCGCCACCGAGGTGATCGGCATCGAACTGCCGTAGACGGTCACCGTGATCGGCTCCAGCAGCGCGGTATTGGCGCGGCCGGTGCGAAGGCCCGAGAGGTCGTGCTTGAGCGAGTCGATCGCGCCCTTCATGCGGCGTTCGAGATCGGCCTTATCGTACTTGGCCATAATTCAGGCTCCCTTCTGGACGAGCGTCTTGGTTCCGCCCCCGGCGAGGACAGAGGCAAGGTTGCCTTCCTCCCGGATCGAAAACACGACGATCGGAATCGAGTTGTCGCGGCACAGCGCCACGGCGGAGGCGTCCATAACCTTCAGGTTGTCGGCAAGGACGGTATCGTAGTCGACGCTGTCGTAACGCTTGGCGTCAGAATTGGTCTTGGGATCGCTGTCGTAAATGCCGTCGACGCTGGTGCCCTTGAGCAGTGCATCGCAGCGCATCTCGGCGGCACGCAGCGCTGCTCCTGAATCGGTGGTGAAATACGGCGCGCCGACACCGGCGGCAAAGATCACCACGCGGCCCTTTTCAAGGTGACGCTCAGCTCGGCGGCGGATCACCGGCTCACACACCTGGTCCATCTGCACGGCGGACTGCACGCGCGTTTCCACGCCGATCTGCTCCAGCGCGTTCTGCATCGCCAGCGCGTTCATAACGGTGGCCAGCATGCCCATGTAGTCGGCCTGCGCCCGGTCCATGCCGCGCGCGGCGCCCGCCATGCCGCGAAAGATATTGCCGCCGCCGATGACCAGGCAGATCTCCAGGCCGGTTTCCTTGGCTGCCTTCACTTCCTTTGCCAGCTCTGCAACGAAATCGGGATCGATGCCGAACTGCTGGCTCCCCATAAGCACCTCGCCCGAGAGTTTGAGCAGGACGCGTTTGTAGGGGGAGGATGACATGCCGCTAGGTCTCCTGGGGGGAATGGGTGGCACGGGCTTTAGGAGCGCCAGCGCCTGTTGCCAAGGGGAAGAGCGCGCCTAAAGGCCCTTGCACCTCACCGCGTGCCAGTGGGAGGGGATATTTGAGAGAACAAGGAAGACCTGGGGCCATCGCCCCAGGCCTCGTTTGCATCTACGCTGCGGGTGCAGATCCGCCGGGCACTCACGCCGAGAAAGGCTTGCCGCCGCAGCCCTTTATACTACCTGAACCCCCGGCATACGGCTGAAAGGGGCCTGCGCCGCAAGCGCAACCCACCCGCGCACCTTCGATGAGCGCCTCCGATAGCTTCATGCACAACGACGGCATTAACGCGGGTGCAGGGGGCTATGCTCCCTTGCTTCTTCCCTTGCCCCCTGCCCTCAAGCCGCCTCCGCCAGGGGCCCTCCGATCGAGCAGGCAGCATCCACGCCGAGCACATGCGCAACCCGCCCCATGGCCATCCACGCAGCCGTACAGTGCGTCAGGTCGACGATCTCGGCATCGGACATGACACTCTTGAGCTTGCTCCAGAATGCCTCATCCTCCCCAAGCCCGCGCGGATCCTGGCCCATGGCCTGAGAAAACTGCACCGCAAGCCGCTCGCGTTCGCTGAGCGTGCTCAGGTCGCCGTTGAGCACCGCTTGGTACATGGCCTCGTCGGGCGCCTCCGATTGGTCGACCACCCCGCCCTCGACGCCAAGGAGGCGCAAGTCGCGCTGGGCGCGCCAGTTCATGCATACCGTGCAGCCGTTGATGACGGCGGTAGCGATGCGGCAGGCCTCGAACAGGCGCAGCGGCAGTTTGGAATAGCGGTAGGGAGCCATGGCGAAAGCGCCGCTGGCACGGATGATCTCCGGCGAATATTGCACCGAAAGATCGGGAATTGCGTTCTGGGGCTGGGGATCGAGTTCGATGCGCATGAGAACCTCTTCCGATTATGACCGGACGGCGGGCCCGGCCTGCTTCATGCCGGCGTCATTTGGCGCACCGGCCGCGTTGCAAGCTACGCCGCCCCATATTGAAGTCAATCATGTTTGTTTTTAACCAGGCCGACTCGCATGATCTCCGAGCCGAAAAACGAAACGGGCCGGGAAGCTTTCGCTCCCCGGCCCGCATGTCCGTTCCCGAAGGAAGGCGGAAAAATCAGCCTGCGACGGCAGCAGCCACTTCGGCCGCGAAGTCGGTGACTTCCTTTTCGATGCCTTCGCCCAGCTGGAAGCGCACGTAGTCCTTGAGGACGATCTTCGTGCCTGCGTCCTTGCCAGCCTGGTCGACGACCTGCTGAATTGGGGTCTTGTTGTCGAGAACGAAGACCTGCGAAAGCAGAGCGTTTTCCTTGGCGTACTTGGCGATCGCGCCGTCGACCATCTTGGCCTGGACCGCTTCGGGCTTGCCCGATTCGGCAGCCTTTTCGGCGGCGATCTTGCGCTCGCGCTCGATCAGTTCAGCGTCGAGATCATCAGCGTTGAGGGCCAGCGGGAAGGCAGCGGCAATGTGCATCGCGATCTGCTTGCCCAGAGCTTCGAGCACGTCGGTTGCAGCTTCCGATTCGAGAGCGACGAGAACGCCGATCTTGCCGAGGTTCGGTGCAGCGGCGTTGTGCATGTAAGGAACCACGAGGCCCTGCGACACTTCGACGGTCTTCAGGCGGCGAACCTGCTGGTTCTCACCGATGGTCGCGACGTTGTTGGTCAGCTTGTCCGACACGGTGCCGCCATCGGGGTAGGCAGCGGCCTTGAGAGCTTCGACGTCATTGCCGGTCACGCCCAGAGCGACTTCGGTGGTCTTGCGCACGAAGTCCTGGAACTGGTCGTTCTTGGCGACGAAGTCGGTCTCGGAGTTCACTTCGACAGCAACGCCCTTGGTGCCGGTGACGGCAACGCCGACAAGGCCTTCAGCGGCCGTGCGGCTGGACTTCTTGGCGGCAGCGGCCAGGCCGCGAGCGCGCAGCGCGTCGACGGCGGCTTCGAGGTCGCCATTGGTCTCGTCGAGAGCCTTCTTGCAGTCCATCATGCCGGCGCCAGTGCGCTCGCGCAGGTTCTTCACGTCGGCGGCGGTATAAGCCATCGCTCAAATCCTCTTTGCTGGGGTGGAGGCCCGTGGCGGGCCTCTGAATTACCAGAGCTGCAACCACAGCCCGGAACATGGAAGCGCGCCAGGCCCATTGGACCCGGCGCGCGACAATTCCATGACGAAAGTGTCGTCGGCCGGGGGCCTATCAGGCCGCGGTGGTCTCGGCGACGGCTTCTTCGACCGGTGCGTCGAGCGCGCCGATGTCGATGCCGCTTTCGATCACGGCTTCACGGCCGCCCTTGGTCGCTGCCTTGGCGATCGCTTCGCAATACAGGCGAACGGCACGGCTGGCGTCGTCGTTACCCGGGATCGGGAACGAGATGCCCTGCGGGTTCACGTTGGTGTCGAGCACGGCGATGACCGGGATGCCAAGGACGTTGGCTTCCTTGATGGCCAGCTCTTCCTTGTTGGCGTCGATCACGAACATCACGTCCGGAATGCCGCCCATGTCGCGGATACCGCCGAGCGATGCTTCGAGCTTGTCGCGCTCGCGCGTCAGCTGGAGGACTTCCTTCTTGGTCAGACCGGCGGTGTCGCCAGCAAGCTGCTCTTCAAGAGCCTTGAAGCGCTTGATCGAACCCGAAATGGTCTTCCAGTTGGTGAGCATGCCGCCCAGCCAGCGGTGATTGACGAAGTGCTGACCGCAGGCGCGTGCGGCCTGAGCGATCGGCTCCTGCGCCTGGCGCTTGGTGCCGACGAACAGAACCTTGCCGCCAGCCTGAACGGTCGACTGCACGAAGTCGAGCGCGCGCGCGAACAGCGGCACGGTCTGCGACAGGTCGATGATGTGGATACCGTTGCGCGCGCCGAAGATGTACGGCTTCATGCGCGGGTTCCAGCGGTGGGTCTGGTGACCGAAGTGCGCGCCAGCTTCGATGAGCTGCGACATGGTAACGACGGGAGCCGCCATAGATATTTCCTTTTCCGGTTGAACCTCTGGAAGACTGGAACCGTGCGGAGATATCCGCTGCGGCACCGGTATGAACGCCTTCCATGTGGATTGCCTGTGTGAGTCGAACCGGACGATCCGGCAAGAATCTCGCAAGCGGGGCCGCCCTTACCCCCACTCCCTACCAAAATCCACCCCCAATTCACCGCAAAGCATTGTCGTCCTGCCGTCAAAAAAGGCGATTCCCGCGCAAATCAAGGGTTTGGCGAGGAACCAACCTCTCCCAGGAGTTTTCTCAAGGCATTCCTGGTGATAAGTTGGTTAACATATCCTAATATCAGGGGCGGCGAATTTTCGCTGTAAAATCAAATGACCAGTCGGGGGTGACGACTAAAGCAAGAAGGTAGCTCGTTATGAGTATCGCTACACCTGCCCTGTTCACGATCGCGGCGCTCGCGGCGCTCCTCTCGATCTGGAAAAGCGCTGTCGCCGCGCTTCCTGTGATCCGGGCTCTACGCGCACAACTCGCCGAAACCTCCCAGCCCCCCCTCGTCCACGTCGCAACGCTGGACACCCGCAGTTTGGTCATTGAGGAAGCAGCGGCACCTAGCGCACGTCTGCGCCGTCACATGCGCCCCAAGCCGGTCACGCACCGCCTTCACCAATTCCCGCACCGGGCGCACGCCGCGTAAAGCGTCATGGAGGACAAGCACCATCCTGCGGTGGGCTTAGCTAACTACGAGGGAAATGCCGATCGCCGCCTTCTTACGCGAAACGGCATTCTACGATTTCGGGTTGACAGGAGTGGAACAAAAGGGGAACTAAGCACTCACAGAACATTGATAGAACAGATTCGCGTTTTCCACAAGCTGTCCACAGCCCGATCGGGCGCCGGGCGACGGTTTCAAAGGAATGGCCATGACTGCATTTGCCACCTGCCTCTTCGCCCTCGCCGCGATTGCATCGTTGTATACGCTGCTGGCGACCCTGCGCCGCTTCGCACCGGCTGCAATGGCGCTGCGGTCACAGCTTGAAGCCTGCCCCGCTACAATGATGATCGAATGGAAAATGATCGAGCGCGTGGCAGTGCCCGCGCTTGCTTCGCTCAGGAAGCGTCCGTCGCGCCGTACGGCAGATCGTCCTGGACTGGACTGGCCGACAATGGAGATTGCCGCCTGACCTTGGCGTACGTCACCAGGCCGACCGGTATCAGCAGCAGATAGACAATGGTGATCGCCGCAAGTGTGAACCACGTCTCCGTCAGCAACGAAGCGACGGTTAGCCCGACCAGCGCAAGAACGCCAAGTCGCAATGATCCCGGCGGACGCATTCGCGACCAGCCCAGGGTCGGAATACTGGAGATCATCAGAAAAGCGTTCAGCACCATCCACAAGCTGACTGCGATGGGATTGGCGAATTCGGTACGGCCGCTGGCGATCCACAGATACATCGGCAAGAAAGCCAGACCGGCGCCCACCGGCGCGGGAACACCGGTCAGGAAGCCGACAGCCTTGTGCGGCTGTTCAAGCATGTCGAGCCGGGAGTTGAAACGAGCCAGACGCAGCACGCAGCAAATCGCAAAGGCGAGCGCGGCGATCCAGCCTAAGCTGGGCATCGCTTTCAATGTCCAAAGGTAGACGATCAACGCCGGCGCGACACCGAAGGAGATGGAATCGGCAAGGCTGTCGAGTTCGGCACCAAAACGTGTCTGCGCCTTAAGCAACCGCGCCGCGCGCCCGTCGATACCGTCGAGCACACCGGCGAGGATGATCGCCAGGATCGACTTGTCGAAATTTCCGTCGATAGCAAAACGAATGCCGGTAAGGCCCGAGCACAAGGCAGCGACGGTGATCGCATTGGGCACGATCGCGCGCACCGACAGCCCCGGCGCAAGCCGGCGGCGTACGCCGCCACCTGCGATGGAACCTTCTTCCTCCAAGCCCGGGTCCGGGATCACTGGGCGATGCCCTCGATCACCGACGAGCTTGCGAGCTGCGCGAGCACGGTTTCACCGGCAATGATCTTCTGGCCCATCAGCACCTTCGGTTCGGTGCCCGCGGGGAGATAGACGTCGACGCGGCTGCCAAAACGGATCAGGCCGATGCGCTGACCGCAGGCGATAATATCACCGGGCTTGACGAAAGGCACGATGCGGCGAGCGACAAGGCCGGCGATCTGCGTGAAGCAGATCCGCAGGCCGTCGCTACGCTCGACCAGGATGTGCTGACGCTCGTTCTCTTCGCTCGCCTTGTCGAGATCCGCGTTCACGAACTTGCCGGGGATGTAGATCACCCGCTTCACCGTGCCGGCAATCGGCGTGCGGTTAATGTGAACGTCGAACACCGACATGAAGATCGAGATGCGCGTAACCGGCTCGGACGCCATCGGCGCCGAGCCAGTGCCGTCGTCGACGGTAAGCTCACGCGGCGGCGCAACTTTGCCTATCAGCGTGACCAGGCCGTCAGCCGGCGCGATAATCGCACGCTCGTCCTGCGGCGTGACGCGCACGGGGTCGCGGAAAAAGGCAAGCACGCATAGCGTCAGCACTGCCAGCGGCCAGCCGACCCAGGGGCCGAGCAGGATCCAGCCGATCAGCGCGATGACGCCGGCTATGGCGCCGAACTTGCGGCCTTCGGGGTGAATGGAGGGCCACTGCCACGACGCTTCGCCGCGACCCTGATTATCGAGAATATCTCCGGGCATCGCTCTCACCTAGACAGTGCACACAAGTACCGCAATGCCGCAGGCCTCACGCCGTTCCCTGACAGAAACCACGGCTGCGGATAAATGCGAGTGTAGTGCTGCTTTTTTTGGGGCGCCCTTGAGCGGGGCTGCTGCCGTCCCGACTGAACGGCTAGGCAAAAATGGTGGTGGACAGGGCTGGATTCGAACCAGCGTACGCTTGCACGGGCAGATTTACAGTCTGCTGCCTTTAACCACTCGGCCACCTGTCCACACCAGTTGCTGGCTGCTGGAAATCACCGCAAAAGCGGGAAAATCCGGCGTTGGTCGAAGCTCCGAAAGGGGCCTCGTTGCCGAGAGGCCGGCCCTATGTAGAACCGAGCCTTGCCTGTCAATGCCCTCCCTGTCAGAGGGGGCAAGAAATTTGCATTATTCGGTTTTTCGAAAGGACTATGAATGAACAAGCGTGGCAGCGGACGGGGTGATCCCGAACGCGAAGCCCGCCCGGCAAAGGCCCTGCGTGGCCGGGCCGGCCGGATGAAGAACGGCCGCGGCAGCGGCAAGGCTAGTTCCGGGGCTGTGCGCCTGTGGGGCCGCCATGCCGTCGAGGCAGCGCTCAAGAACCCCGACCGGGTCCATCGCAAGCTGTGGGCTACTCGTGAAGGCGTCGAATCGCTCGACGGCGAACTTCCCGCCGATTTCGCGGTCGAGTGGGCCCAGGCCGCCGATCTCGCCCGCTTGGTGGCACGCGATGCGCCGCATCAGGGTCTGGTCCTCGAATGCGATCCGCTGGACGACATCTTTCTCGGCGACGTTCTGGAGGGCGACCCAACCCGTCCCGTCATCGTGCTCGACCAGGTGACCGACCCGCACAACGTGGGTGCTATCATGCGCTCGGCGGCAGCGTTCAATGCCTGCGCTATCGTCACGCAGGATCGGCACGCTCCGGTCGAATCGGGCACGCTGGCGAAGTCCGCCTCGGGCGCGCTGGAAGTGCTTCCCTGGGTACGCGTGGTAAACCTTGCCCGCGCGCTGGAGGAGATCGCCGAGGCCGGTTACTGGCGGATCGGGCTCGACGGCGCAGCGGAATCGACTTTGGGCGAGGCGCTGCCGGCCGGCCCCGTAGCGCTGGTGCTCGGCGCCGAAGGCGACGGCATGCGTCGCAACATCACCCAGCATTGCGACGCGATCGCCAAGTTACCGATCAGCGATGCCATGGAGAGCCTTAACGTCAGCAACGCGGCAGCTATCGCGCTTTATGCAGCGGCAACTCGCGTCACCGAATAGGTTGCGAAGCGTCCGCCCCTGGCCGGGGCGGACGCCGAAGCGGGCAATGGAGGGGAAAACATGAACGACACCAAACATCGGTTGCCGATCCGCCGCACCGTGGCAGTGGCCGCGCTGGCGATGCTGGCTGCAGCCTGCATCTTCGCGCCGGGCAAGTTCAATTCGCAGCTAGACCTAAAGAAGGATCATAGTTTCGCCTTCCGCTATACCGGTGAAATCCTGATGGTCCCGCTGATGAAGAACGAGAAGGATGCGGCATTCGAGCCCTCCTCCTGCCACGACGAGGAAAGCCTCGAGGAACGCACCTGCAGCGACGATGAACTGGCCCAGCAGAAAACCGACTGGGGAGAAAATCGCGCGGAAAAGAAAAAGAGCGACGCGCAGGCCGCCAAGATGCTGCTGGGCGGTATAGACCCCAGCGACCCCGAATCGGGAAAGGAACTCGCCGAAAAGCTGCGCCGTCAAGCAGGCTGGAAAAAGGTCGAGTATCTCGGCGACGGAAAGTTCGACGTCGACTTCGCCATATCCGGCAAGATCGACCATGACTTCATCTTCCCCACCTTTGAAGGCTTCCCGATGAGCAACGCGTTCATCCAGGTCTTCGCCCGCCAAGATGGCACCGTGCGCATCGATGCACCGGGATTTGGCCCTCAAAGCGGCAGCGGCGCGATGGCAGGCATGATGGCCGGGATGGCTCAGGATGGCGCCTCCGGCAATGACGGTCCAACCAGCATGGCTGACGGCACCTTTGCAGTGTTCACCAACGGCGAGGTCCTCGCCAACAACACCGACGAAGGGGCCTCTTCGGCTCCCGGCGGCAAGTTGCTGTCGTGGAAGGTCAATCCGCGCACTGCAGCCGCCCCGACCGCACTCGTAAAGCTTTCTCACTAAATCCGGGACGAGACCGTTCCGGGATTCGCCTCGGAACGGTCTCGCAGCGCGATACAACCGCGTTGGATGTATTTGGCCGACCGCTGCCCGTCGACTGCGCTCCAAGCCCAAGTCAGCCACGCCCGCGAATCCCATGGATCACCTAGGCGGGGTCATAGGGGCGACTGCGAGCCTTCGCAGGGCGGGGGTGCCCAAGTGTCCAGCAGCCGGTTCCTCAGTAGCGGCAACCAGCGAGCGAGCGGCTTCTTGGATCCTGCGTAACCGCACATGACAACGCCGCGCTGGCCCTAGAGGGCTGGCGCGGCGTGATCCGATCAACCTGTAAGGCGCTACAGGCCGCCTGCCAACTTAGTTGACGGAGTCCTTCAGGCCCTTGCCAGCCTTGAACTTCGGCTGAGACGATGCCTTGATTTCCATCGGTTCGCCAGTGCGCGGGTTGCGGCCAGTAGAGGCTTTGCGCTTGGCAACCGAGAACGTGCCGAAACCGACAAGGCGAACTTCGTCGCCTTTCTTCAGCGAACCCGTGATGGCCTCGAAAACGCCTTCGACTGCCTTGGTGGCGTCGCTGCGGGTCAGCCCGCTCGAATCGGCAACTGCGCTGATGAGATCGTTCTTGTTCATTATGGGAACCCCCTTAGCTTTCAAGTGGAGCGAATAGTGATGCGATTTGAAAATCGCCTCTGGCGCGGCGACGGAATGGAGCGGGTTTTCAACGAGGTGGCAAGGCCTAAACACGTTCAAAACTCGCGGTTTATCGCGTTTTTCCGCCATTTCCCAGAGGCTAGCCGTTGTGCAATGCAGCATCGCGTTCCGACTCGCATAGCCGCCATTTCGCGGTGCATGGCAACGGCAACCGGCAGGGAACGCCTTGACGTCCCTACTCTGTAACGGGTGGCGTGAAACGCCAGCGACGTGACACCGCCCGAGCCCGATTGGCACTTGCAAACCAAATGCGGGAAGCGGGCACAAAAAAAGGCGGCCCGAATGCGAACCGCCTCTTTGAGCAGCCCGATCCGAAGACCGAGCCTTGCACCTTGGCTTATGCCTTGGTGTCGTTGATCCGGCGTTCGGCGATACGCGCGCGTTTGCCGGTACGACCACGCAGGTAGTACAGCTTTGCACGACGCACCACGCCGCGGCGAACCACGGTGATCGAATCGATGTTCGGCGAGTAAAGCGGGAATACGCGCTCCACGCCTTCACCGAAGCTCATCTTGCGAACGGTGAAGTTCGAACCCATGCCACGGTTCGAGCGCGCGATGCACACGCCCTCGTATGCCTGGACGCGGGTACGGACGCCTTCGACGACCTTCACGCCGACGCGGACGGTGTCGCCCGGACGGAATGCGGGGATGTCCTTGGCGGCCTTGGCGATTTCTTCGGCTTCGATCTGCTGAATCAGGTTCATGAACCCAAATCCTTTTTCAATGCTGCGCGCCAGAGGCAGACTAGACCCGAGCGTCCCTGTGACGCTCCCATAGATCAGGCCTGCGTAACCGTGTGTCTTCGTCCGCCCTTTGTTTCCGCCAGGCAGCGATTTTCGCGTGATCCCCCGATCGCAGCACTTCGGGGATCGCGCGCCCTTCCCACATAGGGGGCCGGGTATAGTGCGGGTACTCGAGAAGACCGTCCTCGAACGACTCCTCTGCCCCGCTGGAAGCCGCGCCCATTACTCCGGGAAGCAGGCGAATGCAAGCATCCAGAACCATCAGTGCAGCGCATTCTCCGCCCGACAGGACGATGTCGCCCACCGAGACTTCCTCGACGTTGCGACCAGCGAAGATACGCTCGTCAAAACCCTCGAACCGCCCGCACAGCAGCGTGACCCCGGGGCCTTCTGCAAGTGCGCGGATGCGGACCTGGGAGATCGGCTTGCCGCGTGGCGTCATAGCGAGAACCGGGGCGTCCGGGGCCAGTTCACGGGCATGGTCGATGGCAGCTGCCAGCACGTCCACCTTCAGCACCATTCCGGCGCCGCCGCCCGCAGGCGTATCATCGACCGTCCGGTGCTTGTCAGCCGCGAAATCGCGGATGTGGACGGGGTTGAGCGACCACTTGCCCTCGGCCATCGCCCTGCCCGCTAGGCTTACGCCCAGCGGCCCGGGAAACATCTCGGGATAAAGGGTCAGGACGGTGGCCGCGAAGGTCATGGCTGCGCGAAAGCCGCAGTGATGACCAGCCTGTCCGCGTCCCACTCGGGCACGGCAGCGGGGGTCATCGGCACCATGAAGCGGCGCTTCTTGCCGTCCTCGCCGGCCGAACACTCGATCTCAATGACGTCGCCGGCACCGAAATTGTCGACCGCGATGCAGATGCCGAGCGCTTCGCCCTCGTCGGAAACGGCGGGCAGGCCCAGCAGGTCGGCGTAGTAGTACTCGCCCTCCTCCAGCGCCGGCATCGTGGAGCGGGGCACGGTGAGCGCGGTTCCGCGCATCTTTTCCGCCGCCGTGCGATCGGTGACTTCGGCGAAGCGGGCGATCGCGCCGCCCTTGCCGTCGTCCTTGAGCTTGGAAACGGTGAGACTGGAATCGTTGAAGGCGCGGTAGCGCTTGAGCGCAGCCACGCCTTCTCCGAACAGCTTGAGGCGGACCTCGCCCGTCACGCCGTGCGCGCCGGTAACGGCGGCGAGCGTGACGGGGCGATCCATTCCTTTGGCCTTCTTGCCGTCAACCAAGACTTAGGCCTCGGTCGATGCCTCGGTGGCCTCGGGAGCAGCTCCCTCAGCGGGAGCTTCTTCGGCCGGGGCGGCGGCAGCAGCGGCGGCGGCGGCGGCAGCTTCGGCAGCAGCTTCTTCAGCTTCGCGAACCTTGGTGGCACGATCTTCAGCGCGCTCCTTGGCCTTCTTGCCCGGCTCTGCCTTGGTCGGGTTCACCGAAGCTGCGCGCTCCTTGATGCCGGCCTTGTCGAGCATGCGAGCAACGCGGTCGGTCGGCTGGGCGCCAACGCCGAGCCAGTAACGCACGCGGTCTTCGACCAGACGAACGCGGTTCTCGTCTTCCTTGGGGAGGACCGGGTTGTAGGTGCCGACCTGCTCAAGATAGGCGCCGTCGCGCGGAGCGCGCGAGTTGGCGACGACGATCTTGTAGTAAGGGCGCTTCTTGGCACCACCGCGCGAGAGACGGATCGAAACGGACATATGCTGTTACCTTCCTGATAAACTTGAAAAATGCGTGTGTGATTATTTCTTGAGAAACTTGCTGAGATCGGGACCGCCGAGACTGGGCATTCCGCTCATCCCGCCGCCAAGGCCCTGCCCGCCCAGCCCCGGCATGGCAGCATCAAGGCCGCCCTTGCCGAACATCGCGGCCAGCCCTTTGAGGCCGCCCATCTTCTTGATCTGCTTCATGGCCTTGGACATCTCCATGTGCATTTTCAGCAACTTGTTGACGTCCTGGACCTGGGTGCCCGAACCCTTGGCGACACGGATCTTGCGCTTGGCATTGAGCAGCGCGGGATTGACGCGTTCCTTGGGGGTCATCGAACCGATGATAGCATCCATGCGCAGCAGCACGCGGTCGTCCATGCCCGACGCCTGCATTGCCGCCTTGGCCTTCTTCATGCCGGGCATCATGCCCGCCAGCATGCCGAGGCCGCCCATGGATTGCATCTGCTTGAGCTGCATGCGCAGGTCGTTCATGTCGAACTTGCCTTGGTCCATGCGCTTGGCAAGCGCTTCGGCGTCCTCGACCTTGACCGCTTCAGCCGCCTTCTCGACCATGGAGACGATGTCGCCCATGCCCAGGATGCGGTTGGCGACACGGCTGGGGTGGAAGACCTCGAGGGCCTCCATCTTCTCGCCGGTGCCTGCGAACTTGATCGGCTTGCCAGTGACCGCACGCATCGACAGCGCCGCGCCGCCGCGCGCATCGCCGTCCATGCGGGTCAGCACGACGCCGGTGAGATCGACCTGTCCGGCGAAGGACTGGGCGACGTTCACGGCGTCCTGCCCGGTAAGCGAATCGACAACGAGCAGTGTTTCACGCGGAGTCGAGATGGCGGCAACCGCCTTCATCTCGTCCATGAGCTGCTGGTCGACGTGGAGACGGCCGGCGGTATCGAGCAGCAGGACGTCCACCGCCTGGAGGCGCGCAGCCTGCATGGCGCGCGTGGCGATTTCCGTCGGCTGCTGGCCCGAGATGATCGGCAAGGTGGCGACGCCAACCTGCGTGCCCAGCACTTGAAGCTGTTCCTGCGCCGCCGGACGATTGACGTCCAGCGAGGCCATCATGACCTTCTTGCCCTGCTTCTCCTTGAGAAGCTTGGCGATCTTGGCGGTGCTGGTGGTCTTGCCCGAGCCTTGAAGGCCGACCATCATGATGACGATCGGCGGTACGGCTTCAAGGTCGAGGCCGGGGACGTCTTCGCCGCCCAGCATGTCGATCAGCGCGTCGTTGACGATCTTGACGACCTGCTGGCCCGGCGTGACCGAGCGGAGGACGTTCTGGCCAACGGCCTTTTCAGTAACCTGATCGATGAAGCGTCGAACCACCGGGAGCGCGACGTCTGCCTCGAGAAGCGCGATGCGCACTTCGCGCATGGCATCGAGGACATCCTGCTCCTTGAGCGCCCCGCGCCCACGCAGCTTGTCGAAGACGCCGCCAAGGCGATCGGACAGACTGTCGAACATGGGCCGTTCACTCCAATCAGGGCCGGGCCGATCAAACCCGCCGCGAAACGCAAAAAACGCCGGTGGGCGAAACCTCGCTGACCGGCGTGCATGACTTTATGCGAAAAACGCCGGCGGACGAAACCTCGTCAACCAGCGTGTCGCAAACATGCGATACTGCAATGTCAAACCGGTCCGAAAAACCGGCTTGTTTGAAATGGTGGAGCCTAGCGGGATCGAACCGCTGACCTCCTGCATGCCATGCAGGCGCTCTCCCAGCTGAGCTAAGGCCCCAATCATTTCAGCAGGTTGACCCTGGGAGGATCGACCCGTTCCCTTGTTTTCAGGCGCTCCGTAGAGGCCGTTCCGCTTGGGAGGCCGCCATCTAGTGGCGGTCTGAAAACTTGGCAAGAGGAAAATTAAAGGGGTGTCAGATTTTTCTGACACCCCTGCGACATCAGTTGTCGATGTCCTTGTCGTCGTCACCGGCGCCGATGCCGAGATCGTCGTCACCGCCGAGATCCACATCGTTGTCGGGCGAATCCTCGTCCTCGTCGATGTCCAGATCCTCTTCGGCCAGATCGGAGTCTTCGGTCTCGACGACCTCCTTCTTCTGGATCTGCTCATAGGGGATGGGCTGCTTCGACTTCAGCACCGGCTCGGGGTGCCATGCGTTGCCGCATTCGATGCAGGTGACCGGGTCGTCCTTGCCCAGGTCATAAAAGCGGGTGCCGCATTTCGGGCAGCCATGCTTGGCGCCCCATTCAGCCTTGGCCATGGAAAATCCTCGTCTGGCCCGTCCCAAATGGCGCGGGCGTATAAATCTGCGTCTTGATGGGAAGGCGCGCACACAAAAGCAAGCGTGGCAAAATCCTGCGAACTGCCCTCATCAGGGCGCGCGCCTTGCCATAGGCGGCACGCGCTGTCAAAAGCCGGGCCGATTTTCACCCCCTCCCACCCCGGAAAGACCCTTGTTGTGAGCCACGCCGACCCCGCCTCGATGCGCCCTCGTCGTTTCCTGCCCGCCGGGCCTCTCAAGGGACGCATCCGGGTGCCGGGCGACAAGTCGATCAGCCACCGCTCGATCATGCTGGGCGCGCTTGCCGTGGGGGAGACGCGCGTGACCGGGCTGCTCGAAGGCGAAGACGTGCTGGCCACCGCCGCCGCGATGCGAGCGATGGGCGCGTCGGTGGAGCGGCTCGAATCCGGCGAATGGGTCATAAACGGGGTGGGCGTAGGCGCGCTTCTCCAGCCCGGGGCGCCGCTCGACATGGGCAATTCGGGCACCTCGACCCGCCTGCTGATGGGTCTCATCGCCAGCCACCCGATCACCGCGACCTTCACCGGTGACGCCTCCCTGTCGAAACGCCCGATGGGGCGGGTTATCGATCCGCTATCCGACATGGGCGCCATTTTCGAGGCATCGGAAGGTGGCCGCCTTCCCCTCATTCTCAAGGGCGCAAGCCCCGCCGTACCGATCACATACCGACTGCCGGTCGCCTCGGCGCAAGTGAAGAGCGCGATCCTGCTTGCCGGCCTCAACACCCCGGGCATCACCACCGTCATCGAGCCAGTTCCAACCCGCGATCACTCGGAGCGTATGCTGCGCGGCTTCGGCGCCGAACTGACCGTCGAAACCGACGCGGAGGGCGCCCGCGTCATCTCGATCAGGGGCGAAGCCGAATTGAAGCCGCAGACCATCGAGGTTCCCGGCGACCCGTCCTCGGCCGCCTTCTTCATCGTCGCCGCGCTCGTCGTGCCCGGCAGTGAAGTGCTGATCGAGAACGTCGGCCTCAACCCCACCCGCGCCGGGATCGTCGAAGTGCTGCGCCTGATGGGCGGCTCCATCGAGGAAGTGAACCCGCGCGAAGTTGGCGGCGAACCGGTTGCGGACCTCCTTGTGCGCCACTCAGCCCTCAAGGGCATCGATGTTGATCCCGCCATCGTGCCCAGCATGGTCGACGAGTTTCCCGCCCTGTTCGTCGCCGCCTCGCTGGCGGAAGGCGTCACCACCACCACCGGCCTCGACGAACTGCGCGTCAAGGAATCGGACCGTATCTCGGTGATGGCCGCCGCCCTCACCGCCGCCGGCGCAGCAGTGCGCGAAACCGAGGACGGCCTTGTCATCACCGGGACCGGGGGCCAGCCCCTGCCCGGCAGCCAAGGCGCGATCGCCACTCACCTTGACCACCGCATCGCCATGTCGATGGCGATCGCGGGCATCGCGAGCCGCAGCGGCGTCGAGGTCGACGACACCCGCCCCATCGCCACCAGTTTCCCGGTCTTCGAGGCCATGCTGGACGAGTTGGCGGCATGATTATCGCCGTCGACGGCCCCACCGCTTCAGGCAAAGGCACCATCGCGCGCGCGCTTGCCGCCCACTTCGGCGTGCCCCACCTCGACACCGGCCTGCTGTACCGCGCGGTGGGCCGCCAGTGTGTGCTGGACGGCGGCAACCTGGAAGACCCGGCAGCGGCCCTCGCCGCCTGCGCCTTCCCCGAAAGTCTGCTGCTCGATCCCGAACTGCGCTCCGAGGAAACCGGCGGGCTTGCGAGCCGCGTCTCGGTGCATCCGGCCGTTCGCCGCGCCCTCTACGACCGCCAGCGCGCCTTCGCGACGCGGGCGGGCGGCGCCGTGCTCGACGGGCGCGACATTGCCTCCGTCATCGCGCCCGATGCCACCGCCAAGCTGTTCGTCACCGCCAGTACCCAGGCCCGCGCCCGCCGCCGCTTCGCCGAAATGCAAAGCCACGGCCGCGACATCACATTGGAAGCAATCACCGCCGACCTCGCCGCCCGCGACGAACGCGACCGTTCACGCAAGGACGCGCCGCTGGTGGTGGCGCCGGGCGCCGTGGTTCTGGACACTTCCGACCTCGACCGGGATCAGGCCGTGGCCGAAGCGATTCGCATCGCCGAAATCGCGCTCGCCTCGGCGCAGGGCTGAACGCGATGTGCCGGCCAGCGATGTGGCAATCCACCGTGCGCCGCTATATACAGCGTAATTTCAGAGAATTCAGGTAGAGCCATGGCCCGCAAGCACCCCAAACACGGTCCTTACGAAGACGTAGCAGACGAAGAAGAGGCTCCCGTAGAGGTCGTGCCCTGCTGGCTCTGCAGTCGGCCCACCGGCAAGACCATCGTCTGGCACCATCCCGTGCCTAAAAGCCGGGGCGGGCGCGATACCGTGCCCATGCATCCCATCTGCCAACAGGCGATCATCACCAACTTCACGAACTCCGAACTGCAGCGCCACGGGATGAATGTGGAAGGGCTGCTCGACAACCCGAACGTGCGCAAGTTCGTAGACTGGGTGGCAAGGAAGGACCCCGATTTTACCGCGCCCCTCACCAAGAAGCAGCGCTGACACCGGCAAATCCTCGGGGGCGATACCGGCTGTGCTGGAGCTATTTCTAGACGCGTTTTCTAGACGCAGCTCATGAGCGCCCTGCCTGTCATGGCAGCGTTCGACGAAGCCCCGCCACAAAGCTGCGTGCAGCCGCCCCAAATCCTCCCCGTACCCGCCATTTCCCTTGCATTTCCGCGCCCTCAGGCCTAAGCGCCGCCGGTCCCGAAGGTTCGCGAGAATCGCCAGGACGCCGCGACCGGCATCCGGCCATCGCGGCAGTACGGCCCCTTTGGCCCCTGGCCCGCATGGTGCGGGCCATGGAGAAAAGACCGGCGGATTCAACCGCCAGGCCGGAAAATCGAACGAAGGAAATGGGTTACATGGCCTCTGTTGCCAATCCGACTCGCGACGATTTCGCGAAAATGCTCGATGACCAGTTCGGCGGCGCTGCCGACGACGGCTTCGAAGGACGTGTCGTCAAGGGCACCATCACCGCTATCGAGAACGACAAGGCGGTCATCGATGTGGGCCTCAAGAGCGAAGGCCGCGTTTCGCTGCGCGAATTCGCTCGCGGTGAAGAAGATCACGGCCTGAAGGTCGGCGACGAAGTCGAAGTGTACGTCGACCGCGTCGAGAACGCCGACGGCGAAGCGATGCTGTCGCGCGACCGCGCACGCCGCGAAGCCGCCTGGGACAAGCTCGAAAACGAATTCGGTGAAGGCAAGCGCGTCGAAGGCGTGATCTTCGGCCGGGTCAAGGGCGGCTTCACCGTCGATCTCGACGGCGCCGTTGCATTCCTTCCCGGCTCGCAGGTCGACATCCGCCCCGTACGCGACGTCACCCCGCTCATGGATGTGCCGCAGCCCTTCCAGATCCTCAAGATGGACCGTCGCCGTGGCAACATCGTCGTGTCGCGCCGCGCCGTCCTCGAAGAAACCCGCGCAGAACAGCGCAGCGAACTGATCGACAAGCTGACCGAAGGTCAGGTCATCGACGGCGTCGTCAAGAACATCACCGACTACGGTGCGTTCGTTGATCTCGGCGGCATCGACGGCCTGCTCCATGTCACCGACATGAGCTACAAGCGCGTCAACCACCCGAGCGAAGTCATCGCCATCGGCGATACCGTGAAGGTGCAGATCATCCGCATCAACTCGGAAACCCAGCGCATCAGCCTCGGCATGAAGCAGCTGGAAAGCGATCCCTGGGAAGGCGCAGCCGTCAAGTACCCGGTCGGCGCGAAGCTGGCGGGCACTGTCACCAACATCACCGAATACGGCGCCTTCGTGGAGCTGGAAGCCGGGATCGAGGGCCTGGTCCACGTTTCGGAAATGTCCTGGACCAAGAAGAACGTCCACCCGGGCAAGATCGTTTCGACCTCGCAGGAAGTCGAAGTCATGGTTCTCGAGGTCGATTCCGACAAGCGCCGGATCAGCCTCGGCCTCAAGCAGGCTCAGCAGAACCCCTGGGAAGCCTTCGCCGAGAAGCACCCCGTCGGTTCGCAGGTTGAGGGCGAAGTCAAGAACGCCACTGAATTCGGCCTGTTCATCGGTCTCGACGGCGACGTCGACGGCATGGTCCACATGTCCGACATCGCCTGGGGCATCTCGGGTGAAGACGCGCTGGCTCTGCACCGCAAGGGTGAAGAGGTTTCGGCCGTGGTTCTCGACGTCGACGTCGAGAAGGAGCGCATCAGCCTCGGCATGAAGCAGCTCGAGCGCGGTGCTCCGGCAGCTGGCGGTGTTGCTGCATCGGGCGCCGAAGGCGGCCTGCGCCGTGGTCAGGTCACCACCGTGACCATCCTCGAAGTCCGCGACGGCGGCCTGGAAGTCCAGGCTGGCGACGATGGCGCCACTGGCTTCATCAAGCGTTCGGACCTCGGCCGCGACCGCGACGAGCAGCGCCCCGACCGCTTCCAGGTCGGCCAGAAGCTCGACGCCATGGTTACCGGTTTCGACCGTTCCAAGAAGCCGAACTTCTCGGTCAAGGCCCGCCAGCTGGCCGAAGAGAAGGAAGCAGTGGAGCAGTACGGTTCGTCCGACTCGGGCGCATCGCTCGGCGACATCCTGGGCGAAGCGCTCAAGAACCGCTGATAGCTTCGACCCGCAGCCCAGGTTGCAGGTCAAACAAAAGCAAGGCCCGTCCGGAGCAATCCGGGCGGGCTTTTGCTTATTCTCAGTCCTGGGAAGAATGGAACATCCCCGCTCCCACCGCTTTGTCTGATCCAGAAGCAGTGACGAGACGGAGGCTTCCATGCACGCCACCCCCTTCCTGATGTTCCAGGGCGACGCACAGGATGCGCTCATGCTGTGGAAGCGCGCCTTTCCCGATCACCTTGAGGTGACAGCGCTCGATCATCACGGGGCCGGCGAATTCGAAGGCAAGATCGCCCGCGCGCACTTCACCCTCGGCGGAACGCAATGGCATGTCCTCGATAGCGACATACCCCACGGTTTCACCTTCACCCCCTCGACCTCGATCTTCATCGACTGCGACGACGAGGCACAGCTTCGTCACGCCGCAAAGGTGCTGGGCGCCGACGGCAAGGTCATGATGCCGCTGGACGCCTACGAATTCAGCGCAATGTTTACATGGCTCAGCGACGTCCACGGCGTGAGCTGGCAGCTCAACCTGCCCTTCCCCGCCGACGCATGAATGCTTACATCTCTTCCGCGCAAGGAGAGGTCACAATGCTTGAAGTCCACCAGTTTCCCTGCCTGTCCGACAACTACGGTTACCTGCTCCACGACAGCGAAAGCGGAGAGACCGTGTGTATCGACACGCCGGATGCCGACGAATACCTGCGCCAGGCAGCGCACAAGGGCTGGCAGATCACCCAGATCTGGAACACCCACTGGCACCCGGACCATGCCGGCGGCAACATCGCCATCAAGGCAGCGACGGGGTGCCGCGTAACTGCCCCGGTCGGCGATGCCGCCAAAATCGAGGCGGTCGATCGCGCCGTGGGCCAGGGCGATGTCGTTTCTATCGGTGACCGCCAGGCTTTCGTGATCGATGTCGGCGGCCATACCAATGGCCACATCGCGTACCATTTGCCCGGCGCGTCGATCGCGTTCGTAGGCGATTCGCTGTTCGCGCTAGGCTGCGGACGCATGTTCGAGGGCACACCCGGTCAGTTCTGGGCCTCGCTCCAGCGGCTGAAGGCCCTGCCCGCCGTGACGATGGTCTACTGCGCGCACGAATACACTGCTTCTAACGCCCGTTTCGCGCTCCACGCCGACCCGGACAACGCCGAATTGCAGGCCTATGCGCAGGAAATAACCCGCCGCCGCGAAAAGGGACTGCCCACTGTCCCCGCCAAACTCGAACGGGAACTGGCGACCAACCCTTTTCTGCGCGCCGACGATCAGGCGATGCAGGCACGCTGGGGCGGCGGCGATGCGGTGGAGACGTTTGCCGCGCTCAGGAGCGCGAAGGATAATTTCTAGGCACGGACGCCTCCCCGTTTCGCGCAGCGAAGTGGAGAGGCGCCGCCAAAGAAATCAGTGATTCGGGAAAATCCCGACACCGCCTGCGCTGCCACGCGCCCGCCTCCTCATCATCAAGCTACGGGGGGCAACCTGCGCGTCAGGTATCCGGAAATGACAGTGTCAGGTTGAGACGCTTCATAACCTCCTCCAGCGGTTCGATGACAGTGACGGAGCGTCCCTCGCCGAAGCGAACGCGGGTTCCAACATCGACTTGCGAAACGAAAGTGACCTGTGCTGCATTGATCGCGGTAGGGGTACGGTCGGCACCGGTAAACTTCACGAACATGATGAGCCTCTCCTTCTTTTCTGGAAGTGAAGCCTATCGCCTGTCTGCGCGGCGTCAAACTCCGAGTTTTCATCCTACCTTTAACCGCACCTGCCCGGACGCAAAAAAGCCCCCGTCCCGAGGGACGGAGGCCTGTTTTACCTGCCCTTTCGGGCCGAAATCAGATTCCGGCGATGGCCTGGTCGACCAGCACCTTGTCCGCGTCTGCCGAATGGTTGGCGGCAATCAAAACCTTAGCGGCCGCAGCAGCGGCAGCGGCTGCTTGGTTGCGCAAGCCGGTGACCGCAGCAAATTCGGCGGCGCCGATCTTATCCTGCGCCATCTTTTCGCGGCGGGCCACCACTTCGACAGTGTCCTTCTCGGCCTTGGCGATGATCGCCTCGGCTTCGTGACGGGCATGGTCGAGCATAGCCGCGGCGTCCTTTTCGGCGCCGGCGATCTTGTCCGCGTATTCCTTGCGCAGGCTTTCGGCCTCGGCGCGCAGGGTCTTCGCTTCTGCAAGCTGCGCCTTGATCTCGGCGATCTTGGAGTCGAGCCCGCCGGTGATCATCTTGGGCGCACCCTTCCAGACCAGGATAGCGAGCAGGACGATCATCGAGGCGCTGACAACCGCAACCGGAGGCGCGAAGCCCAGGAACAGCGGTTCGGCGTGATGCTCAGCCGCGGCGGTATGCGCGGTCTGCGCACCCGTCAGCTCGGCACCCTCGTGAGCGAGGCCATGTTCGACGGCAACGTTGGCGTCAGGCACGGAGGTTTCAGCCATGGACCAGGTTCTCCTTCACCGCGCCGCGCACGGCGGCGTCGTCAAGCGAGAGGCCGGCAACGCGGCTGACGATCTCACGGGTGGCGTCGGCGGCGACGGTCTCGATCTCGTCGGCGGCCGAACGGCGCGCCTCGGCGATACGGGTTTCGGCCCCGGCGATGGTGGCGTCGATGCCGGCCTGGGCGACAGCGAGACGCTGCGCGGTGGCGGCAGCAGCCTTACCGCGCGCATCCGCGATCAGCCCCTGCGCCTGGGCGCGGTTGGCATTCTCACGAGCGCGCCATGCGGCTTCTTCCGCGTCCGCCTGCGCACGCGCGGCTTCGGCAGCCTTGAGGTCGTCGGCGATCTGCTTGTCGCGGCTCGCGACGGTGTCCATCACCTTCGGAACCATACCGCGTCCGACGACGAAGAAGGTGATACCGAAGAAGATCAGCAGCCAGAAGATCTGGCTGGAGTAGAACTCGCCTAGCTGTGCGATCTGAGGCATTGGTCAGCCTTGTCTCGAGGTTGCCGTGAAAAATCTTGAACCGTAGAAAGTCCCGGCCGCCTCAACCAAAGGGTATGAGGCAGCCGGAGCCAATCCGGTCAGGCGCTGGATCAGGCGAAGATCAGCAGCGCGGCAATGACGAACGAAAGCAGGCCAAGAAGCTCAGCACCGGCGAAACCGATGAAGAGACGACCCTGCTGGGCGTCAGCGGCGCCCGGATTGCGCAGTGCGCCTTCGAGGAACTTCGCGAAGACGTTGCCCACGCCGATAGAAGCGAGGCCGGCACCGATAGCGGCGAAGCCAGCGCCGAGCATCTTTGCAGCTTCTGCGTCCATTTCAAAAACTCCCTTTGGTAAACCCGAGTGTGGTAGAAAAAATCAGTGAAGGTTCTCTGCGTCGTTCAGATAGACGCACGTGAGAAGAGCGAAAACATAGGCCTGGATACCGGCGACCAGCAGCTCGAGAGCGCAGATGCCGACCATCAGGACGAAACTGGGGACCCCGGCGATCACGAACATGATCGGACCGTTGTTACCGCCGCTGATGACGAAGCTAGAAAGCACCTCGAGCAGGACGTGGCCGGCCATCATCGCAACGAAAAGTCGCAGGCCGAGGCTGAACGGGCGCACCAGAAACGAGATCAGCTCGACCACGAAGATGATCGGGATCATGCCGATGGGGGTGCCGTGCGGCACGAACAGCGAGAAGAAGTGGAAGCCGTGCTTCGAGAAGCCGACGATGAGCACGATACCGAAGGACAGCACCGCCAGGACACCGGTAGCCGAGAAGTGGCTGGTGAAGGTGAATGCGTGCACGCCGACGACGCCGAGCGGCATCAGGCCAAGGAAGTTGGCGAACAGGATGAACATGAACAGCGAGAAGATGTACGGAACGTACTTCTTGCCGTTCTTGCCGACGTTGGCTGCCAGCATGCCGTCAATGAAACCGGTGAAGGTTTCGACAGCCATCTGCCAGCGGCCAGGCACGACGGCGCGCTTCATGCCGCCGGCAACGAAGACGATCAACGCCAGCGTCGCGATGGCCATCCACAGCGCGCTATTGGTGAAAGCGACGTTGTAACCGGCAATGTTCCAGTCCGCGCCCGCCAGCTTCTCGAGCTGGAACTGGTGCATCGGGTCGAGCTTCGCTTCGGCTGCCACGCGAGTTTCCCTGTCGCCAATGAACGACAGCGCCCCTTCCATCCCCCCAAATGGGTCAGTCCGGGCGCCGGTTCGTAATCCGGATTATGTTCCTGAAGGCAATACCGATTCCAACGAACAGCATCACCATCAGACCCCAAGGGGACGTACCAGCGAAATGGTCGATCAACCACCCCAGGAACAGTCCGCCCGCAAGACCCCCCAGCAGTTCCGAAAGGACGCGGTTTCCAAGGCGATAGCTCGCATCGGTTTCCGCACCGGCCTTCGGTCGGTTGCGTTCCTCTTCCCGCTCGCGAAGGGCTTTCAGCCTTTCGTCAAGCGAATCGATGCGCGCATCCTCCCCCACAGGGTCTCGGACAGGTGGCTCGTCGGTCATGTCAGGCTCCTCATTATGACAACAGGAACGCAAGACGCAAACGACGGCTGCCCGCCAAGAGCGCCGCCCCCTTAGGGTGGGGCTTTTCCCGAGTCAACCGCGGGCGGGCCGCAGCATCGCCCGTTGTTGACAGCTCTCACGCTCTAGAAACGCGCGGGGCCAACAATACAGCGCCCCGTCCCTGCCAATACCGCATCCGCGATACACGGCGAAATGCCAAGAAAAAGGCCGGAAAGGCGCGAAGGCTTCCGACCTTTTCTTGATTCGCCACCGCCAGCGAAAAACGCTTTCGCGGCCTGGCCTGATACTTTTGTCCATCCTCGATACGGGACAGGTTCAGGGGCAGCGCGGATCGAGTTCCGGTGCGCCGCTGCCGCGCGTTTTCCACCCGCCATCGAGCCCCTGATACTTCTCACCGACCTTGGTGTCGCGGATCAGCTTGCAGCCGGTGGTGAAAGCATATTCCTGAATAGTGCTCTTGCCCGCAGCGGCGCCCGTGTAGACCGCGCGGCGCTGGTTGTTGAGGTCACGCACCATCGCGGCAATATCGGCGCCCTGGCTGCCCACCACGCCCAGATAGCCGTCGTTCTGCTCGCCCACCTGCCCGGCTGCGCGCGCAGCGGTGTAGGCCGGGCTGCGGCCGTCGGCATGGGCCGCAGAAATACCGGAAACCATGAGAACCGCGGCGACAACAGCGCCGGAAAAACGCATCCTCGTCATCAGAATATACCCTTGTTCTCATCCACGGTCTTGGCCGCGTCAGCGGCAAGACGGTAGACCACTTCCTGCCTGATGTTGATGTTCAGTTCGATGACGATCGGCTTGTCGGGTGCTGCAACCTGTATGCACCCGCCGAGCCCGAACGCCCCTGAAACCGCCACCATCATCGCGGCAATCCCTGCAGCGCGAACGGCGCGCCTTCCGGACCCTGTGCCTGCCAGCTGCTCGATATCATGCCCGTCATTCATCGCCGGGTTTCTTGCAGCCGGAACGCTTCCGGTCAATTCACACGACGTCATGGCTTTTTCTCGCTGACTGGAGGCTGAATGGCGGTGGATGGAAGTGCTGGGGGGATGACAGTGGCGTCAGGCGCCGATTCGCGGCGCTTGCCTTCTGCATCGAGCAAACCCAGCATTCGGGGGTCGGCCACAAAAGCGGGATCGTAAAGCGAGCGCATCGAGCCGAACAGGCTGAAGAACGGCGCCTTGAGGTTTACTATGAAACGGATTGGCAGCTTAGCGATCTGCTTGGTGATGAAGTTCCGGCTGGCGTTCTGCCCTTGGCTGAGGCCGTCGAAGCTGATCCGCGTCACGATTTCGCCCGAGAGCGAACCGGCCAGCCCAATTTCCATGTCCTTGTAGTTCACTGACCTTAGCGCCGCGAAGGCGAAATTGCCCATCGCCGAGAGGTCCTTGTAGGTCAGCGCGCCGTTATACGAGACATTGCCGCCCGGCATGCGCGACCGCAGGAACCCGTTCTCGATCCGGCCGCCGTTCTCATCGAAAATCAACGGCATCTCGCCGTCGAATGTGCCGGTGGCGCTGATATTTTCGAGTTCGAGATGCTGCACGAACGTCGCTGCGTTGAGGCCGGTGACACGCAGGGTGTAATAGCGCGTTTCAGCCGCACCGATCTGCATGTGCGCGGGGTCGAGGTTAAGAGTGCCTTCCATGAAGGGCCACTGCGCGCCGTTGATCTGCAGGTAGTAGCCCGGCTTCACTTCGTAGGACAGGGTGCCGTCGGTTACCTCGATGCCCGGATTGACCGAAGCGATATGTACCTTCTGGGCGGGCGCCGTGACCATGCCGAGCAGGTCGGTGAATACCACTTCGCCCGACAGTCCCCGCACCGGACCCAGCGCCGCCGCGAAATCGACGCCTTCGGTGGCGAAACGGCCGTGACTTGTCACCGCCCTGGTGTTCCAGTCGATCCGGCCGGTGCCATGGACCTGCCCCTTTAGCCCCGATACGACGCCCAGCAGCATGCCGGACAGCGTATCGGCCTGGAGACGCTCGTCGAAGGTGATGCCGTTCACCGCAAGGTCGGCGTGGCCGGCAGCGCTCGACAGGTCGTGGGCGATGGTCGCCCGCACGATCTCGCGGTCGGTGGTCGGCTCGCGCAGCAGCGCCTGCGCGGTAATGCGGTTGCCTTCCAGCCGCAGCGTCGCGTCGCGCGCCACCAACGGCTGGAACCTGGCTACCGGCTGGCGGTCGACCAGCGTGAAGCGCCCGCCATCGATCTGGAGCACGCCGCCGGCATAGCGCCATGTGCCAGCCGCCTGTTTCATGTCGAGCGGGACAGCGGCAAGAGCGATGTCGGCTTCGTCGAAGGTGCCCGCGACATCCTTGCCCAGCCGCGCGTCGAGACGGCTGATGGTGAAGTGGGAGGCGGTTTGCTCCGGTCCGAGCGCGACCCTGATCGCGCCCGCCTTGAGGACGCCGCCGTCCTTCAGATCGCCTGCAGCGCCCATTGCGAATCCGATCGGTCCGCTGGCGATGCGAATCGGCGTTTCGCCCAGCCGCCCGGACAAATCGAGCGAGGTGACCCCCGCCGCGATAGTCAGGTTTTCGGGAGCGCCCTGCACGATCGCCCCGCCGCGAGACGGGCACAGCGTAAGCCGCCGCTTGTCAATGGTCAGGCTGGCGAAGCTGAGGGCGTCGAAAGAAACATTGCTGCACGCCCGCCAGACCGCCAGATTGCCGTCGGCGCCCCAGCGTCCGTCGAGCGGCAGCAACATGTTACGGGTACTGCCCCCCGGCAAGGCGCCGCTCAGCAGCACCTGTCCGGTGAAACCGAGCGCGCCGTCGCGGTCCTGCACCAGCGAAAGGCGCGGCACGCCGATTACAGCCGAGCCGGCGCGATAATCGGGCATCGCCACCTGCATCGTCAGGCGGCCATTGTCCGCCGTCTCCATGCGGCCCCAGACTTGCGGCAGCCGCTGCCCCCCGGTGGCGAAATTACCAGTGACGTGGGGCGCGCCTTTGCCGAACAGCGCCTGCAGGCGCGACAGGGCAAGCAGCGAGGCCCCGCTCCCGCCGCGCAGCGAACCGCGCGTGACAACAAGGCTGAGGCCTTCTTGTGAATTGCGCACGATGAGGTTGGCATCCAGCGTACTGCCGCGCATCTCGCGGGCCAGCGCGCCGCGCACTTGCGCCGCGATCGGTTCGCCCAGCGTACCGGCGGCGGAATTCTGCGCGGAAAGTATCGCGCGGTCGAGCGTATCGCCAAGCGCGACGCCCCGGCCGGTCAGGTCACCTTCGACATCGAAGCGCGCGATGCCGCCCGTGGAGCGCGCCCGCCCATCGAACACGAGGGTTGCAAGGCGGGCTTGCGGCGTTTCCAGTCCCTGCGCGGTTATCCGGTAAGTCGCGTTAAGAGACTTTTTGCGGTAGGTGACGCGGCCTTTACCCGAAAGACCGGCGATCTTCTGCGCACCGTAGCGGCCCCGGCCGGCCGTAATGCCGAGGCTGCCCTCGCCCCCGTCCAGCGCCTCGTCCAGCGTCAGGTCGAGTTGCACACCCGCTTTCGCCAGTTGCAGCGCGCGGGCGGGACAGGCCAATCCGTCCATCCGCACCGGCCCGACGAATCGCGGTTTCGCGGCCGAGGTGGTGAGCTTGCCGTAAAGCGTGGTGCGCCCGGCCTTGCAGCCGTCCACCTCGATACCCGGCGACAGCGCGGCGATTTCGCCCGCGAAGCCGCCGCGCAGCGCGCCCTCACCCGCAAGCTTCACGCCGATGCGGCCATGGTCGCTGTCCAGCAACGCGCGCCCATCCACCAGGCCCAGATCGAGATCGGGCATCGTGAAAGGACCGGCTTTGCCCGAGAACAGTACCTTGTCCAAGCTGCCGAAGCTGACTTTGCCGCCCCGGTACGAACCGAAAAGCCGCGGCTTGATGACGGTGATTCGTCCGATACCCGGCAGTCCCCACGACAGCCGCGTGGCGATGCGCAGTTCCTTAACCGTAAGGTCGGGCCGCTTTGGATCGCCGATGGAAAGGTTGCGTATCACCTGCTCGGCAGGGCCGATGCTGACGATCTCATAGCGCGCGGGCAGCCCGAGCGAATCGAGCTGGCTTTCGATGAGGTTGTCCGCGATCTCGTTGCGGGCCAGCCAAGCAGCGCCCAGCGTCAGCAGCAGCAGCCCCTCGACGACGAGGATCGGCCCGCGCCATTTGCGCAGCCAGCGCACCGGGCCCATCAGCCTGGGATCCAGGCGCACACCACTGCTCGCGCCGCCAGGCGTATCCCCGGTGTCGGCGTCATGGTTTTCGGGGGAATGGTCCTGCTCTTGCGACATCCGCTCCATCACTTGCGCTGGACGCGCAGGAAAGGCAATTGTTTGTACGCATTATGCCCGAACAACCCCCACTCTTCGATGACGCCGTCAGCGCTTTGACCGATGCAGGCCCCTCTGCACCTTCCGGCACCGGAAACGATTCGAGCGGTCATCGCGGGAGGCTGCGCAAGCGGCTGCTGGAAGGCGGGGCAGAAGCTTTGGGCGATCACGAGGTCATTGAACTCTTGTTGATGCAGGCCGTTCCCCGCCGCGACATGAAGCCGCTGGCACGCACGCTACTGCAGCGGTTCGGCTCGCTCGCGGGTGTGTTGCAGACCGACCCGCGCACGCTGGCCGCCCATCCTGGCATGGGTGAGGCGACCGCGGCGGCGCTGCGCATCGTCACCGTGGCCGCCACCCGAATGGCGCGCCAGAAAGTGCGCGAGGCCCCGGTGATCGGATCGTGGCAGGCCCTGATCGACTATCTTACGATCGACATGGCCCACCTTACAGTTGAACGGGTGCGCGTACTTTATCTCAATACCCGCAACATGCTGATCCTCGACGATCTCGTGGGCGAAGGCTCCATCGACGAAGCGGCGATCCATCCGCGCGAGGTCATCCGCCGCGCGCTGGACCTGGGCGCGGCGGCGCTGATCCTGGTCCACAACCACCCTTCAGGCTCGCCCCAACCCAGCCGCGCCGACATCGAGATCACCAACCGCATCGCCGAAGCCGGGCGATTGCTGGGCGTTAGCGTGCACGACCATGTCGTGATCGGGCGCGAGGGCTACGTAAGCCTCAAGGCCAAGGGGCTGATCTGAGATGTGCGTCGCCGCTATCGCCTGGGATAGCCACCCCGAATGGCTGCTCGTCGCCATCGGCAACCGCGACGAATTCCACACTCGTCCCGCCGCACCGCTGGCGCGCTGGCAGGATGGCTCCGGGATCATCGCCGGCACCGATCTCACCGCCTGCGGGACGTGGCTGGGTGTGACCGAGGCCAAAGGCGGCAGAAGCGCACGGTTCGCCCTGATCACCAATTACCGCGTACCGGAAGGTGCGCAGCCTGGCCGCCCGTCGCGCGGCAAGTTGGTCACCGATCTTCTGGCGGGAACCCCGCCCATCGCACTTGGCGAGGAGATGGCGCGGATGAATCCGTTCAACCTTATTTTTGTCGACGGCGGCCGCGCCTCGTTCCTGACCAACCACCCCAAGGTAGAGATGCGCGCGCTTTCTGCCGGCATTCACGGACTGTCGAACGGCGGCTTCGACGTACCCTGGCCTAAGACGATGCGGGTCGGTCAGGCGATCACCGACTGGTTCGCTGCGGGCGAGAAGGATTTTGGGCCACTGCTGGCCGCCCTGCGCGACGAGAAGCCGGCACCGCACCCTGAGCGCCCCGAACTCGGCCCGGAACCCCGGTTCGCGCCGGTCTTCATCCGAAACGAAACGTACGGCACGCGGTGCAGCACGGTGATCGCGGTAGACCGGCAGGGACAGGGCATAATCATCGAACGCAGCTTCGACGCGCTCGGCAGGCACCGCGGCGAAGTGCGAATCGGGTTCGCATGGCCCCCGATCTAGCCTAAGCCGCGATCAGTTGGTTGCGTCCGCCGCGCTTGGCGGCATAGAGCGCCATGTCGGCACGGTTGAGCAGGTCGATGCCGCCCTGCCCCTGCGTGCGGTGGACCAGGCCGCAACTGATGCGCGCTTCGGCCTCGCCCCCCAGGGGCAGGGCGACCGGCGCCGCCGCGACGCTCTCCACAAGCCGGCGGCAGATATCCTGCGCGACTTCAGGGTCGGCAGTGCCCAGCATCACCACGAATTCATCCCCGCCTAGCCGCGCCACAAGATCGGTAGCGCGCAAGGTCGCGGCGATCCGGCGGCCGATTTCAGCCAGCGCGGCATCCCCAGCAACATGACCGAGTTCGTCGTTCAGCGACTTGAAACGATCCACATCGATCAGCGCAATGCTCAGGCCATCGGCCGGAGGGTCGGCAAGCGCCGCCTCGAACCGCCGCAGGAAGCCTGCCCGGTTGGAAAGGCCAGTCAGTTCGTCCGTCTCGGCCAGACGGCAGAGTTCGCCTTCGCGGGCCTTGCGCGCGGTTACGTCGACCAGTGTCGCCGCCGAGCCGGTCATGATGCCCTGCTCGTCACGCTCTGCGCGGAAGGTCGCCTCGATCCAGATGCCGCCGGGACGCTCCACCTCTATGATAATCGGGCGGTCGCTGGTCCCGGCGCGCAAGTGTGCGCCGAACAGCGCCTCGCCCAGCGGCGGATCGAGTTCGCCGATGTGGGCACCCAGCAGCCGGTCGGCGTTCTTGCCGACAAGCGTCGCGACATCGCCCACCACGCGGGTGCAAGCACCTTCGACCGAAAAACGCAGGAGAACGATGGCGGAGCGATCTGCCAGCAAAACGAGCGAGCGTTCGCTTTCGCTGAGCCGCTCGATCAGGTCTCGCCGCGCTGCAAGCGCAGCGGCGACCGGCATCATCAGCATTAGCACGGTGGCGAGGTAGAATTGCAGAAAGGCCAGCTTCACCGCCATGTCGCCCGCAGAAAGGCTCACCGGACCATGGCCGTAACATGTCGCCACGCCGCCCGTTACCGCAACCAGCATGACCCCCATGCTGGTGCCTTCCCAGCCAAGCCGGAAGGCGACAAGCATCAGCGGCACCATCGGCAGGAACAGCAGCGGATATCGGTTCTGGGCGAATACGGAGACGCTCACCGCCAGCACGGCGACCAGCAGCAACAGCATCTGCGCCCGCTCTGCCCGTGAGGCGGCGCGGATGCTGGCGCGGTAGTCCCCGTGGAACAGACCGAAGAAAAACGGCGTGAAGATCATTAGCCCCAGTGCGTCGGCGCTGAACTTGGTGGCCAGCGAAACGCCGATCGAGAGATGGAACGCGAAGGATGCGATCACCGCACCCAGCAGCGCCCCGACGCCCGGTGCAACGATCCCGGCGCAGATCACGAAGCGGCCTACCGAGGCGTGATGATGAAGCAGACGTCCACCTGAGTCGATAGTGCCGCGCAGCAACCATGAGGCAAGCGCGATTTCGACGACGTTGGCCACCGCGAAACCGACGGGCGCTGACAGCGTGCCGCGCGTGAAGGCTCCGGCAGCGGCGACGGCAATGAATGCGGCGACAAGATAGCGCCCCCATTCGCGGCGCGGGCGCGCCAGCAACTGCGCCAGGATCACCCCGTTCGCAGGCCATACCGAGGCGAGGTTGCCCTCAAAGCTAAGGTATTCGATCATCGCGACAGATAAAACGAAGCATAGAACAGCGCTTGCCAAAGGAGCGACGATAGGCCTGATGCTTGGCATTTATGGCGGTTGCCCTGGGCGGCCTGCGCACGGGTTTGTGGCGGCTCTTCGTGCAAACGTTTGCGCGAGATTCGTTAAAATTCCGTCCTTTCACCCCTGTCATCGACCCATTTCTAGTTAACCAAGGCATGCGCATATCTGCGCAGAATACGCGCTCCCGCCCTCGTCTCTTGCCTTTCGCGGCCGCCCGCCTTAGCGGCGGGCGCGTCAGCCACAGGAGTCGAACATGGTCCCCCGCTATTCCCGCCCCGCGATGTCCGCGATCTGGGAGCCCGAAGCGCGCTACCGCATCTGGTTCGAGATCGAAGCACACGCCGCCGTGAAGATGGGTGAAATGGGAACCGTGCCGCCAAGCGCCGGCAAGGCCCTGTGGGACTGGTGGGCAACGAACCCCAGGATCGACGTCGCCGCGATCGATGCGATCGAAGCCGTCACCAAGCACGACGTCATCGCCTTCCTCGACTGGGTTGCCCAGCAGGTCGGCCCGGAAGCGCGCTTCATGCACCAGGGCATGACCAGCTCCGACGTGCTGGACACGACGCTCAACGTGCAGTTGGTTAAGGCCGCCGACATCCTCATCGCCGACCTCGACGCGCTGCTCGCGGCGATCGAGCGCCGCGCGCAGGAGCACAAATACACCCCCACCATCGGCCGCAGCCACGGCATTCACGCCGAACCGGTGACCTTCGGCCTCAAGCTGGCGCAGGCCCATGCCGAATTCAGCCGCAACCGCGCGCGCCTGGTTCTGGCGCGCGAAGACGTCGCCACTTGTGCCATCTCGGGCGCGGTAGGCACTTTCGCCAACGTCGACCCGGTGGTGGAAGAATACGTCGCCGAAAAGATGGGCCTGGGCATCGAGCCGGTCTCCACGCAGGTCATCCCGCGTGACCGCCATGCGATGTTCTTCGCCGTGCTGGGCGTGATCGCCAGCTCGATCGAGCGCCTTGCCGTCGAAGTGCGCCACCTCCAGCGCACCGAAGTCCTGGAAGCCGAGGAATACTTCTCTCCCGGCCAGAAGGGCTCGTCGGCCATGCCGCACAAGCGCAACCCGATCCTGACCGAAAACCTGACTGGCCTCGCCCGTCTCGTCCGTTCGGCCGTCGTGCCGGCGATGGAGAACGTGGCGCTCTGGCACGAGCGTGACATCTCGCACTCGTCGGTGGAGCGTTTCATCGGTCCTGATGCAACGATCACCCTCGACTTCGCGCTGGGCCGCCTGACGGGTGTGATCGACAAGCTGCTTATCTACCCTGCGCGCATGCAGAAGAACCTCGACCGCATGGGCGGCCTCGTCCACTCGCAGCGCGTGCTGCTGGCGCTGACCCAGGCCGGCCTGAGCCGCGACGAGAGCTACCGCCTCGTCCAGCGCAACGCGATGAAGGTGTGGGAATCGGACGGCGAACTCTCGCTGCTCGAACTGCTCAAGGCCGACGCCGACGTGACCGCCGCGCTGTCGGTCGAAGTGATCGAAGACAAGTTCAACCTCGACTACCACTTCAAGCACGTCGACACGATTTTCGCGCGCGTGTTCGGCTAAGCATTCCGATCGCGGGGAGCACCCATGCTCCCCGCCCCCTTCCCTTGCGGAATTTTCCCGCCTAGCATCGGGCGTTTCCGGGAGGGAAAGCAGGAGATAGAATGCAGATCATCCGCACCATCACGTGGATCCTCGTCACCGCGGTCCTGGTCGCGTTCATCGCCATGAACTGGAACCGGGCGCCGGTGAACTTCTGGCCGCTCGACAACGGCAACTACATCCATTTCGATTGGCCGGTCGGCCTTGTGGCCCTGCTTTTCTTCGGCTTGGGCATGCTGCCGGTATGGGCATACCTGCGCGCCGTGCGCTGGCGCCTGAACCGCCGCATCGCCGCGCTGGAAAACTCGCTGCGCGCCACGTCGGCACCATCTATGGCGCCGCCTGAGGCCGCCCCTGCAACTTTACTCGAAACTCCGACGGATCTCACGAAGTCATGAACCACAATCCCGTCTACCTCGCCCTCGACCTTCCGCGCCTCGACGCCGCTGAAGCGCTGGCACGAAAAGTCGCGGGCCATATCGGCGGGATCAAGCTGGGGTTGGAATTCTTCTGCGCCCACGGGCACCACGGCGTCCACGAACTGCACAAGCTGGGGCTGCCGATCTTTCTCGACCTCAAGCTGCACGACATCCCCAATACCGTCGCGGGCGCGATGCAGGCGATCCACGTGCTGCAGCCCTCGATTGTCACCATCCACGCTGCCGGTGGCCGCGCCATGATGGAAGACGCCAAGGCCGCCGCCGGTGAAAACTGCAAAGTAGTCGCCGTCACCGTCCTCACCAGCCTCGACGGGGACGACCTCGCCGCCATCGGCGTGAAAGACGAACCCCACGCACAAGCACTGCGTCTTGCGGACCTCGCCCACTCGGCAGGGCTCGACGGTATCGTCTGCTCGGGCCACGAAGTCGGCGCCGTGCACAAACAGTGGAAGGACGGCTATTTCGTCGTCCCCGGCCTGCGTCCGGCAGACGGCAGGGTCGGCGACCAGAAGCGCACCGTTACGCCGCGCGAAGCCCGCGATGCCGGGGCCAGTGTGCTGGTGATCGGGCGGCCGATTACCCGTGCGGAAGATCCGCTGGCTGCGGCCAGGGCGATCGAGGGCACTCTTTAAGGTTTGAGCGGGAAGATCTGGGGCCATCGCCCCAGACCCCAGGAGTGTCGCGGTTTCGCCTCGGCTGGGGCGGCGGTTTGTTGTGATGGTGCCCCCGCGGCGAAGCCGCTATCCGTTGAAACCTCGCGCATGTCGCAAAGGATGGATGGAAAGCCGGCGGCGCTCCCTTTCAATGAGCGCAGGGCCTCTGTTGCACGCACAACGCCGGCATTAACAGGGGTGCAGGGGCGCTATGCTCCCCTGCCCTTAATCTTCGACTCGACTTACCTTAACAAAGCCTCGCCCTGCCGTTCAGCACGTCGCAACCTGCCCGGCTCCAGATCGTTGCTCCAAGATGCCAACCTATGGAGTGCGACCCATAATGAAATCCCTCAGCCTGCTTGCGGCAAGTGCCCTTGGCGCTGCGATTATCCCTGCCGCTCCCGCTCTCGCCCAGCAGGCCGTTCCCGCGATCGAGACCGGGCACACGTTGTTGACGGTGACCGCGCAGGGTTCCTCCACCCGCGTTCCTGACCTTGCCAGCTATACCGCAGGCGTCACCACTCAGGGCGCAACTGCCAGCGCTGCGCTCTCGGCCAATTCGGCACAGATGACGCAAGTGATCGCTGCGCTGAAGCGTGCAGGTATCGCCGACCGCGATGTCCAGACCAGCAACCTCAGCGTCAACCCGGTCTATGCTCAGCCCAAGCGCCTGCCAGACGGTAATTTCGAGGATGGTCCGCAGAAGATCGTCGGCTATCAGGCCACCAACAACGTCTCGGTTCGGCAGCGCAAGCTGGCCGACATGGGCAAGGTGATCGACGCGCTCGTGGCGGCTGGCGCGAATCAGGTCAACGGCCCGAACTTTGCGATCGACAAGCCTGAGGCCGCGCAGGACGAAGCGCGCGTAGAGGCGATGAAGACCGCCCGCGCCCGCGCCGACCTCTATGCCAGGGCATCTGGCCTGCGCGTCGCGCGGATCGTGTCGATCAGCGAGAGCGGCGGCTTCTCGCCGCAGCCGGTAATGTATATGCGCAAGGAAGCGATGGACGTCTCCGCCGCTCCACCCGTCGCGGCGGGCGAGCTTGAGATGAACGTCAACGTCACGGTTCAGTTCGAACTGGCGCCTTAAAAAGCGGCGGCAGTTCCAAGCCCTACCCCGCCGTCCTCTCGCAAGCGAGGATGGTGCTGACCTTCAAAACGGCGCCACCGTCTGGTCAGCGCCGCCCCTGCAAGACGGGGCGGCGGGGGACAGGACTTCTTAATTCATCATCATATCCTGCGACTGAATATTGTAGCCGACCAGCGTCAGCTTATCCGCGTCGCCCTTGCGAAAGACGAACTGTTCGGTGCCAGTGCCATGCTCGAACGTTGTCTCGGTATTGACGGTAACGAAGCTGCCCCCGGTGGTTGCATTGGCATTCCAGCCGACCTGTTGACTCGACTTCACCTTACCCAGCTTTCGGTGGACGGCATCGAGCAGCTTGCCGAACTGATCGCGGCTGGTGGCCTTGCGCAAGTCCGGGTCCGCGCCGGCCCAGACCGCCTGCCAGTTGCCCGCATCCAGCGATTGGTGGAAGCGCCCGACTTCGACCTCAGCCTCCTTGATCGAAGCCTGCACGTTGCAGCCGGCCAGCATGGCGGCAACCGTCAACGGCAGGATAAAGCGCGCCAGCCTGTTCATTCGTGTCACTCCTCGATCGATGAGGCCTCAATCTAACAGGCATTGCAGCCTTGTCACGGAACGCTAGATAGCACCTTCGCGCGCCGCTGCCCGGCGCGATACGAGGCGAGCATCTCAATGCCCAGCGCGGGAATCAAGATCTGCGGTATCAACACTCCCGATGCGCTGGAGGCAGCCATCAAGAGCCGCGCCGCGCATATCGGGCTGGTGTTCTTCCCTCGCAGCCCGCGCGCCGTGACCCCGGCCGAGGCAGCCCAGCTTTCCGCGCGGGCCGAGGGCCGGATCAGCCGCGTCGGCCTGTTCGTCGATGCAAGCGATACCGCGATCGGCGATGCGATGGGCGCCGCCCGCCTCGACGCGCTGCAGCTCCACGGCGAGGAAACGCCCGAGCGCGCCGCCCAGCTTCGCGCCCGTTTCGGGGTATCTGTATGGAAGGCCCTGCCCGTCGCCACCGCCCGCGACGTTGAACGCGCCGCCGCCTATGCCGATGCGGTGGATCTCATTCTGTTCGACGCCAAGACGCCCAAGGGCGCGTTGCCGGGCGGCATGGGCCTCAGCTTCGACTGGAGCCTCATCGCGCACTGGAAGGGCCCGGTCGCCTGGGGCCTCGCGGGAGGGTTGGACGCTGCGAATGTGGCGGAGGCGATCCGCATGACCGGCACCCCGCTGGTCGACACCTCATCAGGCGTGGAAAGCGCGCCGGGCGTCAAGGATGAGAGCCGCATCGCCGCATTCTGCCGGGCTGTGCGCGAGGCTGGCTAAGGCCTCTTCGTCACCGCCAAGCAAGAAAGGGCGGCCCGTCTTGCGGACCGCCCTTCCTGGCTTACACTGCTTACGCAGCGATCAGAACTTGACGCCGACGCCCACCAGGCCGCGGTCCGCGTCGGGGGTGTTGTCGCCGATCAGCAGGTGCTGGTACTCGGCCTTCAGGTAGTAGCGCGAGCCGACATCCTGCTGGACGCCGCCGCCAACGCCGACTGCGCTGTTGCCGTAGCGGGTGTTCTTCGATTCCCAGTCAGCCAGGGCATAAGCCTTGGTGCCCGGAAGCACCTTGACGCCGATACGGCCGCCAGCGCCCCACGAAACGCGGGTGTTATCGGTCAGCACCTTGTCGGCCGAACCCTGGACACCCACAAAAAGCTTGTCGCCGAGATCGTAGTCGTAACCGGCGGCGATACCTGCGGTTGCGTCGCTGTCGCTACCGTTCCAGATCACGCCGGTACGCGCTTCGACGCGTGCTTCGTTAGCCAGAGCAGGAGTGGCGGCAGCAATCGAGGCAACCGCAGCGAGCGAAACAAGTGCAATACGCATATTATAAACTCCAGTATTCAAAATCCCGCCCCTCAGCGGGAGACCAGCCCCTGGTCCCGGCGACCTTGCGCGAAAATGAACGAAAATTTCCGCTGGGCGGTCAAAACGACACAAAACTGCAGCATTGGGACACTATGATGCTTTTGGCGCAATCCAGTTGCATTGTTTGCAATTGAAAAAGGGTTCAGCGGTTTCCATCGCCCGTATAGCAGGGCTGCTGATGCAAAGGCGTCTGGACAAGCGCCGGGGCCTCTGCCAAGCGCCAGTACCATGACAGCCCAACCGCCCGTGAACAGCTTGCGCTCCCTTCCTGACGAGACCGGCCATTTCGGCCAGTTCGGGGGACGGTATGTCGCCGAAACGCTGATGCCGCTCATCCTCGACCTCGAGAAGGAATACCGCCGGGCGCAAGGCGACCCGGCATTCCAGGCCGAATTCGACGATCTGCTCAAGAATTTCGTGGGACGGCCCAGCCCACTCTATCCCGCGCCGCGCATAACCGAGCATTTTCGTGCCCTGGCGCCTGAGGGCAAGGGTCCGAAGATCTACTTCAAGCGCGAAGACCTGAACCACACCGGCGCGCACAAGATCAACAACTGCGTCGGCCAGATCCTGCTGGCCATGCGCATGGGCAAGACTCGCATCATCGCCGAGACCGGCGCTGGCCAGCACGGCGTCGCAACGGCCACGGTCGCGGCGCGCTTCGGCCTGCCTTGTGTGATCTTCATGGGCGCCAAGGACGTGGAACGCCAGAAGCCCAACGTCTTCCGGATGAAGCTGCTCGGCGCCGAGGTCCACCCCGTCACCAGCGGCGCTGAAACGCTGAAGGACGCCATGAACGAGGCGCTGCGCGACTGGGTCGCCAACGTCCATGACACGTTCTACATCATCGGCACCGCTGCCGGTCCGCACCCCTATCCTGAACTCGTCCGCGATTTTCAGAGCGTGATCGGCAACGAGACCAAGGCGCAGATGATGGAGGCCGAAGGCCGCCTGCCCGACATGGTCCTGGCCTGCGTGGGCGGCGGATCGAACGCGATCGGCATGTTCCACCCCTTCCTTGACGACCCCGAAGTCGCCATGGTCGGCATCGAGGCGGCCGGCCACGGCATCGAGACCGGCGAGCACGCCGCCAGCCTCGCCGGCGGCAAGCCCGGCATCCTGCACGGCAACAAGACCTACCTGCTGCAGGACGAGGACGGCCAGATCACCGAGGCCCACTCGATCAGCGCCGGGCTCGACTATCCCGGCCTTGGCCCGGAGCATTCCTGGCTGCACGAAAGCGGCCGCGTGCGCTACGTGCCGATCACCGACGACCAGGCTCTGGAAGCGTTCCAGCTGTGCTGCGCCCTCGAAGGCATCATTCCCGCCCTCGAAAGCGCCCACGCGCTGGCTGCCCTGCCCCAACTCACCGCCGAGATGGACGAAGACAAGATCCTCGTCGTCAACGTATCGGGCCGCGGCGACAAGGACATCTTCACTGTCGCCGAGGCGCTGGGGTTCGAGCTTTGAAAAAGGGCGGGTGGCAGCGGTCGCTGATCGATGCCGCCCTGCTCTGGATGGCGGTGTTCCCGGCGATCCGGGTGCTTGCCGACCTTGTGAAGGCACGTTCGTTCGATCTTTCCGGGGCCGGTTACTTCTGGGCCTTCGCCTTCCGGGGTGACTGGAGCCACATCGCCGTCAGCCTTGGCTACCTCGCAGTTTTCATCGGCCTCACCGCCGCCTTGCTTCGCTTTTCCGGAAAGACGCTGTTTTCCTGATGACACGCTTCGAAACCGCTTTCGCCAAGGGTCCGGCCCTCGTCTGCTTCATCACCGGGGGCGACGGCGACACCGCCTCCAACCTCGACGCGCTGGTCGCGGGCGGCGCCGATGTGATCGAACTGGGCATGCCTTTCACCGATCCCATGGCAGACGGTATGGCGATCCAGGAAGCGAACTTGCGCTCCTTCGCGGCCGGCACGAAAACCGCGGATATCTTCGCCCTCGCCACCGGCTTTCGCGCGCGCCACCCGAACGTCCCGCTGGTGCTGATGGGCTATGCCAACCCGATGACGATTCGCGGCTCCGAATGGTTCGCGGACGAATGCGCCAAGGCCGGCGTCGACGGCGTCATCTGCGTCGACATTCCCCCTGAAGAAGACGCCGAACTCGGCCCGGCCCTGCGCGCCAAGGGCGTGTCGCTGATCCGCCTCGCCACGCCGACCACCGACACCGCACGCCTTCCCGCCGTGCTGGAAGGGTCTTCGGGCTTCCTCTACTACGTCTCCGTCGCGGGCATTACCGGCCAGCAGCAGGCCGCGCAAAGCTCGATCGACGAAGCGGTCGCCCGCCTCAAGGCCGCCAGCACGATCCCCGTCGCGGTCGGCTTTGGCGTGCGCACGCCTGAACAGGCCGCTGCCATTGCCAAAGTCGCGGACGGCGTGGTCGTTGGCTCGGCGCTGGTCGATCTCGTCAAGCAGCACGGCAGAGACGCCCCCGGCCCGCTCCAGGCACTGACCTCGGCGCTGGCGCAGGCGGTACACTCGGCGCGCTGAGCGTGAAGGACTTCGCGGTGTCGGACGCGCCCGCCGTTCAGGCCCAGCTCCACCGCCTCGCCGCGTTGTCCCTGCCGCAAGGACGGCTTGGGCTGGACACGGTCCGCACCCTGCTGGCGCGGCTGGGCGACCCCCACCTTGCCATTGCTCCGGCATTTCATGTCGCGGGCACCAACGGCAAGGGCTCGACCTGCGCCTATCTGCGCGCGATCCTCGAAGCGCAGGGTTACCGCGTCCATGCGATCACCAGTCCGCATCTGGTCCGCTACAACGAACGCATCCGCATCGCCGGTGAACTGGTGGGCGACGACGAGCTGGCGGCATTGCTGGCCGAAGTCCTGGACGTGGCGGACGGGCTGGATGTCAGCTTCTTCGAAACAACCATCGCCGCGAGCTTCCTCGCATTTGCGCGGCATCCGGCGGATGTCTGCGTGATCGAGGTGGGCCTTGGCGGCCGGTTCGATGCCACCAATGTCCTGCCGGCCCCGCTCGCCTGCGGAATTGCAACGCTGGGCATCGATCACGAACGCTTCCTCCTCGCCCCGGACCACGGCGTACCCGCCGAGCCGCTGGCGCGAATCGCCTTTGAAAAGGCCGGCATCCGTCGCCCCCATGTGCCGCTGGTAACGCAGGGCTATCCAGCCGACGTGGTGGCCGTTCTGCAATCCCTGGCGGCGTCGGAGGAAGTGCCCCTTTACCTGCGCGGCGAGGCCTGGAACGCGCAGGCCACCAGCGACGCGCTATGGTTCGAGGACAGCGCCGGTTCGCTGACCCTGCCTCTGCCGCATATCTCCGGCGCGCATCAGGCCGACAACGCCGCGCTGGCCGTCGCCATGTTGCGGCGCCAGCAGGTGCTCACGATCGACCCCGCAAGCATGGCAGCCGGCATCCGCGCCGCGCGCTGGCCTGCGCGAATGCAGCTTCTGAGCGATGGTCCCCTCACCCGGCTTGTGCCCGGCACGGCGGTGTGGCTCGACGGCGGCCATAACCGCGATGCGGGCCTCGCGCTGGCGAAGTTCCTCGAAGAACAGGAAATCGCAGTTCATCTTGTCCTCGGCATGATCGCGGGCAAGGACCCAGGCGCCCTGCTCGATCCTTTGCACCGGCTGGTCGAAAGCGTGACGCTGGTGCCGGTGCCTGGCCACGACTGCCTGCCGCCCGAGGCATTCGCGCAGTGGGCACCTGACGCGACGGGCGCGCCTGATGTGGCGACGGCGCTGCGGGAGTTGGAGCAGCGTAATCCGCGCGCGGTGCTGATCGCGGGATCGCTCTACCTTGCCGGTGCAGTGCTGCGCGGCAACGGGGAAATGCCGGACTGACAGGCGCAGCTGCGCCGGGCACAGGTTTTGCTACATACACGCCGTCATCCTGAACTTGTTTCAGGATCTATCCTGCAAGATCACACCGCCGCTTGATCGGAGAAATGGATCCTGAAACAAGTTCAGGATGACGATGCGCAAGGCCCGCCGCGCCGATACTCCGAAGAGTTGGCCTCATGGCGTCGCGGTCAAGCGAAGGCGTCTTCCTCCGCCTCAACCTCACCCGCAGAACCCATGGCCTGATCGACCAGCCCGGTCCGGCTCATCCACCAGAACAGCACCATGCCCGGAACCGAGGCCGCCGTAGTCAGCAGGTAGAAGTTCACATACCCCAGCGCCTCGATCAGCGCGCCCGCCGTGGTGCCGGTCAGCAGCCGCCCCACCACGCTCGCCGCCGCCGAGATCAGCGCATATTGCGAGGCCGTGTAGCGCAAATCGCACAGCGCCGAGAAATACGCGATCACCACCACGCCGCCATAGCCGCTGGCGATGTTCTCGAACCCTATTGCCCCGGCCATACCCCAGTTGCTGTGCCCCGCTGCCGCAAGCGCGGCGAAGCTGAGGTTGGACACGCCCATCAGCACCAGCGAGATCATCACTGAACGCTTCAGTCCCAACCGCGCGTAAGCAACGCCGCCAATGAACACGCCGATCATGTAGGCCCAAAAGCCCAGCCCGATATCGTAGATGGCGATCTCGTCGTTGCTGAAGCCTAAGTCGTCGAACAGCAGTCGGAAGGTCAGGTTCGCCAGCGTGTCGCCGATCTTGTGGACGAGGATGAACAGCAGCACGAGGAAAGCGCCGTTGCGCCGGAAGAACTCCCCGAATGGCCCGACTATGGAGGCCCAGACTTCGCCGACGCCCTTTTTCTCGACCACCACCTTGCGGCGTTCCGGTTCGCCCAGGAACAGCGCGGCCAGCATGGCGGGAAGCGCGAACATGGCGCAGGCCATGTAGCCCACACTCCACCCGTAGCGCGCCGAAAGCACCAGCGCCAATGCCCCCGCCCCCGCCGAACCGATGCGCCAGCCGTACTGGCTCATGCCCGATCCGGTGCCGAGCTGATACGGCTTGAGCGTCTCGATCCGGTAAGCGTCGATGACGATGTCGAAGCTGGCACCCGCCACGCCCACCAGCACGGCGGCGATCACGGTGGCCTGCAAGGCATCGCGCGGATCGACCAGCGCCAGGTTAATGACGGCGGCCATCACCGCCACGCCGCAGACCAGCATCCACGAAACGCGCTGGCCAAGCCTGCCGATCACCGGCAGGCGCACGCCGTCGATGATCCAGGCCCAGAACACCTTCAGGTTGTAGACAAGGAAGGCCAGTGTGAACGCGGTGACGACTTTTTTGTCGATTCCGTCCTGCGCCAGGCGCGTGGTCAGCGTGGCGCCGATCATCGCATAAGGGAAGCCCGAGGACAGCCCGAGCATGAACGCAGCCAGCGATTCCCGTTCGAAATAAGGCTTCACCGAGCCCCAGACGCTGCGACGCTCAACACTGCTATCGGCGTCCACGCCTGTCTCCTTGATGTCACTTAGGTGCCGTTAAGGCGTAGTTACGGTCAACTTAGCGCCGCCCCGCGCGAAGGGAAGGCTGGATGAAGCGGCGATCAACAGGTATGGGCGCACGAATGTCCAAACCACCCAGCAAGTCCGGCGGCCCAGGTCGCGGCCGCAATTCCGGCGGCTCATCCCGCGATGGTTCCTCTTTTGGGGGCTCGTCTTTCGGAGGCTCCTCGTCCGGGGGAGATCGCGGAAGATCGCCCCGCAGCGGCGGCGGCTCCGACGGCGGCGGATCACGCTATAACGGCGGTTCGCGCGGCGATGGCCCGCGTGGCGGCGGCGGTAGCGGCGGCTCCCAGGGTGGTGGCTCGCGCTACAACGGCGGCTCGCGCGGCGATTCTCCGCGCGGTGACGCACCTCGTGGCGGCGGTCGCGGCACGTATTCGCGCGAAGGCGCGCCCCGTGAAGGTGGCCGTGAAGGTGGGCGCGACAGCAGCTATCGCAGCGTTGGCCGCGATGAAGCAGCACGCGGCGGCGGCC
>NZ_KQ130452.1:1356794-1413041 GCF_001046635.1 Novosphingobium barchaimii LL02
CGCACCGGCGGCCGCCCGATCGCCCGCCCCGGCCCGGCCCCGCGCGCCAAGGCGCCGACGGCCAAGGACCCCACGCTCCCCGTCCGCGAAGGCGAACGGATCGCCAAGCTGCTCGCCCGTGCCGGCGTTGCCAGCCGCCGCGAAGTGGAGCGCATGATCATCGAGGGCCGCGTGCGGCTGGGCGACGATCTGATCGAAACGCCCTCTACCGTGCTGACCAGCCTTGCCGGCGTCACCGTCGACGGCAACCGGGTCGCCGCGCCAGAGGGCACGCGCCTGTTCCTGTTCCACAAGCCCGCTGGCCTCATCACCGCCGAGCGCGACATGGCTGGTCGCCCGACGATCTACAGCGCGCTTCGCAACGCCCTGCCGGACGGTGCGGGCCGAGTCATGCCAATCGGCCGACTCGATCTCAACACCGAAGGCCTGCTGCTGCTGACCAACGACGGTGAGTTCAAGCGCCAGCTCGAACTGCCCGCCACCGGCGTGCCGCGCACTTACCGCGCGCGCACTTTCGGCGACATCACGCAGAGCCGTCTGGAAGAGCTGATGGAAGGCATCGAGGTCGACGGTGTGATTTACGGCAGGATCGACGCCAACATGGAGCGCCGCACCGGGCGCAACCAGTGGATCGAGATGACCCTGACCGAAGGCAAGAACCGGGAAGTCCGCCGCGTTCTGGAAGCGCTGGACCTGCAGGTCAGCCGTCTGCTGCGCGTGTCCTACGGCCCGTTCCGCCTGGGCGACCTGCCCAAGGGGGCAGCCGGCGAAGTGTCGCAGAAGGACCTCGAAACCTTCCGCCGTACCCTGAAGGAAAACGAGGCGCGCGAAGCCAACGCTCGGGCCGTCGACGCAAGGAAAGCCGCCGAGGCCGGTGACGAAGACACCGGCACCAACGAAAATGCCGGCGTGGACGAGAATATCCCCGCAATCGAGGCTGGGGAGGCCGAGGATTGAGCGCCAACCTCCGCATCATCGCGGGTGAATGGCGCGGCCGCAAACTGGCCGCGCCCGCCGGTGACACCACCCGCCCCACCGCCGACCGCACGCGCGAGACGTTGTTCTCGATGCTGGTGAGCCGGCTTGGCACGTTCGAGGACCTCAAGGTCGCCGACCTGTTCGCCGGATCGGGCGCTTTGGGTCTGGAAGCCCTGTCACGCGGGGCAGCGCATTGCCTGTTCGTGGATCAGGATGCCGCCGCCATCCGCGCGATGCGCGGCAACATTGCGGCCTTGCGCGCACAGCCGCGTTGCGATGTGCGCGCCAGTTCGGTGCTTTCGCTGGGTCCGGCGAAGGAACCGCTCGATCTGGTGATGCTCGACCCCCCTTATGACACCGGCGCGGGTGCCGTCGCTGTCGATAAGCTTGCCCGGCTCGGATGGATCGGCGAGACAACCTGGGTGAGTCTCGAAACAGGCAAGGGCGAACCGGTGTCGATCAAGGGCTTCGAAACCGAAACCGAGCGCGATGTGGGCAAGGCCCGCCTCCACCTGCTTCGCCGGGTCAGCTGATCTATACCGTCGTCCCGGATCAGATCCGGGACGACGATCCCATCACCTTCTACTTACCGCCGCGATTTACGCAGCTGTCGGTGACCGTCTTGCTGCACTTGGGGTAATTCTTCTCCATCGCGGTTGCCGGCGGCGGGGTCAGTGCGCCTTTATAGGGACCGCCCTGATAGTTCTCATCGGCGGGCATCGCCGGACGCGCGGCCTGTGAGGCCGCCTGCGGGTCGGGCACGCCGGCGGTCGGCGTCCCCTCACCCGGAGGATTAGCCTGTCCAGCGGGGGTTGCCGGCGTTTCGCCCTTCATCTGTTGGACCACAGAATTCCAAGCGATCTGACGCTGCTCGGGCGTCATCTTGTAGATTTGCCCGCGCTGCTCGCCGGTGAGGGCCCAGTAGCCGTTCTGCTGGTCTGCGTTGAGCGTCCAGTAATAAACCTTGTAGTCGTTAGGCCAAGAGGCATAGTCCGCCTTCTGCTGCGGCGTCCAACCATCATGCACAGCCTTCTGCGCGGGCGTCAGCGCCGCGCCTTGAGATGTGGGCATCGCGGAAGCCGGCGCAGCCGCTGGTCCGGCTGGCATCTCCGCAGGCATGGCGGCATCGTCGGTTTCGGGGGCACTTTGGGCCTGGGTGGTGGCGGGAACCGCCAACATGGCGAGGGCGGCGCATCCTGCGAGTAACGACTTACGCATTCTCACTCTCCATTTATTATTATTGCTAACGAAACGACGCACGCCGCTGGGGAATGTTCCGTGGGTGCGACGAACCGGGCTTGCACCGCGACGCCCCGTTCCCTAACTGTTCACGGTGAACAACCTGCAAGCACCTCCCCCCTCGTCTGGCCCCGCCGAGACCATGATTGGCGGCCTGAACGAGCCGCAGCGCGAGGCGGTGCTGACCACCGAAGGGCCGGTGCTGATGCTGGCGGGCGCTGGCACCGGCAAAACCGCCGCGCTGACCACCCGGCTGGCCCATCTGGTGCGCGAGCGCCTTGCGTGGCCCAGCGAAATCCTCTGCGTGACCTTCACCAACCGCGCCGCGCGCGAAATGCGCGAGCGCGTGGGCCACATGATCGGCCCGGCGGTTGAGGGGATGCCGTGGCTGGGCACGTTCCACTCGGTCGCCGCGAAGATGCTGCGCCGCCATGCCGAACTGGTCGGCCTGCAGTCGAACTACACGATCATCGACACCGACGACCAGCTGCGCCTCCTCAAGCAGCTGATCGTCGCCGAGAACGTCGACGAAAAGCGCTTCCCGGCCAAGCAGCTGGCCGGCTGCATCGATCGCTGGAAGAACCGCGGCCTGAACCCGGGTGACCTCGATGCGGGCGAGAACGAGGCTTACGCGAACGGCAAGGGCAGGAAGTTCTACCAGCTCTACCAGGACCGCCTGAAGGCCGTGAACGCCTGCGATTTCGGCGACCTGCTGCTACACATGCTGAACATCCTGCGCACCCACCGCGATGTGCTGGATCAGTACCAGCAGCGCTTCAAATACGTCATGGTGGACGAATATCAGGACACCAATCAGGTCCAGTACCTATGGCTTCGCCTGATCGCGCAGGGCCGCCAGAACATCTGCGTTGTGGGCGACGATGACCAGTCGATCTATTCGTGGCGCGGCGCCGAAGTGGCCAACATCCTGCGCTTCGAGAAGGACTTTCCCGGTGCCAAGGTCATCAAGCTGGAGCAGAATTACCGCTCCACCCCGCAGATCCTCGCCGCCGCGTCGGGCCTCATAGACGAGAACACCCAGCGCCTCGGCAAGACCTTGTGGACGACGCGGCACGCCGGCGACAAAGTGCGCGTCATCGGCGTCTGGGACGGGCCCGAGGAAGCGCGCCGCATCGGCGAGGACATCGAACGGCTGGAACGCGAAGGCGCCCCGCTCGACCAGATCGCCATCCTCGTGCGCGCGCAGTACCAGACGCGCGAGTTCGAGGACCGCTTCATCTCGATCGGCCTGAAGTACCGCATCGTCGGCGGCTTCCGCTTCTACGAACGCGCCGAGATCCGCGATGCGCTGGCGTATCTGCGGGTCATCGCCCAGCCGCAGGACGACCTTGCGTTCGAGCGTATTTACAATGCCCCCAAGCGCGGCCTTGGCGCCAAGGCGCTGGAGGCGCTGCACACCCTGGCCCGCCGCCAGAACATCCCGATGACTCGCGCCGCGATCGAAATCGCCGACACAGATGAACTGCCTGCCCGTCCCCGCAACACTTTCCTTGCCCTGATGCGCGATTTCGCCCGCTGGCGCGACCTGTCCGCCACCGAAAAACCTTCGGACCTGCTGCGCACCGTGATGGACGAATGCGGCTATACCGACGCACTGCAGGCGGAGAAGAGCGCCGAGGCAACCGGGCGCCTTGAAAACCTCGCCGAACTCGCCCGCGCGATGGAGGAATACGACACCCTCGGCGAATTCCTCGAACACGTCAGCCTCGTTATGGACAACGAGAAATCGGCGGACGACGAGAAGGTCACGATCATGACCATGCACGCGGCCAAGGGGCTGGAATTCGACAACGTGTTTCTGCCCGGTTGGGAGGAAGGCGTGTTCCCCTCGCAGCGTGCGCTCGATGAGGGCGGCTTGGCCAGCCTTGAGGAAGAACGCCGCCTCGCCTACGTCGCGATCACCCGCGCCCGGCGTAAATGCACGATAGTCCACGCCGCCAACCGGCGCATCTATGGCCAGTGGAACAGTTCGATCCCCTCGCGCTTCATCGCCGAACTGCCCGAGGAACACGTCGATAGCGAAACCACGCTGTCTGGCGGTGCCTCGCTATGGCGCGCGCAATGGTCCGAACACGGCGATCCTTTCGCCGAAGTCGCCCGCACCCAGCCCTCGCGCATCGTCACGCGCGGGCCCGGCTGGCAGCGCGCGGCCGCGAAGGAGTTCGACACCAAACCCAAGCGCGTTGCCGAAAGCACCCGCAGCGCCGCCAGCTTTGCCGCCAAGCCTCGCGGAGACATTTCGGTTGGCGACCGGGTCTTCCATGAAAAGTTCGGCTACGGCGCCGTCGCCGCGCAGGAAGGCAACAAGCTGGAAATCGACTTCGAACATTCCGGCCGCAAGCGCGTGATCGACAGCTTCGTAAAGCCGGCCTGAAGGGGAAAAGCGGGCTCATGTAGAGCCCGCCTGCTTATTCGAAACCTTCCCGCTTGCTCCTGACGGCAAGCTGCCAACGCATTTACCGTCGCTGCGATGACCCCGCGCGCCTCTTCGATTGCCTCGTGCATCCTGCCCTGTACATTAGTTCAACAAGGCAAGATCAAAGCGAGAGGTATTGGGAAGTGCTCAAATCAGCAGACGGCGGCCTGCGGCCGGTGCCGTTCCCGATCGAAGATCCCGAACGTATCCCCGTGAAGCGCTACTTCGATGCGGATTTCTATCAGGCGGAGCTGAAGCATTTCTGGCCCAACGTCTGGCAAATGGCATGCCGCGAGGAGCAGATTCCCGATGTGGGCGACTGGATCGAGTACGAGAACGTCGGCAAGTCGGTGATCGTGGTGCGCACGGCCAGCGGCGTGAAGGCTTTCCACAACGCCTGCCGCCATCGCGGCGTGCCCTTCGCTGGCGGCACCCCGCTGGGCGCCTCGCACACCACCGCCCATGGCAACTGCGCGAAGAGCGGCTTCGTCTGCCCGTTCCACGGCTGGCGCTGGAACATGGATGGCGAAAGCACCAAGATCTACGGCAAGCACCTGTTCTCCGAACACCAGATGCAGGACGCCGAACTCAACCTGATCCCCTGCCGGGCCGAGACTTTCATCGGCTGCGTGTGGATCAACCATGACAACGACGCCCTGCCAGTGCGCGATTCGATCGGCCCCCTGGCCGACCGCCTCGATGCCCACAACATCGACAAGTTGCGCGCCGAATGGTGCTTCGGCGCCGTCCTGCCCGCCAACTGGAAGGTAGCGATGGAGGCCTTCATGGAAGGCTATCATGTCCAGCAGACGCACCCGCAGCTGCAACACGCCGCGCCGATGATGTATGACAGCATGTACGCCTTGCCGCGCGGCGCTTTCCCGCAAATGGCGATGGACGACCTCTCGCACACCGAGAACCAAGAGCTTCAGGTGAAGTCGATGGCCCTCCTTGGCGAAGGCATGGCGGGCATGATCCACGCCAAGGAAGTCGACATCGCGCGCAGCATGATCGGCATCGAGGAAGGCCTGCCCGAAGACAGGAACCAGGCCATGTTCATGTGGCTCGGCATGGTCATGCACCAGATTTCCGAACGTCTGAAAGCCGCAGGAGAACCGGTGCCGGACTTGTGTGCGGTATCCCAGTCACACCCGATCAATGCTGTGGAGTTCCTTTTCCCGCACTACTTCCTGCTACCCTATTTCAGCTCGATGTCAGCGTACCGCATCCGCCCGCTCGGCCCAGAAAGCTGCTTCTTCGAGATCTGGTCGCTGACCTTCTTCCCCGAGGGCCAAGAGCCGGAACCGATCATGGAACCCACCGTGCTGCCCTACGACAGCCCGGAATTCCCTCCGATCCCGCGCCAGGACTATGCGAACATCCCGATCCAGCAGAAGGGCCTCCATGCCAGCGGGTTTGAATACATGCGCCTCTCCAGCCAGGTCGAAGGCATGATCAGCAACTACCAGCGCATCCTTGATGGCTACCTCGCTGGTGCTCCGGCGGAAAAGCTGGCGGCGGCAACGCACAAGCTGGGCGGCAATTTCGACGGAAAGATCGAGGATCTGGGCCTCTGAGTACCCGCGCGATGCTTCGTGCAATTACAGAAAAGGAACTTGCAAGGTTCAAGAATGCTCTGTTCGCTGTTGACACAGCAGCCATGCTTTTTGCATCCGTCGCCGCGCAGGCGGGCACCGTTGCATGGGCGTCGACCGGCAAGATCGCCAACCTGTCCGGTCTTGGTGAGCGCCGCTCGGCACCCTTCACGGCCAAGAAACAAGGCAGAGGCCGGCGTTGTCGTCCTCGCCGCAACCAATGCCGCCGCGCTCTGGTCGGGCCTTGCCGCTGGCGCCCCCCCCCCCCAACGGCAGAGTGGCTGCCGAAACTGGTGGTATGGCGGCAGGACTTCACGCCGTCCTTGCGTACCATTGATACCGTGAAGGAGCAGGCATAGAGCGCGCCGCCGCCCTTTTGGGTCAATGGATCGCACACGGCCTCATCATCGGCTCAGGGCCGGACTTACGCTGACCATGACGGTCAGGCCGGATCGAACTTCATGGCCGCGCCGTTCATGCAATACCGCAAGCCGGTAGGCTTGGGCCCATCGTCGAAGACGTGGCCAAGGTGACCCACGCAGCGCGCACAGACGACCTCGGTACGGGTCATGCCGAACTTGCGATCTGTCTTGGTGGTGATCGCACGGGGATAGTGGTCATAGAAGCTGGGCCAGCCGGTGCCGCTGTCGAACTTGGTGGTCGAGGCGAACAGCGGCAGGGCGCAGCCCGCGCAAAGGAAGCGCCCCTTGCGATGTTCCTTGTTCAGCGGGCTGGTAAAGGCCCGCTCCGTCCCGCCCCTTCGCAGGATATCGTAAGCCTGCGGCGAAAGGCGCTGGCGCCACTCGGCGTCGCTTAAAGTGAGCCGTCCCGAACCAGGCAATGCCGCCAGAGCCTCACCGCCGAATGCCCGCCAACAGATCGCAGCGATGGCGGCTGAACCGCAAAGTCGCAGGAGATCACGGCGGTGCGGGGACGAAGGCATGGTCGGCTCCTGGAGCTTGGTGAAAAAGGGAATGGCGGGGCCGCAACCTTTGGCCATCGGCCCCGCCTGCGCCCCATCAGGGCATAAGCACTGTGTCGACGACGTGGATCACGCCGTTGGACTGCATGACATCGGGAATCGTGATCTTGGACTTGCCGCCCTTGGCATCGGTAAGCCACCAGGCTCCGGCCTTGTCCTTCCACGCGGTCAGCTTCTCACCTTCGACGGTGGTCAGAGTGGCCTTGCCGCCATGCATCTTGGCGTTGGCGGCGATGTCCTTGGCGGTCATCCGGCCGGCGACAACATGGTAGGTCAGTATCTTGGTGAGCGTCGCCTTGCTCTCAGGCTTCACCAGCGTTTCGACGGTGCCTGCGGGCAGCTTGGCGAATGCGGCATTGGTCGGCGCGAAAACGGTGAAGGGCCCGGGGCCCGACAGCGTTTCAACGAGGCCAGCAGCCTTTACCGCCGCCACGAGCGTGGTGTGGTCCTTGGAGTTGACGGCGTTCTCGACGATGTTCTTCGTCGAATACATCGCAGCGCCGCCAACCATCGGGTTCGAGCCGGCATATACCGACGTGGCGCCGCCCAGTATAAGTGCACCTGCCAGGGCTACGGCGAATGTCCGGGATTGTGCCTTCATGTCTAAGCATCCTTCCTTCTCGCACCCCGTTTCGTGGGATGCGAGAGAAGGTACGCAGGCCAACCCCGACCGGATGCACCTTGCCGCTCAGATAATCGAAAACTTTCCGACCAGCACTGGTGTAGCACTGGGCGCCTTGTGGGGAGCGCTGGCTGCATCCTCCATGGTGATCGCCAGCGTCGCCCCGTCACTCATGAATCGGCGCATGCCTTCGTCGACCGTGAGTTCGTCACCATCGGCGCGCACGATACCCAGCGATCGCGGCACGCCGTCCTCAGGAATGATCCATAGCTCGGGGCGCTTCGCAGAACCCTGCAGCGAAACGGCACCCAGGCGCAGCAAGCCCTTCTGGGGATCGTATGCCACTGCCATGATAGCGCCGCCATCGGCGCCTGAAAGCTGTGACACGGCAACGGATGTAGCGGGAGGCACAGCGACGACCGAAGGCGCAGGCTGACGGGTGACAAGGACAAGGGCCAGCCCCGCCGCAATGGCGCCAGAAACGAGCGCTCCGCCGCGCCACAGCCTAAGACTGCGCAGACCTGCGGAAGAGCGTACAGCCTTCCCGTCGCCGATGCGTGCCTCGACCGCGTTCCAGACACGCGCCGACGGAGGCATGGCGGCCACCGTGCCCAGCAGCGGCGACAGACGCCGACGCCAAGCCTCCACCTCGGCGGCAAAGGTCGGGTTCGACAGCTTCAGGCACAGTGCCTCGGCGCGGTCGGCGCCTTCGAGGACGCCCAGAGCCAGTTCGGCGGCAAGGGACCCATGTTCGGGGGAAAGCGGCAGATCAGGCATCGCCAAGGCACACCTTGAGCTTGAGCATCCCGCGCCTGATCCAGCTCTTGATCGTCCCCAGCGGCGTCTGCAAGTGGTCGGCAAGCTGCTGGTAAGTCAATCCGCCCAGGAATGTGCTGCGGATAGCCTCGGCATGTTGCTGTTCAAGACCATTCAAACAGGCCAGCAGGCGCAGACGCTGTTCGTCCTCCACCATAACGTCATCAGCGCGCGGCGCGTCGTCGGCCACAGCATCAAACGCGCCTTGCGGCGCAGCATCGTAACGCGGCTGCGCGCGCCGCCAGTCAATAGCCGCATTGTGCGCGATCGTCGCCAACCAGCTTACCGGGCTCGCCCGCGAAGCATCGAAAGTGGCAGCCCGGCGCCAGATCTTGACGTAAACATCCTGCAAAATGTCCTCCGCAGCCTCCCTGTCGCCAGAGATACGAAAACAAATGCCAAATAGTTTCGCCGAAGTCAGGTCATAAACCCGGCGTAATGCCGAAACATCGCCTGCTCCGGCCTGGCCCAAGGCCGCGGCCAGCGTGGTTCTCGCATCGACTGCATTCTTTTCGGCGACATTACCCATTCGATGCCCCAGACGACCCTGACCCTGATGCCTAGCTCAAACCGGCAATGGAAGTACTGTTCCGAATGTGAATCGAATTCCTGCAAGCGCAAGCCGAAGATTTGGGCTTCAAGCAGGTCAAATTGGCAAGTTAGAATGCTGATGCCGCAGTCCGGTCAACTCGGCAATGTCCCCGTCTGGCGAAGGGCTTCGCCAAGTGCAAGCGCCGCCGATGTGGCAAGGTTCATCGAACGTACCTGCGGCCGCATCGGGATGCGCACCTTCGCAGGGCAGCTGTCAGCTATAGCGGCGGGGACGCCCGCACTTTCTTTTCCGAAGAACAGGACATCGTCGGCCATGAAGCGGAAATCGTAGGCCGATTCGCGGCTCTTAGTAGTGAACAGCACCAGTCTTCGGGGGCCAATGGCAGCCCGGAACGCGTCGAAATCGGCATGACGGGTGATGGAGACATGATCGATATAGTCCATGGCGGTCCGACGAACTCTTCGATCATCCCACTCGAAACCCATAGGCTCGATAAGATCGACAGCCGCCCCGAAACAAGCCCCAAGACGCAGAATGGCGCCGACATTGCCGGCAATTTCAGGTTCAAAAAGAGCAATGCGCATTCGGGCTAATTGGCGCGGACCAAGGTCCCATGCAAGCCCGCACTACAATCTCGGGCCGTATGCTCGCACACCGCAGTCGCAAGAGCCGCGAACCGGCTGCAATGAACCGGTACTCGCCCAGTTCGGCCGCCTGCGCGCACGCGGTCGTGCCATGCGCGGCAAAAGCATCCGGCGTCAAAACGGTGGGGGAAGCGGCGACTGGCGTGCGCAAGCCTGATAAGCCCTAGCGAAGGAAAAATATGGCTGAATGGGCATCGCGCCGGCCAGATTGCTCGACGCTTTTCGTCAGGCCGGAGCAGGCCATAACTCTACGTATGGGCGCGGGTAGGCGCCTCGGATTTTGTCGGTTGAAGCGGCAGCTCAAAATCCATTCCCGTGATGATAGAAATGTTAAGTCACGAAACAGTTTCATGAACGACATGAAACTGTCATTGCAGCGTCATATAGCCGGCCTCAGCCGAATTCGGGAATTGGGAAGTTCTGATGCGAAAGATCGTCAATTTGCTGTTCATGCCAGCAGTGATCTCGGTCGCGGCCCCTGCTTACGCGTCAGAAGATGAGCAGGCTTGGATCGGTGGCACAGCCACAGTGAAGCTGGGCGACAAATGGCGCCTTTCGCAGGAAATCATTTCCCGTTTCAGCAATGATCGCGACGGCCTCTATGAAGTCGAAATGAATTCCCTCATCGGTTACAAGGTCGCGGACAAAATAACCGTTTGGGTCGGCTATACGCACGATCCAAATTACGAGGGCGGCCATTTCTCGGTTATGGAACATCGAGGGCGGCAGCAGATCACCATGGATAATATCGTGAGGATCGGCCCAGGACAACTTAGCGCAAGGTTGCGACTGGAGGAACGCTGGCGTGAAGGGGTCGACGGCACCGCCTACCGGGTTCGACCCTACGTCAAATACGTCCTGCCCTTCCGTTCAGGTGGCAAAGCGGCTCTTGTTCTGAGCCATGAGAGCTTCATTGATCTGAACAAGACGAACTTTCAACGTGTACAGGGCGAGGAAAGGATGCGGAACATGGTTGCCGTTACGACGCCGGTAACGAAAAACGTGAACTTTGAAGTAGGCTATATTCACCAGCATGGGTTCCGTCCGGGCGTTGACGATAGCAACGACAATGTCCTTTCGGTTTCACTTGCTTCCAGCTTTTGACGGTGACGGCTGACCCGTTTCCCTGGACTTCCCGGAATGGTGATGACCGTCTCGCCGTTTGCCCGCAGATGAGCGATCGTCCGATGCTGACGCAAAAATAGCCGTCCAGTAGAGATGGCCGGCAGCCACGTCAGAAACATATCGGTTTTTTACGATGGGAGTTGACTGCCGTGAAATCATCGGCTAATTTCGATGCATGACCGATGTCGATGCCCTCGCAGCTTTGGGCGCGCTTGCCCACCCGACAAGGCTCGATGCCTTTCGCCTGCTTGTCCGGCACGAACCCGCCGGCCTCTCTACAGGCCAGCTTGTTGAGGCGTCCGACCTAACGCAGAGCACCTTCTCGACTCATCTCGCGGTTCTGGTGAAAGCTGGCCTCGTCAAACCCGAGAAGCGCGGTCGCCAGATGATCCAACGCGCCAACCTGGATGTGCTGCGGGCCTTGATGCTCTTTCTCGCAAAGGATTGTTGCCAGGGCCGCCAGGAGCTTTGCGAACCGCTGCTTGCCGAACTCACCTGCTGCTGAAGGACCTTCTAGTGAGCGATCCCATCGACATTGTAATCTATCACAATCCCGAATGCGGCACCTCCCGCAATACGCTTGGGATGATCCGTAATGCTGGCATCGAGCCGCACGTCATCGAATACATCAAGACGCCTCCCACGCGTGATTTGCTGGTCCAGTTGATCGCGCGCGCCGGGATCACCCCGCGCCAGTTGCTGCGCGAAAAAGGCACACCCTATGACGAGCTGGGTCTGGGCGACACATCGTTGTCCGATGATGTGCTGCTCAGTGCTATGATGGCGCATCCGATCCTGATCAATCGTCCGCTGGTCGTTTCGCCGCTTGGCGTGAAGCTGTGCCGGCCCTCCGAAGCGGTGCTCGATCTCCTGCCAAGCGCCCAGCAAGGTGCCTTCGCCAAAGAGGATGGTCAGTTGGTCGTCGACGATGCAGGCGTACGGATCTGAGACGCAAAGCCCGGCGCGGCTGCGGATAATGCCGATCGACGCCGCCGATTGCGACGTACTCGCGTTACCGGCCGAGTTCGCCCCGCTCTGCGCCGCCTACCTCGTGAAACACTCGAAAGCCCCGTCCTGATGCCCCTGCGCACGCTTGCCGATCCGACCGATCTTCCTAACCTCGACCGCACTTATGCGATCGAACGACCCGCGTTGGCTTTTGGCGCGGGGCATCCGCCGCCTCGCATCCTGCTGCTCTATGGATCACTTCGCGAACGATCCTTTTCACGGCTCTGCGTCGAGGAAGCCGCGCGGCTGCTTCAGTTCTTCGGCGCCGAGACACGGATTTTCGATCCTTCAACCCTGCCGTTGCCTGATCAGATTGCCGGAGACGACCATGACGCGGTCCATGAACTGCGCGAACATTCGATGTGGAGCGAGGGCCATGTCTGGTGCAGCCCCGAGCGGCACGGCCAGATCACCGGCGTGATGAAGACACAGATCGATCACCTGCCGCTCTCGATGGGCGGCATGCGCCCGACGCAAGGCCGCACGCTCGCGGTGATGCAGGTGTCCGCCGGCTCGCAGTCGTTCAACAGCGTCAACACGCTGCGCTTGCTCGGCCGCTGGATGCGGATGTTCACCATCCCCAACCAGTCGTCAGTCGCAATGGCCTACAAGGAGTTCGACGAGGCGGGCCGCATGACGCCGTCGAGCTATTACGACCGGATCGTCGACGTGATGGAGGAGTTGGTCCGCATCACGGTGCTGATGCGCCCCCATGCCGTGCAACTGGTCGACCGCTATTCCGAGCGCAAGCAAGCCGGCCTCCCGGTCGACCCGGCCACTGACCATTCGGCAGTTGCCATAACGCCCCAGAACGCCGTCGTGTGACGCAACGCAGCGGCAATCAGATACAGCGGCTGTTTACCCGGCTGCCTGGCCTCGACGCGAGGCACTCAAGAAAGATGGCGTGATGATCGCTGCGATACTGATCTTCCTGCTGACGATCACCCTGGTCATCTGGCAGCCCAGAGGCCTTGGCATCGGCTGGAGCGCGCTGGGCGGCGCAGCAATCGCGCTGCTCGCGGGCGTGGTGTCCCTCCACGATATTCCCGTCGTCTGGCACATCGTCTGGAATGCGACCGCCACCTTCGTCGCAGTCATTATCATCAGCCTGTTGCTCGACGCTGCAGGGTTCTTCGAATGGGCGGCGCTGCACGTCGCGCGTTGGGGCAGAGGCCGGGGGCGCAAGCTCTTCACGCTAATCGTGCTGCTCGGCGCGGCAGTCTCGTCACTGTTCGCCAATGACGGCGCGGCGCTGATCCTCACCCCGATCGTGATCGCGATGCTGCGCGCGCTCGGCTATGGCGACAGGGCAACTCTCGCCTTCGTGATGGCCGCAGGCTTTATCGCCGATACCGCCAGCCTCCCGCTAATCGTGTCGAACCTCGTCAACATCGTGTCGGCCGACTTCTTCGACATCGGCTTCGGCCGCTATGCGCTGGTCATGGTGCCCGTCGATCTCGCCTCGATTGCGGCTACGCTCGCCATGCTGATGTTCTATTTCCGCCGCGACATTCCTGCCGCCTACGATGTCAGCCAACTCTCTCGTCCCGACGCGGCAATCAAGGATACTGCGACCTTCCGTGCTGGCTGGGTGGTGCTCGCGATGCTGCTGGCGGGTTTCTTCCTGCTGGAGCCGCTGGGCGTGCCTGTTAGCGCTGTCGCGGCTGTCGGCGCCGTGCTGCTGCTCGTCATAGCCGCGCGCGGGCATGTGATCAGCACCGGCAAAGTGCTGAAGGACGCTCCGTGGCAAGTCGTGATCTTCTCGCTGGGCATGTACCTCGTCGTCTATGGATTGCGTAACGCCGGGCTGACCGGGCAAATCTCGATCCTTCTCGATCACTTCGCGCAAGGCGGCATCTGGGGCGCTGCAATCGGCACCGGTCTGCTTACCGCCGTGCTCTCCTCAATCATGAACAACATGCCGACCGTACTTGTCGGCGCGCTCTCGATCGACGGCAGCCACGCGACCGGCGTCGTCAAGGAAGCGATGATCTACGCCAATGTGATCGGCTGCGATCTAGGCCCCAAGATCACCCCGATCGGCTCGCTGGCCACGCTGCTCTGGCTGCACGTGCTCGGTCAAAAGGGTATCAAGATCCGGTGGGGATATTATTGCAAGGTCGGCGCCGTGATGACCTTTCCGGTCCTGCTCGTCACCTTGGCCGCGCTCGCGATCCGTCTGGGCATTGCGTGAGCCCTACCGCAGTAGTCGCAGGCTGATGGGATAGGTCGGGCCCGATTGAAGCATTCCTCTCACATCGGGTAATCTGCTGTGATTATCATGGCCTTGCCACGAAAGCAGGCATACCTTCGCAGCGCTTTGCCATTCGAGGCCCCTCGTGACTGACCTGCCCCCCCCTGAAATTGCTGACTTGCTGGTCGTGCGCAGCGAGACGGTGAACACCTGTCCCGCTGTGCACGCCCACGATGTAGTCAACCGACTGGTATCCCCGTATCGAGCCGCGCACCGGGGCCGATGGTGCCGCGCGCGAATTGCATCCTCTCGCTGCGCTCGGGCTCATGCCCCAGCGCGGGGACCTGCACCGCTCGCAGTATCAGGTCGCAGGCACCCCGAAAAGCGTGAGGCGCCTTGCCCTGCACGCTGATCTTGCCGCTCCGGCGGTTGATGGTGACGAGCAGCTTGTTCAACCGAGTTTCACACAGAAAAACACGATGCTCGCGTCATCACCTCAGCACCTTCAGAAGATCGCCGCCTTCACCCCGAGCACGAAGCGCGGGCCGTAATATTCGACCTGGAGCGGGCGTTCCTTGTGGCCCAGGTAGTAGTGCAGCTTCTGGTTGGTGAGATTGCCCGCCTCGCCGAACACGGTGACGTTTTCAGTGACGTTGAAGTTCACCGTCAAATCGAGGCTGGTGTAGGCGCCGTAATAGCTGTCGCTGTCCGCGTCGGCGCCATATTCCTCGATGTAGGCGCCCTTGTAGTTCATCGCCAGGCGCGTCGAGAAACGCCCGTCATCGTAGTAGACCGCCACGTTGGCGAGGTTGTCCGCCTGGCGCGGCACCCTTACCCCGCGTCCGTCGGGCAGGGTGAATTTCGAGCGGATCAGCGTATAGTTGGCATTGACACCCAGGTTTGACAGCAGACCGGGCAGGAAGCTCAGGCGGCGCTGGACGTTGAACTCGAAGCCGTAGAGGTCGCCCGCCGCGCCGTTGGCTGGGGTTAGGAAGGCCACGCCGTCGATGCCGCGATACGTGCCCACGCGGCGGCTGTCGTAGATCGGGTTGGAGATGCGCTTGTAGAAGGCGCCTGCCGAGATCACCCCGTCGTTGCCGAAATAGTGTTCAACGATCAGGTCGCCGTTCCATGAATACGTCGGCTTGAGGTCGGGGTTACCGCCCGAGAACTCGAGATCGGCCTCGCTGAAGGCGCCACCCGGCGCAAGGTCTCCGAAGTCGGGGCGGGCGAAAGTGCGGGTCACGGCAGCGCGCAGGTTGGTGTCGCCATCAAGATGCAACGTAGCGTGAAGCGAAGGCAGGATCGCAAGGTAGTCGTTAGAACTACGGGTGTTCTCCAGCGCGCCGTTAACCAGCACCTGGCCGTCCACGGTGGTCTTGGTGTATTCGATGCGCACGCCGCCCAGCAGGGTCAGCGCATCGCTGGGCGTCCAGGTGCCCATGACGTAGCCTGCCGCCTGCTTTTCGTAGAGCTTGAAGGTGCGGCCCAGCGCACCGCCGTTCTGCGCTGTGGCCGACCCGGCTTCGTCGAGCACGAGATTGCCGCGATTGGCAAGATACCAGTCGACGAGGTTCTGCTCGCTCACCACTTGCGAGAACTGGCCGGCGTACTGCTGCCCTATCGGCAGTTCATCGAGATAGCCGCCGCGACCCGGCTGGTTCATCAGCGGGAAGTCGGCCAGCGTCGGCACCGGCCCGGCGGCTGGGTTCCAGGTGTAGAACAGATCCTCGAACGTCGCGTTGCGTAGCTTGTCGCGGTACTTGCCGCCGGCCTTGAGGGTCAGCGTATCGCTCGCCGGGACGGTCAGGTTGCCTTCCAGCACGATGCGGTCGGTTTCCTTGACTCGGATCTTGTACAGCTCGACGTTGGCCAGGCGGGTGAGCGAGGGGTTCATCTGGAAGCTGGAGGGCAGGTGGTTGCCGATCGCATTCGCCGGATCGGTGCCGCCGTCGATCTCGTTGTAGGCAAGGTTGCCCGAGCCCCGGTTCTCCAGCCCCTCGTACCCCACGTTACGCTGATCGAAACGGACCACGAAATAACTGTTGTCCTGCCCATCGGGCGTGTCGCCATAGCGGAACAGGTTTTCGTAGTGCGAGACCTTCCAGTCGAACTTGGCGCCGCCGCCTAGCATGTGGATGCCGCCCAGCTCGCCGCCCGACAGCTCGGTGATGAGAGTGTTGAAGATATGCTGCACCTCGACCCGGTTGGAGGCGAAGTTCAGGCGGTGCTTGTAATGCGTCTCGTCGTCGCTGAGCGAGCCGTAGGTGCCGCGCGCATAAATCTTGCCGCCGTTGTCGAAGGCATATTCAACCGCGCCGTTGATGCCGGTTGTCTCGCGCACGCCGGTATAGTCGCGCAATTCCAGGCGGGTGATGCCGATCCCGTCGCCGCCGCGGCGCGGCTCGTAGTTGTCGGTCGCCCAGTGGCGCTTGTAGTACGAGCCGGTGAGTACAAAGCCCAGCCTGCCGATGCGGTTGCCATAAAGCGCGGTGGCGAGGAAGCCGGGCTTGTCAGCCTTTTCCGAATAGTTCGCGCCGGCGGTGATCTGCAGCGTGCGCTTGTCAGGCGCGGTCTTGGTGATGAAGTTCACCGAGCCGCCAATGGCGTCCCCTTCCATGTCGGGCGTCACCGCCTTGGCGACAACGACCTGCTCGATCAGTTCGGAGGGGAAGAAGTCGAACGCGGTGGCGCGGCTGGTGGTCTCCTCTTCGGCGGTGGGCAGGCGGTTGCCGTTGATGAGGGTGGAGTTCCATTGCGAGGGCAGGCCGCGCACGGCCACGAAGCGGCCTTCGCCCTGGTCGCGCTCGATCGAGACGCCCGGCAGGCGCTGCACTGCTTCGGCGGCGTTGCGGTCGGGCAGACGGCCGATGCCGTCGGCGGTAAGGATGTTGACGATGTTGTCGGCGCGGCGCTGCTCGGCAATCGACTTCATCTCGCTGGCGACGATGGTGCCGGTGACGACGATCTCGTTCGCGGGGTTCTCCTCCGCGGGAAGGCCCTGCGCCTGTGCGGCGCCGGCGACGATGATTGCGCCGAGGCTGGTGCCGAGGCCGATGGCGATCATGATTGCGCGTCTGGTCATAGATTTACCCCGAATTGTTCATAGCCTTCGGATCGAATCCGGCAGCTTCGCCAAATGAATTGCCATGGCATCGCAATTTCCGACCAATTCATTGAATGCATCGCAGCAATAGACGCGAAAAACAGGGGCGCTAGGAATAGATTAAAGCCCCGGAAGGTTTAACCATCCGAGGCTATCGCATTTTTATTATAGATATACGCCTACTTCATATTATCGTTATCAAATCTTTTTCTGAAATAAAGCGCTGATATCGTCATCATCGCCATGCACATCACGGCAGATGCATAAGCGAGCCAGATGAAGAAGTGCAGCCAGTCCAACGTCACGCCCGGCATGTTGCGCACCAGGGTCAAGGCCACACTACCCGAATAGCCTGAGGCATCGGCGACATAGATGAGGAACCCCGCTGTGCCCGCCCGCCGGCTCGCTGCGACCAGTCGGTCGAACAGCATCGCGTTGAACGGGGCATAGCCGAGGTACAGGCCAAGCCCGGACAGGATCATCCACGCCAGCGGCGACAGCAGGCCGAACTGGAACGCCAGCGTCGATAGCCCGATCAAAAGCGCGCCGCCCATGACGATCGCGTGGACCGCCATCAATGCTCGGCGGTTGTCGCGCACCAGCACGAGGCTGGCGAGGATCAGCAGCGTCACCACCGCCACTGGCAGTTCGCTTGCGGTGAAGACTTCCGAAACGCCGGCGTAGCCAAGCTCGGTCCAGATCTCGGCGGCGAAGTTGTCTCGCAGATCGCGCAGCGCGGTAAACAGCACATAGGCGCACACCAGCGTCGCTACGCCCGGGCCATAATCGCGCAGGAACGCGCGGCGCGCCTCAGCGGGCATCGGCGGCCGGGCCATGCGCTCGGCCTGCTCCTCGACACTGGGCGGGGGAAGCTGGGCAAGGCCGATCACGGCGATCACCAGCAGCGGGAAGAACAGCAGCCCGGTGGCGGCAGGCATCCAGAACTCGGTCACGTCGAGGCTGGTCATCAGCCACAGCGCCACAGACTTTACCACGCCCGACGAGACGATGAAGCTGGCGCACAGAATCGCAGCCAGCACCTCGCTGGTGCGCCGCCCCTCAAGGTATCCGAACACCAGCCCCCAGATCATGCCCAGCGGCAGACCGTTAAGGAACAGCGCGAGGACTTTCCAGTCCGTCGGCAACACGGCGAACAGCACGAGCGCCGCCCACGAGAATGCCACCAGCACGACGATCGCCACCCCGCGACGCGACGCCGCCATCTCGGAGACGACCTTGACACCGATCAGCTTGGACAGCGCGTATCCCGCGACCTGCGCGATCACCAGCGCAACCTTGAAATCGATCATGCCCTCCCAGCCCTGCACGTCGGCATAGGTCGCCGCCGTGAATGGCTTGCGGAAGGCGTACATCGAGAAATAGGCGGCGAAGCTGGCTAGGCCGCCGTAGAGCGCCAGCGCCCAGGGGTGGCCCTGCGCCAGCCACTGCCGCAGCGACACGTGCTGTGCCATCGCGTGATCCGCCGCCAGCACGGTCACGGCAGGAACCGGGTCGGCGCCGCGCCGGGGGCCTCGCCGCGCTCGATCGCCTTGGCAACTGCGGTGAGCGCGAGGTCGAGGTGGGCAACGCTTTCGATCACGAAATCAGCCCCGGCGGCGGTGAACTCGGCGACGACGCCCTGCATCAGCTCGGCCCGGTCGTCACGCGACAGGGCCAGGAAGGTCGCCTGGTCGAGGCCGACGCCGTTGCCCGAGCCGGCCAGACCCACGGTCCACATCCCGGCGTGTCGGCCAGCCTCAATGCCTACGGGCGCATCGTCAACGGCGATGCAGGCCGAGGCCGGCCACACGCCCATCTCAACCAGCGCCTTCCACAGCATCAGCGGTGCCGGGCGGCCTTGTGCGGTTTCGCCCGCGCAGACGATCGCCTCGGGGGCATAGCCCTGCGCGGCGGCGGCGGGGATGATGTTCGCCATCATCGTGCGCGTGTAGCCGGTGGTCGAACCGACGCGGATGCCGCGCGCGCGCAGCATTTCGAAAGCCTCGGCCGCGCCGGGGATGAGATCGCGGCAGATCGCGGCGCATTCCTGCATCGCCGGCTCCAGCCGCTGCATCAGGGCATCGACTTCGGCCTCGCTCCACTCCGCGCCCCTCGCCTTGAGCCAACGCGCGGCGATCGCCGGCTCGGACAGCATGGCAACGACGTGCTCGCGCTTGGCTTTGCCCATGTAGCGGCGAATCACCGGCTCCTCGACAAGGACGCCGACCTCGTCGAACACGCGCTGCATCGCCATGACCGGCGCGCGGCTGCCAAAGTCGATCATCGTGCCGGCCCAGTCGAACAGGACGGCGGCGATCGGGGAACGCGAAACCGAAGAGGCAGTCATCATGCAATCTCCTTTAAGGGGCTGTTGATCGCCGCACCGACCACGCGCTCGCCGATGGCGAAGGCGGTGGACATGCCAGCGCCGCACGTCACGACAGTGACATGCACGTCCGGGGCGACGGTTTTGGTGAACCAGTTCTGGCGGGGCGATGAGGCATAGATACCCACCCACCGCTCCACGGGCCTCGGCGCACGGCCGAGCACGGCCTCGAATTCGTCGAGGACGAGACGGTCGACCGCCTCGTGATGGAAGGGATCGGGCGCATCGCCGTATTCATGGCTGTCGCCCACGATGAGCGAGCCGTCGGCAGACTGCGCCACGATCAGGTGTACGCCGGCGTCCAGTTGCGCGCCCTGTTCGGTGCGCAGTTGCGCGGTCAGCGCCGGCGCCTCGGGCAGCGCGGAATAGCCTTCGTAGCGGGCCAGCCCGAGGTCGCTCATCACCGGGCGCGGCAGGCGATAGCCGGGGGCGGCAAGGCGCATCATCTGCAGCTTGCAGCGCGTCACTTCATGCTCGGCCATGACATTGGGAAACAAGGCGTTGAGGTCGTCGCCCGGGCACACGAAAATGGCCTGCGCGCGGTACTCGCCGCTGCTGGTCATGACGCGGCCGGTATCGCAGCCTATGACCGTCCCGGGTTCCGCGAAGGTCACACCCATGTCACGTTCAAGCCACGCCGCGATTGCCGGGATCGCGCCCCGCGCTTCAACGCGCAGTTCATGCGGGCTCACAAGCGCAGCCTCGCACGGCGCGAACGGCGTCGCGGGATCGAGCATGCGCAGTTCACGGTCCGACAGCAGGCGGCACCCCTCGGCCATCTCGGTTTCCATGAACGCCTCCAGCACTGCGGCCGCCGCCTGGCGGCGCACGGGCAGCACGAGGCCCTCCTGCTCGATGCCGATCCCGGCGCGCGGGGCCACTTGCGCCCAGACATCCCGGGCGCGGCGGGCAAGCGGCCACATGTCATGACGTTCCTGGCCGGTCACCGTGACGAAGCCGAAGTTGCGGATGCTCGCCCCCACGGCCCGCGCATGGCGGTCGATCACCACGACGCGCTTGCCGGCGCGCGCCGCAGCCAGAGCGTGGGACAGGCCCACTATGCCGCGGCCAATCACCGCGACGTCGAATTGAATGCTCGAAGCTGCCATTGCCTGCCTGTGACCGTCCTGTAACAATCATGCGTCACATGCGGTCTGGCCCGATCCCGTGATCAGGGCCAATGCATCTCGGGAATGGCGACCATAGACGGCGCAGCCCAAACCAGAACTGAGGGTCCGTGAGCGTCAACTTTCTCCATCTACGTTCGTTCTACGCGGTCGCCTCCGAGCGCAGCGTCAGCAAGGCCGCGCGCCGCCTGAACATCTCGCAGCCGACGCTGTCCAAGCAACTCAAGGCGCTGGAGGACCGCTACAAGGTCAAGCTGATCGAAGGGATGCGCCCGCCGCTGACCCTTACCACCGCCGGCCGCGCGCTCTACGACAAGGCGGAGCGCCTGTTCGGCATCGCCGACGAGATCGGCGCATTGCTGGGCGAGGACGACATCGATAGCGGCGCGCTGCTGCGTCTCGGCACCGATTCGCCGCCCTATGCCGCCGAATTCATGGCCGCCTTCAAGGCCGCCGTTCCCAACGCGCACTTCCGCGTCACGATCGCCAACGCGCACCAGACCAACGAATTGCTGCTCAAGGCTCAAGTCGATATCGGCATCATCTGCGAGCCGCCGGTCGAGAACGACTATACGTACGCTCCGCTCTACAAGGACCGGCTCGTCGCCATCCTGCCCGCCAAATGGCCCGACGATGGCTTGGCCGCCCTCCCGCTGGAACGGCTCGGCCGGGAAGTGATCCTGATCCGCGAGGCGACGTCGCGCACGTTAGCAGCGATGAACCGCCTTCTCGCAGACATCGGCCTAGCCCCCGGGCAGACGATGGAACTACACACCCGCGAGATGATCCGCGAAGCGGTGGCGCAAGGTCTCGGTATGAGCCTGATGTTCGAAAAGGAATGCCCGCCCGACAGCCGCATCCGCGTGATGCCGCTCGACACCCATTCGTCCACAATCGAGGTGAAAGGCTATCTGGCGGTCCGCACCGAACGCAGGCGAATGCCCATGATTCGACAATCGCTGGCGATTGCACGCGCAATGTCCGGACAATCGATCGTGGGTTGATGAGCATGCCGGATTTGGGGCGCGAATTACATTTCGACGAAGTTCGCGAGTGCGATCGGTGGGCCGCGAAATCTACCAATGCATTCAGGGCGAAGTTGCCCCAAGTCCTGCAAGGTCAAGCGCGTGAAGATCGGCAAGCCGTCCAAGCCCTTCATGCGGTCTGATCGGCATATCCCGATCAACGCAAAACGGAAATGTCATAGGTAGAAGAATACTTAGGCCGCCCCAGTCGACTGGAGCGGCCCATAAGAGCAGATCAATTTCAGATCTTGTCGCCCAATGCGCCCTTGACGCTACCCTTGACGTCTTGAGCCGTACCCTTCAATTGCTGGGCCTTGCCCTCAGCTTCCAGTCGTTCATTGTCGGTTGCCTTACCGGCCGCTTCTTTCACATTGCCGGCAACCTTGTTTCCAGCAGCTTTCACTTTGTCCGCAAATTCACCCATGACGGCGTCCTTCTTTATCGTGATCGAGGGCTGAAGACCTCGATGATAAAACCCGGATCGATGGGTTAGGTTCCGCGCGTCTGACCGCGGTTAACTAAAACGCGGGCTAGGCGTTCGTGTACGGATAGGGGTCGTGACCGTCCGGGTCTGCGTGGTTGATCGACGTTCATACGAAGAGGTTCCCCTCGCTTTTTTGCACGTTGGCGGTCGGACTGACGCCGCCTATCCACGCGCGCGTCTCCCTGAGCACTTCATCCGCAAACGCAATGTCGTAGACCGCCCGCGCCAGGACAATCGCGCCGACCATAGCCGGCCGGGCAAACGCCATATTTCGCCTCCCTACAAAATCTACCATGCGATCCGTCATTCACGAAATGCGGCAAAGTCCGGGATGGGCGCTGAACCAGGGCCGAAGGCTGACACGCGCCAGCCACAACAGTCTGCGGCAAAAGGGGAATACGGTGGACGCTCTTCCCGCGTCCAGTTCACCAGTTCCAAATACCGTTGGAAACCATGGTGAGCCCTGCTGGGTTCGAACCAGCGACCTACTGATTAAAAGTCAGTTGCTCTACCGACTGAGCTAAGGGCCCCGATGCCGCGAGCGGCCTTGGTGGGGGTCACCTAGGGGCAGCGCGGGGCTTGGTCAAGCGGGCACGCAGTTGTCGGACACTAAGTCCTGTAAGAGGATCGCACCAGCGGCCCGCGATCGTCGCCGCAGGATCGAGGACAAAGCGGCGTGTTCTGAAGGACGGGTGCGGAATCACGAGGTCGCTTTCCCCCTCTCCACCAACATAAGCGCCGCCGTTCCACAGCACGATATCAAGGTCCAGTACGCGGGCGCCCCAGGCGCTGCCCGTGCGGCGGCGTCCGAAGCAGCGTTCGATCTTGTGCAGCTTGCGCAGCATCTCGTCCGGCCCCCGCTTCGAGCGGACCAGTGCCGCCGCATTGGCGTAGCGGCGGCGCGAGGGGCCCAGCGGCGGCGTCTCGATCACGCGGGAGGCTGCCAGCAGGTCCAGCTTGCCATGATCCAGCGCCGTCAGGGCAGCCGCCAGCACCCGGCGCGGGGAGCCGTGGCGGGGGTGCCGCATGTTCGAGCCTAGCGCGACGAGGTAGCGGTGCTTCGCCACCCGCGTCAGATATCCTGCGCGATGCGGGTGTAAAGCTGCGGGCGGCGGTCGCGGAAGAATCCCATGCCGGCGCGGTGGGTGGCGGCGCGGGCGAGGTCCAGGGTGGCGACCAGAACGCCGGTTTCCTCGCGCCCGAATTCGGCGAGGTAATCGCCCCATTCGTCGGTGATGAAGGAGTGGCCATAGAACGCCTGCTCGCTGCCGCATTCAATTTCGGCACCGATGCGGTTGGCGGCGATCACCGGCATGCAATTGGATACCGAGTGCCCCACCATCGCGCGGCGCCACATGCGACTGGTATCGAGCGTGGCGTCATAAGGCTCGGAGCCGATCGCGGTGGGGTAGAACAGCAGTTCCGCGCCCATCAACGCCATCACGCGCGCGCATTCGGGATACCACTGGTCCCAGCAGACGCCGACGCCGATGCGGGTGCCGAACAGGTCCCAGACCTTGAAGCCATCGTTGCCGGGGCGAAAGTAGTACTTTTCCTCGTAACCGGGACCGTCGGGGATGTGGCTCTTGCGGTAGGTACCGATGATCTGGCCATCGGCATCGATCATGGCGAGAGTGTTGTAGTAGTGATGCCCGTCCCGCTCGAAAAAGCTGGTCGGGATAGCGATTTTCAGCTTCGCGGCCAGCGCCTGCATGGCGATCACCGAGGGGTGCTCGGCGGTGGGGCGGGCCAGCGCGAACAGCGCCTCGTCCTCCACCTTGCAGAAGTAGGGGCCGGAGAACAGTTCGGGCGGCAGCACGATCTGCGCGCCCTTCCCCGCCGCTTCCTCGACCAGCGCGGAAACGGCGGCGATGTTCTCGCCCTCATCAGCTGAGTTCAGCGCAAGCTGGAGCGCGGCGACGGTGATCTGACGGTTCGACATGGGCGCGGCCCCTATCAGTCCCGCTTGCGGAAAAGAAGGGTCATGCGGTCGCTCTCGCCGATCGCGAGGTACTTCGCTTTATCCTGTTCCTTCAGCGCCAACGTGGGCGGCAGGGTCCAGACGCCCCCGGGCCAGTTCGCAGTGTCCTTGGGGTTGGCGCTGACCTCGGACTTTCCGGCGAGGTCGAAGCCGTTGACTTCCATGAAGCGGATGACGTCCGCCTCGCGCAAGTAGCCCTTGGAGCCGTCGGTGTACGAATAAGGCGCATCCGCCTTGGCGCGGTGCTGCTCGATGCCGATCAGGCCGCCGGGCTTGAGCAGGGCACGCATCGCCTTCATCTCGCTGTCGGCAATGTTCCAGTTCAGCAGGTTGTGCATCATGCGCGGCACGATGATCACGTCGAACGTGCCCTTCTCGCCCTCGGGCACGGCGTCCAGCGTGTAGGCGGCGAAGCGCGAGGCATCCATGCCGGTGAACTTGGCGACGTCGGCCGGATAGGCAGCGGCGGCCTTGCGGATGCCGTCCTGCCGATCGGGCTTGAAGGCGCCGCTGGTTGGGTCGAAGAACAGGCCGACCAGATGGCCCTGTTGGCCCAGGTACAGGCCAAGGAAGCGCGAGTACCACTCTCCGCCCGGCGCATATTCGCCGACTTTCATCTGCGGGCCGACGCGGAAGAACGACAGCGTCTCCACCGGGTGACGCGCTGCGTCGCGGGCGCGGTCGTCCTTGCGCAGCGGGCTGGAGGCGGCCAGTTCGAGCAGCGCCTCGCAGCCCTTGCACTGCTGGGTCGGCGCGGTCTTTCCCGTATCGGCGGCGAGCGGCGCGGCGACAAGGCCGATGAGCGAGGACAGGGTCAACAGGGCGCGGCGCATGAGGCTCTCCATTTGTGGTCGGCGCGAGACTAGCCACACTCGGGGCAATGACAAGCGGCACCGGCGTACCTATCTAGCGGGCCAGTGCTTCGAATTGAGGACAGAGATAGAGATGGAAACGGCAATCGTAGCTGGTGGGTGCTTCTGGTGCACCGAGGCAGTGTTCCGCGACGTGGTCGGCGTGAACAAGGTGGAAAGCGGCTATATCGGCGGCAGCGTCGAGAACCCGACCTACAAGGCAGTATGCTCAGGCTCGACCGGGCACGCCGAGGCAATCATGGTGGAATTCGACCCCGCCGTGATCTCGCTGCCCGAAATATTCGACGTGTTCCTCGGCACGCATGATCCTTCGCAGCTCAACCGTCAGGGCAATGACGTGGGCACCCAGTACCGCTCGGCGATCTTCCCGCTGGACGAGGCGCAGACGCAAGAGGCGCAAGCGGCAATCGCCCGCTGGAACGGCGAGCATCCGGGCGAAAAGGCGGTGACCACCATCGAAGGCCCCGCGCCGTGGTATCCCGCCGAAGACTATCATCAGGAATACTGGGACGGCGAAGGCCAGCGCAACCCGTACTGCATGGCTGTGATCCCGCCCAAGCTGATGAAGCTGCGCAAGAGCTTCCAGAACAAGGTCAAAGGCTGACAAGGCCCAGGCCTAATCGTCCGTACATTCTGAACGACATCACAGATGACTTTCCCGCTGTTCCACCAAGGGACAGCGGGAAAGTCGAACTTTCCAAAAGTCCCAGTAACTATACGGAGTTTTTCAGCTCAACCATCAATAGAGAAACCGCCCGTGGCCCACTTCCGTACCGTTTCGCTGTCCTTGGCCGCCATAGCCGCCGCGCTCGCCGCCAGCCCGGTGCTGGCCGATTCCGCGATGATCGCCGGAACCGACGTGCTGCGGACATGGAACCTCGTGGTGCTGGGCGACCTCACCTCCTCTTCCGAAGTCGAGGGCCGCACGTTCGTCGGCGGTAACCTGACCGGCAATTCTTCGAACTACCAGATCCAGCCCATCGCCGCCTCCAGCACCGGCACCCCCGGCCTGACCGTGGTGGGCGATGTGAACGGCGGATCGAAGAACCTCAACAACGGCTCCGGCGCCGTGGTCGGCGGCAGCGTCAACAGCGGCCTCAACCTCAATGGAGCGGCGCAGACGGTGCTGGTCGGCGGATCGATCAGCAATACCAACGTCAACCAGAACACGGTAACCTCGGGACTCGCCGCCAGCGACCCTTCGTTCAGCCAGAACCTCACCCAGCAGAAGAGCCTCATCGAAACCTCGATGACCAGCCTCAGCCACAACATGAGCACGCAGGCGTCGAACAGCGCGCTGACCATCACCGGCAACACCGGCACTTTCAACGCCCAGCCCGATTCCAGCGGCGTGGCCGTGTTCAACATCTCGTCCGCCGACCTCGACAAGATCGGCGAGATCAAGTTCAACCTCAACGGCGCCGACACCGCGATCGTCAACGTCTCGGGCGCATCGATCACGCTGAACGATAACTTCCTCGGCGGCACCCAGAATTTGGGCGAACACGTCATCTGGAACTTCCCCGATGCCAAGGACCTGTCGCTGACCACCGCATGGGGCGGCTCCGTACTCGCTCCGGGCGCCGCGGCGACGACCGGGAACTACATCCAGGGCTCGGCCGTGTTCGGCAGCCTCGTCCAGAACGGCGAGATGCATATCGGAACCTACACCGGCGGCTATACCGCACCCAGCGATCCGGGCACCTCGACCAGTTCGGGCGGTTCTTCGTCGGGCGGCAGCACTGCGGTGCCGGAGCCGGGCGTGGTTGCGCTGTTCGCTGCGGTGCTGGGCGGGCTGGCGTTCTGGCGCCGGCGCAAGGTTGTTGCAGGGTAAGTTAAGAGTAGAAGCAGGGGAGCATAGCCCCCCCTGCCCCCCCATTATCGTCGTCGTGGCGCGCGCAGCTTTGTAGTGCGCTCACTTCGAGGTTTGCTTGCGGCAAAGCCGCCTTCCCTCCTCGACGTCACCTGACGCATACGCTGGAAAACAAAGCCTGCGGCGCGGTTACGTCATCGCAATGCGCACAAAAACGAAGCCGCACGCGCAGCCTCGACAATACCGGGGTCTGGGGCAATGGTCCCAGGTCTTGCCCTTAATCCTTGACCCAGCGCGCCACGAAGAACCCGTCCAGCCCGCCGACCTCAGCCAGCATCCCCGGATCGGTGCGCAGGAACCCATCAGCGGTAGGCGCTAGACCCTCTGGCAGTTCAGATGCCTCGATCGGCAGCACCGTCAGGCCTGCCGGAGCAGCCTGCTCCTCGCCCTCTGCCGCTTCCAGTGAGCACACGGCATAGATCAGCCGTCCGCCCGGCTTGAGCCAGCCCGCCGCGCGTTCGAGGAGTTTCGCCTGAAGCTCCACCATCTCGTCGATCTGGCGCGGGGAGATGCGGTGCAGGACGTCGGGATGGCGGCGGGCGGTGCCGGTTGCGGTGCAGGGAGCGTCGAGCAGGATCGCGTCGAACTTCTCCTCCGGCTCCCACGTCAGCGCGTCGGCCAGCACCACTTCGGCTTCGAGCATGGTGCGCTTGAGGTTGTCGCCCAGGCGCTCAAGGCGACGCTTGGCGTTGTCCAGCGCGGTGACCTGCCAGCCTTGCGCTGCAAGCTGCATGGTCTTGCCGCCGGGCGCAGCGCAAAGGTCAAGAACGCGCCCTTTGCCATTTGGCCCCTCGCCCGCGCCCAGCAGCCTGGCGGGCAGGCTGGCGGCGAGATCCTGCACCCACCAGGCGCCGTCCCGGAAACCCGGCAGCAGGTCGATCGCCGAACCGCGCGGGAGGCGAAGGTGCCCGGGCATCAGCGAGACGCCGCCCATGCGCTCTGCCCATTCGGCGGTCTCCGCAGGATTACGCAGGGCGATATCTAGCTGCGGCGGCTCCACCAGACCGGCGGCGATGGCATCGGCCCGCTCGCCCCAGCGCGTCGCGGCCGCTTCGGGCAGCGTTGGGACGGCAGGCAGCCTGGCCTCGCGCTTCATCAGGGTGGAGAAGACGCCGTGGGCCAGACGCCGCGGGCCGCCCATGAGCAGCGGCAGGCCAGTGGCGATCACCGCATGCGGCGGTGTCTCCAGCCGCAGCACCTGCGCCAGCATTATCTGCAGCACGGCGCGGGCCTTGGCGTCGTCTGCCAAAGCCATCTTGGTGGCCGAGTCTATCAGCTCGTCCAGATCCTGCCGCCAGCGCAGCGCCTCGCCGGCAATGGCGCGGGCAAGCGCCCGGTCGGCGTCACCGCGCACTTTGGCGAGGGCACCGCCCGCCGCCTGGTCGAGCGTTTCGCCCCTGCGCAGAACGGCATCGATAAGGTGAAGCGCGGCACGGCGCGCCGGAAGGCCGGGAATGTCCATCGCGGGCCCCTATACCGGATTGCGTTTTTCCGCCAGCGTCGCCACATGACAAGTATGACCAAGCGCGCAACCCAGCGTCCCGAAGGCTTCTCGAAGCCGAACCACTGGACGAACGAGCCAGCGCCCAAGCCGGCGCAATTCAAGGATGGTGAAGACCCGGACGGTCTTTCGCCCACCCGGTATGGGGATTGGGTGCGCAACGGGGTTGCCGTCGATTTCTAAGGATTGAAGTCTGAGGGAAGACCTGGGGCCATTGCCCCGGACCCCTTGTCTGTCTCGCTGCCCGCGCAGCAGTGACGCGCAATGGGCAAAGTTGTTGCGGCGAAGCCGCCTTCGATCCTGTCCTTGCGCGCGTGACCTCGACAGTACCGGGGTCTGGGGCAATGACCCCAGGTCTGCCCCTTCAACTATCGCTGCCACCCACCGCCAAGCGTCAGAAACACCGCAATCTGGTCATCCACCACAGCCGCCTGCGCCGCCGCGTGACTGACTTCCGCTGAGGCAAGGCTACCCTGTGCGCTCAGCAGGTCGAGGAACCCGCCGCGTCCGAAGCGGAACAGCTTGCCTGCCTGTCCTGCCGAAATCTCCGCGCTATCCCTCGCACGGCCCAGCGCCGCTGCACGATCGCGGCCGCGGGCGTAGGTTTCCATCGCGCTTTCCGCCTCGCGGAGGGCATTTAGCACCGTGCTGTCGAACGTCGCGATATCGGCGCGGACTTTTGCGTCGGCCTGATCGATCCGGGCGTGAACGACCGGCCGGTTGGGAAACGACCAGCTGAGCAGCGGGCCGAGGCTGAACCCGAAGCTGCTGCCTTTGCCGATATTCTCCAGCGGGCCGGACAGGCCGAGCGACGAACCGAGGCTGACTTGCGGATAGAGGTCGGCAACGGCGACGCCGATGCGCGCGGTATCGCCTGCGATGGTCCGTTCGGCCTGGCGGATATCGGCGCGGCGGCGGATCAATGCAGCGCCGTCCTCGACCGGAAGCGCTCCGGCCAATCGGGGCAGCGCTGCGCAGTCCGCTACTTCGCGCGGGTACTCCGCCGGGGGGCGGCCAAGCAGCGTAGCGAGCAGGTAGAGTCCGTTCTGGCGCGTTGCCGCGAAGGCCGGCAGGGCGGCGGCACTGGCATCGACGGCGGCGGCAGCGCGGCTGACATCGAAGGCGGTGCCGCGTCCGCCGCGTTGCAGGCGGCGCGTCGCGTCGAGGGTCTGGCGTTGCAGCTGCACGACCTTGCGGGTCACGCTCAACTGGTAATTGGCGGCGCAGACATCGGCGTAAGCCTTCGTTGCCGCACCGGCCACGCTCACTCGCACGGCGTCGCGCGCGGCTTCCACGGCGGCGCGGTCGTCCTCGCTTGCCTCAATGGCCCGGCGCAGCTTGCCGCGCAGGTCGAGCGGATAGCTGAGCGCCAGCCCGAGATTGTCAGTAATGATGCCCGGCAGCGGCCTGCCGGTCTGCGCTTGACGTGACACGTCTATCGCGCCGGACACCGAAGTCGTCAGCGCCCGCCCGCCTTCCGCCTCGCGCACTACCGCTTCGGCGCGTTCGAGGTTGGCGTCGGCGGCGCGCAGATCCGCGTTGGCGGTGAGTGCCTGCTCGACCAGCGCATCTAGGCGCGGATCATCGTAAAGGCTCCACCAGCGATCGGGCAGCGGGGCTTGTGTGAAAGCCGCGTCATTGCCCGAGACGAACTCTCCCTGCGCGGAAGGCGCGGTGGCCACGGACTGTTCGGGGGGGTGATAGTCCGGTCCGGCCGTTGCGCAGGCTGACAAAGCGAGCGCCATCGCCGCGGCCGAGAGGAAGCGCGAGACGGTCATCACTTGGCTCCCTGCGCCGCCGGCCTGGTCGCCGGAGCGGGATGCTCCACGGTCACTGTTGCGGTGCGGCCCAGGATCAGCCGCACGTCCTTGGCAACATGCGTCAGCTTCACGCGCACCGGGATGCGTTGGGCAAGGCGCACCCACGAGAAGGTCGCCGCGACGTTGGGAAGGAGATTGCCCGAATCGCTGCGGCTATCGTCATTGATGCCCGCCGCGATGCTTTCGACCCGGCCTTTCAGCGCCTGCCCCTCGCCCATGAGGTGGACAGTGACAGGGGCACCAACGTGGATCATCGGCAGCTTGGTTTCCTCGAAATAGCCTTCGACGCGGATCGAATCGTCGTCGACCAGAGCCATCGCCTGACTGCCTGCGGCAAGATAATCGCCAGGGTGCAGGTCCAGGTTGGTAACGGTGCCGTTGACCGAGGCATGGACCTGCGTGCGCGAAAGGTTGAGTTTGGCGCCGTCAAGCGCACTCTCCGCTTCGGCCAGCGCCGCGCGGGCCGTGGCGACGCGGGCGACGTTCTGCTCGTGCGATTCGGTGGCGACCAGGTCGCCCAGCGCCAGATCGCGTGCGGATTCGCGGCCCGCCTGCCCCAGCGTCGCTTTGGCGCTCGCCACGGAAGCCTGCGCCTGTTCGACGGCAAGGGTATAGCGCGGACGGTCGATCACGAAGAGGAGGTCGCCCGCCTTCACCGTCTGGTTGTCATGCACCGCCACGGATGTGACGAGGCCGCCGATGTCGGGGGTTACCCGCACCACGTCGGCGCGCACGCGGCCGTCGCGGGTCCAGGGGCTGCGCTCGTAGTGGTTCCACATCCAGAACGCGATGAACGCGGCCAGGACGACGATGACGATGGTGGCGGCGCTACGGCCGATCGCGGGAAGCAGGTTCTTCATGGATGGAGACCGATGTGGGGGGCAAGAAGGGAAAGCGCGCCGAGGACCATGATGTAGATGCACAGGTCCACAAGGGCGCGATAGGCGACGAAGCGATAAAGGCCCGAGACGTTGATGAAGCGCAGAAGAATCATCGTCAGCACCGAGGCGATCACCGCGAGCAGCAGGATGGTGGGCATGTAAACGCCCCCAATGGATATTTCGCCGTTCATGGCAGGCCTTTCAGCGCGGCGGCGTCTGGGAACAGGTTACGGCGCAGGGATACGAGCGCGAGCGCGGCCTGGCGGCGCACGGAGCGATCCTCATCGGCCACGAACAGGATGAGCGCCTTGTCGATATCGCCCAGCAGTTCGGGATCGGCAGGGGCGCGTTCCTCCGGCTCCAGGCGGCGGTAGTAGGCGCCGACTTCGGCCAGCACGCTGGTGAGTGTGCCGGTGCGCGCTGCCGGAAGATCGAGGCGCAATTGGCGCAGCTCACCGATGGCGACGCCAGTGCGAAGATCCCGCAGCACGTCGTAAAGGGGCTCGCCCGGCTGCTTGCCGCTCAGCACCAGACGGGGGGAAAGCACCGCGATGCGGTCGAGCATCCGGTTGATCCAGCCGCGCACATCGGGCGGGCCCATCACGTTGCTGCGCTCGGCGATGTCGCGCCACCCTGCGCGCAGGGTGCGGCGGATAGCGCTCTTCAGCCCGGCGGTCTGCAACAGACGCGCCATGACGATCGCGAACAGCGTCCCGGTAAGCTGGGCCAGCGCGCCGTTGGCAAAGCTGACGAAATTGTCGTTGTACTTCACGGCGATGATGAAAGGGCTGCCCATGCCCAACAGCGCGGGCAACGCCACCCCGGCAAAGCGCGGCGAATGCATCAGCGAGCCCAGCACCAACAGCGCCGGGGCAAGGGTCAGAGCCAGTTCCGGGAAGCCGGTCACCCTGGGCAGGATCATGAAGGCATAGATGAACCCGATGATCGTCGCGATCAGGGTGCCCCAGAAGAACAGGCGCAGTGGCAGCACCGGATTGTCCATCGCCGAGAACAACGCGAGGAACACACCTGAAAGCATCACGGCGGTGGCGCCATCGCTCCAGCCGCTGCCGATCCACAGCACGCTGCCCAGAATGATGGTGACCGCAGCCCCTGCCGCGCCGCGCAGTGCGCCGGCGACGTCGCGGTGCACTTCGCGGTTGCGCCGGCCTTCGAGCAGGCGCGGAATACGCAAGGACACCGGCTTGCGATCGAGCGTGCCGAGCTGCTCGGCAAGGTCGCGGCAGTCGAGATGGGCGTCGATCAGGCTGGAAAGACGCGAGCCGAGGCTGAGCTGGAGCAGGTCGTCCCAGTTGGACCGGGCGCTCACTTCGGGTTCCAGCGCCAGGCAGCGGGCTTTGAGATCTTGGGCTGCCGCTTCGCGATCTTCCCGTGGGCCCTCGATCGCATCAAGCCAGGCGCGGGTATCGGCAAGCAGGGCCACAGCGGAGTCGGCAAGCCCCCCGCGCTCACGCAGGGCAGCGACGCGGTCCGCCACGGCAGCGCCCAGCGGCATGAGCAGCGATAGCTGGTCCTGCAACGCCCGCACCGTCCGCACGCGCGGAGCGGGGCGGCTGGTTTCGTATGGCAGATGGATGGACAGGTTGTGCAGTTCGGTAACGTCCTGCGCCAGGCGGCGGCGTTCCGCCTCGACGGCCGCGTCCGGTTCCAGTTCGAGGGAATCGCGGCTCCACCGTTCGGCATCGCGCAGCATCATGGCAACGCGGCCCAACAGGAACGTGGAGACCGAATTGGGGAACACGACGCCGTGCATCAGGCTGGAACACAGGATGCCGATGGTGATTTCCTGCACCCGCAGCGAAGCGTCGGTGAAGATTTCGCCAGGGGTGTTCACTGCCGGCAGCACGATCAGCACGGCGGTATAGCCGGCCAGCACGAAAGCGTAGCCGCGCGGGGTGCGCTCAAGCAGCGAGACGAAGACGCAGAGCGCCAGCCACGATGCAATAGCCAGCGTCAGCAGTTCCGGGCTATGCGAAAGCGGCGGCACCATTATCACCGCCATAGCGGCGCCGACGAACGTCCCGATGACGCGGAACAAGGCTTTCGAGATCACCGCGCCCGCCAGCGGCGCCGCGACGATGTAGGAGGTGAGGAAGGCCCAGTAAGGGCGCTCCAACCCGATCGAGAAGGAAATGTAGGTCGCCAGAATGGCCGCCGCGAGCGCCTTGAGCGAGAAGACTGCAGCAGGAATGCCCCAGCGGTTGAAGAGCGCGGCGTTCATGCCCGGCTCCGCATTTCGGCCGCACGTTCGGCCACGATGCCGAGCAGGCGCACCGCTCCTTCGAGCTGCGCGTCGGGAATGCCTTCGAGAAGTTCGATGCGCAGTTCGATCAGGCGCTTTTCCGCCTCGCCGGCCAGCTTCTTGCCTTCCGCCGTCAGATGCAGGCGATTGGCGCGGCGATCTTCCTCATCGGGGCGACGTTCGACCAGACCGCCACGCTCCAACTGTTGCATGGTCCGCACCAGTGAGGCTTCGGTGATACCGATCGCACGGGCAAGATCGCCCTGCCGCGCGCCCTTTCCGAGCCGTTCGAGATGCACGAGCGCCCATCCCGCAGAATTGGAAATCGCCAGCGAGCCGAGAATGCGGTCGGCAAGCTGCAACCACGCGCGCGAAACCGGGCTCAGCTGCGTGGCGAGTTCATGGGCAAGGGTGATTCGATCAGTCATGGAAGCGGTTAGTTAGGCTCCTAACTATCCTTCGACAACATGGGCTTTCTTGCGTTTTACAAACAAGCAATGCCGGAAAGTGCAATTTGTGCAAGCCGTCCGATGCAGAAGAGTGCCAGCTTCCATCGCGCGGGCTCGATCTACGCCCGTGGGTCGGTTGCATTCTAAGGCAAGATCTCGATCGGGGTGCCATCAGCGACTGCCTCCCACAAAGCCTCGATCTCGTCGTCCGAAACCGCGATGCACCCGTCGGTCCAGTCGCCGGGCACGCGGCCTTGAGTCCACGAATTGGGCTGGCCGTGGATCATGATCATCCCTCCGGCAGAGCGGCCATGCGAAGCGGCATAGGCGCGGTCGGCCGCGCTGGGATACGAAATGTGGAGCGAGAGGTGGTAAGCGCTCTGCGGATTGGCCCAATCGATCGCGTAGCGTCCCTCTGGGGTGCGCTCATCGCCTTCGAAGCGTTTTGGGCCGACCGGCTCATCGCCGAGCTGGATATGTTCGATGACGTGCACGAGGCGCTCGTCCGCGTAAAGTTCCATGATCCGCGCCGCCTTGCGCACACGGATCAGGTCAATTTCAGGCAAAGGCCGCGGCAGGGGCTGCGGCGGGGCCTGTGCCTCGGCCGCAGCGATGCCAAAAAGCAGCAGCAACGGGGCAAACCGAAGTGCGCCCCGCATCGCCGTCAGTCCGCGAAAGGATCGCGCACGAGGATGGTATCCTCGCGCTCGGGGCTGGTGGAAACCAGCGCGACCGGGGTTTCGATCAGTTCCTGTACGCGCTGGATGTACTTGATCGCCTGTGCCGGAAGGTCGGCCCACGAACGTGCCCCTGCGGTGGTGCCCTGCCAGCCGTCCATTTCTTCGTAGATCGGCTCTACCGCAGCCTGGTCGGCGGCGTGGCTGGGGTAGTAATCCATCACCTTGCCGCGCAGACGGTAGCCGGTGCAGATCTTCACCTTCTCGAACCCGTCGAGGACATCGAGCTTGGTCAGCGCAATGCCGGTAACGCCCGAGATCGCGCAGGACTGGCGCGTCAGTACCGCGTCGAACCAGCCGCAGCGGCGCTTGCGCCCGGTGACGGTGCCGAATTCATGGCCACGCTCACCCAGGCGCTGCCCGGTCTCGTCTTCCAGTTCGGTCGGGAACGGACCGGAACCCACGCGGGTGGTGTAAGCCTTGACGATGCCCAGCACGAAGCCGGTCGCCGAAGGGCCAAGGCCCGAACCGCTGGCCGCCGTGCCCGAAACCGTGTTCGAGCTTGTGACGAAGGGATAGGTGCCGTGGTCGACGTCGAGCAGGACGCCCTGCGCACCTTCGAACAGGATGCGCGCACCGGCCTTCTTGACCTTGTTCAGGCGGCGCCACACCGGCTCGGCAAACTGAAGCACGAAAGGCGCGATCTCGCGCAGTTCGTTGAGCAGGGCCTCGCGGTCGATCGGCGGCTGGCCGAAACCGGCGCGCAGGGCGTCGTGATGAGCGCAGAGACGGTCGAGCTGCGGCTCCATCGAGTCGAGATGGGCCAGATCGCAGACGCGCAGCGCGCGGCGGCCGACCTTGTCCTCGTAAGCCGGGCCGATACCCCGGCCCGTGGTGCCAATCTTGCCGGCGCCGGCTGCCGCTTCGCGCAGGCCATCCAGCTCGCGGTGGACGGGCAGGATCAGCGGGCAGTTATCGGCGATGGCGAAGTTGTCGGAATTGATCTCGACGCCCTGCCCGCGCAGCTTCTCGACTTCGGACTTGAGGTGCCAGGGATCGAGCACCACGCCGTTGCCGATGATCGACAGCGTGCCGGTGACGATGCCCGAGGGCAGCAGGCTCAGTTTGTAGACCTGTTCGCCCACGACAAGCGTGTGGCCGGCGTTATGGCCGCCCTGGAAGCGGACGACGGCGTCGGCGCGGCTTGCCAGCCAGTCGACGATCTTGCCTTTGCCCTCATCGCCCCACTGGGCGCCGATCACGGTTACGTTGGCCATGGATATGCTCCTCCACCCTGCCCAGGCGGATCCGGTGACGCCCTTCGACAGGACTCGGCGAAACGGATGAGTTGATGGGGCATTGTGCCCCGGCTTTTCGCCCCGCGCCCTAAGGCGTAGGCGGCGGGGTAGTCAAGACCCAGCTTGGCCGTCCCGGAACGGGTCCGGGACGGCAGCAGTCAGATTTCCAGTGCCTCGCCGCTTTCGAGGCGGTGCGAGCAGCCCAGTGCGACGGCGTCATCGCCCTCGCTCAAAGCCGCCACGGTGATCCAGCCGATCGCCCGCTGGCGCGCCGCCACTTCGCGGTCGTGCCCGAGCGGGAGGAATAGCTTGCGTTCCTCGCTGCTGCCCGAGACGAGCACGTCGATCAGCCGATCGGGATAGAGCGAGAAGCCGGTGGCCGGCTCGGGATCTAGCCCCGCGCCGCCGAGAATCGCGTATGTACCGCCGCGCCCCATGCTGCCGGGGATACCGTCCGCATAGATCGTGAAGCCCAGCCATGACTGGTATTCGAAGCCATGCCGTTCGGACGGGTCCAGCGTCAGGCGGGCCTTGTCGCTCACACGCGCGGCGATAGCGCGCAGTCCGGCGATGCGGCTGGCCAGAACGCCGTCCACGTCGAAAGCCGCAAGCCTCTCGATCGCGGCGTCGAACGGACCGACCGCATAGAGCAGCGGCAGGTACGTCTCGCCGCCAGCGTCGACCAGCCCACCTGCATCCTTGGAATCGAGCATCCGGCGCACCGCCTCGATGTTCGCGGCGGGAAGCGGCAGGGCCTCGGCGCTCAGGGTGTCGACGAGGTCGGGCAGCGTGAAGTCGACCGAAACGCCGGTGGCACCCGCGGCCCGGAGGGTTTCGATGGCCAGTTCGACGATCTCGGCTACGGCGTCGATCGAATCGGTGCCGATCAGTTCGGCGCCCAGCTGCAACCGCTCACGCGCGGGGTCGAGGCCGTCGCCCTTCACGGTGACAACCTGCCCGGAATAGGAAAGCCGCAGCGGGCGCGGCGCCTGTGCCAGGCCGGTCGCGGCAATGCGTGCCACTTGCGCGGTGATGTCCGAACGCAGCGCGAGGGTGCGCAGCGAAACCGGGTCCATGAAGCGGAACATGCGGCGCACCTGCACACCGGCCATACGGCTGGCCAGCGCCTTCTCGAATTCGAGCACAGGCGTCTCGACCCGCGTATAGCCGTGGCTTGCAAGTACGTCGTGCGCGGCGCGGCGCACGGCCTGCGAGGCCCATGCCTGCTGCGGAAGTCGGTCGCCCAGTCCCTCGGGCAGAAGATCGCGGTCGTTTTCCTGCATAATGCGCGCGCCCTTAGCGGGATGGTGCGGGAATGTCGAATGGGTTGGCGCATGGCCCTCGCGTGACAGGCCATGCGCAGCGTCCTTCCCGCCGCGATCAGGCCAGCTGGTTGCCCAGCCCCGCAGCGTGCTTCGCCGCGATCCAACCGAAGGTCATCGACGGCCCCACGCTCGCCCCGGCGCCAGGGTAGACGCGGCCCATCGGCGAGGCGGTGGTGACGCCGCAGGCATAGAGCCCCGCGATCACCGAGCCGTCCTCACGCAATACGCGCGAATCGCAGTCGCAGACCACGCCGCCATAAGTGCCCACGTCGCCGGGAACGATGGGGATGGCGTAAAACGGTCCTTTCTCGATCGTGCCCATGCACTGGTTCGGCCCGTCCTTGAAAAAGGGGTCGCCCAGCCAGTTGTCATAAGCGCGCACGCCGCGCTGGAAATCCTCGTCCCGCCCGCCGCGCACGAAGCCGTTCCAGCGCTCCACGGTGTCCTTGAGCGCATCGGCGGGCACGTCGATCAACGCGCCCAGGGCCTCGACGGTGTCGGCCCGGCGCATCCAGCCCGAAGCAACCCACTGGGCCATATTCTTCTTGGCAGTGCCCCTGCCGGCGACGGCATATTCGTCCATGTACTGCTGGTCCATGATCGCCCAGCTGGGGATCGCGGGAACGGTGCGATTGCGCACCAGCATGTTCTCGCAGAACTCCTCGTAGGAACCGCCCTCGTTCATGTACCGCACCCCGGTCTGGTCGACCTGGATGGCGTGGGGTTTGCCGGTCGTGCTCTGGGTGCCGGGCTTGACGTAGTCGGTGTCCCAGCCGGGCGCCTCGGTCATCTGGAAGCCCACCATCTGGTCCATCTGCGCCAGCTGCGCGCCCTTTGCGGCCAGTTCTACATGCATGTCGCCGGTATCGCTCTCGATCCCGTTGGACCACTTTGAATGCGTGCCGGGCATGTGCTGATCGCGCATGGCCTGGTTCATCGAAAAACCGCCTGCATTCATCAGCACGCCCAGCTTCGCGCCGACACGCCAGGGCCGGCCGTCCCGGACGGTGACGACACCCACCGCCCGGTCGCCGTCCATGATGACTTCGCTGACGGGAGAGTCGGTGCGGATCTGCGCCGCCTCCTTCTCCAGCACCGCCTTGAGCATCCGCCCCTGCAGCGCTGCTCCGGCGGTGACCCAGTGCTTGCCGGTCAGCTTGCCGGCGACGACCTTGAGCGCGATCTTGAAGAACAGCCGCTTGATCGCCCAGGAATGTCTCATGAACGGCAGCTTCATCCCGTCGTCGAGCCGGACGGGCACTTCGAGGAAGCCCTGTCGCAGCTTCGGCGCCCATTCCTTGCCGAGCTGGTTCTTGTCGAATGGCAGCGCGGTGACGGTGCGGCTGGTCTTCACGCCGCCGGGAAGCTCGTCGTAATAGTCAGGCCAGAAGGTAGATCCGCGTTCCATCCTCACGCCTTGCGCCACGATGAAGTCGAGCATCTTCGGCGCTTCGACCGCGTATGCACGGCGGCGCGCGGGACTGGTGCCCGGCGAATCCGGCCCATCGGGAACCACTGCGTCGAGATACTGGCAGGCCTTTTCGAGGCTATCCTCGCCCGGGTCCATGAAACGGTTGCCGGGTATCCACATCACCCCGCCCGACTTGCAGGTGGTGCCGCCCACCCACGGCGCCTTTTCGAGGATGACGGCCGACTTGCCCGCCTGCTTCATCAGCAGCGCCGAGGCCATCGAACCTGCACCGCTGCCCACGACCACCCAGTCGAAAGTCTCGTCGAACTGCGTCATCGTAGCTATTCCTCTCATCCGTGATGCCGCGCTGCTGCGCATGCGTTCAACACGGGGATAGATCGGACTTCGCGGACTTTGGCAACGCCGGACAAGCCTGCGGATGCAGGTTTCGCCGGAGCGAAGGATTACACTTGCCGTCGCGTTTTCGTGTGCCCTTGCAAGGCCGTCTGCCTATGAGGTGAACCGCAAGAGAGGAAAACCCGCCGCAATGACCGAAACCGTGCCCGCACTGCCCGTTTTGAGCACCATCACCATGGCTCGCGAAGGACGGCTGCTGCGCATGACACTTAGCCGGCCCGAGGCGCTGAACGCGATAAACCTGGCGCTGCACGATGACCTCGCCGAGGCGATGTGGTTCGCGCAGGTCGACACCGGCTCCGACGTCATCTTGCTGACCGGCGCAGGCCGCGCGTTCTCCGCCGGGGGCGACCTTGGCCATATCGAGCGCAATGCCAGGAACCCGCACCTGTTCGACCACGAGACGCGCGTCGCCAAGCGCATCGTCTCGACCCTGCTCGACATCGACAAGCCGGTGGTATGCCGGTTGAACGGCCATGCGGTGGGGCTTGGCGCAACGCTGGCCCTGCTGTGCGACGTGATTTTCGCAGCCGAAGGGGCGAAGATCGGGGACCCGCATGTGGGCCTCGGCCTTGTGGCCGGGGATGGCGGCGCGGTGATCTGGGCCCAGCGCATCGGCCTGACCCGCGCCAAAGAATACCTGCTGACCGGCGACCTGCTCACCGCGAGCAAGGCAGCCGAGATCGGCCTGATCAACCACTGCGTCCCGCTGGAAGAACTCGACGCACGGGTCGACGCCTTCTGTGCCAGGCTGCTGGGCGGCGCGACGGGCGCTATTCGCGCGACCAAGATTCTCACCAACATCGAGCTCAAGCGGCTGGCGACTGCGCTGATGGACGCAGGCATTGCCTATGAAAGCGTGTCGGTACGCAGCGCGGACCACCTGGAGGGCATCCAGGCTCTAAAAGAGAAGCGGCCCCCGAAATTTACGGGCCGGTGATGCCAGCGGTGGGTTTGGTTGCGGGGTAGAGTGAACTCTCCTTCAGCCCGGCGAACCGCCATCTCCCTATTTTTTCAAAGCGGGGGCTCGGATCAACTTTCCGCGAACGTGTAGGGCTGCGCAGCCCGACGATAGTCGTCGGCCAGCACATCACGGCCGATTGGCGGGACCGACCGAGCTGTGCATTCGGCACGCTGGCACAAACGGCAGGTAACGCCGATCGGCGTGGTCGGCGCGCTTACCGGATCGACTTTGGCGGCGTAAACCAGCCGTCCCGCATGTTCGGCTGCACAGGCCAGCGCGACGGCGCGAACCACGCGGGGCGCGCCGTACCCAGCAGCCCCGCCGGTGACAGTGCGGGCGATCGAGAAGAAGCGCTCGCCGCCCGGCAATTCCAGCCACTGCGTCGCGATTTCGCCGGGACGGCGAAAGACCTGGTGGACGCTCCACAAGGGGCACCCTCCCCCATGCGCGGCAAAGGGAAAACCCGCGCCGTCGAGGCGTTTGGACACGTTGCCCGCCTCGTCCACCCGGATGAAGAAGAAGCCGACGCGCTCCTCGCCGGGGCGCTGAAGCGTAGTGAGGCGGTGGGCGACCTGCTCGAAACTGGCGCCAAACAGCGCACAAAGCGCGTCGATATCATAGCCGCGTTGTTCCACCGCGCGGGCAAAGCGGCCATAGGGCATGACGATCGCGGCAGCTGCATAGCCCGCCAGCGCGCGCAACAGCAGCGTGGCAGTGGTGCGGCTGGTAAAACTCTCGGTGCGAATCGACTGCTTGATTTCGGCACGAAGCGCGGTGTGGGCTATGTGCGTGGCGATCTGGAACATGCGGCTGGCGCTGTCGAGCGTATCGGCGATCAGCAGCTGCTGGTTGTGCCGGTCGAACCGGCGCAGCGATTCCATCAACACCTCTGGCGGCAGGAAGCGCACGCGCACACCCTTCTCGGCCAGCCACGCGGTGGCCCCGCCGGCCTTGTCGATCTCTGCCGCAAGTTCCTCGGCGCGTTGGTCCAGCACGTGGAAGTAATTGCGCGCGCTGGCAAGAAAACGCTGAGCCTCACGCACCGGTTCGTTCTCGTCCGCGCGCGGCCCGGCGGCGCGCTGTTCGGCCAGTGCCTGCGCCTCGCGCGTATAGGCCTGGTGCAGCCGCAGCAGCGCCTCGGACACGCCGGGGAAGCTGGTGGCAAGATCTGCGACTTCCAGCGCAGGCAGGTCGATATCGGCGAAGATGGGATCGCGCAGCACTTTGTTCAGGCGGCGGGCGTAGTCCTCTCCATCGTCCCCGGCGATGTCCGCGATATCGAGCCGGTAGGTGCGCGCCAGACGCAGCAGCATGTCAGCCGTGACGGGCCGCTGATTGCGCTCGATCAGCGCGACGTAGCTGGGCGAAATCTCGAGATCGCCCGCCATAGCTTGCTGGGTAAGGCCAAGTTCCCGGCGCAGGCGGCGCAGCCTTGGACCAAGGTATAAGGGACGGTTTTCTGCCATTACCGCCCCACCCTGTCAGGACAGCACAACTTTACAAGGAAAATCTGTAAAGATTGACAACAGCACCTTGCAAGCCATTCCGGCTCGCTAAATTTGCGACTAGCTGAAGGTCATCGAACGAAACATCCTTCCGCGAGAGGACCCTCCATCGTGACCTACCAGAGCAAGATCATCGAAGCCGGAAAGGCCATCGGCGCCGAAGCCCACTGGAACGGGATCGAGCCGGAAACGGTCGCCCGCATGCGCATGCAGAACCGGTTCCAGACCGGCCTCGACATCGCCCGCTACACCGCGCGCATCATGCGTGAGGACATGGCCGCCTATGACCAGGACCCCGCCAACTACACCCAGTCGCTGGGCTGCTGGCACGGGTTCATCGGTCAGCAGAAAATGATTTCCATCAAGAAGCACTTCGGCACAACCAAGCGCCGTTACCTGTACCTGTCGGGCTGGATGGTCGCCGCCCTGCGCAGCGAGTTCGGCCCCCTGCCCGACCAGTCGATGCACGAGAAGACTTCGGTCCCCGCACTGATCGAGGAACTCTACACCTTCCTGCGCCAAGCCGATGCGCGCGAGATGGGCATGATGTTCCGCGACCTCGACAAGGCCCGCGAAAGCGGCGACGAAATGGAAGCCAAGCGCCTGGAACACGCGCTCGACACGTATGAAACGCATGTCGTCCCCATCGTCGCCGATATCGACGCCGGGTTCGGCAATGCCGAGGCGACGTACCTGCTCGCCAAGAAGTTCATCGAGGCGGGCGCCTGCTGCATCCAGATCGAGAACCAGGTTTCGGACGAGAAGCAGTGCGGCCACCAGGACGGCAAGGTCACGGTTCCGCACGAGGACTTCATCGCGAAGATCCGCGCGGTGCGCTACGCCTTCATGGAACTGGGCGTGGACGAGGGCCTGATAGTTGCCCGCACCGACTCACTCGGCGCCGGCCTGACCAAGCAGATCGCCGTCACCAGCGAAGCCGGCGACATCGGCGACCAGTACAACTCGTACCTCGACTGCGAGGAAGTGTCCGCGATCGGCCACGGCGACGTTTTGATCAGCCGCGACGGCAAGCTGCTCAAGCCCAGGCGCCTGGCCAGCAACCTGTTCCAGTTCCGCCCCGGCACCGGTGAGGACCGCTGCGTGCTCGATTGCATCCACGCTCTTGAAAACGGCGCGGACCTGCTGTGGATCGAAACTGAGAAGCCGCACATCGGCCAGATCGGCGGCATGGTCAGCCGCATCCGCGAGGTGATCCCGAATGCCAAGCTGGTCTACAACAACTCGCCCAGCTTCAACTGGACGCTCAATTTCCGCCAGCAGGTTCATGACGCCTGGGAAACGGCGGGCAAGGACGTCTCGGCTTTCGATCGGGCCCGCCTGATGAGCATCGACTATGACGGCACCGAACTGGCGGACGAAGCCGACGAGCGCATCCGTACCTTCCAGAAGGACTCGGCACGCGAGGCAGGGATCTTTCACCACCTCATCACCCTGCCGACTTACCACACCGCGGCGTTGTCGACCGACAATCTTGCGAAGGAATACTTCGGGGACGCCGGCATGCTGGGTTACGTCAAGGGCGTGCAACGTCAGGAAATCCGCCAGGGCATCGCCTGCGTGAAGCACCAGAACATGGCGGGCTCCGACATGGGTGATGACCACAAGGAATACTTCGCCGGCGAGGCTGCCCTGAAGGCGGGCGGCACGCACAACACGATGAATCAGTTCGCCGCGTAACAGGTTGAGACGAACGCCCGGAGACAGTCTCCGGGTGACTTGGGGAAGCTCCCCGCAAAGCAAGGAAAGGAATGACCATGACCACCATGACGACCGAACCGGCCCGCGCCCGCGCGGTGCTTTCGAACCAGGACTTCAAACTCCTTCAGGAAGCTGTCCTGTTCTACCTCAAGGCGCACGAGGATGATCCGATCTCGTCCACGTACTCCAATCTCTATCATCGCCTCGGCAGCGCCGCGCGCCGCTGAAGCATTAGTTTTCCTGGGGAGGAAAGCTTGGCCCGTCGCACCATGTGCGGCGGGCCATTTCGCTAGATTAGAACCGATTCGGACCAGCTTGTCTGCCGATCCGGTACAAACGATTTAAGCCACATTAAAGATTGCCGCGTTACAATTTCGTCATGAGCCAAACAGGCGCCGAACACTTCTTTCAGGTCCTCCTCTGCGCGAGAGACCAGCATCGGCCGGAGATGGTCGTGCTGGCAATCCTTGCCTGCGCCCTGGCTGGCGGTAAGGCCATGTCCCTCCTCTACCAGGCGCGCGGCCGCAAGCGCAGCGGTGGCTACCTGCTGGCCGGCCTCATACTCGGCTTCGGATGTTGGGCAGCACACTTCATCTCGTCTTTGGGCTTCGATACCCGCCACCATCATTCCTATTCGCCGTGGCTGACTGCCGTTTCGCTGGTCGTCGGCATTACCGGAGCACAGGCCGCGCTCTATCTGGCAGTACAGTCGCGATCGAAGGTCGGCCTCGTCCCCGCCGCACTGCTGCTGAGCGCGGGGCTGGCGGCAATGCACTACACCGGCATGGCGGCGCTGGAAGTTCCCGCAATGCTAAGCTGGGATTGGCATCTTGTGGCGGCTTCGGTCGTCTTGCCGGCAATCCTGTTCTATCCCGGACTTTTCATCGCCCTGCGCGCGCGAGGTTTAACTCATATTCTCGCGGCAGCCGGATTGGTAACGATGGCTGCGCAGGCCCTTCACTATTGCGGCACAGCCGCGCTGACCTTCATTCCGTCGCACCTCTCCGACCAGGGGCTCTCGATACCGCAGGAGGAACTGGCCGCATGGCTGTGCGTCGGCTCGCTGGCGGTGGTGGCGATCAGTACGTTTGCGCACCAATTGCGCCAGCGCGCCCACGCCGCACGGTTGCTGGCCGAGCGCCAGTTTGCACAGTTGGTCAGGGGCACGTCCGATTACGCGATCTGCATGCTCGACCTCAGCGCGCATGTTGCGCAGTGGAACGCGGGCGGCCGCTCGCTAATCGGCTATGACGATGCCGAGGCGCTGGGCCTGCCCTTCGCGCGCTTCTTTACAGCCGAGGACCGCGCTGCGGGCCGCCCCGCACTCGCCATCGCCGAGGCAGATGCTCTGGGCATCTCCAAGGGGCAGTGGCTTTGCACCCGCAGCGACGGGTCGCATTTCTGGGCGCACGGCACGATCGAGAAACTGTGCGACGAGGACGGCGCACCCATCGGTTATTCGCTCATCACCCGCGACATCACCGAGATCAAGACGGCGCAGGACGCGCTGGCCGAAAAGTCACACCAGCTCGACACCGCACTGGAACACATGAGCCAGGGCCTGTGCATGTTCGACTCACAAGAGCGCCTGATCTTCGCCAACCGCGCCTTTTACCGGGTCTGGGCAATCCCGGAAGAGCGCTGCCAAGCCGGAACCACCCTTACCGAACTGGTCTATGCCGGCTACTTGGCGGCGGAGTACCACCCGGTTCAGACGCTCGATAAGATCCGCAAGTCCGTCCTGCGTGCCAGCACTTCGGGCGACCGTCCTTCATGGCATCTCGATGTCAGCAACGACCTGGTACTGGCGATCAGCGAGCGTGCGCTGCCCGACGGCGGCTGGATCGCCACATTTGAAGACATCACCCAGCAGCGCCGTTCCGAAGCCCGGATCGCGCACATGGCCATGCATGACCCATTGACCGGCCTGCCGAACCGCGCCCAGTTCAATCGGGAAGTGGACGCAATGATCGCCGATGCCACGCTGGCGCACGAGAAAGTCGCAGTGCTCGCCATCGACCTCGACCGCTTCAAGGAGATCAACGACACGTTCGGACATGCCTCAGGCGACCACCTGCTACAGGTTCTGGCGGGGCGCTTCAGCGCCACCCGCCGCGAAGGCGAGGCGTTGGCCCGCCTCGGCGGCGACGAATTCGCGGCCGCCATCCGCTTCACCCGCCGCAGCCAGCTCAACGACTTCATCGCCCGAATCCGGGCCTGCATCACTGTGCCGGTTGACGATCAAGGACAGCCACTCACCGTTGGCGCCAGCTTGGGTGTCGCCACTTACCCGCTTCACGGCGACACCCGCGAGACCCTGCTCAACAATGCCGACCTCGCGATGTACCGCGCCAAGGCCAGACTGGGTGAAAGCATCTGCTTCTTCGAAACGGGCATGGACGAAAGAGCGCGCGAACGCAGGCAGCTCGCCAACGACTTGCGCCAAGCCGGCGCGAATGGCCAGTTGAGCGTACTCTACCAGCCACAGCACTCGCTGCGCACCGGCGCGGTATCGGGCTACGAGGCGCTGCTACGTTGGATGCACCCCCGCCGGGGGCTGGTATCGCCCGACGAATTCATACCCATCGCCGAGGAGACTGGCGAGATCATCGCGCTGGGCGAATGGGTGCTGCGTGAGGCCTGCCATGAAGCCCGGTCATGGCCGGGCGAGGAGAAGGTCGCGGTCAATCTTTCGCCCGTACAGTTCCTTCAGCCCAATCTTGTAGAAATGGTCCGCTCCGTTCTGGTGGAGACGGGCCTTCCTGCCCGCCGGCTCGAACTGGAGATCACCGAAACCGCCATCATCCACGATAAACTGCGCGCGCTCCATTGCCTGCGCCTCATCAAGGCCATGGGCATCAGCGTGGCCATTGACGACTTCGGCACCGGCTATTCCTCCCTCGACACATTGCAGTCGTTCCCGTTCGACAAGATCAAGATCGACAAGTCGTTCCTGCTGAAATCAGAAGGCAGCGCCCAAGCCCGCGCCATTATTCGCGCCGTTCTGGCGCTGGGCCGCAGCCTCGACATACCTGTGCTGGCCGAGGGAATCGAGACTGAGGGGCAGCTCAGGGTGCTGAAGGCGGAAGGCTGCGACGAGGGCCAGGGTTATTATTTCGGCCATCCCTCTGCCGCGCCCAGTTTGAAAGTGCGGGAAGCAGCGCCGTGAAGACAAGCCGGTCCAGCTCTCATGATATTGAAAGATATCTTCATCTTTCCTCACCCCGGCGTTTACCAATGCAGGAAAAATTAACTTCCTTGGTCTTAGCTTGGGCCAAACCGGATGGGGATCTGCGTGTATTTGGGGCTTGATAACGAGAAGGCGGACACGGTGAAGTCCGGCGCGATTGGCGATGACACGACCATGCCTTCGCTAGACACCGCGCTGCAGGCTGCCTCACTCGCCGAAAAGCGCCTTCGCGAGGCGATCGAGGCGATCCCGCAGGGCATCGTCTTCCTCGACGAGGAAGACCGCTACATCCTGTGGAACGAGCGCTACGCCGAAATCTACGAGAAGTCCGCCGACTTGCTGAAACCCGGCGTAAGGCTGGCCGATGCCTTGCGCATCGGCATCGAGCGTGGCGACTATCCCGAGGCGACGGGACAGGAAGAGCAATGGCTGTCCAGCCGCATCGCCCAGTTGCACCAGCCGGGGCGGCGACACGAACAGCGTCTGTCGAACGGGCGCTGCATCATGATCGAGGAGCGCCGCATAGAAGGCGGCGGCACGATCGGTATCCGTGTCGACATCACCGACCTCAAGCAGAAGGAAGAAACGTTCCGTCTGCTGTTCGAACTCAACCCCCTTCCGATGCTGGTCTACGATCAGGAGACAGGCCGCGTCCGCGCCGCCAACGAGGCCGCCTACGCCCTGCTCGGCTATGGCCCCGGCGAAATGGATTCCCTGCCCGCGCGTGCTCTGTTTCCCGCAAGCCTGTGGCAAAATGCCTCCGAACTGCTCGCCACCGACCATTCCGATGCCAACGACTGCTGGCAGATGCTGCGCAGGGATGGAACTTGCGTCGACACGGCTATCTCCACCCGCCTCTCCGGGCTGGAGGACCATGCCGGCACCATCGTCTCGATCTTCGACGTAACAGAGCGCCGCCGCATCGAGCAGCGCATGGCCCACATGGCGCGGCACGACGAACTGACAGGCCTTGCCAACCGCGCCCACTGCCGCGAACACCTGCGCGACCTGCTGGACCGTGCCGGCTCCACCGAAACCATCACCTTCGCGCTGGTCGATCTCGATCATTTCAAGCCGGTGAACGACACTTACGGCCACCATTTCGGCGACGTCGTGCTGACCGAGACCGCAACGCGCATGCGCGAACTGATCCCGCCAGACGCCCTGCTGTGCCGGGTGGGCGGCGACGAGTTTGCGGTGATCTTCCGCCGCTCCAGCCTGACCCAGGCCGAATTGGTCGCCAAGTCGATCATCACCACGCTCTCCGAACCGTTCTTCGTGCAGGGCCACATGATCCACATCGGCGCCACTATCGGCTTCGCATCCTCTCCATACGACACCCGCGAAGCCGAAACGCTGATGCGGTATGCAGACCTTGCGCTTTACGCCGCCAAGGGTGAGCGGCGCGGAACCTGCCGGGGCTTCGAAGCCGGCATGGATGCAGCCGCGCAGGAGAAGAACCGGCTGGAGAAGGACTTGCGCGCGGCAGTCCGCCAGGGATCTCTCGAAGTCCATTACCAGCCGATCGTCGACCTGCAGACCGGCGCGGTCGAATGCTATGAGGCGCTGCTGCGCTGGAACCACCCGGAGCGCGGCGCGGTGCCGCCCGATGTCTTCGTTCCCCTGGCCGAGGAGATGGGCCTGATAGACCCGATCGGCCGCTTCGTGCTGGGCAGTGCATGCGCAGAGGCCATGCGCTGGCCGGCGCATGTACGCGTCGCGGTGAACGTCTCGCCGCTTCAGTTCCGCAACGGCAACCTGCTGAGCACAGTCATCAACGCCCTGTCCACCTCTGGCCTCGCCGCAGAGCGGCTGGAGTTGGAGATCACTGAAGCGGTGCTGATGGAAAAGGGGCCACGCCCGGCCGCCATCATCCGCAACCTGCGCGCCTTCGGAATCGGCATCTCGCTGGACGATTTCGGCACCGGCTATTCCTCGCTGAGCTATTTGCTCAACTACCCTTTCACCAAGATCAAGATCGACAAGTCGTTCATCCTCAACCTGCACCAGGAGGCGAGTTCGCGCGCCGTGATCCGCGCCGTCATCGGGCTGGGCCGCAGCCTGGGCCTGACCGTCACCGCCGAGGGCATAGAGCACGAGATCGACCGCGATTATCTGCGCGAGGAAGGCTGCACGCAGGGGCAGGGATATCTGTTCGGCCACGCAGAGCCGCCACTGGCGATCGCCGCGGCGCAGTGCCGCGCCGCCTGATCAGGATCGCAGGCGAGCGAACCGCGAGCAGTCAGGCCTGGATCGCGCGGCGGCAGAATTCCCAGAGGTCCTCGGCGAGTCCCTCACGCTCGGCGGGATCGGCCGCCCCCCCTTCTTCGGCAAGCAGCACGGTGTGCACCGTGGTCGAGACAAGATTGTAGATCAGCCGCGCCTGAAGCTGGGAATCCGCAGCGCGGAACACCCCCTGCCCCATTCCGAGCGCGACATGCCCGGCCATCACGTCCAGTAGCGGTTCAAGCGCCGAGTTCAATTCAGACGGCCGGGTCTGCGCCAGGCGAAGGTGCTCGCGGCTGAGGGCAGCGCCTCGCCGGTTGGCACCCATGCGGTCCTGTCCCAGTTGCCCGACGACGATCCCGGTGACGATAGCCTGCAATGCCTCCACCGGCCCGGCGCACCGCGCCGTAATCTCGCGGAATTGCAGCGCAGCGGCGCGCAGAGACTGGTCGAACACCGCCAGCACGAGATCGTCCTTGCCCTGGAACCGCTCGTAGAAAGCCCTCCGCGCGAGGCCCGCACGCGCCAGCACGGCACGGATCGTCAGCCCCTCCAGCCCCGCTTCGTCGAGCAGGTCGTAAGCGGCGCGGATTAGCACCAGCGTGCGGTCCGCCGCATCCCCGGAAGTTCCGGCAGGAATTTCGGGGAGCGCGAACAGGGGCGGATAAGTCGTCGGCATTGCTCCCCCGCTAGGCCGTGATCGCGTGCCGGTCCAGCCTGCCTGCATGCAAAACACGCACCTTGTGACTGCGCGCCAGGCACGCACCGCCCTGTCCGGCGATTGACTTGCCAACCCGCCTCGGAGTACAAGTTTGAGAACGCTGTTCTCGGGTTAAGCGAGCAAGGCGAAAGAAAGCGAGAGGAACCATGGCAAAGGTCACATACGTCGATCACACTGGCACGGCGGTGGAGGTCGATATCGCGGTTGGCGAGAACGTCATGCGCGGTGCACTCTACAATGGCATCGAGGGCATAACCGGGGAATGCGGCGGCGGTCTCTCCTGCGCGACGTGCCACTGCTACGTCGACGATGCATGGACCGACGCGGCCGGCGGCCCTTCCTCCGAAGCTGAGGCCGAACTGCTAGAATCCACAGCGGCCGAGGTAAAGCCCAGTAGCCGCTTGTCGTGCCAGCTGGTGGTCACCGAGGCACTCGACGGCATGGTCGTGCACATGCCCGAACACCAGCTCTGACCGCGCGGATAGGGAGACAAGAAAAATGCCTATCGACGCCGCCAATCCCGTCGCGCCCGTGTTCCCGCGTCATGTCGGCATGGACCAGGTGCCAGCCCACGTGCCACCCGAACTGATCCGGCAGTCCGGCCTGACTTTCGGCCCGGACTTCCTTGCAAACCCACACGATTTCATGGCCGCGCTCCACGAAAAGCAGCCGCCGATCTATTACGATGTCAGCCCGATGGGTAATATGTGGCACCTCATCAAGCACGAGGATGCGCTGTTCGGCCTGCGCCACCCGGACGTCTTTTCCAACGAGGGCGCCACCCCCTTCCCGCGTGATCCGGACGACTATTTCTACTTCATCCCGATCGAGATCGATCCGCCCCACCACCGCAAGTACCGCAACATCGTCGACCCGGTGTTCAGCCCTCAGGGCGTGCTCAAACTGGAAGGTCAGATCCGCCAGCGTGCCAACGACCTGATCGACGCGATCGATGCCAAAGTCGCCGCCAGGGAGACTTGCGAATATACCGAAGACTATGGCCGCCCGCTGCCCGTCTCGGTCTTCCTCGACATCATGGGCTTGCCGCAAGACATGCGGGACGAATTCGTCGACTGGGCGGTGAAGCTGCTGCATTCGAACGACCGGGCGATCATGGCCGAACAGATGGGCAAGATCACCGCCTATCTGAAGAGCGCGATCGAGGACAAGAAGGCTAATCCCGACGACGGCGTCGTTAGCTGTAGGCGCTTGCAACCGTAGCAGCTTCTGCTCGCAAACAGCGCCTTTTCCTGCCCAGATTACCTGACAACGAGCCGACTATGCTGCTCACGCTATCCGACAATGTGCTCGCCATCATCCGCGTCTGCTCGCAAACGGCAAAGGGCCGCTCATGGTATCTGCCAACTACAAAGTCGAGATTAGCAGTCATTTGCTGATGCGCGATGCTCACGCAGCTTTGTGGAACCCAAGATCAGAAAGTACACGATGGGGCAAACCACCATCAGCATCACTGCTGGATCGGTAGCCCATCTCGTTGGGCCATCGCTGTCCGGCTCACTTGCTACCGCGAGCATGAGCGCGATTGATCCTCGCACAGCGGCGTAGGTGGCAGGAACAAGCAGGATGTGGAGAAGCCACCCGTAGCGGAACCGCATGGCGCCAAACCAGCAGAGTACAGCTATGGCGGGTGGAGCGAGTGTGGCGGCTACGAAGCCGCAGAACCAAATGGCAAACCCTGCCGGAGTCAGCGTATCGCGATAGTAGCTGGCGATCCCATCCGGTCGCAATCCGAGAGCGACGAAAGAGCCTGCGACGACAACGGCACCCAAAGCCGTCAGTCCGACGCCACGCAATGTCCCGTGTCTCGGCATCAATCTATGCAATCCAGTAAGCCATTGATCAGGCTGCTCGCACTTTGGCTCGGAAGAAGGTCGTTTCCGACCCAATCAGATCGGGGTCGATCCCGCTCTCCTCGGCGGCCAGTTGCTGGATGATCCGCCAAATCTCGGGGGCGGTGAGGCGCGCGCCGTCGCGGGCAAGCCTGCCACGGTTCTGCTCCGTGACCAGTCGGGCGAGATCGCCGATAGTGTCGCACCTCCGAGGTAATCGCCGGCGGTCGAGGTGCCGTAACCATAGCCCCGCGTAGGCGCTCGCTCCAGCAGCGAAGATGCGAAGGGGAGGTGCCAGCGTCGTGAAGGCGAGGATCGCGACCGCGACAGCGAAGCAGAGACCACTGACAATCCCAAGCCATCCGGCTCGCGTCGCCGGCATCTTGAGGTCGGTATCGGCTTCCAGGTCGCTGAACGCTTGGCGCAGCTTCCCACCGATCAGCGGCGCCAACGGCGCATCCGGCCCGACGTGCCGGCCAAGCCCGAGCGCGCGTCGAAGCCTGTAGAACGTCATCTGCGTGGCGCATGTCGTGCCGCCCCCGCTGTAGGCTGCGACATGCGCGACGACATGGTCACGCACCTCGCCGAACGTTGTCCAAGGCAGGTTCGAGCGCAGGCGCAGATCGAAGGTGCGCTCGATTGCGAGGAAGAAGTCGGTGTCGTCGCCATCACCGACCCAGCCAACCGTATCGAGCACCTGCATGAACCCGGCTCCTCAGCGGTTCTGCAAAACGACCGTTTCTGACGAGCCGATCGCCTTGCTGGGCCGGCAACGTAAATCTGCGGGCCGCACTTTGTCAAAACTGTTCTGGAAACCCGCGTCGCAAAACGGTATGCCCCGCACGAGTTTGGAGAAGATCAGACGCTCATGCGGGTCGGCTATGCCAGGGTCAGCACCAGCGACCAGAACCCCGAGCTCCAGCTCGATGCGCTGCGGCGGGCCGGCTGCGAGCGGGTGTTCACCGAAAAGGCGTCGGGCGCGCGCGATGACCGGCCCGAACTGGCGCGCATTCTGGAAGACGTGCTGCGCGCAGGCGACACGCTGGTTGTTTGGAAGCTCGACCGCCTCGCCCGCTCGCTCAAGAAGTTGATCGCCACGGCCGAGGATCTGGAGCGCGAGAAGATCGGGCTGGTGTCGCTGACCGAGAGCATCGACACGACAACGCCGGGTGGCATGCTCACCTTTCACGTGTTCGGCGCCATCGCGCAGTTCGAGCGTGCCCTGATCCGCGAGCGAACTACCGCGGGGCTAGTGGAGGCGCGCCGGCAGGGTCGCAAGGGTGGCCGCCCATCGGCAATGCGCCCGAGCGACGTCGCCGCGGCACGGGCGATGATGAAGGAGGGCACGTTGCCGGTGCGCGACATCGCCAAGCGCATGGGCGTGTCGGTCGCGACCCTCTATCGCTATGCAGGCAAGCGCGGCAGCGGTGCATCGATCAAGGAGGCTGCAACAGCCCATGGCTGACCGGGCGAAGCGACCGCCTGGAGAGGCGCTGATCGATCTTCGCCGACGGTTGTCGCTGTTGCCCCCACGCGACCCCGGTCGCACCGAGATCATCGCCCGTGCGGCCGAGGCCTATGGCATCTCCATCTGGACCCTTTACCGGGCGTTGCGCGAGCTGAACCGCCCCAAGTCGGTGCGCCGGTCCGACCATGGTGCGACGCGGGTTGCCCCGCAGGCCGAGATGGAGCGCTACGCCGAGATCGTCGCCGCACTGAAGATCAGGACCACCAACAAGAAGGGCCGGCACGTTTCGACCGCCCGCGCCATCGAGTTCCTGGAAACCGATGGCGTCGAGACGCCGGAGGGCCTGGTCAAGGTAGCACCCGGCCTGCTGAAGCGGGCGACCATCGACCGGCTGCTCCGCTCATCAGGGCTGGACTATGCCCGCGTGACCCGCCCCCACGCAGCCGTTCGTTTTCAGGCGCGGCGATCCAACGAGCTGTGGCACTTCGACATGAGCCCGTCCGACCTCAAGCAGGTCGAGGCGCCGCTCTGGATCGAGCAGGGTCGCGGCAAACCCACGCTGATGCTGTTCTCGGCCGTCGATGACTGCTCGGGCGTGGTCTACCAGGAATATCGCAGCGTCTATGGCGAGGATGCCGAGTCCGCGCTGCGCTTTCTATTCAACGCCTTCGCCGCCAAGCCTGAGCCCGAACTGCCGTTCCAGGGCCTGCCGGTCACGATCTACATGGACAACGGCCCGGTCAGCCGGTCGCGCGTGTTCCAGTCGGTGATGGGCAGCCTCGGCGTGCGCGTCCTCACCCATCTGCCGCCGAAGGCCGACGACCGGCACACCGCGGCCCGCGCCAAGGGCAAGGTCGAGCGGCCGTTCCGCACGGTGAAGGAGGTGCACGAGACGTTGTACCACTTCCACAAACCCAAGGACGAGGCGGAAGCCAATCTGTGGATGCGGCGTGCGCTGGTCACCTACAACAACGGCGACCATCGTTCCGAGCCACACGCGCGGATCGAGCACTGGCTGCGGCACCTGCCCGGCGATGGCGTGCGGGCCATGTGTTCATGGGAGCGGTTCTGCGCCTTCGCTCGTGAGCCCGAGCGGCGCACCGTTGCGGGCGACGCGACCGTCTCGGTTGAGGGCGCTTCCTACGAGGTCGAGCCCGAGCTCGCCGGCGAGACGGTGACGCTGCTCTGGGGGCTGTTCGACCAGCAGCTCTTCGTGGAGCATGACGGCAAGCGGCATGGCCCTTACGAGCCGTCGCGCGGCGCCGTGCCGCTCTACCGCTATCGCAAGTATCAGAAGAGCCGCGCCGAGGAGCGGCTCGACAAGGTGGTCCGGCTCGCTGACCAGCTGGGGCTGCCCCGCGCGACCGTGACGGGCGGCGACCGGCCGCTGCCGTCGCTGCCGCCCTCCACCGCAGGGCTCGCGGTGCGGCAAACACCTTTTCCGGAGCCGGCGGTCGAGACGGCATACCCGACCGGGCTCGCGGCGCGCCACGCCATCGTCGACCAGCTCCGGCGACCGCTCGGCTCGCTGCCTGAGGCAGACCGCGCCTTCATCGACGCGCTGCTGGGCGAAACGCTCGACAAGACCATCATCGCTGACCGCATCCGAGAGCGGTTCCAGTCAAGACGGGGGACAAGCTGATGCTCGCCGACGTTCAATCCAGCTACGGGCTCGCCCGCCCGTTCCAAGGCGTCGGCAACTTCGAGACAGAGCATCAGCGCAACCTCGTGCGCGAGGTCTGTGCGGCCGTGCAGACCGGCAGGTTGATCGTCGTCTCCGGCCTGGTCGGATCGGGCAAGACGCACCTGCTGCGCCGCATCGAGGACGAGCTGGCCCGGGCGGGCAAGGTCGCCGTCGCCAAGTCGCTTGCGGTCGACAAGCGCCGCACCTCGTTGCCCTCGCTGATCGAGGCGCTGTTCTACGATCTCTCGCCCGGTGACCGTGCCCAGGTGAAGATTCCCAAGCAGGCCGAGCGCCGCGAGCGCGACCTGCGCGACATCATGCGCAAGGGCAAGCGCCCGGTCGTACTGGTGGTCGACGAGGCGCATGACCTGCACCACAAGACGCTGACCGGCCTCAAGCGGTTGATGGAGGTGGTGGCTGATGCCGGCGTGCTGCTGTCGGTCCTTCTGGTCGGCCATCCTCGGCTACGCAACGACCTGCGCCGCCCGCAAATGGAAGAGATCGGCTACCGCACGACCACCTTCGACTATGAGGGCATCGGCGCCGAACGCCGCGACTATGTTGCCTGGCTGCTCGGCGCCTGTGCGGCCGAGGGGGTCAAGGTTGCCGACTTGATGAACGAGGACGCGATCGACCTCATCGCCGAGCGCCTGCGCACCCCGCTCCAGATCGAGATGCACCTGACACTCGCCTTCGAGCAGGGCTTCCGCTTCGCTGCCAAGCCCGTCACGGCCGAGATCGTCGAGCAGGTGCTGTCGCGGGCGATTGACGACCTCGAACCCACGCTGACGCGCAACGGTTACGATGCGGGCGCGCTCGCCAGCCAGCTCAACACCCGGCCGTCCGACATACGCGCGTTCCTCGCCGGAACGCTGGACGCCGAACACACCCGCGACCTGACCGAGCGGCTCCGCGAAGCCGGTGTGCCGATATGATACTGGCTGTCCTCGCCTTGGTATCTCCCGCACGCGGACGCAACGCATGTCGTCTGTGCCACCGATTGTGGACGTTGCGCTTCTCTCATAGCCTGCCGGCATGAACAGGCATCTTACCGCAGCTTCTTTATCGATCGTCAGCTTGCTCAGCGCGTGCTCGGCCTCGGCCGAGAGGAGGTTGGAGGGACGAGTCTTCGACATCCCGAGAGCCAACGACATATCCGACAATGATAAGCCGTTCTTTCTACCAGCGCTCGATCCCAGCGACGGGTTCTCGTTCTACCTAAATCCGAGCGCAAGCTTGCCGGAGCGAAACTTGGTGGGCGTGGCAAGCAAGAAGCGGATGTGTGCCCGCGCAGCGGGAACAGAGGCGCTTGTCAACTCGACTGTCTGCGCAAGTCGCCCGCTTTCATGGCGCGGCCGAACACTGCGCAAGGTAAGTGATGGTGTTTTCTGGACATACCAGTTGCCAGCCGAAGCAGGTCAGAAGCGTCCTCCATCGCTGGCGAGTTGCTCCGCCATGGGCGGAGGCTCGCGGCCGGGGCTCTGCACGGCCAATCTGCCGTATGACAATCTCGTGCTGACGATTCACTTCCGAGACAATCAGGTCGGCTCGCTCCAGGCATTATACGATCAATCCGTTGCTAGCCTGAGGAAGTGGGAGCGCTGATGCTTACGGCAAACCCGGCGGGAACGATCGCTGCCAGACCGCTCACCGGCACTCCTCGCTATTGGCAGAAAGCGAGAACAGGCCTTCTCCGTTTGCGAGCAGGCGCGGATGATGGCGAGCACATTGTCGCATAGCGTGAGCAGCATGGCCCACCTGCTGTCAGCAAATCTGAGCAGAAATCCGCGCTGTTTGCGAGCAGAGGCCAGTATCTTTGCAATCGCCTACA
>NZ_KQ130453.1:5000-889771 GCF_001046635.1 Novosphingobium barchaimii LL02
TTCCTACGATGTGCCAACCTTCGCGCTCCGCCTGCTCCCGACAGATCAGAAACTGGTCATCGATCGAGGCAGCACTCTGCTTATCGTCGGAATAGCGGGCATAAAGGGCGACACGGGTCATATCATTCTCCTTCGTGCAAATTATCACGATGCTCGTATCGGACCAAACTGGACGACCCCAAGTTTAACGTTTTGGAGCATTCATTCGTTTGCAACGCGACAACGCTGGGACTTTCGCGGTTAGCGTCCGCGCTCGTGGTGTAATTTCCGGTGTAGATTGAGGCGATCGCATGGGTGGGGCATGCCCCACCCATGCGAATTCGATCTCGGTGGCCACCGGGCTCATCGGTAAGGTGGAGTTACCACACTTCACACGCCCACCGAGGAGTTGATCCCGATGACCGACGATAGATTACCGCTTGCCGAGCTGATGGCGAAGACCGGAGATGGAGATTTCCTGCGCACGATCGCCGAGAACGTATTACAGATCATCATGGAGGCCGACGTCGATGGCTTGGTCGGCGCCGGCCGGCACGAGCGTTCCGGCGATCGCACGACCTGGCGCAATGGCTACCGCGACCGCAGTCTCGACACCCGGCTCGGCACGCTCAATCTCAAGATCCCCAAACTGCGGACCGGCGCCTACTTTCCCGGCTTTCTGGAGCCAAGGAAGACCGTCGAGAAGGCGCTGGTCGCGGTGATCCAGGAAGCATGGATCGCCGGCGTCAGCACCCGGCGCGTCGATGAACTGGTGCAGGCGATGGGCATGACTGGCATCTCCAAGTCCTCGGTATCCAAGCTGTGCAAGGACATCGACGAGCGGGTCCACGCCTTCCTCAAGCGGCCGCTCGCCGGCGACTGGCCCTACCTCTGGCTCGATGCTACCTATCTCAAGGTGCGCGAGGGCGGGCGGATCGTCAGTGTCGCCGCGATAATCGCTGTGGCCGTCAACACCGAGGGCAAGCGCGAGATCGTCGGCCTGCACATCGGTCCTTCCGAAGCCGAGCCGTTCTGGTCGAGCTTCCTCAAGGACCTCGTCCGGCGCGGCCTGACCGGCGTGAAGCTGGTCATCTCCGATGCCCACGAGGGGCTCAAGGCGGCGATTACCCGCGTCATGGGCGCGACCTGGCAGCGCTGCCGCGTCCACTTCATGCGCAACGCCCTGGCCTATGTGCCCAAGGGCCAGAATACCGTCGTTGCCGCTGCAATCCGTCAGGTCTTCCTTCAGCCCGACCATGCCGCTGCGACGCAGGTCTGGCGGCAGGTCGCTGATCAGTTGCGCGCCCGCTGGCCAAAGCTCGGCGCTTGCATGGACGATGCCGAGCACGACGTGCTCGCCTACATGACCTTCCCCGAGCAGCACCGGGTCAAGCTCCACAGCACCAATCCGCTGGAACGCCTGAACAAGGAAGTGAAGCGCCGCGCCGATGTGGTCGGCATCTTCCCGAACGAGGACAGCATCATCCGCCTCGTCGGCGCCGTCCTGCTCGAGCAGAATGACGAATACCAGCTCCAGCACCGCTACATGCAGATCGAGGGCATGGCCGCCCTTGCCACACCAATGATCGAGGAGGCACAGCCGCTACAGATTACACCCAAGGCCGCCTGAAAATGCAGCCCAGTGGCCACACCCGATTTTACACCACATTGACGGACGCGACCCTTTCGCGACCGTCGTCTGTGGATGGCTCCCGCGTTGCAAGTACAAATTGACGTATTGGCGTCGGTCGGTTGGGCCGTGTCCCGCGGGGTGGTGTAGGAACCGTCGATCTACGGCAGGATCGGGTTCAGGTCAGGCTGCCAGTGCTGGCAAGCTGACAATAGGGTTATGGCTCACCGAGCCGAGGGTTTCCAGTGTCATGTAGCGGCGCGATACCGCCCACTTGATGGCATGGACCACCCCCATTGGATAAATCATATTCGGAGGGTTGCCATCAAATGGAGAAAGCCATGTCAGTTGTTACGATCGGCCTCGATTTGGCCAAGACGGTATTCCAGGTGCACGGCGTTGACGAAGCCGGTGTGACCATATTGCGTCGCAAGCTTGCCCGCGCCGAGATAATGTCATTTTTCACTAAGCAGCCGGCATGCATTGTCGGGATGGAAGCATGTTCCAGCGCCCACCACTGGGCTCGTATGTTGGTAGAGATCGGCCACACGGTTCGGCTTATTCCCCCTCAATACGTCAAGCCGTATGTGAAGCGGAACAAGACGGACGCGGCCGATGCTGAAGCGATCTGTGAGGCCACGACCAAGCCGAACATGCGGTTCGTCCCGATCAAGACGAAGCAACAGCAGTCTATCCTAGCTTTGCACCGCGTCCGCAGCATGCTGGTCCGACAGCGGACAACGACAATTAACGCGTTGCGCGGACTGCTGGGGGAATACGGCCTGATTGCAGGTAAAGGCGTGCGACAGCTCGCGACGTTGAGCCAGCGCCTGTCAACGGCCGACGAGACGACGGTGCCCCTCGAAGCAAGAGAGGCGTTGCAGTGCCTCTTCCGGCACATTGACGCGCTGACCGAGAAGCTCGGTGGGATGGAAGCGCGGATCGTCGCTTGGCATAAATCCAGTCCGGAAAGTCAACGTCTGGCTTCTGCCCCCGGCGTGGGCCCGATCAAAGCGACTGCGATCGTGGCCGCAGTCGGCGATGGCACACAGTTCCGGTCCTCCCAACTTTTTTAACAGCCACGCTAGCGGTCGGGCAAAGCCAAGCTCGCGGCCAAGGCCTGTGACATTGAACCCGGGACAGAGGCAGTTGACGGCGACGCCAGTGCCTTCAAGCTGACGCGCGAGTTCGAGGGAAAACATAATGTCCAACAATTTGGAAAAGCCATAGACTTTAGACGATCCTCGCGCAGTGAAAGTCGCCGTTGCGAACAGATCGCTAATGATGTCGCGGCTAACACTCTGCTGCGATGCCTCCGATCCTACCGTAACGATGCGGGAAAAGGACGATGCTAAGAGGATATCGCGAAGAATATCGGTCAGCAGCCAGGGCGCGAGGTAATTCACCGCGATCATCTCGGCAAAGCCATCTTTGGTAACGCGCTGTTGGAAGGCATGAAGACCAGCATTGTTGATGAGTACGTCAATGCGGGGATGCCGCGCGGCGATTGCTCGACCGGTTGTAGCCACAGCGGCAAGATCAGCGAAATCGACCAGATATATATCGATTGAGGCAGTGGGGGCGACCGCCGCTATCGCCTCCCGCGTTCTCTCCGCCTTGTTTTCGTTACGCGCCGTCAGGATCAGATCGGCCCCACGTTGAGCAAGCTCCAGCGCTGCCGGATGGCCGATGCCGTCTGTTGCTCCGGTGATAAGGATTAAGGGTCTATCGTTCATAACGGCACCATATCGTGGATATATATCCACTAACCATGATTGTTGATAAATGTCCACTACCTGTTATGGTGGCGATGAAGGACGAGAGGATGGGTCAGGATCATTCAGACATTGTTGCCGCCGTTGGGAGGGAACTGAGTGCTTTGCTGGTCGACTTTCGGGCGACGGTGAACGCCTGCGCCGAGGCGTTTGATGCCGACCTCCAACCCGCAGCCTATCAGGTCGCCGTGCTGCTTTCCGCACGCGGCGCGGCGAAGGCAGGCGCATTGGCAGGGAAGCTGGCTATGGATAAAAGTGCGGTGAGCCGTTTGGCGAAATCGCTGTGCGGCGCAGGGCTGGCGATGGCCACACCCGACCCTGCGGATGGCCGCGGCGTCCTCTACAGCTTGACGGAGAAAGGTGAGGCTCAAATACGAGCCGCAAATTTGGTCAAGGTCGACGCTTATTACGCGCGTATCGAGGGCTGGAGAGACCAGGATCTTGCGCAATTTGCTCATCTATTGAGAAAATTCAATCAGGTCTGAACTTTCGGAATTTTGGTGCAATTTTAAAAACTTCTTAAGATTAACTCTCCACCCAGCAATTGAACTAATTGTTTTCTCCGGTCATCTGGTGCAGACTCAACGGACGTACCATTCGCCAGTGGCGGGAATCACATGAATCTCAGCCAGTCATAGCGCATTTGCACGGTGATCCCGTCGCGCACGGCGTTGCATGGGCATCTTGAACGCCTGACTGTCCGAGAATCACTGTCGGATTGAGAAAGTGTCCGACAACGCCAGTCGAGGGGTTTTCCGTCAGGCCATGATCGCTCCCCCTTGCGATCATTCCCAATTGGCGAACATGCCATTAGCTTGTTTCGATGGCTGCTACCTCACGCATAAGCTCGATCCTTCGTGCAGACCCGCTCCGCTGGCATCTTCTGGGTGTGGTCGAAGCGTTAAACTTGCCAGACTGCTGGATCGGAGCGGGCTTTGTGAGAAACGCTGTATGGGATCATCTTCATCAGCGTTCTATCGCGCCACCGAATGCAGACGTTGATGTGATCTGGTATGATCCGGATTGCGCCGACGCGGCAGAAGATCGAAAATTCGAGGCCCACTTGCTGGCTCTGGAGCCTTCGATCACCTGGTCAGTAAAGAACCAGGCTCGAATGCACGGTCGGAACGGCGATGCTCCCTACGCTTCCGCCACCGACGCCATGCGCTACTGGCCGGAAACCGCGACGGCGGTTGCCGCCCGGAGACGTGGATCGGATGGCTGCGATATCGCGGCCCCTTTCGGATTGGACGACCTGCTCGATCTTGTTTTGCGCCCAACCTCGCGCTTTCGCGTCGAAAAGCGCACAATCTATGAGGATCGGATACGCACCAAAGGATGGTTTGGCTCTTGGCCGCTTCTCACAAGGGCCGAGGGCTAATCCGGTAATCCATGTGTTTTACGACAGGGTCAAGCTGCCTGTCGGCTAGCGCCGGTGGGTTCAACGGGTGGTGGCAACACAAGCTTGAAAGCGCTCTGCGGGTGTTTGGTATTCGAGCGTTTTCCTTAGTCGTTCGTTGAGTTGCCGGGCAACGGCACTCAGCTTGGCCTGGCTGTATAGCGACAGATCTGTTCCTTTGGGAAAATACTGTCGCAGCAGGCGATTGGTGTTTTCGTTGGAGCCGCGCTGCCAGGGCGACTGCGGATCGCAGAAATAGACTTCGACATCGCTAGCCAGCGAGAGGCGCGGATGATCGGCCAGTTCCTTGCCGGGGTCCCATGTAAGCGACTTGTAGAGTTCGCGCGGCAGGCGCTGCGTCTGCCTGATCAGCGCCGACACGACGCTCCTTGTGTCCTTGTTGGCGACCTTGACCAGCATCACATAGCGCGAATGCCGTTCGACCAGCGTGGCGATGTAGCTGTTCTTCGTGCCGCCGATCAGATCGCCTTCCCAGTGACCGGGAATGGCGCGGTCCTCGACAGAGACGGGGCGTTCGCTGATCGAGACGGCATCCTTGATCTGGCCATGTCCGCTGCGCTTGAGGCTGGCGTGCCGGGACCTGCGGATGGTGCGCCGGGCGCGCAGATGCTCCAGCAACTCCTTCTTCAGAACCCCGCGTGCCTGTATGTAAAGGCTTCTGTAGATGGTCTCGTGCGACACCTGCCTGTGCGGCTCCTCAGGAAAATTGCGCCTGAGCCACCCCGCAATCTGTTCCGGCGACCATTTGCGGCGCAGCTTGGCCGATACTGCCCGGGCCAGTGGCGGCGAGCAAGCCAGCTTGCAGGGCTTGGGCCGCAAGGCTCGGTCCCAAGCCGCCTGATCGGACGCGGTCGCCCGATACCGTGCGCCACCGCCGTTACGCCTGACTTCCCGACTGATCGTCGAGGGCGCGCGGCCCAGTCGCCGTGCTATCGCCCGCAAGGGTTCACTGACGCTCAGGCCCCGCGATATCTCCTCCCGCTCGGCAAGGCTCAGCGCACGGCTGCCACGCTTGCGATCGGCGGGCCGGATACCGCCGGCCGGCGAAATTACCGAGAATACCGACGATGACTCTCGATCAAACCTGCGCCCGATCGAACTCATCGACTCCCCGCGCTGCCAGCGATCCCATATCTCCGCTCGCTGGCTGGCCGTGTAATAGATCCGACGACGCTGCTTCATCGCGACACTCCATCTTCCCCAAAAGATTAAAGTGTTGCCGCCACCCGTTGAACCCACCCCCCATTCCGGACATCAAACAATCGACTGAACATTGTTCATCGGTTTGGAATGCGTGAAGCAAAGGGGCGCGAAAACTCGTCCGGGATGCAACGGTCACTATCAAAAACCCTAAATGGGAGGGCAACATGAGACGGCGGCGATAAAGTATCTAGCTCTGTGTAACTTAGAGATATGCTTCCTGCCCAAGCGAGGATGCCGTTGCATTCGAGGGCGTCGGCAACGGCGGGACTAATAAACAGGGAATTATGAATGCCAGTGACTCGAAAAAATGGGTTTGAAGCGTAATCTATTGGACGCAGAATAAGTCGTCTTCGCCGGTCGATCGATGAACCCCAAGAGCGAACAGTTTGAATAGGGTGCCCCGGAAGGTCCATCCGCACCTGTTCCCGAAGAGGGTGCAACGGTTCGCGTTCACTCCTGACCTCATCGATTAAATCGAGCCAATTGTGACAATTCCACAGCCAGTAAGCGCCACTAATTACCGCACCACCGCCCACCTCCATGTCCCCGCCTTCACCCTCGGCAAGCAAACTGGTCTCAACTGCGATAAATTCAGATTTTTTAGGGGTAAACGATTCGATGAACGCTTTCATCTTCGTTGAAACCAATTCTAATCTTCCTGCACCCGTATGGGCGAAATCACCTAGCTCATTAAGGCTTGTCTTAACCGCGCCCACAAAGAGTTTATTCTCAAGCCGCCCGGTTATGGACCCTATGTAGGTCGGTCTCACGACCTCGGAGGCCACGGATATTTCAGGATATGGCTCTCCGGGGGCGGGCCTACCCGGCTCAGTCCTCCATATATTAGGGCTGAAACTGGCTCCCAATGGCTCGATACGCAGCAGCACTTCTCGTTCAACTGCATGTTCGTGGGCATTCGAATTGCTCATTGGTCGAGCCTACGATCACAAGTGGCAGCTTGCCACCCGGCTTAGCCGAAAATCAGGCTTGTGCCGCCACGCCGCCACCGTGTGATTGCCGATCAGCTTACGATCCCGGATGCCATCCGCTATCCCTCAAGATCGCTTTAGGGTCTTTAAGATCAAGCAAGGCCCTGATCGCGGCACGTTTGTCCGATGCCTTATCGTAATAGGCTTTCGCGATCTTAAATCCCACCCAATACCCCAAATCACCGGGGTTTTCAGGTGAGCCAACTCCGTTGTAGAGCCAGGATGAAATATCTGCGTTATCGACGTCTGACAGAAAGCGTTGGCCTATTTCCTTAGATTTCCCCGCCGTCCACTTTTGCAGATGAATGTTGCTCACCTGTCCTGACGTCAACTCCGCGATAAGTTCAGCGACACCTTCTATAAGTGACTGCTTAAGAACAGTGGTGTCGTCACTATCTTCCTCAAGCGCGGGAGATTGCTCAACGTGGCCGTACTCATGGGCGATGAGGTGATAGAGCCTGTCAGTCAGGTCAGGTTGCAGCCAGGACGAACGGCAGGCCACTTCCAGACCGATCAAAACGCCGGACTTACCGGTCGTTCCTCCGCTATTATTCCGGCCTATTAGAATCGTGACGGGCGGGAATGTGGCTTGAGGGTCAAGGTCAGAGATACGTTGAAAAGCGCCTTGCAACTTCGACTTAACGGCAGGCAAGACCTCCATACACGACCGGGCTTGCCTATAGGTGGCCTCCTCGTTGGCGACTTCTTTGGAAAGCGCTTCACCTGAAATGATGCGGTAAGGAACGAACTGGCGCACACCGTCCGTTCCCATGTCGATGTAGTCCCGTTGCAGTGAACTGGCAGAAGGCTTGCCGTTTGCGGCGTCATAGAGCTGATAGAAGGTTGCCACATCAGACGTGCGGACCTCGACAGTCTCAGGGGTATTGGCGGGTGCCGCCGTAGCAGCCATGAATCCTATAGCCCCAATCGTCCATTTCTTGCTCACGCCCTGTTCCCCTTGCCTTACTGATTATTCCATAAGCACAGCGGCTTGCCGTTGTTAAGGCGGCGATGGCGAAACGACGAAAATCCGGACAATCCAAGCACTTCTATGCGGTGGCGGATGCGGCACTCCATCGCCCATTGAACATCCGCCACCCGATCAGGCCCGCACCGACGCCTAGCAAGCCGCCGACGAGATACGCGGATGGCGCATCGTTTGGCACGAATAAGCCACCGGCGACATAGCCACCGATGACGGCGGTACGTGTCACCGCGCCATAGATCGCGGCGACCTTGCCATGATCGGCGGGCGAGTATTCCGATTGGAGCAGGGTGCGGACAGCGACGTTATGGATACTGTTCGCCCCGCCGCCCAGGATGAAGGCGACAGCGACGATCGCAAATCCAATCGGTGCGAGGCCGATCAACAGCATAGTCGCGCCCATGACAGCGCCCGTGCCGAACGCCGCCAAGCCAATCCTATGGCCGATGGTCCGTTCGGCCAGAGCAGCACCGATCAGCATCCCGCCTGCCCATAACGCCGTCAACACGCCGAAGGCGGTCGGCCCGCTTCCCATTGTCACGATGACGAGGAAAACGAAAGCAACGTCGGCAATGGCGGTCGCGAACACTTCGAGGCTGAGCGCGCCCGTCACCACCATCAAGCGTCGATTGCGAATCAGCGGCAGATAGTCCGCGAACAGGCTTTGCTCCTCCTGATCGTCCGGTTGCGGGTTGCGACGTAGGCCGCTTGCCATCACGACGAGCGCGAGAAGGGCGAAACTGGCGGCATCGGCCAAAAGCGCATTGCGCGATCCGATCCAGCCCACCAGCACCCCGCCGGCGACAGGACCAGCGAGCATTCCAAGGCTGCGCACCATTTCCAGAAGGGAATTGGCGCGTGCGAGCGTCATCCCCAATCCGCTCGCTAGCACTGGAATCAGCGCAAATGTCGCGGCGCTGCTGATCGTGAACAGCAGGCTCAACAGGGCGGCTCCCGCAACCGTAAACATGGGATAGTGGGCGATGAGCGCGATTACGCCAGCTTGAAGCGCCGACGCCATAACCAGAATCGGTGCCGCGTCCCGGCGATCGATCAGGCGACCCGCATAGGGCGCGACGATAAGGCCGGGCAGCAGCTCCGCGATCAACAGCATAGGCACCGCGTAGGCCGGAGCGTTCTCGGCGGTGCGGAACATCAGCGTCAGCAGCGTGATTTCGTCGCCAATGGTTGAAAGCGTCAGCACGGCCAGGACCAGCCATCCCCAGCCTTGCCGGAACTCAACACCCACTCACTTAACCTTCCAAACTGACCCGGCCCATGTCAGATTATTCTGCACCGATGAGATCGCAACCAATAAACAGGCGAATGGCACCAGCATGCGTCTTGGATCACTTCGCTGTTGCGGAATTGATTTCGTAGGTGCAATATCGACATCGCCGACTGGCTCGGCGCCTCTCCTAACTGACTGAGGCCGACAACCACGTCGGCCTTTTTTGTTGGCCCAATTTCATCTGACGTTCGGGCGGTATGTTTCCGCCACCGTCCATGATCGATAAACAGGCCATTGCCGCCGCGCCGCCGATCGTGTGATTTACTACAGGGTAAAGCTGCCTGACGGTTGGCGCCCCATGGCGGACGCTCATCCAGACATTTCGGCTTCCCCAGAGCGGATGTTCAGCTAGTCGGCCGTGAACAATGCGATGTTCGTTTCGGCGACGGGTAGATTGCGTCCGACGTGCCGTGAGGGGTTTATCGAACTGGTACGCTGCTTTCAGGCAGCGCCCATTTTGGGCAGGACTGGGGATAGCCAGGCGGCGATGAGGGCGCGCAAAAGTGCAGTCAGCCATGCGACGAGCAACCTCAGATTGTGCCCCGCGGCGACCAGGATGGCGTTGATGGCATCGCCGGTGGCACCGGCGAGGTGATTGCGCTCGAGCAGGCCATCGGACTTGGTGTGACCGATGATCGGTTCGATGGCATTTCGTCGCCTGAGCTCGCGCTTGATCGTGGGTGAGGTGATCCCGCGGGTGTGGGCGATATAGACCCTGGCCTGCCCGCCATGCTTGTGCCCCTTGTAGCCGCGATCGACATAAGCCCGCTCAACGGTGACGCCGGTCAGGCGCTCGACTTGCTCGATCTGCCCGGACAGGGTGTGGCCATCATAGGGGTTGCCGGGCAACGCCTGCATGCCGACGATGAACTGGCCACCGGCGGTGCGGGCGTTTGTCACCGCGATCGAGGTCTTTACCCCGAACTCGTAGCGGGTCTGCGCCTTGCCCTTGGCGATGCATTCCACCTCGGGCGCGTGCAGGGCATAAAGCTTGTCTGTGCTGCCAGCCTTCTGGGTGAGGATCTTCGCCACCCGCTCGCGGACGACGGCAAAGGCGGCCTCGAGTTCCTCATTTTCGGCGATCTTGCGGCCGATGTCGCGGTCGAGCCGGCCCAGCCAGGTGCGAAGTTTGCGCACCTGACGCATCGCCTGCTTGTGACCGCGCCCGTGGATCAGCCGGGAGACATCGCGCCGAGCCTGGCGGCCCACCCGCAGGAATGACTGGCGCAGCTTGATGCCGTGCTTGCGGGCAATCCGGTTCAGCCACTCGATGCCGCGTAGCAGCAGGTGGCTGTCGGTGGGATGGGCAATCGCCTTGGTCTGTACAGTCGCGTACACCGTCACCCGCTCGCAGGCCTGCGGCGGCATTGCCCCGGTTTCCATCGCCACGCGCAGCGTCTCGGCGAGCAGAAGTTCCAGCTTGTCGGCCCCGATCCGGTTCCGCCAGCGCGTCATCGACGAACGATCCAGTGGCAGCTTGTGGCGGAAGTACTGCTCGCCGCAAAAGAATTGGTGGTACGGGTTCCCGACCCAGCGGGCGCAGACGGCTCCGTCCGACAGGCCCTGCATGTGCTTGAGCAGGTGCAGGCCTGCCATTAGCCGCGTCGACAGCCCAGGGCGGCCTTTCTCATGGTAGAACCGTCCATAGGCCGCATCGAACCGTGACCAGTCGATCAGCCCCGCCAATTTCACCAGCGCGTGTTCCATGTCGACCACGTTGTCGAGCTGACTGCGGAACAACTCGTCACTGCGCGGCGCGGGCTTCTTCGGAGGCATCGGCAAAACCTCTTCGTGTCGTCCAACTCAGTGAATCACGACCCGACTTGCGAGGAAAGCCCCTACGTGCACAGGCGCGCGTAATCGCAAGCTTTTCGCCCGATTTCCCCAAAACCTTGCAAATTCGATTACTTCATATCCACCAAAACCCACGCCTCTCTGCGGGCTTCAGCGCTTTTCACAGACGACCAGCTAGTGCTCTGCAAACTATGGTTGGGATACGCTCATCCCCTTATAAAGATGTAGGCAGTTGAAAGAGGTAGGGCCGTCCAATGAACCTCCATACGAGTATATGAAGTCAACGAATTGAGCGACGGTCTTGTCGCCTTTCATGATAAATATGTCGTCCCGAACAATTTCATTTCTAGCGAATGGGCGGAAGTATGTCCTATTATTTCCAAATTACGTCTTAAATTCTCCCACGGAATTGTAGTACGTTCTCCCAGTTATAGGTGGATCTTCTGCTGCTTCCTTCCGGTAAGCGGCCTGAGCTTCCGACCGAAACTGCTGCCAGAGAGGTTCATCGTGTACGATGACTTTAATGTTATCTCTGCATTTTAGCTCGTGCTCATCTACGAGGTCAGAAGTTGCAACAACGGCTGCTCCCCCAAAGATTAAGACAACAAGGAGCAATATGAAAATCTTGGCTCGGGACATTTTGATACGCAAAACGACGGTACCGCCCGATATCAAGTATCTGACACCGCAATGCAGACATTCCTCTTCCTACCCATCCCGGCCATGGGATACCCGACAATCAGGCCATTGCCGCCTGGCATGTGAATTGCCTCACCCGATGGAGCTACAGGCGCTGAACGGGGCGGTGCCGCTCCGGTATTTCATATCAGCGATAATACGCGTACGTTGCCAGTCCGGTGGGGCACATCCACGACGACTTTGCGACCGGAGCGACGCAGCAGAATATCTGCCTCGCCTCCGCAGACCCGCATATGGCGGATGAGCAACTCATCAAGATCATAAGGCAATGTGGGTTCAGCGAACAGTATCTGCTCAGCCTGGGGATCAAAGCTCAAGCCGAGGCAGGATTGCAGCAGGAACAGCGGCGCAGCCGCAGCCCAGGCCTGCGGAATACAGGCCACGGGATAGAAGGTCGGCCCTTGGGCGGGTCGGCGAGGGAAACCGCAGAACAGTTCCGGCAGTCGCCGCAGATCGACATAGGTCGAAGCGGCTGTCAGCCCCTCAAAGATCCTGGCTGCCTCCGTCCGAAAGCCATAGCGGGCGAAGCCAGCGGCGATGAGCGCGTTGTCGTGCGGCGAGACCGACCCATTATGATAGCTCATCGGGTTATAGCGCACCTCCGTGGTTGGGATCGTGCGGATGCCCCAGCCGGAGAGGGATGGCGGCGCCATTAAAGTCTCGACCAGGCGCGCGACGCGTTCCTGCCTGGCCAGCCCCGTAAACAGAACATGACCTGCGGTGGAAGAGCGAACCCGGCACGGGCGCTTGTCTCCGTCCAGAGCCAAAACGTAGGTGCCAAGCGCCTCGTCGAAGAAGGTGCCGTCGAAGCGTTCCTGAAGCGCCGATGCCTTCTCGCGGAACACTGCCGCCTTATCGCTGTCGGCGAAGCTATCGAGCATTGTCGCCGCCGCCATCCAGGCGCCATAGACATAGGCCTGCACCTCAGCGAGGGCAATCGGTCCTCGGGCAATGCTTCCGTCCGCATGAAAGACGGAGTCGTAACTGTCTTTCCAGCCCTGATGGCAAGTCCCTGATCGGTATCTCGGCCATATTCGACATAGCCATCGCCGTCCCGATCGCCATGGTTGTCGATCCAGCCAAGCGCAGCTTCGATCTGAGGCCAGATCGAACGGATGAAGCCACGGTCGCCGGTCCGCTCGAGATATTGTCCGGCGAGCATGATGAACAAGGGCGTGGAATCGATGCTGCCATAATAATGACGAAAGGGCACCTCACCCAATATGGCCATCTCGCCGCGGCGAACCTCGTGCAGGATCTTGCCGGGCTCCGCATCGGCATCCGGATCGAACGCAGTCGCCTGATGCGCGGCAAGAAAGGAGAGCACACCGCGCGCTATTCCGGGATCGAGCCACAGCATCTCCATTGCGGTGATAATCGAATCCCGGCCGAACACTGTGCTGAACCAGGGAATCCCGGCGTAGGGGAACGGCCCATGCTCGGTATCCGTCACCAGCATGTATGTGTCGGCTACGCAGCGACGCAGCGTCTCGTTGACGGTCTCGTTGGAGGAAACCAGTGATGCTGCGCGGCCGGAGGAACGTCGCAAGGCCCGCCGGGCCTGACGTATGGACTGGGCGAAGTGCTGCCGCAGATCCAGGTTTTGCTCCGCTTGTTCGCATCGAATTCGGATCAGCAGTGTCTGCCGCTCCTGCGGCGCGAGCGTCAGGGTGAAAACGGCGTGGGCAGCATCCAGTTCCTGCGGCATCGGCGCAAAGCAGAGGGAGGTCTCGCGGACCATGCCATCTAGCCCTTCATAGGCAAGAACGACCTGGTCCGTGCCAATCTGCGGCTCGCGCAGACGGCCTCGGGCCTCTCGGGTCGTTCCCCTGACCTCGAACAGATCCAGGAAATCCGCGCCAAACTCCAGCCTCAGGTTAATGGAATGAGCCTTGTCGTCATAGTTGCAAATGGTCAGCCTCTCGAGCAGGCCAGCATCCCATAGAAAGCGCGTGCGGCGGATATGGATCAGGTCATGCTTTAGCCCATGACCGCCATCTGATCCTGAAAAGTCCGGATTTGTAAGATCGCATGTCAGGGTGGCATTGTCGTCGCGCAGGGCCGAACTGAGAAGAATGGGACGCGCGCCATCTTCCATCGTCAAATAAAAATGAGAAAGATGGCGTGTATCACAATGATATAGGCCTTCGGGACTACCAGGGCCGCCAATCGCGTCACCGCTATGATCGAAAAGAGCGAACGTATCTCCATGTTTGAGCGTACGGGGCCTTCTTTCATGCGACGAGGCGGATGCAGGCACAAAGAATTGAGCGGGCGCCCGGGATATGGTGTCAGATTGCGGCTGTAGGCTTAGCCGCCTTTCGCCAATCGCGTGCATGACAGGCCTCCTCAGGCGACGACCTGCAGGTCCGCGCTCTCCCCCAGTAGCCGCCGATAGCGTGCGGCCTGCGTCCGGGAGCCGGGCAGATTGCGGTACAGATCGAGATAGTCGGCTGCCATGTGGCCCGCAGAGAAGCGGCGTTCGAAGGTCTCGCGAACGCGCCGGCGATCAAGCGCGTCGAGATGCGATACTGCCGTCACCGCCTCCTCAAGCGTGTCGACAATGAACCCGGATACGCCGTGATCGATGACTTCAGGGACTGAGCCGCAGCGAAAAGCGATTACCGGCGTCGCGCATGCCATCGCCTCGATCATTACAAGGCCGAAGGGTTCGGGCCAGTCGATCGGAAACAGCAGGGCGCGCGCATTACCCAGAAACTCAGCCTTCTGTCGCTCGTCGATTTCCCCGATGAATTCGACGTTGGGCGAGACACGGATCATCGGCTCTATCACCTTTTCCCAATATTCGCGATCTGCCGGGTCGATCTTTGCGGCGATCTTCAGCTTCATGGCCGCGGCGGCTGCGATTGAGATAGCGCGATCGGGTCGCTTCTCGGGCGAGATGCGCCCCAGGAAAGCGAGATATTCGCCTTTGGGCTGGACCTTGGCCGACAACAGGTTGATGGGAAGCCCATGGTGAACCGTACGCACCCAATTGACCGGCGGCATGGGTCGCCGCTGATCATTGGAAATGGAAACCAGCGGCAGGTCCGGGAATGCGCGGTAAAAGGGCTGCAGATCAGGAAGATCGAGCCGCCCGTGCAATGTCGTCACCGCCCGCCCGGCAAAATCGGCCACCATTGGAGCGTGCAAAAGGTCGATATGGAAATGAAGCACGTCGAATTCGTCGGCGCGGCGGCGGACTTCCTCGAGCAGGACCATATGATGGGGAAGAGGATCCTTCACCCCCGGGTCTAGCCGCAGGGCCGTTTCGCAAGCCGGCACGAGCCGCGCACTGGTCCGGGAATCCCCACTTGCGAAGAGGGTGACATCGTGTCCCTCCCGCACCAGCTCTTCGGTCAGATAGGAAACAATGCGTTCGGTGCCGCCATAGAGTTTGGGGGGTACGCTTTCAGCAAGCGGTGCAATCTGTGCGATCTTCATCGTCCGGTTCTCCCTGGGCTGCCGGCCGGGCAGGGGAGATCGACGAGCCCCTGCCTGCCGATTGGAACAGAAAGTCGGGGCCGGCTTGAGCGCCGGCCCCGATTACGGTCAATAGTCCATCGCCGGCATCGGCGCGGCCTTCTCCTCCTTTGGAAGCTCGGCGACGAGCGCCTCGGTCGTGATGAGCAGCGAAGCGACAGAGGCGGCGTCCTGCAGGGCGGTGCGCACGACCTTGGCCGGATCGATCACGCCCGCCTGGACGAGATCCTGATACTCCGCGGTGGCGGCATTGAAGCCCCAGTTATAGTCGGAACTCTCGAGCAGCTTGCCCACGATATAGGCGCTGTCCTCGCCGGCATTTTCGGCGATCTGCCGCGCAGGCGCGCGCAGCGCCCGGCGGATGATGTCGATACCGGACTGCTGGTCGTCATTGGCGGCCCTGAGGCCATCGAGCGCCTTGATCGCACGGAGTAGCGCGATGCCGCCGCCCGGCAGGATGCCTTCCTCGACTGCGGCACGCGTCGCATGGAGCGCGTCGTCGACACGGTCCTTCTTCTCCTTGACCTCGACCTCGGTCGCGCCGCCCACCCGGATCACCGCGACGCCGCCGGCGAGCTTGGCCACGCGCTCCTGAAGCTTCTCGCGGTCATAATCGGACGTGGTGGTTTCGATCTGCTGGCGCAGCTGCGCGACGCGACCGTCGATATCGGACTTCTGCCCCACGCCATCGATGATGGTCGTATTGTCCTTGTCGATCGTCACCTTCTTGGCGCGGCCGAGCATATCGATCGTGACCGTTTCGAGCTTGATGCCGAGATCCTCGGAAACGACATTGCCGCCAGTCAGAATGGCAATGTCTTCCAGCATGGCCTTGCGGCGATCGCCGAACCCCGGCGCCTTCACCGCGGCGATCTTGAGCCCGCCGCGCAGCTTGTTGACGACGAGCGTCGCGAGCGCCTCGCCCTCGACATCCTCGGCGATGATGACCAGCGGCCGGCCCGACTGGACGACCTTCTCGAGCAGGGGCACGAGCGCCTGAAGGTTCGAGAGCTTCTTCTCATGGATGAGGATGTAAGGATCGTCGAGTTCGACCTTGAGCTTCTCGGCATTGGTAATGAAATAGGGCGAGAGATAGCCGCGGTCGAACTGCATGCCCTCGACCGTTTCGAGTTCGGTCGCGAGGCTCTTGGCCTCCTCGACCGTGATAACGCCTTCGTTGCCGACCTTCTCCATCGCCTCCGCCAGGATGCGACCGACCTCCTCGTCGCCATTTGCTGAGATGGTCGCAACCTGAGCGATCTCACTGTTGGCGCCGACCTTCTTGGCGTGGGCTTCGAGGTCCTTGACCACCGCGCCGACGGCAAGGTCGATGCCGCGCTTGACGTCCATCGGGTTCATGCCGGCGGCGACGGCCTTCGAGCCCTCGCGTACGATCGCCTGGGCGAGCACGGTGGCGGTGGTGGTGCCGTCGCCCGCCTTGTCGTTCTGCTTGTTGGCGACCTCGCGGAGCATCTGCGCGCCCATATTCTCGAACTTGTCGGCAAGCTCGATTTCCTTGGCGACGGTGACGCCGTCCTTGGTGATGCGGGGTGCCCCGAACGACTTTTCAATGACGACATTGCGACCCTTGGGTCCGAGCGTCACCTTCACGGCGTTGGCCAGCGTATCGACGCCGCGCAGCATGCGGTCGCGTGCGTCCGACGCGAATTTCACTTCCTTGGCAGCCATCGCTGCTACTCCTTTCTATGTCCTTCCTGATGGTTAGAGGGATGGCAGGCGGCTCAGGCCGCCTGCTTCAGAGGCACGACGTTGTCGATGACGCCGAGAATGTCGCTCTCCTTCATGATGAGCAGATCCTCGCCATCGATCTTGACCTCGGTGCCCGACCATTTGCCGAACAGGATGCGGTCGCCGGCCTTGACGGACAACTCGACCAACTGGCCGCTGTCGTCGCGGGTGCCGGGTCCGACGGCGACGACTTCGCCTTCCTGCGGCTTTTCCTTGGCGGTGTCAGGGATGATGATGCCGCCCGAGGTCTTCTCCTCGGCTTCGATGCGACGGACGACCACACGGTCGTGCAAGGGGCGGAAATGCATGCATAACCTCCAGATGCATTGATGATGTGATGCCCCTGCCGTTCATCTGAACGACAGGTTGGCGTGAACTAGGAAAAGAGATTTTCGGGTTCAAGAGGGCGAATGAAAATTTTTGGTATTCGCCTTCGCAGAGTGCCAATCCCGCCCTTTCCAACAATATGCGATGACATCATCCCTCTTGACGCGACTCGCATCAGCACCAAAATCGCGAACCGCATGCGGCACCGCACGCATGAGAAAGGAGCGACACAAGGAAAGGAGCCACGGCCATGTCGCAGCCATTTTCCCGTTTCTTGCATCCCTTTGACGTTGCACACCACCCGAGCCTGGAGCCGGAAGTCAAACGCGCCATCCTCGCCTCCTGGGCGTCCGATCGCTCTGCGGTAAAGGACCAGCCGGCGATGCGAAAGCCGCCCGGCGCCAAGCGCGCCGTTCCGATCGACGAGGTATTCGCCGCCATGCGATCGCTCGATGAACCGCGGACTGACGGTCGACAGCGGCAATGAGCGATCGCGGCTTCATCGCACAGCTGGAGGGCTACGGTCTCACCACTGCCGAGATCCATTATTACCGGCCCGATGCACCGTCGCTTCTCCAGCTGTTCACCTGGCAGGAATATGATCTCGCGCCCGATTTCCCTGTACTGTTCGATTTCCTCGATCACTGGCGGCGCGAGATCGAGGCCGCGCTCCATTCGGTCCGGATTGCCCATGGCCGGCTGATCGGCCCCACCGAGTGGCGCGCGGTCGATGGTATCATCCCGCTCCCATGACACGCGGTCTTGGCGAGCGCTGGCGCACACGGGGCGGACGGACGGTCCGCCTCGTCCTCGCCTTCGCCTTCGACGACATCATGGAATTCGCGCTCGCGCTGCTATCGGTGCCGCCCGATGAACTTGAGGCGCTGGGCTGGACCTTCGCTGACCGCAAGCGGCTCCTCGATCACTTCCTGCGATCCGGCAAGACAGCGCAGCGCATCCCGCGCGATGCGCTGGGACAAAGCCTGATCACGCTGCGGCTGCCGCGGCGGGACCTCGCGCCGCTTCAGCGCTTCGCGCGCCGCAAACTGCCCAAGGCCGCTTCCAACGCCGCGATGCTCGATCGAGTTCTTCGGGTATTGGACGAGGCCGCATAGCGGCGGATTCAACCGGCCAGGAAGGGCGCGCCCGCGAGACCGTCAAAGACGAACTGGACAGCAAGGCCGGCGAGGAGCACGCCGGAGATGCGGCCCACGACGTCGGCACCGGTGCTCCCTAGCAGCAGAACAAGTCGGTCGGCTGCGAGCATCGCAAACCAGGTTAAAATCATGCACGCGGCGATCATCGCGAGCACGCTGCCCCCCTCGATCCAGTTGCCGGTGCGGCCCATGACGAGCACGGCGGCCGACAGGCTTCCGGGGCCCGCGATCAAGGGAAAGGCCAGCGGAAAGACCGCGATGTCGCCAGGCCCTTCGGATTCCCGGCGCTCGCCCTCGTTGATCGACGAGAGGCCGGGACTGGAAAAGGTGAGCGTCAACGCTTGGAGGAACAGCAGCACGCCGCCCGCCACCCGGAACGCGGGCAGCGAAATATGCAGGAGCGAAAGAACGACGCCGCCCGCCACAGCGAACAGCAGCAGCACAGCGGCAGCGATCGTGACCGAGCGCGTGGCGAGACTGATCCGCTCGCTACGGTGAATTCCGGCCGTCAGGCCAGCGAAGACCACCGCCGTCTCGATCGGACCGATCGTGACGAGCAGGGTGATGAAGCTCGAAAGGATGCTGGCTGATATCGACATGACTGAAAAACTGAGATTTGCAAGGGGTGCGGCGCCTGACCGCTCCTTGACGATGTGACTTTGAACAACGAGTATGGATGCAACTCGAGTGAGCTACGGCACCAGCCCGGTGGACGCGGAGGCGAGATAGGGCCTCATGGTACGGCGTGCTCACGCCCCGCCATGGACCTTGAAGCGAACGCCTTCGCGCCGGCAATAGCGCTGCGCCGCTTCAAGGTCAGGAAAGCTTAGCTCGAACTGTGCGAGCGGATCGCCGCCGCTCGTCCATCCGGTCACGGGATCGGGCGTGGCCCCCAGCGCGCGGCAAAACGCAGCCGCCAGCCCTCTGCGCCCGCCCGGCTTGCCTGATTGACCGCCACCGGAGCGGGCTCGGTGATGGCCCGCGCATCGGGCGGTAATGCGCTCGGATAGCTCTGGCCAAGCTGGCAATTGTCATTGGCGACATTCGCTTCCGTTTCGCGCGGGATCTTGGACTGTCCGGAGCTAGGCCCGGGACTGAAGTCCCGGGCCTGCCGGTCATGCCGCCTTGCCATTGACGGGAATGCGGCGAATGTTCTCGTTCGCGGCCTCCGTCTTCGGCAGTGTCACGGTAAGCACGCCGTTCTTGAAGCGAGCGTCCGCCCTGTCGCGATCGACGCCTTTCGGCAAGCCGATGCGCCGCTCGAAGCGCCCATAGCTGCGCTCGGTATAGCCACGATCCTTGTCCTCGACCTGCGACTTCTTCTCGCCGCGGAGCGTCAGCGCGCCGTCTTCGACAGTGATCTCCACATCCTCCTCGTCGAGGCCGGGAAGCTCGGCCGTTACCCGGATTTCCGTGTCGGTCTCGGCAAGCTCGAGGTTCGGCCAGGACAGACCGCGCTCGAGGCTGCCGAGCGACGGCACGCCGAAGCCGCGGAAGACATCGTCGAACAGCCGGTTCACCTCGCGGTGGAGCGAAAGCAGCGGATGGGTATGGTCGTCGCGACCGCGCTCCGCGCTAATCGGGACGGGGAGCCGGTTCTCCTGCCGGCTCCAGGGTATCAGATCACGGATAGCCACGATGCTTGTGTCCTTTGTCTGGCTAGAGTTGGGCATGGCCCGCCGGTCGCCGCCCTCCGGGGCGACGCCGGCGAGCCGGTGCTCGATCAGATCAGGCCGCTTTGGCGCCCCTGGGCGCCTCGAGGCGATCATTGGCGGCCCTGCCACCACTGATCTCGATCTTGCGGGGCTTCATCGCTTCGGGAACGACCCGCTTGAGCTGGATGCTGAGCAGGCCATGCTCGAACTGCGCCTCGCCGGCCTCGATGAAGTCGGCAAGCTGGAACCGCCGTTCGAACGAACGGGTCGCTATGCCGCGATGCAGATAATCGCCCTTGTCGCTGTCCTCGGCACGCTTGCCGGTGACGGTGAGCTGATTCTGCTGCACTACGACCTCGATCTCGTCAGGGCGGAAGCCGGCGACGGCCAGGGTGATGCGATAGCTGTCCTCGCCGTCCTTCACGATGTCGAATGGCGGAAAGCCGTCATCCTCGCGCTGACCCGCTTCGAGCATGTTGAACAGGCGATCGAAGCCGACCGTGGAGCGCCGATACGGCGCGAAGTCAAAAGCAGTTCTCATTTCCAAATCCTCCGGTTGAGCAATTTGGGCATGAGACGCACCGGAGAGAGCCGGTGCTCTCAATGTCCAGCCGGACCCGGTTCGGCGTCCGGCGAGAAAAAAATAGGAAGGCTTGCCTGCGGTTCAAGAGAAAATTTCGGCCATGTCGTCCCCCAGACTTTGAGGCAGTTCGGAAACCGGAATAGTCGTTTGCGGCCCTGGACATCGCCATGACGAGAACAGGTTTAAGATTGGCCCCATCCTTCCGAGCAAGCGACCCTCCTGGGCTGGAGCGGCATGACCGCAGGCGTACCGCTTCGGGCCGGTCGGCCAGGCAACGACGCACCGCCGCCATCGGACATCCCTGCCGATTAGCTATTGCACGGACGCATCGCTCGGCATTGGTGGGTGTTGGCGCTGAAAGGCGCGGCTGGGATCGTCTTGGGGCTGGTCGGAATCTCCTGGCCTGCGATCACCTTGTTGACGCTCGTTTTGGCTTTTGCCGCCTACTGTATCATCGGCGTCGGCTTGTCCGAAGTCCTCGGGGTTCGCTGGGCGCGGTACGGCGGCCACTGGGTTTGGCCGACGCTAACTGCAGTCGCAGCGCTGACCGCTGCCTCCATCGCATTGCTCAATCCAGGCCCGACGGTAGTCGCCTTTGCGATTATGCTTGCCATCTGGGCGATCGTCACCGGCGATCTTCACCATCGCCGAGGGTGCACGCCGCCCCGCGATCATGGCCGCCTGTGGATGCTCATCTCCGGCGGCGCGGCTGTCCTGCTGCTCGGCCTGGCACTCGCGGCCGTGCCTCCACTGGATTTGTTCACGCTCGTCTGGATGATTGCCGTCGGCATGGCTGCATCCGGCTTCGCCCTCCTGCGGATCGCCTTCCGGTTGTGCCTGCACAACCGAGATCATCGAACTCACGTTGATAGGCGGCCTAAGGCCGCGACCAGGCCTAGCTGAACGGAGAGATATCCATGCGCATACTGCTCACCATCGCCGCGGCAAGCGCCTGCATCGTGCTGCCCGCTTGCAACTGCAATCCCGAGAGGAGCGCCACTGATACGACCGCCGACGGCCCCGCCGCCAACGGGACCAGCTGAAGCTGGCTTTCTTGCGGCGTCTTGTTTCGATATGTGCAAAAAGCTGCGTTAGAGTGCGCTTTAGAATGTCAGGAGGTCCATGGGAGATATCCACGTCACGCGGCCGAGGGAAAGGGGTCCCATCATCCCCATTGCGGGAAGCGCGCTGTTTCTTGCAGCCCACTTTATCGGGATAATATCATTCCCCCATCAGGCGGGGATAATCTCGGTTGGTCTTCAGGTGGTGGCGCCCATCCTGGCCGCGGTCGCCTGTTACGTCAGGAGCCGAAAGGGTTATGCCCAAGGCTGGCGCGCGCTCGCGTTGGCCCTGACTTTCTGGTCGGGCGGGCTGTCCATCAACTTGCTTGAAGTGTTGGGATTGCCCAATCCCGAACCGGGTCCAAGCATCAGTATTCTGTTATCGGTTCTCTATGGTGTTCCGATTTTATTTACAGTGGCGAGCCCTGTCACCGACGTGCTGTCTGTGCGGTTTACAGATGCTTGTTTGTCACTCGCCCTTGGTATCGTATTCTTCATTCACAGTTTCACCTTTTCAAGCACAGCTGACATGAATTCGGTCGAGGTATTCCATATCCTGCTCGCATTCGACGTTGAAAACCTGCTAATCGCAATGTTCGCGCTGGTTCGGTTTATTGCGAGCCGCGAACAGGAGGAGAGACGATTCTTCGGGTCCTTACTCGTTTATGCAAGTCTCTACACGCCGGCGGCGTGGTGTTTGAACCATCTGTTCCACGACACCGATTACGGGATTCCCGCCGATCTGATGATTGACGTTCCCTTCCTCGCGCTTTGGGTTATGGCGACAAGCGGAAATAACGGCGTCGTTCACAATTTCAGTCTGGCCGTTCGGCAGGAACGGTTGATCCTTGCCGCAAGCCCGTTGATGTTGCCGGCGATGCTGCTCGCGGTATCCGCGATCATTTTTCCGGCGAAACCGGCGTGGGCCATTGCCGGTTTCGCCACGGCGACGCTGGTGTCGGGTCTACGCAACGTGTTGACGCACATGACCAATCTGGAAGAGCGGGATCGCCTCGCGCGACTTGCCCAGATCGACACCCTTACGAATCTCCCCAATCGCCGCTACTTCGAGGAAAGATATCGCGATGAATGGTCGCGGGCGGTGCGAGCGAAGATGCCGCTCGCCGTCCTGATGATAGACATTGACCATTTCAAGATGCTCAATGACGGCCTGGGTCATGCCCAGGGCGACAACTGCCTTCGTAACGTGGCGCAGGCTCTGGGGAACTGCGCCATGCGCGCATCAGATATGATTGCCAGGTACGGTGGAGAGGAATTTGTTGCCGTTCTTCCCGCCGCAAATCCAGCCCAGGCGATGCAATTCGCCAAAATGCTCAAGCAGGCAATTTATGATCTCGATCTGCACTCGCCCGGCCCGAAGGGGCGCGTGACAATCAGTATCGGTATCGGACATACTGAAACTGTGGATCAGACAGAACCGGCAATTCTGTTAAAGGCTGCAGACGATGCCTTGTATGTGGCTAAGAACGCGGGGCGGAACATGGAGCACATCAAACTTCTGTAAGCCCATGAATTTTTTCCGGTCTCTCCGCAATCTCATGGCGCTCGGCAACCTGGCGGACCGATACGCCGTCTGCATCCGCCTCGGCGAAGATCGCCGCCTTCTCGACATCTGAAAAACTTCCTGCGCCGTTCGGTGCGCGCGATGATTTTCACCCGATCCTTCACTTGGCCTCCTTCTGGAGTCCAGAAAGAGACTCCTTAGCGGAGTTCCATCCGCGCCCGGCCTCAATGCCGCAACACGCCGGAGTCCGTACGCTTACTCGCAAGCGTGCGCCTGCTGCTGCGTCAGGAAACCGTGAAGACCCTGAAATCTACTCAATGGCGGTCAACCGTGCCGTGCCGGATCGGCTTTACTTGCCCTCCCTATCTCGCCGCCCCAACCTTGCCTCGGCACCCGGCGGTGCACCCCAAGATTATCGCCCTGTCCGAGATCAGCCGCGTTGGATCGCAGGGTTTTCGATATAATCAACGTTCTTCCGGAAATATAAATGGTAACCGTCCGATTGTTACCGCAGTGGTTGGGCCTTGAAGCGAGTGGCGAGTTCTGGATCGTCAACGAAGTCGTCGTCGAGGAAGCCGTGCCAGGTCTGGGTGGTGCGGCGTGCTTCTCGAAGCATATCTGACAATTCGTCGACGCCGTCGTCGGTGAGCGCCGTAATGGTCTCATCCGGGCCAGTGTAAACGGTGATGATGCTGCCGTATGTCAGATTGTCGTCGTTCCAGACGATAGCTTGCAATAGCTCCACGTCCTCGCCGAGCATTTCGGCAGCATAGGCCAGTGTGTGCACATGGGTGATCGTGGCCATCAGGCTACCTCTGCCAACGGCACCAAGGGCACCCAGTTCCAAGGCAGCAATTCCTCGATCCGGTTGATCTTATGATCATGGATACGGCCGAGCACGTCGGCGAGATAAGCCTGCGGATCGAGTCCGCTCATCTTGGCACTTTCAATAAGCGTCATGGCCCGCGCCAGGGTTTCAGCGCCTGCTTCGGAGCCGGCGAAGAGCCAGTTGCGTCTTCCTAGACCAATAGGTCTCACGGCTCGCTCAGCGGCATTGTTATCGATGGCGACGCGCCCATCCTCGGTGAACAATGAGAAGGCTTGCCAGCGACCCAAGCCGTAACGAATAGCGCTGGCCAAGTCGCCCTTGACGGGGATGCGGGTGAGTTGCTGCTCGGCCCAGGCGCGCAACGCCTCGAGTTTGGGTTTGCTATGCTCCTGGCGGACGGCACGCCGAACATCGGCAGGCTTCCCGGCGATTTCGCGTTCAATGTCATACAACTGGCCGATGCGATCGAGGGCTTCTCGCGCTATCGGGGATTTGTTCGCTTTCCAGATGTCGTGGAAGTCACGCCGCCAATGGGCGAAGCAGGCAGCTTCCCGGAAGCGCGGTTCGCCGTCCGCGCCGGGCTCATAGAGCTTCGCATATCCCTTGTAGGCGTCGGCCTGGAGAATGCCGCTCGCATTGCAAAGGTGGTTTTGCACGTGCTCCGCCTTCCAGTTGGGGGCAAAGCGATAGACCACACCCGGCGGTGCCGGCCCGTTCCACGGGCGCTGATCGCAGACATAACCCCAGATCCTGCCTTGCTTTACGCCCTTGCCGAGCCCCTTGGCTCGCCTTGTGTGGTCCAGCACCTGGATCGGTGTATCATCGGCGTGGATGACGGTGCTGGCCAGAACCGAAGCCTCAATACGCTCGATCAGGGGCTGGAGGCTTCGCATCGCCTTGCCGCACCAGTCAGCCAGCGTGCTGCGGGGAATGTCAGCGCCCATGCGGGCAAGGATTTCGTTCTGCCGGTACAGCGGCAAGTGATCGTCGAATTTTGAGACGAGCACGTAGGCCAGCAGGCTGCTTCCGGCCATGCTGCCGGGGATCGGGCGGCTCGGAGCCGGCACCTGCACCATTTTCTCACAGCTGCGGCAGGACTTTTTCGGCCGCGCTACCTCGATCACCTTCAGCCTGGCTGTGATCATCTCGAGGATTTCGCTCACGTCCTCGCCGACGAGGCGTAACTCGCCCCCGCAATCGGGACAAGCGCTGCCCGGGTCGAGTTCTTTTCGCTCGCGCGGCGTGTCGGACGCAACGCGCGGACGCCGGGCCATGGCCCGTGCGCTGTCTACATGCGCAGTGGCTTCATCCTCTTCGACATCACTCGGCAAAGCGACGGTTTGTGCCGCAGCGACCAGAATGTCCTCTAGCGCCAGTTCCAGCTGCTCGATCTCGCGTTCGATCTTTTCCGAGGATTTGCCGAAGGCTTGTTTCTTCAGTTTTGCAATGCGCAGACGCAGTGCCTGAACCACCAGATCATGTGCACGGACCGTTGCCGCCAGCTTCGCGTTTTCCGCCTGCAAGTCGGCGATTATCGCCTTCAGCAAAGCCGGGTCTTCGGGAAGATTTTGCGCCGCGCTCAGCATGATCCTGCTTACCAGCCAGGGGCAGGAATATCCATGAAAACAAGTAGATTCAGGAACAAAAATCAGCCCACATGGGCAGGCGGCGCGCCCCAATTTGGGCGTCTCCAGTCGATGCCTTCCCACAGCATTGCGAGCTGGGCTGAGGTCAGCCGCGCAGTCCCGTCCGCAGCAGAGGGCCAAGGAAAACGGCCACGCTGCAAAACCTTGTAGTACAGGCAAAATCCCTGCCCATCCCAGTACAGCAGCTTCACCCTGTCCCCGCGACGTCCTCGAAAAGCGAACACCGCGCCGCTTGTCGGTTTCTGTCGCAGCACCGTCTGGGCCAGCTGACCAAGGCCAGAGATGCCTTTGCGCATATCAGTGACGCCGCAGGCCAGATAAACCCGCACGCCAGTTCCCGGCCCGATCACGCCGCCTCCACGCAGCGGATAAGCCGGGTCAGAGCGATGGCCTCGATGTCGCTTCCAAAGCGCAAAGTCCGCCCTTGCGTCAGACGCAGCTCAACCATGCACGTCCCGCCTGGGCTAGCGCTGTGGGCAACGCCAGGGCTCCGAACGGCAGGAATCTCCACAGGCAGAAAGGCTGGCTCCGGTGAGGCCAGCAAGAACCCGCGCTTCTTCAAATCATGGCGCCACGTGTAAATCTGCTGTCGGGTTACATCGTGGCGCCGGGCTACCTCTGCCAGCGTCGCGCCATTCACGCCGACAGATCCGATGATCTCAAGCCTCTGCTGGTCCGTCCACCGGCGCCGTCGTTCCTGACCCAGTATCTCCGCCCTCATCGCAATCCCCGATCAAGAGACGTCGTTAGCGACGTCGCTATGACCGTCTCCTAAGAGATTATCGCGCCATCCGGCAGGCGGTACCAATCGGACGGTTACTATAAATGGCGCCATCTTGTCGAAGCTGGCCCAGCACGCGGTTCACGTGCACCGCAGATAGACCCAGCAGATCCCCGATATCCTGCTGCGTTATGGGGATCGGGCAAAGACTGTCACTTGCATAGCCGGCCCGCGAGAGCCGGAAATAAAGCTCGAAAAGAAAGTCTCTGATGCGATCCTTGGCCGATTTTCGTCCAAGACTGACGATCAGTTCAATCTGACGGTCAAGCATTTCGACCATATCGACGAGGAGGCGCCGGACACCATCGCCCGGCGGCACGTGAATTGTCTTTAGCGGAATTTCTACCGCCCGGATTGGTGTCAGCGCAATCACTGGAAGTTGCGACGCTCCGGTCAGCATCCATTGTGGCTCACACAAATCGCCTGGCAAGAAAAGCGATGTGATCTGCCGTGCCCCGCCAGCAACCAGACGATAGCGTGCAGCCCATCCTTCTTCCAGCCGTAAGACCTTCTCTCGTCGGTCACCTTCACGGGCGAGATGGTCATACCGGTTGAAATGTCGGATTTATTCGTCGCAACCGGCCAAGTCCATAGGTGCTCCTGCGCGTTTCAGTTCAAGGAGGGAGCCTGAAGCACAGATGTCCGGGCGATTGCGGCCTCAATCAATCCTCCATCTACGAGCATGCCTCTCCCGCGAAACGGAACGGCCCGCAATGCGTTTTGCTCCAAAGCAATAGGAGAATGAATATGGGCTGGCTGAAATTGCTAGCCATGGGCGGGCTTGGTTATGCGATTTTCAAATATGCCGCGAAGGGCGATCGCGAGTTCGCGGGAGGTCCCGCTTGTCGCGACATTCGCGACGCGGGCCCGGAAAACATGTCCGCTCCCCCATCGTCTTGGAATAAAGTTGACGAAGCCAGCGACGAAAGCTTCCCCGCCAGTGATCCGTCGTCCACCTATTAGGGTTTGCAGGACCCTGAACCGGACAATGAAATGCCGATACCGTTTTAGGCGTCCGGGTCTGGCGCAGGGTCCGGTGATAATGGCGCTGCCGCAGAATAGGTAGCCATTGAGCGTCCATGGTGCCGCAGCGTGCAGTATCAGCGGGCTATCTGGCCGAGCGGAAAGCGCATGACGATTTCGACACCGCAATCGGTCCACGTGCGGGCGAGCTCACCTTTCAACCCGCGCAGGCTCGCTTGTTCGAGCCGGCTGCCAAAGCCCTCCGGCAAGGTCGTATCTGCCCGCATCGGCGCGCCGGCCTCATGCCATCGGATTTCAGTAGCCGGCCCGTCCACTTTGATGCTGACATTCAACGCCCCATCGGACGAGGCCAAGGCGCCATATTTTGCGGCGTTAGTCGCCAGTTCATGAAGGAGAAGCGAAAGGGCGGGCAAAGAAATCTGGCCAACCGGCACAAAATCGCCTCCCACCTCGATGCGTGACCCTTCCTCCTGATCATAGGGCGCCAGCACTGTCCGGAAAAGAGTGTCGAGGCTCGTTCCCGCGTCTTCGACGACCTCCTGATAAAGATCGGGCAGCGTCAGGGCATGTGCGCGCGAGAGGGCTTGTAGACGTGCCGTCAAATCTTGAGCCAACTCCGACACGCTCGATGCAGATCTGGCGCTGAGAGCGACCAGACTGTTCGCGAGGGTAAACAGATTTTTGATACGATGGTTCATCTCGCGGATGATGAGATCCTGGCGCACGGCGGCCTCTCTGGCCGATGAGATATCGCGGACGATCTTCGCGGCGCCAAGGATATTACCCTCATCATCCTTTACCGGCGAGATAGTCAAGGAGACGTCCACGAGGGTTCCATCCTTGCGCCTGCGAACCGTTTCGAAATATTCCACCCGCTCGCCGGAGCGCAGGCGGCTCAGGATCGCTTCTTCCTCGTCAAGCCGGTCTTCCGGTATGATGAGTGTTACCGACTTTCCGATAGCTTCGTCTGCTCGGTAACCGAAAAGCCGCTCGGCCCCGGCATTCCAGCTCAGGATGATGCCGTCCAACGTCTTGGACAATATAGCATCCTCGCTATTCTGCACGATCGCGGCGAGCCACGCGCCTGCCTCGTGCAATCCGTTGCGAACCGTCTTTTGCGGGTTCGACGCCCGTCGTTCGGCGTCTAGGGGAAGCCCCGTCATACACTAGGTTTCCTGCCGATCATTGATCCGCTCTTGTGTCGTAAAAGGGATGCTCCCCAGACCGGAACCAGGGAGTAGCCTGATGAACCTAGTCCGGCAGGGCTGCCAACTCAACACGGCAAATGCATGGGACTGCTAGCTGAATTCAGGGACCTACAGATTTTGAGCTGGGTGCATCGGCTTGTGGAGAACATTTTCGCCCCGAAAACCTTTAAGGAGAATGGAGAGCAGCACCGCGCCCTTTGCCCTTGTCGTGGACGATGACGTCCTCGTCCTCATGCATGCGAGCGACATGCTGACCGATGCCGGTTTTCAGGCCCTGGAAGCACGCGACGGGGACGAGGCCAAGGCGATCATCGCGGAACATGGCGAGGAGATCGTGTTGGTGTTCACGGACGTTCAGATGCCCGGCGAAACCGATGGATTTGCGCTTGCCCACTATGTGGCCGAGCGCTGGAAGGAAATAAGGATCGTCGTCGCCAGCGGCGGTATCCGGCCGGCTCCCGGGGAACTGCCCATCGGCGCTATCTTTATCGCCAAGCCGTTCACGGCCGAGGTGGTTCACGATCATTTGCGAAGCCTCCTGCCTGAGGGCAAGCTTCCGATATCGCTCAGACCGAGACCATGATCCTGTTCGAGACGAATGAAGCGCGGTTTTTCCTCAACGACAAAAGTCGTTTGCCCCATTCCCGTGCTTCGGGCGTCGAGTGCAAGAGCACGAAGCGAGCATATGGAATACTGTGCCGACGGCATCTCTACCGGAGGCGTGCAGGCGCTGCCACCTCCTCGCTTGAAAGTTGTGATGTAAACAGCGCACCTTGCTTTGCATTGAAATGGCTTCCACGGGCTGGAGGAGATTTTCGGCGGGCATCAGCGCTCGCCGCACGATGTCGACGCCTGACTGCTGGTCGTCGTTCGCGACCCTGATACCCTCGAGCGCTTTGAGCGAGCGCAGAAGGGCAATGCCCCCACCAGGAAGGATGCCTTCCTCGACGGCAGCGCGGGTCGCATGCAGCGCATCATCGACGCGCTTATCTGAAATGCCTTCGACTTATACAGGGGAACGACGATTTTGCGGGGGCGTCTCGATGTAGGTGATCGCATCCTGCACCGTGAGTATGTTCTCGATATCGGCGTCGTCAATCGACACGCCGAACTCATCCTCGAGGGCCATCACCAGTTCCACCACGTCAAGACTGTCGCCGCCAAGATCCTCGATGAACCTTGCTTCGGGCGTGACCTGATCGGCGTAGACGCCCATATGTTCGATCACGATCCTGGTAACCCGTCCGGCGACCTCGTCCATATAGCCCAACCCCTGCTGATCCCGGACCCCCAATCATGTCCGGACCGGTGACACCCATCGTGCGGAAACGCCGCCGGAGCGAGGGCCTCTCCACATGGTCGCTTCATCCGCCCCGCCGCGTCAAGAGAGGATCTGTAGGCCAGACGTGCAGCTTCACCGCCAGATCATGCCACGCACACGCAAATCCAACGTCGACAGGAATGGGGCAGTCGGAGAAGGCTTGCAGAAGAGCCGCTGTTATAGCGGCAAGTGCCTCGCTCCGGATCGCCGAGGGGCGGCCGAACGATGGTTCCCGCCGCCCAGGACGTGCGCTGCAGGATCGATGATGGTGACGCCATCGCATGAACTGCTCGCGATGGCGTCGGCTATGCCGAAAAGTTCCACCCGTCCGCCGTCGTTATAGATGCGCCCGGCGACGGTTCCGCGCACAACCGCGCGGGCATCTTTCTCCACCCGCAGATCGCCGGCGATCGTGCCGTGGAGGATGAAGCGTTTGCCGCTGCGAACTGTCGCGCCCCCGGAAATCCGGCCGTAGAGCGCGATATCCTCCTCGAGCGCGAGAGGGCCATCGATGTTGCCGTGAACTGCCTTCACTTCAGTTACTCAAAATATCAGTGTTATATCCGCGCTGGCAAAATGCCGCGCCGGGATGCATCCATGCCCAACGGCACTTGGCTGCGAGGACCAGGCGCGAAGCGCGCCCATACCGAATATAGCTTCGGGCGTCAGCCATTCGTCGCTGAAGCGGGCGAAACCAGCGTTCAACGCAGCTTCGCTGCCCGCCAAATCCGGTCCGCATCTTTCCAACGAAATTGCCGCAGACCCGATTAACTCCGCCTCCTGATGGCGGCTTACGACCGCTATGGCTGTCTCGCCGGATCATCCTTCTGTTCCCTCTGCCGGTTCTGCTCTTCATGCAGTTCCCGCGCGATCTGGCGGCCGAGAAGCTCCGCAAGACGCACGATAGCAGCTTCGGCTCGCGGTGACAGAGCGGGGCAGGGCTCGGGATCAAGCCGCTTGCGCTTCGTCATGACGGCTTTTCGGACGGCAGATACCGTGTCGCGCGAGAAACGACCGGAGAACATCGGCGGGGAGGGGGGATAGCGGAAGGGAGAAGGTGAGGGCGGTGATCGTTCGGCCTCGCCTTTTCCCTCCACCCGCCGCGCCAGGTTTCTCTGCTGTGGGAACCTGTGCTATTCTTCAATTCGGAAAGGCTCTGCACATGCAGGATGTTGATCACGTCGAACCGGCAGACGAGGCGCTCCCGCCATCGCCGCGCGCCGCCAACTGGTTCTGGTGCCCCTGGTATGCCAAACTCTACCTGGCCTTGGCGTTGCTCTACTCGATCGGCCTGGAGCTGATGATCACTATTCCCTATGATCGACTGAACATCTATCTCGCCAACACGATGGTGCTGCTGATCTTCGTGTTTAATCCGGTCACGGTGGTTGCGGTCCTGGGATATGGCTTTCTCAAGGCCAAAGTCGCCTGCGGCGAGTGGGTGATTACGCCAGGTCCACCCTCGCAGAGGCCAATTGGCGATCCTTATACCGATCCGGCTGACGCGCGCTCGGGGCTCCGACATCTCCGGCACATCGGAGCAATAAAGCACTGATCTCATGGATCCCGACGCTCCTTGAAGCTGGAATCTCCATCCGTCAGCCCTTGATCCCGGTCGAAAACCAATCGACCGGAACTGAGAATTGAGGATTGTTCCATCGATATGACGGGGCCCGTGACATCAATTGTGCCGCGACCGGAGTCAGCTTGCCTTAGATATCTGTTCCGGAGTCCATCATTGCCTAGCACACGTTCGCTGAGATCACCGGCAAAAGCCTCCTCGGGGCGACCAGCACGAGCGGCTTTTTTCTCGGCTAAGGCGATCGCCTCCCGGACGTCGTAATTTACAATGTCGATCGATGCTTGCGCAGCAACCCCCGCTATTCCTCGATCTGAAATGTCTGCACTCAACTTTCCGGTTAAAGAGCCAACGGCACTGGCTTTCGCACCATCCTTTTCTTTACCGTCTTTGCCGGTTGACCCAACTCCACGTGAGGTGGAAGCAGTAAGATCGCCGGAAATGCTCTGGCTATCCTGCGTCTGGTGTTCTGCATTTCGCGTAATCGATCTTTGCCACCCGGTTTGCGCGATGATCGCGGTCACGTCCCTTTCCAGCGTATCGGCCACCTGCGGTTTCAGCCGCCAGTTGCCGCGCCGGTCCATCTCGAACCCGCCGCGCAGCCAGTTGGCCATGTCGGCCTGCCCTTCCTTACCGCTGCCCAGGAAGTGCTCGATGGTATCGGGCCCCGCTTGCTTTCCCGCTTCAAACCGCGTGCTGGTGTCGTTGCGCGCGGACCGGCTGAACCCGGTGCTACTGGAGACAAGCAGGTCGTTGTGCGCGAAACTGAAGCGCGCATGCCCACCATTGGCGATGGCGCCGAGCTGGCTCTCGTTGATAAGGCCGCCCCGCCACATCTGCGCCGCGAGTTCCGGTGTTAGGTTGAGACTGAGGTCGCCATTCTGGTCCATGGCGATCTGGCGCTTCGACATTTCGACGCCATGCGCGCGCAGCAGTGCCTGGGTGCGGGTAAGGCGCTCCCTGTCGACAATTCCGGTCAGACGCTCGTTGCGCGCGCGATCGGCGATGCCTTCCGCGCCGCCCTCGGCCATGTCGACCTGGTTGCCGGCCGTACCGGCGAGCGCGCGGATGAAGGAATCGAGGCGTGCAACTTCCCGCACCGATACACCGGCGGCCGCCGCGCCTTCGGCAAAGCCAGCATTGTCCGCCTGCCGCCGCTGCTCGCCAATCTGGGCATTGCTGCGTACCCCGTCGGGCCCGATCTCGCGCTGCGCATCGAGCTTGCCCGAGCGCTCGGCAAAATCATAGCCTGCAGCCTCCCGCGTGCGCCCATAGACGCTAGTGCCTTCGCGCGCCGCCTCCGCGGTCGCGCCATCGGCCGTGCCGACCTGCACAGCGGCATTGTAGCTCTCCAGCGCGCGCAGGACCTGCGCCTCGTCGCGCCCGGTCGAACGGGAGAGCTGGCTGATCGCGCTCGACCGCGCCTCGCCCGAGAGCGCATTGATGAACCCGATGCGGCGGCTGGTTTCGGTCACGGAAAGGCCGAGCATGGCGGCCGCCTGCCGCTGCCCCTGATTGCCGCCGGTCCGATGCGCCTGCTCGGTCGCGACATTGCCACGCTCGACGGCGGCAACCCTGTCGCCCGCATAATCGCGTCGGCCTTCCATCGCGCCCACCTGGGTCTCAGCCGCAGTCACGTCGTTGCGCAGCATCTGCTCCTGCTCGAAGGCGTTGGCGGTCAGCTTGGCGAAGGTCGGATCGGCGCCCGCCTGGGCGATGACGGTCGAAGCCTTGAGCGCGGCGTCCTTGGCATCATAGCCGCTGCGCTCGAAATGCCGCTGCGCGCCCGACTGCATCATCTCATAGGCGCGTTGGTCACCGAAGGCTTTCCATTGCACCATATTCTGCGCGAAAGCCGCAAAGGCAGGCTCGCCGCCCTGGGCCTGCCCGAAATAGGTGGTGCCAAGTTTGCGCAGGGCATCGCCCTGGGCAAAATTGTGGATCGCCGCGGTCGCGGCATTGGCGCGGACGGCCCGCGCCGTGGCCGGTTCGTTCAGATCCCGGCCGACAAGGGCAGGAGAGAGCCCTCCGAGTTCCCGCGCGGCATCCGCCCGGCCGAGACCAAAGGCCGCCGTGCCTGCAGCGCCCCCTCCATGCTCGCCCAGCACCGATCCGGCAGCCGCAAAGGACCGGTCGAGACCGAAGCTGCTGCGCTCGCCAAAATCCCCGAAGCCCGAGGATGCAGCGCGCCGCGACAGGGTGCCGCCGGCCGATGCCTGCGCCTCCAGCGCCGAGGCATAGCCCTCGCTGGTTCCGACCGTCGCGGCCGCCATGCTCCCCTGGCCCTGAACCCCGAGCATGCCCGAGGTGAAGGCCGTGAACATATTGCCCGAGAAGCGAAACACGGTGAACACGAAAGCGCCGGCAAGGCCTGCCGCGGCAGTCCGGAACGACCCGAAGATGGCAAGCGCCTTCATCGCCGCCGAGGGCGCAAGGATCCAGCTATCGGCCGCGACATTGGTCGCGCGCAGCTCGGCCAGCACGTCCATCGCCCGGCCGAGGGTCAGCTGGTATATGCCCGCATCGATCACACCCCACAGCGCAACGAACACGAACAGCCCCAGCGCGAAGCTGGCCACCCTGAGGTTGATCGGCGTCAAGATGAACAATAGCGCGATCGGCATCATCATCAGCATGATCGCGAAGACCGACGCACGGATGGTCGGCATCCATTCGTTAGCGGTCGAGAGGGTGGCGAGCCCGTTGGATTCGATGGCGCGGTTCGCCATCACGCGGGCGGTCGCCGCCGGGGAGTCCTCGAACAGCACGTCGCCGACGGTCTGGCCGAGCAGGATGTTGGTCAGGAACTTCTGCCGGCTCATGGAATGTCCCAGCATCATGTCGCCGAGCGCATCGATCTGCTGGCGACAGCGATCGCGTTGGCCCGCCTGGGTCACGTCGAAGCCGGTACGGGCGCAGACCTGGTTACTATAGGCGTCGAATAACGTGCTGTCCGACAGGCGATCGGCGATATAGCCCCATGCCGCCTCGCAGCTCATCGTCGTGCCGGCCTTGTCGCTTGCCGTGTACACGGTCGAGAAGGTTGCCGGTCCCGCCATCGCCGCGAAGGAGGCGGGAAGATCGGTCGACGTCCGGAACAGCTGATCGTCGTCGACCCCATAGGCCGGCGAGACGCGGGCGACAGGATAGCATTGCCGCATATAATCCTTCACCGTCGCATCAAGGAAGGTGTCCACGATCGGGCTGCTGGGACTGACGGCGTTCAGGAACAGGTCGAACGCATGGCCGCCAGCGCCGAATTCCAGCTTGGCATTGGGATCAGTGGTATTGTCGTCGATCGTCTCAGCAAGCGCCCGTTCCATGAGATTGGTGACGCCCGCGACCAGCACAATGAGATTGGGCACATCACCGACCGGTTGATAGGCGTTGCGCACCCGGTCGTAGATGTGGATCGTGCCGGTCGTGGCGATCATTCCCGCGAACAGGCCAATGCCAATCAGCATCTGGAAGCCGAAGGCGACCAGGCCCATGGCGGAGCCCTTGATGCTCGCCAGAATTGCACCGAACCCAATCCCGGCAACCGCGATGATCACCACCAACGTTTCGTAGCGCGGATCTCCGAACATCATCGCGACCAGATGAAACGCATCGACGGTCTCTGAGAAGCCGTCCCATGTGTGATAGCTCGCGTCGATCGCCAGCGCGGGCGTCGCGCTCAAACACCCGACGATAGCGAGGAACAGGCGGATGATGTGTCGCATGGCCCGCCTCACCGGTTGCGATTGGCGTTGGCGCCCGCCGCATCGCGGGCATCGCGGTCGCGCTGGCGGACCACCCCGGCATAGTTGGCCGAGAGGTTCGCCTGGTTCATGGCGGCCATGTAGGACTGGCGCATCTGCGCGCGCTGGCGCAGCACCTCGTCTCGTAGCTCGCGCAACTGCTCGATACCCTTGGTCAGGATACGCGTCTGGCAGATGTTCGTGTTCTCAGCGTCCGAAGCCCCCGCTGTCGTCACGCCGCGTTCGGCATTCTGCAGCGCGAAGTCGATCGAGCGGGTGAGGTCGTTCAGCATCTGATAGGCGAGGGTGAGCGCCACCAGTTCATCGGTGTCGGCGATGACACTGTCGCTCAAACCCTGCCGCACGCCCCATTCGAGCAGACGATAGACCGGCAGCGTTCGCACATTGGCGACGAACTGTTTTTCTTCCGTCGTCAGCGCCGCGCGCGTCCGGATTTTGACGGAGATCGCCTCCATTCGCTCGCGCGCAAGGATCAGCGCGCCGCGTCCGGCGCCGTTCACCGAACAATCCGCGGCGCTCGCGGGGATATTGAGCGCACGGCTCGGGACGCGGCCGGTCAGGAAATCGTCGGCACTCTCGGTATCCTGGCGCGGGCAGGCGGGAATGGCCGAGAAGAGCGGAACCTTGTCGTTCGCATCCCAGCGCATGTAGACGTCGCCAACCCGGGCGCGCATGACGCCGGCCCAGTCGGATGCGCCGACCCGCGCCGCGGCGTGCGCCAGCAGCGATCCGGTCTTGAAGATATCCGTCACCTCGGCCGGGCAATTGGCGAGCGCTTCCTTCAGATCCTCGGTCGGATTGCCCTTGTTGGCCTGGATCCTCTCGCGGCTCTGTTGCCAGCTATTGGCATAGCCTTCACGGATCGACTTGTAGCCGGTCATCTCCTCGACGATGCCCGACATATTATCGTCACCCTTCGCAATCTGGACCATGCGATTGGCAAGGCGGCAGTCATTCACCTGAATGGAATTGAGGAAATTGGTGGCCGCCTCCATCTTTGAAATTATATTCCCCATCTTCTCGTCGAGCGTTTCCAGTAGATACTGGAAGGCGACGGCCGGCGCGGCTTGCAGGATGGTCTCCAGCTTCTGGACGAGATAATCGGGATCGAGGAACGACATGCCGCCCAGGAACATATCGATACCGCCGCAGCCGGCCTTAACCTTGGGCAGCGTCAGCGACATGAGATAGTCGTCATGGACGTCGACACGGCCAGACATGCCGCCCGCGGTCACATAGCCCCTTGTCTGGTCCTCGAAGCTGCCCGGCGAAGTGTAGGTGACATTGTCGAACCAGCTCTCGGCCCAACCCTGGGCGTGGGCCGGAACGGTCTGGCCGCAGGAAGCTGCAATCAGGCAGAGCGCGAGAAACGGACGGCGGAGAGGGTGGGCCATGACAGGTTTCCTGAAGGCAAGAGTTGACGACACAGCCCCGGCACGATCAGCGTTCCTTGTCATAGGAAGAGACCGGCGCCCTCACGCCGACAATTCCGGTAAATTTAGACATGGCGCGCACGCCCACCGCGGCCCGCGCTCCGGTCAGCATCCGGGCGGCAAGCCAGGCGTTGCGCGCGATATTGGCGCCATGATCGGTGCCGATCGCGATCGGCACAGTGCGATCCGGATCAGCCAGCGGCCGCACCCATGCGACCGGATGCCCGACCCAGGGAAGACCAAGACGCCCCGATCGCAGCGCTGCCTCATCTTGTCGCAACGTTCGGACCTGCCAGCCATAGCGGCCACGCAATGCGAGAAGCTTCGTCCAGAGATCGCCGCAGGGCAGGCAGCCGGGCGCCGTGCTCATCTCGATGACATAGAGCGATGCCTGGCTGCGCAGCATGGTCTCGAAGTCGGGCGGAAAATCGCGCGTCACCGGCACGCGCGATAGCCAAAGGCGCATGTCCGCAGCCGTCGACACCGGATGGATGGCGGCCTGCCGCGCGACGTCCCGGTCTGCCGGCTGTGCCAGCACGCTCGCCGACAGCACCATCAGTGGCGCCAGCAGCGAGACGCCGCAGGCAAGCGTGGAACTCAGGCGCCTCATGGCCTGCGCTCCCTGGCATCGATGGGATCGCCGCCGATCACGCGCGGATCGGTCGAGGAGACCGGGCCATTGGCCAGCGCATCGAAGAAGCCGTCTTCCTCCCCCGCGCCGGTCAGCCATTGCTCGGGCCGGATGTCGCCGCTCAGCAATCGCACGGCCTGATAGGCCATCTGGGCGAGATTTGGGTAGGTCTCGACCCCCGCCGCAATCACCATGCGCTGGGGACTGCCCCGACGGATGACCATGGTGGTCGGTGTCACCTCGACCCCGAAGCGCTGCTTGAGGTCCGGCCTGCGATCGAGGTCCATCAGGCTCACCTGCCAGCCCATGTCATCCTGGAAGCGCTGGACGATCGGCCACTGCACCTTGCAGTAACCGCAGGATTCGCGGGCAAACATGACGAGCGCGAATTCCCCGGCGTGCGCACGCAGATATTGGCGGCGTACCTGATCCTTCTGCGCGCCCAGCGCATCGCGGGCCTCGCCGACCATCGGGTTGGCGGCCTTGGCGTTGAGTTCGGGATGGGTGAGCATGGCAAGCTGCGTGACGCCGGCAAAGGCGCGGGCCTTGCGCCGGGCGAAATCCTGCAGCCGCCAGAAGTCGGCGACCGCTTCGATCGTCAACACAGTGGCGGCGTAATCGCGCTGCTCCGTAATCAGCTTGGCGATCCGGGGCGGTGACCATTTGGCCAGTTCCACCATCGGCGGGATGACCGGCCTGTGGACCGTTTCGTCCTGCGCTTCTGCTTCAGCATCGGATCTGGGTGTCTCGTACCACCAATAGCCCCGCGCCGTACGATCGCCCGCGCTCGCAGGCACCGCTTGCGCGCACGCAGGACCCGCGGGCAGGAGCAAGGCCATGCCCAGGACGAGCATGCGCTTCACAGCAGCTTCTCCATGCGGGTAAGGCGCTCGACCGCCACCGGGCCATAATAGCGGCTGTCATACCCGTCGGGATGGCGCGAGCCGACGAAGATCATCCCCTCGCGAATGTGCGGGCTGTCCGGCTGCCAGTGAATGAGCGCCTTGCCATTGCGCGTCGCAGGCTTGCTGACGCCCATCAACCTGCCATTGCAATAGTACCAGCCATTCGCGATCAGCCCGCCAATCCCACGCTTCTCGACCATGCTGATCTGATCGCCGGGCAGGCAGAGCGCATATTTGGTGATGGCGACAGGTTTCGGGCCGACGATGGGATCGGACAAAGTGAACGATATGAGATCACCGCGATGGATCGGACCAGGCGATCGATGCACGACCCAGGCGTCGATCGAGGGCGTCATGACCAAGGTGATCTGCGGCATCGCCCACCAGGCGAAGAGACCGATGGGCAGCACGATACCATAGGCCTTGAGCAGCTGGGCAGGCCGGGCCGGTTGCCCAAGACCGCTTGCGCCGAGCGCCACCGCTGCCCGAAGGGGCAGGTCCTTGAGCTCGCGCCAGAGGCGATTACCGGCGCGCCAGGTGAGCAAGAGCATCTCGCACCTCCTCCTTGCCGGCAAGGCGGCCATATTCCTCGAGCAATCCTGAAAGGGCAGCGTCGCCCAGCACGATGTGCGCGGCACGCGGGCTGGCCGCGTCGCGTTCGCAATAGGGCAAGGTGGGATCACCCGGCACCATCGCCAGCGCGGGCACCTGGGTGACGCCATGCTGCCGAAAGACCAGGGGATCGACGATGACTTGTACGTCCCGCATCGCGCAGGCGGGGCCTTCGCAGCCCGGATCGCGGCGCAATATGGCGGCCGACAATTTCGCCATCGGCGCCACTTGCCGCATCCCACCCGGCATGCCGCGGAAGGCCATGACGCCGCCGGCACGTTCGAGCTGCCCGGCATAAGTGCGAAGCGTCTCGACCGGCATCGAGGAGGACACGAACAGCACCGGAACCCAGCGTTTCGTACCCCCCGTCGATACGACACCGGCCAGCGCCGCCGCTTCTGGCTGTTCAAGGCCCAGGGCCTGGGCGATACGCCGGCTTGCGGCCTCCCGCTCGACGGCCAATACGTCGCGGGCGGCCGCGACGTCGGCCTCCACCCGTCTCACCATGGCGGGATCCTGCTTGCGCCTGTTGATCCCCTCGAAAGCGCGGCGCTGCGTGGCGGCATCCGCTTTGGCTGGCAGAGTGGGCGAGGCTTTCGCGGAAGCCTTGGCCTTAGCGGCGGCGCGCTTCACCCGCTCCATCGCCGCCTCGCCCTGATCCTGGACGCGTGTGCGGGCATTGCCATCCCGCTGCTGACCGGCCGTACCCTGCGGTTCGCTCGCACCGACCAGCAGCGGGACGAGGGCAATGGCTGCCAAGAGGGCCGCGCGGCTAGTTGTTGATCGTTTGCATAGTGGCATCGATCTTGTCCTTCATGTCGATCTGGATTTCGGATTGGGCGCGCGCCTCGATGTCCGCATAATATTCCGACAGGTCCATCCGCGAGAAATCGAGCGCCTGGAATTCTTCGGGCGTGAAGCCCCGGCAATAGGGCTCCTTTGCTGTGCCCCAGCCGATCGCGCTGAAGGTCTTCAATTGCGGCCGGCCCTGTTCCTGGATGATCCGGCCCAGCTTGGTGTTGAAGCAGCAATGGCCGCGAGCCTTCTGCACGCAGATGCCAAGGATGCTCGATGCGCAGTAACTGCCGATCTCATGGCACATGCCCGAGCCGCGCAGCATGCCCACTTCCATGTCCTGCTGGTCGCAGCCCTGGAGCAGCACCTCGATCATGAAATTGACGGCAAGGCTGATCGCGATCGAGGTGGGATCGATACCGACGATGATCGCATTGGCCCCGGCGCTCGCCGCCTGGCTTGCGGTCGCGCCCGCCTTGAAGGCGGTGTAGGCCGCCTTCATCCCCGTGAAGACGCTCTTCGCGACGGCAATCTTGGTGCCGATCGACGAGATCGAACCACCCATGCCGTCTTTCACGATCTTGCCCTTGTCCTTGCAGCAATTCGAGAAGCTGGTCTTGAGCCCTGCCGGGCGGCACCGCGCGGCGCGGCCGGAGAAAATCTCGATCGTGCCAAGACAATTGCCCTCGGCATCGACGCCGCCATCCGCCTCGACACCCGGGTCGTCGACGACCGGATCATCGACGACTGGGTTCATGCTGGTGTCGATGCAGGCATTGGCCGAACAGGTCGGCGCGCCGCCGCTGGCCGGCACGGCGCACGCATATTGATCGCCGAGCGGGCAGCGCATCGCTCCGGCCGGATCCGCCTCGCAGCGCGTTTCGCCGATCGGGCACATCCATCCGCCCGGACCGGTCAAATGGCAGCTGGCGGTCTCGCCGTCATCGGCCGCATCGCCGTTGCCGTTCAGATCGACCGCGCACAGCTGCTGCGCCACGGCGGTTGCGGGCAGTAGCGACAGGCTCGCCCCGACAAACAGAAGCGTCGAAAGGAGAGCGCGTATCAGTGTCATCGCACGGCACCCGTGCAGATCATATCCGCGCCGCCCAGACGCACGGTCTGCATCATCACCACCGCTTCGGGGAAATCATCGATGCAGCCGCAGCCCTGCACCAGCTCCTCGCCCTCGCCTGCGGGGCAGACATTGCTGTCCTGGCAGGCGTGATAGAAAAAGTCCCAGCCCGTTGGATTGGTCTGCTTCGAACCTGTCACGCCGTCAGGAGCCGCGGCGCTATTGGCCTGCGCCTTGCGCGTCTTGCAGATGGCCTCGCAGGCATTGACGCTGCCACGATCAGGCAGCGCGAAGGTGCGGGTCGTGAGGCTATGGCCGCCATCGGCCGTCCGCACCCGGTCGGCCAGCAGCGTCTCTGTCGAATGGTCGATGATATAGGCGCCGCGCGACAGATCGGGCTGGGGAACCGCGCCCTGATCGACCGTGCAGGCATACCCCCGCCGACGTTCGAAGAAATCGCGGGCGACCTGCATCGTGCAGGCGCCGGTGCCCATCAGCCGGGTCTGAGGCAGGGGGCTCAGCCCGGTCTTGACGCCATTGCGGAAGGTGGTGACGCCGTCGACATCTTCATCGCCGAGCCGGCACATCGCATTCGACGCATAGCCTGAGCAGGTGTCGACAAGCTGCTCGGACGTCTTGCAGCCCGCGTCCATCTGCGCCTCGATCGAGGCATAGGCCTCGCCGCCATCGGCAACCGCCACGCGCAGCCAGATGTCATGATCGCCTTGTGTCAGCCGCCCCGTAATGTCCAGATTGGGATAGGCATGGAAGGTGGCCTTCTTCTCGCATTTACCCGGCGGCAAGCCCATGCCGGTCCAGGCCTGCGGCCCTGACCCCACCAGTTCGCCATCGATCCGGATCTGCGCCCAGTCGTCGGCCCCGAAGCGGGTCAACAGAACCTTCTGCAGCCTGTCCGGCTCCTTGACGCGCAGCGTCATGTGGAAGTCGAAGATGCTGCAGGCCCCGCCGGTAAGGCTGTCATCGGCCGGCGAACCCATGAGAAAGGTGCGGCGACCGGGGACCAGGTCATTGGTGGCATAGCCGCCAGAGATCCGATCGATGATCTTTTCCGGCGTTAGCTCCTCGAGCGCGATCTGGCGGGTCACGGTGCAGGTGCGAGCGATCTCGGATTTGCCGGTTCCTGTGGACGAAGCCGACAGCGCCCGGAACACGCTGCTCGTCTGCGCGGCTTTGAAGGCATCGCCGGCGATGGCGCCCGGGTTGGCCTTGTAGGCGACCGCACCGGCCTGTGGCTGCGCGGCGCAGGAGGTGGTCTGTGCGCCGGTATAGCGAATAACCGGTCCCTCGATCGAGGCCTGGGCGATGCCGATCCGCGGATCGCTCGTGGTAAGGGCGCCCACCACGCCGCCACCCAGGTCCTTGAGCACGGAGGCCATATTGCTCCAGACAAGATTGCTGCCGCAGCTGTTGTTGACGCAGTAACAGCCGGCAAGATCGGTCAGTTCAACCTCGGTGAGCTTGAGCGATCCCGACGCGGCGGTATCCCAGCGGAAGAAGCGGCAGGCGTTCCAGCTGCCGGGCGCACAGGAAATGAGCCCGTTCGCGCAGATTCCTGATACCGGAACCGGGACTGTCATCGCTTCATCGAAACTGCCGTCGAGATCGCGGTCCCGCGAAATGCTGAGCGTTCCGATGTCTCCGGTTGCACTGGGCTGCGCGAGCAGTTCGAGCAATGTCGCGCTCTTCTGGCAGGCGAGGTTGGGCGTAAAGGTCTTCGAGGCATCGACCGTGGTGATCGACTCTCCGGCCAAGCCCGGAGTGACATAATGCTCAAGGATCGCGTCGCTGTCGGCGCTCTTCGCCCGGGCGGCCTGCGCCGCGGCGCGGGCGCGATCCTCCGCCGTCTGGGCATGTGACGCCATCGGCAGGCTGAGTGCCGCCATGAGGAGCAGGGCGCGCTGTCTCATGGCCGGATCTCGCTCGGTATGATCCACCGGGATCCGTCCCGCAGCCGGAACAGGAGCGTGGATGGAACTGTGCCTGGCAGTTCTGCCCGAAACACTGGCTGTCCTTCAAAAACGGTCAGCGTGGCCACGACGACATGCGGCGAGGAGGGGGGTACCGCACCGTCGTTGGGGGTAGTGGCCACGCCGACCGTCCGGCCGGCGCCGCAGGGGCTATGCGGCGCCGGTCTAGCCGCGCAAGAGATGCCTGGCTCCTTGGGGTGACGGACAGGCGATCGGCTGATCCCAGGCGTACCGGCGCGGGCTTGGCGAGACGGACTGCTCATGGTGCCCCGACCCCGGCGCAGCAGATCGTCTTCTCGAAGAGCATGAACTGGGCGTTGTCCTTGCCCGGCGCATGCTTGGCCGATGTCCAGAGCGCGCCTGGCCGGCCGACATTTACGCATTGGCCGCCCTTGACCGGTTCCATCAGCTGGAACTTGTAGCGGCTCTTGGTCCAGACCGGCTGGGGAATGAACGAGCAGCCGTCCGCCGAACTGAGGGTGAGCGCCCCCAAGCGCCCCATCATGAAGACGCCGCGCGCGGCGAGCCCCGCCCAGGCCTCGACGCTGTCCCCAAAATGGATATCGCCCGCCACCGGATAGGTCGCGCCCCAGGAGCCCATGCGCCAGAAGAGCGGATCGACGACCTTGCCGGCGGCCGCGGCTGCGCTGTCGGCCATGCAGGCAAGGCCCGCTGCCGGATTGCCGAACAGGATCGCCTCGGGCTGGATGATCGCGCCCAGCGTCGCCGATTGCCAAGTCGGCAGCACTTCGGTGATCAGCGCCACATCGAAGCCATTATCCTCGATGCACGGCAGGTCGGTGAACATGTCCAGCATCTTCCAGACCGGCGCGATATAATAATGCATCTGCGCGAACATCTTTCGGCTGTTCGTGCCGTCCGAGATGCTGGTCTGGCTGCCCTGGAGCCTGCCGCCGGTCGGCATGATGTCGGCACCGAGCGCCATCATGCAGCCCGGTTCGGTCACCACATCGACCATGCGACCCGGCGACCAGAAGCTGACCTTGACGCCGAACCAGAAGGTCACGCCCTTGCGGCAGGCGCACAGCGGCTTGGAGGCGGACTGGGCATCGAGCGCCTTGCCCAGCGGATCGCTCGGACCCACCTTTACGCCGCCGATGGAGACGGGGAAAATGCAGTTCCAGCGCACTTTGGTAATTGGATTGAACACGGTGCCTGCCTCGCATTTGGAGGCATGGGCCGGAGCCGCGACCGCCAGGGCGGCAAAGCCGCAACCCAGCGCGAGCAGTCTGCGAAGCGACATTATTTTCATCGCGTTGCCCTCCGGTCAGTCTTGCTTCTGTCGACCTCGGTGAGCATCAGCTTCTGCCCGGTCTGAGCGACGATCACCGGCGCAACCGTCAGGCCGAGCCGCACCTTGACGCGCTCTTCGAGCAGGAACAGCGCGCGCCCATGACGCTCGCCGAGCGTGATCGCGTCGGGATCGCCGGGACTGCCGGCCGCCAGCAGGATGAAATCGGCCGGCCTCGCGGTGCGCAGCGCCCAGGCGAGATCGCGCGGATGGACCACGATGAGCCGCTGCGGAAGCGACACATAGGCCAGCGGATTGAAGCTGTAGCCCCTGGCGTAGAGCAGCTTGCCGTCCGGCAGCCGGATGTCAGAATCAAGGGTATAGAAGGGCACGACCGTCCGGGCCCTGTCGGCCTGGGCGATCCCGAGTGTCGCCGCCTTCATCGCCGACCAGTTCGCGCGCGGCCCGAAGGCACTCTTCATGTCGGGGACGTGCGCGGCCCGGCCCTCGATTTCGCTGAGGGCGTCGGGCTCGGCGATGGGCCAGGTACGCCCGATCTTGCTGGTTGCCGCCATGCCCGACGAAGATGTCAGGACACCCATCGTCGCGATAGCGGCGAGCGCGGGTAGGACAGGACAGCGATCCAAGCGCCGATACAGCGAACTAGCGACCATGGCGCCGTCTCCAATAGGGCTGAGCATGCTCGCGATCCTCGCCGATCGCGGCGCTCAGGAGCGCTGCCATCGCGATGATCGCCGTGACCGCCACCAGAACGCGGAACAGGTCCGGCACGGCCGGGAGCTGCCAGGCGATGAAGGATTGCACCAGCAACAGACCCTGGCTGCCGACTATGAGGCGGATCGGTCCTGGCGCCGGCGTGGAGGAGAAGATGCCGTTCATGCCCGCCTCCATCGCCGTGTGAGGTCGCGAAGCTGTCGGGCCAAGACGTCCCAGGGCATAAGGATGACGGCGGTCGACGCAGCCCCCATTGCGGCGCTGAGGCCAATAATGACGGCGCCCGGAAGCGGGGCGTGCAGATTCCATGCCGCCGTGAAAGCGCTCAGCGACGACAGGGCCATGCTGCCCGTCACGAGCAGGACATAGCTGATCCTGGCAAAGCGACGTTCCGCCTTGATCACCGTGACGATCGCGTGGGCAACCGCCTCGATGCCCAGGACCTCATTGTTCACGCTTCGCGCATAAGCGAGAAGCACATCAAGGTCGGCGCCGATGTCCGTGACCGGGCCGATATCCCTGCCATGACGCGGGTTCATTTCGCCCTCCATTTCTGCAAACGCGAAAGTATCATTCCGCATGCACCGGACAGGCCGATCAGCAGCATCCCGCTGGCAAAGCAGGCGGCCGCCACGATGAGGCCCGTGCGAACCGCCTGGAGCATGGGCTGATCAAGCGCGATCCCAGCTGCAATGACGAGGCTGCCCATCATGCACGTCTCGATCGCCACCAGGCGCAGCCGCCACTGGAAGGCGGCCGCTTCGGCGCGGGCGGCAACGCGCGCTTCGATCAATGCCTCGATCGCCGGGTCCTTTTCCCAGTCGAGCGCGAGCTGGTCGGGATGGGGAAGGTCCTTGTGCGTCATGCGACCCTCCAGCCTTCAGGGCCGGCACCGCCTAGCACATCGACCGGATCGACGCCGGCCAGTTCGCATACCGCCTCCAGCGGATTGCGGCCGGCCCGCACCAGCGCCTCGAAGGCGGTGACCTCATTGGGCGCCGAGGTGTTGATCCAGTAGCTGAACGGATCGACCACCAGCCGTGCGATGCCGAGCCCAAGCGGGCTGTCGATGAAGACCTCGCTATAATGGGGTTTAGCATTGCGGACCGATTTCAGGAGGTCGAGCACGAACCCGGAATAGTCGAGGATCTTGTTGTCGACCGCCTTGTCATAGGTGGAACCCTGCAGCAGGAATTTGGTCGCGGCATTTTCCAGGATCACCTGGCCCGTGCCGCCGAAGAGCATGAGATCATTCATGCTCTGGAGGACGATGCCAAAGCTGCCCTGATATTTGCGCGCCCGGCGGTAGCCCTGGCCGAACGCCTCGGCGAGACGCGAGAGATCTTGTCCGTCGCTGCGCGTCATGAACTGGGCGGCTTCGTCGCACAGGACAAAACGGGGCTTGTCTCGCGCCGAGAGATAGAGCTCCTGGGTGACGGCGTTCACCACCACCATCACGATCACGTTGAAGAGGTCCGGAAGAGCCTTGAGGCGCTCGAGTTCCAGCACCACGAACTCGTCGCGGGAAATATCGAAGGTGGAGGGGCCGTTGAAGAAATGCCCGTAAGCGCCCTGCGATCCGAAATCGCGCAGATTGAATGCGAGTTCGCGCGCGACCGGCACGAGATGGTCGACCCGGTCGAGGTCGGAGGCGGCATTATCGGGATAGCGGCCGAGCCAGTCGCGCACCGCATCGATCCCGTCCACGCCCCGTCCGCTGTCGACCGTCCATTGCACCGCGGACTTCAGGAGATTCCACTCCGACGTGGTGACGGGCTTGCGCGTCGAGGCATTCGCCATCTCGGCGACGATGGCGACCGCCATGGCGATCGCCGACTGCTTGTCCTCGCCGTCGAGCGCCAGCCCCATATCGAACGGGTTGAGGACGAGGCGCTCTTCGCCGATGTCGATGTAGCGCCCGGAACAGAGCGTGCAGAGCTTGCGGTAGGAACCACCGATATCGATGATGCGGATGAGCGCGCCTTGCGCATAATATTGCTGGCACAGATTGTTGAGCAGGAAGCTCTTGCCAGCACCGCTCTCGGCCGAGACGATAAAGTTGTAGTTGTTGATCCGCGGGTCGAAGAGATCGAGCGTGATCAGCTGGCCCTTCCGCCCAACATAGAGAAGGGCCGGCCGGCCGCCGCCGCGAAAATCGGTCTGCACCGGCGCCATCAGGGTCGCGGCCTTGACCGGCATGCGAAAATCGCGCTCCAGAAGCTTCAATGTGCGCTTTTCCGGGTAAAGCCCGAAGGGCAGGCTGGCGGCGAGCAGCACCGGCAGCAGGTAGCTCTCCTCCTGCACCATGAAGGGCAGGGGTTCCGATTCCCAGAGCCGCTTGGCACGCGCTGCCATTTCGCGCGCCTGCGCGCTGTCGCGGCCGAACACCCACATGGTCGGGATCACCGAGACGAACCGGCTGTTCGACGCTTCGTCGAGGATCCAACCGATCTCCTCGATCTGCTTGCCTACCTCGACCGCAAAGCTGCCGGCTGCCTTCTGCGCCGACAGGATTTGCGCGCGCTTGTGGATCTCGAACTGCGAATGGTCGAACAGAACCGAGAGACAATAAAGGAACGGCCCGCCGATCTGGTCGCTGTCCTCGGCAGAGCCGCGCATTCCGCCCATGAGCCGATTGGCGCGCTCGGCGGTGATCCGCCGCGCCGGCGCCTTGGGCGTCAGGCATCGCGCGACCTGGTTGCCGAGAAAGACCTCCGGCCCTTCGAAGCAGAGGTCCGGCCCCGCCTCAATGATCTGCCGCGCGATCGAGGGCGCAGGCATGCCGCCGACGCTGTCGCTGAGGAACACACCGGGCGCTGGGGCAAAGACGCCGTTGAAGATCCGGCGATAGAAGCTGACCAGTTCGTCCGGCGGCAAGCGCCGGATGCCCATCTTCGCCAGTTGCTCCTCGACCTGGCGGCGAAGATCGGCGCCGAGCTTCACCCGCGTCTTGATGACGAGGAACAGCCGAAAATCGCGCACCGGGATCGAATGCAGCGCATCGAGCCCCCCGGTTCCGGCGCGTAGATAATCGGCCGTACGCCGGGCCGAGGCCTGGACCAGTGGATCGGGCCGCACCTTGAGGTCGAGATAGGCGTCGAGCGCCGGATCGATCAGCGGATCGGCGAAGGTGATGAGCTGAAGGACCGTGCCTTCGGGAAAATGGATATTGAGAAGACCAAGTAATGCCTGCTGAACATGGGCGAACATATAGGCGGAAGGGACGAGTTCCCACGCCTGGCCCCAGCCATCGTCGATGCACAGGAAGGCTTCTTCTTCCTCGACCCAGGCGACCATCGGCAGGAAATCCGAATAGGCGTCGCGGGTCACGGCGGCGCGCAGGCGCTGATAGCTCAGATCCCTGTGGGATGCGCCCGCGCTCATGGCCGTTTCTCCGGTTCGATCGCCATCGGCGCGGCGTCACCGGTCACCGCCTCCGCACGGCCGGGCTCGGGCGCCCGCATCGTGCGCAGCACCGGCGGGGCGGGGGTTCGCCCGCCCGGTTCGACCAGATAATCGCCCACGACCCAGGCTGGCCTGTTGAGGATCGAATAGACATAGCGCGCCATGTAGAGCCGGTCGGGCCGCTGCTTGTCGGCATAAGGCAGGATCAGCGTGCGGATCGTGCGCGACGGGCGCAGCATCGGCGAACCGGCCCCCTCGATCACCGCGCCGACATTGCCCTGCCCAGCTTGCGGCGACACGGCTACGGCGGTCGCTTTCGCGCGGCCCTTACCCGTTGCCGGCGCTCGCCCCTTCCGGTTGGTGCTGAGCAGCTTGCGATCGTTGGTCACCATCGGATCGGATTTCGACGCCCGCCCGGCAACCGCGTCGGCATAGGCCTGATCCGGATGGATGCACTGGCCATGGTCGCTGTTCTTGCAGGAGAATTTCTCGCTATAGGGCGACATCATCGATCCGACGGTGGCGCAGCCGGGAAGCACGAGAAGCGGCAGAACTATAAGGCAGGGATGAATTTTCTTCATCGTTTTGACTCCGGATTGAGCACGCATCAGAACTTCACTCCCGCGCCGGGCTTGATCTCGAGGGTCGCGCCCTCCTGGATCACCACGACCACATCCTTGGCGGCGCCCACCTCGACGATGGGGCCGGCCTGCCGTGCGAGATCGAGATAGAAATCGGTGAGCTTGTCCGAGGATTTGGAGAGGCCGCCGGCAATGCCGGTCTTTGCGGCATCGCCGGCATCGAGCGAGCGGACCGTTCCCAGCGCCGAGGTAGAGGTGTCGCCGAAGGTATTTTCGACCGACTGGGATATGCCGCTGATGGTGCCGGCGATGAAGGCGCGGGCCAGCGTCGCACCGGCCCGCGTCACCACCTTGCCCGACAGGCCTTTCTTGCCGTCGGTATCGACGAAGAAGCCCTTGACCGGCTGATCGACGATGGAATGTTCGTCGAAGTCGACGCAGGACAGCGAGACGAGCTGGACCTCGACCCGTTCCTTGGCGAGGCTGCCCGTGGCGTTGCCGATCACGAAGCATCCGGCAAGGTTCGCCTTCACCTCATTGGGCAGCACTGCAGGCGCCTGCACCCGGGCGATGATCGGTTCGGGATTACTGGTCGCGTCCCGGCTCGCCAGCGCGTCGATCCCGGTCAGCAGCCGCGCTTTCATGAAACCAGGCGGTAAATAGATCGTCCGATTCTTTTTTTTGGACGAAGTTGAACCGTCCGCCGCGCCCTGGGCACCGCCTGTGCCGACCACCTGACCCATTGCCGTCCCGATCGCGCCGACCGTCTTCTCAACCGGCGGCGCGGGCGGCGCAGGAGGCGCTACAGGCCCTGTGGGCGGCGCCGGCAACTTGTCGGCATCCGCGCTGACCTCGCCGGTTTCCGGGGGATAAGGGAGGGCGGGCACGTCATCAGTCAGAGCGGGTGGCAGATCGCCATCGACAGCTCCGGCACTCCTGCTGCCCGGAGCGCGCGATCCGGGAACGACCTTACCTTCCTCGATCGCGCTGACACGGTCGCCAAGCAGCTGCTGGCCATCGAGGACCTCCTTCAAGTCACCGCGCAGCTTCACCTCGAGGCTGTCGCCCCGCAGGCCCGCCCCCATGTTGAGCGAGGAGGCGGGGTTGGCGGGCTTCGCCTCCTCCTTACTGCCGGAGACCATATAGAGGCCGACGCCGAGCGCGCCGACCGCGACGCCGACGGCAAGCTGGCGGGCGCGCAGCTTCTGGCGGGCGGAGAGTTTGGCCCATTGCGCCTTCCAGTCGAGCAGCGCCGGCGAGGTGCTGCGCAGGGCCTCATCCCTCTCCCGTGCGCCTCGCGCGGCGAGATGGGCCTGATAGGGCGACAACTCTTCCGGCGCCTGTGCCGGATCCTTGTCCATGTCGCCGTTCATTGCCGGGCCTCCCTGCGCACGACGACAAGCCGCGCCGTTTCACCGGCGTCGAGACGCACCCGGTCGAGGGTGAGCGAGAAAATCCGCTCCCCGAGCACGGGCTCGACCAGCAAGCGTTCGTCGAGCGTCACCGGCGTGGCCGCGCGCAGATGATATTCGGAAGCGGAAAGCCCGGCGCCCTCGACCGCGATGCGCCGCCCTTCGGTAATCGACAGGCCCGGGATCGCCGCTATGCCGATCGTGTCGCCGGATGGCGCGACCTCGCTGAAAGAGGCAGGGACGCGATCGTCGAGCAGCGACAGGGTGATCGAGACAGCACGGTCCTCGTCGGCGAGCGCCGCCATGAGCTCGTTGTTCGCCTGCGCCCGCTGGCGGGTACCGGGCATCAGCACCACCGTCTGCGCCGGAATCTCCGCCGGCTCGGCATAGAGCGGATAGGTGGCGCCGTTGCAGCTAACGAAGAATTCGGAGGGCTGCGTCACATAGGTGCGCGTCACCTGGCCGGCATCGTCGATCTCGCGGGCCAGGAACTTGATCCAGGCGTCCGCGCCGCCTTTCTCGACGGCGAGACCTTTCTCGGCCGAGAATTTGATGTCCTCGATCTCGCCGCCCTCGCACACGACATGGTTGATGTCGCGGTTGGACAGGCGGATATGGCTGGTCTGGTCGGGCAGCGCATGGATCGTCTGCGCCGATGCCGGCGCTGCCAACGGCGCTGCGCCAAGCAGCAGGAAAAGCGTCAGGGCGCGGCGCATCGGCGAGCCGCAGAATTTTCTTGTTTCCGTGATTTCCGAGCCAGCAGACGCTGCCGCCTGCTTCGAAATCACTTCAATGGGTTTCGGCATCGAACTGCTCCTCGGAAAGACGCGTCAGCCAGAAGCGGCCGTTTTCGATGGCGTAGCCGATGCGTAAAATGCCGCGGAATTTGCGGATCACGCCGCCGATGACGCGCACCTTCTCGACAGGGACCACGATCTCATGCGTGGTCCATCGCACCGGCTGATCGCCCCGGATATAAGTGGCGATCGACAGGGTCGGGTTATTCGCCAGTTCGTCGAGCACGGCATTGAGACTGTCGCGCATGGCGCCGTAGGCGGACGGATGAACAAGCCCGAGCAGCTCCTGGAACTGGCGGTCCGCCGAATAGGCCGACCAGGTGCCCGACAGCGCGACAATGTTGCGCGTCATCGCGACGATATAGGCCTCGGACGGTTTGTTGCCCGAGACATGGAGATCGCCGGTGGCCCCGAAGGGCACGATGACGGTCCGGGCATTCTGGTTGGTCGTGTAGATCACCGCGCCCAGCACCGCGGTGACGCCGAACATCCCGGTGATGGCGACCTTGAGCAGCCGGTTCTCCTCGAAGAGGTTCGCCGAGCCCTGCAGGTAGCGATGGATGCCGAAGCTGGCGGGCTTGCCGTGCAGCACGTCCTCGTTCGTTCGCTTGCGCGTGAAGATGCCCATGGCGCCTACTCGAAGAAGCGGGTCTGCGTGGGACCCGGATAATGAGGGAAGGAAACCAGGCCCCAGCGCCACGCGAGGTGCGCGAGATAGCCCCTGGGCTTGGTCCGCTTCCACGGGATGAAAAGGAGAAGGGCAGCGATGAGCGCCCAGCCGACAAGTCCGCCCACGATCGCGGCCACGAACACGCTCGAGGTCGCGAGCAGGAACTCGTCCGATCCGAACCACAGGATCTGGACCGGCCGATGCAGATATTGCGGAAGGCGTTCGTCCACTTGCCCTTCTCCTCCTGGCTTCATGACACCTGTGAAGGTGCCGGTTTCCGGAGACCGACCATCGGTCCCCAGCGCTTTGCCGGTGCGAATGCGCCTGGCCGGTCAGCCGGCGCGCAGCCGCACACAGCGTCTCAGACGACCATCCCGAAGGTCTGGAGAATGGAGTCCGCCTTGATCAGGCAGACGGCCGCGACGATGGTCGGGATGCCGATCATGATGTTCGAGAAGAGGCGCGAGACGCCGAACAGGAAGGCAGCGACGCCGCCCACGAAGCCGAGCGGGCCCTTCACACCCTGGTTCACGACGATATCGTAGATATCGTAGCCGAGGTCGCCTTGGGCCGGCGCCGAGAAGGCGTGGGCGGGAACGCCCACCAGGGTCATCGCGCCCAAAGGGAGACCGAAATTGGCCACCGCCAGGGCCTTGTTACCGAGTTTACGCATCATGGCATTGCTCCAAAGAGAGCCGTCCAACAAAGCCTGCCGGCATCGACAGAAGATCGGTGTCGGCCGGGGCGTCGGTGGACGGCTCCGAGAGCCCGCCGCCGCCGGCATCCGGTTCATCCGCCGGGCCGAATCGGCCCAGCCTGGATGCCCTCCGAAAGAGATCGCCGCTTCCCGCGACGGTGCGTGTGAACTCAGCGCGGCGCATCGGTCGCGGCCTTCGCCAGCGCGGGTTTGGCATGCCGGTCGAGGAACGCCTCGAGCTCCGCCTGCTGGAAGCCCGAGATGAGCTTGCCGTCCGCGATGAGGGTCGGCGTTCCCGAGACACCCACCTTGGCGACCAGTTCGGCATCGGCGGCGACCTTGTCGTGGCCGGCCGCGCATTGGCGCAGAACCGGCGGGGTCTGACCCAAATAGGCGGCCCTGAACGCTGCCTCGCGATCTGGCGAGCACAGGATGTGCTCCGCCCTGGCCGCTGCGGTCGCGTGGATGCCGCTCACGAAGAAGATAAGCCGCCGGACCGGTTTGCCTTCGGCCGCCTTCGCGGCCCAGAAGCGGTCGAGCGCCTGGCAGTAGGGGCAGTCGGGATCGGTGAACTCGATCACCGTTGGCGCATTGACCGGCCCGATCGCCAGCCCCTTGGCGGGATCGATCGCCTTCAGGCGCCGGCTGGCGCCCTGTTCCTGGGCGAGCGCCGTCAGGTTCACGCCATTGCGGTCGTAGACCGTGGCGAACAGCAGGTGCTCGCTCCGCGGTGCGAAATAGATGATCTTGCCGCCTGCGGTGGCTTGATAGAGCGGACCTTCGACCGGTGCGGGACCGAAGTCCTCGAAGCGCAGATTTGTGAAGGTTTGGTGCAACTGCTGCTCGGCTTCGGCGTGCGCGTTGGCCAGGGGGTCACCGTGAGTCTGCGCTCGCGCAGCATCTTGGGGCTGGGCGGTGACAAGTTCCGGTTTACCGGCATGGACAGGGGCAGCCGACATGAGCGCCAGCGCTGCGACACCAGCTACACTACCAAATAAACCCGGCCGCTTCGGCCATGAGGAAGTCGTGACTGAGCCTTTCCGCCGCGCCGCAGCGCGCCCGGTCCCAGGCACAAGATGTAACCTGACTGTCATCGCCAATTCAAGAGGATTGTGGAACATTGGCACACGCCTCCTTCTTCCGGCGCGTGCGGTTCCGCGCGCCGGCTTTCGTCATGCGGTTCGGGCTGGGAGCGTGGTTTGGGCTGCGCTCGCCTTCCCCGTGGTGATCGGATGGATGAAGGATGAAGCGAAGAAATAACCCGCACAATAGGCAGGGTACTGAGATGCCGGTTCGGAAATACAGTGCCGAAATCGGCACGTCAGTTCCGCTTTTCGTGCCCTGCCACGTGGATTTTACCGTCTTGTCTGTGGGAGCGCTGTCGCACGACGGTTCGCTTCGATTGCGAATCAGCCAGGGAGTCTCGGCATGAGGACTTCGAGAACATACAAACTGCAGCTCTCGGGGCAGGGCATCGACCAATTCCTCGCCTGCCACTGCCGGGTCGCACGCCTGGCGAAGGAATTCATCCCCTATGGCATGACCCTCTATGTCGCCATGAGCCTGCTCGACGCCAGCGACCCGGCCGATATCGCTGCCGAACTGGAATCCCCGGCGTGCAATGCGCTCGGAGGTTCCTCGAACCGCTTCGTGGGAACGACGTCACACCTTGCCGATCTCGTTGAGCAGGTTGGCGCGCGCCTCGCCGATAGTGGCCATTGTGGTCGATCCATAGCGACATGGCGCCTTTATAATGCCGGGCTCAGTCTGCTGCTGAGTTCCGAAGACGGGGAGCTACAGGCCGCCTTTCGAAGAGCCGCCCAGACCATTCCAGTCCGGCGATCTCGCTGATACCGAATATCTGTAGAGATTATTTGAATAATGCTTTCACCATGAAAGCGTTACCGGATTGACGTTTGGCGTAACGAACAACATTTTCTCCGAACTGGGCTGTGCACGGGAGCTTTGAGCCATTGGCAGGGAGATCTTGTCATGCCGCTTCAGGCGATGCCCACTGCACGCGATCCCTCGGTGCTTGCGACGATCAAGCTGATGTCGGGGAGACGGATAGAAATGCAACGGCGGACCGAAAAGATTACGCAGGAAGACTTTGCGGCCCGCGTCGGCATCGGCGCGCGCTGGCTGCGCGAGATCGAGGCCGGCAACCCCAAGTCGCGGCTCGACGATCACTTCCGCTGCGCCCATGCCCTCGGGCTATCGACTGGGCATCTAGTCATTCCCCTGCTGTTCATGGAACATCAGCGGGTTTTTCCCCGCGGCTTACTCGAAGGAGACCTCTCGAAGCTCGAAACCGTCTGCATAGATGCTATCGCCCGGCACAACCTCGACACGCTCTCGCACCAGCTCTTCGCACGCGATGCCGACCAAACTCCCGACGACTGAACGATGATGTCGCCGGGAATGCGCCAGGGTGAGAAAGTCTATGCAGACCTCAAGGAGGCTGTGCTCTCGGGGCGCCATGCGCCCGACACGGAGCTATCGATCGCGGCTATCGCCGAGGATATCGGGGCGACCGGCTCTCCGGTCCGCGATGGCCTGCATCGCCTTTTTGGAGAGGGGCTCCTGCAGATGGGCCCGCATCGGGGATTTAGAGTGCCCAGCTGGAGTGCAGATGCGCTGCGGGACTGCTACACATGGCACGGTCATCTCGTTCGCATGGCCATCAAAACGATCGGCCCCAAGGCGCTCCGGGAACCGGTGGCGCCCGAGGGATGGCTGACCGACTACAGCACTCCCGATCGCATCGTCGCGACCGCCGAGCGTATGTTTCTCACGCTGGCGAATAGGTCCCCATCCAACGAGCTCGTGGCTGCTGTCGCCAACGCGGGTGAGCGTCTGCGCACTATCCGACTCGTCGAAACGGGACGCTGGTCGGATTGCGGCGACGAGCTCGTCTCTGCCAATGTATTGGCAAGATTTGAGCCCGGAAGCAGGCTTCTGGAGGCACTCTGGAACTATCACCGTCGCCGAATTCGGGCCGCCAACATGCTTTCTGAAGCGCTGAAATCGCGATTAAAAGGCTGAAATCACCGTATAAAATGACGATAGATGCATGCGAAAGATAATTTCGCAATATAGGTCATTTATTAGTTTCACCATGAAAGCAAAAGCGGCTGAATATATTAGAGTTCCGGCTTAGCCTTTCTCTCGCCACGATGAGTGTGGCGAATTGAAGGAGGTAAGTATGGAACGCGAATACGAAGCCGCCGAAGGCAATATTTTCGAACTGGGTGCCGCCAGCGAACTGACGAACGGAGTGGGTATCGGCACTACCGATCTTCCCGCGCGGCAGCAGTCGCCTGGTATTCTCGACGACTGATACTTCCCCCAAGACCCGGTCCGGCTACTGTGCCGGGCCGGGCACTGGCCAGGGAGACAACCGTGACCGACCTGATTCTCAATCCCGATGTCGGATATTGCAAGCTTAACGGAAGGCTGTACTTTCTCGACATAGGTCGTGATAGGTATTTCAAAATCACGCCCGCACTCGAGGGTGCGGTAGAGTTTCTTTCCGAGGGGAAAATTATTACCGTCGAATTGCGCCGTGATCTGGTTGCAATTGGTTTGCTCGTTCCTGTATCCGCGAAGAGGAAATTCACGAGCTCACGCGGGCCTAGTCTTCCCAGGACGGCTGTTGGTAAACGCTCCTCGGCAAAGCCGAGACTATGGAGCGGACTGCTTGGCATTCCGCGAGCCTTCTTGTTCCTAGCGTTGTTCCATTTGGCCGTCGGCAGGCTTGGACTCAAGAAGTGCCTTTCACTTCGGACTGTGCGGTCTTGCCAGAGCTGCGAAGATGCGCTGCCATCCAAGCTTGAAGCGGTTTTGTCACCGTTCTTTCGGGCAAGCCGGTTCTTCAGCCGGAGGGACAAATGTCTTCCCGATGCGCTTGCCCTCCGGGCCTATCTCGCCCGCAGCGGTGTCAAGGCTGCTATAGTATTCGGAATCCAGGCCGATCCATTCCTGGCCCATTGTTGGGTTCAGCACGGTGATACAGTCATCGGCCAGGAGCTCGAGGCGGTACGCCCCTTTCATCCGATCATGGCAGTCTCATGAACACCAGCTATCTCATTCGCTTGCCCCACCGCCCATCGTCAGGCGCAGCCTTTCCATTGACGCAAGCTTCATGGGAAGACGATCTTAGCCACAGTTCGGATCTGGCTGTCGAGTGCCTATCCTCTGGCACAATGATGATAATCGGAGATTACTTCCGCAAGGGCGGCGAACGTTCCCAGAATGCCTTCGACGCCTCGCTGGAAACTGAGATCGAAGAGTTCTGCAAGCTCTATTGGGGAAGGTTTGTCCTGATTGGCTATGACCCAGCTCGAGGCATCGTAGCGGTATATCGAGACCCGTCCGGAATGATTCCCTGCTACTATCATCTTGGCCACGATAGCGTCGCAATTGGTTCTGATCTCTACGAGATCACGGCTCGTTCTGGAGCTCGCATTGGGATAGACTGGGCCGGCGTGGCGGGTGCGCTGCTGGCTTCAGATTTGCGATCTACACGTACCTGTCTCGATGGCATATCCGAAATCGCACCCGGAGAATTGGTCGTCATTACCCAAAGCGGAACAACATCCCGGTTACTGTGGGATCCAACTTCTACACTCGGGCGCAACTCGAATTGCACATTTGACGACTGCGCCGAACAATTGAAGAAGACATTATCTGCGGTGGTTTCCTCGTGGTGCGAGCGTTATCCCAAACCTGCAATATCCGTCTCGGGGGGCTTTGATTCCTCTTTGCTCGCATCGCTTGCAAAGCAGGCGGGCGAGACCGGTTTGCAGCACTTCTACACGGGTTCACCGACAGGTGATGAGCGGATATATGCGCGCGCGCTGGGAGATTACCTGGATCGGCCAATCGACTATGTACTCGCCGCACCAGATGCGAACGATATCTTTGAAAATCGATCCGCGAGGCGTCCTCGCCCGACGGCCTGCTCATTCACTCAGGTCTTTGATGACGCGGCGGAAAAATACTCCCGATCAATCGGCGCAACGGCGCATTTCAATGGCGGGGGCGGAGACAATGTCTTTGGAAAATTGCATTCGGCTTTTCCGCTCGTGGACTGCCTTCACCATCGTTCTAACCTCGGAAATCTGGTTAAATCAGCTGTCAATATATCGGACGTTACTGACGTGGCGCTGCCCGCCGTAATCGGGCAGGCGCTGGCAGCGATTTTGAAACCAACTCGTGCCACGGCCTCCTGGCAGCATCAATCCAGTTTACTCGCGCCGTACGCAATTGCGGTGGGCTGCGCGGAAATTCACCCCTGGATGGAGTCTGCAGCGAATGCATTGCCGGGACAACGACAACATCTACGCAATGTAGCTCGCGGGATCGCATCGACCGATTACCTCAATATCGAAAGCGACCTGCCGACTATTTATCCGCTGCTCTCACAACCTGTTGTCGAGCTGTGCCTCTCATTTCCAACCTGGTTCTGGTTCGAATACGGGCGCGATCGATCTCTCGCGCGGACAGCCGCGGAATCACTGCTGCCGGAGACGATTAGAAATCGAACGGGAAAAGGCGCCTTCGACGGGCTCCTCTACAATATGTTGATGCCGCACAAGCACATGATATTCGACAACCTCGAAAATGGTGTCCTTGCCGGCCAAGGATTGATAGATAACAAGAGAATTCGAAATCTCAGAAATTCCGGTTTGCTGTCCCAAGCAGACTGCGCACGAATATTGCAAGTGCATGATGTCGAGGTCTGGTGTAGGCAACGGTGCTAGTTAGGGTTCTCAGGCACTACGGAAAATTGGGTTTTAAGCCAGTCGATATTGCGCAGATAAATGGACAGTCGATGAGAGGCCGACGTTTTTACGTGTCCTTCGTTGGGGTAGACGTACATATCTATCGGCCATCCGCGATCCTTGAGATTGCGATATGTCATGAGCGCCATCCGGTACTCGTCCGATGATGCCTGTATGAGGACGGGCACGGGCCGAGCGGCAGAGGCGCCGATCAAGGAGCCTTCCTGCCAGAAGAGTTGGCTCTCGTCTTGCGAACGGGGATAGCCTATGCTGGTGTAGAAGCTGTACAGACCATCCCCTGCAACGGCCAACGTTGACGCAGCCTCGCAGCAGGTGCTCAGGATCGCCGCGGAAAATAGTGTGGAGTTCGAAAGCGCAAAAGTCGCTGTCGATGCGCCATCACTCAATCCGGTGATCGCTACCCGCTTGGCATCGATGATCCCTTCGTCGGCAAGCTGTACGATGATCGAGTTAAGCGATGAAAGATTGCTTTTGCGATCGCCCCACCCTTTGATGGACGCTTTCATGCTCGCGAGTTCGTCGCCTGCATTCTGCAACGAACCATACCATGGAGGGCGATTAAAGCTGAGAACGGCAAAGCCTTGGGCAGCGAGAGGCTGAATGGGATACTCGTCGCCCGTTCCGCCGCGCAGGAAACCTCGAGAGTCGTATTGGACAATCACGAGAGGGAGCTTCGCGCCCCGATGATATCCAGGTGGGAGCACAAGGTCGCCGAACGTCGCAATCCCGAAATCGTTGGCCCACTCCAGGCGCCGCACTTCCCCGAGGGAAAAGTGCGCGAAATCCGGATTAGGCTCGAAGAGGGGCGCGCGACCGCCATCATTAGGAGATATCGCCACTATTTTACGCGGATTTGTCGACGTTTCCTGCGCGCAGATCAGCCGATCGTCGGCCATACGACATCCAAACAGAGCGTCGGTCGTGCTTAGAAGCAGACGCGGGGCGGCCGTACCTGGCTGCCAGGTGTAGAATTCTGTCCGACTGTTTCCGAACCCGGTTCGCCGCTGATATAAAAGGCCTTTCCCCGTGGTCCACCAAAACATCGCGATGTTCGAGCAAGTCTCCCAATGACAGGTCAGTTGTCGCGCGCCGACGCTGACGTGGAGTTCGGATTTCCCGGCGGAGCCATCTCCGGCCTGCGTCGTCCAGGCGCTCCGAGATCCGGCGGGAATCTGAGCAAATGCCAGACTGCCCTTGGGCCCGTTGCTGCGGGGGCGCAGAGCATCCACATCACGAACGTCGAACTCTTTCGGACGCCCGCTTTCCAAATCGACCGCCTGATCGACCGACGGGATGGCAGACGAAAGTAAGGGCCGATCGCTGGAGAGGGGCCAGAAGCGATCGTCATAATGATACCCATTGCGACCTTCCGCCGTGATTTTTTCTAGCGCTGCGGTTTCGCCCACTCGGCTTGTGAAGAGAATGCGTTTCCCGTCCGACGACCATGCAAGGGCTTGGATGTCCACCGGGCTGATGAATATCTGGCGAACCGAAGATGTGGCGTGATCGTAAACCCAGATTTCCGATCCCGAGCCCCTCACCTTGGTGTAGGCAAGGTGAGCACCGGAAGGGGACCAGCTGATGAATGTTGCTTTGGGCGTTCCCACGGGAATTTCCGCCAAGCCGTAGATGTCACCCTTGGCAGACACGATATCGCCTCCGTCATCCACGACGTGCGGCGATCGCTTGGGATCGGTCGGCACCAACACGATTGACGTGCAGTATGTGTCGTTGTCGGCATCAGCCTGCCTGAGACGAAGTGCGACAATATCTCCGCGTGGTGAAAGTTCGAACGGAGAGGTTGTTGGGGCTACTCCTAGGTCACCAAAATCTCTCAGAGCCGAGAGATCTCTGGCAGTGATAATTTCTCCCGGCTGTGTCGGCGATGCTCCAGGCGCAGGCAATGCGCAGCGATTTGCAAAAGCATGCCCCGGAAACGCGATAGAGGAGAAAGCGAGCAGCGCAAACATCTTTGCACGAGAAACTGATCTTAGGCGTGTCATTGTGATTCATCTTTTGAATAAAGATCTTAGAATCGAGGCGATTCAAAACTCTTTGGCGAGCGTGATGCTCATAAATCGCCCAACCGCTGAGAAATTAGTCGAGTCATAGTTTGCGTAGTATGTGTAGCCTCCGCTGGGGGCGGCGTAGGGTGGCTTTTTGTCGAAAATGTTCTGCGTATTGACTGTCAGGCTGGTGCCGGAGAATGCCCCCGACCGAGCCGGCGACTTGTATATCATCGAGAAGTCGAAAGTCGTCTGCCGAGAGAGACGAGTGTATGGCTCGGTCCGATTATCTGTGATGCCTGCTATATGACTGATGTAGAGGAGGGCCGAAGATGAACCATCGGTCCAGCCAACGCTGGCCCGTGCTTTGAACCTCGCTGGATTGAAAATGGTGCCTGCCAGCTGCATCCAGCCTGCATCGGAAGTTAGCTCCTGCTTGGACCAAAGCCAGGCGGCGTTCGCATTGAACATGAATGCCGATCCGGAATCCGTGTTGAGCCTGTAGTCAACGGAAAGATCTACGCCTTCTATGCGCTGTCGTACCGCGTTTGTATTTCGATCATGCAAGATTGCGACAACATTCTCTATCACGGAGGAACCGGAGTAGTTGTAGAATTGGACAGAGTTCGCGATTATGCTCTTGATTGCTGCGGCATTGGGATCGTAAGTCACGAAATCCGAGAAGCTGGCATCGGAGAGAGCTCTGAAAATGGCCGTCCCGGCTACGGGCTGGACCACGCGATCCCTGTAATCGACATGGAAGTACGTCGCATTCAGGCGCAGTCCATCAATAGCTCGAGGGTGCAAAGTGGCTGTCGTGGACCATGAAGTTGCTTTTTCAGGCTTGAGGTTTTTGCTCCCGCCGGTATCGACCAGCAAAGTAGATCCATTAGGAAATCGTTCGCCGCCAAAATAATTTGCCTGGTAGAGGTAGCTGTAATTGGTGGCAAATTGGTCGTAAAGGCTAGGTGCCTTGAAAGACTTCCCCCATGTGCCTTTGAGCTCGAGATCGTCCGAAATTCCGTAGATAACGCCGAGCTTGGGTACGAGTACGGATGCGATTTGCGGATAATGTTCGAAGCGCAACGCTGCATCGAATTCCAGCTTCTTCATGAATGGAATATTTTGCCCGGGGGTGACAAGAGGAATTACGGTCTCGGTGAAGCCGTAATAGCTGTCTACCGAACCGTTGGAGTCCGGAGAAGTTGCCGCGTAACGAACCGATTTGTGGCTATTGTACCGATAGCCACCACCGGCGACCACTTGTATCGGGGCCCCGTTGATATCAAACAGCGGGCCAGAGGCATAAGTCTCTACGCCGACCAATTCATTGCAATAGCAACCGCGGACATGGCTCATCGTGTTTCCATCTGAGACCCATGCCTGATCGAACTTGGTCCGATCTCGGCCATAGGTGCTCGACAGATGCAAGTCCCAATCGGCGCTCACGGCAATTCGGAGCGATGGCGTTACGGAATAGGAATCGCTTTTCGGCGTGTTCTGGTAGACATACTGAGGCGATTCTGCATAAGACTGAAATGAAGTCCTATGGCTGTACGTTGCGTCTAACGAAAAATTGATCGATGGCGAGATGCGGTGATTTAGTGCCAAGATTGCGCTGGTTTTCGATATTCGCGGAAAGAGGGTGTTGCCTTCGGGCATATAGCCGGTGAAAGTTCTATCTTCGGAGTTTATTTCGGAATTGCGATCATAGCTGAGCGCGGCCATGACATTTCCAGAGGCCCAGCTCTTACCCGCAACAACGCTATATTGTTGCTGAAAATCGCCGCCGGAAGTTGCCCCACCTATAGTGCTGGAGATCGTGGCGCCTTCATAGTTTCGCTTGAGGATGACGTTCACTACGCCGCCGACAGCGTCGGTGCCGTAGATTGCGGAGGCCCCATCTGGCACGATTTCTACTCTGTCGACCGCCGCAAGAGGTATGGCACTGAGATCGACCGCCTGCACAACTGATCCGTAAGCGAGGCGGTGGCCGTTCAGCAACGTCAGCGTCGCGTCGCCGCCCAAACCGCGAAGGTTTGCCGACGAACCGGAGGACAAGTTAATGTTGTTCGAACCTACCGCGCCGGAAAGAACTCCGGGGTTCTGACCGCCGCTGAAATTCTGAGGTAGCGACCCGATAGCTTGTCCGAGGTCGGTTTGCCCGGCCAGTTTGATAGAATTTGCGTCCAAGCGAATTGTTGGCGAGGCAGACTCTGCTTTGGACAGATGAGAGCCTGTTACGACAATTTCGGAATTTTCACTGGCCTCGTTTTCCGCCGCGACCGATGCTTGCGGCCGGTGGACTGTTCTTACAATTAAGGCTCCCTCGATGACTTCCGCAACGAGATTAGTACCTTTCAATAGTTCCCGTGCGGCTTCAGCTGGCAAGAAGTGCCCTCTCAGGCGCGGGGACCTTTTACCGCGTAGGGGATCAGCGGGGGCCGAGAATTCCAAGCCACTTTGACGGGCGATGGCTCGTAGTGCCTCCGTGAGGGACTGGGCAGGCAAATCAAAATCCAGTACCTGATCGGATTGTGCCAGTGCAGGTGTAGCGCCGATCAACGCGCAAGCCCAAACACCGACGAAAAAGCCGTTACGAACCACTCGCATTTCATCCCCCATTGCCTGGATGGCGCGTTGTGTGACGCGCATACAAAGCTTGACGGGAGAAATTCAGTGACGAGCATTGCGACGATTATTTCGTCAGCACGAGCCTGTCTGACCGTTGATTTTCAACAATAAGGCCGAGCGCCCGGGCAAGATGCTTCGCCACACTTTCGGGATTGCGGATATGCAGTTCTGCACTCACCCGCATCGCGGCAATTTCCGGAGAAGCTGCCACCAGCTTGACGTCGGAATAGTGGTTCACCTCGGCGAGGATCACACTCACGGCTTCATCGTCGTAGCTCTTCACGCCGGTTGTCCATTGCTCGTCGTTAGCCGGCGCCGGTTCGGTGATAGCATTGCCGGTTACCGTGGGTGTGCCAGAGTAGCGTATCCTTTCGCCTGGTTGAAGGTAGCTCTTCGCCGCCGGCTCCGAGGGCTTGCGTGCCTCGCATGGCGGAGTAACTGCGACACGCCCTTCGTACAGTACCACATTCATCTGGCAATGCGCGCGACGTTCCACACCGAACCGCGTGCCGAGCGCTGTGGTAGTGCCGCCATCAGCGGTGACGGTGAAAGGGCGCGAAGCGTCATGAGCAACAGCGAAGATGGCGCGGCCGTGATCGAGCGTGACGTCGCGGTGGTCTCGATGCATCCGCACGAGCAAGCGACTATCGGTATCGAGCGTCACGACCGAGCCATCCACAAGCGTGATATTTCTAACCTCACCTTTCCGGGTCGTGAAGATAAGCGGCGGGTCGTCACGCTTCCCGTCGGAGGATGCAATCGGCGTAGGTGTGGAGGGCAAACGCAGATTCTGGTCGAGCACAAAAGGCGCTCCCAGCAAAAGGATGGTGGCGAGCGAGGCGGCGATCGCCAACTTTGCCGAGGGCCTTCGGGGACGGCTGTCGCTCTTGTGACTGTTCTGTCGTTCGCGAAATCTTACTGATGCGGGATCAACGATGTTCGATATCGCGGCGTCGGCGATGTCGAATGCGGCCTGGTGCTCGGGCGACTGAGCGCACCAACTCCTAGCAGCAGGCTTTCGTGCCGGGTTCTCGCGGACCGCCAGCGCCCAGCGGCGTGCCTGCTGGCTGAGGGTGAGCGAGCCCGGTTCTTCGTCGGTCATTGCCCTTCCATCCCATCCAGCAGATGGTCCAACACCTTGAATATCTTTCTCTTCACCGCCCACTCATTCAGCCCCTTGCGCCGCCCGATCTCGCGAAAACTATACCCTTCCACTCGGTTGAGAAGAAACAGTTCGCGATCGAAGGGGTCAAGTTCCTGCAGCAGCCTCTCACAAAGAGCGATGTCCTGGCGAGCAGTCAAAATTCGAAGCGGATCGAATGGGGCAGGGATGTCGTCAGCATCCGACAAAGGACTTTTCCTATTATCCACGCGGGTTGCAGAGAGATCTGCGCGGTCGCGCAGCAGGTTGATAGCAATACGGCGTAGATAGGCTTGGGGCGTCGTGAGAATTTTAACTGCGCCACTTCGGATAAACCGAACGAACGTCTCTTGGGTAAGCTCATCGGCTTCCGCTGCGGATATCGAATTGCGATAGAAATACCGCGTTAACCACCGACTTTCTTCACAGTAGAGTTGGACGATTACATCGTGGCTTGCGCTATCAATCGTACCATCTGTTCCATCTGCGCCGCTAAGAGATTGACCGTCATCCACTTCCACCGCCTCACGCTGGGAAGCCTTTGAGTTACAAGCGACTGGACCCGCTTTTGGCGCTCAAATGCCTCCTTATCGTTACATGATAACCGCCAAGAGCCCCATGATGCAATCACAAATGGCACGATTAAGGGACAGACATGGGGTGGCGAGTATCGCCATCTCCATTTCATGGAGCTGGTTCGTATCCTCGCCCGAAATGTGAAGCATCACCGCAAGCTGCAGGGAATGACCCAGGAGCAGCTTGCCTTATCGATCGAAATGAAGCGGAGCTATGTCAGCGGGATTGAATGCGCAAATCGTAACCCGTCAGTGAAAGCGCTGGAGCGGCTGGCGAGCGCCTTAAATATCAACCCAAGTGAGCTCTTGGTCCCTCTGGATGAATATCCTGATGATCAATACCCGCCTATCCCAAGGGGCCGAAGGGTGTGATATTCGTCGCTTGTTAGTCAGTCAGTTGTTCAGAATATCTATCAACTGATCCATAATGTCATCCATCCGGCACCGGGTCCCGTCCGATAGCGAAACAAGGCTTCGCCTCCGATCCTCTGGATCGGGCTTGCGGTCCAACATGCCCGCATCGATCATCTCCACCGTGCGACGGAATGCCGTCGCGGTTGAGAGCCCGGATGTCGCGGCGAGTGCCTTAAACCCCTCCCTCATTCCCTGCTCCCTCGCGCGATAGAGATCGATCACCATGAGCCATTCCGGCCATTGCCGCCTTTCGAGCCCGAGCTTGAGCTCAGCGAGGCGGTGCTGCTGCTTGAGCGCTTCGCAGATGCGCTGTCGCTGATCCATGGCGCCTACCCAGCCCTGGTCCGAAGCGGATCGAGGTCGACCGAAACGAGCCCCGACCGATAGTCGGCGATGAGCGCCTCCTGATCGGGACGAAGCATGTCGATTGCGCCGACCGGACCGTTCTGCGCTTCATCCAGCAGCACCGAGGGGCAGCGCCCCTCGTAAGTGCCGAGGTTGGGCCGATGGGCGCGGTAGCCGGCAAGGCCCATCACATCGCGCGGCAGTGTCCGAGCGACATGGGGCGGATAGGCAAGCCACGGCAGTTCGTAAGGCTTGAGCCATCCGAGACTGTAACTGATGATCATCCCGCGCCGCGGCGTAGCGGTCACGTTCGCCCCGCCTGCATGAAGGGTGGATCCGAGGAACAGCAGGGCATCACCTGGCTCCATCTCGGCAGGGACTGCCTCCTCTATGCCGATGAAGATTTCGTCCTGGCGCCGATGGCTGCCCGGCCAGACCCGCGTTGCGCCATTCTCGGCTGTGTAAGCGGAAAACGGCCACATGACGTTGAGAAGATATTCGACGCCGGGCGCATGGATGGGCCACATGTCCTGGTCCCGGTGGGGTGGCTGTGCCAGACCGCCCGGTTCAATCTCGATCGCCTGGGTGAGGTTGAGCTGGATCATATCGCACCAGGGCCGGAGAATTCGCTCGGCAAGACCGTGGATCAGGGAATCGAGAACGAAACCGGCAGTGCGCGGCGAACGATGCAGAAGCCCATGAAACCGCCGCGTCGTGTCGCCGTAGAAGGGGCCTCGCGAGAGCGGTGTGGTTTCGAAACCGGCCCGCAGATCATCGCCCAGCTTTTCCACCAGAAGCCGCGGCGCTGCACCGCGGACGATGCAGTAGCCGTCCCGGTCGAGCTGATCGCCATAGTGCTCGATGTCCTGCTGCAGGCTGTCGATAGCAATGAGAGTCATGACCATCTCCTTCAGGCGGCTTCGCGATTGATCGCGGCGGTGGGAAGGATGCGCATCGGAACGTGGGTTCCGGCCGCCCGCAGGTTGTCAGGCGTGTCGGCATCGATTTCGACGAGGAGGGCGCCGGTTGGCAGGCCCGCGATCATCTGCGGTACACCCAGCGGCCGAACCGTCCAACCCAGCGAAAGTATCTGGCTGAGCCAGCTGGAATCGGCAACACAGCTATACCCGGCGATCCCGCGCTGGAGGGCGAACTGCACCACGGCTGTCGCGAGCGCATTGCGGACTTCCAGCCTCCTGGCGGCCCGCAGGCCGCGCGAAAGACATAGCCTGCTCAGTTCGAAGATTTGCGGGCCAACCGGCACGCTTGTGTCGCATAGCGAAGGGAAGATCGTCCCCAGCACATGCGGACGGTCGCTGGGCAACAGGCGGATGGATCCCTCATGGGCGCCGCCGTCGTCGCTGGCGACGATGTAGATCGCGTGGTCATTATCGAACTGGTCGATTTCGAACGTTTCGGCGACCACCGGGACGTCCCAGCCTAGCAGGTCCACAAATACTCGCTTGCGCGCATGATGCATGGCGTCGAAAACCGGGTTGGCGCCCGGCGGTTCGTGTCCTTCGAAAATCCGGATCATGGTGATGCTCCCTGTCTGGCCGGAATCGGCAGGGAGCATCATCGGTGTGAGGGACACCGCGAGTCTGTACCCGGAACTGGGACTTGATCAGTGCATCGAGAGCAACTCGGGATACGTGACGATGCCGTCGAACAGGGCGCGTGCTATCAGATTGTTGCGCTGGATATTTCCATAGGCCCGCATGATCCGCTTGGCATATTCATGCGTCGTATGTTCCGAGAGGTGCAGGATGTCCGCGATCTCGCCATAGGTCTTGCCGCGCCCGAGCAGGATCAACACTTCTCGCTCTCGAGGTTTGAGCTTGGGCGGCGCTGGGAGTTCAAGACCTGCCCGGAGCCTTACGACGCGCCGCATCGCTTCAAAGGCAAAGGACACTGCGAAGAAGGCGGCGGGCATCGCCTCCGATGGCACGGTTTCGAGCCGCGAGGTGGCGAAAGTGCAACTTCCGGCATATTCGCCGGGGAGGTGCATCGGTACCGTGTAACCGCCGCGCAAATTCCGCTTCGCACCCTGTTCGAAGATGTAGCGCTGACGCGGCGTCAGCCTTTCCAGCATCCGGGGATTGGGCCAGAGAAAACCGGTGTTCCGCCCATCGCATGAGATCTGGACCGGGTCATCGAGGAAATATCGCCCGGTGATGATCTCATTCAGCCAGTCGCTGTCGTAATTGGTGAGGCCATAAGCGCCGACCGGCGGGTGCAGCAGATCGACATGATGGCTGATCGCGAACCGGTCGAATCCCAGAACGCATGTCAGGCGTTCAAGGGCCTCATAGACCTGGTTATCGTCTGACGTCTCCCCCAGAATACTGACTGCCTGCTTGTAATCGTCCCTGTCGATCATCGTATGCCTCCTTAATTCATGTTCGGAAAATTCCTTTCAATGCATCCATTGGTCGCGCCATGGTTGGCGCTGTGTTCAAGGGCAAACGTCGTATTTTCGGCGTCTCGCGAAGTGGAGCGGGAGGAGGAAAGACAGATTGTCTGTAGTTTCCTCCTCTTCAGCGTGGAACCCGCCATGGCCACACAAAAAGTCCTGACCGCGTTTCGCGAACTTCTTCTTCGTGCGCGTGGTACGCACGCCCGTTGGCAACACAGGCGGCAGCTTGCGCGCCATACCCGCAAGCTTGAAGCGATACTGCGCGAAGAGCCGCCCTATGTAGCCGATGCCGCCGACCTTTTTTTCCGCCAGAAACAGCCTGTTCCGGTCATTGCGGAGACACTCGGCATCGACACCGAAGAGGTCCGGGACGCGCTTCTTCGCATCGTCGAACACTTCGAGGCGGACGTGCATTGATATTTCCATCTGCTTACCGGGTTTTGGAGCAAGGCTCAGGCAATCCGCCGAACCAGCGTATCGCGCAGAATGGATTGGAAAGATGAGCTTCATTTCAGCCAACCCGCCTTGCGAAAGCTCACGATCCCGCGGCGGGCAACGACGAGATGATCGTGGACGACGATACCGAAGCACCGCGCGGCGCTCGCTATCTTCTCCGTAAGATCCCGATCCGCCCGCGACGGTACGGGCGATCCTGACGGGTGATTATGCGCGAGAAGGATGGCCGTCGCATCCAGTTCAAGGCATCGTTTAAGGATTTCCCGCGGCCAGACCTGGACACCGGAAACCGACCCGATCCCCATGACCTCGTCGGCGATCAGTTCGTTACCTGCGTTCAAAAACAACACGCGAAAATGCTCGACCCGCTCATAGGCCATGTTGCCGCGCAGATAGTCGTGAAGGGTCTGATCACTCGATAATATCGGTCGCCGGATCAGGGCGGACCACAGCATCTGCTTCAGCACGCGCTGGAAGCTGCGGAATGTTCGCTCGACATCCATGGCGTGGTCTAGCAGTTCGATCCGCTCGGCGGGACACGCCGCGAGCGCGCCACCCAGTGACCCGAACCGGGTAAAGAGGCGACCGGCCAATTCGTGGGCCCGTTCCGGGCGGGTGAGCCCGATCAACTCTTCCAGGGCGCGTCGGCACCCCAACGCTTCAACCGGTCCTGATGACGCCATGTCGCGGCGATGAGCACGATCTGCGCCAGCCAACTCCATACCGCTATCGCATGCATGTAAGCTCGCGGGACGACATTCGGCATTGTATGCAGCATGACATGGACGATGACCTCGTCCGCCAGCATGGCTGCGACCCACATCGGCCAGAAGCGATTGCTCCGAAGGGAAAGCCATAGGAATATTCCCAAGATCGCCAGGTCAGTCAAAAGAATTCCTGTCTCGACGCCTTCGAAGCGGTGAATGGCGGGCGATGCAGCCAGGACGCTGAGACCGGCGCCTCCAAGGAGAGTAGCCGCCCCGATCTGCTCGGGACGGCCCCCTTTCACGAACGCGTAGCCGCTGCTGACGAAAAGCAGAGCGGAGAACAGGATTTGTCTCGTCATGACCCATGGCAACATGATTTGCAAAAGCTCGTCAATCATGAGACCGGGCGATCATACCGCCCGCAGGTGCTTGCCGGCGGGCTCCGAGATAGCGCCGCTGACCTTGAGCAGGTCGCCATAGCTCACCTCGGTCAGGCCCATGTCGTCGCTGGCCTGTTTGAGATTGACGTGGGTCGCGACGATCCGCTCGCGCGTTTCGGCCACGAGCACCATGGCCGAGGCGGAGCTGGCAAAGGCGTCCTGGCCGATGGCCGCCGAGAGACGAGCGTCCAGGCGAGCCAGGGGAAGCGCCGCATTCAGTTCGGCGATCCGGGCGGCGGCGATATCGAGGGCCGCTTCAGCGGCGAATAGACGTTCAGCGACGTTTCGGGCGATGGATTGGCGTTGAGCGCGCATGGTTGCTCCTTCCCATCCTCACGGACAGGTTCAAGAATATGGGTTTTGGGATAGAAGCTGCCCTATTGGCTCACGAGAGTGTTTAGCGCCGAGAGCAGCGACACTGCGGAACCTATGATGACGAGCAGCGCCGCCATCAGGATCACAAAGATGATTAGCGTATATGATCCGGTCAGGTCATTGTCATGCCTCCCTGCTATACGGACGGGAGCCAGATCACGGAGGGCGCGTAACGAGCGAGCGCGGTTTCCATTGGCCAAAAGCCGTTGTTCCTCCGCGAAGCTGTCGATTGCCTGCGCTTCTTGTGTCTGTGTGTCCGTGGGTTCGTCAACACGGACATCTGGGCAGGAATCGCGGTCCTCGCCTAGGGTCATTAAATGAGGGGGCAATAAATATTGGAATTCTGATGGGGCATTTTGTCCCTCCCAGGCCACGAACATCTGCGCTGCGACCCTGCGCGAGACCCCGCCCAATATCTGGCGCGCCTCGAATATGAGATTGTTCACGGTGTGGGGTGACAGGCCGAGGATCTGGCCGATTTCCTTGGCGGAATAGCTCTTTGCCGCCTCGCGCAGGCAGTCGCCGTGCCTCCGGCTGAGAAGCTTCATCTTGTCCGAATAGTCTGTAACCAAGGGCATTTCCCTTCGCCCTCCTCGGGCAATATGAAGTCGCACCTTTCCTGCTGCGCGTCGTATCCGATCTTCCGGCTATGTCTGCCGGTAACGGTGCCGAATTTGATCACATGCCGCGTTAAACTATACCTTTCCGACCAGCCCGGTGACAGGTCAAACAGTTGATTGCCGAAGAGATTCAACGATGTGTATTCTTTAAGCAACGGTGGAGGGTTAAAATCTATTAACCCGTTCCTCACGTGCAACGGCTCGCATTTCTCGCCTCGACGCAAATCCGAGTCGGCCGCCAGCGATAGGTGCTGAAAGGGAGAGGGAGGGCGAATGGCGAACGAAACGAGGTATCGTCATGCGAAGCTCCCACTGGATGCCGCCCGTTGCCGACATCCGCATATTCTCTAGCTCAGTTCACCCGCTCACCCGTTCCCCGGGAAACTCCGGCGGGATTGCTCGGGCACGATCCATGCTTTCCCGATGTTCATGATGTCGAGGTCATCCCGCGCAAGGTCATCGCCGGCCAGGTAGGAGGCGAGCATTATGGCCCCAGCACCTGATCTCGAGCTCGAGGGTGAGCGGCTGTGCCGACGGCTCGGCGGCAGATGGACGAATGGGCAGGGGCTCTGCCTGTGTCCTGCGCACAACGACCACGATCCCAGCCTCTCCATCCGCGTCGGGCGCCGTGCCCTGCTGTTCAAATGCTTTGCAGGCTGTGACACGATCGCCGTCCTCCATGCGCTACGCCGCCTGCATCTGCCCCTTCCCCGCCCGGCTCCCGATGTTCCGTTACCGCGCCCGGAAGAGGCCGCTACGCGACCGGGGCCAGCCTTGCGCGTCTGGGAAGCCTCTGTTCCGCTCACCGGTACGCCCGCCCAAACCTACCTCTCCGGGCGCCTGCTTCGGCAGCCGTGGCAAGACCTGCGCTATAACCCGCGCACCCCGCTGGGACGCGGACGCGACGTGGTATTCCGACCGGCGCTGATCGCCGCCGTGCGCGAGAGGCACGGGGTCGTCGCTGTCCACCGGTCCTTCCTCGATCCCGTATCATTGGGTCTGGCGAAGGATCTGACCGATCCTCGCATGATGCTCGGACGCCCCGGTCGCGGCGCGGTCCAGCTTGCGCCCGCAAACAACGTTCTGGGTCTCGCCGAAGGGATCGAGACCGCGCTTGCCGCCATGCGCCTGCACCGGCTTCCGGTCTGGGCCACGCTCGGCGCCGAGCGCGCCGGACATATTCTCCTGCCGGACAGCCTCGAACGGCTCGTGCTCCTGTTCGACAGGGATGCGGCCGGATGGTCCGCGCACCAGCGCGCGCTCGAAGCTTATGCGGGGTCGGACCTCGAGATCCGCAGTATCTGGCCGTCTGCAGGGCATAACGACTGGGCCGATGTGCTCGCCACCCGGCTGCGCGCGGCCTGAGGAGCGGCCAACGAAAGAAGGCTGCCCCGCGTCACGAGACGCGGGGCAATGAACCCATCAGCCGTTGAGGCGATCCTTCACCGCCTTGGCCGGGGCGAAGCTCAGCTTCTTCGAGGCCTTGATCGCGATGGTCTCGCCGGTCGCCGGATTGCGGCCCTCGCGCGCAGGGGAATCCTTGACCTTGAACTTGCCGAAGCCGTTCAGCGAAATCTCTTCGCCCTTCGCGGCGGCATCGGCGATCAGATCGAAGACGCTGTCGACGGCCCGGCGTGCATCGGCCTTGGTTAGGCCCAGCCCCGTCGCCAGTGCTTCTGCGAGTTCGGAATTGTTCATGAAGAATCTCCTGGAAAATGGCGAAGCCCGTGTCCTTAGCCGCGCAGCACCCCATGTTCACGGCCCAAAAGGGTGCGACCGGAAAAGGGAGGGGGAATGGGGCAGCGCGCGCGGCCTGATTGTGCGGGCCGTCGCTCGTCCAGAAGTTATCCGATGATCAAACCAGCCCTTCTCATTCCCGCGAGCCATCTCGCCAAGTCGCTCATCAACGTGCGTAAGCGCGCCGATCCGCGCGCCGATGCCGAACTCGAAGCCAGTATCGCGGCACACGGCCTCCTTCAGAACCTCGTAGGTGTGCCGGTGTCCCGGAAGAAGGGGCATTACCGTATCACCGCCGGCGGCCGGCGCCTCGATGCGATCCACCGCCTGATCGAGAAGGGCCGTCTGCGGCCCGACCATGAAGTGCCCGTTCTGATCCTCTCCAACACGAAGGACGGCCGCGAGGTCAGCCTGGCCGAGAACTTCGAAAGGCAGGCGCTCTCCCCTGCCGAAGATTGCCTCGCCTTCCGGGACCTTATCGAGGTTGAAAAGCTGAGCCCCGCGGACATCGCCCGCCGTTTCGGCATCGAGGAACGCTTCGTGCTAGGCCGCCTGCGGCTGGCCAATCTCGCCGATCCGATCTTCGCCGCGCTCGAGGGCGGCGAGATCACGCTCGACGTTGCCAAGGCCTATGCCACGACCGCGGATACGGGCCGGCAAATGGCGGTGTGGGAATCGCTGCGGACCGGCTATGCGCGCGATAACGTCAACGAGATCCGGCGGGCGCTCAAGACCTACAGCTACCGCGCCGACGATCCCAGGGCACTGCTGGTCGGACGCGACGCCTATGTCGGCGCGGGTGGGCGTGTCGAAGACCGGGATCTGTTTTCCGCCGCTACCGATGAGCGCTGGATCGACACCCATATCCTCGACGACCTCGCAGCAGAGAAGCTCGCCGCGCAGGCCGAGGTGATCCGTCAGCCTGAAGGGCTGGGCGAAGTGCGGGTGGTTGCTGCCGAGCACCCTCCCTACATGGCTACGTTCGCGCTGCAACCGCTGAGCGGAACCTTCGAACCGCTCAGCGGGGAACAGGAGGCGCGTAGACAGGAGATCGAAGCGGAAATCGCCGGGATCTACCTTCGCGCGAGCGATGAGACCGAAGGCGATGAGGCGCAGCGCTATGCCCAACTCCAGGCCGAACTGGGCGCGATCACCGAACGTAAACCCGAGATCGACGCCGAACAGAAAGCCTCCGCGCTCGGAGATGTGGTGCTGAAACCCGATGGAACCCCGCAGCTTTATCATCAGCTATACGTCGCACCGGCCGCCGACACGGGTTCCCACGAGAGCGATGACGAAGACGCCGAACCTGCCGACGGGCTCAGTGGATGCATCGCGGCAGTCGACACCGCGCCCGCCATGACCCAGCGCCTGCGGGAGATGCTGGCGATGATGAAGTACGAGCTCCTGGCCGTCCATGTCGCCAACGACCCCACATTCGCGCTCGATCTTGGTACCTTCCTTATGGTCGAGCGGGAGCACCGGCTTATCCCCTGCATCGTGCCGAGCGATCTATATGCCACGGCGCCACAACCGCTGCTTGCCGAGTTCAAGCCCGAGACCACGGCTGCGGCAGAGTGGCGCAGGTTCGAAGAGGCGCTCGATCGCAGCTGGGCCGGGTACTCAGGGCTTGAGGAGCGCTACGATGCCTTCTGCGCGCTTGACGATGAGGCGCGAGCGGCCTGGCTGGGATGGGCGATCGCGCGCACGCTTCACGCCGTTCCCGATGGCCGAGACGGCACCGATTTCCTCAACCATCTCGGTCGCAAGCTCGGCATCGATGTCGCTGCCTGGTGGCGGCCGACCGCATTAACCTTCTTCGACAAGCTGACCAGGCCCGGCATCCTGTCTCTCTTCGAGCAGATCGGCGGCGAGGAATTGCGCGTGCGTTATTCCGGTTTGAAGAAGCACGACCTTGCCGCATCGGCCGAGCGGCTGTTTGGCGGTGACCTGGTCATCGAGCCCGAGATTCAGGCCCGGGCCGTCGCCTGGCTGCCCGATCAGATGCGATTTGGCCCTGCCGAGGAGGAAGCCGATGCCGACGTTTGTGCAGATGCCGGTGTCGATGATGATGCAGCGGATTGCGACGCGGGCATGACTGACCGGTCATCGGGGGAACTCGATGACGCAGTGGGCGAGGGGCTGCCGCGAGCCGCGTGAACGCCGCAGAGGACCCCGACTCGCCCGCTCAGTTCAGGCCACAGCATTTCTTGTACTTGCGCCCGGATCCGCACGGGCATGGGTCATTGCGGCCAATTTTCTGGCGTTTGCCGCTGGAAGGCCGGTGTGGATCGTTCTCCAGCCGCCATTGATGCAACATCTCCACCCAGATGGGGATCAGGCCGGGCGCCTCGGTATCCCACCGATCCTCCTCTGCGCGTGTGAGCTTCTGCGTCCCGTCGGCGAAGGCGCGCAATGTCCGGATACCCTCGATCGCCGCCCGGCATCCGGCGTCATTGTCAGCCAGAACCCGTAGCCACCCGGCCGGCGACAGGTCCATCGCCTGCCCGAAACCTTCGATCCACATCTCCCACAGCGTCTCGTCGGTCCGCGTGTCGATTTCCAGCACCGGCTCGAATGTGCCGGGCCGGGCCAGCGATGCAAGTATCTCGTGATAGCGATGCATCACCAGATCGATAAAATGCTGCATGCCGCCGGCATCGGCGAATGTGGGAACGCCCTCGTCGTCGTCTCCCGCCCAGATCGTCTTCAGCCATTGGGTGGGGACGATCTGGTCCGGGCTGACGATGATGCCGGTGAGGAAGCCGTCGAGTTGGGTAAGCAGCATGCAGTCATCGCCCTGCGCGAGCAGCAACTGATCGAGCTCATCGAGATAGTCGAACGAAAAAGCCATTTCCCTTCCTAGCCTCCCTTCGCCCGCTCGTCATCGCCGGGGACTCTTCGCTTCTTTCGGGAGAGCCACGGAAAAGATTTTCAGCGCTGCGGGCACTCGAGCACGCGCTCCTAGCCCGGATTTACCGGTCTGAGCGGCAGATTGAACTCCAGCATTTCAGTACGCCGCCAAGTCTCGCCCAGCTTACAGACGTTGCCGGGCAGATGCGGCACGATGACATCTTGGTCGAGCCATCGGCCGGCACAGAGACGTCGGCGGCTCACGTCTGCGAGAGCGCGTGAACCGGCAGCTCAACGAAAATGATCCGAAGCGATGCCATCTGCTCGTCCCCATCTTCGATCGAACGGTTATACGACTCTATTTCCTGTATATCGCAGAAGGAAACGGGTGAAGCGCGAGGGCCTTGCACTTCACCTTCTCCATTTATTCCGCGGATCCCGGTGTATCAACTTTGGCTGTGTCTTTCTTCGCGGCGGTCGTACGCTTGCTGGAAGTCTTCGGTTTCGGCGATGCGGAGGACTTGGCGCCGGTGACGATCCCGAGCTGCTTCTTCCTGGGGGCAGGCGCGGACGAATCCGTTTTCACCGCTTCGGGAACCTGGGTCTCCGGAGTAGTCGGCAGGGCGGCAGCTTCCTTGGCTGGGGCCAGCTTCTTCGCATCGCTGGAGGTTTTCGAGGCTGCTGTCTTCGTCGGCTTCCTTGCGGCGGGCTTTGTAGCTGCCCTCTTCGTCTTTCTGGATGTTGGCGCAGGCGAAGCCGTAGCCGATGCAGTCGGTGTGGCCGATGCCGTGGGTGCGGACTCCGGCGTCTCGACGGCGATCACGGCAGCCTTGTTGGCGGGCTTGGCGTCAGCCCCCTTTGCGCGAGAGCGCCTGGGCTTTTCCGGCGCCGATGCGGGCGTTTGCTCGGACGTGACAGCAGGGGATTCATCACCCGGTTTGACCGTACGAGCCTTGCCGCGCGTGCGTTTGGGCTTGTCGTCCTTCACCGGGGCCGGCATCGGGGCCGCGTCCTCGACAGCCTGTTCGGCCGCCGACGCTTCCTTCTGGACTGTTTCGCTCGCCTTTCTCCCCAGGCCCAGCTTTTCGGCCACGGCACGGCGATGCTCGGAGTAAGCGGGAGCGACCATGGGATAATCCCGCGAAAGCTTGTAGCGTTCGCGATACTGGGTCGGAGTCAGCCCGTGGGTCGCCAGATGCCGCTTGAGCGTCTTGTAGGGCTTGCCGTCGATCATGCTGATGATGTGCTCGCGCGAGCTCAGGCTCTTGCGCACCGATACGGCCGGGACATACTCCACCGGCGCGGGGGCCTCAGCTTCGCCCTTTCCTTCGAGCGCGCCGCGGGTCGCTTCGATGATCCCGGCGATGTCACCTGCCGGCACCTGGTTGTTCGAAAAATAGGCGCTCAGCAACTGCACCGTCATTGCGGTGAGATCGGACTGTTCGGTATCGGCCACGCAAAAACTCCAGGCTGAGGAAAGGCAATACCGAAAAAAAGGTGCTTGCCGCAAAATAATTGCTCAGCAGCTAAGCCTGTTCTCGCGTCTCATGCAAGACGTCAGTGAACCAGGCCCGTCAGTGCGTGGAGGGGAGCGGGAGAAGAAGGGCAGAAGAGCCGCTCAGCGTATTCGCTTTTCCATGAGGTGCAACATGGCTCGCCGCGTATTCATGCACATCCTGATCGGCGGCAGACTTGCCCGATCCCGATATCCCGAACTGATCGAGGCGATAACAAAGGATGGGCCTACCCTCGATTGAGACGGCGCGGCCTTCGATCCCGAGAACTTAGCCTGCAACTTGGCCCAGGAAACTCCGCGTGTGCTGGTGGCCTACGATGTGGTCAACGGCCGGTTCGCGAAGGGCCGGCCCGGCTATCTCGACTGGATCGCCTCACAGCAAAGTTCGGTTGAACCCGCTTCTCTCGTCATTCGCATGACGTGAAGGACCCAGCGGCCAGGACAGCACCGCTTCCGGTCGCGACATTCTTCCCCAAAACAAGGACCAATCAATGACCGACGTCGCCGCGCCGGGCGCGCCCGCGCGCCTATATAGCCAGACCGACTACGACCAACGCGGCAACTTCCAGTACCAGGGAGACCTGTACCGCCCCGGCGAGAATCTGCCTTCCCTTGCTTCCCGGATGGGTCGGCATCTCGCCGAGCAGTTCACGCATGCGCGCTTCGCGATCACAACGAGTAAGTTCGCGGGCGGACGCAAGATCATCAGCGAAATCCTCGATATGCCTGCCGACCTTACCGACCGCGCTATGCAGACCGCGTTCATCTTGGAAGTGCGCGACCAGATGGAACGGTTCGGTTTTACGCGGTCCAATGCGCTGCAGGGATTTCACAGTTGCTCCTTCTTCTGCGACGTGCGGATCGGGCGGGCCTATTGGGCAGCGCTGGCGAATAAGCGCGGTCCCAGGAATCCGGTCGAAGGGCTGGTGTCGCTCGCCGCATTCAAGAAGCGGCTGAAACCGGGCGACAGCCTAAAACTCATCGACGCGCCGGCGGGCCACCGATCGCTGGGAACGACGCGCGTGATCACCAGCGTACGATCGGGCGACCTGATCCTCGAAGGCAGGATCCATCTCGATTTCCCACGCGCCGCAGCCTTTGCCTGTGACGGGAAGCTGGTGCGCATCGCCATCGGCTCGGATCACGACCCGGATGCCCATCTGCTGTATGAATGGCGATCGGCCTGAACGATGGCCGCCTCACCCCGTGCTGTGAACGCGTCCGCAGCCCATGCTCCGCATCTCAAGGTCATGCGCAAACTCCTGGGGCGCTGCCAGCCGCGCTACGATATCTACACGCTCTTCGGACACTGCATGGAGGCGATGGCGATCGCCATCGCGAACAGTGTCGATCTCAAGCAGCGTGAACGACGCGAAGCACGTTATCTCGACATCGTCGGGCGCTACGGCGCCGACGTCGTCGAAAGCTTCCCACGGGTCATGGCCGAACTCGCCCTGGCGCTGGAAGCGGGGATGGGCGACGTGCTCGGTGCGCTGTTCCATGATCTCGAACTGCACAACAAGGCGAAGGGCCAGTTCTTCACGCCCTATTCGCTAAGCAGGGCGATGGCGGACATGCTGATCGGCGACACCCTTCGGGAGACCATAGAAACCCGAGGGCATCTTACCGCAATGGAGCCGGCATGCGGTTCCGGCAGCATGGTCATCGCGCTTGCCGACGCCCTGCGGGCCCGTGGCATCAATTACCAGCGCCACCTCCATGTAACCGCGATCGATATCGATCCGCGCGCGGTCCATATGGCCTATGCGCAATTATCACTGTTACATGTCCCCGCGCGCCTGATTGTCGGCAATGCCCTTTCCGGCGAGATCCAAGAGGAGTGGTTCACGCCCGCCCACATCTTGGGCGGTTGGACAGCCCGGCTTGGGTCAACGCCCCAGGGCAAAACTCCGATCGATATGATCCCGCTCGTCGAGGCTGCGAGCACGGTCTGCTCGCGCAGGGAAACCAGCCGCGCGGCCGACTGCACTACGTCTGGGCTGCTACCGCTTCAGCTCAACCTCTTCTGACTGTGACGAAAGTCCTTTGCCAGCTGAGGATCAATACAGGATAAGACCTGTCCCGGGCATAAGCTGATCCATGAAATCGAAATTGCGCCGGTTTCCGGTGAGCAGGTCGCAGCCGGTCGACGCAGCCTGGAGAAACAGAATGGCATCGTTGAGCAGCGCGATCGAGTGCGGCTGCCCGGTAAGGCGGGTGACCATGCCGGCGAGCATGCCGGCCTCGCCGAACACGCGCGGGGAGGGCGCTGTCAGACGATGCTCGGGTATATCGTCGATAGTACGCCCCAGCGTCTTGAGAACCGATGCCGTGCGCTTGTCTGCCGGATCGAGAGCGCCCATCAGGTGGGTCATTTCCGCGAGCGCCACGCACGAATGATTGACGATCCGGTTTTCCAGCAACCGATCTGCCTCGAGAGGTGTCTTCCCCTGCAGCACGTCGATATAGACGCAGGTGTCGAGCAGGAGTTCACGGCCGACAGCGGCCGCCTTGTGGGAAAGCGGCAATTCCTCTTCGGCCCGCCGCGTCAGTTTTGCTGCGAGGCGCTGCGGCCTGATCCTGCGCAGCGATGCCTTGCGATCAAATGCCAAGCGCGACATCCGCCGGGATCGACCCCTTGCGGCTTACGAGCCTTGCCCCGAAATCATCCTCGAGCGCCACTTTCGCAAGCGCATATTCGACTAGATCGGTGGTGGAGGCGATCCCGCTACGCATCTTGGCGCGATCGAGGAGTTCACGCGGCACACGGGCGCCCAGCGCGCTGTTCGTGCCCGACAGCAAGCCTGCCGCCTTCGCCGCAGCCACGACCGCCTCATGCCGCTGTGACAGATGATCTTCGTGCCTGGTCGCCATCGGAAACTCCTTTCGTTAAACATATAAGCCCCTTTGTAAAACATGCAAGCTGCCATCCGTCACGAGGGCACGCTATCCGCACTTCGGCGCAGTGAGCCACAACGCGCGATAGGATGCACATCGCCGCATCAGATCCTTGTGTGTCCCGCAGCCTGCCAGGCGTCCGCCCTCTATGAACAGGACCCGGTCCGCGTCCTGCGCCGTCGCCAGCCGATGGGTGATCATGATGAGCGTCGTCGCCCCGCCGGCTCTGCGCCGCAATATCGTGATAGCATTTGCCTCGCTACGCGGATCGAGCGCGGAGGTGCTTTCATCGAGGATCAGCACCGGAACGTCCACTCCTGCCAGCCGTGCCAGTTCCAGCTTCTGGACCTGTCCTCCCGACAACCGCTCGCCCTGTTCTCCCAGTTCCATCTCGAAGTCGATCGGCCTGCCGGGTTCGTGGAAACGCCAGAGGTGCAGCAATTCCTCGGCATCGCCGATCGACTGGTTCGCCGGGGGATAGAGGATGTTCTCGCGCAGCGACCGGTTGAACAGACCGATGAACTGCGGCGTATAGAGGATATGGCGATGCCGATCCGCCCAGGGGATCGTCGCGATATCCGTCCCACCCATCGTGATCCGGCCGGAAGACGGTTCAAGCACGCCTGCGAGAAGCTGGGCGAGCGTGGACTTGCCCGAACCGTTGGGACCGACGATCGCGACGAAAGAGCCAGCCGGGACATGTAGAGATATCTTGGCCACGCCGGGCATGCCCGGGCCATAGCAGAAGCTCACATTCTCGGAGACAAGATCTGATGAGGCCGCAAGACTTGGGGGCGCGGCGCGGTCCTCTTCATCGACCGTTGCAAAGGTCAGGACGTCACGGATATTGGCGACCGCTACCCCGGCCTGCGCGAGGATATAGCCGAGCGAACTAAGCGGCACCGTCAGCCGGAAGGCGTAAGTCTGAAGCAGGACGAAATCGCCCGCACTCATGCGTCCCTTGCCAACATCGAGACCGGCGAGCAGCAGCAGAGCCATAAGGCCGAGCCCAACCACGCAGAATTGCAGCGCGGCCATGAGCGTGAGCGAACGGTACATGCCGGCGGCCGCGTGACGCTTTGCGCCGAGGGCGGCGCCGGTCTGCAGCAGCTCACGTTCGAGCGCGCCGTTCAACACCACGCGGCGCGCATTGCGCACGACATCGCCGATCGTGCGCGACACATGCGATGCCGCCACATTGGTCGCATCGGCGTGAATGCGGTGACGCCTGGCGCCGAGCCAGGTCGCGGCGAGAAATCCCAGCAGAGTAAGCGCCAGGATCAGGACATAACGAGGCCGGATCAGGCCGGCGATCACCGCGAGACTGGCCAGGGCCTGGAGGATCACCGGCCCGAGCCGCCAGATCAGCCCCTCGACGACCAGCGTCAGGCTGTAGGGCAGGCGCTCCAGCATGCCGGGAACGCGGCCGCTGCGGCTGTCGCGCGCCGCGGTGATCTCGGGCAGGGCCGCAGCCAGTGCATGAAGGATGAAATGCCGCGCCAGCGCATCGACCATTTTCGCGGTGCAGGAGAGCCTTGCGGTCTCGAGGATCGATGCGCCTGCCCAGCATCCCACGAACAGCATCACGGTGACAAACAGATACAGAAGCGATCCCGAGGGACGTGCCAGCGTGTCGATCAGGAGTTTAAGAGCGTAGGGACCGGCAACGCCCATTACGATCACCAGCACTTCGAGGGCGAAGGCCTCGACCAGGCTTCGCCTTGCACCCAGGCGCGCCGACAGCATCAGCTGCGTCAGCTGCGCCAATATACCCAATGTCGTCATTGCACAGACCTCCTGGCGATCGATGAGCCAGAAGGAGGATTTGGAACGCGGCCGCCATTCTAGCGCCAAATCAGGCCGGTTGGAATGCGCGATCCCATGACCCGGAAGAAGGGAAGGGAGGGATGGGGAGGCGGCGGGAGACAGCGATCGTCCCGTTACCCTCAAGCTCAAGGAGATGGTACCCATGGCGAGCATAGCCCGCATGACCGACACGCCCCCCGTGTCCACTCCCTATCGCATCGACGTCTCGCGTGGCAGCCGCAGCAGCCGCGTATCCTCCGAATGGTTCTCCCGGCCCGACGACGAGAAATTCCTCTCGCTCTCCAGCCTCTACGACAGTGTGCGAACCCGCGCCGATCGCTCGACCACCCGGACCGTCGAAAGCCGCGCGATCCGTGTGGAGGCGAGAAGCGATAATCCCGAACGACTCACGCTGGTCGCGCCTGGCGACGATCGCCCGCTAACACCCACCAACTGGTCCTTCGGCCAGGTCGCGAGCCTCGTCGGCGCCCCGGCCTCCTATCTGCGCCAGCTGCCTGCGGCGCTCGCTGGTATCAATCTGCAGCATGGACTTGTCACCCACAGAGGCGAACAGGTCAAAATATTGCAGACCGACGATGGCCGAACAGAACTGCGGGCCGCGACCGGAAGTCAGTATGGCCGGGTCTACGACTGGGAACTCATAAAGGCTATCATGGCATTCGCCGGGGACGGCGTCGGCGATACGCGGTGGAAAGTCCCTGGAACGATCGATTGGGGGAGCATGCGCTATAACCCCTATGTCGATATCAGCAAGGACACGACGACACTCTACGCCTCGGACAGGGATGTATTCGTATTTCTCGTCGACGACACGCATCCTATCGAGGCAGGCAAGCTGCCGAATGGCGATCCCGACCTCTATTTTCGCGGATTTTATGCGTGGAACAGTGAGGTCGGCTCCAAAACCCTTGGCATCGCGACATTTTATCTACGCGGCGTGTGCGCGAACAGGTGCCTGTGGGGCGTGGAGAATTTCGAGGAAGTGAACATCCGCCATTCGAAGTTCGCCGGCGCCCGCTTCGCGCACCAGGCTGCCCCGGCGCTCAAGCACTTCGCCAATTCCTCCCCGCAGCACTTCATCACGGGCATCAAGGCCGCGCGCGAACGTATCGTTGCGCGCAAGGACGAGGACCGCGATGCCTTCCTGCGCCGGCGCGGCTTCTCGAAATCCGAGACGACGAAGATCATCCAGGCGGTCCTCGCCGAGGAAGGGCACCCGCCCGCTAGCGTCTATGATTTCGTGCAGGGCATCACCGCGGTTGCCCGCACCAGGCCGCATCAGAACAGCCGCCTCGAACTCGAGGGCAAGGCCCGAAAGCTGCTCGAACAGGCGCTCTGAGCGCACTTCCCGATCCGAAATTTCCCTCCATCGCCCGCTCCGGACTTCGACCGGGGCGGCTATGCTCATGAAAGAATAAGGCCATGCGAGCCCAGTCGGATATTTCCTTTTCCGATTTCACCATCGACGTCGCTTTCTTCAGCGACGGCGAGCACTACGCCACCCAGCGCTACCTGGTCACTGCCTCGACCTGGTTCAGCGCGCGCCAGCAGGCGCTGCAGATGTCGGTGAACAGCGTCTATGACGATCCGCGCATCCCCGGGCTCAGCCGCACTGCCACCTTGCGGTCGGGCTCATGACCCGCGCTCGTACCCGCCGCCTCGGCACAGGGATTACCGCGCTGATCGCCGCGTCGCCCCCGCCCGTCACCACGCTGCCGCTCGCCAGCATCAAAGCCGGATATAATCCGCGCCGCTATTTCGACAGCCGAAAGTATGACGAGCTCGTGGCATCGCTGCGTCTCCGGGGAATGCTCCAGCCGATACTGGTCCGCCCTGCGAATGAGACGGGCGATGGCTATCTCATTGTCGCCGGGGGGCGTCGCTACCGCGCGGCGCTGGAAGCCTTCGGACCCGAGGGCGAAGTGCCCGTCATTATCCGCGAGATGACCGATCAGGAGGCACTCGAGGCAGCGATCGACGAGAACGACGTGCGCGACGATGCCTCCGAAACCGAGCAGGCCGATGCGGCGGTTCGCGTTCTGGCCGCGTGCCAGGACGATCATGCCGAAGCCGCCCACCGGCTCGGTTGGTCGAAAACCAAGCTCGATCGTCGTCTCGCGCTCGCGGGTCTCTGCGAGCCGGTCAAGCACGCGCTCGACGAGCGCCGGATCAAGCTGGGGCATGCCGAACTGCTCGCCGCCGTTCCCGCCGACAAGCAGGAGAAGGCGCTGGAGACAATCCTCGCCTCCGGTCTCGACGTCGGCAAGACGCGCGATCTGCTGATGCGAGTTACACAGGATCTCGCCCATGCGATCTTCGACAAGAGCGAATGCCTGGCCTGCCCGTTCAATTCCGCAGCGCAGCGCGCCCTGTTCGAGACGCATATAGAGGACGGGCATTGCACAAATGCCGGTTGTTTCGAGCTCAAGACCCAGACCGCCGAAACGATCCGCTTCGAACAGGAGGAATGCGCTGAAAGGACTGCACGTTCGGCGCAGATCACTGCAGGGACGGGTATCTGTGGTGAGCAGGATGAGGAGGATATCGACGATACGCATACCGATGCCGGCGGCGACGAAGACAGGGGCGTCGATGATGACAACGGGGACCATGGCGGCGATTCGTTCCATCTCCCCGAAGAGCATGGCGTATCTTCGGCCGACTGTGGCAAGCGCGCAGCACCAGTGGCGGCGAGCGATACTGCCACGGGGAAGCCGGATACGCCGAAGTCCACCGTCACCGCCCGGTCGATTGCTATCCGGACTAAGGAACTGCGCGAGGCGACCTGGCGCACCGTGCTCGCCCGCGCGCTTGCCGCCAATCCGGCCCGTGCCCAGACCACGATCCTGGTCGCCGCGATGTCCGGTACGCTCCCGCAGATCAAGGTCGAGACATTGCGTGGGCGTGCCGGGCTGCTGGTCGGGGCGTCCTTCCCCGATCTCGATTTCAGCGAGAAGATCGCGGAGATCCAGGCACTATCGGAAGCGCAGGCAGCGACAGTGCTGTCGGCCATCGGCGCGGCTTACGCGAAGGACGTTGCCAGTTTCGATCATGTCGCCGATCTGGCGCGGGTCTTCGCAGTAGACCTGCGCGACGCCTGGCACGTCGATAAGACCTTCCTAGAGCGCTACTCGAAGGAAGAACTCAGGTTCATTGCCCGCGAATGCGGGCTGATCGCACACATCGGCGAAAAGGCCTTCGCCAAATTGCTGGGCCACAAGAAGACCGATCTCATTGCCGGAATGCTCCATGCACTCGGTTTCGAGTGGGCAGGGCGTCTGCCGAGCGCCATGACCCTCGACGGCGCATATGGGCCGCCAATCGCGCACGCAGTTGCACCGGCGAGCGAGGGTTCGATCACGGACCTTGCGGCCTGAACGCTCCCACGCCTTTCTGGAAGGAACTCCCCCCATGCTGATTACCAGCCTGCTCCCGCTGCTCACCCGCTATTCTCTCGGCTGTGATCTTGTCGCCGGGCCCGAGGGTATCGTTACACTTACCATCATCCCGCGCATGATTGAAGGCGGCGGCCACAAGCCCGACCCCGGCGAGCTTCGGCCGATCTCGCTCACCGCGCGCGCGGCCGAGATCGATGCCGAACTTGCCAGGGGCGATGACGGTGCGCTCGGCCGGCTCATCGCCGATCGCAAGGCACTCGCCGACCAGATCGCGGAGCAGCGCCAGGCTACCGAAGCCGTCCGCGCTGCCGCAGCCGCGAAGGCCAAGGCTGCGACACCGACGCCGAAAGCGGCGGCCGCCGGCGCGAATGCGCAGGCTCCCGGCAGTCCGCCGGCCGACGCCAAGCCCGAAGAGCCCGCCAGTCTCTGGTGACGCACGGGGCGATAAAACTCGCTCAATTTTCCAGATCACTCTCAGGACACACTCATGCAGATCGATCAACTGACCCGAACCTATCGCTATGACGGCATCGACCTGCCGGTGCCGCCGCATCTCGCGAATGACCCGGCCGCGCTGCGCGCCTATCATGCGACGCTCTACCCGGCGATCCTCAACGCCGAGACGGTCGACGCCGGAGTCATGGGCGGCGCGCATGTCACCGAATATCGCCGCGCCATCGGCACCAAGGGGCTGATCCCGGTGCCGCCGGCGCCGCATCGCCCGAGCGCGGCTATCCCGCCTGCGCTACGCAAAACCTTCCTGGACTGGGTCGAGAAAGACGATGGTGAGACCGCCGGTTTCACCCCGCCCGCCTGTAGCCCCCGGGCCCGAGCCCTCCACGCACGGATCGTCGTCGACACGCAGGGCGGCGCGGGCGAGGTCCGCGAACCACTACAGCCGCCGGCCGGACTTCGCCTCCCGCCGCTTGGCTGATCTTGTGATTGATCCTGCGGCCGATCTTGTGGGCAGGGCCGTCGCGCTATCACCCGATGTCCCGGCGATCTTCGACGCGCCGCTGGCGCCCCATCACCGGGTGATCGGACGCTGGGCCGCGTCCGGGACACAGGATGCCAGAGCCTGTAAGCGGCTCGAAGCGCGCCGCCACATCGAGGCGGTGTTCGAAGCCGCCGTGCTCGAAATCCTGGACCCCATCGATATCGTCGATCTGCGCATAGCCGTGCTCAATAGCGAAGCGGATGGGCCGCCCGCGATCGCCATCGTCTGTGAGAGCCTGGGGCAGCTTGACCTGGGATGGATCGAAGCCGGCGATGCGCCGATGGCGTGGCGCGCCGCCGCCTACCGGATGCTCGAGCAGACGCTCGGGCGCGTGCTGCCGGTCTTCAGCTACCAGGACCTCTTCGACGAGATGTCCCTGTACTACTGGGACGGTGCCGCCGACGACGAAGGGGCCCGGCGCGGCCTCATCGAGTGTCATGGCGCAGACGCCGAGGATCTCGATGGACACATGCTTCCCTCGGAATTGGACGAGCGTCGCCCGGGTTGGATGATCGCGGCGAACGCGGCGCCGCCGAACCGGCTTCCCGCTGCCCTGCGCCGCAAGCTGGCGGATTTGCGTGCTGCGCTGGAGGCGCTCGGCAAACTCTCGTCTGAAGCCGGCGCCTGGTACTTCGATTTCGAGATCGCGAGCGAATATCTCCCCGGTATTGAGGAATGCGCCTCGCTGCCGCCGCTGACCCTGGTTCCCTTCGAGCCGTTCGCGCGCGAACTCGACGACGTCATGCGCAGCGGCATGGAAATGGGATTCATGGATATCGCCGGCATTTGCCCTTTGTCCGATGCGGCCTTCATTGAGGACTGGTTCGCCTCGCTACACCTTGGCGCAAAGTTCCTCCTCGCGGCCCAGAACCTCATCCGCTTCGATCCACCCAAGTCCAGGAGCCTGCCATGTCCGATCATAGCACCCACTTCGAGGCGAGCGGCGACGGCCTCGTCCTGACAAATGCCATCCTGCTCTATACGAACCAGGCGCCACGCCATCTCAAACCCTATGCCGCCTCGCCGGTCGATACGGCTGCCTTTGCCAGCATCCATGCCGTCGAATTCGGGGGCGACGGTCAGCCGACGATCGCGGCGGGTAGCCCGCTGACGCGCGCGCATCTGCGGCAGTGGTCGGAGGCGCTTGGCCGTACGGTCGTGCCCGAGCTCCTGCCAGCCAATGTGCTGGTCGCTCATCCCGAGATGCTGGCCTGGTGGGTGCCGGCGCAGGTGCGCCCGGCCTATTTCGCGCTGTCCGATCCTCCGGCCGATCTCCATGCGCTCGCTGCGCGAACGACGGTGCCGGTTCCCTATCCACCCCATCTCCTGATCGCCACGCGGGGTGGTCTTGGCGTCTATGCCCTCCTGGCAAATGAACGTCCTGGCGCCGAGACACCGGTTCTGCACTCGCCGATCCTCAACGTCTTCGTCGACGGGCGTCTCTGCTGGGGCAACATCCCCAAACCCCGCGTTCTCGGTATCGCCTCCATTCCCGCCTATGAGAGCGCGGTGTTCGACTCCTGGTCGACGCATCCCAATCCCGGGCAGGACTGGACCGTGCGGGGCAAGGGCGGGCTGGTGCGGCTCTGGGACGATCTGGCGGCGCGCGCGGCAACCCGATTTCCGGTGAGCCGTCTCAAGCCTTTTGGCAAGAGCAAGGCCGGGCAGGGGAGAGGCACGAGAAAGACCTCCGTCTGCGCGGTGACGGTAGGCGGACTTATCGCGCGGTCGCGGGTATGACGATGCTCGCCGATGATGCGACGGCAGCGGCGGTGCTTGACTCCATGCCATGTTATCCGGTGCCGCCATTCGGAAGGTCGCCGGTCATCGAGGCGCTGCGCTCTTCCCGCGTCGGCCATGGTCTCGCCATCGGCAAGGATGGTGTGATGCTGATCCTGCGCCGCCCCTGGCTGGCGCTCGATGTCCCGATCGCGTCCCCCGTCGCAGGCTATCTTCCTTATGGCAGCATCGGAGCAGCGCGGGCCGAGCTGCGCTGCGGCCTTGTCCCGCACGCCTTCCACGACGCGATTCTCGGGCATCTGCTTGGGAAAATTCCTGACGAGGCCGCCGCATTCATCCGGTGGAACGAGGCGACCCGTGAGTTTGCCGTGGCATATCCCGATATCGATGAAGCGACACCGACACGATTGGTCTATCGCATGCCCAGGCTGCCGCCCGACTGGCATATGGTCTGTGACATTCACAGCCATGCGCGCGGCCGCGCATTTTTCAGCGCCACCGACGATGCCGATGATGCCCATGCGACGAAGATCTCGATCGTCTTCGGACGCCTCGATCATCCTGACGGTCCCACCATGGCTGCGCGGCTCTGTGCGGGCGGCATGTTCCTGTCCTTGCCGCGCGGCCCCTTTGCAGGAGCTCCCGATGCAGACTGAACACACTGATCAGATCCGGCGGCATTATCTTCCTGCTGCCTTTGAAAATCGTGCGATCACGGTCCTGCTGGCCGGCTGCGGCGGGAACGGGGCGCAGATGCTGATGGGCCTCGCCGCGCTCGACACCGCACTGCGCGCGATCTCCTCGCGCTCGCTCGACGTTACCGTGGTCGACGACGATGATGTCACCGAGGCAAACCTTGGGCGCCAGCCTTTCTACCGCTGCGATATCGGCCATTCCAAGGCGCGCACGCTGACCGAGCGCATCAATCTCGCCCATGGCGTTGTGTGGAAGGCGGTCCACGGACGGGCCCCTGAAGCGATAGGTGTCGACGGCTTCGACATGCTCATCAGCTGCGTCGATACCGCCGCGGCCCGCCGGGCGCTTGGGGCGGCCTTGCAGACCGGTAGAAATCCCCCCGCGTACTGGATGGACCTTGGCAACCGCGCCAGTGACGGCCAGTACCTGATCGGCTGTCCGCGACGCACCGGCAACAGCGATCGCCCCCGTCTTTCCACCGTGCTCGAAGCCTTTCCGGAACTTGCCGACGAGAGCGCGGCTGAAGACGATGCGCCGTCCTGTTCGGTCGCGGAGGCGCTCGAGCGGCAGTCGCTGTTCGTCAACCGCGTCCTCGCAAGTCATGCGCTCGCGCTGCTCTTCGATCTTCTGGGACGCGGTTCGATCGGGCATGCCGGGGCCTTCATCAATCTTGCCGGCGGTCAGACGGTCCCGATCCCACTTCCCTTCGCGAATGGCACATCACTTGCGGCGGCCGGACAAGCAAATATCTCGCATTCGTAGCCTGTATAGGCTATGTCATATGCCAAGGAGTCGCCATGAACCTCGAGCGTCACGTCAAACTGTTCAAGAACGGCCGCAGCCAGGCGGTCCGCATTCCCCGTGAGTTCGAGCTTCCGGGCGAGGACGCCGTTATCCGCAAGGAAGGCTCGCGCCTGATCATCGAACCCGCCCGGCCACGCTCCCTCCTTGCCGTTCTCAAGACCTGGGAGCCGCTCGATGAAGAGATCGGCCCGATCGAGGACCTGCCCGCAGAACCGGTCGACATCTGATCCATGTTCCTGCTCGATACGAATATCCTGTCGGACCTGATCCGGCAGCCCGATGGCATGGTCGCCCACGCTATCGCCGATGTCGGCGAGGACGCGGTTGCGACCAGCATCATCGTGGCCGGCGAACTGCGCTATGGCGCAGAAAAGCGCGGATCGCCGCGCCTGAAAAGCAAGATCGAGGATTTGCTGTCTCTCATTGCGGTGCTGCCGCTCAAGGACGATGCCGACGCCTGCTATGGGCGTCTGCGCGCCGACCTCGAGCGCCGTGGTACGCCGATCGGCGCTAACGACATGCTGATCGCTGCCCACGCGCTCGCGATCGGCGCGACCCTCGTTACCGACAACATCCGCGAATTCGAGCGGGTCGAGGGCTTGCCGCTGGTGAACTGGCTCCGAGCGACCTGACGCCCGTTCCCGCGGCGCTTCCACCCTGGCTCTCGCGGTCAGTGAGCATGAAGAAGGGAAGGAGGAGGACAGAAGGGTGATCCCAGGGAGATCGCCCATGCTCCCCTCGTATTGCCACTGTTGGAAGCCCTGCCACCCGGCTGAAGCAATCGCCGCGCCCTTGATACCGAATATCGTGGCATGACGGCGAACTCTGCCGCCTTCGATCCAGCGGACCAGAATCGCTGGATCGCCCGTGGCCGCCGCCCCGAACATGCTGAAGTACTGGCCTTGGTATGGAAGGATTATCCGGACCTTCCTTTCGATGCGCCGCTGGCTGAACGCATGGCGTTGTCGCCAGGACGCGCAAAGCGTGAACAGGTATCGTGCAAGCCGGCTGCCTTCAGTGCGCGCTGTCCGCTAATGCTCGTTAGCGTCCGCGCTCGTGGTGTAATTTCCGGTGTAGATTGAGGCGATCGCATGGGTGGGGCATGCCCCACCCATGCGAATTCGATCTCGGTGGCCACCGGGCTCATCGGTAAGGTGGAGTTACCACACTTCACACGCCCACCGAGGAGTTGATCCCGATGACCGACGATAGATTACCGCTTGCCGAGCTGATGGCGAAGACCGGAGATGGAGATTTCCTGCGCACGATCGCCGAGAACGTATTACAGATCATCATGGAGGCCGACGTCGATGGCTTGGTCGGCGCCGGCCGGCACGAGCGTTCCGGCGATCGCACGACCTGGCGCAATGGCTACCGCGACCGCAGTCTCGACACCCGGCTCGGCACGCTCAATCTCAAGATCCCCAAACTGCGGACCGGCGCCTACTTTCCCGGCTTTCTGGAGCCAAGGAAGACCGTCGAGAAGGCGCTGGTCGCGGTGATCCAGGAAGCATGGATCGCCGGCGTCAGCACCCGGCGCGTCGATGAACTGGTGCAGGCGATGGGCATGACTGGCATCTCCAAGTCCTCGGTATCCAAGCTGTGCAAGGACATCGACGAGCGGGTCCACGCCTTCCTCAAGCGGCCGCTCGCCGGCGACTGGCCCTACCTCTGGCTCGATGCTACCTATCTCAAGGTGCGCGAGGGCGGGCGGATCGTCAGTGTCGCCGCGATAATCGCTGTGGCCGTCAACACCGAGGGCAAGCGCGAGATCGTCGGCCTGCACATCGGTCCTTCCGAAGCCGAGCCGTTCTGGTCGAGCTTCCTCAAGGACCTCGTCCGGCGCGGCCTGACCGGCGTGAAGCTGGTCATCTCCGATGCCCACGAGGGGCTCAAGGCGGCGATTACCCGCGTCATGGGCGCGACCTGGCAGCGCTGCCGCGTCCACTTCATGCGCAACGCCCTGGCCTATGTGCCCAAGGGCCAGAATACCGTCGTTGCCGCTGCAATCCGTCAGGTCTTCCTTCAGCCCGACCATGCCGCTGCGACGCAGGTCTGGCGGCAGGTCGCTGATCAGTTGCGCGCCCGCTGGCCAAAGCTCGGCGCTTGCATGGACGATGCCGAGCACGACGTGCTCGCCTACATGACCTTCCCCGAGCAGCACCGGGTCAAGCTCCACAGCACCAATCCGCTGGAACGCCTGAACAAGGAAGTGAAGCGCCGCGCCGATGTGGTCGGCATCTTCCCGAACGAGGACAGCATCATCCGCCTCGTCGGCGCCGTCCTGCTCGAGCAGAATGACGAATACCAGCTCCAGCACCGCTACATGCAGATCGAGGGCATGGCCGCCCTTGCCACACCAATGATCGAGGAGGCACAGCCGCTACAGATTACACCCAAGGCCGCCTGAAAATGCAGCCCAGTGGCCACACCCGATTTTACACCACATTGACGGACGCGACCCTATGCTCGTGGATGTCGAGCAAGCCGCCTTGTGTACGCGCCGAGGGAAAAGCTTCCGCTTCAAAGATCGTCAGCGCGATCCCGTGCCCATGCAGGGCACGCGCCAACATCAAGCCGCCGAGACCTCCACCGATCATGCCGGGGGTGTGATTCATGATAGCACTCCTGTTGACGCACAGGCCATTCCGACACGCATGATGGTTGGAGACGCTGCCGCTCATGCCTAGCTAGCCATGGCAGACTTATGCGCGACTGAGCGGGCCGAGATTGGCCCGCTCAGTCGTTTTTCGCCATGGACGATAGATATTCTTTGCCGCTATCTATGGCAAACCCGACCCTTCTCAGACACTCCGCGCCCGATTTTCAGTCCTCAGCAGCGGACCTTCCGCTTTTCCGACGGCTTTCTAGCTAGCAGAGTGGGTCGTTCATGAAGAACGGTGCGACCAGCTGGATCATATAGAAGGTGCCGGATTAAAAGCGCTCCTTGAGCACAGGGGCACGCCGCGCTGACGCGCCGTTCTCCCACCATTGCTATGAAAACCGGCTTCGTTGCCCGCAATCCGGTGCTACACGATCCTGATGACCGATGATCCACCGCGCAAGGGTTTCGATATCTCTCAAGCTCTGAAGCCGGCAGAGGCCATGTTGCCGGGGATTGGCGAAGTATCCGTTCGCATCCGTACAGTCTCATTCATCAAATGGTTCGGCGGGGGCGAGCGTAGTCGCCGCTGGAAAGACGGGGCGGACTTTTTGCGAATCTTGTTGCGCGAGCGCGTCGCGCCGCCCGAGGATGTGGAGGAAGCGGACAAGCCTGGCTTGGATTCCGCGGTCGTCGACGCGCTGGACTCAGATCAGCTCGAAGCAATTGCCGAGCAGCTGCTGGTCGCGGCGACCCCGATCTTCCGCTCGCTCGGCGCTAGCAGGAAGCGCGATGCCGAAAAACCGAGCGCTCTCGAACCGGTGGAAGCCGGGGATCAGGTAAAACCGAGCGAACGGCTTCTGGCAGGCGCGCGCCGCTACTATCTTGATTTCGAGACCGGCCAGAAGAATGCCGCGCGTCGCATCACCGAAACGCTCGGCGGCGGCTCCGTCATGCGCGAGCTCAACCGCCACAACAAGCTGATGCAGCTGAATCGTGGTCTCGACAGCCTAAACTTGGGAACGATCGGACAAACGCGCCTCGAACACCTTGCCCGTGGCGACCTACTCGGCCGCGCCTTCCGCGAGCAGACCACGATCGGCAAGTTGTTTGCAGCCAGCTCACAACTCGACACGATCGGTAACCTCTCCAAGGTTCTGGGCCTCACCCAGATGGACCAAGAGCGCTGGACCTCGGCCAGCCGCATTCTCGGCCTCGGCATCTCTAGTCCCGTCCTTGCCGCCGCACAGCGTTTGACGGCGTCGTCGATGATATCGCAGATCGAGCGCGAAGCCGCAGCGATGTATCGCCCAGGCTATCAGTCGCTGGCGTCCCTTGCGCTGGAAGGTGAGATTGCCCTTGGTGCGGCCTCCGACCTTCTTCACCAATATGATGCGGGGACGGGCGAAGCGCCGCTGTTCGGCTCGGTGCTCAATGCGATCGAGGCTCTGGACGATGACGAAGCTTCACCGGAGGACCGGCTTGCCGTTCTAGAATCGGCGATCGACCTTATCCAGGATGCGGGCGGTTGGGCGAAATCTGAAATTCAGAAGGCCGGCGTCGTGGCGTTGGTCGCTCTCGTCGTGTCAATTCTCTCTCTTTATCCCGACCTTGTACCTTTTCGTGGCGACGCTGAGCCCAACAAAGAAATCGTGGCGGCAACCGCAGAGATCAGGGCGCTTCGCGAGGACCTTGCAGAGTCGCGCGATGCAGGGAGCCACAAGTACATCCGCTACATCCACGGCCGCGCCAATCTGCGGGTAACGCCTGAACGGCAGGGTTTGGTCATCCGGATCGTTTATCCGGACCAATGGGTAGAAGTGCGGGATGCGCGGGGCGATTGGGCACGTGTCGCGGTCTACGATTATGCGTCGGACGCTCCGGTCGAGGGCTGGATCTATCGCGGCAATCTTCGCGTGGCGCCGGACTGACGTCTTAAACCGAAACCTGCCGCCCTCGCATGATCGGAGATGACGGGTTTGTCCAAAATTCAGCCAATCCCGACCCTTATCGAACGCTCAGCATCCAATTTTTGATCCCCAGGTGCGGACGGTCAGCAAACCGGCAGGTCGCGACCAGTATCAGATGTTCACTCCGCCTGCGTTGAACATCTGGTCCTAACGGAATTTGCCGTTCGCGCCAGTCAAACGGACGATCGGCAACGCGCTTCAAAATCGGTCATCGCCCGCAAACTTGATCACCTCCGAAAGCCGCCTTTCAGCAGCACTGTTGGTGATGAGCCAAGGGCGGTGGGCTATTGCTCGTCGGGGAGCGTCGCCGAATGGACCGTCGTGAAATGCTCACGCTTGAACGTCCCGCCGCATCGATGCCGATGAGGTGCAGGTCAGAGTGTGCTCGCCGACTGTGTGCGAGTTCCATCGATCACCTCGATCGGCGACACTTTCTGTCCGACCAACATAGCATCGTTGCTCGCCGTAATCAGCCGTCCATGTTCCCGGCCCATCCCGGATCAGCCGACCAAAGGCATCAAGGCCTAGTCACGCAACGATGAGGACGGCTATGCCGATATCCATGACACCCGCCGACCTCATCGCAGACTTCGATGCACACGAGCCATTAGCCCGCACCAAGGCAAACTGGCTTGCCAAGCAAGCCGCCTCAGCTTCCACCTATGCGTCGGTCGAGCATGTCGTCACGGAGGACGATGAGGTCGGAGATGTCAAGTGGCGGCGCAGTTTCGATCACCACCTGTGCTTCATGCGAGCTGGCATTGCGCGGACTTTCATGCGCCGCGACTGCTTTGTCGGCCTCAGCGTTATCGATGATCTGATCTTTCAGGCCGTCAAGGCGGGACGACCCGACATTGTTGCTGAGGTCATCAACGCGATCGTCGGGCATCAGCTTCACGATCCCGGCATGATCGTCTTTCCACTCCATGGGTTCGGCATTGCACGGCCGTACGCGGATACCATGCGGCGGGGGCTGCATCCTCAATTGCTCCTTGAATCGGCGGGCCTCTGTGTGATGGCCCAGACCAACGATATTGAGAAGACCATCACGTTGCTGGACGACGCCCGCGTGTCGATGGGCATCACGCATGCCTTCGATTCCCAAGGCATACGCTCCTACACTGCGGGCAACCGGCTCTCTTGGCTCCACAGCAATCCGGTCATGGCGTTCCGCTTCAACAGCTATTCTCACGATCCCTACGAGAACCAGTTGTTCTACCAGCTGCGCATGCGCACCATGACCGCGCTGCTGCTCATGACCTCGCTCAAGGCACCGTGCCTGTCGAGCGAGATCGGCAGCGACCGAGCAAACAACCAGGAAACTCTCGACATCAATCATTATCTACGGATCGAGGTCTCGCCGCGCCTTGAAAGGCTCGAAGCGGAACGTATTCCGCGAAATGTCGACGCACTGTCTTTGGTAGAGGCGAGCGATGTTGGTGTGCGGATTTCGCTGGCAGGTTGGAACGACCTGAAGGCCAATGGCGAGCTCGATAGCTATCTAGCGACGCTGCGGCAGATTGAGACGGGTTATCTCACCCATCAGATTCTCGATCGTCGTGAGACGAAGGAAGCATCACTCTATGTGAAGCTCGTCCGCTCGCTCGATTATTTTCGCCGGTCCTTTCGCGCCAACGTGCGACCGTCAGAACGCGTAATCATGCTCGCGATCGCTTTCGAAACCCTGCTTACAGACAGTTATTCGGGCGGCGTGACCGCCAGAATACGGCGTCGCGCAGCCACCTGCTTGCAACAGGCCGGTATGCCGCCTGCGCTGAACGGTGCGGTTGAGCAGCTTTTTGATGCCCGAGGCAAATTCGTCCACAGCGGGTTCGGCCCGGAAGACATCTCGCTGCACGATGCGAGGCTCGCCTATGTCGCCTGCCTGGCCACCGTCACCCGCCTCGCCCAAGGGGCGACGCTGGTTGATCCGGTGATTGGAACGCTCTTGAACGACAAGCCAGCACCTACGCCGTTCTGGGTGAGGACCAAACAGGCTTGGCGCACGCTGCGCGGGAGTTGACCGCTCGCGCGTGCCGGCTTTCCGAAAGCGTACGCTGACGCTATCTTCAACTTCGAATGACGGGGTCGCCGACGGCAAGGTCAGATCCGGGGATTTCCGCCAAAAGGAGCAGCATGTCCGAAGCGCCGACGAACAGCTCATTGATGGACGCCTTGGAGATTTTCGAGGCGACTGAGGCCAATCTCGTCAAACTCGAGCGCCTGTGGGAGGAGCTTCAGGGTATGATCCCCGGGGGCATCTCGTTCGGCGAGAATATCGAATATGAAGATCGGCAGCGATCCTACGCTTTGCTCCTGGAGAGCTTGCCGATGCTGGACGGATGGAAGCCGACCGCCCGGCCCCTTGATCTCGATACGATCGCACAGAACCGAATCGACGCGGCGGAGCTTGGCGAGTTCGGCATTGAACAGTCTGTCGAACGCGGCATCACGGATCCGGGCCGAGAGCTTCGCGAGTATCGCTTCCGGTTCAACAATACCCGCAAGGCGCTGATCCGCGACGCCCTTGTGGGGCTGATCGACGCGATCGACGACGACCTGCGCACGATAAGGGCCGCAGTGGGGCCGGAGCCAGAGCACCGCGAGCAGATTGAGGACGCACTCTGGAGCAATCTGCGCGAACATGTGAAGCAGGTCGAGGTGTTGCTGGGATCCAGCGTAAAGCGACCGACACGCTGGAGCGATATGCGCCGGCATATTCGCTTCGGCTATCCAGGCGATCTCCACGACATCGAGAATGCCGATTGGCCACAGGTAAAGGCCGAGTTGCGCAAGGGGCTGTACGGCGTCAACGAGGCGATGCCGATCAAGGTGGCGGATCTGTCGACACTGGTGGCCGCCCGGCCATCCGGGCCGATCTCAACCGCTTTGTCGTGGGGCAATATCGACGATGCGACGTTCGAGCGCCTGATTTACGCATTGATCAGCAACGAACCCGGTTACGAAAATCCGGCGTGGCTGATGAACACGAACGCGACCGACCGTGGCCGTGATCTTTCTGTCGACCGTGTGATCGAAGATGCGCTTACCGGGACGCTCCGCCAGCGCGTCATCATCCAGTGCAAGCACTGGACGACGAAGAGCGTTGGCCTGTCGGACGTCGCGACGCTCAAGGAGCAGATGAAGCTGTGGGACCACCCGCCGGTCAGCGTGCTGATTATCGCAACCAGCGGTCGGTTCACGACCGATGCGGTCTCCTGGATCGAAAAGCACAATGGGTCGGGCGAGGCGCCCCGGATCGAGATGTGGCCTGAGAGCCATCTCGAACGATTGCTGAGCGCGCGGCCGGCCCTCATCGCCGAGTTCGGCCTTCGCAAGCATTGAACACCCGGACGGGCTTGCCTGCCGGTTCACTGGGCAGCGCAGCTATTGGGAAAGCAACGCAATCAGCTGCACTCGCTCGCTCGCCATCGTCGCATCGCAGCCGCTGCTTCCCTCAATCTCCTCAGTTGATGGAGGTCCAAGCTCTGGCAACAATGCGTCGAGGTCTACCGTGCCACGGATCAGCGTTTGGTGCACATCGCCAACGGCTTCGGTCCGAACCGCTTCGCCCTTGAAGCAGCGGAGTGTAGCGCGACAAACTGGATGATGATCGCGCGTCAATCAGGATGAGAATGTGATTGTCGCGGCGCGTCGATCAGTGCCTGTTTAGATTGTCGCTGGCAAGTTCGTCGTTCTCATCCTGATTGTCGCGGATGGTCTCGAGAACCTTTGGCGTGGTGTATGCGGCGGGCCGCCCGGCACCGGTGCGTCTGGCCTGAGCGGTGCGCCGCCGGTAACTTTCGACGTTCATCTCGAAGATGGTGGCGTGGTGGACGAGCCTGTCGACAGCGGCGAGCGTCATCGCGGGATCGGGGAAGACCCTGTTCCACTCGCCGAAGGGCTGGTTGGCGGTGATCAGCAACGACCGTCGCTCGTAGCGCGCGCTGATCAACTCGAAGAGCACCGATGTCTCGGCTTGGTCGCGCGAGATGTAGGCGAAGTCGTCGAGAACCAGCAGGTGGTATTTGTCGAGCTTGGCCATCGCGGATTCGAGCGCGAGTTCGCGCCGCGCGACCTGCAGGCGTTGCACGAGGTCGGAGGTCCGGGTGAACAAAACCCTCCAGCCCCGCTCTACCAGCGCCAGGCCGATAGCTGCGGCGAGGTGGGTTTTGCCGCCGCCGGGCGGACCGAACAGGATGAGGTTGGCACCTTGCTCGAGCCAACCATCGCCAGCGCACAGGGCCATGACCTGGGCCTTGGAGATCATCGGCACGGCATCGAAGGCGAAGCAGTCGAGGGTCTTGCCTGCGGGTAAATGTGCCTCTGCTAGGTGGCGTTCGATCCGACGCCGATCGCGTTCGGCGAGTTCGTGCTCGGCCAGCGCGGCGAGGAATCTGCTGGCGGGCCATCCTTCCTTGTCTGCCTGGGCGGCGAAGTCCGCCCAGATGTGCTTGATGGTGGGCAGGCGCAGTTCGTTGAGCATGAGGCTAAGACGCTGTGCATCGATCATGGGAGTTGCGTTCATGCGGCTTCTCCCTGTTCGATAAGTCCGTCGTAGATCGAGAGCGGCACCAGTTCGACCACGACTTCGGGCAGATCGGCAGGGTCCGGACAGAACCGGGCCCGCAAGGTTGTCAGGCAGGGCGTTCGGCGCGCGGCCAGGTCCTCGGTCAGGAGCCCCGCGAGTTCGGCCTCGCATGCACGTTCGTGGGCCATGGCCAGAAGTTCGACGGTGGTGCGGCAGGCTTCCCGCTCGCCCTGAACTTCCAGCAGGTGGTCGAACATCAGGCGATAGGCCTCTCGCGGGAATAGGCTATCGCGATAGACCAGCCCTAGCAGGGCCATGGGCTTACGGCGCAGAGAATGGATGACGTGACGGTAATCGACAACGTGACCGTGCTTGCCGTTCATGCCTGCGCGCCCGCGCTGCAGGGTCATGAGTCTCGTGCCGCCGATGAAGAGGTCGAGGCGGTCATCATACAGGCGAGCCCGCAAACGGTGCCCGATCAGGCGGGATGGGACCGTGTAGAACACCTTGCGCAACGTGAAGCCGCCCGAGGATGTGACCGTCACGAGGACCTCCTCGTAATCGGTGGTGCGCACGTCCGGCAGCGGCTGTAGGAACTTGCGTTCGGCATCGATCCCGGGGCCGTGCCGCCGGTTGCGTGCATTTACGACCTCGTCGATGAAGCGGCGATAGTCGGCAAGGTCGGAGAAATCGGCGCTCCCGCGCAGCAGCAGCGCATCCCTTATGGCAGCCTTGATATGACCATGAGCACTCTCGATCGCGCCGTTCTCATGGGCAACGCCCCGGTTGTTCCTCGTGGGCTCCATTCCATAATGGTCACAGAGCGCGTCATAACGCTTGGTCAGGTCGACCCTGGCATCCGCGTCCAGATTGCGGAAGGCGGCCGAGAGGCTGTCGGTACGATGAAGCTTCGGTGCACCGCCTGCGGACCAGAGCGCGTTCTGCAGCCCTTCGGCCAAGGCAACGAAGCTCTCGCCGCCCAGGATGATGTGCCCGTGTTCGAAGCCGCCACAAGGAAGCCGGAAGTGATAGAGCAGGTGGTCCAAGGGTTGTCCGGCGATCGAAACTGCCAGATCGTCCATGCACGTAAAATCGGACAGGCCGAGCCGCCCGGCCTCGTGCACTTGTCGGAAAATGACTTCGCGATCTTGCCCGTTCATGGCGCGCCAGTCGCGAATGCGCCTCTCTAGCGTTCGCCGGGAGCCGAACTCCGTCTCGGGATATCGGCGCCGCAGCTCCTCGAAGATCGCTATGGGCCGAAGGCCCGGAGCAGCCTCTAACATCGGCACGACAACTTCATCGAAAATACCGGCAAGGGGATCGGGTCGGCGCCGGCTGCGCGGTGTTTGCCGCTGCGATGGCAGCTGGGTGGCCTGCAGAACCCGATAGCCCGTCGCCGGACTGAACCCGGCCTTCGCCGCCGCCAGGGCGACGGGGTCATAACGTCGGTTGGTCATGAAAAGTCTCACTTGATGATCGTTGATGTGTCGGCCGGCCACACGCCCAGTCCTCCTCCCCGGAAAACCCGATGCATAGCGGCCACCACGACCATCACAGGCACCCGGCAAAGAGTGCCTCCGGTGTGTCGGGACCGGCTACGGGCTACGCCCTACGCCGATCCCGACACACCGGATTCTCATCTTGATTGTCGCGCTTTCTCGTCCAGAACGCCGCGCAACAGCGGAGTATCTGACTCAGCCCGTTGTCGTCGGTAATGTAGGACGAACGCGCCCAGCCGACTTGGCGCTCTCGACCGATATGCTCGATCTCCAGCTTACGAGGCAGGAAGCGGACGACTGTCATTATGTCGGAGAGCGCATTCTCAGCGTTAAAGAGGGCAGCATCCTCCCTAAATTTCATCACCTTCTTCGCGGCCCGGTTCTCATAGAGACAGCCGAGCGCCACAAGGACAACCGGATGATAACGCGCGATTGAAAGGCTATCCGCGAGTTCGAGCATCTCCGTCGCCGTCGTCAAGCGGCGCGATTTGGCGACCGGATTCTGCAGACCGAACCGATCATTCAGCGCGCGAATGAACTGGAGGTAGGCATCCTGCATCAGTTCGTGCGGCGCGCCCCTGAGCTCGGGCAAATATTCGGTGAAGAAGCCATCGGACTCGGCGACGTGCGCCTTGGTGAAGAAGGCGCGAAGCGAAGCCATGTCCCCCAGTATCTGCGCCTCGAGCTCGGCATCGGTCATGGCGTTGCGCGGGTCGCTCACCTTTTCGATGAACGCCAGCAGATAAGAGAAGGTGTTCTGCGGTAGATCGAGCGCGGTGAGCCGATCAAACAAGGCGAGCTTGCGGGAATCGCGTTCGTGCGTTTCGCGCGCTTGCTTCGTGATATTGGCCGCGCAGATGTCGAGAAAATACAAGGTCGGCACCGCGTCCGACCATTGCCGCAGGAACGCCAGATCCTCCGGTCGGGCTTGGAAGGTCACGGTCAATTCCTGTCCCCGGCGATAGATTTCACCGTCTTCCGAAGTTGCCATTGAATTGCGCCTCCTCTGATGACCATTTGGCATATCGATGTCGCGGCTATAGGGATCGAGTGCAACCAGAGTTGAAGGATGCGTGGCGATTTCGTGTCCGCAGATCATGATGGGGGTACGGGGGCAGGTCCAGCGCGAAGGCGACGTCATCCATGTCATCGCCCGGCGTCTCCATGATCTCTTCCCGATGCTCGCCAGCGTCGGTGGGCGCGTCGATGTGGCTGAAGTGTGCCCGGTCAGTCGCGCCGATGTCGTCGTAACCGCTGCACCCGCCCCACGTATTCCGAGAGCTTGCTGATGGTTAGGCTCGCCCGAGACGAGGAGGAGATCGGGCAATGTCGGATGAAATTGATGCAGGGTCAAACGGCGGTTTGACGTGTGCGTCGCACAGTACAACTGCGCGTTTGACCGTCAGTTTGCCGCCCGGACGTCGGCGCTACGAGCGTTGGCCGGATGACGTACGCGACCGCATTCTGGCTGAGAGCTTTGTGCCAGGAATGACTGTGGCGCAGGTCGCCCGCGATAACGGCGTCGGCCTTGGCCTTTTGCACTATTGGCGTCGGCAAGCGCGAGCAGCAGGAGCCGTCGAGGAATTGCGGTTCGTACCCGTCACGCTGGCTCAGGAGAAGCAACTCGAACCTGGCGGCTTGGAGTTGGTGGTACGAGACGTGACGGTTCGGATCATGGGCGCGGTCGAGATGGACCACCTGCGCGCGGTACTGGCGGCGATCCGGGAATGATCCCGATCGACGGAAGCGTACGGATCTTCGTGGCGACACAGCCGGTCGACTTCAGAGCCGGGATTAACCGATTGATGGGGCTGGTGACGCACGTGCTGGGGCATGATGCCTGCGCGGGCGATGTCTTCGTGTTCCGCAACAAGGGCGCGGATAAGGTGAAGTTGCTCCGTCATGACGGGTCAGGCGCGGTTATGGCGACGAAATGGCTCGACCGAGGAAGGTTTTACTGGCCTGCCGTGCAAGGCGGCACGATGGTCCTGAGCGGACCGCAATGCACGGCATTGCTGTCGGGTCTGGATTGGAAGAAACTGCCCGCACCCGAGGTGCGCAGACCCCTGATTTTTGGCTGATATCTGCGGTTTTCTGTGGCGACGAGGAGTCGGTGTGGTATAGTCAGGCATGCCCGCCCAAGCCGACGATCTCCCTGAAGATATGGAGCAAATGGCGGCTCTGGTGCGTGAACTGCAGGCAGAAAACGCCCAACTGCGCGCACTGCTCAAAGGCATGGCCCACCAGGCCTTCGGCAGCCGTTCAGAACGCGCCAGCGTCATCCTGGGTGATCAAGGTCTCCTTGATCTCGGCGACCTCGTAACCACGCCGGCTACCGCAGCCAACGACGATGGCGACGCCGAAGACAAGCCTGCCGTCGGTCGCCCACGCCGCAAGCGCGGCCTGATGGCACTGCCGGCCCATATCGAGCGCGTGGAGCGCGTGATTGATCCCGACACGCTGGATTGCCCCTGCTGCGCCGGCAAGCTCCACAGGATCGGCGAAGATGCCAGTGAGGCACTCGACTGGGTGCCGGCCATCGTTCGCGTCATCCGCACAGTGCGCCCTCGTTACGCCTGCCGGGAATGCCGGGAGGGCGTCGTTCAAGCGCCGGCGCCGCGCCGCGCGATCCCAGGCTCGATGGTCACTACCTCGACGCTGGCCTGGATGGCGACGGCGCGCTACGCCTGGTCGATCCCGCTCAATCGGCAGTTGCAGATGCTCGCAGGCCAGGGCGTCATCCTCGATCGGGCGTTACCGAGCCGCTGGATGCGTAAGATCGCATGGTGGGTGAAGGCGCTCTATGATCGCCTGCTTGCCTACATCCACAGCCAGTCCCGGATCTTCTGCGATGAGACCCGCATGCCGGTCCTCGAGAAAGGGCGAAGACGAACCCGCACGACACAGTTCTGGGCGCACGCTTGTGATGACGGACCGTGGTCAGGCCCGGCCCATCCGGCAGTGGTGTATATCCATGCTCGCGGACGGCGGCATGCCGAGGCGTTCGAACAACTCGCCCGCTACCAGGGCGTTATCCAGGTCGACGGCTATGGTGCCTACAAGGCGCTTGTGCGCGGTGGTCCGGGCCGAGGCAAGATCACACTCGCCTTCTGTCTTGCCCACGCCCGGCGCAAGTTCGTCGATGCCTTCCGCAAATCGCCATCGCCGGTGGCAGCGGCGATCCTTACCCTGATCGGTGAGGTCTACGCGATCGAGGCGCGTGTGCGCAAAGGCACCGCCGCACAGCGCCTCCAGGCTCGTCTCGCCGAAACCGCCGACGTCATGGCGAAGATCAAGGCGCAGATCGACATCATGCTTCCAGGTCTGTCGCCCAAGTCCGACCTGGCCAAGGCGATGCGCTACACGCTCAACCACTGGAAGGGGCTAACCCTGTTCCTGGAAGACGGCCGGATCGAGGTCGATACCAACACCGTCGAGCGCGGCATGAGAAATGTGGCCCAGGGCCGCAAGTCCAGCCTCTTCGCTGGTAGCGAGGAAGGAGCTCAGACCTGGGCCGTCATGGCATCGCTTCTCCAGACGGCTCGCCTGGGGGGCCTGGATCCCTACACCTGGCTGAATGACGTGCTGGAGCGTATCGTCACGGGCGCTGTGAAGATCAACGAACTGGACATCTTGCTCCCATGGAACTGGCGGCCGGCGGCAGAACCGGTAAAAGCGCTGGCGGCATGAACTTCAAACCTCGCACATCGCAGGGCCGGACCCTCTCGCTCGAACAGCTCGAGATATGGCTCGACGAGCTTGATCCCCCCGTAGCTGGCGTCTCATCGATCGACGGCTTCCTGGCCGCAGTCGCCGCAGGCCCCAGCGTCATTGACCCCGACGTATGGATTAAGAGCATCCTGCGCGAGCACGCTCTCAACGCGCGCTCGGCGCCTGCGCGCCGAACGATCCTCAAGCGGTATAACCGCATCTGCATCGAGCTTGCCGAGAAGCCCGAGGCGTACGCGCCGATCTACATGCGCACCGAGGAAGGCGAGGTACTGCTCGAGGACTTCGCCAACGGGTTCTTCACAGCCATGCATCTCGACATGGAGGCGTGGAAGCCCTTCATCGCCGACCCGCAGTTCGGCTACCCGCTCGCGGCACTGCTTGGCCACAGCACCATTACAGGTGGCCCGTCATGGATCGAACAACTGGGTGATCCGAGCGCCAATCTGGCACTAGTCGATACGTGGCGCATGGTCCCGCAAATCATCTCGCTGATCAATGACCAGTGCGCCTTCGCGCGCATGACGCCAGCAGCCTGATATAAATCCCGCCACCACCAATGCGTGGGACAGGATCAGCGGTTACAACGTAACCGCTCGGCAACGACGGCCACCTCGTTCTCCGTAGCTATAGTCAACATTCCAATAAACTCTTCGCCTCCAAAACGAGCGAAAAGATCGCCGTCGCGCAGGACATCGTTGCATCTTCCGGCCACGGCTTTCAGCACGGCGTCACCTACCGGATGGCCGTGAGTGTCGTTGATCCGCTTGAAGTGGTCCACGTCGACCATCAAGAGCGCAACGATCCGCGCCGCTGCCCCCGCAGCTGTTAATATCTGAATTGAATGTTCTTCGAAGTGACGCCGATTAGGCAGGCCGGTCAACGGATCCGATTGAGCCAGACCGCGCAGTTTGGCCGCAATCCGCAACTCAGCGGTGACATCAGTGAACAGCCAAATGCGCCCATGCTGCCCATCGCCGCTCACGGGATGGGTATCCACCTCGTATGTCCTGTCACCCAATACCCAGTGATGGATCGCGGCGTAATGGACATTTCCGACCTGCGCCGCATACGTTGTTTCCAATTCGGCGTGGTTGTCGCACCGTTGGCGAAGGGCACGCATGGGAGCGGCCAGATCGCTCGCGCGGTGAGATCCTGAACTGCACGCGAGCAGTGCAGCCGCGCGCTCGTTGATCATCGCGCTTTGTCCATCGCCATCGAACAGGACAATGCCGGACGGGACGCTTTCCAGCAGATCGTTGAACTGGTCGCGCATCGCGACCTGCCGGACGGCCTCGCGGCGAGCGGCGAGCGTGCTGGCTACGCTGCTGGCCAGTAGCCGCACATGCTCGACGAGCGGCGTCGGAACTGCAGGCTGGGTCCACAAGAGCAGCAGGCCGCTGCGCGGTGCATGCTCGACAGGGGCTGGTACGAAGAGCAGGGCGCCCGGCATTTCAGGCAATGCATCCACCACAGCCGTCGGAAGTCGATACTTGTCCGCTCCGTCAGGGCTGGCGGACCATTCGACATCAAATACTCCGCTTCGCGCGAGGTTGAAGCTGCTGAAGCCATGCGGCGGAGAAGACGCGACGGGGGCTGCGCGTCCGGCATCATCCACTTCCAAGGCTATCACAAGGGCAGCGTCGCATGCGACCCTGGCAAAGCCGCACAGCTCGTACAGTGCTTCGCTTGAGGAAGGTGTCACGATAAAATCCCAGCCAGTCTTTGTTCGATGATCCGAAGTACCTCGACTGGCGCCGTTATGTGCGGGAGATGACCGGAGGCATCGATGATATCGAGGGTGGCGTCCGGGATCGTCGCGGCAAGCCATTCTCCCACCTGTAGCGGCACGGCGACATCCGAGGCGGTCTGGATCAAATGGACCGGCGTAGGAACGCGGCGGGCGGTTCTGCGCATGTCGGATCCGAAGATGGTGCGAGAGGTGTTGAGGGCGATATCCGGTCGCATCTGGAACAGGGTGCGCGAAAAGTCGGCCACCGCTTCCCTGTCGTCGATGCCCACGACCATCGGCGCAAACCCGGCGACCCATGCCTGGAAGTTGGCGGCCATGCTGGCGAAGAGCTGGTCGAGACCTTCCTGTTCGAAACCGCCAACGTAGTCACCCTCGTTGAGATACCTGGGTGATGCGCCGATCATCACCATGCGCGTGAACAGCTCTGGACGCGCGCACGCAGCGGCCGCGCCGATCATGCTGCTCATGGAATGGCCAACATAGATGCAGCCTTGTACGCCGAGCTCGTCGATAAGTTCGATCAGGTCGTCGGCATAACCGAACATCGATCCATGACGGTCGAAATCGTAGCTCTCCGCGCCAGCGGGACCGCATCCCGCCAGATCGAAGGAGATGACGTCGAACCGCTCTTCGAACCAGGGCCGCAGGGATGCCCATGCGTCCTGGTCAGTGCCAAACCCATGCGACAGGATCGCAGTGGTCTTTCCGGCACCACTGCGTCGGCCATGCAATTTTGCGAAACAGCTCACGCATTCCTCATAAAAGTTCGTCTTCGTGAAAACCCTTAGGGCACATAGCATTAACGCTTCAACCGCGATCGATGACGATCTGAAATCCGCTTCGCGGGGATCAAAGAAAGGTGGCGGCCGCGCTGAGTTCATCACCGACCCTGGACGCCTTGGGCGTCAGGCGATGCGATCCGGGCATTTGGCCAGCGACGTAGTCTGGCAAACCAACCTTTGTGATGACCATCCGCGCTTGCCTCGACCAGCATATCGGTGGGCTGGACTACCGCGCCGGCCTGCGGGCAGAACCTGGTGACCTTCTGCTTGAAGACCAGGCCGTCGCTGCGCATCAGGAAGTGCTGGCGCAATTCATCGCAGCTGGTGCCCGCGCGCATCGTCAGCCAAGGGCTAAGATCGATCTGGTCGGAGAAGTAGACGACCCTGAAATAGTCCCGGTCGAGCTGGCCGGTATAGCGTAATGTTTCAGGCCGGCGAATCAGCGGGTCGGCGGATAGATGCGGCCTGCCTCACTGGGCGGAAATGACGGCATGATACGCTGCGGGTTGTCCGCGCTTTCCTGGCGGAGGTCGAGCGCCTTGCCGGGAGCACGCGGAGGCTATAGCGTGATCGACGTGACGGTATCGCCATGCCTTTCCCTCAACCGCCTTTGCGTGATGCTGTGCCTGTTTCTGGTGCTGCTTTCGGCTGCGGTGCAAGGGGTGAGCGCCGCCGATCGCATCCAGCATGACATTCGCGGCGAAGTGCACGGCGCGCACCATCACGAAGGGCTTGGCGCGGTCACGCTCGACGGTGCGGATATTCACGTAGATACCGCTGGCGACGAACCGCGGGCCGAGAACGAGCGCGACGCCGAAGGCACCGTGCCCGCAAATCACCACCATCATGCCGACCATGGGTCGAGCCTGCCGGAGCTTCATGGGGCACCAACGGCGGATAGGACCGCCTCGTCCTTGCGGCTTGGCATCCCGCTGGTTGCCGCCGTCCCCGGCCAGCCCGTGCACGCGCCCGAACGCCCTCCGAAGACTTTGCCCTCCGCAGCCTGACCGTCCGCGCGTCGCTTGTAGGCGCGGACCCTTTTACATGCCTTTTAGCGGGGGCTTTTCATGTCCACTTGCCTTTCGAGCCGCGCCGCCGTGCGCGCTTTGTGCCAGCTGTCTATCGGCGGCGCGTTTCTTCTCCTGACCACCAGCCCGAACGTGCTGGCCCAGACCCTCAACCTTGCCGACGTGCTGAACCGCGCGGCGCAGTCCGATCCCAGCGTCAGCGCTACCGCAGCGCGCATGAAAGCGGCAGAAGCCGGTGTGCGTCAGGCCGGGGTGCGCCCTCTCGACGCGCTGGCTTTCGATGCCGAGAATTTCGCCGGCACCGGCACCTACCGTCCAGCCAACATGGTCGAGACCACGCTCTGGTACGAACGAACGCTGGAGCGTTCGAGCAAGCGCGATACGCGGATCGACGCCGCGCGTTCCGAACTGGGCGTCATCCACCAGCGCGGACGACTGCGCACGCTGGACCTGCTGGAGCGTGTCGAGGTAGCCTGGGTCGATGCCCTGGCCGCCGAGGCGGCCATCGGCGTCGCCGAGGAGCACCTGCGCTCAACCCAGGCGGTGGAGGGTGAAGTGAAGCGCCGGGTTTCGGCCGCGCTTGACCCGCTGTTCGCGGCGCAGCGCGCGCGCACCGACTTAGCGCAGGCGCGCATCGCCCGCGATCAGGCGGTCCAGGCGGCCCGCATCGCGCGTGACCGGCTTGCCCTTTACTGGGGCGGCGCGGGCGACTTCACGCTCGACAAGGCCGAGTTCGAGACGGCGGTGAACCTCGTCGGTCCACCGGCACATGAGGCCCCCGACCTCGACCTGCTGAACGCAGAACGGGATGCCGCCAGCGCCCGCGTGCGCATGGAGGACGGCAAGGGCACCCCCGACCTCACCCTGAAGGGCGCGGTGCGGCATCTGGCGCAGTACGGCGACGTGGCGCTGGTGGTGGGCGCCTCGATCCCGATCGGCACACGCCGCGCGAACCGCGCCAATGTCGAACGCGCCATGGCCGAGCAGACCGCTGCGGAGGCCGAACTGGCGGTGTCGCGCATCGAGCGCGACCGTGAAATCGCGGGCCTTGTCGCCAACCGCGAGGCGACGGCGAGCGACATCGGGCGGATCGACCGCGAAGTGCTGCCCGGCGCCCGCCGTTCGGTATCGCTGATCCAGGATGGGCTGCGGCGCGGGGGCCTTGCCTTCACCTACCTCGAGGCTGCCAACGCGCGTGAAGTGGTCACCCAGGCGCACCAGCGCCGGATCGAACTGCTGCGCCGCTACCACCTTGCCGGAGCGCGGCTGGACCGACTGACCGGCCGCCACGCTTCCCTTCTTTCCAGCGCGGAGAACCGCTGATGACCCCGAAATATCTGCTGCACACCGGGCTGCCCCTATCCCTCCTGGCCGCCGTCACCCTGCTGTCCGCCTGCGGCGGCAATCCCGAAACACCCACCGAGGAAGGCGAAGGCCACGAAGCGGCCCAGGAAGAATTCGAACGCGGCCCCCATCGCGGGCGAATGCTGCGCGATGGTGATTTCGCCGTTGAGGCGACCATCTTCGAAGACGGCGTGGAACCGGAATTCCACGTCTATGCCTACCGGGACGGCAAGCCGGTTACGCCTTCCGAGGTTAAGCTGTCGGTCGAACTGAAGCGCCTTGGCGGGCGGGTCGATCGCTTTGGCTTTGCGCCTCAAGGCGATTACCTCAAGGGCAATGGCGCGGTGCGCGAACCGCATAGTTTCGACGTCAAGGTCACGGCGTCCGAAGGCGGGCGCAGCCACAGCTGGGCTTATGCCTCCTACGAAGGCCGCACGACCATCTCCGCCGACGCCGCGCGCGCCGGCGGCGTGAAGGTGGAGAAGGCCGGGCCCGCCGATCTGGCGGAAATAGTCGACGTATCGGGACGCATCGAGATCACCCCGGAAGGCAAGGCGGAAGTGCGCGCGCGCCTGCCCGGCGTCGTCACATGGATGCGCGGCGAACTGGGCCAGAAAGTGTCGCGCGGGCAGGTCCTGGCGCGGGTGGAATCGCAGCATTCGCTTATCACTTATTCCGTCACCACCCCGATCGGAGGCGTGATCATCGAGAAGAATTCGAATATCGGCGGGGTTACCGGGGACACCCCGCTGTTCGTCGTCGCCGATCCCAGCAAGCTGCACGCTGAATTCTTTATCTATCCGCGCGATGCCGAACGCGTGCGCGCCGGCCAGCGCGTGGAAGTGCGCAGCCTTTCCGGCGATACCCGCCTCCAGGCCGAGGTCGAGGCCATCGTGCCGACCGCCGACCTCGTCAGCCAGACGCTGATGGCCCACGTCCACCTGCCGGAATCGGCCAACCAGGCGTTCCGCGCAGGGATGGGCGTGGAGGGGGCTTTCGCGGTGGGCGAACAGGCGGCCCCGCTGGCCGTGCGCACAGGCGCGATCCAGCGTTTCCAGGATTTCGAGGTGGTCTTCGCCCGCGTCGGCAACACATATGAAGTGCGCATGCTCAAGATCGGCCGCCGCACCCCGGAATGGACCGAGGTGCTGGGCGGGCTGGAACCGGGCACCGAATATGTTGCCGAGGGCGCCTTCCTGATCCGCGCGGACATCGAGAAATCGGGGGCCAGCCATGACCACTGATATCGCCTTCGGTTCTCACGGCGCCCCCGCGCGCGGCGCTCCTCTGCTGGAGCGCATCATCGCCGCCGCCATCCGCTTTCGCTGGGCGGTCATGGCCGCGGTGCTGGTGCTGTGCGCGCTTGGCGTGTGGAGCTTCAACGCCCTGCGCATTGACGCCACGCCCGATATCACCAACGTCCAGGTCCAGATCAACAGCGAGGCCGAAGGCTTTTCTCCGCTGGAATCCGAGCAGCGCATCACCTTCCCGGTGGAAACGGCCATCGCCGGCCTGCCGGGGCTGCAATATACCCGCTCCGTCTCGCGCTATGGCCTCAGCCAGGTGACGGCGGTTTTCGCCGACGGCACCGACATCTACTTTGCGCGCCAGCTCATCAACGAACGCCTGCAAGGCGCGCGCTCGCAGCTTCCCTCAGGGGTCGAACCCGAAATGGGCCCGATCTCGACGGGTCTGGGCGAAATCTTCATGTACACGGTGGAGGCCAAACCCGGCGCCCGCAAGGCGGACGGTTCGGCCTATACGCCCGAGGATCTGCGCACTCTGCAGGACTGGGTGATCCGCCCGCAGCTGCGCAATACGCCGGGCGTCACCGAAGTGAACTCCATCGGCGGTTTCGAGCGGCAGTACCACGTCGCCCCGCTGCCCGAACGCCTCTCCGCCTACGGGATGACACTAGGCGATGTGGTACAGGCGCTGGAGCGTAACAACGCCAATGTCGGCGGCGGCTATATCGAGCGGTACGGCGAGCAATACCTTGTCCGCGTACCGGGACAGGCGGCGGGGATAGACGACCTAAAGAGCATCATCGTCACCGCGCGGGGCGGCATTCCGATCCGCGTCGCCGACATCGCTAACGTCGGCATGGGCGAGGAACTGCGCACCGGCGCCGCGACCGAGGACGGCAGGGAAGTGGTGCTCGGCACCGTCTTCATGCTGGCGGGAGAGAACAGCCGCGTCATCTCCAAGGCTTCGGCGGAGCGCCTTGCGGCGGCGGCAAAGGCGCTGCCTTCGGGCGTGGTCGCCAAGCCGATCTACGACCGCACCGATCTGGTCGAACGAGCCATCTGGACGGTGGAAAAGAACCTGCTGGAAGGGGCGCTGCTGGTCATCGTCGTGCTGTTCCTGCTGCTGGGCAACGTGCGCGCGGCGCTGATCACCGCGGCGGTCATTCCGGTCACCATGCTGATGACCATCACCGGCATGGTGCGCGGCGGCGTTTCGGGCAACCTGATGAGCCTTGGCGCCCTGGACTTCGGGCTCATCGTCGACGGCGCGGTCATCATTGTCGAGAACTGCCTCAGCCGCTTCGGCGAGGCGCAGCACCGCAAGGGTGGGCTACTGTCGCGGGAGGAGCGCTTCGGCCTTGCCGCATCGGCGACTTCGGAAGTAATCCGCCCCTCGCTGTTCGGGGTGCTCATCATCGCGCTGGTCTACGTGCCGATCTTTGCGCTGACCGGCGTGGAGGGCAAGATGTTCCACCCGATGGCGATCACCGTCGTCATGGCGCTGACCGGCGCGCTGGTCCTGTCGCTCACCTTCGTACCGGCGGCGGTGGCGCTGTTCGTGACCGGCAAGGTGGAGGAAAAGGAAAGCGCGATCATGGCGGGCGCGCGCCGCTTTTACGAACCGGCGCTTGGCTTTGCCCTGTCCCGTTCGAAGGCGATGGTCGGGATCGCGGCGGGGCTGTTCGTGCTGGCGGGCTTTGCCACTACGCGGATGGGATCGGAATTCATCCCGAACCTCGATGAGGGTGACATCGCGCTTCACGCCCTGCGCATTCCCGGCACCAGCCTGACCCAGGCGGTACGGATGCAATCTGCGCTGGAGGCACGGTTGAAGCGCTTTCCTGAAGTGGAGCGGGTGGTGACCAAGATCGGTACGGCCGAAGTGGCCACCGATCCCATGCCGCCCTCGGTCGCGGATACCTTCGTCCTGCTCAAGGACCGCAGCGAATGGCCCGACCCGCGCAAGCCCAAGACGCAGCTGGTTGCCGAGATGCAGAAGGCGGCCGAGACCATCCCCGGCAACAATTACGAGTTCACCCAGCCGATCCAGATGCGTTTCAACGAACTGCTTTCGGGCGTCCGCGCGGATGTGGCGATCAAGGTGTTCGGGGATGACATCGACACGCTGCACGAACTGGGCCAGCGCATCGAGAAAGTTGCCGGCGGCATCGAAGGCGCCGCCGACGTCAGCGTGGAGCAGGTGACCGGCCTGCCGGTGCTGCAGATCACGCCGGACCGGGCGGCGCTGGCGCGGCTGGGGCTCAACGTGGGCGATGTGCAGGATGTCGTCTCGATCTCGATCGGGGGCACGCAGGCGGGGCAGGTCTTCGAAGGCGACCGCCGCTTTCCGATCATCGTGCGCCTGCCTGAGAACATTCGTGAGCGGGCCGACGAGATCGGCCGCCTGCGCGTGCCCCTGCCGGCCAGCGGGGAAGGTACGCGCGGGTTCGTACCCTTGCAGGACGTGGCCAAAGTGGAAGTGGTGATCGGCCCAAACCAGATCAGCCGCGAGGACGGCAAGCGCCGCGTGGTGGTGACGGCGAACGTGCGCGGCCGCGATCTCGGCTCGTTCATCGAGGAACTGCAGGCGAAAGTCGGCGGCGAGGTGGAGGTGCCGGCGGGATACTGGATCAGCTATGGCGGCACGTTCGAACAGCTGATCTCGGCGGCCCAGCGGCTGCGGCTGGTGGTGCCGGCGGTGATGCTGCTGATCTTCGGACTGCTGTTCGCGCTGTTCCGTTCGGCCAGGGATGCGGGCATCGTCTTCTCGGGCGTTCCGCTGGCGCTGAGCGGGGGCGTTGCCGCGCTGCTGCTGCGCGGGCTGCCGCTGTCGATCTCGGCGGGCGTGGGCTTCATCGCCCTGTCCGGCGTCGCGGTGCTCAACGGTGTGGTCATGCTGGCCTTCATCCGCGAACTACGCGCAGGCGGGGCGGCGCTGGAAGACGCCGTGCGTCAGGGCGCTCTCAGCCGCCTGCGCCCGGTACTGATGACCGCGCTGGTCGCCTCGCTGGGCTTCGTGCCGATGGCCTTCAACGTCGGCGCGGGCGCGGAGGTCCAGCGTCCGCTGGCGACCGTGGTGATCGGCGGCATCGTTTCATCCACGATCCTGACGCTGCTGGTGCTGCCCGCGCTCTACCAGCTGGTGCATCGCCGCCGCGGCGCGGCGCCGGCTGCCTGACGACCCTGTCCGGTGCCTTCCCGCGCAGGGAAGCGCCGGGCCAGGCGTTCAGGTGGGGCAATATTCGGCGGTATTGTCGAATTCGGCCACGGTGATCCGGTTCCGGCCGCCGTGCTTGCTTTGGTAGAGTTGTCTGTCGGCGTGGCCGATCCACTGGTCCGCCGCCATGCCGGGCAGGCACCGCGCGCTGGCCACGCCGATGCTGACGGTGATGAACGGGCTGATCTGCGATCGTTCGTGCGGAATGTTGAGCGACTGGACCTGTAGCTTGATCTCCTGCGCCACCAGCTGCGCCCCATGCGGGTCGGCGCCGGGCAGGATGCAGGCGAATTCCTCGCCGCCATAGCGGGCGGAAAGGTCGGAGGCGCGCTTGACCGCCCGGGTCAGGGCAGAAGCCACCATCGAGATGCAGCGGTCCCCGGCGGGGTGGCCGTACGTATCGTTGAACTGCTTGAAGAAATCGATGTCGATCATGATGACCGATAGCCAGTCCCCGGTGCGGGCAAGGCGGCCGGTTTCGCTGTGCAGCGCCTTTTCCATCTGACGGCGGTTGCTGAGCCCGGTCAGCGCATCGGTGACGGCCATGTTGGCCAGCTGGTCGCGCAGGCGCTTCAGCTCCACGTGGTTACCTACGCGGGCGCGCAGGATCGCGGGCTGGATCGGCTTGGTCACATAATCGATCGCGCCCAGCGACAGACCGCGCATCTCGTCCGCCGTATCGCCCAGCCCGGTGGTGAAGATCACCGGGATGTCGGCCAGTAGCGGATCGGCCTTCAGCTGGCGGCAGACCTCGAAGCCGTCGATCCCCGGCATCAGCACGTCCAGCAGCACGAGGTCGGGCAAGGTGGTGCGCGCCGTTTCCAGCGCCTGTTCGCCGGAGGTGGAGAAGCAGACTTCGTAGTCGTCCTCCAGCACGGCGTTCATGATCTCGATGTTCGAAATCTCGTCGTCGACGATCAGGATGGTGGCCCTGGTCACGGGGTGGCTCCTTCGCTGTCTATCAGGGTGAGGGCGGCGCCGTAGTCCAGCTTTTCCAGCGCCTGAAACACGCCGTGGCGTGCGCGTTCTTCCTCGGACAGGCCGGTCGCCTGGGCAAAGCGGACGAAGCTCGCCCGCGCGCCCAGGCTGCGGCGCACCACCAGTTCGCGCAGGTCTGCCTGCGCGCGCCGGGCCGCCTCTGGATCGAGGGCGGGGGCCGCCGCCGGCGCTGTCTGCGTCGGGCCGCCGGTCAGGCTGCGCGCCGCCGTGATGGCGGGGGTCAGGCAGACCTCCAATTCGGCGATGGCGCCGCCGGCCTGCCCGGTATCACCGGCCGCCAGCAGCCGTTCAAGGTTCGAAGCGGCTTTCTGAAGGCCGGGAAGTTCCAGCGATCCGGCCACGCCCTTGAGGCTGTGCGCAAGGCGCCGTGCGTCGGGTAGCTGGCCGGATGCGATCAGCCTGCGCAGTTCGTCCGGGGCGCCTGCATACGTCGCGGCGAACGTGACGATCAGCTTGTGCAGCAGCGATGCCTTGCCGTTGACGCGCAGCAGGGCGGCCTGGAGGCCGAAGGGCGGCAGCGTGTCGGGCAGCACCGTGCCCTGCGGTTTCGGCGGCGCGGGCGGCGCGGGCTGGGCGGCGGGGCGCTCCGCCTTCAGCCAGCGGTCCAGCGTGCGCATCAGCATGGCCGGATCTACCGGCTTGGCGATGTGGTCGTTCATGCCGGCGGCGAAGCAGCGCTGCTTCTCCTCCTCATAGGCGTGGGCGGTCATGGCGACGATCGGCAGCCGGTCCGCAGACCAGCGTTCGCGGATTGCCCTGGTCGCGCTGACGCCGTCCATTTCGGGCATCTGCACGTCCATCAGCACGCCCGCATAGGTCTCGCCGTGATCGCGCACGCGCTCGCAGGCGATGCGGCCGTTCTCGGCGATGTCCACCAGAAGCCCGGCGTCGACCAGCAGTTCGGTGGCGATCTCGCGGTTGATCTCGTTGTCTTCCACCAGCAGCACGCGCAGACCGCGCAGGTGCGGAGCGACCATCGGCACCGTCTCTGCCGCCGGAGGGGCAGGCTGCGGCGGAGCGGCCTTGTGCGAGACGATCTCCGCGATGGTGTCGAGCAGGGTTCGCGGCACCACGGGCTTGGTCAGGAAGGCGGCCACTTCGGCGCTGCCCGGCCCCATAACGAAATCGTCGGCGCCGTAGGCGGTGATGATGATCGTGCGCGGGCGGGCACCCTTGTAGACCGCCGCGTGCATCGCCTCGACCGTCTGCATCCCGTCCATGCCGGGCATCTTCCAGTCGAGCAGCACGAGGTCGTAAGGCTTTCCGGCATCGTCCGCCGCGCCGATCGCGCCAAGTGCCTCGTCGCCCGAGGCCACAAGGTCCAGCGGCAGGCCCCAGTCCGAGAATATATCCTGCATGATCTGGCGCGAGGCGGGATTGTCGTCCGCCGCCAGGATACGCAGGCCGCGGACCTGCGCGGGCACATCAAGCCGGGCCGCATCGGCCTCGTCGTCCAACGACATGCTCATGCGGCAGGTGAAGGTGCTGCCCTGGCCGGGGGCGCTGTCGACCCTTATGCTGCCGCCCATCTGCTCGACGATCTGGCGGCAGATCGCAAGGCCCAGACCCGTGCCGCCAAAGCGGCGCGTGGTCGAACTGTCGGCCTGGGTGAAGGAATGGAACAGCGCCGCCTGCTGCTCAGCGGTCATGCCGATGCCGGTATCGCGCACTGCCAGTTGCACCATGATCTGGTCGTCCTGCTCGGCCCCGACATCCAGCAGGATCGTCACCGTCCCGCCTTCGGAGAACTTCACCGCGTTGCTGAGCAGGTTGAGCACGACCTGGTTGAAGCGCATCTCGTCGCCTGCAAGGCGGTGAGGCACGTCGCCCGCGATCTGGGTCACCACGTTGACCCCGTTCGCCTCGGCATCGGCGGCAACGAGCTGGACCTGATTGCGGATGGCGCCGCGCACGTCGAAGGGGTGCGCTTCCAGCGTCAGTTTGCCTGCCTCGTTCTTGGAAAAGTCGAGGATATCGTTGATGAGCCGCAGCAGGGACACGCCGGCGTGGTTGATCTTGCCGACATAGTCCTTCTGCCTCGCATCGAGGTCGGTCCGGGCGACAAGATGGCAAAAGCCCAGGATCGCGTTCATCGGCGTGCGGATTTCGTGGCTCATGTTGGCCAGGAACAGGCTTTTGGCGCGGTTGGCTTCTTCCGCTTCGTGGGTGCGTTCTTCCAGCGCTTCGTTCTTGGCGAGGATTTCCGCGCCCATGCGCTGATTGCGCTCGAAGCTTTCGGCCAGCCGATCGCTCAGCCACACCAGCACGGCGGCCTGGAATACGACGATCGCAGCGTGGAGGATGACGCGGCCCAGATTGCCCTCGCCGGGGAACACCGCATAGGGCAGCAGGTACAGCAGCAGCAGGTGATGCAGCGCCACTGCCGCCGCGGCGGTAAGGATCGCGCGCCGGTCACACCAGGCGATCGTCAGCGCCAGCATGGCGAAGAAGTACATGTGCATGTCCATCTGCCAGCCATGGCCGCGCAGCAGGATGAGCAGGATCGCGGGCTCTCCCATCAAGGCGATGGCGGAAAGATAGCGCGTAGCGGGGGCGATCCCCCGGCTGTACCAGAGCCAGTGATAGCTGCCTGCCAGCGCGGCGCCGCCCAGCCCTGCGGCGATGGGCGAGTGGCCGGTCAGAACCGCGACAAGAGCAAGCAGGGGAACGTGGGCCCAGAACAGCGCCACCAGAAAGCGCCCGAAGTGAAGGCGCAGCGTATCCAGTTCCACGTTCACAAGGTATTCTCCGGGGATGAAGGCGCGGCACATCCGGCTCGCGCGGGAACCGGTACGGCCAACCAGGCCCCTGCCTTGCGCGCGGCGTTCGGGAAATCCGGCTGCGTGGAATCCGCGATAACAAGATTGGAAAAGGGCGCCCGGACCGTCAGCCCGCCGCCAGCCGCACGGATGAGGCGGACGGTCTGGCCCAGTGTCGACCCCGGCGGCGCCATGACCAGATACTGGCTCGAAGGCTGCCCGGTGGCTACCCATGCCATTGCCAGACTGCCGAGGCCCAGCATGAGCAGCAGGGCGGCGGGCAGAAAGTCCGTGAACTTGCCGCGCGTTGCAGGGATTGCGGGGTCGGCATTGACTGCGGCCCCGGCGGGAGCGGGCGGCGGAAGGTCGGAACGTCGAGGCAGGGCGGGCCAATTCATACAACCATTATGATGCAATAACGGTTTTATAAGGGTTAATACTGAGTAAAATTCACGCGTTACTGGTGACGCCGTGGCCGCCACCGCGACGACTTGGAGTGGCTATGCCAAGGCGGAAAGTAGCGGACGGTGATGCGGCCGGCCATGACGGTGGCGGATCGCTGGCGCGCTGGGCTCGATTCGGCTATCACGGGGCGTCGGCGGACTGATCTGCGGCGGAGCGCATAAGGGGCATGCAAGTCGAGAACGAGGCAACTGCTGTAGAAGGCCGTTTCGAGCTGCTCGTCCAGAGCGTGACCGACTATGCCATCTACATGCTGGACCCCACCGGCATCGTCACCAGCTGGAATGCCGGGGCGGAGCGTTTCAAGGGCTACAAACCGGACGAGATTATCGGCCGGCATTTCGCCCGCTTTTATGGCGAGGGTGACCGCGCGGCCGGAATTCCCGAACGCGCCCTGCACACCGCCGCCACCGAAGGGCGGTTCGAGGCCGAGGGCTGGCGCCTTCGCAAGGATGGCAGCCGGTTCTGGGCCAACGTCGTGATCGACCCGGTTCGCGATCCCGGCGGTCAGCTGATCGGCTTCGCCAAAGTCACGCGCGATCTGACCGAGCGGCGCAAGGCCGACGAGGAGCTGCGCAGCAGCGAGGAACGCTTCCGCCTGCTGGTGCAGAGCGTGACCGACTATGCGATCTACATGCTCGACACAGGCGGCCATGTCACAAGCTGGAATGCCGGGGCCGAACGGTTCAAGGGTTACCGCGCCGAAGAGATCATCGGCCAGCATTTCTCCCGCTTCTACCTTCATGACGAACGTGCGGCCGGCGTGCCGGCGCTGGCGCTGTCCACCGCGCTGAACGCGGGGCGCTTCGAGGCGGAAGGCTGGCGTCTGCGCAAGGACGGGTCGAAATTCTGGGCCAGCGTGGTCATCGATCCGGTCCGGGGCGACAATGGCGACCTTGTCGGATTTGCCAAGATCACCCGCGACCTGACAGAGCGCAAGCGGGCGCAGCATGCGTTGGAACAGGCCCAGCAGGCCTTCTACCAATCGCAGAAGATGGAGGCGATCGGCCAGCTGACCGGCGGCGTCGCCCACGATTTCAACAACCTGCTTGCCGCCATCGTTGGCAGCGCCGATCTTGCACGGCGGCGGATGGGGCAGGGACAGGACATCACCCGCTTCCTCGACAACATCATGGAGGCGGCGCAGCGTGGGACAACGCTGACCCAGCGTATGCTTGCCTTCGCGCGGAGGCAGGACCTGCGGCTTGAAGCGGTGGACCTGACCGCGCTGGTGCGCGGCATGGCAGACCTGATGGAACGCACGATCGGTTCGGGCGTGACCATCGACACGCAGTTCCCGCTGACCCTGCAAGCCGTGCGCGCCGATCCCGCCCAGCTTGAACTTGGGTTACTGAACCTGGCGGTGAATGCCCGCGATGCGATGCCCGACGGGGGCAGGATCGTGATCTCCGCCACGCGCGCGCAAAGCCGGGTCCAGCAAGGGCTCGCGCCCGGCGATTACGTTTGCCTGACCGTCGCGGACGAGGGCGCGGGCATGGATGCCGTCACGCTGGAGAAGTGCGTAGAACCGTTCTTCACCACCAAGGGCATCGGTAAAGGCACCGGGCTGGGGCTGTCGATGGTGGTGGGCATGGCGGAGCAGTTCGGCGGCAAGGCCACCTTGAAAAGCACACCGGGCAAAGGCACGGCGGTCACGTTATGGCTGCCTGTGGCGCTTGCCGATGTGGCTGCCGCTACCGAAGCGCCGGCGCCGGTCGGGCAGGTCGGCCGGATGAAGGCCATGACCGTGCTTGCGGTCGACGATGACGATATCGTCCTGCTCAACACGGCGGCGATGCTGTCCGATCTGGGGCATACGGTGCTGCAGGCAGCATCCGGAGCGCAGGCCCTCCAGATACTCGGCCAGACCCGCGTGGACCTGCTCGTCACCGACTATGCGATGCCGCACATGACGGGCGGCGAACTGGCGGATGCGGTACGGGCAGGGTGGCCGGATCTGCCGATCCTGATGATCTCGGGGTATGCCGACCTGCCGGCGGGGATACGACTGCATTACCGCCGGGTGGCCAAGCCGTTCCGGCAGGACGAACTCTCCGCTGCGATTGCGGAAATCGTGCCGCTGCCGCTCTCCGGCGAGGTGGTGGAGTTTCGCTGCCGCACATAGGCGCCGGTTGTAGGGGCTGGGGGATGATCCCGCCATTCCTTCGCCATTGCGAGCCTGCACGCAACGACGAAGGTGGCCGAGCCGTCAGAGCACCAGCGGCGCGTGGTTGATCTGCGGCAGCACATGCCGCGCGAACAGGTCCGCTTCGGCTGCGTGGGGATAGCCTGAGAGGATGAAGGCATCGATGCCCTCGTCCTGATAGGCGCGCAGCTTGGCCAGCACCTGATCGGGATCGCCCACGATCGCCGCGCCGCACCCCGACCGAGCCCGGCCGATGCCGGTCCACAGGTTGTCCTCGACGAAACCGTCGCCGCCCGCCGCGCCGCGCAGTTCCGCCTGCCGGGTCACGCCGACGCTGGCGCTGTCGAGCGACTTCTTGCGGATCGCCTCGCCGGCTTCGTCGTCCAGCTTGGACAGCAGGCGGTCGGCATAGACGCGCGCTTCGTCCTCGGTTTCGCGCACGATCACATGTGCGCGGTAGCCGAATTTCAGGGTGCGGCCGTATTTGGCGGCGCGCGCGGTCATGTCGGCGATGGTTTCGCGCACCTTGTCCATGGTGTCGGGCCACATCAGGTAAACGTCGCAGGCCTTGGCCGCCGCTTCGCGCGCATCTTCGGACAGGCCGCCGAAGTAGAGCGGCGGGCACTTGCCCGAAACCGTCGAGATCCGGGCAGGGGGCAGGTCGAGGTTGTAGAACTCGCCCTCGTACTTCAGATGTTCGCCGTTCAGCATGATCTTGAGGATCTGCATCACCTCCAGCGTGCGCTGGTAACGCGCGCGGCTGTCCAGCTTCTCGCCCGGCAGGTCGGACGAGATGATGTTCACCGTCAGGCGCCCGCCCAGGATACGGTCGAGCGTGGCGATGCGGCGGGCCAGCTGCGGCGGCCAGTCCTCACCCATGCGCAGCGCCCAGAGCAGGCGGATCGTCTCCGTCATCGGGGCGATGGCGCCCGCGAACATGGTGGTGTCGATCCCCAGCGCATAGCCCGATGGCAGCAGGATGTTGTCAAACCCGCCCTTTTCCGCCTGCATCACGATGTTGCGGCAATGCTCCCAGCTTGATGCCAGCATGGGATCGGGCTGGCCAAGGAATTCGTAGTCATCGTCGCACAGCGCCGAAAACCAGCTTACCTCGCAGGTTTTTTCAGAGGTTGCATTCATGGCAGGGGCTCTCCTTTTGCGGCGACCAGTACCGCGTACCAACGCGCCCGGGTCCAGCGGACCTTGAGTGCGTCGGCGCTTTCCGCGATCCGCTCGGCCTTTTGTGATCCGACGATGGGGATGGCGCGGGCCGGGTGCGCCATGATCCAGCTATAGGCAGCCGCCGTGCGCGACACGCCGAATTCCTCTGCCACCGCGTCCAGTTCCGCCGCGACGGCCAGCGCGCGCTCGTCCTTGGGAGCGGCGATGCGCCCGCCGCCCAGCGGCGACCATGCCATGACGGCCATGTCCATCGCGATCGCCTGGTCCAGCTCGCCGTTCTCGATCGGAGCGAGCTTGAGGGCCGATAGTTCCGGCTGGGTCGATACGATCGGCAGCGTCATGAACTGCTGCAGCGTAGCGATCTGGGCGGCGGTGAAGTTGGAGACGCCGAAGCTGCGGATCTTGCCCGCTTTATGTGCTTCGTCGATGGCTTTTGCGATTTCCGAAGGGTGCGTCAGGATGTCGGGACGGTGGATCTGCCACAGCTCGACGGTGTCGGTGCCAAGGCGGGTGAGCGAAGCGTCGATGGCCGAGGTGAGGTAGCCGGCGCTGGAATCGTAAGGGACGCCCATCGAAATGCCGCCCTTGGTGGCGATCACCAGCTTTTCGCGAAGGCCCGGTTCGCTGGCCAGTGCGCGGCCCAGCAGGCTTTCTGATGCGCCGAACGCTTCGTTGTTGTCGGGGCCGTAAATGTCGGCGGTGTCGATCAGGTTGATCCCGGCATCCAGCGCTGCGTGGAGCAGCTTGACCACGGCGGGCACATCGTCGCCGCACAGCCGCCAGTTGCCCCAGGCGAGGGGGGAGACCATGATGCCGCTCTTGCCGAGCGGGCGGAGGGCTTCGGGGGAAGGCAGATACGTCATGGAATGTCCTGTCAGGAGAGGAAATCGGGATTGATCGCCGCAACCGATGCGCGTTCGACCAGGTCGTGGGGGAGCCTTCGGTGCGTCAGGTGGACGCCGTCCAGCAGAAGCTGCGTAGCCGCGCGCGCCAGTTCGCGCGTGGGCTGGTGGATGGTGGTGAGCTGGGGCCAGACCATGCGGGCCAGCGTGGTATCGTCGAAGCCTGCGACCGAAAGATCGCCCGGCACGTCCAGCCCCATGTCGTGCGCGACGGAGAGGATGCCGGCGGCCATGTCGTCGTTACTGGCGAAGATCGCGGTGGGGCGCGGCGCCGATTTCAGGAAGCGATGCGCGGCAGCCACGCCGCTGTCGAAATCGAACTCGCCGGGCGCGACCAGCGCCGGCTCGAAGGCGATGCCCGCTCGGTCCAGCGCGCGGCGATAGCCGAACAGGCGTTCTTCAGAGGCCATGTGGTTGGGGTGGCCGCGCACGAAGCCGATCCGCCGGTGGCCCTTGTTGATGAGGTAGGTCGTCATGTCGTCCGCGGCCTGCGCGTCGTCCATGAAGACCGAGGAGGTCATCGCGTGGTTGGTGCCGGGCGAAATGCGCACGAAGGGGATGTCCATGCCCTCCAGCGCCTGCAGCACGGCGACGCAGTCGGTCACGGGGGAGGACAGGATGATCCCGTCGACATGGGTTTCGGTGACCAGCCCGCGCACCTGATCGCCCACGGCGGCGTCCGTCACGTCCACTGGCTGGGCCAGCAGGCGCATCCCTGCCTGGTTGCAGCCTTCCCAGCAGCCCATCTGGATCTGGTTCATGTAATAGGGGCTGTGGTTGTCATAAATCAGGGCGATCTGGCCGGACTTGGTGCCAGCCAGAATGCGCGCCGCCACGCTGGGGCGAAAATCGAGGTCGCGCATCGCCTTTTCGACGCGCTCCTTCGTATCGCCGCTGACGTAGCGGTGCCCGTTCAGCACGCGGCTGACGGTCTTCACCGAAACGCCCGCCAGCGCGGAGACGTCCTTGATGTTGGAGCGTTCGCTCATGCCTTGAGCGTGGCAAACAGCGGCGCGAAGTCGCTTGACGGCAGGTAGAACACCGGCGGCTGGCCGTAAGGCGCATCGACGATGTGCGTGCCCGGCGCGAAATCCTCGCCCGACCACAGGTGCCGCCACGGCGTATCTCCCGGCAGGATCACAGTGCGCGCGGCGGCATCCGCCTCCACCACCGGCGCGACCAGCATGTCCGCGCCGTACAGGTATTGATCCTGCACCGCGAACAGGGCTTCCTCAAAGTAATGCAGGAACAGCGGGCGCTGCACCGGCAGGCCGGTCGCCACCGCCTCGTCACTGAGATGGCGCACATAGGGCGCCAGCGCCGCATGAACGCGAGACATCGCGGCGAAGGAGGCGAGCAGATCGTCCGAGGAATCGATCTGCAGGTTGTCATCGGGGCGGTTGCCTTCATGGCTGCGCATCACGGGAGAGAACGCGCCCAGTTCGCACCAGCGCTTGATGAGGTCCGGCGTGCGCACATTGCCGTGCAGGCTGGTGTAGCCGCCCACGTCGCTGTGCGAATAGGCATTGCCGACCAGCCCCGCCGAAAGCGCGGCGGTCAGCACGGTGTTGATGCCGTCATGCCGGGTGAAGTCGACTGACTGGTCCCCCGCCCACAGCAGCGGGCAATACGCCTGCACGCCCGAGAATCCGGCACGCATGAAGAATACCGCCTCGCCGGTCTTCCCGCGCGATGCGATGGCGCGGGCGTTCGCCTCGGCCCAGAGCACGGGCCAGCGGTTGTGCAGCAGCATCGGGTCGCTGCCGTCGTGCAGGCGCAGGTCTACCGGCAGGTACTCGCCGAAATCCGCCATCCAGCCGGACAGGCCGAAGTCCAGCATCTCGCGCCCGATCACGCGCTCTGCAAACCAGTCAAGGCTGGCCGGGTTGGTGAAGTCCACCACGCCGCAGTCGAACTCGCCGAAATCGACCAGATAGGGTTCGTCGCTGTCCTGACGCAGCGCCAGGTGCCCGCCCGCGAGCGCTTCCTGATACTGCACGCCGTCATTCGCGAGGTAGGGGTTCACATAACCGAGGAAGCGAATGCCGCGCTCCTTCAGTGCAGCAATACGGGCGGGAAGGCCCGGATACCGCGCCTCGTTCCACGACCAGTCCCAGAACAGGCGGCGCCCGAAAGTGGTCTGGCGAATGCCGATCCAGTCCTCGCACCACAGGGCGCTGACTTCGGCGCCCGCTGCGATGATCGCGTCGAGCCGAGCGAAGCTGGCGTCGCCTTCCTTGAGACCCACGATCGCGCCGCCGATCGCCCAGTCGGGCAGGGCGGGCTGGCGGCCAAAGCGGGTGGAGAGCGCGCCGACCAGCGCCGCAATATCGTCTGCGGCGAAGAATTCGAGCGAGAAGCTGCCTTCCCACACTTCGATCCCGTGGCGCGCCGGGTCGGTGAAATCGAGCACGGAATAGGCGCTGCTGTCCAGATGGCAGGCATAAAGGCGCGAGGACAGGAAGGTGGGCTGGGGATAATTGGTCCACCAGTAATCGCCGCCGGCCATGCCCTGTTCGTCCATCAGACGGGTCAGTTCGGTGGACTTGTCGCGGCCGACGCCGGGTTCGCTGGTCCAGATCGGGAAGCGGCGGCCGGACAGGTCGAGGTAGCTCATCTGCTCCCCGCCGCCCCAGATGTGCTCGCCGGGCTGGGCGGTCAGTTCGATCCACACGCGGTCGTGGCCGGGGTTCAGGGCGGTCACCTGAAGCGAATCGCCCCTGGCGCTCAGCCGCAGCAAAGGTGCAGCACCCGGAGCCTCGGAAAGCAGCAGGTCGTCCCCTTCCATGCGCGCGGCGGCCAGCGCCACGCGTCCGGTCGGGGAATCGCCGATTTCGAAGTTGCCGCGCACCATGCGTACGTCCGGCTGCCCGCTGGCGAGGGAGAAAGCGGGGCGCTGGGGCGTGCTGCACAGAACTTCGCGTCCGGCCAGATGGCAGGTGAAGCCCTGTTCAGGCCCCTGTTCAAGCCCACGCTCCTGAATGCTGAAAGTCAGCGTCACGATCCTAAACTCCCTACCTGTGCCCGATGTGCAGCACTCGACGGCGCATTCGCTCTGTCCGATATGACACCGCTTGACAGAAATGCCGGACCCGATCAAGAGGGCAACCAACCAACAGGACGACCTGAGGTGAAAACTTCGGACCGATCCGGATTGAGGAGGGGAGAGTCATGATTTCGGTACATTCCAGCGGTATAGCCAAGCGCGCAGTATTTGCGTTTTCTGCATCTGCATTTGCACTGGCGGCGGCTTCGCCCGCCTATGCTCAGGTCGAAGAAATTATCGTTACCGCGCAAAAGGTTAAGCAGAACATCCAGGATGTTCCGATTGCCATCAGCGCGGTTACCGGCGATGCCATGGCCCGCGCCGGCGCCAAGAGCCTTGAGGACATCACCTCGATCGTTCCCTCGGTCACCTTCCGCAAGGGCACGACCAACGCCAACAGCGCCATCGTGATGCGCGGCGTCGGCACCATCAGTTTCTCGGTCGCGGCAGAGCCCAGTGTGTCCACCGTTGTCGACGGCATTGTGCTGAGCCGCTCGGGCCAGTCCTTCCTCGACCTCGTCGATTTCGATCGTCTCGAAGTTCTTCGCGGCCCGCAGGGCACGCTGTTCGGCAAAAATGCGTCGGCTGGCCTCGTCAACATCGTCTCCAAGGGCGGCACCAAGGATTTTGAGGCCGAAGCCAACGTCTCGGGTACCACCGATGACGAATATCGCGCCAAGATGACCCTGTCCGGCCCCATCGCGCAGGACCTGACCGCGCGCGTCACCGGTTTCTACGGCACGTTCGACGGCAATGTGAAGAACGTCGCGGTCGACAAGACCGTCAACGGGTATGAGCACTACGGTGCGCGCGGCCTGATCGATTATGACGGCAACGGGGGCCGCCTGCGCCTGATCGCGGACTACTTCAAGGCCAACGACGATTGCTGCGCCGAAGTCACAGGCGTATCGCGCGGCGCTGTGCTGGACGCAGAACTGGGCATCACGCCGCAGGGCGAGAATACTCGCGACGTCAACCAGAACCTCGTCACCCGCTCGCTCGACCGCCAGTACAGCTTCACCGCGAGCGCTGATATCGACACCTTTGCTGACCACACGCTCAGCATCGTCACCGGCTATCGCAACTGGAAGAACACCGAAATCCGCGACGGCGACTTCCTGCCCCGCGCGATTGTCGGCACCCCGCAACTCCACGATCGCGGTACGGTTGAAACCGATCAGGTTTCCGCTGAAGTCCGCCTGGCTTCGCCGCAGAATCAAGCGCTTACCTATCAGGTCGGCGGCTTTATGTGGTACTCGAAGAACAGCCAGGACTTCACCCGCAGCGACGTGACTTGCGCCACGTCGACCTCGCCCATCGATTCGGTCACGGGCGCGCGTCCGTGCAACCTCAGCGACACGGTAAATACCCTGTTCCCCACCGCCTCTTCGCGCAGCGACGTGTCGTTCCGCAACTGGGCGATCTTCGGGCAGAGCACGTATGAGTTCACCCCGCAGCTGCGCCTGACGCTGGGCGGCCGTTTCACGCATGACAGCGTGAGTTATGTCCACACCCGCGCGCCCGCGGTGAATGCGACCACGGGCCTTCCCGCAATCGGCGCCGGACTTTCGGGCGTGGGCGCCGGCGGCACTATCGCTACGGGCGGCAACGGCACCAACACCTCGCGCGGCAGCACCAGCGCCGACAACTTCTCGGGCAAGGCCGTGCTGCAGTACAACGTCGCCGACGACGTGATGCTCTACGGCAGCTACACGCGCGGCTACAAGGGACCGGCGTTCAACGTCTTCTTCAACCACACCGCGCCAACCAACTCGCAGCCTATCGATCCTGAAAAGTCGAACAGCTTCGAAGCCGGCGTGAAAAGCCAGTTCTTCGATCGCATGCTGCAGGTCAACGCGACTGCATTCCTGGTCGATTACAAGGGCTTCCAGGCGAACAACTTCGTCCTGCTCAACGGCGCGGTGGTCACCAACCTGACCAACGCAGGCACCGTGCGCTCGAAGGGCTTCGAGGTCGATGCGACTTTCGCGCCCACCTCGGGCCTGACCTTCCGCGCCAACGCCGCCTATGCCGATGCCAAGGTTCGCCGGTTCAACCCGAACCCGCTCACCAACGCACCGGACGCCCGCGACGGCACCCGCCTGCCGCTGGCGCCCAAGTTCAGCTACACCATTGGCGCCGATTATGACGTCGATGCCGGCCCGGTTAAGCTCTACCTGTCGAGCGACTGGCACCACGTCTCGAAGCAGTTCTCCGACCTTGGCGAGAGCGGCCCGATCGATCCCTACGGCATCTGGAACGCCAGCGTCGGCGTGTCCGATTCGGAAGACAAGTACCGCCTGACCTTCATGGTCAGGAACCTGCTGGATGACAGCTACGTGCTGCTCAACACCACTGCCGGACAACGCCTGATGATCCCGCGCGATGCGGACCGTTACGCCGGCCTCAACTTGCGGGCGCGCTTCAACTGAGGGTGGGCGCAAACACCCTCATCTGAAGGCTCGTAGAGAAGCCCCGGCGGACCTCCTCCCCGCCGGGGTTTCTTTTTGCGCCATTGACTTTAATAACCAAATGGGTTATACCCCTCGTCGTCGATTTCGGTCGACATAGCGGCGGGGCGGGGAGTGTGTAGCTGACACTTCATGCTTTTCCGCACATGGTCGGCGCCCGGTGGTGGACCGGACAAGCCGCAATCGGATGCGTGGATGAAAACGGGGGTATGCCCCCGGGACCGGCGGCAGGGGAGCGAGCCCGACCCGCCATCCCCGCGCACCACAGGGCCGAGTCGGTGAGTACCTTGAGGTTTGCCCCTCTCCGGCCGTTCGCGATTCACAGGCAAGCTCGACAAGCATGTCGCCTGATGCTGGCGGCCCCAGCGTCGGCCATACCCGTCCGCTGAATTTCCCTGGCGTTATCCCGCGTTCGCCGGCGGGTGCGAGAGCGTGCCTGCCGGATTTATGGGGCAGGGCGGTATAATCCGCCCCCGAACACGCTCGTCATTGCGGACATAGCGAAGCAACCCAGAGCGATTTACGTCGCCCTGGGTTGCTTTTCTGTACTCGCAATGACGGACTGGATCAGTCGACCGCCGTTGCCAGCTTGGGCTGCATCAGGTGGATGAATGCCAGCGCCACCAGATAGGCCGACCCGCACACCACGAACAGCGGCACATACCCCAGCCCCGAATCCAGCGACCAGCCGGCGAATTCGATGATCCCGGTCCCCGTCAGGTTGCCGCCGATGGCGCCCAGCGCGATAACCGTGGCGATCCTGCGCGACGGGATGATCTCGGTCGCCATGCCGAAGATATTGGTCGAGAAACCCTGGTGCGCGAACAGGCCCATGCCGATGCAGATCGCGGCGATCCACGGGTTCGAGGCGATGAGCGCCAGCGGCATGACCAGCACGATCAGCGCGAAGGCCAGCATCGCGCTTTTGCGCGCGGCATTCACCGAAAGGCCGCGCAGCAGGAGGGCGGGGTAAAGCGCGCCGCTGCTGACCGCGCCCAGAGCGGCGAGGGTGAAGATGATCGCGATGGGCCATCCCAGCGCGCCCTGGCTGAGGTTGAACTGGCGCGAGAAGAAGTCAGGAGTCCAGAACAGCACGAACCACCAAACCAGATCGGTGAATGCCTTGGCGCCGATCACGGTCCAGGTGCGGCGGTCGGAAAGGATCACCCCCCACTCCACCTTGCCGCGCGTGGTGGCGGTCTGCCCGGCGATGGGTTTCAGCTTCGCGGTGTTGAAATGCCATGCGGCCAGCCACAGCAGGCCCAGCGCGCCGGTCACCAGGAACGCCGCTTTCCAGCCGAAGGCGATGGCGAACGGCGGGATCAGCAGGGGGGTGATGATGGCGCCGATATTGGGCGCGGTGTTGATGATGCCGATGCCGATGGAGCGGCGCTGGATCGGCAGGTAGATCGCGGCGGTCTTCATCGCGGCGGGGGTATTGACCGATTCCGCCGTGGCCAGGACCGCGCGGGCGATCACGAATTGCTGCACGCTGGCGGCCAGCGCATGGGCCATGCCGGCCAGGCTCCACACCGCCACAGCAAAGCCATAGGCGAAGCGCACGCCGAACCGGTCGACGAACCAGCCCACGCCGAGCAGCGAAGCGGCGGCGGCAAGCTGGAAGATCGAGCCGAGGTGGGCGAACTGCTGGTCGGTCCAGTTGAATTCGGCCTCCAGCATGGGTTTTAGCAGCGCCAGAACCTGCCGGTCGACGTAGTTCAGGGCGGTTGCCAGGAAGATCAGCCCGATCAACACGTTCTGCGCGCGAATGGCGGCGGGATCGGCCGAGCCTTCTGCAAGCGATGGGGCGGGCGGGGGCGCGGCGCCCTGCGGTTCGTGCAACGTCATTCAGCTCTCCCATAGCCTGCCGCTTCGTCGGCGACAATTCATTGCCATCCGCGCGCAAAGCTCTTGCTCCGCCGTGCGCATGGCCATACAGGTCGATATGACACCGCAGGACAGACAGCAAGCATCTTCATCGCGAAGGATGCAGTCGGGAGACGAGCACAGGTGAGCACAGATCACGCCGGCGACCTTTATGGCGAGATGTTCCTGGTAGAGCAGGGCGCCGTTTCCGCGCCGCGAAGGCGGCTGGAGGAATGGAAGCTGCTGTGGCCCGGCCTCGCCATCTGCGGGATCGCGAGCATTGCCGCCGCCTGGCTTTCGGAACATTACGGCGCGCCTATCATCCTGATGGGCCTGCTGATCGGCCTGTCGCTTAACTTCGTCACCAGCGAAGTACGCACCCATCCCGGCCTCGATTTCGTATCCAAGGCGTGCCTGCGCTGGGGCATCGTGGTGCTGGGCACGCAGGTTACCATCGCCCAGATCGGCGATCTTGGCCCCGTGCCATTCCTGGCACTGCTGACGGTGATGGCCGCCGCGATGGGTACGGCGCTGCTGGTGGCGCGGCTGAACGGTGCCTCCACCGCGATCGGCCTGCTGGCCGGCGGAGCGACCGCGATCTGCGGTGCTTCTGCGGCGCTGGCGCTGTTCGGCGTGCTGGGGCCAAAGCGGGTCAGCCAGGCGCAGTTCGCGCTGACGCTGGTGGTGATCTCGCTCGCCTCGGCGCTGGCTATGTCGTTCTATCCGCCGCTGGCGGGGCTGCTCCACCTTGACGACCGGCAGGCAGGCTTCCTGATCGGCGCCTCGATCCATGATGTGGCCCAGGCGATCGGCGGCGGATATGCCTATTCCGACGTCGCCGGCAGCTATGCCACCATCGTCAAGCTATCGCGCGTGGCGCTGCTGGCGCCGGTGGTGGCGATCGTCTCGGTCATGGTGGCTGACGAGGACGCGGCCGGGCGGCACTGGATCAGGAAGCTGGCGATGCCCTGGTTCATCACCCTGTTCCTGGCGGTGGTGGTGGTCAATTCGCTGGTCACGGTGCCGCAGGTGGTGGTCCATGGCACGCTGACCCTGTCCAAGGCGCTCTTGCTGCTGGCGGTCACGGCAACGGCGATGCGATCGCGCCTCGACCTCGTAATGCAGATGGGCTGGCGCGCGGCGATGCCGGTGGTTGCCGCGACGCTGGCATCCCTGGTGGTGGCCTGCGCGTTCAGCATGCTGATCCTTTGAGAGAATTATGACCGAAACCCTCTACGATATCGCGATCATCGGCGGCGGCGTGAACGGCTGCGGCATTGCCCGCGACGCTGCCGGGCGCGGCGCCAAAGTGCTGCTGCTGGAGCAGGGCGACCTGGCCGGCGGCACCTCCTCCGCCTCTACCAAGCTGATCCACGGCGGCCTGCGCTACCTTGAACATTACGAGTTCGCGCTGGTTCGCGAGGCGTTGTCGGAGCGGGAGCGGCTATGGTCCATTGCCCCGCACATCATCCGGCCGATGCGCTTCGTGCTGCCGCATGTGAAGGGGTTGCGCCCGCGCTGGCTGCTGCGCCTTGGCCTGTTCCTTTACGACCATATCGGCGGCCGCCGCGCGCTGCCGGCGACCGAGTCCATCAATCTGCACCGGCACCCGGCCGGCAAGCCGCTGAAGGCCGGATTCGGCCCGGCCTTCGTCTATTCCGACGGCTGGGTCGACGATGCCCGCCTTGTCGTGCTTAACGCCCGCGATGCGGCGGACCGGGGCGCGACCATCCTTACCCGCACTCCCGTCGACGGGCTGGAGCGCCGGGGCGCGGAGTGGCAGATCCGCAGCGGGGCCAGCCGGTTTCGCGCCAAGGCGGTGGTCAATGCCGCGGGCCCTTCGGTCCTCGACATGCTGGGCCGCGCCGGTGAGAAGACCGAGCGGCGGATGCGTCTGGTGCGCGGCTCGCACATCGTGGTGCCGCGCCTGTTCGATCACGCCTATGCCTATTTCTTCCAGATACCCGATGGGCGCATCTTCTTCGCGATCCCCTATCAGGATGACTTCACCCTGATCGGCACGACCGACCGCGACCACGAAGGCCCCCTTAGCGAAGTGAAGGCCAGCGCGGAGGAGATCGCCTATTTGTGCGAGGCGGCCAATGCCTACTTCGCCAAGGCCATCGCCCCCGCCGATGTCGTGTGGAGCTATTCCGGCGTGCGGCCCCTGATCGACGACGGTTCGGGCAAGCCCGAAGCGGCGACGCGCGGTTACAGCTTCGACCTGGACCTGGACCTGCAGGGCGCGGCGCCGCTGCTCTCGGTGTTCGGCGGCAAGATCACGACCTACCGCCACCTTGCCAAGGATGCGGTGGAGAAGCTGGCCGGCCTGGTGCCCTCGCTGACCGGCAGGGACTGGACGGCGACTGCGCCGCTGCCCGGCGGCGATTTTCCCATGCAGGGGATCGAGGACCTGAAGGCCGGTCTGGCCCGCAGCCATTCCTTCCTTGACGCCGCGACGGTGGACCGCATCGCCCGCGCCTATGGCACCCTTGCCCGCACCTGGCTGGGCGGGGCCAGCGACATGGCCATGCTGGGCACGCATTTCGGCCACGGCCTGACCGCTGCAGAAGTGGACTATCTGATGACGCGCGAATGGGCCACTTGCGCGCAGGACGTGCTGTGGCGGCGGACCAAGCTGGGATTGAGGCTCGATAGCGGGCAAGTCGAAAAACTAGAACAGTACATGGGTGAGAAGCGGTGAAGGGCGAACATATCCTGGTCCTCGACGAAGGGACCACCTCCACGCGCGCCATCGTCTATGCGCCGGACGGAAAGATCCTGCATGTCGCGCAGGCGGAACTGACGCAGTATTATCCAGAGCCGGGCCACGTCGAGCATGACGCTTCGGAAATCTGGGACAAAACGCTGGCCTGCGCGCAGGAGGTAATCGCCAAGCTGGGCGGCGCGGATCGCATCGCCGCGCTGGGCATCACCAACCAGCGCGAAACCGTGGTCGCCTGGGACCGCAGTACGGGCGAGCCGATCACCCGCGCCATAGTGTGGCAGGACCGGCGCACCGCCGCGCAATGCGCCCGGCTTCGTGAGGCCGGGCATGAGGACATGCTGCAGGCCCGCACCGGGCTGGTCATCGACCCTTACTTTTCCGGCACCAAGATGCGCTGGATTCTGGACAACGTACCGGAAGCACGCGCGCTGGGGGACCGGCTGGCGCTGGGCACGGTCGAAAGCTGGCTGGTATGGAAGCTGACCGGCGGGCTGCATGTCTCCGACGCCAGCAATGCCAGCCGCACACAGCTTCTGGCGCTGGACGGGCCGGACTGGGACGACGATCTGCTCGCCCTTTTCGGCGTGCCCCGTGCAGCGCTGCCCAAGGTGGTCGATACCGCCGGGACCGTCGGCACCTGCGATGCCGCGCTGCTGGGCGCGGCAATTCCGATCAGCGGGCTGGCGGGGGATCAGCAGTCGGCGACGATCGGCCAGCACTGCCTCGCCATCGGCGAAACCAAGGCGACCTTCGGCACCGGCGCCTTCATCCTGACCAACATGGGACCTGTGCTCCCGCGCTCCTCGCACCGCCTGCTTGGGACGGTGCTGTGCCAGCAGGACGGCAAGCGCACTTATGCATTGGAAGGCTCGATCTTCGTGGCGGGCAGCCTCATCAAGTGGCTGCGCGATGAACTTGGCGTCATCCGCACGGCGGCCGAAAGCGAGGAACTGGCCCGCGCCGTGCCGGACAATGGCGGCGTCCTGTTCCTGCCCGCGTTGGCGGGTCTGGGCGCGCCGCACTGGAAGCCCGATGCCACCGGCGTGGTCACCGGCCTGACGCAGGGCACCAGCCGCGCCCATATCGTGCGCGCGGCCATGGAATCGCTGGCCCACCAGTGCCACGATCTGCAGGCCGCCTTCGCGGCGGACGGGGCCGACTGGAAGATGCTGCGCATTGACGGCGGGATGAGCGCCAACAACTGGATGGCGCAGGACCTTGCCGATATCCTGGCCCTGCCGGTGGAACGCCCCGCCGATACGGAGACGACCGCGCTGGGCGCAGCGATGCTGGCAGGGGTCGGCGTGGGCCTTCATGCCTCGCTGGAAGATGCGATGACAATGGGCGGCGCGCTCACCCGGTTCATCCCGACGATGGGCGAGGCGACCCGCAGCGCCCGCATTGCGCCGTGGCAATCAGGCCTGCGCCGGCATATCGACGGGCTGGACTGACACGCTTTGCCTGTACTGCGTGAGGCGGCGCTAAAAGGCCGCTGCCCGGCAAGGTGCGGCAGCGCAATGTGGAGCAGGCTGGCGCCCGCCGTCAGATAGTTCGGCGCGGATCGCTTCCGTCCCACTGCGCTGCGGCGCTGCGGATCATGTCGAACAGTTCCACCATCGGCGGCAGCGGCTTGATCACCTCGACCAGCGGGCTGAGGCCATCGCGTGCCGTGTCGAGATAGGCGAATCGCGATAGCGGTAGGCGCCCCTCCAGCAGCACCGGCACGCCGTCCGCCCGCGCGCGCGCCAGCGTGGCGTCGTAGTCCTCAATCCAGGTGCCGTAGTGATGCACGCCGTTTTTCCCGCTTTCCAGAAAGTCGCGGTAGGTGGAAGGCGCGGTCCCGGGCTGGATCAGTTCGATCATGGTATCGCCGCTGTAGCTGATCGACACGCCGCCGAAGATCGGCTCGTCCAGCGGCGCGGGCCGTTCGTCCACCGCCAGTTCCTCGAACGGCAGGGGCAGTGGGAAATCGTAGAACGGCCCCACCCCCATCGCCTGTGTCCAGTGCGACACCGCCTCGTCCAGATCGGGCACGACATAGGCGACCTGAAATATCTTTCCGTAGATCCGGCTCATCGTCGGCATTCTCCCGTTGCGCCGCGTTCCCGTGTCTTATCGTCGCACGAGGTCGCGATCATGCTTGAAAAACAATCATGACTGTTTTCTAATGAATGTCCACCCCGGTGCGATTCGGCCGAAGAGAGCTGACCGCCAGGAGGATCGCCTTCGCCCCCCGGCGAGGCGGTGTCCCAGAGGAGAGGGATGACCATGATGAAGCTCGATTTCGACGACTGGAACATCCACGTCGGCACGCCCCACCCCTTCAACGAGCGCGTGCGCCCGGCGATAGACAACGGCACCGGCCGCTCCGATCCGCGCCGCTATCATGACCGCGCCTTCATGCGCGAGGAGTGGGAGAAGGTCTTCGCGAGGAGCTGGCTGCTGGCTGGCCCGGCCTCCGACATTCCAGAGGAAGGCGACTTCTTCACGTTCGACATCGGCCCGGAAAGCTTCATCATCGTGCGCGGCGCGGACGACGCGATCCATGCGCACTACAACGTCTGTCCGCACCGCGGCAGCCGGCTGGTGACGACGGACTTCGGATCGCTCGACCGTTTCACCTGCCCGTTCCATTCGTGGAAGTTCGACCTGGAAGGTCACAACGTCGCCGTTACCGACCCGGAGACGTTCCGCCCCGAAGTGCTGTGCCATGACCGCAATCTCACCTCGGTACGCTGCGAGGTGGCGGTGGGGCTGGTGTTCATTTCGATGGACGCCGAAATCGAGCCGGTGAAGCAGTGGCTGGCGCCGATCCTGCCGCAATTGGAGCTTTACGAGATCGACAAGATGTACGTCGTCCAGCACCGCCGGTCGGACTGGGGCGCGAACTGGAAGGGCGGGGTGGATGCCTTTGCCGAGATCTACCACCTCCACGCCGTCCACCCGCAGACCCAGTGTCTGATGGACGACCGCACCCAGATCGACCTGTGGCCCGGCGGCCTCTCGCGCCAGTTCGTGCCCTTCGCCCAGCCCGCCGCGCGCTTCCCGGATCAGGAGACGGTCAATCCCGGCATCCAGTCGATGCTGCGCGATGCCGGGATCGACCCGGCCAGTTACGAAGGCTCCGCCGCGCAGACCCGTTCCGACGTGCAGAAGGCCAAGCGCCGCCGCTCCGACGAACTGGGGCTGGGGTACGAGAAGTTCAGCGACAGCCAGCTGAGCGACTCGGTGGTCTATTCGCTGTTTCCCAACGGCCAGATCGGCTGCCATCCGGAGGCGATCTTCCTCCACCGGTTCATGCCGCACGCCAGCGACCCGAACCAGTTCACCTATGATACCTGCATCCTCTATCGCCACGTCGACGCGCCCGGTTACAGCGCGCCTGCCTGGATGGGGCTGGGCGATGAGACCGACATGAGCGGGGGCACCCGGCCCGAGATCGTCCACACCGGCCTTGGCGAACCGCCGGGCCTTGGCGAAGTGCTGGATCAGGATTCCGATCTGCTGCCGATCGTGCAGGCCGGCGCGCGGTCACGCGGCTTCCGGGGACCGCTGTGGAGCGAACAGGAAGGCCGCCTGCGCCATTTCCACGCCGAACTCGACCGCCGGATGGAGAGGAGCGCATGAACTACGATCCGCGTAGCTGGGCCGTTCACAAAGGCTCCGAACATCCCTTCGACAAGCCCGCCGCTGCTATCGACAACGGGGCGGAGCGGCTCGATCCCAGCCGCTACACCTCGCCCGAATTCTTCGCGCGCGAATGGGAAGAGGTGTTCGCCCGCACATGGCTGCTGGCGGCCCCTTCCAGCGACTTGGTCGAGGCGGGGGACTGGGTGAAGTTCGATATCGGCCCCGAAAGCTTCATCGTCGTGCGGCTGGAGAATGGCTCGGTCGCGGCGCATTACAATGTGTGCCCGCATCGCGGCAGCCGCCTAGTCACTGGCGAGATGGGCAGCCAGGACAGCTTCACCTGCCCGTTTCACTCGTGGCGCTTCGGCCTTGACGGGCACAACCAGAAGGTGACCGACCCCGAGACTTTCCGCCCCGAAGTGTTGTGCCACGACATCAACCTCACCTCGGTCCGCGCCGAGGAGGCGGTGGGCCTCGTGTTCATCAACATGGACAGGGACGCACCGCCGCTGGCCGAGTTCCTTGGACCGATCCTGCCGATGCTGGAGACGTACCGCATGGACCGGATGCACGTGGTTCAGCACCGCCGCTCGGACTGGGCGGCGAACTGGAAGGGCGGGATCGACGCTTTTTATGAAAGCTACCACCTGCACGCCATCCACCCGCAGACGATGGGCGTCATCGACGATCGCACTCATATCGACCTGTTCCCCGGCGGGCTCTCGCGCCAGTTCGTGCCGATGGCCCAGCCCAATTCGCACTTCCCGGATCAGGAGGCGATCAACCCGGGTATCGCCATGCTGCTGGCCGACGCGGGCATCGACCCGGACAGCTTCGCTGGCACCGCAATGGACAGCCGCGCCGCTGTAGCCCACGCCAAGCGCGAACGCGCCGCGCACATGGGGATCGATTATTCGCACTTCTCCGATGCGCAGCTGACCGACAGTACGATCTTCGGCATCTTTCCGAACATGCAGTTGGGTTGCCACCCGGAAGCGGTGTTCCTGCACCGCTTCAAGCCCCACGCCAGCGATCCCGAGCAGTTCACCTACGAGACGACGATCCTCTACCGCCACGTCGATGTGCCCGGCTACGGCGCGCCTGGATGGATGGGGCTGGGCGCCGACGTCGACGTGACCGGCGCGACCCGGCCCGAGGCAGTCCACACCGGCCTTGGCGAACCGCCCGGCATGGGCGAAGTGCTGGACCAGGATTCAGACCTGTTGCCGATCGTGCAGGCAGGCGCAAGGTCGCGCGGTTTTCGCGGGCCTTTGTGGGGCGAACAGGAAGCGCGGCTGCGGCATTTCCACAAGGAACTTGACCGCTGGCTGGATGAGATCCCGCCCAGCGCCTGATCCAGTAGTCATATTGAGCATAGTGAAGTAAACCCGGAGCAGTTGGCGCTGCTCCGGGTTGCTCCGTTATTTCCGCTATGGCGAGGCGACCTTGCCGCCGCGATGTCAGCAATCGCGTGTGCGATCACCTGGCCATGTTTTCACCGCGCCGAAGCGATCGGCGCATCGTGCCCGCGATTGCCATGGGCGGCAGATTGAACGCCCCTCCAAGCTGTGTTCATGACCATGACGAAGCGCGCCGGAGCGTGCCGCGCCGACAGCGTTAAGCCTTGGGAAAGTCTGCCATGAACTTCGACCTTACCGACGAGCAGGAAATGCTGCGCGACACTTTCGCGCGCTTTCTGGACGAGCATTCCAGCACGGTGCGCGTGCGCAAGGCGCAGGAAACGGCGGGCTTCGATGCAGGCGTGTGGAGCGGCCTTGCCGACCTTGGCGCCTTTGCGATGCGGGTGCCGGAGGATGCGGGCGGCATGGATCTGGGCCTGTTCGATGCGGCGCTGCTGATGGAGGAGGCCGGGCGCACGCTTGTTTCCGGCCCGCTTGCCGAGGCGCTCGTTGCGGCGCGCCTGCTGGGCCAGCTCGGCGGGCAGGACGCATTGCTGGACCAGGCGATGGGCGGCCAGGCGGTGGTTACCATCGCCATGCACGATATCGCCGCAAAACCGGTGCAGTGGATCGCGGGCGGCGCGGTCGCGCAGGCCGTGGTCGCCCGGCGCGGCGCCGAGGTTGTGCTGGTAACGGTATCGGGCAGCGCCGAGGCCAACCTTGCCACCACCCCCATCGCCGAAATCGACCTTGCTTCGGGCGAGACGGCGGTGCTCGGCTCGGGAGAGGAAGCGCTGGCGACTTTCGCCGCCGCCGTCGAGGAGTGGAAGCTCTACATCGCCGTCAGCCTTTCGGGCATCGGGCGGCAGGCGCTGAAGATGGCGGCCGAATATGCCGGTGAACGCAAGGCGTTCGGCCAGCTCATCGGTACGTTCCAGGGTATCTCCCACCCGCTTGCGGACCTGTTGTGCGATGTGGACGGCGCCAAGTTCCTCGCCTGGAAAGCCATCCGCGACATCTATGACGGTTCCGCCGAGGCGGGCCCGGCGATCTCGCTCGCCTACTGGTACGCCTGCGACGCGGCCGCGCGTGCGGTGGCGCAGGGACTGCACACGTTCGGCGGCTTCGGCCTGTCGAGCGAGTATGACATCCACCTTTACAACCTGCGCGCCAAGGGCTTGCCGCTGGTCGCGGGCGATCCCGCGCTCATGCTGGAGGAAGCGGGGCGCCGGCTCTACGCGGGCGAAGTACCGGCGCTGCCGGCATCGGGCGAAGTCCCGCTCGACTTCGATCTGGGCGACGAGGCACGGCAGGTCTGCGCGGAACTGGCCGAACTTTTCGCCACCAAGGTCACGCCGGAGATGAAGGCGAAGTTCCACTATTCCTGGGAGGGCTACGTTCCCGAAGTCCACAAGATGCTGGCCGATCACAAGCTGCTGTTCCCGGGACTGCCGGAGCATCTCGCCGGGCGCAGGATCAGCCCTTATGCGCGGATCGCGGCCATGGGCGAGCTGGAGCGGCAGGGCTACAACACGCCCGGCGCCAATGTCGCCGCGATGGTGGCGATGATGATCGACAAGTACGGCTCGGACGAACTCAAGGCCGACGTTCTGCCCCGGATCACCGGCGGCGACGTGCTGTGTTCGCTGGGCTATTCCGAGCCTTCGTGCGGCTCCGACGTCTTTGCCGCGCAGTGCAAGGCGACGCAGTTGGAGGACGGCTCCTGGCGCATCGACGGCACCAAGATGTGGACCAGCGGCGCCAACCTTTCCAGCTATGTCCTGATGCTGACGCGCACCAATCCCGACGTGCCCAAGCACAAGGGCCTGACGATGTTCATCGTGCCGCTCAAGACCGAAGGCGTCACCGTCCAGGCCGTCCACACCTTCCAGGACGAGCGTACCAACATCACCTTCTATGACGGTGTGGTGATCCCCGACAGCTGGCGCCTGGGCGAGATCGACGGCGGCGTGAAGACCATGAGCGCGGCGCTGGAACTGGAGCACGGCGGCGGCTTTTCCAAGGTCATGAAGGCGATGATCGAGGCGGCTGTGGAACTGACGGGCGAACTGGGCATCGCGGGCGAGGTCCGCACCCAGTGCCGCCTTGCGCGCAGCGTGGCGCACCTGTGGATCTCCGACATGCTGACTTACCGCGCGCAGTGGTCCAGCGTGGAAAAGAAGCCGAACCATGCCTTCGGGCCGATGGCGAAGATGTATTCCTCCGAGAAATTCCTCAGCGACAGCCGCGATCTGCTGGACCTGACCGCGCCGGTCTCGCTGTCCAGGCGCGCGGGGCCTGCGGGTTTCCTCAACCAGTGCTATCGCCATGCGGCCGGCACGACGATTTACGGCGGCACCAGCGAAGTGCACCGCTCGATGGTCGCCGAACGTGGCCTTGGCCTGCCGCGCACCCGTGGTTGAGGAGACGGCGATGACCGAAGAAGCCCCGCACCTGCTGACAGAGGAAACCGGCGGAATCCTCATCGTCACGCTCAACCGTCCCGAAAAGCTCAACGCGATCAGCCGCGAGATGATGGACCTGTTGACGCAGGCGGTTCTGCGCCTGCGCGAAACGCCCGAACTCAAGGTCATGCTGATCCGTTCGGCGGGGCGCTATTTCAGTTCCGGCGCGGACCTGCGCGGCGGCAACCGGAATATCGCCTCAGAGGCGAACGTCGCGGCCAACTCCGCCAGCAAGGTGCGCGAGAACCACCGGCTGAACCTCAACAACATGCAGCAGTTGTGGGACGAGATGGAGCATGTCGAAAAGCCCATTGTCGCCGCACATCATGCGATGTGCGTTGGCGGCGGACTGGAGATGAGCCTCTCATGTGATTTCCGCCTTGCCGCGAAAAGCGCGGGCTATGCCTTCCCGGAGGGTCTGTTCGGCGTGCTGCCCGCCTCGGGCGGAGTTTCGCGCCTGACGCGCATCTGCGGGCCGCACTGGGCCCGCTGGCTCATCATGGCGAACAAGCCCGCGAACGCCGACATGGCCCTGACCATGGGCCTCGTCCATCAGGTCTTCGAGGACGAGACGTTCGAGGCGGAGGTCATGGATTTCTGCCGTCATCTGGCAAAGCAGAACGGCGAGCAGATGGGCGCGGCCAAGGTCGCCATCGAACTATGCGCGGACGTCGGCCGCGACTCCGCGCGTCATGTCGAGCGGATGGCCAACAGCGCCCTCATGCTGAACCCCGATTACATCATGGGCATGGAGTCCTACCTCAAAGGCGTCGGCGGCAAGGCGAATTAGCGCAGGCGAGCCGCCGCCATTGACATGCGCGGGCAAAGCGGACGAGGGGCGGTGTCACGCCAATCGCTTCTTCGGGTTTCGTTCGCATGCACGTTTCGACACTGCCGCTGGTTCACAAACCAATGGCCTCGCCGGTGGGCGAACTGACGCTGGTGGGCAGCGATGCGGGCCTTGTGGCGGTGCTTTGGGAGGATGACCGGCCCGGGCGCGTGCCGCTGGGGCTCCTGGAAGACGGCAGCGACCACCCGGTCCTCGCCGATACCGAAGCCCAGCTGCGCGAATATTTCGCAGGCACCCGCAAGGTGTTCGACCTGCCGCTTGATTTTCGCGGAACCGATTTTCAGAAAACCGTCTGGCATGCGCTGCGGGAGATTCCCTTCGGCGAAACCCGCAGCTACGCCCAGATCGCCCTGGCCATCGGCCGCCCGACCGCAAGCCGTGCGGTCGGCGCGGCAAACGGCCGCAACCCGATCTCGATCATCACACCCTGCCACCGGGTGATCGGCACCAGCGGAAGCCTGACCGGCTTTGCCGGCGGGCTGGAAGCCAAGGCCTGGCTGCTGTGGCTGGAGGCGGGTCAGCCCCTGCTTTTGTGAAGGCGCGCGTCAGAACGGCCGGATCGTCACACCGTTGTCGATCACCATCTCGGCGCCGGTGACGAAGCGGGATTCGTCGGAAGCGAGGTAGAGCACCAGTGCCGCCACGTCCTTGGGATGGCCGGCCGTTCCCGGCGGCAATACGCCTTCGGGAATATCCCGCGTCTGTCCCGGTCGTCCTTCGGCGGTTTGTACCATCGGCGTCTCGATCGAGCCGGGATGCACCGAATTGCAGCGGATCTTGTAGCCCTTTTCCTGGCACATCACCGCGACCGACTTGGTCATCGCCCGCACCGCGCCCTTGGCAGCGGAATAGGCGAAGAAGATCGGATAGCCCAGCAGCGCGCCGGTCGAACTCATGTTGACGATGGAGCCGCCGCTACCCTTGTTCATCAGCGGGATCGCGTGCTTGCAGCCCAGGAAAACGCCGTCGGTCATGATCGCGCTGACCCAGCGGAACTGTTCCAGACTGGTCTCCTCGACATCGGCGTTGAGGACGACGCCGGCATTGTTGACCAGCACGTCGAGCCGTCCGAAACGTGCGTCGATCTCCTGCATGACGGCGATCCATTGCGCCTCGTCGGCAACGTCGAGCGCCATCGCGACGGCGCCGTTGCCGATCCGGTCGGCCACGGCCAGCGCCGGTTCCAGCTTCACGTCGGTGACAATGACGACCGCGCCTTCGCGGGCCAACGCCTCACAATCGGCCGCGCCCAGTCCCGAGCCGCCGCCGGTGACCAGCGCGACTTTGCCTTCAACCCGGCCCATCATTCTCTCCTGTTATTGTCGTTCTGATTGCTAGGGGGCGGCGGGCCTCAGGCGGCCCCGTCCTCACTGAAATAGTCCGGCATTCCGGCGGGCCAGATCACGCCCCACTGCGCCTGTCCGCCGTCGATCACGATAAGGTCGCCGTTGATGAAGCGCGCTGCGGGCGAGGCGAGATAGGCGATGGATTCCGCCACGTCCCAGGCATTGCCGCGCATCCGCATCGGGTTGGCCTTGTGGAAGCGGGCGAGCGCTTCTTCGGGGTACATGCGAAAGCCCTCGGTCTCGATCACGCCGGGACCGATGCAGTTGACGCGGATGTTCCACTGCGACCACTCGGTGGCCAGCGTCTTGGACAGGTAGATCACCCCCGCACGCGCGGCGCAGGTGTGCGCGGCCTGCGGCATTCCCCGTTCCACATTAGCGACAATGTTGATGATGTTGCCCGGCTTGCCATCGGCGCGCCAGCGCTTGGCGGCTTCCTGCATCATCCACCAGGTGCCGTTGAGGTTGGTGTCGATCACCGCCATCCAGCCCTTGCGGCTGAAGTCTATGGCGTCCTGCGGGAACTGGCCGCCGGCATTGTTGACCACGGTGTCTAGGCCGCCGAAGTGATCGTGCACGGCGCCGATCAGCGCTTCCACGCCATCGGGGTCGCGGATATTTGTCGGCACGGCCAGCACGTCTCTGCCGAAGGCATCCTTGACCAGATCGACGGTGGTTTGCAGCTTCTCGGCATCGCGCCCGCAGATGGCGACCTGTGCGCCCAGCTTCGCGGCGAGGAACGCTGCCGCCTTGCCCATGCCGCTGCCAGCGCCGGTAATCAGTACGGTCTGCCCGGCCAGCATGTCGTCGCGGTAGATCGAGGTCTGCGCGCGCAGTGCCTCCTCATCAAGCCCGCGCGCCGGACGGTCCGGGCCGTCATCCTCGGGGCGGAAGGTCTTGGCGGTGAAATTTCTGGGCGCGTTCAAATGGCTTGTCCTTGAAATCGACGGCTAGATCGATCGCATGATCGGGGCGAATCGACGGCAAAGGGTTCGGCTGCGGCCGGATTTTTCCTCTATCGCGAAGCCACGCTAGCGCCGGCGATTCAAAAAGACAAACAAGATTGTTTTTAGATGTTGGATGGCCACCCGGCTAAAGGCTTGGTTTGCCGTCAGTCGTCGAGGTGTATCATCAGACCGCGAATCTGGTTCTCCAGATGCTTAAGCATCGCCGGAACTTTTACCGGGTCCATTGCCCCGGTCTGCACGGCGATCGCCATGCCTTCCAGGATCGTCACCGACAAATTCATCGCAAGGTCGAAGCCCACCGGGTCGATGCGCCACTCGGGGAAGAGCACTTCCGCCTGCGCATTGAAGCGCTCGCGAAACTCTTCCTGCAACGGCAGCATGATCCCCGCGAGGTCCTTGTCGGTCCGCGCCGCCATGGCCAGTTCGTGAAAGGCGATGAAGGCCGGTTTCTGCACCTGCGCCCAGTAGGTTTCAACCAGCGTATCGACATCATGCTCAGGCTTTTCGGCGGCGCGGCGGAACGCCCGCAGGCGCTTTTCGTGCAGTTCGACGATGGTCGCCTTGATCAGCGCCGCGCCGTTCTCGAAGTGGTGCATCATCGCCCCGCGCGACAGGCCCGCTTCCTGCGCCACACGGGGGGTCGTGGTGTTGGCATAGCCGTGTTTCACAAGGCAGCGCACGGTCGCGTCGATCAGCCGGCTGCGCGTTTGGGCGGCCTTGGTCGCCTGCAGGGTGCTGCCGGCGGCCTTCGCGCCTTCAGACTTTGCCGGCGCCTTGGCGGCGGCGCGGGGCTTGGCGGTGCTGGTAGTGCGCGAGAGGGCCATGTGATTCGCCTGAGAAATTGCTGTCGCCGGTGACTGCAATCCACCGGGCCATCCCGCCCGCTTACTCCCAAGCTGCTCCCGCGTGCAAGCGCACCGCCCGCGTAAAGCCCGGCCTTTCCTGCGGATAGCACCGCGTCGGCGTCCTCTCCGGCGCAGAAATTAAAACATGCATGACTGATTGTAATTTTCAATCGGCTTGGTAATCTCCTTTCAAACAGACTTCGCACGGCAACCGCAGCAGCGGCTGACCGCAAAGAGCACAGGACATTGGGAGAGCAGGCGATGGGCGACAGGCAGCCAATCCTGACTATGGGTGAAATGATTCGGTCCTCCGGCCAGAGGTTCGCGGACCGCGATGCTATCGTGTTCCCCGACCGTCGGCTCGGCTACGCCGACCTCAACCGCAAGGCACGCGACTGGGCGAGGGCGCTGGCGGCGATGGGGGTGAAGCCGGGCGACAATGTCGGCCTGCTGCTGCCCACTTGCCTGGACTTCATCACAGCCTTCTACGGCATAACCATGACCGGCGCCGTCGCGGTCCCGGTAAACGCCCGTTATCAGGCGAGCGAGCTGGGTTTTGTCGTCGCCGATGCCGATCTGGTGGCGATCATCACCACCGGCAAGGTTGCCGATGGCCTCGATTTCAGTGCGCGCCTTGAAGCGGCGATGCCCTCTCTAACGCAGTCGGGCGATCCCTGGGCACTCTCCTTGCCCGAGGCTCCCCGCCTGCGCAGCATCGTTTGCCTGGATGAGCGCTGCGCGCCTTACCTCGTTCCCGCGAACGCCGCGCTGGCAAAGGGCGCGAAGATCGCCGAGGACGAGATCGACGCCCGGATCGACGCGGTTGCACCGCAGGATACGGCGATGATCCTCTATACTTCGGGCACCACGGCCAACCCCAAGGGCGCGATGATCAGCCACCGCGCGCAAGTCGCCAACAGCCGCGGGCTGGGCGTTCGGTACGAGTGCACCGAGGAGGACAAGGTCTGGTCGCCGCTGCCGATCTTCCACATCGCCGGCATCCTGCCGATGACGATGATCCTCGACATTGGCGGCGTCTACATGACGATCCCCAGGTTCGATGCGGGCGTGGGGCTGGAAATGCTGGGCCGGGAAGGGGCAACGATCGCCTATCCCAGTTTCGTCACGATCATGCAGGACCTCATCACCCACCCGACCTTCAAGGACACCGATCTCTCGCGCCTGCGGATCATGAACTCCAACTTCGCCGTCCAGCCTGAATGGATCAAGCTGGCGGTGGCCGAGGCCATGCCGCACACCATCCAGGTCGGAACTTATGGACTGACCGAAGGCGCGGGCACGGTTTCCACCAGCCGTCTTTCCGACAGCTACGAAGTGCGCACCGGCCGCTGCGGTGTCCCGCTGGAGGAATGGCAGGTCCGCATCGTCGATCCCGAAACCGGCGCGGACTGCGGGCCGGGTGAGCATGGCGAGATCGTGCTTGGCGGTCCCAACGTCCTCAAGGGCTATTACAACGCGCCTGAGAAGACGGCAGAGGCGATCCGCGACGGCTGGTTCTTCTCCGGCGACATCGGATCGATCGACGCAAACGGCAATGTGATGTTCCACGGCCGCACCAAGGACATGCTAAAGGTGGGCGGGGAGAACGTGGCGGCGGCAGAGATCGAGGCCATGCTGCAGACCCATCCGGCGGTGAAGCTGGCGCAGGTCGTTGGTCTGCCGGACGACCGCTACGCAGAAGTCCCCGCTGCCTTCGTCGAGTTGGCGGAGGGCGCCGCCGCCAGCGAGCAGGAACTGATCGACCACTGCAAGGGCCGCATCGCCGGCTTCAAGGTACCGCGCCATATCCGGTTCGTGGAAGAGTGGCCGATGTCGACTTCGAAAATCCAAAAATTCCGTCTGCGCGAAGGCCTGATCGCCGAGCTGCAAGCGGCATGACCCGATTGCCTTGAATCAAAAAAAGGCAGTCGTGATTGTCTTTTTTATTGCATCGTGAGCGGCGACCGGCCTACATTGCAAGGCAAGACACAAGCGGCCGCCCGAGCGAATCCGGGAGATGGCCGGCTAGGACAAGGAAGAAGCAATATGGATCTGGGACTGGCTGGCAAGAAGGCGATCCTCGTCGGCGCGGCGCGCGGCATCGGCTATTCCGTGGCCGAAGTCCTGGCACGTGAAGGCTGCGATATCGCGCTCACTGCGCGCAGCGAGGACAGCGTCAAGGACGCCGTGGCGTCGCTGTCCAAGTACGGCACCAAGGTTGTCGGAAAGCCGGTCAACGCCAAGCAGCCCGAGGCCTACAAGGAGTGGATCGACTGGGCGATCGAGGAACTCGACGGTGTCGATATCCTCGTGCCCTTCACTTCGGCCGGCGGCGGCATGGGCAGTGAAAAGTACTGGTACAACGCCTTCGAAACCGACGTGATGGCCGTGGTCCGCGCCGTCGAAGGCGTGATCGAGAAGATGACCGAGCAGCAGCGAGGCTCGATCGTTCTGCTCGGCACCACGTCCACCGGAGAGGCAATGGGCGGCCCGCAGCCCTACAACGCCATGAAGGCCAGCCTCATCACCTGGGGCAAGCAACTGGCGCTGTGGCACGGCAAGAACGGCATCCGCGTCAACGTCGTCTCCCCCGGCCCGATCGAGTTCGAGGGCGGCAACTGGGACATGATCAAGGGTACGATGGAAAAGTTCTACGCCTCGCAGCTGCGCCAGCAGCCGTCGGGCCGCCTTGGCCGGCCCGAGGAAGTGGCAAAGGCCATCGCCTTCCTCGCCAGCGACGCCGCGAGCTGGTGCAACGGCTCGCATCTCGTCGTGGACGGGGGCTTCACCAACCGGACGCACTTCTGATGAACGATCATGTCATGGGATGGGACGCAGGCGCGATGGACGTGCGCCGCGTCGTCCATCCGTACCGCGTCGATCCCGAAAGCGTCGGCAACGGTACCCCCACCGAAAAGGCGCCCGACCCGCAGCTTGGCACCGAGATGATTCCGGCGGCGCGCTACTACTCGCCCGATTACATGAAGCTGGAATGGGAGCGCGTTTGGACCAAGGTGTGGCTGCTGGGCGGCCGCAGCGATGACATGCCCGAGCCGGGCGACTACATCTGCACGGATATCGGCAAGGAGTCCGTGCTGATCGTGCGCCAGGCCGATGGCTCGATCCGCGCCTTCCCGAATGTCTGCCTGCACCGCGGCAACCGCCTGCGCCCCGAAGGGCGCGGCAATGCCGAGAAGTTTCAGTGCATGTACCACCACTGGACCTACGGCCTCGACGGCAAGCTGGACCACATCCCGGACCTTTGCACGTTCCTTCAGGGCGGGCCGAAGGACATGGCGTTGACCGCGCTGCCCTGCACCGAGTGGAACAGCTTCGTATGGTTCTCGCTCGACCAGGATGTCGAACCGTTCGAGGAGTTCATCGATCCCCTCAAGCGCCATCTCGAACCCTACCACCCCGAGCGAATGGCCTGGATGCGCGACATCACGGTGGAGTGGGACTGCAACTGGAAGACCTCGGTGGACGCTTTCAACGAGACCTATCACGTCCAGGGCATCCACCCGCAGCTCAAGTGGTATCTCGATGACGTCAACGTCCAGATCGACTGCTACGGCAAGCACAGCCGTTACCTGATCCCGTTCGCGGCAATCAGCCCTCGCGTTGCCATGCCCAGCCAGATACCGCCCGCGATCCACGAAATCATGGTCCACGCCGGCATGGATCCGGCTGAATACGAAGGCCGCGTCTCCGACATCCGCCGGGATGTGCAGCTGTTCAAGCGCGAACACGGCGCCTCGCAGGGCAAGGACTATTCCGAACTGAACGATGAGCAGCTTACCGACGATTACCACTACACTATCTTCCCGAACGTGTCGGTCAACGTTCACGCCGATGACGTGATGCTGTTCCGGCAGCGTCCTCATGCCAGCGATCCGAACAAGATGCTCTACGACATCTGGATGTTCGGCCTTGTCCCCGAAGGCGAGGAATGGCCCGAACGGGTGCGCCATCAGCACTTCAGGCACGGTGACAAGACTATCGGCCAGGTCCTCGACCAGGATGCCTTCAACCTGCCCACGGTGCAGACGGGCATGAAGTCCGATTACTTCCCCGGCCTGTGGATCGGCGATCAGGAACTGCGCATCCGCCACTTCCACAAGGTGATGGACGACTACATCTACGGCCCCGGCGAAAAGGGGCCTGACGATCTATAACAGGACAGCCCCTCTCCCCGCTCAGTCTCAGGATGAGCAGAGTGTTTTGGGAAGACGGGCAAAAGAACACGGACGGGAGAGCTAACCGTGCAATTTAACCGCGACGAACTGCTGGGCGCCTATCGCCGGATGAAAGTCATCCGTGAGTTCGAGGAGCGACTGCACGAAGAGATCAAGACCGGCGAGATTGCCGGCTTCACCCACCTTTACGCGGGGCAGGAAGCGGTTGCCGTGGGCATCTGCGACCAGCTTACGGTGGAGGACATGATCGTCTCCACGCACCGCGGTCACGGGCACTGCATCGCCAAGGGCTGCGACGTGAAGGGCATGATGAAGGAGATCTTCGGCCGCGCCGGAGGGCTGTGCAAGGGCCGGGGCGGCTCGATGCACATTGCCGATCTCGACGTGGGCATGCTGGGGGCCAACGGCATCGTCGGCGGCGGCGCACCGCAGGCGGTGGGAGCGGCCATCGCCGCGCGCATCGACGGCAAGGGCCGCGTCGGCATCGCCTTCTCGGGCGACGGCGCCTGCAATCAGGGCACCACGTTCGAGGCGATGAACCTCGCCGTGGTCACAAAAGTCCCGGCTATCTTCGTCTTCGAGAACAACCACTATTCCGAACACACCGGCGATGCCTATGCCGTGGGCACCAACAAGGACATCGCCAGCCGCGCCGAAGGTTTCGGCATGAAGGCCTGGCGCGCCAATGGCTGCGACTTCTTCGAAACCTACACCGCCTTTGCGGAACTGCTCGAATATGTGCGCGCGGGCAATGGTCCGGCGGCGATCGAGCTCGATACCGAACGCTATTACGGCCACTTCGAAGGCGATCCCCAGCGCTATCGCGGCAAGGGCGAGATCGACCGTATTCGCGCCGAACGCGATTGCCTCAAGGCGTTCCGTGCCAAGGTGGTCGGTGCAGCGCTGCTGACCGACGATGATCTCGACAAGGTCGACGCCGAAGTCATCGCGCAGATCGAGGAAGCCGTGGCGGAAGCCCGCGCCGACGAACTGCCCGATCCCGCCACCGTCGCCGACGACGTCTACGTCGAATATTACTGAGGGACCGCAAATGGCCATCATGAACATCCGCGAGGCGATCGTCTCGACATTGCACGCGGAAATGGAACGCGATTCCGACATCATCCTGCTTGGCGAAGATGTGGTCGGCGGCAACGGCACCGCCGGCGGCCCCGAGGCGATCGGCGGTATCTGGGGAACCAGCCCCGGCCTGTGGGAGAAATTCGGGCCGGAGCGCGTGATCGACACGCCGATCTCTGAAAGCGCCATCATCGGCGCAGCAGCCGGCGCGGCGCTGGCGGGCAAGCGGCCGGTGGCGGAATTGATGTTCGCGGACTTCGTGGGCGTCAGCCTCGACCAGATCTGGAACCAGATGGCCAAGTTCCGCTACATGTTCGGCGGCAAGACCAAGTGCCCTGCCGTGGTGCGACTGGTCTACGGCGCGGGCATGTCGACGGCGGCGCAGCACAGCCAGTCGGTTTATGCCATGCTTACCGCGATGCCCGGCCTCAAGGTGGTGCTACCCACCACCCCGGCCGACGCCAAGGGCCTGCTCACCGAAGCCCTGCGCGGCGATGACCCGGTCATGTATTTCGAACACAAGACGCTTTACGGCGTGAAGGGCGAAGTGCCCGAGGGCGATTACCGCCAGCGTTTCGGCGAAGCGCGTGTGGTGCGGGAGGGCGGCGACGTCACCGTTATCGCTTGCGGCCGGATGGTCAGCTTCTCGGAAAAAGCGGCGGACAAGCTGGCGGCGGATGGCATCGGCATGGATCTGCTGGACCTGCGCACCACCAGCCCGCTGGACGAGGATGCGATCCTGGAATCCGTCGAACAGACCGGGCGTTTGGTAGTGGTGGACGAAACTCCGCCGCGTTGCAGCCTCGCCGCCGATATCTGCGCGATGGTGGCCCAGCGGGCTTTCTCCAGCCTGAAGGCGCCGCCGCAGATGGTCACCGCGCCGCATAGCCCGATCCCCTTCGCCCGCAATCTTGAGCGCGCCTGGGTGCCCTCGCCGCAGAAGGTCGAGGAAGCGGTCCGCCGCGTCCTCGCCTTTCGTTGAGGGAGGAACGGACGATGGCGAAACTCACGCCTTTCACGATGCCCAAGTGGGGTATCGAAATGGCCGAAGGCACGATCGCCGACTGGATGGTGGCCGAAAACGCTCCGTTCGAACGCGGCGCCGTGCTCACGCTTATCGAGACGGACAAGATCACCAACGAGGTCGAGGCCGAAAAGGACGGCCGCCTCGTGCGCATCATGGCCGAGGCCGGGCAGACCTATCCGGTGGGCGCGCTACTGGGTGTGCTGAGCGATGGCGGCGAGGCCAGCGCGGCTGAGATCGACGCGGTGATCGCGGCCTTTCGTCCCTCAGACGCCGGTTTCGGGCCTGAGGGTGAGGATGACGCGCCAGTGACTGCTCCTGCGGCTGCACCTGTCGCTACCGCCCCGCCACCGGTTCCCGAAGGTATCGCCATCAGTCCGGTCGCGCTGGCCGAGGCACAGCGTCTCGGCGTTGACCTTGCGACGGTCACCGGCACGGGCAGGGGAGGGCGCATTTTCGCGCAGGATGTGCATCAGGCCGGGCGCCCAGAAAGTCAGCCTGAGCTTGCGGGCGTCTTTGCGATGACGGCGCATAGCGGGGTGCTTTCCACCCCGGTTGCGCGTCGCATTGCCGCGCTCAACGGGCTGGACCTCGCGAAGGTCAAGGGCAGCGGTCACCGGGGCAAGGTGCGCCGCGATGACGTGCTGGCGGTGGTCAGCCAAGCCGCGCCGCAACCAGCTCCAGTCGCCGCAGCGCCGGCCCCGACGCCTGCGCCAGCCCCCGCCCCGCCTGTCGCCGGCAGCGTCGATATCGCGCCGATGAGCTCAATGCGCCGCACGATCGCGCGCCGTCTGACCGAATCCAAGCAGCAGATCCCGCATTTCTATGTCCGCCGCCGGGTGCGAGCGGATCGGCTGCTGGCGCTGCGGGCGTCGCTCGGCCCTGACAAGCCCAGCGTCAACGACTTCATCGTCAAGGCCTGCGCCCTGGCGTTGATGGAAGTGCCGGCGGTCAATATCCAGGTTCACGGCAACGACATCCACCGCTTCGCCTCGGCCGACGTGGCCGTGGCCGTGGCGACCGAGAAGGGCCTCGTCACCCCTATCGTGTTCGGTGCCGACGACCTGTCGGTGGCGCAGATCGGCTCGGCTATGAAAGCGCTGGCCCAGCGCGCCCGCAGCGGCAAGCTGAAGCCGGAGGAATTTTCGGGCGGCAGTTTCTCCCTCTCCAACCTCGGCGGGTTCGGGGTGGAGCAGTTCGACGCCATCATCAACCCGCCGCAGGGCGCGATCCTGGCGGTCGGCACGGCGCGGCCCGAACCCATCGACGACGACGGCGCGATCCGCATCGTGCCGGTACTCCACCTCTCCCTCTCGTGCGACCACCGCGCGATCGACGGGGCCGACGGCGGCCGTTTCATGGCCGCGCTCGCCAGCCTCATCGAACAACCCCATCTGCTCTGAAAGACCCAAGCGATGAACTTCAAGCTGACCGAAGACCAGCTCCAGCTCCAGGAAGCCGCCCGCACGTTCGCCCGTGCCGAACTGCCCGCCGTCGCCGCCGAACTGGAGCGTGACAACAAGCCGCCTAGCCGCGCGCTGCTGAAGCGTTATGCAGAGATGGGCTTCCTGGGCATCAACGTGTCGAGCGAGCTGGGCGGCCTTGGCATGGGCAATATCGAGGCGCTGATCGTGCTGGAGGAATTCGGCAAGATTTCGTCGGCGGTCGGCTTCCCGATCTTCGAAAGCTCGGTCGGCCCGGTGCGCGCGATCGAGTATTTCGCCTCGGATACGCTCAAGAAGCGCGTCGTTCCTGCGGTCTGCGCCGGTGAGATGGTGATTGCCGTGTCGATGTCCGAACCGGATGCGGGCAGCGCGCTGACAGACCTCAAGACCAAAGGCGTGGTCAAGGGCGACAAGCTGGTCATCAACGGCACCAAAAGGTGGTGCTCGGGCGGCGGGCATTCCGACGCTTACGTGGTCTATTGCCGCCTTTCGGACGAACCGGGCGCCAAGGGCATCGGTGCGGTGCTGGTGGAAAAGGACGCGCCGGGCATCTCGTTCGGGCCGAACGAACAGCTCATGGGCTTTCGCGGCATACCTTCGTCAGACATCAATTTCGATGACTGCGAAGTGCCGCTGGACAACGTGATCGTCCATGCCGGCGGCGGCTTCAAGAAGTTGATGGAGGCCTTCGACCTCGAACGCTGCGGCAATGCCACGATGTCGCTCGCACAGGCTTCTGGCGCGCTGGAGGATGTCAGCGCCTATGTTCAGGAGCGCAAGCAGTTCGGCAAGCCCATCGCCGAATTTCAGGCGGTGCAGATCAAGTTGGCGGAAATGCAGATGAAGGTGGAAGCCGCCCGCCTGCTGATCTGGCGCGCGGCTTCTCTGGCCGAAGATGGCCTGCCTTCGGTGCTGCACAGCTCCACTGGCAAGTGCTTTGCCAACACCATCGCCCGCGAAGTGACCGGAGATGCGATGCAGCTGATGGGCGCCTACGGCTATTCCAAGGAATTCCCGATGGAACGCCGTCTGCGCGACAGTTGGGGCTGGGGCATCGCGGGGGGCGCGATCGACATCCAGAAGGTCAACATTGCCGGCGCCATGCTGGGGCGGCGGTTCGACCAGCGGCGTTGATTATCGCATGAACTTTCCGTCGTCCCTGCCTTCGCGAGAATGACGAGGGATAGAATCAAGGGGCTGATATTCGCGGCTCATGCAGCCATGAGGGGGTGGTTCGGCACCAGCGCTTTTAGCGCGCGGTGCCGGCCATCCGCTCCCTCGCGCCGCGCGTATAGACCAAATTGATACTGGTGAACGTCACGGCCTCGGTGCCGTCTTCCAGGACAACGGCATAGCGCGTCATAGCCGTGCCGCGATCGGTGCGGCTTTTCGAGGGCTCCAGGCTAACGATCTCGCTCGTCACGTGGATAGTATCGCCGGCACGGATAGCCCGCTTGAGGCGTAGTTCGTCCCAGCCCACGCCGCAGACCCAGTCGATGTCCCAGTTGATCTCGTGGTCCATCTGGCGCCACAGGGCGAGCACGTGAATCCCGCTCGCCACCACCTCGCCGAAGACTGACTGTGCGGCGCTTTCGGGATCGGTGTGGAACCACTGCGGATCGTACTTGCGCGCAAACTCCAGCATCTCTTCCTGCGACACCGTTCGCGGAGAAGAGCGGCGGAACTCGCCCAGTTCCAGGTCTTCGAAAGTGCGATGCGGCGCGCGCGGCACGAAGGCTTCGCTCACAGTTTGCCTTTCCGTTCTTCGTCAAGCATCCGCGCCAGACCCTGCTGGCTGACGGTGGCGACCAGCGTGCCGTCGCGGCGGAACACGTTGCCGCGGCCCAGCGCCATGGCGTCGCTCGCCGCCGGGCTGTCCATCGCGTAAAGCAGCCATTCGTCCACGCGAAATTCGTCATGGAACCAGACCGCGTGGTCCAGACTGCTCGATTGCAGGAAGTCGTTCGCCCAGCCGATCCCCAATGGACCCAGCGCCGTATGGAAGATGTGCAGGTCCGAAGCGTAGGTGAGCAGGCGCTGGTGCACGTCCAGCGGCCCGTCGACCATGCCGACGGCGCGGAACCAGAAGCTGCGGCTCGCGGGGCGGACCTCGTGCTCATCGAAGGGGAAGAATTCCAGTGGGCGCCAGTCGATCTGCTGGCGGCGGCGCCAGAACGGGCGGTGCCGCTCCGGCAGACGGTCGCCATAGGCGGCGACCAGGTCAGCAAGACTGGTCAGGCTCTCGGGCGGGGGTACGTCCGGCATCGCCACGCAGTGCCTGGCGGACGGTTCAGGCTTCTTGAAAGAGGCCATCATGTTGAGGATCGGCGCGCCATTCTGCGTCATGCGCACCATGCGATTGGCGAACGTGCGACCGTCGCTTTCGCGGGTGACTGCGAAATCCACGGGCCGGTCGGTAAGGCCCGGTTGGAGGAAATAGGCGTGGAGGCTGTGCGCGACCTTGTCCGCCGGCACCGTCAGGCGCGCAGCGGCCAGGCACTGCGAGGCCACCATGCCGCCGTAAAGGCGCAGCAGCCCGCTTGGCACCGGCTGAACCCGGTAATGATCGGGTGCGATGTCCTCGAATTCATAGCCGAGACGGCGCTCGACTTCAGGGTCGTCGGGATAAGGGTTCGATTCAGGCAAGGCGTGCATCCATCGCATCGGCCTAGCAGGCCACGCACTGCTTCTCGAACGCAAAAGCGCTGTCGGGATCGACGATCTGCAACAATTCCACCATGTTGCCGTCGCAGTCGCGGCCATACGTCGCGCGCGTCGCCGCCGATCCGCCGGGCGCGCAGTTGAATTCCATGCCCAGCGCGCTCAACCGCTCATATTCGGCGAAAACGTCGTCGCAGTAGAGGCATAGATGCGTGATGCCCCGGTCGCACATGCGCGGGTGGACGGTCTGGGGGTCGTTGCTGGCATATTCAAACACCTCGATATGCAGGTTGCCCAGCCGGATCATGGCATAGCGCGCGGCGCTGCCGTTCAGGCCAACCATGGTATCAATTCGTTCGTTTCCGGCCTGCCAGCCGCCTTCCTTACCGGCGCTTTCGAAGCCAAACCAGCGCTGGTAGTGGTCGACGAAACGGTCGAGGTCAGGCGTCGAGATCGCCACGTGATGGACGCCCCGGATCATGCCGGGGAGGCCGCTGCAGGTGTCGCCTGCCGCGCGGCCTTCACCGCACCAACGATCTCGGCATTGGTGGGGTTACGGCGCAGGGTCAGCCCGCCGTTGACCTGCAGCACCTGCCCGCTCATGAAGCAGGCATCGCTGGCCACCCAGGACACGGCTTCGGCAATGTCCTCGCTGGTGCCCACCCGGCCTAGCGGATATTCCTTGGCGAAAGTGTCCATGATCGCGGTGTTCTTTGATGCCTTCTCGGTCATCGGGGTGACGGTGAAGCCCGGCGCGACCGAATTGGCGCGGATGCCCCGATGCCCGAATTCATTGGCGACGCAGCGGATCACATGGTCGGCGCCGGCCTTGGTGCCCATGTAGGCGGCGTGGTCCTCCAGCATGATCGAGGCGGTGGCGGATGAGATCTGGATCAATGATCCGCCATCGCGCATCACCCGCAGCATCGCCTGATAAAACAGGATCGCGCCGGTGAACTGCAGCGCCGTCATCTGCTCGATCTCGGCCTTGGTGGTTTCGAGGAAGGGTTTCAGCAGCCCCCAGCCGGTGGCGTTGACCGCGATATCCACGCCGCCGTAAGCACCGCGCACCGTCTCACCCAGCCGTGCCAGATCCGCCTCGCTGGTGAGGTCGCAGCCGGTGACGGCCAGCCCGCCCAGTTCGGCTGCGAGCCGCTCCAGCTCATCAGCCTTGCGCCCGGCGACGATCACCGTCGCACCGTCTGCTGCCAGCCTGCGCGCGATCACTTGCGCCATGTTGCCCCGGTTGGCCGCGCCGACGACGACGGCGACCTTTCCTGCGAGGTCCGCCATATCTGCTCTCTCCCGTGTCTAGTTTCGTCGGTCAGTCCCGCTGGACCCAGTCACCCAGCACCTGCTCGACGCGGGCCTTTTCCGGCACGATATTGAGGCCGATGCGGCGGTCCAGTTCCTCGTGCCAGTGGTAGATGCGCCGTTCCTGATAGTTCAGCGGCATTCCCTTGAAGCCGGGGCTTTCCAGCGATTCCTGGATTTGCGGGGCGTATTGCAGGTCTTCGTAAAGGATACGCTCCCAGTTGTTGAGGCGCGTTTCCCATAGCGGATGCGGGTTTTCGGCATCGTGATCGGGGGCGATCCAGGTCGATACCACGCGGGTGCGCTTTGGCCCCAGCGGCCAGAACTGCAGCAGTGGCACGCCGCTGGGGGCAGGCGGCATCACGAAGTTCGGATAAATCTGGTAGCTGACGTTGTTCTTGGCCGGAAATTCGGTGATCGAGGGGATTACCGGCATTCCCACCGTGCCCGGATCGACCCAGTCGGGACGGCGGTTGGGCGTCGCCATGCGGCTATGGCCGTTGGGCCAGAGCGTGACGATCATGGAACGGTGGTCGAGGAAGCGGTCCACCGTGTTCACGTGGATCGACTTGATGTGGTAGACCTCAAGGAACGCGTCGAGCAGAATCTTGACGTTGCAGTCCACCTCATAACTACGGCTGTCGACTAGGCGCAGGTTTTCCAGATCGTACTGTTCCAGCTGCGCTGCCATCGGGCCGATGTGCTCCATCAACGGCTGCGCTTCCGGGTCCTGGTTGACGAAAATCAGCGAGCCGAGCAGTTCGCAGCGCACTTCCTTCAGCGAGCGGCACGACAAGTCGAGGTCCACGAAATCGCGCTTGTCGCGCACGGCGGTGAGCTTGCCTTCCAGCGTGTAGCTCCAGCCGTGATAGCCGCACACGAAGCCGCGCCCTTCGCCAGAATCCTCGGCCACCAAGGGCGCGCCGCGGTGCTGGCAGGTGTTGAAGAAGGCCTTGACCTCGCCCTTCAGCGTGCGCGTGACGATGATCGGCGCGCCGGGATTACGGGTGAGGAACCAGGTGCCAGGCCGTGGAATCTGGTCGACATGGCCGGCATAGAGCCAGGCCTTGTCCCACATCATCTCCTTTTCCAGCGCCAGGAATTCCTTGTCGGTATAGCGGCTGCCGGGGATATCGGGGAACTTTGGAAAGCCTTCCGGCGGACCCTTGCGATCGCGCTCATAATCCATGCGCGCGAAATCGTTTTCGGGTTTTTGATCCGCAACCAGATCGAGCATCGGCCTTCTCTCCCATGAGGCCCGCGCTGTAAGGCACTGGACCAGTCCGCGGCAAAATCAAAAAACATACAAGAATGTTTGATTCTGTCGAAGTGATGCTTGCGATCCTAAGCCTCACGAGATAAAACAGTCAACAGTGATTGTAATTTTTCACATCTCGCCTGAGGGCGCCTCAGCGTTGCCCGAACCGGGCATCACGCTTTTGGGCGAAGGCGGCTACCCCTTCGCGGCTGTCGGCGCTGTCCAGCGTGGCTTTGCCCCAGGCGTTGCCTACCGCCAGCGCCTGGCCGATCTCCATACCGCTGGAGATTTCGTAAAGCTCGCGCCCGTTGCGGATCGCCTGCCAGCTATGCCCCAGCATCGCCTGCGTCACCGCCATTGCGCGTTCCAGCAGCTGATCGCCGGGCAGCACTTCGGTCACCACGCCCAGTTCGTAAAGCCTGCGGGCGGGAAGCAGTTCGCCGGTCATGATCATCGCCAGCGCAGTGGCGCGGGGGACCTGCGCCGCCAGTCGCTGGATGCCACCGGCAAAGGCGAACAGGCCGCGTTTGACCTCGCTCAGCCCCATCAATGCATGGTCGGCGGCGAAGACCATGTCGCAAGCCAGCATAATCTCGAACCCGCCTGCCACCGCCGTGCCGTTGATCGCGGCGATAAGGGGTTTGGTGCGCCTGCGCTCGGTGATTCCGCCGAAGCCGCGTCCCGGGATCAGCCCGTGGCCGGCGCCGATACGCTCCGCCTCCTTGAGGTCCATGCCGGAACAGAACGCCCTGTCGCCTGCGCCGGTCAGGATCATCGCACCAACCTCTTGATTAGCCTCTGCCGCCGTGATCGCCGCATCGAGCGCATGCGATGTCACGGCATCAAGTGCGTTGCGTGCGTCTACGCGGTCGATAGTCAGCAGGCAGACGGGGCCGCGGTGCTCCACGATAAGGCCGGTCATTGCGATGATCTCCCAAGTTGCCGGAATTATCCCGCGCCTGCCCGGAGCAGAGAGCGAATCGCAGGCATGTTCTGAACAAACAGATAAAACGACAAGAGGGTGAATTGAAAGAGTTTGCAAATCTCCACCACCATGGGTTGATCGTCCCGAATATCCGTCAGTCGATGGATGCTATTGGTCGAGAGCTGAACATCGACTGGGCGCCGGTTCGTCAGTTCGATCCACTTCGAATTTGGCTGCCCGATACCGGATGGTCGGAGGCCCACCTGACGGTAACGTATTCTCGTCAGGGACCAATTCATTTCGAACTCATCGAAATGGTGCCGGGCGGCGCTTACGAGGCGCTGCTGGCGATTTCGCGCGCGCATGTCGGTGCGTGGGTTCAGGACGTTGGGACTGAGGTGGAGGTCTTGCTGGAGCAAGGCTGGCGCGTGATCGCGGCCGGAGCTTCGCCAAAGCATCGCTATGGGCAGATGGCTTACATGGCGCGCGGCGATGGACCGGTGCTGGAACTGGTAGGTGAGCCGATCCGGCCGATGATCGAGGAGTGGATTGGTTCGGTCACATGATGATCTCATAGGTTGATGAGTAGTGCTTATTTATATAACCTTAAGTTCACCAAGGATTCGGAGGGCCTGCAAAGGGTCGTCAAGCGATGCAGCTTTTGCCGAACACATCCACAAGTAAGATGTACTGATATAATGGCGCCGACCCCTGCAAGCGGGCCGCGCTACGGATAAACGGGAGAGCGGCTTGCCCCGCAAACTGGAAGTCTTCGTGGCCACCAAAGGCCCTGCGTTTCGCTGCAATGCCTTTGAGAGCATGTCGCGGGCGATCGGCGTCGAACCTGCAATGGTCACCAACCTGCTGCCGCCATGCTGCTGAAGCTGCAAGAGATGGCGCGCTTCGACGCCGTGTTGCTCTACGATATGCCAAGCATGGATTTTGGCGAAGCTGTTGACGATCGGCCCGGTTTGTCGAGCGCCGAAGCGCCTGCTGCTGGGCAATGCATTGCAACGGCTCTCCTCGTCCGAAACACGGGCGTGGGCAGCGGAGCAGCGGCCGGCCAAGCAGGGCACATACGCGGATGAAGGATGCACGACTGATGGAACATGATGCCATCTTGCGCGCGGACAAGGCCCTTGATCCGCAGACAGTCGGCGGCTCGTTTGCCGCCGCCGTGTGCGCTCACGGGCCCGGCGAAGCGCTGATCTACCACAGCCGCGCGAAGGACAAGCGCAAGACCAGCGGCGAGAACGCTGCGGCGGTCGAAATGGAGAGATCTCTGATGACCAACCCAGCGGTGAAGATGGCGCAAGTCATTGGCATGCCCGACGAGCGGCTGATGGAAGGCGCCGCCGCGTGTATCGAGATCAGACCCCGAAGCACGGTGGAGGATGTCGAACTCGTTTGTCGATGCATCAGCCGTATCGCCAGCGACATGATCCTGCGGGCCAGAAGAGCATGAGCGGTGTGGCAGTGGCCGAACTACCGCCCCCCTCGCAGACGGCGCCCATCTCCGAACAGGACGATGCACCGAGCGCTGGAGCCTGGTATCTGATCTTCGTCCTGACGCTGGCCTATACTTTCAGCTTCGTCGACCGGCAGGTACTGAACCTGCTGATCGGGCCGTTGAAGGCGGACTTCGGGCTATCGGACACGCGGCTCAGCCTGTTGCAGGGTCTGGCGTTCACTTTCGCCTATATTGTTTTCAGCCCGATCTTCGGACGGATGGCGGACACCGGCAATCGCAAGGTAATCCTGCTCGGCGGCATTGGCTTATGGAGCCTCGGCACTAGCCTGTGCGGCCTTGCACGCAGTTATTGGCAGTTGTTTATCGCGCGCATGGGCGTGGGCGGGGCGGAGGCGTGCCTGACCCCGGCTGCATGGTCGATCATCGTCGACAGTTTCCCTACGCGGCTTATCCCGCGCGCCTTCAGCATCTTTCTGATGGGTCCCTACATCGGCGGCGGTCTGGCGTTGATCTTCGGCGGCTTGCTGCTGGAAGCGGCGCAGGGCTGGGATCTGAGCGCGGTGCCCTACCTTGGGGAACTGAAGCCATGGCAGGTGGTGTTCCTGGTGGCGGGCCTGCCGGGTTTCGCGATCGCTCTGATGATGCTGCGGATTCGCGAGCCTTCGCGCAAGCTGGCGCTGACGGAAACTAAGCCGGAACGCATGGCCATAGCCCAGGTATGGCAGGTCTTCGTCGATCGGCGTGATTTTTACGGCAACTTCTACGCCGGCATGGCTTCGCTGGTGATCGTGCTCTACGCTTTCCCGGCGTGGATGCCGGCGATGCTGATGCGCCGTTTCGGAGCGAGCGCAGCAACTGTGGGCGTACAGTACGGCGTGGCGGTGCTGGTAACCGGCTCGCTGGGTGTGCTGTGCGGCCCGGTGATTGCGAGCTGGCTGGAACGGCGCGGAAGGGCGGATGCCCTGATGCGGGTGCCGATGGCGGCGGCGCTGCTGCTGATCCCCGTTTCGATCGCGCTGGCCTTCGCAAAGTCCTATGGTTTCGCGATGATCGTCGCGACTTTGGCGAGCTTTGCCTACAGCCTGCCGATGGCGCTGGCGTCCTCTGCGCTGCAACTCGCCACGCCCAACCGGATGCGCGGGATTTCGGCTTCGATCTATGTTTTCGTCGCCAGTGTCATGGGCCTCGGCGCCGCGCCGACGATCGTGGCGCTGCTGACCGACCATGTCTTTGCAGACGAGCGCAGCGTGGGGCTGTCGCTTTCGCTGACATGTGCAGTGGCGGCGGCGATCTCGGCTTTTTTCCTATCTCGTGCGCTGCGGGGGTATAGACGCATTCTGGATGATGCGGCGCGCTGATGTCCCGCTCGGCCCAGGGCAATCGAGTCTGGTTACGGGATCAGCCGGCGAACTGGAACGTCAGGATCTCGCCCTGCCTGCTCCGCAGGTTAGTTCTAGGGGTGTCAATCGGCTGTGTGGCGATACTCTAAACGCTGCTTAGGGGCGACTGCGGCGCAGGCCGCGCCTGTAACCGTTCGGCATTCCCCCTGAATCGACGATTGCGCGGTGGAACAGGTCCCCCGCCTCGCTGTCACAGCGCAGTCGCGCGCTCCATTAGTATGCAGCAGGCGCAGAGCAGCAATTCGTGCTTGCTGCGCAAATAGCCCGAGACGATCGAGGAGCTGTTGTTGGTCAGCCGCGCGATCTCGCGGACCGTGGTGCATTCGATGCCGTCGCACGCGATCATTGCAGCGGCGCAGATCGAACGAGGAAAGCGCGCAGGTCAACCGGGGTTCGAGGGCAGAGGATTTCCAATCCGGGGTGGCCGCGAAGCGTCTCTGCCCGGCTCTGCAACAGGTCGGCGACGTCTATGCCGGACAGCACCGTCACGTCCCTGCCTTAGATTCGCCGATGGGACGAACGATAGACACGGGCAATGAAAAGCACCCTGAGCAAGCCCGGGGAGCGCCTGTTGCCTGTTCATTTCAGATCGATGACGTCACCGAGGCGGCCAGGGTGCAAGATTGAGGCGCCGCGATATCGCGATGGCTTCCAGAAACGCCTCGTCATGGCTGACGACCAGCATGGCGCCGTCGAATGCCGAGAGCCCCGCTTCGATTGCGGCGATGGAATCGAGATCGAGATGATTGGTCGGCTCGTCGAGGATAAGCAATTGCGGCGGCGCTGGGCTACCCAGGATGCAGGCAAGACCGGCCCGCAGGATTTGCCCACCGCTGAGGGTGCCGACGCGTTGCAGCGCAGCGTCCGCCCTGAACTGGAACTTCGCCAGGGCCGACCGGCAGGTGAAATCGTCGGTGCCCGGATTGAGGGCGTGATAATTTTCCGCGATGGACCGTTCGGGGTCGAGAATGCCTGCGGTCTGATCGAGCATCGCAAAGCGTGCAGTCCGGCTGATCGTGCCGGACCACGGCTCCGATACCCCTGCGATTAGCCTCAGCAGTGTCGTTTTGCCCGATCCGTTCGGCCCGGCAATAGCCACGCGCTCCGGCCCCGTTATCGTCAGCGAGAGATCGCGCAGCACGGGCGCTGCCGGATCGTAGCCCGCCGTGACATCCTGCAGGCTGAGGACGACCTTACCGGGAGGCAGCCCGGTCGGCGCGAGCGAGACGGCCATCGTCTCCAGCATCTCGATCTGCTCTCTCGCCAGAATGGCCGCTGCAGAAGCCTCGGCGCGCTGGCGCTGGGCAAGGCGGGCATTCTCGCCGCTGCTGTTTTCGGCATTGTTCTTGCGCGCACCGGCCAGGATGCGCGGCATACCGCCCCGCGCAGCCTTGCGACTGCCTGCCCCGTCACGCCGCTGCTTGCGCTCCGTGGCGACCTGCGCCTTGCGTTCTATCTCGCCCAGTTGCCGCTGCGCTACGTCCAGATCGCGGTGCGCTGCCTCCAACTCGACCGCTTTTTGCGCGCGGTAATCGCTCCAGTTGCCGCCGTAGCGCGTAGCACCGAGCGAGGTCATTTCGACGATCGCATCCATCGTCTCCAGCAGTTCGCGGTCATGGCTGACGATGATCGCGCCGGCACGCCAGGAACCAAGCAGTTCGAGCAGCGCGGTGCGCCCCTCACGGTCGAGATTGTTGGAGGGTTCATCGAGCAACAGGAAGTCCGGCTCGGCCAGCACGACCGCCGCCATGGCCGCGCGCGTTCGCTGGCCGCCAGAAAGCGAAACCAGCAAGGTGTCAGCGGGCGCGTCCAGACCGACCCGCGCCAGCGCAGAGGCCACGCGCGCCTCCAGCGTCCAGTCTACATCGGCCAGCTCGTCCAGCCCCGCCTCGCCGGTTTCCGCCCTGCACAAAACCGCAAGATCGTGCGTGATGCCGAAAAGGTCGGCAATGGTTTCGCCGGGGCCGACTTGCACGATCTGGCGCAGCACGGCGACTGTGCCGCGAACGACGATCTTGCCAACGCCCGGTTCGCGCGTGCCGGCCAGCATTTCAAGCAAGCTGGTCTTGCCGACACCGTTGCGGCCGACAATGCCGACGCGCTCCGCATTGAAGGCAAGATCAAGAGAGGAGAAGACCGGCCGGCCTTCGGGGGTCGACCAGCCAAGGCCGACCGTCGTAATGGAAGCGGACATGATATGATTTTCCTGGCGGCAAAACGGATCGCATTGCTGTCAGCTCGAAATCACATCGTTACGCAAATCCTCTTGCCGGTCGGCTCGCTATATTACGGGCCTCGGTCTTCCCTCGCAAGCCCCATTGCGCCGGAGCCTTCAAAACGTCGATCTGGCTCGCCTGGTGCCCGGGAATCAAAGAGTTGGGGGCAGCGGCCGCTTTTTAATCGGCGGACGGGACGAACCATCGTCTGGCGCGTTACTTGCCGAGTCCACTGTCCAGGATCAGGAAACGCGTATGACGACCGTTGCCGAGGTTATCGTGAAAACACTCGAAGCGGCGGGCGTGCGCCGTTGCTATGGTATTCCGGGCGACACGCTCAACCATGTCACCGATGCGATCCGCACCAGTTCCATTCGCTGGGTGCACGTTCGCCACGAAGAGGCCGCCGGCTTTGCGGCCGGCGCCGAAGCCATGCTGACAGGCGAATTGGCCGCTTGTGCGGGATCTTGCGGGCCGGGCGGCCTGCATTTCATCAACGGCCTGTTCGAATCGCATCGCAATCGCGCGCCGGTCGTCCTGATCGCCAGCCAGATCGTCCGTGACGAACTGGGGTTCGATTTCCCCCAGGAAGTTGATTTCAAATCGGTATATGCCTCCTGCACCGTTTTCTGCGAAGAAATCCGCACGCCTGCGCAGGCACGGCGGATGACGGCGATGGCTGCACAGGCCGCATTGGCGAAGCGCGGTGTCGCCGTGCTGATCGTCCCGGCGGACGTGTCGAGCGCCGATGCTCCATCCGAGCCCGATTTCGCCGTCCACCGCGCCCGGCCGCTCGTGCGCCCATCGGATGCGGAACTCGACAGTCTGGCAAGCGCGCTCAACAGCGGCAAGAAGGTGGCGATCTATGGCGGCTCGGGCTGCGAGCGGGCGCATGACGCGGTCGTGGCTCTGGCGGCCCGGTTGCGCGCGCCGGTCGCCCGCACCTCGCGCGCCAAGGATTTTCTGGAGCATGACAACCCTTACGATGTGGGCATGACCGGCATATTCGGCAGCGAGTCCGGCTATCATGCGCTGATGGCCTGCGACGTGCTGTTGCTGCTCGGCTGCGACTTTGCCTGGCGGCAGTTCTACCCTGAAAAGGCGACCATCCTGCAGGTCGATCTGGACGGTTCGCATCTGGGGCGCCGCCACCCTGTCGACATCGGCGTAATCGGCGATATCGCGCCGACCCTGGAAGCGCTGCTGCCAAGGATCGCCCAGCGGGAAGACGGTGCTTTCCTCGACGAATGTCTCAAGCACCATCGCAAGGCCGAGGCGGCACAGGCAAAACACGCTACAATCGGCAAGGGCGGCGCGATCCATCCGCAATACCTGACGGAGACGATCTCGCGCCATGCCGCGCCGGACGCGATCTTCACGGCGGACGGCGGCTCGCCAATGGTCTGGTGCCTGCGGCACATTGCCTCGACCGGGCGCAACCGCACCGTCGTCAGCCTCAGCCACGGGACGATGGCCAATGCCATGCCGCAGGCGCTGGGGGCAAAGGCCGCGTTTCCCGATCGGCAGGCGATTTCGCTCTCAGGCGACGGTGGGATCGCGATGCTGCTGGGCGACCTGTTAACGGCGGTACAGGAAAAGCTGCCGATCAAGGTCGTCGTGTATAACAATGGCGCCCTGGACTTCGTGGAGATCGAGCAGAAAGTGGAAGGTCTGCTGGATACCTACACCAACCTCATCAATCCCGATTTCGCGCGGGTGGCCGAGGCGATCGGCTTTCGCGCACAGCGTGTCGAAAACGCCGAGGATCTCGATGGCGCAGTGCAGGCGTGGCTGGCCGAACCGGGGCCGGCACTGCTCGATGTCGTGACCGACAGGTTCGAACTGGTGATGCCGCCCAGCGTAAAACCCGGTCAGGTTGCCGGCATGGCGCTTTATTCGGCCAAGGCGGTGCTGGGCGGACGCGGGGGCGATGTGCTGGGCATGATGCGGAACCTGCTGTCATGAAGGCGCGCGCTACCATCGCGGACGCCCTGCTGCGGGATCAGGCGCTTGCGCGCAACTGCCTTTTGCTGACGGGTCTTGCCGGAACGATCGCCGCCACATGGGCAGGGTTCAGTCATCCCCGGGCATGGTGGCTTCTTGTCCTTTTCGTGCCGTTGATGGTCGTGTCTCTCGTCGATCTTTTCCAGACGCACCATTCTCTACGCCGCAACTATCCGGGATCGGCTCGTTTTCGCTGGTTCTTCGAATGGTTGCGGCCGTTCCTGCGGTCCTACATCGTGGAGAGCGATCTGGATGGACGGCCCTTCAACCATGACGAACGCGCGCTGGTCTATGCGCGCGCCAAGGGCGATGTCTCCACCCACCCGTTCGGTACCGAACTCGACGTTTATTCGGAGGAATACGAATGGCTTGCGCATTCCATCGCCCCTTCGCGCAATGCTGAAAAGTATACCCGCGTGACGGTGGGCACGGATCAATGCAGCAAGCCCTATCAGGCTGCACGCCTGAACATCTCGGCGATGAGCTTCGGGGCCCTTGGCGCCAATGCGATCGAGGCGCTCAACCTGGGCGCGAAAATCGGCGGGTTTTATCATGACACGGGCGAGGGCGGCTTGTCGCCCTATCACCTGAAGCACGGCGGCGATGTCGTCTGGGAAATCGGATCTGGCTATTTCGGGTGCCGCGACAGCCAGGGCAACTTCGACCCCGCCCATTTTCGGGAGCGCGCCGCCAACGATGCCGTGGTAATGACCGAAATCAAGCTGAGCCAAGGCGCCAAGCCCGGACACGGCGGCCTGCTTCCCGGCTCCAAGGTAACGGCCGAAATCGCGAAGATCCGGGATATCCCGCAAGGCGAGGATTGCCTCTCGCCGCCTTATCACACCGCCTTTTCCACGCCGCGCGAATTGCTTGAATTCGCCGCGAACATGCGCGGGCTGTCCGGCGGCAAGCCGGTGGGCATCAAGCTGTGTGTAGGCTATCCTCATGAACTGTTCGCGGTCGTCAAGGCCATGCTGGCAACCGGTATTCTCGTCGACTTCATCGTTATCGACGGCGCGGAAGGCGGCACCGGCGCCGCGCCTACCGAACTGTCCGACCGGGTCGGCATGCCGCTGCGCGAAGGGCTGATCCTGGCGCGCAATGCCCTCGTCGGCGCAAACCTCAAGGGCAAGGTCAAGTTGGCCGCATCGGGCAAAGTCAATTCCGGAGCGGCCATCGCGATGAACGCCGCGCTTGGCGCCGACTGGTGCAATGCGGCGCGGCCATTCATGTTTTCGCTGGGGTGCGTACAGTCCATGCGCTGCCATACCGATACCTGTCCCACCGGCGTCGCCACCCAGTCCCCGGCACGCCAACGAGGGCTCGTCGTGCCGGAAAAGGCGGAGCGGGTGGCCCGGTTCCAGAAGGCCACTCTCGATGCGCTGCATGACATCGTCGTCGCCTGCGGCCTCACGTCGCCCGATGGGTTTACGCCGGACGGCCTGCGGCAGCGGGTCAACGCCGCCGAAATGCGCTCCATCGACGAAGTCTATTCCTTCGTCGAACCCGGTGAGTTGATCGACGGCGCCCGAGACCCACGCCTCGCTGCCTGGTGGCGCGCGGCCGATCCTGAAAGTTTCGCGAGGCGTTCGTGATGCCGGCCCCGATCGCGCGGGGACGAATACGCAGACTTTCTTTTGGCGCGGCGATCGCCGTGACCATTGGGCTCGGTGTAAGCGTGAGCCTCACATCGCCTCCCGGACTGCTGAGCTTTCTCGACGGGATCATGGGCGGCGGCATCGGCGCCGAGAAATCCGGCAGCGGCATCCCGTTTGGAACGCATGGCCAGAAGCTGGACGTATGGAGGCCTGCCCGCACGGACGGGCGCCCCCTGCCGGTTCTGATCTTCTGGTACGGCGGCGGCTGGGTGAAGGGGTCGCGCGGTGCTTATGCTTTCGCTGCCAGAGCCTTTGCGCGGCAGGGTTACCTCGTTGTCGTGCCTGACTACCGCAAGGTGCCGGACGTCAGATTTCCCGCCTTTCTGATCGACGGAGCGCAAGCAGTGCGGTGGACGCGCGATCACGCGCGCGATTTCGGCGGCGACCCCGGCCGCATCGCCATCGCAGGGCATTCCGCCGGTGCCTATACCGCCGCTATGCTGGCGCTTGACCCGGAATGGCTGCGCGGCGAAGGCGTAGCCGCCGGCACCATCAAGGCAGCGGTCGGCCTATGCGGACCCTACGATTTCTATCCCTTTACCGCCAAACGCGCGATTGACGCCATGAAGGGCGCCCGCGATCCGCAGGCGACGCAGCCTATCCACTTCGCACGCGCCGACGCGCCGCCGATGCTGCTCGTCTCTGCGGGGAACGATGCTGATGTCGGAGCCCACAATGCCAATAATCTGACGACGCGATTGCGCGCGCTGGGAGGGCGGGTGGCGCACATCGACTATCCCGGACTGAGCCATGAGAATGTCGTCATGGCCGTCTCCGTTCCGTTCAGGAGCAAGGCACCTGTTCTTGCCGACAGCGTGAGGTTTCTGCGCGAAAATATGGCGCGTCCCGCGTCGAAGGAGCCGAGATAGACCCCCGGCATCGATCGACGAGGAATTTGCGGGCACGAGCATTGGTTAGCGTGTTCAGCGATTGGGTATGTGGGCCCCCAAGTGACGCCCGGCGATGTAGCCGAAGGTCATGCCTGGGCCCAGTGTTCCACCAGCGCCGCCGTATACGTCGCCCAGCACCGCAGCCATGGCGTTGCCCGCCGCGTAAAGGCCCGGGATCGGGTTTCCGCTCCAGTCCACGACTTGCGCATCGGCGTTTGTCTTTGGGCCCCCTGCGGTGCCCAATGCGCCGGCTTCCATCTTGACCGCGAAGTAGGGCCCCTGATCGATTGCGCCCAGCGTCCGGTACGGGGCTTCGAAGGCGGTATCACCCCACATATAAAAATTGTCGTATGTATTGTCGCCGCGGTTGAAATCGTCGTCATGGCCATTGGCGACCATTTCATTGAAGCGCGTGACCGTGCCCTTCAGGCCAGCAGGGTCGATCCCGGCCATTTCAGCCAGTTCTTCCAGCGTGTCCGCCTGCATCATGAAGGACGGGACAGGGCCGCCCGGCGGCGTGTTGAAGGTGTGATACTTGTCCCTGTAGCGCTGATCGATGATCAGCCAATAGGGCAGGTTGGCGTAAGCGTGATTCCCGGCATCAAAGGCGTGCAGGGATTTGCCCAGGGCATTGTAGTTGGCCGCCTCGTTCACGAACCGCTTGCCGGTGCGGTTGACCAGGATCGCACCGGGACGCGCGCGCTCGTCCGAGCCCAGCAGGTAGTTGGGTTTGGCATCGCGGTGCTGCGGCTTGTATTCGAGCACGCTTTGCATCCAGAATGCGTTCTGCATATTGCCGAGCTGAGCACCGGCCTCGATCGCCATCAGCAGGCCGTCACCCTCGTTTTCGGGCACGCTGACCGGACCGGTGAGCGGCCCGCGAAGGAAGGTCTTGACCAGCGTTTCGTTCCATTCGAAACCCCCGGTAGCGATCACCACGCCGCGCCGGGCGCGCACATGGACGTCTCGGCCGTTAGCATCTTCGGCAACGACGCCAATCACACGGTCGCCGTCCTTGATCAGCTTGCGCGCCCGCTTTTCAAATTCCACCGGAATGTCGCGGTCCAGCACGGCCTTGTAGAGCGAGCCGGCCAGCGCCTGCCCGAGACCCCGGTAATCGCCCGCTTCGCGCTCTGCCAGCGTGGCGTCGTCCAGCGATCCGGTGATCGCCTCCATCAGGCTGCCGCGCAGGGGATACGCCATCTTGCTGGGGTTTACCCGCGTCGACCATTTTCCGAGCCGTTCGAACGAAAATGCTTCGTTGTCCAGCGATCGCCCGCCGTCAGCCTTGGCTCCCGGCACATAGGGCTGGTAGTCGGGGAAATCGATGAACGCCTGGAATCGCACCGGGGTCTTGTCCGCAAGATAGCGGATCATTTCTGGGCCGCTCTCCATGAAGGCCATGAGAGTATCGGGGTCAAGGCCGCCGGGAGCCAGAGAATCGAGGTAGGTGACGATGTCCTCGTCGTCGTCCTCGATGCCGGCTTCGATCTGATGGTGGTTACCCGGTATCCAGAGCATGCCGCCGGACATGGCGGTAGTCCCGCCGATCATCCCGGTCTTTTCCAGGATCACCACATCCTTTGCACCGAAATCATGAGCCGAAATCGCTGCCGTCATGGCGGCCCCGCCGGACCCGAGAACGACGACGTCGGCCTCGAGGTCCCACTTGTGCTCTTCAGTCATCCACCATCTCCGGTTCATTCCTGTGTGACAGGCTTTGGTGTCCGAATGCGCCTTCTCACCGCAGGTTGAAAACTATCCTTTTGACTGCACCGGAGAAGGTGTTGTCGCTTACAATGTAGTGGCTATTGATGGGGGCAATGGGGTTTATGCCCAAGTCGAAACCTTCGGTTGGACCCGGCCCCGGATCCTGCGCTCGATACGGCTACTGCGTTGAAATAAAACATGGACCTTCCATCCTTGAGATAGAAGGCATAGCCGCGCGAAGCGTCGGCCCAGCGTCGGCCCAGCGTCGGCCCAGCGTCGCCGGGACGCCTATGCCCGCCGCGTCCACATCGGTATCGATCGTCTATCGGCAAAGACATGCAGAATTTGTGCGGCGCTGCATCCTCGTCGCGCCTTTGCTGTAGTCAATCGGCAGGATTTATGCGGCGCCGACCATCTGGCTATTGCTCCTCGCTCTTCATCTGAGCGTAGGCCGAGTCACGCGCCTCCGGCGCGAGCGACTGGAGGTACTGGCTTGCGTCCTTGTACTTCAGGAATGGCCTGCCGTCCGCCATGATGGGAACGGTGCGACCGTTGAATATTCGACGAAGCAGGCGCCTTTGCGGCCTGCTGATGGATGGGCTGTCTTCTTCCGGCATGGCCGGTTTTGGTACCGGGCGGGCCAATAAGCAAGCCGGATGATGGTGAGTCCAGGGGCCCGCTTTTGCATCTTTCCCGCATCGGATCCGCAATCAAATGATCGCTGTTGAATTTTATTTGAACATTGATTATTTTTGGCTAGATTTGGTTTTCGACAATCCGGCGCGCGCACTGCTTCATCGCCGCCGTGCTCAAAAGGGATAGCCATGGCCGTCGCCAAGCCTGCCGCCTGCATCGTGTTTTTTGCCGCTGCCGTATCGATTCTTGCCAGTATTCCTTCGAATGCCCATGCGCAGGAAGGGTATCCCACAAATTCGGCGGAAGTGGATGCTGCCGTTGCCCGGCTCGGTGATACGACGCGCCAAGCCGATGACTTCGAAAAGCAGGGCCGCTTCGCCGAGGCGGAGCCGTTCTGGCGCGATGCATTGGCACAGCGCAAGTGGCTGTTGGGCGAACGCAGTCCGCTGGTTGCTGCGGGTATGGACCGTCTGGCGCGTAACCTTGAGGCGCAGGGTTCCTTCAAGCAGGCCGAGCCGCTGCGCCGAACTGCTCTGGACCTCTACGAAATGGATACGGATTCGGCGAAGGACCGGCCCCGCGCGCATTCTTCGCTTGGATATAACCTGACGATGCAGGGCAATGTCAGCGAAGGTGCGGCTGAAAGCTACAAGGCGCTCGAGATGCTGCGTGCGGCCGGCAAGGCTGAGGAGGTTGACGCGGCCAAGGCGCTTTCAGTGGTGGGGCTGACGCTCGACAAGCAGGGCCTTTACGCTCAGGCGGAGCCCTTCTATCGCCGTGCACTGGCAATCCGGCGCAAAGCCTTGGGCGAGGATGATCTCGACACCGCGACCAGCTACAATAACCTCGCTGCGGCGCTGAGCGGACAGCGGCGCTATGACGAGGCGCACATGATGTTCATCAAGTCGATGGACATCCGCAGGGCTAACGGCACCGTACCCGGCCTTGTAGCGGAAAGTGCGCTGAACATGGCGCTCAACCTCGACAATCAGAAACAGTATGTGCGGGCAGAGCGGCTCTACCGGCTCGCGATCGACACCTGGACCACGCTCTACGGCGCGGAACACGTGGTCACGGCGAGCGGCTACAACGGCCTTGGCATGAACTTCTTCCGGCAAGGCAAGCTGACGCAGGCCGCCGAGCAATACCAACATGCGCTGCTGCTGCGCGAGGCCGCGCTGGGACGTTTTCATCCCGACACGGCGGAAAGTTACGGCAACCTCGGTATTACCGAAATCGGGCTAGGCCATAAGGAGAAGGGACGCGCATTGCTGACCATAGCGCTGGAGATCAACGAACGCCTGCTTGGCCCGTCGCATCCCGATACGCAGCAGGTGCGCTCGATGCTTGGCGTGCAGGAAGCCGGTGCAGTGCCTTCACCGACGATACCAGCGAAGCAGGAGCTGTCGCCAATGGATATTTCGGGGCTTCCAGTAAGGGATGTAGCGCGACATCGCCGGTGATTGGTCAGCGACACTGATGGTGATGTGTCAGCGGTGACGTTGAGGATAATGTCACACGAGGTTGGCCTGGATCAAGAGGCGTTGTCGCGCAGCGATGTCGCTGGAACGGTTTCGATGTCGCGGGGCGATGTCGCTGGATCAGGAGGACTGTCGCGGAGCGATGTCGCTGCGGCCAGTGCGGATCGCCTGCGATAGCTCTCGACGTTCATTTCCAGGATAGTGGCGTGGTGAACGAGCCTGTCGATGGCGGCGACAGTCATTGCCTTATCCAAAAAAATGGCATCCCAACCGCTGAATGGTTGGTTGGCGGTGATCATGATGGAGCGCCTTTCGTATCTGGCAGAGATGAGTTCGAACAGGACGCTGGTCTCGGCCTGGTCCTTGCGGACGTAGGACAGGTCATCGAGGATGAGCAGGTCGAAGCGGTCGAGCCTGGCGATCTCCTGGGTCAAGGTCAGGGCCTGACGTGCGGCCTGCAAACGCTGGACGAGATCGGTGGTCCGGGTGAAGAAGACCCGGTATCCGCGCGCCACAAGCTCGTTGCCGATGGCGGCCGCGGCGTGGCTCTTGCCGGCACCAGGCGGACCAAATGCCAGAAGATTGTGGCCAGCCTTGAGCCAGGTATCTCCTTGGGCCAGAGCCAAGACCTGGGCCTTGCTCAAGGTGGGAACGAGGCTGAAGTCGAAGGCATCCAGGGTCTTGCCGGGCGGCAGCCGTGCTTCTGTAAGATGGCGCTGGATCCGGCGTTGCTCGCGTTCGGCGAGTTCCAGTTCGGCCAGGGCTGCCAGCAGGCGCGAAGCCGGCCATCCCTCCTTGTCCGCTCGTGAACAAAAGTCTGGCCAGAGACGGGCAATGGTGGGCAGACGCAGCGTGCCCAGCAACATGGGCAGCTTGGCGGTGTCGACAGTGATGCTCATGCGGCCATCTCCCTGGCGGTGAGCAAATCGTCGTAAGTGTCAGGCTGGGGAATATCGACGACCACATCGACCGGTTCATTGCCGGGCCGTTGGAAGCGCTCCTGCAGATCCTTCAGATCAGGTAAGCCCTGGCCATCGAGTATGCCGGTCAGGGTCGCGGCGAGCTCAGCCTCGCAGGCCTGGTCATGCGCAAGCCACAGCAGCCCCACCATGATGCGGCATGCGGCGGCTTTGGGAAGCGCACCCTCCAGAGCATCCCAGCAGCGGCGATATTCGCTGCGAGGGAAGAGCTTGTTGCGATAGACAAGGTTTGCCAGCGCGTGGGGCTTGGTACGCAGGCTGTGGATCACGTGCCGATAATTGACGACGTGGTCATGACCGCCCCGCCCGCGATCGGGCGCCCGCCCGCGTGGCAGGGTCTCGATGGGCTGCCCGGCCAGATAGAGGTCGATCCGGTCATCGAAGATCCTGGCTCGCAGGCTATGGCCGATGAGCCGGGAAGGCACGGTGTAGAAGACCTTGCGCAGCACGAAGCCGCCCGATGAGGTGACGAGCACCGTAGCTTCATCATAATCGCAGCTACGGCGTGAAGGTAACGGCCGCAGGTGCTCAGCTTCGATGCGCAAGGCATCGCGCCGCCGCGCGTTGTGCCGGCCCACGACCTGGGCGAGGAACGTGCGCCAGTCCTCGATGGCGGCGAAGTCACGTGTCCCGCGCAACTGGAGTGCCTGATCGAGCCGATCCTTGAGGTGGCCATGACGGCTCTCGATGGACCCATTCTCATGGGCGATCCCGCGATTGTTGCGGGTGGGCTCCATCTGGTAATCGGCGCACAGGGCGGCATAGCGGGTCCGCAGATCTTCCTGGGCATCTTGCTCCAGGTTGGCGAACGCCGCGGAGAGGCTATCGGTGCGATGCTCGTGCGGCACGCCGCCAAGCTGCCACAGCGCATTCTGAAGGCCGCAGGCCAGCGCCGTGAAGCTTTCTCCTCCCAGCACGACCTCGGCATGCTCCCACCCGGAATAGACCAGCGCGAAGTGATAGATCAGGTGCGGGGTCGGATTGCCGGAGATGGTGACCTTCAGATCGCGGGCGTCAAAGAAATCCGACATGCCCTGTCGGCCAGGCGGATGGTTCTGCCGGAAGATGACCTCACGCTCTGGTCCATGCTCGGCCTTCCATAGCCGTATCCGGCGTTCCAGGGTTCTGCGGGCTGGCGTCAGATCGAGCCCGGGGTGGCGCTGCTCCAGCTCCCCAAGAATAGAGATGGGCTTCAGGCCCGGCGTGCTCTCGAGCAAAGGCACGATTTCTTTATCCCACAGTTCGGCGAGCGGATCTGGCCTACCGCCGCCATGACGTCGCTCCCGGCGACGCTCCGATGGCGACCGGGGATCTTTCTCTATCCGGTAGCCCGTGCTGGTGGAGAAGCCAGCCATGGCGGCGGCGGCTTTTTGCGGGTGTTTTTGACGAAGGGACATGTAGTACCTCTGCTGTTGGTCGGTGATGGGACGGCCAGGCATCCGATCCTCTTCTTGGCGTTGAAGATTGGACCATCCTGACCGCTGTCGCCGCCAACGGCACGGGGAAACCCGCGCCCGTGTGGGGGGAAGCTACGTCCGGGCTACGCCCGGCCTCCGCTTCCCCCCACACGTCATCTACGATGTCGCTGACCCTTCAACTGCGATGTCGCTGTGCAAAGGGACGAAAAACGATGATGAAAATGCTTCCCGCAGCATTGTTTGCGCTCGCTTCGCTTGCCTGGGCGCCGATGGCCTTGGCCGCGCCGGAGCATCGCTGGCAGACTTATGGCAATGGCCGTTTCGAATATACCATCTGCTACCCCGCCGACCTGATGACCCCCGCGCCCGAGGCCGACAATGGCGACGGGCGCACGTTCTCGGCAGCCGACGGGGCCAAGATGCTGGTGTGGGGCACTTTCAATACAGAGGAACTGACGCCGCCGCAGGTGATGGCACACGAGACAGCGCGGATTACGCGCGAAGGCGGGCGCGTTACATACAAGACGTACAAGCCCGGTTGGTACGCGCTTTCGGGTACGCAGGACGGCAAGGTCTTTTACCAGCGCGGGCTTTCCAATTCGGTTCGGTTCGTGACCTTCCGGCTGATTTACGACAAAGCTTCGGCGGCGAAATGGAACCCGGTTGCCGCGCGCATATCGTCCTGCATGAAAGGGGAGGAGTAGAAATGATACGGCGCCTGCGCGACGGAAATATCACAAAGAGATGCCTTGCCCCGATCATGGCTGCGCTGGTGCTAACCGCCTGCGTGCCATCCGACAAGCAAGCTGATAAACAGGGCGGTGATGATGCCAGCGAAGTGGCGACCGGAAAGCCGGACAAGTCTGCCCCTGCTGCGTCGAAGCCTAAACCGGCAGGCCCGCCCGCGCTTTCGCGCTATCTCGGAAAGTATCCCGACGACAAGATCGACGGCGTCGACTTCCTGCATCACCCGCAAGTCGTGAAGGCTGTGAACGATGCGGTTTCCGATCTCAAGATCCGTGCGCTGATCCTTTCAGGAAAGGACAGGACGGGCCCTATCATCGGCTCGAGGGGGCGGCTCTACATGCGATATGACGATCCGAGGTCTGCGGGCAGCTACAACTGGGCGCTGCTGATGGCGCAGGATGGGACCAGCTCCGCCGTCTGCGTTGCCGAAGGCGATCCTGTGCCCGATGTTTCCGGCGCACAGTGGTACAGCGAGGGGGTGGAAGCATTCCAGCTCTACGCGCCTTGCCCTTATGAGGCTGCCGATCTGGAGCAGATGACTTCGGACTGGCCCATCCATCCTATGCCCAGCTGACCAGGAAGGTTTCGCGATGAAAACTCGTATTCTCTCGTTTCTGGCGGCTCTTTGTATTCTACCGGCCGTGCCTTCTTTCGCTGAAGAGCTGGGCAAGGACGATCCAGGCTGGACTGCGCAATGCGTTAAGCAGGCCGAACAGGAGGGCGAAGGCACCGGCACACTGGTGTACGCGCGCTGCATGGTCGAACACCGCGAAAGGTTGCAAGCTGCACAAACCGCATTGGTTGGGCGGATCGGCAGGGTCCTTGCGGGCAAGGGGCCAGAGGGAACCGATTATAAGGCTGCAAAAAGCGGATTCGCCGAAGCACAGCGGCACTGGACGGCCTTCATCGGCGAGGACTGCGCGGTCGTGGGTGACGTGTTCGGCTACGGTACGGCGCAAGGGCTGGCTGGCGAGGAATGCCTGATCGCGCATTACACCGCTCGCAACCAGCAACTGCGCGATCTGGAGGCAAACTATTTGAACCCCTGAGCCTATCTCACTGCCCGGCGGGCTTGTCCTTCGGAGGGATGGAGATGCGCACGGAGGTGACGCAACTCGTTTCCATGTCATGTTTACTTGGGACCTGGCCTTCTTGCCGGTTTAACAGGAATGTAAGCAGGCGTCCGGCCGGGCCGGCGTAGCGCGGATAGCCGGGGCCGGCATCGGTGACGAACATGGCCGACATTGCGGTCTGGTCTTTCCACCCCGCCGCTGTGGCAAAGGCGCCGAGCCATGCAGCGGTGATGCATCCGTCCGGTCCTGCCGCACCTTCCTTGGGAAAAATCGCGATGCTTGCATCGACATCGAACGCCTCCAGCGGGGCGAGGCGGGTAGGATTTTCTCCTGGGACGAAGGCGGCCGGCAGTGTATCGTCGAGCGGATAGGCCGCTTCGTTCACTGTCAGGTGGATCTTCCAACCGTCTCCGCCGGTCGCCGTCATCGCATAGGCGGCGATGCGGGGGCTGTCATAGGAGGTCGTCATCGCGGGAAGCCCGAAGGCTGAATAGACCGATACCACGTTGAACCCTTCGCCTAAGCCGCGCTGCAGCAGGTTGGCGATGCGCTGGGCGAGGTCATTGGCAGCATAGGGGCACTGGGCGGTGCGGCCGGGGCGAAGGTCGGGAAACTGGCTCGGCACCGAAGGGCCGGGACGGCACAGTGTCAGACGCGCGTGGACCGGCGTGGCGGAAGGCTGAGGCGGGGCTGCCTGCGCGCTCAGCGGAACAGCCATGACGGCGGCGAGAGGTAGCAGGAATTTTCGCATGATCCGTATCTCCAACGCATCCTGAACCGAAAGTCGTGAACCGTCAGGGAACGGTGTATTCGCTGCAAGCGGGCAACGGTGCGCTGGGCTTGTAAGCCCCCGCTGCGGCATCGAAGGCAAGCGTCCGGCGGTAAGTGCAGGCCGCGTCCGTTTCATCGATGAGGTCATCCTGCGTCAGCGCCGGCATCGCCAGGGAATCCGCATTACGGCTGACGCCGCGCGGGAACCGGTTCGACAGCACGCTCAGCGACAGGTTGGGCAGGCCGGATTGCTCGCCTGGCTCCACCTTCAGATCGCTTTGCAGCGTGTACTCGTCGCTGCAGGCATCGAGGCGTTGCTTGGCGTCTTTTTCATCGAAGCAGGCGCGGATCGAAATTTCGCTGCTGTAGGGCGCCTCGAACACGGTAACCGCCGGCTTGCCGGGCCGCACCAGCATGATACGTTGGAAGATCACTTCGGCGTTGCCCCCCGAATACATCTGGGTACGCTGCACGCCGACGCCGACCAGCAGGCCCCCGCCCTTGAGCCGCAGCAGCGTGGGGAGGGGCCGGAAACGGTCGTCGTCTTCACTCTTTGCGGCGGTCCACTGCGCCACGGTCTTGTCCTTGCGCGCGACGGTAAAAGCACCGTCACGCGTGCCGCTGACGCAAAGGTCGCCATCGGCGGTGCATAGCGGGGCGTCCTTGCCCGCCTGGGTCAGGGCTTCGAAAGTGGAAGGATTGGCGGAAGCGGCGGCCGCAGCGGCGGCGATCATCAGGAAAGGGCTCATAAATCACCTCGGTGCGTCGGGGGCGGATGCCTCGGTGGCTCCGGTAATGCTGGCGACGTAAATGTGGGCAGCGTCGGATCCGGTGTTCGTATGCATGAGCACCCAGTGGTCCCTCCTGCGCGCCACGATCACGCGCATTTTGTCACTGAAGATGCCATCAGCGAGGCCGGTGGGCGCAACCTTGCCGCTATTGAGGATCAGGCTGCCCCTATCGGGGCCGCAGGCGCCCTCACCGGTGCAGGTCAAGACGGTGGTGCAGCCGGCGCCTTCCAGCATCGCGCGGTAGTAGCGGTCCACCGCGATCGGGGCGACGGCAGGCCGAACCACATAGTCCACATGTTCTGCCTCGCCTCCCGGATGCAGTGCGGCCTTCAGGTGGTTCTCGTCGGCGATCGCGCCGGTCGGGATCACGATCTCGTTCAGAGAAGGCTGGCGATAGCCGCGAATTTTCGCGCCTTCAAAGCGCGGAAGGCCCGCCGCGTCGCTCGGCCCCGACCTGTCCTGTGCCAGAAATGGTCCTGCCAGCGCAGCGGCGGCACGTGTTGGGATGATGAATAGAGGCGGTTTCATACAGGTACTCCTGTTGTCAGACCTATTCGGGTTACTTGACGATCGCCTCAGCGACATTCCATGTTCGTCCGCTCCGGCATCACGGCCAAACGGAGCACGATTCGGCGTCCTTCCGGAGCAATTGGGCAGCGTGTGTCGGTATGCCGCAAAATTAGACGGCGATCAATTAGAATTCTACGTTGTATATTTTTGCGATATTGTCGGGATTTTTCCATCTGCGCAAGGCTTCTCGGTCTCCCGAACAAAGAAATTGATCGCCGTAGAGAATTATATTGAACACTGCTCATGACTTTGCCATCGTTAAACCCCGGCGATGAACAATGGCCACTTAAGGAGCGGTGATGCGCGTGATATCTGGAGTGCTGGCGCTCACGCTGGCGGGCGGCTGGGCTGCCGCGGCGCAGGCGACGGAAAGCTGGATCATAGCTGGCGGTGGCGACAAACCGGAGCGCGACCTGTTCGTGGTCGATGCGCAGTCCATCAGCGACAAGGACGATTTCCTTGGCTTCATGCAGTCTGCCACGCCGCAGGAGCAGTCTGCTTATCTCAAGCAGAGCAAACGCAAGGGCAAGCTGAAGAAAGGCGAAGTTCGGGTGGGCCCCGACGAGCAGTTCGACATCCACGTCGACCAGGTCTTTGAAAGCGCTGCCAAGCCCAACCGGATTTCCTCCACCTATCTCGTCAATTGTACGCGCATGGCGGTAAGCACCACGTTCAGCCAGGTCCAATGGCGCCACAAGAAGATCGAGATCGCCGCCAATAGAGCAGCCCATGCGCCTGCAAGCTTCGGCGAGATGCAGGTTATGAAATTCGTCTGCAACCGGGGCAAGGACGGACGCGAGCGCGACCCCGCCAAGGCGCCGAAGAATCTCGGTTTCCTGTTCATCGGCGATACCGGCCTGTCGCCTGCGGACTTCATCTGGGAGCGCTTGTGGACCGACAGCAAGCGTCCCCCCTTCACTTATCGCCCCAGCGCGGCGGAAATCGCCGAAAGCCAGCGACGGCTTCAGGAAAGCATGACCAGCGCCCTGAATACGGCGACCGGCGTGATAGATGCCCATCAACGCGACACCAACCGCGTCGGCCGTAACAACACGCTGGAAATGTGGATCGGCAAGACCGAGCAGGACTTCGCAAAGGTATGGGGCGCCCCCGATCGCTATGTCGACGGCTATGGCGGCGTGCGCACGCTTTATTTCCGGAAGGGTTACGTGAACCGTGGCAGCAATGTCTACGGGCAAGTTATCAGCGAGGATCATCACTGGTGCGACGTCACGGTCGAGACCCGCAGCGGCATTATCAAGGACTACTCAACCAGCGGCAACAGTTGCAGTTCCCTCATCCGCTGAAACTCAAGGACAATGTGCCGGGCCTGCCATGGGTTGGCCCGCCGAAGAAGGAGACACGACAATGAAATTCCTGTCGCCCCGCTATGCATCTCATGCCATCGTCGCTGCGGCGCTGCTGGCTGCCGGCTGTTCCGCCGAGCCTGACGCCGACCCGGCGCAGGCTCCGTCATCCGGGGCCAGCGAGGCCGCGGATGCGTCGGAGGCGCCGACGACTGAGGCCGGGCCAGTGCTGCGTTCCGAAGTGAAGGGCCTGCGCATCGTTGCCGCATCCACCGTGCCCAGCCATCCCGACAGCGGCGCCGATCAATGCGGGCCGCAGGTCGATGGCCTGCGCTCCGCAGCGGCAAAAGCGGTCCAGGCCAAGGGATGGAACGTGACCGGTGAGGCGGCGGTCGGCGGCTATGACGTGGTCAGTTTCGTCGGCACGACGGAGCAGGGCACCAGCGGCTCGTGCCTGCTGACCGAGGGCAACGTCGGCCTGTTCAAGGGCGGAGTGTTAAAGGCGATCGCTTACATGGGCAAAGGCCCGGGCACGACCACGTCGATCGGGAGTCTCAAGCGGATCGAAGGCAATGCGATCCGTATCCTCGACGGCGATTTCGTTCCTCAGCCGCTTGCCGACATTCGCTTCGCTGACAACGGGGCAGTGACCGTGGCTGCTCTACCAAAGTCGGACAAGGTCTGCGGCGGCGAGGGTACTCTTCCCAATATTCAGAGCATGCCGATCAACAAGGCCCATGCTGTTCTGGTAAAGGCAGGCTGGGTTCCGTCTCCGAGCCTTCCTGGCGACGAACAGCGGGACGACCGCGCCGCAGAGTTGTTCGAGAAGGGCATCAAGGAGGCAGAAAGCTGCTCCGGCACGGGGTTCGGATATTGCAGCTTCGGCTATCTTGGCCGGGCGGGCAGGCTCTCCGTCACCACAGTGGGCGACGCAGAATGGCCCACCGTTGCGAGCTACGGCGTGACGTGCCAGGCGAGCGACTAGGATAGCTCGAAGGGCGTGTGGTCCAACCCGACGACCGCGCGCCCTCCGTCGGTCGGCTATTGAGCGGACTAACGGACGCGATCATTACGCCTGACATGGCGGTGCGGTGGTATCTCGATATATCCATTGTTCAATCCGCGCAGGCCGGGCATGTCTTGCGCCAGAATATTGACTTGCTGGCGGCAGCTTGCGGTCGCGGTTGGTCAGTTTGGTGAGCCGGGTCTGGATGCCAGCATGTTGGCCATCAGCCCGGCGACGCCGTTGGTCCGTTCAAGACCGATTTTTTGCTATCTGGCGGCGGGCCTCTGCAGAGGTGCCCTCGCCCACCCGCCGTAATGCGGCATGGGCGAGGGCTACCAACGCATTTACTTCGGAGTCGCACCCGCCGGCGCAGCGGGCAGGATCACGCCCTTGGCGTTGGCGTAGCTATCCCAGTCGGCGACGAGTTCGGCCAGTTTGTCGGCATGGCTTGCTGCCAGGTCCTTACTCTCTGCCGGGTCGGTGGCGAGGTTGAACAGCTGCCACTTGCCTTCTCCCGCGCCATCGCGGGGGTAGGCAGAGCCGGTCTTGGGGATGTAGACCGCCTTCCAGTCGCCCTTGCGCAGCGCGCGGCGGTAGAACAGTTCCGTGCCGACGGGCTCTGCGGGGCCGCGCACTTCGGCGGTCTCGTTTTCCAGCACCGGGATAAGGCTCTTGCCTTCGAACGGTAGGATCGGCCGGCCGTTGAAGCTGGCGGGTTGCGACAGGCCTGCAAGGGCGAGCAGCGTCGGCGCGACATCGGTCACGCTGAGGTAACCGCGCGCGATTCGGTTGCCGACCACGCCCTTGCCGGAAGCGAAGGCTGTGACCCTGGTTCCGCCTTCGGTCGGGTAGCCCTTTACCAGCCACGATGGCGAGCTGTTCGCCTGCGCCCAGCCAGCGCCGTAGCCGACATAAGAAGTGGCGTTGCCGATGTTTTCCAGCCGGTTGTCTATGCCCAGCTTCTTCGCACCGCCGGCGACGCCGCGCACCTGGAACGGCGCGTCTATTTCGCTGCCTTCGGGGCCATTGTCGGCGAGAAAGACGATCACGGTGTCCTCGTACTTGCCGGTACGCTTGAGTTCCGCGATCACCCTGCCGACGTTCTGGTCCATCCGGTCGACCATCGCCGCGTAGACTTCCATCTTGCGCGCTTCGAGGGCCTTCTCTTCAGGGCTCAGGCTGTCCCATGGCTTGACGCCGTCAGGCGCATGGGGCTGCTGGTCGAGGGCTACGAGGCCCAGTTCCTTCTGCCGGGCGAGGCGCTTTTGGCGCAGGGCTTCATAGCCGGCGTCGTAACGACCCTTGTATTTGGCGATCGTCTCGGCGGGGGCCTGCATCGGCCAGTGTGGGGTGGTGAAGGGCAGGTAGGCGAAGAACGGGCGCGCGTCCGAGGCACCTTCATCGAGGAAGCCGATCAGGCGGTCGGCGAAATAGTCCGCAGAATAACGCCCTATGGGAAAGCGGGTGACCTTCCCGTCGTCGCGGTAGACGCTATTTGCCTTAGCCTTCTTCCACGCCCCGTCCTGGTCACCACCGAAGTGATTTCCCAGGCCCTGTAGCAGCGCGAACGAGCGTTCGAACCCGCGTGCCGCAGGACCGCGTTCCGGGGTAAGGCCCAAGTGCCACTTGCCGGACATCACCGTCCGATATCCGCCCTGCTGCAGCAGTTCCGCGATCGAGGCGACACGGTCGTTGAGATAGCCTTCGTAACCCGGCCGGCCGATCTGCGCTGGGCCCAGCGATTCCGCCATGGTGCCGATGCCCGCCTCGTGATTGTCGACGCCGCTCAGGAGCATCGAGCGCGTGGGGGAACAGGTGGGCGCGGTGTGGAAACCGGTGAAGCGCACGCCGCTGGTGGCCAGTGCATCGAGGTTGGGGGTAGCAATCTCGCCGCCGAATGCGCCCAGATCCGACCAGCCAAGGTCGTCGGCGACAATCACCAGGAAGTTGGGGCGCTTTGCCTCCTGCGGTGCAGTGGCGGGAGCAGCCGGAACAGCGGACGTCTGCGCGGCGAGCGGCGAGGTGAGGAGGGTGCTCATCAGCGCTGCGGCGATCAGGGCGGTCCTGCGATTGATGGGGCGAACAAGGCGGGGTTTGGCAGGGCGGGTCACGGGCGTTCCGTTATGACTGGAAGGGAAGTGGCCAGCTTGGCGGCAAAGAAGCATGCGCCCAACAAAGATTCTCTATTCCAATGGTAGAGAATCTTTGTTGCCGGTCACGTGAGTATCTCTACCAAAAAGATTGAGATTACTCATAACCACCAGGCCGATGGTCGCATTCGTAAAAAGGTTTGAAGATGAAGAGAATTCTGCGTGCCACGACGCTTGCCCTTATCGGGACGACCGCGCTGGCCGCCATGCCTGCGCTGGCCGAAGACGGCGCCGCAGCAGCCGATGAGGCAGTGGGGACCGAGGCGAACGGAACGCGGGGGGGCGGCACCGACATCATCGTCACCGCCCGCCGCCGCAACGAGCGCATTCAGGACGTCCCCGTCGCGGCCAATGCTTTCGGCGGCGAACAGCTTGCAGCGACGCGCACATACAACCTGCGCGATCTTCAGCAGCTGACACCCAGCCTTGTCGTCACGCAGACCAACCCGCGCAACACCAGCATCAACATTCGCGGTCTGGGCAACAATGTATCGGTCTACAATGACGGGCTGGAGCCGGCGGTCGGTGTCTATGTCGATCAGGTCTACCTCGCGCGGCCCGGACAGGCGGTGTTCGATCTTTCCGACGTTGAGCGGATCGAGGTTCTGAGAGGGCCACAGGGTACGCTTTTCGGCAAGAACACTTCAGCTGGCGCCGTGGTTGTCACCACAAAGTCGCCCACCTTCGAGCCCGAGGCTGGGGGCGACATCACGATCGGAAACTACAACTTCCGGCAGCTCCACGCCTATGCCAGCGGCGCCTTGGTGGACGACCTGCTGGCCGCGCGCATCTACGTCTCCAAGACCGACCGCGACGGCTACATGACCAACCGCTATGACGGCGATGATACGCAGGATTACCACGACTTCGGGTTGCGCGGGCAGCTGCTGTTTACGCCCGCCAGCAACTTCAAGCTGCGCCTCATCGGCGATTACGGGCGCCAGCACTCCAAGACTTCCGCCGCGGTATTGACCGGGGTGATGACTCAGTATGACAACGGCACCGTCTTCGCGAACAATTACTACGACCGTGCGGCTCGCACCGGCTACACGCCGGTCGCCGTCGATCCGGGCGCGCGCATTGTCGATACCAATGCCAATCCGCGCTACAAGATGAACCAATGGGGCCTGAACTCGATCGCGGAGCTGTCGATCCCGGGCAATACGATCACTTCCGTCACCGCCTACCGCGCGTGGAACTGGTATCCGCACAACGACGGCGATTCCACCAGCCTCGATGCCGGGACCGATTTCCACCAGAGCAATGAGCAGCGCCAGTTCAGCCAGGAACTGCGCATCGCCTCGGAAGGCACGCGCAAGGTCGACTATGTGGCGGGCCTCTATTACCTGTGGCAGTCGATCGATGCGGAATCGGTGAATGCCTATGGACAGGACGCAGCGGCGTGGTTCGTCGCCCCCAGCGTCAATCCCGCCGCAGCGGCAGCGGCGCTGAATGGCTACACTATCATCGGCCGCTCCAGGCCGGTGACGAACAGCTACGCGGCTTTCGGGCAGGCGATCTGGCACGTCACCCACACGATCGATTTCACCGGCGGGCTTCGCTACACTTACGAAACCAAGACCGGCTATTTCGACCAGACCGCGACAGGCGCCAGTCTCGATGGCCTAACCGCGGCGCAGATTACGGCCGCCAACACCATTAGGGGGCGCTACGGGGTGGCGAACTATTACAGCGCAAGCACCAGTGAGGGGCGCCTCTCGGGCAGCGCGACGCTATCGTGGAAGGTAACGCCGGATTCGCTGATCTATGCGACATATGCACATGGCCATAAGTTTGGCGGCCTGAACTTGGCCAACATCACCACCACCGGCGCTTATGCGGCCGACCCGGTTATCAAGCCGGAAACGATCGACAGCTACGAACTGGGTCTGAAAACCGCCTGGTTCGCCAACAGGCTGACCGCCAACCTCGCCGCATTCTGGACGGACGACGCCGATTACCAGACCACGGTGGTCGACGTGGACCGCAACAACCTTTCCTACTTCACCAATGTCGGCAAAGTGCGCACGCGCGGCTTTGAGGGCGACCTTCGCGCCAATCCGGCACCGTGGCTCTCGCTTTACGCCTCGGGGGCTTATACCGATGCCAAATACGTCAGCTATGCCGGTGCGCCCTGCCCGATCGAAATCACCGGCCAGACCACTTGCGACATGAGCGGGCGGCGCCTGCCGGGCGTGTCCAAGTGGGCGGTTTCCGCAGGCGGCGAGGCGCATGCTGGGGTGGGATCAGTGCTCGGGCGTGACAGCGAGGTCTATGCGGGAGGCGACTACTCGTACCGTTCGAATTTCTACACTACCGCTAGCCTCTCGCGCTATTCGCAGATCCCGGCTTTTTCGCTGGTCAACGCGCGGCTCGGTGTACGGGCGCTCGACGGTCTCGTCGACATCCAGGTTTGGGGGCGTAACCTGACGAACAAGCTTTACTATCTCAGCCTGGCGGCGGGCACGACCGGCGCGGTCACCGGCACCCTTGGCGATCCGCGCACTTATGGCGTGACGTTGAAGACCAGTTTTTGAAGGCGTGAGTGGGCACTGAGTGGACGGGCGGGTTTGTCGAAAGCATACCCACCCGTTCCAGAGACCCACTATTTTTTCTGACCGAAACGATGCTTTTGCGTTATGTCGATCTGCATGACGCGTCCTTCGTGCACGGTCAGCACGATCTGGCCGAATCTCATCCCGCCTAGTGCATCTCGAACATTGGCGAGGCTCTCCTCAAGAGTAGGATCGGTCTCGGCGTCTGTTCGAGGTTCGTTGGGGCGCAGGATCATTTTTCAATTTCCTCGCTTACGTATTACAATCGGCGCTTGTGAAATTGCCGTTCGCGCAGGGGTTGGATCCGAACAGTATCCCCCAGCGTCGGCGCGGGGCTGGCGGCATTGACATCGAATTCCACGACCCTGTCGTGCCCTTCGATCCGGCCCTCGACCCGCCAGCTGCCACCTCGCCGGAAAACATTGTCGACCACTACCGGAATCCCGCCCGAGGCGACAAGGTCGATGTCATGCGGGCGCACATGGATGCCGCCGGGAAGCTGGTTTGTTTCACCCACGAAGTTCGAGACGAAGGGGCTGGCAGGCTCCATGTAGACCTGCTCGGGCGTGCCGACCTGTTCGATCCGGCCATGATCCATGACAACTATGCGGTCGGCCAGTTCAAGCGCTTCTTCCTGGTCGTGGGTGACGAAAATCGAGGTCAGGCCCATGGTTTCGTGGAGGCCGCGCAGCCAGCGGCGCAGGTCTTTGCGGACTTTGGCGTCCAGCGCGCCGAAAGGCTCGTCGAGGAGAAGCAGGCGCGGCTCGATAGCCAGCGCGCGCGCCAGTGCAACGCGCTGGCGCTGGCCGCCGGACAACTGCCCGGGATAACGCTTTCCCAGCCCGTCGAGCTGGACGAGGCGCAGCAGCTCCTCGGCGCGGGCGCGGATGTCGGCCTTGGGCGGGCGGCCCTTGCGGCGGACGGAAAGGCCAAAGGCGACGTTTTCGGCGACGGTCATGTGCTTGAACAGGGCGTATTGCTGGAACACGAAGCCTACCTGGCGCTCCCCTACCGAGCGGCTGGAGACGTCTTCGCCGTCAAACAGGACTTCGCCGCCGTCCTGGAATTCGAGACCGGCAATGATGCGCAGCAGCGTCGTCTTGCCCGAGCCGGATGGGCCGAGCAGGGCGACGAATTCACCAGGCTTGATCTCCAGGTCGATGCCATGAAGCGCGGCGAAGTCGCCGAAGGTTTTGGTTACATTTTGGACCCGGATCAATGCCGCGCACTCCCGTGAAGGTTAAAGCGCCACTCCAGCACGGTCTTGGCGACGAGCGTCACCAGCGCCAGACCGGCGAGCAGCGAGGCGACCGCGAAGGCGCCGACGAAGTCGTATTCGTTGTAGAGGATCTCTACGTGCAGCGGCATCGTGTTGGTTTCTCCCCGTATGTGGCCGGAGACGACCGAAACGGCGCCGAACTCACCCATGGCGCGGGCGTTGCACAGCAGCACGCCGTAAAGCAGGCCCCAGCGGATGTTGGGCAGCGTCACATGGCGAAAGGTCTGCCATCCGGTTGCCCCCAGAGAGATCGCGGCTTCCTCCTCATCCTTGCCCTGTTCCATCATGAGCGGGATCAGTTCGCGCGCGACGAAGGGGAAGGTGATGAACACGGTGGCAAGAACGATGCCCGGCACCGCGAAGATGATCTTCAGGTCATGCTCTGCAAGCCACGTACCGAACCAGCCGTTGGCCCCGAACAGCAATACGAAGATGAGGCCCGAAACGACCGGTGAGACCGAGAAAGGCAGGTCAATCAAGGAGATTAGCAGGCTTTTTCCCGGGAACTTGAATTTGGTGATCGCCCAACTGGCCGCAACCCCGAACACCACATTGAGGGGGACGCTGATCGCCGCGATCAGTAGCGTCAGCTTGATGGCCGACAGTGCGTCGGGCGCGGTCACGGCATCGAGGAATGGGCCGAAGCCCGCCTTGAGCGCCTCGCCGAATACCGCGACCAGCGGCAGGGCGAGGAAGAAGGCGAGGAACAGCAGCGCTACGGCGATCAGAATGATCTGCAGCGCGCGGCTTTCCGTAGTCGAGCGCCGCATGGTCATGCTCCGTACCTGTGGCGACCGGCAGCCTGCACCACGTTGAGCGCAAGCAGGATCGCGAAGGAGACGAGCATCATGACGGTCGCGATGGCGGTGGCGCCGTCGTAATTGTACTGTTCGAGCTGGGTGACGATCAGCAGCGGGGCGATTTCGGTGCGGCCGGGCATGTTGCCGGAAATGAAGATCACCGAACCGTATTCTCCCACCCCGCGCGCGAAGGCGAGCGCGAAGCCGGTGAGTAGGGCCGGGGCAATAGCGGGGAAGATGACGCGGGAAAAAGTTTGCAGGCGGGTGGCGCCCAGCGTGGCGGCGGCTTCTTCAACGTCGTTGCCAAGGTCGGCCAGCACCGGCTCGACCGACCGCACAACAAAAGGCAGGCCGATGAAGACGAGGGCCACGGTTATGCCGATAGGGGTGAAGGCGACCTTGATCCCCAGCGGATCGAGGAACCGACCGACCCAGCCGTTTGGTGAATAGAGCGCCGTGAGAGCGATACCGGCGACGGCGGTAGGCAGCGCGAAGGGCAAGTCGACGATTGCGCCGATGATCTTCTGGCCGGGGAAGGTGTAGCGAACCAACACCCAGGCGACTAATAGCCCGAAAAGGGCATTGACCAGACCCGCCGCAGCGGCCGTGCCGAAGCTCAGGCGGTAGGCGGCCAGGGCGCGGTCCGAAAGGCCGACGGCGACGAACTGGTCCCATCCCATGCCGGCGGATTTGAGAAAGATCGTCGCCAGCGGGATGAGCACGATAAGCGTCAGCCAGCCCAGGCTGAGCCCGAATGTCAGCCCGAAGCCGGGTAACACGGAAGGCTGGCGCCATCGGCGCCGCGCGCCGGCGGCGGAAGAAGCGGTCATCTGCAGGGGCCTGCTCGATTCTTGAAAGGACTGGTTAAGGCTCACTTCTTCGCGGAAATGCGGTCGAATACGCCCCCGTCGTCGAAGAAGGTCTTCTGCGCGGCGCGCCAACCGCCGAAGTCCTTGTCAATGGTCACCATCGGGATCTGGGGGAATGTCGCCTTGAACTGTTCGGCGATCGTGGGGTCACTCGGGCGATAGAAGTTGCGGGCAATGGCGACCTGAGCCTCGGGGGAGTAGAGATATTCGAGGTAAGCCTTCGAAACGTCTTCGGTGCGGTGCTTCTGCGCGTTTTTCGCGACAACGGCGACCGGCGGCTCGGCGAGGATCGAGATGGAAGGGGCCACGACCTCGAACTTGCCCGCGCCCAGCTTCTTTTCGGCCAGCAGCGCCTCGTTCTCCCAGGCGATCAGCACGTCGCCGATGCCGCGTTCAACAAACGTGGTCGTCGCGCCTCGGGCACCGCTGTCAAGAACCGGGACGTGAGTGAACAGGCTGCGCACATAGTCTTCGGCCGCCTTGTCCGATCCGCCCGCCTTGCGGCCATAAGCCCAAGCGGCGAGAAAGTTCCAGCGCGCGCCGCCGCTGGTCTTGGGATTGGGAGTGATGACTTCGACGCCTGGCTTCACCAGATCGGCCCAATCCCGGATACCTTTGGGATTGCCCTTGCGGACCAGAAAAACAATCGTCGACGTATAGGGCGAGGAATTGTCCGGCAGGGCCTTCTGCCAGTCGGTCGGAAGGAGCTTGGCCCTGTCCGCGATCGCGTCGATATCGTAGGCCAGGGCCAGGGTGGCGACATCGGCATCAAGGCCGTCGATAATGGCGCGGCTCTGCTTGCCCGAGCCGCCGTGGCTCATGCGGAAGGTCACATCCTTGCCGGTTTTTTTCTTCCAGTAGGCGGCGAAGGCGGGGTTGATCGCCTCGTACAGTTCGCGTGTCGGATCGTAGCTGACGTTGGTTATCTGCACTTTGTCGGATTGCCCACCGCCCCCGCCCGAGCACCCTGGGAGGGCGATTGCGAAGCACAGGCCGAGAGGAACCAGAGCGCGGGATTTCAGCATCATCATATCCTGTCCGTAATCTTCAAGCCGATGACGGCCATCGACCGATCAGCCCGCGCATCGCTGCGTCAGCCGACTGGAGGCGCCACAAACTTAAGGCTGGAAACAGGAATACTCAACCAATTCGGTTGGGTAAATGGTAGTAGAGCAAAGTTTGCCTATCAAGCCTGCAATCAGGAGTTGATGTAGGCCCGCTGCCCTCGGCGCAATCAGGCGATGACGCCAGACCCTTCATCGGAAAGCTCCCATTCGGGCAGCCGCGTCATACCTGCCATGAAGGTGAGAAGTGGCGGGCAAAGCTGTGCCAGCCGCAGTCCACCCAGCCGCATCCACGGGCGCTGCAGCGCGTTCTGTAGCAGCATCGCGCGCCCGACCTGCCGCCGTGCCTCATCGGCGATGAGAGCGGGATAACTGCCCGCATCGCCTGCCAGCACGCAGCGCGCTGCGAGAAAGGCACTTCTTAGTGCTATCGCCATGCCGTCTCCGGTTAGGGAGGCGGTCATTCCCCACTGATCGCCAAGCCGCAGGACCGCACCGTCCTCCCCATGATGCGCAGGCACGCCGTACGCTAGGTTGGCGATTGTCACCGGGCGCTCGAACAGGGGTTCGGCATCGGCCAGAAGGTTGCGCAAAGCGGGATTTTCGCCGAGCCAGCGACGTACCCCGTTCCAGTCGCCGCCGATGAAGGGCAGTCGGCTACGGCGCAAGACGAGGCACAGGTTTGCCCGGCCGTCCTCGACCATCTGCAAACCGGCATAGCCATCTTCGAACAAGGCCAGCACGATCGTTCCGGCCAGACGGCGGGTAGCGGGCGGTGCGAGCCTGTAGTGCATCTTGAAACCGACGAAGCCGTTAGCCGCGCGTCTCGGCGGCGAATTGTTGCCCTCCCGGATCGGAAGTTTGCCCGTTGCAAGCAGAACATGGTGGCCGGTTCGGGAGCCATGACTGGTACGCACGCCGCCGCCGCCGAGTTCCAACACCCGAACGCCGCGTTCGACCTTTACGCCCGCAGCCTCGGCGCGGCTGAGCAGCACTTCGTCCAGCGCATGGCGACTGAGGCCGAGCGCTTCGAACGGCAGCGGGGCTTCCACTTCCATCTTGCCGTCTAGCAGTCGGATGCGCTTGATCGGTGCAGCGCCCAGGGCAGCAGGATCGATGCCGAGTTGTCGCAGATGCGCCACCGCCTCGACCGACAGGAACTCGCCGCAGACCTTGTGGTGGGCACGGCTTTCCCGCTCCAGCAGGAGGACATTGGCCCCGCCGCGCGCCAGTAGGCACGCAGCAGCGCTTCCCGCAAGGCCAGCGCCAAGGACGAGGGCGTCTGCGATGTCAGTCCTCCATCGCGAAGCGGAAGCTTTCCGCAGCCATGCCCGGTCCGAAGGCCAGCGCCAGGCCGGGGCCGCGCTCCTGCCCCGCAAGCATCCGCGCCAGGATGAACATCAGCGTGGACGAGGACATGTTGCCGGTATCGTGCAGCACCGCCCGCGACGGTGCCAGCGCATCAGCGCCAAGGCCCAGTCCTTGCTCGACGGCATCGAGAACGGTGCGCCCGCCAGCGTGAACGGCGAAGAGCGAGAAATCGTCCACCGCCGATCCACGCAGCAGGCCGCCATCGTCGTTGCGCCCGGTTTCGGCGCTGAGTGCCCGGGCGATCCGGGCAGGCACTTCGCCGCCCAGGTGCATGTCGAACCCTTGATCGCGAATGGCCCAGGTTATCGCATCGGCGCTGCCCGGGATCGTCGCCGAGCGAAAGTCGCGCAGGGCAATGCCGCCGCGGTCGGCCGTCACCAGCGCGGCCGCAGCGCCGTCGCCGAACAGCAGCATCGCAAGCAGGCTGGCGAGGTCGCCGCTGCGCTGGAAGTGGATGGTGCATAGCTCCACCGTTACCACCAGGACCCGCGCTTGCGGCTCGGACCGGACGATGTGATGGGCCAGACGGAGCGAGTTGACGGCGGCATAACAGCCCATGAAGCCCACCACAGTGCGCTCCACCCCGGGGTTTAGCCCGGCACCAGCGACAATCGCCTGATCGAGGCCGGGCGCCATAAATCCGGTGCACGAGGCGACGATCAGGTGAGTGATGTCCTGGAGCGCAATATCGTCTCCCAGCGCCGCGATGGCATCGAGTGCAAGGCGCGGCGCGTCCCGTTCGTACCGGGCCATGCGTTGTCCCGTGGAGGGCCAGGGGCCGGCGCCGTAGAAGCCTTCGACGTCGGTGACGGTGCCGTCACCCAGCTTCACGGGTTCGAGAAAGGAGTAGCGCCGGGTGATCCCCGACCGTGCGGCCATGCGTTGAAAAACATGGCGGGAACGGGCGTCGGGCAGGCTGGATGCGACGAAACGAACGAAGGCATCATGCACCTCGAAAGGTGGGTTTGCCGTACCGATCCGATTGATGCAGGCGGTGATCTGGGTCATGCGCGGCGTCCTATCAGTACGGCGTTGAGACCGCCAAAGGCGATACTGGCGGAGACGAGCGCTTCGGCCTCGAATGGCTGGGGTTTCAGCACCAGCGGCAGGTCGCAATCGGGGGCGGGGCCAAGGTGGTTGAGCACGGGTGGCGGGGTGTTTTCGCGCAGGGCCAGAAGGCCGAGCATGAACTCCATCGCTGCGGTTGCGCCGATCATGTGGCCATGCGCGGACTTGGTGGCTATCACGCGGTGCCGGGCAAGCGAGGCGCCATAAAGGCGCTGCAGGGCGGCGGTTTCGGCAGGATCGTTAAGCGCCGTTCCCGTGCCGTGAGACGAATAGAGCGCGGGAGCATCGAGCGCCAAGCCTGCGTCTTCATGCGCGGCGCTTATGGCGGCCGCGATGCCTGCTACATCCGGGGCTGTCATGTGACCGGCGTCGCTTGACAGGCCGTAGCCCGCCAGTTCGCCGTATACAGCCGCGCCGCGAGCCAGGGCGTGGCTTTCGCTTTCCAGCACCAACACCGCCGCGCCTTCCCCCAGGACCATGCCCTTGCGGTCTTGCGAGAAGGGGCGGCAGGTATCCGGCGCCAGCACGCCCAGCGACCGCCAGCCGGTCAGCGATCCGAGCGTGAGGCAGGCCTCGGCACCTCCGGCGATAACCACGTCGCTGCGGCCCGCCCGGATCATGTGCATCGCTTCGCCCAGTGCATGGGCAGAGGACGCACAGGCGCTCGATAGCGTGAAGGCCGGGCCGTGAACGCCCAGCAACATGGAAAGGTGCGCGGCGGGCGCGGCGATCATCGAACTGGGGATGGTCTGGGGATGCACTTTCGCCTGGCGTTGACCAAACAGCCGTTCGTAGGCGGTTTCTATCGTCGCATTGCCGCCGCTACCGCAGCCGAGCAGGATCGCGGTCCGGTGGGCCAGCGAGGTATGTCCGTCAAGGCCGGCATCGGCCACGGCTTCGATCGCCGCTTCCAGCGCAAAGGCAGATAGCGGGTCGAGCCGGCCAAGACGGCGCAGCCGGTCCGCGTCCACGCCGGGAAAGCGCGCCTCGTCGCCGGGCGGGTCTTGAGCCCATGCCGCGACGCCCGGCGCTTCTGGAGATAGCAACGCGCGTATAGCGCCGTCACCGCCGCGTGCGCGCCGCCAGTTCTCGGCAACGCCGCGGCCGAGCCCGCTGACGCAGCCCATGCCAGTCACCAGCACACGGGGCGCCGTCATTGCGACGGGGTCACTCCGATGCGGTCGAACAACTGCTGTAGCGTCATGTCGGGGGTCAGTTCCTCGGGCTGGACTTCGATGCCGTACTGGTCCTCCAGCTCAAAAAGCATGCTGACGAGGTCGATTGAGGAAATGTCGAGTGTCTCCAGGGTGGCCTGCGGAACCAGGCGTTCTACCGGCAGACCGGTCTCTTTCGCTATCAATGCGATCAGGTCCTCGTTGGTCATTAGTGCTTCTCCATGCACGGGCATTTACGGGCAGATGCGGCAGAATGGGGCACTGCGGCCCGTTAAATCCGGCCTGCCGTCAGTAATGCGCAGGAAGCGGCCAAGGGTGCCGGAATGAAAGCCACAGCAATGCGAACGCACTTCATCGGGGTACTCCGCTTTCTGTGTGCCTTACGGGCTTGCGCGCTTTGCGTGGTATCCGCAAGCGTGCTGTATTCGCTTCTTCCCAAAGCTGGATGGTGCCAAGGTGGATACGTGCCGACGAAACGCGATCACATCCGCCGACGAGTAAAAGGAGGCTGGCCATAAACACCTGCCATTTAGCCAGCGTCCGCGCGGTAACCGCGCTGTGATGGATCTTTCGGTCAGGTCGCATCGAGAAGAGCAGATGGACGCTGCCAATCTCGACGTTGCTGTCTATGGTCAGGTCCTGCACGATCTGGCGCGTGTCAATCGCTGGACCTTCACGGCGCGTCCGGTACTAGCGTTTCTTGCGCGTGCGGTCGGGGATGCAGGTGGATTCAGCATGCTGGACGTGGGATTCGGCCACGGAGATACCTTGCGCGCGGTGGCGCGCTGGGCGACGCGGCGAGGCATCGCAGCAAGACTGGCGGGCGTCGATCTCAACCCGGCGAGCGAGGATCTGGCGCGAGGGGCAACGCCCGAGGGGATGGACATATCGTATGCCACCGGGGATTACGCCGACCAAGACGGACCCTTCGACTTCATCGTCAGCAGCCAGGTTGCCCATCATATGAGCGATGCGCAATTGGACCGTTTCGTCCAACACATGGAGCATACGGCGCGGCGAGGCTGGATGATCGGTGACCTACATCGGCACAGGTTTGCATATCACGGGTTTCCCTTGCTTGCCCGCGCCATGGGGGTGCACCGCATCGTGCGCGAAGATGGGCAGCTTTCCATCGCGCGGTCGCTGCGGCCGGGCGAATGGCCGGATGCGTTGGCAAGGGCGGGCCTTGCTCAAGGGACCGCGTGCGTGGAACGGCGCTTTCCTTTCCGCATCTCTGTCGAGCGGACGTACGGTCGGTGATGACCAGCCTTGCCCGGCCGATGATGTCAACAAGGCGATCGTCCTTATATGGGGATGCCCACTGGATGGCGTAGATCGCCTGGGCTTCCAAGACGTCGGCTGAGCACGGCGAACTGGGGCCATATGGCGGGGCTGTGGCAGACTACACACTGGTTGCCCCGTCCGTTGGACATACCAAATCCATTGCTCGTATTTTATAAGAAACGATGGGCTTGCACGTCCGGATTGGTGTGGACTGACCCCTAGTTCCCAGGTCGCCAGTCCTGTCGCAAGTATCGCGTCTTCACCCGGCCGAGGCACTCGGGGCTAACATAGCCTTGAGCCGGACGGGCAGGTTGGGATCTACCATCAATAGCGGAACGCTTGATGTTGGAGGAGCAAGCCAGGCCGCTTTGGGATGAGCCTCGACCCCGGCTGGTATTAGGCCGTGGGAGCGATGGTATCGGGAATGCTCTCTGAATCTGCATAAGCGGGCTGCTTGGCCTTACGGCGTTCGGAGTACCGCTTAAGGGCATAGCCGCCGACTGCCGCTGCCAAGAGCCCAGCCGGGCCCAGACGCCTCAGCACTGTCGTCGCGACAACGCCCAGCACCGCACCGCCGGTTCCATCTACACCCTGTATGTGCTTGGCCGCCTGGTTGCCGGCGACTGCTCCGATAATGTTGCCAATCATATGAAATTTCCTTTTAATCGAAAACGCAAGGCCCGTCGGTAGTTGCGAAGAGCCAATGCTTGTACGCTGATCCTTCAAGGGGCGCTTTGCTTGACGGCCTCGGCTTGCCTTTTCAGATCATCAGCGCGCTTTTCAGCTGCGGCCCGAACGCGGTCGGCTTCTTCTTCGAGTTTCTCTGCTGCCACATCCGCCTGTTTTTTGACGCTACCAGCTTGTGCCTTAAGCGCATCGGCCGATGCGTTCTTGGCTTTGCGGGACGCAGCATCCGCTTCGTCCTGAACTTTACCAGCTCGTTCGGCCGGACCTGAACCGGTGTATTCGACACCGGCTGCTGTGGCAGCGGCCTCGTCCTGCTTTTCGCCGGCCTGTTCTTTTGGTCCGCCACAGGCGGCAACGCCCGCGAAGGCGATGAGGAGGAAAAAAGAAGGCTTCATGAGATCACTCCTTATGAAGCAGGGGCAACGCTGAACATGCAGGCTAGGTTGCAGCCCTTATTGCTGGGAACTTCCTTGAGACTTTGGCAAGTCCGGGGAAGTAAGGCCGGGTTATGGATCTGCGCTCAGATCGCTGCGCATCTGCCCATGGGCCAGAACGGCGAAAAGCCCCGTTCCGCCGATGATATTGCCCAGCAGAGCTGGCAGAGTGAATTCCAACCAAGCCTCTGAAAACTCGATACTTCCGTTCAGCCACAGGAAGGTCGCTTGGGAAGACCCGGTGACGACGTGCGCGAATCCTCCCAGTGCGATTACATAGGTGAGCGAGAAAATCACCCAGAACTCACTGCCGCGAGAATTGGGTAGGACCCACGCTATCGCAGCCATGATGAAACCTGCGGGAATGCCCAGCGTCAATGTCCGCGTCCAGTGCTGAAGTTCCAGCTTGCCCAGAATGTCGAGCGCGATCAGCCTCTGCTCGTGGGTTATGATAATTTCGCCCGCCATCAATGCGCTGACCAAGGTCACTCCGACGAGATTACCGGCAAGTACGCATGTCCAAAGCCGCGAAAGGCGGCCAAGATTGCGAAATGTCGGGGAAGTCGCAACTGGCAGCACCGCAGTGACCGTGCTTTCTGTGAAAAGCTGCAACCTGCCCATGATGACTATGATATAGCCGACAGGATACCCCAAAAAATAGATCAGCGGCGCCCAGTCGGTATCAGGTAGATGGCTGCGCAGGAACAGCTCGCACATCAGGGAAAGAGCGATCGCAAGGCCGGCGGCAAGGCCGGACAGGCACAGTGCGAGGGCAGGCCTGGCGAGTTCTTCCTCGCCCTGCAGACGCACGACCTCGTGGACGATCTTGCTGGAACTGGCGCGTCGATCCTCCACATCTCTGGTTTCCTGGGCATCAAGGCTCGCATCAGGTTCGTGATCGTCCTGTTGCGGCTTGCCGCTGTCATGCGGTGCCGAACCGCCGGATCGTCTGGTCATTTTCCCACAGCCTCTCTCGTGAAGGTGTCGCAATTGCCGTTCGAGGCAGATGGCCCGTTCTTTCTGGCGGTCGCCTGACTTACCACCTTGAAGAGCGCGCCGGTCGATCTTGTGTTCCGGGAACCTCGGGCGCGATGAGAAAGCAAAAGGTGCATCCTTAGCGGACCAGCGGTGCGCAGGAATGTTCCCGTGTTAGTCAGCCCCATCGGAACCGCAGGCGCTGCAAAACGTCAGTTCGGTAGAGAAACGAGATTTCGCAACAGGAGGCCGCCGGATGATAGACGAGGCAGACCATTCATGGATGCGTCTGGCGATCGAGCTTGCACGGCAAAAGGGCACAAGCCCCCGGGACACCCCGATTGCAGCAGTCGTCGTCATGGAGGGCCGCTTGCTTGCCAGTGCGGTCAACGAAACGGAAGAAACCAACGATGCGACTGCCCATGCAGAGATGGTTGCTTTTCGCAAGGGCGGCGCTGCCCATGGTGATATGGATCTGCGAGGGGCAACGCTTTACTCGACGCTGCAGCCCTGCGGCATGTGCACGATGGCCTCGATCTGGGCAAAGGTCGGCCGCATCGTCTACGGTGCCGGCCGTGAGGACGTCCACTCCATGTATTTCGAGGACCGGCACCTCGACACGATGGACTTCATTCGCGACGCCTGGCGCGACGACCTGACCCTCGAAGGCGGATGCCTGACCGAGGAGTGCTGCAGGCTGTATTTCCGACCGGACGACGATGTTCCGTTGGAAGATCAGGGCAACATCTGAGCGGCTGCGCGTCATCCTGGCTCAAGAAGCGTTCCAGGGGCAGGTCCATATAGGCGAGAAAGCCGCGCGGAACGCCGTCTCCGTTCGGCCGTTGATGGACGGGGCGGCCAAAGATTTCGGAAAAATCGAATGACCACAAAGATATGTGACGTTGCAATCATCGGTGCCGGCACGGCCGGGCTGGCCGCCGAACTTAGTGCGCGCCGTCACGGCGCCAGCACACTGCTGATCGACGAAAGCTTCAGTGGCACAACCTGCACGAACGTGGGCTGCATGCCTTCCAAACTGCTCATTGCCGCAGCGGCGGCAGCACATGGGGCCCGGCATGCCCGCACGTTCGGTATCGCCGCCGAGCCGGTGGTCGACGGCGTAGCGGTCCTGAAACGCCTGCGCCTTGAACGCGACCGCTTCATTGCAGGCGTGGATAAATCGATTGGCAGGATCCCCGATGGGGTGAAATGGAAGGGGCGCGCCCGGTTCACCGGATTGACCACTCTGGAAATCGATGACGGTACCGTGGTTGAAGCCAAGGCTGTGGTCATTGCGGTGGGAGCTGCGCCCTCGATACCCGCGTTCCTCGACCCGGTACAGGCGGCGGTACTGACCAACGAGACGCTGTTCGACCTGGAGACGCTACCGATTTCCGTCGCAGTCATCGGAGCGGGGCCATTAGGGCTTGAACTTGCACAGGCCTTGTCACGGCTTGGCGTTGAGACGCGCGTCTTCGATCAAGGGGATAGGCTAGCGTCCTTGGACGATAAGGAAGTGAGCGGGCAGCTGGCGCATATCCTTGGCAATGAGTTTCCCATTCACCTGGAAGTGCAGCTTTCGGCGAGGTTAGATGCGGGCAAGGCTCTCTTGTCCTGGACCGGTAGAAGTGAAGGCTCGGCCAGCTTCGACTACGTACTTGCCGCCAGTGGCCGGCCACCGCGGCTGAAGGATCTGGGCCTTGAGAGTACGGGGCTGGTACTCGACGAACACGGCGCGCCCAAAGCAGACCCATGCAGCTTGCAATGCGGTGCTGCGCCGATTTTCCTCGCAGGTGACGCCGCGAACGGCCGCCCGGTATTGCACGAGGCGCAGGCAGAAGGCGCTATCGCCGGCCATAACGCGGCGCGCTATCCTGATGTGCTTCCGGGAAAGCGGATGGTTCCGCTGTCGATCATGTTCACGGATCCCGCGATGGCGGTGGTCGGCGACATTTCCCGACGCTCGGCCACAATTCTTGGAGCCGCGTCCTTCGAGGATCAGGGAAGGGCGAAGGTCTTCGCAACAAACCATGGTCTGGCGCACATTCTGGCCGATCCGCTCGACGGTAAGCTCATCGGTGCTGTCATTGCTGCGCCCGCCGCCGAACACACTGCACATCTTCTCGCGTGGTCGATCCAGCATGGCATGACAGCGAGTCAGATGCTGGCTCTGCCATACTACCATCCGACATACGAGGAGGGGCTGAAACCTGCTTTTCGCGCGATCTGCAAGGCAGTCGGTAGTTCAATGCCCATGGAGCGCGACGACGGCTTTCTCGCCGGAGCCTGACTGCAGGACAGATCGGCAAAATCGAGTGACGATGGACCGCCTCAAGTCCTTGCAGCCAGTCAGCCGTCAACCGCGTAAGTTGTCGGGTACTACCCCACCATTCTCTGCCAGCTTGTCCATAACGGCGCGATGAAGGGCAATGTTCTGCTCGGCAGATCCATCGGCGCCGGCGTGGACGTTCAACTCAGCGCCGAGTTCCTTGCGGGCAGTGATGCTTGAATCAAGGCCCAACAGCTTCAGAAGATCGACTATCGAAGTCCTGTAGTTGCCCCCGTGATCGTCATTCATCTGGGCCATAGCCTCCAGCACTGCGCCGACTTCAACGGTCTGGGGGGCAGTGGCCGGGGCGGGCGCTGTAACGGGGGCGGGCTGCGGCACCGGGCTGGCTGTAGGCGCGGGCGGTGCCGCTGCCGCGGCGGGTGCTGCCTTAGCTACATCGTGATGAAATATCTTTTTCATGATGTTTCCGAAGATGCTCATGCCATGCTCCTGTCGGGCGCCGGCGGGGTTCGGCGGCGCGCCTTCGATGTTTTCGATAGTACAACGCTCCGGCGAGAAAGGTGTTGCGGAACGTTTGGGGGCGCCTGGCCGTTGAACCGATATCTGGAACTTTTCAACTTGGAGCGACGATCATGAAGCAGTCTCTACTGCTCGCAGTGTCATTGGCAGTGCTCGGCCTGGCGGGCTGCAATAAACAGTCGGACGCGCCAAGCGAGCCGGCTGCAAATGTGGCATCGCCGAGTACTTCTCCTGAGGCAAGCGCGGTCAAGGCCGGAGAAGGCCAGGCTTTCGCAAACATAGCTGCTGCCAGCGATGCCTTCGAGATCGAAAGTTCCAAGCTCGCGATCACCAAAGCGACGACGTCGAAAATAAAGTCTTATGCCAACAATATGATCGAGGCGCATACTGAATCGACAGTAGAACTTAAGGCGGCTGCGGGCGCAACATCGCCGGCAATCACACCGGACGCGGCGCTTACCGCGGCGCAGAAGGCCACGCTTGACCAATTGGTCGCCAAGTCCGGCGCTGATTTCGACCGTGCCTATGTGGCCTCTCAGACTTCTGCACATGCAGAGGCACTCGATGCGTTAAAGGGCTATGCAGCAGGAGGCGAGGTTGCCTCGCTGAAGGCGTTCGCTACGAAGATGATCCCGACCGTAGCAGCGCACCTCAACATGGCGAAAAGCATTTGATCGGCGGTATCAGCGGGCGATCGCGAGGTAAGGTAATTTTGCCCAGGAATAATAGCGGGGGTCTGCATTGAGTACGATTGAACGGGCATTCGAGCTTGCCAGGACTGGCGATTTCGAAAGTGTCCAAAAAATTCGTGACCAGCTTGCGAAGGAGCATTTTTCACATGTGCGTGAGCATCTTGATGGGTCCTCGATCCGCAAGCAACTCATGCAACTTATTCGAATGGCCAGGAAGTAGGCTTACGCAGAATCAAGCAACTTCAATTACATGATGAAAATTGTAATCGTCCACAGCTGTAACACAGCGAGGCTGAAGAACGGCTTTTTTTGAGCGGCAAAACTTCTATGCCTTCAATTCGAAAGGTTGCCCCAGATATCACAACTGAGCCGCGCGAGTGTGCCATCTGCGGAATTGCACCGCGCCCCGATCGGGGGCGAAGGCTGCGGCGCATCGCTCGAGAAGCAAACACCAATGTTTGAAAGGTTGATCTGGCGCAACCCGGCTAGCTCAGGGAGGGGCATGCCCTGAACGGAGCAGACCTGGAGCAATTCCGTTAGCCTGACGTGGTTTTTCACTAGCGGCGGCACTTGCCGAGCGGGTGATGGCGGCCGGGCGATCTATCAATATTCTGGTCGACAACGCAGGTGTCGCGGCGCCTGCCAAAGCACGAGACTATTGTCGACGGCTTCGAGATCCAACCTGGCATCAACCATCTGTCCCCAAGATAGCGACTTTCCTGGTTCGGCGTTCGCTCAGTGTCTCCAGCGTATCGCTTGGGCCGACAGCCCAAGCGATATCACGAACGTGCGTTCGCGTTCAGAACTTGCCCGAAAGCGATCCGCCGATGATGCGCGGTTCGTTGAACACGGCCGCCATATAGTTCTCGATCACACCCTTGAGGTTCTTCTCATTGGTGATGTTGCGTGCGAAAGCGGCGATCTCGTAGCGGCCGCCGGGAGCCGTGTAGCCGATCTTCAGGCCGCCCTCGAAATCCCCGCGCGAGTAGAACTCGGCGGTCTTGTAGAGCACGAAGTTGGTATACCCCTGCCAGGTCCAGTCGGTCGAGGCGAAGAGCGAGCCGCCGTTGCCGAGGGGAACATCGTAACGCGCCGTGATGTTGGCGGTGTACTTGGGGGCGTTGGGCAAGGGATTGCCGTCGATCTGCGCAAAAACGCCGCGACCCGGCACTGTGACGGTGGGGTCCTGAACCGTGCAAACGACTACGCCATTGAGCGCGCAGACCTGTGCGTAGACGTTCTTGTCTTTAATCTCGGTGTGCAGCAGGCTGAGCCCTGCGGTGAGCGAGAGGTTGGGGATCGGCCGTGCTTCCAGTTCGGCTTCCAGGCCGTAAGCCTGGGCCTTGTCGGCATTGAACAGCACGCCGTTGCCGTCGCTGTCGTTGCCGTTGAGCTGGATGTCCTTCACCCGATACGCGAAGCCCGATAGGTTGAAGCGCACGCGGTTGCCAAGGAGGCTGGTCTTGATGCCGGCCTCGCCGGAAAGGATCGTCTCCGAATCCGCGGTGGTGAAGTCCGAGTTGAACACGGCCGAGCGACCCTGGATGGTCGGGCCACGAAAGCCGCGCGCTACGCGGGCATAAAGGCTGACTTCCGGGCTGGCCTCATAGAGCACGCTGACGTCCCAGCTGGGCTGTTCGTCGGAAAGGCGCACATAACGGCGGCCGGTGTAGCTGACCGAGCCGTCGACGCGGTCGGCGGTCTTGAGCAGGCGGGTCTTTTTGGTGTCGTTGGTGTAGCGTCCTCCCGCAGTAACCGTCAGGCCCGGCGCGAGTTCGTAGCTCAGCTGCCCGAACAGACCCCAGCTGGTGTTCTGGTTGCGCAGGCGAACCCAGTTGTTCGGATTATTAGCGGGTGGAGTGAGGAAGAAGGCGCGTTGGTAAAAGTCGGTGATGTTGCGCTCGTCAAAGTACATTGCGCCGACCTGCCACTTAAAGCGGGTGTCGCCGTTGCTGGACAGGCGCAGTTCCTGGGTCAGTTGGTCGAGATCGCGAAGGTTGCCTTGGGATTCGCCGTAGCCGTTGGGCACGCCGGCAACGGGATAGTCCGCAGCCGCGCCGCCGTCGGTATCGCCTCGGCTATAACCCGAAGTGGTTTCCCAGGCAGTGATCGAGGTGAGCGTGACGCCGCCGAAATCGAGCGCGATGCGATTGGAGGCGCCGTAGGTGTCATACGCCTGCGGGTTGTTATCCGCTTCGTCGAGCGCGATTTCGTCGCGCGGTTCGGCGCTGGCGTCGTTTGAACCCTTTTTCAGCGCGGCGCGGTGGAAGATCGTCGAAGTGCCGTCGTACTTGCGGGCATGGAAGCTGGTGAGCATCGAGAAAGGGCTGCCCTGAGGTGCAAGCAGTAACTGGACGCGGGCATCGCGTTCCTCGAAGCCACCCATGGCGTTTTTCCTGGGCGACACCGTGCCATCGGCGCTGGGGCCGGTGTAGACGTTGTCTATCCAGTCGTCACGGCGCTGGTAGAGACCCGAAACGCGCACGGCCAGAGTGTCCGCGACGATCGGCCCGCCCACGCCCGCGTCGACCGAGGCCGAGCCGTATTCGCCGTAGCTGGCATTGAAACGGCCGGTCCAGCGATCGGTGGAGGGCTTGATGGAATCGAACTTGATGATGCCCGCGGTGGTGTTGCGGCCAAACAGGGACCCCTGCGGGCCGCGCAGCACTTCCACCTGGTCCATATCGTAGACTGGGTTGGATTTCAGGACGACGTGTTCCAGCACGACGTCGTCCTGGATGATCGAAACCGGCTGAGAGGCGCCGAGGTAGAAGTCGATGTTGCCCAGGCCCCGGATGTAGAAGCGCGGGAAGATGCGACCCGTAGTGGTTTCGGCATAGAGTCCCGGGACGCGGCCCGAGAGCGCGAGGATATCGTCGCCGCCAGCCTGCAAATTGCGGAGCTGGTCACCCGCGACCACGCCGACCGAAACCGGAACCTGCTGGAGATTTTCGGTACGGCGCTCAGCCGTTACCACGATATCGCCAAGGCCGGTATCGGCGGGGGCCGTTTCCTGTGCCAAGGCGGCAGTCGACACGCTCATGGCGGCAAGGCCGCAGGTGAGGTGAAGGGTCTTCTTGGCGAGCGCTGTAATTAGCACGGAATATTTCCAGTTTGTTGCAAAGTCTGAGGGCCGGGTACGAATGGCCTATGGCATTTCGATGACCGGCGGCCGGGCAGGTTGAACGCTGACAGGTCACGTGGCTTTGCGGCAACAGGTGCGTGCGGGCGTTCCGTTGAGTTGGGCGGCTTTCGAAGCAGGCTTCGGAAACTTTGCTCTTATATTTCTGAACTGTAGCGAAAGAGTCATCAACGGGTGGAATAGGCGCGGGCCGGCGCCGCGGGCTCAAAGTCCATGCGGTTCTTTTCAGGTATATGGGGGCGTGAGTTTTGCAGAAATCCGTTGTCGCGTTGGCGATTGCAGCCAGTTTTACAGTATCTGCGCATGCGAAGGCGCAGGATGCCGCGCCCGGCGAGACGGATCACGGTGAATTTGGCGATATCGTCGTCATCGGCAGCGGCCAGACCCGCTCGGTTTCGACGCTTGTTCCGTCGAATCTAGATGTGCTGCCGCCCGGTACCAGCGTGCAGAAAGCACTGAACTTCCTTCCCGGTGTAAGCGCACAATCGATCGACGCGCTGGGCGTCAACGAGCAGTCGCTGTCCCTCCAGGTGCGTGGTTTCAGCACCACGCACCTCGGCTATACGCTCGACGGCATGCCACTGGGCGACGGCGCCTACAACAATTACAACGGCCTCTCCATCAGCCGCGCCCTTATCTCGGAAAACCTGGGGCGTGCCGATTTGGCGACCGGCATCGCCGGCCTTGCCATCGCATCGACCAGCAATCTGGGCGGGGCGCTGATCTATACCAGCAGCGATCCCAAGCAAGAAATGGGCCTGGCGGCTAGCCAGAGCTTTGGCAGTGAGGATACTCTGCGGACTTTTGTTCGCTTCGATACCGGCGAACACGCCGGTTTCTCGGCCTATCTTTCGGGCCAGTACAGCGAACAGGATCTGTTCGTGAACCAGCGTGCCTACAACAGGTCCACCGGCAAGCAGTTCAACGGCAAGCTCAAGTACGCCTTCGCCGGCGGCACGATTACGGCCTTCGCCGACCTTTCGCGCACTAACCAAGCCGACGATGCCTATCTGTCGAAGGACATGCTGGGCCGTCTCGGCTGGGACTGGGCGGGCTATGCACCGGATTGGCAGTCCTACCTCGACCGGGCCTATTGCTCGGTAACGGGTCCCACCGCGCCGACCAAGTGCGTTGACTCGACCGCGCCGGAAAAGCGCTCCGATGTTACCTTCACGAACGGTCAGATCCTGCGCAAGGATAACCTGTTCTACCTTGCCGGTGATTTCGAGATTGCCAAGTCCCTCAGCGCACACCTGCAAGTATACCATCACACCAACAAGGGCGCGGGCAACAACTGGATCGTGGGCTGGTCCAAGCAGGGTACGGCGTCCACAGCCGACGACGTGCCGGTGCAGATCCGCGACACGCGCTACACAATCAACCGCACCGGCGGGCTGGGTAGCCTGACCTGGGATGTCGGTTTCAACCAGTTCCAGGCCGGCTTCTGGCTGGAGGACAACACCAGCAGCGCCGCGCGTTATATCTGGAGCAATGTCACGGGGCCGTTCGATCTGGCGCAATACCTGAAGGGGCAGCCGGATACGGCCCAGTGGGTGCAGGAAACCAAGTGGAAGACGCGCCAGTTCTACGTTCAGGACACCGTGAAGCTGTTCGGCGATGCGCTGACCATCGATTTCGGTTTCAAGGGCACGTATTCACGCTCGGACGCCGAGGCTCTGCCCGGTATCGCCAAGGCGCCGCCGCCGGCGTCGAGCCAGTTCGCGACGGGTTCGCTGACCGCCAAGGACTACTTCCTGCCGGAAGTGGGCGTGCACTGGCAGGTGGCGCCCCAGCATGAACTGTTCGCCAGCTATGCCGAGAACATCGCGATGTTCCAGGGCGGGTTCAAGCTTGGCCCGCAGTCGGTATCGCAGACGGTATGGGACGCGCAGGGCAAGACGCTGAAGCCCGAGACGTCGCGCAGCTTCGAAGGCGGCTATCGCTTTGTCAGCGGTCCGCTGCAGGTCGCGTTGAGCGGTTACTGGGTGGATTTCCGCAATCGCCTCCTTCAGTATAATCCGTGTCCGACGAACCAGCAGCAGAACCCGGGGTGTGGCAATTCCTTCCACAACGCCGGCAGCGTCACCAGCAAGGGCGTCGAACTGGGCGTACTGTGGAAGCCGCTGCCGTGGCTGAACTGGTACAATTCGGCATCGTACAACAAGTCCACCTATGATGAGGACCTCAACTGGTGCACCACTACCTGCGTGCTCAAAGCCACGGCAGGCAAGCAGCAGGTGGATACGCCCAAGGAAATGTTTGCCAGCGTGATAACGCTCAAGCAAGCCGGGTTCTCGGCCTCGCTGCAGGGCAAATATACCGGTCGCCGATACTACACTTACACCAATGACCAGAGCTTCGGCGGGTACACTACTTTCGATCTGGGCCTCGGTTACGACTTCGGCACGATCGGCGTTCTGAAGGGAGCGAAGCTGTCGCTGAACGTCACCAACCTGACCAACAAGCGCTATGCGTCGAACTTCGACAACAGCGTTTTCGCGCCGGACGATGCTGCGGGTAGCATCGTGGTGTTTCACTCGTCCGCGCCGCGGCAGGTCTTTGGAACTATCGGCTTCGCGTTCTAAGGCAAGGACCCGCCTTCGCCATTCCGGCTCCTCCTCGCTCATGGCGGCGGGGAGGAAGCGGGATCGACGCGCGGTCTGTTCCTGCTTTCGATTGCGCGCTAAGCACAGCCCGTGATCAATCTCGGAATCATCAGACCTGCGCTGGCGGCATTCTGCCTGCTTGTCGCCGGTTGCGGTACACCGCCGCCCCTGCGCCATATGGCGCCCGGGCAGGCTCCCCCGGCACGCATCGAAACAGCCGCCGACGGGGTGACCCGGACGACCACGCTGTCGGTGCTTACATACAATGTCGAGGGCCTTGGCTGGCCGGCGCGGTCCGGCCGCGCGGATGACCTGCGCCGGATCGGCGAGCATCTGGCCGCGCTGCGTGCAGCGGGCAAAGCGCCCGACGTTGTCATGTTTCAGGAAGTGTTCAGCGGCGCGGCCAAGAAGGCTGTGCTCGCCACGGGATATCCGGCGATCGTTTCCGGCCCCCGGCGCACAGCTCCGCATGTCAGGATGTTCAGCGACAAGCTGCCTGGCCGCGCCAAGATGGGGCGGGGTGAATTGGGAATTCGGCTGACCGGCAGCGGATTAGTGATCGCGTCGTCCTATCCGGTCCAGCTCACGCGGGGGCAGGCCTATGGACGCCGGTCCTGCGCCGGTATCGACTGCCTCGCCAACAAGGGCGTCATGCTGGCCCGTATCGCGGTCCCCGGCGTACCGGTGCCGGTCGACCTCTATGACACCCACATGAATTCGCGCCTGGCTTCAAAAGCGCCGCTCTTCCGCAACCTGGAAGCCCATACGCGGCAAGCGAACGAGGCATCCGCCTTCATCGACCGGAGCCACGATGACCGCTTCCCGATCGTTTTTGGCGGCGATTTCAACATGCGCCATTCGCAGGGGCGGTGGGATAACTTCACCCGTTACCAGCCGATGGAGTTGGTCCATCGCGCCTGCATAGCGCCCGGCTCGGCGTGCGACGTGCGCATGTCGTGGGACGGTGACGCGCCATGGGTGGATACTCAGGACCTCCAGTTCTTCGAGGCCGGCGAAAACGTCGACATCGCCCCGATCCGGGTGGAGGCCCTGTTCGACGGCGGTCCCAACGGGCCGGAACTGTCGGACCACGATGGGTTTCTCGTTACCTACCGGCTGAGCTGGCAGGACAAGTCACATCTCACCGTCCGGTAGCTGAGCAAGCGGTTTGTCTTGTGCCATACTTTGCACAAGGCCTGGAGACCCTTCTCCTGAATTTCCGGCAGGTCAGAAATAAAGCCTACGGCATGGTCTTCGCCGCTTATCCGATCGTCGAACAGACAGAAAGGATGCGTGCTCTCGAAGCGGTAGGGGCTGATGGTAAGCCATGATTGACACGCGTGCCGGGTTTGCGAACCGGAATATTGTCTCGCGTTCACAAGGATGGTCGGGTGGCTACACCATCCCGAGCAGCGACGACTGAGGAGCCATGGATGAAAGAGTCGCTACCGACCGTTCCCGCTGTTTGCGTATACGCAGGCAAGGATGGTCTTTCGCATCTCGCCGATGTTGAGCTGCCCGCATTGGCACAGGTCACTGACGAGGATGGGATGGTTCGTTTCGTCGGCAGCACCGGCGCGACGGTAATGGGATTCGTCGTCGGCACCGGCCGCACCGGCGAGGACTGGCACCGCGCGGGCATGGCCGGCCTGTCGATCGTGGTGTCGGGCGGTTGGGAGATCGAGGCGGGCAGCGGCGACCGGCGCCATCTGGAAACCGGGTCGGTATTGCTGATGCTGGACACCGAAGGGCAGGGGCATCGCGCGCACCCGCTGGGTGATGGCCGCTGTACGGTGCTGGGCGTCGGGATCGATGAAGCGACGCGCGCTGCCTTTGCCTTGTTAGTGCCGGCTAGGTGAAGTTTTCCAGCCAATCATGAACGCCCTTGCTCCTAGTGACGCAGGGGCAGGGGCGTTCGCAAGGCAAAGGATCAGAAGCGGTAGCCGACCGTGGCCATGACATTGCGCGGCGCGCCCATGAAGCAGTCGCCGCGGGCAAGGCACGAGGCGTAGTACTTGTTGTTGAGCAGGTTCGTGGCGTTGAGCGCGAACCGCCAGTTGGCCCAGTTGATCTCAGCCAGAGCATCGACCGTTGTGCGCGAGGGCGTCACCACCGTGTAAAGCTGGTCATCGGGAATGGCCGGGTTAATGCCGTAGGGATCGATCTGGCCGGTCGACTTGCTCTTGCCGCTATATACGACGCCTGCGCCCAGACGCAGCTGCGCATCGTCTGAAACGCCGAAGGTCTTGCTCGACCAAATCGACGCCGTGTGGCGCGGCATATAGTCCAGGCTGCTGTTCGTTTCGGATTTGAGCTGGTTATAGCCGTAATTGACCAGCAGTTCGAAATTGCCGGGCAGGGTATGGCTGGCTTCCACTTCGAAGCCCTTGGTGGTCAGCTCGCCGGACTGGGCGACGACGTCGTTGGGCAGGTAAAGAACGCGGTTGCGTTCCTTGATGTGGAACGCGGTGGCAGTGACCAGCGTGTTGCGTTCCGGTTGCCATTTCACGCCGGCTTCGAACTGGGTGCCGGTCTGCGGCTTGAAGGCATCGCCGTTGCTGTCGGCACCGGCGATCGGCAAGAAGCTTTCGGTATAGCTGAAGAAGGGCGAGAAGCCCGCGCCCACGTCGCCGATGATGCCGGCGCGGAACGTGGTGGCGTTGTCCTTGGCTCCAGCGGAGGACGTCACCCGGTCGCGACGGGTGCCCAGCACCACCGAGACGCGGTCGAAGAAGCGTATCTGGTCCTGGGCGTAGATGCCCAACTGCTTCTGGCTGTCATTGGAGAAGGGGCCGGTTGCCTCATAGGTGAGCAGCGCATCGTAATCGATATCGTACAGGTCGACGGTCTCGCCAGGGCTATAGGCGGCACGCTTGCCGACCTTATTCCAGCTATAGTCGATGCCGACGAGCAGCTTATGCTCGATGTTGGCGCCGGTGTTGAAATCGATCTGCAGGTTGTTGTCGGTCGTGAAGACCTTCATCCGCGCATCGGTCGCACTGCCGGACAGACCGATGGTCCGCCCATCGGTGCCGTAGACAGAGAACGGATCGGTCGGATAGGTGTAGCTGTCGGCGTAGTGTGTTCTGTAGTCGACCTTGCTGTCGATGTAGCGCGCCTTGACGCTCAGGCGGATGTTGTCCGAGAACTTGTGGGTGACGGCCCCGCCACCTTGCAGCGAGCGGCCGTTGTAGCGATCCCAGCCGGGTTTGCCGACGAAGGTGTACTGGCCGAGCCGGCCTTCTGGATAGGCGGTGTTCGGGCTGAAGGTGCCCACGATCGGCAGGAACTGCGAGGTCGAGCCGGTCTTGTCCTTCTGGTAGACGCCGTTCAATACCACGTCGGTGTCGGGGGTCGGCTGCCAGCGGATCGACGGCGCGAACATCACGCGGTCGTCCGGCACGTGATCGACATAAGTATCGGCATCGCGGACGCGGCCCACGGCGCGAATCGCCAGGTTGTCCGCCAGCGCGAGGTTGATGTCGCCCATGGCCTCCTTGCGGTCATAGCTGCCGTAGACGACGTTCATTTCCCCGCCGGTCGTGAATTCGGGGGTTTTGGAGACGAGGTTGACGAGGCCGCCGATCGAACCTTGGCCGAACAGCACCGATGCCGGGCCGCGTACGATCTCCACGCGGGAGAAGTTGTAGGGGTCGGAGGTGATGGTGGCATAATAGCTGAAGATGTCGCGCATGCCGTCGCGGAACTGGAGGGCATCGATGCCACGGATGTTGAAGCCGTCGACGCGGGTATCGCGCCCGTAAGGATTGGCGAGGACGCCAGCGGCGTATTTCACGGTGTCGCTGATGCTGATCGCACCTTGTGAAAGATACTGTTCCGAGGTGATGACCGTGAGCGGCTGCGGCACCTGTATAAGCGGAGTTTGCGTCTTTGTACCCGAACTGCCGGCGGTGACGACGATACTGTCCCCTTCTGCGGCCGCCCCGTCATTGGCGCTGGCCGGCTGTTCTTCCACATGTGCGGAAGCCGCCGTCGATATGGCGAAGAACGCGGCGCCGCAAAGGGCGAAAGTGCGAACGGAGACCATACGTTTTCCTTCTTAATTGCGATCAAATCTCAATAAGGCGCGCAACTACCGATATTGCGACGGATTAGCAATATCGCCGAAAGAATGGAGATTACTGTAGCTCCTGAGCAACACTGACGGCGACAATTTATTAAAATTCCGGCTTCGCGAGGCGGTCTATGAAGGTGACCGACTGCTGTTAAACACCTCGCAACCAAGCAGGCATGCCACCAACCAGACTACGTTGAATAAGCTATTGCAAGTCACTCGCAATAGCTTACGGGGGCGCTATGTCCGCCTCGAATACCTTGATGGTGCGCCGAAGCGCTGCCGCAGTGCCTATCGCGTCGACGGACGTGAAATGCGCATGGTGGCGCTGGGCGCTACGCGCAAGCGGGTGACCAAGTGGGGAATATCGATGAGGGTCAGTTTTGAGCGCAGCCGCAGCCGGTTATTGGCATTCGCCTTGCTGGCCGGCACGGCGCTGGGCGGCATGGTTGCGGGGGCCGGTATCGCGGCGGCGCAGGATCAGGGCGCACAGCGCGGTTATGACATTCCGCCCGGTTGGCTGGCCGACGTGCCGAACCGGCTCGCCGAGCAGAGCGGTCTGCAGATGACCTATGAGGCGGCGCTGACTCAAGGGCATCGTACATTGGGGCTGCGTGGCAGCTTCGCGCCGCGCGACGCGCCCGTGCGGCTGCATTCCGGCACCGGACTGGCGGCGCGCCGTCACCGGCGCGATGCCGTCAGCTGGTTTGGATGGCTCAGCCTGTCCGCCGTACTGGTCCTGGCTGCCAAAACCAACCGCGAGCGCATCCTGCGCCTGATTTCAGGAAAGACCGTTTGATGCCGAGGGACACTTCCGCGGCGGCTCAGGCAGCCTCTCCGCCTCGGGCTGCTGCTGGAGACGCGCATCGTCACCGGGTTGAGATGGCGGCGCGCATCTTGGCGGGAACGCTGGGTGCCTATGGGCTGACCGTCCAGCTCACCGTGGTACTCTCGTTCCTCGTTGCCCGCGCAGGCATGGCGCGGGTGGAGGCGGTGACGGCGGCGACGCTTGCCAGCTTTGCGATTTTCGCAGGCATCTCGATGGCGGCATTCCATACCCGCAGCGCGGCGCGGGCATGGCTGTGGCTGACGATAACGGCGCCGCCGCTTGCGCCACTGGATTGGGGTTTGGGGCCGGTACGATGAATGCATTTTCGCTTATGCTTGCCGGGTTGGCTGCGGCCACTTCTCCGTTGGACGAGGAACGCCCGGCCCAGCGGCAGGAAGCCCCGCCCGCGATCGTCCCGGCCGGGCCGGATCCGGTCTATCCGGCCGATTTCTACAAGCCGTTCCAACCTCAGACCGCGCTCGACATGCTGGAGCGCACGCCGGGCTTCCTCCTTAGCGAGGGTACTTCCGTGCGCGGCTTCGGGGGCGGCGCAGGCAATGTCCTTATCGACGGGCAGCGCCCCACCGTTAAAGGCGGGGGTATCACCGAAGTGCTGCGCCGGATCGCTGCTTCGCGGGTAGAGCGGGTGGTTCTGCTGCGCGGCAGCGATGCGGCCGAGGCGCAGGGGCAGACCCTTGTTGCCAATGTCGTGCTGCGCGCCGATGCGGGGGGATCGGGCAATGCTTCGCTCACGCTCACCCATACTGCGGATGGCTTTCTCTCACCTGCGGGCCGGATCAGCCACGCGCGCCGTATCGCAGGCTGGCAGACCAGCGTGGAGCTTTCTGGCGAACTTACCCGCTACCCTGGCGACGGCACCTACCTTGACCGGGACGCGGACGGCACGCTGACCTCGACGCGGCGAGAACAAACGTCAGCCAAGGCACCCGAATACGGACTGGCGCTCAGCACCTCGGGCCCGGTCGCAGGCGGCACCCTGACCGCGAACCTGCGGCTCAACAAGGACGGCTATTCCTCCCGGCGCGGCATAGACATCTTCGACGGCGCGGCGGACGGTTCTTCCCACGGCCGCCGCGATATTGCCTATGACGAGACGGGCCGCAGCGGCGAGCTGGGTCTGGACTGGACCCGCCGCCTCGGCGCCGGCTGGACAGCCAAGGTCGTCGGCCTCGGCCGGCTGGAGCGATACGTCACCGACGAGGATTACGTCGAGGCGCCTTATCGTGGCCTCTCGTCCCAGTTGGAAAAGCCGGTGGAACTGGTTGCGCGCGCCACCGTCACCCGGGAAGGCGATCATCCGGTGCGTCCCGAGTTCGGCGGCGAAGTGGCCTATAACAGTCTGTCGAGCCAGCTGGACTACGCCCAAGACACCGGAGGCGGCCTCATCCCCACTCCGCTCGCCAATGCCGATACGCGCGTATCGGAGATGCGCGGCGAGGCATTCGCGAACCTCACCGTAAAGCTAGCCGCGCGGCTCAATCTGGAAGCAGGCATGGCGGTGGAATTCTCGCGCATCCGGGTGATGGGTGAGGCGGCGCAAGAGCAGAGCCTGTCCTACCTCAAACCCTCGGCGGCGCTCGTATGGTCGCCTTCAGGTAGCACTCAGGTACGATTAGGTGCGCGTAAAACGGTCGACCAGCTTAATTTCGGGGACTTCGCTGCCTCGGTCAACCAGGCAGACGGGCGTCCCCTCGGCGGCAATTCGGGCTTGCGCCCCGCCCGCGTAACTCGCGCATTACTGCGCCTTGACCATCGATGGGGCAAGGGCGGCGCCATTGCCGTGGAGGCCTATCGCCAGTGGCATAAGGGGCTTTTAGGCTACCTCGTACTCCCCTCGGGCGACGAGGCGCTGGGCACGGTCGGCTATGCCCGGCAATGGGGAATTATCGCACAGGGCACTGTGCCTCTCGACAAGGCGCTCAAAGGCGCGCGCCTGACGGTAGACGGCACCTGGCGCGGTTCGCGGCTGCGCGATCCGGTAACCGGGCGCAGCCGCGCGATGGACGATATCCCCGCTCTAAGCCTCACGGCCGAGTTTCGCCATGACGTGCCCGCACTCAAGTCCTCATGGGGTATAAACTGGACCGCAGCGGAGCAGGCCGACGTCTTCTACACTAGCGAGGTCCTGCGCTGGCGCGACCACGCGTTATGGGGCGCTTACGTCGAGACTACGGCTTTCGCCGGCTTCAAGACGACGCTGACGGCAAAGGCGATCAATGGGCAGGACGATGCTCGCCGGCGCCGCTTCTTCGCGCCCAGCCGGGCAGGCACCTTAACGGGGAGCGAGTGGCGCAACCAGCAACACGGCGCAATTGTGTCCTTGGCACTGGCCCGCACATTCTGAGCGTCTGCTGGGCTTGCGATCCGCGCAAGGTTCCGAAGTCGCGACCGCCCCGCCATTAAGGCAGGGCGTAGGCGATAACTTCGTCGCCGATGGGCGTCTCCATAAAGTGATGGCCGCCCGGCACGATGACGAGGTACTGCTTGCCGTTAACTGAATAGGTCATCGGCGTGGCCTGTCCTCCGGCGGGCAACACGTCGCTCCACAGCGTCTTGCCGGTCTTGAGGTCGATAGCGCGGATCAGGTTGTCGGTCGCCGCCGCAACGAAGATCACTCCGCCCGCCGTCACTACCGAGCCCCCGTTGTTGGGGGTGCCGATGTTGAAAGGCAGCATCGAGGGAATGCCGAAGGGCCCGTTGGTGCGCGCTGTGCCGAGCGGGCGGTCCCAGATCGTACGGCCGCTCTTCATGTCGATGGCCCGGATACCGCCATAGGGCGGCTGCTTGCACAGCATTCCGGTAAAGGGCAGGCGCCAACCGGCGTTTACGTCGATGGCGTAGGGCGTGTGCGCCTGTGGATCGCCCGCTCCTTCGGCCCCGCCAATGTTTCCGCGTGCCTGATCGCGCGGGGCCCAGCCCTTCTTGTTGGCTTCCGCACGGGGGACAAGCCGCACGTAGTTGGGCATGTCGTTATAGTTGGCGACGATTACGCCCCGGCGCGGGTCGATTGCCACGCCGCCCCAATCGGTTCCGCCGTTATAGCCCGGATATTCGATAGAGCGGCGCTCGCTTTCGGGCGGCGTGAAGAAGCCCTTATAGCTCGCCTTCCTGAACTGGATGCGACAGACCATCTGGTCGATCGGCGACATGCCCCACATGTCACGCTCGGTCAGGGCGGGCTTGCGCAGGGTATGCCACAAGGACACGCGCTGGGTCTTTGCGCGTTGGTCCGGCTCGACACCGCCACCAGGTGCCTTCAGTTCGCCGATCGGGGTCAGCGGCTTGCCTGTCCTGCGGTCGAGGACATAGATGTCGCCCTGCTTCGAAGGCAGCACCAGCGCCGGCGTACCGCGATAGTCGACTAGGCTGGCCTGGGCTCCGAAATCATAGTCCCACACGTCGTTGCGCACGGCCTGGAACTTCCAGCGCGGCTTGCCGGTGGTGACGTCCAGCGCCACCAGCGAAGTGGCGAATTCCTTCTCCAGCGGACGGCGCAGGCTGGAATAATAGTCCGCCGCTGCATTGCCCATGGGCAGGTAGACAAGGCCAAGCTGTTCGTCGCCGCTGGCGATGGTCCACATGTTGGGGGTGCCGCGCTCCCAAATCTGGCCGGTCGGCGGGTAGCCGTTCCATTCCGGGTGCATCATATCCCAAGCCCAGCGCAGCTTGCCGGTGACCGCATCATATCCACGGATCACGCCCGAGGGCGCCCAGCGGTCCTGCCCGTCGAGTACCTGATGCCCGGTGACCGCCACGCCGCGCACGATGGTGGGGGGCGAATTGATCGAAACATAGCCCGGAGGCGTATTGCCCATGCCGATCTTGGTATCGACTTCGCCATTGGCGCCGAAAGCGGTGCAGCGCGCGCCGGTGCGGGCGTCGATGGCGAACAGCCGTGCGTCCAGTGTGCCGAAGATCAGGCGCGCGGCACAGGGCTGGCCAGCCGGTGCGTTCGGCACGGCGTAGTAACTCACACCCCGGCATGCGGCGGTGTAGGGAATGGCATCGTCCGAAACCTTGGGATCGAAGCGCCAGATCTGCTTGCCGCTCGCCGGATTGAGAGCCAGCACGATGTTCTTGGGCGTGCAGACATAAAGCATGTTGCCGACCTTGAGCGGGGTGTTTTCACCGCCGTACGTCTTGGCGATCTTGGGCGAGGACGGCATATCACCGGTATGGACCAGCCATGCGCGCTTGAGGTCCTTGACGTTGGCCGCCGTGATCTGGCCGAGAGGCGAAAAGCGCCGTGCGCTGTCGGAACCGCCGTAGGCAGGCCAGTCGTCCCCGGTAGCGGCCAGTGACGGATCGCCCATTTCGGCGCCCAGTGCAGGGAGATCGAAGGCGGGAGGCGTGTCCGCCATCTGTGCAAAGGCCAGCGCGGTCACCGCCGTGAGCGCGAGGACGCCGCCGCTTGCTCCTAGCCCCAGCTTCCATCTTCCGCGCCGGGCCGAAAGCGTTGGCATCACCAGCAGCACCGCGATGAGCAGGACCAGCGGCGCGATCACGCGAGGCACCAAAGCCCAGTTATTGGGGCCCACTTCGGCAAACGCCCAGATGATGGTCAGGACGAAAATTGCGCAGTAGAGCCATCCGCCAATAATGCGCCGGCGGAACAGCAGCGCGCCGGATACGATCATGCCCAAACCGGCTAGCAGGTAATAGGCCGAGCCGCCCAGGATCGCCAGCCAGGCCCCGCCGATGGTCAGGACAAGGCCGATCAATGCGATCACCGCGCCCAGGATCAATGGCGGAAGCGGCCACGCACTGCGGGTCGGGCGGGAAGCATCCATCGTTTACACTCCAGCAATAATCAGGGCTGCGCCTCGTGTAAGTTCCGGAGCCGGGCAATGTTCCGCTCTGTCCGAGATTATGGCAACATTCCTAAGCCGTTCAACAGTTTTTCGCGGCTCGTCGGCCTTAGGGGGTCACCAATGCCAGCGCGTCCACCAGTGTCCGGTTGAAGCGGGCCGCCCAGAGTTGCTGTGCATCACCATTGGCAAGAAGATCTTGCCGTATTTCGATTTCAGTATAGCGAAGGCTGCGCGTGAAAGCGTGTAGCGGCACCGTGTAGTCCGTATCGTCCATCGCATATGGAACATTGTCGCCGACGTTCAGACCGTCTTCGCGCCGCAGTTCCTGTAACAGCGCATAGGCAAAATCTGCTCTTCCTGCGCCATGCAGGATGCCGACATGCCAAGGGCGCGGTGTACCATCCATGGTCGGTGTGAAGCTGTGTAGCGATACGATGACGGTTTCGAGGCCTGTCGCTTTGCGCGCATCGATTATCGCAGCGATCTGGGCATGATAGGCCCGGTGGATGGCGCCGATCCTGGCCATCCGCGCGTCGACCGGCAGACCTTCGTTTCCATGGATGCGGGTTCCGTCCGACACCTCAGGGATGGCATCGACGCGGTCTGGATCGCGATTGCAGTCGATGACGAGGCGCGAATACGTCTGATGCACGAAGGGCGCATCTAGCATCTTGGCCAGCGCGTGGCCCAGGCCGTACACACCTATGTCGATCGCGATATGCCGCCCCATCTCGCCGGGCTCCAGGCCCAGGTTGCCCAGCGCGCGGGGAAGGGCAGAGCCGGCATGGTCGCCAATCAGCAGGAACGGGGAGGTGCCTTCTGCGTTGAAGAGACCAACCGGCGCCGGATCTCCCGGACACAACAAGCCATCCGCCGTGCGCCCGGCCATCAGGACCTGCCCCCATGCCCTTGCTGACGATCCATCATGTCACGGCCTATCGCTACAAGCAGCCTGTATCCCTGGGTGAACATCGGATCATGATGCGCCCGCGCGAAGCCTTTGACCAGCGCTTGCTTTCCGCGCGCCTCAGCATCGCCCCCGAGCCCAGCGAACTGCGGTGGGTGCATGACGTGCTGGGCAATTCGGTGGCGATCGCTTTGTTCGAGCGCCGCGCTTCGCAATTGGTCGTCAGCAGCGAAGTCACGCTCGAGCACGCGCCGCTGGCCCAGAAGCAGGTGGACGTCGAAGCCTATGCCCGGCTTTTCCCGTTCACCTATTCGTCGGAGGATATGCCTGACCTGCTGCGCTCGATCGAGCGTCAGCATCTGGACCCGGGCAGAGTGGTCGACAACTGGGCGCGCGCTTTCGTTAGCAATGATGGCAACACCGCCACGATTGGCCTGCTGACCCAGATCGCGACCAGCATTCAGCGCGATTTCACATACGTCCCGCGTCACGAAAAGGGCACGCAGACTCCGATCGAGACCTTGAAGAAGCGGCAGGGCACCTGCCGCGACTTTGCCGTACTGATGATCGAGGCAGTGCGCGCCCTGGGCTTCGCGGCGCGTTTTGTCTCGGGCTACGTCTACAACCCGTCGCGGTCGGAAGGCGTGGTCGGCGGCGGCAATACTCACGCGTGGGTGCGGATCTTCCTGCCCGGCTCGGGCTGGGTCGAATTCGATCCAACCAACGGAATCATCGGAAATCGCGGCCTCATCCGCGTTGCTGTCGCGCGCGATCCGTATCAGGCGCTGCCGCTTTCGGGCACCTGGTACGGTTTGCCCGCCAGCTTTCTGGGAATGGACGTGACGGTCGACGTTCACCGCGCCGATCCTGCCCAGTTCCCCCTTACCGATCATGGTGCCATAAACAGCCGGTCTCCCCGCGGCTCAGGAAAGTAATCGTCATGCTGATTCGCTGCGGATACGATATTCGATTTGAAAGCGACACGAAAACCGCGATGATGGCTATGCTCAGCCTTCATCCCTCGCGCCATCAGGATTTGCAGACACCGCAGCGCCTGTTCGCCGACCCGGACATCCCGCTTTATCATTTCGAGGACGGCTTCGGGAACGTAGCGACGCGGTTGGCGATCCCGCCCGGCGGTGTGACCTTGTCGTGCGATTTCGTGATCGAGGACAATGGCGAACCCGACGCCCGCGCACCGGACGGGCCGCAAACGCCTGTCGAGGACTTGCCCGATGCGGTCATGCCCTTTCTGTTGGGCAGCCGGTACTGCGAGACGGATCGCCTGATGGACGTAGCCTGGAGCAATTTCGGACACTTGCCTTCCGCCCGCGACCGGGTGGATGCAATTGTCACTTTTGTGCATAACCACATCGAGTTCGGGTATCACTATGCCCGGCCGGACAAGACCGCCTGGAACGGCTATCAGGAAAAGCAGGGTGTCTGCCGCGATTTTGCCCACCTTGCCATCACCCTGTGCCGCTGCATGAATATTCCTGCACGTTACTGCACCGGATACTTGGGCGATATCGGCGTGCCGCCGGTCGATGCGCCGATGGATTTCAGCGCCTGGTTCGATGTCTACATCAATGGGGAGTGGTACACTCATGACGCACGCCATAATAAGCCACGCATTGGCCGCATTTTGATGGCGCGTGGGCGCGATGCCACCGATGTCGCCTTGACCACGGCCTTTGGCCCAGCAAATCTGGTGCGTTTCGAAGTGGTGACGGATGAGGTCGAATCCATTGACTGATGCATTCGCCAACGTGCTGCTGCGCCCTTGGGACGGGCCACTTGGCGCACCACCGTTCGCGGAGGTGCGTCCTGAGGATTTCCTGCCCGCCTTTGAAACCGCGATGGCGTGGCATCGGGAGGAACTGGCCGCCATTTCCGCGCAGGCCGAGCCGCCGACGTTCGAGAATACAATTGCCGCGCTCGAACGATGCGGGGAAGCGCTGGGGCGGGTACGGCGTCTGTTCTGGACCCTGTCGTCAGCGCAGGGTACGCCTGCGATCCGCGCCATCGAAACACAGGTTTCCGCGCTGCTCAGCGGCCATTCGACTGCTATTAGCCATGATCCTGCCCTCGCGCAGCGCGTTGCCGACGTCCATTCCACTCGCCATGAAGCGGGGCTCTATGCGCAGCAGGTTCGCCTGGTCGAAACAAGTCAGGCGGGTTTTCTTCGCGGGGGTGCGGGCCTGACACCGCCGCAGAAGCATCGGTTCGCCGAGATCGATGCGCGATTGTCCGCGCTGTCTGTACAGTTCGGCCACAATGTTCTGGCTGCCACATCAGACTGGGTTATGGATCTGGGCGCGGAGGATCTGGCCGGGCTTCCTGCTGGGCTGTGCAACGCAGCGCAAGGGCGCGCGGCGGCCAAGGGCATTTCCGGGCGCTATCATCTCACGCTGGACAGGACGGATTACGAAAGCTTTCTGAGCTTTTCAGAGCGCCGGGACCTGCGCGAAATCCTGTGGCGCGCCTTTACCGACCGCTGTGACGGCGGGCCGCATGACAATTGGCCGGTTATTGCCGAAACGCTGGCGCTTCGGGAGGAACGCGCAGTCATGCTGGGCTATGCGGACCATGCGCAGTATGCGTTGGAAGACAGTATGGCGCATACCCCCGACGCCGCCGCCGACATGCTCACCCAGTTATGGGAGCCTGGCAAGCGCCGCGCCGCGGAAGAGGCGGTCGAACTGCAGGCCCTGATCAACGCTGAAGATGGCGGTTTCACTATTGCCCCTTGGGACTGGCGTTTCTACGCCGAGAAAGTACGCCGTGCGCGCTATGCGCTGGACGGAGCTGCGGTGGCGCAGCATCTGCGGCTCGATGCCGTCCGGCAGGCCGCGTTCGACACAGCCGGCCGCCTTTACGGCTTGTCCTTCACGTGTCGGACCGACATTCCCGGCTATCAGGCCGATGTCTGCGCATGGGAAGTTTGCGATTCTGGCGGGGCGGCCATTGGCTTGCTCTTCACCGATTATCTTGCGCGGCCCGAGAAACGCGGCGGTGCATGGATGGGCAGCCTGCGCGTACAGGAGACTATGGATGGGCAGGTTCTCCCGGTTGTCTACCTAGTCGCCAATTTCGCCGCCGCGCCGCCGCCGGATACCGCCTCCACCCGCCTGTCGATCGACGAGGCGCGCACTCTGTTCCATGAATTCGGCCATGCCTTGCACGGCCTGCTCTCACGCGTGACCTATCCCAGCCAATCGGGCACTGCGGTCGCGCGGGACTTCGTCGAATTTCCGAGCAAGTTCATGGAAAACTGGATTGTCAGCCGCGAGGTCCTGTCCGGGTTTGGCGTGCCCGATGCGCTGATCACCGCCATCCGCAACGCAGAAGCCTATGGGCAGGGTTTCGCGACGGTGGAACTGATCGGCTGTTCGCTGATCGACCTTGCCATACACCGCGCATCTGGTGCCGCAGATGATCCCCGGACCTTCGTCGAAGCGGAATTGCAAGCGCTCGGGATGCCGCAGGAAATCGGTCTGCGTCACCGCTTCCCCTACTTCACCCATATCTTCGACGGCGGCTACGCCAGCGCGTACTATAGCTATGCTTGGTCCGAAGCGCTGGACGCGGATGCTTTCGAAGCGTTCGTCGCATCGGGCGATATCTTTGATCCGGCGTTGGCAGATCGTTTCCGCACGGAAATCCTCGGAGTGGGAAATACCCGTGATCCGATGGCCTCTTTCCAGGCGTTCCTCGGTCGTGCGCCGGATGCGGGCGCGTTGATGCGGGCAAGGCACCTTGTCGACGCCTGAGATATAGGGGTTATCCCAGGCCATATGTCGACAATCAGCAGTTACGCCGAGCGGACTGTATTCCCTCCCCGTCGCCATTGCGCAGATAGTGGACAAGAAAGGCGCAACACTGGTCAGCCAGGTCTATGATCCTTGCTCGGGCACGCTCACCGTGGTCCCATACGGCCAATGCGGCCTCGAAAGGCATTTCTCGGCGGCTATCTCGTTCGCCGCAAGCTGTCACTGCACAGCAAAAAGTATTGCATCTCAAGCACACAATTGCCCGGTTTCGGGCTTCGTGTTTGACCATCAGGCGTGCGCGTTTGGTTTGTTCGCCAGCGAATTCGTCGGGCGCTTTTGCAATCGGATCAAGCAGTTCCGGGGCATCGCCACCGGATATGACAAGGACGCTGCCAACTGTCTCGCGGCCATCAAGCTCATTTGCGCACGTCTCTGATGCAACGTACGACGAGCCTACGCCCTAGCTTGGCATCCTGTCCCGGAAACCAAGACCACGTCAGTCGCTGCCAAACTGCCTATCTTGCACTGCTGCGGTCAGGGCACGGCCGGTCCGCCGGCTCGCGTTGTGCTGGTGCTCGGGCTGCCGATCTGCCACGGCGCCCGCACTGACCAACGGAAGGTGTTGAAACGCGTGAGGAAGTTTTCTGTCTGGCACATCGCCCGCATGTGCGGCGCAATTCTCGTTGGCGCGTTTTGCATGCCGGGAGCCCTGTCGACGAAGGCGCCGGCAAGTACGATGGCATCAGCGCAGGAGCGCACGCGCATGAAGGATGCGCTCGCCAACGATCCAGCACTCCCCAGTATTGCCCCGCAGGGCTATGACGTGACCATCGTCGTCTTTTCGGATTACCAGTGCCCCTATTGCCGCAAGCTGCACGCGGACCTGAAACAGCTGCTGGCCACGGACCGCAAGGTGCGTGTGGTATATCGTGACTGGCCGATCTTCGGTGGTGCCTCGCTTGATGCGGCACGGGCCGGGATGGCGTCCCGCTACCAGGGCAAGTATGCCGCGTTCAATGATGCGTTGATGAACGGGCCGGTTAAGCTGGACCAGGCCGACATTCGTCAAGCCGCGGTGCGGGCCGGTGTCAACTGGCCGCGCCTTCAGGCGGATCTGGCGCGCAACGCCGCCGTCGTTGACGGTGCGCTGCGCAAGACGAACCAGTTGGCCGAGATGATCGGCCTTACCGGAACGCCAGGGCTGGTCATCGGAGACTACCTGATCCCCGGCGCGGTCGATGCGGCCACCTTGCGCGGCACCGTTCAAAAGGCGCGCCAGAGCGCCCGGACTGCAGAACCGCGCCGTTGATCGAAGCGGAGGCTAACAGTACTTCCTTAGATATCGCATCCCGCTCCAATGCCATCGGTGCACCGGATCGCCACCGCCTATGGCGCCACCGCCGCCGCGGCCTTAGCCAGGCGGTTTGAAGGCAACATCGAGGAGAGGGCCTTGCTGGGCGTGCGCGGCGCCTATACCATCCGCGTCGGCGACTACCTCACCAGCGCCGACACCGAGGACTGGTGTGAAACCGGGCCGGTCACGCTGGTGTTGAACCCGAGGACACGCTGCCGTTGGATAGCTGAAACGATGTATAGGATCGACCTTGGCGCCGCCCGACACACGTTCGCCAGCCTCGCCGCACTGCTTGCTGCGGCCAGTCCCGCGCGGTCCGGTGATGCGCTTGCCGGGCTGGCGGCGCGCAGCAACCTCGAACGCGTCGCTGCGCGCATGGTGCTGGCGGACCTGCCGCTCGCAGACCTGCTTACCGACGCTCTCGTCCCCTATGAAACGGACGAAGTGACGCGGCTGATTCTCGACGGCCATGACGCTGCCGCCTTCGCCGCACTATCGCACCTCACCGTGGGGGAATTTCGAGAATGGCTGCTGACGGATACCACCAGCGGCGCATCTATCGCCGCCGTTAGCCCCGGCCTGACGCCCGAGATGGTGGCTGCCGTCTCCAAGCTCATGCGCAACCAGGATCTCATCGCGGTGGCGCGCAAGATCGAGGTGGTCACGCGCTTTCGCAACACGCTGGGCCTCAAGGGACGACTGGCGGTGCGGCTCCAGCCTAACCACCCGACCGACGACCCGCTGGGCATCGCCGCCGCCGTGCTCGACGGCCTGCTGATGGGCTGCGGAGACGCCGTGATCGGCATCAACCCCGCCAGCGACAGCGTGGATGCCGCCTGCACCTTGCTGCACATGCTCGATCAGGTGCGCCTTGCCCACGCCATCCCGGCGCAGACCTGCGTGCTAACCCACGTCACCAACACTCTCGCCGCGATCCAGCGCGGCGCGCCGGTCGACCTCGTGTTCCAGTCGATCGCCGGCAGCGAGGCGGCCAACCGCAGCTTCGGCATCGATCTGGCCATGCTGCGCGAGGCGCACGAGGCAGCCCTGTCGCTGAAGCGCGGTACCGTGGGACAGAACGTCATGTACTTCGAAACCGGGCAAGGCTCGGCGCTGTCGGCCAATGCCCACCACGGCGTCGACCAGCAGACGATGGAAGTGCGTGCCTATGCCGTTGCGCGCGAATTCGCGCCGCTGCTGGTCAACACCGTGGTCGGCTTTATCGGCCCGGAATACCTCTACGACGGCAAGCAGATCATCCGCGCCGGGTTGGAGGACCACTTCTGCGGCAAGCTGATGGGCCTGCCGATGGGTTGCGACGTTTGCTACACCAACCACGCCGAAGCCGATCAGGACGACATGGACATCCTGCTGACACTGCTGGGCGTGGCCGGTGTCAACTTCGTAATGGGCGTACCCGGCGCCGACGACGTGATGCTGGGCTACCAGTCCACCAGCTTCCATGACGCGCTCTACGCCCGTGACACGCTGGGCCTGCGCCCCGCGCCCGAATTCGAAACATGGCTGGACGCAGTAGGCCTTCTCGACGACGCCGGCCGCATCCGCCCCGTCGATTTCGATCGTGCCCCAGCTTTGCTCGCGCTGCCCGAGGCGATCCGATGAGCGACGTGCCCGATGTCCCCTCGTTGCGGCTGCGGCGCGCAACGCCTGCCCGCATCGGCCTAGGCCGCGCCGGGTCGGGCATACCGACCGCGCCGCTGCTGGAATTCCAGCTGGCCCATGCCCTCGCCCGGGACGCCGTGCAGACCCCGCTGGACGCCGATGCGCTGGCGGCAACGCTGGTGCGGGCCGGCTTGCCGCCACCGCTTATCCTGGCGACTGGCGCAGGAGACCGCACCACTTATCTTGCTCGGCCAGACCTTGGCCGCCGCCTCGACCACGCTTCACGCCAGCTGCTGGAAGATACCCCCGCGCCGCCGTGCGATGTCGCGGTGGTGATCGCCGACGGACTTTCCGCCCCCGCCGTGGAAAGCCACGCGCCACCTCTCCTGCGCGCGTTGCAGACGCGGCTGGCGAACTGGAACTGGGCGCGCGTCAGTATCGTTCGGCAGGGCCGCGTCGCAGTGGGGGACGAGATCGGCGCGTTGTTATCGGCAGACCTGGTGCTGGTGCTGATCGGCGAGCGGCCCGGCCTCAGTTCTTCCGACAGCCTCGGCGCCTATCTAACCTGGGCCCCGGGCCCCGCCCGCTGCGATGCAGAGCGAAACTGCGTGTCCAACATCCGCCCGCCGCACGGCCTGACCCCGGATCAGGCGGCAGACAAGCTTGCCTGGCTGATGACCCAGGCCCGCCGCCGCCGCCTCACCGGTACCGCCCTCAAGGATGAGCACACGGCCTTGCCCCCTTGATGCGGATCGAGATCGCAACGCCGGGCCACATCTTTCATGCGGGCGTCCTCGACGGCAAGGTCGCAGCTGTCGTGCCGTGCAAGGCCAGCTTCTTACGCTGGCGGACGAAGTGGAAGGAGGGCCGCTTCGCGCCAAGCGGACCGCCGCGATGCCAAGGGTGACTACGACTGCACCTACCGAGGCGACGAGCATACTGTGGGTGATCAAGCGCAAGCAGGCGGGATAGCCTGGCACCAGAGTGTATTTGTAGGTCGTCAGCACCTTGGGCGGGGACAGCAGGGGGGGTAAGTGGGCGCCGTCACAAAGTATCGGCCCAGTGGCGGGTGCCCGTCGCGGTATCTGTATGCGAGCCTGCGCAACCGTGGGGAGATCACCCGTTTGGCTGATGGGGGGCGGCAGTGGCACCGAGATCATCGGTCCAGCGCCTCAGCAAAGCGCATCGTACAGTTTCGGGGCAAGGTAGAGGCGGTGCGTGGCCCGTGTACAGGCCACATAGAGAAGGTTGACCTGCTGGTCAGCCTCGATGGCCTTGGTTGCATCCTTGAGGCGGCGTGCCGCGAGGTCGGCCGGATCCTCGAAATCGTCAAGGACGACGACGGTGTCGAATTCGCGCCCCTTGGCCTTGTGCGCGGTGGAAACGATTAGTGCGGCATCGCTCTCACGCTCGCGGTGCAGCGTGCCCAGGCGTGCCAAGATGCCGGGCAGGCGCTCGCCGTGACGGTCGACGATGTCGCGCAGGCGGCGTGCTTCGCCATCTCCGCGGTCGGCGGCATGGTCGAACAGCGCCCACGAGGTGAACCGCGCGACGCCGGGGTCAACAACCTGATGATGCCGGCGCTGGCGTAGCGCGAGGGCGGACGAAAGCTGACGTTGCAGGTCGGTGACGCCGCCGATCAGGTGAAAGGGCTGCTCGATGGCTGCAAGGCTCTCGAACAGGCGGGCATTGGTACGGGCGAGGATGGCGGTGCCCGGACGCGGTTGTAGCTTGCCAGCGTAGCGCAGGACCTGTGTTTCGCGGTCGGGGTTGCCGTGCAGCTTATGGCGCGGCGGTCTAGAACTGCGGCGCAGGATGCCGTTGGCCAGTGCAGCGACCTCGGGGCCAAAGCGCCAGCTTTGCGTCAATGGCATTTCGGCGGCGTCGAATTCGTCCATGGCGTCTACCGCGCCGCGAAAGCGGTAGATCGACTGGTATGGATCGCCGACCACGATCGTCGGCAGCGCGGCCTTTTTTGCGATCGAGATGAGCACCGGGTTCAGGTCCTGGGCTTCGTCAAGCAGCAGGTATTTGAACCCGCCCTCAATCTGGTGCCACAGTTCGAAAGCCTTGAGATAGGTGTCGTGGGTGATCGGCAGGTCGTGCTTATCGAATTTGAGCAGCTTCTTGACGATCTCGCGAGTCATCCCGCGCACGGCCATCCTTTGCGACTTGACGGTGAGGTCGCAGTGGTCGGGGCGAATTTTCGAGCCGGCATCGATCAGAAAATTGTCGATCGTGCGCAGGATCGCGGCGCGCACCTGCCAGTCGCTCAGGCCCGGAACCGGATCGATCACGGAAGTGAAGGCACGCAGATGCTCCTGTCGGTAGCGGGGGACCAGTTCCCCTTTGCGATTGCTTACATCGAGCGCCCGGTGCGCGAAGCTGTGCGCGGTGCGCGTCTCGATGATAGGTGCGAATTTCCGGCCCGCCTCGTTGGCGATGGCGCGGTTGAAGGCAAGGTAGAGCGCGCGTGCCGGCCAGCGCTTGCCGTAATGGACGAGCGTGGAGGTCTTGCCGCATCCGGCGCCGGCGGTGACTTTGATCGTATCGGTGGGCGACCGGTCGAGAATGGCTTGCTGCTCAGGCGTTGGTATCATCGCCGCCTGATCGCGAGGTGGGAGGGAGACGTCAAGCGGCCTCCATCTGCCCGGGCGTAGTGGCGATTGTCATGGGCTTCATGCGTGCCTAAGCTCGGTTTCGAAAGATGTGAGGGCATTGATGGCGATTGGTCGAGATACATTGCGTGCGCTGCTTCTAGCGTATTTCACACAGACAACTGGCATATGACCATGGGCACCGGGGTCGGCGAATGACGCTGGAAGCACAGGCAAGAGCGGCGCTCAAACGCGGCGACCTGCCGGCTGCCGCGGCTGCTGCGAAGGCGCTTGTCTTAAACAGCCCGGAGCAGCCGGCAGGCTTCTTTCTGCTTGGCGTTGTGGCTGCAGAGGCCGGGCAAATCGCGAAAGCAGTCCCTTTGATCGAAGCCGCCGTGGAACGCGGTCCAGAGGCAGAACATCTGGCCCAGCTTGCGAGGCTGCTTATTCTCCTGCGGCGGGATGGCGAGGCTGCCGATGCCGCGCGCCGGGCCATGGAACTTTCGCCCAGTGACGCGCTGACGCTGGATACCATCGGGTGTGTCCTGGCCCGACTGGGCAATCATGAAATGTCCGTTATTCCGTTTGGCGCAGCAGTGGCGGCCGAGCCGGACAATCTGGATTATCGCTACAATCTGGCTGCTGCCAGCGGCTTTACCGGACGGGTGGCGGATGCGCGTGCGCATTATGAGACCATCCTGGCAGCAGAGCCCGGGGATGCGCGCGTGCACTATGCGCTCGCCATTCTATCTCGGCAGACGGCACGGGCTAACCATGTGTCGCGACTTGAAACGGCTTTGGCCGGTGCGCGGAGGCCCGAGGATGTGCTGCGCATCCGCTATGCCCTTGCGAAGGAGTTGGAGGACGTCGGCAATACCGCCGATGCTTTTCGGCACCTTTCTGCCGCAAATACCGCGCATAAGCAGGCGATCAGTTATGATTTCGCGCAGGACGCCGCGATTTTCGACGGAGTTGAGGCAATATTCGGTAACCCGGGCAATGCCCTTGTTACAGGGGTCGGACAGCTAGGCGCTGCGCCCATTTTCGTAGTGGGCATGCCGCGCACCGGCACCACTTTGGTCGATCGCATATTGTCCTCACACCGGGATGTAGAGGCGGCGGGGGAGCTTCAGGCCATGCCACTGGCGGTCAAGCAACTGGCGGGGACGCCATCACGCAGCGTCATCGACCCGGCTACGATCGCGGCGAGCGCAGATGTCGATCCTGCCATGATCGGGGAGGCCTATCTGGCGCGCGCGGCCCACTACCAGCGCTGCCACAAGGTGCGGTTCACGGATAAGTTGCCGGCCAACTTCCTGTACATCGGCCACATTGCCCGGGCGTTGCCCGATGCCCGGATCGTCTGCCTGCGCCGGAACCCGGTGGATACAATCTGGAGCAACTACAAGAACCTCTTCGCCAGCCAGTCTGCCTATTACTCCTATTCCTACGACCTCATGGATACGGCGCGCTACTATGCCCGCTTCGACCGGCTGATGGCTTTGTGGGAAGAGATTTTACCCGGCCGGGTGTTGCAACTGTCTTATGAAGCATTGGTCGCCGACCAGGAGGGCCAGACGCGGGGTCTGCTGGAGCATTGCGGGTTGGAGTGGGACGAGGCGTGCCTGTCGTTTCATGAAAACAGCGCGGCTGTGGCAACGCCCAGCGCGGCGCAGGTCCGCCGGCCGATCAATGCCGATGGCGTGGGGAAATGGCGATCTTATCAGGAGGCACTGGAGCCGGTGCGGGCTTGGTTGCAGGCACAGAACATCCAGACTGACTAGCAGCGTCTTCCATAACGGAAGAGAAGCGCTTTCCCCTTGTCGGGAGAGCGCCTCTCTTCTTTGATCGCAGGTATCAGTACTTGAAGCGGGCTTCGACGCCGAACGTACGCGGGTTCACGATCGTCTGGCGGTAGTAACGCACGGCAACACCGTCATTCACGCCGATGCGTGAACGATCCTGTCCGACCGAGGCCACGGCGTATTTGTCGAAGATATTGTTCGCGAACAGGCTGATGCTGTACTTGTCGGTTTCATAGGCAAGCGTTGCGCGGTGCAGCACGTAGCTTGGAATCTTGTCGCCATAGCCCCGGTCCCAGCCGACCCGCGACACGACGTTGCCGCGGTAGGTTGTGGTCCAGTTGGCGATCAGGTTTCCTTCCGTCATCGGCATGGTGTAAGTGACGCCAAGACTGCCGGAGTTCTTCGGTGAGCCGGGGAGGCGGTCACCGTCCAAGGCGTCGAGCTGGGTGAACTTACGCGGCAGGTTGGGATTAGCGTTCGACCTGTATGGGCCATAATATCCCGGGATCGTGCGGATGGTGATGATACCCGGTACGTCCTCCGTCAACTTGGCATCGGTGTAGGAATAGGTGCCCTGAATCGACAACTGGGGGACCGGCTTGAACTGGAATGAGGCTTCAAAACCCTGCGATTTGGCGGAGCCGCCATTCACGGTAATGCCGGTGGCGCCGTTGATGGTTGCGGAGTCTACCTGAATGCCCTGCCATTTGATCTGGTAGACGTCGAAATTGAAGGACAGCTTGCGGTCGAACAACTGCATTCGCATGCCGATTTCGGCGTTCTTCGTCTTGTCCGGGCCGTACATGAGTTCGTTCGGCAGCGCGCAGGCATTCTGCACTGTACTAAGGTCTGCCGGGCAGGGGCCGACGCGGTTTGGACCGCCGATACGATAACCTTTGCTGTAAGTGCCGTAGACCATAAGGTCCGGGGTGAAATTGTAGGACGTATTGAATTTCCAGACCCAGCCGTCCTGCTTGGCCGATCCGCCGGCGGCATCGACATCGTAGGGGCTCAGCGGATCGCCAAGCAGAGGCAGGACGATTCCGCCCTGGATATTGGACGAATACTTGAAATAGCGCGCGCCGCCGGTGACCTGCCACTGCGGCGTGACGCGGAAGGTGCCTTCGCCGAAGATGGCCTTCTCCGTCACCTTGGACTTGGTATAGCTGACGTATTCGAGGTCATCAGGGTTGTTTGGAACACCGTAAAAGTCCGAAAGGCCCGGGACGTGCTCGGCGTAGTCGTTGTGGTATTTCTGTTCGTTGTAGAAGCCGCCCAGAACCCAGCTGAATGGGCCGCCGTGGCGTGAAACCAGGCGAATTTCCTGGTTGAACTGCTTGCGACGGTTGTCAGTTTCGTTCCAGCTCGAAAACGCCGGGAACAGTTCGTAGTCGTAGTCCAGGTCTAGCAGCAGGTCGGTGTTGTCCGTCTGCGAACGCCCCCGGACATTGGTATAGGCGCTTGTCGAGACGAGGTCTGCGATATCCGCGATGTTCGCGTTGATTTCCATGCTGGCAAGGTGAGCGCGGCGGTTGACCGGCTCGGCATAGCGGCTGGCGTTTTCGTACTTGCCCGTCCCCAGTACGCCGGCGCTGTTGGACTGGGCTCCATCGGTCTTGGTCCGCTGGAAGGCGTAAGTGAAGATTACCTTGAGGTCTTCGGTGGTCTGGACGAGCAGTTGGTTGCGCGTGGTGAAGGTCTTCTCGAAGTTGAGATCCTCGCGCTTGTGCAGGTTGGCGGTGTAGTCCGCGCCGATCGGACGATCGGTGCCGCTGGGTTGGGGCGATGAAACGCCGGGCTGGTTGATGAGCAGCGGATAGTCGATGAAGCCGGGGTCGTAGTAATAGCCGGTCGCCGAACGGAAGGCGATGTGATCCTTCACGATCGGAATGTTGATCATCCCGTCGACCTGATAGCCGGGTTTGCTGCCATGGTCCTTGCTATAGAAGCGGCCATGCATTTCGCCTTCGTATTCATCCACGTTCGGGCGGTTCGGGATATAACGGATCGCGCCTGCCAGCGTACCGAGGCCGTAGAGCGTACCTTGCGGACCGAGCAGCGTTTCCACGCGCGCGATGTCGAGCAGCTTGAAATCGTAGTAGAGCGGAACTTCACCCAGATAAACGCCAAGCGAGTCGTCGTAGCTGGCGCCATTGGAGCCCACGTCGGAAGCGTTTAGACCACGCAGCACGATTGATCCGGTTGAACCCGGCCCTGTGTCCGAAATCGTCATGCCGGGGGTGAAATCGGCGAGATCGCGCACGTCGTCTATCCGCTGGCGAGCCAGTTCCTCGGAACCGATTGCCTGGATGTTGATCGGTGCATCCATGATCGTCGTGGTGCGGCGGGTTCCGGTCACGACGATGGCGTTGCCGTCATCGGAGACTGCGGCGTCCTGCGCCATTGCCGGCGTTACGAATGCTGTGCCCGTAAACACGGTCGCCGATAACAGCCCCGCTCTCAGTTTTGCGCGATATGACATATGTTTCCCCGTTCATGGTTAAGGTTTTTGCCGCGCCTTGGACTGCTCCTGCCAGAAGCCGCAGGGCGTTTTGGCTTTTATCGATGCGCCGGCCATCGCTTGACGGATGTCTTGCAGGCGCACTTCTTGCTCTCGAGGTTCTCGGGAACTCGTCGAGATGGTTACTCCATTGTTGATTTCGATTGTCCGCTGCGGATCAGTGGGCGGCGGACACGTTATGCATTCGCCTGATCCTTGCGATCAGGGGTTGGAACGGGAACATGAACTGTTCCGGGATCGACAGTCTCTTGCACTCGTCCTGGCCGACGACGATTGCTTCGCCTTCGCGGTAGGTGCCGAAAACGCGGTCGATGACGATTAACGAATTGGCGTAGTTGCAACGGGTGCTTTCGTAGTCCGTCGAATGGTGCAGGCTGTGGTGTCTGATCGTTGTGAAAAAGAACGAATAGAATTTGGGTGGATCGGCGCGAACATTGGCGTGCGCAAAGGTCGACACCACGCTCAAGACGTTGAACGCGCAGAATTTTGCCGAAATAGGAAGATCGAAAAGCGCCAGTACGCTGAGGCTGATAAGGAACAACTCTATCGGATTGCCCACAGCGCCCTTCGCTGCATTGAGCTGCGTGATGTGATGATGCGGAGCGTGCGTCAGCCAGAACGGGGTCCAGTTATGCATCAGCCGGTGCATCCAGTACTGGCCGAACTCGATGATGAAGATCACGAGCGCGACCTGCACGATAAACGGCAGCTGCATCGCCCATTGCGTGGTGATGCCCAGCGATGTCTTGAAAGCGAGCAGGGGATCTTCCGCCAGCGTGGTAGAAACCCAGGAAATAACGGTGGAGCTCAAGACCACGTAGAACAGATCCGTGGCAAATTCACTCTTGTTCATGCGCCAGACCGAATGTCGTTCATGAACCAATTCGAGCCCGAGGACGATCAGGGTGGTAAGTGATGAGGCGAGGATGATGGACCATCCATTGTCGACCCACGACTTCGGTAAATAGGCCCAAAACAGGACGACGACCGCCACGAAGGCAGGTGGGGCCAGGTTGAACAGACGGTTCTTCAGGGAGGCGCTGCTCTGAGCGTCCGTGATGGGCAGGCGTGAGAAGCCGTAGGCAGAGGCGCGTTTTGCGATGGAATGAGCAGCATCGGTGGCCGATTGCTCGTCACTCGAAAGAACCGCCTTGTCGACCGTCAGTTGTTCCATCGAAAATCCCTCATCCAAACCGGTGGACCGGTTGGCCACTACAGATTCTCTCCTCCTGTCTTCATCGCTCTGGCCGGCGACATGACATACGGTATGGATATTACCTTTCTCGTCAAGAGTATTATTGTCACGGAAACGCCTTTTGCCCTTGCAGTGCTGAAGGTGTGGGAAAACCGCCATGCATTCGCCCCAGCGGGTCCGTTTTTTACGGCGTGCGTTATTCGCTTCAGCAATCGATATCGGGGGATGGTAATAAATTTGGCGGACTCTCGCCGCCGACTCGTCGCAGGCGCGGGACATGGCATTGTCGCGCTTTGATCCTTCGCCGCTTCACGTGAAGCGATAGGGGCTCTTGTCTATCGTGTTCGGGCAATCATCGAACTGATTGGTCGCGGCCTAATGATCGGTATGGAGGTGGCTGAATGCCGCCAGCAGTTCCACGCTGGCAGGATCGCGTCCATTGCGGGCGCACCATACCGCGATGCAGTGGCGCAACGGCGCGGCGCAGGTCCCAATCGCTACGCAGTTGCACGAAGCCCTCGTCGAGTAAAAGCGCGCGGTCGTTGACGAAATAGAGCGGCGCAAGAAGTGCACCATAGGGGTACGCCTTGTTCTGGCGCAGCATCGCCGTATGCGGGTTGTATCAATGGACCTGTGCTCCCGGATCGGTGTTGTTCATGCATGACGAAGAACCGCAGATCCACCGCCTGGGGAAGCTGCCAGGCGCCGGGACATTGGTCTTGAAATCGACAGGGGCCGTGCGAACCACGGCATTCCGCTCATCCCATGCCGGCTGTCATAGTCGTCGCACATGATATAGGGGATGGTGCGATACCGGTTTGTGCGGCTGGCGTAGCGTTGCAGGATTTGTCCGCGTCCGATCGGTTAACCTGGGCGAACGAAATTTTTGAGTTTGAGGATAGTGATGATGGTTGAGAAGGACCTGGCTTGAGCACCGACCCCGGCAGTCTTGCCCGGCTCAGCATGAGCCTTCCAGCCGAGCTGTTTCGCCAGTTGGACGTCATGGTCGAAGAACGCGGCCTGCCTTCCCGTTCGCAGCTCATCGCGGAACTGATCCGCCATGCCCTTGCAGAGCACGAGGCTAAGACCCGTCCCGAAGAGATGCTCGCGGGGACAATCACGCTCGTCTACCGGGGAGATCGGGGCAGGGTGCGCCAGCAGCTCGCCGAGAGCCAGGCCGAGTATCTGAAGGAAGTCATCTCGTCCCAGCACGTCTTTCTCGAGGATGATCAGTCGCTGGAGGTTTTGCTGGTGCAGGGGCCGGCGACCAGGTTGAAAGACCTGTGCGACGCACTGCGCAGCATTCGCGGCGTGCATCAGCTTCAGCTGGTCACCACGACCGCGCTGCTGCCGCCGCTCCACGAGCAGGAAGGCCGTGAGCACGAAGATGCCGTCCGCCCCCGTAGGCAGCAACCGAAGAACGAAATCGCTGCCTGATCGGACGCCGGCTTCTCGCGGGGCCGGGACCGCTCTTACCGATGTGATGGCAGAGATATCATCGCCGCGCTTTGTCCCGACCTGCATCGCCTTTGCCACGCATGATATCGGTTGAGTATTACAGACTCTCAAGAGCGTAATATTTTGTGATGGACAACCTTTCGAATCGCGGCGATGCTGCATTGCGAAAGGGGACCCGAGTCATGATCGTATCGATCCGTAGAATAGCCAAGGTCGCAATGTTGACCGGAGCGCTTCTCACCGCCGGTTGCTCGCAGACGTCAGGCGATGCGTCGGCAAAGCGCACTGAATTCAATATCGGATGGTCGATCTATGCCGGGTGGATGCCCTGGCCCTATGCCCAGCAGTCCGGCATCGTGAAGAAGTGGGCCGATAAGTACGGCATCAAGATCAACATCGTCCAGGTCAACGACTACGTCGAATCGGTCAACCAGTACACCGCTGGCAAGCTGGACGGTGTAACCGTTGCCAACATGGATGCCCTCACGATCCCTGCCGCTGGCGGCAAGGATACCAGCGCCATCATCGTCGGTGATTATTCGAACGGCAACGACGGTATCCTGATGAAGGGCGCGGGCGACCTGAAGGCCATCAAGGGCAAGCAGGTGAATCTCGTCGAGCTTTCGGTGTCCCACTATCTCCTCGCTCGCGGCTTGAGTTCGGTCGGTCTTTCGATGAGCGACGTGAAGACGATGAACACCGGCGATGCCGATATTGTCGGCGCTTTTGCCAGCCCGGACGTTACCGCAGCGGTTGCCTGGAACCCCCAGCTTTCCACAATGAAAGCGCAGGCCGGCGCGAAGGAAGTGTTCAGCTCTGCCGACATTCCGGGCGAAATTCTCGACCTGCTGGTAGTCGATACCACCACGCTCAAGGCCAACCCCAATCTGGGCAAGGCGCTCGCCGGCATCTGGTACGATACCGTGGCGCTGATGAAGCGTCAGGATGCCGAAGGCAAGGCTGCCCGCGCGGGAATGGCCAAGCTGGCAGGTGCGACGCCTGAGGCTTTCGACAGCCAGCTCACCACCACGTACCTCTACGCCGATCCCAAGGCGGCGGTGGCGGCCACTTCCGCCCCGGCGCTGGTGACGACGATGACCCGTGTGCGTGACTTCAGCTTTTCCAAGGGTCTGTTCAAGGGCGCTGGTTCGGCTGACGCGGTGGGCATGTCGTTCCCGGGCGGCAAGACGCTCGGCGATGCGCAGCATGTGACCCTGCGCTTCGACGAAAGCTACATGAAGCTGGCGGCCGACGGAAAGCTCTGACAGCTCAGGTCCCGCTTTTCGAGAGTGGTCCGCTTCCTAGAAAATGGAATGACGACATGCATTGGGTGAATCGTCAAATCGGGCGAGGCGACCGTGTTATGCTCGGCGCGTTGCCGATCCTGGTCCTGGCGGTGCTTTACATCGTCATGGCCGCAAGTCGCCACGCCGCGAACCCGGCAGACAAGATCCTGCCGCTGCCGGGCAGTATGGCACAGAGCATGGCCGCGCTGATCTTCCAGCCGGACCAGCTTACCGGGCAATTGCTGTTCTGGGCGGACACGCTGGCGAGCCTGCAGCGACTGGGCATTGGCCTTGGCATATCCACGGTCCTGGCGATCGTGATTGGCCTTGCGCTGGGCGCCTTGCCGCCGGTGCGCGCTATTCTGGGGCCGCTGGTGACGGGCATTGCGGTCGTCCCGCCAATCGCCTTGCTGCCCATTTTGTTCATCGCGCTGGGACTGGGTGAGACCGCCAAGGTCGCCCTGATCGTTGTGGGTATCGCGCCGGTCATGGTCCGCGACATCGCGGCCCACGTGGCGGCCCTGCCAAGGGAGCAGATCATCAAGGCGCAGACCCTGGGGGCGAGCAGTTGGCAGGTTATCATCCGCGTAGCGCTGCCTCAGGCCATGCCGCGACTTCTTCAGGCGATGCGTCTGTCGCTGGGCCCGGCATGGGTGTTCCTGATCTCGGCGGAGGCGATCGCGTCCGATGTCGGCCTCGGATACCGGATCTTCCTCGTTCGGCGCTACCTCTCGATGGACGTGATCCTGCCTTACGTCGCCTGGATTGCGATCCTGGCGATCGTCATGGACGTGACGCTGAATGTCATGAGCCAGCGGCTGTTTCCCTGGGCGCACGGAGAACGTCATTGAGCACGCTACTCAGCCTTCGCGACGTCTGGGTCGAATATGGCGACAGGATCATCATCGAGAAACTCGATCTCGATATCCAGGCCGGCGCTTTCGTCTCGATCATCGGGCCGTCGGGTGCAGGCAAGAGCAGCTTCCTGCGCCTGATCCTCGGGCAGGAAGCGCCGACACGCGGCACCATCCTGCTCGACGGGGCGCCGTTGATACCGGAATGCGGGCCCGATCGAGGGGTCGTTTTTCAGCGCTACTCGGTGTTTCCGCACCTGTCGGCGCTGCGGAACACGATCCTCGGGATGGAATGCGCGCAGGCCCCGCTGACCGGGCGCCTGTTCGGCGCCGCGCGCCGCGCCGCCAAGGACGAAGCAGCCGCGATGCTGACGGCGGTGGGGCTGGGGGACAGCATGCACCTTTTTCCCGCGCAGATGTCCGGCGGCATGCAGCAACGACTGGCGATTGCCCAGGCGCTGGTGAAGCGGCCCCGTATCCTGCTGCTGGACGAGCCATTCGGCGCGCTCGATCCCGGCATCCGGGCGGATATGCATGCGCTTATCCGCGGGTTGTGGCGTGACTATTCACTGACGATCATCATGGTGACGCACGACATTCGCGAAGCCTTTACCCTGGGAACCCGTGTTCTGGCCCTCGACAAGCGCCGTCACGACCCGCACGCACCCCACCGTTTCGGCGCCACCGCAGTCTACGATCTGCCCATGCGCGATCGAGCCGAAAATTCTCTTGGCAGCGAAGAAGTATTACCATTGACTGAATAGGTAATAATTGAGAGACTCTCTCCATGAGCTCCGAATCCGCAAGCCTTGCCAGGCTCAGCATGAGTCTCCCGGCAGACCTCTTCCGACAACTCGACACGATGGTGGCGGAACGCGGCCTGCCTTCTCGTTCGCAGCTTATCGCCGAGCTGATCCGCCATGCTCTTGCCGAGCATGAATCGCTCACCCGTCCGGACGAGATGCTCGCCGGTACGATTACCCTGGTTTACCGCAGCGAGCGCGGCCGCGTGCGGCACCTGCTGTCGCAGACGCAGGCCACGTATCTCAAGGAGGTCATCTCCTCGCAGCATGTGGTGCTGGAGGATGACCAGTCCCTCGAAGTCCTGCTCGTGCAGGGGCCGGCCGTAAGGCTGAAAGAGCTTTGCGACGCAATCAGGCGGGTGCGCGGGGTTCAGCAGCTTGAGCTTGTCACCACGACTTCGCTCCTGCCGCCTCTGCACGAACAGGAAGCCGGCACCTCCAAACCGATCGGAGTGATTTGATGACCGAAACTCTGGCTAACCCGCTTGCGGCCCGCGATCACGCGCGGGGCATGGAAGGCACCGTCACCGAGAGCATGCCAATCCTGCCTCCGGTGGCGCATGACCTGCCGCCCGAAGTGGCGGCGGCCGACCTGCTTTGGGAAGAAACGATTGCCGCCGGCGGTTATGCCACGCGCCGACTATCGCGCGGCGCACGCCTGCGGCTGATCGACGTGAAAGGCGATGCCTGCGCTTCGCTGCTTGTCTTCAATGCGGAAATGCCCGCCGAAAGGCTCAACTTGGCGGATACCGTCAAGGTGCAGTGGAATGCTTATCTTGGCGCCGGCAAGCTGCTGCTGTCGGACATGGGACGCGTTATGCTCAGCATCCTGGAGGACAACGCGGGCACGCATGACACGTTCTGCGGAACATCCAACGCCGCGACCAATGCGGCAAAGTACGGCGATGGCAGCAATAGCGGCGCCTACCCCAGCGGGCGCGATCGCTTCCTGCTGGGGGCCGCCAAGCACGGCCTGGGCCGCCGCGACGTTCATCCGTGCGTGACTTTGTTCAAGGGCGCCCGGATCGAGGCTGACGGCACGATAACACCGCAGATCGGACCGTTCGCGCCCGGACGCAGCGTGGTGCTGCGCGCTGAAATGGATGTCGTCGTAGTGGTCGCGAACTGCCCGCACGTCCTCGACCCGCGCGAGGACTGGACAGTTACTCCGCTGCGGGCCTCGGCATGGCGCGGTGCGGTGACGCCGTACGACGATCCGGTGCGTACCGCCACGCCGGAAGGGCTTCGTGCCTTCCAGAATGCTGAAGACTACTTCCGTCGCTGAATAAGGACAGGCTTCAATGACCGCCGATCCCCATCTATCCAGCCTTGCGGGCGCCGTGATCCACGACGTAGTCGTACCCGCGCGCGCGCCGTGGCTGCACCACATCGCCGCTGGCCAGACACTTCGCATCGTCGACCTCGAAGGCAACCAGGCCGTCGATTTCCTGCTCTATTCCGCCGAAAACGACGAGGAGCGCTATAGTGCGCAAGACACCGTTTCCGCGCAGGGCAACCTGTTCCTGCGGGCCGGCACGGCGCTGCTGTCCAACGAGGGGCGGCCGATGATGACGATTGCGGCGACCTCGGTCGATTATCACGACACGATCGGCGGCGCCTGTTCGTGCGAGTCCAACACCTTGCGTTATGGCCATCACACCAAGGCCGAACATGCCTGTGTGGAGAACTTTCTCGAAGCCAATCTCACCGAAGGCCGGGGCAAGCGGGATATTGTCTCCAACATCAACTTCTTTATGAACGTACCGGTGGAGCCGGACGGGTCGCTGGGCATCGTCGACGGTATTTCCGCGCCGGGCCTGACTGTTGACCTGCGTGCGGAAATGGACGTCATCGTCGTTGTCTCCAACTGCCCGCAGGTCAACAATCCCTGCAACGGTTTCAATCCCACGCCTGTGCGCATGATCGTCACTGCGGCATGAGCTTCGACACGGTTCTGATCGCAAACCGGGGCGCGATTGCCACACGCATCATCCGCACCCTGCGGCGCATGGGCCTCAAATCCGTTGCCGTCTATTCCGAGGCCGACGAGGACTCAAACCACGTTTCCGAGGCGGATGAGGCTGTCTGTATTGGCGGTGCGCGGGCATCCGACAGCTACCTGAACATCTCGGCAATCCTGGAGGCTGCTCGCAAGACGGGCGCGGGGGCAATCCATCCGGGCTACGGCTTTCTGGCCGAAAACGTAGAATTCGCCGAGGCCTGCGCGGCGGCGGGCATTGTCTTCATTGGCCCCACTACGCAGAACATTCGCACATTCGGTTTGAAGCACAGCGCCCGCGCGCTGGCCGCTGCCCACGATGTTCCGCTCGCCCCGGGCACCGGTTTGCTTACCGATGAAGATGAAGCGGTGCTGGCCGCGCGGCAGATCGGCTTCCCCGTGATGCTGAAGGCGACGGCGGGCGGCGGCGGCATCGGCATGCGCGTGTGCGAGGACGAGGAAGCCCTGCGCGAAGGGTTCGCCGCTGTCGCCCGGCAGGGTCAGAGCAATTTCGGCGATGCCAGCGTTTTCCTTGAAAGCTACATCAGGCGCGCCCGTCATATCGAGGTCCAGCTGTTCGGTGACGGCGAGGGCCGGGTCATGGCGCTTGGCGAACGCGACTGCTCGCTGCAGCGGCGCAACCAGAAGGTAGTTGAGGAAGCACCCGCGCCGCACTTGCCCGAAAGCGTGCGGGCGCAGCTTATCGGCGCTGCGATCCGGCTTGGCGAGGCGGCGCACTACCGGTCGGCGGGAACGGTCGAGTTCCTCTACGATGCCGACCGGGAGCAGTTCTTCTTCCTGGAAATGAACACCCGTTTGCAGGTGGAGCACGGCGTCACCGAGGCGGTGATGGGCATCGATCTGGTCGAATGGATGGTGCGCGGCGCTGCCGGCGACTTCGCCTTCCTCGACGGTGAGGCGCCTGCCCCGCAAGGCCATTCGGTGCAGATGCGCCTTTACGCCGAAGACCCGTCGCTCGACTATCGGCCGACTTCGGGCACGCTGACGGCACTGGAGTTTCCGCCCGACATTCGCGTCGAGACATGGTGCACTTCGGGCAGCACGGTCAGCGCCTGGTATGATCCCATGCTGGCGAAGCTGATCGTCCATGCGCCTACCCGCGCCGAAGCGGTCGAGGCTGCTCAGGCGGCGCTCGACCGGAGCCGGGCGGACGGCATCGAGACGAACCTGCGCTGGCTGCGCGACGTGGTGCGCTCTCCGGCATTCGTCAGCGGCGAGGTTTCGACCCGCGTGCTTGACGCCATCGTCTACGAACCCCGCTCGATCCGGGTGGTGAGCGGAGGTACGGCGACCACCGTGCAGGACTGGCCTGGCCGCCAGAAACTCTGGGCCGTCGGGGTGCCGCCATCGGGGCCAATGGACGACCAGTCTTTCCGGCTGGGCAACCGGCTGCTCGGCAACCCCGAAGGCACGGTAGGGCTGGAAGCGACCGTGACGGGACCGACCCTGGCCTTCGTGGCTCCTGCGCGGATCTGCATCATGGGTGCCGATTTCGGCGCGACGCTCGACGGCACACCGGTGTCGCGCGGCGTTCCGATCGATGTCGGCGCCGGGCAGACGCTGGCCATGGGCCGCGCGTCGAAAGGGGGGATGCGCGGATACGTGCTGTTCGCCGGCGGTCTTGATATCGCGCCTTATCTGGGTAGCCGCAGCACCTTCGAACTCGGCCAGTTCGGCGGTCACGCCGCGCGCCGGCTGCTGGCAGGCGATACGCTGCATCTGGGCGGGGAGGGCACCGATGACGTCCTGTCGTCTGCGGCCTTGCCGGAAATCTCGACTGACTGGACCTTGCGCGTCCTTTACGGCCCGCATGGCGCGCCGGATTTCTTCACGGGCGATGACGTCCAATCGTTCCTCGCCGCCGAATGGCGCGTTCACTACAACAGCAACCGCACAGGCGTGCGCCTGATCGGTCCCAAGCCGCGCTGGGCCCGCACGGATGGCGGAGAGGCGGGCCTGCACCCGTCCAACATTCACGACAATCCCTATGCCATCGGGGCAGTCGATTTCACGGGCGACATGCCGATCATCCTGGGGCCCGATGGTCCCTCGCTGGGCGGTTTCGTCTGTCCCTTCGTGGTGATCGCTGCTGACCGCTGGAAGATCGGACAACTGACCCCCGGCGATAGGCTGCGCTTCGCGCCGGTGAACATAGCGGATGCGACCGAAGCGGATGCGGCGCAGCGAACGCTGGTCAGCACCGGCGCCGTGCCCGGGCCGACCCAGGTCCGCGCGGTGGAGACATTGTCGCCCATTCTGGCCGAGATAGCGGAGGGGCCGGGGCGGCCGCGCACCGTCTATCGCCAGCAGGGCGACCGGAACATCCTGGTCGAATACGGGCCGATCGTGCTGGACATCGAACTGCGCATCCGGGTTCAGGCCCTGATGACGGAGCTGGAGCGGCTGGCGTTGCCCGGCATCATCGACATCGTGCCCGGTATCCGCTCACTGCAGTTGCATTTCGATGGCGCAGCGATGGACCCGCAATCTGCCCTGGCAACGCTCATGGACGCCGAGGAGCGCCTGGGCGATCTTGAGGACTTCACGATCCCCTCGCGCATCGTGCATTTGCCGCTCAGCTGGCGCGATCCGGCGACGATCGAGACGATCGAGAAATACATGGCGACCGTGCGCGATGATGCGCCGTGGTGCCCGGACAATATCGAGTTCATCCGCCGCATCAACGGACTGGACGATGCCGCCGCCGTGGAGAACCTGATCTTCGAGGCGAACTATCTCGTCCTCGGTCTGGGCGACGTCTACCTCGGCGCGCCGGTGGCGACCCCAGTTGATCCCAGACATCGCCTTGTTACCACCAAGTACAACCCGGCCCGTACCTGGACGCCGCCTAACGTCGTGGGCATCGGCGGCGCTTATATGTGCATCTACGGCATGGAAGGGCCGGGCGGTTATCAGTTGTTCGGCCGGACCATCCAGGTCTGGAATACGCACCGACAGACTGATGCCTTCACTGAAGGCAAGCCGTGGCTGCTGCGTTTCTTCGACCAGATCCGCTTCTATGCGGTGAGCCCCGAGGAACTGGCGGACTGGCGCCGTGAGTTTCCGGCCGGGCGCCGTTCGCTCCGCATCGAACCGTCCGAATTTCGCCTTGCCGACTACCGCGCCTTCCTGGCCGAGAACGCGGAAGGCATCAGTGAATTCCAAAAGCGACGACAGGCCGCCTTCGACGATGAGCGTGCCGAATGGCAGCGGCGCGGCGAGTTCGACCATGCGGCCGATCTGGGCGAGGTCGATGTGCCCGAGGAGGCCGCGATCGACCTTCCCGATGGTTCGGACCTGGTCGAAGCCCCTTACGGAGGCAGTGTCACGCGGCTGCTCGTCGCCGCCGGTGACGAGGTCGAGGTGGGCGACAAGATCGCAGTCATTGAGGCGATGAAGATGGAAACTTCAGTTGAAAGCCCCGGTAGGGGCACGGTCTCGGCACTCTACATGCGAGAGGGGCAGTCGTTGCAACCCGGCGCGCCGATGCTGGCGCTGAGGCGGCACGCATGACCGCGTCGGCCCCCATGCTGGACCGCCGCAGCGCGGCCGGGATCGCCGCCGCCGTCAATGCGGGACGGACCAGCGCCGTCGCCGTAGCTGAGGACACTCTGGCCCGCGCCGCCGCCTATGACGCTGTCCAGCCGCAGATATGGATCAGCCGGGCTGCGCGCGAAGACCTTCTCGCCGCTGCCCGCGCGATCGATGTTCGTGTTGCTGCCGGCGAAACCCTGCCGCTGGCGGGCGTACCCTTCGCGGTGAAGGACAATATCGACGTAGCGGGTTTCGAGACGACGGCTGCGTGCCCCGCCTTCGCCTATCGGCCCAAGGGTTCCGCCGAGGTGATCGAACGTCTTTTAGCCGCAGGCGCGCTTTGCATTGGCAAGACCAACCTTGACCAGTTCGCCACCGGGCTCAACGGTTCGCGCAGTCCATACGGCATTCCCCGCAATGCCTCCAACCTTGCCTATGTCAGCGGGGGGTCCAGTTCGGGATCGTCCGTATCGGTCGCCGCCGGGTTGGTCGCTTTCGCGCTGGGCACGGATACCGCGGGTTCGGGCCGCGTTCCTGCCGCTTTCAACCATCTGATCGGCCTCAAGCCGACCAAGGGCCGGTGGAGCACGCGCGGTCTGGTCCCGGCCTGCCGAACGCTGGATTGCATCACTGTCTTCACTGACGACACCGTCGACGCGCGCCTTGTCGATCAGGTCGTGGCGGGTTTCGATCCTGCCGATCCTTACTCGAAACCGCTGGCCGATATTCCTCTGGGGCAAACCCGCATCGGCGTACCGCGCCGCAGCCAGCGCAACTGGTTCGGCGATCCCGAATCCGAATATCTCTACGACCGCGCGCTGGAAAACCTGGCGGCGCGGGCCGAACTGGTGGAGATCGACTATGCCCCGCTGCAGGAGGCCGCGCAGCTTCTCTACGGCGGCCCTTGGGTGGCGGAGCGGACCGCCGCCATGGCCGGCATTCTGGCAAGCGATCCCGATGCCATCGATCCCGTGGTCCGCAGCGTCGTCGAGCCGGGGGCCGAGGTGAGCGCGATCGACTTGTTCGCCGGCATCTATCGGCTTGCAGAGATCAAGCGCCACGCGGACGAGCTTTGGAAGAGCATCGACATGATGGCATTCCCGACGACCGGCGCGACCTACCGGGTTGTGGAAATGCTAGCCGCGCCGGTCGCGCTCAACAGCAATCTTGGGGCCTATACCAACTTCGTCAACCTTCTGGACATGGCCGCGCTGGCTCTGCCTGCCGGGATACGCGCGAACGGCACCGGCTTCGGGATCACGCTGATCGGCCCGGCCGACAGCGACCGCGCCCTGCTCGAAGCGGCAGATACCTATCTTGGCGCCGCAGACCTTCCGTCTCCACCACCACTTGATCTTGAGGGAAAGATGCAAACAGTGAAACTCGCCGTCGTCGGCGCCCATCTGAAGGACATGCCGCTCCACTGGCAGCTCACCTCGCGCGAGGCGACGTTCGTGGGGGCCTTCGATACCGCGCCCAGCTATCGGCTCTATGCGATGGCGGACAGCGTTCCCGCCAAACCCGCGCTGGTGCACAGCGAGGATGGCGCCTCGATCAAGGTGGAGGTCTATGAAATGGGCGTCGCCGAATTCGGCAGCTTCGTGGTGGACGTTCCCGCACCGCTCGCGATCGGCACCGTAACGCTGGCTGACGGCAGCAGCGTGAAGGGCTTCGTGTCCGAACCGCGCGCGCTGACCGGCGCCGAGGATATTACCAGCCTTGGAGGATGGCGCGCGTATATCGCGCGCGGGGCTTGATACAGGCAGCGTAGTTCAGGAAAACCAGAAGGGGGAAACATGCGCAAGTTCGAGCTGATGGTTCTGGCAGCGACTGCCGGGATCGCCGCCATTTCAACTGCCGCTCATGCTGAGGGTGAGCAGGTCATCACGGTGCCGGGCTTCGCGGATTTCCTTGCGGTTGATGGCAAGACGGTCTGGGCCACCAACAAGGGGCGTGTCGAACATTGGTCCCGTCAGGGCAAGATCGCCGAAGTTGCCATGGATCACCCCTGCGGCGCCATGACCATCGCGCACGGAGCGCTCTGGGTCGCCGATTGCGAGAAGGGCACGCTCAACCGGATCGACATACGAACGGCGAAACTGACCGCCACGATCCACACCGGGATCGCCAATCCCAAGGGTGAACTGAACGTCGTGGCCGGCGCCGGGGCGATATGGGTCGCCAGCGAAGACAAGGGCGTGATCGCGCGGGTGGACCCTGACAGTAACAGCGTCACCGCCTCTGTTACCGTGGACCCGGGCACCTGGTATCTTGCATTCGGACACGAATATCTCTGGGCCGTCAGCGCCTCGCAGCAGTCCTTGCAGCGTATCGATCCCAGGACGAACACCGTGGTCGGAAAGACAGGGTTGGGGAAGGAGCCGGGCTTTCTCGCGGCCGGTGAAGGCGCGGTGTGGGTGCAGGAACAGGGCGATGGCACCGTCGCCCGGATTGATCCCGCGAGCGGCGAGCTGACCGGCCGTATCAAGGTCGGCGACAATCTGAAGTGGGGGGATATTGACACCGGCGGCGGCAAGGTCTGGTTGCGCACTACCGATGATCAGGTCTTTGTCGTGATCGATGCCAGGACGCATGCGATCGAGCAGCGTATGGGCAAAGCAGCCGGAAGCGGTGCGCTGCGTTACACCCGGCCGGGCCTTTGGACATCGGCCCATGACGAGCATACCCTGTCCTGGTGGCCAAAATCCATGTTGAAGGCCAAGCCGGGGCGTTAACGCCGGCTGCCGCGCGCCCGGCAAGCCTGAAATGTGCGGGCATAGTGTAAATACCGCTGATTTGTGCATTTCCATCAATTTGACCTATGACTGAACGGTAAGGTCGGATTACTCTCGGCGAAGGTTGGCGGCCGGCTTTTACGAAAGCGGGAATTCGCCTTGTTGGGATAACGCATGCATGAGCGAACGAACGCCGTTGATCGACGAGAAATTCGCAAAGCGTGTCGATTGGAACCTGCTGCGCACCTTTGTCGATATCGTCAGGGCCGGCGGTATCGGCGCGGCGGCAAGGCAGCTTAGCAAGCAACAGCCCAGCATAAGTGCCGCGCTCAAGCGGTTGGAGGATCATGTCGGTGCCACTTTGCTGCACAGGTCTGTCAACGGCGTTGAAATGACGGCCGCCGGCAAGGCGCTTATGGCACTTTGCGAGGACATGCTCGAGGCGGCCCGGATGGTTCCGCACCAGGTCGCCCAGGCAACGAGGCGCGTCGAGGGGATAGTTCGCATTCAGATCGTGTCGGGCATCGTCTCCGACGAATTCGACCAGGCGCTGGCTAGCTTCCACAGGCGCAATCCGAACATTCATATCGAAATTCGCGTTTCGCCCTGGCGGCAGGTGCTCGATGCGCTGGAACATGGCGAAGTTGAGATAGGCATCGGCTATGACAGCGGCGTGCGGGGAAGCCTGGCCTATGAGCCACTGTTCATGGAGCGTCAGCAACTTTACTGTGCCCGCAGTCATCCTCTTTTCGGCTATCGCATAAGCCAGCCCAAGGAGTTGAAAGGCGAAGGTTTCGTGCTCACCGGCGGGGACGAGATCGAGGCTATAACGCATTTACGTCGCCGTTACGGACTTGGCGCGCAGGTCACCGGCCTGGCCGAGGATATAAATGAGGCCCGGCGTCTGATCGTCTGCGGGGTCGGCATCGGCTTTCTGCCCGTGCCCGCCGTGCAGGCCGAAGTGGCAAGAGGTGCGCTATGGCCGCTGCTTCACGCGGATTTCGAACCCTCCTACGATATTTTCCTCCTCGCTCGATCCGAGCCGGCACGCGATACTGCAACACAGCTTTTTATAGACGAAGTGTTTCGGCGCATTCGTGCGCAGCGCAGGTCATAGGTCTCATCTATGCATGCCATTGTGAATTTGCCTCTGCCTTGATGACCGTTCCTTGCCCAGTCTCGGAAATGCCGAACGAGGGGAAGGCCGCAAATGAGCCCGAGAGCGATTTTCCAGTCCATCAACAAGAAAAGCCTCGTCACTGGCGCGGCGGTGATCGGCGCCGTCGGGTTGAGGACCATTCTTGGGGGCATCGAAGCCCGGGCGCAGGCCATCGGCGGTGCGTCGCGTCAAAGGCGTGATCGCTGATGCGGCCGATGCGTTTCATTGCGAGGGCGTTGCCAGCAAGCGGTGCGGCTTTTATCATGGCTTTTGCGCCCGGTGCGATGGCTGCCCCGGATGCCGCGTCGAAGCTGGTTTCGTGCGGCAAGGCAAGCTGCCTCCTCGTATCCGGTCGCCGTGAGCATCCAGAATCGCAGGTGAGCATCAATGGTCATGCGGTTTCGGTCAAAGGGGCGCAGGTCTGGCGGGTAAGTCTGCCGGTAGAAACGGTGCGCGAATGGTCCCCGCCCAGCGCGAGGACGATCCAGGTATCGGTTCTCAACCCGGATACGGGTAATGAAACAGTTAGTCGGGCCGGTCTCCCGATCGGTTTGTTGGGTCATGTCACGGATTTTGCAGCGCTGGTCATCGGCACCCGGTAGGTTCTCCGCTTAAGCGATTTAATATTCGGATGCCGGTCATCCGATCATCTGATTGTCAACTTCTCAGCCTAGCGCTATGAGGGGCCGGTCGCCGCTAGAGCGGCCCTCGATATGTGTTCAGGAGAAGATGATGAAGATTGGTCTCGTGGCCCTGTTGCCGTTCGCCTTCGCCACCGGAGCGGTGGCCGCCCCCAACGAAAATCCTTTCGCCCAAGACCGTGCTGTCGTCCAGCTTCAGGGACTCGACCTCGCTACCGTTGACGGCCAGCAGCGTCTGTCCATCCGTATGGACCAGGCTGCCCGTGCCGTTTGCGGAGAACGTCTGTCGAGCGTGCACCTTGCTCTCGAACAGCGCGCGAGCGAGTGCCGTACGGCCGTGAAGGCGGATATCAAGGCTCGGATCGAGGCCCGTATGGCGGATGCTTCCGGCGTTCCAAAGGTTCAGTTCGCCTCCGCACGCTGAGCTTCGCCATGTCGGCACCAGGAAGGGGTGTGGCTTAGCTGCCTCGGTACTTTGATTGCTGATCGCCCGGCGAAGTCGCATGCGGCGACCCGCGGGGCAACATCATCACTGGCGCCCTGGCCTCAAGTTAGAGCCCATTGCCCCAGCGTGACATAGTCGACCTTGCCCGTGCCCAGAACCGGCAGCGCTTCAATGCTGCGGATGTCGCGCGGGACCATCAGTTCGGTCACGCCGTTGCTGCGCGCCCATTCCTGGAGGGCCTTCGGATCGGGCGAGGGGGCGGTGGTGAAAAGGATCAACTGCTCACCCTTCCTGGCATCGGGCCGCGTGACGACGGCATGTTCCGCGCCCGGCCATATGGCCGCTGCATAGCCTTCCACCGCCGGCAGCGAGACCATTTCGCCGCCGATCTTGGCAAAGCGCTTGGCGCGGCCCCGGATGGTGACGAAACCGTCATCGTCCACGGTGACGATGTCCCCCGTATCATGCCAGCCGCCTTCGGGAGGCTGGAGGCGCCCAGGATCGCTTGCCAGCAGATAGCCGGCCATGACGTTGGGGCCCCGGATATGCAGGCGCCCGCCTTCGGTGATGCCGGGCACGGTATCGAGGCGTGCCTCGATTGCCGGCAGCACGCGGCCCACGGTTCCGGCCTTGAAATGCATCGGCGTATTAACCGCGATCACCGGCGCCGCTTCGGTGGCACCGTAGCCTTCGAGAATGCGCAGGCCGAACTTTTCGGCATAGACGTTGCGCGTTTCGTCACGGACCCGCTCGGCGCCCGCGAAGATGTAGCGTAGCGAATAGAAGTCGTAGCCATGGGCCATCCGCGCATAGCCGGCGAGGAACGTGTCGGTGCCGAACATGATCGTGGCATTGGCATCGTAGGCGAGCGCGGGAACGATCCGGTAATGCAGAGGGCTGGGGTAAAGCACCGTGCGGATGCCGTTCAGAAGCGGCAGCAGGGTGCCCCCGGTCAGGCCGAAGCTGTGGAACACCGGCAAGGCGTTGAGCACTACATCGCTGGCGTTGAAGTCGATCCGGGCGGCAAGCTGCGCGCAGTTCGACAGCAGGTTGCGGTGGGTGAGGACGACGCCCTTGGGCGTGCCCTCCGAGCCGCTGGTGAAGAGGATCACTGCCGGCGCATCGGGAGAAATGCGCAGGCGGCGGTGGCGCCCGGCGATCCGGCTTCGCAGCAGTGCGGTGCGCAGCTTGGCGCCTGGCGTGATGGTAGCGGCGACATCTTCAAGATAGACGATGCTCAGGCCTTCGTCGCCCAGCGCACCGATCACATCGTCCAGCTTCGCCTGTTCCACGAAGGCGCGGGCGGTGACGACGGTGCGGATCTGCGCGGTCGCACAGGCGGATTTCAGGTTGGCGAGGCCAGCGGTGAAGTTCAGCATCGCCGCGACCCGGCCCTGTGCCTGCAGCGCGAAGAAGGCTATGGCCACCCCGTTCACATTGGGCAGCAGCACGCCTACGTTTTCGCCTTGCACAGTGGTGCGGGACAGCTTGCCGCCCAGCAGGTGCGCAGCGATCAGCAGGCGGTTGTATGTAAGCGGCAGGCGTTTCACGTCCTCGACGATGCCCACTTTGCCGCCATGGATGTCGCGTGCCTCGCATAAGGCTTCGAACAGAGTGCGATGCGTGTCGGTGGTGTCGAAGATCATCGCGCTCATCTCGTCGTAGAGCCGGCGACCTGCGACTGCCCGGCGTTGGCGGGCGCTCATCTCAACGGCGTGTTCGCCGGCGATGGAAAAGCGGCGCTGCGGCAGCGCAGTCAGGGTGATCTTCGGGAACCAGCGCTGGCGCACTTTGCCCTTGAGATACGAAAAAGGCGTGCGCTGCGGTCCGTCGAGACGCAGGGGGATGATCGGGGCGTTGGCCTTGTCGGCCACCATGCCGGGGCCGTCGAATACCTTCATCAGCGCGCCGGTGACGGTGATGCGTCCTTCGGGGAAGATCACCAGGGTCCGCCCCTCGCGCACGGCCTTGACCATGGCCTTGGCCGCCATCGGGTTGGTCGGGTCGACGGGGAAGGCTTCGAACAGGCCGAGGAAGGGTTTCACCCACCATGCTTTGGCGATGTGGGTGTTGATTGCGAATGTCGGCTTGCCGGGCAGGAACGCGCCCAGCAGCACGCCGTCGAGCAGGCTGAGGTGATTGACCACGACCACCGCGCTCTCACCCGGGCGAGGCAAGTTTTCGAAGCCCGACACCTCGACGCGGTAGAGGGCTTTCAGGATGGTGCGGATCACCCATTTGAACAGGGTTTCGGGCAGCAGCCAGATGCTGACAAACGCGACGACAAGCGAGGCGAAGCCCAGCGCGCCGATCAGGCCGGGCACGTCCATGCCGGATGCCAGCAGGCCAGTGATCGTCAGCACCGCGACCACAGTTACGGCGGCGTTGACGATGTTGTTCGCGGCGATGATGCGGGAACGTTCCTCGGGAAGGCTCTCGATCTGGAGGATGGCATAAAGGGGGACGATGAACATGCCGCCGGCAAAGGCAATGACGGCCAGATCGATCAGGATGCGGATAGCGCCCGGTGTGGCGATGAACTGTTGCACCGAAGCGCCTGCTGTGCGGACGGAAAAGCCGCTGGTGGACAGCCACAGGTCGATCAGTCCCAGCGCCAGCGCCAGTGCGGAAACAGGCACGTAGCGGGCGGAAACCTGGCCGCCGAGCAGCTTGTTCACCGCGATCGAGCCGAATGCGATCGTCACCGAGAAGATCACCAGGAACAGCGTTGCCACTTCCTGCCGGGCCGCCAGCGTACCGCTGACGAGCGGCGCGAATTCCGATACCAGCACTGCGCCGGCGGCGAAGAACCAGCTGATGCCCAGTATCGAAAGCCACACCCCCCGGCCATGGCGCGCGGTCTTCAGAATGCTCATCGTACCGCGCCAGACGTTCCAGTCCACCGGGTGACCGCCTTTGAGCGGAGGAGCAGAGGGAATGGCAAGCGCGGCAATATAGCCGAGCAGCGCGACCCCCATGGCGGCAAGGCCCGCCTCCCAGGCCGGGATCACCCCTGCCAGAAGCTGTCCGCCGAGGATCGCGAGGAAGGTGCCGGCCTCGATCAAGCCGGTGCCGCCCATGATTTCGTGTTCGCCAAGATGCTGCGGCAGGATGGAATACTTGACCGGGCCGAAGATCGTTGAGTGCAGGCCCATCAGGAACAGCGCCGTCATCAGCGCCGGGATCGACTGGAACCAGAACCCGGCAAGGCCGATGCCCATGATGCCGACTTCCGCCAGCTTGATCCAGCGTACCAGCCTTGCCTTGTCGATGCGATCCGCCAGTTGCCCCGCCAGCGCCGAAAACAGGAAGTATGGCGCGATGAACAAGCCAGTGGCCAGGGCTGCCAACATCTCCGCCTTGGCCGGTTCTGCTGCGAAGATGCCGAAGTTCGCGAGGAACAGCATGGCGAATTTCAGCAGGTTGTCGTTGAAGGCGCCTAGAAACTGGACGACGAACATCGGCGCGAAACGGCGTTTGCCCAGCAGCGAAAGGTCAGGTGCAGACACGAATAGATTCCCCAATTGCGCCGACGGTTAGCAGGCAATGGTTAAGCGAAGACCTAGAAATCAGTCACCAAGGAAACGCCTCAGCCGTGACGGCTTTCGCGCCGGTCCTTCGATTCGAAGACAAGCGTGAGATCGCACATAAATAGACGTCGTTCAATTATATAATTGCACAGCGTTCAATTTGTTGCTCAAAACAGTCTGGTGAATTCGTTCGGTGGGTTGCCCCCCCTCAGCCGCGGCGCTAGTCCGCGATCTTGCCGAACGGCAGCAGCTTGCGGGACAGGGCCGCTGCTGCCTTGCCATCATTGGCCCGCAGCGCAGGCAAAATGGCCAACCCTGCGCGCTTCATCAATGTATCGAGCTGCGTGGGTGTCTGTCCGGTGGCGGCAGCTTCAGCCCAGCGTCGAGCCTGGGTTAGGTCGGTTTCATCCCTGCGGATGCGCATCATGGCGGCAAGGCCGGGGTAAAAGGCGCGCTCGCCGCCCAGTGCCACGGCGCGGGCCAACGCGGCCTCGCCGACCTGAGCTTTTGCGCCAAGCGCGGTGCGGGCCATGAAGGCGCCCAGCTGGTCGATGGCGTCGAGGTGCCAGCCGGCGATGCCCATTTGTGCTTCGGGATCGCGAGGGTTCTGGGCTGCCAGTCGTTCGAATATGCCGAGAGACGTACGTGCATCGGAGCGGCTGCGGGTGAGTTTGGCGCGGTAACCGATGGCAACGCCGCGCTGGAGTGCGGCTTCACGGTCGCCGGGACGCGCCGCCAATATCTTTTCGGACGCAGCGATTGCCTGGCCGATCAGGGCCAGAGCCTTCGGTTTGTTTGGGGCCTGAAAGGCGGCGGCTGTCAGAAGTTCGCGCGGGGTCTCGGCCATCGCGGTAGCCGGGGCGACAGCGACCATTGCGCTCATCGCGAGCATCATAGGGCGGTACACATATTCTCCTGCCGGGTTGGGAAAGGCGGGAGGATGACCGATGATGCGGCTATAGGCCAGTGCTTATCGTCGTTCAGTGCCCGGTAGCCGAGGGACGGTGATTGGCGCCCCGCAGGCTGCGGAGCGCCAGGTCACCTGAACGATCAGCCGTTCAGCTTGTCCTTGATCGCCTTGGCGGGCGCGAACGCCAGCTTCTTCGAAGCCTTGATGGTCATGGTCTCGCCGGTGGCGGGATTGCGGCCTTCACGCTCCGGGCTGTCCTTGATCTTGAACTTGCCGAAACCGTTGAGCGAGATTTCCTCGCCCTTCGCCGCTGCGTTGCCGATTGCGTCGAAAACGGCATCGACGATCTTGCGGGCGTCGGTCTTGGTGATGCCGGTGTCGGTGGCGATGACGTCGGCGAGATCGCTGTTGTTCATGATCGTTCTTCCTGTCGAATTGAGTTTATGGGAAATCACCCTGGCGGCTTGCGCAGGCACCGTCACTGTCAGGCCATTACCGCTCACCAAAGTACTTCCGCGCTCAGGCATAACGCTCTTTCCGGGCTGGTCCAGCCCGTCTGAGCATCAAACTGGCTGAAAACAGTGCCTGTAGAGCGGTTTTCCCGAAGATTTGAGCCTCCCGACCGTGATTGAGACGCGAATCACGCTGACCGGACGCACTGAAAGGAGCGGACGCGCATTGCGTTACCGTTCGGAAGCATTTGGCTGAAAACGTACTATATGGTCCGGCGACGGGTAGCCAATCCCGATCAGGGCAGCCGCTGGCGGCTGCCGGATGAAGGAGACGAATATGACGCTCACCGGACGCGAACTGCGATCGACCCTTGCCGAAGACGGCATCCTCACGATCTCGCTGGAAAATGTGGTCGTCGGCGATCCGGGCGATGACGAAGTCGTCGTGCGTGTCGAGGCCGCGCCCATCAACCCCAGCGATCTTGGGCTGCTGCTTGGTCCGGCGGACATATCTTCGCTGACGAGCGGGGCAGGGGGCGGAATTGCCTTCACTGTTCCGCAGGGTCGGCTGGCAGGCGCGATAGGGCGGCTGGGCCAGTCAATGGCGGTCGGCAACGAGGGTGCCGGCACGGTGGTCGCCGCAGGGCGAAACGTCAGCCATCTGGAAGGTGAGCGAGTCGGCATGATCGGCGGCGCAATGTATGCCGACTATCGCCGCATCGCCGCGCGCGACGTGATCCCGCTGCCCGAAGGCGCGAGCGCAGCGGACGGGGCGTCGATGTTCGTAAACCCGCTTACCGCGCTGGGCTTCGTGGAAACCGCGCGCAGCGAGGGACACAAGGCGATCGTGCATACCGCTGCCGCATCCAATCTGGGGCAGATGCTGCAGAAGATCTGCCTTGCCGACGGGGTGCCGCTGGTAAACATCGTACGCTCGGAGGAGCAGGCCCAGATTCTGCGCGAAATCGGTGCCACGCACATCGTCAACAGCAAGGAGCACGATTTCATCGCGCAGCTGACCGATGCGCTGGAACAGACGGGGGCGACGATCGCGTTCGATGCCGTCGGGGGCGGCACACTGGGCAACGACATTCTTCAGGCGATGGAACGCGCGGCCACCCGCACCATGTCCGAATATAGCCGCTATGGATCGGATACCTTCAAGCAGTTGTATATATACGGCGCCCTGGACACCGCGCCGACAGTGCTGGACCGGGTTTCCTTCGGGTTCCAGTGGGGCACCGGCGGGTGGCTGTTGTTCCCGTTCCTGCGCAAGGCCGGGCAGGACGTGGTCGCCCGGATGCGGGCGCGCGTGGTCGATGAACTCACCACGACTTTCGCCAGCCGCTACACGAAGGTCATTGGTCTTGCGCAGGCGCTGGAGCCGGACATCCTGCGGACCTACGAACGCAAGGCGACTGGCGAGAAGTTTCTTATCGACCCCACGCTGGGCTGAGACGGAACCAGATGACAAACGAGACGGCAGGGCCAGCGCTTCTGAAGGATATTCTTGGGCCTGCCGCCGTGGCGGTGATCGCCAAGGCCGGGGCCGCCGCCTCGCCGCGCTTCGACCGGGCGGCGTTTCTGGACGCTGCCCTGGACGGGCTGGACGGCCTTTCGATCATGGAACGGGTCCGGCATATCGCCGATGCCCTGGTGCCCGCGCTGCCGCAAGACTATCCGGCGGCGCGGGAGATCATCCTCGCGGTGGCGCCCCGGCTCAGTCACGGCTTTCAGGCGGTGGCGGTGAGCGAATTCGTCGCACGCCGGGGGCTGGGCCATTTCGACTTGTCGATGGCGGCGCTGGCCCGGCTTACCGGGCTTGGGACTGCGGAGTTCGCGATCCGGCCGTTTCTGGCGGACGACCCGGCGCGGACGCTGGCCGTCATGCAGGAATGGACCCGGAGCGCGGACGAACATGTCCGCCGTCTTGCCAGCGAAGGCAGTCGGCCCCGGCTTCCCTGGGCCGCGCGGGTGCCGGCGATCAAGGCCGAGCCAACCCTTGCTGCGTCCATCCTTGAGGCGCTCAGGGCGGATGGCAGCGTCTATGTCCGCAAATCGGTGGCCAATCATCTCAACGATATCGCCAAGGACCGTCCCGCGTGGGTCCTGGACCGGTTGGGCACCTGGCCGCAGGACGATGCCAACACGAAGTGGATCGTGCGCCATGCCTTGCGCACGCTCATCAAAAAGGGCGATCCCGGCGCGCTTGCCTTGATCGGAGTGGCCCACGGCGCCGACGTGGACGTGCGCCTGTTCGCGGTAACGCCTGCCAGCGTGGCGCTTGGCGGGGAGGTCACGATCGGGGCGCAAGTGGCGTCAAGGTCCGCGCAGGCGCAAAAGCTGGTGGTCGATTACCGCATTCACTATGCCAGAACGGGCGGCAAGACCGCTGCCAAGGTGTTCAAGCTGAAGACCTTCGAACTGGCCGCTGGCGAGGTAGTCAGCCTTGGCATCCGGCAGACGATCCGGGATTTCAGCACCCGCCGACACTATCCCGGTGTTCATGCTTTGGAATTGCTGGTCAACGGGCAAACGATGGCACGCAGCGAATTCCTGCTGCTGGACAGCGCCGCTCCCGCAGAACCGGCGCCGGGTGTTCAGACCGTTTCGACGTGAAGGCCCGGGCGCCCTGCTTCGAGCGAGAAGCGGGCGATGTCCGCGATCCCCGAATCTTCCCGCAGGGCATCGGCAAGGCCGCGATAGGTCACGCTGCCGCCCTTGGCGTCGATATCCAGCCGGCCATAACCGCGCACGTAGCTCTCGGCGAAGGCGAGGCCGTTGGTAGCGGCCAGCCTTTTGAAGTCCGGGTCGGGGCGCAGTGAGGTGATCGACCCGCCGACGAATTCGGCGGCAATCGGCGCAGCGTCCGGGCGGTCCGGGTCACGGATGTCGGCGGCGGCGAAGGCGTGGATGTCACCGCCCAGCGCCAGCGGATTGCTGGTCCCGGCCTGAACCCAGCGGCGGAAGATGTGATCGCGCGCCGCCGGATAGCCAGACCAGTTGTCAGCCGAGTAATGCGGGCCGCCCGAGGGGTCCTTGGGATCGACGACGACAGCCTGGCGCATCAGTGTCTGCTGGGCGAGGACATTCCACTGCGCCGGGCTGCTGGCCAATCGTTGGTCCAGCCAACGCTCCTGCTTTGCGCCCAGCATCGAGCGGCCGGGGTCGTTGAGATCAGCGCAGTCACCGATGACACTGCGGTAAGGCTTGTGGGCTTCGACGAGGCCGGGGGGCTGGCAGGCGTGGGGGCCGCGATACTGGCGGTCGTCGACGATCTGCAACTGGGCGAGAGAGCCCCAGTCCAGCGTCCGGTAGATGCGCATGTCGGCGCCGCGCGGGGGGCGCACGCGCAGGGGCTGATGTTCGTAATAGGCCTGATAGGCGGCGGCGCGGCGGCGCAGGAAGGCGACCGGATCGCCGTTGCCCTGGTCGAGCGCACCGGCATAATCGTTGGCGACTTCGTGATCGTCCCAGGTCAGCGCCCAGGGCGCGGCATGGTGCGCACTTTGCAGCAGTGGGTCCAGCTTGTAGGTCGCATAGCGCACCCGGTAACCGGCAAGGTCCATCGGTTCGGGGTTGCGGTGCTGGCGGACCGCATCTTTGTGGCTGGGCGCGCCTTCGTAGATGTAGTCGCCCAGGAAGAGCACGAGGTCGGGGTCTTCGGCTACGACATGGCGCCAAGCCGCGTAGAAGCCGGCTTCGTACTTCTGGCAGGATGCGAAGCACAGGCGCAGGCGGTCCACGGAGGCGCCGACTGCGGGAGCGGTTCTGGTGCGGCCGACCGGGCTGGATTCGCCCGCCGCGATGAAGCGGTAGAAGTACCAGCGGCCGGGCCTCAGGCCCTTGGCCTCGACATGGACGGCGTGGCCCCAGTGCGGTTCCGCGCGGGCAGTTCCGGTGCGCACAATGCGGGCGAAGCGCTCGTCTTCCGCCACTTCCCAGCGCACGGGAACGGCGACGGGCGGCATCCCGCCGTCTCCCGCCAGCGGCTCGGGGGCAAGCCGGGTCCACAAGATCACGCTGTCCGCATCGGGATCGCCTGACGCCACGCCCAGCGAGAAAAGACCTGCCGGCAACGGCGTTGCCCCGCGCGCCCCGATCGAGATCAGCGCCCCTGCGGCGGCGGCACCGCCGATCACGGTACGGCGCGAGAATTGGAAAACGAGGGGCGGGGGCGGGAGGTCGGACAAGGACATGGTGGCGGCGCTATCAGGGCCGCTTGTTACTGAACCATGACAGAAATGCGTAAAATCTCCAATTCCATTGACCGCTCCCAAATGATCGCGGTCTCAGATCGGCCAACCCGCGCAGCGGTGGGCGGAATCCCAGAACATCCATTCGTAGCGCGTGGCGTTGCAAAAGGCGGTCTTCATCGCGGCGCGGGTGGCGGGAGTTCCATTGGCGGCCGCTTCGTCGACCAGGGCGCGCACGCGGTCGGTTGCCGCGCCGAACGAGGGGTCGGCATATGTATCGATCCATGCGCCATAAGGGTTGGGCGATGAGGCGCGCGGCTTGATGGCGCAGCCCACTTCCCAATAGACCCAGAAGCAGGGGAGAATGCCGGCGATCAGTTCCTCGTAGCTGCGCGTTGCGGCGAGGCTGGCGAGGTAGCTGGTGTAGCCCAGACACTCGGGCGTGGCTTCGGCGGTGCGCGCCATGTCGGCCGTGACGCCGAACTGCGCGAAGAAAGCCTGGTGCAGGACCTCTTCGACCTGCACTGCGACCTTGGCGCCGTCCGAGAACTCCATCCGGCCTGCCGCCGTCGGCGCGCGGGCGGCGGCTATGGCCAGAACGCGGGCGTATTCGGCCAGATAAAGGCTATCCTGCACGATGTAGTGCCGGAAAGCCTCCGGGCTCAGGGTGCCATCTGCCAGTTCGGCAAGAAAGGGGTGAGCCAGGATAGACTGGCGCAGCGGGGCAACCTCTTCCCAGATCGTGTCGCAGAAGCTCATGGGGGCTGGTCCTTCGTTGGAGGCGGGATGCTGCGCTGGGGCTGGATCTGGCGCCCGGTGTTGCCGCTGAAATTGGCCGAGGGGGTCTAGGAAAAGGAGCCAGTCCGGTCAATCGCAGGCCGCCAGCGGGCGCATCAGCGCCAGCCCAGCGCCGGAGCCACGTGCGTTAGAATCGCTTCGAGAACGTGGACATTGTAGTCGACGCCCAACTGGTTGGGCACGGTCAGAAGGAGGGTGTCGGCCTCGGCGATGCCTTCGTCCGCGCGCAGCTGCTCGATCAGGCGGTCCGGTTCGGCAGCGTAGGAACGGCCGAAAACCGCGCGCATGTTGTCGATGATGCCGACCTGATCGCTGCCCTCGCCGCGTCCGAAATAGGCACGGTCGCGGTCGTCCATCAGCGCGAAGATCGAACGGGAAACGGATACGCGCGGCTCGCGGGGATGCCCTGCCTCCTTCCATGCCGCGCGGTAGGCGCGGATCTGGCGGGCCTGCTGGACATGGAACGGCTCGCCGCTTTCGTCTGCCTTGAGGGTAGAGCTTTGCAGGTTCATGCCCATCTGCGCTGCCCATACGGCGGTGGCGTTGGCGCCGGAACCCCACCAGATACGGTCGCGCAGGCCCGGCGAATGCGGTTCAAGCCGCAGCAGGCCCGGCGGGTTGGGGAACATTGGTTGGGGACTGGGGCGGGCAAAGCCTTCGCCCTTGAGCAGGCGCAGGAAGACTTCGGCATGGTGGCGGCCCATGTCGGCATCACTCTGTCCTTCGGTGGGGGCGTAACCGAAGTGGCGCCATCCGTCGATCACCTGCTCGGGCGAACCGCGGCTGATGCCCAGTTGCAGGCGGCCGCCGCCGATGAGATCGGCGGCCCCTGCATCCTCCACCATGTAGAGCGGGTTTTCGTAGCGCATGTCGATCACGCCGGTGCCGATCTCGATACGGCTGGTCTTCGCGCCCACGGCGGCCAAAAGCGGGAACGGCGAGCCAAGTTGCTGCGCGAAGTGATGGACGCGGAAATAGGCGCCGTCCGCGCCCAGTTCCTCTGCCGCCACAGCGAGGTCGATCGATTGCAGCAGAACGTCGCCCGCGCTGCGTGTGGCCGACTGCGGGCTATCGGACCAGTGCCCGAACGAGAGGAAACCGATCTTCTTCATGTGAACCTTTCGGCGAATGCGCCGTGGCCCGGAAAGAAGGCCGCGCGGACATGCTGCGCTACGTTGATGGGGAGCGTAGCGCTCGCCATCAATAGCTGAACGCCCGTTCAAGGGCGCATTCCGACCGCCGTGAAATGGTGAGGCTTCTGGCGCACTTACCGGATGCAAAGGCCCGCAAAGATGTCGCTTCCCAGTTTCCACACGTTGCCGCTGTCGCGCGACCAGCTGCGTGCGCCTTGGGCGCTTACGGAATATTGTTCGATATCCTGTCGGCGGGCTTCCCGGTTCGGGCTCAGTGGTGCGCAGGACGAGAGCTTGCCTTCGCTTTCGAAGATCAGGCAGGCGCCCTGGCTCGACATGAACCCGCTGCGGTCGCGCCCTCCAAACGTGCGGCTGACGATCTCCACCACGGTACCGAATTCGGTCATGCCGTTGGGGCCGGGGCGCGCGAAACTTCGGATACCGAGGATTTCGGTCGTGATATGCGTACCACTATCCGGCGCCGTCTCCAGGCCGAGATGAGCCCGCCATTGCGGGGACTGGTTGATCGTCGCCGCGACTTCGCTTGCCTGGGTCACGGCGGTTTCCATGGGGAGCAGGTCACCCGGGTTGCCGGCGAAGGCGATCTGCGAAAAACTGAGCGCGGGTATCCGCAGCTTCATGTCTTCCGCGATGCGGTCCCAGGCGATCTGTTCCTCGGCATAGTGGAGGCCGTCGGTGGGGAAGATGCGGTGATAGCGAAACGCCTCCATCCAGGCATCGCGGATGCCGTCCCCGTCGACGGGGACCAGCCGGATGTCGGCTGAGATCACCGCGCGCAGGAAGGTGAAGAAGCTGATGTCGAAGGGGGGGCAGTAGTCGAGCGCGCGGATCAGCATGGTCTGGAATATGCGGGCGGTCTTGCTCACTCGGTGCGCGATCTCGTCCGCCAGCGAAGGAGACAGCGCGCCGGGCGGGAGTATCCCGGTGCCGTTCGTCGCAATGTCCACAAGGCGGTCGATGCGCCGGTTGGCGACCACCCGGAACGCCTGATACACGGCCTGAACCAGCACGTTGCCAAGATCGTGCGGTTCCTCGCCGACGGTATCGTACATCAGGTCGCCTGAGAGCGGGCGCAGGGTATTGCCCAGCCCGGATGTCTTGGCGAAGGTGCGGGCCAGCGAATTGAGGATGTCCAATGCATCGATATTGGCGCGAGCGTTCCTGATCTGCTCGGCGACGAGGTCTGCGTAGCGAAAGCGCTGGAAGATCGCGATCAGGTCGGCGAACGCCTCGTGAAAGGCCAGCACGTCGCGGTTGGTAGGGGTGACGAAATGGGGCTTTACCGCATCCAGAAGGGCGTGGGTCATCTCGTGCACGATCACGTCGTGGGACAATGCGGTGAACACCCGGCTGCCCGGTGCATAGCCTACCGCGTCCTGCTTGGCCTTGTAGTACCCGAAGGATATCCGGGCTTCCTTGCGGTCGTACCAGGCCTGTGCTTCTTCCATGGCCCAGGGATGGAGTTCGAAGCAGCCGCTGCGCTCCCACAGTTCGGTGCCGTCTTCGCTCGTGTCGACAGGGCGCAGCCCGAGCGCGATCTCCCGGCCAAGCGCGCGCCGGAAGGTGATGTAAAGATCGGAGGCGACGGCATAGACCATCTGGACGATGAAGCGTGGGTCCGACAACGACGGCGCATAGCCGCTATCGGCAAGGATGGCGGCGCTGTCCGGCTTCATGTCGAACATGCCCTGCAGCTTGATCCAGGCATCGCCGTGGGGGAGGACGATAGCGAAACGCTCGCCGCGCACGGCAGCGGCGGGGGCCGCCGTCACGGTCAGCGGCTCGAAAGGGAGCGCGATAGTGACGATGCCGCCGCGCTGGCTGCGTATCGAGGTATCAGCGGCATACACCCGCACCGCGCGCATGATTGGATAGTCGCGCGGGTCTGCGCTGGGGCGCGCTGGCGCTTGGCTCGACGAGCAGGCCGGACGCGGGCTTCGTACTTCGTGCAGCACCCGCGCCGATACCGTGACCTTGCCCCCCACTTGCCCGGCCGGGGTGTTCATGAGAGGCCGCCGAACAGCGCCGAGGCGGCAAGGACATCGGAGCCTTCCAGCAGCGGTTTCTGGGGATCGCCCCGCATCTCGCGGGCGATGGCTTCGAATGCGGCCTGCGCGCTCAAGGATGCACCCTGCCCCTGAAGGACGCGGGCGGCGGCGCGGGTGAACAGGCCTGAGCCATTTTCCTCGATCGCGGATTCGTGCGGGAGGCAGGCGCAGAAAGTCAGGTAGGGCAGTTCCGCGCCGTAGGCCGCTACCCGCGCACTGCCCTTCGCGCGCTTGGGCGCTGCGGCATAGGCCTTGCGGGCGATCTCGTCCGGCAGCGAGACGCTGCGCTTGCGCCGGCGGGATGTGTCGGCCAGCGCCATGCGGCTGGACCGACCGGAGTGGCAGAAATCATGGAACCGCACGAGCTTCACGCCTTGCGGAACGGCGAGCAGGGCAGGCCATTCATCGTCGACGATTAACCCGCCGTCGCGCCAGTCGATGGCGACCAGCGCTTCGTCCAGCGTATCGGTGAACTGGTTGTCGGCGAGTTCGTCGCCGTCGACGTCCAGCACTTGCGATCCGTGCGAGGATATGTGGATGAATACGGTGTCCCCAGCCCGGCTGCGCAGGAGGGTGCTCCTGATCGCATCGCGGATTTCCCCGGCATGGAGATCGACGAGGACTTTCGATTCGAAACCCTGGCCCCTGAAGGTTTGCGCCCAGGTGTTCGCATCGTTGATGCAGCCGAACAGTGCCATGCCGTCGGGGAAGGCGTTATTACCAATGCACAGCGCGATTTTCTGCGCCCCGACGCGGACTGAGCCGGGGTTGGCCTGAGGGATTGGTGTGGGCGCGGCGTCCCCGCCGGTCACGGGATCGGCCACAGGCAGGGGCGCGGCGAAGCCTGCGCGGAAAAGCTCCTGCGGTACACCATAGTAGTTGGGTTCGGAGATCGCCCGGGCGAGACGCGGCTCGCCGGCAGGAAACGGCGGGGCCACCTGTATGGTCGCTGGTATCCCAAGCATCCGCCTGAGTACGCTTTCCATGGTCGGCGCGTCGTTGTCGAAGCCGCCGTGCGTGCGCGATGTGGAAGCGCTGTCGAGCGGCGTAGAGGGCTCCGTAGGGGAAAGGAATATATTCCTGCCGAATGCTTTCTCCAGTTTTGCATCGCCGCGGTGGAAATCCTCCATCCCCAGGATCGGCGTGTCGCGCTTTTCCTCGAAAGCGCGCGAGACGAGGTAGAGCAGCGACTTGCGGTAGGCTCCAGCGCAGTTATCGGCGCGTTCGGCCTCGCGCGAGAGGCCGAACAGCAGGGCTTCCTCGATCCTGCTGCCGATCAGCGGCGCCAACTGAGCGTCGAACAAGGCATTGGTCACCGCCGGGGCAAGGAAATGGACCTGTTTTACCCGGAATTTGCTCGCGCAAAGCAACGGAAGGAGATGGGCGTGGAAGATCGAGCCGGCGCTGTGGCCGATGGCGAATATCTCCCCCGGCTGGGTCCACTTTGCGGCCAGCTTCTCGACGAAGATATGGGCGCCGCCGTTTGCATCGCTTGCCCGTGCGGCACTGTCCTTCATCGCGCGCCACAGCACGCTGCCGATTTTGGCGCCCAGCCGTTCGACGACGAGGTCGGTGGTGTGATCCCAGATATCGCGCGAGACCGCCCGGTCATGCCTTTGGTTGCTGTCGAGGATCTGCCAGAAGGTTTCCAGCCCGCCCGTTTCCCATACGAAGAACAGTGGATAGATGCCGTGTGCCAGCCACCAACGGTGATAAGCCCATGCCATGGCAAGGCCATAGCGCTCGTTGGTCAGCCCGCCGTGGGCATATAGCATCAGCTTGTAGCCCCCGGCCTTGCACTTCTCGGCGATGCCGGCGACGATGCGGTCGAGATCGGCCGGGGATGTGGCCGCAATGCCGTCATCAGACAGGCGCCCCTTGCGCAGGTTGATCATATGGGGCGCCAGCGCGCGCAGTTGCTCGGGTGAGCCGCTGAACGGGCCGGGATCCAGGTAGGGTGGCCATGACGGCGCCGGGGGCATCGGCGGGGCCTGCCGCGGCACGGCGCCGCGGGCCTCGCCGGGTCGATAGCGGCTAGGGGTGCCTTCCACCGCTTCCAGAAAGGGGGGCAGCGGGGCGGCGGCGTCCTTGTTCCAGGCGCCCAGGAAGCTGTCGAGATCCCCGAGGAGCTTGTGCTGCCCCGAGTTCAGTTCTTCTGCTGCGTCGGCATCCAGCAGCGCCAGCAATTCGACGGGCTCCTTGCCGGTGATCGCGCGCCGGCTGGCGATCAATGTACCATCGGCGGTCAGCAGGTAATGGCTGAGCGAGTGGCCCGCATCCGCTGCTGCAGTTGCATCCGGGCCGGCTTGGGATATGGCGTTGTGCCCGCGATAAAGGTCGATGAATTCGGCGGCCGGGATGTTGCCTTTGACCTTCTTCACGGTGATCCACTTCGCGCCATCGGTGGCTTTCATGGACATGGCATTCTCCTATGCAATAGCCGGCTGCTGCCGGTTGAGGCGTGACAAGAGCAGGGGCATGGTGGCGGCCGCGCCGGGGATCAGGGTGAGGATCGATGCGGAAGTGTCGTGATTGAGGTACGTAATCAGCAGCGACCCCGCTGCGACCAGCAGCAGCAGCGGCAGGCGCAGCAGGCTCCACGTGCCGCCCGTCTCTGCCTCTCGGCGGAACTGGTCGAACCAGTCCGGGTGCTCCAGCGTGCGAACCCAGTGACCGAAACTTTCGTTCATGAGCTGGAAGTTCGGGTCGGTCCGCACCAGACGGCGGGCGAGCAATCCGTTGATGACGGAGAAGTTGCTGGTGTTGATGAACTTGTCGTGGGCCAGGTGGTACATCACCAGGTGCTCCTGCTTGGAACATCGCACCCACTGGCCCTGATAATAGTCGCCCAGGAAGTTCGCCATGTATTCATGGATCTGCTCGACATAGACGCATGACAGACTGCTGGCAGTCTGGTTTGCGGTGAAGCTGAACGATTTGATCTGGTCCTGGATGCGATCGGACGGGATGCGGATCATCTCGTCCGCGATTACCTGGGCGACGCCGGGATTGGCGCCGGCCCACTTTCTTACGTTGGCCGCCACGTCGCCCGAACCAATCTGCGCGAGCAGGCGGTCGAGGTTGCTGTCGGCTTCGCTCCGGCTTTGCACCGGGGCGGCCGTATTCTCGTTCCAGGTATAGGTGATGAATTCGGAGAACAGTTCTGCCCAGCGATACGACTCGCTCTCGTTCATCACGCCTGCCACCCCTGCGGCATCCGCCTCACGTTTTTCGCGTTCGCGGGTCTGGCGAAGGCGGACCAACGGCAGGGTCTGGGCGAAGAAGAAGATGTTTGCCTCCGGCCGCGCGGTGAGCTGTTCCAGCAGGCTCAGCGTCTTCAGGCGTAGCTGGCGATTGGCGACGATGCTCTCGAACCCGGTGACGACCCAGGACTTGACGGTGAGCAAGGCCATGGTCTTGTCTCCCAGTCGGTCGCGTTCGATGGCGAGGTCGAACAGTTCGAACCCCCGGCCATGGGATAGCTCGATCTGAAGGTCCGTAAACTGGCGATAGGGGTAATCGATGAAGACCGCCTTGACCGGTTCGGTGGCGCTGTTGCTCGTCCACATCTCGCGGATCTGGCTGGGCGAATGCGGTGGGTGCAAGGCGCGAAAGGCGAAATGCTGCAATCCGAACAGGCTGTTGGCGAGCAGGAGCAGCAGCCGGTAAACCGCATAGATCGCCGCAATCGCGGCAGCCACCACGAAGAGGATGTCGCCGACAAGGATAGCCAGCTTTCCTGGCAGGTCGGGCGGGAAGGCCTCGCCGGTCTCCTGCGCGGCGTCGCGCACGTTGCTCAGCAAGGCTGCGGCGGCGGCTCCGGGGTTTGCGACTGAACCCGCGCTGTCTTGCTGGCGCGGGCTCCACAGATAGAGGACCGGCGCCGCCAAAGGCGACCGGGCGCCAAGATCATGCCGATAGCGTTCCAGCAGCGTCGCTTCGACGAACAGGTGCGGAGTGAAGCGCGCAGGGGCCGGGCCACATGGCGCGGAGGCGGCGTTTTCACGCGGCGCGCATGGGTAGAGGCTGCGCTGAAGCGCGCTTATCGCTTTGCTGCCTGCCTCTCTGGCATCCTCCAGACGCAGCATGTTCTGCGGGGCCCGGTCGGCGCGCACCACTCCGGCACCAGCGCAGTAGGCGGCTATCGGGGGGATCACCGCCAGAAGGTATAGTGCGATCGCCTGCAGGCGCAGCACGCGGCGCAGCCTGTGCGCGACGGATGCCAACCGGTCGCCCTTGCGGTGCCGGGGCCGCGCCGCGTGCCGGTTTACAACCGCTTCGAGCAGCGCCTGAACGGTGTAGCGCCCGCGCCAGCCATCGGTGGCGAGCAAGGCGATGGCGACCAGCAGCAGACCGTGGAGCACGATCCGCCACGGCGGTTGCCCTGCCGTGACCATGCAGGCGGCGGCAAACAGCGCGATGCAAGCGAACCCAGCCAGAGCCGCACCGGCCAGACGCTGCATCCCGCGATGCCACTGTCCATTGGCCTGCGGCTTGGCGAACAGCATGGTCAGCACGAAGCTGCCGAGCAAACCGTGCAGCAGCATCGCATCGCCCGACGCCGTGAACAGTCCCGCCAGCATGAGCACGCCAAGGAGGATATGCGGAACGATGGTTCGGTCCAGCCACTGCTTGCGGGCCGCATCAAGCGCGGGATCGGGATCGGGCCAAAGCCGCCGGACAAGCGCCGCGCGGTCCACCATCGCCGCCAGTGTCATGGCGATGGCCAGCAGTATTCCAACCGCGAGCATCATCGTTCCGGCCAGATAGGCTGGTGCCAGGGCGAGGTTCTCAAGCCTGGTCTTGTCGTACCACACAGCGACCAGCCAGCGCGGCGAGCAGGCGGCGCCGAAAGTCATCCGCACTTTTCGGCCGCCATAAAGCCCGGTGAAGGCAAGGGTCGGTGCCGGTGACGGTGCCCCCATCGCGGCGGCGTCGCAGCGCGCGCGCAATGCCTGCGCGGCACGTTTCAACTCCGTCGTGGTATCGAGTTGCTGGTCGAAATTCTCGCTGTGTTCGCGGGTGGGGTCGGAGTGGTGCAGGACTTCGAGACTGACGGGGTCGATCACGGCAAAGCCGAAATCGGCGGGCATCGGTACGTCCATCGCTGAGGCAAGAGGCTTGCCTGCCATGAGGAACCCGCCGCGTGAAAGCGGGTCCGCCAGCAGCGCGACCATGCGTGAGTTGCCGTTGTTGGCGGCCGGGACCTGGTCAATGACGTACGTCCAGCCCGAATTGCAGTGGGGCTTCCTGATTATGGCTGGAGGCGCTGTCGACTGTGCTGGAGCCTTGGGGTCGCAGGGCAGCGTATCGCCGCTACGCAGCCGGACGAAATATCGCCGTTTGGTGATGTCGGCCTGGGGAGGATGGTTGCTGGCCCCCGCGGCATTGAGGACTTGCCCGTCCTCCGCCCGGCGCAGTTGCACGACCAGTAGCGGAAGCGGGCTGGGGTCGCTCAGCGCAGCCTGCTCCTTTCCGGTGGTTGGAGGCTTGCCGGCTTTGGCATCCAGCAGCGGCGAGGGCGGAGGATATGGGGCACCGTGTCCGGCCCCCAGTTCTCCGGCATGGCTTTGCAGGGCCTTCAGGCTGTCGTCTATTTCGCGGTTAAGGTCGCGGGCCATCGCTGCCGAAAGCGTCCGGGCCATCACGTCGCTGTCGCGCCGCAGGTCGGTCCATGCCAGCACCACCATGCAGGCGGTCACCAGCGTCGCGACGATGAGCGGCACGGCAGCCATGATGCCGATGACGTCGACCCAGCTCAACGAGCCATTGGGGTCGATCGAAGCCAGCTTGATGAGCGGCACCAGCAAAAGCAACAGGACGACCGCAAAGCCGAACACGGCCTTGGTGAAGGGGCTGAGACTGCCTAGCGCCGCATTCACGCTGGGCGGCTCGCCCAGTGCGTCGATGCGGCATTGACGGGGCAGGCAGATGACATCCGGCTGGCCTTCGCGGGTAATGGTAACGGGCCGGCCCAGGTCCAGCGGCCATGCGTAGAGCAACCGTTCGATGCCCGCGAACACGATCGGGATCGCGCCGTCCCGCTTGGCCGCATCGGCCAGTTTCACCGCGCCGTCGTCGTTCGTACCAGTGCTTCTGGACGTGACCAGGGCTGAAGCCAGCGGCTTGTCTGGCCAGTCGCCATCACCGCGCAGAACCATCAGGACCGTGCCGTCCGGCCCCTCGATGGCCAGATCGCGTGGGCCGTCGTCGTGGGACTTGTCTCCAAGGATCGTGTCGAAGGAGGCGCGGGCGCAAAGCGGCGGGCCTTTGCTTACGGCGATGATCCGCAGCTTGCGGTCGCGCGCCTGTGTCCCCTCGGCGCCAAGGCGCAGCTGGGATGCTGTCGCCATCGCGCCCGCGCACCAGTCGGCGGCGGGATCGGTGGGCTTGGCGACTTCGATCTGGAACCGCTCGGTCCGGCTTTCGCCGATATCCTGCCTGCCTTCTGGCGAAACTCTTTCGGTGACGACATCGCCAAGATCGTGAAGCTGGTGCGCGATCCGCTGCACCGCGCCGAAATCCGCCTGCTGGCGCCGCAGCGTCAGATCGGAGCGGGCCTGCACGAATAGCAGTCCGAACAGCAGGACGACGATGAGGCAGGTCGAGACCAGCAGAGCGGCCGTCCGGGTCGCGGGTGCGGAGGATATCTTCTCCAGCATCGTGTCAGCCCCCGACGCACATCACAGGAACTGTCGCAAGTAGCGGGCCCAGCCGGTCGTGCGGTCGAAGTGGAGCGCGGAATAGGTCGCTGAGGTGTTGAACCATTCGCCCCGCGACGAGGGAAACCAGAAGGCCAGCCCCCGCGACCGGGCGACGCTTGGCCCCAGTGCGCAGTGGGCGACGCGTGCGGCGGTGGTGGCCTGTTCCAGCAAACCTGCCGCGCTGCGCAGGGCCATGTCCTGGGCGATGGAAGCCAGGTTCTGCGCGAAGTCGATGAGGTCGTAGCTGTCCTTGATGTCGAAGGACTGGCTGCGGCGGCGCGCGGTATCAAGGGCGATGAACCCGGCTTCGCTCAACGGCTGCGCGGCGGCGACCAGCGACTTGAAGGCGGAGACTATCGCGCCCGAGGCGGTGAAGGCGCCCAGCGTGCAGGGAAACAGTTCGGGCCGCGAAAAATAGGATTGCTCGAAGGCAGCGACAGCGCTTTGGCCCAGTCGCAGCCCGTCCACCGGGCCGGCCGCCAATCCGCCCAGCCAGCGATGATAGTCCCAGCCGTCACCCGGCTCCAGGTCTTCAGATGCGGTGATGACCCGGGCCACCGTGTCGAATTCCGCCAGCACCTCGACCATGCCGTTGAGGCAGGTGTCGGAGAAGACCATCTCCACTTTGGTCCGGCCGGCGGCGGCGAGGCTGCCTGTCAGCACCTTGCCCGCCTCCAGCGTGGTGAGGAGGCCGCCGTTGGTATCGTCGTGCAGCATGGCGCGAATCTGCTGGTCGGCAGGGCGGCTCCCCCAGAACAGGCGGCGCCGGGGACGCTGACGCAGGGCGCGGCGGCGCGGCGTTACCGCGCGGCCGCGTGCGACGATATCGGCAGCGGGATCGGCTTCGTCGAAGACACCAGAGCCGTGGTCCCAGAAACCGATCGCCACCGGTACTTCGGCAGGGACACTGGCGAGCGCGCGGGTGAGGAACGCGGTGAGGACGGCGGGGTCGCCGGTGTCGATCTCGCCCCAGTCCTCAAGCGTGCGCAGCCGCCCTCGCGAGAGTTCGAGTACTTTGGCCGCGCTGCCGAAATGGTCGGTCAGGGCGATTACCAGACCGTCGCCGGGCAGGCCGTCCAGCATTTCGTTGAGATCGGTGTCGACATAGCTCGACAGGTTGTTGTCCCCCCCGAACAGTTCGATGATGGCGAACCGGGGGGATTTCATCTGGATCGCAAAGGGTTGCACTGACATGTCTACCTGCCGGTTGGAGGACAGTTCATTCGGTGCGACCCGTTTATTCTTGGGAACTACGCGCGGTTTACGGACCGGCGCCCGCCCATTGCTGCGCTTCCTTGCGGCCCCGCCCGTAGTCGATGATGCAGCGCATGTAGCGCGGGAAGAACTGCACCGGGTTGAGCAGCCGCTGGTCTTCGCGCCGCCAGTCGGCGCAGGTCATCGTGCCCTTGCCCAGGGCCGCCTCGTCCAGGGTGAATTCGTGGGTCTGGGCATCGGGGAGGATGCGCACGAGGTTGAAGCAGCCTTCGCAGTCGCCCGCTTTCGTCCCGATGCGCTGGGCGGAAAAGCGATAGACCTGATTGGCCAGGATTTCCTCGGACCGCAGGGCCAGTGCTATGAAGGTCCAGGGATCGTGCGCCCCTTCGAGGCCGCCGGTCGGTTGCTCGGCGCTGCACAGGCTGTCATCGGTTTTCGGGCAGGTGTCAGGCTTTGATACCTCCAGCGTGCCGTTGATGATTGCGTAAGTGACAGGCACCGAGACGGCGCCGCCGGTCAAATCCGAGCGCTTGCGGCGGTCGTCGATCACGGCGCCGATTTCAGCACCGAACAGGCCGAAGCGCGCCCCGCCATCCACATACATGCGGTTGTCGAGGAACACCGGCGCCGCTGCGATCGGTGCCGAAGATGAGGCCAGGATCGCGGAAATGTAGCAGTCCTTCAGGAAGGCCGCGTCCTTCGATTCCGGCTGCTGCGGCGTGGGCGGCAGAGGCTGGGCGGCAATGTAGCGGCTCGCCATATCGACCATGTCGAAGGCGACGGCATCGCCCGTGTCGACGTCGACAGCGCCGACCCATAATGTACGGCCCTGCCGCCGCCCATCGGCCACGGTAGCCAAGGTGCGGTAGGTCAGGTATTTGCCGAGGTGCTCCCGAAGCGGCTCAAGATCGGCAACGGCGCCGTGCTTGGCCAGCGCGATGCCCGCGTCGAGGCCAAGCCCGCCTGACGCGGATGGCTTGAGATAAGGCCGCAGCAAGGTGCTTTCGTCGACGATGCTGTATCCGGCTACCGCATCCTCGGTCTGTCCGGTAAATGCAAAAGTGGCGAGAATGGAGCCGGTACTGATCCCGGTCACCATCGTGAACCGCGGAAAACCCTTGTTGCTGCGTTCACGCGCCTGGCGCCATGCATCTAGGAAGCCCGCCCCAAAGGCTCCGTGCAGGCTGCCGCCGGAGAGGAACAGGAATGCCGGTGGTTCTCCGGCAGGGCCGCGCCCGCCGCCGGGGAGGCGGTTGATCGACTCGTCCACCTGCGCCCCGAAGCTGCTAGCGGCCAGAGTGCTGGTCAAAGGCTCTGCAGGGCCGCGCGCGCCGGGGGGCCGCGGATTGGCGATGGTGGAAGCGAGCGCCGCATCCTCTCGCGGTCCGGGAAGGTCCACCGCCAGCGGATGCCGCAAGAAGCCGCACATGTGTGCCTGCGGCGTGAATATCGCATCCTGGGCACAGCCGGACAGCACCGCCAGCAGCAGCGCCATGGCGATAAATAACCCGCCACGCACGGATATCGTCGCTGCTTTCGACCTGACCAGGGTTCGCACGAATCTGGCTTTGAAAAGAAAGCGATAGCTGTAATTTCTTTGGTAATTGCCCGATATGGATTCCATGACAAATATAGTCATAGGATCTCTCCCCCTTGTTTAATGACAAGGTAAACAAACCATCAAATAAGAAATTGACTTTAATTTTGGCGAACAAAGACATCTGTCGGTATTGAATGTCAATAATTTTCGATCTTGCTTGACGTTTGGTTTGAAATTTCGTTCTATTCGTATCGCCGCCACGGCACGCGATAGCGGTGGCCGTGGCGGCGTCGCCAAAACCATAACAGATTGTTTCCGCGAGGATCTGACCGGGCCGGCCGGTCGAGGGAGGATGTCATGGCGGTTGGGAAAGGCATTTTGGCGGGGCTCGCGCTCCTCGCGCTGGGCGGCTGCAATGGTGCCAGCGGCAAAAAGGACGAGGCTGTCCAGGCCGGCCTGTCTGACGATCACTTTGTCCAGGCGGGTGAGGATTATTTCAGGGACATGGATAACGGCGTGCGGCTGACCCCTGCCGAAGCGCGCGGCCGCAACATGTGGCTCGTCTGGAGCGGGGGCAACGACCGATTCTGGGACGGGATGACGAAGCCGACACTAGGCGGCTTCGACCTGCTCAAGATCGTGGCGCCCGATCCACGTTCGCCCAACCGCCGGGGCAACCGCTGGTATCAGCTCGGATTGGTGAACGAACCCTGCTTCAAGGCCCCGGCGAAAGTCGACAGCTATGGCCTGTGGCGCGATGAGCGCGACCCGGCCTGCCCGCCCGATCCTTTCGCCGATGCCGCGCGTTATCCGGGTGTGGCCATAGGCGCGCGGGGCAAGACCGTGCCGGTGGGCTCCTATTACGGCGAGCCGAGCGGCATTCTTGGTCTGCGGCTGTTTCCCAACCCCGACTTCGACGAGAAGGCGAAAGCCCGGTGGAGCGCTGCGCGTTATTACGCCGATCCGCGCTATTACAACGATCCCAAGCTGGTCAGGCCATACCGCGTGGGCATGAGCTGCGGCTTCTGCCATGTCGGCCCGAGCCCGGTGCATCCACCCAGGGATCCCGAGAACCCGACGTTCGCCGATCTCAATTCCACTGTCGGCGCGCAGTACATGTGGGTGGACCGGCTGTTCTTCTGGAACCCGAACGAGCGCAACTACATGTACCAGCTGGTGAAAACCTATCGCCCCGGTGCGATGGATACTTCGCTGGTATCGACCGACAACATCAACAACCCCCGGACGATGAACGCGGTCTACAGTCTGGGAGACAGGCTGACTGCCGCTCGCCAACTCGGCCATGAGGCGCTCAAGAGCGGTGAGCGGGATAACATGCAGTTCAACATGTTCACGAACAGCGCTGCGCTGACCCGCTACTTCGAGGCGCCGGATCAGGTCTGGACACCGCACGTCCTCAAGGACGGCTCGGATGCGGTGGGGGCGCTGGGGGCGCTGAACCGCGTATATCTCAATATCGGCCTCTACAGCGAGGAATGGCTGACTCATTTCAACCCGGTAGTCGGCGGTAAACCGATCACGCCGATCCGCATCGCGGTTGCCCGTAAGAACTCCGCCTATTGGCGCGCGACGGAAAAGGGTACGCTCGACACCGCGCTGTTTTTCCTGAAGGCGGCGCGGCCGGATCGACTGGCCGATGCGCCGGGAGGCGCGGCCCATCTTGGCACGCCAGAGGCGGTTGCGCACGGGCGCGACGTTTTTGCGGTTACCTGCGCGCGCTGCCATTCCAGCAAGCAGCCTCAGGCACCGGCGGGCGTCAGCCTCGCGGATAGTGCCGGGCCGGGCTACATGAGCCGCTTCAAGGCGTGGTGGAAATGGACGCAGGGACCCGACTTCCAGCAGAAGATGAAGGCGCTGGCGGCGCGGCCCGACTTTGCGAACGGTAATTACTTCAGCACCGACGTGCGTATCCCGGTCACGTTGCTGCGCACGAACTTGTGCAGTCCGTTGGCGACCAATGCGTTGGCTGGCAACATCTGGGACAATTTCTCGTCGAGTTCGTACAAGGCGCTGCCCTCCGTTGGCCGCTCCAGCTACCGCGATCCCTTCACCGGGGCGGCGTTGGCCTATGCGATGCCGGCAGGCGGGCGGGGCTATACGCGGGTGCCGTCGCTGGTTTCGCTATGGTCCACGGCGCCGTTCCTGCTCAACAATTCGGTGGGGCCGTTCAACGGAGATCCTTCGGTGAGCGGTCGGATGGCTGTATTCGATGCGTCGATCAAGGCGATGCTCTGGCCAGAGAAGCGGCCGCGGGACGAGGAGGTGCCCAATGCCGGCGGTGTCATCGACCGGACGACCACGCGCAGCTATCTGTTCGTGCCGTCCAGCCTCCTGCCCAAGCTGCCGGGCAAGCTCGACGACGAGGCGCAAAAGGCACTGGCGCAACTGACGAACAGCAACGGCGATATTGAGGTGGGGCCGATTCCCGCCGGGATGCCGGTGAACCTGCTTGCCTCGCTCCAGCCGCTGGCGGAAAGCCGGTCTCCGGCCGATATCACCCGGCACTACGGGCGGGTCCTTATCCTGCTTGCAAAGCTTAAGGCCGCAATCCTTTCTGTGCCGAAAGGGGCGGACGATGCGGCTTTGCGGGTTCATTTCTCCAACCTGCGCGGTAGTCTGATGGCGCTGAACAAGTGCCCTGACTTCGTCGTTAACCGGGGGCATTATTTCGGCACGGCAGCCTTCAACGACCAGGAGGGCCTTACCGCCGACGAGCGCGCTTTCGGCACTGAGCCGGTCTTGAGGGACGAGGACAAGCGGGCTTTGATCTCCTATCTGAAATCGCTTTAGGCCGCGCCTGGTGGAGGCCACTTACGATTATGTAGTGGTTGGGTCCGGCGCGGGCGGCGGCACGGTCGCGGCCCGGCTGGCGGAAGCGGGCATGCGTGTACTGGTCCTGGAGGCGGGACCCGATCCGGGGGGCGAGGCGAATTACGAGGTCCCCGCCTTCCATCCGCTGGCGAGCGAGGACCCGCAGTTCTCCTGGGCTCAGAAGGTCTCGCATTTTGAGGCTCCGCAAGAGGCATGCCTCGACGAAAAGGCTGATGCGGATGGCAATGTCCTTTATCCGCGCGCGGGGGCACTGGGTGGATGCAGCGCGCACAACGCGATGATTTTCCTGCCGCCGCCCGATGAAGATTGGGACTGGCTGGCCCGCCAGACCGGCGATGAAGGCTGGTCCGCCGCCGCGATGCGGGGCCATCGCCGCAGCGTCGAACAATGCCGCCATCGCCCCATGTGGCGCCTTCTTGCCCTGCTGGGTATCGACTCGACCGGGCACGGCTGGCGCGGTTGGCTGCCGGTTGAAAAGGCATTGCCGCTGCGGGCGATTGTCGACGCCGGCATGATCCGCGCGATCTTCTTCGCCGCCCTTGTCGAACTGGGCCGGGGGAAGGGGCTGAGGGCCAAACTGCGCGCTGTCTGGCAGAACTGGGGTGATCCCAACGACATTCGCCGGGGCGGCAGCGAACAACTGTGCTACCTGCCGCTATCGACCGACCGCCATGCTCGAACCGGCGCTCGCGAACGCCTGCATAGCGTTGCCGCGCGTCATCCCGAGCGTCTCGATATCCAGACCGACGCGCTGGCGACGCGGATCATTCTTGATGACAAAGGCAGGGCCTTGGGTGTGGATTGGACCAAGGGGCGCCATCTTTATCGTGCCTGCCCCCAACCATCCGAGGAGGAAGGCAGGATGATGACGGCCTACGCCTCGCGTGAGGTCATCATTGCGGCGGGGGCGTTCGCAACGCCGCAACTGCTGATGCTTTCGGGCATCGGCGACCCCGAGCGGATGGCCGCGCATGGCATTGCCCCCCGGATCAGCTTGCCCGAGGTAGGACGCAACCTGCAGGATCGCTACGAGATATCCATCGTCAATCGCCTGGCCCGTCCCTGGAAGTCGATGCGGGGCGCGGACTTTTCAATCGGCGACAGGCCCTACTGGCGCTGGCGGTACTGGCGCCTTGGCATGTACGTTTCAAACGGCGCCGCCCTCACGGCCCTGCGCCGCTCGTCGCGGGCACGGGGCCATGATCCCGACCTTGCGCTGATGGGTCTTATCGGCCGTTTCCGGGGCTATTACACCGGCTATGCGCAGGATACCTGGGCCGGCCGCGACGGCTTTTCATGGGCGGTACTCAAGGGACAGACGGGCAACCGGGCCGGGTCGGTCGATCTGGCCTCCGCCGACCCGCGCGATCCGCCCTTGGTCAGGTTTCGCAACTTCGCCGATCACGGAGATGCCGACCTAGATGCGCTGGTCGAAGGGCTGGAGATGGCGCGCGAATTGACTCGCCCGCTGGAGGATTGCGGCGCCATCGCCGAGGAGGAGGTCCCCGGCCGGCATGTCGAAGGCGGGGCCCTTCGGCAATGGGTGCGGACCCGCGCCTGGGGCCATCATGCCTGCGGCACGGCAGCCATCGGCCCGGTGCTGGACCCGCGCGGAAAGGTCCACGGCACCAACTGCCTGCGCGTGGTCGATGCCTCGATCTTCCCGCGCATACCGGGGCTGTTCCTGGTAGCTGCGATCTATCTCGCCGCGGAAAAGCTGGCTGCGGATATCCTTGCGGATGCCGGGCAGAGGAAAGGCTGAACGATGCTCACGCCGCTTCACCGCTTGCTCGAAGCCGGGCTTCATGCCGAGCGGCGTATCGATCCGTTCGTCCGCCCGGCGTTGGATAAGGTGCTGCGCTGGCCGCTTACGCGCTTCTTCAACTGGACCATCAACCTCACCCGCAGCCGCGATGTGCCGCCGCTCGCCATGGAGCGCATCTGGCCGGACGAGGAACAGAGCCTGGACACGATGGTGGCGGAAATGCAGCGCCAGCTCGACATAGACTTCACGCCCGGCAATTATGAACGTGCCGGAAATACCAAGACGCACGGCCTCGTCCATGGCGAGCTGACCGTGCTCCCGAACCTGCCCGAACATTTGCGCTGTGGTATCTTCGCCGCCGAGCGGAGCTATCCCGCATGGGTCCGCTTTTCCAACCCCGGCCCGCATGTCGAGCCTGACATCGACGACGTCGGTTTCGGCAGCATCGGCATTAAGCTGATGGACGTGCCCGGGCCTAAACTGATGGACGACGAACGGCACACGCAGGATTTTACCGCCGTTACCACCATTACCTTCGTCACGCCGACATCGCGGGAGAACGCATTTCTTCAGTACTGGAGCAGGCGGCACCTCCCCATCTGGTATTTCCTGAACCCGAAGCGCACGCATATCCGAGATTTCCTGATGCAGGCGCTGTGGAACCGCACGCTCGCCAATCCGCTGGCGAACGAATACTTTAGTTGTGTACCTTATCTGCTGGGCCCGGGGCAGGCGATGCAGTACAGTTTTCACCCGCTGACGCCGGTGTCGACGCATATCCCCCGTCTGCCATTGCGCCCGCCCGACAACTACATTCGCGACAATCTGGCCGAAAGTCTGCGTGCTGGCGAAGCCCGTTTCGAGATGCGCGTCATCCTGCAGAACGATCCGTTCCTGATGCCGATCGAGCAGAACGGCGTGCTGTGGGACCCGCGCCGCTCACCGCGTATTCCCGTAGCGACGCTCACTATTCCAAAGCAGGAATTCCAGTCGCCAGAGCAATTCGCTTTTGCGCGCCGCTTGACCATCAACCCGTGGCACTGCCTCGCCGATCATCGCCCGCTGGGAAACCAGAACCGCGCCCGCAAACGCATGTACTACGAGATGTCGCGCTATCGGCACGCCAGGAACGGCGAAACCCACGTAGAGCCGACCGGGGCGGAGAGGTTCTAGCCGCTTTCGCTCCTTAGTCTGCAAGTATGGCGGCAAGCCCCTTCAACCCCGGAAGGAAGAAATACGCCCCGCCCTTGACCGTGACGAACCGGGGCAAGCCGCCGATCAGGCGCGGGCATCCTTGCCTGTCCACATGGCTGAAAGCATCTGTCGCCATGCCACCGTTGACCGGTTTTCGGTGGCCGAGCAGGGGGTCGGATTCCCCGCTCAACCCCGCGAAATTGTGGCTGGAAATCCATGCGCCCTGCACGAATTCGAATTGCCGCGCGAGGTTGGCGTTGAGACAGATGAAGTGGATGCCGCTTGGTTCCAGGGGTGCATCTTCACCTGCCGCCATAGCCTCGCCGGGCGACATTGCGGGGCCGTAGGACCGCCCCCGCCGCACGATGCGGTGAAAGCGAGCGGCGGCGACGGCATCGTGGATCGCGGTTCCCTTGAGGCCGGCCGACGACAGCAGATCGCGAAAGAAGCCGCGCCGGCCCTGAGGATCGTCGCTGCTGCGTGGGTTCGCGCGGCGGACGTGCGCGCCGATGGGGCAGGCGATGCCGTCGGGATCTGCGGCGAAGGTGAAGCTGTTGTCGCGGTCCTGCGTTCCTTCGACCGGCGTTTCAGGCAGGCCGTCCAGCGGCGCGCCATCCATCGTGCGCCCGACCATGCGCTCCGCCAGAACGCCCGCCCCGTCAGGGCCGGCGGCCTGTGCCAGCCACTGCCAGAACCCGCGAACGTCCTGTTCGAGTTGGCGATAGACGAGGTAGCTGCCGTTGCGGCCTATCCCCTTTGCGGTGTGGTCGGCGACAAAACCATATTCGTTGGGATAGCCGAGCAATACCTCCCCCATGGCAAGGCGATTGCGGTAGATCCTGTCACGCACCCCTCCGGGGTGCAGCGTGCCCTCCCAGTCCAGTGCGGGCTGCGATACCCCATCGGCGAAACCGAAAGGCTCGTGGCCGACACGGGTATTGCTGCGATTGAGGGCGAGCAAAGTGCAGCCGGCAGCGGGTAGGGCGCTTACGATCTGCGTTTCCAGTGCCTCGATCGCCTCTTCGGTGGATAGCAGGATCAGCAGGACGTGGGGCTCTTTTTCACCCGCGCCCCAGTCCCAGTACTGCGGCGCGTTTTCTCCTGCGTCACCCAGACGGTGCGAGCGGCGTTCGTCTCCGGCCATGCCGTCCAGAAATTCCGGGGCGAAACCGGGGACGGAGTCCGGTGCGAAGCCCAGCGTGCGCAGACCCGCTGCGGTGAATGCGATCTGATCGACACGCGAAACCCGGTGCGATCTTGCATTTGCCAGAGATGTCACGGTCAGGCCCCGCAGCCATGCGCGCGCAGCGGCGGGGTTGATTACGCGCAGCAGCAGGTAACGTGCCGCCCGCAGCGAACCGAAGCCGCGATCGACGATGGCCTGGATGTCGCCGCTTTCGGCGGCGGCGGCGCTCATATCTCGGCGATCCAGCGGCGCAGGGCTGCCCCGGAAGGCGGGTTTTCGAAACCGCGTCTGATGCGGGTGTTGCGCGCCATGTCGTATGTACTGAGGCCGGGCATCGCCTTGTACCAGACCTGCGTGGGTATCTGGTGGTGGAACAAGTAGCGCTTGAAATCCTGCTCATGCCGGGCGCCGTCCAGGATCAGCCAGCGCGTGCGCGGATAGCCAAGCCCGTTGGAGAACGAAAGGTTCAGCCCGAAAGCGACCTTATTGATGAAATCGTCGTTATAGGCCTCGCGGCTGCCGTCGTAGTTGCTGGCGAAGAGCACCCGTCGTCCTTCGTCGAGGAAAGTCCACGAGGCGAAATGGATCGTGTTCACGCGCGCCAGGCGCCCCTTGCCGAAGATGTGCCGCGCGCCCCAGTCGATGACCCATAGAATGGCGATGGTCAGCCAGCGCCGGAACAGGCCCGGTTTGAGCGATCCGATGGCGCTGTACTGGTTGGTGATGTCGTGGTCTTCCAGCGCCGATAGAGTGCGGTTGCGCTCCCTTGACGGCGTGGGCGCAATCACCGGATCGCGGGTTTCGCGCCAGCGCAGGAGGATCGCCAGAAACGGAAGTGACGGCAGCAGCAGGGGAGCAAGAGCAATCGCTGCGACGGGGAGCAGCAGGAAGTGAGCGGTCTCGCCGATGCGCCAGGCTACCGGCGGCGCAGCAACCGGGTTGAGCGTCACGGCCGCGCCCGCCGCGCGCAGGATGGGCATCAATTGTTCTGGCGAGGCGCGGGGATGGGCCAGCCTTGCCGTGCGTAGCACGTCGTGGAGCGCGGCCTCCTCGCGCACCTGCGCCGCGCTTCTGCCCCGCCAGTTGACGTAAGTGGCGGCGGAGCGGATGCGATGGGCGTGCAACCATCGCAGCAGGTCGGTGTCATCGCGGAAATCAGCGCAATGGCCGAAAATCCGCCGCAGTCCGGGCGCCGCGATTGCCACGAGATCGGCGATCAAGCCATCCGGCGTACCGTCGAAGTCGGCGATGAAAGCCAGCCTTGTCGGCTCGTGGACGGGAAGGGTGGGGGCGATCAGCCGGTCGGGTAGCGACGGGTCCTCCAGCACGATGAAACGCGCTACGTGCAGCGAGGCGATCCGGCCGAACGGGACCAGCGGATTGACGGGGTCAGCCTGACCCGGCGCGGCGTTCATGGTTGCAAGCAGCGCGGAAAGTTCGGGCATGACGCCGTGTCGCAGCACACCGGCCACGAACAGCTGACCCTGCCCCATCACTGCTGGCTGCCGAACTCCAGGGCGAAATCTATCAGCCGCCTTTCGCCCCAGTACACCTTGCCGAGGTAGATCCCGGGTTCGATCATGCGAATTTCATCGCGCACCCGCGAGGCCAGGAGTGAGGTGTCCGAATAGTCGAGGACGATGCACTCCTTGGTGTCCAGCCAGCTTTCCCCCTTGTAGACCTTGGCGACTATGGCCTTCAGTCCCAGCGGCAGGATATGGTTGCGCAGGAAGCCGTGCCTGGCGTCGAATACTTTGCCCTGCCAGGCGAAGAAGTTGATGATCGCTGCGATCTCGTCGGAAAAGCTGGTTCCCGGGGCGATGATCGCGGTGCCCTTGGCTTCTCCATCGGGGATCGGTCCTGCCTCATGGGACGAGAACAGCGCATCCAGATCTGCCTGCGACATCTTGAGCCACTGCGAAACGACGGTCCCTGTCATAGTGCCCTCCCGGTCCATGCGCCGTTTGAATCGACTCGCCGGACAGTTGCCGGAAAGATCTATTGTGCGGCTATATTAGGAGGATTGTCACACCATAAGAGAAACAAGACAACACTATTGATGCGTGCCCCTGTTTTTGCGCCAGCCGCGCTATTCGGTGGTTGCCGGAAGCGTGAGGACAACGAGCAGGCCGGGGCCATCCTGCCTGTTCTCAAGCCGGATCGTGCCGCCGGACAGCGTCATGGCCTTCGTGGCGATCGACAGGCCCAGGCCGCTGCCCGATGCCTTTGACGGGCCGCGCTCGAAACGGCGCAGCAGTCGCTCGCGGTCAGTCATCTCCACGCCGGCTCCCCGGTCGCCGATGGAGATTGCGAGATGGGCGGAACTGCGCACGATCGCGATGTCGATCCGTCCGCCGGAAAGGGCATGGCGCGTGGCATTTTCGATCACCGCCGACAGCGCGATCTGCAGCGCAGAGGGGTCGCACCGCCAGCGCACAACATGATCGGGGGTGACGGTGAACTCCATCGCGTCCGCAGCAAGCTGCCCCGCTGCCTGTGCCACCACATCGCCTACCAACGCATGGATGTCGGCAGAGCGGTTGGATACTGGCGTGGCATTGAGCCGGGCGAGGGTGAGCATGCCGTCGATCAACCCGTTGGCCCGGTCGACCATACCGATCAGCCTGTTCACATCGTCGGAAATTTGTGAAGGGCCGGTCTTGCGCAGCAATTGCGCCTGCGTGCGTATAGCGGCGAGGGGGGTGCGCAGTTCGTGCGCGACATCGTCGGTGAAGGCCTGTTCCAGCTCGTAAGCTTGCCCCAGACGCGCGAACAGTTTGTTCAGGGCGACGATCAGCGGGCCCAGATCACGGGACCATTCGCCCGGCTCCAGATGCGTGAGATCGGCCAGCGAGCGGGCGTTGAGCGTGGATGCCAGCCGTTCGACTTCCGACAGGCTGGTGCGCAGCGTCAGCCACAGCACCGCCATTCCGGCCGCAAGCAGGAGCAGCATCGGCAGCGCCAGCTTGCGCAGGACGGGCAGGATCGTGAATTCGCGCATCGCATCCCGCTCGGCCACCACGATCAGCAGGCGGGGGTCGCGGCCCGGCAGGCCGTAACTCCGCCAGCGGTCGCTTACGGCGGTGAAATCGTGCAGTCCGGGCTGGCGGGGGACAAGGCTTACCGGTGCGCCCCATCCCGACTGGGCGACGGGCTGGCCTTCCCAGAATACCGCGAACATGCACCAGTCGTAGGATGCGTGGAACGCCTTCTTTTCCTCGGCGGTGAGCAGGGGATCGTCGGCGCTGCCAAGGCCCACGCCCCGCGATTTCAGCACCGTGGGCGTCAGTTCGTCCTGCATCATCATGTAAAGCAGGCGCGAAGCATTGACGAGCTGTGCATCGGAGGCGCGCCCGATCTCCCGGCTGGCGACCGTGTAGAGAATGGCGCCCATGGCCAGTCCGGTCAGCGCCAGCAGGATCAGCAGCCGCCGATAGAGCCGCGTCGAAAGCGAGGACCGTCTCATACCTCCTGGCATCCCACCATATAGCCCAGACCGCGCGCGGTGCGGATGAAGTCACGCCCGAACTTGCGCCGCAAAGCCGAGATGGCGACTTCAACGGTGTTGGATTCCACCCAATGGTCCTGATCGTAAAGTTCGCCTTCGAGATCCGCCTTGGAAACGAACCGTCGGCTGCGCCGCATAAGCAATGCCAGCACGCGAAACTCCTTGGCGGTCAGCGCAACGGGTTCGCCGTCCAGCGCCGCGATGTGGCCGGTGAAATCCAGCGTTACGCCGCCCACGCTCACGCTGTCGTCCTGGCGGCGGTCCTTGCGGCGTAGCTGCGAACGGATGCGTGCGGCCAGCTCCTCCAGGTCCACCGGCTTGACGACATAATCGTCTGCGCCGGCATCGAGCCCGGCCACGCGGTGGGGCGTGCGGTCGAACGCAGTGATGATGATCACTGGCGTCGCGTCCTTTGCGGAGCGCAGTTCGCGCAGCACTTCGAGGCCGGACATATGGGGCAAGCCAAGGTCGAGCAGAATCACGTCGTAGCTGGCGACGCGGGCAGCGGCGAGCACGTCGTCGCCGCGAGTGAAAAGGTCGGCGACGTAACCGTCCAGTTCAAGCGCCCGCTTCATCGCGGGGCCAAGGTCGGCGTCGTCTTCCGCAACCAGCAGGCGGGGCAAGGCATGGCTCCAGGCGTGGTTGAAGGGCCACGTAAGTCGCGGGAGTACGCCACCTTATGGGCGGCCGTCAAACCGCGCGAAAATGTTTCTCGTCCATCAGCTTCGCATCAGCTTCGCGGTCTAGAGCCTGCATTCGGACCTGAACCCAGGCTCCCTTCGGCAGCATGGCCGCTGTGAAGGGATTTGAAAAAATGGCTAACGAAACATGACGATTCACAACCCGCCGGGAGAGCTTTTCTCTTCATTCCGCGGCGCTTCCCCATTCCTTTCCGCCCCGGCGCGTTCGCGGCCCGGGCTGGCCCCTTGCGTGGCGCTGGTCGGCTGCGATGGGTCGGGCAAATCCACCCTGGCGCGCGATCTTGTTAGCCTGCTTGACCGGCAGGCGCCAACAAAGTCGATGTATTTGGGCCTCGGCACGGGAGACCTCGGGCGACGCATCGGCGAACTGCCGCTGATTGGGGCGCTCGCCGAACGCTATCTTTCGGGCAAGGCGCGCAAGGCGCATGACGGGCCGGCAAAGCGCCTGCCTGGGCTGGTCACGGCGCTGGCGATGTACGGCTTGTCGCTCGCGCGCCTACGCCGCTTCCGCAAGGTCCTCGATTACCGCCGCCACGGCGTTCAGGTGATTACCGACCGCTATCCGCAGGCAGAAGTGTCGGGCAGTTTCGACGGACCGGGCCTCTCGTGGACCCGAAAGGGTTCGGCGCTGGTCGAACGGCTCGCCTCGCGCGAGCGTGCGCTTTACGCCGGGATGTCGGCCTGGCGGCCGACCGTGGTGATCCGCCTTAACGTGGATGTCGACACGGCTTTGGCCCGCAAGTCCGACCACCAGCGCGACATGCTCGAAAAGAAGATCGCGGTGGTGCCGACGCTTGATTTCGCAGGCGCCTATATCGTCGATGTCGACGCGACCCGGCCCTACCGCGAAGTGCTCGAAACCGTGCTTGCCGTGCTGCGCCGCCATGGTCTGAACGCCTGATGTGTTCCCCTCAATTTACTGAACTGCTTCTGCCACCACGATGAACACTGCTTCTCTTCCTCCCCTGATCGCGGTCATCGGCTGCGACGGGTCCGGTAAATCGACCGTCACCGAGGCGCTCCAGCAATGGATGGATGCGCGTGTACCGACGAAAATCTGCCATCTGGGCAAGCAATCGGGCAATATCGGCCGCTGGATCGCGCGGTTGCCACTGCTGGGCGGCAGGCTGGACAAGTCGATCCATGCCAAGGCCCAGCGCGCGCAAGCCGACAAGGGGCCTGGCCTGCTCGCAGCGCTGGTCATATTCGTATTCTCGATGCGGCGGGTGCGCCGGTTTCGCCGGATGATGCGCCTGCGCCGCGGCGGCAACGCCATTATAGCCGACCGTTTCCCGCAGCTTGGTGCGCCTGGCCCGATGGACGGCTTGGGACTGGCTCAGGCGCGCCGTTCCGGCATGGTCGGCCTGCTCGCGCGGGCGGAGCGGCGGCAGTACGAGGGCATGGTGGCTAATGCCCCGGACCTCGTGCTGAGGCTTAATGTTTCGCTGGATGTTGCCGTGGCCCGGAAGCCGGATCACCGCTTGTCCTCGCTCGCCCGCAAGATCGCGGACGTGCCGCGTTTGACCTTCGGAGGCGCCCCGATCGTCGAGATCGACGCGGAGCAGCCGCTCGAACAGGTGCTGGCGCAGGCAAGGGCCGCCATTGACGAGCGCGTGGCGCTGTTTGCAGCCGCCCGTCCGCGGAGTGCCGCGCGGTGAAGGCTCTGAACGTAAAGCACTGGTTTGCCGACGGGGTATTCCGCACGATCCTGCGCAATGCCTCGTATCTGGGTTCAAGCAAGCTCCTTGGCGCCCTGCTGGGCCTGATTGCGCTCGCCTGCGCCGGGCGCGGGATGACGCCGGCGCTGTTCGGCACGCTCGTGCTCATCCATTCCTATGCCAATGGCGTGGGGGCAGTGGTCAAGTTCCAGACCTGGCAGTTCATCGTGCGCTACGGCGCGCCGGCACTGGGGCGCGGAGACCTTGACGAACTGCGCGACGTGACCGGCTTCGCCTTCGGACTCGACCTTGCCAGCGGACTGGTCGGGCTGGCCGGGGGGCTGATATTGCTGCCGTTCCTGGCCGAAAGGTTCGGCATCGCAGCGCAGGACGTCAGCATCGCGATGCTCTATTGCACCCTGATCCCCACCATGACCGCTGCAACCCCTACCGGCATCCTGCGCGTGCTGGACCGGTTTGACCAGCTTGCCGTGCAGCAGCTCGTCACCCCGCTGCTGCGCGCGGTCGGCGGGGCGGTTTCGTATTTCGGCAACTTCGGCTTCACCGGTTTCGTCGTTACCTGGTTCGTAGCCGACCTTGCCGGTGACTTGTGCCTGTGGATCATGGCCGCCATCGAACTGCGCCGCAAAGGCATCGACGGCGCGCTGCGGCCCGGTCTTTTGGGTCCGGGGCGGCGACTGGAGAATGCCTGGGACTTCGTGTGGACCACCAACATCGCCCATTCGATCTGGGCCGCCTGGGGTCCGATCAGCAACCTGATCGTCGGCGCCCTGCTGGGCCCGACCAGCGCGGGCCTGTTCAAGATCGCGTCGACTTTCTTCGATTCCGCCAGCAAGCCCGCCGATCTGCTGTCGCGCAGTTTCTATCCCGAGATCATGCGGCTAGACCCCACCAGCCGGCACCCATGGCAACTGGCGATCCGCAGCGCGTTGATCTCCGGCGCTATCGGCTTCGTGATCCTGCTTCTGGTGATGCTGGGCGGCGAGCCGGTCATTGGCATGGTCTTCGGCAAACGCTACGTCGAGGCTTACGATCTGCTGCAACTCATGACCGCATCGCTGATCGTGACGATGGCAAGCTTCCCGCTCGAATCCCTGCTCTACATGGCCGGGCGGCAGCGGGCGGCGCTGGTCGCCGAAGGCGCGGCGGCGCTGGGCTATGCGGGCCTGATCTTCATGCTGATCCATGTGTTCGGCATCGAAGGAGCAGGGCTGGCCTATGTCGCGGGGGTGTGCCTGAAGGCGGTGTTCATGCTGCTGCCCACACTTTGGGCCTATCGTGACCGGAGCAGTCTTTCGCACGTCATGACGCAGGGAGCGCGCGCATGACCACCCGCAGCACATATCCGGCAGCCGTTCTCGATGCGATGTTCGAGGCGGTGGAGATGGACGATGTCGTCGATCCCGTGGTCAGCCTGCCGGCCTCGATCCCGGTCGCCTGTACGCAGGAGGAGATGCGCCGCTGCCTCGATCTGTGCATACAGTTCTGGCGCGCCGGCGCCATTCGCGCCGACTTGCGAAAGTTAGCGACAACGCTGCTGCACACCGGCGACCTGCCGCCGGATGCCCGCATACGCTACAAGCACATTCGCGCTCGCTACAAGCACTTGCGCTTTGCGCTGGTGCTCTACGGCAAGCCGCATAAGGCACCGCTGCTGTTTCGTTCGACCGTTGCGGTGATGGGCCACCTTCAGGATGCATTCCGCAATAGACAGCGCGCGGCGGTGCTGGGCTATGCCCTGCTGCTGAGGGGATTGCTGATCTGGCCGGTCTGGGCTGCTGTTCAGCGGGAGGTGGATGCCGTGCGTCTGGACAACGCGGCGGGGTTCCTTGCCTTTCGCCGGGCGGAATTTGCCCGCCTGAAGTCATGGGTTCTGGGCAAGGCATTGACCGGCCACCGTTTCCACGCGATGCGCAAGGTCATCAGCCGGCAGGTCTCGTTCTACGACACCATGCGCACGCTGGAGCCTGACGATCAGGTTTACCGGATGTCGCGCTTTCTCAGCGCGATAAACGGGCTGATGGGCAGCCTGCACGACGAGCTGGTCGAACAGGCATCGGCCGGGCACCGGGACTACCATAAGGATGATTTCCCGCTGCCCGAAGACATCCGTTGCCGTCTAGAGGCCCTGACCGCGCGCTATCCCTTGACGGCCGTAGACCGGAGCGCGGCGGCTTCTTAGGGCCGGCCACGCTCCTGCTCTGCGGCTCATCGGTTCTGCAAACAGCCTCGCCGTCACTTGGCTACGGGGAAAGCCCTGACGAGGGCGTCGTATTGCATTTTGCTGATCTCGATCATCGAGCCATGGCGCAGACCAGCGGGCATTTCGAAGCGGTTCCATTCAGGCACGCCGGAATTGCCCGATACCTGAAACCACGGGCCTGACAGGCGCGGCGCCTTGGACAGGCCGTAGCTGGTTCCGGCATACTGTTCGTAATACATCAGCCAGTCCTCGCCGCCGGGGGCGCGGATCAGCGTGGGCGCCTCGCGGAAGTTGGGGCTGACCGGCGCGCCCGGCTGCGGGTAGGGGCCGAGCAATTCCTTGGCGCAGGAGATGCGCACCGTCTTGCCGGTCGTCCAGTTGTAGCTCGGATACCGCTCATCCTTGATGACCGCGCAGTACCCGCTGCCGTCTGCCTCGGGCTGGATGAAGGTGTCGATCGTGGCCATGTCCCAGTCGAACAGGCGCCTGGGGGCTTTGGCGAACTTTTTGAGATCGGGTGACTGGACGTAGAGCGTGCGCTGGCTGGCCCAATAGCGCTCCGGGTCCTCGGGCACGCCGGGGACGGTGGCGGTGTGCCAGGTCAGCAGGAACTGGCTGGATGCCTTGTCGAAGAACAGCTTGGGCGCCCCGATCCGCTGCAGCGCGTGGGGCAGGCCGGGCACGTTCTTCACATCAGGCTTGTAGGTGCCATAGGGCTTCCAGCTAACGAGATCGTCGGAAACCCAAAAGCGGATATAGGGGTCCTCGTCGCTCTTGTTGCCGACAAGGAAATAGCGTCCGTCGGCGCCGCGCGCGATGGATGGGTGGCCGTGATAATCTTCGGAAACCGGCTTGCCGCCATTGATCTGCTGCCAGTGCAGGCCATCGCGGCTGACCGTGTAATAGAGCACGCCGTAGCGCTCCTTGGTCATATGCGCGAAAAGATAGGCCTTGTCCGGGTTGACGTAAGGCGTCTCGGGCGCGCCGGGAATGACTTCGGCGGAAGGCTTCACTTCGGTGGTCGCCGGCATCGCACTTTGCGCGGCCAGAGGCGTCTGGACCGTCAGGATGGTGATCGCCGCCAGGCCCGCCGTCAGGCTCAGACGCGTGGCTATGCGCGGATTGCCCCGTTCCAAATTGTCTCTCCCATGTTTGTTCGTGGCGTCAAAAAGCCGCCTCCATCGTGCATTGTCAAGATTCATCTTATAAATACGGTTTTAGTCGTTATGGAAGGTGTTCTGGCTTGACCGGCTGATTCGACATGCTCGCTGGGTTCCCACCGAGCGCGGCGGGTCGATGGCCGGAAGACCTATCATTGCGAAGCAAGATAATCCGGGGAGACGAGATGGGACTGGCAACGATCGATATCACCGTAGTGGTGATCTACGCGATCGGCATATTCGGGCTGGCCCAGTGGGTCAGCCGCGACAAGCCGGGAGCAGGGCCGAAGGGTTCCGCCGACTACTTCCTTGCCTCCAAGAACCTGCCCTGGTGGGCCATCGGCGCCTCGCTGATCGCGGCGAACATCTCGGCGGAGCAGATCGTCGGCATGTCCGGTTCGGGCTATGCGATCGGCCTTGCCATCGCCTCCTACGAGTGGATGGCGGCGGCGACCCTGCTGATCGTCGGCAAGTTCTTCCTGCCGATCTTCCTGCGCAATGAAATCTACACGATGCCGCAGTTCCTCGAGCGGCGGTACGGCCCCGGCATCCGCACGCTGATGGCGGTATTCTGGCTGGTCCTCTACGTCTTCGTGAACCTGACCAGCATCATCTGGCTGGGCTCCATCGCGGTGACGCAGGTGGCGGGGGTCAATCAGGATGTGGCGCTGGTAGTGCTGGGCGTCTTCGCGCTGCTCTACCAGCTGCGCGGAGGACTGAAGGCTGTGGCGCTGACCGACATCGTGCAGGTTACCCTGCTGGTGATGGGCGGCCTCATCATCGCCTATCTGACGCTGGGAAAAATCGGCGGCGCTGAAGGCGTTATCGGCGGTTTCTCGCGCCTTCTCGAAGTTGCGCCGGATCACTTCCAGATGATCCTGCACCCCGATAATCCGCATTACATGGACCTGCCGGGCCTTTCGGTCCTGATCGGCGGCATGTGGATCGCGAACCTGTCCTACTGGGGCTTCAACCAGTACATCATTCAGCGCGCGCTGGCTGCCAAGTCCATCGACGAGGCGCAGCGCGGCATGCTGTTCGCGGCGTTCATCAAGCTTATCATGCCGATCATCATCGTGCTGCCGGGCATCGCCGCCGTCATTCTCGCGCCGGACCTCACCAAGGCGGACGAGGCTTATCCGACGATGATGCGCCTGTTGCCGCCGGGCCTGCTGGGGCTGGTCTTTGCCGCTCTGGTGGCGGCGATCATCGCTTCCACCGCATCGAAGATCAATTCCATCGCCACTATTTTCACCCTCGACGTCTGGGCGAAATTCCGGGGTGTTCCGGCCGATGATGATGCCGTCGCAGCCGACCGGAAGCTGGTGCGGGTGGGGCGGATCGTGGCGGTCGTCGCCATCATCATCGCCATTCTTACCGCGCGTCCGCTGGTGGGATCCAGCGAACAGGCCTTCCAGTTCATCCAGGAATTCACCGGCTTCTTCACGCCGGGCATCACCGTGATCTTCCTGCTCGGCCTTTTCTGGCGCCGGGCCAATGAGCCGGGCGCGATCAGTGCGGCGGTGGCTTCGGTGCTGCTGTCCTGGGGGTTGAAGGTCTGGGCGCCGGGCGTCCCGTTCATGGACCGCATGGGGATCGTCTTCCTTGCGGCGCTTGTGCTGGCGGTGGCGGTCTCGCTGCTCACCCCGGCGCGGCCTGACAAGCACACCATCTCGACCGGCGACGTGAAGTATGCGACGTCGACCGGCTTCAATGCAGGAGCGATTGCCGTGTTTCTCGTCCTATGTGTCCTCTACGCGGTGTTCTGGTGAGCGCCGCCCCCTTCATCGCTGTCGACTGGGGCACGACCAACCGGCGGGCCTACCGGATCGAGAACGGCGAAGTCGTTGCGACCGAACGTGACGACCGGGGTATCCTTGCCGTTCCCGCCGGTGGCTTCCCCGCGCTGGTCGCCGAACTTCGCGCCCGGTTCGACGGACTGCCGGTTGTCATGGCGGGCATGGTCGGTTCGAACCGGGGCTGGCACGATGCCGGCTACATCGCCTGCCCCGCCACGATCGAGGCGCTGGCGGCTGGCGTCGTCACGCCGGAAGAGGGCGTCTCCATCGTGCCGGGCGTCTGCGTCGATACCAAAAGCCGCGCAGATGTGATGCGCGGTGAGGAAGTGCAGCTTCTGGGCGCGGTCGCGGCGGGGCTTGCGCCTGCCGATGCGCTGCTGTGCCAGCCGGGCACGCATAACAAGTGGGCCGTGATGAAGCACGGCGCCATCGCCGACTTCACCACCGCCATGACCGGCGAGATGTTCGCGCTGCTCAAAGCCCATGCCCTGATCGGTAGCGAGATGGCCGGCGAAGTCGATGCCGGGGACGATTTCCGGCAGGGCGTCGAAGCCTGCGCCGATGCCGACCTGCTCGCCGCGCTGTTCGGGGTGCGCGCCGCCTCGGTCCTTGGCCACCGGGCGCCCGGCGCGGCGGCGGCTTATGTCAGCGGCCTGCTTATCGGCAGCGATTGCCGCGCACGGATTACGCAGCCGGGGCAGCAGGTTCATCTGCTTGCCGACGGACTGCTCGCCGATCTCTATTCCGCCGCCATCACCATCGCCGGGGGGCAGGCCGTTGTCGTTGACAGCAAGGCCTCGTTCGTTGCCGGTATCACTCGTATCAGGAACCTCCTCCCATGACCGATTTCGCTTCCGCCCTCGCGGCATTACCCCTGATCGCCATCCTACGCGGCATTCGCCCCGATGAGGTCGAAGCTGCGGGCGAGGCGCTGGTCGAGGCGGGCTTCCGCCTGATCGAGGTGCCGCTCAATTCGCCCGACCCGCTGGTCAGTATCGAAAAGATGGCCCGCCACCTGGGCGACGCTGCCATCGTCGGCGCCGGCACCGTGCTGACCTCGGCGCAAGTCGCGCAGGTGCAGGACGCGGGCGGCGCGATGATCGTCTCGCCCAACACCGACATCGCGGTGATCGCCGAGAGCGCGAAGCGCGGCATGGTTTCGCTGCCCGGCTACTTCACGCCGAGCGAGGCCTTCGCGGCACTGGCGGCGGGGGCCAGCGGCCTCAAGCTGTTCCCGGCGGAGGCGGCAAGCCCGGCCGTCATCAAGGCGCAGCGCGCGGTGCTGCCCAAGGAGACTCCGCTGTTCGCCGTGGGCGGCATCGGCCCCGACACCATGGCGCCGTGGCTTGCCGCCGGAGCGAACGGCTTCGGCCTCGGCTCGGCGCTTTACAAGGCGGGGCTGACCACGCAGGAGATCGCCGCCAATGCGCGCGCCTTCGCCAAGGCCTGGGCCGAACTGGAGGGCCGGGCGTGATCCGCCGCATCGCCCCCATCGCACTGGGAATGGCGCTGGCGCTGGGCGGCTGCGCGGCAACCACCGCAGGTTCGCCGGTGGCCGCCACGCTGACCAACCCGCTGCTGGCCAGCGGTCCCGATCCGTGGATCGTCCACCACGGATCGACCTTCTACTTCATGGGCACCAAGGGCGACCGGCTGGCGATCCGCCAGACCGACGATCTTTCGAAACTGGCCGATGCGCCCGAGCATGTCATCTGGACGCCGCCCGCCACGGGCCTGAACGCCATCTCGATCTGGGCGCCCGAACTGCACCGGATCGACGGCAAGTGGTACGTCTACTACACCGCCGCCGAGGCCGGGCACGACGATGATGCACATCGCGGCGTCTTCGTGCTGGAGAACGCCAGCGCCGATCCGCTGGCCGGCGAATGGATCGACCGTGGCCGCATCGTCACCGGCATGACCGGACTTGACGGCACCGTGTTCGAGCATGGCGGCAAGCGCTACTTCGTCTATTCCGCTTATGACGGCCCGGACAGCGTGCTGGCCATCGCGCCGATGACCAACCCATGGACGCTTGGCCCCGGCGAAACGGTGATCGCGCGGCCGGACCTTCCTTTCGAGCGGCAGGGCGGGCGCCAGATCCTGGAAGGGCCGGAATTCCTTGCCGGGCCGAAGGGCGACCTGTTCCTGACCTATTCGGCCAGCGCCTGCTGGTCGGACGATTATGCGCTGGGCCTGCTGCATGCCAGGCCGGGCAGCGATCCGCTGAGCGCGGCAAGCTGGACCAAATCGCCCAAGCCCGTGCTGGCCAAGGCGCCGCAGAACAACGTCTACGGCACGGGGCACAACGGCTTCTTCACCACCGATGGCGGCAAGCAGACCTGGATCGTTTACCACGGCAATGACGGCGCCGGGATGAAGTGCAGCGAAACCCGCTCGCCGCGCGTGCAGCGCATGGAATGGAGCAAGGACGGCATGCCGGTTTTCCCGGTGCCCTCGCGGGCAGGCGACCCTGTTCCGGCGCCGATGCCCTGAACCGCAGATGCTCCCCGTCGCGGTGCGAAGGGGAGTATTTTCGCCGGGCACGGCTTGTCGCCCGCCGGCGAACGCGGGATAACGCCAGGGGAAGAACGCAGCGCGAAACATCGGGCCGGTATCGGGGCGCCCATAGCACTTGGGACGCGGGACTGGCTGCCTGATATTGCGAACGGCCGGATCGAAAGGCAGCGTCGATGCGGCTCGGCCCTGGCGGACGCGGTTCGAGGTCGGCGGCGCGGGCTCGCAAACGAGCGCCGACCCGGGTGATCCCGGTAACCCGTTCCCGCAGGAGACGGGCCTTATGGGGAGCCCTTGGTAGATGAACCGGTCCGGGTCAGGCGCTGGTGGCGTGGTCCACGGCTGATACGCCGCGCCCCTGGCCCCAACACCGGCCCGAAACACCGATGCCAACGTGCGCACGGCAGCAGCGGATGTTGGAGCATATAACCTATATGGTTATATATGTCAAGTGTAACCAGCCGTCAGCCCCTCGGCGTGAGCAGCGCCAGATTCACCGCATCGCCCATCGCCCGCAGCCCAGCGTCGTTGGGGTGCAGGTGATCGCCCGGATCGAATTCGGGGCGCAGGTCCGCGGGCGCGGCGGGATTGCGCACGGCGGCCTCGAAATCGACGACGCCGTCGAACACCTTGCCGGTGCGGATGGCGGCGTTCACCGCCTGGCGCACCTGCTCCTTGGCGGGAGACATGTACCCGGCCCTGAATGCGGGTGTGATGGTGCCGCCGATCACCTTGATCCCCAGTGCATGGGCGCGGGCAACGAATTGACGGTAGCCGTTCAGCAGGTCTTCCGGGGTGACCGCATCGGCGCCGGAACCGCTGCCGCCGATGTCGTTGATGCCTTCAAGGAATACTACGTGGGTCACGTTGGGCACGCTGGCAACGTCGCGCCAGAAGCGTTCCAGCGCGGACACGGCGCGGCCCGCACGCAGGACGCGGTTGCCGCTGATGCCCATGTTGACCACACCGCAGCGGCGCGCGGCGGGAAGCTGCGCCATGCGTTCGGCAAGGCGTCCCGGCCAGCCGCGCGTCTGGGCGGAAAGGCCCAGGTAGCCGTCGGTGATCGAATCCCCGAAGGCGACGACGGTGCAGGGCGCGGCCGGCGCCCGCACCGAAACCAGCGAGAGATAGGGCCGCGCCTTGATCGGCGTGAAAGCGGCTTGCGGCGCGCTGGGCGCAAAGGCCATTTCCATGCCCAGATTGGTGCGTCCGGGCCGGGTGGGGGTGGAGAACGTGACGCTGACGATCACGTCCTGCGCGTTGGTCAGCGGCAGGACCAGCGGATCGCTGATGGCGGTGCGGCCCCTTGGCAGGGCGATGCCGGGCTTGCCGCCGAACACGATGGGATGGACGGTATTGCCGCGCGGTTCCGTGCCTGCCGCGCCGATCGGGCTGGCCACGGTCACTTGCGAAATCGCCAGCGGCGCATCGCCTTCGGCATTGCTGAAGGTAAGCTGCATCGCATTGCCCGCCTGGCTCAGCCGCACGCGGTAGCGGTAGGTGCCGGCCGGCTGCACGGGTTCCCCGGCGCCGCTGTCCGCAGGCGCATAGCCCCATGCACCGGCCCAGACGGGCGCGGTTTGTGCATTGGCAGGAACAGCGGAAAAGGCGAGACCGCAGGCGGCCAGGATGATCGGAATACGCATGGTGTTTCCCATCCCGGCCGCTCCGTCAAATGTCCAGCCCTACTTGGCGCTGGTCAGCTTCTTAGCCACCGGAACCACGCCCTTGGGCGCGGCCGACAGGCTGCGGATCAGATCCACCTCGGCCTGGCGGTAGGGGGTGCCGTCGGTGTGGAACACTTCGTGGAACCAGATCGTGGGTTCTTCCATCGTGTAGGGCTTCTTCCACGAATCCCAGGGCAGGCGGGTCTGCGTCTTGCCGTCCACGAAGCCCCAGTTCATCATCGCCACGTTCTCGCGCTTGCCGATCGGCAGCGAGCCGTCGAAGGTCGATCCGTTGCCGCGCGCCATGTATTCGGTGCAGAGGATCGGGCGGCCATAGCCCTTGAGCTGGTTCACCCGGTCCTGGAACTTCTCGGGCCAGTTGTAGTCGTGGAACGAGATCACGTCCGACTGGGTCAGCTGCAGCTGCTCCATAGGGGTGAGCGCGCCCGGCGTCTTCCAGTCGTCATGCTGCCACACGCCCGAGGTCAGCGGCTGCGAAGGCTCCGCCTCGCGCGCCCAGCCGTAGACTTTGGTAAGCAGGGCGAGGACAAGTTCCTGCTTGCCTTCCTGGCCCTTGTACTGGTCGGCGCCATTGTCCGGCTCGTTCCACAGGTCCCAGCCCAGCACCCGGTCGTCCTTGCCGAACGCGCCGATCACGCCCTGGACATAGGCCTTGAAGCGCCCCTCCTGCGAAGGATCGCGCATCGCGGGCAGGCCGGGGCCCTGCACCCAGCCGGAGTTGTGGACGCCGGGGATCGGCGGGTGCTGCGGACCCAGGACGGGGACCGGGTCCCAGCAGCTGTCGAACAGCACGAACAGCGGCTTGATCTTGTGCTTCGCGGCGATGGTCAGGAATTCGTCGATGCGCTTCTTGAAGCCTTCCGGGTCCTGCTGCCACAGCTGGTCGTGCAGGAACACGCGCATGGTGTTCATGCCGATCCCTTGCGCCAGGCCCAGTTCGTAGTCGATCCGCTTGGGGTCCCAGGTGGCGGCCTGCCACATCTCCAGCTGGTTGATGGCATTGGCCGGCGCGAAGTTGGAGCCGACCAGCCAGGGCTGCTTGGCGTACCAGGTCTTGGCCTGAGCAGGCGTCCACTGCGGGCGGGCCTCGGCGGGCAGGGCGACAAGGGCCGCCACGGTCGCCAGCAGGCAGGTTGCGAGTGTTTTCACAGGTAATCCCCTCTTATCGCGTAAAGAACTTGTAGGTCATGACGTTCCGGTAGGTCTTGCCCGGATCGAGGCGGACCGACGGAAACTGCGGCTGGTTGGGCGTATCCGGGAACAGTTGCGGCTCGAAGACGAGGCTGTCGCCTTCGCGGTAGATCTGGCCGGACTTGCCGGTGATCGTGCCGTCCATGAAGTTGCCCGAATAGAACTGCAGCCCCGGCTGGTTCGACCACAGTTCGAAACCGCGCCCGGAGGTGGGTTCGACGAGGCGGGCCATCAGGTGCTCGTCCCTGGTCACACCTTCGGCCACCACCCAGTTGTGGTCGTAGCCGCGCGCATAGCGGACCTGTTCGTCGCTGCCGTCGCGCACGCGGGCGCCGACCGGGGTGGGCTGGCGGAAATCGAACACGGTGCCCGCCACGCTCTTGTGCTCGCCCAGCGGGATCGAGCCGGAGTCGGTGGGGGTGTAGCGCTCTGCCGGGATCGTCAGGACGTGGTCCATCGCCGTGGCGCCCGGCCCGGCGAGGTTCCAGTATGTGTGGTTGGAGATGTTCACCACCGTCGGACGGTCAGTAGTGGCGGTGTAGGTGATGGTGAGCTGGTTCTGCTCATCGAGGGCATAGGTCGCGTCGGTGGTCAGCGTGCCGGGATAGCCCATGTCGCCATCCGGGCTGACATAGCGCATGGTGACGCTGGCCTTCGCGCCGTTCTTCACCTCGCGGACCGTCCAGACGACCTTGTCGAACCCCTTGGTGCCGCCATGGAGCGAGTTGGCGCCGTTGTTGACGGGCGTGGTGTAATCCTTGCCGTCGAAAGTGAACTTGCCCTTGGCGATGCGGTTGGCGACGCGGCCCACGGTGGCGCCGAAGAACTGGCCGTCCTTCGCATACCCATCGAGGCTGTCATACCCTACGGCGACGTCCACCGCCTTGCCGTCCTTGCCGGGTAGCATGACCGACTGGATCGAGGCGCCCAGCGTCATCACCCGCACCGACATGCCCTTGGCATTGGTGAGCGTCACCGCTTCCACGCTGGTGCCGTCCGGCATCCGGCCGAAGGTTTCGCGCCTGGCCTCGGCACTGAGCGCGGGGGTCGAAACCGCGCATAGCAGCGCGGCGGTCGCCATAATCCGAAGCATCGTCTCTCCTCCTGGTCCCGTAGTCTTGTTTAGTCGCGGTAGAGGCAGGGCGGCAGGCCCTTGCATCCCGGATCTAGTTCGAACAGGGCGCCGCCCAGTTCCTCGTCGACGCCGTTGGCGGCGCTGGTGACGTAGAGCCGGTCCAGCCCGTCGCCGCCGAAGGTGCAATTGGTGATCTGGCTGGCGGGCAAGGCGATGCGCCGATCCACCGTGCCATCGGGGGCGAAGCGCGTCACGCACGAAGCGCCCCAGCAGGCCACCCACAGATAGCCCTCGGCATCGAAGGTCATACCGTCAGGCGAACCCCATCCGTCTTCGAACGTGATGAACGGTTCGCGCGTGCCCAGGACGCCGTCTTCCAGCGGATAACGGAAGATCACGCCCAGGGCGCTGTCGGTGTGCAGGACGAAGCGGCCCTCAGGGTCGATCGCCGGGCCGTTGGGGATGGTATAAGCATCCGGCGCGGCGCGGGTGAGGGCGCCCTTCTCGAAGCGGTAGAACGTGCCGACCGGCTCGTCGCAGGAGAACGGCATGGTGCCCAGCCACAGGCGCCCTCGCGCATCGGCGACCGCATCGTTGACGCGGTTGCTTTCCGGCTCGCCGGGAATGTCAGCCAGGGTCTCGAATGTGGGGGGATCGAGCGTCACCCGGGTTATCGAACGGCCGATGCCGGCCATGAAACCCCCGCTTTCCCGTCCGATGATCCAGCCGGCGGCGCCGTCTGTTTCCCAGCTTTCGACCCGCCCGGTCGCGGGAAAGAGGCGGTTGACGCGCTGGCCGATGATGTCCGTCCACAGCAGCGCGTCGTCCGCCGCCGACCAGAACAGGCCCTCGCCGAGCAAGTCGACGCGGCCGCGTTCGATGATGCGCACTGTCGTCACCGCTGCTCTCCTTAGTGACTGTCCCGCGGCAGGCCCTTGATCTGGGCGATGCGCTGGTACTTCACGGCGGATTCGATCACCGCGCCGGTCGCGAACTGGCCCACGAGATCACGCTGGATTTCCTGCCACGGCGTTTGCGATTCAGGCGTGATGGTGTCTTCCACAGCGGCGAGATCGGCGCGGCGGCGATCAAGCTCGGCCTCGTCCACCAGCATGTTCGCGCTGCGGGCCTTGAGGTCGATGCGCACGCGGTCGCCGGTGCGCAGCAGGGCAAGGCCCCCGCCGACCGCCGCCTCGGGCGAGGCGTTGAGGATCGAGGGGCTGCCCGAAGTACCCGACTGGCGCCCGTCGCCGATGCAGGGCAGGGCGTGTACGCCGGCGCGGATCAGCGCGGCGGGCGGGCGCATGTTCACCACTTCGGCGCCGCCGGGATAGCCGACCGGCCCCGCGCCCCGGATCACCAGGATGGAGTTCTCGTCGATGCCCAGGTCCGGCTCGTCGATGCGGTGGTGGTAGTCCTCCGGCCCGTCGAACACCACCACGTTGCCCTCGAAGGCGTCGGGGTTGGCGGGATCGGAAAGGTAACGGCCCCGGAATTCGTCCGAGATGACCGAGAGCTTCATCACCGCGCCTTCGAACAGGTTGCCGCTCAGCACGGTGAGGCCTGCCGCTTCCTTGAGCGGGCGGTCGATCGGACGGATCACCTTGTCGTCATGGATCCGCACGCCGACGAGGTTCTCGGCCACGGTGCGCCCGTTGGCGGTCAGCACGGCGCCGTCGATCAGGCCCGCCTTGGACAGTTCGCCCATCACGGCGGGAACGCCGCCGGCGCGGTAGTAGTCCTCGCCCAGATATTCGCCTGCGGGCTGAAGGTTGACCAGCAGCGGCACGTCTGCGCCGGTCGTCTCCCAGTCTTCCAGCGTCAGCTCAACGCCGATGTGGCGGGCGATGGCGTTGAGGTGGATTGGCGCGTTGGTGGAGCCGCCGATCGCCGAGTTCACCCGGATCGCGTTAAGAAAGGCCTCGCGCGTCAGGATGTCGGAAGGCTTGCGGTCGGCCTTGACCATCTCGACGATGGCGCGCCCGGTTTCCCAGGCGCATTCCTGCCGGTCCCGGTAAGGCGCGGGGATCGCGGCGGAACCGGGCAGCGACATGCCCAGCGCTTCGGCCAGCGAATTCATCGTCGTCGCCGTGCCCATGGTGTTGCAGTAGCCGGTGGAGGGAGAGCCTGAGGCGACCAGCTTGAGGAAGCCGGCATAGTCCAGTTCGCCCTTGGCCAGCATCTGGCGGGCTTTCCACACGATGGTGCCCGCGCCGGTGCGCTCGCCCTCATGCCAGCCGTTCAGCATCGGGCCGACCGACAGCGCGATGGCGGGGATGTTGACGGTGGCCGCCGCCATCAGCGCGGACGGGGTGGTCTTGTCACACCCGATCGTCAGGACCACGCCGTCCAGCGGGTAGCCATACAGCACTTCGACAAGGCTGATATAGGCAAGGTTGCGGTCCAGCCCGGCGGTGGGGCGCTTGCCGGTTTCCTGCAGCGGGTGGGTGGGAAATTCGATCGGGATGCCGCCCGCGTCGCGGATGCCTTCCTTGACCCGTTCCGCCAGCACCAGGTGGTGACGGTTGCAGGGCACAAGGTCGCTGCCGGACTGGGCGATGCCGATGATCGGGCGATCCGACTGCATTTCCTCGATGGAAAGACCGTAGTTCAGGTAGCGCTCAAGATAGAGCGCGGTCATGTCGGGGTTCGCCGGGTTGTTGAACCACGAGCGTGACCTCAGGCTGGACCCTGCGGCGGTGATGCTGTCGTCAGCGGAAGAAATGTCGGCCTCCCTTAAACCCGCTCGTTCGTCATGGGTGCGTTGCCGCGAGAGCGTTGGAAAAGCGGCTACCATCGTCATTTTATCATGGCAACTCATTTATCAGACAAATATGTCTTGTCGGACTAGAATGGGATAGCTATGAGCCGGGACAAGGCCCCGACAGGGGGCCGATTTGGTTTCTGGAGGGAGGCACATGAAAAGCATCACCCATTCGTTCGTACTGACATCTTCCGTGCTGGCCATGGTGGCCTGTGCGCCTGCCGCTTTTGCGCAGGATGTTCCGCAGGATGCAGCCGCTCCGTCCGTTGCCGAGGGCAACGAGATCGTCGTCACCGGCCAGCGCGCCAGCCTAGAGGCAGCGCGCAACGTCAAGAAGAACTCCGACCTTGTCGTCGATTCGATCGTCGCCGAAGACATCGGCAAGCTGCCCGATACCTCGGTCGCCTCCGCGCTGCAGCGCGTTGCCGGTGTCCAGGTCACGAACGGCTTCAACAACGAAATCCAGAGCCCGATCGTGCGCGGCCTGGGTGACATTCTGACGACGCTGGACGGACGCGAGATCTTCACCGGTGTGGGCCGCGGCTTCTCGTTCCAGGATCTTCCGGCGGAGGCGATCGGCGGGATCGACGTCTACAAGTCGAACTCGGCCAACCTCGTCGAAGGCGGCGTTGCCGGCGTCATCGACATGAAGCTGCAAAAGCCCTTCAACTTCGACAAGGGCCTGACCATCGCCGCGAACGGGCGTGTCTACAACGGCCGCGTTTCGGACAAGACCAGCTACACCGCAGGCCTGCTCGTCGCCAACACCTGGGACGTGGGCGATGGCCGTCTGGGCGCGCTGATCGACGTGTCCTATGCGCGCAACAACTTCAGCCGCCCTGTCTCGTTCAACTGCGACCCGCGCTCATCCAACAACGGCCCCGCAGGCGCGCCGGGTCTGGTCCTGCCGACCTGCGTGGGCGGCACCACCGACACCGGCCACAACACCCGTCCGCAGGTTAACGCCGCGCTCCAATGGGAAGTGACCCCGGAACTCGAACTTTACCTCGACGGTGTCTACACCGGCTACCGTTCGGAATTCGCAACCAACTTCATCTTCGCAGACCTGTTCGCGGGCAGCAGCATCAGCAACGGTGTCGCCAGTGACGATTGCTTCACTGCGCCGGTCAACCCTGCTGACGGTTTTCTGGGAGACGCCGACAACCCCGCTCACCTGCCGCAGAACCTCTGCATCGCCAAGTCTGCCACCTTCAACGGCGTCGACGCGCTCACCAGCACGCAGGCCAAGAAGCAGCGCACCGACCAGTACGTGCTGGGCGGCGGCGCGAAGTGGAACACCGACACCATCCATGTCGTGTTCGATGCCAGCTACATCCAGTCGAAGAATTCCAACCGCGCGATCATCGTCGACGTTGCCAAGCACAACACGGCGGTCGACGTGGTGGTGGACGACAACGGCCACGGCACCTCGGTGATGCAGGGTAATCCGTTGGGCACGCCGGACGGCTTCGTGTTCGCCAACACGTTGTTCCAGGACCTCAACAAGTCCAACAGCCGCCAGTACGCCTTCAAGCTGGACACCGCGTTCGATATCGACAGCAGCTTCCTGCGCCAGATGCAGTTCGGTGCGCGCTACAGCGACCGTCAGGGTTCGTTCCGCGCGGTTGCCGGCGGTCCGGGCTTCCCCGGGCCGAACCGCGGCACGCTGGTGTCCTCTGTCGGACTGCCGTCCGACTTCATGGTCCGTTCGCCGGATTCGATCCCCTCGCTCAACGGCGGGGAGCACTGGTACACGCCAAACGCGGGCTACCTGCTCAACAATACCGATGACCTGCGCGCGCTCTACGGCGCCCCGGCCGGTGACCCCGACTGGGATCCCACCCGTAACTACGATGCGGCGGAAAAGACTTTCGCGGCTTACGTTCAAGGTAAGTACCAGCTCGACATCGGCGACGTTTCAGCGATTGACGGTCTGTTCGGCGTGCGCGTGGTCAGCACCAGCCGCACCATCGACGGCACTTCGCGCGTGATCGGCGGCGGGGCTGGCGGCAGCGACCTGTTCGTGCCCGTGAACCGCGACACCAGCGACGTCTACATCCTGCCCAACGCCAGCATCCGCTTCAAGGCGACCGACCAGCTGCAGTTCCGTGCGACTTACGCCAAGACGGTGTCCCGCCCGACCTTCGGCGATCTCAACCCCGGCCTGTCGCTGGCGGCGCCGGGCGGGAACCCCAACGTCATTCTGACGGGCACGGGCGGCAACCCGGACCTCAAGGCCCAGCAGTCCAACAACTTCGATGTGACCGCCGAATACTACTTCGGTCGTTCCAGCTACCTCTCGCTGGCCGGTTACATGCGCAAGCTGAAGGACCGCGTTGCGGGTGACAACACGGTCCAGGTGATCGACGGTCAGACCTACCGCATCACGCAGCCGCGCAACCTGGGTTCGTCGGAACTGAAGGGCATCGAGGCTGCCGGTCAGGTCTTCTTCGACTTCCTGCCCGAAGGCTTCGACGGCTTCGGCGTCATGGGCACGTTCACTTATGCGGACAGCAAGGTGACCACCAAGGGCGACGAGCTGGAAGGCCAGCAATTGCTGGGCGTCTCGAAGTACAGCTATACCGCCGGCGCGCTTTACGAGAAGTACGGGATCACCGCCCGCGTGGTTTACACCTGGCGCTCGGGGTTCAACGATTCGACCTTCGGTATCGGCACGCTGACCGGTTCGCAGGATGACGTACAGTTCAACAAGGTCAAGTCCAACGGCCGCCTCGACTTCTCGGTCGGCTATGACGTGACGCCGAACATCACGGTCACCGTCGACGGCGTGAACGTCAACGGCGGCAAGTACTACAGCTACTTCGACAACCCCTCCTTCCCGCACGATATCCGCCTGGACGACAAGTTCTACGGCATGAGCGTTCGCGTGAAGTACTAAATCGTTTCCCCGGGGGCAGGGCCGAGCGCAAGCGGCCCTCCCTCCTCCAATGCTCCCGGGTATATCGGGCGGGACGGCTTTGCCGCTGTCCCGCCTTTTTTTGCGTCCCGCCGCGACCCTCAGGAAATCAGGCGCGGCACTGACATGGCGCGGATCGAGAAGCGGGCGTCCTTATGCTCCACCCCGCCGCGGTGAGCGGCGCGGTGCTGGACGACGCCGTTCTTGCCGAAGCCTTCCACCACCGGGCGGTTCGTCCTGCTCGACAGCCACAGGCGAAGGAGGTGGCGCTTGCGCTGAGGTTCGGGGTGATCGAAGAATTCCGTGCGCGAATGCAGCGCGGCATAGTTCGACAGCCACTGGATGTCGCCGGGGCGGAAATCCATGGCGATGGCCATGCCCGGCTCGTACGTGATCTCGTCAAACAGGCGCAGGACCTCGATCTGGTCCTCGGTCAGCTGGGGCACGCCGGGATATTCCTGCGCGGTGAGGATGTAGAGCGAGCCCGCGTACATCGAGAACACGCCGTCCTCCACACTCACCACCGGCGAGGTGTAGGTATCGGCAGGCGCCTCCTGGTCCTGCCGGCGCCAGTCCCAGTGGAACGGTTCGAGCAGGAGGTGCGCCAGATCCGGGCGGCGGCGCAGGATCTCGTTATAGATCTCCGCCCCCGATACGAGGCATGAAAGCCCGCCCTCCCTCGCGCCGCGCAGACACATCAGCGCGACGATGTCCGAGCTGTCCGAATGATATACCAGCTTGTCGCGCACCTTCGAGGACTTGGCGGTGGGATCGTCCATCGTCTTGTCGGATGTGGCGTAAACATGGTCGAGCAGGTCGCCCATCTCGTTCTGGCGGATGGGATCGCCCATGTGCAGGCCCAGCACGTAGTAGATCGCGCTGGAGAGCGCGTCGGAATAAAGATCAGAACGAAGCCCCCGCACCAGCACGAAGCCGCGCCCGAAGTCCACGTCGCGGCGCCACGACAGCAGGCCTTCGGCGCAGGCCACCAGTGGGTATTCCTCGGCCTGGACGAAGCGAAGGTCAGGATCGGCGTCGAGGAAGCGTTTGCCCAGTTCTTCCAGCTCGGCAACCTGCGCCTCGCTCAGTTCATAGACCCAGTCCTGGCCTTCCATCAGCCGGTCCCCGCGCCAGGCGGCGTCGGTCAGGACGGGGGACGGGATTTCGGCGACGCTCATGCTGGATCTCCTTGGGCACTTGGGCGGTACCCTAGCCGCGTCGACCGCCTGCGTCTTGATGCTGGACGCACATCGTTATGCGTATGCGCTCAATGCGCGGCTGCGAATTCACGCGGGTAGCGGCCCAGAGTGAAGATGATCGCCACCGCTACCAGCATCAATACGATGGAAAGCTGCACGGTGGGGTCATAGCTGCCCAGTCGATCATGAAGCGCGCCGTAGGCGGCAGGCGCCGAACCCGCGCCGATGCCGAAGGCGGCGTACTGGATGCCGTAAAGCTCGCTGAAATGCCGTTGCCCGAAATAGCGCGCGGTCATGAAGGCGACAAGGTCGAACTCCGCGCCGGCGACAAGGCCCAGCATCACCACCGCGCCGATCACCACACCGCCGCCAAGGCCGGGCGTCACCAGCAGGACCAGCGCCGCCACCGCCGGCAAAACCAGCACGGCGCAGACGATGGGCGCCCAGAGCCGGTCAAGCAGAAAGCCGGACAGCACGCGGCCCGCCGTGACGCTGATCGCCAGTGCGGCCAGTGCGCTGGCGGCGCTGGCTTCGGGAATGCCGCGTTCCAGCAGCAGCGAGAACAGGTTGGGCACCAGACCGCTGACCCCGAAGGCCAGCACCAGCGCCGCAAAGGCAAGTGCCCAGAAGCGGTATCCCCGCAGCGCCTCGCGCACGGTGACGCCGCTGATCGATGCGTGGCCCTCGGCGCCGGGCGCGATCTGCGGCGCCTCGCGCAGCCATGCCAGCAGCACCGGCACCGCGATCACCAGCGGCAGGAAGGCGAGGGCAAGATAGCCGCCGCGCCAGCCCATGGCGTGGATCGCGGCAGTCATCATGAACGGCATGATGACGCCCGCCAGCCCGGTTGCCGCAAGCGCAAGGCCCAGCGCAAGGCCGCGCGCATGGTCGAACCACCCGTTCAGCAACTTGGCATACGTCATCGGCAAAGTGCCAATGGACAGCAGCGCCAGCACGCCCCAGGCCAGGTAATAGCCGGGCAGAGTGGAGCCGATCGCGGCGACCAGCAGTTCCGAAAAGCCCAGGCCGATGGTTGAGGCGATCGCCACCTTGCGCGGCCCCACCTTGTCGATCAGGCGGCCAACGTGCCGTCCCAGCAGCACCAGCACGATGGGCGCCAGCATCAGCACGGCAAGGATATCGGCCCGCGCCCAGCCGAGTTCCTTCTGCATGGCGCCGGCAAGGATGCCCGATGCATAAGGCGCGATCGGAGAAAGCCCGAAGGCCAGCCCCGCTCCGCAGGCGACCAGCGCCCGCCAGCCCCGGCGAAATTCCCCGGCGCTGCCGATGGCGGCGCGGCTGGGGGCTGAAACGGGGGGCGGCGCAGGTTCGGTCATGCCAAGCAATTCCATGTCAATGTGGGCCGTCCGGGGCGTTCCTGGACGGCCCGGATGGCGGATAAGTCACTCGGGTGCGTCCCCTCCCCGGCTCATGCTTGGCGGTGACCCTAACGGTTATCGCGGCCAGCGCGAACGCGCCGCGCGAACTTTCCACCAGACGGAGGTCGTTATCCCAAGTTTGTATGCTAAATCTTGAGAACGTGAAAATTCACTGCCAAAAAATTAGTCATGCAGGGGAAATCCATGCCTATTTTGTATGCATATTCGCACCGTGAAAACTTTCCGCGCCCCTTCTCCTTGCGGGGCGGGATGTATGTCAGCTTCCCGGTCATGACGAATTGTGACACCAGCTTCCGCTCCGTTCTCGAGTCTTTCCATGACTGAGGCGGCGGCGACCCCGGCCGGGGAACAGACCTGCGCCAGCTATCTGGCGGACGCCATCGTCGGTACGGGCTGCGGCACCGTCTTCGCGCTGGCCGGGGCCACCCATGCGCCGCTGCTGTTCGCGCTCGAGGACCGGGGCGTCGCCATCGTCGGCGGGCGCCATGAAAGCGGCACAGTTGGCGCGGCCGATGGCTATGCGCGCCGCACGGGGCGCACCGGCTTCGCGTTGATCGTGGCCGAGCAGGGCCTGGCCAACGCCATGACCGCGCTGATGACAGCCGCACAGGCCGAAACGCCGCTGGTGGTCATCGCCACGCGCTTCCCCGATAGCTGGGTGGAACCGGCGATCCAGTACGACGTCGACCGGCACGAGATGACCGGGCCGTTCCTCAAGTACAGTCGCACCGTCTCCTCGCCCGACCGGCTCGGCGACTACATGCACGCCGCGATCAAGGCCGCGAATGAGGGCGTTCCCGGTCCGGCGCTGTTGGTCCTGCCGCTCGATTTCCTGAACAAGCCATGCGCCAGCCGTCCGCGCGCGGCGTTTATCGCCGCCCCGCTGCCCTGTGCGGACCAAGCCGGCATCGAGAGCGCAATGGCTCTGATCGGCGCGGCGCAGCGCCCGATAGTAGTGACCGACAACCGCGCCGCCCTGTCCGACACTACCGGTCCGCTGACCGCGCTGGCGGCGATGGGCGTGCCCGTTCTTGGCAACGGCCTTGGCCGCGGCCTTGCCCCCGAAGTGGCGCCCACCGGTTATCCCTGGCCGTATGCGCAGCGCGCCGTGAACCAGGCGGACCTCGTGATCGTGGTCGGGGCGCGGATGAACATGTGGTTCGGCTACGGCCTTGCCCCGCGCTTCGGCGCCGAGGCCCGCTTCATCCATATCGACAGCAGCGCCGAGGCCATCGGCCGCAACACCGCCGTCGATCTGGCGCTGGTCGCCGATCCGGGCCGCACGCTGGCCGCGCTGGTAGAGGGACTGAACGCCGCGCAGTTCAGCCGCGATCCCGCCTGGATCGCCGAGGCGCTGGCCCCGCGCGCGCAGTGCGTCGACGCGTTGCTCGAAAGCTACGGCGAGGGCCTGCACTCCGCCTCCATCGGTGCCGCGCTCGACGCCATCCTGCCCGAAGAGCGCGTTTTGGTGTGCGACGGCGCGGACTCGATGAACTTCACGTATGCGAAGATGCGCGTGCACCGCCCGCGCTCATACTCGAACCTCCTGCCGTTCGGCGCGATGGGTGCGGGCTTCCCGCTCGCGGTAGGCATGGCCGCTGCCGAAGCCGAAACCGCCCTGCGTGAAGGCCGTGCCGCCAAGCCGGTCGCCTTCGTCACCGGGGACGGTTCGCTGGGCTTTTTCCTGGCGGAGATCGACACGCTGGCCCGTTCGGCCCTGCCGCTCACCGTGCTTGTCGCGAACGACGGCAAGTGGGGGACCGAGTATCACGGCCAGCAACTGGTTTACGGCCGCACCTCCAACACCGATCTGAACGGTGTGGATTACGCCGCCATCGCCGGCGGTTTCGGCTGCCCCGCAAAAGTGGCGACGACGCGTGGCGAGCTCGATGCCGCCATCGCACAGGCCCATGCCTCTGCCGGTCCGATGCTGATCGACGTACGCGTCGATCCCGATAGCGGCCGCATCCGCAAGGCCGAACCGCTGCTGGCGATGATCCTCTTCGAGGACATCCCGCACTCCTGATCCGATTGCCTTCACAACCATAAGAACAATATCTTCAAAGGGATAAGCGAACCATGACCAAGTTTTCGGCAATGCTTCTTGCCACTACCGCACTGCTCTGCGCTGCCCCTGCCTTTGCCCAGGACGCCGCGCCCGCGCCTGAGAGCGGATACGGCGGCGATATCGTCGTCACCGCCGAGCGCCGCGAAGGCACGCTGCAGAAGACGCCGATCTCGGTCACGGCAATGGACGCCACCGCGCTGAAAGACCTGCAGATCAACCGCACCGCCGACCTGCAGCGCTTCACCCCGAGCCTCAACGTGGCGCAGGGCACGGTCGATCCGACCACGCTGACCGTGTTCATGCGCGGCGCGGGGCAGAACGCGGGCACCTGGGTGGGCTACGAATCCGCCGTTGGCCTCTACATCGACGACCTCTATTTCGCGAGCCTCACCGGCGCCAACCTCGACCTTGCCGACCTTGAGCGCATCGAAGTGCTGCGCGGCCCGCAGGGCACGCTCTACGGCCGCAACACGCTGACCGGCGCGATCAAGTACGTGACCAAGAAGCCCGGCGACAAGCCCTTCGGCGACTTCGAGGCTGAATACGGCAGCTATGACATGAAGCGCCTGAAGGGCACCGTGTCGACCCCGCTGTCGGACAACTGGTCAGTCCTCGTCAGCGGCAATTATTATGAGCGCGACGGCTACTTCAACGCCCCGGCGCTGGGCAAGGACGACTACGGTTTCGCCAAGGAATACGGCGCCCGTGCAGCGCTGAAGTACATCGGCGCCGGTCCATTCGGCCTCTCCGCCTCGGCATTCTACTCGCGGGCGAAGAACGACGGCTCGATCGGTCTGGCCACCAATGCCACCACGCTCGCGCCCGCCGCATCGAACCCCTACACCTATCTCAGCCCGGTTGACGGTTACGGCGATGCCGAGACTTACGGCGGCGACCTGACGCTAAGCTATGACATCGGCGGCGCTACCTTGAAGTCGATCACCGGCGTGATCCACACCACCGAGGCGTTCCTGGCCGACACCAGCGCGGGCCGCCCGACCAACACTGTCGACGGCCCCTATGCCCTCGGTTTCGACCGCCTTGAATCCGAGGCCGCCCGCACCGAGATCACGCAGGAACTGCAGATCCTGGGCGACACCATGGACGACAAGCTGCACTACATCGGCGGCGTCTATTACTTCCGCGAAAAGGGCCATCAGGGCCGCACCGACTATCTGCTCGGCCTGTATGACCTGCTGCCGCAGATGGTGAGCATGAAGACGGAAAGCTACGCCGCCTATGGCCAGCTGACCTATGACTTCACGCCCAGCCTCTCGGTCGTGGCGGGCCTGCGTTACACGCATGAGGAAAAGTCGGTGCTGGGCCGTCAGCAGAACAACCTCACCACGGTCCTGGCCAACCGCACCTACGGCGCCATCGACGCGACCCGTACCGCCAAGGCCTGGACGCCCAAGTTCGGCATCAACTGGCAGGCCACCGACGATGTCCTCGTCTACGCCAGCGTTTCACGCGGGTTCCAGGCGGGCGGCTTCAACTACCTCGCGCTGGCCAACCCGACCAATTACGAGAACGGCTTCGATCCGCAGACCGTCTGGGCATACGAACTGGGCGTGAAGACCCAGTTCCTGAACCGCAAGGCGCGCCTGAACCTGGCCCTCTACCGCAACGACTTCTCGGACATCCAGACCAACGTCGTGATCGCCGGCTCGGCGCTGACCCAGAACGCGGGCACCGCGCGCGTGCAAGGCGTCGAGGGTGAATTCTCGTACACCCCGCTCAAGGGCTTCACCCTGTTCGCAACGGGCGCCTACGGCGACGACAAGTACATCAAGATCGACCCGGCCAGCTCTGCCGCCACGTCCGGCGCGCAACATCTGCCCAACGTGCCGCATTGGCAGGGCGCTGCCGGTTTCTCGGGCCGCTTCCCCTCCAGCCACGGCGACCTGCTGATGGGTGCGGACTATTCGTACCAGGGCGGCAAGTACCTGAGCGGCAACAATGCGCCGATCACGTACATGCCCTCATACGAACTGGTGAACGCGCATGTGGGCTGGGCGCCTCCCGGCATCGACAACCTGGAAGCGCGCTTCTCGGTGTCGAACTTGCTCAAGGAACGCTATTACGTCTACGGCAACGTCCTTGGCGCTTACGGCCTGCGCAGCCCCGGCGAACCGCGTACCTGGAAGATTTCGCTAAGCTATTCCTACTGAGGATCCGCATGAGCAAGTATCTGCTTCTTATCGACTTCATCTCCGATCTCGTCAGCCATGATCCCATGGCCGGCGAGATCGCCCGGCGCGGCGTCCTGGCCAACGCCGCCGCTGCACTGGAAAAGGCGCGCGCCGCCGGTGTGCCGGTGGGCCACGTCCGCGTCGCCTTCAGCGCGCCCGACCTGCCCGAGGCACCGGCCCGTTCGCCGCTGTTCGCCCAGTTCAAAGGGCTGGGCGTGCTGCAGCTGGGTTCGCCCGGCGTGGAGTTCGCGGCCGAAGTCGCACCGGCCGAGGGCGAGGCGATCATCCTCAAGCATCAGGTCAGCCCGTTCTGGAAGACCATGCTAGACGCGGAACTGGAAAAGCACGGCGTTACCGAACTGTATCTCGCAGGCGTGTCCACTACGCTGGCGATCAGCGCGGCGGTGCGCGAAGGCCATGACCGCGGCCTTGCGGTGACGGTGATCGCGGACGCCTGCGCCGCGCATTCGCTGGCTGCGCACGAAGCGGAACTGGAGGCTTTCGGCGTGCTGTGCGGCGTCCGCAACGCGGCACAGATCGACTTCACCGCCTGAACCCGGCGCGGTTGAAACGAAAAGGGCGCCGCAGCGATGCGGCGCCCTTTTCTGTGTCGGCGACAGTCCTTTGTATCACTCCTTCGCGGCCGCTCCGAACTGCGGCAGCGCCACGTCGCGCAGCGCAATGCTGGTGGTCTTAAGCTCGGTGAAGAAATCGGCGCTGCTGGTCGCCCCGTCGCGGCCGGTGCCGCTGTCCTTGAAACCGCCGAACGGCGCGCGCAGTTCGCGCATCATGGGGGTGTTGATCCAGATCGTCCCGGCGCGAATTTCGCGGCTGCACCGCATCGCGGCGCCCAGATCGGACGTCCAGGCATAGGCTACCAGCCCGAAGTCGGAGGCATTGGCGATCTCGATGGCCTGATCCAGCGTGTCGAAGATCAGGAAGCTGGCGAAAGGCCCGAAGATCTCGTCCTGGCAAACCCGGCTGGCATTGTCCTTCGCCAGCACCGCGATCGGCTCCATGTACCAGCCCTTGTCCAGCCCCTCGGGACGACCGCCGCCGCACAACACTTCGGCGCCGTCCGACGCCGCTACGTCGAGGTAGGACAGCACCCGGTCATGGTGCGCCTTGAAGGCCAGGGGCCCCATCTCGGTGGTGGGATCGACCGGGCTGCCGATGCGCATGGCCTTGGTGCGGCGCACGAATTCGGCAATGAAGCGGTCGGCGATGCGGCGGTCGACAAGTATGCGCGAGCTGCCCAGGCACTGCTGCCCGTTGCTGGCATAGATGCCCGCCAGAGTGCCGTCGAGCGCACGCTCGAAATCGGCGTCGGCGCAGACGATCGCGGCCGATTTTCCGCCCAGCTCCATGATCGAGGGCTTCAGTCGCCGGCCTGCCGCCGCCATGATGTGCCGCCCCGTGGCGGTGCCCCCGGTGAAGCCGACCATGTCGATTTCCGCATGGTCCACCAATGCCGCGCCGGTCACACCGCCGCGCCCGTTGACGACGTTGACGACGCCATCGGGCAGGCCCGCCTCGTGCATCAGTTCGACCATGCGAAGCACCGATTGCGGCGTATATTCCGAGGGTTTGAGCACGCAGGTATTGCCGAAGGCGATGCACGTCGCGATCCGCATGGATGACAGCGCCAGCGGCGCATTCCACGGCGAGATAAGCGCGGCCACGCCCTTTGGCTCGCGCGTCACATACGTCAGGTAGTCCGGGTTCTGGCTGTAGCTTTCCCCCGACAGCGTGCTGGCCACTTCGGCAAAGCTGCGGAAGTTGATCGCGGCGCGGCGCACCAGTCCTGCAAGGGTGCGGATCGGCAGGCCGGTGGTGCGGGCCTCAAGCTCGGCCAGCGGTTCGGCCTCGGCGATGAGGCGGTCGTGGATGGCGTAGAGGATGTCATTACGCTGGTCGGTGCCCATGCGCGACCAGCCCGAAAAGGCGCGCCGGGCCGAACGCACCGCGCGGTCGACGGCGGGCGCATCGGCTTCCTCCAGCTCGCACAGCGGCAATTCGGTGGCGGGGTCGATCACTTCGAGCCGGTGACCGTGCTGCGCGCGGTCGGGAGCGCCGTCGATCAGGCTGGTGGCGAGGGGGAGGTCCATGCGGTCCTTTCGGGGAAATGCTGGGAATTTGCTCTGGACACCAAGCACCACGCGCCGATCTTTTGCGCAACCATGCAACGGTGCGATTTCCGCGACGTGGAGGTCGCCGGGCGCAAGCTGGCGAGATGATTGCCATGCGGGCATTTGCATACAAGGACCAATTTCAGCGGGTGACACCATTTCGGTCGCTATCCCGCAGCAATGCTACCGCGCGACGAAGATTTGTACGGGGCGATTTTCACGGCCAGTTGACCTTCTTCAAATTTGTATACTAAAGGCGAGGTATGGAAATGGGCATCAAGCAACCGGGATTCGGCTGCATCGCTGCCACAGGCCTGCAGCATAAACGGGAGCCGGGACGGGCGATGAGTGATGCGCTGACACAGAACTACGCAGGCGCGTTCGGCGGCAAGGCAGGATTTGGCAAATCGCCTGCGCTGATCCTCATCGATTTCGTCGAAGCCTATTTCGCGCCCGAAAGCCCGCTCTATGCCGGCGTCGAGGATGCGCTGGACTCGGCCCTGCGCGTGCGCGCCGCAGCGCGCGCCGCCGGCGTGCCGGTGATCCTGACCAACGTCATTTACCACCCCGGTGGCATCGACGGCGGGCGCTTCTTCGAAAAGGTGCCTGCCCTTCGCGCGTTCGAGGCAGGCAGCGCCATGGGCGCGTGGCCCCGCGGCCTTGTCCCCCACGCGGACGAACTGGTGCTGACCAAGCAGTACCCCAGCGCCTTCTTTGGCACTTCGCTGGCTTCCACGCTGACCGCGCGCGGCATCGATCAGGTAATCCTCACCGGCCTGTCGACCAGTGGCTGCGTGCGCGCAAGCTGCGTCGATGCCGTCTCGCACGGTTTCCGCACCGCCGTCGTCGCCGAGGGATGCGGCGATCGCCACCCCGCACCGCATGAGGCGAACCTGTTCGACATGAACGCCAAATATGCCGACGTCGTCTCGGAAGAGGCGATCATCACGTATCTGTCCGCTCTGGAGCTGCCCGCATGATCGAAATCGTCGAAGTCGGCCCGCGCGACGGGCTGCAGAACGAGAAAGTCCTCGTCTCGCTGGAAGACAAGGCCGAGATGATCGCCCGCTCCATCGCCTACGGCGCGCGCCGGATCGAGGTCGGCAGCTTCGTGAACCCCAAGAAGGTGCCGCAGATGGCGGGCACCGACGAATTGGTTGCGATGCTGCCCCGCCGCGATGACGTGACCTACATCGGCCTCGTCATGAACCAGCGCGGGCTGGACCGCGCGCTGGAAGCCGGGATCGACGAGGCCGGCGCCGTCTGCGTGGCCACCGATACGTTCGCCATGCGCAACCAGGGCCAGACCAGCAACCAGTCGGTCATCGTCGCCTCCGATATCGTCCGCAATGCCATCGCGGCGGGCAGGGGCGGACAGGTGACCATCGGCGCGGCCTTCGGGTGCCCGTTCGAGGGCGAAGTCGCGCAGGCCCATGTCGTCGCCATGGCCCGCCAGCTGGCCGAGGCGAACCCCCGCGAGATCGCGCTGGCCGACACCATCGGCGTCGCCACTCCGGGGGAAGTCGATGCGCTGGTGCGCGCGGTGGTCGCTGCGGTCGGGCCGATCCCGGTACGTGTCCATTTCCACAACACCCGCAACACCGGCCTCGCCAATGCGTGGATCGCGGTGGCGGCGGGCGCCCGCGTGGTCGACGCCTCGCTCGGCGGGCTGGGCGGCTGCCCCTTCGCACCCAAGGCGACCGGCAACGTGCCGACCGAGGATGTGGTCTACATGTTCGAACGCTCAGGCCTGGCCACCGGGCTGGACCTCGACCGCGTGATCGAGGCGTCGCACTGGATGGAAGGCGTCATGGGCACCGCCCTTCGCGGCATGGTTTCGAACGCGGGCAACTTCCCGGCGGTAGCGCTGGGCAGGGACATCTGATTTTCACCGACGTGACTGGGTCAGGGGCAAAGCCCCGGCCCCTGTTCCCACTTTGCAGGAAGACATCAAATGACGAATGAAGGGGTGCTCGCCAACCAAGGGGCTTTGGCCGGAATCCGGGTCATCGAACTGGGCCAGCTTATCGCGGGGCCGTTCTGCGGGCAGTTGCTGGGCGACATGGGCGCGGAAGTCATCAAGGTGGAGCCGCCGCAGGTCGACGGCAAAGGTGGCGGCGATCCGATGCGCAACTGGGGCCACGGCGAGGCCAAGCTGTGGTGGGAAGTCGTCGCCCGCAACAAGAAGTCGGTCAGTGCCAACCTGCGCATCGCCGAAGGGCAGGAAATCGTGCGCAAGCTGGTCGCCCATGCCGACATCCTGATCGAGAACTTCAAGCCCGGTACGATGGAGAAATGGGGCCTTGGTCCCGATGCGCTTCACGCGATCAACCCGCGCCTCATCATCGTGCGTGTCTCGGGCTATGGCCAGACCGGGCCTTATTCCTCGCGCGCGGGCTTTGGCGGCATTGGCGAGGCCATGGGCGGCTGGCGCTACATCGTCGGCGATCCCGACCGCGCGCCTTCGCGCATGGGCGTTTCCATCGGGGACAGCCTTGCCGCGACTTACGGTTGCATGGGCGCGCTGGCCGCGCTCCACGCGCGGGAGCGTACCGGCAAGGGCCAGGTCGTCGACAGTGCGCTTTATGAAGCGGTACTGCAGGTGATGGAGAGCCTGGTGCCCGAATACATGGTGTCGAACCACGTGCGCCAGCGCACCGGCTCGATCCTCGAAGGTATTTCACCGTCCAACGTCTACCCCACCAGCGATGGCGAATACCTTATCGGCGCCAATCAGGACGCGGTGTTCAAGCGCCTGTGCGGTGCGATGGGCCGCCCCGACCTTGCCACCGACCCGCGCTATGCGACCCACGTTGCACGCGGCGAGAACTTGCGCGAACTCGACGATATCATCGCGGAGTGGACCCGCACGCTGACGGTCGAGGAACTGGAAGCGAAGATGATCGAATTTTCGGTTCCCGCCGGCAAGATCTACCGCGCGGCAGAGATGCTGGAAGACCCACACTTCGAGGCGCGCGATGCGCTGGTCGAGATGGAGCATCCGCGCTGGGGCACCTACAAGATGCAGAATGCCTTCCCCAAGCTGTCCGACACGCCCAGTTCGGTGCGCCGCCGCGCGCCGCTGGAGGTCGGGCAGGATAACGCCCAGGTCTACGGCGAACTACTTGGTCTTTCCGCGGAAGACATGGCAGGATTGCAGGCGCGTCAGGCGATCTGACCGACAGGCCGCGTCCCCGCCGGGGCGCGGCCCGTCAGCCTGCCGGCTCAGGCTTGAGGCGCGCGTGCAGGGCGCGGCGGATATGCGCGATCATCAGCGCTTCCGCCCAGTCCGGGTCGCCCTGCGCCAGCGCGGCCGTGATCTCGGTGTGCTCGCTATAGCTGCGGCCCAGCTGTTCGCGGCTGTAGGCCATGGCCGTCTGCTGGACCACCGGCTGCATCACGAGGCGGCCGAGCAGCGCCGCCAGCCGGTCCGACGCGGCGATCTCCAGGATCAGCGAGTGAAATTCGGCATTTGCGGCAAGGTATGCCTGCACGTCGAGCGTGGGCGCGTCGAGTACGTCGCGCAGGTTCTCGTTGATGGTGCGCAGGCGCGCGATCTGCGCCTTGCCGGCACGGCTGGCGGCGCGGCGCACGGCGTAGCCTTCCAGCATGCCGCGAAGCGTGAAGACTTCCTCGATGTCCTCCAGCGTCCATTCCGCGACGAAGGAACGCTGGCTGTCGGTGCGGCGCACGAACAGTTCGGTCTCCAACCGGCGGATGGCATCGCGCACCGGGGTACGCGACACGCCGCAGATGGCGGCAAGTTCCTCTTCCTTGAGCTGCGTACCGGGCGCGAGTTCACCCGAAAGAATACGCGCGCGCAGTTCGAGATAGGCCTGATCGCTGGCTTTCGACAAATATGCCTCCCCGGCGATGTGACGAAGCTGCGCAGTATACAAAATCAAGCGCCTTCGCGAGAGCTATGCGTGGTCGATAAAAAGTTTTTTACGCGACGCGGGAAAATTCGAGCGTGGCTGCTTTGAAGATTTTCACCCATGAGCTGCCAAATCAGCGACATTCCGGTCGCGCCACCGTGCAGACGTTGAAGAACTTTGCCTTGTCGGACCGTGTTGAATACAAAGCCGGGACTCAGCGGTTTCAGCAAGCAAACAGGCACAGACAATGGCGGATTTCGACTGGCATGGCGGCGTCATTGAACCGACTACTCCGGTGGATCGAAATTACCGTAACACGCAGAATGTCCGAAGATTTTTCGTTAGCGCCTGCGGGGCCTCCTTTACCTTCGACCGCGCCTTTATGGCATTTCTTAAAGATGGAAAGGCGAAGACCATGGGGGATGCGGCGATGGAATGGACCAGCCGTCGATCTTCACAGGGATAGGCTAAAAGGGAAAAGCGTCCGTTCCCACCAAAGTTCCGCCATTCCAGCGACAAGCAGGGCGTCCTGAAAGCGGCCAGACATTCAGGACGAATCTGGTCCCCACGACGGCACTCGATCAGGTTGCCGGAGCGTCCTGCCATGTGCCGCCCAGAGCGCGGAACAGGTCGACCTGGGCGAAGGCCACGTCGCGGGTTGCGGCGGCGGAATCCGCTTCGGCCTGCGCCAGGGTGCGCTGGGCGTCCAGCACGGCGAGGGAATCGATCTCGCCCCGGCTCTGACGGGCCAGGCCGACATTCGCGGCGCGGCTTGCCGCATCGCGTGAGGCGGCGAGGCGCTCCTTGCGCAGCAGCGCGTTGCGGTAGGCAGAAAGCGCGGTTTCCGTTTCCCCCAGCGCGCGCAGGACAGCGCCGTCGAACGTGGCGAGGTCCGCCTTGGCATCTGCCCTGGCGCCGCCGATACGGGCGCGGATCACTTCCTGATTGGGGAAGGCCCATGATATCATCGGGCCGAGCAGCCAGCGCAGAGGGCCGCCGCCGAACACTTCGGTGGCGCCCACAGCCGTGGTGCCCACCGAGCCGCCCAAAGTGATGCGCGGATAGAGGTCTGCCGTGGCTACGCCGATGCGTGCGGTGTCGGCGGCCAGGCGGCGCTCCGCGGCCTTTACGTCAGGGCGGCGTGCCAGCAGTGTTGCGCCGTCGCCGACCGGTATGGGCTGGCCGACATCGGGCGTGGTGGTGCGGGAAAGCACTGCGTCGGGCAGGTCCTGCGGAGTGCGGCCGGTGAGGACCGCGATGCGGAACAGGGCCGCATCGCGCCGCGCCTCCAGCGCCGGGATCGTGGCAGCCTGAGCCTCGCGCAGCTGGATGGTGCGGATCACGTCGAGCTTCTGGTTGAGGCCGCGCTCGAAGCGGGCGTTGGTGATGCGCTCCGACCGGGCGAGCAGGTCCACCGTGCGCTCGGCGACGTCGATCTGTTCGCCCGCGCTGGTGGCATCGACATAAGCGCGCACGGTATCCGCCACCACGGTTACCCGCACGGCGTCGGCATCCTCCTGCGCAGCGCCGAGATCGGCGCGCGAGGCTTCGATGCCGCGCTTTACCCGGCCGAACAGGTCCAGCTCGTAGCCGACCGATAGACCGCCATCGACGCGGCGACCTTCGCGGTCGTAGCCGGGCAGGACCTGGCTTTCCGAGGCGCGGCCATAGGTGCCGGTGGCGTCGATGGTGGTCTGCGGCAGCGCGTCCGATCGCGACCCGCGCAAGGAAGCGCGGGCGCGCTCGATCCGGGCCAGCGCGATGCGCAGGTCGGTGTTGGCGCGTAGCGCATCGGTGACGAGGCCGTCGAGCACGGTGTCGTTGTAGAGGTGCCACCACTGCCCCACGGGCGCGCCGGTGGTCACTTCGGCGGACTGCACACCTACGAACGGTGCCTCGGCCGAGGGCGGCGGCGTGGGCGCGACATGGTCGGGGCCGACCGCGCAGGCGGAGAGGGCGGTGGCGGCCAGCAGGGCCGCTATGGTCTTCGTAATCATCGAAGATATCCTGTCATTCGCCGCGACTGGCGGCGGTGTGAATTCTGCGGTCTTGGGCGAGTCCAGGGCGGGCGGCGCGCCTACCCTGGACTGCCAAGGATCATTCCGCCGGTTGCAGTGCGTGGCTGGCGTGATGGTTCGGGCCGCGTCGGCCGCCGAGCCTTTCGGCAAGATTGCGGCACACGACGTAGAATGTCGGCGTGAACAGAAGGCCGAACCCGGTGACGCCGGCCATGCCGAAGAACACCGCGGTGCCCAGCGCCTGGCGCAGTTCGGAACCGGCACCCTGCGCGATGACCAGCGGCACGGCGCCCAGGATGAACGCGAAGCTGGTCATCAGGATCGGGCGCAGACGGGTCCGGGCGGCGTATATGGCGGCCTCGACCGGAGACATGCCGCGTTCGTCCTCGGCCTGCTTGGCGAATTCGACCACGAGGATCGCGTTCTTCGCCGACAGCGCGATCAGCACGACGAGGCCGATCTGGGTGAGGATATTGTTGTCCATGCCCCTGAAGTTGACCCCCAGCATCGCGGCGAGAAGGCACATCGGCACGATCAGGATGATCGCCAGCGGCAAGGTCAGGCTTTCATACTGCGCGGCAAGGACCAGGAACACGAACAGGACCGCCATGCCGAAGACGACGCCTGCCGTATTGCCGGCGGTGGACTGCTGGTAGGCGATGCCTGTCCATTCATGGCCGTAGCCTGCGGGCAGGGTCTCGTCGGCGATCTTTTCCATCGTCGATAGCGCCTGTCCGGTCGAGTATCCGGGGGCGACGTTGCCGTCGACCTCGATGGCGGGGTGCAGGTTGTAGCGCACGACGCGGTATGGGCCGGTCTTGTCCTCGAAATTGGCGACCGAACCGATGGGAACCATGGCGCCGGAATTCGAGCGGGTCTTGAGGTTGGCGATATCGGCGACCGAGCCGCGATGGGCCTGGTCGGCCTGCGCGGTGACGCGGTAAGTGCGGCCCAGCAGGTTGAAGTCGTTCACGAAAGCCGATCCGAGGTAGACCTGAAGCGCCTCGAATACACGCTCGGGAGGAACGCCCAGAAGATCGGCCTTGCGGCGGTCGACGTCGGCGAAGACGCGCGGGGTGTTCTGGTCGAACAGGGTGTAGATCTGATGCAGGCCCTTGGTCTGGTTGGCCTTGGCGATCAGCGGGCCAGTGGCCTTGGCAAGATCGCCGTAACCGCGTCCTTCATTGTCCTCGACGATCATGCGGTAACCGCCGGCGGGGACGATGCCGTTGATGGTGGGCGGCGGGATCAACAGGACCTGCGCCTTGTCGTAGCCCTTCATGGCTTCCTGTGCCTGCTGCATGATCTGGTCGTAAGTGACGCCCAGTTCCTTGCGCTCCTCGAAGGACTTGAACGGAAAGTAGATCGCGGCGGCATCGGGGGCGGCGGTGCGCGAAGGCCCGTGGAAGCCGGCGAACATCACCGCGCCGCGAATGCCCTTGATCGGCAGCAGCCGCTTGGCGATGTCCTGCGTCACCTGATCCGTGCGCTCGAGCGAGGAACCGGAGGGCAGGAACGCGGCGGCGAGGAAGTAGCCCTGGTCCTGCTGCGGAACGAAACCGGTCGGCGTCGCCCAGAACAGGCCCACGGTAGCGGCGATGAGGGCGCCGTAGACGGCCATCATGCGCGCGGGCAGAACCACGAGACGGGCGGTGAGGCGGGCATAGCTGTCGCTCATCCGCTCGAAGCCGTGGTTGAAGCGGTCGCCCGCCGATTGCAGGGCCCGGCGCCAGCGCGGCGCATCCTCGCCAAGCCGCTCCTTGTGGCGCAGCAGGATCGCCGCCAGCGCCGGGGAAAGGGTGAGCGAGATGATCAGCGACAGCACCGTTGCGGTCGAGATGGTGACGGCGAACTGCTTGTAGAATTGGCCGGAAATGCCGTCGATGAACAGCGTCGGCACGAAGACCGCGCAGAGCACCAGGACGATGGCGACAAGCGCGCCGGATACCTCGTCCATCGAACGGCGCGAGGCTTCGAGCGGGGTTAGTCCTTCCTCGATGTAGCGTTCCACGTTCTCGACCACGACGATCGCGTCGTCGACGACGATGCCGATGGCGAGCACGAGCCCGAACAGCGAGAGGTTGTTGAGCGAATAGCCCACGGCTGCCAGCATCACCGCCGTGCCGACCAGCGAGACCGGAATGGCGATGATCGGGATGATCGCCGCGCGCCAGTTCTGCAGGAACACCAGGATGACGAGGACGACGAGGATCACCGCCTCGAACAGGGTGTGATAGACCGCATCGATCGACTGGCCGATGAATTCGGTGGGGTTGTAGATCACCGAATATTCAAGGCCCTTGGGGAACTTTGCGGCAAGGGTATCCATCTCGGCGCGCACGGCCTGCGCGGATTCGAGCGCGTTGGAGCCGGGGCGCTGTAGCACCGCCATGACGATGGTGGGCTTGCCCGAAAGATAGGTGTTGGTGTTGTAGTCCTGCGCGCCCAGCTCGACGCGGGCGACATCGCGCACGCGCACCTGATGGCCATCGGGATCGGTGCGGATGACGATGTCGGCGAACTGTTTCGGGTCGGCAAGGCGCCCCTGAAGTTCAACGCCGACCTGGTAGGCATTACCCTTGTCGAACGGCGGGGCACCGATGGAGCCTGCCGAAACCTGCACGTTCTGGGCCTTGAGCGCGGCGACGATCTCGCCGGCGGTCAGGTCCATTTCGGCGGCGCGGCCGGGGTCGATCCAGATACGCATTCCATAGTCGCGCGCGCCGAACAGCTGCACGTCGCCCACGCCCTCCACGCGCGCCAGCCGGTCCTTGACCTGGGTGAGCGCGTAGTTCGAAAGGTAGTCGCGGTCATAAGTGCCGTCGGGCGACTGGAGGTTGACCACCATCAGGAAGTCGGGCGAGGACTTGCGGGTGACCACGCCCAGGCGCTGCACTTCTTCGGGCAGGCGCGGCGTGGCGACGGCCACGCGGTTCTGCACGAGCACCTGCGCGGCGTCGAGGTCGGTGCCGATCTTGAAGGTGACGGTGATCGTCACCTTGCCGTCGCCGGTGGACTGCGAGTCGACATAAAGCATGTCGTCGACGCCGTTGATCTCCTGCTCGATGGGAGCAGCGACAGTGTCCGCAACGGTTTCGGCTGAGGCGCCGGGGTATTGGGCGGTCACCGTCACGGTGGGCGGGACGATGTCGGGATACTGGCTGACCGGCAGGCCGACGAACGCCAGCGCGCCGATCACGGTGATGATCACCGCGATGACGCCCGCGAAGATCGGGCGGTCGATGAAGAAACGGGAAAGTCGCATTTTGGGTGGCCCTTCTGGGCGCGCGTCGGGGCGGGCATGCAGCGGGGCTGCAGGCGAGGCATTCCGGCGCGCCGGTGGCGCGGTAGGTTAAGATGAGAGCGGCGTGAGGCCTCCGCGGCGAAACGCGGCCGGCCTGTTTATTTCCCCGTCACCCCGCTTTTGCGCAGGATGACGGGGTCTTGTGTATCGGCGCCGTCAGTTCACGAGCGTCGCCTGTGAGGCAGCCGGCTCGGCGGGGCCGGGCCCTGCCTGGACCTGAGTGCCCGAAACGATCTTGCCCGCTTTGGTCTGGACATGGGCGCCCGGCATGACGGCCTGATAGTTGGAGATGACCACCGTATCGTCCGCCTTCAAACCCGAGCGCACGACGCGAAGGTCGCCGATCAGCGGTCCGGTTTCGACCGGCCTGCTGGCCACCGTTCCGTCCTTGCCCACGACCATCACGACCTTGCGGGTCTGGTCGGCACGGATCGCGGCGTCGGGCACCAGCATGGCCTTGACGGTGCCGCCGCTGGCAAGGCGCATGTTGCCGAACATGCCCGGCGTCAGGAATCCGTCGGCGTTGTCGAGGCTGGCGCGCACGCGGATCGTGCCCGAACGCGGGTCCAGCCCGTTGTCGGTGAAGTCCAGCCTGCCCTTCCAGCGATAGTCGGCCTCATCCTGCAAGCGAACCTCGACAGGGGCGGCATCCCGCTTTTCGGCCTTGTCGCGCTGGGTCTTGAGGAACAGCGATTCAGAGGCGTCGAAAGTGAAGTAGATCGGTGAAACGGCGTTGATCGTGGTCAGCAGCGTGGCCCCGGCGCCATTGTCGCCGGAGACGAGATTGCCTGAATCCACCCGGCGGTCGGACACACGGCCCGAGATCGGCGCGCGCACCGTGGCGAACTCCACGTCGAGGCTACGGGTGCGTACCCGTGCCTGGGCGCCGGCCAGTGCAGCCTCGGCGGCGCGCACACGGGCGCGGCGCTGATCCACTTCGCTGGCGGCCATCGCCTCGTCCCCGGTCAGCCCGGCAACGCGCGAATAGTCGGAACGGGCGAGGGCGAGATTGGCGCTGGCCGAGGCTGCATCCGCCTGCGCTTCGGCAAGGGCGGCGCGGTAGGGACGCTGGTCGACCACGAACAGCGCCTGTCCGGCCTGAACATAGTCGCCGTCCTTGAACAGGATCTGGGTAATCGCACCCGACACACGCGGGCGCACCTCGACCGTCTTGCTGGGGGCAAAACGGCCGACGTAATCGTCCCACTGCGTCACATCGCGCACCAACGGATGGGCGGTCTGGACGATGGTGGGCGGCGGCAACGCGGCGGCGGGCTCGGGCTGGAGGAACTTCCAGCCCAAGCCTGCGACCGCGACCAGCGCCAGCGCGCCGATCACGACCGGCATCCGGCGCGAGGACGAGCCGCGCTCGGTCCTTGCTTCGCTGTCCCGTGCGTATTCGGAGGGGATTTCAAGAGATGTGGCGAGATTCACGCGGCGAGCCTCCGGAAGGGCGCTTTCGAGCGCCCGATGATATCGATGACGGCACCGATCTTGGCATCGCTGTGACCGGCCGCGCGGGCCTCCTTCAGCGCCGAGACCGGCAGGGTATAGCCCTGGTGCCAGGCGTGAACCGCCAGGCGCCGCAGGGCTTCGAGCTGTTCGTTGGCCAGCATGGCCGAAGGCGGCGTCGGGCCGAGGATCAGCCGCGAAAGCCAGCCTCGCTTGCGCTGGGGGCGCAGGGTCGCAAGGCCGTCTTCCCGCGCGAGCGCGACGACGCGGTGTTCCAGCGCGGAGAGCGGCTGTGTCTCGGCGGTCGGGAGCGCCGGGACGGAAATTGCGATGGGCAGCGCCTGGTGTGCTGCATCGGCGAAATTGACGAAGGCCATGTCTCGTGCTCCTTCCTTGGAGTGCCCCGGCGCACGCCCCGGGACGGGGGAAGGGCGCACACCGGGGCTACTTCCGGCTCGGGGCAGCCGGAAGGGTTTCGGGTGCAGTCGACCGGCGCCGGACACGGGTGTCCAACCGGGCAACTGCCAGTTCTGCGTAATGTGGCCCCGCGACCCGCGTGGGTTTGGGCGCCATGACCGACCCGCGAGGGCCAGCTGGTTGCTGAGGGATTACCCGATACCGCGTCGGCGGCGAGTCGGGCACTGTGTTTCTATACCGAGTGGTATATATTCCATGCTGCGTTGCGTCAAGCGGCTTTCTGTACCGACCGGTAAATTAGGTCGCGCCAGCGCTTTTCAAGAGGTGAACGGCAGTTGAATGAAATTTTCGTGGGAGCCGTGGACGGCGGCGAGCCCTGCTTTACGCTGGGCAGCAATCTCGCACGTTCCAGCTTTCCCGAGAGCCAGCCTTAGCGGCTGGGCCACATCGACAGGAACGAGTCGACCGTACCTTGCAGCTCGGTGGGGCAAAGGCATCCCTGCGCCTTGACCGACATGCCTTGCAGGACAGTGGTCAGGCAGCCGGCCAACGCTTTTGCGTCGACGCTGCCGGGCAGGTCGCCTTCGCCCTGCGCACGCAGAAAGCGTTCGGCAATAGCCGCCTCTGTCGCGATGCGCCGGGCGATGACATGCTCGCGGATCGAATCGTCTTCCGTCGCGCAGGCGACCGTGCTGATGACGCCAAGGCAACCATGCGGATCGCTGGTGCCGCAGTGAGTGGCGACGGCGCCGTTGAGCAGACGCTCGGCCACGCCGCGGGCAGTGGGCGCATCGAGCGCCTTGCCGACATAGGCCAGCTTGTCGCGCTCATAAAGTTCCAGCGCCTTCTTGAAGAGCGCTTCCTTGTTGCCGAAACACGCATAGAGGCTGGGCTTGGTAATACCCATGGCCTCGGTGAGCTCCGCCATCGAGGCGCCTTCGTAGCCCCGGGTCCAGAATACGCGCAGAGCCGAAGCGAGCGCCTTGTCGGGATCGAATTCACGCGGTCGGCCCCGACTCGCGGTGGGGGCCGTAATGGGGGCCGAACATTTCATACCGAGCGGTATATAGGTAGGAGGGGCGGCTGCGTCCAGTGGCGCATCCCTCCCTATCCTTTTGATCGCGCTCGGGTAACGTGAACCTTCGTTGCGCTAACGGTGAACTTCCGTCGATCAACGGTGAACCTGACCTGTTTCATAGGAAGTATGGCCGGATTTTCACGGACATCAATCCGACGAAGTCCTATCTCCACAGGTCTCGCTGGATGCCATAGTATTTGCCGATGGAAACCGAATCAGTCGTCTCTGCACTGGGAGCGCTTGCTCAAGATACGCGTCTGGCGACGATCAATCTCCTCGTCCATTCCGGACCGGATGGGCTCCCTGCTGGCGAGATCGCCCGTTCCCTCGGTATCCCGAAAAACACATTGTCGAGCCACCTCAACATTTTGTCCGTCGGAGGCATTGTGACCTCCGAACGCCAGAGCCGACATATTGTCTATCGCATCAACAAAGCCGCTTTGCGGGATCTATCGGAATATCTCATCGCGCTCCACTCCGCTTAAACAACTCGAAGAGTCCTCGTCTCGATCGACGCTTGTCCGGTGGTTCCAACGGGCATCCGCACGCCCCATGGGTACGGCGGTGTGGCAGCCTGGTCATATTGGTAAACGATGAGGTCTGGCAGGTTGCGCTTGTCGTAGGAGCGCCCAAAGCGAAGCACTGAACTGTTCGTGGCAGAAAACACAAGGTGAACCAGTTTCACCTTCGTCCCGCAAAGCGCACGCACCGTGTCGAAAAACTGCTGCGCCAAAGCTACCTGCTTCTCGGAAGACCAGAACGATGCTGGATTTGGCTTGGGCATTTTCAAGTGAATCACGGGCAGGTCAGGGAACGTCTTGGCGATGGCGCCAGCGTCGACGTCATACGACATCGATACGGCAACAACAGCTTCTATCTCATCGGTAAGGGCATCCAGCCCGGAGACAATGAAGCGCTCCCCATCATCTGTGCCGTTCAACTCGCGCCAAGCTTCGGAGCCGCGATCCCAATCCATCAGCAGCACTTCAGACTCGTCATCGATCAGCACACCGGCGAGGAAGGTATATGGGACCGGTGCCATTCCAGCCGCTACAAGCGAGATGTCCGCCCGATCAAACCCTTCCTCTTGATGCCGTATCGATGTCGGCAGTTGGGTTATGTGACCCAACGCGATGCCAGGTTGGAGAATCGAACCATCGGCACCTTGTCGCAGGTTCACCAGCACCGATTGACGGCGACCTTTCAGGCGGCTGGGAACAGCCTTCGACAGCGGAGTTCCACTCGTATCACGGAGACCACGAAGTTCTATCGCCAGGACTTTCTTACGGCCTTCCCGGTGATGCTCGACATAAATCAGGATCAGTCCGGCGACCATCAGGACTATGCAGACGCTGAACATCGCCCAGAATGCTAATCCTGGAAGCCCGGAACTGCTGTCATAGGAGAAGGAGAAGCGACCATCTGGCGTAGGGAACCCGACCGAAATCGCAGCTCCGCCCATGATAGCCACCAGCAGACCTACACCCCAGCGAATGAGCGCCAAACCGGGAGATCGAAGGCGAAACATGTAGTTGATCAGCGACGTGATGAAGTGGTTGACGTGTTTCATTCGGATTTCGTCTCGATGATATTGGCGATGGGGCCAATCGGCTTCGGAAAGCCTTGGCGCTCGAAAATTGTCGCTGTCCCTGTCAAGCGCCACCATGACGTACGGACCACCAACAGGAGCGCAAATGGAATGTCCCGCTCACCGTTGACCAAGGTCTGCATGGATCTGATGTCCTCGCCGCTGGGAACCGGATGGTGGTTGGGATGGGAGTGCCACTCGCCAAGGTAGTTGAAACGCGAGTAGTCATGACCGGTTTTATCAAAGAACGCGGTCAGTTCCTCGTTATGATGCTCAACGGAGCGCACGAAATGCGCGGCGCTGCCCTGGGTAGGATCTACCGAGAACCCGACAATGCGAAATGCGCCGGGGTCGAGTTGCTCGGCCATCAAGATCCCGCCGATTTCACTGCGTCCAGCTCGTCGGACAACGTTGCGCATGCGGGATCGTTGTTCGGCGGGAAATTCAATCCGCACCCGCTTCAACCTTGTTAGGGAAAAACTCCGCCATCAGGGCGATCATCTCTTCCGGCGACTTGATCACCTCATCTGGACCCCAGACGCCCTCTTGCGCCAAATCTATCGGAAAGACCTCGAACGGGGCCGTGAATATCCACTCGGGAGCCAAGCCAATTGTGTAGGCAGAGCTGGGGAACAAGGTGTCCGCACGCACGAGCGTATCGATTGCCATCCGGGTCAGATGTGCAGCGATCACGCTGACATCGCCATCGTCGGCAACCATCACGTGCCCATCATGACCTTGATGTTCATAGCTACCAGCTCCCTTTCCGGTCCACTCGATGCCTTGCAATGCACACCATTCTACAACTTGGCGGCGAGCAGCATGAGGGACCGGGTCATGATCAGGCCGTAGTCGTACGACCATTCCACCGATCCCACCTTCGTAAATTTCACCCCAGATCATCGGAATCTTTTGGCGCTTCGCGACCGAGCCGCAAAGGTTGTAGCTTACGGGCTCGGCGGTCGCATCGATGATAAGGTCACACGATGCGATATGATCGAGCGTGACCTCAGTGAACGAACTGCTCTCTTGTCCGCCGAGAGCTTGCCGTCGTTCAATAACTTGCGTGTTGGCATTGACGTCAAGCAGTCGGATTCTCAGCGCATCGGGCTTATTTAGACCGACAGCTCGTGCATCCAGATCGTTGCGGACCAAGTTGCCAGGTGCAAGAATGTCGCCATCGACCAGGACGAATTTCCCAACCCCGACGCGCGCCAATGATGTGGCGACTTTCGAGCCGACTGAACCGCATCCGACAATCGCTACAGATTTCCCAGCCAACGAAGCATAGCTATCCGGTAGTCTGGGTGTGTCTGCGCCTGTTTCGACCGCACGATACTCAAAGGAGGTCGGACCATCAGACAAGTGCAGTATCGTCGACATCCGCATCATGCCCCGATGCATGATGATGATGAACAATTCCGACTTGTCGGTGTGCACAACCGTTAGCGCATCCGTAGCCCCAATGGTTTCTAGCATCGCGGTCAGCTCTTCAACGCTTGGGCACGTCGCTAGGGGGAAGTCATCGCTCAGGTGGACCGCAACAGCACACCGGGCGCGTTCATTCGATACCGGCGCGCCCTGTACCTGCCAGATTGGTGACTCAGTTGCGCCGAGGCGGCGAACACGCGCTAGCCAGAACTCACTGTGATTGTGTTCGCTGACCGCTGCTTCGACAGCTACATTCGGCTCCAATTGGGCAAATGCTTCTTTCAGGTCCGCTGGTACGGTGAAGCGCATCTTGGCAAATCGAACCGACTGCCCGACAGTCGATTGATGAGCGCTTGCCACACGAGCATGTACACCTGGAGCAGGACTTTCACCTAGCAACAGTCGGCGAGCGCTCTCGAGCATCATCGCGCCTGTAAACGCTGGTTCCCAGTTATCCGGCCGAAGCTCGAGGCACAATTCCCCGTTCGCATATTGGTGAATTGAGAGTCTACTTGCATCGGGCGCCAGGACTCGAGGGCAAGCGTCCGGGAAGTAATGTGGGTAGGCCAACGTCAAGGCAATAGGTTCACCATGAAGCAGGATCTCGAAATCCGCTATGAGATGAGCGTCGTTTTCCATTCGCCAGGAGACATTCTGCAGCCACTCGCTGCTTTGCTCCAAAGCATCAATGTCCGACCGTTCGCTTCGATACCGGTCGTGACGCTCAAGCCACCAAATCATGCAAACCCCGCCGGCTTGGTCGGCTTCCTTGCCGTGTTGCCGAATGAATGAGGCGCGTTTGCTGCAGCAGCCGCAGCAACGGCAGCCGTAGCGGGGCGAAGAAGGCCAGACGTCGTCGTCGTCCGTTCTTCAGCGCGCTTTGCCAATTCAGCGCCGAGATGCGGGCTCAAGGTATCCGTGATCCGCGTGCGTGTTACCTGCTGCGCAGCAGTGGCAAAGTCATGCCTCGCCTGCGCCAACCATTCATAGAACGCTCTTTCCCTCTCAGGGAAGGTCGCCCACTTGTCAGCGAAATTCTCCAACGGATCGCTGGGATTCTGAATGTACGCTTGGCCGTTAACCCGTTCGATGAACTGGTCCATGCGGCTCAAGATCGACAACAGCGCATCAGCTATCTGCTCTTCGCCATCATATGCGTGGCCTGCCAAGGTCGTGATGATGATCGAGATCGGACAGCAGTTAATCTCGTCATTGACGTACATGATGTCCCTGTGCCGCTTCAGGATCATGATGGCAGACTGAAGTGGCGTCCGGACCTTGTAGTCGGGAATGGATTCCACGCTTGCACGGATTGAGTCAGCCAGGATCTGCTTACGCCTACGCTGAATGACCTCCATCCGGGACTTGAACCAACGAAGGTATCCCTTCGGATTGGAGTGCGGCCAATCCTGGGTCACCAAATCATAGAGGTGATGCTCGTTGTCGGTGATGCCAATGGCTGGATCGGCCCATTGCGCATCAAGGAAGCGGGCTTCGAGGACCGCACGCATGGCTGCGCCATCAGGGAGTGCTGGGACAACGTCCATATGGAACTGCGCACCGTCAGCGTACCGCAGCGTCCAGCAGCGCCGTCGCTCCTCGAGCGGCTGGTGCATTCCCTTCGATACCCGATAGGCTTCAATTTCTCGTCCAACGAGAATCTTCAACTCGCGCTGGGTAAGTTGAGCCTTTGTCAGGTCCTTCAATTCGCACACCGCGTCGATGTCGTACTCGGCGTCTGCCTTGATCGGCTTGATGACCGTACCCAGTCCGAACGAGCCTTGAACATAGACGGCCGGCGAATACTGCGCGATCGTTGATGCGTCGCGATTCAACCAGTCTCCAAGTGAGTGGTAGCTGCGCTCCGCCTGTTCGTAACGAGCTTCACTGACCGCCAATTCGTCAGCAAGCGCTTCCAGATACTCCTGAGCCGTCGCAGTTGCTTTCGTAACCATGGGACCTCCTTGGCGACCGCCAATACAAGGGGTCACACTCGCGTTTGATGAGGCAAAGATTGAGCCTCGATCGTCGAGCGACAAGGTCATGGGGTCAATAAATAATCAAAAAAGGCACAGTTTTTTCAATAAATTGACCCTGCTTCTGGACAATGGTCCGTTTCGGGACTGCGGAGAAAATATTGGGGATACGTGGGCCGAATTCAAAGTGTCATATGGTCTCGCCATGGCCGGTAAAGCTTAGGCATAATCGTTATCACAACTTTTTTCAGATGATGTGCGACAGATTATATGCACACTTTTTTACGGGCCAAGAGGCCTTAAAGGGTGTCGGAAGCCTCGGCGCGCACCCCATTCGTGTAGTTGCCTGTCAGTTCAAGAACCGACTTTCAATCTGAACATCGAGCCCTTCTGCCAGCTCCGACGTAGGATCGTCGGCGATCAGCAGCAACGTTGCTCCCATCGGTTCGGAGACTAGCGCGGCTGCTACCGGCTCACTCGGGTCGAATCCTTCCCTGACGAGAGCGTTGCCAGCAGTGATGTCGCCAAAGCGACCTCGCACGTCCAGCGCAACTGCATCTTCGTTACGGGCAAGGATGGCGAGAAAGATCATGCACCGTCCGGAGTCAGTCGCTTCGGTGATGCTCACGGTAAAAAGCCGCAACGACTGTCGTGCCTCCCGATTACGAGGTCCGATTGTGCCGATCGGGTCTGAGGCAGGCGATCCAAGGAGCAGGGCATCGATCTGCCCTGGTTTGGTCATCGCACTCAGGCAGAGACCGTGAGCAATGATTGCGCGCTGATAATCAGGCCGATCCTGACAAGCATCTATAGCCGACCGCTCAGAGAAGAGAGGCTGGCGGGCATACATCCATTCTACCGGATCCATTCGCCTACTGTAGCTGAAGCGTTGACCAGTTTCTGCGGCGACCGAGATCAGTCGTGCCAACTGGCGCGCACTCAACGTGACCGGAGGGTCCTGCATCTGGTCGATGCCTAGCGGGTCAAGATAAGGTATCGCCATAAAGGGATCAGGTCGGACAGGTTCGTTACTGCATGAGAACATTCCAATACTCCAGAATCATGCGGACGCGCCCAAGACTCAATGCAACAATTGGGGCGGGCTGCGATCAGTTCGAAATGCACGCGAGGCTTCCTGCGACTCGTATATCAATAGTTCCATGATTCCAGAACTATTAATTTTCTCGACCGTGGTTTAACGCCAAGTCATTCTTATGGTCTCATCGATCCTTGATATGCAGGAACCTATTCCGCGGATGTGCAGTGGCAGAACACATGCTCGAATGGTTTTGAACCGTAGCGCCCATTTCGCTCCTGCAGTGTAGAGCTCTTGGTGCTTGCTACTTTGCAATGCAGAATCTTAACCTATCCCGGATCTACTAGAACACGTTATTGATAATAGACGATTTATCCCACAATTCTCAATAATGGGAAAATGTGGGATAAACTTTAGAATAAATCAGAAAGTAAAGACCTTTCGGTTGTTATGGTCTCTCCACACGCTAACCGGAATAGCCGAACTTTCTAACGATTGTGGCGGTGTGATCACCAGCACTGTGTTGCGGGTCTGCATTCAACCTGACGGCGGCCCGTCTCCGGGCTTGTCCCGTAGCCCTTAGCAACGGCGTCAATCGTGTCGACGTTTACAACAATTGCTTCTCGGAAATCGTCCTGGCTCGCTTTAATGAAGCCAAGATCGCCAATGCCAGCGTGAATGACATACATGCTGTCTGGCAACATCCCCAGCTCGCCACGCGGGACCGCTGGGTCAATGTCGGAACGTCGATCTGGCACTTTTGCCGCCAAGTCAGAAAAGTGCAAAGAGGATCCCGTCCTTGAGATACCATCGCATTTGGTTCTGTCGTTGGTGGGCTCCTGGTTGACCATCACCATCGTTCGACATCGGCTGCCGTCTGGCAGCGGACGTTGGCCAATGACCCATTCACGCTGTGCTTTGTCAGCTTGATCGAAACCGTCGTTCAAGATTTGCTACCGAGCCGCCCTGAGACAGTAAGTGGGATCACGATGTCAGCGGACTCGTGACAAGCTGCGGAAAGTGATCGACCAGCGCGGCCGATCCATCTCGGCAATGCTGTGCTCCCAATCGTAACGGGCAGGGCCACTAATGTGGTATCCCGCTCGTGGCTCGAGCGGCATAGTAGTTCTCGCAAAGCCATCCGCACGCTTACTGCGAAATCGCATAGTCGCTGGCGCACCTAACGAAATTCCGACGATGTGCTCGTACACCGGGCGATCTCGGTGCCAGCCGCTTCCAGCACCGGGATCGTACCGGATCAGCAGCGCCTGGATCAGGAGATCCGGATCAAGTCCGGCGAACTGCGCCGCACGATCGCGGAACGGCGCCAGCCAGTCGGGGATCGGCGGAGCCTCCATCGGCCGGCCGACCTCGAAGTCGTAACACCAGCCGAACGACGTCGTCAGCCGCTTGCCCGTCCAACCCTGGAAGCGGAACGGCGTCAGGTCGCTCTCGTCGATCCGGCGGATCAACATCTGCTCCTCCGCACGGTCGATGATATCTCGCCGCTCTGCCAGGCCCGGCAGCACTGGTGTGTCGAACAAGTCCAGCATCATGCCGCCTGGCACTCTGCGAAGATCGGTAGCTCCGTCTCGACCGCTTCATGCTCTGGCGCTGCTGCTTCCGCGAAGTTCGAGACCGTGACGCCGACCAGCCGGATACCCTTGGCCGGCGGGAGAACAGTGCGAACGAGATCTACAGCCGATCGCCGAAGGTTCTCCTGTGACACGATGACGCTGGGCTGGCTGCGGCTGCGGGTAATCTGCTGGAAGTCGCCATACTTGATCTTCACCGTGACGGTTCGACCGAATGCCTGCCGGGAATCACACCAAGCCCAGACGTCGTCCGCCATCTTGAGAATACCCGCCTCGATCTCGGTCGCGTCCGTCAGGTCACGGTCGAAGGTTGTCTCCGAGCCCGATGACTTGCGCACCCTGTTGGGATTGACCGGGCGATGATCGATGCCGCGCGCAATGGCGTAGTACCACTCGGCGGAGCTGCGAAAATGCTGCTGGAGGAATTCCAGCGACTTCGCCCTCAGATCCGCGCCGGTCTCGATACCCAAACCCTTCATCTTGTCGGCCGTGACCGGACCCACCCCGTGGAACCGGCTTACAGGCAAGGTCTCCACCCATGCTGCCCCCATGTCCGGGGTGACCGCGAACTGCCCGTTCGGCTTGCGATGATCCGACGCCAGCTTGGCCAGGAACTTGTTGTACGAGATGCCCGCCGAAGCCGTCAGCCCGGTCTCTTCCAGGATCGCTGCGCGGATCGCCTTAGCCGTCTTCCATGCGGTCTCGATGCCAGCTTTGTTCGCCGTCACGTCGAGGTAGGCCTCGTCGAGCGAGAGCGGCTGGATCAGATCGGTGTAGCGCGCAAAGACCTCATGAATCTGGCGCGACACTTCCTTGTAGACCTCGAATCGAGGCGGCACGAAGATCAGTTCGGGACAGCGCCGGCGGGCCGTCACCGAGGGGAGCGCCGACTTCACGCCGAACTTGCGCGCCTCGTAGCTGGCGGCAGCGACCACGCCACGGGCCGCACCATGACCGACGGCCACCGGCTTCCCGCGAAGGGAAGGATTATCGCGCTGCTCCACGGAAGCGAAGAAGGCATCCATATCCACGTGAATGATCTTGCGGATGACTGAGTCGGTCATAGGCGCAGACTATCATCAAAAGAACATATTGAGAACATCAATCTGAACGGCGGTCACCCATCATTGCTGGCCTGCGCTTTCTGGTACAATCGCTCGGTTTGGCGTATGATCGCTGGCATAACCGCCAGCCCAAGACCTCGGAGGAAGGGCACATGATCATCACCCTCTCCGATCTTCTCAAGGGCATACGCGAGCGCAAAGCCGCGTTGGGCATCATCGATACCCCAGAACGCACAGATGCCATGCGAAACAGAGGATCGCAGCGGACCCAGCGCAAGCGCGCCATGCTTGCTCGCATCGAGGACCGGGCGCGTGAGAACGGCGTCCCACCCCTCGAGGCGCGCTTCTGAGGATCTACACTTGGCCGCTCTCCAGTGGTCAGTGAGCCTGTTAGTTCAGCCTGCGTCGTAAGCCGCCCGCGCGGCGATCACGTCATCTCGCCGATCGACGGCGAAGTCCGCCAATGCATTCATCGGCGTCAGCACATCGTGTCCGAGTTCTGTGAGGCGATATTCGACCTGCACAACCGAACCAGGCAGGACAGTCCGGTCGACGTAGCCATCGCGCTCGAGCCCACGTAGCGTCGAGGTCAACATCTTCTGGGTTATAACGTCGATCTCACGGCGCAGCGCATTGAATGTCCACGGCCGCTGCGAGAGCAGCACCATCACGAGGATCGACCACTTGTTGCCGATCTGACCGAGGACGTCGCCGACCGTACGGCAAGCTTCCGATGGGATATCGCGATGACCCAGTTTCATCAAAGTGCCTTCTTGTCGCCCGGCATGACGCCGGACATGACCAGTACCCATTAGGTACTGGTTAGGAAATCCAATGGCAAACAACAACGACATAACCCTCGTCACCGGCGGCTCCGGCTACCTCGGTGGCTGGGCCATTGCCCAGCTCTTGAGCGAGGGCCATCACGTGCGCGTGACTCTTCGCAATTTGGATCGCGTAGATGCCGTGCGAGCCGACATCGCCAGCGTTGTCCCGGATACTTCCCGTCTGGAATTCGTTGCCGCCGACCTTCTGAGCAACGCCGGCTGGGGAGTTGCGATGGAAGGCGTGCGCCAGGTCGCGCATGTGGCGTAACCTGTGATGGACCGTCCCGGCGTCGATACTATCGCGACGGCGGTTGAAGGCACCATGCGCGTGCTCGCCGCTGCCACGCAGGCTGGCGTCGAGCGAGTGGTCATCACTTCGTCGGTCGTTGCGGCACGTCCGTCCGACAAGACGACCGGCGCCTAAGACGAGAACGACTGGACCGACATCGAAGCGCCCGACACGAACACGTACACGAAGTCCAAGACGCTGGCCGAGCGTGCGGCGTGGCAGTTCGCACGCAGCAACGCCAATGGACCGCGTATAGCAACGGTTCTCCCGAGTTTCATTCAAGGCCTGACGTTGGGGACCAACGCCAGCGCCAGCCTCGAGCTCATCCGTCAGATGCTCGATGGGCACATGCCTGCCGCGCCGCGTCTGGGCTTTGCGATCGTCGATGTGCGTGATCTGGCAAAGCTGCACGTTCGTGCTCTGAATGATGAGGCTGCGATGGGCGAACGTTGGATCGCGAGCGCAGATTTCCTGTGGCTCACGGACATCTCAGCGGTGCTTCGCGCTGAGTTCGGCGATGCTGCAGCCAAAGCCCCAACCGACACGCTGCCGGATGAAGTCTTCCGCGAGGCCGTGGCGGATACCGAGATGGAGGCTTTGACCCCAGATCTGGGGCGAGAAAGCGTCTTCTCCTCTGCGAAGGCAAAGCAGCTGCTGAACTGGGAGCCACGCTCCGCCAGCGAGGCTGTGCTTGCGACTGGCGCCAGCATGCTTGGCGTTGCCTGAAATACCTACTCCCACACGTCGCAGAATCGTAGGCAGCTGATGCCGCTGCTGGACCTCCAAACGGGTCCAGCAGCGCCAGCCAGCAAATCGGCTCGTTCAGCTACCGTCGCTTCGCAGTCTTACCGCCGTCATCCGGGGTCTCGAACACCCAGTTAAGGTAAGCCGCGATGCGAACGCCAGCCATCTTCAACCGCTGGTCGATCTCTCCGCGGTGCTGGTACGCATAGTCGTACGACAGGGCTGGGTTTGCCGGATAGATCGTCTTTCGCAGCGCGATGCTCTCGTGCATCCAGACCTGGAGATCGCGCACGCTCCATGTCACCACCTCTTCCGGCGTGGTAGCGCGCTCAAGCCAGTGAGCATACTCGGAGTACGACAGCTGGCGCTGCTCGATCATGCTGGAGTCCCAGACGGTGTGGAGGTTGGTCGGCTTCCCGAACCACGTCACCTTCACGTCGTTGCCGCCTCTGTCGGTGCCCCCGCCAGCATGGAGCGGCTGATGCAGGTCGCCGATGATGTGGACGATGAAGCGCAGTGCCAGGCGCTTGTCGTCGGCCGAGGCTTTAGAATCGCGCAGGGTCGCGGTGAAGCGCTTGAGGGCGGCGTCTGCGTCGCCCTCCTTTGGCTCGTCCGACGCCTGATAGTCATCGCCGGCGACGGTCACGTAGTGCCAGGGCGATGCAGTCTTCTGCCAGAATTCGGACGGGTCGGAGCGCATATCATCCGGCCAGGTCGCAGCTTCGGCCAGATCCTCATTGCCCAGCAAGATCTCGACGTTGGCGCGGGCCACGCCGCTGAGATTGTCCTGGGCGATCGCGCCGGTGATCCGATGGCCGATGGCGCCCCAAGCCATAGCTGGCGTCGAATGGGCGGCTGATACGAGCAGTGCGGCGGCGAGTGCGTAACGCATTGGGGGGCTTTCCTTGACCTGATCGGATGTCGAGCAGCCTCTATCCATGGCTACGTTCGATGGCGATCCTATTTCGTTCCCGCAGAAACAGCGCTCGCAGAATCTGATCCACCTGCCATCGACCAATGATCGCCTCAGCTGGCTCAGTGATTTGCCCAGACGCGAGTAAATCGCGACTGGACGCGCAATTTTCACCGTTATGGATGACGCGGACGTCGCCCTAGGGTGAGTAGCCCCTAGTTTTTGAGTAGCCCCTAGTTTTCTAGACGCCTTCTGCTTTCAAAATCTGCTGCCGTTCGAACTGGGCGGGTGACAGCATCCCGTTTCTGACCTGCTTGCGCACCGGGTTGTAGAACATCTCGATGTAGTCGAACACATCCTGCCGGGCTTCCTCGCGTGTTTTGTAGGTCCGGCGCCGGATGCGCTCTCGCTTGAGCGAGGAGAAGAAGCTCTCGGCGACAGCGTTGTCATGGCAGTTGCCGCGCCGGCTCATCGAATGCTCAAGATTGTGAGCCCGGATGAAGGCAGCCCAGTCCATGCTGGTGAACTGCGAGCCCTGATCCGAATGGATCAGCACCCGCTGCTTCGGCTCGCGCCGCCATACCGCCATGTGCAGCGCTTGCAGCACCGCATCGGTGGTCTGCCTGCTCTGCATCGACCACCCCACCACGCGGCGGGAATAGAGATCAATCACAACGGCCAGATAAGCAAAGCCCTCTAGGGTGCGGATGTAGGTGATGTCGGTCACCCAGGCCCTGTCGGGGGCAGCGACGTCGAACTGCCGGTCCAGAGTATTGTCGACCGCCAGGGATGGCTTGCCGCCATAGCTCCCCGGCCGACGCTTGTAGCCGATCTGCGCCTTGATACCTGCCAGCCTGGTCAACCGGGCAACACGGTTCGGGCAGCAGGTCTCGCCCTGATCCAGCAGGTCGTCGTGCAACTTGCGGTAGCCATAGACTTTGCCGCTGTCGTTCCAGGCTTGCCGGATCAACTTCGTCTGCCGAACATCTTCCCGGGCCCGTTGGCTCAGCGGGTTCTTCTGCCAGGCATAGAAGCCGCTGGGCTGGATGCGCAGGCACCGACACATCGATCGAACCCGGAACTGGTCACGATGCTCGGCAACAAATGCGTATCTCACTTTGCATCCCTGGCGAAATACGCGGTGGCTTTTTTTAGTATATCGCGCTCCTCGGTCACCCGGGCCAGCTCGCGCTTCAACTGGCGGATCTCGGCATCCTTGCTGGCATCGCCAGACACCACCTTCGCCAATTGCCGCTTCCATGCGTACAGCGAATGCTGACTGACGCCGAGCCGTTCAGAAACCTCCGCTACCGGATACCCGCGCTCGGTGATCTGGGCCACCGCATCACGCTTGAACTCATCGCTGAAATTGGGCTTCCCCATCGTCGTCTCCTGTCCTCAAAATTAGGATAGAAGGCGTCCAGAAATCTAGGGGCTACTCAGTCACGCTGTCTGGTTCACCCAGAGACATCGTGGACTGGGAGCTGGGCTTACGTTCAAATCCTCCGATCACGTCTCTTCAGGCATCGCGTAAACGCTTCGGAATCGAACTTCCCCTTCCAATTTTCGACGAAAAGGGATGGAAAGTTGCCATCGCGCCAAGCGGCAAGACCTGTCTCGTTACCCTGCGGCGGCCGCTTGATGGTTCAAAGGTTAGCTTGGCAGGGAGGTTTTATTCCAGCAGCTACCTTGCACTCGGAATGAGGCAGCAGGCGTGGCGCCTTGACATGGGGTGCCTGACCCTGACCTGGCGAGATGGCGACCTACGTGGGACGCTTTTCCTGGATCCCACGGAGCGTCTGGCGGTGGCGCAATTGCGTGATCGGGTTCGATTGGGCGGGTGGTCTGGTCCCGGCGATGTGCGTGCCACCGTAGTTGTTGACGGCGGGCGCCATGAGGTAGGGCCTATTGTTCTCCCTACCCGGGACGACGGAAGTGATGACTGGCTTGAAGCGGGCCGATGGGTTGGGACGCTTCAGACCATGCTCGACGCGCACCCGGGTAGCGACCCCAAGCTCTCCATCGATGATTTGTCTAATGCTGGCACCTGGCTGAAACGCTTCCACGATTGCTACTCAGCCAGCACAATGCGTGTCGAGCACATTCCCAATGAGGATGATGATCCCACGCATGCGGTCATATACCGCCTTCGCTGCGACGTCGGCGAATGGTGCTTCTTCGCCATCGTCCGGCGTGAAGTGCCCGTCGACACGATCATCGACGGTCGGCGCACCCTTTTCATGAAGCCGGCGGAATTGCTCGAGGCTCATGTCATGAGAGGGGCTTGGGCCGATCACATAAACGTGATCTTGCCAGCCTACGAACGGCATGTTCGTGCCATGGGCGATCCGACGTACTTCTGGGACATTGGCGATTTGGAAGACTGGCTCGCAAGTAGGTTTCCGCCAGACGCGGAATGATGGTTAGAGGCACTCCTCAGCCATGTAATGCCGCCCTCAAGGGTAACAATCGCTCTGACGATCCGTCGTCGCAGATTTACATCGGCGTGCTAAAGAACCTGCGGTTGTGGCTATGGGATTACCTGGAAATTTCCCCCGAAAAATATCGGTGTTATGAAATCTTGATGATCCGGCACATACCCCGGCTTGTCTTAAAGAACACCGTTCAATCGGTCAGATCTTCAATGAATGCCGTAACTTTTGGCGAATTAAGAAATGAACAATAGCATGATAGTCCATATCCGCAACGAAGCCGACTATGAAGTAGCTATCGAGCGCCCCGAAGTGCTGTTTCACGCTGAAGGCGGTACGCCTGAAGCCGTTGAACGCGATACTCTCTCTACTCTCGTTGATCGGTATGAAGACGAAAACTATCCGATTGCCCCTCCGACGCCACTGGAGGCGGTTCTGTTCCGTATGGAACAGCAAATTTGACTGCTCGTGATCTAGAACCGATCTCGGGGTCACGACCTCGCGTGACCGAATGCCAACCGTCCCGGTGAAGTAAGAGCAGTTTTATGCGGAATCCCGCCTATAAAGTTCAACCTTGCGCGAGATGAACCGGTGGTCATCGGGCGCCATAGATGGTGCGAAACTGCGATTCTGCAGGTTCAATCTTGTTCCGCACTATCACCTTTTGATCAAGACCGTCACCCTGCGTCGAGCCGTCTCCGCCCGGAGCGCTTCGCCGCCATACTGCGCCGGGTCATGACATGACCGGACATACGGTGCAGGTTGGAGGAGGCCAATCCCACTCCCGCCCCTTTCAGGAAAGGTCCATGGCCGCTCGCGAGCGGGTTGGGTCGAAGCCAAAACTACGCCACTCGGTCATGCCGTTGTCACTAATGTGGGCAAGAGGCCTAACGAACAGAATCGCATGATGCGGTTCGATGACGAGGGACGCAGTTGCCAACCGAGCCGATCAGTCGCCTAGGCTGGATAAAGCTCGGCATCTTCTCCTCGCCGGTGCTGGTGTTCCAGGCGATCGAACTGCCCTGGCGCATGTTCCTGCCGCCTTTCTTCTCTGAAACCATCGGGCTGAGCCTTGTGGCCACGGGCGCCCTGATGATGTGGATACGTCTGTTCGACATGGTCGCCGATCCGCTCGTGGGCTGGGCCAGCGATCGCTTCCCCACCCGCTTCGGGCTGCGCCGGCCGTGGATGGTGGCCAGCCTGCCGCTGATCGTCGCGGGGACGTGGCACGTGTTCTTCGCCAGCCCCGGCACCGACATCTCCACGATCGCGGTATGGTGCGCGGCCATGCACCTGGGCTATACGCTGATGGTGGTGCCTCATGGTGGCTGGGGCCTGGAACTGTCGGACGACTATCACGAACGCACGCGGATCATGGGCGCCAAAGTGTGGTTCGCGGCGGCGGGAATGCCCCTGATTATCCTGCTGCCCGCTGTGTTGGAGCGCCTGTCCCTGGCGAACCGCGCCGGACAGGTGGCGACGATGGGATGGATCCTGATCCTGCTGGCCCCGCTGTCGGTGCTGCTTGTACTCTACGCGATCCCTGAGCCCGGCGGCAATCACACCGCCGCTAGACAGACCGCCAGCCCCGCTCGCCAGTTCGCCGCGATCCTCGCCGACCCCGCACTGGTCAAGGTGCTGGTGCTCTACGCTCTCGTCGGGCTGGCCGACGCGTCCAATGCCGGAACATTCGTGTTCTTCGTGGAGCGGGCGATTGGGCTGGACCGCATGGCCGGCATGCTGATGCTGATACAGTCGCTCGTTGCGCTGGTGGCGCTGCCCGTGTGGTTCTGCGTCAGCCGCCGGCTGGGCAAACGCGGGACACTTGTGCTGGTCTTCGCTTGGAACGCACTGCTGGCGCCGCTGGCTCTGCTGCTACCCGCCGGCAACGCCTGGTTACTCGGCGGTTTCCTGTGTCTGCGCAGCGTTTCGTGGGGCGCCGACTACATGCTGCTTCGCGCGCTGGTGGCCGATATCGCCGGGCGCAGAGGGCAGTCGGAAGGTGCGAGCCGGTCGGGCAGCTACTACGCGTTGTTCAACGTCACGCTCAAGCTGGCGGCCGGGCTTGGCATCGGTGCAGCGCTGTGGCTGCTGGCGCACGCGGGTTTCAGCCCTAGCGCTCCAAATGCTACGGCCGCGCTTGAAGCGGTGCGGCTGGTCTATGCGCTGCCATCGTGCCTGGCCGGGCTGGTCGGTGTTGCCATCACCCTGCTATACCCGTCCGAGCGACCGGCGCGTGTTCGCGATCCGTCGCTGGCGGTATCGCGGCCCATCCTTTAAGCGTTTCCCCATGGCCTCTGCCTCCTCCCCCATCGCGCCCACCGATGCCGATCTGCGCCAGCGGATATTGGCCGAGGCGATCGCACTGCTGGCATCAAACGGCATTCGCGGCGCGACGCTGCGCGACGTCGCGGGGCGCTGCGGGGTTGGCCTCGCGGCAATCTCGAGCCTGTTCGGCAACAAGGACGCCCTGATCACGGCGTGCTTCGCCGAAGTGGTGCGCGGCGACTTGGACAGGCTCGACACCATCGTCAACGAATGCGCGCAAATGGAAGTCACGGGCGACATCCTGCCCGCATTTCTATGGGTGGCCTGCGAGGAAGCGGGAGGTTCGCGTCGCACGCAGATGCTGGTGCTGCTCGAACTTCTGCTATCGGCCCCCGCCTCGCCGCAGTTCGCGGCTCTGTGCCGGGAATGGCTCGTCGCCCGGCGCGATGCGCTGCGCCGGGCGGGCGCGAGCGCCGACATCGATCCACTGGCGATGGACGTGCTGGGCCTTCACCTCTTGTCGGAAAGCAGCTTCGCGATCAGTTGCGCCGCGTCCGCCAGCTACCTCCACCTCGCGCGGGCCGGTTTCCTCGAAGCCGCACTGCTGCTTACCGGCCAGGAAAAGACACCGGAACCGTCGTCGGTCACGGCGCTGGCGAGGCGCTTCTTCGCCGATCCCGGCAGCAACCCGCCCAGCGAGGGCGCGGCGGCAAAAGGGCGGGGAGCGGAGAGCCGTGCCCGCATCGTCGACGCCGCCGCTTCGATTATCGAGGCGGACGGCCTTTCGGCGATCACCAACCGCGCCGTGGCGGACCGTGCCGGCGTGTCGCTTGCCCTGACCACCTACCATTTCAAGTCGATCGCAGACCTCTCGTTCAGCGGCATCCTCCGGGTTTTTGAAAAGGTCAACGCCGGGTTCACCAGCGCGCCCGCCGAGGCACCGCGAGTTATCGACACAGCGGAAAGGTTTCGCATCCGTCAGCCGACCGGCGTGGAGAAACTGGCGAGCCGCGGCATGGTCGAGATATCGATGGCGGCGGCGCGCGGAGTTGCCGATCCCTCGCTGGGCCTTGCGATCCGGCAGCAGCGCGGGACGATCACCTACGCCGGGCTCGACCAGGCCACGCGCCGGGACGTGACCCGGATGCGGGCGGCCTCGCACGCGCTATGGGCGTCGATGGGCCTGATGGTATCGGTCGCGGTTGAGGATATCGACGGGCTCTACGACCTGACGGCGATGGCACGAATCGCAGGCCGCCAACTGCTCGAAAAAAGCTGAACATTTGTTTTTGTAACGCCCCGTCCGGCTCTGTGGCGAGGTAGTGACCGTGCCGTGAAATAGCGGAATCAGAAATATTTCTGCTATTTTAGTAGGTTGCTGAGAACCTGCACATTTGTATGCATCTGTCACAAAAATTGTACATTCGTCTCGTAGGTGCCGCTCATCAGGTTCTGAGGAGTTTCACGGATGCACAGTAAACCAGTCAAAATGGCGCTCATGTATGGTGCTGCGTCAGCTGTACTTTTGTTTTCGCAAGCGGCCCATGCGCAGTCGGCGATGCCGATGGCGGGCGCCGATGCCGCCACGGCCGCAGGTGACGGCGCCGTCTCCGCCGCCGAAGCGCAGGGCGAAATCGTCGTTACCGCGCAGCAGCGCGAACAGCGCCTTGTCGACGTGCCGGTGCCGGTCACCGCGCTGTCGGGGAAACTGCTCGAAACCTTCAAGATACAGGGCATGGGGGAGCTTTCGCTCTACACCCCAGGCCTGCTGGTGCAGGAACAGAGCGTCCAGCGTTCGGGCTTCAACCTGCGCGGCATCACTGCCGACGATTCCAGCCCGGTGTCCGAACCGACCATCTCGGTCTTCGTCGACGGCATCGACAACAGCCGTCAGGGCGGCGCCATTTCCGAACTGCTCGACGTCGCCAACGTCCAGGTGATCCGCGGACCGCAGGGTACGCTGTTCGGACGCGGATCGGTGATCGGCGTGCTTTCAGTGGAAAGTCGCCGCCCCACCAATGATTTCTCCGCCTCGGTCAGCGCCGAAGTCGGCTCATACGACCTGTTCAACCTCACCGGCGTCGTCAACGCGCCGATCGTCGACGACAAGCTGGCGGTGCGCGCCGCGGTGCGCGTCAAGAAGCGCGACGGCACCGTGCGCAACCTCGCCATTCCCGGCGGCCGGCTCAACAGCATCGATACGTTTTATGGCCGGGGCACGATCCGCTTCACGCCAACCGAGCGGATCACCTCGGATCTGATCTTCACCTATCAGGAGGATCACCCCGACGCGACACAGTTCAAGTCGATCGTACTGGTCCCCGAGGGAGGCGACACCAGCCCCTTCACCGCCGCCGCGCAGGACCGCCCGGACCAGGGCATCGACCGCACTGTATTCGGCGTGACCTGGGACAACCAGATCGAGTTGAGCGACAGCCTTGCCCTGCGCTCCTTCACCGGCTTCCGCCGCGTCAAGGCGGCCGAGCGCTGGGACGGCGACGGCACCGGTTACGCTTTCGTCATCGGTGACCAGAACACTTTGCAGAAGCAGTACAGCGAGGAAGCGCGCCTTACCTGGACGCCTGATCCCAGCTTCACCTTGATCGCTGGTGGATCATGGTGGCACGAGAAGGTGGACGACACTATCGCGTTCGGCGTCAACGAGCAGTACCTGCTCGGCAGCTTCCCTTCGATCACCGCGCCGGACAAGCCGGTCGTCGCCGCGACCAGCTACATGGGCCTGCCGGTCACTTCGCTCAACTACAGCGGCATCACCCGGCTCAACGACCGGACCAGCCTGTCAGGCTACGTCAACGCCTCGAAGACCTTCTTCGACCGGCTGACGCTGGATGTGGGCCTGCGCTACACCCATGACGACGCCGGCACGTCCGCCTCGGCCGCACAGAGGACCGTCGGCGGCGTCGCCGGCATCGTCCACCCGGCGGGCATCTTCGGCAACAGCGGCGGCAACGTCTCGTCCTACAACCAGACCTTCGGCTTCTGGACCCCGCGCGGCGCGCTGTCGTTCAAGATCACGCCCGATCTCAACGTCTACTTTGGCGTGGCGCGCGGCGTTCGTTCCGGCGTGGTCGATGCCTCGTTCGGCACCAAAGCGATCCAGCCGGTGGCGACCTGGAACATCGTGAAGCCGGAAAAGGTGATGAACTACGAAGGCGGCATCAAGGCCAAGATCGGCCGCATCAACGCCGACCTCACGCTCTACAAGTACGATTATACAAACCTGCAGGTACGCGACACGTCCACCGTACAGGGCATCATCAACAGCGCGGGCAAGGCCAGCGGCAAGGGCGTGGAGGCGTCAGTGCGAGGACCGGTGCTGCCCGGTCTCGACCTGATCGCCAGCTATGCCTACAACGACAGCGGCTATACCTACTACGTAACAGCCGCGGGTGCCGACTATTCGGGCAACCAGTTCCGCCTCTCGCCGCACCACAAGGCTTCGTTGGCGGTCAACTACGAGCATTCGGTTAGCGACAGCATGGTCGGCCATGTCCGCGTGACGCAGTTCTACCAGTCCAAGACCTTCTTCAACGCCGACAACAAGCCCTACGAAACGCAGAAGGGCTATGCCGTGACCAACATAGGCGTGGGGCTGGGCGACGAGGCTGCGGGATGGAGCGTGGAAGGCTACGTCAATAACCTGTTTGACAAGAACTTCCTGCTGGACCTCGGCAATACTGGAAAGTCCTTCGGGACACCCACCGCGATCCGGGGAGAGCCGCGCGTCGCCGGTGTGCGCTTCCAGCAGGATTTCTGAGGCCGTCATGACCCACACCCCCAACCGCCGCCGCTTCCTTCAGGGCGCCGGGATCGCCGTGGCCGGATCGATGCTGCCCCCCAGCATCGCCCGCGCCCTGTCGATCCCCGCCGACCGCCGCACCGGCACGATCATGGATGTCCAGCACGTTGTCATCCTGATGCAGGAGAACCGCTCGTTCGACCACTATTACGGGTCGATGCGCGGGGTCCAGGGCTTTGCCGATCCGCACCCCGTGCCGCTACCTGCCAAGGAAGCCAGCGCCGAGCCGGGCAAGCGCCTGGTATGGGACCAGCGCGACAAGGAGGAGCGGTCGATCCCGCCCTTCCACCTGGATTCGCGCACTACTGCCGCGCTCAAGGTGCCGGACCTTCCGCATAGCTGGAAGGACGCCACCGGCGCGTCGCGCGGGGGGCGCTGGGACGACTGGATCGCCTGGAAGACTCCGCTGACGATGGGCCACTATCGGCGCGGTGACATTCCGTTCCAGTACGCGCTGGCAGAGGCGTTCACCATCTGCGACGCATATCACTGCTCGGTCCACGGCCAGACCAACCCCAATCGCCTGTTCGTGTGGGCCGGCGGCAACGACCCGAAGGGCAAGGGCGGCGGCCCGGTGACGGAGAATACCTCCGGCGTGGCGATGGACTACAAGGCCGTCGTCACCCCGGAGTTGAAAATGCAGGCCGAACGCTACAAGATCGACCTCACCAATTATGGCAAAGGCCCGCGCTACACCTACACAACGTATCCCGAAAGGCTGGAGAAGGCCGGGATCAGTTGGAAGGTGTACCAGGACCCGAAGGACAACTTCTGGGGCCTGACCAACCCGGCGGTGGCTTTCAAGGCCTACAATGATGCCAGGCCCGGCGAGCCGCTGCACGACAAGGCAATGGCCCGCGCAACGATCGAGGACCTCAAGGCCGACGCGCTGGCAGGCCGCCTGCCGCAGGTGATCTGGATCGCCTCGCCGCAAAGCGCCAGCGAGCACCCCGGAGGCTCCAGCCCGGTCGAAGGCGCGGACTTCACGGCTCGCGTGCTCGATGCGCTGACTGCCGATCCCAAGGTCTGGGCGCGCACCGTGCTGTTCCTCAACTTCGACGAGAACGACGGCTTCTTCGACCACGTCACCCCGCCGGCGCCCCCGGCGCTCAATCCCGACGGTAGCCGCTCGGGTGCATCGACGGTGGACTTCGCCGACGACATCCACAGCGACGGCCTGGCCTACGGGCTGAGCGTGCGCGTGCCGATGACGGTTGTATCGCCGTGGAGCACCGGCGGCTGGGTCAACTCGCAGGTGTTCGACCATACCTCGGTTATCCGCTTTCTCGAAAAGCGGTTCGGGGTGATGGAGCCTAATATCACTCCTTGGCGCCGTGCAGTATGCGGGGACCTGACTTCGGCCTTCGACTTCTCCAAGCCGGTTGCCGGTAAGCCCGTCCTGCCCGACACCAGCGATGCGATCGTCCGGGTGGAAGCGGCGCTGCGACTGCCCCAGCCAATGCCTCCCGCTCTAGGTCAGGCACTCTATCAGGAGGGGGGCACCAGACGCTCGCGCGCCTTGCCTTACGCCCCCTTCATCGAGGAAGTGCCGTCGACTTCCGGGATGGAACTCAGATTCCGCAACGAAGGTACCGCGACGATCGTTTACCAGGTGCACGACCTCAAAGATCTGGACCTGCCGCCTCGGCACTACACCGTGGAACCGGGCAAGGAATTGCGCGGGGTGTGGCCCGGCGCCGAATACCATATGCAGGTCCGCGGGCCGAACGGCTGGTTTCGCGAACTGGCCGGCGACACGCGATCCGGTCTCGTCACCTCGTTCCGCCAGGTGCCAAAGGACGAGATCATGATCCTACACATCGAGAACGCGGGCGCTGAGCAGATTTCGCTCGAATGCCGTGACCTGTTGTCGAAGCAGTCTGACCGGCATGTCGTCGCCCCTCGTGATGCCAAGGTGGTTCGCGCCTCCTTTGCAGAGGATTCAGGCTATTGGTATGATCTTGAGGTGGTTGATCCAGCTGGTCGGTTCCTGCGCCGCCTGAGCGGGCGCATGGAAACTGCCCGAGACTCGATTAGCCGGCCACGGGTTGTCTGATCAAAAGACGAGGCGCGGGGCACAAGGGCCATTTCAGGCAGATCGCCCCCGCCCGGTCCATATGCCGTCGTCCGAATGGAGACGGAGTCCATTTGTCGGGGCAAGGTTTTTCCCAGGCGGGTGACCTTGTACTGCACGCACGGAGCATTCCAATGGCGAAAGCCGGGTTACGCGACCCGCCTTTACTGCAATTGCCTCGCGCAATCGCGAGCCAATTCACGGAAAAGTCGTGCCTCGTTCCAAAAGGGTGAAGTCGACGCAGATGGCTTGACCTGAACCGTCTGATGATGCGGCGTCCAGCCGCTCCACCGCGCATTCAGCCATCCGGCCCACGTTTTGGTCAATGGTCGTGAGGTTATATCCCGGCCATCGAGAGGCGGGGATGTTGTCGAAACCGACGATTTGAGCATCACCTGGGATTGTCAGCCCTCCTTCGAGACGGAACGCGTCGATCACTCCGATGGCGGTAAGGTCGTTCACGCAGAAGATACCGTCGGGACGAACCGCCGCCGCCAGCATCTCGCGCCCCGCTGCGAGGCCGCCGTCATGATCGAGGCTTCCCGGCAGACACAGGGCAGCCGGCAGCCCGGCATCCTCGACTGCCGCGCAGAAGCCTGCCTGGCGGGCCCGCGATGCTATGCTGTCGGCGCCGATATAGGCGAGGCGTGTGGCTCCGCGCGATATCATGAGGTCCGCCGCAGCCCGGCCAGCGCTGGTGTTGTCGATTTCCACGACATGGATGTAGTCGGTGATGATGCCGGAATTGAGCGTCACAACCGGGATGCGGTGCGCCGAGATCGCATCAGCGGCCTCCTGCGAGAGGATCGACAGCGCGCTGACGACGCCATCGATCCGATAGCCGATGAGTTCGCCGACCATTTCATCCAGGGCGCGGTCGTTTTCGGCCTGGACCAGCATGATGCGTTTGCCGGCGGTTTGGATAGCCCGTGAAAATGCCTCCAGCGTTGCGGCGTGGAAGGGGTTGTAGGCGCCGCCGATGACCACCGCGACGATGCCCGAACGCCCTTGCACCATCATGCGCGGCAGGAGATTGGGCTGGTAACCCAATCGCGCTGCGGCTTCCTTCACCTTGGCGTGCAAGGCGGCCGAAATGCTGGCGCCCGGGGTGAAGGCCCGGGACACGGCGGACTGCGACACACCGGCGAGCCTGGCGACGTCATGCGAAGTGATCGGTCGGTCAGGCATTCGCGTCCTTATTTCCCGCTAGGCTTCAAGCCGGTGGCCGTATCGGCATCCGTGCCACTAGGAAAGGCGGTTTGCGCACGTCCCTTTCCCCATCAAGGCGGGCAAGGCGCGTCCTACTGGCCCAGCGTGACGTAAAGCGGTCCGGCCCCGGGATCGCGATCGTGGGCCGAAAGACCGGCTACGCAGCGCATTGCGGTCAGTCCAGATGCGGGGCTATCAGGGCGAGGTCGGCGGGCGAGAGCCGGTCGGAGGCGGTACTTTTCTGGTGCCAATAGGGATAGAGCAGCGGGGGCCGGCTTACCGTCTCCAGCTGGGCGATGTCGTCGGCGGTCAGCGTGATCTCCGCCGCTTTCAGGTTGTCTTCAAGCTGGGCGTCGGTGCGGGCACCGATTACCAGGCTCGAAATCGAGGGTCGGGTCAGCAGCCATGCCAGGGCAAGCTGCGCGGGCGTGGCATCGCCGCGCGTCTCGGAGATCCGCACCAGCGTTTCGATGATGTCGTAGAGCGCCTCGACGTCACGCACCGGCGGCTCGTCCCAGTTCGCCGCCTTGCGCGTTCCTTCCGGTTCGGGCTTGCCGCGGCGATACTTGCCCGAGAGCAATCCGCCCGCCAACGGCGACCAGACGACGGTGCCGACGCCTTGGTCCACGCCGATCGGCAGTAGTTCGTTTTCCGCCTCGCGCGCCTGGAGGGTGTAGTGGATTTGCTGGCCGACGGGCCGGATCAGCCCTTCGCGCTCCGCAGCGGCGATCATCTTCATGACGTGCCAGCCTGAGAAGTTCGACACGCCGACATAGCCGATCTTGCCGGCGCGGGTCAGGTCGTCGAACGCGGCGAGGGTTTCCTCGACCGGGGTGAGGCCGTCCCATTCGTGGCACCAGTACAGGTCGATATGATCGGTGCGCAGACGCTTGAGGCTGGCTTCGCAGGCGCGCACGATGTGGTGGCGCGACAGGCCGCGTTCGTTCGGGCCCTTGGTGCCAGTGGGAAAGCGGACTTTGGTGGCGAGGATCATCTTCTCGCGGCGGCCCCCGGCGAGCGCCTCACCGACGATCTCCTCGCACAGGCCGGCGGAGTAGATATCCGCCGTGTCGATGGAATTGACGCCGGCCTCCAGGCACATGTCGATCTGGCGGCGGGCACCGGCGACATCGGTATTGCCGGTCTTGGCGAATGCGCCCTGGCCGCCGAACGTCATGGTGCCCAGGGTCAGGGTCGAAATCTTCAGGCCGGAGCGGCCGAGCAGGCGATATTCCATGGTAGAATGTCCCTTCGTTGCTAGAGATCGTCGGGCGCGCCGCGCCGTGGCTTACAAGATCACCTGGAGATGGCCGACGAAGACGACGGCATCGGGCCGGCTTTCGTAGCCGCCGGGTCGTATGACATATTGCACCGCCGGGCGCACCAGCAGCCACGGCGCCACCTGCACGCCGTAGTTCAGCTCCCACAGTTCCTCGCTGGTCTGCGGCTCGTCGCCGTTCGCCGCCTGGTAGCGGGCCAGGCGCGAGTTGATGCGGGCCTTGGTCCAGCTCAGGCTGAGGATGTCGTCGGGACGGCTGGCCAGAATGCCGCGCCAGCTCGATCCCGCTTCGTAATAGGCCGGGATCAGGCCGGTATCTTTGTCTGCGATCGTGTAGACGCCGAATAGGGAGATGCCGCGCACGGTGCTTTCCTGAGGCTTCCAGATCTGTTGCGCCGCCTGGAAGATCGCGCCGGTGCGTCCCTTTTTGGTCTGGTCGGGGGCGCCCTGCAGCGCCGCGCGCGAGGTCTCGTAATAGCCGGTGACCTTGTAGGTTCCGGCATAGTCCGACGGCGTCTTGCCATGGACGTAGCCGACCTCGACCGGGAAGAACATGCCGCGCTCGCCGTCGAAATCGAAATCGAAGCCGTGCCCGGCCTGGTTCCTCAGAGTGTTGACGTCGAAGGCCGCGGCCTGGACGTACCAGCCACTAGGGTCGGACCACTTGATCCGTGCCCCCCATTGTCCGGTCGGGTCGTCGCGCCAGCCGCTGGAATAGACCGGGCCGAGCGGGTGGCCGCAGTTGCCGTTGTTCGTGAAGTTGCAGGTATAAGGCAGCTTGCCGAAATCATTGCCCATCGGATAGAACCCGGCCTTCACCGCCAGCCGATCGTCGGCAAAGGTCTGTTCCCAGCTCAGTTCGTTGAAGCGCACGTTCTTGCCCTGGCCGGTGAACGCCTGGTTCTGGATATAGGCGCCGGTGCGCCGGCTGTTGGTGGCATCGCCCAAGCGGTCCGTCACCACGATCCGCACGGTGCCGTGATCGACCCCGATGAGCTTGCCCATGTCGAGGTCCGCACCGATATTGATGCTGCTCACCACGTTGAGGCCGCTGCCCTTGTAGCCGCGCGTGTTGACCGCCGGTTCCACCACCCAGCGCCCGTTGAGGGTGACGCCATCGGCGGCCAGCTTTCTGCGCAGAGCCCAGTTGCGCAGCAATGGCTCCTGCTTCACGCTGTCCAGCGGGCCGCTCGCGGCGGCGGCGGGTTGCGCCATTGCAGCGCCATCGTCGCCGGCGTCGCTCGCGGCCGGGGGCGTTTGCGCGGTGGCATTGACGGGTTGGGCCGATGCCAGGGCCGGCACGCTGGCGGCCAGCGCGGCCAGGATCAGGCTGGTGCGCTTCATGCCAGGGTTGCCTTTGCATGGCGAAGACCGCCGCGCCGCAGCCGCCAGGCGACAATGCCGATGAGGATCAGGGCGAGCAACACCATGCCGGTGCGGGCCATCAGCAGGAGGATCGACAGCGAACTTTGCGAACGGGCGATCTCGACCTGCTTCTCGCTGATGGCGTCGCCGGGGCCGAACGTCTGGCGAAGAAACGTCCCGAGTTCGGCGATCTGCAGGTTGCTGAGAGGCTGAACGAACGAGTTTTCCCCGAAGCCGGGCATCAGCACATGACGGTCGCCGACGGTGCGATCGACCCCGTGCAGGATCACCGCGATCAGGTTGTTGGTACGCGAGGCGCCGACCGTACTGTTGTGGTGGAGCGAGGGGATCGCGCCATCGGGTGAACCGTCACCGTCGCGGCCGTGGCAGGCGGCGCACAGGCCGCTGTAAAGGCGGGCGCCTGCCATGGCGGGCTGTGTGCCGCCCCGGATCGCCGCCTCGAAAGTGCCGGACTTGCCGTAGCTGTAGGCAGGCTGCTTGTCGCCCTCGTCGCGCACGGCGGGAACAGTGGCGATGTAGGCGGCCATGGCATCGATGTCGGATCGCGTCAGTTTCGAGAAGCTGTGGGTCACGGCCTCGGCCATGTCGCCTGCGGCCTGCGCCTTGCCTGCAACGTGTCCGGTGGCCAGGTACTGGGCGATTTCAGCTTGCGACCAGCCGCCGATGCCGCTGATCTTGTCCGACGTGATGTTGGGCGCATACCACGCGCCGAGCGGACCGCCGGCAAGCGCGGAGCCTGTCTTTTCCTCCATCAGGAAGCCGCGCGGACTATGGCAGGTCGAGCAGTGCCCCAGCGTTTCGGCAAGATACCTGCCTCGGTTCCACTTCGCGTCGTGGCCCGGATCGACTTTCACCCGCTCGTCCTTGAGGAACAGGGCGTTCCAGGCCCGCATCGAGGTGCGGATGTTGAACGGGAAGGGCAGGCTGGTGGCCGGCGCCGTGCGATCAACCGGACGCACGCCCTTCATGAAGTAGGCATAGAGAGCGTGGACGTCCGTGTCGCTCAGTCCGGCATAGGAGGTGTAAGGCATGGCCGGGTACAGGGGCGCGCCGTCGCGCCGGATGCCCTGGCGCAGGGCGCGGGCGAACTCGGCTTCGGAATAGGCGCCGATGCCGTGGGTGCGCGAAGGCGTGATATTGGTGGAATAGATGCTGCCCAGCGGCGATACGATGGGATAGCCGCCGGCCATCTCGGCGCCTTCCCTGCCTGGCGCCGATGCGGGGGCATTGTGGCAGGCGGCGCAGTCGCCGGCGGTGGCGACATAGCGTCCGCGCTCGATTTCCGCTGCGGTGAAGCGGGACTGCGCGGTAGGCTGCGCCTGCGCCGCCAGCGGCGCGGCAAGCGAAAGCAGTGCGGCTGAAAGGATCGCGAGGGCTCTCATGCCGCCAGGCTCCGCGAGATCGAATCCGCAGCCTTGATGCCAAGCGCCGCCATGGTCAGCGTGGAATTGACCACGCTGGCCGAAGGGATCGCGCCGCCGCCCGGCAGCCACAGGTTGGCATGGTCATGGGCCCGGCAATCGCCATCCACGACGGAATCGCGCTTGTCTGACCCCATGATGACGGCGCCCATGATGTGGTTGTTGGCGTTGAGGTCGGTGGTGATGTGGAATTCGTCGGCGTTGAACAGCTTGCCGATGTGTTCAAGCTGCTCGCAGGCCTTGTCGTAGCCCTTGCGGGCATAGTCGCCCAGTTCGTATGCGATGTCGGGGGAGGGCAGGCCCAGCCCGTCGCGCCGGGTCTTGGACAACGTCAGCCGGTTGGCGGGATTGGGCAGCGGCTCCAGGCTGATCGACAGGTCGACGCCATAGGCGGCGCGGCGGCGGATTTCGGTGTCGAGCGCCTCGCCTACAAGGCCCATCGCCAACGCCTTCTTGGTTGCGTTGTGGATCTGGCTGATGTTGTTGAGGATGATCTTGTTCGCCGAGTATTCCGAGCGGAACGCCCCGTCGCGCGGGCCCACCATGCAGCTCGACTGGGCCGGGCCGCGGCCGAGCCAGATCGGGCGGTCGGCCAGGAAAGTGCAGTGGAAGCCGGAGTGGTCCATCATGTTGCGCCCGACCTGGTCGGAGCTGTTGGCGATGCCGCGCGGATTGCGTGCGTTCGCCGCGAGCAGCAGCAGGCGCGGGGTCTCCACGCTGTTGCAGGCAATGACGAAGGTTTTGCCCGTGGCTTTGTGGCTGACCTTGTCGGCATCGTACCAGTGGACTGCGGTGATGCGGTTGTTGTCGTCGGTGTCGATCTTGTAGACCACCGATTCAGCCAGAACCTTGGCGCCCTTGCGTTCGGCCGATTCCACCGAATGGATACCGTTGTACATCGCTCCGATCGGGCAGATGGGCTGACAGTTGTTATTGCCGCAGCAGGCCGGGCGGTCTTTCCAGGGCTTGACCATTCGGCCTTGCGGGATCGGTACCAGATTGTAGCCATGCGGGTTTACCACTTCAGCGAACGCGGTGTCGCCGTGACCCCAAGGTACCATGTCTGAAGGATAGGGCCGGCTGCGCTCCGGCGGTGACTGGCGCGCAGGGTCGTGAGGACCGGAGACGCCCATCGCCTCCTCCGCGCGGCAATAGTAAGGTTCGAGATCGTCGTAGCTGATCGGCCAGTCGCGCCCCACGCCATAAGTGGACTGCATCTTGAGGTCGACCGGCAGATGGCGCCAGCACGACGCTGCCCAGTGCCACGTGGTGCCGCCCACGGCACGGATATAGCCTTGCTTGAAGCCCTTGGCGTCGGGCCCTGTCAGGTGGATGTAGTCGTTCGCCGGCCAATAGAGCGGTGCGGTGGCATGGGGTGATTGCGGATAGGGGCCCTGGAAATCGTTGCCGGCCCGCCGTTCGAAACTGAAGTTGCGCCAGTTTTCGACCACGTCCGCGCGGTTGAGGCGCGGGCCGGCTTCCAGCACCAGGACCGCATGACCTTCGCCAGCCAGCTGATCCGCGATCAATGCCCCGACAACGCCGGAACCGACGATCACCACGTCTGCGGCGGCATCGCCGTCGATGAAATCAACTTCCCTCATTTCTGCGACTTTCCTGCAGTTTGTCTGGCGCCGTTCGGGCGGGCAGCAGTGCCTGATATCTCCACCGAGGGCGGCGACGCGGTCCACCAGGCGGGACCGCCAAGCTGATAGGTTGGCGGGAACAGGGCGTCCGCGACCGGCCGGTTCATCAGCGCGTCGGCATAGGCAATGGCTTGCGCGGACACTCCGGTGCCGACGGTGCCGGTGTACCAGGCGGCGACGATGGCCAGCGCCGCCTCGTGCTGGGCCGGAGTAGTGGCATCCAGCAGGGCGGTGGGGTTGGGGTGCTGGCGGGCCAGCGCGGCGAGCGCGGCAAACGTGGCCGCGATGTCCGGGAAAAGCTGACGAAACGCCTGTGCGGTCCTTGCAGCGATGACAGGATCGAGGTCGGGATGACCCGTGATCGCCTGCGACAGCGCGAGGAATACCGGATCCTCGGGCACCGCGACGACGCCTTCGGCGCCATCGATTTGCGATGGCGCCGTTCCGTGGCACGCAGCGAGCATCAGGCTCACCGCCGTGCCGATAGCAAACGCACGGCGCGTCATGCCGCTGGCAATATCTCCGGTTCCCTCGAAAGCGAGATCACTTGCCTGATCCATCGAACTGCCTCCACGATGAGGCAGCAGGCCAAAAGGCAGGCTAACCCCAGCGGTCATAAGAAATTTAATCGGGCCAATGCCCGCCGATCGCATTATCCGACCGTAACGCACGGTGTTCTGGCACCGGGTACGTCATGCCATGGGGGATCGGTCTTCCAAAGTTATGGATTTTGGCCGAAAACCGATCCGTCATGGTTGCCGGCCTTATCGCATCGCGATGCAAAGGCCCCACAATGCTATTGGCGTACGGCCATAAAGTATTTTATGGCAGGACATGTCCTTGCAACGTCTACGCACTTTCATCGAAGTCTATCGGCACGGTTCGATCAGTGCTGCCGCGCGTGCGCTTGACCTTTCCCAGCCCGCAGTCTCGCAGCATGTCGCCGGGCTTGAGGGGACGATCGGGCGGTCTTTATTCGAAAGGCGCAATCAGGGCGTCGTACCGACCGCAGCCGCGCATGAACTGGCGAAAGACCTTGGCGATCGTCTTGATGCGGCTGAAATGGCTCTGGCAGCGGCGCGGGTTCGGTCGGAAGAACTGGCCGGGACAATCCAGATCGTCGGCCAAAGCGACTTTCTCTCTGAATTCGTGACGCCGCACCTGCTGCCGCTGCTGGACAGCGGAATGCTCGTACGGCTTCATGCGGCTGGGCCCGGTCAGCTAGAGCAATTGCTTCTCGATGGGCACTGCGACCTCGGAATTTCGGGTTTCGTGGTGAACGACAAGCGCTTGCGCAGCGAAAAACTACTGCGCCAACGCGTTCGTGCGGTGGCGGCACCCGCAGTCGTTGCGGAGATCGAGAAGGCGGCCGATCTTGAAGCGGGGCTGCAATCGCAGCCGCTGCTGGCTTATACATTCGAACGATCGCTGGTCGATTTCTGGGCGAGCAGGCAGGCGATCACGGTAGGGACGAAACCGGTCGCCTTCATGGCGCATAATCTTCACGCGCTGCGAACGCTGGCCATGAGCGGCTATGGCTGGACTGTGATGCCCGAGTATTTCTGTCGGTCCCAGATCGCGGAGGGGCGGCTGCGAGCCATTGCCGGGCCTATGGAGGACCCCTTGATGTCCTACTACCTGGTCTGGGCTCCCAGTGCGCTTCGCAATCCCAGAACTGCGAGCGCGCGCCAGGAACTCATCCGTAGTTTTCATGCCATGGAACCGTGGGGCGTGGAAGGCGACGTCAATGCAGCTTCAGGCGCGGTCGAACGATTCGGTTGACGTGACCGACGGTGATCAGCGCCGCGCCCTTGATCCATCCGTGAATGGCGATCAGATGCATCCGGTAAAGCGAGAGGTAGATGAATCGGGCCAGCCGTCCTTCCACCGCCAGCTTGCCGCCGACGAGATTACCCATCAGCGACCCTACGGTGGAGAAGCGGCTGAGCGACACTAGCGACCCGTGGTCCTTGTAGACGAATGGAACGGGGGCCTTGTCTGTCATGAGGCGCTTGAGATTGTCGAAGACCACGTCGGCCATCTGGTGGGCGGCCTGCGCGCGGGGCGGCACCGGACGTTCCTCGCCGGGCAGCAGGCAGAAGGCGCAATCCCCCATGGCGAATATGCGTTCATCTGTGATCGATTGCAGGGTCGGGCGCACGACGACCTGTCCCGATCGGGCGAGTTCCAGCCCATCGAGCCCGCCAGCGATAGGCACCGCCTTTACGCCGGCGGCCCAGACCTGAAGGTCCGCCGTGATGACTTCCCCCTGACGGGTATCCATGCCTTGCGCAGTGGAGGCAGTCACTTGCGTGTCGGTGAGCACGCGGACGCCCAGGGCTTCCAGTTCATGGTGCGCGGCGGCAGCAAGCCGCTCGGGCAGGGCGGGCAGGATGCGCGGGCCAGCCTCGATCAGGGTCACTTCCAGGCGGCTGCCGTCGAACACTTCAAGCCCGTAATAGCCGAGCGCTTCGGCTGCGTTGAAGAGTTCCGCCGCCAGTTCCACGCCGGTCGCGCCGCCGCCCACGATCGCGATCCGCACCCGCGCGTTGTCGGAAGGGCTGGCCGTCATTGCGCGCGAAACCCGCAGGCACTGGTCCAGCAGGCGGTCGCGGAAGGCGTCTGCCTGCTTGTGACTGTCGAGGAAGGTGCAGTTGTCCGCGACGCCGGGGGTGCCGAAGTCGTTGGTGACCGAGCCGTAGGCCAGTACCAGATAGTCGTAGCGGATGACGTGAGCGGCCACGACTTCGTTGCCCTTGTCGTCGTTGACCGGGGCAAGATGGACCTGGCGCGCCGTACGGTCGATCGACGCCAGCGAGCCGTAGAAGTAGCGATAGCCCCAGCGGTGGCAGTGGCTGCGATAGCCCACTTCATCCATGTTGGCGTCGAGTGAACCGGTTGCAACTTCGTGAAGCAGGGGCTTCCAGATATGGGTTCTGGTGCGATCGACGAGGATGATGTCGTGGTGCTTTCGCCCGTATCGCCTACCTAGCTTGGCAGCCAGTTCGAGGCCTGCCGCACCGCCACCGACGATCACGATCTGGATCTTGCCGGCTTTCATAATCTACTCCTGATGGTGGTGGCCGAATGACTGGCAATCGAGGCGCTGTGCTGATGCCGCATTTTCTGCCGAGTTATGTTGTGTCTGGCCGCAAGCTTGGTGATCGACGGAATTTTGGCCCAGACGCAATGATCGCCCGCTCCTGCAAAAAGGAAAGCCGACCACAAGGGTCGGCTTTGAAAGTTTTGGGAGAGGATGCCTGAAAGGCGGTCGCGTTCTCGACCATGCTGCAATGCAGCACAAGTGTGTACTTTGCACCCGCGAATTCACCATTAGCAACAGACCGGCGTGGAAGGTCCTTACCACCTTGAAGGACAACAGAAAAACAGACCAGGTGACGACTTCCCGCGAACTGACCATGGCCTTTGGCCGGATAGCCAACCAAAACTTCATTATCGGCCCAACCGGCAAAGACCGGGCCGTGCAGTATTGGCGTTTTTCATAATGGCAATTCGGCACCCCTGCTTGCGAGCAATTCTCAACCGCTCCAGGTGCCATCCCAAACGCCATTTTTGTCGGCATTCGGTGCCTTGCCAGCCCGGCTTGGTTGGCTTACCGGGACCCCATCTGTCTCCACGCCGGTCAATGTTTTCGGAACGCAGCGCCGAATCCGGGTCCGTGCACCTCATGATGTTGGGATTACGATGAGCGTATATCAAGATTACCTGGCCGAAATCAAAACCCGCGAAGCTGAAGGGCTTGCTCCCAAGCCGATCGACGACGGCAAGCTGATCGCTGAAATTATCGCTCTCATCACGGATGCCGGCAGCGCGCACCGCGCCGATGCCCTCAAGTTCCTCGTCTACAACACTCTGCCCGGCACCACGAGCGCGGCTGTCGTCAAGGCGGCGTTCCTGAAGCAGGTCATTCTGGGCGAAACGATCGTCCCGGAAATTACCCCGACTTTCGCCCTGGAACTGCTTTCGCACATGAAGGGCGGCCCCTCGGTCGAAGTGCTGCTCGACATTGCCCTTGGCGATGACGCCGCAATCGCAGCACGCGCAGGCGACGTGCTGCAGACCCAGGTCTACCTCTATGACGCTGACATGTTCCGCCTGCGCGATGCCTTCAAGGCCGGCAATGCGGTCGCCAAGGCCGTTCTGGAAAGCTACGCCAAGGCGGAGTTCTTCACCAAGCTCCCCGAAGTAGAGGACGAGATCAAGGTCGTGACCTTCATCGCCGGCGAAGGCGATATCTCGACCGACCTGCTCTCGCCGGGCAATCAGGCGCACTCGCGCTCGGACCGCGAACTGCACGGCCAGTGCATGATCACGCCCGAAGCACAGCAGCAGATCGTGGCGCTGAAGGCCCAGCACCCCGACAAGCGCGTGATGCTGATCGCCGAAAAGGGCACGATGGGCGTTGGCTCGTCGCGCATGTCCGGCGTCAACAACGTGGCGCTGTGGACCGGCAAGCAGTCCAGCCCCTACGTGCCGTTCGTCAACTTCGCCCCGGTCGTCGCTGGCACCAACGGCATCTCGCCGATCTTCGCGACCACCGTCGACGTGACCGGCGGCATTGGCGTCAACCTGAAGAATTGGGTCAAGAAGGTCGGCGAAGACGGGAAGCCCATCATCAACAATGACGGCAACCCGGTCCTCGAACAGGCTTTCTCGGTCGAAACCGGCACCGTCCTGAAGATCGACGTCAAGGGCAAGACCCTGCGCGACGAGAACGGCAACGAACTAGTCGATATAGCCGCCGCCTTCACGCCCCAGAAGATGGAGTTCATGAAGGCCGGCAGCTCCTATGCCATCGTCTTCGGCAAGAAGCTGCAGACCTTCGCCGCCGAGACCTTGGGCGTCGAGGCGACCCCGGTCTACGCTCCGAACAAGGAAATCACCGAAGAAGGCCAGGGCCTGACCGCGGTCGAGAAGATCTTCAACCGCAACGCCGTCGGCGTGACGCCGGGCAAGGTGTTGCACGCCGGTTCTGACGTGCGCGTCAAGGTGAACATCGTTGGTTCGCAGGACACCACCGGCCTGATGACCGCGCAGGAGCTTGAGGCGATGGCGGCTACCGTCATCTCGCCGATCGTGGACGGCGCCTATCAGTCGGGCTGCCACACGGCATCCGTCTGGGACAAGAAGGCGCAGGCCAACATCCCGAAGCTCATGTCCTTCATGAACAACTTCGGCCTGATCACCGCGCGCGATCCCAAGGGCGTCTACCACGCGATGACCGACGTGATCCACAAGGTCCTGAACGACATCACCGTGGACGATTGGGCGATCATCATTGGCGGCGACAGCCACACCCGCATGTCCAAGGGCGTGGCCTTCGGTGCAGACTCCGGCACCGTGGCGCTGGCGCTGGCCACCGGCGAGGCGACCATGCCGATTCCTCAGTCGGTGAAGGTGACGTTCAAGGGCTCGATGCAGCCGCACATGGACTTCCGCGACGTGGTGCACGGCACCCAGGCGCAGATGCTCAAGCAGTGCGGCGACAACGTGTTCCAGGGCCGGATCATCGAAGTCCACCTCGGCACGCTGCTGGCCGACCAGGCCTTTACGTTCACCGACTGGACGGCCGAAATGAAGGCCAAGGCCTCGATCTGCATCTCGCAGGACGAGACGCTGATCGAGTCGCTGGAAATCGCCAAGTCGCGCATCCAGATCATGATCGACAAGGGCATGGAAAATGCCGCCGGCACGCTTCGCGGCCTGATCGCCAAGGCCGATGCCCGCATCGCCGAGATCCGTTCGGGCGAGAAGCCAGCGCTGGCTCCCGACGCCAATGCGAAGTACTTCGCTGAGGTCGTTGTCGACCTGGACCTGATCGACGAGCCGATGATCGCCGACCCCGACGTGAACAACGCCGACGTGTCCAAGCGCTACACCCACGATACGATCCGCCCGGTTTCGTACTACGGCGGTACCAAGAAGGTCGATCTCGGCTTCGTTGGCTCGTGCATGGTGCACAAGGGCGACATGAAGATCGTCGCGCAGATGCTCAAGAACATCGAGAAGACCGAAGGTACGGTCGCGTTCAAGGCGCCTCTCGTCGTCGCGGCTCCGACCTACAACATCATCGACGAGCTCAAGGCGGAAGGGGATTGGGAAATCCTCCAGAAGTACTCGGGCTTCGAATTCGATGACGTAAAGCCGAAGACCTCCACCCGCGTAGAGTACGAGAACATCCTCTATCTCGAACGCCCCGGCTGCAACCTGTGCATGGGCAACCAGGAGAAGGCGGAAAAGGGCGACACCGTCCTCGCCACCTCCACCCGCCTGTTCCAGGGCCGCGTCGTCGAGGACAGCGCCGAGAAGAAGGGCGAATCGCTCCTGGCTTCGACCCCCGTCGTGGTGCTGTCGGCTATCCTCGGCCGCACGCCGAGCACCGAGGAATACAAGGCTGCCGTCGTCGGGATCGATCTGACCAAGTTCGCTCCGCCAAAGAGCCCTGTGATCGACCCCAAGTCCGTTCAGTTCTAAGACTCGGACTGGATCGGTCAGCACTTACACGCGTCCTTAGAAGCGGCGGCGTATGCGGTTCGCATGCGCCGCCGCTTCGGGTCGACTGGTGATTTCGGGCTCACATCGTCCCAAGCCAATCTCGGGCCGGTTGCGATATGTCCCAGAAGCACGTGCACCTGATGGAGGTGCGGCCGCTGACGATGTCGGACGCCGCGACCATCAACCATTCCGTGCATGTCTTGGGGTATCAAAGCGTGTCCCAGGTCACCCGCGAATATGGACGGATGGTCGGTCAGACACCGGCCCACGGCATCAAAGAGGCAAGGCACCGAAAGCGCACGGGACGACCCTGCTGCGGGCGCGGGTCTGTCCATTCCTTTAAGCCTTGACGCAGATTCGCGAACTCTGCGTGTTCCGCATAGGCTGGCCATTCCTGCGAAGACGATCATGCGGCGCCGTTTTCTAACCGCGCAAAACAACCGGTTGCCCCATTCCAGCGTGGCGTACCCGGCGGCCTCAAACGATCGCCAAGGTCCTGGCCTGTGGATCACCTCGACTTTGCAGATGCCGTTGATCGCCTCTGCCAAGTCGCGACATTGGTGAAATCCGCAACCTGAGAGGCAAACCCGTTCGTCGTCTTGCTGCCCATATACCCTGCCTCTCGGGAGCTAGGGCGCCGGCAATCGCGGCGTGGTTTCTGTCACCATCTTTGCCAGTCTTGAAACAGGGTTGATGAAAATGATACCGGTGTCATAAAAGGAGCGTTAAACGTGCCATGAGATCAGATGGGACAGGCACCAAGGCCTGCGAGGGAGAGAAACAAGTGTCGTACCCCCCAAAACGCACCGTCACGAATCACGCCTGTTCGCGGGTGTCGCTGGCGATCGCGATTTTCAGCATCGCTGTGACCGTTGGCTCGGCGGGATATGCGAAACAGTCTGACGGCCTTGTGTTCCGCGCGCCTCTCGACACCGATTTTGATGCGACTGTCGCGGGCGGATCCTCCGCTCCCAATTTCAAAAGCGAAGTTTCCATCGTTGCCGATGGCGCGCTTGGCGGTGCTGGGCGCTGGACGGACGGCGGCTACGTCGCCTGGGAGGCACCCGGAAACATGCTGGCTCAGCGCGGCACGCTCTCGTTTTTCTGGCGCAGCCATACCCCAGTGGGCGAGGCGCCTTTCGTCATCTTCCGTGCGAGTGCGGGCGACCATTCGAGCTGGGACATGGCCTTCCTGCGCATCGACTGGAACGGCCACGGCTTCGATGCCTTCGTTACCGACGCCAACCTCTCGCGCGTCCGCGTCAGCTGGACCATGCCCACCCCGCCAGGCCCGGACGCCTGGCACCACGTCGCGTTCGCCTGGGACGAGACGCAGGGCGTGCAGCTGTTCTGGGACGGGCAGCAGGTCGCGGCCAACCGGCAGGCGGCCGATCTCGACATGGCGCTCGACCAGTTCGGTCTCGCCGGCCGCGTCATCGCGCCGCACCAGGTGCAGAGCCGCTACAACTTCATGCGCGGCTCCGACCTCGATGACATTCGCGTCTACGACCACATGCTGGGTGGTGCGCAAGTGGCGGCGCTGGCGGCGAAACAGGAACCAGCCACTGGCCTCGCCCCCGCATCCGCAGACCTTCGCAAGGCCTGGCTCCACCGCTTCGGATGGGACACGCAGAGCCCAGCCGCGCTCAAGGACAAGGTCACGGTCGTGCGCAAGGTAGAGTTCGCCGACGCCAAGGACCTCAAGGAATGGATGTGGAAAGGCATCGATGGCATCGCCGAAACCACCTGGCCCGGCGTCTACAACCGCTCTCGCCTGCCGGGCCGCGACGACTATTTCCAACTGCCCGACTGGAACGTCTACGTCGAGGGCGGCAAGACCTACGAACTGACACTGCCGGGGGACGCCGCCTTCAACCGTGTCGAAATTCGCGGCGCGGCCTATGGCGCGCTCGAATGGTCCAGCAACGGCAAGTCCTCATGGGGCAAGCTGGCGGCGCGGCAGAAGGGCGTGGTGCGCTCCCTTACCGACACGCCGACGAAGACGGGCGGCACTCTGCGCTTCACCAACGTGATGCAGGAGCAGCCGATCCAGGAAATTTGGGCTTATGACATCCAAGCCGGCGAAGTGCCCAAGGGGACCTTCCAACTAAGCTACACCGTGCGCGCGGACGCTGCATCGGACCTTGGCGCGCTGGAGCGACTCAATAGGCACATCGCCGGCCGCTATCCCGCGAACGAGCGCTCGACGGTGGTGGCCTTGCCCACCAGCGGCGTGAAGGCCGCGGTCGGGGCGGGCAGCGCGGGTGCCTCCGGGACCGCGCGGCGCAGCGGTGACGACCTCCCGCTGGTTCACGTGCTGATACCGTCGAACTTTGGCGATGCCCCGGCCGACCGTGCGCTGGCGCGCGCGTGGAACTACGGCTGGGAGAACGCGCACGACGGTCTCGACGGCATCGCCATCGACCTGCCCGCGATCAATGCCGTGCCCAACGCGAAAGGCGTGATCCCGCTCGATATCCGTGTGAAGGACCCGATCTGGCCGGAGCGCGACATGATCGACCTGCAGGTCTCGGTCCGCCCGGGCCAGCCGCGCACGCTGTGGCTCGACCTGCGCGACCGCATCCTGACGGCGGACAGCCTCTACCTCACCGTCGCTTCCGCTGCACCGGACTTCGGGGCCCAGTCGCTCGACGGGATGACCGTGCGCATGGTCTTCAAGGACCGCGCCGAAGCCAAGGCCGAGCATGTCGCCGACCGCTTCAACCAGGTGAAGGACAACTGGGCTTTCCTGGTGGAAGAGCACACCGCCTCCAAGAGGGCGGGGCTGTACCGGCGCCTCTACGGCGACATCACCGACCTGCTGCGCATCGATCCGGACAACCTGGAGGCGCGCCGTTACTGGGCCGACATCGGCTATTCCGAAGACCAGCTACCGCCCTTCGTCCAGCCCAAGGCGCCGCCTGGAACGCCGCTTTGGGCTTTCCGCCAGCTGGAGGACCTGAAGCTCACGCGCCAGTTCGTGAACTGGTGGATCGATCACCGGCAGGTGCCTTACGGGGACTTCGGCGGCGGCATTTCGGACGATACGGACCTGACGCAGCAGTGGCCGGGCCTTGCTCTGATGGGCGTCGATCCGGACAAGATCAACCGCTCGTTGCGGGCGCTGTCGGACGCGGTCTACAAGAACGGCATGATCGTCGATGGGCTGAGCTACATCTCCACCGACGAGCTGCACGTCTACGAGGAGGGCATCAATTCTGACGCGGAGCGGCTCTATCTCAACTGGGGCGAGCCCAAGGCGGTCGAGCGCATGATGGCCACCGTCAAGGCACTGGGCCGGGTGATCCGCGCCAATTCCGCCGGGCATATGCACATCTCCTCAAGCTGGTACGGCGCCCGCAAGATCTACACCGACGAGCCGTGGGCATGGCAAAAGCCCTATGGCTTCGTTATCATGCACACCCCGGTCCTGCTGGGCACGTTCAACGCCGACCCGACCGCGCGCGGGCTGGTGACGGGGCTGATCGACGGGTTGCTGTCGCACGGCAAGCGGGGCGCGGACGGGTTCTGGACCTTCCCGAACGATATCAGCTTCGACCACGACACAGAGCGGGCGGGCGACGGCGGCGGCGCGTCGCTTCCCATGCAGTCGGCCTGGGCGGCGTGGCGCTTCACCGGCGACGACAAGTACCTGAGGCCGATCCTCGGCCGAGTTGGCAAGGACAATTTCAGCGCGCTCACCGAAATCAACGAGAACGCCATCACCGTGCTCGGCAAGCGCGCGGATTGGAAGGACACGGTGCTGCGCAAGGCTGGGGGCGGTGACGATTTCGCGCGCTTCGAGGCATGGAACACTACGGGCGACCGGGCTTGGCTCGAAGCGCTCAACGCCCACGGCATCTCGGACAAAAGCCAGCACATGTATATGTACACCGAGGGGCACTGGTGGAGCGACCGTGTCGATGCGCCTAACGAGCACCTGCAGCGCGAGCGCCTCGGCGGCATCGCCCTCAAGCGCAACCAGACCTATCCGGGCAACGCGGTGAGTTGGCGCTTCGCCGACCCGGATGCGGCGGTGAAGGTCGCGATCCTGGTGCGCGATGCGACGCCCGAGGCGTTCACGGTGGTTGCATATAATACGAGCGCGGCCGAGCAGCGCGCGGAAATGGGAACGTGGAACGTCGTCGCCGGCACCTGGGAAATGACGAAGGGCCTTGCCGGGGACGGCGGTGACACGGCGCAAGGCGACGTCACGATCCGCGATGTCGAACTGGAGCGCAGCGGTTCGCTGCCGGTCACGTTTTCGCCGGGCACTACAACCGTAATGACGTTTCGCCTCAAGCAGAAGGCCGCAACGCAGCCCGAACATCGGCCGGACCTCGGCATCGGCGCAGACGACGTGACGCGCCAGGGCAACCGTGTCGCGGTCACGGTCCACAGCCTTGGCTCGGTCGGGGCGCCTGCCGGTAGGGTCACACTGGAGACGACCGAGGGCAAGGTGCTGGCATCTGCTGCCGTGCCGGCTCTGGAAGCTCCTCGTGATCTGACGGCCAAAACTGTGGAGGTCGCGCTCACCGTTCCAGGCGGCGCGCCGCAGGTACTGCATGTGAAGGTGTCGACGGGCGCGCCGGAAGTCACCCAGCGAAACAATGTCGTGGTGCTGGGGGGGACGAACTGATGCGCGCGGGGATGGCGGTATTGCTCGCGCTGGTCGCGCTCCCAGCCGGCGCGCAAGCGAAGGAAGGTCGCACGGTTTGGAAGTTCGACCGCCTCGACCGCATTGGCGGGCTGCAGACTCAAGTGGCGGGCAATCCGAAGGTGGAACCGGCGCCGGGCGGCAAGGCCGCGGTCTTTGACGGAGTGGACGATGCGATCTACCTCCCCCGCCACCCGCTTGCCGGAGCGCGCCAGTTCACGGTCGAGGCGGTGTTCCGCCCGGACGGTGGCGCCTTCGAGCAGCGCTGGCTGCATCTGGCCTCGAATGATCCGGCGAACCAGACGCGGCTGCTGTTCGAAATCCGCGTGGTCGACAGTTCGTGGTATCTCGACAGCTTCATCAAGGGGAGGGGCTACTCTCAGGTTCTGATCGACCCGGAGAAGCTGCATCCCATCGGCCGTTGGTATCACGTCGCCCAAACCTTCGACGGCACTACTTACCGCAGCTACGTCGACGGTGTTCTGGAAGGTGAGGCGAGGGTTGACGGCTTCACGCCGCAGGGCCCCGGCAATACCTCGGTGGGCGTGCGCTATAACGGGGTGAACTTCTTTCATGGCGCTGTGCGGATGACCCGTTTCACCGATCGCGCGCTGACACCCTCTCGCTTCAGATTACTGCCGTAATGGAAGCTGTCGCGGGTGAGGATGGTCAAGGGGCGCGGGTCCTCGTGCCCGATCTCCACGATGCGCTTCCCCGACCGCAGTTCGGCCGGGGTGATGGGGGCCTGGAAGCCGACTGTTGGCGGTGACATGTCGCGCCTAGCCCCCCGCACACCAGCCCGCCGGACGATCGAGCGGTATGCCGCCGCTGCCCGCGCCGTCGATGTGTGGGGGGGGCGGACAGCGCTGCGGCGAGGAGTATCGTTTTCAGTCTGCGCATCGTCCTCTCCCGTTGCCGCGTCACTTCGGCAGGGGCAGTGCCTTGCCGCTCACCTTCACCCGCGCCCAGCCGCCGGGCGCGCCGGTATCGGGCTGGCCGCCGCCGACCCATACCGCGACCTCGCCCGGCAACACCGCCCGGCTGCCCTCCGCATCGACGCTGCTGAGTGCGCGGGGATCAAGGATGAAGCGAACCTCGCGGCTCTCGCCCGGCTCCAGATGAATGCGGGAGAAGCCCTGCAAGGCATGGCGCGGCGCGGTGCCTCCCGAGGGCGGCGCGCCGCGTACGTAAAGTTGCACGACCTCGTCGCCGCTGCGCTGGCCGGTGTTGGTGACCTTGGCCGAAACCGCCAGCGAACCGCCCGCCGTCACCCGGGCCGCGGCTTTGGGCGCGGCATAGGCGAAGCTCGTGTAACTCAGGCCATAGCCGAAGGGATAGAGCGGCTTGCCCTCGAAATAGCGGTAGGTCCGCCCGCGCATCGCATAGTCGCCGAAGGCCGGGAGCTGCAGGGCGGAGGCGTAGAACGTGACCGGCAAGCGGCCGGCCGGGCTGAAGTCGCCCGCGATCAGGTCCGCCACCGCCCGCCCGCCGACACCGCCGGGGTACCACGCCTCGACGATGGCGGGCAGGTTGGCCTGCGCCCAGTTCACGCTCATCGCGCTGCCGTTCAGCAGCACAAGCACTACTGGCCTGCCCGTCGCGTGGAGCTGTTCAAGCAGCTTCTCCTGCGGTGCGGGCAGGTCGAGACTGGTGCGGTCCCCGCCCGCGAAGCCCGGCGCGTTGACGCGCATTTCCTCGCCTTCCAGCTTCGAATTGAGCCCGGCGGCGAAGACCACGAGGTCGGCGCCCTTGGCGGCAGCGACTGCGGCGCCTTCCTGTTCGCGCAGGTCCGTCCACAACAGCGACTGGTCGCCCCGGTCGCCCTCCTGTCTTGCCTCGACGGTGATGGCGTGCGCCTTGCCGGCGGTGAGCGTCACCCCGTCGTTGTGGATCGAGGGCGGGTCGCCGGGGTCCCACGCATCGGCGATCTCTCGGCCGTCGACAAGGATGCGATAGCCGTCGTCCATGTTCATGCGGAAGTGGTATTCGCTGGTGACGTCTGGCCTGATCCAGCCGCTCCACCGCATCGCGCTGCGGCGCTGGGCGCGGGCAGGGCGGCCCCAGTCGAAGCGCACGTCGGCGCGGGTCTGGCGGCCGATCGCCTTGCCCTTTGCTTCGGGCCCCGCGAACTCCTCGACCGCCACGCCCCTGGCGGCGCATCCGGCGTCTAGGCACAGGACTGCGCCCGGCACCGGCTTCAGCGGCGGCCCGACGTGGCCGGTGCCCGCGACGTAGGTGATCTTCGCATCGGGGAAGCGCTGGCGCAGGCCCTCCAGTACGGTGACGGGACGCGAGGGCGTGCCGTTGTAGTTGCCAACCAGCGCGTCGACGCTGTCGGCATTCGGCCCTATCACCGCGATCGAACGCGGTGCCTTCGCAAGCGGCAGCAGTCCGTCGTTCTTGAGCAGGACTATCGATTCGCGCGCCACGCGGCGGTTGAGTTCGGCATTCTGCAGCGTGTCGTTCTGCGCGGGCGTGATTGCCGAATAGGGCGTGGCCTCTCCCGGCAGGCCGAGGCGCAGGCGGTCGGTCATGGTGTGTGTCACCGCGCGGTCGAGCAGCTCTTCGGGCAGCAGCTTCTGCCTGACGGCATCGACGATGACCGCCGGATCGGCGGACTTGTCGCGGCCGAACTCCGCGCAGATGAGGTCGGTTCCAGCCAGCACCGCGCTCGCCGCCGCCTCGACCGGATCGGGGCTGAAGGCGTGGGCATCGGCGTTGAAGAAGTCCGCCATCGCCGCGCAGTCGGTGACGACGTGCCCGGCGAAGCTCCAGTCGCCGCGCAGGCGCTGGGCGATCAGCGGACTGCCGCAGGCCGGGACGCCGTCGATCGCGTTGTAGGCGCACATGATGCCGCTGGGTCTGGCCTCGGTCACCGTCGCGCGGAATGCGGGGAGGTAGGTGTCTTCAAGGTCGTAGGGCGAGGGGTGGACGTCCTCGCGGTGGCGGTTGCCTTCCGGCCCGCTGTGGACCGCGAAGTGTTTGGCGACGGCGGCAGTCTTGTAGAACACCGGATCATCGCCTTGCAGTCCGCTGACGAAGGCGACGCCCATGCGGCCGGTGAGGTAGGGGTCCTCTCCGAATGTTTCCTGCCCCCGGCCCCAGCGCGGATCGCGGAAGATGTTGATGTTGGGTGACCAGACGGTGAGGCCGCGGTAGCGTTTCGAACTGCCGTCCGCGCCGAGAGTCTCGAGGTACTTGGCGCGAAATTCGGTGGCGATTGTGTCGGCGGCCTGGTGGATCAGGGGCACATTGAAAGTTGCGGCCATCGCGATCGCCTGCGGGAACACGGTTGCCTCGCCGGCGCGGGCGACGCCGTGCAGACCTTCGCTCCACCAGTCGTAGGCGGGAATGCCGAGGCGGGGGATCGCGGGCGCCTCGGCTTTCAACTGGGCGGCCTTCTCTTCAAGTGTCATGCGGGCGACAAGATCGACGGCGCGGCTTTCCAGCGATGCGGCGGATGGCTGCGGGGCCGCGTTCTTCGCGGCGGCAACCCCAGTTTGCATGCTGGTCGCCACGCATAACAGCAATCCGATTCGATGCTTCACGATGCCCTCTCCCATTATTGTTGATAGCGCTATCAATGACGAGGTTACATTGCAAGCGCCCTGCGGGCGGGGTAGCAGCTTCGCCACAGGGCAGGAGAACAAGAGTGGCTGACGAAAACGACGGATCGCCGACACCGCCGCAGACGTTGCCCCGGTCCTCCCGCCGATCGCGCGCGGGGGCGACGATCTCCGACGTCGCGCGCGAAGCGGGGGTGTCGCTGATGACGGTTTCGCGCGTGATGAACGGCAAGGCCAACGTGCGCGAGGAGACGCGAGAGCGCGTCAACGTGGCGATCAAGGCACTCAACTATTCGCCCAGCGCGGCGGCTCGCAACCTCGCGGCAGCCAGCGAGATCCGCATCGGGCTGCTCTACAGCAACCCCAGCGCGGGCTATCTCAACGAGTTCCTCGTAGGCAGCCTCGACCAGGCAGCGCGCTCGAACGTGCAACTCGTGGTCCAGCTCTGCGAGAAGGAGGAAGAACGCCGCGACACCGTCGAGCGGCTGATCGACAGCGGGATCGACGGCGTCATCCTGCCGCCGCCGCTGTGCGATTCAGAGGACATCCACGGGCTGCTGGTGAAGGCGGAAATGCCGGGTGTGGCGGTAGCATCGGGCCGCCCCGCGATCTTCCTCTCCTCGGTCAACATCGATGACCGCGCGGCGGCTGCGGCGATGACACGCCACCTGATCGGGTTGGGCCACCGGAAGATCGGCTTCATCTCTGGCAATCCGGACCAGACCGCTTCCGCGCTGCGCCTCTATGGCTATATCGATGCCTTGGGCGAGGCCGGGCTGGTTTCCGATCCTGCAATGATTGTGCAGGGGCTGTTCACCTACCGTTCCGGCCTCGGCGCGGCGCATGAACTGCTGGAGCGCGCCGAGCGGCCGACCGCGATCTTCGCCAGCAACGATGACATGGCGGCGGCGGTCGTTTCGCTCGCGCATCGCATGGGGCTGGACGTGCCGCGAGACCTGACGGTGGTCGGTTTCGACGACGCCCCGCAGGCGACGACGACCTGGCCCGAGCTGACCACGATCCGCCAGCCCATCGCCGACATGTCCCGCGCAGCAGTCGTGCAACTCGTCGAGGACATCCGCATCCGCCGCGACGGCCTCCGCTTCGCGCCCCGGCACATACAGATGAGCTTCGAGCTGATCTCCCGCGAGTCCGACGCCTCGCCACTGGGGTGAGCGACCGCGAACACGCGGCCGATTCAGAATTGCGCAAATCCATGATCGCTATAGCGACGCAAGAGCGGAAATCTTTGGCCCGCCGCGCCGTACATGCTTCTCATGGCGGACATTGCGCCGCCGCTGCAACGGCGATTGCTCGCCGCTCGACTGGGTGGCCGGGTGGGGGAGTGGGCTGGTGCGGCAAAATGGCCAAAGCCCATTCTCAAACGGTCTCTTAGGGGCGGCGGCCCGACGCCCAGAGCAGGCCGCCGCGCACATGCGCAAGGATCAGGCTGTTGTGCCAGGCTTCCGGGGTATGCCCGAGCGAAGTGTAGAACACCCGTCCGCCCTCGAAGTCATGAGCCCATGAAACCGGATGATCTTCGGCACCCGTCTCGCCGATAGAGGCGGGTGAGAAAGTCAGGAGCGGGCGCAGGGCCGGATCGACATCGGCGAACCAGTACCATTCGTCGGTATGGAAAAACTGCCCCGGCAGGCAGGCCAGGCTGGGGTGAGCGACCGTAGCGCGTCGCACCGTGCCGGTCGGCGTGCCCTTGGGGTGCCGGGCGAAGCGGGCGCCGATCATCCGGCCATACCAGTCCCAGGCATAATGGGAATCGGCCGCTCCGTGGATCGCCACTACGCCGCCGCCGCGCCGCATAAAGTTTTGGAATGTCTTACGGCGGGAGCCGGTCAGCCATTCGGTCTCAGGTTGGTTGCGGCGGGTGGTCGTGCTGACCAGGACAATCGTGTGCACCGTGTCAAGGGGCTGGTCGAACCGCGTCGGATCGGCGGTATTCTCGACGGTCATGCTGGCATCTCGCGCCAATTGAGCGATAGCGATGGCTGCCTGTTCGATGGAGTCATGACGGTAGCCTGTCGTGTGGGTGACAATGAGCACGGTATCGGCAGCTGTCTTCGCCGCCCCGGTCTCGGACGCGAGCAGCAGAGCCGCGAACGCGATGAGGGCTAACCGCTTCATCGTCATTTGCCGGTGACGATCGGCTTGACGGTTTTGATGCGTCCTTCGGCGTCGTATTCCAGCGGCGCGACCTTCACGTTGCGTAGCCATGTCTTTCCAGACAGATGACTATCAGCATAGAACAGCCACCATTGTCCCTCGTACTCCACGATCGAGTGATGCGTGGTCCACCCGTCGACAGGTTCGAGGACGCGCCCCTGGTAGGTGAACGGTCCGGTGGGCGAATCCCCGATAGCATAGGCGATGAAGTGGGTGCCGCCTGTCGAATAGCTGAGATAATAGCGGCCACGGTACTTGTGCATCCAGGTTCCCTCGAAGAACCGGCGCTGCGCGTCGTCCGCGCGGATCGGCTTTCCGTCGGCGTCCAGGATGTCGACCGCACGGGCCGGCTTGGCGAAGCCCAGCATGTCGTCCGTCATCGGGGCAACCATCGGCGTATAGGCCGCCTCAAGGGGCGCACGGTCCGCTTCGCGCGGCCCGCCGGGGTGGAACACACCGTCGACGGTCTTTTGGAGCTGTCCGCCGGAAAGGCCCCCGAAGTACATGTAGCTGCGGCCATCATCGTCGGTGAAGACGCTGGGGTCGATCGAGAAACTGCCCTGGATCGGCTGGGGCTGTGCCTTGAACGGTCCTGCCGGCGAGCTGGAAGTGGCGACTCCGATACGAAAGGCACCCTGCCAATCCTTGGCTGGAAAGTAGAGGTAATACGTGCCGTTCCGAAAAGCCGCATCGGGTGCCCACATCTGGCGGGCGGCCCAGGGGACGTCCTTGATGTCGAGCGCCACCGGGTGGATGGTAACCGGCCCACCGACATGGTCCATGCTCAAGACGCGATAATCGCGCATCTTGAACGCGTTGCCCTGGCTATTGAGGAACGGCGCAATGTCGGGAAGCGGGGGTCCCTCGATATCGTGGCTGGGATAGACGTAGAGCTTGCCCGCGAAGACATGAGCGGAAGGGTCGGCGGTATAGATTTCCTCGACGAGGGGCGCATGGACATTGCCGGCCGGCGGGGGCGCTTCCGCGTAGGCATAAGTGCCCAAGGCAGCCAGCGCCAAGGGCAGTCTGCGCGCCATGGTTCTGTGAAAACGCATCGTTATGCTCCTCTAAAAAATGCCGGCCGCGGCACGAGGGGTTCGCCGCGGCCGGCGGCTCGCCTTGGAGGGGACGAGCAAACCGGTCAGAACGTGACGCGTGCGCCGAGTTGGATGACGCGGCCAGTATGCTGGTACGAGTAGTTGCGATCGGCATCCTGGTCGGTGAAGCTGTTCTGGTAGGTGTCGAGCAGGTTGTTGCCGTCCACGCGCACCTGCAGCCAGTCGGTGAACTGATAGCTGACCGAAGCGTCCAGAAAATAGGTGCCATGGAAGCCGTCGAACAGATTGCCGTTTCCGCCGGTGGTGTCGAGATAACCCGAGCGGTAAGCCAGTGAAGAACGGACGGCCAGTTTGTCCTTCTCGTAATACAGCGTGGCGTTCGCGGACCATTTGGACAGGCCCAGCAGGCGCTCGGTCACCTGCACGGGCGTCAGGGTCGGGAAGCTGGTGGCAAGCGGGTTGGTGGCGGCGCCCTGCAATGCGTAGGTCGTCTTGGAATCGACGTACGTCACGTTACCGGTAAAACCGAAGCCATCGAGCGGTCCCGGCAGGAACGTGAAAGGAAGCTGCAGGCCGACCTCCACGCCTTTGATCGAGGCGCCGGGTCCGTTGATCGTCGTTGCAATCTGCCAGGGTTGCCCCTCTGGATCGGCGGCTGCCGGCGAACTGGGGATGATCAGCGAGAGCGGCAGGCCGGTGGAAGCATATGTTCCGATAATCGTCTGGCTGATCGGAAAGCTTTCGATATCCTTCTTGAACAGCGCCACCGAGATAAGCGACTCGCGTGCGAAATACCATTCGACCGAGAGATCGAACGTGGTGGCGCGAGTCGGGTCGAGGAGGGGGTTGCCGAAGCTCACGCGATAGTTGAAACCATCGACCGAGCCGCCCGGCGATAACGTGCCGAGGCCCGGACGACGCATCACCTTGGCAATGGCGCCGCGCACGATGAGGTTGCTGGCGGGATAGACCGCCAGGTTCACCGACGGCAGCCAGTCGTCATAGCTTCGGCCGACACCGATGGTCTGTGCATTGTTGATGCCGATCGCGCGCTGCTGCGTATGTACGTAGCGCATGCCCGCGTTGGCGGCATATTCAAGGCCGAGCAGATCTCCCTTGACGTTGAATTGCACGTAGCCGCCGGTGGTCCGCTCGCGCACGCTTCGGGTATCCCCGGCGCTGCGGTTGAGAGGGCGGCCGTAGAGGTCGATCAGGTCGGCGACATAGCCCAGGTTCGGCACGACGAAGCTGGTGGTCGTACCAGCCGGCACATTGCCGACGTTCGGCAGGTTGAAGGTCTGGGCCATGTCAGGGGTCACGGTCATTCCGTAAGCCCCCGGCGCGCAGGCGAACGCGGCGCAATAAGTGGAATCTCGCGATCCGGCCTGACTGTCGAAGTTGAACTCACGGAAGATGCCGCCTGCAAGGATAGTGAATCCTTCGGCAGCGTCCCACTGGGTATTGAGCTTCACCGTTTTGTAGTCATTGACCACGTTCGATGGGCGGTCGCGGAACTCGGCGAACTGGAACGAGGATGGATCGGAGATCGAATCCGCGAACGTCAATTGCGGCGCACGACTGTTCTGGCTGTAATCGTAGGAATAGCCATTCATGTCGCGGTCGTCGAAGATGATCGTCGTCTCGAACGGAACGTCCGCCTCGGAACGGGAAATGCCGCCGATCAGGGTCGCCTTGAAGGTGTCCGAGAATTCTTGGTCGATGCTGCCGCTGAACTGGTAGAAGCTGTTCTTCGACTGACGGTAATAATCCTCGATCCGCACCCAGGCGTTGTTGAACGTCCCCGAAACGAGGTTGTTGGTGGTCGGATCAATGACCGGGTTGATTACGTCGATGCCTCGTTCGTTGCCGCGAAACAGCACCTCGGCGAACTTCTCGCGGCGGTTCTCGGTGTACTTTGCGTAGAGCGCGTTGATGTTGATGTCTGTGCCGTCCGCCGGCTTGATCTCGAACGAGCCGGTCAGACCCAGACGTTCGCGCTCGAACTCGATCTGGCCATAGCGCGGGATTCGAGGATGGAATGCGAGCGCGACGTCGTTGCAGGCAGTGCCCGGTACATACGTGCCGCCGCTACGATTCTGCGTGAAGCAGGGCGTTCCGTCCACGGAGTTGAAGCGTGACTGCTGCCAGCGCACGGTGTTGTTACCAGCTTCCACCGTCTTGTATTTTGCATAGGCTGCAGACACCGAGGCTGCCCATACGCCGCCCGGATCCTTGTACGCGACAAGGGCCGCCACGCGCGGGCCGACGTTGTCGTTGAGGTCATTATACTGAACCTTGGCCGAACCGACCACGGTAAGCCCATCCTTGTAGGACAGGGGATTGCCGGTGTTGAGATCGACCACGGCGCCCAGCGAACCTTCATCCAGGTTCGCCTCGGCCGTCTTGTGAACCACCAGCGAGCGGAACAGATCCGAGGCGAAGATGTTGAAGTCAAAGCCGCGCCCGCGGTTCACCGTCGCTGCTGCAACAGTCTCCAGTCCGTTGAGCGTCACCTTGGTGTATTCGCCGCCAAGCCCGCGCACCGTTATCTGATTTCCCTCCCCGCCTTCGCGGCTGATGGCGACGCCCGGAATGCGCTGAAGGGATTCTGCCAAGTTCTGATCCGGGAATTTCGCGATGTCTTCAGCAACAATGGCATCGACAGCGGCGATCGAGTCGCGTTTGACGTTGAGCGCCGCATCAAGCGATTTACGAAATCCCGTAACGATGATTTCCGGAGCCGCCACTTGCCCATCCGCGTCGGCGACTGCTTCCTGTGGTTGCGCGGGAGGGGACGCTGTATCCTGCGCGTGGCTGAACGTAGGTATGATGCCCACCGCCAACGCGAGAAACGAAGTCGATGCTCGCGATGTTGCCGAGCGCAAACAAATGCCAACCATATCCTGCTCCCATATTCTTTATGGAGATAGCGCTATCATCCAATGGTAACCGGTGTCAACGAGGTTCAACGGTATTTTCGGATGACTTACAAGTCGATTGGAACCAGCCATATTGCAGCGCCGTCACATTCACGTACGGGCGCCGCAATCGTCGTCGGCGACGATCATGGCTTTAATGGCAACGGCCCCCATCAAGCACGCCTCGCGGCATATGGACGCGGACCTACGCGTGGTTGACCGAAGGACGAGTATGGCCGTCGTTCTGAATAGCGGCCGCCCGCTATTGCCGATTGCCTCAACGGTCGATCAGGAACGGCAGCAGTTTTCCACAAGCCGCTTAAACATGGTTTTTGGGAAACCTGGGGCGCGCCCCGCTGGAGAATCTGAGCTCACGACTCCCGCAGCGGAGCAGAAGATCTTTCGCACGCCATTTGATGATTGGATTCAAAGATCACGCAGGGCCCTACGTCCAGTCTGGCGATCGCGATCCGCCTGGATGACCGGTCGCCCACCTTTGCGGCTTTCGTGAAGGAAACACAGTTTCAGGACGGCGCGGGCCGATCGGACGACTGATCGGTGGCGGGGCAGACATTGGGATCGCCCCGCCTCTGTCGCTGTCAGTCCATCAACTTGCGGGTCAGGTAGGTCAACCACAAGGCCGTGGTTTTGGCGGACTGGCGGATGTCCGCGCCCGATCCGTGCCCGCCTTCGGTGTTCTCGTAGAAGTAGTAGGGCAGTCCCATTTCCTCCATCCGCGCTGCGAACTTGCGCGCGTGCTGGGGCCCCGTGCGATCGTCGCGCGTGGTGGTGAAGATGTAGGGCTCGGGGTATTTCACGCCCTTGCGCAGTGCGTGATAGGGTGACTTTTTCAGCCAGAATGCCCGCGCTTCGGGGTCGGCGTAGACATCACCGTATTCGCCCTGCCAGCTGGTCCCCGCCGCGATCTTGCTGATGCGGATCATGTCTAGCAGGGGCACCTGGATGACCACCGCGCTGTATAGTTCTGGGAATTCGGTCATCTCGACGCCCATCAGCAGGCCGCCGTTCGAACCGCCGACGATGCCCAGCCGGCGCGGCGAGGTGATCTTGCGGTCGATCATGTCGCGGGCCACGCTGGCGAAGTCGTCATAGGCGACCTGCCGCTTGGTCTTCAGTGCGGCTTCGTGCCACGCCGGACCGAACTCGCCGCCTCCCCGGATGTTGGCGAGCGCGAAGGCGCCCCCCCGCTCCAGCCACAACTTGCCGATCGTGCCCGAGTAGGACGGCGTGGAGTTGACCTGGAAGCCGCCGTAAGCGTCAAGCAGGACCGGCGTCGAACCGTCCAGCGGCATGTCCTTGCGGTGGACGAGGAAGTAGGGGATCGCCGTCCCGTCCGTGGACTTAGCCTCGCGCTGTTCGACGACGAGGCCCTTGCTGTCGAAACGTGGCGGCAGGCTCTGTACCGGCTGCGCCGTGGCTGCGGCCGCGTCGACGAGGTACAGGCTGCTGGGCGTGGTGAACCCTTCGGCCCAGGCAAACACGCGGTCCCCGTCTGTCTGCGCCGAGCCGAAGCGCAAGGCCAGCTTGTCGGGCAGGGGCAGCGTTGCCGTGGTCCATGCGCCGCCGGCGGCCGGGGCCAGCGAGAGCAGGCGGCCATTGACGTTGTCGAGAATGGAAACAAGCAGCCGGCCCTTGGTTGCCGAAACCGCTTCCAGCGCCTCGCGCGGGCCGGGATTCCATGCCAGCTTTGCGGAAAATCCCTCGGGACGCTGCATCACTTCGGTGAGCGGGGCGGCGGCGACCGAGCCGGAGGGCAGATCGCCCCAGGCCTCGTCCAGACGAAACACCACGCGGCCCGCGACGAGCCCGGCGACGGAGACCTTTTGCGGGATCGCCAGTTCGTGCATCTTGCCATCGGCGGCGATCACGAAGCTGCGCTGGTGGAAGAAGTCGATCGCGCGGGTTATGAGCTTCAGCGTATGGCCTTCCCCGTCGTGCAGCACGGCGGGAAACATGCCGACATCGCTCTTTTCGCCCCGGAAGACCTCCACCGCTTCGGTGAATGGCCGTCCGCGCGTGACGCGCTTGACAACGTAAGGATAGCCGGACGTAGTGACTTCGCCCGGTGTCCATTCGGTGGCGACGAGCAGATGATCGGCGTCTTCCCATGTCACGCCCTGCTTCGCGCGCGGAATGTGGAATCCACCTTCGACGAAAGTGCCGGAAGCCAGGTCGAACTCCCGCACTTCGACCGCATCTTCGCCGCCGTTCGACAGGGATATGAGGCAGCGCCGCTGTTCCGGCTCCAGGCAGTCCGCGCCCTTGTAAACCCAGCTCTTGCCCTCGGCCTTGCCCAGCGCGTCGATGTCGAGAACGGTCTTCCAGGCGGGCTTGCCGCCGCGATACTCGTCGAGCGAGGTCTTGCGCCAGATGCCGCGCAGATGCTCCTCGTCCTGCCAGAAGTTGTAGATCTGGCCATTCAGGAAACTGGGGGAGGGAATACGGTCCTTCGCGCCGAGAATGGCCAGCGCGTCGTTGTAGAAGGGCTGGTAATGCGGATCGGATTCCAGGCGCTGTTCGGTTGTGGCGTTATGGGATTTCACCCAGTCCATCACGCGCGGGCCGTTTGCGTCCTCCAGCCAGATCCAAGGGTCGGCAGGGTCGCGCGGATCGGCGGGGGCGGGCGTTGCGGCAAAGGACATGGATGTGGAACTCAACAGGGCCAGAGTGGTGGCAAGCGCAATGCGCAGCGTCTTCTTCAAGGATGATTTCCTCGTCAATTGATTGTCTTGAAGGTAGTGGATGGCGCGGATGACGCAAGCCGCCGTGTATTTATCAATGCGAGCGAACCTGCAAATCCGGGGAGACAGGGCAGAAGCGGCATCGGTGCCGGTGTCTTCGGTTGACACTTCCCTCACGTTCGATAGCGCTGAAACCCATGAAAATATGGTTCAATCAGTCGTTTTCCATGCGTAACGTCGTCAGCCGGATCGTCAGCGAGCGACCGTCTGTCAGCCTTTTGGTCAGCGCCATCGACAGCCGCTCGCCGGTGCGCGATGTGGCTCCGGTGTTCTGGGAAGAACCGGCGCGTGGTACGGTCGATTATGCCGCTTGGGTCCTGGATACCGCCATGGCGCGCGGCGTGGAGGCCCTGGTGCCGCAGCGCGGCAAACGCGGCGTGGCCCGTATGCTCGACCAGTTCGCCGCAAACGGTATCGCGGTGCATGTCGCGGCTGACGCTGATACGATGGAATTGCTCGACGACAAGGCGGCTTTCGCTGTTTCCATGGCCGGCGACCCTTACCTATGTCCGACGTTCGCGGTGACTTGCGCGCAGGGCTTCGAGGACGCCGTGCAGGCGCTGACGGCGAATGGTGCCAGCGCCTGCGTGAAGCCTTCACGCGGCGTTTACGGCGCGGGGTACTGGACGCTGGATGCGCAAGGCCCGTTGACGCATCTTGCCGATCCCGACGCGCGCCGGATATCGCCACGGGCCTACGCTGCGGCCCTGGTCGAAGCGGAGCAGCGCGGCGAGGCGTTCTCGCTTCTGGTAATGGAGCACCTTTCTGGGCTTGAGTGTTCGGTCGACATGGTGTGCGAACGCGGCATTGTGCTGCTGGCGGCGGTCCGCACGAAGCTGGATGCCAATCGCCAGCGGATACAGACCCGTCATTCCCTGATCGCGCACGCGGCCAAGCTCGTCCGGCGGCACGGCCTGCACGGCGCCATCAACGTGCAGTACAAACAGGACCGCCGCGGCGAGTGGCGTATCCTCGAGATAAATTCACGCGCGGCGGGCGGAGCGTCCTATTGCGACGAGGTCGCTATCCCGTTTTGCACGACGTGGATCGACGTCGTCACTGGCAATGCGCGGCCTTTCGAGGCTGAGGTCGATGTGGAGATCATCGCTGTCACCCGCGCTGTCCACGCCATGTCGGCCTTAGCAGCCTAAAGCGGACGGTCAGTGACCAGCCATGCATAGGGCACCGACTTTTCCTCGCGGAAACATGCGTCTGGGCTGACCTGGCGGTCGCCGCCGCCGACGATGAGAACCTGCTTGGGCAGACATGGTCATCTTTGCCCCACACGTTGACGAGCACGCCCGCTAACTTGATGACATCACCGCCCAAGCAGTGGAATCTGGGATAATCGGACATATCCAGCACCGCCGGCGGGCGATCGCGCTCGGTGCTTCGACATAGTCCAGCAACCCAGCAGCCGCCGATCAATCTCGACCATCATCGGTTCGGTGGATCCGCTTAAAAAAAGAGGACCCGGTGCGGGAGCATGTCAAAAAAGTGCCACCGTCGAACCGCTAAGGAAGCAAGGGGATAACCGGTGAACGCTTGATTTGGAAAGCGTAAATACGCCGCGCGGCTATTGCGGACGCTGACCTAATCGTAATAGTCAGTGGTGAATTCGACATATCGGTTCGGAAACGGGAGCGTTGCGTGGTTAGTCTGCAAAAAGGCCAGTCGGTTCGTCTTGAAAAGTCTGGCGGAGGCTCGCTGACCCGCGTTTCGATGGGCCTTGGCTGGGACGTGCGCAAAGCCAAAGGCTTATTCGCCAAGCTGACCGGTGGTGGCGGCGGGGAGGTCGATCTCGACGCATCGTGCCTGCTGTTCGATGCTCAGCGCAACCTGCTCGACCAGGTCTGGTTCCGCCAACTCGCCAGTCACGACGGCAGCATCGTCCACAGCGGCGATAATCGTACCGGTGCCGGGGACGGCGACGACGAGACGATCAACGTCGATCTCACGCGGCTGCCTGCCAACGTCCAGACGCTGCTGTTCACCGTCAACAGTTTTCTAGGCGACAGTTTCGACCGCATCGATAATGCCTACTGCCGGGTCGTCGATTCCACCAACAGTAAGGAACTCGCGCGTTACGACCTGACCGGCTCGGGCACGCATACCGGTCAGATCATGGCCAAAGTGGTCCGTGTGGGCGAAGGCTGGGAAATGAAGGCCCTGGGCGAACGGACCACCGGCCGCACCTTCCAGGATATGATGAGCCAGATCATCGGCGCGCTGTGACGCACGTCGGCGAACGTCAAAACGCCTGAACAAGGCATAGGGGCAAGTATGACTGATCTCCAGCAGGGCGGCAACGCGTCCGTTCCGGCAGACCGGCTAACAGTGTCCTTCGCATGGACGCCGACCGCCGGGCGCGAGGTCGATGCGGACGCCTCGGCTTATCTCTTGACGGCTTCCGGCAAGGTTCGCAGCGACGCCGACATGGTGTTCTACAACCAACCGCAAGGCGGGGACGGCGGCGTGCGCTTCGTAACCGGGCCCGGGCAAGGCACGTTCGAGGTAGATCTTTCCTGCCTGCCGCCCGAGATCGAGCGAGTGGTATTCTGCGTGACCATCCATGAAGCGCAGGCCAAGGGACAGACCCTGGCCCTGCTGGAAGGCGCGCTGATCGACGTGGCGACATCAGGCGGCGGGTCTGCCCTGCGCTTCGTGCCCAGTCTTGCCGGCGCGGCAGAGGCGGCGATGACTTTCGGCGAACTCTATCTTCGCAATGGGCAGTGGAAGTTTCGCGCCGTCGGGCAAGGCTTCACCGGCGGTCTGGCGCCGCTGGCGCGATCCTTCGGGATCGACGTGGCCGAGGATGCGCCCGCTGCCGCCCCGCCACCGCCCCCTCCGGCCCCGAAGCCGGTGAGCCTCAGCAAGGTGACCCTGGAAAAGGCGGGCCAGACCGTCAGCCTCGAAAAGCGCGGGTCGAGCTTTGGCGAGATCACGATCAACCTCAACTGGTCGCGTGGACGCAAGGGGTTCTTTGGCGGCGGTTCGGCGATCGACCTCGACCTCGGCTGCCTGTTCGAACTTTCTGACGGGCGCAAGGGCGTGGTGCAGGCGCTGGGCAATGCCTTCGGGTCCTTTGCGCAGGAGCCTTTCATCGCCCTCTCTGGCGACGACCGCACCGGCGACGTCTCGCAAGGCGAGACGATGCGGATCAACGGCGCCCGCTGGGCCGATATCCGCCGCATCGCGATCTTCGCCAACATCTATGACGGCGTGCCGAACTGGCAACAGACCGACGGCGTGGTACTGGTGAGCATGCCCGACCAGCCGCCGATCGAGGTCCGCATGACCGAAGGTCAGAACGATCGGCGTCTGTGCGGGATCGTGCTGATCGAGAACGATGCCGGCCGCCTGAAGGTCACGCGCATCGTCGATTACGTCCGCGACCAGAAGGTGCTGGACGAAAGTCTCGGCTGGGGCCTGCGCTGGGTCGCTGGCCGTAAGGATTGAGCCGTACGCGGCGAACGGGGGTTAAAGTGTTCAAGTATTACAAGGGTTCGCTGCTGTTCACGGCGCTGTGCATGGCGCTTGCCGCATGGCTGGGCTGGGATATCACCGGCACACTCGGCGGGACGCTGGGTATTTTGTGGATCGTCGCGGTGCTCGGAGTGCTGGAAGTCTCGCTGTCGTTCGACAATGCGGTGGTCAATGCCACCGTGCTGCGCGACATGGACGCGGTATGGCGTCGGCGCTTCCTGACCTGGGGCATCCTCATCGCCGTGTTCGGCATGCGGATCGTCTTCCCGCTGGCGATCGTTGCCATCGCCGCGCAGATGGGGCCGATCGACGCGGTGGTTCTCGCTGCTACCGACCCTGTGCGCTATGAACACATCATCACTGCCGCGCATGTGGGTATCTCCGGCTTCGGCGGAGCCTTCCTGGCGATGGTCGGGCTGAGTTTCTTCCTCGACGAAGAGAAGGAACTGCACTGGATCGGCCTGATCGAGCGGCCGTTCTCCGAACTTTCGCGCATTTCCGGTCTTGCCATCGGCCTCGTACTGCTGGCGCTTTACGGCATTTCGCGCCTGATCGATCCGGCCGAGGCCATGACCTTCATCACTTCGGGCATCTTCGGCCTGGTGACCTACATCGCCGTCCAGTCGGTGGGTGCATTGTTGGAGCAGGAGGAGCATGTCAGCCATTCCGGGCAGGATGCGGCCGTGGCCGTCGCCAAGTCGGGCCTGGCCGGTTTCCTCTATCTCGAAGTGCTGGACGCTTCGTTTTCGTTCGACGGGGTCATCGGCGCCTTCGCATTGTCGAACAACTTGTTCATCATCGCGCTGGGCCTGGGCATCGGGGCGATGTTCGTGCGTTCGATGACGGTGATGCTGGTCGACAAGGGTACGCTGGCCGAATACCGCTATCTCGAACACGGCGCCTTCTACGCGATCGTGGCGCTGGCCGCGATCATGCTGCTGTCGGTCCGTTTCGAGATCCCGGAGACGATCACCGGCCTTATCGGCGCGGCCCTGATCGGACTCGCCTTCTACGATTCGCTGCGCAGTAATCGCAAGGACGCGAAGCTGGTCTAGGCTGGCGCCACATACTGCATCATAACCCGTAAAGCAGGAGAGCATCATGTCGGTAAGTCTGTCCAAGGGCGGCAACGTCAGCCTGTCCAAGGAAGAACCCAACCTGTCGAAGATCCTCATCGGACTAGGCTGGGACACCCGCACCACCGACGGCGCGGATTTCGACCTCGACGCCAGCGCCTTCCTGCTGAACGATGCAGGCAAGGTGCGCGGCGACAGCGATTTCATCTTCTACAACAACCTGCGCTCGCCTGAAGGTTCGGTGGAGCACACCGGCGACAACCGGACCGGCGAGGGTGATGGTGACGACGAAGCATTGACGGTCGAACTGGGCCAGGTTCCGGCGGAAGTGCAGAAACTGGCGATCGCTGTCACCATCCACGATGGTGAGGGGCGCAGGCAGAGCTTCGGCATGGTGTCGAATGCCTTCATCCGCGTCGTCAACGCCGTGACCGGCCGCGAAATTTCGCGCTACGACCTGGCCGAGGATGCATCCACCGAAACCGCGATGGTTTTCGGCGAGGTCTATCGCCACAATGGCGAATGGAAGTTCCGCGCCGTTGGGCAGGGCTACAAGGGCGGCCTCGCGCCGCTCGCACGTAATTACGGTGTCAGTGTCGGCTGAAGCCGGCGGATTAGGAGAATCAAGATGGCAGTTTCGCTTTCCAAGGGCGGCAACGTCAGCCTCAGCAAGGAAGCTCCGGGCCTCAAGGGCGTCCGGGTCGGACTGGGCTGGGACACGCGCGTCACCGATGGTACCGATTTCGACCTCGACGCCAGCGTGTTCCTGCTGAACGACGCGGGCAAGGTCCGTTCGGACGCGGATTTCGTGTTCTACAACAACAAGAACGGCGCGAACGGTTCGGTCGTCCATCAGGGCGATAACCTGACCGGACAGGGCGACGGCGACGACGAAGTCGTGGCGGTGACGCTCGACCAGGTTCCGGCCGAGATCCTGCGCCTCAGCTTCGCCGTGACGATCCACGACGCCGATGCGCGCCGCCAGAACTTTGGCATGATTTCGAACGCTTTTATCCGCGTGCTGAACGCCGATGGCGGCACCGAGATCGCCCGCTACGACCTGTCCGAAGACGCCTCGACCGAGACGGCGATGATCTTCGGCGACCTCTATCGCCACAACGGCGAGTGGAAGTTCAAGGCGATCGGTCAGGGCTTTGCAGGTGGTCTGGGGCCGCTGGCCTCGTCCTTCGGCGTGAATATCTGACACCCCATGACCGCGCCCGCTCATGCGTGATCTGATCGCGGGCGAACGGGCGCCCATTGCCGGTGAGCAGACGTTTTTGCTTGTCGGTGATGGGCAGGGCGGTGAACTGCCGACTCTGGCGCTGATCGCGCTGGGGGCGGACCGCCGCACCGCGCCTGCCTTCCCGCCGATCGACGGCGTGACGCGGGAAATGCGCGCCGCAGCGCGGTTTGAAGATACGCACCGGCTGGTCTTGGACCTTCATAGCGTTGCAGGCGAGGTCGAAAGGCTGCTGCTGGTCGCTTTCGACCGCGGCAATCAGCCGATCGGGCGCACCCTCAACATCGAGACCGGCGACTTGCGCTTTGCTGTAGAGCTTGGCGGGCGCAGCGATGCGGCGGTGATCCTGGTCGAATGCTACCGCCATCAGGGCGCATGGCGGATGGCGGCCAACGGGCAAGGCTTTGCCATGGGCCTGGGCGCGATTGCGGGCGCCCACGGCATCGATCACGGCTGGGTGATGCGGCTGATCCCGCGTCTGCGGCCGGGCGTCAGTAATGGCGAGGGCGACGCTGGCGCGCGGCAGGGTTCGGGCGGATCGGCTACGTCCAGCGGCAGCGGTGTGGCGATTGAGAGCAACCACATCCTGACGAATGCCCACGTTGTCGAGGACGCCCGCGCCGTGACGGTTCATGCCGGCGGCCGTCCACTTCCCGCGCAGGTCGTGTTCGCCGATCCGCGCAACGATCTTGCCCTGCTTCGTGTCGAGGCGGCGCTTCCCGGCACCGCCCAGTTCCGCTCTGAAATCGGCTTACACCTTGGCGAAGACATCGTCGCGCTGGGCTTTCCCCTTCAGGGCCTGCTCGGCACCGGGCCTCAGGCCAGCGCGGGCAACATCGCTGCGCTGTGCGGCATCGGCAACGACAGCACCGTGTTCCAGTTCACCGCGCCGATCGCCAGCGGCAACAGCGGTGGGCCAATCCTCGACATGGCCGGCCATCTGGTCGGGCTGGTGAGTTCCTCGCTCAATCTCGACCGTATCCGCCAGTCCGGCGGCAGCGCTGAAAACATCAACTTTGGCATCAAGGGGGCCATCATCCTCAGTTTTCTGGATTCCTTCGGCATCGAACCGCCGATGGCACAATATTCCCCTACTGGCCCAAGCCAGATCGGCCGCGCCGCCGTTGTGCGGCAGGCGCGTGACACGATTGCCCGGATAACCTGCGAATGCTGACCCTTGCCGCCGATACCCGTTCGATCGTCCTGCCGACCGGGCAGATCGACATCACAGTGGACGAGGCCGCCTGGCCTCTCGACGCCCTGTGCGACTTTGCCGCGCGCGAAAACCCGAAGCGCGGTTTCCTTGTCGTCTCGCGCGTGCTCGGCCGGCACCTGCCCGTTTCGCCGCAGGTGATGCGCCGCAGCGTGCGTGATCTTGCCGCGCGTATTCCAGCGGACTTGCCGGGCCCGGTTCTGGTACTCGGACTGGCGGAGACTGCCGTGTGTCTGGGCCAGACGGTGCATGAGGAACTGCGCCTGCAGACCGGCCGGAAAGACATTCATTTCCTGCATTCGACGCGCCAGCAACTGGGTGACCAGCCGCTGGATACAGCGCTGCTCTGCCGCTTCGAGGAACCGCATAGCCATGCTTCCGCGCACCTGATCTATCGCAGCGCCCTGCCTGCGCCGCGATCGCTGGTCATCGTCGACGATGAAATTTCGACCGGCACGACCACCTGCAACCTCGCTCATGCACTGGTCGCCGCCTGTCCCAGCGTCGAGGGGATCGTCGTCGCCGTGCTGACCGACTGGTCGGTAGGCCGTGGTTGGCAGGAGCGAATGCCGCGTCCGACGAAAGTCGCTGCCTTGCTTAGTGGCCGCCTTGAATGGACGCAAGGCGAAACGATTGCCGCGACGGCCGCGTTCGACATGGCCGCAGCCTCGCTTGGCCGGTTGGCAACGCACAGCAATTTCGGACGGCTGGGGCTGGAGGCCTCTGTCGCACCGCTGCCATTGACGCCGCTGCCGCCCTTGACCGGACCTTTGCGCATCGTCGGCACCGGCGAATTCACCTACCTTCCGTTTCGTCTTGCGGAACGTATGGAGGCAGAGGGGCACGATGTCGTCGTCCAGGCGACCAGCCGCAGTCCGGCGCGGGTCGGCGCGGCGATGAAGACCAAGCTGAGCTTTTCCGACAATTATGGAACCGGTGTGCCCAACTATCTCTACAATGCCGATCCGGCGGACGGTCGCACCACCTGGATCGCGCATGAAACCGGGGCGGACACGATCGACCCCGGGCTGGTTGCGGCGCTGGGTGCAAGCGTGATCGGCTGGAACGCCTGATGCGGGCCATCGCTCTGGTCGATCTCGACGATACGCTGTTCCAGACCCTTCGCAAATGCCCGCCCGACGTGCCGCACGATCGGCTTACCCCGCTCGGCTTCACGCGCGACGGCGACCCGCTAAGCTACGCAACGCCGCGCCAGATGCGCTTCATCGACTGGTTGGCCGAGACGACGCATATGGTTCCCGTGACCGCGCGCAGCCTCGATGCGCTGCACCGGGCGCGAATACCCTTCGCGGCGGCGGTCTGCGCCCATGGCGGCGTGGTGCTGGACGAGGCCGGCGAAGTGGATGCGCAGTGGGCAGACGGTATCGCTGCCCATGCCGCCCGCCATGCCGACGAACTCGCGGTGCTGGCGCAGGCCATCTCCGCTGAGGCCAACGCGCGCGGGGTAGCCATCAACGCCGGCGTTCTGACCGAAGGCGATATGCCGCTTTACACTCTGGCAAAGCACGCCGATGCGGATCATGAGGCGATGTATGCCGTTGTCGATGCGGCAGTGCCATCGCTGCCGGAGGGGTGGACCGATCACCGCAACGGCAACAACGTGGCGCTTATGCCGCCCTATCTGGGCAAGCACCATGCGGTGGCGCACATCTTGCCGTCCTTGCGCGCGCGTTTCCCCGAGGCAACGGTGATCGGCATCGGCGACAGCATCACCGATGCGCCGTTCATGGGTCTGTGCGACTTTGCGATGATGCCCACGCGCTCGCAGCTTGCAGGGGACATGTTCGGTGCCCGCTGACCTGCGTGAAGCGGCCGTGCCCGCCTTTTCGGGCAGCTACGATCCGGCGGACGTCACTTTCCTGCTCAAGCCGGTGACGATGGCGCCCACCGCCGTTGCCGACAAGGAAGCGGCGATCCAGTCCGGCCGCCGCCACTACTCGGAGATGATCGCGCCAGAGCCGCTGCCGGATGCCGAATACCTTTCGCTGTACCATGCCGCTCTGGCGCGAAATGGTGCCCGGTTGGCGCAGGACGTGGCGAGCCTTGCCGCCGGATTGGCGCAGCGCAGGTCAGGGCGCGAGATCGTGCTGGTTTCGCTGGCGCGGGCAGGCACTCCGATCGGCGTTCTTCTTGCGCGGACTCTGCGGGCCTGGGGGCATTGCGCCGTTCACTATTCCGTCAGCATCATCCGGGACCGGGGCATCGACCAGGCCGCGCTGGCCCATATTGCTGGCCGGCACGATCCGCAGGACGCGTTTTTCGTCGACGGATGGACCGGCAAGGGCGCCATCGCGGGCGAACTGCGGGCCTCGCTGGCGGCAAATGCGCTGGGCTTCGTGCCCGAACTGGCGGTGATCGCGGACCCTGCGGGCCAGGCCGATATCGCTGCGACGGACGACGACTATCTCATCGCCTCCGGACTGCTCAACGGGATCGTGTCCGGCTTGGTAAGCCGCTCGATCCTTAATCCGCAGTACGTGGAAAAGGGGGATTTTCATGCTTGTGTCACGTATCCCCACTATGCCCATGCCGATTTGTCGCGGGCTTTCGTGGATACAATCGCACCGATCGCAGCGGCGGCGGCGCCATTGCAGATTACCGGCCACGCCGGTCGGCGCGGCGGGCTGATGGCCGGGTGCGAGGCCATGCTGGGATCGCTGCTGGCGGACTGCGCGGCGGGGGACCGCAACCGAATCAAGCCCGGCATAGCCGAGGCCACACGGGCGCTGCTGCGGCGGGTGCCAGAGCGGCTTCTGGTTCGTGATCCCGGCGACGAAGACGTCGCGCATCTGATCCACCTTGCCGCCCGCCACCGTATTCCGGTGGAGCGGCTGGACAAGCAATCACAATATCGCGCCGTGGCGATCATCCGCGGCCTGGGAAACGAGTCATGAGCGTTACGGGTTCGATTTCCGCCATTTCGCTGGGCGCAACACTCTATATGCCGTGTCTGCGCGACGATCTTTTCTCGGCGCTGATCGGGGTGCGGCGCATACCCGGGCTACGCTCGGCAGTGCTGTGCCTTGAGGATTCGGTCCTCGAACGCGATCTCCAACTGGCGCTGACGCATCTGGCGGCGCTGCTGCGCACGATGGCAGCGCGCGAGCCGAGCCCGGCCGATCCGCTGATATTCATCCGTCCGCGCTCCGCCGCGATGCTGGACCATATCCTGTGCATGCCGGGGGTCGAACATATCGACGGCTTCGTGATCCCCAAGGCCCATGCCGACACGATGCCCGCCTATCTGGCCCTGCCGCTGCACGACCGTCACCGGCTCATGCCCACGCTGGAGACACGCGAGGCCTGCGACCCTCAGTCGATGCGCCGGTTCCGCGATCAGTTGCTGGCGGTGCAGGACCGCATTCTGGCGCTGCGGATCGGCGGCAACGACTTGCTTCAGGCGATGGGTTTGCGCCGGGCATCCCATCGTACCGCTTATGAGGGACCGTTGGGCAACATCATCGCCAACCTCGTCGCCGGGTTTGCGCCCTGGGGGTTTGCGCTCAGCGCGCCGGTGATGGAGCGTTTTGCAGATGCTGCCCTGCTGCGCGAGGAAGTGGCCCTCGATATCGAACACGGCCTATTGACCAAAACCGCTATCCACCCCGCCCAGATCGGCGTGATCCAGGCCGCATTGGCGGTCCCGGCGGATCAGGCCGAGGAAGCGCGGATGATGCTTGCGGAAGACAGCCCGGCAGTCTTCGCGCGCGAAGGCGTGATGTGTGAACCGGCAACCCACAGGGGCTGGGCCGGGCGGCTACTGGAACGCGCGGAGATGTTCGGGATCGCCGATCCGCTGCCGCTGCGCGCCTGAACTTGACGGACTGAGAATGGTGCCTGCGGAAGGAGAGTAGACGATGAGTGAATATCGCACGAAGATCGACGAACAGGGCAGTTCCGGCGTTCGGTTCGAACTGTATCAGTTCACCCGCAAGAGCCATGCGCTTGGGCCTTCCATCCACCTTCCCATGGCGGCCGCCAGCCAGGCCGCCCCGATGGCGCAAGTCGTACTTCCCCATGCTGCCACGGCGCGGCAGGTGAGGATCATTCTGGAAGGCGGCGGCGCGCTGCTCGAGCCCGGCGCCTTGCAGTACGCATATGGCAAGTTGCAGGTCGACGTGCAGAAGAATGCCGGCGCCGGCAATTTTCTCCAGCGCGCCATAACCTCGGCGGGTACGGGCGAAAGTGCCTTCGCCACGCGCTATTCCGGGCAGGGCGAGGTCTGGACAGAGGCGACGACCAAGCACTTCATCCTTGCCGCGATGGACGGGCCGCAGGATTCGCTGATCCTCGACGACGGCGCCTTCTACGCCTGCGATGCCAACATCGCGCTTTCGACCCATGTTCACCGTTCGGTTCAGGGTATCCTCTCGGGCAATGGCCTGATGCAGCCCAAGCTGACCGGCTCCGGTGCTTTTGTGGTTGAAGCACCCGTTCCGGTCGACGAGATCGAGGTCATCGAGCTCGACGGGCAGAACGAACTGATCGTAGATGGCGACCTGATGCTGATGTATTCGGCCTCATTGCAGGTCGAACTGCGTCCGCTGGTGCGCGGCCTGCGCAATGCGATGCGCACGGGCGAAGGCCTCGTCTATTCGTTCAGAGGACGCGGCACCGTCTGGTTGACCCCTACGATGCGGCTGGGCTGACCCTAGCGCAGCGGGTCGTCGTCGCCGTACCGGTGCTCGATGAAGCGCAGGTTGTCGGCGAAGCTGTCGAGGTCTTCCTGTGCGAGCGAGCGTGAAAGCGTTTCCAGCCGGGAAATCATTCGCTCGAACCCCTGATTGAGGTTGTAGCTGGCGGACTTACCGGTCTGGCGAAAGATTTCGGCGCGGTGCGAAGCCGGGATCTCCGCATAGCTGGTGACCAGTTGCGGCAGGTGGCTGTCGCGCATCTGGCGCACTTCGGTGAGCGCGGAGACCATCAGGCTGTCGTCGTGCGTGCGTGCCTCGATGTCTGCGATCAGCGAGAGCAGGCGCGCAACCAGCGGCCGGGAAGCGTCAGGCAGCCGGGAGTCCTCGGCCGAAATCGTGGGCTTCTGCGCCTCTCGCGGTGCCGGGGGCGGCGCGGGCGGCGTTCCGCCGCCAAGCCAACCCGCCAATCGTTCCAGGAAACCGGCCACATTCACATCCTATTCGAGCGTCAAGCGTAAGCCTAGACCAAGCTGGCCGGGCTGCGCTAGGTTTCTTGGCGAGGAGTTCGGGGATCGCGCGCGGCGGCCTGCGCGGCGTCGATCGCGCGGCGGATCTGCGCGGCTGCGTCCGCCAGCGGCCGGTCGACGTCGCGTCCCGAGTTGGAGGCCTTGCCGGCAGCTTCCACCGTGCTTTCCAGCGCCTGCGCCTGCCTGGTGAGGTCTTGGCTGCCAGTCACGGCCTGCCGGGCCGCCAGCGCGGTGCGCAGCGCCGCGACGCTGGTGTCACGGGCGCGGTCGATCGCCTGCGCCAGCGCGGTCTGCCCGTCCGCCACCAACTGCAGGGCGAGGATGCCCTGCCGCGTCACGGCGATCTGCGTCAGCAAGTCCTGTTCCCGTGCAAGCAGCCGCGCGGGGACGGTTTCGCGCAGGAATAGCGCTTGCGGTGGCTTGGACAGCGCAAGTTCGCGGGCTGCCGATTCCGCGGCGAGCCCACATGCGCGGATCAGTTGCAGTGCGTGGTCAAGCGCATCATCGGCGAGTTGCAGTTTTGCCCTGTCACCTTCGATGCCGATCAAGGTGCGGGCGATTGCATCCCGCTCGCGTTCGAGGCTGGCGACAAGGGTATTCAGGTTCGCCGGGTCCGGCGTTTTGTCCTCTACGCGCGCGGAGAACCATAGGCGCCTGCGCGGGGCTGGCGCTTCGAATGTCTCTGCAAACGCTTGTAGTTCCAGCAGGACGCTCTGCGCCGAAGTTGTTGAAGACGTACTGCGCTCCAATCGCCCACTAGCCTGAGACGCGTCGCGGATGGCCTGCCGGCCCAGTGTCTCGATGGCGGCAAGGACGTCGTTTTCGCTGCCGACCAGCCATTGCCGAAGCAAAAGCCGGGCTTCTGCGCGGGCATCAGGCGTTCGTCTCGACTCAGAGGTCACCAATCACACTTCCTCGAACCGATGCTGATATTATCCTTAGGTATGAAGAACCGAAATTTCCATACTGCGTTGGAATGCGGACGTGCGCGGTCAGGGCGGCGGGTAGGCAGCGGTGCCAACATTTCAAGAAAGTTGAACGGTTGCGTCGATCTTATCGGCCTGCACTGGAACGTCCGCCGAGGGTAAGACGGCTTCAAGAGGACGACCCCTCATCAAGACTTACTGCGAAAGGCTTGCTCCCATGACCGTTCACTCATCAGCGATCGAAGGTGTCGATCTCGTCATCCTCCCCCCGGTCCGTGATCTGGGCGATGGTTTCCAGGTGCGCCGCGCGCTGCCCAGTGCGCAGCGCCGGATGGTCGGGCCGTTCATCTTCTTCGACCAGATGGGCGAGGCGGTGTTCCGTAGCGGGGAGGGCCTCGACGTTCGCCCCCACCCCCACATTGGCCTTTCGACCCTGACCTACCTGATCGAGGGCGAGATCCTGCACCGCGATTCGCTTGGTTCGCTCCAGGCTATCCGCCCGGGCGAAGTGAACTGGATGACGGCGGGCAGCGGCATCGTCCATTCCGAGCGGACCTCAGCCGAAAACCGCGCCAAGGGCGGCAAGCTGTTCGGCCTTCAGACATGGATCGCGCTGCCCCGTGAGGCTGAGGAGATCGACCCTGCCTTCGCTCATCACAAGGCGCAGGCACTCCCCGTAACCGAGGACGCCGGAACGCGGCTTACCCTGCTTGCCGGCAGCGGCGACGGTATGGTTTCGCCGCTCAAGACCCATTCAGACATGGTCTATGCCGATATCGTGATGCAGCACGGCGCGCGTTACCGGGTGAAGGCGGAGCATGTCGAACGCGCGGTCTACGTGGTCTCCGGTGCGATAGAGGTTGAAGGCCAGACCGGGGCCTTCGCGGCCGGCCAACTTGTTGTGTTCAAGCCCGATGCGGAAGTGGTGCTCCGCGCCGGTGGAGCCACGCGCCTCATGCTGCTGGGCGGTGAGCCGCTGCCTGAAAAGCGCCATATCTTCTGGAACTTCGTATCATCCTCGGCCGATCGCATCGAACAGGCCAAGGAAGACTGGAAGTCCCAGCGTTTCGCCGCCGTGCCCAAAGAGCACGAATTCATCCCCCTCCCGGCCTGAGGAGCAAGTCCGTGGCACATGGAACGGCGCATATCGGCGAAACCCCCTGGCGCACCGACATCGTCGTCGGCGGCCACGCCATCACCGCAGACGAACCGACTGCTCTTGGCGGGCAGGGGGCGGGCCCGGCACCTTACGACCTGCTGCTCGCCAGTCTCGGCGCATGCACCGCGATTACCTTGAAGATGTACGCCGCGCGCAAGGGTTGGCTGTTGCAATCGCTCGATGTCGACTTGCGGCTGTCGGGCGGAAAGGACGGGATGAGCATCGTGCGCAAGCTGTCGATCGTCGGTCTGGACGGCGAGCAGAAGGCTCGGCTGGCCGATATCGCCGAACGCACGCCAGTGACGTTAACGCTCAAGGCGGGTCTGCCCATCGAAACGCATCTGGCGTAAACCGTGCTCAGCGCTTCGCCTTTTCGCGGGCGAGCCGGGACATGAGTAGGGCAGCACGCTTGGTTTGGCGCGGGAAACTGGAGAGATCGACGCGCTCCTCGGGCGTGTGATCGCCGCTGCTGGCGGGCCCCAGTCCTGCCAGCCCGTCGACGTATTGCGCGACGAAGCTGATGTCTCCCGCACCGCGCTTCAAGGGATCGAGTGCGGGCATCTTCGCCAGGCCGAGATCGACGTTGATTGTGTTGAGCTTGTCCAGCAGCGCTTCGTTGCCGGCGGTGGGCGCCATTGGCGGATAGCCGTCCTTGAAAACGATCCGGGCGTCGGTTTGCGGCAGGTGCCGGGCGACGATCGCTGTCATCTTTGCTCTCACCCGGTTGACCTGCTCCGGCGTCAGTCCGCGAAAGTCGCCTTTTGCGATGGCGACTGGCGGAATGATGTTGGTCTTGCCGCTTGCCTTGATTTCTGCCTCATCGGGGCTGAGCGTGGCCGTGGCTCCGCCGCCGATGATGCCGATGTTGAAGGTGAGATTGGGCTCGGGCAGCTCTTCACGGAAGCTGTTGATGATCCGCGTCAGTTCATAGATGGCGCCGTAGCCTGTCCCCGCCGAGAAGATACCGCTGGAGTGCGCCGTTTGCCCGCTGGCGGTGATGGTATAGTCGCCCGCCGAACGCCGCGCGACCGAGCCGTGGTCGAGTCCGTCTGCGATCACCAGACCCTCGAAATCGAGCGCTACGTCGGCCCGTTTGCCCGCTGCGATGAGGTCTGCCCGCGCGATCCGGGTCGGCTCGCCGGCTGCTTCCTCGTCGCCGGTCAGCACGACCTCGATGTTGGCGCCGCTCAGGGTTCCGGCGGCCTTCATCGCCCGCAGCGCTGCCAGCATCACGACGATCCCGCCCTTGTCGTCCGCCGCGCCGGGGCCGTGCAGCTTGTCGCCCTCACGCTTTGCGGTCTGGAAGGGCGAACCGGGTTCGAACACCGTGTCGAGGTGGCCGATGAGCAGCATCCGGGTGGTCCCCGGTTTGCCCTTGTGCACTGCGATCAGGTGGCCGGCACGGTTGACCGCCTCCATCGGCACCCATTTCACCGTGAAACCGAGACGCTCGAATTCGGGCGCCACCATGTCGCGGACCTTGCGCACGCCTTCGACATTGCGGGTGCCGCTGTTCTGCGCGACCAGTTTTTCAAGCAGCGCAATGTCGCGGGTCTGCCCTTCGTCGGACGCGGTGACGATGGTCTGTTCAGGTGCGGAAAGGGCGGCCGGTGCCGGCCCCGGAAACAGAAGGAGTGTCAGGGCGGCGAGAGGTGCGCGGTTCATCCGCTTACGATAGCCGGGCTGCAACGCCGTGCAAGGGCCGGTCTGGCTGCAGAACGCGCAGTGGGCGGCTTAGCGGAGGTGGCCGGACAATACGGCGCCGCCATTGGCCAGTTCGCGCGGAACAAGAGAGCCTCCAAGGCGCAACGAATTGATGCGAGGGCGATCACGGTTCGGTGCTAGAAGCCCGCTATCGCGCGCCTTCGAACCCGAGCTGCTCGCGGCTGAGGGATATCACGTGCCCCCGCTTGACGCAGGAGCACTACCATGGCGAAATCGCAAAAACGCAGTACACGCGAAGTTCGCAAACCCAAGGCATCAAAGACCAAGCCTTCAGCCCCTGTTGGCGTTGCCGCAAGTTCCGCTGTCATGGCCGTGACCCGCAAGCCTGTCGACAAGCTCTGAGCGCGCCGCTGGCACGCGGCTGACAAGTCGGTGCAGTTTCCGCCCGTCGCTGTGTTGCCGGCGGCGGGGGTCTGCGCTTCATGGCTGCCAACCGGGGCCCTTTACAGCCCGTCGACGTCTCCGGAGCGGGCACGAAAAGGCGGCTGATGGACCGCGCCTCAAAGCCGGATGCGGTTACCCGGAACATGGCGGAAGGCGCGTTCGCGGCAGGTCAGCAAGATAACCTGCATGCGCTGCGAGGCTTCGATGATAAGTTCGATCATGGCGTCCAGGCGGGTGTCGTCCGCATAGACCAGCGGATCGTCGAGGATCAACGAAACCGGGCGGCCTTCCTCCAGCAACATATCGGCGAAGGCGAGGCGGGTGAGGATGGCGAGCTGTTCCTGCGTACCGCGTGAAAGCTGCTCGCAGGCCTCGTCCGTGCCGCCGCGCCGAATCGCCGCAAGGCCCAGGTCCTCTCCGAAAGCGGGTTCGCCGCCGGGCAGGATGCGGCCGACATAGCGCGCGGCGCGTGCCGCCACGGGGCCGGTGATGGTGCGCGCCGTCTCGGTCTGCGCTTCGCCCAGGGTGTCGCGCAGGAGGCGCAAGGTTTCGGCTTCCTCCTCGATGCGGACCAGAGCTGCGCGGGCGGCAAGGTCTTCCTCGCGCGCAGCGGCAGCGTGTTCGGCAAGGCCCTTGCCGCCTTCGCTTTCCACTTTGGCTTCGAGCGCGGCGATGCGGGTGGTCAACTCGCCCCTGCTGTCCTCGGCGGCTTTGCGGCGAGCGGCGAGCGTTGCTATGCGGCGGCGAAGGGCGTCTTCGTCGAACGCCTGCGCGTTGATGCGGGCTTTTTCCAGTTCTACCGAGGCTGTCGCGCCGGCCTCGCGTGCGGCGGGAAGCGCGGTATCGAGCGCGGCGAAATCGGGATGGGCGGCAAGGCGGGTCAGTTCATCGGCAATGCCGGAAAGGTCGTTGAGAGCGGTCTGCTCGTCGATGGCAAGCGGGGTTTCGGCCTTTTCCGCTGCGCGCAGATCGTCGTCGGCCTGCTTCAGGAAGGCTTCCGCGCGTGCGTATGCGGTCTCGCACGTCTCGGCGATCCGTTCGAAATCCGCAACAGGGCGGTTTTCGGCTCTTTCGTCCGCCTCGATAAGGGGATGCGCGGCCACGAAGACCTTGAGTGCATCAGCTCCGGCGAGCAGGCCCAGGTCGCGGTCGACCGGGGCGGCGGCGGCGATGCGCGCGGCGAGCGTTTCGGCGCCGCGCTGCGCTTCGCGTGCGGCCTCGTTGCGGGCGTGGCCCTGGGCAAGGCTCTCCAGCTGCCACTGTGCAAGCAGCGTTGCCTGCCGCGTGGCTGCCTTGTCCAGCGCGGCCTGCGCCCCGGCCAGCGCCTGTGAGGGACGCAGCACGAGTTCGCCGCCGCCGGGCAAACCGATGCGCGTCTCGCGCGTCAGCATCCATTCGCCGGGCTCCATCGGCCCGCCGTCGCGGGTGAGCGCGACAGCGGGGCCGACCAGTTCCACGCGTGTCCCGTCCGCTTCCAGCAACGTGCGGTGGCGGATCGCTTCGCGCTCGCCGGCTTCCAGATCGGCGAGAACTTCGGCGGGGACACGGTGCGCGGCGCTACCCTCCAGCGCCTTTCGCTCGGCTTCCAGGGCGAGGATGCCGGCATGGCGTTCGTGCGCGGCGGCGACCGCCTCGCGGCGCTGCCGGGCCGCGTCGAAGCTGCGCGCCTCCGCCAGAGCGGTGCGGGCATCGCCGCGTGCGGTGCGCGCTGCAGTCAGCGCTTCGGCGGCATCAGCCGCCTTGCTGCGCGCTTCGCCCAGCCGCAGCGACAGTGCGCCGCGCTCGGCCCGTGCCTTGTCGCGCCGCGTCTGCGCAGCGGCCTGCCGGGTTGACGCCTGGCTGCCGCGGGCGGCGAGGTCTTCCAGAGCGGCCAGGTGCCCGGCCGCGCCGATCGCTTCAGCCTGCCGCGTGGCAAGCTGCTGGGCGGCGCTGCGGGCGGTATCGAGCCGGGCAAGCAAGGCAGCGCGTTCCTCGGCGTCGTGATCGTCTTCCAGTTCGCGGCGCAAGGTGGCGAGCTGGGCGCGTACTTTCGCAAGGTCGTCGAAAGCCGCTTCCAGCGCGGCTTCCTTCTGCTCCGCTTCGTTCAGCGCGGCAGCGGCGGCTGCGGCGCGCTGCTGCGCTGCCGTGTAGCGTCCAGTCGGACGCCCCGTGGCGGTGAGGTATTCACGACACTGGCTCTCGATCCGTCCGCGCACCCGCTCGAAGGCGGCGCTGCCAAGAATGGTCCCGGCCTCGCCCTGAAGCGTTGCGCCGATCAGGTCGCGCACGCGTTCGCCCGGCGGGGTTACCGAAAGGCCGTCCATCTGCGAAACCCAGAGCATGCCAAGCGCGCCGGCCATCCCGGTATCGAACCCGCGCCCCTGTTCGAAGCCGAGAAGGCGCTGCAACGCGTCTTCCGCCTCGGACCCCTGACTGCGCCCGCGCGGGCCGGACAGTTCGGCCATGGCGCGGCTGATGAAGCGCTTCTTCAACGCATAAGCCGCGCCGTCGACCTCGAAATCAAGCGTGATTTCAGGGCCCACTTCGTCGCCGTGAGGCTGGAATGAGGTGATGAGCTGCGTCTTCGAGTTGTGCTTGAGAAACAGCCCGGCGCGCACGGCCTCAAGCAGCGTGGACTTGCCGGTTTCATTCGGCTCGATGATCACGTTGAGCCCGTCCGTCAGTCCGGCGATCTCATGCGGGGCACGGAACTTGCGGAAATTTTCCAGCGACATGCGGCGCAGCAGCAGGCTCATGCTGCATTCTCCCCGGCAAGCGTTTCTTCTCGCAGCGCTTCGACGAAAAGGCGCTCCAGCGCGCGGCGGGCGCGCTGCGCATCGGGGCCGTTTGCCTCGATCCGCTCGCGCAGCATGGCCCCGGCGCGGCCCAGCATGCCCTCTGTCGACAACGCGGCGAGATCGTCTTCCGACGGGCGGGCGACAACGTCTGCGTCCCGCACGTCGAGATGGCGCAACTGATGCATGAGATCATCCTCGATCCGGCGCAGCATCGCCACGCGGTCGGTCAGGGGCACGATACCGGCCAGCGACAGCTGGAGCAGCGTGGCGGCCGGTTCGCAACCTGCCAGCAAATCGCCGCACAGGGCGGAGAAGCCTACTGCGTCCGCCACCGTCCAGTCGCGTGTCAGCCACTGGAAACGCCCGGTGCGCAAGGGGGTGACCACCGGCGCCGCGCCCGGCTGGGCATCGACGACAAGGCAGTGCCCGGGCTCGTCGCGGCCGAAACGGTCGGTCTCGGGGGTGCCGGAATACCATGTGCGCGCATCGACGGTGAGCATCCCGTGCCAGTCGCCCAGCGCTAGATAATCCAGGTTGGAGCGGCGCGCGCGGTCGGGTGCGATGAGGTTCTTTGCCTCGCCCTGCGTGCCGAAATCACGGATCGAGCCGTGGCCGACGCCGATGCGCAGTCTTGCGCCAGGAGTCTCCATGCGCTCGAACGCCTGGGTCGGATCGTCGAGGGTGTGGCGATGGATGAGGGGGGCGGGCAGCAGCCAGGCTCCGTCCTCGATCTCGTGAGGGCGGGCTTCGGCCAGCACGGTGACGTTGCCCGCGCCGCGCCGCCGGACGCGGTCCCACAGACCGCCGTTGCGGGCGAAATCGTGGTTGCCGGGGAGTAGCCACCAGCGGCAGTCATGGCGCGCCATGCGCGTCACCGCCTGCACGATGGTGCGATCGTCCGGTCCTTCGGTGTCGAACACGTCGCCTGCGACAAGGACGTGGCCGGCACCTTGCTCGACAGCGGCGCGGCCGATCGCGTCGATGGCGTCGAAGCGCGCCTCGGTGAGTGCGGCGCGGGTGTCCGCATCGAAGCGGCCAAAGGGCTTGCCGAGCTGCCAGTCGGCGGTGTGGATGAAGCGCATGATCAGGGCCTTAGCAGGGGATGGGGACAGGTGCAGGACCTTATCCACATCCCCGGTGCGTCAGGAACGGTCGCAGGCGTCTTTTTGAAGCGGCACCGGCCCGGCGCCGCTCGATGGGCAAAGCCCGTTATCAAACGAACGCTCAGAAGCTCTCTTCGAAGAAATTGACCATGGCCTGCCAGCTGCGGCGGTTGGTGGCGGGTTGGAATCCGAAAGTCTTTTCCGGGTTGAGCGGGTTGCTCTCTGCCGTAAAGCCGTGGCCGGTGTCGCCATAGGCGATGAGTTGCCAGTCCGCGCCCGCTTCGGTCAGTTCGGTGGCGAGGGCCACAGTCGCATCGGGCGGGCAGAGCGGGTCATTCCAGCCGTGGCACACCAGCAGCTTGGCGTTCATCGGCGCATTGGCAAATTCGGGCGCGTCGTAGACGCCGTGGTTTACCACGCCGGCCACATCGGCACCGGCCCGCGCGAGGTCGAGGACGCATTTGCCCCCGGCGCAGAAGCCAACGGCAGCCACGCGGCCGGGCTTGGCGCCGGGCAACTTGAACAGTTCGGCGTGGTGCGCCAGCAACTGGTCACGCATCAGCGAGCGGTCGGCAGTCAGTTCCTGCAGCAGTTTGCTGGCAGATTCCATGTCGGTGCCGCGTTTGCCCTGACCGTAGAAATCGACCACGAGAACCTTGAAGCCCAGAGCCGCTACCAATTCCGCCTTGGCGAAATCCCACTCCTTGGTGCCCATGAAATTGGGGAAGAAGAGCAGGCCGGGCTGCTCGCCTGCAGCGGGATCGTATACCGCCATCGCCTCGTAAGTTCCGCCGGGTGCCTGGTATACGCGCACATGCCGTTCGACGGTCATCGTCGACCTTCCTTCCGTTAGTGAACCGAAAGGCGCGTCGTACCATCTTATCGCCGCACGTCACCCCCGCTTGCCGAGAAAGCATCGAGTTCGCCGGGCCCTATCAGGCACATGTCGCCGGGCTGGGTATGCTTGAGGACAGTGTAGGCGAGGCCGGCCCGCGCGGTGGCGGCGATGTCCGCGCCTTCGAGCCACTTATGCAGCACGCCTGCCGCAAAAGCATCGCCGGTGCCGATGCGGTCGACGATGCCAGTCACGTCGACTTCGGCGGTCTGGTGGCCCGCATCGCGTGCATCGATACGAGCAGCTATGCGGTGGTGGCTTGAGGTTACGATATGCCGCGCGGTGGAAGCGATCAGTTGCAGTTTGGGGAACGCATCGAAAGCGGCCAGCGCGGCTTCGCGGCGGCGCTCAGGCCCGTCGCCGGAAAATGGCTTGTTCAGTAGCAGCGAGATGTCGCGGTGGTTGCCGATCATGACGGTTGCGGATTGCATGAGGTCGGTCAGGATGCTGCACGGATCGCTGTCCCACGCATCCCATAGCAACGCGCGGTAATTGCCGTCGAAGCAGATCGGCACGCTTTCAGCATTGGCTGCAGCAACGGCGGCCTGCGCCAGCGCAACGCCGCCAAGGCCGAGCGCGGGCGTGATCCCGGAGAGGTGCAGCAATCGGCTTCCCTTGAGAGCGGACGCGAAGTCGAAGTCGTTTGCGCAGGAGGATGCGAAAAGACTTCCCGCGCGATCATAAGTGATCGACGAGGGGCGCAGCCCCGCCCCGCTCTCAAGGAAATAGAGTCCCATGCGGCCCGGGGCGCGGGCGACGTGGGTAGTATCGATCCCGGCGCCGCCCAGCGCCGCGCGGGCTTTATCGCCCAGTGGGCTGGAGGGCAGGCGCGTCACCATCCTCACACTATGTCCGAGCGAGGCGAGACCTGCCGCGACGTTCGCCTCGGCGCCGCCCACCACCATGTCCAGCGCATCGCACTGAACGGTGATGCGGGCGGCGGGGGTGGCAAAGCGCAGCAATACTTCGCCGAAGCAGGTGACGTGGCCGGTAATGGGAAAGCTCCTGTAGATTGCCGGTTCAGCCGATTTTGGCGCTCATCAAAAAGCGCTCGCGGCTTTCCTGTGCCTTGCGTCTGAGTTCGGAAATGGCGTGCTCCTCGGTAGCGTCCAGCATCGAGCCAAGCAGCCGCTGAAAGTGCTGGCGCATGGCAAGCCGCGCACCCTGCGGGTCATGGCGGCGCAGTGCCTCAACCACGGCGGCGTGTTCGTCCTGCCTCGTCATGCCGTCGTGATGGCATACGCTTTCGTGGGTGTGGCGCACTTCTGGCAGTTCGGTGCGCAGCCGCCAGAGTGTACGGATGACATGGGTGATCGCGCCATTTCCCGATGCCGACGCGATGACCATGTGGAATTCGCGGTCGATCTCCGTCGATTTCTCATCGTCGGTCTCCGTCGCCATCTCGGCTAGCAGTTCGTCCAGCCGCGCCAGTGTCTGGTCCGAGATGACGGGCGCGGCCAGAGCCGCCGCCTCGGATTCGAACAATGAGCGCGCTTCGGTCAGTTCCAGAGCGCTGACCTTGGGCAGGGTATCGTCGCTGCGGTCGTTCCGGTCCGCAACGTAGACGCCCGAGCCGGTCTTGATCTTGATGACACCCACGGCCTGAAGCGCGATTTCCGCCTCGCGAATGGTCACGCGGCTGACGTTGAAGCGCTCTGCCAGTTCACGTTCGCCGGGAAGGCGTGTTCCGGGAGGGAACACTCCTTCATCGATGAGTGCGACGATTTGGTCGGCAATGCCCTGAAACAACCTGTCAGCCATGGGTTCTTCTCTCTCGTTACACGTCCGCCTATAGCTTCCATGCCAAATCGAAGCAATTGCCTGACCAATTCGCTAACCGCTCGATCAAAGCTTCACGCGAACCCCGGCGAAATACCGCGATCCGTAATAGTGATACTGTCGGATGCTGCCCTGCACCGGCATGTCGGTGATCTTTGGCTCATCGAAGATGTTCACGGCCTGAAGCTGGAGCTGCACGCTCTTGTTGATGTCGAACGAGGCGCGCAGGTCTACCGTATCGTTACCGCGCACATAACGAAGCTGCGAATTGCCGCCAACGAAGTCTTGGTAATACTTCGAGCGGTAGTTGTAGATCGCCTGAAGGTTCAGCCCGCCCAGCGAATAATAAAGCTGCGCCGAGACGACATGCTTGGAATAGCCCGAAAGGTTCGCAGCGGGGATCATACCTGGCGTGGTCACGCCCGTTTCCGGGTCTAGCACCGCGCCAAGGCGAATATCCTCGTTCTTGAAGTTGGAGTTGGCGTAATTGTAGCTGACCTTGCCGCCCAGACCGTCGAAGGGAGCGGGCAGCCACGAGAAGCGGTTGGCAAGCGTCACTTCCAGTCCGTAGACGCGGCTTTTCTGGCTGCTGTTCTGGGTCTGCACGACCGGTATGGAATAGTCCTGCCCGCCGATCGAGAAGTTCTCGTTGAGCACGACCGGGATGAAGCCGCCGGAGAACTGCTTGTAGTAAACGGTAGCGGAAAACAGCGAGTCCTTGTTGAGATAGTATTCCAGCGACGCGTCGGCGTTCCACGACATCAGCGGTTTAAGGCGCGGCGACCCGTTCGCGGTGATGAGGCTGATGGCATCGGCCACGGAACTGAAGTTGGTGCCGTCCTCCAGCTGGATCGTGCGGCCCGCGCCGAGCGCGCTGGGCGCAGGGCGCGACATTGCGCGGTAACCGGCGACGCGCAGCAGCAGGTCTGGTCTCAGTTCGAAGATAGCATTAAGGCTGGGGAGGAACCGCGTGCTCTTGCTTTTGATCGTCACCGTGTCGAACACGCCGCTGTCGACCAGACGGATGGAACCGTCGCCATTGGTCACGACCTCAAGATCGCTGCGCAGGCCCTTCGACGTCACCCGCGTCTGCACCGCGCGCACGCCGAAGTTGCCGCGGATCGGCATGTTGCCCAGGTCACCCTCATAGTTGGCCATGAGGTAGGCGGCGAAGGTCTTTTCCGTCACGTCGCGGTTCGCGACAGAGCGGACGTCGTCGTTGCGGCCAGGGTCTTCGGTGCCGAGATAGCCCTGGAACTGGCAGACCGGATCGAAGGTCGCCCAGCTGGAAAGCTGGCCGCCGGGCGCATTGGAAAGGTAGTCGCGCTGGGGGAAGATCGTGCGGCAGCCAAGGTTTACGTCGCGGTCGACATTGCGATCATCCTGGGTGATTTCTACCCGGTCGTCGTAGTCCGAATACGTAAGTTTGGACCAGCGCACGCCTGTCGCGATACCGCGCAGGAAGCCGTCCATCTCGTACGTCGCATCGAGGCGCCCGGCTATGATCTCGTTTCGGCGCTGCAGTTCGTCGCGCCGTATGCGGGCGTCGTCGCTGAACAGGCTGTGGTCGTTCACGTTGAAACGCGGGTCGATGGTGAGGGTGGGGGCGTAGCTGCCCGGCGCCACATCATAGATATAGCCGACGCGCTGGTTGTTGATCGCGGTGCGATTGCCGTAGATATCCAGCGGATCGGTACGCAGGCGAACGGAGCGTTCAACGTCGGTACGCACGGTGCGCGAATAAGATGCGTCGGCCTTAATGGTCAGGCGGTCGGTGGCCTGCCACTCCACGTTCATGCCGCCGCCGAGGTATTCCTCCTGCCGTTCCAGCAGGGTGCCGACCGCTTCCAGCGAGGTCTTGCCTTCGACATGGCTAAGGACGCCGTTCTCGTCATACTCCATGTTGGTCAGGCCGTAGCGCAGTTCCGACAGGTTCAAGTCCCGTCGGTTTTCGGAATAGTCGCGCTTGGAATACTGAACGTCGAGGTTGATATCGAGAGTCGGGCTGGGCTTCCACTGGATGGCACCAAAGACGGCGTCGCGCTTGTCGCTTTCGCTGATCTGCCGGAAGGTCGCCGCATTGGGGACCAGAGCAAAGGGGGTGCCGGCGGCGGCCTGTTCGCGGCTGACTTCCGAGCAGTTGCCGGCCGGGACGGCGACGGCGGGGTTGCAGGCGACCCAGGTGGAACTGGCGGCGTAGGTTTCCTCGGGGTTGTTGGTCTTGTTGCGCTGGAAGCCGACGGCCACGCCGATCTCGCCCAGCGAACCGGCGTCGAACTGGTCGACATAGCTGGCAGTGCCGCGCCAGCCAAGGCCGTCAGAGCCGACCACACGGTCCTGATAGGGGCTGAAGGAGCCTTTCATTTCCAACTGCACACGGCGCTTCTTGAAGGATAGCGGGCGGATCGTGCCCAGTTCGATCGTGCCGGCAACGCCGCCTTCGACGAGGTCGGCCTGCTGGGTTTTGTAGATCTTGATGCCGTTGACCAGTTCGGACGGGAACTGGTTGAAGTTGACCGCACGGTCGCCGCTGCCGTTAGAGGCATCGCGCCCGTTGAAGGTGGTGTTGCTGAGGAACGAGCCGAGGCCCCGCAGCGAGATTTCCGAAGCGCCGCCCTTTTCACGGTGCGAGGTCGCGCCTGTGATGGTCTGGATCGCCTCACCCACGGAAAGCGCGGGCAGATCACCCACTTCGGTGGACGAAAGCGAGTCCACGATCGCCGTTTCGCGGCGCTTTTCGCTAATCGAGGTTTGCAGCGTCTCGCGGAAGCCGGTGACAATGATGTCGGGCGCGGTGGCGCCCCCGATGGTTTGCGGCTGCTCGGCGGGCTGGGGGGCGGTGTCCTGAGCGAAGGCCGGTGCGCCGGTGAAAGCGATGCCGGCAAGCAGCGAACAACGGATGGCGCGGCGCTGTGACGCCCACTTTGATGACAGCATCATGTTTCCTCTTCCCGTATGGGTATTTTTATTCTTGCTGACCAAATTTAAGATTCGCGTCAACCCAATGTATGGTCCAATTATCAAATAATTGTAATGCATAATTGGTATGAACAGTTTTAGTCAGGCTGCGCGACGGTGCCGCGCGCATAAGCACGTTCGAGATCGGCAGGCTTGGTGGTAAGCGGCGTGAGCCGCCTGTGAATCAGGGTGCGATCTGGCTGCGTAGATCAGGCACCGCTTTTGCGAGGCCCTGCGCGACCAGGGCAGCGAACAGGTCGGCGCCCTTATCGCCTACGTGAGTGTAATCGAATTTTCGCTGGAACTGCGCACGCGGGCCGTCAGCGGTGGTTGGTACGTCGGGGAGACGCGCTTCTGCCGCCGGGCGCGGCTTCAGGGTGGTTCCGGTACGTGCCGCACCGCGTTCAGTGTCGTTAGGTGCCGTCTGGGCCAGGGTCATTGATGCCTCCGGCCCCATGGCCTGAACCGCTGCGGCGCTGGCGGCATTGAGGTCCACCAGCGGAACTTTCATCGCGGTCGCTACATCGCGGACCTTGGCGGACCACGGCTCCAGCGTGTTGTTGAGCTTGCCCTTCACGAATTCGCGGCGGGTCAGCGGGGTGAGCAGCACGGGCATGGCGCCCGCCGCGCGCACTTCTTCCACCATGCGGCGCAGATTGGCGGGGAACTCGGATCCCATCTCGGTCCAGCGTTCGGCGACGGTGGACTGGTCGTTATGGGCGAACTGGATCAGAACGTAGGTGCGCCGATAGCCCGGCACTTTCGCCTCGCCGAGGGCGATGTCCCATGAACCTTCCTGTCGGTAGCTGCGGGTCGATCGGCCGCCGCGCCCCAGGTTGAGGCAGGCGACCGACGACTTCACATGATGCGCGCAGAAAAGCGATGCCCAGCCGCTGGTCGGGGCCATGGTGGAATCGCCCACAAGGACGATCTTGTCCGCCGCCAGCTTTTCCGCGTCGGTGCGAACCGTGCGGCCCTTACTGCTGTCAGGGTTGGCGGCAGCCGCTTGGGCCTGCGCGGTGGGGGGTAGCAGGGCCAGCGTTGCCGCTGCCCCCGCGATCATCCATACCTGTCGCAACATCATGTTATACCTCAGGAAAAGGCCAGGCCGCCGTTGATGTCGAGGTTTACGCCGGTCAGGAACGCGGCGTCTTCCGAGAGCAGGAACGAGACGGTGGTGGCCACTTCATCGGGGTGGCCTTCGCGGCGCAGCGGGGTGTTGCCGGCGGTCGCGGCGCGGCCCTCGGGCTTAGAGAAAATGTCGTGGAAGCTGGTGCCGATCAGGCCGGGGCAAACGGCGTTCACGCGGATGCCCTGCGGACCCAGTTCCTTGGCCCAGCTGCGCGTCAGCGTCATCAGCGCGCCCTTCGAGGTGGCATAGATGCTGGCGCCCGGACCGCCGCCGTCACGCCCGGCGAGCGAGGCGATGTTGACGATCGCGCTGCCCTTGGCGAGGTGCGGCAGCGCGGCCTTGGTGACGAGGAAGGCGGACTTGAGATTGAGGTCCATGACGTGGTCGAAGAACGCTTCGTCCATCTCGGCAAGCGTCTTGCGCGCGACCATACCGCCAGCGAGGTTCACCACGAAGTCGATCCGGTCGCCAAAGGCGGCGGCGGTAGCAGCGATCAGACCGGTCACGTCTGCGGCTATGCTGACGTCTGCCTGGTGGATGATTGCAGTTCCGCCTGCGGCCTCGATCTCGGCCAGGGTCTTTTCGGCTTCCTCGCGGTTGCTGCGGTAGTTGATGACCACTTTGGCGCCTTCGCGCGCAAGCTGGAGCGATACCGACTTGCCGATGTCGCGGCCGCCGCCGGTGACGATGGCGATCTTGTCCTTGAAACGCATAATGTTAGGCCTCGTTATTGAGATGGGAGGGTGAGGTGAGAGGGGCGATCCGGCCGCCGAGCAGCCAGACGCAAAGGAGCGATACCGGCACCAGCGCGGCGGCCAGTGCGAAGATCGGGGCATAGCTTTCCTGCGTCATCGACGGCACCAGCCAAGTGGTGACCAGGGTTCCGGCCACCGCTGCCGTGCCGCCAAGGCCCGCCAGCGAGCCGACCGTGCCGCCGCCGAAATAGTCGGCCGGCAGGGTCTGGATGTTGTTGATTGCCATCTGGAAACCGAACAGGATCACCGCGATCAGCAGCACGGCATAAAGCGGCGTTGCGGCATGCATGGTCAGCAGCAGCGGGGGCAGCATGATGACGCAGCCCAGCGTGATCGCCGTCTTGCGGGCGAAGTTCACCGTGCGTCCGCGGGCGATCAGCTTGCCCGACAGCCACCCTCCGGTCAGGCTGCCCGCCATTGCGCCCACGAAGGGAACCCAGGCGAACATGCCGATCTGCTGAACGTCGAAGCCAAAGGTCTCGGCCAGATAGATCGGCAGCCACGAAACGAACAGCCACCAGACCGGATCGAGGAAGAAGCGGCTGAGGATGATCGCCCAGCTTTCGCTGTGGCGCAGCATCTCGGTCCAGCCGGGGGCGTAGGCCGGGGCTTTGGGCGCTGCGCTATCCCCGGCGGTGCCCATGATATGGTCGCGCTCGGCTTGGGTCAGCCACGGGTGGCCATCCGGGTCGGCGCGGTAGAAGAACAGCCAGGGCAGCAGCCAGAGGAAGCCCAGCACGCCGATCAGCAGGAACGTGGTGCGCCAGCCGAAGCCGGTAAACAGCAGCGCTACCAGCGGCGCCGAGACGATGGCGCCCAGCGAAGCTCCGGCATTGAAGATGCCCTGTGCCAGTGCGCGCTCCTTTTGCGGAAACCACAGCGCATTGGCCTTGGCCGCGCCGGGCCAGTTGCCCGCCTCGCTGACACCCAGGGTCACGCGCAGCAGCGACAGCAGGCCCAGCGAGCGGACCACCGAATGCAGCCCGATCGAGAGCGACCAGAACAGGATCGACACGGCAAAGCCCATGCGGGTGCCGATCACGTCGAAGATCTTGCCGAACACCGATTGCCCGAAGGCGTAAGCGATCATGAAGATCGTCACAAGCAGGGCATAGTCGGACTTGTCCGCGCCGATCTCCTTGGAGACCGCGGGCCACATCACGGCCAGCGCGTTGCGATCGATATAGTTGATGACGGTGGCCAACCCGATCAGGGTAATGACCAACCAGCGCATGTTCTTCACTTGGCCTTCTCCCCGTCGAAGCGGCCGACCGGGCCTTTCCAGCTTTGCGCTTTCCCGCCGACCTGCAGGGAATGGCTGCGGGCTGGGTCGGTGTCGTCGGCCAGGACCAGCATCACGCGCCGTCCATCACGCAGGGTCAGGGTAACGACGTCGAGGTCGCCCTGACGCGCATGGGTAAAACCGCGCACGGCACTTTCGCTGCCGGTGGTGGTCTCGGCCGATGCGTCGTAGCGGCCATGCGGCTCCAGCAGGCTGACGAAGGCGGCGTCGGTTGCCCCGTCCAGCCGCTGGATTACGAAAGGTTCGCGCCGCAAGTTGAAGCGCGGGTCGCTGGCGCCGCTTTCGCCCAGGATCATGGTGACGCCGGGCGTGGCGATCCGGTAGCTGTAGAAACGGCCGTCCTGGATCCAGGTGAGAACGCCGTTATCAGCGCCGGGCTTGCCGGTGGCATCGACCCAGAGGTGCTGATAGCCGTCCGCTTTGCCCAGCAAGGGCCGCGTCGTCACGTTCGATTGCAGGGGAAAGCCGGTGTCGATGATGTGCCCGGCGAAGTGCAGCGGCAGGTCGTAGCGGGCAGGCTTGCCGCCCTTCACCTTGAGCAGATCGACCATGAGCGGGCTTTTCAGGCCCTTGATATCGAGCTGCACCAGCGCGCGCCGGAAGGTGACGCCCGGGTAGGCCCCGTCCATCTCTGCGATCGAGGCGCGGGTGGGGCCTTCGCCGGAGAAGTGAAGCTGGCGCGGGGCGAGGGTTTCGGCCAGCTTGGCGTCGCCACCGAAGTGACTGGTCTCGTTCACCACCAGCGTGTTGTGGGCGACGGTCTGCTTGGCCCAGCTCTCGTTCTCGGGGAGGTAGCGGCCGCCGTCCTTGGCCTCGATATTGAGGAAACGCGCGGCGCCATAGTCGGTCACGATGGCCTGACCGTTGTCGTAGAGCAGCCAGTTCAGCTTGTCGAAATGGCCGTGGCCCATGCCTTGCGCGGTATTCTTGGCGACCAGCACCTGATCCTTGTCGCCCGGCCCGGCGCGCAGGATGGCAAGGCCGCCCTTGTCGCCGTCCGGCCCATCGCGCAGCAGCATAGAGGCGAAGGGGAAGGGCCTGGCCTTGCCCGCGGCGACATCGCGCGCGACTTCAAGGCCCTGAGGCGTCAGCACCGTGCGCTTCTGCCACTGCGCGATGGAAAGCAGCGCGGGATCGTGGGTCACGCCGTACCCGATGGCGACGGCCTGATACAGTTCCTCGGTGCGCAGGCTCTTGTCCGGCATGGCGTCGTTGAGCGGGAAGAAATAGCCGTCATAAGTCAGCTGGATCGTGGTGCGGATGGCCTTGGGCACGATGCCGTCCCGATAGGCGAAGATGCGGCGCTGCGGCTCGTTCGCCTCGATGGCGGCCGCGAAAATGACGAAGGGCTGGAGGGCGTAACGCTGGTAATACGGCCCTTCCGCATAGTAGCCGTCGGGCGAGAACAGCAGGTCGAGCTGGCGCAGAAACCCGGACTTGCCGCTCTTGTCGAGGCCCTTAAGCGCCTTTTCGACAAGGTCGGGGTCGCGCAGGACGTAGCCGGTCATGCCTACGCCGGCATTGGCCCATGTTGCGTGATTGTGGATGCGGTCGAAGACTTTGGGCGACCCGGTAGAGAGGAACTGCGCCGTCTTGCGAAAGACGTTGTCGTCGATCGTCTGGCGTTCCTGCGGGGTTAGCGCATCACGCACCGCATCGTAGCCCTGGACGGCGTAGACTAGCCAGACGCTGTCGTTGAGGCTCTGCCAGAACAGGCGCCCGGCGGCCTGGTTCGACGCCGCCGGGTGCGGGCCCAGGGTGGGGTAGAGCTTGGCGTAGGCCAGCAGCATGTCGCGCGCGAAGTCGGCGTAGCGGCGCTCTCCCGTGATGCGATAGAGTTGCCCGGCGCCGTAGAGCGCCGTGTAGTTGCGTTTGTGCTGTTCGTGGCTGGCACCGCCGCCCGCATCCTTGGGCACGGGCACGCTGATGCCGGCCTTCATCGCGGCATCGACACTTTTGCGCACGCGCGCCAGTTCTTCGCCAAACAGGGGATAGGCTTGCGCATTCGCACCGAGGGCGGACAGCTTGCCGGCATTCATCAGTACAGGGTGGGCATCGTCCGCCGCGGCCTGCGCGGCCATGGGAAGCGTGAGCGGCGACATGGCGATGGCTGCCACGCCGATGAGGAAAGAGCGGGCAATCATGAGGCGTCTCCGCTGCGCGTGTTGTCCGACACCTGAACTTTCGGGGTGCCTTGCGGGTAAAGTTTCTTGATGAGCGGCTCCGGGGTTTCGACCAGTCGGTTGCCCCGAATGCGGGTGTCCGGCGATCCGACGCTGTGCGCCAGAGTGATGGCGCCGCCCCTGCGGAAGGTATTGTCTTCGATCAGGGTGGACTGCACGCCCGACAGGGTCAGCAGCACGCGGCCGCTTTGCGCGACAGTATTGCCGGTGATCGTCACTTCCGGCCCGAAGGTGCTTTCGTCGGTCCCGCCGCGCAGGATATCGGCGAGGGCGCCGATGCGTTCAAAGCGCGAATTGATGATACGGATGTGCTCAGCGGCATAAAGGCCCCTGCCGCTGGTTTCGGCGCTGGCGGCCAGAACCTTGCCGGAAAGGCCGGTAACGGAGATGCCGTTGAGATCGATGTGGTCCGCGAAAGTGGCGGGGGCGGTGGCGATGAGGTCGAAGTCGGGGGCTGCGTCCATGCCCGTGAAAACGGTGCCGTCCATTTCTACCGCATAGTTGGCGATGGTGGATACCTGCGCGGCGCGCACGGCGGCGTTGCCGGGCAGGCGCGGGGCTTTGTCGCCCCGGATGGTCAGCCCTTCCAGACGCAGGCTTCCGCCTTCCGCCAGCGCAAAAAGGGTGGGTGATGAAAAGACGATCTCGGCGGCTGCCGGCCCGGTGATCGTCAGCGCAGCGGTGATGTTCAGAGGGGCGTTGACGGTGTAACGCCCCGCCTTGAGCCGCAGGACCTCGCCTGGTGTGGCCTGCGCGGTGGCAGTCGCAAGGCCGTCCGCCGACACGGTAACGCTGCGGCCGGTGCCGAAACCGGTCTGGTCCGCCGGCTTTGCATACCAGTCTGGTCCGACATCCTTCAGGGCGAGCGGCTTCAAATCGCGCGGAGCACCCACTTGCGCCAGTTGCGGGTCGGCGGGGTAGAGCAGGCCATTGCCTGCCCTTGCGAGTGCCGTGGCGATCTGGCGGACACCCGGGGACAGGGGGGCAGGCACAGCAGCGCTGGTCACATTGCGGGAAAAAACGATGCCGCGCGTGTCGGCCTCGATCTGGAAAAGCGTGTCCGCGTTCGCGCCCGTCATCAGGTTGCCGCGAAGTTCGCTATGGGATGGCGCTGCGGTGCGTTCGGCATCGGCGCCCGCGCCCAGCGTGATGCGGCCCGCGTTCAGGATTGAATTGCCCGCGATCACTGCCTGCGACACGGGGTGATAGCGGTTGATCGCGGAGCCGGGCACGCCGTTCATCACCGCGAGCGCGCTGGTGAAATCGGTTCCCGCCAAACCCTCCATGTAGTTGTCACGCACGGTTTGACGCATGTTGATGACCCGCACGCCGCCGGTATGGGGCTTGCCGTGTCCCATGAAGACATTGCGTTCAACCAGATTGCCGTTGCCGTGGCGCAGCACGATCGACCCTTGCGAGCGCAGGATCAGGTTGCCGCGAATGATATTGCCGCCAGACTTCACCGAGACGATCTCGACTTCACCGTCGCAGCGGTCGAACACGTTGCTGTCGACCATGCTGGCGGAATCGGAAAGGGACTCCTCGCTGGTGCCGATGCGGATCGTCTCGCCGCCGTTCGAGCCCAGCGGCGGACGGGGGCCGAAATAGTTGTGGTCTATTCTGTGGTTGTTGGCCCCGGCCTGCCCCTTGGGGCGGATGACGGCGAGTGTGACGCCGGCATTGCCCTTGCCCGCGAACCAGCTGTGGTCGACGCGGTTATCATGCCCGTAGAGAGAGACCCAGCGGTCTTCCTTGCGGCGATCGGGCTGGTTGAAATGGTCGATGACGATTTCGGTCAGCCGCGAATGCGCGGCGACATTCTGCGAATCGCGCCGGAAACTGATGACTTCAGCACCCGGCGCATGGCCGCCACGAAAGACCAGTCCAGACACGACGAGATAGCTTCCCGCCAGTTTGAGACTGGAGGTGCCCGATAGCACGACCTTGCCTTTGGTCTGCGCGGTTAGGGTAATGGGACGTTTTTCGGTGCCCTTTCCCTCAAACAGGAGTGGGAAGTCTTTCCATTCGCCATCCGCAAGCCTGACGATATCTCCAGGAGCGGCCTTTACTATGGCTGCGCGATATTCGGCCTGATCGTGCACGAGAAATTCAGCTGCGAGCACCGGACAGGGCAGGGCCGGGAGAAGCACGATGCTCCACGCAAAACGAATCGAGCGGCCTTTCACGCAAAAATCCCCTTCCGTCACCATTCCTGCCGGCTAAATCCCGGTCTTGATGATTGGACTACATCGGATCTCTTTTTATGGCAATATCATATCAGACCAGATTTCAGATATTGGTATATCTTACTGGTAATATAATGTTGCCTGCGCATTCGCGGTGCGGTTGTAGCTCGGTGTATGCGTGAGTCATGTCCGCGCGAAAGCGGCCGGCGGCTTTGCCTAGCCGCGCGCGATGGGTCTTTGGCGAGGAGGATCGTGCCGGCATGGTCGCAGCAAGATACGGGGCATCAATGGCGCCATTTCACTCTGAGCGGCGCACAAGCAAAAGAAAAGCCGGCCACAAGGGCCGGCTTTGAAAGTTTTGGGAGAGGATGCCTGAAAGGCGAGCTCCTTTTGGCCGATGCTGCGGTGCGGCACAAGTGCGCGTTTTGCACCTGGGAATTCGTTTTCTACAACACAAAAACGCAACCGCGTTTCCAGGCAGCGGAAAGCCGCTGAGGTTCTCGCGCTATTTCGCCTGTAACGCTCGGGGATGCCAGCCGTGTTTGGCCTGCCAAGCAGTTTGCACTCGTTAGCCACGCAGTTCGCCGTGTTGCTGGGCCCCTTGGGTGGACAATTTTGGCTCGCACCGTTGTCACGGCAGCGGGGCAGGCCCGAAGGTGGCGGACGGCTTAAAAAACGTGTGTTTTCGCCGGTTGGCGGGAACATGCCCGGCGGCCGAGACATACTCCGTTGCGTACTGGGGAGCGTGATATCATGCGGATTGGAATAGTCGTTTTGGTGGCGCTTGCTTTGGTGCCCAAGGTGGCCAGCGCTCAGGAGCGTGATTTCTGCTCCGACCGGCCGGGTATCGGCACGCCGGCCTGCACGGTATCGCCGGGTCAGGTCTATGTGGAAGCCGGTATCGGCGACTGGACGCTGGAGCGCAGCGCCGGGGAACGTGAGGATACGTTCCTCGCAGGTGACTTCCTGGTTCGCTACGGTGTGGCAGACCATTCCGAAGTGCAGATCGGCTGGACCGCGTTGGGGTTTTCTCGAACCCGCGCGGCGGGCAGCATCGAACATAACAGCGGCACCGGCGACGTGACGTTGGCACTGCGCCGCAATCTGGTACACCCTGACGGGTCCGGTTTTTCAGTGGCGGTTATGCCGTTCGTGACACTGCCCGTCGGACGAGAGCCGATCGGTGCGGGTGACTGGAGCGCCGGCGCACTGCTGCCGCTTTCCTACGAGCTATCCGACAAGATCAACATTGCCGCCACTACGGAGGTCGACGCCGCCGTGGATGAAGACGGCAGCGGGCGCCATCTGGCATTCAGCGAGGTCGTCGGCGCGTCGCTGCAAGTGGCGGAGACTTTGACGGCGACGGCCGAGTATCAAGTCATGGCCGACCATGACCCGCAGGGGCATCAGGTACAGCATGTCTCGGGGCTGTCTCTGGCATGGCAGCCGGGGGAGAACCTGCAGTTCGATGTGGGCGCCAATGCCGGGCTGGACCACGATGCGCCTGACCTGGAAGTGTATTTTGGCGTGTCTCGCCGCTTCTGACAGCGCTGCGAACGGCGGCAGGCCATTCGCAGCACCGTAAGAAACCCGCGAGGTCAGTCGAGCATGGTCGCCCGTAACTTGGCGATGTCCTGGTCGGTGAAGCCCAGCGCCTGCTTGAGGTAGCCTTCCGAACCACCATATTGCTTATCGATATAGGCAAAGAACTGCACGAGATGCGAAGCACCGCTTGGCGTGAACAGCGGTTCGGCCTTGTGCGGCTGCCCTTTACCGTCTTTGAAGTAATACTGGACGATGAAATTGTTCGGATAGTCCTTGGGGTCTATCTTGGGCATTTCCCACTCGGTACGGCGCAACGCGGTGGAGAGGTGATAGTCCTTGACGATAGTGTCGCGGTCCACGCCCAATACATCGTAAAGCAGCGCGGTGGCCATGCCGGTGCGGTCCTGCCCGGCCGAGCAGTGGTAGACCACGGCGCCCTCATCCGCGATCAGCCGGCGGAAAATGGAGCGGAACTGGGGGGCCAGCATCTTTTCCATGCCCATGTAAGCGTTCTCGCCGCCGCCCTTGCTGAAATTCGCCATCAGCGGCTTCATCGAATAGTCGTTGGCGATGAACAACGCGCCGGTGCGGTCGTCCAGCAGGTCGGGGGCTACTTCACGCTCTTCCAGCGAGCGCAGGTCGACGACGTTGCCGATGCCGAGCTGGCCGAGCAGCGCATAGTCCGCCTCGGTCAGCAGTGGCATCGCGCCGGAACGAAATGCCTTGTCCCACTTCACCGTCTTGCCGCTCTTGGTAACATAGCCGCCGATGTCGCGGAAGTTGCTGCCCTGCTGAAGCGGCAGCACACGTTCGGCAACGACGGTACGATGCGCACCCTTGCCTTCGAGGATGACGTAGCGGCGTTCCGTCACCGGGATCGGCAGCGTCAGCTTGCCATCGTTGCTGGCTGCGGCAAAGCGCGTATCACCCTTGTCGAGCAGGGTATCGGCGCTGATCCACACCGTGACCGGTGCGGTATCCTCGCGGGTCAGCTCGACGGTCTTGTCGTCGATCCGGGTCAGCACGGCCAGCTCGCGCGCCGAGGCCGGCGAGGCCCCGAGCACGAGGACGGCCGCGATAAGTGCGTTGCAGGTGGTCTTCTTCATTTTCAGGTCCTCCCAATCAATAGCTGAAGCGAACGCCGAACAGGTAGCGCGCACCGATCTGCTCGACTTCCGTCGGGGTTGCGGTGGTGCCCTGGTAGGCGATGTACTTTTCGTTCGTCAGGTTGGCCAGATCAGCGAACAAGGTAAAGTTCTCGGTCAGCGCATAGCGCAGCGAAACGTCGACGTTCTCGTAGCCCTTCCGGTATTCGCCGCTGCCCAGGCCGCCCAGCGTGTCCAGCCAGTCTGAGCGCCACTGGTAGCTGACGCGGGCCGAGACGCCATACTTCTCGTAGAAGAGCGAGGCATTGGCGATGGTGTCCGACATGCCCTGGAAGGCGATGTTCTTCTCGGTGGGGGTGTCGAACTGGCCGTCGAGCAGGGTCAGGTTGCCCTGGAAGCCTAGTCCGTCCAGCGCGCCGGGCAGGAAGTCGAACTGCTTGAGCACGTTGAATTCAACGCCGTAAAGCTTGCCGCTCCTGCCGTTGTAGGTGCCCGAGAGCAGGTAGTTCGAACGGTCAACGCCGCCGAAGTTGTAGAAGTCGGAACCCACCACAGCCTGGGTCTGGTACAGCACATTGTCGACCCAGCGGCTGAAACCGGCGACCGATATCATGCCGTTGCCGGGCAGGTAATATTCGATGCTGGCATCCGCGCCCCAGGTATATTCCGGCTTGAGGAAGGGGTTGCCACCGCCGACCGTGCCGGGATTGTTGCTGTCGTTGATCGAGGCGCCGACGCGGATCGCGCCGTAAGCCGGGCGCGACACGCCGCGCTGGCCCGCAACGCGCAGAACGAGGTTGTCGGTCGCGTCGAATTTCAGGTTGAGGCTGGGGAAGAAGTCGGTCTTGCTGGTGCGGCGATCAAGCCCTGTATATGCGCCGCCGGCCAGCACCGAGCCGGAATTGTCCAGCACGTAATTCTCGACGCGCAAGCCGCCCACTGCCGTCAACTTGCCGGTTTCGACCCGCGCCATGGCGTAGCCGGCCAGCGTCTGTTCGCGCTGAAAATAGCGGTCGGTGCCAGGCACGTCGAGGTCCGGGTTGTAGAGGCCCGCGGTTTGCAGGCGGCCCAGCAGGCTGTCGATGTCCCGGCGCATCGCGACGTTGTCGACGTAGTTGAGCTGAACGCCGAGCGGGAAACCGGTGTCCCAGGCCTTGTCGGTGACGTAGCTGTTGATGTTGAACGGCTGGCCCACGGCGGCGCCGTTGGCGAGCATCGCCATGTTCGAGATCGACAAGGCGTTGCCGCTGATGTCGCGGTCGACATAAAGACCGCCGGCGGACAAGGTCAGGTCGCCCATCTGCTTCGAGAGGTCCAGCTTGACGGTGTAGCTGTCGGAAATCGTCTTCTGGCGGCCGAGCAGAACATAGGCGCCGGCATTGTTCAGGCTGGCCTGGTTGAAGGTACCCGCGACATCGACGATGGGAAAGCGCGGGTCGCTGTTGTCATATGTCAAGTTGAGGTTGTTCGCGCCGCCGGTCGAGGCCTGGACGAGCGGCAGGAACGTGCTGTTCTCGGTGCGTGCATAGTTGAACTTGAACGAGGCGTTGAAGCCGTCGTCGCCTTCGTAATCGCCGCCGATGGTGCCGATGTAGTTGCGGTTGCGGTATTCGCCGAAGTTGAAGCTGCCGCGCAGAGGCACGCCGGTCAGGGTGCCGCTGTCCTGCGTGCGGGTGCCGCCGGTAGCGCGGTCCAGGCGGAATTCGTACTGGTTGCGCTGTTCGTTGTCGTTGAATTCCGAGAAGATCGCCTTGGCGTAGATGCGCTTGCCTGCTTCCGGCTGATACTCCACGCCGGCGAAAAGGCCGTTGTTCCAGCGCTCGATTTCATATTGGCGAACGTCGAATTCGGTCGGCCCGTTGGCGTCGTATGCACCAACTTCGCGGTTGTCGGTCAGCTGCTTGCGGCGGTAGTGCGAACCGCCGACGACGAAACCGAAAGTGTCGTTCGACCATGAAAGGCGCAGCGAGCCCTGCCGCTGTTCGCCTTTGCCCAGGTCCATGAAGCCATAGCCCGCATCGCCCGAGACGTGCAGGCCCTTTTGCTCCATCGGCGAATAGGTCTTGAGGTCGATCGTGGCGACGACCGCATCGGCCTGGAGGTTGGAGGTGAGCGACTTGTTGACCACCATCTGCGAGAGCAGCACGGCCGGGATTGCGTCGAAGCGGAAGGCGCGGGTGTCGCCGCCTTCGTCGACGCCGACCATGGGTACGCCGTCGATGCTTACCGAGGTCCAGCGGTTGGGCGCGCCGCGCACCTGGATGTAACGCTCCTGCCCCTGATCGCGCTGCACCGCGACGGCCGGCAGGCGGGAAAGCGCGGCGGCGGCGTTCTGATCGGGGAAACGGCCGACCGCGTCGGAAGCGGCGATGTCGGAGAGGTTGTCGGCGCGGCGCTTGGCCGAAATCGAATCCTGCTGTGCCGAGACGATCGAGCCGGTGACGACGATGTCTTCGCCGACGTTATCTTCCTCGTCGGCGTGGGCGACGGCGGTGGTGGCGAAGGCGGCGGCGAAAGCGCCTGCAAGCGCAGTGGAGTGCAGGAAAGCGGACATAGGCAGTTTCACAATGATTTCCCCCGATTGGATGAGGGGCCGCTAGAACGCTTGTATGTATGTATGGTGACACTATGGACGGTTTTGAATGCGGGCAAGAGGCGCGCAGTATTGCTCGATTGTGACGCGGTAGTCTGCTAGGCCGTGCGAAGCGATCGGGTGCGCCGCCGTTCGTAAAATCTCGGGAAAGCGTAATGCCTTCGTCATATGATCGACTTGTCGCCACGGTTCACAAGCAGTGGGAGGAGCAGGGGGGGGCGGCAATGTCGGTCCGCCGGATCAGCGTTGCGGCCGGGGTTCCGGTATCGTCGATCTATCATCATTTCGAATCTATGGAACACTTGTTGGTAGCGGCGCAGCAGGCGCAGCTGGTCCGGGCGAGGGCTTGGTGCAAGGGATTGCTGGCGGAGGCGGAGGGGCTGCCGGGCTGTCCCGAGTCGTTCGCGGGATTCTTCGCCGAAGCTGTAGACGACTGGGCGATCCGTCAGCGTGACCTTGCCTTCGCCTGGCGCGAATGCCGGCTGCTGGCAGGGGGCAATACTCTTTTCGATGCTGCGGGGCATGAGTGGGAACAGCTTTGGGCGTGGTTCTGGCAAGAGGCGGGCGAGCAATTCGCGTTGGGCGAGTTCGCCGGAGTTGCGGACCGCATGTTCGAAAACGAGAGCTTCCTGCATATGATCCGCTGGCGCCGGCTGGTCGATCGTGCCGGGCTGGACGAGACGGCGCGCACGCTGGGCGCGCTGGTCTGCCGCAAACCGGTGCCGCCCGCGCCGTGGCGTGAATTCGCGCGTGAGGAGGCTATCCGCTCCATGCCCACGCTGCTCCAGCGCGATCCCATGGCGGCGCAGATCGTCACCGCCGCAGCGGAATTGATCGACACCAGCGGCGTTGCCAGCCTGACCCACCGCATGGTTGCCGAGCGTGCGGGGCTGACGCTGGGCATGGTCTCGCACAAGTTCAAGACCAAATCCGCGCTGATCGAAGCGGCGTTCGAAGGGCTCTATAGCGCCAATGTGGAACGGATGCAGGCGGGCCCCGGCGGGGGGGCGATCCACGGTGCGCAGGACGTGGTAAGCGGCATCATCCAACTGCTGCGCACGGGCACCAGCGCGCGCGGCAGCAACGAGCTGTTCGTTGCGGTGGCGCGCGATGCCTCGCTGCGCCAGTTCGGCCTCCAACTGCGCTACCTTCGCGGGCGCACGTCGCGCAGCACATTGCAGGGCCTGCTGGGGCCGGACCGGGCCGTGGGCATTGTGGAAGCGGCGCTGTTCTCGGGCTTCACGGCCTCGCTCATCAGGAGCCGCGCCGAGGCGGGGTCGAGGCAGCCGGAGGAGGAGGCCATTCGCCGTGAACTGGAGTGCGTGATCGCCTTGATGGGCGCTTGAATCTGGCGCGTCGCTGTCACTGAATCCAGCGCGGCTGAGTTTTCGCGGTCACTTCCGTAACAGGGCGGTCGAGGTCGGCGCCGTGTTTCGGGTCCTTCGCCGTATCGGGGTCTACGAAGCCGTAGAAGACACCTTGCGAAAGCGAGGCGCCTCGCTGTTCTACATCGCCGATCACTTGCGCGGTACCGGACAGCACGATGCCTTTCTCGTACTCACCGATGGCCAGCATCGAGGTGCGCGCGGCGGCGGCGTCTCGCAGGACGGTGTCACCGCGCAGCACGGTCAGGCCTGCCACCACGGCATTGTCCTGCACCCGCGCCCGGTCGAGAACGACGGCGTGGTCCTCGATCCGCGCCTTCCCGGTGACGGTGCCCGAGATCACACGCGCATAGGGACCGACATAAGCGCTGGCGGCCACCTGCGCGTTCGGTCCGACCCAGCCGCCGCCGTTCGCGTGACGATGGCCGCCGGGGATCGCCGCGGGCGCGCCGGGCTGGTAGCGTTCGGGCATGGCGCCCTCGAACTGAGCCATCCACGGGTAGCGGTAGATCGAATACCAGGGTTGGTCCCAGCGAATCTGCTGCATCTGCGACGGCGCCGCCATGACCATAAGGAACAGCCCGGTGTCGCCTGGCTGCAAGGCGATCGAGGCTTCGGCCTTGGCGCCGCGTTGCAGCGGGGCGTAGCGGCTCTTGCCGTCCGCGCCTACTGCCACGAGGCCCCAGCGCCAGTCCGATGACGGCGGGGGGATCGTGGAAGGCTCGTCGGCGAGGCCGGGTAAGGAGGCAGCGGCGCTGGCCTGCTGCACCATGCCTCGGAACGTCACGGTTACGCGGCTGCTGCCCGCATCGGGATAGAGCTTGACCATGTTGTATCCCCAGCGCTGCGGCGCCCACATCCCGGGGACGGCGAAGCGCCGTTTGGGCAGGTCAATGGGATCCAGCACCGTGGCGGAGAGGATGCCGGCGTCGGTGGTCTGGTGGTATGTGCCGTAGTTCTTGCGGAAGACGGCGCCCTGGTCCGAGCCGTCCGGGTTGGTGTAATCCCAGTTGGCGTTGTGCAACGCCCAGTCGCCGAAGGCGTCATTGAGCTGTGACTGGCTCCAGCCCATGTTCTGCTTCAGGACGCTGATCGGATCGGCGGTAAGGTGCGAGGGGTCGGCGGTGCCGGGCGCCTTGCGCCAGATGTCGTTGATCGCCTCGAAACCGTGCTTGTCCTTGATGTATTCCAGGAACTGCCAGTTGCAGTAGCGCGATCGCGTCGAGCCGTAATAGAGGTGCGGGTACTGCTTGAGCAGGACCGAGCAATGGGTGTTCTCGCGGAATTCCGGCAGCTGGACGGTCATCCAGTTGGCGTGGCTCTCGAACAGCCAGCCGGTGAAGGGCGAGTCCATGAGGTGGCCGGTGGCGGCCTGCAGGGCGTGGGTCAGTTCATGCGCCAGCCCGAAACGGTCTCTCAACGCGCCGGGGCCGATCCACATGCCCATATGGCCGAGTTGATCGGTGCCGCCGGTCAGCCCGTAATCGACTCCGATATAGGCGTTGACCTTGAACTTCGTGGCGGAGCCGCAGTGGGGTTCGGGGAAGTGCAGGGTGCCAATGAAATAGTCCCACACATATTCGAGGTGTTTCACCGCGCCTTGCGCATCCGCCTGGGTGACGGTGCCCGGCTTCCAGTGCAGCGCGAAATGGGCGCTCTGCATCTGCAGAGGCAGGGCGGAGTTGACCGCGTCGGAAGGGTCGGTGTCCGCCACGGCCCATGGTCCGGCCATGCAGGCTTGGTCGGAGGGGGCAGCGGGGGCCTCAGGCACCGGTACGGCGATCGCCGTGCCGGGTAGGACGGGGAGCAGCGCCAGCGCCGATGCCTGAAGGAGGGCCTTCATGTCAGCGCGGGCTGAGCGTGACGGTGGTGACGCCGCCTGTCAGCGGGATCGCATAGCCGCCGCGATCCGCCGTGCCGGTTTGCGTGGTGTAGGCGCGGGCGCCCTGCGTGGTGGTTTCGAACAGCAGCCGCGCGGTTGGCGCGGTATCGCTGGCGGGGTCGAGGGTTAGCACGACCTTGCCGGTCTTCGTATCGTACTGCGCGCTCTGGATGCGGCCCGCCTCGAGCGTGATCCACAGGCCTGCGGGAGCCACGAACAGACGGCGGCGAGCGCCGTCCTTCGGGGCCATGGTAATTTGCGAACCCTTGGTCTTGAGGTCTCCGCCAAAGCCCAGCCAGCCCAGCTGCGCATCGTTGACCATGTAGCTGGCCGAGGTGATCGCATGGCCGTAGAAGCCCATGCCGTAATCTCCGGTGATGACGTCCCACTTCATCATGTCTGGCCAGGAATGGAACGCGGCCGAGCCGAAGCCTTCCTGATCGATGTTGGTCACGCCGCCCATCATGCCGCCGTAGGCCACCCGCAGCAGGTGCAGGTCGGTTGGGTTCTGGCGATAGGCGTCGAACAGCGGAACGGCGTTCAGCGCCGAGCCGTAGTGGTGGATCTGGCGCTCGATGCGCGAGACCTTGCCGCCGTACAGGAAGTCCCAGTAGCGGCGGGCATTGCCGTTGTAGCCCCAGCTGGGGATCGTGGGGTCATAGCCCAGGATTACTTCGCGGGTCACGTCTGCCTGCGGCTGGTAGTTGAAATAGCGCATCCACGCATAGACTTCCGGCTGGCCGGTGGAATCCCATGCCATCTCGCTGCCGAAGGGGAATTTCAGCGTGCGCCAGTGATCGGCGCGGCCTTTCATCAGGCCTTCCATCTTGGTGGCTTCGGCGGTCAGGCCCTCGCGCTTGAGGTCCTTGAGGATGTCGAGGAAGATGTCCCCCTCCATCTGTCCGAACTGTGCGTAATAAGGCGCATCGCGCATCATCGCCGCAGAGGTACGATAGGCCCACTCAAGGTAGAACTTCCAGTCGTGCTGCTTGACCAGCCCCTGGTTGTCGCGCGCAAGGCGGTAGAGCACCCAGTGCCCGATCGCTACGTGGGGATAGTTGTAAGACCGGCCCAGATCGTCCGAATCCTTCTTCGACCATGCGGTCCAGTTCTTCCAGTTGATCTTGGGGTCGTAGTAGTCCGGGAATTCCTTGGGGTCGTAGTAGAACAGGCTTTTCTTGACCGCGCCGGCCTGCGGACCTTCGGCGACCTGGAGGTGGCCGATGACGGTCTCGTTGACGAGGCGTTCCAGTTTGGCGACTTCCTCGGCATTCGGGTTGTCGAGCTGCTTGATGGCGGCTGCCACCCACGATCCTGCGCCGCCTTCGTCGCTCATGCCCGAAACCCAGACGCGGCCGTCCTGCGTCAGGATCTTGTTGTCCTCGCGGTCGTAGGACAGGATCGCGGGGGAGCGATGGAACGGATCGTCCTTACCTTCGAACCACTGCTTCGTGGTGGTGAAGTTGCCGATATCGGCCATGACCTGATCGAGCGGCTTGGTGATGTAATAGCTCACCGTCTGCTTCTGGCCGTCGGCATAAGTGACGGTCAGGCGGGCCTGGCCCCAGCCGCTGGCCTTCACTTGATAGCGCGCCCAGCCGTTCCCGGCCTTTTCGGTGGTCGCGGTCAGCGCGCCCAGCGGGAAGGACTCGATCTTCGCGACTTTGCTTGGCGTCTTGAGGAAGAGGCTGGCGGTCTGGTCGGTGGGGACCACGTAGCCGGGAATGCCGACTGCGACGGGGCGCTTGTTGGCGACTAGCGTGTCCTCGATCGCACGCACGCTGGGCGATGTCACGAAGCGCAGGCCGATTGTGCGGCTTTCGCCGGGGGCCAGGGTGATGCTGGTCGCCTCGTTCCACTGCTGGCCGGCCTTGGCCCATTCCTTCTCGGCAAAGCCCTTGCTGGCGACGGTCCAGTCGTAGAAACCCTCGGACACCTGCGTGCGCGGGCTGCGGTCGGTGAAGATATCGTCCTTGGGCGCGGCGCGCTTTTCCAGAACCGGGCGATAGGCTTCGAGAGGGGTGCCCGTTTCGGGCAGGACCAGCAGCGCCGGGCCTTGCCCGTTCAGGCGGGTGACCTGAAGGTAGCCTGCATCACGGCCGATGTACGGGTCGACGAAGCTGGCCTGCGCGTGCGCCTGGTCCAGATCGCGGTCGAGGATGATGTTGTCGAACACCATCGGCATGCCTAGGCCGCCGATCTCGACGGCAGCATCGGAGGTGTTGACCAGCGTGAAGCGCATCGCCAGCACGCCATGGTCGTTGACCCAGCGGCGCTCCACGCGCAGCGGCACCGAACTACCCATCGAGGCGGTGATGTCGGCAGCGGCAAGCACGTCGGCGCCGGCTGGAAGTGCGGTGATCTGCTTGCGCGCATGAGCGGAGGAGAAGTCCTGCCACTCGGACCCGGCAGTCTTCAGACGAATGTGGATGTCGCCGATGTGGACATAGCCATCGCCTGCGCGCTCTGCCTCGCGCGATGCGGGCACAAAGTCGAATGCGGCGTCGCCGGTAGGGGAAAGGTGGGCAAGGGTCTGGGTGTCGGCGCGCAGGGCAAGGTCGAATGTCGGCGTTTTCATGGCCGTAGTCTGGATCGGCGCGAATACCGGCTTGGGCTTTTCGGCGCCGTCTTCGGCTTGGGCTGCAGTCATCGGCAGCATGGCCGGAACAGCGGCCAGCATCAATGCGACAAGGGGCAAGGGCTTCAGGAGACGCTTCATTTCAGATCCTCGCACGCAAGATTTTACTGGGCCGCGGCGGCGGCAGGCTTGGCGGGTGTCACCGGGCCAAGCGGGGGCGGGGTTTCGCCCAGAAGGTATTGGGTGAAGTAGTCGCGCTGCTTCTTGAAGAAGAACGGCTGGTTCACCCGGTGGGTGGTATTGGGCAGCACGACGAGATCGACATCGCGACCGGCATCCATCAGCGCCTTGGCGAGGCGGAAGCTTTCCGTCACCGGCACGTTGTCGTCGATATCGCCGTGAATCAGCAGCAGGTGGCCCTTGAGCTGGCTCGCCACCGACATGTTGGAATTACGTTCCCAGGTCGCCTCGTCCGGGTTGCCCATCGACACTTCGGGCCACCAGGTCTTGTCCAGCCTGAGGTCATGATTGCCCGAGGACGATACGCCGACCTTGAAGAAGTCCGGTCGCCGCAGCACGAAGCGCGCGGTGTCATAGCCGCCCGCCGAACCGCCGAACACGCCGACGCGGTTGACGTCCATGTAGGGGTACTTCGCGGCCATCTGGCGGATCAGGGCGATGTGATCGTCCAATCCGACTTCGCCCAGATTCTGGAAAGCGGGAAGGCGAAAGGCCTGTCCGCGCCGCGATGTGCCGGTGCCGTCGATCATGACCACGATGGCACCGATCTGGGCAAGGCTGTTGCCGCTCACGCGCCGGGCATCGGACCATGTGGCGGGCACATCGGTAGTCGTCGGGCCGGTGTAGACGTTGTCTATGACCGGATAGGTGCGCTTCGGGTCGAAGTTTGCGGGGCGCAGGATCATGCCGTAGATCGGCGTCTTGCCGTCTGCCGCCAGGCCTTTGAAAGGCTCGGGCGCAGTGAAGCCCTTGGCCATCAGGCGGCTGTCATCGGCCTTGGCCAGCTCCATGACGATCCTCCCCGTGCGGCCGTCGCGCAGGACGGCACGGGTGGGCGAGACGGGGCTGGACATCTGATCGACGATCCACTTGCCATCGGGCGATACCTTGGCATCGTGATCGAGCGGTTCGGGCGTCAGTTCGGTAAGGGCTCCCGCTTTGGTCGGTACTCGGTACAGCGCCCGCCAGTAGGGATTGCGCTCTGCCTCGCGGCCCACGCCGGTCACCACAAGCGCGGACTTGTCCTCGTCGATGTGGTCGACGGAAAGCACTTCCCATGCCCCCTGCGTCAGTGCGGTGCCGCCGTCAGGCGCGTCGGGGCTCACCAGGTAAAGCTGCGCCCAGCCGCTCCGCTCGGAGATCGACAGTTCGCCGCCAAGCTCAGGCGAGGGTATTATCATGCTGGAAGTCACCGTGATCACCGGCTTGACCGCCTCATGCGCGGCGATGCGGGCGGCGCCGGTTGCGGGATCGGCGATGTAGACGGCTTGCTGCTTGTAGCCGCGCTCGGTCCAGAGCATCCGGGGTTTGCCGTCCACCCAGCCCATGTCGGGCTCGGCAGGGTAAAGCAGCGATTCAGTCGGCATCTGGATCTGTACCAGCTTGGCTTTGCGCGCTTTCATCGCCGCGCGCATGTCAATGACGAAGCGGGTCGCCTGCGGCAACTTTTCGGCCCCTGCCAACGGATAGACGTAGGAAAAGCTGCGCGGATAGAAGCTGCCCGGCGGGTTCTGCTGGGTGATCGAAAGCTTCTTCACCTCGCGCGTGTCGAGCCGCCAGCTGAGCAGGTAGCGGCCATCAGGCGACCACTGGGCCGACACCGGCATTGCCGGCTCTTCGGTGCCTTCCCGCAGGATGTCAGACAATTCGGGGATCGAGCGGCCATAGGGCTGTTCGCGCGTCCCATCGGTGGTCAGCGGCACTTCACGTCCGCTGTCAACATCGACGGCTATCAGGTTGAAATCACGCGCGATGATCTTTGTCTTGCCATCGGGAGAAAGCAGATCAAATTCGCGGTGGCCCGCTTCCTCGATCTGCGTGGCCTTGCCGCCCGCATCGACGCTCCACAGGGCTCCGTCGAAGGCGTGGAACTTCAATTCCTCCTTGGCCGGATCGTAATCGACGTCCGTAATCTTTGCTTCGTCGATCGTCACGGCCTTGCCCTTGGCGGCAGACAGTGCGGCGAGGAGGTTGGCGGTCGTCGTCACCTGCCGCGTTTCGCGCGTCTTGAGGTCGAGCAATTGGTAGCGTTGGTCGAGGCGGTTGCCGGTGCGATAGAACAGCCCTCCCTCGACAAAGCGCGGGGCGATGTCTGCATTGTCGATGAGGTCGCCAAGCGCATTTCCCAGAAAGGCGTCGGCAGTGGCATAGCGCCGGGCGATGCTGGGCTGCGAAGGCGCCGCGACCGTGCGAGCAGTTGCCGCATGGGCGGCGGGTAGCGCTCCGGGGGTTATCCCAAGGCTGGCCCACGCGAACGCAAACAAGCTGACGGAACGGGACATGCGGGAAAGTGGTGCGCTCACGGCTTACGACCCGTCGATAGTTTGTGGAGGAACGCCTTTGTCATGACCGCCACTTGAGAAAGCGTCAAGAAAAATATACGATATATGATCTGCGCTTTTCCGGTCCTGTCACGCCCTATGCGTGTTACTGGGCCGGACGGATGAAGAAAGAGAGCACGATGGCCGATTTGGGGTTGGGCGAAGCGATCGAAGGGCTGCCGCTGCCAAGTGGACGGTTGCACCATGTGGTGGCCCAGCGGCTGGCGACCCAGATCGTCAGCGGCGAGACGCCTTGCGGGCATGTCTTTCCGGCCGAGGTCGAACATGCCGAGATACTCGGTGTCTCGCGCTCGGTACTGCGTGAAGCGTTTCGCGTGCTCACCGCCAAGGGCCTGGTCAGCAGTCGTCCCAAGGCGGGCACGCGGATCAACGAGCGGCGCAAGTGGAACTTGCTCGATCCCGATGTGCTCGGCTGGCAGATCCAGTGCGGTGCCAGCGACGCATTCCTGCGGGACCTTTTCGAACTGCGGATGGTCGTGGAACCGCAGGCTGCCGAGATGGCCGCCATGCGCCGCGACGAAGGGCAGTTGGTCGACATGGCCAATGCGCTCGATGCTATGGAGCGCTTCACGCTTTCCACCCCCAAGGGGCGCGCCGCAGACATTCGTTTCCACGAACTGCTGATGGAGGCGACCCGCAACGAGATGCTGCTGGCGCTGTCCAATTCGATCTCCACCGCCATTGCCTCGACCACGGCGATCAAGCAGAGTCGCGACGGATCGCCGCGCGATGCAATGCCGGAACACCATGCGCTTTATACCCAGATTGCCGAGCGCAATCCCCGGCAGGCGCGCAAGGCGATGATTACGCTGATCGAACTGGCGCATTCCGATACAAAGATCGCGCTCAAGCGCTGAACTGCCTTGCCCCGAACGGGGTTGACTTAGTTTGCCGGGCTTCTATCAATAACGTATACGATATTCGATAGGAGTTTTGAGGGCATGAAGGCCAGTCGGCGCGAATGGATGGCGGGTGTTGCGGCACTGGCGCTTTGCTCTGTTCCCTTGAAGGGTTTTGCCGCGATCGTCGCGCCCAAGGTGCCGCTCAAGGCGAAGCCTCTGCCGCTGACCGCCGTGCGCCTGCGCCCCTCTGCCTATGCAACGGCGGTGGAAGTCAACATCGACTACCTGATGTCGCTCAGCCCCGACCGGTTCCTGCACAATTTCCGCAAGTATGCCGGACTGGAGCCGAAGGCGCCGATCTATGGCGGCTGGGAATCGGACACCATCGCCGGGCATACCCTTGGCCACTATATGACGGCGTTGGTGCTGGGCTGGCAGCAGACCGGCAATCCGGAATGCCGCCGCCGCGCGGACTATATCGTCGAGGAACTGGCACTGTGCCAGTCCAGGCGCAGCGATGGCTACATCGGCGCGCTGGGCCGCAAGACCAAGGACGGCACGATCGTCGACGGCGAAGCGATCTTCCCCGAAGTCATGCGCGGCGAGATCAAGTCCGGCGGGTTTGACCTCAACGGATCGTGGTCGCCGCTCTACACAGTACACAAGTATTTCGCTGGTTTGCTCGACGTTCATGCGGCCTGGGGCAATGCCAAGGCGCTGGAAGTGGTAATCGGCCTTGGCGGGTACTTCGAGAAGGTCTTCGCCGCGCTCGACGACAAGCAGATGCAGGAACTGCTGGGCTGCGAATATGGCGGCCTGAACGAGAGCTATGCCGAGCTCTATGCCCGCACCGGCGACCTGCGCTGGCTGAAGGTTGCCGAGCGCATCTTCGACCGCCGCGTTCTGGCTCCGCTCGAAGCGCAGGAGGACAAACTCGCCAACTTCCACGCCAATACCCAGGTGCCCAAGCTGATCGGCCTTGGCCGTATCCACGAACTGACCGGCAAGGAAGCGCCGGGCAAGGCTGCGCGCTTTTTCTGGGAGCGAGTGACCGGGCACCACAGCTACGTGATCGGGGGCAATGCCGACCGCGAATACTTCTTCGAGCCGGATACGGTGGCGCTGCATCTCACGGAATCGACCTGCGAGCACTGCAACACCTACAACATGCTCAAGCTGACCCGTCAGCTTTACGGCTGGCAGCCGGATGGTGCGCTGTTCGACTATTATGAGCGGGCCCATCTCAACCACGTGATGTCGGCGCAGAACCCAGCGACGGGCGGTTTCACCTACATGACGCCGATGATGAGCGGCGCCGCGCGCGGGTATTCTCAGCCGGGTGAGGAGGCGTTCTGGTGCTGCGTCGGTTCGGGCATGGAAAGCCACGCCAAGCACGGCGATTCCATCTACTGGGAGGGCGACGATACCCTTTTCGTCAACCTCTATATTCCCTCCAGCGTGCAGTGGCAGGCCAAGGGCGTCGCTGCAACGATCGACACGGAATATCCGTTCAAGTCCGATGTGCGCTTCACGCTTGATGCGGTGAAGCAGGGCAAGTTCGCGCTGGCGCTGCGCATTCCGGCATGGTCGGGCGGCAAGGCGGCGATCACCGTCAACGGCGCGCCCGTGCCTTCGGCGCCGACCAACGGCTATGCCTTCATCGAGCGCAGGTGGAAGAGGGGAGACGTTGTCGCACTGCACCTGCCGCTGGACCTGCGACTGGAATCCGCTCCCGGTGCTCAGGACGTCGTGGCCGTGGTGCGCGGCCCTCTGGTCCTCGCCGCCGACCTTGGCCCTTCCGAAACGGAATGGACGGGCGTGGAGCCGGCAATGGTCGGCGACAGCCCGCTTGCCGCCTTTGCGCCGATGGTTTCGGATCGCCCGCGCTTCCAGACGGCCGGCATCATCCGCCCGGGCAACCTGACCTTCGTGCCGTTCTACAGCCAGTACGACCGGCGCAGCGCAGTCTACTTCAAGCGCTTCACCGAGGCCGGGTGGAAGACCGAGGAAGCGGCCTTCCTTGCCGAACAGGCCCGTCAGAAGGACCTTGCGGCGCGTTCGATCGACTTCATGCACCTCGGCGAGATGCAGCCCGAGCGTGACCACGCTCTGACTTCGGAACTGTCGTATCCCACCTCATACCGGGGCCGTAACGGCCGCGACGCGCGTTCGGGCGGGTTCTTCGAGTTCACGATGAAGGTGAAGCCCGGTCCGCTGCTGCTCCAGGCCAGCTACTGGGGTGATGAGCGTTCGCGTGTTTTCGATATCCTCATAGATAACGTCAAGGTCGCCACGCAACGCCTTGAGAACGATCGGCCAGGCAAGTTCTTCGACGTCGATTATCCGCTGCCTGAGGATTTGACGAAGGGCAAGAGCAGCGTGAAGGTGCGCTTCGTGCCCGCCGATCGAAGTTCGGCGGGGCCGGTCTTCGGCGTCCGTCTGTTCACCGCGAAATGAGCGTGGCAGGCGACGTTGCCCTGACGTTGGCCGAAGCCGACGAACTGGCGCGCACCGTGCTGCAGGCATGGGGGCTGGCGCCCGACCATGCCGCCGCCGTTGCCGAAACCATGGTCTCGGGCGAGCGTGACGGCTGCACCTCGCACGGGCTGTACCGGCTGCTGGTGGCGGCGAACTCGGTCGAGCGCGGGGTCGTCGTGCCCGATGCAGTGCCGGAAGTTAGCGAGCCGGCCGCTGCGCTGGTGCGCGTCGACGGGAAGGGTGGCTTTGCGCAGTTGCCGTTCCAGCAGGGCATGCCGCTGCTGGTCGAAAAGGCGCGTCGCTACGGCATCGCTGCCATGGCGCTGAACAACGTGGTTCACTTCGCCGCGCTCTGGCCCGAGGTCGAGGCGCTGGCGGAGCAGGGGCTGGTCGTGCTGGCCTTTACCCCCAGCCATGCCTGGGTTGCGCCAGAAGGCGGGACCGTGCCGGTGTTCGGCACCAATCCGATCGCCTTCGGCTGGCCGCGCCCAGGCCGTTCGCCTTTCGTCTTCGATTTCGCCACCAGCGCGGTCGCGCGCGGGGAGATCGAACTGCACCGCCGCGCGGGCAGGTCGATCCCACTCGACTGGGGCTATGACGCGGACGGCAATCCTTCCGCCGATGCAAAGGCGGTGCTGGACGGCGCGATGCGCACGTTCGGCGCGCACAAGGGGTCGGCGCTGGCGGCGATGGTCGAACTGGTTGCCGGGCCGCTGATTGGTGACATGACCAGCGCGGAATCGCTTGCAGCGGATGAGGGGCGAGGCGGTTCACCGCTGGGCGGCGAATTGATCGTCGCGATCGACCCTGCCGGGTTCCTCGGCACCGGGCTGGACGCGCACCTGAGCCGGGCCGAAGCGATGTTCGCGGCGATCGAGGGGCAGGGCGCACGCCTTCCCGGATCGCGCCGCCTCGTCGCCCGCGCCCGCTCCGAGGCAGAGGGGCTGCGGATACCCGCGAAGCTCCATCAGGATATTATAGAGGTTCTCGAAAGGGGAAATGACGTGAACAAGACGGTTGCCCGCGCGATGCTGCTGGCCGGCGCTACCCTTGCCGCTGCGCCCGGCGTGACCGCCGCTGCGCCCGCCGAGCAGGTTACGGCGCAAGCTAAGGAAACTGGCGCCGACAAGGCATTCGAGGCGATCTATACCGCCGAATACGAATGGCGCCAGAAGCAGGTCGGCCCTTGCGAGGACACCCCGAAGAACAGCAAGGTCGTCCTCCCGGACCTTAGTCCGAAAGCGCAGGCTGACCGCCTCGCGTGCTGGGACAAGGTCGAGAAACAGCTTGGTGCGATCCGCCAGGATCGGCTCTCCTTGGAAAACCGCATCAACTTCGCCGTCTACAAGGGGCAGGTCGATGCGCTCCTGGCATCGCAGCGTTACCGTGATTTCGAAAAGCCGTTCAACGCCGACACCAGCTTCTGGGGCGATCTAGGCGACTGGGCGCGCAATCCGCTGAAGGACAAGGCAGCGGCCGACGACTATCTCGAAATGCTGCGCGAGATACCGCGCTATTACGATCAGCAGATCGAAAACATGCGCGCCGGTCTCGCCCGTGGTTTCTCGGCGCCGCACGTCACGCTGGCCGGGCGCGACAAGGGCATCGAGCTTGTGACACAGGCAAAGACGCCGGAAGCCTCGCCCTTCTACGAGCCGTTCAAGGCGCTGCCCTCTACCATCCCCGCTGCCGAGCAGGAAAAACTGCGCAGCGAGGCAGGCAAGCTGATTACGCAGGGCGTCGTTCCGGCGCACGTCAAGCTGCTGGCCTTCATGCGCGGTGAGTACGAAACCGGCGCGCGCAAGACCCTCGCCGCCTATGCTCTGCCTGATGGCCAGGCCTACTACCGCTCGAAAATTCGCGAATTCGTGACGCTAGACAAGAGCCCTGAGGACATTCACCAGATCGGTCTTTCCGAGATGGCGCGCATCCGCACGCAGATGGCTGAAGTGATGCAGCAGGTGGCGTTCAAGGGCGACCTCAAGGCCTTTCTTCACTTCCTGCGAACCGATCCGCAGTTCTATCCCAAGACGCCGAACGAGCTGCTCTACCGCGCCGCGTGGATCGCCAAGACCTTCGACGGCAAGGCCTCGCAGTTCTTTGGACGGATGCCGCGCAGCCGCTTCGCGATCAAGCCGGTGCCGGACGATATCGCGCCGTTCTACACCGGCGGGCGTGGCGGTCCGGGTATCTATCTGGTCAATACCTATGACCTGCCTTCGCGCCCGTTCTACTCGCAGATCGCGCTGACCCTGCACGAAAGCGCGCCGGGCCACGCCATGCAGATGCCGCTGGCGGCCGAGAACGCCGACCTCCCCGCCTTCCGCCGCGACAGCTACCTCCCCGCTTACGGCGAGGGCTGGGCGCTCTACTGCGAGGCGCTGGGCGAAGACATGGGCATGTACGAAACGCCCTACGACCGCTTCGGAATGCTGAGCTATCAGGCCTGGCGCGCCTCGCGCCTTGTGGTCGACACCGGCATCCACGCGATGGGCTGGTCGCGCGAGCAGGCGCAAGCCTATCTGCGCGATAACACCGCGCTGTCCGATCACGAGATCGAGACCGAAGTCGATCGCTACATCTCCTGGCCGGGTCAGGCATTGTCCTACTATATGGGGCAGTTGGCCTTCGTCGACGCGCGCCGCAAGGCAGAGAAGGCACTAGGTCCGAAGTTCAATATCCGCGCCTTTCACGATGCCGTACTCGAACTCGGCGGAGTGCCTCTGCCAGTGCTCGATACCCGCGTCGATCAGCTGATCAAGGATGGCGGCAAGGGACCTTACCCCAATGAGGAATGACGCGATGATCCGCATCCTTGCCGCGGTTCTCGCGACCACTGTGCTGGCCGCTCCGGTGCAGGCGCAGGAGGCGCGGGAACTCACGATACCGGGCAACCCGATTCTGGCTGACGGCGACTATTACTCGACCGACCCGGCGCCTTTCGTGGCGGATGGGCAGCTGTGGATTCTTGCGGGCCGCGATCAGGCGCCGCCGGACGTCAACGACTTCATCATGGGCGAGTGGCAGCTCCTGAAGACCGCCGATCCCGCCTCGGGCAAATGGACGCACTATCCCGCCATCGCCAAGCCGGAGACGGTCTTTGCCTGGGCTGAGGAAGCACGCGCCTATGCCGGCCAGATCGTCCAGGGGCCAGACAAGCGTTACTACCTCTATGCCCCGGTCCTGGAGAAAAACAGCGATGCGCAGGACCGCTTCGCGATCGGCGTGGCGGTGGCGGACAGGCCCACCGGGCCCTGGCGCGATGCCCATCCGGCCGGCCCGATCATCTCGCAGCGCGTGCCGGTTGCCAATACTATCCAGAATATCGACCCTACCGTGCTGATGGACGATGACGGCAAGGTTTATATCTACTGGGGCACCTTCGGGCAGCTGCGCGGCATGGAACTGGCGCGCGACATGATTACCCCTAAAGGCCCGGAGCAGAAGATCGGGGGGCTGGACGGCTTCTTCGAAGCGCCATGGATCATGAAGCGAAAGGGCACCTATTACATGCTCTATGCCGGCAACAAGGCAGGTCCCAGCTCGGAGTGCACCCCGGCGGTTTACCATGCCTGCATCGCCTATGGCAGTGCGCCTTCGCCGATGGGTCCGTGGACTTATCGCGGCGTTGCGCTGAAGCCGGTATCTTCCACCACGTCGCACCCCGGCGCGGTGGAGTTCAAGGGCCAGTGGTACATGGCCTATCACACCGCTGACGCGGCGGGCGGCGGTCACTTCCGCCGCAGCGTCGCGCTGGACAAAATGGAATGGGACGACAGCGTCAGCCCCGCGCGTATCCGCACCGTAGTGCCGACCCTGCGACCTCAGCCACCGCTCGCGCCCAGCCGCAACGTCGCCCGCTCGGCCTGGGCCAGCGCTTCGAACGACCCGGTGCCGGTGCAGTTCTGGATCAAGTCGCTGAACGATGGGATCACCAAGTCCGCGCCTCTGCCGCCCGACATGTGGGGCAGCTGGACGGGCAATAACCCGACGCGCCAGTGGATCGAGTATCGCTGGGACAAGCCAGTCACGCTCGATGGTTCGCGCATCTGGTTCTGGAATGACCAGCCCGCCGGTTCCGGCATGGGCGTTGCGCCGCCGGCCGCCTGGCATCTGGAATATTGGCAAAAGGGATGGAAACCGGTTCGCGGCGCCAGCGGCTACGGCCTCGCCACCGGGTCCTATCAGGACGTGTCGTTCAGCCCGGTCACCACCCGCTGCCTGCGCGCGGTTATGGACGCCTCGACAGACGGCAAGACGCACGCCGCGCTTGCGGTGCAGGAGTGGGAAGCGCTGGCCCCCGCAGCGGCGCCGGTCAACGTACGTGCAGCGGAGGCAGCGCCTCCGCCCTGTAAATAAAAGCCTGGACGGCGCTGCAACTAGAAGTCCGAAAGGGGCGCGGGTGATGAGCCTGCGCCCCGAAGTCTTTGTGTTTGCCGATATATCTTCATCCAGACATTTGTCGGACATAAAATTCACCAAACCGCCACAATCGGCTTGACTCAGTTTAGATATCATAAGAAGTATACGATATAAGTTAAGGTGTCAGATTAAAGGCGCCGGGGTATTCAAACAGGGGGTTTGTGATGACATCTTTAAAAGCCTTGAAGCTTTCGACTGCGCTGTCTTCCATCATGATAATCGCCATTGGTACGCCTGCCATCGCGCAGACGGCTGATGTTGCCGCTGAGGACACGTCCCGCGCCGATATCGTCGTGACCGGCGTGCGGGGCAGCGTCGAGGCCGCTGTCACGAAGAAGAAAAACGCCAAGCAAATCGTCGATTCGATCGTGGCAGAGGATGTCGGCAAATTGCCCGACAATAACGTGCCCGAAGCGCTGGCCCGCGTGACCGGCGTACAAATCGACCGCGCGCGTGGGCAAGGGCAGGACGTTACGATCCGCGGCCTGTCCGGCGTCCAGACCACCGTTAACGGCAACAACACCAACCTAGGTGATGGCCGCTCACTCAACCTGTCGGACATCCCTGCCGAGTTGCTGAAGCAGGTCGATGTCTACAAGACGCGCTCGGCCGACCAGGTGGAAGGCAGCATCGCCGGCGCCGTGAACGTCGAACTGCGCCGTCCATTCGACATGAAAAAGGGGTGGACGATCGCGGGCAGTGCGCGCGGGTCCTATGACGACATCTCTGAGAAGGTCAGCCCCTACGGCAGCCTCTTGGTCGCCAACCGTTTCGAAACCGGGATTGGCGAGATCGGCTTCCTCATCAACGCATCGATGACCAAGACCAACTATCGTGAAAACTTCATCGAAAGCGAATCTCCGTTCTCGGTCACGCCGACCGGCGGCAGCGAGATGGTGATCCCCTACCGTGCCCAGTACGGCCTTGAGCAGGGCAGCGTGAAGCGCCCCTCGATCAACGGCGTGCTGCAATGGCGGGCCAGCGACAAACTCGATTTCGTGCTGGAAGGCAGCTATCTCGGCTCGCGCGAGAAGCGTTCGGTCGAGCGTCTCTACGTGCAGGACATGCAGGTAGTGCCGAATTACAGCGACCTCGTGTTCATGCCGGACGGCAAGACGGTGAAGTCGGTAACGCTGACCAACCCGAATGGCCTGAATGCGGGCATCGACAGCCTGTTCAATTCGATCCACTCGAACCTTTACACCACCAACCTCGAGGCACACTGGCATTCCGATCGGGTCCAGATCAATGCCGGCGCGCAGTACAACTGGTCGAACGAAGGTAATTACTTCGTGGAGAGCATCCTGAAGCCTGGTACGATAAGGTCGGCCAGCGTCGATTTCGCATCCGATCTCTACAGCAAGGGCGCGCCTTCGATCACCTTCAACGGGGTCGACCTGAACAACCTGTCCTCCTACGGGGTCGAGCGGTTCCAGGACAATCGCGGCGGTTCGAAGAACAAGGAGCTCGCCGCCCAGGCTGACCTGACCTTGCAGGTCAGCGACACCGGCTTCCTGCGTAACCTGCAGGTGGGCGGTCGCTTCAACCAGCGCCGGACCAGCCGTTACTACGGCTATCGCGATGGCTTCCCGCGCGTCGGCGGCGCGTTTGCTCCGCTCAGCATGTTCCCCGGGTTCGATGATGCATCGATGGTCGGGCCTGACATCGGCGGCGCAACAACGCAGTGGTATCGGATCCCCGGCGCATCGGTCCTCAGCAATATCGACGCGATCCGTGCACTGATCCAGCAGACTGATCCTGCCAACGCGAACAATTTCGCCGGCGTGTATCCGTCGAGCGATCGCGGTCAGACGTTCAGCTCGAACGAGAAGAACTTTGCGGCGTATGCCCAGTTCAACTACGGCTTCGAAATCGGCTCGATCCCGGTCGATGGACTCGCCGGTGTACGCTACACCAACACCTGGGGTACTTCGAACAGCTTCAACTTCCGGCCGGGCACGCCCGCGAACGGCAACCAGCAGATCGTCGAGCAATCGCCCGGCGCGGGCAACTATTACGACCTGCTTCCGACCGTTTCGGCCGTCGTTCACTTCACTCCCAAGGCCCAGCTGCGCCTGTCCTATTCCACCAACGTCTCGCGGCCCGGTTTCTACGATTCCCGCCCGTTCTATACCGTGGATGTCGGATCGACTTCAGCCGTTGTCTTTGCCGGAAACCCGGCACTCAAGGCCCAGCGCGAGCAGGCGTTCGACGTCAGCGCGGAATACTACTTCGGCCGCGGCGGGCAGGTATCGCTTGCCGGCTATTACAAGAAGGCTACAGGCTTCCTCTACTACAGCCGTGAACAGGTGACCGCGACCGAGATGGCGGCCTACGGCATCAACCTTGCGGACTATGGTTTGAGCACCGGCTATGTCGAACAGTTGCGTAACGCAGGTGACGGCACCTTCATCGGTCTCGAAGGAACGGTGCAGTCGTTCTTCGACTTCCTGCCGGGCATCCTGAAGAACTTCGGTGCCAGCATGAACGCCAGCCACATCTTCAAGGCCCGCATCGAATATCCATACCCCGAAGATTTCCCCGGCGCATTCGATTCCCCGAATACGTCGAAGTGGACGGCCAATGCCACGCTATTCTACGATACGCCGAAGTTCAGCGCGCGCGTGGCTTATAACTACCGTTCTTCCTATCGCTTGAGCATCTGGCAGGAGAACCCGGAGTACTCGCCCTATAACGGCAGCACGTCCAAGCTGGATGCGGCGGTGAACTACACCCCGGTGCCGTTCATGACGCTCTCGCTTGAGGCTTCGAACATTCTGGGCAACGATGTGTTCCGCTATCACGCCAGTCAGAACCTGCTGCCGCTGGGTGTGCGCACCCTGGCACGCACGCTTCAGGGCAGTGTCCGCTTCCGTTTCTGATCGGATCGGCGCCTTTGCCAGCATGACCCCGACAGCCGCGCCATTTCGATGGCGCGGCTGTTTTCGTTTCAACGCGCGTTCCAAGGATCGGAGCTTCTGTCATGATCGGACCATCCCGTTTTCCCGCCAGACTTTCCAAGCAGGCGCTTGCGTTCGGCGGCATCTTCACAGCGCTGCTTCTGGGGGCTGCGACTTCGGCTTCCAATCCCCCGCATCCGGCTAAGCTGTGTGTCCTGCGCTCTGCCTTGGCCGGGCCCACGGTGCGGGACGATGGCTTGCTGTATTTTCGCGGACAGCCTGATGTACGGCAGTCGTACATCGCGGCCTTCAAGGGCGAAGCTTGCCGCAAGCTCAACCCGCTGGCGATCGTCAGTCTGGAATCGGACGGCGACCGCGTGTGCGAAGGCGACAAGGTGCGCGCCGTGATGACGGTAAGCCAGGTCCCGGGACCTGCCTGCGCGATCGACCGTCTTCTGCCGTTTGCAGGCGATGTCGACGATGCCCTGCCGGCCGATTGGCTAAAGTGACACAGTGTGCAGCTGCGAAAAAGACCATTGCCTTCGGCTAAATAATATCGTATACGATATCTCAAGTTAACGTATAACAGGACGAAATTCATGGCAATCGGTTGGAAGGGTGTTTTCCCGGCAGTCACCACGCAGCTCCGCGCGGACCTGTCGATCGATATCGCGGACACCCAGCGCGTCGTCGACGATCTGATCCGTGACGGTGTGACCGGCGTGATCGCGCTCGGCACGGTGGGGGAAAACAACTCGCTGGAATACGACGAGAAGGTCCAGGTTCTCTCCGCCATCGTCGAAGTGGTGGATGGCCGCGTACCCGTCATCACCGGCGTTTCGGAATACGACACCCGCCGCGCGGTGCGCTATGCGCAGGCCGCTGAGAAGGCCGGCGCGGATGGCCTGATGCTGCTGCCGCCGATGGTCTACGTGCCCAAGGCGCATGAACTCGTCGCCCACTTCAAGGGCGTGGCGGAACAGACCGGCCTGCCGATCATGCTTTACAACAACCCCCCGGCGTATCGCACCGTGATCGACCAGGAAGTGCTGACCCAGCTGATCGATGTGCCGAACATCGTCGCGGTCAAGGAATCGGCTCCCGATACGCGCCGCTTCACTGATTTCCGCAACGCCTTCGGCGATCGCTATGTCTTGTTCGCCGGTCTCGACGACGTGGCCCTCGAAGGCCTGTACCTGGGCGCGCAGGGCTGGGTTTCCGGCCTTACCAACGCTTTCCCCAAGGAATCGGTGGAGCTGGTTGCGGCGTTCGCGCGCGGCGATCATGCCAAGGCCATGGAAATCTACCGCTGGTTCATGCCGCTGCTGCACCTCGATGCCGAGCACGACCTTGTCCAGTCCATCAAGCTGGCCGAAGAAGTGATGGGCCGCGGTTCGGAGCGCGTCCTGCCTCCGCGCTATGTTCTGCAAGGCGAGCGCCGCGCCGAAGTGATCGCGATGGTCGAGAAGGCCGCCGCTACCCGCCCGGACCTGTCCGTCGCAAAGGCAGCCTGAAGGAGCATCGATGCGGCACACATTCTTCTGCATCGACGGTCACACAGCCGGTAACCCCGTCCGCTTGATTGCGGGCGGGGTTCCGCTGTTGAAGGGCGCGTCCATGTCCGAGCGGCGCCAGGATTTCCTGGAGCGTTTCGACTGGATCCGCACTGGCCTGTGCTTCGAACCGCGCGGCCATGACATGATGTCGGGCGGCTTCCTCTATCCGCCGACCGATGCCGCGAACGACATCGGCATTCTGTTCATCGAGACCAGCGGCTGCCTGCCCATGTGCGGCCACGGCACCATCGGCATCGTCACTTTCGGTCTGGAGCACGGGCTGATCCAGCCCGCCACGCCGGGCCGCCTGCGCGTGGAAGTGCCGGCGGGCGTGATCGAGATCGCCTATGAAACCGAAGGGCCAAAGGTCACTTCGGTGCGCATCACCAACGTCCCCGCCTATGTCGCCGCACGCGGCATCGAGGTGGACGTGGAGGGTATCGGACCGCTTTCGATCGACGTGTCCTATGGCGGCAACTACTATGCCATCGTCGAGCCGCAGGGCGCCTACACCGGCCTCGACGATCTCGGCGCAGCGCGGATAATCGACCTGAGCGGGCGTGTCCGCGAGGCGGTTCGGGCGAAGTTCGAGCCGGTTCATCCGCTGGACCCCACGATCCGGGGCGTCAGCCATGTGCTTTGGGCGGATAAGCCCCGGCATGAGGGCGCCGATGGCCGCAATGCCGTGTTCTACGGCGACAAGGCGATCGACCGCAGCCCTTGCGGCACCGGCACCTCGGCGCGTCTGGCGCATCTGGCGGCGTCTGGACGGTTGTCCGTCGGCGACAGCTTCGTGCACGAAAGCTACATCTGCAGCCGCTTCATAGGCCGGGTCGAGAAGTCGGTCATGCTGGGCGACCAGCCGGCGATCATCCCCTCGATCGAGGGATCGGCGATCGCTACCGGTTTCAATACCATCTGGATCGACAAGGCCGATACCTTCTGGGAAGGCTTCCAGGTCACGTGATTTCGCCGGGCAGTACTGGCTTGAGGAGGCGTTAGCGTCGCTAGTTGGTGTTTCAACGCTCGCCAAATACCTAGAACCCCGCTCAGCCTGAGCTTGTCGAAGGCCCCCGAGACTGGGCGCCCCATTTCGGGGCCTTCGACAAGCTCAGGCTGAGCGGGTTGTGGGGTTGTGGGGCGGAGCGCGATTTCTCGCTGCTCCCCCGCTAACCCTCAGTCTCCCACGACGACCATCACCGCGCCGCGCGCCGGGACGGTGTAGCTGGCAGGCAGTTTGGCGGACTTGGTGCCGCTCCACACGTCCTGGACCTGCGTTACCGCCGTCAGCCCGGCATCGCCCGGCACAAGCGCCAGCGAACTCGCCGCATCGCCCCGGTTGAACAACGCGAGCGCGACCCGGCCATCGGCCAGGGGTTTGGCCCAGACTTCCATCGTGCCGTGTTTACGCAGCGCCTTGGCCTGCACTCCCTTTGCGTCCTGATCGACAGCGATCACGCGTGGGTTGGTGAGCATGGCGAGCGTCTCGGGCGTGGATTCCCGCAGGTCATGGCCCATCATCAGCGGCGCGGCGGACATCGCCCATAGCGTCATGTGCGTGCGGTATTCGTCCGCGCTCATGCCGCCGTTGCCGATTTCGAGCATGTCGGGGTCATTGAAGCCGTGCGGACCGGCCCACTCGGGTTTGCCGTTTTTGTCAAAGCCGATTTTCGCCATTGTCGGATAATCGTCGGTGATGTCGCCGGTGGTGCGCCAGAGCTGACCGCCGACGTCGCGGCCCCAAGATCCCACGTCGAAGCGCCCATATTCACACAGCGAGAAGATGAAATCGCGCCCCGTCGCCTGAAGCGCGGCGCCCATTTCGTAGTAGCTGCGCTTTACCGTGGCGGCTTCGTCGTAGAACCATTCACCCGAACACAAATCGTACTTGAGGTAGTCGAAGCCCCAGTCCGCATACGTCTGGGCGTCCTGCATTACATGGCCATAGCTGCCCTCATACCCTGCGCAGGTGCGCGGCCCCTGCGAGGAATAGATGCCGATCTTCAGTCCCCTGGAATGGACATAGTCGGTCAGCGCCTTCATGTCCGGGAACTTCTCGTTGGGTTGCAGCACGCCGTCTGCGCCGCGCTTGCCCTGCCAGCCATCGTCAATGTTGACGTAAAGGTAGCCGGCATCGCGCAGGCCCGTGGAAACCATCGCATCGGCCATGGCGCGCACGGTCTTGTCGTCGATATGCTCGGCGAACTTGTTCCAGCTGCTCCAGCCCATCGGCGGGGTGGCCGCCAGCTTGCTCGGGATCGGCGCACCAAGCGCTGGCAGCGGAGGCGAAAACTTGAAGGCGCGGGCTCGGGCGTCCTTCGTGTTGCCGCGATAGCCGGATGCATCGACTTCGGATTCCCAGATGCGGCCCTTGAGGTGGGCCTTGCCACCTTCGATGGCGACGCTCCAGGGGCGGGTGGGGTGCTCGCGGTCGTTGATGTTGCGGGTGTCGAATTTCAACGCGCCGTCCTCGACACGCGGGTTCAGCATTTCGACGGGTCCGTACCACTGCGTGGTCACGGTGCCCTCTATCTTGCCGCCTTTCGAGGTGACCTGCATCATCGTCACGCCGGGCGTGGGCGGGGCTTCATCGAAGAGCCAGACGCCATCGTAGGCGGTTTTGGCCAGAGCAGGAGCAGCCAGCGACAGGCTGGTTCCCAAAAGTACGGCAGCGGTGAAAAGGGCGCGGGGCATCGCGATCTCCTTCGATCTTTGACGAGGCAGGTTCAGGTGGGAAAAGAGCGCCCGGTCAGGCGGCGGCGTTCGCTGCTTCGCGCCCGGCATCGCTGCGGCTCCGGCCGTAGAGGTAGTAGACCAGCAGGCCGATGACGTTCCATGCCCCGAAGCGCACCAGCGTGGAGGCGGGCAGGCTGAACAGCAGGTAGGCGCAGCCAAGGATCGTCAGGGTGCCCACCAGGTACGGTTTGGGGCAACGGAACAGGCGCGGCAGTTCGGGCATACGGCGGCGCAGGATCATCAGGCACGCCCCGACCGAGATAAAGGCGATCAGCGTACCGGCATTGGCCAGTTCGGCGATCTCGTCGAGACGGAAGATACCGGCGACTATGGCGATCGAGATGCCCGTCATCAGCGTGATGCGGGTGGGCGCACCGGTGCGGGGGCTGATCTTGGCAAGGCTGCGCGGCAGCAGGCCATCGCGCGCCATGACGAAGAACACGCGGCTCTGGCCGTACATCATCACCAGGATGACGGAGGGCAGGGCCAGCACGGCGGCAAGGGCGATCAGATGCGCGGCAACCGGCTGCCCAAGCTGGCGCAGCACGAGAGCCAGCGGCTCAGGCGAATTGGCAAGCTGCTGGAAGGGCAGGGCGCCGATCGCGGCAAAGGCAACCGCCATGTAGATCACTGTGCAGACGACCATGGAGCCGACGATGCCGATGGTCAGGTCACGGCCCGGATTCTTGGCTTCCTCGGCCGAAGTCGCCACGGCGTCGAAGCCGTAGAACGCGAAGAACACGATGGCGGCGGCGGCCATGACGCCGCGCTGCTCACCGCCAACCTCGGTGCTGACGAAGCCGTAGGGCATGAAAGGTTCGAGGTTGCCGGACTGGAATGCCGGCATCGCCATGGCCACGAACACCGAAAGCGCGACGAGCTTGATGATGACCAGCACGATGTTCAGGGTGGCGCTTTCGCGCGTACCGGCGATCAACATGCCCATCACTGCTAGGGCAACGCCCACGGCGGGCAGGTTGACGATGCCGCCGCCGTGCGGGCCAACCAGCAGCGCATGAGGCAGGTGGACCCCCGCCGACTGTATCCACCCGACCAGATAACCCGACCAGCCGACCGCCACGGTGGAGCAGGCCAGCGAATATTCGAGGATCAGGCTCCAGCCCACGATCCAGGCGATTGTCTCGCCCATGGCGGCATAGCTGAAGGTATAGGCGCTGCCTGCCGCCGGGATCATCGTGGCCATTTCGGCATAGGCGAGGGCGGCGCAGGCGCAGACAGCGCCGGCGATCGCAAAGGCCAGGATCACGGCGGGGCCTGCACGATCGGCGCCCACGCCGGTCAGCGTATAAATGCCGGTGCCGACGATGGCGCCCACGCCCAAGGCGATCAGGTGCGGCCAGCTCAGGGTCTTGGCAAGGGAGTGCCCGGATTCGCGTTTCAGCAACGAGTCTATGGATTTACGCGGTCCGAGCATGGTTCCCCCTGAAAATGTGGATCAGCCGGTCTGGCTGGCGGCGAAATGAGCGCGCAGGTCGTCGAGCGTGCTGGCGATGTGCTGGGTGAGCAGACCCTTCACCTTGTCCGCCTCTCCGGCGAGCCAGGCGTCGAGCAGGTCACGGTGTTCGGAATGCGCGCGGTCGCCGCGCCCCGCAGGTTCGAGATGCGCGATCACGTAGCGTTCGGCGAGAACCTCGAGCCGTTCGACGTGCTGGGTGGTCAGCAGGCGCTTACCGGGCCGCACCAGCGCAACGTGGAATTCCCGGTTGCGTAGGCCGACATTGGCAAGATCGCCGCGCGCCGCCTCATCGAGCCGTTCGAAGGCGGCCACGGCGGCCTCCTTGTCGGCCTCGTCGGCGTGGCGGCAGGCATAGGCGACGGCCGCCGGTTCGATGGCCAGGCGAAGGAGGTAGATTTCCTCGGCCTGATCGCTCGACATCGGGCGGACGAACCAGCCGCGATTGGCCTGACTGGTCAGCAGGCCCTCATGCTCGAGGCGGGTCAGCGCCTCGCGCAGGGGAATCTTGCTGACGCCTAACTCCGCTGCAAGCGCGTCCTGGCGGACCGGCTCCATTACGGGAAGTTTACCTTCGACGATCCTTTCGCGGATCACGTCAAAAATCCGTTCTGCAAGCGTGCGGACGACGATCGTCACCAATATATCTCCATATCGAAAGCAACCGTGTGAAACCCGGCCTCACTAACGTATACGGTAGATGATCCTGAATGCCCCTGCAATCCGCGCCTCGTTTTCAGAGCCCACGAACTCATCGCCACGCGAATAGTGTCCCGATAAGGGCAACTTTTCTGAAGGCGGGTGAAGCCTGGGGTCATTGAGGATGCGGAGCCTTGTATCAGCGATGATCGGTGTATATACCGTATACGATATCTCGTTCATTGCAACGGAGTTTTTGTGGGACTAATCGGGATCGTCGGCGGCGGGGTGGTCGGCCTGTGTACCGGCATCGAATTGCTGGAGGCGGGAGAGCGCGTGGCGATCATCGACAACGATGCCGCCGCGCAGGCCCCATCCTGGGGCAACGCCGGGCACATCGCGGTCGAGCAGGTAGAGCCGCTGGCCTCGATGAACACGGTGCGCACAATGCCCAGGCGTCTGTTCATGCGCGGCGGCGCAGTGGGCCTGCCGCCTCTGTCGCTGCCTGCATGGTTACCGTTTGGACTGCGCCTGCTGGCGGCGGCCCGTCCCGAGCGCTTTCGTAGCGGCTGCGCGGCGCTGGGACCGCTGCTGGATCGGTCAATGCCGGCGTGGGAATCCATGGCGACGCGCATCGGCGCGCCGGAATTGCTGCGGCAGGATGGGCATTTCGTGGTGTGGCACGGCGATGATGCCGCCAGTGCCGGACGCGCTTCCTGGGAAATGGCTCGTACCGGCACGGCACAAGTCCGCAGCGCGACGCCGGATGAGCGCGACATGCTTGCTGCCCTCGGCAATCGACGTGTAGCCGGAGCGATCCGCTTTTCAGGCAGCGGGCAGATCGCCGATCTCGGCGCCCTGCGTGCTGCCCTGCGCGCAGCTTTCATCGGGCGCGGCGGCACGATCCACGAGGCATCCGCTGCGCTTGGCCTGAACCATGGACGCGCCGAAATCGCGGGGCTGGACGCGGAGCGGGTGATCGTGTGTGCGGGGGTACACTCGCGGGCTCTAATGGAAGCGTTAGGCCATAAGGTGCCGATGATCGCCGAGCGCGGCTACCACGTCCGCGCCGAAGCCTCAGGCTGGCCGGAGGATCTGCCGCCGGTGGTGTTCGAAGAGCGTTCGATGATCGTGACCCGCTATGGGCCGACCGTGCAGGCGGCCAGCTTCGTGGAATTCAGCCGGCTCGATGCGCCGGCCGATCCGCGCAAATGGGAACGCCTCGAACACCATGTCGCGCAGCTTGGTTTGCCGATTTCCGGGCCGTTCCGCCGGTGGATGGGGTGCCGGCCGACGTTGCCGGACTATCTTCCCGCGATCGGACGCTCGACGCGGGCGAGCAATCTCTACTATGCCTTCGGGCATCAGCACCTCGGGCTTACGCTCGCACCGATTACCGCCCAGTTGGTCAGGTCGATGGTCGGGGGCGGCCAAACGCAACTGCCGCTCGCACCTTTCGACCTCCAGCGCTTCGCATAAGGATAGACATGATGATTGGCGGATCGACCGCGCAGATCGAACTGGATCGCCTCCAGCCCTGGGCAAAACGCGCTCCCGCGATTACCGTTGCCGAGCGCAAGGCACGCATTGCCCGCGCGCAGGAACTGACAGACGCGCTCGGTGCCGACGCGCTGCTGGTCAACGCGGGCGCCTCGCTGCGCTACTTCTCAGGCCTGCCCTGGGGCCAGAGCGAGCGCCTTGTGGCGATGCTGCTGGTGCCGGGACGCGAGCCGATCATGATCTGCCCGCACTTCGAGATCGGCACGCTGGAAGCGGACCTTGCGATCCCGGTGGACATCCGTTCGTGGCAGGAAGACGAAGACCCGGCCGCTCTGGTGATCGACGTTCTTGCGCAAGTGGGCGCAAAGACGCTGGCCATCGACCCCGAACTGCCCTTCCACTTTGCCGAGCGTATCCGTCAGGGCGGTGCCGCGCTGGTCGATGCGATGCCGGTGGTGAAGCAGTGCCGCATGGTCAAGTCGGCGGCCGAACTCGCGCTGATGCAGCAGGCGAAGGACATGACGCTGTCCATTCACCACGCCGCCGCGCGCATCCTCGCGCCCGGTATCCGCCAGAGCGAGGTGGTGCATTTCATCGACGCCGCGCACCGCAAGCTGGGCGCCAGCGGGTCGAGCTTCTGCATTGTCCAGTTCGGCGAGGCGACCGCCTACCCCCATGGCCTGCCTGGCGACCGCGCGCTGGAGGAGGGCCAACTCGTGCTGATCGACACCGGCTGCACGATCCAGGGTTATCACTCCGACATCACCCGCACGTACGGGTTCGGCGAAGTTTCGCAGGATATCCGCGACATCTGGGATATCGAGAAGGAAGCCCAGCAGGCTGCCTTCGACGCCGTACGCCCCGGCGAAACCTGTGAAAGCGTGGATGCTGCAGCGCGTGCGGTGCTGGTCAAGGCCGGGCTTGGGCCGGACTATGCGCTCCCCGGCCTGCCGCACCGCACCGGGCACGGCATCGGCCTATCGATCCACGAACCGGCCTATCTGGTGCGCGGTGACCGTACTCTGCTGGAGCCGGGTATGTGCTTTTCGAACGAACCGATGATCGTCGTGCCGCAGCGGTTCGGCGTGCGGCTGGAAGATCACATGTTCGTGACGCCAACCGGCGCGCAGTGGTTCACGCAGCCCCAGGCATCCATAGACCGCCTAGCGGACTGAGAGGGTAGGATTTGGCCGGCCTATCCATCCGCAATATGTCGCGCATCTGATCAGTGAACTCCACACGCGGGGCATCCCGGCGCCCGCTTCATCGCGAGGCTCCGGGATGCCTGTGCATCAGTTTCCGACGGTATCCATGGCTTCGTGGCCATAGGCCGCGACAGTCTCGACCTCGGCCTTGTCGCCCAGGACCACGCCAACCCGTTCGTGCAGCCCGGTGGGAAGGATGTCGAGGATACGGTCCAGCCCGTTGTTGGCGGCGCCGCCAGCCTGCTCGATCAGCAGGGCCATCGGGTTGGCCTCGTACATCAGGCGCAGGCGTGCCTTTCCGGGAGTGCGGTGGTCCGCCGGGTACAGGAACACCCCGCCGCGCTTCAGGATGCGGTGCACATCGGCCACCATCGAGCCGGTCCAGCGCATGTTGTAGTCCTTGGCGCAGGGGCCGGTTTCACCCTCCATACGCTCGTCGATATAGCGCGTGATCGCGGGCGACCATTGCTTGTGACGGGCCATGTTGATGGCGAATTCGCAGTTGCCCGCCGGGATCTTCAACGGTCCGTCCGTCATCTTCCAGGCGCCGACTTCACGGTCGAGGGTGAATTCGTAGACGCCCGTGCCCAGCGTCAGCACCAGTAGCGTCTGCGGGCCGTAGATCGCATAGCCGGATGCGACCTGCGTTGCGCCCGGCTGCATGAAATCCTCCTCGGTGATCTCGCGGCCCGAGGCGCTGGCAGGTGCGCGCAGGACCGAGAAGATCGTGCCCACCGAAAGCCCGACGTCGATGTTGCTGGACCCGTCGATGGGATCGAACAGCAGCAGGTATTCGCCCTTGGGATAACGGTTGGGGATGCGATGGATCGTCTCCATTTCCTCGGACGCCATGGCCGCGAGGTGGCCGCCCCACTCGTTCGCTTCGAGGAGCAGTTCGTTGGCGATCACGTCCAGCTTCTTCTGGACCTCGCCCTGCACGTTTTCGCTGCCAAGGCTACCCAGCACTTCACCCAGCGCGCCCTTGCCAATGGAGTGGCTGATGGTCTTGCAGGCGCGTGCGACCGTCTCGATCAGCAGCCGAAGTTCGGGCCGCAGGACGCCGGAGCGACGCTGTTCTTCGATCATGAACCGGGTCAGGGTAAGGGGCTTCATCCTTGGCATACTCTCGTTGGGGATGCGACGTTTCGCCGCGGACGCGAACGACATAAGCGGTTCGGGGACGGATTCGGAAGCCCCCCCGCGCGCCTTTGGCCTATACAACCGATTACATGGTCAATTTAACGGCCGATTTTACAGGATCAGCCGCTCTGCAACCTGCGGTCCGTGCGCCGCAAGCGCCGCATCGCGGATCATCTCCGGGTCCGGGCGGATGCCGGTGTAGAGCACGAACTGCTCCACCGCCTGAAGCACGATGACTTCCGCGCCGGAAATGATCTTCTTGCCGGCCTTGTCCGCAGCGAGGATGAACGGAGTCATGGCGGGCTGGGCGACCACGTCGAAAGCGATCTCGCAGCCGGCAATTTGAGCGTCGTCGAAGCTCATCGCGGCCTCGTCCGCGCCGGCCATGCCGAGAGGGGTGACATTGACGAGCAGCGGCGCGCCCCGCGCGGGAACTTCGGCTTGCCACGCATAGCCGTACTGCTCGGCAAGCGACTGCCCGGCCTCCCGGTTGCGGGCGACAACCACACCTTCGCCAAAGCCGCAATCCCGCAGCGCCGCGACGACCGCCTTGGCCATGCCGCCGCTGCCGCGCACGGCGAAGGGCAGGGCCGGGTCGATCCTGCGCTGCACGAGGAGGTCCCGAACGGCCACGAAGTCGGTATTGTACCCGGTCAGGTGCCCATCATCGTTGACGATGGTGTTGACGCTGTCGATCGCGCTGGCGGAAGGTTCCATGGCGTCGATCAGCGGGATCACCGCTTCCTTGAAGGGCATCGAAACCGCGCAGCCGCGAATGCCCAGCGCCCGGATGCCTCCGATCGCCGCAGGCAGGTCGGCGGTGCTGAATGACTTGTAGACATAGTCCAGCCCCAGCAGTTCATAGAGCCGGTTGTGCAGCATCGAGCCGGCATTTCCGGGCCGCGCCGAGAGCGACATGCACAGTTTCGTGTCACGGCCGATCGGAGGTTTCATGGGTTTGTCTCCTGAATTTTCGTGCGGGCCATATGGGGCGGCGAACTGGACGCCCGGGCGACGAGCCGTCCGGCCAGCACCACGCGGCGGGCGGCGGCATCGGGATGGTCGATACGTTCGAACAGCATGGACATCGCGGCGCGGCCGATCTCTTCCACCGGCTGCTCGATCACGGTGAGGCCGCCGCCGACGAACTCCATCCAGTCCTCCTTGTCAAAGCCAGCAAGGGCGACGTCGTCCGGCACCGACAGCCCCAGGGCATGGAGCGCGCGCAGGACGGCCATCAGCATCACACCGTTGCTGGCGAGCAGGGCAGTCGGCGGGCAAGGCCCGGACATCACGGCGGCGACTGCCTTTTCCGCCTCGCCCACGCCGTGGGGGACTGACAGCGCCTGGCTGTCGACGCCCAGCGCCGCAGCGGCATGCTCGAAGCCGATACGGCGTTGCACGCCGGTTGCACTCAGCGCGCCAAACAGCCCGGCGATGCGGACATGGCCTTGCTCGTGAAGGTGAGTGACCAGCCCCGCCGCCATTGCCTCGTTATCGAGCACCACGCAGTCGCGCGAGGCGCCGGGCACGGCGCGGTCGATCAGGACCATGGGGAAGTCGGTGCTGAACCGTCCGGCGCTTTCGGAACCCGCGCGCGACGGCGCCAGCACCACGCCGGTGACGCGCTCCTCCTGCATCAGTTGCAGGTACATCGCCTCGCGCTCGGGGTCTTCGTCGGTGTTGCACAGGATGACGCGCAGGCCGCGCGAATAGGCGATGTCCTCGATCGCGCGCGATACGGCGGTGAAGAAGGGGTTGCGGATATCGGCGACGATCAGGCCGATGGTGTTGGTGTGGCGCGAACGCAGCCGCCGCGCCGCCAGATTGGGGCGGTAGCCGGTGGATTTGACCGCTGCCATGACCCGTTCCCGCATCGCCGGGTCGACCGCGCGGCCCGCCAGAACCCGCGAAACCGTGGCCGGGGAAACCTGCGCTACTTTCGCGACATCCTTGATTCCGACTGCCATCGGGAAATCGTTCTCCACCAAGTGCATTAGGAACTACGCACCGTTTGGGTGCTTATGCTGGAAATGAGGGGCTGAACGCAAGGCCCTTGACAATTTTGTGAGAAAACGATTTCTAGAGCGATAGAACAAGACTGGAGAGGCCGTTTCATGTTCGCAGATGCCCGCAATCCGCTGGGATTGGACGATCTTGTGCGGATCGATGCCCATGCTACCGACAAGGAAGATGCGATTCGCCAGGCAGGGCAACTGCTCATTGCCGCTGGCTGCGTCGGCCCGGGGTATGAGGAAAGCATGATCCGCCGCGAGGCGGTTGCGAACACCTACCTCGGTTCCGGCGTGGCGATCCCCCACGGTCTGGGCGAGGACAAGGGGCTGGTGCGCAAGGACGGTATCGTCGTGCTTCAGCTGCGTGACGGCGTCGAGTGGAACCCGGGCCAGCGCGCGCATCTGGTGGTGGGCATCGCCGCCAGTTCGGACAGCCACATCGCCATCCTGCGCCGCCTGACCCGCCTGATCCAGGACGAGACCCGGCTCGAAGGTTTGTTTACAACGGCTGACAAGGCGCTGATTTCAAACGCTCTGCTGGAGGATGCGCCGCGCGCTGCCTCGGCAAAGCCCGCCCAGGATCTGGCCGAGCAGGTCACTTGGACCGTCGATTATCCCACCGGCCTTCACGCCCGCCCGGCCACCGCCTGGAGCGAGGCCGCCAAGGCCGCCAGCGTGCCGCTACGGGTGCGCCACGGCGATGAAATGGCCGATCCGCGCAGCATGGTCGCGCTGCTGCAACTCGGGCTGAAGGCGGGGGACACCCTGACGATTTCCGCCTCGGGCGAAGGCGCGAAGGGCGCGCTGGACCAGTTCCTTCAGGCGGTGACACGCCTTTCCGCGCGGGAGAAGGCCGATGCCGCGCGCGCGGCGGAGAAGGCCAAGGCCCCCGTGCGCGGTTGGAAACCGGACGGCGACACCGCGATGATCGCAGGCGTCGGGGCCAGCCCCGGCCTTGCCATCGGCAAAGTCCATGTTCTTGCCGCGACGCAGCTTGTGGTGCCCGATCAGCCAGTCGACCTTGCTGCTGGCGGAGCATTGCTCGACGATGCGCTGGTCCGCACGCGCGCGCAGATGAAGGCGCTGGTTGATGATACAACGCGCCGCCTGGGCGCTTCCGAGGCGGCTATCTTCAAGGCGCAGGCCGCGCTGCTGGACGATACCGATCTTATCACCCTGACCTGCCAGATCATGGTGGAGGGCCACGGCGTTGCCTGGTCCTGGCATCAGGCGGTTGAGCGCATGGCGGGCCAGCTTTCGGCGCTGGGCAACCCGGTGCTGGCGGCGCGCGCGGCGGATTTCCACGATATCGGCCGCCGGGTGCTGTCGCATATCGACCCCGGCCTTGGCATCGGCACGCTTTCGGACTTGCCGGACGAGCCGTGCATCCTTGTCGCCGCCGACCTTTCGCCTTCGGACACGGCGACGCTCGACATCGAAAAGGTGGCCGGGATCGCCACGGCGCTGGGCGGGCCGACATCGCACAGCGCGATCCTGGCCCGCACCCTGGGGCTACCTTCGATGGTCGCGGGCGGCACCGACCTGCTCTCGCTGGCGGCCGGAGCGACTGCAATCGTCGATGGTGACGGCGGGCGGATCTGGCTCAACCCTTCGGACGCAGACCTTGCCTCCGCGCGGGGCTGGATCGACGAGATCGCGCGCAAACGGGCGGAGGAAGAATCCGAGCGCTCGAAGCCCGCTCGCACCGTCGACGGGCATGAGGTGGCGATTGGCGCCAACGTCAACCGGCCCGATCAGGTCTCCTTCGCGGTAGCACAGGGCGGCGAGGGCGTGGGCCTGATGCGCACCGAATTCCTGTTCCTCGAACGCGGCGACAGCCCGACCGAGGATGAGCAGTATGCGATCTACCGCGAAATGATCGAGGCGCTTGGCGCCGATCGCCCGCTGATCGTGCGCGCGCTCGACATTGGCGGTGACAAGCAGGTTCCGCACCTCGACCTGCCGCGCGAGGAGAACCCGTTCCTTGGCGTGCGCGGCGCGCGCCTGCTGCTGCGCCGCCCCGATCTGCTGGAGCCGCAGCTTCGCGCGCTGTACCGGGCGGCGAAGGACGGCGGCGACCTGTCGATCATGTTCCCGATGATTACCTCGGTTACCGAACTGCTCACCCTTCGCGAAATCTGCGAGGGCATCCGCGCTGAACTGGATGCGCCGGTGGTGCCCATCGGCATCATGATCGAGGTTCCCGCAGCCGCCGTGCAGGCGCATGTGCTGGCCGAGCATGCCGACTTCTTCTCCATCGGCACCAACGACCTGACGCAGTATGCCCTCGCCATCGACCGGCAGAACCCGGAACTAGCCAGCGAGGCCGACAGCCTGCACCCCGCCGTCCTGCGCCTGATCGCGATGACGGTGGCGGGCGCGGCGCGGCATGATCGCTGGGTCGGCGTGTGCGGCGGCATTGCCGGCGATCCTTTCGGCGCGGCGCTGCTGACCGGGCTTGGGGTGAGCGAACTGTCGATGACCCCGCGTGACATTCCGGCGGTCAAGGCGCGCATCCGCAGCGCCAGCCTTGCCGACATGACCGCGCTGGCGGCAAAGGCGCTGGAGGCCGGGACGGCCGCCGAAGTGCGCGCGCTGAACGAGGAGGCAGCGTGATGCGGGTCGTCACCGTCACCTTCAACCCGGCGATCGACCAGACCGTCACGCTGGACCATCTCGTCCCCGGCGCGGTCCACCGTGCGCTTTCGGCGCGGCAGGATGCGGGCGGCAAGGGCGTCAACGTGGCCAGCTGCCTTGCCGACTGGGGCACCGCTGTGTCTGTCCACGGCTTGCTGGGCACAGACAATGCCGCTGCGTTCGAGGCTCTGTTCGCGAACAAGGGCATTACCGATCGCTTCATCCGCCGCGCCGGGGCTACCCGCGTCAACCTCAAGCTGGTGGACGGCGATGGCACCACCGACGTCAACATGGATGGGACGCCCGCCGATCCTTACCAGATCGAGGCGGTGATCGCGGCGGTCGTCGAAGAAGCCGGGCCGGACGCGCTGATGGTCCTTGCCGGCAGCCTGCCTCCCGGTTTTCCGCACGATATCTACGCGCGGATCGTGGGGCGCGTTCGCGGCACCGGCGCGCTGGTCCTGCTCGACAGCAGCGGCGCCTCGCTGCGCGCCGCGCTGGAGAGCGACGCGCTGCCCGATATCGTCAAGCCCAACCGCCACGAGCTTTCCGAATGGCTGGGCGCTCCGGTGGAAACCATGGCCGAAGTCCACCGCGTTGCCGCCGACCTGCATGAACGCGGCGTAAGCCTTGTCGCGGTGTCGCTGGGCGAGGAGGGCGCGTTCTTCCTCTCCGGTGAGGGCGCGCTGACAGCAAGGCTGGCCGCCGCCGATGTGGCCAGCACCGTGGGCGCGGGCGATGCCATGGTGGCGGGCATCGCCGCCGCGCTTGCCGAGGGCGGCACTCTGGAGCGGATCGCGCGCCTGTCCACCGCCTTCGCGGTCGGCAAGCTGGGCCGCGCGGGGCCGCACTTACCTAAAAAAGAGACCGTGCAGACGCTGGCAGACAGCGTTCGCATCGACACGGTTCTGGCGGGAGAAGAAAAGTGAGCAGGATTTTCGCCATCGTCCAGGCCGGTGCATCCGGCGTTACCGGCGTCCTTGCCGGTGAGGCGCTGCGCAAGGCGGCGCAGGCTGCCGGGCGCGAGATCGAGGTCGAAGTGCATACCGACCTTGGCGTGCTGAACCCGCTCGCTCCCGAAACCCTTTCGCCCGATGACATGCTGCTGTTCGTTGCACCGCAAGCAGCGGACGACGGCGTCATGAAGGGCAAACCCCACCGCCGCGTCGACATCGATGCGGTGCTTTCCGATCCGGCCGCTGTGCTGGACGGTGCCGGCGGCGATGCTGGCGCGCTACCCTCCTCCAGCGCACCCAGCATCGTCGCCGTCACTTCCTGCCCGACCGGCATCGCTCACACCTTCATGGCGGCAGAGGGCCTTCAGGAAGGCGCGCGCCAGCTCGGCTACCCGATCCGGGTGGAGACGCAGGGCTCGGTCGGCGCGGGGAATGAATTGACGGACGCGGAAATCGCCGCCGCCGACGTGGTCATCATCGCCGCCGACCGTGAGGTCGATCGCGGCCGCTTCGCCGGCAAGCGCGTTTTCGCCAGCAACACCAAGCCCGCCATCACCGGCGGCGCGAAGCTGATCGAACGGGCGCTGGCCGAGGCGAAAGTGCAGGGCGGCCAGGCCTCCGGTGCCGCCAAGGCAGACCGCGAGGAACGCGTCGGCCCTTACAAGCACCTCATGACCGGCGTATCCTTCATGCTGCCGTTCGTAGTGGCGGGCGGTTTGCTGATCGCCCTGGCCTTCGCGCTTGGCGGCATTCACGCCAATGACGATGCGGCCAAGGGCACGCTGGCCCATGCGCTGTTCCAGATCGGCGCGAACGGCGGCTTTGCGCTGATCGTGCCGGCCTTGGCCGGCTACATCGCCTTTTCCATCGCCGACCGCCCGGGCATCGCGCCGGGCATGATCGGCGGCATGTTGGCGGCCAATATCGGCGCAGGCTTCCTCGGCGGCATCGTCGCGGGGTTCATCGCGGGGTACGGTGTCCACTGGCTCAATCGCCTGATCCAGTTGCCCAGGAACCTGCAGGGCCTGAAACCGGTGCTGATCCTGCCGCTGCTCGGCTCGCTGCTGACGGGCCTGCTGATGATCTACGCGGTCGGCACGCCTGTAGCCGCGCTGCTTGCGACCCTGACCGAGGCGCTGCGTTCCATGCAGGGATCGAGCGCCATCGTGCTGGGCCTGATCCTGGGCGCGATGTCCGCTTTCGACATGGGCGGGCCGGTGAACAAGGCGGGCTATGCCTTCTCGGTCGGCCTGATCGCCAGCGAGGTCTATACGCCGATGGCCGCGACCATGGCGGCGGGCATGGTGCCGCCGCTGGGCCTCGCGCTGGCGACCCGCCTGTTCCGCAACCGCTTTACCACGGAAGAACTGGAAGCCAGCGGCGCGGCTGCCGTGCTGGGGCTCGCCTTCGTGACGGAGGGCGCTATCCCCTTTGCGGCGCGCGATCCCTTCCGTGTGATCCCGGCGCTCATGGCCGGATCGGCAGTTGCGGGCGCGATCTCGATGGGCAGCGGCGTGGAACTGCGCGTGCCCCATGGCGGCGTGTTCGTTCTGCCGATCCCCGGTGCGGTGACGCACCTGCTGGCTTACGGCGCCGCGATCGTGGCGGGAACCGTGGTGACGGCGCTGGTGGTCGGGCTGCTCAAGCGGCCGGTCACGGTGGCGGAACCTGTGCCGGCCTGACGGGGCTGGACCGCTTCGACCCTGCAATACAGATCCATCTGGAAGATCGCCCATGCCGACTATCCTTGTGCGCGCCTTGTGCTGCGCCGGCGCCGTTACCTCCTTCGCCGCACCCGTGCTGGCGCAGGACACCGCGGACGAGACAGCCCGTACCACGCAGTCCGCCGCGCCCGTTGAAAAGGCGCAGGATGATACGCGCAACTGGCAGCCGCTGGCGGATGAGGGCATCACCCTCTCGCTCAGCTACACCGGTGAGGCTGCGACGAACGTCTCGGGAGGGGTGCGCCGCGACGCAGCCTATGCCGGGCAGGTCTACGTCGGCGCCGACTTCGACATGGACAGGATCGCCGGGATCGGGGGCGCCGCGATCCATGCCGCCGTTACCGACCGTCACGGCCAGAACCTTGCCGCCATCGCGATCGGCAACAATACCTCGGTCCAGGAAATCTACGGCACCCAGAACACCCATCTGGCGATCCTGACGTGGCAGCAGAAGCTGCTGAATGGCGCGGTGGATATTGAGGTGGGCCGTAGCCAGGCGAACATCCATTTCCTGAACTCGCCGCTCTACTGCAATTTCCAGAGCAATTCGGCCTGCGGAAATCCGACGTTCGTATTCAAGAACAGCAACTTCACCTACTTTCCCGCTTCCAGCTGGATGGCCCATGCCAAAGTGAACTTGACGCCCAAGGTCTGGATTCACGCCGGCGCCTATGAAGTGAACCCCGACCGCAAGCGTCCTACCGACAACGGCTTCAACTTCAGCGCGAAGAACGCCACGGGCGTGATCGTGCCGTGGGAACTGGGCTACGGGACGGACTTCACCAACGACCGCCTGCCGCGCCATTACATCCTGGGCGGGTGGTTCGACCGGGGCGACTACGCAGATCCTCTGCGCGATGACCGGGACGGGATCGCCGCCGTATCGGGCCGTGCGGCGCAGACCCGTCATGGCCGCTCGGGCATCTATTTCCGCTTCGACCAGATGCTGACCCGCCCGGACCCAATGACCCAGCGCGGCCTCAGCCTGTTCGGGGTGGCGATGACCAACCTGTCGGGCCGGGTCGAGGAGAGCCACTTTCTCGAACTCGGCCTAGTCCAGACCGGCACTTTTGCCGGACGAGACAAGGATACGCTGGGCTTCGTCATCAACGATCAGCGTTTCAGCGATCTGGCGATGGAGCGCATGCGTGCCGCGCGTGTCTTTGCCGGCGGCACGGACGGGATCGCGCGGCATCAGTACATGATGGAACTGGCTTACGGCGCGCAGGTGGGCCCGGCGATCCGCCTGTCGCCCAACATCCAGTACATCGTCCACCCCGACCAGTCCTCGGTCCCGTTTCGGACCAGCGACATCCCGAACGCCTGGGTGCTGGGCTTCAAGTTCACCGTGGATGCGAGTGCGCTGGCGGGGAGCGTGTTCCGGCCGTAACGGCCCGCCCGCATCAAAGCGTGACGCCGCGCTTCCAGATGCCGATGGCGCGTTCGTCGTTGCTCTCGTTGCGCGCGGGTTCGCCGCTGGCGATGGCGACGATCCGGTCCAGCAGGGCGGCGGCAGCGGCTTCCATGCCGATGTCCAGCGCCAGCGCCGCATCGAAGTCTATCCAGCCGGGTTTGCGCTCCGCCAGTGAGTGGTTGGAGGCGATCTTCACCGTTGGCACCGGGCTGCCCAGCGGCGTGCCGCGCCCGGTCGAGAACAGGGTTATGGTCGCCCCCGCCGCCGCCAGCGCGGTGGTGGAAACGGCATCGTTGCCCGGCCCCTCCAGCACCGTCAGCCCGCCGGGAGACTGGCTGAGCGACATCCGTTCGCCATAACCGATGACATCGTGGATCGGCGCAAGTCCGCCTTTCTGCACCGCGCCCAGCGACTTTTCCTCCAGCGTGGTGATGCCGCCGGCGATATTGCCGGGGCTGGGGTTTTCCGAAACCGGCTCGCCGTGGTCGAGGAAGTAGCGTTTGAATGCGTTCACCAGTTCGGAGAGTTTGTCGAACACCTCCTGATTGGCCGCTCGTTCCAGCAGCAGGGTTTCCGCGCCGAACACTTCGGGGATTTCGGTAAGGATCGCAGCGCCCCCGGCCTGCGTCACCGCATCGGCCATCAGCCCGATCAGGGGGTTGGCGGTCAGGCCGCTCATCGCGTCGGAACCGCCGCACTTGACGCCAAGGCGCAGTTTGGAGAGCGGAACCTCCTCGCGCCGGTCGGTGGCCATCAGGCCCATCAGTTCGGCGATCAGGGCTTCCCCGGCGGCGAATTCGTCGCCTTCCGACTGGGCGCGCAGTATCCGCAGACGGGTGCGGCGTTCTGGCGGAATACGCTCCAGCAACGCATCGAGCTGGTTGGATTCGCAGCCCAGCCCGAGCAGCAGCACCCCGCCGGCATTGGGATTGAGCGCGAGCGAGGCGATGATCGCCGCCGTGCCGTCAAGATCGGCGCCGAGCTGCGAGCAGCCGAACGGATGGTTGAAGGCGTGGACCCCGTCGACACCGGGCGCATTGCCCGCACGCTGCGCCAGCCGCTCACCCAGCCGTCCCACGCAGCCGACCGTGGGCAGGATCCATAGCTCGTTGCGGGTGCCGACAGTGCCGTCAGGCCGGACATAGCCGCGAAAACTGCGCGCGGGGGCCGGGGCGCGCGTTTCGGCGCCGGCTTGCGGCCCGGCGAAGGCATAGGCGCGCTCTCCAACCAGCGCGGTGGCGACGTTGTGCGTGTGGACATGCTCGCCCACCGCGATGTCCCGCGTGGCTACGCCGATCGGCGCGCGGTAGCGGCGCACCGGCGCGCCTTGCGCGATGGGCGTCACGGCAAACTTGTGCCCTGCGCCGATCGCATCGCGCAGGCGCACCGACTGTCCATCCACCTCTACGTCTTCACCCGATTCGAGCGCGCGCAGGGCGACGGCGACATCGTCCTGTGCTGCGATCCTGACGGCGTCTCTGGGGCGTGCGGCGGTATCGGCGAGGGTTTCTGGCATGGCTGCCGAATACATCATTGCCAGCGCTGGCACAACTCGGTAATCGAGCCTCGTGAAAGGCCATGCGCCAAGGAGTCTCCCGTCGATGCCACAGCTTTCGCTTAACCCCGACCGCTTGCTTCCCGCCGATCCGACGACGCGCGCCATCGCCCGCGAACTTTATGCGCAAGTGGCCGGCGCGCCGATCATCAGCCCGCACGGCCACACCGACCCGGAATGGTTCGCCAGCAACGCCGCGTGGTCGAACGCGACCGAACTGCTGCTGGCGCCGGATCACTACCTGTTCCGCATGCTCTATTCGCAAGGCGTTTCGCTGGACGCGCTGGGCGTGCCCCGGCGCGGCGGGCAGATGCCGGATACGGACCCGCGCGAGGCATGGCGCCTGTTTGCCGCGAACTGGAAGCTGTTCCGGGGCACGCCGTCAAGCATGTGGCTGAACCATGTCTTCGCGGAAGTATTCGGGATCGAGGTCACGCTGGATGAAGGCACGGCGGACCATTATTTCGACGTGATGGGCGAGGCGCTGGCATCCCCGGCATTCCGTCCGCGCGCGCTGTTCGAGCGCTTCAACATCGAACTGCTCGCCACTACCGAAGGCGCGGGCGATGATCTTCAGCATCACAAGGCGACCCGCGCTTCAGGCTGGGGCAAGGCAGGCGCGGTGGTCACCACTTATCGCCCCGATTCCGTGATCGACCCCGAGCACGATTCCTTCACGCGTGACATGGCCCGCTTCGCCGAGCTTTCGGGCGAGGACGTGACAAGCTGGACCGGCTACCTCGCCGCGCATCGCAGGCGCCGTGCCGATTTCCGTGCGATGGGCGCCACCGCGACCGACCACGGTTTCCTGACGCCGCGCACCGCCAATCTCTCGAAGGCGCAATGCGAGGCGCTGTTCGGCAAAGTCATGGGCGGAAAAGCGGACGCCGATGAGGCGGAACTGTTCCGCGCGCAGATGCTCACCGAAATGGCGCGTATGAGCCTGGAGGACGGCATGACCATGCAGATCCACCCCGGCGCCACGCGCAACCACAACGCCCGCCTGTTCGCCAGCCATGGCCGCGACAAGGGCGCCGACATCCCGCGCGGCACCGAATATGTCGAGGCGCTGCGCCCGATGCTGGACCTGTTCGGCAATGAGGCGGACCTCACGGTGATCCTCTTCACCCTCGACGAGACGACCTATGCGCGTGAACTGGCGCCGTTGGCCGGGCATTATCCCTGCCTCAAGCTGGGCCCGGCATGGTGGTTCCACGACAGCCCCGAAGGCATGCGCCGTTTCCGCGAGATGACCACGGAAAGCGCCGGTTTCTACAACACCGTGGGCTTCAACGACGATACCCGCGCCTTCCTGTCGATCCCGGCGCGCCACGATGTGGCCCGGCGCATCGATTGCGGCTTCCTGGCCCGCCTGGTGGCCGAGCATCGGTTGGCGGACTGGGAAGCGGCGGAACTGGCGCAGGAACTGACGACCGGTCTGGTGCGCAAGGCTTACGGTCTCAAAGCCCCCGCGCGCGTGGTGGAACCGGCATGACCCGGCTTTCGCAAGACACGCTGACTGCGCTCCCCGGCTCCGTAGCTCGTCCGCAATACGACCGTGCGGCGTTGCGCGGCGGCGTGGTGCATTTCGGGCCGGGCGCGTTTCATCGGGCCCATCAGGCGGCGGCGTTCGATACCCTGCTGGGCCATGATCCGCGCTGGGGCATCACGGGCGTCAGCCTCAATTCGCGCGGGGTTGCCGATGCGCTGAACCCGCAGGGCGGGCTATACACGCTGGCGCTGCTTGAGGAGCAGACCGAATTTCGCGTGATCGGCAGTATCGGCCGGGTGCTCACTCGCGATGAACCGGGCGCGATCCTGGGCGCGCTGGCGCATGGCGATACACGCATCGTCAGTTCCACCGTCACCGAGAAAGGCTATTGCCTGAGCGCTGACGGCACGCTCGATTTCGCCCATCCGGCGATCCGCGCCGATCTGGACGCTGCCAAGTCTGCGGACTGGGTGCCCGGATCGTTCATCGGCTGGCTGGTCCATGGACTGCGGGCGCGGCGGCTTGCCGGCCTGCTCGGCGTCACCGTGCTTTCGTGCGACAACCTGACCGACAACGGCCGCAAGCTGGAGGCCGCGACCATCGCGCTGGCCGAGGCGATCGACCCGGAAACCGCCCGCTGGATCGCAGGCGAAGTGTGTTTTCCCAACGCCATGGTCGATTCCATCACGCCCGCCACCGACGACGCCCTGCGCGCCCGCGTCGCCGCCGCGACCGGGCTTGAGGACGCCTGGCCGATCCAGCGCGAACGCTTCACGCAGTGGGTGATCGAGGATCGTTTCGCCGGAGAGCGCCCCGCGCTGGAATGCGCCGGAGTGACGTTCGCGGGAGAGGTTCGCCCGTTCGAGACCGCCAAGCTGCGACTCCTCAACGGCGCCCATTCCTCGCTGGCCTATATCGGGCTGGGCCTGGGTTTCGAAACCGTGGCCGAGGCGATGGCCGACCCCGGCCTTGCCGCCTTTGCAGAGCGCCTGATGCGCGAGGACATCGCGCCTTCGGTCAGCGCGCCGCCGGGGCTGGACCTGCCTGTCTATATCGCCGACGTGCTGGCGCGCTTCGCCAATCCGGCGATCCGGCACCTATTGTCACAGATCGCGTGGGACGGGTCGCAGAAGCTGCCGTACCGCCTGCTCGATACCACGCGCGATGCCCTTGTCGCCGGGCGTCCGGTGGATCGCCTTGCGCTGCCGATCGCGGCGTGGCTGCGCTTCCTCGACCGCGCCGCGCGTAGTGGGGGCAGCATTACCGATCCGCTGTCGGGACCGCTGCTGGAACGGGCTGGCGACTGGCGCCGTGTCGTCGGTATGCGGGAAATCTTCGGTGATCTGGGCGAGGATGCTCGCTTTCTGCGCGCCGTGGAGGCAGGGCTCGCCGCGCTGGAGGCAGGCCGGTTGGAGCCGCAGCCAGCCTGACGGCAGGAGTTGGCCGGGCCGGTTACTGCGGTGCCGGTCCGGTCGATTCCGCCGCAACGATCTGTAATGTCGCTTGATAGGGCAGGGGCGCGGCAAGTCCCTCGATGCGGGCGATCAGCTGGTCCGCTGCTGCCGCCGCCATCTCGGAAAAGGGGCGCAGTACCGAGGTCAGCGCGGGAGTCAGCATCTTCGTCAGCAGGCTGCCGTCGAAGCCGACGACTGACAAGTCGCCCGGCACCGCGATGCCCCGGCTGGCCGCGACCTTGAGGACGCCCGCTGCCATGATATCGTTGGCGGCGAATATCCCGGTGGGCCGCTGGCCGAGGCTTAGAAGGTGATCGGCGGCGCTCACCCCGGATGCAAAGCCGTAGTCGCCCGACGCTTCGGCAACGCTGACCCCGCCATGGCGCTCGGCTTCCGCCAGAAATCCAGCGCGGCGTTCCATGGCGGAAGCAGTGTCTGCCGGGCCGTTGATGATCGCCAGCCGCCGATGGCCCAGGTCCAGCAGATGGCGCGCCACCTGGGCGCCTGCGGCCCGCTCCTCGCTAAGAATCACGCCGGCAAACCCCTCGATCGGTACGGAGGACAGCGCCATAGCGGGAACCTGCGCGTCCTCCAGCGCGGCGGCGAGACCGGGCACGCCCGAGATCGGCGGCAGGATCACCAGCCCATCCACCCGCGACCTTTCGGCAAAGCCCACCACGTCGCAGATGGCGGCCTCGGCCTCCAGCGGCGCGGCGTGGACGATCAGTTCGTAGCCACGCGCGGAGGTCCGAGCGACGATGCCGCGCTGGATGGAATCGAGCACCAGCGCGTTGCGATCGTTGTGCACCAGCCCGATCAGGAACGAGCGCCGCATGGCAAAAGCCCGCGCGCGCAGGCTGGGGCGGAAATTCAGCTGCGCGATGGCATCCTCGATCCGCTCGCGGGTCTGGGCATTCACCTTGGGCGATTTGTTGAGAACGCGCGAGACGGTGCGGATCGAAACGCCGGCCGCCGCTGCCACGTCCTCGATGGTGGGATCGTTCGCGCGGGGTTTGCCGGGAGTTTCGTCCATCGTCCCTGTCTATGGACTGCGGCGCGGCGATCAAGTCGGTCGGGAAGATTGTTGGCGGTAAGACGAGGGTCCGATCATTTCCATTGACACGCGGGCTGTCGATGATAGCGTTACCACAAATTGATAACAAGGCGGAGAGAGACGCGTGAAAATCGATCGCCGCGAGGCGCTGTCGGCAGCATTGGGAGCCGTATCGCTGACTGCGCTGGGCGCGGCTGCGCCTGCATCAGCGCGGGTTGCGGCAGGAAGCAGTGGCGCAGCAAAGGGCAGCGCGGGCAAGGCGCCGCCGCCCTACCGCCGGGGGTTCGACAACCAGCGGATCGCAGACCTTCAGGACGGCCGGTTCCTTAACCCGCTGATGGCCGGCGATCACCCGGACCCTTCGATCATGCGCGACGGGAAGGACTATTACATGACCTTCTCGACCTTCGATTCCTATCCGGGGCTGGTCGTCTGGCATTCTCGCGATCTGCTGAACTGGCAGCCGATCACGGCGGCGCTGACGAAGAACGTCGGCGCGGTCTGGGCGCCGGATATCTGCCGGCACGGCGGCCGCTATTTCATATACTTCCCCGCCAAGGCCAGCCCCAACGCCAACTACGTGATCTGGGCGGACCGGATCGAAGGCCCGTGGAGCGATCCGATAGACCTGGGCCTGCCCGACCATATCGACCCCGGCCATGCCGTGGGCGAAGACGGATCGCGCTGGCTGTTCCTGTCGGGCGGCGACCGTATCCGCCTGAGCGAGGACGGCCTTTCCACCGTGGGCAAAGTGGAGCATGTCTACGATCCCTGGCACTATCCCGATGACTGGGACGTGGAGGGCTTCTCCCCCGAAGGCCCCAAGATCGTGCGTCATGGGGATTATTATTATCTCATTACCGCGGTGGGCGGCACCGCCGGTCCGCCGACCGGGCACATGGTGATCGCAGCGCGCTCCAAATCCATTCACGGGCCTTGGGAGAACTGCCCCCACAACCCGATCGTGCGCACCGTCGATCTTGCTGAGAAGTGGTGGTCGCGCGGCCATGCCACGTTGTTCGAAGGGCCGGGGGGAGATTGGTGGTCGGTCTACCACGGCTATGAGCGCGATTTCTGGACGCTGGGGCGACAGACCCTGCTGGACCCCATCACCTGGACGGCGGACGGCTGGTTCCGCATGGAAGGCGGCGACCTGTCGCAGCCGATCGCGGCGCCCAGGGGTGGCAGCAAGTCCGGCCCGCAGGGCATCGCGCTGTCCGACGATTTTACCACGCTCGAACTGGGCAAGCGCTGGAACTTCTTCAAACCCTCCGCCGACGAATCCGTCCGAGCGCGGGTTTCGGACAAGTGTCTGCATCTGGCCGCCAGCGGCAAGGCGCCCGTTGATTCCTCGCCGCTGCTGCTCGTCGCCGGAGATCAGGCCTATGAATTCCAGTGCGACATAGAGATCGACCCCGGTACCACCGCGGGCCTTCTGCTGTTCTACGACCAGCAGCTTTACTGCGGGCTTGGCTTTGACGCCGATAAGTTCGTCACCCACCAATACGGCATGGAGCGGGGCCGCCCGGCCAACCCGCACGGCCGCCGGATGCTGATGCGGGTGCGCAATGACCGGCACATCGTATCTTTCCATACCAGCGGCGATGGCGGCAAGACATGGAAGCGTTTTGACCGGGGCATGGAAGTTTCGGGCTATCACCATAATGTACGCGGCGGTTTCCTGATGTTGCGGCCCGGGCTTTATTCCGCAGGCAAGGGCAGCGCCCGTTTCCGCAATTTCACGTTCCGCGCGCTTTGAAGGACCAGCAGATGACCGCGATACTTTCGATGCTCCCCCCGGACTGGCGAGAGGGTACGTTCCTTGGCCGCCTCGATCTGGGCGAGGGGCCGGTGCCCGTCCTGCTGGCGGGCGGCACGGTGCATGACATGTCGGGCGCGGCGCCGACCGTGGCCGATCTTGTCGATCTGGGCGCGTTCGATCCGGCGCAGGGCAGCGTGCTGGGTTCTGCCGAGGATGTGCTGGCCCGCGCCGCGCTGCTCAGCCCGGTCGACCTGCAATGCATCAAGGCGGCGGGCGTCACTTTCGCCGTCTCGGCGCTGGAGCGCGTCATCGAGGAACGTGCGCGCGGCGACGCCGATCAGGCACAGGCGGTGCGCGGCGGGCTGGAGGAGCGCATTGGCGGCTCGATCCGCTCGGTCGTGCCCGGTTCGGCTGAGGCGGCGGCGCTGAAAGCGGCCTTGATCGAGGACGGCATGTGGTCGCAGTATCTCGAAGTGGCCATCGGGCCGGATGCGGAGATTTTCACCAAGTCGCCGGTGCTTTCCACCGTGGGGTCGGGCGCGGTGATTGGCGTGCGTTCGGATTCCGACTGGAACAACCCCGAACCGGAAATCGTGATCCTTTCGGACCGGCATGGCAAGGCGGTCGGCGCGGCGCTGGGCAACGACGTCAACTTGCGCGATTTCGAAGGCCGCTCGGCGCTGCTGTTGGGCAAGGCAAAGGATAACAACGCAAGCTGTTCGATCGGCCCTTTCGTGCGCTTGTTCGATGCCGGCTACACGATGGCCGAGATCGAAAACGCGAAAGTCCTGCTGCGCATCGAAGGGCCGGAAGGCTTCCTGCTCGAAGGCGAAAGCCGCATGGCTGAGATCAGCCGCCCGCCGCTTGATCTGCTGCGCCAGGCGTTCAGCGAACATCAGTATCCGGACGGCATCGTGCTATTCCTGGGCACTTTGTTCGCGCCGACGCAGGACCGCGACACCCAGGGGCGCGGCTTCACCCACAAGGTGGGCGACGTGGTGACCATCTCCAGCGAGCGGCTGGGCACACTGGTCAACACGGTGGCCACTTCGCGCGATGCACCGGCGTGGGAGACGGGCATCTCGGCGCTGTATCGCAACCTTGCCGCGCGCGGGCTGATCGGCGGCCGGGCGTGAGTGTTTCGCAGATGGCAAGCTACCCGTCGCTTCGCGGAAAAGGCGTATTCGTATCGGGCGGCGGCTCGGGCATCGGTGCGGCGCTGGTGGAGGGATTTGCCCGCCAGGGCGCGAAAGTCCTGTTCGTCGACATTGCGGACGAACCTTCACAAGCACTGGTCGCGAAGCTGGACGGCGAGGTCGATTTCACCCCGCGCTTCGTCTGCGGCGATCTGACGGACCTGGCGTTCGTCAAGGCGCAGGTAGAGGCCGCCCATGTGCTGTTAGGCGGTCTTCAGATACTGGTGAACAACGCCGCCAACGACGATCGCCACGCGATTGCCGAGGTCACCCCCGAATACTGGGATGAGCGCATGGCGGTGAACCTGCGGCATCTGTTTTTCGCCGCGCAGGCCGCAGTGCCCTTGATGGAGGCGGCAGGCGGCGGGGTGATCCTGAACTTCGGGTCGATCAGCTGGCACCTCGCGCTGGACCAGCTCTCGCTCTACCAGACCGCCAAGGCCGGGATCGAGGGCATGACCCGCGCGATGGCCCGCGAACTGGGCGGCAAGGGTATCCGCGTCTGCGCGATCGTGCCGGGCAACGTCCAGACCCCGCGTCAGGAGAAATGGTACACCCCCGAGGGTGAGCGCGAAATTCTCGATGCACAGTGCCTAAAAAGCCGCGTCCAGCCCGATGACGTGGCGGCACTGACCCTGTTCCTGGCCTCCGACGATGCGCGCATGTGTACGGGCCACGAATACTTCGTCGACGCCGGCTGGCGCTGACGCGGCCACCTGGCCCGATCAAAAACAAAAAGAGGATCAATGGGATGAGTGATGCGCAGGCAGGCGGCGAAGAGGGCAGGGTTAACCTCGCCTTCGTCGCCATGATCGTGGTCGTGGCGACGATCGGTGGCTTCATGTTCGGCTATGACAGCGGCGTCATCAATGGCACGCAGGACGGCCTGGAAAGTGCGTTCGGCCTCTCCAAGCTGGGCACCGGGCTGAACGTGGGCGCGATCCTGCTGGGCTGCGCGGTGGGTGCTTTCGTGGCGGCAAGGCTGGCGGACCTCATTGGCCGGCGCAGCGTCATGATGATCGGCGCGGCCCTGTTCGTGGCGAGCGCCATCGGCGCGGGCGCGGCGGGCAGTTCGCTAATGTTCATCATCGCCCGCTTCATCGGCGGCGTGGGCGTCGGCGCGGCGAGCGTATTGGCACCGGTCTATATCAGCGAGGTGACGCCCGCCTCGATCCGGGGGCGCCTGTCCAGCCTGCAGCAGATCATGATCATCACCGGGCTGACGGGGGCTTTCGTCGCCAACTACCTGCTGGCGCGGAACGCGGGCAGCAGCACCGCTCCCTTGTGGTTCGACCTGCCTGCGTGGCGCTGGATGTTCTGGATGCAGGTGATCCCGGCGCTGATCTACCTTTTCGCGCTGATGATGATCCCGGAAAGCCCGCGCTATCTGGTCGCGCGTGGCCGCGACGCCGAGGCACTGGCGACCCTGACCCGTATCTTCGGGCCACCGCGCGCCACCGCGCTGGTTGCGGAAATCCGGGCGAGCCTCGCCGCCGACCACCACCGCCCGCGTTTCGCCGATCTGGTCGATCCTGCCACCGGCCGCCTGCGCAGGCTGGTCTGGGCGGGCATCGGCATCGCCGTGTTTCAGCAGCTGGTAGGCATCAACATCGTCTTCTACTACGGCGCGGTGCTGTGGCAGTCGGTGGGCTTCAGCGAGAGCGACGCGTTGCTTATCAACATCCTCTCGGGCACGCTTTCGATCCTCGCGTGCTTCGTGACGGTGGCGTTGATCGACAAACTGGGCCGCAAGCCTCTGCTGCTTGTCGGCTCGGCGGGCATGGCGGTGACGCTGGGAACGATGGCCGTCTGTTTCGGCACCGGCACTTTCGCGGGCGGACACCTTGTCCTTTCTGACAACGTGGGCGTCGTTGCCCTGATCGCCGCCAACGCCTACGTCGTATTCTTCAACCTGAGCTGGGGGCCGGTAATGTGGGTGATGCTGGGGGAGATGTTCCCCAACCAGATTCGGGGGTCGGCGCTGGCCGTGTCGGGTTTTGCGCAGTGGATCGCCAATTTCGGCATCTCGGTCAGCTTTCCCGCCATGGCGGCGGGGCTGGGCCTGATGGTCACTTACGGTTTTTACGCCGCCAGCGCGTTCCTCTCGTTCTTCTTCGTGCGCGCCATGGTGCGTGAAACACGCGGCCGCTCGCTGGAGGAAATGGCGGGATGAGCGATACGCTTGTCCTGCGGCAGGGTAGCTATGAACTGGAGATCCTGCCCCGGCTAGGCGGCGCTATCGGACGTTTCGATGTGGCGGGCCGCCCCATCCTGCGTCCGACGCCGCAAGGTACAGCGAACGTGCTGGAAACGGCGTCCTTCCCGCTGGTGCCCTATGCCAACCGCATCGCCGGGGGCCGTTTCACTTTCGCTGGGGCCGAGCATGTGCTGCCGTCCAACTTCGCAGGGTTCGTGCATCCGCTGCACGGCCTGGGCTGGGTCAAGCGATGGGACGTGACGGAAGCGACTTCGGCGAGCGCCGCGATCACCTGTTCGCATTTGGCGGACGAACACTGGCCATGGAGCTGGTCCGCGACCCAGCACTTTTCGCTTGATGGCGCGGGGCTGAATGTCTCGCTCGAACTGATCAATACTTCGGCCGAAGCGATGCCGTCCGGGCTGGGGCAGCATCCCTATTTCGTGCGGGGGGTGGCCCAAAAGCTGGCGTTCTCGGCTGCCGGTGTCTGGGAAAATGACGAGGCGATGATCCCGGTGCAGACGCTTCCCGCCGAGGCGTTCGGCGATTTTGCGCAAGGGCATGTCCCCGATAACCATCGGCTGATCGACAATTGCTACTTTGGCTGGCGCGGCGAAGCGCAATGGGGGGCGGAAATATCGCTCCATTCGCGCAGCGCCCGGTTCCTGCACGTATTCGCGCCGCCGGGGGAGGATTTCATCTGCCTTGAACCCACCAGCCAGATGCCCGACGCCCTTAATCGCCCTGACTTCGCGGCGGCGGGCGGCGTAACCCTTGCACCGGGGGCGCGGCAGGTGATCGATCTGGAGATCAGGGTGCGTCCCTTGCGCGCCACCTGATGGGCGCCTTGCCGGTCTTGGCGGCGTAGGCTTGCGCACCGACCGGCGCATCGGGCGCCGGTCGGTGCATCACTCGATCAGAAGTTCACGCTGACCCTTCCATACAGGAAGCGCCCGTTGAAGCCGGCCGGCGAGAACGCGCTATAGGGAATGAAATACCCGTTCAGCCCATAGTTCTGGCCATTTTGCAGCCCGGCGTAGACCGTGTCGGGATAGCTGTCGAAGATGTTGTTGGCGCCCACCGCCAGTTCCAGCTGCTGGGTGGGCTTTATCCGCAGTTCCAGGTCGGCGATCCACTGGCGGCCCAGTTCCTGATCGCGCGCGGCATCGGCCCCGGGCGCCAGCACCTTGCCGTACCGGTTGGCGCGGGCAGTGAGGCCGACGATGTCGTAGTCCCAATCGAGCCCGACATTGATCTTGTCGCGCGGCTGGCCCCGGGTCAGGCGCAGCGATTCCTGGCGGCCGAACAGGGTCAGGCCGGGCAGGCTGGTCAGTTCAGCATAGTCGGTGATCTTGGTCTTGTTGTAGTTGTAGCCCGCCGTCAGCGAAAGGCGGCCAAAGCCCATGTCGGGCACGCGATAGGTGCCCACAACTTCGACGCCCTGCGTGCGCGTATCGATGCCGTTCACGAAGAAGCGCGCAGACGTGATATTGTTGAAGCCTGCTCCTTGCAGCAGCGAGACCACCTGTGCGCCCTGCAGGTTCTCGGTGACGACGATCCGGTCCTTGATCTTGATGTTATAATAGTCTGCCGTGATCGACAGGCCGTGTATCAGCGAGAAGGTCACGCCGCCCGAAAGATTGAGCGACTTTTCGGGATCGAGCGGCTGCGAGCCGAGCGCGATCGCGACCGGATCCGAGACGGGGAAAGTCCCGATCTCCACCAAAGTGCCGTTGACGTTGTTGGTTGAAGTCGTGGCATAATACTGCTGGTGCAGCGACGGGGCCCGGAAACCCGTGGAGATCGAACCGCGCAGGGCGATGCCGTCCACCGGCTCCAGCCGGGCCGCTGCCTTGCCGTTCACGGTATCGCCGAAGTCGCTGAAATGTTCGTAGCGACCGGCAAGCTGGAGGGTCAGGATATTCGCGAAGTCACCTTCCAGTTCCAGGTAGCCCGCGAAGCTGTCGCGGCTGGCGTCGACTTCGTTGCTGGGGCGAAAGCCGGGAAAGACCTGCGCGCCGGCTGCGCCGTTGAACGGAGGACCGGCATAAGGCCCGCCGAGGTAGCTTTGCGGGTCACCGGCCTGGATGCGGAAGTTCTCGTTGCGATACTCGCCGCCGAACGCCACCGACAAGTCGGTGAAGCCCACGTCGAAGCTCTTCTGCAGGTCGAGATTGGCGGTCGTCTGACCGAAGGATAGCTTGCCTGCATCGAAGCGCTGCTGGCTGGCCTCGCTGCCGTAGGACACGTTGAAGCTGTCCTCGACGAAGAAGTGGAACGAGTTGTGCCCGTAGGCAAGCGATGCGTCATAGTTCCACCCATCCACATTGCCCTTGAACCCGCCAGCAGCCGAGACATCCTCGATGGTCGAGACGATCAGGGGCAGGAAGCCTTCGGGGTAATAGGGCACGAAGCTGGTGGCGGAGGCCGAAAAGTCGCGATTGCGTGCGTCGTTCGGGCGGCGGAAGAAGCCCGCGCTTTCGGCATCGCGGATGCCGTAGCTGCCAAAAGCGTAGAATTCGACATCGGGACTGAGTTCGTAACCGCCGTTCAGGAAGAAGTTGTAATCGGTGGTCCCGGGATCACCGTAGCGGTGGTTGAAACGATTGACGGTCAACTCGCGCGGATCGGCCAGACCGCCGACGCTGGTGTATTGCTGGCGCGGATCGGCGCCGGAACGATTGGTCGGGTCCTTGTCCTGATACTGCGCGGTAAAGTTGAGGTAGCCGGCATCGCCCACCGGCAGGCCGATATTGGTCGCCAAAGTCAGCGATTCGCCGTCGCGGCGCTTGCGCTTGCCGCCGGGCGCCAGCTGGTAGACACCGCCTGCACCGGCATTGGCATCCAGCGCGGGCTGGCCGTTCGCGCCCGTTACCACGCCGCCGTAGTTGGCAACGCCGTCCATCGTCGTCACGTATTTGCCCCAGGTGGCCGAGGCATGCATCCCCGCCGACTTGCGCAGCTGGATGTTGATGACGCCTGCGATCGCGTCCGATCCGTACTGCGAGGACGCGCCGTCACGCAGCACTTCGATGCGTTCGATCGCGATCGTGGGGATGGTGTTGAGGTCGACCGCCGCCGAGCCGCGCCCCACCGATCCGTTGATGTTGAGCAGCGCCGAAGTGTGGCGCCGCTTGCCGTTGACCAGCACCAGCGTCTGGTCGGGAGACAGGCCGCGCAGCGTTGCCGGGCGCAGCGCGTCGGTGCCATCGGTGATCGACGGCTGCGGGAAGTTGAAGCTGGGCACGAGCTGGTTCAGCACGCGGGCGGTGTCGGTGTAGCCGGACTGGGTCAGCGCTGCTCCGCCGATCACGTCCACGGGAACCGTGCTGTCTGCCACGGTTCTGTCCTGCCTGCGCGAACCGATGACCACGATCTGGTCCTGCGGCGCCGCCTCTCCTTCAGCGGCCGGCCCCTGGCCGATGTCCTGCGCCTGTGTCGGCGTGGTTGAAAGTGAAATGGCAATCACCGCCACAGCGCAACCCGAAAACCTCTTCGCACCTAGAGTCATGGTTTACTCCTGTTTTCCCCGCAGGGTGGAGTATGCCGCACTGCAACATGAAACGAACATACGATGCTGTAAGGTCGTGTTTTTCGTGCGCCTATGTTGCGGTCTTGTCACACTGTGGTCAATTACGGTGGGTATTTGCCTTTATGCGCCGCCCATTTGTTTGGTGTAAGCAAGGTGCCATGCGCTATTATCTTGCCATCGCGGCCGGTCTTTGCCTGCTTGCTCCATCGGCGATGGCGCAAGGTGCCTTGCCGCCAGCGGAAAAGACGGCGGCTTTCCGTGCGGGCGGGTTCAAGCTGCAAGGCGGGAAATGGCATGCGTGCGGCGATCCGGGGACGGCCAGTTACACCGCTGGCTCTGTCGAGACCGTCAAGGACCTGAACGGAGATGGGCGCCCCGAAGTCGTCCTCACAGAGGGTAGTACGTACTGCTTCGGCAATACGGGAACGGGCTTCAAATTGCTGAGCAAGCAGGCGGACGGCACCTGGAAGCTCGTCACCGAAAGCGAAGGGATTGCTACCTTCCTGGCCGGGAAGGGCGTTGGTGGATGGCCCGACATCGAGATCGGCGGTCCCGGCTTCTGCTTTCCGGTAGAGCGCTGGAACGGCCGGGACTATGTGCTCAACCGCCATCAGTATGAAGGCAAGCCCTGCCGGCCCTAGCCGCTTCGCGCGCGGTTGCCAGACCACACCGCCGCCAGGCCGCCGGGCAGGGCTTTGGCCAGATAGCCTGCGATCTCGGCGGCGGAAGGGTGCTCGGCCGCCAGACGTGCGCCTTGCAGCAGTACCACCTTGCGCCGGATGGATGGCTGGGTCAGCGGAACGACCGCCAGCGCTTCATGATCGTGGCCGCGCACGTAAAGGCGGGGCATCACCCCCGCCGCAAGGCCGCTTTCCACGAGGCCAAACAGCGATTCCATGTGATCTACCCGGTAGCGGCGCGAATGGACGATGTTGTTCTCGCGCATGGCGGCCGCGCTGATTTCGCCGATGCTGCCGCTGGTGAAGTGCACTACTTCCATCTCGGCAAGCGCGCTCCATGGCAGCTGCGCGGCGCCGGCCAGCGGGTGTTCGCGCGATAGCACCAGCGTCATCTCGTCCTCGATCAGCGGGGTGGAGACCAGCCCCTCCTCGATAAGGCTGGCGACGCAGACGGCCATGTCCAGCGCGCCGCGATGCAGCTGCGCGATGAGGGCGTCGCTGGTCCCGTCCGTCAGGTGCAGGTTCACGCGGTGGGCGTCCTGATCGATCCCGGCAACGATTTGCGCGGCGGCGGGCAGGGCCGAGGGCACCGAGCCGATGCGCACCGTCGCCCGGCTGCGCTGCAAGGTGTCGCTCATGTCCTGAAAGGCGTTGTCCGCCGTCGTCAGCAGGCGCCACGCATGGGGCAGCAGGGATTGCCCGGCCTCTGTCAGGACGACGCTGTGGGTGGTGCGATCGAACAGGCGGGTGTCGAGCAGGTGTTCGATCTGGCGGATCGCGGCGCTGAGCGCCGGCTGGGAGACGGCCATGGTTTCCGCCGCCCGGCTGAAGTTTCCGCTCTGGCTCAACGCCACGAAAAAGCGCAATTGCCGGATAGAGAGCGGCATGCGGCCGGCGGGCAGCTGTCTGGACGGCATGCAACAGATTCCCTGACGGAGTTGCAACGATTATAAGGCAATTTTATGAAATGATAAATATAAACAGTTTCCATTAATAGAAGGCCCGACATAGCCTCATTCCTGTCCTGCCATCCGGGCCGTATGAGGCGAACCCGGGCGGCTTTCGGCGCATCAACGCGGAAAATCCGTGGCGCCCGAAAACACAGGGACAGTGGATGATCCTGACAGGCCGCGAGATTTCTCAAGGGGGTTTTCCATGCTGTCGTCTGCCGTCGCCGCACGTTCACCGCATCAGGTTTCATCCAAAGGCCGGGCATCGCGCGCCATGCGTACCGCAACGCTGATGACCGCTTCGCTGCTGGCCCTTTCGCCGGCCATCGCCTTTGCGCAGGACACTGCCGCTCCGGAAGCCGGTCCCGCGGGCGGCAATGACATCGTGGTTACCGGATCGCGCATCCGCGTCCCCAACGCGACCAGCGTCAGCCCGATCACGACGGTGAGCAGCGAAGACCTCGCGCAGCGCGGCGTCACCCGCCTGGAAGACATGCTCAACACCCTGCCGCAGGTCTATGCCGACCAGGGCGGCGGCAACCGCGGCGGCACCGTGGGCGCCAGCGGCACCGCGACGATCAACCTGCGCAACCTCGGCAACCAGCGCACTCTGGTGCTCATCAATGGCCGCCGTCTGATGCAGGGCGATCCGGCCCGCTCTGCCGCGCAGGCAGCCGACATCAACAACGTGCCCGCCGCCCTGGTGGAGCGCATCGACGTGGTGACCGGCGGCGCCTCGGCGGTCTACGGTTCGGACGCGCTGGCAGGCGTGGTCAACTTCGAGCTGAAGAAGAACTTCGAAGGCGTCCAGCTCGACGCCAGCTCGGGCGTTTTCCAGCACGACAACGGCAATTCGATCGCCTCGGTCGCAACCGCCGCCGGGCAGGACGTGCCCACCGGCAGCACCGTGGGCGGCCTGCAGCAGAGCTTCTCGGTCACCGCCGGTCACAACTTCGCCGATGGCCGAGGCAACATCACAGGCTTCGTGAGCTATCGCCACATCGACGGCGTCGGCACGTCCGAGCGCGACTTCTCGATCTGCAACCTTAACGCGACTGCGGCGGGCTATTCCTGCTCGCTTTCTTCAACGACCTACCCCGCGCAGTTCCAGCTGACCAACCCGGCGACCGGCGCGACGCGCGGCAGTTACACGCTGAACCCCACCACCGGTAACACCTTCCGCACCTACCGCACGTCGGACGGTTTCAACAACGGCAACACCTACGACCTGCAGGCACCGGACGAGCGTATCAACGCCGACCTGCTCGCCCACTTCGAGGTGTCGCCCGCCCTCGAACTCTACGGTGAGGCCATGTTCATGCGCGACAAGGCCGACATCCGCCTGTCGCCCACCGGCGTGTTCACCGTGCCGGAAAGCATCAACTGCTCCAACCCGTTCCTGTCGGCGCAGCAGAAGAACCTGATGTGCACCTCGGTGGGCCTGACCGACGCGCAGAGCGCCACCGTCAACGTGTCGCTGCGCAACGCGCCCGGCGGATCGCGCCATGATTACACCAAGCACACGTCCTACCGCGCGGTTGGCGGCGTGCGCGGCGAGATCGCGCCCGGCTGGCGCTACGACGCCTACGCGCAGTATGGCCGCACCAACTACAGCTCGCGCCTGACCGGCGACATATCGCTCGCCAGCTTCGCCAATTCGCTGCGCGCGGTGACCAACAGCAGCGGCCAGATCGTCTGTGAGAACGCGGCGGACGGCTGCGTCCCGCTCAACATCTTCTCGACCACCGGCGTCACCGCCGATGCGCTGAACTACGTGCAGGGCACCTTCACCCGTACCGGCTTTACCGAAGAGACGATCGTGAGCGGATCGGTGACTGGCGACCTTGGCGTCGCCAGTCCGTTCGCCAGCAACCCGATCAGCGTCGCGCTGGGCACCGAGTATCGCAAGGAGCGGATCGGGTTCACTCCCGACACGCACTATTCCAGCCGCGACGTGGCCGGCAACTCGGGCGGCGAATACCCGATCTCCGGCTCGTTCGACGTCAAGGAACTCTACGGCGAAGTGCGCGTGCCGCTGGTCGAGGATCGGCCGTTCTTCAAGAGCCTCGCCGTCGAAGGCGGCGCGCGCTACTCGCACTACAGCACCGCTGGCGACACTTTCGCGTGGAAGGCGGGCGCTGAATGGTCGCCGGTCGACGCGATCCGCTTCCGTGGCAGCTTCCAGCACGCGGTCCGCGCGCCCAATCTGGTCGAGCTGTTCGGTCCGCAGCGCGTCACCACCGCGCGTCTGACCGATCCGTGCGAGGGCGTGCGGCCCACCGCGACTTTCGCGCAGTGCGCCCAGTCCGGCGTGACCGCCACGCAGTACGGCACGATCGAGCCGGCAGCGGGCCAGCTTTCCGGCGCGCTCGTCGGAGGTAACCCGAACCTCAAGCCCGAAAAGTCGAACACCAAGTCGTTCGGCGTGCAGATCGCGCCGCCGTTCCTGCGCGGCCTGACGCTGTCGGTCGATTACTTCGACATCAAGGTGGACGATCTGATCACCACCTTGCCCGCCACGATCACGCTGAGCCAGTGCATCAACGCCGGCACCTTCTGCGACCAGATCCTGCGTAATCCGGCCACCGGTTCGCTGGTGACGACCGGCTACGTGCTGACCACGAACCTCAACGCGGGTTACCTCCAGACCACCGGCATCGACTTTTCGGCCAGCGCGAAGCAGGACCTTGGCGATCTGGTGAAGGCGGATCTGGGCACCGTGGGCTTCAACTTCTCGGGTACGCGCACCAACAAATACGAAGTGCAGATCGTGCCCGGCACCCAGGCCTATCGCTGCGACGGCTACTTCGGCGTGACCTGCGGCCAGCCGATCCCGACCTGGCGCCACCGCGCCGAAGTCAACTGGACCGCGCCCAGCGGCGCCATCCGCCTCGCGGCGACGTGGCGCTACATTGGCGGCACCCGCAACGACAAGTCGAGCAGCGCGACGTTCCTGGCCGGCACCTATCAGCCCTACGACTACAAGCTGAAGGCGGTGAACTACTTCGATCTGGCAGCTTCCTTCGACGTGTCCGGTTCGTACACGCTGCGTCTGGGCATCAGCAACGTCTTCGACCGCGATCCGCCGATCACCGCCAGCACCAGCGGGCAGACGTCGAACGGCGCGTTCTATGCGGGCATGTACGACTCGCTTGGCCGCTATCTTTTCGCCAGCGTGACCGCCAAGCTCTGATCTTGGACGACGGAATACCGGGAACCTAGGGAACGTTCGCGCATGAAAAAACTGCTGACCATACTGCTTGCAGGCGCGGCGTTGCTGGGATCGGTGCCCGAGGCACTGGCCGCCGAGGACGACCGGGTCATGATCTTCTTCGACAACGATTTCCTCGGCCCCGGGCAGAGCAATATCCAGTCGATGATCCCGCTGCTGCGGGACAGCCGGGTTAACCTGATCGGCGTCGGCGTCGTCACCGGCGATGCCTGGATGACGGAAGAGACGCAGCATCTGCTGCGCTTCCTAGAGATCGCGGGGCGTCCCGAAGTGCCGGTGCACAAGGGTGCCTCGATGCCGCTGCTGCGCACCCAGGCCGAGATGGCGAACTGGGAGGCGCGCTACGGCCGCATTCCGTTCAAGGGCGCTTGGAATGCGCCCCGCCCGGGCCGTACCTATCATCCCAACGAGCCTGACCTTGTGCCGCCGATGCCCGAAGGCACGCCGCGCATCAAGGCGCAGGCGAACGGCGCGGTCGACGCGCTGATCGCGGCGGTTCGCGCCCATCCCGGCAAAGTGACTATCGTCTCCGCCGGGCCGCTCACCAATATTGCGCTGGCTCTTCGGGTCGCACCGGACATAGCGCAGCTGGCGAAGGAAATCGTGATAGAACCAGGAAAACTGGACACGGCCTTCGCCCGCACCACTTCCAACACCGACTATTCGACGGACTTCAACTTCCTGTTCGACCCCGAAGCGGCGCACATCGTGCTGACGGCGCCGTGGAAGTCGATCACGCTGGTCGGCAACGTCAGCTCGAAAGTGAAAGCGACGCCCGAGGTGGTGGACAGCATCGCCAGCGCGGGAAGCCCCGTGGCGAAATACGTGAAGACCTATGCCCGCCTCGGCCAGCCGTTCTGGGACGAGGTGACCGTTGCCGTCGCTATCGACCGTTCGCTCGTCACCGACGACCTCGTCGTGCGGATGGACGTCGATACGATGCCAGGCATGCATTACGGCGAACCGCAGGTATGGACCGAGGAAATGGCGCCGAAGGCGGGTGAACGCCCCGTCCACATCGTGCGCGCCATCGACGAGGAGCGCTTCCTCGCCGGCTTCGTGGCCCAGGCCCGCAAGTGACCGCCCCGAAGCAGGGCCTGCTGGAACGCCGCTTCGCGCTGACTGCGCGGGGGACAAGCATCCCGCGCGAGATGATCGCGGGGATGACCACGTTCCTTGCGGCCGCCTACCTTATCGTCGTCATCCCCTCGCTGCTGGCCAGCGGCGGGATGGACCGCGCGGCCGTCACCGCCGGGGTCATCATCGTGATGGCGGTGGGCAGCATTGCCATGGCCCTTTACGCCAACCTGCCGTTCATCGTCGGCCCCGGCATCGGCGGATCGGCGATCCTTGGCGTCACGCTGGCGCAGGTGGAGCATATCCCCTGGCAGACGGGCCTTGGCATCGCGATGATGTCGGGCATCGCTTTTGTCATCCTCACCCTGACGGGCGCGCGCGAGATGGTCGTGCGCATGATTCCGCCGCAGATCAAGCTGGGCCTTGGCGCCTCGATCGGGCTGTTCATCGCGATGCTCGGCTGCCGCGATGCGGGGCTGGTGTCGGTGGACGTGAAGCGCCATGCGCTGGCGCTGGGTGACTTCAGCCAGCCGGGGCCGGTGGTGGCCCTGATCGGCCTTGCCGTCGCCATTGCCCTCCAGGCCCGGCGCGTGCCCGGCGCGGTGCTGGTCGGGATCGTCGCGGCGGCGCTGGTCGGGGTGCCGCTTGGCATCACCAGCTTTACCGGCGGTTTGTCGCTGCCGCATTCGCCCATGCCGGTGACCGGCAAGGTCGACCTGCTCGGCGCGTTCACCCTGGTGGCGCTGCCCTACATGTTCACCTTCTTCGCGGCGGAGTTCTTCTCCACCCTGGGCACCACACTGGCGATCGGCGCCAAGGCCGGGCTGACGGACGAGCAGGGCAACCTGCCCGGCATCGAGCGTCCGTTCCTGGTCGACTCGCTGGCGGCCACGCTGGGCCCGCTGGTCGGCGTGCCGGGCGGAACCGCGCTGGTGGAATCGGCTGCCGGCGTGGAAGCGGGCGGGCGTACCGGCCTGACGCCGCTGACCGCCGCCGGCCTGTTCCTGCTGACCCTGCTGCTGATGCCGCTGGCGATGGCGATCCCGCGCGAGGCGACCGCGCCCGCCCTGATCCTCATCGGCATATCCATGCTCGGCACGATCCGTAACGCCAAGGGAGACGATATCGTCGACCTGTTCCCGGCGATGGCGATGATGCTCCTCACGCTGATTTCCAACAGCTTCGGCACCGGGATCGCGGGCGGACTGCTGGTCCATGTGATCGTTCAGGTGCTGGCGGGGCGCTGGCGGGAAATCCCGCTGGGCCTGTTCATCCTGACATTGCCGCTTGGCTACTATTTCTACGGCGCCGCCACCGCGCATTGAGCGCGCGGCCCGATCTTTTTTCCAGGACTTATATGGCAGACCAGACCCCGGCCTCCTTTGGGCCAGCCTCCATCGGCTATGTTCCGTCGTCTCCGCTTGCCCGGACGCTGACGGATAGCCAGCGCAGCTTCTTCGAACGCATCCCCAAGGTGGAACTGCACTGCCACCTGCTGGGCGCGGTGCGCCGCGACACGTTCCTCGATCTGGCGGAGAAGCACGCCGCGCCGCTGAGCCGCGAGGATGTGGAGGGGTTCTACCACCGGGGCTCCAAGCCGATCGGCGTCCTGCGCGTGCTGCGCGCACTGGAAGCGCACCTGCTGCTGGCGCCTGAGGACTTCCACCGGATCGCCTACGAATACCTGGAAGACGCCGCCGCCGGAGGCATCCGCCACACCGAATTCTTCTGGAACCCCACGGCGACGATCCGCGACGCCGGACTGCCCTACGAAGCAGCGGTTTCCGGCATCCTTTCGGGTATGCGCGAGGCGCTGGCAGACTTCGACATCAGTTCGCTGCTGATCCCCTCCATCGACCGCGAGGCACCCGCCGCCGATGCGCTGGCGATGGTGGAGCAGGTGGTCGCCCATCCCGATCCGCTGGTGGCCGGCATCGGCATCGACTACCGCGAGCCGGACGGCCCGCCCGAAATGTTCGCGGCGGCTTATGCCCTTGCCAAGCGGCACGGCCTGCGCGCCACTGCCCATGCGGGTGAATTCGGCATGCCGTGGACCAACGTGGCCACCGTGGTGGACGACATCGGCGTGGACCGGGTGGACCACGGCTACACCATCGTTGACAATCCCGACCTTGCCCGCAGCTATGCGCAGCGCGGGCTATTGTTCACCATCGTCCCGACCAATTCGTACTACTTGCGCACGCTCGACCCGGATCGCTGGGCGCTTGACCATCCGATCCGCCGAATGGCGCAGCTGGGGCTGAAAATGCACCCCAATACCGACGACCCCACGCTGCACCACGTCAGTCCCGCAGGTGCGTGGGAACTGATGTACACGCACCTCGGATTCGATGTGGCGGACCTTCGCGCCATGATGCTCAACGGCATCGACGGGTCTTGGGCCAGCGATGCCCAGCGCGCGGAATGGCGCGCGGAATGGCCGGCCGAGTTCGACGCGATCGCCGTGCAAACCGGTATCGGTACGATTTGAATCGGGGCCTATCCCAGTCCCACCGTCCGGGCCCAGTTACGCCATAGGTCCGGCCAGACCTCTGCCGGTTTGCCGATCGCGCGGCGCAGGCCGAAGCCGTGGCCGCCGTTGGCGAACAGGTGCGTTTCCACCGGCACACCGCGCGCCTTGAGCGCGGCGCGCAGGCGCAAGGTATTCTCGACCGGAACCGTCGCGTCGTCCTCGGCATGGGCAAGGAAGTGCGGCGGGGCATCCGCAGGTACGTTCCGGTCGGGCGAATGCGCCGCTTCCAGCGCCGGGGTAGGCGAGGGACCAAGCAGCAGGCCGCGCGATCCGGCATGGGCGATCGCCGCGTCCATGCTGACGACCGGGTACATCGGCGCGGCGCAAAGCGGCTTGGCAGAGAGCTTGTCGGCGGCGTCGACGGGGGCATAGACGTTCGCTGAAAAGCGCGCGGCAAGGTCGGCGCAGACGTGCCCGCCAGCGGAAAAGCCCATCGCCGCAACGCGCTCCGGGTCGATGGCGAAATCCCGCGCGCGGTGGCGGATCAGACGTATGGCGCGCTGCGCGTCCGCCAGCGGAGTGTCGGGGCCGCTGGCCCAGCCGTCGCCGGGCAGGCGATAGAACAGGACGAAAGCGGTGAAGCCGCGCGCCGTCAGCCAGCGGGCCATTTCATAGCCTTCCTTGTCGACCACGATCCATTTGTAGCCGCCGCCCGGCGTAATCATCACCGCCGCGCCGTTCGGCCGGTCGGGCCGGAATACCGCCATGCGCGGACGGGTAATACCGTAAACGGCGCGGTCGGTGATGAGCGCATCGGTGGAGCGCTCGTCGAACTTTTCGGTGAGCGGCGTGCGCGGCATCCCGGGCGCGCCTTTGGGCCACAGGTCGATCGTCTCTGTCGGTTGTGGCAGCCCCGGGGGGAGGGCCCCGGGGCTGCCTGGCGGCGCTGTCTGCGCCGCCGCGCTCGTGATGAGCCCTTTGCTCAGGGCTCCGGCAGCAAGGGAGCCGGCGATCAGGGTTCTGCGATCGAAGTCCATGGCCGTCTCCCGGTTTGCCGTCTTCGTCAGATTTTCGCGCGCGCACCGAACAGGATGGTGCGGCCGAAGTGATTGTTCTCGTAGTTACGGACCGCGTCGGCATCGTTGAAGCGATAACGATACTCGTCGGTCAGGTTGTTGCCGTCGATCGACAGTTCCAGCCATTCCGTCGCCTTGTACCGGATCGCCGCATCGACGCTGGTATACGAACCATAGCCTTCAAAGACGTTGAATGTGGCGCTGGTGCCATCAACGAAGGGACCGCGATAACTTACCGAGCCACGGATGCTGAACTTGCCGTCGTCGTAATAAAGCGTCGCGTTCCACGCCTTCTTGGATACGCCAAGCAGGGTCTGGTTGTAGTCCTTCGTAACGCCCGTAAGGGAGCAGGCGCCGGTTGTGCGGGTGCAGGCCGAAGTCGCCGGGCCGGTGATCGTATAGTCGGCGTCGCTCTTGATGAAGGTGGCGTTGCCCTGGAAGCCGGTATGGCTGAGCAGGCCGGGCAGGAAGGTGAACGGCAGCTGCAAGGCCACTTCGACCCCCTTGAGCGTCGCGCCTTGCCCGTTCACCTGCGAGGACACCACGTATTCCTGGTTGGGATCATAGTTGATGAAGGCCGGAGTACTTGCACCCAGCACCGAACGATCAAGTCCAAGCTGCGGCAGTGTGGCCACATAGGTGCCGGAAACCGGGAAGCTATCGATCTTCTTGATGAAACCTGCGACCGAGAACAGCGCCTGCGGGGCGAAGTACCACTCGGCCGAGATGTCGAAGTTGGTCGCGCGGTAGGGATCGAGGAACGGGTTGCCGAAAGTAACGCGGTAGTTGAACCCGTCGACCGAACCGCCCGGGTTGAGGTTGCCAAGCGAAGGACGGGTAATGACCTTGGCCACCGCACCGCGCAGGATCACGTCAAGACGCGGATAGAACGCCAGGTTCATCGAAGGCAGCCAGTCGTCATAGCTGCGCTCGACAGTTGCCGCGACGCCGGCGGTGTATCCGGTCGAGGACTGCTTGGTGTGGGCATAGCGCATACCGGCATTGCCCGCGTATTCGAGGCCGAAAATCTCACCCTTGACGTCGAACTGCAGATAGCCGCCCGATGTCGTCTCGCGCACCTTGCGGTTGGAGCCCAGATCCTCGACGGCGGTACGGCCATAAAGGTTGGTATAGTCCGCCGCGTTGGCGATGTTGCCGACGATCCACGAATTGGTGGTGCCGTCCGGCTGGCCGGCATCGCCAAGGTTGACCAGATCGGAAATGCCCGAAGTCACCGGCAGGCCGTATACGCTGGACGAGCAGGTGACCGCGCCCAGGATCAGATCGCGCGTGCCATTGGCGCCGCAGGCGGCGGTGTCACGCTGGAACAGCTGGGTGCGGAAATCGTAGCGGCGCCACATCGCGCCGGCCTTGACGGTGAAGCCGTCGGTCAGGTCCCATTCGGTACGCAGCTGCCCGGTCTTGAAGCGGTTGCGTACATAGGACGGACGGTCGCGGATTTCGGCGAGCTGGAAGTTCGCCGGGTTGGTGACGTCCAGATCATAACCGAGCACCGGCGACTTCATGTTCGAATAGTCGTAGCTGAAGCCGTTGGCGTTGCGGTTGTCATAGGCGATAGTCGTCTCGACCGGGATGTCGGCCTTTGACTGCGACATGCCGCCCAGCACGGTGAAGCGGAAAGTATCGCCCACTTCCTGATCCCATGTCGCGCCGATCTGGTGGAACTTGGTCTCGGATTTGCGCAAGTAGCTTTCGGTACGCACGTAGGCATTGTTGAAGGTCGCGCTGACCATGTTGCCTTTGTCGTCATAGCCCGGGTTAACGACATCGAAGCGGCGCTCGTTCGAGCGGGCGAGCACTTCGAGCCACTGCTCGGCGCGGTCTTCCTTGAATGAGGAGAACAGGCCGTCGACGGAAATCTTGGTACGATCGCTGGGTTCGAACTGGATCGAGCCGGTCAGGCCCAGGCGGCGGCGGTCATGCTCGATCACGCCGTAGCGCGGAATACGCGGGTGGAACGAAAGCGAAGCCGCGTCGCACGCCTCGGACGGACGGTAGCCGCCGCCCGAATTGACCGGAGTGCCACCGGTCGCCCCGACGTTGGAATAGAAGCAGGGCGTGCCGCCGACCGAGTTGAAATAGGCCTGCGACCAGCGCACCGAGTTGTTGCCGTTCTCGATGGTGTCGGTATGCGAATAGGCGGCCGAGACGTTGACGCCCAGCGTGCCCGCATCGTTCTTCCACGACAGCAGCCCGGCAATGCGGGGGCCGACATTGTCGGACAGGTCGTTGTACGAACCCTGCACGTTGAGAACCGCGCTGAGGCCGGTCTTGCCCGCCAGCGGGTTGCCGGTGTTGAGGTCCACCACCGCGCCCAGCGAACCCTCGTCGAGCGTGGCTTCGGCGGTCTTGTGGACCACCAGGCTGCTGAACAGTTCCGAGGCGAAGACATTGAAATCGAACGAGCGGTCGCGGTTGGCGGAGGCGCCGTCCGAGCTGGTGGCGATCGTCTCCAGCCCGTTCACACGCACGCGGGTGAACTGCGCGCCCAGGCCGCGCACGGTGATCGACCGCCCTTCGCCACCATCCTTCTGGATCGAGATACCGGGAATGCGCTGGAGCGATTCTGCCAGGTTCTGGTCGGGAAACTTGGCCATGTCCTCGGCCACGATCGCATCGACCGCCGCGACCGAAGTACGCTTCACGTTGAGCGCGGCCTCCAGCGACTGACGAAAGCCGGTAACGATGATGTCCTGCGGCGTGGCTTCCGGGGCGGGCTCGGCAGCGGCGGTTTCGGCGGTGTCCTGTGCGAACCCGAGTTGCGGCATGGCCAGAGCGCTGCCGGCGAACAGGGCAATCTTCACAAGCGAGATTCTAGAAATGGTATGGCGCATCGTAACATCCCCTCCACGGCCTCTGACGGCCGAATGATACCGGTGTCAATGACGCGCGCAGTGGCGGCGCATCCTCTCCGGCAACACAACTCCCTTGCCCCTCGCGGGGCATCGCGGACGACCCTCCAAGATCGCCCGACCGTTCCCAAGTTCATTCTTGCGAGCTTTGGTAACCGGTGTCATGAATAGTTGCCGCAGGGAGGGCGCCCTGTCAAGAACCACTGTCATTGGGAGATGCAAAGTGAAAATTCGCAGGCTGGCAGGGCAGTTTGTTCCTGTTGTTCTCCTGTTCCCCGCTGCTGCGCACGCAGCAATTGCTGCGCCGGGAGAGACTTCGGCTACCGTTTCGGCCGAGCAGAATCGCGGCAAAAAGGGGCGAATTATTCGCGTCAACGCGCTGGCGAAGGACGATCAGCGCTCCGTCACGCAAGTCGCGGAGGCCAAAGGCAAGCGCATCGCCGTGTCCGCGGTGCCCGCTCCACCGATGGCAGTGATCGACGAGCGTGATACCGTGCGGGAGGAGGCGCCTCCGCATGGTGAGATCGGCATGAGCACCGCCTATCGGATCTCGGATGCTGCGCCCGGACCGCGTGCGATGGAATTTCGCCGCCGCGTGCTGCACAAGGGCGCGGCGATCGGCGAACATCCCATCGACCATGACGAGGTCTACTACGTCACCGCAGGGGAGGGTGAGGTCGTCTCGGACGGCAAGCGTGCGGCCCTCAGGCCGGGCATGGCGGCTTATCTCTACCGCGGCGCGGTGGTGGGCATCTGGCAGAAGGGGGCGGAGCCGCTGGCCCTGGTGATCGCTTATCCCAATCCGCCCAAGGCGCGGTGAATGGGCGACCGGCTTGATAAATATAACCGTATCGGTTATAGGACGCCGCATCCGCTGACCTGACGTACAAGGGTTGGCGGTGTATCGGGTCGGCGCCGTGGGCCGGACGCGAGCGCAAGCCGTGGACCACGCCACCAGCGTCCGACCGGATCGGTTCCCGATTCCCCTTCACTGGGGCAATTCGTCAGGTCTTCCGCCATCGGCCCGCCTCCCACGAAGAGGGGGCTTTGCGGATGCCCTTCTCGAAGCGGCGGCTTTTGCGAGTCCGCGCGGCCGTTTCGAACCGATCCGTCAGGACCGAGCCGGGCTGTAGTAGCCGCTATCCGGCCGTTCGCACCAAAGGCCACCCTCCTCGCGTCCTGGCACAGGACGCCCCGACGCCGACCCGATGTTTCTCTCGGTTTACGCGTTTTTCCTCGGCGTTACCCCGCACTCGCCAGCGGGCGATGTCCCGTATCCAAGCGCTTTTCCAGTGCTTGGAGACCGTTTGAGATTGCGCTTTGCCCATTCCAAATGCGCTCTGCTACGCATTTCAAACGATCGGTTGGCGAAGGGCCGGGCTTCAGGTACCTGGCTGGACGTAGGGCGCAGTCGCCCAAAGCTCTCGCTGCCAGCGGCGCGGGTCGTTTTCAATCCGCACGGTGTCGTCGAAGACCATCGTCGCACGTTCGGGCAGGCGATAGGCCGACCATTCCGGAAGTCCGGGTCGTCCGGTTTTCGCAAGGCCGGTGAACGCTCGCATCATCGCGATGCTGAGTCTGCGCGCAGCCTCGTCGGTCCCGGAAAAGCTCCCCGGCGCATCCAGCGTGCCGAAGACATAGGGGATGTCGTCCGTATGCGCGGCCCCGCGCAGGGGATCGACGGGCGAAGGGCGATCGAGCTGGTATACCCACGTCGAGGAAGCGCCCGCAGCGGCGCGTTCGTCCGCCTCGATCACCTGTCCCGGCCACGAACGACCTGCCGTGGTAGCGGCGTAATAGACCTGTTGGGGGGACCAATCTGGTTCGCGGCTTCGATACTGCTCAACCACCCAGACAGGGTCGAGGTCGATCTTGATCTCGGGCAGGATGCGCGCCGCGATGTTCTCCCAGGAGAGGCCCTCAAGTTTTGGACCGCGCGGGTTGAGGAACGCGCGGGTCTCCTCACGCACATTGCCCAGAATCATGGGCACCGCCAGCGATTGCTGCGCAGCATCCGGCCAGAACGGGTGGCGCGGCAGGTTGGTCATGTCGAGAACGGGACCGAAATAGACCCCGCCGCCCATTACGGGATCAGTGGCGCCCAAACCTTCCATCAACCGTTCGACCGGCATGGTGCGCAAGGCTTCGACATCGCCGGGCGCCAGTTTCAGCGCGGCCATTAAAGCCTGGGTGCGGCTCCATGCATGGGCCGGGCCGCTTGCCTGCACCTGCTGGCCGCTCATGGTCGCGGCCGTATGGAACAGGGCTTTTGCGGAGGGCATGGCCATCAAGGTGGCGATCTTGGCGCCGCCGCCCGACTGGCCAAAGACCATGACCCGCGCCGGATCGCCGCCGAATGCTGCAATGTGATCGCGCACCCATTGCAAGGCCAGGATCAGGTCGAGCTGGCCAAGATTGCCGCTATCGGCATAGCGCGCACCGAAAGGCTTGAGCCAGGCATAACCCAGCGCATTGAGTCGGTGGTTGACCGTCACCACCACCACATCGCCCTCTGCGGCGAGTTTGGCGCCGTGGGTCAACGGATCGGTGACGGAGCCGGTGGTGTAGGCGCCGCCGTGAAAATAGACCATCACCGCCCGGCCCGCGCGCGGGTTCGCCTCGGGTGTCCAGACGTTGAGGAACAGGCAGTCTTCCGATTGCGCTTCCCCGCCCATGGCGCGCTGCGGGCAGATTGGACCGAACTTGTCGGCGCCGAGGGCAGGGCCGTCCCATGGCTCGGCGACGGCGCGGGCAAACCGCGCGGCTCGGCCGTAGCGGATGCCCTTGAAGGCGAGGACGCCGTTCTCGGCCAGTCCGGTATAGCGGCCCACACGCGGACGTGTCACGCTGCGCGCGAGTAGCGGTGCGGGTGCGGCGCTAGCCAGTACGGCAGCGGATTTGACGAGGGTGCGCCGGGTGATCCTGGCGGTGTTCATGCTGTCCACTCCCGTTATATCATATCGCTGCCCCGGATCGGGTCCGCAGCGGCGGGGTATCCAATCGCTCAGCGCCTTACGTCGCCCCCACTGGCGGAGAAGGCTTCGAGTTCCGCAGGCCCGATCAGACACATGTCGCCGGGCTGGGTATGTTTGAGGACGGTATAGGCAAGGCCCGCCTGCGCCGTTGAGACGGTGTCCGCGCCTTGGAGCCACTTGTGCAGCACTCCTGCAGCAAAGGCATCGCCCGTGCCGATGCGGTCGACGATGCCGGTGACGTCGACTTCGGCGGTCTGGTGAGCCGCATCCCGCGTATCTATGCGGGCGGCGATGCGGTGGTGGCCGGCGTTCACGACATGGCGCGCGGTGGAGGCGATCAGTTGCAGCTTGGGGAAAGCCTCGAATGCGGCCAGCGCGGCTTCGCGGCGGCGGTCGGAAGCGTCGCCGGAAAACGGCTTGCCCAGCAGCAGTGAGATGTCGCGGTGGTTGCCGATCATGACCGTGGCCGATTGCATCAGATCGGTCAGAATGCTGCGCGGGTCGCTGTCCCATGCATCCCATAGCAGCGCGCGGTAATTACCGTCGAAGCAGATCGGCACGCCTGCAGCATTCGCCGCAGCAACGGCGGCCCGGGCCAGCGCCACGCCGCCGGGGCCAAGCGCCGGTGTGATCCCGGAAAGGTGCAGCAGCCGGGCACCTTCAAGCGCGGAGGCGAAGTTGAAATCGTCCGGCGCGGAATTCGCGAACACGCTGCCAGCGCGATCATAAGTGATCGATGAGGGCCTGAGTCCTGCGCCGCTCTCCAGAAAGTAGAGCCCCATGCGGCCCGCCGTGCGGCCGATGTGGAGGGTATCCACACCGGCTGCCCCCAGCACCGCGCGGGCCTTGTCGCCGAGCGTGCTGGACGGCAACCGGGTGAGCATCCTAACGCCGTGGCCAAGTGAGGCGAGGCCAGCGCCGACGTTCGCCTCGGCGCCGCCCACCACCATGTCCAGCGCATCGCACTGGACAGTCAGGCGGGCGGCGGGGGTGGCGAAGCGCAGCAGCACTTCGCCAAAGCACAGGACATGCCCGATCATCTCAGCGCGCCAGCCAGCCGCCGTCGACGGCTAGAACGTGGCCCGTCACGTAGTTCGAGGCGGGGGAGGCCAGGAACACCGCCGCGCCGGCGATGTCGTCCGGATTGCCCCAGCGGCCGGTCGGTATGCGCTCCAGGATCTGGCGATTGCGCGTCTCGTCGCCCTGAAGCGCTGCGGTGTTGTTGGTGGAGATATAGCCCGGAGCGATCGCGTTGACCTGTACGCCCCTGGGCGCCAGTTCATTGGCCATCGCCTTGGTCACGCCGCTGACGCCGGACTTGGCCGCGGCATAGCTGGGCACCCGGATACCGCCCTGAAAGGTAAGCAGCGAGGCGATGTTGACTATCTTGCCGCTGCCCTGTTCGACCATGCCCTTCGCGGCGGCCTGGCTCAGGAAGAACAGCGTCTTGAGGTTGGTGTCGATCACCGCATCCCAGTCCTCTTCCGAGAACTGGAGCAGGTCGTCGCGGCGGATGATGCCGGCGTTGTTGACCAGCACGTCCAGCTTGCCGAGACCGGCGACGGCCTCTGCGATGACGCGCTGGACAGGTTCGATGCTGGAGAGATCGGCCTTGATGTTGACGGCCTTGCGGCCTGTCTGTGCGATCAGGTCGAGCGTCTCGGCAGGTTCGGAGCGGCCGGCCACCGCAACGTCGGCGCCGGCCTGTGCGAGGGCCACGGCAATCGCCTGCCCGATCCCGGTGTTGGCACCGGTGACCAGGGCGGACTTGCCTTCGAGGCTGAAGGAAATTGCCATCGAACTACTGCAGCTGGCAGATGTCGAGGACGTTCATGTCGGTATAGTCGAGGTTTTCCCCGCCCATAGCCCAGATGAACGCGTACTTCTTGGTGCCCGAACCCATGTGGATCGACCAAGGCGGGCTGATGACGGCTTCTTCGTTGGCGATGACGATGTGGCGCATCTGGTCCGGCTCTCCCATGTAGTGGAAGATGCGGTCGTTCTCTTCGGGCAGTTCGAAGTAGAGGTAGATTTCACTGCGGCGATCGTGAAGGTGCGGAGGCATGGTGTTCCATACCGAACCTTCTTCCAGCACGGTCAGGCCGAGCAGGAGCTGGGCGCTGTCGCAGACGCCGGGGATCACCAGCTGGTAGATCGTGCGCTGGTTCGAATTGGCAAGATCGCCGCGTGCCAGCGGGTTGGCCTGGTCCAGCGTGATGTGCTTGATCGGCAGCGCCTTGTGGGCCGGGACCGAGGCGATGTAGAACCGCGCACCCTGGCCTTCGAAGATCACCTCATTGGTGCCCATCGGCACGTAGAGGCATTCCTTGTTCTTCATCTCGAAGCGCTGGCCGTCGACGGTGATCGCGCCCGGTCCGCCGATGTTGGTGATGCCGGCTTCGCGGCGCTCGAAGAAGGACTTGCCTTCCGCGCTTTTCGGAACGGTCTGCAGCGGCAGGGGAAGCGGGGTCGCACCCGGAACCGCGCCGCCGATGATGAAGCGCTCGTTGTGCGAGTAGTTGAGGTTGACTTCGCCATCCTTGAACATGCCCGTGACGAGGTAGCGGTCGCGCAGTTCCTCGTTGGAGACGCATTCCATCATGTCCGGATGGGTGGCGTGATAGGTTTTGCAGAACACTTGGAACTCTCCCGTTAAGCTCTCGAGGGTCTTGGTATCCGCATTAGGTAACCGGTGTCAACGCTTCTGGACGGTGATCGGCTTTCTTTGCCGGACGGAAAAATTCTTCAGGGCAGATATTCGATCGCAGAGGCGCGGCGGACCAGATCGGAGAGGAAGAACGAAGGTTCGGAAGCTGCCGTTTCCGGGCGCGTCAGCTTGGCGGCGGCAGTGGCCGCCATGGCGCGGATCGGCCAGCGCACTGTGGTCAGGGGGGGCCAGATATGCGCGGCGATCGCGGTATCGTCGAAGCCGATGATCGACAGGTCTTCAGGCACGCTCATGCCGCGTTCGCGCGCGGCGTGGAGGACGCCGGCGGCCATTTCGTCGTTGCTGGAGAAGATCGCGGAAGGCGGAGACTTGGCGGAAAGCAGTTTCTGCCCTGCAGCAAGACCCGATTCGAAACGGTAGTTGCCGCGCGCCGCGATCTTCGCATCGGGCTTCAGTCCGGCGCGCGCCATGCCCTCGGCAAAGCCGAGTTCGCGTTCTCGGGCCGAGAGAAATCCTTCGGGTCCGGCGACGAACCCGATGCGCTTGTGGCCCAACTCCGCCAGCCAGGCGACGGCGTCGCTTACTGCCTGCCGGTCGTTGGATGCCACCAGGTGAGCGTCATCGTCCAGCCGGGCCGAGCCCATGCGTACCACGGTGCATCCCAGATCGCGGCAGGCCTGCGCCAGTTCGTCGTTCTCGGAAATCGGCGGAAGCAGCATTACGCCGTAGAGCCGCTGTTGCTCGATAAAGCCCCGGATGTCCTCGACCATTGTGGGCGAATGGCGGTCCACCGGGCGCACGACCAAGGCGAATTCGGTATTGCGGATGGTGTCGAGAATACCCTCCTGCACGCCGAGCACCATCTGGGCGTTCGGGTTGTCGTGGATCAGGCCGATCAGGAAATTGCGCCGCAGCGCCAGTGCACGGGCCTGCGGATTGGGCACATACTCCAGTTCGGCGATGACCGCTTCGACCTTCTCGCGGGTGGCCTGGTTGAGCAGCGGCGATTTGTTGATGACCCGGCTGACCGTCTTTTTCGACACACCCGACAGGCGCGCGACGTCGTTGATGGTAGGTTTCTGCCCTTTTGCCATACGGCGTCCTTTTGACCTCGTGTCGTGCACGATTTTCCGACTTGCCTTCGGGTGAGCCAAAAGGCAAGATGACACCGGTTACCATTCTATGGGGCGCGCGCCTGTCGGGTTTAGTTATAGACCCGATTCCCGCCTCCGGCATAGAGATAGGCGAAGTTCGCCTGAGGTAATCGATCCTGAGAGCAATCTCCGGAAGTTTTGCGGTAAGCGATCGGGTTCTGGTTTGACACCGGTGTCCATGACGGACTTAAGGGCAGACCGGGACGGCGATGCGGTTGAGTATGGGGATTGGTTTGACTGATACGGCAAAAGCAGTAGCCGAGGCTTTCGTGGCGGCCCGGCGCGAAAAGCGCGCGCTGGTGTCTTACCCCGGAGAGACGCCGGCCGACATGGGCGGCGGCTATACGATCCAGGACTTCGCCATTGCCATAGACGGCCGCGAGATCTCGGGCTGGAAGGTCGGCAAGATCAATCCACCCGACGACGAGCGCCTTGGCAGCAACCGCCTCGCGGGGCCGATTTTTACGGACAGCGTGGTAACGGTAAACGTGGGTGAAGCGCCTGCAATGCCGGTTTTCGCCGATGGTTTTGCCGCGGCAGAGGCGGAGTTCCTGCTGCACGTCGCCGCCGGCTGGGATGGCACCGTCCCGCAGGACGATGATGCGACGCGCGCTGTCCTCGACGCAGTGCATCTGGGAATCGAAGTCGCCAGTTCGCCGTATCCAGGCATCAACGCCGATGGGCCGCCGGTCACGGTATCGGACTATGGCAACAACTATGGTCTGGTCATTGGACCGGCGCTTGCCGGTTGGGAAACCATCGACTTTGCCAGTGTCCTCGTCCGCCTCGAGATAGATGGGTCCGTCGCGGGGGAGAACACCACTGCCGCCATGCTCGACGGGCCGCTGGGCGCGGTACGCTTCCTGCTGGGAAATCTCGCCGGGCGGGGGATCGACTGCAGCGCGGGCACATGGGTATCCACAGGCGCGGTCACGGGTGTCCACCCGGTGGTGCCGGGAGAGCAGGTTCTCGCTACCTTCGAGGGGCAGGGGACCGTAGCTTGCGGTATCGTGGCGGCGACGTCGGCCTGAGGAAGAATACGAGCACGGCAGGATAACAAGGCCGCCGTTACGGGAGTTGGGAAATGGGTGCGGAAACAGGCGGCGCAATCAAAGCCGGAGACAAGGTAGGCCGCTATCGATGGGTCGTGGTCGCGCTGCTGTTCGCGGCCACGGCGATCAACTATATCGACCGGCAGATGATCGGCGTGCTCAAGCCCACGCTCGCTGCCGAATTTCATTGGTCCGAAACAGACTTTGCGGGCATCGTGTTCTGGTTCCAGGTGGCCTATGCGATTGGCTACCTGTCATTCGGCAAGGTGGTTGACGCGCTGGGCGCTAGGCTGGGCTACACGATCGCCATCGTGATCTGGACCATCAGCCACATGGCGCATGGTTTCGCCACTGGCATGATCTCGTTCGCGCTGGCGCGCTTTGGCCTGGGTATCGGCGAATCGGGCAACTTCCCGGCCGGCATCCGCGCCGTGACCGACTGGTTCCCGCAGAAGGAGCGCGCTTTCGCCATTGGCGTGTTCAACGCCGGGGCCAATGTCGGCGCCATCATCACCCCGCTGCTGGTGCCGCTGCTGGTGCTGTGGTTCGACTGGCGGATGGCCTTCTTCGTGACCGGCCTGTTCGGCATCATCTGGCTGGCGGTGTGGTGGATGGTGTACCGCCACCCCACCGAGCACACCCGCGTAACGCCCGGCGAACTCGCCTGGATCCGGCAGGACCCGGCCGACCCGGTAGAGAAGATCGGTTGGGGACGCCTGCTCACCGTCAAGGAAACCTGGGCTTATGCGCTCGGCAAGTTCCTGATCGACCCGATCTGGTGGTTCTTCCTGTTCTGGCTGCCGGGCTACCTGTTCGACCGTTACGATCTTGACCTCAAGACTTTCGGCCTGCCTCTGGCGGCGATCTACCTGATCTCCGATCTGGGCAGTGTGGCGGGTGGCTGGTTGTCCTCGAAGCTCATCAAGGCCGGGCGCACGCCGAACTTCGCGCGCAAGGTGACGATGCTGATCTGCGCTATTTGCGTGCTGCCGATCTGGTTTGTGCAGGGGATCGACAATGTCTGGATGGCGGTGCTGGTGATCGGCCTTGCCACGGCGGCGCATCAGGCGTTTTCCGCGAACCTCTACACCCTGCCATCGGATGTGTTTCCGCGCGGCGCGGTGGGGTCGGTGGTCGGCATAGGCGGCACCGTGGGCGCGTTTGGCGGCATGGGCATGGCGCTGTTCGCCGGCTACATCCTGGATGCCACGCATAGCTACGAGGTGCTGTTCGCGATCTGCGCGAGCGCGTACCTGCTGGCGCTGCTGGTGGTGCATATCCTCAGCCCGCGCCTTGCGCCGGTGCGGATCGAGGATGTTTCCCAGCGGTAATGAACTGGCGGCGGCGGGGTTGTTCCCCGCCGCCGCAGATGAAGACGTTTCTTGGAAGTTTGCTTGCCGGTGAAGGAAAGGCTGCGCTCTTAAACCTCGCGCGGGGTGAAGTCAGCCACCAGCCGGCCTTTTTCATCCATGCGGGCAGGGACGATGCCGGGTTTCTCGCGGAACGGGGCTTCGTCGTCGTTACCGAAGATGGTGCACCACCAGCGGCCTTCCTTGTCCTTGAAGATGTTGCCGCCGCCGCCGCAGGCCACGCTTTCATAGCGGTCGCGGTAGGGGCCGAAGGGCTTGTCCGAAGTCGCCAGCGCGAAGGAATAGCGGTTGTTCACGAAGCGGTCGACGGCGCCGAGGTAGTACGTGCCATCGTGCTTGAACATCGTCGCGCCTTCGAAGCCGATGTCCTTGAAACCCCGGTGGACACACTTCTTGTTGTGGTGCGCGGGGTCCGGGTCAGGGTTTTCCAGCGCGATCGGCTGCCAGTCGCCGTCGTAGCCAGACAGGTCCGGCTTGAGGCGCACCATCTCGAATGCCCCGGCATAGGTCAGGTAGACCGCGCCGTCGTCGTCGCCGAACAGCGTGGCGTCGATGCCGTTGCGCAAGGGTTTGTCCGGCGAAAAGGCGTGGACGTAAGGGCCTTCCGCCTTGCCTGTCGTACTGCGCAGCACGGCAATGCCGGAGCGGCTGATCGAATGGCAGATGTAGTAGTTGCCGTTGATGAAGTGGATTTCCGGCGCCCATACCGCCCGGAAGTAGTCGCCCTTGCGCACCGACCACTGCTTTTCCCAGACACCGTCCCGCTCGATGCTCCAGACCAGGCCAAGATAATCCCACTGCTTGAGATCGGGCGAGCGCCAGAGTTCGACGCCGTCATTGGCCTTCCAGATGTCATCGCCGGTCGAGCCGGTCATGTAGTAATTGCCGTCGCCGCCAAGGCAAACGATGGTGTCGCGAAGGTGCAGATGCAGCAGCGGCTTGACCGGCGGGATCAGGCCTTGCGTAACCACGCGTGCCGAGTCCGAATTGGCCCAGGGCAGCAGGTTCGCCGGCGCCGGGCCGGGGCCTTTGTAGCGCACGCCCTTGCGGTCCACCGCCGCTTCGCTGGTCACCCAGCCGCCGCGCTCGGTTTCAGCGGTGACGGGCAGGCCGGGACCGCTGCGCCGCGCGACATCGTAGTAGCCTGGCGGCGGCGGATCGACTGGGCGGCCGTTGTCATCCTCGATGGGGAAAGGCGGGCGCTTTTGCGGCGCGACCAGTTCCTTCCCCAAGGCAGGGGCGCCAGCGCCCAGCAACAGGGCGCTCCCCGCAATCATCGAGCGGCGGCTGAATTCGAAACCTTTGGTCACGCTGCGTCTCTCCCGGTTGTCTCGTCAATGCGAGTGTAGCCAAGCGACCCAGGCGATCTGGATTGCTTGGCTACACGCGCACCGACGAAGAGTTTCGGTAGTTATGTCTCATACTTTCGTCCTGAAAAAAGGACCCCGGCCCTGCGCTGTGTGCAGGACCGGGGTCAGCCGTCAGTACTTGAAACGTACGCCGAAGTAGAACTGGCGCCCGAAGGTGTGGTTCAGCACGACGCGGTTATCCTCGTCGATGTACTGATCCTTGCGCTCGTTGGTGAGGTTGTTGCCCTCGATGGTAAGGGTGAGGGCATCGGTAATGTTCACGCCGATGGAGGCGTCGACATTGATCGCGCTGTTCACGCCTTCCTCGGTGTTCTGATCCCGCGCGCCGCCGCCGAAAGATTCCACGTAGCCCGAACGATAGGATACCGAACCGCGAAGGGAGAGCAGCTTGTCCTCGTAGAACAGGGTGCCGTTGGCGGTATGCTTGGACAAATTGGTGAGCGGGCCGGTGACCACGCCGATACCGCCGGGGCCCGGGTACTTCAGGTCTGCCTTGACGTACGTATAGTTCGCCAGGATGCCGAGGTTGCGGAAGATACCAGGCAGGAAGTCAAGCTGATGCTGGTAGTTGACCTCAAAGCCCTTGAGCTTGCCGCCATCGCCGTTGATCGTGCGGCGCACGGTAACCGGCACGTCGGGGGCAAGGCCTTGGTCGGTCGCCAGATTCAGCGGGAAGCCGAGCTGGTTGAATGGCACCAGTGTCGAGATCTGGGTACCGCTCAGCGACCCGATGTCCTTCTGGAACAGACTGACGCCCAGCAGCGATCCGGGGGCGAAGTACCATTCAGCGGAAAGGTCGAGGTTGAATGCCTCGGTGGGGTTCAGGAAGGGGTTGCCCTGGTTGAACACCTGGTTCGCGGCCTGCAATGTCAGGTTGCCGCCGGGGGAAAGCGCGCCCAGCCCCGGACGGGTGATGACCTGCGCGGCGCCGAAGCGAATGAGGAATTCAGGAGAGAATTCCGCCACCAGGTTCATCGAAGGCAGCCAGTTCTCATAGCTGCGCTTGACGGTGATCGGCGTGGCGACACCGCTGGCAAGGCCATAGCCGAACGAGGTCTGCTGCGTCTTGACGTAACGCATACCCGCATCGCCGCGAACGGTGACACCGCCGAACTCCTGCTCGAAGTCCACCTGGAACCACAGCGCCTTGTCGACCTCCTTGATGTTGCCCGTGTTGCTGGCGGCGGTGGCGTTGGGGTTGGACCCGGCGACGTCGCGGTCGTTGACGCGGAAGTCCACGGCGCGTCCGTTGATGTCGGTCACGCAGTTGCAGTAGATGCCCAGCGTGTCGACGAAGCCCTGCAGGTTCGGAATGACGTAGCCGCCGTAAGCCGGATCGCCGGTAACGCCGCCGAAGGGCGTGGTTAGTGCGGCGACTTGCGCAGGCGTCAGTGTGCCCGATGACGTTTCGGCCACGAAGCGGCGGGATTCGAATGTGTCGTAGCGGAAGCGGCGATATTCACCGCCGAACGACAGCTTGAAGCCTTCGGCCAGATCCCATTGACCGCCGAGTTTGGTCGAGAGGTAGTCGTTGGTGACTTCGTTCTTGCGGATACGCACGTCGGATGTGCCGTTGATGAACGACCAGTTTGCCGGATTGTTGGGATCGAAGCCCCAGTTTATCGTGGGCGAGCGGTCGTTGTCGCGGTAGTCCCAGCTGAAGCCGTCTGAGTTCAGGCGGTCAAGTACCACGGTGGTCTGGACCGGGCTGTCGAATTTGGACTTGGAATAGCCGACATAGCCATTGACCCGGAAAGTGTCGGACAGTTCCTGCTTCAGTTCCGAATTGACCTGATAGAACGTGGTGCTGAATTCGTCGTGGCGCGATTCGATGCGCATGTCGACGTCATCGAACACGCCGTAGACCAGCTCGTTCTGGTCGTTCACTTCGCCGTCGCGGATGATCGTCTGCGACTTGCCAGACGCTCCGGTGCGGCTGAACGACAGCGCCTCGATATAGTTTTCCTGACGCTTCGTCTTGGACTTCGAATAGAGCCCCTCGACGGTGATTTCGGTGCGATCCGAGGGCTTCCACTGGACAGCGCCGGTCAGCCCCAAGCGCTTGATGTCGTTGGTCCAGGTATCGTAGCGCGGAATGCGCGGGTGGTAAATCAGGCTGTCCCAGTTGGAGCCGTCCGCCGCGGGCGCGGTGTTGATCTGGGCGGCTGTATAACCGGGCAGGGTGGAGGCGGCGTTGAACCCGCCGTTGACGCCCGCCGGGCTCCAGCGCACGGTGGAGTGGCCGGTTTCCTTGATGGTGCGGGTCGAATAGGCGCCCGAGGCGAGCACGCCGAACGTGCCGCTGTCGTTCTGCCAGCTTACCAGCCCGGCGAAGCGCGGATCCCACGCTTTCGACAGGTCATTGTAACCGGCGCGGGCCGATCCGGCGATCACGAAGTTGTCCTTGTAGTCCAGCGGGCGGGCCGCCTGAAGGTCTACAGTGGCGCCCAGCGAGCCTTCTTCCACCGAGGCCGAGGCGGTCTTGCGCACGGTCAGCGAGTTGAACAGTTCGGATGCGAAGACGTTGAAATCGAAGCCGCGGCCCCGGTTGACGCCGCCGCCGGCATCGGAACCGCCCGTGGTGGCGACCGCTTCCATTCCGTTGATGCGCACGCGGGTATATTCGGGACCAAGGCCGCGCACGGAGATGCTGCGTCCTTCGCCGCCCTCTCGCGAGATCGCGACGCCGGGAATGCGCTGGAGGGATTCTGCGAGATTGTTGTCGGGGAACTTGGCGATGTCTTCGGCCTTGATGACATCGACCGCGCCGGTCGCTTCGCGCTTTTCCGCCTGCGCGGTCTGCACCGAGTTGCGAAAGCCCGTGACGATGATGTCGGCAGGGCTGGCACCGCCCAGGCCTTCGGCCTCGCTATCCTGCGCAATCGCGGGAGAAACGCAGGCGATCGCCAGTACCGTGATGGAAGCGCTGCGCGCCAGGCGGCGACGAAGTACCATTGAAGACGTCATTGTTATCCTCCCCTTTTATTCGACCCGGCACTTCAAAGAGCGCCGTTATCGTTGAGCTTCCCCGGCTCTGCTTTATCAGTAAACTTGATACCGGTGTCAGCAACCGCGAATTTGGTCTTGGGACGATAGGCGCAGTCGTCCGTTGCTTCGTCCGCGAAAAGAGGCACGATCGATGCACGCGCAGCATCGGTTGCAACATGGCGGTGGCCGGCAAGGCAATTCGACGGACGCGGCGCGCTTCAGCCGGGGCAAATTTGGTACGATCCTACGGGCTGCGCGGTGGATGATGCGCAGCCGGCATTGATCGAGTTCAATTGCGGCATGGATGGGCCGCCCGTCGCGCGCCTAGTCTGGACGAACGATAAGCCCGCAAATGGGCCAAGGGAGAGTTGGACGTGTCAAGCAGAGCCGAAATTGCCGTCCCGCCAGCCAGTATCGCCAAACCCACCCGCGTCCGGTTTCTGATTATCGCGCTGGTCTTCGTCATCACCTCGCTGAACTACGCGGACCGTTCGACCTTTTCGATTGCCGGTGCCTCGGCTTCGGATGAACTGGGGCTGGGGGCGATCGAGACCGGGTTCATTCTTTCCGCATTCGCGTGGGCCTATGCTGCGGCCCAGATACCGGGCGGGTTGTTGCTCGATCGCTTCGGGACACGTCCGGTCTATATTGCCGCGATCGGTACATGGTCGACCTTCACCGCGATCCAGGGCTTTGCGGGCTTCCTGACCGGAGCAGCCGTGGTCGCGCAGCTGTTCGTGCTGCGCTTTTTGGTGGGGCTATGCGAGGCGCCGTCGTTTCCCGGCAACGCCCGCATCGTCACCGCCTGGTTCCCGGCGAGGGAACGGGGCACGGCATCGGCGATCTTCAATTCCGCGCAGTATTTCTCGCTGGTTGCTTTTGCGCCGTTGATGGGCTGGGTGGTCCACACCTTCGGCTGGAGGGCGGTGTTCTTCGTCATGGGCGGATTGGGCCTGATGGCGATGCTGGCCTTTGCCGCGTTCATTCGGGATCCCGTCAGACACAAGTGGGCCAACCGGGCCGAGGTCGACCTTATTCGCGAAGGCGGCGGGCTGGTCGAACTCGATAGCCAGAAGGGCAAGCGCGGCGATCCGACCTTCACCTGGAACAATGTGCGCCAGTTGCTTGCGAACCGGATGATGATCGGCATCTATCTGGGCCAGTACTGCATCAACGTGCTGACCTATTTCTTCGTGACGTGGTTTCCGATCTACCTCGTCAAGGATCGCGGGTTCGACATTCTGGAGGCCGGTTTCGTGGCCGCCGTACCGGCGCTGTGCGGCTTCGTTGGCGGGGTTGCGGGGGGCGTCGTGTCTGACAAAATTCTCGCGCGTACCGGGTCCATCACGCTGGCCCGCAAGGCGCCGCTGCTGGGCGGGATGCTGCTGGCCAGCCTGATCATGGCCGCCGCCTATGTGGAGAGCCGCTGGGGTGTAATTCTGCTGATGTCGCTGGCGTTCTTCGGCAAAGGCGTGGCCTCGCTCGGCTGGGCGGTCATGTCGGATGTTGCGCCGCGCAAGCTGGCGGGGCTGGCAGGGGGTGTGTTCAATACGTTCGGCAATGCGGCGGGTATCGTCACCCCCATCGTCGTAGGCGTGCTGGTCGCCAATGCGGGGTCGTTCGATACGGCGCTGGTCTTTGTCGGCGCGCATTGCCTGCTGACCATCGTTGCCTACTTCGTCATCGTGCAGAAACTGGAACGCCTGGAGCTGGTGCCATGAATTTCGACCGACGCTCCCTCCTTGCCGGCAGCGGTATCGTTGCGCTGACCGCTGCGATGCCCGGCCTTGCCGCCGAGGCCCGCAAGGCGCCCGAAATCGCCATCGATACACCAATGGCGGCGCCGCGCTGGGCGGTGCTGCAGCGCCACCTGATCGCCATGCAGGGCGACGCCGCGCAGGCGTTCCACGACCGCTACTTCAACCAGAAGCACGAGATCGAGGCGTTTCTGCGCTGGGGTGCCAACGATGGCCCGGACGATGCCATCGAGGCGGTGAACGACTGGCCCTATCTCTACCTGATGGGCGGGGGCGACCATATCCTCCAGCTGGCCCGCGCAGTGCAGGAAGCGCATTTCGCGCAATATTCGAGGGCGAAGACCCGCGACGTGCCGATGGGCCGAAACGGCATGTACGTGCGCGAATTTCCGCCCCAGATGGATTGGCAACACATCTCCGAAGGCCTGACCACCTTCAACCAGCTTGGTCTGTGCACGCCAGGCGACCGCAAGCTGATCGAGCGTGCGCGCCGTTTCGCGGACTTCTACACCGGGCGCGATCCCATCGCCGCCAATTACGATCCCAAGCTGCGACTGATCCGCTCGATGTTCAACGGCAGCATCGGCCCGCTTATGCGCCCGGCGACGATGCTCGACTGGGCGGGCGATCCGTTCGACACCGCGCCCTTCGAAATGGTCCACGGCGAAACCAGTTACGCGGACACGCTCGAACACTACCGCGAATATACTGAGACGGTGGGCGACAACCCTCTAAACCTCCACTCCACCGCGCTGGGCTTCAACGCCTGGATGCTGACGGGCGAGAACCGGTTTCGCGACTGGATGCTGGAATATGTCGAGGCATGGGCAGCCCGTGCCCGCGCCAATGACGGCATTTTGCCCAGCAACATCGGCCCCGATGGCATTGTCGGCGGCGGCGCGGACGGCAAGTGGTATGGCGGCACCTATGGCTGGGGGTTCAGCCCGATAAACCCCGTCACCGGCAAGCGCGAGGACCGCAACCGCATCCCGCGCGCGATCATGGGTTTCATGAATGCCTATATCGCCACGGGCGACGATCGCTACCTGCAGGTGTGGCGCGATCAGAATGCGCGGATCAATGCGGCTTCACGCAAGGTGGACGGCGTGATGTCGGCCCCGACGATGCACGGCAGTGATGGCTGGTACAGCTTCAAACCCGGCCCCTACCGCTTCAATACCGGCGAAATCTGGTATCTCTCGATGCGCGGTGACGACCGCGCCGCCATGGCTTCCACGCCGTGGACGCAGTTCCTTGATGGCAAGGCGCCGGACTGGGCCGAACAGTCTCTGCTGGCCGACATGGAGCGGGTGCGTACGCAACTCGTCCGCGTGCGTGAGGACAAGACCACCGCGCAGACCCGTCTGGCGGACAATCCGATCGAGCGTAATCCGGTTTCGGTGACGGCGCTGATGCACCAGACGATGGGGGCCATCCACGTTGCGCGGCCGCCCTGGTCGCCGACGTCGCCTAACCAGGGCGGGACGTTGCTGTTTGCACGGCTGCGGCACTTCGATGCCGATCGCGGGCGTCCCGGCTTGCCCGAAGACGTGGCGGCGCTGGTGGAGAAGCTGGACGCGGACACGACGACGCTGTCGCTGGTGAACCTCAACCCGGCGCTGGCGAGGCGACTGGTGATCCGGGGCGGTGGTTATGGCGAACACCGGATCGAGGCGGTACGATTGGGCAACCGGCGCATCCCCGTAGGCAGCCGTGATCTGGCCCTGCGAATTGAACCGGGGTCAGGCGCGCGCATTATCTTGGAGATGGCCCGTCATAGCCAGCAGCCGACTTTGGCATGGCCTGAACTGATCGCGTGAAACCCTGTCCTCCCGATATGGGGAGGACATCAGGCTGCCGATATCGCTTTCAGGCACAAGTCCCGGAATGCCGGCAGGGCGGGGTTCTCGCTCTCGCGCCGCCAGGCGAGGTGCAGTTCCACCGGCGTTTCCGGCTCGCTTACGAATGGGCGGAACACTACCCCTCGCGGGTGCAGCCCCGCCGCTGCCTCAGGCACGATCCCCGGTGCCAGCGCGGCGCCCACGAGGCCCAGCAGCGAATGGATCTGGGTGACATACTGCACGTAGTTCGGTGCCGCTCCGGCCCGCTCGAACAGGCTGCTGAGCAACCGGTGAAAGTATCCGGCGCCGCGCTGGGCATACATGACAAGGTCGATGCCGTCGAAGTCTGCCGGGCCGAAACTTTGCTGTCCGGCCAGCGGATGATCCTCGGGCAGGGCGACAAGCAGGTTTTCCAGCAGCAGCGGCGCGGAATCGAACTGCACCCGGTCTATCGGCGGACGTACCAGCGCAAGATCGATCAGCCCGGTATGCAGCGCCTCGAACTGATCGCCCGAGACCAGTTCATGCAATTGCAGTTCCAGCCCCGGCAGTTCCACTGCCGCGCGCTTGACGATGCGCGGCAGCAGGACATAGCCCGAGACCGCGGTGAAGCCGATCGAGATACGCCCCGTCTCGCCTTTCCATACACGCCGAGCCGCCAGCGCCGCGCTTTCGGACAGACGGACGATGCGCCGCGCTTCGTGGAGGAACGTCTCACCGGCCAGCGTCAGCGTGACCCGCCGGCTGGTGCGGTTGAACAGTTCTACCCCCAGGATGCGTTCCAGCACCTGGATCTGCCGGCTGAGCGGCGACTGGGTCATATGCAGGCGCTCTGCCGCGCGGCCGAAGTGGAGTTCTTCGGCCAGAATGACGAAGCAGCGCAAGTGGGTCAGTTCGAACATGATCGATGCGTACATGCTGCCCGCTCTCAGTGAAAGACGCGAGGTTATCCCGCCTGACGCATTCTATCGATGCCGGGTGGACATGAATTGATCCATTCAAAGCGGTGGGTGCACGGGCGCGGGACGGCTAGCAAAGTGGCACAGGATCAATTGGAGCATTAGCGATGTCGCCTCAGGAATTGGCTGCCCGGATCGGCGCAGGCCTTCTCTCGTTCCCGGTCACCCATTTCGACCGGGACATGGCCTTCGATGAAGGGGCCTACCGCGAGCATCTCGCTTGGCTTTCGGATTACGATGTCGCGGGCCTGTTCGCGGCTGGCGGCACCGGTGAATTCTTCTCGCTGACGCCGGCGGAAGTGCCAGTGGTGGTCAAGGCCGCAGTCGAGGAAGCGGGCGGCAAGGTGCCCGTGCTTTCGGGGTGCGGCTATGGCACCGCAATCGCCACCGGGATCGCCCGGGACGTGGAGCAGGCCGGTGCCAACGGCATCCTGCTGCTGCCGCCCTATCTCGTCAATTCGACGCAGGAAGGACTGGCCGCGCATATCGAAGCGGTCTGCAAGGCGACTTCGCTGGGCGTGATCGTCTACAACCGCGACAACGCGATCATCAATGAAGATACGCTGGCCGGGCTTTGCGAGCGCAATGTCAACCTCATCGGCTACAAGGACGGCATCGGCGATGTGGAACTGATGATGCGTATCTATGCCAGGATGGGCGACAGGCTGACCTACATCGGCGGCCTGCCCACCGCAGAAACCTTCGCCCCGGCCTATCTGGAGATGGGCGTGACGACCTATTCCTCAGCCATTTTCAACTTCATGCCGAAATGGGCGCTCGGCTTCTACAAGGCCGTGCGCGCGCGCGACAAGGTGGCGGTCATGGCGCAGCTCAGCGACTTCGTGCTGCCTTATATCGCCATTCGCAACCGCAATGCGGGCTACGCCGTCTCGATCGTGAAGGCGGGCATGAACGTAATCGGCCGCCCCGCCGGTCCGGTGCGCCTGCCGCTTACCGACCTGACCGATGCAGAGCAGCAGGATCTGCGCGCCCTTGTGGAAAAGGCGAATGCCTCTCTGCGGGCGCCTGCCTGAACTGCCTCGCGCGCGGGTTGCTCCAACAGCCCGTGCGCGAGCCTGCCAGCGTGCGCATCGCTGGCAGGGGAAACACCCGCTCGACTTTCTCCGGGACTTTCGCCGCGCAATGCAGACCAACGCAATGAAGATATACCATAATTGCGGTGGGTTTCAGCAGTCTGTCCCGATTGCCGGCGGGCAAGTCAGCAGGGTCAGCCCTGTTTTCGTGCGCCCCGCTCAGACTAAAACGGGCGCGGCGACGTGGCCGGCCGTGCCGAAGATGCGGCGATAGCGTGCGACTTCCTCGGGCAGGCCGGTTGCCTTGGACGGGTTGTCCGACAGCTTGACGGCCGGTCTGCCATTGGCGCTCGTCACCTTGCAGACGAGCGAGATCGGCTCCAGCCCGGCGACGCCGTCCGGGTCGCAGCCGCGAAAGTCGTTGGTGAGGTTGGTGCCCCAGCCAAAGCTCATGCGCACGCGGCCATGGAAGTGGCGGTAGGTCTGCTCGATGGTGCCGATGTCCATGCCGTCGGAGAAGATCAGCAGCCGCTTGGCGGGGTCCACGCCGCGTTCCTGCCACCAGCGGATGATCTGTTCGCCTGCCTCTATCGGCGGGCTGTCTGGGCGGAAACCGGTCCAGTTCGCCAGCCAGTCGGGTGCGTTCTTGAGGAAGGCAGTGGTGCCGAAGGCGTCGGGCAGGGCGATCAGAAGGTTGCCGTTGTAGTGGGCCTGCCATTCTTCCAGCACCTGGTATGGCGCATTGAGAAGCGCGTCGTCGCTTTTGGCGAGGGCGGCGGCGACCATAGGCAGTTCGTGCGCATTGGTGCCGATCGCCTCAAGGTCCGCGTCCATCGCCAGCAGCACGTTGGAGGTGCCTATGAAGCGGTTTCCGAGACCTTCCTTCAGCGCATCCACGCACCAGCGCTGCCACAGAAATCCGTGTCGCCGCCGCGTGCCGAAGTCCGAAATCACAAGGTCGGGCAGTTCGCGCAGCCGCTCGACCTTGTCCCACAGCTTGGTCTTGGCCCGGGCATAGAGCACGTCGAGCGCGAACTTGCCCCGATCGCGCATCGCCGCGCGCGAGCGCAGTTCGTTGATGATGGCGAGTGCCGGGATTTCCCACATCGTCGTGTGGGTCCAGGGGCCTTCGAAGCGCAATTCGTACTGCCCGTCGACTTTGCGCAGATCATAAGCCGGCAGACGGAATTCGGCCAGCCAGGCGATGAAATCGGGCGCGAACATCTGCTGCTTGCCGTAGAAGCTGTTGCCGGCAAGCCAGATCAGCTCCTTCTTCGAAAACCGCACGGAGCGGGCATGGTCCAGTTGCGCCCGCAGTTCCGCCTCGTCGATCACTTCGGCCAGTCGCACAGAGGTGGTGCGGTTGATGAGCGAGAAGGTAGCCTTCACATCCGAATGGATATGGCGGATCATCTGCAGCATCAGCAGCTTGTAGAAGTCGGTATCGAGAAGACTGCGCACGATCGGATCGAGCCGGAAATTGTGATCGTAGGTGCGGGTTGCGAGATCTGTGACGGCCATGAAAACGATCCTTACCCGATGACGAGGTGGAGGCAACGGGGCGCGGGCGAAACGTGTACCCGGCGCCCCCAATCGAAGGCGATGAAGTCCTGCTCGATGCCATCCGCGAAGATCACGCCGCCATCGTTCATCCGCGAAGTGATCAGGAGCGGTACGTCGGTGACCTTGCCCGCGCGCATCTGCGTGGCGGTGACGATGCTGGGGAAAGGTTCGCGGACCCAGTAGCCGACCGCGCGTTCCTCCAGCCCCAAAGGCTGGTCGATGTGCGTGGCCTGCGCGATGGAGCGCGCCCAGCCGGTGGCGCCTGTGCCCGATGCGACGATCAGGCCAGAGGAACTGTGATCCTCGGTCATGCCGTGTGCCTCGATACGATATCGGGCCGACTGGTGGCTGCGGTGGCCGACGAATATCTCGTTAAGCGCAGTCAGTGTCTCGCCGCCGTCGAGTGTGGCCTGGACCATGGTTCGCCGTTCTATCGCAGCGTCGCGGGCGGCGCTGGCCGGCAAGAGCCGGGCGAGCTTGTCCACCGCGATGCGCACCAGCACTCCGTCATGAAGATCGGGCGCGGGGTTCACCCCGATCACGGGCTGGCCGTCGAGGTACTTGGCGACATTGGCGACCAGCCCGTCCTGCCCCACCGGCACAACTACATCGTCCCGCGCGAACAGGAAGCGATCAAGGTCGGCGCGCTTTACCAGTGCTTGCCGCCAATGCCCGGGGACGGCGCCGCGTGCCGAAGCAAGCGCGGCGTGGAAACGATGGTGGCGAGCTTCCACGTCCTCGATCCGCTGGCCCCTTGTCTCCAGGAAGAACCGGGCCTGATCGCGCGTTGCATGGCGCGCGATCAGCAATTCGTAGTCGGTTTCCCGCGTGACGAACACGGCGCGCGGCGCGATCGTCGAGACGGGGGGAGGTGAGGACATCGGGGCAGGCATGACGGCGTCCTTCAGCGTGCCTCGATCGCGGCGGGTGCCTTGCGGAACTCGCCCAAGACGGTGGCCAGAAGATCGGGGGTGATGTTGACGTGCTCGATCGTCTCCAGCTTGCCCGCCAGCTGCTGCGCGGCAAGGCCAAGCAGGATCGCGGGCGGCAGGTCGCGGTAGACGGCGATGCGCTGCTTCTCGGCGTCGGCGCGCGCGCCTTCCACCGTGCGGATGCGGTTTGCTTCCGCTGCCGCCTCTACCTCGCTGGCTTCGGCGACACCGGCGGCGCGGTTGCGGGCGTTGCTTGCTTCCTCAGCGATCAGCAGCTTTTCCTGCCGGGCGAGTTCGGTGCGGGTGACCAGTTCGTTCTCGGCAATGGCGCGCTCCTTTTCCACCGCAAGGGCGCGGCGTTCGAAGGTGGCTTCGTCGGCCTTCTGCTGGAGCGCCTCGAAGGTGGGGGGCTGCAAGGCGCGTTCCAGCTCGCTGCTGGGCGCCAGGTTGGTCAGCCGCACAGCGACCGCCGCGACCCCGATTTCCGCCAATGCGGCATCGCGCGCCAAGGCCGCCGCGACTTGCAGGCGCAGGGGTTCCGGTCCGGCATCGAGCAGGGCGCGCACCGGCATCTGCGCCAGATATTGCAACACGGCCTGGTTGGCGATGCCGGTGATGCGCGCCTCGATCTTGTCAACTGGCTCACCTTGCGGACGGCCTGTGCTGAGCGCGATGCTGAAATCGATCCGCTCCGCCAGCCGTTCGGGGTCAGTGACGTGCCAGCCGATGGTGCCCTGGATCGAGACCGTCTGGAAATCCTGGCTGCGGCCTTTGACGAACAGCGTCATGTCGCGGTCGTCCATGGGAATTTCGGCGATGCTGGCGGTTTCCGGGCGGAACCAGAAGACAAGCCCGCGCCCGCTCTGCCGGGGACGACCGCCGCGGTAGCGGATGACGTGGTTGCTGGCTTCGCTCCTGAGCTGGGCGAGAAAGCCGAAGTTGTGGATCGTGGCCATGATGTCCTCCTTTTGGGGTCAGAGCGGTCTTTGGAAACGAAAGAGTTCGGCAGGGCGGTAGGAAGTGCCTTCTTCCCGCGTGCCGGTCGCGGCGAGCCAGCCCCGGTCCTGCATCCGCCGCCGGAAAGCGGGCTTGTTGAGCGCGGTGCCCAGGATTGCCTCGTGCACGTCCTGAAGCTGGCGCAGGGTGAACAGTTCGGGCAGCAGCGCGAAGCCTATCTCGGAATAGTCCAGCTTGCCGCGCAGCCGCTGCACGGCAAGGGCAAGAATCGCGGCATGGTCGAACGCCAGATCGATCGGCGTGCCGCCGGGCGTCGCTACGGTGATCGGACCACCTGCATCGCCGGCCCAGGGAACGTCTATGGCGGCGGGCAGAAGCGCCGGATTCGCCGCCAGCGCTGCGGCAAAGTCCTGCTCGTTCAGCAAGGCCAGCCACGAGACGGTTATGACCCGCATTCGAGGATCGCGGTCCACCGCGCCGAATGTGTAGAGCTGTTCCAGGTGGGCTCTCTCAAGCCGGGCCTTTTCGTGAAGTGTCCGCTCGGCGGCGCTTTCCAGCGCCTCGTCGATCCCCACGAAGCTGCCCGGCAGCGCCCAGCGCTTCTTGAAGGGAGGATCGCGCCGTTCTTGAAGCAGCACCGCCGGGCGGCCTCCGCGCAGCCCCATGAGGACCAGATCGACAGTGACCGATGGCCTTTCATAGGCGGCGGGGTCATACCCTTCGAGGAATACCGATTCCGTCATCGAACAAGCCTTATGTGCAAGATGCGCTTTACTTATGTTTGATTCGGATATATGTCAAGCGGCACGCAATTGAGGAGGTTTTAATGGCGCGCTTCGTGATCGTGGTGGATACACAGAAAGACTTCATGACGGCGCAGGGCGCACTCGGCGTTACCGGTGCGGAAGCGCTGGTGGAGCCTATGAACGCTTGGCTTGCGTCGCTCGATCCGCGCGATACGGCAGGTGTCCTGTTCACGTTCGACACGCATGAACCCGAAATCTACGCCGGCTCGATGGAGGCCGAGGCGTTTCCGATCCACTGCGTGCGTGGCAGCGAGGGCTGGGCGAACCTGCTGGATGCCGCCCTGATCGACCCTGCGATCCCGGTATGGCGGATCGAGAAGGGTGTGTTCGATATGTGGGCGGAGCCGGGGCTGGAAATCGAGGACGCGCGCGGTCTTCAGGCAGCGCCGATATCCCGCGAACCTTTCTTCGCAGACCTGAAGGCAAGCGACGTGGACGAGGTGACGGTGATCGGCGTCGCGGCCGACTACTGCGTGCGCTGGGCGATCGATGGCCTGATCGCACGCGGTTTCGCGGTTACCGTACCGGCGGCGTTGACGCGCGGGATCGAGCGGCAGATCGAAACGGTGGCGGCGCAGGACTTCGCCGGAGCCCGTTTACAGGTAACGGCGGCCTGACCCCTAAAACGCAGCGGGCCCCGGCGCGATGTCGCGCCGGGGCCCGTATTGCATTCAGCCGGCGGGATCGTCAGCCGACGAATGCGCGCTCGATCACGAAGTCGGCAGGCTTGTTGTTGGAGCCTTCCACGAAGCCGAGGCCCTCGAGCATCGCGGCGATGTCCTTGTTCATGGCCATCGAACCGCAGAGCATCACGCGGTCGCTTTCGGGAACGAGGCGCGCCTCGCCCTTGAGACCCTCGAACAGGCGGCCGTTGTCGATCAGTGTGTTGATGCGCCCGGTAGTGTGGAAGTCCTCACGCGTGACGGTGGGTACGTAGGTCAACTGGAGCAGCGCCTGGTCCTCGACCAGCGGGTCGCCGGCAAGCTGGCTTTCCAGCTCTTCGCGGAAAGCGAGGTCAGCGACGGTGCGCACGGAGTGGACCACGATCACCTGCTCGAACGCCTCATAGACGTCCGGGTCACGGATCAGCGAGAGGAACGGCGCGAGGCCGGTGCCCGAGCCGAACAGAAACAGGCGTTTGCCAGGCGAAAGCGCGTCGGTCACCAGCGTGCCGACCGGCTTGCGGCCAAGATAGATGTGGTCGCCCGGCTGGATCTTCTGCAGCTTGGAAGTCAGCGGGCCGTCCTCAACCTTGATCGAGAGGAACTCGATTTCCTCTGCCCAAGAGGGGCTGGCGATCGAATACGCACGCAGCAACGGCTTGCCGTTGTCGCCCTGAAGGCCGATCATGATGAACTCGCCCGAGCGGAAGCGGAACGAGGCAGGCCGCGTGATCTTGAAGCTGAAGAGGTGGTCGTTCCAGTGATGGACCGAAAGAACCTCTTCCACGGTCAGGGCGGCAGTAGGCTCAAGGACAATCGGCTCCAGCGTGGTGGAAGCCAGGGTAGCCGCCTCGGCCTTGTGATCGCTCATCAACTTCAGTCCTCGATATTCTGCGGGTTAATCAGGGATATGCCGAAGCCGGCGATGGTCATCGCGGCACTGGCACGGGACATTGCCTGCGCGACCGCGGCCACCGTGTCCGCCGGCACGACGAGCGACAGAGTCGCACGCACGTTCTCGCGGCGCCCTATACCGACATCGCGCCAAAGCGCAAGCAGCATGGCCTCATGCTCGGCAATCCGGCAGCACCCCATCGGTGCCAGCATGACACGTTCGCCGGCCCGGTGGCTGAGCAGCGACATGGCGATATGAAAGTCAGGCAGGACGGCTTGGGCGTTAAATCCGGCGAAAGCACGGCACAGCGAGTGCGCGGGGCAGTTGCCCGTGGCAGCACAATGGACCCAGCCGCGCATGGCCCAGAGCAGGAAGCGCCCGTCGTTGTCGAGTTCGGTGACGGGGCGGTCGATGAAGTCGTACATGGGGCGGTGCTCCTGAACCTAGATCTTGCGGGTGTTGGCGGCGATCAGCTTGCGGGCTTCGGCCGCTGCCTCGGCGGTCTTGATCCTGCCTGCCTGGATCTCGTCCGCGAGTTCCATCAGGCGCCCGCTGATGACGGTGCCGGTATCGGCCTTTTCGTCCACGGCGATGCCGCCTTTCGCCTCTGCCACGCAGGCCCATTCGGCGCGAACCTGGGCCCAGTAGTCCTTGGTCGCAACCCAATAGTCGTCGGCAGCCTTGACGTCGTAGCCGTCGAAGCGGGTGTAGGTGTTGAGCAGATATTCCTGAACGATGGGGACGAGTTTGCCGTCCTTGAGGCCCATCTTGGTGTTGTCCTGCCAGTGAATCCATCCGTCTGGCGTATTCTGGTGCCGGTTGATGGAAAGGTAGCGGTCGTAGACCGGATTGCGCACGGCATCGCGGCGGGCAAGCGGGCGCCAGGTCCAGTTGGACCGCCAGCGGCGCACCCCGCCTTGCGTTTCGAATTGGCCCCAGCCGCCGTAACGCGGGGAATCGTCGACCTGGAAAACCGTCTGCGACCAGCGTCCGGTACGGAATTTCTCGGGGACGTCCACCCACTTCCAGGTATTGCGGTCGGCATAGACGAGGACGCGCGTGGGCTCGTATTCCCAGTCCTGGCGCCAGTGCTTGATGACCATGGTCCGGCCTTCATGTTCGGCCACCAGCATGTGCTGGAGTACGATCTTGCGCCCGGTATCCTCGATCACGCGGACCACTTCGTCTCCGCCGGAAATCTTGCGTTCCAGCGGAGTGTAACCGGCGACCCAAGGCGTCGATTCCTGCATGTCGAAGCGCACCTTGAAGGTGCCTGCCATGGCCAGGATGTCGACGTGGTCCTGCTCGAAACCGGCGGCGGCCTTGTCGGCGCTGACCGGCGGATGGGCCACGGCCGGGCCTGAGCCCAGTGCGATCGAAAACAGGCCGGTTGCAAGAAGAGTCTTGATGCGGTTCATCGGCATGTATGTTCCTGTGGTGCCAGTCGCACCGGACGTTCGGAGCGATGGACTGGAGATCCCAGCTGCTGGGGTGCCCGCCGCGCCGCGACCCCGGAGACGGACAATATCGGCAACATTAGCGGCAAAAAGAATCGCAGTACCCATCAACGTCGTAATCGCTATTGCGATGCAATCGCATATTCTTTCTCTCTGCCCATCGGGGTGCGGGCAGTCAAGTCTTGTCGGAGGGGAATAGGGTCGGCCGGCGCGTCAGCGCACCTGAAAAAGCTGCGGGCCGGTGCATCGCTGCACCGACCCGCCTTGTGTACCGTAGGATCAGGCCCCGATCAGAAGTCAGCAGTTGCGCTGAAGATCATCGTACGCGGGGTGCCGATCCAGGCGTAGTTGCCCGAGATACCACCAAGGTAGCTCTCGTCGGTGAGGTTGGTGATGTTGAGCGAGAACTCCAGCGCCTTGAAACGGTCGCTCAGCGCCTGCCCCTTCACCGCTACCGAGAGGTCGGTGAGGAAATTATTCTTGGCCGTCCAGCTGTTGTCCGCGTTGACGAAGCGGTTGCCGGTGTACTTGCCGGTCAGGCCCAGCTTGACCGGTCCATAGGTATAGGTGCCCGAGAGCACCCACATGTCCTTTGGAATGCCTGCAACGCGGTTGCCGGCCGTTACGCCCTGTTCGGCATCAAGTTCGGTGCTGCCCGTGCCGCGATAGGTGGCGTCGATGTGGGTGTAGGCGCCGTAGAGGCTGACGCCTGCCACCGGCCGCACGTTGGCGAGCAGTTCGAAGCCTTCGGAATCGATGCCACCGGCATTGAAGAACCGGCCGTCGCCTTCGCTCAGATAATCCGGGCCGGCCGAGGTCGAGGACGGCACGAAGATCACCTGGTTGGAGAACTTGCTCTTGAACCAGGTGGCCGAGGCGTTGAAGATCGGGCTGGCGTAACGCACGCCCGCTTCCCAGTTCTCGGCGGTTTCGGGCTCGATGTTCTCGATGGCGTTGGCGCTGTATTCGAGCAGGGTATCGCTCAGCGCCTTGAAATTCTCGGAATAGCCGCCGAATACGTCGAGGCCGTCGACCGGTTCGACCTTGACGCCGCCGGACCACAGCACCTTCGACTTCGACTTGGTCTTCAGGTTCGGGGTTTCTCCGAACAGGTCCTCGCGGTCGATGTGGTTGATGAACTGCTTGGCGCCGACATTGGCGGTGACCGGGCCGACCTGGACCTGCTCCTCCACGTACCACTTGAAGGTGGTCTGCGGATACTTGCGGTCGTACTGGGTCCAGTACGGCGCTGCGTCATAGGCAGGGCCGACCCGGGTGTCGGTGACGTGGTGCCAGTCGCGCCATTCGCGGCGGTTGGTGTCTTCGTACCAAAGACCGCCGCGCAAGGTGTTCTCGACCATGCCGAACTGCGCGTTCCATGCCGCGTCGGCGGTGCCGCCGAGGCGGTCCTTGCGGTAATGGGTGTGGCGGTACGACTGCTGCCACAGGAAGCTGGCGGCCGTGGTGGGATCGACCGCCGCGCCGGAGGCATTGGTGGCATAATAGACCGGCGTGCCGGAGCCTGCGGGCAGGCCGGCCCACCATGCGGGTGTACCCTTGACCGAACCGCCCGAGATTTCGCTCTGTGGGCCGGTGCCATCCTGGATCACGTCGACGATGTAGGGCGGGGCCCAGTCACCGCGGCCGGCCATGTCATGGTAGTAGACCGAGGCCTTGAGATCGACCGCATCGGCGATCGTGGTCTCGCCCTTGAGGTAGGCGAAGAAGTTCTTGCGCTTGGTGTTCCAGACCTGGCGATACTGCTGGTCGGCCGCAGGCACGCCGGTCCACACGCCGACGAGGCCGTCGGAATTGGGATTGGCGGCGAACTGCGCCTCCGAGTACATCTGGTCGTAGTTGCTTTCGAACGCCTCGTCATAGCTGACATAGCCGGTCAGCTTGACGGGCGTGTCGACGATGAACTTGCCCGCGAAGTTGTCGCGGCGGTTGTTCGCCGAGCCTTCCATCCAGTCGGTGGCTTGCTGGTGCGAATAGGAAATCCAAGCCTTGGCGACGCCGCCGATCAGACCGGTGTCGACGCGGCCGTAATAGCGGCTTGCGTCAAAGTCGCCGACCGAGCCGGATAGGCGCACGTTGAATTCGTCTTTCGGGTCCGAGGTGACGAAATTGATCGTGCCGCCAAGCGCTTCGTTCGAGCGCGAGGCGATGTCGGCGGTACCCTGGAAAACCTCCACCGTGCCGATGTTCATGGTGTCGACGAAGCGGCCGGCCTTGGAGCCGCCGCCGTAGCCCGAGCCGCCGTTGGGCAGTCCGTCGATGGTCAGACCGACCTGCTGCGTATCGAGGTTGGTCTGGTAGCCGCGGATCGAATAGGTGGTCGACCAGTCGTCGAAGCCGAAGGCGTCGCCCTCGTTGACCTGCACGCCGGGCAGGGTGCCGATGAGGTCGATCGCGGAGGCGACCGGCGACTTGTCGTCCAGCAGGTTCTCGTCGAGGGCGGCGTTGTTGTAGGTTGTGCGCTGGCCGGTGACGACGATGGCGTCGGCTTCGTCGGCAGCATCCGCCTCGTCGGCGAAGGCGGGCGTGGCGGCGGCGATCGCGGCGAAGCTGACGCCCAGAATGCAGAAATTACGGATCGATGTGGTGCGCATGGCTGAAAACCCCCTGTGCCAGTTCTTGTGCGACGCAGCATCTGGGCGTGTTTTCTGACGTGGTGCAGACAGTTTCAGGACAGTTCAGGGTCGCTATCTTGACCGTCTTTCGACCTTTCGATGACAGGCGGCGTCTTCACACTGTAACTGGCTGAGCGCATTGGACGCCGCGATCAGCTGCGGGGTAGCCATGACCGAAACCAAGCGCCTTCTTGCCTCGATCCATGATGTCGGCCCCGGTTTCGAGCGCGAGGTGGAACAGCTTGCCGCGCTGCTCGAACGACGGCTGGGCGGCCCGCGCTTCGCGATGCTGGTGGTTCCCGATCACTGGGGGCGTCACCCGCTGGACAGCGCTCCGGCTTTCAAGGCGCGGCTGCGGGCCTGGTCGGATGCGGGAGTGGAGATGTTCGTGCATGGCTGGTTCCACCGCGATTACGCCGAGCATCGCGGCCTCGCCCGCATCAAGGCACGCCACATGACGGCATCGGAGGGGGAGTTCCTGGGGCTGGAGGAAGCCGAGGCTCTGCGCCGCATGTACAAGGGCAGGGCGCTTGTCGAAGACGCGACGGGCCGCGCGGCGGCGGGATTCATTGCCCCGGCGTGGCTCTATGGTCCCGGAGCGCGCGCGGCGCTGCGTCGATCCGGGCTGGCTTTGGCGGAGGACCACTGGCGGGTCTGGGACGCGGCCAGCGACAAAGTACTGGCGCGCGGCCCGGTGATTACCTGGGCCAGTCGCAGCGCGGCACGCACGGTTTCTTCCATCGCCTTTGCCGGGCTGGCGCGGCAGGTTCTGCCGGTCCTGCCGACGGTGCGGATCGCGGTGCATCCTGGCGATGTCACCAAACCCGAGCTGATCGCCAGCATCGATACCACGCTGGCGCGTTTCGCGCGTAGCCACGAACCTTCCCGCTATGCGCAGATTCATGTCTGACACTTCCCATTACGGTTCGAAGGCGTTGGCGTGTCGGTGAGGCGACCGGCCGTATCGCCGTCACAAACCCGAAATCATCGTTCCATAGAGGGCCGCTGGTAACGAACTCATTTCCCTCCCGTCCTGCGCGGGCCGGAGCGGATAAGGACGGCGGGGCGGCGTCTGACGGACATGCACGAAGCGCTTGGACAAGGACCACTAAGGATCGCGATTCCGATCCACAGCCTGGAGCCGGGCGGCGTGGAGCGTGTCGCGCTGGGGCTGGCCACGCAGTGGCGCAGTGCGGGGCATCAGGTGACGGTTGTGCTTGGCCGTTCGGGTGGCTCGGGCCTGTGCAGCGCGCCGGCGCTTGATTACTGGAGTGTGCCCACACGGCTCGCGACGGCGTCCTGGGAAACGCCGTGGATGATCCACAGCCTCTACAGCTTCCTGGTCGAGCGCCGGGTCGATCTTCTGTTCTGCCCTGGCAATACTTACGCTGTTGTCGCCGCTGCGATGAAACTGCTGCTTGGTGGTCATGCGCCGCCGATGATGCTCAAGGTCAGCAACGCCCTGCACCGGCCCGACATGCCGCAGCCCATCCGCAGCGGCTATGGCACCTGGCTGCGGATGCAAGGCAGAGTGTTCGATTCTCTGGTCGCCTTATCCGAGCCGATGCGCCGGGAAATTCGCGAATGTATGCTGGCGGACGCGCAGCAGGTCAGCGTCATTGCCAATCCCGTGCTCACCCGGCAGCGGCTGCGCCACCTGGGCCGGATCGAGCGGCGCCCGCCTTCTGCCTGGGGTATGCGCTACCTCGCCGCCGGGCGGCTGGTGGCACAGAAGAACTATCCGCTGCTGTTGCGGGCCTTCGCAGGTGCGGCGCGGGCGGACGATCAACTGACCATCGCCGGCGAAGGGCCAGAGCGCGCCCGGCTCGAAGCGCTGGTGGACGCGCTGGGCATCGCTAGGCAGGTGCATTTCGCCGGCCACGTTGGCAGCATCGATGCGCTGCTGGAAAAGTCCGACGCGATGGTCCTCAGTTCGGATTACGAGGGCCTTCCAGGCGTCGTCGTCGAGGCGCTGGCGGCTGGGCTGCCTGTACTGGCGACCGACTGCTGCGTCAGCATGACCAGCCTTGTCGAGCATGAACGGACCGGATTGATCGTTCCCACCGGCAGCATCGAGACTTTTGCGCAAGGGCTGGTACAACTTCGCCAGATGCGCGGCGATCCCCAGCGCGCCCGCTCAGTGGCCTCGATCTACGAAGTCGAAGGCGCGGCGCATCGTTACATTGAACTCATGCAGGATGTTGCCCGGCGGTGCGATCACGATCGCAGGCGCGGCCTTGCCCGCAGTGCGCTGGCGCCGTGCCGGTCGCTGCGGCGCTCATAGCAGTTCGGATCATCCAGGAGATGTCCTTGTCCCAAACCGTTGCAGCAGGCAGTCTCGATCTGCCCGCAATCCAGCTAACGCCGCAGGACCGCCCGTCAAACCGGGGGCGAAACGCGGTGTTTTCGATTCTGCTCTCGCTCGCGGTAATCGCCGCTGTGGTGCATGAGACGAGCAGCATCGAACTGCGCAGATTGCCGGCGATGATCCCTTCATCGCCGGCGTTCTGGCTGGTCTTTGCGGCATCCTACCTCATCACCCCTGCCAGTGAATGGCTGATCTTCCGCCGTCTCTGGGGCATTCCGGCGACGGGCTTCCTCGCACTGATACGTAAGAAGGTTTATAACGAGCTTTTGCTTGGCTACCTCGGAGAGGCCTATTTCTACACCTGGGCTCGCCGCCGGGTGACCCTGGCTGCTGCGCCTTTCGGGGCGGTCAAGGACGTCGCTATTATTTCCGCTATGACCGGCAACGCGGTTACCGTGGTGCTGATGGCGCTGGTCTTGCCATTGCTGGGAACCCATGCACTGGGCATCGATGCGCGGGTGTTGATGCTATCGCTGGGCGTGATCCTCGTGATCTCGATCGCGGCGATGGCATTTCGCCGCAGGGTGTTCAGCCTGCCCAAGCCCGAACTGTGGATGATCGGGCGCATGCACCTCGCCCGCATTGTCCTGTCGACCCTGCTGTCGGCGGTCCTGTGGCATCTTGTCCTGCCCGGCGTCGCACTGTCATGGTGGTTCTACCTAGCGACGCTGCGCCTGCTCGTTTCGCGCCTGCCGCTCATCCCGAACAAGGACCTGCTGTTTGCCGGCATCACTGTAGTGGTGCTGGGCGAGGAGCGGGATATCGGCACGCTGATGGCGCTGATGGCGGGCCTGATCCTGGCCGCGCACCTCGTATTGGGTGCGCTGGTGGCCCTGCACGATCTCGTCAACCTGGAGAGGCGTCCATGATTTCCGTCGTATCCCTTGGTGTCGCATTGCCGTTGGCCGCTGCTGCGGCCGTGGCTTCCACGCCTGATCTCGGCAAGGCCGAAGCCCGCTGCCGTCCCGGCGAGAGCGGGGCCGCCTTCACGGTCGAGGTCGAAGGCCTCAAGGACCGCACCGGCAACCTCAAACTTGAGGTGTACCCGGCAAACGACCGCGATTTCCTCGCCGATGACAACAAGCTGGTGGGTGCCGGCAAGACCTTCCGCCGCGTGGAAATTCCGGTTCCGGCGAGCGGCCCGGTCCGCCTTTGTGTGCGAGTGCCCCGCCCTGGCACATATGCGGTAAGCCTGCTCCACGACCGCGACCAGGATCGCAAGTTCAACTGGAAGGTCGACGGCATCGGTTTCGCCGGAAACCCACGGCTGTTCCTTGGCAAGCCGCGGGCTGCCAGTGCCAGCGCCAATGCGGGCGGCGCGCCGACCCGGCTTTCGATCGTGCTCAACTACCGCAGGGGCCTCGGCGTTGCCCCGCTGGCAGCAAGGTGACCGGGCAATGAGGATCGTCGACGTCTGCGCCTTTTACACCCCGCATGGCGGCGGTGTGCGCACTTATGTGGAACAGAAGCTGCGCATCGGGCCACAACTGGGGCACGAGATCGTCATCCTCGCCCCCGGCGACGAGGATGGCGTGGTCGAACGCGGACCTAACGCCCGTATCGTCACCCTGAAAAGCCCGCGTTTCCCGCTGGACCGCAAGTACGGCTACTTCGCTTCGGCCGAGCAGTTGCACGGGGCCCTCGATGCACTGGCGCCCGATTTCGTGGAAGCGACCTCGCCCTGGCGCAGTGCGGGGCTTGTCGCCGATTGGGCAGGCGCTGCGCCGCGTAGTCTGGTGATGCATGCGGACCCGCTTTCCGCCTTTGCCTACCGCTGGTTCGGCCAAGTCTTCTCACGCCGGACGATCGACTGGCAGTTCTCGGTCTACTGGGAGCATCTGCGCCGCCACTCTCGCCGCTTCGATCATGTCGTATGCGCCAACAGCGACCTTTCCCGCCGATTGGCCGAAGGCGGTGTGCCGCGCACGGTGACGTTGCCGATGGGGGTGGAGCCGGGCCGCTTCTCCCCACTTAACCGCGATCCTGCGTTGCGCGCGCGGTTGCTGGCCGCCTGCGATCTGCCGGAAAGTGCCAGCCTGCTGCTGGGCTGCGGGCGGCTTTCCCCCGAGAAGCGCTGGCCGATGGTGATCGACGCGGTCAACGCCGCCGGCCAGCAGTCGCCTATCGGCCTCGTCATGTTCGGTGAGGGGCGCGAGCGGCGCACCATCCTCAAGCACATCGCCGGCAATCCGCACGTTCGCCTGTTCGAACCCGAGCGCGACCGCGAAACGTTCGCGCGCATTCTCGCCAGTCCCGATGGATTGATCCATGGGTGCGAGGCGGAAACCTATTGCATGGCTGCTGCCGAAGCGCGCGCGAGCGGCACGCCGGTCATCGTTCCCGATGGCGGCGGCGCGGCCGATCACGCGGGCGACGGCGCAGGCATGACTTACGCTGCCTGCGACCCGGCGGCAGCGGCGCGTGCCATCGCCACCGTCTTGCGCAGCCCGCGGCGGCAGCCGCAGGAGGCACGCACGATCACCCAGCATTTCGCCGAACTTTTCGCGCTTTACGAAGATACTAGGGCGCGTGTGCGCATGGCGGCCTGACGGGTAGACCGGGTGCCCAAAAAGGGGCACTCGATCCGGTGACGCCAGTGTTCAGACCGAGCAGGGCGCGCTAATCTGGAACAAGCGGGGCGCGTTGCAGGATACTTCTTGCAGCCGCAGATGGTCGCAAGGCGAGGCACGATCTGGAGGTGGCGACCATCAGCTTCGTTGGCGGCGATCCCTGTTCCAGGGTCTGTTCGGTGGTGTAGTTCCACCTGTTCTGGCCCGTCGGCGGTACACGCAAACACTGCACTCCGGTACGCGGGCTCTGCCAAATAGGTGCCTTGCCCCATCCCGGGCCGCGTCTCGGCGGCGTTCGGGCCTTCACGGCGGCTTTGCAATCGGCCGAAAATGGCCATTTATGCGGTTCAGGAGGGCATCTGGGGCTTGCGTCTTTTGCATCTAGTCCCCTAAGCTGGGTGCACCGCAACATGGAGTGAAGTTTTGGAGACAGTTTCTATCGTGCTATTCCTCTTGCTGGCGGTAGTCGTCAGCGGAGCCTTCGCCCGAATGCTGCCGTTCTCCATTCCCACTCCGCTGGTCCAGATCGTCCTTGGCGCGGCGATCGGTCTGTCTACATCGCACGGGGTCGAGCTTGATCCAGAGCTTTTCCTGTTCCTTTTCCTGCCGCCGCTGCTGTTTCTGGACGGTTGGCGCATTCCCAAGGACGAACTGCTCAAGGATGCCTCCACCGTCGTCGAACTGGCCCTTGGGTTGGTGTTGATGACGGTGGTGGGCATGGGCTTTTTTATCCACTGGATGATCCCGGCAATGCCGCTGGCCGTGGCCTTCGCCCTTGCCGCGGTCGTTTCGCCGACGGACCCGATTGCAGTTTCCGCCATCGCCGCGCGAGTGCCGATCCCCAAGCGCATGATGCACATCCTCGAAGGCGAATCGCTTCTCAACGATGCTTCGGGCCTGGTCTGTCTGCGCTTTGCCGTCGCGGCGGCGTTGACGGGCACGTTCTCGGCCGGGGAAGCGGCGCTGAGCTTCGCCTGGGTCGCGCTTGGCGGACTGGCGACCGGCGTCATCGTCACTATCGCCGCTACGCGCGCCAAGGCCTGGGTGACCAAGCGTTGGGGTGAGGATACCGGCTCGCAGATCCTCGTCAGCCTGCTGATCCCCTTTGGCTCCTACCTTCTCGCCGAACACATGCACGCCTCCGGCATCCTTGCTGCGGTGAGCGCTGGCGTGACGATGACTTTCGCGGAAATCTCGCGTCAGGCCCTTGCTGTCACGCGGATGCGCCGCAATTCGGTGTGGGACATGGTCCAGTTCACCCTCAACGGCATCATCTTCGTGCTACTGGGTGAGCAGTTGCCGAGCATTCTTGCCGGCGCGAAGCAGACAGTCGCGCTGACCGGCCATGCCGCGCCTTGGTGGCTGGGCGTCTATGTTCTGGCGATCGTGGCGGGGCTTGCGGCGCTGCGCTTTATATGGGTCTGGGCTTCACTCAAGTTCACCATCCTGCGCAAAGCGAAGAAGGGCGATGGTTTCCAGAGCCCTGACTGGCGCTTGGTCGCGGCGACGTCCTTCGCGGGTGTGCGCGGCGCGATCACGCTGGCCGGTGTACTTACGCTGCCACTGGTGCTGAACGACGGGACCCCGTTCCCCGCGCGCGACCTGGCGATCTTCCTGGCGGCCGGTGTCATTGTCGTCTCGCTGGTACTGGCCAGTGTCGCCTTGCCGATGCTGTTGAAAGGCCTGACGATGCCCGCCGAACCGGCCAAGCAGGCTGAGGAGGACAATGCCCGCATCGCCACTGCCGAAGCCGCCATTCAGGCCATCGAACGTCACCAGCACGCTTTGGCGACAGACAAGGTGGACGCCGATATCTACGCCGAAGCAGGCGGGCAGGTGATGAACCTCTACCGCGAGCGGGTCGAGGGATTGAGCGGCAAGCAGTCCGACGAAAGCCGCGCCGGCGACCGGCTCTTGCGGGAATTCCGTCTCGTCGGCGTCAGGGCGGAGCGGGCCGCAGTGCTTAAACTCGTGCGGACCCGCCGTATCGGCAGCGAGACAGCCAAGAAGCTGACGCGGGAACTGGACCTTTCAGAAACGCGCTACCACGGCTGATGGAAAATTAACGAGGACCAATCTAGTCTGCGTTTAATTGTTGACGCTATAACGCGGATGGAGTAACTCCGCGTTCATGGCTCATATAACCACCAGCGTCGAATACGGCATCCACGGATTGCTCTGGCTTGTCGGAAATGACGGCAAGGCGCTGAGCAGCCGTGAGATCGCCGAGATTCAGGGCATCTCGCCCAGCTTCCTCGCAAAGATTTTCCCCAAGCTGGAAAAGGCCGGGATCGTCGCCGCCAGCGAGGGCGTGCGTGGCGGCTACCGGCTGGGGCGTCCGGCGGATGAGATCACGTTCCTCCAGATCGTCGATGCCATCGAAGGCGAGAAGCCGCTGTTCGACTGCCAGGAAGTGCGCGAACGCTGCGCGTTGTTCGCTGGCGAAGTGCCCGGCTGGGCGAGTTCGGGAATCTGTGCGATCCACGCGGTGATGAAACAGGCTGAAAAGGCAATGCGCGATGTGCTTGCCGCCCAGACGCTGGGCGAAGTTGCCAGCCGATTTAACCGCAAAGCGCCCGGCAGCTTCTTTGCCGATTTCAAAGAATGGGCCGGTGAGCGCCAGACCACGCGAACGGCCCGGACCGGTCGCCCGGCGCGTGACGGGCCTTCCTGATCCGCTTCGATATACCCTGAAAATCTGACTTTCTTTCCCGTCGTCCTCGCCGGACGCTGCCGGGAAAGCCCTGCTTCGTGCCTGCCCCATAAGGCATCGTGCCTTGCGGATCGAGACTTTGCGTCCGGTGAACCTGAAGGAGAACACAAATGAGCAAGCAGACCATTCTTGTCGCCGGTTCCGGTTTTGCCGGTGTCTGGGCCGCTCTTTCTGCCGCCCGTGCCATTTCGTTGGCAGGGCGTGAGGGCGACGTGGAGGTGGTGATCGTATCGCCCGAACCCCGCCTGGTGATCCGCCCGCGCCTGTATGAAGCCGTGCTGGAGAATATGGACCCGGATGTTTCCGAACTGCTGGCCGCCGTGGGCGTGCGCCATATCGGCGGCCTGATCCAGGACATCGGCGTGGAAGGGCGCGAGGCTACGATCGTGCACGGCGATGGCGCCGTGCAGTCGATCAAGTGGGACCGTTTCGTCCTTGCCACCGGCAGCCGCTTGGCGACCCCGCCGATCCCCGGCCTTGCTGACCATGCCTTCGACGTCGATCAGCTTGTTTCCGCGCAGCGTCTGGATGCTCACATCACGTCGCTGGGAGCACGGGCGGAAACGGCAGCGCGCAATACGGCGGTTGTTGTCGGCGGCGGGTTCACCGGCCTCGAAGGCGCTGCTGAAATGCCCGAACGCCTGCGCGCGGCACTGGGCAGCGACGCGCAGGTTCGCGTAGTCATCGTCGATCCCGCCCCGCAGATCGGCGCCGACATGGGCGATGAGGCGGGTGAGGCGGTCCGGGCCGCGCTGGTGGAAATGGATATCGAGCAGCGACCCGGCGTGCGCCTCACGGCGGTGGATGCGGACGGCGTCACCCTTTCTGACGGCTCGCGCATCGATGCCGCGACGGTGGTGTGGAGCGCGGGGCTGCGCGCCCATCCACTCGCCGCGCAAGTTCCCGGCGAGCATGACGCGGTGGGCCGTGTTGTCGGCGATGCCTTCCTGCGCGCTCCGGCTGCGGACGGTATTTTCGTCACCGGCGATACCGTCAAGGCGGCAACCGACGCTGTCGGCAACTTTACGGTGATGTCCTGCCAGCACGCGCTCAGCCTCGGGCGCGTGGCAGGGCACAATGCGGCTGCCGAACTCGTCGGGCTGAACCTTCATCCCTACAGTCAGCCCAAGTACGTCACCTGTCTGGACCTGGGCGCCTGGGGCGCGCTCTACACCGAGGGCTGGGACCGGCAGGTCCGCCTGACGCGTGAGGAGGGCAAGAAGGTGAAGCAGGAGATCAACGGCGTTTGGATCTACCCGCCCGCACCCGACCGCGATGCCGTGTTCGCGATGTCCAACCCGGACTTCGTAATCGTCCCGTGACGAAGTTTGTACCATGAATGGCGCGTGTTCCGGCTAGCAAGGGCAGCCGGAACACGCGCTTCGTTTCAGTAGTCTTCGGTGTCGATGCTGGCCTGTATGGCGTCGGGGTAGCGGCGGCCGCTGATGGTCTGCTCGCTGATTAGCGCGCCGGCCTCTTCCAGCACCGAAGCGGCGATGGTCAGCCCGGCAGCGGTATGGTTCTGGTCAAAGTGGGGGATGGTGCGGGTGCCGGGGATCGCGTGGATATGCTCTGCGCGCGACAGGGCCCATGCCAGCGCCAGCTGTGCGGGCGTGGTCTGCGCCTCGACGGCGAGCGCGTTGAACCGGGTGATCAGTTCGATGTTGCAGTTCCAGTTTTCCGGCTGGAAGCGGGGCATGCTGCGGCGGATGTCCTTTTCGGTGAGAGATGCGGCGTCATGTAGCTCGCCGCCCAGCGCCCCGCGTGCGAGAGGAGAGAAGGCTACAAGCGCGATGCCGAGTTCCCGCGTGGTTTCCAGCACGCCCAATTCGACATTGCGGGTCCACAGCGAGTATTCGGTCTGTACCGCCGCCATCGGGTGAACGGCGTGCGCTTCGCGGATATGGGCGCTCGACCATTCCGAAACGCCGTAGGAGCTGATCTTGCCCGCCTCGATCGCGCGGGCCATGGCGCCGACGGAATCGGCGATCGGCACCTTGGGGTCGAAACGATGCATGTAGAACAGGTCTACATGATCCGTGCCGAGCCGCTTGAGGCTGCCGTCGAGCGAGGCCGTGATCGATTCCGGACGGCAGTCGATGCCGCGGTTCGGGCCTTCGACGATGATGCCGGTTTTGGTGGCCAGCAGGAATTCCCCACGCCGTTCGATGATCGCTTCGCCAAGGATTTCCTCGCTCACCCCGGCGCCGTAGATGTTCGCGGTGTCGAAGTGATCGCAGCCGGCGTCCAGCGCGTGGCGGAACAGCGCGACCGCATCCTCGCGGGAAGGGGCAGAGCCGTAGGCCCACGCGACGTTCATGCACCCAAGGCCCACTGAATGGACCTGCCGGCCCGCGAGAATGCGTTGTGTCATCAGCTCCAGCCGTCCTGTTGTTCGAGACTGGCTGCGAGTTCGCCGATGACGCGGTAGCAGTCAAGCACCTTGGCCGCCGACGAGTTCGGCTCACGGCCCTCGCGGATGCCGGCGACGAACTCGCGGTCCTGCAGTTCGATGCCGTTGTTCGAGGCGGTGACGCCGGTAAGGTCGATCGGCTCTTCGTTGCCGTTCACCAGGTCGTCGTAGCGCGCGATGTACGTAGCGCTATCGCCGATGTAGCGGAAGAAGGTGCCCAGCGGCCCGTTGTTGTTGAAGGAAAGCGAAAGGGTGCAGATCGCGCCCGTCTCCGCCTTGAGCTGGACCGACATGTCCATGGCGATGCCCAGTTCCGGGTGCCTTGGCCCCTGCATCACGTTGGCCGTGACGATCTTGCCGCTTTGGTAGGCGAACAGGTCGATCGTATGCGCGGCGTGGTGCCAGAGCAAGTGGTCGGTCCACGAACGAGCCTCGCCCTTGGCATTGATGTTCTTGCGGCGGAAGAAATAGGTCTGCACGTCCATCTGCTGTAACGCGAATTCGCCCGCAGCGATCCTGTCATGCACATATTGGTGCGAAGGATTGAAGCGGCGGGTATGGCCGACCATGCACACTAGGCCGGTTTCCTTCGCCTTGGCGACCACCGCTTCGGCATCGGCCCAGCTGTCCGACAGCGGGATTTCGACCTGCACGTGCTTGCCCGCGTTCATGCAGGCGATGGCCTGCTCGGCGTGCATCTGTGTGGGAGTGCATAGGATCACGGCGTCCACATCGCGAAGGGCGAGGGCTTCGGCAAGGTCGGTGCCGGAGTGCGGCGCGCCGTATCGGACGGCAACTTCGGCGGCCTGCTCGGCCGACCGGCTGATGATGGAGGCGATCTCGACACCATCGATGTTCTTGAGGCCGTCGAGGTGCTTTTCACCGAAGGCACCGGCGCCCACCAGGGCAATACGCATGTGTTTCTCCTTGGAATTTCGTGAAGCGTTGGAAATCAGATCGCGGCCTGTGCGGCGGCATTGGTGCCTTCCAGCGTGGAACTGGGCGGGACCGTGCCGTCGACCGGCTCAAGCACGATGTGCCCGATCGCAGTGTTGGAGCAGGGGACGTGGTAATGCCGGTGGAGTGCCCTGGTCTCGTGCCCCAGCGCGCCGCGCATGATGAGCCACATGACCATCTCGATCCCTTCCGAGCCGGTTTCGCGCAAATATTCGATGTGCGGGATGGTTCGCAACTTCTGCGTGGTACCCACCATGCCGTCGAGGAACATGTTGTCCCACTCGGCATTGATGAGGCCGGCGCGCGGGCCCTGGAGCTGGTGGCTCATGCCGCCGGTGCCCCAGACCTGCACGTTGAGATCTTCGCCGTAGGACTGAACGGCGCGCGCGATCGCCTCGCCCAGCGCCCAGCAGCGGTTGCCGGAGGGCGGCGGATACGTGACCACGTTGACCGCCAGCGGGATTACCTTGACCGGCCAGGCATCCGGGGCATCGTACATCATCGTCAGCGGTACGGTGAGGCCGTGGTCGACGTCCATCTCGTTGATGATGGTCATGTCGAATTCGTCGAGGATAAGGCTTTGCGCGATATGCCAGGCGAGGTCGGGGTGGCCTTCCACGTCCGCTACCTCGCGCGGCCCCCAGCCTTCGTCGGCGGGCTTATAGCGTTCGCCGCAGCCGATCGCGAAAGTCGGGATGATCTTCATGTCAAAGGCGGATGCATGGTCGTTGTAGACCAGGATTATGACGTCGGGTTTGACTTCGGGCTTCGCGATCCATTCTCGCGTCCAGTCGTAGCCTTCGAAGATTGGTGTGAAATAGGCGTTGCGGTCCTTGCCCATGTCGGCGGCAACACCGAGCAGCGGCACATGGCTGGATGCGATGCCTGCGGTTATCCGGGCCATGTCAGCGCTGCTCCTTGATGGACCGCACCCCTTCGGGCGAGCGGCCGCCGGCATTCATCATCGCCGAGTATTCTTCCACGCTCATCCCGGTCATGGTGCTGACCGCCTGCAGAAAGCTGAGGCCGTCGGTCGAGAAGACTTTGGCCAGAAAATAGATGTTGCCGCCAAGATCCAGCAGCAGGTTGTAATCGCGCGCAAGCACGGCTCCCTTCTGGTCCTGCGTCATCGGCCATTCGTTGAGATAGGCGGCTTCGTCGGCCAGCCACCGGGCCCGGTTTTCGGCCTTCATGAGGCTCATCGCGAACTGGTTGAGGTGATAGCCTCGCCGTGCCCGAGCGGCGGTATAGACCCGCGTGCCTGGGATATCCTCGAACTCGCCAAGGTATTCGTGTATGTCGCGCGAGCCGCTCACAGGCCTCTGGCCTTGAGCTGCGCGTCGAGGCGCGGGAAGACCGTGCGGCTATTGCCCTCGAAGATGGCGCGGCGTTTCTCTTCAGTGATGTCCAGCGCGTCGATATAGCGCTTGGTGTCGTCGAAGTAGTGGCCGGTCTGCGGGTCGATCCCGCGCACCGCGCCGACCATCTCTGAGCCGAACAGGATGTTCTTGTTGTCGATCACGTCGGCCAGCAGGTTCACCCCGGGCTGGTGGTACACGCAGGTGTCGAAGAACACGTTCTTCATGATGTATTCGTCGAGGCTCGGCTTGTTGAGCATGTCCGCAAGGCCCCGGTAGCGACCCCAGTGATAGGGCACCGCGCCGCCGCCGTGCGGGATGATGAAGCGCAAGGCCGGGAACTTCGCGAACAGATCACCTTGCATCAGCTGCATGAAGGCGATTGTATCCGCCGCGATGTAGAAGCCGCCGGTGGCGTGCATCGCCGGGTTGCACGAACCCGACACGTGGATCATCGCCGGCACGTCCAGTTCGCACATGACTTCGTAGAGCGGGAACCAGTATTCGTCGGTCAAGGCCGGATGCTCGAAGTGGCCGCCGCCCGGATCGGGGTTGAGGTTGCAACCGATGAAGCCCAGTTCCTCTATGCAGCGGCGCAGTTCCCGGATACTTCCGGTCAGGTCCGCCTTGGGTGATTGCGGCAACATGCATACACCTACAAAGGTCTCGGGGAACATCTCCACCACTCGGGCGACAAGATTGTTGCAGTGGAACGCCCATTCCTGGGAGATCGCCTGGTCGCCGACGTGGTGCGCCATTGCGCTGGCACGGGGCGAAAAGATCGTAAGGTCGGCGCCGCGCTCCTTGATAAGCTTCAGCTGGTTCTGCTCGATCGTCTCGCGGATTTCGGCGTCGGAAATCTCGGGGTAGGCGGGGATTGGCTCGCCTGCATTGAAGGCGGCGACCTGCGCCTCTCGCCAGGCGTCGTGGGCCTTGGGCAGGACGGTGTAGTGGCCGTGGCAGTCGATGACGAGGCTCATGGCTCAGTTCTCTCCGGTCGATGTTTCATGGACCGCGGCCAGTTTGGCGTCGTAGCCTGCAGGCGGCGGATTGATCTCGCGATCTCCCAGCATTTGTTGCCAGTTCACGGTGTTTTCGGTCATCATCGGCGCAATTCCGAGGTCGCGCAGCATCTGGGCAGCTTCGGCCATTTCAGCGGCGCGGCGGCGGCCGTGGACCATCATGCGATCAAGGTTGTAATCGGCGAGCTGGGCCCAGTTAAGCGCCTTCTTGCTGGCATCGAGCGAGGCCAGAACATCGTCCGCCACGCGCTCTGCATGGGCCGCCATCATCATCTCGGCCGTCAGGGCTTCGATGCCCTTGACCATGACCGATCGCACCAGCTTGATCGCCGAGGCGCGGCCGATCGCATCCCCCACCACGGTGGTTTTCGTGAAGCCTAGGCCGCACAGGCCTTCGCTGGCTCTGGCGGCGTCTGGGCCGGAAATGTTGAGCGGCACGGCCATGTGCGCGGGGTTGACCGGAGCCATTACCGCCACATCGACATAGCGCCGCCGGGTCTTGGCAAAGGCTTCGGCCGCCGTTCGCTTGGTGCCGGGCGCGACCGAGTTCATGTCGCAGAATAGTGCGTCCGGGGCGATAAGCCCGGCGCATTCGCGGGCGACCGCCAAGGCTTGGTCCGCGGTTACTAGCGAGAGTACAATGGCGGCTCCGCCAAGCGTCTCGGCGATATTGGTGCAGAGCGTGACGCCGTGTGCTTCGATTGCGGCGCGCCGGACGGGCGCCACATCGAAGGCGGCGGCGCGCGAACCCCAGCCTGCGGCGCGGGCGAATGTCGATCCGGCCTCGCCGAAACCGATCAGGGCGATGGAACCTGTCATGCGGTCTGCCTGCCCCGATGGTGCATTCTGGGCAAATCGGAACTGCCTATTAGCGATAAGCTATGTCTAATTGTTTATTTCAGGGCCGGCCGCCGTCGTCGTGCGCAGCAGCTTCCAGATCGGCGAAAAACTCTGCCTGAACTTCCGTCGGGCGCAGGGAGGCGCGGGTGGTCATGCCGATTGTCCGGGCGAACTGCGCAGGCAGGCGCGCCAGTTCGCTGAGCCATCCGGCCTCGATCTCCACCTGGACCTGATCGGGCGATAGTAGCGCCAGTGAATTTCCGCCCATCATCACCTGCCGGATCATCATCACCGAGCCACATTCGACCGGGACTTGCGGCAGCGGCAGGTGGTGCGCAGTGAAGTAGCGGTCGAAACTGTCGCGCAGTGGCGTACCGCGCGGGGGCAGGGTGAAGGGATAGCGCGCCATTTCGGCCGGAGTGATCGGCGTTCCGGGCAAGGTGCGCGCCAGCGGATGGCCGCGCCGGGCGAAGACGGCTGGCACGTCCTCGAAAAGGGGATTCTGCAGCAGGTCGGTCTCCACCAGCGGATCGCGCAGTGCGCCGACCATCACGTCGAGGACACCGCTGCGTAGAGGCTCGACCAGTTCGGCGCGCGATCCCTCAACGATGGTGAGGCGCACTTGCGGTCGCCGGGTAAGGAAGCGGGCGACGGCGGCAGGCAGTATCCGCGCGCGGGATAGCGGCATGGCGCCGATGGAAATGCGCCGCGTTTCGTGACCGCGCAAGGCCTCGATTTCGGAGAGGCCGGCTTCCAGTTCGACTTGTGCCAGCCGGAACTCACGGGCGAGTTGGGTGCCGGCCTCGGTCGTAATGACTGACTTGCCACGGCGCACCGCCAGCGGACGGCGCAGCGCCAGTGCCAGGTCGTTCACCGCGCGGTGGATCGAGGGTAGCGACAGTCCGGTAGCGATGCTGGCGCCCGCATAGCTGCCAGTTTCTGCCAGCGCGAGCATGGCGCGCATGCGCGACATTGTGACATGCGGGCTGCGGATATGCGCCAGCGCGGCCTCGATCCGGGGGCTGAGGATTTCTCCGGCGCTGGTTGTCATCATGCCGTCGTGACGGCGTTCGAACAGCGGCAGGCCCAGCTGTACTTCAAGTCTACCCAACGCCTGTGTTATCGCAGGCTGGCTGAGGTTCACGGCCAGCGCAGCGGCATTCACCGTGCCCAATTGCGCGATTTGTCCCACTGCACGCAGGTGCCGCAGGTTCAGGCTCCATATCTCCATGTTCTCATTCTTAGCCAAATCCTATCGCACTTGCCAAAGTTCTCTTTCCCGCGCCGCACCGCATCCACCATCTCGGGATAAACAGAAGGAGTGCATGGCATGGGTGGTATCGTCGTCCAGAACATCGAGCGTGCGGACCCGGCAGTGATTGACGGCCTCGCCCGGTGCGGCGTCGCAACCGTCCACGAAGCGCAGGGCCGCACCGGCCTGCTCGCCAGCTACATTCGCCCAATCTATCGCGGTGCGCGCATCGCCGGCTCAACCGTGACCATCAGCGCGGCGCCGGGCGACAACTGGATGATCCACGTCGCCATCGAACAGTTGAGGGAAGGCGACATCATGGTGCTCGCCCCGACTTCCCCTTGCGAGGATGGCTACTTTGGCGACCTGCTCGCCACCAGCGCGATCGCGCGTGGTTGCCGGGGTCTGGTGATCGATGCCGGCGTGCGCGACGTGCGTGATCTGACCGAGATGGAATTCCCCGTCTGGTCCAAGGCCATCTACGCGCAAGGCACCGTCAAGAACACTCTGGGCAGCGTCAATGTACCCCTCGTGTGTGCCAATGCGCCGGTGCAGGCGGGCGATGTGATCGTCGCCGACGACGACGGCGTCTGCGTAGTTCCCCGTGAGAAAGCCGCGCAGGTCCTCGCCGCAGCGCAGGCCCGCGAAGCCAACGAAGGCGAAAAGCGCGACAAGCTGGCCTCCGGTATCCTGGGCCTCGACATGTACAAGATGCGCGAACGTCTGGAAAAGGAGGGCCTCAAGTATGTCTGAGGTACCGTGCATGTGGATGCGGGGAGGGACGTCCAAGGGCGGCTATTTCCTCAGGGACGATCTGCCTGCGGACATTGCAGAGCGCGACGCGTTTTTGCTCGGCGTGATGGGCTCTCCGGACGCGCGCCAGATTGACGGCATGGGCGGCGCCGATCCGCTGACCAGCAAAGTCGCCGTGGTCAGCAAGTCCACGCGCGATGGGATCGACGTTGATTATCTGTTCTTGCAGGTTTTCGTCGACAAGGCCCTTGTCTCGGATCAGCAGAACTGTGGCAACATTCTCGCCGGCATCGGTCCTTTCGCCATCGAACGCGGGCTGGTCGAGGCCACCGGCGATGAAACCCGCGTCGCCATCTTCATGGAGAACACCGGGCAGGTCGCGGTCGCCACCGTACAATCGCCTGGCGGGCTGGTGACCTACAAGGGCGACGCCGCGATCGACGGTGTTCCGGGCAAGCACGCGCCGATCCCGCTGGAGTTTCGCGATACCGCCGGTTCCTCTTGCGGGGTGCTGCTGCCCTCAGGCAACGCGGTCGATGTGGTGAACGGAGTGCCGGTTACCCTGATCGACAATGGTATGCCCTGTGTGGTGATGAAGGCGCAGGATATCGGCGTCACCGGTTATGAGGACCGGGACACCCTTGATGCCGACGCCGAGTTGAAGGCACGGATGGAGGCGATCCGCCTTGCCGTGGGCGAGCGAATGAACCTGGGCGATGTTACCGACAAATCGGTACCCAAGATGATGCTCGTGGCACCGCCTCGCTACGGCGGCGCGGTGACCGTGCGCAGCTTCATCCCGCACCGCGCCCATGCCGCAACTGGCGTGCTCGGCGCGGTTTCCGTCGCAACGGCATGTCTGATCGAAGGCTCACCCGCCGCCCAGGTGGCGCAGGTCCGGCCTGGTCCGCGCAAGATCCTCTCTGTCGAGCACCCGACCGGCGAGATGAGCTGCGTGCTCGAAACCGACGAAAGCGGCGCCGTTGTCACCGCCGCCTTGTTACGCACCGCGCGCAAACTGATGGATGGAAACGTCTATGTCTGACCGTATCGTTTCATGGCACGGCAATCCGTCGAAGCCCCTCTATACGCCGCCCGCCGGCGCGATCGACGCGCATTGCCATGTCTTCGGGCCGATGGCGCAGTTCCCGTTCAGCGCCCGGGCGAAGTACCTGCCGGAAGACGCCGGTCCGGACGTGCTGTTCGCCCTTCGTGACCATCTGGGCTTCGCGCGCAATGTCATCGTTCAGGCGAGCTGCCACGGCACCGATAATGCCGCTACACTTGACGCGATCGCCAGATCGCAAGGCAAGGCGAGGGGTGTCGCCGTGGTCGACCCGGCGATCTCCGAGACCCAGCTTGCAGCCATGCACGAAGGCGGCATTCGCGGCATCCGCTTCAACTTCCTCAAACGACTTGTCGACGATGCGCCAAAGGACAGGTTCCTTGAAGTCGCCAGCCGTCTGCCAGAAGGCTGGCATGTCGTGATCTACTTCGAAGCCGATATCCTCGAAGAACTGCGCCCCTTCATGGACGCGATCCCGGTGCCGCTGGTGATCGACCATATGGGCCGCCCTGACGTAACCCAGGGACCAGACTGCCGCGACATGAAGGCCTTCCGCGGTCTGCTCGATTCCCGCGACGACATCTGGTTCAAAGCCAGCTGCCCCGACCGACTTGACGGGGTGGGTGCTCCATGGAACGCATTCGCCGATGCGGTCGCGCCGCTGGTATCGGACTATCAGGACCGCGTGATATGGGGCACAGACTGGCCGCACCCCAACATGCAGGACGATGTTCCTGACGACGGCCATCTAGTCGACATGATCCCCCGTATCGCGCCGACCGCAGCATTGCAGACCAAGCTCCTCGTGACGAACCCGATGCGGCTCTACTGGCCCGAGGAACTCTGAATTACGCCGTGCCGGCGGAATGCCGCGTCACCTATAACACCAAGGCATGGTAAAGTGCGTCACAGCCGGTTCAACTGGCTTCTCGCCGGGCCGATATCGGAGCTGTAACCGTTTCGAGGAAGGTCTCCATGCCCAACGCTATCGCTACCGTCTCGCTACGCGGAACGCTTGAGGAGAAGCTCAAGGCCGCCGCCGACGCGGGCTTCGACAGCGTCGAGATCTTCGAGAATGATCTGATCGGCTCGGCTTTGCGGCCTGCGCAAGTGCGCGGGGTTATGTCCGATCTCGGGCTACACTGCTCGCTCTACCAGCCGTTCCGCGACTTCGAAGGTATGCCCGGCGACTTGCGCACCCGCGTCATGGACCGGGCCGAGCGCAAGTTCGACCTGATGGGCGAACTGGGCACGGACCGTATCCTCGTCTGTTCCAATTGCTCCCCCGTATCGCTGGGCGAGCGTGCCCGCATCGTCGACGATTTTCGCGAACTGGGAGAACGGGCCGCCGCACGCGGCATTCTCGTCGGCTACGAAGCGCTCGCCTGGGGCCGCCACGTTAACGATCACCGCGATGTCTGGTCGATCGTGAAAGAAGTCGACAACCCTGCGATCGGCATTATCCTCGACAGCTTCCATTCGCTTGCGCGCCGCGTTCCCAGCGAAAGTATCCGCGATATTCCAGGCGACAAGATCGTCTACGTTCAGCTTGCCGACGCACCGTTGCTCGACATGGACCTGCTTTATTGGAGCCGTCATTTTCGCAACCTTCCCGGACAGGGCGGGCTGGACTTGACGGGCTACGTCGCGGAAATCCTGCGCACCGGCTACGAGGGGCCGCTTTCGCTGGAGATCTTCAACGACCGCTTCCGATCGATCTCCTCGCGCCTTGTAGCGCAGGACGGGCGCCGCTCGCTCGAATCCGTGCGGGACGCCGCCAAGCGCCTGCTGGACCGGCCGACGGACATGCCTGCACCGCAAGCCCCGCTGGGCGCCGAATTCGTCGAGTTCACCGCCGCCGGTGACGATATGGCAAGGCTGGGCGATACCTTCGGAACGCTGGGTTTCTCGCATGTCGGCAGCCATCGCACCAAGAAGGTGACCCGCTGGCGGCAGGGCAACGTCAACCTTGTCATCAATGCCGAACCGAAGGGTTTTGCACGCTCTTACCGCATCGTCCACGGCACCTCGATCTGCGCCATCGGCGTCCGTGTGAAGGATGCCCAGGCCGTCATGGACCGCGCCGCCGCCCTCGGCATTCGTGCCTATAGCCCCGAAGGCCGCCCCGGCCGCATGGCCATGCCGGCCTTGCGCGGCGTCGGCGGCAGCCTCGTCTATCTCGTCGAGGATGACGGCGCGGAAGCACTCTGGACCCGCGAATTCGATGCCGTGCCCGCACCGGACCTGACCGACGATGCCCGCGTCTGCAACATCGATCACTTGGCGGCAGTGGTCCACAACGACGAGTTCCTGTCCTGGCAACTTTACTGGCGCGCCCTATTCGGATTGGAAGGGCGCGACGCGAACGATGTGATCGACCCATCCGGCCTCGTCCACAGCCAAGCGCTCCAGTCCCCTGGCGGCGCGTTCCGCCTGACGCTCAACGCCTCCGACGCACGCGAGACACTGTCCTCCCGCTTCCTTGCACAAGGGATGGGCGGGGGCTTCCAGCACGTCGCATTCGCCAGCGACGACCTGTTCACGACTGCAGCCGTCACCCGCCAACGCGGCGCGGCGATGCTGGAGATTTCGGAAAACTACTACGACGATCTCGCCGCGCGCTTCGGGTTCGAAGAGGAAGCGGCCACGCGCATGGAACAGGCCGGTATGCTTTACGACGAGGACGGCGATGGCAACGCCTATCGCCAGCTCTACAGCCGGGCATTCGACAAGCTGTTCTTCTTCGAATTCGTCGAGAGGTGCGGAACTTATACCGGGTACGGAGCGCCTAACGCCGGGGTTAGACTGGCGGCGCAGAACCGATTTCGCGACGTTCAGGAGGTGATGGAATAGATGGGAGCCCCCAGTCCATCACCCTGATCGCTTCGTGTCCACGAAGTGGTTGCAGTTTCGTTCGTGCGCGCATTGGAAGGGGTTCTGCGGTGGCGGCTATCTGATGCGGAACGCGCTTCGTGACGGGGAAGGTCTCTGCGCCGGCCTTGCGCTGGCGGCGGCGAAATCGGCGAGCATACGCAGGGTGTCCGGTTTGCGCCCGGTGAAGAGGGCGAAGGCATGGGCGGCCTGCATCACGGCCATTCCGCCGCCGTCAAGCGTAGCGCAGCCCAAGGCTTTTGCGGCTTTCAGAATCTCGGTTTCCAGAGGAAAGTAGATGATGTCCGAAACCCACATTTCGCTTGAGAGTAGTGCGGGATCGAAGGGTAGTCCGGGGTGGCTGAGCATGCCGACGGGCGATGCCTGAACGACGCCATCAGTGCCGGAGATCGCATCTTCGACGGTCGATGCGGCAATCACCTGCGCCTCGGGGAACAGCCCGGACAGGCGCTCCACCAGAGCTTTCGCGCGGGCTGCAGCGGGGTCGAAGATGGACAGATGGCGGGCGCCAAGGTCGAGGTGGGCATAGCCTACCGCTGCTGCCGCGCCGCCTGCGCCGATCATGGCTACCCGGCAGCGCGGCAAGCTGCCCAGACCGGCGAGAAAGTGGGCGCGGTAGCCCGACCAGTCGGTGTTGTCGCCGATCATACGACCCTGGCGTAGCAACACAGTGTTGACCGCGCCGAGGCGGCGGGCAGCATCGGAGAGTTCGTCCATCAAGGGCAGGACCGCGTTCTTGAAGGGATGGGTGACGTTGAACCCGTCGAACCCGATCCTTGCCAGCATGTCCAGAAACTCGCCGAGGTCGTTTCCGAAGCCGATCACTTCGCTGTCCAGAATGCGGTAGACGAGCGGCAGTCCCATGGCCGCCGCTTCGCCTTCGTGCATGGCGCGGCTGCGCGATCCGCCGATGCCGGTGCCGATCAGGGCGCAGAGAGTGGACGAGCGCGAGGCGCCCGTGGCAGCCACCGGGGAATGGAACATGAAAAACGATCCTTTGAAAGGAGAAAGGCGCTCAGTCCTCGGCCGGGAGACGGATCAACGAGGCGCACAGTCCTGCCAAGACCGCCGGAACCGCGAAGATCACGAAGATCACAGGCAGCGCTACTTTCTCCGCCAGCAGAATTCCGCCCAGCATTGGCCCGATCACCGCGCCGATGCGGCCCACGCCCATCGCCCAGCCAAGCCCGGTGCTGCGGACCTCCGCGGGGTAGAATCTGGTGGCGAGCGGGTAGCAGCCGTTGAAGCCGCCCTGGATGAAGGCGCCGATGAGAAAGGCGGTCGACAGCGTTGCGGCGATCGGCATGGACACGGCGCCAAACACGACGAGGGCTCCGGCGGCCAGCACCATGTAGATCAGGATCAGGCGGCGCAGGTCGATGCGCGATGCGGCAAGGCCGATCGAGGTAATGCCGATGAAAGCCCCGATGTTGTAGATCGCCCCGGCATAGATGGCCTCGGTGGCGGGCAGTCCGGCCTCGACCGCCAGCTTGGGAATCCAGCTGATGACGAAGTAGAGCGTCATGAAGCCGAAGATCGTCGCCATCCACAGCAGCAACGTGCCACGGGTGCGGCCTGCACCAAGTACGCCGCGCAGGCCGATCTGGCTCTTTTCCGCGATGCGGAGTTCGGGAAGGGCCTCCAGCGGGGGCCGGCCGATCGAGACGAGCAGTTTGTTGGCGCGGGCAAGGGCGTTGCGGGGCTGGTTGGAAATCAGGAAGTCGACGGATTCGGGCAGCAGCAGCCACACCAGCGGCAGGGCGGCCGCGCACAGGATAGCCGCGCCCAGCAGCATCGCCTGCCATCCGTGAAGGTCGATCTGATGAGCAACCACGAAGCCGGTAACAGTCGCACCGACCGGGTAGCCCGCCTGCAGGAAGCCGACTGCGAAGGTGCGGTGCCGCGCAGGCGCATACTCTGCAGTCAGCGCCGCCATGCTGGCAAGCACGGTGCCGATGCCGATGCCGACGATAAAGCGCGAGACGATGAGTTCAGTGATGGATCCGGCCAGCGCCGATCCGAACATCGCGGTCGCCATCATCACCAGCGAGGCGAGTATCAGCTTGCGGCGGCCGAAGCGGTCGGCCAGCGGGGCGATGAGCAACCCACCTGCGGCCATGCCGGCAAGGCTGGCGCTGAATACGACGCCGAGATTTTCCGGGCTGATCTGCCAGTCGGCCGAAAGCGCCGGGGCAATGTAGGAGAGGATCAGCACGTCCATACCGTCCAGCATGTTGAGTACGAAACAGATCGCCACGATGAGGACCTGGCGCAGCGTCCAAAAATCGCTGCCCTGCGCAATACCCCCGGTCGTGCCCCGTTCGGTTACAGTCACATAGGGCCGCACGGATACTGATCCGGCTGCGGAATAACTGGGCATTGTAACGCCTTTCCCCATCCTCTTGCGGCGCTTGATGCGCGCCTTTGCAGTTCCTGGCGATCGGATTGCGACGTGGCCGCTCCGATGCCGACATCCTCAGGGTGCGATTTCGCACCGGTATTGGCCAGAGCACCCAACGATGTGATTCATGCCCTTATGTTATATCCTGCCATTATATTATCCGTTATGGCGGCGGCATTGCGGAAAGGGCGGGCGCTCTTGGCAGGTTCAGCAGAATGTTACGCGCTATTTCCTCGAAAGTTTCGCCGACCAGGGTTCGCGCGGTGTCTAGGTTGCGGCTGACGTAGACCGGCAGCACGCCCGGCGTCTCGAACTCCAAAAAACGCACGGTATCGGCATGGGCCTGCATGGCGGTGAAACTGTCCACCAGAGCGATGCCCATGCCATTGGCGACGAAGGCAACGGCGGTTTCTGCGAAGCGCACGTAAGTGGCCACTTCCAGCTCTTCGCCGGCGTCTGCGTACATCTGGGCGATAATTCGCCCGTGCGGCGTATCGCGGCGGAATGATTGGATGCGCTCACCGCGAATATCGGCGACCGTGATGCGCTCGCGTTCGGCGAGCGGGTGTCCGGCCGGAACCGCGCAGACCATGCGCCCGCTGCCGATCCGGCTGGACAGCACGTTTGGGTGGTCGATGGGGAATACCGTCATGGCATAGTCGCCGCGCTGGAGCGCCAGCCAGTCCACCGCCTGCTCGACCGAGAGAATGTCGAACTGGATCGTCAGCCCCGGATAGTTGCCGGTAAGCCGCGAGAGCATCTGCGGCACCATCGAATGGCCCAGCGAAGGCGATGCGCCAACGGCAAAGGTACGGTCTTCCCCCTTGGCGAGCCGCTGGACGATATGTTCTAGGTCGCTGAAACCTTTGTAGATCTGTTCGATCTCGTCGAACAGAACGCGGGCCTCGGGCGTGGGAACAAGTCTGCCGCGGGTGCGATCGAATAGACGGAAGCGTAACTTGTCCTCCATGTGGCCAAGCATGCGGCTGAGGCCGGGCTGCGATGTGCCCAGCATGCGCGCGGCGCCGCTCACCGTCTTGGTGATCATTACGCCGCGAAAGATCTCGATCTGCCTGATAGTCAGCATGAACTTCGCTAGCATGGCGTCAGATGGTCGCCAACCGGGATACGCAAGGCGGTGTTTGGCGGGCTTGCCACTCCGCCCCGGCGAGCAGCGTTAAAGGTCGAGCGCCGCTGTCAGGTCGCCCGGCGCAACACCGCCCGCCGCGATCATGGCCTGTTCGCGCATGAGAAGGCCGGGCAGTTTCTCCAGCCCGAAGCGCCGGGTGAGAAAGCGCGAGATCGAGCCGGTGTCGTAAACAGTATGATCCACCGTCCCGCGGCGCGCATGGGGCGAGACGACGACGGCTGGAATACGCGTGCCAGGGCCCCACCGGTCTCCCTTTGGCGGCGCGACATGGTCCCACCATCCGCCGTTCTCGTCGAAGGTGATGACCACCATCATGCGCTCCCACTGCGGGCTGGCGCGCAGGGTGTCGATCACGGCGGCAAGGTGGCGGTCACCGGCATCGATGTCCGAGTAGCCGGCGTGCATGTTGAGGTTGCCTTGCGGCTTGTAGAAGCTGACCGCAGGCAGGCGCCCCGCTTCGGCATCGGCAAGGAAGTGGTTGGTGCGTGCGGTGCTGCCTTCGCCGGCATCGCGCAGGTGTTCCTCACGGTCTTTCGTGCCCGGCGCGAAGCGGCCGTAATAGTTGAAAGGCTGGTGGTGAGGCTGGAAGTTCGGACGCGAGGGGAACTGCATGGTGTTGCCATTACCGCCCAGCGCTGCATTCCAGCCGCCAGCGTACCATGCCCAACCGATCCCGCGCGCCGAAAGGACATCGCCGATCGTCTTGTGCTGCTGCGGCACCAGCGTGTGTGCGCTCGACCAGTCGGCATACCCCGGCTTCGCGGGGTCGAGCTGGTAGGTCGGCGCGTAAGGCGGGAGCATGGTGTTTACCGCCCAGAAGTCAGGCGAGAGCGTGCTGGGCGCAAAGCTGGCGGGCCCGTCCATCGCGCTGGCCGATGTTTTTGCCGCCAGCTTGAGCCGGATGCCGGTCGGGTCTGCGCCTTCGATCTGCGCGATGCTCTTGGCGGGCGGGCCCTTGTCAGCATCGGGATAGAAGGGCGGCTGCGCGGCGATCAGGTATTGGTGGTTGAGGAACGAGCCGCCGAAAGCGCCCATGAAAAAGTTGTCGCACAACGTGAACTCGCGTGCAGTCTGCCACAGGCGCAGCTGCGCCCGGCTGTCACCGTAGTGCCCCATGACCAGCGCGCCGCTGTCGCCCCAGGCGACGAAACCATCGTTGCGTCCGCCGTTGATCTGCCACTGGTTCTGGTAGAATGCATGGACGAGATCACGCGTCACCACGCCCTGAGGCAGCGGATCGCCATCGGGGGTCTTAAGCGCGAAGGGAGCGTTGGGCAGAAGCGGCAGGTCGTCCGGGCCGATGGCGTATTCGGTGTGTTCGACCACCTGTTTGTCCGGGACGAGGCCTTCCCAGATCTTGGGCAGCTTGTCGAATGGCTTGCCGTCACGGTCGCGCTGTATGCAACGGTCGGCAGGGACGGAGGCAAGTGGCTGCTCCAGGCCCGGGAAATCGGCGAAGAGATTGTTGAAGCTGCGGTTTTCGGCATAAATCACCACTACCGTGTCGATCGCTTCGCGCAGTCTGGTGTCGCTGACAGGGTGGGTAGGTCGCTTATGGGTTGCGCGTGCGTCGCGCGCCGGGGCGGCAGTAGCAGGGCTGCCTGCCGCAGCGGCGGCTCCCAATGCGGCCAGGCCTTCGAGGAACTTGCGCCGGTCAGCCTTGAGGGGAGGGGGAGTGAGAGGCGTTGAGTGGTCGGAATCGTGCTTGGACATGGCGTTCCTCGGCAGTGCGGTGCAGCCCTCGACAGGCAGTGCGCGCCGCTTGTGGCGAGGACACCCGCTACGTCAATCGCAAATGCCGCAAGCGTCATGCATGACCGGGCACGGGAAGGGGCCGGGTTGTTGTCGGCTAATGCCGATGCCTAAATATCGAGAACTTCATGCACGCTTCGCGATACATGCGAAGACGTGCGCGGGAGCCGGAAACCGGCCGCCACACTGGTACGTGTCAAGCGCTTGTCACTCACGCTTCAGGTGCGCTTTTCGGCCTCGCCATCCGGGCGCGTCGTGCCTTCGGCTCGGCGGTCGTATTGGCCGGGGCCATGGCGGAGGGTTCGGGTGCGTTTGCCGGTGAATCTTCGATGGTAGCTTTTGCCTTGGCGCGGCTCGGCTTAGCGGGAGCATCCGCTACGACAGTCGCCTCGGCATTGGCAGGGGGCACCGTCTTGACCTTGGGCGCGCTGGGCTTTTTCGATGCGCTGGCTTTCGTAGCCGCCTTTGCCTTGGGAGCGGCAGCGGGAGCAGGGGCGGCTTCGGCGGCCGGTGCCGCCACCGTCGACGCGGCGGACGGACGACGACCGAGGCCCAGGCGCACGGAAACCTCCCGGCGCATTTCCGAATAGGCCGGGGCCACAATCGGATAGTCTTTGGGCAGGTTGTAACGTTCCCGATATTCGGCGGGGGTCAGACCATTGCTGGCAAGGTGGCGCTTGAGGGTCTTGTAAGGTTTGCCGTCGATCAGGCTGAGCAGATGATCCCGCGAAGCCAGGCTCTTGCGCACACTCACGGCTGGAACATATTCGGGCACCGATACGGGATCGGGTTCCACCTGGCCGGTAAGCGCTGCCCTGGTCGTCTGGATCAGGCCGGCAAGCTCAGTACTCGCCACAATGTTGTTGGCCACATAGGCACTCAGGAGTTGCACCGTCAGAGTGGTAAGATCGAGCTGTTCGGTTTCTGGCATGAGTTTCTCCCGGAAAGTGCCGCATCGTATTCGCTGTATTTCGATCAGCGAACCCAATTGATGAGCGGACCATTGATTACCAGCACACGACAGGGCTGCTCGTCAACGCAAATGACCATTTGCAGCGCCCTACGGACACTTGGACGCACCATCGCCTGTATTGGAAGCCATTTGCGGGCGGCGTCTTGCGGTCTTCGACCTCGACGATTTCAAGCAGATCGACGACTGGTACGGCCCACGCTGCGGGCGACCTTGTGTTGGCCCGCTTCGCCGCGATCCTGCGCTTCGGCATGCGCGAAGGAGACCTGATCGCCCGGCCCGGAGAAGAGGAGTTCGCGTATGCCAAACGATCATGCGTTCGGTGTGCTAGCGTCTTCGCAAGCGCCCCGAACAGACATCCGTGTAGGACGCATCTGGCGCAGTTATCCGCACGACGGTGAGCGTCGTCATCGTGGGCCTCATTCCCGGACAGGACAGCAGCGACGCGATTAAGAATGCGGATGGAGCCCTGTACCGGGCCAAGCAGTCGGGCATGAACCAGTGCGTCGATGTGGCCTGAGTGATGGGCCATGTGCGGTCGATTTTGCGTGGTACGTGCTGCTTTCCTGGCTTATGCAGTAAGCCATGATTGAAATGGTGATAGAACAGCGTCGGCGCAGTCTTGGCGGAGGGCTCGACGTCGGCCGCGTCCTGCCTTTCGCGAAGCGGCGCATGGTGGGGCCTTTCGTGTTTTTCGACCACATGGGACCGCTGGACGTGGCCGCAGGCGCGCCGCGCAGCCTGGATGTGCGCCCGCATCCGCATATCGGCCTGTCGACCGTGACATACCTGTTCTCGGGCGAGATCGTTCACCGCGACAGCGTCGGTTCGCATCAGGCGATCCGCCCTCAGGAAGTGAACTGGATGACTGCGGGCAGCGGCATCACCCATAGCGAGCGCTTCGAGAAAGCGCGCAGTGTGGGTGATCATCTGCATGGTATCCAGGCCTGGGTGGCCTTGCCCGATAGCGACGAGGAAACTGCGCCGTCCTTCTCTCACCATGCCGGGGACGACCTGCCACAGTGGAGCGATGCCGGAGTTTGCGGCCAGCTGATCGCGGGCAGTGCCTATGGCCTCACCGCCAGCGTGCGTACGCATTCACCGCTGTTCTACGCACACCTCGACATGGATGCCGGCGCCGAGGCCGAAATCCCCGTGGGCCATGCCGAGCGCGCGGTCTATATCGCGACCGGGGCGATCGAACTGGACGGCCAGCGCTATGGGGCAGGGCAGATGCTCGTGCTTGGCGCCGATGCCTCGCGCATGACGGCGGCCGAGGGTTCCACGGTCATGGTGCTGGGCGGTGAGCCGGTGGGGGAGCGTTTTCTCTACTGGAACTTTGTCTCGTCTTCGAAGGACCGGCTACGGCAGGCCGCTGCCGACTGGGATGCAGGCCGCATGAAGCTGCCAGATGCCGACGATCAGGAATTCATCCCCTTGCCCGACGATCCCTTCCTGAAACCGCCGCCGGCGATGTCATGATCGCGTAAGGTCAGATATCGGCCATTTCCTCCAGCTCGCGGTCGCCTGCGCCGAGGGTCACGAACTGGTCGAGCAGCCACGAAGCCGCCGGGCCAGGCGGCGTGTCGCGGCGCCAGATGCCGGAAAACCGGTAGGTGCCGCCGATGTGATCGGGCATGACGAGCCGGACCAGCGTGCCGGCCATCAGGTCGCCCTCGATCATCTGTAACGGCATGTTGCCCCAGCCGATGCCCTGCCGCAGCAGCGCGTGCTTTGCGCCAAGGTCCGCGAGACGCCAGGTCTTGGGACTGACCACCGAATAGTCCTGTCCTTCGGTGAAGCGCGAACGATCGGTCAGCACCAGCTGAATGTGTTCGCGCCCGGCACCCGGCGGGATCAGTGTCATCTGCCCGAGCGGATGATCCGGCGCGGCGACAGGAACCATCGGCACGGAGCCCGCGAGCCGGCTCTCTATCCCCTCGACCCCGGCAGACAGCGGCCCCGAAAGGCCGATGACGCTTGTCCCGTCGAGCACCATGGCAGTTACCGCGCCCAGCGCCTCGACATGGAGGCGTAGTTGGACGGTGGGAAACTGCGCTGCGAAATCGCGCAGGACCTGCCCGAGCCGCTCGGCAGGGAGCATGACGTCTACTGCAAGGTCGACTTCGGCTTCCAGCCCGTCGAGCAGGCCTTTCACCGTGGCGCGCAGGCCGTCGATCCCCTGCGCTACGCTGCGGGCCTCGGCCAGCACCGCGCGGCCGGCAACCGTCAGCTTGGGCTTGCGGGTGCCTTCGCGCTCGAACAAGGTCAGGCCCAGCTGCGTTTCGAGATTGGCGATGCCATAACTGATGACCGAAACCGCACGATTGAGCTTGCGCCCGGCGCCGGCGAAGCTGCCGCTATCGACGATCGCCAGCAGGATGCGCAGCTGATCCAGGGTGGGGGTGCCGGGATTGTTCACTTTTCTATTTCCTCGAACAAACTGCGCAATTTTATCTCTCTGACCAAGAAAGTCGGGGGAGTCTAGATAGGTCTCAACGGGACGCAGGATGCGCCCCTCCACCGGAGACCTTACCATGATCGAACTTCGTCCCTTCGACAGCCTCGGCGGCGCAAACCACGGTTGGCTGGACGCCAAGCACCACTTCTCCTTCGCCGATTACCACGATCCTTCGCGTGTGAACTGGGGCAACCTGCGGGTCTGGAACGACGATACCATCGCGCCGAAGACCGGCTTTCCGCCGCACCCGCACCGCGACATGGAAATCATCACTTACGTTCGCGAAGGCGCGATCACCCACGAGGACGACCTTGGCAACAAGGGCCGTACCGAAGCGGGCGACGTGCAGGTGATGTCTGCCGGCACGGGCGTGCGCCACTCGGAATACAACCTGGAAGACGTCACCACGCGCATCTTCCAGATCTGGATCATCCCCACCCGTAGCGGCGATGCGCCCGCATGGGGCGCCAAGCCCTTCCCCAAGGGTGAGCGTTCGGGCAAGTTCGTGACCCTCGCCTCGGGGTACGAGAACGACAACGACGCCTTGCCGATCCGCACCGATGCCCGCATCGTCGCGGCCACGCTGAAGGCCGGCGAAACAGCGGAATATCCTATCGGCAAGGACCGCAAGGGCTACCTGGTGCCCGCGACCGGCGCTGTCACGATTGGTGACATCCGCGTCAATGCGCGTGACGGCGCGGCGATCAGCGACCTCGATGTGCTGAGGGTGACCGCGATCGAGGACAGCGAAATCGTTCTGGTCGACGCCGCCTGATCTGAAATGAAAGCCATGCCGCCTCGAACGGGGCGGCATGGCTGTTTATCGGTGCCGGCCGACCACCGCCGGCATGTCGCTCGCGATGACTTCGTTCGCGCCGCGGCCGATCGACCAAAGGCGGCGGGATACCTTGGGGTCCCAGTCGATCGCCTGCCCCGGCGTGGAGATGCCGAGCGTTTCCTCCAGTTCCAATCGCGAACCTGCTTCGGGCAGTTTAAGTGCATAGACTTCGGGTCGGTCGTGGCCGGTGGCGTAGATCAAGCCATCCTTGCCCCAGCTGAGGCCCGAGCAGCTCTTGGGCGCCATGCGACCGAGTACTTCCTCAGGGAAGGCCCAACTTGCCTCGGCGCGGAACTGGTCGTCCATGCGTACCAGCATGGTCTGGCGATAGTCGCGGCCCGGTTGTCCGCCCTTGCCTTCGTAGTTGGCGAAAACCGCCCACCACTTACCGTCATGACGATCCATCACGGTCAGCGATCCGGGGCCAAATCCCAGGCTGACGCTGCGGATGTGCTTCAGCGTGCGAGTGTCGAATATTTCCACCGCACTGGTCTGCGGCACTGCCGGATAGTTGGAGGCGGCGCATACCAGTTCCGTTTCGGCTACGGTGCAGCTGTTCATGTGCGGGAACAGGCGGGGGTCGCCTTGCCACTGCGTCACTTTTTCTCCCGTTGCGATCCGGTATTTACCGATCCGGTCGTTGTCGATCGCATAGATATAGATGCCGTCGGATGCAGCGCCCTGGTGCGCTTCAGCCGCCGTCATGCGCATCGCCACCGGGGCGGCCGGCGGAGAGGGCCTGTCCGCAGCTGAGGCCGACTGGGCTTGAGCAGCAGGCCCGCCAAAAATTGCAGACAGGCTAACCGCGCAAGATACCAACCAGTTCATAAAAGGCCCCTCGTTGTCGAAGGCGCGTTTACGTCCGGCATGCTACGCTAATGTGGCATGCAGCCGCCTTGCGCGTTACAGTTTCTTGTAGGCGTCGGCCTGGACTTTGCCCCCCCGTAATCGATGCAATCTGGACGAACCACCGGCACGGTGCTGCGAAATCGCCGCTTACACTCCCGTCGCTAATGTCCGAGCGGCGAGCATGAGGCGGGGGTGGGTTCCAATGCGCCCGAACATGCCTATATGGGCCGTGCGGCGCGCCCACGCAGATGGACGGCCCGGTTTGGGAGAGGCGATCAGAATTCTCGAACCGGAAAGCAGGCCATGTATCTTTCAGCCCACGCCGCAGAGGCCCCAAGATGAGGCCGCGTCGGCGCGGCATAGCCTCGGTAAACGCCGAAGTGCGCGATGGCATCGTCCCTGCCGCAGGCTCGCTTGCACGCACGGATGATCTTGGACCGCCGCAGTCGAGCGCGAACTACCGGCTGGTCGCGCTGATCATCGCCTCGGCGCTGTTCATGGAGTTCGTGGACGCCACCGTGCTGGCGACTGCGCTGCCGACCATGGCACGCGATTTCGGCGTCCGTCCGCAGGAAATGAGCGTTGCGCTGACATCGTACCTGCTGGCACTGGCGATATTTATTCCTGCATCGGGCGTACTGGCGGACCGCTTCGGATCGCGCACCGTATTCCGCACCGCCATCCTGCTTTTCATGTTGGGCAGTCTTGCCTGCGGCCAATCTCCGACGCTGGAAACGATTGTCGTCTCCCGCTTCGTGCAGGGAATCGGCGGCGCCATGATGATCCCGGTCGGACGGCTGGTTCTGCTACGCTCGGTGGCCAAGCGTGACATGGTGAATGCGATGTCGTGGCTGCTGGTGCCCGCCCTGATCGGGCCGATCGTGGGCCCGCCGCTTGGGGGCTTCATCGTCACCTATCTTGACTGGCGCTGGATTTTCTACATCAATTTGCCGGTGGGCGCGCTCGGCTTTTGGCTAGTTGGACGCTTCATCGCCAATATCCGCGAGGATGAACCGCCCCGTTTCGATACCTTGGGCTTCATTCTCAGCGGTGTATCTCTGGGCTGCCTGCTGTTCGGCTTCGAGATGGTCAGTCGCCCCGGCGAAGCGACCCTGGCATCGATTTTGGTTGCGATCGGCGCGACTGCCGGCGTGTTCTACATCCGCCATGCGCGCGGCCGCGTCGGTGCGATCCTGGACCTCGGCCTGCTGAGGGACGAAACTTTCCGCCTTGCCGTGATAGCCGGTTCGATCACCCGTATCACCCAGGGAGCGCAGCCGTTCCTCTTGCCGCTGATGATGCAGGTGGGCCTTGGCTTTTCGGCCGCGCGCAGTGGCACGATCACCGTGGCAACCGCGATCGGCTCGCTCGCCATGAAAAGCATGGCGCAGCGGGTGCTGCGTCGTTTCGGTTTCCGCCGTGCCCTGATCTGGAACGGCGTTATAGCTACAGCGGGCTATGCAATTTGCGGGCTGTTCAGCGCGTCCTGGCCGGTGTGGGCGATGTTTTGCGTCCTTGCCTTCTCGGGTTTTTTTATGTCGTTTCAGTTTACCGCCTATAACACGATCGCATACGCCGGCGTGGACAAGCAACATATGAGCAGCGCTACAGCCTTCTATTCCACCTTCCAGCAACTGATGCTGTCGCTGGGCATTTGCGTGGCGGCGGTGGCGCTGCACCTGGCGATGGTCGTCAACGGCAACGCGGCGCCGACGATGAACGATTTCTCGGCGGCGTTCTGGGTGGTCACGGCGATATCGCTGTCCGCCACGCTGTGGAACTTGCGCTTCGCGCCCAATGCCGGTGCTGAGATCAGCGGGCACGCGGAGGCGCAAGCGGATGAGGGTGAGCGCTCGGCCGCTTAGTGCAGACGCGCCTTGAGGATTGGGCGCAGCGGACAATTGACCACACTTCGCTTGCCGTTGAGGTCTCCGTAGATAGTGTAGCCGTAGGCGGTGATCTTGACCTTGGCGGCCATGGCGGGGGCGATGAAGCCGACATCGCGCGAACAGTCCGCCGCTGCACGGATGGGGATAGGACCTGGCGGGATTCGCCAATTCGGCACTCGCCCGATTTTCGATTGAATTCGCTGAGAGCCAAATGTTTCCGCAGCTTCGTGAAATCCCGCCGCATGACGGACGCTCGATACCGATGACTTTGATGCGACGCGCGATGCGGGAGCAGGCTTTGTGGCTCGGCGGCGATGAGGGGATCGGCCAAAGCCGGGCAATCCCGATGCTTGACGGGGCTGTATGAGGGGCGGCGAGCTTGCGGCGATTTACCGCGTCACGCCTGAGATCATCCGTGAGCCGCGACGGGTGCCGGATTTTTTCACGTCATGCGAACCATTTCACACCAGTCATGGCTATCTGCAAAGAATGTGCTATGGGCGTCGACGCTGATGTCGCCATCGACGGATATCGGGCCGCTTCAGCTGCTCCCTTTGTCCCTTAGTTGCTTCGCGAAGCCGGGATGCACCACGTTGGTGTATGCCCGCCAACCTCGGACAAGGAATGCGTCCCATGATTACCGGAAAAGTAAAGTTCTTCAACGCCGACAAGGGTTATGGTTTTATCGCGCCTGAAGGCGGCGGTGACGACGCTTTCGTGCACATCTCGGCTGTTGAGCGCGCTGGCATGCGCACCCTCGACAAGGAACAGCGCGTTTCTTACGAGCTGGAAACCGATCGCCGTGGCAAGACCTCGGCCGTCAACCTTCAGCCGGCCTGAACGGTTTAACGGAAGCGGCGTACCTGAAAGGTGCGCCGCTTTTCCGATTCAAGATGATCAGAAGAGAATTAGGTAGCAGTTGATGGCAGGATACAAGGAACCGGGCATTCAGGACCGGGTGAATGCCGCCGCGCAGGCTCGGGCGAAGGCTCTTGAGCTGCTGAAGTCGAAGGCCCCGATCGACCCGGCCGTGCAGGCAGAGCGTCTGGCGAAGGCCGCCGAACGCGAGGCCGCTCAGGCCGCCAAGCGTGAGGCCACCAAGGCCGCACGCGAAGCAAAGATTGCTGAAAAGGCTGCGAAGGCCGAGCAGGCAAAGCTTGACGCGATCGCGGCTGCCCCGCCTCCCGAACTTACCGAAGCCGAACGCAAGGCGGCTCGTGATGCGAAGTACGCTGCGCGCAAGGCACGCCGGAAGTAAACTGACACTTCCGAAAGGTGCCGTGATGATCGAGCCAATGCTGCAGCCAACGGCGGAAGACGAACTGATCGGCACCGCTCGCGTGCCCGACGGCGTGGAGCTGAAGCTCGTGCGCAATGGCGCCGACTTCGCCATCCTTCTCGACCGCAATGAGCTGATGAGCACCGACATCATCGCATCGGAAGAAGCGCTCGCGACGATGACGTGCGAGCGTCTGGGCGACCGCGCAGCGCCGCAACTGCTGATCGGTGGTTACGGTATGGGCTTCACCCTGCGCGCCGCGCTCGCCGCCCTGGGCGACGATGCGAGCGTGACGGTGGTGGAAATCGTCCCCGAAATCATCGAATGGGCACGCGGCCCGATGCGGGAACTGACCGGCAATTGCCTGGAGGATCCGCGCGTCGTACTCGTCGGCGACGATGTCGCGATGCTGATCGACACGGCACGGGACGCTTACGACGCGATCCTGCTCGACGTCGACAACGGCCCGGAAGGGCTCACCCGGCGCCTGAACGATCACCTGTATTCACCGCATGGCTTGAAAGCTGCCATGTTGGCGCTGAAGCCCGGCGGTGTTCTTGCCATCTGGTCTGCCACTCCCGAGCCCAAGTTCACCGTGCAGCTGGCGGAAGCCGGCTTCGAAGTGCAGGCGCTGGAAGTGAAGGCCTATACGAGCGGCAAGGGCCACGATCACATTATCTGGTTTGCCCGGAAGGCCTGAGGACGGTCGAGCCGGTCCACACCGGCTCGCACAGTTTCAGACTTCGTTGAGCTCCGTGACGAATTCGTAGCGGTCGCCGCGGTAGACTGAGCGGGTGAATTCGACGATGCGCCCGTCAGGGATACGGGTCTTGCGCTCGATCCGCAGCACCTCGGAATTCTGCTCCACACACAGGATCCCGGCCTCGGTTGGCGTCGCCAGTGAAGCGCGTACGCGCTGGGTGCCGGATGTGGGGCGAAAACCGTGGCTTTCCAATGCCTGGTAAAGCGAATCTCCCAGACTTTCGAGGTCCGGCATAAAGATGGCCGGAATCACCGCGTGTTCTATCGCCAGCGGCTCACCGCCAGCCAAGCGGACTCGGCCTAGACGTGCGACCTTTGCCGTCGTCAGGACATTGAGCGCGGAGGCTTCTTCTTCGGTGGGCTGGGCGTAGGACTTGTAGATCCACACTACGCCCGGGTCTTCCCCGCGTGATCGGGTGTCGTCGGAAAAGCTGCTGAGCTTGGCACCCGGCGCCTCGATCCGGCGCGCCACGAACGTGCCCGAGCCTTGCTTGCGGAACAGAACGCCTTCATCGATCAGCTGTTCGATGCCCTTGCGCACGGTAACGCGCGACATGCCCGCCATTTCGCTGAGATCGCGTTCGGAGGGAAGGGCGCTGCCCGGATCGATGCCGCCGCTGCTGATATGCTCGCGCAGGGACCGCGCAAGCTGCAGGTACAGCGGCGTCCCTTCGTCACTGCGAGTCCAGGCAATGTCACGCATCTTCGATCAATCTCGTCTTTCCAGGACCTGCAGGACTTCGCGCAGACTACCCCCGTGCGCCTCAAGGAGAGCGCGTCCTTCTTCGAGGGGAAGCCCCATGGCGACGATGACGCCCAGACGGATTTCTCCGCCCGCCGTCTCGAGCGCGCGAGCCGCGACGGCGGGGTCCACTCCGGCGATATCCTGGACCATCCCGCGCCCACGTTGCAATAGCTTCGCATTGGATATGCGCATAGCGACCATTCGACCCTGATAGACCAGCCCCCGCCGGATCATGATCGCGGTGGAAAGCAGGTTGAGCACGGCCTTCTGCGCGGTGCCAGCCTTCATGCGGGTGGACCCGGCGACGACTTCGCTGCCGGTTACGGCGACGATGGCGTGCTCGGCCCGTTCGCCCAGCACCGATCCGGAGTTGTTGGCGATGGCGATGGTCAGGGCGCCTGCTGCGCGGGCCTGCTCGATGGCAGCGACGGTGTAAGGCGTGCGGCCGCTGGCAGCGACACCGATCACCACGTCCGCTGGGCCGACCGCGTGACCGATGATCTCGGTGCGCCCTGCCTCGATATCGTCCTCGGCGTTTTCATAGGCCTCGGTGAGCGCGCCTGCGCCGCCGGCCATGAGGAAGATCATCCGCTCCATCGGCCAGCCAAAAGTGGGGTAGAGCTCGGTGCCGTCCTGCACGGCAAGGCGACCCGAAGTGCCGGCACCGACGAAGACCAGCCGGCCGTTCTCGCCAAGGCGCTTGGCCGCCTCCTCGGCCGCGCGGGCGATGGCCGCGGTCTGGGACTGGATCGCGGCGATGGCCGCCATCTGGCCGTCGAGCATCGCTTCCACCGCCAGTTCGGTCGGCCAGAGGTCGAGGTCGAGATAACGGGGGTCGAGGGTTTCGGTCTTCATGATTTTCCTGGTGTCCGCATAGGGCGCATCAATGTTTGGAGGTCAGAGCCTGTTGCCCCGTGCCCGCAGGCGCGGCGCAGACCACGAAGGCCACGAGCGTACCGATGCAAAGCTGGAAGGGAAACGAAAGCCCGTTCAGGATGGTCGGCAGGCCCAGCGCATGGGCGATCCCCGGCTGCAGCAGCAGGATGGTGACGAAGCCCACCAGCAGCGAGGCGATGACCGATCCGGTATTGCCGCGATTGGTAAACAGTGCGGTGAAGTACACGCCCAGCAGCCCAGCATACGTGAACACCATGACCTGGAGCGCGAATTCCAGCAGGCCCATGCTCGAATACCGCTGCCAATAGAACGAGACGATCGCCATGAGGAACATCGCGAAGCCGATCACGCCCATCCCGGCGCGTCCGGCCTGCACGTAGTGATGCTCGGCCACCGGAGCGACATTGGCGGCGCGCTTCTCGCGCCAGGGGCGGTAGAAATCCTGCACCAGCACCGAGGACATCGCATTCAGCGCCGAGTTGGTGGTCGCCACTGCCGCCGCGCAGATGCCCACGGTCACCAGACCGCGCAGGCCGCCCGGAAGCTGGGTGAGGATATAGTGCATGAAGATCGAGATCTTCTCGCCGCCGAACTCGTTGCCCGCAGCCGCCGTGGCGCCGCCCATCAGGTCGGGCCGGTCGTAGAAGATGTAGAGCAGCAGGCCGATGACGATGAACATGCCGACCACCGGCACCGTCGCGATGACCGAAAGGTAAAGGCTGCGCGCGCCGGTCTTGGCGTCCTTGCACGAAAGCAAGCGCTGCGTGGTGTCCTGGTCCATGCCGGCGTTGGCGATGTAGAGCAGCGCCAGGCCGGTCACGATCGCCAGCATCGAGAACGGACGCGACAGGTCGAACGAGAAGTCGAAGACCCTGAGCTTGTCGATACCCTCGGGCGTGTTGGACAAGCCCGCGATGATGTCGCCGGTCGAAGCCGGGATCGACATGCGCAGGAATACCAGAACCGCGATGGCAGAACCAAGATAGACGACGAATTGGATGAGGTCGTTCCACAGGACCGACTTGAGGCCTCCGACGAAGGTGAACATAACGCTCGCCACGACCAGCACGGCCGCCGCGATCATGATCCCCTGCGCCTCGACGGTCCCGGTAATGACCATAGCCAGCGCAATCGCGGCAAGATACACGCGCGCACCGCCCGCAAACACCCGGCCGACGAGGAACATGCCGCCCGCCCAGCGGGTCGCCTTCTCGCTGAAGCGCAGCGTCAGCAGTTCGTAGGCGGTGGTCGCCTTGATCGCGTAGAAACGCGGGATCATCACATGGGCCACGAAGATCGCGCCCATCAGGCCCCCGATATTGCCGCTGAGATAGGTGAGGTCGCCGTGGTAGCCGTAGTCCGGACCGCCGAGGAACGTCGCGGCAGACTGCGTGGCCGACAGCACCGAGATCGCCGCCAGCCATGCGGGCACGTTGCCGCCGGCGAGGAAATAGTCGTTCGCGGTTTCGGTCTTGCGCGGCGTGAAGATCCAGCCTCCGGCAAGGAGCAGCAGGAGATAGGCGGCGATAACCAGCCAGTCCGCCATCGTGAACGGCAGCATCATCGAACTATTCTCCGGTCAGGCCAGAACTACGTCGTCAGGCCCGCGATTTAGAGCGTTTTCTAATCAGGCGAAATCACCTGACGACTCAGAAAACATGGTAAAACATAACCTTGAAACAGATACCTCGACACAGCCGCATGAACTGTTCCAAGAAGCGAGCGCCCGGCCGGAGGAGGATGGCCGGGCGCTACGCAGGTTTGACGTCCTTAGATGTGCGCGGTCAGCGAGAAGCCGAACGTGCGTCCAAGGATATCGTACGTGTCGGGGAAGGTGTTGAACACGCCTCCCGTCGACACGCGGGGGGGATTCTTGTCGAGCAGGTTGTAGACGCCCGCGCTCATCGTGACGGTCTCGGTGAAGTCGTAAGACGCCGAGAGGTCGAATGTGTTCTGCGCCGAAATCGTCTCGGTGGAACCGGCCGTGCTCGACTTGACCTTGCCGATGCGCTGCCAGTCGAACTGGATCACGCCCTTGTCGAACAGCATGCCGACGCCGACCGTGTGGCGGTAATCGGGCTGAACCAGCGTGGTGCCGTCGCTGGAGCAAGTGGCGCCGAACGTGCCCTTGCACTGAATCGCGGCGACGGTGGAGTTCGCCTGGATCTTGTACGAGGTAACGATGTTGCCCTGATAGCTAAGGCGCAGACCTTCACCCGGCAGCCAGTCCTGGCGCAGCGTGTAGCTGGCACCGATGTCCAGACCGCGCTGGAGCAGGCGGCCCAGGTTCTGGTTATTGACGTAGGCGTCCTTGAAGGTGCCGTCCGAGTTGCGCGTCACCAGGCCGCACAGCGGATTACCGGCGGTGGGGTTGGTGATGTAGCAGCTGGTGATCGCGGCGATGGGCTGGATCACGCCGACAGCGCCCTTGAGGTCAAGCTCGTACCAGTCGACCGTGATATTCAGGCCGGGCAGGAACGTCGGGGTGAGTACGCCGCCGATGGTGGTGGTGTAGCCCGTCTCCGGCTTGATGTCCGGGTTGCCGCCGTAATAGTAGTTGCCGGTCAGGTAGCTGGCGGCGTTTGAGTTTGCTGAACCGACGGCTGGTGCGCCCAGCCTTGCGCATTGCGCAGCGTCGCCGGTGCCCAGAACGCAGGGGTCGCCGCCGTAACGTGGCTTCAGGCGGTCCACGGTGACCAGGTTGTTGAATGGCAGCGACGAGGTGCTGGCGGCGAACTCGCCGAAGTTCGGGGTACGCAGCACGCGCTGATAGGTGCCACGCAGACGCAAGTTGCGGTCGACTTCCCAGTTGCCCTCGACCTTCCAGGTGCCGTGGGTGCCGAACAGGTTGTAATCCGATAGGCGGTAGGCGCCGCCCACGTCCAGCTTGCGGATCAGCGGCAGGTCGCGAAGGACCGGGATCAGGACTTCTCCGTAGAGTTCCTTGACGTCGAACGAGCCGCTATAGGCAGCCTGCACGCCCTGGCGGTAGGTATTGCCGGTCAGCAGCGCCGTGTCCTGGGTGATGCTTGCGGTCTCGCGGCGGTACTCGGCGCCGATGGCGAAGCCGATCGGACCGGCGGGGAGCGAGAACAGTTCTTCCAGCGTGCCGCTGAGCGTCGCCGCCGTCACGAACTGGTCGCGCTTGCGGTTGAAGCCGTTGATGTCGCTACCCAGCGCATCGCCCAGCGCCGCATTCGGGCCAAAGATGTTCACGGTGTTGACGATCGCGGCGAAGTTGTTCGCGCCGGCCGCGTTGCTGACAAGGCCGTCGCCGGTAATCAGCGTGTTCTCGGTCGAACGGCCGTACTGGGCGTAGAAGTTCCACTTGATCGCGCTGGTAAGCGGGCCGCGCAGGCCGGTCTGGAGTTGCAGGGTGTTGCGTTCTGTCTCGTAGTTGACGAGGCCCAGTTCACCCAGCGAACGCGCGACGTTCACCTGCGCCGCGCCGTTGACGAACGTAAGTTGGTTGCGGATCGCATCGGTAAGGAACGGGTTGCTCTCGCTGATCGAGACGGTGCGGTTGACCGAAGCCGGGGTCGCGCCGGGAGTGCCGGTCTCTTCGGTGCGCGAATTTGTGTACATCGCGCGGCCGTAAATCTCGATCTGCGGCGTGATCTCGTACTTGTAGAGCGCGGCGACGTTGATGCGCTTGAGCGGCGAAACCAGCGGATACTGGTCGGAGATGTTCGAAGTCGCCGAAGGGTTGGTGCTGAATTCGCCGCTGTCGCTGAAGCCGAACTTGCGTCCGCTCGCCACGTCAGTGAAGACGCCGCCGAGGCTGGGGATGGTCTGGTTCGGCGTTGCCGCCCAGTCACGCTTACCGGCGCGGATCAGGTCGCGCTGGGTGTAGTCCGCCGCGATGACGATGTTGCCGCGGTCGCCAAGACCAGTGCCCATCATCAGCGAGCCGCCGTACTGCGCGCCGCCATGTTCGGACAGGCGCGAGGTCGCGGTGCCGCGAATGCCGGTGAACTCGTCGTTGAGGATGAAGTTGACCACGCCCGCTACCGCGTCTGCGCCGTAGACTGCGGCGGCGCCGCCGGTCAGCACGTCGACACGCTTGATGAGCGAGGCGGGGATGGCGTTCACGTCGACCGAGTTACGGAAGCTGAAAGGCGCGGCGCGGGTGCCGTCGATCAGGACAAGCGAGCGGCTCTGCCCGAAGTTTCGCAGTTCGAGAACCTGGGCGCCGAATGCGTCGCTGCCCTGCGAACCCTGGCGAACACCGCCGGAAAGCTGGGGAATCTTGGTTGAGAAGTCCTCGATGGTCAGCGCCGACTGGAGCTTGATCTGCTCTTGACTGGTCGATGCGACGGGGCTGCTGGAGGTCAGGCCCGGAACCGCGATGCGGGTGCCGGTGACGACAATGTCGCCGCCCTGGGCTGCATCGTCAGCTGGCATCGCATCGGTACTGGACTGCGCGAATGCGACGCCGGGTGCCTGCGCGAGAGCGAAAGCCAGCGCTGCCAGTGCAACGGCCTGCCTGTTTGACTTAACCATTAGGAACTCCTCACTTTTCCATATTCCCTGAACCAGATCACTTGTCGTTCTGGTGCGACCCGAAGACTCGACGGTGTAATCTTTTATCGGCGGTACCTATGTAGACCTGTCACGGATTTGTAAATAGGTGGTATCAGACCACTTCAACAATCTTTGCAGGGTGCCAGATCGTCCCGCCGGTCAGCGGGCGGGGCGTCCCGGTGGTGCCAGGGAAGGTCAGCGGCAACCCGCGCAAGCTGCGCGCTGCGAGGAAGGCCATCGCCTCTGCCTCGATGAAGTCACCGCGCAGGCCTACATTGTTGGCCGTGCGGCAATCGCCAAGGAGGTCGCGCAGCGCCTCCATTAGCGTGGGATTGTGGCTCCCCCCGCCGCAGACGATCCAGACTTTCGGCGGGCTTGGCAGGGCCTGCGCCGTCAGTGCCACAGCTGCCGCGGTGAAGGCCGTAAGCGTCGCGGCCGCATCCTCCAGCGACCTTGCGGCGGCCCATTCGAGCGGAAAGTCGTAGCGGTCAAGCGACTTCGGGCCTTCTCCCCGGAAATGCGGGTGGGAAAGCAGGTCCGCCAGCACGCCGGCATCGACCGTTCCCGCCGCCGCAAAGCGCCCGCCGTCGTCATAACGCCCGGCGCCTCGGGCCTGCACGACCTGGTCGATCAGCCCGTTGCCGGGGCCGGTATCGAAGGCGATCAGTTCGCCGTCAGCGCTGATCCAGGTGAGGTTCGCCACGCCGCCGACATTAAGAAACGCAACGGGGCCAGCCAATCCAAGCCGCTCCGCCAGCGCGGCGTGATAAGCCGGAACCAGCGGCGCACCTTGCCCCCCGGCCATGAGATCGTCCTGCCGCATCTGCGCGACCACCGAGACGTCCAGCGCATCGGCGATGACCTGCGGATCGCCGATCTGCACGGTGATCTGGCGTTCCGGCCGGTGTAGCAGGGTCTGTCCGTGAAAGCCGATGAGGTCGGGCGCACGCCCGGCCTGCGCGATCACCGCGCGCCCGGCGCGGATATGCGCGCCCTCGATAACCTGCGCGGCGGCGGCGAAGGAGGCAGGCGTATCGCCGTAGCCATTCCACGCCAGTGCATCGGCAGTCGCGCGCTCGATGGCGGCGCATTCGCCCGGCGAAAACGCCATCATCGCTGACGCCCCGAAGGCTTCGATCCGCTCCCCGTCCGTCTCGACGAGCGCGACATCGACGCCGTCCAGCGACGTTCCGCTCATGTAACCCATGACCAGCATCGTTACGTATCCTTCCAAATGCAAACGACAAGGCTGGCATCGTCATGCGGCTTCACGCGCGTGAAACGGCGCAGCGAATCGGGCTGGCGTTCAAAGTCGCGCAGTCGCTCGATCCAGCGCGCCGCATCTTCGGCGCCAGAAATGGCGAGCATGTCAGCAGGCGTAGCGGCATCAAAAAGCTCGATGAGGCGCAGGAAACCGTCACTGGCGATGGCGAAGCGTTGTTGCGCGCGCAGCGGTATCCGGGTCTGCCACACATGGTCGGCGGCGGCAGGCTCGGTGCCCAGCACCCAGTAGCCGCCCTCGCGGTTCATCAGGCTGCGGTTGGCGCGCAGCACCGGCATAAGCTGCGCCTTGAGCGCATCGGGCGTGACGACGGGGGCGGCATCGAGGATCGTTTTGGCCGCTGCCAGCGTGCGCGCCTCGATGGCATCGAGCGTGGAAACGCCGAAAAGTCGGGCCTCACCGGCCCCGCCGAGCGCGGCGACCCGGCAGTCCGCCAGCGTCGTGAATTCGGCCTCGCCTTCGATGATGCGCACCATCGCGAAGGCGGCGGAGGGGTGCTCATGCGGCTCGGCGGCGGGGCGAACCTGCTCTCGCTTCAGCGCCTCGGCGCAGCGGGTCATGACGGTGCGTAGCACTTCGACGGTCGGCAGTTCGGGGCTTAGCGTCAGCACTTCGCCAAGGAGGCGGCTCGCGGTCTGCGCCAGCCATGAAGCGTCCGAGGGCGCGTCCAGCAGTGAAGCGCCGATGCCGGTGGCGCCGTCGATCACCCAGGCCGCATTGCCGTGGTGGCCCACCGCATCCTCGTTGACGCTGCCCTGTCCATCGGACACGGCGGTTTCGATCTTCAACATGGTTGCTCCCAAGGTTCGACCCTCATGCGAACCAGACCGGTATCATCAGATGCGTCAAAAACAAAACCACTTTAATGCCACTTGTGCCAAAATGCGAAAGTGGTATCTGCCCTAGGCATGACATTGACGACCCCTAACACGGCATTGGAGGCACCTATGGACCAGACCCAGATGGCCCGCGAAGCCCGCGAAGCACCGGCGCTCTGCGCGCAGCAGCTGCGCCTCAATGCCGATCTCGTGCGCGATGCCGGTCGGCAGCTGCGCGACCTCGCCCCGCCTTTCGCGGCGACGCTGGCACGCGGCAGTTCCGACCAGGCGGCGGCCTTCGCCAAGTTCCTGCTGGAGACCCACGCGCGGGTGCCCACGCTCAGCCATGCGCCTTCGGTTGGCTCGCTTTACCACGCGACTTCGGCGAATTTCCGCAATGTACCACTGATCGCGATATCGCAGTCCGGCCGCAGCCCTGACCTGCTGGCCGCCGCCAAGGATGCGCGCGAACAGGGTGCGATCGTCATCGCTGTGGTCAACGATGCCGCATCGCCGTTGGCGCAGCTGGCGCAGATCGTCATCCCCGTCCACGCCGGACCCGAAACCAGCGTGGCGGCGACCAAGAGTTTCGTGTGCATGCTGGTCGCGCTCACCCACCTTGCCGCCGAGTGGAGCCAGGATGAAGCGCTGCTCGCCGCGCTGGAAAGCACGGGCGAAGTGCTCGAAACGGCGGCCATTGCCGACTGGACCGATGCCGTCACACTGTTGCAGGATGCCAGCGAGATGCTGGTGCTGGGCCGCGGCCCGACCCTGCCGATCGCGGGTGAAGCCGCGCTCAAGCTGAAGGAGACGTCCAGTTTGCACGCGGAAGCCTTCAGCATCGCCGAAGTGGCGCATGGCCCGATGACGCTGGTGGGCGAAGGCAGCGCCGTGCTGGCACTCGCGCCGCTAGACGTGGCGCGCACCGGCCTGCGAGACCGGCTCGCAGATTTCGCCGCGCGCGGTGCGCATGTGATTGCTGCCGGGGCGCCTGAGGACGTGGCGCCTGCCGGTCTGGTACTGCCTTCGCGCACCGACGTGCACCCGGTTCTGGGTGCCATCGCCCAGATCCAGAGCTTCTACGGCCTTGCCAACGCGCTCTCGCTGGCGCGAGGCCGCAACCCCGACAGCCCTCCGCATCTCAACAAGGTAACGCGTACCCTATGACCGTTCAGGCTCTTACCGGCGCGCGCATCGTTCTGGCCGACCGGGTGGTGGAGGGGCAGGCCCTGCTCCTCAAATGGGGCCGCATCGTCGGTCTCGCCGCGCAAGGCGCTCTGCCCGATGGCTGTGAGGTGCAAAGTCTGGGCGGGGGCTGGCTGCTGCCGGGCTTCATCGATACGCAGGTGAACGGCGGCGGCGACGTGCTGTTCAACGACATGCCCAACATCGAGGGCATTCGCGCGATTGCCGCCGCGCACCGCCGCTATGGCACCACTGGAATCCTGCCCACGCTCATCAGCGATTACCCGCAGGTCGTCGAAGCCGCGATCGAGGCGGGCGAGGCGGCGCTGGAGGCCGGGGTTCCGGGTGTGCTGGGCGTTCATATCGAAGGCCCGCACCTCAACGCCGCGAAGAAGGGCATTCACGACCAGACGCGCTTTTCGGCCATCGACGCGGCCGTCATCGCCCGGCTTGCGGCCCCCACCACCGGCCGCCGCATCGTCACCATCGCGCCGGAGCTGGCTCCCGAGGGCACCGTGCGCGCGCTGGCAGAGGCCGGAGTGCTGGTCTGCGCCGGGCACAGCCTTGCCGATTATGACCAGACCCGTGCGGCGCTGGCCGAAGGACTGGTGGGCTTCACCCACCTGTTCAACGCGATGACGCAGTTCCTCAGCCGCGAGCCTGGCATGGTGGGCGCGGCGCTGGAGGACCGGGCGAGCCATTTCGGCTTGATCGTTGACGGTCTCCACGTCCACCCCGCCGCCCTGCGCGTGGCGCTGCTGGCGCGCGGGATCGACGGCGCCATGCTGGTGACCGACGCGATGCCGCCGGTGGGCGGTCAGATGGGCCGTTTTTCGCTGATGGATCAGGATATCGCCGTGGTCGACGGCACCTGCCGCGGGCCGGGCGGTACTTTGGCCGGATCGGCGCTGAGCATGTCGCAGGCGCTGCGTAACGCGATGGACATGCTGGGCTGCGATATCGTCGCCGCCTCGCGCATGGCCAGCGGTAACCCCGCGAAGTTCCTGCGCCTCGACGACGAAATCGGCACCATCGCGCCGGGTCTGCGCGCCGACCTAGTACACCTGTCGGACGACCGGCTGGTGCGGGCGACGTGGATCGGCGGCGCGCGTGAGGACACCCGCGAATGACAACGCAGTTCAAGGTGCCCGAACTCGGGCTGATAGAAGGGCGCTTCGGCCGCATCTGGACTGATGCGGAGCGCAGCTACGTGGTGCAATCGCTCGCCGAGGCGGGCTATGCGTTCTACCACTATGGACCCAAGGCCGACCGTGCGATGCGGCGCGAATGGCGCACCGGCCATGACACCGCGAAGACCGACGCGCTGATGCGTCTTTCGGCCGAATGCCGGGGGCTGGGAATGCGCTTCGGCATGGCGATTACCCCGGTGGGATCGACCCACCCGTTCGACGACGAGGCCCGCGCCGACCTGACCCGCCGGGTGGCTGACCTCGACGCGATCGGTGTCGACGACCTTGCGGTGCTGTTCGACGATCTGCGCGGCGACATGCCGCAGCTTGCCGCGCGGCAGGCGGAAGTGGTGAACTTCTGCGCCGGGCTGACCGGGGCCACGCGGGTCTACACCTGCCCGACGTATTACTCCGACGATCCGGTGCTGGATCTGGTGTTCGGGGACCGGCCGGAGGATTATCTCGGCGATCTGGGCCGCGCGCTCGATCCGGCCGTGCAGGTCTACTGGACCGGCGAGGAAGTCTGCTCGCGCGAGATCGGATCTTCACACCTTGAGCGGGTGGCGGACGAGCTTGGACGGCCAGTTTGCCTCTGGGACAACTACCCGGTGAACGACGGCGCGCGCATGTCGCGCTTCCTGCACCTGCGTGCCTTCACCGGGCGTCCGGCGCGGATTGGGGAGCATGTCTCGGGCCACGCGATCAACCCCGCGATCCAGGCGCATCTCGGCTGCATCCCGGCGCTGACCCTGCCGATGCTCTACGCCGATGGTGACGACTATGCTTACGGCGAGGCTTTCGGCGTGGCGGCACGGCACTTGCTGGGCGATGAGTTCGCGGCGATGCTGCAGCAGGACCTTCCCGCCCTTCAGGACGTGGGTTATGAACGTCTGGGCGCACGGGTCGATCGCCTGCGCGCCCGCTACGGCGCCATCGACCACCCCGCCGCGCGGGAGATCGTGACGTGGCTGGCCGGCGAAGACCTGATGACCGACGATGAGGTCCAGACGCAGTAAAAGCCATGCCAGACACCCGCGACACGCAGCTTTTGGCCGCCTTGCGCGGCGCGGTCGGCAAGCGCCATGTGCTTACCGCAAGCCGGGCCACGGCGCGGTTCCGCAAGGGCTATCGCACCGGCGACGGCCCGGCCATCGCGGTGGTGCGCCCCGGCAGTCTGGTGGAGCTGTGGCGCACGGCCAGCGCCTGCGTGGCGGCAGATGTCTCGATCATCATGCAGGCCTCGAACACGGGCCTGACCGGCGGGTCGACGCCTGACGGCGCGGACTATCCCGGCGGGCTGGTCATCATCAGCACAACGCGGCTCGGCGGTCTCGCGGTCATCCGCGAGGGCGCGCAGGTATTGTGTCAGCCGGGAACCACGCTGCACCGGCTGGAGCAGGCCTTACGTCCCTATGGCCGCGAGCCGCATTCGGTGATCGGATCATCCTGCCTTGGCGCGTCCGTGGTGGGCGGTGTGTGCAACAATTCGGGCGGTTCACTGATCCGGCGCGGGCCTGCCTATACGCAGCTTGCCCTGTTTGGCGAGGTTTTGCCGGATGGAACCCTGCGCCTCGTCAACCACCTCGGCATCGCGCTGGGCGATGAGCCGGAGACAATCCTTTCACGGATCGACAAGAGTGCTTTCACCGAGGATGACATCGACCCGGCGAAGGACAAATGGGCCCACGACCATAGCTATGCCGACCATGTGCGAGACATTGAAAGCGAAGTGCCCGCCCGTTTCAACGCCGATCCGCGCTGCCTGTTCGAAGCTGCGGGAAGCGCCGGCAAGCTGATCGTCTTCGCCGTCCGCCTCGATACCTTCGCGCGCGAGGATGAGACCACCACCTTCTACATCGGCACCGCCGAGCCCGCTCGCCTGACAGAACTGCGCCGCACGATGCTGCGCGATTTCGATACGCTGCCGATCGCGGGCGAGTACATGCACCGCACCGCCTTCGACGTGGCCGACCGCTATGGGCGGGACATGTTCTTCGCCATCGAGCGCCTCGGCACCGATCGTTTGCCGGCGCTGTTCGCCGCCAAGGCGCGGGTGGATGCAGCCATAGGTGGAGGCCTCAGCGACAGGTTGATGCAATGGTCCAGCCGCTTCATACCGGACCATCTTCCCGAAATGATGCGCCTGTACCGGGACCGTTTCGCGCATCACCTGATCCTCAAGGTCCCGCGCGGACAAGTGGAGGCCGCGCGCGAACTGCTGGCGCGCCTGTTCCCCGGCGGCAGCGAGGGCGACCACTTCGAATGCACCGCGAAAGAAGCCGCAAAGGCGTTCCTTCACCGCTTTGTCGCGGCGGGCGCCGCCGTGCGCTACCGCGCCGTCCATGCGGACGAGGTGGCGGATATCGTCGCGCTTGACATCGCCCTGCCGCGCAATACCCGCGAATGGGTGGAACAGCTTCCCGCCGCCCTAGAAGCGCAGACGATCCATGCGCTCTATTACGGGCACTTCTTCTGCCAGGTGTTCCATCAGGACTACATCGTGAAAAAGGGCACTGATCCACTGGCCTTCGAACATGCGCTGTGGGCGCTGCTCGACGAACGCGGCGCCCAGTATCCGGCGGAGCACAACGTCGGCCACCTCTACGTCGCGCGGCCGAGCCTTCAGGAATTCTACCGCAGCATCGATCCGCACAACCAGCTCAACCCGGGTATCGGGCACACGCCGCGAGGGCGCGACTGGACCGATAACGCCGCAACCGGAGACCACCCATGACCTATTTCCTTGGCATCGATGCAGGCGGCAGCAATTGCCGCGCCCGGTTGGTCGACGCGGCCGGGGCGGTCATCGGCCACGGCAAATCCGGCACCGCCAACGCCCGCATCGGCATGGACGCGCTGTACGAGACGCTGCTGGACACCGTCGACCAGGCCGTCGCCGAAGCTGGCCTGAGCACCGCCCAGCGCGCCACCATCCATGCCGGCATGGGCATCGCCGGAATGACCCGCCCCGGCGTGCGTGAGGCTTTGGCCGAGCTGGACTTCGGATTTGCCTCCACCGCCTATTCCACCGATGCACTGATCGCCAACCTGGGCGCGCACGGCGGACAGGACGGCGCGATCCTCATCATCGGCACGGGCAGCGCCGCGCAGGTCCGCCTGAACGGAGATGACTTCACCATCGGCGGCTACGGCTTCCCGATCTCTGACGAGGGCAGCGGCGCCGCGCTGGGCCTTTCGGCGATGCGTCACGCCCTGCGCGCGCTGGATGGGCGGACCCGCAAGACCCCGCTCAGCGCGGCGGTGACCGAGCGTTTCGAACATGATACCGCGCAGGCCATCGCCTGGATGGATCAGGCCACCCCGCGCGATTACGGCACGTTCGCGCCGCTGGTCATGGACTATGCCGAAGCCGACGACGCCATCGCCCGTTCCATAGTCGAACACGCGGCGGGGCACATCGAGCGCTTCATCGAGACGATCTTCGAGCGCGGCGCCACCCGTTGCACGCTGGTTGGAGGGCTTGCCCCGCGCATCAGCCCCTGGCTGCGCTGGCGCACGGTAGAGCGTCTGAGCGAACCGCTGGGCGATTCGCTGGACGGCGCACTGCGACTGGCAGGCTTTTCGCCCGCCTGATGCGGCGCGGCGGTTGCGGCCTGATCAGTTCTCGGTAGCCAGTTCGGGATACTTGTCGAGGATGGCGCTGGCCACGCCGTTGGTCCATCCGAAGCCGTCCTGGACCGGATATTCCCCGCCGCCGCCGGGCGTGCGGGTTTCGATGTTGTACTTCTCCAGCATCTTGCCGGTTTCGCCGTAAGCGCTGCGGACCGTACCGATCCAGCGCCGGGCGATATCGCGGGCCAGATCGTCGTGGCCGGTTTTCGAAAGCCCCTCTATCGCCACCCATTGCAAAGGTGCCCAGCCATTGGGTTCGTCCCACTGCTGGCCGGTGGAAAGGACGGTCGTGCGCAGGCCGCCTTCGGCCAGAAGCACGCGCTGCGTGGTGGCCGCAACCGCCCTTGCCTGCGCGGGTGAAGCAAGGCCGACGAACAGCGGCTGCAAGGTGGCGGCGCTGGTCACTGCCGTGGGCCTGCGCGCGGCCATGTCCCAGTCGGCAAAGCGCGATTGGCCGGGCTGCCACAGATAGCGGTCGATCGCCTTCTTTCGCTTCACGGACAGCGCGTCGAACTGGCGGGCGCAGGGCTCGTCGCCCGCTTTCGCACACCGCTCGGAAATCCCGCGCTCCATCGCCCACATCAGGCTGTTGAGGTCGATCGGTACGATGTCAGTGGTGTGTATTGTCGCCAGCGAGCCGGGTTTGGCCAGCCAGCGAGATGAGAAGTCCCAGCCGCTTTCGGCGCCTGCGCGCAGGTCCCGGTATACATCCGCAGCGAGGCGGGGTGCCGCCTCGGCCGCCGTCGCCACATCTTCGGCCCAGGATTCATCGCGCGGGGTGTCGCGGTCGTCGTAATAGCGATTGAGCAGGCTGCCGTCGGGCATCTTCACGACGCGCAGGCACGCTGCTTTTCCCTTCACGCATCCGGCGCCTTTCATCCAGTACTCGTGCTCGGCGCGCAGGGCGGCCAGCCGGCGCGCGGCGACGATCGGATCGGTATTCTGTGACAGGTCCAGCATCAGCGCATAATACGGCGGCTGCGAGCGGCCGAGGTAATAAGTGCGCGTACCGTTGGGAATGTGGCCGACCCGTTCGATCAGGCCGGTGAAGTTCTCGAGCATCGATTCCACAAGGGGCTGCTGGCCGTCGAGGCGCAGGCCCAGCATCGTGAAGTAGCTGTCCCAGTAATAGATTTCCTGGAACCGTCCGCCCGGCACCACATAGGGCGCTGTCAACGCCAGGGCGGAGCTGCCCGCCGGCACCGCTTCAGGCTGGCGGACCAGTTGCGGCCACAGCTTTCGGATATGATCGCGAAGGCCGCCGCGGTCGTTCTGCCCGCGCACGGTAAAGTTGGCGAGAACGAAGGTCTTCAGCGCCTCGCCGGAAGGTCTGTGGGCCAGATAGTCTGCCATGATCGCATCGGGATCGCGCCGGGGAACGGCATCGGCGAAGGTTTTGCCATCGGCAAAGACACGCCCACTCTGCACCGCTTCGAAGAGCGCGCCGTAGCGCAAGGCAGGACTATCCTTTGGTTCGACCGGGGAACCGGGCAGGGTGTCCACGCGGGGACGGTCTTCGGCCGGAATCGGCGCGGCGGATCGGGATGCGGCGGATTGGGCCAGGGCAGGTCCGCCACTGGTGAACAGTAGTGCGGCGATCAGCCAGGTCGATTTCATTGCCTTCCCCCAGTTTCGCGAGGCGGCTCGGCCCTGCGCATGACGGTCTCCCCTATCGGAAGTCGTCACGCGCGCACTGGTTGCCAGACAGTTTAGTATTTCCAGTGCGAACGGGGCGCGCAGCAGGTTGCCCCGGGCACGACCGGAGCGGCGTTCGTTCCATAAACGGCTGCGGCCGCTGTTCCCGCAGGGGACGGGCAGCCTGTGAGGGCCCGTAACCCGGCTGTCATGCAAGTGCGGCAGAAACGATATGTCACGAACACGAGGATTCCAGCGATGAACCCGCCCCATGGTTTCGAAATGGACCGCATCAAGGCGGAAATCGCCGACAGCTTCGACGAGGAGCTGGAAATGGAGATCGACGAGAGCCGTCTGGAATCGCTTCTGGACGAGATGTCCGAACATCCCGAGCAGGCACAGCTCGACCGCCGTATCTATTTTCGTGAACTTTTCCGCCTCCAGCACGAACTGGTGCGCCTGCAGGAATGGGTTCAGTACAAGGGCCTGAAAGTGGTGGTCCTTTTCGAGGGCCGCGATTCTGCTGGCAAGGGCGGCGCTATCAAGCGCATCACCCAGCGGCTCAATCCGCGCGTGTGCCGGGTCGCGGCGCTGCCTGCTCCCAGCGAGCGCGAGCGCACCCAGTGGTACTTTCAGCGTTACGTCGCCCACTTGCCCGCAGCAGGAGAAATCGTGCTGTTCGACCGCAGTTGGTACAACCGCGCGGGTGTGGAGCGGGTGATGGGCTTTTGCGACGAGGGCGACGTGGAGGAATTCTTCCGCTCGGTCCCCGAATTTGAACGGATGCTTGTACGTTCGGGAATCGTCCTGCTTAAATACTGGTTCTCAATCACCGACGACGAGCAGCAGTTCCGCTTCAACATGCGCATCCATGATCCGCTCAAGCAGTGGAAGCTCTCTCCGATGGACGTGGAATCGCGCCGCCGGTGGGAGGACTATACCCGCGCCAAGGAAGCGATGCTGGAGCATACGCATATTCCCGAGGCGCCGTGGTGGGTGGTCGAAGCGGTGGACAAAAAGCGCGCTCGGCTGAACTGCATCGCGCACCTGCTGGAACAGATCCCATATGAAGACGTGCCCCGCGCGCCGGTGGTGCTGCCCGACCGCGTGCGCAACAGCGATTATATCCGCCAGCCGGTGCCGGAAGAACTCTACGTACCTGACGCCTTCTGAACTCCATCCGCCCCTGATCCCAGGCATGGTCAGGGGCAGTTCGGTCTTAGATGGCTGGCGACGGCGCGGGCGACGATTGTGCGCTAAAGTCGCTTCGGAAACGCGCTATTTATACTCGATGAGCACCATCTTGCGCGCGCGCAGGCTGGTCCACCAGAACCCGAGCTGCCCTACGCAATGGGGCACTTTACCCAACACGATATGCGTTGCATAGATCGCCCCGGAGCGGCGATAGACCCGCCACCACAGCGCTGGCCACAAAAGCCAGAACGGCGGAAGCGCCCAGAGCAGGTTGCTCACCACATGCTTGAGCAGCTTGGGGTCTTCGGCTCCGCGGCGGTGCCAGGCCTCGGCCCCGGCATAGCCACTGCGCCGGTTCCTTTGCCACCATTGCCACCATGTGGTCATAGCGACGTCATGCAGCGTCATCTCGTCGGGCAGGCGGACGATCTTCCAGCCACAGCGCCGCATCCGGTGGCACAGGTCATCATCCTCTGCCGCGATCAGCCCTGCGTCATAGCCGTCTACCTCCAGCATCGCCTCGACCCTGACAAGCGCATCACCGCCGCAGCTGTCGACAGGCCCTGCGAGGCCATCCCACTCGATGTCGCAGACGTGGTTGAAGACGGTGCGATCGGGATAGCGTTCACGTCGGCGGCCGAAGACAACGGCGGTGCGCGCGTCCTTTGCGATCCCTGCCAGGCCAGCGTCGATCCAGCCGATATCCAGTTCGCAGTCGCCGTCGATGAACTGCACGAACTGCGTGTCCGGCCACAGCGCTTTTAGCCGCGCGAAGCCGGTATTGCGACCACGCGCGGCCGTGAAGGGCTGAGAGGAATCGAGTTCGATAACCTCGACCCCCAGGGTGCGTCCCATGGCGGCACTGTCGTCCTTCGAACCGGAGTCCACATAAACCACTCGCTCGCAAGCGCGCTTCGCCGATAGCAGGCAGGGCGGGAGCCTGTCCCCTTCGTTGCGCCCGATCACCACGACGCCGACGGCGGCGCCCCTTGGGGCACCGCCGTCGGCAGCCTGATATTGCATACTCGACATCGCGCACTCATCCTGTTTTGCAAGCAAGTATGCGCCGCCCTCTGCGATGAAGGAGGCGGGACGGTTCAGATCGGAGCGGGAGGGATCAGTTTCAGCAACGTCGGCAAAGCCTCCTGCCAAAGCGCGCTTGCCCGCTGGCGCAGGGACAGGCCGCTCGCCAGCGCGGCGATTTCGCGCCGGCTCAGGCCCGATCGCTCGCAGAAATAGGGGTGCCGCGTGAGGTGCGCGAAATAGCCGTAGAACAGCGCAGCGCGGTCCTTGTCGTAAGTCGGCGCGCCTCGATGAAAGAAACGCGCGGTGTCAGCGAACACCACCGTTCCGACCGGCCCGGTGCAGCTGACGATGCCTTGCGCATAATCAGCGCCCAAACGCTGGATCAGAACTTCCTCGGTGCCAAACTCGAAATCGTAACGATCATCCACACCTTGCGATTTGTCGACCCGGCTGATCAGTTCGAACGGACCGCCGCGGTCGGTTACGTCAGTGCAGTAGACCGCGAGCTTGATCATCTTGCGATCTTCGCGGTCGCGATGCCACTTGCGCGGGCCAAGCTCGGTTCCGTCAGCCACCGTGTAAATGAGCGCCATGCCATCGTAGGCAGCCGGCAAGCCGATATAGGCCTCGGCGATGTTCAGAAGCCGCTCGTCGAGCCCCCAGTGGAATATCTCCGGATTTTCGAGCGTTGCGGATGTCGGAGCGCAGATAAATTCGCGCCCGGCGCTGGCCTCTCGCCGAGCGCTTTCAGTGTATTCGCTCGCGACTTTTTGCGCCGCCCGAAGCATTGCTTCCGAGCCTTTCAGGCCCAATGCCTCAAGTGAGGTCACGAATATCCCGTCACGCTCCAGCCCCTCCACTATCTCCCGGTCGATCCCGTCCAGTTTTGGCAGCGAAGGCCGATAGGCTTCCAGCGCGTCGTGATAACGCCGCCAGAGCCGCTTGCGGATCACCGGCGTGTTGGAGATGTTGAAGGCCAGCTTCGCAGGCCTGTCTCCGAGGCGGCTCAGGATTTTCTGGGCAAGGGACTTCGACATTCCGAATCCTTCGATACGATGAACCTTGACGAAGCCACGGCGTAATCCGGCATTCGGCCAGCGGCCCGGCGCACATGTGATACGCTACAGCAACACAAACAACCCGGTATTTACGGTCCTGAGTTCTCCCAATTCCGTAGCTAGATCATAGAGCTATTCTCACCCGACCGGTGCCGCTGGCTGGCGCGTGCCCCATGCGGATTCGCAACTCAGGAGCGCACACTTCATCATGCCATTGTCACTGGTTCAGAAAAGCCGCGAGGCCCAGCAGACGCCGCGTGTTCTTGTGATCGGCGGAAGCGGCTTCGTCGGTCGCCATCTGGTCACCCGGCTGGCTGGATCCGGAAGGCACTTGCGCGTGCTGACCCGCGATCCGCAAGCTGTAGAGGCTGCTCTGGCTTCCGACCTGGTCGAGCTTGTGGCGGGTAGCTACCGCGATCCTGCGGCGCTGGATGCGGCGATGGGCGGTGTCGATGCGGTCTACCACCTCGCGAAGGGGGAGGGGCGCAACTGGCAGGAGTATCTCGACAACGATGTGGAGCCTACGCGCCGGGTTGCGGAAGCGGCGCTGCGCCGGGGTGTGCGCCGGTTCATTTATGTGGGATCGATCGATTCCTACGCATCGGGTAACGCAGCTGACCGCATCGATGGTTCGACGGCGCTCGATCCGCGCATCGATAGGCGCAATCATTACGCCCGGTCGAAGGCGATCTGCGAAGACATGCTGTTGACGATGGCGCGGGAGCGGGGGCTGCCGCTTGTGATCCTGCGCCTCGGTATCGTGATCGGTGCGGGCAGTTCCCCGATCCATTACGGCATCGGCCGCTTCAAGACCTGGAACCGGCTGACCTATTGGGGGGATGGCAGGCACAAACTTCCCTTCGTTCTTGTCGAGGATGCCGCCGAAGCGCTTGTCCGCGCGCTCGACGCACCTGCCATCGAGGCGCGCAGCTTCCTGATCGCCGATGCGCCGCTTCTTTCGGCAAGGGACTATGTCGCGGCGATGCAGGCGCGTTCGGGGGCCAAAGTGCACGCAGCGCCGCGCCCTATCTGGCGATACTGGCTGGAAGACCTGATGCGCGGACTGGTCAAGACCGCGATCCGTCATCCCAATCGCCATCTCTCCAGTCTTCACGACTGGCGATGCCGATCCCATAGCGCCACGTATGATGCAGAGCAGAGCATCACCGCTTTGGGCTGGCGTCCGACAGGTACCCGTCAGGCCCTGATCGAACGCGGCATCTACCCTGCGGTCGAGGCCATGAAGTGACACTGGCCTGATCCGATGCAGGTCTCCCTGTTCAGGCAGGGATTTCCTTGCCCTCGAAATCGAACAGCTTGCCGCTGTCGGGCAGGTTCAGTCCTTCGATCACGTCGAGCAATTGCAGCGCGGCCCTTTCGGCATCGAAGAGTTTTCCGGGCTGGACATTGCCCTGAAACGGAAGGGACAGGGCGGTGTCCACCGTGCCGGGGTGCAGCGCCACGACGATCGCGCGGGCGTTGCGGCGCCGTTCCTCGATCGCCAGGTTGCGCACCAGCATATTGAGCGCCGCCTTCGAGGCGCGGTAACCGTACCATCCGCCAAGGCGGTTGTCGGCTATCGACCCGACCCGCGCCGAAAGCGCCGCGAACACAGGCTTTCCGACTTTGGGCAGGAGCGGCAGAAAATGTTTGGCCACCAGTGCAGGACCGATCGCGTTCACGGCATATACTTGCGCCAGCCACGCCGGATCAAGATCGCCCAGCGCCTTTTCGGGCCCGCGATCTGCCGTATGAAGCAGGCCAGTGGCAACGATCACCAAAGCAGGCGGAGGCCCCTTGGCGACATGCGCGGCAGCCGCAGCGATGGTCCCTTCATCGAACAGGTCGAGATGCTGCGTTCCGCTGCGCGACCGCGCGAAACCGTGCACTGTGCCGAAGGTGCCTTCTTCTATCAGAGCCGCCTCGAATGCTCCGCCGATCCCACCGGACGCGCCGATGACGACGGCACAGGTTTTGCCCGCCCCGCTCATGCGCGGGTGAAGCGCCAGCGATCGGTGTCGCTTTCTTTCGCGTCGAAACGATATCCGTCGCTGTCGAAGCCTCGCATCGCGTCTATGTCGGTAACGTGATGCTCGCATAGCCAGCGAGCCATCATGCCGCGCGCGCGCTTGGCGTTGAAGCTGATGAAACGCGGGCCGTCAGGGCCGGGCTCACGGAACTCGACCTCGATCACGCGCACCCCGTCCAGCTTCCCCTTCACGGCTGCGAAGTATTCCAGGCTGGCGAGATTAAGTACGACGTTCGAACCCTCCTCAGCCAGCTGGTCGCGCAGGAATTCGGCGATACGGTCGCCCCACCAGTCGGTCAGACTCTTGTGGCGCGGCGCCCAGCGCGTGCCCATTTCCAGGCGGTAGGGCCGGATCGCATCGAGTGGTTTGAGCAGACCGTAAAGGCCTGACAGCATCCGCACATGGTCCTGCGCGAAAGCAATGCCTGCTTCGTCCAGCGAATATGCCTCGAAACCAGTGTAGACGTCGCCGGCGAAGGCGAACAGCGCCTGCCGTTCGGGCAATTCGGCGAAGTCGCGAAACCGATCTGCATTGAGCTTGGCCAGACGCGGTGAGATGTGCATCAGCTCGGAAAGTCGCTTCTGCGTCAGGTTCGCGGCGGATCGGGCAAGGCTCTGCGCTTCTGCGGCGAAATGCGGTGTCGACACGGCAAGGGGGGGAAGCGGGCGCTCGAAGTCGAGCGTCTTGGCGGGGGACAGCAGGGCAATCATGTCGTTCGCGGTAGCGGCGGCAGCCGCTTGCGTCAAACAGTCGGATTGGTCCGCGCGGTCATGCTCCGGTCAGGTAAAATCCTTGCAGCCGCGCGCGGCCTGTATCATTCAGACCGCAGGCGGCGGCGAGATAATGCTCGAACGAACCCCATCGTTCGAGCAGGGCCTCGTCGGCACTGGTGAGGTACTCGGCGTGAGCGCCCAGCATGAGCCTGGCCGCACCGGGAATGCCTGCGTCCAGCTCGGCCAGCCGGTGATGGCGGGCAAAGGCGCCAAAAGCACGGTCGTATGTGGCGTTAGTGAGCAGGTAGTCGGCCCTTACATCATCTTCGATCACCCCCAGCGCGCGCAGCAGCATGGCTGTGACGAAGCCGGTGCGGTCCTTGCCTGCCGCGCAGTGGATCAGCACGGCCCCTTGGGCTTTCTGCGTTAACAAGGCGCTGAACAGGCCAGTCAGCGCCTCGGCGAGGTCCTGGGTGAAATCGGCATAAACCTTGCTCATCGCCGCCCGGACATCGCTCGGACCGACATTGTCGAGGCGCATCATCCGCGTCAGGTCGGCATTGGCGCTGCCTTCGGCGCCCGTCCATACGGTTGCGGGCGGGGTAGTCCAGCGGCTGGGAAATGCCTCGCGCTCCGCGCGGCTGCGCAGGTCGACGACGTGGGCGATGCCGAGCGGGGCCAATATGTCGTGGTCGGTATCGGTCAGGCCGTGCAGGCTCGACGCGCGGTAGAGGCGACCGGGCGCGACGGTGCGGCCGTCGACGGTGCGCCAGCCGGCGACATGGCGGAAGTTGTGCGCGCCTTCTAGGGTGAGGATGCGGTCCAGATGGGCGCGGGGGAAGTCAAGCGTGTCGGTCATGCATGGCCTTCGGTATGGCGGCGGTCGCAGGGAGTGTAGCGGCAGGGCCGGTGCCGGACCCGCGCGTGTATGTTACGGAAAGAAGCCCTTGCTTCGCAGGAAGAGATAGGTCGCAAGCGCCGTGCCGGCTGCGACGACTCCGGCGGCGATCGTGCCTCCGGGGCCGGTAAACGGCAGACCGCCTGTATTCATGCCGAACAGCCCCGTCACAAGCGTAGCCGGCAGCATAAGAGCGGTCATGAGTGACAGGACATAAAGGTTCTGGTTGGTTCGCTGATTGGACTGCAAATCCAGCTCGTCTCGCAACAGGCGCAGTTGCCCCTGCACACCGAGCGCATCCGCGTCGAGGCCCTGTAAGCGCTGTGACAGCTTCTCCACTGTCGATTGCAGGGCTTCGGGCAGGTCGTCGTCCTGCTCCAGGCGACGGAAAACGCGCTGGGCACCGTCCAGCATCCGGTGGATCTGCGCAAGGCGGCGGCGGATGTCGAGAAGGTTGCGGCTCGTCGGCGGGTGGTGCCCTTCAAGAAAGGCGTCTTCCGCTGCCTGCACGTCGGCGGAGAGGCGGCGGATCACGATGTCGATGTTCTGGCTCAGACTGCCGATCAGTACGTCCAGTGCGCTGGCGGGGCCATCGACCCGTCCGCCGTCGCGGATGCGCTGGCTGACGATGTCGGCCGACCCCAGCGGATGGCGCCGCGCGGTTACGATCATGCCGGGCAGTATCGCCACCCGCAGCGCGCCGATACGGGCAGTGTCGCGCACGTCGAAGTCACGCTCGAAATCGTGCAGGATGCAGCACACGGCGCCGCCATCCACAAGCGCGCGCTGGTGCGAGTCCGGCGAAAGCAGCAGTTCGCGCGCACCGACGGGCAGAGCGGCTGCCTGCTCGATCCAGACACGCGTGCCGTGGTCAGCCAGGTTGAAATGCAGCCAGCGGAACCTTCCGTTCGGGTCCCCGTCGCACGGCGCGGCTTCGTGCGCGCCGCCGGGCGCAAAGTCCAGGCCCCAGACGAGGCCCGGACCGGCGCCGAAAATGGCGCCGGTCCCGTGACCGTTTTCCGAGGGGGAAGGGATTTGCCGTTCGCCCGTATATCCCTCCCGCGCCGTCAGAGGAGCGTCGAGAACAAGGCGTAGAGCCCGCCGGCGAGCAGGATCGACACCGGCAGCGTCAGCACCCACGCCATCAGCATGTTGCGCACCGTGCTCATCTGCAGGCCGGAGCCGTTGGCGGCCATGGTGCCCGCAACACCCGAGGACAGAACGTGAGTTGTGGACACCGGCAGACCGAGGTGGTCAGCGGCGAAGATCGTGCCCATTGCCACCAGTTCAGCGGAAGCACCCTGCGCATACGTGAGGTGCGACTTGCCGATCTTTTCGCCCACCGTGACGACGATCCGCTTCCAGCCCACCATGGTGCCAAGGCCCAGCGCGAAGGCAACCGCCACCTTCACCCAGGTCGGGATGAACCGTGTGCCCGCGTCGAGCGACTTCTTGAAGCCGTTGATCGCCTCTACCTGGCTTTCGTTCAGATGGGCGGCCTTGTCCTTCGCAAGGCGTTTGATGCCTTCCGAGGCGAGATACATGTCGTTGCGCACATTCTCGCTGGCCGCGGCAGGGACCTTTGCGAGTGAGCCGTATTCATCGACCTGGCGGTCTATGTCCTTGATCAATGCCGCCAGTGCCGGGGTTGTGGAAGCCTGATGGGTCTTGTCGGCGATATAGCTGGTCACGGCGATGCGCGCCGCAACGGGCTGCAGGGCCGGGTTAGTGCCAGGGGCACCGCCGAGAGCAGCATAGGCGGCATCGGCGCCAACGTGGAATTCCTGCGTGTAGCTGGCGGGAACCGCACGATTGAGCGCATAGGCGGTCGGCACGGTGCCGATCAGGATGAGCATGATGAGGCCCATGCCCTTCTGTCCGTCATTCGAACCATGTGCGAAGCTGACACCGGTGCAGGTGAAGATCAGAAGAGCGCGGATCCACAGCGGCGGCGGCACACCGTCCTTGGGTTCCTGATACAGCTCCTTGTTTCGGATCAGCACCTTCATGGCCAGGAACAGCAGCGCTGCGACGCCGAAACCGACCAGCGGGGAGACGAGAAGGGCCTGGCCGATTTCGCTGGCCTTGGTCCAGTCGACACCGGCGGTGCCACTCTTGCCATGCATCATCGCATTGGCGACGCCGACACCGATGATCGAGCCGATCAGCGTGTGCGAACTGGAGGACGGAATACCCAGCCACCATGTGGCGAGGTTCCACATGATCGCGGCGATCAGCAGGGCGAACACCATCGCGAAGCCGGCGCTGGAGCCTACCTGCAGGATCAATTCCACCGGCAACAGTGAGACGATGCCGAAGGCGACCGCGCCGCTGGACAGCAATACGCCCACGAAGTTGAAGAAACCGGACCAGACCACCGCGACATTCGCGGGCATGGCATTGGTGTAGATAACCGTAGCCACGGCATTGGCTGTATCGTGGAAACCATTCACGAATTCGAAGCCGAGCGCGATGAGCAAAGCGATGAACAGCAGGGCGAAGGGCAGGAAGGCCATGGCCGACACACCCGCCGCGTTGGCGTCCGCGTAAACGCTGTAGGCGACGTAAGCGATGGCGGCGAGGATCGCTGCGCCAAAGCCCAACTGGCCGGCAAGGCCTAGCCCGCCCTCCAGGTTAGGGCGTTCATATTTGCTGACCGCGACGCTGGCATTCATGGAACCGGTTCCCCCAAGAGGTATCGTCTCCATGGTTAAGCCCGTCACGTGACAGCGATGTGGCACAAGCGTGAGCGGAAATTCGGAGCCGGAAAATGACCGCGATCTGCGCCGGATCCTTTATTGAATGCCCACCATTTTATAGAATGCGCTATTTGAATTTTCCATAATCATAAAAATTAAATCCTAGTAAATTTAGGATGAATATTCTAACTGTATTACAGGATTTGATGATCTGAATTATAATGAAATATATTTCGCAAATATTTCATGATATTATCAATATTTGAAATACTTGTTGTTGAAATACAACGGATGGCTGCTGTTGTTCATCAGTTTATTGAATAACAGATGACAGTCCGATGCTCGCGGGGGCAAACGCCGCCGCCTGCTTCCGGCGCCGTGGACTTCGGTCCCGCCGGAATCCGCGAAAGGAGCATCAATGACATCCGAAATGAAGCGCCTGCTGCTGGCGTCCACCCTGCTCATGGGCCTTCCCTGCATCGCCCAGGCTCAGGAAGCCGATACTGCCGAGGGCGGGGGCGAGGGTGACGCCATCGTCGTTACCGGTTCTCGCCTGACCAATGCCAACCTCGAACAGGCGGCCCCGATCATGGCGCTGAGCGAGAAGGAACTGAAGCTGACCGGTCAGGTCAATGTGGAGAACATCCTCAAGGACCTGCCGCAGATCCTTCCTGGCGCCACCGGCGCGTCCAACAACCCGGGCGACGGCGTCGCCACAGCCGACCTGCGCGGCCTCGGCTCCGCGCGCACCCTGGTGCTGGTCAACGGCCGCCGCTACGTGTCCTACGACACCAACCAGATCGTCGACCTCAACACGATCCCGACCGCGCTGATCGAGCGCGTCGACGTGGTGACGGGCGGCAAGTCCGCCGTCTACGGCTCGGATGCGGTCAGCGGCGTCATCAACTTCGTGACCAAGCAGGATTTCGAAGGAATCCAGGCCAACGGCAACTACCGCATCACCGATTCCGGCGACGGCGCGCAGTATACCGGCGGACTGCTGGTAGGTAAGAACTTCGCGGACGGCAGGGGTAACATCACGCTTTACGGCGATTACATGAAGCGCAAGTCGGTCCTGCAATCGGCGCGCAGCTACACCTCCGTCGCCCAGACTGACGATGGTGAGGGCGGCCTTTCCGCCGGCGGCTCCAGTTCGATCCCGCAAGGCGCGATCGCGGTGGGGGGCAACCGCTACAAGTTCGCGCAGGACGGTAGCTATTCGGCCTATGATAGCACCGCGGACGCCTACAACTACGCGCCCGACAACTATCTCCAGGTCCCGCAGAAGCGCGAGCTGCTGTCCGGTCAGGCCCATTTCGACGTCAGCGATCACCTGACGCTCTATGCCGAGGGACAGTACGTTCACAACCGCGTCGCCAACCAGCTGGCGCCGACGCCGCTGACGGGGACGTTCTTGCTCGACACCGATTCCTCGTTCCTCAGCGCAGGCAGCCAGTCGCTGCTTTCCGGCTACGATACCGATGGCGACGGGTATAGCTCGGCGTCCGTATATCGCCGCCTGAGCGAAGTGGGGCCGCGCATCTCCAAGGTGGACAGCAAGGCCTATCGCGGCGTGCTGGGCGCGCGCGGGACCATCGACGGAGACTGGAGCTACGACATCTACGGCAGCTTCTCGCGCACCAGGCGCGTCGAGCGGCAGCAGGGCAACGTATCTGCCAACGCCGTGCAGCAGGCTCTGCTGACGACATACGACAGTTCCGGCAGCCTCGTCTGCTCGGACACCAGCAATGGCTGCGTCCCGCTGAACATCTTCGGCGCGGGCAACATCAGTCAGGCTGCGGCGGATTTCATCTCCATCGACACGATGAACCGCTCAACCATCACCGAGAAGGTCGTCAGCGGCGCGATCACAAACGACAGCCTGTTCGACCTTGGCGCCGGTTACGCCGGCCTCGCGATCGGCGCGGAATACCGCAGCGAGCACGGCTCGTTCAACCCGGACGCAGCCTTAGCATCGGGCGACGTGATCGGGTTCAACGCCTCGGAGCCGACCTCTGGCGGATACAACGTCAAGGAACTGTTCGCCGAGATCAACGTCCCGCTGCTGGCCGACCGCCCCTTTATCGACCGGCTCGATTTCAACGGAGCGGCGCGGTACTCCTACTACTCGACGGCGGCAAAGTCGGTCGGCACGTTCTCGGCCGGTCTGGTCTGGGCGCCGATCAAGGACATCAGCCTGCGCGGCCAGTTCTCGCGCGCCGTGCGCGCACCTACCGTCAACGACCTCTACAGCGGCAGCGCCCAGAACTTCGAGACGGCGTCGGATCCCTGCGCCGTGGCCGGGGCGCCCAACAATGCCTCGCTGGTGGCAGCTTGTGTAGCGTCCGGTGTCCCGGCCAACTACGTCGGAACCGAGTATAACGGCGGCGACACGCAGGTCGACAGCGTGAACGGCGGCAACCCGGACCTGCGTGAGGAGACTGCGAACACCTATACGTTCGGTGCCGTTCTGCAGCCACGGGCGATCCCGGGCCTGTCGATCACCGTCGACTACTACCACATCAAGATCGACAATTTCATCACCGCGGCAGGAACGGCGAACATCATCAATGCCTGCTTCGGCGGCTATGATACCAGTTACTGCTCGCTGCTGCCGCGCGATGCCAACAGCTACACGATTACCGGCGCGCTCGACAACCTGACCAACTCGGGCGGCGTGAAGACCGATGGTATCGACTTCGACGCGCAGTACACCGCCCCACTGGCGTTCGGCACGAATAACGAGAGCAAGCTGAACCTGCGCGTTTCGGGCACCCGCCTGCTGGGCTGGACCTTCAAGCCGATCGCGGCGCTTTCGGATCTCACGGTCGATTGCAAGGGCAGCTTCGGGCTGCTGTGCGGCAACGTCTATGCCAAGTGGCGCCTCAACAGCCGCGTGACATGGGCAACCGAGGGCACCACGCTCTCGCTCGCCTGGCGGCATCTTTCGGCGGTCAAGGACGACGATCCATCGACCGTCTACACCGTCGAGAAGATCAAGGCGTACGACTATTTCGACCTGACCGCGAGCTTCGATATCGCCAAGCGGTTTACATGGAATGTCGGCATGAACAACATGTTCAACCGCAAGCCGCCGATCCTGGGCGACAACCAGGAACAGGCGAATACCTTCCCGTCGACGTACGACGTCTATGGGCGCACGTTCTTCACCGGGCTGACGGTGGATTTCTGACGAAACAGGACAGGGGAGCGCAATTGCCGTTCCCCTGTCCTTTCATTTGTGCGTCGTCAGACCAGTTCGGCCAGAGCGGAAGCGTCGAATCCCTTGAGTTCGGCGACGTCGCCTGCGCGTACCTTTGAGGGCCACTGCGGATCGCTGATGAGGGCGCGGCCAACCGCAATGAGGTCGAATTCGTCGCGCTCCATGCGTTCGATCAGGCCGTCGAGCCCTGCCGAGGTGGAGCTTTCTCCACCGAATGCGGCCATGAAATCGCCTGACAGGCCGACCGATCCGACGCTGATCGTCGCCGCGCCCGTCAACTTCTTGGCCCAGCCGGCAAAGTTCAACCCCTTGTCGCCATCGATCTCGGGGAACTCAGGCTCCCAGAAGCGGCGCTGTGAGCAGTGCAGTACATTTACACCGGCATCGACCAGCGGTTGCAGCCAGTCGGCCATCAGGTCGGGGGTTTCGGCAAGGCGCGCTTCATAGTCCTGTTGCTTCCACTGGCTCACCCGCAGGATGATCGGGAAGTCAGGGCCCACCGCTGCGCGGACCGCCGCGACGATTTCCGCCGCGAAGCGCGAACGCTCGCGCAGGCTGGCGCCGCCGTAGCGGTCGGTGCGCAGATTGGTGCCTGCCCAGAAGAACTGGTCGATGAGATAACCATGCGCGCCGTGCAGTTCGACGGTATCGAAACCCAGGCGCTTGGCATCGGCGGCCGCGCGCGCGAAGGCGGCGATGGTATCGGCAATGGCCGCGTCGTCCATGGCCAACCCGCGCGGCGCGCTGGGCGCGTCAAGGCCCGAGGGGCTCTCCACGGGCATTTCTGGGGTCCATTCGGTCAGGAAGCTCTTGACCGCGCCGGTGTGCCACAGCTGTGGGCCCATACGGCCGCCGGCGCCGTGGACGGCGTCGATCACGCCTTTCCAGCCTGCCAGCGCGGCATCGCCGTGGAAGAAGGGAATGCCCGCGTCGTTGCGCGATGCGGGGCGGTCCACCACCGTGCCCTCGGAAAGGATCAGGCCCACGCCGCCTTCTGCGCGGCGCCGGTAATAATCGGCATTGGCGGCAACGGGCACACCCTGGTCCGTGATGGACCGCGTCATCGGCGCCATGACGATGCGGTTGGGCAGTTCCAGCGAGCCGATACGAAACGGACGAAACAGGATGTCGGTGGCAGAAGCGGTCATGCGGATAGTCTCCATTGCAGCGCAGGCGCACTAGGTATATCTTGGATACCTGACGTCAATGAGGCACCCTGGATCGCCCAGGTATACCGGAGGATACCACATGGCCGAATGTCAACGGTTTGTCGTCGATTGCCCGAGCCGGCTGCTGTTCGACCAGCTCGCCGATAAATGGTCGATGATGGTGCTGGCGGTTCTCGATCCGGGGCCGATGCGGTTTAATTCGATCAAGCGCCACCTGGAGGGCGTGACCCAAAAGGCGCTGACGCAGTGCCTGCGCCGTCTGGAGCGCAACGGCCTGCTAACGCGGCGCGTCATCCCGGCCTCGCCGGTGGCTGTCGAGTACGAGATTTCACCGCTCGGCCGGTCGCTGCAGGTGCCGTTCAAGGCGCTCTACAACTGGACCGTGGTCAATCTGGACCAGGTGGAGGAAGCGCGGCAGGAGTTCGACCAACGGCTCGCTGCCTAGCGGGCGGGTTGCTGGCCCCGCTCGTCGCTCCAGCCCAGGCCCAAGGCTTTTTGCACCGCGATATAGTCGATGGTTAGCTGCGCGCGCGCCTGTGCCACGGCAATCGCGGCGGAAAGCTGCTGCCGCTCGACGTCCAACTGGTCGATCAGGCTTGATGTGCCCGCCGCAAAGCGCTGACGGTTGAGGCCGGCAGCGCGCGCCGCGCTTTGCTCGGCGCCGGTCAACTGTGCAAGCTGGCGGCGGGTCGCACCGAAACGGGCAAGACTGTCCTCGGCATCCTGAAGCGCGGCGAGGACCGACTGGCGGTACTGCGCCTGTGCCCCGTCACGCTGGGCCTCGGCCTCGCGTACGGCGCTGCGGCTGCGGCCGAAATCGAGGACCGGCCAACTGAGCTGCGGCATCAGCAGCGCGGCAAGGTTGCCCGGATCGAGCACGTCGCCCGGCTCGGTGCCGCCAAGGCCGAGAATGCCGGAGAACTTGATGCCGGGCAGGGCCTGCGCTTTCTTCACGCCGATGTTCGCAGTGCTGGCCGCCAGCGCCCGTTCCGCGGAGCGGACGTCGGGGCGATGCGCGATCAGCGTTGCCGGATCGGCGATCGGGACCGACGCAGGCGGTAGGGGAACGGGCGCGCTGGCCTCCAGCATGGCGTCCAGCTCTCCTGGTGCGCGGCCGGTCAGAACCGCCAGAGCGTCCTTGTAGATCGTGATCTGCGCGGTGAGCGGGACGTTCTGCGCATCGGTGGAGGCCAGTTCGGCCCGCAGCCGCTCTACCTGCAGCCCGGAGGCTGTGCCTGCCGCAAGGCGCTGGCGCGACAGGTCCAGCGCGCGGCGCTGCAGTTCGCTTGACCGCGCGTTGAGGCGGGCACGTTCCTCGACATCCCGCAAATTGACATAGGACTGCGCGACCTGCGCGCTCAACGACACCTGGGCATCGGCAAGGTCGGCATACCGCTGGTCCAGCGTATCGCGCGCCGCTTCGACGCCGCGCCGCTTGCCGCCGAACAGGTCCGGCTCCCAGGAGACATTGGCGCCCACGTTGTAGAAGTTGAGCGCGCTGGAACTGCCCGAAGACGCTTCGCCTTCGCCGCTGTCAGAGGAATCGCCGCCGGCCAGCGCTCCGAGGCTGGAGCCGGGCAGACGGGCGTGGACGTACATGCCGGTCGCCGATGCAGTGGGCAGCAGGTTGGCGCGCCCCTGTTCCAGCTTCGCGCGCGCTTCGCGGATACGGGCCTGCGCAGCTTCGATGCTGGGGCTGGCGGTCAGAGCCTCGTCGACGAGGTGGGTCAGCGCTGCATCGTTCAGCGTCTCCCACCACCGCGCGATGCCGGGGCCGGCGGCAAACGAAGGGTCGTCCGCGCGCACGAATGTGCCGCGCGTTGCCGCAGTGGCAGCCACTTCGGGCGGTCCGGCATAGTCGGGACCGGAAGTGCAGGCAGCGACACAAGTCGCTGTCAGGAGTACCAGGGCGCGCCGCATTAGTGCATCCCCGCGATCGAGGCATTTCGCGGCAGCGGCCGCAGGAAAAGGACGAGCGGGATGACGCAGATCGTCACCATGCTCATCACGAAAAATATGTCGTTGTAGGTCATGACAAGCGCCTGTCCCTGGATCTGCTGGCCGAGCAGGCGGATGCCCGCATCGGGACTCCCGACCGCCTGCCCGAGGCCGGTGACGTAGCCCTGCACGTCCGGCGAATTGGCGTTGAGTGTTTCCTCCATCCGGCGCGAATGCAGCCAGACGCGGTTCTGCTGGAGGATGGATATGCCTGCCAGTGCAAAGCTGCCGCCCAGATTGCGCATGGAATTGAACAGGCCCGAGGCATCGCCAGCGTCTTCCGGCGGGACCGACTGGACCACTGCCTGGCTCAGGAACAACATGCCCAAGATCTGGCCGATACCGCGCATGAGCTGGGAATCTGTGAATTCCGCGCCGGTCGAATCGAGCGTCAGCCCTGATTCCATCCAGGCTGAGAAGCCCATGATCCCCATGCCGAAGGCCACTGCGATGCGGATGTCGAGATGCTTGAGCAGCAAGGGCACGAACGGCATCAGGAGGATGCTGGGAATGCCCGAAAGCAGAACGACCTTGCCCGATTGCAGCGCATTGTAATCGGCGATGGCGGCGAGGAACTGCGGGATCGCATAGGATGTGCCGTAGAGCACGACGCCCAGCGCCATACCCATCAGCGCCACCGAACCGAATTGCCGATCAAGCAGGAGGCTGAGCTTGATAACGGGGCGCCGCGCGGTGAACTGGCCGTAGAACAGTAGCATAAATCCGAACAGGCTTGTCGCCGCCATAGCCTGGATCAGCGGCGAGGCGAACCATTCCTCTCGTGCGCCCTCTTCCAGGAATACGGTGAGCCCGCCCATGCCGAGCGCGAGGCCGACGATGCCCACCCAGTCCGCCTCGCGCAGCAGGTGCAGCTTTGAGGGCTGGTGCGGCAGGCCGACGACCAGCAGGGTGATGAGGATGATCGAGATCGGCACGTTGAGAAAGAAGGCGTAGTGCCAGCTCAGGTTCTCGGCCAGCCAGCCGCCTACCAGCGGGCCGATCAGCGGGCCCAGGATGGCGACGACGCCGAACGCGGCAGTGCCGATGGATTGCTGGCTGCGGGGCAAGCGCTGAGCGATGATGGTCTGCGCGGTGGGGATCATCGCTCCGCCGGTGATCCCCTGGCCGACGCGGCCGATGATCATGATCGTCAGCGAATTTGCGAAGCCGCACAGGATCGAGAAGCCGGTGAACAGGGTAACCGCGATCAGCAGGAACGTGCGCAGTCCCAGCAAGCGCTCCAGCCAGGCGGATAGCGGAATGATGATGATCTCGGCGACGAGGTAGGACGTCGCCACCCAGGCCCCTTCGGTCCCGGTGGCGCCGATCTCGCCCTGGATCGTGGGGAGTGCGGAATTGACGATCGAGATGTCGAGCGTCGCCATCAGCGCGCCCAGCGTGCCTGCCGCCACCGCCAGCCAGGCGCTGAGATCGGCCCGCTCGGGGCGCGGCGGATTGCCGGGAAGAGCGGCGCTTGCCACGGTCAGCGAGCCTTCGCTTCGAGCCGCTCCTGGTCGTCCTGGATGCGTTGCAGTTCGTCTTTGGCGCTGCGGGTGTCTACGGTGACCTTTACCGAGAGGCCCGGCAGCAGCACCTTGCGCGCCGAGGCCGGGGCCTCGATGACAAGGCGCACGGGGACACGCTGAACGATCTTGGTGAAGTTGCCCGTCGCATTTTCGGGCGGCAGGATCGAGAACTGCGCCCCCGTACCCGGAGATACGCTGGCGACACGTCCGTCGACCTCGACGCCCGAAAGCGCGTCGACGGAAATCTTGGCGGGCTGGCCGGGGCGCATCAGCGCAAGCTGCGTTTCCTTGAAGTTGGCGACGACGTAGAGCTTGCTAAGCGGAACCACCGACATCAGCCGGGTTCCGGCCTGCACGAACTGGCCGATGCGGACAGTCTTGTCACCGATGCGTCCTGCGATCGGCGCTGTCAGCCTGGTGGCGGACAAGTCGATCCCCGCGGCATCGAGCTGGGCGCGGGCGCCTTGGCCTTGCGCCTCGGCCTGACGGACCTGCGCCTCTATCCCTGCGACATGCCGCTTCTGCATCTCAAGCGCGGCCTGCTGCTGGCGCAGTTGCTGCGCCGATTGAGCAGCGGCAAGGCGCAGCTGATCGAGCTGCTGGCGGGTTTCCGCACCGCTGGCGGCGAGAGGGACGTAGCGCGCCACTTCGGCGGCGTCGTGCGCGGCCTTGGTGCGCGCCGCGGCAAGCTGCGCCTCCGCCTGAACGATGGCAGCGCGCTGTTCGGCAATCCCGGCACGGGCGTTCTCTGCCCCGGCGACAGCTTGCGCGATCTGCGCGCGGGCCTGTGCGACCTTGGCGTCGTAGTCGCCCGGATCGATCCGGGCGAGCGCCTCGCCCTGCTTCACGTCCTGGTTGTCGTTCACCAGCACTTCAGTGACGTAACCGCTGACTTTCGGCGCGATCGCAACCGTATCGGCACGAATCTGGGCGTCATCGGTTTCCTGGAAGTACTGCCCGTAGGTCTTGTGTCGCCAGTACCATAGCCCGGCAGCGACAAGCGCGATGACCGCAACGACAATGAGGATCGCCTTGGTCCTGCCACTGAGCGCGCGGCGCCCGGCGCTGGAGGGTTCGTTTTCCGGGTCTTGCGGGGGAGAAGTTTCAGCCATCAACGCGGCTGATCGCGCCGGGCGGGCATGGCGTCAAGATCATTGTGCAAGTGCGTCGTCCAGGCATCACATGTTCGGCCCGCTGGAACGTCTGAAAACAGGATATCGTTCCGAATGCAGATATCGGTGGGGCGGCTTGCCGTAAGGCGCGCGGAGGCGTAATTTGGCTGGATAATATTAGTCGACGGAGAGTCGGTTTATGGAGAGGTACGACCCAAGCATTCACGCCTGCCCGCTGGGCATGCTGTGTGCGATGAGCGTTGTGGCGCTGATGGTGTTTCTGACTGCGCTGTTGCTGTTCGGCTGAGCCGGGCAGGCTATCGTATTGCAGTACCGCGTGTACCGGCCACCACTGGATGCCGGCGGATGGACCTTGCGCGAAATTTTTCACGGAAAGAACAAATTTTTCGCGCTTCATATCGGGGGTAAACCAAGAAAAAACAGTAATTTACCCCGAATATGAGATGAACATGAAGACCTGGTGACGACGGTGTCTTCAAACCTAAATCTAACTGTCTTGTTGTTGCCATAACAGCGCCCTTGCAGAGCAAAAATGTTTCTAAAAGGGTGCGTTTTCATCATGTTAAACAAAACTGTCCGCGCGGCGCTTCTCGCCGGGTCGGTGCTTGCGAGCATGGCCTCTACAAGTGTGTTCGCCGAGGCTCCGGCAACTGCCGAAGATGCCGCGGATTCGGGACTCGGCGATATCGTCGTCACCGCTACCAAGCGTGAGACGAACCTTCAGGAAACCCCGATCGCGATGGCGGTTATGAGCACGGAAACGCTCAAGGACCGTCACGTTCAAAGCCTCTACGACCTTGCAGACGGCGCTATCCCCTCGCTGCGCATCGCCACGTTCGAAGCCCGCCAGAGTGCGCTGACCATCGGCATTCGCGGCATCGTGCCGCTCGATGCCAACCAGCCAGCCCGCGAGCAGGGCGTGGGCATCTATGTCGACGGCGTGTACCTTGGCCGCCAGCATGGTCTCAACGCTGCGCTGTTCGACGTTGAGCGCGTCGAAGTCCTAAAGGGCCCGCAAGGTACGCTCTTCGGCCGGAACACCGAAGGCGGCGCCCTGAGCATCGTCAGCAAGGCGCCGACCGGCGAATTCGGCGGGCGCGCCAGCGGCGGTTTCGGCAATTACGGCTCCTATAACGGCGACATCCACCTCGACCTGCCCAAGTTCGCCGGCTTCAGCGTCAAGCTGGACGGCGTGCTGCAGCACCAGGATCCGACGACCAAGAACCCGCTCGCAGGCCAGGCCGGATTCAACCAGTATCACCGCAAGGGTGGCCGCGTGGCCGTGCGCTGGCAGCCGACCAGCAGCATCACCGATGACTTCTCCTACGATGTCGCGCGTGATGCCAATACGCCGTTCTACAGTCAGCTGCTCAACTACAATCCTAATGGCTGCGTCGCCGGAACCCAGGCTGCCAGCGCTGCCTGCACCCTGCCGGGCACGCAGTACACCAGCCTCACGGGCACCGTGAAGCCGCTGATTCCGGGCGTCGTCGTCGACGGCAAGACGCGCATGAAGGTTGCCGACATCGGCGTGCCGCAGCAAGTCAGCGTCGACAAGACCCACGGCTTCACCAACTCGCTCAAGTGGACCGTCTCGCCCGAGATCGAGCTGCGCGCGATCACCGCATGGCGCGGTGTGGACGCAACGCAGTGGGACAACAGCGGCGGGGCGCACCGCGTGCCCGTGGTCAACCTGACCGCCGCCTGCACGGCCGCCGCGCCCTGCGCCTTCAGCCGCTACAGCCTTGCCGATCTGCGCCAGCGCCAGTTCAGCCAGGAACTCCAGGCCGTCGGCACTGTCGGCACCGTGGATTACGTTGCCGGTTTGTACTACTTCAACGAACACGTCAGCGACGATGCGGCAACGCCGAACTCCAACGGCGTCTACCTCAACAGCGCCGGTCAGGCCGTCTACACGATCCTCGACTCCTGCACGGGTTCGGGTGGGTTCGGCTCCGACGTCGGCTGCCGTTCGATCGACCGTGCCTCGGAAGTGTGGTCGAAGAGCTATTCGGCTTATGGCCAGGCCACTTGGAACGCCACCGACAAGGTTCACTTGACCGTGGGCGGCCGCTACACGCACGACAAGAAGCGCGGCGTGCTGCACTTGTCGCGCAACGTGAACTACGATGTGAACACGGCGGCAGCGACGGCGGCAGGCTATACCCCGCTGGATGAAAGCTGGAACCGTTTCAATCCGATGGCTACACTGGCCTATGACGCCACGGACGATCTGCACGTCTATGCCAAGTATGCCACCGGCTACCGTGCCGGCGGTGCCAGCTCGCGCACGGCCAACTACCAGGCCTTCAACCCCGAGGATGTGAAGTCCTACGAAGTTGGCCTGAAGAGCGATTTCTGGAACCACCGCGCCCGCTTCAACCTGGCCGGCTATATCATGGACCGCAAGAACAGCCAGGTCGACATCAGCTCGATCCAGTCGTTCAACGGTGCCAACTACAACAACCTGGTCACCATCAACGCGCCCGGAACCACCAAGATTCGCGGCATCGAAGCGGACCTGACGGTGAACCCGGTCGAAGGCCTGACGCTGAGCGCATCCTACGCCTATACCTACACGAAGATCCCCTTGGTGCCGATCACCTACACCGGAACCAACGGGGCCTCGACCACTGTCGACCAGCGGTTCTACATCGTGTTCACCCCGCGCAATGCGGCCAGCGGCTCGATCGATTATGCGCTGCCGGTCGGACAAAACGACACCACGCTGAAGTTCCACATCGACGGTAACTATTCGCAGGCCACCCAGGCCTTCGACCAGTTCGCCACCAAAAACGACGCATCGCTGATCTTCAACGGACGCATCTCGCTGGCCGACATCGGCGTGGGCGACCAAAAGCTGACGCTCGGCGTATGGGGCCGTAACCTGTTCAACGAACAGTACATCTTCCGCCGGGATCCGTCTAACAGCCTGCCCGGGGCGCCGACCACCAGCGTGTCTACCGGCAGCGTCAACAACATCCTGGGCGACTACGGCAACTTCAACGCGCCGCGCACTTTCGGCATCGACGCCAGCGTCCAGTTCTAACCGCTTTCCCCCCGCCGCCAGTCCTGTTCACAGGGCCGGCGGTCCCGGAAATGCGATCGATGCGGAGAAATGGTCCCTTTCGATGGGGGAACAGTTCAGGTCGCCGCAGGATCGCAAAACTGATCGGCGTGACGCTCCCCCGCGTCACGCCGTTTTTTTGCTTCAGGCGGGGAGCACGACGGTAACCTTGAGGCCGCCTTCAGGCCTGGCATCGCCGAGTGCCAAGGTTCCGCGATGGAGCCGGGCGATGGCATCGGCCAGAGGTAGACCCAGCCCGTGGCCACTGCCCCTGCGCTCGATCCTTCCGAACCTGCGCAGGACCAGCGCGCGTTGATCTTGGGAAATGCCGGGACCATCATCCGTCACCACCATGACTACGACATGGTCATCTCGATCCGCGCTAATCCGTACCGTGGTGCCCTCCGGGCCGTGCCTCAAGGCGTTCTCGAGAAGGTTGTGCAGCAACTGCGACAGCAGTTGGCGATCCCCGACAAGAGTGCCCGCATTGCATGGGCCGATAATCAGGCGCTGGCTGCCATCCTCGGCCAAGGGGCGCACCATGTCGGCGATGTCCGCGATCAGCGCGTCGAAGTCTAGGGAGCGGAAACCCGCACGGCGGGCGCCGCTCTCAATTTCGGCGATACGCAACAACGCGCCGAACATGCCCAGCAGGTCATCGGCTTGGGCTGTAGCCAGCGCGAGTTCATCGCGTAGCGGTTCAGCGTCGCTGCGCTGTTCCAAAAGGGCCAGCTCGTTGCGCAACCTTGCAAGTGGTGTGCGAAGTTCGTGCGATATATCATTGGAAACATTACGAACCTCAGCCACCAACTGGCCAATGCGGTCGAGCATTCGATTAAACGCGGCTGCCTGCTGATCGAACTCACCGCCGTCACCGACAATGGGCACGCGCTGCGAGAGGTCACCATCGATGATCGATTCCACGGTCGTGCGCATGGCCTCGATCCGCTGGCCGATCAGCCTGCGGAACAATAACAGCCCTATCATTACGACCAGAACGATTGCGCCGAACCCGGCGATGTAGATAAGCTTTCGTGCTGAAAAATAGTCGTCGATCGGCTCGGTCTCGGCGAACACGGCGAGGCGCATTCCGCCGTGAAGATCGCGCACGAAAACCCGACCGGCGCTGAGGCCCTCAATGCGATCCTGCCGGTTGAGCGACGAAAATCCAGAGGGCAATCTACGGGAAAACCGGGTGTTTCCGACAATCGTACGCCCTTGAGCATCAGTCAGCAGCAGGCCCAGGTCGCCGGTATCGCGCTGGCTGGTCAGCTCTCTTATCCGCCGGGCAAGTTCGCCGCGCGGAAGGTCTGTTCCGCCAGGGGCCAGTTCATCGCTTTCGAAAGCAATGCGCTTGTCCACCAACACGTTGATCATCGAGAGCGTCGCGAAGAAAGTGCCAAGCCCGGCGAGAGTGGTGACCATCAGGAACAGGCACAGAAAACCAATGGTCAGCCCGCGAAGGGACCGTGCTGCGCCTATCATGCCCGTAATTGGTAGCCGATCCCGCGCACGGTTCCGATCGGATCGTCACCATGTTGGATCAACTTCGCCCGCAGATGCTTGACGTGGGAATCGATGATATTGGTGGTCGGCACGAAATCATGACCCCAAATACGCTCTATCAGCATCGCCCGCGTGACGACTTGCCCGTCCGCGCGCGCCAGTTCGAGGAGCAGGTTGAATTCGGTGCGTGACAGGTTGAGCGCCTGTCCTCCACGCCAGGCGAGCACTCGCGAGGGGCTGACGAGGATATCGCCCGCGCTCACGGTATCGGTCGGCTGTTCCGTAACGCGGCGGGCGCGCAACAGGGCGTGCAGTCGGGCGTTCAGTTCGAGGGCGTCCACCGGCTTGACGACATAGTCGTCGGCCCCGGCCTCGAAACCTTCGAGCTTGTCTGGAATCTGGCCCAGCGCGGTCAGCATGAGGACCGGCACGTTCATGCCGCTTTCACGCAGCTGGCGCAGCAGCTCGATGCCGTCGAGATGGGGCAGCATCCAGTCAAGGATCACAATGTCGAAGGCATGCTGGCCAAGCAGCACCAGGGCTTTGCGCCCGTCGTCTGCGGCCTGAACCTCGTGTCCGAACTGGATAAGCTGGGCGACGAGCTGGCGTTGAAGCTGGCGATCATCCTCGACCAGAAGAATATGCAGGCTCATAGGTGATGTTCGGCCCAATAGGGGTGTTACGGCGATGTGATCGTAGCGGATGGGGCGACTAATGCCATCCCGCGCCGGGCCTCAGCGTCCGATCAGACCCAGAGCATGGCGGATGAAGGCATCGCGGTCAGTGACCCACTCCGCTCCGGCGGGCAATTCGGGGTCGGTGAAGGTCCAGCCCTCATTCGAATAGACCTGTTTGAAGCGGCCGGTGGTGTTGAAGGCCAGCGAGACCATGCGCTGCTGTGCGCGGTTGGTGCTATCGTTGCCTTCGACCGTGGTGGTTCCCGGCGCGATCGAAGTGCCCTGCGGCCTCAGCGCAATGGCGTAGGGTTCGGTGCGGAAACTGTCGACTCTGGTGTTCAGGAAAACCGAAAGGTAGACTTTGTCGAGCACCGTCAGCGGGGATGCCGGCATCAACCAAGCGCCGTCCACCAGCACGTTCCACGGATAGTTCTCAGGCGCGCCGTAGAGGATTTCGCTGCGCAGATCGATCAGCGCATCGCGCGGGGCCTGCGCCGGGGCGACACGTTGAAGATGCAGGTTGTCCGACCAGGTAAAGCCGAAAGAAGAAGCGTCTATCAGCGGCATCGCAGAAGGAGTCGAGGTGTTTGGCTGGTTCGATACGGTGACGTTCTCGTAGATCCGCAGGTATGCCTTGTCCTTGATCTGGTGCCCGCTGGCTATGTTCTGCCAAGCCAGCTGGCCGTGGAAGCTGGTGTTGCGGAAATGCGAAACCAGGATGCCGTTGATGTAGCTGGTATGCTCCTGATCGACGTTGGAGCCGACATTGCCGGCCAGTTCGCTGTCCTCGATGTAAAGCATGGTCTGCCCGCCCGGCACGAACAGGGCATTCTTACCGCCGTAGATCTTGGAGCGGCGGATCACCGCCGTCAGCAGTCCGGGGCGGGCGGTTCCGACGGCCTCTAGATGGACTGCGCCCATCGGTTGGACCGCGCCGGGGAAGTCCAGTTCGATGTCGCGCATTTCGAAGTGCACGCGCTGCTGGCCTATGTCGAACATGCGCAGGTCGATGGTGGCCCACTCGTTATTGCTACGGAAGGTCACGCGCTGGCCGGGTATCGACGAGCGCAGGATATACTGGGTGCCCTGAAGCGATCCGACGATCTGCGGCATCCACGGCGCGAAGGGATAGACACAAGGCTGCCCAGCGGAATCGAGCGCTTCATAGACGAATTCGTAACCGCCCTCGGCCCGGCCATAAAGCGACTCGCCGTCTCGGCCCGCATAGACTTCCCGCCCGGCGGCGCGCGAGGCGTCGCATTTAACGGTCAGCTTTATCGCCGGTTGCCGCAGGGCGTCCATGGGCATGTAGAAGGGATAGAGCTTGTCGAGATCGGCTGGCGGTAGCCGCGGCGCTGGCGGTGCTGCGCCCAATGACGCCGGCTGTGCAGCCACTGCTTTGCCTGCGGGCACTGTTGGCGGCGAGGGTGCCTCGTCGATCGCGGCGCAGGCCTTGCTTAGCCCGGCAATGCCAAGCAGGATCGGCAAGGCCAGGATCAGCATGGACTTGAAGCTCTTAACCGCCGGCACTCGCATCTCCGTGTTGAAATTGGTCGCAGGCTTATGTGCCGCAAAGACCCGACGAAATGATGAACGTGCTTGCCTTGCCATCGCCGGGAGACATGCCCATAGCGACGGCGCGATGCGAGAAAAGTTTACCGAACGCAACCGAAAGCAGATCATCGAGATCGCAACCACCCACTTCGCCGACAAAGGCTTTGCCGGCGCGCGCGTGGACGAAATCGCGGCGGCGACGGCAACCTCGAAGCGGATGATCTACTATCATTTCGGCAGCAAGGAAGGGCTGTATCTTGCCGTCCTGAGGCAGGCCTACAATGGCATTCGCTCGGCAGAGCTGGATGCGGGGCTCGATGAACTGCCGCCGCTGGCCGCGCTCGAACGGCTGACCGCGCTGACTTTCGACTACCATTTCCGCCACCCCGAACTGGTGCGACTGGTGATGGATGAAAACATGGCGCAGGGCCGCAATGTCGGCGCGGTGGCCGAAGCGAAGAACGACCTGGTCCTCCCCAAAACAAAGGCACTGATCGATCGCGGCGTGGCGGAAGGACAGTTTCGCGAGGGTCTGGACCCCGTGGACCTGCATATGACGATCAGCGCGCTGGCGTTCTACTTCGTGTCCAACCGCTATACCTTCGGCACCATCTTCGGCGTGGACACGGCCAGCGACCAAGCGGCTGCGCGGCGCCGCGATCAGGTGGTTGAAACGGTCCTGCGCTACTGCCGCGCCGATGCGGCGCCCGTCAGAACTGCATCCTGACCTGACAGCCCAGCGCCAGCGCGTTGTGGGTAGAGCGGAACGCGAAACTTCCCGGCTCGATGATATATTGCACGTCGGGGCGAATGCTCAGCCAGCGGCGGGCCTGGAAACCGTAGCTCATTTCTATGGCGGTTTCGCCGGCGGGCAGGGCGGCATATCCATCTAGGATGCCTGCCGTCTCGGCATGGGCACGCCTAAGCCGAGGGTCCAGCTGCGCATGAACGACACCCAGTGCCAAGGTATCAGCGTCGCGGCCCCGGAAGGTCCCGGTTTTGACCGCGCCGGCGGCGTACCAGCGGGTAATCTGGGCCGAAGCCTCGGGATTGGCGGTGAACTGTCCAAACACGGACAGGCCACGGCCGCCGCTTCCCTCACGCACGATCATCTGATCGGCGAGAATGTAAACGCCGTAGCGGCCGGTCACTTTCCCGCTGCCGCCCACGCGCGCTACGCGGGACGTATCGTAATAGACACCCACCTTGTAATGTCCTGGCAAGACCGCGCTGTCCCTGCGCAAGCCGGGGTCGTATTCGACTTCAAAGGGAAGGATCACGCCGGTGCTTCCTCCGGCGAAGGGGTGGAAGGCGTTGCCTTCGCTGCCCAGATTCGGGTTGACCTGATAGATGCCGGTGCGCAGCGCGATGTCGGCGCGAGGCCGGTAGCGGATCGCCGCGCCCCAGCGTGCGTTGGGATAGTTGTACCAGCCGCTGTCGCCCGAAAGTGAAAGCGGATGGGCGCAGAAAGCCGCGTTCACGAAATTGCACCCCAGCGCCATGCCGCCAAGGTCGTTGCCCATGGCAAAGTAACCCAGTCGCAAGTTCAGCCTGTCATGCAGAAGGTTCTGTTCATAGCTCACCTCGCCCAGCCGGACATACTGGCCGCCGTAGGCTTCCTGGATCGGCAATCGGTTTCCTACGTAGTCCGAGGATATACCCACGCCGCGCCGGTCGTTGAGGGTGACGTGAAAGAGCCCGCCGGACCATCCGGCGATCTTGCCCATGTCGAAGTCCATGCCTGCGCGGATCTGCTGAGTATAGGCGGTGCCGCGCCTGACCCCGCCGTCCACGGCGGCGAAGGTCTCTGAAACGTAGTCCGCACGCAGGCTTATCCCGCTGTCCTTGAGCCGGGTGCGCCGGCCGCCCCAGTCGCCCGTCATGGTATCCTGAAACGGTGTTGGCGTCGTCTCGGTAATCGGCGCAACGGTCTTTCCCGAGGAGGCTTCGGTCGGTTCTGTCTCGGCTGTTGGTTCCTCGGCGCGGGCGGGAGTTAAAGGGGCTGCGGCCAAAAGGCAGCAACCTGCCAGTCGAGCTGATATCTGGATGCGCTGGGCCATGGCCCCTCCTGACCGGAAGACCGATGCCGCCGGATGAAATGGATTCGGGAAGACGAGTGCAGGGGGGGCGGAACCGTTCCGCCCCCCCTGCAGCGCTTACGGCAGGCTATAAGCCACCACGTAGTCGCCCCGATCGGGGGACTGGCGGGCGCCGCCAGCGGTGATCACGATGTACTGCCGGCCGGTTCTGGGCGACTTGTAGGTCATCGGTCCGCCTTGGCTGCCAATGGGCAAGCGCCCCTTCCAAAGTTCTTTCCCGGTGGCCGAGTTGAACGCGCGCAGATAATAATCCTGCGTGCCGGCGATGAAGACAAGGCCGCCCTGGGTCGCCAGCGTACCGCCTAGCGTCGGCAGACCGATCGGGATTGGCAGACCCATGCGGATGCCCAGCGGGCCAGTGTCGCGCACGGTGCCGACCGGGACCTGCCACTTCACCTTGCGGGTGTTCATATCCACCGCCGTCAGCGTGCCGTAGGGCGGGGCCTGGCATGGGATACCCAGCGCTGAAAGGAAGCGGTCCTTGGTCACCGAATAGGGTGTGCCCTTCATCGGCACACTGCCCATGCCCGTATTAGTGGCCTCGCCGCCGCTGTTGCTTACCGCCTGTTGCTCTGCAGTCTGGGGGAACATCTGTATCCACAGGCCAAGGCGCATGTCGTTGGCAAAGATCGTGTTCGTGGTTGGGTCTATCGACAGACCGCCCCAGTTCATGCCGCCCAGCGACCCCGGGAAGCTGAGTGACTTGTCAGTGCCGGGCGCCGTGTAGAGCCCCTCGTAGCGCATTCCCTTGAAGGCGATGCGGCACATCAACTGGTCGAACGGGGTGGCGCCCCACATGTCCGCTTCCGTCAGGTTCGGCACGCCGATCTGCGGCATGCCCACGGAACGAGGCTGGGTGAGCGAATAAGGCTCGTTCGGGATGTTCGCGGCTTTGACCTTCTGGTTTACCACCCTGGTGAGCGGCTTACCGGTGGCGCGATCGAGAACGTAGAGCTGGCCGGCCTTGGTGCCGAACACAAGCGCGGGCACCTTTCTGCCGCCATCGACCGCGAAGTCCACGAAGGTCGGCTGCATCGGCAGGTCGAAGTCCCACAGGTCGTTGTGAACGGTCTGGAAGTGCCACTTCTCCTTGCCGCTCGCGGCGTCTAGCGCCAGCATGGAAGCGCCGTACTTGTGGTCGAGTGTGCTGCGGGTGGCGCCGTAGATATCGACCGAGGCACTGCCCACCGGCATGAACACCGTGTTGGAGGCAGGGTCGTAAGACATCGCAGCCCAGACGTTGGGGGTCGAGCGGGCGTAAGTCTGCCCCTTCGGCGGCACACCGGTAATGGCAGGATTGCCGGGGTCGAAAGCCCAGCGCAGCCTCCCAGTCACAACGTCGAACCCGCGCATCACGCCGCCGGGCATATTGACCTGCACGTTATCGGCCACGCGTCCGCCGACGACGACGGTCGTTCCCGCCAGAGTAGGGGCGGAGGTGAGCTGGTATTGGGGATCGGGCGCAGCGCCCAGCCCCGCCTTGAGGTCAACCCGGCCCCCGGTGCCGAAGTCCTGACAGAATGCGCCGGTGTCCGCGTCGAGCGCAATCAGCTGCGCATTGATGGTGTTCATGAGGATGCGGCGCTGGCATGCCGCGCCTTCGGGCACCGCCACCGGCGCTACGGGCGTCGAGCCCGGCATCGTCGGCTGCTGGAGCGGGGCTTTGGCATCAAAATACGCAAGACCGCGGCAGCGCATCCAGACAGAGGCCTTCGCGTTGATCGTGGTTTTCCACTTTTCGCGACCTGTGTCGGCGTCGAGAGCGATGACGTTGTTGTGGGGGGTGCAGACGAAGACTGTGTCGCCGACCTGCAGCGGGGTATCCTGATCTTCAGCGCCGTTGCCGTCGCTGACCGCGACATCGCCGGTGCGGTAGGTCCAGGCGACCTTTAGCTTGCCCACGTTGGCGCGGGTGATCTGGTCCAGCGCGGCGAAACGGCTGCCGCCCGGGGTATTGCCGTATGCTTCCCAGTTCTTCTGCTCATGCGCGGGGTCGACCGGAATGCTTGCCAGTTCCTCGCCCGTGAATGCGACGGTGGGATGCGGTACGAACATGGCGGCAAAACCACCGGCCGAGGCCAGCCCGATCACCGCAGAGGCGGCAAGGGCAGGGCGCCAAGCCGCCGTCTGTCCGCTTGCGCGGCGCATCAGTGGCAGGGACGCAGCGACCACGGTCGCACCCACGCCCATGGCGAGGAGGCGCGAAATCAGCGGCCAGAACGCCAGCCCGACTTCCCAAAGCGCCCACACGATCGTCGCCGCGAACACAGTAGCAAAAAGCCAGGCGCCCACCGGGCGGCGGCGCGCGATCAGGAAGCCCGATGCGACCAGTCCAAATCCGGAAAACAGGAAGTAGAAGCTGCCGCCGAGGCTGACGAGTTTTGCGCCGCCGACGGTGAAGAAAAGGCCTGCGGCCATAATCACCAGACCAAGCAACAACAGCCAATACCGGGGCAGGCTGCTAACTTTGTTCGTGCCGGGCATGCGGCACCTCCTTTTGTTCTTCGAATGCACCGATAACTCGCCGTCTTGCGATCGGAACGAACAAGCTGCGCGGTGGACTCAGTGAAAATCGGATGGCCTTGAGGCCATCGAATGTGTGTACCATCTAGTACATAAATTTGCTCAGGACAAGGCCGGTCGGTGCGCGGTCGTGATGGGTGCCGGTACGGGAGGCGCCAGTCACAAGGACCGCATGTGTCGTCGAGGACACATATCACTGATGTCACACGAGAGAGACGAGAGCGCCTTCGAGCCGTCATGGACTACGGTTAGGCCCCCTCTCAACCCAACAAATCCAGGTAATTCAAAATGAAACTCGCGACTTGTGCAGCAACTCTTCTCGCCGGAACTGCGCTGGCCATGGTGCCGAACGCCGCCTTCGCCGCCGAAGCAGACGGCGCCATGAGCGACGAGAATCCCAACTCGATCATAGTGACTACCCAGAAAGTGGAGCAGCGCGTTCTTGACGTTCCCATGACGCTTTCGGTCCAGACCGGTGAGCGTATGCGCGAATTGGGCGTAACCGATATCGGCGAATTGTCGAACTACGTGCCGGGGCTCAACGTCCAGATCCAAAGCGCCAACAATCCCGGATTCGTGATCCGCGGCATCACGTCCGATAGCGGTTCGGCGCAGCAGGGACCGCGCGTTTCACTCTATTACAACGGCGTCGATATCTCGCGTTCGCGCGGGGCCTATCAGGGCCTCTACGATCTTGACCGCGTGGAAGTGGTGAAGGGGCCGCAGGCGACGCTGTTCGGCACAGCCGCCACGATCGGCGCGATCAGCTTCGTCTCGGCCAAGCCTGAAGCCGGAACTTCCGCCTCGATTACCGGCGCTTACGGCAACCTTGATGCCCGCCGCATCGAAGGGTTCGTGAATATGGGCAACGACGTGATCGCTGCCCGTATCGCTGGCCAATGGAAGAAGCGCGACGGCTACATCGAGAACCTGGCGCCGGATCAGGAAGACCTCTATGCCCAAGACCAGCTCGGGCTGCGCGGATCGCTGCGCTTCACGCCTACCAGCGACTTCACCGCCGACCTCGTGGTGACATATGACCGCCAACGCAATTCGGGCACGCCATTCCTGTCGAAAAACCTGGGCTCCACTTCGGTGGACGGTCTTTATGGCGCCGCCTATCTGGGAGGTTCGCCGCTATCGAAGCAGGTTCTCGGCTCCGACAAACTGGGCCTCGATCGTGATGTCTACGACGCCAACCTGACCCTCAGCTGGGACTTCGCGGACGGCTGGAACTTCACCACCGTCAATGGCTACCGCGATTTCGACGCGCTCGAAGTGTTCGATGCGGATGGTTCCGCCGCCTGGTATCTCGAATTCGCCGAGCGCGCCAAGGGCTGGCAGGCCAGCCACGAAAGCCGTTTCACCTACACCGACGACAAGTGGCGTGCCTCTTTCGGTTGGAACTATATCATCGAGGACAGTTCCCAGTACGTGCCGCTGTCTTCCGAAGTCGGCACTTATCTGCAGTGCAGTGCCAACATCATTCCCGGCCTAGCCTGCGTAGCCCCGGACAACACCGTCCCCGCCTCACTGGCAACCGGCCTTGCCAGCGGCGGACTGGCGACCGCGGTGCCCTATCAGAGCTGGTACAAGAACGAAGGCCGCAACCAGACCTGGTCCATGTTCGGAGATGCCACCTGGAAGGCCACCTCTGCGCTGGAACTGACTGCCGGCGCGCGTGTCCTGATCGAAAAGCGCCGTTCAGGCTATGCTACCAGCCAGCCTGCCGCGCCGCTATACGGCCAGCAACTCCTGCCGATCGTCGACACCGACGGAGTTCTGTTCCAGGCCCAGCGTTCCTACGCAGCGGTGCTGCCGCGCTTCAACGCGCTCTATCGCATCACGCCTGGGATCAACTTCTATGCAACCGTCTCCAAGGGCCGCCGCTCGCCAGTGGTCGAACTGGGCAGCGCTACAGTTGCGGGCAGCTATGTGGTGGCCGAAAACCGCATCCGCGCTGAGAGCGTCTGGAACTACGAAGTGGGCGTGAAAGGCCAGGCCGGCATGTTGTCAGGGTCGCTGGGCATCTATTACAACGACTACAGTAATTTTCAGGTCAACGTCGTAAGCGCGAGCGGTTCGCGGACGGTAAGCGCCGGTTCGGCTGGCAACCTTGGCGTCGAAGGTGAAGTTGAAGCCCGTCTGACCGACTGGCTGCGCGCATTCGGCAATGTCGGCTTCATCAGCGGCGGTATCGACGACAAGGCTAGCAACGGCAACTTCGCGGGCGACAGGTTCCGTCTCCAGCCCAAATGGCAGTGGTCGGCAGGCTTTAACCTCAACGCGCCAATCTCGCAGCGGACCAGTGTGTTCCTGTCACCCAGCGTGACATACCGCAGCAAGATCTACTTCGAGACCCCCAACACCGAGGCGATCAGTCAGGCCCCGGTCACGCTGGTGAACCTGCGCGGCGGCGTGTCGCTGATGGAGGACCGCTTCCAGATCGCCGGTTATGCTCGTAACCTGACCAACAGGAACTACCTGCTCGATGCGGGCAATACCGGCGGATCGTTCGGTTACCCCACCTTTATCCCCGCCGAACCGCGCACCTACGGCATCGAATTCACCGCCCGCTACTGATCGCATCTTTCAGGAAACCGACCATGACTCTTAACCTCGATCGCCGTCTCCTGCTGCGCGCGGGCGCTTTCGGCCTCGCTGCGATGTCTACGCCCGGTGTCGCCCAGATCCTCACCGCCCGCGGCTTTACCCACGGCGTTGCCAGCGGCGAGCCGGGACCTCACTCGGTGCTGCTGTGGACCCGCTATGTCGGCAGCGGCGACACCAAGCTGCGCTGCGAACTGTCCGAGGACGAAACCTTCCGCAAGATCGCGGGCGGCGGCGATGTCGTCGCTTCTCCGGCGCATGACAACTGCGCCAAACTGGTGGTGAATGGCCTGGCGCCTGGTAAATGGTACAATTACCGCTTCATCGCGCCCGATGGCAGCATGAGCGACAAAGGCCGCACGCGCACCCTGCCGGTGGGCGAGGTCGACCGGTTCGGCATCGGCCTGTTCTCCTGTTCGAACATGCCATTTGGCTGGTTCAACGCCTATGCCCATGCCGCATCGCGTGACGATCTCGACCTCGTGGTCCACGTCGGCGATTACTTCTACGAGTACGAATACGGTCATTATCCCGAGAACCCGATGGCCGGGCGCATGATCGAACCTGCTAATGAAACGGTGACGCTGGCCGACTATCGGCTGCGCTTCGCCAGCTATCGCCTTGACCCGGACCTGCGCCGCCTGCACCAGCGTTTTCCGATGATCGCGCAGTGGGATGATCACGAACTGGCCAACGACGCCTGGAAGGACGGCGCCGAAAATCACCAGAGCGACAAGGAAGGCCCATGGTCCATCCGAAAGGCAGCGGCGGAAAAGGCCTACCGGGAATGGATGCCGGTGTCCGATGCGGTTTACGACAGCTTCGAGATCGGTTCGTTGGCTACGCTTTTCCGCCCGGAAACCCGCATCACTGCGCGCAACCAGCAATTGGACTTCGGATCGGTGATGGCCGGGAAGGCGGACGTCGCCAAGGCCTTGGCCGATTTCCGCGACGGTCCGTGGATGGCTCCCGACCGCACCCTGATGGGCACTAGGCAGGAAGCCTGGCTCCACGGCGCACTGGCCAAATCCGCAAAGTCGGGCACGCGCTGGCAGGTGCTTGCCCAGCAGGTGGTGATGGGTTCGCTCAAGGCTCCGCTACAGATGGGGGACCTCGTTCCGGCGGATGGCGACCCTAAGGTCCGGCAGGCGCTCATGGCCATCGCTGCTGCGGCCAGGGCCGGACTGCCGTTCAACATGGATTCGTGGGATGGCTACCCCGCCGCGCGCGAACGCCTGCTTCGCGCCGCCCGCGAGGCCGATTGCAACCTCGTCGTCCTCTCGGGTGACAGCCACAATGCCTGGGGCAACGAATTGGCGATTGAAGGGGTTGCGGCCGGCGTCGAATATGCCGGGCATTCGGTCACTTCGCCGGGCTACGAGACCTATTTGCCCGCACTGGCGCCTGCTGAATTGGCCAAGGCTCTGCGCGGTGCCAATCCGGGATTGGCCTTCGCCGATACCAGCCGCCGCGGATATGTTTCGCTGGACCTGACACCGGATCAGGTCAGGGGCCAGTGGCACTTCATGGGAACGATCGCCCGCCACACGACCCAAGGCACCATCAGCGAAGGCCTTTCCGTGAAATGGAACGAGCGCTGCTTCGCCAAGGCCTAACCGCTTCGCAACTGGGCCGAACGCGCGATCTGCCCGCGGCAGCCTGAACAGGTGACCCGTCAATCCGATCTGTCAGCGTGAAGCAGTCTCTCCAACCGTGCATGTTCATGCTGCGCAATCGAATTATCGCTGCTCAATTTATTATTGAGCAGCGATAATTCGATGCTGGTATTTGGCTGCCCGGGTTGACTCAGCGCGGTGAGGCTGGATCGCTGCCCGGCCGTATTTGCTCATGTCAAAGTCAATATCGGCCGTTGCCGGACATCGTGCCGAGTTCGGCGATGCTCGCGCAGATCGAGTGGATTACCTTTAGGGATAGTCGGCGCCACCCACCTTGATCCGATACCTGAACACGCGCTGGCCGAGCCCTCATGCGTGCATATCCAAGCGGGCAGACGTCATTCGAAAGGATCGCCAACGGGCTTGCCGTCTACGAACATCTGGCGCCGGGTTACATCACGCAGTTCTACTTTGCCGGACGCGATGCCGGCGTTAATCTGCTTGACCCGTTCGGTTCCGGGAAAAGTCTTGTCGCCGGGCTCGTTCGACCAGACATTGCCCTCCCGCCTCCATATGTTGACGCGCGTGCCTTGGAGAACAACCGCCTCATCGCTTCCAGCTTTGTATACCACCGCGCAGGGATCTTCGAGGCCGCAAGCATTATAGTCGGGCAGCCTGGCGAGCAGTGTATCGGGTAGCGCAATCTTGCGCGGCAGGATGGTCAGGCGTTGTTGATCGATGACGGGCTTAGGGCTTTCCAGGCGTAAGTCGGAAACCTCCCAGCGACTCTTGGCCTTCGTCGCTTCGGCAGCGGCCGCGCGGATTGCCGGCGTGGCGCCGGTCCGGGCAAGGTCACGCACAGCTTCAACCCCGGCAGAGCCGAATTCGAAACGCAGCGCGCGCCAGTCGAACTTATCGGCAGGGGTGGTTCCATTTCTCAGGCGCGTGACTTGATCGCGGGTGGAAAGCGCCCCGAAGCTGACCAGCGGCGTCGAAAGCAGAAAAGCCAGTGCACACAGGGCGACTGCAAGATGCAGGTTGGCCGTGCGCAGATAAGCAGCTGGAGCCAACCGGCCACGTATCACGGCAACCAAACTGGCCAGACCATAAGCGCAGGCGATGCCGGTGAACATAACCGCCCAGAGCCGGTCGGGTGTAAGACCGTACTGGTGGATGCGGCTGCCGGTGGAAATCGCGGCGATGACCGCCAGCGGCAGCACCGCCAGGCACAGCGCCTGGGCGCTGAAGCGTAGCACAGGACTGCGGGGCGTCTGCATATCGGTCTCGCCGATGACGGCATTGGTCAGACACAGAGCGCCGATAATGCAGCCCAGCAGGATAGGCGTGGTCGACTTGGTTGCCTCCCACAAGGGCGCAAGGCCCGTGACGGGAATGGCCGCGAGAAAAACGATGAGCCCCAGCGCCAGCACCGGCGCGAGTACCGCCAGCACAGTGGTGACCACCCGCTGCAGCAGGCCGAGGATCTGCTCGCGGTCGCGCAGCAGGCCGATGCCGGCGCCCAAGGCGGCGCCGATCAACATGAGGATAACCCAGTGCTCCTGTAGGAGATCGTGCAGCAAGCGGATGCCGATCAGCCGGAAGAGTTCGCCCAGCAGCAGCGCCATCAGCCAGGCAATGCAAACGAAGACCCAGGCTGCACACCACAGTACCACGTTGGTCCACGCGTAATGGTAGGCCTGTACATAGGGGATATCGAGGCGGCTATTGGCCTGGTCCCGGTAGCCCCGCCATGACTGAAAAAGCGGCGCGGCGATTATCACGCTGAGCAGAGCGCAGGCCGGTTGCCAGATATCAGCCGAGCCGTACCAATTAAACGGCCCGTTCCAGTAAGTGGCGAGGGCCACCACAAAACCGGCGACAGCGGCGAAGCTCAAGGTCCACGTCGGCCTTGTTCGCTCGACCAGGAAGCCTAGTAATATCGCGCCGATACCCAGGAAAGTGGCAAGCGCCAGCTTGATCTGAGCGACTTCTTCCGATGCCGGGGGAATTTCATGGCGCAGGGTCAGGACGTGGATCGCCAGCCCGGTGAACGCTCCAAGCAGCGCCAATCCCCAAGCTCGCAAAGGCCAGTCGGCAGGTGCGGCGTCAGCCTCGGATGGAGGGGGCGACGAGGGCGATAAAAGGGTGCTCATGGGCGCTGTCCTTTTCGGCTGGCGATCTGTCCACCGTGATGTGACCGCGAGGGCTGCGGATGGATGACCTGGCCCTAACCTATAAATGATCGATGTTCAATAAAATAATTGAACATCGATCATAAGGTGCTCACGAATAGAAGGGAATGCGGCCCATTTTGTAACTGCCGCCCCAAGGTATGAACACGATCTGGTCGGTCTCATTGGGCAGGTCGAGAAGATATTCGCCTTTGACGATGGGTCCCGGCGCTTCGCCGTCATCGCTGCCCGGGCGAAAGGCACGGAAGCGGCCTTCGCGTATGCCGGCGATCACGGCGGGCGTGAAGATACGCGCGTAGTTCTTCAGCAGATCGGCGCGGGTATCGGCGGAGCGGGCCGGTTCGGCACCGCTGAAGTCCTTGAACGGCAAGGCCGTCATGTCGGCGACCCGTTCCCGGTCGTCGGCGAGCACGGCTTTCTGGAAGTCCGAGAAGAAGCTGGGGAAGGGGCGTCGCAAACGGGATTCCGCGGCAAGCGTAGCCTTGGGCGCTTGCGCCTGAACTGCCGATGGCAGCATAGCGGCAAGAGCGAAGCATATGACCAATTTACACGTCCGGGAACAATACATGGATCGGATCCTCGTGGCAGGGTGCGGTTTCAGAGCGAATCGTCGCTCATCTTGACCAGTGTCCAGCACTGGCCAGTGCGGCGGAACAGGTAGCGCAGCTGATAGCCGCCGTCGGACTGCGCCAGCTTCACTTCGCGGTCGTTGGCCGAAGGGATGCTTATGCTGGTTTCCAGACGCTGGGCTCCGCGCTGTGCCTTGTCTGGCATCAGGGGAAACTCGATTTCGCCGGCGACCAGCATCTCTTCAACCGGAGTGGGTTCTGGCTGGGCGTCGGCATCGACGTGGCTCGATGCCAACGGCACCGCGACATGTGTGCGCTGGACTGCCGGGTCGTCCATGAAGGCAGTAAGGAAGCCCTTGAAATCTTTCGCGGGGCAAGTCGCGGCGAGGGATGGCATGGGCGCAGCCATGGCCAGCGCCAGCAATGTAGCTTTGGACGTTTTCTTCATTGCAAACTCCTTGGGACAAGTGCGATCAGGGCGCGGCGCTGCCGATGTAGAGGGACTTGCCGGCATCGAAATTCCAGATGACATTTTCCTTCTCGGTCACAGGGCGCACTTTGCCGCCTGGCCCTGATGTGGTGCCGCTGACCTTGCCTTCCAGTTCCGGCCAGCCATCGTTCGAACTGCGGCCGGTGGTAGCCAGCCAGCCGAATGAGTTGTAGCAGCGATTGGGCTGTGCCCCCTGATCGCAGTCGAGGCTGTTGTCCGCACCGATGTTGATGGAGCCCGCATAAGTCCACTCGCCAGACTTATCCGGCACACTGCGGAACATGTTGTAATTGTGCATGGTGATACCGCCCATAGCCGTCTCGGAAGTGGGGTAACCGATGAGTATGCCGCCCGGTACCGCCTTTTCGAAGAGGGGCAGGCCGTCCTCCTCCACGGGTGGATTGCCAGCTGTGCCACTGGGATAGACCCCGCCAAAATCGATCTGTCGGGCAAGCAGCTTCCAGCGCCCCCCTTCCTGCACGTAGGTAACCTGCGCGAGCGAAAGTTTTGTGTAGGGGGACGCAATACCGTTTTCGCCGGGCGGATTACGTGCGGTGGCGACGACGGTGTACCACTTCTTGCCGTCGATATTCGAGTTCAGGCTAAGCCAGTAGGACACTTCTTTGCCTTCCAGCATGCAGGTCTCGTCGTGGACGGGGGTTTTGCAGATGGCGCCCAAGGCATCTTCGTGTTTGGGCACGGATGGCTCGGGGGCGGCTTGCGCGTAGGCGGGTCCAGCGGGGAAAAGCGTGGCGGCCATTGGCATGAGCAGCAGCGGGGAACGGGTTTTGTTCATCGCGGTACCCTCAGTTCAACGAATTCATGAATACCAGCCAGCTTTCGCTTCGCGCCTTCTGCGTTGCCGCATCGGCGCTTCGCACGTGGCACAGCCTGTAGCTGTCGTCGTGGTCTTCTTCGGAAGAGGGGCTGCAGGACCAGACGGTCGTATCCAGGGTTTCATGCGGCGTGACCACACTGACGATCCGCGAGCCCATGATGCCGTTCATCATGTCCGGCCACTCGCTGTCGGGATCGGACGACCGGGAGCACATTCTGTTGAATTTCGGATTCTCGCCGCTGGGCGGGAAGCAGTGCTCGGCCCGGTTGGCGTAAAGCGACTGCAGGAATGCTTTGCCGTTGGGCGATGCGGTGGCCTTCGGGAGACGGAAAAATTAGCACGGTATAGTGCGATACCTGGCGCGAACTGCCGGCGAGAAGATGAACGCATTGAAGGTTTGATCGGCCTGCGCCCGCAAGTCGGCTGCAGCCATGGTGGCACCGACAAGACCCGGCAGGGGCATGATCGGAAGCGTGGCGAAGGCCACGAAATGGCCGGAATTGATACAAACAGGATACGTTGCAGACGCATGACGGTACCCAACCCGTTGATTCTGTTCACACAGGTATCGCCGTATTAATCGCTGTTCAATATAAATATTAAACACTATACAATTTAAGGCGATTTTCCTATGAATCCGCGATGGCACGCCGATCAGATCATAGCCGCAAAGAACTGGAACAAATGCTCATCGTTGAGGGGCACAAGCACATGGCCGAAGTCGGCTTTGCGCGCTTCTCTGCTCGTGAAGTCGCGAAACGGATCGGCTATACCATCGGCACTCTCTACAACGTCTTCGGCAGCTACGACCGGCTAATCATCGCGATCAACACCCGCACGTTTGTGTTGTGGACCGACTATATTCGCAAGGCGCTGGCAGAGGGCGGGGAAGACCGCATCCGCGCACTGGTCGGAGGGTACTTCGGCTTTGCCCGGTCCAACCGCAATGCCTGGATGGCAATCTACGATCATCATCTGCCACCCGACGCCGCCATGCCGCCCGAGCATGACTTGCTACGCGGCGAACTGACCGACGTCGTGGTGGCTGAGGTAGCCGCAGCGCTGCCCGAATCTTGCCGTGACCAGGCACCGCGGCTTGCCCGGTCCCTGGTCGCCACGGTCCACGGCCACTGCACGTTTGATCTCAATGGCAGCTTCGCCTTGATGGGTGAACGCGATCCGGCGGGGCTTGCTCTGGCGCGCGTGCGTGAGAGCCTCACCAATGCGCTTGACCATTGCTGAAGGGCTGACAACACTACATTTTATTCTAAATTGATCGTTGTTCATAAATTGTATTGAACATAGATCGTAATTTTTCGATCCCTGTAGCTTGACGATTTGCCGCGATCCTCGCCAAGGGTTTCAGCGAGTAATCGATGCAAGTCTATGTCACTGGCTCAGGGCAATACTTGCCCGGGCCGTGGGTCACCAACGATCGTATGGGCGACTATATCGGCCACTCGTCCGGCCACGTCGACCACCCGCACCCGCCACCGTCTGGCTGAGCGAACTGATGCGGCTTGTGGATGAAGAAAAAGTCGATGCGGACAGGGGCGACCATTTCCCGCATGCGGACTTCTGTAGTCGTAATCACTGGCGGATGTCAGGAGTTTGAGCCTTCCGGCACCTGGCGGCGAACCACATGGCTCCGACGATGAACCAGAGCACAAGTGCTATCAGGCGCATCGGGACGGTCAGGATGAGCAGCCAGCCCATCACACGCCCGTGTAGAGCAACTGGCTTATATCGGCACCTAGGACGAAGCAAGGATCTGCCATAGCCTCATTGACACGCCAGCCCAGCATTCCTGCCGCGGCACGTGCCAGGAAACGGAAATTTCCGCCTTGGCGTGGCTTTGAAGAAGGAGTTGCCGCGCCAACAATTGCGCGAGCGTTTGGGGGCACGACCTTGCGCGGTGCTATCGACATGTCCGACCGCTGGCAGAGATCGCGACGGTCAAACCAGACCGTTGGCGATAGCGAAGGCCACCATGTGCGAGCGGTTGCGGGTGCGCGTCTTCAATCTGATATGATCTATGTGCCTTTCCACCGTGCGCGGGGCGATGTTCAACTGCTTGGCGACTTCCTTGGCGGACAGTCCCTGGGCAATTGCACGCAAGATCTCCGATTCCCTGTTGGTCAGCCCTTCAATGCTTACGCCAACTCCATCAGCCATACCGTCAGTCCAATTTGTTGCACATCTGACCAACCATAGTTGCTGGCAGCAACGCGATCTTCCGGTGATTGCGGCTACGATGCAACGGCAATAGATGTACGTAAAAAAACGTACTGCGAACAAAACTGGTGCTCGCACTACAAACTGTGTTATATAAATTTACCGATGGGAAAATCCTATAGGGGTCGCCAGCGAAGTTTCGATTTCCCAAAATTCCAAGTGTGAAGCCTTGAGTAAAATAATCTCTTGTTTTCATGAATTTATGGGGGAAATTATGGCCGAAAAACTTTGCAATCTGCAACTCACCGTTCGGGAATCTGAGGTGGTTTGCTTGGTGGCTCGCGGGATGTCCGCGAAAGAGGTCGCACTAACTTTGTCAATCGCACCATGCACGGTTGAGCGGCATGTTGAAAACGTGCGGTTGAAAACCCGCACTAGAAACCGCGTTCACATGATTGCCTATGTCATCCGCAACGGCATGATTGGTGATGCGGCGCCGGGATATATATTCAACGCGGCCTAGACATTGGGGGCACCAATGACGGCGCTATCATCCGATCCTCACAGTCTCGGTAACGGCGATGGTGTCCTGCGAGAAAGCGGGCTTCCCGACGGTCGGGCCTGGTCGATACCGATACAGTGCATGCAAGGCGCTGTACGCTTCATCGATATAGGTCTCATCGTCGCAGCCAGTTTGCTCGCAGGGGAGGTGCTGGGGCACTACGAAGGACAAATGCAGACGCTTCGCCTCGATCGAATCGGGGTGGTGTCTAGCGCTCTCTTCGCGGTAATAGCCCAACTCGTTGGGGCTTACGAACTTCAGGCTCATCTTTCGGCGGGTCGGTCGGTAATGCGGGCATTGAATGCCTGGGCAGGGGTAACGCTATTCGTTCTTGGTCTTAGTGCCGCTTTGCTTGGCAGGATGCCGCTTGCTGCGGGCGATATCTATATCTGGTCTATCGCTTGCGGCAGTGCTCTAGCGCTGGGCCGGATCGGCATGGCTACGGCAATGACGGGCCTGCGGCGGCGCGGGGTGTTCGATCAACGCAGTGCCGTGATCGGAACCGGGCAACAAGCGGCTGAACTGGTTCGTTATATAACGCAGCACAAGCTACTGACGCTTTCACTCACGGGCTTTTACTGTGACGATGAATCCGAACCTCTCGATTTCCAGACCATGCCGCAGGGCGGCGCGTTGCCCTATCGCGGCAACATTACTGCCTTGCTGACGGCGATCCGCCTTGGGGCGATTGACCGGGTCATCATCGCATTGCCGCAGGGGCAGGAAAACCGGGCCCGCGCGATCGTGGCCCGCTTGTCGGATACTCCGGTCGAAATTCGCCTGGCGCCTGCAAGCGGCGGCTTTTCCTGGACGCAGAATGCCGTGACGGTGCTGGGCGAGTGGCCTGTCCTCACATTGCTGGACTGGCCGCTTTCACGCGGGCAGCGCCTGCTCAAGGCAACGGAAGATCGTTTGCTTTCAATGTTGGCACTGATCCTGCTGGCGCCGCTGATGCTGATCGTCGCGATCGCCATCAAGCTGGATTCGCCGGGGCCGGTGCTGTTCCGGCAGAAGCGGCAGGGCTATAACTGCCGCGACTTTGAAATCCTGAAATTCCGCACCATGCAGGTCTCTGGGGACGCGGATGCCGTGGTGCAGGCGCGGCGAAACGACCCGCGCGTCACTGCCGTTGGCGCTATCCTCCGGCGGACCAGCCTGGACGAACTGCCGCAGTTGCTCAATGTTCTGCTGGGCCATATGTCGATGGTGGGGCCGAGGCCTCATGCCGTATCGACCCGCGCCGCCGGCCGCCTGTTCGGAGAGATATCGCAGTCCTACCCAGCGCGGCATAACGTGAAGCCTGGCATGACAGGCTGGGCGCAAGTCTGCGGTTGGCGCGGCGAAACGCATAGCGAGGAGCAACTGCTCCGTCGTCTGGAACATGACCTTTACTACGTGCGCAACTGGTCAATCTGGTTCGATCTGCGTATCCTGGCGCAGACGGTCGTGACGGTGCTGCGCCAGCAGAACGCATACTGACCGGCTAGCCGCCGCGCGAAACCTGATGGATTAGGCGCGTCGATCCTCATGATCGATGGTGCGCGCCCATGCGGCGGTGTAGCCGTTCAGTGGCGGGCAGCAGCCCACCTCCAGAACGATCTGCCCATCCATGCGCACTGGCCTGCGCCCTTTAAGGCCTGAATGGATTTGCGCCGCCGGCATGGTCAATCCATGCCCCAGCGCTTTCAGGCACGCTTCCTTGCGGGTCCAGCCCTGAAGAAAGCCGGTGCCATGCCTAAAGTGTGGCGGCAGCGAGGACAGCGCCAGTTGCTCTCTTGGATGAAAGTGCAGGGCGCTCAATTCGTCGGCATCGGGAATGGGTCGGTCGCATTCGATATCGACACCGACTGCGCTGTCGCAGTCGATCCCCATCAGTGCTACGTCGCCCGCATAGCTGAGACTGAAATGACAGTCTGCTGGCTCTGTGAGTTGAGGTTTGCCGTCGGGCCCTGGAACGAAGCGCTGCCGGTGCGGAGCGAGGCCGCAATATTCCTTCAGCACCAGCCGCAGGGCGATGTGCGCGTTGAGATAGCGTTCCCGGTTGCGCGAGAACGCGAAGCGGGCTGCGCGGCCGCGCTCCTCCTGTGAGAGCCAGGCGATGCCCTCGGCTGGCGGCGGGCCGGATAAGTCCAGCAGCCACAGCTCCAATGGTACGTCGCCCACCAGCGGACGGGCTAGGGACGAAAGGTTGAGAGCGCCAACCACCGCCTTCAGGCCCGCACAGGCAAGGCTTGTGCGTCGTTGAACAACGCGGATCGTGCGATGAAGTCCCGCAGTAGAAACGGAACTACCGTGTCTTTTCGCGATCGCATACGGCGCAGCAAACGCCACCACACATGCCCCGCCAGCCAGGCGACGTCCGCGATGATGGCATAACCCTTGCCGTGGTTAACGATGAAATAGCGGCGGCGGGAATCGAACCAGTAACGCGGAATACGGGAGTCCTGATTGTCCTTTAGCCCTGTGCTCTGGCCAGCAATGTGCATGACCACCGCCGAGGGAAGATACCAGCAACTCCAGCCCTGCTGCAGCGCCTTTCGGCAGAAGTCGGTTTCTTCGTAATAGAGGAAATATCCCTCATCCATCAGGCCAGCGGCATAGAGCGTTGCGCGCCGGACCACCATGCTGGCGCCCGATACGGAATCGACCTGTTCGGGGGCGGTTCCCATGACTTTGGCCACGCAATGGTCTCGCAGGAGTTTAGTGAGCGGCCCGAAGGAGGCGCCGCGTTCCAGTTCACTCAGGATGGACGGAAAGCGGAAGGCGAAAGGCCATGGCATTTCATTGCCGTAGAGCAGCAGGTTCCCGGCAATTCCTACAGTCGGGTTGGCCTCGAAAAAATCGAGGAAGGTCTTCAAGGCGCCGGGATGCACCCGGGTATCGGGGTTCAGCAGCCAGAAAAGGTCAGGCGCCGCTGCATCGCCAAGCGCTGCTCTGATCGCAAAGTTGTTGCCGGCCGCAAACCCGCCATTGACGGGAGATCGCATCAGGCTGGCCCAGCCCGACCAGTCCCGCGTTTTAATCGCTGTTTCAATCGTGTCTGCCGAACCGTCACGCGAATCGTTGTCCACCACCACAACGCGGGTGCCGGGGTAGGCGGCAACTTCGCTCTCCAGACTGGCCAGGCAGTCGACGACCAGATTTCCGGTTCGATAGTTCACGATTACGACCATCAGGGTCGGCCGCTGCTGGTGTTCCATGAGGGCGTTCCCCATTATATCACTGAACTTGCAACTGGGCCGTCTCCGGCCTGCGCCCAAAATCGAACGAAGCCGGGGGTGCAGGCATGATGGGGATAGGTTCCTGCACTACATCTTCGTCCGGGCGGGCGCGGGCTATGGCCTCGCGCATTGCGCCAGCCAGTACATCCACATTGGGTTCCTGAAGGACGCTGCTGTGGCCGCCCGGCACCGAGACTACCGTTACGTCGCCCTCGACCCGCTTGCCCCAGCCGAAGATGCAGTCGGTGTAGAGATCGGAATAGGGAACGTCGTCGTCGGCGCCGGTGCCCTGCATGGCCTTGAACAGGACCACTTCGCCGCCTTCGAACAGGCCGCCCGGACGGTGGGCCCGGTGGGCGACTTCGTAAAGGTGGAGGAACGACAGTTTAGGTGCAGCGACCTTTATGTCGTCGTTCGCCGCGCTTGGCCCTTCGGCCATGCGGGCGACCTTGCGCGTGCGGCTCATCCATTCGAGGCGGGTCGATACGTCGTAGACGACGGCGTTGGCAGCGCGGCGCATCAGGAGGCCGACACTGGGCTGCGGCCCGCCTGCATCACCGCGCAGCAGCGCCCGGACGCGCTGGATGCGGGTGCGGGTGATATAGAACGAGCGTTTGTGCGCTTCGACGTCCGCTGCATCGACTATGCCGACAAATGCCGTAGTTTCTCCCATGTCCTGCAACTGGCGGGCCATCTCGAAGGCGATGACGCCCCCGGCGCAAAGCCCCGCGATGAGGTAGGGGCCATGCGGCTGCACCGTCTGCATCCGCACGATATAGGCGCTGGCCATCTCGGTGATGCTGGTGTGCAGGTAGGCGCCGCCGGCATAGACGTCTGGCTCGATGCCCATGACCGGACGTTCGGGGTCCATCCGCATCGCCAGCGCACGGTATAGCAGTGTTTCGCCAAGGCCGTCGTGGACCAGGAACAGCGGGGTTTTCCGGCTGCCGGGACGGATGGTGATGATCTTTCTGTTAGCGGCGACCTCCTCCTCCGGCGCTTCGCTGGAGCTGACGGCGGCGGCGCCTTCGGGATCGATCAGGCGGCCCAGTTTCTCCACTGTCGCGCTTTCCAGCAATGTCGCTAGTGGCAATTGCTTGCCGGTTCGTTTGCGCAGGCGGTTCATGAACTGCACGCCCAGCAGCGAGTGGCCGCCAAGGTCGAAGAAGTCGTCGCTGCGCTGGATGTGTCTTACGCCTAGCATCTCGCTCCAGATTTCAGCGATGATGCGCTCGGCAGCGGTCGCCGGGGGATCGCCGCCGGGGGCTTCGTCGTCTCGCTCGAACGCCGCTGCCGGCTGATAGGGCGCGCGGATCCGATCCAACGTCTGGTGCAGGTCGGTAGGGGAGATGATGACATGGCTGGCCCGCGAGCCCGCCAGCAGGCGCTCGACAATAGCCACGCCTTCGGCCGAAACCAGACCGTCACTCGCCGGTTCTGGCGGAAGCAGCCTGTTCGCCGCGCGCGGAGCCGCAGTTTCGGCGCCGGAAAGCCGGGCGGTGTCCGAAAGCTGGAGCATCGTGAATTCGGCGATCTCAGCTACTACCCTGCCGTGCGGGTCGAGGAGCGTCACGTCGAACACGGCAATGGCATCGCTTGTCGCAGGGCGGCAACGGACATGGCTGAACAGGTGGGCAGGGCAGGCTTGGTAGAGTTTGATCGCGCCGTACGAGGCAGGCGCGAAGAAATCCTGGCCCGCTCGGCGCCCTGGAATCAGGCACTGAGCACCCGCCGTCGCGAAATCGAGCAGGGCTGGATGCAGCGCGATATGCGCAAGATCGTGGGCGAATCGCCGGTCCAGCGCCAGTTCCAGCACAGCCTCACCTTCTGCGGTGCGCAATTGCCGGACCGACCGCCAGCGCGGCCCGAAGCGCATCATCGACGATGCATCGACAAGTGCTTCGGCATTGCCTTCGGCAGGCATGCGTTGCAGCAGTGCAGGCACGTCCTGCGGCGCTAGGGGTGCGGCGGCGAGGCGGCGGACCGTACCACGGACATGCTCGGTCCAGCTTTGATCGGCGTCGCCGTTCGCGGCGCGGCCGAGGATGGCGAAATGCCAGTCGCCGTCGCGCTCCTGGTGCATGTGGACGCGCAAGGTTCGACTCTCGCCATCGGGGACGGCGAAGGGCGCAAGGAACAGGATGTCGGCTAATTCGCTCGGTCCGGCCTCAAGGCTGTCGAAAGCGGCACGCGCCAGTTCGAGAAAGCCGGTGCCGGGGATGAGGGCGCTGCCGTCTGCCAGCCTGTGTTCATCCAGCAGCCAGTGGCGATCGGGCGAAAGCGCGCCCTCGACGATCACCTCTGATGGCGACAGGCGATGCAGGGTGTGCAGGAACGGATGGTCCATAACCTCGCCTGCACCCAGTGGCGCGGTCGCCCGGTCTGGTGCGGCCTGTTCCGCGAGGCCCGCTGCCATTCCCACGTCCTGCCAGCGGCTCCAGGCGATGGAGACGACGTTCGTCACATCGTCGCGCCGGCTTTGGGAGTAGGCATCGAGGAAGGCATTCGCCGCCGCATAGTCGACCTGTCCAGGTATCCCGGCGAAGGCGCTGATCGATGAGAACAGCAGCATGAATTCGGGCTGCTCATCCTTGAGGGCCGCGTCCAGCGCAAGCGTTCCGTGAAGCTTGGGTGATAGCACGCGGTCTACCGATGACCGGGTCTTGAGCTGGAGCAGTCCATCGTCGATCACGCCGGCGGTGTGGAACACGCCGTCGATCGGGCCCCATTGCCGGTGGATCTGCTTCACCGCCCGGCGCACCGCGCGAACATTGCAGACATCGGCAACGATCAGCATGACTTCGCCGCCGGCTGCCTCGATCGCGTTGATCTTGCGGATCGTGCGGGCCACCGGATCCGCTCCGGCGCGGGCCATGATGTCTTGCCACTGCGCGCGCGGCGGCAAGGCGCGGCGTGCCAGCAGAGCCAGCCGGGCCTTACGGGTCCGCGCAAGGTGCCCGGCCATCACCATGCCCAGCCCGCCAAGGCCGCCGGTTATCAGGTACACGCCCTCCTGCTTCAACTGGATATCGGCCGGTATCGGCGGGGTGACCGGCGCCCGGGCTGCGGCAAAGCTCGCGGTCCAGCGCTCGGAGGCGCGATAGGCGATGACTTCGGCGTCATCGGGCTGGTCGCTTTCCGCGACTAGCATGTCGCGCAATGTGGCCCAGGCGGGGCCGTTGCGGCGGGGCAGACGGATATCGACGCTGCGCACCCGGATTTCGGGATATTCACGCGGGATGACCCGGCAGGCCCCAAGGATAGTGGCCTTGGCGGGCACCATTCCTTCCTCGTCGCAGACGCGCTGAACACCGTCGGAGACCACCGTCATGGCAATCGAGCCGGTGTCGCCTTCTCCCAGTGCCTGGGTCAGGAAAACCAGACTGTGCAGCCCAAGGTCCTGCAAAGCGGCGGCATCGTGCGCAGTTTCGCCGGTTACCAGCCAGAGGTGATAGACGCGGGCGGGCGCGAGATCGCGATCCGCAAGCGTCGTGGCCAGACGACTGTAGTCCTCGGCGGCGCGAACATTGATTTCGAACATCTCGTCGCCCAACTGGCGAAAGCGCCGTCCCGGCCGCACGGATATGACGCGCTGGCCTTTCCCGCGCAGGCTGGCAGCAATTTCGGCGCCAAGCCCGGTCTTGTCCTCGAACACCAGCGTCACGCCGTCCTGTGCGGCGACTGCCTCCTGGCCTGCGCGGTGCCAGATTGGCTCGTATAGCCAGTCTGCCATATCCACATGGCGGGGAAGGGGCTGATCCGGCGCGATCTCGGGTTCCAGCGCGGCGAGTGCAGCCGTGCCCGGTTTGAACCAGTGCCGCTGCCGGTCGAACCGGTAGGTGGGCAAAGGCAGGCGGCAGCGCCGCTCTGCCGCCCAGTAAGCGTCCCAGTCCGGGGTGAGGCCGGCAGCCCAAAGGTTGCCCAGCGTATCGAGGACATGGGCCAGATCGCCGGACTTGCGCTCATCCTTGTGGGGGAGGCTGTTTAGGACCGGCAGGTCGGCACTGCGGTCCGGGTGCTGCCGGGCGAGGCTCGAAAGGACCCGGCCGGGGCCGACTTCCAGCAGTACGCGGTCGGGATCGCCCAGCAACCGCGCCAGACCGTCGGTGAAGCGGACAGGCTGGCGCAGGTGCGTTACCCAGTATTCCGGGTCGGTCGCCTGCGCGGCGGTGATCCAGTCACCGGTCAGGTTTGATACGAAAGCGAGGGTGGGGGGGCTGAACTTGACCGCCGCCAGCACTTTCCTGAACGCATCCAGGACCGGGTCGAGCATGGCCGAATGCGCCGCCACCGAAATGCCTACGGTCTGGCTTTCCACTTCGCGCGCGGTCAGTTCTTCGGCGAAAGCGGCGATGGCGGCGGCAGGGCCGGATACGACGACCAGCTGGGGGCCATTGACTGCCGCGATCGAAAGTTCGGGCAGGAGCAGGGGCACAACGTCCGCCTCGGCCATCGGCACGCTGAGCATGGCGCCGCCGGGCACCGTCTCGAACAGACGGCCCCGGGCGCGCACGATGGTCAGGGCGTCGGAAAGGCTAAGCACACCGGCCAGGTGCGCGGCGGCATATTCGCCCGAGCTATGGCCGATCATCGCGGTGGGCTTCACCCCCCAGGCGATCCAAAGCCGCGCCAGCGCGACCTGCACCGAGAACAGCAGCGGCAGCGCGATGGAGGGGCGCTGCATCGCAAGTGCCGCTTCCTCGGCGTTCGGGGCATCCGGGTAGAGCCAGCCTTTCAAGGCCGCACCTTCCTCGCGTCCCAGATGGGACAGGCACTCGTCTATCACCGCGCGAAACTGCGGCTCACTGGCATAGAGTTCCGCGCCCATTCCGGTATATTGGGCGCCGGCGCCGCAGAACAGGAAAGCGACCGAACGGTTTGTGCTGCCCGTGACGGCCTTGCGCGGCCTTGAATTGGCGGGCTGGGCCAACGCCTCAGCAGCTTCAGCTCCGTCCCGTGCGACCACAATCTTGCGATATGCCAAGGATTTGCGACCAGTACTTAAAGTAAATGCGACATCCGCCAGGTTTACCTTCGGATCCGCCCGCAGGTGATCGCTCAGAGCGGCGGCATTAGCCTCCAGCGCCGTAGCCGTCTGGGCGGACAGGGTAAGTACCTGCCACGTCCGGCCGGCACTGCCGGGCGCACGCGGCGGGGCTTCCTCCATGATGACGTGCGCGTTGGTCCCGCCGACCCCGAGTGAGCTGACACCCGCGCGGCGCGGCTTGCCGGGAAGGCGGGGCCAGGGCTGGAATTCGCCTGCTACCGAGAAAGGGCTGTCTGCAAACTCGCAGGCCGGGTTGGCCCGGGAGTAGTGAAGCGTCGGGGCGATGGCGCCGTGGTGCAGCGACAGGCCCACCTTGATAACGCTGGCCACCCCGGCAGCGGTGTCGGTATGGCCAATATTGCCTTTCACCGAGCCGATGCGGCAAAAGCCGGTGTCGGCGGTATGGCGCCGGTAAGCCTGGCTCAGCGCGGCGATCTCGATCGGGTCACCCACGCGCGTGCCGGTGCCGTGCGCCTCGACATAGCCGACGCTGCGGGCATCGACCTGAGCCACGTCGAGCGCTTCACTGACGACGCCGGCATGGCCATCGACGCTGGGGCTGAGGTAGCTGACTTTGCCCGACCCGTCGTTGTTGACCGCCGAGCCGCGGATCACTGCGTAAATATGGTCGTTGTCGGCTACCGCATCCTCAAGCCGGCGTAGCACGACGATGCCCACGCCGCTGCCGAACACGGCACCGGTCGAATCCGCATCGAAGGGCCGGCAGTGGCCGTCGGCGCTGGTGATCTCGCCTTCTTCGTAAAGGTAGCCCTGAGCATGGGGCAGTTCGATGGAGGCGGCGCCGGCCAGTGCCATGTCGCATTCGCGGTTCAGCAGGCTCTGCACCGCGCTGTGGATTGCCACCAGCGAGGTCGAGCACGCCGTCTGGACGTTGACGCTCGGCCCCTTGAGGTTGAGCAGGTAGGATACGCGGGTCGACAGGAAATCTTTGTCGTTACCGGTGTGGCGCAGCAGGAACGGCCCAACATCGCGGACCAGCTTGGGGTTCGTCAACAGGTTGCTGAACAGGTAGGCGTTGTGGCCGGTGCCGCCGAAGACGCCGATGGCGCCCGGCACGCGGTCCGCGACGTGGCCGGCATCCTCCATCGCTTCCCAAGCGCATTCCAGGAAATGGCGGTGCTGCGGGTCCATGATCGCCGCATCGCGCGGACTTAGCCCGAACAGGGTGTGGTCGAAGCATTCCATGTCCGCCAGCGGCGCGCCGGCGCGGATGTAGTTGGGGCGGGCGATCATACGCGGATCGGCCCCGGCGGCGAGCAGGGCTTCCTCGGAATAGTGCTCTATTCCCTCGACGCCGCCGCGCAGCAGGTCCCAATAGGCGTCGATCCCCCGCGCCCCGGCGAAACGGCAGGACATGCCGACGATGGCGATTGCGTTCTCTGGCTCCTCGCCGCCGGCGGCAGGAAATTCCCCCCCGAAATGCTCGTCGTTGCGATACATGCCTTGTCTCACCCCGTTATCGTGTTGCCAGCGGCGCCCGAATGCTGCGGCGCCGGTCGAGTGCCGCGCGCCGTTCCGCCGCCCGCGCCTGACCTTCGATCACCGCCGCATTGCCTTCCGCGCCTCCCGACAAATGCGCGCTAAGCGTCTGGACGGTGGGAAAGCGGAAGATGTCGGTCAGCGGCAGCGGCCGGTCGAGTGCGGCGCGCAGTTGGCGGTGCACTTGAACCGCCAGCAGCGAATGCCCGCCGATGTCGAAGAAATTGTCACGGGTGCCGACCTTGTCCAGCTTGAGCACCTCACGCCAGATGGTCGCCACTCGCTCTTCCATGGCGTCTCCCGGCGCGACATAGTCGCCGCCGGGAGAAATCGCGCCGCTCTGCGGGGCAGGCAGCGCACCGCGATCGACCTTGCCGTTGGGCGTGCGGGGCAGAGCCCGCATTTCCATGAACAGGGCCGGCACCATGAACTCCGGGAGATGTACGCGCATATGGTCGCGCAGTACGTCGACAGGGGTATTGGCAACGTTTGCTGGTACATAATACCCGACCAGCCGGACATCCCCCGGAGTGTCCTCCCTGGCGGAGACAATCGCTTGCTCCACTTCGGGGTGACTGCTGAGCACCGCCTCGATCTCTCCCAGTTCGATGCGATAGCCCCGTATCTTGATCTGGTGATCCAGCCTTCCCAGGAATTCGAGCGTACCGTCGCTGCGCTGCCGCGCGAGGTCGCCGGTACGATAGGCCCGCGCACCGGGGCGGAAGGGGTGGGCGATGAACCGCTCAGCCGTCAGTTCCGGCCGGAACAGGTAGCCGCGCACCACGCCCTCGCCGCCGATCACCAGTTCACCCGGAATGCCCGGCGGGCAGGGCTGCTGGCGGCTGTCGAGGATGAAGACCTGCTGATTGGCGAGCGGCCGCCCCAACGGCACCGCGCCGGGCGCCCCGTCCAGTTTGTGGACGGCGGACCAGATGGTGGTCTCCGTCGGCCCGTACATGTTCATGACCGATGTACCGGCCAGCGCGTAAAGATCGTGTGCGAGGGAGGGCGGGAAGGCTTCGCCGCCGATCATCAGGCGCTGCAGCTTCGCCAGTTGCGCCCGGGCGGCATCGTCGGCAACCAGCATGTGCGCCATCGAAGGGGTGCACTGGAGATGGGTAACCTCATGCCTGGCCATCAGCGTGGGCAGCGTGGCCGACTGGACCGTGGGGCCCGGGTTCGCCATCTGCCGCAGCGCGTCGAGCGCGGGCAGGTGGTCCAGAACCTCTTTCACCGGCAGGCCGAAATCGATCAAACAGCCGATCTCGTCGATCCCCGCTGCCCGCACCCGTGCGACCATCGCCAGGCAGTCCTGCGGGGTGCCGAACAGGCCGCTGGTGTCGTAATAGCGGTCGAACGCATATTCCAGGAGAGCGTCCATCTCCGCCTCGGTGACGCTGGAGAGGTCGGCGTGGGCGCTCGATTCCTCCATGCCGGGGCGGCGCTTGAAGGCCGGGAACGACCAGGCGAACTTCTTCACCAGATCGGTCGAAGTACGCAAGTACGCGATCATCGGCCCGCGCACCGCCTCGCGTACGGCATCGGCATCGTTGCCGACGAAGCTGTGTAGCATCAGCGTGACATGACCCTCGCCGGGATGGCCTGCGGCTTTCCATGCCTCGCGGTAGCGGGCGACCTTGGCCGCCATTTCCTCCACCGTCTGGCCCAGCAGATGGGTGAGGACGAAGGTGCCCGCCGTACCTGCCGACACGAAAGTATCGACGTTGCCTGCCGAGGTGATCCACACTGGAAGCTCGCGCTGGACCGGGCGCGGGTAGATCGCCGTTTCCACGTCCTTGCCAAGCGGACCGGGGAAAGGCCGCGTCTCACCCCGCCACAAGGCGCGCACCGTATCGATGCCGCGCATCATTACGGCGTTGCGATCGGCGAAGTTCTCAGGGTTCAGCACGAAGTCGTTGGGCTGCCATCCGGCGGCAAAGGAGATTCCGACGCGGCCTTGTGAAAGGTTGTCGACCAGCGACCATTCCTCGGCCACGCGGATCGGATGGTGCAACGGCAGGACCACACTGCCACCCCTGATCTGCACGTTGCTGGTGATCGCGGCAATCGCCGCGCTGGCAACCGAAGGGTTGGGGTATAGACCGCCGAACGCATGGAAATGCCGCTCCGGCGTCCAGACGGCGGTAAAGCCGTGATTGTCCGCGAATTTCGCACCTTCCAGCAGCAGGCGATACTGGTCGGCAGCGCTGCTGGCATCGGCGCTGGGGAAGTAGAACAGGCTGAACTCGATCGGCGTCTGTACCGCGGCGATTGCCGGGGCAGCTTTGATATCGTCGTTCGTGGCAAGGACGACGTGGAAGCCCGTGGTGAGCGTCCAGCACAGTTCCAGCACCGAGATATCGAAGCTGAGGCTGGTCACCGCCAGCCATGTGCCGGGGGCCTCCAGCTTGCGGTCCATGCCCGCGAAAAAGTTCACCGCATTGCGGTGCTCCACCATGACACCCTTGGGCTTGCCGGTGGAGCCCGAGGTGTAGATCACATAGGCCAGGTTCTCCGGCCCGGCGAGCGCCGGAACCAGGTCGCTGGAACGCTCTGCGATGAAGGGCCAATCTCCGTCGAGGCACAAGATCGTCGCGTCGGTCGGCGGCAGGGCGTGGACCAGAGCGCTGTCGGTGACGATGATCGACGCGCGGGAATCCGCGATCATGTAGGCGATCCGGTCGGGCGGATAGCTAGGGTCAAGCGGCACGTAAGCACCGCCTGCCTTGTGGATCGCCACCAAAGCAACGACGAGGTCGACCGAACGGTCTGCGTTCAGGCCTACCAACACGTCGGGGCCGACGCCAAGCGCACGCAGTTGATGCGCAAGCTGGTTGGACCGGGCATCAAGCTCGGCATACGTCAGCGTCCGGTCGCGGCAGGTTACCGCCGGGGCATCTGGGGTGCGGGCCACCTGCTGCGCGAAGAGGTCATGGATACATAAGTCCCGGCGGATTTCCACGTCGGTCGCATTCCAGTCCTCGACCACGCGGCGCAGTTGATCCGGCGCCAGCAGCGGCAGTTCGCCTACCGGACGGTCGGGATCGGCATCGGCGCCGGCCAGCAATGCCAGGAAGGCGGCCTGCATCGTCTCGATGGCCTCTGTGTCGAGGCGGCGAGGATCGTGGAACCAGCGGCAGGCGCTGCCGTCCGAGAGGAGGGCGATGGTAAGGTCTGCGGCCGGGCGGGCGACTGCCTTGTCAAGGTCCTCGACCAGAAGGATCGCGACGGGCAAGGTGGAGGGGTCTTCAGCGCCGCTGCCCCGCAGTTCGGGACTGCGTGCGAACAGGTCTGCGGCATGGCCGATCCGTCGGCGAATCTGGCGGATTTCAGTGCAGAGCGCTTCGCGAAGATGCGACATGCCGGAAGAGAAATCGATGTCGATACCCAGCGGCAACTGGGGCGAGAACCATGCCTCCAGCCCGCCGTACTGGCTCGTCAGGATCGGGTCGCTATAGCCCAGGTCGTATCGGGGCTTGTCGGTAATGCGGCCAAGGCAAGCGACCAGCGCCGCCAGCACGGCGCGCTCCCGCGCGGGGGTAGCGATTTCGCTACCAGGGACCGCAAGGTCGCAGTGGACCATCTCTGGCGCAGCGTCCGCCTGGCTGCGATCGACATGCGGGAGCAGAAGCGGCTCGCGGCGGGCAAGCCGTTTGCGCCACCAGGGTTCGAAACTGCCGACGGCGGAATTCAGCGTCGACAGGTCCGCACGCTGCTGCAGGTTCGGATTTTCCAGCCGTGCACCGGGTTGCAGGCCATGTTCGCCGGGACGGCAGGGCAGGCCGCCGCAAGTGCTGATCGCGCCGATCCGCAAGTCATGGGTGGCGGTAGCCACGACCAGTTCTTCGCCCTGGATCGAGACGATGGTGCCTGCGGGCAGTCCCGAGCAGGCAGGCTGGATCGAAGCCTTGCCGACCAGCAGCACCTGTCCGTCAATACTGAGCTTCGGCGAGCCAAGCGGATTGGCATAGCTGCCATGGTCGAGAGCCCTCACGACCCGCGCAATCGCTTGGGCATCGCCATTCCAGTCGATCATCCCGGCCCCGGCGGGCCGGGCGGTCAGGCCATAGAGCTGGCCTGGCGCATTGTCCTGTCGGCGTGGTTTGATCGTGTCGGTTTCCAGGCCCATAATCAATGCGTCGAAGCTGTCGAGCGCGGTGATGAAGCACTTGGTGTTAACCGAAAGCGCGCTGTCTTCGGCGTCGAGGTCAACCGCGCGGGTCAGCAACAAGTCGCCCGCGTCGATGTCTGCCGTCATCAGGTGCCAACTGATTCCATGCCGGGTTTCGCCGTTGAGCAGCGCCCAGACTGGGGTATTCAGTCCGGCATAACCGGGCAGCACGCCGTCATGGAAGTTGATCGCGGCGCGGAGCGGCAAGGACACGATTTCCGCCGGCAAACGGCGCAGGTTGGTGATGCTGAACAGGTAATCAAAGGCGGGTAGGCCCGCATCGATCAGCGCCGACGGCGTTTCCAGCACCGGTATGAACTCCCGACCCGCCCAGTCGAGGATCGGGGTCTGGTCGCTGACGATCGCGACGATGTCATGCCCGCGATCCCGGAGCTTTGCAGCACATTCGATGAGCAGTCTTTCCGAGCCGATGAGGACGCAGCGCGATTTCATGCCCATCCCCGATGCGGGGCCGGCGAATGTCATGAAAACACCACCGGTACGGAGCGACGACGCGAAGCCGGGACGCCAACCACGAGCGCGCCGAGAAGCAGCATCGCCAGCATCCAGGTGTCGACGTTCCAGTCCGGCCCTGCTGCTACCGGGGGACAGGCCCCCTGCGGCAACAGCAGGGGGGTATCACCTTCGCGTGCAGCCTGGACATGGCCGGCCGCTACGTCGACAGTGCAATGTGCATCGCCGCCGGTGGGATGTCCGGCGGCGTTCGCCGGGGAACTTGCCATCAAGGCAACGGAAATCAGAAAACTGGAAACAATGAGACGCATTTGCCCCTCCACCGCATGATTATGCGTTGTTGATGGTCGATCAAAATTTCGGAGATCGCCTGCCATTTTGTAAAACGAATTTGGCTGGATCGTTATTTCATGTTTTACGGTATTACTTATCACCACATCAATTTTTACTTGTGTTTCGCGAATTTTTTGGGCTTGCGCAGGGCGCGAATCCAGTCTTCCGATTACGCCTGAAATTTCGGATATCTGAATACCCCTCGCAGTCGCGCGGACGGTAATTGCACTACACGATCGCTTCTCATCGATCTTCAGCGTCTCGCTCAAGGCTTGCGACTGGTGCGCACCCAGAGGGTCTGCCTGGCACCGGCAAGGCGGCGATAGATCGGCAATTTCCACAGGACGTATCGGGGCAGTTGCCGCGCCATCGCAGCCGGCAGTATTTCGCGCCCTAAGCGGAACCAAACGAGCATCAGCGCCGCCGTCGCCGCCGCGCCTGACCCCAACAGCGCGAGCAGTGGTGCAAAGGTGCCGGTGAATATCGCGATCAACGCCAGCAGCGCGCAGATCGGCACCATCATGCTGGCGAGCAGCGCAAGCGGCGGTACGGCAATGTCTGCTGCCAGCACCAGCAGGGCGGGACGCCCGCGAAGGGAAGCGGCTATCAGGCGGGGCACGTACTGGGCCATGGTCGTGACCGAGCCATGCTCCCAGCGGGTGCGTTGGCCTTGGGTGGCGCTCTCCGCGCTTGCACTGCTCGTAAAGACGGCCAGCGGATCGAATTTCACCTGACGTCCAGCCAGCCTGAGGTCGAGCCCCAGCTTGAGATCCTCCACCAGCGAGGCCGTTTCCAGCGGCGCGGCGTTGAACATCGGCCAAGGAAAGGCCATGCCCGTACCTTGCAGCAGGGCACCGCCGCCAAGGCGTTGCAGGCCAGTCTGGCGCACCAGATTCTTGACGAGGAAGGCAAAGATGGAAAACCGCACCAGCGGTGTCGCGTCTGGTGCTCCGGTCAGGAGATAGCATCCCTGCACGGCCGCGCTCTTGCCCGCCGCATGCGCAGCGAGGCGGGGCAAGGCGCCCCTTGTGGGCAGGCAATCGGCATCCAGGACAATGATGATCGGGGTCGGCTGCAGACGCAGCGCTTCACGCCCGTAGGCAAGGGCATAAGCCTTGCCGCGCAGATCGGGGTCATTGCGCTCCACCACCTCGGCGCCGCAGGCCTTGGCCATGGCGGCGGTGCCGTCGGTGCAGTTGTCAGCTACCACCAGCACCCTGTCGCAGAGCCGCAGTTGCAGGCGCACCGCGCGTATCACGGCGGCGATGCCGGTTACTTCATCATGCGCCGGTATCAGTACGGTGAATGGAGGGGGCAAAATATAGGGTGCTTTTACCGAAGGCGAGGCCCCTAGCAGGCATTCCACCGCCAGCATGAGCAGCGGAATTCCGACAATGGCGACCAGCACCCAGCAGAGAATATCGATCATATCCTAAGCCAACGGACGCAGGAGATCAGCCAGGTCCGGCACGTTCTCATCAATGTCATGCCCGGCCCGGACGCGTTGACGGCCCAACTCTCCCATTGCGCGCAGTTGTTCGCTTGGCGCTTCCAGGGCGGCGATTATGGTGTCGGCCAGCGCGGTGACCGAGCCTGCCGGGATGACCCATCCAGTATCGCGGTCGACCAGTTCCGGGATGCCGCTGATCGCAGTGGCGATCACCGGCCGCCCCATCGCCAGCGCTTCCATTATGACCACGGGTAAGCCCTCGGCGAAACTGGGCAAGACCAGTGCGCGCGAGGCGAGTAGTTCACGCCAGATGCTCCGGGGATCGAGCCAGCCGCTCAAGGTGACGACATCCTCCAACTCGCGGGCCCTGATCTGATCTTCCAGCTCTGCGCGCATCGGCCCGTCACCGATGATGTTGAGGCGGAACACATGCGTCTGCGCCACGATGGCGGCCGCCTCGATCAGCAGCATGATACCTTTTTGCGGACTGAGCCGCGCAACGCAGACCAGGCAATTGTCGGTCAGCCCGGTATCGACGATCGGCGTCACCGCGTGCATGAACAGGGGATCGCTGCCGCAGCGTACCACCGCGATCTTCGACCAGTCCCTGGGTGCCGACCAGCGCATGATCTGACTGCGTCCGAATGCGCTGATGGCAACCACGAAGCGGGCGTCGGCGACTTTCTCGCCGATTTCATGGCTTTCGGGCGCGTCGAATTCGTCAGGCCCGTGCATCGTAAGGCTATAGCTAAGTTGACCGAGACGGCTGGCGATGCGGGCCACCGTTGCGGGATTGGTGCCGAAATGAACATGCACGTGACGGATGCCCGCCCGATCCATCCGGTCGGCGAGACGACATGCTTCCAGGAAGTAGGCGGCACATCTTACAATGCCCCGGCTGCTGCGGCGATATGTCGCCGCAGTCACCGACAATCCGCGAAGGAAAGCACGCGGCTGCCGGACAAGCCTGGTCATGGCGGACCACAGCATCCCCACTACGTTACCGTCCAGCAGCGTCGTTGTATGCGCGCGCTCGTCCTCGTCGGTCGGGTCAGCGAACACGTCGGGCGACGCGCGGATGGTCATCCGGATGACGTCAAAATCCATGCGCTCGAGAGCCAGTATCTCGTTGCGGATGAAACTATGGCTGATCTTGGGATATACGTTCGTCAGATAGGCCACGCGGGTCCTGCAAGGTCCGGCCGACTCAGGGGCGGGCCGGCCACAAAGCGGCTCCTCGCCGGCAACACGGGTCATTCCGGAAACCCTTGCAGCGACGCGGCCGGGGTGGGATGTCGAAACTGAAGGCGCAAGGGCATGCTCTTCCTCTTCACGTGGCGCGGCGCGCGCGGTCTTTCGATCATACTGCCGTGCTGCGCTGCGGGATAACATCCAACCTTATCGCCCCTTGAAAGCCAGTGGTGTCCTTCCCCCTTCCGATATTGGCCAACGTAGATCGTAGACTGTGGTGCAGCCCGGATGACGGATAGCGTGGGGCTGCCGACGCCGCCGGGCCAGTAGTGCCGTGATGGCGCGTGCCGAGGGTCTGGCGGAGACGAACATGCGGATCTTGCTGGTTGCCGAAAATATCTCTCTGCGGCTGAGCGGAGAAACCCTGCTCCCCTGCTGCTATTTCGAGCAGTTCGTCGCGGGAGGCGAGGATGTGCATCTGCTTTGTCACGAGCGGGTTCGTGAAGACCTGCGGGCTGATCTTCCCCCCGACCAGTTCGCGCGCGTCCGCTTCGTGAAGGACAGGCCGCTGCAGAACTTTTTGTTCCGGCTGGGGCGGCGGTTTCCGTACCGCGTCGAGGACCTGGTCTTCAACCAGCTGATCCAGATCGTTACCCAGTGGCACATGCGCGGCATCGCCCGCGACATGGTGCGCAAATTCGATATCGACGTGGTGTTCCAGCCGGCTCCCATCGCGGCAACGGCGGTCAGCTTCATGCACGGGCTGGGCGCGCCGGTGGTCATCGGCCCGATGAGCGGGGGCATGAACCTGCCGCCTGCATTCCGGCGCATGGACGGCCCCGTGGTGCGCCTTTCCATCGCCGCAGCCCGCTTCGGCTCCGCCGCGCTGCACCGTCTGTTTCCCGGGAAGCTGCGCGCCGCCGCATTGATCGTCGCCAACGAGCAGACCCGCGCCGCCTTGCCCGGTGGCATTCGCGGCAAAGTCCACGAAGTGATGGAAAGCGCGGTCGACCTCGAACGCTGGGTTCAGCGCCCGGTCACAGAAAAGGCCGCGAACGAGCCCACGTCCTTCATCTTCTGCAGCCGCTTCGTCGACTGGAAGGGCATTCGCCTGCTGGTCAGCGCCTTCGCTCCGCTGGCACGGTCGGGCAACAGCATGTTGCATCTGGTCGGTGATGGCGAACTGTTCGAGGAGATCCGCGAACAGGTGCGTCGCGAGGGGCTTACCCGCAAGGTTATTCTGCACGGCCGCGTCGACCGTGATCGCTATCAGGAAATGCTGCGAGAAACGGACGTTTACGTCACTCCGTCGCTACGCGAATGCGGCGGCATGGCGATGATGGAGGCCATGGCGGTGGGACTGCCAGTGATCGGCATCGACTGGGGCGGGGCCGCGCAATATGCTGCGCCCGATTGTGCGCTGCTGGTGAAGCCGACATCCGAGCAGGCGGTGATAGACGGCCTTACCGCCGCCATGGCGCGCATGGCCGCATCACCCGAACTGCGCCGCTCGATGGGCGACGCCGCGCGACATCATCTTGAACAGGCGGGGCACGGCTGGGCCGACAAGGCGCGGGCTGTGCTTGGCGTACTGAAGGAAGCCGCCGAAGGTTCGGGCCGCATTTGCGCCCGCCCCAAAACAACCAGCGAGGCCCTGGCCGCCTCGTCTTCATTACAGGTGGCCCGCTGACATGGCGACGAAAGCAATGGACCCCGCCGTCGACATCATCTTCTACACCCGCCAGCTACACAACGGCGGGGTCGACAGGGTGGTGTTCAACCTCGCGGGCGAATTCCTGCGGCGAGGCATCAAGTCTTCGATCGTGGTGGATGTCGACAACCCCCATTCGCCGTTTCGCACGCTTATCCCCGAGGGGATCGGCTATGATGTATTGGAGGCCCGGGGGCCGATCGCGCGGCTGTTCAAGCTGCGCAGTTATCTGCGCAAATCCCGACCAAGCGCGGTCATGTGCGCCAGTTTCGGCTTCCCCAATCTTTATGCCATCGTCGTGCGCTGGATTTCAGGCCTGCGGTTTCACCTGATGCTGACCGAGCATTGCTTCCCCTCTGTCGACCGCGCGGGCCCCAAGCCGTGGCAGTCGCGCTACTGGTTCTTCCCGCTGGCGCACTACCTTTACCCTTTTGCCGATCGCATCGTCGCGGTTTCTAAAGGCACGGCGCTGGATCTTGCCAAAGTGATCGGCATCGACCCGAAAAGCATCTCCTGCATCTACAACCCGCTCGTCAGCGACGGGCTGATCGAACAGGCGAAGCAGCCCGTCGACCACCCCTGGTTCGCGGACGACACGGTGCCGATCGTCATCGGCGTGGGACGGCTGGAGCCGCAGAAGAACTTCTCGCTGCTCATCCGCGCGTTCGCACGAGTACGCGCGCAGATGCCAGCCAGGTTAGTGATCCTGGGCGACGGATCGGAACGCGACATGCTGCGAAACCTCGTCGCCGACATGGACCTGGGGGGGGACGTTGCGTTGCTGGGTTTTGTGCCGAACCCCCACGCCTATGTCGCCAAAGCCGATCTGATGGTCCTCTCGTCCGATTTCGAGAGCCTTGCCAATGTCGTGATCGAGGCGCTGGCGGTGGGCACGCCCGTGATCGCCACCGATTGCCCATCCGGCCCGGCCGAGGCGCTGAACCATGGCCAATGCGGCACGCTGGTTCCCGTGGGCGACCTCGACCGGATGAGCACGGCGATACTGGAAGCCCTACGCGAAAGACCCGCGCCGATCGCGAGGGACTGGCTGGACCAGTTCAGCGAACGCGAAGTCGCGGATAGGTATCTTGATCTGCTTGCGCTGGATGCGAGGTGATGGGTGGACGCGCCGCGGCCGAATTCCTGCCCCACGTCACCCGCTCTGGCCCAGCTGACGGGGCTCCGATTTGTGGCGGCCTTTGCGGTCCTGCTTTCGCACCTCGAATTTCTTGGCGCCGATCCGGGATCGCCCGCCGCGTGGATCTACGAGACGCTTTTTCGCCAAGGCTACTGCGGGGTCTCGTTCTTCTACATCCTTTCCGGCTTCATCCTGAGCCATGCCTACGGAGCCAGGCTTGCTACCGGGAAGCCCCGGATGCGGTCATATTTCCTGTGGCGCGTCTGCCGTATCGCGCCGCTGCATTGGATCATGACGCTGTTCTTCCTCGCATGGCTGGCGACGGCGAAAGGCGCGGTGCCGGGACCGGGAACGATCGGGTTGAACTTCCTGCTACTGCACGCATGGTCGCCCGATACCACGGTTCACTACGCGCTAAACGGGCCGTCGTGGAGCCTTTCGGACGAGTTGTTCTTCTACGCCGCATTCCCATGGCTGAGCCGGGTGCCCACCCGGCTTCTGGCGCTGTGCCTCGTCCTTGGCCTGATGCTCGTCACCGCGCTCGCGGTTATGGCGATGATGTGGGAGCCGGTATATTCGCCAAGGCTGGAGTGGCTCTTCTACGTTGCCCCGCCTGTGAGGCTGGCCGATTTCGTAACCGGAATGCTGCTCTATCGTACCTGGCAGCAGGGCGGGGGACGGCGGTGGGCAGGGACTACGGCAGAACTATGCGTGACTTTGGCGATCCCGGCCGCGATGGTGGGGTTTTCGCTGCTCGCCTTGCCGATGCCGCTCCGCTGGCAACTTGCCTATCTGCCGCTGATGGCCGCCGCGGTGCTGGTCTTCGCGCACGGCCGGGGCGCTATTTCGGTGCTCCTGCAGGGCCACTGGCCTGTGCTGCTGGGGGAGGCTTCCTTCGCGCTTTACCTGACCCATCGGCCGCTGGTGACACTGGCGGCCCGGTTATGGGGCGGCGATCCGGCGTTTGCACCAGTGCTGGCAGCGATGTTGCCGCCGGTCTGCATCACGCTTTCGATAGTGATTTTCCTGCTTTTCGAAAGGCCTTTGCTGCGCCGTTTGCGGCGACGCCTGCGGCCAGGGGGAAAGACGAATGATCCGGCAGGGGGCGCGCTGAAAGCATGGCAACCGTCCTAGAACACCCGCCCTGGCGCCGTGCTATCCAGAGCGGCGTCAGCCTGGTGGTGATCACCATTGTCGCCTCCAACGTGCTGCGCATTGCCAGCACGCTCATCCTCACCCGCGTCCTTTCACCCGTCGATTTCGGCGTGGCGGGGCTGACCGGGGCGATCCTCAACATCTTGCTGATGATCTCCGACGTAGGCTTCGGGGTCTACATCGTCCGCCATGCCCAAGGTGACGATCCCAGGCTCCTCGACGTCATCTGGACGCTGCGCCTGCTGCGCGGAGCCGTGCTGACGCTGGCCATGATGGCCTGCGCCGAACCGCTCGCCTTACTCTTGGGCAAGCCGGCGCTGACCATCGCCATCGCGGTGACCGGCATCAATTTCGTGCTCGACGCATGTTCCTCGCTCGCCCCCTTCAGCGCTGTGCGGGAGGAGCGGCTGTTCATGCTCAGCATGCTCGATATCGCCAGCGCCGTCACCCAAACGGTGACGGGGATCGTGCTGGCCATCGCATTGCACAGCTACTGGGCGATCATCTTCGCCGGGCTGGTGGGCGCCACTATAAAGGCCGTGCTCAGCTACGCGCTGTTTCCCGGGTCCCTGCGCCGGTTCGCCTTCGACCGGCATGAGGTGGGCGAGTTATGGCGTTTCGGGCGCACGATCGCGAGCGCAAATACAATTCAGGTGCTGCTTTCGAACGTGGACAAAATCGTGCTGTCCCGCATATTTCCGCTGTCGTTGTTCGGCCTATATTCGCTGGCCGCCAATTTGTCCGGCGTGGCTTCCGGCTTCACCTCGCTTTACCCAAGCCGCATCCTGCTGCCCGCCTTTGCTCGAGCGTACCGCGAAGATCCCGGCTCGATGGCCCATGCCTATTACGAGAGCCGCCGCACGATGACGCTGCTGTACATGGTTGCCATGGGCGGTTTCATCAGCATGGCCCCCGCAGTCGTCAACTTGCTCTACGATCCCCGTTATCAGGCGGCGGCAACTTACCTGCAACTCCTCGCTCTGGCCCCTGCGATGGCGATGAACATCTATGCCGCGCGCGAAGTGCTTATCGTTGTCGGCAGGGTGCAGGCGCTGCTTTATGGCAATCTGGTGCGCCTGACCTGGCTGATCGTGGTCGGGACCTGCGCCTTCCTGGCCTTCGGGCCGATGGGGCTGGTCGGCGCGGTAGGATGCATTGAGGTGCCGGTGCAAGTCTACTGCTGGCACGAACTGCGCCGCGCCGGACTGTTCCGGGCAGGACAGGAAGCACTGATCATCAGCGCGCTGGCTTTCGGAGCAGTCCTTGGCCTCATCGGCGACAAGCTTTACTTCATGCTGATTGCTGGGTGAGGTTAAAGGTCGGGCGCATTGCTGGGACAGCAACGCGCATTACCGCGCGGCTTACCAGTCCGGCACCGGCCGCCAGCAGCACCACGTAAGTCGTTTCGTTTCGTCCATAGCTGGTTGTGACGAGGCTGGCCATCAGGCCGATCAGTCCAGCGAAACTTGCTGCTGCTGCTGCGCCCGCGTCACGGCCCAGCGCCGGCCCCCGAACGAACAACACACCCAGTACACCCACCAGCATCGCGTAATAGAGCGATGCGCCAAAAACTCCTCCACGCATCAGGATGGTCAAGGGCTGGTTCACCAGGTCGATAATCCCTTCACCCTGCCGCAGGCTTTCCAGATTATCGTAGATATCCGTCATGCTGAGGCCGGTTATCCAGTTTTCCCGGGCAAGCGCGAGGCCGCGCGAGAGCAGTTCGGAGCGGTAGTCAACCGATCCGGCCGCATCCTCGCCCGTGCCCATTGATGCGGCCAAGGTGGGGATCACGTGCGACAGCGCCAGCAGCGCTGCGCCACAGATCGGCACGGCCAGCACCAGCTTGAACAGACCGCCCCACCGCCGTTCCTGAACCATACAGGCGACCAGTCCGGCAATGATGACGATGTAGCCGATGCGCGCCAGCGTGAAGAAAACACCCGATGACAGCAGCACCAACACCACAAAGAAAGTAAGCTTTGACCCGAGGTGCTTGCGCAGTGCCACGGCGGTCACGACTGCCATGCCCAGGAACAGCGAAAGGCTGGTGGATTCCGCGAAGCTCGCACGTGAACGGACAAGACCGCCGCGCTGCTTCGCGTAACCGGAACTCGTTTCGGGGTCGGCGCCTATGCCTTGCGGCATGGTGTCGTATAGCAGCCAGTGGCGAGGTGCCTCGAACGTCGCGATCAGGGCCAGTATGCAAGCGCCCAGAAGGAAAGCCAGCATCAGGTCTGCCGGCGAGCGCGATCGAACGAAAGCGCGGCTTACCGCCAGATAAGGCAATCCGAGATTCAGGATAATCTGGTTGCAGGCGCGGACCGAAAAGGTGAGATCGTTGCCCCGGCAATCCATGAAGGCTTGAACGATCATCATGCTCAGGAACAGCATGTCCCATGCCTGAAGCCTCGGTTCCAGCAGCCGCTGACCCGAAAGCATGACGGCCAGTATATAGCCGATACCAAGCAGGTGGACGTAGTTGAGTTGGGCAAAGGTCAGCCCGCCGATGGCAATCGTGTAGATCATCATGGGCATCAGCGGCAGGCATAGCAGGAACAACTGACTGCGCAGTTCCAGCGCTTGCATGGCAGGAAGGACCAGACCAGCGCGGCTAACTGCGGGCGCCGCCACTATAAGGACGATGACGCCGGCGGCAAAAAACGCATAGTGCATTCCGAAAGTGCCAAGAAGCGGAAGCGCCAGCACGATCGTCATCTGGTGGGGCCCGCATAGTGTATGCAGCCGCCCTGGCAACTGGCGAAGGCCCCAAACCACAGCGGCGGTGAGCATCAGGATAACAAGATAGGCCATGGTTCAACTCGCCGTGCAGAGCAGGGAGGGGCGCGGGCCGCCGTCCCGGACCCAGTCGTAGACCCGTCCGATCTGTTCGGCCTTGCGGTCCCAGGTGAAAGTCGATTGTACCCGCGCCACGGCAGCGTCTCCCAGCCGGTCCAGCTTTTCAGGATTGGCGAGGACTTCCAGCAATACGGTGCGCAGGCCTTCGGCCAGCGCCTCGGGTCCGTCGAAGGGCACCCGGATGCCCGTCTCGTCATCCATCAGTTCGGTAGGGCCGCCATAGTCGGCGACGATCGGCGCCACCCCCAGCGCCATTGCTTCCAGCACCACGCCGCCGCCGAATTCGCGGATGCTGGGGCAGGCGAGGAAATCGCAGTCTACCAGCAGCGTCTGGACCTGGCGGTGCGGGACCTCTCCGTGAAGCGTCACCGCGTGATCCACACCCAGGTCCCTGATGAGCGCGGCTATGCTCTCGCGCTCTGGACCGTCGCCGATGATGTCGAGGTGCAGTTCGCGCTTTGCCAGCAGGTCCCATGCCGAGCGGATCAGCACATCGGCGCATTTGTAGGGAACCAGACGACCAACGAAGGCCCCGCGCAGCGGCGCCTTGGCGCGGCGGGTACGGCGCAGGCCGAAGCGGGCGGGGTCGATACCGTTCTCCGGCAGGTGAAAGCTGCGCGGCTGCGCTTTCGCGGGCAGTTCTGACAGGGTGTAGAGCGAACCCGCCAGGATCGCGGCGGCATCGCGGCGGGTGGAGGCATAGCCGGGAAGCCACTTGTAAGCCCCGCGCAGCCGTGAAAGCCACTCGCGCTCACGCAGCATCCGGTCGGCAAAACCGGCAGGCCATGGCAGCCCTCCGTTCAGCGGGCCGACGACCAGAGGAATCCCGATGCGCTTGAGCTTGCGCGCAAGGAAGGAGGGCGTCGTCGGGCTCATCGGGGTCAGCCGGTGGACGATATCGTAGTCGCCAACTTCCAGAGCCGAGCGGAAACGGTCCCACGCCGCTTTCTCGAAAGCGTAGCATCCTATCGGTGCAAGTGCCTGATAAATAGTCCAACCACGATTGTCGCTCGCTCCCAGAAACCGGGCGATGCGGAAAATCCGCTGGACCATCGGTTCGGTGTCGATGATCGTGAAATCACGGTCCTCCTTCCATCCCAGCGCCGCGATCGCAGGGCGGTTGCGGATGTGCGTCACAAGGTGAACGTCAGCCTGCCGGGCCAGCGCCTCGGCAATGCACCAGGCAACCAAGGGCACGCTTACCATGTCGGGGTTGGCGATTTCCGCCAGCAGCAGGATACGCCGGGGCCTTGGGGGAGGGGTCGGACCGGGGCCAGGCATGTGATGGTCCGAAATCTGCCCGGTACTTTCAACCACCATAATACGGATACCTGTCAGCGCCGGGCCGAACGGCTAGAATCGCGGCGGAAGAAGGACTTGCCCGAACGCCGGGTTCGTCCCGGCAGCATCCTTCCGGTCTTGTCGGCACTATATGGCCGCCGCCCGCAACATCCGATCATGCCCATTGGGAGGGGAGAAGCGCGTGGGTAGATTTCCGGTGGCAAGGTACGCCGTGCGATGGCTGTTCGTGGCCTGCGTGGTCGCGGTGCCGTTAGCCGCTTGCGGAGAAGGAAGCCTCGCCGCCGCCAGCAAGGACGATCCCCCGGGGCTGGCGGCCGACATGGGCGCCGACATGGGCATGGGCACCAACCTCGATGGGCTGGCCTATTGGAGTACCGCGCTACCGACCCTCGATGTCATGAAATCCGCCGGCGGGTGGTTGCCGCAGGCCGACGGCAGTTACGACACCGGCGAAACCGTCGCGCTTGACCGTGACGGGTGGGCTTTGCCTTCGGCCGATCCTGCCAGCCGGCGTTACCGCTCGCTGGTGGTGAACGTCATTCACGACAATCCTGCCGCGCCGCCCAGCGCGCGATATGTGGTGCTTTACGATGGAACGGGCGAGATCAACGCGCTTGATGTCGACGGCGGACGCATCCTTTCGCAGGCGCCGGGTGAAATGCATGTGGAGGCTGGGCGCGGCGGAAGTCTTTACCTTCGCCTCGATGCCGGGGCCTCCTTGCGAAACATTAGGGTCGTGCGCGAGGACTACCTGCCGCTCTACCGCGCGGGTCTCACCTTCAACCCTGATTTCCTCGCGCGGATCGATGCGTTTCAGGTCCTGCGGTTCATGGACTGGATGAACACCAATGCCCTGTTCGCGCCCACTGGCGGGCCAATCACGGACGAAACGGCGATCAGCGACGCACCGCAGCTAAACTGGGCCGACAGGCCGCGCCCAACCTCGATGCATTGGGGCGAGGGCAGCCGGGGCGTGCCGGTCGAGGCGCTGGTGGAGATCGCAAACCGTACCGGGGCGGAGCCGTGGTTCACGATGCCGGTCAACGCCAGCGACGATTATGTCCGGGGTTTCGCGGCTTATGTGCGCGAACACTTGCGGCCGGACCTGAAGATCCATGTCGAGCTGTCCAACGAGGTGTGGAACTGGATATTTCCGCAGGCCCGTTATGCACAGGCGCAGGCGCGGCGCGCCTTTGGCCCGAATGGCGACTGGCTGGAATGGTACGGCATGCGCGCGGCGCAGGTCGGGATGATCTGGAAGAAGGCCTTCAACGAACCCGAACGGCGCAGTTCCCGCGCGGGTAGGGTGTCGATGGTCTTCGGCACCCAGTTTGCCTGGCGCGGGCTGGAGGCGAAGGGACTGGATACCGCGAACTGGCGCGATGCCGAGGGGCGGCAGATGCGCGCCTCCGACTATTTCGACGAATATGCCATCACCGCATACTACGACGGGACGATGAACACCGACGAGAGCGTGCCCATAGTCAAAGGCTGGTGGAAGGACAGCGACGGCGGATATGCCCGTGCAGTCGCCGCGCTCGACAAGCGCATCGCCGATTTCAACGCACCGCTCTATCGCTATCACGCCGAGCAGGCGAAGGCGCATGGACTGCGACTGGTCAGCTACGAAAGCGGCTTCGGCGAATACACGCCGATTTCCCAGCACGGCAATGAGGCTTATACCGATTTCCTGGTGAAGCTGCAGCGAAGGCCCGAATTCACCGCGCTGGAAACCGCCAACTACAAGGCTTTCGCCGCGGCCGGCGGGCGTCTGTTCATGAACTTCGGCATCATCGGCACACCCTCGAAATGGGGGAGCTGGTCGGCGTTGGAATCGGTGGGGCAGGAGACTTCCCCCCGGTATAGCGCCATGATGACCTGGCTCGCGGCCCATCCTCCTTCGCCTTTGCGGGGGCCTGCAGTGGCCTATGCGCCCTCGCGCCTGATGATCGGCAAGCCGGGCGGGTCCACGCTTACGCAAACGGCGCATGGCTATGACGTGCTGGTAGGCACCTCCGGGGACGACCGGTTCAACGCCAGTGGCGCCCCCGGTGGGCGTATCGACGGCGGAGGCGGCACCGATACTCTGGTCCTGCCGGCGAAACGCGAGGCCTATCGCTTCAGCGCAGAGGCAGGCCAGGGCCCGGTTCGTGTGGAAGGCCCCGGCGGCGGACAGGATATCTCGCGCATAGCTCTGGTCCGGTTTGGCGAAGGGCGTTCGATCGCCCTTGCACAGCTTCTGTCAGAGGACCGGGGGCTTCGCCTTGCTGATGTAGAGCGGGTTGGAAGCGTCCCGGCGCCGAAATAGCCGGGGCCATTGCACCCGCAGCCTGGCCCACTTCAGCCAGACCATAGGTCCGGGATAATCGCGCCATTGCAGCGAGCGTTGGTAGGCCAGATACTGCGGCGCGAAGCTGTTGCTGACATATTTGCTGCAGCTTTTCGCCGGAATCTCCCGGCGTTCGGCCCGGTGTGCGGTGACGAACCGGGCGGCGATGTCCTGCAGGCGGTCGGCAGTGTCCTTGCGCATCCCCCGGGGCCGCACCGAAGTATGAACAGTCTGCCCCTGCAATATCGCGGAGGATACCAGCGCGATGTAATAGACGCCCGCTGAAGTCAGATGCACGTCATCCCGGAATATCCGCGCCAGTATCGACCGGGTGTCGGGCCCTTCGAGGCCGGGGACCGGACGGCGCGAAATGGCTTCCTCAACCAGCACCGTCAGAGCCGACGCGGCGGGGATGGTCGCCAGTCTGTCGGCTCGTCCCTCGGCGACAAGATCGTGGTTTATTCGTCCGGCGACGCAGCGCCAGAGCGGGGCCGCAGCCCGTTCGTAGGCGATCCACGATGAGGGATCGTCAAGGTCGACGACGTTCATCCAGGCCTCGAACAGATAAGTCTGCGCATGGGGATTCTGGGCGATCACACGCTCATGAAAGTCACGCAGGAGACTCAGGCTGTCGTTCCATACGATGCTGCCCAGCAAAGTATGCTGCTCGGTAATGACAAGGGTATCGTAGGCGATTTCTCCCGGTGCAAGCGGGCGCCGCAATTGCGCAAGCATGTCCATCGGCCGATCCGCCCGGTCGGTTCCGGCAGCATATCCGGCCCAGGGAACAGGCCCCGAACCCATCGTCCGGTCCTTTATCGAGGAGCCTTCCAGCGCCTGCATGTTCCAGTCCATCGGCCTGCCGAGGCTGGCTGCGATGCCCTCCAGATATTCGGGATAGGGATGGTCGGTCAGGCTGTGGCCTGACACGAGCAAACGGCGCGGAATACGGGCGGGAAAGGAAGGGCCCGCCACCATTTTTTCGGCTTCGAAGACTGGAGGCGACTGCATCACGATCGGCACCGCCGGTCCGATCTGCCACAGAGCCAGCCCGGCAAGCGCCAGCGCATATAGTCCATAGACCCGCCTCATGTGCCCAACGGCCGGCTCAGGCGGCGCTGCGCAGGCGCCATTGCCGGGCGATCTCGAAGATCAGCGGCCCTTCGACCAAATAGCGGCGCCACAACCGCTTGGGATCGCTCAGCAGGCGGAACAGCCATTCCATGCACATCCGCTGTACTATCCGGGGAGCGCGGGTCTGTTCGTCCGTCAGAAACTGCAGACTGGCGCCCACGCACAGCCCCACTCCGGTCGCCTGCCCGGTGCGGCCAATTCGATAGGCGAGAATTTCCTGCTGCGGCGATCCCACCGCGATGAAGGTATAGCGTGCCCGTGCTTCGATCGCGAACTGCTCCGCGTCCTGCGTCGCGCCGGCATCGTGGATGAAGCCCATCGGCGGGTTGTGATGAGCCAGGTTGGTCAGCCCGAAGGTCTGGCGCAGCTTGTCGATCGCACCGCTGCTGCCGCCGATCACGGCGATCCGGTCGTCCGGGCGTATGACTTCGCGAAACAGCGCGACGGTCAAGTCGCTGCCGGGTACGATCGGCAGAGCCATGTCGGCACGTGCCGCAAGGCGGCCCAAAATACGGCTGTCGCACAAGGTGATCCAGGCATTGCGGTACATTGGCCAAAGGTCCGAGCGGGCATGCTGGATACGCACGACATGATCGACATTGGGAGTGACGATATAGGCGAACGGTGCGTCTGCGCCGCGCTGTTCGACATCGCGAAGCACTTGAGCCTGGTCACGCCAGGCGAATTTCATGTCGATGAATTCCGACGTGCGTTGGTGCCCGCGCATTCGCCGTGCAGCGGATGCTCGCGCACCATAACCGGGCAACGGGCCCGCAGAAGCGACCGGAAGAACTGTCATTTCCACCCTGTTCACTCCCATTACTGCACCGATCCGTTTTTCTTGTGATTATCGTGCAGTTCACAATCTTCAGTAAGGTTTGTTATACATTGTGCGTTAGCCTCCGCCTTCGCGGCTATTGCGATCTGAGTATCATCCGGGGTGTTTTACCTACGGATTTGCAGGGATATGGTCCTACGCTTCCAGTTTCGTGTGGTGAGAAATCGGACCCCCCTTGGACGAATGCCGCAAGAGCTACGCCGGTCGTACACTTGGCCCTCAACAACGGGGGTAAACCGAGATGTTCTGTATGCGAGGGACTATGGCCACCCTCAAGGCGCTGCCGGGACTTCTCGCTGCGCTTTGCATGGGAGCCCCGGCGCTGGCGGCCGCCAAGGATGTGGTTCCGGTGGTTCAGGCCAGCGGTGTGGACCCCGAATACCGCGTCAATCCCGGCGACGAACTCGACATCCTTGTCTGGGGTGACGAGCGGTTGCAGCGCTTGGTCAGGGTCCTGCCCGACGGCACCCTGAACTTCCCGCTGGCCGGCCGGGTCAGTGCGGCCAACCGCACCGTGCGCGAGATCGCGCTCCAGATTCGCGACAATCTCGCTCCCAATTACCGGGAAGCGCCGCCAGACGTGACCGTCGCGGTGCGCGAGGCCACGGGCATGCGCTTCTACGTGATGGGCAAGGTTCGGACACCGGGCGGCTTCGCCTCGGGTCGCTCCGTCAACGTACTGCAGGCGTTGAGCATGGCCGGGGGACTTGCGGAATTCGCCGACGTCAAGAACGCGATCATCCTGCGCCAGACAGCGCAGGGGCAGACAGTCGAGCCTGTACGTCTTTCCCGCGTGCTCAAGGGCGCGCGCAAGATGGACACCGGGCGGCTCGACGTGCCCTTGCCCGTACTGGGAGCAGGCGATGTCCTCGTCATTCCCTGAGAATGCAGCCTGTGTGACCGGACGATGCCGGCAACTTCCCGCCGTGGCTTTCGCGCTTGTCCTGCCGGGACTGGCCGCCTCGCCGGCAGAGGCGCGGACCGAGCCGAAGCTGGAGGTGGACACCGCGATCTTCGCGTCGTCCAATCCGCTGCTGCTGTCCACCGGGAAAGCGGGCGCAGTGATGGTAGAGGTGGCGGCATCGCCCAGCGTTACGATCACCACCCAGAACGGTTCGACGTTGCTCATCGCCGGAACATTAAGGCGGCGCGATTACAGCCGGCTCTACGGCCATTTCTTGCTGGGAGATGCACGCGTCGAAGGACGTTATCGTCATAACGAGTACCTGAACATCGGCTTCGCAGCCGGTTTCGAGCGGATGCTGGCGCTGGACCTGCTGACGTCCAGCCCCGACGGAGCAAGCGATCCCGGCGCGATCCGCAACAACTGGTTCTCCGGGGTCGATGCGGCCTGGACCCCGAACGCATACGAACTGATCACGCCGGAAGTGCGCGTCGAGCGGACATATTACACGGGCAGCAATCTGTTGCTCGATGCCAAAGCGCTGTCGATGGGAGTCGGCTATTCTCGGCGGACCGGGCCGCGCACCAGCATTGGCCTGAGGGTCCACAATTCGATCAGTTCGGTGGCCGCGATGGGCAACGTCAACACGGCCGCGCTCTATGCCACTTTCAACCGGAAGCTACCCGACCATGTCAAGGTCCTGGTGGAATTCGGCGCATCGAGAACCGGCGAACAGAAGGAAATAAGCAGCGGCTTCGCGGCGACCCGGCCAGGCCGGACATTGCTTGCCGGGCGATTGGAACTTTGCCGGGAAGACGGGGAGTGGGCTCGCCGCGGGCCGACCGGCTGCTTTTCCACCTCGCTCGACACCGAAGTCAGCGGGCTGGGCGGGCTGCGCCGCAACGCGATCGTATCGCTTTCGGTGATGCAGCCGGTCGGTGCGAAGTTCGTGCTGCGCGGTTCTGGCGAATTCCGGCATTCGACGCTGGTCGGCGGGGCGCCGGCGATCGGGCCGCCCGATACCTTCGGCGACGGCGCCACCGATGCCTTGCGCGCCATGGGCGCGCTGGACTGGAAGCTGCATCCGCAAATCATGCTGACAGGGAACGTCCAGTACGCGCGCCGGCAGGCCGTCACCGGTGATCGGATCGGCGCCGCGTACTTCGGTATTCAGCTCACTTTCAAGCCCAGGACCCGCAGATGAGTGATCACACATGACTGACGAGCAAGCACCGAACCTCAGCGTCATCAGCCCGCTCGAGATATTCGCCATTTTTTTCCGGCGGCGCTGGTGGATCGTCGTGCCTGCAGTGATCGGCACTGTGGCGGCTCTGGCGGCGGCGCTGCTGATGACCCCCGCCTACCGCTCGCAGGCGACCCTGCTGATCGACGCGCCGGAGATACCGACCGGCTTCGCTCCCCCCGTTCAATCGGCTAACTACGCCAATGAAAGCGTGGCCAAGATCCGGGAACAGATCATGAGCCGGTCCAGCCTGACCCGGCTCATCCGCGAGGCCGGTCTGTACAAGCGCGAACAGAACGAGATGTCGTTCGAAGACCTGCTGGGCGTGATGCGCAATTCCATCGCGGTAGACCTCGTCAGCGCCAACGGGCGCCAGCCATCTGGCAACGGCAACGACACCATCGCCTTCGACCTGTCCTTCACCTATTCGGACCCCGTGGCCGCTCACAAGGTGGCGGAGCGACTGGTCGCGATGTTCCTGACCGAGGACAAGCGGCTGCGGACCGAAAAGGCCGTGAGCACCGCTTCGTTCCTGACCCGCCGCGTCGATGACCTGCGTGCGCAGATGGTCGAACTGGAAGGCAAGCGCCGCGAGGTGGAAAGTCGCTATGCCGGTGCATTGCCCGATCAGGTGGCCCTGAGCGCACAATCGGGCTCGTCGCTGCGCGCGGAAGTATCGCGGCTCGATGCGGAAACCCAGGGGTTGATGCAGCAGAATGGTCTTCTTGCGGCGCGCAGCGAGGAGATCGCCTCGGCGCCAAAGCCCGAATTCGAAGCGCTGCGCACTGCCGAGGATCGGCTTGCCCAGCTTTCCGCGACGTATTCCGATACCTACCCCGATGTCGTCGCAGCGCGCGCAGCAGTCTCGCGCCAGCGGCAGGCGGCTTTGTCATCAATGCGCCCATCGCCAGGCAGCGGCGTGGTGGCCTCGGAAATGGCGGCGGCCCGCTCGCGCATATCCTCACTGGCGGCAAGGCGCGGGGAACTGGTGGGCTCGATCTCGCAGATGGACCGCATGACCGCCATGGCGCCCCAGGCGACTTACGAACTCAACAATCTCGAGCGTGACTACGACAACCTCAAGCGTCAGTATCAGGACGTGCGCGACAAGCAGATGGAAGCGCAGGTCACCGCCAATCTCCAGGCGGAGAACAAGGGTGAGCGCTTCTCGGTCGTGAACGCGGCCAGCATACCGGGTGACCCGATCCGCCCCAAGCGCTTGCAGATGGTGGCCGGAGGGCTCTTCGGCGGGCTGGCGCTGGGCTTCGCACTTGTGGTCGTGTGGGAGGTTCTGGCCGGTCCGATCCACGGCGTCGGCGCGGTCACCCGTCTGATGAACGCGCCGCCGCTGGCAGTGGTTCCGGTGCTGGGCTCCGGCTCTACATCGCCGCTATTCGAACGCATCAGCCGGCTTCTGCAAAAGCGGCGAGGGCGCCCCAATTCCCGTCGAGCGGAGGCATGACGATGATTACTGTCGGCAAGGAAGATTTCGCCGGACAAACCAGCCCCTGCACAATCGTCGATCTCGAACGGCGGCGGGTTCGGCTCGACCGCGAGAAACTGCTCGAAAACGGCATTTTCGGGCTGGAACACATGGACCCGCGCGCGCGAACCTTCATCCTGCTGCGATCGCAGATCATGAACGGCTTTTATGCCGAGGGTGGACGCGTCCTGGTGGTCACCTCGACCCAGGCGGGCAATGGCAAGACGTTCGTCACCGCGAACCTGGCCTGCGCGCTCAGCCTGATCCAGCCCACCGTCCTGATCGACCTCGACCTGCGGCGACCGACTATGGCAACGCGCTTCGGCCTTACGGTGAGCGCCGGCGTCGATGACTATTTGCTGGGCGATTGCGAATGGGAAGACGTAGGCCAGAAAGTGGCAGGGCTGGATCTGACGCTTTATCCCGTGCGCGAACCCCGGCAGGATTCGTCGACCCTTCTGTCGCTGGACCGACTGGCGGGCGCAATGACCGCGATCCGCGCCATGCCGTATCAGCCGCTGTGCATCATCGACACGCCGCCTGCGCTGGTGCTGGATGACGTGATGCTGATCGCACGCAAGGGCGACGGGATCGTGATGGTGATCGAGGAAGGCCGCACGACCTCGGGCGAATTGAAGGAGGCCATGCGTCTGCTGGGCGCGCCGCGGATCGTCGGCACGGTGCTCAACAAGTCCATAACCAGCGGCAGCCGCCGGTACGATTATGACTACTACGAACCTGCCTGAAACGCTGGGCGGGTGACGATGGCGGTCTGCGAATTCCCCACGGATTACGCTGCCTGCGCGGGCCGCCATGCGTGGAATATAGTGTTTGAAACTCGCAACTGCCGCTTCGAACGAGGCGGTCTCCCGTTCCTTCCAAAGGTGAAGTTGGACGCATGAAACTCAGCGAACACCCTGTCGCTATGCCCGCACTGGCACGTATCCCGGCCCTCGTGCCGATTGACGTGCCGGCAGAGCCGCCGACCCCGGTCACGCAGCCTTTCATGCCGCCGCTGGAAGAATTCGTTCCGTTTCTGGAAACCATCTGGAGCAACCGCTGGCTGACCAACTCGGGGCCGTTCCACCAGCAACTGGAGCGCGCGCTCGAAGAGTATCTTGGCGTCCCGTATATCTCGCTGACATCGAATGGCACGACTGCCCTGTGGCTGGCCTTGCAGGCGATGAAGGTCGGCGGCGAAGTTATAACGACGCCGTTCACGTTCGTTGCGACCGCCCATGCGCTGCGTCTGGTCGGAGCGACGCCGGTCTTCGTCGACATCGACGAGGAGGACTGCAACTTGGCGCCCGCCGGGATCGAGGCCGCCGTCACCGACCGGACCAGCGCGATCCTGCCGGTCCATTGCTTTGGCCATCCTTGCGATACGGCGGCGATCTCGCGCATCGCCGACGTCTACGAACTTAAGGTGATCTACGACGCGGCCCATGCCTTCGGGGTTCAAACGGGCGGTCAGAGCATTCTGCGGCAGGGCGACCTTTCCGTGCTCAGCTTTCACGCGACCAAGGTGTTCAACACTTTTGAGGGCGGGGCGATCGTTTCGCCGGACCAGCGCACCAAATCGAAGATCGACCGGCTGCGCAATTTCGGCTTCATCGACGATACAGTGATGGCCCGTGCCTCGATTAACGGAAAACTGAACGAATTGCAGTCCGCTTTCGGCCTGCTCCAGCTGCGCTATATCGACGATCTGATTGCCCGGCGCGGCGAAATCAGCGCCCGGTACCACGCAGCTCTGGCGGACATCGACGGCATAGCACCGTTCACCATCGGCGGCGGGGCCACGCTCAACCATTCCTACTTCCCGATCCTGGTATCCGAAGATTATCCGGTAGACGCCGATGCCCTGTGCCGCCGTCTGCAGGCCGCAGGCATCCTGGCGCGGCGCTACTTCCATCCGTTGATCTGTGACATGCCCGGCTACCGCGACCTGCCTTCGGCGCGTCAGCCGCTGCCGGTAGCACGCCGCATCGCCCGGCAGATCCTGTGCCTGCCGATCCATCCCAACCTCAGCGATAGCCTCGTCGATCGAACCATCGACATCCTCAGCCATGGCTGAAGCGCCTTTGCGTTCGGCGATGAAATGGGCGCGTGACCTGCCGGCACGAACCGCGCTGCGCTGCGCCAATTCGGCCATGTTCAATCCCCTGCTGATGCAGAGTCACGAAAACGCGCTGGCGCGACATGGTCCGCTTGCGCCAAGTCTTTCCGGCGCGGACTTTCGGATCGTGGAAGACCTGCGCCGCGACGGCATTCACATCACCAGCCTGGGCTCGCTCGGCCTGCCGGGATCGGACGAGATGATGGCGGCGGCGCGGAGCTTGTCACGCGATTTCGCACCGGAAGCGCGCCGGCTCGCGGCAGAAGGGCAGGAGTTCGTCATCGTCCCGCCGTCCGACATCGCCTCGCGCCCGGAAATCTTCAGATGGGGTCTTAACGAGAGGCTGCTCGACATCGTGGAAAGCTACCTCGGGTTGCCTGCCGCTTATGACGGCTTGCAACTCATCTACACCGTCGCGGATGGCAAGGAAGCAGGCCCGCGCCGCTGGCACCGCGACTGGGAGGACCGGCGCACGATCAAAGTAGCCGTCTATTGCAACGACGTTGCCGCCGGCGGCGGCCCCTTCCAGATGATCCGCCGCCGCGACCCCCGGCAGGGGGGCGTCAACGGCTACCGCTATATGCTGGCGGACGATGCAGCGCTCACCGAAAGGCTGGGAGCAGGGTACGAAACAGACATGGTCAGCTGCGAAGGACCTGCCGGCACCGTCATCTTTTGCGAGACGGCAGAGCATTTCCACCGCGGCCAGCCTGCCCATACGGTGGATCGCACGGCCCTGTTCCACAGCTACTTCGCCCGGCAACCGCGCCATCCGTTCTATTGCGAACGCTCGGGCATCAGCCGTAGACAGATCGCCGACCTTGCCCGGCCGTTGAATGCGCGCCAGCAGGCCTGTGCGCTCTGGCGGCGAGAACTGCCGCTCCCGGTCCGGCTGATCCCCCCTGCCGGGCTTTAGCGCCAACCGCATTGCGCGGCCTGGCGCGGATAGGCACAAGGCCTGGCGTGAACACTATCTTCTTGCCGGCGCAGGCCTGCTGGCGGGTGCGATGAACGCGCTTGTCGGGAGCGGCTCCTTTGTGACCTTGCCGGCCTTGATGGCAACGGGCGTGCCGCCGGTAGTCGCCAATGCCTCGAGCAGCGTCGCCCTCTATCCCGGCGGTGCGGCCAGCGCCTGGGTCTACCGCAAGGACATCGGCCCCGTGGCGGCGTGTCGTTGACGCGGCTTGCCATAATTTCTCTGCTCGGCGGGGCGATCGGCAGTGTGCTCCTGCTGGCGACCCCCTCGACACTGTTCAACCGCGTACTGCCATGGCTGCTGCTCGTCGCCACGCTCGCACCGGCATTCAGCAAGCGCATCGCTGCGCGCCTCCACTGGGAAGGAGGCGGGGAAGGGCCGGGCCGACAGTTATCCAGTTGGGCGAGTTCCTGCTCGGCATCTACGGCGGATATTTCGGCGGCGCCGTCGGCATCATGATGATGGCGATCTGGAGAGTGACTACGCGTACCGGCCTCAATCGTCTTCAGGCGCCGCGCACTTTGCTGGTGACGGCGGCCAACACCGCCGCCATCGGCATTTTTGCCGTGATGAACGCGGTACGCTGGCACGACGTGCTTCTATTGGCGCCCTCTGCAATAGCCAGGGGTTATCTTGGGGCATTGCTGGGAACGCATTTGCCTCGCCGCATGGTGGAGGCTGTCACGGTGATCCTTGCTGGCATCGTGACCGTGGAATTCTTCGCCAAGGCCTATTTCTGAAAACCTCCGGCCGGTTGCAACTTCAGCCCGCACCTTGTTGATTTTTCGGGCATTGCATCACAGCTCCAACGCCTGCATGAAGATGTATCGAGATCGAAGGGGAAGTCGATGCGCGCGATTTGGGCAGGTTGGGCAATTCTGGCGATCCCCGCTTCACTGGCTGCGCAGGAGGTCACGCCGCTACCCGGCGGTGCCAGCGCACAGGGCGATCTATCGGTAACGATCTACAACAACGACCTGGCACTGGTGCAGGATGTGCGCCCGTTGGACCTCGGTAAGGGCCGGGTGCGACAGAGCTTTCCCGATGTCAGCGCCCGGATCAGGCCTGAAACGGTATCGCTCACCGTGGCCGACGCTGCGATCGTGGAACAGAATTTCGACTTTGACCTGCTAAGCCCATCCAGCCTGATGGAAAAAGCCGTGGGCGAGACGATCACGCTGATCCGCACGAATCCGGCAACCGGCGCCGAAACGCGAGAGCGGGCGAAAGTCCTGGCTGTGAACGGCGGTGTGGTCCTGGAAATAAACGGCCACGTCGAAGTCCTGCGCGACGACGGCCTGCCGGTACGTGCCGTGTTCGACCGTGTACCGGAATCGCTGCGTGCCCGCCCGACGCTGTCCGTCACACTGGCGAGCAATCGCGCCGGCAATCGCCCCGCGACGCTCTCCTACCTTTCCAGCGGCCTTGGCTGGAGCGCCGACTACGTCGCACTGTTCGACGACAAGAGCGGCACTGTCGACGTGCAGGGCTGGGTGACGCTGCGCAATACCAGCGGCACAACCTTCAATGCCGCAAAGACACTGCTGGTAGCGGGTGACGTTGGCAGTTCGAACGACTCAAATCAATATGCCCCGTCCTACTCTTCACGCCGGACAACGCGCGTACAGCCCGGCACCGAGAGCGCGAACCGCGAACAACTCGGCGATTTTTATCTATACCCGCTGGCTGAGCGCACGACGATCGCCGACAAGCAGACCAAGCAGGTCAGCTTCCTTGATGCCAAGGGCGTGTCGGCCAGTTCGGCCTATCGTTTCGAGAACCCTTGGCTGGGCACCTCGAATGAGCCGCGCAGCGCTGCAAGCGTACTGCGTTTCGCCAATTCGGGCGCGGGTGGTCTCGGGGACGCTTTGCCTGCCGGTACAGTGCGTGTCTATGTCCGCGACGCGCGCGGGCAACCGCAGTTCACCGGCGAAAACCAGATCGACCACACTCCGCAAGGTTCCACCATCGGTTTGCCGACCGGCGACGCTTTCGACGTGAAGGTCCAGCCGACGACCGTTTCGCGCACGCGCCTTGGCGATAGCCGCTGGCGCACGCAGATGCGCTACCGCCTGACCAACGCTCGTTCGCGCACGGCGACGGTGGAACTGGTGCAGGGTGGGCTAGACTGGGGCGATACCCGTATCATCGAGGAGAACCGCAAGAGCGAACGGCGCGACGCGGGTTCGGCGGCATGGCAGGTCCCGGTGCCGGCCAACGGGGAGGCGGTGGTCACCGCGACGTTCGACACGCGCTACTGATGACTGCATGGCCATCCTTTTCGGTGTCGGCTACGGCCGCGCTGCTGGCCGTAGCCGCTGGCTGGCCGGCGGATGCCAGGGAAGGGACGCGCGGCGAGGGGGCCGAAAAGGCCGTAACTTCGTCTGGACCCGGTAGTGTGGAGCTGACGGTCTACCGCGCTCCCTATAGCAACGGCGCGCTGGACTTGCGCAGTCTAGGCGGCTTCGCGATGGTGACGGAGACGCGTAAGGTACGCCTGCCGCGCGGCCGCGCCGTGCTGCGTTTCGAAGGCGTGGCCGAAGGGATCATCCCGGTAAGCGCCGTGATCGAGGGGCTGCCCGGCGGCACGGTCGAGAAGAACCGCGATGCGCGCCTGCTGTCGCCCGCTTCGCTCGTCGATGGCACGCTGGGGCGGCAAGTCACTGTGACCCGCACCAACAAGGCAACCGGGCGCATGGTCAGCGAAGAAGCCACGATCGTCGCAGGTCCGCAACCAGGCGTAGTTTTGCGAACCGCGAACGGTGTGGAGACTCTGCGCTGCTCGGGCCTGCCGGAGCGTTTGGAATTTGCCGGGGTGCCTGCCGGGCTGTCCAGCAAGCCGGTACTCAGCGTGGTTACCGACAGCCCTTCGGCCCGCACCGTTTCCGTCCGGTTGAGCTACATTGCATCCGGTTTCGACTGGCGTGCAAGCTATGTCGCCACGCAGGCAAGCGATGGCCGCTCCCTCGACCTGTTCGCGTGGTTGAGCCTTGGCAACGGTAATCCTCAGGTCTTCGCCGATGCTCAAGTCAACGCGGTGGCAGGCAAGGTGAACCGGGTGGGCACGCCTATGTTGCGCGCGGCGGTTGGCGCATTGAGACTGCAATGCTACCCGCTGGGCACCACTACTTCCGACCTACGAGAGCAGGCACGGCGCGACGATATTATTGTGACAGCCTCACGCAGCTTCGCCGGCGTACCACCACCCATACCGATGGCCGTAATGTCGGCCCCTCCGCCGCCACCTCCGCCTCCTCCACCTCCGCCGGAAGACCTTGGCGATCTCAAACTCTACCGGGTGCCTGAGCGAGTGACGGTAAGTGCGCGCAGTCAGAAGCAGGTGGCGTTGCTGGCGCGCGAGCAAGTGCCGTTTGAGCGCCGCTATCGCCGTTCTGTTTCTCCGGGGGAGCGGATCGAGGCTGCTACCACGGCGGTCGTGCTGGTCCTGCAAAACAAGAGCGAGGCTGGACTTGGCCTTGCGCTGCCTTCAGGAAGCACCGCGCTATACGCCGATGACCAAGGCGGTGAGCGACTGCTGCTGGGCCTAGGCTCGCTCACAGATCGCGCCGAAGGAGAAACGTTCCGGCTCGTAGCGGGAAACAGTACGCGGGTCACCGTCACGCAGAAAAAGGGCGCGGCCCGGGAATCGGTGATCACCGCCAGCAATACCAGCCCATTTTCTATCGTGCTGGAGGTGCCGATCGGCAGTGCCGGTCAAAAGATCGAGGTTGATGGCGCCGCGCTTACAACGATCGACGGCATCGCGACTTGGTCTTTAACCCTGCCGCCGAAAAACACCGCGCAATTGCGCTACCGGTTCTAAGCACCGGCAGGGAAACGGTAAATTTCGACCCGTTCACCCGCAAGCGGCCGGTTTACCGGTGTCGGTTCCAGAATGAACGGCGCCTTGTTGTAATGCAGCTTCGCGTCGAATTTCGCCGCTCTACGTGCATCATGGCTCATCACCAGCACCGTCATAAGCGCACCTCCCGACTGGCGGGAGATCATACCACCAGGATCGCGGGCAGTGACATCTCTAAGTTACGCCTACATCAACTTAAACCGATAATATAGATTATGTTAAATATTTGAATACTCTATGATTAGGCACTAACTGGCCGCGCGCGCAGGAACTTGAGGACGAAGATATCGTCGTCATCGTCAGCCGGCGATCTCGATGGTCCTGCCCTTGCCCGGCAGTCGCCCGGGCCGACATCATGCTTAATTCGAGCATGATGGAGACATCCTGCTATGCCGCTGCCGTGACCTGGCCGATTGTACGGAAAGGATGATGCCGCTGGTAAGCTCCTTAGCGATGCGACGGGAGATCGGCGGCGGCGCCGCCCGCCTCGCCAGCTAGACTTACATCTGGGAAGCGGCTTCAGGCTGCGCGGTCCACGGGACGATCGGCGCCTGGCGAGTGGCAGTTCGCATCATTGTATGGCAAGCACTCGCTCAGCGTTCAAAAGCTCTCTGTCGATGACAGTTTTCCCTGCTGCATCCTGTATTCCACCAGCGCCGCTTGCTTGATCGGGACAGTCCAGTCGGCACCGGAGTAAAGTCTCATGGCGGGTAGAGGCAGGCAATTCTTGCGGCCTTCATCGCATTGGTGCCCATCCGACATTTCCACGCTGGCATTCGAGCGGTTGTGGAAGGTAATCGCATTTGAGCTGCGGGCGGCCACGACTTTCCCGGCAACGGACGTTGCCCGCGCGATGACCAGAACGTCATAACCGACAAAGACTTTTAGAGAGGTCTGTTCAGCCTCGACGGTGCCAGCCACCGGCTTGATCGCAACGCGGAAAACGCGTTCGTTGGCGCCCCGTGGCGCGATCAGGGCCACGCGTATCAGCTTTCGCTCTCCCGCTTCCAGCACCAGTTTTTGCGGTGTGACCAAAAGGCCGGTTACCATAGGATCGGACGAATCGATGCGCTTTTCCTGTGCAGTTCCGGCTGCCTGGATAAGCGCAGGTTCCGCTACCACATATTGACGCTCGTTACCGTCGTTGATGACCTCGATATCATCGCGCGGAGGCGCATCGGGGGCGAGGTCTACGATGACCTTACTGAGCGCGATGCCCGCCCGTGCCGGCACTGCGGCAAGAGGGCCAAGCATAACGGCAAGAGCGATGGGGATCGCCGCCGCGCGGACCAGAAACGAGGTGATCGCGATAAGCGCAGGCATGTTCATTGATTAACCTTCTGCTGCGGGGATGGAGAAGCAAAAGCAGGGTTGGGAAGCGCCGACGCTGCCGGGCGGCAAAGTTGATCGCCGATCGAAGCATATCCACTGGCCGGCTTGACAGTATCCAGGGTGACCTTGCAGACAAGACCGCCACGGGTGCGCACCGTCAGCGTGGCATTCTGACCGGTCTGGATGAGGAAATGTCCCTGTTCGTCGCTTTCGGCCAAGTCGCCGCCTGCGGTGATCTCGGCATGGACGAGAGCGCCGCCATCGGGTCCCACCAGCCGGCCGAAGACGGCTATTACGGGCCGGGAGCGCCAGTCGAGCCAGACGACGTTGCCGGGATAAAGGCTAACCTGGCGGGCTTTTGCGTCGTAGTCAGTTAGGATCTGGCCGTTACCGCGAATGCGGATGGCGTAGGCGCGGTAGGATGGCAGGGTAAGCGTCAGATCCTTGCCGTCCCTGGAGGTGCCCATTGGCCGGTTGTCCACCAGTACTTCGAAGGCAGCATCAGGTTCGTCGCTATCGACATGGATCACAACCATCGCATCGCCGTTGCCGCCGCTGTTGAGGCGCACGCCCCCTTGCCCCATCACCACCGCCGTGTTCAGCGAGGCGCTGAATTGGGTGGCTCCTTCGCCGAAGGGCTGCACGAAGTTCAGGCTGCCGTCGCCAATAACACTGCGCGCCTGAACCTGCCCTTGCGCATAAGTGGTCCCTTTCGACCGTTCCACGCCGCCATCGGCCTGAACCTGGGCGCCCAGCACATCGTCGAGCCGGCGCGAGGCATTGAAACTGGCTTGAGCGCCGCCGCCGAACCCCTTGTCCCCCGATCCGAACTGGTTGCCGCCGGTTGCGGTGTAGGTGGTGTGCGGGCGGGTGATCCTCAGGTTCAGTCCGGCGTAGCCTCGCCGCCCGGTCCGCGTGGCGGTGTAGGTCCCGTTGAAATCGAGGGCCACGTCGCGCCAGCGCAGCAGCGGCATGTAAAGCGCCGGCCCCAAGGAATAGTCGCGACTGTCCACTTGCCGCCGATAGGTCCCCACCAGTGCCAGCCTCCCTTGTCCGAGGCGATAGCCAACTGCACCGTTGAACTGGGTGTAAGCGCCGGAATAGAGGCTGTATTCCACGCTTCCGGCAGTCGGGAGAACGACCGTCGTATTAGCCAGCAGAGGGCCGCCGCCGGGGTTCGAAATGCTGCGCGCATCCAGATCGATGGAAAGCGGCGAAGTGCCGTTGCGCGCAAGGTGTCCGAAAAAGCCGAGACCTCCCCGGTTCGAAACATTTACCGAAGTGTCCAACTGCCAGTCGCCGTGCAACATTGTTGCACCTGCAGACACCCATTGCCGGCGGTCCGTGCCCATCGCGCCCAGGTTGACGCTAAGTCCGGCATTCATACGCCGCGCCCAACCCGCCTGGAACAGCGGCGTACGGCTGATGTCGCCGATCAATCCTTCGCTGCTGCGCACCAGTGCCCCAGCATAGAACAGGAATGCATCGTGCCCCATCATGGGCAACGTGCTGCTGCGAGAAAAGAAACGCTGTTCCTTGCGCATTCCGCCCGATGCAGATGTGATCCGCAAGGTCACCGTATAGGAGCCCTCGGGCAAGGCCGAGGTATCCAGCGCCTGGTTCCCCGCGTCGTAGACGAGCGACGACATGATATTACCGTTCACCATGATATCAACCCGCGCGCGTTGTTCGAGAAACAGGATCAGTGGACTGCCCATCAACTGGTCGCGGTCTAGCCTGGTGCTGAACTGGCTGGATAGGCCCAAGCCCACCACCTTGAGGCGATCGAGCAAGGTATTACCCGGTATCCAGAAAGCCCCGGCGGTATAGCGCAGTCCGGGCCGGTCGAGTTCGCCAGCAAATGTGTCGGTCTGGAAACCGGATGAACTCGCTTGCTGGAAGTTTGCGCGAATGCGGCCCGTGCCGATGCCGAAAACAGCGTTGTCCTGAAGGTAGTACTGGGCGGCCTGGCCCTGCCCTCCCGTAACCGTGCCCGACAGGAAGTTGACCAGTGCGGGAGCATCGGACGGAGGCGGCAGGTTTTGCAGCCGCACTGCGGCCTTCACCGTCAGAAAACGTGGATCGACGAGGATATCCACGCGGTAGTGCGCTGCGTCATATATGATGGCTACAACATCGAACGACGGCTTCGGGCAGGAGGCCCCGCTCTCAACCGGGCAGATCGCCTCGGGGTGCGGGTCCAAGTTGGGCGCGCCAAGCGCCGCCGTTAGCCGTGGACGGTTGCTAATGTCGGGCAGGCTGTCCACCAGACTGCGGGCATCCACGAAACGGAAACGGCCTGGCTCAACGATGGCGATCGCCTCGCCCATTCGGACGCCGCCCATGTAGACGTCGAGAACCAATTGCTGCGGTCCGGTCAAGTCCTCGAAGCCGGCTGGCGGCTTCACGGTCATGGCGACCTTCCGACGGATTATGGGCGCGTCGCCTGCATTTGCGGCGCCTGCCATCGTCGCCGCCATTACGATGGCCCCGGAAATGGCGAAGAAGTGTGCCCGCGCCATGCCGCCTGTCAGTTCGGCGACACCATAAGCGACAGGGTTCCGGTGTAAGTGCCTGCCAGAGCAGCGCTCAGGTTGGAGGCTGGCAGGGTTACGATGAGGCTGGCGCTACTGGCGAAGAGGCTGCCCAAAGAACAAAGCAGGTTAAGCGGGTTAGGCGTGAACCTCAAACCCTGGCCGGCGATCAACTGCGTGCCCGTGGTCTGCGATCCCGTCGAAGCCCATTGGACGGTATAGGGCAACTGCGCGGCGCTGTTACCGACGATGCCGATGGTGAACGCGCCGCCAGTCCCCGATCCGGTGGCCCTTATCGTGTAGTTCGTCACGCCGCTGTAGACGCACAGCGTCTGCGAAGCCGTCTGGTTGGTGGCGACCGAGGCGATGGTGCCGAAAGAGGCATCGGTGAGCGAAGCGATCTGCACATTCTGCGCCCATGCCTCGCTGGCCGGCGTGACCAGACCGGATAGTGCAAGAGTGCAGCCTGCCGTAAAGCGGATCCACCATGCCATTTTCAATGGTCCTTTCGCTGGATCGGACCCGCCATCCGTTTTTCGTCCCTCGCATCAAGCCGCACTGGGCGCAGTTCGTGAGCTTGAGGGTATTAGCGCGATTACTGCGGCGTTACGAGCAGGGTCAGGATTCCAGTATACGCGGCGTTGGCCACCATCGTGTTCTGATTGGCGGCACTAATGCCCACAAAAAGCCTGGCGGTAGGGCTCGCGCCCGCCCCGCACGTCGGCGTGATAGCGGTGCTGGTAAACGCAGCAGAAGCAGTGGCTGGTGCGAGCGTCGTACCGGTTGTGGCCGTCGATGAATTGGCCCAGGCTACCGAATAGGGAACGGGCGCATGGCCTGTGCTGGCAAGCGTAAACGCACTGGAAGCACCATCCCCGGCAGCCCTGATCGTATAGCTTCTGCTGGAGGTATTGCTCCAAACACAGACGGGTTCGTACAGCTGGGCGTCGTTTACACTATCCAAGGTAGTGAATGTAATATCACTCAGGCCGGATATCAGGACAAGGGCATTGATGGTTGCATTAATAGTGATGTTGCCACTGGATGTTGGCCCGATAATCCCCTGAGTAGCTGCATGAGCAGATACGACAGGAAAAACAGAGCTAACCACGGCAATGCCCATGACTGAGGAAAGCACGCAATTTTTCGCGATCGAAAGCATAACTGTCAACCTTTGCAAGGTCGTCATACCGGGCCAACACTCTCTCGGGAATTTGGCCAGCGACAAATGACAATTACGACATTCCCCCTAACGAGTCATTACAACTTCATGAGAGGTGCTGTATATTGGATGTCAAAGCGGATGTATTTTACAACCAATACAGTTCTATCATCGAATCGCGAGTGGCTGGCGAAACCGACTTACACATTGATTGAGCATGGAAGCCCTTATCTCGCTCCGATTACGCCGTCGCGGGCATCATTCTCGTCGCCACCGGTTCCTGCCTGCGGGGCCCATTCAGACGCCGCGTTGTGTTCAGGCGTCGCAACCCCATCGCCTTCGCTGGTCCCGGCAGTGGGAATGGCCCGCCCATAAACCGGGACCACGTCAGGCGTCATGCGCCCGTGAAGCGCATCGATCTCGGCCTTACGCTGCTTCAGATAAAGCTGACGGTAGGTGGCGTAAGGGTTGTCCTCCTCACGAATACGGCTGACCTCGCTATCGAAGGCGGCTCGCTCGCCCAGTTGGCTGAGGATGGTTGCCGGGATCACCACGGCAGGCTTGGTGAAAGGCTTGCCCACGACTGCTGGCACCAACAACTTGTCGACGGAATCTCCGATAACATCGCGCAGCGTTGTCGGGCCGATAATCGGCAGGTACATGTAGGGCCCCGGCCTCACACCATAGTACCCCATCACGTTGGCGAGGCCATTGGGGCGATACGGCAGGTTGAACGGTTTGCGCTTTGCCATGTCGACAAGACCGGCCGCGCCGATCGTCGTGTTGATCGCGAACCGCCCCGCCGTCTCAAACGCCTTGCCCGGCTTGAACTCCAAAAGATAGGCGGCAAAGACCACCGGTTCGTTCAGGTTCGAGAAGAAGTTGCGCAGGCCCTGCCTGACCGGGCCAGGAAGTCCTTTGTTGTAAGCCTGCGCCACCGGTTTCAACACCGCATTGTCGACCGCCTGCACGGTCCTGAACGACTTCACATTGATCCGTTCGAGCGGATCGCCCGGCGGCGGCGGCTGGCGGCGCATGACGATAATGTCGTCACCCTGCGCCACATCAGTGTCATCGCCTTGAGTTACACTTGGTGGCAGTGGCGACGGGAGCGCTGGCGCAGTCACCGGCATTTCGGGTGAAGCGTTCGGTGCCGCCTGCTCGGCGATCACGGGATCGGTGGTGACGAGAGGCTCCGCAACCGGGGCGGCAGAACTCATCATCAATACGGCAGCGGTGGCCGTCAGGCTCATTCGATCGTCCTTGCGCAGCGGCCGCACGGACACGCCAAATCGGTTGTACAGCACCATTAGCGCAGCGATCTTTGCCGCATAAGATGCACAAGCGCGCCGGCTAGGCCCGATTGACCTGTCCGTCAATTGCATGTGCCGCCGCACATCCGAACGAAATAGGCAGTGCAAAACCGGCCGACGTAGCATGAATCCATGTATCCCGGCATTGACCCAAGTGAATCGTCTGGACTCTCGCGCTTCCTGGCGGCTTCTGGCATGTCGCGCCGGCTGCCGACCGACATCCATCCTGATAGGAGGGGCTCGCGGTTCATGATACCTGCGCCCCGTTCCGGTCGCACTCCGTAGTGCTTGGCAGGCTGAACGTAAAAGTCGTGCCCCGGCCGGGCTCGCTTTCACATTCGATCTCACCATGGTGCCGCACGACGACGGTGTGAACGAAGCTAAGGCCCAGGCCCGCCCCGCTGGTCTTGGGACCAAGTCCTACGGGGCCGCGGCGAAAGCGCTCGAATATGGTCATCCGCAGGTCTGCGTCCATTCCCGGGCCCTGATCGGTGATCGCGCAGTATGCCCAGATCGTTCCATCGCGGCGCGTTTCTCTGCGCAGTGTACAAGTGATCGTGGTGCCTTGTGGGCTGTACTTGATCGCATTGCCGATCACGTTGCCCAAAGCACGGGTCAACAGCGAGCGTTCGCCCATCACCAGCAGCGGTTCATCGCCACGCGTCACGATGTCGATGGATTTTGCCTTCGACTGCGGCCACAGATCGTCGATAGCGTCCATCAACATGTCGCTTAATTCGACTTGCTCCAGCGCATATTCGAGGTTCTCGGCCCGTGCGAGCTGGACGAATTCGTCCGCAAGCCGCAGCGTGCTTTCCGCATAGTGGCGGATCGCCACCGACTCCCGCGCGGATATCCGGTCGGGCGAAGCGGTTTCCAGCACAGCAAGGATCGATGCCTGAGGCGAGCGCATGTCATGGGTGAGAAGCTGCACGAAATCATCACGTTGCCGCTGCGCGGACTTCGCTTCGCTTATATCGACGAACCGGATCACCCATCCGACGCGGGCGCCCTCCGTGGAAGTCTGCGCAGCCATACCGATCAGAAAGAACCGGGCCTGTTCGACCTGAACCTCGCACATCGCAGGATCTTCGCCGATGGGAGGGAAAGGGACGGCATCGCCGCTGCCGGTCTGGCGAAAACACTGTAACAGCGCCGCCGCGCTCGCGGTGCCGTCAATCGCTATGCCGATCGAGGTGAACAGTGCGTGCGCGGCAGCATTGGCTATGACGACGCGGCCCTGCAGGTCCAGCACCAACGTTGCATCCGGCAACTGGTCGAGCCTGTCGGTCAGAAAATGGCGCATTTCTCGATCGCGCGTGATGGCCGCGCGCAGGAGGCGGATGGTATAGGCGACTCCTCGCTCCTTGCGGGACGGTTCAGCCTGCGGAACCAGCGAGGGTTCGTGATCGAGACGCTCCAACTGGACACGCATAAACTGTTCGATCACCGCCAATTGCCGCCATCCCCACAAGGGATAGGCGATCGCCAGCCCGGTCAGGGCCGCGCCGGGCGGAAGCCACAGCCGCCACAATATCAGGGCCGCCGCGCACGAACCCAGAACCAAGGCCGCGCACAGCGCGAAGCTGGCTAACGCGGGAAGGCGCCGTACCGGACCCAGCAAGGTCATTAAAACCCATAGAGGCAAAAGCGCAAGCGCCAGACAGGGCCACAAGCCTGCCGGGCGGATCATCGCTCCGTCCCGCAGCCCCTGAAGCAGGTAAGCCTCGATTTCCAGGCCCGACATGACGCTGCCTGTCGGGGTGGGATAGCGACTGGCGAGACCCGACGCTGTCGCACCGACCAGGATGATCTTGTCCTGCAATAGTTCGGGCGGGACTTCGCCGGCCAGCACCGCAGCGGCGGAAACTTCCGGCCAGCGCCCCTGCCCGCCGCTGAAAGGAATAAGCCGCGCCCGCGCGTCGGTCACTTCGCGGCCAGCGGCGAATCCTGCGACCAAGCCCATCAGGTGGTGCCATTGCCCCTGCGCGCCCGCCACGGTCGTGGCAGACCGCACGACACCGTCGGCGTCGGGATCAATGGTCGCGTAGCCGACCCCGGCGGCCGCCGCTCGAATGGGACTGATGGGCATGAGCGCTGCGGGTGCGGTGCCCTCGTTCGCGGTTACCGCAGGCAGCATCGGGAAAAAAATAGGGCTACTCGCTGCCGACTGACCTAACAGCCGATCTTCATTCGGATCGCCCTCTTCAGTGAACAGTACATCGTAGGCTATCGCCTTGGGCCGGCCGGCGCTCAGCCGGTCGATAAGCGCTGCATGCGTGGCCCGGCTCCAGGGCCAACGCCCGAGCCGCCGGATAGTGTCATCGTCGATCTCGACCAGCATGATGGGCTTGGACGATGGGGGCGACGACGCCGAAAAGCTGGCCTGAAGCAGATGGTCGTAAATGAGATTGTCGATGCGCATCGTCGTGCGGTCCATCGTCATCCCCACCACGAGCAGGCTGGTGGCGATCGCGATCAGCCACCACTGCGTCCGCAGCTTCAGCCCGCGGCGCAGGATCACCAACCGCTCTCAACCCTCAAATCGCTGTAATCCGACCATCGGGATACAGTCTGTGCACTGATGACCTGGCTGGTCATGACGCGCCATCGATAGCTGCCGGGCGGCAGGTCTATCACGATCAGGTCATTGCCGGAAAGCGGCCCCTGCTCGATCATCGGCTTGGCTTCCTTGCCGGCCTTCGCAAGCTGAAAGCGGAACTGCGGGTTTACCGCACCATATGCCCGCCACCAGAACCGGAACTGCCGGGAGTAACCGGCGGGAGTGACCTCAAGCCCCATCCCGATGCGGTCAAGCCGCCGTTCGAACCGGGTGATGCCTGGTTTGCCTTCCAGATCGTTGCCGTCGATAGCGGTCGCACGAACGAAGTATATGCCATCGGGCAAGGACGCGAAATGCGCTTCGGGCTCGACTGTCAACACCTCGTCCAGTACCGAGAGAAACGCCGCGTCCGCGCCGATCTGCAAGCGGTATGCCTTGGCGCCCGGCACGGACTGCAAGGCGAAGCGAACGTCGTCGCTGCTCTGCACGCCATCCGCGCCTGCAAGCTGAGGCGCATCGAGCAAGGCCACGGGTGCGGGCAGTTCGCTCGTCGTGCCGAACCCCGCTGGCAGAGTCTGCGCATCGTGTGCTTCTGCTGCGAAGCCTACTTTGCCTTCAAGCACCTCACTGGTGGCCTGTCCGCCTTTCGTGTCGTAACTCATGCGGAACCGGGTTCCGCGCACGGACGTGATGGCGCCGGGCGTGGCAAAGCGAAAGTCGCTGAGCGGATCGCTCATCGGCGTGACCGTTGCGCTGGCGCGGCCACGTTCGATCTCGAACAGTCGCTCCAGATGGTTGCCGAGCACCGAACGGCGCAGACGCTGTATGCGCACCGCCGACTGCGACGGCAGGGCAATGCTGGAATCGTCCGGGAGCCTGAGCGTGACGAAGGACTTCTGCCCCGTTTCGATCAAAGTCCCCTCGCTTACCCCCATGCCCACGGTTGCGGGCCGGCCGCCGATCCGCACCGCGCCGCTATAACTGTGCACCGCCCCGCGAACAGGCTCAAGCTTCAGCAGTTCGCGTGGGATGAGAAGGATCATGCCAATCGGCAGGCGCAGAGGATCTGCCACCCGGTTCAGGCGCTGCACGGTGCGATAATCGTCCGGCCGAATGAGATAGAGTGCGGCCAGCCTGAAGAGGTTGTCGCCGCGCTGGACCTTGTACCGCACCGTCTCGCCGGAGGCCTTGCCGGAAGTCTGCCTCGCCGGGTTCAGTACCGTCCGGGTTTCAGCATTTGCGGCAGGCCCTGAAATCACCGCCAGCAGGATCAACGCCGCGGCCGTCAACGCGCGATTTCTAAGAGGTGAGTGCTTCAAGACGATATCCATAAGCGTAAATGGGGACCAGCTTGAACCCGTTGCCTGGGCGAATATTCAGCTTGGTTCTGACATTGGAGATGTGAACGTCCAGCGTTCTGGTGGGCAGGTCAGGATTGCGTCCCCACACGGCCTCGAAGATATACGCGCGGGACAAGGCGCGATGCAAATTGCGGAACAGGAGCAGCGCGAGAGCGAATTCCTTCGCGGTAAGCGCGATAAGCTCACCGTGGCATTCGACAGTTTCGGCGCGCGTGTCAAACCGGTACGACCCGAAGACTTCGATGCCCAGCAACGCTGCCGGATAAGCACGCCGCGCCAGTGCGTTCACGCGAGCTTTGAGAACGGCGGGCGCAACTGGTTTAATGACGTAGTCGTCCGCGCCGGCGAACAGCCCTTCGACGATGTCCTCTTCGGCGGAGCGGCTCGTCAGCATCAGCGCAGGCGGCGCGAGGTCGAGGTTCGACCTCACCCATTCAAGAATACCGATCCCCGAAATACCGGGCACGTTCCAGTCGAGTATGAGGACGTCGTACGTCTCCCTGTGCAGCGCGCGGGTAAGCAGATGGCCTTCGCCGAACACCTCACAAAAATGCCCCGCTTCGGTAAGCGTCATTTCCACCAGGCCCGCAAGGGCCACATCATCTTCGAGTATCGCTATCCGCACGCGCCGTCCTTCTTCGCCCGCATGCAGGCTCGCTTGGTCAATAGCAGGACGGGCCATGATTACGAGGTCCAGCAACCCGCCTTTGCAATGTTTTACAGGACGCCCCGGCACGGGACGGTCATCCCGAATTAACATTCCTTTACATGACATTGAGCGACGGGGGTGCGTACGGTCCGGCCAAACGATAATTACGGGAAAGTCCTGTTTAAGATGCAATTCGCCGCCATCGGCGCCGGTGCCCATATGGGCCGGGCGGCTTTTCCGTGAACCAGTCTGCCGAATATGACGGCAGGCTCATGGAACGTCTGTTTGCTTCGCCCTCAATGCCGCTATGCATCCTAGATCGTAGCCATCGGATCACGATGGCCAACCGGCCGATGTCCTCGATCTTCATGCAGGACTCCATTTCCGGCAGCCTGGTGGGCGACCTTGTCACCGGTGCAGGTCCGGTAATCCAGGAATGTTTTGATCTTGCCGCGCTTGGACGGACGCTGCCAGATCGGCATTTCGCGGCGAACGGCCGCCATTATCAGGTCACTTTTCATGCCGCTGCGGACCGGAACGGCGACGTTTCCGAAATTCTGCTGGTAGTGCTGGACGTGACCCGGCGCGTGCAAGTCGAGCACCTGCTGCGAGAATCACGCCGCCGTCTTATCGCCACTGCCCGGCGCGATCATCTGACGGGTCTGCTCAACCGGCGCGGCCTCGACAATGTGCTTCACCGCGAACTGCGGCGCTCCAGACGGGTAGGCAAATCGCTGTCCTTGGTCGCGATCGATATCGACTGGTTCAAGCACTACAACGACAGCCTGGGCCACCCTCAAGGTGATGCATGCCTGTATTCCGTCGCGCAAACCCTCATCGGATGCCTGCGACGTGCCGGCGATGAAGCGTGCCGATATGGAGGGGAAGAGTTCCTCCTCGTGCTGCCTGACGCAGACATCGGCGGCGCTGCCACAGTCGCTGCGAATTGCCAACGGGCCATCGATGAACTTGACATTGCGCATCCGAGCAGTCCGTTCGGCCGTGTCACGGTGAGTTTCGGGATCGCCGAGGCCGCCAACGGCACCGAGGGAGCCTTAGTTGCGCTCGACACGGTAGCGCTTCTCGCTCAAGCCGACAACGCCCTGTACCGCGCCAAGCGGAACGGCCGTAACCGCATCGAATTTGCCCAAGGCAGCTGAACCCTGGCTCATTCTACGTAGATCGGATTACTGGTCAGAACGCGCCGCCCGCCTTCGGCGCGAACGTCTGCCCGAACCCAAACATCTCGATACAGGCTAGGGAGCCGGGCGGCGGCGGCGGCCGGTAGCTGTTGTGCGAACCGATCTGCTGCACCTGATCCAACCGAAGGATGCTGTCCGCCTTACAGTCCCGCCGGGCCACCGAGCTATCGACGCCGAAGCCGCCATTGGCGACACCCCCGCGTCATGGCGGTAGATCCGCGATAGTCGCATCACCTGAGATACAAGGCGTCTCATTTACTTCATGTTGAGCGACTAGGCCGCGTTCGGATCTGGTCCTCCCTTGACCATATCTTCCCTGAACTACCACTATGCCCAGCGGCGTGCGCCGCTGGGCTTTTTTACGGGATGCGCGCGAATATCATACGAAGTTTTGCTCGCAGCTCGCCAATTCTGGCCTAGAAGAAGCGATGCGCCGGGGAGACATGATTGCTGGACTTTCCGTTGCGGGACTGATGCTTCCCGAGGCCGTTGCCTATGCCGGCATCGCCGGGCTCCCTCCCCAGCGGGCAGTGATGGCGGCGATTGCGGGCTGTTTGATCTACGCCCTCATCGGACGAAGCCGCTTTGCGATTGTGTCTCCCACGTCATCCTCGGCAGCCATCCTTGCCGCGACGCTGGCCGTTTTTCCGGGCAGCGCCGCGCAGAAGGCCGTGATTGCAACGGTCGCCGTCGCCCTGGTAGGGCTGTTCTTTCTCATCGCGGCGGGTGGACGTCTGGGTAGCCTTACCGGCTTTGTATCCCGGCCTGTCCTGCGCGGTTTCGCCTTCGGACTGGCGATCACCATCATCCTGCGGCAACTACCCTTAATCGTCGGGGTGCCGGAAGAGGGTTCGTCCATCGCCGCCATCGCAGTCAATTTGATACACACCATACCGCATTGGCATGTCCCGAGCCTCATCACAGGCGGACTTGCATTGGGCGCCCTGTTCCTGTTCAGGCGTTGGCCGTCGATTCCTGGTGCATTCTGCGTGCTGGCCGGCAGCATCCTTGCTTCCACAGCGCTCTCGCTTTGCGGGCAGGGAGTGGCTGTGGTGGGAACGATCGATACGGCTCTCCAATGGCCGCACTGGCCCGGCCTGAGGTTTCGCTCTTTGTCGCAACTGGCGCAGCTGATCCTGCCGCTGGTGCTTATTCTCTTCGCCGAAAGCTGGGGGACCATCCGCGCTTTGGCGCTGCGACATGGCGACACGGTAGAGCCAGATCGTGAACTTCTGTCGCTAGGTCTCGCCAATGTCGGTGCCGCGCTGGTGCAGGGTATGCCGGTGGGAGCAGGATTTTCAGCCGGGTCCGCCGCTGAAGCCGCAGGTGCGCAGAGCCGCTGGACCGCCATTCTGGCCTCCTGCTCCCTCGCCATCATAATCCTGGTCGCCGCTCCCGCGATCGCCAGCCTGCCCAAACCGGTGCTTGCCGCCGTCGTCATCGCCGCATTGTCGCACGCGCTCAGCTTGGCGCCGCTAGTCCGGCTGTGGCGTCTCGACCGGGACCAATACGTCGCGCTGGCTGCTGCTATGGGGGTGATGGCATTCGGGGTGCTAGATGGGATGCTGCTTGCGATCGCGCTGTCGATTGCAGCACTGCTACACCGCCTGGCGGCACCGCATATCGTCTACCTGGGCCAGTTGGGGGCGAGCCACGACTACGTCGACTGGAGCCGTCACCCAGGTGCCCGGCCTGTACCAAACATGCTGATAGCCCGGCCCGTAGTGCCGATATTCTTCGCGAATGCCGACAGAGTGCTTGCAGCAGTCGCGAAAAGCGCAGCGACAGCATCCCGTGTCACTATGCTGGTCCTCAGCCTTGAGGAAAGCCCTGACATGGACAGCACCGCACTTGAAGCGCTCATTGATTTCGACACTGCCATGGCGAAGCGCGGCGTCGCTGTCGTCTATGCCCGGCTTCACGATCAATTGCGCGATCTGCTGGTTAAGTCCGGCGCCGGGGAAATCGCGGAGCGAAGCCATTTCAGTGTAGACGACGCCGTGAACGCCGCTCTTGCAGCATCGTTGGGATCAGGACCTCCATGACGACGAACGAACCGTTTCTCCCCCGGTCGAGGTACCGTCCTGCGCCCTACGCAGATGACCGTGGGGTGAGCGAGGTCGAACGAAAGCGCTGGCTATGTCGCAAGCATAGCTGACGCGATGAGCCGGAGGTGGCGCAGGCGGCGACCGCTTCGTACTCATCCGCGACGGCCAACCAATGAAAGATATCCAGATCATCGATTTCGTCAGAACAGTGGCCAAAATCTGTAAAGACCGATGCCGAGGGCACCGTGTGGTACCTCTCCGTGAAAAGGGCTGCTAACTCATCTCTGCGGCACTGAAGGGCGAAGGCAGCTTCGGCACGGCGCTGTTTCCATCCAGCACAGGATTTCTTACCACGGCTTTAGTCGTGGACTGAATGCCCTGCTTATGAAGGGCGACGCGAACGCCAATTTGCTCGATTTCGATGCGGGCAGGCAGCTTTCGCGGGCACTTCTTCAATAGCTCTCCGGATTTTCCCGGTGCGCAAGCAGTACGGGTAAATGATCGTCTATCCAGTTCGCCAGCGCTTCGACCCGGTCTGCCGCCTCCCGGCCGAGGTCGGTTAACGTATATTCGACATGCGGCGGAACCACCGCATAGCTTTGCCGCTTGACCAACCTGTCGCGCTCCAACTGCTGCAGCGTCTGCGCAAGCATTCGTTCGCTCACTCCGTTCAACCTGCGCCGGAGCGCGTTGAACCGGATCGTCCCAGGTTTCAACGCGATAAGTACCAGCACGCCCCAGGTGCTGGTCACATGTTTCATTATCTCTCGCGACGGCGAACGCGGTTCGAACACGTCGCCGCGCTCCATACGATCGGCCAGTCGCGTGGACGTACGCTGCAACATCGACACTTACCTTTATGTGCGTATTTACTTGTCACAAATTAGGCGAGTATGTGTGCCCCGGCAACACCGACCAGGCAGACCGTGCACGCAGCCGACACAGCAGCGGGCCAAAGGTCATGCCAAAAATAGCCCGAGGACGTCTTCCGCCCATGAAGCATGCAACCTACATCGACGCGGCGCTGGCGCCGATCGAACGCACGGAAGCGATCAAGCTACATGGACCGGACGGATTCGAGGGGATGCGCAAGGCGGGGCGGCTTGCTGCCGACATGCTGGATCGTCTTAAACCACACGTCGTTCCCGGCGCGCGCACTGACGCGCTCGATGCCATGGTCCACGAGATGGCACTGGAGGCCGGGGCGAGACCCGCTTCGCTTGGCTATCACGGGTTCACCCATAGCTGCTGTATCTCGATCAACCAGGTGGTCTGCCACGGCATCCCCTCGGAGCGCACGTTGAAAGAAGGTGATATCGTCAATATCGACGTGACGCCGATCTTGGACGGATGGCACGGCGACACCAGTCGCATGTATATGGTGGGCGAGGTTCCGCTGAAGGCGAAGCGGCTGGTCGAAGTGTCCTACGAGGCAATGATGCGCGGCATCGAGCAGGCGCAACCGGGCAACCGGCTGGGCGACATAGGCCATGCGATCGAGCGTTTCGCGGCCAAGCATCGCTACGGGGTCGTTCGCGATTTCTGCGGCCATGGCCTTGGCCAGGTGTTTCACGATGCGCCCGACGTTGTACATGCAGCCAGGGCGGGCACTGGGCCCGAACTGCGCCCAGGTATGTTTTTCACCGTCGAGCCTATGCTGAACATCGGCGGGCCCGGCGTAAAGATCCTCGAAGATGGCTGGACCGCCGTAACGCGCGATCGCACACTGTCGGCCCAGTTCGAGCATTCGATCGGCATCACTGAAACGGGCCACGAGATATTCACGGCCCCCGGCTGAGAAAGGGCGCTGCTGCCAAGGCTGGCTCTCTCAGCATGGCGCCCATTCTGGCATGGGCGTTCAACCGCGATTTGCATCGGTCGTGATGCGGGACTGGACCATCCGGCAGGCACCCCTTCGCAAATTCGGCAACACTTTGTCACGTATTAGGGCGCCGGATGCAAAGTTGCACGACCACCCTGCCATGCACGGCGCGAGGCAATGCATGGGTTCAGCGGCGCACAATGACGCTTGTTCAGATTTGCAAAAGCACTGTGCCGCTGCACGGCAACGCCAAGAGTGCCAATCACTGCAGATGCCATAGATATTTTGTCTGACATCGGTCGCCTATTGTTCGCGACCGATCGTTCGAAAGTTCCTTATAGCCGATCAATACGACCGGCTGGCAGTTTCACTGCCATACTTTTAACATGATGATTTTAGTCAAAAATTTGACCCATAGTCGTCATCATCCAAGCCTAGCGCGCACTGCGAACGATCGATGGCATCGTTTGCAGATCAAGGATGGATCATTATGGGATCGCGCCGCTTCCTCCCCACATTGTCGCTGGCGGCACTTGCCACCGCCACGCTTGCCGTCTCTTCGCCCGCCTTTGCGGCAGATGACGCAGCCGCCGCAGCGGATACTGGTTCCGGCGACGCGGCGGACGGCTCGAACCCCATCGTCGTAACGGTTGCCAAGACTACGCGTTCGGCCACGGAACTGGCCGGCACCGAGATCCAGAAGATCCTGCCCGGCGTCTCCGCTTTCGGCGCGATCCAAACCTTGCCCGGTGTCATGTACCAGACCGCCGATCCGTGGGGTAACAACGAACAGAACATGTCGCTTTACATCCACGGCTTCGCCATCAACCAGTTGGGCTATACGTTGGACGGCGTTCCGCTGGGCGACCTGAGCTATGGCAACATCACCGGCATATCACCGCAGCGCGCGGTCATTTCCGAGAACATCGGCAATGTCGTGGTCGCCACCGGCGCGGGCGACCTGGGCATCCCCTCGCTTAACAACCTGGGCGGCGCGATCGAACTAACCTCCAGCGATCCAGCCAAGATGCTTGGCCTTCAGCTTGCGCAGACCATCGGCAGCTACGGCACCTCGCGCACGTATGGCCGCTTCGATACCGGCTCGTTCGGAGCCGATGGCGGTTCCAGCGCTTATGTCGCCGTCGCCCGCCAGCGCGCCCGTGCGTGGGACTTTAACGGCCGCCAGGGCGGCTGGCAGGTCAATGCCAAGTACGTGCATGAAAACGAAGCCGGGAAGCTGACGGCCTTCTTCGATTATTCCGACAAGCAGGAACCGAACGAGGATGGCACCACCACTTACGTCAAACCCGCCACGGCGGCGCAGGCTTACACCCCCTACATCCGCCCATTTCTGTTCCCCGATTTCGCGGCCGCGCTTGCCTATGTCGATGCGAACGGCAACACGCCCGCTTCGGAGGGCAGCAACTACCGGAACTACTTCTCGGCCGCGCTGCGTACCGACTATCTCGGCTATATCAGGTACGACGCCAACCTGACGGACAACGTAACTTGGTCCAATCAGGTCTATTACCACCATAATGATGGTCAAGGCGTGGTGGCAGGGCCGCTCGGTCAGTCGCTATCCGTCGCCAAGGTTTATTTCCCTGATGACACCATCGCGCAGCTGGTCGAGGACACCGGCGGCAGCGGCTACATCACCCGTGTGACACAGTACCGCATCGACCGCGAGGGTCTGGTCTCAACGCTCAAGGCAGAGATGGGCAACCACAATATCGAGCTGGGCACATGGTACGAGCACAACAGCGGCGCCAACTGGCGCAACTGGTATGCCCTGGATGCCGACAACCCGACCGACCCCTACCATTGGCAGCAGCACCCGCTGTTCGTGCAGTACAGCTTCCAGTACCGCACCGACGCGCTTTAGCTGCACCTGCAGGACGAATGGGACGTGAACGACAAGCTGGTCGTGCAGGGCGGCGTCAAGTCCAGTCTGGTATTCGCCAAGGGCTGGTATCCGACGCAGCCGCTCGCCGGGTCATACTCCGGCATGGTGGGCGGGCTGCCCTCGGGCAGCATCACCACCAAGGAGTGGTTCCTGCCCGCGATCGGCGCCAAATACGATTTGAACGGCGCCGAGCAGCTTTACTTCAACGTGCAGAAGAACATGCGCAACTTCGGCACTGCGCCGTGGAGCGTCGGTAGCCAGACTGCGTTCGACTTCTTCAAGGAGAACGGCAAACCGGAAACCTCCTGGACTTATGAAATCGGTTTGCGCAGCCACCATGCCTTCCCGGGCTGGTTCCTGTCCTCGCTCGATGCCCAGGTAAACTACTACCACGTCGACTTCTCGAATCGCCTGCTCGCGGTCAGCACCACGGTAGGCGGCCTCGGCGGCAGTTCGATCACAGGCGGCACCACCAGCCTGTTCAACGTAGGCGGCGTGACCACCAACGGGGCCGACGCCGCGCTTACCCTCGGGTTCGGCCCGCATCTGTCGATCTACAACGGCATCTCGTACAACAGCTCGAAGTACGACAGCGACTATACTAATGGCACCACCACCTACGGTACTGCCGGCCAGCAGGTTCCGGGCAGTCCAAAGTGGATGAACAAGACGGTGGTTTCCGCCAATGCCGGCCCGGTCGAAGCGCAGTTCACCGGCATTTATATCGGCAAACGCTATTCCACTTACACCAACGACGGTGCGGTGGGTTCCTACTTCATGTCGAACGGCCGGATAGCGGTTAACCTTCCGGCGGACCTCCTCCACCTGAAGAAGGCATCGATCTCGCTCAACGTCACCAATATCTTCGACATCAAAGGTGCATCGACGGTGTCTATCAGCCAACCTTCTTCGGTCTATGCGGTCTATCCGCTGGCCCCGCGCCAGTGGTTCCTGACGTTCTCGGTAGGGATGTAAACATGACGAACAACACATTCTCCCGGCGCGGACTGATCCGCGTTGGAGCCGGTGCAGCAGCTACAGGGATCGCGCTTGGCGCGGCCCCTTCGGTGCTCGCGGCGGCCAATGACGTGGCCCCGCGCAAAAAGCCCCTGGTCATCGGCCACCGTGGCTGTTCGGCGCTGCGACCCGAGCATACGCTGGCGTCCTATGCCAAGGCCATCCAGCAGGGCGCCGACTTTGTCGAGCCCGATCTGGTATCGACCAAGGACGGCGCTCTGATCGCCCGTCACGAAAACAACATCGCCGAAACCACAAACGTCGCCGACCACCCCGAGTTCGCCGACCGCCGCACGACCAAGGTCATCGACGGGCAATCGCTCACCGGCTGGTTCACCGAAGACTTCACGCTGGCCGAGATCAAGACCCTGCGCGCGATCGAGCGGCTCGGTGCCATGCGCCCGGAAAGCAAGAGCTACGACGGGCAGTTCCAGCTGCTGACGTTGGAGGAAATCGCCGATTTCGTCGCGGCAGAATCCGCTGCACGCGGACGTACGATCGGTCTCATCCCCGAGATCAAGCACCCGACCTACTTCGCAAAGATTGGACTGCCGCAGGAACAGCGCTTCCTCGCCCGGGTAGCGCTTAGCCACTATCTCTCGACCGCCCCGGTGATCGTCCAGAGCTTCGAGGTCGCCAACCTCAAGTGGCTGCGGCCACGCATCGGTGCCTACGCCAAGCTGCAACTGCTGCAACTTACCGTGCCCATGGACATGAGCCCACCTGACGTCACAGCCGCTGGCGGCAAGCTGACCTACAACCAGATGCATACCCCGGCGGGCCTTGCCGAGGTGAAGACTTATGCCGACTGGGTATCGCCCGTGCTTCAGGGCATCATGCCCTTCGGCGATGCAACCGGCAAGTCCGGCCCGCTCGGCAAGCCCACATCGCTGGTGCGCGATGCACGGGCGGCCGGGCTGCTCGTCTCCACATGGACGATACGGCCGGAAAACCGTTTCCTGCCCACCGATTTCCAGGGACCGGGCGGCGATGACGCCCGTCAGGACAAGGCCTGCATCGAGTTGATGCGCCGCTACATCGCGGCAGGCGTCGATTCCTTCTTTACCGACGATCCGGGCCTCGGCCGGTCCGCGGTTGACGGCATGGCTTGAGAATAAGTCCAAGTGACGTGAATAGCCCGGCGGAATGATCCCGCCGGGCGGCATGTTCCGCAACCTCCCATGACCGAGCCTTCATGATTGGGCCGAACAATTCATCGTTATTACAATATGATAGCATACTGTCCAAAGCGCCGGATAGCTGGAACATGACAAAACCGTAAATTTCATTGGAACGCAGATCGGGGGACTTTCGTAACTACGATCAGAGGGTGTCAACTTTGAGGGGCCTTCTGACCCACCAGCGCAAAGGAACCGAAGTTGCGCCCAGGAAGTCGCTCCTGCTCCTCGCCGGCCTCGCTCTGGCCGGTGTCACCACGGCCAATGCCGCTGCGTCGAACAATGGCCCGGCAGCCCAAAGCCATCGCATGAGACGTCGGCTCACCATGCGGCAAAGCCCATAACGAAAATAGCCGGCAACAAGACCAGCCAGCCCGGCTGATCCCCTCCCCTTCCTGCGGAGGCTCTGAAAGGACGGCTCCGCAGCCGTCTCGCAATGGATGTAGCAATGCGCCAGTATGCCAGCCCCTTTCCGGCGCAGCGCCGGCTTGTCCGGCTGGCACCGCTGCTGCTGCTGCTCGTACCCGCAGGAACGATGCTGTTTTCCGATTCTCATACTGGTCGCATGTGGTTTGCCTCGCTTGCGGGCCGATCCGAAACGCGCCCGTTCCTGCCCGGCATGACTATCGAATGCGCCCCGTGGGAGCCGGGGCGGCTGGTCGTGACGAGCATCCGTTCAGGCCGCGGACCCGAGCTTAAAGGCATCACCGTCGGGGATACCGTCTTGGATCTGAACGGAAGGCCCATCTTCACGCTGGATCAGGCGCACCGTTATCTGCAACAAGGAACCGTCGTGCGGCTGTCAGTGTCGCATCAGGGCCGGGCGCGCACCATACTGCTCGGCCGGGAGGGAGCGTAACGATGAGCCACAAGCTATTGGTGATCGAGGATGACGACGACACTGCATCCTTCATCGCCAAGGGGATGGGCGAGGAAGGTTTCACCGTCGACCGCGCCGCCAACGGACGCGACGGTCTGTTCCTCGCCACAGACGGCGCCTATGACGCCATCGTGCTGGACCGCATGCTTCCCCAGATGGATGGCATGGCCGTACTGGCGGCGCTGCGTGCCGCTGGTATAGAGACGCCCATCATCATTCTGAGCGCCCTGAGCACGTCTGACGACCGCGTGGCAGGCCTTACTGCCGGGTCCGACGATTACCTGACCAAGCCTTTTGCCTTCGCCGAATTGCTCGCCCGCGTTCGCCTGCTGCTGCGCAAGCGCGGGGCCGGTGCTCCGGTAATAACCAGCTTTTCCTGCGACGATCTCGAGATGGATCTGCTTTCACGTAAAGTCCGCCGCGGCGCCCGGTCAATCGAATTGCAGCCACGCGAATTTCGCCTGCTCGAATATCTGCTGCGCCATGCCGAACAGGTAGTGACGCGCACGATGCTGCTCGAAGGCGTCTGGGACTATCATTTCGATCCCGGGACCAACGTCATCGACGTTCACGTCAGCCGGCTACGCCGCAAGCTCGACGACGGTTCCGACCGGCCGCTGCTGCACACGGTGCGCGGTGCCGGCTACCGTCTGGGCGTTTCGGCCTGAGCCCCCTGAGGGCGGGATGATGCTGGGCACGACACTCTTTCGCTCGACGACGGCGCGTTTCGTCCTGCTGGCATTCGTCCTGCAGTTCCTGGTGACCGGCGGCGTCCTGGTGTTCGTCCAGGAAGCGAGCCAGCGAGCGCTCGCGGCCGAACAGCGCGAAGCCGTGGGCGAACTGCGCGACGAGTTGACCGCTGCCTGGCGCGGATCGGGCGATGAAGGTCTTCGCCAGCTTATCCGTGCGCGCCTGGAGATCACCCACGGCGCCGTCGCCGTGATCCTTTATGCCGGGCCCGATGGTACGCCGATCGCCGGCAATCTCGATGCATGGCCTACGGTGATCCCGCCAGGCACCCGATGGCGTACCATCGACCTGTACCGCGTCGGTAGCGAACGGCCGGAGCGCATGGGCGTCACCGCCGTCAGCTTGCCAGATGGCAAGCGCTTGCTGGCTGGCCACGTCATCGAATCAAGCCTGCGACTGGTCCGCGTGAACGAGGAAGCCGGGCTGGGTGCGCTTGTCGCCGCGCTGGCGCTGACCTTGCTGGGGGCGCTGGTCATCGGCCGTGTGCTGTCTAGCCGGATTGAGGCGATCACCCAGACTGCCGGCGCGGTGGGCGATGGCGCGCTGGCAGCGCGCGTGCCCGTTGGCGGCAGCGGCGATGCCTTCGACCGGCTGGGCCTCTCGATCAACGCGATGCTGGAGCGGATCGAGGGGCTGGTCTCGCAACTGCGCATGATAACCGATGGCCTCGCACACGACCTGCGCTCGCCGGTGACGCGCATGAAAGTGCTGATAGAACGCGCCGCCGCCGAAACCCAGGACGACAACGCCCTCGCCGCGCTGGAACGGGTCGCGCAGGAAGCCGACACACTGCTCAGGATGCTTTCCACCGCGCTGCAGATCAGCCGCGCCGAAGCCGGCATCGGCCGCGACCGGTTCAGCGAGATCGAGGTCGCGACGCTGCTGGAAGACCTCGTGGAGATCTACGGTCCACTCGCCGAAGACAACGGCTTCGTGCTGGATGCCAGTTCCCCCCCCGGCCTGCATGCCACCCTGCACCGCGAATTCATCAGTCAGGCGCTGGGCAACCTGATCGAGAATGCGCTTAAGTATGCACAAGGCGGCAGCAGCATCGCACTTAGCGCGCGGGAAGATGGCAGCCAGATCATCCTGACCGTCGCCGACGACGGCCCCGGCATCCCCCCTGAACGCCGGGCCGAGGCGCTCCGGCGCTTCGGAAGGCTCGATCCGTCCCGCCATCTGGCCGGCTCGGGCCTGGGCCTGTCTCTGGTCGAAGCCGCCGCACGTCTCCACGGCGGGGACATCCGGCTGGGAGACAACGCCCCCGGTCTGCGGGTGGACCTGTGGATCAGCGGTTCATCGCATATGTGATCAGCAGCGAGACCACCGTCATCAGCGACATCGCAGCGATGAATGTGATATCGGCGATCCGCTCCATCACATGAAGCCGCCGGGCAGTTCCCACCCGTAGTGCAAAATAGGACGTCAACGTCGCGACGAGGAACAGCGTAGCGTCCAGAGCCAGCAGATCGTCCGCTATAGTCGAGGTGCGTCCTACCACGATGACCAGTCGCAGGATGCCGATGGCGGTGAGGCACACGCCCGACATCCCAGCCGCGATCGGGCAGATCATGCGGCAGGTCCGCTCGTCGATCGCTGCCACAGATCGTTGAGGCACCCGGCTATCGCTTTCCTTCATCCGGTTCCTGTCCTGACGTAGCCGGTTCGTTCAAACGGCGAATATGCACCCGTGTGCGTGTCAGCCGGCTGTAGGCTGGATTAAACCTCTGTCATGAAGCGCTACCGAGAGGGGCTGGAACGTAGGAATTTCGGGGCTAGGATCGTCCGATGACCATCAGCCTTTTCTCGCAATCCAGCACGCTGTACTATGCCTGCGAATGGCTGGTGCGGATAGCCATGCTGCTTATCGTGCCCTCGCGCCGTACCCCGGAAGCGACGCGCAGCTGGCTGCTTCTTATATTCTTCCTGCCCATCCCCGGCGTTCTGCTCTACCTCGCCATCGGTCGACCCCGTTTCCCGGCATGGCGAGCGCAGCGGTTCGAGCGGGCAAAAGCGGCCCTCGCCCCGGCGGCGGCGCGACTGCAATCCGTTCCCACGCCTTGCGACGCGGCAGTTCTTGCCGCCAGACTTGGCGGGCAACCCGCGGTATCTGGCAATGGCGTCGAACTGCTGACGGACTATGACCGCACCATCGACCGTGTGGTCCAGGACATCGACAATGCCCGCAAACACGTCCGCATCCTGGTCTACATATTCGCCGACGATGCCACCGGCCGGCGGGTCGCAGCCGCCCTCGCCCGCGCGGTGCAGCGCGGTGCCATCGTCCATGTGCTGATGGACCCGGTCGGGTCGCATCGCTGGCTCAAGGGCTCCCTCACCCTCCTTCGCGGCGCCGGAGCGCATGTCCGAGAAGCCCTGCCCTTTCACTGGCTGCGCGGCCGCACCCGGCGCGACATGCGCAATCACCGCAAGCTGTTCCTGATCGACGGAGAGATCGGTTACGCTGGCTCGCAGAATATCGTCGACAAGAATTTCAGGCCCGGCGTCGAAAACCGCGAACTGGTCGCGCGCGTAACCGGCCCCGTGGTGGCGGAAATGACGGCCACGTTCCTCACCGACTGGTTTCTCGAAACCGAAACCATGCCCGAAAGCGACATTGCCGTCCCGCCCCTCGCAGGCACGGCCGAAGCGCAGCTTCTCCCCAGCGGGGCGAACTATCCGCTCGAAGGTTTCCAGACCCTGCTGGCCTGGCAGCTGCAACGCGCCGTCCAGCGGGTGATTATCACCTCGCCCTATTTCATCCCCGACGAACCCCTGCTGTGCGCGATGCGTACTGCGGTGATGCGCGGAGTGGAAGTCGACCTTATCGTCTCCGCCGTGGTCGACCAACCGTTGGTGAGCCTTGCCCAGCGATCCTATTACGACGACCTCCTGCGTTCCGGGATCAACGTCCATCTGTTTCGCCAGTACCTGCTCCATGCCAAGAACGTGAGCATCGATGGCGAACTGGGCATCGTTGGATCCAGCAATGTCGATTTGCGCTCGTTCCAGCTCAACGAAGAGGTCAGCCTGCTTCTCCACGACCGCGCCAGCGTTGGCGCGCTCGAGGCTATCCAGACGGACTATATCGCTCATTCCGATCGTCTTTCGCGAGAGAGCTGGCAACGGCGCCCATTGACCCGCAAACTCGCCGAGAACATCGCCCGGCTGCTAAGCCCCCTGCTGTGAAATTTCCAGCGATCAAGCCCGCCTCTATTTCGTCTTCGGCAAGGCAAAGGCGACTAGGTAGTCCCCCGGTGTCGTACCCATGTACATGTGCCCACCCGCTGCGATCACCACGTACTGGCGTCCGGTCTTGCGCGATATGTAGGTGATCGGTGTCGCCTGTCCGCCTGCAGGCAGACGGCCGCGCCACAACTCGCGGCCATTGGTGGTGTCAATGGCGCGCAGGTAGTTGTCGAGCGTAGCGCCGATGAAGGTCACGCCGCCTGCGGTATTGGCCGAACCGCCCAAGTTGAAGGCACCCGGCATCGCAATGCCCAGCGGCGCGGTGTCGGCGGTGGTGCCGAAAGTGCGGCTCCAGGCGATCTTGCCGGTGCTCAGGTCCACGGCGGCGATGTGTCCCCACGGCGGCGCTTCGCAAGGTATGCCCAACGGCGAAAGCATGGGCAGCAGGCTTACGCCGTAATTTGTGCCCATCTGCGGCAGGTACCCGGGGGCGTGGGAATCCTTCGCCAGTGCCGGCTTTTCAGTATCCGCGCCGTGGCGGAACAGGCGCACCTCCTGCGGGATCGCGGCGGAGTTCACGATCATCAGGTTTCGCGCCGGATCGATGCTGACGCTGCCCCAGTTGAGCACGCCGAACGTACCCGGCCACTGGATCATGCCGCGCTCGGACGGCGGGGTGAAGTTGCCCGAGTAATCGAGCGAGCGGAAGCGGATGCGGCACCACATCTGGTCGAGCGGGGTCATGCCCCACATCGATGCCTCGGTCAGCAGCGGCGGCGCGAACGAGGGGAAGCCCTTCACGTAAGGCTGCGTGGGAGAGTAGCGCTCACCCGGGATTTTCCCGCGCGGCACGGCGCGTTCCTCGATGCCGGTGAGCGATTTGCCGGTGCGGCGGTCGAGGATGAATATCTCGCCGCGCTTGGTCGGAGCGGCCAGGGCCGGCACCTTGCTGCCACCTGCGGTATAGTCGAACAGCACCGGCTGGGCAGGCATATCGTAGTCCCAGATATCGTGATGGACGGTCTGGAAGTGCCAGCGCACCCGGCCCGTTTTCACGTCCAGCGCGACGATGGAACTGGCATAGCGCTCCAGCATGGGGTTGCGGTGGGTGCCGACGTGGTCGGGCGTGGCGTTGCCGGTGGGCAGGTAGACGAGGCCCAGCGCAGGGTCGGCGCTGAACACGCTCCATGCATTGACCGAACCGCGTGTCCAGCCCTCGCCGGGGCCGGGCATCGGGGCGTCATCCGGGCGGCCGCTGTCCCAGGCCCAGAGCAGGCGGCCACTTTTTACGTCATAGGCGCGCACCACGCCCGATGGATCGTCCTTGGTGAAGTTGTCGCGCACGTAAGAGCCGAGGATGGCGGTGTTGCCAACGATTACGGGCGGGGAGGACGTGTACGATCGCAGAGGATCGACAGCGCCCAGTCCGGCATCGAGGTTGACGGTGCCCATCTCGCCGAAGTCGCTGCAGGGGGCGCCGGTGGCGGCGTCGCTCGCCAGCATTCGGCCATCCACGGTCATGCTGATGATGCGCTTGGCGCAAAGGCCCGCCCCGGCGGGGTCTGCGTGGTAGGATACGCCCCGGCAGTTGAGCATCTGGGCATTGCCGATGTTCGTGTGCGGATCGCGCAGCCACACTTGCCTGCCGCTGTCGGCGTCGAGCGCGAAGACCTTGCCGGTAGGCGAACAGAAATAAACCTTGTCGTCCACCATGAGCGGCGTCGCCATGAACGAGATCGACTTGATTTCGGGGCGCTTGGCGCGGGTGTCGCCCGTCTGGAAGGACCACACCTGCTCCAGCTTCGCGGCATTCGCCGGGGTGATCTGCGCGGCGGAAGAATGGCGGGTGCCGGCGGAGTTGGCGCCGTAAGCGGTCCAGTCGGCGTTTGCGGGGTTGGCTGCCACCGCGACGGCGGGACCGCGTGTGGGGAGGATATCGAAGGTCGGGTTCATGGCGAATGCCGCGCCCAGCAGCAGCGCCGCCGCCGCGACCGCCGCGCCAAGGCCGTAGCGTGTCAGGGCATCGCCAGCCCGCGTCATCCGGCGGCGGAGACGCGGTACGGCCAAAAGGGCGCCGATCACGGCGGGCCCGGCGATGCGCGGCAGGAGTTGCCAGAACTGGGCGCCTACGTCCCAGCAGGACCATACGACAGTGCCCGCCAGCAAGCCCGCATAAAGCCACAAGCCGCGCCGGTCACCGCGCCACAGCAGCGCACCTGATGCGATGCACGCGAGGCCCGCCGCCAGATAATAGCCCGAGCCGCCGAGCATCAGCAGCTTCGCCCCGCCAAGCGCCAGCACCGCGCCGATGGCGAGCAGCACCGTTCCCGCCAGCCAGCGCGGCCAGCCGGATCCAACCTTCTTGTCGTTCATCCTCGCGTCCTCTCCCGGAACGGGGCCGTGCCATTCGGCACTTTTTTCGCTTTGGTCGTTCCTGCGCCGGCGGGAACCCATCTCCGGTGTCATCCTGTCGATGCCAGGCCGGGAAATGGATCCCCGCCTTCACAGCGATGACGGAGTCTTATTGCCAGCCTCCGCGCTAGGTCTCGATCACCGCGATCGCAGCGCGCACATCCACCGTGTCGCCGCTGTCGGCGAGGATGCGCAGCAGAGTGCCCGATACCGGCGCGGGGACTTCGACCGTGGTCTTGGCGGCTTCCACCTCGACGAGGTTTTCGCCTTCCTCGACACGTTCGCCCACTTCCTTGAGCCAGCGCACGATCTCGCCGTCCTGCATGCCCATGCCGTATTGCGGCAGGACCATAGTGAATTCAGCCATGGTCCGTTCTCCTCAGGCGGGTTGGGGCTGCGGCGCAGGCGCACCTACCAGACGGCGGGCCGCATCCATTATCCGTTCCACCGAGGGGTAGAGCGGCTTTTCGATGTGCGGGCTGAACGGCAGGTGGGTATCGGGTGTGGTCACCCGCACCACCGGCGCACGCAGGGCCTCGAAGGCCTCCTCGGCGATGGTGGCGGCAATTTCACTGGCGGCGGAGCAGGTCTTGTGCGCAGGGTCGACGCAAATCGCCCTGCCTGTCTTGCGTACCGAGCGCAGGATGATGTCGCGGTCGAGCGGCACCAAGGTGCGCGGGTCGACTACCTCCACAGAAATGCCTTCCGCTTTCAGCTTTTCCGCCGCTTTCAGCGCGATGTTCACCGCGCCAGCGATGGCCACCACGGTCACGTCGGTGCCCTCACGCTTGACCTCGCCCTTGCCGAGCGGGATCACGAAGTCGAGGTCGTCGGGGACTTCGGACTTGACCATCCAGCAGGTCGAATCCTCGAAAGACATCACCGGATCATCATCGCGGATCGCGGCTTTCAGCAGGCCCTTCATGTCATGCGCATTGGACGGCGCGATGATCTTCAGCCCGGGCATGTTCATGAACATGGAATAGGGCCGGTCGGAGTGCTGGGCGGCGTTGGAATTGCCGTAAAATAGGCACGACCGGATCACGAGCGGCAGCTGCGCCTGTCCGCCGTAGATATAGCGTGACTTGGCGATGATGGAGCAGATCTGGTCCATCGCCGGGAACAGGAACGAGGAAATCGTCGCGTCCACGATGGGCCGCATCCCCACCATCGCCGCGCCGCCCGCCGCGCCGATGAAGCCGTTTTCCGAAATAGGCGTGTCACGTACGCGCTCCTCGCCGAAGCGTTCGACGAACCCGGTGGTGGTTCCGAAGACGTTGCAGCGAATGTCCTCGCCCATGATGAAGACCTTGGAATCGCGATCCATTTCCTCGGCCTGCGCCTGATAGATGGCTTCCAGGTAAGTGATCTTGGCCATGTTTTCCGGCTCCTTCTTCAGGCGTGTGCACGTACATCGTCGGGGATCGGCAGGCGATCGACGAAGACGTGGTCGAAGGCCTCTTCGAAGGCCGGGTATGCGCTTTCGCGGGCGAAGTTCAGGGCATCGGCGACTTCCTCTGCCACCTGAACGTCGATCGCATCGAGATCGGAACCGGAAATGCCGTCCTCGACCAGCCGGGCACGATAGAGGACGATGGGGTCGCGCGCCAGCCACTCGTCATGTTCCGGGCCGCGCGGGGTGAGATCGCGGCCCATGTTCACGGCGTGGTCGGCGTAGCGATAGGTCTTGGTCTCGATCAGCGTGGGGCCTTTGCCGGCGCGGGCGCGGTCGACGGCCTCGCGCACGGCGGCTTCCACGGCGTCCACGTCCTGCCCGTCGACGATGACGCCGGGGATGCCGTAACCGTGAGCCCGGTCGGCGACATGGGCGCCCGCGACGCCCGCAGCGGTCGGTGTCGACATACCGAAGCGGTTGTTTTCGCACACGAAGATCGCCGGCAGTTTCCACACGGCGGCAAGGTTCATGCCTTCATGGATCGCACCTTCGCTTGAAGCCCCGTCCCCGAAGAAGCACAGCGCCACGCGGTCCAACCCCTGCAGCTTGGCGCCAAGCGCCGCGCCTGCCGTGACCGGGCCGCCCGAGCCGACGATGCTGGTTTCCCCCAGGCTGCCCATCGAAAAGTCCGACAGGTGCATCGACCCGCCCTTCCCTTTGCAAATGCCGGTCACCTTGCCGAGCAGTTCCGCCATCAGCGGGCGCAGCTTCGCGCCCTTGGCGATCGGGTGGCCGTGACTGCGGTGGGTGCCGACCATATAGTCGTCGTCGCGCAGGGCCATACAGGCACCCACGCCCGATGCTTCCATGCCGGCGTATGTATGCAGCGCGCCGGGGATTTCGCCCGCCGCATGGATGGTTTCAGCGCGGGTTTCGAACTGGCGGATGCGTTGCATGCGCCGGTACTTTTCAATCCTGCGGTCGTTGTCGCGACTAGCGCTCATGACAGATCCTCTCTCAGTGGACGGGTGCGGGCTGGGGAGCGTCGACGGCCTCGAACAGTTCGAGCGGGGCCGCGTACATCGGTTCGGGAGCGCCGGCGGTGATCGCGTAGACGTTCTCCATATGGCAAGGGCCAAGCTTCGCGCCGAAGTAGAGACTGTCGAGCGAGATCAGCATGTTCTCCTCCATCACGAAACCTTCCTTGACCCCGGCAAGGCCAGCGGCGGGGAAGGCCAGCGGGATTTCCAGTGGCATCAGGCCGATGCCGTGGGCGACCACCAGCAGCTTCTCGGGCGTGGCGACGCCGTGGGCCTTGAGATGCTCGTACCCGATCGCCGGCAGGCTGGCGGTCGAGACGCCGGGCCGCAGAGCGTCGACCATCTTGAGGAAGGCATCGCGCAGGATGTCGTGCTGGCGGCGATATTCCGGGCTGGCCTTGCCGACCACGGCGGTCCGATTGATGTCGACCCAGAAGCCGTCATGGATGCCCTGGGTTTCAAGGATCACGATGTCGCCGCTGCGAAGCGAACGGTTACCCCGGGTGCGGAACAGGTCGGGGATGAACTCGTCCGCCTCATAGGCACCGCCGAACAGCATGGCGCCTTCGTCCACCGGGATCACTTCGTGGCGGACCATGAAGTCGCAGATCCGCGCCTGCACGTCGTTCCAGTCCGCGCCTTCGTGGAGCAGCGATCCGGCATGGGCGATGATCCGGTCCGCCAGTTTGCCCAGCTTGCGGTAGCGCGCCAGTTCGCCGGGCGTCTTGACCACGCGCACGCGCATCATGAAATCCAGCACGTCGCTGTATTGGTGAGGAACGGTGCCCGCGATCCGCGCCGAGACGCGGTGTTCATCGAAGCCGACACGCCCCCCCGCAAGGCCGTGATCCGCCAGCGCCGAGGCGATTGCCGCCGTGATGTCGGGCTGGCAGGTTCCGGCGATGGCACCCACCATGCCTCCCGCATCCTCGGCCAGTTGGCCGCCGTTGCGATCCGGGTCGATATAGCGACTGACTTCGCAGAAGTTGAGCATGTCGAACGTGCGCAGTTCGCCGAAGGTACAGGCGTCCCCGTCCTTGTTCAGCACAGCGACGAGGCCCAGGTTCGCCTCGGGGATCACCAGCGTCAGCGGTTTGGCCGGATCGGCATAGACGATGGCCGCCGCCATCGGCTCCATCTGCTGCCAGCGCTCGAGGATCGAGTGATAACCCGCCACATAGCGCACGTCGTGCGGGTGGCTGAGGACCACCGCGTCCAGCCCCTCCGCCCCCATCATCGACTGCAGCCGGTCAGCTCTCGGGTTCGAAGGTGAGGTCATGCCGCCTCCTCCAGCCCCTCGTTGGCGACGTTGGAGACGACTTCGCCCTTCGCCACATCGCGCAGGAATTCGTGATTGAGGATGAAGCGCACTTCGCCCGCATCGTCGGTGAAGGCGACGGCGCCGTGGCCCATGAACAGATATTCGGTCACTTCCTCACAGCGCGCTTCGCTGTGCCGCGATCCGATCGGCTCGTAGCCATAGGTGCCGGCGGGCGCCGAGCCGACATCGTAGATCAGCTCGCCCTTGGTGACGAAATATTGGCCGTGGCCCAAGTGCCAGTGAGGGGCGAAGGTGGCGCCCGGCTCCATGTGGACCCATAGCACCCAGTCGCCGGTTTCCTCGCTGTAGCGCAGCAGCCGGATCGTAGTGCCGACACCCAGCGCCACTTCGTGGCAGTCGTTGATGTTGACGATAAGATCGCCCAGTTTTCCGGGTTCGTGTTGCTCGGTCATGGTTTTGTTTCCTCTCGCAAAACTCGAAAAATCACATCGTGGCAGTGAGGCCCTCGTCGGCAGGGATGACGGCGCCGTGGACACAGCTCGATTTGTCATCGAGCAGGAAGCAAACCAGCTGCGCGATCTGCACCGGCTCCATGAAGAACTTGCGGCGCGGGCTGGGATGGCCGTCCATCAGCGCGGCGATGGCCTGTTCGCCCTCGGGCGTGCACAAGTTGGCGGTGAGCGGCGTCGCCACCGCGCCGGGGCACACGCAGTTGATGCGGATACCCTTGGGGCCAAGTTCCGCCGCCAGCGTGCGCGAAAGCATCGCCACGGCTGCTTTCGAGGCGCTGTAGGCACTGTCGCCCGCACGCCCCGCCACGCCGCTGACCGAACCGATGAAGACGATGGCGCCGCCGCCTGTCTCGATCATCGCCGGGAGCACGGCCTGCGTGACGTAGAAGGTGCCTTTAAGGTTCACGTCGATGTGCCGGTCGAACAGCGAAAGCGGGCTTTCTGGCACCGGGTTGGGCGCCCACATGGCCGCGTTATTGACCAGCAGCGTGACCGGCCCAAGTGCGGCCTCGATCCCGCGCACGGCCTGCGCAACGGCCTCGGCATCCGAAATGTCGACGTGGACCGCGTGGGCGAGCGCGCCGCTGGCGACTTCCTTGTCGAGGTCGGCCCGGGGGGCGTCGGACAGCACTGCGACCCTGGCGCCCGCCTCGCGCAGCAGCTTCGAGACGGCGGCGCCGATGCCGCTGGTGCCCCCGGTGACGAGCGCGACTTTTCCTGCAAGATTGCTCATTGCGCGGTGAAACCTCCGTCGACGATCAGTTCCGATCCGTGCATGTAACCCGCCTCGTCAGAGGCAAGGAACCGCACCGTCTTGGCGATGTCGATGGGGTCGGCCATGCGCCCGATGGGGTGGGCCGGGGCGAGACCGGCGGCGGCTTCCTCGACACTGGCAGCGAAACCGCTGTCGACGATGCGCTGGAGGATGTGATCGACCATGCCGGTCTTCACGCCGCTGGGGTGCACGGAATTGACCCGCACCTTGTAGCTCAGCGCCGAGAATTCCATCGCGCAGGCCTTCACGAACAGCGCCACTGCGCCCTTCGATGCGCAGTACCCAGTGTGCAGCGGCGAACCGATCTTGCCCGCTACCGAAGATATCACCACGATCGAGGCGCCATGCGGAAGATCCTCGCCCGAACGCTTCATCAGGCCGATCGCTGATTTGGTGCCCAGGAAAACGCCGTCGACGTTGACGGCCATCTGTTTGCGCCACTGCTCAAGCGTGGTGTTTTCCATCTTCTCCACCACGACGATGCCGGCGACATGGATCAGCGTGTCGAGCCGTCCATAACGTGCTTCTATCGCCGCGATAACGGCCTGCCACGATGCCTCGTCAGTGACGTCGAGCTGGTAGTAGCCCCAGTCGGGCTGAGCCGCGTTCCATTCTCCTGGCAGATCTGCGCCCACCACCACCGCCCCGGCCTCGGCCAGCGAGCGGGCGATTTCACTGCCGATGCCGCCGGTGCAGCCGGTGACAAGGGCGATGCGTCCTTCAAGCGAGGCGATCATGCGGGAACTCCTGTGATGGCCGCTTCGCCAAGGTGGTCGAAGCAGCGGATATCCGGATCACCGTCGAGGCAGGCGTATCCATCGGCGGACATGGCGACGTGATAGGGGCGCAGCGCGTGCTCCTCCTTAGCCTGCATCGTGGTGAAGAATTCGGTGAACACAAAAGCGTTGGCATCGTCCTGCGATTGCAGGACCTGGAACAGCAGGGTATCCGGCTCGTTCGCGCGGACATCCTTTTGGAGCTGCGTCGTCAACTCTATGAAACGCTGCGTCTTGTCCGGTTTCGTGCGGACATGCATGATGACTGCAATCACTTGAAGGACCTTTCGTCATGTGGGGGGAAATGCTGGCCGAGGCGGCGCAGGCCGCGCAGGGACCGGACCCTGCCTCCGCGCAGCCGCTGGTCGAACGCCTGCTCACCGCGAAACCCGGCGACGGGGATGCGCTGACACTGGCGGGGATCGTGGCCCAGCGTACCGGGCGCATGGAGGATGCACTGGCTGCCTTTCGCGCCGCGCGCGATGCCGACCCCCTCGACGCCGGGCGGCACCAGAACCTGGCCGTCGCGCTGAAGAACCACGGCGCCTATGACGAAGCCCTTGCCGCCTTCACTGCCGCGCTGGACCTGCGGCCCGGCCATGACGGGACGCTGGCGAACCTCGGCTCGTGCCTGATCGCGGCCGGGCGCTGCGAGGAGGCCATCGAGGTGCTGGCCGCGGCAGGTGACAAGCCCGAAGCGCTGAACAACATGGGCGTGGCGCTGGCCCGCCTGGGCCGTCACGATGAAGCGGCGGCGCGCTACAACCGCTCGCTGGCCTTGCGTCCCGGCCATCTCGAAACCGCGCTCAACCTGATCGATGCACTGGCGGCCAGCGGCAAACGGGACGAGGCGGAAAATCTCGTGCGTCAGGTGCTCAAAGCACAGCCGCGCAATATGCGCGCCGCGAACCAGCTGGGTCTGATGCTGGAAAGTGCCGGGGATTTCGTCGGTGCCGCTGCGGTGCTGCGCAGCGTTTTCGATCCCGCCGCGCCCAATCATGCGCTTGGCGTCAATCTGGCGCGCACGCTGATCCGGGCCGGCAATCCCGAGGACTCGCTGCGGGTCAGCGGCGCGCTCGTCAAGACACAGCCCAGCGTGACCACGCCGCTCGCGCTGGCGCTGGCGGCTTACGAGCATCTGGGCCAGACCCGTGAGCTGGGCGGACTGATGGCTTTGGACCGCTTCGTGTCGGTGCATGATATCACCGCCGCGCCGGGCTTTGCCGATATGGCGCAGTTCAACGCGGCGCTGGTTGAAGAATTGCGCGCGCATCCCTCGCTGACCTTCGAGCCGGAGGGCCTCGTCACCAGGCAGGGCCGCCAGAGCGGCGATCTTGCCGATGCCGAAACTCCGGCACTGCGCGGCCTGGTCAGCATCACCACGATGCACCTCGCGGAGACTCTCGCCGGGTTCGCGGCCCAGCCCGCCGATCATCCATTCCTGCGCGCCCTGCCCGCGAACTGGAGCCTGACCCTTTGGGGCACGGTCCTCCAGCCCGGCGGCGAAGTGGGCGCCCACATTCATGCGCCGAACTGGCTCTCGGGCGTCTACTATCCCGAGTTTGCAGGCGAGGACGGCGCTTTCGCGATAGGCGTGCTTCCCGGCGAACTGGGCGGCGGCGGCACCCCTGTCGTCAAGAACCCGCGCGCCGGGCGCATGATCGTGTTTCCCTCCTACCTGTGGCACGGAACGCTGCCGTTCGGGGGAGAGAAAGAACGCATCAGCTTCGCCTTCGACCTCGTGCCCGCAGGCGTGGGCCAACCGCACAAGCTGCGCTGAAGGCCCGCGAGGCACAGAAGGGGAAGCCGCTGCCGCCATCACTCAGAACTTAGCCGAGCCTTCGATGCCGAAACTGCGCGGCGGGGCGTAATTGGTGAAGTTGAACAGTCCCGCCACCGAGTTGGCCGAGACGCGGTAGACCTTGTCCAGCAGGTTTCGCCCGAAGATGGCCACGCGGTAGCGTTCGTCGGGATCGGTCCAGCCGATGCTCGCTCCCACCAGGGTGCGCGCCTGCCCCTGCGAATAGTCGGCGTTGAGCGTGGTGGATTCGAACTGCGCCTGGTAGTTGATGTCGGCGTTTAGCGAGACCGTGCCGAAGTCCGCAGGCGGGAATTCGTAATGCGCGTTGGCCCCGGCGGTCCACTTGGGCGCGCCGCGCAGTTTCAGATAGGACGCATCCTCGTTGACGCCGTCACCGTCGACGTCGGTGCTGAAGTTGATGTACTTGGCTTTCTGGTAACCCACCGAAGCGCCAAGCGTCAGGCCGGGGACCGGGGCGGAGGATATCTCCAGCTCGATGCCCTTCACTTCCGCCTTGCCGGCGTTGGTAGTGCGGGTTTCCTGTCCGGGCAGGCCCGTGATCGGGTCTACGAAAGGCACTACGGCGTCGCGCTGCAGATCGTTGTACTTCACATAGAACGCCGCGACGTTCACGCGCAGCTTGCGGTCGGCCGTTTCGGTCTTGAAGCCCAGTTCGAAGCTGTCTGCCGTCTCCTCGCGGAATGGCAGCGCCGACGTGGCGGACATCGCCTGTTCGTTGTAGCCGCCCGACTTGTAGCCTTGGCTATACGTGAAGTAGTTGTTGATGCCCGATGCGATTTCCCAGCGGTAGCCGGCGCGGATGGTCGGCTTGCTGAACTTGGCGCTGTCGCTGTATTCGGGCCAGAAGCCGGTGGCGATGGTCGAACGGCGGACTTGCGGGCGGACCGAGAAGTCCTTGCTCTCCTTGGTATAGCGCGCACCCAGGAACACAGAGAACGGATCGGCGAGCTTGTACTCTGCCTCGCCGAACACTGCATAGCTGTCGACCTTGTAGTTCGCGGTGGACTGGTTCGGATCGGTCAGCGCGGTGGGATCGCCCAGGAAGCGCAGGAAGCCAAGAAAGCTGGTCGCATTGGCATCCAGCGTCTGCCCCCAGTACATGGCGCCGGCGGTGAACTTGATGCTGTCCGAGAAGTCGGAGCTGAACCGGGCTTCCGCGCTGTATTGCTTACGGGTGTCCTCGCGGGTGGAGACGAACAGGTAGGCGTTCTCTCCGGTATAGTCGGATGGCAGTTTCGAGCGAACCCGGCGCCAGCCGCCGACCACAGTGATCGTGCCGGTGCCCTCCATGGTATGCTCGCCGCGCAGGAACACGCCGTCCACGTCGACCCGGTGGCCATCGAGCGTGCCCACGCAGGTCGGCGCGCTGGAAGAGCCTTCGCACAGGGTCGTGCCGGTCTTGAACGGGCTCTGGCCGGTGGTCTGGATGCCGGGGAAGCCGACCACGTCGATCAGGAAGCCGGGGGGCGTCTCGTTGACCGACGGCGGGCTGTCGCCCCGGTCGCGCAGCAGTTCGTAGGTCAGCATCAGGTTGGTGTCGTCGGTCGGTTCCCACAATAGCTTGGCGCGGCCGCTGAAGTAGCGGCTGCCGCCCCAGCGCTGCCCGCGTCCAGGCACGCCTTGGAAACCATCGACGGAATTGTTCTTGGTCAGGCGGTAGTACCCATCGCTTTCCTGAAACGAACCGGCGGCGCGGAAGTAGAGGTTTTCCGACAAGGGAATGTTGATCGAGGCCTTCACGTCCTTGGTGTTGAAGCTGGAGTAGCCGAGGCGCACTTCGGCACTGAAGCCCGGCTCCGGCTTCTTGGTGATGACATTGACGACGCCGCCCACGGTGTTCTTGCCGAACAGGGTGCCTTGCGGTCCGCGCAGGACTTCGATGCGCTCCACGTCGAACAGGTCGAACAGCTGGGTCTGGACGTGAGCCAGCACGAAATCGTCGACGACAACGCCGACGGCCGGCTCGAAGGTCAGTATGATGTCGCCGGTGGACTGGCCGCGAATGCCGATCGCGGCGGCGTTGAAGCCCGGCACGTTGGTGATGACAACATTGGGAACGTCGCCCGCCAAAGCGCGGATATCGTTGGCGAACTTGTTCTCGATCGCCGCCTCGGTAAAGGCTGAAACCGCTACCGGCGTGTCCTGGATGGATTCCGAAATACGCCTCGCGGTGACGACGATGTCCTCAAGACCGGTCGACTGGCCGGACTGGCTAGTGCCCTGCGGCTGCGGCGCGGGCGCCGTCTGGGCCAGGACAGTGGTGCTGGCGCTCGTCAGCAGCCCCGTGGCGAGCAATTTGCAGACGCAATTCAGGTGTGACTTGCCGATCATGGTCTTCCCCTCCGAACCGACTGCCTTTTTGTGATGGGGCAGTTCGAATCACTGCCGACGTTTTCGTCCGGCCCACATAAATGAGTGCAGATGATCTTTTTTGTGAAGCTAAAAAAATCATTCATGTATGATTTATTTTACTGCATTGCAGCGGGAGCAGAAGGAGGGGATTGTTTTGGAAACCGGCGGCGTTCAAGAATTTCGTAAGTATAGCGGGGGAAGCGCAACACGTGGGGGACTTGCTGCAGTGCAGGAGATGACCGGCGAAAAAACGCCAGCGAGTCGGCGCCGCTACACCAGTCCGGCAATGACGGAGCGCCGCGCGCGGATCGTTGACGCTGCCCACCGCATCCTGGGCGAAGGCGGCGTCGCCGCGCTGACCATTCGCAGGCTGTCCGACGAGGCCGGGGTAGCCCAGCGCACGCTCTACCGCCTGTTCGGCGACAAGGACGGCGTCATCAGCGCGACGGTGGTCGACCGCATGGTCGAAGTGCGCGGACACATCGCGCGGCGCGACCACATCTACACGCTGCCGATGGTGTTTCGCGAACTAGACTGGATGGTCAGCGAACTCGACCGCGACAGCCTTTACGCGCGGGTGGTGATCGATTTCGTCTTCGCGCCGGAAGTCCGCACGCTGGAAGTGAACGAGCTAACCTCAGTGGCGCGCAGCCGCTTCGCCGGGTGGCTGGAACACCAGCGCGGCAAAGGCAGCGTGCGCGACGATCTCGATAACGAGGCGCTGGTCGACACGCATGTGATGCACGAATTCCTGGTCTACCGGCGCTGGTCGCTGGGGCAGTGCGGATCGGACCAATGCCGCCTCGAACTGCACGCCTGCTTCCTTCAGAGCGCCTCGCTGGTGCTGACGGAGGAGCTTCGCGAAACCTATCTGGCAAAGCTGGTCACGCTGCAGAAACGGATCAGGCGAATGCGCAAATAGCCCGAAAGACGGGCCGATAATGGGAGAGTGAACGATAATGACCCTGGATGACCTGACCGCGCGCGAGGCGATCCGCCAGTTGCGCATCGACTATTCGACCGCTTTCGACACGATGGACGAGGCCGTCGTGCGCCGCAATTGCGCAGAAGATATCGTTTGCGAATACCCCATGGCCTTTGGCGGCGTCTACGAAGGAGTGGAAGCGGTCCTGGGCCTGTTCCGCGACAACTGGCGCCATTGCCGCGCGCCGTTGGAGACGCTGCATTACATCGCCAACCACTCGATCGAACTGACCGCGCCGGACAGCGCGCGCGGCCACTGCCTGCTGTTGGACCTCGTCACGCGCCAGCATGAAGGGTCCGCCATCGCTACCCAGGGCGGCGAGGTCAATCCGCTGCTGCTGATCGGGCGCTACGACGATGTCTATGTGCGTCAGGGCGGCCAGTGGAAATTTGCCCGGATTGCGCTGACTATGTTGTGGCCCACGCGCTCTGATTGAGGCGGAAAAATCGTCGTCCCGGCCCCGGTCCGGGACGACTTCATGTTTACTCTCCGGTTTTGTGTGCCGAGCCGAAATGCATTTCCGGTTTGCCACTGCGTAGTACGTATGCCCTTGAGCGGATATACTGGCGCAATGCTTCGATCTGGTCCGGTTTGAACTCACCGAACGCGGGCATTCCGTTCGGCACCAGCGCGCCGTCCTTGACGACTTGCGCGAACACTTCGGAATCGTGCGGGATCGCCGAAGTGCGCAGGTCCGGCGCGGTGCCGCCGGCGACGACGCCGGTGCCGTGGCAAACGGCGCAGCGACCGCCGAATATCCCCTCCCCGCGCGCGGCCAAAGCCGCGTCCGGCTTGTAGTCGGCATCCTCGAAGGCAACCGCTTTGTATGGAATGCGCGGCGGTAGTGTCTGTTTGCCGCCGATCGCGAACGTGAGCACCCGGCGGGCCTGGGTTCGGTAATCGATGCCGTATTTCTCGAACATTGGGCCGAACAGGCCGACGCTGGTGCCGATTCCGGCGATCACCGTGACGTATTGCTTGCCGTTCACCCGGTAGGTGATCGGCGGCGCCACCACGCCGGCACGCGCGTCGAAGTTCCACAGCCGCTTGCCGTCCTGTGCGTTGTAGGCGGAGAAGCCGCCGTCGGGCCGTCCCTGAAACACCAGATTGCCGCCCGTGGCCATGATGCCCCCATTGCCGTGGGTGGGCATTGGCAGTTTCCAGCGCGCCTTCTGCGCCACCGGGTCCCAGGCAATCAGCCAGCCGGTGACTTTGCTGCCGCCCGCGTCGATGGAGTAGCCCACACCCGGAGACAGGCCCATCCCGCCCGCGAACTTGAAGTTCTCGCGCGTGATCCCCGTATCGTCGAAGCGCACTTGGAGGTCGATGGCGGGAATATAGGTCAGGCCGGTCTTGGGGCTGAAAGCCATCGGCATCCAGCTATGCGCGCCCAGCGGGGTGGGGCGGAACGTGGTCTTGCCGCTTTCATAGCGCACGCCGGGGTTTTCGACCGGGCGCCCGGTGGCCAGGTCGATCTTCTTGGCCCAGGTCACCTGCACGAAGGGTTCGGCAGAGATCAGCTTGCCGTCCTTGCGGTCGATCACATAGTAGAAACCGTTTTTCGGCGCCGTGGTCACCACCTGACGCGGCTTGCCGTCGATGGTCAGGTCGGCCAGCTGCATGTCCATCGCGGCGTTGAAGTCCCAGCTTTCGCCAGGATTGATCTGGTAATGCCACTTGTACTTGCCGGTCTTCGCATCGAGCGCGACGATCGAGCATACGAATAGGTTGTCGCCCTTGCCCAAGCTGCGGATCTTGTGGTTCCACGGCGCGCCATTGCCGGTGCCAATCAGGATCTGGTCGTTCGCCTTGTCATACGTGATCGAATTCCATGCTGAACCGCCGCCGCCGTACTTCCACCAATTGCCGTGCCAGGTCTTGGCGGCCATCTCCTGCGCCTCGTCCTCGAAGCCCTTCGCCGGGTCGCCGGGGACGGTGTAGAATTTCCAGAGGAATTTGCCGGTATCCGCATCGAAGGCGGTGACGAAGCCGCGCACCGCGCTTTCATCGGATCCCGCATTGCCGATGATGACCTTGCCGTCGAATACCCGCGGCGGGCCGGAGATGAACATCGGCGCGCCGTCGTCCAGTGTTTGCACAGTCCAGACAGGAGCGCCGGTCTTCTCGTCCAGCGCCACGAGGCGGCCGTCCTGCGTGGCGGTGATGACCTTGTGGTTCCAGTAGGCTACGCCCCGGCTGCCCCAGCCCTGCCGCAGACGCACACCCGAAGCCTCGGGTGCCTTGGGGTCATGCTCCCACCGGACCTTGCCGGTGGCGACGTCGATCGCGCGCACCACCGAATAGCCGGTGGCGAGGTAGACGCTGCCGCCCACCTCGATCGGGCCGGTGGCCGGGTTGCCGGCGGGCAGGTCCACTGACCAGACGAGACCCAGATCCTTGACGTTGCCTTCGTTGATCTGCTCCAGCGGGCTGTAATGCTGCTCGCCGTAAGTGCGCCCGAAGGCGGGCCAGTCGTCGCCGCTGCTGGCATCGTCCAACTGCTGCAGCCATGCCTCAGGCGCCTGCTTGCCGGCCAGGGCCTCCTGATCGGCAGAACCACAGGCCGCAAGGCTCCACACCATCGCGCCAAGCATAAACGGCCGCATCACTTTCAAATCGCCTTTCACCAACACGCGGTGCACCTCTTGCTCGAAAATGGGGGGTGAGGCCCAATTCCCCCATCCACCTGGCGGACGGGGGAACTGGCGCGGCGCCTTACAACTGATTGCCGAAGGAAAGGCCCAGTTCGACACCGAAGTATCGCGGCGCGCCGAACTGCGAGTTAAGCCACAGACCCGCCACGTTCTGCGAGCCGATGCGGTAGCGCTTGTCGGTAAGGTTCCTGCCGATCAGACGGACGTAATACTTGTCATCAGTCTGCGAGAGGGTGATCGATCCATTCACCAGCGTCCGCGCGTTGAGGAACGTATTGCCGCGCGGATCGTCAATCGCCTGCGTGTTCAGGTTGCGGGCGGTATAGGCCACGTTGCCGTTCAGAGTCATTTTGTAGTCATCACCCAGCGGCACCGAATAGATGGCATCCACCGTCCATTGCCACTTGGGCGCCCGGTCCAGCGGCGCGCTCGCCAGATCGTAGCCGGCATTCTCCGCCGTGTAGCTCTTGTACTTGCCATCCTGATAACCAAGCACACCGCGCAAGGTCAGCCCATCGACCGGAGTGGCTGAAAGTTCGCCTTCAAGCCCCTTCACGGTGGCGCTGGCCGCGTTGACGAAGATCGTCACCTGATTAGGCTGGCCATTGACCACGATCGGCACGTTGAGCTGCTTCTGCAGGTCCTTGTACTTCACATAGAAGGTGGTGACGTTGAAGCGCACCCGGTTGTCGAGGAACTGCGACTTGAAGCCCACCTCGAAGCTATCGGCGGTCTCCGGGTCAGTGGCGCGCGCGGCGGTACGGAAGGCGTCGAGATCGTCACCGAAGGCCGCGAAGCCGCCGATCTGGTCGTTGAAACCGCCGCCCTTGTATCCGTGCGAATAACCGCCGAAGACGAACACGTCGTCCGTCGCCTGATAGCTGATGCTGGCGCGGTAAGTAGGCTCGCGCCACTTGTCCTTCACCGTCACCACGCCTGCGGGATACTTGTATACGCTGGCGTCAAGCGCCTCGTCGATCGTGATCGTGGGATCGAAACCACCGTTCAGCGCCGGGATGAACGTCTGCTGGCGGCCCCTCCAGGTCTTGTCGTCCCAGGTGTAGCGCCCACCCGCCGCGATCGTCAGCTTCTCGCCCAGCTTGAGCGTTCCTTCGAAGAACAGCGCGCGCGACTTCGCCTTTTGGGCGTTGCACAGGATGTAAGGCGTATTGTTCCACTCGCCGAACGGCAGAGGCCCCGCAGTCAGGTCGAGGAAACCGAGGATCTGGGAAACGCAGAAGTCGATCTTGTCGCGCTGGAAGAATCCGCCCGTGACGAAGTTGAACGGCCCCTGGAAATCGGACGAGAAGCGCAGTTCCTGCTGGAAGGTCTTACGGTCGTCATCGCGGGTGGCATCGAAGAACGACAGCAGCTGGCCGTCGCTGCCCAGCGCGGTTGCACCCGCATAGGAGTTGGGAATCCGCGACTGCTGCTTGCGATAGCCGGTGACCGAGCTGACCGTGCCGATGCCGGTGTGATATTCAAGATTGGCGTAGAACCCGTCGACCGAGATGCGCTGGCCCTGATCCATGAAGAGCAGGCCGTCATGGCGCCCGGTGTAACCCGCGCGCTTGAGCGGGTCGACGTTCTGCGCATTGGGATCGGTCAGGCCCAGAAGATCGGTCACGAAGGGATTGGTGCCGGTATAGAGGTAATTCTCATTCACCGAAGGGACCGAATCCGAACGATCGCGAATCCACTCGTACTGCAGCAGCGCGCTGAAATCAGGCGACGGTTCGATCAACAGCTTGGCGCGGGCCTGCCACACATCCTTGCCGCCAAGCCGCTCTCCGCCCAGGCACCCGCTGGAGCCTTGGAACTTGTTCGGCACGAAGCCGGTGACCGGGCCGTAGCAGGCGCCGTTGCGGTAGAACCCGTCCGACTTCTCATACCCGCCGACGAGGCGCAACGCCGCGATCGAGCCGATCGGCACGTTCATCGCGGCCTGTACCTTCTTCTCGCCGAAGTCTCCGAATTCTGCGCGCGCATCGACACCGACATATTCGAGTTTAGGCCGCTTGGTGCGTACGGTGACGACGCCGCCGGTGGTGTTCTTGCCGAACAGCGTGCCCTGCGGCCCGCGCAGCACTTCTACTTGCGCCACGTCGAAGGTATCGAGCAGCTGGGTCTGCACCGATGGCACCACGAAGTCGTCGACAAGAACCGCGACCGGCGGTTCGAAGTAGACGATGATTGAGGTCTGCCCGACGCCGCGCATGGCGAAGCTGGCAGCATTGAAGTTGGCGATCGTCGCTGCCGAGAAGTTCGGCACGAAGGCGGCGATATCGCCAAGATCGCGCGGCGATGCCTGCGCGATCAGGGTGGCGTCCACCGCTGAAACCGAGACCGGGGTGGACTGCAGATCGGTGGCGCGGCGGGTAGCGGTGACGACAATTTCGGCCAATCCCGAACTGGCCGATGCCGTGCTCGCCTGCGGGGTAGCGGTATCTGCGGCAGCCGTATCCTGCGCGCGGGCGGAAGCACTTGCGAGCGCTGCGACAATCGCGAACGCGCACGTGGAACCATGCAGCCTCATGGTGAACATAACCTCTCTCCTTGTGCCCCGCCATTCCTTGCGGGTTGCCCAGATGGATATCACGACCGGAGCGATAAGCAATCATTCATGTATGTTTTTTTGAAGCATGTCGGAAGTGCGACAGCGGACGTGCCACAGGGCCATGTGCCAACCCTGTGAAAGGGCCTCATAAAGCCCTATCACATGCATTCATGATTGTTTTTATATTGTGATCGCCTATGCTGAACGGCAAGCAGGTGGCGATACAGTCACCGCATTGGAGAGAACCGGGCAAACGCGCAGCCGCGGGCGAATCGCCGCTGTCGCCCAGCCCCGCCTGAGGAGAAAACGACGATGGCTTTCAGCTTCCTGTCCCGCTTCCGCATCAGAGACGACCTGCAGCGGGAATTCGTCGCCCTGGCGCGCGAGATGGAGGTGCTTTCCAGGCAGGAGCCGGGCACCCTGCACTACAAGTTCTTCCGCCTGTCCGAACCGGGGATGTTCGCCGTCCACGAAAGCTTCGTCGACGAGGCAGCCGACGAGGCGCACATGGCCTACGACCACAACAAGGCGCTGATCGAGAAGATCGTCGGCTGCATGGACGGCAGCTACGAACGCGAACTGCTGTTCGATCTGGATGCAGAGATGGAGGGACAGGCCCGATGAGCGCCAAGAGCTTCATCGCGCAGCTGCGCACTCGCCCCGAAAAGCGCGGCGACATGATCGCGCTGCAATCGGAACTGAAAAGCCTGGTGTTCGAACGCGAGCCGGACGCGCTGGTGTACGAACTGTTCCAGTCGGAAAGCGACCCCGACCTGTTCCAGGTCGTCGCCACGTTCCGCGACGATGCGGCGTACGAAAAGCACATGCACATCGACTTCCACGACCGGCTGGTGCCCGGCATCCTGGAATGCGTGGCCGAGGACATGAAGCTGGAATTCTACCGCTCGCTACCCTGAGCGGGTGTCTTAGCGCTTAATCCCCCCGCCATTTGCGCGCGCTTCGCTCGCAAATGGCGGGGGGATCATATCAGGCGATGGCTGCGGCATCCCTCAGGCTGTCGATCATCGACTGGCGCAGCAGGTACTTGCGGCGTTCGTCGTCGTTGGTCAGCAGGGCGCGCATCTTGTCACGGCGGCGCGCGTGCGCCTCACCCTGCCCGCCGCGCATGGCCTCCATGTTCTCGATGGTCTGCTTCTGCGTGAAGGCGTGAGTGACGGTGCGGCGCTGCCGGTCGAACTGATCGAGCAGGCCATTGTCACCGCCCTTGATGACGTCGACGAGGCGCTCGCACAAGTTGAACGCGTCATGCACGCCGCTATTCATGCCGAACCCGCCGAGCGGGTTGTTGAGATGCGCCGCGTCGCCGACCAGCAGCACCCGGTCCTTGCGGAACTGCTTGGCCACGCGCTGATGGGCGCGGTAGATCGTGCGGTGATGCGTCTGAACACTGGCGCCGTCCTTGAGGAAACCGTCGAAAACCTTGGCCTTTTTCTCCTCGGACAGCAGTTCCTCGTTGCTTGCCCCGTTGGCGGGCACCAGCACGCGCCACAGGCGAGGCACCCGCAGCAGCACCATCCATTCCTGCGCATCGGAGATATAGTTGACGTAGGCAAGGTCAGGCACTTCGTCGCGGATTTCCTGTTCGGTCGACAGGCACAGGAACCGCTCCGGATACGTGAAGCCGTCGAATTCGATGCCCAGCCATTTGCGCACGATAGAACTCGCGCCGTCGGCGCCGATCAGATAGTCGGCGCGGATCGGCTCGATCCCGGTCGGCGTTTCCAGGGCCACCTCGACGCCGTCATCGTCCTGCTGGAACCACACCAGACGGTGGCTGAACAGCACCTCAGCATTGGATTCCTCGTTAAGGCGGCTGGCCAGCTTGCCCGAAAGGTGGTGCTGTTCGCACTGGAGGCGGAAGGGATATTTGGTATCGCCGGCCAGTTCCGCGAAGTCGAATGGCATGATCTCGCCGGTCTGACGGTCACGCCAATGGTACACCGGCGACTTCAGGCCAGTCTCCATCAGGAAGTCGGTGACCTTGATCTGGTCGAGCATCTCCAGCGTCGGCGGATGGAAAGTGGAGGCGCGAAGGTCTGCTGCGTTGTCCGCACCAAGCTCCGCGAGGATCACGTCCACGCCGTTCATCGCCAGATACATGGCGGCGACCGAGCCGACAGGCCCCGCACCAGCCACGACAACCTGCACCCGCTTCTTCGTAGTCATTTGGTCGTCTCCAAGGGCCGCCGCGAGCGCCGGGCACGGATGAAAGTTGTCAGAATTCAGCCATCAGGCGACCGAAACCATCGATCTGGTCGTCGATCCCGTTGTGGCGCAACGCGTGCCAGTAGGTGGCGGCGTTGATTGCGATCACTGGCTTGCCCAGCCATACCTCGGCCGCGGCGGCGAAGCGCATGCAATCAAGGTTGGTGCCAACCTGGATAAGCGCGTCGACATTGTCATCGTCAAGCTGCCGGAAGGTTTCGCGCAAGGTCTGCTCAGGCGTCTCGGCTATGGCGATCCAGCTTGGCCGCTCCAGCGCAACGTCGCGCACCGTTTCATAGCCGTAGTCCGAGAGGAAGTTGCGCACTTCGGCATTGGCAGTGGGGAAGTAAGGCGAAAGGAACGCCACCTTCCTGATCCCGCCATAAGCCTTCAGCGCGGCGACAGTCGCTTCCGCGCCTGTCGAAACGCCCAGTCCCGAGACTTCCTCGACCTGCTCGCGCCACTTCCGGCCACCTTCCGCGCCGTTGAAGAAGGTAACGGCCGACATGCCCATGACAAGGTAGTTTGGCTCGCACGTCAGCACGCGTTTCACCGCGTCGTGGGTCATGTCGCTGATTTTCCACGCGCCGGCCATAAAGGTGTCGTTCGAGACGGCCTGCGCATTGTCGACGTGGATGCGTGAATAGTGGTTGGTGACGCCGCGAGGACGCAGGTCGTCAAAGTCGGGCTGGACGATCGTGTTGGTCGACGGGCCAAGCACGCCGAACTTCATCCGGTAGCCCTGCCGGTCCTTGTTGCGACGGTACGTGCTGGCAATCGTGGTCATCTCATTCTCCGGTACGATGGATGGCGAGCCTTCGGGGGTGGAGCCGGGCGTGGGCTTCAGACCGCTCCTGCGAGCCACGGCTCGACAAGGGCGACGCGCGCTTCATGCGCACTGATCGCCGGGCCCTCGGTACGCGTGAGCGCGATTTCGTCGAGGCCGTCGATCAGGCATTCGCGGCGGAAAGGGTCGATGCGAAACGGCCAGCGCTGGCCGTCAGGCGCCTCGATCACCTGCGCGATCAGGTCGACCTTGAGAATGCCATCCTCGCCATCGGTGCGGGCGAACGCCATCAGCGGCGGAATGGCGACTTCGTCGACGACGGCGGTGAGTATCCCGTTCTTGAAGGCGTTGCTGGAAAAGATGTCTGAGAAACTGGGTGCGATCACCACGCGGATGCCAATATCGACAATGGCCCAGGCGGCATGTTCACGGCTGGAACCGCAGCCGAAATTGGCGCCCGCGACGAGGATTTCGCTGCCCATGTAGCGTTCCTCGTCGAACACCGTGACGCCGTTCTCGCGCAGCGCCGCGAAGGCGCCCTGGCCAAGGCCCACCTTGCTGATCGTCTTGAGCCAGTCCGAACCGATGATCTGGTCGGTATCGACATTGCTAAGGCCCAGCGGATAGGCCCGCCCTGCCACCACGGACATGGTCATGCCGGTTCTCCGATATAGGCGCGCACGTCGGCCAAGTGTCCAGCCACGCCGGCGGCCGCAGCCATCGCGGGGCTCATAAGGTGGGTGCGGGCATCGGGGCCCTGACGGCCCACGAAGTTTCGGTTGGATGTTGAGGCGCAGCGGCCCAGCGGCGGGATCACGTCGGGGTTCATGCCCAGACATGCAGAGCAGCCCGGCTCGCGCCATTCGAAACCAGCGTCCATGAATATCGTGTCCAGCCCTTCGGCCTCGGCCATGCGCTTGACCAGGCCCGAGCCCGGCACCACAATCGCGGACTGGATGCGCGGCGACAGATGCCGGCCCTCCAGCACCCTGGCGGCGGCGCGCAAGTCCTCGATGCGGCTGTTGGTGCAGCTTCCGATGAACACATGGTCAACCTCGACGTCGACCATCGCTTGTCCCGGCGCGATGCCCATATAGTCCAGCGCGCGGGCGACAGCGGCGCGGCGGCCTTCGTCGGCGAAATCTTCCAGGCGCGGCGCAGCGCTGTCGATCGAGACGACCTGCTCGGGGTTGGTGCCCCAGGTCACGCTCGGCGCGATTGTGGAGGCGTCGATACTGATCGACTTGTCGAACACCGCGCCGTCGTCGCCGCGCAGATTGCGCCAGCGGGCGACCGCGTTATCCCACTGCTTGCCCTTGGGCGCCATCGGGCGGCCCTTAAGGTAGGCAAAGGTCGTCTCGTCAGGAGCGAACAGGCCCGCACGAGCGCCCGCTTCGATCGACATGTTGGCGACTGTCAGGCGCTCCTCGATGCTCATCGCATCGAAGACCGAGCCGCGATATTCGATCACGTGGCCGATGCCCCCGCCTACGCCGATCCGGCCGATCACTGCAAGGATCACGTCCTTGGCGGAGACGCCGTGCCCCAGCTTGCCCTCGACACGTATTTCCATCGATCTGGAGCGCGCCATGCGCAGCGTCTGCGTGGCCAGCACATGCTCGACCTCGGTGGTGCCAATCCCAAAGGCCAGTGCGCCAAGCGCGCCGTGCGCGGCGGTGTGGCTGTCGCCGCAGACCAGCGTACAGCCGGGCAGTGTGAAGCCCTGTTCCGGCCCGACAACATGGACGATGCCCTGTTCCGGCGAAGTCGCGGTAAAGAACGGCACGCCAAATTCGGCGACGTTGCATTCCAGCGCGGCAAGCTGAATGGCGCTGGCGGGGTCGACGATCGGGATCAGTTTGCCCGCCGCATCGACGCGCGGCGTCGTCGGGACGTTGTGGTCGGGCATCGCCAGCGTAAGGTCGGTGCGGCGCACCGGCAGTCCGGCCTTGCGCAGCCCTTCGAAGGCCTGGGCGCTGCTGACTTCGTGAACCAGATGGCGGTCGATGTAGATCAGGCTGGTGCCGTCATCGCGGCTCGACACCACGTGGGCGTCCCAGATCTTTTCGTAAAGCGTGCGCGGGGTCATGTTGCTCAGCCTCTCGGTCAGTCCTGCGCCCAGCGCTTTTCAAAGGCCCATACGTCCTCGAATCCGATCAGGCTGCAGAAGCGCTTGAAATCAAACATCTCGGCGTTGGCTGGGGCATCGCCTGCGCGCAGACGGCGGAACGCATCCTCCATTGCCTGTGCGGCTACCAGCGAGGCCATCGCCGGGTATATGCCGATCGCATAGCCCAGCTTCTCTAATCCCCCCGGCGACACGATCGGTGTCAGCCCGCCGTGCGCCATGTTCGCCAGCATCGGCACGTCGAAGGACGAGGTAATCGCCGCCATTTCCTCATGGCTTTCGAGAGCCTCTGGGAAGAGCACGTCGGCGCCGGCCCTAGCATAGGCTTCCATGCGCCGCATGATCCCATCGTATCCCTCGGACTGGCGGGCATCGCTGCGTGCGATCACGAGGAAATCCTCGGACGACCGCGCTTCGCAGGCAACTTCGATCTTGCGGGCCATATCTTCGACCGGGATCACTCGCTTGAACGGCGTATGGCCGCACTTCTTCGGGAATTCCTGATCCTCGATCTGTATCGCGGTAACGCCTGCCGCTTCGTAGGCGCGCACGGTGTGGTGGACGTTGAGCAAGCCGCCGAAGCCGGTATCCGCATCAGCGATGACCGCCGCCGTCGAGGAAGTCACCAGCGTCGCCATGCGATCGGTCATCTGCGTGACCGAAGCGATACCGGCATCAGGCAGGCCGTGCGCCGAGGCGGTGAGCCAGTAGCCTGAACCGTAGACGACCTCAAAGTCGCACTGGGCAGCAACGACAGCGGCGATCATATCCTGGATGCCCGGTGCGGTCACGAACTTGCCCTCGGAGAGCATCTTGCGCAGGATCGGCTGTGCCATCGTGTTCCTCGTTACTATTTCGATGCGCGGCGCCGCGCCCGGTGCCTGCTGCTTGCCAGCCGTACTATGCCTGCGCGCCCTTATATCGAACCCGGATCGCCTCGCATGTTCACCCCGTGGACATTTACTCTTAGCATCGGCATGATGCCTGTGTGGAATTGCCCATTCGAGGTGCAATATTGAGGGCCGTCTACGTTGGAAAATGGTATTCCGATTCGTTCTCTGTCTCGCGGCATCGCTGTGCTTCAGGCCATAAATCGAGGCGGATCGGCCACGCTCACCGACATCGCGAAGGCTTGCAACTTGCCGTTTCCCACGGTTTCAAGGCTCGTCCAGTCGCTACTGCACGAAGGCCTGATCGAGCGTGAACAGGGTCGCCGCCGCTATCGCCCCACCGCGCTGGTGCAAACGCTCGCGCATGGCTTTCAGGGCGATGCTCGCCTGGTGAAAGCTACGCGCCCGCATATCGTCGAGCTCACTCGCATGGTGGGTTGGCCGATCACGCTATCCACCCATGTTGGCCATTCCATGGTCATCCGCGACTCCACCCATGCGCTTAGCGCGCTGACCTTCAACGAATACTTCCCCGGCTATGCCAGTCCGCTGCTCGATACCGCCGCGGGCTTGATCTACATCGCCTCGCTGGACGAAGCGGAGCGCGGCACCCTGATCGCCTCGATGAAAGTGTTGGAGAACCCGGAGTGGGACCACGCCATCGCCCTTGCCGAGGATGCCGGCTTCATCGGACAACTGCGCGATCAGGGGTACGCCACGCGAAGCTTCAACCGCTTCACGCGCAATCCGGGCAAGACATCGTCACTGGCCGCAACAATCTTCGACGATGAGCGACCGATCGGGGCCGTATCGCTGGCTTTCTTTGCCTCCGCCATGAAAATGGAGGACGCCGTCGAGCGCTTTTCCGAGCTGATCCGCACGTGCGCATCGGCGGTCAGCGCCGAATTGACGGCCACTTCGCGAATGGCGGAGTGGCCCGCCCTGCCCGGCGCCAGCACGCGCGAGGAAGACGCTGCGGGCTGAGGGCTGGACGAGCTTCAGCGGCTTTCCAGCCACTCCACCACAGCGCTGACCGGCACTACATCAGCATACTTGAGCTGCATGTCGGTCAGGTTGGCGAAGTGTGGGCTCTCGTGCTTGTCGGCGGTGGTTTCGATAGGCACAATGGCGCGGTAACCGTGGCTTACCGCATCCACAGCAGTTGCACGCACGCAGCCCGAAGTCGACCCGCCAGTAATCACTACGGTATCAACGCCGTGCCAGGTTAAAAGGCTGTTCAGATGGGTCTCGTGAAAGGCGGAGGCCATGCGCTTGTCGAACACCGCGTCGACGCTTTCATCCACCACGCAGCGCGGGTCGAAGGCGTGACGCTCACTACCCGCGCGAATGGACTGCAGAGCGTCGGGCCCATCCTCGCGCATACCCCAAACACCGCAGTCGGCGCCGGTCGGCATATAGGCCACGCGCGTCCATATCACTGGCATGGCTCTGGCCCGCGCCAGCGCTGAGATCATGTTGACGTGCTCGATCTGCCGCGGGTCAGTTTCGTAGGAGGTCACGAAGCGGTCGATCTGCGTATAGGCGCACTGGATATCGACGTTGACGATGGCCAGCTTGCGCCCGAAGCCGAACGGACGGCGCGCGGGGTTGGTCATTACCTGCTCGAAGTACTGGCGGGCCGTCTGGGGCGATGTGACCATGTGCGTGCCGATGAGCGTCATCGCGTCTGTCTCCGGTGTCTAAATATGGTTGGGCCGCGATAGCCTGACCCTGCGCCCCTGAAAACCGCCGCCGCCGTCCTTGCTCACGGTATGGAAGGTCGAGGCGTTTTGCCGGGAAAATCTTCGACCAGAAAATCCATCGCGACGCGGGCGCGCATCGGCATACGCATGCCGCGAAATCCATGGGCGACCATGATGGCGAGAGGTGCGATGCGGGCGCCGGGCAACACTTGCACGGCAGTGCCGCACGCAAGGTCCTCCTCTACCTGCATGCGCGGTAGCAGGCCAATGCCCAGCCCGCCCCGTGTCGCTCGCAACACCGCCTCGCTGGTATTCGCGCGCAGGAACCCGTTTACTCGCAATTCGCGCCCCTCGATCGGCCACGGCTCGGCGCGGGCCGCATAGCCGTAAGTGAGGCACTGGTGCATCATCAGATCTTCGGCGCTGGACGGCTCGCCATGAGCCTTGAGATAGGCCGGCGCCGCGATAAGAATACGCGGCAGTTCCCCGAGCATAACTGCCCCCGGCGTCTCGGTCGGCCCGACCGTAAGCCACAGGTCCAGTCCGCGATCATCAGCAATGTCGCGCCAGTCGGCGAACAGCAGCTCCACCATGAGATCGGGGTGGCCTTCTCGCAGCCGCTCCAGACGGTGCGCGTAATGCAGGCCAAGCGCCGTGGTCACGCCAATCCGCACAAGGCCCCGCGCCGCCACGGCACCGGCCAGGTCCGCCTCCGCTTGCCCCACCTGATCGAGGATCGAGGCGGCATGTTCGGCCAATCGTTCCCCGTCGCCAGTCAAGGTCAGCCGGCGCGTGGAACGCTGAAACAGGCGAACGCCGAAATGTGCCTCCAGATCGTCAATCGCGCGTGCTATCGTGGTATGACTGAGGTTCTGCCGGCGCGCGAGGGCGGAGAAATTGCCCTCCTCGCTCAGGCGCATGAACAGTCGCAGGGATCGGATCAGGTCGCTCATTTGAACGCTTATAGCACAAGTGATGCACTCATTTGAGCTATTGCCTTCATTCCTGCACGGTTCGAAGGAAGCGATGCGGCCCCAAGAAGGCCAGAGTACTGAGAGGGACTCCCCATGACGAACCGTATCGCCCGTGCCGACCTGCGCCAGAAGGTCATGTCCGCAGCCGACGCCGCTGCCCTGATCCAACATGGGCAAACCGTGGGAATGAGCGGTTTCACCGGCTCTGGCTACCCCAAGGCGGTGCCAATGGCGCTCGCCGCCAGGATCGAGGCTGAACACGCCGCCGGGCGCCCGATGCGCGTGAAGGTCTGGACCGGCGCCTCGACCGGCCCCGAACTCGATGGCGCGCTGGCCAAGGCGGACGGCATCGAACTGCGCCTGCCCTACAATTCCGACCCCATCGCCCGCGAACGCATCAACAAGGGTGAGATGGACTATCTCGACATGCACCTCAGCCAGGTGGCGCCGATGGCATGGCAGGGCTTTCTCGGCCCGCTAAACGTGGCGGTGGTGGAAGTGACCGCAATCCGGCCCGACGGTTCGCTGGTGCCTTCCTCCTCGGTAGGCAACAACAAGACCTGGCTCGACCGCGCCGACGCGATCATCCTTGAAGTGAACTCGTGGCAAAACCCAGCGCTCGAGGGGATGCACGACATCTATTACGGCACCGCCCTGCCGCCCCATCGCGTGCCGATCCCGCTGGTCCGGCCCGACGACCGCATCGGCCAGGCCACCTTGCAGTGCGATCCCGCAAAGATCGTAGCGATCGTCGAAACCGACGCGCCCGACCGCAACCTGCCCTTCACCGCACCGGACGCCAGCGCGCTGGCTATCGCCGGGAACATCATCGAGTTCCTCAGCAACGAAGTCGCCAAGGGCCGCCTGCCGGCGGACCTGTTGCCGCTGCAGTCGGGCGTGGGCAATATCGCCAATGCAGTGCTGACCGGCCTGATCGACGGGCCTTTCGACAACCTGACCGCCTATACCGAAGTGATCCAGGACGGCATGCTGGATCTGATCGACGCGGGCAAGCTGCGCATGGCCTCGGCCACCGCGTTCTCGCTCAGCCCCGAGGCGGCGGAGCGCATCAATGCCGAAATGGCGCGCTATGCCAGCCGGATGATCCTGCGCCCGCAGGAGATCAGCAACCACCCGGAACTGATCCGCCGCCTAGGCTGCATCGCCATGAACGGCCTGATCGAGGCGGATATCTACGGCAACGTCAACTCTACCTGCGTGATGGGATCGCGCATCCAGAACGGCATAGGTGGCTCGGGAGACTTCGCGCGCAATGCCTACGTCTCGATCTTCATGACGCCCTCGATCGCGAAGGGCGGCGCGATTTCTGCCATCGTGCCGCAGGCGGCCCATGTCGACCACATCATGCAGGACGTCGCGGTGCTGGTCACCGAGCAGGGCCTTGCCGACATGCGAGGCCTGCCGCCACGCAAGCGCGCCGCGCTGGTGATAGAGAACTGCGCCCACCCGATGTATCGCGACGCCCTGCGTGATTATTACGACCGCGCCTATCACGGCTCCTACGGTCGCCACGCCCCATCGCTACCGGGAGAGGCGCTGTCATGGCACCAGCGGTTCATCGATACGGGCACCATGCTACCGACATGAAGACCGCATGCTAAGGGCGGCGGCTTGCCAAAAAGGTGATCGCAGCCCTTTCGAACAAACCGTTTGTTCGACCCCTAAAATCATACGTCGAATGGGGGCTACGGCCGGGAACATTCTCGCTCGGATCAACCTGCGCAAGTCACATCGGCCAATTCGCTCAGGCCGCCTAGCCTGCCGTTATTATCGACAGAGTGGAAGAGCAGCACGACGCGCACGGGACGGGCCATCACCCATGACCGCCCGCGAAGCACTGAATTAGATTTTGTCGCCAATAGCGACTGCATACTATCAGCGCTCGATCAGGGCCTTACGAATTTGCTCGACGACGGTTTCCAGCTTGTAAGGTTTTGCGACGAAACGTCCGCCATCTGGAACTTCATCTGCTGACAGCCTGCAATGGCCAGACGTGATCAACAGCTTTATCCCCGGCCAACGCGTGTGAACGAACTCCGCAAGTTCCAAGCCGTCCATTTTTCCTGGCATGCGGATGTCGGTGAATAGGACTTCGACGTCTGCGCCGTTTTTGAGAATCTCCAGAGCCTCGTCCGCATTTTTCGCTTCCAGGACGCGAAAGCCGGAATCTTCCAGCATGTCCACACCGATCATTCGGATGAAAATTTCGTCCTCAACAATCAGCACCGTCGTCTCGGAGGAACTATTGCCCATGCATATTTCCCAAATTTCGCTTCCACCTAAGCGGCTCACGGAATGCTTTGGTTCCTTGTTATTTAGAAGAAAGCATCGCCGCTGGGTATATGCACATCAGAGGGCTTGGATGCTGTCAAACACCTTACCAGGTCGAGCGGAAAGCCGCGTACATGCCTGATGGCGCGCTAATGTCGGGATTGATCAGATCGAACTGGTTGGGTCCGCAGGCCCGGCGCGATCCGTATTTTCGCCGATTGAAAATTCGTCTTCATCCTCGTCACCATCGGGTTGCAGGTCTTGTAGCGCCATCAGTTCCGCGACGGTCAGCCTTTGCGCATGCCGGGCTTCACGCTTTTCTGCCGCAGCTGCCTCAAGACCCCACGCGATCGCAGCCTTTCCTGCTTGAATTCGCACATTTTCAAGAGACGCCGTATTAGCGCGTTCTCGCTGGACGGCTTCCTGGGCGCGGCACAGGGCTGATGAAAGATCCATTGGGTGTCCTTTCGCAGGAGAAAAACGGGCGCTCGATCAGAATGCTGAGGCGCTTTCTTCGATTAGATCGGCAATCCCTGCTTCGGTGGTGATCACCATCCCCGCAACCGATGCCGCATCCTGAATGGCGCAGCGCGCGACCTTGGTGGGATCGATGACGCCGGACTGGAACAGGTTCTCGTAGACTTCGGTCTGGGCGTTGAAGCCCATGTTTTCGTCGCCGCCGTCGAGCAGCCGCCCGGCAACGACGCCGCCGTCATGCCCGGCGTTTTCCGCGATTTGGCGGACCGGTGCCTGCAAGGCGCGGCGCACGATCTCGATGCCACGGGTCTGGTCGTCATTCCCGCCCTTCATCCCGGCGAGCACTTTGGAGGCATAGAGCAGTGCGGTGCCGCCGCCCGGCACGACGCCTTCCTCCACAGCGGCGCGCGTTGCGAAGAGGGCGTCGTCGACGCGGTCCTTGCGCTCTCGCACTTCGACTTCGCTTGAGCCGCCAACCCTTATGATGGCGACGCCGCCGGTGAGTTTGGCCAGACGCTCCTGAAGCTTTTCCTGGCCGTATTCGCTGGCGGTGTTTTCGATCTGTCCACGGATTGCCTCGATGCGTCCCTTGATCGCATCCGCGGTGCCGGCGCCGTCCACGATAGTGGTGGTATCCTTGTCGATCGTCACCTTCTTGGCGGTGCCCAGCATGGCCAGTGTGATGTTTTCGAGCTTGATCCCGAGGTCCTCGGAGACGACCTCGCTGCCTGTCAGAACCGCGATGTCCTCAAGCATGGCTTTGCGGCGGTCGCCGAAGCCCGGCGCCTTTACCGCGGCGACATTCAAGCTACCGCGCAGCTTGTTGACGACAAGCGTAGCCAACGCCTCGCCTTCGACGTCCTCGGCGATCATCAGCAGCGGCCGCCCAGACTGGACCACGGCTTCGAGCAAGGGAAGGATCGGAGCAAGTGCGCCGAGCTTCTTCTCGAAGATCAGGATATGTGGGTCGGCCAATTCCACCGTCAGTTTCGCGGTGTCGGTAACGAAGTAGGGCGAAAGGTAGCCACGGTCGAACTGCATACCTTCGACGACATCGAGTTCGAATTCGACGCCAGAGCCTTCCTCGACCGCGATAACACCTTCCTTGCCAACTTTTTCCATAGCCTCGGCGATCTTGCGGCCGACGATTTCATCGCCGTTTGCCGAAATGGTGCCGACCTGGCCGATCTCGTCTGTACCCGCCACGGGCTTGGACCGGGCCTTGAGTTCGGCAACCACCGCCTTGACCGCAATGTCGATGCCGCGCTTCAGATCGATCGGATTGGACTGCGCCGCGACCGATTTCATGCCCTCGCGGACGATCGCCTGCGCTAGCACGGTGGCCGTGGTCGTCCCGTCGCCCGCGTGATCGTTAGTCCGCGATGCCACGGTGCGCATCAGCTGCGCGCCCATGTTTTCGAACTTGTCGGCCAGGTCGATTTCCTTGGCGACCGTGACGCCGTCCTTGGTAATGCGCGGCGCGCCGTAGTTCTTGTCCAGCAGCACGTTGCGGCCCTTGGGTCCAAGCGTCACCTTGACGGCATTGGCGAGAGTGTCGACGCCCCGGCTTAGAGCTTCACGGATGTCGCGCGAAAATCGTACGTCTTTGGCGGCCATCGTCATTTTCCTTCAAGGTGGAGATGTCGGCTTCACCGGGAGGCGCCGGCCCGCTAACAACTCAGCCCAGAATGCCGAGTACGTCGCTTTCCTTCATGATGATGAGGTCTTCACCTGCCACCTTGATTTCGGTGCCCGACCATTTGCCGAACAGGATGCGGTCGCCAGTCTTGACGTCAGGCGCGGTGATAACCCCGTCTTCCGCGCGGATGCCGGAGCCGACCGAGACGATTTCGCCTTCCTGCGGCTTTTCACTGGCATTGTCGGGAATGATGATCCCGCCGGTGGTTTTCTTGGGGGCTTCGAGCCGGCGCACGAGAACGCGGTCGTGCAGGGGGCGGAATGACATGGAGGAGCGATCCTGTCGCTGGGCCGCGACGGGGCGTCGCTTTCACAAGTGGGGCCAGCGCCGCGCATTGCGATTTGGCAGTCTCAATGAAAGAGTGCCAATTCTCGGGATATGGGTGGGCGTACCGGCAAATCAAGGGCGGCCCTCTGTGGAAGCACACAGCTCTGTGCCTCCCTATGCGGGTTCGATAACCATCTCGCCGTCACGCGCAGGCCGTTCAGTCCGTGCCGGTTCGCAATAGGCGGCGCGCTGGAAAACCCGCGCCTGTGGGCGCCCCAAGCGTTAACGACAGCTGATCTATATCGCTATAGTCTTGAGACGATAGGGTATTTTCGATGATCGTTTCGAGATTTTCAGTTATGATGAGTGGGGTGGGGTACACCATTTCTATTTTCTGATATCGCTTCCGATAAGGCCCTTCGGTGGGGCTGCCCAGTTCTCCTTTTCGGGGCTTTAATAGCATGTCGGAACACTGAAATGCGCCTAACGATCAACCACCGTACAACCTATCGCTATGCCCGCCCGGTCGCTCTGGAGGCGCACCGGCTCGTCGTCACGCCGCGCGACAGCGGCGACCTCACTACTTTGGAGCGCTCCCTTCGCTGTGAGCCGGAAGCGGACATATCGTGGACGCTGGATGTCCATGGCAACCTGATAGCAACCGCGACCTTTCCCCAAACTTCGGACGAACTCACCATCATCAGCCAGGCGGTGGTCGACCACAGGGCGCCCGAGTGGCCGGTTTTCGCAATCGACCCGGCAGCCCACACTTACCCGTTCACCTACACTCTGGACGATCTTATCGACCTTGGAGCACTGGCGCAGCCGGATTGGCTAACCCCTGGCGGTGACACAGTCAGCGATTGGGCACGCCGGTTCGTGATGGGCACCCACACCGACACGCTGTCGCTGCTCAAGGACATCAATTCCGGGGTGCTCGGCGACATTTGCTATCGTATTCGCGACGAAGAAGGCACACAATCTCCGGCCGAGACCCTTGCCCTTGGAAGCGGATCCTGTCGTGATATTGCCGCCTTGTTCATCGAAGCAGCACGCCATCTCGGGTTCGGGGCCCGAGCGGTGTCCGGCTATCTTCTCGATATCGGCCCGGAAGATGGCGATCCCGGTTCCACACATGCCTGGGCGGAAGTCTATCTCCCCGGTGCCGGTTGGATTGCCTTCGATCCGACCCATCGACGTATTGGCAGTGGACGGCTCGTGCCTGTCGCGTTTGCCCGCTTCAACCGTCAAATCATGCCAGTTACGGGTGGATATCTAGGAGCTGCCGAGGATTTCGTATCGATGGACGTTGCCGTGCACATGCGCGAATAGCCAGATAAGGCAGCCTTCTAGCCCCGCGCCCTGACGCACCAGTAAAATTGGAAGCGGCCGCCCTAGGGCCTAGAGGTGCATCATGCCGGATTAACGCAGACAATGGCTGACGATCGCTTGGCAGATCGCCCCAAGCCTGCGATGGGCACGGCATGACTGATGAGATAGCCATGCTTGAGCCAGGTAGAAACTGCTGGCGAATCGAACCTGCGACCAGGGCCACGGTCATCGTCGATGCGGACGACTATTTCAAAGCCGCGCGTGCGGCGATGATGAATGCCAGGAAGCAGATATTGCTGGTGGGCTGGGATTTCGACGCACGTATCCGCTTCGGGGGAGACGTCGATGATGGCGGCCCGAACCGGGTCGGAGAATTTCTCAGCTGGCTGGTGAAACGCACTCCGGGCCTGCACGTCCATATCCTGCGGTGGGACACAGGCGCGATAAAGACGATCTTCCAGGCGCAGACGCTGATGCGGATCGCACGGTGGATCAAGGACCCCCAGATTCACCTTCGCCTGGACGGCCATCACCCACCCGCCGGATCGCACCATCAGAAAGTAGTCGTGATCGACGATGACGTCGCATTCTGCGGCGGCATCGACATGACCGTGGATCGCTGGGACACGCGCGACCATGCCGACGACGAGCCGCGCCGTGTCGAACCGGACGGCACTCCCTACGGACCATGGCACGATGCCACGACAATATTGCAGGGACCCGTTGCGCGCGCTCTGGGTGATATGTGCCGGCGGCGCTGGCAAGTATCGGGAGGTGGCAACCTCGATCCGGTCGAGGGTAACGATGACGGCAACTGCTGGCCCGGTCACGTCGCACCCGACTTCACCAACATCGAGGTCGGCATCGCCCTTACCGTCCCTGAAATGGCGGACCAAGAACCTCGTCACGAGATCGAGCAACTCTACGTTGACCTGATCGCGCGTGCCAAACGGTGGGTCTATGCTGAAAGCCAGTATTTCGCCTCGCGCAAGGTGGCAGAGGCGATTGCGAAGCGGCTGGCCGAGCCGGACGGTCCGGAATTCGTGATTGTCCATCCGACCACCGCGCAGGGTTGGCTTGAACCGATCGCCATGGATTCAGCGCGCGCCCGTCTAGTCGAGGCCCTGCACGAGCAGGACCCTCACGGTCGCCTGCGGCTCTACCATCCCTTTACCGCTGCCGGTGAGGCGATCTACGTCCATGCCAAGGTGACGGTGATAGATGACGACGTGCTGCGGGTCGGATCGTCGAACTTCAACAATCGCTCGCTCAGGCTCGATACCGAATGCGACGTCGTAATCGGCGCTGGGCGGCCAGCCAATGCCGATGAATGCAAGACGATCGCGGGCATTCGCAACTCGCTGCTCGCCGAACATCTCGACAGCGACTGCGAGACGATCGCGGCGCTGCTCGCCGAGACCGGATCAATCATTCAGACGGTCGAGCAACTGCGTGGGCCCGGCCGGTCGCTGCGCCCCTACGAAGTGCCCGAACTTGACGCGGTTCGCGAATGGCTAGCCGATAACAAGATACTTGACCCAGAAGGGCCAGGAGAGATGTTCGAAGCACTTTCCAAACGCAAATCTCTGTTGAAACGCCTGCGCCCCCACATTCACCGCAGCGACGGCAGCCTGTCTCCTTTCAGGACCGTCGCCATGGTGGGCGGAGCCGCGGCCGGCGCCGCCTTGATCGGCTTGCTCGTCTCTAGGGGCCCGAACAGAAAATAGGAGAGTCAATCGCAACTCATAGCGGCGGCCGTGTTCGAGGTAGCCCATGTTCGGCCCCACTCGTCGTTGGGAAACCGAACGCCTGCACAAGCTTGCCGGAATATTCAACCGCAAGATTCTCGTTATGATCGAGGTGTTGATTGCCACTGAGATGTGACCCGGGATTACCGTCGAGAATTGACCCGGGTGGGTATTAGTTATGTGCTGCCGTTGACGGGCAGGTTCAAGATGCTGGCTTCTCCTTTCTGGCCTTGGGCGCAGCGGTGCTGGCGCGGAAGCGGAAGCTGTCGTTCCCGGTTTCCAGGATGTGGCAGTGATGGGTGAGGCGATCGAGTAACGCGGTGGTCATCTTGGCGTCGCCGAACACGCCGGACCATTCGCTGAAGCTCAGGTTGGTAGTAATGACGACGCTGGTGCGCTCGTACAGCTTGCTGAGTAGATGGAAGAGCATGGCCCCTCCTGATGGGCTGAAGGGCAGATAGCCCAGCTCATCGAGGATGAGGAGGTCGAGACGCAGCAAACGTTCGGCCAGTTGGCCGGAACGGTTCGCCGTCTTCTCCTGCTCAAGCGCGTTGACCAGATCGACCGTGGAGAAGAAGCGGACCTTCTTGCGGTGATGCTCGACGGCCTGGACGCCCAGGGCAGTGGCGATATGGCTTTTGCCGGTACCGGGTCCGCCAATCAACACGACGTTGTCGGCGTTTTCCATGAAGTCGCCCTGGTGGAGTTGGCGCACGAGTGGCTCGTTGATCTCGCTGGCGGCAAAGTCGTAGCCTGCCAGGTCTTTGTAAGCTGGGAAGCGGGCCGCCTTGATCTGATAAGATATGGACCTGACCTCCCGCTCGGCCATCTCGGCCTTCAGCAGCTGCGACAGCATTGGCACGGAAGCGTCGAAGGCCGGCGCGCCCTGTTCGATCAGGTCGCCGGCGGCCTGGGCCATGCCAAACATCTTGAGGCCGCGCAGCATGACAACGACCGCGGCGCTGGCAGGGTCATGACGCATGGCGAATCTCCCTGAGTGTATCGTAGCGATCGACATTGGCCCTGGGCTCCTGCGTCAGGCGCAAGGCCTGAGGCGCATCAATCGGCGCTGCCGGCGGCGCCTTGCCGTCAATAAGGCGATGCAGCACGTTGAGAACGTGGGTCTTGGTGGCGACGCCTGCTTCCAGAGCCAACTCGACTGCATGCAAGACGGCCTGCTCGTCGTGATGCAGAACGAGAGACAGGATCTCGACCATCTCCCTGTCGCCACCTGGGCGCTTAAGGAGATGGCCCTGTAATTGCCGGAAGGCTTCGGGCATCTCGAGGAAGGGGGCACCATTACGCAAAGCGCCGGGCTTGCGTTGGACCACCGCCAGATAATGCCGCCAGTCATAGATTGTGCGTCCCGGCTTGTGATGGGAGCGGTCGATGAGCCGGGCATGTTCGCACACGATCTGGCCTTCGGCAGCAATGACCAGGCGATCCGGATAGACCCGGAGGCTGACCGGCCGGTTCGCGAAGGATGCCGGAACGGAATAGCGGTTGCGGTCGAAGGCGATGAGGCAGGTTGGCGACACGCGCTTGGTCTGCTCGACAAAACCATCGAAGGGCCTGCCCAGCGGCATCAGGCAGGAAGCTTCCTCAGCATGCACATCGGCCACGGTGCCGGGCATGACACCATGCTGGATCTCGCCCCATTGGGCGATGCATCGCTCTTCCAGCCAGGCGTTCAGCTCGGCCAGGCCAGGGAAGCTCGGCATCGGTTGCCACAACCGGCGCCGCGCGTCCTGGACGTTCTTCTCGACCTGCCCTTTCTCCCAGCCTGAGGCCGGATTGCAGAAATCGGACTCGAACAGATAGTGGCTGGCCATGGCGGCAAACCTTGCGTTGACCTGCCGTGCCTTCCCAGTCCCGATCTTGTCGACGGCGGTTCGCATATTGTCGAAGATCCCGCGCTGGGGCACGCCGCCCAGCACCCGGAACGCCTGTGTCAGCGCGTCGAACAGCATCTCATGGGTCTGGAGCAGATAGGCTCGCACGATGAAGGCNAGCCCATCTCTATTCTTGGGGAGCTGGAGCAGCGCCACCCCGGGCTCGATCTGACGCCAGCCCGCAGAACCCTGGAACGCCGGATACGGCTATGGAAGGCCGAGCATGGACCAGAGCGTGAGGTCATCTTCCGGCAGAACCATCCGCCTGGCCGACAGGGCATGTCGGATTTCTTTGACGCCCGCGATCTGAAGGTCACCATCTCCGGCAATCCGACCCCGCACCTGATCTATCACTTCGCGCTGGTCTATTCCGGGTGGGAGCATGCCGAGGTCGTGCTGGGAGGAGAAAGCTTCACGGCGCTGGCCTGCGGCCTTCAGAATGCGCTGTGGCAGCTTGGCGGCGTGCCGCACGAGCATCGCACCGATAGCCTCTCCGCGGCGTTCGCCAACCTGGAGCAAGATGCCCAGGAAGATCTGCGGACCCGCTATGCCGCCCTGTGCGCCGATTACCAGATGGAGCCCACCCGCAACAATCGCGGGATCGCCCATGAGAATGGGTCCATCGAGAGCCGTCATGGCCACCTCAAGGATCGGCTCGATCAGGCACTCCAGTTGCGCGGGACACGTGACTTCGCCGCCATCGAGGACTGGCGCACGTTCCTCGCCCAGGTCGTGGGCCGGCACAACGCGCGGCGGCGCGATGCCTTGCGCATCGAAGCTGAGCACCTGCGGCCGTTACCTTCACGCCGTAGCTGCGATTATGATGAAGCTACGGTGCTCGTCACCTCATCGGGCGGCTTCGTGCTGCGCAAGGTCTTCTACACCGTGCCTTCCCGGCTCATCGGCCATAGCCTGCGAGCCAGGATCTTCGATGACCGGATCGACCTCTATCTGGCCGGGCAGCCCATCGAGACCCTGCCACGCGGGCGGGCGCCCGATCGCGGGCGGGGCGGTCATGACCACGTCGTCAATTATCGGCACGTGATCCACAGCCTGCGTACCAAGCCCCACGCGCTGGCAAACCTTGTCTATCGCAACAAGCTCTTCCCTCGCAGCGAATATCGCCGCTGCTGGGATGCTCTGGAGGGTGCGCTTCCCAAAGCCGCCGCATGCCGCATCATGGTGGGGCTGCTGTGGCTTGCGCATGACCAGGCCTGCGAGGCTGAGCTCGCCGCGACCCTGACCGGCATACTCGATGGCCAGGGCTTACCTGATCTGAAGGATCTGCAGGAGCGCTTCCAACGGCCCGGCAATGAACCGGTCGATGTGGTCGTCGATATTCCCCAGCCTGACACTTACGACGATTTGCTCACCGCCAGGGAGATGGCCGCATGAGCATCACTGTCGACACCGCCAAGCTGCCCATGTTGCTGGGCACGCTGCGTCTGCCCACCATTGCCCGTCTCTGGCCAGACTTTTGTTCACGAGCGGACAAGGAGGGATGGCCGGCTTCGCGCCTGCTGGCAGCCCTGGCCGAACTGGAACTCGCCGAACGCGAGCAACGCCGGATCCAGCGCCATCTTACAGAAGCACGGCTGCCGCCCGGCAAGACCCTGGATGCCTTCGACTTCAGCCTCGTTCCCACCTTGAGCAAGGCCCAGGTCTTGGCTCTGGCCCAAGGAGATACCTGGCTCAAGGCTGGCCACAATCTTCTGGCATTTGGTCCGCCTGGTGCCGGCAAGAGCCACGCCGCGGCCGCCATCGGCAACGAGCTTGTGGCGCGCGGATACCGGGTCTTCTTCACCCGGACCACCGATCTCGTCCAGCGTTTGCAGGCCGCACGTCAGGCCCTGACCTTGACCCAGGAGATCGCCAGGCTCGACCGCTTCGACCTGCTCATCCTCGATGACCTGTCCTACGTCCGCAAGGACCAGGCCGAGACCAGCGTCCTGTTCGAACTCATCTCTGCCAGATACGAAAGGCGCTCCATCATGATCACCGCCAACCAACCATTCAGCGGTTGGGATGCCATTTTTTTGGATAAGGCAATGACTGTCGCCGCCATCGACAGGCTCGTTCACCACGCCACTATCCTGGAAATGAACGTCGAGAGCTATCGCAGGCGATCCGCACTGGCCGCAGCGACATCGCTCCGCGACAGTCCTCCTGATCCAGCGACATCGCCCCGCGACATCGAAACCGTTCCAGCGACATCGCTGCGCGACAACGCCTCTTGATCCAGGCCAACCTCGTGTGACATTATCCTCAACGTCACCGCTGACACATCACCATCAGTGTCGCTGACCAATCACCGGCGATGTCGCGCTACAACTTTGAAGCTGGGCTCAACAGCATCGGACCGCAGATATTTGCGGATGGTGTTGCGGGATAGGCCGGTCCGCCGCTTGATCTCCCGAATGGAGATCTCCTGCCGGAAATGCCACCGGCGGATCACACTGAGTAAGTCCATGTCGATCACTCCGAGACCCTCCGACTGGCAGCCGGAGGGGAGGAAAACATGGGTCAATTCTCAATGGTAATTTATAGGCGCCCCGGGTCACATCTCAGTGGCAATCAACAATCGAGGCACTGACGGGGGGGGCAGGTCAGGGCGATTAACGAAACGTGGTGAGGTCAGTCCACCCAGCATCCCAAGGCATCAGGCGCGCAGAGGCCAAGTGACGGCTTCTTCAGTGCTGCCGCGGTCAGTGGCGGAGATGAGCGTGATCATTGTCCTGCCTCTTTTTCGAGCTCTTTGCCGATAGGGATCTCGAGTTACGGTTCCTGTTCGGCTTCCGACTTGGGCTGTTGGGCCGTCAGGTTGATTGCCAGTTGTTTGGAGCTGTGATCCAAGACGTTGCAATGCAGCTTGAAAGCGATGCAACGAATGACACGCGGGAATTGTGCGGGCGGGACTGCGTGGCTCCGATGACCAACAACGAAGGCTTCATCCAGGCACTGCGCAAGGCCGACGGACGAATGCGGTGAACTGGTCTACGTGTGCTGGGATAGCGGACGTCTCCACCTACTATTCACAAACCCCGACCTTGTGGTATGGGCGTTACCGCCATCTGCGCCATCAATACGACACGCCGCCGTCTATATCGAGCCGGCGAAGAAACGCGGCCGCCTGCTCCAACGTCGCCTGCTGATCCGCTTCCGATTGCCGATCCCAGGTGCGGTACGGCATCGCCAGTCGACGGTTGCCTTTGAGCTTATCCCGATGACGGGCGAGAAAATCCCAATAGAGTGCATTGAACGGGCATGCGTCGTCGCCTATCCGTTTCTTGACGTTGTAGCGGCAGCTGCCGCAGTAATCCGACATCCGGTTGATGTAAGCGCCCGACGAGACATAGGGTTTTGACCCGAGCAGCCCGCCATCGCCAAACTGGCTCATACCCAGAGTATTAGGCAGTTCAACCCACTCATAGGCATCCACATAGACTTCCAGATACCACAGGTGCACCTGCTTGGGGTCGGCGCCGATCAGCAGAGCGAAATTGCCTGTCACCATTAACCGCTGGATATGGTGCGCATGCGCTGTCGCCAGCGTCTGCCCGATCGTTTCTGACAGACAATGCATGTCGGTATCGCCGGTCCAGTACCAGTTCGGAAGCACCCTGCCATGCTCCAGGAAGTTGCGATCGACATAGCCGAGGCCTTCGCGCCAATAGATGCCGCGCATGTACTCGCGCCACCCGATGATCTGGCGGATATAGCCCTCGACCGAATTGAGTGGGGCGCCGCCGCTGCGATATGCCGCTTCAGCGCGCCGGCACAAGTCGAGCGGATCGAGCAGCCCTGAATTGATGTAGGGCGACAGGATCGAGTGCCAGAGGAACCGCTCGCCGGTCAGCATGGCGTCTTCGTAGTCGCCGAATTGCGGCAGCGCGTTCGCGAAAAAGCTGGCGGCTTGTCGCTCGGCGTCCGCAGCGGTCACGGCATAGTCGAAGCCTTCCAGATCGCCGGGATGATCGGCGAACCGGTCGTTCACCAGGGCGATGACATCGCGGGTGACCTGGTCTGGCGTGAAACGGAGCGGACGCGGCGTCAGCAGGTCGACCTGCGCTGGCTTGCGATTGTCCTTGTCGAAATTCCAGCGCTCGCCGACCGGCTTCCCATCATCCATCAAAAGGCCGGTCTTCCTTCGCATGTCGCGATAGAAGAACTCCATCGTCAGTTCGCGCCGCCCGCTCGCCCATGCATCGAACTCGTAGTGCGAGCACACGAATCGCGTATCAGGACAGATCTTGACCGGCCGGCCGAACAGTGTCTCCCAGATATCCAGCATGGCTGCGACGCGCCATTCGCCCGCTTCCGTGACGACAATCCGTTCCGGGTCGTGCCGCTGGATCGCACGAGCAATCTCGCCCGTGAAATTCCCGGTGTTGTCAGGATCGTCCAGTCGCACGTAATCGACGCGCCACCCTGCTGCCTCGAGCGCTAGGGCATGATGCCGCATCGCAGAGAAGATGTAGGCAAGCTTGATCTTGTGGTGACGAACATAGGTCGTCTCTTCGGCAACCTCCATCATCAGTATGACGTCATCGCTGGGCTCTGCTGCGCGCAGCGACGAGAGATCGAGCGACAGTTGGTCGCCCAGTACGGGAACCAGCGTTGTCATGGCTGCTGATTCACCCCCACGCCGCGGCAGCGCTGCGAGCAGAACTTCACCTCATCCCAGTCGCGGGCCCACTTCTTGCGCCACGCGAACGGCCGCAGGCAGGAGAGGCATATCTTGGTCGGCAAGGTCAGCTTGTGATGCGGCATGTCATGCTAACGCACCAAAAGCCGATCGGAGCCAAATTTTGAACGCCCGTGTCTCATCTCGGCGAGGCACCGGATCGGCAGCTTTTCGCCGTTCCCGGTAGGCCTATGGGAAAGCTGCCGGTTCGCTCCTGGGGAGCGAAACTCGAGCGCTGAGCGACCGACGAGGGCCGTTCATTTCCGCCCGACTCTATGCAAGCAACCGGATTGGTTGCTCCGCCTTGCGCTCTGCGTACGCATCCAGCAATTTTGCGCAGCCATAAAATTCGCTTTGCAGAAGGGCCAGCAACTCATGTAGGGGCACACAGTCAGAATTTGAATCACAATGAATTATCGCCATTCCTTCCATGCCGGCAATAGCGCCGACGTCGTAAAGCACAGCCTGCTGATCTCCTTGGTGCAGACCTTGCAGCACAAGCAGGGCGGGCTGACGTTGATCGACACCCATGCGGGCCGCGGGCTGTACGACCTTGACGGCGACGAAGCCAAACGCACTGGCGAGGCCACGCGGGGCGTGCTGCAGGCCTTCGCCGACCCCAACCCCTTGCTGGACGATTACCGCGCCGCCGTGCAGGCGGTGAATAGGGGTGGAGAACCGCACCTTTACCCCGGCTCGCCACAGTTTCTGGCGCAGCTTTTACGCCCGCAGGATTTCCTGATCCTCAACGAAAAGCACCCGGAAGATGCCTACGCCCTGCGCGGCGTGATGCGGGGGAGCAGCGCGGCCGTTCATGAACGCGACGCCTACGAACTTTGGCTGGCTATGTTGCCGCCGCGCACCGCACGCGGCGTGGTGGTGGTCGACCCGCCCTACGAGCAGCCGGACGAACGCGCGCGCATCACTGCCACCCTCGCCGCCGCTCACCGCAAATGGGCGCATGGTGTGACGGTGATCTGGTTTCCGCTGAAAGACGGCGCTACGCACTGGCGGTGGAAGGAGCAATTACGCAAGCTCGGCATCCCCAAATTGCTGCGAGTGGAGCATTGGCTTTACGATAGCGAGCAACCCGGCATATATAACGGCGCAGGCCTCTTTATCGTCAATCCGCCGTACGCTTTCACGCAGACGCTGCCGCCACTCCTGGAAGCTTTGCGCGCGACGTTAGCGCCCGAAGGGCATAAAGGCGAAATCATATCCGATTGGTTGGGCGATTGAAGATAAGTCCCCATCCCGCCCTGGTTCCAAAAGGGGAATTGCTGGGTGCCTTTGGTCCAGACGATTGTGTTTATGCGCCCGTTGGCCACGGGCTCGATCACGTGATCCTGTTCGCTCGAAATGGCGACTAACGGCGTCGAGAAACCCAGTGATACCATGGATGGAGTATCGCTGCTGACATGCTAAGGGTATGACATGTTTCAAGCACCTGGCCGCAGCGGCACTGTCGACATCGACGGTTCAAAATATCATTGGGAACTCCTGAGCGAGCCTCAATTGTCCTCTTCCGATGGCTGGAAGGGCATGACCGTCTCCCTACGTCAAAAAGACATGCCGCGAGAAGCCGTGCTGGAATTTCCCACGCCCAAGCGCCTGATGAAAGGCTTGCCGAAAGGGCGTTTGCACATCAACGATGCAATTGCTTTGCGAGGGGTACGAGCAGCATTATCGGCAGGATGGGATCCTGCGTCGCGAGGCAAGCCCACGGTTTTCATGGTTGATGCCAACGGTGACTAAGCAGGCGTAAATCGTCCACTAACGCAATCTGGGCGACAGACATCAGCTAAGTCCCGATGGCCATGGGGTTTGTCTATCTCGTGGCCATCGTCGCTGGTTCAGTCGGCAGGTCCTTACCCGGCGAGTGTCGATGGAGGCCGATTTTTGTGTTGAAGGGCAGCGATCCGACCACCGCCGCAATGAGCTGCGCGAAGTGGCCAAGCGCGTCGGCTGCTCGGTCGGTACATCATGATATCTTCCGCAACGTCGACCTGTGGGCCGCGATATGCGAACACCGCGTTCCTGCTGGGCTGGGTGTCTTTGAGCATGGCCTAGAGGCCCGATTTAATTGTCCGTTCGGAACGAGGTAATCATGCAGATCGCAGGGCTTACTGAACGTTTCTCATAAGCCGGCGGAAGTCGGCGGTCATACGGCATATTCCGATCGTCATTCGGCCCCGAACGGATTAAGAAACAGAATCGAGAGATTCTTTTGCGGGCGCCAGTCGCGCTTGCGCATTTCGAACGTCGTTGGACCAATCTTCCTCACGCCTTCCCCGCAAAAGCTGACCAACGTCTGCGGCGTGCCTTTGTCCACGACCAGCCGGAAATCACCGATCGGCTTCTTCCAGTTGCCACCGGTGACGAGGATATATTCGATCCAGCTCTCCGAATAGCGCGGACCGCTGTCGCCTTTTGCCGAGCGGCGCAGGGTTGTCAGGATCGATGGCTCCACGCAGTAGACTTTGACCGCATCGTTTTCCCCGTCCTGGCCGATGCCCGTCATGACCGTGCCGCCTACCGAGGGTTTGTAACGATGTTCGATCGTCACTGGCTTTCCCGCCGGAAACGTCTGCAACCAGTGGTAGGTCGTTCGCAATATCCACAGCGCCTCGTCGTCTTCCCCGATGAGACCGAGCTTCCTCGCCTCGCTCCGCTTCGATTCCGGCAATCGGGCTATCGCGGCGTCGGTGCCCCCTATGTGGACGGCCATCGGAATGTGGTTTGCCGCGAGCCAGGCGCTGTGGTCGATGTCTCCGACCATCGCTTTCTGTTCCAGTATCGTCCGAACCGGCTTGCCATCCGCCAGCGTGGTGAAGCCGAGGATGTTGGCGGGTGCGTCGACGGGTACCGACACGTCCCCCTCGAAGAAGCCCTCCCCGCCGATATCCGGCATCGGAAATGCGACACGCACGGTCGTATCGCGGCCGCTGCTGTTCAGGAACCGATACCGCACCCGAACCGCCTCGCGCGATATGTAAAGGTCTTCGGACTGCATCTCGATCGCATCGCTCTTGGTGAGTACCAGCCCCCCCGCGGCGAGCTGCGCCGAGGAATCGTTCGCTCGCGCGGCTCCTGCTGCCAGCGCTGCCGCCACCAGAATCAGCCCGAGTACTCCCGATGTCACCGCCTTCACGCTTTCCTCCTTGTACTTCATCGCGGCCCGGCCACGTCGATGGCCGGCATGCCGTTGAGCCGGCAATAATCGTTGACCACCTGTTCCGTCGGACCATCTTCATCCGTGCTTACGGCGTCATCGGCCACAGCTGCCGCGATCGCCGACCTGTACACGATGCTTAGTTCCGAGGCGCTCTGGATCGAAAGAACGATGTGTCGAAGCTGGATCGACCTGGTGGCGGCAGGGTACGAGAAGATGCGCGTTGCGACCGGCTCCCGCGCTTCGGGACTGAGATAGTCGCGCAGTTCCAGCATCATGTCTTCGCCGTCAATGCCGAGGAACGCGATGTCGTAGATGCCGGCTTCATCGAGGCGCGGTGCCTGGGGCGAGTGAAGACCGCTGGCATAGTCACGCGGAGGCACGATCAAGTCCCCGCGCCGAGCGGTGTGGACTCCATCGAAGACACCAAAGCCCGCGGAGATATTGCGAGCCGCGCAGAACACGGGAGAGTACGGCATCTCTGGCGCCGGCGGCGGCAAGTCGGGGCGAACGGCCGCCGCCATCAATGGTGAAGCGGCGATGCAGCTCGCCAGGACGACAGCGAACAACGCAGCCCGCTTCATACCCGATCCTCTCAATCACGTCCCTTTCCAGCTTACGCGCATTCAATCAGGCATCAGGTCGGTGAGCGCACGACGGGCGTCCGCCTTGTCGGGATCTATTTCCAGCGCACGGCGGTAAGCGGCCGCAGCTTGTTCCCGGTCACGTTCGACGCCGGCTCCCGCGTTGTAGGCACGGCCGAGATTAAGGCAGCCGTCGGCATCGTCCAACTCGCAGGACTTGCGAAACAGTTCCGCGGCCCGGACCGCATCCTTGACTACGCCGCTGCCATTTTGGACCAGCGTACCCAGGTTGCCGCATGCCGAGCCATCGTCGTGCTCGCATGCTCCGATGTAGAGCGCGGCCGCCCTCTTGGGGTCTTTGCGTACGCCAAGGCCCTGGTCGTAGACCACGCCAAGGTTGTAGCAGCCGCCCGGATCTTCACCCGCGCATGCCTTCTCGAATAGCCGCTTGGCGCGCTGCTTGCTGACCGGGACGCCGGCTCCCAGCGAGTAAGCGGCGCCAAGGCTGGAGCAGCTCGCGAAGTTGCCTGCATCGCAGGCCGCATCGAAATAGCGGAAGGCCCGCACGACGTCCTTGGCGATCCCCTCGCCTTTCACCAGCGCCAGGCCGAAGTTGGCGCAATCGGAAGGCCCGCCAAGTTCACAGGCCCTGCCGAACAAGGCGGTCGCCCGCTCCGCATTAGACGGCACGCCCTTGCCCGAATGGTAAGCGATCCCCAGGAAGGTACAGCTATCGCTGTCTCCTCCAGCGCAAGCCTTGTCATAGAAGACGGCGGCGCGCACCGGATCCTTGTCCACGCCGTCGCCTTCGGCGTAGCGGGTGCCGAGTTCGGCGCAGGAACCAACGGTTTCGCCGACGCAGGCATCCTCGAGCTGCTTGATCTCAGCCGCATCGTCATCCAGGCCTTGAACCGGCGAAGTCACGGCAACCTCCGACGATGCCTCATCGGGCAATGCTGTCTGCGCAGCAGCGGCGGGTTCTTCCTCCGACGGTACAGGCGATACGCTCTGCACCTCCCGAACAGACATCGCCTCGTGCAGATCGTGGGCGTCGTCTGGCTTGTTGCCCTGTGCGATCAGCGCCTCGGCAAAGGCGACTGCGTCGATCGCCAACGGAAAGAGGTCATTGGCGACCCGGTGCCCTTCATCGCCGCATGCAAAGCGCAGTTCCGCATCACCCAGGGAATCGGGCGCAACCGCCTGCATCGGCATGGGCCGCGAATTGCCATCGCCGATTTCCCGGCCCTGCTCGTCGAACCGCAGCACCTCCAGGGTTTCAACACGGCGTGTGTCGCAACGGACCCGACGGTGCGACTTGGTCATGACTTCAGGCTCGCCAGGACGGATGACATACATCGCCCAATAGCTGGCGACATCCTTGCGCCGTTCGATCGACTGCGCGTCCACGTATACGACGCGGCCGGGCCCGCTGTTGACGTACCACCACTCGGATGCACCCGCAGGGACGGATGCCAACGTGACTGCAGCCGCGGCCGCCTTGAGCCAGATATAGTGTCGCATCCGTTTCACATCACCAATGAGATCGCGTTAGCAGGCGCATCGAGGGGCAAGGAAATGTCCTTGATGATACTAATGCGTATGGACCCAACCGATCGCGCGCCAAGAAGAAAATAATGAAACTATCAATGATCGACACGGCGGCCTTGCTGGTCATGGCTATGCTTGCCGGCGCAGCGCCATCCCTGGCCCAGGACGCCTTCGACGCCAAGACCGTCAGAGTGATCGACGCATTGAACTGCCGTCTCACCGCCCCCGAGTACAACGGGTTCGCTTTTTCGATCAGCGGCGAAGACGGCATAGGCGCATCCTGAAGGCCGCAGCGGCCGCTTGCGCATACAAGACCGGCGGAGGAAGCCAAGCTCAACGCAATGCAGCCAAACGCCTTATCTGAACCCACAGTAACACAGGGACCAATCTGTGCCGATGCTGACCGGCCCAGGCCGGTCAGCCTTTCAGCCCAGCTTCTGCATCGGCCGCACCGGACAACCTGTTGGGAAAAGCCGGCCCGCTCCTATTTTATGAGGAGCAAATCGCCGCGACCTGCGCTTCTCTCCCGCCCTTCGAAGTTCGGCGGCGGAGTGAAATAATGAGTGTGGTTGCTGCGGTTCTCTACAGAAATGGTCAGCGCGTCCGGGATATCGATGTGGCCGAAAAGGTTCATTGCCCCGACGATCGGTCGGAATTCGTATGGATCGGTCTGCTCGATCCAACGCCTAAAGACCTGCGTTCTCTACAGGAGCAGTATGGGCTGCACCCTCTCGCGGTTGAGGACGCCATCAGCGGCAAACAGATACCCAAGGTGGACGTCTACCGGGATCAGCTGTTCGTGACGGCGCGGACCGCCGAACTCGTCGGCGACGAGATCCGTTATGGTGAAGTTTCGATCTTTGTCGGGCACAGCCACATCATCACCGTTCGCCATGGTCACGAACGCGAGTTCACCCGGTTGCGAGGCCAGCTCGAGCAAGACCCCGGAATGCTGCAGAAAGGGGTAGACTACGTCCTCCACGCAATCCTCGACTATATCGTCGACGGCTACCTCCCGATTATAGAGACGATCGAGGAGGACACCCTGGCGATGGAGCGACGCACGGTCGACAGTTTTCTTGGACGCGACGAGGTCATCCGGATCTTCAGTCTGCGCCGAGAAATAATTCGCTTTCAGCGTGTTTTGATCCCGATGGGCGAAGTCGCCGCCAAGTTCGTCAGGGCGGAGCTGCCCTGCATCGATCAGGATGCGCGGCCTTATTTCAGCGACGTCAATGACCACGTCCTCCGGGTCCAGGCCATGGCCGACGGGCTCAAGGAAATCCTTAACTCGGTCTTCGAATTCAGTAATCTTCTGGAGCAGCAACGTACCGGCGCGATTACCCGCCAGCTGGCCGCATGGGCGGCCATCCTAGCCGTGCCAACCGCCATCGCCGGCATCTACGGGATGAACTTCAAGAACATGCCCGAACTCGAAACGCGTTACGGATACTACGTTGTCCTAATGATCATCAGTTGCATCTGCTTGCTACTTTACACCCGGTTCAGGAAGCTGAAATGGCTTTGACCCGCACCACTTGCTAGGTATCGTCACGCGGCGGCGGGCTGGCCTTTCAAAGGTAAGCCGACCACGGCACCGAATCTCTGCTAGAGGGCAAAACGCTGCGTGGCGATTGCGCTCACTTCCACGCGTTCCGTGATCATGGCAAATCGATCAGCGCCGACTAAGACCTCAGCAGGCACTGCGCGGCAGTTCTCGGTAAAGGCCATCCCGCGCCGGAGGCACCAGCGGTATGAAAAACCGCCCGATCGCCTCCTGCAACCTGATCGATTTCCTCAGCTTGGGAATAAGGGCTGATCGTCACGGGCTGATTAAGTAACTTGTTCCTTTCGCCTGCGCGCCACACTGGTCGCAAAGGGTTATATCCAAGCGCTAACATGTTGACACATCAGGCTTTGTAAAATTGCGCGATCGCCGCACCGGTTTACCCGGCTTGATCAGCGGGCACGAGCATTATCTGATTCGTATCACTAATTAGCGGTGAGACGCGTTCCGTGAACGGCACAGGTGCGACGCGGGACGAGTGCAAGCCGACCTATTTTGCTCGCGACACGCTGTTCCCGGCACCAACAACTTTCACAATGGGTTTGCTCCCGTCCGGCGTCGTCCAGCTGACCCGATTACTTGCGCCCGTGATGCGGATGGATCCTTTGCGGGCAAGGTCGACGCGCACCCGATTGTCAGCTCCTTCAATCACCAGCTCGGCGCATCCGCCTGTCACGATAATAGTGTTGCCGGCGCCGGTGATAGCCGCCGTCCCGCCGTCACAATCCAGGGTTGAAGTCTCGCCGGCGCCCTCGAAAGAACTCTGTGCGCTGAGGGGAACTGCCGCGATAAACGCTAAAGCAGCGACGGTGTATCTAACCAACGGCATAAACGTCCTTTCCATCCGATATTACTGGAAGCGCCGGTTCCAATGAACCAGAGCCTCTTAACGCCAGCCATATCTTCTGCTTCTGCGGCCCGCTCGATGACAAAAGCCGCGGCCTCGCGCCGGGTTCCGTCCACCACCGGTCTCATGTGGCCGCCTCCTTGCTATTCGAGAAAAATCTCGCCGTCTCCGACTAATTTGGATGCTTTATTTTCTTGAGCGCCTGGCATTTAATGGCCCGATGCGCCCCAAAGTAACGGAAAACTGCTGCCTCGCTTCCTCGAGCATATGGGCGGTATCGTGCCGATGCCAATTCACATGCGTAAAACGCGCTCCTCGCGCAGTGTGAGCGAATTAAGCGCGCGCGTAATGCAGGAACTTCGCCAAGGCTCGGAGCGCGAAAGACGGCCAAGAGGGTGCGACGCTTATCGCACTGCCTAATCCTGTACCTTCGCCAGCAATCCAATCAAAAGCGGGCCAAGTCGACGGATCTCTTCTTGATGTGTGGCGCTCAAGGCTGCCAGTGTCTGATGGCCACCTTCTGTCAAATTCAGCACTGCCTGCCGCTTGTCCCCGTCAGAGCGGCCCCGCTTCACAAAGTCGAGGGCGACGAGCCGGTTGACCAGCCCCGTCGCGCTGTGGGGCTTCACAATAAGGCGCTCCGCCACATAGCCGATCGTAGCCGTACCGGCCGGAGCCGCACGGATCACCAGCAGAGCCTGATGCTGCTGCGGCGTCAGGCCGCATTCCTCGGCTTTTTGCTCGCTGAATGTCTGGAACTGCCGCAACGAGAAGCGGAACTCTGCAAGGGCCTGATAATCGGCGTCAGTCAAACGGGAAGGCATCAGTCCAGTCGCAGGGACAAGATGTGAGAGTCAATCTTGATATATATCGTAGTACGATATATTTGACACCATCTGCCACTGGTGACGAGTTGCCTTTATGACCTTTCCCGCGTTCCTTCGGCGCTCCCGCCCACTTGCCGACCATAGCGCAGACACACGCATGCTTCTGTTGGCGGCCGCTGCGCTGGTTATCGGAACCGGCGGGGCACTCGGGGCTTGGGTACTTATCAAGTCTATTGCCGTTGCCACTAACTTGTTCTGGTTTGGGCGCCTTTCCGCGTCGCCAGCGGCCATAACCGATAACGCGCTGGGGCTCTGGCTTGTTGCGGTGCCAATACTTGGTAGCCTGATTGTCGGCCTGATGGCGCGGTTTGGCTCTGACAAAATCCGAGGCCACGGCATTCCAGAAGCAATCGAGGCCATCCTCTACGGGGAGAGTCGGCTCTCGCTAAAGGTTGCGCTGCTCAAACCGCTTTCCTCCGCGATTTCCATAGGCAGCGGAGGGCCATTCGGCGCGGAAGGCCCGATCATCATGACTGGCGGGGCGATCGGATCGCTTTTTGCGCAGGCGTTCCACTTGAGCGCTGCAGAGCGCAAAAGCCTCCTCGTGACCGGTGCGGCAGCGGGCATGACGGCAATCTTCGGTACGCCCATTGCAGCCATCCTACTCGCCATCGAGGTCCTGCTTTTCGAGTGGAAACCACGCAGCTTTGTGCCGGTTGTCGTAGGCGTGCTGACTGCTTGGCTCTGGCGCCCCTTCCTTATCGACGTCGGGCCGCTTTTTCCGGCGCATCATAGCCTGGCTCTGGACGCCGAGGTCCTTGGCATCGCCCTCATTGTCGGCATCCTGACCGGTAGCCAGGCAGCCCTGCTCTCCAGCCTTTTGTACAAAGTCGAGGACCAGTTTGTACGGCTGCCGCTTCACTGGATGTGGTGGCCGGCAGTGGGCGGTCTGGCCGTAGGCACTGGCGGTCTTGTCGACGCGCATGTGCTCGGCGCCGGCTACGACAGCATCCAGGGCCTCCTCAGCGGTTCCCTGCCACTGCGGGCGGCGATCGCACTGCTGGTAATCAAGGCGGCCGTCTGGTTGGTCGCGCTGGGCTCGGGCACCTCTGGAGGCGTGCTGGCGCCGTTGCTGCTGCTGGGGGGCTCGCTCGGATACCTCTTGGGCCAGCTTCTCCCGGGCGGCAGCGCACTTTGGGCATTGGCGGGCATGGCAGGCATTCTCAGCGGCGCGATGCGTGCGCCTCTTATGGCCGCTCTCTTTGCCGTTGAGCTGACCGGTGATTTCACGATGCTTCCCCTCACCCTTGCAGCCTCCGTCGGAGCCTATGCCGTCAGCGTTCTCGTCATGCCCCGGTCCATCCTCACGGAAAAGATCGCACGGCGCGGGCGGCATATCCTCCAAGAGTACACTGTCGATCCATTTGAGTTTCTACAAGCCTCACAGGTGATGACCGAGGGGCCGGAGACGCTGTCAGAAAAGATGACCGTCGCAGAGGCCATCGCTTTCTTCGGCGGCCAAGCGCGGCATCGTAGCTACCCCGTCGTCAATCACGAAGGAGCACTGCGAGGTCTGGTGTCCCGTTCCGATGTTCTTTGCTGGCGCGTGGGTGTATTTAGGGATGACGTCACGCTTGCCCAAGTCCTTGAAGACGTGTCGCAATCCCAGGGCAGTCCAAATGATCCGATTGCCCGCCTTGCGGATCTGATGGTCGAGACAGGAGTGGGGCGCATCCCTATTGTCGAGCCGGTATCCGGCAAGGTTGTGGGGATCCTTACGCGGCATGACCTGTTGAAGATCAGACATGTCCACCGTGGATCTGAGGTTACCCGCAGCCGCGGCGCACCGCCGCTTCATAAGCAGGTGCAGTAGCGCTGCGTGCCGAAAAGCAGTTCTAAAAATTCTAGCCGGCGTAGTTCAATTTGACAAACAGGCGCTTTTCCCGCCGCTCGCCTATCCAACGGTGATAACGGCATTCCTGCAGATCGCGCGTGCGACCGGCTTACTTGGCGAGCCGGTATCACGAGGAGCGAGGATCCACGATCTTGGTCCTATCTTCCCGGTCCGTTCCCTCGAGCGATGCGGGTAGCCATGTCCGCAGGCTGCGGATCAGGTTGAGAGCCAAACTGTTCCAGCCAGCTACCGTTGCCTGGGCTCTCGTCGTGGTGACGAACGCGTGCATTGTCCCATGCAGCCCATCAGGTGGTGGACGGATGCAAAGGCAACTGCAATCCCAAATACGGTCTTGGACCAGATGCTATTATCAGATCGGATCATCGCAAATGAGGTGTAAATGGCCGTTCGGGAGTTGGAGAATTCGCCGGATATCGATATGAAGCCCTTCAAGCAAACTCGCAGGTGAACGTGATGCGTAAGCTAATCCCGCTTCTGGTAGTGGCTGCTATAATCGCAGTGTTGGCGTTCTGGCATGGAGCAACTGGATCCCCCGTATCAAGGGCCGCGCTTTATCTCTTGCCGGTACTTTTAGCCATGCAATTCGTTGTTCGCTCGTTCCGGAGAGTACATTCTAATCAGCCCTGAACCAGTTTTCCTGGAAGGGATGCGAGGCTCAATTGTCCGCTCGGCCGCTGACCTCAGCCTCCAAACTTTCGAAGAGGACGGCACCACCTCACTTCATACGAGTGCGGCAATTTCCATCGCGGTACGTTCGCCGCTTTCCATCGCCGATTCCATGCCGAAATCGAGCCGCCGGGTATGTTCTCCTGCGAAGTGCAGGTTCTGCCAAGGGTTGGCCAGCGTGCGGCCGAACGCATTGACCTGACCCGGCGCGAGGCTGAAGCCGCAGCCGAGTTGATTGGGATCGCGCAGCCAGTCCTTGTAAGTCGCAAGCCTGATCAGCCCTTTGGCGGCGGGGCGCATGCGGACCAGTTCCGCCTGGATATACGCCTCCGCTTCGCCATGCTCCATCCGGGAGATGGCTTGGGCTACGAGCCCGACCATGACTACCATCGCGCGGTGGCGGCCTTCGCCGGTGTGGTTGTCGATGGCCCAGAACATGCCGATCGGACCGTCGGTGGAGAACGAGGGTGGCAGTCCGTCTTCCTTCCAGAACGGCTTTTCGACCGTCACGTACATGCGGGCGGTATTGGCATATGGCATTGTATCAATTGCCTTGCGCTGTAGCGGATTGTCCTTCGAGGCGATAATTTCGACCTTGCGCAGCACCGAGAAAGGGATTGCCGAAATCACGAAGCGCGCCGAAACCACGCTGCCATCGGTGCAGATTACGGTTGCGCCCTTGCCCGTCATCTCGATCCGGCCGACCTTGCGGTTCAGGCGCACCGCCTCGCCCAACTTGGCGCCCATCGCCAATGGCAGCATTTGGCACCCACCGACGATATTGTTGGTGGAGGCCAGGCCATCGACCAGGTTATGATCGTTCGCCTCGCCAAAGGGATGATCGCGGCTTTGCTGGACCGGCGGCGGTGGTCCGTTGCGGCGATCCACCCCGCCGCGCGTCTCCTCCTGCCACATGCGCAGCATCGAGGTTTCATCGATGCCTATGCCCGGTGCCGAGAAGCTCGCCAGTTCGATCGCGGCGTCGGAATAGCCGTTGCGCTTCATCAGTTGGCGAAGCGAGATATCGTACCGCGCAAACTTCGGGTCGAGCCACTCGTCCACTTCCTTAAGTGGATTGAACTTCGCGGTCACTGCCTGGCCCATCAGAATCGGGTTGATCTTGCGCTCGTCGCCCACGGTCCTGTTCAGCGGGTTAGTATCCCATGTCTTGGGATCCACCCAGGCGCCTTTGATATATCCGCCGAAAGAAAGCAGATCCCGGTCTTCGGATATTAGCTTGAGATCGTAGCGCTGGCAGGCGTCGAGCACGCGGGCATAGCTGCGACCGATCTGGCTGGCGCCGACATCTATCGGGCCATCGACCGTCTGCACGGTCTGGACGCGCCCGCCAATGCGGTCGTTCGCCTCCAGCAGAATGACGGTCATGCCAAGTTCGCGAAGCAGTTCGGCCGAATGGAGGCCCGAAAGACCCGCACCGATGATGACGACATCGGCCTTCTCAGCGGCGAATGTCATGCGCGGCAGGGCGAGCGAAGCGACGCCGAGCGCGCCGGTGCCAAGTAACGTGCGACGAGTGAGCATGATGGAGTGTATCCAGTCGTGAATGTACGGTGAAACACACCCCGGACGGCGCCGCCGCCCGGGGGAGTACGTCGTCAGAAAGCCAGCTTTACCTGCACGCCTGCCGTTCGCAGTTCGGGCAGGCCGACCAGCACGGCATTATAGACCGCAAAGCTTTCGGTCGGAGAGATAGCCCAGTTGTCGTCGATGCTGGTATAAGCCTTGTTGTTGAAGACGTTGTTCACGAACAGCTCCAGCGAGGCCTTGCCCTTCGACAAGCCCGTGCGCAGGTTCACCAGGTGGCGATCCTGCGTCTTCACTATGTTCGCCTGATCCGCCCAGACACCCGATTTGAAGCTGTAGTCGCCCCGCGCGAACCAGGTAGCATCTTCGAAGCCACGAATGTCACCGCCAAACTGGACCCCGACGTTGGCCGACCACTTCGAGGTCCGCGCCATCTCCTTGCCGTCGAAATTCGTGATGCCCGAATAGGCGCTGACAGACGGACTGACGAACTTGTTTATGTCGGTCCCGGTATAGGCGCCAGAAGCGTCGATGCTGACGAGGTCGGACAGCCTCCAGTGTGTCTCGAACTCGGCGCCGTAAAGGTCGGTGGCGCCGGAATTGTTCACGCCGCTGAACAGGGTGCCGTCGAGGATGAAGCTGTAGGCGGTGATCAGCTTCTTCCACTGTGCATAATAAACGGCCGCTGTGTAGGTCAGCGAACCGCCCAAGGTCTTGCCTTTGATACCCGCCTCGTAGTTTGTCAGTTCTTCGGGATCGACGGTCAATGGAATACCCAGCGCCGCCGCCGCCGCCTGCTGCGAGGCCGTGGTGGTAGCGGCAATCATGAAGCTGTTGAACTGCGAGGGGTTCACGCCCTTCGAGTAAGAGGCATAAACCATCAGGTCCGGGTCGATCTGGAAATTGGCGATCACCCGGGGTGTGAAGTTCTTGAACTTGCCGCCCACCAGCTTGCTGTTGGCCGTATAGAAACCAGCGGGGATGTAAGTCGAGCCTTGAACCGTCTGGCCGTTGGGGCCAGCGAAGACCGTGATGTTATCGACTTGGTAGCGTCCCTCGACGCTTACCGAGAACTGATTGGTGAAGTCGTAAGTCAAACCGCCGAAGACACCGTAGGTCTTGTTGCCGTTCTTGCCAGTGGTCCCTGGACGGCCGCCATACATGGGCGTGCCGCTGCCGGTCTGGGTCGTCGCTTCGAGATAGCTGACGCCGACCACGCCGTGCGCAGCGCCGAACTCGTAGTTCACCCGGCCCTCGCCCGACCAGTCACTCGTCTTGCGCTCAATCAGGTAGGGGAAGTCGTAATAGGCGCCATTGTAGTAGCTGGCGCCGGTGAATGCCGAAGAATTAAAGCCGTCGAGATCGACCAGCGTAGTCCATTTTTCCGTGTTATGGCCACCAAGCAGCGAGATCGACACGTTGTCGTTGATCTCATAGTCCGCGGTCAGGTGGGCATGGGTAGTGTAGCGCAGCAGGCCGTAATGATCGACCGTGTCGTCCGCCGAGACCAGGCGGCCGGCGGGATTGGCGAGCCAGTCCTGCAGTTTGCTGGTGAAGGCTGTATTCGCGCCGACCGGGTTAATCAAGCCGGGTGTGGTGCCGCAGATGAACGCGCGGCCGGCGGCCGTAAAGCAGTTGGACTGGTTCTTGTAAACCACAGTGCCGCCTGGCGTGGTGATGTCCTTGGCAACGATGCGCGTTTGGGCCGAAGCCCCGTCCTCGTCCTTCGTCCACATTGCAAAGGCTTTGATGGTGAGCCTGTCAGTGGGCTTGGCAACGATCAGCGCGCTGGCATTGCGGGTCGATTCGTCGCCCAGTGTGCTGCCGTCGTAGCTGTTCCGCCACGACCCGTTCTTGTCGAAGCCGTCGGCGGTGACGCGGAACGTCAGCGCGTCGCCCAGGATCGGTCCTTCGATCGAACCACGCAGGCGCCAGTTGCCACGCGTACCGACCATGCCGGTGACTTGTCCATGCCATTCGTCGGTCGGAACCTTGTTCACGAAGTTGATCGCGCCCGCAAACGTGTTTCGGCCAAAGTAAGCGCTCTGTGGGCCCTTCAGGATTTCGATCCGCTCGGGATCGCTGATGGAGGTGAAGGGTGAAGGCGATGCGACCGGCACCCCATCAACGAATAGCGAGGTCGTCGTCGCCGTAGTCGAAACCGGCGTGAAGCCGCGCAGCGAGATCTGCTGGAACGAGCGGTCGGCGTGCCCGGAGGAGGAATTGTTGATGTTGATCCCGGGCGTGGAACTGGCAAGCGACTGCATCGAAACGATACCCTTGGCCTCCAGCATTTCGGAGGTAATCGCGGTGACCGTCACCGGCGTCTTGAGCAGACTTTCCTCACGCTTGCGTGCGGTCACGACGATGTCGCCTCCAAGCGGTTCGGCCAGCTTCGCCCGTTCACTCGGCGCCGTTTGCGCTACCGCTGGCGAAGTCCAGCCTAGCAACGCGGTCGACAGTGCAGTGGTCAATCTTAGGACACGGCAGTTAATGTTCATGATTAAGCCCTCAAGTTGGCCGAAAATCGTGATTTTTCACGGCTATTCGGATCAGTTCCCTGTCAAACGAACATATGGGGAGATGACGCCCGAGCTACCCAGGCTTGAGCGATCGGGCCGGTGTGCCCAGGACGGTTGGCCAGCCCATGCTCCCGGCCGCAATGGCCTGTTCTCGATAGGCGATCAAAATTCACCGATGTCATTGATGCATGATCGGTTCGCCGTGAACGTCATTCGCGTTGCACGAACGGAGCAGCCGCCCCGAAACTTGCTGGGGTGCACCGCTTTTCCGTTCAGCGGTCAGTTCGGGGAATCGGCATGGCAGGTTACCGTGTGTTCATCAGGTCCAGGTGGCTTGCGAAAGAGCCTTTGCTTTTTGGGCTTAGCTTCAAGCAACTGTGCGTGCACTTCATCGGCATCCCCGTGTTCCTGGGTTTCGTAGCCGGTTGGCCACAGGCCGGGCGCACGGTAGCTTGGCCAAAAGAGCATGCCGTCCTGTTCTGGGTCGGGCTTTCGATGTGCGGATGGTGGGCGAACGACATGGTCACGCGCGCGCTATCCGGCTGGCTGCGCGAGTTGGGCATTCCCCTGCGGGGTACTTTGATGGTCGGCGTGGTGGTAGCTTCATTACCCTCCGATGGGGCGCTGAAACTTTGGGTGCACGCGTATCTCGCGATGTTCCCCGATCTTCCGATGACCCGCCCCTTGCCGCAAATTCATTTGGAGCCCGTACTTTTCCTGAAAACGCACATCTATGGCTTCATCGAATGGCCATTGATCAATCTGGTGCTTTTCCATTTATGGAAAATGCCTTGTTTCGGCTACCTGCCTCCCAAGGAGAACGACCAACCGCCCGAGAGTACAAAAGCGGTGCTGCCATTCATGTCGAAAGTGCCCATTTCGCTGCAAGGAGAGGTGATTGCACTGGCGGCCGAACAACATTACCTTCGCGTATACACCAGCTTGGGCGAGGCGCTGATCCTGTACCGACTATCAGACGCCATGCGCGAACTCGGCGCACGCGGCATGCAGGTTCACCGGAGTTACTGGGTTTCCTCTGGAGCGGTGGTGAAAGTGCTCCGGAGCAGCGCATCACAAATTCTCCTCTTATATAACGGACTGGAAGTTCCGGTCAGCCGATCCTTCCGCAAGATCGTTGAACAAGCTTCATACCTCCAACTGGCCCCTGCTTGAAAACGACTGGAATAAGTACGCTTGGGAGCCGCTGGCAGCCTCCCTTGGCGTCCCGTAGCCCCAGGCTCACCGCTATGTCTTTCGACAGCATGCATTCGAAACGACGCAATTGCAGCACGACGCGCGCCTGGGCCGGGAGAATTTCCTTCAGTTTCATCAACCGCTAAAGTTCAAGCTGGCCCGATACGACCGCGAACCGACCGGGCGCACCTCGGAGGAATTCATAGCCTCCACCTCGCGCCCCATCGCTGCTCTTGCACGCCCTGCCCCTTACTGTCCCCTTTGTTGCAAACTGTGTGTATGGCGCGCGCATTCGTTAGATGCCAAATTCGGCGTCGCCCCTCATCGCCGGCCGAAATTAGGCCTTATCCGCCATGTCCCGCGGCGCGCTTGTCGCGCATGCTTCCGGCGGAATCGGAGATACCCATGTCCTCTATCCGAGCGCCCCAGGCGCATCTCGGCTGGTTCAAACGTCGCCGCGAAATGAAAGTCGAAGACGTCACCCTGGTCGACCGATCGACGCTCAACCGTGCGGTAGGTGCAGCGGCGCTGGGCAATGCGATGGAGTGGTTTGACTTCGGCGTCTACGGCTACATCGCCGTCACATTGGGTCGGGTGTTCTTTCCCACAGGTAACCCCACCGCACAGTTGATCGCGACCTTGGCGACATTCACCGCCGCGTTCTTGGTGCGTCCGCTGGGCGGGATCGTCTTCGGGCCGCTGGGTGACCGCTACGGCCGCCACAAGGTGCTGGCATTCACCATGATTATGATGGCCATCGGAACATTCTCGATCGGGCTGATCCCCAGCTACAACAGCATCGGCATGGCCGCTCCGGCGCTGCTCCTGGCGGCGCGGCTGGTCCAGGGCTTCTCAACTGGTGGCGAATACGGCGGCGCAGCGACCTTCATCGCCGAGTATTCTACGGATAAGAAGCGCGGCCTGATGGGCAGCTGGCTGGAGTTCGGAACTCTTGGCGGCTACATCGCCGGTGCCGGCACGGTGACCGCCCTCCAGATGTCGCTGAGCGATGCGGACATGCTCGCCTGGGGCTGGCGCCTCCCATTCCTGATCGCGGGACCACTGGGCCTGCTGGGCCTTTACATGCGCTTAAAACTGGAAGAAACACCCGCGTTCCAGGCCTATTCCGAAGAGGCGGAGAAGCGCGAAATGGACCGTCCCGGGCTGGGTGACCTGTTCCGCGTGCACTGGCGCCAGCTACTGAAGTGCGTCGGTCTGGTTCTGGTCTTCAATGTCACCGACTACATGCTGCTCACGTACATGCCGAGCTATCTCAGCGTTACCATGGGTTACGCGGAGAGCAAGGGGCTGCTGCTTATCATCCTGGTCATGCTGGTGATGATGCCGCTTAATATCGTCGGCGGCATTTTCAGCGACCGTCTTGGCCGCAAGCCGATGATTATCGGCGCATGCACCGCGCTGCTGGTTCTTGCCGTGCCCTGCATGCTGCTGATCGGCACCGGAAATAACTGGCTGATCTTCCTTGGGCTGATGCTGCTTGGCGTGGCGCTGGTGTGCTTCACCAGTTCGATGCCCTCCACGCTTCCGGCGCTGTTCTATACGCCGGTGCGCTACAGCGGGCTGTCGATCGCTTTCAACGTGTCGGTATCGCTGTTCGGCGGCACGACCCCGCTGTTCACGGCGTGGCTGGTGGATGTGACGGGCGACCCGCTGGTACCGGCGTATTACCTCATGGTGGCGGCAGCGATCGGCATTTTCACAATGCTGACGGTACGCGAAACCGCCGGCATGCCCCTGCGCGGATCGCCCCCTGCGGTCGAGACAAAGGCGGAAGCGCGTGCCCTGATGGCTGGCGATCAACCCGTCACCGTCGACCGGGTGCTACCCGGTTCGAACAGCCCTGCCGTAACGCCGGTGCTCAAGCCGACGCCGCGCCACGCCTTGATCTGACCGGGCAATATTGCGTAGGTAAGCGCCGCCCGCCAAGGATTGCGAACAACGATCGATGCGGCCCTGTCGATCGAACTGAAAACAGGATAGGTATCCCGTTCCGCCAGCAGTAGCGAACGGGAATGCCATGCTCAAAAATAGTAATTCGATCCCGGACTATCCCTATTACAACGATGTCCCGACCAGCATAAGCTGGCGCGACTGGATCATCGTGCTGCTGGCGCTATGCTTTGGCTTTGCCGTGCTTGTGCAAGTACCGCACTTCGCATGGCTAAGCATGACGGCGGACACCGTGCTCCGATCGATCCTGTTCGGGGGTATTCCAATGGCCGCCTTCGCATGGCGCTTTGGAAAGTATTGGACAGCAATTTTCCAATTATGGCGCTGGAATTATCTTTGGTGGGGTCTACTCTTTGGCATAATCAACTTGGCCTTCACCTATGCTATCGGGGCATTTGCAGTGTCCCATATGCATCTCGTCGACAACGGCGTGGGCGACGGCATCAGCCGAGGCGAGATCGCCGGCGGGCCTGCCGTGTTCTACATCAGCACCGGCATCCAGTTGTTTGGCGAAGAAGTGTTCACGATATTGCCGTTTCTCTTTCTGATGTGGCTGGGCGCGAAAGTGATGGGGCTCTCGCGCGGCGGCGCAATTCTCCTCGCCTGGATCGGCTCTGCCCTTATCTTTGGGGCGATGCACCTGTCGACCTACGGCTGGAACGTGGCCCAGGTATTGTTGCTGATAGCCCCCGTCCGGCTGGTCCTGACACTCTCCTACATGCAAACCAAAAGCATCTGGACTTCGACTATTGCCCACATCCTGAACGATTGGACCATGTTCACCTTTCTTATGGTCGTGCGCGCTATGACCCTGTCAGCGTGAGGTGATTGTCGAGTGGTTGGGGGCATTTATTTTGGTTATGCTTCATTCGTGAATGAAGCCAATTTTTAAAAGACTATACTGCTTGCCCCTGTTCCTCGACGAAGGTTTTGAAGTCTTCGACCGGCAGGGCGCGTGAGAACAGCCAACCTTGCGCAAAGGGAACGCCCTTGTCCCGCAGGTAATCGGCCTGCGCCTGATGTTCCACTCCCTCCGCGATTATCTCCACCTTCAGCGCCTGCGCAAGGTCTATGATATGCGCGATAACCGCGCTTTTAGCCGAGGCGATACCGATCGTGTCGACGAAGGACTTGTCAATCTTGAGCGCATCGAAATCGATCTGCTGAAGGTGGCCAAGGCTGGAATAGCCGGTGCCGAAATCGTCCATCGCCACGCGGTAGCCAACCGCATGTGCCTTCGAGATCGTGTCACCCGCGCTGGCCTGGTCCATGAACGCCCGCTCCGTCGCCTCTAGCCATACTTGCCCGGGCTCTATGCCATGCAGTTTGTGCAGCCGCTCCAGCGAGGCAAGGATACGGTCGGTGGCGAACATCTCTGCCGACAGGTTGATGGCAATGTGCAGCGACCTGTCGCGCGACAGCAGCGGACCGAGGTCCGCGCCGACAAGGTCGATCACCTGTTCGGTCAGGTCCCACATCATGCCGGCATGTTCCGCCACGGGCACGAACAGCTCGGGACTGATCCATCTTCCGTCAGCTCTACGCCAACGCAGGAGCGCTTCGGCGCCGATACACGTCGACGTCGCGAGGTTCATGATCGGCTGATAATGCACGGTGAATTCGCGGGTGCGTATCGCGCTGGCTAGTTCCGCGCGAAAAGATAGTCGCTGGCGCGATCCCCATACCACGATCGAGACGATCAGCCCGGCGAGAAACAGGGCGATGGGTATCAGTAGCAATTGCCCGCGTCTCAGCGTGTCGAGAACCGCAGGCCGGCGCTCCATCGCTATTGCAGTCCAGTTGCGGGACCGCACGACGCTGACTGACAACGCTCCTTGCGTAAAACTGCCCTGACGCCGCGAGAACGCGCGGACAAGCTGCTCGTCCGGCTCGTTCAGGGCAGCGATCATACGGCCATCGTTGGTCGAAAGGGCCAGCCTGACCTGGGGCTCTGCGATCACGTCGACGAAGCGCACCGGGTCCAGCAGCACGTTGTATTGGCCCGAGCCGAAAGCAAGTTTCCGGGTTCCACCCTTCAGCAGGGGAGGGATCGCCAGAGTGACCTGAAGACCGCCGGCAATGGCAAAGTCAGGTTTGATCGCCGGCACCGTGCCCTCAACCGGCCCCCAGGACGTACAGCGCAGCAAGCCACTCTCGAAATAGCCGACTTCCTCGATCGCAGGCGTATTGAACACCACTCGCCGCATAAGGGCGACATGCCGAGGCGAGCAGGCCGGTGCATCGTTGCCGGATAACTCTATAAAAGCCGCTTGCGCCTGCATCGCAGAGCGCTGGGCCCGCAGCAGCACCCGGTCTGCAACCGCCCGCAGCTCGGCCTGTTCATCTTCGACCGCAAGGGACCAGGTGATCCAGAGCATCCCGGCGACGGGAACGAGTGCACCGATGACCGCCAGGAAAGAGCCGACGATGAGAATGCGTGACCGGCGCAGGAAGTCCTCCATCAAAGATGCGTCTAAGGATTTACTATATCAGTATTTATCCGATGTCTTGTGGGTTCATTCGGATATGTCCGTTCGTGCATCGTGGACCCACAATTCGCGCTGGGGAAAGGGGATGGTAATTCGGGCGGCATCCAGTGCCTCGACGATTCCGAAGAACAGGTCAGAGCGCACCGAAAGGCGCACGTTCACGTTGTCCACGAAGCAGAGCAGCTTGAGATTGATTGCGCTATCGCCAAGCCCGTCCATCACGACCTTCGGCTCTGGATGGGCAAGGACGCGGGCATGGGCAGACGCAACCTCGATCATCGCCGCCTTCACCTTTGCCATGTCGCTGCCGTAGGCCACGCCTACCGGCAGGGTAATGCGTCCCTGGCTGCCGCCGTAGGTAAGGTTGGTAACGCTTCCCGACACCAGTTCCGAGTTGGGAATGATCAGTTCGTGCTTGTCGAGGGTCTCGATATGGGTGGAGCGGAAGGCGATCTTGCGCACATGGCCTGAAAAACCCGCAACTTCGATCCAGTCGCCCTCCTTGATCGGGCGCTCAATGAGCAGGATCACGCCGCTTACGAAATTGGCGACGACCGACTGCAGACCGAACCCGACGCCTACCGATAGCGCGCCCGCGACAAAGGCCAGACTGGAAAGGTCCAGACCGGCGGCGGTGATCGCCACCACGGCGGCAAGCGTGAGGCCGATATATCCCAGCCCGGTAAGGATCGCTGCACGCGCGCCGACATCCACGCGCAGACGGTCGAGCACCGTATAATGGAGCAGGCGCTGCAACCAGCGGGTCAGTGCGTAGCCGATCAGGAAGACCAGCCCGAAGGTCATTACGCTGCCGAAAGAGACACGGATTGCGCCGAAGGCGACACCGTTCTTCATCGCCAAAATACCATCGACGATGCTTTCCGCGCTCGCCCCCCACGTGATCGCGACAAGTGGCACAATGACAATGAAAATCAGGAAGCCGAACAGGAGCGGCAGCAACTGAAAATAGCGCGATTCCGCCTGCGCACCGCGCACGACAAGCAGGCCCGCCGCCTCGGTCAGCGAGCGAAACAGGAACAGTGCCGTGCATATGATAGCAAGCGAGATAATCGTCGCAAAAAGGACATAGCGTGAAAGAGGGACGAAACCGGCAAACGCAGCCAACGGCGAGAGCACGGCCACCGTTGTCATGAATGCCGCTGCCGGATGCAGGACATCTATGCTGCGTCCGGGATCTTGGGCATGCTCTGCCTTGTTCGCGCTGCGGGCGCCCTGACCATGGCTGACGGTACGCGCCAGCCGCCACAGGCACAGACCTGTCGCCGCCACGATCGCGAAGCCCGCAAGCGCGCAAAGCGCCGGCGGATTGCGCGGCATTTCCTCGAAATTGTCGAGCAGCGAATCTGCGGCCAGGCAAACGCCCAGCGCCGTCGCCAACCGCAGAGCGCGGGCCGTTGCTCCATCGGGAAGCCGGATGAGCCGCGCCGGGGGAAATGCCGGTGCGAACAGGCTCCGTGCCAGCCAACGCGCATAAATGACGGTCATCCCCGCACCGACAATATTCCCGCCGAGCGAGGCCAAGACCGGCATATCCGCATCCACCAGCCGCATCAGGACGAACACGAGCAGCAGCGCCGCCGCAGGGATTACCACATCAAGCAGGTCGCGCAGAAATGCGAGGCCCAGCTTGCCGCGGGGCGAAGCTTCGCCCCGCCGCGCCTCCAGCAAGCAGCGCAAGGCCGCACGGCACCGGAAGGCCGCCCATACCGCCCCCAACCCCAAAACCACCGCCAGGGCGAGGCGAAACGGCAGAGGCATGACCTCCACTCTCGCTGGTGGCCGCGCTGCCGCGATCGATACCTTGGCCGGTCGGCCCAGTGCGCCGGAACGCAATTCCTCGCCAGCCGCCGCCCATGTTCCCGGCCCCAGGACCGACCGGTCGTGCGCGAGCAGCTTGGCGCGCCGCTTCTCACGCAGGATCTCGTCTATGTCGCCGATAAGCACGGAAGCCTGCGCGTGAATATCGCGCGCGGCGATGGCCGGGCCTTCCTCACGCGCAAGGTCTACATTCAACGCCGCAATCTTGGTCTTGACCCAACCGGGCTGTGCATGCCCCGTTGCGGGAGTATGATCCAGTTCGGCAAGCTCGGCTATCTGCGCCCCGACGATCCGCCCGCGCAGCGTGCCGCGCTGGACCAGTTCAAGCCCCTCTTCTCGTTGGATCGTCAGTTTGATGCGCAGATCCTGCCACTGATCGGCAGTTACTCCTTCGCGACGCGCCAGCGGAAGATCCAGCAGCGCTTCTGCCCCCGCGGCGGTCCTGCGCCAGTCACTAAGCGCCGTTCGGTCATCAGGAGCGCCCTGCGACCAGGCGGGCGAAGCCGCGACGGTCAGAGCCAGCACTGCAGCAAGGGCGAGCATCAAGCGAGAAATCAATGCTACCCCCACGTCATGCGATGCTGCATCGACCGGCATCGCTTATTTTGAGGAGGATCGCAAGGCAATGCCGGCTCAACTGTTCCCCGGCTATGGCCGCTTACTAGGGACAGTCCCAATCTCCACCATTTCCATTGCGGTGTTCCATTTTGGCAGACCGGGCCCTGGCTTCTGAGCTGGAGCGTGACGTTATTTTTTGAAAAGGTCGACTTGCCCGCCAATTCGCATGGCAATTTGTCTCACGAAATGAAGCTGCGCAATCCTGACTGGCGCGCCAGAACTTGCACTCGTCCGCTGCTGTCTGGCGCCTGCGACAACGAGCGCCGCACCGCCGTTACGCTCCGGGCCCGCTTGCAGTACTGCCCCGGACTATTAGTTCGTGCGGCAAGAGCAGATGCGACTGCGCGCCGCCCGCCTGTTTCCTGAACTGCGGATTCACCAATATATCGACAGCCGCACCGGCCATTTCTGCCTTGGGCTGACGGATGGTGGTCAGTTGCGGCCAAGCCGCGCGGGAAGATGCGGAATCGTCGAATCCGCAGATCGACAGCGCCTCGGGCACGGCGATACCCAGCTTCATCGCGGTAATGAGGGCGCCCAGCGCCATATCGTCGTTCGCGGCGAAAATGGCGGTCGGCCGCGCGGGCCCCGCCAGCAGCCGCTCGCCCAGTTCCAGACCGGCGCGAAAAGTGAAATCGCCGCGCAGCACTGTGCTTTCATCCACCGCGATACCGGCCGTCACCATCGCCTCGCGAAAGCCATCCTCGCGCCGAGCCGAGGAACGATGGCTCTCCGGCCCCTGAATGAAGGCGATGCGGCGATGTCCCAGCCCCAGCAGATAATCGGTCATCTCGCGTGCTGCGCTGCGATCGTCCATGCTCACGCTGCCCGATGCCGGGGCCTTTGAACTTGGGGCGACAAGGACCATCGGCAGCCCCGCCTCGGCGAATAGGGCGGTCAGCGCCGCTTCGTCGCAGATAGGCGGGGCGATGATCGCTCCGTCAAGGCGCAGCGCGGCGATGCTGGAGCGCACCTGACCCGCCCAGTTCGCGCCGCCAAGGTCAACCGGCTCGACGACAAGGTGATAGCTGCGCTCACGGCAGCGCATCAGCGCGCCATGCTGGACATCGGCCGCATAGCCTGAGACCGGGTCGTCGATGAACAGGCCAAGCAGATAGGACCGCGAACTGGACAGGCTGCGCGCGAAGGCATTGGGGCGGTAATCCAGTTCGGCGACGACGCGCTCCACCCGCTCGCGCAGTTCCGGGCGGACATGCGCTTCGCCGTTAATCACGCGCGATACGGTCTTGGCAGAGACCCCGGCGCGAGCCGCGACGTCCTTGATGGTGATGACACTCATGCCGGCACCCTGCGCGGAAAGGCACAGAAAATCGCGAACACTGCAATGGCGACATAGCATAGTGCAGGCAGCAGCAGCGCGGGCAAAAGGCCTATCGCATCGGCCAGCACCCCGGTCAGCATGGGGACGACAGCGCCCCCCACCACCGCCATGCACAGCCACATCGAGGCCAGCGGAGCAAGCCGTGAGTCGCGCGGCATCGCCATCGCAAAGATGGTCGGGTACATGATCGCATTGCACAGTCCCACCGCAATCAGCGCGGCCGAACCGGTCAGGCCGGGCAGGACGATCGCCGCGCCTGTCAGCAGCACCGCACCCAGCGCTGCATAAAGCAGCAGCGCCGCTTCCCCCACCCGTGTCATCAGCCAGGCCCCGGCGAAGCGTCCCACCATCGCCCCGGCCCAATACAGGCTCACCATCCGACCTGCGCTGACCGGAGATAGCGACAGGCGTTCGGGCAGCATCAATACGTTGGTCATCAATGTCCCGATCGTCACTTCCGCGCCGACATAGACGAAGATGGCGGCAGTTCCCCATAGCAGGCGTGGATCGCGCAGCACGGCGAATATCTGCCGGCTCCACCGCTCGGGCAAGCCGTCCGGCGCGGTAGCGGCATCGTGCAGCAATCCGCGCTGCACCAGATAGAACGTGGAAAGCGCCGCCAGCGCCGCCCCGGAAAACACGAAAGGCAAAGACGCCCTGACTGCCGCATCCCCGCCGGGGGCTACTTCCGCCAGCAGGAAAGGCGCGCTCAGCAGCGGCCCCATCACCGTGCCGAGCGAATTGAACCCCTGCAGAAGCGTCAATCGGAAAGCCGCACCGCGCGATGGGCCGATCACAGTAACCACCGTATTCGAGGCGATCTGCAGAACCGTCTGCCCCGCCGAAAGTAGCAGCAGCGCCCCCAGCACCAGCACGAACTGCCGCGCGCCCTGGGCAATCGCCAGCGCGAGGCAACCGGCGGTCATGACCGAAAGCCCGAAAGCAATCGCACGCATATAGCCGACTCGTACCACCGCGAACGCGGCAGGCAGCGCGAAAAACAGATAACTGGAGTGAAACGCCAGTTGAATCAGCAACGCCCCCTTGTAGTCCAGCGTCAGGATTTCCTTCAGTTGCGGCACCAGCAGGCTTACTGCGGAGCTTAGAAAACCGCCAATGAAGAACACCCCGATCGACAGCCAGAACAGCCGTTTTGCCACCAACTCCGAGGACTTACGCAAGACAATCGACGGCTGAGGAATGGTCATGGAAAGCACCTAGATCACCCTTGCCCGCTTTGCAAAAGGCCGGAGCAGATAGAACACCGTTTTTGACATCGATGTCAAATCACACGTTGACAACGATGTCAGGATTTGGTCTTTGCACTGCGACAACACGACGCATCTGGGAGGATGACCATGACGAGGCATGCACTCGTCGCGAGCACAGCGCTTGCGACTTGCCTATTTTCCGTATCCGCAGCTTACGCTCAGGACGCAGCAATGCCGCCGGCCGCGCCAGAGGCTGCATCCGACAATGACATCATCGTCACCGCAACACGCCGCGAAACCACGCTGCAATCCACTCCGATCGCGGTTTCCGCGTTCAGTCAGGATACGCTGAACAAGAACCAGGTGAAGGACGTCACCGACCTCGCCCGCTTCGTTCCTTCGCTCCAATTCAACCAGCAGGGCGACCAGTCCGCAGTGCTGCTGACCTTGCGCGGCATCGGCAATGACAGCGCCTATACCGAAGTCGCCGATCCCGAAGTGGCCATCTACATCGACGGGATCTATTCGCCCCGCTCGCAGGGCGCCTCGGTGCTGATGTACGATATGGAGCGCGTCGAAGTGCTGCGCGGCCCGCAGGGCACGCTGTTCGGACGCAACGCCACCGTCGGCGCGCTCAGCCTGATCTCGGCCAAGCCCAAGCTGGGCAAATTCGAGGGCAACGTCGAACTGACCGCCGGTAATTACGACCGCTTCGGCGTGCGCGGCGCGATCAACATTCCTGTGACCGACACCCTGGCCTTCCGCGTCGCCTTCGTCAGCGACCGTCACGAAGGGTATGCCGACTTCCAGCCCGCCCCGGACATCGCGGGCATAAACAGGTCGGCCTTCGTCACCACCGGTAAAAAGTATTATGCCGCCGACCAGCAATCAGGTCGCGTCTCGATGCTGTGGCAGCCTAGCGACCGGTTCAGCTGGAACCTCTCGGGCGAAGGTTTCCTCGATAACGGTGCGCCGGTCATCGGCCTGCTGCAGACGCCCCGCGCAGACACCAAGCGCTGGTCGACGCTTTCCGACACCGCGCCCGATACTGACCGCTACTCGGTCGCCGCCCGCAGTACGATGAACTACGACCTCACCGACGGCATCCAGCTAAGCTACATCGCTGGTTGGTCGCGCATCGGCGGCAGCACCCGAACCGACGCCGATGCGGGCGCCCTGCCCCCGACCGGGCTGGCGGACGCCGATGGCAACGACCTGCCGCTGGGCGCCTTCAACGAAAACCGCACGCTGTCCTCGCGCTATGATTTCCAGAGCCACGAGGTCCAGCTGAAGTCGACCGGCGAACAGGCCATCGACTGGATTTTGGGCGCCTACTACAGCCACGAAAAGAACAAGATCCGCTTCGATATCGACCAGCGCAACGGCTACCGCGACGGCACTTTCAGCTGGGCGGGCAGCTTCATCCAGGCCAACCGCCAGATCGACAGCCGCGCCGCGTTCGGCCAGGCGGTGTGGCACGCTACCGACTGGCTGCGCGTGACCGGCGGCCTGCGCTACACCTCGGACAAGAAGCAGGACATCGGCGGCCGCAACGTCACCTTCTCGGGTGATGGCTGCTCGGCGGCGGATTCCGCGCCCGGCGGCGCCTGCCAGGGCGGCATCTTCGGCGCCTATCCTGGCGCAAGCGCCGCCGAACTGGTCGCCCTGCTGCCCGGCTTCGGCATTTCCAACAACGACGTGAAGGGCAAGTGGGACAAACTGACCTACCTCGCCCGTGTCGACGCCGACCTTGCACCCGACACGCTTGGCTATGCCAGCCTTTCCACCGGCTTCAAGTCGGGCAACATTCAAGACAACGCCGGCCTGACCGACCCGGAAACGCTGACCAACTACGAAGTAGGCCTCAAGACCCGCTTCCTCGATCGCCGCGTCACGCTGAACCTGGCGGCCTATTATTCCGACTTCAAGGGATATCAGGTCAACCAGGCCGTCACCTTCCGCGACGCCGAGGGCAACGTGGTGCGCAGCCAGATCGTCACCCAGAACGCCCAGGGCGCAAAGGCTTACGGTCTTGAGGCGGAACTCAACGCCAACCTGACCAATGCCGACCGCCTGCAATTTTCCGGCACGCTCCAGAAGACCAAGCTGGAATTTCTGGAGAGCGTCGACGGACGGCTTTATGATGGCGGCAAGGCGTCCTCGATCGCACAGCTTCAGGGCAACGAACTGGCCCATGCCCCGCGCTTTTCGGCCAGCATCAGCTACGAGCACGACTTCGAACTGGCGAGCGGAGCCACGATCACCCCGCGCTTCACCACGCACTATGAAACCAAGAGCTGGCTGAGCTACTTCAACGGCGATTCCAACCCCTTCGTCAACGCCAACGATCCGGCGGACAACATGCCCGATCGCGGCACCAATGGCACGGACTGGGATCGCCAGAAGGCCTACTTCCGTTCGGACGCATCGCTGCGTTTCACGTCGGCGGACCAGAACTACACGGTCGAGGCGTTCATCCAGAACATCGAGAACGGCAAGATCCGCACGAATGCCAGTGCATTCGGCGCACCGCGCTACGACCCGGTGTTCCTGTCCAACCTGCAGTCGCCGCGTACCTGGGGCGTTCGCGCCCGCGCGAACTTCTGACCCTGAGCTAAAGAGGCGCAAGGTATGACGATCGACAATCCCTCCTCCTGTCGTGTCGTCATACTGGGCGGCGGCACGGCCGGATGGCTGGCCGCCGCCTATCTTTCCCGCACGTTGAAGATGACGGGCATCACGCTGGTCGAATCCAGCGAGATCGGCATCATCGGCGTCGGGGAAGGTACGTTCCCGACCATCCGTTCGACCCTGGCGGGGCTGGGCATCAGCGAGGCGGAGTTCCTCGTGCGTGCTGATGCCACCTTCAAGCAGGGCGTCCTGTTCGAAGGCTGGGCCACGGGCAAGGACACCTATTTTCACCCCTTCAACATACCCATCGGCGGCGAGGACGAAGCGCTCCTGCCGCACTGGCTGGCCGATACCAGCCCGCAGCGCCCCTCCTGGGCCGACGCCGTCACCGTACAGGAGCAGGTGATCCGCGCCGGGCGCGCGCCCAAGCGCCCCGAAGACCCCGACTTCTCCGGCCCAATGAACTACGCCTATCATTTCGACGCGGCGCGCTTCGCCGACTACTTGCGCGAAATCTCCATCGCCGCCGGGGTTGAGCGGATCGACGGCAAAGTCGCCGCTGTACAGCGCAAGGCCGATGGCGATATCGCCGCGCTGGAACTGGCCAATGGCCGCATTGTCCCGGGCGATTTCTTCCTCGACTGCTCAGGCTTTCGCGCCCTGCTGATCGGGCAGACACTGGGCGCTGATTTTACATCGTGCGCAGGCAGCCTGTTCAACGACCGCGCACTGGCGATGCAGGTGCCCTATGCCCAGCCGGGCGCCCCGGTGCGCCCCTATACGCTGGCAACCGCGCACGAAGCCGGCTGGACTTGGGACATCGGCCTGACCGAGCGGCGCGGCGTCGGCTACGTCTATTCCAGCCGCCACTGTTCGGACGACGAGGCCGAGGCGACGCTGCGCCGCTATGTCGGCCCGCAGGGCGATGTGCTGAGCCCACGCCAGCTACGCTTCGAAACCGGTTACCGTCAGCGCCAGTGGATCGGCAACTGCGTGGCCGTGGGCCTCTCCGCCGGGTTTTTCGAGCCGCTGGAATCGACCGGGATCATGCTGATCGAAGCCGCGCTGCGGATGGTCGGCGAATTTCTCGTACCCAATGTTCTCGCAGGCGCCGCCCGCGATGCCCGCGACGCCGCCGCGCGCAGCTTCAACCGGCTGATGAGCGCGCGCTTCGAACGGATCGTCCATTTCCTCAAGCTGCATTACTGCATCACCCGGCGCAGCGACACCGCCTACTGGCGCGACAATGCAGACCCCGCCACCATTCCCGAGCCCCTGCGCGACATGCTGGCGCAGTGGCGCCATCGCCCGCCCTCGCGGTTCGATTTCGTGGTCGATCTCGAGACGTTCCTGCCGCCCAGCTATCACTACATACTCTACGGCATGGGTTTCGAGACCAGCCTGGGAAATGCCCGCTATTCCGGCGCGGCGCAGGCGCGCGAGGTTTTCGCCCGCGTGCGCAGCGCTCATGCCGGCGCACGCGGCGGCCTGCCCGATCACCGCGCGCTCCTGAACCACTATCATGCCCGCACCGGCATCCAGTCCAGCAAGGTTTCCCGATGAGATTTCCCCAGCACGCCGCCCTGATCGCCGTCCTGATGGCCGGGACATCGCTTGCCGCGCCCGTCTTTGCAAAGGAGCAGGCGGCCACCCCCGCGCATGCATCTTCCCAAGCCGGGGCCGAAGCGCGGGCAGATGCACTGGTCAAGGCAATGACGCTGGAGGAGAAGCTCCAACTGGTTCACAGCTATTTCCCGCCCCTTGCCAAGCCGCAGCCGCCGATCGCGATGATCCCGTCCGCCGGGCACGTCCCCGGCATTCCTCGCCTCGGCATCCCCACCCTGCGCGAAAGCGACGCCAGCCTCGGCGTGGCCAACCAGGTGGAGCAGCGCAAGGGCGATGTCGCCACCGCCCTGCCCGCCAGTATCGCTACCGCCGCCACCTTCAACCCGCGCCTGGCCTATGAAGGCGGCGCGATGATCGGTGCGGAGGCGCGCGCCAAGACCTTCAACGTCCTGCTCGCAGGCGGCGTCAACCTGACCCGCGATCCGTGGAACGGCCGCAATTTCGAATATCTGGGCGAAGACCCCCTGCTCGCCGGTGTGATGGCGGGCGCACATATCAAGGGCGTGCAGAGCAACGCCATCGTCTCGACCATCAAGCACTTCGCGCTCAATTCGCAGGAAACCGGGCGCACCGTACTCGACGCGCGGATCGACAGGGCCGCCTTGCGCGAAAGCGACCTGCTGGCATTCCAGATCGCCACCGAAATCGGCAAGCCTGCCTCGGTCATGTGCGCCTACAACAAGGTTAACGGCGACTACGCCTGCGAGAACGACTGGCTGCTGAACACCGTCCTCAAGCAGGACTGGGGCTACAAGGGCTGGGTCATGTCCGATTGGGGCGCCGTCCATTCGACGCAGAAAGCGGCGATGAACGGCCTCGATCAAGATTCCGGGCAGGAACTGGACGATGCGATGTACTTCGACAAGGCCTTGGCCAGCGCCGTGAAGGACGGTAGCGTGCCGATGGCGCGGCTGGACGACATGGTCCGGCGCATCCTGTTCGGGGTGATCGATAGCGGGCTAATGGACAAGCCCGTGCCGGATAGCGCCCAGCCGATCGACTATGCCGCGCATGCACAGGTCGCCCAGCGCGCGGCAGAGGAAGGCATCGTCCTGCTCAAGAACAAGGGCGACATTTTGCCGCTGGCCAAAACCGCGAAGAAGATCGTCCTGATCGGTGCCCATGCCGATGTGGGCGTGCTGTCGGGCGGCGGCTCCTCGCAGGTCCGCTCGGTGGGCGGCGCTCCAGTGGAGATCCCCCTGACGACAGGCGCGGCCGCATCCTTCGCGCGGATCACCTGGCACGCATCCTCGCCGCTTCAGGCGATCCGCGCGCTGGCGCCGCAGGCCAGCGTGACTTACCTCGACGGCAGCGATCCGAAAGCGGCGGCCGAGGCGGTGCGCGGCGCTGACATGGCGATCATATTCGCCTGGGCATGGCGAACCGAGGCGCAGGACCCCGAAAGCATGACCCTGCCCGACAAGCAGGACGCGCTCATCGATGCCGTCGCCGCCGCCAATGCGAAAACACTGGTCGTGCTCGAAAGCGGAGGGCCGGTGTTGATGCCCTGGGTAGACCGCGTGCCCGCCATCCTGTCAGCCTGGTATCCGGGCCAGCGCGGCGGCGAGGCAATCGCGCGCATCCTGTTTGGCGAAGTCGATCCTTCCGGCCGCCTGCCGATCACCTTCCCCGCAAGCGTGGACCAGGCCCCTCGCAGCGAACCCGCAGGCCTTGCCGAACTGCACGCCGCCGATGCGCGCCGCAGCGCCGGTGACAAGACTGTTTACGGCATGAGCGGCGGCGTCGCGCCGTTTACCGTCGACTACCTGGAAGGCGCCGAGGTGGGCTATCGCTGGTACGCAGCAAAGCAGCGCAAACCGCTGTTCCCCTTCGGCTACGGGCTGACCTATACCAGCTTTACCTACGCCAACCTGAAAATCGAGGGCGGCGCCAAACTGACGGTCGGCTTCGACGTCACCAACACCGGCAAACGCACAGGCGCGGATGTCCCGCAAGTCTATGTCGAGGCGAAAAGCGCAGCCGGAACCCGCGCCTACCGCCTTGCCGGCTTTGAGAAAGTCAGCCTGTCGCCGGGTGAGATGCGCCATGTTTCCGTCACCGTCGATCCGCGCGTGATCTCCCGCTTCGATGAGACCGCGCCGGGCTGGAAGGTCGATGCGGGTGCCTATCCCGTGGTGGTGGGCCACTTCGCCGGCGATGCCGCGCTGAAGGGCACGGCAACGGTAGACGCCCAGTCGGCGCGGCCCTGATCGCGTGCGCTGATCCACCATGACCGGTTCCACCCACCAAAACGAGCTGCTGCTGTTCACGGTGCTGCTGCAACTGATCGTGATGATCGGCGCGGCGCGAGTGATGCACGGGTTGTTCCGGCGCATGGGACAGCCCGGCGTGGTGGGTGAGATCGTCGCCGGGCTGCTGCTTGGCCCGTCGCTGTTCGGGTATTTCTTTCCCGGCGTCTCGCTCGCCCTGTTCGGGGCAAAGCCGGAGCCCGCAATTACGGTACTGAGCCAGATCGGCTTGATCCTGCTGATGTTCCAGATCGGCATCGAGTTCGAATTCGACCGCCTGAAAATGCCCCGGCTGCAACGAGCGACCATAGCCGTAGCCCTCGCCTCGATCCTCGCGCCGTTTCTTGCCGGGATCGGCATCGGCCAGCTATCGGCCGCCAGTCTGGCCCCGGGTATCGACCCGCTCGTCTACAGCCTGTTCTGCGGAGTGGCGGTGGCGATCACCGCGGTCCCGATCCTGGGGCGTATCCTGGGCGAATACGGACTGACCCGCAGCGACGTCGGCATAGTCGCCATTTCCGCTGCTGCCGTGAACGATGTGGTCGGCTGGTTACTGCTGGCCGGGATCGCCGCGTTCGCCGCCGCACAGCTTTCCGTCGCCTATCTGGTCGTGCATCTGGGCGGCCTTGCGCTGTTCCTGTTCGCCTTGCGCTTTGTAGCGGCGCCCCTGTGCGACCGGCTCGTCGCCCGCCTGCCGCTCAAAGATGGTGCCATCCCACCGCATTTGCTGGCGATCCTGCTGATCGTGATCTTCGCGCTGGCGCTATGCACGTTCGCGCTGGGTATCTTCGCGATCTTCGGCGGTTTCGCAGCAGGCCTGCTGTTTCATCGCAACCGCCCGCTGGTGGAGGCCTGGCACGCGCAAGTCGGGCAGTTCGTGCTGGTGTTCTTCCTGCCGATCTTCTTCACGTTCACGGGCCTTCGCACCAACCTGTTGGGCCTTTCCTCCGCGCTGGAACTGGCGTGGCTCGCCGCCGTGTGCCTGATCGCCGTGCTGGCCAAGATCATCCCGGTTTACTTTGCCGGGCGCGCCAACGGCCTTGCCCATCATGAAAGCATTACCCTCGGCGCGCTGATGAACACACGCGGGTTGATGGAGTTGATCGTGCTCAACGTCGGCTACGATCTTGGCTTCCTGCCCCGGTCGATGTTCACGACACTGGTCGTCATGGCCGTCGTCACGACAGTCATGACCGGCCCGATCCTGCGCGCGCTGCATGACATGCGCGCCCATCCCCCTCACATCCCACAGGCGCCGACGCAGCTTTGCGGCGCACAGGAGCGACCATGAAAACCAACCCATCGAGCGCCTCCCTCCTGATCCTCGCCCTGACGCTGACGGCCATGCCTCGCGCCGGTCTGGCCGAAGCCCCGTTGACAGACCACTCTACAGAACAGCCGGCATCTTCCATCGCCAACCCCGGGATCTGGCCCAAAGTCCGGGCCCGCCCCGGCCGCGATCCCAAGGTCGAAAAGAAGATCGACGCCCTGCTTGCAGCGATGTCGATCGAGGACAAGGTCGGCCAGATCATCCAGGTCGATATAGGCTCGGTCAAGCCGGCCGACATCGTGACATACAAGCTGGGCTCGATCCTCAACGGCGGCAACAGCGGCCCCTATGACGATGAATATGCCTCTCCAGCCAAGTGGCTCCAGCTGGCGGACGAATTCTACGACGCATCGATGACCCGAAGTGACAGCCGGCCGAAGATCCCGATCATCTGGGGCACGGATTCGGTCCACGGCAACAACAACATCGTTGGCGCCACCCTGTTTCCCCACAACATCGGCCTTGGCGCCGCGCGCAATCGCGACCTGATCCGCCAGATCGGCGAAGTGACCGCGCTGGAAACCGCCGCCGCCGGGCTGGACTGGACCTTCGCCCCCACCCTCGCCGTGGTGCAGGACGACCGCTGGGGCCGGACTTACGAAAGCTATTCCGAGGAACCGCAGATCGCCGCCGACTATGCCGGCTCCATGATCGAGGGTGTGCAGGGCAAGGTCGGCACCAAGGACTTCCTCGCCCCGAACCACCTCATCGCCACGACCAAGCATTTTCTGGGCGACGGCGGCACCGGCGGGCGCGATCAGGGCGATACGCACGTGCCCGAAACGGTGCTGCGGGACGTTCACCTTGGCGGCTACCCGGCCGCGATCGAGGCGGGCACGCAATCGGTCATGGCCAGCTTCTCCAGCTGGAACGGCGAGAAGATGAGCGGTAACAAAAGCCTGCTTACCGGCGTGCTGAAGGAGCGCATGGGCTTCGACGGCTTCGTCGTCGGCGACTGGAACAGCCACGGCCAGGTCAAAGGGTGCAGCAATGAGGATTGCCCGCAGGCGATCAATGCCGGGCTGGACATGTTCATGTATTCCGGCCCCGGCTGGAAGCAACTCTACGACAATACTCTGGCCGAAGCCAAGGCGGGCACCATCCCCGCCGCGCGTCTCGACGATGCAGTGCGGCGCATCCTGCGGGTGAAGCTGCGCGCCGGAACCTTCGATCGCGGACGGCCATCGTCGCGCGCCTTCGCGGCCAAATTCGACGTAATCGCCTCTGCCCAGCACCGTGCGATCGCGCGTGAGGCCGTGCGCGAATCTCTGGTGCTGCTCAAGAACAACGGGGTGCTGCCCCTGAAGCCTGCGGCCAACATTCTGGTAGCCGGCAACGCAGCGGACAGCATCAGCCAGCAGGCGGGGGGCTGGTCGATCACGTGGCAGGGTGCGGATCTGCCAAACTCCGCCTTCCCCAATGCCACCTCGATCTGGAAGGGCATCGAGCAGACCGTGAAGACCGGCGGCGGCACCGCCACTTATGCACCGGACGGCAAGTTCACCGCGAAGCCGGACGCCGCCATCGTCGTTTTCGGGGAGCAGCCCTATGCCGAATTCAAGGGCGACATTCCGAACCTCGAATATAGCCCCGGCGACAAGTCCGATCTGGAAATGCTGCGCCGCCTCAAGGCAGCAGGCGTCCCGGTGGTGTCGGTATTCCTCTCCGGCCGTCCGCTATGGGTGAATGCCGAAATGAACGCCTCCGACGCCTTCGTGGCGGCCTTCCTCCCCGGCAGCGAGGGCGGCGGCGTTGCCGACGTGCTGTTCGCGGGGGCGGACGGCAAACCGGCCCACGACTTCCGGGGCAAGCTCAGCTTCTCCTGGCCCAAGCGGCCTGACCAGTACGTGCTCAACCGCCGCGATGCCGGGTACGATCCGCTGTTCGCCTTCGGCTACGGCCTGTCCTACGCAGCGCCCGGCAAAGTGGCGCAACTGGACGAGGCCCGCCCCGCCGGCATGGCCGAGGCGACGCCGGGTGTCTTTTACGGCAAGGGCCGCGTTCCAGCAGGATGGTCGATCGACACGCAGACGGTCACCCGGATCGGCGTCGACCGCCGCACGCAGGAAGATGCGCTGCGCTTCACGTGGTCAGGCGCAGGTCCCCAGACCGGCCGGGTCGCGATCACCGCGCCGCGCGCCATCGACCTCTCGCGAGAGAGCAACGGCGAGATCAGCCTGGTCTTCGAATACCGCGTCGATACCAAGCCGACCGGACCGGTGATGCTGGGCATCGAAAACGGCGGCAAGACCACTTCGGTGCCGATCGGAGCAACTCTTATCCGCGCGGCTCCCGGCGAATGGGCCCGCATCGCCGTGCCGCTGCAGTGCTTCGCCAGCCGCGGCGCGAACATGGCCGCGATCACGGCACCCTTCGTGCTCAGTGCGAACGCTCCGTTGGCCCTGTCGCTGTCGGACGTGAAGCTAGACTACGTGGGCATGCCAATGAACGCCTGCGGCGACTGATCCGGCCCGACTAAGGAGGAGCCTGCCGGGCAGGCCCTGCTACCAGCGACAGCCATGCCGCGCCGCGTCGCGTACCTTTCGGCCCTCCATCGGTTTGGTATGAAGTAAGCGGCGGAGACCCGCCCTTGCCCCAGGGCTCGCAGCGGCCCGTGCACCCCGCTGCACCCACTCCAAGCGCCTGACCGGCCGGACAACATTATCCACCCGATCCATCCCGTGCCGGAAAAAACATTCCGGCACGGGCTGCGCACCGTGGACCTTTTGGCTCAACCGCGACATTCAGGTTCCGCACCGCCGGTGTCCGACCAGCGGTGATCCGTGCGGATTGCTGCCGGCCAAGGACATCGCTCCTGCATCCCTTGGTCACAAGGGCCGCAGAATGGCGCCGCAGGCAGGGGAACACCCCACCTGCAATCCGCAGGAGGGGATGCCACACCGAAGAGTCGACGCAGGGCGACCCGGTGATGGAAGGCGAGGTTCAGGTTCAATCGGAGTTTTCAAATGAACAAGTCTGTGATGCGGACGCTGCTGGTCGCGACAGCTATTAGTGCGCTTCCGACCATGACCATGGCGCAGGAAGCCGCTCCTGAAGCCGACGCTCCGCAGAGCGGCTTTGGCGATATCGTGGTCAGTGCCCAGCGCATCGAGCAGCGGCTGCAGGACGTGCCCATCTCGGTCACCGCGATCACCGCTGCCGAGATCGAGACCCGCCAGGTCCTTGCCCCGACCGACATCGGCCGCCTTGCGCCGAACGTGAACCTCACCGCCGTGACTGGCGGCAGCGCGGGCCTCACCGCCTATATTCGCGGCGGCGGCGTCACCGATGGCGGCTACATCATGTCGGAGCCCGAAGTCGCGCTCTACGTCAACGATGTCTACAATGCCCGCATGCAGGCCGCCCTGCTCGACTTCGCCGAGATCGAGCGCATCGAAGTGCTGCGAGGCCCGCAGGGCGTGCTTTATGGCCGCAACGCCGCAGCCGGCGCCATCAACATCATCACCAAGCAGCCCGCAGACACCCTGACCGGCAACGTGCAGGTCGGCTACGGCACCTGGAACGAGCGCCGCGTGAAGGGCTACCTTTCGGTGCCGATCAGCAAGGACGGCAAGTGGGCATTCTCGCTCAACGGCATCGTCCGCGCGCGCGACGGCGGCCGCCAGTACAACGCCACGCTCGACCGCAAGGTGGGCAAGGAAGACTTCCAGGGCGGCCAGTTCGACCTCGCCTACAAGGGCGATGCGGTGAAGGCTCGCCTGAACCTGTTCTACGTCCACCTCAAGAGCGACGGGCAGTGGGCCAGCAACACGGTCACTAACGACGAGGGGAAAATCGTTCCGCTCTCGGGCTCCTACCGCACCGTGCTCTCGCCCTTCCCTTCCTATACCACGGTCACGCAGAAGGGTGGATCGCTGCGCCTTTCCGCAGACTATCCGGGCGGCACGATCACCTCGATCACCGCCTACTCGCGCCTGAAGGATTCCTGGGGCGAAGACTTCTCGGGCGGTGTCTACCCATCGATGATCGGCAGCACCGGCGATACGCCGCTGGCGCTGTTCGTGCGTGAGAGCAAGTCGAAATCCTGGCAGGTCAGCCAGGAAACCCAGGTCGCAGGCGCGCTCGCCGATGATCTCGTGAACTATGTCGCCGGGCTCTACTTCTTCCATGAGCAGGGCGATCAGGACATGACTTCGACGATCTTCTTCGCACCGTCCTTGACCCGGTTCCATGCCGCGACCGATGCCTGGGCGGGATATGGCCAGCTCACCTTCAACGTCACCGACCAACTCTCGCTTGTGGCGGGGGGACGCTACACGCTGGAGGACAAGAGCCTCGACGCCACGCTTGCCGGCACACCCGCCGTCAGCCGCGATCACTACAAGAAGTTCACGCCCAAGTTCGGCATCAACTTCAAGGCCTCGCCCGACGTCCTGCTTTATGGTTCCTACACCGTGGGCTTCAAGTCGGGCGGCTACAACGGCCTCGCCTCGACCGCCGCGCAGCTTGCCAGCGCTTACCGGCCCGAAACCACGAAAGCTTGGGAAGCGGGCGTCAAAGCCGACATCGGCCGCACCCTGCGCGGTTCGCTTGCCGGCTTCCTAAACAAGATCACCGATCGTCAGGAAACGGTGAACCTCAACGACGGCGGCTTCCTGGTCGAAAACTACAACGTCAGGATCGCGGGCATCGAGGCTGAACTGGCCTGGCGCCCGGTGACCGGACTGCAGATCTGGGGCAACGGCTCGGTCAACTGGGGCAAATACCTTTCCACTGACTCCGTGGTAGCGTCAGTGATCGACAACGATCCTCCTTCGCTGCCCAAGTACCAGGGCACGATCGGCGTGGACTATTCGATGCCGGTCGGAGCGGGCACGGCCAAGATCGGCGCCGATGCCGCCTTCCGCGACCAGTATTTCTCGACGCCGGATAACCTGGAGGTCGGTCACGTCAAGGCGACCCAGTTGTTCAACGCCTCTGTCGGCTACGATGTCGGCCCCTGGACTTTCCAGGTTGCGGGCAAGAACCTCGCCAACCAGACCTACTGGACGACCGGGTTCGGGTTCTCCGTCATCAACCCGCGCGTGATGGCCAATCCGCGAACAGTGCTCGGCACCGTCAAGTACAGCTTCTAAAGACTACCGGCCGGGCTTCCATTCTTGACGGGAAGCCTGGCTGACAGGCGCCGGCGCGGCTTTGGGAATTCAGACAATGCAGACGGACCGCTTTTCCGGCCTGAACGTGGTGGTGACAGGAGGCCGCGGCGGTATCGGCGCGGCCATCGTCGCCGCGTTCGCGCAGGAAGGCGCAGCCGTGGTGAGCGCCGATCTTTCCTGCGAAAACGGCGATGCGCAGGGCGCGGCCAGTTCTCGGCCCGTGATCGAACGCAGGCTCGACGTCACTGACGAAACGGCCTGGACCGACCTGCTCGACTTTGTCGATGCGAAGCTTGGCGGGCTGGACATCCTCATCAACAATGCCGGCATTTACGTTCCCAATATCGCGTTCGAGGACATGCCGCTCGACACTTGGCGGCGTCATTTCGCGATCAATTCGGACGGTACGTTTCTGGGCTGCAAGCATGCCATCCTGCGCATGAAGGGGCGTGGGGGCGGGGCGATCGTGAACATGGGCTCGGGCATGTCGATTACCGCCAATCCCGCCGGCGCCGCCTACAGCGCGTCCAAGGCCGCCGCGCTGATGACCACGCGTACGGCTGCACGCGCCGCCGGACGCTACGGCATCACGGTCAATGCCGTACTGCCCGGCGCGGTGCCCACCACGATGTTGATGGGCAACCTTCAGGACGGGGAGGATGACGGTGATTTCCTTCGCCGCATGGAAAGTTTCAGCCCGCTTGGCCGCCTCGCTTCTCCCCAGGACATCGCCCGCGCCGTGCTGTTCCTTTCAGACCCCGCCAATCGCGCGATATCGGGCGTGCACCTGCCGGTAGATGGCGGGAACATCCCCGGGGCGTAACGCGCCCCTGTCCGCAGGACGGATATGTTCGTTCAGCCATCAGCCGCGCAGGCCGCTTTACCGCAGACATGCGTCATGACCGCGACGGTCCCGATTTTCCATAACAAAGCTACCGCAGCGAGATGCAGAGGAGAAGTCATGACAGAACTGATCAACGAACCGGGCGTGCGCGAAGCCATGCCGCTGCTCGCCTCCAATGAAGGTGTTTGGGAAGGCTGGTACCGTTACTACGACGCTAAAACCGGGGAGTTGACCGACCAGCATCGTTCGCGCCTGATCTGCCGCCTGTTCAATAAGGACGGCGTCGATCACTATCACCAGACCAATCACTATTACTGGGACGATGGCCGCGTCGAAGTGCGCGATTTCCCGGCCGTCTACAAGGATGGCCGCATCTGGTGGGACAACGCCCTCATCAAGGGCTGGGCCGCGACGATGCAGCCAGACGACTTCAACCGTTCCACCTGCCTCAACTGGACCCGCCACGACGAGCCGGGCATCTACCTCTACGAGATGATCCAGAACAACGACGAGCGCACCAACCGCGCGCGCACCTGGCAGTGGTTCCGTGACGGCAAGTGCTATCAGCGCACGCTGATCGACGAGGTCTTCGTCAGCCGCGACTGGCAGAACTGGTCCAACGACGGCGCGCCAGACAACTGATACGCCGCGCAGCACTCCTGCCGGATCAACCGGCAGGAGTATTTCTCATCAGGCGCCGACAAGCGTGACGGAGATGTCCGCAAGGCCTTCGCGCAGCACTTTGGCCGACGTGTATTCAGGCGAATTCCAGAATGCCAGCGCGGCCGCGCGGTCGGGCCATTCGGAAACGACGACCGAGCCGCCATCCTTGCCTTCGCCTTCCAGGACCGTGCCGCCGGGCGCCCGCACGACGTAGGTTCCGCCGTAATTGATCAGCGCATCTGCGGCAGCCTGCGCGTAGCCGCAGGACATGAACGCCTCGCGATCCTTGAGGTGGGCGGTGACGACGAGCCAGGCGGCCATGATAGACTTCTCCATATCGGTGTTTGCCGCGCGATAGTCCCTCCAACCTGCACGGCCCGGCCAGCGCGCACCCGCCGCTATCCGCTGTGCGGATGCCGCCGCACCCCGCGCTGGGCATAAGCACCAGAAACAGGCTCCCTGCAATTCGGCGCATTTCACGGAAGGCAGACACTTGCAGGCAGACCGGATCGACAAGGCCTCGTTGCAACATCGCGCCTCCACGACGGCAGAGGGCGGAGAATTCACGCGGGGCTGGACGATCCTGCTGGCCTCGCTGATCGGCATCGGCAGCGGACTGGTCACCTTGCCGTTCTATACGTTCGGAATCTTCGCGCCGCATCTGGCCCGGGATTTCGGCTGGTCGATGGGCGAGATCATGGCCGGGCTGACGATCACGACACTGGCGCTTCTGGTCGCCGCGCCCGTCGCCGGCGTATTGTGCGAGCGTTACGGCGCCCGGCTCGTCTCGGCTTGCTCGCTTGCGCTGTTCGGGCTGTGCTACATCTCGCTAGCCACGCTCGACGGGTCGCTGACGCGGTATTACGTGACTTGGGGGGTAGCCTCGGCTGTCGGCGCGGGCACCCTGCCGATCACGTTCACCCGCACGGTAAACCGCTGGTTCGACCGCCACCGGGGACTGGCACTGGGCATCGCCATGATGGGCACCGGCCTGTTCGGCATTGCCTGCAAGCCGCTGCTGGCCTGGGTCATCGCGGACTACGGTTGGCGCACGGCTTATGCCGCGCTTGGTGCGCTGCCGCTTCTGGTCGCCACGCCCGTCACCCTCCTGCTGTTCCGCGACCCCACCGATGCCGACGTCCGCTCCGCCAGCAGCCCGCTCACGCCGCTTACCGGCTTTTCCCGCAGCGAGGCGCTGCGCCAGTGGCGCTTCTGGCTGATTGCCTTGCTGCTGATACCGCTGTCTTTCGCCTTGGCCGGGACACCGCCCAACCTCGAATCCATCTTGAGCGACAAGGGTCTCGATCCGGCCACCATTATCAAGCTCACACCCTTGGTCGGCCTTGCCTCGATCACGGGACGGCTGGCGGGCGGCTTCCTGCTAGACCGTTTCTGGGCGCCGGCGGTGGCTTTCGTGATCCTGAGCGTGCCGATCGCATCCTGCCTGATACTGTCAGGCGGAAACCTGCAGCCCGCCACTGCCGGCCTCGCGATCTTCCTGATCGGCTTCGCGCTTGGCGTGGAGTTCGACGTGGTCGCCTATCTTACCGCCAAATACTTCGGGATGCGCTCCTACTCCGCAATCTACGGACTTTTTTACGTGTGCTTTACGGTGGGTGCGGGCTTCGCGCCGCTGGCCTTCGGGATGATTCGCGATGCCGCCCACGATTTCTCTCCTGCCCTGCTGACTTGCGCCATAATCCTGCCGATCAGCGCCGCCGGATTCCTGTTTCTCGGCCGTTACCCGCGGTTTTCCTGAGGTTTTGAAGGCCACGTCAATAAATTGACATATTGATATATGAATATAACAATACCCCTCGGCGACTGGTCGCCATTCCATGAGGGAATCGCCATGACCGACTACCGACTGCTCCTTTCCACGATACTCGTACCGCTCAGCCTCGCCTCCGTGCAGGCGCAGGCTCAGACCCAGGAAGCACCCGCAGAAACCGGCGCACAGACCGGCGGGCTCGAAGACATCGTCGTCACCTCGCAGCGCCGGCAGGAAAAGCTGCAGGACGTACCGGTCACCGTCACCGCGTTCAACGATGCGATGCTGGAACGGCTCAACGTGCAGGATGCGATTTCCACATCGAAATTCGTTCCAGGCATGGTGTCGCAGCACAATGCGGGCCTTGCTTCGGCCAACGCCTATTATCTGCGCGGACTTGGCAACAGCCAGTCGACACCAACCTTCGATGCACCTGTCACCACGTACGTCGACGATATCTACGTGGCGCGTCAGAACGCCAACAACTACGCCTTTTTCGATACAGAACGCGTCGAAGTACTGCGCGGACCTCAGGGCACGCTGTTCGGCCGCAACACCACTGGCGGCGCGATCGCGGTCATCATGCGCAAGCCCTCCGATACGGCCGGCATGAAGATGGAAATGAGCGGCGGATCGTATGACCGCTACACCGTCAAGGCCACCGCCGACCTGCCGATCACCTCGCAAATCCTGACCAAGCTGTCGGGGTACGCGGTTCAGGATCGCGGCTATCTCAAGAACATCACCACCGGCGAATGGCTCAACGGCGAAAGCAGCTACGGCGTGCGCGGCGATGTCCGCTTGCTGCCCACCGACCGCCTGACCATCGACGTCGCGGCCGAATATACCCGCAATTCAGGTACTTATGCGGGATTGCGCAACGTGCCCGGCACCAATCCTTACGTTCCCACGGCCACCACTCGCCCGGTGTTCTATGAGTCCGCCTCGGGCCTGACCTCGACCAGCTGCAACAACAACAACGCGCAGAACCTGCTTTCGAGCGAGGCGGGCAACTGCAACCTGTCCGAAAACATCGCCGTGAGCGCCAACGTCAACTATGCGTTCGACAACGGTTCGCTGACCTACATCTTCGGCTACCGCCATCTCGACCAGGGCTACATCAGCGAATACAACGGCAGCGCGGTCAACAAGTATGCCGGATACATCATCACCGACAACGGCACCCACGAACAGTGGTCGCACGAGCTGAAGTACAACACCGACCTGCTGGATGACCGCGTCCACCTCGTCACCGGCCTGTACTACCTCAAGGAAAAGTCCGACGATCGCCAGACCAGCTTCTCGGGCGGTACCACCGCATTCCGGCTCATCCAGGACCAGCACCTGCTGCCGCAGACCGAGACGGGCGCTGTCTATGCCCAGGCCGATTTCGACGTCACTGACCAGCTGACCCTGACTGCCGGCGGGCGCTACACGATCGAAACCAAGAAGGTGGGCTACCTCGCGTCCGAGGAATTCCCCGGCTTCGGCTACGATAGCGGCGATGTCGCTGCGTTCGGCATCCCGCTCAAGCGGACCTACCGCAAGTTCACGCCGCGCGTCGCGGTCAACTACAAGATCAACCCCGATGTGATGATCTTCGCATCGGCCACCAACGGCTTCAAGTCGGGCGGCTGGAACGGCGGCACCGCATCGCCCGCCAACGCGGTGCTGTTCAACCCGGAAAAGACCTGGTCTTTCGAAGGAGGCGTCAAGTCGGAACTGTTCGGCCGCAAGCTGCGCTTCAACGCCACCGGCTACTTCGCCCGGACCAAGGACCTGCAGGTCACTGCAGCCGTCAACAGCCCGATCACCGGCACGATCGCGCAGCTACCGTTCAATGCCGGCACGTTCGAAGCCTATGGCATCGAAATCGAGAGCACGGCGAAGTTCGGCAATTTGAGCCTTTTCGCGAACCCCTCGTTCATGCACGGCGAATATACCTACATCGTACCCACTTCGACCACGTTGACCACCGCTTTCAAGCCGGTGCGCGTGCCAACCTTCCAGTTCAGTGGCGGCGCTGCTTACGAGGTTCCGGTGGAGGCGCTGGACGGTATGCTGGGCGCCAGCGTAACCTACCGGCACAATTCGCCCTACTGGGTCGCACTGCTCAACACCACGACGACGCAGACCGAAGACTTCGTCGACGCGGCTGTCAGCTACACCACCATGAGCGAGAACATGAAAATCTCGTTCGAGGTATCGAACCTGACCGACCAGAAGACCGTCACCGCGAACTTCATCTCGCTCTTCCCCGGCGATCCGCGCCGGTACACGATGCGCGTGAAGTTCAAGATCTGATCGCCGCATGATCCCGGCGCGGTGTTCGCAGGTCGGACAAGATTGTCCTCCCAGCGGACACCGCGCCGGGATCGCCCTCCTGTCTAGACGCGCATCCCAAGGACAAGCAGAGTTAGGAATTCTATGAGCATCGTCGGTACGAAGATGGTCAGCGACGGCAAGACCGCCCGCCAGATCTTCGAGGAAGTCATGGCAAATCCAGCCCGCACCAAGTTCGGCTTCGGTGAGAAGCTGGCGATCGTGAACGTGGATTTCCAGAACGCCTATACCCGGATCGACGAGTTCAAGACCGCCTACGAGACCGATCCGCGCCAGATCGAGCACACCAATACGATCTCGGCCCTCGCCCGCGCCAAGGGCATGCCGGTGATCTGGACCCATGTCGCCTACGCCGAGGATGCCAGCGATGCGGGCGTCTGGGGGACACGCACGAACACCCCGGATTCGCTGCAGAACATCAAGTACGACGGCCGCCGCCATGCTTTCGACGAGCGGTGCGAGATCGACCCGGCCGACATGGTCTACAACAAACGCATGCCCTCGGCATTCTTCGAGACGCCGCTGCAGAGCCTGCTGATCTGGCACAAGGTCGATACACTGGTCATTACCGGCGGCTCGACCTCTGGCTGCATCCGCGCAACGGCGGTGGATAGCCTCAGCCGTGGCTACCGCACCATTGTCCCGATCGAAACCTGCGCCGACAAGCACGAAAGCTATCACTTCGCCAACCTGACCGACCTCCAGCTCAAGTATGCGGACGTCGAGCCGGTGCAGACCGTGATTGACTGGCTGGACGCCCGCTGATGCGCGCCGGAATGCAGGAAGGACAGGCCGACCCCGGCCTCTACGACTTCAGCCCTTACCGGGACCGCCCGCCATTTTCTTGGCCGGATGGCAAGAAGGTGGCCGTCTGGGTTTCGCCCAATCTCGAATATTACGAGATCGATCCCCCCGCGAACCCGCACCGCAAGTCCTGGGCAAAGCCGCACCCCGACGTGGTGGGCTATGCGCACCGCGACCATGCCAACCGCGTGGGCCACTGGCGCATGGCCGACGTAATGAGCAAGCACGGCTTTCCCGGCTCGGTCAGCCTTTCGGTGGCGCTGTGCCAGCACCACCCTGAAGTCGTGGCGGATGCCAATGAGCGCGGCTGGGAATTCTTCAGCCACGGCATTTACAACACCCGCTATTCCTACGGCATGGACGAGGCGCAGGAGCGCGCGATCATCGAGGATTCGATCCGCACCGTGCGCGAGGCAACCGGCCAGACGATCCGCGGCTGGCTGGCCCCGGCGCTCACCCACACGCCGCGCACGCTGGACCTGATCGCGCAGTACGGGCTCGACTATACCTGCGACCTCTACCACGACGACCAGCCCCAGCGCGTCAACACAGCGAGCGGTGATCTGATCTCGATGCCCTACAGCCTCGAGGTCAACGACCACTACGGTTTCTTCATCTACAACATGAGCCCGCGCGAATATGCGCGGACGCTGATCCGCCAGTACGAACGGCTTGCCGCCGAGCCTTCGGGCACTGTCATGTGCATACCGCTGCATTCCTACCTGATCGGCCAGCCGCACCGCATCGGCGCCTTCGAGGAAGTTCTGCGCCACATCGCCGCCGATGGGCGCGCCTGGATCACCCGCTCGGGCGACATCGCCGATGCGTGGAGAGCCGTCCACACCGGGGAGCCAGCCGCATGACCCTCGACCCCAGCTATCTCGAATACCCCAGGCGCGCCCTGGGCTACGACCACGGGCTTTATCCCTATTCCGCCCTGCCGGACCGCAAACCGCTGGCATGGCCCGGCAGCAAGAGCGTTGCGACCTGGATCGTCGTCAGCCTCGAATGGTTCCCGATCACGCCAAGCGACACGCCCTTCCGGGCGCCGGGGCACATGCAGACCGCCTATCCCGACTACCGGCACTATACTTCGCGCGAATATGGTACGCGCGTCGGCTTCTACCGTCTGCTCGATGCTTTCGCCAAGGCGGGCGTCAAGGTTTCGGTCGCGGCGAATGGCGCCATCGCCCAGCGCTACCCCTCGATCATCCGCGACGTGGCGGAGGCCGGGCACGAAGTGATCGCCCATTCCACCGACATGAACGGCACAATCGCCTCCACCCTGCCGGTGGAGGACGAACGCGCCCTCATCCGGGACAGCATCGCTGCGCTTTGCGACGTGACGGGCGCGGCCCCGCGCGGCTGGCTCTCCATCGCCCGCTCGCAAAGCTTCGCCACGCCCGACCTGCTGGTCGAAGCCGGGATCGAATATTGCTGCGACTGGGCGAACGACGAACTGCCTTGGGCCTTCGCCAATGGCCTCGTCAATCTGCCTTTGAACCACGAATTGTCGGACCGACAGATCCTCAACGTCCAGCAGCAGTCGGTAGACAGCTACGCTGAGCAGATGCTCGACGCGCACGACTGGCTGAGCACCGAAGCCGAAGCGCAAGGCGGCGCACGCCTGCTGCCGCTGCACCTCACACCCTACATCATGGGTCTTCCCTACCGCATGGACGCCTTCGAGCGCCTGCTGGCAGAACTCGCCGCGCGCCCCCAGACATGGTTCGCGCGCGGATCGGACATTCTCGACAGCTTCAGGAGTCAAATGTGAAAGCCTATCAGCTCGGCGCCCAGACCGGATTGTCCTCGCTCACCCCCGTCACCCGCCCCGATCCCGTGGCCGGTCCCGGTGAAGCGGTGCTCAAGGTCCGCTATGTTTCGCTCAACAACCGCGACCTGCAAATCCTCGAAGGCCGCTACGGCGCGAAGAAGCCGGAAGACCGCGTGCCCTTTTCCGAAGGCATCGGCGAAGTTGTCGCACTCGGCGAAGGTGCGACCGGCATCGCCGTGGGCGACCGCGCGGTACTTTCGCACTTCATCGCCTGGGGCGACGGGCCGTTCGACATGCGCTACTTCGGGGCCGACGTCGGCATCACCCAGGACGGCTGGATGGCTGAATACCTGAAGGTCCCCGCATCCGCGCTTGTCCGCGTGCCCGAGAGCCTGGCCGATGAACAGGCTGCCGCGCTGGCCGCCGCAACGCTGACAGCATGGCATGCGGTCGCCGAAGTGGGCCAGGTCAAGGCGGGCGATCTTGTGGTCGCGCTGGGCACCGGCGGCGTCGCGATGGCCGCGCTGCAGATCGCCAAGGCCAACGGCGCTTTCGTTGCCATCACCTCGTCCAGCGACGAGAAGCTCGAACAGGCCCGCAAGGCTGGCGCCGACTTTACGGTGAACTACAGCAAAAACCCCGACTGGGCAGCCGAACTGATGAAGCAGACCGGCGGTCGCGGGGCCGACATCGTCGTCGAGACCGGCGGCCAGCACACCCTGCCGCAATCAATCAACGCCTGCGCGGTCAATGCCCGCATCGTCATTGTCGGCGCGGGCTCAGCTGACGGACCGTTGCCGAACTACGGCGCGATCATCGGCAAGAACCTTGTCATCAAGGGCATCGCCGCAGGCAGCCGCGGCATGCTGGTGCGCCTGCTGCGCGCCATGGAAGCCAACCCCTTTTCCCCGATGGTAGACCGCGTGTTCGGTTTCGACGAGGCTGTGGCCGCCTGCGAATACCTGAAGTCGGGCAGCCACCTAGGCAAAGTGCTGATCCGCGTTTCCTGATCAGTCAGGCAATCGCATGCAAAACGCCGGTCCGCCAATGCGGGCCGGCGTTTTCGTTCAATCGCCGCCGGGGTTTTGCAGGTCCATGCGGATGTTGAAGCGGTCTGAGCGGTAATGCGCGTAAGTGCGCAGGAACGGCTTGTCCTGCCCATCGTAGACCGTGCGCGTGATCCGCAGGATGGCGGAAAGCGGCTCGACGTTAAGCCGCTCCACGCAGAGCACGTCGGCCAGCATCGCGCCGATGGTCTGCTCGGCGTGCTTGGCGCGGAAGCCCGCGTCGTCCAGCAGTTTCAGGATCGGCGCGCGTACCAGCGAATTCTCGTTGACGATCGCCTCCAGCGCGCCCGGCACATAGCTGACGACGTAGCCGATCGGCACGCCGTCGAGGCAGCGCACGCGCACTGCGCGGATCACGTCGGCGCCTACTTCGAGTTGCAGCGCGCTGGCGACGGTGGCGGTCGCCTCACGTTTTTCCACCGAGATGACGTTGACGGTGGTGCCTTGTCCCAGCGCCAGCAGGGAATCCACAGCCTGGTTGATGTTCGCCTCAAGCGGTTTGGCGGGAGACTTGAACACCACCCGCGTGCCAAGGCGGCGCTTGCGCTCGACGTAGTTCTGATCGGCCAGATCGTTCAGCACCCGGCGCGCGGTGATCCGCGATACGCTGTAGAATTCGGATACCTCGGCCTCGGTCGGCATGGCGCTGCCATAAGGCCGCTGGCCGCTGAGAATCTCGTCGCGCAGCATCAGGTAGATCTGGTGATAGAGCGGCACTGCCGTTGCGCGGTCGAGCACGTATTTCCCCCGGAAGGCCGATTCGGAACTTTCACGCGGCGCGCTGGAATTCCGGCTTTCCCTGCTATTCGGGGCCAGCCCCTGCTTAGTCAAGCCGCAGGCTCCTCCCGCCATATCGGATAACGGCCCATGGCAAGCAGCGATATTCCTCCCGCCACAAGGCAGCCGACCCCGGCCATCAGCGCGACGTCGTATCGCCCCATCGTATCGAAGGCCCAGCCATAGACCACCGGCCCAAGCCCGCCGCCGAACGCGATTACGGTGTAGAAACAGCCATAGATCGTCCCATAGTTGCGGCGACCGAAATAGCGGGCGATCAGGTAGGCCAGCAGGTCGAACTCGAAACCCGCACCAAGCCCCAGCGCGATCACCGAAAGCACCGCGTGAGAGGTATCCACCTGCGGCTGGGCGAGCATGAAGCTACCCAGCGCCGGCATGGCGAGGATCACCAGCGCGCAGCCCGGCGCCCAGAACCGGTCCAGCAGCCAGCCCCCGATCACGCGCCCGGCGATCACTGAAAGCCCGAACCCGGCGGTGATCGCACCGATCTCCGCCAGCGCGAAGTGTCGGGTCTTGAGGATGTTTTCGAGATTGGGCGTCGGCGCGGTGAGCGCGAAGGCAATCAGCAGGAATGCAAAGGTCATTACCCAAAAACGGCGGTCATGCAGCGCCTCGCGCAGCGTCGCCCCGCCTTCCACGATGGCCGGGGCTGTACTGTTAATTGCCGCCCTCTCCCCGCGTTCACGAAACAGCAGCGCTACAACCGGCACGCCGACCACGATAGGCAGCGCACCAATCACCACGAAGGCGGTGCGCCACCCGAAATCGCCGATCAGCCACGCGGCGAAAGGCTTGACCAGAAACCCGGTAATGCCCGTGCCGGTGCTGGCGACGCCGATCGCGAGCCCGCGATGTTTCTCGAACCAGCCGTTGACGGTGTAAGTCCAGGTCGCCGTCAGCGTGCCCGCGCCCACCACCGACATCAGCATCCACTGGGCGTAATAGATCCAGAGGTTACCGTTGCTGAGCGACAGGCTCATGAAGGTCAGCCCGAACAGCACCAACGAAACCAGCGCCACCGGACGCGGCCCAAACCGGTCAACCGCGAAGCCGGCCATCGGCCCGGTCGCCATGACCACCAACGACTGCACGGTAATCGCGCCCATCAGCGAGGCGAATGTCCACCCGAACGCGCTCTGAAGCTCCGGCGCGAACATGCCGACGGTGTAGAACGGCAGCGGACTGAGCCCCATCGCCAGCCCGATCATGGCCGCGAAGACCACCACCCAGCCCGCACGTCCATCGCGTGGTTGCAGAGCCGATGAAGGGGATTCCATGGTGTTCGACCTCACTCTTTATCGCCTGTCGGAGGGGGTGTCCCGGGTACTGGACAAGTCATCGATCCTGACACAGTATTCGTTATAGAGATATAACATATTGCCAAAGGACGGGCCGCATGACCACCACGACCGCCGAGGGAATTGAGCGCCACTACGTGACCACGCAGGGCCGGCAGGTTCACTACCGGGTTTGCGGCCAGGGCCCGGCGGTTGTCCTGCTGCATGATTCCCCGCGATCCTCGCGGTTGCACAGTCCAGCGATGAAAATGCTCGCCAGCCGGTTTCGGGTCTTCGCGCTCGACACCCCGGGCTATGGCAATTCGGACCCTTTGACGGCGACCGAACCAACCATTCTTGATTTCGCCGAGGCGCTTGGCGAAACGCTGGCGGCCTTGGGGCTTGAACGCGCTCCGCTTTACGCAACACACACCGGCGCCAAGATCGCGCTGGCCCTCGCTGCGCGCGGCGGCAAGATGCCGCTGCTGGTGCTGGACGGTTTGTCGATCCCCGATGCTCCGGCGCCGGAGACCTTCATTTCCGCCTATATGCGTCCGTTCCAGCCCGATGCCAGCGGTGCATATCTCGCTGCGGAATGGGTCCATGTGCGCGATATGCTGCGTTGGTTCCCGTGGTTCTCGCACGAAGCCAAAAGCCGCATCGCCATGGACTCGCCCAGCGCGGAATGGCTCGAAGACTACGGCATCGATCTCTTCAGCGCCGGCCCGCACTATTCCTGCGCCTATGCCGCCGCGATGCGCTGGAGCCCATGGGAGGATCTGCTGGCCGTCAAGGTCCCCACCCTTGTAGCCGCCAAGAGTGACGATGTGCTTTACGCCTACCTCGACAAGGTCCCCACGGACCACAACCCCAGTCTTTCGGTCGAACGCCTCGGCAGCGACCGCGGCGAATGGCTGGACTGGCTGGCGGAAAGGCTGACGCAGGCGGCAACTGCCGCTGCGCCAGCCTCGCCCCCCACACAGCACGAGGCACAGCGCGGCTATGTGGACCTGCCACAAGGGCAGCTCCACTGGCGCAGGGGCGGCTCACAACAAGGGCGCACGGCGCTGATCCTCTCCGCCCCGACCACGCTGGAAGCGCTGGACTGGGCGTGCGAACTCGGCGCCGAGCGTCCGACTTTAGTGCCCGACCTACCCGGCTTCGGGGATTCCGACCCTCTTCCCGAACCATGCGCCGATGCCGTGGCCGATTGCCTTGCCCTGTTGATCGAACGCCTGGGATGCGGCCCGGTGGACGTAGTCGCAATCGATCTCGCGGCGCCGATCGGCGCAAGGCTGGCGGCCCGCCACCCCGCGCTCATAAACGCTCTGACCATTAACGGCGCGCCGCCGCTGGGCGCTGCCGCCGCAGCGACTATGCGGGCGGCAACCTCTCCGCAGATCGCCTTCGACGCTCATGCCGGCAGCCACCTCCACCGCGCATGGCACATGTTGCGCGACAGTCAGGTGCAATGGCCCTGGTACGATCTCTCGCAGCAGGCCGCGCGCAAGACCGGCGTTCTGCCCGACCCTATGGCCATGCTGGCGGCCCTGACCGGAATACTAAAGCAGCGCCAGCATTTCGGGCAAGCTGCCGATGCCGCACTCGGCGCGTGTGAAGCGGCAAGCTGGGCCGAAGTGAGCGTCCCGGCGCTAGTCTGCCTGGGCGACGATCCCGCGCAGCGCGAGGCACCCGAAATCGCCGCGCTCATGCCTCAAGCCAGGACGCTCCAACTGCCCTCCGACCGCGCGCAGGCCGCCGCGCTGCTGCTCGCCGCAATGGGCGCGCACCTCGCGGTGGCCTCGTGACCCAGGCCGCCACCGAGGCTGCGGTGTGGCCGCGGCGGTCCTATGCCTGGTACGTCCTTGCCCTGCTGACGCTTGCCTACGCGCTGGCGATCCTCGACCGCGTTTCGATTGCGCTGCTGATCGAACCGCTGCAAAAATCGCTGGCGATCGACGACACCCAGTTCGGTCTGCTGCAAGGCATGGCGTTCAGTGTCGTCTACAGCGTCCTTGGGCTCCCTCTGGGTATGCTCAGCGACCGGTCCAGGCGCGTGCCGTTGCTGCTGGGCGGACTTACCTTATGGAGCCTCGCCACCATCGGCTGCTCGTTTGCCTCGACCTTCCACGAACTGTTCCTTGCGCGCATGATGGTGGGTGTGGGCGAAGCCGCGCTGGTCCCGGTGGCGACCTCGCTGATCGCCGATTACTTTACGCCGGGCGTCCGGCCCAAGGCTTACGGCCTGTTCGTGACCGGCAGCTCGCTCGGCACAGCGGCGGCGATGGCCCTGGGCGGCCTGTTCCTCGACTGGGCGGACGGGTTGATCGCCTCGCTGCCCGCGATCTTCGGCCATATGCAGGCATGGCAAGTGGTCTTCGTACTGTGCGGAGCGCCGGGGCTGGTGCTGGCACTGCTCCTGCTGTTGACGGTGCGCGAACCTGCACGCCAAGGCAGCACGCAGGCCTCCCAGCCGTTAAGCCTTCGCCCGATCCTGCACCTCTTCGCCCAGCGGCCCGGTGCCTTCGCGCTGTTCATGCTGGGTTCGGTCCTCAACCTCGTCTGCGTCTACGCCATCGTTGGCTGGTTTCCCGCATTGTTCATCAGGGTCCATGGCTGGGGCGCGGCGGAAACAGGCAAGATACTGGGCACATACGGCCTACCGGTGTCGGTCTTTGCGGCGGTGAACAGTGGCTGGGTCATCGCCTGGCTGGCGCGGCGCGGCCACAAGGATGCGCCGATCCTGTGCGCAATGGGCTGCGCGGCTTCGATGGCGGTGTTCGGCACGCTATCGTGCCTCGCCCCGAGCGGCAGCCTGGCGCTGACCGGATACCTGCTCAACGCGCTGTTTCTCAACTGGAACACCTCGGCGGTCTATTCGGGCTTTGCGCAGATCACCCCCAACCATCTGCGCGCGCAGGTTATGGCGCTGCAGACGATAGCCTCGGGCCTCGTCGCGCTGACGGCGGGCAATTTCATCGTCGGCTTCCTGTCCGACACCGTATTCACCGGAAGGACCGGCATCGCATGGTCGCTCGGCAGCGTATTCTTCGCCTGCGGGCTCGGCGCCTTCTTCGTGCTCATGGCGGCAAGACGCAGTTTCCGCAAAGCCGCCGCCGATCTCGCCGCCCTGGAGCCTGCCCGATGACCACTGACCTTGCCCCGCTGTTCGATGCGCTCCGGGCTATCCTTGGCAGCGGCGAACTGCTGAGCGACCCGGAAAGCCTGCGCCTGCACGGCTCCGACTTGCTGGCGGAGGGCGCGGATTGCATCATGGTCGTGCGTCCATCTTCGGTCGAAGCCCTGGCCGCTGCGGTCGGGCTGATTGGCCGGGCCGGGATCGCCATGGCCCCGCGCGGTGGCGGCCTTACCTATGTGCGCGGCTACACGCCGACCGACCGCCGCTTCGCTGCGATAGACCTCTCTCGCCTCAACCGGGTGATCTCGGTCAGCGAGGAGGACATGATCGTCACCGTCGAAGCAGGCGCGACCTGGAAGCAGGTCCACGAAGCGCTGGCCCCGCTTGGCCTGCGCCTACCGTTCTTCGGCACATTTTCCGGCATCCGCGCCACTGTCGGCGGCGGGCTGTCGAACGGGGCGCTGTTCCTGGGCACCGCGCGCCATGTCTCTGCCGCCGAAGCGGTGGTCGGCATGGAAGTGGTGCTGGCGGATGGCTCGCTGCTCCACACCGGGCAGAAGGGGGTGGCGCTTGCCCCGCTGCCCTTCATGCGCACATTCGGACCGGACACGACCGGCCTGTTCGTCCACGATGCCGGCGCGCTGGGCATCAAGGCGCGGGTAAGCCTGCGGCTGATCCGCGCGCCCCGCCACAGCGGCTTCCTGTCGTTCGGCTTCGAGCGCCAGGCAGACGGCATCGCCGCACTTTGCGAGATCGCCCGCAGTGATCTGGCCGAAGACGCCTACATGATGGACCCGGACAAGACCCGCGCTGCCCTCTCCGGCCCTACCGACCTTGTCCACGACGTTCGCGTGCTGGCCAAGGTCGCCCGGCAGGAACGCGGTCTTTTCAAGGGCCTGAAGGCAGGCGCGAAGCTGGCGATGGCAGGCCGCTCATTCATCGACGCGGGGTGCCATTCGCTGCACCTCGTCCTTACCGGGCGCAGCGAGGCGGCGGTCGAGGCAGACATGGCCGAGGTGCGCGCGATTGCCGCGCGCTTCGATGGACGCGAACTGGCAGATTCCATCCCCCGCGCAGGCCGGGCCGACCTGTTCGTGCCAGTTGACGGCATGATCCTGGGCCCCGATGCCGACCGCTGGATCGCGCTCAACGCAAAAGTGCCGCATAGCGAGGCCATGCGGTTGACCAATGAAGTGGAGGCGCTGCTGTCCCGGTACAAACCCGCGCTCGATGCCGCAGGTGTCACCGTTTCGCGCCTACTGACGGTGATGGGCACTCATGCCTTCAGTTATGAGCCGGTGCTCAACTGGCGCGATGCCTGGTTGCCGCTGCACCGCGACATCCTTGGGCCCGCCCCCCGTTTCGCCGAGCCGGACGCTGCGCCCGATGCCCGTGCTCTGGTGATGAAAGTCCGCGGCGAACTGATCGCGCTGTTCGCCCGGCTGGGCGCCGCCTCCAATCAGATCGGGCGGACGTATCCTTATGCCTCGGTACTGCGACCGGAAGCACGCGCGCTGCTCGAAGCGCTCAAGCGCGCGGTCGATCCTCAGGGCGTGATGAACCCCGGAGCGTTGGAACTGTGAGCCGGGGAAACCATCCCCGGCCCAGCCGTAAAACGCCTCAGCGGCTCAGTTCGACCAGTTCGTACCAGGTCTGCATGTAACCACCGACGCCGCCCTGCACGAAGATCGCATCGTCGTCCGCCGTCACCCACACCTCGTAGGGCGGGTGCGAGTGGCCGTCGATCGAGATCATGCCGCCGGCATCGTCAGTGAACTGGTACTTGTAGCAATCGAAAGTACCCGCCGCGACAGTGACGGTTTCCTCTCCGAGATAGCCAAGATCGATGTTGGATTCCGCGATAAGCGGCGGCGTTGCGCCGCGATGATCGGGCGAGGGCAGGAAGCAACGGAAGTTGCGCTTATGCACCCCCAACGAACGGTCGATCTTCTTGGTGATATAAGCGTCGCCCGAGATCGGGTGAGTGCCGAAACCGTCGAAGTCACCGCCGATCGGCATCGTCTGCGAGACGCGGCCGATCGAGGGGCCGTAACTTTCGCATTCGACTGCGTCCTTGCCGATGATGAACAGGCCGGAACCCATGAATTTATCACCGATGGTAAGGCGCACGAAGCAATCCATCGGCCGGTCGTTCTCGTCGAGGCTATAGACGACGTCGCGGTGGACGGTCGGTGCCGGTTCGTCGATCTCGCAGCGGGCGCGCAGGCTTCGCTTGCCATCCGTGTGGTGAGTGAACGTGAACCATTCGCGCCCACGCTCCTGGCCTTCACGGCCGGGCTTGCGCGAGGTGTAGAGGATCTTTCCGCTAATCGTGCGATGCTGCTGCATGGTTTCTCCGTTTGGTCAGAGGCTGCGGGGTTAAACAGGGGTGGCGATGCCGAGGAAGCAGGCGATCAGGACCAGTACCCAGATGCTGATCACGCTGACGCGCGCGCGGCTGTTGACGGCGGCGATGACACGGTCGGTCTCGGGCGTCGGGCCGGTTTCCCGCATCTGGATGATGGCGGGGAACAGCGGCACCAACTGACGCCGCACGATGAGGCCCAAGGTAATGCAGATGGCCAGTGCCAGCATCTTGAGCGCGATGAACAGCGGCACCGCGATCTCGCCGGAAAGGCCCAGCATCACCGCAGCCACCAGTCCGGCCAGGACGAGATAGCGCACGAAAATATCGAAGCGCTTGTACGCCTGCCCCTGCGGCCCGTGCTTCAGGTGCACTGCCCAGGCCAAGGCCAGCCACGCCAGTCCCAGCACCCCGGCGACCACCGCATAAGACACCGGAACGTCCAGCCAGCCCTTGGCCACGGCAAGGCCAAAGCCGGTCGGGAATGCCAGGATCAGCATGGTGCGCGGCGCCATGTCGATGTTGTTGAGGATCGTGAGCGCCATCATCCGCTCGGGCACCGAACGCTTGGGGTCCACCATGAATCGCGACCCGTAAAAGGCGCCCAGATCCCCGCCCAGCCAGTAGACCGGAACAAGAATGTGAAGCAGCGTCAGCAGCGAAAGGCCGATATCCATGGCTTAGTTATTTCCTGCGAAGAAGGCGGCCATCGCGTCGTGGCGCAAGGTTCGAAATCCGGGGTCGTCGAAGCGCGGCAGTTCAAGGAAGCGCCCGTGCGGCAGCAGCGGCGCAAGGCGGGCGCTGGCATCATAAAGCGGATCATTGACTGCGGCCGTAACCAGCACCGGGCACTGGATAAGCGGCAGGCGGCGGTCGGCCGGCCACTTGAACGCGGCACGGTAGTTGAGGTGGTAGGTCGTGCTCGCCTTCATCACTTCAGTGACCCAGGCATGTAGGTCTTCAGCGCTGCCCAACCCGCCGTCGCGGCGTCCCTCGCGGGTGCGGCGATACCAGGGGAAGAACAGGTACTGGTCGCGGCAGAACTGGAACAACCGGGCAAGATAGGCACCGTCGAGGTCGGGCTCGAAAGGGAAAGCGTATGTGGCGAGGATTTCCTCCAGCTCTGCGCCTTCCATCAGGCTGACGCCATCGAGGACAAGATGGCTCACTCGCTCGGGCGCAAGGATCGCCAGTTCGGCAGCGATCGCCGCGCCGGTGTGCGAGCCGTAGACGCGCACCTGCTCAAGGCCCATCGCGTCGAGATATTCCAGCATGGCCCCGGCCAGCGCGGCAATCTCGGGTTCTTTGGCGCTGAGTGCCTCACTGTCGCCATTACCCGGCGTGTCGGGGGCGAACACCATGGCCTCGCCCGCGAAGTCCTCGATCAGGCGGACCTGCTGGCGCGAGGAGCCGGGCGATGCGTGGAGGATCAGCAGCGGCTGCCCCTTCTCGCCCGCGCAGCGATAGTGAACCTGCCTTTGCGCCAGATCAGCGAAACCGCGGCGAATGCGGACCTGCGTATCCATCGTCACAGCGCCCCGCCTTCGATGATTTCAAGCAGCGCGCCCTCCGGTGTCAGCAGGACACCGGTGCGCCGACCACCGTAAAGCGGCCCCTCGCGCACCGCTGGCGGCGAGGCCCAGTGCCCTTCGAGCCGCGTGAAATCGGGGTGGAGCATCGTCGTGATGGCCACGCCCGGCGGCAATGCGCCCGGATGACAAGGACGTTTCCCGGCACCTTCGGGATACTGGTCGAGTTCGAGAAAAACCTGTCCCCCCCCTTTGGCGGTGACGAGTTCGGTCTTGGCGTCCTCGGCAAGCCCGAAGCTGAGTGTGATCATCGAATAGCGGATCGCCACCGGATCGATCACCGGAAGGCCAAGCACGTCCTTCACCCACTGCGCCGACTTGCGCAGGTCCGGGCAAGCCAGCACCATGATGAAAGGCCGGTCGACCAGCGAACGCGGCTGCGGCAGACCCGTATCCGGGCCCGGCTGGAGGATTTCGGTGAGATAGACCGTTTCCAGGTCGGCGCCGCGAACCTGCATTGGCTTGACCGTGGCGAACCCGTCGAGTTCCTTGGGCGGGCCGATCACCTCAAAGGGGCTTTCCAGCATCTTTGCATTGACCGCCTCGACATTCGACACGCACAGTTCGATGGCTGCCCAGCCGTAGCTGCGTATCGGCAAATAGTCCGCCACCGGATCGCCCTCCACGAAGCGCAGGAACACTTCCTCACCCGAAGCAGGCTGCAACACGGCATAGGCCTTGCCCACGCTAGCGGGCGCCTGCCAAGCAGCGGCGAGGTCTTCAGGCACAGCCCCTTCTTCGACGAGGCGGTAGTCCATCCAGGTTTCGTAACGCTCGATTGCCGCTGGAACATCCGCAACGACATGGGTGGCACACTTGAGTAAGGTCATTTTGGCTCCTCGCCCTGCCCGTCGATTAATTTGATATACATTTATATCATATTGCAAGCGGAAACGGTGCGCGCCGGGTACCCGGCTGTCCGTCCTGCGGAGAAAATTCGCTTCAGCCGATCACGCCGCTGCTGCGCAACATCGCCACCGCATCCGCAGCCTTCGGCAACTGCGCGATGGTATCGGCCAGGGCGGCATGACCGTCCTCCATCTGCGCGAAGGCCAGACATCCGCGCGCCTTGGCGAGATGCTCGGCCTCGCTGAGTGGCCACTCCGGCGAGCCGAACTGCGCGAGTACATCTTCAACCAGTTCGCGCCCGTCCACGGTGCGCGCCGCAGCCCGCGCCGGGACAAAGGCGGCAAGGTCAGGGTTGCCGTCCGCGACCACGCGGATACGCGCCGCCAGAGCCAGCACGGCGGGATCGTCCAGCGTACCGCGTTTGAAATCGCCGAGCGACACGGTGCCGCGCAGCAAGGTCACAGCCGCGAGGAACGGGAGGCACAGCCGCGCATAGCCAGGCTCCATTCCTGGTTTCGCAGGCCGTCCAACCAGCCGGTGGATTAGCGGGGGCGCATGATATTCCAGACTGTCCAGCCGATCGGCAGTGAGCCCATGAAGCGCCATCAACCGCTGCACCGAAACGATGCCTCCATGGCCCGCGCGGCCGGTCGGAAACGGCTTCCAGCTGACTTCGGTGATTCTGTGTCCCTGCTCCAGCCGCGCCAGCGCGGCGGCCAGTTCCTCGCGCTTCTCCATCAGCGCGAAGTACCCGAACGGGCCGTCCAGCGGATGAGCCACGCCCGGCATCCCTGCCCGTGCGAGATCGACGGCATCAAGACTGCTGCGCGCCGCATGGGCGACCTGCACCGGCAGCGCCGGCTTGCCTTCCAGATGGGCCTGCATCGTACCCGAAGCAAATGCCATGGCATGGCCGAATGCATCCAGCGCCACGTCACGCGGCATAGCCCGCAGACTGGCGATAGCCGCCACGCAGCCGAAAATACCTGCCGTCGCGGGACGGAAGAACATCAGCGCATCGGGCGCTGCGATTCCCAGCGTCACCGCCACATCAACACCTGCGACCATCGCCGTCAGGAACTGTTCGCCGCTGACTGGATCGCCCCGCTCCGCCTCTGCCAACAATGCTGCCAGAACCGTTGCCATCGGGTGCAGCACGGCGGGTTCATGAACGCAGTCATATTCCTGCCCGTGGATCTGGAAGGCGTTGACGAACGCCGCCGAAGGCGCAGGCAAGCGAACACCGGGGCGGCCCAGCACACCGGCGGCCTCGCCCTCTCCCCACCCCCGCACCATGGCGAGCACGCCGTCGGCGTGGGGGGCATTGCGCCCCGCCACACCAACCGCGAGACTATCGTGAAGGAAGATCAGCGCCTTATCCCGGGCCGTGGCGGGAATGTCTTCCCAGCGTAGCGCCAGCGCATGATCGATCAGCACATGGGCGGGATTGCCAGCCTGCGCATCCGCCATCTCAGTGCGGCTCCTCGCCGCCAGACACGTTCATGCTCTCTCCGGTGATGTAGGCAGCCTCGTCCGAGCAGAGGAAGGCAACGGCGCTGGCGGTATCCTGCGGCAAGCCCGGGCGCCCCATCGGGATGCGCCCCGCCATGCGTTTCAGGTATTCCTCGACCGAGATGCCCTGCAACTCGGCAAAATGCTCGTTCTGCCACTTGCCAAGGCCCGTGGTGACATGGTTGGGGCACACGTTGTTGACCGTGATCCCCTCCGGCCCCAATTCGATCGAAGCAGAGCGGACCAGCCCGACAAGGCCGTGCTTCGACGCCGTATAAGCCTGCGCATGGGGAAAGCCGGATTTGGCGGCCTGGCTGGCGATGTTGACGATGCGCCCCCCGCGTCCTTGCTTGATCATGCGCTCGGCAGCGGCCTGCAGGCCGAACCACGCGCCGGTCAGGTTCACATCGATCACCGCGCGCCAATCGTCCGGCGAAACTTCGCCGAGCGGCTTCATGATATAGCCGATGCCCGCATTGTTCACCCAAATGTCCAGCGAACCATGCGTAGTAATTGCATGATCGGCCAGCGCCGCTACCTGCGCCGGATCACGCACATCGCAGGCAAAAGTGGACGCCTGCGTCGGCAACGATGCGGCGATGTCCTGCATTTCCGCAGTGCCGCCGATCATCGCGTCTGGCGTCGCCGCATCGCGTGATCCGCCGATATCGGAAATGACCAGCTTTGCGCCTTCCTCGGACAGGCGGCGGGCGATCGACTCGCCCAGCCCACCCTTGCGGCCCGATCCGGTTACGACCGCGACTTTGCCCGCGAACCTCATGCGGTCAGTTCCTCGGTGGTGAGGAAAGTCACTTCGACCATGCCTTGGAACACGGCGGCCACTTCCTGCATCGCGGCGGCTGAAACATCGGCGCCGAACTGGTCCATGTCCTTGACGTCCAGCACTTCGATATAGCCGAACGGCGGCGGCGCATCGCTGCCCAGGACGCCGGTCGTGCGGAAAACACGAAAGCTCTCGATCGAGGCAAGGGCGTTGACGGTGGGCAGATCCGACTTCTTGGCCCAGGCTTCGTATGCTTCCACCGAGACACCCGGCTTCAGGTTGAACAGCGCGAAAATCAGCATTTCGTAAGTCCTTCCTCTTCGCCTGCCGGACAATGCCGCCACGCGCACTTGCTTCCGCCTCTCAGGCCATATATCATAACACTATAACAAATGAGGTAGGCCGTGAAGACGTCTCAGACACCCCATTCATCCGCCCCTGCCGCGAACGACCCTAGCGCAGCCTACGACGGGCCGCCGGACTATCGGGTCATTGGTCGCCACGCGGTTTTCCCCGAGACCAGCCATGACGAGATCGAGCGGATCAACTTCCTCGCGCAGATGAACCGGCATCTCGCCGCGCGCGTGGTTCCGGGGGTGAAGGCTGCCTACGACAACCGCGTCGTCCCCGGCTTTGCGGCGCAGAACGGCCGCCCGCTCGCCAATCGCCATGAAGCGCGAAAGGCCATGTTGGAAGATCCGGCGTACCAAACCTGGTCAGCGCTACGCCGGATGACCATGGAGCAGCGCCAGCAGGCAGGGCGCTGGACGGCGCTGCGCCAGAACGAGCGGCTCGCCCGTATCGCCGCCGACCTGACCGATGGCGACGAACGCCTCAGCCTGGACCCTGCGCTGGCGATCCCGCGCTATGTTTCGGCGGTGGACCACCACTGCATGCCGGGCAGTTATCACACCGAATACTTCCCGGGAGACGTCACTAACGGCGCCAATTATGACCACGCCGGGTTCGTCACCACCAGCGGCCTCCTCGGCAAATATTCGGACGGCGGCGGCCATGCGGTAGTCAACTGGGTTCGCCGCAACCTGCCCGATTTCAAGCCGAGAAAGATCCTCGAGATCGGCGGCACCGTCGGCCATTCCAGCCTGCCGCTGGCACAGGCCTTTCCCGATGCGGAACTGACGATCGCCGATCTCGGCGCCCCGGTTCTGCGCTACGGCCTGGCCCGCGCCAAGTCGCTCGGCGTCGACAATGTGCGCTTCGTGCAGGCAAGCGGCGAGGATCTTTCCGCCTTCGCGGACGAGAGCTTCGACTGGATCCAGACGACGATGTTCCTGCACGAGCTTTCGACCAAGGCGCTGCGCAACATCTTCGCGGAAACCCGCCGCCTGCTAAAGCCGGGCGGCATCGTGCTCCATGTCGAACAGCCACAGTATGCCGCGGAAATGCCGCTGTTCGAACAGGCAATGCGTGATTGGGACGCCTTCTACAACAACGAGCCGTTCTGGAGCCGGATGCACGAGATGGACCTCGACGCCGAGATGGTCGCCGCCGGATTCGACAGGGACAGCCTGATCCACGGCGGCGTTTTCGGCGTCGTCGACCGCGATCTGTTCCCGGATGCCGCTGAGGACGAAACCGAGGATTACGGCCGCAAGGCCGCCTGGCATGTGATCGGAGCGACGATATGAGCTTTGCCGAGGCCCTGAACCACGCCGGTGCCAAACCCGCTGGCAAACGTCCCTATTTCCTCGATTCGCAGGTCGAGCGCGTGCTCGCCATCACCATGGCGGTGGCGCAGGAACTGGCGGTTGCGCGTCAGCGCGCCGACACGCTCGAGCGCCTGCTGCTTGACAAAGGCGTTCTGTCAGCGGGCGAGATCGACGCTTTCGCGCCGGACCGCGCTGCCTCGGCCGAGCGGCAGATGTGGAACCAGGAATATATCGCCCGCATCCTGCGCATCGTCCAGCAGGAGAACGAAGCGGCCATGTTTGGCGAGGATGTCGCCTCGGGCGATGTCGGCGACGAACTGGCCGGCGAGAAATGAGCCAGCCGTTTGAAATCACCGTTCCCGTGCTGGTAGTCGGCGGCGGCGCCTGCGGCTGCGTTGCGGCGCTTTCGGCGCATGAAGCCGGCGCGCAAGTGCTGCTGGTGGAACAGGACGAACGACCCATGGGGTCGACCGGCATGTCGCAGGGTCTTGTCTGCGCGGCCGGAACGAAATCGCAGGCGGAACACGGCATAGAAGATGATGCCGACCGCTATTATGCCGATATCATCGCCAAGACGCGCGGGCTGACCGACCCAGTTCTCGCCCGCGCAATCGCCGACCATGCCGGGCCGGCCGTGGACTGGATGATCGAGTCTCTAGACATGCCATGGCAGCTCGATACCGGCTTCCGCCCCGCCTATGGCAACAGCGCCTACCGCGTCCACGGCTGGCGCGGCCATAGCGGGCAGGACATGGTTGACCTGCTTCACCGCCGGTTGGACGATGCCGGCATCGATGTCCTTCTAGGCGCCCGGCTCAGCGAAGTTCACGCCGACGAAAACGGACGGATACTGGGCGTTTCGCTGTCTCGGCCCGATGGTTCGGTTGAGCGCATCGGCTGCGGCGCGCTTGTGCTCGCCTGCGGCGGCTTTGCGGCCAACCACGCCATGGTCGCGCGCTACATGCCTGAAATGGCTCATGCCCGAAACAACGGCCACGAAGGTAGCCAGGGCACCGCCGTGCGCGTGGGCGAACAGCTTGGCGCCATGCTCGGCGATATGGCCGCCTATCAGGGCTATGCCATGCTGACCGAACCACAGGGCATACCGGTTCCGCCGGGGGTTCCGGTGGAGGGCGGCGTGCTCGTCAACATGGCGGGCGAACGCTTCGTCGACGAAACCGCGGACATCGCCGGCATGGTGCACCCGGTGCTGGCGCAGGAAGGCGATCACGTATGGGTGGTCTTCGACGGGCGGATCGAGGCGGCCGCCGATTATATCCCCGAAATGCAGCAGCTCAAAGCGCTCAACGCTCTGAAAAAGGCCGATAGCGCAGCCGATCTGGCCGAAGCCATCCGCGTTCCTGCCAGCGCACTTGAAACCGCACTAGCGGAAGCGAAAGCGGCGCAAAGCGAAGGTCGGCCCGATGCCCTGGGACGCCTGTGGGGCGATGACGTGCCTCCTTCGGGAAGCTACCGCGCACTCAAGGTCGTCGGCGCGATCTTCCATACCCAGGGCGGTTTGCAGATAGACGGCGAGGCCCGCGTTGTCCGCTCCGATGGTTCGCCCCTGCCCAACCTTTTCGCCGGCGGCGGCGCTGCGCGTTCGGTCTCCGGCCCCGCGCACTGGGGTTACCTGCCCGCGATGGGGCTTGCCACGGCGGTGACGTTCGGACGGCTCGCAGGCCGGGCTGCGGCGCATACCGCACTCACCTGCGGCGAGGCCGAATTCTCCGACAGGTGAGCATCTTTATCCGACTGGCGCGCAAGCCTTGGGCGGCGCGCCAATTGATCTAATAACAAGCCATATTTGGCATTCAGCGTTCGGGAACGAGACCATGTCCGATAGCCAGACCTTCGAGCAGATCCTGACCAAGATCGCTCCGTGCCCCGCCGATCTGCGCGCCGCTCTGGAAGCGATCGTCGGGCGCGATAACGTCAGCGCCGATGACGCCCGCCTGCGCCTGTTCAGCGAGGACGTGTGGACCCGTGCGGATCACGTCGCAATGCTGGCAGTCGCCCCGGCAACCACCGCCGAACTCGCCGCCGTGGTCAAGGCCGCCAACGACGCTGGCGTTGCCATCGCCCCGCGCGGCGCGGGCATGAGCTACACCGAAAGCTACCTGCCGGTTACCGACGATACCGTTACTATCGACACCACCCGCATGGACCAGGTTCTAAAGGTCAGCCCCGAGGACATGACGGTCACCGTCCAGTGCGGCTGCACCTGGCTGGCGCTTAACGAAGCGCTGAAGCCCCACGGACTGCGCACGCCGTTCTGGGGCCCGATGTCGGGCATCTACTCCACCATCGGCGGCGGCCTTTCGCAGCTCAACGCCATGTTCGGCGCGGGCCACTACGGAACCTCCAGCGAAAGCGTCATAGCGGTGACCATGGTGCTGGCGGACGGCCGCATGTTGCGCACCGGCGCACGCGGTCCTGACGGCGACACCCCGCACTACCGCCACTTCGGCCCCGACCTTGCCGGGCTGTTCTGCGGCGATTCCGGTACGCTGGGCCTCAAGGCCGAAGTAACCTTCCGCCTGATCCGCACGCCGCAGTTCGAGGACTCGGTATCGTTCTCGTTCCCGGACGGCGAGGTCATGGTCCAGGCGCTGGCGGAAATGACCCGCGCGGGCATCGCATCGGAAACCTGCGGCTTCGACCCTGGCCTCACCAAGGTCCGCATGCGCCGCATGTCGCTGGCAAGTGACATGAAAACGCTGGGCAAGGTCGTCGCCAAGGAGAAATCGCTGGGCAAGGGCCTTCTCGCCGCTGCCAAGATCGCGATGGGCGGACGCGACTTCATTCCCGAGGATGATTACCCGCTGCACATCACGGCGGAAGGCCGCTGCAAGGAAGCCGTTGCAGCAGACTTGGCCACCGCGCGCGAGATCGCCAGGCGCTTCGGCGGCACCGAGATTGAAAACTCGATCGCCAAGGTCATCCGCGCGATGCCCTTCCCGGCGCCCAATTCCATCCTTGGCCCCGAGGGCGAAAGCTGGGTGCCCGTTCACGGACAGGCCTCGCTTTCCACCGCGCCCGCCATGTTCGCCGAAATTCGTGCATACTTCGATTCGATGAAGGAGCGTTTCGACGCACTGGGCATCCACAACGGCTTCCTGTTCTCATCGCTTTCCACCAATGCGATCGTCATCGAGCCGGTATTCTTCTGGCCTGAAGGCTACCGCCCGGTGCATGAATCGATGGTCGAGCCGGACCATCTCAAGCGCCTCAAGCAGCTTGGCTCCGCGCCCGAGGCGACCGCCATGGTCACCGAGGCGCGCGAACAGGTGAAGGCGATCTGCAAGAAATACGGCGCCGCCCATTTTCAGATCGGCCGCGCCTATCCCTACCGCGAAACTCGCGACCCGGCCTTCCTCGACGTGCTTGATGCGGTGAAGGCCGTGATGGACCCCAAGGGCCTGTTCAACCCCGGGGGCCTCGGCTTCCCACAGGGCAAGATCGCCGCCCGGCAGGGAGCCGCCGGATGATGAGCGAAACCTACCGCGCCATCCGGCTGACACGCATCGCCCCTTCGTTTCGCGAGGGCAGCGAGATAGTGGAATTACCGCTGACCGCGCCCGGCCCCGGCGAGATTCGCGTGCGCAACCTGCACTGCGGCGTCAACGCCATCTTCGACACCCAGATCGCCCGCAATGCGGTGGATTACGTGAAGATCGCCCTGCCTACGTTCACCGGCGTGGAAGCAATCGGCACGGTCGAGGCAGTCGGCGCGGACGTGACCGATTATGCCCCCGGCGACGCTGCCGTGACTGTGCGCTTCACCGGTGGTTACCGCGAGGCCAATGTCGGCGCAGCTGTCCAGTTCGCCAAGGCTCCTGCGGCGACCCGCGAATATCTCGCGCTGGCTTCCACCGGCGTTTCCGCGCTTGTCGCACTGGAAAGGATCGGCGAGCTGAAGGAAGGCGAAACCATCGCCATTTCGGCAGCCGCAGGCGGCCTCGGCCACTTGCTGGTACAGCTTGCCGTGCTCAAGGGCGCCCGGGTAATCGGTGTGGCGGGTGGTCCGGCGAAGTGCGCCTTCGTGGCCTCGCTCGGCGCCGAACGGGTGATCGACTACAAGTCCGAAGACGTGGATACCGTGCTTGCGGCTGAGTATCCCGGCGGCCTTGATGTGGCGGTGGACACCGTCAGCGGCGCGATCTTCGACGCCTTCCTCACCCATCTGGCAAATCATGGACGCCTTGTCGTTGGCGGCGCTGCTTCCGACCTCGAAGGCAAACCCGAAGTCGTCACCGGCCCGCGCATCGCCCATACCATATACTACAAGGGCGCATCGGTTCGCGGCTTCATGAACGGCCTGCTCACCCCCTACTGGGCAGAGGCGCGCGAACGGCTGTTCGCCCTCTACGCCGAGGGCAAGCTGAAAGTGCATTTCGACGACGAACCACACACGGGCATCGAAGGCGTTTTCGGCGCTGTAGAGCGCCTGCTTTCCGGCCGTTCAATGGGCAAGGTCGTGGTCGACCTCACCCCCAAGCAGGCTATTTGAACCGGCACTAAGCCGGGTGCGACAACATATGACAGTGCAAAAAGCCAAGACACTCTTCGAAAAGATCTGGGATGCCCACCATGTCGCGGATACCGCGACGGGAGCCTCTCTCATCGCCGTAGACCGCGTGTTCCTTCACGAACGCACCGGCGCCGCCGCGCTAAAATCCATGGCGGCGGCAAAGCGTCCCGTGTGCGATCCCGCCCGCGTCTTCGCGGTGATGGACCATATCGTCGACACCCGCCCGGGACGAGGCGACGGCACTTTGATGGAAGGCGGATCGGCGTTCATCACTGAAACCCGCGCCGCCGCGAAGGCCGCCGGGATCACCCTGTTCGACGTGAACGACCGCGACCAGGGCATCACGCATGTGATCTCGCCCGAACTGGGCATCGTCCTGCCCGGCCTCACCCTCGTTGCGCCTGACAGCCATACCTGCACGCAGGGCGCGTTGGGAGCGCTGGCCTGGGGCATTGGCTCCAGCGAGGCGGAACATGCCATGGCGACCGGCGTGCTGAGGCTTGACCGGCCGAAGACGATGCGCGTCACCTACCGGGGCAAGCTGGCGCCGGGCGTCACTGCCAAGGACATGGTGCTGGCCCTGATCGCCGCAAACGGCGCTGGCGGCGGCGCTGGCCATGTAGTGGAATTCGCCGGCGAGGCTGTACGCGCCCTCGATATTGAGGCGCGCATGACCCTGTGCAACATGGCCACCGAATTCGCGGCCATGACCGGGATCATCGCGCCCGATGCGCGGACTTTCGAATACCTTGCCGACCGCCGCTACGCGCCCGAAAATTTCGACGAGCCATACTGGCACACGCTGCGCACCGACGACGGCGCCCGCTTCGACCGCGAGATTGAGATCGACGCCGCCGCGCTGGCGCCGATGGTCAGCTGGGGCACCAGCCCGGAGCACGCTATGCCGGTAGATGGCACCGTGCCGCAAGGTCCGCCGCGCGCGCACGACTATATCGGCCTCGATGCAGGCGCGCCGCTGCTGGGCACGCCGATCGACGTAGCCTTCATCGGTTCCTGCACCAATGCCCGCATATCCGACCTGCGCCGCGCCGCCGCGATGCTGAAGGGGCGCCATATCGCGCCCTCTATCCGCAAGGCCCTGGTCGTGCCGGGAAGCTCCGCGGTAAAGCGCGCCGCGGAAGCCGAGGGGCTCGACGCGATCTTTACCGCCGCCGGGTTCGAGTGGCGCGCCAGCGGCTGTTCACTGTGCTTCTTCGCGGGCGGCGAGAGCTTCCCCGAAGGCAGCCGCACCGTCAGCAGCACCAACCGCAACTTCGAAGGCCGTCAGGGGCCGGGCATCCGCACTCATATCGCCAGCCCCGAAACAGTGGTCGCCAGCGCGATCGCGGGCATGATCGCGGACCCCCGAGAACTGCTGGTCGGGAACTGATGGCATGACCCCTTTCATCATACTTTCTTCGCGCGCGGCTCCGCTCCTGCGCGACAACGTCGATACCGATGCGATCATCCCCAGCCGCGAGATGAAAAGCACCGGCCGCACCGGCCTCGCAGATGGGTTGTTCGCACCGTGGCGCTATCTCGATGCTGCCGCCCGCACGCCCGATCCAGAGTTTTCGCTAAATCGGCCGGAAGCGTCAGGCGCGCAAATCCTGCTGGGGGGCGCGAATTTCGGATGCGGGTCCAGCCGCGAACATGCGGTCTGGGCGCTGGCCGAATATGGCATGCGCTGCGTGATCGCCCCCAGTTTCGCGCCGATATTCCGCGCGAACTGCATCCGCAACGGCTTGCTGCCGGTGACGCTTCCCGAAGCCGCCATCGCCCCCATGGCGTGGCAGGCGATCACCGTGGACCTGCCCGCTCAGGAAGTGCGCTGCGCAGATGCCGTCCACCGATTCGAAATCGAGCCCGAGCCGCGCGAGATGCTGCTCGAAGGGCTCGATGCCATCGATCTCACGCTCAAGTCGCTGCCGGCCATCGAGGACTGGACCTCGCTGGACCGCAAGGCGCGGCCATGGGTCTATCTCGAAAGAACACAATGACGCAGATACTGGTTTCCGAAGTCGGCCCGCGCGACGGGTTGCAGTCGATCAAGGCGGTCATGCCGCTGGAGGCCAAGAAGGCCTGGATCGCCGCCGAGGCCGCTGCCGGCGTGCGCGAGATCGAAGTGGGCAGCTTCGTGCCGCCCAGCCTCCTGCCGCAGATGGCCGATACGGCCGAACTCGTTCGCTTCGCGCGCGGAATTGAAGGACTTAACGTCGTCGCCCTCGTGCCCAATGCCAAGGGCGCGCAGCGCGCGGTCGACGCGGGCGTGCACGCTATGTCGATCCCACTTTCAATGAGCGAGACGCACTCGATCCGCAACGTGCGCAAGGACCATCCGGCCATGCTGGCGGAAATCGCCGAGGCCGCGCAGATCGCCAGGGCGGCGGGCGTGCACTTCGCCGTCGGCCTGGCGACCGCCTTTGGCTGCACTATCGAGGGCGCAGTGGCCGAAGACGCCGTGGTGCGCCTTGCCGTTGCCGCCGCCGAAGCGGGCGCGCAGGAGTTCAGCCTGTCCGACACCACCGGCTATGCCGACCCGGCGCAAGTCCGACGGCTGGTCCGCAAGGTCAGAGCGGCGGTGGGCGCGGACATGCTCACTACCCTGCATCTTCACAACACACGCGGCCTCGGCCTCGCCAATGCGCTGGCCGGTCTTGAGGAAGGCATCACCACCCTTGACGCATCGCTTGGCGGCCTTGGCGGCTGCCCTGCCGCACCGGGGGCTTCGGGCAACCTTGTCACCGAAGACCTCGTGCTCATGCTCAATGCCATGGGCCTCGATACCGGCATCGACCTCGAACGCCTGCTCAAAGTGCGCCAGATCCTCGTCGACGCACTGCCAGGCGAACCGCTCTACGGCTTCACGCCCGATGCCGGACCGATGCTGGACTACAACGAAAGGATCGCCCGATGAGCGAGACCCCCGCAACTCCCCAGCCCCTTGCCGGCATCCGCGTCGTCGAATTCACCCATATGGTCATGGGCCCCGCCGTGGGGCACATCCTGGCCGGACTGGGCGCCGAAGTCGTCCGCATCGAGCCCATCGGCGGCGACCAGACCCGCCGCCTGCTCGGCTCGGGCTCGGGCTACTTCCCGATGTACAACCGGGGCAAGCAGTCGATCTGCCTCGACCTCAAATCGCCCGAGGGCCTCGCCGTCGCCCGCGACCTTGCCGAGGGCGCCGACGTCCTGATCGAGAACTTCCGCCCCGGCGCGCTCGACCGGCTGGGCCTTTCCTACGAGCAGCTTGCCGAGGTCAATCCGCGCCTCATCTACTGCTCGGAAAAAGGCTTTCTCCCCGGCCCTTACGAACAGCGTACCGCGCTTGACGAAGTGGCCCAGATGATGGGCGGTCTTGCCTATATGACCGGCCCGCCGGGACGCCCCCTGCGCGCAGGCTCCAGCGTCATCGACGTGACCGGCGGCATGTTCGGTGTGATCGGCATCCTTGCCGCGCTGGAGGAACGCCACCGCACCGGACGCGGCCAGAAGGTCGTTGCCAGCCTGTTCGAAACCACGATCTACCTCGTTGGCCAGCACATGGCGCAGTTCGCCGTCACCGGACAGGCCGCCGCACCCATGCCAGCGCGTATCTCGGCCTGGGCGATCTACGACGTGTTCGAAACCCGCGACGAGCCAGTCTTCATCGGCGTTGTAAGCGATGTGCTGTGGCAAAAATTCTGTGCGCTGTTCGCGCTGGATGACCTGTGGGCGGACGAATCCCTGCGCACCAATAACCAGCGAGTGATGGCCCGCGACCGCATCCTGCCGCACGTCCGCGCACTGGTCGCTTCGATGACCCGGGACGAGATCGTGGCCAAGCTGGAAGGCACCGGGCTGCCCTTCGCCCCCATCGCCCGGCCCGAAGACATGTTCGATGACCCGCAGCTCGCCAACGGGGGCCTTGAGCCGGTCACGCTGGATACCGGAGGCGAGACTCGCCTGCCGACGATCCCGCTGCAGATGGGCGGCCTGCGCCCCGGCGCCCCGGTCACCCTGCCCGCCCCCGGAGCAGACAGCCGCGCGGTGCTAGCAGAGCTGGGCTACGACGAGGAGCGGATCGAGCGGCTTGTCGCACAGGGAGCGGTCGGGTCTCAGTGACCCGGCCCCCCCGGGGGCGCAACTGATTACGTCGGCAAACTGACGGAACGGGCTTCAAGGGATAAGAAAAAGGCGCAAAGGCAGTTAGCCTTGCGCCTTTTTACCGTATGGGAACACGTCCCTTGTCAGAACTCGGCCAGAAGACGGCCCATGCCTTGGATCTTGTCCTCGATGCCCACTGCGCGCAGGGCGTGCCAATACGTCGCGGTGTTGATGGCGATCACCGGCTTGGCCAGCTTCGCCTCGTATTCGGCGGCCAGATCGACCATTGAAAGGTTCGTGCCCACCTGTACGATGGCGTCGACATCATCCCCGTCGAGCTCGGCCATCACTTCGCGCAGACGGTCGGGACCGACTTTGGCGATGTCGGTCCAGCGCTTGCATTCCAGCGGGATGTCGCGCTTGACGGTAAAGCCCGACTGCTCAAGGAAATTGCGCACTTCGGCATTGGCGACCGGGTAGTAAGGCGAGACGAAACTCACCGTCTTGGCACCGTAGGCGTGAAGCGCGGCCGCCACCGATTCGGCGCCCGTGGAAGCGCCTGTCCCGGACAGGTCCTCGACTTGCTTCTTCCATTTTCGGCTACCCTCGACGCCGCCGTAGAATGTGATCGCCGACATGCCCAGCACGAGATAGTCCGGCTTGCAGGTCATCACCGAACGCACCGCGTCGAGCGTGTTTTCGGCAATGGCCGTGGTCCCGGCGATGAAATCCTCGTTCGAGAGCGCCAGCGGGTCCTCGACGTAGATGCGCGAGAAATGGTTGGTCACGCCTTCGGGGCGCATCCGTTCCATATCGGGCTGCACCACCGTGTTGGTTGAGGGGGCGATGACCCCCAGCAGCTTGCGCCAACCAAGAACGTCTCCCATTGCAGATACTCCTGTTGCGGAACTTGCGGGCGCCGCGTGTTGATGGGGTTTGCCGGGGACGGGGTTCAGCGGATCTGCGAAGCCAGCGCCAGGCTCTCGTACATGGCCTGCCGCATCATGTAAGCGCGCCGGGCAGTGTCATCCTGCTTGATGGCCATCATGGCTTCGCGGCGGCGCTTATGCGCATCGTCCTGACCGCCGCGGATCATCGCCATGTTTTCCTTGGTCTGCGTCTGGGTGAAGCTATGCGTCACCTCGCGACGCTGACGGTCGTAAAGCGCGAGGTTCTCCTCTGCGACGGCGGCCGAAACCTGGCCCTTCAGCACCGGCAGCAGCTTTTCGAACAAATTGAAGGCATCGTGCACGCCTGAATTCATGCCGAACCCGCCCAGCGGGTTGTTGAGATGGGCGGCATCGCCCGCCAGCAGCACCCGGCCCTCGCGGAACGACTTCGCGACGCGCTGATGGACGCGGTAGAGCGTGCGGTGCCTAGTCTGCACCATCGACCCGTCCCCGACGAGGCGGCCGAAGATCGCATCCTTCATGGCATCCGAACGCAGTTCGTCATCGCTGAGCGTTCCATCGGTCGGCACCAGTACGCGCCACAGCGAAGGTACGCGCAGCAGCACCAGCCACTCATCGGGATCGGAGACATAGTTGACCCACGCCAGGTTCGGCAGGTGGGCGGCAATGTCGAACTCGGTCGAAAGGCAAAGGAACCGCTCGGCGTAAGTGAAACCGTCAAATTCAATGCCGAGCCACTTGCGTACCACCGAGTTCGCACCGTCCGCGCCAATCAGGTAATCGCAGCGCAGGCGCTCGATGCCGGTCATCGTCTCGATCGCGAGGTTCACGCCCTCGGCGTCTTCCTCGAAAGCCAGCAGACGGCTGCCGAAGCGGACCTGCGCATTGCCCTGCTTTTCGAGGCCCGACGCCAGCGCGCGCGAAAGGTGGTACTGTTCGCACTGGATGCGGAAAGGGTAGCGGCTGACGTCGCTGATCTCGGCAAGGTCGAAGTCGATAACTTCGCCGGAATGCCGGTCACGCCAATGGAAGACGGGCGCCTTCAGGCCCTTTTCGAGCAGCATCGGAGTGATCCCGATCTGGTCGAGCATTTCCAGCGTGGGCGGATGGAAGGTCGAGGCGCGCAGATCCTGTGCGCAGTCATGGCCCGTCTCGATGACGACCACGTCGATACCCGCCTGCGCCAGCAGCGTCGCCATAACCGTTCCGACCGGGCCGGCCCCCGCAATCGCCACCTGGCACCTTCCAACCGCTGTCATGTCGAGCAGACTCCAATAATCCTATTCTGCTCAAGGCTATGGACTGGTGTTCTCGCTCCAAACGGCAATCTCGCCGAACTATCCGCCTCGCGGTGAACGGGCGGCATTGTAATCCGGGGCATATGGCTATTGGTCGGCAGGCGGAGGTTTCAAACCCATTGCCCGCCTAGTGGGAAGCGGAATTTCGTGTTTGCCGGCAGCACCCTGACGCCAAGAAGGGCGCACCTTGCGGTACGCCCTTCTGTCTGTTTTCGATTGTATTTCCGGCGTCAGACCACGGCGCAGATGGTCTTCCACTCCAGGTAATTCTCCAAGGCCTGCCGCCCGCTGTCGCGGCCCCAGCCGGACTGCTTGACGCCGCCGATGGCCAGTGTGGGATCGTACATCGCGTGACAGTTGATCCACACAGTGCCCGCCTTGATCGCGCTCGACATCCGGTGAGCGTTCGACAGGCCCTCGGTCCAGACGCTGGCGGCAAGGCCGTATTCGCTGTCGTTCGCAGCCGCGATCACTTCCTCCACATCGTCGAAGGCCTGCGCGACCAGGACCGGGCCGAACACTTCTTCGCGCACGATCTCCATGCCGGGCTTTACGTCGACGACAAGGGTGGGGGTGATGAAGGTGCCTGCCTCACCGGTACGCTCGCCGCCGGCCAGCATCGTCGCCCCCTCGGCGCGGGCGCGCTGGAGGAAGCCCTCGACACGCTCGGCATGGCGCAGCGATACCACCGGACCCATCTGCGTATCGGCGGCAAGGCCGTGGCCCAGCTTCAGGCCCTTGGCATATTCGGCCACGCCTTCCACGACCTGATCGTGGACGGAACGATGGACGTAAAGCCTCGATCCGGCGATGCACACCTGCCCGCCGTTGAAGTAGATCGCATTGGCGACGCCAGGGATCGCCTGCGACAGGTCGGCATCGGGCATGATGATGGAGGGTGACTTGCCGCCCAGTTCCAGCGTCACGCGCTTGAAATTGGTCTTCGCGGCATCGAGCACCGCGCGGCCGGTGGCGGTGGAGCCGGTGAACGCGATCTTGGCGACGCCCGGATGGGCAGCCAGCGCCGCGCCGGTTTCGCCGCCCAGGCCGGTGACGATGTTGATGACGCCCGCAGGCACCCCAGCCTCGATCATCAGTTCGCCAAGGCGCAGTGCGGTGAGCGAGGTGTCCTCGGCAGGTTTGAGCACAACGGTACAGCCTGCCGCTAGCGCCGGGGCCAGCTTCATCGCTGTGAGCACCAGCGGGGAGTTCCACGGCACAATGGCGGCCACCACGCCTACCGGTTCGCGCACCGTCCATGTGCGCATCTGCTTGCCGGCGGGCTGGTAGTTGATCGAGCTTTCGAGCGTGCTGCCCTCTATAGCCATGGCCTGTCCGGCAAAAAAGCGGAACTGGCTGACGGCGCCGGGGATCTCGGCCCAGCGGCCGACGAACAGCGGCTTGCCTTGGTCGAGCGTTTCCAGTTCGGCAAGGTCGTCGATGTTCGCCTCGATAAGGTCCGCCACCTTCCAGAGGATGCGCGCGCGCTCTGCGGGAACCGTGGCGCCCCAGACTGCCAGCGCGGCACGGGCGGCAGAAACGGCGGCATCGACATCGGCCGCGCCGGCCTTGGCGACCTGCCCCAGTTCGCTGCCGGTGGCGGGGTCCAGGGTAGCGAACGTGCCGCCATTCGCGGCCTGCGCCCACTCGCCGCCGATCAGCAGGCCCTGTCCGCTGGCGCGCCGCGCAAGAAACTCCCGCGTACCGGTGCGAAGCGTGCTGAAGTCGAGTGGCATGGCTGTCTCCTTTGTTGCGACCTTCCTAGTATGGTGAACGGCGACGTGGCCCCTCACCACCCCAAAAATTCGCTTGGCGGATAAGTTTGTCCGAAACCGCAGCGCCGGCGCGCCTGCACAGTACGCATAACAGGATGCGGCCTTGCCGGATTGTTATATTTATATACCATTTTGATAAACCCGGAGTCGTCAACCGCACACCGCGCGCGAAATTCGGGACCAAGAAACGGCCTGCGGGCAAACCGGGATGGGAAACGCATGACCTATCGTTTGGGCGTGGATGTCGGCGGGACGTTCACCGATCTGTTGCTGTTCAACCAGGAAAACGGTGAGTTCTGGCGTCACAAGACGCCGTCGACCCCGCATGACAGTTCCGAGGGCATTCTGAACGGTGTAACCGCCGTTTGCGAAAAGGGCGGTATCGCCCCGTCCGACGTCGAATTCTTCCTGCACGGCACCACCGTCGCCACCAATGCGGTGCTCGAGGGGAAGGGCGCGCGCGTTGGCCTTATCACCACCGATGGCTATCGCCAGGTGATGCAGATCGCCCGTTCCTTCGTGCCCGGCGGCCTGGCAGGTTGGATCGTCTGGCCCAAGCCCGAGCCGTTGGCCGCGCTGGAGGACACCTTCGAGATCGCCGGCCGCATGAATGCCCGCGGCGAGGAAACCGCCCCGATCGACGAGGCCCAGATCCGCTCCGTACTGGAAACGCTCAAAGCCTCTGGCGTGGAAGCGCTGACCGTTGCGCTCATTAACGCCTATCTAAACGGCGCGCACGAAGTTCGGGTGGCTGAACTGGCCGCAGAGATCATGCCCGACGTGCCGATCTCCCTTAGCCACCTTGTCCTGCCGGAGATGCAGGAATACGAACGCACGCTTACTACCGTGGCCAATGCCGCTGTGCGCCCGGTCGTGGGCAAGTACGTGCGCAACCTGCGCAGCCGGCTGCGCGGTGCCGGCATGGCGGGCTCGCTCTCCCTGCTGCGTTCGGACGGCGGGTTGATGAGTTCGGAGAAGTCTGAGGAGCATCCCGTCTCGCTGCTGATGTCTGGCCCTGCAGGCGGCGTCACCGGCGCGATCTGGGTCGGCCGCAATGCCGGTATCCGCAATATCCTGACGCTGGACGTCGGCGGGACCTCCACCGACGTCGCCCTGATCGAGGACCTTGAGGCGCGCCGCCAGCGCACTACCGAAGTCGGGCACCTTTCCGTCCGCGCCTCCGCGCTGGATGTGAAGACAGTCGGTGCAGGCGGCGGGTCCATCGCCTATGTGCCAGAGTTGACCAAAGCGCTGCGCGTCGGCCCACAGTCGGCCGGCGCGGTGCCGGGGCCCGTCGCCTATGGCAAGGGCGGCACCGCGCCCACCGTCACCGACGCCAACGTCGTGCTCGGCTACCTGCCCGAAAACCTGCTTGGCGGCACATTCAAGCTCGATCGTGAGGGCGCTAGGACCGCTGTCCAGACCATCGCCGACGCGCTTGGCATCGGCCTGATGGAAGCCGCGCGCGGCATCATCGACATCGTCAACGAGAACATGTTCGGCGCTCTGCGTATGATCTCGGTGCAGCAGGGCTACGACCCGCGCGACTTCGCGGTGATGGGCTTCGGCGGCGCCGGCCCGCTGCATGTCAACGCGGTGGCCCGGCTGATGGGGTCATGGCCTGCCGTCTCGCCGGTCTCGCCGGGCGTGCTCTGCGCGCTTGGTGATGCCACTACCCGTATGCGCACCGAAACCGCGCGCTCGTTCTCGCAGCGCGTGGCTGATACCGGAGAGGATCAGGTGCTGACCCTGCTGGAGGAAATGGCCCGCCAGACCCGCGCCGAGCTGGTGGCCGAAGGCATCGCCGATGCCGACATAACCAGCCAGTTCGAACTCGACGTGCGCTATGAAGGGCAAGCCTTCGAAGTACCGCTCTCGATCGACCCGGAAACGCTGAAAGCCGATGGTCTGGCGGGCGTCACTGCTCGCTTTGATGCCGAGCACCTGCGCCTTTTCACTTTCAACATGGACTCGGCCCATGAACTGGTGAACCTGCGCGCGGTGGCAATGGGCCCTGCGCTGGAACTGCCCTCGCCCCCTCTCGAAAAGGGAGACGGCAATCCGATCCGCGCCAAGATCCGCGATCACGAACTGTGGACCGGCAGCGCCATGCAGGCGGCCGTCATCTACGACCGCGCGAAGCTGCTTGCCGGAGACGTGATCCCCGGCCCCGCCGTCGTCACCGAGATGGATTCGACCACGCTGATCGAAGCCGACTGCATCGGCACCGTCGATCACGCCGGCAACATCCTCATCAACCTCGCCTGAGGGAGCCTTTCACATGACCGCACGCATCATCCAGGCCAACCAGGCTCCCTTTCAGACCGTACACGTCGACCCGGTCACGCTCGACATCATCGAGAACGCACTGCGTAACGCCCGCATCGAGATGGACGCCACGCTGGTGCGCACCGCCATGTCGCCCGGCATCCGCGAACAGGGCGACGCCTTCCCCCTCATCGCCGACCACAAGGGCAAGATGATCGTGGGCCAGTTCGGCTCCTACATCGGCCCCTTCCTGGACGGCTTCGACGGCACGGTAGAGGACGGGGACCTTATCTTCCTGTCCGACCCCTATTCGGTTGGCGGCGCAATCAGCCATTGCAACGACTGGCTGGTGCTGCTGCCGGTGTTCAAGGACGGGCGCCTGATCGCCTATACCTCGATGTTCGGCCACCAGAGCGACATCGGCGGAATGGTGCCCGGATCGATGCCGATCCACGCCACCGAAATCTTTCAGGAAGGCGTGCGCATCCCGCCCGTGAAGATCTGGAAGAAGGGCGAATACAACGAGGACCTCATCAAGCTGGTCATGCACCAGTCGCGCACCCCGGACTGGTGCAAGGCGGACCTCAACGCCCTGATCGCTTCTTGCCGGGTCGCCGCGCACCGTGTGGTCGAAATGGTGGAGCGCTTCGGCGACGATGTCTTCGTGTCGGCCACCGACATGCTGCTGGAACGCAACCACCGCGCGATGAAGCATCTGATCGAAAGCTCGATCGGCGAGGACAAGGTGTCCTTCGAGGACTACATCTGCGACGACGGCATGGGGTGCGGCCCGTACAAGATCAAGTGCACGATGTGGCGCGAGAACGGCCGCGTCGTGCTAGACTTCGCGGGCACCGATCCGCAGTCGAAGGCATCGATCAACATGCTGCTGAACGAAAACATGATGCGCATGTTCTTCGGCATCTACATGATCATGATTTTCGACCCGCAGATCCTGTTCAACGACGGGTATTACGACCTGATCGACGTGCGCATTCCCGAAGGTTCGCTGCTCAAGCCGAAGTTCCCCGCCGCGCTTTCGGGCCGCACCCACGTGCTGGGACGCCTGTTCGACATCCTGGGCGGCCTGCTGGGCCAGAAAACACCGGAATTCCTCAACGCCGCCGGCTTCTCGTCGTCGCCGCACCTGTTCTATGCAGGGCACGACAAGGCCGGAAAGTGGTTCCAGCTGTTCCAGATCGGCTTTGGCGGGATTCCCGGCCGTCCGCTGGGCGACGGCCCGGATGGCCATTCGCTGTTTCCGGGCTTCACCAACGTGCCCAACGAGTTTCTGGAACGCTACTTTCCGCTGGAGATCGTGCGTTACGAAACGGTGGCGGATTCGGGCGGGGCTGGCCTGCACCGGGGCGGTAACGGCATCAACATGGTCTACCGCTTCCTGGAAAGCGGCGTAATCGCCATCCACGACGACCGCTGGTTCGTACCTCCTTGGGGCGTCAACGGCGGACTTCCGGGCAAGCGCGCGAAAAAGATTCTCACCAAAGCAGACGGCACGCGGATCGTCGTCGGCAACAAGCTGGAGGACTATCCGGTCGAGGCCGGTGACGAACTCCAGTTCATCACCTGGGGCGGCGGCGGCTGGGGCGACCCGCTCGACCGCGAACCGGCGCTGCTGGCCAAGGAACTCAAGCAAGGGCTCGTCACCGCAGAGGGCGCGAAGGACTACGGTGTAGTGCTGGTCAACGGTTCGGTGGACGACGCGGCGACGCAGGCGTTACGCAGCGAAATGCGCGCCGTGCGCGGCGCAGTTCCAGTGTTCAACTTTGGCCCCGACATCGAGGAATTGCGCCGCAACTGCCTCGCTGAAACCGGCCTGCCTGCGCCGACCGCGCCGCAGTGGGCCACCCTCTCGAACGGCGCGCTCGCCGAAGCCGCCGCATAAGCATTCAGATTACAAGGAAACCATCATGGCCAACCCGATTTTTCGCCAGAAGCTGGAAAGCGGCAAATTCTTCATCGTCCCCGGCATCCAGGACATGATCGCCGCAGTGATCGCCAACAAGGTCGGGTTCGACCTCGTCTACGGCACCGGCTACTGGCTCACCGCCTCTGCCTGGGGGCTGCCTGATGCTGGCATCGCCACTTACACCGAGATGCGTAACCGCATGGAAACGCTGGTACGCACTTCCAACGCAGCGGTGATCGCCGATGCCGACACCGGCTACGGCGGCCTGCTCAACGTCCACCACACCGTCAAAGGCTACGAGGCTTCGGGCGTCACCGCGATCCAGTTCGAAGACCAGGAATTCCCCAAGAAATGCGGCCACACGCCTTTCAAGCGCCTGATCCCGCTGGAAGACATGGTCGAGAAAATCAAGGTCGCCATCGATGCCCGCAGCGATGAAAATCTCGTCGTCATCGCCCGCAGCGATGCCCGCGCCAGCGAAGGTATGGACGGCATGCTCCGCCGCCTGGAAGCCTATTCCAAGGCGGGCGCCGACGTACTCTTTCCAGAAGCGCTGACCTCGGAAGAAGAAATGCGCCGCGCCTGCGCCGAACTGGACAAGCCGTGCATGGCCAACATGTCGAACGGCGGGAAATCCCCGGTGCCGAACGCCTCGGTGCTGGAGGAGATCGGCTATGCCTATGCAATCTACCCCTCGCTCACCAGCCTCGTCGCCTGCACTGCGATGGAGAAGGCGTTACGTAACCTCAAGGATAACGGTGTCGGCGAGCCGGAAGGCATCTTCGACTTCAACGAGTTCTGCTCGCTGATCGGCTTCGAGGACGTCTGGGACTTCGAGAAGAAGTGGGCGCCCGCCCCGGCTCCGGTCAACTAAGGCATAATCCCATGAAACGCCGCATCGCCGCTGCCGTCCTCTCCCGCTCGGGCGACCATCCCAAGCCCTATGCCGAGAACGAACCCCTCGCGGTTCGCCAACTCGATCTTGACGATCCGCTGCCCGGCGAAGTGCTGGTACGCATCGATGCTGCGGGCATCTGCCACTCGGACCTCTCGGTCATCAATGGCGACCGCCCACGGCCGATGCCGATGGCGCTGGGGCACGAGGCCGCGGGCACCGTGCTCGAACTTGGCGATCCTGATGAGCCGGGCCTCGCCGTGGGCGACCGCGTGGTGCTGGTCTTCCTGCCCAGTTGCGGTCAATGCGTGCAGTGCCTTTCGGGCGAGGGGTATCTCTGCGCCAACGGCGCCGCCGCCAACGGCAAGGGCGAATTGATGCGCGGCGGCAGCCGCCTGTCCTGCAACGGGGAACATGGCCGCGAGACCGTGCACCATCACCTCGGCGTCTCGGCCTTCGCGACCCAGGCGGTGGTGGACCGCCGCTCGCTGGTGAAGATCGATGCCGATATTCCGCCCGAAACCGCCGCCCTTTTCGGCTGTGCGGTATTGACCGGGGTCGGTGCGGTGATGAACACCGCGAAAGTCCAGCCGGGTGAAAGCGTGACCGTGATCGGCCTAGGCGGCGTTGGCCTTTCGGCGCTGCTGGGCGCGCTGGCGGCGGGCGCGCAGCCGGTCCATGCCGTTGACCCGTCTCCCGCAAAGCGGGCGCTGGCATTGGAACTGGGCGCGGCCAGTGCTTCGGCTCCCGGCGAGGATGAAGTGGCGATGGGCAGCGACGTGGTGGTCGAAACGGTCGGCAAGGCCGCCGTGCTCGCCCACGCATACCGCTCGGCTCGGCGCGGCGGGCGCATCGTTACGGTAGGCTTGCCCAATCCTTCGGAAGAACTGTCGATCAACGCGCTATCGGTGGTGGCTGACGGAAAAACCCTCATGGGCAGCTACATGGGCTCCTCAATCCCCGCCCGCGACATCCCCCGATACATCAAACTCTGGCGCGCAGGACGCCTGCCGGTGGAGAAGCTGCTGACCTCGGTTGGTCCGCTGGAGGAGATCAACGAGGCCATGGACAAGCTGGCTTCGGGTGAGGCTATCCGACAGGTGATCGTGCCCGGCTGGTAGCCGCAAAGCAGGACCCGCGCTGCAAATGCCGATGGGCGGATTGGTTCCCGCCTATCGGCTTTATCTATCCGACAGTCGGATAATAGCTTGATTAATTCGAGCAAACGTCATTCTCTTGTCACTCTCTCTTCATCGCAAGAAACTGACAGGGTCTGATAATGGAAAAAGGGGTTCCAATTCGCTCTATCACGCGTTCGATCGCGGCATTGAAAGCCATCAACCGACACGGTTCGCTCTCCATGATGGAGATCGCCAAGGCTTCCGAAGTGCCCTATCCGACCGCGTGCCGCATCGTTCAGACCTTGCTTTATGAAGGCCTGATCGAGCAGGAGCCCGCGCGCAAGCGCTACCGCGCGACCGCTATGGTCCAGACACTGGCCACCGGATTTCAGCATGACGACGAACTCGTCCGCTTGGCCCGTCCGCATATCGTTGGCCTGACCAAGCGCGTCGGCTGGCCGGTCTCAATAGCGATTCGCGTGGGCCGCGAGATGATGCTGCGCGATTCGACGCACTCGAACTCGTCGCTGACGTTTGAGCGGTATTACCCCGGCTTTACGCTGCCGATCCTCGATAGCGCCTCAGGGAAGGTCTCGATGGCCTATGCTCCCGACGATGAGCGCGAAATGATCCTGCGCTTCATGCGTGTCTCGCAGGAAATCGACCTCAACTATCTCGCCACCGCCGAAGTCAGCCTGGATGTCGAGCGCATCCGTGCTGAAGGTTACGCGGTGCAGGGCCGTAACCACTTCAACCTGACGCCGGGCAAGACCTCGTCGATCTCGGTCCCGATCTTCCGCAATGGGCACTTCGAAGCGGCGATGACCATGGTGTTCTTCGTGGCAGCCATGCGGCTTTCGCAGGCGCTGGAACTCTACCTCGACGATCTGCGCGCGACGGCCGCTGCGATCAGTCACGACCTGTCGAACCCGATGCCGATGGGCAACGCCTGACACGAAAACGGGAGGTCCAGTGGACCTCCCGAGATGTTGCCTCCGACGCGCCTCAACGGCGCTTTTTTATTGGTTCGACGTCAAAGCCGAGCAGTGACCGCCTTGGTTTCAAGATAACCATCGAGCCCTTCTTTGCCGAACTCGCGACCCCAGCCCGACTGGCCGTAGCCGCCAAAGGGGATGTTGGTCCCCACCGCGCCGTGGCAATTGATCGAGACATGGCCGGAACGGATACGCTTCACCAGCCGGTGCGCGGTCGAAAGGTCCTTGGTCCAGACCGAACCGGACAGCCCATAAGGCGTGTCGTTGGCCATCGCCGCCAGTTCGTCGAGATCGGTCGTCTCGACTTTCATCACTGCCATAACCGGCCCGAAAATCTCTTCCTTCACCAGCGCCATGTCCGGACGGCAGTCCGTATAGATCGTCGGCCGGATGAAGTTGCCCGGACGGTCCAATTTCTCTCCGCCTGTCACCAGCGTTGCCCCGCCTGCCTCGGCACTACCGATGTAGCCCATGACCTTGGCTGTATGGGCCCCGGAAATCATCGGCCCCTGCATCGTCGCCGGGTCAAGGCCGTGCCCCAGTTTCATTGACTCCGCAAAGCCCTTGAGCCCGGCCACCAGTTGGTCATGCACGTCGGCATGGGCGAAGATGCGCGTGCCGGCCATGCAGTTCTGGCCCTGCAGGAAGAAAGTCGCCATTGCGACGCCCGGCACGGCCAGCGAAAGGTCGGCGTCGGGCATGATCATGACCGGGCTCTTGCCGCCCAGTTCCAGGCTGACCTTTTTGAGATTTCCCAGCGCCGCCGAGACGATCTTGCGCCCGGTCGCGGTGGAGCCGGTGAACGAGACCTTGTCGATCCCCGGATGCGCCGCGATCGCAGCCCCGGCATCGCCGCCGAGGCCATTGACGATATTGACCACCCCTGCGGGAAAGCCAGCGTCCAGCACCATCTGCCCCAGCGCAAGCACCGAAAGCGGGGTCTCTTCCGACGGCTTTATGACTACCGTGCAGCCGGCCGCCAGGGCCGGCGCCAGCTTCAGGATCGCGGTCGAAAGCGGTACGTTCCACGGCACGATCTGGCCGACCACGCCCACAGGTTCGCGCAAGGTGTAAGTCAGCGCTTCGGTTTCCGCGGCGATATGGCGCGGGGGCGCGGTGGTGGTGCCCTCGATGCGCATGATCGCGCCTGCGTAATAGTCGATCATCTCGACGCAGTTCGACGTCGTCAATCCGGCGATGAAGGCGGGCATGCCATTGTCGAGAATGTCGAGCTGAGTCAGCAGCAGCGCGTTCTGCTCCATGATCCGGGCAAGTCGGTGCATCAGCGCGGTCCGTTCAGCCACGGTCATGCGGGTCCACGGCCCGTCGAACGCCCGCCGCGCGGCGGCCACGGCGCGGTCCACTTCCGCAGCCCCGCCCGTCTGGACACGGGTCAGCTCTATGCCGGTGGCCGGGTCGATGCTCGCCATCTCGCCGCTGCCCTCGACCCATTCGCCGCCGATCAGCAGCTTGTGGGTCTTGCCGAGGAAAGCGGCGGTTTCGGGCGCGATGGCGTGGCCATCGAACGGTACAGCGTTGGCGCTCATACCGGTACCGTCCGGCAATCGTAAGTGAACAGTCCCAGCGATTCTTCGTCCTTCGTGCCTTCGAGGCCGAAGAAGTCGGTGTTCTGTCCCTGCATGCGGTCGGCGTTGGCGTTGCTCTCGGCCTGGATGAAGGTCGCGCGTTCGTGGCGCGCGGCTTCGTAGCGCTTCAGGCCCTCGCCGATGGAGGCTGAGGCCGCCAATGCGCGGGCCAGCACCACACCGTCCTCGATACCGCAGGCCGCACCGTGCCCCAGGAACGGCGTCATGGCGTGGGCGGCGTCGCCGATCAGGGTGACGTTGTCGTCGACGATCCAGCCGGGCAGCGCGGTGCGGGCGTTGATCGCCCACTTGTACATCGGCTGCTCGCAGGCGGCCGCGATCAGTTTCTGTGCATCGTCGCACCAGCCTGCATAGACCTTGCGGACTTCCTCCGGGTCGACCGGAGTGGTCCAGCCTTCCTCATTCCAGCCTTCCTGGCGTGAGAAGAACACCAAGTTCATCGCCGTCGACCCACGGATATTATAGCGTGTGATCATTGCGCCCGGACCGATGATGATGCCGGGAAAGTCGGAAAGCTCCTGCAGTTCCGGCGTCACCGGCACCAGGCAGCGCCAGGCGACGTGGCCGGTGAAGTGCGGCGGCGTGGTCTCGAAGCGTTCGCGGATCACAGACTTGACGCCGTCCGCACCAACGATGAGGTCACCCGTCACGGTCGAACCGTCGACCAGCGTCACAGTGTTGCCATCGCTGGAAACCACGCCGGCGCTGGTGCGCAGCTCAACGCCCGCGCGGCGCGCGGCGCCCAGGAGCACTTCGTGCAGGTCGGCGCGGTGAATCGTAACGTAAGGCGCGCCGTACTTGTCACGCTGGTCCGAACGGTCCTTGGCCACGATGGTGCGCCCATCATGCCAGTGCTGGATACGCTGGCGGCTAGGCTCGACGCCCGCAGTTGCCGTTTCCTCGCAGATGCCGATGAAATCGAGGCCCTTCATCGCGTTCGGGGACAGCGTAACACCCGCCCCGATCTCGCCAAATTCACGCGCGCTTTCGAGCAGCGTGACCTTGAAGCCCTCCTGCGCAAGCGCGGCGGCTGCGGTCATACCCGCAATGCCGCCGCCCACCACGACGATAGTTTCGCTGCGGCCCATGTCAGCCCTTGCTCTCGAGTTGGCCGGGAATGTGCGACTCGTGGTTCTGAAGATACCACTCGGCGATTTCCTCACGGGTGGCCCACCAGACGCCCGGCAGCGACTTGGCGTGTTCGATGAATTCACGCAGCGCCCGCACGCGGTGGGCGCGGCCCGAGACATGCGGATGCAGGCCCACGTTCATGATACGGCCTGTCTTCGCACCCTCGGCATAGAGCACGTCGAGTTCCTCGATCAATGCATCACGGAACTGGTCGGTGGTGAAGTTTTTGCGGGTGATGAAGGTGAAGTCGTTGATCTCGTTCGAATAAGGCACCGAAACGATCGGGCCGTTCGGCGTGCGCAGCAGGAACGGCTGGTCGTCGTTCATGATGTCGCAGTAGAACGTGCAGCCCTGCTCCGCCAGAATGTCGGCCGTCTGCATCGTGCCGCGCAGCGAGGACGAGAGCCAGCCCTTCGATTTGCGGCCGGTGAACTTCTCAAACTGCTCAAGGCTGCGCATGACGATGTCGCGCTCCTTCTCCGGGTGGTGGGCGAAGTTGGTCAGCAGTTCGCCCTGCTCCCAGTTATGGGTCAGCAGTTCCCAGCCGCGCTCAAGCACGGCGTCGGTCATTGCCTTGCGGCGCTCGAACGTCACGGCGTTGGTGGTGCAGCTGGCCGGAACGCCCAGTTCGTCGAACAGTTCGAACAGGCGCCAGATGCCTACGCGCTGGCCGTATTCGCGCCAGGTGAAGTTCGGAAAGTCAGGCGTATTTCCGGGCAGTACATCGGGCAGGATCGCCGGGCCGCCCGCGTAATAGGGCTTGTCTGTGTCCTTGGTAAGGTCCCAGGTTTCAAGGTTGAACGTCAGGATCAGGGCAACCCGCGCGTCGTTCGGCCACTTGAGGGGCTTACGCTGCGGAAGGGGGACGTAATCGTATTCCATGGGACAATTCTCGCTTACGACTTGTTACAGGACCCGAACCATAATCCAGGCATCCTTCCCCACCCCCGCGCCGCGAATCTCCGACTTGCGATCAAAGGCTTGCAAGTTTCGGATAAGCCGGGGGCGACACCTCATGGCACTCACATGCCGAGAACTTCAAGAGCCACGCGCTCGGAAGATTCCAGAGCGCCTTCCAGGCCCCGCGCACCTGTGGCGGTATGTTCGCCGCAGAAGAACAGATTGCCGGCCGGCTTTGCCATCTCGTCCATCCAGGCCACCTGCCCGGGCGCGATGTAGGAAAAGTCACCCAGGTTGAACTTTTCCTGCGACCAGCTGAAATAGGAATGCGCGGTCAGCTTGCCTTTCGCGGCAGGACGCAGCGCCTCGATCCGGGCGACGACCATGGCCTTGACCGCTTCTGCTCCGGCCCGGTCCCAATAGTTCGCGAGATTGCCTCGGGCCTGCGCGATGAAGCCGGTGATCTGCTGGGGGTCTTCACCGTAGCGCTGCGGGATGACGTTGCCGAGCGTCCCGTCAGTCCACATGGCGGGCGCAAGGCCGTCCTGCTCCCAGAAAGGGGTCTCTGCCGTCACGAAAACCATGGAAATCGGCTGATAGCCGAGCTGCGCCACCGCCTGCGCCTGAATGCCGGAAAGACCGGGGTCGATCGCCACGTTGCGCAGCGCAGAGAACGGCAGCGAGCAGATTACCTTCGGCGCGGAGAACGTCGCCCCATCTGCGCAATGAACGGTGACCTTGCCCCCCGCTTGGGTGATCGCCACGATTTCGCGGCCCAGCAGGAGGTCGCCCTTCATCTGCTTTGCCAGCGCCATCGGCATAAGCAGGTTGCCGCCTTTCACTGCGAAGGACTTTGGGCCCGCAGCGATCTGCGCCTTGACGAAACCGTCGTTGTATTCGCTGAGCAGCGCCGAAACGTCGTAGGCGTTCATGCCGTAATAGGGCGCGATATCGTAGGCGAGGTGGATCGCCTGATCCGATAGCCCCTGCTCGCGCAAAAATGCATGGAGCGAGATGTCGAGCTTCGCGTTGACCGGATCGTGCCAGGAGTTCCAGTCCGTCAGCCGGGTTTTCTGGGCCACCAGCATCGGCACGAGTTCGCCGGGCATCACCGATTTGAACGCATCGGGGAAGGGGTTCCCGGGAAACTTCGCCCATTCCTCACGGGTGAGCGCCTTGTCGCCCATGTACAGCAGGCCCGGCGGGCCGATGCGATAGCGGGCGCCCACTTCCTGCATCTCGACGCCGGCGCGGTTGGCGATATCCAGGCCGCGGCCATAGCCCTCGCCCATCGAATTGAAGCCCATCTCGGGATAGCCAGGCTGGTCAAGCAAGGTCATGATCCGCCCGCCGACACGATCGCGCGCCTCGATCACGCTGACCTTGAGGCCCTGGTCCTCAAGCAGCCAGGCCGCCTGTAGACCAGAGATACCTGCGCCAAGGACCAGCACATCGGGCTCACCGGAACGCGCGGCAGCGGGTTTCGCCTTCGCCGCCTTCGCAGCAGAGGTGCGCGGCAGGCCCGAGGCCAGTGCGCCCACGCCGAACGCCGCTGCGCCGATTGCGAACCTGCGCCTGTCCATCGCCATCCGTGCCTGCTCCTCGATCCGTAGGGGGCTGAAACGCGCAGTAATCGCGCGAAATCGTAGTCTCAACGAGAGATACCGCGCCGTGTGAAAGTCAGGACGGGATCGGCGTGGATGCCCATCAGGCGGATAACCGGGTCAGGCGGAATGGTACTGGTCTAGGCAAGGAAGGCGTTCACCTCTGCCACGACCCGGTCCCGCTCCAGTTGGATGACCCCGTGCTTGACGCCAGGCATGTCGATCCTGCGGCCACCGCGATAATGGTGGGCGGTTTCGAGTGTGACATCCCACAGGTCGTCCTCGGGATTGAACACCAGCACCGGCTGCCGGACCTGCGCCATCGCGCCAAGGAAGTCGTAGCGGTAGACCGAGATGTAGCCCCACGGCATCCGCGATCCAAGGCGCAGGTATTCCGCCATGTTGACGTGGCGTTCTTCGTAGGGAATGCGCGGATCGCTGAGTTCGCCGATGATCGACCACAGTTTCTCGACGTGAGAGAGATCCTTCCCCGGCGGAGGGAAAGCACTCAGGAGTTCTTCCAGCTTCGCCTCGCGCAGTTCCGCCGGGAAGGCCGCCACGCCGAACACCACGACGCGCCGCACCCGCTTCGGCAGGCTGCGCGCAAGTTCGGTCGCGATAAGCGAACCGGTGTGGAAACCCATGACGTCGAATGCGCCTGGCGCGATGATGCCTTGCGCGGCAAGGTCGTCCATCAGGGAGGCCATCACTTCCCCGAAATCCTCGATCCGTGCCGGTTCCGGGGGAACATCGCTCATACCGTAACCGGGCGTGTCTACTGCGATCACCGTGCGCCCCTGCGCCAGCGGCTCCATCACCGGCAACCAGTCCCTGCCGTTGCTGGGGGTCTGGTGAAGGCACAGCAGCGCAGGCCCCTGCGCACTGAGCGCGCCTTGAGCAATACGGTAGTGAAGCTGGCCGTAACGGCTGTCGGCATAGCCGCGTTTGATGACGGTCATTGCGTGATATCCTGATTATCGCCGGAGTAGGACAGCTCAGGTGCTGTCCGCTCCTGCTCGGCGGGGTCCGTCTCTACGAGATTGATGAAAACGCCGTCGCAGTCGCGGATGCAGACTTCGAGCTGAGCGCGGTGTTCCATCGTGAACAGCATCGGCTCAGGCGCCCAGGTGGCTCCCAGTTCGCGCAGCCGCGCCGTAGTCGCCGCCATACTTGTGACGTAGAATACCAGCGCTACCTCGCCGATCCGCGCCGGGCCGGTCGCTGGCGGCAGTTCTTCGGCGGGGGTGCCGTCGGCCAGTTGAAAAAGCCCGATCATCCCGTAGTTCGGCCCCGGACGCTTGACGATACGGATGCGGAACGGGCGCGGGTCCTCGAAACCAAGGATCGCCATGGCCGACGGATGATCCAGGTTTCCCTCGAAATATGTCTCGGTCAAGCCGATGGCGCGGTAGAACCTGGTCGCACGGTCGAGGTCGCGCACGAAAAGCGTGGCGCGGATCAGGGCGGAACTGGGATGCTCCTGCATGGTCGGTAGGCGTCCTTCGCGTTTCGTAAAGCGAAAACAGACGCGAGCGACCGCCAGCGTGCAGCCCCTCTCCCGCCAGTGGCCGATAGGTGGACATCCGGCACCTTTGCGGCTTGCTGCGCCCCCTGTTCCTTGCGCAGATATGCGAAAGGAACAGGGGACATCACCTAATGACCGATCATGTTCGGGGACATATTTCCTACTTGCGGGAAGGCGTGGAAACCGGGCGTGAATGGTTCGATCGGATCGACCACCCACAGACCGGCGCCAGCACGCTGCGCGCGTTCTGCGAGATGGACGACGCCGCCCTCACCCGCGACGTCACCTATTTCCTCGACAGCACATCGCGCCCGGTCGATGCCTTCTGCCGGGTTACCGTGGGCGGTGCGGTCAAGGGTACGGCGCTGTTCCTTGCCGAGAAGGAAGGCGTTCGCTGCGAGGCGCGAATGCAGGACCTCGGGCGGATTTCGCAGCATCTGCCGCTGAAAGAGCCGGCCGCCTATCTCGGTCTCCATCCGCTGGTCGGAGACGCGCTGGTGGCGCCGCTTCGCGGCACCGCGCGGGCCGGCGAATTCCTGCCGGTTCACGGCGTGACCAACTCCATCTCCCCGAACGGCGACCAGGGCCTTTACGCAATGCCCGTCACCATCGACGCCGCCTGGCTTGGCCGCGAGCAGGTAACGGTGCCCGCCGGCACGTTCGATGCCGACCGCTACGCCCTGCGCTGGCACGTGGACTGGCCCGTTGCAGACCTGTGGGTATACGGTCCGCGCGCCATATTCGTTCAGATGGCCTGGGACATGGTAGGCGCCCGCTACGAACTCACCGAAATCTCAGGCGCGGATTGAAAAAGCTCTCCGGCAGGCGAACATTCGGGACCAGCCCCTCCTCCGCCCCTCCAGCCGTGCGCATCATTGCACCGGACGCCCAGGCCCCATAAGGTGAAGCCGCATGAATTCGAGCCAGTTGCCTGCCAAGCCCATCACCCGGCGCGGCTATGCCGACGGTCCTTTCGGGCAGGTCCATTACCAGAACCTGGGAGACGGCGCCCCTCTGCTGCTGCTGCATCAGGCTCCCATGACATCCTCGCAGTTCGACTATGTCTATGAGCCGCTGGCCCGGCGCGGCTTCCGGGCGATCGGCATCGACATGCCCGGCTTCGGCGGTTCAGATGCCACTCCCGATACACCGACCATCGGCGACTATGCGCAGGTCGTGCCCGCAGTGCTCGATGCGCTGGGGTTGGAGAAAGCCGCGATCCTCGGCCACCATACCGGCGCGCTCGCCGCCACCGAGGCGGCTGTCGTGTTCCCTTCGCGAGTGAGCGCGCTCATCATCAATGGGCCCCTGCTGGTCGACGAAGCCGGCCTGCGCGAATTCATGGAAGGCCTGCACGAGAAGGAAAAGGCCTTCCATGCAGAACCCGAAGCGGGCCACATCGTCAACATCGTCAAGGTGCGCGACTGGTTGGCGAAAGGCGCGATCCCGCCCGAACGCCTGAGCGACTACGCGGTTCAGGCGCTCGTGGGCCGGGGCGCATATTGGTGGGGCCATCACGCTGCGTTCACGTACGATCAGGCCGCCCGCCTGCCACTGGTGACCCAGCCGGCCATGATCCTCACCAATACCGGCGACGTGATCCACAACCATGCACCTGCCGCCCATGCACTCCGCCCCGACTTCGCCTATGCGGCCCTTGAAGGCAGCGGCGTGGACATCGTCGACGAACAGCCCGAAGCCTGGGCCGATGCCGTAGCCGCGTTCCTGCACCCGGCCGGAAATACTCTCCAGGCGGATATTACAGCCTGATTTTCAGGGCGCACCGGAGCGGCGCGTTACGACCTTATTGCGTACCTCACCGCCGAAGCGCCCACTGGTTGAAGGATAGAACAAACGTGCCGTCACTGCGCAGCTTCAGCCCTACCGCCCTTGCCATCGCGTTGTCGCTCTGCGCGATCCAGCCTGCCGCCGCCCAGGGGACGTCTGCCTCGACCGCAGCTCCGTCTGCAAGCGCCCAGCCTCACCCATGGCTGACGGTTGCCGAGTTGCGCAAGCTCTACAAGGACGACCAGAGCCGGTTCCTGACCGTGGGCGACCTCACCATCCATTACAAGGATGAAGGCCCGCGCGATGCGCCCGTGTTGCTCATGGTCCACGGTTCGGAAAGCAGTTTGCGGACATGGGACCGGATCACACAGGTTCTCAAGAGCCGATACCGCGTGATACGCTTTGACCTGCCGTCCTATGGCCTATCCGATGGCCCCACCGACAAGGCTGTAAAGGCCCTTCAGCCTACCGACGTTCCCATCGCCCTGCTGGACAAGTTGGGCGTGAAGAAAGTGACGTTCGTCGGCGTGTCCAGCGGCGGCACCATGGGCATGTACCTTACCGCCCGCCGGCCAGACATGGTCGAGCGGCTGATCCTGTCCAACACGCCGTCCGACCCGGTGGATACCAGTCACCTCGTCATGCCCAAGGCGTTCCTCGATGCGCAGGCACGCGCCAAGGAGACGGGCTTTCGCGATCAGGATTTCTGGAACCAGTTCCTCAGCTACTTCGCGGGAGATGCCAGCCGCATTTCCGCGCAGACGCGCAAGGAATATTACGACTTCTACCGCCGTGTGCCCGAGAAGAACCTGATCGCACTGATCGCCCGCATCGGCGACGGCAAGCAGGCTTCGGTGGAAATGGCCAAGATCGACAAGCCGGCCTTCCTCATCTGGGGCGGCGCCGACCCGCTGCTGCCGGAATCGGCCGTAACTGCAATCACGCGCTATCTTTCGCACGCGCAGATTTCGAAGGTGGTGATGCCCGATGTCGGACATTACCCGCCGCTGGAAGTGCCGGACCGCTTCGCCCAGCTTGTCGCCGCCTATGTCGAGGCGGGAACGCCGAAGCTGCCGCAATAGCCGAAATCGCGTTCCGATTGCCCGCTGGTCGGAGATTGCCAGCCGCCGTCCTCCGCGGCATGGCTTTCCCCCTTAGGAGCGAACCATGACCGCACTGCGCACGCTTTACGAGAAGCTGTGGGACAGCCACGTCGTCGCCGAATTGCCCGGCGGCGACAGTCTGCTCTACATCGACCGCCACATCGTCCACGAAGTTTCGAGTCCGCAGGCCTTTGTTGCCATGCGCGAAAGCGGGCGCAAGTTGCGCCGGCCAGAAACGCACCTCGGCGTGGCGGATCACGCCGTCCCTACCCGGACCCGCGGCGGCGAAATCCCCGATCCGCAGGCCCGTGCGCAAGTCGCCGAGCTGGAAGGCAACGTCGCCGAATTCGGCGTGCCTTATGCCGATCTCACCGGACCGGAGCAGGGCATCGTCCATGTGATAGGCCCCGAGACCGGCTTCACCCTGCCCGGCACCACCGTGGTCTGCGGAGACAGTCACACGACAACCCACGGCGCGTTCGGGGCGCTTGCCTTCGGGATCGGCGCCAGCGAACAGGGCACTGTGATGGCCGCGCAGGCGCTGCCGCAGGGCAAGGCGCGCACGATGAAAGTCGAACTTGTCGGCAAGCGTCATCCGCTGATCGACGCCAAGGACATCGCGCTCGCCCTGATCGCCAGGATCGGCGCGCATGGCGCAGTGGGTCATGCCGTCGAATACGTCGGCCCCGCCATCGCCGGCATGGCCATGTCCGAGCGCATGACCTTGTGCAACATGACCATTGAGGCAGGCAGCCGCATGGGCATGGTCGCGCCCGACGAAGTGACGTTCGCCTACCTCAAGGGCCGCCGGCTTGCGCCCAGGGGAGCAGCCTGGGAGGCCGCGACCGCCTACTGGCGTACGCTCGCCAGCGATCCCGGCGCAGCTTACGACAGGATCGTCACGCTGGACCTCGACCTGATCGAGCCGCAGGTGAGCTGGGGCACCAGCCCCAACCAGACCCTGCCGATCGGCGCAATGGTGCCCAGCCCGGCCGCTATTGCCGATGCTTCCGAAAGGCGCGAAACCGAGAAGGCGCTCGCCTACATGGGGCTTGAAGCCGGACAGCCACTCTCCAGCGTTGCGATCGACCATGTCTTCATCGGCTCCTGCACCAATGGCCGCATCGAAGACCTGCGCGCCGCTGCCCGCATCGCGCAGGGCCGCAAGGTGGCGGATGGGGTACGCGCCATCGTCGTGCCGGGCTCCGCCGCCACCCGCGCGCTCGCCGAAGCCGAAGGGCTGGACCACATTTTTCGCGATGCCGGTTTCGAGTGGCGTTTCGCGGGCTGTTCGATGTGCGTGGCCATGAACGAGGACCGCCTTGCCCCCGGCGAGCGCTGCGCCAGCACATCCAACCGCAACTTCGAGGGGCGGCAAGGCCCCGGTGGCCGCACGCACCTGATGAGCCCGGCCATGGCGGCGGCCGCCGCCGTTTCCGGCCATCTCGCCGACGTGAGGGATTTCGCCTGATGCCCAGCACATCTTCAGACAAGGGGCCGTTCAAGACGGTCACCGGCCTCGCCGCCGCCATGCGCGAGGAGAACATCGATACCGATATCATCTTTCCGGCGCGCTTCCTGCTCATCACCGCGCGCTCCGGGCTGGGCGAATATGCGTTTCATGATCGCCGCTTCGATGCACAAGGCAAGGAAGTGCCCGGCTTCGTGCTGAATTCCGAGCAGTTCCGTGAAGCGCCGGTGATTGTCGCAGGTGCGAACTTCGGCTCCGGCTCCAGCCGCGAACAGGCGGTCTGGGCGCTGCTGGGCCGCGGAACCCGCGTGGTCATATCGTCCAGCTTCGGCGAAATCTTCTATTCGAACTGCCTGCGCAATGGCGTCTTGCCGATCCTGCTGCCGCAGGACGATGTCGCCGCGCTGATGGAGGCAGCGCAAAGCGGCGCCGTCTTCACCGCAGACCTCGAAACCCAGGAACTTCGGGTGGACGGACAAGGCGCGCGCACTTTCTCAATCCCTGCCGAACGCCGCATGGCGATGCTCAACGGCTGGGACGAGACCGACCAGATCATCAACCAGTACAGCCCTGCGATCGACGCCTTCGAACAGGGGCAGCGCCGCGTACAGCCGTGGCTTTATCAAGAGGAACAGGACGCATGAGCAGCGAGGAAGACCTGCTAGCCAACTACAAGAAGGCCTATGACAACCGCGTCGGCTTCGGATCGCGCCCCGCGCTGATCATGATCGATTTCTGCCAGGCCTATTTCGAGCCGGGAAATGCGCTCTATTCCGAGGTGGACGAGGCACTGGAATCGGCGCTGCGCGTGCGCGCCGCCGCCCGTGCGGCAGGCGTGCCGGTAGTGCTGACCAACGTGGTCTACCACCCCACGGGCTTCGACGGCGGCCGCTTCTATGAAAAGGCGATGCCGCTGAAGAACTTCCTCAAGGGCAGTCCGATGGGCGCCTTCGGCCCCGGCCTGGAGCCGTTCGACGATGAACTGGTGGTCTCCAAGCAGTACCCCAGCGCTTTCTTCGGCACTTCGCTAGCCTCGACACTGACGGCTGCGGGGATCGACAGTGTGATCCTGACCGGCCTCACCACATCGGGCTGCGTGCGCGCCACCTGCGTCGATGCCATGAGCCACGGCTTTCGCACCGCCGTCGTCGCCGAAGCCTGCGGCGACCGGCATGCCGCTCCGCATGAAGCGAACCTGTTCGACATGAATGCCAAGTATGCCGACGTCGTCGGCGAAGCCGAAGTCGTGGCCTTCCTTGAGGGCCTCAAGGCCTGAACACACTCTCCGCCGGGCGGTCATAGACTGCCCGGCCCGCATTCCCGGCATGGCGGCCCTTAGCATCGCCCCATGTCCACGAACCCCAACTCTCCATCTCATCGCGAGGGCCGCCTTGCCGGCCGCACCGCGCTCATCACCGGCGCCGGTCTTGGCATCGGGCGCGCCTGCGCCGTCCGTTTCTCCGAGGAAGGCGCGCGGCTGGTCCTCACCGACATCGACCCCATAAACCTCGCGAAAACGCGCGCACTGCTCGCACCCGGATGCGAGGTGCTCGTCCACGTCGCCGACGTCACCGAAGAAACCCAGGTCGCCGAACTTTTCAGCCACGCCGATGCGTTCGGCCCCGTCGAAATTCTGGTCAACAACGTCGGCGGCGGCCGTCCCGGACGCATCTGGGACCTTTCGGTCGAAGACTGGGACCACACCATGCGTCTCAGCCTGCGCTCGATGTTCCTGTGCACGCGGGCGATTCTGCCCGGCATGATCGAGCGTGGCTACGGACGAATCGCCTGCCTTTCCTCCGGCGCGCGCAACGGCACCGTATGGAATGCTCTGCACATGGGGGCCTGCGCCTATTCCACCGCCAAGGCGGGCGTGACCGGGTTTGTCCGCGATCTTGCGATAGAGTTGGCCGACAGCGGCGTCACCATCAACGCAGTCGCACCCGGCCCCATCGACACCGAACTGGCCGGACCATTCCTGCGCGCCATGGAAGAGCAAGGCCTTGATTACAGCCCGTTCCGCATGGTTCCCATGCACAGGCTGGGCACCCCGCGCGAAGTCGCGGACGCGCTGCTTTACGTTTGCTCGCAGGAAGCCAGCTACGTGACCGGCACTACGCTCGACGTCTCGGGCGGGCGTTGAACGACCGCCCTTTTCTCACCCCCATGCATCCGACAGGCGAACACGCATCAATTTCGCCGTCATTCTGACGAGACTCAAGTAAATCTATCAGTGCAAGAAAAGGCGGTACGCCGCCCCACCAGGCCAAAACCGGACAACAGGGAAGACGATTCAAAAGCACATTCGCTTTCACGCAATGATGCGATCCAATATCAGAAAACAAATATACAATATTAAATATATGTATTTCGAAACAGTACGGACATCGAGTTAGAAAGCTGCACTCAAGCAGACTTCACTCGCTGCCGATAAAAACAAGTGTTCAAGCAGCAGGGACTCGATTTAGAGCGACGCGCACCGTGCGTCCTTTGATTAGCATTGAGGGAAAACATGACTGGCAATTCTCGCACAATCCGTCTCGCGTCCACGCTTTCCACGATGGCGCTCGTCACAGGCATGGCCTGGGCGGCCCCGGCCATGGCCCAGGCATCCGGCAGCGTGGGCGGTGACATCATCGTCACGGCCCGCAAGACCGGCGAAGACATTCTGAAGGTTCCCGTCACGGTTACCGCGATCACCTCGGAAACGCTGGATGCCAAGGGCATCGTTTCGGTCGTCGACATGGCGCAGTCGACCCCGGGCATCAACATCAACAACAGCTCGTCGGGCCACGCCGATCGCTCGTTCCAGCAAGTCGTGATGCGCGGCATGACCCCGTCGACCACGCTGGCGACCACCACCTCGATGTTTATCGACGGCGTCGCGGTGTCTTCGCCTTCGCAGCTCAGCGCCGTCACCAGCCCCGAGCGTATCGAGATCATCAAGGGCCCGCAAAGCGCCTACTTCGGCCGCAACACCTTTGCCGGCGCGATCAACGTCGTCAACAAGGTTCCCGGCAACGACTGGGGCGGCGAAGTGCTCGGCATGATCGGGACGCGCGACAACTGGCGTCTGCGCGGCTCGATCGAAGGCCCGATCATCGAGGACCTGATGTCGTTCCGCATCGCCGGCGAGAAGTTCTCCAAGGATGGTTCCTGGAAGAACTACGACGGTCAGACCCTGGGCGACCAGTCGACCAAGGTCGCCAGTCTGCTTGTCGCGATCACCCCTTCGCCGGACGTGACCATCAAGCTGTTCGGTATGCTCAGCGAGGACAAGGACGGCCCCGCCGCCCAGACGCGGCTTTATGCCTATGATGCCGTTGCGCCGTCGGGTCAGGTAGTCGTAGCTGGCCAGTCGAACTGCACGCTCACCGGGGACACGCGCGGCGTGATCAACCCCACCACCGGACTTCCTGCGGGCGCTCCTGTGCGGAACAACTACTTCTGCGGCACCATCCCCAGCATCGGTAACCCCGTCACCGCCAACGTCACGAACACCGATTTCATCCGCCAATTCCTGGCGATCGGTACCAATCGAGTGGTCAATCCGGAAGACGGTGTCCAGGGCTACGGCCTGCTGCGCAAGACCAAGCATGCCCATGCCACCTTCGACTGGGACGTGACGGATTCGGTGAAGTTCTCGGCTCTGGCCGGTTACAACAGAGAAATCTGGACCACCCTGATCGACCTTGACGGCTACGACACCCGCGCCTTCCCATCCGGATACGACTATAACCGCAACGGGGTCATCAACCCTTCGGAGATCTTCGGCCAAGGCTATTTCGACTTCCCTTACCTGATCGAACGCAAGATCGAGGATTTCTCGGTCGAGGGCCGCTTGTCGTATGACAAGGGTCCGGTCCACGGCGTCGTCGGTGTCAGCTACCTGAGCGCCGACCAGCTTCAAGGTCTTGGCGGCGGCAGCGGCGCATTAACCGCGGCGGTTCTCAGCCCCGGCGGTCTTAGCCGCAACAAGACCACCGGCTTCTTCTTCGGTGCCACTTACGACCTGACCGACACCCTGTCGTTGAGCGTCGAAGGCCGTTACCAGATCGACAAGCTGGAATCGTTCGCTCGTCCTTCGGGCCTCACTGTCCAATCGAGCGCCTTCATCCCGGCCGGCTTCTACACCGGCGGCACACTGCTGGTGGGTCAGACCTACAAAAACTTCACGCCCCGCGTGATCGCCAACTGGCAGGTCAGCCCCGATCTGATGGTCTACGCATCCTGGGCCAAGGGTGTGAATCCGGCGCAGTTCAACACCAACATCCTGTCCAACACTGGCCCTGTGCAGCAGGCTGCGCTCGATGCCGGTGGCCGGCTTGCGATCGATCCCGAAAAGGTCACCAACTACGAAGTGGGCATCAAGGGCCGTATCGGTTCCACCTTCCGTTACACCGCCGCCGCCTACTATGCCCAGTGGCGCAAGCTGATCAATGCCGTGCTGATCGTCGCTCCGGACGCCACGCAGACCACTGGCTTCAGCTTCGTCAACACGTCGGCGAACGCAGGTTCTGTCAATCTGTACGGGATCGAGGCTGAAGCCTCCTGGCGTCCGACCGAATTCCTGACCATCGATGCCGCAGCTGCTTTCAACGACAGCGACATCCAGGAGTTCGCCTCGACAACCGTCAGCGCGCTTTCAGGGATCTACGACTTCTCCGGCAAGGAAATGAAGAACACGTCGAAGTACTCCGCCAACGTCGGCGTCCAGGTCGGAACGGAGATCGCAGGCTGGGATCGCGGTAGCTGGTTCCTGCGTGGCGACTGGAACTTCAAGTCCGGGCAGTGGTCGAACGAAGCCAACCTTGCCAAGAGCCCGGATGTGCATTTCTTCAATACACGAGCCGGACTGACCCATGGCAACATTTCGATCGAAGTGTTCGTCAACAACGTGTTCAATAACAAGAAACCAATTTCGATTTCCGACAACTTCCTGTTCACGCCGGACTTCGCGTACACTGCGCGTAGCTCGGCGCTGGTACTCGGCCTGCCGGAACTGCGCACTGCCGGTATCCAAGCGAAGGTCAAATTCTGATCTTCGATTAAAAGACAAGACAGAAAGGCCGGGCGCGCAAGCGTCCGGCCTTTTTCGTCATACAGCTGATAAGCCTGGTGGTGAAATGCGGGCAGTACCCGGGCCGCGACTGGGAGCATGGCCGGTCAATCGCCGCAATCAGTGAAAGCTGCGGCGGAACGCGTAGGGGCAGTTATTGCAGGCCAGGGCCCTATCCAGGCACAACGTCCAGCGGCGGGTCGATCGCATCGGCAGCGGAATTGGCGCGTGCGGATGCCTTCACCCTGTCGATCAGGCCAATAAGGCGCGCGGCGTCGTGGCCGGTCGGACAGCGGTGCACCTCGCCCCGCACGGCAGCGACGAATTCACGCAGCTGATCGCGGAAATAATGCTCCAGCTTGCGCCCGCCCATCGCGCGCGGATCGATCAGCACGCCTTCGGGCGGCGCAACCAGGACGTCGCCGTTCCAGCTGAGGATCTCGCCGTGTTCGATCTCGAGCACGCCCTTATCAAAATGCAGCACCTTGCGATCGAGGACTGAGGGCTGGTTATAGGAAATATGGACGCTCGCCATACGGCGGCCGGGATAGGCCATGAGGATCATCGCCTCGTCCTCTCCCTGCCAGCCGGACTGGTGGCGCGCCGCCTCGACATGGACCCGCACAGGATCATCCTGTCCCATGACAAGCTGGACGAAATCCAGCGCGTGCGGCGCGAACAGGGAAAGGATCAATCCTTCCTCGGGCTTGCGCTCTGCCCACCACGGTGCCTGCGGGCCGTCCCACTTGACGCAGGATGACACTTCCAGCGTACGCAGGCGGCCGAAGCTTTCCTGGTTGTCCATGATATGGCGGACGGCGGCATTGTGACGGAACGTGTGCCCGGCCGCGAGAACCAGTCCGCGCGCCTCGGCCTCGCGCGCCAGGGCAGCGGCCTGCTCTCCGGTTTCGGCCACCGGCTTTTCGACGAGAACGTGGCGCCCTGCCCGCAGCGCCGCGAGGCACTGCTCGGCATGGAGGGCATTGGGTGTGGCCACCAGCACCGCCTCCACCTCGGGCAAGGCCAGCGCCTCGTCCAGCGAAGCGAACGCGGGCGCCCCCGCCGGTTTGGCCGCGGCCTGTGCAGCGGAAAGGTCTGCATCGACCGCAGCCACAAGGCGAACCTGAGCCGGCAGCGCAGCCACGGCGGCAAGATGCGCACCAGATATGCGGCCGCAGCCGATGACCGCAATCCCTAGAGGGCCGGTAGGAAAATTTTTCAGTTCAGCCATCCACGCTTCCATCCATCTTCAATCATGCGCCGGAGAGTGCCCCGGAATGACGGTAAAGGCTCGGCCCGCATGCCTCTGTCCGATGGCCGAACAGAAACGGCCGGCGGGTCATCCCCGCCGGCCGTTCGGTGTGGTCAGATGCGTTTCGGCACCCTCGGATAGGGTCTACTCGGGCTTGCGGACAAGCGCCTTTGCTGCGGGCGGCGGCTTGGGCGGTGTCCAACCGGCCGGAACTGGCGCAGGCTTTTGTTCGCGAGCATAGTTTTCAAGGCTCGACAGCGAGGGGCCGTAATCCTCGGTGGGTGCATGGAGCCACTTCTCGTCCATCGCGCGCGCTGCGGCCACCAGATCGGCGGGAAGGCCCTTCACACCGTCCTCAATCGTCTGAAAGTGAGTGAAATAGTTCACATGGCCTTCCGCCTGGCCCATCAACATCCACGGCAACCACGGCGTAATACGGCTCCATGCACCGATGTGGGGGATATGGGTGAGGCGCGGGTTTTCAACGTCCTTGCGCTGCACGGTGTAGATGAAGTGCTCGGACACGCGGTTCATGGCGCCAGCGGATTCGCGTACCCATTTCGCCGGATCGAGCGCATTGGGATACTGCATGTCGATGTCGGTACGCAGAATCATCGTGCCGTTGGGGCCGAATTCCCAGTCTTGCAGGAACGGCTTGCGCGGCGGCTTGTCCTTGTTGAGACCGCCGTAGGAAGGCGGCTCGGGCGCCCACTGGCTGATGGTGAAGTTGAACGGATCGTTGGCGATCGGCACCACCTTCACCGTTTCGCCAGTATAGGGATTGTCCCAGGTTTCAAGGATCTTGCCGGTCTCCAGATCACGGTAGAACACGATCTCGCGCAGCATACGGCGGTAGGACCCATCTTCCAGACGCTTGGTCCGCACGAAGCTGAACCCTTCGACGCCAAACAGCTGACGAACCGGCTCGTTCGGACGCACGCCGTAAGCCTTGCCTTTCAGCCAGCCGCACTTTTCCTTGGTCGGATCGATGTCGGCATCAAGGCGGGCATAAACGTCCCGGTTCCACTCGGGATCCTTGAAATCGATCTTGGTGCGAAATGCCGGGGTCGCCTTGCTGGGGCCCGCCGTGGCCGCCTGCGCCAGTGAGGGCGCGGCGGCGATCCCTGCTGCAAGCCCGGCAAGCCCGAGGCTTTCGCGGCGCGAGAACTTCATATCGTCCATTCGATGACCCCCTGTTGGATTCCATTATCTACTCGTGCGGTTTTTGCGCTTTTGAATGCCGGCGACATCGCGATAGGATGCGTTGGTCGCCAAGCGGATAGCCGGCGGTGCCGACGCTGCCATAGCGGCCGCAACACCGCACAACAGGCCGCGCGCACAGGATCAAGCGGAGTCGCAACCATGCTCAACACTTTCCAGCAATCGGCCCATTCGGCCTTGCCCACGGCTACGGCAGACGAGGCATCGCGCCAGGAATTCGCCAAAAGCTTCAAGGGCTTCATCCAGTCGGGCCTGTTGCCTGGCCTCACCCCCGTTTATCAAACCCGCGTTTCTCGCGCGTTCGAAAAAGCCAACGGCCGCGCCCCTGCCGACCGCCGCGACATCCGCGCTGGCATGGTCGATGACCTGTATTTCCAGCACTATGCCGCCGCGAACCGCATCGCGCAGGAACTGCTGTGGGAATCTGTCAACGGATCGGTCGATCGCCAGCTTCCCCAGCTGATTGAAAAGGCGAAGGAACTTTCAGCCTCGACGCCTGCCAAGCTCCTGATTCCCGAAGGCTTCGAGCCTCCCCGTTACGTCACCGCGCTTGACATCCACTGCATGCCCGGCGGCTACTGCTCCGAGGTCTGCGCCGACGACATTTCGGTCGGCGCGCTCTACGACCGGGGCGTCTACCTTTATGCGATGGGCTATACCGGCCCCGACAACGACGACATGGGCCGCTCTGTGGTGAACTACCTCAAGCGCAAGATGCCGGACTTTAAGCCGCGTCGCATCCTCGACATGGGGTGCACGGTGGGCCACTCGACCCTGCCCTACAAGGAACTGTTCCCCGAGGCCGAGGTCTGGGGCATCGACGTGGGCGGACCGGTTGTGCGCTATGCCCACGCCCGCGCCGCCGCGATGGGCCAGGAAGTGAACTTCGCGCAGATGAACGCCGAGAACACATCCTTCCCCGATGGTCACTTCGACCTCGTGGTCAGCCATATCCTGCTGCACGAAACCAGCGGCAAGGCCATGCCGAAGATCTTCCAGGAGGCTTTCCGCGTGCTCGCACCCGGCGGCATGATGGTCCACGCAGACCTTCCCCCGTTCGACCTCATGGATCCGTTCACCCAGTTCATTCTCGACAACGAGACCTGGTACAACAACGAGCCGTTCTGGGGCGCCATGCGCGACATGGACCAGGTCGCACTGGCCGAAAAGGCCGGGTTCGACCGCGCGGAAGTGCGCTTCGACACCGCCCCGATGGCCGTGATGGAATTCGCCGCAGCCGCAGCCGGTTACAGCCAGGAAGCCTCCGAGCACGTCGCCGAACGTGATTTCACCGCCGGTGAGTTCGCTCCCGGCGGGGGCTGGGAGGTGTTGATTGCCCACAAGCCCGAAGAAAAGGCGCTCGCCGCGTGAACGACATGACCATGACTGAAGAAGAACGCCCGCACGTCATCCGCCACGCCAAGGGCAAGCGCCCGCAGTTCTACGACACGCCCGGCCTCGATGCCGCGATGTCGATGATCATGGTGCTCGCCAACGAGATGTGCGTCCTGCGCGACCGCCTCGATTCCGCTGAACGCGTGGCCAAGGGCTCCGGCCTCGACCTTGCCGCCGGGATCGAAGCGCTCGAACTGGACCAAGACGCACTGGAGGAGCGCGAGCAGCGCCGGCAGGACTTCCTGCAGCGCCTGTTCTACCTTCAGCTCAAGGACGCGGATGAGGCTGCAAAAGCGCAGACCGAAGCCGTCTACAACGATACTATCGCGGACATCGCCCAGCAGTAACCCGCATAGAAGAACCTTCGCCCGGGTTGGGGTATGACAAAACAAAGACCCCCCGGCGGAATATCCCGCCGGGGGGTCTTTGTTTTCCGTTTTCAGATGGCGTCGGCCAAACGCCGCAGGTCGGGACCGATCTCTGTGCCGATGCGGTGTGTGTCCGCCAGCCAGTCGAACCCGGTTATGAGGAAGTTGTCGATCCCGGCCTCGCGGTAGCGCAGCAGCGCCTTGACCAGAGTATCCGGCGATCCCACCAGACACATTACCTGAAGCCGCCCCTGCGTCGCACGCGTAAGCCCAGTCCAAAGGCACGGGTCCACTGCCGCATCGTCAGCTTCGACGGCGCGCTTTGCGGCATCCTGCGCCGCCCGGCCCAGATCGCGGCCGAGAGCGCCATGCCCCGATTGCCGCGCTTCCACGCCGCGCAGAAGATCGCGCGCGCGGTCCCATGCGGCATCGTCGCTGTCGGCGACGACAAGGCGCATCGACATCGAAAAGCGCGGATTGCGACCATGGGCTGCGGCAGCCGCTTTCACCGTGCCCACCAATTCGGCCACCTGCGCCGTGCTGCCGGGGCCCAGCGCGTAGACGTCGGCCAATTCGGCGCCGTAGCGTATGCCCAGGTCCGACGTACCCGCCCAGAACACAGGCACGCCGCCGTTCACCGGGCGGACTTCGCTGCCGCCCTGCTCGAACCTATACCATTCGCCCTCATGGTCGAGAGGCTGCTCTCCGGCCCACATGCGGCGCAAAACCTGCACATATTCGCGGCTACGATGGTAGCGTTCCTCCTTGGAGCGGTAATCGCCGTCGCAGCGCGTCTCGATGTCGGAGAAGGCGGTTATGATGTGTACGCCCGCACGCCCGCCCGAAAACTGGTCGAGCGTGGCAAACGCACGGGCGGCCATGGTCGGCGCAATGAAGCCGGGCCGGTGGGCTACCATGAGCTTCAACCGGGTTGTGGCCGCTGCCACCCAAGTCGCGGTGACGAGGCTGTCGGCCGACCTGGCGTTCTGCCCGATCAGTACCCGGTCGTAACCGGCAGCTTCATAAGCGCGCGCGCATTCGGCAATGAAGGCAGGATCGTAAGGCGTGGGCTCAGGGCTCGCTTCGGAACTGCGATAAGGCGAGATCAGACCTACGAGTTCGATGGGATGGCGGGGCATGAAAACAGTCCTTGGGAAACTGGCCTGGATGATCGGGCCTCAGGGCTTAGGCCTTGGCGTCCTGACCGATCTCCAGCGCCTCAAGCTGCGCCGGATCGAGCTTGTAGAAACACAAGGCGACGATGGCACCGAGCATGGCCAGCGCGGGAACGGCGGATTCGCACAGCATGATTGCCATGACGGCCCGCTCGCCCTGCTGCGCGGCCTGGCCGCTGGCGGAGGGCACATAGCCCATCGCGCCGAGGAACACGCCCATCGCGGCGAGTGCGGCGGCTGACGATAGCTTGTCGAACAATGTGGTGAAGCCCGCAAAGGCGCCTTCTCGCCGTTCGCCGCTCTGGACGTAATCGTAGCGTACTGCGTCCGAAAGCAGGGCGTAGGCGCAAAGGATCATGCCGCCGCCCGCAAAACCGCTGGCAAGGCCCCGCACACCGACGAGCACCATGCTTTCGCCCGGCGATGCCAGAAGCCAGCTTAGCTGCACCAGCCCGAACAACGCGAGCGCGCCCATGTAGCACGCCTTCTTGCCGACCCGGCCCGAGAGCCATACCCACACGGTCATGCCCAGGACCATCATTACGGTCGCCATCATGAAATACGTGCCCAGCACCTCGTCACCGAGCCCCAGTACGATGCGGGTGAAATAGGCGAGCGCTGCGGAACCGATCGCCGTGCCGAACAACAGGAAGACATGCGCGATGGCCAGAATGCGGAAAGGCCGGTTGTCCCAAGCCAACTTTACCTGATGCCCCAGCGCGCTCAGCGGGTTGCGGCGAACCGCAGCAACCGATACGCGCGGCTGCGTGCGCGGCGCATCGCGCAGCATACGCACCGCCAGCAGGGTCGCCATGAACACCACGACGCCGACGACCACGGCCAGCAGCAGGTGCCCGCCGCGCGTCGGCCCCGTCATTCCAAGCAGCCATGCCGGCAACGTCGAGCCGATCAGGGTGCCGATGGCATTACCGTAAGTGCGCCAGGCCATAAGCCGGGTACGCTCATGCGGGTCGGACGAGCTTTCCACCACCATCGCAAAGCCGGGGATCGTCAGCAGAGTATAGCCGCTGGCATGGATCGCCAGCGCCAGCGTTACAAAAACCTGCGCGAGCAGGATCGAACCGAAATCAGGCGCACCGAACAACAGGGCAAGCCCCAGCGGCATGGCCAGGCCGCCCGCGAAAAGGAAGGGCAGACGCCGACCCCAGCGCGTCATCGCGCGGTCGCTCCAGGCGCCGATCGCAGGGTCCAGGAAACCATCGTAAATCTTGACGAGCGCGAAGATCAGCCCGGCCGCGCCTGCCGAAATGGCGAGGCTGTCGGTCATGAACCGCAGGCCCAGCACCGTAACGACATTCTGGCCCGCCGCATGGGCCAGCGGGATCAGCAGCGAACCGAAACGGATGCGCCAGGTCTTGGAACCGGCCGGCGCGGCAAGCTCCTGCGGTGTCTCGAGGCCGAGCGGGACTGCTCCTGCATCGGAAATGTTGCTGGTCAAGCCTTTGCGCTCCTGCCCGGCATCCCAGTCGATGCCTTCAATGGAAAGGTGCCTGCAACGCCCCGCCGACCTTGCCGTTTCTGGTCACTCTCCGCACAGCGGACACGCCAAGCTGCTACCCCTCCACGAGGGTCACGCTGACATCGGCGATGCCGTCGCGCAGCTTCTTGACCTCGGCATATTCGGGCGAGTTCCAGAACGCCATCGCCGTCTCGGCGTCGGGCCATTCCATGACGACGGCGCCGCCGCCTTCATAGCCGTCACCTTCGAGTACACGGCCCTGCCTGCCGCGCAGCAGGTAGCGCGCGCCATGCTGCTGGGCGAGCTGCGCAACAGCAGGCGAATAGCCCTCCATGAAGGCCGCGCGGTCATGAACCTTGGTGGTGATGATGAACCATGCGGGCATTGAGGATCTCCTTTTGGCGGGACCGGACCGCCAGGCGCCCGGTCCCGAATGCGTCAGCGAATCAGCGCTGCATCCTCGAGGCTCTGGAACATCGCCTGGCGCATCAAATAGGCCCGGCGGTGTTCGTCATTTTCCTTGATCGCAAGGAATTCGCGGCGGCGGGCATCGTGCGCGGAACCGACGCCGCCGCTTATGAAAGCCATGTTCTGCTTGGTCTGCGCCTGGGTGAACGAATGCGTCACCTCACGGCGCTGGCGTTCGTAGAGCGAGAGATTCAGATCCATCGGCGCCTGCCCCTTGAGCACAGGCAGCATCTTTTCGAAAAGATTGAAGGCATCGTGGACGCCTGAATTCATGCCGAAGCCGCCGAGCGGATTGTTAAGGTGCGCCGCATCGCCGACCAGCATCACGCGGCCTTCGCGGAACGATTTCGCCACGCGTTGGTGAACGCGGTACAGCGTGCGATGATGCGTCACCACAGAGGCTCCATCCCCGGTCAGGCGGTCGAAGATCGCGTTCTTGTTGGCATCGGAAGTCAGGTCCGCCTCGTCCACCGAACCGTTCACCGGCACCAGTACGCGCCACACCGACGGCACCTTCAGAAGCACCAGCCATTCCTGCGGGTCGGAAACGTAGTTCACCAGCGAAAGGTTGGGCAGATGCTGGGCAAGGTCGGTTTCAGTGGAAAGCGTCAGGAATCGTTCGGGATAAGTGAAGCCGTCGAACTCGATGCCCAGCCACTTGCGCACGATCGAGTTCGCCCCATCGGCGCCGATCAGGTAGTCCGCGCGGATCCGCTCGATACCCACCATCGTCTCGACGGCCATGTCGACGCCGCTGTCGTCCTGCTCGAACGACAGCAGGCGGGTGCCGAAACGGACGTCCGCATTGGAACAGTTGTCCAGCCCTGAAGCCAGCGCCCGCGACAGGTGATACTGCTCACACTGGATGCGGAAAGGGTAACGGGTGACATCGCTCAGTTCGCCAAGATCGAACTCGATCGTCTCGCCCGAACCACGGTCGCGCCACTGGTAGACAGGCGCCTTGAGGCCCTTTTCCAGCAGCATAGACGTGATGCCGATCTGATCCAGCATTTCCAGCGTCGGCGGATGGAACGTTGAGGCGCGCAGATCCTGCGCACAGTCCTGGCCGGCTTCCAGGAGGATCACCGAGACCCCCGCCTGCGCAAGTAACGTCGCCATGACGGTGCCGACAGGGCCGGCACCGGCAATCGCCACCTGGCAACGATCTTTACCTGACATGTGTGATAGAACTCCATTCACAAGGACCGACATCCCTAGGCAAGGACGTCGCGTCTTGCGGTGCCAACCGGGACTCTATCCGACGCGCGGTAAGCCCCATCGGTACGGCGATGTTGCAAAGAGCGTTCAGCCTTGCGGCATCTCGGCAGGCCGCTGCCCCGCCGAGCTGACGGTGCCCAACCAGGCCTTGAGATCGCGCGTGAACTTTTCGGGCTTTTCCCACATCGGGAAATGGCCGAGATCGGGGTATTCGATCAACCTCACAGGCGCATGGGTGAAGCGCGCGACGGAGGCCGTCGCGCCCTGTGAGATCACGTCGTCATAACTGCACCATTGCAGTAAAACCGGCACGTTAACCGTCGTCGCCACGCTGCCCACGTCCGATGTCTGGAATGCCCTGACGTTGGCCTTGATATAGGCCGCCTGTCGATCCAGCGCGCCGGGCAGGTTGTTCATGTCGTATATCTGGTCGACCATACGATCGGTCGGCTTGAAGCCGGGGGGCGTGGTATCCTCCAGCATCAGCTTCCAGAACCAGTGCGAGCGCCAGTTCGGCAGCACCGCCTTGTGAAACGACAGCATCCAGGCCAGACGCCGATCGACCTTGCGAGTCTGGCTGGGCCGCTCCAGCGGCAACATGGAGAAGGCCATCGCCGTCGCATGCCCCGGATAGGCACGGTTGTATTCAAGCGCCACGTTCGAGCCGTTGGAGGTCGCCACCACCGCGAACTTGTCGTAGTCAAGCTGTTTCAGCAGCCCGGCCATGAGCTGGGCCGAACGCGGAGTGGAATAAACGCCCGAAGGATCGGGCCCGGTCAGGCCATAGGGCGACCAGTCAAAACGGACCACGCGGTAGTGGTCCTTGAGCAGATCGGCGACATTGTCCCATTCGTGCAGGTTGACGATCGAACCGTGCAGCATGACGACTACAGGTGCGTTCGCGGGACCTTCCTCGCGAACATGCATACGCACCCCGTCCACCATAACGAAGCGCGAAGGGGCGTCGGCCCAGCGCTTTTCCAGTTCCGCACGGTCGCTCGCACCGGCTCCGGCGCGCAGCGCCAGCACGCTGCCCCCGCCGACCAGCACCACTGCCCCCAACGCGGCGAGGAGGATATGGCGTTTCTTCATGCCGTCACCGCTTCGCGCGCGGAAAGGCCCAGGGTTTCACGCAGCGTCGTGCCAGGGTATTCGGTGCGCAGTCGTCCGCGCTTCTGCAGGATCGGCACGACCTGCTCGACGAAGTCTTCAAGGCCGCCGGGCATGTAGCTGGGCTGCAGTGTGAAGCCGTCGCATGCCCCGGCGTCGCGCCATTCGATCATCATGTCGGCCATCTGCTCAGGCGTGCCAAGGAAGACGTTGTGACCGCGCGGATGGCGCATGAAATTCGCCGCGAACGCGCCAAGCGGGGTGCCCTTCTCCTGCGCCGGGGTAACGGCGCGGGCGATGTCGGCCCGGGGCAAAATGGTCTGGTCGAGAATGGTTTCGACCGGGATCATGCCCAGCGGATCGAAAGCGGTCAGATCGCAGCCCAGCGATTCCGAAAGATACTCGATAGCCAGCGCGTCGTCAGCCAGGTCGAGGATCGCGGTGTGGGCGGCGCGCGCTTCTTCCTCGCTGCCGCCCAGTACGCAGGACAGGCCCGGCATGATCCGCACGCCGTCGGGGTTACGGCCGACATCGGCGACGCGGCTTCGCAGGTCGTTGCGAAAGTCGATCCCGGCCTCGATATTGGCGGCAGGGCAGAAGATGGCTTCCGCCGTGCGCGCGGCAAAATCGCGGCCATCGGGGGACTGGCCGGCCTGCACCAGCACCGGACGGCCCTGCGGCAGCATGGGGCCTTCCCGGTCCATCGCAGCCCAGAGTTCACAGGCTTTCGCGACCACTTCCTTGGCGCGGCGATAACGCTCGTCCTTGGGCGGCAGATCATCCTCGCCGAAGTTGGGCGCGGTGGCCGGGTGCGCGGTGGTGACAATGTTCCACCCTGCGCGGCCACCTGAAATACGCTCCATCGCGCCGAACCGCTCAGCCAGCATCTCCGCAGTGTTGTAGCTGGTCGAAACCGTGGCAACCAAGCCGACGTGGTCGGTCACCGCGGCCATCGCGGCAAGCAGGCTGACGGGGTCCAGCGTCGGCATTGCCATGCGCTCGGGCGTGCGGCCCCCGGCGCCGCGCGACTGAAGTTGATCACCGAAGACGATGGCATCGAAGCAGCCCTGCTCGGCCAGCCTTGCGACGCGGGCGTAGTAGTCCATCGAGAAGACGCCTTCCGGTCGCGCGCGCTCATGCATCCATCCACTCGGGAAGAAGCCAATACCCTGCAGGAAGGCCCAGAGGTGAATTTGCTTTTCCATCATGCGTTCTCCGGGATCACGGCGCCGCCGGGCTGGTTGGATGCAGTCTGCGGGATCGGCAGGCCAAGGCGGCGGCGCAGGTCGCCCGCCTCGTGGGCCCGGCCCTCGACCAGCGACGTGAAGCGCGCGCCGATCTCGGGCAATTGGGCAGCGGCATTGGTCAGGGTGAGATGCACGCCGTCGATCTCTCCCGCCTCAAAGCGAGTTATGAGCGAGGCCACATCGGCATCCGGCGAAACCTTGAGCAGACGCTTGGTCGCGGTGGGCGCCGCGCCGTCCTCGTCGATCAGGGCCAGGTCGGCATCGGATATGGCGATTGGGTCATCCCCGTCCACCACCAGCAGCGGATGGCCCAGCGGCGGGCGCATGGCATTGACCGGCCCCGCCACCTTAAAGAACGGCCCTTCGTAATTCGACGCATGGACCTTCGCCGCGTCGAGATAGCGTCCGCTTGCCTTGTCGAGGATCAGGGTGTCGCTACCCCAGCCGTCCCATAGTGCGCGCGCGGCGCCGACCATGTCCTCGGCCATGCCGTCCTCGGCGCCTTCGGGGATCACCGACCATCCAGTCCGGCCTGCGGTCAGGAAGTCGATCGCCGACAGGGCGCGGGCGACATGAAACGGGTGCGCATTCGAGGCTGGAACCGTGGCGACAAGGCCGAGGCGCGTAGTCATCGGCGCGGCCCAGGCCAGCAGCACCTGCGCGTCAAAGGGACGTTCGCCGGAGCGGCCCATGACGAGCAGGTCGAGCCCGGCCGCCTCGGCAGCCTGCAGGATCGGCGCGGCGGTTTCGGGAACCGCGAAGGTGGCCTCGGCAATCGAGGCGGAAAGGATGAAAGGTCTGGTCATACGATGATCACCGGTTCGTGAAGGGGATGGATGGGCTCGCAGCCCGTCTCGGTAATGAGCACGAGGTCTTCGCAGTGGGCCGAGCCGCCGATGCCGGTATCGAGCGTCGGACAATCGACCGAGAGGATCATGCCGGGTTCGAGCACGATGTCGGGCTTGCGCCAGAAGCCGCCGTGAACTTCGCCCGGCTCGTCAGTATGAGCCAGGCCGACGCTGTGCGGGCCGAAGCCAATCGCGGCATCGTAGCCGGCCTTGCGGATGGCATCTTCGCCCAGCGCGGCGATTTCGGAATAGCGCAAGCCCGGCCGCAGCTTTTCACGAACGGCCTGCCAGCCGAACGCCGCGGCCTGCGCTGCGCGGGCCGCGGTCCGGGTGGGCTCACCCACGAAGACGGTGCGCGCAAAGTCGCCGTGGTAGCCCAGATGCTGACTGACCCCGTCAAGCATGAGCGTCTGCCCGTCCGCCACTTTCAGGCGCGAAAGCTCGGAGGAAACGCGGTCTACGTTGAGGAACACCGCCGTGTTGCCGCGCGCGGCGGCCTCCATGCGGAACAGCGCCTGCAATTCACCGTGGGTCGCACCTGCGCGGATGGCGCTGCCGACGGCGTTGAGCGCATCGACATTGGCCTTTGCCGCGTGCGCCATCAGCGCATGTTCCAGCGGTGATTTAACGAGGCGTATCTCGCGCAGGATATTATCGGCCTGCACCATAGCGCCCGGATGGTCGTGGTGCTGGGCGACCTGGGCGATCACAGGGTGGTCGAAACCGATCCGGCCCTGCCACAGACCCAGCCCGCGCATGGCCGCGACGATTGCCGCTCCCGCATCGCCGCGCGCCGTCTTGGCTCCGGCCTCGCGCGCAGAGATCGCAGCGCGGTGGTGCTCGGCAACGGTGAGCGGCGCGGCATCGCGCTGCGGCAGCACCGGCGCGGCGGGCACTTCGCCGGGCGCCTCGTCACCCTCGTCACCGAGAAACGTATATAGCCACACGGCAACGTCGCTGCGATCGCGCCCGTCGGCCCAGCTGTAATGGTGCAGGAACCGGCTGGTGACCAGACCCAGCTGCTGGGGACGCGCGCGGCCGATCAGCGCAAACGTGCCCGGCGGCTGGCCCATGCGGGTCCGGCCGATCTGCGGCCAGTGGCCCAGCGCGTGGAACACGTTGACAGGGTCGCCAAGCACCAACCCTGCAAGGTCGTGCCGTTCCATGACGGCGACTGCACGGGCCAGGTTCATCGGCCCCTCGCGTTCCAGCGCTGCCAGAAGCGCGCTGTCGTCAGGAAGGAAGGATGTGTCCATGAAGGCAACTATGAACCCGGCCGAGCGGCATTCCGGGACGGGGGGATAAAACTATTCGCCTGCCGATCAAGTTTGCATGGAGGGGCGGCCGATGACCGGCCTGCGATAGCCTTCGTGTCATGAGCCAGCCCGAGACTCCGACCATCAACGAGATCGAACGCGCCTTCGTCCGGCTGGACGAAGGTCAACTGCACCTGCGCCGCCTGCCTGCCGCGGACGCAGGCCATGTTCCGATGCTGATACTCCACCCATCGCCGGCATCGTCGTGGTTCATGCAGGACCTGGTGCTGGAACTGCGCAAGGCGGGCTGCCTTGGCGAAATCATCGCGCCCGATACGCTTGGCAACGGCGATTCTCCTGCGCCCGTCCCCGCCGAACCGGACATTGCCTACTTCGCTGATTCGATGGACCGGCTCTGCGCCGCGCTCGGCTTGGAGCAGGTGGACGTCTATGGCAGCCACACCGGCGCTCGTATCGCCTGCGAGCTCGCGGCCGCCTCCCCGGCGCGCGTGCGGCGCGTGGTGCTCGACGGCATCACCGAGTACGAAGACAACTTGCGCGATGCGGTGATCGCCAATTACGCCCCAATGGTCGAGCCCGACGAATATGGCCGCCACTTCATCTGGGCGTTTAATTTCTGCCGCGATCAGGCGCTGTTCTTTCCGCACTTCATGAAGGATGCCGCGCACCGTCTTGCCGTGCCGATGCCGCCGCCGCAGGTGCTGCACCGCATGACGCTCGACGTGCTCAAGGCGCTGGATACCTACCCCAAGCCCTACATCGCCGCATTCCGCTACCGCGCCTTCGAGCGCATGGCCCGGATCACCGCGCCCACGCTGCTGCTCAAGCCCGAAACCGAACTCGCCCTGCTCAACGCCTCGGTGAAGACCGCGCTTGGCCTGCTGGCTGACGGGCACGAGGCAACAACCGGCGGTTCGCCGGCAGCCAAGGCTGCCGCCATGACGACATTCCTCAAGAGGCAGCTACCATGACGATGCCCCGTTCAAAGGACGACGCCGCCGATGCCCGGCTCAGCATAGGCACCTGCCTTGGCTTCGGGATCGGCACGGTGGGCGTGTCGATCATGCTCAACACCGTGACCACCTACTTCCCGGCGATGATGTCCACCGTGCTGGGCCAGTCGCCCGAAATTGCCGGCTACCTGCTGATGATCTCGAAGCTGGCCGATGCGGTGATCGACGTCGCCATCGGCAGTCTGTCCGACCGCGCCCGCACGCGCTGGGGCCGCCGCAAGCCGTTTCTGCTGGGAGGCGCGCTGCTTTCGGCCATCTCGTTCGTGATGCTGTTCGCACCGCCGGTCATGTCCGAGGGTACGCTGCTGGTCTGGATGATCGCCGGTCTGGTGATATATTCCACGGCCTATTCGCTGTTCAACGTGCCGTACATGGCCCTGCCTGCCGAACTGACCGACGGCTTTCACGAACGCACCCGCCTGATCTCGTTCCGCACCGTATTCGTCTCCATCGGCCAGCTGCTCGCAATGGCGGGCACCGCGTGGCTGATCCAGAGCGGCGGCGCCGGGCGTTCCGGCTTTGCGACGATGGGCCTCGTCATGGCGCTTATCATCGCGGGTTCGATGACCGCCACGGCGCTGGCGGTGCCGGTAAAGCACGGAGCTGCGCCGAAGGCGGGCCAGCATCTCCCCGGCTTCGCGCAGATCCGCGCCATTGCCCGCAACCGGCCGTTCATGATGCTGCTGGGCGCCAAAGTGTTCCAGTTCCTTTCCTTTGCCTCGGTCGCCTCGACGATGCTGCTTTACATGCTGAACGTGGTAGGCGTGGGCTACAGCGGGCAGATCGCCTTCGCGGTAACCCAGAACGTCGTTACCGCGCTGGCCATGCCGCTATGGGTCTGGACCGGCAAGCGCTTCGGCAAGCGCCGCACCTACCTTGCCGGGGTAGTGCTGTTCTGTCTGACCACGCTGAGCTGGCTTTTCGCCGACCATTCGATCACCACCCTGGGCATCGTCCTGCGCGGTATCTTCGGCGGCCTTGGTTCAGGTGCGATCATCCTCATGTCGATCTCGATGCTGGGCGACACCCAGGCCTACGACCGCCTCCTCACCGGCGAGGCCCGCGAAGGTCTGCTGTCGAGCGCCATCGCGGTGATCGAGAAAGTCAGCTTTGCACTGGGCGTCGCGGTGCTCGGCATATTTCTTCATGGCCTTGGCTACGTACCGACCACGGGCGGCGCCATCGTTGCCCAGCCCGCCAGCGCTCTGTTGGCGCTGAAGCTGGGTTTCTCGGTGATCCCGGCATGCATGTTCGCAATCAACGGGCTGTTCCTTTGGGCCTACGATCTCGATGAGGACAAGCTCGCCGCGGCCCGGCTGGAAACCGCCGAAGTCACCGGGAACGCGCTTGCATGAGCGGATACCCGAACAGCGGAGAGTCCATGCTCCATCAGCGCAGCGGACAGCGTGAAGCGCATTCTACAGGCATGAACGAGGCCCCCGCGATCCACCGCGCCTATACCCGCTGCCGCCACGGCCAGATGCATTACCGCATCGCGGGCCCGGCAAAGGGCACGCGTGTTCCGATCGTGCTGCTGCACCAGAACCCCTCCTCGTCCTACGAGTACGAGCCGCTTATCCGCGCCTTGGCGACCGACCGTCTGGTCGTGGCCCTCGACACGCCCGGCTACGGCATGTCGGATGCCCCGCCCGCCCCTCCCGGCATGCCGGGCTATGCGGCCGCGTTTTCCGATGCGCTGGACGCGCTGGCAGAAGAAGGCATACTGACCGGGCCGGTCGACCTATACGGCTTCCACACCGGCACCTTGCTATCGTGCGAACTGGCGATCGCCCGGCCTGACCGGGTACGCGCGCTCGGCCTCACCGGCATTCCAATGTTCGACGAAGCCGCGCTCGCGCAGCGCCTTGCCGCCGCCGACGATTTCCCGGCGCCGGACGAAGACGGCACCGTGATCGGGGACCTCCTGACTAAGCTGTGGACTTACGTGGTCACCAGCCGAAACCCGGCCGTGCCCCTGGACAAGGCCGCGCTTAACTTCGCCGACAAGGCCCGCGTGCTGGACCGCTTCACCTGGGCCTATCGGGGCGTGTGGTCCTGGGATTTCTCCCGCCTCGAACAGGTCACCCAGCCCGCGCTGCTCATCCAGCCGGCCGAAGACCTTCTCTCCGTTTCCCTGGAGGCTGCCGCGCGCATGCCTTTCTGCCGTGTGGTCGAACTTCCTGATCTCGACCGCGACATCTTTGACATTGCTCCGGAGCGTATTGCCCATGAACTGCGTGACTTCCTTGACCGCGTCTGAAATCCCCGTGGCCGAGGTTTCGCACTCGGTCCTCCACCCCGAGTTCATCGCCGCCGAAGTGGCGCGCCGATATCCGATCAGGGGCGAGCTGACCTGTTTCCTGCTCTACCGGGGCATGAACGACGTTTACCTCGTCCAGGACGAAGAAACGAAGTATGCCCTGCGCGTCTGGCGCAAGACCTACCGCGATGTCGACGATGTCGCCTACGAACTCGATTTCCTCGACTATCTGCGCCAGCAGGGCTTCCCCGCCTCGGTCGGCGTGCCCCAGCATGATGGCAAGCTCTACTTCAAGGTCGCCTCGCCCGAAGGAGAGCGCGCGATCGCGCTTTACGACTGGGCCCCCGGCGTGAAGTTCGGCGACCGCCTTTCGGAAGAAACTGCCTTCCGCATCGGCGCGGCCATGGCGCGCATGCACCTGTTGGGCGACAGCTGGGCCGGCAAGGATCACCAGTTCTCGACTGAAACGGCGAAGGACTACAACATCTGCATGCCGGCGCTGATCGATTTCGTTTACGACCGGCCTGACGACCTGCGCGACTATCCGGTGATCGCCGCCAACCTCGACAAGCGGCTCGACGAACTGGCCGCATCGGGCAAGGTCCCGCTTGGCGTCTGCCACCGCGACTTCCACCCCAGCAACGTCCACGTCGCCGAAGACGGCGGCATCACCCTGCTCGACTTCGACGCGGCGGGTGAGGACTTCCTCATGCAGGACGTGCAGAACTTCGTCTGGGGCAACCTGTTCTACGGCTTCGACCCCAAGATCGGCGAAGCGTTCGAGGACGGCTATCAGTCGGTGCGGCCCTTCACCAAGGAAGAGACCGAGAATACCGAACTGTTCCTGATGGCCAAGGCGCTGCGTCTCATCGCGGGAATGGCCCATAGCTCGACCGCCGTAGGCCGCGGCACGCTACGCTTTCGCAACCTCGACTGGCTGGGCGACTATGTGAAGACCCGCGCCCGCGCCTGCGGCCTGCTCTGACCATGGCGCAAGGCATGAGCCCCAGCGCAATCGATCTGACCGAGGCTCCGGCGGCAAGGCCTGTCGGAGCGGCCGGGGGATCGTGGCCGGGCGGCAAGTCCGCCTGGGTCATGGTCTTCATGCTGTTCCTCGCGGGTGTCCTGTCGGTCATCGACCGTGCGGCGCTCAACATCCTCGTCGATCCGGTGCGCGCCGATATTGGCATCGGGGATGAGCAGATCGGGCTGTTGCAGGGCCTTGCCTTCGGGCTGTTCTACGCCTTCATGGGCTTGCCGATGGGGTTGCTGGCGGACCGCGTATCGCGCCGTAACCTGATCGTCGCCGGCATCGCGCTGTGGAGCGTGGCGACGATCGGCAGCGGCCTGGCGCAGACTTTCGGCTGGCTTTTCACCGCCCGCCTGATGGTCGGCCTTGGCGAAGCGGCGCTGGGCCCTGCCGCGATCTCGCTGATCGCAGACCTGTTCTCGCCTGCGCGGCGCGGGCGGCCGATCTCCTTCTACATGATGGGCCAGGGCCTTGCGAACGGTATCGCCATTTCACTCACCGGCCTGTTGGTGACGGCAGCGGGCGCAGGTGCATTCGTGGGCGTGCCGGTAATCGGCCATCTGGTGCCGTGGCGGATCGTCTTCGTGGTGTTCGGTGCCGGCGGCTTGGTCGTGGCGCTGGCCCTGCTCGCTTTCACACGTGAACCTGCGCGGCAGGTCCAGGCCGCTACGGGCGCTGCCGCACGCATGCCCGGTGCGGCCGAAGCCGCATACTTCTGGCGCAATCGCGGCGTGCTGCTGCCGCTCTATTTCGGTTTCGCGACCTGCTTCACGGTCGCCTACGGCGCTTCCGCCTGGGCGCCCACGATGCTGCTGCGCGGCTACGGCGCCGACGCCGCGTTCCTGGGCAAATGGCTGGGTCCGCTGTCGATCCTGTTTTCGGCGATCGGCCCGCTGATCGGCGGGACCATCCTTGACCGTTCGATGCGATCCGGCCGGACGATGGCGCGTTTTGCAATCCTGTCGATCGCGCCGGTCTTTGCGCTCCCGTCCGTGCTCGCAGTGCTGGCAGGCGAACTTCATCTCGCCACCGTACTGGTGGCATCATCGAATGCCGTGTTCTCGGTGATCGGCACGGTGATGTTCGCGACGTTGCAGTCGGTGGTTCCACCCCGCATGCGCGGCTCCGCCATTTCGCTGACACTGGTGCTCAACACCATCATTGGCGCCACTCTCGGCCCGCTGATGGTTGCGAGCGTGACCGAGCGAGTGCTGCATGATCCGGCTCTGGTGGGCTGGTCGATCGCGGTGGTCTGCACGCCGTTCCTGCTGATCGGCGCGGCGCTTTATGCACTTGCGGGACGCACCATGCGCCGGGCGGCGGCGCGCGGCGACAGCGAATGCGCCGACCTGCTGTCCAGCGGAGCCAACTAAGCGAAAATAGGTTTCGGGGCGGGCGTTATCGCCCGGCCCCGTTAATACACAAGGGGGGAACAGCGATGACGGTCGGTCGAATTCTCAAGGCTGCGGGAGGGTTGCTCCTTGCCGTGGTCATCTTGCTGGCATTGGTGCTACTGACGATGCGCCTGGGCTGGTGGAATCCCTCGTATGAAAGCGTGAAAGCCGCACAGGCCACCGCGCCCTCCACCTTCGAGCAGGTCGGCACCGCTAACCTCCACATCCGCGACGAAGGCCCGCGCGGCGGTCCGGTCGTCATCATGCTGCACAGCTCGATGACCAACCTGCGCGAATGGGACGGCTGGACTGATGCCCTCAAGGACAAGTACCGCGTGATCCGCTTCGACTGGCCGCCCTACGGCCTTTCGACCGACAGCGCCCCTTCCAGCGGCATGCCCGGTGTGGTCGCCCTGCTCGAAAAGCTGGTCGAGAAGAAGGGCCTAACCCGCTTCGCACTTGTCGGCACTTCCAGCGGGGCGACCGTCTCGACGCTCTACGCCGCCAAGTATCCGGAAAAGGTCACCGCCCTGGCGCTTTCGGCGCTGCCGCTCAAGGCGCCGCCGCCGAGCGATTTCAGCCGCGTGATGTGGGCCATGGTCTGGACCCATGAGAATTTCGTGCCCAACTACTACCCGCGTTTCTACTACCGCCGCGCCCTGTCCGAACTTTACGGCCGGCCCGAACGCCTAACCGACGCGACGGTGGACTGGTACTACCAGACCAACAACCTCCCCGGAGGCTTCGCCCGCGTGAAAGAATACTACGAAACCAACAAGAAGGTGGTCTGGGCCAAGGGCGCGGGCGACGATGCGGCGCAGGTCAAGGCGCCCATCCTGCTGCAATGGGGCGATGTCGACCCGGTCCTGCCCAAATACCTTGCCGCCGATGCGGTGAAGCAGTTCTCCGGCACCAAGGTCGACGTGATCCATTACCCTGACCTCAGCCACTATCCGATGCTGGAATTGCCGAAGGAAACCGCGAGGGACTTGCGCACCTGGCTGGATCGCACCGTGCCCGCCGGGGCTCCGCGGTGACGGCGGCCCCGGACATTGCAGGCACCTGGGCCCTGCACGGCGCCACCCTCGGCCCCGAGGGCGACACGCTCTACGAGTGGGATGCCGAGATGACTCTCTCAGCCAGCGCAAGCAGCTTCGCCGTCGCGATCGAAACGACGGGTTTCAAGACTTCGCGTTCGATCAGCTTCGCCGAAAAGCTCACCGCCCTGCCATCGGGCGAATGGCACTTGCGCTATGGCTACGAGGCCGACCCGGCGCACTTCGCGACCGAAAGCCACACGTTCTTCGGCCTTTCGCAGCTGACCTTTGCACCGGACCTGCAAAGCGCCGAAGGAACCTCGTGCAACTATAATGGGCGCTACGTGGTCATGCTGTTGCAGGCCAGGCGGCAGGAACCGGCATGAAGGCAGTATCGGTCGCGACGGGGCTTTTGCTGGCCGCGCTCACCGCCTCATCCGCAATCGCCCAGTCGGCGCCTGCCCAGCTTGACGACGCGGCCCTGCGCAGCCGCTATGCGCTGGCCAACTCGCAGTTCGGCGAAATCGATGGAGAAACCGTGCACTATGCCGTGCAAGGCAAGGGCCCGGCGATCCTGCTGGTCCACGGCTCCTTCGCCAGTCTGCGCCAGTGGGACGAATGGGCAGCAAAACTCTCGCGCCGTTACCGGGTGATCCGGTACGATCAGTCGCCCGCCGGACTTTCGGGCCCCAGCCCAGCCGGCGACTATTCAATCGAACACCGCATCCGCGTGATCGATGGGCTGATGGACCGGCTGAAGATCGAGCGCTTCGTCATGGTCGCAACTTCCAGCGGCGGCCTGCCTGCCGCTGCCTATGCCGCCGCCCGGCCGCAGCGGGTGCAGGGGCTGGTGCTCAACAACATCGCAGTTGGCCCGGTGAAGTTCGACCTGGACGGGATGGCGCCGGCGCTCAAGGCTGCACTGGCCGAAGATCGCACCCACCCCGGCTGGCACGCCCCGGAATATTGGCGCCAGATCCTGCTGGCGAATGTCACCGACCCCTCGGGCATCACGCCTGCGCTGGTGCAGCAGTGGACCGATCTCAACAGCCGCCTCTTGCGCGATCCTGCCATCGGCAAGGCTGTGGCGGCCTCCACCTCTTTCAAGCGCGCGCCGGATGACTTGCGAGCGATCACCGCGCCCACCTTGCTGCTGTGGTCCGCCGACGACCATGAGACCACGCTGGAGCGCGACGGCAAGCAGGCACTCTACCTGCTTGGCAGCACGGACAAAACGCTGGAGGTGGTCGAGGCATGCGGACACATGATGCCGTTCGACTGCCCCAACCGGGCGCTTGCCCGCGTGACACCGTTCCTGCAGCGTATCACCGGCAAATAAAAAGGCCGCGCCCTGACCGGCGCGGCCTTTTTACCAGATCGACCAGGCGCGGGTCAGGCCATTGCAGTTGCCAGTTCGGCATCACGCTCCGCCACTTTTGCACGCACAAGCGGGATGAGATCACGCCCGATGGCGATGACGTCCTCCACTGGGTCGAAGCCGCGCAGGATGAAGGCGGAAACTCCGGCGTCGTAATAATCCATCAGCGCATCGGCAAGTTGCTCGGGTGTCCCGACCAGCGTGCCGGAATTGCTCTGCCCGCCGCGAAGCTGGTTGATGCCGTTCCAGAAACATTTTTCCAGCCGGTCGCCCCTCGCCGCGAGTTCGGCGGTCCGTTTGAAACCATCAGCCTTCACCGCGGCGGTGTTCGGCGCCAGCTTGCCCATGTTGGCAGCCACCGCCTCGCGGATCTCGTCGGCGCGGGCCCAGGCCGCTTCCTCGGTATCGGCGATGACGATGCGGATCGACATCAGGAAGCGCGGGCTGCGATCATAAGGCGCGGCGGCCTCGCGGACTTTGCCGACCACTTCCGTCATGCCCGCGACCGTATCGGACAGGGTGGCGAACGTGTCGCAATATTCGCCCGCCACTTCCAGCGCGGCCGGGCTCATGCCGCCGAAATAGACCGGGACTGTGCCCTGCGTGGGCTTGATCGCCGCGAAGCCACCGTTGAACCGAAACCACTTGCCCTCATGGTCGATGGGCTTGTCGCTGGTCCACATCCGGCGCAGCACCGCGATATATTCCTTCGCACGGTCATAGCGCTCGACTTTGGTCCGGTAATCGCCGTCGGCCTGGGTTTCCTCGTCGCTGGCTGCGGTGATGATATGAACACCGACCCGGCCCGGCATTAGCCGATCAAGCGTGGCGAGCATGCGTGCCGCCATCGTCGGCGGAATGAAGCCGGGGCGGTGCGCCAGCATGACGCCAAGCCGCTTGGTATGGGCAGCGACATATCCGGCGATTGTGAAGTTGTCGGGCATGATCGCGGCATTGGCGACCAGTACCTTGTCGTAGCCCCAGGCGTCGTGAAGCTTGGCCATCTCGGCGATGCCTTCGGGATCGAATATTTCGAAGGGAACGGGATGCGTCTCGCTCGAAATGTTGTGGTTGAGCAGACCGTTGATCTCGACCGGCATGAGCGCGAGGCCCTCCCTGATGCTTGTTGAAGGCCCAAGTCTATGCTGGGTGAGACGCGCAGAAAATCGCGGTTTGCGAGTATCCGACAGGTGGACCGCAGCCGCTGAAGAACGCTTTGCCCTGGTTCATTACGGGGAACAAAACGAAACAACCCAGGGCAGCTTGCCCTGGGTTGTCGCGCGGCTTCGCCGTCCGCAAAGACGAATCTTTCGTGGCCATGCGCCCGATTAGAACGAGCGGGCAGCGATTTATCCTACTTCGTCGCCGAGCAGGCGTACCAGCTGCCGATCATCGCCCGTCCTTCGGGGTGGCCTTCGGTGAAGAAGTCCGACCGGTCCGGCTTCAGGAAGAACGTGCCCTTGCGGTAACCCACCAGCACGCCTTCAGCATCGAACCCGGCATCGAGGGCAACCTTCATCCAGTCCGTCCGGGCCAGCGAGGTCATGAACGGTTCGTTGTTGTAATGGCTCTCGAAATCGCAGCGCATCTGGTCCCAGAGCGACATGTGCTCATGGCGCGGCGGGACGTCGACGTGGCACATCACCCCGCCCTCTCGCAGCAGGCGGTGGCATTCCTTGAAGATGCCGCGCATGCCCTTGGCCGAAGTCTCGTGAAGCACCGCCGACGAGCAGACGAGGTCGAAGCTGCCGTCCTCGAAATCGGTATGTTCGGCGTCCTGCTGGCTGAAGTGGATCGGCGCGCCCATCGCCTCGGCGCGGGCGTGGCCGTAGCGCAGCATCGGCGCGCCGACATCCAGCGCGAAGACTTCGGCATCGGGGAAAGCCTGAGCGATCGCCACGGTGGAATGGCCCACCGAGCAGCCGAGGTCCAGGATGCGCTTCGGCTTGAAGTCCGGGTAGAAGTCCTGGACATGGCTGGCCAGCGTATGGCCGCGCCCGTCATTCTTCCAGCCGCCGTTGAGGTTGCGCAGGTACGTGGAAGCGAAACGGTCGTACAGCGCGCCGGCGCGGAAATCGCCCACGGCGGTGTCGACGGTGTAGCTGCCGGGCATCCGATGATGGTCGAAGGCGGAGATATAGCGCGGGATCGCAAGCTCCGGGTTCAAGCGAAGGCTGCCTTTCGGCTCGGACACCTGCGCCTCGACCTTAGCCGAAAGCTCCTCGAACTGGCGGTCGATGGCACCGTCGAGCGAAAGCCAGATGCGGTCCTGGTAGAACAGCGACAGCGTCAACCAGTACTGATGCAGCGGATGCGCTTCCAGCGCCTGGCGGACCTGGGTGCTGGACGTGGGCTTGCGGCCGGTCTTCTTCTCGATGCCGGGTACGATCACTTCGTCCAGCAGTCGGCGGTCGAGCGGGTCCATGTTCTTGCTGGTCCACGCGCGCATGGAGAGGAAGTGATCCTCCATCGCCTGCTCGTCATGATTGGACTGCGGCATGACGGCATGACCGAAATGTTCCTGGCGGTACTGTTCCATGGCTTAGGGCTCCCGTTTCAGGTCAATCGCGGGTGACGGCGTCAAGCACGCCTTCGTAATCGTGCTGGTCGGCCAGTGCCTCGGGCATCAGCTTGTCGCGGGCAGAGCCCAGCACGCGGTCGTAGATACCTTGCCGGTAGGCCGCGCGGTGCGCGCGCGCTTCGTCATCGGGGGCGAATGTGTCGATATCCGCGGGTCCATGCAAGTCCGCAGCCTTCAACAGCCGCTCGTTCGCATCGAGCCGGTCCTTGAGCACGACCACTTCGCCCAGCAGCGCCAACACCAGCCCGGCGAGGGCATCGACCGTTTCGCTCTCGAAAACCACCGGCTGGCTGCCCTTGGACCGCGCTTTGCGATCGAGGTTCATGCGCTCTGCCATCAACTCACTCCATCAATTCGAAACGGAACACGTTGCCGGTGCGGGCGACGATATCCTTCTTGTCGAGATCCGGGCCGTGGGCCTCCTCGGTCAGGGCGTCCTTCGCCTTGAGGTCGTAGCCGGTCTGGCTGGACAGGATCACCACAAGGTCGGTCCCATCCTCAACCGCGAAGGGAAATTCATGCCAGGTGCCAAGGTGCATGGCAAAGCCCGCAGTCCCGTCGAAACGAAAGGCGCGCACCTGTGAAAGGTCGGGAAGCTCACCATCCCCCGGCGGCGCCATGACCGCAACGAAAGGTTTGCCGCCCAACGGCACGAAGGCCTGAGTGTGCTGGAAGTGGCGCTCCATATAGCGCACTTCGCCGGGGCGCCGGTCCATCTGCGCCAGCGTGACTTCTACCGGATGCTCGCACAGGAACCGAGCCGGGTAGCTCATTTTAACCGCGCCTTTGTAGAAATCGACCGAAACGGGCTTCACCGGCGCCTCGCGTCCGATCACGGCACCGAAAGGCGCCAGCGCCTCGGGCGTCGCCGGTTCGACCGTGAGATCGATCACCTTGCATTCAGCCATGGAATTGCCGCCAACCTTGGTCATGGACCCCCTCGTGGGTATTCGCTCCGACCGGGCTGCACCTTTGCAACCTCTGTCTTGCCCGGTCATGCGCGGAGGATTGCGGATTCGAGCGGGGATCGAACTGTTTGATCGCTGGCCGGATAGCCGCAGAGTGGATAGCTTCCTCCCGGCGGTCGCCCTGGCCCGCCATATTGGCCAAGCCTTGGTGTTCGATACCAAGAATTTCAGGTGTTTTGATGAGCAGCGCGATTGTCGAGAAACAGTTGGTTTCGGCCCTGACCGAGGCTCTGGGGGCCAATGCGGTCATCCATGAGGGCGATGCCCTCGCCTACTTCTCGAACGACGTCTACCGCGGCGGCGGTGCCCCGCAGGCGGTCGTTCGCCCGGCCAGCATCGAGGCGCTTCAGGACACCGTGCGCATCTGCGCAGCAGCGGGCGCCGCCATGGTCCCGCGCGGCGGCGGCGCATCCTATACAGATGCCTACCTCGTCCCCGCAGGCGGCCATGTGCTGTTCGACACCGGCGCACTGGATACGATCGAGATCGACGAGCAGAACGCCGTCGTCACCGTCGAGGCCGGAGTTACATGGATGGCGCTCAAGACCGCGCTCGACGCCAAGGGGCTGCGCACGCCGTTCTGGGGGCCGTTCTCCGGCATAGCCGCCACCGTTGGCGGCAGCGTGAGCCAGAACACCCTCAGCCATGGCAGCACCGCACACGGTATCTCTGCGCAGTCGGTCCTGTCGATGGACGTCGTCCTGGCCAGCGGCGAGGTCCTCTCGACCAGCGCCAGTTCGGCCATGCGCTTTTACGGGCCCGACCTCACCGGCCTGTTCACCGGAGACTGCGGCATCTTCGGGATCAAGGCCCGCATCCGCCTGCCCCTGCTGCCGGTGCTGCCGCATTTCGAATGCCTCAGCTTCGCCTTCGACAGTTTCGCCGACTACCACGCCGCTTCGCGCAAGGCGGCGATGGCGCGGCTCGACGATTCGCACTTCGGCCTCGACCTGGCGCTGTCGCAGGGCCAGATCGGACGGCAGGACGGTATGGGCGCACGCCTCAAGATCGCCGCCGAAGTGCTGCGAAAAGCGCCGGACAAGATGAAGGGCATTGCCCAGTTGGTCCGCATGGCATTGGCGGGCGAGAACCCGATGCGTGCGGGCGCCTATATGTGCCACTTCATGATCGAGGGGTTCGACGCCGACGAGGCCGCGCACAAGGCGAAGATCCTGCGCCGCCTGCTGTCCGGGCTGGGCCGCGAGATCGCCAATTCGATCCCCACGTTCGTCCACTCGGTGCCATTCGCGCCGCTGTTCAACGTGCTTGGCCCCGGCGGCGAGCGCTGGGTGCCGATCCACGGGGTGCTGGCCCATGATCAGGTGGTGGCGTTCGACACCGCCTACAAGGCGCTGATCGCCGGCCGCAAGGCGGAGATGGAGCAGCTTGGAGTGTGGACCGGCACGATGTTCTCGCCGGTGGGGGCTTCCGGCTTCCTCTACGAAGTGGCGCTCTACTGGCCGGATGATCGCACCGCCTACCACCGCACCACCTTGGGCGCGGAATACCTCGGCCAGCAGCCGCACTTCGACGCCAACGAACCATCGCGCGCCTATGCCGACGATCTCAAGCGCGCCATCGTCGCGCTGATGCAGGAGCACGGCGCGGGCCATTTCCAGCTCGGCCGCGCCTATCCCTACAAGCAGCGGCTCTCATCGCAGGCGATCTCGCTGCTGAGCGCGGTGAAGACCGAACTGGACCCCAAGGGACTGATGAACCCCGGCGCGCTGGGGTTCTGACCCTAGCCGAAGCTCTTACGGCACCGACAAAGAAAAACCCCGGCAGGAGCAATCCCGCCGGGGTTTTTTGTGCCGTATACGCCGGGTCAGCGCTTCATCAGGCGGGCCGGAAGAGCGTCCGTCAACAGGGCGTCAAGCTGCCGGCGCGCCTTGGCGCTGCCCGCGCCGTACCCTTCCAGAAACAGCCCCGCACGCTGGTTTGCAAGTTCCAAGGGCGCCAATTGCTGCGGGCCCGGCTGACCCGGATCGCAGATCGCACCGCCGAAATAATGGTTCGCGCCTTCGAGAACGAGGCCATAGCGCTGGCTGCCCGGCGCGGCCGCCTCGAACGGGGTGAGGTGCGCCTTCCAGCCGTCGACCGTCTCGGCCGTCATGCCGGGCACGATGTCGAGCGTGCCGGTCTGGATCAGCGCCGGGACCGCAAGCGCGCCGTAACCCTGCTCGGTCACCAGCACCGGGATCACCGGCGGCGGCGAAAAGGCGATCACCGCCTTGGCCAAGCGCGGCACCAGCGGCAGTTGCAGGCCTTCCGGCAGCACCGGCTGCGCCCCGCCCATCATAGTCGCCACAAGCCCACCATAGGAATGGCCTGCCGCCACGAATGGCGCATCGCCGATATGCCCGATGAGGGCGCGCATGTCCTCGATCCGCGCTTTCCAGCTGGCAAGACCCTTGAACTGCGCGGTCTGGGGATGCTCGAGGGAATCGACATGAAGCGGCGCCAGCACCCGCCAGCCCGCCGTAACCCAAGGGCTAACGATCAGGCCGTAATACTTCGGCGCCGAAGCCGCCCCGTGCGAGAACAGGATCGTGCCGCGCGGCTTGCCCGCAGGCCGCCACTCGGTGACCGAAACCGGGCGCGCTTCGGCAGTCTTGATTTCGATGACCGAGGATGCCGGCGCCGGCCCGGCAAGCGCCCGGCCCGCCACCAGCATGGCAGCAGCTGCGGAGCAACCGGCCAGCAGCGAGCGGCGCGAGAGCGAAAGACTGCCCGCCGCGATCAAGGCGCAGGCTTCTTGAGATAGGCGATCACGGCTTTGCGGTCTTCCGGCTTGGATAAGCCCGCGAATACCATCGACGTGCCTGGAACCACGCTGGCCGGGCGGGTCAGCCACTTGTCCAGCGTGGCCTCGTTCCAGGTGACGCCGGCCTTGGTCATCGCGGCGGAATACCGGAAGCCCTTCACCGAGGCGGCTTTCTTGCCGACGACGCCCGAAAGATTGGGGCCAACCTTGTTCGGTCCTCCCGCGTTCACCGTGTGGCAGGCCATGCAGCGCATGTACACGCGCTTGCCCGCTACAGCGTCGGTTGCCGGCGGCGCCGCCGAAACGATTCCCGGGACCGCCATCATGCACGCAGCAGCTGCGATCGCGAGTGCCGGGACGATGATCTTTCTGGTCATGTGTGAAGCCCACCCTTTGGAATTGTGTTTTGCCGCTCAGGCCTGGATTTTGCACCGCCTTCTCTGTCGGAAAGCTGTACCCGAGGCCCACGCGGCCCCTTATGTCCAGTCACTTTCAAATCTAGTTCGCCGCGCCGGGCTTGCCCGGTCGGCACCGCCGATTATCCGCCTTGCGGACAGCACCCGTCAGCGATGCGCCTTGAGCCAGGCGGCCGCGCGCAAGGCGGCATTGGCCCGAATGTCGGCGTAAAAAAGTCCGATATCATGATAATGCAGGCTTCCGCCCGGCAGCGGCTTGAGGTCCAGCCCCGGCGCCAGATAGCTGACCGCAAGGCCGCGTTCGCAGCTTACGGCGACGGCGCCTGCGCGCAGCGGCCTCAACGCACCGGCACCAGGGTCGCCCGGGACCGTGCCTTTTGCCTCGGAGGAAAGCGAAGCGGGGCGGCTCCTGTCGAACGTCACCGGGTTGATGCAGAGCGGCTGCCTGCCTGGAACATCGCCGTATTTCTCGACGAAGCCCTTTTCAAACGCCGCGACGACGGGAGCCAGATCCGCGCCCGCCTCGATCGCGTTCCACTGCAATGCACATCCCGTCTGCGCGGGTTTATCGCAGATCGGAACGTGCTTGTAGCGCAGCCCGAACTCACCCTCGGACAGATTGATGCCGACGATATAGGCCGCCACCATGCGCTTCTGTAGCGGCGTGCCATCGATACGCTGCTCCAGCAGGTCGGCGATGTGTTTGGCGCCCTGGCTATGCCCGGCGATGATGAAGGGCCGGCCCTTGCTAACGTTCGCCAGGAACCAGTCGAAAGCCCGCTCGACATCTGCATAGGCGAAGGCATAGGCCGCGTCGCGGTAAGCCGGGTCTCTGAGCGCCTTGTAGCTGGCGGCTCTGTAACGCGGCGCCCATATCCGGCAGCACGCGCCGAAAACGCTGGCCTGCCGGGCCATCACGCTTTCGTCCACCCAGGCATTGGCCTTTACGTCGCGGGGGTCCTGGCTCCACTGCGTCTCGCTGCGGAACGTAGTGGGGTGGACGTAAAACACGTCGACACCGGGATCGCGCGCTGCCGGGCTCGCGCCTTCAGGCAAGGCGCTTGCCGCTCCCGCGCCGCCTGGCCCTGCTGCCCAGCTGGCAGGATCGGCGTAGTCGGGCGCGGGCGCAGCGCTAGCGGCGATGTTCTCCTGCGGCGTTGCTGCCGATACATTGGGGGAACCTAAAAGCGCCGAAGCAGCCAATAGAAGCATCCGAGCCGCCGCCATCGTCATGCGGCCGGCAGCCGATAGCGCGAAAACACCACCAGGCTGACAAGCTGGGTCGCCGCCGGGATCAGGCTGTAAAGCAGCACGATGCCGGTTATCGCATGCGGCGTTTGCGTCACCGCCCCGCCGGTCGAGGATACGAAGCCGAACGCGCTCATCACCAACCCTGCCACGACCGGGCCGAGCGCAAAGGATAATTTTTCCATGGCCGAGAAGAGGCCCGCGAACACGCCCTCGTTGGCGATGCCCTTGCGGCGGCGTTCATAATCAATTGTGTCCGTCAGCATCGACAGCGAGAGCATCACGAAGGCAGAGTTCACCACGCCAATCACCGCGCCGCGCACCAGCACCAGCACATGCTGCGTACCAAGCGCCCCGACGCCGGGTATTGTCAGCAGCACATCGGTGGCTGGGTGGACGAAGAACCACGTCACCGTCACCAATGCCCAGGCGGCGGAGGCCACCACGTAGGTCCGTTCCTTGCCCCAGCGGCGCGAAAGCGAAAGCCAAAGCGGCTGCGCGAGAATGCCGGTGATCGCCATGATCAGGATGAATAGCGGGATGATCCAGATCGCCTGGATCGCATAGAGGTAGATGAAGCCGATCACCGTATAGCCCGATGCCTGCCCGATGTTCTGGATCAGGCAGGTCGCCAGCAGCACGAGATAAGGACGGTTGCCCTTGATCGCGCCAAGCTGTTCGCGCAGGCTGCCGGGCGCGGTATCGTCACGGATCATCGGTACCCGGGCCAGCCCCAGCGCGGTGACCAGCATAGTGACAAGGCAGATCACGCCCAGCACCGCCGCCATCACCGTCCAGCCATGCGCGCCGCCGCCCAGCGCGTAGATCAGCGGCTGCGCCACGCCCACGCCGACCAGCACGCCCAGGGTCGAGAACACCATGCGGTAGACCATGATCCGCGTGCGTTCGTGCGGGTCATGGGACAGCGCTGCCGAAATCGCGAGATAGGGCACCGAGAACATCGAGAATGCGGTGGAGGCAAGGAAGAACAGGAAGCACGTGATCGCCGCCGAAACCAACGGGCTGGCGCTTTGGGTCAGGGTGAACAGCGCTAAGAAGCCCAGGCTCGTCAGCACCGCGCCGGCCACGAGGAACGGCGTACGCCCATGCCGCCCGCGCAGCCGGTCGGACCATGCGCCCACCAGAGGATCGCAGACGATCAGCCACAGCTTGGGTATCAGCACCACAAGGCCCGCCAGCCAGGCCTCTACGCCAAGCATGGTGGTCAGGAACAGGGGCAGCAACACCGCTGGGGTATCGCGGAAAATCTGCGCGCCAAGCTGGCCGGTGCCGTAGCGCAGCAGGACAGAAGTCCGCACCCGGTCGTCATGGACCGACCCCGGCCGGTCATGCGGAAGAATTGTCGTATCGATCATGGTGGCCATGCGCTTTTTTTCCGAATCTTTTATGCCGCACCGCAGCATGTGTCACGGCGATCACCCCGTCGACAGAATATTCATGCGATTGGCTACCTCCCGCCTCGGCCCGCGCAAAGTTTATCCACCAGACGGATGCAGGAGTTCGCCGCATGGACAGAGTGGAGCCACCGGCCATGTTGCAGCGCAACGCCAACGGGCGGATTTTCCGGAGATTTCTGCGCGATGAACCCTCGCCTGTTTGCCTGCACCGCCCTTGCGCTTGCCTTTGCCGCCCCGATCTCGGCGGCGGAAAGTCAGGACAACACCATCGACCTTGCTGCTGCGCAAAAACGTGCGGATGCAACCGTCGCGCAGATGTCCGCCCAAGAAAAGACCGTCATCACTCACGGCATCATGCCGCTTCCCGGCGGCGGCCCCAAGGTCGACATTCCCAAGGACGCCATCATCGGCGCCGGTTACGTCGCCGGGATCGAGCGGCTGGGCATTCCGGCCCTGCGCGAAACCGACGCGAGCCTGGGCGTCACCTGGGTTTCGGGGGCTCGCGGCGACTGGGCGACGGCGCTGCCTTCCGCCGTTTCCCAGGCGGCCAGCTGGAACCCCGCACTGATCCGGCGCGGCGGCGCGATGATCGGCGCCGAAGCGCGGGCCAAGGGCTTCAACGTGCTGCTCGCCGGCGGCGTCAACCTTGCCCGCGATCCGCGCAACGGGCGGACTTTCGAATATTTCTCGGAAGACCCGCTGCTATCGGGCGTGCTCGCGGGCGCGGCGATCCGCGGCGTGCAGTCGAACCACGTCATCTCCACCATCAAGCACTTCGCGCTTAACGGGCAGGAAACCGGGCGCAAGTACGTGGACGTCAAGATCGCCCCGGGCGCCGCGCACGAAAGCGACCTGCTGGCCTTCCAGATCGGTATCGAGCAGGGCCAGCCCGCGTCCGTCATGTGCGCGTACAACCGCGTCCACGGCGCGCAGGCCTGCGACAGCGACTGGCTGCTCAACAAGGTGCTCAAGCAAGAGTGGGGCTACAAGGGCTTCGTCATGTCCGACTGGGGCGCGGTGCCCTCGATCCAGACGGCTATCAACGGCCTCGACCATCAATCGGGCGAACAGCTCGATCCGGGCGTGTTCTTCGGATCGCAGATCGCCGGAAAGGCGGCCGCAGACAAGGCGTGGTCCGCCCGGCTAGACGACATGAACCGCCGCATCCTCACCGCGATCTACGCGGCCGGGCTGGACAAGTACCCCGCCCCTCCCGGCGGCGCCATCGACTGGGACGCCCACGCCCTGGTTGCCGAGGATGTGGCGAAACAGGGCATCGTGCTGCTCAAGAACGAAGGCGGCGTGCTGCCACTGGCCAGGACCGCAAAGTCAATCGCGGTGATCGGCGGTTATGCAGACGGCGGCGTACTGTCTGGCGCAGGTTCAAGTCAGGTCATGGGCAAGGGCGGCCCGGCCGTGAAACTGCCGGTAGCGGGCTCCGGCATCTGGGCCGGATTCATCTCCGAATCCTATCACCGCTCCAGCCCGATGGCCGCGATCAAGGCGCAGGCGCCCGGTGCCACCGTGCTCTACCGGCAGGGGCAGTACATAAAGGACGCCGCCGAACTCGCCGCGCGATCGGAAGTGGCGGTGGTCTTCGCCACGCAGTGGATGACCGAGGGACTGGACGTGCCCGATCTCTCGCTGCCGCGCGGGCAGGACGCGCTGATTGAAGCCGTCGCCGCGGCCAATCCCAATACGATCGTCGTGCTGGAAACCGGCGGGCCGGTGAAGATGCCGTGGCTGGGCAAGGTCAAGGCCGTGGTCGAGGCCTGGTATTCCGGCGCGCGCGGCGGCGAGGCGCTCGCCTCGGTGCTGTTCGGTGACACCAATCCTTCAGGCCGCCTGCCGGTCTCGTTCCCGGCCGACGAAAGCCAGCTGCCCCGCCCCCGCCTGGACGGCAGCGACTGGGTGGAACCGGACTTCGGCGGCAATCCGAAGGGCGGCAAGGACAATCTGCCTACCGACTACGACATCGAAGGCTCGGACATCGGCTACCGCTGGTATGCGCGCACGGGTGCGAAGCCGCTGTTCCCGTTCGGCTATGGCCTCAGCTACACCACCTTCACGCAGGAAAAACCGGCGGTGAAGGGCCTGTCGGCCAGCGTCACCGTGACCAACACCGGCCAGCGGGCCGGCGCGGATGTGGTCCAACTATACCTCATCAGCCGAGCGGGTGAGAACAAGCGCCGCCTTGTCGGCTTTGGCCGGGTGGAACTGGCGCCGGGCGCATCGCGCAAGGTCGCCATGACCATCGATGCGCGTTTGCTGGCGGACTGGAAGGACGGCGGCTGGACGGTCCCTGCGGGCGATTACGCCTTCGCGGTCGGCAGCGACGCCGAGCATCTCGGCGCCGCTGTTTCGGTGAAGATGAAGTCGCGCCGCTGGAAGGACTGACAGGCCAGCAAGGCCTGCCACCCGGGGCTCACCGCGCGGCGGTGAGCCCTTCGCCCTCGATCCACCAGAGGAACTCGTCCATCCAGTGGTCGGTCGTGCCGCCCAGCGGTTTCGCGCCGAAACCGTGGCCGCCGCGCTGGTACAGGTGCATTTCGGGCCGATATCCTGTCTCATACAGCTTGTCGTAGAAGGCCCGGAAGCCCAGTTGCACCACCACATCGTCCTGCGCGGATGCCATGAACAACGGCGGCAGGCGGCCCGGAGCCGGAGTGGCCGGGGGCTGGAGCCAGGGCTCCTTCGGCGTGCCGGGAGGATAAGGCAGATTGGCTGGGGGCAGCGCCGGCAAGGGCGAGACGAACGGCATGCCGTAGATCAGCCCTGCGAAATTCGGGCGATCCTCGGGCTTTTTCGCCAGCGCCATCATGCCGGCGACATGCCCTCCCGCCGAAAAGCCGACCACGCCGATACGCTGCGGATCGATGCCGTACTCTGCGGCGCGCGACCGCAGCAGGCGCAAGGTTTCCAGCCCGTCCGCCACGCCGGGAATGCCGCCCTCACCGGGCTTTATCGTGGCATTCACACGGGCGCGCATCGCCTCGTTGGTTTCACCCGGCGGGGTCTGGATCAGGCGGTACTTGAGCACGAAGGCGGCAATGCCGCGCGCCGCCAGCCACTGCGCAACGAAGCTGCCTTCATGTTCGATCGCAAGCAGGCGAAAGCCTCCGCCTGGCGCGATGATGACCGCCGAGCCGGTTGCCTTGCCGGGCGGCGGCAGGAAGGCCTGGTAGGTCGGCACGGTGACGTTCCACAGCGTCCTGTCGCCCGGCACCTGCCCCCCGCGCGCTTCTTCGGTGACCGGAACCGCCAGCTTGCCCGGCCACCCCTGCAGATCGGGCACCCCGCGCGGCCAGATTGCTACCGGCGCACGGGTGCGCACGCCCTCTGCCCCGGCGCTTTCTCCGGCAGCCGGGGCCGCCTGGACGCAAGGCGCGGCCACAACCGCCGCAGCCCCGAGCAGCGCCGCAGCCATGGTAATGGTCATGGTCATGTGCAAACCCCTCATCGGAACAACCGGGGCGCAAAGTCCGCGAAGTAGCGGCGCCAGTTGGGCCATTCGTGGCCGCCTCCGCTCTCATTATAGAGGTGGGCGATATGATAGCGATTAAACAGTCCGCGCGTAGGGGCGACAGTGGCGTGGAGGAAATCCTGGCGGCCCATCGCGAAGTAGAGCAGCTTCAGCTCCTGCGCGCTGCGGCGCAAGCGAGCGTCGTATTTCGCGGCATAGGTATCCACCCCGTTGAACGCGTTGCCCTCGGTCAAACCCATCGAGAACACACCGATCCAGCGGAACAGGTCCGGATGCGTCAGCCCGTTTCGCAAAGTATGCGATCCGCCCATCGACAGCCCCGCCATTGCCCGGGCTTCTGCCCGCGCATCGCTGCGATAATTGGTGTCGACATAGGGGATCAAGTCCTTGACGAGATCATCGCCGAAATCCGGATTATCGAGCGTCATCACCCCTTCGCGCAGCGGCGTGTGACCATCGGGCATCACCACGATCATCGGCATCGCCTTGCCGCTGGCGATCAGGTTGTCGAGGATCAGGTTGGCATGGCCCACGCTGGTCCAGCTATCGTCGCTGTCACCCGCGCCGTGGACGAGATAGAGCACCGGGTACTTGCGCGCGTCCTTCGTATAACCCGGCGGCGTGTAGACGTGGGCGCGCCGCGCCATGCCCAGCGACCTCGACCAGTATTCCACGGTGGAGACAGCGCCGTGCGCGACCTCGGCATTCCAGCTCTGGAACTCGCCTTCGGGACCCTTGACCTCGAACGTGGAATCGATGCCCTTGAGTTCCTCGGAGAACGTCTTGCCCAGCGGGTCGACGGTCTTCACGCCGTCCACTCTGAAGGCGAAGCGATAGGTATCGGCCGGTACGGGCTGCGGTGTGGTGACGCTCCACAGCCCGGTCTTGTCCTTCGTCATCTCCAAGCCCGGCGGCGTGCCCGGCGGGAAGCCCATGGGGATGATCTTCGCGATGTCAGTGCTGGTCAGCAGCACTTCATTGGCAGCCGGGGCGCAGAGGCGGAACGTCATGCGCTGGTCGGGAAGCTGTTCGACCGACTTGAAGGGGGCGGGGCCGGAATAGAACGGCGGCGTCACGCAGGTCGACGGATCGAGCTTGGGGGGCTGCATCTGCGCCATGACGGGGAGCGGCGCGGCAAACGAGGCGGCAAGCCCCGCCATCAGCGCCGACACGGAAACGAACCTGCTGCGAACCATGAAACCCCCTTCGCACGAACGGCACATGCCGCCTCTGCGAAAAGGTCACCGCCTATGGCCCGGGAACAAATACCGGACTGACGGCTATCCGACTGGCAGCTATCCGAACAGGGCGCGCGGTCGGTTCACTTGTGCGGCCCGGCCTGACCCTGAAGCCGCGCGGCAACGCACTGGTCGGCCGGCATCCCATCCGGGCAACTGCTGCTTTTGGGCGCCAGCGGACTGTCCTTGGGGAGACGGACGGTGAGAATGCGCACCGGCTCGGTCCCGATCATCCGCGAGGTATGACCGCGCCCGGTCACGTCGTCGGCCAGCACGATGTCCCCTTTGGACAGGATGTGCTTCGATCCATCGCCCAGTCCGACTTCCAGCTGGCCCGCCAGCACGATCAGGAAACGCGGGGTGGAGACACCGTGGAAATCGATGAAATCGCCCGGCAGGGTGTCGCCGATCTCGACATCGGTGGCCCGCAACCGGGACTGTACCGAGTGCCCGTCGCCCCCGCCGGTCAACGGGAGGTCGATGATCTCGAGATGCGATTCTCCGTCGGCGCCGCCGGACATATGCATAACCCGCATGGCCTTGCCGGTTGGCGAGAGCGGCGAGACCGGCGGCGGATCGCCTGCCTGCTTTGCCGATGCAGGCCCGTAAGACATGCCGATCATGGCGGCTGCGGCAAAGAGATGGCGGGCCTTCATGCCTCGGCTCCCACAGGCTCGGCACCTACCGGGCGAGCGATACCCGCTGCTTCATCATGGCGCGCGGCCAGTTCGCGAAGGCGCGGGATCAGTTCGCGGCCCTGCACCGCGATATCGCCAAGCAGATCGAAACCGCGCAGCAGGAACCCGCCGATGCCCATCGCATAGTAATCCATCAGCGCATCGGCCACCTGCTCCGCCGTTCCCACCAGCGCCGGAGGCAGCATCGGCGTGGAGAAATCCACCGAGGCCCGCGTGATCCCCGTCCACAGCCGTTTGTCGACCATTTCGCTGCCGTTCGCCAATGCCTCCAGTTCCGCGCGGCCGGAACCGCCGCGCGAAGTGGCCAGCCTGGGGTCGAGCCGCATCGCGGTGCCGGTCGCCTCGGCCTTGCCGGTTTCGGCAGCGGCGATCTTTGCTTGCTGCTCCGCCGCCGTTTCGCGCAGAGCCTCGATAACCTCGCTTGCGGCCTTCCAGGCCTGTTCCTCGGTATCGCCCAGGATTACCCGCGCCGAGGTCTGCAGGCGCAGCGGACGGCCGGTTCTGGCCCAGGCGCCCTGCACCTGCGCCACCGTTTCGGCCATCTGCGCCAAGGGCTTGAGCCCGCCGATGGCATAGACGTCCGCCACCCGCGCGCCCGTTTCGAGCGCCAGCGGCGAGGCTCCGCCCCAGTAGACCGGTACGGCGCCGTGCACCGGCCGTATCTCCGACAGCGCACGGTCGAAACGATACCACTCACCTGCATGGCTTACCGGCTCGCGCGCTTCCCAGATCGAGCGCATGATTTCCACGTATTCGCCGCTGCGCAAATAGCGCTCATCCTTCGTGTGGTAATCGCCGTCGCAAGCCAGTTCGAGATCGTTAGCGCCTGTGATGATATGGACCCCTGCCCGGCCGCCGCTCATCTGGTCAAGCGTGGCGAACATACGCGCGGCCATGGTCGGCGCGATGAAGCCAGGCCGGTGCGCCACCATGAACGAGAGCCGGCGCGTAATTCCCGCGGCATAGCTGGCGATCGCGAAGGGATCGGGCGCATAAGAATTCTGCAGGATCAGCACCCGATCGAACCCGTTCTCGTCGAAGGCGCGGGCCAGCGTACCGATCATCTGCGCATCGAACGGCGGGCCGCCGTCGCGGGATATCTCCGAGGCGTTACGGTGGAGCAGAACTCCGAGAATTTCGAGCGGCATGGCGGGGGCTGTCTCCCTGAACCGGCCCAGAACATCGCTCCGGCCGGCTGATTGAACGCGGAAACTGCCAGCTGACCGCAGAGCGAATAATTCAAGAAATCTATTACCGTGCAAGATAACCTTGATCGACGCCTAGCAGCGTCTCCCGGCCATAACGGAAAAGCGCCCAAAATGAACATCGTCAAGCTCGAACGCATGATCGCGGTCTATGAGGCCGGAAGCTTCCGCAAGGCAGCGCGCGGCTTCGGCATGTCCCAGCCCGCGCTTACCTGGAGCATCCGCCAGTTGGAGGAAAGCCTGGGTCTTTCGCTGTTCGAACGCGGGCCGTCCGGCATCCGCCCGACCGAGGTGTGTGAAACACTGATCGTCCGCGCCCGCCTGATCGTCAACGAACACAACCGCCTGCTCGCTGAAGTGGAGCGTACCAACCGCTCTCAGGTGATCGTCGTGGGGGTGCATCCAGTACTGCTGAACAGCCAGTTCGCCCATACCGTGGCCACCTTCCGGGCACAGGAACCTACGGTCACCCTCCGCGTGGTGGAGGCCTATAGCGCTGACCTTATCGCCCTGCTGCGGCGCGGAGAGCTGGACCTTGCATTCTCCGCCGCGCCGGAGGGCGAGGAAGAGGAAGTCGCCTTCGAACCGTTGCTCCGCCAGTATTATTCGGTGTTCGGGCGCGCGGATCACAAGATTTTCGGCGAGATCGCGGGCGGCGGCGAGATCACCCAACATGCCTGGGCCCAGGCGGACGCCCCCAATGTCGCAGCAGGACGGGCAGCCGGCGCCATGCAGCACGACAATGCAAACCTGGTGCTGGAACTGCTTGCTCGCTTCGGAATGACGGAAAGCACGGTAGCGGTGCGTTCGGCCTCCATGCACCTGATCCGCCGCATGGTTCTGGACGGCGGCCTGCTCGGGATGATCCCGGAAAGCCAGTTCGCCACCGAACTGCACGACGGCACCGTGCGGCAGGTGCCCGGATCGAACATCGAAGGCCCCCCGCTGGGTCTGCTGTGGATCGACGGCGGTTATGAGACGGTGGCCCGCCGCCGGCTGAAATCGGCCCTGCGCATCATGCAGGCCCCGGAACGGCTCGAAATTATCCCTGTGCCGGATATCGCCGCATGACCATGGGCGCCGAGCGATAAAGTCTCCTTATCACGGTTCAATATTAGTTCTCTGTTCCCGCCCCGAACCTAGTCGCAGGATAGGCGAACTGGTTGGGATGGGTATCCAGTCTCCCATCCCGGCCCCTTTTCCCCTTCAGGCGAGACCGACGATGAACGAACGTCCCCTCAACCCGATCACCGCCGAGCACATCGAGGCCTACCGCGCCGACGGCGTGGTCTGCCTGCGCCAGATGTTCGATGCGGAATGGATCGAGCGTCTTCAACAGGCCGCGCTCGAAGTTGCCGCCGATCCAGCCGCGCATGGCCTGACCGGCCCTTCGCACGGCGCCATGATCTCGGTCTCGCACTTATGGCACAAGCCGGGCATCTTCCGCGACTTCGTCTTCAATTCTCCGGCGGGAGAGATCGTCGGCCGGGTGATCGAGGCGGACAATGTGCAGATGTTCCACGACCATTTGTTTCGCAAGCCGCCGAAGTCGCCCTCGATCATGCAGTGGCATGCCGACCATCTCTGGCCCTTCACCGGCACCATGATCCCCAACCTGTGGGTCGCCCTGTCGCCGGTGAACGAGGAGAACGGCCGCATCGAATTTGTCGCAGGCTATCACCGCTTCTGTATCGATACGGGATCGCGTTTCGGTCCGGCGGGTGACGGCACTTTCCGTTTCCCCGATTTCGAGACGGAGCGCGGCAATCCCGATTTCCCCTTCCGCTTCGTCACCTGGGATCTCCAGCCGGGGGATGCGGTGCTGTTCCACGTCGACATCCCGCATTATTCCAAGGGCAACGATTCCGAGATGCTGGCCCGCACCGGCCTCGCCATGCGGATGATCGGCGATGACTGCTACTGGTGCCCGCGCGAAGGCCTGATGCCGGTGCAGGGCATGGACCTGCTCAGCCAGCCGGACGGCGTCCATCCCGAGCCCGGCGAACTGCTGCCGCTGATCTGGCGCCGTCCTGAAGACGAACCGCGCGCCTTCACCCCGTGCAAGGAGCAGTTCGCATGAGCTTCACCTCCGATCCCGTCGACGCCGGCAAGCGTGGATTCCTTGGCGGCGGCGCGGCCCTGCTCGCCAGTCTTGGCCTTGTCGAAGCTGCGTGGCCTGGTGCTGCTCTGGCAGGCACCAGCGTCGAGCCGATCCAGGGCCCGGACCTGCCGATGGAATTCCCCGGAACCGGCGGTGAAATACCCTGGCTGAAGCGGGGATTTCACCTCTATTCCGGCGCCGACGGCCTCACCCGGGCCGAGCAGCTCGACGTGGTGGAACCGCGCGGCAAGGCCATTGCCACGCTGCTGCGCCGCACAGCCGCGCGCGTGACGCTGGGCGGATCACAGCCGGGCGCGGGCTTCGGCTTTCACGTCGCCAACCAGCCGACATTGCTGATCCCGATCTTCGGGTCGATGATGATCGGCCTGCACGATGGCACTCAATACGAACTGCGCCACGGTGACCTCGCCTATGCCGAGGACTGCACGGGCAAGGGCCATATCTCAAAGGCCGGCCCGGATGGATCGTTCATGGTCGCCGTCCAGTTGCCCAAGGGCGGATGCCCGGCGACCGGCAGTTCCGACATGACAAAAGTCTGGTCCGACTGATCCAGCCCCAACCTTGCCCAGCCCTTCCATTTGAGGAAACCGCGTGAAGAAGAGTGCATATTTGGGTTGGGCGATCGGCTCCTTCACGTCCTCCGCGCTGGTGAGCGCGGTGGGCCTGCTGCACTTGCGCTTCATGACGGATTCGCTTGGCATCACCATCGGCCTGGCAGGCATGTTCACGGTTCTGGCCAAGATCTACGACGCGGCATGCGATCCGCTGATGGGCTATCTCGGCGACCGCACCCATACCCGCTTCGGCAAGTATCGCCCCTATCTGCTGGGCGGCGGCCTGATGGCGGGGCTGTCTATGGTAATGCTGTTCAACGTGCCCGGCGCGTTGTCGGGCACAGCGCTCTGGGCCTGGGTGGTCATGACCCTGCTGGTCTTCTCCACCGCGTATACGGTGTTTCGCATCCCCTACCTTGCCTTGGGGCGGGCCATCACCACGGACTTCGCGGAACGCTCGAAACTGATGACCTTCAGTGTCTATGGCTCCTCGCTCGGCAACATGGCCGCGACGGCCGCCGCGCCTTTCCTCCTCTCGCGGATCGGCAGCGACCGCGCCGGACACGGCGTGGTCGCCGTGATTCTGGGCGTGCTGATCGCGATGGGCGGCGTCGCATCGTTCCTGCTGCTGCGCGAACGCGAGGCGCCTGAACCCGCGAAAGCCGGCGAAGGGTCCCTGCGCGAGGCTTTCGCGGCGCTGCGCAGAAACCGCCCGTTCCTGTGCCTGATCGGGTTCAAACTGGTGCTGTTCTCGGGCCTGACGGTGCACATGTCGGCGATACCCTTCTACACGCGCCACGTGCTGGGCGTGGCGGACAGCACACTGGGCTCGATCTTCCTCGTACAGACACTGGCGATGATGGGGTCGCAGTACCTGTGGGTCCGGCTGGCCGCGCGCCACGGCCGCCGCAATGCACTGCTCGGGGCCACCGCTTTGTGCGCGGTGGCCTACTTCAGTTGGCTGTTCATCCCCGCATCGCACCCTGAGCCTTACGTGCATATCTGCGCGTTGCTATCCGGGACGGCTACAGGTGGCGTATTCCTCGGCCTCTATACCGTGCTGACCGACACGATGGACTATTCGCGCCAACTCCAGGGCGAAAACCGCGCGGGCATGTTGGCGGGCATCTTCGTGATGGTCGAAAAGGGCACGGCGGCATTCGGCACTTTCGTGTTCAGTATGGCCATGGCTTGGGTCGGCTTCATCTCCTCCACCGGCGACGGCGCAACCACGCAGCCTCCAGGCGTGCGCGTGGGCATCATGGCCGCACTTTCGCTGGTGCCCGCGCTGGCCGCCGTTGGCGCAGCGCTAATCATGCTGCGATACCGTATTCCGGGCGAAGCCGGTCCAGATGTTCGAAAGTCTGCTTCGAACGCACCAGTAATCAAAAACGAAAATCCAGTTATAAACAAAACTGTTTATTAGCCAAATATTACGTCAAACTAATTGAACAACGGATTGCCAAACGGCAGTCCGTTGTTTGTCGTATTCACGATACTGTTGAATGTCCGACCTACGGATACAGATAACGTCCATAAATATAGATTGCGTTATTGCGTCATCATGACACCTCAAGAACAATACAACTTGAGGGAAACATCCATGACCGGCCGAGTGAGAATTGCAAAACTGACAGGAAGCGCCATCTTTACAGCACTGGCCTTCACGGCAATCCCCGCGCTGGCACAGCAGGCGGACGAAAGCGAAAACGGCAACACCATCGTCGTCACCGCCAAGAACCGTAAGGAAAGCCTGCAGGATGTTCCGCTGGCAATCACCGCGCTCAGCAACCAGGATCTTGCCAGCGCCCAGATCCGCGACGCACGCGACCTTCAGAAGATCACGCCCAACCTCAGCCTCTTCGCCGGATCGGGCCGCAACGATCCCTCTGCCTATTCACTGCGCGGACTGGCGCCCAACACTTCGGACGAACGCTACCAGGGCATCTCGATCTTCATCGACGGTGTGGCGCTTTCCGGCCAGCTTGCCTCGCTTGACCTCGAAAACCTGCAGCGCGTGGAAATCATCAAGGGTCCGCAGAGCGCCACGTTCGGCCGCGCGACATACAGCGGCGCCATCAACTACGTCACCGCAGATCCCTCGGGCGACAGCATCACCGGCTTCGTCAAGGCGCGCGGCAGCCTGACCAACAACGCACCGGACGCCAGCTACTACTTCGGCGGCACCGTCACCGCGCCGATCGTCAAGGACGCGCTCTGGCTTTCGGTCTCGGGCTCACTCATGCAGAACGGCGCCTTCGCCAAGTCGGTGGACGACCGCGCCCCGATCGGGCGCGAGCGCACCCAGGTCGTCTCCGGCACCCTGTTCTTCAAGCCGGACGACACGTTTTCGGTCAAGCTGCGCGGCATGTACCAGCACGACCGGGATTCCTCCCCTTCACAGGCCGTCGAACATCCCCGCGAATGGCTGAACGCTGGCGTTCCGGTAGCGGCGTTCTCACGCGGTAGCGGCTCGTTCTTCCCCACCTACCTGCCCAGCGGCGACCTCGATTCGATCGGCACTCAGGGCGCCACCGGCTATGGCCGCGACCGCTATTTCGCCAGCGCCGTGGTCACCAAGCAGCTGGGCGATTACGAACTGAGCTACCGCGGTGGCTACTTCAAGGAATCGCGCTGGGCCAACGTGGCCACCGTCCCCCGCTCGCCGCGACCGGGAGTAGACCCGGTCTTCGGAGACCTCGTCACCACCGGCACCGTCACAGTGCGCAGTTCGGTGCTGGGCACGTTTCCCTCCACCGAGACGTTTGAGAACACCAGCCACCAGCTCATGCTGCTCTCTCCCGGCGACAAGCCCTTCCGCTGGCGCGCCGGGCTGTATTACTTCTGGGAGAACGATCTGTCGGCCTTCACCGGCTACGGCACCGCCGCCAATCCAAAGGGCATCACCCGCAATGACAACCTTACCAACATGGCCGTTCTCGGCGGTTTCGACTGGGATTTCACGGATAAGCTGACGCTGAGCGGTGAAGGCCGCTATGCGCATGAAAAGGTGTCCTCACCCGCTTGCCCAAGCTGCGCATTCTATCCCACGCTCACCGATTTCAACAACAAGTCGAACGACTTCAGCCCGCGCGTGACCTTGAGCTACAAGGTCACCAACGAGAACATGGTCTACGCTCTGTTCTCGAAAGGTGTGAAGAGCGCCCGGTTCAGCTTCGTCAATGTGGCGGGAACCTATGTCGGCCTCGCCGCCGATCCTGAGAAACTATTCAACTACGAGATCGGCAGCAAGAACTCGTTCTTTGGGGGGCGCCTGACAGTCAACCTCGCCGCGTTCTATGACGAAGTGAAGGACCAGCAGCTGGTTTCCACGCAGGAACGCACGGTCAATGGCAACACGGTCAATATCGCCACGGTCGGCAATGTCGGCGCCTCGAAGATCCTGGGTTTCGAAGGCGAAGCCAGTCTGAAGGTCACGCCCAGCCTGACCCTGCGTGGATCGGTCGGCTATGCCCATCAGGAGTTCACTGCCAAGAACCCGATAATCATCAGCGCCAGTTCGACGTATGGTTTCCCGGCCAGCGCCAACAACTCGATCGTGCTCGACGGGCTGACCCAAGCAAACGTGCCCGACTGGAACGGCTTCATCGGCGGCGAGTACAAACTTCCGGAAATGGGCGGCTTTTCGCCCAGCCTTCGTGTCGACGGTGCCTATCGCGGCAGTTGGTACGCGAACCTCGCGAATACCGTGAAGGGCCGCTCGGCCTGGACGGTGGATGCGCGGATCAACTTCGCCAGCGACATGATCGACTTCTCGCTGTTCGGCCGCAACATTCTGAACAACCAGCGCCCGACCGGTTCCGGCCTCGCCGGCGCGACCGCGACCTGCATCTTCGTGGAGCGCGATACCGCTACTTACGGTGCGAACCAGCAGTGCCTCTACGCTTCGATTCCCCGCCCCGCCGAATGGGGGATGGAAGCCACGCTGCGGTTCTAAAATCTTTCAAGACATCCCGTAAAACAGGTCCGGCAGGCACGTCCTGCCGGACCTAGGCGGGCCCCCGCCGCAGCAGATAGACGTCCATCACCCAGCCGTTCTCCCGCCGTAGCCGGGGTTTCAGCTGGGCGATGACAGGACCTGCTTCGGCAAGCGGGCCCGACACCAGGGCTTCATTCGGCATACCCAGATAGGCGCCCCACCAGATGCGGATGTCCTGATCCGCCAACTCCTCGAACGCACACGCCGGGTCCAGCATGACGACCATCGTATCCGCATTTTCCGGCCATCCGTGATCGCGCAGGAGGCGCCCCGTCATAATGGTCACGGGCCGGGCAAGCCGGTTCAGAGGAATGCGGTGGGCGGCCGTCAGTGCCTGTATGCTGGTGATGCCTGGAACCACCCGAAGGTCGATCTCCAGACCGCCGCGTTGCAATCGCTCGGTGATGCGCAGCGTGCTGTCGTAAAGTGATGGATCTCCCCAGACGAGCAGGGCCAGCCTGCCACCCTCGGGCAGATGAAGCGCGATCTGCTCCCTCCAGACATCGGCGATGGCATCGTGCCATGCGTTCACCGCGCCGAGGTAGTCGCCTTGCGCATCGCGCGTCGGCAGATCGAATTCGACCACGCGCACCGGCCGGGTGAGGACCGCGTCGCAGATGCCCCGCCGCAAATCGAGCAGATCCGACTTGGCTTCACCCTTGCGCGGCAGCAGGATCACGTCAGCATCGTTCATTGCTCGGATCGCCTGCAGCGTGAGGTGATCGGGGTTGCCGGTGCCGATACCGATAAGGCTCAGTTCCATCACAGCGACGGCGCGGCGCGGGACGGGCGGTTCATTCCGCCGACCCTGCATAACGGGAATCCGCGTGCTGCGGCCGGAAACGGCGGTCGTAGCCTTTGGCGTAGAGGCTGCTTTCGGCGAAATCCTGCGCCTCAAGAACACGGCCGACCAGGATCAGCGCCGTGCGCTCCATGCTGCCTGCAACGGCCTCGGCGATGGTGTCCAGCGTGGCCCGAACGATCCGCTGGTCCGGCCAGCTTGCCCGCCATACCACGGCGACGGGGCAATCCGCGCCGTAAAGCGGGCTAAGGTCTGCAACGACCTGCGCCAGATTGTGTACCGAAAGGTGGATCGCCAGCGTCGCCCCGGTCGCCGCGAAATTGGCCAGGCTCTCGGCGGGCGGCATCGTGCTGGCGCGGCCCGGCGTGCGGGTGAGGACCACGGACTGCGCCAGCGCCGGCAGCGTCAGTTCCGCCTCCAGCGCGGCGGCAGCGGCGGCAAAGGCGGGGACGCCGGGGGTCACGGTAAAAGGAATGCCGAGCGCGCGAAGGCGGCGCACCTGCTCCCCCATCGCCGACCACACCGAAAGGTCGCCGGAATGCAGCCGCGCCACGTCCTGACCGGCGGCATGGGCCGCGCTGATCTCGCCAATGATCGCATCGAGGTCCATTGGCGCGGTATTGACGATGCGCGCATCCGCCGGGCAATGGCCCAGCACGGCCGGCGGGATCAGTGATCCGGCATAAAGGCATACCGGGCTGGCCGCGATCAGGTCGCGTCCGCGCAGGGTGAGAAGGTCTGGTGCGCCCGGTCCGGCGCCGATGAAGTGGACCGTCATTGCGATGCTCCCTGTGCGATGTCTTGTGCGATGGCGCAGGTCGCCATGCGATCTTGTGAAATCCGGCGCGGGGCCAGCAGGCGGGCTTCCCGTCCCCGCAGCGCCGCAAGCGCGCAGGCTTCGGCCACGCTGCCCACGCCGCGCGCTGCCAACGAAGATTTGGACAGGGTCAGTGTCTGCAAACCGACGACCTGTTCCGGGGCAACGGCGATCACCGGCAGAAACAGCAGGTTCGCCAGTTCGGCCAGATCGTCGGCCTTGTCGGCAAAGGTCGCCAGATGGGTCACCGGCGGGGCACCCTCCCGCGCGAGTTGATACGCCGAGCACAGCGAAAAGACGCTGGCCCCCGCCCGGAACCCGAAGCCGGCAACGATCACAGCGCCGTGCTCCACTGCACCACCGGATAACGCGAACGCCAGCCCCGGCGGCTCCCCAGCGGTGCAGCGTCGGCCAGTTCGATCCGCATCAGATTGCCGCCGAGCTGGCCATGCCATGCGGCGAGCAAGGCTTCGGATTCAAGCGTCACCGCATTCGCCACCAGCCGGGTTCCGGCAGGAAGCTGCGCCCACAAAGCCTCAAGCATCGCCTGTGACAGCCCGCCGCCGACGAAGACCGCAGACGGCGACGGGCCTTGCGGGAGGGTCTGCGGCGCGCGGCCAAGGATAACTTCCAGCTTGTCCGTGCCCAGGGCCAGGGCATTGGCCCTCGCCCGCCCTGCCCTCTGCGCATCCGCTTCCACGGCGCAGGCCGAATTTGCGGGATGCGCAAGCAGCCACTCGATCGCGATGGAACCAGAACCCGCGCCGATGTCCCATAGCAATTCGCCGGGGCGCGGGGCAAGGGCGGAGAGGGTGAGCGCGCGTATCGGCGCCTTGGTGATCTGGCCGTCGTGGTCGAACAGGCTGTCGGGCAGGCCGCAGGTCGCAGGCAGCACCGCCCCCTCGCCCCGCACCTCGATACCGGCGGCCACGGGATGAGCCACGTCCGCAAGCCCCGGCGCGGCGGCGGTCACAGTGCGCAGCCGTTCGCGCGGCCCGCCCAGTGCTTCCAGCACGTGGATGGTGGAAGCCCCGAAGCCCTGTTTGGCAAGGTAGGCCATGAGCGGCCCCACTGCCTCGCCGCCGCGCAGCAATGCCAGAATGCGCCGCCCCGGCCAAAGGTAGGGTCGCAGCCGATGCACCGGGGCCGCATGAAGGCCAAGGCAAGCTGTGTCCTGGATCGCCCAGCCAAGCCGCGCCGCCGCCAAGGCGAAGGTGGAGAGCGCCGGATATGCCGTCCACTCGCCCACTTGAAGATGGCGCGTCACGCTGCTTCCCGCGCCGAACCAGAACGGATCGCCTGATGCCAGCATCACCACCTTGCGGTCCCGGTGGGCAAGCACTTGCGCGACCCCCTCGGCGAAGGGCACTGGCCATTCGATGCAGGCAGCGCTAACCGGCCCCAGAAGCGCAAGGTGGCGCGGCGGCCCGATCACCAGATCGGCCTGCGCCAGTGCCGCCCGGCTCGCCGTGCAAAGACCGGAGGCGCCATCCTCGCCGATGCCGACGATCGTCAACCAGGGGGAGGGGGAATTCATGTCAGTCAAACCCAACGTCCTGCTGCTGGGCGGTACAACCGAGGCAAGCAGGCTTGCCCTGCTGCTGGCGGAACGCGGGATAACCGCAATCTTCAGCTACGCGGGCCGCACCGAAAGCCCGCGACCGCAGCCCATTCCCACGCGCATCGGCGGCTTCGGCGGAGTAGCCGGGCTGGCGGCGTACCTGCGCGAGCACCGCATAACCCACCTCGTCGACGCCACGCATCCTTTCGCGGCGATGATGAGCGCCAATGCCGTAGCCGCCGCAGGGCTGACCGGCACGGCCCTTGCCGCGCTCACCCGGCCCGGCTGGCAACCCGAGGCGGGCGATCGCTGGACGCGCGTGTCCGGGCTTGACGATGCCGTCGAGGCGCTTGCCGGGCCGCGCCGCCGCATCATGCTGGCGCTGGGCCGGATGCACGTCGATGCTTTCGCCGCGCAGCCCCAGCACCACTACCTGCTCCGCTTTGTCGACGCGCCGGAGCATCCCCCCGCGCTGCCCTACCACAGCCTGGTGGTGGACCGCGGTCCGTTCGCGGCCAGGACTGATCGCGATCTGCTGCGGGCGCACGCCATCGATCTCGTCGTGAGCAAGAACGCAGGCGGCAGCGGCGCCAGCGCCAAACTGGTCGCGGCGCGCCAGCTGGGCCTGCCGGTACTGATGATTGACCGCCCCGCCCTGCCCGACAGGCGCGAATTTCACTTTCCGCAGGACGTCCTGCACTGGCTCGGTCACGATCCCTCCCCCGGCACCGAGCGCGGCGTATAGAGGATGGGCCCCGCCGGCCGTTCGATGATCCGGGTCCGGCTCGAACCAACGATCACCATCGTGCGCATGTCGGCCATTTCCGGCCGCGCCTCGCCCAGCGAGACGATCCGCAGGGTTTCGTCGGGCGTAGTCACCGCGCGGGCGAAAAGGATCGGTCGCTCGTCCCCGCAAACCTCTCGCAGGACCGCCAGCGTGTGAGCAAACCCGTCCGGCCGCGCTTTCGAACGCGGGTTGTAGAACGCCATCGCAAAGTCCGCCTCAGCCGCCAGGCGCAAGCGTTTCTCGATCACCGGCCACGGCTTGAGATTGTCGGACAGATTGATCGCGCAGAAATCATGGCCCAGCGGCGCACCTGCGCGGGCAGATGCCGCCAGCATCGCGGTGATGCCCGGCAGGACCTGGATGTCCAGCGCGCGCCAATGCTCCGGCCCGGCCTCCAGCGCCTCGAACACGGCGGCGGCCATGGCGAAGACCCCCGGATCGCCCGACGAGGCGACGACCACGCGCCGTCCCCGCGCCGCCAGATCGAGCGCCAGCGCGGCCCGGTCCAGTTCGACCCGGTTGTCCGACGGGTGCAGCACCAGGCCTTCGCGCGGCCTTACCCGCGCGACGTAAGGGCCATAACCGACCACATCGGTCGCCTCTGCCAGCGCTGCATCGACCTGCGGCGTCACCAGCGCCTCGTCGCCCGGACCAAGACCGGCGATGGCGATCCAGCCGCTCATGGTCGGCGCCCCTGCCCGTGGATCAGCAGGATTGCGAAGTAGGGCGTCACGCTTTGTGCGTCGGCAAGGCGGGTTACGCTTTGGCCGGGCATGGCGGCATGTTCGACCAGCCAAGCTCCGTCCTCGCGCCCGGCAGCGGCGACGGCGCGGCGCAGCTTGGGCAGGTTGCGGCCGATCTTCATCACCACCAGCGCATCGGTATCGCGGATGCGCCGTACCAGTTCTTCCTCTGGAAGTGTCGCCATGGCCACGGTCAATACATCGTCGCCCCAGGTGATCGGCAGGCCGGTGGCGTTCCAGGCCCCGGCCATGCCGGTGATGCCGGGCACCACCTCCACCGGAGTACGCCCCGCGAGGCGGCTGTGGAGGTGCATGAAGGACCCGTAAAAGAAGGGGTCTCCCTCGCATAAGACCACAACGTCCTCGCCGTTGCCGGCGGCGGCCACCAACTGCTCGGTGCAGCGGGCATAAAAGGCCGAAAGGCAGGCGTTGTATTCCGGATGGGAAAACGGGATTTCCGTCGTTACCGGGTATTCCATGGGAATTTCGACGACATCGGGCCGCAGCATCCCTTCGGCGGTGCGCCGCGCGTGGCCAAACCGGCCCGCCTTGCGGAAATAGGCCACCTGCCGGGCACCCCGCACAAGCCGGTCGGCCCGCACGCTCATCAGGTCCATGGCGCCGGGCCCCAGCCCCACGCCGTGGATCGTGCCGATCGTTCCCGCGTCCTTCATTCCGCGCGGCTCGCCAGGGCGTTGACCGCCGCCACCGTCACCGCGCTGCCGCCCAACCGCCCCTCGACGATACAGCCGGGTACCGGCAGCGCCTGCCACAAGGCGTCCTTGGATTCTGCCGCGCCGACGAAGCCCACCGGGCAGCCGATGATGGCGGCGGGGCGGGGGCAAGTGGGGTCCTCCAGCATGTTGAGCAGGTGGAACAGGGCAGTCGGCGCGTTGCCGATGGCCACAAGCGCGCCGGAAAGATGAGGCCGCCACAGCTCCAGCGCGGCGGCGGAACGGGTATTGCCCATCGTCTGCGCCATCCGTGGAACCGCCTCGTCGCTCAAGGTGCAGATTACCCGGTTGTCTGCGGGCAGGCGAGCGCGGGTAATACCCTCGCCCACCATTCGCGCATCGCACAGAACTGGGGCACCGGCGGCCAGCGCGGCGCGCGCGGCCACGGCGAAACCGGGCGAGAAACGGATATGCCGCGCCAGTTCCACCATGCCCGCTGCATGTATCATCCGTACCGCAACGGATTCTTCCTCGGCGTCAAAGTGCGCCAGATCGGCCTCGGCGCGGATGATGGCGAACGACTGGCGGTAGATCGCCGCGCCGTCCTTTTCGTAGTCATGAGGCATCAGACGGCTCCGAAGTGAGCGATAAGGCTGTCGATATCCAGGCCCGCACGAAGCGGCGGGGCACCGGCACGCTGGCCAAGGGAAAGATCGTAAGCGCCGCGGCGTCCGGTCAGCACCACATCGGCCACGCCGGAATGGGCGCATCCCTTCGCGCAGCCGGAGACGTGAAGCCGGCCCACGACATGCGGCGCCAGCCTACGGGCCAGCATCCGCGTCTCGACGCTGGACTGCGGGCATTCAGGCATACCGGGGCAGGCGTCTACGCGCAGCAGCGGTTCGTTCGGGTCGAGAGAAAGACCGTCGAGCTGACCTGGCATCCCGCCTTCCGTCAGCAGGATGCGCCAGGGTGTGGTGCGTATTCCCGTGATACCCGGCGTCTGTGCCAGTTGGATAAGGGTCGGCGCTTTCAGCCGGCCGAAGGGCAGCCCATAGGCCGTGCCTAGTTCGCGCTGACCGGGAGCGGGAGCGGCTTTCGGCTGCGCGGGCTGCACGCTTCCCCGGGCCCAGTCGGGCAGGGGTGCGGCATGTCGTCCCATGCGGCCTGCAGCAGCCCCGCCGCTCTTGGCGAACCAATGCGCGAGGTCGATCAGCGCCTCTACCTCAGCCCCATGCCCAAGCGGCACACCGACCGCGCGGCCCTCTGCGCGTAGCAGGAGAACGCCCTCGCTGCCGCGCTCGATCCTGAAATCGCCGCTCTCTGCGCTCAGGGCAGGCTCAGCGCCGGCATCAATGACGAAACCCACCTTGCCCGGCAGCGCGGGCAATTCACCTAGCCGGTCGTGAAGCGCGGCGGCGATGCGGTGGGTATCGTCGCCAGGCTTCCAGTCGGGCGAAACGAGGATGTTGCGGCGCCCTTCTCGACCACCATCTGCGTCGACAAGGCCAAGTGCCAGCAGGCGGTCCAGCAGGTCCGGCCACGCTGCTTCGGTCACGCCACGAATTTGCAGGTTGGCGCGGCGCGTAACGTCTAGCGAGCCTGATCCGTGGGCAACCGCCGCCTCGCCCAGACCGACAGCCTGCGCGGGTGTCAGGCGGCCAAGGCGCGGCTTTACGCGGACCAAAAGCCCGTCTCCCGCCATCATCGGGCGCCAGGCATCAGGGCACCAGCCCCTGACCTTGCCGCCGCTGCTGCCACCTTGCGGCGTGCTCACAGTCGCTCTCCACGCGCCGGGCGAGAAGGCTGGGCTTACCGACACCTCGGCCGCCGCGCACCACTGGGCAGGCGCAAAAGCACCCAACGCCACGCGGCCGTGCAGCCCCAGCCACACAGCTTCGTCGCCCAGACGGAGAAGTACCGTGCCATGACCAACCCCTGGGTCAGGGCAAGAGCGACCGGTGCGCCGGCAGGTCTCCTGGCTCGCGGGTCAAAGCTTGATGCACGCCTTCCCAGATGGGCAAATGGGCCCTTCCAGTGGCTGCCTCCGAATGGAGGCATGTGCATCGCGCTATCCGCTCACAGTTGCAGGGACAGCCACGGAATTGGGAGCCAAGGCTCCCGCACCGCATTCCCGATTAAGCCCGTTAGGGCACCGGCACGATCATGTCTGGCGACAGGCAAGCCTGCCGCCTCGCCACCGCCCTATCGAATTCGCCTCCCTAAGCCAATAGACGAACGGACTTTACCGGACGCCCTAAGCTGAAAACGAACGGTCGACAAACAACCGGCACCGTTTTGGCATTATCGGAATCACGGCACACCTATGCCCCGCTGTGGTTCATGGCGAACGGGAACTGGTGCACTGCAACGCTCCTCACCATCCGCATTTCCCCGATCCCGAATGCGCGTGGCTTACAATAAGTCAGATGGGTCGTGGGAACGTTGTACGGTCTAGGAGGTTTACGTGGCTTCGATGTCGTCAAGGCCAAGATGGTTTCTTACGACCGGAAAACAGGAGGATTTATGGGAATTATCATGTGGCTTATAGTCGGGGGCGTCATCGGCTGGCTGGCCAGTTTGATCATGCGGACAGATGGGCAGCAGGGTATCTTCCTCAATATCATCGTCGGGATCGTCGGTTCGTTTATTGGTAGCCTGATCTTCTCTGGCGGCAGCATCAACAATGCCCCTCTGACGCTTGGCACGTTCCTCGTTTCGTTGATCGGCGCGGTCGTCCTGCTGGCGATTGTCAATCTCGTACGCCGTGGTTCCGTACGCTAGAACTACCTCTTGATATCTAGAGTAATACCGGGGCGGCAGCTGATAAGCTGACCGCCCCGGCTCTATGCGCGGTGAGATGGTTTGCGCATCGCCGCGAAACTTTTCGATCTGAGAATCTCTGAGAGCCCGTTTGAAAATGCGCAGAAGAGCGCATTTTGAATGCGGCACCAGCCCATTCTCAAACGGTCTCTAAGAGTGCGATCACCGAAGCCTTCCGGCGCATGGGAAGTGCGCATGGGTGAGTTTCCGGTCAGTGCAGACCGTCCCCTGCGCAACGAAGCTAGTAAGCCGGCCATCCGCGTTCTGAAGGCGCTATATACTTACCGCTTCAGGAACCCGTCTTTGCCTTTTCATCACCTAGATCGGTCCGGGGCGTGCCCTTGGTGGTGCGCTGAGCCGCAGCCCTAGCGCCTGACAGGACAGGACCGCAGGCGGCTGACTTCGCGTCGCCCACGTCAACGAACGCAAGCAAGCCTGCCACCGGTGATGCCAACACTGCCAGCCCCAGCCCAGCTCCAGCGCGCCCCAGCAGTTCGGGGCTGATCACTTGCAGCGATGGGCTGGCAAAATGCCCGCCCAAGCGCACTGGCGACTGCCCGGACAGCAAGCTGAACTTCTTTCCATCTGCACGAAACGCCAGATCAACAGCTTCGGTAGCAAAGTTAAAGCCTCCGCGCGCGGTGACTACATTTTTGCTAGTGTCGATGAGAATCGGATCTGAGGCCGCCCTGCCACCGCGAACGGTGAAAGCGAGCAGACCGCAATTGATCTCGATCGGCTTCTTCAACTTGCCTTCGAACATCTTGTAGACGAAGGTCCCAAGGTCGAGTTCGGCCAGCTGCGCGTTCTGGGTCCACAGCGTGCCCTGCGGCATTACAAAAGCGATGCGCCCGGACGAAGTCGCAAGCGAATCGTGGAGGGTGTCGCCGCGCCCATCCAGCTTGATGCGCCCGTGAACCGATCCGGTGGTGCCCGAATCCGCAACCCCGTACCCTGCAAGCAGGCGCCCCATCGGCGTCGAACCGAGGCGGATGTCGTAACTGATGGCCGATGGACGCTGACGGGTGTCGAAAATCAGGTCGGAAGAAACATCACCCCTCGCCATCGAAAAGGTCAGTGGCGACAGCGCCAGCCGCCCGCGTTCGAGCGACAGCTTCATCGCGACGTTTGAAACCGGCACATTCTTCGACCGAATGATACCTATCTTCCAATCCAGTCCGGCATCAAAGCGTTGCATCGACGCCACCGGCAACTCCGCATCGGGCAGCACTCGTTGCGCCCCTGCGCCCGTCGCCGCTGCGGCCGCCACCGCGCCATCCGCGGCGACGATATCAGGATTGTACCCGATGAAGGGCGCTGCATCGATGATGTCCAGTCGGCGTGTCGTCAACGTAGCGTCCAGGCGTAGCCGATCCGCATTATTGACGGTAAAGCCGCCCGAAAGATCAGACTGGCCGAAGGTACCGGTCATGCCGGTGAAGCGATACGCCTGCCCATCCTTCACCATCTGCGCCTTTAGAGCGTATCGCCGCGTTTGCGGAATAGTGACGTCGATCACCCCCAGCAGCTGCGACAGGTCTTTACCCTGGGCACCGACGCGGAGCGGCACATTTTCGAACTCGGTCAGCGCCGGGAGCGTTCCGGCGACGTCGATCACGCTGTTCACGGCCCAAGCGCGCAGTTCCAGCTTGTTCGTCCCTCCAGCGACGCTCGCATCGGGCGAAAGCAGGCGCGCGGCTACCCGGAACGGCGTATCGCGAAACCGTCCGTCGCCGTTCACTCCAACTGACTTGCCAATCCGGGTATCAGTCGAAACGATGGGATCGATCCTGAGGTTCGCCAGCAGCGGCATTTTCGGATCGACATAGCGAATGCGCGTGCCCGCCACGCTGGCGCGGTCGATGAGCGGCAGTTCGAATGGTTTGCCTTCACCGCTGCTGCCAAAAGTCCAGGTATTGCGCTTGTGCTGCGCATCCCATTCAAGATTGGCGTTTCCATCCACCAGATCGAGCGAATAAGCGTGCTTGCGACCGAAGATCATCGAAAACGGCGCGATGCGTGCCTCGATCCGCCGCGCAGCGAAAAGAGTATCGCGGGACGCCCACTGCGGATTAGAAACGGTGAGCTTCTCTGCCACAAACTTGATGCGGAACGGTGCGAAATAAAGCTGGAAGTCTCCTCCCACGGTAATTTTGCGATCCGCCAGCGACCCTGCGACATTTTCGAATGGGTGTTTTAGAAAACGCCCTTTCGTGATGAAAAGCACCAGCCAGATCGCAAAAATCACGCCAATCAAGATCAACACTGCGTTGCGTATGATTTTCAGAATATGCCGCCGCCGCCGCACGTCTGCAGGCGTTGCTGGGCTATCCGCATCGGCAGGTGTATTTGCGTCCATCATATGCCGTAGCGCACGAAGGTAGCGTTTGGTTTCCATCCAACCAACGCGCCGCTCTAGGTAACTCGCAAATGACAGTCACGGTCGTTCACGGAAAACAAACCGGTGCTCAAATAGATATCGTCATACTCAGCCAATTATTCGGCAAGATTCACCCGGAACCGCCACCAGGCAGCTCATCGTAAAAATTGAATGAAGTGTGTAAAAGTGAACTAAGAAACCCGCTGTCAACATCTTTAAATAGACCAACATATTTCCATAATGGGGCCATGGATAAAATGTCCCTTCAAACCTCCAGACGTGCCGCCATGTTTGCCGGTGTTGCTGCGGCTGTTGGCGCCGCAGCATGTTCAACTCGCGTACCATTTATGGCGGAGTCCGCCCCGCCTATGCCTCTACCGGCCCGCCCTCCGATCGCGCCCGCCGCAATTGCTCCGGCAACCACGCGGTTTACCGTCGACCCAAAGATCCTCCAAAAGGCGCTGGCCGCGCTCGACGAGCATTCGAAGACCATCACCGCGCGCGATCGCATCGCCATTGTTGACTTTTCGGCACCGTCTTCCGAGCAGAGGCTTCACTTTCTCGATGTTGAAAGTGGCAAAGCCACTCGGCTGCTCGTTGCACACGGGTCCGGCTCGGACCCGGGCCATACCGGCTTCCTCAAAAGTTTCTCGAATGCGTTTGGATCCAATGCCTCCAGCGAAGGGGCTTTCATGACCGATACCTATTACGCCGGCAAGCACGGCCGCTCGCAACGCCTGATCGGGCTCGACGCGACGAATAATAACGCCCTCGACCGGGCTATCGTTATACACAGCGCATGGTATGCCAATGACGAAATGGTAGCCGCTCACGGCAAGTTAGGCCGTAGCCAGGGCTGTTTCGCGGTGGGTGAGAACAGGCTGGACGACGTGTTCGGGTTTTTGGGGAAAGGTCGGCTCGTCTACGCAGTCCGCGCGTGACGCTGTGAAACTCTCAGCGCTGCCACCTGTTGTTGTAAGGGTCTTTTAGGGAGATCCGTGTGCGCAAAAGTGTGATCGCTGGTTCGCTGTTGGTTCTGACGTTCACATTGGCCGGATGCAATTTCCTTGCCGGAGAAACTGACAAGGCGGCAGTCGCGACCAGAATTGAGCAAGTGCACTGGAACGAAGCATCGGTACGCCAGCTTCGCAAAGCCGTCGACAGCCGCGCTGCACACGGCCTCGATCGCATGCAATTTGTCGTCGAAGGCCAACCCGGCAGCGCAGAGGGCCAGGAGGCGCTAACCCGCAGCGCTCTTCGCTATGCAGCAGCCTTGGCACGCGGCGCCACCGACCCTGCCGAGTTATACGACATCTACACAGTGCGCCGTCCAAAGCCCGATCTGCTGCGCGGGCTTGCCGGGGCGCTTTCCACCGGCGAGGTCGGGGACTGGATCGATGGCCTCGCGCCGAAGGACGAGGGTTATGACACCTTGTCCAGGGCCTATCTAGCGCTTCGCAAACAGACTGATGCGCCGACACCCGCTATCCCGGACAGGGATGAGCCGCTGAAGCCCGGCACTGCCGACCCGCGCATTCCCGCAATCGCCCGCCAGCTGGTGGCATCCGACTATCTTGACCGCTCTGCAGCGCAAGGCGGTAGCTACAGCCCGGCAATGGTTCAGGCTGTCCAGCACATGCAGGCCGATTACGGGATCAAGCCGGACGGCATCATCGGGAGCGATGCGCTCGAAATCCTCAATTTGTCCGATGCGGACCGTGCCACGACGATCGCAGTCGCCATGGAGCGGATGCGCTGGCTGGATCGCAATGCCCCGCCGACCCGCATTGACGTGAATATCGCCGCAGGGAGGCTGCTGTACTGGCGCGACGGGAAAATCGCCGACAGCCGCAAGGTCGTGGTCGGCGAACCGGCGAACGAAACGCCGCAGCTGGGATCGCCGATCTACCGGCTGGTTGCCAATCCAACGTGGACCGTGCCGCGCTCCATCCAGAGCAAGGAAATCGCCGGCAAGGGCGGTGACTATCTGCGCCGCAACAATATGGCTTGGAAAAATGGCTGGGTCGTCCAGCAGCCAGGTCCGAAAAATTCGCTTGGTCTGGTCAAGTTCGATATGAAGAACGAGCACCAGATTTACCTTCATGACACGCCCGCCAAGCAGCTGTTCCAGGAAGTTCAGCGCCAGCGCAGCCACGGCTGCGTACGGGTTGACGATGCGCTGGACTTTGCGGAAATGCTGGCGCGCGATGAAGGCGTGATCGACGAATGGCACCGCGCCCGGGCAACTGGCAAGGAAACCTTCGTTTCGTTGCCGAGAGAGATCCCCGTCAGGCTCATCTACCAGACGGTGGGGTTCGGCGAAGACGGTGAGCCGGTTATCCGCTCCGATCCTTACGGATGGAACGACGGTGTCGCAGCTGCACTGAGCTTTCCTGCGCGCCAGACTTACCGTCTGAAGACTTCAGGCAACGATGTCGGCCCTTGAGGTGCTGAACGGTGCGTCCGGGTTGACTGAACGCAAACTCCTGTTGCCTACAGTAGCATAAGCCCTATTGGTCATGCCCCAATCCATGCCGGGGAGCAGTTGCTCGTATGAAAAGACCGCTCACGTTTGTGTCCGCGCTGGCTCTAGCAGCCGCGCTGCCCGGCAACGCATTCGCCCAGAGCGTGATCGAAACATTGATAGGCAATGTCGAACCAGGCGCGGATGGCGGCGCAGAGCTTGATATCCGCTTGCTCAACACCGGTACGGCGACGGCCGAAGCAAGCCTTCCGGATGCCGTCGAGGCACGACTGGCCCGGCCTGGGGCATTGGGCGCAGGGCGCACCGTCATGCTGCACCGCGCGCCGGCGACGCCTGCCACGGTCACCATCACTCCCGGCAGCTTCGCTTCCGCCCACTACCAATTGGCGCCGGGCAGTTTCCAGAACGGGGCATTGCTTTCGGTGCCCGTCTGGGGCGGGCAGACCGTGGCGCTCGCAGCGTTGGATCCCGTACCGGCAGCCGCACCGTCAGGCGCGGCGCGTGACACCGGCGTGCAGATAGCCGCAGCCCTCCCGGCAACCCCGCCGCCGACCGATCGCACCGTAGGCAATGCTTTCCTTGAGAATCTGAGCGCCTACGATCCGATCTATGCTGTTTATGGGCCCGGCACCAACAGCGAGGCCCGCATACAACTGAGCTTCAAGTACCAGTTGTTCGGTAGTCGCGCCCGAGAGGGCAGGCCCGCAATGGGCGACGGATTCTACTTCGCCTATACCCAGCGCATGTTCTGGGATTTGGGGGCCGACTCCTCTCCTTTCCGCAACATCGATTTTCAACCGGAACTGTTCTACGTAACTCCGCCCAAGGCGCTGTCCGACAAAACTACGTTGAGCGCGCAGATCGGCATGCGTCACGAATCGAACGGGCGCGACGGCGACTTTTCGCGCAGCCTCAACACGGTTTACATCGCACCGATGGCCGCCTTCTCGCTAGGCGGCGGCACCCGCCTTACGGTTGCCCCCCGCGCCTGGCTGTATGCGGGCGACCTGTCGGACAACCCGGATATCCGCCGTTATCGTGGGAATACCGGTTTATCCGTAGAGATCGGCCAAGAAAACGGCCTGCGCCTTTCCACCTCTAGCCGCTTCAACTTCGGCAGCGGGAAAGGTTCGATCGCAGCAGACTTGTCTTATCCGCTACGCCGCATTCTAGGCGGCGGCCCGGACTTCTACCTCTTCGGTCAAACTTTTACAGGCTATGGCGAAAACCTGCTGGACTACAACCGGCGCACCACCCGCCTTCGCATCGGCGTAGCTCTGGTAAGGTGACGGCTGCGGCCCCCGTGACAAATCTATCCCGCAATGCTTCCGTCTCGCACCACCAAACCCGGAGTTCAAACATCTAGGGGCTATTGAAGGGCAAATCGCTGGGAGCCAAAGCGGCTCCCGACGCACCCGCATCATCCCTCGATGATTTCGCGAACGCGCGTGGCCAGCGCCTCCATTGCAAATGGCTTTGTAATCATGCTCATCCCGTGCTCAAGAAAGCCTGACGCCAGCGCCGCGTTCTCGGCATATCCGGTCATAAACAGCACCTTGAGATCAGGCCGAAGCAGCCGCCCTGCCTCGACGACTTGGCGACCGTTGAGCCCGGGCAGCCCGATGTCGGTGATCAACAGGTCAATACGCTTGTCCGACTGCAGCATCTGCAACCCCTTTGGCCCGTCGTTCGCCTCGATCGCGCGGTAGCCCAGTTCGGTCAGAACCTCGATGATAAGGTCGCGAACGACTGACTCGTCCTCGACGACAAGCACGACCTCACCGGAATCGGAAACATGCTCGTCGCCGAGGGCTGGAATATCCTCTTCCCATTCTGCTTCCCCGAGGTGCCGCGGAAGGTAGAGCTTGAATGTGGTGCCATGGCCAAGTTCGCTATAAATCTTGGCATAGCCTTCCGACTGCTGGGCGAATCCGTAGATCATGGACAAGCCAAGGCCGGTGCCCTGGCCAATCGGCTTGGTGGTGAAGAAAGGTTCGAATGCCTTGGCAATTGTATCCTTACTCATCCCGGTGCCGGTATCGGTGACGCTGATGCAGACGTATTGCCCAGGTTTAACGCCGCTCTTTCTTGCAGCGTAAGCCTGATCAAGATGCGCGTTGCCAGTTTCAATCGTCAGTTTGCCGCCATCGGGCATCGCATCGCGCGCGTTGATTACAAGATTAAGCACCGCGCTTTCAAGTTGATTGGGGTCGCACAGCGTGGGCCACAGACCGCCAGCGAGCACCAGTTCCAGTTCGATATGCTCACCGATCGTCCGCCTAAGCAGATCTTCCACCGAAGCGAGTAGCTTGTTGGACCGGACCGCCTTGGGGTCGAGCGGTTGACGGCGCGAGAAGGCAAGAAGGCGGTGCGTCAAAGCTGCCGCACGATTGGCCGCGGTAGTGGCGCCGGTGATGAACCGACTGATATCGGCATGGCGCCCCTGTTCCACGCGGCGCTGTATGATCTCGAGACTGCCTGTAATGCCCTGAAGAAGATTGTTGAAATCGTGGGCAATGCCGCCGGTCAGTTGGCCGACCGCTTCCATCTTTTGGGATTGGCGGAGCGCCTCTTCGGCGGCCATTAATTCCTGTGTCCGGACGCTGACCTGCTCCTCCAGAGTTGCATTGAGCTGCGCTAGTTCCTCGGTCTGCCGCTTGCGCTCCGTTGCCCCGCGCACGCGCTCGGCAACATCGCGCATGAAAAACACATCCTCATTGCTCCATACGCGCGGCCCGGCATTGTTTACGTATGCAAGTGCTACAAAGTCGCCCTGCTCGACCAGAGGCATGTTGATGAACGATCGGGCGCTGATCGCTTCCAGAACGTCAGCGGTAGAGTGCGTGCGGTCGTCGAGCCTGACGTCACCGATTGCGACAGTCTCGCCTCGCTTCAGATTCTCGATGTAGGAGCCATGCTCGCGGAAGTTGAGTGTACCGGCAATCGTCTTGATGCCGGGCGCGTTCCAGTCTCGCTGGACAGTGATCGTTTCCAGGACCTTGTCCACGGTGCCGTAGCCAGCGCGGCTCACGCCCAGACCAAGCGCGAGTGCGGTCGCGCCGGCAAATTCCATCTCGGCAATCTCGCCAATCGATCTCAGCTTGTCGCTCAGATCGAGCAGTGCGGACTTGCGCTGCTCGGCGGTCTTGCGCTCGGTGATATCGTAGCTGACACCGGGAAAGTGCAGTGGCTCACCGGCGTCCGACAGGATGCAACGACCCTGCGCCACGAGCCACACGATCGCGCCGTTGTCCTGCACAAGGCGATATTCCTCGTAGAACATGCAGCCACTGTTCAGCGCGTTGGCAATGGCGGCCTGCACTCTGTCCATATCGGCGGGATGCAGACGCCGGAAGAACAGCTCAATGGGCGCCCCGCGTTGGGCCATTTGGGGATCGACACCGTAAAGCCGCGCGAACCTGGAATCCGTGCGAACGAAATTGGCGGCGACGTCCCAATCCCAGGTGCCGATGCCTTCTCCCGCAGAAAGCGCCTGCTCGAGCCGCTCCTGGCTTTCGCGCAGCGCAACATCGGCATTCACCCGTTCGGTCACGTCGACGCCCTCCACGAAGATACCCGTGACGACATCGTTTGCGTCTTTAACCGGCTGAAATACAAAATCGACAAGATGGTTAGTAACTGGCCCCCCCGCGACCGGTTCAACGGCGTAGAGCGCCGCATCCGCTTTGTATGCCTTGCCTGAGCGAAACACCTCGTCGAGGGTGGCAACATATCCTTGTGCCGCAGCATCGGGGAGCGCCTGAGCGACAGTCTGGCCGACAAGAGCGCTTCGGCCGGTCAATCGAAGGTAGGCCGGATTGGCCAGCGCGAAACGATGTTCGGGGCCTTCCAGTAAAGCCATAAAGCTGGGGGCCTGCGCGAACAACTGCGCAAGCCGGTCCCTCTCGCTTGCCGACTCGCCTTCTGCCTGGACCTGCGCGGTGATCTCGATACCTTGATGAAGCAGGCCAGCGATGGCGCCATCCTCGCCACGGATAGGGGCCGCCGTGAAGTCCCACCAAGTGACTTCACGCTCGCCATTCCGGACCAATTCCAGGCGAACCATCTTCGCCGAAAAACCCTCACCGGTTTCCATCGCCCGGTAATATGATGGTGCGAGCAGGGTCCAAGCCTCGCCCCAGCCGTCGCCCGCCGGACGGCCCAGTGCATGGGGATGCCCGCCCGCGAGTGCCGGGATGTATGCATCGTTATAGAGCAATATCAGATCTTGCCCCCACAGGACCGCGCCCAGGATTGGCGAGTTGATGCAGGCCGAGACGATCGAGCGCAGCGATTGTGGCCATGTCCCGGGATCACCGAGAGGCGTGGCGCTCCAGTCAAATGCCCGCATCAACGCCCCGATTTCCCCACCCCCGGTTAGAAACGAAGGCGCAGCGCGGTCTTGATCTTCACTCAGAATGGTCATTCGCGACGACGTTCCCTTGCCGATGCGTCATCAATTCGCGCCGCATCCCTCGGCTTTCGATAGAAACTGCCGTTTTGTTGATACGTTCCCCTTTTCCGCTGGATACGACGTTACGCACCAGCGGGCTTGGCTATGATGTCGAGCCCACCCCCCCGGAGGCCTCGCGGACGGCTGCAGGATGCACCTGCCGGCAATGCAAGCACCGTCGCTTCGGCAAAGGGATCGTTTACTGCCGAAACCCCGGCCGCTTCACCCTCACCCCAGATACGTGAGAGGAATGTGAGGCCCCTGGCGATGCTCGGTCTTTTGCCGGCCGGGAGGCGACCGTGAATAATGACGCAGAGGTCTCACGCAGCGCGATCAGGCGGCCAGAGCATAACGGCGGCAGTGATCAAGGTATCCCGCTTCATGCCGCCCTGCCAAAGCGACGACGCTCTCCCACAACCAGGACGGCGCATCGATGGAGGTGCGGCGATCGGCTTCCAGCCGTTCGCGCCACTCGTGCCGGGTTATGTGATCCATCTGCCTGGCATGGCCCTTGCCCACCACGAACGCCAAATAACGAGCGGCCCGGGCAGCTTGGCTTTCGGTGAACTGGTCGATTTCCAGTTTGAGGTCTTGCGGTGCCAGTTCGCGAATGAACAAAGAGCGGGCCATCATCTGTACTGGAATCATCCGCTCCCCCAAATGCGGAGACAGCGCCTTGGCGGCGGCAAAAACGCGATGGGCGTTGTCTTCAGGCATGGTCGCATCCCGGTAAGCGGGCGCTACCGGAGCGGTCGCCTCCTTTATGTCTACCAGCGCATAGGAGGGGCGGCCCTTGGCGCTTCGGATTTCGATGAGCACGGCATACCTCAAAAGACCCAGCGAACTACATCCCTTCATCCAGTATGCGGCATCGATCATGCGCACCGTTCGGTCTTCGTCGTGCCGTTCGAACGCGAGGATGCGTTGCATCACGTCTTCGTCATTGAACAGGGCGTCCAGAGCGTCATGTTCTTCGGGCGTCAGCGGCCAGAACTTGCGGCCCATAGGGATTCGGGGTTCGTTGCCGTCCAGTCGGTCCTTGGCGAGATGGCGCCACCTGCGGTTCCACGCCTTGCGGCGAACGCTGCGCACGGCATCCGGTTCGGTGCCGGGATCGCCGCTCGTCGGATCATTCATCGCCGAGGCATAGCCTTCGACCATCTCCTGAACCATCAAGGCAGTTGTCACGCCGGGCAGGTCCGAGCCCCGGGCCGCTGTCGCAAGCGAGAGGCCGAGGCGGACGAGATCGTGCGCCGGATTGCCGATAACGGCCTGGTCGAGGTCGCGGATCTGGATATCGACCTGCCCGCCGCCGCTGACGATCGGCCCCAGATTGCCGAGATGGCAATCGCCGCAGATCCATACTGACGGCCCTTCCGGCACCCGGGCCGCAGCGGGCGACTGAGCCAGCCATTCATAGAACTTTGCCGTATTGCCCCGGACATAGGCATGAGCGGAACGCGCCATCTTAAGAGTGCGGGTGGCATCGAGAACTCTTGTCCGCTCGGCGGCAATCGGAATTGGCATTGGCGATGATGTTCCACGCGGAAGATACCGGGGTAAACGCAACAGGCGGCGATTTGTAACGAAGCGTTGCCAAAGAAATTTGGAAGGATCGGCGGCGATATCGGCCATCATCATCGCCAAAATCCGGGATGTGCTCAGCGCCTGAGCGACCTCGTTCGCACCCTCCAGTACGATGGATCAATCAACCGTCGACCCTGGTCGGTCCGCAATCTGGCGGTCGGCGACAATCGATGCGTCGATGAGGTTGCGACCGGTTTGGGCTGCAGCCTTCGCAGTCATGGTGACCGCGACGCCGTTGGGTCCGTCCAGCATGACCAGACCATCTTCGGCACTTGCGATCCCGGGGTCGGACCTGGGTTGCGGCGGATTGGGTGACGATGGTGCGGTCATGACGGGGCTTTCGTGCTTTCGTGAAAATGTGTCTGCGTCTCGTCGATATAGAGATAGGCAGGGTCGAACTGGCCCCGCACCGCCAGCCGCTTGGGATCGGGTATCTCAACAAGTGAGGAACGGAACACGCAAAGGCCCTCCTCGCGCAATTGCCGCAGCACGCGGTTGACGTGAATGTTGGTGAGGCCGCAGATTTCTGCAAGGTCAGTCTGGGTCAGGCCAAGCGCAAAGCGATGTCCATCGCTGAGATCTGCGGATATCAGCCTGGCGTTCGTTTCGCACAAAAAATGCGCGACGCGACCCATTGCGTCGAGCCGGCCGAGCCGGAACAGCCATGCCCGGTGGATCGCGGCATCGATTAGAGTGGAAAACCACAGCTTACGGCCAAGCTGCGGGCGCTCGGCAATGATCGCGTCCAGTTCGGCGTGCGGGATAATCGCAACGGTGGCAGCGGTCATGGTCGCCACGTCGTGGTCGAGAACCTTCAAGGGATAGGCGTGGAGATCGACGAAGTCGCCCGGTACGTGAACGGCGACCAGTTGCCTCAGCCCCTTGCGATCATCGATATAGCGCGACAGGATACCTTCGACCAGCAACGTGCTGTGATCCAGTTCCCGCCCCGCGCGGATGACGATCTTACGCGGATCGAGCGTTTGCACTTCCGTAATCGAAGCCTCCAGCCGGGCACGCTCCTCGAGCGACAGACTGACACCTCGTTTATATCGCAGGAAGCGGTCGGTGAACACGCATAAGTCCTTCAATGGCGGCAGGGGTAGGCTTCGATCCCGGCATAACCCTTCGCGCGCGGGCGCGTTGCACCTGCACATTCCGAAACGTGCTGATGCAGGTTAATATCCAAACCGCCTGCGCAACTGAACGATCGCGGCCTCCGTTACCGTAATACCAGCCCACCGATGCCGCCATTCGCGCGCCGTCACTGCGCCGGCCCGACGTTTCCGCATGACTTTTGACCAGAAGGAAAACCTCATGGCGAAAACGCCACCGAAATCGCGTGCACAACAATCAGCCAAGCTGAGATCGCCAGATCTTGGAGCTGCTGACATGGGCGGCGAATCTCCGCAAAAAGCAACCCCGGTCCCCGCCGAGACTGACATTTCGTTCACCTATGCCGATCCACAGGCTGCAGGCGGTGAAACCCATCAAGTCGCCGGGGGTGACATCCCGACGCTAACTACCCAGCAGGGAATTCCGGTCGCCGACGACCAGAACAGCCTAAAGCAAGGTGCACGTGGACCGACCCTGCTCGAGGACTTCCATTTTCGCGAAAAGATGTTCCATTTCGATCACGAACGCATTCCGGAGAGGGTCGTTCATGCGCGTGGATATGGCGCCCACGGCTACTTCGAACTGACCGACAGCCTCTCCGACGTCACTCGCGCCGACGTCTTCCAGCGGGTAGGCGAACGGACACCCGCCTTCGTGCGCTTCTCCACGGTCGCGGGTTCTAAAGGGTCCGTCGATCTGGCCCGCGACGTGCGGGGCTTTGCGGTCAAGCTCTATACCCAGGAAGGCAACTGGGATCTGGTGGGAAACAATATTCCCGTGTTCTTCATCCAGGATGCGATCAAATTTCCCGACCTCATCCACGCTGCGAAGCCGGAGCCTGATCGTGCCTTTCCGCAGGCCCAGACCGCACACGATAATTTCTGGGACTTCGTCAGCCTGACGCCTGAAGCGTTCCACATGATTATGTGGACCATGTCCGACCGCGCCCTCCCGCGTTCGTTTCGGACGATGGAAGGGTTTGGTGTTCATACGTTCCGGCTGGTCGACGCCAAGGGTAAGTCCACTTTCGTCAAGTTCCACTGGAAACCCAAGCAGGGTCTGCAATCGGTGGTGTGGAACGAGGCGGTCAAGATCAATGGCGCCGACCCGGACTTCCATCGTCGTGACTTGTGGGACGCGATCAATGCGGGCGATTTTCCCGAATGGGATCTCGGCGTCCAGTTGTTCGACGATGCCTTCGCTGACAGCTTCGATTTCGATGTACTCGATGCGACGAAGTTGATCCCCGAGGAACTGGTGCCGATCCGCGTAGTGGGGCGCCTGGTTCTGGATCGGGTGGTCGACAATTTCTTCGCCGAGACGGAGCAGGTTGCCTTTTGCACTCAAAACGTGCCGCCGGGCATCGACTTTTCCAATGACCCGCTGTTGCAGGGTCGTAATTTCTCGTATCTCGACACTCAGATCAAGCGTCTGGGCGGGCCCAACTTCACGCATATCCCGATCAACGCGCCCAAGTGCCCCATGCACCACTTCCAGCAGGATGGGCACATGGCGATGCACAACCCCAAGGGCCGCGTGAATTACGAGCCCAATAGCTGGGGGGCCACGCAGGGAGGCCCACGCGAGGATCCCGCGCGAGGCTTCATCAGCTTTGCGGAAGAAGCCGATGGTCCCAAGCAACGGGTGCGTTCGGAAACCTTTGCCGACCATTACAGCCAGGCGCGGCAGTTCTTCGTCAGTCAGGTCCAGATCGAACAGAAGCACATAAGTGACGCGCTGGTGTTCGAGCTTTCGAAAGTGGAGCGTCCCGACATCCGCTCACGGACGGTTTCGCACCTGCTGCACATCGATCCCGGCCTTGCCGCGACTGTTGCGGATGGACTGGGTATCTCATTGCCGGATGGGGCTGTCGCCGCGCGGCAGCCTATCACCGATCTTCCCGCTTCAGATCCTCTCAGCATCGTCAAGAACGGGCCGGACAGCTTCAAGGGCCGCAAGCTTGGCATCCTACTCAGCGATGGCGCAGATGCGGCGATCTTCAAGGCGCTGGTAGCGGCAGTTGAAGCGGACGAGGCCGTCTACGAAGTCATCGCTCCCAAGATCGCCGGCGTTACCTTGTCCGATGGCACAACCGTTGCAGCAAAGCACAAGATAGATGGAGGTCCTTCCGTGCTGTTCGATGCGGTGGCGATCGTGGTCGCGAAAGAAGGTGCCGCTCTGCTTGCCCTCGACGCGCCCACGAAGGACTTCGTCGCCGACGCCTTCGCACATTGCAAGTTCATCGGCTTCACCGCAGAAGCCCGGTCGATCTTCGCCAAAGCCGGCATGACGGACGATCTCGATGAGGCATGCCTCCTGCTGGAGGATGAGGAGGATGCGGTCATGTTCCTGGCCGCCTGCCGCCAACTGCGCCATTGGGCGCGCGAACTGGAGGTCGACCTGGATGCACGGCCCACAGCTTGAACGATCGATCTTCGGGATCCGTCATGACGAGGGCGGCACTGTGTCTCCCTTGGGTAATGGGCGGGCTAGTCAGCGAAGCTTGAAAATTGGCATCATTGCCCACTTGCGCCATCCCATCGCCGAACCCTTTGCCGGTGGACTGGAGATGCACACCCACCTTCTCGCGCGCCTCTTGCGCGATCGTGGTCACGCGGTGACGGTTTTTGCTTCGGTTCATTCGGAGCCCGCGCTCGAACTCGAGGCGATTTGCAGCGAGACGGCGCTGGCCGGTGTGGGGACGGCCGAGGCAAGCGACATAGCCTTCTTCAAGGAACATCACGCCTATCTCAGTCTGATGACCGACCTGCGCCTCCGTGACTTCGACGTCATCCATAACAACTCGCTGCATTACCTGCCGGTCACGCTGGCCGATACTCTGCCAATGCCGATGATCACGACCTTGCACACGCCGCCATTTTGCTGGCTGGAAAGCGGAGTTCGTCTATGCTCGGGAAAGGATCATGCCTTCGTCGCAGTTTCGCAATCGGTGGCGAAATTATGGAACCCCGTCGCGAAGGCGGACGAGGTGATCCTGAACGGCATCGACCTCCATAAATTCGCTTTCCATCCTTTGCCGGACGATGCCAGTTACCTCGTGTGGTATGGACGGATCGTCCCTGAAAAGGGGTTGCATTACGCAATCGAGGCGGCACGCAAGATAGGTCTGCCGCTGCGCATCGCTGGCCCCATTTTGGACCAGGATTATTATCGCACAAAGATCGCACCTGAACTGGGCGCCGATGCCCTCCACGTCGGTCACTTGGCGCACTCCGAACTGGCACGGCTTGTCGGCGGTGCGCGGGCATTCCTATGCACGCCGATGTGGGACGAGCCTTACGGTCTCGTCGTGGCCGAGGCGCTGGCCTGCGGCGTGCCAGTGGCGGCGTTCGCGCGCGGAGCTATTCCGGAAATCCTCGATGAAAGCTGCGGCGTACTGGCCACCCCTGATGATGTGGCATCGCTTGCCGACGCCGGCCTCGCGGCGCTTGCTCTTGACCGGCGCGCATGTCGCAGGCGGGCAGAACGGGTCTGCGATGCAGGTCGTATGGTCGATGGCTATCAGGCGCTGTACCGCGGCATGATTGCACGCGCGAGCGGATGCGGGAGCAACCTCGTTCCCATGCAGCAAGGCGAGCCAACGCCTCCTCGCATAACTGCTTATGAATTGCCTGTCCGGAACGTGCAGCAGCATGCCTGAAAGCGGAACCGACGACGGCAATCCGTCAGATATCGATATCTGCGTGTGCGTGCCCGCCCGCAACGAGGCTGCAAGGCTGCCGGTCCTGTTCGCGGCGCTGGCGGCACAGACCTGTCGCGGTCCGGTGCTTTTGGCGGTCGCGGTCAACAATTCAAATGACGACAGCTTCGCAGTGATCGAGCAGGCACGGGTTCGATATGCGGGGCAATTGGTCATTCATGTCGAACAGGTGACCTTTGCACCGGAAATGGCGCACGCCGGTTCCGCACGCCGTCTGGCGATGGACACTGGCCTCGGCCTGACGCCAGCGAGCGAACGCGGGGTTTTGGTAAGCACAGATGCCGACACCCGGCCGCCCCCTGAATGGCTGGACAACATCGCTTCAGCTATCGCGCGCGGCGCGGATATCGTCGGCGGGCGGATCGAGATCGAGCCTGGCGAACCTCTGCCTGAAGGCGTGCTGCGCCTGCGCTCGGCATGGGACCGCTATTGGGAGGCAGTCCGCGCAATCGAAGATACGGAGGATCCTTTGCCGTGGGATGAAGCCCCTCGCCATGGCGATCATACCGGGGCGTCTCTCGCCATCCGGACTGTTCTCTACCAACAGTGCGGAGGGGTGCCTTTGCTGCGTACCGGGGAAGACCGTGCGCTGGTGAACGCCGCGCTGGTTCAGGGTGGCCGTCTTTCCCATCCGACGAACGTATTTACCCGTGTCTCGCCCCGCCGCGATGGCCGGGCCGAAACGGGAATGGCAGCCGCCATGCAGGAAATGTTCGATCTGGCAGCAGCGGGCACCAGCCCGCGCGCACCTGCCCTGCATCACTGGCAGAAAAGGGCGGCGTGGCGGCGTACCCTGCGCGCCCTGCCCGGTGGTCAAGCCATGATCGCGCAGCAAGAGCCGCTGCTGGCTCCGATGCCCCACGACATGGTGCTGGAGATCGGGACATGAAGCCGCGCCCGATCGGCTATTATGTGCATCATCACGGAGCGGGCCACCGCGCCCGCGCAGACGCGATTGCCAAACACATCGACTGTCGTCTCGTCCTGATCGGCACCGGGATAGGCGCGGCAGGCCTCGATCTGCCTGACGACCGCCCGCTATCGGGTCATTTTCACGGGCGGGACAATGCGCCTTGCCGTCCCTCCGCTCTTCACTACGCACCCCTGGATCACGACGGCGTGCGCGAACGGGTTGCCGTTGTGGCTTCCTGGATCGCGTCCGAAAGGCCGGCCTTGATGGTCGTGGACGTTTCCGTCGAAATAGCGATGCTGGCGCGCTTGGCATCAGTGCCTACGGTCTACGTGCGTTTGAACGGGGAGCGTAACGATAGTGCCCATCTCGAAGCGTTTCGCGGTGCCACGGGCATCCTGGCGCCATTCCACAGCGGTCTCGAAAGCGAGGCAACGCCAGCCTGGGTTCGCGCAAAGAGCCACTATTTTCCCGGCATAACTGCCACTGCTGCAATGAAAGCGCCCGCAGTTCGCCGGGTGCTCGTAGTGTTCGGCCGGGGCGGCTTGCCCGGTGACGGCGCGCTTGTTGCCGTTGCGGCCAGCAGTTGTCCCGATTGGCAATGGCGCGTCATCGGTCCAGCGACTGAAACTGCGAGCATCCCGGAAAACCTGACGTTTGCCGGGTGGGTTAGTTCGCCTGAATGCGAAATTGCCCGCGCCACCGTCATCGTCGGCGCGGCGGGAGACGGCCTCATCGGTGCAGTGATGGGTGCCGACCGCCCCTTCTTATGTATTCCCGAGAATCGTCCGTTCGCAGAGCAACAGGTGACGGCTGAAGGGCTGCGCTCGCTGGGCGCCGCGATCGTCGTGCCGGGCTGGCCCTCGGGGAAGCAATGGCCGGCGCTGCTCGAACGGACTTTAGCCTTGCCCCCGTGGGGGCGGCGCACTCTGCAGGATGCGGATGGTGCGCGAAAGGCCGCGGCATGGCTGGCCGCCCAGGCATTCCAAGCCTCGATTTGTCCGGAACATGCCCCATGACACTCTGGGCGCCTGGAAAAAAAGATGCCGAAGGCCCGGTAGAACGGGCGTCGGCCATAGCTCCGCGGCTGGTGGACCTTGGCGCACGCTACGATGCCGCCCCGGTCTTTCCCGTCGAAAGCATCCGCTGCCTGGCGTCGGCGAGACTGCACCGCGACTTTGCGCCCCCGGCGAGCGGGGGCCTGCACTTTGCGCATCCGGCGGACCGTAACCTTGTGCTTATGGACGTGCTGCGCATCGTCGGACGGGCAGACCTCAGTCTTGGGCGGCTCTACGAAGGCCACGTCAATGCGCTCGCCCTGTTTGACTGGTACGGATCGCCGGCCCAGCACGCGCGACTGGCTCGCGACTTGGAACACGGAGCGTTCTACGGTGTATGGGCCACAGAACCGCAGCCAGGGGTTTCCATCGAACTCAGAGCGGACGGTTCGCGCATACTCAAAGGCGGCAAATCATTCGCGAGCGGAGCCGGGGGTCTCGCTTATGCAATCGTCACGGCGCAACACTGCGCTGACGAGCGGCACCTGGTGATTGTGCCGGCAGACGAACCGGCACGGGCGGATGTCTCGCAATGGCGTGTGCGAGGAATGCGGGCGACCACCAGCGGGCTCTACGATCTCACGGGGCTTGTGATACAGGCAGCGGACCTGGTCGGCATAGCAGGCGATTATGATCGCGACCCTCGCTTCACCACGGGAGCATGGCGCTTCACCGCCGTGCAACTTGGGGGCATCGAAGCATTGCTAACCGAAACGCGGCTGGCCATGTCCGAAAGCGCACGCGAAGATCCCTTGCAGCGCGCCAAGTTCGCGGACGGCGTGGCGGCCATGCGTACCGCATACCTTTGGGTGCGTGAATGTGCATTGCGCGCCGCACGAGACGACGGGGATGGCCCGGCTTTCGCCCGAATGACGCGCGGAATCGTCGAGCATGCCGCACTTAAGGTGATGGAACTGGCAGCACGGATCGTCGGGACTCGTAGCGCCATGGATGGCGAGCGCATCGACAAGATTACCCGCGATCTTTCGCTTTATCTACGGCAGGCGGGGCCGGATCATGCCCGTGACCAAGCAGCTCTCGCATGGCTTGATCACGATGCATGGGGCAGTGGAGACGCATTATGGTAGATACCCTACTGTCGGCTCATCCGTGGCGGCATTTGCGCTGGCTCGTCCTGGCGCCACATCCAGATGACGAAACCCTGGGCGCAGGCGCGCTCATCGCGCAAGCGGCGGCTTATGGCCGACTTGCCGGCGTCGTCTACCTGACGGACGGTTCGGGCTCCCACGGCGACGATTGCCCCCCTGCGTGCAACCTGGTTTCCATGCGCAAGCGCGAGGCTGCGCACGCCATGTTCCGCCTTACCGGTAGCCGATCTTGCGGTCCTGTGCATCTGGGCTGGAAGGATGCCGCCCCCGCTGCGCCTGAAACTACAGCCTTCCTGGCCACGACCCGAAAGGTAGCCGCACTTTGCAATCGCCTCAAAGTCGACGCCATCGCTGTCACCGCCCTACATGAGCCGCATTGCGACCATGTCGCTGCCGCTATGCTCGCTTATGCTGTGCACGCCATGGCCAAGCGCTCCATCCTCGTCGCGGAATACGTGGTGTGGGCTGCTGCGCCCGAGCGACGGACGTGTCGTGTTCTGCGAACGGAGACAATGCTGCCCGGTACACGCCGTCACGCCTTGCGCGCCCATCGCAGCCAACTGACCGCCTCGTACGGTCCAGGATTCCGGCTCGCCATCGCTCAACAGCGAATGCCTGATCGCGATACGCTGTTCTTGCGGAGATCAAGATGACCCGTACCGAATCCAGCCTTGCACCCGATTATTTTGAAAGCATGTTTTTGAGCGACGAAGACCCATGGAATCTGGAAAGTAGCGCGTACGAGCAGGCCAAATACGATCATACTATCCATGCTCTCGCCGGCCGGACTTACGCCCACGGCTTCGAGGTCGGTTGCGCCAAAGGCGTCTTGACCCGCAAATTAGCGCCCTGTTGCGATACGCTTTTTGCGATCGATGTCAGCGGTGTAGCTCTGAAGGCTGCGAGACAGCGTTGCACGCCGTTTGCGCATGTATCCTTCGCCAATATGATATTTCCGGAACAGACGCCGGATCATGTATTCGATCTCATCGTCCTGTCTGAGGTCGTCTATTATTGGTCGGATCGCGACATCAGGCGGGCCGGCGAGTGGATTTACCAGCATCTCTTGCCGGGCGGCGACCTGCTGCTGGTGCACTGGACCGGCGAAACCGATTACCCGCAAACCGGCGACGACGCCGTAGCCAAGCTGCACGACGCGCTGACGGCAAAAGCGGGCTTGATCACCGCGCAGCGACGCGAGCACTACCGGCTCGACTTATGGCGGCGATGCACATGCGCTTGAGCGTCCTGACCATAGTGAAGGACCGTCCAGGCCACCTCGCGCAGCTCATCGAAGGATTGGGCCGCAGTGGGATCATGCCGGACGAATTGATCGTCGTCGACATGGGGAGCGAACCACCGGTGGCGGTAGGGCAATTGCCTTTCCCGGGGCGCGTGGTTCGCATGGGCTGCGCAGGACTCCCCCTCGCGGCTGCCCGAAACGCTGCCGCCCGCGCTGCCAGCGGGGACACATTGCTGTTTCTCGATGTAGATTGCATTCCCACGCGCGGGTTGGTGGGGGCATATCGAGCTGTGCTCGCCGCCCAGGATGCCTTGGTCTGCGCGCAGGTTCTATACCTTGGCCCCGAGGACGCACGTGGAAACTGGGACGAGGCCGAACTGATCAAAAGCGCCGTCAGCCATCCGGCTCGTAGGTTTCCATCGGCAGGGGTTCGCGCTGAAGAAAATCCGGGGCTATTCTGGTCGCTGGTATTCGGTATCTCTACCAAGCGCTTCTTCGAATTCGGTGGATTCGACGAAGAATTCGAAGGCTATGGTGCAGAAGATACCGATTTCGGGTTCCGATGCAAGGCGGGCGGGCTGCCTTTGCTGTTCATGAGCGGGCCCGGTGCGTTTCATCAACACCATGCGACATTCGACCCTCCGATCCAGCATCTTGCCGATATCGTCCGTAATGCCAGTACTTTTCATCGCAAGTGGGGGATCTGGCCGATGGAGGGCTGGCTGGCGGCATTTGCGGAAATGGGACTCATCGCATGGAGCGCGAACGCCATTTTCCTGCTGCGGTCCGCCACCAGCGAAGAAATGACGCTGGCGCGCGTCTATTGACCGGCGAACGAAGTTTGAGCGAATCGGATCGGCGAAGACGGCGCAAGGCATACCTCGCCGATCCGTTGCATCAGCGTTGCATCGAATGCTTGATGTCGCGCATCTCGTCATGCCCAGCCTTTACCGAGCCGTAGCAAGTTTCGATCAACTGAAGGACTTCGGGGGAAAGCGCGCGATCGGCCAGCGCATCCTCGTACTTTGCCTTGATATGGTCTTCGCCGGCCTCGACCTCGTCGATGATTGCCTTATCGTCCTGGCCGGTCACGGCGGATTTAAGGTTCAGGAACATGCGGTGCGCCCCGGCGAGAACAGTTCCATCGTCCTCCGCCTTGCCACCTAGCCGGGTGACTTCCTGCTGCAAGCGCGAGGCGACTTCGCGCCTTTCGCTGGCTCGGCTCGTGAACAGCGACCCGAAACGACCGCTTTGGCTGTCCTTGGCCGCTTCGGTATACCCATCGACGCTGTCGATGGTGGTGGCGATCAGACCGTTGAGCGTAGAAATATCGTGGCTGGTGTCGGACATTGTCATTCCTGTCAAAAAGAGACGGTTAGCAACCCGAGTAATGATTTCCGGGATAAGGCATAAACGACGCTCACCGGCAAAAGCCCCCGCAAATGGCCAATACTAACTTGGATCAGTCCGATTTTCGGGAAAAGGCTGTGAGAGGGGCACAAGGACCCCATCAGGATCGAAGGGGCCGGCAGCATCCATGGGCTATCTGGTCGCTCGTCTGGCGCCAGGCACCACTGGTGCCATTTGTGCTCAGATGGCGGGAAGTTCCCATACTTGCCGCCTGGCATTAGGTGCATTGCTGATTTTCGCCGCTTTTTTAGGTGGCGTGCCTTCAGGAACGCAATCCATCGTTTCCTGAGGTTGGCGGGCGCGTTGTTTGCGGAGACGGGCGCGCCCGCTTACTTTCTCGGTACTCCTCGTACGTCGCATCATGATGTCGGAGTCGGCGTTGAAATCCACCATAAGAAATTTGCTGCAAAGGTCGCGGCAGGAAGCTGACAAGGCCCATGACGCTCTTATGCGCGGGCAATCGCTGGCATGCATCTATTTCCACCGCGAACGGGCCGTGGTGTATCAGGCACGAGCAATGCTCATGATGAGAGGATGAGCGATTTGGACGAACTCGACACAGAGCGGTGCACATGGATGATGGCGGCGCGATCGTCGGAGCGGTCGATGGACACAACGCGTCGCCTGCGCAGTCCGGCACTGCCTACCGGGTGGGGCTGGTCGCGGCCCAGCTCTATACGCAGGCGGGTATTGATAATCACGACAAGACGGCTTTGGCGCTTTCGACCCCAGTGCCAAGTGAGCAAAGAATGCCGGAATTCTTGCTGGGTCATGCCCGTGACGCCCTGTAGCCAAAGCTGGCTTATCCCTCGGACCGATCGATTTTACTGTGCGACATGAAACTGAATCGTCGTGGATGACTTAAACATTGGGAATCATCCCTCATTCAAGGTCACCACATGGTACGCTTGCCGTTTTACCGAGACCTTGAGTTTGGGCGCGAGGTCGCGGATGTTCATTCCATCTTCGAAGCCGGTGCCGCGAAACCCCAAAAACGCATGCGCATCGCACTGATCGGGAACTTTGCACCTCGCAAATGCGGCATCGCCACGTTTACCACCGATGTGTTCGAGAAGCTTTCCCAATTCCATCCGGAAATCGCAGTTGACGTCTATGCCTTGGACGATCCGGAATGTCCCCTCTTCTACGAGAACATTGCAGACACGATCGCTCGAAGCGATCCTGAGGATTACGCCCGAGCCGCCCGCCGGATCAACGAGGACGGAGTGGACGCAGTCTGGCTCCAGCATGAGTACGGCATTTTCGGCGGCATTGACGGCGAAATGGTCGTCCAGTTCGTCGATCGACTGGCGGCGCCGCTTGTGCTGACCCTTCACACGGTGCTGGGCGAGCCTTCCGAGCGTCAGCGTAGCATCTTGCGCCATCTTGTGACCCGCGCCTCTCGAATCATGGTGATGTCGCATCATTCGCGAAACCTGCTCGAAAGCTCGTACGGCGCACCTAGTGACATCCTGAAAGTCATCGACCACGGCGCGCCGGACCGGCCCTTCGGTCGGCAGGACGAGTTCAAGGCGAGGCTGGGGCTATCCGGTCGCAAGGTGCTCATGACATTCGGCCTCCTCGGACCCGGCAAAGGGCTCGAGCACGCCATCCGTTCGCTCCCGGCGATAGTGGAACGACATCCACAGGTGCTATATCGTATTGTCGGCGCCACCCATCCAAACCTCGTGGCCGAGGAAGGCGAGGCCTATCGTGAAAAGCTCATGGTGCTCGCCGCGAGGCTTGGAGTTGCTGATCATGTTGTGTGGGACAACCGTTTCCTCGACACGCCAGAGCTGCTTGACCAGCTGGAAGCCTGCGACATCTACCTCACGCCCTATCCGGGGCTGGAACAATCGGCATCCGGTACTCTGAGCTATGCAGTGGCACTGGGCAAGGCGGTTGTATCGACACCCTATGTCCACGCGCGCGAACTGCTTGCCCAAGACGTTGGCCGGCTGATCCCGCCACGCTCCAGCGAGGCCATCGCCGAAGCCGTAAATTCCCTGCTTGACGCGCCCGAGGCGATGGCCGCCATGCAGCGGCGCGCCTATGGTCGTGGGCGCACGACAATCTGGCCGCGCTTTGCCGAAGCCTCCGCGCGCCTCGTCGCCCAAGCCGTGGCGCCCAAGAGCACCACGCAGCCGGTCACCACTACGCCCGGCCTGGCGGCGGTGCTGGCGATGAGCGATGCGACCGGCATGCTCCAGCATTCGATCGGCGTCGTTCCTGACCGCCGTCATGGCTATTGCCTCGACGACAACGCCCGCGCGCTCATGCTCATGAACGTGGCGCAGGGCCTGTCTACGGCCGAACGGATGAAGTGGACGCTGGCCTACGCTGCCTTCGTGCAGTCCGCTTGGAATCCCGACCTCGGCCGTTTTCGTAACTTCATGCGGTTCGACCGCAGCTGGTGCGAGGACGAGGGGTCCGAGGACTCAAATGGCCGCGCGGTATGGGCGCTGGGAGAAACACATGCACGCGCCTCCGATGCCGGCGTCGCGGACTGGGCGCTTCACCTCTACGACGACGTGACCAGGTCGATGGCGACGCTGGAGTCGCCTAGAGCGATCGCCTTTGCCATGCTTGGGGCCTGTGCTGTGCTGCGCCGCGATCCGGGGCATCAGGGCTCCCGCCAGACTGCCTCGCGGGGCGGCGACATCCTCATGCGGCTTCTCGGCGAAGGACGACGGCCCGGCTGGGCATGGTTCGAGGCCGTGCTGGGCTATGACAACCCGCGCCTGCCACAGGCACTGATCGAGGCCGGTACCCTGCTGGGGCAGGAACACTGGACCGCAGCCGGCCTGGAAACACTGGAATGGATATGCGCGCAGCAGGTCTCGGCGAAAGGCCAGTTCCGCCCGATCGGTTCGGAGAGTTTCCATATGGAGCTTCGCTATCTGCCCTTCGACCAGCAGCCCTTGGAAGCGCAGGCGGCGATCGAGGCTGCGGGATCTGCATTGCGTGCAACCGGCAATCCATTCTGGCACGACCACGCGATGACCGCATGGCGCTGGTTCTTTGGTGAAAATGACCGCGGAGCCGTCTTAGCGGATATCGCGACGGGCCGTTGCCGGGATGGTGTGACCCCGCGCGGCGCCAACGCCAACTGCGGGGCTGAATCGTTACTGGCCTTTCAGTTGTCGCATTATGCGCTTATGGAGATGCTCCCTCAATCCGCTCCCCTTTCGCGGGAAGGAGGAATGCTTGAACCGGCCTGAGAACGTGTGGTCTGAGCCGCTTCGTATTTTCGAGACGCGCTTGCACGCCGACCCGGCGCGCGTAGTCATTCGCCCCTTTCATCTCGGATGGCAGGCGAAGAATGCGCCTGGCGGCCGGGCGTTGGCATTGGTGGAGGACATCACCGCGCTTACCGAGGAACGCGCCGCGTTGGAGTATGAGCGTGTGCTGCGCGATTTCAAGGAGCGTCACTGGCAGACAGAGACAATCTTCGCATGTCGCTTCGGCGAGGTGGCGAACAATCTAGGCCTGGAACCGGCGCAGTTCTCGCAAACAAAGCAACGACTGATCGGCTCGTACTTCTGCCACGAATACACCTTCGCCGCTGCGGCGCTCATGAATCCGTCGATCGTGCCTTCGCCCGACCAGACGGGACTGGATGGTCGCTGCGTGCGCTTCATCATGAGCCTGCGCGCCGTCGGCGAAGGCCATATCAGCTCTATTGCCTTTCGCGAGGGCATCGCCGAATGCAACGGCGACTTCCAGCTCTGGCCACAGGCCGCCTTCGCGACATCGGTGGAACTGGACGAGGAAGACCAGTTCGATGCCGATTGCTCAGTATCGGTCCACCGCCATGCGGAATCGAGCCTGTCCAACACTGTGATCTTTCCCATTACCGAACAGCAGCGCGGCGGACTGGAGGATTTGCGTCTGGTGCGCTTCGACCATGGCGGCGGTGATTTCGAGTGGATCGGCACCTACACCGCCTATTCCGGCAGTTCGATCCGGTCTGAACTTCTGCGCACCCGTGATTTCCAGCGTTTCGACCTCGAACCGATCCGAGGTGCGGCAGGGCGTAACAAGGGAATGGCATTGTTCCCCGAGAAAATCGGCGGGCAATTCGCCATGGTTGGACGGCAGGACGGCAAGAACCTGTTCCTGCTTAAATCAGATACGATAGATACCTGGGACGACGAAGGAGTCCTGTTGATGGAGCCCAGATATCCTTGGGAATTCATCCAGATCGGCAATTGCGGAAGTCCGATCCCAGTCGACGAAGGCTGGCTGATGTTCACGCACGGGGTCGGTGCAATGCGCAAATACGCCCTTGGCTGTGCGCTGCTCGACCGCGCCGATCCCAGCAAGGTGCTTGCCCGTACGCCGGAGCCAGTACTGACGGCGGAGAATGCGGACCGTTCGGGTTATGTGCCCAATGTTATATACACTTGTGGCGCGCTCAAGGTCGAAGATCGGCTGCTGATCCCTTATGGCATATCAGACAGCACGGTAGGATTTGCGACCTGCACCATCGATGCGCTTCTCGCCATGATGGAATAACGACCCTTACAATTTGGTTCATCGTACCACCACTCGCTCCATCGCTGGCCGAGCCGTTCTGCCTCGGCCGGCGACCGGGAGCCGTCCACCCGAACGTCTGATGAAAAAACCTGAGACGAAGCCCTGAAGGCTTGGTCGCAGCGCGTCGTCGATCCTCTAGCGCTCAAAAATTCCTCAATTTCTCCCCTTTTGGCCCTCGCCCCAAAAATCGAACATTATATTTCGTATACGGTATTTGACTCGTGGCCAAATGTGACGCATTCTTTGCGCAGTCATAAAGGGAGCCACGGCCATGAGGGGTCACCACGGAAAATTGTACGGCGCGGTAGCTTTGGCTGCGCTGATCGCCGGGACGGCGCAGGCACAGGAAGCGCCCGTCGCCAACGGCGCAGAAGGCACCGCCAGCGACATCGTCGTTACCGGGACGCGTATCAAGCGCCCGGACCTTGCCAGTAACAGCCCGCAGACGATCGTCGGCGCCGAAGAATTCCGCTACCAGGGCGCAACTTCGGTGGAGCAGGTGCTCAACCGCCTGCCGCAGTTCACCGCCGACGCCAACGAGAACGTCTCCAACGGGTCGGACGGCACCTCCAAGATCAACTTGCGCAACCTCGGATCCAACCGTGTCCTGACGCTGATCGATGGCCAGCGCATGATGCCTTCCCAAGCGATCAACCTTAGCTTCCTGCCCAGCAGCCTGATCGAGCGCGTTGACGTGATGTCGGGCGGTGCCTCGGCGGTCTACGGTTCCGACGCGCTTTCCGGCGTCGTCAACTTCGTGCTGAAGAAGGACCTCGACGGCCTGCGCGTCGACATGCAGACCGGCTTCGCCCAGCATGACAACAACAATGGCGCCATGCGCGACCTGCTGAGCGCCAAGGGCTACGAACTGGCTCCATCGTCGGTCGCCGATGGCGGCAAGCAGGACATCACCGTATCGGCGGGAAAGAACTTCGCAGACGGCCGCGGCAACATCACCGTTTACGGCGGCTACCGCAGCTTCAGCCCGGTCCGCCAGTCCACCCGCGACGTGTCCTCGTGCGCGCTGCAGGACCAGAATGAGGGCACCGAACTGTTCTGCGGCGGTTCGAGCAACTCGCCCTTCGGCTCGTTCGTGCCCCTTTCCGACAAGTCCGCTTTCCAAGGCCAGACGCTGGTCAACAACCGCAGCGGCGACGGCACGCTGGTGCCTTACGACAATTCCTACGCCTACAACTACGCGCCCGACAGCTACTTCCAGCGTTCGGACGAGCGCATTACCGCGGGCGGTTTCGCGCACTTTGAATTCAGCAAGGCAGCCGAAGCATACGGCAGCTTCATGTACATGAACGACAAGACCTTCTCGCAGGTCGCCCCTTCCGCGATCTGGCTGGGTACCGCGTTCCCGATCTCTTGCAACCACCCCTATGTGTAGGCGATTGCAAAGATACTGGCCTCTGCTCGCAAACAGCGCGGATTTCTGCTCAGATTTGCTGACAGCAGGTGGGCCATGCTGCTCACGCTATGCGACAATGTGCTCGCCATCATCCGCGCCTGCTCGCAAACGGAGAAGGCCTGTTCTCGCTTTCTGCCAATAGCGAGGAGTGCCGGTGAGCGGTCTGGCAGCGATCGTTCCCGCCGGGTTTGCCGTAAGCATCAGCGCTCCCACTTCCTCAGGCTAGCAACGGATTGATCGTATAATGCCTGGAGCGAGCCGACCTGATTGTCTCGGAAGTGAATCGTCAGCACGAGATTGTCATACGGCAGATTGGCCGTGCAGAGCCCCGGCCGCGAGCCTCCGCCCATGGCGGAGCAACTCGCCAGCGATGGAGGACGCTTCTGACCTGCTTCGGCTGGCAACTGGTATGTCCAGAAAACACCATCACTTACCTTGCGCAGTGTTCGGCCGCGCCATGAAAGCGGGCGACTTGCGCAGACAGTCGAGTTGACAAGCGCCTCTGTTCCCGCTGCGCGGGCACACATCCGCTTCTTGCTTGCCACGCCCACCAAGTTTCGCTCCGGCAAGCTTGCGCTCGGATTTAGGTAGAACGAGAACCCGTCGCTGGGATCGAGCGCTGGTAGAAAGAACGGCTTATCATTGTCGGATATGTCGTTGGCTCTCGGGATGTCGAAGACTCGTCCCTCCAACCTCCTCTCGGCCGAGGCCGAGCACGCGCTGAGCAAGCTGACGATCGATAAAGAAGCTGCGGTAAGATGCCTGTTCATGCCGGCAGGCTATGAGAGAAGCGCAACGTCCACAATCGGTGGCACAGACGACATGCGTTGCGTCCGCGTGCGGGAGATACCAAGGCGAGGACAGCCAGTATCATATCGGCACACCGGCTTCGCGGAGCCGCTCGGTCAGGTCGCGGGTGTGTTCGGCGTCCAGCGTTCCGGCGAGGAACGCGCGTATGTCGGACGGCCGGGTGTTGAGCTGGCTGGCGAGCGCGCCCGCATCGTAACCGTTGCGCGTCAGCGTGGGTTCGAGGTCGTCAATCGCCCGCGACAGCACCTGCTCGACGATCTCGGCCGTGACGGGCTTGGCAGCGAAGCGGAAGCCCTGCTCGAAGGCGAGTGTCAGGTGCATCTCGATCTGGAGCGGGGTGCGCAGGCGCTCGGCGATGAGGTCGATCGCGTCCTCGTTCATCAAGTCGGCAACCTTGACCCCCTCGGCCGCACAGGCGCCGAGCAGCCAGGCAACATAGTCGCGGCGTTCGGCGCCGATGCCCTCATAGTCGAAGGTGGTCGTGCGGTAGCCGATCTCTTCCATTTGCGGGCGGCGCAGGTCGTTGCGTAGCCGAGGATGGCCGACCAGAAGGACCGACAGCAGCACGCCGGCATCAGCCACCACCTCCATCAACCGCTTGAGGCCGGTCAGCGTCTTGTGGTGCAGGTCATGCGCCTCGTCGACCACCAGTACGACCGGGCGCTTGCCCTTGCGCATGATGTCGCGCAGGTCGCGCTCGCGGCGCTCGGCCTGCTTGGGAATCTTCACCTGGGCACGGTCACCGGGCGAGAGATCGTAGAACAGCGCCTCGATCAGCGAGGGCAACGAGGTGCGGCGCTTGTCGACCGCAAGCGACTTGGCGACGGCGACCTTGCCCGCCCGGGCCAGCTCGTCCTCGATGCGGCGCAGCAGGTGCGTCTTGCCCGATCCGACCAGGCCGGAGACGACGATCAACCTGCCGGTCTGCACGGCCGCACAGACCTCGCGCACGAGGTTGCGCTGATGCTCTGTCTCGAAGTTGCCGACGCCTTGGAACGGGCGGGCGAGCCCGTAGCTGGATTGAACGTCGGCGAGCATCAGCTTGTCCCCCGTCTTGACTGGAACCGCTCTCGGATGCGGTCAGCGATGATGGTCTTGTCGAGCGTTTCGCCCAGCAGCGCGTCGATGAAGGCGCGGTCTGCCTCAGGCAGCGAGCCGAGCGGTCGCCGGAGCTGGTCGACGATGGCGTGGCGCGCCGCGAGCCCGGTCGGGTATGCCGTCTCGACCGCCGGCTCCGGAAAAGGTGTTTGCCGCACCGCGAGCCCTGCGGTGGAGGGCGGCAGCGACGGCAGCGGCCGGTCGCCGCCCGTCACGGTCGCGCGGGGCAGCCCCAGCTGGTCAGCGAGCCGGACCACCTTGTCGAGCCGCTCCTCGGCGCGGCTCTTCTGATACTTGCGATAGCGGTAGAGCGGCACGGCGCCGCGCGACGGCTCGTAAGGGCCATGCCGCTTGCCGTCATGCTCCACGAAGAGCTGCTGGTCGAACAGCCCCCAGAGCAGCGTCACCGTCTCGCCGGCGAGCTCGGGCTCGACCTCGTAGGAAGCGCCCTCAACCGAGACGGTCGCGTCGCCCGCAACGGTGCGCCGCTCGGGCTCACGAGCGAAGGCGCAGAACCGCTCCCATGAACACATGGCCCGCACGCCATCGCCGGGCAGGTGCCGCAGCCAGTGCTCGATCCGCGCGTGTGGCTCGGAACGATGGTCGCCGTTGTTGTAGGTGACCAGCGCACGCCGCATCCACAGATTGGCTTCCGCCTCGTCCTTGGGTTTGTGGAAGTGGTACAACGTCTCGTGCACCTCCTTCACCGTGCGGAACGGCCGCTCGACCTTGCCCTTGGCGCGGGCCGCGGTGTGCCGGTCGTCGGCCTTCGGCGGCAGATGGGTGAGGACGCGCACGCCGAGGCTGCCCATCACCGACTGGAACACGCGCGACCGGCTGACCGGGCCGTTGTCCATGTAGATCGTGACCGGCAGGCCCTGGAACGGCAGTTCGGGCTCAGGCTTGGCGGCGAAGGCGTTGAATAGAAAGCGCAGCGCGGACTCGGCATCCTCGCCATAGACGCTGCGATATTCCTGGTAGACCACGCCCGAGCAGTCATCGACGGCCGAGAACAGCATCAGCGTGGGTTTGCCGCGACCCTGCTCGATCCAGAGCGGCGCCTCGACCTGCTTGAGGTCGGACGGGCTCATGTCGAAGTGCCACAGCTCGTTGGATCGCCGCGCCTGAAAACGAACGGCTGCGTGGGGGCGGGTCACGCGGGCATAGTCCAGCCCTGATGAGCGGAGCAGCCGGTCGATGGTCGCCCGCTTCAGCAGGCCGGGTGCTACCTTGACCAGGCCCTCCGGCGTCTCGACGCCATCGGTTTCCAGGAACTCGATGGCGCGGGCGGTCGAAACGTGCCGGCCCTTCTTGTTGGTGGTCCTGATCTTCAGTGCGGCGACGATCTCGGCGTAGCGCTCCATCTCGGCCTGCGGGGCAACCCGCGTCGCACCATGGTCGGACCGGCGCACCGACTTGGGGCGGTTCAGCTCGCGCAACGCCCGGTAAAGGGTCCAGATGGAGATGCCATAGGCCTCGGCCGCACGGGCGATGATCTCGGTGCGACCGGGGTCGCGTGGGGGCAACAGCGACAACCGTCGGCGAAGATCGATCAGCGCCTCTCCAGGCGGTCGCTTCGCCCGGTCAGCCATGGGCTGTTGCAGCCTCCTTGATCGATGCACCGCTGCCGCGCTTGCCTGCATAGCGATAGAGGGTCGCGACCGACACGCCCATGCGCTTGGCGATGTCGCGCACCGGCAACGTGCCCTCCTTCATCATCGCCCGTGCCGCGGCGACGTCGCTCGGGCGCATTGCCGATGGGCGGCCACCCTTGCGACCCTGCCGGCGCGCCTCCACTAGCCCCGCGGTAGTTCGCTCGCGGATCAGGGCACGCTCGAACTGCGCGATGGCGCCGAACACGTGAAAGGTGAGCATGCCACCCGGCGTTGTCGTGTCGATGCTCTCGGTCAGCGACACCAGCCCGATCTTCTCGCGCTCCAGATCCTCGGCCGTGGCGATCAACTTCTTGAGCGAGCGGGCGAGGCGGTCGAGCTTCCAAACAACCAGCGTGTCGCCTGCGCGCAGCACGTCTTCCAGAATGCGCGCCAGTTCGGGCCGGTCATCGCGCGCGCCCGACGCCTTTTCGGTGAACACCCGCTCGCAGCCGGCCCGCCGCAGCGCATCGAGCTGGAGCTCGGGGTTCTGGTCGCTGGTGCTGACCCTGGCATAGCCGACCCGCATGAGCGTCTGATCTTCTCCAAACTCGTGCGGGGCATACCGTTTTGCGACGCGGGTTTCCAGAACAGTTTTGACAAAGTGCGGCCCGCAGATTTACGTTGCCGGCCCAGCAAGGCGATCGGCTCGTCAGAAACGGTCGTTTTGCAGAACCGCTGAGGAGCCGGGTTCATGCAGGTGCTCGATACGGTTGGCTGGGTCGGTGATGGCGACGACACCGACTTCTTCCTCGCAATCGAGCGCACCTTCGATCTGCGCCTGCGCTCGAACCTGCCTTGGACAACGTTCGGCGAGGTGCGTGACCATGTCGTCGCGCATGTCGCAGCCTACAGCGGGGGCGGCACGACATGCGCCACGCAGATGACGTTCTACAGGCTTCGACGCGCGCTCGGGCTTGGCCGGCACGTCGGGCCGGATGCGCCGTTGGCGCCGCTGATCGGTGGGAAGCTGCGCCAAGCGTTCAGCGACCTGGAAGCCGATACCGACCTCAAGATGCCGGCGACGCGAGCCGGATGGCTTGGGATTGTCAGTGGTCTCTGCTTCGCTGTCGCGGTCGCGATCCTCGCCTTCACGACGCTGGCACCTCCCCTTCGCATCTTCGCTGCTGGAGCGAGCGCCTACGCGGGGCTATGGTTACGGCACCTCGACCGCCGGCGATTACCTCGGAGGTGCGACACTATCGGCGATCTCGCCCGACTGGTCACGGAGCAGAACCGTGGCAGGCTTGCCCGCGACGGCGCGCGCCTCACCGCCCCCGAGATTTGGCGGATCATCCAGCAACTGGCCGCCGAGGAGAGCGGGATCGACCCCGATCTGATTGGGTCGGAAACGACCTTCTTCCGAGCCAAAGTGCGAGCAGCCTGATCAATGGCTTACTGGATTGCATAGATTGATGCCGAGACACGGGACATTGCGTGGCGTCGGACTGACGGCTTTGGGTGCCGTTGTCGTCGCAGGCTCTTTCGTCGCTCTCGGATTGCGACCGGATGGGATCGCCAGCTACTATCGCGATACGCTGACTCCGGCAGGGTTTGCCATTTGGTTCTGCGGCTTCGTAGCCGCCACACTCGCTCCACCCGCCATAGCTGTACTCTGCTGGTTTGGCGCCATGCGGTTCCGCTACGGGTGGCTTCTCCACATCCTGCTTGTTCCTGCCACCTACGCCGCTGTGCGAGGATCAATCGCGCTCATGCTCGCGGTAGCAAGTGAGCCGGACAGCGATGGCCCAACGAGATGGGCTACCGATCCAGCAGTGATGCTGATGGTGGTTTGCCCCATCGTGTACTTTCTGATCTTGGGTTCCACAAAGCTGCGTGAGCATCGCGCATCAGCAAATGACTGCTAATCTCGACTTTGTAGTTGGCAGATACCATGAGCGGCCCTTTGCCGTTTGCGAGCAGACGCGGATGATGGCGAGCACATTGTCGGATAGCGTGAGCAGCATAGTCGGCTCGTTGTCAGGTAATCTGGGCAGGAAAAGGCGCTGTTTGCGAGCAGAAGCTGCTACGGTTGCAAGCGCCTACA
>NZ_KQ130454.1:7500-792500 GCF_001046635.1 Novosphingobium barchaimii LL02
CCTCCAGCTATCTGTTCCTGCCGCTGGCTGTAGTGCCGATGGCGCTGCTCGCCCGCGAGATGCGTTTCGACCGGCATTTTGCGATCAACGTAGGCGGCGCCGCGGTGCAGGCCAGCGTGGCGGTGACGCTGGGCGCGCTCGGCTATTCGTCCTACGCCCTTGCCTGGGCGACGGTCGGGGCGGGGCTGGCGCGGGGGCTGATCGCGCAAGCACTGCGCCCCGCCCTGCCCTGGCCTCCGCGCCTCGACGGGCTGAGCAAGGTGATCGGCTTTGGCACACGTTCCAGCGTGCTATATCTTACCGGCGCGCTGGGCACGCGCACCCCCGACCTTATTCTCGGCAAGCTGGTGACGCTTACTTCCGTGGGCCTTTACAGCCGTGCGGCCAGCCTTTCGGACCAGTTCCGCACGCTGATCTCGGGCGCGATCGGCAGCGTCTTTTTTCCGGCCTTCGCCCGTATCCGCGACCGGGGTGAGGACCTCGGCCCGCCTTATCTGCGCGTCTGCGCAGGGTACTCGGCCGTAGTCTGGCCCGGCATGGCAGGCCTGGCGCTGGCCGCCGAGCCGATCGTGCGCTTGCTCTACGGCGAGAACTGGATGGGCGTCGCCCCGCTTCTGACGATGATCTCGCTGACCGAGATCCTGCTCGTCGCGCTTCCGCTGGTCAGCGACATGCCGATCCTGCTTGGCAAGATGAACCGCCTGCTCGCCTACAACGTCGCCGACACCGTGCTTTCGCTGATCCTGCTGGCGGGCGGTGCATGGCTGGGCGGCGTCGAGGGAGCGGCGGCATCGCGGCTCGTCTATGCGGTGGGTTGGCTGGCGATCTACGCCGGGTTCATGCATCACCTCGTCCGGTTCGACGTGCGCGGCCTGTTCGCCATCTATGTGCGCAGCGCGATGGCGACCGTGGCCGCCATCCTGCCGCTCGCACTGGTCTATGTCTTCTGGGCGGGACCGGCGAGCATCGGCTTCGCTGCGCTGCTTGTCGCGGTGGCGCTCGGCGGCGTGTGCTGGTTTGTCGCACTGGCAGTGCTGCGCCACCCCGCGCTCGACGAGATCCTTGGTATGGCCTGCGCCCTGCCGCCACTGCGCCCGCTGGCGGCGCGGCTTCGCCCGCACCTTGCCGGAAAGACCTGATGACCCCGCTTTCCACCTGCCGTATCGCTTCCGACAGCCCGGTCCGGCGCGTGCCCCCTCGCCCGCCGGAACTGCGCAACTCCGCCTACGCTGGGCAGTTCGACTGGGACACCCTGTTCTACGACGTGTACCGCGTTGGCCGTCACGTGGTGTTTCAGGGCCCTCCCCTGCTGAACCTGCGCGCACCGGCGGAGCAGAGCGGCTACCTGGCGCAGCGCCTGCGCGGCCTGTTTCCCCGCGCGCGCCTGATCGAGCGCAACCGCAGCAGCGAATACTGGGTGCGCGAGGATGCCGACCGGATCGCCCTCGACGGACCGCTCGGCCATTACGAGATCGCCGTCCAGCCCAACCTGAGCGCGCGCTTCGCCGGGCGACGGGTGCTGCACACGCTTTCGCGCAACAACGACATTGCCTGGATACTCGACTGGGTGCGCTTCTACGTCGCCGTGCACGGCGCCGACGCGGTGTTGCTCTATGACAACGGCTCGACCGACTATGCCTCCGACGACCTGCGCGCTTCCTTGCGCGAAACCTTCCCCGCCCTCGTCACCGAAGTGGTGGACTGGCCGTTTGCCTATGGCCCGCAAGGGGGCATGGCCGGGGCGGTGGACGGCGCGGAAACGCCGTGGGATTCCGATTACTGCCAGACCGGCTCGCTTCAGCACGCGCGGTTCCGCTTTCTGCGCGAGGCGCGCAGCGTGCTCAACGTCGATATCGACGAACTGGTGCTATCCCCACGGGGCACATCGATCTTCGCGGCGACCGAGCAGAGCCGGCGCGGCTTCATCAAGTTCGAGGGGCGATGGGTAAGCGCCACTACGCCCCATGCGGTGCCGCGCGGACAGGGCCTGCACGGCGATTTCTGGCTGCGCGACGCGGAGGAAACCGACGAATGCCCGCCCAAGTGGTGCGCGGTGCCGCGCAAGGCCAACCGCGTGAAGCACTGCTGGTCCGTCCACAACCTGTTCGGCGCGCGGGCCAACAGGCGGATATCTTGCGAATTCGCTTACGCCCACATGCGCGGCATCTCGCAAGGCTGGAAGGAGAACCGCTGGGACGCGGTCGATCATGACCCGGCCCGCTTCGCCCCTGACGAAACATTGCGCGCGGCCTTCGAGAAAGCTGGAATGCTGCGCGAATAGCTGAGGGCCGAGCGGCGCATGATCGTTACACAATTTATAGTGCGCTGCGTAATTTCATGATAGATTTCCTCCAGCGATAAAAAAAAGGCGAGGCCGCACCTTGCCGGGAGGATGCAATGTCGGGAATAAGCCTGGCGCTGGCGATGCTGATCGCCAACCCCGTCATCCTGGGTGCTACGCCCGGTCCGATCACAGGCTCCGAAACGCCCGCCGATACCCTGCAGGCGGAAATGGATCTGCACGCCCGCATGACCATCGATGTCGAGGTCCACGGCCTTGGTCCCTATCGCTTCCTGATCGATACCGGATCGCAGCGCACCGTCGTCTCGACCGCGCTGGCCGTTACGCTGGGGCTCTCGATGGGACCACAGGTGCGCGTCGTCGGCATTGCCGGAGTGCATGATGTCGCCACCGCGCAGATCGATTCGATCGATATCGGCCCCCGCTCGTTCTATGATCTCACCGTGCCGTTGCTGGAACGACGGCACATGGGCGCCGACGGCATTCTGGGCACGGACAGCCTGCAGCACCAGCGCGTGTTGCTGGACTTCGCCCGCAACACCATCCGCATCGGCGATCCCAAGGATCTGGGCGGGAAACGCGATTTTGAGATCGTCGTCCAGGCCAGGCAGCGCTCGGGCCGCCTGATCCTGACCGATGCGGTGATCGACGGCGTGCGAACCGCCGTGGTGATCGACACCGGCGCCAGCGGCACCGTAGGCAACCGCGCACTGCAACGCGCGCTTGCCAGGAAATCGCGCGCTCACGATAAGATGACCGGCACAGTGGCCAGTGTCACCGGGCAGGAACTGCCGGTCGACCTTGCCGTCGCCGGGAAGCTGGAACTGGGCCACATCGGTGTGGCCAATGTCCTGATCGCCTATGCCGATGCGCCCGCCTTTTACGAACTCAAGCTGGACAAGCGCCCGGCGATTTTCCTCGGAATGCGGGAATTGCGCGCCTTCAAACGCATCGCCATCGATTTTTCGACGCGCAAGGTGCTGTTCGATCTGGTCGAGCCGCAATGATCGGCGGTGGTGTTATGAGGCAGCTTGACGGTCCTCACCGTTTCCCGATTGTTTCAGCTCACGCCTTCCCTACATAGCCCAGATGCCTCCAGATACCGCCGTTCCCGATTCCGCCGCCCGCCATGACGGCTGGCGCACGCTCCTGCGCTTCATGCCCTACCTCTGGCCCGACAACGACCGGGGGCTGCGGTGGCGGATCGTTTGGGCCTGCGTATTTATCCTGCTGTCCACGGGCACGCAGCTTGTGCTGCCTTACCTGATGAAGTGGGCGGTCGACCTGATGGGCACGACCGGGCCGAAACTTCTGCAACTCGCGATGCTGGTGGTGTTGGGCTATGCTGCGGGGCGGCTGCTGCAGACCCTGTTCGACAACTTGCGCAACATCGTGTTCGAGCGGGTTGGCCAGGACGCCACCCGCGCGCTGGCGGAGAATGTCTTCGGCCAGTTGCACCGCCTGTCCCTGCGCTTCCACCTCGCGCGCCGCACCGGCGAGGTCACCAAGACCATCGAGCGCGGCACCAAGAGCATCGACACGATGCTCTACTTCATGCTCTTCAACATCGCCCCGACCATCCTGCAACTGCTGGTGGTGGGGGTGATCTTCTACATCAACTTCGGCCCCGGGCTGGTGATCGCCACCGCCGTCGCCATCGCCGTCTATATCTGGGTGACACGCACGATCACCGAGTGGCGCTCCAAGCTGCGCGAACAGATGAACCGCCTCGACGGACAGGCCCTGTCGCGCGCCGTCGATTCGCTGCTGAACTACGAGACGGTGAAATACTTCTCCGCCGAAGCGCGCGAGGCAGACCGCTATGCGCAGGCAACCCGCGCCTACGCCGTGGCTGCGGTAAAGAGCGAGAACTCACTGGGACTGCTCAACATCGTGCAGGGCGTGGTCATCAACCTGCTGATGGCCGGCGCGCTCGGCTGGACGGTGTGGGGCTGGTACAAGGGGCAATACACGGCAGGCCAGCTGGTCTTCGTGCAGACCTATCTGACACAGCTGTTCCGCCCGCTCGACATGCTGGGCATGGTCTATCGCACCATCCGCCAAGGCCTGATCGACATGGCAGAGATGTTCCGCCTGCTCGACACCGCTGTCGAGGTGCCCGACGCCCCCGGTGCCCCGGCACTGGTGATCCGCCAGCCCTCCATCGTCTTCGACAACGTCGTGTTCGGCTATGACCCCGACCGCACGATCCTGCATGGCCTGTCCTTCGAAGTGCCGGCCGGAGAGGCTTTCGCGGTCGTCGGCCCTTCGGGCGCGGGCAAGTCCACCCTCGCCCGGCTGCTGTTCCGATTCTACGACCCGCAATCGGGCCGCATCCTGATCGACGGGCAGGACATCGCGCAAGTAACGCAGGCTTCCCTGCGCGCCGCGATCGGCATCGTGCCGCAGGATTCGGTGCTGTTCAACGACACCATCGGCTACAACATCGGCTATGGCCGTGACGGTGCCGGCGCGGAGGAGATCGACGCCGCCGCGCGCGGCGCGGCGCTGACCGGCCTGATCGAACGGCTGCCCAAGGGCCTCGCCACCGAAGTGGGCGAGCGCGGCCTGAAGCTTTCGGGCGGTGAGAAGCAGCGCGTGGCCATCGCCCGCACCCTGGTCAAGAACCCGCCGATCCTGATCCTGGACGAAGCCACCAGCGCACTCGACACCCGCACCGAGCAGGACATCCTGGCGACGCTGCACCGCGTGGCCGAGCACCGCACCTCGCTTTCGATAGCGCACCGTCTTTCGACAATCGCCGATGCCAACCGCATTCTCGTGCTGAACGAAGGACGCCTCGCGGAAAGCGGCACTCACACACAGTTGCTGCGCCGTGAGGGTCTTTACGCCGAAATGTGGATGCGCCAGGCAGCAGAAGCCGAAGCGATGACCGAGGCGGCGGAGTAAGCCGTCAATACCCGGCCGCCGCGCACAGCGAATCCAGCTTCAGAATTCTGGCATCGTCCGACCCATATTTCTCGCGCAGCGCCGGGCGGTTATCGCAGAACCGCTTTTGGCGGGCGATATCCTGACGCGTCAGCGCGGCGGGTCTGGCAACCTGAGCGGCCTTTCCCTCACGCTGCCGCCGAGCCTGTTCCTCCATGCGCGAACGGTTAAAGATGCCCTCCGCCGCCTGTCCGGGGGAAATGATCGGAGCGATATCCTGCGCCGCAAGCGGCGCCGTGGGAGCAGTCATGACCAATACGGCCATCATCCTGCGGAACATGGTGTTCTCCCAAGCTTGATGTGCGTAGTATCGGCAGGCTGCCCAACCACCCCCAATCGAGCAAGCTGAAACCCCGCGGGCCGTGCGGCAATCGCGGCGAAGCCGCCACGCGTCGTTACCGGCGTCGGGGTGGGGAACCGGCGCCCCGCTCGACGGTTAGGCTTGATGACACCATCGTTGCCAAAGGTTCCAGACCGATGAAGCCGTTTCTGGTGGGGCTAGGCTCGCTGATACTCGCCGCTACCCCGCTCGCTGCCATTCCCCTTGCCGTGCCGCAGCATTTCACGTCTGTGAGGGACAGGCAAGCGCCACCGGCAATAATCGCCGAGGCCGCACGGGATGCCCGCGCTCCTCAGGATTTACACACAGAACCAACACGCCAGCCGGATCAGGCCATCACTTGACCACGTCGGCTTCATGCCAGACCACGGCCTGCGCAGCCTTCATGCAATTTTCCGCCGTGTCCCAGGCAAGTGTAGGCGAACCGTAAAGACGCCACCCCTGCGCCAGCGCCTCGGACACCCGCTCGCAAAAGGCGCGGTCGTCCGCACCGGTGAGAAGGCGGTATACAGGGCGATCTTCAGGCGTCTGGTACATGGCAGAGTGTTCCTCAATCCGATGTCAGATGCCTAGCCACTCCAGCCCCGCTGGCAAGTCCCCCCGCGCGTAATCCACCTGCAACACCCGCCGCCTCCTGCCGGGCCGTGCGGCGTTCGAGGCATGCAGCACCGGAGTGCGATAGACCCACACATCCCCCGTCTCCGCAAGGCAGGCATGAACCGCCAACCCGGCCGCCACACCGTCCACTTCTGCAGCAGGAACCCGGCCAAGTCGGTGTGATCCTGCCGCGATGAGCAAAGGCGCATTATTCGCGTCCACCGGATCGAGATGGATACGTACGGTCAGCATCGCTTCAATCAGGGCAAAAGGCGGCTCGACATGGGTGATCCCCTGCTTGACCGACCAAGGGCCAAAGCCGTCCGCTTCGGCAACGGCGCGTACCGCGATGGTGCGGTCCTGATGCCAGCCCAGCGCCCAATCCGCGCGGTCGTGCTTGTCGAAAAGGACTGCCCTGACAGGCCGGGCATCTGAACCGAGGACAAGACAAGCGGTGCCACCGATCGGCCCCGCCGGCCCCAGCAACCGCGCAAGGCCGGGATCGCCCGCGATACGCACCCCGGCACACCCGTCGGGCCATTTTGCAAGGACAGCCTCGAAATCGGAAAGCTGCGCACAAGCCAGGCCCGGATGCAGGCAGGCGCCGTCCCGGTCCAGTTCCAGCCGGGCGAGGACAGTGCTTTCACTCACCCCGGATAACGCTCGAACTCAGGCAGGGCCGCGAGGTCATTCATCCAGCCGAGCCGTTCGGCCACCTGGATCTGCGCCTGAGGCGGCAGGGCGTCAGGATCGTCGAGCGTCGCGACCTGGATGTCGACGAGGCCCGGCAGGTACTCCTCGTTGACGAAATAGAGCCCGGTTCCGCATGTCGCGCAAAAATGACGCATTGACGCCCCGCTCGAATTGTAGACCGCCGCCGCTCCCTTGGTCAGTGCGAATTCCGCAGTCTTGAACGCCCCCCACGCCACCGTCGGCGCCCCGGTCGACTTGCGGCAATCGCTGCAATGGCACAGCGCGACGTGCTCGGGCACGCCCTCAACGCTGTAGCGCACCGCGCCGCACTGGCATCCACCTTCTAGGTTCATCGCGATTCTCCTTCCCCTGAAGGCTAGTCTATTCATAAGAACATTCAATGAACAAAAAGGCGCGGGCATGATGCTCGCGCCTTCTTCGCCCGTGACCGGAAAATGCCGGTTACAGGATGTACTTCGACAGGTCCGCGTTGCTGGCCAGGCCTTCCAGCTTGGCGCGCACATAGGCTTCGTCGATCGTCACCGTCTCGCCCTTGCGGTCCTCGGCCTCGAAGCTGAGTTCCTCCAGCAGCTTTTCCATCACTGTCTGCAAGCGGCGGGCACCGATGTTCTCGACGCTTTCGTTGACCTGCGCGGCGATGCGGGCGACTTCGCGGATTGCGTCCGCAGTCACTTCTATGGTCAGTTCCTCGGTGGCGAGGAGCGCCTTGTACTGCGCGATGAGGTTGGCGCGGGTTTCCGACAGGATCCGCACGAAGTCCTCCTCGGTCAGCGCCTGCAGTTCGACACGGATCGGCAGGCGCCCCTGAAGTTCGGGCAGCATGTCGCTGGGCTTGGCGACATGGAACGCGCCGCTGGCGATGAACAGGACGTGGTCGGTCTTCATCGGGCCGTACTTGGTGGCGACCGTAGTGCCCTCGATCAGCGGCAGCAGGTCGCGCTGTACGCCTTCGCGGCTGACCGAGCCGCCGCGCACGTCGGACACGGCGATCTTGTCGATTTCGTCGAGAAAGACGATGCCGTTGGCCTCCGCGTTCGACAGCGCCACGCGGGCGACGTCATCCTGGTCCATGCGCTTTTCAGACTCTTCGTCGACCAGCTTGTCCCAGGCGTCGGGCACCTTCATCTTGCGGCGCTTCATGCGGCTGCCGCCCATCTTGCCCATGATGTCCGACAAGTTGATCATGCCGACCGAACCGCCCATGCCGGGGATCTCCATCGGCGAGGATGGACTGTCCTCAACCTCAAGTTCCACTTCGGTGTCGTTCATAGCGTTTTCGGTGATCCGCTGGTGGAAGGCGGCGCGAGTGGCCTCCGAAGCGCCATCGCCGACCAGCGCGTTGAGCAGGCGGTCCATTGCTGCCTTGCTGGCTGCCTCGCGCACCGATTCGCGGCGGCGTTCCTTTTCCAGCCGGATCGCTTCTTCGACAAGGTCGCGGGCGATCTGCTCGACGTCGCGGCCGACATAGCCGACTTCGGTGAACTTGGTCGCTTCCACCTTCACGAAAGGCGCGTCGGCCAGCTTCGCCAGGCGGCGGCTGATCTCGGTCTTGCCGCAGCCGGTCGGGCCGATCATCAGGATGTTCTTGGGGGTCACCTCGTCGCGCAGGTCCGCATCGAGATGCTGGCGGCGCCAGCGGTTGCGCAGCGCGACGGCGACGGCCTTCTTGGCGTCGGTCTGGCCGATGATATGCGCATCCAGCGCAGCAACGATCGCCTTGGGAGTGAGATTGTCGTTCATGGTGGTCCCCCTCAGACGGTCTCGACCGTCACGCGGTCGTTGGTGAAGACGCAGATGTCGGCGGCGACCTGCATGGCCTTGCGCGCGATCGTCTCGGCATCTTCCTCGTAAGCGTCGATTGCGCGGGCGGCGGCCAGCGCATAGTTGCCGCCCGATCCGATCGCGGTGATCTGGCTGTGAGTGCCGCCTTCCGGCTCAAGCACATCGCCGTTGCCCGTCAGCACCAGCAGCGTTTCGGCATCAGCGACGATCATCAACGCCTCGAGATTGCGCAGATACTTATCGGTGCGCCAGTCCTTGGCGAGTTCGACGGCCGAGCGCATCAGCTGGCCGCGATATTGCTCCAGCTTGCGTTCAAGGCGCTCGAAAAGGGTGAAGGCGTCAGCGGTGGCACCGGCGAAACCCGCAATCACTTTCCCGCCTTCACCGATGCGGCGCACCTTGCGCGCATTCGGCTTCATGACGGTGTTGCCCATGGAAACCTGACCGTCACCGGCGATGACGGTCTTGCCGCCCTTTCGCACACCGATGATGGTCGTACCGTGCCACTCGATCAGGCCGTGGCTAGCCCCGTTGCTGTTCATGCCGGGGATATATGACGGTGGCTGCAAGGTTCAAGTCGCAACCACCAGATCACCCGGATCAGCTGCCGTTAGGACCCGGACCCTGCGGCGCTGCGCCCGAACCACCACCCGCGCCAACCGCGCCGATGTTGCCGAACAGATCTTCCAGCAGGCTGCGGTGACGGCCCAGCGTCGGCGTGGTGTGGCCGTCGGGGCTGATGCTCGCGACCTGCTCGATGCCGCGCTTGTCGACACCGGCGACGTTGCCGGAGGGATCGAAGCGCACGCGCATCACCGTCTGCTCCGCCGTGCGAGCGCGGCGGAAGGGCGGGGTCTTCACGGTCTGCGAGACGTAGTACCAGTCCTTCTGCCCGAACTGGCTTTCAAAGGTCGGACGGCCGAGGGTCTTTTCCACCGACATGCGGTTATCGATGCCGGGCTGGACCGAATCGATCAGCGCCTGGTCGATCAGGTAGCCGCGATGGTCGCTAACCGACGTGCAGCCGCCCGTCAGCACGACAAGCGCCGCAGCCATGCCTGCCACGGCGAGCTTCGCCCCATTAGCCTTGAGGCTCACCTTGCGCATTTCAACACTCCAAAACGTAAGGCAGAACGGCGCCGGCCATTGCCAGCAGCCACCAGACCCATATATCGCCAGTTGGCCTTAAGGCTCCTGATGCGCCCGCGCAATGGGCGTTGGGGCCGACCGCTTGAATTGCCGCTGAACGAATATGCCCCGAACGAAAGGCCTACCCCGCCCGTGTCCCTGATATCCCGCCTGCTCGGCAAGCGTTCCGATACCCGCGGCGCGGTGCGCCCGCTGTGGCACCGCGTGGTAGAGATCGCCCGCGAAAAACCCTGGTATGCGGCAGGCGGCATAGCCGACACGGTGCCGGGCCGCTTCGATGCGGTGACGCTGGTGCTGGCCCTCCTCATGCTGCGCATGGAGCGCGACAAGGCAGCGGACGATGGGCTGATCGAACCTTCCGTGCGGCTGACCGAGCTGTTCGTCGAGGACATGGACGGCCAGCTGCGCCAGTCGGGCGTGGGCGATCTGGGCGTGGGCAAGCGCATGGGCAAGCTGATGAGCGTGCTGGGCGGGCGCATCGGCGCACTTCGCGAAGCCTTGCCGTTGGACGATACGGCGCTGATCGCCGTACTGGAGCGCAACGTCACCCTCACCGAGAACGCGGACAGGGCGCACCTTGCCGCGCAAGTACGAACCCTCCACGCCCAGCTGGATGCGCTTTCGGACGAAGATATCATGAACGCCAGGATCGAACGATGAGCGACGCACCCATTCCCGCCGCCGGGCCGCGGCCCGAATTCTCCCTCTCGCTCGACGTGCGCCAGGCCGAAGGCAAGGCCCCGCACCTCGAAGCGGGCGAGGCCGAGCGCGCGGCGATCGCCAAGCGCTTTTCACTGGTGCGGATCGACCGGCTGGTAGCCGACCTCGAACTTCACCGGCAGGACCGCGTGGTCGAGGCGCGCGGGCGCTTGCAGGCGGACTTCGTGCAGTCCTGCGCCGTCTCGGCCGAGGATATGGACGTCTCGGTCGACGAGCCGCTGTACTTTCGCTTCGTGCCGGAAACCACCATCTACGCGCCCGACGAGGAAGTGGAACTGAGCGCCGAGGACTACGACGAGATCGAATATTCCGGCACTCACTTCGATATCGGCGAGGCGGTGACGCAGAGCCTGGGGCTGGCGATCGACCCGTTCCTCACCGGCCCCGATGCCGATACCGCGCGCAATACCGTCATGGGCAAGGCGGAAGACCAGGGGCCGTTCGCCGCCCTCAAAGCCCTGAAGCTCGACAAGGACTGACGGCTCCGGCGGTTTTCGCAAACCGCCACAAGACCTTCATGCCGCCGCAATAGCACTTTCACACGAGCCCCCTAGACGCAGGCGTAGCGACCATGCTGCGAAGTCCGGGGGGATCGACTCGCGTGAAGCACCTGACGAAGATGTCCATTACGGGGGCCGCGGCCCTCATCGTCCTGAACATGTCGCGCCCGTCTCCGGCGGCAGCGCCCGAATGGCCTGTTGTCGCTGTGCGGGACGACGGGGTGCTTTCGGTGATGACCTTCAACGTCAAGGGCCTGCCCTTCCCGCTGGCGCACGGCCGCGCTGAGGCGCTTTCGCAGATCGCCGAGCGGCTGCGCAAGCTGCGCCGCTCGGGCCGGCAACCCGACGTGATCGTGCTGCAGGAAGCTTTCATCCCCGAAGCGAAGGAAATCGCCCGGCGTGCAGGCTATGCCCATGTCGCCATCGGCTCGGGCACTGACGATCCCGTGGCCGGAAACCGCGACAAGGCCGACGATTTCGCCCACGAAGCGTCCTGGCTGCGCGGCGAGGCGGTGGGCCGATGGATCGACAGCGGGCTGGTGATCCTGTCCGATCATCCCATCGTCAAAACGCGGCGCATGGCCTTTCCCGAGGGAATGTGCGCGGGCTTCGATTGTCTTGCGTCCAAGGGTGTGCTGCTGGCGTGGATCGCGGTGCCGGGGCGCGTCCGCCCCGTCGCCATCGCCGATACGCATCTTAATTCGCGCAAGGCTTCCGGCGCTGCGATCAAGCGGGCCAACACCGCTTTCGCGCGTCAGGCCAACGCCGCACGCGCCTTCATCCGCGCCAACGTCGACGCCGGGACAGATCTGATTTTTGGCGGTGATTTCAACATCGGCAAGGATGAAGCGCGGATCGCGGCAGTGCGCGGTCTCGTCGCCGGAGGGCGCGAGGCGACGGAAAGCGTCGACTGCGCCGCCTGCTCGCCCGACCTTCAGGCAGACCTGGCGGCGATCCGCGATCGCGGCAAGGACAAGCTATATTACCGCTCGGGCGCCGGGGGCGCGATGCGGCTGCGTGACCTGGAAGTGCCCTTCGGCTCGCGAAACGGTGCCGATACGCTGTCAGACCACATGGGCTACGTCGCCCGCTACACGTTCTCGTAGCGGGCGACCTGCAAGGGCTGGATCAGAACGGAATATCGTCGTCGAGATCGTCGCCGAAGCCGCCGCCCGAGGACGAACCGCCGGTCTTGCCCCACTCGCTTCCGCCGGAGGAACCGCCGCCCGACGAGCCGCCGCTACGGCCCCAGTCGTCGCCGCCTGACGAACGTCCGCCGCCCGAAGAACCACCCTCGTTCCAGCCGCCGCCGCCGCCGCCGCGCTGGCCGCCACCGCCGCCGCCGCCGCCCTGGGCGCCGTCGAGCATGGTCAGCACGCCGCCGATGCCGCCTACCGAGACTTCGGTGGTGTAGCGGTCGTTACCGTTCTGGTCCTGCCACTTGCGGGTACGCAGTTGGCCTTCGATGTAGACCTTGGAGCCCTTCTTGAGGAAGCGCTCGGCCACGCCGACGAGACCGTCGGACTGGAGCACGACCGAGTGCCACTCGGTACGCTCCTTGCGCTCTCCGGTGGCCTTGTCCTTCCAGGTTTCCGATGTGGCGATGCGCAGGTTGGCGATACGCCCGCCGTTCTGGAACGACTTCACCTCGGGGTCGGCCCCCAGGTTGCCCACGATGATGACCTTGTTGACGCTGCCTGCCATGGGGAATCGCTTTCGTAACTGAATTTGGCGAACGGGGTAGCGAAACGCGGCGGCGGGAGCGAGTCGGCCCGGCCGGTTGTCTACAGCCCTGCCGCCACCGCGATCCAATAGGTCACGCCTGCCGATATATAGGCCAGCACGAAGAGGTAGACGAGCATGAACGTCGGCCACTTCCAGCCATTGGTCTCGCGCCGGGTCACCGCGATCGTCGACATGCACTGCGGGGCGAAGACGAACCACGCCAGGAACGCCAGCGCCATCGGCAGGGTCCAGCGGGCCTTGAGCTGGTCTCCCAGCTCCGCCGCCTGCTCGTCCTCGTTGTCACCGGCGTCGACCGCATAAGTCGTCGCCAGCGAGGAAACCGCGACTTCGCGCGCGGCCATCGCCGGGATCAGCGCCAGGGCCATGTCGCGATTGAAGCCGATCGGCTCCACCACCACGGCCAGGCCGCTGGCGATCTTGCCCGCGATGGAGGCATCGACCTGGCTTTCGCCCGGCCCGGCCTTCGGGAAGTTGAGCATCAGCCACAGCACCACGGTGACCATGAAGATGATCGTGCCGGCGCGGCGCAGAAAAATCCAGGCACGCTGCCACAGGCCGATCGCCATGTCCTTGAGACGGGGCATCTGGTACTTGGGCATTTCCATGATGAAGCCGGAGGCCGCACCCTTGGTCATCGAACTGCGCATCAGCAGCGCCACCGCCATCGCCCCCAGCACACCCGCAAGGTACAGCACCAGAAGCACCAGGCCCTGCAAGCCCACCCCGGCGCCGACGTTGGTATTGGGAATGAACGCGGCGATGATCACCGCGTAGACCGGCAGGCGCGCGGAGCAGGTCATCATCGGCGCAATCAGGATCGTCGTCAGCCGGTCCTTGGGATCGGTGATCGAACGAGTTGCCATGATGCCGGGAATGGCGCAGGCGAAGCTGGACAGCAGCGGAATGAAACTGCGCCCCGAAAGCCCCACGCCCGCCATCATCCGGTCCATCAGGAAGGCTGCGCGGGCCATGTAGCCAGAGGCTTCCATCGCCAGGATGAAGGCGAAGAGGATGACGATCTGCGGTAGGAACACGATCACCGAACCGACGCCGGAGATCACGCCGTCGGTCAGGAGGTCGCGCAGCAGGCTTTCCGGCAAAGTTGCCTTCACGGTGTCGTGCAGCCAGCCGACACTGGCCTCCAGCGCATCGGCGAAAGGCGTCGCCCAGGCGAACACCGCCTGGAACACCACGAACAGGATGCCCAGCAGGATCAGCGGGCCCAGCCACGGGTTGAGCAGCAGGCGATCAAGGCTGGCATGCAGACGGTACTGCCGCGATTCGGACAGGATCGCCGCGCCCGCCATGGCGTGGGCGGCGACGCGGCGCTCTGTCGGGCCGATGTCGGTCAGGCCTGGGCCGGCGTGACGCTGCCCGGCATTGGCGATCGCCTCCCCCAGTTCAGCCAGACCGCGCCGGCGCACCGCCACGGTCGAGATCACGGGCACGCCCAGTTCCTCGGCCAGCACAGCGGCGTCGAGTACAAGCCCGTCCCGTTCGGCCAGGTCGACCATGTTGAGCGCGATGACGCTGGGTTTGCCCAGCGCCAGCACTTCCTGCGCAAAGACCAGGTGCTGTTCGAGATTCGAAGCGTCGAGCACAATCACCAGCACGTCAGGCACCGCCTCGCCCTCGAAAGCGCCGCGAATGACCTTGGAGGTCACTTCCTCGTCCGGGCTGGTGGGGTCGAGGCCGTAGGCGCCGGGAAGGTCGGTCATCTCCACCGGTTCGCCGGTGGGCAGCACGAAGCGGCCCGACTTGCGCTCTACGGTGACACCCGGATAATTGGCGATCTTCTGGCGGGCCCCGGTCAGGGCATTGAACAACGCGCTTTTGCCGGCATTGGGGTTGCCGACCAGTGCGACTTTGCGTTGACGACTCATTTACCAGTGCTTTCCAGGACTTCGACTTCCATGGCGGCGGCATGGGCGCGGCGCACGGCCACGGTCATGCGGCCCACGGTGATGGCGATGGGATCGCGGCCGCCCAGGATGCCCCGGTGCGCGATGGAAATACGGGCCCCCTCCTCAAGCCCGAGCGCGCGCAGACGCCGGGCTTCTTCCTGAACGAGAGCGGACCAGTCGACCGCGACAATGCGCGCGCCCTGGCCGATGGGAAGCAGGTCTAAGGTCATGGCGACGCGCTGCCAGATAACGCCATCATTTGCAACTGGATCGCAATAGCTGAAACGTGAGTTTGGCGCATCGCAAGTTGCGGGCAACATGGCTTGCGGGGGCGCGTTCGCCGCCGGGTTCACACTTCGCCCGGCACGGCGAAGGCCAAACGTGCGGCCCGCATCACCGCGCGGGGTAGCGCATCCGGCCAAGCAGGCGGGTCATGCTGAAACGCTCGTCCGGCTTACGCAGAAGCTGTGACTTGGCTTTTTCGAAGCGCATGATGCCCTGGATGCGGCGATCGAGGAAGGCGGCGGTCTCTGCCTTGTCTTCACTCTTGTCGCGGGCGAAGACGTGAAGCGTGGCGGCGTAGATGCTACCCAGTATCGCACGCTTGGTATAATGATTGTAATCGGTGGCCTTGTCGCCGGCCAGCCGCCACATCGAATCCGCACTGCGCCACCCCAGCCGAGTCGAGGCGGCAAGGTTCTGCGGCATCGCCATGATGGTGAGCGCGCGAATCAGCGCTTCCTCGCGTCCGGCAACGGCTTCGAGCCGAGTCCATACCAGCCGGCGGATGCGCTCGCGGATCGGCTGGTTGGACAGAGCGGCAGGCGTCACCGCGCCGACCATGGTCCAGTCCACATGATCGATCCATGCCGTGATCATCGCCATGGCACCATCCCTGAAGGCGAAAGCGGCCAGTTCGGGATCGGTCCCGGTCGCGGCGGCGGCCTGGGCCACCGCCTGCGCGGTCCAGCCATCAAATACAGCGGCATCGGCAATGGCGGGCGCCAGCCGGCGGCGCAGTTCGTCGAGGGTTGCGGCGTCTTGCGTCATTGTCACGGCCTCAGAACGTCGGGCCATAGACGGGCTTGGCCGACTTGACGTTCTTCTTCGCATACGTGTCGATCGTAGTGAGCAGGTTCTGCCCGCCCCCTTCGAGCTTGGCATAATCGCGCGCGCTGCGGCCGGAATTGTCGGAGCGATCGGGATTGGCACCGGCATCGAGCAACGCCTTCATCATGTTCGCATCCTTGCGGTGGACAGCGAAGATCAGCGGCGTCTCGCCCGCGTCGTTCGAGGGATCGGGCGATGCCTTCTGTTCGAGCAGCACCGTCGCCCCTTCGCGCCAGCCCAGGTTCACCGCGAGTTCCAGCGCGGTGCGGCCGCGATCATCGGCGCCGTTCACGTTGGCGCCCTTGGCGATGAGATAGTTGAGCCAGGTCAGGTCGCGGCGGGCGGTGACGATGTGCAGCGCGGTCTCGCCGGAGGTGATGTCCTTGGCATTGACGATCTGGGAGGACTTCATCAGCGCCTCCTCAACCTTGTCACCTTCCTTCTTCTTCACCGCTTCGAGGAATTTGTAGCCTTCCGAGAAATCGGCCCGCGCGGGGCTGGCGATCAGCAGGCTGGCCGCGAAAACCGGAATGGCAATCTTCAGGATCTCGCGTGAGAGGCCTAACACACCGCGGATCGAAATCTTCAACACCTTGAATTTCCTCCAAGCACAGGATTTTCAGACACGGCCCCGCCACCCGCGCCTTGCATGGCGGCGTTTAGCAGGTCATGAACCGGCGCGCCATGACCTACCTTTTGCGCCGCTTCGCTTTCCTTGCACTTGGGCTTGCCCTTGCCGTGCCGCTTGCCGCCTGCCAGCAGCAATCTTCGGCAGAGGCGCCGCCGCTGGAGGGCGCCGCCATCGGCGGGCCTTTCACGCTGATCGACAAGGACGGCAAGACGGTGACCTGGGACCAGTTCAAGGGCCGCTGGCGGATCGTCTACTTCGGCTATACCTTCTGCCCCGACGCCTGCCCGCTCGACGTGCAGGCAATGATGCGCGGCTTCTCGCTGTTCGAAAAAGCCCACGCCGCGCAGGCCGCCAAGGTCCAGCCGATCTTCATCACCATCGACCCCGCGCGCGATACGCCGAAGGTGGTCGGTGAATGGACCGCCGCCTTCGGTCCGCGCCTGCTGGGCCTGACCGGCAGCCCGGACCAGATCGACAAGGCGGCCAAGGCCTTCGCCTCCTATTACAAGAAGGGCGAGGAAACGCCCGGCGGCTACCTGATGGACCACAGCCGCATCGCCTTCCTGATGGACCCGGACGGCAAGCCCATCGCCATGCTGCCGATCGATAAAGGCCCCGAGGAAGTCTCGGCCGAACTCGCCAAGTGGGTTAAGTGAGCGCGCCTAAAACCTCCGGCAAGCCCTTCTGGGAGCGCCCTCTCGACCAGCTCAGCCGCGACGAGTGGGAAGCGCTGTGCGACGGCTGCGGCCAGTGCTGCCTGCACAAGGTCGAGGACGAGGACACCGGCGAGATCTACCACACCAACGTCGCCTGCAAGCTGCTTAACCTCAAGACCGCGCAGTGCAGTGACTATGCCAATCGCCGCAAGTTCGTGCCCGACTGCATGAAGCTGACGCCGGAGACGGCAGGCTCGCTCGCCTGGCTCCCGCCCAGCTGTGCTTACCGCCTGCGCGCCGATGGCGATCCGCTGCCGGAATGGCACTACCTTGTGAGCGGGGACCGCGATGCGGTGCACCGGGCGGGCATGTCGGTGGCCGGCAAGGTCATCTCCGAAACCGTGGCCGGTCCGCTGGAGAACCATATCGTCTGGCCCTACGGCGATGACGGCGACTTCGACGACGAAGAAGACGGCGACGACGGGAGCGAGGGCGACGCCCCCTGGGCGGTCCTGCATCCGGGGCGGAAGGACTAGCCGCGATGCTCGACTGGCTGCGGCGCGACCCCAAGGACGAGGCCATCGTCGAAGTCGCGGGGCGGTATCTGCCGGTGGTGATCCGCCGGCTGGAACGCGCGCGCCGCATGACCATGCGCCTCGCCCCCGACGGCAGCGAAGTACGCATCTCGATCCCGCGCTGGACCCGCACCGCAGAGGCCCTCACGTTCGCGCAGAGCCGCCGCGACTGGCTGGTCCGACAGCTCGAAGCCCTGCCCGGCGCAAATCCGGTCGCCAACGGTGCTACTCTCCCGTTCCGGGGAGAAACGCTGGCGATCGTCCACGATCCGCTGGCTCCGCGCCGCCCGCTCGTCGCCGGAGGTGAATTGCGCGCGGGGGGGCCGTGCGATTCGCTTAGCCAGCGCCTCGCCCGCTGGCTTCAGGCCGAGGCGCGTGAACTGCTCGCCGCCGACCTCGCCGAATATTGCGAGCGCGCCGCCCAGCCCTGCCCGGCGCTGGGCCTGTCCAGCGCGCAGCGCCGCTGGGGATCGTGCGCGCACGACGGTTCGATCCGCATCAATTGGCGGCTCATCATGGCACCGGACATGGTGCGCCGATCGGTGGTTGCGCACGAGGTCGCCCACCTCGTCCACTTCGATCATTCGCCCGCGTTCCACCACTGCCTCAAGACGATCTTCGAAGGATCGGTTCACGAGGCCAATCGCTGGCTGAAGGCAAACGGCCGCACCCTCTATGTGCCGTTCGGGTAGATTTAGGTGCGGTTAGGCACTAGATAGCGCGCATGTCCCCGTTCAAGCGCTCCGGAATCTGGAAAGACGTCTCCCCCACCGGCATGGTCGGGGATTTCGTGGAAGTGTGGAAGCAGGCCGGCGCCCACCGCTGGCGCATCGCCGCCGTTTCCGCCGCCTGCACGTTCGGCGTGTTCTACCTGATGACCACGCAGGAAGGCAAAGCCCCGCACCTGCCGCCCAAGGTCACTTACATCTCCGTGTTCAAGGCGCACCGTACCGATGCGCAGATCATGGAATCGAACCTCGCGAACCAGAAGAACAAGGAAGCCTGGGCCCGCGAGATGGCACGCCGCGACAAGGACGTGCGCGAGATGTACAAGACCATCGGGCGCATGTCCGGCATCGACGTCGACAAGATCGCCCGCGAAGCCGACGCCGAGGACGCAGCCAGGGACAAGGCAGAGCGCGAACGCATAGAGGCTACTCTCAAGCGTTCGGGCATCGCCAATCCGAAACTTTCGCCGGAACCTGCCGGCCAGTGAGGGATGATGCGCGCTGGCTCGCGGCGGCCGCCGCGCTGGCCGCACGCGCACGTCCTCTCAGCCGGCCTAATCCGGGCGTCGGCGCTATCGTGGTCCGCGATGGCCGCGTAGTGGCGCGTGGCTGGACGCAGGCAGGCGGACGCCCCCATGCCGAAGCCGTGGCGCTGACTGCCGCCGGCGACGCCGCCCGGGGCGCGACGCTCTACGTCACGCTGGAGCCCTGCGCCCACCGCTCGGCGCGCGGCCCCGCCTGTGCGGATCTGGTAAGCGAATCGGGCCTTGCCCGTGTCGTCGTCGGCTGTATGGACCCCGATCCGCGCACCTCGGGCGCCGGTATCGCACGCATCCGCGAGGCCGGGATAGCCGCTGATTTCCTGCCCTCGCCCGCCTGCGCACGCAGCCTGTCCGGCTACCTTGTCTCAAAGCGGCTAGGGAGGCCCGAGGTCACCCTGAAGCTTGCCCTCTCGCTCGACGGCTGCATCGCCCTGACCAGCGGCGAAAGCCAGTGGATCACCGGGGCTCAGGCCCGCGCCCATACCCATGCGATGCGCGCCCGTTCGGACGCGATTCTGGTCGGCCGCGGCACTCTGCGCGCTGACAATCCGCGCCTCGACGTGCGCCTGCCCGGACTGGAGGATCGCAGCCCGCAGCGCTGGGTGCTCACCCACGGGCCCGTGCCCGAGGGCTGGCGCGCTCTGTCCTCGCCCACGGATATCTTCCGCATGGAGGGCGTGCTGCACCTTTTCGTCGAGGGCGGGGCGAAGACGGCCACGGCCTTCCTCGCCGCCGGGCTGGTCGATCGGCTGCTGATCTACCGCGCCCCGGTCCTGCTGGGCGGCCGCCCTGCGCTGGGCGACTTTGGCTTGTCCGCACTGGCCCAGGCCCACGGCCAATGGCGCCTGACCGAGCGCCGCCAGCTTGGCAGCGACACGCTCGAAGTCTACGACGCTCGAAATCCAACCGACAGCTCCTCGGAAAGCTAGACCCATGTTCACCGGAATCGTCACCGCCGTCGGCACCATCCGCGAAGCCCGCCAGGCGGGCGACCTGCGCGCCGTCATCGCCTGCCCTTTCGATCCCTCGGGTATTGCCATAGGCGCCTCGATCGCCTGCTCGGGCGTGTGCCTGACCGTGGTGGACAAGGGCGGCACCGCCGGCGATGCCTGGTTCGCGGTCGACATCTCCGCCGAATCGGTGGCCCGCACCGTTCCGGAGCGCTGGCGGCAGGGCGGCCACCTCAACCTCGAACCCGCACTCAAGCTGGGTGACGAACTGGGCGGCCACATCGTCACCGGCCATGTTGACGGTGTCGGCTCCGTGGTCAGCATCGAACCGGTGGGCGATTCGCACCGCGTTGTGATCGCTGCGCCCAAGGAACTGGCTCCTTACCTTGCCCCCAAGGGCTCGATCACCGTGGACGGCATTTCGCTGACCGTGAACGAGGTAAGCGACGAAGCTGACGGCTCGTGCCGCTTTACGCTCAACATCATCCCCCACACCGCAGAAGTAACCACCATCGGCGCAATGCGCGAAGGAGACGGGGTGAATCTGGAGATCGACGTACTGGCCCGCTATCTCCAGCGAATGCAGTCGCTGCGCGGTTGAGTTAAAGATCTGAATTTCAGGCCCTTTCATGCGCACCCTCCAACCGTTCCTCTCGCCTGTCGCCCGTTTCACGGCAGGGCTGTGGCAACCCCGACAAACTTCGGGTGTTGCGAAGGGGATAATTGGAAGAGGGACAATAATGCGCGGGACACTGCTTGCCTGAACCGATCAGCGCCGAAGCGCGCCGCCGATCCGATGCGATCCGCGTTGCCCGTGTCATCTGCATAACCGGCGTCGTCTACGTCCATGCCTGGACGGGGCTCGACGGATACAGTCTCGAACTGGCCCGGGGCACCCCGCAGGAAGTATTCCGCTGGGTGCTGATGGAAGTGTTCGGCCGCAGCGCTGTGCCCTTGCTTGGCCTCATTTCCGGCTGGCTGGTCGCAGGATCGAGCCGCACGCAGGACTGGCGCTCGCACATCGCCCGAAAAGCCCGCACGATATTGCTGCCGATGGCGCTGTGGAACGTACTGGCGATCATCCTCGTATCGGGTGCGGCATGGCTTCTGGGCCTCGCCGCACCGATGCCGCAGTCACTACGCTGGGTGATGGAGGAAACGCTGATCCTCACTCACCCGCCCGACATCAACGTGCAGATGCCGTTCCTGCGCGATCTGTTCCTGTGCATGGTGCTGGCCCCGCTGCTGGTACGTCTGCCGACGTGGACCCTGGGCCTGCTCGCGCTTGCCGCAGGGGCCTGCCATATCGCCGGTATCGGCCCGCCGGTGATCCTGCGCGCCTCGATCCTGATGTTCTTCACCATCGGCATCATCGCCCGCCGCAACGGCCTTGCCGAGCGCGTGGCCTTCGCGCCGCTGGTGCTTACCGCCCTGCCCTTCGCGGTGCTGATGCCACTGCACCTGTATGTTTCGCTCGGCGATGCGAGGCCGTTCGACGACGCCTCGACCGCCGCGCTGGACCTTGCCGCGCGCGTCGCCGCCTCTATCGCCGTCTGGCGCCTTGCCTGGGAACTGGCGGCGAGCCGCGCGGCGCGGCCTCTCCAGCGGATAGAGCCCTACATGTTCTTCTATTTCTGCGCCCACCTCATCCTGCTGTGGCTGTTCGGGCCGCTGGTGGGCAAGCTGACCGGAAAGCTCGGCTCGCCGCTTTACCCGGTTTACCTCCTGGCCCAGCCGTTCCTGATCCTGGCCGCCGTGATCGCGGTAGCACAGGGCCTGATCCGGGTAGCTCCAGGCGCGGCGAAAGTGCTTAGCGGAGGCAGGTTGACGCGCATCACCCCCGCCGCCGCGGCCTGACGCCGGTCACATTCGGAAAAACAGGGGGCCCGGCGCAAGCGTCAGCGAGATGAGGCCCCAGAGCGCGACGGCGATCAGCACCCCGCCGATCCACTGCGTCATGTTCCTGCCCGAGGCGCGCCGGGTCACCAGCGCCCCCAGCGGCGCGGCGACGACGCCGCCGATCAGCAGGCCCGAGGCGGCAAGCGCGAAGGACTGCAGCCCCAGCGAACCGATGAACGCCGAAAGCACGGTAACCGACACGAAGAACTCGGCGGCATTGACCGTACCCACCGCCATGCGCGGGGTCATGCCCTGCGCGATCAGGCTGCCGGTCGTCACCGGCCCCCAGGCGCCCCCGAACGAATCCAGGAAACCCGCGACCAGCCCCAGCGGGCCGACCATGCGCATCCGCCGATAGGCCTGCGCCCGCCGCGCCCCGCGCCAGATGAGGTAGATCCCCACTGCCGCCAGATAGACCAGCACCACCGGCCGCACGAAATCGAGATGCAGGTGCGTCACCGCCCATACGCCGGTCAGGCCACCGGCAATCCCGGGGATGACGAGGCGCGAGAACAGAGGCCAGTCGACATTGCGCTGCAAGGCGTGGGAAATGCCCGAGACGCCGCTGGTGAAACTTTCCACGGTATGGGTAACCGAGGATGCCATCGCCGGTGGCAGACCGAGCACCACCAGCAGCGAATTGGCGATGACCCCGAAGGCCATGCCCAATGCGCTGTCGACCAGTTGGGCCAGAAACCCCGCGATGATGAAGGGGGCAAGGTCCGCCCAGGGAATCGCAGAAAGATCGATCATGCCCCGCCTCCCTTGCGCGCGCCGGTCCTTCGCCGCGACTTGCCGAAGCGGCCCGCCGGAGCGGTCAGCAGGAACAGGACCGGGAAGCTCAGAGCCAGCACCGAAAGAACGCCGCTGACGATCGCGTCGGCACCGACCAGCCATGGCAGCACCGCCGCCCAGATCGCTACCGCCAGCACGACCATGAGCGTGCGTTCCTGCGCACGGTCGTCGAGGTGGTTGAGTTCGGACGCCACACGCCCTTCGAACAGCGAGCGAAGGCCGACCCCTACCGGGCTGCGGCGATCGACCAGCATCCGGGGGAAGCTGGCCTGCACCAGCGCGCCGATCCCGGTCGCGACCATGCGCAGGCCCACGGCGCTGGCAAAACGGCGGAACTCGGTATTGCGGTCGGTCAGCGCGCGCAGGCCCGCGCGGCCTCCGAAGACCATGTCGGAAAGCGCCGTGCTTTCAGCCGGCAGCGGCTCGCGTTCCCGTGCGGCGTCCTGCGTAGAGGCGACCCATTCGAGAATGGCGGTTGGCACGTCCATGCCGGTCGCCCTTTCCAACCCCTGAAATCCGGGTGCGGAATTGGCCTCGCAGATACGATAGCCGTCCTCGTCGAACAGGATGTCGATGCCGGTGATGTCCAGTTCCAGCACATCGGCCGCCTGCACCGCCAGTTCGGCCATCTCCTGCGGCGGGTTATAGGCAACCCCGACCCCGCCCAGCGAGACGTTGGACTTGAAGCCGCCCGTCAGCGAACGCCGCTCCATCGCGGCGACGACCCGGCCGCCCACCACCAGTACACGCACGTCGCGGCCATGGCTGGCGCGCACGTAATGCTGGAGGATGAAGTCCGCCTTGGCATCGGCGCTTTCGAGCAGACCGGCGAGATCCTCGAACTGGCTGCGATCCTCGCACTTGAGAACGCCCGCCCCGCGCGTGCCCTTCAGCGTCTTGACGATCACCGGGAAGCCCAGTTCGCGCTCGACCAGGTCGATGTCGATCGGGAACGTGCCCAGGATCGTGCGCGGGATCGGCAGCCCGGCGCGGTTGAGGGTCTGGAGGGTGTGCAGTTTGTCCGCCACCGTCTCGATCGTCGCGGGGCCATTGACCAGCCGCACTCCGCGCCGCTCGATATGGCGCAAAAGGGCCAGCGTGAAATAGTCGGTCTCGGCGCCGGTACGGCAGATCACGAAGTCGGGCCGCGCCACCGGCTGGCCCTGGTACTTCATCGCCCAGTCTCCTCCGGTGCCCACCACCAGTTCGAAGCGGTGCGGCTGGAAGACGTGCATCTCGATGCCCATCGCCCCCGCCGCTTCCTGGAAACGGAACACCTCGGGCACTTCCGGGATCGCCGGGTCGAGTTCATGCTGAAAGAGAATCCAGCCGCGCAAAGCGATACGTCTCCCTATAGGCAGTTGTCATGGTGCGAAAAACGGGATGGTCTCCGCGCATACGGTAGACCGGCCTTTCAGGTGTAAATCTTGCGGCTGCTGGGAATTTCAGGCTGATGGCGCCTGTTGTCCTGCCTTGCCGTGCGCCCTAGGTAAGGCGCAATCTCCGGGCAGGAAAGGCCTTATCGCTTGCAGACCACCGACAACGCGCCCGACACCCCAGATATGCCCGCCGACATGATCGCGGTCCCCGGCGGCACTTTCACGATGGGATCGGAGCGCTTCTATCCTGAGGAAGCGCCCCTGCGCCGGGTCTCGGTGGACGCGTTCCTGATCGACCGGACGCCGGTGACCAACCGCCAGTTCGCCGCTTTCGTCGAGGCCACCGGCCATGTCACCGTCGCCGAGATCGCGCCCGACCCCAAGGACTACCCCGACATGCTGCCCGGCATGGACCGCCCCGGATCGCTGGTCTTCCACAAAAGCGCCGCTCCGGTCGACACGTCGAACCCGGCCAACTGGTGGCGCTTCGAATTCGGTGCCTGCTGGCGTCAGCCGCTTGGCCCGGATAGCGATATCGACAGCCTGGATCTGTGGGACCACCCGGTCGTCCAGATCGCCTACGGCGATGCCGAGGCCTATGCGAAGTGGGCGGGCAAGGACCTTCCTACCGAAGCCGAATTCGAATTCGCCGCGCGCGGCGGACTGGAAGGCAAGGACTATGCCTGGGGCGACGAACTTTCTCCCGGCGGCACCATGATGGCCAATACCTGGCAGGGCCTGTTCCCCTTCGCCAACCAGATGCTGGACGGCTGGGAGCGCACTTCGCCGGTCGGCACGTATGCCCCGAACGGCTACGGCCTCGTCGACATGATCGGCAATACCTGGGAATGGACCAGCGACTGGTGGAGCGAGAAGCCCGAAACCCCGAAGAAGGCGGCCGGTAAATCGTGCTGCACCCTCAGCAATCCGCGCGGCGGCAGGCTGAAGGACAGCCTCGACCCCGCGCAGCCGGGCGTGCGTATCGGGCGCAAGGTACTCAAGGGCGGATCGCACCTTTGCGCCCCCAACTACTGCCAGCGCTACCGCCCCGCCGCTCGCCATCCCGAGATGATCGACACGTCCACCTCGCACATCGGTTTTCGCTGTGTGTTGCGCAAACCCCGATCGCTGCCCGCCCGAATCAAATGAACGGTTTGTTTAGGACAACCTGCTAAGCGAGCTTCACGCGAGACGGGGCTCGTGAGACGGGGTTCGGGGTTACATGGCGGTTGATGCGCAAACGATGATGTTGCTGACGGATGGCATTGCCTTCGTCGCCGCGACATTCCTCCTGATCGAGTGGCGTTCGCTGCGCGAGCGCTTCCTCCTGAGCTTTGCGCTGGGCTTCCTGTGCATCGTCGTCGGCTGCTCACTGGCGCCGCTGCGAGAGGTTGGATCGTTCTATATCGGCATCTGGCTTTCCAACTCCATGGTTCCGCTTGCGCACTTATGCTTCCTGCATGGGGCTGCCGCTCTCGCCGGTCGCCGGCTGGGGCGCGCATGGTTCTTCGCCCCGGCCGCGTGTTCGGCGCTGATGGCGGTGCCGGGCATGGACGCCCAGGCTCTCTCGCTGTTCAACGCCGGCTGTGTGGCCGTGCTCTCGCTTCGCGCCGCGGGCATACTGCTCGCCGACAGGCGAACGAACGGCTCGGAGACGCAGATGCTGCTATGCACTTTCCTGTTTCATGGCGGCTTTTACGCCGTGAAGGCCTTTTGCGCCTTCGCTCCCGGCGCTTTCATCAGCCTTTACAACTACACGGGCACCATGATCGTGATTTCGCTGTTCGAGGGCGTCCTGGTGGCGGTCGCCCTGGCGATGTCGGTCGCAGGGGCACTTCGTCGCCGCCGCGAGCACCGGGTTACCCAGTTGGCTGAAAGCGATCCGCTTACCGGTCTGCTCAACCGCCGCGGTTTCGAGGCGCAAGCCAAATCCCTGCTTGCCCGCGCCGGGAAAAACGGCGGCGCCCTGCTGCTGATCGACGTCGACCATTTCAAGACTGTCAACGACAGCTTCGGCCACCACGAAGGCGACCGCCTGCTGGTCGCCCTTGCCGACTACCTGAAGCTCAAGACCCCGATCGATGCCGTGATCGGCAGACTTGGCGGAGACGAATTCGTCGTCATCCTGCCCCGGCTCGACGAAGCCGCCGCCCTGCAGTTCGCGCAAGGCCTGTGCTCTGGGTTCGGCCGCGGCGTGGGGCCGCAACACTGCGGCACACTCAGCATCGGCTGCGCCGCATTCGGTGCAGGCACCAGTGACCTGACCGAAGTCCATCTGCAGGCCGACCGGGGTCTCTACGACGCCAAGAGCAAGGGCCGCAACCGCCCCGGACTCGGCCCGCGAGACCTCGGCAGCTACGAAGACGACGGACCCTTCTTCTTCCCCTTCGCAGCGGCCGGGTGACTCGACCGCCAAGGCCTCCTGCCGTTCGCCTTTCAGGGCTTCACGCAATTCACCGATTGACCGGGAACCCCCTGAAGGAAGAAGTGTTTTTCGCCTGCGAATGGCGTACGGCGAATGCGCCGGACGGGGCGCGAAGGGACACTCAAGGCGAATGATGCGCAGCGAAGAGAGTGACGCCGGGTTCATGGGACTCGCTGGCGATCTCGCGCGCCGTATCGCCATGCATGATTGGGCCTCGACTGCGGTCGGCCCGATCGAGGACTGGCCGGTCAGCCTTCGCCATACCGTGAGCATGATGCTGCCGTCCCCGGTCCCGCTGGTGTTGCTGTGGGGCCCGGAAGGCGTGATGCTCTACAACGACGCCTATTCCAGGTTTGCGGGCGGCCGCGACAGCCGCCTGCTCGGCTCCAATGTCCTCGACGGCTGGAACGAAGTCGCCGACTTCAACGAAAACGTGATGCGCGTCGGCCTGGCCGGGGGAACGCTGAGCTACCGCGATCATGCGCTCACCCTTTACCGGAACGGCCAGGCCGAGGAATTGCGGCTGAACCTCGACTACTCGCCGGTCCCTGGTGACGATGGCAGGCCTGCCGGGGTGATCGCTGTCGTGATCGAAACCACGCAGGCCTGCAACGCCCGCAAGGTGCTGGAGGAAAGCGAGACGCGCCTGCGCTTCCTCGACACGCTTTCCCGCGCCGTGACGGATTGCCAGGGCGCGAACCAGATCCTTGAGATCACCGCCAGGCTCACCGCGCAGCACCTTGGCCTCTCGAACTGCGCTTATGCCGATATGGACGAGACGGGCGACGGTTTCACCATTCGCGGCAACTGGCATGCTCCCGGATCGCCCTCGATCGTCGGGCACTACCGCCTGTCCGACTTCGGCACGCTGGCGGTGCGCAAACTGAATGCCGGACAGGCGCTGGTCATCAACGACAACACCGCCGAACTGTCGCCTGAGGAGGCCAGGACCTTCCAGTCCATGGGCGTCGCCGCCACGATCTGCATGCCGCTGGTCAAGGAAGGCCGCCTGACCGCGCTCATGGCCATTCACGACAGCAGCCCGCACCATTGGAGCGATTACGAACTGAGCGTAATTCGCGAGGTAACCGAACGGTCCTGGGCGCACGTCCAGCGCGTGGGCGCGGAAGTGCTGCTACGCGAGCGTGAGGAGTACAACCGCCAGATACTCGACGGGGCGACGGACTACGGCATCGTCGCAACCGACCTGCGCGGCAACATCACCCTATGGAACGCCGGGGCGAAAGAAATGCTCGGCTGGACGGAAGCGGAAGTGCTGGGCAAGCCGATCGACCTGGTGTTCAGCGCAGAGGACCGCGACGCCGGACGCCCCGCCATAAAGCGGCACGAGGCGCTCCAAACCGGCCGTGCCCACGATGCACGCTGGCTTGTGCGCAAATCGGGCGAGCGGTTCTGGGGCTTGGGTGAGATGACCCCGCTCCGCGACGACGGCGGCGCCGTCATCGGCTTCGTCAAGCTGCTGCGCGACCGCACGCACGAGCATGAAGCGCAGGAAGCCCTGCGTCTGAGCGAGGACCAGTTGCGCCGCGCCCAGGTGGCAGGCGGCATCGGCCTGTTCTCGGTGGACATCGCCGCGAACACGATGACCTGCACCGACGAACTTTGCCGGATCTTCGGCGTCGAGCAGCAGGGCGTCTTCGCACCGGAGATATTCGAGAACATGGTCGTTCCCGAAGACCGCGAGAGAGCCTCAAATTTATCGAGGCGGCACGGCGGCGCCGCCGCGCTCGATGTCGAATACCGCATTCACCGCGCCGATACCGGCGAGGAACGTACGGTCGCCCGCAAGGCCGATTTCGAATTGGACGATGCCGGCGATCCCGTACGTATGGTCGGCGTGGTGCAGGACGTTACCGACCGGCATCGCACCCAGCTCGCCCTCGAAAAAAGCGAGGCGCAGTTCAGCACCCTTGCGCAAAACATGCCGACGCAAGTGTGGACTGCGCGCGCCGATGGCCGGATGGATTGGTTCAACGACCGGGCCTACGCTTATGCGGGCGAACAGCGCGGCAGCTTCGAGGCGGATGGCTGGTCCCGAATCGTCCATCCCGACGAGCGCGGTGCCGTGCTCGAACGGTGGGCCGAGTCAGTCGCCACTGGCGAGGTCTACGACACCGAAATGCGCCTGCGCGATGCGAACGGGCACTACCGCTGGCACCTTGTCCGCGCCCTGCCGCTCACCGATGCGCGCGGGGCCATCTCCGCATGGGTCGGCACCAACACCGAGATCGAGGCGCAGAAAAAGGCCGAAGCCGCGTTTGCCCAGGACCGCGACCGGCTGTGGACGATCACCCGCGACCTGATGCTGGTCTGCGATTTCAACGGCACCATCACGGCGGTCAACCCATCCGCGGAACGTCTGCTCGGCTGGCACGAGGGCGAGATGCTGGGCCGCCGCATCGCGACCTTCATCCACCCCGAAGACCTTGAGTCGACGGCCGCTGAAGTCGTCAAGCTGTCCACCGGCAAGCGGACCGTCGCTTTCGAGAACCGCTACCGCGCGCGCGACGGCGATTACCGCCTGCTGGCCTGGACCGCCGTGCCTGACGAACAGCGCATCCATGCCATCGGCCGCGACATCACCGATCAGCGCACCGTCGAGGAGGCTTTGCGCCAGAGCCAGAAGATGGAAGCGGTCGGCCAGCTTACCGGCGGCATCGCGCATGATTTCAACAACCTGCTACAGGGCATCACCGGCAGCCTCGACGTCATGCACAACCGCCTCGCGCAGGGCCGCACCGGCGACCTCGAACGCTGGCTGACCGGCGCGCGCGCCTCGGCGGAGCGGGCGGCGGGCCTGACGCACCGCCTGCTGGCCTTCTCGCGTCGTCAGCCGCTCGATCCCCGCCCGGTTCGCACCAATCCGCTGGTCGCCTCGATGGAGGACATGCTGCGCCGCACGCTGGGCGAGCATATCGAGCTGGAATTCGTGCTGGCCGGCGGCCTGTGGCTGACGCAGTGCGACCCAAACCAGCTGGAAAGCGCGATCCTCAACCTGGTCATCAACGCGCGCGATGCCATGCCGGGCGGCGGCAGGTTGACGATCGAAACCTGCAACGCCCACCTCGACGGCCACTATGCCGCCCGCCAACGCGACGTGAAGCCGGGCCAATACGTGTGCATCGCCATCACGGATACCGGCGTGGGCATGAGCCGGGCAACCGCCGCGCGCGCTTTCGAGCCGTTCTTCACCACCAAGCCGATGGGTCAGGGCACCGGGCTGGGTCTGTCGATGATCTACGGCTTCGCACGGCAGTCCGAAGGCTATGCCCGGATCTATTCCGAGGAAGGTATCGGCAGCACGATCAAGCTCTACCTGCCCCGCCACCACGGCGCAGAGAACACGCCGGATGAGCCTGGCTCGCAGGACAGCCTGCCGATTGCCCGCCAAGGCGAAGTGGTGCTGGTGGTGGAGGACGAACCGGTCGTGCGCGGGCTCATCCTCGAAGTGCTGGACGAATTGGGCTATCAGGCGATCGAGGCTTCGGACGGCCCGTCGGGACTGGCGATCCTGCAATCCCGGCGCCGCATCGACCTGCTCATCACCGACATCGGCCTACCCGGTCTCAACGGCCGCCAGGTCGCCGATGGTGGCCGCGCCTCGCGTCCCGGGCTCAAAGTGCTGTTCATGACCGGCTATGCCGAGAATGCGGCAATGGCTTCAGGCTTCCTCGAACCGGGGATGGCGATGATAACCAAGCCTTTCGCAATCGACATGCTCGCGGGACGAATAAGAGAGATCATAGAAGGGTAAAACGCGGCTTGCCGAAATCCGAGCACGCTGCCAAGAGTTCGACACAATTCAGTGCGCTTCGTGCATTTTCAAGGGTCGGACGATGTCTGAGGAACCATCCAGCTTAAATGGAATGCGCGTGCTGGTGGCGGAAGACGAGTTTCTCGTCTCAATGCTGCTGGAGGAAATGCTGGCCGATCTGGGCTGCGAAGTCGTCGGACCATACGCCACGCTTTCGGCCGCGCTGGACGGCGCCCGCAAAGAAGCATTCGATGTCGCCGTGATCGACCTCAATCTCGCCGGCGAGAAGGCCGACCCGATCATCGCCGAAGTCGCCGCGCGGGAAATTCCCCTGGCCATCGCCAGTGGCGGCTATGACGCCGCAAGCGGCCACCGGCCGACCGTGCTGCTGGACAAACCCTACAGCTCCGCCCAGCTGGAGCGGGCGATGCAGGTGCTTCGCGAGGCGCTGGACGCCGGCGAATAGCCGGCGCGGTATCCCCGCAAAGTCAGGGCTTCTGGAGACCGTTTGAAAATGCGCACAGGAGCGCATTTTGAATGCGGCAACAGCCCATTCTCTAACGGTCTGTGAACGCTCAGTTCCAAATCAGGCCGTGACCAACACGAACGGTATCGTCACGTAACCGCGCACCGACATTGCCGTGCCGCCAGCGATCGTCGGCGACCAGCGCCAGCGCTTTACCGCCTGCAGAGCTGCCCGGTCGAGCCGCTGACTACCACTGCTGCCCGCGACCTGGATGTCCCTGACCGTCCCATCGGCACCCACCAGCACCAGCAGCTTCACAGTGCCCTGCTCGTGCGAGCGACGTGCCTCGGTCGGATAGGTCGGCGGCTTGGCGAAGATAACCTTGCTCGACAGATCGCCGCCCTCCATCGTCGTTGAAGGTGCCGGAGCCACGGCCGGGGCCGCGATGGCCTTTACACCTTCGCTGGTGACCGTAGGCGGCGCGGGCGGCGGCGGCGCTTCGACCATGACCTGTACCGGACCGGGCGCGGGAAGCTCGATCATAGGCCTAGGCGCGACGGTCTGGGTGATTGCCGCTTCGGGGGTTTCAAGCTTGGTCGGCTCTGGCGGGGGAGGCGGGGTCACGTCGAGATCGCGCACATCCACGGTCGTCAGGCGCGCGTGTTCCTTATGCGTGGCAGCCATGTTGAGCGTGGCCATCGCCGCCGCGATAGCCAGGATCGCCCCTGCCGATGCGAGGAACGCCACGGGCCGCGCCCGGCTGGAGGCCTGATAGACCGATCGTTCATAGGCGACGTGCGCGGTCGCATCCGTCATCGCCGCCGATTCGCCCGCAGGGTGCCAAAGCCTGCCCGCGAACTCGACGGCAGGCTCGCGGATCACATCCGAAACCGGAATACGGGCGAACTCATCAAGTCGGGGAACCGCGAGTGTCGCCAATTGTAATCTCCTGCCAACCACTATTGCGAGTGATTTGCATATACACTAAGCATTGGGTCGTCCAGAGGGAACACAGCTTTTCCGGCATGCCCGGCGCCGTAGTATTGCTGATTTTTCACCCCTCCCCAGGAATACAAGGATGCGACACGTTGGAAGCTGCCGATGCCCTTGAACAACGCGCCGACAATCCGCGCGTGACGGGTGTTCCGACCGGCGGCGGACCCGCGCAGGCCATGCCTGCTCCGCGCGGCTCGAAGAGCCCGAAACCCGGCAAGAAGAACAAGAAGGCCCGCGCCTTCTGGCTCAAGCAGTTGCACACATGGCACTGGGTGAGTGCGGCGATCTCTCTGGCAGCCATGTTCCTGTTTTCGGTTACCGGCATAACCTTGAACCATGCCGCCTCGATCGGTGCGGAGCCGGTGGTGACCAAAAGCGAGGGAACGTTGCCCGCCGTCCTGCTGGCCAGGCTCCACCCCCCCGGCGACGCGACCGACCCGCTACCCGCCGAGGTAGCGAAAGCCGTGGCCGGCGCAGTGGCGCTGAACCCCGCGGGCCGCGCCGCCGACTGGTCCGCCGAAGACGAAGTCTACATCGCCATGCCCGGCCCCGGGCGCGACGCCTGGGTCAGTATCGACCGCAACACCGGCCAGGTCGCGGCCGAAGTGACTGATCGTGGCTGGATTTCCTATCTCAACGACCTCCACAAGGGCCGCAATACCGGCGATGCGTGGTTCTGGTTCATCGACCTGTTCGCGGCCGCCTGCGTACTGTTCACGTTGACCGGCCTGCTTCTGCTGCAACTTCACGCCAGGCATCGGCCCATGACCTGGCCGCTGGTGATCCTCAGCCTCATTGCGCCGCTACTGCTGGCGCTCCTGTTCATCCATTGACGAGAAAGCCCGTGATGACACGAACCCAGACTCTGCCAAAAATCCTGCCCGCGCTTCCCCTGCTGGTCGCCGGCACCATTGCCACCCCCGCTTTGGCCGCATCGGTGACGATCACGATAACCCAGATCAAGGTGGCCGAATACCACCGCCCCTACGTGGCCGGCTGGGTAGAGCCTGTGGCAGGCGGCAACGCGCGGACGATCTTCGTATGGTACGACGTCAAGAAGGCTGGCCGCGAGCCCGGCACAAAGTGGCTGGCAGACCTGCGCACCTGGTGGCGCAAGGGCGGCAGTTCGATGAAGATGCCTGCGGACGGCCTAACCGGCGCCACCCGCGCACCCGGCAGCTATACCGTGGCGATCCCCGCCAATCTTCCCGCCGGGCAATACGTCCTGAAGGTAGAGGCGGCGCGTGAAACCGGCGGACGCGAACTGGTTTCGGTGCCGTTCTCGGTCCCCGCCAAGGGCGGCTCCGCATCGGGCAAGACCGAATTGGGCACCATCACCATCCGCTGAGCCGGCACCATCCGCTGAGCCGTGAGCACTCACTGACTTTCATGACCGTTTTCTTCCAAACAGGGGAATTGAAATGCGTTTCCGCACCTTTCTGATCGCCGCCGCCGTATCCTCGGCGCTGGCAACGCCGGCCCTTGCGCACCGCATGTGGCTGCTGCCTTCGACCACCACGCTGGCCGGGACGAGCGAATATGTCACCGTCGATGCCGCCGTATCGAATGACCTGTTCTACCCCGACCATATGGCGCTGGATCCCGCGCAAGTCTCGGTCTGGGCACCCGATGGCAGCGAAGGGAAAGTCGAGAACCCGTCCAAGGGCCGGTATCGTGGCACTTTCGACGTTGCGATCGACAAGCCGGGCACCTGGAAGATCGGCATGAACCGCTCCTCCATCGGCGGCACGTTCAAGGTCGGTGCGGAGCAATGGCGCGTAGGCGGACGCGGCCGTCCCGCGGGCCCTCCGGGCGCGCCCGGAGCCGGCGGTTCAGGTGCAGGTGGCCCCGGCGCAGGTCGTCCAGGTGGTCCGGGCGGCCCCGGTGGACAGCCGCCGCGTATGGTCGCCACAGTCGCCGATATCCCGGCCAATGCGACCGACATCAAGCTGAGCGAATCGCTGACCTCCTACGCCATCTACGTGTCGTCCGATGCGCCGACCAAAGGCGTGCTGACGCCGACCGGCAAGGGCCTGGAGTTCGATCCGATCACCCATCCCGACGCGCTCGTCTCGGACGAGGAAGCCAGCTTCCGCTTCCTCATCGACGGCAAACCGGCTGCTGGCGTGAAGGTCACCCTGATCCCGGGCGGCAAGAAATACCGCGAGGCCGAAGACGGTCAGGAACTGACCACTGGCGCCGACGGCGTGCTGCGCATCAAGTGGCCGGTCGCCGGCATGTACTGGATGAGCGCCAGCGCCGAGGACAACAAGCCCAGCGACAAGCGCGCGCAGACCCGCCGCATGTCCTTCTCCAGCACGCTGGAAGTCGTGGCGCCCTGATCGCCTGACATCCCAAGCCATGCGTTTCGCCGTCCCGCTAGAGATCGACCCGACCTGCTTCGCCACCTGGCGGCAGGACAATCAGGTCGCCTCGATGGACGGCGAGACCATGGGGACTGCCTGGCACGTCAAGCTCTCCGCTCCGGCGGACTTCGACCGCAGGCCCCTGAAGGCCGCGATCGAAGCGAGGCTGGAAGCCATTCTTGCGCAGATGAGCCATTGGCGCGAGGACTCGGTGCTCGGCCGCTTCAACCGCGCACCCGGCGGAACGTGGTACGCCCTGCCCGCCGACTTCGCGCTGGTGATGGACGCTGCGCTGGATATCGCGGAACGCTCCGCCGGGGCCTTCGACCCGGCAATCGGCGCGCTCGTGGATATCTGGGGCCATGGTCCCGTCCAGACCACACGCCCGCCTGACCGGACCGAGATCGAACAGGCGATGGCCGTCTCAGGCTTCACCCGCCTCGCACACGACCGCGATGCACGGCGCCTGCGCCAACCGGGCGGGCTGCACCTCGACCTTTCCGGCATCGCCAAGGGTTTCGCGGTGGATGCGCTGTCCCGGCTGCTGCGGGAAAGCTGCTTTCACCACGCCCTTGTCGAGATTGGCGGCGAACTGTTCGGGTCAGGCCTCCGGCCTGATGGCGACCCTTGGTGGGTAGACCTCGAAACGCCCGCAGATAGCGTCATTCCCATGCGTGTTGCCCTGCATCAGCTCGCGGCGGCGACCTCAGGCGACTATGTGCGCGGGCGCCACACGATCGATCCACGCAGCGGCCTCCCAGTGGAACACGCCATGGCCGTCACGGTGATCCATCCCTCCGCCATGCTGGCCGACGCATGGGCGACCGCCCTGAGCGTCCACACACAAGGCGTCATGCAGGCCCTCGCCACGCGCGAAAAGCTGGCCGTGCGCGCGCTGATCCGCCGCGGCGAATCGATCGCCGAATGGATCAGTCCCGCCCTGCAATCCATGCTGGAGCCTGAAGATCAACCGCGCGGCTAGATATCGCCAGCGCCGCGCGCGCCGCCACCTGCGGATCGCCGGTCGCAAACAGCGAACAGCCTGACATTCGCTACTCGAAAAGACGATGAAATAATTCGCAACATTCGCCTTGATAATGATAGTGACTCTCAATATCAGGCCCTTCGTCAACATACGAAGGGGGAAACATGTCCATCAAGCCATCCAAGGCGGCTGCTCGCCGCACATTCCTTGCGCTGTCCTGCATCGCACCGGTTTTCGCGCCGGCAGCGCACGCGCAAACCGCAGACTCCGCCGAACGCAGCCTGGGCGGCGTCACCGTTTCGGACACCGCGATCGCCGAACCCGGCCGCCAGCTTGAATCGCCCAAGCGCACCCGTACCGTGCGCGACACGCCCCAGACGATCACCGTCCTCACCAGGGAAGTGATCGAGCAGCAGAACCTGCTGACCCTGCGCGACGTGCTTTCCACCGTACCGGGCATTACCTTCGGCGCGGGCGAAGGCGGCACCGGGCCCGGCGACAACATCACCTTCCGCGGCTACAGCGCCGCCAACGACATCACCATCGACGGCGTGCGCGACAGCGCCCAGATCACCCGCACCGATCCGTTCAACCTCGATCAGGTCGAAGTCACCAATGGCGCCAACTCGGTGATCTCGGGTGCCGGTTCGGTCGGCGGCAACATCAACATCGTCACCAAGCGCCCCAAGGCCGACGACGCCTATGTCGCGACCGCGGGCGTGGGCACCGACGACTACTACCGCGCCACCGTCGATCTGAACAAGCGCGTGAACGATCTCGTCGCCTTCCGCCTCAACGCGATGTGGCACCGCAACGACCTGCCGGGCCGCGACGTCGAGAACTACAAGCGCTGGGGCGTCGCCCCGTCGCTGACGATCGGTATCGACAGCCCGACCCGCCTGACGCTGCAGTATTCGCACCAGGAGGACGACAACGTGCCGCAGTACGGCGTGCCATACTACAGCGGCACCGTTCCGGGCGTCCACCGCAGCGACTATTTCGGCTATCGCAACGTCGACAAGCAGCGCATCAACGTTGACCAGATGACGGCGATCTTCGAGCACGAGTTCAGCGATACCGCATCGATCCGCAATCTCGCCCGCTGGCAGGATTCGCGCCAGCTCACGGTGGTCTCGCCGCCGCAGGGCACGTATTGCCTCGCCAGCGGCGTCACGCCGACCGGCGGCAGCTGCGGCACCGTGCCCGCCGGCTACTACCAGCCGTCTGGCCCGCGCGGGACCACGCGTGACATCCGCAACCAGCTGATGTTCGACCAGCTCGACATCAAGGCGGTGTTCAACACCGGTGCGATCGAACACACGATCGACTTGGGCGGCGCCGCGACCTGGGAAAAGTACGACCTGTACAACGGCAACTCGCTGCGCAACGCCAACGGCACCGCCGGCTTCACCACCTTGCCGCTGATCAACATCGACAATCCCAACGATGTCATCGCCGGCCCCGGCGCCTTCACCTACGGCAGCAACCTCTACACCGGTGCAATCAACTTCATCCGTACCGGCCACACCGTCGGCGAGCAGACCAACGTCGCCGGTTATCTGTTCGACACCATGAAGCTGGGCAAGTTCGAGCTGAACGCAGGCGCCCGCGTCGAGCGCAACACCGGCACCTCGCGCACCGATGCGATCGCAGCCACCACCACCGCCCTCGTGACGCAGGGCCAGGTCACGCCCGGCACTACCGCCCGTAATGCCGATACGCTGTTCTCCTACCGCGTCGGCCTCGTCTACAAGCCGGTCGAGGCGGTCAGCCTCTACGCCGCCTACGGCAACTCGCAGACGCCCTCGAAGAACTCGGTCAACGGTGCCTGCACCATCTCGGCTCCGGGCGTCGTCGGTGCGACCTGCAACATCGACCCCGAAGAAGCGCGCAACTACGAGATCGGCGCCAAGGCGGAACTGTTCGACGGCGGCCTGCTGCTGACGGCGTCGGCCTTCCGCAACGAGCGCAACAAGTACGCTGTCGCTTCGGCAAACCCGCTCGTCGAGCCCGAGCAGCAGCTTGACGGCAAATCGCGCGTGGACGGCATCGCCCTTGGCGCAAGTGGCACGATCACCCCGAACTGGACGATCACCGCCAACTACACCTACCTCAAGGGCAAGCTGATCCGCTCGCTCGACAAGGATTCGACTGCGATCGACTACGCTGCCGGGTCGCAGCTGACCCAGACGCCCAAGCACTCGGGCAGCCTGTTCACTACCTATCGCCTGCCGTTCGGCCTGACGATCGGCTACGGCGCGACTTACCAAGGCAAGTTCGCGTTCAACACGCCTTCGGCGACGGTGCCAGGCGTGCTCTACTCGCACGACTACATCGTCCACAACGGCCTGCTGTCCTACGAGTTTTCGCCCAATCTTTCGGCGCAGCTCAACGTCAAGAACATCGGCAACAAGCTGTACTACCAGCGTATCCGCAACAACGGCTGGGCCACGCCGGGCGATGCCCGCTCGGCCACGCTGACGCTCATCGCGAAGATGTAACCGCCATTGGAAGCCCGGCGGGCGCTTGCCGACTGCGCACGCCGGGCTTCCGTCCCTTGATCACGGTCATTGTCACACCCCGAATATTAGGCAAGAGAGACCGCATGGTCATCGAAATTCCCGAGCTTTTCGACGCATCCGAAGCGCGCGAAATCCGCAATGCCCTCGAAAACGCGGACTGGTCCGACGGACGCGCCACCGCCGGTCACCGCGCCGCCCGCGTCAAGGAGAACGAGCAGCTCGCGCTCGACCATCCGCTGGCCCGGCAACTGGCGGACCGTGTCCTTGCCCGGCTTGCCCAGACCCCGCTGTTCATCGCCGCCGCCCTGCCCGCGCGCGTGCTGCAGCCGCGCTTCTCGCGCTATGACGGGCGCGGCCATTACGGCAACCATGTCGACAACGCGATCTTCCCCATTCCCGGCACCGGCGACCACTTGCGTTCCGACGTGTCGAGCACCCTGTTTCTCAGCGACCCCGAGGATTACGAAGGCGGCGAACTTGTCATCGAGGACATGTTCGGCACCCACACCGCCAAGCTGCCCGCCGGGCACCTGATCGTCTATCCCGGCTCCAGCCTGCACAGGGTCATGCCGGTAACGCGGGGCACGCGCCTCGTCTCGTTCTTCTGGACGCAGAGCTTCGTCGCCTCGCCCGAGAAGCGGCGGCTGATGTTCGAACTGGACGGCGCGATCCAGTCTGTCGCTACCGACCATCCCGAACATGCCTCGGTCGACACTCTCACCCAGGTCTATCACAACCTGCTGCGCCAGTGGTCCGCCACGTGAGCGAAGGCCCGCTGCCGCCGCTGACCGCGATCCCCGCCAGCCTGCGCAGCCTGGCCGACTACGAAGCCCGCGCCCCGCAGCACATGACAACCCAAGCCTGGCACCACATCCGGGAAGGCGCCGGCCGCGAGGTCACCTTGCGCGAAAACCGCGCCGCCTTCGACCGCATCGGCCTGCTGCCCCGCGCCATGGCCGAGCTGGACGGCGACACCCGCATCGACCTTTTCGGCCGCTCCCACGCCTCGCCGATCCTGCTCGCGCCGCTGGCCTACATGTGCCTTGCCCACCCGGAGGGCGAACTGGCCGCCGTGCGCGCCGCAGCCGCGCTGGATACCGGGATGGTGGTCAGCACCCTCGCCAGCGTATCGCTGGAGGACATCGCCGCCGCCAGCCGATCGCTTTCGCAGGAACTTGGCAGGCCGCCCGCTCCGCTGTGGTTCCAGCTCTACCTCCAGCCGGAGCGCGAACACAGCCTGCAGCTGCTGCGCCGTGCCGAAGACGCCGGTTACGAAGCGATCGTGCTGACGATCGATGCCGGGCTGAAACCTGCCGGCATCGCCCTGCCGCCGGGGGTAGACGCCGTGAACCTTGCCGGAATGCCGCGCCCGCGTCAGACCTCGGTCCCCGGTGGCCGTATCCTTCTGGGCACCCCGCTGACCGACGCCGCGCCCAAGTGGGCCGATCTTGCCTGGCTGCGCTCAGCCACGACCTTGCCGATCCTCGTCAAAGGTCTGGTGCTGGGTGACGACGCCCGCCGAACCGTGGACGAAGGCGCGGACGGCCTGATCGTTTCAAACCACGGCGGCCGCGTGCTGGACGGCCTGCCCAGCGCGCTGGACCTGCTTCCGGCAGTGGCCGAAACGGTGCGGGACCAGGTGCCGCTGCTGCTCGACGGCGGCGTTCGGCAGGGCACCGACGTGGTCAAGGCGCTGGCGCTGGGCGCCCGCGCCGTACTGGTGGGCCGCCCGCAGATGCACGCGCTGGCGGTGGCGGGAATGCCCGGCCTAGCCCATGTGATCCACCTGCTTCGAACCGAGCTGGAGGCGGCGATGGCGCAATTGGGCTGTCCCCGCGTTGACCTGCTCGGCCCCGAGCGCCTGGTGGCCCTGGGCGCCTAGCCGACCGGCAGCTTCACCGCCGTGCCCGGCGCATCCCTGAGTCGCACATAGAGCGCCCCATCCGCGGGCCTGGGCACCTTCAGCGCGGAGCCGGTATAGCCCGGCGGCACGGTCGCGGCTTTGGCGAACCCGGCATCCGCGCCCACAGCATCTACAAGGAACAGGGAACGCGCGGTGATCGTGCATTCCTCACCTTCGCATACTACATCCTCGATGCCCGGCAGGCGCACCAGCGTCGCCAATGGCTGCCAGTCGCCCGCCGTATCGCCGCCGCGCAGCAGCCGGAAGCGCAAGGGGCCGAAGGTTCCTGCGGGAATATCCGCGCCCTTGAGGCGCGCCACCAGCACTTCGGGGCTTTCCAGCGTGAGGCCCTTGCCCGCACTCAGCCGCACGACGCTTTCGCCCTCGGCCGCCGCGATCTCCACCGTGTCTAGCGGCCCCAGCTTCATGCCGGCCCCGGCCTTTACCGAGAACACCAGTTCTCCGGTATCCGGCAGCAGATCTCCGGCCGCGCCGAGATCCAGCGTGCGCGCGCCCTTGGCGACGGCTGCCGGATTGACGGTGCGGTTCAGCAGCGAGACTTGCGGGCGCGGCGGGCCGACGCGGACCTGCATGGGCAGGCTGCGCCCATCCTCCAGCTTGACGATGGCCTTGGCCGCGTCGCCCTGTTCGGGTGCATGGCCGGTGCCCTGTGCGGTCAGCCTCAGCCGGTCGACCGCGCCTTCGCGGGTCAGCCCATCGGGACGAAACTCGACATCGCCCACCATCAGCGTGCGCACCTGATCGAGCCGCTGCCCGCTCAGGCTGGCATGGGTGTCCCCCGCATGAAGTTCCAGCGCATCCAGCCGGCTTGCCTCGGCGCGGGCCCTGAGAGTGACGGCCACCGGGTCCTTCGCGCCCTGATACCGCACCTCGATACGCATATCGCCCGGACGCGCACCTTCCAGCGGCACCGTCACGGCAATGCGATTGTCCTGCACGGTCCGCCACTTGAGCGGGGTGGCCGCACCGTTCCCCTGCCGCAGCGTAACTTCCTCGACGCAGGACGGAGCGCTGCCTTCAAGCTGCACGTCGTTGTCACGGCCGACGATCATGCCGTCGGCGGCGTCCTGCCCCTGCCCCGCCACTTTCCAGGCGCTGCCATCGGGCCGCTGGAGCACGAAGTCCGGCCCCTCGAACCCCGCGAAACCCCATAGGCCGTGGAGGTGCGCCCGCACGGTGCCGGTAAAGGCCGCGGGCAGGCTTTCGGCGGCAAGCCTATAACCGCCCTTTTCCGCGCGCGGCATCGCCGCAACTTCCAGCACCTGCCCCGCTGCCGAAGTAAGGCGAACCTGCATGGCGTGGGCGAACTGAGTGGAAAACACCAGCGGCGCGCCTTCCACCGGCAGCACGGCGCCGGCCTGCGCGGCGCAGACCGGACCCTTGGCGGTGCTGCGCAGCTGCGGAGGAATGTCCGCCTCGATCGCGGGCAGCGCGGTGACCATGACCGACTTGGGCTTCTGAAACGATGGCGCGGCATTGAGCAGCAGCGACATCGTATCGTCGTTACGCACGCTCAGCGTCGGCAGATAGTTGAAGGATGGGTTGCTGAACGCGCCGAAGATGCGCGCGATATCGCGCGCGACCCCGATGTACGCGCTGTAATACCCCGCCCCCCCTTCGCGCGTAGCGCTTAGCTGCAGGGCAAGGTCGGTCGGCGTGCCGGTAAGCGTATCGGCGATCGAACTGGAATGAACGTCACTCAGCACCAGCGATTCGCGGTTCTGCACCAGACATGAAGCCTGCTGTTCGATCACCTTGGACAGACAATCGGCCTGCAGCTTGACCGACAAGCTGCTGGCCAGCGTCGGCGCGACGGTGCGCAGGTATTCCGGCCCGTTATCGTCCTGGGCACGGATCGCGGCCATGAAGGCGATCAGACGCGAATGGTCCAGGCTGGCCTGGTTGAGGTCCTGACTGGCGCGCACGAATTCACCGGGCTTGCCGCGCACCGCATCGACCAGCGCGCCTTCCGCGCCGCCGGTTTCCGGCACCAGCAGGAGTACCAGCTGGCGCGCGCCCTTGGGCACGGTCAGGGTGAGCGCCTTGTCCTTTTCCTTGGACTTCCAGGTACGGGCAATGTCGATCCAGTCCTTGGGCGGCGGATTGGTGGCGCCGCGCAGGAAGGCGGAAACCAGCACGAAATTGGCGCCCTGATCTTCGGAGAATGCGCCCTCGACGACCACTTTGTCTCCCGCGGCAAGGCTGGGGACCTTGGCGATCGGCAGGGTCTTTTCCCCGCGCGTGACCTCGATCCGCAAGTCCGGCCCGGTCAGTTCGAACGGCGCCGGATCGGCGGCGGCAGTCACAGGGATCGCGCACGTTGCAGCGGCCAACAACGATGGCAGCAGGGGCCGAAAGGCCGGGTGGTTCGTCAAATCGTTCGGCAAGGAGCGAAAATTCCCGTCGTTGGTCCTGACACTGCGCCCCCGCAGCCCCCTTAGCCGCATCCACCAGCTGCGTACATGCCCATGGTAATCCGGCGGCAGGCCCGGATGTTCCCTGAAATGCCGGCGCGCGCCGCCCCTGATGCCCGCCCCTGAAACGAACTGGCAGGAATTGTTACAATTCTCCATATTGAGAATCATTCGCAAATATTGTCTAAGAAGATCAAGGAACAGGGGACGTGGACAAAGGAGATCAGGCGCCATGGCGCAGCGACAGTCCCGATCATCGATTGCCGCCCCTGGCGCGGCGCCAGGCAGGACATCATGATGATGCACTCCGCCATCACCCCTGCCGCCACCGCAACCCGCAGGCAGGTTTCACCTTCCGCTCTCGTGACGTCCGTCGCCCGCCGCTGGCGCGCTGCGCGCGATCATGGACTGCCGGCACAGGCGCGGCTTTATGCCCTGCTTTCGCCGCGTCACTGGGAGATGATGACCCCTGCCTTCGACAGCCTCATGGCCCTGTGCGAAAGTGCGCTAAGCCGCCCTTTCGCCACCGGGACCGGCCGGAACCTGACTCGGGACGAGGCGATGCTGATCGGACTGCTCGACGGCTCGGTGCCGCAGGACGATTGCATCGATTGCCCGGCGGGAACGGCCCGCGCACTCGACAGCGCGATACGCTCGACCAGGATCATGATGGTGCTGATGATGAGCGGGCCGGTCGGGACCCGGCTCTGATCGCCCCGCCCAAGGCTCAGGCCGTGACCGCTTCCTGAACAGGAGGAGCATTGCCCTGCGCCTCGGGAATAACGCCTTCAAGCGCCAGACGGCAGTGCCGGTCCCAGCAGAAGTTCTGAACGGCAAAGGCCCGGGCATTCTCGCCGAGTTTGCGGCGATAGACCGGATCGCGGGCAAGAAGCGCCACTGCCGCGCGGATTTCCGACGGAACACGGCCATCGACGACCAGTCCGTCCACACCGTCGCGGACCAGTTCAGCCGGCCCGCCATCACGCCCGACGATACAGGGAATGCCCTGCACCATTGCATCCGCCACGCTCAGGCCAAAACCTTCCATCTCGGCGCCGCCTTCCAGTGCGATCTGCGGGTGGAGGAAGATGTCGGCGGTGCGGTAGCGCTGCGCCAGTTCCTCGTCGCCGACATAGCCGGTCATGGCGATGCCCCCGGGTTCGGCTAGGACCGCGCCGTCGGCAACGGCTTCGCGCACGGCCGGCTCGTCCTCTCCCCGGCCGATCACGGCATAGTCTATGGCGATGCCCCCGGCGCGGCAGTTCGACACCGCACGCACGGCGGCGGCGACGTTCTTGCGCGCCACCAGCCGGCATACGGTGATGATGCGCGGCACGGCATTGCCGGTTTCGGCGCGCTGAGGGGGAACCACCACGCCGTTCCATGCCGCCACGCAGCGATCGGCCAGCGCCGGCAGGCGTGACAGCGTCAGGACCCGCGTCGCATCGCTGACCGCGACAATCCGCGCCGTGTGTGAAAGCACGGCGCTCATCAGGCGAAAGGCAACGCCTGCGGGCCGTCCAACCTCGCGTCCATGCACGGTCACGATCAACGGCCGGGGAAACGGCAGCGCCGGGATAGCCGCCCGCCAGGTGCAGGCATGGACAGCATCCGGCCGCTCTCCCCCCGCCCACGCCCGCGCCATCGCAATAACCAGCCGTGCATAGACGCCCAGCTGCGAAGCAGGGCCGACGTCGATGAGAGTGATAGATCCGTCGACCACGCGGCGCGGCCCTGCCGAGGATTTGGCGAAGACGGTGACCTCCCGGCCCGCGCGCGCGTAGCCCTGTGCCACTTGCGCCACGTAAGTCTGCACGCCGCCCTCATCCGGCCCGTGAACCCGCGCGACAACCCAGATGCGGGACCGGCCCTCACTCATGGACGAGAACAGTGCTTCCCGAGCGCCCCGCTTGCGGCAGGCGTCCGCTGCCGCGCGTCGCCTGACGGCGGGCCAGGAAATCTCCCACCGCGGTGGCCGCACGCGCCGACGAACGCCCCGCCTCACGGTCGAACGTATCGGCCACGCCCTGCCGCTGGGTGGGGGCGTAGACGTCGTGATCGACCATGGCGGTCGCCACCTTGCCAACGATCCCCTCGCTGCTGCGGTGGACCGGGCCATATTGCCAGTGGCGATAGTTGGGGTTGCCCTCCCACTGCGCGTCGTGGGCATCGAGGAACAGGCAGGGGCGCGGGCGCACCACGAATTCGTAGACCTGGCTGCTGACGTCACCAAGGTAGACCGAAGCCGCGCGGGTATAGCGCATGTCCACGCTTGCCGGGCTACCCAGATCGATATGGATGTTCGGCAGATTGCTGAATTCGGCAAGTTGCCGCTCCATCCGGGCACGGCGGCGGCGATTGTCGTAAAGGCGGATGTGCGGCGCGACGATCAGGTTGAAGCGGTCATCCCCAGCGAACTGACGGATCAGGTCGAGCCCCATCTCCGGCCACGACGAGAGCCGCTTCGAGAAATGCGGGTTGTAGAGCACGATCGGCCGGTCTTCGGGAAACAGCCGGCCCGGCAGGCCGCGTTCGGTCAGATCGAACTTGCCGTAGCCGACGACGGCGTAATGGCCCTCGCGGATCAGGCGCTTTTCCAGCATGCGGCGCCGCTGCTTTTCGCCGGCCAGCAGCACGAAATCGAACTGCCGAATGCGGCGGTCATAGCCGACCGCCCGGTCTCCGGCGCCGTGGCAGGTATGAATAAACGCCGTGCGGTGCAGGCCCGCAAAGCGCAGCAGCAGTGAGGTGCGCTCGGGCACGACGATCGCGTCGTAACCCGACAGCAGCGACCGCGCTGCCGCCAATGCGGGCAACTTGGGCGGCGTCGCGCCGCCGGTGAGACTGCTGATCGCCGACAGCAACGGGCTGCCCACGCGCAGGATGTCGAGGTTTCCGGCGCCGTGGCGGGCGGCGATATCCTTTGCCAGCGCAACATGATCCTCGGTCATCGCGACGATATCGACCGCGAACCGCGGATCGTGCGACATCTCGACCGCCAGCGGCATGGCATGGAAAACGTGGTGCAACTGCGCGTTGAAAAAGAAGCAGACTTTCTGCGGCGCTGCCGGACCGGCGCGAAGCTCGATCGGTCGGTGGAGCATGGCCTTCTCCGTTCCTAGCCTTGGTGCATTGCGGCTATTCCCGTCCCGTTGCCTGCGAATTTCAGCGTATCTCAACCTCCCCGGGCCGATGCAACAATCGCGCGGCAGCCTGCCCTGCATGCCGGGCAAGCGGGATCGGCGCGGCGAAGTTGCAGATGCTGCGCCAACAAAGGGCAACCGCGTCCATCAGTGCCCGATCAGATGAAGCACGACCTTCGCATCGCCCGTGATGCTATCCCTTGGGCACCAGGGGCGCCGCCCCGATTTCGTCGACCTGCCCCTGCATGACCGGCAGGCGCACCGTGAACGTGCTGCCCTTGCCCTGCCCCCCGCTGGTAACCGAGATGCTGCCCCCGTGCAGCGAGACCAGCCGCCGCACCAGCGCGAGGCCGATACCAAGGCCGCCCTGGGCATGGGCACGGTGGTTTTCCACCTGGGTGAATATTTCGAAAATACGCGCCTGCATGTCTGCCGGGATGCCCACGCCGTTGTCCGAGACGCGGATTTCCACCCCGGCCTCGTCCGCCGACGCGGACAGGCCGATCTCCCCGCCTGCGGGCGTATATTTGGCCGCATTGTTCAGCAGGTTGGCGACGATCTGCGCCAGCCGGGTATAGTCGGCCTCCAGCCATACCGGCGTCTCGGGCATTTCCACCGTCAGGCTATGGCCGGCAGCGTCGATGTTGTGCCGGCTGCCCTCGACGGCCGAGAGCAGGACATCCTCCAGCGAGATCCGCCCGGTCTTGAGCGAAACCTTGCCTTCGCTGATCCGCGACACGTCGAGCAGATCCTCGACCAGACGGGCGAGGTGGAACAGCATCCGCTCCATCTGGCCGCGGATCATCTCCGCCTGGTCGGGCGCGCGCTGACGGTTCAGCAGGTCCAGCCCGCTCATCAGCGCGGCAACGGGATTGCGCAGTTCGTGGGCCAAAACCGCAAGGAACTGGTCCTTGGCGCGGTCCGCCTCGCGCAGCGCCGCCGCCGAAACCGCCAGTTCGTCACGCTGGGCCGCGATCTGACGGCGCTGGCAATAAAGGTCGATGAATACGTTCGCCTTGCTGCGCAGCACATGCGGTTCGATCGGCTTGGCGATGAAATCCACCGCCCCTGCCTCGTACCCGCGAAACTGGCGCTGGCTGTCGGAACTGCCTGCCGTCACGAAGATGATCGGGACGTGCCGCGTGCGTTCGGAGCCGCGCATGATTTCGGCCAGTTCGAAGCCGTCCATGCCCGGCATCTGCACGTCCAGCAGGGCCAGTGCGACGTCGTTCTGCAGCAGCAGTTCCAGCGCTTCCTCGCCGGACTGCGCCTTAAGCAGGACAAGGTCGTCGCGCTGCAGCAGGCCTTCGAGCGCAAGCAGGTTGGCGGAGAGGTCGTCCACCAGCAGCACGGGAACGGGTGCGTTGGTCGCCATCACCGCCTGCCCGCCGCCAGCAGCGCCGCAACGATCCCGTCGAGCGACATCCTGCGCGCCGCACGGCACGCTTTCAGCGCCGCCTCGGGCATCGCGCGCGCATAAGCACTCGCCGGATCCTGCACGAGCGTCACCCCTCCCGCCTGCGCCACGGCGGCGAGACCCTGCGCCCCGTCCTCGTTGGCTCCCGTCAGCACCACGCCGACAAGAGCCGGACCATAGGCGTCCGCGGCGCTTTCGAACAGCACGTCGATGGAGGGACGCGAGAAGAACACCTGCTCATCGCGTGAGAGCGAGATCGTCCCGCCCGGCTCCACCAGCATATGGTAATCGGGCGGCGCGAATGTCACGGTGCCGGGCAGGATGGGCTCCTTGTCCTCACCCTCGGCCACCGGCAGACGGCACTTGGCCGCGAACAGCGCCGTCAGTTCACTGCGCCGGCCCGCAGGGACGTGGACGACGATCAGCACTGGCAGCGTATAGTCTTCCGGCAGCGCGGGCAGGATGTGAAGCAGGGCCTGGATCGCCCCGGCCGAGGCGCCGATCACGACTGCATTGGGCGCCCCGCCCGCGCTTTGGCTCTGTTCGCTCAAGCCTGGCGCCTCTGGTAGATCTTTTCCTCACGCACGAATTCCGAGAAGGCGCCGACATGTTCGGAAAAGCGCAAGGTTTCCTTCGAGCCCAGGCCGAGGAAACCGCCCCGCCCCAGCGAATCGCGAAACAGGCCGACCGCCCGGTCCTGAAGATCGCGATCGAAATAGATCATCACGTTGCGGCACGAGATCAGCTGCATCTCGGAAAACACCGCATCGGTGACCAGGCTGTGGTCGGAAAAGACCACTCGGTCGCGCAGGGACTTGTCGAACACCGCGCCGCCGTAGCCCGTGCTGTAATAGTCCGAAAGCGATGCCTTGCCGCCCGCAAGCCGGTAGTTTTCGGTGAAGGCCTTCATCCGGTCCAACGGGTAGATGCCGCGCGATGCAGCCTCCAGCGCGTCCTGGTTGATGTCGGTTGCATAAAACAGCGTGCGGTCCTCCAGCCCTTCCTCACGGAACAGGATCGCGAAGGAATGGAGTTCCTCGCCCGCGCTGCACCCCGCGATCCAGACTTTCAGCGAGGGGTAGGTCTTGAGGTGCGGCACCACCGTCTCGCGGATCGCCTTGAAGTACGACGGGTCGCGGAAGAAATCGCTGACCTGCACGGTCAGGAAACGCAGCACCCCTGCGGCGGCGGCGGGATCGTGCAGCAGCTTGTCCTGAAGCGCGGAGTACGTCGCCACCCCCTGCCGATCGCGCGCCTGCCGCAGCCGGCGCTTGATCGAAGCCTGCGCGTAATTGCGGAAGTCGTAGTGATAACGCCGGTAGAGCGCCTCCAGCAGGAGGCGGATCTCGATGTCCTCGATCTTTTCGTCTTCCATGGTGCCCGCACCCTTAACGCGGCATCCAGACGCGGACCAGCGAGAGCAGCTTGTCCACGTCCAGAGGCTTTGCCATGTAGTCGTTCGCACCGGATTCGATGCAGCGTTCCTGGTCGTCCGGCATGGCCTTGGCGGTCAGTGCGATGACCGGTAGCTTGGTCCAGCGCGGGTCCTGCCGGATCGCACGGGTAGCGGTCAGCCCGTCCATGACCGGCATCATCACGTCCATCAGCACAAGATCTATACGCCGCGCCTCATCGCCTGATGCAGCTTCGAGCGCGTCGAGCGCTTCCTGCCCGTTGCGCGCGATTTCCACCACCGCGCCCTGCGGTTCGAGGATGTTGGTAAGCGAGAAGACGTTGCGCACGTCGTCCTCCACCACAAGGATGCGGCGACCTTCCAGGATGGCATCGCGGTTGCGCGCGGCACGGATCATGGTCTGCTGCTCGGGCGGCAGTTCGGTGACGACCTGGTGCAGGAACAGCGAGACCTCGTCGAGCAGGCGCTCGGGGGAACGCGCGCCCTTGATGATGATCGAATCCGAATAACGGCGCAGGCGCTGCTCGTCCTCGGCGGTAAGGTCGTGGCCGGTGTAGACGATCACCGGCGGGAACGAGTAGGCGTTCTCCTTCGAAAGCGTCTCCAGCAGCGAGAAGCCACTGGCATCCGGCAGGTTGAGGTCCAGCACCATACAATCGAACGTCTGCGTCCTGAGCGCTTCGAGACACTCGGCGGCCGTGGCCACGCCAACCGTCTCCACCTCGCCCGTGGCGAGCAGCCTGCCCACCGCATCGCGCTGGACGTCATCGTCCTCAACGATCAGCACGCGCCGCGCGTCGGACGCCAGCTTGGCGGTCAGCGCATCCAGCACACTGGCCAATTCCTCGCGCTTCACCGGCTTGATGAGGTAGCCGATCGCGCCGAGCGACAGCGCGGTCTGGGTGTGATCGCTGCCCGAGACGACGTGGACCGGGATGTGCCGCGTCTCGACGTCGCGCTTGAGGCGGTCAAGCAAAGCAAGACCCGACTGGTCGGGCAGGCCCACGTCCAGCACCACGGCATGCGGCTTGAAGGTGCGGGCAAGGTGCAACGCTTCCTCGGCGGTGCCGGTGACGAGGCACTGGAAGCCCATCTCCCGCGATATGTCGCGCACGATGCCCGCGAAGGAGGCGTCATCCTCCACTACCAGCAGCACGCGCTGGGTGGAGGTGAGCGCATCGCGGTCGTCTTCCACCTGCCGCTGCAAGGGCGCGGGGCGCGCCTTGGCGACCGGCGGGGCGGTGGCCGCCATCGGTGCGCGCAGACTTGCGGCTACAGGCTCCACGCGCGCCGCCACCTCGCCGGGGTCATAGGCGACCGGCAGCGAAAGGGTGAAGCGACTGCCTTTTCCGGCCACGCTGGCAAGCGATATCGAGCCGCCAAGCAGACGCGCCAGTTCGCGCGAGATTGAAAGGCCAAGGCCGGTGCCGCCGTATTTGCGACTGACGGTGCCATCGGCCTGGCGGAACGCTTCGAAGATCGCCTTCTGCTGTTCCTCGGGAATGCCGATGCCGGTATCCACGACGGAAATCAGGAGGCGCTCATCGCCGTCCGGCTCCACTTCCAGACGGACGCTGCCTGCCTCGGTGAACTTGAATGCGTTGGAAAGCAGGTTCTTGAGAATCTGCTCGATACGCTGGCGATCGGTCTCGATCATGCTCGCCGAGCCGGGCGCGACGGCGATCTCGAAGGCCAGCTTGCGGTTCATGGCGATGGGCTGGAACACTTGCCGCAGATCGCCTGCCAGACGCTCGACCAGCACCGATTCCGGCCTGATCTGGAGGTGGCCCGCCTCGATCTTCGACAAGTCGAGAATGTCGTTGATGAGCGCCAGCAGATCGTTGCCGGCGGACTCGATCGTGCGGGCATACTGGACCTGCTCGCCGGTCAGGTTTTCGCCCCGATTGTCGCCCAGCAGCTTGGAAAGGATCAAAAGCGAATTGAGCGGCGTGCGCAGCTCATGGCTCATGTTCGCAAGGAAGTCGGACTTGTAGCGGCTCGCCTGTTCCAGCTCGCGCGCCTTGAGTTCGACGGCGGAGTTGGACCGGGCCAGATCGTCGCGCTGGGATTCCAGAAGCTGCGCCTGTTCCTCAAGCTGCGAGTTGGTCTGCTCGAGCTCGACCTGCTGCTGTTCGAGGTTCGCGGCCGATTCCTTGAGCGCACGGCCCTGCTCTTCCAGCTCCTCGTTGGATACGCGCAGTTCCTCGCTCTGGACCTGCAATTCCTCGGTATGGTGCTGCAATTGCGCGCGGTAGCGGGCCGAACGCAGGCCCACGCCCACCGCGCCAGAAATCTCGGACAAGAACGCCAGAATCTGGTTATCGACCGGTTGCAGGAAGCCCAGCTCGATCACACCCTGCACCGTCTTGTCCGCAAAGACCGGCGCGATCAGCAGATGGCGCGGCTTGTCGCTGCCGAAGGTGGAGCCGATGGTCAGGTAGCCATCGGGAATGTCGGCCAGCAGGACCGGCTCGCCGTCCGCCGCGACTTGGCCCAGCAGGCCCTGACGCAAGGAAAAACGCTCCACCAGCTGCGCATCGGCCGGTACGCCGTAGGAGGCGACGCGCCGGTAATGCCCGCCCTCAGCGGCGAACATCGCCCCGGCCTGCGCGCCTGTGAAACGGACCAGAAAGGCCAGCACGCTCTCGCCCAGCTGCTCGCTGTTCTGGTCTCCCAGCATGACGGCGCCGAGATCGACCTGCCCGGCCTGAAGCCACTGCTGGCGATCGGCCGCGACTGCCGCGCGGCGAATCAGCAGGCCGATCGCCAGCGTCAGGACGATTCCCAATGCGCAGGACAGCACGCCGCTGACCCATGCCGAGCGATAGGCCTGCGCCATCTCTGCCTGCCGGTCGAGTCGCAGCCGCGCTTCTTCCTGATGCATGGTGTCGAGCTGCGCGCGTACTTCGTCCATCTCGATCTTGCCGCGATCGGTCTCGACGATGGCAAGCGCGGCGCCGATGCCGACATTCTTGCGCACCTCGACGGTTTCCTTCAGCTCCGCCAGCTTGCCGTCGATATGGCGGCGCAGGGGCTCAAGCCGGGCCTGCTGCTGCGAATTGTCGCGCGTCAGGGTCGCGATGGTCTCGAAGCGCTGGTCGACGTCGGCCACCGCACGATTGTAGGGCGCAAGATAGCTGTCCTTGCCGGTTAACAGATAGCCGCGCTGGCCGGTCTCGGCGTCCTGCAAGGAGGACACCAGCGCATTCACAGCCACGATCACCTCGTGCGAATGGGCGATCTTCTGCGCATCGTCGCGCAGCACGCGGACGTTGAAATAGGCGACCGTCCCGCTGACGAGGAAGAACAGCACCGCCACAATAAGGCCGAATGCGGAGCGGGGATCGAGGCCGCGTTTCGAAGGAGAGCCAACGCGATGAGACGTAACTTGCATTTACCTGCCAGAATGGGATCGCCGGAAGGGTCTCGCTTGCGGTGATTCCGAGGCAAGATCAAGGTATTCCGACCATGCCCGCGCCGGATCGGCACCCTGACCCCGCCTCACCGTCGCTGACGGCGGGGCCGCAGCGCATCTCGCATCGCGAAGCTGGAACTGATCCGCGTCACCCCCGGCAGGCGTGAGAGGACTTCGCCGTGGATTGCCTCGTAGGCGGCCACGCTTTCCGTACGCAGGCGCAGCCAGTAATCCACATCGCCGGTCATCAGGAAGCATTCACGAACTTCCGGGCATTGGCGCACCGCATGTTCGAAGCGCGAAAGATAATCGTCGGTCTGCCGGTCGAGCGTGACCTGGACCAGGATGTCGACGCCGCGGTCATCGTCTTCATGCGGGCCCGTGATCACCGTGTAGCCGCGAATCACGCCGCGATCCTCAAGGATCTTGATCCGGCGCAGACAGGCCGAAGGCGACAGGCCCACGTCCTGCGCGATCTCGGAATTCGGACGCCGCCCGTCGACGCGCAGCAGGCGCAGGATGGCGCGATCGATGTTGTCGGGAGTCCATGACATGGTATTGCACACACTTCGCATGAAGTTGCAGGATACCGCACAATGTAGCGGATCATGCTGCTGTCTGGCAGAAAATTCGGTGGAGCATGCGATATGATCATCCATCCGGCCAGCGCCGGGAAAACAACGCGGGGGCTTTCGTGACGGCCGGTGCAGTCCTGACCATCGATTTTGAGGCTCTGGCCGCGAATTATCGCCTGCTCTGCCGGCAGGTCGCACCGGCGCGGGTGGCCGGCGTGGTCAAGGCGGACGGCTATGGCCTGGGCGCCGCCAACGTCGCCCGCACCCTGATCGACGCAGGCTGCCGCCACCTTTTCGTGGCGCTGCTGGGCGAAGCCGAGGCGCTGATGCCAGACCTGCCCGGCGACATTCCGCTTTATGTCCTCAACGGCCTGATGCCGGGCGCCGAGGCCCAGTGCCTGGCGATCGGCGCGATCCCGGTGCTCAATTCTCTCGACCAGGTGGAACGCTGGGCCGCGCTGGCCGCAGCGCGGGGGCGCGTGCTGCCCGGTGTGCTGCAGGTCGACACCGGCATGTCGCGCATGGGTATGCCGGCGGATGAGATCGACGCGCTGCTGGCCGCCCCCGGCCTCCTCGAACACATCGACCTGCGCCTCATCATGAGCCACCTGGCCTGCGCGGACGAGCCTGCCGACGCCGCCAACGCCGCGCAGGCAAGCCGCTTCGAGGCGATCACCGCGCGGTTCCCGCATGTGCCGCGCGCGCTGGACAACAGCGGCGGCGCGTTCCTGGCCCGCGGCCATTTCGACATCGTGCGCGCCGGAATCGCCCTGTACGGCGGTGCGCCCTCGGACGGGGCGAACCCGATGCAGGCCGTCATCGCCCTCGACGCGCGCATTGCCCAGTTGCGCACGGTCCCCGCCGGCACCGGCGTGGGTTACGGCCTGACCCATCACGTCACCCGCGAAAGCCGCATCGCCACGATCCCGGTGGGCTATGCCGATGGCTGGCCCCGCTGCCTGGGCAACCGGGGCAGCGCCTTCATCGCCGGCATCCGCGTGCCGGTGGTCGGCCGGGTGTCGATGGACAGTATCACCCTGGACGTGACCGAGGTTCCGCTTGAGCACCTTTATCCCGGTGCGCCGGTGGAACTGATTGGGCCGCACCAGACCCTTGACGCTGTGGCAGCGGATGCGGGCACGATCTCCTACGAAATCCTCACCCAGCTCAGCCGCCGGTACGAACGGGTCCATCTGCCCGCCCAAGCCCGCGTGCCCGACCGGAGCAGCGCAGCATGAAGATCGCGATTCTCGGCAGCGGCGTCATCGGGGTGACCTCGGCGTGGTATCTGGCGCAGGCGGGGCACGAGGTCGTCGTCGTCGACCGCCAGAGCGGCCCGGCGCTGGAAACCAGCTTTGCCAATGCGGGCGAGATTTCGCCCGGATATGCCTCCCCCTGGGCGGCGCCGGGCATTCCCATGAAGGCCGTGCGCTGGCTGATGATGCGCCACGCACCGCTGATCCTGCGCCCCCACGCGGACATGGCGATGCTGCGCTGGCTGACGGCGATGCTGGGCAACTGCAATGCCCGCGACTATGCGATCAACAAGAGCCGCATGGTCCGCCTCGCCGAATTCAGCCGCGACCGTCTGATCGAGCTGCGCACGGGCACCGGCATCAGCTACGACGAGCGCAGCCAGGGCACGCTCCAGTTATTCCGCGAGCAGAAGCAGCTTGACGGAGTGGGCAAGGATATCGCCGTGCTGAAGGCAGACGGCGTGCCGTTCGAGGTTCTCGACCCCGCCGGATGCGTGGCCGCCGAACCCGGCCTTGCCCATAGCGAGGTGCCGCTGGCGGGCGGTCTGCGCCTGCCGCACGACGAAACCGGAGACTGCTTCAAGTTCACCAATGCCCTTGCGCGAATGGCGGCGGCGCAGGGCGTGCGGTTCCTGAACGACACTGCGGTCACCCGGCTTGCCGTCGACGGCGGGCGGATTGCCCACGTAGAGATCGCCCATCCCGAAACTGGCGCCGGAAACCTTGTCGCCGACGCCTATCTGGTGGCGATGGGCAGCTATTCTCCGCAACTGGTGGCGCCGCTGGGCATTCGCCTGCCGGTCTACCCGGTGAAGGGCTATTCGATCACCGTGCCCATCGTGGACGAGGCGCGCGCGCCTGTCTCCACCCTGCTGGACGAAAGCTACAAGGTGGCGATCACCCGGTTGGGGGACCGTATCCGTGTTGGCGGCATGGCCGAGATTTCCGGCTTTACCAAGGACTTGCCGCCAGCCCGCCGGGCAACTCTGGAGCATTCGGCCGGCTCGCTGTTCCCCGGCGCCGGCGACATGTCGGCCGCATCGTTCTGGTGCGGACTGCGCCCGATGACGCCGGACAGCACACCGGTGATCGGGGCGACCAGGGTGCCCAACCTGTTTCTCAATACCGGCCACGGCACGCTGGGCTGGACGATGGCCTGCGGATCGGCCCACGTCATCGCCGATATCATCGCCGGGCGCACCCCCGCGATCGAGACGGCGGACCTTGCGATCAGCCGCTACCGTAATGCCGCTTAAACGCACCCAGCCGGACACGGCGACCACGCAAAAGGACCGACAATGACCATCACCCGTATCGACCAGGGCGCCCGCATGAGCGAGGCCGTGATCCACGGCGACACCATCTACCTCGCCGGTCAGGTGGGCGAAGAAGGCGCCAGCGTTACCGAGCAGACGAAGACCACCCTCGCCGAAATCGAGGCCCTGCTGGAGAAGACCGGCAGCAGCAAGGACCACCTGCTGATGGCCACGATCTGGCTGGCCGATATTGCCGACTTCGAGGAAATGAACGCCGTGTGGGATGCCTGGATCGCCGGCCACCCCGCCCCGGCCCGCGCCACCAGCGAAGGCAGGCTGGCCGCGCCCGGCTACAAGGTCGAGATCATCGTCACCGCCGCCAGGGCCTGACGCGGAACTTGCGCGGCGCCTCCTCGGGCCCGCGCGCCGTGCCGTCGGCACCGATCTTGACATTAATAACCATATAGGTTATATGCTGCGGCGTGACGGGTCGGGGGTGTGTAGCTGACACTCCATGCTCCCGGCGCGGCCGGCGTCCGGTGCGGACCGGACAAGCCGCAAATCAGGGATGCGTGGATGAACTTGAGGGTGTGCCCTCAGGGAAGAGGGCAAGAGTGCGAACCCGCCCCCTCACCCCCATGCACCGCAGGGTCGAGCTGGAAGTCCCACGAGGTCACGCCCCTTACCAGCCGTTCGCAGACAAAAGGCAGGGCCCAGCACTAGTCGCCTGATGCTGGCGACCAAACCCAGCGCCGGCCGCAGCCCGTCCGCTGAATTTCCCTGGCGTTACCCCGCGCTCGCCGGCGGGCAATGGCGCGCGGCGAAATTCCTCGTCTCAACCATCTTGAAATTATGATACGTTATCACATATCAATCTTTCAAGTTCCCAATCGAAAGACCGATATGACCGTTCAGACACCCGGCGCCCGCGTGGAAGGCATTCTGGACGGGTTCGCGGTCTGCGCCTCGTTCGCGTGCATGGTGCACTGCCTTGCACTGCCGCTGGTGCTGGCGGCGCTGCCCGCCGTGGCGGACCGGATCGACGCGGGCGAAGGCTTCCACGCGGTCGTCCTGCTGATCGCCTTGCCGACAAGCGCGCTGGCGCTGGTCGGGGGCTGGCGCCGTCACCGGGCTTTCGGTCCGCTGGTGGTCGGGATTGTAGGATTGCTGCTGATGGGCTTCGGACTGGTCTTCGCCGAGACGCATGCCCTGGAGACGGGGCTGACAGTCGCCGGCAGCCTGCTGCTTGCCGCAGCCCATATCGCCAACTGGCAGCGCCGCAGCGCGGTGCGCTGCGGCGGTTGAACCGGCTCCTCTAGAAGTCCAGCTTGGCGGTCAGGCGGATATCGCGGCCGGACAGCGGGGCGTAGTCCTTGAGGAACGAGGCCGCGCGGCGGGCCACCACGTCGAAGATGTTATTCGCCGAAAGCGCGAAGCTGATCGGCCGCTCAGTGCCCCAGGGACGCACGTTCACCTCGGCGTTGACCATGGTGTAACCGTCGGTCGGGGTCTCGAAATCGGATATCCGCTTCTGGTTGGTCACATGCTCCACTTCGCCGCGCAGGTCGAACTTGGGCGCCTGGAAGCTGAGGCCGCCCAGCACGCGCAGCGGCGGGATGCGCGGCGCCGGGCCGACGCTGACGATGTTGGCGTGGACGTAGTCGCCCAGCGCATCGGCGACGATCTTCGAATCCCCGAAGCGGGCCAGGGTCAGCGTGCCCTGCGCCTCGAACCCGTAATAGCGCGCATCGGCCTGGTACGACTGGTAGACCGGCAGGCCATCCTCCAGCGCGCCCGTCTGGCCTTCGTAGATGAAGTTCGAGAACCAGGTGTGATAGGCCGATGCCTCGAAGGTATAGTTCGTGCCCTTGCCGCGCAGGATCGCCTCGACGCCCCAGGACTTTTCGAGCTTGAAGTCGGGATTGCCGATTTCGAACGCCTCGGTTCCGGCATGGGGCCCATTGGCGAAAAGCTCCTCGGCGGAAGGCGCGCGTTCGGTGCGCGACAGGTTGAGGCCGACGCGCCAGTCATCCGACAGTGCATAGGATGCGCCCAGCGAGCCCGAGACCGCATCGAAAGTGCGGCTGCCGTCGAAGAACTGCGACTGGTCGGCAAGCGGGTTGGCGCTGAGGTTGGTATGCTCGTACCGCGCGCCGGCTTCTAACTTGAGCGCGCCGTAATCAAGCTGCTGAAGGGTGAAAAGGCCGACCTGGCTGGTCGAATTCTTCGGCAGGAAAGCCTCGTCGCCCACCACGTTGAAGTCGCGCGTGAACAGCTGGCCGCCGGTCACGCCGCGCCAGGCGCCCTGCTTGGCCTGGGTGAATTCCAGGCGGCCTTCCATGCCCTTGTTGTAGAACGCGGTGCCGACCGAGCCGTCTTCCTCCAGTTCGAAGTGCGAATAATCGGCATAGCCGAGCCGCATCGAGACCTTGTCGAGGAAGCCCGAGTTCACGTCGATCTCGGCGCGCGCATCGACGCGGTCCTGCTTGAGCTTGAGGCGCGGTGCTTCCTGCTCCTCGCCCGCCTGCGTCGCATAGCGCACCGGCACGCCGTAGAGGCTATCGTAATGGCCGTAGGAGACGCCGAAGTTGCCGCTGTCGCCGATGTAGGCGATGCCGGCCCCCGCGGTCCAGGTCTTGGCGGCGGTGTTGGGCAGCTTGCCCTTGATGCCTGCATTGGCGGCGAAGTCGATCGGCTCCGCGTCGGCGGGGTCGGCGGGCTGAAGGCTGGACGCCAGCGCCTCGCCCCGCAGCGCCGGTGTCAGCGCATGGCCGCCGATGCGCACGTCATCGCTCTTGAGGTAGCTGCCGTCCACATGGGCGACCCACTGCGAGGACAGGGGCACATCCACCGCACCCGAGAAGGAGCGTTCGTCCGCGGCCGAACCATAGCTTGCCAGCGCGCCGACGTGGACCGCCTCGGTGGGCACCTTGGTGGGGATGCGCTTGTCGATCACGTTGACGACACCGCCGATGGCGGACGAACCGTAGAGCAGCGACTGCGGCCCGCGCAGCACCTCGATCCGCTCTGCCAGCAGCGGGTTGACGACGACGGCGTGGTCCACCGACGTGTTCGACACATCGATCGAACCGATGCCGTCGGTCAGGATGCGTACGCGCTCACCCTGCAGGCCGCGCAGCACCGGGCGCGAGGCGCTGGGGCCGAACGAGGTGGCCGAAACGCCGGGCTGGTGCTGCAGGGTCTCCCCGATGGAGGGGCGAAGCGACTGCGTCAGTTCGCTGCCCTGCACAACCGCCACGCTGGAAAGCATGTCCTGCCGATTGGTGGGCAGGACCCCGGTGACGACGATCTCGCTGCCCTGCCCGGCGTGGTAGGGATCGTCCTTCTTGGAAGTTGCCGCCGCATCCGCACCTGTGTCACTCGTTTCAGCGTAAGCAGCGGCAGGGAGCAGGACAGCGGCAAGCGCGCAGCCGGAAAGCAATCGAAACCTCATGGGGAACCTCGAACGTAATGGAATAACATATCTGAGTAGGCGCGAACGGGGGAGGACTCGCGCTTTCGTCGCGCTTACACCCTGCAATGATACGTTACAACATCATTTCCGTATTGTTGCCAAATTCATGCTGCACCTGCGAGGACAGCCGTTACGGTTGCGCGATTTGCCATCCGCTGTCATAGGCTCCGGCCGCTTGCGCTCAGAAGGAAATTCACGCCATGTCCGCCGTGCAGGCCATTGGTATCGATTTCGGCACCACCAATTCGGTAGCCGCGCTGGCGACAGCGGATGGTGAGGCCAGCCTCGTCGAATTTCGCGCCCCCGGCGGCTCCGCCTCGGTGTTCCGCACGGCGCTCTGTTTCTGGCAGGATCCGGACGTTCGCGGCGGCCTGATGTCGGGCATCGCCCATGAGGCCGGGCCTTGGGCGATCTCGGAATTCCTCGACTTCCCGCAGGGCAGCCGCTTTCTCCAGTCGTTCAAGTCGGTGGCGGCGAACCCGCTGTTCGATCAGGCGACCATTTTCGAAAAGCGTCTGCGCTTCGAGGAACTGGGCCGCGTGTTTCTGGAGCACCTGATCGCGCACGGCGGCGCCGCGCTGAAGACCCTGCCGGAGCGCGTGGTTGTCGGCCGTCCGGTCCGCTACGTCGGTTCGCGCCCGGACGAGGCTCTGGCGCGCACGCGTTACGATGCGATGTTCGGGATGCTGGGGCGCGAGGTTCATTACGTCTACGAACCGCTCGGCGCCGCCTATGGTCACGCCTCGAAGCTGGAAGAAGCGGCGACATTGCTGGTGGCCGATTTCGGCGGCGGCACCAGCGATTTCTCGATCGTGCGGGTCGATGCCCCCGGCGCGGCGCGGCGCTGCGTGCCGCTAGGGTCGGCGGGTATCGGCATCGCCGGCGACCGCTTCGACTTTCGCATCATGGACCGCCTCGTCCTGCCTATGCTCGGCAAGGGCAGCACCTACCGCTCGTTCGACAAGGTGCTGGAAATCCCCGACGGCCACTTCACCGATTTCGGCGACTGGTCGCGCCTTGCTCTGATGCGCAACCGGCGCACGCTGGCGGAACTGGCGCGGCTACAGCACAGCGCCACCGATCCCGCCACCATCGGGCGCATGATCGCGGTGGTGGAGAACGAACTGGGCTATCCGCTCTACGAAGCGGTCGGCCGCCTCAAGCGCACCTTGTCGAGCCAGAGCCACGCGGCGTTCCGGTTTGAGAGCGACGACCTGACCATCGAGGCCGAAGTCAGCCGCGCCGAATTCGAAAGCTGGATCGCGCCGGACCTTGCGCAGATCGCCGAAACGCTCGACACCGCCCTAGCCAGCGCGGGCCTGCGCGCGGATCAGATCGACCGGGTGTTCCTGACCGGCGGCTCCTCGCTGATCCCCGCCGTGCGCGCCTTGTTCGAGCAGCGATTCGGCTCCGGCCGCATCGACAGCGGCAACGAGCTGACCTCGATCGCGCATGGCCTCGCCCTGATCGGACAGGCGGACGAACTGGCCGAGTGGACCGTCGCGGTTTAGCCATCACGGCGCCTCGGATCAGGGCCGGATCAGTATCACGGCCCCGAATTGCTTCCCCTGTGTGTCTGACAGGCGTTTTTGCGCGCTCCCGGCTCGACAACGGCGGCGTAACCGTGTTTGGGGGCACAGCGCTGGCCAATCGCTACGGCGATGCGCCCCCGGACGACTGAGGACAGGACTGGATAATGGACGAGAACCTTCGCCGCGCGGCACTTGATTACCACCTCCACCCGCGCCCGGGTAAGCTGGCGATCGAGCCCACCAAGCGCATGGTAAACCAACGCGACCTCGCGCTGGCCTACTCGCCCGGCGTCGCCGCGCCTTGCATGGAGATCGCCGCGGACCCGTCCAAGGCGCTGGACTATACCGCGCGCGGCAATCTCGTCGCGGTCATCACCAACGGCACCGCCGTGCTGGGCCTTGGCGCGATCGGCGCGCTGGCATCCAAGCCGGTGATGGAAGGCAAGGCCGTCCTGTTCAAGAAGTTCGCGGACATCGACGTCTTCGACATCGAGGTCGACACCACCGACCCCGAAAAGTTCATCGAGGCGGTGGCCCTGCTCGAACCGACGTTCGGCGGCATCAACCTCGAAGACATCAAGGCCCCGGAATGCTTCGCCATCGAGGCCGCGCTGAAAGAGCGCATGAACATCCCGGTGTTCCATGACGACCAGCACGGCACCGCCATCACCGTGGCCGCCGCCGTGCGCAACGCGCTGGTGCTGCAGGGCAAGACGCTGGCCGACGCGCGCCTCGTCACCTCGGGCGCGGGCGCTGCGGCGCTGGCCTGCGTCGACCTGCTGGTGACGATGGGCCTGCCGATCGAGAACATCACGCTGACCGACAAGGACGGCGTCATCCATTCCGGCCGCGAAGGCATGCTGCCCAACATGGCCCGCTATGCCCGCGCCACCGACGCGCGCTCGCTGCCCGAGGTTCTGCCCGGCGCCAGCGTGTTCCTGGGCCTGTCCGCGCCCGGCGTGCTGAAGCCGGAATGGCTGCCGCTGCTGGCCCCCAATCCGCTGATCTTCGCGCTGGCCAACCCGGAGCCGGAAATCCGCCCGGAAATCGCCCGCGAAATCCGCCCCGACGCGATCATCGCCACCGGCCGGTCGGACTATCCCAACCAGGTCAACAACGTCCTGTGCTTCCCCTACATCTTCCGCGGCGCGCTGGACGTGGGCGCGACGCAGATCAACGAGGCGATGAAGGCCGCCGCCGCCGAGGCGATCGCCGCCCTCGCCCGCATTCCCGCCGATGACAGCGTGGCCCAGGCTTACGGCGGCCGCCGTCTGGTGTTCGGTCCCGAATACATCATCCCCACCCCGTTCGACCCGCGCCTGATCGCCGAGATCGCCCCCGCCGTCGCCAAGGCGGCGATGGACAGCGGTGTCGCGACGCGCACGGTCGATCTGGCCGAATACAAGCGCTCGCTGGCCAGCCTCAACACGCGCTCGGCGCAGGTCATGCTGCCGGTTTTCCAGGCCGCGCGCGGCGCCGGCAAGCGCGTTGCCTACGGCGAGGGCGAGGACGACCGCGTGCTGCGCGCGGTGCAGGATGCCCTGCACGAAGGCATGGTGCGCCCTACCCTGGTCGCCCGGCGCCGTATCCTCGAACAGAAGCTGCCGGAACTGGGGCTCCAGTTCAAACTCGACGAGGACGTCGACGTGGTCGACCCCGAAACCGATCATGAACTGATGAACGAGCTGGTCGAGGGATACCGCGCCGTCGCCGCGCGCAAGGGGGTGCCCGCCGCCGAAGTGCTGCGCCACGCCTATCGCCGCCCGACCATAACCGCCGCCATGCTGCTGCGCCTGGGTCACGTCGATGCGGCGCTGGTGGGCGGCAATTCGGAGTACTGGGGCCAGGTCGAACACGTCCTGCGCATCATCGACCGCACCCAGCCCCACGGCCGCGTCTATGCGCTGTCGGGCCTGATCCTCGATGCCGGCGCGCTGTTCATCACCGACACCCACATGGTTCCCGATCCCACCGCCGAACAGGTGGCGGAGATGAGCGTGCTGGCCGCTGCCGCCGTGCGCCGCTTCGGGCTGGAGCCGCGCGTGGCGCTGCTGTCGCACTCAAACTTCGGCTCCTCACACAGCCCCAGCGCACGCAAGATGCGGGCCGCGGCGGCCATGGTCCGCGCCTCGGCGCCGGACCTGCTGGTGGACGGCGAAATGCATGCCGATGCCGCGCTTAGCCAGGCGCTGCGCGACAAGCTGGTGCCCGACAGCCGCTTCGAAGGTGCGGCCAACCTGCTGGTCATGCCCAATCTGGACGCTGCCAACATCACCCTGACGGCGCTTTCCGCATCGTCCAGCTCGCCCACCATCGGGCCGATGCTGCTGGGCCTCGCGCAGCCGATCCATGTCCTGTCGCCAGGCGTCACCGCGCGCGGCATCCTCAACCTGACCAGCATCGCGGTCAGCGGCGTGGACGACGACGCCGAGGACTGAAACTGAAACGACGAACGGGCCAATCCGGGGTGGTCGCACCACCCCGGATTGGCCCGCGACTGCACTGCTCGCGAAAGGAGAGTGCAGCCTTAACCCGGCGATCAGTGCTTGGTCACTGTCACTTCATCAAGCGCCTCGCCCGTCGCGGTGAAAGCGCGGTAGATCAGCTTCTGCTGGTCCACGTCGATCACCTGATACGCCTGCGTGCGCGAGGCCGATTTTTTCGCCCAGGGCAGCGAGCCAACATCGTACATCTTCGGCCCCGCCACCGAGACGGCGTATGTCGAACCGGCATCGTCCGTGGTGGGACCGTCCGGGCCGATCGCGCCGCGTGCATAGCCATGGTCGTGGCCCTGCAGGACGAGGTCGACCTTGTACTTGTCGATCAGCGGTTTCAGCGCCGCGCGGACCTTGGGGTTGTCGCGGCCCGGCTCGCTTGAGAACAGCGGGAAGTGCAGGAACAATACCGTCCAGCGGCTGGGGTTCTTTGCCAGCAGGCCGTCCAGCCACTTCACGATCGCCTTCTGTGCGACGGGATCGCGGTCGACCTGCATCGAATCGATCGAGATCAGGCGCAGGCCCTGGTAGTCGGTATACCAGTTCGTCTCGCGGCTGGCGGGCACGTCCACCGGGCCGTTTTCCGGCAGGGTGAACTGGCGGCGCCACTGGCCGTTGATGGACGAACCGGCGCGGGCCTTCTCGTCCTTGACGTATTCGTGGTTGCCCGGCGTCGGCATCTGCGGCGTCTGGCCATACAGGAACCCGCCCGAGGCGAACCATTCGCCCCATTCGGCATCGCTGTCGTGCTTGTTGATGAGATCGCCCGCGTGGATCACGAAGGCCGCGTCCCCTGCGTGCCGGAAAGCCATGCGCAAGGTGCGCGAGGCTTCGGACAGGATCTGGTTTTGCATGTCGCCCATGTAGATGAAGCGGAACGACGCGTTCGTCTTTGCTGCGGTGTGGAACTGCAGCCACTCGGACCAGTGCGTGCCGTCGCCCACGCGGTAAGCGTAGACGGTGTCCGGCTCCAGCCCCTTGAGCACGGCGGAGTGGTAGGCGGCGCGAAACGCCGGGTCCTCGCGTACGGCCAGCATGGCATCGTCGGTCACGGCGGCCAGCGTCATGGGCGACTTCACGAAGTCCGGGCTGCTGGTGGCCTTGGCATATTCCACCTGTCCGGCCAGCCCCGGCGCCGAACGCCAGGTCACGGCCATCTCGGTCGCCGGGTCGGCGGTGAGGTTGAGGATGACTCGCTCCGGCGTCACGCTTGCCGGGGCGAGCGGGGCCGGGGCGGCGGGGGCATCAGCCGCCCCCACCGCTGCGAAGGGAAAAGCAGCGCCCAGAAGCAGGGCGCCGGCAAGGATCGTCTTCATATCAATTCCCTTAGAAGATCGCGTTGAAGCCGACCGAAATGGTCCGCCCGTTCTTCACGTAGCCCCGGCTGGCGCCTTGCCCCGATGACACGGTTTCCCAGTACGTATGCGCATCGAAGAGGTTCTGGACCTGAAGCTGCACCGACGACTTCTTGAGGAAGGTCTTGCGAAACGTCAGGTCGACGAAGCTATAGGCCTGCTCATACGGGTTATTGCCGAAGTCGTTGATGCCGCCCATGAACTTGGACTGGTAGTTCCAGGCGCCGTAGATTTCGAAGCCCTTGTGCTCCCAGAACAGCTGGAGGTTGACGATGTTGTCCGGCGTTTCCATCAGCGGCAGGGTGTAGCCTTCCGGGTGCCACGATAGGCCGGTCACCGCCTTGGATCGTTGCATGGTCACGTTTCCGCCCACACCCAGTCCGCCAAGCAGGCCGGGCAGCCAGTGGAGCTGCTGCTGGACGCTCACTTCCACGCCGTAGACTTCCGCCCACTTGCCGTTGTTGGGCATGGAAATCGCCACGCCGGAAGGGTCTACGTTCTCACCCAGCGTTCCGTCGCGGATGTTGCTGGACGAGGAGCGGAACAGGAAGTTGGTGATGTGCTTGTAGAACAGCGCGACCGAATAGGCCCCGCTGTTGCCGGCATAATGCTCCAGCGACATGTCCAGGTTGACCGAACGCATCGGCTTGAGGTTCGGGTTACCCTGCTGGATCGCCAGTAGCACCCAGTCGGAGGTGGGGTTCTGCGTGCCGTCGCCATCGGGATCGACATCGTAGGCATATTCGCGCGCGGAACTCATGCGGGCGATATCGGGACGGGCGAAGCTGGTCCACACCGCGCCGCGCAGCTTGGTACGGTTGTCGAAGTCGTAGTTGACGTGGACCGAGGGCAGCACATTGGTGAAGCTGGAACGGTCGGTGGTGTAGCGCATGCCCAGCACCTGATCGAGGTTGTATGCCTCGATCTTGTTGCGCGTGGTTTCGACGCGGACGCCGGCGATGACCTGCGCCTTGCCGAAGCGCGCTGTGGCCATCGCATAGCCGGAGACCACCCGCTCGTTGAAGCGGAAGCTGTCCTCGTCGGACAGCGTGGCTTTCGAGGGATCGACCGCGAAACCGTCAAAGATCGTGCTGTTGCCGTCCTTGGCGCCTTGCAGCTCGGCCAGCATCTTCTCGTTATCGATGGTAGTGCCCAGCTGGTATTCGCCGGAATAGGCGCCGCCGAACAGGCTGGTCACGTCCTTGCCGTAGAAGTCGGAGAAATCGGCAAGGGTGCCGTCCGCATCGAGGTTGAGGAACGACCCCTGATAAGTGCGGCGCTGCGAATCGTAGAACTTGCCGCCGGTCTTGATCGAATCCAGCCACGCAATGTCCGGCTTCCACGTTACGTTGAACTGGGCCTGCCACAGCTTCTCGCTGCTGCCGCCCACTTCGCCTTCAAGACTGCTGAAGGCATATTGCGACGGGTCCTGCACACCCGCCATGCCGGCATCGGTGAGCAGCCATTTGGGGAAACGCGCGTCCGCTGAACTGTCGAAGTACACGCCCTCGTTGCCCAGCCAACCGTACTTGTCGCTGCGGAACTCCATGGTGTAGCCGTCGTCGAGGTTGTCCTTCGACTGCGAGTAGGAGACGTCATAGTCGATCGTCACCGTGCCTAGCCGCGACACGCCGCCCACATTGGCGGAAGCCAGGTTGCCGGTTTCATTGGTCGCTTCCCAGAACCGACGCAGGCGGAAGCCCTGCGGGTCCCAGGTGCCCGATCCGCCGTTGAGCGTGTAGAACGACTTGGCCGAACGGTCTGCGTCGGTAATCCGGCCATCGCCGTCCCGGTCGACGATCTGGCCCACGGTATAGCCGTAGATATTGCCCAGCTTGGCGTCCTGACCGATGATGTTGTCATCGGGCTGACCCAGGCTGGTATCGTCGGCATTGACTTGCGACAGGCGCGCCGAATTTTGGCTGGTGTCGTTGCGGAAGTTCAGCCGGTTGAGGAATTCCTTCTTTTGATACTGGTTGTACTGCCCGCGAACGTGGAAATCGTGGTTGTCCGAGCGATAGTCCAGGCTGGTGTTGCCGCCCCAGCGCTTCACGTCGGTCTCGCCGAAGCCCAGGTCCATGCCGCGCATCACGAAGTGGTCGGGGTCCCAGCCCAGCGTCTGGCTGTCCGAATACCATGTGTCGGGCTGGTTATCGCCGTCCACGCCGTTCTTCTCGAATTGCGACTTGCGGCGGCTGTAGCTGCCCGACACGAAGATGCCGAAGTTGTCGCTGAACTGGCGCGAGAAGGCACCAGAAAGCTGACCGTATTTACGGTGGTCGAACTTGTCGAGCATGCCGCCTTCGCCGGACAGACGAAAGTAGGTAGGGTCCTGATCGAAGGCCGTCGGCGTGGAAATGTCGATCGAGCCGCCCAGTGCGTCGCCGTCGCGGTCGGGCGTCAGGGTCTTGTAGACGGTGATCTGCTTGATCCCGTCAGGCGGCAGGACGGAAAGGCGCACACCGCGATAGAAGTTGTTGTCGCGCGACCCCGCGCCGCCCAGACGCACGCCGTTGATCGAGTAGTTGTTCAGTTCGGTGGAAAGGCCGCGCACCGTGATGCGGTCGCCCTCGCCGGTGCTGGCGCTGCGCACCGCGTTGACGCCAGGGAGGCGCGCAAGCGCTTCCGACACGTTGTTGGCGGGCAGCTTGCCCATGTCGTCGGCGGTGATGCTGTCCGAGACCATGTCGCTCTTGCGCTTGGTCTCCAGCGAACGCTGCACCGCCGCAACGTAGCCGGTAACGACGATCTCGCCCTCGGCGATCTCCTCGGCAACTTCGGCATTACGGGCCGCGCGGGCCTTGGGGCGCTTGTCGGATCGCGGCGCTTCGGCGCTCATCGCGGCGGGCCGGGCTTTGGCGGCCAGAGGCTTGACGATGATCGTGCTGCCCCGGCGCTGCGTATCGACATTGGCGCCGCCCACAAGCTGGATAAGCGCCCGCTCGGCCGACATCGTGCCCGATACCGCCTGGCTACGCCGACCGCGCAGCGCCTCGGGCGAAGCCGCGACGGCTACGCCGGTAACACGCGAATATTGCTGCAGAGCGCGCGCCAGGTCCTGCGCGGGAATGGAAAAAGCGAAGCTGCGCTCGGCAGCGGCATGAGCCTGCGGCGACGCGGCCATACCCCCGGCAAGCGTCGCAAAAGCAATCGCCAGTGCCGAGGCACGGGCGACAGGCTTGGTCAGACGAAACATATAAGAATTACCCCTAATTCATAAACCGATCATGGGGCAGACGGAGTTCAGTTCCCAAACCCGACAAATATTTTTTCTTACATTTCCGTGTATTATTGATGAATTTCTTGTGACACTCGCGATCCGCTCCGGTTCGGCAAAGCCGCCTCATAGACCGTTCGAGAGTGGGCTGGTGCCGCATTCAAAATGCGCTCTTCTGCGCATTTTCAAACGGTCTCTTAACGCGACAGCACGTAGCGGCCGCCCTTTTCCCGCCAGCGTAGATCGTGGATCGCCGCGATCGCGTCGAGCACGTCCGCCGGACGGTCGGTCTGGAAGCGGCCGGTCACCAGCAGTTCGCCCAGCGCCGGATCGGACAGTACCACAGGCCGGGCGGACGTGCGGTTCAGCCGCTGGACAAGTTGCAGCACCGGCGTGTCGTTCGCCTCGTACCATCCCTTGGTCCAACCGGGGCGCTGCCCGGTTACGCCGCGCAAGCTGCGCACCCGCTCACCCGATACTTCAAGGCCGCTGCCCGCCGGCAGGCGCCATTGACGACCGGCCCCTGCATCCACGCTGACCAGCCCGCGATAGACCTGCACGACATGGGTGTCATCGTCGAGCCGGTCGACGTCGAAAGCCGTGCCAAGCACCGAAACGCTGGCGCCGCCGGTATCGACCGAGAAGCCGCGCAGCCGTTCATGCGCAACGTCGAAGAACGCCTCGCCAGCTTCCAGCGCGACATGGCGCGACCATGGCGTGATCCGCACCGCAATGCGCGTGGCGCCGTTCATGCGGATCGTCGAACCGTCCGACAGGGCTACAATCCGCGTCGCTCCGCGCGGCGTTGCGAAGGCGGCTTCCTCCACCATCAGGCGCGGCGCAAGGACCATAGCCAGCACGAGTGCCATCACGGCAACACCCAGCCCTGCCCGGCGGCTTGCGAAAACCTGCCGCCATGCATGGCCCGGTCGGCAGTCGTCATCGTTCGAGGCGACAGGCTCGTTCGCAGCCACAAGCGTCTCGCCGCTGCCCTTGAGGGCGCAATGCAGCCCTTCCGACTGCCAGATAGCACTTAGCCGGGCATAGGCTTCGACATGGCGCGGGTCCTTCAGGATCCAGCGGTCGAACTCGGCCGCCATCTCGGCGTCCTGCACAGGCCGGCTCATGCGGTCGATCCAGCGGGCGGCCTGCCAGTCGATATCGTGGAATTCGCTGCCCATCAGTCGTGCCCCACCAGATCGACGCCGGCCAGTTCAAGCGCCTTGCGCAAGTCAATCATTCCGCGCGTGATATGCTTTTCGACGGCCTTGGCGCTGATCGCAAGGTCTTCGCCGATGGAACGGCAGCTTTCCTGGTTGAGGCGCCGCCGGATCAGGACCTCGCGCCGTAAAGGCGGCATCCGCCGCAGGCAGCGGTTGAACACGTCGACCGCGCGGCGGGAATCGAGCACCCGGTCCATCGACGGTTCCTCGCTCTGCCACTCATCGTCCACCTCGTCGGAGAGACGCCGTTCGCGGCGGTGCATGTCGGTGAGCAAGTTGTCGGCAATGCGGAAAGCCAGCGCGAAAATGCTGCCGATCTGCTGCATTCGTCCCAGTTCGACCAGCCGGGCGACGGTCTCTTGCGCGATGTCGTCCGCGATGTCGTGGCGCCCGCTACGACTCCGAACATAGCGCTGAACAGCGGTCTGCACCGCGTCCCACCCGTCCTCGCGCGGCACAGTTCCGGGCGTCGCCTCCAAATCTCTGATCGACGACAGCACGCGAACCCCCAAACCCCGGAAAGCCGCGCTGGTTAATGACAGCTCATGACAGTTTCACGATAGCGGCCCCGCAGGATGCATTTGAACAGCGCGGGGGGCTTACGATGCGTCTTCCGGGCCACGCCGCGATCTTTTCAAGGCCTCTTTCAACCGGCCGCGATCCACCGTGTACGGCGAAAACCCTGCGTAACGGCCCGGACGCAGCCACAGTCCCGTGACCAGCCCCATCGAACCAGCGCTTAGGGTCGACCAAGCCACGCTGACCAGCGGCATCATCGCGGCGGCGGCGGCGAGGATCACGATGTCGATCGACAACTGGGTGCGGCCGATGTTCCACCCCCGCTTGCGGCTGAGCCACACTGTGACGACGCCGATGCCGCCCACGCCGGTCCCGTGGCGTACGAAGGCAAGTGTCCCCATCCCCAGCAGACAACCCGCGCCGATGGCGGCCAAGGCCGGATCGCGGACTTGCAATTCCAAAGTATGGCCAACCGCAATCGACAATGACGCTATCGCCGCACTGCCTGCAACGGTGCGCAGCGTGAAAAGCGATCCCATGGCGCGGAAAGCCAGCACCAGGAACGGCAGGTTCAGCAGCGCGAAGAGCAGGCCCGGAGGGAATTGCAGATCGCGCGGCAGATAATGCCCCACCAGCAGCGCGACGCCCGCCATGCCGCCCGTCACCAATCCCGCCGCGTTCAGGATCGCAAGACCCAGCGCGATCAGCAAGCCGCCGACCAGCAGCGCCAGAGCATCCTCGAAGGTGCCGTGCGGACGCTCGCTCGTTGCCATCACGCGCCCCTGCGGTTTGAGCGCGGCACGGGAATGCGCTGCAGCCCAGGCCGCGAACCATTAATGGTAATAGAAGTCATGCTTTTGCGCATAGCATGTGTAGCGGCGCCTGGCTGATCGAAAAATGCGCCGATACGCATTTTCGTTACCGCGCTTTAGAAATAGATATCAATATAGTCCGTCAGCCCGTCGCACCATTCAAACTCGCGCAGGCGGTAATAATCGCGGTTCTGGGTGACGGCGAAGTGCCAGCTCTTGGTCTTCTTGCAGGAGCGGCCCTTGTCGGGCGTGTCCGTGATCTCGATAGTGCCGTCGAAGGTGAAATAGCCGGCGCCGACCTCGCTGATCGTGCCGTCAAGGAACAGGCGACCCGGCCCGCCCGCCTGGGCCTGCGCTCCGCGCAGCCGCAGGGTGTCGCCGTCGCGCCGGACATAAGCGGTGCCGCGCGTGTTCCAGTCCAGCCATTGCAGGGTCAGGCCCTTGTTGGCCAGCAGGCGCTGCTCTCCGGCGCGGTCAAGCACCCGGGTGGGCTCTGCGATCGGCGCCGGCGGAGTAACCGCCTCGTCGGCGCGGACCGGCAGTGCGATGGTGGAAAGCAGCAGGCCGGTCAGCGCAGGCAGCAGGGTCGAATTCAGGATTCGGGCAGACATGTCAGCGAGGCTAACCAAACAGATCCCGCTTGGCCAGCCCATCCCCGATGTGCAAAGGCGGCGCCCTCGGCCCGGGCCCCTCAGTCCTGGACTTTCTTGCGCTCGGCCGCGACGCGCAGGACCAGGTAGCCCGCCAGCGCCGAAACCAGCGATCCGCCCAGCACCCCGATCTTCACTTCGTCGATCAGCAGCGGATCGCTGAACGCCAGTCCGCCCACGAACAGGCTCATGGTGAAGCCGATGCCGCACAGCAGGCACATGCCGTAAGTCTGCAGCCAGGTCGCCCCGCCGGGGCGCTGGGCGATGCCGAAACGCGCGCAGAGCCACACGGCCAGGAACACACCCAGTTGCTTGCCCAGGAACAAGCCGCCCGCCACGCCCAGCGGCAGCGGGGCGACGAGATGCTCCATGCCCAGCCCCTTCAGCGAGACACCGGCATTGGCGAACCCGAACAGCGGCACGATGCCGAAGGCGACCCACTTGTGCAGGCCGTGCTCCAGCCGGTGCAGCGGCGATTCCGCGCTGTCGGGCGCGCCAGGGGTCACGCGGATCGGGATCAGGCTGGCCGCCAGCACGCCCGCGATCGTCGCGTGGACGCCCGAAAGCAGCACCGCCAACCATAGCAGTACGGCAAGGCCGAGGTAGGGCCACAGCTTCTGCACGCCCACACGGTTGAGCACGAACATCACGCCCATGATGATTGCAGCAGCCAGCAACGCCGGGCCGTGGATGCCGCTGGTATAGGCCAGCGCGATCACGGCGACAGCGCCCATGTCGTCAACGATGGCGACGGTAGTAAGGAACAGCTTGAGCGAGGCCGGCACACGGCTGCCAAGTATCGCCATAACTCCGATGGCAAAGGCGATGTCGGTAGCCGCCGGGATCGCCCAGCCGCGCGCCAGCCCGGGCACCGGCCCTGCGATCGCGAGGTAGATCAGCGCGGGAACGATCATGCCGGCCGTCGCGGCGATGGCCGGGAGGCCGCGGTCCGCCCAACTGGAGAGATGTCCGTCGACGAACTCACGCTTGATCTCCAGCCCGACCAGCAGGAAGAACAGCGCCATCAGCCCGTCGTTGATCCAATGCGCCAGCGACATCGGCCCGGCCATCAGATGCAGGGTATGAAAATACGTGTCGGCCAGCGGACTGTTGGCGACGACAAGCGCCAGAGCCGCAGCCCCCATGAGCAGGATACCGCCCGAAGCCTCGCTACGCAGAAATGCGCGCAGTGCGGATGGCGGGCGCTTGGAAATCATCATGGTGGCTGGTGCGTCCCTTTGTCGTGCGGCCACAGCTTCATGGCGCATCCAGCGCGGAGCGCAAGGCGGTGGACCCGCGGCCGTTCGTTCAGGATATGAAGAAGCGGCTGAGGCCCATGGCTTTCAGGCCACGTCGATAGGTCATCGAACTCATGTCCGCCGGAATATGCGCCTCCATCATCGGATCAAGCGGCAGGCACTCGGGCATCTGCACCTCGACGATCGCCTTGTCCTCCTCGAACACGCGCAAGTTGAAATCGTAGACGTCCTGAACCGGCAGATCGGTGTCGAAATTGCGTGCCATCGGTGCGAACAATCGAGTCACCCGGGCCGAAACCGGCGAAGCGGCATTCATGATGACCAGCCGGTCCTTGCCGGGGAAATGGATTTCCAGCGTGGCGGTGAATGGCAGGTGGCAGCGGAAATGCCGCAGCCAGTCGAAGTCCGGCACGCCCTTGCCTTCGACCCCGATCGGATAGTTGCCGACCGTGCTCCAATATTCGGCATCGAAGCCGTAGCCTGTCACTTTCGTCTTGTAGGCCGGGACTTCGGTATTGTTCACATCGCCGAACGTGTCGGTGTGCACGAACGCGAAATGCGCGACATCGAGGAAACCCTCCATCTGGCGCCCGGCGAAACCGTTGATATCGATCCAGGGGCAGACGATCTGCTGGAAAGCCGGCTCGTCCCAGTGCGGCATGTCGACGATGGCGCCCTGTGCCGGCTCGTCCGCATCGGGCAGCAGGCAGGTCCAGATCAGGCCATAGCGCTCCACGCTGGGGAAGGTTTTCAGGTGCAGGCGCGCGGGGATGTCTTTGGCGGGATGTGCGGGCACATGGGTGCAGCGCCCCCCGGCCCCGAAGCGCAGGCCGTGATAGGCGCAGACCACGCCACCTTCGGCCTGCGTTCCAAGGCTCAACGGCACGCCGCGATGCGGGCAGATGTCGGGCGCGACGACCACTTCGCCGTCCGCCTTGTAAATGACGAGGACCTGGTCGAGCAGCCTGGTGCCGATAGGCGCATCGCCCACCTCCCGCGCCAGTGCCACGGGATACCAGTGACGGGCCAGGATCGCCCAGTCCTCAGGTTCAAAAGTGCAGCCGCGCGGCAGGATGATCTCGTCGTGAGGGTTCACGAGTAGTGCAGTAGCCATAATTATTCTCTCGCAATCGATGGAACGACCGCTGACTGATTTGACCCGCTCCATCAAACGCAATGATTTGCATATCGCGTTGCAAAAATTAGAGCGCTACGGAAAAATCCCTCGAATTGAGCCAATCGCGCAGGCCCGGAGCGCGATCGCTTTTGCCGGAAACGTCGACATGCGCCGGCGCTCGTCCGGCAGCCATCCCGAATTATTCTGGCAATTCGCACCCCCATGATCCAACGGGAGCGGCATCAATTTCCGCCGCGCCCCACAATCAGGTGACCAGTTTCACGAGCCGCCGCCTGCTAAGGCGATGTTACCTTCGCAAGCCCGTTGAATGCTTACGAATTCCTTGAGGCAATGATCCAGTGCAAGTCAGTAAATTCCAGCCCGACCTTTTTCTGCGCGACTATTGGCAGAAGAAGCCGCTGCTGATCAAAAACCCGTGGGCCTCGTGGACCAATCCGCTGGAGCCGGACGAACTGGCGGGCCTGGCCTGCGAAGAGGGCATCGAATCCCGCCTCATCACGCAAGATCATGGCGCCCTGGCCCTTGAGCACGGCCCCTTTGCCGAGACGCGCTTTGGCGAGCTGGGCGGGGCTCCGTGGACCCTTCTCGTCCAGGCGGTCGATCATCACGTGCCTGAAGTCAGCGCTTTGCTCGACTCGTTTCGCTTCATTCCCAATTGGCGCATCGACGACGTCATGGTGAGCTACGCCGTTGACCAGGGCGGCGTGGGCGCGCACTTCGATCAGTATGACGTATTCCTGATCCAGGGCCTTGGAAAAAGACGCTGGCAGGTTGGCGCACCGTGCGACGATCGGACCGAACTGCTGCCGCACGACGACTTGCGCCTGCTCGCCAGCTTTGAGGCTACGCAGGAGTGGGTCCTCGAACCCGGCGATATCCTTTACGTGCCGCCCGGCATCCCGCACAACGGCATTGCCATCGGCGACGATTGCATGACCTACTCCATAGGCTTTCGCGCGCCGTCGCGCGATGAACTGGTCGTCCAATGGACGGAGCATCTGCTGGACCAGTCGGATAGCGACCTCCACTATGCCGACCCTGACTTGGCCTTGCAGAAAAACCCCGGTGAGATCGCGCCTGAAGCGCTCGCCGGTCTGCACGCGATGATCACCGAGAAACTTCAGGACCGCGAGGCGTTCGCACGGTGGTTCGGCCAGTACAACTCGATGCCCAAGAACCTCGATATCGACTGGGCGCCGGAAGTTCCCATCGATGCCGCCGATCTTCACGCGCTGGTTTCCGCTCCGGTTTTCCTGACCCGCAACCCCGCCAGCCGATTTTCCTTCGTCCGCGAGAGCGCCGGGTCGGTGGTGTTGTTCGTCGATGGCCATTCGTACCCTTGCGCGGGCGAGTGTGCCCTGTTCGCCGAACGCCTGTGCGCAATTGATGAGATCACGGTCGGTCCCGATGACCTCAAATCCCCGTCGACGGTCGCCGTCATCGTGGCGCTGCTCAACCTCGGCAGTATTGAGATCGTTGACGAGGACTGAAATCCAGCACTTTTCGATCTCCCCGGCAGTCAATGCCCATGCACGCAAGCATGGGCGCAGCTATCCGGTGATCTCGTCGCGTGTCGATCCTTCACATCCCGTAGAGTAAGCCCAAAGCTCCCGTTTCATTTCGATGTCGATCGGTTTGGGAAACAAGGAGGACGCCTTCACTCAGCGCGCGATGCCGGCCCCGCTCTAATAAACGCAGCACCTCGTCCATTTAATGGCAATGGACGGCAACACCCCCGCTCGATAGTCCAAAATCCCGACAGCAGCCCCGCCACAACGGGACAGGGCAAGCCGGAATTGCGCACGCGCAGGCCGGAAACGGGGTCGGGCATACATCATGAGCCTTTCAAGGCATTTCAGTCTGGCTCAAGGCGCCCTTGCGCTGAGCGCGCTGGTCACCGCAGCCACTCTCTATGCCGCCACGCAGGACGGGCCGACTGAAAGCGCCTCGCGAACCAACGCACAGGCCGGCATGACCCCCATGCAGCAGGCCGCCTTCGTGGAACCGATGCTGGGCGAATACTGCTCGCGCTGCCACAACGACATTGACAACGTCGCTGGCCTTTCGGTGGAAGACCTCAAGGCCGACGACTTGCGCACCGGCCGCCATGGTGCAGAGTGGGAGAAGATCCTGCGCCGCGTCGCTGCCGGCGAAATGCCCCCTCACGGCAAGGCCCAGCCCGCCCCCGACATGCGCGCCGCCTTCGTCAACTGGCTGGACACCTCGCGCGCCGGCTACCTTGCCGCCAATCCCGATCCCGGCCAAGCAGCGATCCGCCGCCTCAACCGCGTCGAATACGCCAACGCGGTGCGCGATCTGCTTTCCCTCGATGTCGATTTCAGCCGCGAGCTTCCCGCCGACAACTCGGGCTTCGGGTTCGATAACATCTCCGACGTGCTGAGCGTCTCGCCCACGCTGATGGAGCGCTATGTCGCGGTCGCCGGCAAGGTCGGCCGCCTCGCCACCGGCCTCACCAGCCGGCGCGAGATTGTCACCACCTGGCAGGTTCCCAAGGATGGCTCGGTGCAGAATTCGGGCGTGCCCGCGTGGAACGAACGCGCCGGTGCCGACCTCCCGCTTGCCTCGCGCGGGGGATACGCACACCGATATTACGCCCGCCACGACGGTGAATACGAAATCGCCGCCTGGCTCAATTCCAACAGCAACAACGAGACCGACCGCATGGTCGAAGACAGGGTCTCGCTGCGAGTGCCGATGAAGGCGGGCTCACACCTCGTCGCGCTCTCGTTCCGCCGCACAGTGGCACCATCCGAGGCGGTTCAGGTGTTGCACAACGATACCGACAAGGTGCCCATGCCCCTTGAGGCGCCCCGGATGCTCCCGCTTGACGTGTGGGTGGACGGCAAGCTGGCGAAGACGCTGAACGTACCCAGCTACCGGATGCATCAGCGCTACTCGCAGCAAAACTTTCCGCGCGACGTGCTGCAGGTCGACGTTGCCGGCCCGTTCAACGCCGCCGGCATTCCCGACACCCCCAGCCGCCGCGCTGTGTACTTGTGCAAGCCGCGCAAGGCGAGCGAGGAGGAAGCCTGCGCCGCCCGCATCGTCTCCGCCCTTGCCCGCCGCGCGTGGCGCCGCCCTGTCGGCGGGTTCGACATCGCGCCGCTGATGCGGATCTACGCCGCCGAGCGCAAAGCCTCGGACTTCGAACAGGGCATTGAGGCGGCACTGGAAGCGATGCTGGTCTCGCCCGAGTTCCTCTTCGTGGTGGAGCGCGATCCGCAAGGCGCGATGCCCGGCAGCGTCGCGCGCGTCTCGGACCTCGAACTGGCCACGCGCCTGTCGCTGTTCCTGTGGAGTTCGATCCCCGACGAACGCCTGCTGACCCTTGCCGAGCAAGGCAAGCTGTCCCAGCCCGCCGTGCGCAACGCCGAAATTGCCCGAATGCTGGCCGATCCGCGCGCTAAAGCCCTGACGACGAACTTCGCCGGCCAGTGGCTGTACCTACGCAACCTCGACCAGCAGCGCCCCGACATCGACGTCTTCCCCCAGTTCGACACCCGCCTCAAAGCGGCGATGGCGACCGAGACCGAGATGTTCTTCACCGATGTCCTGCGCGCAAACCGTCCCCTGCTGGACTTCATCTCGGCCGACTATACCTTCCTTAACCAGCGCCTGGCCCAGCACTATGGCATCCCCGGCGTGTCCGGCCCGGCGTTCCGCCGCGTCAGCCTTGACCCCGCATGGCATCGGGGCGGCCTTCTGGGTCAGGCCAGCATCCTCACCGTGACGTCCTATGGCAACCACACCTCGGTGGTGAAGCGCGGCAAGTGGATCCTCGACAACATGCTTGCCGCAGCGCCCCCGCCCCCGCCGCCAGACATTCCCGCGCTAAAGACCGAGCATGACGGCCGCATGCTGACCGCCCGCCAGCAGCTCGAAATGCACCGGATCAACCCCACTTGCGCGGCCTGCCACGTCAAGATGGACCCGCTCGGCTTCTCTCTGGAGAACTTCGATGCGGTCGGTGCCTGGCGCATGGTGGATGCCGGCCAGCCAATCGATGCCGCCGCGACCATGCCGGACGGCGCGAAATTCGAAGGCATCGGCGGCCTCCAGTCCATCCTCATGGACCGCAAGGACGAATTCACCCGCGCCTTCACCGAGCGGCTGATGACGTATGCCCTGGCCCGCGGCCTCACAGCCAACGACATGCCCTCGGTCCGCGCCATCTCGGCGGACGCCGCAGCCGATCAGTACCGCATCCAGAGCGTGATCCAGGGCATCGCCGCCAGCCCCGCCTTCACCCTTCGCCGCGTGCCGGATCGCTTCAAGACAGCCTATTTCGGCGCAAATCAAAGGAGGATCCTGAAGTGAGAGTGATCCGCACTGCCCTTTCCCGCCGCACCCTGCTGCGCGGAGCCGGTGCCGCGATGGCGCTGCCCTTCCTCGAAGCGATGATGCCCAGCGCGCGCGCCGCCGACGTGGCCTCGCGGCCTAAGCGCCTTCAGGTGTTCTATTCACCCAACGGCATGACCATGCCCGGCTTCCAGCCTACCGGCACCGGCGCCGATTTCGCCCTCCCGCCAACGCTGGAGCCGCTTGCACCGCACCGCGCCGACATCACCGTTATCAGCGGCCTCGGTCATCCGCAGGCCGCTGCCATGGGCGACCGCCCCGCCGGCCACGGCCGCTCGTGCCCTGCGTTCCTGACCGGCACCCACGTCAAGCAGACCGAAGGCCCGGACATCCGCGCCGGTGTATCAATGGACCAGGTGTTTGCGGGGCACCTCGGCGATGCCACCCAGCTCACCTCGCTGGAACTGGGTATCGATCAGGCCAGCCTGCTCGGTTCGTGCGACATCAACTATTCCTGCGCCTATACCAACGGCATCTCATGGCTGACGCCGTCCGTGCCGCTGCCGGTAGAGGCCAACCCCCGCGCCGTCTTCGAACGCCTGTTTGGCGACGGCGATGTCAGCGACGAGGCCGGGCGCCTCGCCCAGCTGCGCCGCCAGTCCTCCATCCTGGACTTCGTAATGGAGGACACCCGCCGCCTCTCCACCCAGCTCGGCATGGAGGATCGGCGCAAGCTCGACGAATATCTCGATGCGACCCGCGCGATCGAGAAACGCATTCAGCGCAGCGCCTCCTCGCCGGCCACGGGCCAGGCCGCGTCGATGCAGCAGCCCGCCGGCATTCCGGCCGACTTCGCCGAGCATGTGAAGCTGATGATCGACCTGCAGGTCCTTGCCATGCAGGCCGACATCACCCGTGTGGGCACCTTCATGATCGGGCGGGAACTGAGCAACCGCACCTATCCCGAAATCGGCGTGCCGGATTCGCACCACATGCTCAGCCACCACGGCAACAACCCCGAGAAGATGGCCCAGCTGGCGAAGATCAACCGCTATCACATGGAATTTTTCGCCTATTATCTCCAGCGCATGAAGGAGGTCCGCGACGGCGAAGGCTCGCTGCTCGACAGGACTCTGGTGATCCGGGGGTCTGCCTTCGGCGATTCCAACGAGCATGATTACATGGACCTGCCCATTATGGTTGCGGGCGGCCTTGTGAAGGGCGGACGGCACGTCCGGGTCGAAAAGGGGACGACGATGTCGAACCTGATGCTCGCCGGACTGAACGCGCTGGACGTGCGGGTGGCCTCGTTCGGAGACAGCACCGCGCCGCTGCGGGAACTGACCGATGCGTGAGGGCGGCGTCCATCCGTTGTCCCGGATGTTGCTGGCTGCATTGCTCGCACTTCCCGGCACGGCTTATGCGCACGCCGATACCGATACCGATGCGCTGGCGCGGGCCATCACCGCTGGCGACATTCCCGGCGCCCGCTTTGCGCTTGATTCCGGGACCAGCCCCAGCCAGCCGCTGGCCTACGGCGAAAGCCCGCTCGCCCGCGCCATCGAAACGCAGGAGCCGGCCATGGTGGCGCTGCTGCTGAAGCGTGGCGCAAAGCCTAACACCGCCGATGCCGAAGGCCTCACCCCCCTCGCCCTCGCCTGTGAGCGCGGCAGCGGGGCGATCGTCGGTCAGCTGCTGGATGCCCGGGCCGATGTGCGCGAGGCAGGGCCGGACGGCAGCACCCCGCTTGCCGTGTGTGCCCGCTTCTCCAGTGCGGAGACGACCGCGCGCATGTTGTCCATGGGCGCAAAGGCAGATGCCCCCGACACGCGCGGGCAGACACCGCTGATGTGGGCGGCCTCATCCGGCAATGTCGACGCTATAGCACATCTGCTCAAGGCGGGCGCGAAGGTGAACCGTATCACTGCGGAGGGCTTCACCCCGCTTTTCTTCGCGATCACCAGCGGTTCGGGGGATGCCACGCGCGCACTGCTCGAAACCGGGGCCGACGCCGCCCATCGCGGGCCGGAGAACACCAGCGCCGTGCAGTTGGCGCTATACCAGAAGAACTGGCGCGCCGCCGAATTCCTGGCGGAGCGCGGCCTCGTCGCCCCGGCGGCTTTCGCCGAGCACGACCGCAACGGCGAACAGCCCCTCCACGCCGCCGCAGCCGGAGGGGACGACGCGCTCGTTTCGCTGCTGCTGGCCAAGGGTGCGAACGCCAATGGCCTGACCGGCCCCTCGCGCATCAAGTGGGTGACGGAGGCCAATTTCGGCATGCCGCCTGCGCCAGTACCGCCAACGCCGCCCCTCCTGATCGCCGCCCAGCACGGGCATGTCGCGGTGATGAAGCGCCTTGTCGCGGGCGGGGCGAATCCGGCCTTTGTCGCAGATAACGGCGTCAACGTGGTCCTCGCCGCCGCTTCCGGCCGCAGCGCCGCTGCGTTGGAGGAAGCACTGGCGCTGGCCCCCAATGCCAACGTCGCCAACGGCAAGGGAGTAACCGCGCTGCATCTGGTGCTGGACGGCGGAATGCATGGTGAGCTTGCCCCGATGCTCCGCGTTCTGGCGGCCCACGGCGCCCGCCAGGACATCGCCAACCAGCGCGGCACCACCCCCGCGCAGATGGCCGAGGGCGGACTTGCGACGGTAAAAGCAGTCTACGATCAAGTCTTTGGTCAAAAAGGCACACCCGTGGTAGCGAGTGCCCATCCTTGATTCACAAAACTCGAACAGGATCGACAAAACCATGACGCTTTCGAAAAGCCTTTCCCTTGCCGCTCTTGGCATGTCCGCCGCGTTTCTCGCGGTGACAAGCACACTGGCTGTCGCCGCTTCGCCGGCCGCCACCACGATCGCCACGCGCCACGCCAACTTCAAGAAGATGGGCGGCGCCATGAAGGTCCTCAAGGACCAGCTTGCCAGCGGCACGATCGACAAGCCCGCTGCCGTCACCGCCGCCAAGACCCTTGCCGCAACGGGCCGCGCCCAGGCTGGCCTGTTTCCCAACGGCAGCGGTCCCTCCTCGGGCGTGAAGACCGACGCCCTGCCCGCTATCTGGACCAACCGCGCGGTCTTCGACGGCCAGATGAAGGCCTTCATCGCCCAAGCCGACAAGATGGTCGTGGCCGCCAATACCGGCAACGCCGCTGCGGTTGGCGCCCAGTTCAAGGCCGTCGGCGGCACCTGCGCTGCCTGCCACAAGCAGTTCCGCGCGGACAACTGAGTATGCCCGCCGCTTCCACCACCCGTATCTGGGACCCGGCCGTCCGTCTGTTCCACTGGCTGCTGGTCGCCCTTATCGCCTTCTCGTGGTGGAGCGGCGAGCAGCACGACATGGAGCGTCACCGGCTTTCTGGCTACGCGATCCTCGCGCTGCTGGTGTTTCGCGTGTTCTGGGGCTTTGCCGGCCCCCGTACCGCGCGTTTTTCCAGCTTCGTGCGCGGACCGGGCGCGGTCATTGCCTATATGAAGGGCCTTGGCCGCCGTGCCGGACATGCTGCCGATGGCCACAACCCGCTCGGCGGGTGGAGCGTCATCGCCATGCTCGCCGTAATCGGACTGATGGTGACGGCGGGCCTGTTTGCTGTAGACGTAGACGGGTTCCAATCCGGCCCGCTGGCGGACTATGTCTCGTTCGATCAAGGCCGTACCGCTGCCGAACTGCACGAGACCTTGTTCAACGCGATCCTCGCGCTGGTGGCGCTGCATGTGGCAGCGGTGGCGTTCTACCTGGTATGGAAGCGCCAGAACCTTGTCCGACCGATGATTACCGGCAGCCGCAAGACGCCTGATGGCGAAAGACCCGCCGAATTGCGCTGGTCACCGGCGCTGGCCGTTCTCGGTATCGCGATTGCCGTGGCTGTGGCCTGGACTGTGTCCACAGGCTTCCGGTTCTAGAAAATCATCGTCCCGCCTCAAGTCCGGGACGGTGTGAACTATGTCCGCCCCGGCACCAACAGGTTCAGCACCACAGCCGTCACCGCCGCCGGCAGAACCCCCGATCCCAGCAGGACACGCGCCGTCTCCGGCACATGCTGCAGCGCGAGAGGTTCAAGCTGAAGCCCCAACGCAAGCGACAGCGAAACACCGAAGATCAGCATGTTACGCTGCGTCCACTCGACACCCGAGAGCATCGAGGTCGCCGCAGACGCTACCATGCCGAACATCACGATCACGCCCCCGCCCACCACTTCGATGGGGATCGTGGTGATGACTGCGCCGACCTTGGGCAGCAGTCCGCATAGGACGAGGAACAGCGCGCCCACCGTCACGACGTGGCGGCTCATGACGCCGGTGATCGCGATCAATCCCACGTTCTGGCTGAAAGTGGTATTGGGCATGGCGCCGAACACGGCGGCCAGCGCGGTGCCCACGCCGTCAGCGGCGACGGCGCCAGAAAGCTCCTTGTCGGTTGCCGGCCGACCCGCATTGCCCTCGCAGATTGCATCGACATCGCCGATCGTCTCGATCGAGGAGACGAAGCCCGTCAGGCAGAAACCCAAGATCGCCGATACCGAAATCGCGAAGCCGAAATGGAACGGCATGGGCACCATGACGAGGCCGGCCGAGGCAACCGGCGCGAAGTCAATCCGCCCCATCGCCAGCGCCACCGCGTAACCCGCCATCAGTCCGAGCAGAACCGCGGCGGTCGACCAGATACCCCGCCCAAAGAAGTTGAGCGCCAGTGTCACCACCACGACCACGCCTGCCAGCAGCCAGCTCTGCCATGCACCGAACGCGGGCGTGCCGACGGCGGGAACGCCTCCGGCCGCGTACTGGATGCCGATGCGCATCAGCGAAAGCCCAATCATGAGCACGACGAGGCCGGTGATGAGCGGCGGCAGCGCGAAGCGGATGCGGCCTACGAACATGCTGAGGAATGCGTGGAGCAGTCCGCCGAACAGCGCAGCGGTGGTCAACGCCGCCATCGCCTCAACGCCCTTGCCCGCAACGATCGGGATCATGATCGGGATGTAGGCGAAGCTGGTCCCCTGCACCAAGGGCAGCCGCGCGCCGACGGGGCCGAAGCCGATCGTCTGCATCAGCGTGGCCAGCCCGGCGAACAGCATCGCCATCTGGATCATGTAAATCATCTGCGAAGGGTCCGCCGACCCGAAACCGAAGCCCCCTGCCCCCGCGACGATGATCGCGGGGGTCATGTTGCTGACGAACATCGCAAGCACATGCTGGATGCCCAGCGGAACGGCGACGTGCAGGCCGGGGAACCAGTCCGGGTCGCGCGCCTGTGCCGGCGCCATGCCGGTCGGAGCAGGAGCGGGGGCGAGTTCGGGAGCTATCAGGGCGGTCATCGCAAGGTTCCTCAGGCGAAAGTCTTGAGCCGGGCGAGCGAGCGGTTTGCGGCGCGCAGCACATCTTCGCGGCGTACTTGCGCAAGGTCGCCGCTGCGCACGGCGGCGCGCCCTTCCACAAATACGTCGCGCGCACCCGTGGGCGGGCTGAGCACGAGGCCAGCAACCTTGTCCCAGGCACCAGTGGAGGAAATGTCCGCCATGTCCCAAATCACGAAGTCTGCGCGCTTGCCCACCTCGAGCGAACCCACATCGCCGCGCCCAAGCACCCGCGCCCCGCCCCGCGTGGCGATGTAGAGCGCCTCGCGCGGGTCGAAGCGGTCGGCGCCGTGCGTCACACGCTGGAGCAGCATGGCCTGGCGCGCCTCGTTCAGAAGGTAGCCGGAATCGTTGGAGGCCGAACCGTCGACGCCAAGGCCCACCGGCACGCTTGCGTCCATCATGGCCCGCAGCGGCGCAATGCCGGAACCGAGGCGGCAGTTCGAGCAGGGGCAATGGGCCACGCCAGTGCCGGTGCGCGCGAAAAGGTCGATTTCGGCCGGATCGAGTTGAACGCAGTGGGCGTGCCACACATCGGGGCCGGTCCAGCCCAATCCTTCGGCATATTCGCCCGGCCGGCAGCCGAAGCGTTCGAGCGAGAAGGCGACGTCGTCGGCGTCCTCGGCCAGGTGGGTGTGCAGCATCACGCCCTTGTCGCGCGCCAGCAAAGCGGCATCGCGCATCAGGTCCGTGCTCACGGAAAAGGGCGAACAAGGCGCCACGGCAACGCGCAGCATCGCGCCGTCCTTGGGATCATGAAAGCGGTCGATCACGCGAATGGTGTCGGCCAGGATCGCCGGCTCCTCCTCGACTACGCTGTCGGGGGGCAGGCCACCCTTGCTTTCCCCCACGCTCATCGCGCCGCGCGTGGCGTGGAAGCGAAGGCCCACTTCCGCAGCCGCATGGATGGAATCGTCCAGCGTGACGCCATCGGGGAACAGGTAGTGGTGGTCCGAACTCATTGTGCAGCCGGACAGCGCCAGTTCGGCAAGGCCAAGCTGGGTGGCGGCAAAGACGTCTTCAGGCCGGTACTGCGCCCATATCGGGTAGAGGCGCCGCAGCCAGCCGAACAACGAGACGTTGATCGCGCCAGGAAGTGCCCGCGTCAGCGTCTGATACAAATGGTGGTGCGTGTTGACGAGGCCGGGGGTGACGACGCAGCCCCTGGCATCGATCACCTCGTCTGCGTCGTCCGCCAGTGGAGCCAGTTCGGCGCTCGTCCCCACTGCAACGATAACGCCGTCCCGCCACGCCATTGCGCCATCGGCGATCTCTCGCCGCGCGTCGTCCATGCAGACCAACGCATCGGCGTGGCGGACCAGCGTCAAACCCATCAGGGCGTCGCGTCCTTGTAGCGGTCCCAGTTGCCGAGCAGTTCGTCGACCACCTTCGAGCCCACTGTGTAGAGGTTCTCCACCGCCGCCTCGAGGCCCGCGTAGCCCTCGTTCTCGCGCAGAAGGTACGTCGCTGCATCCACGCCCGGAGGCGGCATCGTGAAGTTGGAACCAGCGCGCACCACCAGTACGCGGTCGCGGTCGGCACGGCCGATATTGTCGAGGTAGGTCATCGACTGCATCACGCCGGTGTCCTCCATCGCCGAGGTTACAAAATCACCCCGGCCGCCGCTCCAGTAGCGAACCCAGTCGTTTGCCCAGTCGGTCAGCTTCTCGCCGTGCCAGAAAGTCATGGCAGAAAGCGTGTCGCCCTCCAGCACGAAGGGTGCTTCCTGCGCATGGGGGTAATCGGTGAACTTCGCGCGCTCGGCCGCTATGGCCGGAGAGTCGGGAAGTTCGATATCCTTGGTAAGGTCGAAGGCCCACTTTTCGAGGGTGGGATTGACCGTGTATATTTCGCCGCCCGAGGGGTCAGGCTTGGTTGTCATGTCATTCGGACCCTTGGTATTGCGCGGGAAATAGCCGCTTTTCCAGTCCGACGGGATTTCGCGCGCGTCGATCTCATGGGCAAGGTCGCCGTCGACGACATAGCGCGCCCAGGCAACCGAGCCGATCGATGCGTCTTCCGGGTCAATGCCGGCAATGCCCGCCACCAGCCAGTAGGCCTGCGTCAGGTCGAAACGCTGGTCGAGGCCGAGCGCCAGGGTCGCCGCGGTGGAACGGGCGGTGCCGATGCCGGTGACCATGCCCAACACCTGCGTCTCGGGATTGTAGTACAGGTCGTGGAAAGACTGCGGGAAGGGAATGCGCTGGGTCAGCCCGCGGCGCGCTTTCCATAGCTGGAACTCGCCGGCGACGTCGCCCTCGTCCTTGCCGATCTCGAACAGCGAGACGATCACCACCTTGACCGGCAGCGGATGAGCGCAGGGACCGCCGGGTTCGCACTCCGCGATCGACGGCGCGGCAGGAGCATCGGCCGCAAGAGCCGGCGCGGCGATGGCCAAAACAGAGGACAGCATGGCGCCCGCGAACAGGAAGGCGAGCGTCTGGAAGCGCATGGGATACCTTTCGAAAACTTGATCAACCGTCGTCGTGACAGAGTAGAGGTGGGAGCGCCAGCCAAGGCCGGCGCTCCCTTCATTCACGTCAGAACTTGTACGAAACCGTGCCCTGGAAGCTGCGCGGCAGCTCCGGCAGAACGATGGTCGAACCGAACAGTTCGGTGAAGTTGGCACGGAAGTACTTCTTGTCGGTGACGTTCTTGACGACGGCGCGGAACACGAACGGCCCGGTCTCGTAAGAGGCCGAAAGGTCGAACTTGGTATAGGCCGGCAGCTTCACGACCTGCGAAGCACCGGAGTACACCGAGTCCACTTTCACCATGCTTCCCGCCAATGCGATGCCATTGTCGAAGGCATAAGTCGCGGTCAGGGAGTAGAGGTTGGTCGGAATACCCGCGCGGCGGGCGTCGCCCTTCGTCAGGATCGGAATGTTGCCGATCGGCTGACCGCCGAGGTAGAGCGCCGGGTTCGTCACGTTCACCAGATCCTCGATGCCGAAGAAGCTGAACGTCTCTCCGGCTTCGAGCGCGGTCAGGTTCCACACCTTGGTGCGCGTGTAGCCACCGGTCAGGAGCAGGTGTTCATCCACGGCCCAGCGGAACTCGGCTTCGAGGCCCTTGGTCTCGACCGCCTGGTTCACGGTCATCGACTGCGAGCTGTAGTCGGTGCGCTTCTGCTTGTAGACCGATACAGCCGCATAGAGCCGGTCGTCCAGCCAGCTGCCCTTGATGCCGGCTTCGTAAAGCTTGGAGGCCGTGATCCAGGTGCCGGCTGCGAGGTTGAACGGATCGATCTCGGCGCCCTGACCCGCGATGACCACCGATTGGCGCGCTGCGGTGACGTAGGGGATCAGGCCGAAGGGCAGCTTGTAGTTGGCGCTGGCAGACCACGACCAGGCGCCGTCCCGGTCCTTCGCGCCGGAAATGGCCTTGGGAGCCTCCATGAACGCTTCCTGGAAATTGGAGACGCCCTTGATGGTGTCGTAGCGTGCGCCCAGCGTCACATCGAGACCGAACTTGAAGTCGAGGTCGACGAGGCCGGCAAAGCCCAGGTCGGTGTAGTGGCCCTTAACGTAAGTGTCGTAATTGCAGTTGCATTCGGTCGACAGCAAGCGATCGCTGGCCGGTGTGTAACCCACGGTCAGGTCGACGCGGTGAAAGTACTCGTAGTTGAAGTCCTCACCGTGCTTGAAATTAGTATAGCGGATCGACGGCGACAACTGGACAGAGAATTTGCCGGCATCGGTATCGAATACCTTCGATACGACGATCTTGTCCTCGATCACGTAGGAATCGTGGAACTGCGAGAAGCCGTAGGCATTCTCGTTGATGTTCTTGTAGCCGTCATAGAACAGCTGGTTCTTGATCTCGATGTCGCCGGGGCCGGTCCAGATCAGATCGGCGTAAAGCGTGGTCGCCTTGTTATCGAGGCGGTCGTTCTTGCCCGTCAGCGTCGCGCGGCGGCTCAGCTTGGCGGTGCCCACGTTGGTAAGTGCCAGCTCAGGATAGCTCGACGTGAAACAGGCATCGGTAAAACCGCTGGGGCCGGTGCTGAAGCCGCCGCAGCCGAAAGTGCCGAAAACCGACAGGCCGCCGGGCATCGCCGCATTGATTTCCTCGACCGACATCTGCCCGTCACCATTGGAATCGAGGGATTGTGCGGTGCCGGTGATGTAGGTGCCATTGTTGACCAGGTCCTGCGTCAGGCGGTTCCAGCCGCCGTTCTGCTGGCCCTTGTAGTTCTGGTACATGCCGCCGAATTCAAGGCGCAGGTTCGGGGTCAGGTCGGTGTCGAACGAGCCTTGCAGGATGGTCTGCTTGGTCGACATGTTGTTGTAGTAGCTGCCCGAATTCTCAACTTCGGCGTAAAGGCTATAGCCGAATTCCTGGGTCCCCAACTTACCGGGACCGCGCAGTTCGGCTGCAATGTCCGCCTTGGCCCAGCTGCCGCCGGTGAAGCTGATCTTGCCTTCGGGGCTGGCGAGGTAGGAGCCACCCTGCACGCGCGCAGACTTGGGCACGAAGTTCATGTAGCCGCCGGTCTTTGACGGGCCGTAGATCGGCGAGGCCGGGCCGCGCACGATGTCGATACGCTCGGAAGCGGCGATCGGGGTCGGATAGTTGCCCGGGTTGTCGAGGCGGCGTACGCCGCGGAAGTACACTTCGCCGGGCGTGCCACGAATGTCGAGCGCGCCGCCGACACCGAAGAACGAGTTGGTGAACGTCCCCGGCGACTGCGCGACGAGGTCATAAATGTCGGTGATGCCGAAGCGTTCCATCTGCTCCGAACTGATGGTGGACACCGAGCGCGGCGTCTCCGTCACCGTCTTGTCGAAACCGAACACGGTGCCCACGCCTTCGATCGGCAGCGCACCCAGAGAGCCGGTGACGACGATCTCGTTGCCGTTGGCGTCCGTATCAGCGGCGGCTTGGGCGAAGGCCGGAGTGGTCATCGCAGTGCAGCACAGCAACATGCCGGAGAGAGTTGCGCTTCGGAACTCGCGCGTATTGAACTTGATCATACCCATCATGTTATGCCCCCTGAACCGGTAGAAGCGTCGTAGTCGCGCTTCTCCGTTCGTTAGTGTTATACCCCTCCTCTCCCGATATCGTTCGTCTATGCTGCGGCGCATCATTGCATTGTTTCAGTCATCCGCGAAGACGTATTGAACGCTATTCTTCCTTTGCCCCCTGTTGGCTGCCAAAACGGCCAAGCGTATGCTCGAATTTCTCGAAGTTGGCCTCAAGCCTCGCTTGCAACCGAGCCTTCTCGCTACCCGCCAGAAAGGTCTTGCACCGTGCCTCGGCAAAGCCGCGGACGCAGGGCTGGACGACATCGCCGTAGCGGCGCGCGCGCCACAGGCTGGCGCCGGGCGCAAAGGAATATTCCAGACTGGCGCGCGCCATTTCCTTGAGATCGCCGTAGTGCAGGCCCTGCTGGGTGACGGCGCGCACGTACTCGTTGCTCATATCGGAGCGCAGCACACCTTCGTCGTCGGTCGAGAGCATGACCGGTACGCCCATCGAACGGTAGAGTTGCAGTGGATGGTTTCCGCCCTCCACGCCCAGGATCACAGCATTGCTGGTCAGGTTGATCTCAACCGCAATGCCCTCGCGCGCCATGCGCACCAGAGTTTCGGGGGCCTGAGCCTCGTAGGCGATGTCGACGCCGTGGCCGATGCGCTTCGCTCCGGCATCGATGGCCTTGGCGATATGGTCCTGCAGGTCGAGCGGGGGAACCAGCCCGAGCGCAAGTTCACCCGCATGCATGGTCACCTTCACGTCAGGATATTTCGCCTCAAGGAAACGGAACATCGCCATGTGCAGGTCGTAGTCCCGCAGCGCGACCGGATCGTCCTCGGGCATCACGATGTTGACGCCCACGAAGCGCGGGTCCTTGTGGGCCAGCGCGAAGCCCGCGATGAGCGAACGCCATGCCTGCGCCGGCGCCACGCCGCGCATCGCCGAGTAAAGGTAACGCACCGCAACGTCGCATTCGGGCTTTGCGGCAGCGGCGGCGCAGTCCAGCCGCTTGCGGGCTTCGGCGTCATTGCGCGTGACGTCGGCCATGGTCCCGGCCAGCAGACCCTCTACGGTCGCGATCTCGTGCTCGTAGGAGGCGCCCAGCATGGATGCGTCGATGGCCTCGTCGCCTCCAGCAGCCATGTAGGCAGACAGCGCGCCGGGATTGTACATCAGTTCGAGATACACGAGGTTGTTGCGCCCCGCGCTTGCGTAAGCATCCGCCAGCCAGCGCGGCACTTCGCCGCCGAATGCCGGGCTGAACTTGCCGAAGCTGGAGAAGAACTGGCTATGTCCGGAAACCAGAGCCGGGCCGATGCCCTTCTGAAACCCGCGCGTCGAAATCGCATCGACCAGCTTGGCATAGGTGAACGGATCGCGCACCGCCATCGACGCGATATCACGATCGGGCGCGCAGGGCGGCGGCACAATCCGCGTAAGCCCGCCATCCGCGCACATGCCCTTGTTCGCCGCGACCTTCAGGAAGTCCTCGGCATATACCGATCCGCCGAGGTGGTTATGCAGATCGCCACCCTTGGGCATCGCCTGAAGCACCATGCGCAGCCGCCCGGCATTGCCCGAAACGGAATCCACCAGCTCCGAGGCGGCCGCTTCGCTCGCAGCGTCGGCATGGGCCGCCGGCGCCGACAGTGCCAGCGCGCAGCAAGTCGTCATCAGGGCAAGAAACACGCGCTTCATGGTGCCGGAGCCTCGGGAACGGTGTCCGTATAGGTGTCCCAATGTGCCAGCAGTTCGTGGACGACCGGCACGCCGACGCGGTAGTTGGCCTCGAACGCCACCTTCTGCCCCGCCCCCTCATTGGCGACGCTCTCGACCGCCGACACCCCCGGCGGCGGCATCGAAGGGTTGCTGCCAGTGCGCAGGACCAGCACGCGCGCCGGATCGACCAGGCCCTGCTTGGCCGCGATCTGCATGGCGCCAGCCATCGACTGGCTCTCCATGTTGGTCATCGCGAAGCGGCCCTTGCCGCCGGTCCACAGGTTCACCCAATCGCGCGCCCACTGGGTGCGGCCTGGCCCGTGCCAGTACCGCACAGAACCCAGCGTCTCGCCCATGAGCACAAAGGGCGGCTTCTGCGCCGCGGGATAACCCTTCCAGCGCGCACGGTCCTTCTGCAGTTCGGCGTTATCCGGGATCAGCACGCTTTTGGTTAGGCCATAGGCCCAGGATGCCAATCCCTGGTTGAGCTTGACCGACATCGTCAACTTGCCGGTATCGGTGAAGCCCGCGAAGTCCTCGGTCGCCGCCGGCAGCATGTTGGGCTTGGCTGCACCGATCGCGAAAAGGCCATAAGGCCAGTCCTTGGGGACCTCCCGGTCGTCGAATTCACGCAGCGTATCGCCCTGCACCACCCAGCGCGACCACGCCGCGCTGCCCACCGAGGCAACCTTGGGATCAACCCCGGAAATGCCGGTGAACAGCCAGTAGGTCCTGGTAAAGTCAAAGCGCGGGTCGACCAGCAGCGCCATCAGTTGTTCGGCAACGCCGCCCACCATCGTATCCGGACTACCCCAGACCATGCCGTAAAGCCCCTGCGCATTACGCCGCAGCGGATGAAGCGCACCCTTGAGCGGGATCACCTCGTCGAGATGCTCACGCTCGGCCCAGAGCTGGAATTCACCCGGCGCATCGCCCGTGTCGGCGCCCGGCTCGAAATTGGCGATGACGATGACCTTGACAGGGATCGGCGTGATCTTGGGAATTGCAGGGACCGCCGGCTCTGCGGCGCCCAGCGAAGCCGGCGCGATGGCACCCGCCGCACAAGCCAGCGCAAGCGCACGCAAACAGGCCCACAAGGGACGTCCAGATCGAATCACAGTCATTGTTTCCCCAAGCCCCGCAATCGGGGGCATCTCATCCTTCGGATCTGGTGGTGAAACCCGATGGAAAAGAGCGCCCCCGACCGAAAGTGCGGTTCTGAAAAGTTCGGTCCTTCAGGGAGAGCGAAGGATCGGAGGGTCTTTCCGGATCGCACCTTTCGGTGTTGCCATGAGTGGTAAGGCACTTGACTCGCGCCAAGCAAACGCAATGAATCCCTCGTAGCGTTGCAAAAATTAGAGCAGGTCTCAAAAAATCCATCATGCCCGCCTTTTCCCGTTTCCTTAGATACTTCATGGCGGTCGGTCGCCACGGCTCGATCCGCAAGGCGGCGGACGAACTCAACGTTTCCGCATCAGCAATCGCTCGCCAGATCCTCAACGTCGAGGCGGACATCGGGACACCCCTGTTCGAACGCCTGCCCACCGGACTCAGGCTGACGGCAGCGGGTGAGATCATGATGGCCGCGGGCAACCGTTGGCAAAAGAACATGGTCGATATCCGCGCCCAGATCGAAGACCTGCGCGGCCTTAAACGCGGCCACGTCGAGATGGCGATCATCGACGCGTTGGCGAAAGGCCATATCCCCGCCGCCGTGCGCGCCATTCAGGACCGCTACCCCGGCATTACCGTGGGCGTGCGCGTCCTGGGCAACGATGACGTGCGCAAGGCCGTGACCAGCGGCGAGGTCGACTTCGGCATCCTGTTCGAGCCGCAGTCCTACCGCGACCTGACCGTGCGCGCCTTCGTCGAAGTGGTGCTGGGCTTCGTCACCCCCACAGACCATCCGCTGGCCGACCGACGCGAAGCCCGCTTCTCCGCCTGCAATGGTTCCCCTCTGATCCTCCCGGCCGACACGCTGGCGGTAGGCCAGCAGATTGAGGTGCTGGTGGGCGCGACCGGGATGGAGGTGGAGCGTAAGGCGACCTCCGACAACATCCAGATGATCACCTCGCTGGTGCAGGAAGGCGTGGGCATCGGCATCCTCTCCTCACTCGACGTCATCGCCGAGGTTCAGGCCGGCCGGCTTTCCTTCACCCGTATTTCCGACGCCCTGCTACGGCCGATGACGTTGGCGCTGTGCACCAATGCCGCGCGCACCCCATCCTATGCCGCCGGCATCGTCCTTTCCGAGATCGAACTTGGCTTCGCACAGCTCAGTTATCCCGATTCGATGCGCCTCAAGATGCAAAACGGGGAGTGAAGCGCCGCACACGATTGCTCTTGGCGCGCGGTGACGATATCGGCACTCCTTTCCCCACACATCGCCGCACAGGATTCGCGACTGATGAGCGAAAACGCTGAACCTCAACTGCACTACCTCGAATATTACGAGGAATTCCTCGCCAAAGTGCGCGTGCTGTCGCGCAAGATCGGCGAGGGAGAATGGCAACCCGACTTTGTGATCGGCGTTGGCCGCGGTGGCCTCGTGCCTGCCGTCTACATCTCGCACCAGCTCGAACTGCCGATGCTGTCGATCGACCACTCCGCCAAGGTTCCCGGTTTCGCCGATGAACTGCTCGGCAAGGTCGCCGGCATGAGCGCCGAAGGCAAGCGCCTGCTGTTCGTCGACGATATCAATGACAGCGGCGGCACCATCGAATACATCCGCACCCTGCTGGGCACCAATGGCTGCAAGGCCGAAAACCTGCGCTTCGCGGTCCTGATCAACAACACCCGGTCCAAGGCCGTAGCGGAACTGTTCGTGGATGCGATCGACCGTGACGAGGACAAGCGCTGGTTCGTGTTCCCGTGGGAATCGGTCGGCACCAAGGACGCCATCGTCGAGGAAGCCCGTTCGGTCCCGGAAAGGCTCGGCTAAGCCCATGCGTATCTGCGTCTATCTCGGCTCCTCCGCCGGCAACAGTCCCGTGTACCGCGAAGCCGCCGAACAGTTCGGCACCCTTCTGGCCAAGCGCGGCATCGGCCTGGTATACGGCGGCGGCATGGTCGGCCTCATGGGCGTGATCGCCGATGCGGTCTGCGCGGCGGGCGGCGAAGTCATCGGCGTCATCCCCGAGGCCCTGCGCGCCCGCGAACACGACCATCAGGGCATTACCGAGCTTCACGTCGTCAAGACCATGCACGAGCGCAAGGCGATGATGGCCAATCTGGCGGACGGCTTCGTAACCCTGCCCGGCGGTATCGGCACCTTCGAGGAAATGTTCGAGGCCTGGTGCTGGTCGCAGCTTGGCTACCACAACAAGCCGGTCGGCCTGCTCGACGTGGGCGGTTTCTATTCGGGCCTGCGCCAGTTCATCGACAACGTCGTGGAGGAAGGATTCCTCCAGCCGCGCCACCGCTCGATGCTGATCGTCGAGAAGGACCCCGAGACGATGATCGACCGTATCGTCAATTACACCCCGCCCGAGAACGAACACTGGCTGGGCGCCCGCGACGTCTGAGGCGGTGGGGGGCGTTGTCCCCTGATCTCATTACAGACCGGGGGAGCCCCTTCACCATCCTTTGAAAGGTTCCCCTCCCCGAGCAAGCTCGGGGAGGAATGGTTACTTTGCCAGTAGCGGCTTGAGGTAGTGGCCGGTGAACGAGCGTGGCTCCTTCACCACCTGCTCGGGCGTTCCGGTCGCCACGATCTCACCGCCGCGTACGCCGCCTTCGGGGCCCATGTCGATGATCCAGTCGGCCGTCTTGATGACGTCGAGATTGTGTTCGATCACGATCACCGAATTGCCCTGGTCTACCAAGCGGTGGAGCACCTCCAGCAGTTTGCGCACGTCCTCGAAGTGGAGGCCAGTGGTCGGTTCATCGAGGATGTACAGCGTCTGCCCGGTGGAGCGACGCGCCAGTTCCTTGCCCAATTTCACGCGCTGCGCCTCGCCGCCCGATAGCGTCGTCGCCTGCTGGCCAACCTTGACGTAGCCCAGCCCCACTTCGTTCAGCATGTGCATCTTGTCTCGGATGGGGGGCACCGCCTTGAAGAACTCTTCCGCGTCCTCGATCGTCATGTCGAGCACGTCGGCGATCGACATGCCCTTGAACTTCACTTCCAGCGTCTCGCGGTTATACCGCTTGCCGTGGCATTCCTCGCACGTCACGTAGACGTCGGGGAGGAAGTGCATCTCGATCTTGATGAGGCCGTCGCCCTGGCACGCCTCGCAGCGGCCGCCCTTCACATTGAAGCTGAACCGCCCCGGCTTATAGCCCCGCGCCTGACTTTCAGGCAGGCCGGCGAACCAGTCACGGATCTGGGTGAAGGCGCCGGTGTAGGTCGCCGGGTTGGAGCGCGGGGTGCGGCCGATGGGCGACTGGTCGATCTCGATGACCTTGTCGCACTTTTCCAGACCCTTGATCCGGTCATGCGCACCCGCGATGACCCGCGCGCCGTTGAGCTGGCGCGAGGCGCCCGCCTGCAGCGTGTCGATGGTGAGCGATGACTTGCCTGAACCGGACACGCCGGTGACGCAGCAAAACGTGCCGAGCGGGAACTTGGCGGTCACGCCGGTCAGGTTATTGGCGCGCGCGTTCTCCACCGTGATGAACGAACCGTTGCCCTTGCGGCGCTTGGCCGGCACCTCGATCCTGCGGCTTCCGTTGAGGTAGGCGGCAGTGAGGCTGTTCTTGGCCTTCAACACCTGCTTCAGCGTACCCTCCGCAACGATCTCGCCGCCGTGTACGCCCGCGCCTGGGCCCAGGTCGACGATGTAGTCGGCGGTGCGGATGGCATCTTCGTCATGCTCCACCACGATCACGGTATTGCCCAGGTCCCGCAGTCGTTTGAGGGTGACGAGCAGCATGTCGTTGTCGCGCTGGTGCAGGCCGATGCTAGGTTCGTCGAGCACGTAGAGCACGCCGGAGAGGCCTGAGCCGATCTGGCTGGCCAGGCGGATGCGCTGGCTTTCGCCGCCCGACAGGGTGCCGCTGGTGCGGTCCAGGTTGAGGTAATCCAGACCGACGTTGTTGAGGAAACCCAACCGCTCGTTGATCTCCTTGAGGATGGCCTTGGCGATCTGCTTCTGCTGATCGGTCAGCTTGGCTTCCAGTTCGCCGAACCACGCGAAGCCGTCCGAAACGGAGAAGCGCGCGGCGTCGGCGATGTCGGCCCCGGCGATCTTGACCGAGAGCGCTTCGGGCTTGAGGCGCTTGCCTTCACAGGTCTCGCATGGCTGCGCGGTCTGGAACTTGGCCAGTTCCTCACGCATCCAGGCGCTGTCGGTCTGGATCATCCGCCGGTTGAGGTTGCCGATCACGCCCTCGAAGGGCTTGTTGACGGTATATTCCTTGCGCCCGTCCTTGAAGGTAAGCGGCACCGCCTTGCCCGCCGTGCCGTAAAGGATCACGATTTTCACCTCGGGCGAGAGCGCGTCCCACGCCGTCGTCAGGTCGAAACCAAAGTGCGCGGCGAGGCTGGAAAGCACCTGCATGTAGTAGGGCGAAGGCGGGTTCGACTTGGCCCAAGGCACGATCGCGCCCTGCTTCAGCGTCAGGTGCTCATTGGGGACGACCAGCTGGGGGTCGAACAGCAGCTTCTCACCCAGGCCGTCGCAGGCAGGGCACGCACCCTGAGGCGCGTTGAACGAGAACAGGCGCGGCTCGATTTCCTCGATCGTGAAGCCGCTGACCGGGCAGGCGAACTTTTCCGAGAAGACGATGCGGTTGGCCGGCAGGCCGGCGTTCTTCATGCCCTTCGTCAGGGTGGGGACATCGCCCGCATCGGCCTCATCGGCCTTTGCAGCCTTGGCCTTGGCACCCTTCTTCGCCGATGCCGAACTTGCCGGCTCTCCGGCAAGCTCCGCCACCGTCGTGTCCGCCAAATCGACATAGGCCAGCCCCTCGGCCAGCTTGAGCGCCTGCTCGAAGCTGTCGGCAAGGCGCGTCTGGATGCCGTCCTTCACCGCGATACGGTCGACCACCACTTCGATGTCGTGCTTGAACTTCTTGTCGAGCGCCGGAGCGTCCTCGATCGCATAGAACTCGCCGTCGATGCGCACGCGGGTGTAGCCCGCCTTCTGCCATTCAGCCAGTTCCTTGCGGTATTCGCCCTTACGGCCGCGCACCGCGGGGGCGAGCAGATAAAGCCGCGTACCTTCAGGCAGCGCCATCACCCGGTCGACCATGTTGGACACCGTCTGCGCCTCGATCGGAAGGCCCGTGGCGGGCGAGTAGGGAATGCCCACGCGCGCCCAAAGCAACCGCATATAGTCCCAGATCTCGGTCACGGTGGCCACGGTCGAGCGCGGGTTGCGGCTCGTCGTCTTCTGCTCGATCGAGATCGCCGGCGAAAGCCCGTCGATATGCTCGACATCGGGCTTCTGCATCATTTCAAGGAACTGGCGCGCATAAGCCGAGAGGCTCTCGACATAGCGGCGCTGCCCTTCGGCATAGATCGTATCGAAAGCCAGGCTCGACTTGCCCGAACCCGACAGCCCGGTGATCACGATCAACTTCTCACGCGGGAGCGCGATGTCGAAGCCCTTGAGGTTATGCTCGCGCGCGCCGCGCACAGTGATGTGGGTGAGACTCATGGAGGCGGTATGTTCCAGATTTGTTCGCACCCTTCAAGAGGGGCTTCGCGGGTTTCGCAAAAGATGGGGTGCCATGGCCGGGAGGCAAGCCCCCACGCCTTCCGGGAACGACGAGACGAGCAGCCGAGTTACTCACTCGAAACGCATCAACGACTGGAGAAAGCTCATGCGCCCCATCCCGCGTCTTGCAACCGCATTCGCAGCGCTCATGCTGGTAGCCCCGGCAACTGTATTCGCACAGGCCAAGCAGCCCGCTGCCGACACCGCTGAACAAAACAGTCCCGAAGCCCGCCGCCAGATGCTCAACGCAGAGCAGGCTGCGGCCGCCCGTGCGCAGGTGGAGTCCAACGCCGCCAGCCAGGCTCACCATGACACCGCCGTCGCCATCAACGACATGGCAGCCCAGCGCGACGGTGCCCGCTATTCTGATATCCTGGCCCGCCACGACGCGGCAGAGCAGGACTACCATCAGGACCGCAAACAATGGGAGCGCAGCAACCCCTACTGCTGGAAGGGCGACGCCGTGAAATGCCCCGCCGCGCCCGGCAGCTGATCGGCCAACCGCTCATCGCAACCGCTTTGCATTTGCGCCCCATAAACGTCACAATCGGATATCGGGGTTGACGGGGTTCAAGTGCAATGGCTGTTTCGCGCAGGCTTCATCTGTCGGGAGCGTTGATCGCATTGGCCTGCGCGGCGCCCGCACTCGCCGACGATCCGCGCGATCCGGCGATGACCCCTGAAGCGATCGCCCGCGACCGCGAGACAATCCGTCGCCTCAATCGCGCGCAACTCGACCACGTTCAACAGCGCGACGCCGGCTATGCCAAAGGTTGGCGCGACCACGCCGCCGGACGGGCTACGCGCGATCACGAGGACGCGGGCTATACAGCGGATCGACAGGACTATGCGTCGGCCCGGGCGGATTATGCCCGCGAGCTCCGCGAATACGACCGTGCGATGGCCGAATGGCGGCGCGACGTCGACGCTTGCCGGGCCGGGTATTATGAACGGTGTGACGGGCGGTAGAGTATCGGCAAGCGGGCGATCCCCCTTCGTCATGCTGTCCTCATAAAAACCCTGCGATCACGCCAATCAGCGCGTGAAGCACGAGCGCTCCTGCCACAAGCGCTCCGGCATGGCGAACCGCCTGCCCCTGTCCGGTCTCCGGTCCGGCTTCCTCCGCCTTTTCCAGCCGCGCGGTGGCTGCGCGCATCAGGCGGGGTGCATCGGCGGAGAGGCGGGAAATTTCCAACAGCACCGCCTCCAGCCGGTCCGGCGATGCGAGGCGGGTCAGGCGCGAGGCGACGAGTCGGCCCCGCAGCGCCGTCAGGGCCTGCGACAGATCAAAGTCCGGGGCGATACCGGAGAGCACGCCGTCCATCGTCACCATCGCCTTGAAGATCAGCACAAGGTCGGGCGGCAGCACCAAGCCTTCCTTGCGCAGCAGCGGAAAGAAGTCCGCGACCATGGAATTGAGCACCAGCGCCCCGGTGCCGTGGCGGGCCACTAGGCGTTCTGCGGCCGCAAGAAGCCGTTCGCGCGGAACTTCGCCGGCTTGTGACCACAGGCCCAGCATGTCGGCGACCCCGCCGGGGTCGTTGCCGCGCAGGGACAGGATAAAGGTCAGGAATTCGTGCTGGCGGCGGGGCGATACGAAGCCGACCGAACCGAGGTCAAGCAGGGCCAGGCGGTCACCCGTGCCCGGCGCCGAGGGCGGCAGGCACAGCAGGTTGCCGGGGTGCGGATCGGCGTGGAAACGGCCATTGACCAGCACCATTTCAAGCACCAGCTGCGCGCCCAGATCCGCGATCGAGGCGGGGTCTATGCCTTCCCCCCGCAGCAGCGCAGGATCGCGCGGGGGCACGCCCGCCACAAAGTCCATCACCAGCACGCCTTCGCTGGTATGCGCCCAGTCGATCCGCGGCACGACGACGCGCTCCAGCTGGGCGAGGTCGGCGCGCAGGAGGTCGGCGTTGCGGCCTTCGTTGGTGAAATCGAGTTCGTCGAGGATTTCCCGGCCCAACTGCTCGATCATCGCGCTCGGCATCATGCGTCGCACGCCGGCGCTGCGCGCCTCGGCCAGCGCCGCAAGATGGCGCAGCAAGCGCAGGTCCGCTTCCATGCGCGGGCGTATCCCGGGGCGGCGGATCTTCACCGCCACTTCGGTCCCGTCGTGCATCTCGGCGCGGTGAACCTGCGCGATCGAAGCAGCGGCAAGGGGCTGCGTATCGAAACGCGCGAAGGCGGTTTCGGGCGGTTCGCCCAGCGCGGCCTCGACGGCGGGACGAAGCGCCTCGAACGGGAGGCGCGGGGCATCGCTTTGCAGTTGCTCGAAGGCGGCGATCCACTCGTCCGGCAGCAGGTCACGCCGGGTGGCGAGGATCTGGCCAAGCTTCACGTAAGTCGGCCCCAGCGCCTCCAGCGCACGCCGGGTGCGGGTGGGAAGGTCGGCCTCCTCTCGCGCCTCGCCGCCCAGGCCCAGCCGGGCGAGCAGCGAGTCAAGCCCGAAGCGGGCGATCACTGCGCTCACTTCGGCCATGCGCGCGCGGTCGCGCGCGGCTACGGTCATCGTCTGCAGGATCGTCGGCATGGCAGCTCCTTGAGTAGGAAGGGGAAACCGGCCGGACGGGCGCCCGGTTCCGCCGCGCTTGTGGAAAGGCCGTGCGCGCGCGTTGGCCGGCAATCGCGCCGCGCCTAGGCTGGACAGATGGTTTTCCTGCGAAACGCGCTCGCCCTTGCCCTTGCCGCCATGCTGGCGGCCTGCGGCGGCGGCGTCAAATACCGTCCGGTCAGCGACGTGCCGGTGCGCATCGGGCCTTCCTACAAGATCCGCGGAACCACTTATACGCCTGCCGCGCAGCCGGGCTACGACATGCTGGGTTATGCGACCTGGTACGGGAGCGAAAGCGGCAACCAGGTCGCCAATGGCGAGCGTTTCCGGCCGGGCTGGTTTACAGCTGCCCACAAGACGCTGCCCCTGCCCTCCTATGTTGAAGTCACCGCGCTCGACACCGGCAGGCGCATCCTGGTGCGGGTGAACGATCGCGGGCCTTACGGGGATCAGACGCGCATCCTCGACTTGTCAAAAGGCGCGGCGGAGCTGCTAGGCGTTCGCGCTCGTGGCAAAGCGGCGGTGCGCGTGCGCGTCGTCGAGCCATCCGAGAAAGACCGCGCCGCCCTGCGCAAAGGCAAGCGCGCCCGCGAACTGCCGCCCGTCTCGGCCCGCGCACTGACCAGCCTGCAGGATCAATTCTCGCGCGGTGTGGGGCAGCGCTGAATGTATTGCGCATCGCGCTTGTCCGCATTTCCGGCCTGATGCGGGAACTGCATGTCGTCTTCGCGCGTTGTCGCATTGAGAGGAAAAACACATGAACATCGGAGCTGAAATTCCCTTCCGTCGCAGCCGCTTCGCGCGGGCAACGGGATCGCTGATTTTCGACCGCCAGCGCGAAGAGCATCTGCGCGAGAGCGAAAAGAACGAGGAAACCATGCGCGTTTGGACCAGGGGCCGCTTTCTACCAGGCTGACGTTAATGGATGAGGCTTGGCACTACCCCAGCGACAGCGCCCGCATCCCCCGTTCGCCGAGCCATCCTGCCTTGCACCGCCAGACTTGCTCGATCACTTCCGACCGTAGCGCGTGGGCCGGTTCCCCGTCTGCTGCCAGCCGCCCTTGGTCGAGGACGATCACGCGGTCGGCGAAGTTCATAGCCGTGGCCAGATCGTGCAGGACCAGCACCACGCCCCGGCCCTTGCTGCCCTGCTCGCGAAAACGGCGCATCAGCGCGATCGCGTGACGCAGGTCCAGATTGGCCAGCGGTTCGTCGGCGAACAGCCACGCCGGGCCGGTCGCCAATACCCTTGCCATTAACGCCCGCGCCCGTTCGCCGCCTGAAAGGCGCGAAATGCGGCGGTTGCGCAAGGCGCCCAAGTCCATCGCCGCAATGGCCTCTTCAATAGCGTCCCTTCCCGCTTGCGCCCCAGCATCGCCCCAAGGCAGCCGGCCAAGCGAGACGAGCACCTCGACACTCACGTCCCAGGCGATTTCGGGTGACTGGGGCAAGTATCCAATACACCGCGCGCGCTCCTGAGCGGGGACGTTGCGCAACAGCCGGCCACCCAGCGTCACCAGTCCGCCATCCGCCGCGACCAGGCCGCCAAGGCAAGAAAGCAGCGTGGATTTCCCCGCACCGTTCGGCCCGCAGATCGCCGTCACCTCACCCTCGTGAAGCGACAAAGTCAGATCGGTAAGCCGGTCGGCAAGGCTGAGATTCACGCAGCCCAGTGTTGTGGTCATGCCAGCCCCCGGCGCATGTCGAGCAGCAATTTGAGGAAAAATGGCGCGCCAAGCAGGCTCAGGGCGATGCCCAGCCGCAATTCGCCGCCGCTAAGCGGCAGCATCCGGCACAGGCAATCGGCGACCAGCAGCAGCAGCGCGCCGGCAAGCGCGCTGGGCACCATCAGCGAGGACGGGCGCCGGTCGGTCAGCGGCCGCACCAGATGCGGCACCATCAGCCCGACGAAGCCGATCACGCCCGCGACCGCCACCGCCGCGCCAACCGCAAGCCCCACGCCCACGATCATCCGCGCTTGCAGCCGTCCCGGCTCCAGCCCCAGCGATCGTGCAGCCGCATCTCCCAGCGTCAGGGCATCCAGCCCGCGCCCGGCCGACATAAGTACGCCCACCCCGGCCAGGGTCAGCGGGGCAGCGATCCCCACTTCGCGCCATGACCGATCAGCCAGCGCGCCCATCAGCCAGGTCACAATCTCGCTCATCGCGAAAGGCGTGGGCGAAAGGCTGATCGCAAGGCTGGTCAACGCGCCCGCAAGGCTGGCGATCATAAGGCCCGCCATGGTGAACAGCGCGACCCCGCCCTCCCGCCCGGCGATCAGTGCAAGTAGAGCCATCGCCCCGCCCGCGCCCACAAGGGCAAAGACCGGCAACAGCCAGACCGAAGCCGCATAGCCCGTCCAGAAACTCAGCACCGCGCCCAGCGCAGCGCCGGGCGCGATGCCGAACAGGCCCGGATCGGCAAGCGGATTGCGTAGATACCCCTGCATCGCTGCCCCGGAAACACCCAGCCCCGCTCCGATTACCAGAGCCAGCGCGGCTCGCGGCAGGCGCAATTCGAACAGGATCAACGCGGCATTGCGCGTAGTCGGTGCGATGGGATCAATCCACACCTGCCCCGCCAGCAGCGAAAGCGGCACGGCGACGACAAGCGCGGCGACGAGGATCAGGATCAGTCGGCGGTTCATGAGCGGGGCCTGGACGCGGTCGATGGGATATTCAATTCCCGGCGCACCTGAACCAGCCGGGCCAGCGCGCGCGGGATGGTCGGGCCGCCGCACCACAGCAGCGAACGGTCGAGCGGCGCGCGAGTCATTCCCTTGACCTGCGCGAGAGCGGGATGGCGCAGCATTCGGTCCTCTTCGGCGGCAGGCGAGCCTACGGTGAAGATCACGCGCGGCGGATCCGCGAGCACGCGCTCGAGCGGCAGAAAGTCCGCCTGCCCAAGCCCCCGCGCGGCGGCGGCATTGGCGAAGCCCGAGCGGCGCATGAGGTCGACGATCAGCGTATCGTCCCCCGCAACGATGCCGCCCGATTCCCAAAGCAGCGCCGGGACCGGCCGTGTGCCGGCAGCCGGCGCTGCTTTGGCCATTGCAGCTTCGATGCGGTCGATCAGCGCTTCGCCAACCGACCGGTTGCCGGCCAGCGCCGCCAGGCTGCGTACTTGCGCCAGCGATCCGGCGACGTCGGAAGGGATCGGTTCCAGCACCACACGCATACCCATATCGCGCAGGGCCTGCACGGTCGTGGGCGCCATGAAGCTGCTGGCCACCACCACGTCGGGGGCCAAGGCGGCGATTTCCTCGACGGTGCCCGACGTGTCACCGAACCGGGCCGCTTCGGCAATGTCCATCGATGTCGCGGAAGGGTCGTGGCTATAATGCGAAATCGCCAGCAGCTGCCCCGGCGCTGCGACTTGCGCCAGTACCGCATCGGTGCAGGGGTTCAGCGAAACGATCCGGGGGTGCCCCGCATCGGCGATCGGAGCGTCATTTCCGCAACCCGAAAGCGCAAGGGCCGACATCAGGACCAGTACGCAGGATGAACGGCTGCCCCGCTTTTGAGCATTGTGCATAAACACCAACCCCTTCCTTGCGGAAGGGGTTGGTCCGGCCAGCCATGTCGCGACCGGGCGCCAGGTCACATCTTCACGCGAACGCCGGCATAGGCGGAGCGGCCCGGCGTGCCGTAAGTGCGCACCACTTCATAATGTTCGTCGAACAGGTTCTCGATCCGGCCATAGATCTCGACGTTCTGCGTCACCGCGAAAGCGCCGCGCAGGCCGACGACGACGTTACCGCCGACGTACTGGCTGTTGGCGGCGTCATCATAGCGGCCGCCGCCCACGCGCAGGTCTGCGCCCAGCTTCAGGCCCACTTCCCAAGCCTTGTCGAGGCTGGCGTAGAGGTTGGTCTTCGGGCGGCGCGCAAGCTGCGCGCCGGTCAGCTCGTTGGTGGCATCGAGATATGTGGCAGCAAGATTGACGTCGAAACCCTGCCAGTTCGCCACCTGCATTCCCAGTTCCAGGCCCTGCGCCCGCGCGCGGCCGACGTTGTAGTAATTGAACTGAGTGAGGTCGTAATCGATCAGGTTCTTCGTCTTGCGATCGAAATAGGTCAGCGTGAAGCGGCCCGTGCCGCCCGCGAAGGGCTGTTCGACCCCCGCGTCCCAGCTCTTGGACGTCTCTGCATCAAGCGCACGGAAACCGGCATTGGTGTAAAGCTGGTAGAGCGAGGGCGCCTTGAACCCTTCGCCGTAGCTGGCGCGCAGGATGGGCGCTTCGTCGCCCGAACCGATCACCCAGGCACCGTTGGCCGCGAAGGTGGTCTTGTGGCCAAAATCCTCATGATCGTCATAGCGCAAGCCGCCGTTCAGCGTCAGGCCCGCCAGTGGGCGCAGCGTCAGATTGCCATAATAGCTGTCGATCGAGGTATCGTCGTTTGAACCGTAATTGTCCGAAAACTTCTGCTTTTCCGTCTCCGCGCCCAGTTGCACGCTGGCCATTTCGACCGGCGCGAACAGTACCTGACCCTCGAAGCGCTCGGTGCGGCCTTTGGTCTGGTAGGGGCCGAACACGGCGTCATCGGAAATCCGCTTGGTGTCGTTGATGCCGTAGCCCACGCGGGCCGAAAGGCGGTCGTCGAGGCCGGAGTAGCGCAGATTGGCATAGCCCAGCGTATCGCGCTTGAGGCCCACGTTCAGCGCATCGGCACCGGTGTTGTCGTAGTCGTAATTGGCCTTGGTGTAGAAGCCCCCCGCATCCACCGAAAGGCCCTGCGCCAGCTCGACGTCGGCGCGTGCATTGGCGCTCTTGCTTTCGAAGCCGTCCTTTTCGGTAGCGCCCCGGTCCTCGTCGAAGGCCGAGAAGCCATCACCCTTCAGCCAGTTGCCGCCCAGCGTCAGGCCTACCGGGCCGACAAGGCCGGCGGCCGATGCGCTCACCTGCTTGCGGTCGCGCCAGCCGTATTCGGCCTGGGCGCGCGCGGTCCACTGTTCGGTCGGACGGGCGGTGATGAAGTTGATGACACCGCCTATGGCGCGGCTGCCCCACAACACGCCCGACGATCCGCGCACGACCTCGACGCGGTCGAACTGGCCGATGGTGAGCGCGCCGAAATCGAAGCCTCCGCCTACGTCGCCCGGATCGTTGATGCGCACGCCGTCGATCAGGACAAGGCTCTGCGCGTTTTCGGCGCCGCGGATGAACACGCTGGAAGGCTGGCCGAAGCCGCCGGACTGAACGGTCGACACACCGGGGATGCGAGCCAGAACATCGGTCGCGGTGGTCGCCTGGGTGCGCTCGATCTCGGCGCGGGTGACGACGGTGACCGACTGGCCGATCTGCGTGATGGGCGTGGGCTGGCGAGTGGCGGTGACGACGATCCCATCCGACGCGTCCTGCGCCATGGCAGGCGCGCTGACGGCAAGCGCCGAACCGATCAGAAACATATACTTCATTGTTTTCCTCCGAACCTTGAACGTTTTCGCCGTTCTTGGCGGAGGCTCCGCGCACCCTTCCTCATGGCACGCGATGCTCGCTGCACCCGGAACACCCCGTCCGGATACGGAACGACCGTCCTGGGCAGGTCTCCTGGCTCCCGGATCATCGCCTGCCCCCGCCTTCCCAGCGCATCCCCATTCAGGAACGGCGGCCAGTGGCGCGTGTGGAGACAGGCTCTCCGGTCACAGTTGCGGGGGCAGCGCCGGCAGTTTCGGCCGGCTTCCCTCTTAGGCCCGTATGTGCGGGCACCCATGACGTAGCCGCGCCGATAAGGCCGCGCCGCGCCCTTGGCAAGCACGCGTATCCGCGATGAATTCTTAAGCTCTTAAGCGTAAAGACACAGCCTGTACCGCAACGGGACGGCGACGAATGTCAGGGTGCGCCAACCGGAATTGTCGGTAAGGCCCGGTGCTGCAGAATTGCGCCTCCTTTTTTGAATATAGGACTCGAGTGCTTCCACCCCTTGCCCCTTTCGCATCTGACGCTGCTTCGGCGGCCATGAGCGGATTCCCGGCAGAGGAAGCGTTCGAACGCCCGCGTGATTTCACTGGCCGCTATTCAAGGCGTGCGCGCGGCGTCGGTCGACACCCGATCAAGCTGAGGCGGCGCTGGACGCTGGGCGTCGCCGTATTCGCCGCCGTGGCGCTGCCTGCCTTCGCCGAACCCAACGGGCTTGGCGGCGGATGGGACCGCTTCTCGATCGCCGATGCCGGGACGCAGGAACCCTCGGTCCTGCCCATGCCCTTCGAGCAATCGGGCGCAAGTTTTCCCGGCTCGGCCTTCTACTACCTCGACACCGACGCGGCCCCCCTGCGCATAGGCGAAGGCATCCGCTCGGACGCCGACGACACCGTTTCCGGCCCGACCCTCGGAGCCGGGCCGACCGCGCGGGCGCTCGATGTACTGGGGCGCATCGACAATTCCGGTGTGGACAGGAGCCGCGCGCTTCAATGCCTGACAGCCGCGATCTATTATGAAGCCGCCAGCGAACCCGACGCCGGGCAGCGCGCCGTGGCGCAGGTCGTCCTGAACCGCGTTGCTCACCCGGCCTATCCCAAGAGCGTCTGCGGCGTCGTCTATGAAGGCTCGGAACGGCCGACCGGCTGCCAGTTCTCATTCACCTGCGACGGCGCCCTCGCCCGCCGCCCGCAGGCCATGTTCTGGGACCGCGCCGAAAACGTCGCGCGCCAGGCCCTGTCGGGCTATGTCTACGCCCCGGTCGGCCTCGCTACGCATTATCATACGGTTCAGGTCAGCCCTTACTGGGCGCCCAGCCTCAATTATCTCGGCACCATCGGCGCTCACCGGTTCTACAGCATGCGCGGCGCCGCCGGAGCCCCAGCCACTTTCCGCTATGCCTATTTCGGCGGCGAACCGATGGCCGCTCCCCATCGCCGCGACGACAGTTCCGGCGCAGCAGCGGCCGCGGCCGCGCTCGACCCGCTGGCAGTGCAGCGCGCCTTCGGCCTGACCGCGGAACCCGCCGTCGCAAAGGAAGCGCCTGCCGCGCAGGCTGCGCCCACCATGGTCCCCGTCTATTCCTCGCAAGTCGAGGATCGCGGCGGCGACTCTCTCTATCGCGCAAAGAACCTGCCAGGCTCGCAAGGCATCAAGGCGGAGTACGCCAACTCAGGCCGTTGGATCGCAAATCCCGGCAACTGAGGTGTCAATTTGCAGTTCGATTGGTTATCAATTGATTGCAAAGGATTAGCCAAGGAAATGCCCCTAGGGGCGACGGTCAAGGTTTCGGAAACCAAGTCCTCTCATGATGGATTAGCGCCTGATCGGATAGAATGGGCGCAAGCAACGACCACAAGACAAAAGGCCTACAGCACATGACCATCCGTTTTGCCGCCGCCTTTGGCGGGACTACTCCGGCCATTGCGCGATCCCTGTGCCTGGGCGCCCCTCTCGGCGCGGTCAACGACAACATCCCCAGCAGCGGGCCGGTGCTGCGCACCGTATCGAGCGACACGGCGAGCGCTGCCGAAGCGGCCTGGTCCGAAATCGACGCCGCACTGGCCGCCGCGCTGATGCATTTCGCCCGTCACGGCCTTTCCGCCGCCAGCCGCGCTCGCACCGAAGCCGAGACCGCCCATGCCTCGGGCGATGTCAGCGCCAGCGCGCACTGGCTTGAGATCTGCCGACAGCTCGATCGCCGCATGGCCGCCGCCGCAACGCGCCGCCTTCAGGCATGAAGAATGAGGGAGGGAGCAGGGACCCGCTCCTTCTGGCAGCCTTACGCCAAACACCATCCGCGACCGCCCGGATCGGGCCTTCGGCGAATCGCGCCTGGGGAGGCTTGCCTCGCGCTGCGCGATGGCCGACACCGTGCCTCCAAGACATCGCAATCACCAGAACTTCCCTTTTTACATGATTGCCGAAACGTGTCTGAAGTGCCCGTTTCCGGCCATTTCCGCACTTTATTGCAATTGCGAACTATTATCAGATAAAAGTGCACTGATCCCTGTGGGAGGAGCCTTTGGCGGTTGCAATGTGCCACACAGGGGCGTAGTGCGCCCCTTGCAAACCCGGCGCCTGCCTTCTGCGGGATTGAATGCAGGCCGCTTTTGAAGTCCGTCAAAATCCCGCCATTGGGAAGGACACGCACGGATCATGGCTCGTAAGAAGATTGCCCTTATCGGCGCAGGCAACATTGGCGGCACGCTCGCCCACCTCGCCGCGCAGAAGGAGCTGGGCGATATCGTCCTGTTCGACATTGCCGAGGGCATTCCCCAGGGCAAGGCGCTCGACCTGTCGCAGTGCGGCCCGGTCGAAGGCTTCGACGCCTCCATCACCGGCACCAACGACTACGCCGACATTGCCGGCGCGGACGTCGTCATCGTCACCGCAGGCGTGCCCCGCAAGGCCGGCATGAGCCGCGACGATCTGCTGCAGATCAACCTCAAGGTCATGAAGGCCGTGGGCGAAGGCCTGAAGCAGTACGCACCCGACGCGTTCGTGATCTGCATCACCAACCCGCTCGACGCGATGGTCTGGGCGCTGCGCGAATTCTCGGGCCTCCCCGCGAACAAGGTCGTCGGCATGGCCGGCGTTCTCGACTCGGCACGTTTCTCGACGTTCCTCGCCTGGGAATTCGGCGTTTCGATCCGTGACGTGAACACGTTCGTGCTCGGCGGCCACGGCGACACCATGGTGCCGGTCGTGCAGTACTCGACCGTCAACGGCATTCCCGTGCCCGATCTCATCAAGATGGGCCTCACCACCCAGGAGAAGATCGACGCGATCGTGCAGCGGACCCGTTCGGGCGGCGGCGAGATCGTAGGTCTGCTCAAGACCGGTTCCGCCTTCTACGCTCCGGCAGCTTCGGCAATCTCGATGGCTGAAGCCTACCTGAACGATCAGAAGCGCATCCTGCCCGTCGCCGCCTATGTCGACGGCCAGTACGGCGTTGACGGCCTTTACGTCGGCGTGCCGGCGATGATCGGTGCCGATGGCATCGAGAAGGTAATCGAAATCGAGCTGGACGAAGAAGCCAAGGGCAACTTCCAGGTCTCGGTCGACGCGGTCAAGGAACTGCTGGTGGCCTGCAAGGCCATCGACGGCAGCCTCGCCTAAAAATCTCACCGGCCCGCGCGGTCTGGCCCTGTCAAGGTGGCCAGTATCGCGCGGGCTGAATAGTTTCTTGAAAACGCGGCAGGCCACGGCCGTCAGCCTTTTCACGATCAGGAACAGGAAAAACCGATGTCCATTCTCATCGACAAGAATACCAAGGTCATCACCCAGGGCATGACCGGCGCGACCGGCACTTTCCACACCGAGCAGGCTCTCGCCTACGGCACGCAGATGGTCGGCGGCGTCACCCCCGGCAAGGGCGGCACGACGCATATCGGTCTGCCCAACTTCAACACCGTCGCCGAAGCCAAGGCTTCGACCGGTGCGACCGCATCGTGCATTTACGTTCCGCCGCCGTTCGCCGCCGACTCGATCCTTGAGGCGATCGACGCCGAGATGGAACTGATCGTGTGCATCACCGAGGGCATTCCCGTCCTCGACATGGTTCGCGTCAAGCGCGCCCTTTCGGGCTCGAAGTCGCGCCTTATCGGCCCGAACTGCCCCGGCGTCCTGACCCCCGGCGAATGCAAGATCGGCATCATGCCCGGTTCGATCTTCTCCAAGGGTTCGGTCGGCGTTGTGTCGCGTTCAGGCACGCTCACCTATGAGGCGGTCTTCCAGACGACCAACGCAGGTCTGGGTCAGACCACCGCAGTCGGCATCGGCGGCGACCCGGTCAACGGCACCAACTTCATCGACGTGCTGGAACTGTTCCTGGCCGACGAAGCCACCCAGTCGATCATCATGATCGGCGAAATCGGCGGTTCGGCTGAAGAAGAAGCGGCTCAGTTCCTCAAGGACGAAGCCAAGCGCGGCCGCAAGAAGCCCATGGCAGGCTTCATCGCCGGCCGCACGGCGCCTCCGGGCCGCCGCATGGGCCACGCCGGCGCCATCGTTTCGGGCGGCCAGGGCGGCGCCGAAGACAAGATCGCAGCCATGGAAGAAGCCGGCATCAAGGTGTCGTCCTCGCCGTCGCTGCTGGGTGAGACCCTTGTGGAACGCCTGAAGGAACTCGCCTGATCTGATACTGCCCGTGCAGCGGCATGGTTCTTCGGAACTTCGCCGCTGCCGGGTGCTTACCATGACGCGCCGGGGCATTTCGGTCCCTCGCGCCACTACCGAGCGGCATTTCGGCCCTCCTCCCCGGGAACCGTCAGCGCCGCGAACACACAGACAACGCCGGGACACCTGTGTCCGGCGTGGTGATAGGTGATTCCTATGGGCGACGAGAGTTTCGAATTCACCCCCGACATGGCGCTGGAAGAGCCCCAGGCCGGCCCCAGCTGGCAGCGTGGCAACTGGCCCCTCGTCGGCGGTGACGCTGAGGACGACTGGACACAGGGCCTCGACCCCACGGTTCTCAAGGCCGAAGTGGCGAAGGCTGCTGCCAAGGGCGGCGCCGCAGTCGACCAGGCCAGCATAGACCAGGCAGCGGACGATGCGTTCCGCGTCATGACGCTGATCCGTACCTACCGGGTGCGCGGCCACCTTGCAGCGGACCTCGATCCGCTCGGCCTGAACCAGCGCAAGCTGCCTGCCGACCTGACCCCTGAATACCACGGCTTCACAGGCGCCGCGCAGGACCGCAAGGTCTATGTCGGCGGCACCCTAGGCCTGCAGTGGGCGACCGTGCGCGAGATCGTGCAGATCCTGCGCGCCAACTACTGCGGCAAGGTCGGCCTCGAATACATGCACATCTCCGATGTCGAGGAGCGCCGCTTCCTCCAGGAGCGCATGGAAGGCGCCAACAAGGAAATCGAATTCACGCCCGAAGGCAAGAAGGCGATCCTGGCGGCCGTCGTGCGCGGCGAGCAGTACGAGAAGTTCCTCGGCAAGAAGTACGTCGGCACCAAGCGCTTCGGCCTGGACGGCGGCGAATCGATGATCCCCGCGCTTGAAGCCGTCATCAAGTACGGCGGTCAGCTCGGCGTGAAGGAAATCGTCTACGGCATGGCCCACCGCGGCCGCCTGAACGTCCTCGCGAACGTCCTTGCCAAGCCTTACAAGGTCATCTTCCACGAATTCTCGGGCGGCACCGCCAACCCCGAGGACGTGGGCGGCTCGGGCGACGTGAAGTACCACCTCGGCACTTCCGCGGACCGTGAGTTTGACGGCGTCAAGGTTCACATGAGCCTGATGCCCAACCCCTCGCACCTCGAAACGGTTGACCCGGTCGTGCTCGGCAAGGTCCGCGCCTATCAGGTGATCGCGGACGATATCGGCGACGATGTCGGCCCTAACGCGAAGCACAATCAGGTCCTGCCCGTGCTTATTCACGGCGATGCGGCCTTCGCCGGCCAGGGCATCATCTGGGAATGCTTCGGCCTTTCCGGCGTCAAGGGCTACAACACCGGCGGCTGCCTCCACTTCATCATCAACAACCAGATCGGCTTCACGACGAGCCCGCAGTTCGCGCGCAACTCGCCCTATCCCTCGGACGTCGCCAAGGGCGTCCAGGCGCCGATCCTGCACGTCAACGGCGATGACCCGGCGGCGGTGACGTTCGCCTGCAAGCTGGCGATCGACTACCGCCAGACCTTCAAGCGCGACATCGTGATCGACATGTGGTGCTACCGCCGCTTCGGCCACAACGAAGGCGACGAGCCCGGCTTCACGCAGCCGCTGATGTACGCCAAGATCCGCCAGCACCCGCCGGTCAGCAAGATCTACAGCGACAAGCTGAAGGCCGAAGGCGTGATCGACGATGCGTTCCTCGGCCAGACCGAAGATGCGTTCACCGCGCATCTGGAAGAACAGTTCGAGGCCGCCAAGACCTACAAGGCGAACCGGGCCGACTGGTTCGCCGGCCAGTGGAGCGGCTTCCACAAGCCTGCCGATCCCGAAACCGCGCGCCGCAACGTCGACACCAAGGTCGAACCCAAGCTGTTCGAAAGCCTGGGCCGCGTGCTGACGACGATCCCCGAAGGCCTCACCGTCCACAAGACGCTGGCCCGCGTGCTCGCCGCCAAGGAAGAGATGTTCAAGTCGGGCGAAGGCTTCGACTGGGCAACGGCGGAGGCGCTCGCCTTCGGCAGCCTCGTCTCCGAGGGTTACGGCGTGCGCCTGTCCGGCCAGGACTGCGGACGCGGCACTTTCAGCCAGCGCCACGCCGTCTGGACCGACCAGACCGATGAGCACAAGTACACGCCCCTCACCACGCTGCCGCACGGCCGCTTCGAGGTGCTGGACTCCACCCTGTCGGAATACGGCGTGCTCGGCTTCGAGTACGGCTACGCCAGCGCCGATCCCAAGACCATGGTCCTGTGGGAAGGCCAGTTCGGCGATTTCGCCAACGGTGCGCAGATCATCATCGACCAGTACATCGCCTCGGCCGAATCCAAGTGGCTGCGCGCGAACGGGCTGGTCCTGCTGCTGCCGCATGGCTACGAAGGCCAGGGTCCGGAGCACTCCTCGGCCCGTCTGGAGCGTTACCTGCAACTCTGCGCGCAGGACAACATCCAGGTCTGCAACATCACCAGCCCGGCGAACTACTTCCACGTCCTGCGCCGTCAGATGCGCCGTTCGTTCCGCAAGCCGCTCGTCATCATGACTCCCAAGTCGCTGCTGCGCCACCCGCTGGCAAAGTCGGCCGCTTCGGAATTCCTCGACGGCGAATTCAAGCGCATCCTGTCCGATCCCAACCCCTCGGCGGACGCGGAAACGAAGAAGGTCATCCTGTGCTCGGGCAAGGTCTTCTACGACCTGCTCGAAGCGCGCAACGCCGCCGAGATCACCGACACCCAGATCATCCGCATCGAGCAGCTTTACCCCTTCCCGGGCGAACCGCTGGCCCAGCGTCTTTCCAAGATGCCGAACCTCGAGGAAGTCGTCTGGTGCCAGGAAGAGCCCAAGAACAACGGTTCCTGGTTCTTTGTGGAGTCGCTGGTCGAGGAAGCCGCCATCGAAGCGGGCGTTTCCGCCCCGCGTCCTCGCTATGCCGGTCGCTCCGCTTCGGCGTCGCCCGCCACGGGTCTCGCCAAGCGCCACACCGCCGAACAGGCGGCGCTGGTTGCTGATGCCCTGCATCTTTCCGTTCGTTCCGAACTCCGTCGCAAGCAGAAGGCTTGAGATAAACCATGTCCACTGAAGTCAAGGTCCCCACGCTCGGCGAGTCCGTCGCCGAAGCCACCATCGGCCAGTGGCTCAAGCAGCCCGGCGAAGCCGTTGTTGCCGATGAGCCCATTGCCAGCCTCGAGACCGACAAGGTCGCCATCGACGTCATGGCACCGCACGCCGGTGTCATGGGCCAGCACATCGCTGCCGAAGGCGACAATGTCGTCGTCGGCGCGCTGATCACCACCATCGAAGCAGGTTCGGGGGCGCCTGCCGCTGCCAAGCCTGCTGCGGCCCCCGCTGTTGCCGCTCCGGCTACTTCGACTCCGGCGCCGGCTGCGGCACCTGCCGCCGCTGCTCCGGCAACCGAGGAAGCCTCTACCGGCGCTTCGGTCCTGTCGCCGGCCGTGCGCCGTGCGATCCTGGAGCACGGTATCGACCCCGCGTCGATCAAGGGCACCGGCAAGGATGGCCGCATCACCAAGGACGACGTCCTGGAAGCCGCCAAGAACAAGCCCGCCTCTGCTGCTCCGGCCGCTGCCGGTGCGCCTGCCTCGGTCCCCGCATCGGCACGCGGCGAAGAGCGCATCAAGATGACGCGCCTGCGCCAGACGATCGCCAAGCGCCTCAAGTCCGCGCAGGACACCGCCGCCCTGCTCACCACCTTCAACGACGTCGACATGTCGGCCGTCATCGAAGCGCGGGACAAGTACAAGGACGTGTTCCTCAAGAAGCACGGCATCAAGCTGGGCTTCATGTCGTTCTTCGCCAAGGCGTCGGTTCTGGCGTTGAAGGACATCCCGGCCGTCAACGCACAGATCGACGGCGACGAGATCGTCTACCACGACTACGTCGATATCTCGATCGCAGTCTCGGCCCCGAGCGGCCTGATGGTCCCCGTGGTCAAGGACTGCGACAAGCTGGGCTTCGCGGGCATCGAAAAGGCTATCGCGAACTTCGGCAAGAAGGCCAAGGACGGCAAGCTGACCATGGAAGACATGAAGGGCGGCACCTTCACGATCTCCAACGGCGGCGTGTTCGGCGGCCTGATGTCGACCCCGATCATCAACCCGCCGCAGTCGGCAGTGCTGGGTCTTCACCGCATAGAAGACCGCGCCGTGGTGCGTAATGGCGAAATCGTGATCCGCCCGATGATGTACATCGCGCTGTCCTACGACCACCGCCTGATCGACGGCCGCGAGGCGGTCACCGCGCTCAAGACCATCAAGGAAGCGATCGAGGATCCCACCAGGCTCCTGATCGACCTCTGACACGAAAAACCCCGCCCGCCCCGAAACTGGTCGGGCGGGGTTTTCACTTGCGCTGAAACTACTATTTTCCGCTCATGCCTGAACACTGCGAGGCATGAGCGTACGGAGGCCTGAACATGGCTGATTACGACTACGACGTCCTTGTCATCGGTGCTGGCCCCGGCGGCTATGTCGCGGCGATCCGCGCAGCGCAGCTGGGCCTCAAGACCGCCTGCGCCGAAGGGCGCGAGACACTGGGTGGAACCTGCCTCAACGTGGGCTGCATTCCCTCCAAGGCCCTGCTTCACGCTTCGGAATACTTCGATGCGGCAAAGAACGGTGCCATGGCGGCGATGGGCATTAAGGTGACCCCCGAACTGGATCTCGACACCATGCAGGGTCAGCGCAAGGACGCCGTCAAGGGCCTGACCGGCGGCATCGAGTTCCTGTTCAAGAAGAACAAGGTCGACTGGCTGAAGGGCTATGCCAGCTTCAAGGACGCCCACAGCGTCGAAGTTGCCGGCAAGACCGTCACTGCCAAGAACATCGTCATCGCCACCGGCTCCTCGGTCACACCGCTCCCCGGAGTCGAGATCGACAATGCCGGCGGCGTTGTGGTGGACAGCACCGGCGCACTCGAACTGACTTCCGTCCCCAAGAAAATGGTGGTCATCGGCGGCGGCGTGATCGGCTTGGAACTGGGTTCGGTCTGGCGCCGTCTTGGCGCGGAAGTGATTGTGGTCGAATTCCTCGACCAGCTCCTCCCGGGCATGGACGGCGACGTCCGCAAGGAAGCTGCCAAGATCTTCAAAAAGCAGGGCATGACGCTCAAGCTTGGTACCAAGGTCACTGGCGTGACCGTGGAAGGCAAGACCGCCAAGGTCACTGTCGAGCCCGCCAAGGGCGGTGACGCCGAAGTCATCGAAGCCGATGTCGTGCTGGTCTCGATCGGCCGCCGTCCCAACACCGAAGGCCTCGGCCTCGACAAGATCGGCATCGAACTGAATCAGCGCGCACAGATCGAAACCGACCACGACTTCGGCACCAAGGTCGACGGCGTCTGGGCGATCGGTGACGTGATCCCCGGCCCAATGCTCGCGCACAAGGCCGAGGACGAGGGCATCGCCGTGGCGGAGAATATCGCCGGCCTCACCGGCATCGTGAACCACGACGTCATTCCCGGCGTCGTCTACACCCAGCCCGAGTTCGCGGGCGTAGGCCTGACGGAAGAGGCCGCCAAGGAGCGCGGCGCGGTCAAGGTCGGCAAGTTCCCGATGATGGCCAACTCCCGCGCGAAGACCAACCACGAGCCGGACGGCTTCGTCAAGGTCATCGCCGACGCCGAGACCGACCGCGTTCTGGGCGTATGGTGCATTGCCTCGGTGGCCGGCACGATGATCGCGCAGGCCGCACAGGCGATGGAATTCGGCGCTACCAGCGAAGACATCGCCTACACCTGCCATGCTCACCCGACGCATTCCGAGGCGATCAAGGAAGCGGCAATGGCGGTGACCGGCAAACCGATCCACATGTGATCTGCTCAAGATAGATCGACAAGAAGGCCGGCGTGAAAACGTCGGCCTTTTTTCGTTGGTCCCGCTTGTGGAACCTCCTGCCCCGTTCGTGAATTTACTCGCGACCATGTTTCACGGGGCGTTTCACGAATGATGTTCCACCGCGCGGCATTGCTGCTTCTGGCGCCTACCCTCGCCCTTTCCGCGTGCAATCGCACCCACGACGATAGCCCCCCTCCCCGTGCGCATGATGCGATCAAGGTCGATCCGCAGGCCTCGCTCATCACCGTCCCGGTGCTTGCCGACCTTGGCAAGCTGGCCGCCGCGCTGGAAGACGATATACCGCGCACGCTCTGGACCATCGATAAGCCCGACCAGACCTGTGTTTCATCGAAAAACGTGGACCTGGGGATTGCCACCATCAAGACCCCCAGACTCCAATGCCGCATCGTCGGCGAAGTCCGGCGCGGCCCCTTGCGCTTTGCCGGCAAGGGGCGCGAGATCGTGCTCGACATGCCTCTCCATGCAGTCCTGCGCGCCGAGGACATCGGCGGCGTACTCAAGCGCGAGACTGCCACTGCCGACGCGATGGCCCATGCCGTCATCCGCTTGACGTTGGCGCAGGATTGGGCCCCGCGCGGGACCGTAGACATCCGCTACGACTGGACCAACGCTCCGCACATGGAGTTCATGGGCCAGCGCATCGACTTCACCGATCAGGCCGACCGCAAACTTGCCCCCGTGATCGCCCGGCTCGAACGCGAACTGCCCGGCCAACTTGGCAAGCTGGAGGTCCGCCGCCAGGTCGAACGCGCCTGGAACTCGGCCTTCACCACGCTGGCTCTCAACCGCGACAACCCGCCGGTCTGGATGCGCGTCAGCCCCACCGAATTGCAATACGGCGGCTACGAACTCGACGGCAACAGGTTGATGCTGCGGCTCGGCGTCAAGGCTGTGACCGAAACCTTCGTCGGCAAGCGCCCTGCCGATCCCATGCCCTCGCCCCTGCCCCCGGTGCGCCCACTGAAAACCGAAGCTGGCCGGCTGGCTTTTTTCATCCCCGTAGTCGCTGATTACCGCGAACTCGAACCGGTGCTGATGAAGGCGCTTCGCAAGCGCTCGGCCAGGGCCTTCGAAGTGCCAGGCGTCGGGCCGGTCAAGGCCGATTTCCGTAAGGCGACGATCTACGGCACCACCGGGGGGCGCATTGCCGTGGGCATCGAATTCACCGCGCGCGACGTCGCAGATCGGGTCGGCGCGACCAAGGGCACCGTGTGGATGACCGGCTTACCGACCAACACCGAAAATTCACGCAAGATCAGCTTCGAACAGTTCGCCGTCAGCGGCACCACCGACATGCGCGGCGGCGACCTTATCCTGCGCCTTGCCAACGCCCCGGGCATGGCGTCTACGATAGCCGCTGCGCTCGCCCAGAATTTCGAGAAAGACTACGGCAAACTCCTGGCCAAGATCGGCAACGCGATCGAGGATAAACGGGAAGGCGACCTGCTGATCCATGCCAAAGTCACTCGCACCCGAACGGGCCGCATCAAGGCAGCGGGCCAAGGCCTTTACCTGCCCGTCTGGGCCGATGGCACGGCTGCCATCACCATACACAGATAGCCCAGGACGCAGGGCTGACTCATTGGCGAGTTTGCGCTGCCGCCGCCGCCCTGCAAAGGTTCCGACCGAAAACCGGGAGAGAGCAATGAAGGCAGTCTGGTACAACGAAAACGGCGGCCCCGAGGTGCTTCATCACGGCGACCTGCCCGATCCCGAGGTCGGGCCGAAGACGGTGCTGATCCAGGTCAAGGTGATCTCGCTCGAAGGCGGCGATCTGCTCAACAGGGTTCACACGCCGCCGGCGCGCGTGCCCCATGTGCCCGGCTATCAGGCAGCCGGGATGGTGGTCGCGGTAGGCGCAGAAGTGACACGCTTCCGGAAAGGCGATCGCGTGGTCGGCTTCAACTGGAGCGGTAGCCACGCCGCGCTGTTCGCCGTGCCAGAGACGTACGCCTATCCGGTGCCCGAGGGCATGGATCTCGATGTCGCCGCGGTGGTGCCTATCGCTTTCGGAACCGCCTACGACGCGCTTTTTACCTATGGCGGTTTGTCGTCGGGCGAGACAGTGCTGATACAGGGCGCGGCAGGCGGCGTCGGGCTGGCGGCCGTGCAACTGGCATCGCAGGCCGGCGCTACCGTGATCGGCACCGCATCCAGCCCCCAGCGCCTCGCACGGATCACACCGCTGGGACTGACCCACGGCATCGACTACCGGCAAGAGGATATCTCCGCGCACTGCAAGGAGATCACAGGCGGCAAGGGCGTCGATCTCGTGCTCGATCTTGCGGGCGGAAAGGGCAAGGATGCGCTGGTGGAAGCCCTGCGCGGTCATGGCCGCTATGCGGTGATCGGCGCGGCCGAGGGCACCTTGCCTACCTTCGGATTCTTCGAGATGATCCGCAAGGCCATGCAGGTGACCGGCATCTCCTTCGGCCGCGACATGCATACCCCGCGCGTGCATGAACTGTTGGCAGACTTGCTCGCCCGCGCCCATGCCGGCTCGCTGGTGATGCCGATCGAGCGGGAGTTCGCCCTGGCCGATGTAGTGGAGGCCCACCGCTTCGTTGCCGAGGAACATCCATTCGGGCGGGTGGTGATGCGGCCCTGAAGGTGGTTTCCCGAGGCGCCCACCCTTAGAGCGTATCGGGATAGACCGGGCGAATATCCACCGGCAATGCTGCCATCCCTGCGATCGCAGCGGCGGCCTCTGCATCCAGCTTCGCCCACTTCGCCATGAACGCCTTAGTGCCTTCATAGTCGCCGGTGGCCTGCAACATCAGCATGTCGTGGAGCAGCGCCTTCAGCCCCGCTTCCATCTTCACGTTGTCCACCACGTAACGCTTTGCCGCCGCATCATACGCGAAGGCCCCATGCGCGCGCAGGTAGGCATATTGCAGCGCCGCCCCCTTACCATGCGCCTCGACCGCGCCGAAGCGCACCGCACGGAAGATGCCGGTGAAGTAGGTCGCGAAAAGCTGCGGGCGCTCGGCTACAGGCAGTTCTCCCTTCTGCATCATCAGCAGGATGTTCCACACCCCGGCGACATCGGCCTTGGCCTCTTCCAACGCCGAGTTCTGTTCCTTCAGCGCCTTGTCCACCGTGGTCTTCTCGCCGTTGACGACGATCGAGCCCGGCCCGAGGCTGTGCGACAGTTCGTGGAACAGTGTCTCGTACTGCATGTAGTCCTTGGCGACGTAGCGCGCCTGGTCGGCCTTGAGCACCAGCGCCGCCATCGGCTGGAGGGTGCGGTCGAACTTGGCGCCGAGCACGTTGGAGAGGATCACCTTCTTGGCGCCCTTGGCCTCGCGCACGCGCTCGTCATTGGGCAGGTTGAAAGCAATGGTCTGCGGCCCGGGCACGTTGTCGCCCCCGCCGCGTACCTGCTCTGCCACTGCGATCGGGCTTTCGAAACCGCGCTGGAAGTTCTTGTACTTGTCCTCGATCGGGAGGTTCGCCTCCATGTCCTTGAGGTATTTCTTGTACTTCGCGAGCGCAGCGGACTGCTCCGGATCCTTGAGCGTGACGAAGCTCTCAAACGAGGTTTTCGCGCCCATCAGGCGATCGGTATAGACCTCGTAAGGCCCGATCGCGACTTCGATCGGCGTGCCCGTCAGGTCCATCCACGCCAGTTCGCTCTCATAGTAATCATCGGAAAGGAATGCCTTGGCCCGCAGGCCAAGGAACGTCTTTAGGCTGGGATTGCTCGTCCGCGCGGCGGCTTGTTCCAGCAGCCTGGACGCCGGTTCCAGCCATTGCCGGTACTCAACCGAATACGGTACCGCGATCAGCTTGGCGCCCTGCCGCCGCACGACGGTATAGGGGCTGAGCAGCGCGGCCTTCTGATCAGGATGAGCGGCGACATAGGCTTCCAGATCGGCGCGCGTCAGGTCCACCGGATAGAAGCCCGCGCCCTCGGGCATTGGCGCGGTACCCCAGAACGGGTGCAGATCGGCCAGTTCGTCCCACGGACCGAAGTTGCGCGCGAACATCTCTACCAGAAGGTCACGGTCGGCGCGGCGGTTCATCGAGACGGCGCGCTGCACCTGCGGGTTTTGCTCATAACGCTGGCGCAGGTAAATCTCGCTCATCAGGTCGGAGGCCTTGATGAGCAGGTTCACGACATCGCGCTCCTCGGCACTGAGGAAACCGCTGTCGACCTCCATCGGGATCGTCGCCAGTTTGTCCTTCTGCGCGGCGAGATCGTAGCCCCGCTGTGCGGCAGCGTCCTCTGCCACAGGCGCGGCGGGGACAGAGGCGACTGCGCCGGGAGCGTGCGTACAGGCCGCGCTCGCCATCAGCAGGACGGCAGGGGAAAGGCGCTTGAAGTTCATCATGGGGCAGTCCGTCGCATGTCTCGGGTCAAGAAGGGATGCACAGCCTAGTGCGATGCGTGCGCCGTGCAAGTGCGCCGCCAGTCTGGCGGACAGCGGCGCTCACCATGTTCCGCGGCCGAAGCGTATTTGCGGGAGGACCAGCCCATGCACCGCGTGTTAGGAGGCCGCAATGACTCCGATCACTCCTGCCCTGCCGCCTGCGCTCGACCTCTTTGGTATCGCCGTCTTCGCCCTGTCCGGCGCGCTGGCGGCGGCGCGGCTGCGGCAAACCTTCGTCACTGTGGCCTTCTTCGCGCTCATCACCGGCGTGGGCGGAGGCTCCCTGCGCGATCTGCTGATCGGCGCACCGGTTTTCTGGGTACACGACCCGTTCGTGGCGCCCGTGTGCATCATCGTCGCGCTCGTCGCGTGGTTCACGCCGGTGCGCTGGTGGAACGGGGTGCTGCTGGAATGGGCGGATGCGCTGGGGCTGGCGGTCTATTCGGTGTTCGGGACGATCAAGGCGCTGTCGTGGGGCGTGCCACTAGTGGCCGCGATCCTCATGGGAGTAGTCACCGGCTGCATCGGCGGGATCATCCGCGATGTGCTGGCCGGGCAGCCTTCGATCCTGATGCGCCCGGAACTTTATGTGACGGCGGCGGCGCTGGCGGCGTGCCTTGCCGGCGCGGGCATCGTGTTCGGGCTGTCGCCGGCGCTAACCTGGTCTCTTGCCGTGGCCGCCGGCTTTACCTTGCGCGGCGCTGCCATCCACTGGTCGCTGGGCCTGCCAGCGCACCGGGGGGACGACTGAGCCGCCCCGCCCACGCCGGTTCAGATCATCGCGTGGCCATCGACCGCGACGGAGCGTATATGGCCGGTATCGTCGACGCTGCAGGCATAAGGACTCCCGCCCTCGAGCCGGCCCTCGACGCTGTAGCGCTCACCCATGCGGCGCACGGTCTCGACCGAATCGACACGCTTGCCGCCCTGCTCAAGTTCGGCCGAGCAGGCGTCCACAGCGGCATCGAAATTGCTGGGCACCGGACGCTGTGCCGCGTCCGAATCCGCCGGATAATCACGCGAACCGTAGGCAGTGCTGGCCGGCTCGTTGTCGTCGTAGCCCGGATCGCCCGCAACGGGACCGCCAGGGTAGCGATAAGGCGCTGGCTCGTCACTGCGCGTGTCGGCGGACTTCTTGTTGCTCGCCGACGTGGCGATCGCGACCGCAGCGCCGCCTACCAGCAGACCGGCGAGCAGGCTACCGCCATCGACCCCGCCGCCACGGTGGTGACGGTGGCGGCCCCAGTCGTCGTAGCCGCGCGCGAAAGCCGGAGTCGCGGTCATCGAAACCATGGCAAGCGCGGCCAGCGTGGCAGCGGTACGCGAACGGAAAATCTGCATCGGTGAATGTCCAAGCCCCGGCGCGCACTATTCGCGCCGCCTATGTCAGGGAAATACCCGTCCCATGCTGTCGCGCGGCTGAACCGCCCTGCCGCTTATGGCGCGTTGCCGCCCTCCTCGGTTCCGGCATGGGCTATCGTGGCTTCGGGCGGCAGTCGCAGCCCGGTCCACTGAGCGACGAAGGCAAGGATGTCCGCGCCTTCTTCTATCGCCTTGTCGGTGGGCTTTCCCGATCCGTGCCCGGCGCGCGTTTCGATGCGGATAAGGCGCGGCTTGTCGCCAAGGTCGGCATGCTGCAGCGCCGCGGCATACTTGAAGGAATGCCCCGGTACCACGCGGTCGTCAGTATCGGCGGTTGTGACCAGGATCGCCGGATAAGCCTGCCCTTCACGAATGTTGTGGTAGGGAGAATAGGCGCGCAGCACCTTGAAATCGGCCTCGCGGTCGGGGTGGCCATAGTCGTCCACCCAATAGCGACCGGCCGTGAAGCGGTCGAAGCGCAGCATGTCCATGACGCCGACCTGCGCCACCGCGGCGGCGAACAGGTCCGATCGCTGGTTAACCACAGCGCCGACCAGAAGCCCGCCGTTGGACCCACCCTGGATCGCCAGCGCATCCTTCTTCGCGATGCCTTCCTTCACAAGGTATTCGCCTGCCGCGATGAAGTCGTCGAACACGTTCTGCTTGTTCGCGCCGCGTCCGCCATCGTGCCACTCCCGTCCGTACTCGCCGCCTCCGCGCAGGTTCGCCAGCGCGAAGGCCCCGCCCGCTTCCAGCCACGCCATGCGGGCAGAGGAGAAACCAGGCGTCAGCGAAACATCGAAGCCGCCGTAGCCGTAAAGCAGCGTTGGCACCGGCAATTTGGCCTTCGCCACGGCGCGGCTTCGCACGACGAACATCGGTACCCTCGTCCCGTCCTTCGAGGTGAAGAACCGTTGCTCTACCACGTAGGCACCCGGATCGTAGCACATCTTGGGCTGCGCGAAGGGCGCGGTGACACCAGTGGCCAGGTCCATGCGGTAGATCGAGGCCGGGCAGTTGAAGCTGGTGAAGGCGTAGAACGTCTCTGGATCGCCTGGACGCCCGCGGAAGCCCGATGCCGTACCGATGCCGTTGAGTGACAGCGTCCGCCCAGCGCTGCCGTCGAGCGCCAGGATCTCGGCGTGGCTGGCGGCGTCGCGCATATAATTGAGCACGAGCTGGTCGCCGACGATCCCTGCGCGTTCGAGAATATCCTCGCGCTCCGCGACGACCTGTGTCCACTCGGGCTTGGCCGCGTCAAGATCGATCGAAACGAGGCGGTAGCGCGGCGCGTTCCGGTTCGTCACATACCACAGCCGCCGCCCGGCGCCTTCGACCAGCTTCCAGTCGTCGGTAAAGCCGGTAACCAGCGCAGCCGCGTTCCAGCCATCGCGCTTGCGGTGAGCAAGGTCGATCACCCGCAATTCGTAGCGCGCATCGGTGCCGACGTGGCTGGTAATCAGCGCGAGACGTCCGTCCTGCGTCACATCCGCAACATGCCCGTACTGCGGATGCTCAGGCGTCCCATAGACCAGTTCGTCCCGCTCCTGCGGCGTGCCGAGACGGTGAAAATAGACGGCCTGCTCATAGTTCAGGCCCTGGAAGGCCGCGCCCTCTTGCGGCACCGGGAAGCGCGAATACAGAAACCCTTCCTCGCCCACCCAGGCGAGCCCGGTGAACTTGGCCCAGCGGACCTGATCGGTCAGCGGCTCGCCGGTCCTGACGTCAAGCACTCTCAGGATACGCCAGTCGCTGCCGCCGTCCTGCACGCTATAAAGGAGGTAGTTGCCCTTCTGCGACGGCTCCCAGGCATCCAGCGCGGTTGCCCCGTCAGCAGCCCAGGCATTCGGATCCAGCAGCAGGCGCGGTTCGCCGGACAGACCCTTACGGACGAACAACTGGGCCTGGTTCTGAAGCCCCGAATTGCGCGTATAGAAATAGCGCCCGCCTGCCTTCACCTGCAGCCCGAAGCGCTCGTAGTCCATAAAGCTGCGGATGCGCTTCGCGAAGCGCTCGCGCTGGGCCAGAGCGGCAAGGTAGCCTTCCGTCACTGCGTTCTCGCGCTCGACCCAGTCGGCCACCTCGGGGGCGCCGCGCACATCGGCCTCCAGCCAACGGTAGGGATCGGCGATGTCCTCGCCGAACAGGGTTTCGACGACCGGGTCGCGGCGGGTCTGCGGATAACTGATTTCTGGCATCGTTTCAGCACAGATGGGCACACCCGTGCAAAGCAGCAAGCCACCGATCAGCGCGCGCAGGCCATGCATCTTGCGTATCCTTCCCGGCCCATGTTTCTCGCTCTTTATTCTAGCATATGCGGGGGGATGGGAAAGGCGCCGCACCACAACGAAAAAGCGGCCACGAACCAAGGTTCGCAACCGCTTTTTGTTAACCCGTCAGGGCCGCTGGGGCTCAGGCCTCAGCGAATTCCTCGGTATCGGCGTTCACCGGGCCAGAATCCTGACCCTTGGCGGTGACGTCGCGGTCAACCAGTTCGATGATCGCCATCGGAGCAGCGTCCGAAGCGCGGATGCCGGCCTTGATGATGCGGGTATAGCCACCTTCACGGCCAGCGAAACGCGTCGCCAGAACTTCGAACAGCTTTGCTTCCTGCGTCTCGTCGAGGATGCGCGCGTGCGCCAGACGACGGTTCGAAAGACCGCCCTTCTTGGCAAGCGTGATCAGCTTCTCGAGGTAAGGACGCAGTTCCTTTGCCTTCGGAGTGGTGGTCTTGATCTGCTCGTGCTTGATCAGTGCAGCGGCCATGTTGCGCAGCAGGGCCGTGCGGTGGCCGGACTTGCGCTGCAGCTTGCGGCCGCCCATTTTATGACGCATTTTCAATACTCCGTTCGTAAGGGGCCCGTATCAGGTAGCCCGGTCCTGGCAGCCGCTTGAGGGGGACTGCCGATACCCTGAAAAACATGATCCCGACCAAGGCCGGGATCATGCTTGAAGACTTAACCCAGAAGCTCTTGTTCGAGCTTCTTGGCCATCTCTTCGATGTTCTCGGGCGGCCAGCCCGGGATGTCCATGCCGAGGCGCAGACCCATCGAGGAGAGAACTTCCTTGATCTCATTGAGCGACTTGCGGCCGAAGTTCGGCGTGCGCAGCATCTCGGCTTCGGTCTTCTGAACCAGATCGCCGATGTAGATGATGTTGTCGTTCTTGAGGCAGTTGGCCGAACGGACCGACAGTTCCAGCTCGTCCACCTTCTTGAGAAGGTAGCGGTTGAGCTGATTGGTGTCGCTCTCTTCCGAAGCCGAAGTACCACCAGCGGCCATGCCGATCATCGGCGACTGGCCGACGGGAGCAATGTCCTCGAAGTGGACGAACAGCGCCAGCTGGTCCTGAAGGATGCGCGCAGCGTAAGCCACGGCGTCTTCCGGAGTCACGGTGCCGTCGGTTTCGACCGTGAGGTTCAGCTTGTCGAAATCGAGTTCCTGCCCAATGCGCGCATTGTCGACCTTGTAGCTGACCTGACGCACCGGCGAGTAGAGCGAGTCGACCGGGATAAGACCGATCGGCGCGTCGACAGGACGGTTCGACACGGCGGGGACATAGCCCTTACCGGTGTCGGCGGTCAGTTCCATGTTCAGCGTCGCGCCCTCATCGAGGTGGCAGATCACGAGGTCCTTGTTCATGACCTCGATGTCACCCGAAACGGCGATATCGCCAGCCTTCACCGCGGCCGGGCCGGTGGCGGAAAGCTGGAGACGCTTGGGGCCTTCGCCCTGCATCTTGAGTGCGATCTGCTTGACGTTGAGGACGATGTCCGTGACGTCTTCGCGCACGCCGGCGAGCGACGAGAATTCGTGAAGCACGTTCTCGATCTTGATCGAGGTGATCGCGGCGCCCTGCAGCGAGGAGAGCAGCACGCGGCGCAGCGCGTTGCCGAGCGTCAGGCCGAAACCGCGCTCGAGAGGTTCGGCAACAAACGTCGCCTTCAGCTTGGGGTCTGGTCCCGGCTTGATCTCAAGGCTGTTCGGCTTCTTGAGTTCCTGCCAGTTCTTGATGTTGACAGTCATGGACTTCCCCTGGGAGTGATGGCGGTTACGTCCCGAAATGCCTGGTGGAGAGGCCCGGGACGTTCCGAAGACGGGCGACGACCGGTCGTCGCCCGCATTAGCTCGATCAGACGCGGCGGCGCTTGGAGGGACGCACGCCGTTATGCGGAATCGGCGTGACGTCACGGATCGAGGTAATGGTGAAGCCCACGGCAGCCAGAGCGCGCAGCGCGCTCTCACGGCCCGAACCCGGGCCCTTGACTTCGACTTCGAGGGTGCGGACGCCGTGCTCGGCGGCCTTCTTGCCTGCGTCGTCCGCAGCCACCTGAGCGGCGTACGGGGTCGACTTGCGGCTACCCTTGAAGCCCATCGCGCCGGCCGAGGACCACGAAATCGCGTTGCCCTGGGCGTCGGTGATGGTCACCATGGTGTTGTTGAAGCTTGCGTTCACGTGGGCAATGCCGCTCGTGATGTTCTTGCGCTCGCGGCGCTTAATGCGCTGGGGTTCGCGTGCCATGTTCGTAGTTCCTGTCGATATATCGCGTGGGGAAACCGGGGGCCGGAGTGCGGCCCGCCCAGCTTACTTCTTCTTGCCGGCGATAGCCTTGGCCTTACCCTTGCGGGTGCGCGCATTGGTATGCGTGCGCTGGCCACGGACCGGCAGGCCCTTGCGGTGACGCAGGCCACGATAGCAGGCGAGATCCATGAGACGCTTGATGTTCATCGCGGTTTCGCGACGAAGATCACCTTCGACCGTGTGGTCGGCATCCAGGGTTTCGCGGATCTGCAGGACTTCGGCGTCCGACAGGTCCTGCACGCGGCGGGTATGGTCGATGCCGAGCTTGTCGGCGATCTGAACGGCCTTGGTGCGGCCGATACCATGGATGTAGGTGAGCGCGATGATAACGCGCTTGTTGGTGGGGAGATTGACCCCGGCAATACGTGCCACTTAAAAACTCCTGCTCCACAGGGATCGAAGGCGACCCCTATCTCAACGCTGTGAACACCCGAGCAGAAATGGCAAAAGCCCGGTTGGCAAAACGCGCTGGTTCTAGGAACGCTGCGCTCTTGGCCTTGCCGGACTTGCCGTATGCTGTCGAATGAAGGGGGCGCTTAGAACGATTCGCTCAGGCTGTCAACGCCCGGAGCGCCGAGGGACGGCGACCGCCCGCCGAATGGCAGTAGGCCTGTCGCGCTTGTGGGTAGTGTTTACCGTAAATCAGAGGGCCAGTCAAAGCGCGTGATGCGCAGCCGCCTTCAGCGACCGACGATCGTCCCATCACCGGACAGAGGCTCTTGCGCCAGCGGCACAACACCACCCGCCGCAGACCCGGGATCGGCCGGCGCAGATTCAACCATAGGCGCCGCCGGTTCGGTAGCAGCCTCCGGTTGTCCCGGCGGAAACGCCGCCGCGAAGGCGCCGCCCAGCTTCTCACCAAGACGGCGGACTTGCTGGCCCACCATCGCATCGACGCCCGGCGCGAGCTTTTCAAAGGGCGTACGCGTAAAGCCGCCCACGACGTACTCTAGCAACACTTGAGTGCCGCCCTTCGCACCCGGCTTGAGCTGGATAGTCAAAGTGGCATTTGCCGCATCTGCTTGCATGGGGCCAAGCGCGCCCAACAGGCGCAGAGCACGCGGCCGCTCTATGTAGATCACCCTCATATGCTCGACACTGCCGCGCGGCGACGCATTGGCCGATGAGGCGTTGGGCAGGATTTCGCAGAAGCAGCCCCCTGCCCGCGCATCGAGCGACAGGTTGGCCGCTTCACCCGACCAGGTGTGATCCGAATCCCACCAGACCGAAGGCTTGATGAGGACCGCCCAGGCCTCTTCAGCAGAAGCCGACACGTCGATGACATGGCGCACTACGAAGCCGGCTTGCGATACCTGCGCAACGCTGGCCGCCGCCGGCAACGGCACTGCCGCGGCGCCGAAACCCATGACTGGAGCAAGCGCGATTGCAAGACGCTTCATCGGATACCAGCCCCTTGCACTAGGTACCGGCCATTCCGCCAGCAACCGGGCGATTGCGCTTACCTGGCGAGGATCGCCTCGATCGCTGCGGTCACGTCGTCCATGTCAGCCATGCCGTCGACCTTGCTGACGATACCGCGCGCCTCGTAGACGGGCAGGATCGGCGCCGTCTTGGCCCGGTACTCGGCCATGCGTGTACGCACGGTCTCCGCATTGTCGTCGGGCCGGCGCTTGAACTCATGGCCTCCGCACTTGTCGCAGGTGCCTTCCACGTGGGGCTTCTCGAACGTGTCGTGGTAGCCCTTGCCGCAGGTTGCGCATGTGAAACGGCCGGTAATGCGCTCGACAAGCGCATCCTCGTTCACGTCCAACTCGATTACATGATCGAGTTTGCGATCGCGGGCTTCAAGGATCGAGTCGAGCGATTCGGCCTGAGCCTCGGTGCGCGGGTAGCCATCGAAGATGGCGCCCGCTTCCGGGCCCATCGCATCGAGTTCATCGCCGATAAGCGCGGAGACGATTGCGTCCGAAACCAGTTCGCCGCGCTCCATCACAGCCTTGGCTTCAAGCCCGGTTGGCGTGCCCGCCTTGACCGCAGCGCGAAGCATGTCACCGGTCGACAGCTGCCGCATGCCGTGCTTCTCGACCAGGCGCTGGGCCTGTGTGCCCTTGCCTGCCCCCGGCGGTCCGAGAAGAATGATATTCACGCCTTTACCCCCTCAAGTTCCATGCGGTCTTCGCCCGCTTTATTCAGCCGCCCCTGTGGCTGCCATCAGCGCAGGCGGCCCTTCAGCTTCGCCTTCTTGATAAGGTCGCCATACTGGTGTGCCAGCAAGTGCGACTGAATCTGCGTAATCGTATCCACGGTCACGTTGACCACGATCAACAGACTGGTGCCACCCATGAACAGGAGCGGCAAGCCCGTCATCGACAGAAAGTACTCAGGCACCGTGCAGACGATGGTGAGATAGATCGCACCGATCACCGTGATCCGGGTGAGCACGTAGTCGAGATAAGTCGCGGTGTTCTTGCCCGGACGGATACCGGGGATGAACCCGCCGTTCTTCTTGAGGTTGTCCGAGGTCTCTTCCGGATTGAAGACGACCGCCGTGTAAAAGAACGAGAAGAACACGATTCCGGCCGCGTATAGCAGCATGTAGAGCGGCTTGCCGTGACCCAGGTACTGGTTCAACGTGACGACGACCTTACCCATCGTCGAATCCGGGCTCAGCGTATTGCCGGCAAACTGGGTGATGGTCAGCGGCAGCAGCAGCAGTGAACTGGCGAAGATCGGCGGGATCACGCCTGCGGTGTTGAGCTTGAGCGGCAGGTGGCTGCGGTCAGCCTGCATCATGCCGCGCTGCGTCGCACGCTTGGGATACTGGATCAGCAAGCGGCGGGTTGCGCGCTCGCAGAAGCAGATCATCAGGATCATCGCGATCAGCAGCGCGATCAGCGCCACGATCAGGAAGGTGCCGGTGTCGCCTGCGCTGTAGGCCTGACCGACGTTGCTGGCGAAGGTCGGCATCTGAGCGACGATGCCCGCCATGATGATGAGCGAAACTCCGTTGCCGATACCGCGCGAGGTGATCTGCTCACCCAGCCACAGCAGGAACATCGTGCCGCCCACAAGGCTGATGACCGCGCCGATGCGGAACATGATGCCCGGATCAACGACTGCCTCAAGACCGCTCGACGCGCCGTACGCTTCGAGGCTTACGGCAAGGAAGTAACCCTGCAGCGCGCAGAGGCCGACGGTGCCGTAGCGTGTGTACTGGTTCAGCTTCTTGCGTCCGGCCTCGCCTTCCTTCTTCAGCGCGACGAGCGCTGGATGCAGCGAAGCGGCCAACTGAACCACGATCGAGGCGGTGATGTAAGGCATCACGCCAAGAGCGATGAGGCTCATGCGCGAAAGCGAGCCACCCGAGAAGGTGTTGAACAGGTCGAGGATTCCGCCCTGTGTCTTGCTATAGAGCGATTCGAGGATCAGCGGGTTCACGCCCGGCAGCGGAACGAAGCTCAGGAAGCGGAACACGATCAGCGCACCAATGGTGAACAGGATACGCTTCTTAAGCTCAGTGGCCTTGGAGAAGTTGGCCAGGCTCAGCGTACTGGCAATATTGTCGGCGCGGGAAGCCATGACGTTCTGAAAGCCTCGAATGTTCTAATTGGATTCGCCCTTAGCGGCTGTGGCCTGCCTTGTCGAACCCTGGAAGGAAACTGGCCATATAGACATTCGGAAGATGTCTGAAAGCCCTTGACGCGCAAAATGCACGGCGCGCCGGAATGGCGCTCCATAGCAAAAGAGGGCGAAGCGCTTGGCGCCCGCCCTCTTCCGTTAGCTTTGGTGCGTTAGCAACAGCCTCAGGCCGCAGCTTCTTCCTTGGCAGGAAGGATCACCGAACCGCCGAGCTTCTCAACAGCAGCAACGGCACCGGCCGAGGCGCCCGCGACGTTGAAGGTGACCTTCGACGTCAGTTCGCCCTTGGCGAGGAGGCGCACGCCATCCTTGCCGCCGCGTGCCATGCCGGCAGCCTTCAGCACAGCGTGGTCAACCACGCCGGCAATGTCGAGCTGACCAGCGTCGATCGCCTTCTGGATCAGGCCGAGGTTCACTTCTGCGTAGTCCTTGGCAAACTTCCGGTTCGAGAAGCCACGCTTAGGGATACGCATGTGGAGCGGCATCTGGCCGCCCTCGAAGCCGTTGACCGAAACGCCCGAACGCGCCTTCGCGCCCTTCTGGCCGCGGCCCGCGGTCTTGCCCTTGCCCGAGCCGATACCACGGCCGACGCGGATGCGGCGGTGACGGGCGCCGGCGTTGTCGCGGATGTCATTCAATTTCATGGTCTGCACTCGCTTTCGCTTTGGTCGCGCTTGATGGAAGTCGGGCCCGTTAGAGGAAACGGGCGCGCGTGTCACGTATTGATTTGAAGTCGGGGGGCTGCCTTACCGCAGCGCGGTCCGCGCCCTCAGCTTCCTCCGCCGAAGCCCACCAGTAGCTTCGCACTTTCCGGCACGCGGGTTCCAAAGGCATCGCGGGCCGGCGTCCAGCGCACGATCTCCACCGCAAGGCCGCACAATTCCTTGTCGAAGCCCGGCGATACCGAGGCCGGATCCATCTTGCATTCCGTCGTGTTACCCTGCTCGTCCACCTGGAAATTGAGGTCGTGGCGTGCAAAGTCCTGGCGCTTCAGAATACGCTGATAGCGTTCCTTGAGTTCGGTCAGCGCATGATTGAATTCCGAAAGACTTGCATCATCCCAGCGCGGCTTCTGGCGCAAACTGGCGAATTCATCCTCTGTGACCAACGGACGCATGAGCCGAATCATCGCATACCAACGCATGAGCCGGGCGACCTGCAATGGTGATTCGCGGTCGATGACCGACTGGCAGACCGCGCCTGTCGGGCTCGCCTTCGCCTGCAACAGTGCCTCAGCCGCAGGCCATCGGTGATAGGCAACCGCCCAGGCCAAGGGCGTCAGGCCGAACATGTCGGGCGCATTCACATCCTGCTTGTCGCGCTCGACCAGCACCCCGATGTCGTAGACCGACCCTCGCCTCGCGGCAGCCCCCAGACCGTAGGCCATGCGCGCGGCGCCCAGTTCGGCGAAGCCATACGGCTGTACGATGCCCATGTCAGGATTGTCGGAAATCGTTTGAGCGGGGCCGGCCTTGTCGAGGGCCCGGCAAACATCGGCATAAGGGTAGCGCGGATCGGCGAGCATCGTCGCGTTATAACGCCGGCCAAATCCCGTCACCGTGTCGTCCGGCATCTGCTTGTCGCTCCTGGCAGTATCGTCAGCCACGAACGCCAATGCACGCACCGACCAAGGTGACAGGCCGCCAATCACCCGGCATTGCACCCCATAAGGCTCCGTGGTTATCCCCTTGGCAGTAGTTGCCGCTGCAAGTCGGTAGTCGCCCGCATCCAGTGCGTCATTCGCTTCAGCGACGGCATTCGCGGTCCCGTTGCCCAGCGCTTTGCGAACTGCGGCGTCGCTTTTTCGCAGGCGTTCCAAAAAATCTGTGTTGGAACGCACATCATTGCACTTGGCCAGCGCAGTGCCTCCGGCGATGACGTCATCCCCCGCGTCCTGCTGCGAACAGGCGGTGGCACCCAAGGCGCCCAGCCACAGAAACGAGACTGCCAGAAGCCGCTTGCCGATCAAGACTTGTCCCCGAATGGCCAATACAAAAACGAACGTCCGCGCAGCCCTCCAAAGGGTCGTCGCGATGGAGCGGAGGCGAATAGCACAGCGGGCGATAGTGGGAAGAGTGTTGTCATACTGCCCCTGCCCGCGCCTCTCATGCAGAAAGGCCCCGGTGTTTCCACCGAGGCCCTGTCTGTATCATCATCCGAACCCGAAGGTTCAGTCGACGATCTTCACCATGTGCGGCAGCTTGGCGATGGCGCCAAGAACCTCGGGAGTGTCTTCACGCTCCACGACACGGTTCATCTTGCCCAGGCCAAGACCGATGAGGATCTTCTTCTGGCTTTCAGGGCGACGGATCGGCGAACCGATCTGCTTGATCTTGATCTTCGCCATGATGATTACTCCACGATGGCTTCAGCGGCGGCCTCGGCCTCCACTTCGGAAACACCGCCGGCGCGGCCCAGAAGGTCAGCGACCTTCTTGCCACGACGCTGAGCAACCGACTTCGGCGAAGTCTGGTTGGACAGCGCGTCGAAAGTGGCGCGGATCATGTTGTACGGGTTCGAGGTGCCCACCGACTTGGTGACGACGTCATGGACGCCCAGGCTCTCGAACACGGCGCGCATCGGACCACCGGCGATGATACCCGTACCGGCAGGAGCCGAACGGACGTTCACGTTGCCGGCGCCGAAGTGGCCCTTGCCGTCGTGATGGAGGGTACGGCCCTCCTTCAGAGCGACGCGGATCATCTTCTTCTTTGCAGAAGCAGTCGCCTTGGTGATCGCCTCGGGGACTTCACGAGCCTTCGAGTGGCCAAAGCCAACCCGACCCTTGCCGTCACCGACCACAACCAGTGCCGCGAAGCCGAAGCGCTTACCGCCCTTGACCGTCTTCGACACGCGGTTGATGTGGACCAGCTTCTCGATCAGTTCTTCGCCCTGATCTTCATCACTGCGGCCACGGCCGTTGCGATCGTCACGACGACCGCCACGGTTGTTGCCACCACGATCGTTACCGCCGCGGTCGTTGCCGCCACGGCCACGACCGCCACGACCACGTCCACCCTCACGGGCTTCCTGCGGTGCAGCGCCCTGGGGCGCTTCAGCCGAAACCGGCTGTTCGTTGTTGTTTTCGTCTGCCATGTTCAGAACTCCAGCCCGCCTTCGCGGGCGGCATCGGCCAGCGCCTTGACGCGGCCGTGGTACAGGAAGCCACCGCGGTCGAACACGACCGAGGTAATGCCAGCCTTGACGGCCGCCTCGGCGAGTTCCTTGCCAATGCGGACAGCAGCGTCGATGTCAGTGCCCTTGGCGCCGAGCGTATTAGCTGCGGCGACAGTGTGACCCTGCGCATCGTCGATGATCTGCGCGTAGATGTGGCGGCCGGTGCGATGCACCGACAGACGGGGACGACCACCCGAACGCGCCTTGAGCGCGGTACGGACGCGGCGCGCACGGCGCGCGAAGAGAGACAGCTTTGCCATTACTTCTTCTTCCCTTCCTTGCGGAAGACGAACTCGCCGCGGTAACGGATGCCCTTGCCCTTGTAAGGCTCGGGCTTGCGCCAGCGACGAATCTCGGCCGCAAGCTGGCCGACCTTCTGCTTGTCGATACCAGAGATCTCGACCGTGGTGTTGTCCGGGGTCTTGACCTCGATGCCTTCCGGCACGTCGATGTCGACATCGTGCGAGTAGCCCAGCTGCAGCTTCAGGGTCTTGCCCTGCGAAGCGGCACGGTAGCCGACGCCCTTGATCTCGAGGACCTTGGTGAAGCCGTTGACAACGCCTTCGATCAGGTTCGAAACCAGGGTGCGCTGAAGGCCCCAGTGGCTGCGCGACGACTTCGAGTTGCCGATGGGCGTAACCGCGATGGTTTCGCCCTCGACCGAAGTCTCGACGAGGTTCGACAGGCCCATGTTCAGGGTACCCTTGGGCCCCTTCACCGAGAGGACGCCGTTGTCGATCTGGGCGGTTACACCACCCGGGATCGCAACCGGCTTTTTACCGATGCGGCTCATCAGAAGACCTCCGCAAGCACTTCGCCGCCGACGTTCGCGGTGCGAGCTTCGGCATCCGAAAGCACGCCGCGCGGCGTCGAGACGATGGTGATGCCAAGACCGTTGCGTACGATCGGAAGTTCCTTGGAACCCGAATAGACGCGGCGGCCAGGCTTGGAGACACGGGCAATGTGCTTGATGGCGGGTTCGCCTTCAAAGTACTTCAGCTCGATACGCAGCTGCGGGTGAGCGCCGGTCGCATCGTCGGAGAAGCCACGGATGTAGCCCTCGCGCTGAAGCACTTCCAGGACGCGCGCACGAAGCTTCGAAGCGGGCGAAAGGACGGTGTCCTTCTTCGCCTGCTGCCCGTTGCGGATGCGGGTGAGCATGTCACCCAGGGGATCGGTCAATGCCATTTTCTAACCCTTACCAGCTCGACTTCGTCACACCGGGGATCATGCCCTTGTTGGCAAGATCACGCAGCTCGATGCGGCAAAGGCCGAACTTGCGGTAGTAACCGCGCGGACGGCCGGTCGTTGCGCAACGGTTGCGAACCCGGGTGGGGTTTGCGTTACGCGGGATCTCGGCCAGCTTCAGGCGGGCGATCAGGCGCTCGGTTTCTTCGAGCGACTGGTCGTCGGCAACCGCCTTGAGGGCAGCATACTTGCCTGCATACTTCTTAACGAGCTTCTTGCGACGCTCATTCTTGTTCACGGAACTCAGTTTCGCCATGGACTTAAGCTCTCTTCTTCAGCGGCTCACGCCGCCTCCTTCTGTTCCGACTCTTCAGCCGGGAACGGGAAACCGAACAGACGCAGCAGCTCGCGCGCCTCGTCGTCGGTCTTCGCGGTGGTGGTGACGATGATGTCCATCCCACGCACCTTGTCGATCCGGTCGTAGCTGATCTCCGGGAAGATGATCTGCTCCTTCAGGCCCATGGCATAGTTGCCACGGCCGTCGAACGACTTCGGATTCAGACCACGAAAATCTCGGATGCGCGGCATCGCCACGGTCACCAGACGATCGAGGAATTCATACATACGCTCACGGCGCAGCGTCACCTTGCAGCCGATCGGCATGCCTTCGCGCAGCTTGAACTGTGCGATCGACTTACGGGCCTTGGTGATGACGGGCTTCTGGCCGGCGATGAGTTCCATCTCGGCGGCAGCAGTCTGGACCTTCTTCTTGTCCTGGCTGGCCTCACCGACGCCCATGTTGAGCGTGATCTTTTCGATCTTCGGGATTTCCATCACGTTCTTGTAACCGAACTTCTCGGTCATCGCCTTCGCGATTTCGGCGTCGAACTTGGTCCGCAGGCGCGGAATGTACTGCTCAGCCATCGATCGTCTCCCCGGACTTCACGGCCACGCGGACCTTCTTGCCGTCCTTGGTTTCAAAACGAACGCGGGTCGGCTTGCCGTCCTTGTCCGCAACGGCGACCTTGCAGATGTGCATCGGCGCAGGGATGCGATCGATGCCACCCTGAGGGTTCGCCTGGGTGGGCTTGCGGTGACGAGTGGCGACGTTGACGCCCTCGACAACGACCTTGCCGTCCTTGGGCTGAACCTGGAGCACCGTACCGGTACGACCCTTGTCCTTGCCCGAGAGAACGACGACCGAGTCGCCCTTCTTGATCTTAGCGGCAGCCATTACAGCACCTCCGGCGCGAGCGAGATGATCTTCATGAAGCCACGGCCACGAAGTTCGCGGACCACGGGGCCGAAGATACGAGTGCCGATCGGCTCCTCGTTCTTGTTGATCAGCACGGCAGCATTGCTGTCGAAGCGGATCACGCTTCCGTCGCCACGGCGCACATCCTTGCGGGTGCGCACGATGACGGCGCGGTGAACGTCGCCCTTCTTGACGCGAGCACGCGGCTGCGCCTCCTTGATCGACACCACGATGATGTCGCCGACGCCCGCGAAACGACGCTTGGAGCCACCCAGTACCTTGATGCACTGGACGCGCTTTGCGCCGCTGTTGTCCGCGACGTCGAGATTGGATTGCATCTGGATCATCGATCCGGGTCCTTCTCAACTGGCTTGCCGGAACCAGTCCGGCAGTTCCTAAAAATACAGGCCCCCGAAGAGGCCCGAGTCGCCCGCAACGGGCGAAGGCGGCCCTTTGCCGCATTCACCCGCTCAGGTCAACTCTCGTCAGGCAAGGCCAAAGCCGGAGCCGCTAAGCTCCGGCTTCGTGTCTCAGCCGAGGATCAAACCTCTGCTTCGAGTGCCGTACCCTTGCTCGCCTGAAGACGGTCAAGAACTTTCCAGGTCTTGGTCTTCGAGTAGGGCGACGTCTCCTCGATCCGGACTTTCTCGCCGGTCTTGAAGGCGTTGTCCTCGTCGTGGGCGTGGTACTTCTTCGAGCGGCGGATGATCTTCCCGTAAAGGGGGTGCTTCACCTTGCGCTCGACGAGCACGGTCACGGTCTTGTCCGTCTTGTCGGAGACGACGGTCCCGCTAAGAATACGCTTGGGCATCGTTGCTTCTCCTTACGCCTTCGCCGAACCAGAACGCTCGGCCTGGAGCGTCTTGATGCGGGCGATGTCGCGACGGACTTCCTTGATGCGTGCCGGACGCTCGAGCTGGCTCGTGGCGGCCTGGAAACGCAGGTTGAACTGCTCGCGCTTGAGGTCGACGAGGTCAGCGGTCAGCTGGTCGTCGCTCTTGGCGCGAAAGTCTTCGGTCTTGGCGGCCATCATTCGCCTCCCAGGTGGGTCGTGTCGCCGAGACGGGCAACGACCTTGGTCTTGATCGGCAGCTTCATCGCAGCACGTTCGAACGCTTCTGCAGCGAGCGGGCCGGCAACGCCGTCCAGTTCGAACAGAATGCGACCCGGCTTGACGCGGGCTGCCCAGTATTCGACCGCACCCTTGCCCTTACCCTGACGGACTTCGGCAGGCTTCTTGGAAACCGGCACATCCGGAAAGATGCGGATCCAGAGGCGACCCTGGCGCTTGATGTGACGCGTGATCGCGCGGCGAGCCGCTTCGATCTGGCGGGCGGTGATCCGCTCGGGCTCCATGGCCTTGAGGCCGTAGGAACCGAAGTTCAGGTCGGTGCCACCCTTGGCGTCGCCCTTGATCCGGCCCTTGAAGGCCTTGCGGAACTTGTGCTTTTTTGGTTGCAGCATGGTGCTAACTCTATCCTAGGATCAGCGGGCCGGACGGACGCCGGAAGTCTGAGCTTCCATCATCAGTCGGTCCTGCGCCATCGGGTCGTGACCAAGGATTTCGCCCTTGAAGACCCACACCTTGATGCCGATGATGCCGTAGGCGGTCAGCGCCTCGACGTCAGCATAATCGATGTTCGCACGCAGGGTGTGAAGCGGCACGCGGCCTTCGCGGTACTGCTCGACGCGGGCGATTTCGGCACCGCCAAGACGGCCGCCGCACATGATCTTGATGCCTTCGGCACCCAGACGCATGGCAGACTGCATCGCGCGCTTCATCGCCCGGCGGAACGCCACGCGGCGGATCAGCTGGTCGGCGATACCCTGAGCAACGAGCCTTGCATCGACTTCCGGCTTGCGGATTTCGACGATGTTCAGCTTCACTTCGCTCTTGGTCATCGAAGCAAGCTGCTTGCGCAGCTTTTCGATGTCAGCACCCTTCTTGCCGATGATGACACCGGGACGAGCCGCGAAGATCGAGATGCGGCACAGCTTGGCCGGACGCTCGATCACCACCTTGGAGATAGCTGCCTGGGGCAGCGTCGCCATGATGGACTTGCGGATCTTGATGTCTTCTTCAAGAAGCTGGCGGTAGTCCTGGCCTTCCGCATACCAGCGGCTGTCCCAGGTGCGGTTGATCTGCAGACGCAGACCGATCGGATTGCTCTTATGACCCATGGATCAGGCCTCCTCGACTTCGCGAACGACGATCCGGAGCCGTGAGAACGGCTTGAGGATGCGGGTGGACTTGCCGCGACCACGAGCGTGGAAACGCTTCATGGTGATCGACTTGCCGACCGACGCCTCGGCGACGACGAGAGCGTCGACGTCGAGGTTGTGGTTGTTTTCCGCATTGGCGATCGCAGAGGCCAGGACCTTGCGAGCGTCAACAGCCATCGCCTTCGTGGAGAAGGAGAGGATGTTCATCGCGTCTTCGACGCGCTGGCCACGGATAAGGGCAGCAACCAGGTTGAGCTTCTGGGCCGAACCACGAATGTTCGTGTTGACCGCAAGAGCTTCCTTGTCACCGACGCGGCGGGGTGCAGCTTGCTTGCTCACTTGCGCTTGCCCTTCTTGTCGGCGGCGTGGCCCGGGAACGTGCGGGTGGGAGCGAACTCACCCAGCTTGTGACCGACCATGTCCTCGTTGACCGAGACCGGGATGAACTTGTGCCCGTTGTAGACCGTGAAGGTCAGACCAACGAACTGCGGGAGAATGGTGGAGCGGCGCGACCAGGTCTTGATCGGGCCACCACGGCTGCCGGCATCCTGCGCGACTTCAGCCTTCTTGAGAAGGTAGAGGTCAACGAAGGGGCCTTTCCAGACGGAACGTGCCATCGTGACTTACCTCTTCTTCTTGGCGTGACGCGAACGGATGATAAGCTTATCCGTCTGCTTGTTGTTGCGAGTGCGAGCACCCTTGGTCGGCTTGCCCCAGGGCGTAACCGGGTGACGACCACCCGAAGTACGACCTTCACCACCACCGTGCGGGTGATCGACCGGGTTCTTTGCCACACCACGCGTAAGCGGACGACGGCCCATCCAGCGCTTGCGACCGGCCTTTGCGAGGGTCTGGTTGCCGTTGTCGGGGTTCGACACGGCGCCCACGGTGCCCATGCAATCGCCGCGCAGGTAGCGCTGCTCGCCGGAGTTGAGGCGCACGATCACCATGCCGCGGTCACGACCGACGACCTGAACGTACGTGCCTGCCGAACGGGCGATCTGGCCACCCTTGCCCGGCTTCATCTCGACGTTGTGGCAGATCGTGCCAACCGGCATCTGCGACAGGAGCATGGCGTTGCCAGGCTTCACGTCGGTCTTCTCGCCGGCGACGACAACGTCACCGACCGCAAGACGCTGCGGCGCGATGATATAGGTCTGCTCGCCGTCGGTGTACTTCACCAGAGCGATGAAGGCCGTGCGGTTGGGATCGTACTCGATACGCTCCACGGTCGCTTCCATATCGAACTTACGACGCTTGAAGTCGATGAAGCGATACTTCTGCTTGTGACCGCCGGCGATACCGCGCGAGGTCACGTGACCCTTGTTGTTGCGGCCGCCGGTCTTGCTCTTGCCTTCGGTCAGCGCCTTGAGGGGCTTGCCCTTCCAGAGCGACGACTTGTCGACGAGGACCAGGCCACGGCGTGCCGGGCTGGTCGGGTTATATTTCTTCAGTGCCATCTGATCAGCCCCGCACGCCTTCGGTGACGTCAATCGACTGGCCTTCGGCCAGCGTGACAATCGCCTTCTTCACGTCGCTGCGGCGGTATTCCCTACCGCGCCAGCGCTTGGTCTTGCCCTTGACGACCAGGGTGTTGACGCCAGTTACCTTGACATCGAACAGCGCCTCGACGGCAGCCTTGATCTGGGGCTTGGTCGCTGCATCAGCCACCTTGAAGACAACCGCGTTATGCTCGGAGAGCAGGGTCGACTTCTCAGTGATGTGCGGCGAGAGGATCACGTCAAAATGACGGATGTCCACGTTGCTCTTAGCCATTGAAACGGGCCTCCAGCTTTTCGACAGCGGCGCGGGTCAGCACCAGCGTGTCGTGCTTCAGGATGTCGTAGACATTGGCGCCGACAGCAGGAAGCACGTTGACACCGATGATGTTGCGGGCGGCGAGAGCGAAGCCCTCGTTGACCTGCTCACCGTCCATGACGAGGATCTTCTTGCCGAAGTTCGCCTTGGCGAGATCACCGACGAGAACCTTGGTCTTGCCATCGGCAACGTCGAGCGAGTCGACGATGACAAGGCCGTTCAGGGCCTTGGCCGACAGTGCCATCTTCAGGCCGAGCGCACGGATCTTCTTGTTAAGCGACGGGTTGAAATCGCGGCGACGTGCGCCGTGAGCCTTACCACCACCGATGAAGACGGGAGCTGCACGATCGCCGTGACGAGCGGTACCACCACCCTTCTGGCGGCCGAACTTCTTGCCGGTACGCGCAACATCCGAACGCTCGCGAGTGGCGCGGGCGGTGCCGCGACGGTTCTCGAGCTGCCAGGTGACCACGCGGTGCAGGATGTCCGCGCGCGGCTCGAGGCCGAACACGTCGTCCGAAAGCTCGATGTCGGCGTTAGCGGCCGAGCCATCGATATTGAGGACTTGAACCTTCATGATTAGCCCTCCTGGCCTTCGGTCGCTTCGGGAGCCGCCACGTCAGCGGGGGTCTCGGCAGCGGCCGTGTCGTTGATGTTGGAAGCCTGAAGCAGGCCGGCGGGGTACGGAGCCTCAGCGTGACGGTCGACCTTGACGGCGTCCGAAACGGTGAGCCAGCCATTCTTCGAACCAGGGACCGAGCCCTTGACGAAGATCAGACCACGCTCGTCATCCACGCGGACGACTTCGAGGTTCTGCTGCGTACGCTGACGGTCACCCATGTGGCCGGCCATCTTCTTGTTCTTGAAGACCTTGCCCGGATCCTGGCGCTGACCGGTCGAACCGTGTGCACGGTGCGAGATCGAAACGCCGTGGGTTGCGCGCATACCGCCGAAGCCCCAGCGCTTCATAGCGCCCTGGAAGCCCTTACCCTGCGTGTGACCGCCTACGTCGACCAGCTGGCCAGGCACGAAGTGCGAAGCTGCGATCGTCGAGCCAACCTCGAGGAGGGCGTCGTCGGCGACGCGGAATTCCGCGACGCGCATCTTGAGGGAAACTTCAGCCTTGGCGAAATGCTCGCGCTGCGGCTTGGCGACGTTCTTCTGCTTGGCTTCACCAGCACCGAGCTGAACCGCGACGTAACCGTCACGATCAGAGGTGCGGACCGAAACCACCTGGCAGCCTTCCAGGGCCAGGACGGTGACGGGCACATGGCGGCCATCCTCCTGGAACAGGCGGGTCATCCCGACTTTCTTGGCGATCACGCCGGTACGCATGACCTTCTCCTTACAGAGGCGTGCGCAGGACCATCCCCCGCACGCGTGTCCAACCCTATTTGTGATACGAACCCCGTCCGGGTCAGGTGTTCCCTGCTGACCCGGAAATGGGCAGCGGAAACGAGACGGGGGACGCATTCCCGACGCTTCCCGAAGGCGGCGCCAGAGGTATCCCTTGTGTCCCCTTCGGTTTCCCTCCGGGGCGCTGTCTATGCGGGTTTCTCCCCGCAGAGCCGGCCACTAGGGCCGACAAGGTATTCAGGATCCGAAGATCCGAAATTCGCCTCGATCGTTTAAAGTCCGATCGGAAAGGACTTATCGGGGCGACCCTTGAGGATCACCCCGTAAGCTGGCTTTAGGCCAGCTTGATTTCGACGTTCACGCCGGCCGCAAGGTCCAGCTTCATCAGCGCGTCGACAGTGGCAGCGTTCGGCTGCACGATGTCGAGGAGGCGCTTGTAGGTACGGACCTCGAACTGCTCGCGCGACTTCTTGTCGACGTGCGGGCCGCGGTTCACGGTGAACTTCTCGATATGGGTCGGAAGCGGAATGGGGCCCCGGATCAGCGCGCCGGTACGACGAGCCGTGTCAGCGATTTCGCCAGTTGCCTGGTCGAGCACGCGGTGGTCAAACGCCTTGAGGCGAATGCGAATGTTCTGAGCGTCCATTACCTACTACCGATGAGAAAGAGCCAAAGGGCCGAAGCCCCAATAAATTCGAGACGCGCCCCTACATGGTCGGACCGAGTCGATCAAGCCCTGATTTCTCGGGCCTCGAAAGGATTTCGGCAGCCGGCCGCGCGGTTCGTCGCATCCCCTCTTCCCTGCGCCGGATACCGCGCCTAGGCTCTTCCGGCGACGCCTAACAGAAGCCGCTGCCAATGTCCTCAACCACCACGACAATTTCCAGCGCGCTTGCCGCGCTCCTGCTTGTGTGCCTTGCGTCCGGCGCCTCTTCAGCCGCCGACGCTTCCTACGGCCCCGTCGGCAAGAACGACCCCGTCGACCTTTCCAACACCGACGTTCTCACCGGCCACGCCACTCTGCCCGACCCCACAGGCGGCCCAGTGGACGATGCCTGCCTCGCCGCGGCCCGCGCCAGCAATGGCGGCAATGACGGAACGATCGTCGTATGCTCGCACGGCGGTGACGGCGCCAGCGAACGGGTACCAGCGTCCAGGTCCGTCGACGAAAGCACCAATACCGGCGACCTGCACCCGCCTGACGTTTCGGGGCTGCCCGGCTGCCTTGGTCCGTGCATCACCATACCGTTCGGCCGTGTGCCGCCGCCGGTCTACTATATCGACCTCAGCACCATCCCCGAAGCCCCCAAGGGCTCGGATGCTTGGAAGATCGGGCAAGGAGAGATACGCGCACCCTAGCTTGCCCCGGACGCCGGGATGCGGTCAGTCGCCCTGGCTGCCAAAAACGCGAAATGCCCGGCCTTGCTTGCGCAAGGCCGGGCCAATCACTGTAGCCGTAGCTTCAGATCAGCGAATTACTTCGTGATCTTCGAAACGACGCCCGAACCAACGGTACGGCCGCCTTCGCGGATTGCGAAGCGCAGGCCATCGTCCATGGCGATCGGCGCGATGAGCTTGACGCTGATCGTGACGTTGTCGCCCGGCATGACCATCTCGGTGCCCTCGGGGAGGATCACTTCGCCGGTCACGTCGGTGGTGCGGAAGTAGAACTGCGGACGGTAGTTGGCGAAGAACGGCGTGTGACGGCCGCCTTCATCCTTCGACAGAACGTAGACTTCAGCCGAGAACTCGGTGTGCGGGGTCACGGTGCCCGGCTTGGCCAGAACCTGGCCGCGCTCAACGTCTTCACGCTTCAGGCCGCGAACCAGCGCGCCGATGTTGTCGCCTGCACGACCTTCATCGAGCAGCTTGCGGAACATTTCAACGCCGGTGACGACGGTCTTCTGGGTGTTGCGGATGCCGACAACTTCGACTTCCTCACCAACCTTGACGATGCCGGTCTCGACGCGGCCGGTAACAACCGTACCACGACCCGAGATCGAGAACACGTCTTCGACGGGCATCAGGAACGCCTTGTCGGTGGGACGCGGCGGCTGCGGGATGTAGCTGTCGACAGCAGCCATCAGCTCAAGGATCTTTTCCTTGCCGATGTTGTCGTCGCGGCCTTCGAGAGCAGCGAGAGCCGAACCCATGATGATGGGAATGTTGTCGCCGTCGAAGTCATACGACGAGAGCAGTTCGCGAACTTCGAGTTCGACGAGCTCGAGCAGCTCGGCGTCGTCGACCTGGTCGACCTTGTTCATGAACACGACGAGCTGCGGCACGCCAACCTGGCGAGCAAGCAGGATGTGCTCGCGGGTCTGCGGCATCGGGCCGTCAGCAGCGTTCACGACCAGGATAGCGCCGTCCATCTGGGCAGCACCGGTGATCATGTTCTTGACGTAGTCAGCGTGACCCGGGCAGTCGACGTGTGCGTAGTGACGCTCGGCGGTCTCGTACTCGACGTGTGCGGTCGAGATCGTGATGCCGCGCTCGCGCTCTTCGGGAGCCTTGTCGATGTTCGCGAAGTCAACGGCGGTGCCGCCGAAAGCTTCAGCCATCACCTTGGTGATTGCTGCGGTCAGCGTGGTCTTGCCATGGTCGACGTGACCGATGGTGCCGATGTTGCAGTGCGGCTTGTTCCGCTCAAATTTAGCCTTGGCCATGTTTCAAACCTTCTTTCGTCTTGATTTCGAATCTGCGGGTAATCGGAGCGGAGCCCGCGGACGCAGGCGCCGCCCCTAGAACCATTCGTATTGTCAGGCAAGCACTCTTGGCCGTCAGGCCAGCTTCTCCTTGACCTCAGCCGCGACGTTCGCCGGGACTTCGTCATAGTGAGAGAACTGCATCGAGTAGTTCGCGCGGCCCTGGGTGAAGGAACGCAGCGAGTTCACGTAGCCAAACATGTTCGCGAGAGGCGTGTTGGCGTCGACGACCTGGGCGTTGCCGCGGCTGTCAGTGCCCTGGATCTGCCCGCGACGCGAGTTGAGATCGCCGATGACGTCGCCCATGAATTCCTCAGGGGTGACGACTTCGACCTTCATGATCGGCTCGAGCAGCTTGATGCCTGCCTTCTGCGCCACTTCGCGCATCGCAGCACGGCCGGCGATTTCGAACGCCAGGGCGCTCGAGTCGACGTCGTGGTACGAACCGTCGTAAAGGACGATGTCGAAGTCGATGATCGGGAAGCCGACCAGCGAACCCGAGGCAGCGGTTTCGCGCATGCCCTTTTCAATCGCGGGAATATATTCCTTCGGAATATTGCCGCCCTTGATCTCGTCCTTGAAGGTGATGCCCGAACCGCGCTCGCCCGGCGTGACCTTGACCTTCACGCGGCCGAACTGACCGGTACCACCCGACTGCTTCTTGTGGGTGTAGTCAACATCGACCGGCTTGCCGAGGTATTCGCGGTAAGCCACCTGCGGCGCACCGACGTTGGCCTCGACCTTGAACTCGCGGCGCATACGATCGACGATGATGTCGAGGTGAAGCTCGCCCATGCCCTTGATGATCGTCTGCCCCGACTCGTGGTCGGTGGAAACGCGGAACGAGGGATCCTCGGCCGAGAGACGGTTGAGCGCGATGCCCATCTTCTCCTGGTCGGCCTTGGTCTTGGGCTCCACCGACAGCTCGATGACCGGCTCGGGGAATTCCATGCGCTCGAGGACGATCGGGAAACGCTCCGAGCAGAGCGTGTCGCCCGTCGTGGTTTCCTTCATGCCGGCGAGAGCGACGATGTCACCCGCGAACGACTCGTCGATGTCCTTACGGTCGTTGGCGTGCATTTCGAGAATGCGGCCGACCTTTTCCTTCTTGCCCTTCACCGAGTTCAGGTAGGTGCCCTTGGTGAGCGTACCCGAGTAGATGCGGATGAAGGTGAGCGAGCCCACGAACGGATCGTTCATGACCTTGAAGGCGAGCGCCGAGAACGGAGCGTCGTCCTTGGGAGGACGGCTGTCGGCTTCGTCGGAATCGACCTTGACGCCCTGGACGTCTTCGATGTCGAGCGGCGAAGGCAGGTAGTCGACGACGGCGTCGAGCAGGGGCTGAACGCCCTTGTTCTTGAACGCCGAACCGCAGACGACCGGAACGAACGCATGGCCCAGCGTGCCCTTGCGGATCAGCGCCTTGAGCGTGGCGACGTCAGGCTCGGTGCCTTCGAGGTACGCTTCCATCGCGGCATCGTCCTGGTCGACGACGAGTTCGATCAGCGCGGTGCGATATTCAGCGGCTTCCTCGGCCAGCTCGGCCGGGATCTCTTCGTAGAAGAATTCGGCGCCCAGCGCTTCGTCCTTCCAGATGATCGCGCGGTTGTGCACGAGATCTACGAGGCCCTTCAGGTCGGCTTCGAGACCGATCGGAATGTACAGGACAGCCGGGGTCGCACCGAGGCGGTCGATGATCGACTGCACGCAGTACTTGAAGTTGGCGCCGGTGCGGTCGAGTTTGTTGATGAAGCACATGCGCGGGACGCCGTACTTGTCGGCCTGGCGCCAGACGGTTTCCGACTGCGGTTCCACGCCGGCAACGCCGTCGAAGCAGGCCACGGCGCCGTCGAGCACGCGGAGCGAACGCTCGACTTCAATGGTGAAGTCGACGTGGCCCGGGGTGTCGATGATGTTGATGCGGTATTCTTTTTCCTCGGACGTCCAGAAGCAGGTGGTCGCCGCCGAGGTGATCGTGATCCCGCGCTCCTGCTCCTGCTCCATCCAGTCCATGGTCGCGGCGCCGTCGTGCACTTCGCCGATCTTGTAGGACTTGCCGGTGTAGTAGAGGATACGCTCGGTCGTCGTGGTCTTACCAGCGTCGATGTGCGCCATAATACCGATATTGCGGTACATATTGAGCGGATGGCTGCGTGCCATGGGAGAATCCTTAGCAGGAGTTTTTGGGAGCGAGAGCGGCCTTCAGATAAGACCTTGCCCCCTGAAATAATAGTGTGACGCCCGAATGACCATCCCATACGAGAGGCATCCGGGCGACACTGCGCAGTTACCAGCGGTAGTGCGAGAAGGCGCGGTTCGCGTCCGCCATGCGGTGCGTGTCTTCGCGCTTCTTCACGGCGTTGCCGCGGTTGTTCGAGGCATCCAGCAGCTCGCCCGAGAGGCGTGCGGCCATGGTGGTCTCGGGGCGGTTGCGTGCCGCGGTGATGAGCCAGCGGATCGCCAGAGCCTGTGCGCGCTCGGGACGGACCTCGACGGGGACCTGGTAGGTCGCACCACCGACGCGGCGCGAACGCACTTCGATCTGGGGCGAGACGTTGTTCAGGGCGTCATGGAACAGCTGGATCGGGTCCGACTTGGCGCGGGTTTCCATGGTTTCCATGGCACCGTAGACGATCGCTTCGGCGATCGACTTCTTGCCGTCGTACATGAGGTTGTTCATGAACTTGGACAGGATGAGATCCCCGAACTTGGGATCGGGAAGGATAATCCGCTTCTCGGGACGACGACGACGTGACATCGCATGTATTCCTTGTTTTTTCGGGCGGGAGCCTGAGGCCCCCCGCCCGGTCAATCTCTACAATCGTGCGGCGCGATGAAAGCGCCGCGACCGATCACTTCGGACGCTTGGCGCCGTACTTCGAACGGCTCTGCTTGCGATCCTTCACGCCCTGCGTGTCGAGCACGCCGCGCAGGATGTGGTAGCGAACGCCGGGAAGATCGCGGACGCGGCCGCCGCGGATGAGCACGACCGAGTGCTCCTGCAGGTTGTGGCCTTCACCCGGGATGTAGGAGATGACTTCGCGGCTGTTGGTCAGACGCACCTTGGCGACCTTGCGGAGTGCCGAGTTCGGCTTCTTCGGGGTCGTGGTGTAAACGCGGGTGCAAACGCCGCGCTTCTGCGGGTTCTGCTCCATCGCAGGAACCTTGGACTTGGCCTTCTGCGGTTCGCGGCCCTTGCGGACCAGCTGGTTGATAGTGGGCATCTATACTCTTCTTTCAAATTGGGAGTGCGATGGATGCGCTCCGAAAAAATCATCGGCCGAAATACATCGAAGCGCACCGATCGCACCCCGGTTCTGCAAACCGGGCCGATAAGCCTTGCGAAAGGAAGAGTGCGAGAGGGTTCACGAAGCGGCGATGAAGGAATGCGCGAACCGCGTGCGCCCCGGCAAAGACCGGAACCACCATCGGTTTGCGCAGACCATGAAGGCCGCGAACGTGAGCCGAAAAACACTCCACCCGGCGCGAGGCGCTACCGGATTACTCTGCCACCCTGCCGCCCTGCCCGACGCGAATCGGAGAAAGGGACGTGTCTTCCAAGGTCTGTCCGCAGCGGCGAAACCGCTGGAACTCCACGGAAAACTGCCGGAATGGCAATGTTCAGCTCTATGTCGTCCACCGCGAGTAGACCCGCGAGGGATGCGGGCCTGTAGGGGATTGGGGGGATTGGGTCAAGGACTGAGGGGCCTGGCAGCTTCGCGCCCACCCAAGCCGTTCGAGTGGGAAAATGGCCTGCCAATGAGCGGTCAGTCCGTTTATGACCGGGGCTGGGACGAAACCGTCGTTCGAGCCCTGCTCCCCGAACGACGGCTTCGGCCGGAAGCGGTCATCCTTGCCGTCCCATCCCCCAGTGGACGCGAAAGAATGGCGGACTGCGGGTCGGGAGGTTTCGAGAAAGCGATAGCGATCGCTCCCGTCAGCCTGCTACCCAGCTTTCTCAAAAAGGATCGAGAAATGGGAATCTCATGAACCCGCCTCAAGAGCAGGTTTTAGGAACATGGCCTCGCGGTGATTTAGCTTTTTGCGCCATAGCGCAGCCCATCCAGCATTAGCATGACCATGCGCTCGGTATGTGTCGCGCCATCACCCCCGGAAGCCACGGCAAGGTTCCCGATCGCCCGTAATATATCATAGGGCGTAATATCGGAACGGGTCTCGCCACCACGGGCGGCAGCATCCAGCAGCATCGCCAAAGCGGGCTCGAACCGGCTTCGGAAATAGTCGGGCAACGTGGCGAACGTCGGATCACCGGAATGAAGTGCTGCTGCCAACCCCTGCTTGGTGGCAAGAAAGCGCGTGTACCGCATCAGCCAGGCGCCCAGCGCCTCGGCGGGCTCGTGTTCGACGGCAAGCGTCGCTGCTGCCGCAGCGCATGCATCGACCTCGCGACGGAACACCGCTGCGATCAAATCGGCACGGGTGGGAAAGCGGCGGTAGAGCGTTCCCAGCCCGACACCGGCTTGCGTCGCGATCTCCCGAATCGGTGCATCGACGCCCGAACGGGCAAACACGATCTTGGCGGCTTCCAGAACGGCTTCCTCGTTCCGGCGCGCGTCGGCGCGCATTCGCGGCGCGGCCGTTCCCGCCTCGTTCGCAGTCGGTGCCACGACCTCAACCGCGTTCCGCAATTTGGCCGACACCATCTTCACATCCTCCCTTGATAAACGGAACAATGATCCGTATTTGCTATGTAGCGGATCGTTGTTCCGCTTGATAATTGGGAGTTGCGCCGCCTCATGTCCAGTTCATTTGCGGAAACCCGACACTCCGCTGTCATCTCCATCGCGCCAATCATCTTGCCGTCACCGGGCCGGGGTGTTGATCTGCATGTGCGGGTGTCAGCGCCGGTCGTGGGCGAGGCGCTGTCCGTCCTCATCTTCTCGCACGGTAACGGCCAATCGCTGTACGCCTACGGCCCGCTTGCCGACTATTGGGCCGCAAACGGCTTTGTGGTGATCCAGCCGACGCATCTGGACTCGCGGATGCTTGGCCTTTCCCCTGATGATCCGCGTCGCCCGCATCTCTGGCGCTTCCGTGAGGAGGACCTGCTAACGGTTCTCGACGGGCTTGACCGCATTGAGGGCGAAGCGCCCATGATCAGGGGCAGGCTCGATCGCTCGCGCATTGCGGTCGCCGGTCATTCCTGGGGCGGGCAGACCGCCGGCACCTTGCTCGGTGCCACCCATCCCGATCCTGACAACGGCTCGGTGGTCAACAGGCAGGATGGCCGCATCAAGGCAGGCGTGCTGCTGGCCGCGCCCGGCAGCGGCGAAAACCTGACCGAACAGGCAGCCCGCACCTTCCCTTTTATGCACCCGGACTTCTCGACCATGACGGCGCCGACCATGATCGTCGTGGGTGACCATGACATGGGCAGGCTTTCGACACGCCGGTCCGACTGGTGGCGCGATGCCTACGATCTTAGCCCATCTCCCAAAGCACTTTTCACGACCTTTGGCGGCGAACATGCCCTCGGCGGCATCCCAGGCTACGAAGCGCGCGAGACGACTGACGAACGGCCCCAGCGTGTGGCCGCGATTCAGCGTCTCTCAACCGCCTTTCTCCGCAGCGCGCTCTATCCCGGCGATTCCACTTGGGCCGAGGCTGTCGCGGCGCTGACGGCCGATGCCGCGCCGGAAGGCAGCATCGAGACAAAGTGAGCCGGACGTACCCGTTGCGGCTCCCTCATATTGGCGCGCCAAACTCCATCACTGATCGCGCTCGGCATCATCACCACAGGAGCTACCCACATGAACAAGATCCTTATCACCGGCAGTTCGTCCGGATTCGGGCTTGAGACTGCCCGCTACTTCCTCGATCGCGATTGGACCGTCGTTGCCACCATGCGCGCTCCTCGGGCGGACGTGCTGCCCGCTTCCGAGCGGCTACGCGTCATCGCGCTCGACGTAACCGACGCCGCCAGCATCGCGCGCGCCGTAGAGGAAGCAGGACCGATCGACGCCCTCGTCAACAATGCCGGTGCCGGCCTCATGGGCGCGCTGGAAGGCGTGTCGATCGACGCGATGCGCCAACTCTTCGAGCTGAACACGTTCGGCACCATGGCGATGACGCAAGCCGTTCTGCCGGCCTTTCGTACGCAAGGGTCAGGCGTGATCGTCAACGTTTCGTCGGCCGTAACGCTCAAGCCATTGCCGATGCTGTCCGCCTACACCGCCAGCAAGGCGGCTGTAGAGGCGTTCAGCGAAGACCTCACCCTTGAGGTTGAGCCGTTCGGCGTCCGCGTGCGGCTAGTCATTCCCGGCCGCGCTCCGGAAACGTCGTTTAGCGCGACCGCCCGCGCCCGTTCACAGAACGGCATTCCCGAAGCCTACGCCGCATGGGCCAAGCAAGTGTTCTCCGCAGCGCCACAGCAACCCGCCGAAGTCACCATGGCGGCTGATGTGGCGGAAGCGGTCTGGCAGGCCGTTACAGATGCGTCCTCACCGTTTCGCATCCCTGCCGGTGCTGATGCTGTGACGCTTGCTGCAAAGGTCGCTTAACGGCTGATCCTTCCCCTCGTTGGCCGGGTCGTTCGATACGATCCGGCCTTCTCGAAAGGGAAGGCTGAAGGAGAAGCCCGGGAACGAACCAGCCTTTCCAGGCGCGACGTCGAGGCGCTTTCCCAAAACGTGTTCCCAAATGTGTTTTCCCGAAAACTGCCAGTTGGAGATGGAGAAACGGGACTGCTGCGGATGCCTGAAGCGAACGGTTTCAGGAGGCTGTTACCATCTGCAGGATGGAGGAGATTGGGGCGGCTGCAAACGGCAGCTTCATGATGCACGGTCGGCGACTCCTGCCAAATCCGGACGTTGGCGCCGTCGCAAGGGAACGGCGATATTTGGTCGGCTGCTGCCGGGGTGTGAGCGGCAGCTATCCCACTTTCTGCTCTCTGAACCCGACATTCGCCTACCGGCCATTTCGCCCACATCCACATCGCACAAAAACCATTTTCCTACACACCCCGCTCTCCCATACATAGGTCCGCCATCGGGAACGTCCCTTCCACCACCATGGAGTGACCTGCCTCATGTCGCGATCGACACGATACCTTTCGCCGTCCCTGCCCGAACTTGCCGCCGATGCCGGGGATGAGCGGGTGCTCGCTGCCTCGCGGTCGGTGAAGCCGTCGCGGCGGACGTCGCGCAGCGCCTTTTTCGAGGAACCGCCCGAGGAGGACGATCCGCTGCTCGGCTTCGAGCCCTATCTCCACGCGGCGCCGCGCCGCAATTCGATCACGCCGGACCGGCAGCGCGCCTTCATCGCCGCGCTCGCCGCCAGCGGGATCGTCACGCAGGCGGCGCGCTCCATCGGGGCGAGCCTGGAGGCGCTCTACAAACTGCGCCACCGCAAGGGCGCGGAAGGGTTCAGCGCCGCGTGGGACGCGGCCATCGACCGGGGCATGATGCGGCTGGAGGACTGCGCGCTGGAACGCGCGATCCAGGGCGAGGTGCGCCCGGTGGTGAGCATGGGGCAGGTCGTCACCAGCTATATCCGCCACGACACCGCGCTGATGATGTTCCTGCTGCGCACCCGGCGCGCGGGGCGGTTTGCCACGGTCGATCCCCGGACAAATCCGCAGCCCGGCGATGCCCTCTACGAGAAAGTGCTGGCGGACTACCGGGCGCGCCAGCCTTCGTCCGAGGCGGTGCTCGACAGCATCAACGCCAAGATCGAAAAGATGCGCGAACGGCGCCTCGCCCACGAAGCCGTGCTGGCGCAGGACTTCGCGCTGGCGGCGGAGGAAGAGGCGGAAAGCTACTGCGGCGCGTGAACGCGCTATTGCTGCGCGTGAACGCGGTGCTGCCGCGCGTAAACGCGCTTTTGCTCCGCGTGAACGCGGTCAGCGGCGGCCGCGGCGATCCGGGCCGCGATGGTCGCCGCCGCCGCGTCCGCCGCGCCCGGCTCCGTCTCCGCGCCATTGGGGCATGTGCATGCCCTGCTGCGGGCGGAACTCGCCGTGCTGCTGGCGGTAATTATGCTGACCCTGCGGGGCCTGGCGCATGAAGTGGTTGCGATCGGCCCGGCGGTAGCGGCGGTCGCGCTCGTTGCTGCGGTAGTAGAAGTAATCGTCGCCGCCCCAGTAGCCGTCGTAGATCGAGCCGTAGTGGCCATCGTACCAGCCATCGTAGGCATAGGGGCTGCCGTAGCCCATCTGCACCCCGCCATAGCCGCCGTACCCGTCCGTGGCACAGGCGCCCAGCGAGAGGGACGATGCGGCGAGCGCCAATGCGGCGACCTTGATGTTCATGGCTGCAACCTTTCGAGGACCGGGCGCCTGCGAAGGGGCGCGTGCGTACTCGTGGTAAACGCGCGGTCGGGGCCGCGGGTTCCGGGTCCGTCAGCCGATGTCCAGCCGGGTGGGCGCCCCTCTCCCGCCCATGAAATTGGCGAGGTTGCGGTGCAGGTTGATGACCTTCTGCTCCTGATGCGGGTTGGGCAAAGGACCGCGAAAGCCGCTGGACTTCATGCCCTTCTGCACGAACTGCATGTTGGAGAAATCCTGCGCCAGCACCGAGCCCCACAGCTCTCCCACGGGGTCTGCGTAAGTCCACTGCGTTTCGGGCACCTCGCCCTCCGGGAAGCGTTCGAGGGCGTAGCTTTCGAACACGCACTTGTTGGGATCGTCGCCGTAAGGGCGCACGCGGTAGCACAGGGCGAAGGTCACGCCGTGGAGGATGTTCTGGTTGGGAAACAGGCCCCAGGCGAGGCCCGCCTCGGCCATGATGGCGGGCGGGACATCGGGCCAGGCGACCCCGCGCGCGGCGTCGTCCTTGCGGGCCGAGGCCATCCAGTGGGCGATGACCTCCTGCGCGGGGGTGCCCTCCGGCAGCTCGTCGACGAGACGGCTGGCGGCGTTCACCAGCGTCTCGGTCGAGGCGGAGTAGTTCACCGTCTCGTAGTTTTCCTTGATGAGTTCATAAGTGGAGAGGCGCGCGTCGTCGCCCTTGCCGGCGCGGGTGGTGCCGGCGCTCTCGCTCATCGCGAACCTGGCGTCGCGGGTGTCGTAGCTGGAGACGGAGTGCAGCCCGTACTGCTTCGACAGCGCATAGTAATTGCCATAGGCGAGCAGCTGGGTGTGCGTGCCGGCGACGTGGTAGGGTTCGAGGAACGCCTCGATCGCGGTCTTCCAGTTGCAGTCGTAGATGGCCCACTGGCGCCATTTGTAGTGCATCTTCTCCAGCTCGAAATGGCCGAGGATCTCGCCTGCGCGGCCCATCCACTCCTTCAGCGGCACGGCGTCCGGGTCCATGGTGACGTAGATGTAGCCGCCCCAGGTATCGACCTGCACCGGCGACAGGCAGGTCATTTCCGCCGTCAGCTTGTTCTGCCAGTCCTGCGGGTCGAGGATGTAGCTGTTCTGCCCGTCGAGGTCGAAGGTCCAGCCGTGGAAGCCGCAGATGAAGCTGCGCCGGTTGCTGCCCCGCACATCGTGGACCTTGCCCGGCAGCATGTCCGGCACCGAAACGAGCTGGCGCCCCCGGTGCGGGCAGACGTTGTGGAAGGCCTTCAGGGTGCCGTCCTCCTTGCGCAGGACGATGATCGATTCGTCGGCGACGTCGTAGGTCATCCAGTCGCCGGGGTTGGGCAAATCGCTCTCCCGCTCGACCATCTGCCAGATCTTCGGCCAGAGCTGCTGCTTCTCCGCCGCGAGGTAGTCCTTCGAAAGGAAGGCCTCCACCGGGTAGGTGGCCAGCACTTCCGCGTCCATGTCGGCGGCGGTCAGGCGGGACGGTTCGAAGGCTTCTGGCTTGGTCACGGGCATCTCCCTTTGCGAACCCGGCCGCGCTCCTTCTGAACGGGAGCATGATGGCCGGGCCGCATCGTTATTCAACACCGCTGTCTATTAACCGAAGGCCCGCATGGTTTCCAGAGCCTGAGATGCGCAGCGCCCCCGCGATGGCGGCTTCATATGCAAAGGGAGAGGACGCCCGCCGGCGCCCCCTCCCCCTGCATTCTCCTCCACGGGAGAAACCGGTCGGATCGTGCTCTGTCTTAGAGAGCGATGATCCCGCCATCGTTCTTGGTGATGGCGATCAGAGCGGAGCGCGGACGCACATTGGCGGCCGGGGTGCTGCCATCCTGGGTGTAGGGCCAGTGGCTGGAGGGAGTGGCTGTCGCGCCGCTCTCGCCAGGGTGCTGGATGCCCACGAACAGGGTGCGCCCGTCCGGGGTCATGTCGATGCCGGTGATTTCGCACTGAACCGGACCGACCAGGAAGCGGCGCAGGTTGGCGGCGGTCGCCTTGGCGCCCACGATAGTCGCCTGCGTGCCGGTGCCGCCGTTGGTGTTGGTGATCGTCACCGCGCCGCCGTCACCGACACGGCCCGGGATCGCGGCCAGCAGCATGCAGTTGGTACGATCGGTCAGGGCGCCGTCGTCGGTCTCGATCCACATCACCGGGTTGATCTGACCGGCCGGGTTGGTCGAACGCGAGAAGTACGCGCCGTCCGGGCTGGAGAAATCGTTCGCGGTGGTGAGACCCGAGATGTTCACGTTCACCGGATCGGCATCGGTCGAGTCCGCGCCGAAAAGGTAGATGTCCCACTTGAAGGTCAGCGCGCTGGTGGTGTCGCCGTCTTCGCGCAGGCGCACGATGTGACCGTTGGGATTGCCGGTCTGCGCCGTGTTCGACGCCCCGCGGGGATCGTTGTACGAGCGCGGGTTGGCGGCATCGGTGCCGTTCACCGGGCGGAAGCTGTTGTTCGAGTTGGTGAGCGTGAGGTAGATTTCGCCGGTCACCGGGTTACCCACGGTCCATTCCGGGCGGTCCATCGGCGTCGCGCCCAGTGCGTCGGCGGCGAAGCGGGTGTTGACGCAGATGTCGGCCTGGCTTTCGAAGGTATAGGCCGGATACGTCCCGCTGGCGGGGCGGACCGGGAAGGTCGGGCTGTAGACCAGCGGCATCCAGGTGCCGGTGCCGTTCGCGTTGAACTTGGCGACGTAGAGAATACCGGCGTCGAGGTACTTGTCACCCATGGCAAGGCGGTCGCTGGCATTGGCGTCCGCTTCGGCCCAGGTGGCGGTGGAAACGAACTTGTAGAGATACTCGCCGCGCGAATCGTCACCCATGTAGACGCCCAGCTTCTGGCCGGTGGCGATACGCACGAAAGCGCCTTCGTGGCCGAAGCGGCCCAGCGCGGTGCGCTTGCGCGGGGTCGACTTCGGGTTGAAGGGATCGATTTCGACCACCCAGCCGAACTGGTTCGGCTCGTAGCGGAAATCGGCGGTGGCAGGCGCGGTGGCGCTGCTGATCGTCGCGTTCCAGCGGGTGAAGCGGTCGTCGGTGGTCGAAGCGGTCGACCAGCGGTTGTTGCCCGTGGTGCTGGTAATGCCGTTGCGCTGCAGCGAGGCCAGTTCGCGCGGGGTGCGCAGGGCGTTGTCGGAAGCATCGCGGCGGAAATAGCCGGCGTAGTTTTCCTCGCAGGTGAGGTTGGTGTTCCAGCCTGTCACGCCGTTGGCGCAGTTGTTGATCGTGCCCCGGCCCGCCTTGCCGTCGTTCGAGTAGGCGGTGACGAGGTAGGACGAACCAGCAGCCGGGCCGTGGAACGACATCGGCGTGTTGGGGGTAATGCGGCGGTTGAACGTGCTGTCCTGCTTGTACGTCCACTTGCGGTTGCCGGCGTCGACATATTCGACGACCGAAACGCCGTGGCACTCGATCTCCTTGAGGGCTTCGGCCATCGGGCGGGCGCCGCCGACGGTGGTCGGGCCATTCACGTGCAGGTACTGCTCGGTGATGTTCTCGTGGTTCTGGACCATGAGACCGCGCGTCGAGCTGTTCACGTCGGGCGTGCCGGTGGCCGACAGGCCGAAGAAGTGCAGCGCGTCGTGGTGGTCGCCGATGCGGTTGGCGAAATCGGTGTCGGTGCCGTCGTTGGCATAGGCCGGCGTCGCGGCGGTCAGCGGATCGCCAAGACGGGTCATGACCGTGACGGAGTAGCCTTGCGGCACCACGGCGACGTCGGCCAGGCTGTGGGGAACGGCGGTGAAGCCCAGCACAGCGGGCGAAACGCGCACGGTGGTGGTGGCGGTGCTGGTTTCACCGAAGGCCGAAGTGGCGGTATAGGTGAATACCAGGTCGGTCGCGGCGGCTACGGCCGGGGCGATGAAGGTGACGGTGCCGCTGGTGCCCGAAAGTTCGACTTGCGTGCCGCTGGTCTGGGTCCAGCGCGGCGCGACGCTGTCGCTCAGCGTGCCCGAAGCGGAACCGGTCAGCGTGACGACGCGGCCGGCGCTGGTGGCGGCATTCGCGCCCGCCGAAACCGTTACCGCGCCCAGGTCGCTGTTACCGTCATCGTCGCCGCATGCGGCAAGCAGGCTGGTGCCCATGAATGCCATGGTGGTGGCTCCGGCGCCGCGAAACAGGGCCTGCCGGCGCGAATAGCGCGAAGCGGCCATGCTTTCGAGCGTGGGCTGGATGGAATCGTTGGTGTCGATGTCACCGTCGGAATAGCCGACTGTGGAAGTGCTCTCGGTCATGGTTGCCCCGTTTGGTTTTGGTCGCGGGGGCGAGAGCTAAGGGCGTTTCATGACAACAACGCGCAAGTTCGATGGCATTTCGATGGCTTAATTCTGACAATAATCAGACAGCCGTGCAGAACGGCCTGTCGCATCGACGGATTTGAGCGCGATACTATATTCGTATTTACAATGGAGCAATGAACTCCGTTTCGCGCGGCCTACCTTTCGCTGGGGTAGATACTGCCCAGGACACGGCGAAAGTGTGCCTCCACCTGATCGTTGCAGGAGCAGGCGCGCTCCTTGAGGCCGGGACGGTCGAGCACCTCGATACCGCCGCGCCGGGTACGCACCACGCCGTCGCGCTTGAAGCGTTGCAGCACGCGGCTGGCGTAGCTGCGGCCGATACCCATCATCGAGGCGAGTTGTTCCTGCGTCATCGTCACGTCGTTGCGGCCGATCCGGTCGACCGCGGCGGTGAGCCATTTGGCAGCGCGCTGTTCGATGGTGTGGACCGCGTTGCAGGCGATCGACTGGAACACCTGCGCCATGACGCAGTCGGCATAGCGCGAGAACAGGTGCGCGATCGCAGCAGAGCGGTCTTTCGCCTCCTCGAGGTCGTGCATGCTGATGCGCAGGAAGAGGCCTTCGTGCAGGACGTTGGCGCGGGCATAGGCAGGCAGCGATCCGGCGCTGACGATGCCCCCCAACGCGCCTTCGCGGCCGATCAGGATGGTCTCGACGGCCATGCCGTCCTCCATCTCGACGAAGTACGAGCTCATCGCGCCGTCGGTGGGGAAGTAGCAATATTCGACGTTGTCGCCGGGGTTGTAGATAATCTCGGCGGACTTGAGCCGGCATTCGCTCAGGCGCGGCTCCAGCAGGGCCAGATCATCCTGCCGCAAGGCCGAAAGCAGGTCGCTGCCGGCAATGGCCGCAGCCGAAACCGGGCTTGTCTGCGGGATTGAGCTCATGGGTTCGTCCTCGACGCGCGGACCCGATGACGGGCCAATGGCAAGGATAACCCCTGTTATCCCAACCGGTTCCCTCACTTCCCTGGCCGAGCGATCATAAGTGAACAGACGAGGCGGCAGGGCGGTGCTACTATGTTACTCAGGAACATTCGATCGCGATGTGTGTTCCGGGAACGGAGCGGGCCAAACGGTTCGCTTGATATCGGCCGGAAGGCCATTTAGCGGATTACCATGCACGCCGACCCCGGACCAACCGTATTGCCCGATATGCTGAGCCTCCTTCGAGATGCGACGGGCCCTTCCCATGAGCGTCTGGACGCTTCGTTTGGTTCCCTGACTTTGTCCGGCCGCTCCGATCTGGCCCGTTTCCTGGCGGCCCACGCGATTGGCCTGGCGCCGCTGTTCCCGGCGTTCCGCGGGTTCGTCGAAGAACGACTGGGACTGGAATGCCCGGACTATCCGGCGATGCTGCGCGCCGACCTTGCCGCGCTGGGCATCGATGTCGCGGCTTTGCCGGTAGTGGACGTGCCGGCCGAAATCACGGGCGACGACGCGGCCGCGGGCGTGGCTTATGTGGTCTGCGGCTCACGCCTCGGGCTGACCATGATCCGCCAGCGGGGCTACTGGGGCGAGGCCGAGGGTTTCCGCTCCGCCTACATGACCGATGGACGCGGCCACGAGGCCTGGAAGGCGCTGGTCCCGACGCTGCGGGGCGGAACCTTCACTCCCGCGCAGGCTGAGGCCGCGCGCGCCGCCGCGCTCGCCGCATTCGCTGTTTTCACAGGTGCCTTCGCCGCCAGCGTCGACGTCTCTGCCGGGCAGCGCACCGATGGCTGATTACGAAGACGCCGCCCGCCCGGTCGACTTGTCGACATGCGATCTTGAGCCGATCCACATCATCGGCCGGATCCAGAGCTTCGGCTGGCTCCTGTCGTTCTCCAGCGACTGGATCATCAACCACGTCTCGCTCAACTGCGAGGCGCTGTTCGGCAAGGCCCCGCGCGATCTCATCGGCCTTTCCGCCACCGAGTTCCTTGGCGTCAGCGCCCTGCACGACATCCGCACCCGCCTGCAGATCCTGGGCAGCACCAACGCCGTCGAGCGCATGTTCGAGATCAACCTGCTGGGCGACGGCCAGGTGTTCGACCTTGCCGTCCATCCCTCCGGCCGATCCTTCGTGCTGGAAATCGAGCCCCACGAAGGCGGCAAGCGGCGCGATTTCGTCTCCTACGTCCGTCCGATGATAGAGCGTCTGCGCAGCGCGCCGACGATCGAGCAGCTATGCACCAGCGCCGCGCGTCACCTACGCGGGCTGACCGGGTTCGACCGGGTGATGATCTACCGTTTCGAGGGCGACGGCGCGGGCGAAGTCATCGCCGAAAGCCTCAACGGCATGGTCGACAGCTTCAAGGGCCAGCACTTCCCTGCTTCCGACATTCCCGCCCAGGCGCGCCGGCTCTACACCCGCAACATGCTGCGCATCATTTCGGACATCGACGATCCGACGGTGCCGATCTACCCCGCCACCGGCCCCAACGGCGACCCGCTGGACCTGACCATGTCGGGCCTGCGGGCGGTCTCGCCGATCCATATCGAGTATCTGCGCAACATGGGGGTCAGGGCCTCGATGTCGGTCTCGATCATGCGCCGGGGCAAGCTGTGGGGGCTGATGGCCTGCCACCACTATTCGCCGCTCATCCTGTCCTACTCGGTACGCACCGCCGCCGAGCTGTTCGGCGAATTCTTCGCCTATCTGCTGGAGCAGAAGGAAACCGATTTCTCGCTCGAGAAACGCGCGGAATCGATGCGCCTTCACGACGAGATAATGGCCCGCGTCGCCAGCGGCGGATCGCTGCTGGAAGCCTTCGACGAGTTCACCGACTCCATCGGCCAGGTCATCCCCTTCGACGGCGTCGTCGGGTGGGTCGACGGGCGCTTCCTCGCCCATGGCAGCACGCCGAGCGAGGAACAGTTCTCCGCGCTTGCCCGCTTCCTCAACACCGCCGGCGCCAGCACCGTATGGTCGACTGACAACATAGGCGCGGTCTACGACCCTGCCGCCGAGTGGATCGACAAGGCCGCCGGCCTGCTCGCCCTGCCCGTCAGCCGATCGCCGCGCGATTACATCGTGCTGTTCCGCGCCGAACACGTGCGCGAAATGAAATGGGCCGGCAATCCCGAGAAGGCCGTCGAACTGGGCCCCAACGGGTCGCGCCTCACCCCGCGCAAGAGCTTCGAGATCTGGAAGGAGGAACGCCGCGGCTATGCCCGCGCGTGGACCGACGAGGAAGTATCGACAGCCGAATCGCTGCGCATCACCCTGCTCGAAGTGGTGCTGCGTCTGTCCGAGGCCGCCCATAACGAGCGCGAACAGGCCAGCCTCCAGCAGGACATGCTGATCGCCGAGCTGAACCACCGCGTGCGCAATATTCTCAACCTGATCAGGGGCCTCGTGGCCCAGAGCAAGGAAGGCGCCAGGACGATCGACGAGTTCGCCGAGATCGTCGGCAGCCGCATCCACGCCCTCGCCCGCGCCCATGACCAGGTGACCCGCGTCGACTGGTCGCCCTCCTCGCTCTACGACCTGATCCGCACCGAGACCGAGGCTTATGCCAGCCACAGCCTGGACCGCGTGGTCATTGAGGGGCCGGACGCTCTGATCGCACCGGGTGCCTTCACTACCCTGGCCCTCGTCATCCACGAGCTGGTGACCAATTCGTGCAAATACGGCGCCCTGTCGGATTCGCGCGGGGTCATCCAGATCGTGCTGAGCCGCGGTGACGACGGCTCGCTGGAGATCGACTGGCGCGAGGAAGGCGGGCCCCCGGTAAAAACGCCGACCCGGCGCGGCTTCGGTTCGACCATCATCGAGCGCACCATCCCGCACGAACTGGGCGGATCCGCGTCCGTGATCTACCCCGAGGAGGGGCTGCACGCCCTGTTCGTCGTACCTGTGGACCATATCTCCAGCTTCGAGACGCCCGGTGCGCCCCGCCGCACCACCGTTTCAGAGCCCCCCCAGCCGGCCGACTTCACCGCGGAACTGGCGGGCGGCGTTGCGCTGATCGTGGAGGATAACGTCATCATCGCCATGGAGGCGGAAGACATCCTGCGCGGCTTCGGTTTTTCGGACTGCCGCATCGCCGGTTCGGTGGACACCGCGATGGATGTGCTGGACGCGGCCGAAGTCAGCTTCGCCATGCTCGACGTGAACCTGGGCAAGGACACCAGCGCCCCCATCGCCAGCGCGCTGCAGGAGCGGGGCATCCCGTTCATCTTCGCCAGCGGCTATGGCGAGCGCTCGCTCCAGAACGGCGAATTCAAGCGCGTTCCGGTAGTGACCAAGCCCTACGGCGAACGCGACGTGCGCGCGGCGATCGGCCGGGTGATGAAAGCGCGCGGCTGAGACGCCCTGAGATTCAGGGCTGACCGGGCTGCCGCGACGAAGCGGCAGCCCGCACGAGACTACATCCAGCTGCGGCCATCAGCGCCGGCGCAGCCATACGGCGGCAATTGACCCGGGAAACGGGCCTGCATCTTGTGGCAGCCCCAGGCCCGCAGGGGCGCCGGCGCATAGCCGTTCAGCGCGATGCCGACTTCATCGTAAGGGCTCTCGGCCTGCGCCACGTACATATACCAGCGGCCGCCGAACATCACCGTCGCCGCGACGACGACGACAATCAAAAACTTCAATACTTTCTGCATTCTAGCCTTCCAGATAACCGGGCGGGCGGCTGTGCCGCCGTTAGCCGCAAGCATCAAGGCAATTCTGCCGCAAGCGCCGCCACAGGCATACAGCGACCCCAGCAAAGCCCGCGACCGTCACCTGGCAACCGAGATGTTCCGGGTTCAACGCCGAAAAGGAGCCTTGCCGGACACGCCCCAAAGCGGACATAGACCTGAGTTGCACGCTCGCCCACAAGTTGCCATCATGCGGCACATGTTTGAAGGAACGCTTGCTCGACAATATAGCAACAGGCTCCAATTGGTGGTGCTTCTGCTCATCTGGAGTTTGTCGAATTGGATTGTCAGTTTTTTCGCTGACGATTTGAGCAACCCGGTGAGTTTCGCAGCGGTCATTCCCTTGGGTGTGATCTACGCTCTGGAGAAGATTCGGCTGATGTCGTGGTTCTCGGGACTTACACTTCCAGTTTTAGCGGTTGTAATATCCGCCCATCTGTTTCTTTGGATAGGGCACAGGGTCCCGTACAGCTCAAGCTGGGCCATCAGCGGGACGTGTATCGCTCTCGTTTTATCACTCTGTTTTCTGATGGTCCGCTTATGGACATGGGACAACCGAAACCGAACTGTCACCTAATCACCATCTCCGCCCACTCGCATCGAAAGCCGATCGATAGACCGGAGTCGCCCCAAAGGCGACATTGCAGGGCGGACCGCCTTCCGGTATTTACCACTTCCTTGACGCTTATTTCGACGTGGTATGGTAGGATCAGGCATTCATGTTAGGCGTTAATAGCCATTTCTATCATAAATGTATGAGGCTGGGGATGTCTCTTGGCTTGGTGATATTCGCGATTTGCACAATAGCGTATGTTATATCTTGGTTAGGTGTATTCGATTTTGGCATTTTCAAAGCTGCCTCTTTAGAATTACATCTCGATGCGTCGCCTGCAGGAATGCAAGAGCTTCTGCGAGTGGCGATGATCTCTCTTGCCTTGTCATTATTCATTGCGATTTGGCTCAAGTGGGTTGCCCCCTGGCTCGACGCTGGAAGGTAAGATCCAAGAGAACCGAGCCCATTGCCCTTGGAATGCAATGGCAGCTACCCACCCGGAAATCGCCAATCTGCGCCCTTCCGGCCACGCCCGCATTGCTGCCGTATTCTTTTTGGCTACAAGGATACTGAACGCAAACAAGGTGCAGACTTTGCCCATGGCATTTCAAACATGACGCACGAACGTGCACGTTTCTTGCTGACATTGTTTGGAGCAGTTGCACCAGCCATCGTTTTAGGATTGGTGCCTGTTATCCTGATTTGGGCTGCGCCTTATGCCGCGCTCGTCGGATTGCTGATCATTATGGGAGCGCTTTTCATCATGGTAGGGCATGCGCTTCTCGTAGCCCTGACCGTATTCTGGGGATGCGGCGAATGCGGGAGGCAATATTTCGCCTTTTTTATGCCCTACTGGCCTTTTGATCGAGATTGTCAAAACTGCCACACCCCCGATTGAATGCCCAAACGAGTGCGGCGATTGGCGGCTTCCCACCATTTTTCGTCGTTGCCGTGCCGTCGTTGAGCGCGAAGTTCCTGAAAGCCGACCGGCAGCTACCGGGGCGAAAGCGGCCTGACGGCTCCCGCCCACTTGCGGACGTTCGCGGTTCGGTTAGTTTCGGGTGATGGCGTTGAACCCTACAACAAAGTTGAGACTGGCAGTTCTCGCCCGACCCGTAGCTATTGCGCTCGCACCGGTCGCAATCGCGCTCATGGCTGGAGGCGCAAGCTTTTGGCTAATGGCAGCGTGGCTTGTTGGAAACGGGATATTGGCATTCGCTACCGCATGCCCTCGCTGCCGCCAGAGCATCTATTGGAACGAGCAGCACCCTTGGAGATCAATCCTCGCCAAGCCGCATAGGGTTTGCACACGGTGCAGTTTTGCATTCCAAGAACAAAGGTGACCAGCTTCGACGTTTGACGGCGGCTTTCCACCAAACTCGGTCATTGCCGATGCCGTCCAGATCGTCCGCTCCCACCCCTGATCAGTCATAAAACACAGCGACGGCGCGCCTGAAAGCGGTCATCCAGTTCCTCAGGCCCGCATCCGCTCCTCGCCGCGATCGGCGTTCCACATCTCGACCCAGCCGCGCACGTTTTCGTACGGCATCGGGCGGCAGATGCCGTAGCCCTGCCCGGCGTGGCAGCCCATCGCCACCAGCATCGCCTGTGTCTCGGGGTCCTCCACACCCTCCGCCACCAGCGGAATGCCCAGGCTTTCGCACAGCACGACGAGCGAGTGGACCAGCGACTGGTCGAACCGGCTTTCGGTGAAGCGCGAGATGAAAGAACGGTCGATCTTGATCTCGCTCACCGCGAATTCGCGCAGATAGCCGAACGAGGTGAACCCGGCGCCGAAATCGTCGATCGCCAGCGAGATCCGGTGATCGTGAAGCTGCTCTATCACCCGCCTTGCCTGCGCCGGATTGGCGATCAGCGCCGTCTCGGTCAGTTCCAGCATCACCCTTGCCGGGTCCACCCGGTGCCGTGCGGTGGTCTGCACGACGCGGCTTACGAAACCGGGCCGCTCCAGCATCCGGGCCGAGACGTTGATGCAGATCGCCGCGTCGCCCAGCAGGTGCTGCACCTTGGCGAACTGTTCCAACACCACGTCGAGGCTGAGATACGTGAAGGATTCCAGCAGGTGCGACTGCTCGACCGTCTCGATCAACACGTCGGCCGCGACCGGGCCGATCTGGGGATGGGTCCAGCGCACCAGCGCCTCGAAGCCCAGGATCAGGCCGTTGCGCATATCGACCTTGGGCTGCCAGTGCCAGTCGATCGCGCGCCCGGCGATCGCCTGCTCGATGTCGCGCAGCATACCGCCCTGACCGGCCGCGCGCGGCGCGCCGCGATCCTCGCCGCGCGCGAGGACGGTCTTGTCGGCGCCCCCGCCGCGCTTGGCCTCGTACATCGCCTCGTCGGCCGCGCCGAGAAGCTCCTCGGGCGCGAAACCCAGCAGCGGGCACAGCGCGATGCCCAGCGAAGCGCCGACATGCAGCATCCTCTCGCCATGGACGATGGGCTGCGCGATCAGCTCGGTGAGTTTGGCGGCGACGGCCAGCGCCGATTCCTCGCCGTCGACATTCTGTAGCAGCACCGCGAACTCGTCCCCGCCAAGGCGGGCGATGGTGTCCACCTCGCGCAGGTGCTCGCGCAGGCGGCGGCCGATGGCGATCAGCACCGCGTCGCCGGCGGCATGGCCGAAGCTGTCGTTGATCTCCTTGAAGCGGTCGAGGTCGATCATCACCACCGCGAAGGGATCGCCGCTGCGCCGCGCCCGCGCGCAGGCCTGGCCGAGCCGGTCGGAGAACAGCGTGCGGTTGGGCAGGTCGGTCAGCGGATCGTGCAGGCTGCGATGGGTCAGTTCCTCTTCCTGCCGGCGCAGGTCCAGCCGGTACTGGCGCCAGGCCATCCCCTCCTCGACCGACGCCGCCACCCGTTCAGGCGAAAGCGAGCGCTTCGTGAGGTATTCGGTCATGCCCGACTTGATGGAGTCCGCCGCGATCTGCTCGTCCGCATTGCCGGTGACGGCGATGATCGGGCAATCCGGGTCGATCTCGCTGCGGATCGCGGGAAGCAGATCGCGCCCGTCTCCATCGGTCAGCCCGAAGTCGAGGAAGACGATGTCGAAATGCGCCTCCGGCTGGCGGATCAGCCCCAGCGCCTCGGCCTGCGAGGCAGCCTGCTCCACGGTGATCTCACGCGGGCCGCGCCGCAGCATCCGCATCAGCCGTTCCCGGTCCACGTCGTCGTCGTCCACGATCAGGGCGTGGATGTTCTGGGTACCGTTGTGCAGGTTATCCATGGGCAGAGGTCCTTGCGAAGTGAGGAGCCAGGCCTCGAGAAACGCGGGTCTCACGGCAGATGCTGCGTTCGGGCGTACTGCCCGATGAAGTCGGCCAGGCGGGCGAACTGCGGGCCCACGCTGGACTTAACCATGTAACCGGCGACGTGCCCGTCATAAGCGCGGCAGCGGTCCTGATCGCGCGCCGAAGTGGACAGCACGAACACCACGGTACGGCGCAGCGCGATGTCGGCCCGGATCACGTCAAGGAACTGGAAGCCGTCCATGCCCGGCATGTTGAGGTCCAGCAGCACGATGACCGGGGTGTCGATGTGCTTGCTGGGATGGCGGCCGCGCAGGATCTTCAGCGCCTCGCCGCCGTCCCCGGCGGTCACGGTGCGGCAAGGCACCAGGTGCTTGCGGAACGAGCGCAGCACCCCCTCTATCGCCACATCGTCATCATCGACCAGCAGCACCGTACAGTCACCCAGGCCATGGCGCGCGCCAAGGACGTCGCATTCGCTGGGTATAGGGCCGAATTCATTCATCGTCGTTTTCCCTCAGCAGGATACGGGGCCAGTGGACTTCGAACGTGGCGCCGCCCAGCGGGCCGTTGCCCTGAACGGAGACGACGCCGCCGTGAGCATTGATCATGCGCCGGGTGAAGGCGAGGCCCACCCCGTCGCCATCGGTGCCGGGCGAGGCCCGGTGAAACAGCTTGAAAATGCGCTCCTCGTTGCCGGGCGGGATGCCCTGCCCGTCATCCTCGACGGTGAAGACCGAGAAGCGGCCCTCCTCGCGCATGGCGATGCGGATGCGGCCGCTTTCTCCGCCGTGGTGCTTCACTGCATTGGAGATGAGATTGCGCAGCGAGGTGGACAGCGGTGCGCGCGGGGCCATCAGGTGCTCTCCGGCGATCTCCACGTCGACCGTGAAGCTGTCCGGAATGCGGCTCATCACCAGCGCTTCCTCGACCAGTTCGCGCGGGTCGATGGAATGCATCTGCGGATCGCGCACCCCGGCGCGGGCATAGCTGAGAAGATCGTCGATCATCTGCTCGCACCGCGCGATGCGCTGGGTGATGCGATCGAAATTGTGCCGCACGCTTTCAGGCAGCGCATCGACGCCGAAAGTCTCGTCGAGGTCTTCGCGAATCCAGGTGACCAGATCGCCGATGCCCCGCAGCGGCGAGCGCAGGTCGTGGCTGGCGACGTAAGTGAACTCCTCAAGCTGCGCATTTGTCTGCTGCAGCGCCGTTTCGGCTCGCTTGCGGTGAGTGATGTCGCTGACGATGGCCATGAACAACGGCTGCCCGGGGTTCTCGAAACGGGCCAGCGCGACTTCGACGGGGAATTCGCTGCCAGAGCGATGCAGCCCGGTAAGGTCGCGGCCCGCCGCCATCGCCCGCGATTCAGGCGCGTCCCGGTAGCCGGCCAACTGATGGGCATGGGCATCACGGTAGCGTTCCGGCAGCAGCATGTTCAGCGGCTGGCCGATCATGTCGACCACCTGATAGCCGAATTGCGTTGCCAGCATCGCATTGGCCTGGGCGATGCGCCCCTTGCCGTCCACCACCACGAGGCCCAGCGGCAGGGTCTCGAACATCTGGGTGAAGCGGCGCTCTGCGGTGAGTTCGCGGGTGGTGTTGCGCAAGTAGATGACCGCCCGGCCCTCGTCCTCCCCCGCGATCGGGGTCAGGGTGAGCGAGGTCGCCGGACGCGAACCGTCGGCGGCGTGAAGGGTGAACTTGCGGGTCCAGGCATCGCGCTGCCCGATCGGGGCGCCGAAGAACACCTCGAACATCTGGCGCAGCATCTCGGCGTCATCCTCGCCGAACATGACGAAGAGCAGGCCGTTGCGCAGGCTTTCCGGGTCGGGCTCCGCCAGCAGCGTGGCGCAGGCGGCATTGGCCCAGGCGATGACCCCCGCCGCATCGACGATCATCGCGCCGATCGGCGCATGAACGAGCGGGGCCTGGATATCGGGCTTGATGTGCACTGCCAGCGTCAAGTGTCCTGCCTTCGCGAAGGAGGGCCGTGACGCGAAGGGAGACGCGAAACCGGCACCTGTTGCTGCAAAGAGCTACAGGCGCAGGGTTATCGATCGCACAAACAACATCTAGGGATGCCCCCCTAGACGCCAGCAATCGCAACGATTGTAATGGTTAAAGGCAGCCAGCCGGACGTTAAAGCGGCAGGAATTTTCCCGCCTCGCGGTCCTTGCGCACCTTCAGCCCGTCGAACACCGAACCGCTCATGGTGATCCACACACCGGGCCGCGCGGCCTGGCAGGTGGCAAAGGCCATGCCGAGGTTGAAGGCGGCATCGCTTCGCGCAAAGCGCGCCGGGGCAAGCGCGCCGCACAGCACCACCGTCTTGCCCTCGATATGGGCGAGCGCGGCGGCGGTCTGCGTCATGGTATCGGTGCCGTGCGTGATGACGACCAGCGTTTCAGGCGCATCGGCGATGGTCGCCGCGATCAGCGCCCGGTCCTCGTCGGTCAGCTCCAGGCTGTCCTTGCGCAGCAGTTCAAGGATGCGGAAAGGATGCGCCACGCGCGCGGTTTCGAGCAGTTCGCCGATCACGCTTTCGACGATCTGGTATTCGCTGAGCGCGTCGAAGTACTGCTTGTCGATCGTGCCGCCGGTGGTGACGACGAGGATGGCGGGAAGGGGCGCGGATGAAGTCATGGCCTTCCTTTAGCGCCGGAAGGGCGTCGCGGGCAATGACCGCTCTGCGATCTTGCGGGGGCAAGCCCCGTGCCCCGGCCGCCGCGCCGTGCCAGCATGGCGGCATGAGCCATTCCTCCGCCGACGCGCGCGCCGAACTCGCCTCCGACTGGCCCACCGTGCTGGCCGCCGCGCTGGCCATCGGCGTGGGCATGATGGGCGTGGGTTTCTATTCGCTGGGCCTGTTCGTCACCCCGCTCCAGGCCGAATTCGGCTGGACCCGCGCGCAGGTTTCGGGCGCGGCGACGTTCCAGCAACTGGGCATCTTCCTGTCCGCCCCCCTTATCGGGCGGCTGGCGGACCGCTTCGGCAACCGCCGCATCGCCATCGCCAGCTACATCGCGACGCCAGTGGCGTTCCTGGCGCTGGCACAGACCGGGCCTTCGCTGACGGCATGGTACACATTGTGGCTGCTGGTCTCGCTGGCCGGCTGCGGCACCACCCCGGCGATCTGGGCGCGCGTGGTCTCGCTGCGCTTCGATTCCGGGCGCGGTTTTGCATTGGGGCTGATGCTGATGGGCACGGGCATGGCCGCGATGCTGGCCCCCGCGCTGCTTGGCCCTGTCATCGCCGCGCAAGGGTGGCGCACCGGACTGCTGGTGATCGCCGCTGTCGTGGCCGCTGTCGGCATTCCTGTGAGCCTGCTGACGGGACGCGGCGAGACTGCGCGGCGCCCGCTTCGGCTGGCCAGCGAACGCGGCCGCACCGAGATTACCGGCGCCACCGTGAAGATCGCCGCGATCGGTTTCCTGCTCGGCGTGATCGTCGCCGCGCTGATCGTCCATCTCGTGCCGATGCTGGTCGACCGGGGCATTGCCCCCGCCCGCGCCGCCGGCGTCGCCGCGTTCATCGGCGCTGCCGTGGTGGTCTCGCGCGCGGTGGTCGGCTGGCTTTTCGACCGTTTCCACGCCCCGCGCGTCGCTTGCCTGTTCCTCACCTCGCCGGTGATCGCCTGCGCGGTGCTGTATTTCCACGGGCCCGCCATTCCCGCCGCCCTGCTGCTGGGCCTTGCTGCCGGGGCGGAAGTCGACATGCTGGCCTATTTCACCAGCCGCTATGCCGCGCTGGAAAATTACGGCGCCACATATGGCCTGATCCTGGGTCTGTTCAGCCTGGGCGCCGCTTTCGGCCCGCCGCTGTTCGGCTGGTCCGTCGACGTGACCGGAAACGCCGACCTCGCCCTTGCCTGCTCGGGCGCGGCGCTGGTGGGGGTGCTGGCGCTGATCGCAACACTCGGCCCCTATCGCCGCCCCGGTTAGGCCTTGGCCATCACCCGCAATCCGCGGCCTTCAGGAATTCCAGCAGCCCGCGCTCCTCGCGGCTCATCCAGCGGGTGCGGCGCGGAAGGCGCTCGGGCATCGTGCCCGCACCGTCATCGCCCTTCGCCGCCGCGATCACCGCCGGGTGGACGTAGGACTTGCGCGCGATCGCCGGAGTATTGCCCAGACACTGCGATACCTCGTCCAGCAGGGTGCGCAGCGAAACGCCAGGCTGCTCCCACAGCGCGGTGAAGGCCAGCGTGCTCGCCGCCCAGGTGCGAAAATGCTTGGCGGTGAAGTGTTCGCCCTGTTCGGTGACGCCCATCGTCTCGGCCAGGTATTCGTTGACGTCGTGGCTGTGCACGGGGACCGGCGTGCCATCCTCGTCCAGATACTGAAACAGGTGCTGGCCGGGCAGGTCCTGCATCTTGCGCACGCAGCGCACCAGCGAGGGATCGTCACAGGCGATCTCCTGCAGCTTGCCCGACTTGCCCTTGAAGCGCAGCAGCAGGGTGCCGCGCTCGATCTTCGCATGGCGGCTGCGCAAGGTGGTGGCGCCGAAGCTCTTGTTGGCCTTGGCATAACACTCGTTGCCGACCCGGATCGCGCCGGTATCCAGCAGCGCGATCACCGAGGCAATGGCCCGGTCGCGGCCCAGCTTGCGGGCTTTGAGGTCGCCCTCCACCCGCTCACGCAAGGCCGGAAGCGCCTCGCCGAAACGCGGGCACAGCTCGAACTTCATCGCCTCGCGCGCCTCGCGCCAGTCGGGGTGATAGCGGTACTGCTTGCGTCCGCGCGCGTCGAAGCCGGTCGCCAGCAGGTGGACGTGGGGTTCGGGTGAAAACCAGCAGTTCGCATAAGCCGGCGGCAGGGCGATCGCATTGAGCCGGTCGATCTCGTCCCGGTCGGTGATCCGCTCTTCGTCGGGGCTCCAGTAGGCCCACTTGTTGCCGCGCACCTGCCTGCGGGTGATCCCCGGCACCGTGTCATCGGCGAATTTAAGACGCGCCATGAGAATTCCGCTTTCCGTTCAGTCCCTTGCCTCAGTTAAACGCGCGAAGCGCTGCGAAGTTGTCATCTTTGCCGGAAACCGGATGCCGATCGGGCCGTTCCTTGAGCAACGAAACAGCAATTACAGGACCGCAACCATGGCAGACCTCACGATCTTCGAGGAACTCAAGGCCGACCACGACAAGCACCGCAAGATGCTCGCCGAGTTGGGCGAGACCCAGGGCGACAGCGAGGAGCGCCGCAAGTTGTTCGAAGCGCTGCGCAAGGAACTGCAGGCCCACGCCGCCGCTGAGGAGGAATCGCTCTATTCCACCATGCTTGGCAACCCGGACCTGCGCGACGAAGCGCGCCACTCGGTATCCGAGCATAAGGAAATCGACGATTACCTTGGCGAGCTGTTTGAAATCGACATGGGTTCGTCCGCATGGCTGATGAAGTTCAAGGACCTGCGCCACCGTTACCTTCACCACATCGACGAGGAGGAGGAAGACATGTTCCCGTCTGCCGAAAAGGCCCTGTCGGCACAGACGGAAAAGAAGCTCGCCGCCACGTTCGAGGAGCGCAAGCCCAAGGAACTCGCCGCCGCCGAAAAGGAACTGCCGGGCGACGCGCGCGAATAATTCGGCCTTCCGGTCAATCGATAGACCAGTCGGGCCTTCCCAGCGACAGACGCCGGGGAGGCCCTTCTCTTTTGGGGGAACACGCAGCGCTTGCGGTGCGTTTATAAATCAAACAGCAATAGAGGATACCGCCATGGACAAGGACATTCGCGAGACTTTCTGGAAGTCGTTCCAGACCAGCCCCTTCATCATGATCAAGCTGGACGGCGCCCCCGGGCATGCTGAACCGATGACCGCCCAACTCGACAAGGAAGCGCATCACGCTGTCTGGTTCTTCGCCAAGCGGGACAACCGTATCGCCCCCGGCGGCAAGGCGATGGGCCAGGTCATGACCAAGGGCCATGACGTATTCGCCTGCATCGACGGCACGATCGTGGAGGAAACCGATCCCGCCCTGCGCGACAAGCACTGGAACAATGCCGTCGAGGCCTGGTTCCCCAATGGCAAGACCGATCCTTCGGTCGTGATGCTGCGCTTCGACATCCAGGACGGCGAAGTCTGGACCGCGGACATGGGCATCAAGGACGTCTTCAAGCTTTTGACCGGCAAGCCCATTCACGGGCAGGACGCCGGCGAACACGCGCTCGGCGCGGTCTGACACCCTCTCGGACCTGCGTGAGCAGCGGGGGCGCGGTGGCTTCGGTCATCGCGCCCTTTCCACGTCCCCCTCGTCCGGTTCGGGACCGACGATATTTCCGGCGCTGAGAGCCCGTTTCAAAATGCGCAGGAGATGGCATTTTGAATGCTGCACCAGCCCATTCTCAAACGATCTCTCAAACAATAAACGCCGCCGCAGAAACTGCGACGGCGTCATAGTATTGCAGGCATCTGGAGACCAATTGCTTCGTCCCCTTACCCTCTTTCTCAGGCCCCATGTCTTTATGGTTACGGGCCCGGGCTCTTGCGGCCCCTCTCCTAATCGCAAATACGGGTCTTTATCTGGCACAGCGGCTCCAGCTCGTCCGGGCGGACGGCATCGGGGCAACCGGACAAGGCATAGGAAATCGCCGCGAGGATTGCCTGGCGGGTGAACGGCTTCTGGACGATGCCGACAGCGGTGGGCGCAGGCGTGTCTATCTGGCCGGGATTGGCGGTGACATAAATGACGCGGGCACCGTAACGACCGGAAAGGTCGCGGGCGATGGCCGGGCCCGTAAGCCCGTCGCGCAAGTTGAGATCGACGAGCGCCACATCCGGCACATCGCCCAGTAAACCCAGCGAAGCCATATCAGGGAAGGTGCCGAGGACGGAGTGACCGCCATCGGCAAGAATGTCTTCCAACTGAAGGGCAACCAGAAACTCGTCCTCGACTATGAGGATTTTACCTGGGGCCGGGATTTTCGTACCCAAGGTACAATATTCCTTGTTTCGAAATCCGGCCGTCAGGCAGCCAGCAGACTGCGGCTCTGCACCATCTTGGGGTCGACGTTGGCAACCTTAAGAAGTTCGCCGAAGAAAGCGTCGATCGCATCGCCGGTGAGGACGAAGTTGTGGCGGAAGTCGGGGAGCTGGCCGGATTCGATGATCTTGGACAGCATCGCGCGGGCGCGGCAGATGCGGCTCTTCACGGTGCCCAGTGCGATGCCGCAGATATCGGCGATTTCCTCGTAAGAGAGATTGCCGGCGGCGACGAGCACCAGCGCTTCACGGTAGCTTGCGGGAATGGCGGTCAGTGCCCGCAGGACATCGGCCAGTTCGACCGCGCTTTCCTGGCTGGCTTCCGCCCGCAGGATACGCTCTGCAGCCAGTTCGTCGTACTCGCCATGGAAGCGGGCACGGCGGGCTTCGGAGTAGAAGTGGTTGCGCAGGATCGTGAAGGTCCATGCCTTGAAGTTGGTGCCCGCGGCATAACGCTCACGCGCGGCCCATGCGCGCAGCATGGCTTCCTGCGCAAGATCGTCTGCGCGGTCGCGGCAGCCGCAAAGGCCACGAGCGAATGCACGAAGGTGAGGGGCCACGTCAGCCAGTGCGCGCTTGAAGTCGCGGTCGTTAAGCGCGACCTTGATTTCAGCCGCCACCGTCTCAGGCTGCTCTGCCTCGACGTTTGCTTCGATCGTTGCCGACATGGCGTTACCCTCCATAGAAACCTGTCGGAAATCAAACGTCACCGGATCGAAATTGGTTCCCGAAATGTGACATTTACCTGCACGCATGTTCAGGAAACCCACGACTGTTTCTTCTCAAACCCCGCAACAGCAGGCTTTGCAGCATTTCCAGCAGGATCGAAGAAAGTTTTTTCACACCCCGGCCGGAACAAGCGCGGCCCAGAAACTTTGAGGCCTCCGTCCACCATGTCGGTAAACGAAGGCCTCGGGATCGGGTCATCACCGGTTGCGGGGGGGTGGGGGAGCCGGTGATGACAATGAGGGAACGTGACACCCCGCGGTTGGTTCCCGAAAAAGCGGTCTACCGTAAAAAATTTTCCGGTTGCCCTATCTGTGCTGCGGAGTCAGACAAATGACATTGGCCCACAGGCGCAAGGGGCGCCCAACGACGTGCAATCGGGAATGACTTCCCAAAAAGGCCTGAGGAACATGAATGTCCGTTTCTGATCAGATCGCCATACAGCTGCCCTACTTGCGGCGCTACGCACGCGCCTTGACGGGTTCGCAGCAATCGGGCGACGCTTATGTACGCGCAACGCTCGAAGCGGCGCTTGCCGACCGCTCGCTGCGCGAAGCGATCGCGCACAGCCGCGCGGCGCTTTACGGCGCCTTCACCCGCATCTGGGCGACAAGCCATGTCGAGGAGCCCAGCATGGGCGGCGCCGGCCTGCACGAACAGGCTGCGCAGGAGCGCCTCTCCACGATCGCGCCAACGCACCGTCAGGCCCTGCTTTTGACCACCGTCGAGGAATTCTCGCGCGAGGAAACCGCGCAGATCCTCGATCTCTCGGTCGGGCAAATCGATGCCCTGGTCAGCCAGGCCATCCTCGAAATCGAGGGTGAAAGCGCGACGCAGGTTCTCATCATCGAGGACGAGCCGCTCATCTCCATGCAGCTCGAAGGCCTCGTCACCGATCTGGGCCATACCGTGGTCGGCACCGCTGCCACCCATGCCCAGGCGGTCGAAATCTTCTCGCGCCATCCAGCCGGCCTCGTGCTTGCGGATATCCAGCTTGCAGACGGCAGCTCGGGCATCGACGCGGTTGAAGACCTGCTCAAGTTCGGCGACGTGCCGGTAATCTTCATCACCGCCTACCCGGAACGCCTCCTCACCGGGGAGCGGCCCGAGCCGACCTACCTGGTGACCAAGCCTTTCCAGGAAGCAACCGTGCGCGCTTCGATCAGCCAGGCGCTGTTCTTCAATTCAAGCCGGTCGGTAGCCTGATCGCCACGCCCCCGCTTCGGCGGGGGTGTGTTTCCACAGCCGGGCTTACAGGCCCAGTTGGCGCTGATCCCCCGCCGCAAGCGGGGGCAGCACACGGCCGAAGCGATCGCGCGGGGCCTGTTTCTCGAAAGGCAGGATCGGCGGCGTGAAGCCGATATGGCGGACCACGGCGTCGTGAACGGGCACGTCGAACCGCACGCCCACGCAGCAGCCCGACTGCCACACGGCTTCCCCGCAGGCCGTCTCCAGTTGATAAAGGTCGATGACCACCCGCTGGCCGACGACGCTGCGCGAATCGCCCAGTTCGACCATGCAGCCACCGGCGCAAAGATCGTAAAGAAACGCCGGAACCGCTATTTCCCCGATAATGCAGGGAACTTCCTTCTCGACGATGTGCCGGCTCCAACTGCGCGCGTCCATACTTCCCCCCGTCATGGTGACGAGGGACGAATAGTGCAGTTTGACTTAAACAAACGATAACGCCGGCCCGCCAGCCGGCGTTCAGCGCCGCTCGTTGCGCAGAACAAACTCGCGCGAGGCGCGCACCGGAACCTTGAGCCGGCATTCGACGCCGCCGGGGTTGAACTTCAGGTCCACTTCGGACTTGAGTTCATGGGCGACGATCTTTTCGATCAGATCGCGTCCGAAGCCGCGCTTCTTCGGCTCGGTGACGGTCGGGCCGCCTTCTTCGCGCCAGTGGATCTCCGCCAGTTCCGGCGAGAGCAGCACCCAGTTGACGTGGATGCGCCCCTCTATCGTGCTGAGCGCTCCGTACTTGGCGGCATTGGTCGCCAGTTCGTGGATCGCCAGACCCAAGGACATCGCATCGTTGGGTGCCAGCTTGATCGCCGGGCCGGACATCGCGACGTGGCTTTCGTGCCCTTCCATGTAGGGTGCCAGTTCGGAGCGGACGATGTCGCCCAGAGCGGCATTGCCCCAGTCGGACTGCGAGAGCAGATCGTGCGTTGCCGAAAGTGCGCGGATGCGGGCGGTAAGACTTTCCGTGAAATCGTCTATCCCGGTCGAGCGGCGGCGGGTCAGCGCGGCGATCGACAACACGTTGGCCAGGGTGTTCTTGACCCGGTGGTTCAACTCGCGCGTCAGCGAATTGCGGATGGATGCCTGGCTGGTCAGCCATTCCAGCACGATCCGGTCCTCTGCCGCGCGCTTGGTGATGAGCCGCCCGATCGCCATGACCATCAGCGAGGCGATCGCCCCGAAGAACAGTGTGATGCGCGACAAGGCGGAAAGAGCGCCGGCCTTGCGGTCGCTCACCTGCACTACCCACAACTGTCCGGCCACGTCGATCCGCCGCTCTATGCTGGGACCGGACACACCGTCGGCGCGCTGTTCGGCCATCAGCGTCTCGGACGCGACGTGATCGTCGTAGATCGCAAGGTCGATGCTGTCGTTGCGGTAGAGCTCGCTGGCCGAGGTCAGGAACGCCTGGGCGCGGAACGGGCTGAACACGAAGCCCTTGACCATGCGGCCCCTGCCCCGATCCTCGAAAACCGGCATATAGATGAGAAAGCCCGCCGCGCGCGAGCTGCCACGGTCCTGCACCAGGTGAAGCAGGCCCGTGGCAGCCGGCGCGCGGCCGGCGATCGCCCGTTCCATCGCCTTGCGGCGAGCCGGGTCCGAAAACATGTCGTAACCCTGCGCTTGGCGATTGGGCGCCGACTGCGGTTCGAGATAGACGATCGGGGTCACGATGCCCTGACCGGCGCCGGGCCGCGGGTCGATCGTGAAACCGGGGCGATTACCCGCCGTCTTCAGATCGACTTCGAACGAGGCAATGCGGTCGGCACGGATCACCGGCGCCCAGCCCATGCCGAGCGAGCCATAGAGCGTGCCGTCGCCCTGCAGGTCCTGCGAGAATTCGGAGAACTGCTCCTCCGAAACCTGATCCTGCGTGGCGAACAGGGCGCTGCCAGCGCGCAGCAGGGCGATGTTCTCGGTCACGCGGCGCTGAAGGGCAGAGGAAATTTCGGTGAGGTTGCGGTCCAGTTCGACCGCGCGGGTCACTTTGTCAGCACGTTCGATCGCCATGACCGAGACGGCCGTGGTGATACTCGCAATGAGGAACAGCAGAAACGGCCAGCCACGCGGATACTTGTGGAACCACGCCTGCTTCTGCACCCTGTCGAGCAGAGCCTGGTCAATCACCCAGCAACTTCCTGTACTCCAGATTCCGCGCTGCGGTCAAAAGTGACCGCAACGAGAATCGTGCTATGCCACAGATTATGCTCAGGGGAACCATGCTCGACGTGGATTGTTCCAATGATCAAACGACGTCTGTCCGGCTTGCAGGAAGACGAAATCCGAGCAGCGCCCGCCCCCGGCCCTTGTGCCCCAAAGCGAGATAGCGCACCGGGCTTGACCGTACCCCGGTCTCACAGCAAGTGTGCTTCGGTGAAAGGGAGTTCGTGTTGAGTCAGCCCAATGGACGTGGTGATCCCGGCAGGGTGCCGGGCCTGCCGCCGGAAGTCCGCAGAGACGGTGAACCCGGCTGGGCCGGGGGGTTGAGGAAGCTGTATAACTCCGTCGTGGAGGAACCGCTGCCGGACAGCTTCAAGGACCTCCTGAAGAAGCTGGATGATCCAGGCGATGCCTGAGCGGATCAAGGCTTCCCCCGCCGACGAGGGATTTCGCCTGGAACTGCTCTCAGTCCTGCCTCACCTCCGCGCATTTGCCCGCGGCCTGTCCGGTCGCCCGGATTTTGCCGACGACCTCGTACAAGAAGCCGCAATCAAGGCCTGGACCGCGCGGGAGCGGTATCAGGCCGGCACCAACATGCGGGCCTGGACCTTCGCGATCCTGCGTAACCACTACCTTTCCGAACTGCGGCGCTCGCGGCGCCAGACCGACCTGGACGAGGGCGTGGCCGAGCGCATGCTGGTCATGGAGCCTGACCAGGAAGGCCCGCTGCACCTGGGCGACATGGAAGTGGCGCTCCAGAAACTCGCGCCTGAACGGCGTGAGGCAGTGCTTCTGGTTGGCGCTTCCGGCTTCAGTTATGAGGAAGCCGCGGAAATCGCGGGTTGCCCGATTGGAACGATGAAAAGCCGCGTCGCCCGTGCCCGCGCCGATCTGGCCCGGATGCTGGAAGGCGAACTCGACGCGCTCGACATCAAGAAGCGCAAGACGGGTTGAGCTTTCCTTCTTCGCGCAGCTGAGGCAGCGCGAAGAGGCACAGTACCGATATCACGTGAAAAATGAGCGCGGCGCCTGCCACCGGCACGGTGCCGCGCTCGATCCAGGGTGAAACAAGCGCCGTCCCCAGCGCCGCCGCCGCCAGCAGGAACAGGATGACGAGGGCGCTGCCCCGCGCGTCGTCGCCGTGGCTGGCCATCATCGCGCGGAAGAACCCCGGCGGCCCGCGCAGGCCCAGCCCGGTATTGACCGGCACGAACAGCGCCGTAATCACCAGCGCCGACGTCCCGCCGGCGAGCGCATAGGCGAACTGCCCCAGCGCGGCGACGGCGGCCATGCCCGTCCCGATGTTCAGCACCCGCTCCGCCCCCAGCCGCGCGACAAGGCCGGACGAGGCATTGGCGGCGACGATGAATGTCGAGATGCCGCATAGCTGCATGATGATGAAGTCGGCCAGGGTGCCCCCATGGACGCGCACGAAGACGGTGGGCATCCCGAAAACGAAGACCAGCAGCCCGCCCAGCACACAGGCATGGCTGACCGCATAGCGCAGGAACACCGGGTCCTTCACCAGCGCCGCGAAACTGCCCTTGCCCCGCCGGCTGACCTGGGGAACCCCGCCGGTCAGCGCCAGCAGGGCGGCGACCATCACCGCGGCGCCGGCCATGACTTCGAAGCTCAAGGTCCACCCCCCCAGCGCGAGCAGTCCAGCGCCGGCGATCGGGGCCAATGCGGGGGCGAGCGATTCAATGCTGGCAAGAAAGCCGATGGCCCTCACCGCCCGGGTTTCGTCGAACATCGCCTTGACCACGCCCGGCGCGAAGACCGCCGGCCCGGCCGCGACGACGCCCTGCACCGTTCGCAACGCGATCAACCCCTCGATACTGGTCGCCAGCGCGCAGGCGAGCGAAAGCAGCGCCGTCGCCAGCAGCGAACCGATGAACAGCCGCGCGGTGGAAACCCGGTCACCCAGCGCGCCGAAGCCGAGCAGGCCGATGCAAGATCCACCGACATAGGCCGCCAGCACCAACTGCGCGCGCGATGGATCACCGCCCAGCGCTTCGGGCAGGCGCGGAACCGCAGGCAATACCAGATCGGTCCCCATCAGGCCGACGATGGTTCCGCCTACCACCATCCCCAGCGTGATCCACCCGCGATTCACGATAAGCCCCCCCTTGCAAAGCGCGCCTTGTCGCAGGTGCGAAAGGATGAGGTCAAGAGTTCCAGAACTGCAGGCAAGGCCTGTCGCGGCGGAACGGATCCTGCGCGTCCCAAAAAACAAAACCCCCGCTTCCCTTCACGGAAAACGGGGGCTTCGTATGCCGTAAGGCGGCTGGACTTACGCGGGGTAGGTCCAGGCCGTGCCACGGTCGAAGTTGTCCGAAGCGAACTTCCAGTTCAGGAGGTTCTCCAGGACAGCCTTCACGTAGGCCGGACGCTTGTTCATCTGGTCGATGTAGTAGGCGTGCTCCCACACGTCGACGGTGAGCAGCGGCACCACGTCGCTGGTCAGCGGGCAGCCGGCGTCATGGGTCGAGATGACCTTGAGCTTGCCGGCATCGACGACGAGCCACGCCCAGCCGCTGGCGAAGTGGTTCACCGCCTCGTTCGAGAGCGCCTCGAGCAGCGCATCCATCGAGCCGAAATCGTTGGTGATGGCGGTGGCCAGGCTCTCGCTGGGCTCGGTCTTCTCGGGGCTCATCGAGTGCCAGTAGAAGCCATGGTTCCAGATCTGGGCCGCATTGTTGAACTTGGGGCCCGAAGCCGACTTGGTGATTTCCTCGACGGTCTTGCCGGCTTCGTCCGTGCCTTCGATGGCGGCGTTCAGCTTGTCGACGTAGGTCTTGTGATGAGCGCCGTGGTGGATTTCCAGCGTCTTGGCGGAAATGTGCGGCTCGAGTGCGTCCTGGGCATAGGGCAGCGGCATCAGGGCAATGGTCATGTCATGGTTCCTGTTATCAGGGTTGCGAAGGCTTGGCTGCGCCGATGACGAGGGCATCGAACGCGAAAAATGCGTGCAGGGCCTATTTCTGTCGTGCAGCGCAACAATTCAAGCGTGCAATAGTGGCATTTTGATTTCGCGGCGATTTTATCGTCCGCGAACGCTCGTCCGGCATGCAGCGCCTGCTGCTCCCACTGAGAAACAATGCCCTGAAACGAAAAAGGATGGCGGGGTTGCCGCCATCCTCTCCCTTTACCGCCGGCACCCTGCAAGGGGGTAGGGCACCGTTCGATAAGACCGTTGATTCGGCCGTTAGTTCTGCTTGGAAGCAGCGTCCTTCATGGCATCGGACTTTGCATCGCCGGCATTTTCGACCGCGTCAGCCTGGTTCTCGAGCGCTTCCGAAGGCGTACCGCTGGTCATCGCGGCCTGGTCTTCCATCGCATCGGCTGCCGCGTCGGACTGCGCCTCGACGGCGTCAGCGGCCTTTTCAGTGGCCTCCTGCTGCGGGCTGTTGCAGGCTGCAAGGCCCAGCGAAGCAGAAGCGATGGCAATCATTGCAAGACGCGACGTAGTAATGGACTTCATGGCGAAAATTCCTTTCCCTCTGTTACTCGACATGGCGCGTATTGTCGGGAGGACGCGCCGGCCTCCGCGCGGAGCCCGGTTACCGGGCCCCGGCCGCGTGGCTTAACGAACCGAGCCGCGACGGAAGAGGTTGACGATCGCCAGCAGGACAACCGCACCCAGGAACGAAGCGAAGAGCGACATGATGTCGAACGCGCCGCTGGTGATGGGAGCGCCGCCGATGAGCGGAGTGATGATGAAGCCGGCGATCAGCGCGCCGACAATGCCGACGACGATATTCAGGAAGATGCCCTGCTGAGCATCGGTGCGCATCAGGATCGAAGCCAGCCAACCAATGATGCCGCCAACGATGAGGATGAGAAGAAGGGTCATTGTACCGTCTCCGAATTGGTGTTGCTGATCCATTAAACGGCCAGCTTTCGTCATGGTTCCGCAGGTGTTGAATTCGGTTCGTCGCAACTGCCGTCAATCAGGCCGCGCCATCGCCCCAAACAGGAGAGCGGGCACGCCGTGCGGGCCCCAATCGCCGGAGCCGTGGTCGCTGCCCGACGAAACCAACCGCGCGCTTTCTGGGTTGTCCCCTGCGAGGAGACGCGAAAAGTGTATACGTCCGCCCGGCAGCGCATACTTTCGGCGCTTGCTTCGCTGCTGATCGTGGCGGGAGGGCTAGCCGCGCTTGTTGCCGGCCTTGCCGCGCGCATGACCGCGCAGGAACGGCGCGAGGCCCTCGCCGCAATCCTGCCGCTGCGCGACCCGCCCAAGGAACCACGCCGCCCCGAGACGCCGGCCAAGGCGCACTCCACCGCCGCCAAGGGCCGTCCCTCACCCGCCAACTTGCGCAACAAGGCGACACAGATCGTCGCCCCTCCTGCGCGCTTGCCGCCGCTGATCGTGCCTCCGCCGGTTGTGACCGCGCCGCGTGCCGGGATTGGCGCCGCCGCACAGAGCGGCGCATCCGACCGGCCCGGCCCAGGACAAGGCGCGGGCGGTATCGGAGACGGTGATGGCGGGGGCGGAAACGGCGACGGGGATGGCGACGACGACACCCTCACCCGGCCAATACAAATCCGTGGCCGCCTCCACTTCTCGGACCTGCCCAAGGACCTGCGCGAAACCAAAGCCGGCGGAGAACTGAAGCTGCGCTATCGCATCGGTGTCGACGGGCGGGTAAGCGATTGCCGTATCCTCGTCTCCAGCGGACGGACGCAGCTGGATGCGACAACCTGCGCGCTGATCACCGAGCGCTTTCGCTTCCGGCCTTCCCGCAATTCCCGGGGCGACCCGGTTCCCGCCATCATGGTGGAGACACACGGGTGGTATTTCGACCCTGAGGACGAACCATAGCCTGTCCCTGCGCCCCGTGAGAATTCCGCCCCTGCCCCGCCCTGAAACCCGATCACCGGCAGCGGCGTTGAGTCAGTAATCCACCGTTGCCGCCTCTCCTCCATCCCGGCGCCCGGCAAGACGGGTTGACGCAGCCGCGTCAAGTAGAGCAAGTGTGCCCTTCAAGTCCTTGCGAGAATTGCTCCGATGCTGTCGCAGAAAACACGTTATGCGATCCGGGCCATGCAGCACCTCGCGGACAAGCACGGCCAGGGACCGATACCCCTGACCGACATCGCCGAGAGTCAGAACATCCCGGCAAAGTTCCTCACCGTCATCCTTTCGGAGCTGTCGCGCTTTGGCATCGTCGCCTCGCAGCGCGGCAAGGACGGGGGCTATTGGCTGGGCGTCCCCGCGATCGACATCACGTATGGCGATCTCATCCGGGTCATGCGCGGCTCTTTGGCGCTGGTGCCCTGCGCCAGTCGCTTCGCGCACGAAACCTGCAAGAACTGCGTCGAGGAAAAGGACTGCCGCACCCGCGCCCTGATGCTCCAGCTGCGCGATGCCACTGCCACGCTGCTGGACGGGATCACGCTGGCCGACCCGATCGAACTGGTTCCGGCAGCCTCGGGACTGGAAGCGGCGGACGACGTGCAGCCGGGCTGATCGTCCCGCCGCGCGGCGCGGTGCTTTGGGCCATGAAAGCAAAGCTACTGCGGCAACCCCATTGTCAACTTATTAGATTGAGAATAGGGAAGGCGCATGGCCTCCGCGCGGGGCCATCGCGGCGGAACGCTGCCCCGCGATGCGAGAGGAGATGTCCATGCGAATTGCCAACCCCACCGAAGCGCCAGCCGCTGACCATCCGCTGCTCAACGAAGGTGTTCAGCACGTGATCGAGGCGCTGCAGCGCCTGCGCTTCGGCGTTATCCAGCTGACCGTGCACGACGGCAAGCTGATGCAGGTCGACGTGACAGAGCGCCGCCGCTTCAACACCTGAAGGCGTACGTTCCGGCTGCTGGGTACATCGGTCCACCGAACGACCCCGCCGCCCCGACCTTGCTTACCCCGGATTGCTCGGCCTGTCCCCGCGCAGCTTCGCAGCGCCCCGGCTAGCGCGAACTCCCCTGAACTGCTCCAACCCCGCCACGGGAGGAATTTCAATGCTCGATTCGCTGATGGCAGACCTGCCAGCTCACCTGGCCGAGATCGCCCCCTTCATCGCCATCGGCTTTGCCGCACAGATCGTCGACGGTGCGCTGGGCATGGCCTTCGGCGTGATCACGCAGACCCTGCTGGTCAGCGTCGTGGGCGTTGCCCCGGCCGCCGCTTCGGCCAGCGTCCATCTGGTCGAGCTGTTCACCACCGGCACTTCCGGCCTGAGCCATATCTGGCATCGCAACGTGAACTGGGGCCTGTTCTGGCGACTGGTGCCGACCGGCATCGTCGGCGGTGTGACCGGCGCCTACCTGCTTTCCAGCATCGACGCCTCGGTCGCCAAGCCTTTCGTCATGATCTATCTGGCGGGCATCGGCGTGTACTTGCTGTTTCGCGCCATTCGCATGCGCAAACCCAGCTTCGAAGACCCCCGTTTCACTGCACCGCTGGCGCTGGCGGGCGGCTTCCTGGACGCGGCGGGCGGCGGCGGCTGGGGCCCGGTGGTCACCTCCAACCTGCTGGTACAAGGCGGAGAACCGGCCAAGACCATCGGCACCGTCAACACCGCCGAATTCCTCCTCACCGCTTCGATCTCGACCGCGTTCATCGCCGCGATCGGGCTTTCCGCCTTCACTTCGGCAACGGTCGGCCTCATCATCGGCGGCGTCGTGGCCGCCCCCTTCGGCGCCCTGTTCGCCAAGCGCATGAAGCCGCGGGTGCTGCTGACGGCCGTATCCATCGTGCTGATCGCAACCAGCGCGTTCAGCGTGTGGAAGGCGTGGCCCATATTCTAAAGCCTATATTCTGACGCCGGTCAGCTTCGCCTCGCGATAGCCGTTGCAAGACCGGTGGCTCTGCGGCAATCCGGCGTCCAGCCGCCTCGAAGCGGAGAGGAGAGGACGATATGCCGATGCCCCCCCACATCGACGAGACCCACGACGCGCAGCGCCTTTCTTGGGTGGAAGGCGCCAATGCCGGCGGCGACTTCCCGATTCAGAACCTGCCGCTGGGCATCTTCTCGCGCGCCGGCGGGGCCCCGCGCGGCGGCGTGGCGATCGGCGATGCGATCCTCGACCTTGCCGCCCTCGCCCGCGGCGGCCTGCTCTCGGGCGAGGCCCTCACGGCTGCCGAGGCGGCAAGCGCCCCCACGCTGAACGCCGTGCTGGAACTGGGAGCGGCCCCGCGCCGGGCGCTGCGCCGCGCGGTATCCGCCCTGCTTTCGCATGACGCGGCGCAGCGCAGTCGCGTCGAACCGCTACTGGTCAAGATGGCTGACGCCACCATGCACCTGCCCGCCCGGATCGGTGACTACACCGATTTCTACGTCGGCATTCACCATGCCACGACGGTGGGCAGCCTGTTCCGTCCCGACAATCCGCTGCTGCCCAACTACAAGCACGTGCCCATCGGCTATCATGGCCGTGCTTCCACCGTGCGGCCCAGCGGTACGCCAGTGGTCCGCCCGCTTGGCCAGACCAAGGCGCCCGATGCGCAGGAGCCCACCTTCGGCCCCGCCGCGCGGCTGGACTATGAGCTGGAGCTGGGGGTCTGGCTGGCAACCGGCAACGCGCAGGGATCGCCGATCCCGATTGCCGGTGCGCAGGACCACATAGCCGGGCTCACCCTGCTCAACGACTGGTCCGCGCGCGACGTGCAGGCCTGGGAGTACCAGCCGCTCGGCCCGTTCCTGGCGAAGAATTTCCTCACCACCGTCTCTCCATGGCTGGTGACTATGGAGGCGCTCGCCCCTTTCCGGCAGGCGCAGCCCCCCCGCCCCGAGGGCGACCCCCGGCCCCTGCCCTACCTGTGGGACGAGGCCGACCAGGCCGCAGGCTCTTTCGCACTGAACCTTGAGGTCCATCTGTCGAGCGCGGCGATGCGCGAACAGGGGCTGACACCGCTGCGCCTTAGCCACGGTTCGGCAGATGCGATGTACTGGACCATCGCGCAGATGGTGGCGCACCATGCATCCAACGGCTGCGCCTTGCAGAGCGGCGACCTGCTGGGCACCGGCACCCTTTCTGGCCCGAGCGAGGATTCGCAGGGCAGCCTGATGGAGATCACTCGCGGCGGCGCGAAGCGGCTGACGCTGCCCACCGGCGAGACCCGTGCCTTTCTGGAGGACGGCGACGAACTGGCACTGTCCGGCCGCTTCGAGGCGGAAGGTTTCCGCGCGATCGGCTTCGGGGCCTGCACCGGCATCGTCGAAGCGGCGCGCACGGCCTGACTTGATGCTTCAGAACGTGAAGGTCACCACGATCGAATCGGCGTAGACGCCGGCCTTCACGTATTGTCCCGCAGGTATGCGCCCATAGGCCGTCTTCGATGTGTTGAAAATGAGCAGGTTGTTGATCGTCATCGTCTGTACCGTCCCGCCATTACTGCCGTTGCCCCAGATCGCGGCGTAGCCGTTGTCCTGATAGATGTTGTAACCCAGCCGCGCGGTGCCGTTGGCCATCTGCCGCGCCGCCGCCGTGGTGGACGTGCCCGCGCTCAGCCCCAGGTCGACCGTGGCGGTCATCGGCACGCTGACCGAGATGCAGCTCGCATTCACCGTCGCGGTGGCGGCCGCCGGACTGGTACTGCCCGGATTGTACGCGCCGAAACTCAGGTCGGTCGCTGAAACGCTGCAAATGCACACGATGCAGCCCGCCGCCGAGGCCGGCGCGGGAGGGACAAGCCCGCCGGCCAGCCCGCCGAAAACCAGCACGGAACGGACCAGGGCGGCACGGCTCATGACCTTGTGTCCTTCTACTGTCATTTCTGCACCCATTCGGTATCGGACACGCAGGCGGTCGGCGTAGTGGCCGTAAGTCGCGCCTCTCCCGACAGTTCGGGAATAATCGCGCGGCAAAAGCCCGCCGGGCCGGACACGCGCAGCGCGGCGCCGCCGACATAGGCGTCGATCCAGACTTCGCCGTCGTAGCCTACGACACCGACGCCCCCGGCCCAGGCGAATCTCGATCCGATACGGAGGGGGTCGCCGTGGCTGTCGACCAGTCGCAGCCGCGCGCCCTGATCTGCCGCGCCGCCGAAGGACACCCGCACCGCCTGCCGCCAGCCGGGCACAACGACCTGCGCCGCTGCATCGAGGCCTTCGTCAACGGGCATGTCGGCCGGGTCCACGCCGATGTGGTTTTCGGCATAGGGTTGCAGGCCGGTGACGATCACCCGCCGCCCCGTCTGCGCCTTGCCGGCGCGCGCGCGGTTCTCCACCAGCACGGTGACCGGCGTGTCGCTGTCCACATCGACCAGGGCAAAACCCTGATCGATGTGCGGGGTGGCCAGAAGCGTGCCGTCCACGCGCAGCAGGCCGCCGCGCGCGTGGGCCTGCACGCCCTGCTGGCCCCGCCGCTGCGCCGCGTCGATTCGCAGGTCACCGGCCCCGGTGCGATAGGACACCCCGCCCTCCACCCAGGCCGAGCCTTGATCCACCCCGGCCAGCGCGCGCAGACCCATGCCGCTGTCGTCGGGCAGGCTCTGGTCGTAAGCCAGCGCGGCGCGGCCCTGTTCGGTGATGGCGCTGACACGGCGGCGCGGTCCCAGCGGCACGGTGAGCGAGCCGAAAAAGCCCAGGTCCCGGCTGCCACGGCCGGCCCGCCCGTTCCGGCGTGGCTCGCTGCCGCGCGCGGTGTACTGGACGCCGACCGCCAGGTAGCCGCCGCGCAGGTTCGTGGAATAGTAGGCCGAGGCAAGATCGAAACGGCTGGGTGCTTCCCCGCCGATGTCCTGGCGCAGCCGCGCATAGCTGGCGTTGATGTTGCCCGCCCAGCCCAGCGACAGGCCGCCCGCCACTGCCAGTTCGCTGCGTCCGCCGCCGTTCTGCCGCGCCTCGCCCACTTGCCGAAACCGGGCATCGGCGTGCTCGTAGCTGGCGCTCAGCGTATAGGCAGCGGTGATGCGCTGGGCCTGCGCGCGGATGAGGGTGCCGGTGCCCGCGCTTCCTTGCGAAACCGCGCCTGAAAGCGAGACTTCGCCCAGCGGCTCGATGACCATGGCCCCGCCCACCCCGGCCATGCGCGTGGCCTGGCTGACTTCGACGCGGCCTTCCACCGTCAGCGTATTGGTCAAGCCCCGGCGCAGACCGGAAGCGGCGAACAGCGGCCCGTAGGCGAAGCTGCCAAAGCCGTAGTCCTTGCGCAGCGCCCCCGCCTCGAGCGCGAATTCATTTAGCCCGGGCCGCAGCAGGTTGGGGCTGGCATAGAAGCTGCGCGTCACCTGCCGGGTGTTGCCCGCCAGATCGCGCACGCTCATCGTCACCTGCCCGGCGCCCGTCAGGCGCGGTTGCAGGGCGAGATCGAACGTCCCCGGCCCGACACCCAGCGACTGGCGCGAACTTTGGGAAAGCAGTTCGACCGTCGACGGTGTCAGCGCGCTGCCCGAGATGACCGGCAGCGGGAAGTTGATCGCCTGCGGGTCGAGCGAAAAGTCAGTGCCGAGGAACACGCCGCCATAGCGGACCGGGCGGCTCCACGGCGCGCCCCGGCCCACGGTGTCGCCCAGCACCAACCGCATGCGCCGCTCCGGTAAATCGCGGCGAAGCGCCGTGTCGAGGCGCACCACGCCCCGGTTGCCGCTGTCCACCAGGAAGCTGGAATCGGCAACGCCCCAGGCGCCCGAGAAACCGGCATCGACAAGCCCCGTCAACTGCGTCTTGCCGCTCCAGTTGGAGACGGTAAGGTCGTAGTCCACGAACTGCGCGGGTACGGCGGGAGCAACCGGCACCCGGCGGCGATCGGCATCGACGACAAGGCGCGGAAACAGCGCGGCATCGGCGTCCACGCGCAGGATGCCGCCATCGGTGTCGAGACGGGCGACGAGACCCTTCACCCCGTCGAGCGAGACATAGCTTTCGCCTTCGAGAACCTGCGCGGGCGTAAACGCCCTGCCGGTCAGGCCCCATGCCTCCAGATCGCTGCGCCGCGCCAGCAGGCGGCCCTCATGCACCAGCAGCAGGCCTGGCTCCGCCATCGCCTGCCCGTTGACCACCACGCCGACCGGTATCGGCAGCCCCGGCGCGCCTGGCGCTTCCTGCGCCGACCCGCATCCCGCGCCAATGCCCACGACCACAGGCAGGGCGATGGCTGCCGCCAGGGCGGCCCTCAGATGACGGGGCGCGAGCGGCACCGGCCGGGTCCATTATTTCGCGGGATCGAGAGCGATGTCGAATTCACCCTCGTCAGCGCGCACATGCACGGCCGAGACGCCGCCGGCCGGCAGGCGCTCCACCGGCATCACCTGCGCGCCGCCCGCCAGCAGGTAGAAGGCGCGCTCGGTAGTCGCTGCCTCGCCGCCTGCCCCTTTCAGAGTGACGGCCAGCACCTTGACGTGGGCAGTGCCCGAATTGGCAAGTCGCAGCGCGTTGCCGGACAATGAGGCGGTCAGATGCGGCGCGGCCTTGTCGCCCACGCGGAATACCGGGATCGATATGCGCAGCAGCGTCTGCACGGTGCCGGGCACGTCGAAAGCGGGATCGGGAAGCTGGTCGACGATCAGGCGCCACTGCCGTTCGGCCGGGTTTGCCGAAACGTCGGCAGGCAGGCTGCACCGCACCAGCCGGGTAGCGCCCGGCGCGATCGCGGCAATGGCGGGGTTGATGACGAAACCGGTGTCGGGGTCGAGGATGTCGGCGCCGCTTTCGTCGCGGCTCCAGGCATAGCCGCGGATCTGCACCGTCACCGGCTGATCGGAACTGTTGCCCAGTGTCAGCGAGCAGAAACGGCGGCCTGGGGCCACATCGACGCGCACGGGCATGACGCTGAGCGCACCGGCCCGCGCAGGTGCGGCGCCAAGCGCGCCGAACAAGGCAACGAGCGCGAGCACGGCCGCGGTCAGTCCAGATGCGCGCTGGACGGGCATCTCAATAGGTGACCGTCACGGTGACGGAGTCGGTATAAGCGCCGGCGGTGGTGTTCTGGCTGCCGGGAATGCGGCCGTAGACGGTATAGGCGGTAGCGGTGGTCCCGGCCGTGCCGGTCACCGTGTCGGTGCCGATGGTGTTGCCCCAGTTGGTGGCGCGGGTGGTGTCCTGATAGAGCGCATAGTTGAGCGTGTGACCGCTGCTGGTCAGCTTGCGCACGGCGGTGGTGGCCCCCGTGCCGGCACCGGCGCTGAGGCCGACATTGTAAGCCGTGCCCTGGGTGCAGGTCACGTTGAGCGTGGTCGATGCATCGACATTGGCCGAGGAGATCGGGTTGTAGGTCCCGAAGGCAAGCGGGCTGGCCGCGACAGTGCAGGTGGCCTGAACCGTCGCCGTCACCGCGATCGTGTCGGTAGCAGTTGCCGCCAGCGCGGCCTGGGGAGCGAGGGCGAAACCCGCGGCCAGGACAAGCCCGGCGACAAGGCGGCGAAGGCAGGCCGGAGCCGTGCAGGTGTGGTGAACATTGCTCATGCCCGACGTTTACCAAACGGTCCTTGCGCAGCCTTCAAACCTGCCCCCCGGTGTTCCCCGTAAGCGGCGTGCAAGCATTCATCAGGGCCGGGCAGGTCCGCCCGCAACGCTCCGGCGATTTCGGGCCTGCCTTGCCGTGAAACCCCCCGTGTCTGGCGGCACCGCGCTTTTGCCGCGCGTGCGCAACTGGCAACGTCCGCACCAAGGGAGACGCACTTCCCGGGAGAGACGACACCTTGCGCTATCTATCGGAAATCGCGGCCGCGTGGCGCCCGCTGCTGGCCGCTACCCTGGGCATGGCCACGGGCATGTCGATCATCGGGACGGTCACCAGCGCCATCGCGCCCACGCTCGTCGCCGATGCCGGCTGGTCGAAGGCGGACTTCGCCATGGTCGGCACATTGGGCCTGCTGACGGCGTTGGCGATGCCCTTCATCGGGCGCCTCGCCGATGTGCTGGGGGTGAAGCTCACGGCACTGATCGGCATTGTCGCCATGCCGCTGGCCTTCCTCGCCTATAGCCTGAACGGCGGTTCGTTTGGGATCTATCTGGCCGTCTTCATCTTCCAGAGCATAGTCTGCGTGACCACCACCGCCACCGTCTATACCCGGCTGGTGGTGCAGCACGTCATCCATGCACGCGGGCTTGCTCTGGCGATCGTCGCCTGCGGACCGGCACTGTTCAGCGCCGTGGGCGGGCCGATACTCAACGAATTCGTAGAGGCCAACGGTTGGGCGGCGACATACCGCGCACTGGCGGCCTTCGTGGCGATCGCCGGGATCGTGACGTTCCTGCTGATCCCCTCCACCGGACGCGACCATGCGCTGGCCGTCCTCACCCCCAAGCGCCGCGCCCGCGACGACTATCCCGAAGTCTTCCGCGAGCCCGCATTCTGGATTCTCTTCGCCGCGATGTACCTGTGCAACCTGCCGCTGACGTTGATCCTGGTGCAGCTCAAGATGCTGGCGCTCGACAACGGCGTGACCGCCGAAGGCGCCTCGATCATGTTCACCGCGCTGGCGCTGGGCATGTTGCTGGGCCGCTTCATCACCGGCGTCGCCCTTGACCGTTTCGCGCCGAACGTGGTCTCCTTCTTCACGCTGGGACTGCCGGGCATCGGGCTATACGTGCTGGCGACAAGCTACGATGCGCCCGCGGTGGTCACCGCCGCCATCTTCAGCCTGGGCTTCGCTGTGGGCGCAGAGGGCGACATCCTGGCCTATCTCGTCGCGCGGCATTTCCGTTCCGGCATCTATTCCAGCGTTCTGGGGCTGCTGACGGGCGTATGCTCGATGGCGGCCGCATCGGGAGCGATGCTGCTCAGCCTGACGCTGGCCCGCACCGGCAGCTTCAACACGTTCCTTGTCATCACCGGGACAACGGTACTGATCGGCTCGCTACTGCTGCTGATGCTGCGCCGCCCCGCGCAGATCGACGTCGCCCCGGAGCCGATGCCAGCCTGAAAATGACGCAAGGAGGAGGTCTACTGCGCCGCCGCCGCCGCGACCGTGTTCGCCTCGTTCTCGGCCGCGAACTTGCGGGCGAGGACGGCGCAGACCATCAGCTGGATCTGGTGGAAGAACATCAGCGGCAGGATGATCGCGCCCACCTGCGCCGCCGGGAACAGTACCCCGGCCAACGGCACGCCCGTCGCCAGGCTTTTCTTGGACCCGCAGAACAGCAGCACGATCCGGTCCTCACGCGGGAAGCCCAGCATCTTGCCGGCCAGCGAGGCCGCCACCATCACCACGGCCAGCACCCCCAGCGAGAGCAGCGCGATCAGGCCCAGTTCGCCCAGCGTCACCTTCTGCCACAATCCCTCGATCACGGCGGCCCCGAAGGCGGTGTAGACCACCAGCAGGATCGAGCCGCGATCGACGTAGCCGAGCATCTTCTTGTTGCGCGTCACGAACCCGCCGATCCACGGGCGCAGGAAATGGCCAGCCAGGAACGGCAGCAAGAGCTGCGAGGCAATGGCGATGATCGGGTCGGCCGAGAAACCCTGGCTCTTGCCGGTAATCAGCAGCGCCGTCAGCACCGGGGTGATGAAGATGCCCGCCAGGTTCGAGAACGAGGCGCTGCATACCGCCGCCGCCACGTTGCCCCCGGCAATCGCGGTGAACGCGATCGAGGACTGCACGGTTGAAGGTAGCAGCGTCAGATAGAGCACGCCGGTCGCCAGCGAAGGCTCAAGGCCCGGGATCGCGCGAACGCCCAGACCGATGATCGGGAACAGCACGAAGGTCACCGCCGCCACCGTCAGGTGCAGCTTCCACGCCTTGGCCCCGTCGAGGATCGCTTCGCGCGAAAGTTTGGCGCCGTGCAGGAAGAACAGCAGTGCGATACCCGCATCGGCCACGCCGCCCGCGAGATCGGCCCAGATCCCGCGCGCGGGGAGCACCGAAGCCAGACCGACCGTGCCGACCAGCAACAGCAGGTAAGGATCAATGTTCAAGCGCGCCAGCAGAGCCTTCATCGGTATCACGTCCTAGCCGTCAAAGCCACTTATGCTCGCGATACCACTGCGCGGTGGCCTTCAGGCCTTCGCGCGTTTCGATGCGGGGTTGCCAGAGCGTGGCGGGAACCGCGGCCTCGGACGAGACCACCCAGTCCGGATGGCTGAAATAGGCGGCACGGTCGAGCGTCATTTTTGCGCGGGTGCCGCGCAAAAAATTGTCCAGGCGCGCCACCATGGTCAGCATCCCGCGCGACATCCCGATCACGCGCGGGCGCTTGCCCATGGCCCAGCCGATCGCCATCGCCGTTTCATAATGGTCCCAGCCCTGCGGCTTGCCATCATCGGGCTCGAAAATGCGGCGGCTGACGCCGTCCGTCACTTCGCCCACCATCTCACCGTCACCGGGGACAAGTGCCACCAGCAGCCGTGCCAGATCCTCGACGTGGATCATCGAGGCTCGCCCGTCCTTCGGCATCGGCATCACACCCCAACGCACGGCGCGGAAAAGCTCGAACATTTCCTTGTCATGCGGGCCATAGATCGCGGGAGGGCGCACTATCGTCCAGTCCAGGGGGCTGGCCATGAGGAACTTCTCGGCCTTGGCTTTGGAAGCGCCGTAAGCGGAAAGCTCAGGTTCGCGCGCGGAGAGCGAGGAGACGTTGACGAAACGGCGCACGCCGGCCGCGATCGCCGCCTCTATCATGTTGAGCGTGCCGGTGACGTTGCCTTCCTCGAAACCGGCGGGATCGGGCGCGTTGACCACGCCGGCGACGTGGATCACGCCTTCGACGCCGCGCATGAGGTCGTCCAGCGCCGCCCGGTTGCCCAGATCGCCGCCGACCCAATCGACGTTGCGGCGTTCCGGCTGGGTACGCCGGGTCAGCGCGCGTACCGCAAAGCCGGCCTCGAGCGCAGCTTCGAGCACGGCCTGGCCGACGAAGCCGGTCGCGCCGGTAAGGGCGATGATCGGCCGTTCTATCACTTCGTCACCATCTGGGACTTCATCACCATCTGGTCGCGGTGGACCACCGAGGAGCGCGGCGCATAGCCCAGCACCCCTTCCTGGTCGCTGGAATGCAGGCCGACGATCGCAGCGCATTCGGCGCCGTCATATTCGGAAAGGCCATGCGCCAGCACGCGGCCCCCCGCGTCGAGGATGGCAACCGGATCGCCCCGGCTGAAAATGCCTTCGACCGCCGTGATGCCCTTGGCCAGCAGGCTGGAGCCACGGCGCAATGCGGCCGCAGCGCCGTCGTCGACGATGAGTTCACCTTTAAGCCGCAGACGTCCGCCCAGCCACGCCTTGCGCGCACCCGCCTTGCCGCGCGGCACGAACAGGGTGCCGATGCCCCCCGTGACGATGCGTTCGACCGGACGGTCGTGCTGGCCATTGCCGATGACCAGGCAGATGCCCGCCAACTGCGCGATCTCTGCTGCCTGGAGCTTGGAAACCATGCCGCCCGACCCCATGCCGGAATTCGATTCGGTGCTGGCCATCGCCTGCACTTCGGCGGTTACCCCTTCGACCACCGGGATCATCTGTGCGCCCGGCAGCTTGGGGTGGCGATCATACAATCCGTCGATGTCGGACAGCAGCACCACCGCGCTTGCCCCCGCCGCCTGCGCCACGCGCGCGGCAAGGCGGTCGTTGTCGCCGAAGCGGATTTCCTGCGTCGCCACCGAATCGTTCTCGTTGATGACCGGCACCGCGCCCGCATCGAGCAGGCGGCCCAGCGTGGCCGTGACGTTGAGGTAACGACGGCGGTCTTCCAGATCTTCCAGCGTCAGCAGCATCTGCGCGGCGGTGATGCCGTGGCCGCCCAGCAGCTGCGCCCAAAGCCCCGAGAGCGCGATCTGGCCCACGGCGGCGGCGGCCTGCGCATCGGCAAGGCTGCCGCGTCCGCCCTTTTCCAGCCCCAGCGTCGCCGCGCCCAGCGCGATGGCGCCCGAAGACACGACGATCACGTCCTGACCCCGGCGCCTCGCCTCGGCGATCTCGGCCACAAGCCCAGCCACCCAGGCGCGCCGCACACCTTCCGGGCCGACAAGCAGCGCCGATCCCACCTTGATGACAAGGCGGGGAGACAGGGATGCGTCGGCAAGGTCGGAGAGTCGGGAAATGGGCATGGGACCGCCAGCCTCTAGGGTAATCGCCGCGTGGATGAAAGCACGAGCTTGCGCGGATGGGCGCGGACGCGGAACGGGTGGGACGCTAAAATCGGGGCGCGCTCGCGAAGGGCTTCGACAAGCTCAGCCTGACCCTTCGACAAGCTCAGGGTGAGCGGAACTGTGTAAAACCCCTACGTCCGCTCAGGCTGAGCTTGTCTAAGCCCCCACACAGCTACCTCAGATCGGCGACCACGGCTTTTCATCGAGTTCTTCCTGCGCGCCCTGCGGACGCTCGGTCACCGTGGCGGCGGGAAGATAATCGATGATTGCATCAAGCAGCTTCGACATGCCCCTGCCGGTGGCACCGGAGATCGGGAAAACCTCATCAGCCCCGGCCTTCAGCAGCATCTTGGCGTAGTCCGCCGCCAGCGCATCGTCGACAAGGTCGCACTTGTTGAGCGCGACCAGGCGCGGCTTGTCCGACAGTTCTTCGCTGTAGGCTTCCAGCTCCTCCTCGACGATGTGCATCGCGTCGACGGGATCGGCGTTGGAAATATCGATCAGATGCACCAGCACGCGGCAACGCTCGATGTGGCCGAGGAAACGGTCCCCCACGCCTGCGCCTTCGGCGGCGCCGGCGATCAGGCCCGGAATATCGGCCACCACGAACTCGCGGTGCTTGTGCATGACCACGCCCAGCTGCGGGCGCAGCGTGGTGAACGCATAGTCGCCGACCTTGGCCTTGGCGTTCGACAACTTGTTGATGAAGGTCGACTTGCCCGCATTGGGCATGCCCACCAGTCCAACGTCGGCCAGCAGCTTGAGGCGCAGCCATACCCATTGCTCGACCGGCGCGATACCGGGCTGGTGCTGGCGCGGGGCGCGGTTGGTGCTGGTCTTGTAACTGGCGTTACCGCGCCCGCCCATGCCGCCTTCCATGAAGACCACGCGCTGGCCGGCCTGCGTCAGGTCGAGCAGAACGGTGTCGCGGTCCTCGTCGTCGGCGATCACCTGCGTGCCGATCGGCACCTTGATGACAAGGTCCTTGCCGGACGCGCCGTTGCGGTTCTGGCCCATGCCGTGGCCGCCGCGCGGGGCCTTGAAGTGCTGGGTATAGCGAAAGTCGATCAGGGTGTTGAGACCTGCGACCGCCTCGAAGATGATGTCGCCGCCCTTGCCGCCGTTGCCGCCGTCAGGGCCGCCATATTCGACGTACATCTCGCGCCGGAAGCTGACGGCACCGGGTCCGCCGCCGCCTGAACGCGTGTAGATCTTGGCCTGGTCTAGAAAATGCATGGTCCGTCGCTTCCGGCGCTACTGCAGCGCCCAACTTGCGACTGGCCCCGGCTGACGGGACCGAAACCGTCCCGTTTGCGCCACCTGCCGCAGATAAACAAAAAACCCGGCCGTGTTTCGGGCCGGGTGATGCCCGGATGATTCCCGAACATGCCAAAACTTTAAATACCCGTTCGCACACTGGTGGAGCCGAGGGGGATCGAACCCCTGACCTCGTCATTGCGAACGACGCGCTCTCCCAGCTGAGCTACGGCCCCGTTCCAGTACTGCGCCCCCAATCCAGCTCACGCCGTGTCGGGTGCGTTCCTTTAGCGAAGAGAACCTCGCCCGAAAAGGGCAAAAATGCATGGCCCGCAAATCGCACGAAGCGCGCGCCATGCGAAAACCTTACTGGGCGGAGGCCTGCGGCTTGGGCGGTGCCTGCCCTGCCGGCTGCGCCAGCGTCTGCTCCGACGTGGGACGCACGGTGATCAGCCCACCCGCACCATAGCGCGACTGCCATGCGGCAAGGTCTGCACGGTACTGCTCGTAAGCGGTGAAGAACTCCTTGAACGGCGCCTCCAGCTTGGCAAGGCCCTGATAGGAATAGTTTTCGAACTGGCTCGGCTCGATCGTCGTCAGCTCGGCGCTGAGTTCCATCGCCGCCTTGCAGAAGCCTGCGTCGACGGGGGGCAACGAGAAGAAATTGTAGACCTGTGTCTGGTAAGTTTCGCGCGCGACGATCGCGGCGCGGCCCTTGTGCTGGGTCTTGAAGCTGCGATCGATCTCGGCCGAGGCTTTGGTGAGCGACTTGTCATACGTCTTGAGGAAGCGCTTGTACCCGTCCAGGATCGGCGCGAACTGCGGCTCGACGCAGTTGAGTGCCGCCACGTTATAGCCCGAGCGCAGGTTCCACACCGTCTGCGACGTGGAAATTCCGTAGTTCACGGTATGGCGCTGGCCATCTTCCGCGACCGGCGGAACCGTCATTTCCAGCGGCGCGCCCATCGGCGGGCTTGGCATCGGCGGGATGACGACAACCGGCGGCGGCGGCGGCGGCGGCGGCGGCGGCGCCTTCGCACAGCCTGCCAGCGCGGCAAGGATTACGGCGACTGCCGAGCCCGCCAGCAGCGACAGGCGGCTACGCGTGCCCTGTTCGCCAGCTCTTATGTCCATCGCGTTGCTCACCCAAGGTTCTCCATCACAGCGCAAAATGTCTAGCGTTACGATCCCGTAAAGCAAATGCCCGGTGCGACGAAACGCACCGGGCATCATGACTTTGGTAATCTGCACTGTGGATTAATCGCTTCGAAGGCAGTTTCCTCCACTTCGGTTGCGATCACTCCTGCACGTTTCAGTCGCGCTGGCCCAGGAAGCTCAGCAGGAACTGGAACATGTTGATGAAGTCCAGATAGAGGCTGAGCGCGCCCAGGATCACGGCCTTGCCGACGAAGTCGGTGCCGCGCAGCTGCGCGTACTGGTTCTTGAGCATCTGCGTATCATAGGCGGTAAGACCCGCGAAGATCAGCACACCCAGAACCGAAATCGCCAGCTGCAGCGTGCTCGAACCCAGGAACATGTTGAGCAGCGAGGCGATCAGGATGCCGACCACGCCCATGATGAGGAACGTGCCGAAGCCCGACAGGTCCTTCTTCGTGGTGTAGCCATAGAGGCTGAGCGCCGAGAACGCCGCTGCCGTCGCGAAGAACGTGGTTGCGATCGACGAGTTGGTGTAGATCAGGAAGATCGTCGAGAGCGACATGCCCATGACCGCCGCGAAGGCCCAGTAGAGCACCTTCAGCGTCGATTCGCTGAACCGCTGCGCGCCGCCGCTGATCGCGAAGACGAAACCGAGCGGGGCCAGCATGATGACCCACTTGAGAGGGGTCGCCATCACTGCCTGCGTGAGACCATAGTTCGCAAACAGAACTGCGACGACGCCCGAAAGCAGTACGCCCGAGGCCATGTAGTTGTAGATAGACAGCATATGCCGCCGCAGACCAGCATCGTACGTGGTCCGGCCGGCGGATTGCCCGTCTAGGCTCGGAGACGCACCGAAGCCCCTGCGGGGCTGGGGGTCGTTCCAATTCGCCATTTCTAACTCCCTTTCGCGGGTCACTGCACAATGCGGACCTGCATGAGAGGGAATATCGCCCCGCCCCGCCCAAGTTTCAAGGAAAACCGGATCCGGTTATTTGTGACAAAGTGTATAAGCGTCGTCGGCCTGTTGTCAGCCCTTGCGGGCTGCTGCGGCCATTTCCGCATTGCGATCGCGCGATGCGGTCATCGCTTCCGCGACGACTTCGGCAAGCGCGCCGCCCGCATCGAGCACGTTCATGCCCGCGCGGGTCGATCCGCCGGGGCTCGCGACCTTGTCGGCCAGTTCGCCAGGCGAAAAATCAGAGCCCCCCGCAAGCAGTGCCGCGCCTTCCACCATGGCCAGCGCGAGGCGCTGCGACTGCCCCTCCTCCAGCCCGAGCGCGGTGCCCCCGGCGGCAAGACTGTCGATGAAGCGGTAGACGAAGGCCGGGCCGCAGCCTGCCAGCGCGGTGACGGCATCGAACAAATGCTCACCCGCCAGCCATTCAGGCGTGCCCAGCGGCGCCATCAGTGCCGTCACGCCGGCGCGGCCGATTTCGTCGAGCCCGCGCGCATCAAGCGCGATAGGCGACTTTCCGATGGCCACTGCCAGGTTGGGCATGATCCGAACCAGCGCACCCACGGCGGGGAAGCGCGCGGCAAGGCTGTCGAATTCGACGCCGGCAAGGATCGAGAAGAGCACTGTCTCACGGCCCAGCAGCGGCGCCAGCAGCGGGGCGACATCGTCCAGCCCTTGCGGCTTCACGCCCAGCAGCACGGCATCGAAGCGGCCCTCCGCAGGCAGTTCGCGTAGCAGCGTGACGCCTTCGGGAAGGCCATCCCGGTTGGGATCGACCACGGTGAAGCGCGAAGCGGGTATACCGCCCGCCAACCAGCCCGTCAGCATCGCCCCGGCCATGTTGCCGCAGCCCACGAGCAGGATGTTCTGAAACCGGTCCATGTCCATATCCTATTGCGCAAAACGCCTGTTCGGGACGCGACTTAGGCGAGCGCGGAAAGCCTGCCAAGATCAAAGCCCGCTAAGTTCAAGCCTGCCGCGGGGTATGCCAACTGCCTTCAGGCCTCTCCGGCGGCGTCCACCATCGCTGCGGCAAGCGCCTCTGCCGGGGTCTTGTCTCCCCAGAGGATGAACTGGAACACAGGGTAGAAACGGTCGCACTCCTCGATCGCGGCTTCCACCACCATCTGCGCCTCTCCCGGGCCGAGCAGCCCCTCGGGCCCGAGCATCAGGCCATGGCGATAAAGCACCACGCCCCCATTCGACCAGACATCGAAATGGCCGAGCCACAGCTGCTCGTTGATAAGCGCCAATGCTTCGTAGACGGCGGCCCGCTTGCCATCGGCGATGCGGATGTCGGGCAGGCACAGCAGTTGCAGCACCCGATCCTCGGGGCGCCAGATCGCCTGGATCTGATAGCTGGCCCAGGCGCCCTTCACTTCGGCGGAGATTTCATCCTCGCCCGAATACTCGAAGGGCCAGTCACGCGCCTCGAACAGGGAGGCGAGCATCTCGACGGGCGCGGCTTCTTCGTCATCGCGATCGATATCGTCCTGAACCGTCCTCATAACCTGTGACATCAACCCTCCGCGAAACCGGTGCAATGGATGCTTCCTGCAAGAGGGATAGCACAATCCGGCATAGCGCGATCGCCTGCGCATAACTGCACAAGCCTGTTCACAGGGTGTGGATAAGAATGAACGCCCGTTCAGACAAACGAAAACCGTTCCTTTTCTGAACGGTCTGTCGATCATGGGCGGTCATCACTTATCCGAAAGCGCATCCACGACCTGACCCGCCGGGCTGGTCCATGGCAGCGCATCGGAAATACCCTGCTTGCGGGCATCGGCGATGAAAGCCGTGGCTGCTTTCTGCGTGGCGAAAGGGCCGATCAGGACGCGATTGGTACGGCCCATCTCGCTGATGTAGGGCTGGCGCCCCTTGAACAGCGCGGGTGCCTCGCGGCTGTTCCGCCGCCAGTCGAACGCGATCGCTGCCTTGTCACGGCCAACGCCGATCTGCACCCAGATACGGCTCGGGTGCGATGGCGGCGCGGGCTTCCTGGCCTTGGCCTTGGCTTCGGCGGCAGCCTTGGCCTCGGCGGCCTTGGTCTTTGCATCCTTCGCCTTTGTTTCGGTGGCCTTGCTGTCCTTGTCCTTGGCCTTGGGATCGAGCTTGCCCTTGGCGTCCTTCGCCTCCACCGCATCGGCTTCGTCGACTTGCGGCAGTTCTATCTTGGGCGGAACCCGCGGCGGCGGCGCAGCAGGCGTGATCATACGGATATCCACCGCGCCCGGCACCGGCAGGACAGCTGCCGTCGGCTTACCCAGATCCGCGAAGATGTCCGCGAGCGAAGGCTGCCCGGGACCGGGCGACGGCGCCGTGCTCACGGCGGCAGACGGTATGCTTGCCGGCGGCGGCGACTGCGGTGCCGGCGGCGGCGACTGCGGTGCGGGTGCGCTTGGCGAGGAAGCCACCCGCGCGAGATCGAAGCCCGGATTCGCCGGCTGCGTGGCGGAAGGCTGCGTCACGGGCGCCCGAACCGGCGCCGGCGTAGCCCGAGCCACGCGGGCCGGAACGGGCGTCGGCGCCTGGGCCAGCCCCGGGTTCGGAGCGAGGGCAGGCCTGGGCGTCTCGACGGTCGCGGGCATTTCCACTTTGCGGCCAAGCGCCGGCAGCTCGCCGCCGTCGCGCTCGATAGTAGGGTTCACCTCGGGCGGAGCGACGCGGTCAGGATCGGCGGCGGCGAGCGTGGCGGGACGGGCCACGGGCGCAGCGGTCTTGCCTGCATCATCCCGCGCGCCGCGTGTGCGAGGGCCCACCGCCCTTGCCGCCCTGCCCGGCTTTGGCGTGGCGGCGGCGGCAACTTTAGTTCCGGCCTTTACCCCGCCCGTGCCAAACGGCTCACCCCTGGGAATCAGGCCGCCGCCTGCCGCGCCGGCGCGCGGCGGCGCATAAGCGGCAATGCGGGCGTCATCGCGGCCGACCTCGGAGGCACGCGGAAAGCGCCCCAGGTTCGCGGCGGCGGCCTGCTGGGCCCTTGTCAGGCGCGGCATGTAACGCAGGTACGGCGCGATGTTCTCGGCTAGCGGGGCCGGCAGGATCTTCTTGGCGACGCCAACCGCCTCGTTGGTGTCACCCTCGATCGCAAGCGTAAAGGCGCGGGTGCGCCAGCCGGGTTTGTCCTGCTTGTTGAGCAGCGGCAGCAGCGTGCGGTACGCCGTATCGCCATCGCCGCTGATCGCCTGGCTGACGGCAAGGCGCGTGCGCACCTCGTCGGCCACGGACCCGGACGTCGCGGCGAGGGCCATCGCGTATTGGCGCTGCGCCGAAGCATTGTCACCGACAAGATCATACGCCAGACCCCGGTCGCCGGAGATCAGCCCAGGCGTTGCGCCGGCTTTCTCGGCCTCGTCGAACAAGGGGATGGCACTGACAGGGTCGCCGCTGAGGACAAAAGCGCTGCCCATCCCGGCCTTGACGCGGGCGATGCCGGGGTTGGCCTCGTCGGCGCGGCGGTAGAAGCCGATGGCTGCGGCGTAGTCCTGCATCGCCCGCGCCGCATCGCCTGCCTCGATGAGCGCGGGGACATCGCGCGGGTTGCGGCCAATCAGAGAAAGGGCGGCATTGAGGCGTTTGCTGTCCGCGCTCGGCAAGGCCTGGACCACGGGCCGCGAGACCACCGGCGCACCCTGAGCCGCAGCCGCCGGCGACCATACCGCCATTCCGGCGAGTGCTGCTCCACAAAGCCAGCGCGAAACCAAATGATCCACCCGCAAGTCCTTCGTCATCCTGCCCGCCGGGCGGCCTCCCCTTGAGGCACGTACCGACGGCTTAACTGGACGGCCGGGCCATCGGCGCCGGAGCCGCTGCGCGAATCCGCGCGGGGACGCCCATGCGCGGTGCCCGATGAACCGCACGCGAACGTGGGGCAGGCCTGATTACAATGCGAACGGGCCGGCACTTCCAGGAAGTCCGGCCCGCCCGCTTCGACCAGCACACGTCGGTGAAAGACTGGCCTTGCGACCGGCCCTGCCCCGACGCGGGATACGTCTTACTGGTTGTTCTGACGGCCCAGGAAGCGCGGAATGCTGATCGATCCGGCATCCGCGTCATCGTCTTCACTCGCGGCCTCCGCACCGGGACGCGGACGCGACAGGCTGGTCATGCGTTCGAAAAGGGTGCTGCCACCGCCGGCAGCCGGCTTGGGACGCGGCGCCACCGGGGCCTGAGGCGCAGGCTGCACCTGACCACCGTCGAGCCGCAGTTCATCCTGCATCCGCGAACGCGGTGCGGGAGCGGGCTCGGGCTCTGCCGGCGCTTCCACGCCCAGCTCGAACGGCTCGTCCGCTTCGTCGGAAGCGCCCAGTTCCAGTTCCGCGGAAGGCTCGTAAGCCGAGGGCGGAGCGGAGAACGATGCAGGCTCTGGCGCCTGGACCGGGGCAGCCTGCACGGGAGCGGGCGCGGGCGCGGGCGAGGTCTGATACGACATCGAGGACGGCGCCTGGGTCTGCGGACGCACCGGACCGCGCGACGAACCCAGGTTCAGCGGGCGCGAGGCGATTTCGGCCATCTCGGTGGTCTGCTCTATACCGGTCGCGACGACCGACACGCGGATCTTGCCCTGCAGGTCCGGGTTGAACGCCGAACCCCAGATGATGTTCGCATCGGGATCGACCAATTCGCGGATGTGGTTCGCGGCTTCGTCGACTTCGAGCAGCTTCATGTCGTCGCCGCCGATGATCGAGATGATGACGCCCTTGGCGCCTTGCATCGACACGCCGTCGAGCAGCGGGTTCGCAATCGCGCGCTCCGCTGCTTCGAGTGCGCGGTTCGGGCCTTCGCCCTCACCCGTGCCCATCATCGCCTTGCCCATTTCACCCATGACCGAGCGGACGTCCGCGAAATCGAGGTTGATGAGGCCCGGCATGATCATGAGATCGGTGATCGAGCGCACGCCCTGCTGAAGCACTTCGTCGGCCAGCGAGAAGGCTTCCTTGAAGGTGGTCTCGGCCTTGGCAACCAGGAACAGGTTCTGGTTCGGGATGACGATCAGCGTATCGACGTGCTTCTGCAACTCCTCGATGCCCGAATCGGCGGCGCGCATACGGCGCGTGCCTTCGAACATGAAAGGCTTGGAAACCACGCCCACCGTCAGCACGCCCTTGGCGCGCGCGGCTTCCGCGATGATCGGGGCAGCACCCGTGCCGGTGCCGCCGCCCATGCCGGCCGCGATGAAGACCATGTGGACGCCGTCGAGCAGGCGCTCCAGTTCCTCAAGCGTTTCTTCGGCGGCTGCGCGGCCCACTTCGGGGCGAGCGCCGGCACCGAGGCCCTGCGTGATGTCGGGGCCAAGCTGGATGCGCGTTTCCGCGATCGAGTTGTTCAGCGCCTGCGCGTCGGTATTGGCGACGACAAAGTCGACACCCTCGATCTGCGCCTGGATCATGTTGGCGATGGCGTTCCCGCCTGCGCCGCCAACGCCGATGACGACGATACGCGGACGAAGCTCTTCGATCGCCGGGGGTCCGATGTTAATGCTCATTTCGCTCTCCTGGCAGGCACGTGCGCGAAGAAAAATTATTGACTTGCCTGATGGCACGCTTCGAGTCGTCGAAGCAAAGCATCATAAACCTTTGTCCACAGCCAAAACCGCCGTTCTCGCCGCTCTGACCGGGGTTTTGCACGGCTGGGCCGCTACTGGCCGGATAGGGCTTCGACAAGCTCAGCCTGGGCGGGTTCGGCCAAATAGGGAACACTTTTGAAGCCATTCCTTTTCGTTCCGCTCAGGCTGCGCTTGTCGAAGCCCCCCGCCCCATAATCCAGCCTCAGAAATACTCGCGCAGCGCCTGATGGACGCGCCCGACCATGCCCATCCCGCCCAGCTTGACCGTGCGGGTATGGCTCCTGCCCATCGCGCGGATATCGACCGGGTCGGCCGCAGCGTAGAGGACCAGCCCCGCCAGCGTCGAAAAGCCCGGCTTGACGTGTGCTTCGGCCAGTCCCGAAAGGTGCGGGACCCGCCCGATGCGCACCGGCTTGCCGATCGCCGCCTGAGCGTAATCTGCCAGCCCCACCAGTTCGGCGCCGCCACCGGTGAAAACCACCTGCTTGCCGCGCTGGCCGGTGAAGCGCATCGTCTTGAGCGCCTTGTTGATCTCCTCCATCAGCGAGCCGAGCTGGCCGGTGATGACGCCGATCAGTTCCGCGCGCGGGATGCGGTTCTTGTCATCAGCGTGGCGGGCGATCGGCCCGGTGCCCTCCTCACCCGGCGCGTTGACCGGGATCATCTCGCGGTGATCGGTCGGGTTGGCGATGGCCGAACCGTTGACGCATTTCAGGCGCTCGGCCTGAAAACGGCGGATACCGAAGGCCGAGGCGATGGCGTCGGTGATGTCCGCGGACCCCATGGGAATCGCCATCATGTCCTTGAGCATGCCCTGCTCGTAGATCGCCACGTTGGTTACCTCGCCGCCGAACTCGACCAGGGCGACGCCCAGATCGCGTTCCTCGGGCGAGAGGCAGGCCTGCCCCGCAGCAATCGGCGAGCCGACCACCGCCTCGACTTCGAGGTGCGCGTTCTGCACAGCCTCGGTCAGGTTGCGGATCGGTGCCCCCTCGGCGAGCATGATGTGGATGTCGACGCCGAGCCGCTCGGCATGGAGGCCCTTGGGATTGCCGACGCCGTGGGCGCCGTCGAGCCGGTACTGCGCCGGCTGGGCGTGCAGAACCATGCGCCCGTCGGGCTGGATCACGTCGCGCGCCGAGATCAGCAGTTGGTCGATATCCTCCTGCTCGATGCGGCGGCCGCCGATTTCCGCGTCGAACTGGTCGATCCGGCTGGCGAGCCCGGCCCCGGAGCAGCCGATCCACACTTTCTGGACAGCGGTGTCGGCCATCTTCTCGGCGCGGTCGATCGCGTCGCGCACCGCGTAAGTCGCGGCGGCCATGTCGGTCACGTAGCCGCGCTTGATGCCCTGGCTGGCCCGGTGACCCGAGCCGAGCACGACCATGTCGCCCACTTCGTTGATCCCGGCGACGATGGCCGAAATGCGGAACGAGCCGATGTTGACCGCGCCGAAAACGCGGGAGATGCGCTGCGTGGCCATCAGAGTTTTGCCCTCATCACTGGTTTTCCGTTTCGCCGCCCTCGGAGGCCGGGACCGCCGTGTGCGGCACCGAGCCGGCCTTGAGCGCAAGTTCCTGGCCTTCCTGCTCGGGTACGCGCAGGTAAATGCGATCTTTCGCGCGCATGTCGAAGGCGGTCACCTTGCCGCCCAGCAGGCGGTTGGTGCCATCGAGCCGCGCGAAGGTGACCAGCGCCCCTGCCGATTCCCGGTCCCCTTCAGGCAGAGCAAGTACCTGACCGGACTGGAAAGTCAGGTTCCAGCGGCGGTTTCCGATCCATTCCGCTTCAGCCACGCGCGGCTTCAGCGCGGGCGCGGCTTCCAGCAGCTTGCCCAGCACCGTCACCTGCTGCCCCGCGCCGGGACCGGAGACGATCAGCTTGCCGCCGGCGTCCTTGCGGCTGATCGCTTCCAGTTCGTGGCCCGTCTCGTCGATCAGTACGAACCGGTCGGCCTTGCGTAAAACCGCGTGCGGCTCGCGCTCGACGATGTCGATCACCAGGGTGTCGGGAAGCTGGCGCGAAACACGCGCGTCCTTGACCCAGGATAGGCCTAGCAGGTCCTGACGCAGACCTTCGATGTCCACCAGCGGCATCGCCCGGTCCCGTTCGGCCAGCGCTTTTTCGTAAACCTTGAGTTCGTTGATGTTCTTCACGCCGCGCACTTCGACGCGCTTGACCTCGAAGCCGGTCTGCCCCGCCACCAACGCCATCTGCTTGCCCGCGAGCGTCGGCAGGCCCGCGAACGAGGCCACCACGCAGACCAGCGCCACCGCGCCGCCCAGAATGGCCACGAGGAAAATGCGCTGAAGCTGCTTTTCAGTGAAGGGCAACCAGCCCATCGCCGTATCGAGCGCCGAGCCGGTGCGCGCCTTCGCCGCGCGCACCTTGCGCTGCTGCCCCTGCGCGGCGGCGGCTTTGCGGGCGTTCGTGCCCTTGCGCCGGATCGTCTGGCTCATTTTGCGCCTGCTTTCGGCTTCGCGTCGCCGAGCGCCTCGGCGATAATCGCCTCGACCAGTTCGGGGTATTCCATGCCGCAGGCGCGCGCCTGCTCGGGAACGAGGCTGAGGGGGGTCATGCCCGGCTGGGTGTTGACCTCCAGCAGGAACAGGCCCTCGATACCCTGCGTGTCGTCCCAGCGGAAATCGGCGCGGCTGGTGCCCTTGCAGCCCAAGAGCTGGTGCGAGCGCAGGGCGAAATCCTTGCAGGCCTGCGCGATCTCGTCGGGGATTTCGGCCGGGCAGATGTGTTCGGTAAGGCCGTCGGTGTACTTGGAATCGAAGTCGTAGAAGCCCGACTTGGGCCTCAGTTCGGTCACCAGCAGAGCGCGATCACCGATCACGGCAGTCGTCAGTTCGCGGCCCCGGATGTAAGGCTCGGCCAGCAGTTCGTCGAATTCCTGCCACGGACCCGTGACGTCACGCGCGATCGGGTTGCCGTAGTTCCCCTCGGCCGTGACGATGGCGACGCCCACCGACGACCCCTCGTTCACCGGCTTGAGAACATAAGGGCGTGGCAGCGGATCGCGCTCATGAATTTCGGCGCACTTGACCACGCGCCCGCCGGGCATGGGGATGCCGTGCGGGACCAGCGCCTGCTTGGTCAGTTCCTTGTCGATGGCGATCACCGACGTCGCGAGGCCGGAGTGGGTATAGGTGAGGCCCATCAGGTCCATCATGCCCTGCACCGTGCCGTCTTCGCCCGGCGTGCCGTGCAGCGCATTGAACACCACGTCCGGCTTCGCCTCGGCGAGGCGCAGCGCCACATCGCGGTCCATGTCGATGCGGGTCACCTTGTGGCCCTTGCCTTCAAGCGCCTTGGCCACGCCCTCGCCGCTCATCAGCGAGACCGGGCGTTCGCTCGACCAACCGCCCATCAGGACTGCGACATGGAGTGTGGGCAAGCTCATGAATTCAGACTCGTTCTGTAAAGCGGGGTTTGCAGGTCGCGCACGGCATCGGAGCAACCCTTGTCCCAGGGGAACAGGCCGTCGTCGACGCCGGGCCAGACGATCTGCATGGCGCGGGTGAAGTCGGTTTCCAGCTCGGTCTCGGCGAACCACATGGCCGAATTGAAGTAGTAGGGCACCAGGCATTCCGGCTCGACTTCGCGCAGCACGCAGCGATGGCCCTTGAGGATGCCGTCGATTTCCATCCAGTCCTCCAGCACCAATCCCTCACGGCACAAGTCGAGGACGCCGTTGATGACGGCGGCGGACAGTTCGGTGGAGAAACCGAACACGATCACCTCGGGCTGGTGAACCGTGGCAGGGAAGCCCACCGAATAAGCGAAACGCTCGCCCTCTTCGTCGTCGTCTTCCTCATTCTCGCCTTCATTGCCCATGCCGTCGTCATCGGGCGGCGAGACGACGGTGATGTGGCAGCCGAATTCCTCGATATTGTCGAGGATCTGCTCTTCATGGTGGGACAGATCCCAGTCGTCATCGCCCATCGGGTCGTCGTCGTTCATGACTTGACCCCCACCCGCTGGATTTCCCATTCGAGGTCGACGCCCGAGCGGTCCTTTACGCGGCGACGCACTTCCTCGCCCAGATCCTCGATCTGCGCGGCGGTGGCATCGCCGGTGTTGAGAAGGAAGTTGGTGTGCTTCTCGCTGACTTGCGCTCCGCCGATCTGGAGGCCCCGGCAGCCGGCTTCGTCGACCAGCTGCCAGGCCTTGTGGCCATCTGGATTCTTGAAGGTAGAGCCGCCGGTCTTCGACCGCAGTGGCTGGCTGGCCTCGCGGGCGGCGGAAATGCGGTCCATCTCGGCCTGGATCGCCGCCGGTTCACCCGCGCGGCCCTTGAAGCGGGCGGAGACGACGACCGCGCCTTCGGGCAATTCGGAATGGCGATAAGTATAGCCAAGGTCGGCGGCGGTCAGCGTGACCAGTTCGCCCGAGCGCAGCACCACGTCGCAGTCGATGAGGATATCGGCAACCTCGCCGCCATAAGCGCCGCCATTCATCCGCACGAAACCGCCCACGGTGCCGGGGATCGAGCGCAGGAATTCAACCCCTGCCACGCCGGCATCGCGGGCGGTGGAGGAAACGAGAATCCCGCTCGCCCCGCCGCCGCAGGTGAGCGTAACGCCGTCCGCCGTCACCTTCGCGAACGCCTTGCCAAGGCGGATCACCACGCCGGGCACGCCGCCGTCACGCACGATCATGTTGGAGCCGAGGCCCAACGCCATGACCGGCACCTCCGGAGCGAGGCTACGCAGGAAGTCCTGCAGGTCGGCCATGTCCTTCGGCTCGAACAGCCACTGCGCATGACCGCCCGCCTTGAACCAGACGAGCGGCGCCAGCGGCGCGTTCGGCGTCAGCTTGCCGCGTATGGTGGTCTGATCGAGAACGAGCGTCATGCCTCCCATCCTTCGACAAGTTCAGGATGATCCTTCGACAAGCTCAGGATGAGCGGGCGCGAAGATACCGCGCCGCAAAGACCCGCTCGTGCTGAGCTTGTCGAAGCACGGAGGCAGGGCGCGACCTGACGTATCACCCTGCCCTCCGCACCTTGATCGCCTCGGCCAGACCGGCCGCCCACTTGGTGATGTCGCCCGCCCCGAGGCAGACGATCATGTCGCCGGCCTGCACCGTGCCTGCCAGCACATCGGCCAGCGCATCGGCCCCGGCGATGACCTGCGCGGAACGGTGCCCGCGCGCCTTCATCCCTGCGACCATCTCGGCGCTGTCGACACCCTCGATCGGCTGTTCGCCCGCCGCGTAGACCGGGGCGGCATAGACCACGTCGGCGTCGTTGAAGGCGCCCTGGAAGTCTTCCATATGGTCGCGCAGGCGCGTGAAACGGTGCGGCTGGACGACGGCGATCACCCGGTTCGTCACACCCTCGCGCGCGGCGGCAAGCACGGCGCGGATTTCGACCGGGTGGTGGCCGTAGTCGTCGATCACGGTGACACTGCCGCCTTCCACCGCGACTTCACCGACATTGGTGAAGCGCCGCTTCACGCCCCGGAATTTGGAGAAGCCGGTCTGGATGCAGGAATCAGAGCAGCCCATTTCCACCGCCACACCCACTGCGGCGAGCGCGTTCTGGACGTTGTGGCGGCCCGGCATCGGCAGTTCGATCCCCTCGATCCGGTGGAAGGTGCCGTCGCGCTGGCGCAGGGCCACGTCGAAGCGGTTGCCGCCGGGGATCGGGGTCACGTTCTCACCGCGAATGTCGGCCTGGGCGGAGAAGCCATAGGTCACCACGCGGCGGTCGCGTATCCGGGGGATGATAGCCTGCACTTCCGGGTGGTCGATGCACAGCATCGCCGCGCCGTAGAACGGCACGTTCTCGATGAATTCGACGAACGATTCCTTGATCCGGTCGAAGGAACCGTAGTGATCGAGATGCTCGGGATCGATGTTGGTGACGATGGCGATGGTGCCGTCGAGGCGCAGGAACGAACCGTCGCTCTCGTCGGCCTCGACCACCATCCAGTCCGAGGCGCCGAGGCGCGCGTTCGAGCCGTAGGAATTGATGATGCCGCCGTTGATGACGGTGGGATCGACCCCGCCAGCATCAAGCAGCGCGGCGACCATCGAGGTCGTGGTGGTCTTGCCGTGAGTGCCGGCCACCGCAACGGTGTTCTTGAGGCGCATCAGTTCGGCCAGCATCTCGGCGCGGCGGACCACGGGAATGCGATGTTCGAGAGCGTAGACCACTTCCGGGTTGTCGCGCTTTACCGCCGTGGAGGTGACGACGACCGCCACACCCTCGACGTTCTGCGCCACCTGCCCGATCATGACCTTGATCCCGCGTGACCGCAGGCCCTCGACCACATAGCCTTCGGCGATGTCGCTGCCCTGAACCGAATAGCCCAGGTTGTGCATGACCTCGGCGATGCCGGACATGCCGATGCCGCCGATGCCGACGAAGTGAATCGTCCCGATGTCGGTGCCGACGCCCTTCACTTTGAAACCTCGCGCTTGAACCCATGCTTCGACAAGCTCAGCATGAGCGGGGAATTATAACTGATAAGAACCAAGGTCCGCTCATCCTGAGCTTGTCGAAGGATCACTGCGCAGTCTCCCGCGCCAAAGCCTCACCGCCCTGCGGAGCGGCGGCCTTTTCCATTCGGATCACGTCCATGATCGGGGCCGCGCCAAAGCTCTCGACCAGATCGGCGAGGTCCTTCGCGGCGTTCGGGTAGCCGCAGTTCCATGCCGCATGGGCCGCATTGGCCAGCGTATCGGGGTGCTGTGCGATGGCCTGAATCTGCAGGCACAGGTCCTTGGCCATCTGCTGGTGGATTTCCGACTGCTTCGAGAGCAGCACGTTGCGCTTGTCGCCCTTGTAGTGGTCCGGCTCCTCAGTGGTGATCGCCGGTTGGCGGATCACGCGCGCGCCGCCCGCCGCAACAATCTCACGCGCGTTGGCGGTCTGGTGATCGTCGGTCGCATAAGGCAGCGGGATGAGGATCGCGGGACGGCCCACGCCCGTCAGCTCGGCAATCGTCGAGGCGCCGGAGCGGCCAACGAACAGGTGCGCGCCCGCGAGCCGGTCAGCCATGTCCTCGAAATAGGTCGCCAGCTCGGCCGGAATGCCGTGCGAGGCATAACGCTGGCGAACGCCTTCGATGTCCTCGGGGCGGCATTGCTGAATGACCTGAAGGCGCGAACGCAGCGCGGGTGGCAGCATCGCCAGCCCCTCGGGCACGATCTGCGAAAGCACCCGCGCGCCCTGGCTGCCGCCGGTGACGAGGATGCGCAGCAGGCTGTCTTCCGAGAACTCGGGAAAAGGCCGGTCGCGCAGGGTCAACACTTCCTCGCGCACCGGATTGCCGACCAGCGTGACCTTGGCATCGAGCGACGGATCGAGCCGGTCCGTGCGCTCGCTGGAGGTGGCGATGGCATTCACGCGCTTGGCGAAGTAGCGGTTCACCCGGCCCAGCACGGCGTTCTGTTCATGCAGCACGGTCGGCAGCTTCGCCGCGCGCGCCGCCAGCAGCGTGGGGAGCGCGGGATAGCCGCCGAAACCGACGACGGCGGTAGGCTCGAACGTATCGAACAGGCGCAGCGCCATGCGGCGGCCCTCCAGTACGCCCAGCGCGCCCTTGATCCAGCCCAGCGGGTTTTTACCCGCGATCCGGCCGGCGGGCAGGATGTGGGCGGGCAGGTAGTCGGGCTTGCCGGGGATCGCGGCCCCGCGCTCATCCGTCACCAGGGCGACATGGTGGCCGCGGGCGTGCAGTTCGGCCGCCAGCGCGAAAGCGGGGATGAGGTGTCCGCCGGTCCCGCCCGCAGCGAGGACATAATGGCGGGAAACCAGGCTCATTGCGACTCTCCGATAGCGCGCAGCGAAAACTTCTCGCGCTTGATGAAGGGGTTGCGCCGGGTGACGGCGAGCAGCAGCCCCATGCTGAGGCACATCGCCACGGTGGACGAACCGCCGTAGCTGATGAGCGGCAGGGTCATGCCCTTGGAGGGGAACAGCTGCAGGTTGACGAGGATGTTGATGAACGCCTGCCCGCCGAACTGCGCGGCGAAGCCCGATGCGGCCAGCACCGTGAACAGGTCCTCCTCCTCCACCAGCCGCAGGATCACGCGGGTCAGGATGGCAAGGTAGAGGATCACGATGATCATGCAGGCAAGCAGTCCGAATTCCTCGCCAATTACCGAAAAGATGTAGTCGGTATGCGCTTCCGGCAGGGCCAGCTTGCGCGTGCCCATCCAGAAGCCCAGGCCAGTCCAGCCGCCGTTGAGGATCGTGCGCTGGGCAAGGTCCACCTGGTCGAACGCGGTGCCGCCGAACAGGAAGTTGTCGATGCGGTTGCGGCCGTTGTCATAGGTGAAATACATCAGGACAAGGCCCGCGATCCCTGCCCCGAAGAACATGCCGATACGTTTCAGCTCGATCCCCGACAGCAAGATCAGCACCAGGAAGGCGCCGGAAAACAGCATCGTTGAACCAAAGTCCGGCTGCAGCATCAGCAGCGCGCCCAGCAGGCCCATCAGGCCGAAGCAGAGGCCCACCACCGGAATGTTCGGATCGCGCGCGCGCCAGGAGAGTATCCAGGCCAGCAGGATCGGGAAGCCGCACTTGAGGAATTCCGACGGCTGGAGCGAGATGCCGAAGCGCAGCCAGCGCTTGGCGCCGTTCACTTCCGACCCGACCAGCGGCACCAGCACCAGCGCGACCAGCATCGCTCCGCCCAGCAGGATACCGAACCGGCGCGCATTGTCTTTGGTCAGCGTTGACGCCCAGAACATCGCGATCAGACCGATGATCTGCCAGCGCATATGCAGGTAGAAAAAGTGAAGCTGGGACAGCCTTTCAGCCGAAGTCGACAGGCGCCGCGCGCTTGCAGGCGAACCCGCCGCCACGGCCACCGCCCCGATCGCCATGAGGATCAGCACGAGAACCAGCGTCGTGCGGTCGATCTCCTGCCACCAGATCGCAAGCTGGCTGCGCCGGTTGCGATTGTAGCGCTGCGAGGCCGCGGCAGGATTGGGAGCGATGGTCGCCATCAGGCCTGTCCTTCCCGAGGCACGCTGCCGCCGATTTCGAGGAGCGCCTCGACGATCTGGCGAAAGGCCTGCCCGCGTGCTTCGTAATCGCGGAACTGGTCGAAACTGGCGCAGGCGGGAGAAAGCATGACGACATCGCCCGGCTTTGCGGCAGCCATGGCCTCACGGATCGCCTCGGCCATCATCTCGGAATTGTGGACGGGAATGTGCGGCGCCAGGATCTCGGCAAAACGCGGCCCGGCATCCCCGATGGTATAGGCAGCCGCGATGTTGCCGAAGAACGGCGCGCATTCGTCGAGGTTGTCGCCCTTGGGCAGGCCGCCGAGAATCCAGTGAATGCGAGGGTGAGGCGCAGGGGGGAAAGCGGCGATGGCAGGCGCGGTCGAGGCCGGGTTGGTCGCCTTGCTGTCATTGATGTAAGTGACGCCGTTCGCCTCGGCCACGCGTTCCATGCGGTGGGGCAGGCCGCTGAACGTGCGCAGCGCCTTGCGCCACTGCGGCTTCTTGATCCCCAGCGCCTCGACGATGGCCACGGCCACGGCGGCGTTCTGGAGATTGTGTGGCCCCTGCAGCGAAGGCCATTCCTTCTGGAGCGGCAGCAGGTCTGCGCCGTCGACCATCCGCACGAGTCCCGGCGCCCTGCGCGCGGCTTCGATGTGGGCGATGGCGCGCGTCTCGCGGTCGCCGGTGCCGAAGGCGGCGCTGCGCCCTGCACCCTGCATCGCAAACAGGCGCGCCTTGGAGGCGGCGTAAGCCTCGAACCCATCGTAGCGATCGAGGTGGTCCGGGGTGATGTTGAGGAGGGCCGTCACGTCGCAGTCGAGGCTGTAGGTCAGGTCGATCTGGTAGCTCGACAATTCCAGTACGTAGACGCCGCCTGCCGGAAGTGGCTCGGTGGCCAGCACCGGCACGCCGATGTTGCCGCCCACGCGCGAGGTCACGCCCGCGCATTCCAGCACGTGCTGGACGAGCGAGGTGGTGGTCGACTTGCCGTTGGTGCCGGTGATGCCGACGACGCGGTGCGCGGGAAGGTTGCCCCGAGCCAGCGCGAACAGCTCGATGTCGCCGATCACCGGCACGCCGGCGCGGGCGGCGGACTCGGCGATGGGATGGCGGTTGAGCGGAACGCCCGGCGAGACGACGACGCCGTCATAGCCGGTCAGGTCTGCGGCGACGGGATCGGTCAGTTCGACCTTGCCGCAGTCGGTCCATTCGCACAGCTGCTGACGCGCTTCGTCACGGCTGTCCCAGGCCATGACGTGCGCCCCGCTCTCCACCAGCGTCGTGGCAGCGGTCAGCCCGGAGCGGGCAAGGCCGAGGACCGCGAAGCGCTTGCCGGCAAAGACGGGGGAGACGATCATGCGCCGATCGCCCTCATCGCAGCTTCAGTGTAGCGAGGCCAAGCACCGCGAGGACGATAGAGATGATCCAGAAGCGGATCACAACGGTCGATTCGTGCCAGCCCTTCTGCTCGAAGTGGTGGTGGATCGGCGCCATGCGGAAAACGCGGCGGCCGGTGCGCTTGAACCAGAAGACCTGGATGATCACCGACACCGCTTCCAGCACGAACAGCCCGCCGACGATGGCCAGCACGATCTCATGGTGCGCGGCGACGGCGATGCAGCCAAGGGCCCCGCCCAGCGCAAGGCTGCCGGTATCGCCCATGAAGACGGCGGCAGGCGGCGCGTTGAACCACAGGAAGGCAAGGCCCGCCCCCATGATCCCGGCGCAGAATATCGCCAGTTCACCCGCGCGCGGAACGTGCGGAATGCCCAGATAGGTCGCATAGTCGACGCGGCCGGCAAGGTAGCAGATGATCGCGAACGTGCCCGCCGCGATGATCACGGGCATCGTCGCAAGACCGTCGAGGCCGTCGGTCAGGTTCACCGCATTGCCCGCGCCCACGATCACCACGGCGGCGAACACGTAGTAGAACGGGCCGAGCGGAATGTACCGGCCCGACAGGAACGGCACATAGAGGTTGGTGTTGAGCTGGCTGACGATGATGTAAGAAGCGATGCCCGCGACGATGAATTCAAGCAGCAGGCGCACTTTGCTGGAGAGGCCGGCATGGTGCCGCTTGGTCACCTTGTCGTAGTCGTCAAGGAAACCAATGATCCCGAAACCCACCGTCACGGCCACGCAGGCCCAGACGAACGGATTCGTCATGTCCATGAACAGCAGCATGGTGACGATCAGCGAAGTCAGGATCATCAGGCCGCCCATGGTCGGCGTACCGCGCTTGGCGAGGTGGGTTTGCGGGCCGTCCTCGCGGATCGGCTGGCCCTTGCCCTGCCGGATTCGCAGCATGTTGATGAACTTGGGGCCGATGATCAGGCCGATCACCAGCGCGGTCATCAGCGCCGCGCCCGAACGGAACGTCTGGTAGCGGAAGAGGTTGGACAGTCCCTCGTAGTGGAACCATTCTGCAATGAGATACAACATCTTGCGGGGATTAACCCCTACCCTTCCTGCTTGCTGAGCGCGGTCACGAGAGCTGACAGACCTACCGAATTCGAGCCTTTGACGAGGATGGCATCATCCCGCTGCAGCCCGAACGCGCGCAAGGTTTCGACAGCTTCCCGCACGCTTGGGCAATGCGCGAAGGGCGCGGTTTTGCCAAGGTCGGACGCGCCGGATTTCCCCAATTCCGCCGCTAACGCTGCCATTTCCTCGCCCACCAGCAGGGCGTAGTCGACGCCTGCATCGCGGATCGGCTCGGCCAGCGCGGCGTGATAGTCGGGGCCGTGGCTGCCCAGTTCCTTCATCGCGCCCAGAACGGCGATTCGCCGGCGCGCCGGCGTGCGGCCCAGCTGCGCCAGCGTGGCCCGCATCGAGGCCGGATTGGCGTTGTAGCTTTCGTCGATCAGCAGGGCCTTGCGCTGCCCCTGCGCATCCGGCTCGCCGCCCTCGACGTCGATTTCCACACGGGCGCCGCGGCCGGGCATTCCGCCCATCTCGGCCAGCGCGACACCGGCAGCGCCCAGGTCGCCCTTGACGGCGCGCACCGCCGCCATGACGGCCAGCGAGTTGATGACCTGATGCTCACCCGGCGCGGCGACGGTGTAACACACGCGCCGGTCGCCCATGTCGACGGTGACGAGCGAGCCGCCGCCGATCGCGGGCACCGTGTCGAGCAGCCGCACGTCGGCATCGGCGGCCTTGCCGAACGAGACGACCGTCGCCCCGCAGGCCAGCGCGCCTTCGCGCAGGCGCGCATAGTGCGGGCTGTCGATGGGAATGACGGCGGTGCCGCCTTCTTCCAGCCCCTGGAAAATCTCGGCCTTGGCGTCGGCGATGGCCTCTTCCGAGCCGAGCATCTCGATGTGCGCGGGCGCGATCGTGGTGATGACGGCAACGTGCGGACGGACCTGACGGGTCAGCGCGGCGATCTCGCCCGCGTGGTTCATGCCCATCTCGAACACGCCGAAGCGGCTGCGGCCGGGCATCCGGGCCAGGCTGAGCGGCACGCCGACGTGGTTGTTGTAGCTCTTGACCGAGCGGTGCGCATCGCCCCGGCTGGAACGGTCGAGCGCGGCGAAGATCATTTCCTTCACGCCGGTCTTGCCGACCGATCCGGTGACGCCGATCACCGGACCGCGAGCGCGGGCGCGCGCAGCGGCGCCAAGGCGCTCCAGCGCTTCCATGGTATCGGCAACGAGGATGTGCGGGCCGTCCACCGGGCGGTCAACCACCACCGCGGCTGCGCCCTTGGCAAAGGCCATCTCGACGAAGCGGTGGCCGTCCATGGTCTCGCCCTTGAGCGCGAAGAACAAGTCGCCGGGCTGGACGTCGCGGCTGTCGATTTCGACGCCCGAGACGGTGAATTCGCCGCCCGGCGCTCCGTGCACTTCGCCTTTCACGGCGCGCGCGATGGCGCCTGCGTCCCACAGGACGTGAAGGTTATCCTCTGCCGCATCGAGGGGCCAATCGAGGATCCGGGCAACAGCTACCATCGTCGTTCTACCTTCCCAGCGAGCCAGCCATTTCCCTGGCCACGGTGACATCGTCGAATGGCAGCACGCGCATATTGTCGCCGCTGCCGATGATTTGCCCCTGTTCGTGCCCCTTGCCGGCGATGAGGACCACGTCCCCCGCCCCGGCCTCGGCGACGGCAAGGCGGATCGCCTCTCGCCTGTCGCCCACTTCCCGCGCCCCTGCCGCCATGCCCGCCAACACCATGGCGCGGATGGCGGCGGGGTCTTCCCCGCGCGGATTGTCGTCGGTGACGATGGCGAGGTCTGCCCCCTCGCTCGCCACCCGGCCCATTTCAGGCCGCTTGCCCTGGTCCCGGTCGCCGCCGGCGCCGAAGACCGTAATCAGCTTGCCCGTGACATGCGGCCGAAGCGCGGCAATCGCCGCCTCCAGAGCATCGGGCGTATGCGCATAATCGACATAGACCGGCGCGCCCGAAGGCGTGATCGCCGCCCGCTCGATGCGCCCGCGCACCGTGACGAGACGCTTCATCGCATCGAACGTCAGGTGTTCGTCGCCGCCGCAAACCAGCACCAACCCCGCCGCGACAAGCGCGTTGGCGGACTGATAAGCGCCGATCAGCGGCAGGTCGATCAAGCGCGCCTTGCCGAGGTATTCGATCTCCAGCTTCTGGCCCAGTCCGGTCGGCGTGCGGCTGACGAGGCGGATATCCGCGCCCTTCGCGCCTACCGTGAACACCTTGAGACCGCGCGCTTTCGCGTGGGCAATCGCCTTGTCCGACCAGGCATCGTCCGCCCAGACCACTGCGGAACCGCCGTCAATCACCACTTCGTCGAACAGGCGCATCTTTGCGGTGAAGTATTCGTCCATCGTCGCGTGATAATCGAGATGGTCGCGGCTGAGGTTGGTGAAGGCGCCCGCAACCACGCGCGGCCCCTCGCTGCGGAACTGCGACAACCCGTGGCTCGATGCCTCGTAGGCAACGTGCGTCACGCCTTCGCGCGCCAGGCCGGAGAGGTTGGCGAGGAACGTGGCGATGTCCGGCGTGGTCAGTCCGGTCGAGACGGTCTCGTCGCTGGTGGTGACGCCCAGCGTCCCGATGGAGGCGGCGCGCTGGCCGGCCATGCGCCAGATCTGGCGGACCAGTTCGACCGTGGAGGTCTTGCCGTTGGTCCCGGTCACCGCCACCAGCGTTTCGGGCACAGGCGCGAAGAACGGCGCGGCAAGGCGTGCGAACAGGCGGCGCGGCTCGGCATCGGCGAAGTGGATCGCGCCTTCGACCACGGCGTCCGGGTGCGCGACCACGGCCACGGCCCCCGCCTTCACGGCAGCGGCTATATAGTCCTCGCCGTTGAAGCGCGCGCCGCGAAAGGCCCCGAACACGGTGCCGGGTGCCACCTTGCGGTGGTCGATGGCAAAGCCGGTCACGTTGGCGTCGGCGCCTGCCGGGGCGATGCCGGCGGCGGCGCACAGCGCGTTCAGTTTCATTCTCCGTCGCTCCCTTGCGGAACCAGCGGCTTGAGATCGCTGATGTCGATGTCGCGCGTTTCGTCGGGCATGATGCCCAGCAGCGGACCGATGCGCGGAACGACGCGCTGGATGACCGGCGCCGCGTTCCAGGCGGCGGTACGCTGGTACGAGGTGGCTGCAGTGCCCTGCGGTTCGTCCATCATCGCAATGACCACGAAGCGCGGCTTGTCCATCGGGAAAGCGGCGGCGAACGTCGCGATCAGCGAGTGGTGGCGATAGCCGCCCGCACCCGGCTTTTCGGCCGAACCGGTCTTGCCGCCGACACGGAAGCCCGGCGCATCGGCCTTCCGGCCCGTGCCGTACTGGACGATCATGCGCAAAAGCTGGCGGATGCGCGCACTGGTCGATGCCTTGAACACGCGGCGGCCTTCCGGAATCTCGGAAGCGCTCAGTTTCTTGAGCGTGGCCGGGCGCCAGATGCCGCCGTTGACCAGCGCCGCATAGGCAGAGGCCAGGTGCAGCGGTGTCACCGCGATGCCGTGCCCGTACGCCACGGTCATGGTGCGCAGGCGCGGCCATTCGCCGCTCGGCCAGATCGGGAAGCCTTTCGCTGGCAGTTCCACGTAAGGGCGCTGGTTCATTGCCAGCGCTTCCATGGTCTGCTTCAGCCGCACGCCGCCCAGTTCATCCGCGATCCGCGCGGTGACGGTGTTGGACGAATGGATCAGCGTCTCGGGTACATTGAGCGAGGAGCCGTAGTTGTGCAGATCATGAATCGTGAACCGGCCGACGTGCAGCGGCGTCGCGGGCCATTGCTTGCCCAGATCCGACACGACACCGGCGTCGATCGCGGAGGCCACAGTGATCGGCTTGAACGTTGAGCCCAGCTCATACACCTGGTTGGTCACGCGGTTAAAGCCGTGCGGAACGTCGCCATTGGCGGCTTCCTGCGCCGAGATCACCATGTCAGTCGGCTTGACGTGGTTGGGATCGAAGGACGGCAGCGACGCCAGTGCCAGGATTTCGCCCGTGTCCACGTCCAGGATGACGCCCGCAGCACCCTTGGCGTTACTAAGCGTGATCGCGGTGGAGAGTTCGTCCTCCAGCGCGCTCTGCACACGGAAATCGATAGAGAGTACCGATGGCGTGGTACGCCCGTCATGGCTGATAAGCTGGTCGTTGAACGCCTGCTCCATGCCGACCTTGCCATGACCATAGCTGTCGACATAGCCCAGCACGTGCGCCGCCATCGAGCCCTGCGGGTAGAATCGCGTCGCCTCCAGCGGGAATTCCAGCGCCGGTTCGCCCAGCGCGTGCACCTTGTTGGCGTCTTCCGGCAGGATCGACTTGCGCAGGTATCCCGGCTTGCCGGCGCGCAGCTTGGCGATCAGCTCGTCCCGGTCGAGATCGGGAAAGATACGTACCAGCCGACCGGCGACTTCCTCGGGGCTCTGGATCAGCGCCGAGCCTTCGGTCATCGCCTTGGGATTGAACCATAGCGAGTAGACGCGAAAATCGCGCGCCAGCGGCACGCCGTTCCGGTCGACGATCTCGCCCCGGTTGGGGATCAGCAGATCGCCCAGTTCGCCATGACGCGCGGTGACGCCGGTGAAACCAAGGTACGTGATACGCGCCAGTGCGCCCACCGTCACCAGAACGAAGACGCCCAGAATCCACAAGGTGCGCAGCTTCGCCACCAACAGCGAACGCTGGCGAACGTTGACGAGCTTGCGCCGGCCGGTCGAGACAGTCGTCGGGATCGAGCCGAGGGAGAAGGACGCCTGGGCGTTCACTGCTGGGCAGCCTCCGCCACTTCGATGCGGGCCAGACGCTTGCCAATGGCAGCGGCATCACGCGCAATCGCCTCGCGCTCGGGGTCGCGCCCCTTGCTGCCGGGCTTTTCCGTGCTTTCCGGCAACGCGGCGGCAGTCGCGCCCGTCACCGGAGAGACCATCGCCAGCAGCGACGAGCCATCGCCATCCTCGGGCTTTTCGGCATTGGCGTAACGGATTGGCTGCGGCGCGCCGGGACCGGCAGCAGTGCCCAGCGCAGCGAGTTGGCGCTCACCCTCGATGTACTGCCCGGCGATCGGCGCCTTGTAGCCGAACTCAAGATCGTTGAGCTGCTTGAGCGCCTGCTGGTTGGAGCGGGTCTGGAACTCGGTCTCGAGGAAGTCGATGTCCTGCTTCACCCAGACCATCCGCTTTTCGGTATCGTGGACCTGGCTTTTCACCGCGTTGACGCGCAGCGTGAGGCCGATCGACACCGCCCCGCAGATCACCAGCACGGAAATCCAGCCGATCGAACGGACGCGGTCACTGGTGAAGTTCATGCGGAATTCCTTTGGCTGGGGGCACCATCGGTATTGCGGGGGAAAGCATCGGTGCGCACGGCGCTGCGCAAAGTGGCCGAGCGTGAGCGTGGATTGATGGCAAGTTCCTCGTCGCCGGGACGCACAGCCTTGGAAAGCTGGGCGAATGGCGCGGGCGCGGCAGTGGCCTGCGGAAGGTGGCGCGAGGTGGTCTGCCCGGCGCTGCTGGCATCGCGCAGGAAGCGCTTCACCTTGCGATCCTCAAGGCTGTGGAACGTCACCACCGCAAGGCGGCCGCCCTCTGCCAGCAGCGTCTCCGCGCCGGAAAGGCCCGCATCGAGTTCGTCCAGTTCGCCGTTCACGTGGATGCGGATCGCCTGGAAGCTGCGGATCGCCGGGTCTTTCTGGACCCCGCCGCCCTTGTAGGCAGGGTTGTAGCCCAGCGCCTTGCGCACCGCGCGGGCCAGATCCATCGTCGTCGCCAGCGGACGCGCCGCCACGATCGCACGGGCGACCCGGCGCGACTGGCGCTCCTCGCCATACAGGAAAAGGACGTCGGCGATCGCGGCCTCATCGGCCTCGTTGCAGAAGTCGGCGGCGGACATGCCGTCCTGGCTCATGCGCATGTCGAGCGGGCCATCGGAGCCGAACGCGAAGCCGCGCTCGGACTGGTCGAGTTGCATCGAGGACACGCCGATATCCATCACCACGCCGTCGACCCGGTCGATATCGACTTCGGCCAGGCCCTCGACCATTTCGGAAAAGCGCCGCGCGTGCAGCACCAGGCGCGGCGGCGTCTCTGCCAGTTCCGGCCACTTTTCGGGGTTCGCGCGGATGGCGGCGATGGCGTCGGGATCGCGGTCGAAGGCGTGCACCGTCGCCCCCGTGTCGAGCAGGCGGCGGGTATAGCCGCCCGCACCCAGCGTCGCATCGACGATGATGTCGCCGCCCCGGGGGTTCAGGGCGGCGACAACCTCCTCAAGGAGCACGGGGATATGAGGCTGATCGGGGGAACTCACTTCTTCTTCGCCTTGGTAATTTCGGCTTCCGCCAGAGAGCGGCACGTCGCGATCGCCGCCTCGAAATCAGGGTCGTCGCCGAGGGCGTAAAGCTCCTCGGGGTTCCAGATCAGGATCCCGGACCGGCCGATGCCCTGGAAAAACAGCTCCTCGCCAAAGTTGGCGAGGCTGGTCAGGGCATCCGGCATGGTGAAACGGCCGCTGCCGTCGAAGGGCACCTGCTGGAAATTGTAGAGCTGCATCGCGCGCTTATCGCGGTTGAAGGCCCGTCCGGCAGTGTCCGCACGGGTCTGTTCGGCTTCAAGCTGGCTTTCGAATTCATCGACGCGCGACAGGCCAAAGCCGACGAGGCACTTCCATTCGGAATGCTTGGCAAGACACAGGACGTCCTTGCCGCTCGAATCGCGCACGGTCGAGCGGAGGACGTTGGGCAGCACGAAGCGGTTCTTGTCGCGTAGAAGCGAAAAGCCCTGCCCGCTGTAAATGAATGGCTGCCCCGCCATATCCGCCTGTTTTCGCCCCAGAGGTGGTGACCGTCCCGGACATGACCGTGCCCCGCCCAGCCGCACACGCGTGCGTTCGGGCTTCCGCACCTGAACAAGACGCGGCAAGACTCAGCCATTCCGATTGGCTGTTCTTCTATATCGGGAAATGTGGGGATTAAAGGGAAATATGGGGATCAGCGGTGATTTATCCGCCGAAATGAGCAGTCGCCGATGAACCGAGCCGGAGACCGCTTGTGTCGTCTCGTGCGCTTATAGCGATAAATCCCTTGAATCACAACGGTTTTGTCGAGGATTCAGGCGCATCCCCGGTGATCCCCGGATCGACCCCATCCATCCCCATCATTTACTGGCGCGCGCCGAATCCGACAGCCGGTCCAGCAATCGCCCGAGAATCGCCTGCCGCTGCGCCAGACCTTGCGAATCCTCGGAAATTTCCAGCAGTGCCGCGTCCGCAAGCGCGATGACCCGGCCCTTCCCGGCAATGCAGTCCGCCAGCAGGCCAGCGGCCTCAAGCCGGCAATGGGCAACTGCATCCCGCACTTTCCCCGATTTCCCGCCTTCCTCGGAATTCCCCGCAGCACGGAAGAATCCCGGCAAATTCACCGGCACATCTCCATCGGGCAGGCGCACGGTATGCTCGCCTGCGGGCTGGGCGTCGTCGAACGCCAGTTCCAACCCCCAGCGGCCTAGTATGGGCGAGAGCATCGCGATGTCCTGCGGACGGCGGGGATCGCCGGGGGCGAACCGGGAATGCACGGTGAGCATCGGGTCCGCCAGCAGCAGCACGCGCCCGCCGGCCTGCACCCAGGCGTCCAGCGCCACGTTCTCCTGCGGGGTGAGCGGGCGGGGCTGGGCCAGAACCAGCACCGCGCCTTCAGGAAGCCGCAGCGGCGCCAGCGTATCGAGCGGGGTTACCGGGCCGCGTCCGCGCAGAACCTCAAGCGCCCAGTGCGGCGCGCTTTGTTCGGCCAGCAAACCGCGAATGTCGGGGCTTTCATTCCAGGTAATCGGCAGGCTGGTGTAGAGCCCGATCACCGCAGAGCCCCGCGGTAACGCCGCATCGCGCTTGCCGCACCCGGCAAGCGCGAGGACGGCAAGCAGGATCAGTTCAAGGCGCGGCCGGCGCACCCGGATCACCCGAAGCGTCCGGCGCCGGAGACGCAGCCGGGCTGGGTTCAGCAGCGGGAACCACACCGATATCGGCCAGAGGATCGCTTGCCGTCTTGGTGGGCTTGGCGTCCACCGCGACGACCTGCTGAATCGGGTCCTGAGTATCAACCAGCCGCAGCCGGTCGCGGATGATATTTGCGAGGCCCACGATCAACAGCATCGCGCAAAGACCGAAGAGCCCGATCTGCAACCTGTGTACGCCCTGAGAGCGCAGTTCGCGCGCAGACGGCGGCACGAAGTGCGTAGGCACCTGCAGGGGTTCGAGGATACTTTGCGTGTCGACCATAAAAGGCGGAATGTTTCCTGCCATAGACGGACCGTTTACATCACTTCGCCAGCCAGGGGAAGACCGGCAATCCCTTCGCTTCCAGCCATTCGGCATTGTAGAGCGAGGAGAGGTACCGGAAACCCGTGTCGCAAAGGATCGTCGCCACGCGGGCGTCCGACTTGCCTTCGGCCACCAGCTTGCGGCCCAGCGCCACGGCGCCGGCCACGTTGATGCCCGAGGACAGGCCCAGGCACAGCCCTTCCTCACTCAGCAGGCGGCGGACCCATTCCAGCCCCTCCTCGTCGGAAACGCGGAACTGGGTATCGACCGGCGCGCCTTCGAGGTTGGCGGTGATGCGCCCCTGCCCGATGCCCTCGGCCACCGAGGAACCCTCAGCCTTGAGTTCGCCGTGCGCGTAATAGTTGTAGAGCGCTGCGCCGTAGGGATCGCTGAGCGCGATGGTCACGTTTTCATCGAAGGCCTTCAAGCCCATGCCGACGCCCGCGAGCGTACCGCCGGTGCCGGCCGCACAAGTGAAGCCGTCGACCCGGCCTTCCATCTGCGCCCAGATTTCCGGCGCGGTGCTTTCGATGTGGGCCTTGCGGTTGGCGATATTGTCGAACTGGTTGGCCCAGATCGCGCCTTCGGTGTCCTCGGCCAGGCGGCGCGAGGTATGGACGAAGTGGCCGGGGTTCGAGAACGGCGCGGCGGGAACCAGAACCAGTTCGGCGCCCAGCGCGCGCAGGGTGTCCATCTTCTCTCGCGACTGCGTCTCGGGCATGACGATCACCGTCTTGTAGCCCAGCGCATTGGCGACGAGCGCCAGGCCGATGCCGGTGTTGCCGGCCGTGCCCTCGACGATGGTGCCGCCCGGCTGCAGTGTCCCACGGGCCTCGGCATCGCGCACGATCCACAGCGCCGCACGGTCCTTCACAGAGGCGCCGGGGTTCGCGAATTCGCACTTGCCCCAGATTTCGCATCCGGCCGCCTCGCTCGGCCCCTTGAGGAGGACGAGCGGGGTATTGCCGATGAGGTCGAGCGTGGAAGGCTGCGCCTGCGGCGCGACAGTCTTGGATGAGGTCATGGCGCGAGAGTTAGGAACCTCTTCGCCAAGGTGCAATTGATTTGCGCCTTGCCCAGCACAAATCAATGCCTTCGGCCCTCAGTCTTCCTGCGCGATGGTGACCTTGCAGCCTTCGAGGGCCGAGGTGATTGCCACCTGGCACGACAGGCGCGAGTACTCGTTGCGGTGGTCGGAGCTGTCGAGCAGGTCGTTCTCGTCCTCGCTCATGGCGGGCAGCTTGTCCATGAATTCGGGGGCGATGTGGACGTGGCAGGTAGCGCACGAGCAGCAGCCGCCGCACAGCGCCAGCAGTTCATCGAAGCCGCCATCACGGATGACTTCCATCAGGGTACGGCCCTCGGGAGCCTCGATGTTGGATTCTTCACCCGACTGATTGACGACGATGATCTGCGGCATGGCTCTCGATTCCCCTTTGATACATCCTGTATCACAAATGCTGTTGTATGCGCACTTCCCGCAGGCTGCTAAAGGCTGCGACCCTCTTTTGCAAGGTAGCCAAAAACCATGGGTTTGACCGCTGACGAACTCCGTTCGGGCCTGGATGCCATTGCCCGAATCGAACCGTCGATAGCCCGCGCCCTCGAAGTGGCCGGCTATCCTGAGCCGCGCATACGGCCGACCGGTTATGCCACCTTGCTTCGCACGATCGTCGGACAGCAGGTGAGCGTGGCGGCAGCCGCCTCGGTGTGGACCCGGCTGGAAACGCTGCTTGGGGAAGGCATTCATCCCGAAACCCTGCTCGCCGCCGAATTCGACGCCTTGCGCGGCTGCGGTCTCTCGCGCCAGAAACAGGGCTATGCGCGCTCACTGTGCGAACTGGTGATCGCCGGCAGCCTCGACTTCAACGACCTGCCAACCGACGACGAGGAAGCCATAGCCCAGCTCGTACAGATCAAGGGCATCGGCCGTTGGTCGGCGGAGGTCTACCTGCTCTTTGCTGAGGGCCGCCCCGACATCTGGCCCGCCGGCGACCTTGCCGTTCAGGCAGGCTTGCACAAGCTGCTGCGCCTGAACGAGCGGCCGAGCGAGAAGCTGACCCGCGAACTGGCGGAAAGCTGGCGCCCTCACCGGGGGGCGGCGGCGATCTTCACCTGGCACTGCTATAACAATCCGGCGCTGTAAAATATGGGGTGAAATAGTTGTGCCAGGCATGAGGCCAGCGCAGCGTCTCCAACACGTGGATCTCAGGTTCCAAGGGGCAGTTCGGCTTCGGCCAGTTTGACGCGCGCCTCCTGAAGTTTAGCCTCGCGCTTCGCAATCTTGTCAGGATCGCCGCCGCGCCGTGCTTTTGCCAACGCGGCTTCCCTTTCCGCCACTTCTTCCGAGGCCTGCCTTATGTCCCGGGCACGCTCGGCCTCCAACGAAGCGGCGGTGCAGTTGCGCCGGCTTTCCCGCAACGCCTTGTTCAAGCCGTCAAGTTCGCGGCTATGACCCTGAGTCTTCGCCGTAAAAATCCGGCGCTCGATATCCTGCTGCTTGGCCACGCACAGGGGCGATGGCTCGGCAGCCAGAACCGGACTGCTCGCAAGCAAAGCCAGCGCACCGAAGATGCCAATTCTCATGGCCTCTCACACAACCCCGTCGATGAACTTCGCCAGCGCCACGTCGCGAAGGCTCAGTCCTTCGGCATCGTGCGTGGTCAGCGTGATGCGCACCTTGTTGTAGACGTTGAACCACTCGGGATGGTGATCGACCTTCTCTGCCTGGATCGCCACCCGGGTCATGAAGCCGAAGGCCTCACCGAAATCGGCGAATTTCAACTCTCGCACGATGGCAAGGCCGTCCGCGCGCAGGGACCAGCCCGGCAGGCTTTTCAGCGCATCGCCGCGTTCGGCGTCGGTCAGGCGGGCAATGGGCATCGAGGTCTCCTTGGCAGGTGAGCGGGTTTCTCCTATCGCTCGGCCCCATGCAAGAGGCCGCCCTTTCCCCAACGTCCATCGCCGTGACAGATCTGGCGTGCCGCCGGGGCGACAGGGTGCTGTTTTCCCGCCTTTCCTTCCGCCTGAACGCAGGAGAGGCGCTGCAAGTTGCCGGCCACAACGGCATCGGTAAATCCAGCCTGCTGCGCATCATCGCCGGCCTTGCCCCCGCCTTCGCCGGGTCGGTCAGCGTGGAAGGGAGCGTCGGCCTGATCGACGAACGCCCTGCCCTTGATCCCGCCCTGCCGCTCGGCCGCGCACTGGCGTTCTGGGGCGCGCTCGACGGACTGGGGAAAAGCAGCCAGGCGAGCGGCGATCTTGCCCGCCTTGGCCTCGCCTCCCTGCTGGATGTGCCGGTGCGCTATCTCTCCACCGGGCAAAAGAAGCGCGCCGCGCTCGCCCGGCTGCTCGGTCAGAAATCGCGGGTGTGGCTGCTCGACGAGCCGCTCAATGGGCTGGACGGCCACGCCGTGGAGCTGGCCGAAACAATCACCGAGCAGCACTGCGCCGCCGGGGGGATCGCCGTGATCGCTTCGCACCAGACGTTCCGGCTTGCCGCGATGCGCGTACTGCCGCTGTCCGACTTCGCCTTACAGGAGCGGGCCGCATGACCGGCCGGATCACTGCCCTGCTGCGCCGTGACCTTACCCGCCTCCTGCTGAGCGGCCGCGGCGGCGGGGCCATGCTGCCGGTGCTGTTCTTCCTTTCCGTGGCGATGCTCTATCCCTTCGCGGTCGGGCCGGACGCCCCGCTGCTGGCCCGCACCGGCGGCGGCGTGATCTGGGTCGCCGCCCTGCTTGCCGCGATCCTGCCGCTCGACCGGCTCGTCGAACCGGATATCGAACTCGGCATGTTCGACCAGTGGGCTCTGCGCGGCATTTCCGAGGAACTGGTGATCGCCGTGCGCGTGATCGCCCATTGGCTCAGCTTCGGGCCTCCGCTGATGCTGGCCGCTCTCCCCGCCGCCGCGCTGTTGGGGCTGGACGCAAAGACCCTGCGCGTGGTCGAGATCGGGTTGCTTGCCGGCACACCCGGCCTCGCCGCCCTGGGGGTGACTGTCGCCGCGCTGACGGCGGGCCTGCGCGGCGGGGCGGCCCTGTCGGGCCTGCTGGTGATCCCGATGGCAGTGCCGGTGCTGATTTTCGGAGCCGGCAGTCTGGGCACCGGCGGCGCAAGCGGCCTTGCCCTCACCGCCGCCGCCAGCCTCGTCCTCATCGCCATCGCACCCTTCGCGGGCGGAGCCGCCGTTCGCGCCGCGCGCGGATAGGCCCGGCAACATCGCTGCTGCGTTTGGCGGCCACGGCGCGCCCGCGCATAGTGCCCTGCACGAACCGGACAAACCCGGTCGGCGCGGTTCGCGCAGGAGGATAACCACTACAATGACGCAGCCCACGACCGGCCGGTACGAATTCGACGCAGATGCACGCCTTGCCCAGACGGTAACGCACGGCCCGCGCTATGCGCCCCTGACCCTTGCCGAGGTCAGCCCGGAAGGGCAGGAACAGGTCGATGCGATCCGCGCCGCCTTCTCCATCCCCGAAAGCCGCCCCTTCCCCGACGTCAGCCTGATAACCCTTCGCCACCCGGGCATGTTCAAGGGCCAGATGGTGCTGGGTATCGAACTGGCCGCGAGGGGCACCATACCCGCGCGCGACCGGGAACTGGCGGTCCTGCGCCTCGCCCTGCTGGCCCGCGCACCGTTCGAGTGGTGCGAGCATGTCGACATCGGCAAGGCCTTCGGCATCACGCTTGAGGAAATCGAGCGCGTGATCGACGGCTCCGAAGCACCGGGCTGGACGCTTCACGAATCGGCCGTGCTGCGCGGCGTCGAGGAATTGCTGGCAGACCACTGCATCGCCGACGCAACCTGGGATGTACTGGCGCAAACTTACGATGAAAAGCAGATGCTGGAATATCCGATGCTGATCGGTTCGTACCTGATGACGGCGCTCCAGCAGAACTCGCTCAAGATCCAGCCCAAAGGCGGATTCGATTATCGCTGATTCTCATCATCAATGAGAGGATGAGTCTGTGGATAAGTGCGGCAGAACCTGTGCGTCCACCGGCATGACTACGCAGCGTCCTCCAAGCGCCCAGCTTTAGTCCCGGCGTTTGGTTGCCGCGGCTTATAGCAGCCCGCGCCCACACGGTCCCGATCGATGCCAGGGCAGCGCATAGCTTGAGAGAAGCCCCCGATTTCCGCCGGTCCAGCGGCTTCCTGTGACCTTCGGAAAAAAAGGCCGGGGCGAGCAAGGCAAGGAGCCGCCCCGGCCAAAGGTCACAGGATGGGAAGAACGCCCCATGACAAGCGTTCCTCCGGGCTTGGTGCAGGCTTGACGAGAGGAGCAAGCCGCGCAACAGTAGCTAATGATAATCATTCGCATATGCAAGCCCTAAGGAGTCACTGCATGTATCAATACGTCGACCGCCCGCTCGCCGCCCTCGACGAAGGCTGCCGGTTCCTCGTCTGGTCCATGCGCGCATGGGTTACCGCGATCGGCCAGAAGCGCTGCCCGGCGCAGCTTCTCGCCCCCGCATTCGCCCGCTGGCGCATGATCGGGGGGCTACAGCCATTTCACCGCGCGATGATGCTGCTCAACCGCGATGCGCTGGATACGCTGGCATTCTGCCCACTGGGATGCAGCCATGTGTCCGAGCATGAGGCGGTGATTCTCGAACTCATCACCAGCCTGCGGGACCGCGGTCCCACCGCGACTCGGGAAACGCTGGAACTGGTGGTGAGCGAAGACAGCGTTGGCGACCTGCTGGAAACGCTTTCGCGAATCGGCGCTGCGCTGGCCATCGCAGGCATCTTTCCCGGTGAGCCCGTCGCCAGCCCCAGCACCGGCGCGAATCACACGCGCCCCCACTGAGAGCCTGAGGCCCGCGCATTTCGGAGGGTCAATCCAGCGGGGCGACATCCACCGAGGCGAACATCGTCTGCCCCGCCGATCCCCGGAACGTGCCGTCCAGCGGCGCCACGTCGGAATAATCGCGGCCCATACCCAAAAAGATATGGTCGGTATCGGCCAGGCAATCGTTGGTCGGATCAAAGCCGATCCAGCCCAGTTCCTCGCCGCACCACAGGTTTACCCAGGCGTGCATCGCGTCGGCACCGACGAGGCGTTCCTTGCCCGGCGGCGGCAGGGTGCGCAGGTAACCACTGACATAGGCCGCCGGAATGCCATGCGCTCGCGCCGCGATAATCATGACGTGGCTGAAATCCTGACACACCCCATGCCGCTTCACGAACGCTTCCAGCGGCGGCGTGTCCGTTTCGGTCGCGTCGGCATCGTAAGTGAATTCTTCGTGGATAGCGCCCATCAGCGCGCGGCCCGCCGCCATCACCGGCATCGCCTCATCCAGGAAGGACCCCGCCCACTGCGCGATCCGTGCCTCGGGCTGGGCGATCGGCGAGGCGAAGATGTATGAGGCGGGAGCAAGGTCGGAAAGGTCCGGCTTCTTCATCGCCCGCTCGCGCAGTTCGGCCAGTCCCGGCCCTTCTGCATCGCGCACGAAGAAGGGCAGCGCCTCGACCTCAACGGTGAAGCGGCTTTCGATGGTCAACTGCCTGGTCGGCTCCCGCAGGGCGAACCGTGCCTCGTTGACGTGGTAGCCGCCTGGCGCCTCGATCACCTGCCCCGGCTGCGGATCGACTTCAAGGGTATAGTCCGAAACGCTCTGGCCCGCCCAGTCCGCCGGGCGCAGCCGCAGGTTGAATTGCGCCATGCGCACGGCCTGCGCGTATTTGAGCGTGGTGATATGGTTGACCGAATAGCGCATTACAGAAGCCGCGAACGCCTTTCCGCTTCTTCGGAATCGAGTTGCAGAAAATAGCGCGCCGAAATCGCGTCCGACAGGCCCAGCAACTGGTCCTCTATTCCCTCAAGCCGCTCCGGCGTCATTTCCGATGCGGTCGCCGCCTGCAATTCGCCCAGCAAGGCGCGGGCGGCGCGCAGGGGCGCTTCGGGAATGTTGTCGTCCCGTAAACTGGGCAGCGCGGCGAGATGGTCGACGATCTCGTCCACCTGGAACACCAGCGCGCGCGGGTTGTCGGGGTCCAGCAGCACCAGATCGCGCACCGGGTTGGCAACCGGCCCGGTCAGGTAACGGCTGCGATAGATGATCTGGCTGTCGCACAGGTCCAGCAGCAGGCCGAGCGCAGCGACAGGATCGCCGTCTGCGGTTCCAGCGGTCAACTGGCGCGCCATGCGGCAGATTGCCTGCGCGCGCTCAAGCCGCTGGCCGATTTCGAGGAAATGCCACGCGGCGGAACGCACCATGTTCTCGGAAATCAGGCCGGCAAGCGCGCTGAAATGCTCGGTCAGCCAGCGCGTGTTGGTCAGCATGGATTGAGGCTGATCCACCTTGATCGACGGCATCGGGCGGCTGACGATCCGCCAGAAATCACGCGCAAGGCGTTCGCGCAGCGCCATGCCTACCTGCTGGCGCCGCCGCATCAGCGAGGCGACGCCGCTGGGCAGCCGCGTTTCGGTAAGCGCGCGGGCACAGATCTTGGCGACCGAAAGCTTCGCCGTCTCCGGGCTGATCGCCCCCCAGTGCAGCAGCAGCGCGGTCAGGCGCGGCAGCACCCCGCCCTCTTCGCTGGGGCTGGAATCGCTCTCCGCCGGGCTGGCAAGGATTGCCCGCACGATCCGCACCATCGTCTCGGCACGTTCGTTGTAACGGCCGAACCAGAACAGGTTGTCCGCCGCCTGGCTGGCGAGGATGCCGCCACCGCGCGAGATCGGCGGTTCGCCCGCCACGCGGCTGCCGAGGTGGTGGCTGGTCGGCTTCTCGTCGACGATCCACAGGTCCGCCGACAGGTCGCCCGCCCCCATCAACGACGTGGGCAGCGCCGAATTCGACGACAGGCGCACGAAGCCGCCCGGCATCACGCTCCAGCCGCCATCGGGACCCCGGGCCACGAAGGCGCGCACAGTAAAGGGACGGGGTACGATCTCACCGTCGATGATCGCCGGAGTAGTGGAAAGGCGCACGATTTCCTGCCCGCAATAGTCCATCGGGCGGCGCCACAGCGCGTCGATAATCGCCGCGCGCCGGGCGGTGCTCAACTCGGCCCCGGCGACCGGATCGCGGCTTTCCAGCCCCTCGATCGGCTGGCCGAACGCGGGGAGCAACGCCAATTCGTCCAGCCGAGCGGCGACGGTGGAGCTTTCCACCGCCTGCCCGCACCACCAGGTGGCGACATTGGGCAGGATCGGCGCCTCGCCCAGCAGGACACGGCACAGGCGCGGCATGAACGCGGCGAACGCGGCTGATTCGAGCACTTCGACGCCCGGCCAGTTGACCATCTCCACCCCGCCGCCGGCCCAGGCATCGAACAGGTTGGAAACGCCAAGCTGCGATTTCGCATCGAACGAAAGCGGGTCGAGCGCGGTGGTGTCGATCCAGCGCCAGAGAGCATCGACGCGCTTCGGCCCTGCGATTGTGCCCACATAGAGCCGGTCATCCAGCACGGTAAGGTCGCGCCCCTCGACCAGCGGCAGGCCGAGGTAACGAGCCAAATGCGCCTGCTCGGCATAAGTCTGGTTGAAGCGGCCGGGGGTGAGCAGCGCGATGCGCGGGTTCTCGCGGCGGCAGGCGGCGGCCATGCCGGCCTGCATCTGCGAGAAGAAGTCGGAGAGCCGGCGCGCATGGGCGTCGGCCAGCAGATTGCCCACCGCCCGCGACATCGCGAGCCGGTTCTCCAAGGCATAGCCGACACCGCCAGCCACGCGCACGCGGTCCTGAAGAACCCGCCACTGCCCGCCCGGTCCCCGCGCAAGGTCGGCGGCGTAGACGTGGATGAAGCGCCCGCCCGGCGGACTGCGGCCAATCATCTTTCGCGCGAAGAACGGGCTTCCGGCCACCACTGCGGCGGGCAACTGCCCATCCTTCACCAGCTTCTGCGGGCCATAAATGTCGGCGGCAAGCGACTCCATCAGTTCGGCGCGCTGGACGAGGCCGCGTTCGACTTCTGCCCATTCGTCAGCCCCGACGATCAGGGGGATGGCATTGAGCGGCCAGGATCGCTCGTCCTCGTCCCCGGTGAGGCGGAAGGCGAGTCCGAGATCGGCAGCGTGGCGCGCGGTTGCGTCCTGAAGGGCGGAAGGATCGCCATCGGTCAGCGCGGCAAGGCCGGAGGCGACCTTGTGCCAGCACTCGGCCACCACTGGCGAGGCATCGCCGTAGAGGTCGCCGCCCGATCCCTTCGCGGCATAGTCGTCAAGCCAGCCGAGCGGCGGCGCGACTTCGGGCCTGGTGCTCATGCACAGCGTCCCCGACTTGATCCCGCACCGCCGACCGGGGCGCAAACGGGTTTCCCCGCTCGCGCGAACCACGACAAATCAGGGACCGATTCGATCGAGGGCGGCTGTGGTGAAAGAAGGAAAGGCCGGGCGAACATCCCCTACATTAACCGGGCAGGCCGCCTGAGGTCGAGAGTATAGGGAAATTCGCTCACCGTTTCCTCGAACGGGCGGGGCAGCGGCCCGGGCGAATGGCCGTGTTCCTGGAAGCGCGCCTTGCGCCGTGCCTCCGCTTCGTAGCCGTTGACGGGCATCGTATCGTAATTGCGCCCGCCGGGATGGGCGACATGATAGACACACCCGCCCAGCGAGCGCCCGTTCCACAAGTCGTAGATGTCGAAGGTCAGGGGCGGATGCGCGGGCACCATCGGGTGGAGGCATTCCGCCGGGAACCACGCCTTGTAGCGCACGCCGCCAACCCCTTGCGAGCCATTGGCGCCCGTCCCGACCGCAGTAAGCGGGACTTGGCGGCCGTTGCAGGTAATGACGTGACGTCCGGGAACAAGACCCGTAGCCTTCACCTGCAAACGCTCGGTGGAACTGTCGACATAGCGCACGGTGCCGCCGATCGCGCCGGTTTCGCCCAGCACATTCCATGGCTCCAGCGCATGGCTGATTTCTAGGCTGACGCCGCCGCCCTCGACTTCGCCGTGAACCGGGAAACGGAACATGCGCTGAGCCTCGAACCACTTGGGGTCGAAATCGTAGCCCGCCATCCGCAGGTCATCGAGGACGCCCAGGAAGTCGGTCCAGACGAATTCCCCCAGCATGAAGCGGTCGTGAAGCTGCGTGCCCCAGCGGACCAGCGGACCTTCAACCGGCTCGCGCCAGAACCATGCGGCCAGCGCTCGGATCAGCAGTTGCTGCGCGCAGGACATGCGCGGCTCGGGCGGCATTTCGAAGCCCCGGAACTCAACGAGACCCAGGCGGCCGGTGGGACCGTCCGGGCTGAACATCTTGTCGATACAGATTTCGGTCCGGTGGGTATTGCCGGTCACATCCACCAGCAGGTTGCGAAACAGGCGGTCGACCACCCAGGGCGCCGGCTGCGGCTCATGCGGGCCGGGCACCTGCGCCAGCGCGATTTCCAACTCGTAGAGCGAATCGTGGCGCGCTTCGTCGATGCGCGGCGCCTGACTGGTCGGGCCGATAAACAGGCCGGAGAAAAGGTAGCTGAGCGAAGGGTGCCGCTGCCAGTACGTAACGAAGCTTTTCAGCATGTCAGGCCGGCGGATGAACGGGCTGTCGAGCAGGGTCGGCCCGCCCAGTACGATGTGATTGCCCCCGCCGGTGCCGATCGAGCGCCCATCGACCATGAACTTGTCGGCGGTAAGGCCGATCTCGCGCGCGCAGTCGTAGAGCGTTTCGGTGATTTCCACCGTCTCGCGCCAGGAAGCGCTGGGGTGAATGTTGACCTCGATGACGCCGGGGTCGGGCGTGATCTTGAGGACCATGAGGCGCGGGTCCGGCGGCGGGCCATAACCCTCGATCCGCACCGGCAGCTTCATTTCCTCGGCCACGACCTCGATCGAAGCTACGAGTTCGAGGTAATCTTCCAGCGCCTCGGTCGGCGGGATAAATACGGCTAGATAGTCGCCGCGCGGCTCCACCGTGACCGCGGTGCGTACCGCGCCCTTGATGATGTCCGCCTCTACCGCCGGTTCGGTAAAGGACTTGGGCTCTGGCACGGCGCGAAACCGCTGCGGGCCGCCGTCATTGGTCTGATTGGCGTTGTTCTGGCCGACAGTTGCCTGCTCAGTCACCTGCACGCGGAAATCGGCGAGCGGCTCACGCTCCTCCGCGGTGTCGCGCGGGTGGATATAAGGAAAGTCCTTCGGCGCCACGTAGGGCAGCGAACCCAGCGGCAGGCGGTAGCCGATGGCGCTATCGCCCGGCACCGCCGTCAGCAGACCCTTGCGCACACGCCAGTGTTCCGAACGCCAGCGCGGGATCGACTGGTCCTTGCTGTTCCAGCGCTGCACCGGCAGCACGAAGCCAACCGGCTTGTCCAGCCCGCGCCGGTACGTGCGGCGGAAGCGGCGGGCCAGTTCCTCGTCCTCGATACTGGGGTCGAGCGGGGTGACGTTCACCGCCAGTTCGTCCTCGCGCAGCATCCACACACCCCGGTCTTCGAACACCGGCTGGACGAAGTCAGCGTCGAGGCCCAGCCCTTCGGCGGCGGCGGCCAGCAGGTTCGCGGCGGAAAGGATGTCGATGGTGGGCAGCGGATCGGGATCGCCGGCCTTTTCCAGCGGCTTTTCACCAGCGATCAGGCTGTCGTCCTGCCAGATCGGCACGCCGTCCTTGCGCCAGTAGATAGAATAGCCCCAGCGCGGCAGGGTTTCGCCGGGATACCACTTGCCCTGCCCGTGATGGAGCAGCGAGCCGGGCGCGAACTTGGTGCGCAGCAGGCGGATCAGCTTGTCGGCATAAGCGGCCTTGGTGGGGCCGACGGCACCGCTGTTCCACTCGTCCGCCTCGAAATCGGTGGCGGCGATGAAGGTCGGTTCGCCGCCCATCGTCAGGTTGACGCCGCCTGCGTTCAGATCCTCGTCCACCTTGTCGCCCAGCAAGAGCAGGGCTTCCCAGCGGTCGTCGGTGAACGGCTTGGTGATGCGCACGGCCTCGGCGATGCGGCTGACATTCATCGCGAAATCGAAGTCGACCTCGGCGGGTTCGGCCATGCCCTCGATCGGGGTGGCGGAGCGGTAGTGCGGCGTCGCGCAGAGCGGGATGTGCCCCTCACCCGCGAACATCCCCGAAGTGGCGTCGAGGCCGATCCAGCCTGCGCCGGGCACGTAAGCCTCCGCCCAGGCGTGGAGGTCGGTGACGTCCTGCAGTACGCCGACCGGCCCTTCCTTGGGCAGCACGTCGGCGACCAGCTGGATCGAATAGCCCGAGACGAAGCGCGCGGCGAAGCCAAGGCGGCGCAGGAGCTGCACCAGCAGCCAGGCCGAATCGCGGCATGAGCCGATGCCGACGTCCAGCGTCTCCTCAGGCTCCATCACGCCCGATTCCATGCGGATCACATAGCCGATGCGTTGCTGGAGCTTGCTGTTGATATCGACCAGGAAATCTACCGTGCGGCCTTTGTAATCGGCGTGAGCAGCAACCAGCGCCTCGAACAGCGGCCCCTGTTCCTCGACCTCGAAATAGGCCGAAAGGTCGGTATTCATGTCTGGCGAATAGGCGAAGGGATATTCCTCGGCCTCAGGTTCCACGAAGAAATCGAAGGGGTTGATGACCGCCAGCTCCGCCAGCAGGTCCACCTCGATGGAGAAGTGGTCGACCGGATCGGGGAACACCACCCGCGCCAGCCAGTTGCCGTGCGGATCCTGCTGCCAGTTCAGGAAATGCTCGGGCGGGCTGATCGTCAGCGAGTAGTTGGGAACCTCCGTCCGGCTGTGCGGCGCCGGGCGAAGCCGGATAACCTGGGGGCCGAGACGAATGCGCCGCGAATAGCGGTAGCGGGTGAGGTGGTGCAGGGCGGCCTTGATCATCGAGAGTGAGTGTGCGCGAAACCATGCTGCACCGCAACGATGTTCACTTGGCTCCTACCCCGAATTCGGTAACACTTCGTCTTGACGGGAAAGATTGCCGCAGTTGTGTCATCGTGGCATGCAAAAGGGCCTCGGGTGAAAAAGATGGATATGCTGGAAGTTAGCGACGAAACCGAAGCAGCCCGCGAAAACGGAGAAACTGCGGACCTGGGTACGCAGCCCGCGCGGTACTTCAATCGTGAACTGAGCTGGCTCGCCTTCAACGAGCGGGTTCTGGCCGAAGCCTCCAATCCCGATTATCCGCTGCTGGAACGGCTGCGGTTCCTGTCGATTTCGGGCAGCAACATCGACGAGTTCCTGATGGTGCGCGTCGCCGGCCTGGCTGGGCAGGTGCGCCGCCAGATCGAGGAAATCTCGATCGATGGACTGACGCCGCAGCAGGCACTGGCCGTCACCCACGAGAAAGTGCTGGAGCTGGAGCAAGTCCAGCAGAACTCATGGGAAGCGCTGAAAGTCCAGCTGGCCGAGGCCGGAGTCGCCGTCATAGGCGAGAACGACCGGCTCGACCGCGAGCGTGAGCGCTGGCTGCGCGACTATTTCATCGAACACGTCATGCCGGTGATCACCCCCCAGGCGATCGACCCGGCGCACCCCTTCCCCTTCGTCGCCAACCAGGGCATCGGCGTGCTGTTCTCGCTGACCAGGGTGGCCGACGATGCCCCGGTGATGGAGATGGTGCTGATCCCGGCGCCGCTGCCGCGCTTCGTGCGCATTCCCGGCGAAAAGGCGGCGTGGATCTCGATCGAGGACATCATCTGCCGCAACACGGCGGAACTGTTCCCCGGCTTCGCCCTCAACGGGCAGGGGGTATTCCGCATCCTGCGCGACAGCGACATCGAGATCGAGGAGGATGCCGAAGATCTGGTGCGTTATTACCGCACCGCGATCCAGCGCCGCCGCCGCGGCCTCGTCATCGTCCTGCAGCTGCAGGGAAATTTCGACCCGGCAGCGGAAGAACTGCTGCGCCGGCAGTTGGGCCTCGACAAGGCGCTCATCATGAAGACCGAGGGCATCATCGGCTTCTCCGGCCTTTCCGCGATCTGCGACGAGGATCGCCCCGAACTCAAGTTCGAGCCGTATTCCCCGCGCTACCCCGAACGCATTCTCGAGCATGACGGCGACATCTTCGCCGCCATTCGCGAGAAGGACATCGTCATCCAGCACCCCTACGAGAGCTTCGAGGTGGTGATCGATTATCTGCGCCAGGCCGCGCGCGACCCGGATGTGGTGGCGATCAAGCAGACGCTCTACCGTGCGGGCAAGCAGTCGGCGATCATCTCGGCGCTGATCTACGCCGCCGAGCAGGGCAAGTCCGTCACCGCCGTGGTCGAACTGAAGGCCCGGTTCGACGAGGAACAGAACCTGCTTTGGGCCAGCCAGCTGGAACGCGCGGGCGTGCAGGTGATTTACGGCTTCGTGGACTGGAAAACCCACGCCAAGGTCTCGATGGTGGTCCGCCGCGAGGGTGAGAGCTATCGCACTTACTGCCACTTCGGCACCGGCAACTATCACCCCTTCACCGCGCGTATCTATACCGATATCTCCTATTTCACCGCCGATCCGGCCGCAGGGCGCGACGTCGGTCGGCTGTTCAACTTCATCACCGGCTACGTCGAGCCCAAGGCAACGGAAAGCCTGTCGATCTCGCCGATCTCGCTGCGCTCGACCCTGAACGAGTGCATCGACGCGGAAATCGCCAATGCCGAGGCGGGAAAGCCCGCCGCGATCTGGGCCAAGCTCAATTCGCTGACCGATCCGGGCATCATCGACCGTCTCTACGCCGCCAGCCGTGCCGGCGTGGACATCGACCTGGTGATACGCGGCATCTGCTGCCTGCGCCCCGGCATTCCCGGACTGTCCGAGAACATCATGGTCAAGTCGATCATCGGCCGCTTCCTGGAGCACGCGCGCATCTGGGCATTCGCCAACGGCGCGCACCTCCCCAATCGCCGCGCCAAGCTGTTCATCACCTCGGCCGATGGCATGAGCCGCAATCTCGACCGCCGCGTCGAAGTGCTGCTGCCGATCCGCAACAAGACGGTACACGACCAGATTCTCGACCAGGTCATGCTCGCCAATCTGATCGACACCGAACAAAGCTGGATTTGTGCGCCGGACGGAACCTACCAAAGGATCGGCCAGGTCGAGAACCCCTTCAACCTGCACCGCTATTTCATGACCAATCCGTCGCTTTCCGGGCGCGGTGCGGCACTGGACAGTGGACGAAAAGTGCCCAAGCTCTCGCTAAGACGCGGCACTATCTGACATAGGCAGGGCAACTTAGGCCCTTACGGTGCGTATTGAACACAATGATCGGCATTAGCCAATCCAGCGCCAAGCGCGCCATCATCGACATCGGCTCGAATACGGTCCGCCTTGTCGTATACAACGGGCCGCCGCGTGCGCCGGTCGTCGTGCTCAACGAGAAGGTCAACGCCCGGCTCGGAAAGGACCTTGGCCGTACCGGGGCGATCTCCGACAAGTCGATGCGCGCTGCACTGGCTGCGCTGGCCCGATTCGCGGCGCTGCTACGGCTGATGGCGGTGGACAACGTGGAGTGCGTCGCCACCGCCGCCGCGCGTGACGCCGCCAACGGTCCTGAATTCCTCGATGCGGTACGCGGCTTCGGCCTTTCGCCCCGCCTGCTTTCCGGCGAGGAGGAGGCCCGCGCCAGCGCCACCGGCGTGATCGCCGCCTTCCCGGGCGCGCGCGGCGTGGTGGCCGACCTTGGCGGGGGTAGCCTCGAACTGGTTGAAGTCGACGCGCAGGGCATCCGCCCCGGCGGCATCACCCTGCCCTTCGGCACCCTACGCCTGCCCGACATGCGCGCACTGGGTCCGCAGAAATTCGCCGACGCCGTGCGCGCGGGCCTCGATGCACGGGGCTGGGATGCGGCCAGTAACCGCGCGCGCGGGCTCCCGCTATACATCGTCGGCGGTTCATGGCGCGCACTGGCGCTTCAGGCGATGCGTGTGCTGGGCTGGCCGGTGGACGATCCGCATGGCTTCGAACTTCCCGCTTCGGAAGCGCTCCACCTTGCCCGTCAATTCGCGAAGGGCAAGCCGGAGGACCCGGACCCCCGCATCTCCGGTTCGCGCCTGGCCACCCTGTCCGATGCCGCTGCCCTGATGGCGCAGACGATCGGCAACCTGCACCCTTCGCATCTGGTGTTCTCCTCATGGGGTCTGCGAGAGGGACTGCTGCACATGCAACTGCCCGCCGCCGTTCAGCAGGAAAGCCCGATGCTGGCCAGCGTCGCCGCTTTCGCGCAAGGCGCGCGCGTTGACGCCGACGATGCCGCGCGCGTGGCCCTATGGACCGCCCCGGCCTGCAGGGGCGCCGATGACGACCGTGACCTGCGGACCGCTGCAGGCCTGCTGGCCCTTGCCGCGATGCGCACCGAGCCCAACATGCGCACCGAGGAAGCGCTGACCTGGGCGCTGCGCAAACGCTGGATCGGCCTCGACATGCGCGGCCGCGGGATGATGGCCATGACCGTCTTCGCCAATTCGGGCCTCACCGCAGCGCCGACCGACTTTGCCCGGCTTGCCGGAAAGGCAGACCTTGACCGCGCGATCGGTTGGGGCTTGGCCGTGCGCCTCTGCCGCCGCCTGACAGGCGGCACCGCAGGGGGCATGGCGGCCTCAGAACTGAAGGTAGAAGGCGATGTGCTGGTGCTTTCGCTGGGTGCGCCGGCACGCCCGCTTTACGGCGCGGGCAATGGCAAGGACCTCAAGGCGCTGGCCGACTGGCTGGGCCTAACCTGGCGGGTGCAGACACACGAAGGCGCCCTGATCGAAGCGTGATACCCCTTAGCCCCTCCCTTTCAGGGGGAGAGGGGGTAGAAAGTCTTTCAAACCAACGTGGAGCTTTGGGCGATCGCGGAAATGCCGCGTTTGCCGCCGCTGCGGTCCAATTGCACCACGATGTCGATCACCGACGCGGCATATTCCAGCGTCTCCGCCCGCGTCAGGCCGATGCCGGTCTGCATCGACATCAGCGCGATCTGCTCCAGCGCGCCGCGCGGGCTATTGGCGTGGACGGTCGAGAATGACCCCGGATGCCCGGTGTTGATGGCGCGCAGGAAGCTGACCGTCTCGGTGCCGCGCAGCTCGCCCAGCACAATGCGGTCGGGGCGCAAGCGCAGCGCCGCCTGAAGCAGGTCGTTGGCCGAAACCTTCGCCTCGCCCAGTTCGCCTTTGACCGCGATGAGGCCCACGCCATTGGCGCCCGGCAGGCGCAGCTCGGCGGTGTCCTCCACCAGCACGACGCGTTCGTGCTCAGGGATTTCCGTAAGCATCGCGTTGAGAAACGTGGTCTTGCCGGTCGACGTACCGCCCGAAATCAGAATGGTGCGGCGGCGGCGGATGGCGTCGCGCAGGAACGCGATCGGCTCGGCCATGGGATCGGGCGTCGGCGCTTCGGCCGGCACCGTGATCGGGCCGCGATCGTAGGCGTCCAGCGGCAGTTCCAGCAGCCGGTGCCGGCGGATCGCCAGCGCCCAGTTGGCGCGCGTGGCGGGGGGGCCGACAAGCTGGATACGCGCGCCCGATTGCCCGCCGTAAGCCGGCAGCGTCGCCGAAAGCAGCGGGTGTTCGCGGTTGATCCCCTGATGGCTGATCCGCGCGACCTGCTCTGCAAGGCGCTGCAGCAGGCGGTTGTCCATCTGCGGCAATGCCACGCACTGCATACCCGAAAGCGCGGCGTCCTCGACCCAGATTTCGCCGGGGCGGTTGACGAGGATTTCGGTAACCGTCTCGCGCTCCAGCCAAGGGCGCAAAGGCGCAAGGTAAGCGTCAAGATAGACGCTGCGCGCGGCTGCGGCATCGGCGGTCACGTCAGCCACGGGCGAATGCGCCGGTTGCGGCTGCAAGGTGAGAATATCGGCCATGCTGCGTCACTGGACCTGGCTGAAGTCCAGATCCTTGGCAGTGAACACACGGATCGGCTCACCCTGGCGCACACGGATGGTCGGGCCGATCTGCGCGCCGCTCTGCACCGCGCTCGATGCCGCCGAACCGCCGCCGGACACGATCACGTTCGAACCGCTGGACGCCAGCGTCGTCAGTCCGCCGACCACCGAAAGCAGCATCGCCGAGCCGAAACGCTCGAAGAAATGGCTGTTGACCTTGCCGGGCAAGCCCGTCTCGCCGCCAAAGGAAACGGCGGGCGAACCCAGGTTCACCGAGACTCCGTCCGGGCGGATCAGGCGCGACCAGATGACATACGCGCGCTTCTGGCCCGCCGTCAGGCCGCTCTTGTACTGGCCGATCAGGCGCGAGGAGCGCGGGACCAGTACGCGCTTGCCGTCGAAGCTGCGCACGTCAGTCGAAACGATGGCTCGCACGTAGCCGGGCACATCAGTGTCGATCGCGGTTTCCAGCACGGCGGGGATCAGCGTGCCCTGCGTTACCGTCGTGGCCGGATCGAACGAATGGCTGGCGGCGGCGGTCGCCCCGGTGCCGCCGATGCGGGCGGCGAAATCGTCATTGGCATTGCCGCCTTTCGCCGCTTCGCCCGCAGGTCCCGGGACGGCGACGGCCGCGCCGGTGCCCACGTCGAATACCACCGTGGGGCTGGCATAAGGGTTGGCCTGGGGGACTGCCGCGGTCGCAGGCGGCGCGGCAAGTACCGGGGCGGGGGCGGGCTCGGGAAGCGGCGCCGGCATAACCGCCGGGGCGGGCGCCGGAACCACGGCGGCAGGCGCCGGGACCGGTTGCGGCGCCGGAACCGCCGGCTTGAGGCCTGCCGGATTGCGCGCCGAGTCCATCGACCACAGCGTCAACCCGCCCAGCGCCGCGACGATCAGGACACCGGCGGCAAGACCGAGGCCATCTGCCTTCTTGCGCTGGCTGACCTGCGGCAGGACGTTGCGGGTGGCCAAGTCGATGACCTGAGCACCCTCACCGTCACGCGGATCGGTTGCGTCGGCACGGGAAAAGCGTTCGCGGATCGAGGAATTCGGCGCCATGTTTTCAGTTCCGCGAAGAAGTGGGTGCCGCTGTCCCGGCGGACGGCGTGGGCGAAGATGGAGTAGCAGTTGCCACGACAGGCTGGAGCGTGGGAACCGGCGTTGCCGCAGGCGCGGCCGGTGCCGGACGCGAGGCGAGAGGCAACGAATTCACCAGTTCCGCCTTCGCCTTGCCGGAGCGCAGGACGATCGAGTTCGGCACGTCCTCCAGCACGATCGTGGCGCCGCGCACGGCGTAGTTCACCGGGCCTTCGTCGCCCTTCTCGTTGGTGACGAGGATTGCGGGAATCGCCGCCTTGTCCGGCCAGAGCAGGTAGGTCGACATGCCGTCATCATAGACGCGCGAGGGCATCAGCTTCTCGACGCCGACGCGCTTCCACGCAAAGTTGAGCGCCGCCGGGTCGGCCGGCATGCCCAGAGGATTGCCGGCGGCCAGTGCCTGTTCCGCCGGGTCGAGCGAAGCCAGCCCGCTGCCGTCCGCCGCCAGCTTCGGCTCGTCCTTGTAGGTAAAGCGCAGCATGTAGAGCGGCCTCGCCTTGGCGGTGGCGACGAGGTCGAAGAAATAGGTGTGGCGGTTGGTCACCACCGTCATGTTGGTGCGTGCCGTGCTTTCGAGCGGTTTCACGAAAAGCAGGTCTGCACGCTTGTTGGGCGTGATCTGCCAAGCCTGCGAATCGCCGACTGCGACGTTCTCGATCGCCTCGCCTTGCCCGAAGGCGATGGTCGCCTGCACGCCGGCACGGCCGTCGATACGCACGACCTCGTTGTCGCTGAAAGCATGAGCGACAAGGCGCTCATCGGCCTGCGCCGGAGCAGCCAGCGTCAGCGCGCCCAGGCTCACTGCGGCGGCAAGGTTGCGCATGGTTGCGCGGATCATCGTGTCTTCTCCTTCGCCGGCGATCTGCCGGTGTCGTTCGATGCGCGAAAGCGGCTGCCGATCCCGCGAGCGCGCGGGGCCGATTCGCCCCGCCGCAAGGGTTCGATGCCGCCGCCGACGACTTGTGTTACCACGGTTCGGCGGTCACCCGAACGAGCGCCGCTGCTCAGTCCCTGCCCCGGAGCTTCGGCCATGGCGGACGCACCTGCCGCTGCGATCACCGAAGTGCGGCCCGGATAGCTGGACGCCGCCGGGGCGGGCGCACTGGCTGGAGCCGGTGCCGCCGCCTGCCCGGAGGAGCCGGAGCGTTCCCGCTCATTATCGGCGCCCAGGCCGAAGACCTGCCAGCCCGAAACCATCGTCGCAGCCACTTTCACGACCATCACCATCAGCGCGACATGCACCGAGGCGACGAGGAAGAACGCCATTGCCCCGCGCCCATCGATCTCGCCGGCATTGGCGTTCTCGACGAGGCCGGAAATGATCGGCACCAGCAGTTCCAGCGTGATCCCGCCGCCCAGCACCACGAATAGCGGGGTAACGGCGGTCAGCACCACGCCGCGCAGCCAGCCTGCAGTCAGCCCGCGCGTGCCGCCGAACAGCGCCATGATGACGAAGATCGGCCCCAGCGCGAGCAGCACGCCCAGCGCGATACGCGCGGTGAGCAGCACGCCCACAGTTCCCAGCAGCAGCAGCAGCGCGCCCATCCACATCACGCTTTCGGGCGTGAAAAGCCCGCCTGCGCCCTTGGCCGCAACGGCGGCACCGGCAGCAGCCGCGCCGCCCCCGTCCTGTGCCGCGCCGCCAGCCTTGGAGGTGGCTTCGGAAATGTCGTTGATGGCGCCAAAGACAATGTCGATACGGTCACCGAAAAGCTGCGTCGCCGAGCCTTTGGCACCCATCAGCACGCCGGCGATCCAGTCCGGTCCGCCCACGGCAAGGTTCCAGACCACGCCCTGATACGCGATCCAGCTGGTGGCGAACGTCAGGACCACGCCCAGGCGCAACATACGCGGGGTGAGCGCCGAGATGCCCAGGCTGGAACGTCCGGTCAGCAGCGAGAATGCAAAAAAGGCGATGTAGAGCGTGAGCAGGATGGTAAGGACCGGACCCATCGCCCCGCCCGCGCCGAACAGGCGTCCGAACGCGGAAGCGGCCATCTCGTTGGCCACGCAGTCGACAGCGCGCAGCGCCGGGGCGACCCCGGCGGAAGCGACTTCGGTGAGCTGTTCGCAGGCGTTCGCCATGAGGCTATTCCGCCGCCTCGGTCCAAAGCTCGCCGCCATCACCCTCTGCCGGCCACTGCATTCCTGTCAGGACCGGATACCAGCCTTCCGGCGCATCGCCGTAGCGTTCGCGCAGGGTATCGAGCTTGCGCACGGTGCTCTCGCGGCCCGACAATACGGTGAGAACCTCAGGCATCCCGGCAAGGTCGAGCCGCACCACCACCGAGGTATCGGCCTGGCGGATCAGGAAGCAGCGCGAATGTACCGGCAGCGTGCGGATGACGTCGAGTTCGTGCTGCGACAGGCCGAAACCCTCGCAGTAATCCTCGGCTCGGGCGCGCGAATTGGGCATGAAGATCATCGTCGCGGTCTGCTCGACAAGCGCCGTGGCGATCTTGGAATCCAGCGCGTCGCGCGCTGACTGGGTGGCGAAGCCCACCAGCGCATTGCGCTTGCGCAGCGTCTTGAGCCAGTCACGGATACGCGCGGCGAAGACCTCGTCGTCGAGCGCCTTCCAACCCTCGTCGATGAGGATCATCGTCGGCTCGCCGTCGAGGCGCTCGTCGATGCGGTGGAACAGGTACATCATGACCGGCGTGCGCAGACGCGGGCTTTCCAGCAGCGCGGTCATGTCGAAGCCCAGTACGCGCTGGCTCAGGTCGAGGCGGTCGTGCTGGTTGTCGAACAGCCAGCCATGCTCACCCCCCTGCAGCCAGGCGTCTAAGCGCGAGGCAAGGTCGCCCGCTTCGGGACGGCGCGCGCCGGCGAGCAGTTCGCGAAAGTGCGACAGGCGGCGCAGCAACGGGTCGTTGTGATAGGCGGCGTCGACCGCGCCCGCGATCGTCGAAAGCTCCTCCGGCCCCTTCGCGGCCAGCAGCACGCCCAGCCAGTCGCGCAGGAAAGCGCGGTTGGCGGCAGTGTCAGGCAGCGAGAGCGGGTTGAAACCAGTGGGGTGGCCGGCGGCGATGCGGCTGTATGTGCCGCCGATCCCGCGCAGAAACACTTCGGCGCCGCGATCCTTGTCGAACAGGATGGTGCGCGGCGCGAACTTCTGTGCCTGCGCGGCGAGGAAGTTCATGACCACCGTCTTACCCGAACCCGACGGACCGATGACGGTGAAGTTACCGAGGTCACCCTGGTGGAAATTAAAGAAGAACGGCGTCGAGCTGGTCGTCGACAGCAGCGTGACCGCATCGCCCCAGTGATTGCCACTAGCCTGCCCCATCGCAAAGCCGTGCAAACTGCCGAAGCAAGCCATGTTGGCACTGGAAATCAGCGCGCGGCGCACGATGAAGCTCTCGTTACCGGGAAGCTGGCCCCAGAACGCAGGCTCCAGGTTCACATCCTCGCGCACCGCGATGGCGCCGGCATCGGCCAGCGCGGCGGCGCACGAAGCGGTGACTTCGTCGAGCTGGTCCAGCGTGTCGGCGCGGACCAGAACCGACAGGTGATGATCGCCGAAGCCGACCGCACCGGTCCCCAGCGCATCGCGCGCGGCGGACATCTCGCGGCGTTCGGCCGCCGCTTCCTCGTCGGCGCTGCGCAGGCGGCGCACGGCAAGGTCGATGCGTTCACGGGCAATCTGGCGGTCCGACGGGGCGTAAGTTTCGGTCAGGACCAGTTCGCACGGCAAACGCAGCAGCGCGTCCGTCAGGCCCGGCGCGGTCGAATCCGGGTATTCCTTGAGGGACACGATCGAGCCGAAGCCGCCGCCGGTCGCGCCGCGCAGTTCCAGTGCGTCCATGCCGAAACTGGCGCGGCGATAGGGCAGCATGTGGCCGATGTCGGTATCATCGGAAGGGCGGCGCACGGGCCGCATCTCACCGTTGTAGAGCGCCGAAAGCAGTTCGAGCACTTCAGAGCATTGCCCGGCCCCGCCTTCGTAATCGCCCAGAAGCCGCGCCCCGTAAGCACCGAGCGAGGCGACCATCGCCGAAGCAGCGGCCTTGAGCGCGCGCACGTCACCGGGATCGGCCTCGACCGATTCGGCCTTCGACTTCATCATGCGCGTCAGCTTGTCGGCCCAGCCCGCCTTGCCGCGCGCGGGACGGCGCACCAAGGTTATGAACTGGTCGTTGACGAACAATGCGCCCGAGGACGTGCGCGCACGCCAGCGTGCATCGATATGCGCTGCGAGCGGATCGTCGAACCGGCCGTCCATCTCGATCTCCACGCGGCGGCGGATGACGTGATGGTACAGCACGAAACGCGCATCTAGCGAGGAGCGCAGCAGCACTTCGCGGGTGGCGACATGGGCGTTGAGTTCGTCGGTGTCGGCAGTCTCGAAAGCCAGGCCCGGCACCATGAGCGAGAGCATGACCGAACCATCGCGCAGGCGCACGACATTCTCGTCCACCAGCGCGGCATAGGGCAGCCGGTCACCGGCGAGCACTTCCTTCGCTCCCCAGCCCTTCAGCGGCGATTTGAAGCTCTTGGCCATTATGTCGTTCCCCCACGCCGTTTCGATGCCGGCGCGTATTCGATGTTACGGCGCGTAGCTGTTGCAACCCCAGCGCTGCCAGTTTGCAACGCGCGGGCACTTGCTGACCTTGGCGATCCACAAGTCGAAGACCCGCGGTTCGCGCAGGCACGCGAGATATCCGGCCCCGTGGATCACCAGCGCCGCCGGCACTGTCCAGAAGCTCTTGGTGATAAGGAAGATTTCGGTCGTCAGCGCAGCGTTGATTATGAAGTAGCTGTACGTCACGCCCGCGAACATCTGCGGGCGGGTCAGCGCGCGGTGCACGGGGTAGCGCGCCAGACTCATGACCAGCGCCTCATCAGCCCACAGCCGCCGACTGGATACCGGTGACGATCGCACCGGCGCCGAACAGGATGAACACGCCAATGATGACGGTTGCACCGAAGCGCCAGTTCATCCGGCCAGTCAGCATCATGAAGCCGACAGCGGCAACCGCCATGACGGCCACGGCAGTGGCGACGTTACCAAGCAGAGTGCCCTGCAGCCAGCCCAGTGCCGCAACGATCGGGCCCGATCCGGCCGGATCTTGAGCAACAGCCTGTGCGTGAACCAGTGAAGGTGCAAAAAGGCTAGGGACAGTGCCCATAGCGGAGAGCAAGCCGCGCGATTTGCGGCCGTAAGACTTTACGTATCGAATCACCATGTCCTCCGTATGACGGCCAAGTGCGCCACCTGGATGACAGGTGTGTGACGATGGCGCGGCAGACCGTCATGGTTTCGGCATGTATCACAAGATGTTTCCGAATTCGTGACTGGCCCATCAGTCGCGAAATGCCCTGTTCTTTGCGACAAGAGCAATTCGTGACTGAATTATCTGGGCAAAATGGCCGGAAGAACACGAATACAGCAGCAGATGGATCGGCAGTTTGCGATGTCCCGGTGCCGAACTGCGACGAATCAGCGAGTGGCGACCGTCCTTGACGCCATAAGCCCCTTCAATGCCATGCGCGCCGCCTGGCGCGAATCCATCCAGCTGCCGTCCGCCAGTTCCAGATCGTAACGCTCAGGTGTTGCTGCCGCAGCGCGATAGGCTGCCAGCGCCTTGTCGCCTTGCCCGGCACGGATATAGGCCGCCCCCAGGTTGATGAGGGCCGCGGGATCTTCCGACCGCAATGCGCCGTTCGCTTCAAGTTTGCGCACCGCTGCCTGCGACTGGCCCTCGGAAAGCTCGCGGTAGGCGACCTCCGTTACGTCGGATCGGGGCTGGTCCATTGCAAGAGAGATGACCGACTGCCCCATCAGAGCGGCAGTAAGGAGGACTGAAAGCGACATGAGAACTCTCCCTTTATCGTATTGGTAGCTCACATCGTCTGCGCGAATCGCTGATCCATCAACAAAATGACGGAAGTGTCATAAAACTGCAATATCGACGTCGGTCACCAAAAATCGCGAGTCGCGATTGGCATCCGGGGCATCTCACGTCTGTTGGCTGGTCCTAATCACGGATTTGTCACATCTGTGTCGTATTAGTGCATATTAGTGTCATCGTAGCGCCAACATAATGTCATTCGCGCCCCTTAGACGCCCGGTGGCAACGAAGGCGGAATCGTCGCCTCGTTTCGACCTGAACACGGGGGATCCATCGTGAAGAAAATTTCTGGTCTGCTGCTTGTGAGCAGCAGCGCTATCGCTCTTGCCGGCTGCGGAGCCGACGACATTTCCTCGCCCGGCGCAGGCTCGATCAACGTTCCGATCACGAACCCCGCCCCGACCCCGACCCCGACGCCCGGCACCGGTCTGGTCGAAGCGGCCACCGACTGCCCCTCGATCGGCGCAAGCCGAGGCCTGACTAACAGTGGCACCATCACTGGCCCCGAAGGCACGTGGCGTGTGTGCACCCTGCCCACCCTGATCGACGCCAGCACGACGCTGCCGAAGACCGCCGGCGTCCTTTACCGCATGAACGGCCGCGTTGACGTCGGATGCGACGGCGGCCTGACCGCGCCGACCACGGCTGCACCGCGCGCAACGACCACGGCCAGCTGCAGCGGCCGCTCGCTCACCGCCGACACCAACGTCACGCTCACGATCGAGCCGGGCGTCATCGTCTACGGCGAGAACGGCGCAGAGCCGGCGTGGCTGGCAGTCAACCGCGGTAACAAGATCAACGCATCGGGCACTCTGGCCCAGCCGATCATCTTCACCACCTACGACAACGTGCGCGGCATCGCCACGGAAGCCACCGACGGCCGCTGGGGCGGCGTCGTGCTCATGGGCCGCGGTATCACGACCGACTGCACCGCCGGCGGTTCGACCACCAACCAGACCTGCGAGCGCGACACCGAAGGCGCATCCAGCCCGGCCGTGTTCGGCGGCAGCGACAACGCCTACAACGCGGGCACCATGCGCTACGTGCAGATCCGCTACTCGGGCTTCGTCCTGGGTGCGAACATCGAGCTTCAGGCCCTTACCGGTGAAGGCCTCGGCACCGGCACCACGCTGGAATACATCCAGAGCGTGAACAGCTCGGACGATGGCGCCGAATTCTTCGGCGGCGCGGTCAACATGAAGCACTACATCGCCGTCAATGCCGACGATGACAGCCTCGACATCGACACCGGCCTTCAGGGCAACTTCCAGTACGTCCTGATCGCCCAGCGCAACGCTGACGGCGACTCGCTGATGGAAGTCGACAGCAACGGCAACGAAGAACTTCTGCCCCGCCAGAAGAGCGTCGTCGCCAACTTCACCGCCATCCAGCCGGGTGTGAACAACAACTCCAACAATGCCGCAATCTTCGCGCGCGGCAACGCTGACCTGACGCTGGTCAACGGTGTGGTCGTTGCTCCGCAGGACGAGTGCATCCGTCTCAACGGCACCGGCACCACTCCCGCTACGCTCAAGGCCTTCTCGGTCGCCATGACCTGCAGCGGCACCGGCGCCTTCCTCGGCACCGGCAGCTACACCGCACCGCAGGTACAGGCGCAGTTCGGCGCCGGCACCAACAACAATGCCGCTTTCACCTCGACGCTGACGAGCACCTTCGTCAACGGCGCCAACGAAACCGGCGTTGTTGCCTACGCCGACATCAAGACGCTCTCGAGCTACTTCGACACGGTAACCTATATCGGCGCCGTGAAGGACGCCACAGACACCTGGTTCCGCGGCTGGACCTGCGACACTGCATCGGCAGAGCTGGGCTCCAACTCGCGCTGCACGGCGCTGCCCGTCACCTGAGGCATCCGCCCTTAGCCGACAAAAAGGGGGGGCGGTCCGCGAAGGCCGCCCCCTCGTTTGCATTAATCTTTGTTCCAGGGGGACACCACATGAACAAGCGGCTCGTATCGGCGCTGCTGCTTTCCAGCGCGTTGACCATGCCGACGGCGGCGTGGGCGCAGGATAGCACCACCACCGACACCACAGCGCCCACCGCCACCGGCACGCCGCCCATCGCGCAGCCGGAAGAAGCGGAAGAGGCCGGCGCGCCCGACGTGTCGATCCCGGGCGGCGAAATTCTCGTCACCGGCCAGCGTTCGCGCAACGTGCAGCGTTACGCGCCGCAGGTCGTGTCGGTCCTGTCGACCGAACAGATCGCCCGTACGGGTGAAGGCGACATCGCCGGCGCGCTCAGCCGCGTCACCGGCCTGTCGGTTGTCGGCAACGGCTACGTCTACGTCCGCGGGCTGGGCGACCGTTACTCGCTGGCACTGCTCAACGGCTCGCCGCTGCCAAGCCCCGAGCCGCTCAAGCGCGTGGTTCCGCTTGACCTGTTCCCGACCAGCATGATCGCCTCATCGCTCGTCCAGAAGAGCTATTCGGTCAACTTTCCCGGCGAGTTCGGCGGCGGCGTTATCAACCTGACCACGCGCGCCGTGCCCGACAAGCCGTTCCTGACCTTCGGCGGCGGCGCATCCTGGGATACCGAGACGACGAACAAGCTCGGCTATACCTATTACGGCAGCAAGACCGACTGGACCGGCTACGACAACGGCAACCGCAACCTGTCGGTCGAGATGAAGGACTACCTGAAGAGCGGCACGCTGCTCAACGGCACCAGCGACGAGGCGCGCGCCATCGGCAGCACCCTCATCAACGGCCGCAACGGCGTTATCCAGCGCGACGACCACCAGCCCGTCAACTTCTCGGGCAGCATCTCGGGCGGTACCTTTGTCGACATCGGCGAAGTGCGTCTGGGCGTGATCGCCGCCGGCAGCTATTCCAACACGCTGCAGACCAAGGACATCACGACGCAGCGCGTGGCCGGCCTCGATCCCGACACCCGCGAGCAGGACTTCCAGCAGATCGTCACGGACAACCGCATCGTCGCCAACGCGATGGTCGGCCTCGGCCTTGAATGGGGCGAGAACAAGATCCGCTGGACGAACCTCTACATCCACGACACGGTCAAGCGCACGGCGCTGGCGCTGGGTTACCAGAACGCCACGCCTTCGATCGATTACATGAACCAGGACACCGGCTTTTACGAACGCCAACTGCTGGACACCCAGCTCGTCGGCGAGTTCAAGCTGGGCGGCGACACCGAACTCGACGTTCGCGGTGGCTACGCCAATTCGAAGCGCAAGGCGCCTTACGAAATCTCGCTGCAATACGTGCGCAGCAACTCCGGCCAGTTCGGCGACTCGTTCATAAACCGCCTCGACGGCGGCAACCAGGGTGATGCCGAAATCACCTTCTCCGACCTCGACGAAGATGTGTGGTCGGCGGGCGCCGACTTGTCGCACAGCTTCTCGCCGGGCTGGACGGGCACGGTGGGTTATGCCTACCAGCTCAACGATCGCCGCACTTCGCGCCGGGCCTTCCAGATCCGCGCACAGGGCGATACCCGCCTGGTCAGCGCCTTCGGCCTGCTTCGGCCTGACGTCCTGTTCCAGCCGGGCATGTTCTTCATCGATCAGGCAACGGGCGGGGCAGTCGATTACCACCTGCTCACGAACGAGATCGACTTCGCGGGCGCCATCTTCGATGCCAAGTTGAACAACCATGCCTGGTACGCCAAGCTGAATGGTTCGCTCACCGAAGCGCTGACGTTCGACCTTGGCGTGCGTTGGGAATATGCCAACCAGTTCGCCGGCGTCGTCCCCATCGCGGACACCGGCACGGCAATCCCAGACACCAATCTCGAGCGCGAGTACTGGCTGCCCGCTCTTACGTTGACCTACGAAATCCAGCCGGGTCTGCAGGCACGAGTCAACGCCTCGAAGACGATTGCCCGCCCGCAATTCCGTGAATTGCTGTACCAGACGTTCTTCGACCCGGACAGCAACCGCAGCTACCGCGGCAACCCGCTGCTCGTGGACAGCCAGCTGTATAACGCAGAAGCCCGCGTCGAATGGTACATGAACCGTGACGACAAGGTTTCGCTGGGTGCGTTCTTCAAGCGCCTGGACAATCCGATCGAGACGTTCCTGGTCCGTCCGGGCAACGATTTCGTCACGACTTACGCCAACGCGCCGAAGGCCGACCTCTACGGTGCCGAAATCGAAGCGCAGAAGTATTTCGACGCCTTCGCCGATCGCCGTATTCTGATCTCGGCCAACTACACCTACACCAAGTCGAAGCTGAAGGTGAAGGAAGGCGACACCACAGATGTCTACGGCGCCTCCACCAACAATGCGCTCGACTACTTCCGCAACGGGGCTCCGCTCACCGGACAGTCGGAGCACATTGCAAACGTGCAGATCGGCCTCGAACAGCAGGGCAAGCTGTCGCAGCAGACGCTTCTGCTGAACTATGCCAGCAAGCGCGCCACAAGCCGCGGCCTCAACCAGTCGGGCCAACCCGATATCTTCGAGAACCCCGGCTTCACGCTGGACTTCGTCATGCGTCAGGGCATCGCTCTGGCCGGCACGGATGTCGAGCTGAAGTTTGAGGCGCGCAACATCACCGGCCGCAGGCATCTTGAGTATCAGGACTTCGAAGCTGGCCGTATCCAGGTCAACAGCTACGATGTCGGCCGCGTGTTCGCGCTTTCGGCAGCCGTGACCTTCTGATTTTCAACGGGAGGGACCTGCCCTCCCGCTCCAACTGGAAAGGCTCGGGCGCAGCAATGCACCCGGGCCTTTTTTTGCGCTTCCCAAGGCCATCCGGGGCGCGTAAGGGGCCCGGGTCATCTGGGGAGTAGCCACCCGCGCTCCCGGTCTGCAAAGGCTTCGTGCGGGACCTGCCGTCAACATACTTGGCCGAGAGGCCATGGCGCGCAGGAGGACGGTCGAACCGTCCGGGCGAGACCAATGACGCTTGCGGTTCCGCTCGGCCGGGCGGGTTCCGTACGCGTCGTTGCGTCTGCCTTACGCCCGGCCCCGGAGTACCATGACTTGGAAGCCCTGCTTACCTCCACGGCCGTCGTCGCGCTTGCCGAAATCGGCGACAAGACCCAGCTGCTCGCGATCGTGCTGGCCACCCGCTTCAAGAAGCCCTGGCCGATCGTGGCCGGCATCTTCGTCGCCACGATCGCCAATCACTTCCTCGCCGCCCTCGTGGGCGAACAGGCAGCCTCGTTCCTTGATGGCTTGTGGTTCCGCTACCTCGTCGCCGCCAGCTTCATCCTGATGGCCGCATGGACCCTTATCCCCGACAAGTTCGACGAAAACGAAGACGCCAAGCCCAGCCGCTTCGGACCCTTCATGGCGACCGCGATCGCGTTCTTCCTGGTTGAGATGGGCGACAAGACGCAGATCGCCACCATCGCGCTGGGCGCCCGCTTCCAGAGCGTGGTCCCGGTGATGATGGGCACCACCATCGGCATGATGATAGCCAACGTGCCCGCCGTGTTCCTGGGCAACGAGCTTATCAAGCGGGTGTCGCTGAGCATGGTGCGCACGGTAGCGGCGCTGCTCTTCCTGGTGATCGGCCTGTGGCTGCTGGCGCAGACCGCCGGCTGGCTGGGCTGACGATCTTGGCGCCGTCCCGGGATAGCCGGGACGGCGCGATCTTCACACCGTATCGAAGACATACCCCAGCGAACGCACGGTGCGCAGCGGATTGCCCGCTCCCACACCCTTGAGCGCGCGGCGCAGGCGGCCGATCCACACGTCAACCGTGCGCTCGTCCACCGGCGGTTCCTGCTTGCCGAGCGCGGAGATCAGCTGGGTGCGGCTGAACACCCGCCCGGGATGCTCGATGAAATAGCGCAGCAGTCGCAGTTCGTTGGGCATCAGCGAGATCGGCTTGCCCTGGAAGCGCGCCTGAAAGGCCGCGACGTCCACCATCAACTCGCCCTGCGTGACCACGCGAATGCCCGCGCTGTCCTGTTCGCCAAGGTTGGCGCCCAGCACCCGGTCAAGCAGCGCAGTGCGGGTCAGCGGGCCAACCATATAGTCGTCCGCTCCCATTCGCAGCGCGCGCTTGCGGTCTTCCTGGTTGTCCTCTTCGAGAACCATGGTGACGTGGGCATGGGCGGTCAGCGCATCGGCGCGCAGGCGCCGGCACAGTTCCAGGCCCGACATTTCGGGCAGGACCCAGTCAATGAAGATCCACAGCGCACCCTCGATCAGGGGTAACTCGGAAAAGTCTGTCCAGCGGTGGAGAACCACGTCGAACTGGTCGTGCCGGAAAGGCGCCAGCGCCCCCGCCGCGCCCCCGGAGAGTTCGCTTGCCAGCAATATGTCGATCCGCCGCATCGCCCCTTGTTCGCCCTTCGTCCGGCTGAACGGCCCCCATATGGATCGTCGCACGGGCGGGCTTTTGCATCCCCAGTGTGACGAACGGGTGACATATCGATGACATGGCGGTGAAACCCGAAAGACAAGCTGGCCAGTGTCATCGAACCGACCCGCAACCGTCACGCCCACGCAACGCCCTCATGGCAAAGGACCCTGAGCAGACAGCCGGGGACGACTGACAATGCGCGATAATGTAGACACCCTTCTCGCACGTGAAGCCGAACGCCGCAGTGGCATTCCGGCCTGGCTCGACATCCCCGAGCCGAAAGGCTTCCGCCCCAAACGCAAATACCGCACGATCTGGATTTCGGACATCCACCTGGGCACGCGCGGCTGCAATGCCGCCATGCTGGTTGACTTCCTGAGCGCGGTGGAGTGCGAGACGCTTTACCTCGTCGGAGACATCGTCGACGGCTGGCGCCTGCGCAAGGGATGGTACTGGCCCGACGCCCACAACGAAGTGGTACGCCGCATCCTCAAGATGGCCCACCGTGGCACTCGCGTGATCTTCATCGCCGGCAACCACGACGAAATGCTGCGCGACTATGCCGGCCTCAGCTTCGGCGGCGTGGAACTGGCGCTGGAATCAGTGCACACCACGCTTGACGGGCGCCGCCTGCTGGTGACCCACGGCGACGCCTTCGACGGCGTGGTGCTCTATGCCCGCTGGCTCGCCTTCCTTGGCGACAAGGCATACGGCCTGCTGCTGAGGGCCAATATCGTCTTCAACGCCGTGCGCCGCCGCTTCAAGATGCCGTACTGGTCGCTTTCGGCCTACATGAAGAAGAAAGTGAAGAACGCCGTCCAGTACATCGGCAGCTACGAGGAAGCGGTCGCCAATGAAGCGATCAGCCGCGGCTTCGACGGCGTCGTCTGCGGCCACATCCACTGCGCGGAAATCCGCGAGTTCGGCGGCATCACCTATTACAACGATGGCGACTGGGTCGAAAGCTGCACGGCGCTGGCGGAGGACCTGACAGGCAACCTCGCGATCATCGACTGGATCGCCGAAACCGGCGGCCACACCGTCATGCCCGAGGCACTGGCGGAGGCTTCCGCGTGAAGCTGGCACTGGCAACCGACGCCTGGTTGCCGCAAGTCAACGGCGTCGTCCGTTCGCTGACCTCCACCGTCGATCATCTGACCCGCCGCGGGCACCAGGTCGAGACGGTCACGCCCGACCGCTTCCTGACCCTGCCGATGCCGGGCTATGCTTCGATCCGGCTGGCGATGGCGCCGCGCTTCGGGGTCCGCCGTATGCTCGACAAGGCAGCGCCGGACATTGTCCACATCGCCACCGAAGGCCCGATCGGGTGGGCCGCCCGGGGATGGTGCCTGTCGCGCGGTGTGCCGTTCACGTCGGCGTTCCACACCCGCTTTCCCGAATATGCCGCCGTGCGCACCGGCCTTTCGGCAGAATATTTCTGGCCCATCCTCCAGCGCTTCCATGCCGAGAGCCAGGCGGTGATGGTTTCCACCCGCAGCCTCGCCGGAGAACTGGGCGAGCGCGGCATCGGCCCGACGCGGGCCTGGAGCCGCGGCATAGACCATTCCCAGTTCCGCCCCGACGGCCCGCGCCATCCGGCGATGGCCTCCCTTCCCGGCCCGGTCCTGCTCAACGTCGGCCGCGTCGCGCCGGAAAAGAACCTCGAGACGTTCCTCAATCTCGACGTGCCCGGCAGCAAGGTCGTCGTCGGCGACGGCCCGGCGCTGGAAACCCTGCGCCGCCGCTATCCGCAAGTGCTGTTCCTCGGCTCGCTTTCCGGGCAGGAACTGGCCAGCGCATACCGCGCCGCCGACTGCTTCGTGTTCCCGAGCCTGACCGACACCTTCGGCCTGGTCATCATCGAGGCGCTGGCCTGCGGCACGCCGGTGGCGGCCTTCCCGGTCACCGGCCCGATCGATATCCTCGGCCTCGACGGGCGCGGGGTCGACCACCGCGTAGGCTGGGCGGCAGGCGCCCTCGACACCTCGCTGGCCCGCGCCATCGAAGGCGCGCTCACGGCAGAGCGCAACGACGCAGCAGCACTGGGCAACCTCTATTCCTGGGAACGCGCGACCGACCAGTTCCTGGCCGCCATCGAAGGTGCCCTGCACCATGCCGAACGCGGATTGCTCTCCGCCGCCTAACGAAAACCAAGGCTGCGTGAAATCGCGGCAGCCTCTTCCCGCACCAGCTGTCCCAATTCGTCCAGCCGGCCTTGCGCGCGGCCGCTGGGCGCGGCGATCACCAGCGCCCCGACGACGCGGGCGGATGCATCGCGGATCACGCTGGCCGATCCGGTCACGCCCTCGGCCGCCTGGTCCACAGTCTGCGCATAGCCCCGTTCGCGGACCTGATCGACGATCTGCACCAGTGCGGCAGGATGGGTCACAGTGGCCGGGGAGAGCCTTTCCAGTGCAGCGCGCTTGAGATAGACGTCCACCGCCGCCGGTGAACAGGTCGAAAGCAGCGCCCGTCCGCCAGCCGTCGCGTAGAACGGCCGCCGGTCACCGATCGAGACGGAATAGCGCACGACATTGGGGCTCTCGACGAGATCCACATAGGTCACCTGATCGCCGTCATGATCGCCCACGGCCAGCAGCACCGTTTCACCGCTACGCTCGCACAGCCGGCGCATTCCCGCGCGCACGAGGTCGGAGCTTTGCAAGCGCCGCCTCGCCTCGGTAAGCGCGCTGCCCAGTCCAAATGCACCAGGGCCCAGCCGCCAGGCCCCTTCGGCCGCAGTTACGAAATCCTCATCCGCCAAGCCGCGCAACAGGGCCGCAAGGCTGCTCTTCGGCGTCGCGAGACGGCGACTGAGGTCCGCGAGCGATACCGGCTCGGTACTGACACATAGAGCTTCCAGCAGGCGGATGACGCGGGTAACCGATTGGGGCGAACCGCCGCGGCGTTCCTCCCCCTTCTCTGCGTCCGCGTTCTGGTCTTCCCTACTCAAACCGGCCTCACTGAAATGCCGGGAGCACCTGCCCGGCGAAGGTCCCGGCATATGCGAGGAAGCGCTTCGCCGGAAGCCCGGGCGGCATCATCATGGTGAAATGCTCCACCAGCGCCTTTTCCCGCGGATTGCAAAAATGGGCGATGGCCTCGCCGGGCGTCAGGATCTGTAGAATGCCGCTGGCCTTTGCTGCGGCAAGGCGCGGGGGCGATGAGTGGCTGACCTCCCCGAGCAAGCTCGGGGAGGTACGGCGATTACGCCACGTCCATCGCGTAGCCGGCCGCGCGCACGGTGCGGATCGGATCGGTATCACCGTCGCGGTTGATGGCCTTGCGCAGGCGGCGGATGTGAACGTCCACCGTGCGCTCGTCGATGTCGGAGTCCATGCCCCAGACGCCGTCGAGGATCTGCTGGCGCGAAACCACCCGGTTCGGGCGCTCCATGAAGTAGCGCAGCAGGCGAAATTCAGTCGGCCCAAGGTGCAGCGCCTCGCCGGCGCGGCGAACGCGGTGGCTGGTGGCGTCAAGCTCGATATCGCCCCACGACAGCACGCTGCCCGAAAGCGACGGCCGCGCCCGGCGCAGGAGCGCCTCGATCCGGGCCATCAGCTCGCGCGGGGAGAATGGCTTTGTGACATAGTCATCCGCGCCGGTCTTGAGGCCGCGGATCATGTCCTCTTCCTCGCCCCGCGCGGTGACCATGATGATCGGGATCTGCGCGGTTTCCTTGTCCTTGCGCAGCTGGCGGCAGACCTCGATACCGGGCACCTGCTCGATCATCCAGTCGAGGACGATGGCGTCGGGTACCTGTTCGCGCACCATCACCAGCGCCTCTTCACCGTCACCGGTGGAGCGCACGTCGTAGCCTTCGGCGCTGAGGTTCCAAGTGAGGAGTTCGCACAGGGCGACGTCGTCCTCGACGACGAGGACGGAAGCGTTGGCGCTCATGCCAGCATGCCCGTCGTATCGTCGGTCAGCGAATCACGCTCGGTGCAATACTCGCCGGTGGCGGCGTAGTAGACCATCTCGGCCACGTTGGTGGCGTGGTCGCCGATGCGCTCAAGGTTGCGGGCGATGAACAGCAGCTGCGCGGCGCTGGTGATCGTCGCCGGGTTCTCCATCATGTGGGTCAGCAGCGAGCGAAACAGCGTGTTGTAGAACTGATCCAGCTTCTGGTCGCGGCGGATGACTTCGACCGCCAATGCCGCATCGCGCGAACCGTAGGCGTTGAGGACGTCGCGCACCATGCTCTCGGCGATCTCGGCCATGGTCGGGACCAGGGTGACCGGGTCGATCCGGGTGCGGCCTTCCAGGGCGTTGACGCGCTTGGCGATGTTCTTGGCGTAGTCGCCGATACGCTCGATGACGCCGGAGATCTTCAGCGCGGCAATGACGTCGCGCAGATCGTCGGCCATCGGCGCGCGCAGCGCGATGGTGCGAACCGCCAGGCGGTCCACTTCGGCTTCCAGCGCATCGAGGCGGGCATCCGCCGCCACGACCTGGGCAGCAAGCTGCTCGTCGTGCTGGACCAGCGCGGTGATGGCATCGCGAATGGCGACTTCGGCGAGCCCGCCCATCTCGGCGACGAGCCCGCGAAGCTGCCCGATCTCGCTATCGAAGGCCTTGACGGTATGATCGACCATGACGTGTCCCTGTCAAATCACCACTCAGCCGTAACGGCCGGTGATGTAGTCCTTGGTGCGCACTTCGCGCGGATTGGTGAAGATCTGGTCGGTCTCGCCATATTCGACGAGGCTGCCCAGATGGAAGAAGGCGGTGCGCTGCGAAACGCGCGCGGCCTGCTGCATCGAGTGAGTGACGATGACGATGGCGAAGCTTTCCTTCAGTTCGTCGATCAGTTCCTCGATACGGGCTGTGGCGATGGGATCGAGCGCGGAGCACGGCTCGTCCATCAGGATCACCTCGGGGCTGACGGCGATGGCGCGTGCGATGCACAGACGCTGCTGCTGACCGCCCGAAAGCGCGGTGCCGGCGTCGGTAAGGCGGTCCTTGACCTCCTCCCACAGCCCGGCCTTGGTCAACGCACGCTCGACGATCTGTTCCATGTCCGCCTTCGACGAACCAAGGCCGTGGATACGCGGGCCGTAAGCCACATTCTCGAAGATCGACTTCGGGAAAGGGTTCGGCTTCTGGAAGACCATGCCGACACGGGCGCGAAGCGCGACCGGGTCCATGCTGGCGGCGTATATATTCTCGCCGTCGAGCAGGATCTCACCGTCGACGCGGGCGCCGGCGATGGTGTCGTTCATGCGGTTGAGAGTACGCAGGAACGTCGATTTTCCGCAGCCCGAAGGGCCGATGAAAGCAGTGACGATACCGTTGTCGATGTCGATGGAGACGTCGTTGATCGCCTTCTTCTGTCCGTAGAAGACGTCGACGTTGCGGGCTGTGAGCTTTGTGTCTGTCATGTCCCTACCAGCGGACTTCGAATTTGTTGCGAAGATAGATCGCAATACCATTCATGGCGAGCAGGAAGACCAGCAGCACGATGATGGCGGCGGATGTGTTCTGGACGAAAGCCTTGTCGATTTCGTCGGACCACAGGAAGATCTGCATCGGCAGCACGCTGGACGGTGAAGTCAGGCCGTCAGGCGGGGTGGCGACGAAGGCGCGCATGCCGATCATCAGCAGCGGCGCGGTTTCACCCAGCGCGCGGGCCATCCCGATGATGGTTCCGGTGAGGATACCCGGCAAGGCCAGCGGCAGGACGTGGTGGAAGGTGGTCTGCACCTTGCTAGCGCCGATGCCGTAGGCAGCTTCGCGGATCGAGGGCGGCACCGCCTTGATGGCGTTGCGGCCCGAGATCACGATCACCGGCATCGTCATCAGCGCCAGCGTCAGACCGCCGACCAGCGGCGAGGAGCGCGGCATACCCAGCGTGTTGATGAACACCGCCAGGCCCAGCAGGCCGAAGATGATGGAAGGCACGGCGGCGAGGTTGTTGATCGACACCTCGATCCATTCGATCCAGCGCTTCTTCGGCGCGAATTCTTCCAGATAGATCGCGGCCAGCACGCCCATCGGGAAGCTAAGCAGCAAGGTGACGCCCATCGTCAGCAGCGAGCCCTTGGTCGCACCCCATACACCCGCGACAGTGGCTTCGGTGGAGTCCGAACCCGACAGGAAGCGCCAGTCGAGACCGGCGACGCCGTTCTTGAGCATGATGACGAGAAGCAGGGCAAGGAACGAGAGGCTGAGGACAATCGCGCCAAGGCCGATCATCTTGAAGCGGAGCTCGGAAGCGTTGCGGCGCGCGATGCGCCGGGCCGCTTCGGGCGAATTCCAGTCTGATTTACTCATAGGCTTCGCGGAACCGCTTCACGACGCGCAGGGCGACGATGTTGAGGATGAGAGTGACGACGAACAGCACCAGCCCCAGCGCGAAGGCCGACAGCGTCTTGGGGCTGTTGAACTCCTGGTCGCCGGTCAACATCTGGACGATCTGGTAGGTGACGGTGGTCATCGAGGCGAGGGGGTTGGCCGAAAGGTTGGCGGCAGCGCCGGCGGCCATCACCACGATCATCGTCTCGCCGATGGCGCGGCTGATCGCCAGCATCACGCCCGCGACGATGCCAGGCAGTGCGGCGGGAAGCAGCACCTTCTTGATTGTCTCGGACTTGGTGGAGCCCAGGGCCAGCGAGCCATCGCTCATCGCGCGCGGCACGGCGGCAAGGGCGTCGTCTGCCATCGAGGAGACGAACGGAATGATCATCACACCCATGACCAGACCGGCGGCAAGCGCGCTCTCGGTCGAGGGGTTCTGCATGCCCATCGAGGCGGCGAAATCGCGGATCATCGGCGCGACGGTCAGCGCGGCGAAGTAGCCGTAGACCACCGTCGGAATGCCCGCGAGAATTTCCAGCATCGGCTTGAGCCACTTGCGCATGGCACCCGAGGCATACTGCGTCAGGTAGACCGCGCTCATCAGGCCCAGCGGGATCGCCACGATCATGGCGATGATCGCGCCGATGTAGATCGTGCCCCAGAATAGCGGCACGGCGCCGAAGTTATCATTGATGTTGGCGCCCATAGTGCTCGCCGGCGACCAGTGGGTGCCGGTAAGGAAGGCGATCGGGGAGACGTCCTTGAAGAATAGCCCGGCCTCGAACACCAGCGAGCCGACGATGCCGAAGGTGGTCAGCACCGCCATGAGCGAAGCGGCCAGCAGCAGCGCCATGACAGCGCGCTCCACCTGGGTGCGGGCGCGGAAGTCGGCGCGGATGCGGGTGAAGCCGTAGCCACCCCCGGCTATCGCGACGACCATGACCAGCAGCGCACCGATCAGGCCGAAGCGGGCCTGTGCGGCGCGGATCGGTTCGACCAGCACGCGCGCTTCGGGGTTGAAAGCCGTGGCGGACGGATCGGACGCGAGGTTATGCGCCTCGGATACGATCGCGCCCAGCGTCATCGGATCGGTCGGCAGGCTGGCGGCAGCGGGGTCGGCAAAGACCGCGCCTTCGACCAGCCCCGGCATGATCGCGGACCACACGCCCCAGGCAAGCAGCGCCGGAACGAGGATCCATAAGGCCATGTGCCAGCCGTGATAGGCGGGCATCGAATGCATCGACCCCCGCCCCGTGTAGAGCAGCCTGGCCCGGCCCCGAGCGGCGAACCAGCCGACCAGACCCAGGCCGAAGACGGCCAGGAGAACTCCTGTAAGTATCATGACTGGCCGCCCGGCCCTTTCTTATCTTGGCTTACTTCAGCTCGGACGGATCGAGCGGGGTCATCTTGGCAGCGATATCCGCGTTCTTGGTGCGCACGTCCTCTGGTGCGATAACCATGCCCTTCTTCTTGAGAAGGCCGTCGGCGCCCCAGGACTTCACCCATTCCGCCACGTAGCCCTGCAGGCCCTTGATAGGCGCGAGGTGCTGCTTCTTGACGTAGATGTAAAGCGGACGGGCACCAGGATAAGTGTAGTCCGAAATCGTCTGGTAGGTGGGCTGGACGCCCGACATCGGGATACCCTTGATGCTGTCAGGGTTTTCTTCGAGGAACGAGAAGCCGAAGATGCCGATGGCCTTGGGGTTCTGCGAGATCTTCTGGACTATCAGGTTGTCGTTTTCGCCTGCGTCGACGTAGGGACCATCTTCGCGGATGTCGTGGCAGGTTGCCTCGTACTTGTCCTTGTCGCTGTCCTTGAGCGCCTTGGTGGCGGCGTCGGTCTTGCAGCCGGCTTCGAGGATCAGTTCCTTGAGCGCATCACGCGTGCCCGAGGTCGACGGCGGGCCGTAAACCAGGATCGGCTCGTTCGGGAGCGAAGGATTGACGTCCTTCCAGGTCTTGGCGGTGTTTGGCTTGCCGAAGGGGTTGGCTGCAAGCGCCTTGTAGATGTCGGTCGGGGTCAGGGCGAAGCCGGGTCCGGTCTTCGATTCGGCGAAGGCGATGCCATCAATGCCCACCTGGATCTCGACGATCTCCTTGACGCCGTTTTTCTGGCATTCCTCGTACTCGGACTTCTTGATCCGGCGCGAGGCGTCCTCGATGTCAGGGTGCTGGGCGCCGACGCCGGCGCAGAACAGCTTCATGCCCGCGCCCGTTCCGGTCGATTCGATTACCGGCGACTTGCTGCCGCTGGACTTGGCATAAGCCTCGGCGACGGAAGTCGCGAAGGGATACACGGTCGAGGAACCGACGCCGCGCACGAAATCGCGCGCCCCGGAGCCGGAATTGCCCGAACCACCGCAGGCGCTGAGCGCGGCCACGGAAACGGCGGCAAAGATGATGGTCTTGGTCGAACGCATTTTGAATACCCCTTGGGCTTCTACTGTGGGATGCCCCTATTGGCCTTCAATGACACTTCCATGACGATAAAGTGACATAGATGGGGCAACGCCGGTTTTGTTCGGCAAAAACGACGGTATCCGGCGAATTGGCCGCCATTGTGACAGCGTGCGCGACTGATTGCCCGTCAGTTGCCTGACAGCCGCGCCGCCGCCTGCTCCGGGCTTCGGTTTAGAACCCACCACGACTCATGGCAAGCGGGCTCGGCCGGGTGCGACATTCGTGCAGCGCCTCTCCACGGCGCACGCATGCCTCGCTTTGCCTTGCGCGCGGCGTAGATAGCCGTTGGCGAGTCAGACTGTAATCTTGCGACCATGTTGCCGCGACAATGCCATCGCGTATCTCATCGGATCAGGGGCCGGACATACAACGACATCGGCGGGGGACTGGGCATGCCATACCAAACAGGACGAGCAACTGGGGTTTGTGTCCCCAAAGTGTCATTTAACCGTCACTTTGAGGTCATATTGGGCACTCGCAAGACGGACCTCTTGCGAAAGACAGCAATTCCCATGCGTACCATCCTTCTCGTCGCAGCGGCGGCAAGCGCGACCACATTCGCGCAGCCAGCTTTCGCGCAGGCCGTCGATGCACAGGAAGCCGATGCGATGCGCGCAGAAATTCGCGAACTTCGCACCCGGCTTGAGGCTCTGGAAAGCCGTCTCGGCGCTCCAACAGCAGTTCAGGCCGATACCGCCGCGCCTGCGCCTGCACTCGCAGCAACCGCTACCGCTCCTGCAAACGCAGCGAAAAAGCCTGCGGACGAACCCGAGATCAAGTGGAAGGGCAGCCCGCAGATTGTCCAGGGCGACCAGGCATTCAAGGTAAAGGGCCGCATTCAGGCCGACGCCAACTACGTCTCCGCGCCCAAGGGCCTGGCCGACAAGGGACTGGGCTTCGGCAGCGAAATGCGCCGCATCCGCCTCGGCGGCGAAGGCGCGTTCGGCAGCCACCTGTCCTACAAGCTGGAATTGGAACTGTCGGACAACGCGGTCGACCTCGTAGATACGTACATCACCTTCAAAGACGGCCCGTGGCAACTGCAGCTGGGCAACCAGAACGCCTTCTGGTCGCTGGACGAGCTGACCGGCGATACCTCGGGCAGCACAATGGAACGGGCCGCCTTCACCGATGCGTTCGCCTTCGAGCGCCGCCTCGGCCTTGGCGCGCAATACACACGCGGCGCGCTGATGGCGCAGCTGGGCGTCTTCACCGATGACATCACCGCGCTTGCCAACAGCAGCGACGGTGTCAACGGCGGCGATGAGAACAACAGTTACAGCGTCGATGGCAGGTTGGTCTATTCCCCCAAGATTGGCGACATACAGCTGCACCTGGGCGCCTCTGCCCACTGGCGCCGCCTTGGCCGACTGACCGAAGCGAGCACCCGTTATCGCCAGCGCCCTTACGTACACTCCAGCAATACCCGCCTGATCGGTACGCCCGCGATGAACGTGGAGGACGAGACGATGTACGGCGCGGAGCTCGCGGCGATCTCGGGCCGCCTGCACGGCGTTGCAGAATACTATACCCTGAGCGCCAACCGCGTGGACCTGTCCTCGGTGGCCTTCCACGGCGCTTACGGCGAAGTCGGGTATTTCCTGACCAAGGGCGATACGCGCGGTTACAAGGGCGGCATCTTCACCACCAACGCGCCGGCACACCCGCTGGGCGACGGCGGCATCGGTTCGGTGCAGGTGAACCTGCGCTACGACTGGCTCGATCTCAACGACCGCGACATCCGGGGCGGCACGCAGGACGGCTATATCGCCGCGCTGGTGTGGTCGCCCGTCCAGTACCTGCGCTTCAACGTGAACTACGCGCTGATGCACTACACCGGCGCGACCGCCCTGCCCTCGGGCGACCGCAACTACGATGCCAACGTCTTCGCGACGCGCTTCGAGTTCGATTTCTGAGGAAGCTTGGCGCCCCGGGTCATTGCCGGGGCGCCAGGACCTTTATTCAGCGGGCTTCAGCGGCAGCATCAGTGAAGCCGTCGTGCCAACGGCGGGGCGGCTCTCGATGTCGAAACGGCCGCGGTGGCGCTCGACGATGTGCTTGACGATCGACAGGCCAAGCCCGGTCCCGCCCGCCGCGCGGCTGCGGCTGGTGTCCGCGCGGTAGAAACGCTCGGTCACGCGCGGCAGGTGCTCGGGCTTGATGCCCTCGCCTTCGTCGCGCACCGAAACCAGCACCCAGCCCGTGCTCGCAGCCTCGACGAGAACCTCGACCGGGCCATCGGGACGGGCGTACTTACGCGAATTGTCGATGAGGTTGCGCAGCACCTGCGAAAGCTGCCCCCGGTCGCCCGCGATCACTGCAGCAGCGCAGTTGGCTCGGACCGAAACCTGCGTGCCGTCGCGAAATTCGCCAGCCACTTCGTGCGCCAGCGCGACCATATCGATGCTGTCGTGCGGCGCTTCGTGCTTCACCGCCTCGATGCGCGAGAGCGACATGAGATCCGAGATCAGCGCCTGCATACGCTGCGCTTCGTGGCGGATCGTGCCCAGGAACCGGCCGCGCAGCGCCTCGTCGCCGCCCGCCTTCGGGTTCATCAGCGTCTCGCAGTACCCGATCACGTTGGCGAGCGGGGTGCGCAGTTCGTGGCTGGCATTGGCGACGAAATCGGCATGGGCCTTGGCCACGCTGATACGCTCCGACAGGTCGTACAGGCTGACGATCCGCTCGTTCGGGCCGGCAACCTTGCAATCCACCTCCCACTCAGAGCCGCCGGTGGACAGCCCCTTGATCCGCGCCGAACCGCCCTTCTCGCTGAGGATCGCGGCGACCGCGCGCGGTTCGCGGATGGCGATACGGACGTCCTGGCCAACGATATGCGCGCCCAGCAGCGCCTTCGCGGCGCTGTTGGCGAAGCGAACCTGACCGCGCGATACCATCATCGCCGGGGTCTGGAGGTATTCGAGGAGGTGGACGCCCTCGATGGTCATGCGCGTATCTCTCCGGTGGTTCGTGATTGGCCATGCGCCGGAATTGCAGGCCGATCCAGCGCGCGTGACATGGTTTCACTACATTCTTGTTGCAACATTCGTATTCAAACACCCGAGAAATGACATTTTCGTGGCGATCGCGCTGGTGACAGCTTTGGAAAACATGCTTTGCAAGGTCCAAGCGGGCTAGCGCTCCGCAGACGGCGTGGCTATGCTGCATCTGCGTGGCCCATGCGTCGATGAACGGACGTAGGGCCAAAGACAGCCAGACAATGGTACATGACGGAAGCGAGGAGGAGCGCGACCGTTCGGTGGAAAGGTATCCGTGACGCAATTCACTTCCGATCGCCTGCTCCTCTTCGGCGCCACAGGTGATCTCTCCCGCAGGATGTTGCTCCCTTCGCTTTGCGCGCTCGACGCGGAAGGTCTGCTTGGTTCGCACATCGAAATCATCGGCACCGCCCGGTCCGACATGGATGACCTGGGCTTTCGTAATTTCGCGCGTGAAGCGCTTGAACAGTTCCTTCCTGCCAACCGGCGCGGCGGCATCGCCCAATTCCTCAATCGGTTGAGCTATCAGCCGCTCGACGCCAACGACATCGACCACTTCCAGGCCCTGGCCGAAAAAGTGGGCACCCCCGAAAAGGGCCTGTCGATCTTCCTGTCGACCGCGCCCAGCCTGTTCGAGGCGACCATCCATGGTCTCGAAAAAAGCGGCCTGGCCGGTCCCAACGTGCGGATCGGCCTGGAAAAGCCGCTCGGCATCGACCTTGCCTCCAGCAAGGTCATCAACGACGCCGTCCACCATGCCTTTCCCGAGGACCGGATTTACCGGATCGACCATTACCTCGGCAAGGAAACGGTCCAGAACCTGCTGGCGCTGCGCTTCGCCAACCTGATGTTCGAACCGCTATGGAACGCGGCGCATATCGACCATGTGCAGATCACCGTGTCCGAGACCGTCGGCCTCGAATCGCGGGTCGGCTATTATGACGATTCGGGCGCGCTGCGCGACATGGTGCAGAACCACATGCTCCAGCTGCTCGCGCTCGTGGCGATGGAGCCCCCGGTTTCATACGACGCCACCAACGTGCGCGACGAGAAGGTGAAGGTCCTGCGCTCCCTGCGCAAGGTCAACGTGGAGGACACCGTCACCGGCCAGTACCGCGCGGGCGCCATCGGCGGCCAGGCCGTGCCCGGCTACGACGACGAACTCGGCAAGGATTCGGACACCGAGACCTTCGTCGCGATCAAGGCCCATATCGACAACTGGCGCTGGCAGGGCGTGCCCTTCTATCTGCGCACCGGCAAGCGCATGCCCAAGCGCACGACCGAAATCGTCGTGCAGTTCCGCGATGTGCCGCACTCGATCTTCACCGGTCGGGGCGCGAAGACGGTGCCAAACCGCCTCGTCATCGGGCTCCAACCGGAAGAGAACATCACGCTCTCGCTGATGGCCAAGGTTCCGGGGCTGGACCGCAATGGCTACGGCCTGCGCTCGGTGCCGCTGGCGATCACCACGCCCGATGCTTTTGCCGGGCCGCAGCGGCGCATCGCTTACGAACGCCTGCTGCTCGACCTGATCGAAGGCGACCAGACACTGTTCGTCCGCCGCGACGAAGTGGAGGCTCAGTGGGAGTGGATCGACGCGATCCGGGCCGGCTGGGAGGAACAGCAGCAGACGCCCAAGACTTACACATCCGGAAGCTGGGGCCCCTCGGCCGCCATCGCGCTCGCCGAGCGCAATGGCGTCACATGGCACGAATAAGCCTGCCTTAAAGGCATCATGCTTTCGAATTGAGATCGGCCGCTGATGCGTGCCTCGTGCTTGCCCCATACGTTTCAAGGGGGAGCACGGGGCCGCACGGATCAACCGGGCCGCGCAAAAGACCAGGAGTGAATCCATGAGCAACCTCAACCCGGCGGGCCTGAATCCGGTGGTGGAGCGCGTGACCCAACGCGTCATCGAGCGTTCCCGTCCGAGCCGTCAGCGCTACCTCGACATGGTCGAGCGCGAGGCGGACAACCATTCCGACCGCAGTTTTCTGTCGTGCTCCAACCTCGCGCACGGCTTTGCCGCCTCGGGCGAGGACAAGGCCACGATCTCGGCGGGCAAGTCGATCAATCTCGGCATCATCACCGCCTACAACGACATGCTCAGCGCGCATCAGCCCTATGGTCGCTACCCCGACCAGATGAAGCTGTTCGCCCGCGAAGTGGGTGCCACCGCGCAAGTAGCCGGCGGCGTGCCCGCCATGTGCGACGGCGTGACGCAGGGCTTCGACGGCATGGAGCTGTCGCTGTTCAGCCGTGACACCATCGCCCTGTCGACCGCGATCGGCCTCAGCCACGCGATGTTCGACGGCACCGCGCTGCTCGGCATCTGCGACAAGATCGTGCCCGGCCTGTTCATCGGCGCAATGCGCTTCGGCCACCTGCCGGCGATCTTCGTGCCGGCAGGCCCCATGCCCAGCGGCATTTCCAACAAGGAAAAGCAGAAGACCCGCCAGCTTTACGCCGAAGGCAAGGTCGGCCGCGAGGAACTGCTCGCCAGCGAAAGCGCCAGCTACCACTCGGCCGGCACCTGCACCTTTTACGGCACCGCCAATTCCAACCAGATGATGATGGAACTGATGGGCCTGCACGTGCCCGCATCCGCCTTCGTCCAGCCCAATACCCCGCTGCGCCAGGCGCTGACCCGCGAGGCCACGCACCGCCTCGCCGCGATGACGCGCAAGGGCGAGGACTATCGCCCGATGGCCAAGGTGGTCGACGAGAAGGCGATCATCAACGCCATGGCCGGCCTGCTGGCGACCGGCGGGTCGACCAACCATGCAATCCACCTGCCCGCCATGGCGCGCGCAGGCGGTATCCTGATCGACTGGGAGGACTTCGACGAACTCTCCTCGGTGGTCCCCCTCATCACCCGCGTCTATCCCAACGGCTCAGGCGACGTGAACCACTTCCAGGCGGCCGGCGGCATCGGGTGGGTGATCCGCGAGCTGCTGGGCGCAGGCCTTGCCCACGGCGACGTGCTGACCGTGGCGACAGGCGGCATGGCCGCTTACGCCAGCGAGCCGGTGATGCGCGACGACAAGCTGAGCTGGATTCCCATCCCCGAGACCACGGACGACACGATGGTCCGCCCGGTCTCCAACCCGTTCCTGCCCGATGGCGGCATGCGCCTGGTCCAGGGCAACCTGGGCCGCGGCACCTTCAAGACCAGCGCCGTCGACGAGCAGCGCTGGACGATCGAGGCGCCGTGCCGCGTGTTCGATACGCAGGAAGGCGTCTCGCAGGCATTCAAGGCCGGCGAACTTGACCGCGACGTGATCGTGGTCGTGCGCTTCCAGGGTCCACGCGCCAACGGTATGCCCGAACTGCACAAGCTGACCCCGCCGCTGGGCGTGCTGCAGGACAAGGGTTTCAAGGTGGCGCTGGTCACCGACGGGCGCATGTCGGGCGCATCGGGCAAGGTTCCCGCCGCGATCCACGTCACCCCCGAAGCGCTGGGTGGCGGCCCGCTGGCCTATCTGCAGGACGGCGACATCGTGCGCCTTTGCGCCGAGGACGGCACGCTGTCGACAACGGCGGACCTTTCCGCCCGCGAACCTGCGCCCTCCCCTCCCCCGGCAGTGGGCATGGGTCGCGAACTGTTCGCGATGTTCCGCATGAACGCGGGCGGCGCCGAGCAGGGCGGCTCCTCGATGCTGGAGCTGGCCGGGCTGTGAGCGATAATACGGAGAGGAAAATGACCGAACTGGTGGCCGTCGACATCGGCGGCACCCACGCGCGCTTCGCGCTGGCCACCATTGGCGATGACGGCGCCATCACCCTGGGCGAACCGGCCACGCTGCACACCAAGGACCACGGCAGCTTCCAGCTTGCCTGGCAGGCGTTCCGCGACATGAACGGCGGCACCCTGCCCGACGCCGTCGCCATGTCGGTTGCCGGTCCGGTGGGCAACGAGGTCATCAAGTTCACCAACAACCCCTGGATCCTGCGCCCCGCCAAGATCCAGGAAATGCTTGGCCCCACGCGCCAGACCATCATCAACGACTTCGCCGCCGTGGCCCATGCCGTCGCCTGCGCGCAAGAGGATGATTTCCTGCACCTCAACGGCCCTGAAGGACCGCTGCCGACCACCGGAACGCTCAGCGTCCTCGGCCCCGGCACCGGCCTTGGCGTGGCGCACCTGTGGAAGGACGGGAAAGGCGGCTACCACGTTCAGGCCACAGAGGGCGGTCATATCGATTATGCCCCGCTCGACCTGATCGAGGACGCTATCCTTGCCCGCCTGCGCAGGCGCCATAACCGCGTTTCGGTGGAGCGCGTCGTCTCAGGCCCGGCGATCGTCGACATCTACGCCACTCTCGCGGCGATGGAGCAAAAGGCCATCGCCGAGAAGACCGACGTGGAAATCTGGACCGCCGCCGCCAGCGGCGAGGACAGCATGGCCGTCGCCGCGGTGGACCGGTTCTGCCTGGCCCTGGGCGCGGCGGCGGGTGACTATGCCCTGGCGCACGGCGCCGGCGGCGTCGTCATCGCCGGGGGCCTGGGATACCGTATCCGCGAAACCATCCAGTCGTCCGGCTTTGCCGAACGCTTCCGCGCCAAGGGACGCTTCTCCGGCCTGATGGCCACCCTGCCCGTCAAACTCATCACTCATCCGCAGCCCGGCCTGTTCGGCGCAGCGGCAGCCTTTGCAAGGGAACACCTGTCATGACCGCTATGCCCCCCCTTACACTTTCGGCTGCCGTCGAAAAGGTCATGCGCCTTGCGCCCGTCATCCCGGTGCTGGTGATCGAGGACATCGAACACGCCCTGCCGATCGCCGAGGCGCTCGTCGCTGGCGGCCTGCCCGCGCTGGAAGTGACGCTGCGCACCGAATGCGCGATCGAGGCGATCCGCATCATGAAGCAGGTTCCCGGCGCCATGGTAGGCGCGGGCACCGTGCTGACCCCGGACGACCTTTCCCGCTCGCTTGATGCGGGCGCGGAATTCATCGTCTCGCCCGGCCTTACCCCCACGCTGGGCCAGGCCGCGCTTGACGCCGGTGTCCCCTTCCTGCCCGGCACCGCCAATGCCAGCGACGTGATGCTGGCGCTGGAAATGGGCTTCAACCGCCTGAAGTTCTTCCCGGCGATGGCGGCAGGCGGACCGCCCGCGCTCAAGGCGATCTCCGCCCCGCTGCTCGCCGCGAAGTTCTGCCCCACCGGCGGCGTCACCCCCGAGAACGCGGCCGAGTGGCTCGCCCTCGACGCAGTGCTCTGCGTCGGTGGCAGCTGGATGGTGCCCAAGGGCAAGCCGGACGCCGCCAAGATAGAGGCCGCCGCCCGCGTCGCTGCCGGGCTGGCTCGCTGATGGGCGCGCCGGGCCAAGCGAACCTGCGCACTGTCGATCAACTCGACGCGCGCCTCAAGGAGCTGCACAAGCTCACCGCGCAGACGCCGCTTTTCAACCCCGTGTTCCAGCTTGGTCTGGAATTGTCGCGGGCGCTGGAAAACGGCGAGATGACCCTCGACCATATCGAGGCGCTCGTCGCCGAGATGGACTGCGAGGGGCTGCGCGCGCGTGCCGCCCGGCTCGACCGCATTCTCGAAACCGTACCGATTGCCGATAACGACAAGCTGCTCGATGAAGCCGCCGCGAAGACCGCGCAGGACGACGATTTCAGCGCCTTCGCGGTGCGCTGGCAGCGCCCCGCCGCGCATGTCGTATTCACCGCGCACCCTACCTTCCTGCTGAACGCCGCGCAGACCGAGGCGGTCGCGCATTCCGCCTCGAACGGTGATTTCAGCGAGGCTTCCGTCTGCGTGGCCTCATCCGAGCGCGATACAATCACGCTCGACAGCGAGCACGACGCCGCGATGGCCGCCATCGCGCGCGGCCAGAAGGCCCGCGACCGCATCACCGGCCACCTGCTGGACATCGCCGCCGCCCGCTGGCCCAAGCGCTGGAAGGGCCTCAACCCGATGCCGGTGCGCTTCGCCCACTGGGTCGGCTACGACATGGACGGCCGCACCGATATCTCGTGGTCGACCTCGATCCGCTACCGGCTTGAGGAAAAGGCGACACGCCTTGCCGGTTACGCCGCCGCGCTCGAAAAGGCCGCGCCGGAAGTGGCAGCACAGCTTTCCCGCGCTCACGCGCATACTGCCGAGGCCGCCAGCGCCTTCCGGCAGGACCTGACCGACCCGGAAGCGCTTTCCGCCGCCGCCAACGGCCTGACCGCCGCCCACCCCGACAAGATCGTCAGCCTTGAGCCGATCATCACCCGGCTGGAGGAAGACGCCCGCCACGCCGATCACGAACAGGCCCGCGCGCTCCTGGTCGCAGCCGCCGCCATGCGCAGCGACGGCCTTGGCATGGGCTGGATTCATTTCCGCGTGAACGCCTCGCAGCTGCAGAACGCGATCCGCCGCCGCATCGACCCGGACGGCAAGCTCAGCCTTGCCAGCCAGGCCGCGCTGGTGCGGATGCGCGAACTGCTGGCCGAAGTGAAGCCGCTCACCTCGAATTTCGCCGCGCTGGCGATCGAGAACAGCACCGCCGTGCGCCAGTTTCTGGCCATGGCGCAGATCCTCGGCCACATCGACGCCGATTCGCCCATCCGCATGCTGGTGGCCGAATGCGAGGAACCCACCACCGTCCTTGCCGCGCTCTATTTCGCGCGCATGTTCGGGATCGACGACAAGGTCGATGTCTCGCCCTTGTTCGAGACCGAAACCGCGCTGGAACACGGCGGCCGCTTCCTCGATGCGGTGCTGGCAGAGCCGGCCTACCGCGATTACGCCCGCAAGCGCGGCCGCGTGGCGATCCAGACCGGCTTCTCCGACGCTGGCCGCTTCGTGGGGCAGGTTCCCGCCGCGCTGGCGATCGAGCGTCTTCAGGGCCGTCTCGCCGAAGCGATGGCCGCCAACGGCCTGTCGGACGTGTGCGCGCTGATCTTCAACACCGGCGGCGAATCGATGGGCCGGGGCTGCCACCCCTCAAGCATCGACGACCGTTTCGACTGGCAGATGTCCCCCTGGGCGCGCCGCCGCTTCCTGCGCGCGTCGATCCGGCTGGAGCCGGAAGTCTCGTTTCAGGGCGGCGACGGCTACCTCTGGTTCGGCTCCGACGAACTGGCGCTCGCCACCCTCACCCGCATGACCGAGCGGCCCTTGTGGGACGCAGACGTAGGCGCGCCGACCGATCCGTTCTATCGCCGCACCGACCTAAGCCTCGATTTCTACCGGGCGATCCGCGGCATCCAGCACGAGCATCTGGAATCCAGCACCTATAGCCGCGCCATCACCGCGTTCGGGCTTGGCCTGCTGAACGACACCGGCAGCCGCAAGGCGCGCCGTCAGTCGGACCTCGCCTCCGACCGGACGATGAGCCTGCGCCAGATCCGCGCAATCCCGCACAATGCGATCCTGCAGCAGCTGGGCTATCCAGTGAACGTGATCGCCGGCATTGGCACGGCAGCGGACGGCAACCGCGAGGAAATCGCAGGTCTTTTGCGGGACAGCGCACGCGGCCGGCAGATCGTGCGTCTGGCCCGCGCGGCCAATGCGCTCGCCTCGATCAAGACCGTCTCGGCTTATGGTGAGCTGTTCAACTCCGCCTACTGGGCCAGCCGGCCCTATCGCGGTGACGAGCAGCAGATTTCCGACGCCTGCCTCAAGCTGGCCGAATATCTGACCAAGGACGACCGCACCGGCGTCTACCGCCGCCTCGCGTCGCGCCTGCGGGTCGATGCGCTGAAGCTGCACCGCCTGCTGGACCTGATCCCCGACGAAGCCCCGCTCAAGGACCGCGAGCATACGCGCCGCAGCCTTGGTGTGCTGCATTCCTTGCGGATCGCGCTGTTCCAGCACATGTTCCTGCGCGCGGTCATGGTCCCGGCCTTCAGCCGCGCCAACGACATCAGCCGCGACGACGTGCTGGAGATGTTCTTCACCCTGCGCGTCGAGGACGGCCTGGCCCAGCTGCGCCGCGCCTTTCCCATCCACTTCCCCTCGATCAGCGATTTCGCGGTGGAAGCGCCCAGCGAATACCCCGATTCCAGCGCGACGGGGTATGCAGGCATCCACAAGGACTACATCGACCCGATCGCCCGCTCCCACGCGCTGTCCCTGCGGATCACCACGGCGCTGGCGAACGAGTTCGGCGCCCACGGGTGACGCCCATTTCCTCCCCGAGTTTGTCTCGGGGAGGATCGCTCATCTCCGGCACATCGCCAGTTCTTCCCGCAAGGTTTCAACCAGCTGCGCCGCCGGCATAGGCCGCGCCAGCGGAGCGCCCTGCCCGGCCCACTGCGCCCCGAAACCATGCTCCCCTCGCGCCTTGGCGGCGGCGTTGAGTGCTTTTCCGGCGTCATAGGCAATCGGATAGTCCGGCACCGGCACATCGCCAGCCAAGGCGGTGAAGCGGTTCGCCAGCGCACGGGCCGGCCTCCCCGAAATCAGCGGCGTCAGCACGGTGCGATAGGCCCCCGGCCCCGCCAGCGCCGCGCGATAGGCCTCGTCCGCCGCCGATTCGGGGCAGCCGACAAAGGCCGTTCCCATCTGCGCCGCCACCGCGCCGAGATCGAGCGCGGCGGCAATTCCCGCCCCGTCCATGATCCCGCCCGCCGCGACCACCGGCAGCGAACCTTCGCGCACCACAAGCCGCGTCAGTGCCATCGTGCCAAGCTGCGCGTCAGGCGCGGCAGGATCGAACATGCCCCGGTGCCCGCCCGCCTCGATGCCTTGTGCCACCACCACGTCGATGCCCGCCGCTGCGGCGGCCCGCGCCTCGTCGAGGCTCGTCACGCTCGCCAGCAGCAGCGCGCCGCGCCCGCGCAGCGCCGCAATCGCCTCCTCCGACGGCAGGCCGAAATGGAAGCTCACGACGGGCGGCGCCTGCTCCACCAGCAGCGCGAGCATGTCCGCATCGTCGGCAAAGCTGCGGTAGATCGTGCGCAGCGCCTTTGGCGGCTCGGCGCCGAATTCGACGAACAGCGAACGCAGCCACTGCGTCCACGCCGTCTCACGCGCGGGATCGGCAACGGGCGTTGAATGGACGAACACGTTGACGTTGAACGGCCGGTCTGTCCGCGCCCGAACCTCGGCGATCATCGCCCGCGCCCCGGCGGCATCGGTGGCGCCCACCGCGATCGAGCCCAGCGCACCTGCATCCGATACCTGCGCCGCCATTTCGGGCGTGCTCGTGCCCGCCATCGGTGCCTGAATCAGGGGAATACTCAGGCCGAGCCGCTCAAGGAAATTCATCGCACCCTCTCGTTCGCTATGGCGTCCGGGTGCGGATATAGGTACTCCCCGGCAGGCGACCAAGAATCAGTTCGCCGCGCCGGTTGCTCGCAGCAGGAACGATTTCGCTGCATGTTCAAGCATCGCGGTGTCGGGCGAGCCTGGCAGGATCGCCGCCAGCAGATCGGTGTCCTTGAGCAGCATCTTCGCTCCATGTTCGAAGGCGCGCGGCTGGGCAATGCGCGCATAGACCTCAAAGCCGAAGCTGCGGCCCGAACTGGCCTTGACCAGAGCCGCCAGCGCCTCCCGGTCCACTCCCAGCGCCTCGCCCGCCTGCAAGGCCGCCTGCGCCAGCCCCATGTTCGCGGCCATCAGCGCATTGTTGACGATCTTGGCCTTCTGTCCTGCGCCCGCCGGGCCAAGCAGGACGATCAGCGCGGCGAAACTTTCGAACACGGGGCGGGCCTGTTCGAAAGCCGCGCGCGAACCGCCGCACATCACCGTCATAGTCCCCGCTTCTGCGCCGGGCGCGCCGCCGCTGACCGGGGCATCGACCATTGCGATACCTCGGCGCGAGCACAGTCCCTCCACCGCATCGGCAGTCTGCGGCAGAACCGTGGAATGGAGCGCAAGCAGGCTGCCCGGCTTCATCGCGGGGACCAACCGGCCGCAGATATCCAGCACGTCCGTATCGTTGACCACGCAGAGCCCCACATGATCGCAGGCGGCGCCCAGTTCCTCCACGCTACCGGCAACCGCGGCGCCTTTCTGCGCGAACTCGGCCGCCGCGTCGGGCCGCCGCGCCCAGACGGTCAGCGGGAACCGCGCCAGCATCCGGTACGCCATCGGCGCGCCCTGACTGCCGATGCCGATAAAGCCTGTGCGGATGCCGGTCATACGCGTCTCTCCTCGCCCCCGTTTTGCCGAGCAAAGCGTGCGCGGAAGCAACTGTCCAGTAACCCGCCTTCCACCATCGCCCTGGCGGCTCGCGGGGAAAAAATCCGCCATTTTCCGCAGGATTCTGGCGGGTTTGCGCGTTCCCATCACTACGATGGACTTCGGCCCGCTGCTTTCCTATGTTTCGCTTACACGCAATAATTTTACAACGAGGATGGCATGGCACCTGCCTCGCGCACCGCCGCGCAAGACCTGAAAACGCTCCGCGACCTGCTCGCACCCATCGTCGGCGAAGAACGCGCCGTATGGGTGCTGGACACGCTGGAAATCGACCCTGCCCTCGGCGGCGGCAAGGACCGCGCAAGCCGCGCGCAAGTCGCGATGGCGCTCAACGCCGCGCTGTTCCTCGACCTGCTGGACCGGGTGCCGACCGCAGCGCGCTACGTCAGTGAAATGCGCGAAAAGGGCGAGGCCATCGTCTTCGACCACGGCGCCCTGCGCACCATCGCTGGAGAGACCGGCGCGCTGCCTTCGGGCCACGAGGCATTCCTGCGCTTCCTCGCGCCTTTGGGCTACGAAGTGCGCGGCCTCTATCCGCTGCCCGCGCTGACGATGACCGGCCGCGCCTTCGTGCAGACCGACCTGCCGGAAACGGTGCCGCAGTTCTTCGTTTCCGAACTGCACATCGACCAGCTGGCCCCGCCCGCGCAGGACGCCGCCGCAAGGATCTTCGGCGCTTCGAGCGACCCGCTCGGCGAAGCGGAATGGCTCGCGCTCAATGCGATCGGACGGCACAGCGACTGCACCATCGCAGACGGCATCACGATCCTGAAGGGCGCGCTCGCCGCTTTCGCCCGCCAGCATCCGGCCCCGGCGCTGGAGGATTACCAGACCCTGCTCGAACACAGCAAGGAAGGCGCCTGGATCGCTACGGAAGGCAATGCTTTCAATCACGCAACCACCCGCGTCGCCGACGTGCAGGCCCATTCCGAGGAGCTGAAAGCCGCCGGCTACCCCCTCAAGCCCGCCGTCGAAATCTCCCGCAACGGCCGCGTGCGCCAGACCGCGATCCTGGCGGACAAGGTGGCCCGGCCCTTCCGCCTGGCTGATGGCGGCGAAACGTCGCAAGACGTGCCCGGCTCGTTCTACGAATTCATCACCCGCGATATCGACCCGGAAACCGGCAAGCTCGACCTCACCTTCGACAGCGGCAACGCCACCGGCATCTTCGCCGTGACCAGAGGCGCATGACCATGCTGCAATCCTTCGATCCCGCTACCGGCGAAACCGTGTGGGAAGGCGAGATCGCCGGACCGCAAGCCGTCTCCGCCGCCCTCCTTCGTGCCCGCAAGGCCTTCCCCGCCTGGGCCGCCCTGCCGGTTGCCGAGCGCGTTGCCGCGGCGCAGCGCTACAAGGCCGCGCTGGAGGCCCGCAAGGACGCCATCGCACAAATCATCGCGCGCGAAACCGGCAAGCCTATGTGGGAAACCCGGACCGAAGTCGCCTCGATGATCGGCAAGGTCGGCCTGTCGATCACCGCGCAGGCGGAGCGTGCCGGTGACAGGCAAAGCGCCATGCCCTTCGGTCAGGCCGTCCTGCGCCATCGTCCGCACGGCGTGATGGCGGTGCTGGGTCCGTTCAACTTCCCCGGCCATCTTCCCAACGGGCATATCGTCCCCGCCCTGATCGCGGGCAACACGGTGGTGTTCAAACCTTCCGAGATGACCCCCGCCACCGGCGCGGCAATGGCCGAGTGCTGGGCGGAGGCACTGGCAGATCACCGCCATGTCTTTCAGTGCATACAGGGCGCGCGTGAAACGGGCGAAGCGCTGGTCGCCGGACATATCGACGGGCTGCTGTTCACCGGCTCGGCAGGGGCAGGCGCGCACTTCCGGCGCATCTTCGCTGACCGGCCAGACGTGATCCTCGCTCTCGAACTGGGCGGCAACAACCCGCTGATCGCATGGGACTCTGCGGACGTGGACGAGGCCGCTTCGGTCGTCGTCCAGTCGGGCTTCATCACCACCGGCCAGCGCTGTTCCTGCGCCCGGCGGCTGATCGTGCCCGACAATGCCTTCGGCGCCGCGCTGGTGGACGCCGTGGCCGGGCTCGCTGATCGCATCGTGATCGGCGCATGGAACGAAACGCCGGAACCATGGATCGGCCCGCTGATATCGGACGCCGCAGCGCAGGCCGCCAAGGCCCGGTTTGCCGAACTGGTTGAGCGCGGCGCCAAGGTGATCCGTCCCCTGAACGGCGTGGAAGGCCGTTCAGGCGCCTTCGTGACCCCGGCCATACTGGACGTCACCGGCATTTTCGTCCCTGACGAGGAAATCTTCGCGCCGGTCCTGCAGATCAGCCGCGTGCCGGACTTCGATGCCGCGATCGAGGCCGCCAACAACACCCGCTTCGGCCTTTCCGCCGGCCTCATCAGCGCCGACGATGCGCTATGGCAGCGCGTCCTCGTCGAGGGCCGCGCCGGGGTGGTCAACCGCAACCGCCCTACCACGGGCGCCGCTGGTTCGATGCCCTTCGGCGGCCTCGGCGAAAGTGGCAACCACCGTCCCAGCGCCTACTACGCCGCCGATTACTGCGCCTATCCCGTCGCCAGTTTCGAGGCGACGGATGCCAGTGGCAACAGCGGCGCCCTCGCCGGCAAGCTGCGGGCATGAGCCTCACCGTCGAAGAACAGGGCCTCATCGCGCCGGTAGAGCGGGCGCCCATCCTCGCGCGCACGCTGGAATGGGCGTCGATCAACAGCGGCACCGGCAATCTGGAAGGCCTCGCGGCGATGGCCGGATATCTTGCCGACGCCTTCGCACAGCTTCCGGGCGAAGTGCGACTGGTCGATGCCGCCCCGGTCGAAAAGGTCGACGGCAGGGGCCAGCTTCACGAAGTCGGCCACGGCCGCCACCTTGTCCTCTCGGTCCGCCCCGCCGCAGAACGCCGGGTGATCCTGACCGGCCACATGGACACCGTGTATTCGCGCGAACACCCCTTCCAGACCTGCGCCTGGCTGGACGGGGACACTCTGAACGGCCCCGGCACCGCCGACATGAAGGGCGGGCTCTCGCTGATGCTGGCGGGGCTGGCCGCCTACGAACAGGACGCGCCCACGCTCGGCTACGATGTCCTCATCAACAGCGACGAGGAAACCGGCTCGCTCTCCTCCGCCGCGCTGATCGCACAGATGGCGCAGGGCAAGCTGGCGGCGCTGACGTACGAACCCGCCCTGCCCGATGGCTCCATGGCCCGCGCCCGGCCCGGATCGGGCAATTATTCCGCTGTCGTCAAAGGCCGCTCCGCCCACGCCGGGCGTAACCCGCAGGACGGGCGCAACGCTCTTGTCGCCGCCAGTGACCTTGCCATGCGCCTCGCCGCCGGAGTTCGCGAGGGGCTGTCCATCAACCCCGCACGGATCGAGGGCGGCGCCCCCAACAATACCGTGCCCGACCTCGCGATCCTGCACTTCAACCTGCGCCCCCGCACGCCCGCCCTTGCCGAAATCGCCGGCGCCCTGATCGACGAGGCGGTGGCCGCAGTCAGCGCCGCGCATGAGGTGCAGATCCACCTCCACGGCCACGTCTCCCGCCCGCCCAAGCCGATCACGCCGCGCACCGAGGCGTTGTTCGGCCTCGTCAGCCAAGCCGCCACCGACCTTGGCCAGCCGATGCGCTGGCAGGACACCGGCGGCGTGTGCGACGGCAACAACATCGCCGCCTGCGGTGTGCCCGTGCTCGACACGATGGGCGCGCTGGGCGGCTCCATCCATTCCGCGCAGGAGTTCATGATCGCCAGTTCGCTCGACGCCCGCGCCCGCCTCACGGCATTGGTGATGCACCGCCTCGACCGTTACGGAGTGCCGCCCGCATGACCTTCCTGCTTAGAACCGCGCAGGAGCGCGACCTCGAATCGCTGTATCGCATGGCCAAGGGCACCGGCGGCGGCTTCACCAACCTGCCGCCCGACCGCCCCACCCTTCAGGCCAAGCTGGAACGCGCCGCCAAGAGCTTCGCCCGCGATGATGGCCAGATCGCCAACGACCTGTTCGTGTTCATCCTCGAAGACACCGCCGACGGCAAAGTGCGCGGCACTTGCCAGGCGTTTTCGCAGGTCGGCACCGAACTGCCGTTCTACTCCTACCGCATCGGCCGCATCACCCAGCATTCCAAGGAACTGGACCGCACTTTCCGCGCGGAAATGCTCACCCTTTGCACCGACCTTGACGGGGCGAGCGAAGTGGGCGGGCTGTACCTCGACGCCACCGAACGCTCGGCTGGCGTGGGCAAGCTGCTGGCACGCAGCCGCTACCTGTTCATCGCCGCGCACCGGGACCGCTTCGGCGACATGACCCTGGCCGAACTGCGCGGCGCCATCGACGATGCCGGAAACTCGCCGTTCTGGGACGGGCTTGCGGGCCGGTTCTTCGACATGAGTTTCCGCGATGCGGACGAGTTCAACGGCACTCACGGCAACCAGTTCATCGCCGACCTCATGCCCAAGCATCCCATCTATACCGCGCTGCTTTCCGAAGGCGCGCGGCAGGTTATGGGCCAGCCGCACTACTCCGGCCGCCCCGCAATGCGGATGCTGGAAAGCGAGGGTTTCGCCTTCCAGAACTACGTCGATATCTTCGACGGCGGTCCGACCATGATCGCCCGCACCGACCAGATCCGCACCGTGCAGGCAGCGCGAACGGCGAAGATCGGCGCGATCGGCCCAGTCAGCAAGGGCGAGGCGACGCACCTGATCGCGACCGGGCGACTGGCCGATTTCCGCGCCTGCCTTGGCCAGATCACCGGAGACGGCGTGACGCTGGACGAAGATGCCGCCGCCCTGCTCGGCGTGGGTCCGGGCGATACGATCACTTACGCACCGGCCTGAAAGAGACGTCATGCTCACCGAGATCAACTTCGACGGCATCGTCGGCCCCAGCCACAATTACGCTGGCTTGAGCCTTGGCAATCTCGGCTCGGCGAAGAACTTCGGCAAAGTTTCGGCGCCCCGCGCGGCAGCGTTGCAGGGCCTCGCCAAGATGCGCGCCAATCTGGAGCGCGGACTGCCGCAGGGCCTGTTCCTGCCCCAGCGCCGCCCGGACGAGGCATGGCTGAGCCTGCTGGGCACCACGGTGGAGGATGCGAGCCTGACCCTGCGCGCCAATGCCTTGTCAGCCTCCTCGATGTGGGCCGCCAATGCCGCAACAGTCTCGCCCGCACCGGATAGCGCGGACGGGCGTTGCCATCTGACCGTCGCCAATCTGGGCACGATGCCCCACCGCAGCCACGAATGGCGCGAAACGCTGGCGCAGCTGCAAATCGCTTTCGCAAACCCCCAGCATTTCGCCGTCCACGCCCCGGTCCCGCCGCCGTTCGGGGACGAAGGCGCCGCCAACCACATGCGCCTTTGCGCCGGGCACGGATCGCAGGGCATCGAGGTCTTCGTCTACGGCGTGGCGGGCGGTCCCTTCCCCGCGCGCCAGCACCGCGAGGCGAGCGAGGCGGTCGCCCGCATCCATGGCCTCGCCCCCGAACGTACCGTTTTCGCGCGGCAATCGGACGAGGCCATCGCCGCCGGCGCCTTCCACAACGACGTGGTCGCCGTCGCTAACGAGCGCGTGCTGTTCACGCACGAACTCGCCTTCGCAGACCGGGACGCGCTCTATGCCCAGCTGCGCGAAAAGCTGCCCGAGATCGAGATCGTCGAAGTCCCCGCCGCTGCGGTCAGCCTGGCGGATGCGATCAGTTCCTACCTGTTCAACGCCCAGCTGGTGACCCTGCCATCAGGCGAAATGGCGCTGGTCCTGCCCGGCGAAGCACGCGAAACGCCTGCGGTTTGGCAGTGGCTGGAAGCCCACGTCGCCGGGAACGGCCCGATCCGACACCTCTTCGTCCACGACCTGCGCGAAAGCATGGCGAACGGCGGCGGCCCCGCCTGCCTGCGCCTGCGCGTGGTGGCAGACCCGGACGCGGTCGACCGCCGCTTTATGGCCACGCCGGAAAAGCTGGACCGCATCGAAGCGCTGGTGACCCGCGTCTGGCCCGAACGCATCACGGTGGAGGACCTGTCCGACCCCGCACTATGGCGCGCCTGTCTCAACGCGCGGGCCGCGCTCTGCGCCGAACTCGGCCTGGAGGAACTGGACCGGGCATCGTTCTGATCTTCTGTAATTCGCAACAGCAGGTTCGTGCTTTGCAATGGTCCCTCCACAAACAGTCTTCATATTGAGACCATGGCCACTTTGACCCGAACCGCGCGCTCGTCCGCCCTTCCTGATCCAATCCGCGCCGTCATCTTCGACATGGACGGTACCCTGCTTTCAACCGAGGCCGCTCAGCACCGCGCTTTCGAGGAGGCCGGGGCCGCGCTGGGTTCGCCGGTGCCCGAGGAGGTTCTGGAAGCCATGATCGGCGTCAGCCGCGATGCGAACGAAGTCATGCTGGCAGAAAGGCTCGGCCCGGAGTTTCCTCTGGCGCGGTTCTATGCCGATTCCGACGTGCTGTTCGAGGCGGCGATCGATGCCGGACTGCCGCTTCGTCCCGGCGCGCAGGCCATCCTCCGGCACTTCCGCGATGCCGGTGTCCCCTTGGCGCTGTGTACCTCCACCCAGGGCGGCAAGGCACAGGAGCGGCTGGCGAAGGCCGGGCTGCTGGATTACTTTGACGTCGTGGTCACCCGCAGCGACGTTACCAACGCCAAGCCGCATCCCGAACCCTACCTGCTGACCGCAAGCCTGCTGGGCGTCGACCCCGCCCACTGCGTAGCAGTGGAGGACAGTTATGCCGGAGTGCGCTCGTCCACGGCCGCAGGGATCGCTACCGTCATGGTCCCGGATATGCTGCCGGCCACCGAGGAGCAGATACTGTTGGCGGCGGAAATCCTGCCCAGCCTCTCGGCCCTGCGCGACTTGCTGCTGGCACCCGCCGAAAGCTGAAACGTCAACAAGTCGGCCGATCACCCTACCGGAGAATCAGGCTGGTTGTCCGGGTGAGCTGCGACGAACGCCGGGTCGGTCAGGCAAGCTGCCTCGATCCTTGTCATATGCGGGTAAGCCGCAAGGTCGAAGGCGAAACGACGCGCGTTGTATAGCTGCGGAACCAGCACGCATTCGAAATAGCCCGGCCCATCAAACAGGAAATCGCCGGTCCCGCGCTGCGCCAGACGCGCTTCGACGGCGGTCAGGGTCTTTTCCAGCCAGTGCCAATACCAGATGTCGACTTCCGCCTGAGCATGGCCGAGGTCCAGCTTGAGGTATTCAAGCACAGGCCCGTTCAGCGGCGCATGCAGTTCGGTGGCAATTCCCATCGCCAGTTCGCGCGCAGCGAAACGGTCCGCGATACCGGCTGGCAAGAGCGGCCGTTCGACAAAACGCTCGTCCAGCCATTCCAGGATCGCCATCGACTGGGCCATGACCACGCCGTCCGCCTCCAGCGTCGGTACTCCGGCGAAAGGATTGCGGGCGCGGAACGCTTCGCTGCGCTGTTCCCGGGCGAGCAGGTTCACCGGCACAATCTCGTGGTCCAGCCGCTTCAGATTCAGCGCGATGCGCACCCGGTAGCTGGTGGAACTGCGATGATAGCCATGGAGGCGGAGCGGCGCGCCCATGGCCATCAGCTTTCCGCCGCGATCTTTTCGTGGAGCCAGGCGGCGTGGCGCGGGGCCTTGCGTGTCACCGCCCATTCGTCGAGCATGTCGAGCGCCACCGCCTTGAGGCTGGCCATCTGGTCCGCCGAACCGAACTGCCAGGCCAGTTCCAACCGGTGGCCGTTGGGATCGAAGAAATAGACCGACTTGAACACGCCGTGGTGCGTGGGGCCGACCACCTCCAGCCCGGCCGCCTCGGCGCGGGCCTTGGCGGCGAGAAGGTCCGCCTCGCTGTCCACCTTGAAGGCAATGTGCTGTACCCAGGCGGGGGTCGCCTCGTCGCGGCCCATTTCGGGGGCGTTGGGCAGTTCGAAAAAGGCCAGCACATTGCCGCCTCCGCAGTCGAGGAAGACGTGCATGTACGGGTCCGGCGCGCCGGTGGAGGGCACGGTGTCCTCGGCGATGGCGAGCATGAAATCCATGCCCATCACATCGCGGTAGAACGTGACCGTCTCCTTCGCATCACGGCAGCGATAGGCCACGTGGTGGATGCCGCCCAGGTTTGGCGCTTGCTGCATCGTCTTCTCTCCCGTCGTGCCGGGGCTTTGCGCGCCGCTCGTGCTTCGACACTTCCAGCATGAGCGGGTCAGGGGGTAAGTATCAACCCCCTTTGTGATGCCCCGGTCTAAATCATCGCCGAACCCGGCCTTGCGTTCACTCCGCCGGCTCCACCTTCAGCACGCCGCGGCGGACCTGGTCGCGCTCCATGCTTTCGAACAGGGCCTTGAAGTTGCCGTTGCCGAAGCCATCGTCGCCCTTGCGCTGGATGAACTCGAAGAACACCGGCCCCACCCGCGCTTCGGCGAAGATCTGGAGCAGAAGGCGCGGGCGGCCATCTTCGACGGTGCCGTCGAGCAGGATGCCGCGTGACTGCAACTGATCGACCGGCTCGCCGTGGCCCGGCAGGCGCTCGGCCAGCATCTCGTAATAGGTTTCCGGCGGCGCGGTCATGAAGGGCACGCCCAGCGCCTTGAGGCGGTCCCACGCAGTGACGAGATCGTCGCAGATGAGCGCGATGTGCTGAATGCCCTCCCCATTGAAGGCGCGCAGGAATTCGTCGATCTGACCTTTCCCGCCGTCCTTTTCCTCGTTGAGCGGGATACGGATCTTGCCGTCGGGCGCGGTCAGCGCCTTGCTGGTCAGGCCGGTATATTCGCCCTTGATATCGAAGTAGCGGATCTCGCGGAAGTTGAAGAGCTTCTCGTAGAAGTCCGCCCAGTAGGCCATGCGCCCGCCGTAGACGTTGTGCGTCAGGTGGTCGATCTCGGCAAAGCCCGCGCCAACCGGGTGGCGGTCAACGACCGGGATGTACTCGAAATCGATGTCGTAGATCGAAAGCGCGCCGTTGCCGTCCTTTTCATAGCGGTCGATCAGATAGATGATCGAATTGCCGATGCCGCGAATGCCGGGAAGGTGCAGTTCCATCGGCCCGGTGCCGACCATCACCGGCTCGGCCGAGCGGGCGAGCAGTTCGGCATAGGCGGCGCGGGCATCGGTAACGCGAAAGCCCATGCCGCAGGCCGAGGGGCCATGTTCGCGGCTGAAGTACCAGGCCGGGCTATGCGGCTCGTAATTGGTGATGAAATTGATCGCACCCTGCCGCCACAGCTCGACGTCCTTGGAGCGGTGGCGCGCGATCTTCGTAAAGCCCATCGCGGTGAATACCGGCTCCAGCAGACCTTTTTCGGGCGCGGAGAACTCGACGAATTCGAAGCCGTCCAGGCCGATGGGATTGTCGAACAGATCGGTCATGCGGGTTCTCCAGCGATGGGAATTTCGCCCGGCAGCGTATCGCCGGCAGGCAGCGGCGCGTGGGTGCGCCAGGTTTCGTAGACGGGGCCGAAATCGAGGTGCACCAGCGCCTCGATCAGCTGCGGCAGGCTTTCGAGGACAAAGTAGGTCTTCTGGAAGCTGTCGATCATGTAGCCGGTGCGCATCACCCGCACCGCCTCGAACGGCAGGCGCAAAACCTTCGCGTCCTCGATCGAAAAGCGGGTTTCGCCCGAGGAGGATATGATACCGGCGCCGAAGACCTTCAGGCCGCCCTCCTCGCGCACGAGACCGAATTCGATCGTGTACCAGTAGATGCGCGCCAGCATGTCCAACGCGTCCATCGCCATCGCCCTTTCGCCGGCTTTACCGTAAAGCTCCAGGAAATCGGCGATTGCGGGGTTCAGCAGCATCGGCACGTGGCCGAAGAAATCGTGGAACACGTCAGGCTCGACAAGGTAGTCCAGCTCATGTTCCTCGCGCAGCCAGCGGGTAACCGGGAAGCGGCGGTGGGCAAGATGGTCGAAGAACACAGCGTCCGGGATGAAGCCCGGCACGGCGACCAGCTGCCAGCCCGTAGCGGCACCCAGAATGACATTGGCATCCTCGAAACGCGGAATACCCTGCGCGCAGTCTAGCCGCGCCAGTCCATCGCGGAAGGCGGCGCAGGCGTGGGTCTTCACCAGTGCCGACTGGCGCGCGAACAGGCGGCGCCAGCGCTCGTGCATCTGCGGAGTATAGGCATGCCAATCCTGCCCGACGGTGTAATCGTCAGCCGCGCCTTCGTACTCTCCTCGAAGGCCGCTGCCTGATGTCTGGGTGCGGGGCTTCTTCATGAAAAGGACAATACTACAGGCCCTGCTTCAGTTCCGTGCGATTGTGCGGGGCGGGAAGCGTGGTATTGGTGAAATCCACCAAACCAATCCCATCCCTGAGGTGATCCGTGCAGCTGGACGAATTCGACCGCAAGATCATCGCCGCCCTGCGCGAAGATGCCCGCATGCCCGTGGCGCAAGTGGCCGAGCGCGCGGCGCTATCGGCCACGCCGGTCAGCCGCCGGATCAAACGACTTGAGGACGAGGGCGTGATCCGGGGCTACGCGCCGGTGCTGGACCCACGCAAGCTGGGCCTCGAACTGGAAGCCTATGTGCTGATAAATCTCAACGCCCACATCGACGAGAACATCGCCCGCTTCGAGCAGGCCATCGCCGAGAACCCGCACGTCATCGCCTGCCATGCGGTGACCGGCGACATGGATTACCTGGTGCGGGTGATGGCGCGCAACGTCGAGCATCTCTCGCAGATCACCCTGCGCACCTTGCTGCGCATTCCGGGGGTGCGCGATGTGAAGTCGATCATCGTGCTGGAAACGGTAAAGGAAACGCAGCCCGTGCCCCTGGATTGAGCGGCGCGGGGCAGGCCCCTTCCTCAGCTGAGGAAGGGGCAAGGCCTGTTTAACGTGCCAGCAGGTTGCGCGCCTGGCTGGCGATCTGCGCGAGCATCGCCGGGCTGACCACCACTGCGTTCTCCGCCCGGTGGACGATCGCGCGGAAGTTTTCCAGCGCGCTCAGATGGTCGCGGCCCCACTCCTCGGTAGCAGCCAGCGGGTCGCTCTTGCCCGCCTTGGTGCGTGCTATGGTACGCAGGAAGTCCAGGCGCATCTGCTGGAAGTCGCGCGCAAGGCCGGCGACCAGCAGGCGCTCCCAAGGATCGGACGGGCTCATCATGGCCGCGCTCGCCTGCGCCCAGTCGAGGCCCAGCCCGGCACCGATGCGGGTGAAGGCGGTGACCAGCTTGCGCGGGGCAATACCCGTTTCGCTGGCCAGCGCCGCCACGCCCACCGCCCCGTCGAGGTCGAACAGGTTCGCCACCTGGCCTGCCACGTCTTCAGGTGCGCCCAGATCGGTCAGGCCTGTGCGCAGCTTGCGCGAGTGGGCCAGGGTACGTTCGCCCAGCAGTTCGACGGTGTCGGTGGAGAGGGCGGCGATGCCCTTCTCCAACCGCGCCGCCAGTTCGGACGGAGCGATCCGGCCGGCGCCCGCGCGCAGCAGATCGGCCATGTGGCCGCGTACCGAGTTGGCCACCATCTCGAACAGAGCCACACGCGCCGTCTCGGCCATGGGGGCAACTTCAAGCTGCTCCCACAGCGCGTCCAGCCCGAACAGCTGTTCTGCCAGCGCGAAGGCCGCGGCGATCTGGGCAAGCGTGGCGCCCTCTTCCTCGGCCAGTTCGAACGGGGTGACGATGCCCAGGCGATTGACGATGCGGTTGGCCAGCTTGGTGGCGATGATCTCGTTCGCCAGGCGGTGGCCCTTGATGAAGCGCGCGTACTTCTTCTGCATGGCCTGCGGGAAGGTGGCGATCAGCATGTCCGACAGGCTGGGATCGGCGGGCAGATCACTACCCTCGATCGCGGCCTGCAGCACCAGCTTGCCGCTGGAAAGCAGCACCGCCAGTTCAGGCCGGGTCAGTCCGCGCCCATCCTGCGCGCGGCGCGCCAGCACGTCATTGTCGGCAAGGCCTTCGGTGCGGCGGTCAAGATGGCCGCCTTCCTCCAGCGTCTCGATCAGGCGGATGTGCGAAGGCATGACCTGCGCCCCGCCGCGCTGCGCGATCGACAGCGCCAGCGCCTGAAGGCGGTTGTCCTCCAGCACCAGCGCGCCGACTTCGTCGGTCATCGAGCGCAGCAGTTCCACGCGCTGCGGTTCGGACAGCTTGCCCGCCCGCTTGGCGGCGGCCAGCGCGATCTTGATGTTGACCTCGTTGTCCGAGCAGTCGACCCCGGCCGAGTTGTCGATGAAATCGGCATTGATGCGCCCGCCGCGATCGGCGAATTCGATGCGCCCGGCCTGAGTCACGCCCAGGTTGGCGCCTTCGCCCACGACCTTCACGCGCAGTTCGTTGCCGCTGATGCGCAGGCCGTCGTTGGTGGGATCGCCCACCTGCACATTGTTCTCGGCGGAAGCCTTCACGTATGTGCCGATGCCGCCGAACCACAGCAGGTCGACCGGCGAACACAGGATCGCCGTGATCAGCGAATCGGGGTCGATCTCGCTCGCGCCGATGCCCAGCACGGCGCGGGCTTCCTCGCTCAGCGGGATGGATTTCAGGCTACGCGGGAACACCCCGCCACCCTTGGAGATCAGCGCCTTGTCATAGTCGTTCCAGCTGGAAACCGGCAGGTCGAACAGGCGCTGGCGTTCCTCCCAGCTTTTCGCCGCATCGGGATCGGGATCGAGGAAAATGTGGCGGTGGTCGAACGCGGCGACCAGTTTCAGCGACTTCGACAGCAGCATGCCGTTGCCGAACACGTCACCCGACATATCGCCGCAGCCGACGACGCGCACCGGATCGACCTGGACGTCCACGCCCATTTCCAGGAAGTGGCGCTGCACCGAAAGCCAGGCGCCCTTCGCGGTGATGCCCATGGCCTTGTGGTCGTAGCCATTGGAGCCGCCGCTGGCGAACGCATCGTCGAGCCAGAAATCGCGGCCCTCGGCAATGCCGTTCGCCACGTCGGAGAACTTCGCGGTGCCCTTGTCGGCGGCGACGACGAAGTACGGGTCCTCGCCGTCGAGGATCACCACGCCTTCGGGGTGGACCACCTTGTCGGCCACGATATTGTCGGTGATCGACAGCAGGGTATCGACGAAGACCTCATAGGACCCCTGCCCTTCGGCGGCCCATGCAGCGCGGTCGCGGGAGGGATCGGGCAGCAGCTTGGGATAGAAACCGCCCTTCGCGCCGGTCGGCACGATGACCGCGTTCTTCACACGCTGCGCCTTCATCAGGCCCAGGATTTCGACGCGGAAATCGTCGCGCCGGTCGGACCAGCGCAGGCCGCCGCGTGCGATCGGCCCGGCGCGCAGGTGGATGCCCTCGACCCGCTGCGAATAGACGAAAATCTCGCGCCACGGCACGGGTTTGGGCAGGCCGGGGACAAGCGCGGAATCGAACTTGAAGGCCAGCGCGACATGGCCCGCGGCAGCGAAGGCATTTGTGCGCAGCATGGCCAGCACGATGTCGCGGAAGGCGCGCAGCAAACGGTCGTCGTTGATAGCGCCCACGCCGGCAAGGCCCGTGCGGATCGCTTCCTCCGCATCCTTGCGGGCAAGCGCGCGGTCGCCATCGAAGGCGGGGTCGTGGATCGCCTCGAACAGGTCGACGATGCCGCGCGTCACCGCCGGCGCGCCCAGCAATGCATCGACCACGGTGGGAATGCCGAAGTGCGTGCCCGCCTGGCGCAAGTAGCGATACCAGGCGCGCAGCCAGTTGGCCTCGACGCTATTCAGGCCTAGGCCGGGGACAAGGCGGTTGAAGGCGTCGTTCTCGCCGCCGCCGTTGAGCACGGCGCGCAGCGCATCCTCGATCATCGGCGCCAGTGCCAGAACCTCGTGCGCCGGGCGTCCGCCCTGCAATTCCAGCGTGAAGTCGTGGATCGTGCCCAGCTTGCCCTTGTCGAGCGATGTCGGCACTTCGCCCAGCACCCGGAAACCGAAGTTCTCCAGCGCCGGCACGGCGTCCGACAGCGGCAGGCTGCCTTCCGACTGGTAGATCTTGAGACGCAGTTGCCCGGCCGCATCGTCGTCGCGCGCATGAAGGCGCACGTCGCGGTTGCTCTCGCTCGCCTCGCCAGAAGCGGCGCGGCGCAAGTGGGCGATGTCGAGCGCGGCTTCGGACGCACCGTAGTCGCTGCGATAGCCCATCGGGAACGCTTCGGCATAACGCCCGGCCACCGCTGCCGCGCGGCCTGCCTCCAGCACCGGCGTCAGCGCCGCCTCGACCGCCTCGGTCCAGCCGCGCAGCATCAGTTGCAAGGCGCTGTCGAGGTCCGCCTCGGAAGGTTCGTGGTTTCCCTCACGCACGTCGAGGGTGTAGCGCAGCATGGCCAGATTGCCTGCTTCGACCTGCAGGCTCCAGTCGAGCGTGGGGGCCTGCGCAGCCTCCTCGATCATGCCCTGGATGCGGCGCTGCATCTGGGTGGAGAGCATGTCGCGCGGCAGCCACACGAAGGCAAAGACGTGGCGCATGAGCGGCGATCGGGTGATCAGCAGGCGCGGGCGCGGGCGATCGACAAGGCCGGTCATCGTCATCGCAAGGCGTTCGACGTCAGCCTCGCCCAGCCCCATCACCAGATCGTGGGGCAGGCTGGTCAGCGCATGTGCCAGGGCCTTGCCGGTGTGCCCGGCGGGATCGAGTTCGAGACGCTGCGAGAAAGCCGCCAGTTGACCGCGCAGGCGCGGCACCCGGTCAGGCGTGGCGGCCAGCGCGGCGCTGGTCCACATGCCGACATGGACGGAAAGCGCGGTGACCTTGCCCGCTTCGATCACCGGCACCAGGAACAGGTCAATCGGCACGCGGCGGTGGACGGTGGCGATGCGGTTGGCCTTGATCGCCATCGGCGCATGGACATTGCCCACCGCCAGAGCAGCATCGAAAGCCGCGAAAGCACGGGTATAGCTGACGTCGGAAAGGACATCCTCCTCGTCGATCCGGCACACGCCAAGGCGCTCGGTCCGCACCCCTTCGCGCGTGCGGGTGACGTGACCCAACTGGGTGAGCATTCCGCCGGCGAACCAGCGCAGCAATTCCGCGCCTTCCTCGTCGATCACAGCCGTGTCGATCCGCTCTGCATCGGCACGCATCGCCTCAACCATCTGCGGCCAGTCGGCCACGGCGGCGCGCACATCGGCCAGCGTGGTTTCCAGCGAGCGCAGCAGGTCCCGCCGCTGACGGGCATCCGCACGCGGGGTCTCGACATAGATCATCGATTCGCGCCCCGTCGCATCGGCCGCGGCGCCAGGCATGCCGGTCAACTTGCCCTTGGCGTCGCGCAGCACCGGCACCACAGGGTGGACGAGGCGGTCGATCACGAGGCCGGCCTCGGCAATCGCGGCCGCGACCGAATCGACCAGGAAAGGCATGTCGTCGTTGACCAGCGCGATGCGCAACAGGCGCCGCTCCTCATTGGCGGAGGCAAGCTCGATAACCGGCTCCCCGGCATTGCGCTGCTGCGCCGCCGCCAGCAGGAACCGCGCGGCTTCGTCGATCCAGGAGCCGCCCTCGGAGCCGGCATCGTCGGGCCCGTCGCCGGGGAGGAGCGCGCCGCGCACCTCTTCGACAATCGTATCATGCAGTTCGGAGGATTTACGCGCAGTGGCCGCCTTGGCGCCCTGCTTCTTCGTGCCAGCCTTTTCGCCAGCAGTCCGGGTCTTGCCGGAAACGGTCAGTTCGCCTGCGCTCATAGCTTTCTCCGCGATCCTCGATTTTTAGGCCTTGGTGGTCGATCCCGCTTCTGTGTCGGGCCCGATCCTGTGCCGGGTATTGCAGCATTGTGACCATATAGGTCAGTTGGAGCGATACTCCACCCATCAGGCGGAGGAATTACCCAGCCATCGGGCAAGATGATGACAACCGTGCTGCGGCCCGAATGGTGCGACCCGAAGGGCGGGACATAAGCGCGGGTGAACTTGACGTGGCTGTAACACAATTCCCGTCCGGCGCAATATTAGTTCAACAGTGCGCAAGTTGTTTCAGGGCTGCTCCGATAGTGGTCAGGCGCCCGCGAGTGCCCTGGCCGGAGCCCGGCGATCCTCAAGCGCGCGGGCGGCAAGGATCAGCGCGCCCATCGGCCCGGCATCATCGCCCAGCAGCGGCGGAGTTATCATGCCCGCCAGCTTCTCACGCGTGCAGTCGCGCAAGTATCCACCCAGCAGCGCGGGTACACGGGCAATCGCCATGGGCAGAAGATGGGGCTGCTTGCCGGCGACCCCGCCGCCCACGACGATGCGCTGCGGAGACACCGTCAGAATCAGCATCGCGAACAGTTCGGCAAGGTCGTGCGCGGCCGTTTCCCAGGCCGGATCGTCCGCTGCCACCCGCGACGGGTGTGTGCCCAGCCGGGCGGCAAGCGCGGGACCGCTGACGAGGCCCTCCATGCAATCGCCATGAAAGGCGCAGGCCCCCTCGAACGTATCGCCGGGGGCGCGGCGTAGGCGGACGTGGCCGATTTCGGGGTGCAGCAATCCATGCGCCGGCTCCCCCGCGATCAGCACGCCGCCGCCAAGGCCGGTGCCGATGGTGAGGTAAACCATGCTCTCGCAGCCGCGTGCGGCGCCGAAGCGGTGCTCGGCCAGCGCGGCGCCGTTGACGTCGGTGTCGAGGCCGACCGGGCAGCCAAGTGCCGCGGCGACAGGCCCGGCCACCGCCGCCCCGCTCCAGCCGGGCTTGGGGGTATCGAGCATGAAACCATGGTCGGATGCCTCATGCGAGACGCGCAGCGGGCCAAAACTGGCGATCCCCACCGCGTCCACCGGCTTGTCGTCACGCCAGCTTCGGATCGCGTCGATGGCGCGGTCCAGCGTTTCGGTCGGTCCGGTGGTGGCAAATTCCAGACGCTCGTCGATCCGGCCCGGCTGGCCGAGTACGACCACCGTCTTGGTGCCGCCCAGTTCGATGCCCGCCAGCTTGTGCATGTTCGCCTGATCCGTGTTGTCAGCGCCCGCTTTTCAGCGTGGCGCGTGTACCATCGAGACGCAACTGCAGGAACGGCGCGAAAGTTCCGCCAAAGTGCGTTCTGCCGGCCGGTTTCTGCTCCGCTTCGGCGTCATCCATGCCCCAGTAATCGACGAAGCTGGTCACCGAAAGATCAGGCAGGACCCACCAGCTATAGGCCTGGAACGGCTCGGCAGCGGGATTGGCGAAGACCAGGCCGTGCCCGTTGAGCAATTGCCACGGCCCCTCGATCCGGTCGGCGACGGCGCCGTAGAGCCCCGTGGGCGCGGCGATGCCGGGGGCAAAGACCTTGGCCTGGGTTGACCAGAATAGGTAGAGCCGCCCGCCGTACGCGACGACATGAGGTCGCTCCAGTTCGTTGTTAATGCCCGATGCGTCGATCAGCGGCGGCAGGTTTTCGAACTTTCCGGTGCCACCTGCGGCCCGCCGGGCACAGCCGATGACCCCGTTGTAGCGGCCCAGGTGCCGGGCGGAGGATGCGGTGAACAGGAGGTATTCATCCCCTTGCTGGGTGCGCCAGGTTGCGGGATCGCGGAACGCCTTGATCTCACCCACCCGCCCGGTCGCATCGTGGCGGCTCATGTAGATCAGATCGACCGGGACGGCCAGTTCCACCGGGTGGGTCCAGGCTTCGAAGACCGCGCCGTCCTGCCCCTCGTCCACAAGCCGCGTGGTCGCCGCGAACAGGCGCTGCTGGAACGTCAGCTCCGCCTCCCCGCGCGTTCCGGCAGAGGTGAAGTACAAGGTGACATCACCGCCACCATAATGAGCCGAGCCGGACCATTCGCGGCTGCCGGGCGTGAAGCCGTCGGGAAAAGTCGCTCCGAGATGGATGAAACGCCCGTCGATGCGGTGGAAATGATGGATCCGCGCCGCGCCGTGCCGCGCCTCGGGATCGTCGAATGCCGGAGCGGCCAGCGCGAACCACAGTTCGCCCCCGCGCCAGCGCACCGGCATCCCCCTGCCGCAGGCCAGTGGCCAGGCGTCCCATACGTCGAGGTCCTCTGCAACCCGCCGTATGTCACCCGCGACCAGAACCGGGGGATGGGGCAGCGGCTGCGCTGCAAGTTCACCCAGGTCCTGAGCAGTCCATTTCAGCGTCACGGGACAATCGGTAAAGGCGTCTGGAAGAGGCATCGGCCCGCTTCGTACAATCGATTGAATTTCGTTGTAAATGAAAAATATACAAAGTCAGTAGGTTCACCGAGGACCGTAATTTTCCTTGGCCGCAGCGCCTGCTACGCACATGACCTAGGAGACCGTTTGAAGATGCGCACAAGAGCGCATTTGGAATGCGGCACCAGCCCACTCCGCCTAGCCCAGAGCCTTGCAATCGATTCTTATGAATCCGTCCCTGTGCGGCGCTCTGCTTTACCTATAGGCCCGGTGCGGCTTCACACACGAAGGGGCTTCGCATGTCGACCGGCTCCAGGCCGCACCTTTCGCTGCTGCGCATCATCGAGATGAACGTCGGCTTCTTTGGGCTACAGTTCAGTTTCGGGCTGCAGCAGGCGAACATGGGACCGATCTATGCCTATCTCGGCGCGAGCGAGGCGATGATACCCCTGCTCTGGCTGGCCGGCCCGATGACCGGGCTGCTGGTCCAGCCGCTGATCGGCGCGATGAGCGACCGCACGCTGTCCCCGCTTGGCCGCCGCACGCCCTATTTCCTGGTGGGCGCCGTGCTGTGTTCGGCCGCGCTTTTCGCGATGCCCCGCTCCTCGGCGCTATGGATGGCGGCAAGCCTGCTCTGGCTGCTGGACGCCGGTAACAACGTGACCATGGAACCTTATCGCGCCTATGTCGCCGACCGGCTCCCGCCGCATCAGCGCTCGGCCGGGTTCCTCACGCAGAGCGCGTTCACCGGGCTTGCCCATACGGCATCCTACCTTGCCCCGTCACTGTTCACCGGGATAATCGACCGCCACCTGCTAGGCCCCAGCGGCATTCCCGATATCGTGCGGCTGGCCTTCCTGATCGGCGCCGTGCTGTCGCTTTCGACCATTCTCTATTCGGTGCTGCGCGTGCCCGAACTGCCGCTGAGCGCCGGCGAACGCGCCGCCATCGCCGCTCGCCCCCTCACCGCCCGGAACACGCTGGCGGAAATCCGCGCCGCCATCGCCGAAATGCCCGGCCCGATGCGCCAGCTGGCTCTGGCCATGCTGTGCCAGTGGTACGCGATGATGGTCTACTGGCAGTACATCGCCTTTGCCCTCTCCCGCTCGCTTTACGGCAGCGTCGATACCGCGTCCGAAAACTTTCGCGATGCGGTACTGACCGGGCAGCAGCTGGGAGCAATCTACAACGCCGTCGCCTTCGTCTGTGCGCTGACGCTGATCCCCGTGGTCAGGCGGCTGGGCGCGCGCAAGGTCCATGTCGCCTGCCTTGCCGCAGCCGGCGCGGCGATGATCGCAGTCCCGTTTACCGCGTCGTTCCCGGTGCTCGCCCTGCTGATGGTGGGGATAGGCCTGGGCTGGGCCGGCATGATGGGCAATACTTACGTGATGCTCGCCGATTCGATCCCACCGGCGCGCAACGGCATCTACATGGGCATCTTCAACATGTTCATCGTCATTCCGATGCTGCTTGAAAACCTGACGATGCCGCTGATCTACACGCCGCTTCTGGGGGGAGACGCCCGCAATGCGCTGATCCTCGCCGGGATGCTCATGTTGTTGGGCGCAGCAGCCACCCGTTTGGTCAGCGTGGGCGGCCCGCCGAACCGAAACTCAGGTGCTAACTGAACAAGTTACTTCCGGCAACGCGATCGTGGTGATAAGGCTCCGAACATGGCGGCAGGGTCGGGCAAGAGCAACGGGGAAGACAGCGGTACGGACACGTCCGTGCCCCAAGTAGAGGTACGTACACTGGCAGACCTGGCGCGCGTCGCCGGGGTTTCTGCCGGTACGGTTTCACGCGCGCTTGCCGGCAAGTCGCTGGTCAACACGGAAACGCGCGAACGCATTCAGGCGCTGGCGCGGCAATATGGCTTCCGCCCCAACCAGATGGCCAGCAAGCTGCGATCGCGGCGCACGGGCGTCATTGGCGTGGTCATCCCGTTGGGCCACGAAAAGCGCCAGAGCATTTCCGATCCGTTCTTCCTGACCCTGCTCGGACAACTCGCCGACCAGCTGACCGAGAGCGGCTATGACCTCATGCTCAGCCGCGCCATCCCCGATGGGACGACCGACTGGCTGGAGCGCATCACCGGATCGGGCATGGTCGACGGCGTGCTCGTGATCGGCCAGTCCGACCAATCCGAGATAATCGACCGGGTCGCGGCGCATTACCGCCCATTGGTCGTCTGGGGGAACCACCGTGAAGGGCAGGTCCACTGCGTGGTTGGAACCGACAACGAACATGGCGGGCGGCTCAGCGCCGAACACCTGATCGCATCGGGCGCGCGCCGCCTGGCCTTTCTGGGTGACACCACCGGCATCGAGATCGCGATGCGCCGCCGCGGCGCGGCCGCAGCCGCGCAGGACGCGGGCCTGCCGCTCACCCATATCCCCGTCGCCCTCGCCAATGCCGAGATGGGGCCGCAGATCAAGGCCGCGCTTGCCATGCCGGACCTCGACTACGACGGGATCGTCTGCGCCTCCGACCTGATCGCCATGTCGGCGCTGCGCGTCCTTTACGAAACGGGCCGCGCGGTGCCGGACGACACCCAGATCGTCGGCTTCGACGACCTGCCGCTCGCCGCGCAGACCATGCCCCCGCTCACCACGATCCGGCAGGAGATCGGTGATGGCGCGCGGGTGATGGTGGAAAAGCTGAAAAGCCGGATCGAGGGCGAAGATACGTCCAGCCTGGCGATGGCGCCGACGCTGATCGTGCGGCGCACCACGCTGCGCTAAACATCCCGGCGAGGGATTTCGCCCTTTACCCTTCGCCCGCGATGCCGCTAGTCACACGTTCAGGTCCCGGTGCAATCTGAGGAAACGTGTGGTTCTGATCATAATTGGTGCTCCCGGATGCTGATCGGGATTGACCTCGGCACGACCAATAGCGCGGTCACCATCTGGCGCGAAGGCGAGGCGCAGCTGGTCCCCAATGCGCTGGGCGAACTGCTCACCCCTTCGGCAGTAAGCATTGCAAGGGACGGGCAGGCCTGGATCGGCACCCCGGCGCTGGACCGCATGGCGGCCCATCCGCTGGACACCGCCACCAGCTTCAAACGCATGATCGGCACCCAGCGCACCGCGCGCCTTGCCGGCAAGGAATACAAGCCGGAGGATATCTCGGCCATCGTTCTGGGCGCCCTTGTCCGCGATGTCGAGGCGCTGACCGGCGAAAAGCCGACCGAGGCGGTCATCACCGTGCCTGCCTATTTCAACGACCGTCAGCGCAAGGCCACCCGGCGCGCTGGCGAACTGGCGGGCCTTTCCGTGCGCCGCCTCATCAACGAGCCGACCGCCGCTGCCCTCGCTTTCGGCCTGCAGGACAAGGGCGACCGCGAGCCGTTCCTCGTCTTCGATCTGGGCGGCGGCACCTTCGACGTATCCGTGGTCGAGATGTTCGACGGCATCGTCGAGGTTCGCGCCTCCGCCGGCGACAACCGGCTGGGCGGGGACGACTTCGACGAAGCGCTGGCCGCTTTCGCCAAGCCGCGCGTCGATCCCGAGGGCCTGCTGGCCAAAGTGCCGGACGAGCGCCGCGAGGCCCTGCTCAAGCGCGCTGCCGAAACCTGCCGCCGCGCGCTGAGCAGCGCCGGCGAAGCCGAATTCGCGCTGACCGTCGATGAAACGCGCCTCTCCGCGATTATCACCGAAGCGGAGTTTGAAACCGCCTGCGAACCGCTGATCCGCCGCCTGCGCGATCCGGTGGTGCGCGCCTTGCGCGACTGCGCGATCGAGGCGGCGGAGCTGTCCGACGTGGTCCTCGTCGGCGGCGCCACGCGTATGCCGGTGGTACGCAAGGCGATCACCCGCCTGTTTGGCCGCTTCCCCAATTCCTCGGTCCATCCCGATCATGCGGTGGCGCTGGGCGCCTCGATCCAGGCCGGCCTTGTAGGCCGCGACGCGGCGCTTGAGGAAATCCGCATCACCGACGTATGCCCTTTCACCCTGGGCATCGAAGTGGCGGAGAACGACCGTTACGGCGGCCTCCAGCGCGGATTGTTCTCTCCCATCATCGAGCGCAACACCCCGGTCCCGGTCAGCCGCGTCAGCAGCTATTCGACCATGGGCGACGGGCAGAAGCAGATCGAATTCGGCATCTACCAGGGCGAGGCGCGCGAGGTTTCCGGCAACGTCAAACTGGGCCAGATCGCCGTTCCCGTACCGCCGCGCCCGGCGGGCGAGGTGAGCGCGGAAGTGCGCTTCTCCTACGACAGTTCCGGCCTTCTGGAAGTCGACGTCCACGTTCCGCTGAGCGGCAAGAACCACAATCTCGTCATCGTCGACGAAGAGGACCGCCCCGGCCCCAAGGATATCGAGAAGCGCCGCGCCGCTCTTGCAAAGCTCAAGTTCCATCCGCGCGAGGAGGCCGGCAACGCAGCCCTGATGGCCCGCGCCGAACGCGCCTACGAGGACCACATCGGCGAAATGCGCCAGATGATCGGGCACTGGATCACCCAGTTCGCCGGCGCGCTCGACACGCAGGACCCGCGCCGTATCGCCGATGCCCGCGATTTCCTCACCGGGCAGCTGGGCGAAATCGACAGCTCCAGCCCGCTGTGACGGTGCAGTTAGTACCGGCAGGCGCACGAACATGAGCAGTCGGGGTTTCCCGTGGTCGCTGCTGGGCATAGCGGCGACCAGCGATACCAAGGCCATCCGCAGCGCCTATGCCGCCCGCATCAAGGCGATGGACCTCGACAGCGACGTCGAAGGCTACGCACAACTGAGAGGCGCCCGCGACACCGCGCTGCGACTGGCAAAGACGATGCCCCCGCCGGCCGCAGAGCAGGCGCCCGAACCGGGTGCTGAACCCGAGTGGCAGCTGGCTCCTGAAACGGTGCCCCCACCAGCCCCGGAAACGCAGGCGCACCTGTCCAAACCTCCCGCTCCGCCGCCGCCGCCGCCGGAGCCACTGGCATCGCCGCAATGGCCCCATGCCGCGCCCACGCTTGGCGGTGATTGGCAGGCCGACCCCGCACTCTCGGCCCGCGCTGCCCAGCCGCAAGGCGACCAACTGCTAGGCCGCGTATCGCCCGAGCCTACCGCCTCCAGCGAAACTGCAGGCCGCGAGGCTGCGGCGCCGACCAGCGCCGACCCTTTCGCCGTCCCCCTGCTCGAAGGCTTCGAAAACGCCGCGGCGGTGGGCCAGCAATCGCAGCAATCGCCCTTCGCCCGGCTCGCCGCGATGCTGGACGCCGATGCCCCGGCGGGCCTTTCCCCGATGGACGAGGGCGACGAAGCCCGCGCCCGCATGCTGCTGGGCGAGGTTCTCGAAACCGTCCACCACTCCGACATCGGGCGGCAGGGCGAGATGGAAACCTGGCTCGCCGGGCTGCTGGCCGATGCCTGGCCCCGCAGCGCACCCCTGCTGGAAGATGCCGCCGCTGCTTTCGACTGGGAACGCGAATGGGGCAAGATCGACGCGCGCCCCGCCATCGACTATCTGGGCGCGCGCCTTCGCGGCTATCGTTTTGAACGCAAGGTCCGGCAAAAGGGCCACCGCTACCACAAGGCCTGGACCGAACTGGCCCGTCCGGGAAAAGCCGGTCCGCTGCGCCACCTGCGCGCCAACGGCGCCGATGTGCGCGGCCTGCTCACCGGCATTCGCAAGCATTTCCCGGAGCTGGAGGAGCGCCTCGACGCACGGCGGATCGCATCGTGGGAAGGCGGCAACAGCTGGCTTACCGGGACGATCGTGCTGGGCGGATTGATCATCCTCGGCTTTCTGGTCAGCCTGGCGGATTCCAGGGGCGGTGGACCCGATGCGCGCGCGCAGGCCCTCGCCGCGACGGTGGCCGACGTCTTCGGGCTGCCCCATGATCCCGACTGGCTGCGCCAGCACCAGCCCGAATTAGCGGCCAAGCTGGCGGACAGCGCCCAGTTCACGCCCGACGGCAAGGCGGACCTCACCGCCAGCATGATGCGGGGTCTCGATATCGTCCGGGGGCGGACCTACCTCGTCGGCCGCCAACTTGAAGGCGAGGATTTCGAGACGACGATGCGCCTTCGCCTCGCTCTTCTGAAGGCCGCACAGGCGGACAGTGCCATCGCCTGCCACACGATGATGACCTTCGCCTCCACCCCGCCGACCACACTGGTCCCCCTGGAAGTGCGCGGGAAAGAACGCGCTTTTTACGCCAGCCTTGCATCGCGCGGGCTACTGAAGGTGCCCGCAAAGCTCGAAGGCTCCTCGGCCAGTGTACCGGGCGTACTGGTGGCCAAGGTCATCGCCGCGACGAAACTGAGCAAGCAGGAGGTCGGCCTGGCCATGCAGGGCAAGAGCAACGACGCCCACCGCTGCGCCGCCACGGTGGCGCTGCTGGAGGCCACACTGGATTGGAAGGGCGAAGGACGCCAGGCAATACTGCGAACGCTTTAACGCGGGCGTTCACGCCTCACTCATCCGCGCTGCGGTACACCGCTGTTCATATAGTGGAACAGGAGAGTGCCTCATGCCGATCCGACCCTTGCCGCTTGTCGCCCTGACCGCCGCCCTGTGCCTTGGCGCGGCCGCCGTCGCCGCCTGGCCCGAAACGCCCGCCAACGCTGCCGCCTTCCCTGCTCCTCCGGCCGAGAAACCCGGGATCAAGGGGGATCAGGTCGCCGTGCTGGCCGGCGGATGCTTCTGGGGCATCGAAGGACTGTTCGAACACGTTCGCGGGGTGAAGTCCGTGACCGCCGGTTATGCCGGGGGCGTGAAGGCGGATGCCACCTACCGAGCCGTCTCCACCGAAAAGACCGGCCATGCCGAAGCGGTGCGCGTGGTCTACGATCCATCGCAGGTAAGCTACGGCACCTTGCTCAAGGTGTTCTTCTCGGTCGGCCACGATCCTACGCAGGTCAACCGCCAGTTCCCCGATGTCGGCCCCAGCTACCGCTCGGCCATCTTCCCGCAGAACTCCGCCCAGCGTGAAGTCGCCGCCAGCTACATCGCGGCGCTGGGCAAGGCGCAGGCGTTTTCCAAACCGATCGCCACGAAGATCGAGACAGGCGCCTTCTATCCGGCGGAAAGCTACCATCAGGACTTCCTGCGCAGGAACCCCGATAACGGCTACATCCGCCGCTACGACGCGCCCAAGCTGGCCGCACTGCGCACGACCTGGCCGGCGCTCTATCGATAGGTCCTCGTCCGGGGGCGGACTGAATTGACAGTTTTTGATAGGGCAAATACCGTCATCCTGAACTTGTTTCAGGATCCATCTATCCGGTCGAGCGGCAGTGTGAGCGGCAAGATAGACCCTAGAACAAGTTCAGGGTGACGGTGTGAACGGGTGGACGGCCGGATTTTTAGACAAAGCCGAATGTCGATCGACTCTGGATCAGATCGCCAGTCCGGCCGCCCGCGCGCTCGCCCAGGCCCACTGGAAGTTGTAGCCGCCCAGCCAGCCGGTGACGTCCACCGCCTCGCCGATCGCGTAAAGGCCCGGGCTCTTGCGTGCTTCCATCGTCTTGGATGAAAGCTCGGCGGTGTCGATGCCGCCGGCGGTGACTTCGGCTTTCGCAAACCCTTCCGAGCCATCAGGAACGAACGGCCAGCGCGCCAGCCGCGCCTCTGCCGCGCCCAAAGCCTTGTCGGACAGATTGCCGATCTCTCCTTCGATGCCTAGCCGTTCGCACAGGGCATCGGCCAGCCGTTCGGGCAGGCCATCGCCCATCGCCTTGCGGAAGGAGAGGCGTGGCCGCTCGCGCTTCACGGCTTTCAGCCAGCCTTCTGGCCGGTCCGGCACGAATTGCGCGGTTACGGTATCGCCGCGCTTCCAGTAGCTGGAAATCTGCAGGATCGAGGGGCCGGAAAGCCCGCGGTGCGTGAACAGCGCCGCCTCGCGAAAGGCGGGCGCCTTGGCCGCACTGGGCCCGCACCGCACGACGATCTCGGTGGAAACGCCTGACAGGTCGCGGAACAGCGCTTCCTCGCCCGGCAGGGTCAGCGGCACCAGCGCCGGGCGCGGCTGCACCACCTTGAGGCCGAACTGGCGCGCAAGGTCATAGGCGAAGGCCGTCGCGCCCATCTTGGGGATCGACGGGCCGCCGGTGGCGATCACCAGCGCCGCAGCGCTCGCGCTGCTTTGCCCGTAATCGACCCGGTAACGCCCATCGGCATACTCGACCCCGCCGACCCCATCGCCGCAATGGACGGTGACATCGCCCTTGGCGCATTCCTCCAGCAGCATCGCGACGATCTGCTTGGCAGAGCCGTCGCAGAACAGCTGGCCCAGCGTCTTTTCATGCCAGGCGATGTCGTAGGCTTCGATCAGCGCCAGGAAATCCGCCGGAGTGTAGCGGCTGAGCGCGGACTTGGCGAAATGCGGATTGCTCGCCAGATAGCGGTCCGGCGCGGTGTGCAGGTTAGTGAAATTGCACCGCCCGCCGCCGGAGATGAGGATCTTCTTGCCCGGCTGGTCGGCATGGTCGAGCAGCAGTACCCGCTTGCCGCGCTGGCCGGCCGTGGCCGCGCAGAACAGGCCGGCGGCACCGGCGCCCAGAATGATGGCGTCGTATTCGTTCATGGCGAAACTCACGCGCCTGCTTCCACCGGCACGAGGTCGAGCGCGAGCGCCTCGGCCACACGGATACCGTCGACGGCGGCGGACAGGATGCCCCCGGCGTAGCCCGCGCCTTCGCCCGCCGGGTAAAGCCCGCGCGTGTTGAGGCTCTGGAAATCGCGGCCGCGCGTGAAGCGCACCGGCGAGGACGTGCGCGTTTCCACCCCCGTCATGACGACGTCGGGGTGATCGTAGCCGGGCACCTGCCGGCCGAACACCGGCAGCGCCTCGCGGATCGCCTCGACCACATAGTCCGGCAGGCACTGCGCAAGATCGGTAAGGTGGACGCCGGGCTGATAGCTGGGGATCACCTCGCCAAGTTCGGTCGAAGCGCGGCCGGCAAGGAAATCGCCCAGCTTCTGGCCCGGCGCCTTGTAGGTGGACCCTCCGGCGGTGAAGGCCAGCTTCTCGAACTTGCGCTGCAGGGCGATGCCCGCCAGCGGGTGGCCGGGGAAATCGCGCTCGGGCGTGATGTCGACGACGAGGCCCGAGTTGGCGTTGAATTCGGCGCGCGAATACTGGCTCATGCCGTTGGTGACGACGCCGCCCTCCTCGCTGGACGATGCCACCACGCGCCCGCCCGGACACATGCAGAAGGAATAGACGGTGCGCCCGTTACCGGCCTGGTACGATGTCGCGTAAGACGCCGCGCCCAGGATCGGATTGCCGGCGCAGGGGCCGAAGCGCGCCTTGTCGATCCAGCTTTGCGGATGCTCGATGCGCACACCGATGGCGAAGGGCTTGGCCTCGACATGGACGCCGCGTTCGTGAAGCACCTCGAACGTATCGCGCGCGGAGTGTCCCACCGCCATGATGACGTGACCGGTTTCCAGAAATTCGCCGTCCGAAAGGTGCAGGCCCTTGAGGCGGCGGGTTCCGTCCGCGTCTTCCTCGATGGCGAAATCGTCCACGCGGGTGCTGAAGCGGTATTCGCCGCCCAGCGCTTCGATCGTCTCGCGCATCGACATCACCATGGTGACGAGGCGGAAGGTGCCGATATGCGGGTGGGCCTCGGTCAGGATGTCATCGGGGGCGCCGGCCTTGACGAATTCGGTCAGGACCTTGCGGCCCAGATGACGCGAATCCTTGATGCGACTGTAGAGCTTGCCGTCGGAGAACGTGCCTGCCCCGCCCTCGCCGAACTGGACATTGCTTTCCGGGTTCAATTCCGAGCGGCGCCACAGGCCCCAGGTATCCTGGGTCCGTTCCCGCACCGCCTTGCCGCGCTCGATGATGATCGGTCTGAGGCCCATCTGCGCCAGCACCAGCGCGGCAAGCAGGCCGCACGGCCCCGCCCCGATCACCACCGGACGCGGCCCCGCATAGCCTTCGGGCGCACGCGTGACGAACTTGTAGGCGGTGTCGGGCGCAGGTCGCACATGCTGGTCGCCGGCAAAGCGAGCGAGCACATCGGGTTCATCGCGCACTTCGACGTCGAGCGAGTAGATCAGCTTGATCGCGTTCTTGCGCCGGGCGTCGTTGCCCCGGCGCACCACGGTCACCCGTTCAAGGTCGGTGGGCGCGATTTCCAGGCGCGAGGCTACCGCCGCGTCGAGGTCGGCGGGGGTGTGGTCAAGGGGCAGGGCAAGATCGGTCAGGCGAAGCATCGCAGCGCCTTTATACATTCATGCCGCCCAGCGCCATCACCGCCTTGCAGGGCGGCGATGGCGCGAGCGAGCAGGCAGCAAAACGGCCCGGTTGTTCTTGGACGGGTAGCGGGGCCAATCGACAATCCACACCGTCATCCTGAACTCGTTTCAGGATCCATCCATCCGGCCGGGCGGTAGTGCTGATGGCAAGATGGACCCTGAACCGAGTCCAGGGAGACGTTGCGGGATATTGGACGGCTGCGCTATTCGAGAAAGGTCAATGCCCCACTTCCCTTAACCCGCCAGCTTGCAGGTCCGGCGGTAGAGCAGCGCCGTCAGCGCGAAGAACAGCGCGGTGCCGCCCACCAGCGCCGGAACCTCGAAGCCCTCGCCCACCAGCGCCAGCGGCGCGTCGCTGCCCGATGCGGCGACGATGCCGGCGAACGTCACGCCCCACAGGCTTTCGCCCACGATCAGGCCGGTCGCGGTCAGCACGCCCATGCGCAGCGCGAATTCCGGGTCCCTGCGGCGCCCGGCCCAGGTTTCGTAGAAATGGCCCAGCACCGATCCGATGACCACGGGCAGGATCGCGGCCATCGGCAGGTAGATGCCGATGCCCACGCCCAGCGGCGGCAGGCGCAGCTTGCCCAGCGCGCCCAGCACTTCGTCGAGAATCACGAAGACCACTCCGGCCGCAGCGCCCCAGCCGATCATCGTCCAGTTGAGATCGCCGCCCAGCACGCCCTTGGCCAGCGACGAGATCAGCGCGGCCTGCGGTGCGGGCAGCGCATTGGGTCCGGCGCCCGGCATACCGGCGAAACCGAAGGCGGTGTTGAGCAGGTCCAGCACCGGCGGGATCACCAGCGAGCCGAAGATCACGCCGATCACCAGCGCGACCTGCTGCTTCCACGGCGTCGCGCCGACGAGTTGCCCCGTCTTGAGGTCCTGCAGATTGTCGTTCGAGATCGTCGCCACCCCGAAGACCACGCCGGTGACGATCAGCGCATAAGCGACCAGCGCCTCGGTCGTCGCGGCGCCCTGCTCGCGGCCAAACAGGCCCACCAGCATCAGCGATGCCGCGACGACAGACAGGATGCCGATGCCCGAAACCGGCGAGTTGGAGGCACCGATCAGGCCCGCCATATAGCCGCAGACCGCCGCGATCATCAGCCCGAATACGACAATGAACACAACCGCGCCCGCGATCAGCGCCACCTCACTGCCCGCCAGCGGACCACCGGCGATGACACTCCACAGCAGGATCGCGATCGGCACCAGCATCGCCAGCGAGCCGAAGAACACCGCCGAGATCGGCAGGTCGCGCTCCTCCAGCGCCAGCGCCTCTCCCGAATGGCGCGCGCGGCTGGCGGCCATGGCGGAACGGATGCCGCCCACCACTGGCCCGGCGATACGCAGCAGGGTCCATACCGCCGCGACGCCGATCACGCCGGCACCAAAAAAGCGCACGTCGGCGGAGAATACGCTCCCGGCCCAGGCCGCAACATCGCCGCTCTGCGGGTTCTGCGCGGTCAGGATGGGGAGCAGCACCCACCAGCCGATGGCCAGGCCAAGAAACATCGCCATGCCCACCGAAAGGCCGACCAGATGCCCGACGCCCAGCAGGGCAAAGGAAAGCCCGCCCGAAATGCCGGTCGCACCCGCACCGGCGCGGAACCATACGGCGGCCTCGCCCGCGACCAGCCGGGTCTGGGTCAGGATCGCGAAGCCCACCGAGGCCAGCGAATTCCAGATCAGCACCGACAGGCCCTTGGCGCTTTCCTCGGCCCCTTCGCGTGAACCGGAACCTATGCGCAGCACTTCGGCGGCGGCGTGGCCTTCGGGGTAAGGCAGCGGTGTGTCGACTACCAGCGCCCGGCGCAGCGGCACCGAGAACAATACGCCCAGAATGCCGCCAGTGCCGGTGATCGCGGCGGTGGTCCAGTAGGGGAAGCCCTGCCACCAGCCGATCATGACAAGGCCCGGGAGCACGAAGATGATCGCCGCCAGAGTGCCCGCCGCGCTGGCGACGGTCTGGACGATGTTGTTCTCCCAGATCGTCGAATCGCGAAAACCGCGCAGGATCGCCATCGAGATGACCGCAGCCGGGATCGAGGTGGCGAACGTCAGCCCGACCTTCAGGCCGAGATAGACGTTGGCGGCAGTGAACAGCAGCGTGATCAGCCCGCCCAGAACGACGGCGCGGAAAGTCAGCTCTCTGGCGGAGCGGGCCCCAGTCTGCGCCTGCCCAGCCTGTGCCTGTACCGTTTCGCCTGCCATCGTGTCCTGCCTGCCTGTCTGAACTTGCCGGCGTTCTTGGCATGGCGGCAAGGATCGCGACAGCGCAAATCGCACGGCCAGCGCTGCGCGATTTGTTGCCTGCCACGCGAAAAGGTCGTGCCGGTTTCACGACCCCGTCACATCGCACCCGGATAAGGGCCGACCATGGATAAATCGACGCGATCTGTGTCCGGGCCTAACCCGGCGGAACGAATACGTGGCACAGCGCCGCTGCGGGTGATCGTGCTTGCCGGTGGGAAAGCCGGTGCGGACCCGCTCGCGCAGGCTTTCGGCATGTCGCACCGCTGCCTGATCCCTTTGGCCGGGCGCCCGCTGGTGGCCCACGTATTGCAGATCGCCGCGCTCCACCCCGCGGTGGAAAGCCTGGCCGTATCGGTTGAGCGGGAGGCCTTCGAAGGCCTGTTCGACGTACTTTCGCAGCTTCCCGGCCGCGGCATCGTCAAGCTGGTGGAAGCGCGCGAAAACATCGTCGACAGCGTCCAGGCCGCAGCGCAGGGCTGGGACGGCCCGCTGCTTATCACCACCGCCGACCATGCCCTGCTTTCCGCCGGATCGATCGACGCCATGATCGAGGCGCTGGGCGCTGCCGGCGGGGCTCAGGTCGCCGTCGCCATGGCCCGCCGCGAAACCGTGCGCAGCGCCAACCCGGACGACACCCTGCTGTTCCACGAATTCGCCGACGACGCCTATGCCAGCTGCAACCTCTACGCGCTGGCCGGGCCGGACGCGCTGGCCGCAGCCCAGGTCTTTCGCGGCGGCGGGCAGTTCGCCGGCAATGCCTGGCGGGTGATGCGCGCCTTCGGATTCGTCAATCTGGTGCTGCTGCGGCTGCGCGCGGTGACGCTGGCCGATGCCATGGTCCGCGTCTCCGCCCGGCTGGGCCTGCGCATCGCGCCGGTGGTGCTGGACGACGGATCGCAGGCGCTCGACGTCGACGACGTGAACAGCCATGCGCTGGCCGAACGCCTCCTCGAAGCGCGCGCCGGGCTGGCCGGCGCTGCCTCGAAGAACCCTGCCAAAACGTGGCGAGCCCTGGGCTAGCCGCTTAAAACTTCACCCCCACCCGCGCATAATAGAACCCGCCGTTGAGACCGAACGGCGCGAACCCGCCGTATTGGCCAGAGCCGTCGAAAGCGATGGCGCCATTCTTGTCGGGGTAGGTGTCGAACAGGTTGTTGGCGCCCACGGCAAGGTCGAGCGCCGATGTCAGCTGATATCCGATCTCGGCATCCGCGATCCACTTGCCGCCGAACGTGCGATCGGATGCAGCCACATTGCTGGACTCGGTATAGCCCCCATAGCGGGTGGCCCGCGCCAGCACCTTCACCGGGCCGGATGACCAGTTGCTGGTCAGCACCACCTTGCTGCGCGGCGTCGCGGCGACAAGATCGCGCCGCGCCTGACGGCCGAACAGCGTGACGTTCAGGCTGCTCAGTTCAGCGGGATTGTCGATGACGCTGAGGATCTTCGTCTTGTTGTAGCTATATGCCGCGCTCAGGCGGAAGGTGCCGACGGAGGCGGTGTCCAGCGTATATTCGCCCACCACGTCCACGCCGCGCGTGCGGGTGTCGATGGCGTTGGTGAAGAACTGGGCGCTGTCCACGTCCTCCACGCCGTTGTCCTCCAGAATCGCCTTGATCGCCGAGCCGCCGTTCGACGCGGTGCCGAGGAATTCGGTCTTCACGATGCGGTCGTCGATGCGGATCTGGTAGGCATCGACGGTCAGCCGCAGCGGGCCGCTTTCATACGTGATGCCGGCGGTGAAGTTGAGCGACTTCTCCGGCTTGAGCGGCTTCGCGCCCAGCGCCAGCGCGGCGGCGCTGGTGACCGGCAGGAACTTCGAGACCGTCAGCACACGCTCGTCGCCGATCACGGTGACGGTGTTCTGCGTGGTGGAGAACCCGGTCTGCGCCAGCGACGGCGCGCGGAAACCGGTGTTCACGCCGCCGCGCAGGGCAAGGCCCGGCGCCAGTTCGATGCGGGTCGATGCCTTGGCGCTGAAGGTGTTGCCGGCGCTGTCGGAATAGTGTTCGAACCGGCCCGCGAGGCCCACGAACCAGCCCGGCGTCAGGTCCGTCGACAGATCGACGTAGGCGGCCAGATTGTTGCGGCTGAGGCTGATTTCATCCGCCGGCGAGGTACCGGTGAAAGAGACGAGGCCGGGTGAAGGCGAACGCCCGCCGTAAAGCTGGCCGAACGGGGTGCCGTCCGCCGGGATGATGTAACCGCCGTCGCGGTAGCTGTCCGGCTCGCCCGCGATGTTCTGGAAGCGCTCCCAGCGGTGTTCCACGCCGAAGGCCACGTTCAGCGGCTTGGCGAAGCCCACATCGTATTCGCGGCTGACATCCAGGTTGTTCACCCACAGGTCCTGCTTCTGGCGGCCCATGAAGAAGTCGACCGGGCTGCTTGGCCCGAGCGAGGGGTTGAGCGTGTTTTCCGCGCCCAGCTTGACGTTGTCCTGCCCGTAGCTGGTCGACAGGTCGACATCCCATCCCGCCAGCTGCGAGCGGATGCCGACGGCGGCCTGATAGTCCCACTCGCGAATGCGGCGATAGGCCTGGAAGCCGCCGGGATAGATCTGCGGCAGCACCGAGGCGCCCTGGGTATTGGCCTGCCCGCCATAGCCGGTGGCAGCGGCGACCGAGGCGCCGCGGGCATCCTTGATATCGCGGTAGCTTACCGTCGAGAACGAATAGAGCGTGGTATTCTCGCCCAGCGGCAGCTCTGCATTGTAGCCGGTGTTTATGATCTTGTCGCGGTTGGAGCGGCCATAGCCCCCGGCGATCACATGGTCGGCGCCGGCTTCGCGCGGGTCGGGCTGGCCGTTCACCAGCGGATAAAGGTACGGGATCGGCTCGGCCGCCGACTTGGCGCGGTCGTGGTACTTGGCCTCAAGCGACAGACGCAGGAAACCGCCGTCGCCCAGCGGCGCGCCGTAGGAGCCGGAAAGCTGCACCAGCTCGCCCCCGCCCGCATATTGCTGGCCGCCGGTGATCGACAGGTCGCCGCCATGCGCGGTGTTATCCAGAATGATATTGATGACGCCCGAGATCGCGTCCGAGCCATACTGCGCGGCGGCGCCGTCGCGCAGGACCTCGATGTGGCCGACGCCGCTGGTCGGAATCAGGTCGATATCGACCGGGGTGGAGCCGCCGGAGATGCGCGACAGGTTGTTGATGAGCGAGGTGGTATGCCGCCGCTTGCCGTTGACCAGCACCAGCACATAGTCGCCCGAAAGCCCCCGAATCGAGATTGGCCGCACGCTGGCCGAGGTGCCGCCACCGCCCAGCGCGGGCATGTTGAGCGAGGGGATGATGTTGCCCAGGATTTCCTTCAGCCCGGTGCGCCCGGTTGATTTCAGCTCGGCCGGGCCGATCACGTCCACCGGCACCGGGCTGTCCGCCACCGATCGCTGCGTCTGCCCGCGCGCGCCGGTGACGATGATGGCGCTGCCTTCCGCCTCCGCTGCGGCATCGACTGCGGCATCTGCGGCCGCTTCGGCATGGGCCGCGGTGATGGGAATCAGGGAAACACTGGCGGCTAAGGCAAACGACTTGAGGATTGTCACGAAAATCTGGCCCCTGGGATCATGGTTTGTAGGGGCCCTGATGACATGTCTACTAATTTGGTAGAAATTGTTATCGCTAATGCGTTCTCAAGTTTTTCTTGATCGTGGGCGAAAGGCCGGCACGCCTGCGCGCCCGCCGGCGAACGCGGGATAACGCCAGGGGAAAAGCGGACGGGCTGCGGCCGGCGCTTGGGACCGCCAGCGACAGGCGGCAGTGCTGCGATTGCCTTTGATTGCGAACGACCGGCGAAGGGCAACCTTCGAAACTCACCGGCTCGGCCCTGTGGTGCGCGGGGGTGACGGGGCGGGCTCGCTCCCCTGCCGTCGACCCTGAGGGCATACCCTCAAGTTCATCCGCGCATCCGTAACTGCGGCTTTGTCCGGTATCCGCTACCGGGCGCCGACCACGCACGGGAAACGCAAAGCGTCAGCTACACGCTCCCGTCCCGCCGCTGGTATCGACCGAAATCGACAAGGGAGCATGTAACCTATTTGGTTATATAAGTCAAGTTTCGCTTATAGTTTGAGGACGAAGGCATCCTTCACGGGCCGGTCAGCCTTCACTTCCCCGAACTGGCGGAATGTATCGAAAACGACCTGCTGGCGTTCAATAACATTCCGGTCGATCGGCACGCGAAGGCGGCTGCCGGTGCTGGCCATTTCCTTCGCAATCGCGGGCGGCAGGCCGGTTTCCTGGGAGAGCACGCGGGCGAAGTCATCAACATGCGCGCTCGCCCATTGCAGCGCCTTCGCCTCGCGTTGGAGGAAATCGGCGAGCAGTGCGCGCTTGTCGCGAATCGCGCTTTCGTGGGCGATGTCGAAGCCGTATCCCTGCGTCAGCCCGCGTCCATCGATGGCGATCCGGTCACCTTCGGCAAGCGAGGTCGCGACATAGGGCTGCCAGGTCGACCAGCCATCCACCGCGCCGGTCTGCATCGCGGCGCGCGAATCGCTGGGGGCAAGGAACACCGTCTTCACGTCCTTGGCCGACAGCCCGGCCGACAGCATCGCGCGCAGCAGCAGGTAGTGGCCGACGCTGCCGCGCGTGGCGGCGATGCGCTTGCCCTTCAGGCCCTTGGCATCGCGGATCGGCGAGGCTGCGGGCACGACCAGCGCGATGGCGCCGGGCACCCGCTGCTGCGTCGTCTGCGCGCCGATCGCCTTGATCGGGCTGCCGGCCTGATAGGCGAACTGGAACGGCGCATCGCCGACCAGCCCGGTGTCCACCGCGCCGCTGCCGATGGCCTCAAGCAGGTTCTGCGCGGCCGGAAATTCCGACCACTCGATCTTGTAAGGCGCCCCGTCCAGCGCGCCGGAGGCCAGCATCAGCGACTTGGTGCCGCCCTTCTGACTGCCCACGCGCAGCACGCCTTCACCGCCGCCGCCCCGGCCGCAAGCGGCCAGGGCAAACGTCGTCGCAATCCCTGCAAGCAGGTTACGCCTGTCGATCATAAATCAGAGGTCCGTCCATAGTGGTTCGTCAGCGATCAGGATGCGGTGCAACTCGCGCGGGAAATCGCCGTAATTGCGCACCGCGTAATGCACCGCCGCGCGGTTGTCCCAGAAGGCCACCGTGCCCGGCCGCCATGAGAACCGCGCCTGCACGTCAGGCCGCTTGTACTGGCGCAGCACTTCGTTCAGCAACTCGGCGCTTTCCGAAAGCTCCAGCCCCAAAATCTGCGGCTGCTGCTGGAAGTTGACCCAGAGGATCTTCTGCCCGGTCTCTCGGTGCGTGCGCACCACCTTGTGGCTGACGATGGGGTATTCGTGGCCCGAAAGTTCCAGCGAGTCCGTGAAGTTATGCGTCACGTACTTGCCTTCGAGGCGCTGCTTCAGGTCGTCCGAAAGCGTTTCGTAAGCCAGGTTGCCGTCTACCCAGATGGTGTCGCCGCCAACTTCCGGCAGGTTCACGTCGCGCAGCACCGCGCCCCAGGTCGGGACCAGACGCCAGCTGGTGTCGGTGTGGTAGGCGTCGCCGGCCTTGAGCTTGCGGCCCAGCTTCTTCTCGTATTCGCGGTCGTATTTCGCGGCGATGGCGTGAACTTCCTTGTTCGCCGCGTCGTGCCGGGTGGTGGGGTGGGTGTAGAGCGGGCCGAAGTTGCCCGCGAACGCCGCCTGGCTCGCATCGTCGAGCGACTGGTCGCGAAAGAACACGACCTTGTATTTGAGCACGGCGGCCCGGATCGCGGCGCGCAGATCGTCGGTCAGCGGCCTGGACAGGTCGATGCCCTCGATCTCGGCGCCGTGGGAAGGCTGGACGGGCCGGATCACGAGGCCGGCATTGGCAAAGTCGAAAGTTGTGGCGGAAGTGGCCATGGTCATTCTCCTCTCTAATCGTTCAGGCGGCGACGCGCGCAGTGCGTGCGGCGGTGTTGCGGTTGGCCGGCACGTCAAGGCCGAGGTTTTCGCGCAAGGTCGTGCCGGCATAATCCCGCTTGTAGATCCCCCGGCTCTGGAGGATCGGCACCACCTCATCGACGAAGATCTCCAGCTGGCCGGGCAGCGATTCGAACAGGTTGAACCCGTCGGACCCGCGCTTTTCCAGCCATTGCTGAAAGCGGTCGGCGAGCTGCTCGGGCGTGCCGACGAAGCCGCCCTTGGGCGTCGCCACGCGCAGCGCGATCTGGCCCAGCGTCAGGCCCTCGCCCGCCCATTTGAGGATGCGTTCGGACGCGCTCTGGTTGCTTTTGCGCCCTTCCTCGGCGACCTGCACGGGGAAGGCGGCGTCGGGATCATAGACGCTGAAGTTGTGGTCGTTGAACGAGCGGCCCAGCGCCCGCAGCGCATTTTCCAGACTGACCAGTCCCGCCAGTTCCTCATGCAGCCGCTCGGCCTCCGCCTCGGTCGAGCCGACCACGGGGCGCGCGCCGGGCAGGATCAGCAGCTGCTCGGGATCGCGCCCGAAACCGCGCGCCCGCGCCTTGAGGTCGGCGTAGAAGGCCTGGCCCTCGGCAAGGTCTTCCTGATGGGTGAAGATCGCCTCGGCATGACGCGCGGCGAAAGTGCGGCCGTCCTCGGAGGAACCGGCCTGGAAGATCACCGGCTGGCCCTGCGGCGAGCGGCTGATGTTGAGCGGGCCTTTCACCTGCAGGAACTCACCCTTGTGGTTGAGTTCGTGCAGCTTGTCGGGGTTAAGGAACTGACCTGTCGCCTTGTCGCGCACCAGTGCATCGTCTTCCCAGCTATCCCACAGGCCCTTGACGACATCGAGGTATTCGTCGGCCAGGCGGTAGCGTTCGGCGTGGCCGAGGTGGTCGGTCTTGCCATAATTGGCGGCGCTGCCCGCCAGCCACGATGTCACCACGTTCCAGCCCGCACGGCCGCCGCTCAGATGGTCGAGCGAGGCGAACTGGCGGGCCAGGTTGAAGGGTTCGTTATAGCTGACCGTCGAGGTGCCGACGAGGCCGATGCGCTGCGTCACGGCCGCCACGGCGGAAAGGATCGTCAGCGGCTCGAACCGGTTGAGGTAGTGCGGCGAGGAGCGCGCGTTGATCGAGACGCTGTCGGCCACGAACAGGTAGTCGAACTTGCCGCGCTCGGCCGCCTGGGCCTGGCGGGTGTAGAACGCGAGGCTCGTACTGGCATCGACCTGCGCATCGGGGTGGCGCCAGTCGTCCCAGCCGGGACCGACCCCGTGCAGGATGAAACCGAGCTTTAGCTGTCTGTCTGACATGTCATTTCCTCCTATTTGCTGGGGTCAGTCTATGGGTGGGGATGGGGGTGGACCAACGCGAAGGACTGATAGGAAATTGAGTTTTCGCAATGGGTTGAGTGCATATTCGCGGCCCAATACCTTGCGTCACCCTGAACTTGTTTCAGGGTCCATCAGACCGCATACCCGGTGCCTCAATCAGCGAACCGAGGGCGCCGGTGGTGAAGCTGACCTTCCGGTCCAAACCGCCCGATGGACCCTGAAACGAGTTCAGGGTGACGGGCTTTTTGGGTGATAGGTCCGCCCTCGCCTCCGCCCTCAGCCCGCCAGCGCGACCTTGCGTTCGTCACGCCGCCCCACCTTTTCGCGCACCAGAGGGATCAGTTCGCGGCCATAGTCGATCGCATCGGCGAGCGGTTCGAAGCCGCGGATCAGGAAGTTGTCGATGCCGATGTCGTAGTATTCCAGCATCGCATCGGCGACCTGCTCCGGTGTGCCGACAAGCCCGGTGGAGTTGCCCGCCGCGCCGGTAAGCTGGGCCACGCCGGTCCGCAGGCGGCTGTCGCGGCGCTGCGAACTTGCGGTTTCGAGCAGGCGCAGCGATCCGGCATTGGGCGGACGGTGGCCGGAAGTGGGCAGCCCGGCCGCCTCGCGGTTGGCGCGGACCTGCTCGACGATGGCGTCCGCCTTCTTCCACGCGGCTTCCTCGGTATCGGCGATCACCGGGCGCAGCGAGAGCGAGAATCCCGGATTGCGGCCATGCTTCGCGGCGGCGCGGCGCACGGTGCGCACAGCCTCGCCGACCTGCTCCAGCGTTTCGCCCCACAGCGCGTAGACATCGGCATGGCGGCCCGCGACCTCGATGGCCTCGGGAGAGGAGCCGCCGAAGAACACCGGCAGGTTATCCGGCTTGATCGCGCTGAACGCACCGCGCGCTTCATAAAAGCGGCCGGAATGGTCGAAAGGCTGCTTTTCCGACCATTCGCGGCGCAGGATCTCGATATATTCGTCGCTGCGCAGGTAGCGTTCGGCCTTGAGGGTGTGGACGTCGCCGTCGCGGGCCATTTCCTCATCCGCGCCGCCGGTGATGATGTGCACCGCCACGCGCCCGCCCGAAAGCTGGTCAAGCGTGGCAAGCTGGCGCGCCGCCAGCGTGGGCTGGGTGAAGCCGGGGCGATGCGCGACGAGGAAGCCGAGCTTCTTGGTGATCGCCGCCGCATGGGCCGCCACGATCTGGCTTTCGGGCGAGGCCGAACCGAACGGGATCAGCACGCGGTCGAAGCCGCCCTTCTCCTGTTCGATCGCGGCTGCGTCGACGTATTCGCGGTCAAGCACGCGCGAGCGGGCGGCGTTGTGGATTTCGGAGGTATCGTTGAAGCCGATATAGCCGATGAACTTGACGGTCATTGTGAAGGACTCCCCTTGAGGATGGATCAGATGACGAAGAAGCCGTGGGTGCCGTCGCGCGCGAGCTGGGCGACGAGGCCGTATTCCCAGTCGAGATAGGCCTGCATGGCGGCCTGCGGATTGTCGGTGCCTTCATAGGGCCGCTTGTAGCGCCCCTCGGGTCCGCGCGGGGCCGGGCCGCCGTCGGGGCCGGTCTCCAGTTCCCCGTCGAACCCTTCGAGGACCAGCACTTCCCAGCCCAGTTGGGCCAGCCAGGATGCGGTCATGTCGGCGCGCGGGCCAAGGTCGTCGGCCAGCACGATGCGGGCTCCGCGCACGGGGGCGAAGTGGTCGGTTTCCTGTACCAGCTGGCCGCCTGGAGCATTGCGAAAACCCGGCAGGTGGCCGGCGCCGTAGGCATCCGGCTGGCGCACGTCGAAGCGGTAGAGGGTGCGATGCGTCTCCGCCTCGATCGCGGCAAGGCCGGCGGCATCGATGCGGCGCACGCCCGCGCGGTAGGCCACGTCGCGGGCGCGGCTGCGGGCATCGTCCGCCTCGCCGGGCAGGTCCACGCTTTCCTGACGGCCCTGCTCCAGCGTCTGGCCCGCCAGCGTCCAGCCGATTGTGCCGTTGCGCAGCGCGAAGACGCGGTTGGGCACGCCCGCATTGATGAGCGACTGCGCGCCGATGATGGAGCGGGTGCGCCCGGCGCAGTTGACGATGATCGTGGTGTCCGGGTCCGGCGCGGCCACGGCGGCGCGCAGCACCAGTTCCGCGCCCGGCACGCTGCGGCCGGTGGGGATGCTCATCGTCGCGTATTCCTCGAAGCGGCGTGCATCGAGGATGGCGATATCGGCCTTCTCGTCGATCAGCGCCTGCAGGTCGGGCGCGGGCAGCGAGGGCGTGCCGCGCCGATGCTCGACCAGTTCGCCGAACGCCTTGGAATAGCTGTTGACGTCCTCGAACAGCTCGTACCCGGCATCGCGCCAGCCCTGCAGGCCGTTTTCCAGCACATCGACATTGGTGAAGCCAAGGCCGCGCAGTTCCTCCACCGCGAAGGCGGCCAGCCCCTCGCTATCGTCGTAGACCACCACGGCCACGTCCTTGCGGGGGATGCGCCACTTTGCCTCGGCGGAGATGCGCGCCAGCGGGATCTGGGCGGCGAACAGCGGGTGTCCGGCGGCGAAGGGTGCTTCATTGCGCACGTCGATCAGCGCGATTTCGCGGCGGCTGAGCAGTGCGCTGCGTACTTGTGCAGGTGTGACGGTCATGCTGTCCTCGAAAGATCCCAGATGTTGGGAAGCGCGGTGTTGGCGTAGCCGGAGATGAAAGGCCGCTCCTCGCCATTGGCGCGGTAGGTGGCGCGTTCGACCGCGCCGATATTGCCGCCGTAGACATGGATCGAAATCGAGGTCCGGTCGGCTTGGGCGTTCTCGACGCGGTGGATATCGCCCCCCGGCCCAGTGGCACGCGGGTCGATCGCCTCGACCTCGGTTTCGAGCAGGTTGCGGGTCGGCCCTTGCTGGACCAGCGCGCCGTCAGAATCGCGGCGGCCGAAGCTCTGCACCTTTTCCGCCCCGCGCAGGACGCCGACGAGGCCCCATACCCGGTGGTCGTGGATCGGGGTCGCCTGCCCCGGCCCCCAGACGAAGGAGACCACGCTGAAGCGCTCGGCGCTGTCGCAGTGCAGGAGGTACTGCTGGTAGCGCTCGGGGTGGGGCTGGGCGTATTCGTCCGGCAGCCAGCCGTCGCGCGCCACCAGCCGGCCCAGCAGTTCAGCGCCGCGTCCCAGGATCACGCTCAGGTCGTCGGTACCGTCCAGCAGGCCCGCCAGGTCGCCTACGAAGCGGCGCAGCGGCGCAGTGTCGATAGCGGGGACGGTGACGCGCGGCGCCGGGCCGGAGGTGGCGAAGATGCTGCGCGCGTTCACGGACGCGCGCCTGCATGCAGCGCGACCACATCCGCCGGGCGCTCCTCGACCACGCCGCCCAGCGCGGACAGCAGGCGCTGGCGCAGCGGCGGCGCGATACCGGCACGCTCGGCCCCGCGCGCGGCGGTGATCCGCTCCTGCGCGACGATTTTGCCGCCGTCGAGCAGGATCACCCGGTCTGCCAGGGCGATCGCCTCGTCGACGTCGTGGGTCACCATCATCACCGCCGGGCGGTGACGGCGCCACAGCGAGAGTACGAGTTCATGCATACGGAGCCGGGTCAGCGCATCAAGCGCGGCGAAAGGTTCGTCCAGCAGCAGCAGGCCCGGCTCGCGCACCAGCGCACGGGCCAGCGCAACGCGCTGCGCCTCGCCGCCCGAAAGCGTCAGCGGCCAGGCTTCGAGCCGGTGGCCCAGGCCCACTTCCTGCAACGCATCCTGCGCCGCGTCGCGCGCGTTCGCGCCCTTCAGGCCGAGCGCGACATTGCGCCAGACCTTCTTCCACGGCAGCAGCCGGGCATCCTGGAACACCACCGCGCGCGATGACGGCACGGTCACGTCCTGCCCGTCCACCGGGTCAAGCCCGGCCAGCGTGCGCAGCAGCGTGGTCTTGCCCGAGCCGGAACGACCCAGCAGGACAACGAACTCGCCCGCGCCGATCTCAAGATCGAGCCCGGAGATGATGGTGTTCTCGCCAAAGCTGCGGGTGAAACCGCGCAGGCGCACGGCGGCTTCGGCGAAGGTCGGCGAGCTGGGAACTGTGGTGAACTGGGTCAGTCTGGCGTCCATGGCTGGTCCTTTCCTGAAGTATGGGGGGCGAGGCCGTTCAGGCCGTGACGATTTCGGGGCGCCAGGCGAGGGCGCGGCGTTCGATCAGACGCACCAGTCCGTCGGCGGCAAGGCCAAGGCCCGCGTAGATCATCAGGCACACCAGAATGATGTCCGTGCGCATGAAGTCGCGGGCATTGTTGATGAGATAGCCCAGGCCCGCCGAAGCATTGATCTGCTCCGCCACCACCAGCACCAGCACCGAGATGGAAAGCGAATAGCGCAGGCCCACCAGCAGCGCGGGCAAGGCGCCGGGCAGGATCACGTGCCACACCTGCGCGGCGCGGCTGAGGCCCAGGCTGCGGGCACCTTCCAGCAGGCGCAGGTCGGTGCCGCGAATGCCGCTGTAGAGGTTGAGGTAGACCGGAAAGATCGAGGCGAAGGCGATCAGCGCGATCTTGGGCGTCTCGCCGATGCCGAACCACACGATGAACAACGGCGTCAGCGCCAGCGTGGGGATCGTGCGCTTGATCTGCATCAGCGGATCGACCGCAACCTCGCCCTGCCTCGACAGTCCGGCAACCAGCGCCAGCACCACGCCCGTGGTCACGCCGATCGCCAGTCCGGCCAGGATTCGCAGGAACGAGACGTAAAGATTGGCCGTCAGTTCGCCCGAGACGGTCATCGTCCACAGCGTGGCCAGCACCTTTGACGGCGCCGCCAGCGTGCGTTCGGGGATCAGCCCGGTGCGCGATCCCGCCTCCAGCACCGCCAGCAGCAGCAGCGGCGAAAGCCAGCGCGCGCCGCCGATGGTCCGGGTCAATTGCTTCAATGCCGACATTCCATGTGCCTCGTGCCTTCGATGACCCGAAGGTGGCACCTGAATCTCTACTAATTCAATTGAGAAGGTCTGGACGAGCTATTTGCAGCGCTTATACTGAAGCCTCGAAACGCTCATACGGCGCCGGGACGTGCGGGATTCGGGGCGAATCCGGGGCATCCTCTTCAGATTCGACGCGCAAACAGAATTGCTTCTTGAGCCACAATCTCTACTATTTTGATTGAGAATCTGAAATACGTCATGGCGCTCTCACGCTTGCTTCCTCCGATGAAAGTCCGCCGATGCCCGTCAACCTTCCGACCAATCTCCTGCGCAGCTTCGTGGCGATCGTCGACACCGGCTCGATGCTTCATGCCTCGGAACAGGTGTTCGTCAGCCAGTCGGCGCTGAGCCTGCAGATCAAGCGGCTGGAGGAGCTGCTCCAGCAGTCGCTGTTCCACCGCGAGGGGCGGCGACTGGCGCTGACCGCGCACGGCGACCTCATGCTCGACTATGCGCGCAAGGTGCTGGCCCTGCACGACGAGGCGGTGGCGGCGGTCACCAATGGGCAGTTCGCGGGGCCAGCGCGGATCGGCATGGTGCAGGATTTCGCCGAACTGCTGCTGACCGGGCTGCTCTCGCAGTTCGCAGAGCTGCACCCGGAGGCGGAACTCTACGCCCGCATCGCCGGGACTGCCGAACTGCTGGACCTGCTGGAGCGGCGCCAGCTAGACATCGTGCTGGGCTTTGCCGCCGCGAATGACCGCCATGCGGTGACGACCGCGCCGATGAGCTGGTTCGGCAAGGAGGACCTCGCCCTGCTGGACACCGTCCAGCTGGCGGTTCTGGAGACGCCCTGCCGCTTTCGCGAGGCGGCCATCCGCGCGCTGGAGGACGCCGGGCGCCCCTATCGCATCACGGTCGAGACGCCCAACCTCACTACCCTGCGCGCGGCGGTGGACGCCGGGCTGGGCCTCACCTGCCGCACGGGCATGTTCCTGCACGATGCGCCGCTGACCGGCGGGGGCCTGCCCGACCTGCCGCATGTCTCGTGCATCCTGCACACCGCGCCGGGCCTCGACGGGCCGACCAGCCAGCTGTCCGAACTGGCGCGCGAGGTTGTGGCGGGATTGCCGGCCTGACAGCGGCTTATTCGATATTCTCAAGGGGCGCCAAGGGCTTCTCGTTGGTCGCCCTTGTTCGCCTGGCATAGCGTCCTCGTAGATAACCACGCACGAGGCCTGAAATGACTGCACCCCTGAACGACCGTTTCGCCGCGCTCCAGGCAGAGCGCGAGCGAACCTGGAAGCCCGAGCAGCTTGAGCGCAACGCCGCCCAGCGCCGCATCCTGACCGAACGCCACGATCCCGCCGCGCTGCCGGGCGTCGGTGATGAACTCGGCCCCTTCACCCTGATCGACCAGGACGGGCGCGAACTCACCCGCGAGGCGATCCTTGCCGATGGTCCGGCGGTGCTGGTGTTCTTCCGCTTCGGCGGCTGCCCGGCCTGCAACATCGCTCTGCCCTATTACAACGAGACGCTGCTGCCGCGCCTACGCGAGCGCGGAATCCGGCTGGTGGCGGTGAGCGCGCAGGTGCCCGTCGACCCCGAACTGATCGCCCGGCACGGCCTGGGCTTCACGGTCGCGGGCGATCCCGGCTATGCGCTGTCCCGCAGCCTGGGCATCACCTTCCTGCCCGAGGATCAGCCCGAGGTCACCCCGGGCCAGAACTGGATCGGCGCGACCCTTGGCACGGACAGCTACGAGATCGACAAGCCGGCGGTGCTCGTCCTGACACAGGACGCGCGCATCGCCTTCTTCGACGTCAGCCCGGACTGGCTTGAGCGCACCGAAACCGGCGCGATCCTGGCCGCCCTGCCCGAAACCGTCAGCGCGGCGGGCTGAACCACCCGCCGCCTAAAGCCCCTCGCCGCCGACCCAGTGTTCGTCGGCGAGGAAGCGGGCAAGGCCCCATACCTGGCGGCGGATATCGGGCACGGCCACGATCTCCCACGCCTCGCCCTTGGTGATCGGACCGACTGCCAGCAGATTGTCCTGAACCGCGCCGTCCGTCCCGCGCACCCGGCCCAGATGATCGACGTCCACCCCCAGCGCATGGGCATCGCCGGTGATCCGCCCCTGTTCCAGCAGCCCTTGCACCAGCGGCAGGTCCACCCGGCTCAGGTCGCAGTCCGGCCCCGCGCAGTTGTAGATGCGGTCGACTTCCAGCACCTGCGTGCCGCTCTCCCCGCGCGGGCGGTAGGACACTGCCGCGCGGCCGCCGCGTTCCTCTGCACCGCCCAGCTTGCCCGCCAGGTAGCGCAGCCGCCCGGACGCCTCCAGGTCCTCCAGCCGCTGCGCCACTGCGGGCGCCAGGCGGTGACGGTGGATGTCCCAGTAAGGGCGCAGATGCCGCAGGAAACTGGCCTGCGCCGTTACGGAATGGCGCCGCCAGATGTTCTGCGTATGCGGGCGCAGGCCATCGACCGCCGCCCGCCAGCCCAGTTCCGCCGCGCGCCGCCGCACTTCGCGCACCAGCTGCGAGCCGCGCTTGTCGGGGTCCTGCACCGGGGTAACCACCGGCCCGCTCTCGGCATGGCTATGCGGCCTCAGCCCGCGCCGTGACAGCACCGTCACCTTGCCCTTGAACCCCGAACTTTCCAGCGACAGCACAACGTCCGCCGCCGTCAGCCCGCTGCCCACGACGAGGACATGATCCAGGCCGTCCAGCCCCGTCACCGCCGGCGCATCCCACGGATCGGGATAATACAGCCCCTCAGGCAGCCCCTGCAGCACCGGATGCGGCACCGGCGGGAAATTGCCCAGCGCCAGCACCACCGACCGGCATTCCAGCACATCGCCATCGGCCAGCCGTACCCGCGCCGCGTCCACCCCGAAATCCACCGACAGCGCCTCGCCGTTGATGATCTGGGCATTCGGCCCGGCCTTGGCCAGCGCCTCGACCAGCGCCTCGCGCAAGTAGACGCCGTAAGTCAGGCGCGGCACGAAGCGATTGGCCTCGTCCTTGTCGGAAAATTCCATCCAGCGCAGGAAATGCCCGGCGTCGTCGGGAAAGGCGCTCATGTTGGCGGCGCGCACGTTGAGAAGGTGTTCGGGCCGCCGGGTGCCGAAGGCGACGCCTTTGGCAAGCTGCGCCGAACTGCGCTCGATCAGGGCCACTTTCACCCCGTAGCGCAGCAGGTTGATGGCCAGGAGCGTTCCGCTGAAACCCCCGCCGACGATCGCGATCGGCAGGTCCTGCGCGGCATTACGGCTGGTCATGAATTAGGCATTCCCGTGAATCTGAGAGCTATGGCTAGCAGGTAACGCACCGCACAACCTATTGGTTGTCCTCAAGTCAGGCGGCCTTTCGCCACAGCGGATAGCGCACCAGTTGCCCCCGCGCGGGCACCAGCGCTTCGATCGATTCGGCCGGCTGCAGGGCGGAGAGGATCGCCGGATCGGCCGCGTCCATGCCGCCGGTCAGCGCGCCGAAAGCGGGCAGGATCAGACGATTGCCGCTGTTCACCGCGCAAGGCCGCGCGATTCGCCGACCGCGCGCATGAACGATCAGCCGGGGGTGGAAGTGGCCCGAAACCTCAGCCTCGCGCGTGCCCGGCAGCGCCTGGTGGCGCAGCGCCAGGCCGCCGAGCATCAGTTCCTCCACCCGCGTGCCGCCTGCCTCGGCGCCCAGATGCGGATCGTGGTTGCCGGTAATCCACACCCAGTCGAGCGCGCGGGTCAGCGCGGCGAGCATTCCCGCCGCGTGCGGTTCCAGCCGCTGCGGCCCGGCGCTGTCGTGGAAATTGTCACCCAGCGCGAAGACCCGCCGCGCGCCTGTCAGCCGCACGGCCAGCGCCAGGCGTTCCAGCGTCTCGCGGCTGTCGTAAGGGGGCAGCATCTGGCCGGTGCGGGCAAAGAAGCTGGCTTTTTCCAGATGCAGGTCGGCGACCAGCAGCGCCTGTTCGCGCGGCCAGTATAGCGCGCTCGCCCGCGCCGCACCGCTGGAGGGCGCGCCGGGGACGCCGCAATCGACGAGGCGCATTTCCTCATCGTGGAACGAAAAGAGAACCATGGCTTTCCCTTGCCGCAGCCGCCGCGATTTGGCAAGCGCCGCGCAAGCAAAGGGCAAGCCCTGCCATGAGCACCTTGCCATGAGGACCTTGAATGACTGACTGGACCCCCTTCACCGCCCGCGCCAGCGACTGGTTCCGATCCCTGCGGGATGCAATCTGCGCGGAATTCGAAGCGATCGAGCGCGAGGCCGGGTCTGACGCCTCGTTCGAATATACCCCGTGGCAGCGCGCCGCGCTCGAAGGCGAGGACGCGGAAACCGGCGGCGGCACGCGCGGCCTGATGAAGGGCCGCGTGTTCGAGAAGGTGGGCGTCAACATCTCCGCCGTGTCGGGCGGGCTGGCGAAGGACTTCGCCGCGACCATCAACGGCGCCTCGGCGCAGCAGAACGCCTTTACCGCCACTGGCATCAGCCTGGTCGCGCACATGGCCAACCCGCATACGCCGGCCGTACACATGAACACGCGGTTCCTGACCACCACCAAGGCATGGTTCGGCGGCGGCGCCGATCTCAACCCGCCGCTGCCCTATGACGAGGACACGGCCGAGTTCCACGCCGCCTTCAAGGCCGCCTGCGACGCCCACGGCGAGGGTTATTACGACCGCTACAAGGCCTGGGCGGACGAATATTTCTACATCCCTCACCGCAAGGTCCACCGCGGCGTCGGCGGGATCTTCTACGACCACCTCGAATGCGCAGACGAAGCCGCATGGGAGGCCAACTTCGCCTTCACCCGCGCGGTGGGCGAGGCGTTTCTGGCCGTGTTCCCCAAGCTGGTACGCCGCCGCATGGGCATGGATTTCACCCCTGCCGACAAGGCGCAGCAGCTTGAATGGCGGGGGCGCTATGCGGAATTCAACCTCGTCTATGATCGGGGCACGCTGTTCGGCCTGAAGACGGGCGGCAACATCGACGCGATCCTCATGAGCCTGCCGCCCGAGGCGACCTGGAGCTGATACCCTCTTCGCCAGCCCGGTTGCCCCCGGCCGGACCCGCCGTTACGCTTGCCCCATGACAGCCCCGCGCCATCTCGACCGCCGCTCGCTTGCCCTTGCGGCGCTCTCGACCGTGGTGGAGTGGTACGACTTCACCCTGTTCCTCTACCTCGCCACCGTTCTGTCGCGGGTGTTCTTCGCGGGACACGGCGGCGTGCTGGCGACATTGGCGGGCTTTGCAGTCGCCTATCTCATGCGGCCGGTGGGCGCGATGGTCTTCGGCCATTTCGGCGACCGGCACGGGCGGCGGGCAACGCTGCTGGCGTCGATGGCGCTGATGACGGTAGCCATGCTGCTCACCGCCATGCTGCCCACCGCCGCGCAGATCGGGCCTCTTGCGGGGATATTGCTGCTGGCGCTGCGCTGCGTGATGGGCTTTGCGGTGGGGGGAGAATACACCGGCGTCGTCGCCTACCTGCTCGAAGGCGCGCCGGTGCGCAGGCGCGGGCTGGTGACTTCGCTGGCGGCCGCGACCAGCGAGGTCGGCGCATTGCTGGCGGCGGGGATCGCGGCGCTGACCGTCACTCTGCTGCCCGCTCCGGCGCTGGACAGCTGGGGCTGGCGTATCCCTTTCCTGTTAGGCGCAGGCCTGGCCGCGACCATCCTCTTCGCCCGCGCCGCCATGCACGAATCGCCGGAATTCGAAGCCAGCCGCGATGCCGGAACACTGGCCGAGCGTCCGCTGGGTCATGCTCTGTCCAAACACCGGGCGGGGATATTGCGCGGCTTCGCGATCTCGGCGCTGGGGTCTATCACCTATTACGTCGGCATCACTTATGTGCCGGTGTACCTGACGTCATCGGGCAGTCTGACTGAGGCGCAGGCGCTGCAACTGGCAACCGTGGCGGCGCTGGCGGTGATCGTGGTGACGCCGTTCGTCGGCATCGCTTCCGACCGCTGGGGCCGCCGCCCGGTGCTGATCGCGCTGGCGGTGCTGTGCGCGGGACTGCCCTATGCGCTGTTCCGCCTGCTTGCAGGTGCATCCTCCGGCGAGGCTCTGCTGGGCGCGGTGGTGCTGGCGATGCTGGCGGGCGGCGTCAGCGCGGTGGGCGCGGTGGCGACTGCCGAGCAGATGCCTGCCGAGGGCCGCCTCAGCGGCCTCGCGCTGGGCGCCACCACGGCAACCGCACTGTTCGGCGGCTTGACTCCGTGGCTGGCCCAGGTTTTGACCGAAAGCACCGGCTCACCCGTAGCACCGGGGGTGATGATCGCGGCAGTGGCGCTCGGCGTACTGCCGGTATTGCTGACCATGCGAGAGACCCGGCCCGGCAAGGACGCAGGGTAGTGCGTCAGCCTTGATCCCGGCTTCAGGTGATGGGAACGGGCGCTAGACCGCCCGGCTTTTCATCAGCGGCTGGATGCGGGTGCCGAAATTCTCCACCCCTTCGACGAAATCGTCGAAGGTCAGCAGGACGCCGCCGGTGCCGGGCACCTCGGCCATCTCGTCAAGCATCTTGGCCACCGTCTCGTAGCTGCCGACCAGGGTGCCCATGTTGATGTTCACCGCGCCTTCGGGGGCGGCCAGCTGGCGCACGTTGGTGTCGGTGTTGACGGTGTCCTTGGCGCCCTGATCCGCCAGCCACGAGATCGCATCGATATCGACGCCCTCGTTATAGAGCTGCCATTTCGCCTGCGCCTCGGCGTCGGTTTCGGCGGCGATGATCATGACGAGGACGAACACCTGCACGTCGCGCCCGGTTTCGGCGGTGAACTTCGCCAGGCGCGCGTTGTTCGAGGCGAAGGCGGTGGGCGTGTTGACGCCCTTGCCGAGGCAGAAGGCATAGTCCGCCCACTTGGCCGAAAATGCCAGGCCCGCATCGGAAGACCCGGCGCAGATGATCTTCATGTCGCCCTGAGGCACCGGCCGCACAAGGCAGTCGTCCATCTGATAATGCTCGCCCTTGAAGTCCGAGCGGCCGGTTTCCCACAATTCGCGCAGGATGCGGGCGTATTCGTCCAGCACCTGATAGCGATTGCGGAAATGCTCCTCGCCCGGCCACAGGCCCATCTGGGTGTACTCGGGCGGCTGCCAGCCGGTGATGAGGTTCAGCCCGAAACGGCCGTGGCTGATGCTGTCGATCGTGTTGCACATGCGCGCCGCGAAGGCGGGCGGGATGATCAGCGTGGGGCAGGTGGCGTAGATCTTGATCTTCTCGGTCACGGCGGCAAGGCCGGACATCAGCGTGAAGCTCTCCAGCCCATATTCCCAGAACTCGGACTTGCCGCCGAAACCGCGCAGCTTGATCATCGAGAGCAGGAAATCGAGGCCATACTTCTCGGCGCGCAGAGCGATCTCCTTGTTGAGATCGAAGCTGGGCATGTACTGCGGCGAGGTCGTGCTGATCAGCCAGCCGTTGTTGTTGATGGGCACGAAAACGCCGACTTGCATGGATTAACTCCCGAGAAATCCCAGAACGAGGCGATTGAAACCGGCCGGATCGGTGACATTGCAGGCATGGCCGCCCCACTCGAACGTGGCGACATCGGCGCCGGGGATCGGCTCCGCCAGATCGAGCGAGGCGGAATGCGGCACCAGAAAATCGTCGCGCGTGGCGATGACCAGCACGTCCCGCAGCTTCGCCAGCCGCTGCGCCGAAGGGGCATAGGCGCGCACGGCGGCAATGCGCTTTTCCATCGTTTCCGCGCCGGGGAAGCTGGCAAGATGGTGGGCGAACTCCGCCTCAAGTTCGGCGTCGTGGCTGGCGATCCAGTCGGGCGGGAACAGGAACAGCGGCTGGGCGCGCAGGAAGGCTTCCACCCCTGCCCCGCGCAGGATCGCCAGCCGCGCCTCGAAACAGCGGCGGGTGTGCGGGCTGAGGGTGTGCCAGCCGTTGACGATAACCAGCCTGTCGATCCGGCCAGACAGCAGCGCCGTCTCGATGCCGATCATGCCGCCCAGCGCGTGACCGATGAAATGCGCGCGCTCGATACCCAGTGCGTCCATCAGCGCGGTCACGTCCCGCGCCATCGCCTCGATCGAGGTGGTTTCCGGCAAAGCACGGTCGCTGCGCCCGGTGCCGCGCTGGTCGTACGTGAGGACGCGGTACTTTTCCGAAAGCGCGGCGAGGTTGGGCGCCCAGTATCCGCCGGCACCGCCAAGGCCGCTCGACAGGATCAGCGTGGGCGCGTCGTCCGGCCCGTGGAATTCGTAGTGGAGGCCGCTGCCCGTCATGAGCGGGGCTGCGGTTTGCGCCGGGGCTTCGACAAGCTCAGCCTGAGCGGTGTTCGGAAAGATGTGTCCTTAACTCCGCTCAGCCTGAGCGGGGTTGGGAAAGATGTGTGCTCAACTCCGCTCAGGCTGAGCTTGTCGAAGCCCCACCGGCAAGGCACAACCGCCTCACCCAAGATGCGCGACCGAGGCGATCTCGACCAGGCAGTCCGGCTTCACCAGATCGCATTTGATGCAGTAGCGCGCCGGTTTGTCGCCGGGGAAGTATTCCGCGTAGACCGCGTTGAAGGCGGCATAATCCGCCATGTCCTTGAGGAAGATGTGGTTCATCGCCACGTCCGCCATGGTGCCGCCGGCCGCCTCGACCGTGATGCGGATCGCCTCCAGAACATGGCGCGTCTGCGCCGCTGCATCACCGATGTGGAGCACCGCGCCCCCCTCGCCCAGCGCCAGCATGCCCGATACATAAAGCGTGCCGCCCGCTTTCGCCCCGGCCGAATAGGGCGCTATGGGCGCGGGGAACTGCGGCGGGTTGATGGCTTCGAAGGGCAACGGGTTACTCCTTTGGGGGAAGCTGGCTCACGGCGGTCTGGAAATCGGCGACGGTGCTGACCCAGCCGAAGAATTTCTCGACGTTGTAGACGGTGGCCTGCATGATGAAGTCCGGGCCCAGATGATGGGTCGCATCTTCCAGCAGCACGCCGAAATATTCGAGGTGGAAACCGTCGCGCAGGGTCGATTCGACGCAGACGTTGGTGGCGATGCCGGTGAACACCAGCGTGCGAATGCCCCGCGCGCGCAAAACCGCATCGAGCTGCGAATTGAAGAACGCCGAATAGCGCGGCTTGTGGACGCGCAGGTCGCCTTGCCTGGGCGTCAGCGCATCGACCAGTTCATAGTCCCAGCCTCCGCGAGCCAGGAACTTGCCGGTCAGTTCGGGCCGCTTGCGCATCGTCTTGAGCGCGTTGGACTTGTGCCAGTTAGGCGACATCGGCGTGCCCGCCTCGACATAGTCCGGGTCCCACCCGTTCTGCAGGAACACCACGGTCATGCCCGCCGCCCGCGCGGTATCGAGCACAGCGCCGACGCGGCCGATCACGGCAGCGGCCGGGCCGACATCGAAGCCCGCCTCATCCACGTAGCCGCCTTTGGTCGCATAGGCGTTCTGCATGTCGACGACGATGACGGCGGTAGTGGCTGGATCGAGCCGGATCGCTTCGGGCCGCGCGGAAAGAACCGCAGAGGGGCCGGAAGATGCGGGGGCGGGGTCGACGATGGTATCGCTCACCCGGACACTATTGTGCAGGCGCGAATGGGGGTCAACCCGCCTTGAAGGCGCTAGACTTTCAGCAGGGACGCAGCCCCGACGAAGTGCGCTCCCGGTGCGGGCGCACGCCCAGAAGCCGCTCCAGTGCAGCGGCAAAACCGGCATTGCGCCGCCGATTGGTCGCCTGCATGAGGCCCACATCCATTCCGCCGAGCAGCTGGATGCCGAACTCCCCGTCGCCCACCCAGCGTACTTCCGCTTTCAGGTCCACCTGGCCGGGCAGCGCCACGCGCAGCGTATCGCCGCAGTTGGGGAGCAGAGTGCGCGAGGCTATGCACATGCCGCCGGGCGACACGTTGCGCACGATCACGTCCTGCCCGGACCGCCCTTCGCGCCCGATCACGGCACGGATCAGAGTGCGCACGCGCGGCGATCGGTGGGGCCGCTCGCCTTGGCCATCGGCAGTGCCTTCAGCGGCAGCGACATGCGGCGTGCGCAGCGCGGCGGTCTTCAGCCATTCGGCGTCCGTGCCAGCGAAAAGCCCATCGGTGCCTGTTCCATCTGGGTCTGTCATTTCGTTCGTGCGCCTTTTCGAATTCGCCTTCCGGGTGTGAACCGGGGCAGGTCGATCGCTTCGGACCGGAGGCGCGTCGGCGGGGGGAAGGCGTGGCGGCTCCGGTCCGACGTCATTTTGCCGCCCGGTGCTTTTTGGATGGTTAACAGCTCACTTCCGTATTTTAACGATGAAATCGATTGAATTTGCTGGGAATGAGAAGCCCTCCCCACCGAGAATCGCAAATGTTCGTGATGCGTTTTTCCGTTGCAAAGATTGCAACAGGCCCCTTCCCCCTTGTCGCGCTGCAATAAATCCTGACATGAAAGGATAGCATGCTGCGCCAGTACGAACTCGTCGAACGCGTCAAGGAATACGCACCGGAGGCCGATGAGGCCCTGCTCAACCGCGCCTATGTCTATACCGTGCAGAAGCACGGCAGTCAGAAGCGCGCCAGCGGAGACCCCTATTTCAGCCATCCGGTAGAAGTGGCCGGCTTGATGACCGAGCTGAAACTCGATCAGCAGACGATCATGACCGCCCTGCTCCATGATACCGTGGAAGACACGCTGGCCACGATCGAGGAGATCGAGAAGCTGTTCGGCCCCGATGTGGCCCGGCTGGTCGACGGCGTGACCAAGCTCTCCAAGATCGAGGCGATGACCGAGAGCGAGCGCGCGGCCGAAAACCTGCGCAAGTTCCTGCTGGCGATGAGCGAGGACCTGCGCGTCCTGCTCGTGAAACTGGCCGACCGGCTGCACAACATGCGCACCCTCCACTTCATCAAGAAGCCGGAGAAACGCCAGCGCATCGCCCGCGAAACCATGGATATCTACGCGCCGCTGGCGGAGCGCGTGGGCATGTACGAATACATGCGCGAGATGCAACTGCTCGCCTTCGAGCAGTTGGAGCCGGAAGGCTACGCTACGATCACCGGGCGTCTCGCCCAGATTCGCAGCCAGGAAGGCGGACAGGTCGACGCCATTGCCCTGTCGATCAAGCAGGCGCTGGCCGAAGCCGGCCTCAACGTCGAGGTTTCCGGCCGCGAAAAGCACCCCTACTCGATCTGGCGCAAGATGGCCGAGCGCCACGTCACCTTCGAGCAGATCACCGACATCATGGCCTTCCGCGTCCTGACGGATAGCGTGGAAGACACCTACAAGGCGCTGGGCGTCCTCCACCAGGCCTGGCAGATGATCCCGGGCAGGTTCAAGGACTACATCTCCACGCCCAAGTCCAACGGCTATCAGTCGTTGCACACCGCGCTGATCTTCCAGCGCTCGATGCGCATGGAAGTCCAGATCCGCACCCAGGACATGCACCGCCTCAACGAATTCGGCCTCGCCGCGCACTGGGCCTATAAACAGGGCGGCGTGCGGCCTGACGGTCAAGTCGGCTGGCTGCGCGATCTCATCGAGATCGTCGATGCCAGCCACGATGCCGAAGAACTGCTCGAAAACACGAAGATGGCGATCTACCAGGACCGCATCTTCGCCTTCACTCCCAAGGGTGCGCTGTTCCAGTTGCCCAAGGGATCCACCACGGTGGACTTCGCCTATGCCGTCCACACCAACCTCGGCAACGCCGCCGTCGGCGCCAAGATCAACGGCCGCCACGTGCCGCTGCGCACCCAGCTGGCCAACGGCGATGTCGTCGATATCATCAAGAGCCCTAATTCAGAACCACAGCTGCCCTGGCTCGGCTTCGTCGTCACCGGCAAGGCCCGCGCCGCCATCCGCCGGGCGGTACGCGCCAAGGAACGCGCCGAAGTCGCCGAGATCGGCTCCAAGCTCTACGACGAGATCGCCGGCCGCCTGCCCCAGCGCATCGGCAAGAAAGCCCTCTCCGGCGCCATCGAAAGGCTGGACCTGCGCGATGAGGAAGACCTGATGTTCGCCATCGGCTCTGCCCGCTTCACCGACCGGCAGGTGATGGAAGCCCTGGTCCCCGGCAGCACCGCCGAACTGCCCGAAGACCCGGAATGGACCCGCGCCGAACGCGCGATCTCGATCCGCGGCCTGACGCCCGGAATGGGCTTCGAACTGGCCGAATGCTGCCACCCCGTCCCCGGCGACCGCATCGTCGGCCTGCGCCGCCCGGACCACAAGGTGGAAGTGCACACGATCGACTGCATGACACTCGCCAGCGGCGTCGATGCAGACTGGCTGGACCTGTCCTGGGGCGAACGTACCACCGGCGCCGTCGGACGCCTGAGACTGGTGCTCTACAACCGCCCCGGTACGCTGGCCGAAGTGACACAGATTTTCGCCAGCAACCGCGCGAACGTCACCAACCTTCAGATGACCCAGCGCGACGAACCCTTCGGCACATACGAAGTGGATCTCGAAGTGTCCGACCTCGCACACCTGACGCGGATTTCCGGGGCTTTGCGGGCTAGTGAGGCCGTTGCCGACGCGGAGCGGATTTAAGGGGAAGGCGACATTAAAAAGGAAGGCCTGGGGCCATCGCCCCAGACCCCTTTACTGTCGTCGTAGTGCGCGCAGTTGCCTTGCGCGCTCCTTGCCGCCGGAGGCTATGATGTCTCCCGGCTCACCGGGGGCGCCCTATGGAAGCTGCACGCGGAACCTCGACATTCCCGGGGTCTGGGGCGATGACCCCAGGTCTTCCCTTCAAACCTCCAGAAACACTTCCACCTCATCCCCTTCGACAAGGTCTTCCGCCCGGCGCACCGCAGCCTTCACCGGCAGCAGCCATCCTCCGTCCGACTTGCTCGGGAACACCGAGGTCGCAAAGCCGGTCCCGCCGATGCGCGCCTTGACCTTCAGCGAGCCGAAACCGCGCGACACGCCTTCCAGCTTGCGCATGATCGCGGTGCCCGAAAGCGCCTCCGCCGCCGCGCCGTCGATGGTGAGGAAGTGCCAGGTTCCGTTGTTCGAGCCGCCCGTCCAGCGCCACAGCGGGCCGGTATGCGTCAGTTGCTCCGTCATCACCCCGCTCACCGCTTCGCCTCGCGAACCGGTACCTGGACGTTACACACGTCGACGCCGCCTGCGGGCCGGATGTAGAAATCGTCTTTCCGGTTCGCCCGCTTGAAGGCGTAGGCTGCAAAGCTGGAGCTACCGGTGGAAAGGTACTCGTAGGCCGGCAGCCCCGGAACCTCGTCGCCCATCCTTACCGAGACGATCGGCGTGCGCTCCTGCGCCGTTTCGTAAAAGCCCAGCGCTCCCGTCCCGCGTGGTAGCGAGGAGAGGTTCTCCATCCCCGCGATGATCCGCCCGACCAGCGCTATGTTGCGGTCGAGCTGGCGCGGCGCCTGTCCGATCACGGTATAGAGTTCCGCGCCAGTGCCGGTGTCCGGCGAAACGTTGCGGCCCACGCCGACCATGCCGTAGCAGTGGACGGGCCAGACATCGGTTCGGACAACCGCATCGCCGCCCTTTTCCTGCGACTGCAGCCCGATGGGCCAACCCTCCAGGATGCCTGTCCCCGGCGCATAGTCATCATTGCCCGGCGCCACGGCAAGAAAGCGCTGAAGGCGGCCTTCCGGCGACAGGATATAGCCTGCACTGCCCTCCTTTTCCGGCGGTTCGAAAGCAGCGCCATAATGCGCGGCGTAGTCCTGCTCCCGGCTGGCGCTGAGCCCTTGCGGCAGCGCCTTTGCCTTGCCCGGCGTCTCTCCATCGGGGTCGCCCCACTGCACGACGTAATTGTCCTGAACGCGCACCACGGCGATCCCGTCGAACCAGCGCGCGGCTACAAGCTTGCGGATGTTCCCGGTCCACCCTTGCAAGAACGGCGCCGGCATCAACTGGATCACCACCCGCCGGGCGCGCCCCTTCGCGTCCGGGGCAAGATCCATCACCATGAGGTCCGCCGGCGCGATGCGCGACCAGTCAGCCTGCGGCGCCGCCGCGACGATATCGCCCGGCGTCAACGGCTTGGGTGGATCTGCCGCCGCCAGGGGTGAGGTAAAAAGGCCGGCAAAGGCCAGGCTGGAAAGAAATATGCGCATTGGCCCCTCATGCCACCCTCACACCGCTTGCGAAACCCCGCAGCCCACGCTAGGGGCCAGCGCCTATCCAGTGCATGCGGAGCGGTGGCCGAGTGGTCGAAGGCGCTCGCCTGGAAAGTGAGTATACGCCAAAAGCGTATCGAGGGTTCGAATCCCTCCCGCTCCGCCAGCAGGTTACCTGCAATCAGCCCGAGCCCGATCTGCCGGGTGCCGCGCATTCCGCAAACCAACTCTCACCAGCTTCAAAGCGATTGTTGCATTGCAGCAACATTCGCAAAAAGCTGGATACTCCCCGCCTTGCAATTCTGTAATCATGCCGCCTTCGCCACCGATAAGGGGGGTATACGGCATGAAAGCACCTGTTTTACTGAAACTCGTTTCGGACAAGGCTTTTGCGAACGAGCGCGTCAGGATCGACGGTACGGAATTTCAACGCTGCACGTTCGAGAACTGCATCCTCACTTATACCGGCGCTGGACGCTTCATTCTGCATGATTGCGACGGTGCAGACGGCGCGGTTGAATTCGAAGGACCCGCCGCAAGCACTCTTCATGCGCTGCAAAGCGCCTATGCCGATGGCATGGACGGTTGGGTTGAGGGCATTTTCGCCAGCATCCGAAACCTGAAGCCGGATATCCGGGCAGGCAGCTAACCGAAAAACGTCGCTGTGGCCGTGCTGCACGAACGATTGGTTTTGCTCTTCGCGACGAAAAATGCCGCCAACCCATTCAAAAATGGGCCTTGCAGCCCTATATGGACCATGTGGCCGATACGTCGGTCCGGGGCCCATATCCGTTAGTGCGATTTCCCGCTTTGCGTAGCGCTGCGAATCGCATTAATGACGCCCAAATCCGATCACACGGCAATAACGATTCAGGAGAACGTCTATAGCACCCCCTCCCCGGCGTATGATGACGCCACCGGTCAAGAGTGGACCGCGGTTCAATAACATGATCCAGTCGGACAAGGTCCGGGTTATCGACCATGAAGGCGAAAACCTCGGCGTCATGTACACGCGCGAAGCGATCGAACAGGCGAACGGCGTAGGCCTCGACCTGGTCGAAGTCTCGCCCAATGCCGATCCGCCGGTGTGCAAGTTCCTCGATGTTGGCAAGTACCGGTATGAGGCCCAGAAAAAGGCCAATGCCGCGCGCAAGACCCAGAAGACGCAGGAGATCAAAGAGATCAAGATGCGTCCTAACATCGACGACCACGACTATGACGTGAAGATGCGCAACATCCATCGCTTCATCGAAGACGGCGACAAGGTGAAGGTCACCCTGCGCTTCCGTGGCCGCGAACTTTCGCACCAGCAGCTGGGCATGGACCTGCTGCGCCGCGTCCAGACCGACTGCGAGGAGATAGCCAAGATCGAGGCTTATCCCCGTATGGAAGGTCGCCAGATGCTGATGGTGCTCTCGCCCAAATAAGGCGAGGCCCCGGATCATGACGGGACACGAAGGGCGCGGCCGTTGGTCGCGCCCTTTCTCGTTCGATTGGCTTGGGGCTGAAACCCGCCTTACGGTGACAAGTCGGCTGGACCGCGGCGCAAGCGCATTTTGACAGGCGGGTCGGTCTTGCCCCTCTCTTCGAGCAGGACGAGGGCGTCGTTGCCATCGCTCACCAGTGCTGCCGCACCGCTAGGCTGGATCAGTTGGATCGCGCAGACCCTCTGGTCCGCATCCGCACGCCCTCGTGGAAGGCCGCCCCGGGTAGCAAGCGCGGCAAACTCCTGACGCAGCACCTGCCGGCTTACCTGGCCGAAATCGCGCGAGACGACATAGGCGATCTTCGTGCGCGTCATGCCGGATATCACCGTCACTGTCGCCCTTTCGACCAAGACGCCTTCGCCCCTGCGCCTTGCATCCACCCACTCGCCCAAGAAATCGCTGATCCGGCAAACCGGGCCCGGCACCGGCCTGGTATCCGCATCCGAACACCCCGCCAGCCCCAGCAACCCTACAACGAAAAGCAGGGCGGGACGCCGCACGCCGCTCATGCCCGGGCAGGCCGCAGCATTCGGCAACCGGCCCGCATGATCGGCTCAAAAAGATGGGAGCAGGGCTTGACCATGATGTCCTGCCGCCTGTCGGTCGCCGCTGCCAGACTATGCGCGTCGTAGAACATCGCATGGAATCCCTTCACGCGGACGACGGCATCATCCGGGAACATCTTATCGTCATGATCATGCAAATCGAACGGGACACCCGCCGCAGTGATCCGCCGAGCCAACTTTCAGTCGATGTCAAGAACCCCTGATCGGAAGATATGAACTACCGATCTATTGGATTTAGTAGTCGCTATCGATCAACCAAGTCAACCAAGTTAACGACAGCGCTCGCGGCCTGGAACTCTGGCACAATTGTCTAAAATATCTCGGAAATTCAAGCACCGTATTAAGACGCGTCTTGAATGGAGCGAGCGTTAAGAGACCGTTTGAGAATGGGCTCTGCCCATCCTGCCGCACCAGCCCACTTTCAAAATGCGCTCTTCTGCGCATTTTCAAACGGTCTCTCAGCCCTTCCACTCGCGGCGATCTTCGGCCGCGCGCAGGACTTCATAGGCGACCTGATATATCTGGAAAGCCTTGGCGGCTTCCGCATCGCCCGGACGCACATCGGGGTGAACTTCCTTGGCGCGGCTGCGCCAGGCCTTCTTCACCGCATCGAAGTCCGCATCGGGGTCCAGCCCCAGCGCTTCGAGGGCGCGCAGTTCATCGCCGCTGCGAGAGCCGTCGCCCGAGCCGGTCCAGCCGTAATGCGCCGTTTCCTTGAAACCGGAGAAATCCGAACGCTCCTGCGCCTCGCGCATGGCCGCTTCCTCGGCGTCAAGGCCGGCGAAATAGTCCCATCCCGAATTGTATTCGGCGGCGTGCTTCTGGCAGAAGTACCAGCGGTCGGGATTGTTCGGGCTCTTTGGCGCGGGGCAGTTGCCCGGATCGTTGCACCCGTGCCGATCGCACAGACGCACCTGCGCCGCATCGCGCGAACTGCCATAGCCGCGCCAGCGAGGGAATCCCCAGTCGGATGATCGACGTACGCGGCTCATCCGGGGGGCGATAAGCCGCGACTCGACGGCGATGCAACCCCTGCCCACCATTTCGGGGCGAAATCAGCGCCGCGCGGGCAAGTTTCGGGCCCGAAAAGCAGTAACCGCCCTTCGGGCCCGATGTGCATCAATTGTTCAGCCAGTGCCCGATCAGTCAATCGTGACGGTCACGGCGCGGCGATTCTGCGCCCACGACTGCTCGTCGGAACCCAGCGCGATCGGGCGCTCCTTGCCGAAGCTGACAGTCGAGAGACGCGCAGGGTTCACGCCCAGGCTGATGAGGTAGTTCTTGGCGGAATTGGCCCTGCGTTCGCCCAGTGCAAGGTTGTACTCACGGGTGCCGCGCTCGTCCGCGTGACCTTCGATGGTGGCGCGCTTGGACGGATACTGCATCAGCCACTGCGCCTGCTTGGACAGCGCCTGCTGGTCTTCGGGATCGACGTCGGACTTGTCGAGCGCGAAGTAGATCGTGTCCGAACCCATCATCTTCGCGACGAAGTCAGCCTGGCTGCCTGCCATCGCGCCCATCGAAGAATTGTCGGAACCGTTCGACGAGGTGGCCGGGCCCGGCTCGGGCGGAAGCTGCGCAGGGGCTTTCTTGCCGCAAGCCGAGAGTGCCAGCGCACCGGCGACGACGATAGCCACGGTTCCGGTGCGGTTCATCCGGGCAAACGTGAGAATGGAAGGCATCAGGCGGTCTCCTATGCTGCTCAGCCCCGTAGAATGGCCGGCATGGTCTGTAGTTCCGTTCAATATTTAACACAGTTATCCTGAACGGGCGCCAACGAATCCCGAAAGCCTCGCCGACGCCGGTTCGAAACCTGCGCGATCAGGGGCGAACGGGGCCCCAGGCCGGGTCCGAAGCACCGACCGGCGTGGGCAGCTTGCGCTCGTTACGGCCCGTCAGGTCGACCTGCCAGATCCCCGCGACGCCGGTGCTCTTGGTCGTGCGGAAGAACTGCACGATGCGCCCGTTCGGCGACCAGGTAGGCGCCTCGTCCTGCCACGAATCGGTGAGGTGGCGCATGCCGCCGCCGCTCGGGCTCATTACGGCCACGCGCAGGTTACCCGCGATGTGGGTGAAGGCGATCTGGTCGCCGCGTGGGCTCCATTCCGGCGTGGCCGCGCGGCCGCCGAAGAAGCTGATGCGCTTCTGGCCGGAACCGTCCGCTGCCATCACATAGATCTGCTGGCTGCCCGAACGGTCGCTTTCGAACACGATCTGGCGCCCATCGGGCGAATAGCTGCCGCCGATGTTGATGCCCGGCCCGTTGGTCAGTCGCTGCGGAGTGCCGCCGCCGGCCGAGGAAATGCGGTAAATGTCGGTCGTGCCGCTCTTGGCCATCGAATAGAGCACCCACTTGCCATCAGGCGACCAGCGCGGAGCCAGCGTGGGGTTGCCGGTGCGCGCGATCAGGGTCTGGCGATCGGTCGCAAGATCATAGGAATAGATGCTCGGCTGCCCGTTGAGATAGGACAGATAGAGAATCTTCGAATAGTCCGGCGAATAGCGCGGGGTCAGCGCCATGGCCTGGCCGCTGGTCAGGTAGCGGTGATTGGCACCGTCAGAATCCATGATCGCCAGCCGCTTCATGCGGTGATCCTTGGGGCCGGTCTCGGCAATATAGGCGATCTTGGAATCGAAGAACGGGCTTTCGCCGGACAGGCGCGAATAGACCATGTCGGCGCACTTGTGCGCGGCGCGGCGCCAGTCGGACGGCGGAACCTGCCAGCCGCCCTTCACGAGCTGCTGCTTGAGGCGCACGTCGTAGAGATAGCAGCCCACGGTGATCGTGCCATCGCCGCCGGCGCGCACGAAACCCTGTACCAGCATGTCGGCACTGCGCGAGGCCCAGGTGCCGTAATCGGGCGCCTGGATCTGGGCATAGGCAGGCTGCGGCAGTCCGTCCGGGCCGGATGGCTTGAACAGGCCGTTGTTCTTGAGATCGCCGGCAACCACCTGCGACAACGCACGCCCGAGCGCCGCGGTGGAGCCGGCATTGGTGCGCGTGGGCACGTCGGCATCGGTTGCGAACGAGGTGATGGCGATGCCGAGGTCCTGCCACTCGCTGTCGTCCGACACGGTGACTTCGAGGCCGCCGTCGCCCTCTGCCGGGGGCACCGCAACCGGCACTGCAACCGGGACGGCCGCCTGGGCAAAGGCGGTCCCGGTTCCTGCCAGCGAACTCGAAAGCATCAGTCCCAAAGCGAGGATATGGGTTATCTTCATTGCGATAGCCTTCTGTCAAAGTTGGTCGTCACGACCTTCCAGCCTTCGTAAAGGTCATCGGGCAGATTGAACGGCGCGGCAAGCTTCACCGCGCGGATGGCCTGTTCCTGATGGCGCGTCACCTGCGCCTGGTTCGCGGCGTTCTGGCCGGTGGTGCTGACAACCTGCGGCTCGCCGGAAAGGCTGCCATCGCGGGCCAGGCGGAAACGCACCTTGGTGACGAGCAGCTCCACATCAGCACCCTGGGGCGCCTGCCAGTGCGGCTTGAGCTGGCGGCTGATCGCCGCGCCAAGCGCAGAGCGCGCGGAAGCGCCGATCTGCGATGCGGGCGTGCCGGTCTGCTTGGGTGCGCTGGCGCCGGGAGTGCCAGCCTTGAACGCATCGTCGAATGCGCTGCTGCCGGCCTTCTTGGGCGGAGACGCGCTTGTGCTCGAACCTGCGGTACGGCCCGGAGGCGCAGGCTTGGGCTTGGACTTCACGATATCGTCGATCGCGCTCGACTTGCGGGTCGTCGGCGGAGCGGGCTTCCTGGGCGGCGCCTTGGGGGCAGGCTTGGGCGCGGGTTTCGGCGCAGCCTTGGGAGGTGCCGGCTTGGGTTTGGGTTTCGGCTCAGGCTTGGGCTGCGGCTTGGGAGCAGGCTTCGGCGGCGCCTTGGGGGCGGGCTTGGGCACCGGTTTCGGCTTGGGCTCAGGCTTGGGCGGCTGAGGCTTTTCCACCACGCGCGGCGCAGGCTCCGGCGCGGCCTTGGGCTCGGGCCGCGGCGCGGGGGCAGGTTCGGCCTCAGCCTCGGGCGCGGCTTCGGGCGCCGGTTCGCCCAGCTCCGGGCTTTTGTCGGGTGCAGCCTGTGCGTTCGGATTGGGCGAAGTCGAAGTCTTGGCGATCTCGTCGCTGATCGTCACTTCGATGCGCGGGGGGGGCTTGACCACATCGTTGTGGCGCGGGCTGAACAAAATCGCCCCAAGCACGGCCAGGTGCAACGCGATCGCGGCGCCCAGGCCAATGCCTTCATCCTTGCGCAGTCCTTTCGATGCCATCAGGTGGACCCTACCGCGCGCGCCTTAACCGCCGCTGACATCGGTCACCAGAGAGATCGAGGTAAAGCCCGCACGGTTCAGTTCGCCCATGACCTCCATCACCCGGCCATAGTCGAGCGCCTTGTCGGCGCGCAGCGTGACCAGCGGGGGCTTGCCCTCGGCGTCCTTCGGGGTCGCGGCAAGGCGGTCCGGCAGTTCGCCGGGCGAAAGTTCGTCGGCTTCGTAGAACACCGCGCCGTCGCGGCGCAGGGTGATCTCGATCTGGCCCTGCTCCTCGCTCATCGCCTTCGCGCGGGTCTCGGGCAGTTCAATGGGCACCGCCGCCTTGAGCAGCGGCGCGGTGACCATGAAGATGATCAGCAACACCAGCATCACGTCGACCAGCGGCGTGACGTTGATCTCGGCCATGGGCCCGCGCGAACCACGTCCACGCCTGCGTCCCCGGCCTCCGCCTGCGAGACCCATTCCCATCAGCGCTGCTCCAGCTGGCGGGTCAGCGCTGCATGGAGATGGTCGGCAAAGCGCTGGAGGCGGCTCTCGAAGCCGTTAACCCGGTGCGAGAACCGGTTGTAGGCGATCACCGCCGGAATGGCCGCGAACAGGCCGATGGCGGTGGCGAACAGCGCCTCCGAGATACCCGGAGCAACGACGGCGAGCGAGGAATTCTGCTGCTGGCCGATGTCGAAGAAGCTCTTCATGATGCCCCAGACGGTGCCGAACAGACCCACGAACGGCGCCACGGAACCCACGGTCGCCAGGAAGTTGAGGCGGTCGGACAGCTTGTCGGCTTCCTCGCCCACGGCCGCGTTCATGATCAGGGCGATGCGCTGGCGCGCGCCTTCAGCGTCGACGTTGACGCCCACGTTGCGGCGCCATTCACCAAGGCCCGCGCCTGCGACCTTGCCCATCGGCACATCGCCGCGGCGGCGTTCCTTCTGATAGGTTTCGAAGTTCTGGGCTTCCCAGAAGCCCTCCTCGTACTCGTTGCAGCGGCGCGAGGCCGAGCCCATGCGCAGGGTGAAGGTGATGATGATCGTCCACACCCAGACGCTGGCGAGCACGAGGCCGGCCATGATCGCCTGAACCACGATGTCGGCATCGAGGAACAGCTTCACCGGGTTGAGACCGCCGGATTCCCCAGCGAAAGAAATGGTGGAGGCGAGCAGGTCGAGCGTCATTCTTGTCCTTCCCGGCCGGCTGTGCCGGATTGTGATACTGCGGCGGCTACGCCGGATTTCGAACTGTTTGCCGCCGCGCCGAGATCTGGCGCGGCTTCTGCGGATATTGGAACCAGCGAGGCGAAAGCGCGCTGCCACGCCTCGGGTTGCCTGCGCGGTCGTCCTTCAGGACTGATGAACCCGACCTTTACCGTGGCCTCGCAAAGCCGGACGGAGCCGCGCCTTGCGACCTGCCGCAAGGTAGCTGAGACGCGGCCGATGGTTTCCGCCCACGTGTCGATCACCACCGCATCACCCAGCCTTGCAGAGGCAAGGTAGCGCAAGTTGGCCTCGGCAACGGCGTATAGCCCAAGGCCCGCATCGATCGCGCCGCGCTGGTCGACGCCGAGCATGTCCAGCAGGTCCGAACGGGCCCGCTCGAACCAGCCCAGATAGTTGGCGTGATAGACCACACCGCCCGCATCGGTGTCCTCGTAGAAAACGCGAAGGGCGTAGCGATGGATATCGCCCTCGATGACGCCGGTCTGCGGCGATGGGTCGCGCACGGGCGCGGAGCTTGAAGAGGGATTGTCCGTCATGCCGGCCGGTTGTGTAACGGGGCCGGAGGCGACTTCAACCCCGAAGCCATGAGAACATGGCCTCGCAGGCTGAACCGACAGGTAAATTTTTCGTGATCGGGTGGATGTCAGTCCACGATCATCTGGAAGAATTCTCGACCGCCGAAGATGTGGACGTGCAGGTGAGGCACTTCCTGATGCCCGGCGCGGCCCATGTTGACCATCAGGCGATAGCCCGGCCCGTCGAGTTCCAGCTGGCGCGTGACATTGCCTACCGCCCGCATGAACCCGGCGATCTCGGCATCTTCGGCCTTGGCGGTGAAATCGTCCCACGACACGTAGGGGCCCCTGGGTATCACCAGCACGTGAACCGGCGCCTGCGGGCGGATATCGTTGAAAGCCAGCGCGTGCTCATCCTCGTAGACTTTCGAGCACGGCAATTCGTCGCGCAGGATCTTCGCGAAGATGTTGTTGGCGTCGTAGGGCAGGCGGGGATCGATGGGCATATGTCTCTCCGGTGAGGTGCGGGCCGGGTGGATGCAGCTTTCAGTCCTTGGGGCGCGCGGCTTTCTCGGCGATGCCGGACGTACCCTCGCGCCGGTCCAGTTCGGCCATGACATCGGCCAGCGGCACGTCTTTCGCGGCCAGAAGGACCATGAGGTGGAAAATCAGGTCCGCCGCCTCTCCCACCAGCGCTTCGCGGCTTTCGGTCAGCGCGGCGATCACCGTTTCGGTGGCCTCCTCGCCCAGCTTCTGGGCGATCTTGCCCGGGCCCTTGGCGTTGAGGCGGGCGACGTAGCTCGAATCGGGATCGGCGCTCAGGCGCTGGGCGATCGTGGCTTCGAGGCGCGCGAGGGTGTCGGGACTGCTCATGATGCGCCTGCCAATGCGGCCCGGCGCGGGCGCGGTCAAGCCGTCAGCGTAGCACAACGATCAGTCTTCGCCCTCACCGTCGCCGCGCTTGGACGACAGTTTGCGGCCGATCGCGACGCCCGCGACGCCCATCGCCAGCAGGAACATGCTGCTGGGCTCGGGCAAGGGAATCCCGCCCGCCGCATAGGCTGGGCTGGACACCGCGAGAAGCGGGACGAGCGCTGGCAGGTATCTTAAGATTTTCACCGAGAGGTTCCTGCGTGTCGAAATTGACGCCTGCCCCATCGGCCCATTACCGCATCGCAGCAAGTGCTGCCTCGCAAATGTCCCGATTAGAACCAGTCAACAATGGTAAATTGGCCCGTTAAGGCCATCGTCATCCTCGCGCGGGAAGACCTGCATCGCGCAGGGCCGCATGGGCCTGGCCGATCGAATGCTTGCCGAAATGGAAGATCGAGGCGGCCAGCACCGCGCTCGCATGGCCCTGGGTCACGCCGGCGACGAGATGGTCGAGATTGCCCACGCCGCCCGATGCGATCACCGGCACCGAAACCGCATCGGCAATCGCGCGGGTCAGTTCAAGATCGTAGCCGTTCTGGGTCCCGTCGCCGTCCATCGAGGTGACCAGCAGTTCGCCCGCGCCGTATCCGGCCAGCTTCACCGCATGTTCCAGCGCGTCGATCCCGGTCGCCTTGCGGCCGCCGTGTGTGAATATCTCCCACCGGCCCGCAGCCACGCGGCGCGCGTCGACCGAGGCGACGATGCACTGCGAGCCGAACTTCTGCGCGATATCCGCCACCACCTCGGGGCGAGATACGGCGGCGGAATTCACCGCCACCTTGTCAGCGCCGGCCAGCAGAAGGGCGCGCGCGTCCTCGGCGGTGCGAACGCCGCCGCCCACGGTCAGCGGCATGAAGCAGACCTCGGCGGTGCGCTGCACCACGTCGAGCAGGGTACCGCGCCCTTCGTGGCTGGCCGAAATGTCGAGGAAGCACAGCTCGTCAGCTCCGGCGGCGTCATAGGCGCGCGCCTGTTCCACCGGATCGCCGGCATCCTTGAGGTCGACGAAGTTGACGCCCTTGACCACGCGGCCATCGCGCACGTCGAGACAGGGGATGACACGGATGCGAACGGTCATTGCATCACTCCACGGGCTTGAAGAACAGCAGGACCGCGAACACCGCCACGACGGCGCAGATCGCTACGTTGAAGGCGGTATAGGTCCAGAACTTGCGCGGATCGTCGGCGCGGCGCGTTTCCATTGTGGAGCGGCGACGGCTGAACAGCATCAGCCGCGCCCTGCCCTCGCGGTAGTCGCGCCATGCCCAGATGACGCCCGGCACGAAGATCGCCAGCGCCAGTACGGCGATCAGGCGGTTGTCGTTCACCCCTCGCGCTCGGCCATCTGGATCGCGGCGGCAAGGTCGAGACGCCCGTCGTAAAGCGCGCGGCCGGTGATGACGCCCTCGATGCCGTCCTTGGCATGAAGCGCGAGCAGGCGGATATCGTCGAGGCCCTTCACGCCGCCGCTCGCGATCACCGGCATGTCGGTGCGGCGGGCAAGGTCGACGGTGGCGTCGATGTTGCAGCCCTTGAGCATGCCGTCGCGGCCGATGTCGGTGAACAGCAGGCTGGCGACGCCGGCATCCTCGAAGCGGCGGGCCATGTCGACGATCGAGACGTCGGACACTTCGGCCCAGCCCTCGGTCGCGACCATGCCGTCACGCGCATCCACGGCGACGACGATGCCGTTCGGGAATTCCTTCGCCATGTCCTTGACGAACTGCGGGTCCTTCAGCGCAGCGGTGCCCATGACCACACGGCTGACGCCAAGGTCGAACCAGCCGCCCACCGCCTCGGCGGTGCGGATGCCGCCGCCCAGCTGGACGTGGCCGGGGAACGCCTCGAGAATCGCCTCGACCGCCTCGCGGTTTTCCGCCCGGCCCGCGAACGAACCGTCGAGATCGACGACGTGGAGGAACTGCGAACCGGCCTCGGCGAACAGCATCGCCTGCGCCGCGGGATCGTCACCGTAGACGGTGGCGCGCGCCATATCGCCTTCGGCCAGACGCACGACCTGGCCCTGCTTGAGGTCGATGGCGGGAAATACGATCATAGGATGGTCCGACCGGAATGGATCCCGTCGTGCCCGCGCAGGCGGGACGTCCGCTTGTGGCAAGGCGGAACGGGAGAAGAAAGGAAGCGCTGTCCCTGCGGGCGCGGGGACGACGGGGTCTGCTTTTGCACGGGTCGCTGAAGCACGAGCGCCGGTCCTGCGAACATGTCCTTCATGGCTTCCACTCCAGGAACCGCGCGAGCAGCGAGAGGCCGTAGCCCTGGCTCTTTTCCGGGTGGAACTGCACGCCCACGACGTTGTCCTTGGCCACTGCAGCGACAAGGCCGCCGCCATGGTCGGTCATCGCCGCCACGCTCGCCCCGTCATCCGGCGCGAAGTGATAGGAGTGCAGGAAATAGGCCTCGCCCGGCTCGATCAGGCCGCTGGCGGGATCGTGGCGGCCCAGCCCCACATCGTTCCAGCCCATGTGCGGTATCTTGATTCGGGGATCGGTGCGCTCGATCTTCTGAACCTGCCCGTCGATCCAGCCCAGACCCTCGGTGACGCCGTGCTCAAGCCCCCGCGTGGCGAGCAGCTGCATGCCCACGCAGATGCCCAGGAACGGCGCGCCGCCCACCTGCACCCGCTCGGTCATCGCCTCGACCATGCCGGAAATGCCCCAGAGGCCCGCCGCGCAGGCCTTGAACGAGCCGACGCCAGGCAGGACGATACGGTCCGCAGCGCGCACCACGGATGGGTCGGCGGTGATCGCCACGTCTTCGGCGCCCGCCGCCCGCAGCGCATTGGCGACCGAGTGGAGGTTGCCCGCGCCGTAGTCGATCAGCGCCAGCGTCATCCCGCCAGACCGGCGATGCTGTCATCCAGGAAACCGTGCGCCCATTCGATCACTTCGATCTCGGCCACGCCGCCCACGACGAACGGGTCCTGCGCGGCCAGTGCGGCCACCGCATCGCGGCTCTCGCCCTTCGCCAGCAGAATGCCGCCTTCACGCGGGACCTTGCGGCCCCAGCCCAGCAGATGTCCCGCCGCATGCTGTTCGCGCAGCCAGGCGACATGGTCTTCGAGCAGCGCATCCACCTTGTCGATCGGTGCAGTATAGGTGAGCGAAACGATGAAGCTGGCCATTACAGTGTCGCCTGTCCCAGAATGCCCTTGGTCGAGGGGATCGCCCCGCCCTTGCGCGGATCGAGTTCCACCGCTTGCCGCATGGCGCGCGCGAAACCCTTGAAGATGCCTTCGCAGATATGGTGGTTGTTGGTGCCGTAGAGCAGCTCGATATGCAGGGTGATGCCCACCGCCTGCGCGATCGAGTGGAACCAGTGCTCCACCATCTCGGTGTCGAATTCGCCCAGCTTGTCCTGCGTGAAGCCGGCCTTCCAGACCAGATAGGGACGGCCCGAAATGTCCAGCGACACGCGCGCCAGCGCCTCGTCCATGGGCGAGTGCACGTCGCCGTAGCGGCCGATTCCGGCCTTGTCGCCCATGGCCTGGGTGATGGCCTGGCCGATGGCGATGGCGCTGTCCTCGGTCGTGTGGTGCTGGTCGACGTGGAGGTCGCCCTTGATGCGGCAGGTGATGTCGATCAGCGAATGGCGGCTGAACTGCTCGATCATGTGGTCGAGAAAGCCGATCCCGGTCGAGACCTGATAGGCCCCGGTTCCATCGAGGTTAACCTCGACGAAGATGTCGGTTTCGTGCGTCTTGCGGGTGATCGAGGCTGTGCGCATGGCTGCGCCTATATACCCGTGCGTGTCAGAATCAATCCGGTCGTCAATCGGGCCCGCGCCGGCCCCTTCAGTGGATTTTCCTTGGATAAACGATCGGGGAGGCGTAATTTCCCACTCGTAACGGGTTGACCACCCGATGAACGATGCGCAGGTAGTGGCGCGATGAACGATACCCCGCCAGACAGCATGATCCCCTATGACGAAATCGTGCAGGAAGCCCTGCGCGCCGTCGTCGGACGTGTGCTGGGCCAGGTGGAGGCCGCCGGCGGCGTCCTTCCGGGCAGCCACCACTTCTACATCACCTTCAAGACCGGCGCTCCGGGTGTGAGCATTCCGGCGGACCTGCGGGCCCGCTTCCCGGACGAGATGACGATCGTTATGCAGAACAAGTTCTGGGATCTGGGCGTTTCCGACCGCGGTTTCACGGTCAGCCTCAGCTTCAACCAGATGCCTGCCAAGCTGGACATCCCGTTTTCCGCGATCACCGCCTTCGTCGATCCGGCGGTCGATTTCGGCCTCCAGTTCCAGGCGATGGACGACGGCGAGCAGGACGATGACATGTCCGCCACTGCCGGCAACGACGAATCGGAACGCGACGTCGCCTCGCGCATTACTCCCAGTGAAGACGGCTCCAACGTCGTCTCGGTCGATTTCGGCAAGAAAAAGTAAGGCGGACACCCCGCCCGAGGATTTACTGGGCGATGGCTACCAAACTGAAAAAACAGGCGCTCAAGGCCGCAAGCGCGGTCAAGTCCGGTCCTGTCGGCCTTAAAAAGCTGGCGGACAATGGCGGCGAACTGCACGGGCCCAGCCCCAACCCCGCCACCAACCTGGTAATCGCCGACATCGTCCTGCGCACCGGGACCACGCTGGCCCGCCGCGCGGTGGAACGCGGCGTGCTGGGCAGCAGCTATTCGCAGAGCAAGGCCAAGTCGATTCTCAGGGGCCGGACGGTATCCGAAACCCTGCTCCACGGCGCCCTCGCCCGCGTGGCGTTAAGCTCGATCCCCGGCGCGATCGTGGTGGGCGGGGCGCTCGTCGCCAAGACCCTTTACGACCGAAGCCGCGCACGGCAGGCCCGCGCAGAGGGCGCCGCCGACCTTCACGAAATGGCGCAGGACGGCGTCGAGGACTGAGGCGGCCGCATCCGCTCCGGCGGCAATTTTCCCCTGACCGGCCGCAAGCCACCTTGATTTGCGCGCTTTCCCCCGCCATCGGGGGCAATGGTCCAGACCGATCCCTCCCCGGCTTCCACCGGCACGCTGTCACGGCGCGGCCTGATGTTCATCATGTCCTCGCCGTCGGGCGCGGGCAAGACAACGATCTCGCGCATGATGCTCGAACATGATCCGCACATCTGCAACTCGGTGTCCTGCACCACGCGCCCGCCGCGTCCCGGCGAGGTTGACGGCAAGGACTACCACTTCGTCACCCAGGAACAGTTCGACCGCATGGCGGAAGACGGCGATTTCCTGGAATGGGCGACCGTGTTCGGCCACAGCTACGCCACCCCCAAGGCGCAGGTCAAAGCCGGCCTGAAGGACGGGCAGGACTATCTGTTCGACATCGACTGGCAAGGCACCCAGCAGCTGTACCAGAAGCTGGAACGCGATGTTGTCCGCGTGTTCCTGCTGCCCCCCAGCATCGAGGAACTGCGCCGCCGCCTGACCGGGCGCGGCACCGACAGCGCCGAAGTCATCGCCGGGCGCATGGAGCGCGCGCGTTCCGAGATCAGCCACTGGGACGGCTACGACTACGTCGTGGTGAACGATGACATCACCAGCTGCTTCGAACAGGTGAAGAAAATCCTGGCCGCCGAACGCCTGCGCCGCGCCCGCCAGACCGGCCTCATCGGCTTCGTGCGCGAACTGATGCAGCCCGGGGATTGACGGTGCAGGCGCTGCGGCGCCGGGGGCTTCGACAAGCTCAGCCTGCGGGGAATTTTAGGAACCAGCTTTCAAAACCGCTCAGGCTGAACTTGTCGAAGCCCCCGGCCGCGAACGCTGCCCTGATCCGACGATAGCCTTGCTCTGCGCCGCGTCTGCCTCTAGGCCGCGCCCCGACAAATAGCCCCATCCGGAGACCTTTCCATGTCCGACCTCGCCGCCAAGATCGAAGCCGCGTTTGACGCGCGTGACACCGTCACCCCCGCCAGCGACGATGTAAGGCTGATCGTCGACGAGGCGCTGGAACTGCTCGATTCGGGCGCGGCGCGCGTTGCCGAGCCGGACGGCCAGGGCGGCTGGAAGGTCAACCAGTGGCTCAAGAAGGCCGTGCTCCTCAGCTTCCGCCTCTCCGACAACGCCGTTGTGGACTACGGCGCCGCCGGCGCGCCTGCCTACGACAAGGTGCCGCTCAAGTTCGCCAGCTGGGATGAAGCCCGCTTCAAGGCCGCCGGCGTACGCGTGGTCCCCGGCGCGGTCGTGCGCCGCAGCGCCTACATCGCCAAGGGCGTGGTGCTGATGCCCAGCTTCGTGAACCTGGGCGCACACATCGGCGAAGGCACGATGATCGACACCTGGGCCACCGTCGGCTCCTGCGCACAGATCGGCAAGAACGTGCACATCTCGGGCGGCGCCGGCATCGGCGGCGTGCTGGAACCGCTGCAGGCCGGCCCGGTCGTGATCGAGGACGGCGCTTTCATCGGCGCGCGTTCGGAAGTGGCAGAAGGCGCGATTGTGGGTGAAGGCGCGGTGCTGTCGATGGGCGTGTTCATCGGCGCCTCGACCAAGGTCGTCGACCGCGCCACCGGCGAAATCCACATCGGCCGCGTGCCTCCGTTCTCGGTGGTCGTGCCCGGCGCGCTGCCCGGCAAGCCGCTGCCCGATGGCACCCCCGGCCCGTCGCTCTACTGCGCCGTGATCGTCAAGACCGTCGACGCGCAGACGCGCTCGAAGACCGGCATCAACGAGCTGCTCCGCGACTGATCTCGCACGACCAACGCATACTTACGCGGGGCGGGTGGCGGAACGCTGCCCGCCTTGGCGTGTTGTTCGATGTAAAGGGCCCGCTTGAGGCCCGCAGCATTCGGAGACAGGCCATGGAAACCCGCACGCAGGAAGTCCACATCGAGAAGGATGACGCCCGTGCCGGCACGACGCCAGGCGTCGTCCGTTATGTGCTGATGATCAGCCTTGCCATCGCGATCGTGGCGCTTTCAGCCATCTGGCTGACCGGTTCCCTCACCACCCCCGAAACCGGCGGCGCGGCCGATACCTCGAAGGCGGTCGCCGAAGACGGCGGCAAGATGCCGTGACCGCATGTTCACCCTCCGGCATATTGCGCAAGGGCACGGATGTGCGCTGGAAATGGGGTCAGGGGACCGCGACCGGCAAAGTCGCAGAGCGCTTCGAACGCCGTGTCAGCCGCACCATCAAGGGCAAGCGGATTGCCCGAAATGGCACCCATGACAATCCCGCCTACATCATTGAACAGGAAGATGGCGCCCGCGTCCTGAAACGTGGTTCGGAACTGGAACCCGCCTGATGGACCTGCAACGCTTCGTCACCGCGCAGGATGAGATTTTCCCACAAATCCGCGCCGAACTCGTCAGCGGTGAAAAGCGCGGTCACTGGATGTGGTTCATCTTTCCGCAGCTTGCCGGGCTTGGCACCAGTTCCATGGCCGAGCGCTATGCCATCGAAGGTCTTGGCGAGGCGCGGCGCTATCTTGCGCATCCGGTTCTGGGGCCGCGCCTTGGGGAAGTGACGCAACTTATGCTTGGCTGGGCCGGGCGACGCAGCGCCGTTGCTATTCTTGGCCCGGTGGATGCCGTGAAATTCTGCAGTTCGATGAGCCTGTTCGAGTTGGCAGCGCTGGAACGCAGCAGCGAGGCCGATCGATTTGGCCATGCTCTTGACGCCTTCTGTCAGGGGAGGCGTGATGAACGCACGATCGAAATGCTCAACCGCGTTTCCGCCAGGCCTGCGGCCTGAATTCCACCCTTCCGGCATAACGGGAACTTTTCCGCTCTTCCCGCGTAACGGGAACTTTTCGGCATCGTACCGCGTTCAGCAGTACGGACCGAACCAAGTGCGGCCACCAAGACCGCCATCGGCCCGACGGGAGAGCCGTCATGCAACGTGTCGGAGACGAGGTTCACCTCGATGACGACGAGGCACGCGGGGGAAGCACGCCTAACATCGTTCGTTATGTGCTGATCGCCAGCCTTATTCTTGCCATTCTGGCCATGTCCGCGATCTGGATTTCGCGTGCGTGGTACGACAGCCCGGAAAGCGGCCAGGCTGTCACCGCAGAGCAGCATGCCCTGGGCAATTGACGCAGACAGATGATTTTGGGTGAACAGTGAAATTGACAGGAACCGCCTGCGTTACCGGATGAGGCCCTGAAGCCTTTGGTCCGGTTGCCGGCGGTTCCCGTCAAATCTGACGACAAAGTCGCCATCTCCTGTACCCACAGAACTACCCGCAACCTCTTGCGAATTCCTTAACGCGCTGAAAAAATCGCCTGCTAAAATCGGGGGCCACTTACAGCGAAACCCGCGCAAGGCCGCGCCAGCGCGCAGCAGCAGCCAGATGCGCCTGCGCTCTCCTCACCTGCCGCTGCGTCCACTTGCCTGCCGGTCGCACCCGGCCTAGCCCATGGAAATGGGAGAGTTCGATTATATCATCGTGGGCGGAGGCAGTGCCGGCTGCGTCCTTGCCAACCGCCTCAGCGCCGACCCGAAAACGCGGGTCCTGTTGCTCGAAGCGGGCGGCAGGGACGACTATATCTGGATACGCGTGCCGGTGGGCTACCTCTACTGCATCGGCAACCCGCGCACCGACTGGTGCATGTCAACCGAGGCCGAACAAGGGCTGTCTGGCCGCTCGCTCAAATACCCCAGAGGGCGCGTGCTCGGCGGCTCCTCGTCGATCAACGGCATGATCTACATGCGTGGCCAAGCCGCCGACTATGACGGCTGGCGCCAGTCCGGCAACGCCGGGTGGGGCTGGGACGACGTCCTGCCCTACTTCAAGCGCGCCGAGGACCATTACGAAGGCCCCGGCGAATTCCACGGCGGCGGCGGCGAAATCCGCGTCGAGAAGCAGCGGTTGCGCTGGGAAATCCTCGAATCCTTCCGCGACGCCTGCGAGCAGCAGGGCATCCCCCATAGCCGCGACTTCAACACCGGCGACAACGAAGGCGCGGGTTTCTTCCAGGTCACCCAGCGCAGTGGCTGGCGCTGGAGCGCCTCCGACGCTTTCCTCAAACCCGTACGCAGCCGCGCCAACCTCAAGGTGGAGACCGGCGCGCTGGTGGACCGCGTCATCATCGAGCAAGGCCGCGCGGTCGGCGTTGCCTACACCCTCGGCGGCGAAAAGCGCGAGGCGCGCACCGGCGGCGAAGTCATTCTGGCGGCGGGCGCGATCGGCTCACCCGCCATACTCGAACGCAGCGGCATCGGCGACGCCGCCCGCCTCGCCGACCTCGGTATCGCCCCGGCGGCAGATAGCCCCGAAGTCGGCGCGAATCTGCAGGACCACCTGCAATTGCGCTGCGCCTGGCGCGTCTCAGGCGTCGCCACCCTCAACGCCCGCGCCGCCAACATCTTCGGCAAGGCGCTGATCGGCATGGAATATGCCCTGCGCCGTACCGGCCCCATGGCCATGGCCCCCAGCCAGCTGGGCGTCTTCACCCGCAGCAATCCGCGTTACACCACCGCCAACCTCGAATACCACGTCCAGCCCCTGAGCCTCGCAGCCTTCGGCGGCGCGCTGGACCCGTTCCCCGCCTTCACCGCCAGCGTATGCAACCTGCGCCCCGAAAGCCGAGGGACCAGCCGCATCACCAGCGCCGATGCAGCGATCGCCCCCTCGATCCGCCCGAACTACCTCTCCGCCGCAGAAGACCGCCGCGTCGCCGCAGACGCGATCCGCATCACCCGCGCCATCGTCGCCCAGCCCGCGCTTGCCCGATATCACCCGGAGGAAGTACGCCCCGGCATCGCTTTCCAGACCGAAGAGGAACTGCAAAACGCCGCCGGGGAGATCGGGACGACCATCTTCCATCCGGTAGGCACCGCGGCGATGGGGACAGTGGTGGACCAGGAGCTGCGGGTCATCGGGGTGCGCGGACTGCGCGTGATTGACGCCTCGGTGATGCCGGCGATCACCTCGGGGAACACCAATGCTCCGACCATGATGATCGCGGAGAAAGGGGCGGAGATGGTTTTGAAGGCGCGTCGACATTCAGCCCCGTCATTCTGAACTTGTTTCAGGATGACGGGATTTGGACGGCAAAGCAGCGAATTTCGACATGTCCTGGCAGCACTCAGGGTCTGAGGCGATGGCCCCAGGCCTTCAACCCATCCCGCTTAAACCAGAAACTCCCGCGTTCGCTTGACGATCTCGCCCACGTAGTCCCGCGCGGCCCGCCCGTTCTGCGCTGCCGCCACCAGCGGTACTTCAAGCCCCAGCACCTGCCCGCGCGGCAGAGCATCGACGAATTCCCGCAGGGGCAGTTCGCCCTGCCCCGGCACCATGCGCCCTGTCATCGCCTCGGTCATATAGTCGCCCTCGCCCTTGCGGGGCGCGTCGCTGAGCTGGATGTGCCCGATCAGCGCCGGGTCCAGTTCCGCGATCTGGCGCACTGTCCCGCCGGAGCGGAAGAAGTGCATCGCATCTATCAGCACCCCTGCGCGGCCTTCGCCGATGTGACGCACGGCATCCAGTGCTTCGGGCAGCGAGCGGATGGTGAACAACGGGCAGAACTCGATCGAAAACCCCATGCTGCGCTCAGCCGCCATTTCCGCGAGGATGGCGAGCTGGTCGAAGGCGCGTCCGCGCTCGGCGCCCATGTCGGCGGAGTTGACGCGCAGGGCGCCAAGGTCGGCGAACAAGTCCATGTCGGCCGCGCGCTCCGACGCATCAATGTCGGAAGAAACGCTCATCCCCTCGGCGATGGAGATCGCTACGCCCCGGTCGCGCAGAGCGGCCTTCAGGTCGCGCCGCAGGCCCGCGTCATCGCGCAGCGACCATCCGGGGTAGCCGTGGGGATTGAAACGGTCGGGCAGCTGGGTCAGCCCCATCGAAACGGCGGTGCAGCCGAGATCCGCCGCCAACGTGACATGCTCGACCGGACCAAGCCCAAGCACCGTCAGCAATTCCAGTCCAAGCGGATGTGGCATTTATCGAATCCTCTCCCGTATGCGCACGGGTATACAGCCTTGTCCCCAAGCGGGCACGGGCAATTGCAGGAAAGCTCAGTGCAGAAAGCCCTGCCGCCACTTCTTCGCAGCGTACCACAGCAGCGCCAGCGCTACGGCCCATATGGCGCCGTTAAGCGCGAGATTGCCCGGCGAAGTCACACCGCCGGGCATGTTCGAGGTCGCTTGCCAGACCTGGTTGCCCGCCAGCCCGCATAGCGAAACGGCGAACGCCGGAACCGCCCAGCGCGAACGGTCCAGCAGGGCCAGCGATCCGACGAACCCGCCGCCCACGCCCAGCGCCCATGTGAACAGTGACCAGGTGGGCGCGGAATCGAGCCAGTCGATGACCTCGGGCGGCAGTGAGGCGAGCCACTCGGGGCTGCGCATCGCGGTCATGGTGAAATCGAGGCACCCGAAGGCGTTCCACACCAGCGCCAGCACCGCGATCAGCCAATAGGGCCAGCGCGGCTTCGTTACGACAGCATCTGCCACGAGTTTCGCGCCCCTTTTTGCACCGCCTCCCCCTACGCCTGCCCCTCACCGGATGCAATTGCCGGCAAAGCTCGCTAGATAGCCGTGATGGCCGACCTTTTCGCCGACGAACTGCCGCCCCCCGGCACTCCCGATGACCTGCGCGAGGATGCCCCGCTCGCCGACCGCCTGCGTCCGCGCGTGCTGGAGGACGTGGTGGGGCAGGAGCACCTGACGGGCCCGGAAGGCGCGATCGGGCGCATGGTGGCGGCGGGGCGCCTGTCCTCGATGATCCTGTGGGGGCCGCCCGGCACCGGCAAGACCAGCACCGCGCGTCTGCTTGCCGCTGCCGTGGGGATGCGGTTCCATGCGGTGTCCGCGGTATTCTCGGGTGTGGCGGACCTCAAGAAGGCCTTCGCCGAGGCGGACGTCGCGGCAAAGGCGGGCCAGCGCACTCTGCTGTTCGTGGACGAAATCCACCGTTTCAACCGCGCCCAGCAGGACGGCTTCCTGCCTTTTGTCGAGCGCGGCACCGTCACCCTTGTCGGTGCGACGACCGAGAACCCCAGCTTCGCGCTCAACGCCGCTTTGCTCAGCCGTGCGCAGGTGCTGATCCTGCACCGCCTCGATGCTGCAGCGCTATCCGCGCTGCTGGACAAGGCCGAAGACCTCGAAGGCGCGCTGCCGCTGACCGCCCCCGCGCGCGAGGCGCTGGTCGCCTCGGCGGATGGCGACGGGCGGTTCCTGCTCAACCAGGCCGAAACGCTCTATGCCGCGAAGATCGCGGCTCCCCTCGATCCTGCGGGTCTCGGCCAGTTTCTGCAGCGCCGCGTGGCGGTGTACGACAAGGACCGCGACGGGCATTACAACCTGATCAGCGCGCTGCACAAATCGGTGCGCGGGTCCGATCCGCAGGCCGCGCTCTACTACATGGCGCGGATGCTGACGGCGGGCGAGGAGCCGCTGTTCGTCCTGCGCAGGCTGGTGCGCATGGCCAGCGAGGACATCGGCCTCGCCGATCCGCAGGCGCTGGTGCAGTGCCTTGCCGCCAAGGACGCCTACGAATTTCTCGGTTCGCCCGAGGGGGAACTGGCGATCGTGCAGGCCTGCCTTTACGTCGCCACTGCGCCCAAATCGAACGCGGCTTATGCGGCGTTCAAGTCCTCGTTCAAAGCCGCGCGCGAGACCGGGTCGCTCAGCCCCCCGGCGAACATCCTCAACGCGCCGACCAAGCTGATGAAGGATATCGGCTACGGCAAGGACTACGCCTACGACCACGACGCGCCCGACGGTTTCTCAGGCGACAACTACTGGCCCGACGAGATCGGCCCGCAAGTCTACTACGAACCCGTCGAACGCGGCTTCGAGCGCGAGGTGAAAAAGCGCCTGGAATGGTGGGACAAGAAGCGCGCCGAGCGGCGGGAGAAGTGATCCGGGATGTTCGTGTGATCGCGGCGGGGGCTTCGACAGGCTCAGCCTGAGCAGGTTTTCACGGTCACCTCACTCGATCATTCATCTCAGATCCCGCTCAGGCTGAGCTTGTCGAAGCCCCCCGCGTTCCCACGCGACACCCAGGACGGAACCACGATGCATTTCCGCAACTTCATGGCGATCGACTGGTCCGGCGCACAGGGTGAGCGGCACAAGGGCATTGCGCTCGCCCTGTGCGCGCAAGGGGACGGCGCCCCGCGCCTGCTGCACCCGCCCGGCCATGCGCGCTGGTCCCGCGCCGAGGTGCTCGACCTGCTGCTCCGCCGCCTGCCGCCCGATACGCTGGTGGGCATGGACCTGGGCATATCACTGCCTTTCGCCGATGCAGGCGCGTTCTTTCCCGGATGGGCGCAAAGCCCGCCAGATGCCCGCGCGTTATGGGCGATGATCGACCGCCTTTGCGCGGATGATCCGCACCTTGGCGCCGCCAGCTTCGTCGACCACCCAGGTCTCAGCGCCTATTTCCGCCGCCACGGCGGGCGAGAGGGTGTGCACTTCCACCTTCCCGGCGCCTTGCACCGGCGCGGACGGATGCGCGTGACAGAGGAGGCGCAGGCCCGCGCCGGGTGCAGGCCCTACTCCAACTTCAACCTCGTCGGCGCGGCGCAAGTCGGCAAGTCGAGCTTGACGGGGATGCGCCTGCTCCACCGGCTGGGTGGGCGCGTGCCGGTGTGGCCGGTCGATCCGCTACCGGAAAGCGGGCCGGTGGTGACTGAAATCTACACTACCCTCGCCGCCGTTGCCGCCGGGCGCACCGCTGGCCGTGCCAAGATGACCGATCACGCCGCGCTCGATACCGCGCTGGCCGCGCTCGGCTCGCAGCCGCTGGGCGGCAGCGGCGCGATCGACGATCACAGCGCGGATGCCCTCGTCACCGCCGCCTGGCTGCGCACCGCCGCGCACCGCAGCGAACTGTGGCATCCCTCTGAACTTACGCCGGAACTCGCCGCAACCGAGGGCTGGACCTTCGGCGCGGCCTGACGCACAACCTGCTCCATAAAACAGGGAGCTTCCACCCAATGAAGACCGTTCTGCTGGCAGGTATCGCCTGCCTATCGCTGGCCGCCTGCGCTACTCCGCCGGCCGGTGAAACCGTGTCCGCGACCACGCCGGCCCAAACCGCGCCAACCCCAAGCTGGAAGGCCCTTGTCGACCAGAGCATCGAGCAGTGGTTCGCCGTCGATCCCTCCTTCGCCATCTACGAAGGGGCGCACCAGTATGACGGCAAGCTGCCCGACTGGAGCGATACCGGCCTGAAGGCCCGCGCCGCATTCCTCCACTCGGTGATCGACAAGGCCGGCAGTTTCACCGGCCTGTCCGAGGCAGACAGCTTCGAGCGCGACTACATGGTGCAGGTCGCCAAGGGCCAGCTGTTCTGGCTGGAGGACGCGGACCTGCCGCATACCAATCCGACGTTCTACATCAATGGCGGCCTTGACCCGAACGTCTACGTCAGCCGCGACTATGCCGACAAGCCGACACGAATGAAGGCCATGATCGCCTTCTTCAAGGCCGTGCCCGCAGCCGCCGCGCAGATTGGCGCCAACCTGCCCGCCGCGATGCCCGCCAGCTTCATCAAGGTGGGCAAGGACGGCTTCGGCGGCTTCGCGGACTACTATCGCGGCGATGCCCGCGCTGCGTTCGCGGACGTGGCCGACCCGGCGCTCCAGGCCGATTTCAAGGCATCTTCCGAAGCGGCCGCCGCCGCCATGAAGGCCGTCTCCGAGCAGGTCGCCAAGGCTACGGCGACGCAGGACTTCGCGATGGGCGCGGACAAGTTCTCGCGCATGGTCGCCGCCACCGAGGCGGTCGACGCGCCGCTGGACCGGCTGGAAGCGGTCGGCCGCGCGGATCTTGTGCGCAACCAGCAGGCGCTGAAAGCGGCCTGCGTGAAGTTCGCGCCGGGCAAGACGATCCCCCAGTGCTTCGACAAGATGCGCGCCGACAAGCCCGCAGACGGACCCGTCGCCGAAGCCCGCCGCGAAATCCCCGAACTGGCGCAGTTCGTGCGCACTCACGATATCCTGACGATCCCCGGCACCAAGCTGGCGCAGGTGGAGGAAAGCCCGCCCTACAACCGCGCGAACTCAGCCTACATCGATCCGCCGGGACCGCTGGAGAACGGCGGTTCGTCGATCTACTATATCTCGCCGCCCGACCCTGCGTGGTCGAAGCAGATGCAGATGGACTACATCCCCGGCAAGGCTGACCTGCTGTTCACCACCGTCCACGAGGTTATGCCGGGCCACTACCTGCAGTTCCTCCATTCGAACGCCGCGCCCTCGATGGTGGGCAAGCTGTTCGTCGGCTACGCCTTCGCCGAGGGCTGGGCGCATTATGCCGAGGAAATGATGCTGGAGGCGGGCCTCGGCAATGGCGATCCCGGCGTTCAGGTCGGCCAGATCTCCAACGCGCTGCTGCGCAACTGCCGCTACCTGTCCGCCATCGGCCTTCACGCGCGCGGGATGACGCAGGCGCAGTCCAAGTCTCTGTTCATGAAGGAATGCTACCAGGACGAAGGCACCGCCGAGCAGCAGGCCGCGCGCGGCACTTACGATCCGGCCTACCTCAACTACACGCTGGGCAAGCTGATGATCCGCAAGCTGCGCGAGGACTGGACCGCCACGCGCGGCGGCCGCACGGCATGGAAAGCCTTCCACGACGATTTTCTCAGCCACGGCGGCCCGCCGATCCCGCTGGTCCGTCAGATCATGATGAAGGAAGACGCTCCACACGCCGTTTTCTGACCAAAGCTGTTTTCTGACTGGACCGGTGCCCCCCGCTCGCGGTAAGGGCGCCGGACTAGCCCCGCTTAAAGCGGAACGCAGGGCCGGCTTAGCTCAGTTGGTAGAGCACCTGATTTGTAATCAGGGGGTCACGGGTTCGACTCCTGTAGCCGGCACCACGCGCATTGCGATTTCTGCCAAGACAGCCAGATTGCGTTGACCGGCAAACACCGTCAGGCAAGCACCGCCAGGAAGGGCGCGGCAATACCGTGGGCGCGCTCCTCGGCTCGATCGTGATCAGCGGCCGTTCTGCGGTCATGGTGCAGGGCCAGCAGGTTCCCGCCTTCACCGCCGCACCCGTTCCCTACTGAGCACACCCGACATGCAACAGGCGCCCCCGCGAACGGTGGGCGCCTGTCCTGTATGGCAGTCCGGGCACCCTGCAATGCAGGATTGCCCGGTATTTTACGTCACTCCGCAGCGACGCCTTCGCCGAAGAGGCCCGGCTCCGCACCGTCGTCGACCAGCAGGATGTCGTCGTTGGTGGTCGCCTTGCGGCGCGAATCGAAGTTCGACCACACGGTGTTCCAGTCGCCGCGAGTCGCGCCCTTCGAATATTCGGTCGCGCGGGTTTCGAAGAAGTTGGCATGTTCCACGCCGTTGAGCAGCGGCTGCAGCCAGGGCAGCGGGTGATCCTCGATCAGGTAGATCGGCTTCAGGCCCAGCTGCGTCATGCGCCAGTCGGCGATGTAACGGATGTAGCGCTTGATGTCCTTGGCGGTCATGCCGTTGACCGGGCCCATTTCAAAAGCGAGGTCGATGAAGTTGTCTTCCAGGCGCACGGTGGTCTGGCACTGATCGGCGATATCGTCCTTCACCGCCTTGGTCAGGCAGTCCCGCTCGCGCACGAAAGTATGATAAAGCTGGATGATGCCTTCGCAGTGCAGGGATTCGTCTCGCACCGACCACGAGACGATCTGGCCCATGCCCTTCATCTTGTTGAAGCGCGGGAAGTTCATCAGCATCGCGAAGCTGGCGAACAGCTGCACCCCCTCGGTAAAGCCACCGAACATGGCCAGCGTGCGCGCGATGTCCTCGTCGTTGTCGACGGTGAACTTCTGCAGATAGTCGTGCTTGTCCTTCAGCTCGGAGTATTCGAGGAATGCGCCGTACGTGCTCTCGGGCATGCCGATGGTGTCGAGCAGGTGCGAATAGGCGGCGATGTGCACCGTCTCCATGTTGGAGAAGGCGGCCAGCATCATCTTGATCTCGGTCGGCTTGAAGACCCGCGAATATTTCTCGTGGTAGCAGTCCTGCACCTCGACGTCGGCCTGGGTGAAGAAGCGGAAGATCTGCGTGAGCAGGTTGCGCTCATGCTCGGAAATGTTCTGCGCCCAGTCGCGGCAGTCTTCGCCCAGCGGCACTTCCTCGGGCAGCCAGTGGACCTGCTGCTGGATCTTCCAGAAGTCGTAAGCCCAGGGATATTCAAAGGGCTTGTACGTCTTGCGGGCTTCGAGAAGAGGCATGGGGCGGGCTCCGGTGGGTCGGCTGATATGGGGTTCACCTGAAGCCTCCATCACTGGCGCGCTCAGGCGGAGACGTCAGAGATAGGCAGGATCGCTGCCAAATCCATGCGCCGAATCAATCTTTGCACAGGTAGATGTAGGGGCAAGTGAATTGTTTTACCACAACGGGTTGTGTCCCCAATGCCATGCGAGCGTGCATGATCGCGTTGGGCTTCGACAGGCTCAGCCTGAGCGGGGCTTGAGAGCCAATCCCTAAACCCGCTCAGGCTGAGCCTGTCGAAGCCCCGCGCGACAAGGCGCTCACCCCGCCCCCGCTCAGCCGTCCACTTCGGCGTAGTGGCTGGGCGGCTGGATCACTTCCATGCGCTCGGAAAGCAGCGGGCGGAACGAGGGCCGCGATTTCATCACCAGATACCAGGCGCGCGATTGCTCGTGAGTCGACCAGTCCAGCCCGCCCAGGTAATCGGCCACGGAAATCTGCGCGGCGGCGGCAAGATCTGCCAGCGTCATCGTCGCGCCCGCCAGCCAGGGCCGGTTGTCGATCAGATAGTCGATGTAATCGAGATAGTCGTGCGCCAGCTTCATCGATTCGCGCAGCGCCTTGGCATCGGGCGACTGGCGCAGGACGAGGCGCTTCTTCATTCGCTCCAGCAGCAGCGGGCCCGAGACGTCTGTGTAGAAATTCTCGTCGAACATCGCGATCAGGCGGCGAATCTCGGCGCGCTGCTGGGAGGTGCCGCTGATCAGCGGGTTGCGATCGACGGTTTCCTCGAAATACTCGCAGATCGCGCGGCTGTCGGACAGGACGATGCCCTTTTCGGTCTCGCGGATGACAGGGGTGCGCCCCGCCGGATTCATCGCGAACAGCCGGTCCTCGCCTTCCCATGGCTTGGCGGTCTGGAGTTCGTAGGCGATGCTTTTCTCGGCCATGAGCAGCCGGACCTTGCGGCTGAACGGGCAGAGCGGAAACTGATAGATGTGCCACATGACTTATGGCGATGCCAAAGCGCGGGGGAGGCGTCCACCCGGAGGTGATTTTGCATGGGGGCTAAACGCGTGGATAAGTCCCGCAAGCGCGACAACCCGCGTGCGCCCGTCACATATCGCCGCTACGCACTGCGGGCCGACTGACCGTGCGGCAGGTGCGAGAAACCCTCGCGCGCAAATTACGGACGACTTCACCCGGAGAGCCTTCATGTTCAGCCATATCACCGTGGGCAGCAACGATCTTGCCGCCTCGCAGTCCTTCTACGACGCCGTGTTCGGCGTGCTTGGCGCCACGCCGATCATGACCGACCCGGCTGCGGGCCGACTCGCCTATGCCCATAACGGCGCGAACTTCATGATCTGCACACCGGTCAACGGCGAAACCGCCTGCTTCGCCAATGGCGGCACCGTGGGTTTCGCGTGCGACAGCGCCGAGCAGGTAGACGCCTGGCACAAGGCCGGCTGCGAGGCGGGCGGCGTCTCGTGCGAGGACGCGCCGGGCGTGCGCGAATTCGGGGCCCGCAAGCTCCACCTCGCGTATCTGCGCGACCCTGATGGCAACAAACTTTGCGGCATGTACGCCCTGCCCGCCTGATCGCAGGCTGCTGACGGACTTGAACGCGGCAAGGGGCCTCGCCGGCGGCGAGGCCCCTTGTCTTTCAGGCCGGGCTTATCGGCTCGGGTCCATCGTCACCATGGTGAACTTCGCCGTCGCCGAATGACGCCGCTCGCCGGTGAGCAGGTTCTCTGCCCATAGTTCCACGCCGACCAGCACCGAATCCCCGCCCGCCATCAGGACGTGCGAGATCAGTTCGATCATCTCGCCTTCGCGGATCGGCGACTTGAAGTCGATCCGGTCGGACGTGCCCATGATCATGGGCCGGCGGGCATGGCGGGTAGAGGCGATGAAGGCCGCGCGCCCCATCATCTTGAGCGCATCGCCGCCGAACAGGCTGCCGTAATGGTTGGTCTGCATCGGAAAGACCATGTCGACCATGTGCAGCTTGCCGTCGGCGCCCGGCACGCCAGCTTCGGGCACCGGCGGGAACGGCAGGTGCGTCTCGGCGCCCTTTTCGGCCACCAGCGTGAACTTGCCGCGCGTACATAGGCGGCGCTCGCCGGTGACGGGCGCTTCGGCGACCAGTTCCACCTCGACGTCGATCGAGCGGTTGCCGACCCGGACCACCCGGCCCGTCGCTTCGATAAGATCGCCGACATGGCCCGGCGCCTCGAAGTCGATGCGGTCCGAACAGGCGGTCACGAACTGGGCCCGCGCATGGCGGGCAGCGGCGAGGAAGGCGATCTTGTCCATATGCGCCAGCGCGACGCCGCCGAACAGGGTGCCGTGGTGGTTGGTGTCGCCGGGGAAGACCGTATCGATCAATTGCACCGGGCTGGAGGCAAAGGTTTCGGGATCAGAAATTTGCGTCATGTGTCACTCGTCAGATTCTATCGGCGCGGCGACGGGACGCGGGAAAGCGGCAAGCCGGCGGCCAGTGAGGGAATCTTCTCCGTATGGGTGATGGTCGGCTCGAAGACGGAGCAATGCTCCGTGGCGGCGTATGCCAACGCCAATGGCCGACCTGTCGTTGCGGGCAAGTGGAAGCGCCCGAAGCGCGGGCGTCTCGCAGCATAGCCATGCGCGGTCAAGGCCCCGGCGGGCGTAGCGGGCGCTGGCGGCATCCCCCGGCCCGGTTATTGCCGTAGGTAATTAAGGGGAGCGCCCCAACTCCCGCGCCTGTCTTACACTCCCGCCCAGGCTATGGGGGAAGTACTGCATGGATGCGATCGCGCGCGCTGCCGATATGGATGTCGAAGCCGACGCCCCGGACTCCCGGGATGCGGCCCGCCCCATCGCCGCCGCGCGCCATTTCGCGCTTCCCCAGGCGCTGAGGGGACTGGCGGCGCTCTGGGTGGTGCTGTTTCACCTTCATTCCGGCGGCCATGCATCGGAGCTGTTCGCCCGGGCCCCGCGCGCGGTCGTGTGGATCTTCGCGCATGGCGAAAGCGGCGTCGCGGTGTTCTTCGCGCTCAGCGGCTTCGTCATCGCCCATAGCCTGCGCGGTGCCACGCCTTCGCTCGGCCTGCTTTCGCGCTTCGTCCTGCGGCGGGCGATCCGGCTGGACCCGCCTTACTGGGCGGCCATCCTGACGGTGCTGTGTCTCGGCTTCATCGAATACCGCATCGGCCACGCGCCCGCGCCCGATATCACCGGCCCCCAACTGGCAGCGCACCTGTTCTATGCGCAGAGCCTGCTGGGGTTCCAGAACATCAACATCGTATTCTGGACGCTGTGCTACGAAGTCCAGTTCTATATCTTCTTCGTCATTTCCCTGCTGGTCGCCCACAGGTTCGCGGCAAAGGGCCGGGCGGGCGTGAGACTGCTTCATTTCGGCATCGCCGCGATCTGGGCGGCGGGGTATTTTTCCAGCCCGTTCGAAGGGCTGTTCGTGGACCTGTGGTTCGCCTTCTATCTGGGCGTGCTGGCCTACCGCGCGCCGCGCTCCCCCATCGACGCCGCGCAGATGGCCCTGCTGTTCGTCCCGGTTGCGCTGAGCCAATCGCCATTCGGCTGGGTGGCCTTCATTACCGCTGTGATTCTGGCGGTCAGCCTGGCCACAGGATTCGTGAAGGACGGCCTGCGCAGCCCGCCGCTGCTGTTCCTGGGGACGATCAGCTACAGCCTGTACCTGTTCCACAATCCGGTCACCGGCGCGGGGTTCTTTGTGGCGGACATCCTGAAGCTGCCGGACCTCGCCGCGATTGTCACCGTGCTGGCCGTCAATGTCGCGGTCGCCTGGGCGGCCTACCGGCTGGTCGAAGCGCCGGCGCACGCGCTCAGCAAGCGGATCGCGCTGCCCTGACGGCGGCGCGGCGCCCCATCATCCCCGGCGCGAGAGCAGGAACACCGCATGTTCGGCGCGGAAGTTCGCCGCCGCCGCGCTGCAGCTCTGGTCGCCGGAAAGAAACCACTGCCCCTCCACGGTGATCCCGCGATCCTTCACCAGCGAACGGAAATCGTTGACGGTGAGGTGATGGATGTTGGGCGTCTCGTACCAGGCGACCGGCAGCAGCCGCGTCACCGGCATGCGCCCGTTCCACAGCAAGGATGCCCGCACCCGCCAGTGCGCGAAGTTGGGGAAGCTGACAAAGGCACGCCGGCCGATGCGCAGCAGTTCCTCCAGCACCATGTCGGGGCGCATCGTCGTCTGCAGCGTCTGGCTGAGGATCGCATAGTCGACCGATTTGTCGGGATAGAACGCCAGATCCTTGTCGGCATCGCCCTGGATCACCGAAAGTCCGCGCCCTACGCAGCGGCCCACATTGGCCGCGTCGATCTCCATGCCGCGCGTGGCGCAGCCCTGACCGTCGCGCAGGGCCGCCATCAAGGTGCCGTCGCCGCAGCCCACGTCGAGCACGCTGGCGCCGTTGGCCACGTTCTCCGCGATCACCGCAAGGTCGGGGCGCAGGCCTTCCTTCCCCATGAAGCTTTGGGCCGCGTTCATGACGCAGCCTCGAGCATGGCGGTGAATTCCGGCGAAAGGCGCTCCATCAACCGCTCCTGCCGCAGCAGCGGAGTGAAGCCGAGCTGGGCGTAGACGCCGTGCGCATCGGCCGTGGTCAGCGCGAAACGGCGCACCGTCGCATAATCGGGATGGTCCAGGAACCAGCGCACCATGCGGCGCCCAAGGCCCTGCCCGCGCGATGCCTCGTCCACCCAGACATCGGCGAGCCACGCAAAGCTGGCGCGGTCGGAGATCACGCGGGCGAAACCGACCTGGCCCTGCTCCGAATGATAGGCGCCAAGGCAGTGCGAGCCGGCGATCTGCCGCTCGACAGCGCTACGCGCGATGCCCGGCGTCCAGTAGCTCGTCTCCAGCCAGCCGTGGATGCGCGGTACGTCGAGGCGGGCCGCATCGTCCGAAAGTTCGATCATCCCAGGAACCCCTCCACCACGCGGTCCAGCGCCGGCACGTCGAGCAGGAAACTGTCGTGCCCGTAAGGCGCGGACAGTTCCACGAAGCTCACCGGCAGGCCCGCCGCGTTCAGCGCGTGGGTGACGTTACGCGATTCGGCGGTGGGATAGAGCCAGTCGGTATCGAAGCTGACGAGGCAGAACCGCGCCTTCGAGCCTGCGAAGGCATTGGCCAGCATGCCGCCGTGTTCCTCGGCCAGATCGAAGTAATCCATGGCGCGGGTGATATAGAGGTACGAATTGGCGTCGAACCGGTCAGTGAACGACAGGCCCTGATAGCGCAGGTACGATTCGATCTGGAAATCGGCGTCGAACCCGAAGGTCTTTTCCTCGCGGTTCTGCAGGCGGCGGCCGAACTTGTCGGTCAGGCCCGCTTCCGAAAGATAGGTGATGTGCGCGGCCATGCGCGCCACCGACAGGCCTTTTTCCGGGCCTTTGCCGTGCGCGTAATAGTTGCCCTCGCGCCATTCCGGGTCGGCCATGATCGCCTGACGGCCCACTTCATGAAACGCGATGTTCTGAGCGGAATGGCGCGCGGTGGAGGCGATCACCAGCGCGGCGCGGGTGCGCTCCGCAAAGTTCGAGGCAAGGCTGAGCGCCTGCATCCCGCCCATCGATCCGCCGACCACGGCATGAAGCGCATCGATGCCCAGCGCGTCGAGCACGGCGATGTGCCCCTTCACCATGTCGCGGATGGTGATGACGGGGAAGCGCTTCGCCCAGGGCTCGCCATCGGGCGCAAGGCTGGCCGGGCCGGTGGAGCCCATGCAGGAACCGATGACATTGGCGCAGATGATGAAATAGCGGTCGGTGTCGATCGGCTTGCCCGGTCCCACCATGCGCACCCACCAGCCCGGCTTGCCCGTCTTGGGATGATCCGAGACGACGTGATGGTCGCCCGTCAGCGCGTGGCAGATCAGGATCGCGTTGTCCTTCGCCGCATTCAGCGTGCCGCAGGTTTCGTAGGCCACGCGCATTTCCGGCAGGCTCTGCCCCCCGTCGAGCAGCAGCGGGGTGCCAAGTTCGAGAACCTTGCGTTCGATATTGAGGGAAGAGGCCGTGGACATGATGCGTTCGCCAAGTGGGGGGCTGGCTTTAGAGTGTCAATCGCCCCCTGTCATTAGCCGCCGCGCTGGGGTATGGGGCCGCCCGTCATGAGCGAAACCGAAACCTCCGCCCCGACCACGGCGAAAGCCCCGAGCCCCAAGCCCTGGATCGAGGCAATCCACGCCTATGTGCCCGGCAAGTCCAGGGGCAAGGACGGGCGCCCGCTCATCAAGCTGTCCGCCAACGAAAACCCGCTGGGCACCAGCCCTGCCGCGCTGGCCGCGATAGCGCAGGCCCCCGCGCTCTATCCCGACCCCGACAGCACCGCGCTGCGCACCGCCATCGGCGCGGCGCACGGGATCGACGCTGCCCGCGTTGTGATGGGCACCGGCTCGGACGAACTGCTCAATCTCATCGCGCAGGGCTATGCCGGGCTTGGCGATGAAGTGATCTACGTGCGCTACGGCTTCGCGGTCTACGATATCGCGGCCCGCCGCTGCGGGGCGGTGCCGGTAGTGGCGCCCGATGCCGATTACGGCACCGATGTCGATGCGCTGGTGGCACTGGTGACGGACAGGACCCGCGTGATCTTCGTCGCCAACCCCAACAACCCCACCGGCTCCTACCTGCCCGGCGGCGAGATCGCGCGGCTGCACGCCGCCCTGCCTGCCGACGTGGTTCTGGTGATCGACCAAGCTTACGGCGAATATGTCGCCCCCGAAGACAGCGACGGTGCGCTGGCACTGGCCGGCGAACATGAGAACGTGCTGGTCACCCGCACCTTTTCCAAGATCTTCGGCCTTGCCGGCGAGCGGATCGGCTGGGCCACCGGCGCGCCGGGCCTGATCGCCACGCTCAACCGCATTCGCGGGCCGTTCAACGTGTCCGCCACGGGCCAGGCGATGGCGCTGGCAGCGCTGAACGACGGCGCCTTCGTCGAAGCCAGCCGCATCCACAACCGCGACGAGCGCGCGCGCTTCGTCGAAAAGCTGGAAGCGCTGGGCAACCACGGCCTGCGCCCGCTGCCGAGCCAGGCGAATTTCGTGCTCATCCTGTTCGAAGGCGCGCTTACCGCCGAAACCGCTTTCGACGGCCTTGCGGATCGCGGCTATATCGTACGCTGGCTCCCCGGACAGGGCCTGCCGCAGGCGCTGCGCATCACCATCGGCAAAAGCGAAGACATGGACGCCATCGCGGACGGCCTGCGCGAAATGGCGGAAAGCGCGAAGTGACCTTCGCCCGGATCGCCATCATCGGCCTTGGCCTGCAAGGCGGCTCGATCGGCCTCGCGGTGCGGGAATACCTGCCCGAGGCCCGGACCACCGGCTACGACCTCTCGCCCCAGCACCGCGCCCTCGCCGCAGCGCGCGGCCTGGTTGACACGGTGTGCGAAACCGCCGCCGATGCCGTGCGCGAGGCTGACCTCGTGATCTTCTGCGTGCCGCCCGGCGCCATGGGCATGGCTGCCGAACAGGTGCGCGAGGCGCTCCCCGCAGGTGCCCTCGTCAGCGATGTCGGCTCATCCAAGGAAGCCATCGCCAAGGCCCTGGGCGAAGCACTGCCCGACCACACCGTGATCCCTGCCCACCCCGTCGCCGGCACCGAGAATTCGGGCCCGGACGCTGGCTTTGCGCACCTGTTCCGCAACCGCTGGTGCATCGTCACCCCGCCGGCCAAGGTCGACATGGTGATGCTCTCGCAGCTCGTCGGCTTCTGGGAAGCGCTGGGCGCCAATGTCGAGATCATGACGCCGGGGCACCACGACCTGGTGCTTGCTGTGACCAGCCACCTGCCGCACCTCATCGCCTACACCATCGTCGGCACCGCCTCCGATCTTGAGGACGTGACGCAGGGCGAGGTCATCAAGTATTCCGCCGGCGGCTTCCGCGACTTCACCCGCATCGCCGCGTCCGACCCGACGATGTGGCGCGACGTGTTCCTTTCGAACAAGGAAGCGGTGCTGACCATGCTCCAGCGCTTCACCGAGGACCTGACCGCGCTGCAACGCGCGATCCGCGTGGGCGACGGCGACAAGCTGTTCGACCAGTTCGCCCGCACCCGCGCGATCCGCCGCTCGATCATCGAGGAAGGCCAGGACGATGCCCGCGCCGATTTTGGCCGCGGCGATCACGAAGGTGTCTCAGCCGGCAAGCTATAAGGCGCACCAGCAGACGATAACGCATATTTAACCCGCGCCCCGGGAGCCCGAAGCGTTTTCGGGCTTTTGAGCGGTGAAGCCTCGCTCAAGGACGCCCTCCGCCCATGCAGCTTTCCATTGTCACTACCCTTGATTACGCCGTGCGCGGCCCGGTCGATGTCCTCCTCCAGATAGAGGCGGCCATGATTCCCGAGCAGCGCGTGATACAGGCCCGCATCGATCTGCCACTGCTCGACCATTTCGCCCGCGTTTCTGCCCAGGCCGACATCGGCGAACGCATCTGGCTGCGCACCGCCGCCCCGCTGCAGGTCCGCTACGAGGCCACCGTCTCGGTCGAACGGATGCTGGCGGACGTGGACACCCTCCCGGCCATGCCCACGTACCTGCTGCCGGGCGAGACGGTCGATTACCTGATGCCCTCGCGCTATTGCACGTCGGACACGTTCCACGAATTCGTCGAGAACGAGTTCGGCCACCTGCAGGGCGGAGCCCGCGTCGCCGCCATCCGCGACCGGATCGCCGCCACCCTCACGTATGAGCCAGGCTCCAGCGATGCGTTCACCACCGCCGCCGACACCTTCAAAAGCTGCCGGGGCGTGTGCCGCGACTATGCGCACCTGATGATCGCCCTGGTTCGCGCCAGCGCCATCCCCGCGCGCTTCGCCAGCGTCTATGGCCTGGGCGTGGAGCCGCAGGACTTCCATGCGGTGGCCGAAGTATTCCTCGACGGCGCCTGGCACATCGTCGACGCCACCGGCATGAGTTCGCCCGACCGCATCGCCAAGATCGGCGTCGGGCGCGATGCCGCCGACGTTTCGTTCCTGTCCAGCTTCGGCGATGTCGAAATGCTGTCGCAGACCGTCGAGGTCAACGAACTGGTGCCCGCCTGAACCGACTGGTGCCTGATGGGGCTTCGACAAGCTCAGCCTGAGCGGCATCGGGGTCATGGAATGTCATCCGCTCACCCTGAACTTGTCGAAGGGTCAGGGGGCCTGCCGAAACCCTTTCAGCTATCCGCAGACTAGACGTTCAGCACGTTGATGGCCGCCAGCACCCGTGCCTCGATCTCCTCGCGCGGGAGGCCGGGCTCGATGCGTTCGCCCACGCGCACGGTGATCGTGCCGGGCTTCTTCCAGCGCCGATGATAAAGCCGCCCGCTGTTCACCGCCACCGGCACCACGGGCAGCCCCAGCAGCTTGTAGACCCCGGCGAAACCGGACTGCAAGGGCGGGCGCTGGCCGGTGGGCACCCGGGTGCCTTCGGGGAAGATCGCCAGCGTTCGCCCCTTCGCCGCGAAACCGCGCGCGCTGGAGATCATCTTGCGCAGGGCCCGCGCACCTTCGCCGCGCTCCACCACGACCGCGCCGTAGCGCCGCGCCGCCCAGCCCCAGCCCGGCAGTTCGGTCAGTTCGGCCTTGGGGAAAGGCGCGGGGTGGCGCATCTGCGCGGGCAGGTCGATCGCCTCGTAGAAGCTCTCGTGCTTCATCGCGACCAGCACGCCGCCGCCCGGCATCTCGCCCTCCACGACAACGCGGATACCCAGCAGCCAGCGCGCGCATAGGCGGTGATACAGGCTCCAGCCGCGCGCTGTGCGCCGCATCAGTTCCTCGTTCACGAAGGAGGCCAGGCCGGTGACGATCACGAAGAAGATCGTGCCCAGATAGAAGGTGACGTAGAACAGCAGGCTGCGCACCACGTCCAGCGGCGTGGCGGGCGAATCGATCTTGGTCACAGGGCTTCCCAGAGGTTGAGCGCGGCACGGGCCAGCAGCTTGTGGTATTCGAGGAACAACGCGCCAAGGCTGGGATGCGAGGGCACCCCGTCGCGTTCAAGCCTGACGTCGTTCGGAAATTCGCGGCCGATTTCCAGCGCGGCGCGGCGCATGTGCCAGTCCGCCGTGACAAGCCGTACCGACTTGGCCCCATGTTCGTTCACCCACTGCGCCGCTTCGATGGCGTTGGAGCGGGTGTCGTAAGCGCGGTAGCCCAGCGTCACGCAGCACTTCATCAGGCGCTGGGGAACCCGGAACTGCACCGCGAACTCACGCGGGCGCACTTCACGGTCGACGCCCGAGACCAGCAGGTCGGGCGCCTTGCCCGCTTCCAGCACCTTGAGCGCATGTTCGATCCGGCCCTGGCTGCCGGTCAGCACGATGATCGCATCTGTGCGTACATCGGCAGCCAGCGGCCCCGGCAGCGCTATGGCGAACCACAGGAACCCGAAAAGCCAGATCAGCACGATGAAGGCGACGAAGCGACGAAACATGATCTAGGCTATATAGGACTTAGTACGGACGAAAGCAGGCATTAAAGCAGGCATTAAAGCATCCGGCGCAAGGCGTGCAGCACGGTCAGCCGCGCGGTCAGCATCGCCAGCAGCGTCGCCAGGATCGGCACCACCGCCAGCAGCAGCCAGTCGCTCCAGATAAGCGCGCCATTGTCGACCAGCCCCGCGCCCAGCCCCGAGAAGCGGCGGGCAAGCGAAAGGATCACCACCAGCGCCAGCGCCAGTCCCACGGTACCGCCTCCGGCCGCATCGTAACCGATGGAGCGCTGGAACACGCGGGCCACCTGCGCATCGGTGCCGCCCAGCAGGTGGACGATCTCGATGGTATCGCGGTTCGCCCCGAGCGCCGACCGCGCCGCCAGCAGCACAGCTGCCGCCAGCGCCATGGCCAGCAGCGCCACCAGCGCGATCGCAAGCCATTGCAGTGAAACCATCGCATCGAAGACCGGACGCAGCCAGTTGGACTGCGCATCGATCCGGGCCGACGGCGCCGCAGGCATCACCCGCTTGCTGATCGCGGCAAGCTGGGCCGGCGTGGCGGGACCTTTCAGCCGTACATCGATCAGCGCCGGCACGGGAATCGCAGCGCCCGTGGCGGCGGCGATGCCGGTGCCCAGCCAAGGTTCGATCAGCGCATCCAGTTCCTCCTGCGGCACCAGCCTCAGACCGGCGATGCCCGGCATGGATTTCATCGCCTTGACCGCGCGCGCGGCCTGAGCGGCGCGGATGTCGGCGCGCGGCTCGATGATCTGGACGGTCACGCCGCCCTCGATCTCCGCCCGCGCCGAGGACACCGCGTTGCCCAGTGCCAGCCCGGCGGCCAGCGCGATCGCGGTCATCGCCACCATGATCGCGATCACCCACGGCATAGGCCCGGACATGCGCGCCTGCGGAATGATATCCACCGCCCGGCCCCTACGCAGCAGACCGCCGCGCAGCCAGCGCCCGAAATCGACAAGCCGTTTCATGTCAGTTTCCGGGGCGGATAGCGCAGCGCGCCCGTGGGATCGGACAGGCGCCCCCGGTCCAGCCGCATGATGAGGCTTTCGGGCACCTTGCGCAGCAGGTCGAGATCGTGGGTGGCGACCACCACGGTCGTCCCCTGCCGGTTGAGCATCTCGAACAGCCGCATCAGCTTCATGGCCATGTCGGGATCGACGTTGCCGGTCGGTTCGTCCGCCACCAGCATCGCCGGGCGCGCGATCACCGCGCGGGCGATGGCCACGCGCTGCTGCTCGCCGCCCGAAAGCGTGGCGGGACGTGCATCGATACGGTCGGCCAGGCCCACCCATTCGAGAATGTCGCGGACCGGACCGGCCAGATCGCGTTCCTGGTGCCCGGCGACGCGCAGCGGCAGCGCGACGTTATCGAAGGCGGAAAGGTGTTCCACCAGCCGGAAGTCCTGGAACACCACGCCGATGCGCCGGCGCAAGGCAGGCAGCCGCGCGCGCGGCAGGGTGATGGCATCGGTTCCGAACATGCGGATCGCGCCGCGCGAAGGGCGCTGTGCAAGATACAGCAGCCTGAGCAAAGAGGTCTTGCCCGCGCCGCTCGCCCCGGTGAGAAAATAGAACCGCCCCGGAAACAGCGTGAACGTCAGATCGCTCAGCACCTCGCGCTCGGTGCTGTAGCGAAGTCCGACATTGTCGAAATGAATGATTTCGCCGTCCGCGGTCATGCTCGTCTAAATGTTGTGTCAGTCGGGCCGAACGGGCGACGTAAAGCTCTATAGCCTCGCTTGCATGTGGAAAAAAGGGCGTCAGAGCGCGAACCCACAGGTCGGGCGCTTGTCGCGCGCGATGCAACCGTGCTTATGAGAGAGATCATGATCATCGCCTGCCCTGCCTGCTCTACGCGATATGCGGTTCCGGACAGTGCGATCGGCCTGGAAGGCCGTACCGTACGCTGTGCCAAGTGCCGCCACAGCTGGTTCCAGGAAGGTCCCGGCACCGGGGAAGCCCCGCAGGAAGCCGCACCGGCATTTCCCGCAAGCGAACCCGCACCGATCCCGCAGGAAGCATCCCTGCCGCCCCCGCCCCTCCGCACCGCCGCCGCGCCGCGCCCTGCGGTCGTCATCCCGCGCACGCCCGAACCCGCCCCCGCTCCCGCCCCCATGCCGGAGCCGGTAACCGCCGCGCGCGAATCGGCGGCAAGCGAAGCGCCGGCTGCCCTGCCGCGCCGTGAACAACGCTCCGCGCCCGTCACTTACGACGACACCGCGACCAGGCACTACGCCGACGAGAGCACTTCCAGCTTCGATTTCTCGCCCCCGTTCCGCCCGCGGCGCAACTGGGCGCGGATCGGCACGTATGGCGCGATCGCTTTTGCCATCGCCACGCTGGGCCTGGCCGGCGCCGTCGCCTGGGGCGGCATTCCGGACTGGCTGCCGCTTCCGCGCGCCACTTTCCAGCGCGCCCAGCCGGATCTCAAGCTGGATTTCCCGCGCGGCCGCCAGGATCGCAAGCCGCTCCCCGACGGCACCGAGTTCTTCAGCGTCAGCGGCACGATCAGCAATATCGGCGCGCAAAGCCGTAGCGTTCCCTCACTGCTGGTCGTCCTGCGCGACCGGCGTGAAACCATCGTCTATGAAAAGGAAGTCATGCCGGCCAAGCGCCAGCTGGCCCCCGGTGAGACGATCACGGTGAACGAAGCGCTTACCGACATTCCCAAGTCCGCCGCCGCCGCCGAAATCGGCTGGAAGCCGGATTGAACCCGACCTGCTCCTGACCCCCGGAAAATCCTGATCCGGGACGAAAGCCGGTGCCGGTGACAAATCATTCATTTGCCCGGCGCAGTTCGCATCCGCACAATTCCTGATGGGGACTTACGGATAGCGGGGCGATTCTTGAAGTGCAGGCTCTCTTGAGGCTCAGACGCAAAGCCTGGCTGAGCCGGTACGGCGCCGATTCGGCACTCGTATCGTGCATTCTGGGCATGCTGGGCGCCTGCACCGCATCCGGTGCAAGGGCGCAGGACATTCCGGCCGGAGACGGCGCCATTTCGGTGCAGAAACGCCCCCGGCCCGAACTGGACCCGGTCCCGGTTCGCTTCAGCGGGTTCGAAGTCCTGCCCTCGGCGGAACTGCGCACCGCCTATGACGACAATATCTATGCCGGAAATACCAACAAGGTCGACGATGCGCTCGTCACCCTTTCCTCCAGTATCGCTGCCCGGTCTACGTGGAGGCGCCATGCCGTCTCGCTCAACGCAACTGCCGGGCTGACACGCGGCCTGTCGCAGGACAATGAAAACACCAACACCTACGATGTCCAGGCCGGCGGTCAGCTGGACATCGGGGCAGGCACCCAGGCCTCTCTGCGCGCCGGATACTCACGCGCTTACGAACCGCGCGGTTCGGTCGGCGACACCACGCTGCGCGGCCCGCGTATCGCCTACAATACTCTGGAACTGGGCGCGCAACTGGAACACAATGCCGGCCGCCTGCTGCTGGGTGCGGAAGCGTCCCTGGATACATTCCACTACGGCGCCTACCGCGTGGCGGGCGCACAGATCGCGCAGGGAGAGCGCGATTACCGCACCTGGTCCACCTCGCTGCGCGCCGGCTACGCCATCGGCCCTGGCATCGCCGCCTTCGTCGAAGGCAGCTACAACAAGGCCCGCTACCCTGACGAGACAACCTCGCTCGACCGCAGTTCGGACGGGTATTCGCTGCGCGGCGGCGTACAGTTCGGCGTCACTCGCCTGATCCGCGGCCGCGCCGCCGTCGGCTACCAGAACCAGCGTTACGACGACCCCGCTTTCCCGCGCATCAAGGGTCTCGATTTCGCCGGCAGCCTGGAATGGAACCCGACGAAGCTGATGACCTGGACGGTAGAGGCGAAGCGCACGATCCAGCGATCCCCGCTCGTCGGCGTGGCCGGCATCCGCCAGAGCCGCTATTCCGGGAAGCTGGATTACGAACTGCGCCGCAATATCATCCTCACCGGCCGCCTCGATCAGACCGTCAGCGACTATGCCGGAACTCAGCGGGTTCAGAAGGACCTGGTCGGAACGCTGGGCGCGGAATGGCTGCTCAACCGCAATTTGCGCGTGTCGGCGCAAGGCGGGTTCCAGCGCACCCGCAGCGATGGCACCGGCGGACGCCAGTTCGATCGCAAGCGTGTCTCGGTTTCGCTCAGGTATGCCCTGTGACACGCCTGATACGCCTCGCGTCGACCCCGCTCGCCTGGCGCATCGTGATCGCCGCCGCGCTCGCCCTCGCAGTCCTGATGTTCGCGCGCCTGCCCAGCGACATCCCGCACCGCACTGCACGCCTCGTCGCGGCCTTCGCCTCCCCGGCGGAAGCTGAGGCGGGCATTCCGCCCCTCTCCCTTGTCCCGCCGCCGCCGTTGCCCGATCCCGCGCAGAGCATCCCCATCGCCGCAGACGCCGCGCGCCTGTCCAACGCGCAAGTGCCTATCGCCGATCTTCAACCGGCCCTGGCCGCGCCGTTCCGCTTCGTCGGCGCCCCCGATGCACACCTGCGCGCCCGCGACTGCCTCGCCCTCGCCGCCTGGTACGAAGCAGGCGACGATCCTTCGGGAGAGCGGGCGGTCGTCCAGGTCGTCCTCAACCGCGTGCGCCACCCGGCCTTTCCCGACAGCGTGTGCGCGGTGGTATTCCAGGGATCGCAGCGCCAGACCGGCTGCCAGTTCACCTTCACCTGCGACGGTTCGCTCGCGCGTATTCCCTCGCCGCCCGCCCTGACCCGCGCACGCGCCATTGCCGAGGCAGCGCTGTCAGGCGCGGTCGATGCCCGGGTTGGCCTGGCGACGCACTATCACGCCGATTACGTGGTGCCGCGGTGGCGCGACGGTCTGGTCAAGATAGCCCAGCAGGGCGCCCACCTTTTCTACCGCTGGCCCGGCTATTGGGGCTCGGCCGCTGCCATGTCGCGCGGCTCGGGCTCCGGCACCGAAAGCCCCCAGCCCGCCCTCGCCGCACTGTCGGAGATGCATGATCCGGCAGCGGCGCAGGCCGTCACGGTGCCGCAGATCCTGTTCGAACCCGTCCCCGTCGCAATCCCCCCACAGCTTGCGCCTTCCAGCCATTCCGCACTCGAAATGCAGCTCGACCCCGCGGCCCCGCCCGGCAGCTACGCACTCAAGGCGCTGGCGCTGTGCGGTAGTCTGGCGGAGTGCCGCGTGGCCGGCCGCCTTGGCGAAACCGGCAGCATCGCTTTCGTCTATGTGCGCATGGCCCGCACCCGCAGCGAAGGTGCCTACTGGGATTGCGCCCGTTTCCTGCGCAGCGACCGCGCCCAGTGCCTTCCCGGCGGACAGGCGCTCGACCGCCTGCTCGCCGTAAGCTGACCACGCCCTCGCCCATGTACGCAGACCACCCCGTTCACGACGACCTGCCCGAGCCGCCGCCGCCGACGCCCGACCAGATGCGCATGATCGCATCCCTCGCCCGGCCCCACGCCCGCTCCCTTGCTCTTGTCGCAGGTCTCACGCTGGCCAGTTCGGCGACGACGCTCACGATCCCCTGGCTTGCCGGCAACCTCGCGGGAAAGCTGATCGAGGCCGGGCCCCTGGGCACTACCCGGCTGGTCGTACTGCTCGTACTGGCCTTCATTGCTTCGGCGGCGCTCGCCGCAGTAGTCCAGATCGTTTCGGGGAACACGGCTGCGCGCATCCTCGCGGACCTGCGCGCGAAGCTCTACGATCATCTCCAGTCCCTGCCCGTCGGATGGCACGTCGCGCATCGGCAAGGCGATGTGCTCGCGCTGATGACCACCGAGGTCGCGCATCTGGGGCACTTTCTCACCGGCACTCTGATCGGCGTACCGCCGCTTTTGCTCACGGCTGCGGGCGCTGCCCTGCTGATGCTGCGGATCGATGCCTCACTGGCCCTGCTCGTGCCGCTGTTGATCCCCATCTACGTGATACTGCTCAAGCTCGTCGGGCGCCGCATGCGCGTTCTGGCTGAGCGCGAGCAGAACGCCGAAGCACAGGTTCTGGCGCTGGCCGAAGACAACCTCGGCGCCATTTCCGCCATCAAGGGTTTTGCGCGCGAAGACCTTGAAAGCACCCGGTACCGCAGCCGCGTGGAAATTGCTCGCCTCTACGCGGTCCGGTTGATCCGCATCCAATCCATCGTCGAGCCGGTAAGCGCGCTCGTCGCCTCGCTGGCTTCGCTCGGACTGCTGATGATGATCGGCGACCATCTGCATCAAGGGCGCCTTTCCGGGCAGGAGCTGTTTTCTTTTCTGTTCTACGCCGCGCTCCTCACCCGCCCTGTCGGCGAACTTGCCGAGACCTGGGGGCAGGTTCAGGTGACGCGCGGCACCCTGGCCCGCATGGCCAGCGTGCTGGCCACCGCGCCCGAGCCCGGCTACGCCGTTTCGAACCCCATGCCGCTGCTGCGGGGCGCGATCCACTTCGAAAAGGTAGACTTCGCCTATCCCGGCCGCAGCCGTGTCCTGCGCGGCTTCGACCTCGATATCGCGGCCGGCGAAAAGATCGCGATTCTGGGCGACAACGGCGCCGGCAAGACGACGATCGTTGCCCTGCTGCTGCGCCTTTACGACTGCCAGTCCGGGCGCATCACCCTCGACGGCAACGACATCACGCAAGTATCGGTGCAGGATCTGCGCGCGCAGATTTCAGTAGTCCCGCAGCGCGCCCAGCTCCTGAGCGGCACCGTGCGGGAGAACATCGCCTTCGGCCGCCACGGCGCCAGCCGCGCCGAGATCGACGAAGCCGCGCGCCGGGCCGACGCCTGGGACTTCGTGACCGCGCTGCCCCAAGGGTTCGACACCCAGATCGGGGATCGCGGCGTGCGGCTGTCCGGCGGTCAGGGCCAACGCATAGCGCTTGCCCGCGCGCTGCTGAAGGATGCTCCGATCGTCGTGCTCGACGAAGCGACCTCGATGTACGACCCTCACGGAGAAGAACGCTTCGTCGAAACTTGCACCCGGATCCTGCAAGGCAAGACGGTAGTTATCATCACGCACCGGCCGGCAAGCGTGGCATTGGCAGATCGGGTAGTGCGGATCTGAGAGACCGTTTGAAAATGCGCAGAAGAGCGCATTTTGAATGCGGCACCGGCGGCAGAATGGGCAAAGGCCATTTTCAAACGGTCTCTTAGCCGCGGACGCGGCCGGTATGCCAATGTTTCCGAAAGCGGGAAGACTATTGGAACTGGGTCCATTGCCCCAGCCCCCTTTACTGGCGCCGCTGCACGCGGCGCCGTCTTGCCGTTCACTTTTACTGCGGTCCGCACACGATGAGAGGGCAGGGAAGCCATGCTCCCCTACCCTCTTCTCCCCCGGTTATTCTGTCATCCCAGACGGCCTGCGAAGGCTCAGAAATAGCGCTCCAGCACGCGGATCGTATCACCGGGCATTACTGCCACGGCCTGGTTGGAATACAGCTCGACCGACTTTTCCGCCGGGTCCGAGGTACGGCGCAGGTTAACCCGCCGGGCATTGGCGCGGTAACTGAAGCCCCCCGCCGCAGCCACTGCCTGCTCGATCGTCCGCCCGGCGACATAAGGATATTCGCCCGGCTTCTGCACTTCGCCCATGATGTAATAGGGGCGATAATTGAGCACCTCCACGCTGACCCGGGGGTCCGTCATGTAACCCTCGCCAATGCGGGCCGTGAGCGCCTTGGTCACGTCGCTCACGGTCTGACCGCCTGCCGAAACCATGCCGATCAGCGGAAAGGCGATGTCGCCTGCGCTGGACACGGCATATTCACCCGACAAATTCGGCTCGTTGTAGACGGTCACGCGCAGCTTATCTCCAGCACCCAGCCGGTAGGCGCCAAGGCCCTGCTGTGCCTCGGCCGCGCCAAGCGGCGGCGCGCTCGATGTCGCGCAGCCTTGGATGAGGACCGCCAGCACCCCGGCTGCGGCAAAGCCGGCCAATCGCCTGCGCAGGCTGCAGATCATCGTCACCCCTGATTCTCCGTCAAGCAAATCTCGCTCCCGAGCATTCCTCACAAGGATCATCAAGACAAGCATCAATGTGATGTTACAGAAATATAATTTCAGTTCTTTCTCAAATATTACTTCCCAAAATCCACCATAGATCGAACTCCGGACGAACCCGTGATGTTACATTTTTGAAATGATATGAAGTCCGACTTGTCGATGTAGTCATTGTTGAACGAAACTATGTCCGAATCCGGATGATCTGTGGTGACACTCCGGTATGAACGGATGGTAACAGCTTGAACAAGTCGGTTGTCCTTGCACCCCAGCCGGGGTCCCTCGTCCCCGCGACACGACCCGCTGCGGCGCCTGCGCCGGCCGACCGGATTGATCCCGGCCTGCTGCTGGCCTTCCTGCGGCGGCGCTGGCCACTGATCCTGGGTGTGCTGCTGTTATGCCTGGCCGCGGGCCTCGTCATCACCGCACGCCAGACGCCAACGTACCTTTCCACTGCGGAAGTCACGCTCGACGCCAAGGTCGAGCCGATCGCGCCGCTCTCCGAGGACGACCGTCTGGCCGCGCAGGGAAGCCTGGGCGAAACCTATATCGACACGCAGGTCGAGGTCATGACCTCGAGCCACAACGTCGCCGGGGTCGTCGACCGTCTCGGCCTCGCCCGGGACCGCCGCTTCATGCAGGAAGGCGTCAACGCCGCCGGCGCGCGCGACGCTGCCATCGCCTATGTCGAGGACGGCGTCACCGCATTCCGCTCCGGCGCGACCTACACGATCAGCGTCGCCTTCGAGAGCGAGGACCCGGCAGAGGCCGCACGCATCGCCAACGCCTTTGCCGAGCAGTATACGCTGGGCACCCTGGCCGACAAGGAAACCGGCGACGGCAAGGCGCTCAAGGAAGTGGGCGCGCGCATGGAAGCCGCGCGTATCCAGGCTTCGACAGATGCCGCCACGCTGTCGCGCTATCGCCTCGCGCACAACCTGCCAACCACCACAGACCGTTCGCTGACCGAGCAGGAAATCTCCGCCTACAACCAGCAGGTCACCGAGGCCCGCGCTCAGGCCGCGGAGGACACAGCGCGTCTCGCCACCGCCCGCCAGCAGCTTGGCATGGGCTCGGCCGGCGACGACGTGGGCGAAGCGCTGGGGTCCGGCGTCGTGGCCTCCCTACGCCAGCAGCAGGCGGGCTACGCCGCTGAAATCGCATCGCTTTCCAGCAAGTATGGTCCGCGCCACCCCGATCTGCTGCGCGCACGCAGCCAGCTCGATGCAGTGACCGGCCAAATCCGGGAGGAAATCGGCCGCGTCATCTCCAACCTTTCGGCCAAGGCCGCTGTTTCGCAAAAGCGGCTCGATTCTCTGTCCGGATCGCTCAACACCTCGCAAGGCGCGCTGCGGCGCGACAACGTCGCGATGGTTGACCTTCAGGACATCGACCAGCGCGCGCAGGCATCGAAGTCGCTCTACGAAAACTACCTGTCCCGCTACAAGGAGCTGGCGGCGCGCATCGGCATTCGTCAGCCAGAAGCGCGTGTCCTGCACCCCGCCCTGCCAAGCGAAACGCCGGCGCGGCCCAATTTTCTGCTCAACATGGTGCTCTCCGGCGCGCTGGGACTGGCTCTTGGCATCATCTGCGCCATTACCGCCGAGATGATGTTCAGCGGCCTCACCTCCGGCGAGGATGTCGAACGGCGACTGGGCGTGCACTATCTCTGCTCGGTTCCCGAACTCACCTCGGTGCTCTCCCGCAAGGAGCGTGGCGGCGTCGCTGGAGACCCGGTCGAGGCGGTTGTCGACCATCCGCGCTCTGCCTTTGCCGAAGCCTTCCGCAATTTGCGCGCATCGATCGCCTTCGCGGTCGAGAACCCCCGCATCATCGCGATCACTTCGGCCCTGCCGTCCGAAGGCAAGACCACAGTGGCGCTGTGCCTGGCCCGTTCGATGGCCAGCGGTTCCGACCGTATCCTGCTGATCGACTGCGATGTGCGGCGACGCGGGGTCAGCCGCTGGCTTGCCGGCACGCGTGAGGTCGGCCTGCTCGAAGTGCTGCGCGGAGACGCGAAGCTCGAAGATGCGATCGTCACCGATCCGCGCACCGGGCTTTCGATCCTGCCGCTCAGCAGTTCGGCCCAGGAAGACCATGCGCTGCTTACCGGCACCGGGATGGATACGCTGCTGGCGCTTGCCGCCCAGTCGTTCGACGCCGTGATCATGGACACCGCGCCCGTCCTGCCGATGGCGGATGCCCGCCTGCTGCTGTGCAAGGCCGATGCCTCGATCATTGCCGCTCGCTGGCGCCGTACGCCCGAGGCCGCAGTTCGATCGCTGCTGCGAATGCTGCCCGCAGGCTACTTCGGAATGGCCGGCATGATCCTTACCCGGGTCGACGTTCGCAAGCAGGCCGCCTTCGGGGTCGACGAGAACGCCTTCTACAAGGCGTACAAGGACTACTATGCTTAACCTGCTGCCGATCGCCTCCGGCGAGGATGACGATGCATTGCTGGCCAGCGTGCGGCAACGCTATCGCAAGGTCGCCATCGTCCACTACTGGCTGGTGACGATGCGCGGCGGCGAGCGGGTGATCGAGCGGCTGCTGCACCTGTTTCCCGGTGCCGACATCTTCACCCACGTCTACGACGAATCGCGCGTTTCACGCACGATTGCGCAGGCCAAGGTAACCACCAGCTTCATTCAGCGCCTGCCCGGCGCTGCTCGCCACTACCAGAAATACCTGCCGCTCATGCCCATGGCCCTCGAACAGCTGGACCTGCGCGGCTACGACCTCGTGATCAGCAGCGAGAGCGGTCCGGCCAAGGGCGTCATCACCGATCCCGATGCCATGCACCTTTGCTACGTGCATTCGCCGATGCGGTACTTGTGGGATCACTATCACCAGTACCGCGAGTCGACCGGCGCGTTCAACCGCGCGATCATGCCCTTCCTGTTCCACCGCCTGCGCACCTGGGACGTGGCATCCGCCTCGCGCGTCGATCGCTACGTCGCCAATTCACGCTTCATCCAGCGGCGTATCGGTCGGGCCTGGGACAAGCCCTCGACCGTCGTGCATCCGCCGGTGGACGTCAGCCTTTTCTCGCCCTCGGCCCAGATCGATCAGAACTACCTTTGGGTGGGCCAGCTGGTGCCTTACAAACGGCCCGACCTGGCGGTGGAAGCATTCAACCGGCTGGGCCTGCCGCTGCTGGTGGTGGGCGAAGGGCCGATGGCGCCCGCCTTGCGCCGCATGGCCGGACCCAATGTGACGATCATCCCGCGCCTCGATTTCGCATCCCTGCGCGCGCATTATGCCCGCTGCCGGGGGTTCGTGTTCACGGCGGAGGAAGACTTCGGCATAGTGCCGGTGGAAGTCATGGCCTCGGGCCGACCGGTGATCGCCTTTGGCAAGGGCGGTGCGCTCGATTCGATCGTGGACCAGCAGACCGGGCTGTTCTTCAGTGAACAAACCGTCGATTCGCTGATCGACGCCGTCTCGCGCTTCGAGGATTGGCTGCCCTCGTTCGACCCGGCGGTCGCCGTGCTCCAGGCGAGCCGCTTCTCTCCTGCCGTCTTCGACTCCGGGATACTGCGGTCGCTGATGTGAACAAGCCGCCAAGACCGCTCCGGCAAGCTGGCACGCGGTTCGCGATGGGCTTTGCCGCCTGCGCCGGCCTTACCAGCAGTTGCAGCCAAGGTGCGCCTGCACAGACCTCCCCGCAAACCATGACGCTTGGCGTGCAAACCCACTTCGCGCAGGGCTGGCCGGCCACGCGCCTCGACCTTGCCCGTAAAGTCGGTGCGCCTTCCTTGCGCGATTCGGTGCCATGGGCCCGCGTCGAGACCTCGCCCGGCCGTTACACGTTCGAAGGCGCCGGCGTCGCGGCACTGGACAGCTTCTGCCGCAAGGGCGGTTCGCTGCTGCTGGTCGCCGTGCCGCTCAACCCGCTTTACGATGGCGGCGGCGCCTTGCGCTCGCCGGGTGCGAAAGCTGCGTTCGCCGGATACATCGCCGCGCTGCAAGCCCACTTCGCCTCGTGCCTGACCGCGATCGAGATCGGCAACGAGATCAACAGCATGAACTCGCGCCAGCTGTTTCGCCCCGGGGAAACCGGCGTCGATCCCTTGCGCGAATACGTCGATCTGGTGCGTACCGCGCGCGAGACCCTGCGCGCACGCGGCGGAACCGCAAAGATCCTCGGCGGATCGAGCAACATGATCGCGACCGGCTTTCTCGACTCGCTGTTCGCGCGCGGCCTGCTCGATGCCGCCGATGCCCTCGCCGTGCATCCCTACCGCTCGCAGGCAGAGAACCTCGATGTCGAACTGGCGCATCTTGCCGATGTCATGCGCCGCCGCGGCAAACCCCTGCCTGTCTGGGCCAGCGAGTTCAGCGACAATTACCCGACACCCGAAATGGCCGCGCCGCAGCTGGTCAAGGAAGCGACCCTGCTTGCGGCCGGCGGGGTGGAGGCGGCCCACTGGTACGCGCTCGTCGACCAGAAGTGGTTCCGCAACATGGGCCTGTACGATGCCGATGGCCGCACCAAGCCCGCCGCGCAGGCGTTCAGCCTCGCCCAGCGCGAACTTCTGGCACACGGCCGCCCCGAGCGCGTCGATGTGGGCGATCCGAACGTGCGCCTCTATCGCTTCGGCGCGGATTCCTGGGTGGCCTGGGGCGCTTCGGGGCGGGCCGCCTTCGATGCCTCCGCCCGCCTGCTCGATGCACGCGGACAGCCGCTTTCCGGCACCGAGGCCGAGCTGAACGACGATCCGGTGATCGCCCTGCGATCCGCCCGCCCGACCTTCACACAGGGGCCGGTAGTGGCCGACAGCCTGCTCGGCTATGGCAGCGGGGACTGGCGCTATCTCGCGCGCAAGGCGGACGGGAGCGAGCGAACCCTCCCCTTGCTCGACGGCCAGTGGACTACCTACCACGGCGACCGCTTCGTGCGCCCGCTGTGGATCGGCGACGTCGCCGGTGCGCCCGCTGGCGAGGGGACCGGGGCCATCCACGCCATCGTCCGCTACACTTCCCCCGCCGCGCGCAAGGTTTCCATTGCCGTGTGCATCGACAAGCAACCCGGCGGCGACGGCATCGACGTAGCGCTGCGACGGGGCAAGACAGACCTCGCGGCCGCCCTTGTCACAGCGTCCCAGCGCTTTGCCCTGCGTGATATCGCGCTGGGCGCGGGCGACACTGTCGACCTTGTCGTGGGACCGAACGTCAAGGCGGGCCGAGACGGCTTCCGCTACCGCATCCGCATATACGCCGAGCCGCACGTCCCCGCTGCGGACTGCCCGGCCCGCGCGGTTTCCGTTTACCCGGCCAAGATCTGAAAGACGCGCATGGAACTTACAATCATCGGCGCAGTCCAGCTGCTGCTCGGCCTGGGGCTTTTCGTGTTCGGATCGCTGCGCGGGCTTTTCGCGTTCGTGATGATATCGACCCTGTTCGGAGGCTCGGCTGCGGTCAACCTCACGGCGCTGGGCGGATCGTCGATCACGCCCGCGCATTTCGCGCTCGCGTTTCTGCTCCTGCGCTGCGTCGTGCCGGGCAGCGTGCCGCCCGGCAACCTCGTCGATGCCCTGCGCGGCAATGCATGGCTCGTGGTCTTCGTCGTCTACGGCGTTCTCGCCGCACTGATCCTGCCGCGCGTCTTCGCGGGCGAGATCGACGTAACGCCCCTGCGCGGCCAGATTCGCGCCCGCTACGGCAGCGAACTCGCGCGTATTCTTGCCGCCGCGCCGCTGCGCTTCAGTCCGCAGAACATAACCACGGCGGTCTATATGACCGGCACGCTGATGATGGCGCTGGCAGCGCATACGGTGCTGCGCTCTCGCCCCGCCGTGGCGGGCGCCGCGGGCACCGCACCCACGCCCGCAAGCCGCATACTGGTTCGCACCGCCGCCACGATCGGGATCGTTCACGCCCTGCTCGGCTTCGCCAGCGTGGCGCTGCGCAATACCCCGGCCAACGTCGTTTTCGAATTCTTTCGCAACGGCAACTATGCCCAGCTCGATCACGAATGGAACGGCTTCGTGCGCATGAACGGCGTCTTGCCCGAAGCCTCGTCCTATGCCGCTTTCGCCGTGGTGTGGTTCGTGTTCAACTTCGAATGCTGGCTGCGCGGGGTCGAGCCTCGCCGGACCGGACCCGCCGCCCTGCTGCTGGGCACGGCGCTCGTCGCCAGTACCTCGTCCAGCGCCTATGTCGGACTTGCGCTTTTCGGCACTATCCTGGCTGTGCGCGCAGCGGTGACGCCGCGCCTGTTCACGTTCGACCGGCTGGCCTGGATGATCCTTGCAGGGCTTGCCGGCATGGTCTTGGTCAGCGCGATGCTGGTGCTGAACCCGGTGCTCGCGGGTGCGCTGCGTGACCTGCTGGAACACATGACGCTCGACAAGGCCGGATCCTTCTCGGGCCGGCAGCGCCTGTTCTGGGCGGGACAGGGGCTGGAGGCTTTCGTAGTCTCGCACGGATTGGGCATCGGCCCCGGCTCGTTCCGCTCGTCCAGTCTGGCGGCAGCTATCCTGGGTTCGGTGGGCGTGATCGGCGCTGCCGCTTTTGCCGGACACTTCCTGCGCGCGTTCAAGCCTCTGGCGCTGTCGACCTGGATGCGCAGCGGCGAGGCTGAACGCGATACCGCCGCAGCCGCAGCCTGGGCCATGCTGGTTGGCGTGGGCGTGGCCTCGGTCTCGGCGCCAAGTTGCGACCCCGGATTGACCTTCGCCATCCTGTCCGGTTCGGCCATCGCCCTGCGATCAGGCCGGCGGACCGCCGAGGCAGTGCCGGGGGATGCGGGCGGGGCCGCGTTCGACGTGGGAGGCGCCGCGGCATTCGGCCCGCTGCGGGTCCCCCTACCGGCCTGATGCGGCAGATGGGGCTTTCAGGAAAGGCTGCGCGGGCGGGTGAGCACGGAGCGCAGCAACCCGCCCAGTTCCGCCCTGCGCGCGCTTCCCAGCATCAGCAGCAGAACCGCCGTGTAGACCAGCATGCCCTGCACGATGAGGAAGCCCAACCGGGTGAGCGCGGCCAGTCCGGTCACCGATCCGTGCACATGCATGGTATCGCCCGTCCCCCACACCACCACGGCCATGACCGCCGAAGCGCCGAGCGCGGGCGCGATACCGGCCAGCACGTCGGCGGCGCGAATTCCGCTTGCCCGCTGGAGCAGCACCATCTGCAAGGCCAGCGTCACATAGGCGCGCCCGACATAGGCGACCGCGAACCACAGCAGGCCGTGGGGCGCAGCGGCGATGCAGAACACCAGGGTAAGCGTCAGCTGGATCGCCGCCAGCCGCGCGATCACCCCGGCCCGGCCCAGCACGGTGAGCGCCGGATCGGCGAAGAAGTTGAGCGCGAAGGGCGGCCCCAGCAGGCACAGCACCCGCGCCAGCGGTATGCTTTCACCCCATTGCGGGCCGAACAGCAGCGGAATGATCTGATCCGCCAGCACGCCGATCCCGGCAATGGCGGGAAAGGCGATCATGGCGCTGGTCGATACCATCTTCACATAACCGCGCCGGAATGCCGGCATATCGTGCTTGAGCTTGGCGAGCGTGGGTACGGCGACGGTCGAGAACGGCGTGATCAGACCCTGCGCCACCACCTCGATCGATTTCCAGGCGGTGCGATAGACGCCCACCGCGCCGATTCCTATCATCCGGCTGAGGATCACGTCCTGCGCGCGGTTGAGCGCGACAAGGAGCAACTGCGAGCCGGCAACGCTGGCCCCCAGCTTCCACTGGGCGCGCAAGGTGCTCCACGAAACATCGAAACCGGGGCGCCAGCGAAAGGCGTGCCAGGCGACCAGCGTGCCGATCGCCTCACTGGCGAAGCGTTGCACCACCAGCGCCCACACGCCCCAACCCGCCTCTGCCGCCACCAGCGCCAGCGTACCGCCGACCAGTCCGGCGCCGAGCGAGCGGATCGCCAGCGCACGGTGGCCGAATTCGCGCAAGTTGCGGCTCATATGCGTAGCGCCGGCGGCCGAGATCGGCACCACGAAGCCCAGCGCGGCGATGACCGGTGCGGCTTCCGCGCTGCCCAGCGCGTTCGCCAGCGGGCGGCGCAGCACGAAACACAGCAGGGCCACGAGAAGGCCCATCGCAAGGTTCGCCCAGAACACCGTGTCGGCAAGGCGCGGGGTGACTTCCTTCGCGCGGTACAGGCTGCTCACCAGTCCGCCCTGCGCGATGATCTTGCCGATTTCCGCCACCGCCAGGCCGACGATGAATACACCGAACGTCTGCGGACCCAGCCGATGCGCGAGAGCCGCGAAGACGATGAAACCGAATATCTGGTCGCCGCCAAAGCGCACCACGCTCCATCCGATCGCTCCGGCTGCCCGATGCCGCAAAGTACCTTCGACAGCCATGCTGCATCCCTAACGTTTTCGTTTCGCTTGCATAGTCATGCCGCAACTGCGAAATAGCAAGTCAAAGTCATCATCAGAAGGATGATCGCATGAACTCCGAATTAAATTCTTTTAATGGCTCATTCGACAGCGCCATTTCTCGATTGAATGAATGCTTTTCGGAACACCTACAGGGTAAATTCGCCCTCCTTGATTTCCCCAACTATTCCAACGTGGGTGATTCCGCCATCTGGCTCGGCGCACTTACTTTGTTCCGATCCCTGGCGGGCGCCGATCCCGCCTATGTCAGCGCCTTTCATAATCTCGACGACGCGGCGCTGCGTTCGGCAGTACCCGAAGGTCCGATCTTCCTCATTGGCGGCGGCAGCTTCGGCGACATCTGGAACCATCACCAGAACTTCCGCGAAGGCGTGATCGCCCGTTTCACCGACCGGCCGGTGATCCAGCTGCCGCAATCGATCCACTACAACGACCCGGCGCGAATCGCGCAGACCGCGCGCATCATCGCCGCACATCCCAACTTCACGTTGCTCGTGCGTGATGTCCCGTCGCTGGAACTGGCGCAAAAGTATTTCGACTGCCCGGTCCACTTGTGCCCGGACAGTGCGTTGGCCATCGGCGCCACCCGCGGCGCCGCCCCGTCGATGGACGTGCTGGCAATGCTGCGGACCGACAAGGAAGGCGCGGGCGTGGCGCAGGTCCCCGCCGGCATTCCCGTCGACGATTGGCTGGACGAGGATATCAACGCCGTGCGCCGGGCCAAGGCCGCCGGCGCCATCCGCGCCTGGACCGCACTTTCGCCGTCAGCCGCCCGCGCCAGGTCTTACGAGGCTGCGGCACGCCACCGGGTCGAACGCGGTTTCCGCCAGCTTTCGCAAGGCCGCGCGATCGTGACCGACCGGCTGCATGTCCATATCCTGTCACTGCTGCTGGGCCGGCCCCATGCCGTGCTCGACAATTACTACGGCAAGATCGGGCGCTTCCTGGATGCCTTCACCGGGGCATCGCCGCTGGTCTACCGCGCCGCAGATCTGGACGATGCGATTGCCTGGGCACGCGAAGCGGCCAGGAACCGGCAAGCCGCGTAAACACCCCGGAAAAGTGTGCTGCCTCAGCCCGCGCGCAGGCGGGGCAGCGCCATGGCCCGGCGCCCGACCTGGCCGATGGCCGCACGCACCACAACATGGAGCGGCGGCTCCAGCCAGGCGGCGATGGCGAGCGAGGCCAATAACGATCCGGCCATCGCGCCCAGAAACGCCGGTACCGGGCCAAGCGGGGCTGCGGCCAGCAAAATGGCGCCGCCGACATGGATATGGATGAGATAGAGCGGGTAGGTCGACAGGCCCGCCAGCCGCAATGCGCCTGAAAAGCGCTTTGCCCGCACCGCGATCGCATCCCGGTACAGGAACGACAGCGCGACCAGCGCCGTGATCGCAAGCCAGATTCCATAAGCCAGTGGCCATCGCCCGGCGAGGTCTGCCCGTCCGGCCATTTCCCAGCTCGCCGCTTCGCGAACCTGCAAGGCCGCCGCTGTAACGCAGGCAAGTGCCAAGACCAGATGCCGCCGCCGCAGATCGCCATTACCAAGCCGGGCGCAGAGCATGCCGATCGCGAAATACCCCCCGTGCTGGAACAGCAGGAGTTCGGTGAGGCGCCCTCCTCCTGCCAGCAGCCCTGTCGCTACCGCCGTCCAGTACCCCGCGCTCGCCAGCCCCAGCCCCCAGGCAAGCGCCTGCATCCCGCGCGCGGCCCGGCCCGATGCCAGCATCGCCCAGATCACCGCGTAGAAGCACAGTTCGACCGGGATGGTCCAGAACTGACCGATGATCCAGGGCCCCCAAGGCATGAACGTGAGCGTCTTGAGCGCCAGCCACGCCGCCTGTCCGGGCGGAACGGCAAAGACCAGCACCGCGACCGGAAAGGCAATGGCGCAGGCGATCAGCAGTGCCGGCAGCAACCGCGCCGCGCGCCGCTTGGCAAAACTGCGCGCGCTGACCCCTTGCGCCGAATAGGCGATGACCGCCCCCGAAACGACGAAGAACACCTGAACGCCGACCCATCCGCACCAGCTCAGCTGCCAGCCGGGCGGATAGGCGATCACGGCGCCCAGCGCCGCGTTGAGCATACTGCCTTCGATCGCCCAGACCTTGAACCCCAGGTGATACACCACCACCAGCACGGCAGCGAGCAGGCGCACGGCATCGAGCCCATAGACGGGCGCCTTGCGCGGAAGGGAAGATACGGGGCTGGACGTCATCGCCCGCGACCATTCGCGCAATCGGCCGATAGGCCAAATTAACTCGCGGTCATGACCTCGATAATCCGGCGGGCCTGTTCACGCCAGGAAAAGCCCTCAGCCCGGGCAAAGCCCTGAGCGCGCAGGGATTGCGCAAGGGCCGGATCGCCGAGAACCCGCCGCACCGCCGCCAATATGTCGTCGCTGTCGAGCGGGTCGCAGTAGAGCGCCGCCGTCCCGCACCGTTCGGTCATGGAGGGGATGGCCGAGGCGACGACCGGGCAGCCCAGGCTCATCGCCTCGACCGGCGGCAGCGGCGATGCCTCGTAGAGCGAGGGAAACAGCAGGCATGAGGCCTGACGATAATAGCCCGCCAGCGCTTCGAGACAGGGCACCTGCCCCACGAATTCCAGCATATGCCCCACATCCGGCGCGACGCTGGCGCGAATGGGGGCGAGGATCTCATTGCTCGCGCCGACCAGTACGGTGCGCACGCCGTCTTCGCGCGCAAGGCGCTGGGCGACGGCGATCACCCGCTCGACGTTCTTGCGCCGTGAAAGAGAGCCTACATAAAGCACCATCCGCTCACGCTCGCCGCCCTGCGTGCCGGGCGCACCGCGCTCCACCCGGTCATGGCTCCAGCCGCCGTTCTGGATGGCGACGATGCGCTTGCCCGCACGTCCGTTCAGGCGTTTCAGGCGTTCGCGTTCGGTCACGGAAACGGTGAAGATCGGATCGGCGCGGCGCAGCAGTACGGGCAGCAATGCGCGGTGCGCCCAGCGGTAACGCAGCGAATAGGCCTGCGGCAGCGAGAGATAGGATACGTCATGGATCATCACCGCCACGCGCTGCCCGGCCAGCGCCGAGGCGAGCGGGGCGGTGTTGCCCAGGCACAGCAGGCGCCGTCCCCTGACCATGCGCGGCAGCACCAGTTGCTCCCACAGGTGCCCGCTTGCACCGCCCCGCCGCTCCACTTCGATGTGGCGAAGGCCCAGCGACTGCACGTCCGCACCCGCTTCACAGGCCAATGCGATACGGTGCGCGGTTTCGCCGGCTCCGACCATCCGGTCCATTTCGGAAACCAGTTCGCGGGCAACCCGCTGCACGCCCGTAACGGGCTGCATCAGAAAGCGGCCATTGATCAGAATCGCGTCGTCGCGCTGCGACATCCAAGCCCCCACGTTACCCCTCCTGCATGGCGCGCGATGCGCCGCTAGGGAAGGTTCCTCTTGCACGAAATCGCGGTTAAATCTTGGCAATACCGATAATTGCGCGTCGCAATCGCTGCGCCTCAATATTACGCTGAGGACCTCTGCTTCGATGGCTTGTACGGAAAGGCGGCGCTGTTTCTTCATGTCGATGCTGCCGGTCTACATCAACGGCAAGTTCTATTCGGGCGGCCTGAACGGGGTTCACCGGGTAGCCGACCGCCTCGTGCGCGAGATCGACGCGCGCCTTGGCCTGGAATCTGGCGGGGCCATTCCGCCCGTCACGCTGCTGCTGCCCGCCCGCCACGACGGCGACTGGCGGCCGCAGCTCCAAAATATCGAAGTGCGCACTCTGGACGAAGCGCCCTCGCAAGGCTGGGAGCAGCGGCGATTGCCTGCGCTCGCGGCGGACGGCGTGCTGGTCAACCTCGCCAATCTTGCGCCGCTGCGCCATCGCCGCAAGATCACGCTGATCCACGATGCGCAGTTCCTGTTTCCCGACAGTTCGTACCCGCTGCGCCAACGCCTGGGATACCGCCTGCTGACCCCGCGCATGGCCCGGTCAAGCACGGCGGTGCTCACCGTGTCGGACTATTCGCGGCGCATGCTCGACGTGATGGGCGTTTCCTCGGCGGCGCGCACCGGGGTGCTCTACAACGGCGTCGACCATGTACTGGAGGCGGAGCCGGACGAACGTGCCCTGGCCGAACTCGGCCTGTCCCCGCGCGGGTACACGCTGATGTTCGGCAGCGCCAAAGCCTACAAGAACAACGCCGTGGTCTTTGCCGCCTATGCGCAAGGCGCGCTTGCCGCAGTGCCGCTGGTGGTCGTGGGCACCACCCGCGCCGCACTGGCCGCGCAGGGCCTGACCGCTCCCGAAGGCGCCATCTTCGCCGGAAAGTGCGACGATGCACGGCTGCGCGCGCTCTATGCGCAGGCGCGCTGCCTGCTGTGCCCATCGCGCACCGAAGGGTTCGGTCTGCCCCCGCTGGAGGCCATGCTCTGCGGCACGCCGGCCGTGGTCGCGCCCGCCGGGGCCCTGCCCGAAGTGTGCCGCGACGCCGCGCTCTATGCCGATGTCGACGATCCGGCTTCGTGGGCACACGCGATCACCGCGCTCGATCCCGCCTCTTCCCTGTTCGCGCGCAAGGTGGAGGAAGGACGCGCACGGGCGCTGCAATTCACCTGGGCGCGGGCCGGCGGCGAACTGCTGGACACGATCATGTCGCTGAGCGAGCAGCCCTTGAGGCAGGCAGCATGAGCGGCGCGCGCCCACGCGTCTCGGTGATCCTGCCGTGCTACAACGGCGAGATCTATCTGCGCGAGGCGGTGCAGTCTATCCTCGATCAGACCCTTGCCGATTTCGAACTGATCGTCGTCGACGATGGCAGCACCGATGGCTCGCCTGCGATCCTGCAAGACATGGCGGGCAAGGACGCGCGGATTCGTGTGGTCACCCAGCCCAACGGCGGCATTGTCGCCGCGCTCAACACCGCGATCGAACATGCGCAGGGGCAGTACATCGCGCGCATGGACGCCGACGACGTCTCGTTTCCCGAAAGGCTGGCATTCCAGGCATCCTACCTCGATCAGCACCCGGACGTCGTGCTGGTGGGCGGCTATGCCGTGGGAGACCGCAACCCAACCCCCGCCAGCACCCGGACCACCGGCGGGCGCCATGCCAGCACCGACCTTTCGGTGTTCCCCCCCCGCGTCGCTGTTTCGATGCACCCGCTGATCATGATGCGGGCGGCCGCGCTCAGGGCCATGGGCGGCTACCGCAGCGACTATCGCCATGCGGAGGACTACGACCTGTTCATTCGTGCCAGCGCCCACGGCCGGATCGAGAACCCGCCCGTCGACGTATTGTTCTACCGCCGCCATGAAGGCGCGATCTCGATCGGCAATGTCGAGGAACAAGAGCGTTCCGCCGTGCGCGCAGAGCTTGACGCCATTGCGCGCACCGGCGCCGGCCGGCCCCCGGCCCTGATCGTCGAGGCCTATACCCGGCTGCGGATTTTCCGCCGCTACCGGGCGATCTCGGCAGAACGGGTGCGGGCGATGCGCCTGCCCGTGCTCGCCAGCCTTGTCGCGATCACCCCGCGATCATTGCTATCCAGCCGCTTCCGCCGCCTGCCGCTGTTGATCGGTGTTGCGCTGGTACGCTCGATGCGGACGGCCTGAAACGCGTTCGGCCTCCGGCGCTTTTCCATCGCCGGAGGCCGAGCCGGTTGTCATCGCGTCGCGGCGTCTGCCGTCAACTGGCCTGCAATGCGATGGTGGCGGCAACCCACTGCCCCGAGGCGGAAAGCGTGAAGGCCCCCGGGTCTTCCGCGCCCGAGGCGATCTTCCATGCACTCGCATTGGTCGACTGGCCGCTCGCGCTCGATGCCCGCGTCATGAAACCCGAATACCCGGCTGGACCGGAGGACACAGCGGCGGTGCCGTCAAGCGCGAGGACGGCGATGTCCAGGCTTGCGCCCGTCCAGCTTGGGGTAATGGCCGGCGGGTCTGCCGACGTGGCGGCGCTGCGCAAGTAACTGCCCATCTCCACCGCCCCGGTCGCCCCGGTGACGCGCAGCACCCGCGTCACCGCCTGCTGCGAGCCGGACAGGGCGACGTTCAGCACCCTGCCGCCCTCCGTGCCGTCCGCTGTCCGCGTGAACACCATCAGCGTGTGAGCGTTGGAGTTCGAAACGTACTGGGCCCGCTGTGTCCAGGCCCCGGCGGTCGCATTGTCCCAGGTGACGGCAGGGACCGCATCGACCGTCATAATCGCGACCAGCACGTCGCCGGCGTTGACGACCCCGGGCATGGCCACCGTGATGCCGGTCGCATCGGCGGCGTTCCAGCTCTCGGTCTGGTCGGCCACAGTGATGGTTGCCGCCGCCGCCACTGAAATCGCGAAAGCGGCTTCCGCCGTTGCCCCCAGACTGTCGGCCGCGCGCAGGACGATGCCGGACCGCGTGCCCGCAGACGCAGGTGTGCCCGAGATGACGCCCGTCCCCGCATCAAGCGCAAGCCCGGCGGGCAAGGCCGCCGATCCCGGTGCGAGGGTGAAGGCGTAGGGCGCCGTGCCCTTCACCACGCGCGGGGTATAACCGGTGTAGGGTAGCCCCTGCTGACCGGCCACCGGCACATACTTCAGGGCAAAGGGGATCGCCGCATAGGCCGCCCGAAGGTGGTCGGCGCGCGTGCCTGCGTGAACCTCGTTCGGGTGTACCCCGTCCGAGGAATTGCTCCCCTGCGCCATGCCGCGCCCGGCATCGGTTTCGGCATCGGAGAGGATGAAGGCAGCATCGCTCGCCACCGTGTCCACCGCGTCGAAGCAGGGCAGTCCGTCTTCGGCGAGCGGGCCCGAGCGCAGCCATGCATTCCATGCATCACGCGCCGCTTCCTGATCGGCCGTGAACGTGACGTCGGCGTAGGCCTCCTGCCAGATCACCATGTCGAAGCCGTAGGCCCGCAGCTTTGCAGCCATGTGCCGGGCCTGCCCTTTCATCGCCGCGACTGCCGTGAGCGCGCTTGGCGCATCGGTGACGTTGGTCTTGATATCGTTGTGGCCGTAGTCGCTGACGTAGACGTTGGGCACGCCGGGCGTGAGATAGGCGGCGGATGCCGTGTTGAAGCCGGTATAGCCGAGTTCCAGCCGGTGCCCCGCGATGCCGATGTTGCGATAAAGCACGCCGGCGGCGGAGCGGTGGTGAAGCGCGGCCGTGATCGTGCGGTTGTTGGCGCCGCCGGTGCCGAACACGATGCTGTCGCCGCCCGCAAGAAACGAAAGCGTGGCCGGCTCCGCAGTGGAGAAAACCGTCTTCAGCGCGGCCTTGATCGCGGTGACTTCGCTATCCGTCGGCGCGGCGGCATAGACCACGAAACCGCGCCAGTCGGTGCGCCCGCCGTATTCGATCGCTTCGCCGACCTCGCCCCCGGTATTGAGCATGGCGGCGGCAGCGGCGGGGTAATCCGCCGTCTGCTCGTCGCGGTGAACGACTTGTTTCGCCGCGTTGGAAACAAGACCCAGCACCGCAAGGTTGTTCACGCCAAGCGCCCGCGCATTCGTTGCGGTCGCCGGGATTGAAGCGCCCGCCACCATCGGCTGCATCGCCAGATTTCCCGCGCTGCGCGGACTGGTCAGGCCGTAGTCGGTCGCGCCGGCGCCGAACGCCCAATAGCCGCAGGTCGCCGCCTGCCCCGGGGTGCGGGCCGCCATGAACACCGCGCAGTCGGCGCGCGGGATCGCAAGGGTTGCCGGTATCAGCATCGGGCTGTCGGTGTCGTAATTGGTGATGATCGGCCCGCCCTCACCCAGCCAGAGCGAGGGCTGCGCGGAGGCGGTGGGCTGTGTCAGATGGCGGCCATTGCCGGTCTGGTCGTAAACCGCCGCGACCGTGAGAGGCGAGGCGCCCTGAAAGGCCGAGGCAGCGGCGATGTCCAGGGCCTGCCCGGAAAAGCCGATGTCGAGTTCGGCCCCGTCCGATGCGCGGCGCAGGCGCAGCGCCGGTCCGGCATAAGCGGACACCAGCAGGCCAAGACCGTAGGCCCCGGCCAGTGCCGCGTTGGCGGGCAGATACGTGCCCGGCGTAGGAGTCGGTGTGGGTGTGGGCGTCGGAGTGGGCGCCGCAGTCGCCCCGGTCAGCGTCACGGCATATTCCACCGCGCGGGCGGCAGCGCCCGTGCCCACGCTTTCGCGAACAAGCGCCACCTGGCTCGCCCCCGCAGCCAGCGCCGAGGCCGCAGCGATGCTGGTGCCGGCCAGCGCCAGATTGGCATTGCTGCCCGAACGCAGCGAAAAGCTGGAACCCGAACCCAGCGCACGCGGCAGCGCGAACAGCGCGCCGCTGCCTGAAACGGTGCGCGTGCGGTTACCGACCCCGCCTGAGCGGCCCCCCGATACGAGGCGCGTCATGCTCAACCCTCCCCGACGAGATCGGCGGCGGTCGTGCCGGCGGCGCGCACGTAAAGCGCCCGAACGGCGATGTAGCTGGCATCGGGCAAGTTGCGATAGGTCACGTCGGCGGCGCCATCGACGCCGCGCAGCACCACGTCGCCGCCCGTGCCGACGTAGATGCCCTTGGGCACCAGCGCCAAAGCCTGGGTGTCACTGGGCAAAATTGCGAAAGGCGAGCGCGACGGCGCGAAGGCGGCATCGGCATGGGTCTGGAAGGGGTCCTGCATCTTGGCAACTCCGACTGGAAGGCAAAGGGACTGATGGCCGAGACGCTTGTCGCCCCGGCTTTCGTTCGCCTTATGTTCCATTCGAATCGTTGTAGGAAAGTGATTATTCGCGCGGGCGCCGCCCTGGATTCACGCCGAAGCGGCAGGCCCGTGGTCGAGATTGCCGGCAGCCTTGCGCGCCAGATCCTGACGCACCGCCGCCCGCCCCTCACGGTCGAAGCCCAGTGCCTGCGCCACGCATTGGCGCGCCGCGTCCGGCTGATCTCGCGGCAGGACGGGAATGACGAACCGGTCGGCGACGACCCGTACCTTGGCGGTCCCGTCCTCGATCGCCAGCGCCGGAGCTTCGGCAAGGATCGCAAAGATCAGCGCGTGAAGGCGATTGGTCAGCACCAGTGCAGCTTCGCGGTACAGCGCGATGAGCGGGTCCAGTTCGTACCCGCCGAGCACGGTGATCTCACGCTCGGGCCAGCGCGCCACCAGACGGGCAGCGGCGGCCTTGTCCATACCCTCGCGCGGATCATGACAGGCGATGACGATGCGCGCACCGGGCAGTGCGCTCAACGCCGCCTCCAGCGCCGCGTCGAGCGCATCCCCTTCGATCGAGCGTCCCTCGCTGCCGTCGATGCAGGGGGCGATGACGATCCACCGCCGCTCACCCCGCCCCGGCGAAATCGTATGGGCGCCGGCCGTGGGCAGGAACACCATGTCGGCATTGACCGCGTGCGCCTTGCCGGGAGCCAGCCGCGCCAGATTGCGCGCCGATGCCTCGTCCCGCAAATTCACGACCTTGCACAGTGACAGCACCGCCCGCCACAGAACCCTGCGCATCGGCGAACGGATCGTGCTGACCCCCAGCCCCCGCGTGACAAGACTGCCGCCGCCCAGCCGCGCGCTCAACACGCCCGCCAGCAAGCCGAGCAAGGACGGGATCGAGACGTTATCGCGCACCAGTTGCCCGCCGCCGAAAACGAGCTGCGCTCCGAATGCCTGCCGCGCGAATGCCGGTATGGCCTTGCCGGAAACCAGCACACCGCCCGCCGCCTCGACCTGCCGCTCCACCGCCGCCGGCAGCGGTGCCCAGCGGCGCACGAGGCCCCCGCGCCCGCTGGTCAGGGCAAGGTTCTGCAGCAGCAGTTTGAGGTCGCCCAGGTTATGCAGATCGCCGCAGACGAAGACCTGGCGCCGCATTTGTGCCTGTGCCTGTTTCCGGGCTTTGGCCATAGCCGCCCTCGGGTCCGGGGTGGTCGCCAGTCCCGTCACATCTCCAGTATCCGGCGCGGATCGACGCGCCCGCGCAGGCAGTCGAAAATGGCGAGCATGTTGCCCAGCAACCGCCCCCGCCGATCGACCAGCGGTTCGGGCCGAAGGCTGCGCAGCGCGTTGGCCGCCACGTTGTTCCACATCAGCCGGTTGCCGAAATCCGGCCGCATCGTGCCCTTGCGCTTGAGGTAGACGATGTTCGCTACCTGCGAATAGCCCAAGCGCTTGCCCGAAGTGCGCCCGCCGCTGGTGCCCAGATGCACCCCGGTCACCGCGCGGGTCGACACTTGCCGCCCCTTGCGGCCCAGCCGGTTGGTGAAGTCGATATCCTCCTGCCAGCCGTAAAGCGGCAGGTTCTCGTCAAAACGCATCCCTTGTGCCGCACTGGTGCGGATGGCCATGTTGCAGCCGTAAAGCTCATGGCGGTGGCGCAGCTCCGCCGACGACGGGTCGGGCTTTGCCAGCAGTTCGAGCGCCTGCTCGACCGTGAAGCCGCCCTGCCGCACCCCGTCCCCGCGCAGTTCGCCGGTGATCCCGACAATATCGGGATGCGCCTCGAACAACGCCTCCACCTGTGCGAGGTAATCATCCGCCGGGATGAAATCGTCGTCGAAGAAGACGATGATGTCCGCCTGCCCTTCAAGCGCCTCAAGCGCGCGGTTGCGTTGGCGGCACAGGCCCCTTTCGGAAAACACGATGCGCGGCGCGCCGCGCGCCTGCTCGACCCCGGCGACATCTGCTGGCGAGACCGATACGACCATCACGCCGTCGGCAGGCCGGGTCTGCAAGGCCAGCAGGTCGACGGTCCGGCGCACCAATTGGGCACGGCCAACCGTGGCGATCACGACGTGGATGCTAGGCAAGCGGCCAATTCCCTCGACAGTTACTATCGGCGCGACATCGCAGCCGATGAACACATGGAACGCGGCAAAGGATAAAGAGAACGCGGCCAACTACAGTGTTAAAAAATAGTCACTGCGCGCGAACATCCTGCGAATATCGAGGTAACTCTGGTAGTCCCCGTACATGGCAGGGCACCGCGAAACCGCATGTGCAAGTCAATCCACGGAGACAGTCCACGACATGACCGCCCCGTCGATCGCCATTGCGCCGGCGCTCGCGCACGGCGACATTGCAGGCATACCCCGCAAGCGTATGCGCGCCATCAACCGCGTAGTGCTATTCAACGTGAAATACAGCCCCAATTTGGGCGACGGCCTGCTGAGCGAATGCCTGGAACGCGAACTGATGCGCTCGCTACCCGATTGCGAGGTGGTGTCCGTAGACCTTGCCGGCCGCACCGAATATCCTGCATCTCACGGCGGCGCGCGCGGCCTGGCTCTTGCCCTGCTTGACCGCTGCCCCCCGCCGCTTCGCCAGTTCGCCGCGCGGGCCATGCTCGAAATGCTGCTGCGCGGGCGCCTGCGCGGGCGTTATCGCCGCGGACTGTCCGGCGCTGATGCAGTGGTTATAGGCGGCGGTAACCTGCTCACCGATTCGGACCTCAACTTTCCGATGAAGATCTCTGGCGCCCTCGCCGAGGCGGCAAGGCTCTCGCTGCCCGTCTCGGTCTATGCGGTAGGCGTCGCGCCCAGTTGGTCCCAGGCCGGCGCGAAACTGTTCAACCGCGCTTTCTCCCGCACGCGCCTGATCTGGGCGTCAGTGCGCGACGATCGCTCGCGGCAAGGCTGGGCCGCACATTTCGGCCCCCGCGTGGTCCCTGCCGAAGTGGTGGTGGACCCGGGCGTGCTTGCCAGCCTGCATTACCCACCCGCACCGCGCAGCCCGAGCGGCCGCAAGGTCGGCTTTTGCGTGACCGATCCACTCGCGGTACGCTACCATAGCGACAAATCTTCTGCCGCCACGCTTGAGGACTGGTATCCGGCGGCGCTTCGTTCGCTGGTGGAAGAAGGCTTTGAAGTCGCCCTTTTCACCAACGGCAGCCCGGAAGACCGCGAATACCTGCACGGCCGATTCTATGACTGGATACGCCATGCACGAGGGCCGGTCACGCTCAGTCCGTCTTTCGAAACCCCTGCCGATCTCGCCAGTTTTGTCTCGGGCTGCGACGCCATCGTCGGCCACCGCATGCACGCCTGCATCGCCGCCTACTCCTTCGGCGTTCCCGCCGTGGGGCTGCGCTGGGACGTAAAACTCGACAGCTTCTTCGATCTGGCGGGGCGAGGACGCCACATGCTCGACCCGGCCTCCGTGGACGCCGCCGACGCGGGGGCCCGCACCACCGCCGCCATCGCCGATCATCTCGACCCTGCCCCCCTGATCGCGCAGGCATGCCGGGAAGTGGCCGAATTCGCGGCGCGCCTGCAGGGGGCCAACGCATGATCGGCCGCATCGTCCAGATCAACGACCTCAGCGACCCCAAGGGCGGCGCCAGCAAACTCGCGGTACAGGCCGCCTGCGATCTCGCCGCACGCGGACACCAGGTGACTTTCATCACCGGCGACGCGGGAGACAGCCGCGCCCTTGCCGACGCCGGCGTCGAGATCGTCGCCCTCGGCCAGCAGCGCCTGCTTGCGGGAAGCCGCGCCAAGGCGATGGTGACCGGCCTTTGGAACCACGCAGCCCACACGATGGTGCGCGACTGGATCGCCCGGCACGATACCCCCGCAACCGTCTATCACCTGCATGGCTGGTCGCAGATTCTTTCGCCGTCGGTGTTCGGCGCCCTCGATCCGGTACGCGAACGCCTCGTCATCTCCGCGCACGACTTTTTCCTGGCCTGCCCCAACGGCGCATTCGCCTGGCTCAAGTCGGGCGAGGTATGTCCGCACGTCCCGCTTTCCCGCGCCTGCCTCTCTACCCCCTGCGACCGGGATGGCACCGCGCGAAAGCTGTGGCGCAGCGCGCGCCAGGCAGTCCAGCGCCGCGCCTACCGGCCGCGCTCCTCGCCGCCGGTGCTCGCCATTCACGAAGGCATGCGCGATTTCCTCGCCCGGGCAGGCATCCCCGCCGGATCGATCATCGCCCTGCCCAATCCGGTCGAACCCTTCTCGTCACGGCGCATTGCGGCAGAGCACAACCGCGAAGTCCTGTTCGTCGGCCGCCTGGAAGAAACCAAGGGCGCCGATCTGGCGGCGCACGCAGCCGCGCGCGCGGGGGCCGCGCTTACCGTGGTGGGCGAAGGTCCGCTAGCCGATCGCATCCGCCAGATTCATCCCGCAGCCCGCCTCATGGGACGGCGCAGCCCCGCCGAAATTCGCGATCTTGCCGCCAATGCGCGGATGCTGGTCATGCCCAGTCGCTACCCCGAACCTTTCGGCCTGGTGGCGATCGAAGCGGCATGGAGCGGTCTGCCGGTGATCCTGTCCCGAACCGCACTGCTCAGTGACGACCTTGTCGCATCCGGCGCCGGTATCGCCGTCGATCCGCGCAACGTCGATGCGTTTGCCGACGCGATCCGCACGATTCTTCAGAACGATGCGTTAACGCGCGCGATGAGCGAGGCGGCGTTTATCCGTACGATGTCCCTGGCCCTGACCCCGTCCGCATGGATAGATCGCCTGGAAGCCATCTTCGATGAAAGGGTCAAAATGGCACCGGGCGATATCCCCATGGCGCTCGAACAACGCTTGCAGGCACACCGATGACTGCGATCAATGCCGTCCTTGCGATGGCCATACCTGCGAGAGCCAGCAGCGCCTCAATGCGATTAAAAATTCGCAAGGCGAACTTGGCAGACCTTAACCGCAAGATCAGTTCTGGGCAAAAGTCTGTAATTCTCAAACTAAACATCCCTATTTTATCTATATGGAATTCAATAACATTAACCCGGAAATTAAATTAAATTAATTGCGCTCCGATATGACCCATATTGCACTGCAAAATGTAGTTGTTACGAACCGATAAACCGAAATATGGTATATCCATATTAATTGATTCGTCGGTCAAAATCAGTGTGATCGCGGCGGGTTCAATCAGGAGCATGTCGATGCAGACCGCGAAAGCGCAGGTCGCCCGAATGGGAACGACGCTGCACCGCTCCCCTGGCCATTCCTTCAGCAGGACTGACGACCAGGGTCTTGCCGACCGGGGACATCAGATCGCGATGAGGGCTTTCGATCTTGTGGTTTCCGCGCTCGCGCTGCTGCTGTTCCTGCCGCTGCTGCTGCTCGTCGCATTGACCGTCCGACTGACCAGCAATGGTCCGGTTCTCTTCGTCCAGCAGCGCATAGGCCGGGATGGAAAGCAGTTCCCCTGCCTCAAATTCCGTTCGATGGTGGTCGATGCCCGCGAACGGCTGGAAACTCTGCTTTCCAGCTCGGAAGAAGCGCGTCAGGAATGGGCACGCGACCAGAAACTGCGCAGCGACCCCCGCATCACGCCAATCGGCCGAATCCTGCGCAAGACCAGCCTCGATGAACTGCCGCAGCTCCTGAACGTCCTGTTCGGCCATATGAGCGTGGTCGGCCCGCGCCCGATCGTAGAGGGTGAAGTCGCCCGTTACGGCCACCGCTTCGGCGCGTACTGCTCCGTGCGCCCCGGCCTGACCGGCCTGTGGCAGGTAAGCGGACGCAACGAAGTCAGCTACGACATCAGGGTACGGCTCGATGCCTTCTACGCCCTGCGTAAGTCGCTGGTCTATGACTTCTCAATCTGCCTGAGAACAGTTCCAGCGGTGCTTGCCTCGCGCGGATGCTATTGAAATGGTGCCCTATTTTATGAGCGCAACGATCCCGCCCCACAGCCCCAGGCTGATCAGCGCCGCCAGCAGCCACCATCGCCACAAAAGCGGCCTCCCGCCGATCGGCTGCGCCGTTTCAGCGGCTTTTGCCGTATGCGGGCTGGCACCATGATCGGCGCCTGCTTTCCAGGGGCCGATATCGCGGTATGCGCCGGTATCCGGTTCCGGCCTGCCGGAAACATCGTTTCCAGGCTCACTCGCAGTCATAATTCGCAGCCTTCGTAATGCGACGCCGAAAAACCAACGCGGACGGCAGTAAACCCGTTCCTTTGATAGCACCATGCCGCCAATTGGTCGAGCCGCACGGGATGGCACCATGTTCCAATCGCTTGATCTGACGGACCCTCTGATCGCGCACCGATACATGGTGGCGATGCGCGTGCTGCACGAGCTGCCGGGCTTCGACTGGTATGACAGCCAGTTCCTCGCCAAGTTCGAAGCGGCACGCCAGATGCTGCAAATCGTCAATCCGGGCAGCGTCGCATCCTTCACGGCCGCTTTCGATGTCCTGCGCACCGCGCCGGACTTCAAGGTCTGCCACGTGCGCCCGCTTCTCGGCGATGCCCACTTCGAGACCCTGCTGGCCGAAGTCCGCGCGTTACCACCCAAGGCGCTGAAATCGCGTGAAAACGCCCAGTTCGGGCGCGACATCTTCCACGACCTTCCCGCGCTGGGCATTCTGCAACGCGAGCTCACGCCGCTGGTGTCGGAACTTGCCGGCGAAGAAGTCGAACCCTGCTACAATTTCCTCAGCCTATATCACGGCGGCGGACGGTGCCCCCCGCACATGGATGCACCCTCCGCCAAATGGACGCTCGACCTGTGCCTCGCGCAAAGCTGCGAATGGCCTATCCGGTTCAGCGACATAGTCCCCTGGCCAACCGCCGGAGAGGCTGCGACGGTATCCGACGAGACCGACCCCGCCCTGCTCGGTATCGTCTTCGAGGATCATATCCTGCATCCCAACGAAGCCTTGCTGTTCTCCGGATCCTCGCAGTGGCATTACCGCGATGCGATCCCGGATGGAGGGTTCTGCCACCTCGCTTTCCTGCATTATCACCCGGCGGGCTGCGCCGATCTCATCGACCCCGCCCGTTGGGCCACCCGTTTCGGCTTGCCCGAACTCGCCGTGCTTGACGCCGTGTTCGACGCCATGCGGCCGGTGGCGCAGTGATGACGGCAACGTACCGCGTCTTCGGCCTGGACGTCCGCTTTCCTCGCGAAGTTCCCACCTTGCGCGGTGCCCGCATCGGTGACGATACCGCCGCAGATGTCCACGTCGCCTTCGCCCCGGTCGCCCCGCTACCGGTTATGGAAACCGTCAACGACGACCTCGATACTTCGTGGAACGCCGAAGGGCTGACGATCGCGGTGGAGGAAGTGGGCCGGTTCCTGATCCGCGGCGGCCACACCATCGTCGTCGATCCCTATCCCGGCGTCAGCCAGGCCGAGATCGACCTCTACCTTGCCGGCTCGATCATGGGCGCCATCCTGCACCAGCGCGCGATCATGCCGCTGCACTGCAATGCCTTTGCCTGCGGCGGGGCAGCCGTTCTTCTGTGCGGCGATTCGGGCGCCGGCAAGTCGACCCTTGCCGCCTGGTTCGAAGGTCGAGGCCGCCCGCTTCTGACCGACGACGTCTGCGCAGTCACGTTTGACCCAAAAGGCACAGCGCTCGGCCATCCCGGAATGCCGCGCCTTCGCCTGTGGGACGATGCCCTTGAAGCCATGGAACGGATCGGCCAGGCGGCCTGTTCGGTCCCATGGGCGGACGGCAAGTTCGAACTCGAAATGTCGTCGGACCGCGTCCGGCAGCCACTCCCCATCGCCGCGATCTACCATTTGCGCGAAGCAGAGCCGGACAGCGGTTTTGCGATCACCGCGCTGCGCGGCCTGCCGGCCATCGATGCGATCACCTCCAGCATATATCGGCGGCGCATCGGCGACCTTGTCGGGCATACGGCCGGCTATTTGCAGGACACAGCACGCCTGGCGACCGGGACCCCGGTATTCCGGGTCGAGCGGACCTGGGGGATGGAACACTTCAACAGGGAAGCCGCGCTTATCGAAGATCATGCGATTGCCCTTTGCAGCCAAATCGCAGCATGAAAATTCTTTAACACCCCTGCCGCACTGCAATATAAACTTGAAGTAGACAGCAGCAATGTTAGCATTCAAATCTGCAACACAAGTAATATAAGAAAAGTATCTTTTTTGCGTTACTTAGTGTTGCTTTTTAAAGAAAGGCCGGTTCGAAATGACCAACTCCAACAATACCATGGGTACTTCGGGTCGCATGACCTGGCAGCGCCCGGCTGTCGTCCGCATGGGCGCAGCTGACGCCGAAGGTACGACGATGATGTCGATGCTCACCGACGGCGCCAACCCGCGCCGTATGATGGGCTCCTAAGGCCTTGGGGAAGCCGGCTCCGGCAGTTCTCACGAACTTTCGGAGCCGGCTTCTTTAGGTTTTCAGGTTCGAAGGCCTGCCCGGCTCGATCGTCAGGCGCCCTGCAATCTGCGCCACCGGCACCCACCTATCTTCTCTCACTTCGTCCTGCCCTGCTTTTCGGCAGTGCGCATGTGCCCCGGCAAAGGACCATCCATGACCGCTGTGATTACGAGTGTCGAAACTTTCACCAAGAACCCGACAACCGCAACGGCGGAAGTCGACGGGCAGTTGGTCGCGCTCGATATCCAGGCCGGCGTCTGCTTTGGCCTGAACGAGGTCGCCACCCGAATCTGGAAACTGCTCGACGAGCATCATGACGTGCCCGCGCTGTGCGATGCCCTTCTGGATATCTACGACGTCGACCGCGCCACCTGCGAGGAAGAAACGCTCGCGCTGCTGCGCGAACTCGTCGATGCCGGCCTGGTCGGCAGGGCCTGAAACGCAAACCATATGACGCGGCACAAGTCATCCGCTCGGGCGCAGGATCCGCTTAAGTGACTGCTATCTGCGCGCTCTGGAACCGCGACGGAGCCGACGCCACGGACATGGCCCGGCCATTCGCCATGGCATCCCGGCGTTATGGCCGCGAGCCCTGGCGTTCCTGGTCAGGCGGATCGGTGCTGCTGGGCAGGTGCCTGTTCCCGCTCCTGCCAGAGGATCGGCTAGACGAACCTTTGGACAATGAGCAGCAGCGCTGGATCGTCGCCGCCGACGTGCGGCTGGCGGAGCGCGAGGACCTTGCCGCCCAACTGAACCTCGATCCGGTGACGCTGTCAGACGGCGCGATTGTGGCGGCAGCGCTCGAACGCTGGGGCGAGGCTGCGTTCGAACGGATTTACGGCGTCTTCGCGGTGATCGCCTGGGACAGGCAGGAACGCCGCCTCGTTCTGGCCCGCGATGCCATGGGGGACCGCCCCCTTTATTACCATGCCGAGGCAGGACGCTTTGCAGCCGCCTCCATGCCGGACATCCTCCTTGCCGATCCGGCCACACCCCGCACACCCGACGTCGAGCAGTACCGCCAATTCCTGCGCATGAACTCGTTCGCGCCCGGGCGCTCTGCCTATACCGGCATCGATATCGTACGTCCGGGGCATATGCTGGCGGTGTCCAGCACGGGTCAGCAGGAAACCGCATGGTGGAAGCCTGACCTCACGCCGCTGCTGCTCAACACCCAGGCGGAATACGAAGACACCCTGTCTCAGGCGATCGAGAACGCCGTGGGCACCTGCCTGCGCCGCGCATCCGGCAAAGTCGGCGCGCACCTGAGCGGGGGTTTTGACAGTACCGCCGTCGCCACCACCGCTGCCCTCGCGCTCGCCCGTGACGGCCAGCGCATAACCGCCTTCGTCGCGGCGCCCCGCGAAGGCCCGGTGCGCACGATGGCCACGCGCCATTTTGCCGACGAATCGCATGTCGCGGCGCGCACCGCCGCCATGCATGACAATATGGACCTTGTGCGGGTCGTGCCCGGGCAAGGTCCGCTGGCCGGGCTTGACCGTACCCGCGCTCTTTACCCCTCGCCCATTGTGAACTTGTGCAACTTGCCCTGGTTCGAGGAAATCAACGACACGGCCCGCGACCATGGGGTCAGCGTCCTGCTTCACGGCCTTATGGGCAACAGTTCGATCAGCGAATCCGGCATCTGGGCCTTGCGCGAACTGGCTCGGCAACGCCGTTTCAAGCTGTGGCTGCGCACCGCGCGCGGCCTTGTGCGCGGCGGCTGGATGCGCTGGCGCGGCGTGCTGTTCAACACCGTCGAAGACCTTCTTCCCGACCGGCTCTGGCGCTGGGGCATGGTGCTTTCGGGCCGCCCTATCGAGGACGACCGCGACATGTCGCTGCTCACCGACAGCGCCTATGAAGAAGCTGCACAGGCCCATTGCCATGCTGCGGCAGAGGCCGGGGAACCAGTTCCCGATTCTGGACGATTCGGGCGGGAGCGGGGCATCTCCAGCGTCGAGGGCCGCCTGATCAGCACACGCACCAATGGCGCCGGCGACCACTACAAGGCCATGCTCGCCGAATGGGGGCTGGACCTGCGCGATCCCACCGCCGACCGCAGGCTGTTCGAACTGGCCTTGCGCATTCCGGTTGAACGGCTGGTCTGGAACGGTGAGCCGCGCGCGATCCTGCGCCGCGTGCTGGCCGACCGCGCTCCGCCCGAAGTGCTGGATAACCGCCAGCGCGGCTATCAGGGCGCCGACTGGGCCCAGGCGATCTGCCAGGACCGGCAGGCCTTCGTCGACGAGATGGAGCGGCTTGAACTGTACGAACCCACCGCCGCCTTCCTCGACACCGCCAAAGTTCGCCGCCTGATCGCCGATCTGCCCGAAGACGGTTCGTCCGATTGGGACAGTGACGAGGCCGAAAACAGTTACCGCCTGGCCTGCCTGCTCACGATCTCGGCGGCCAGCCACATGCGAAGCATCGCAAGGAGCAATCTGTGACGCCGAATACCCGGTTCCCGCGCCTGGCCGAAGCAGCGGTCGACACCCTGCTCGCCTCCGTCCACGGCAATGCGATCGCGATGATCAACTGCGCCCGCACGCTGCTGCGCGAAAACGACCAGCAGGAACGCGCCCGCGCCGTCTGCCGCGAGGCGCTGGCCCTCGCGCCGACGAACGCCGAAGCGCAGGCACTGGCGCGCCCGATTCTGTCCGAGGGTATCGGCAGTTGGTATTTCACCATGGTTCTCGACACGTATCGGCACGAACTTTACGCGCGCGCCCTGCGCCGGGTGCTGGCGAACGGCGGTGTGGTGCTGGATATCGGCGCGGGAACCGGGGTTTTCGCCATGCTGGCCGTCCAGGCCGGCGCCAGCCATGTCGTCGCCTGCGAACGCGATCCTGAAGTGGCTCGCGCAGCAAGCGAGATCATCGCACGCAATGGCTTTGCCGACAGGATAACCCTCCTGCCGATCGACTCGCGCGAACTGAACCTGGGCCGCGACCTGCCCGAACCGGCCGACGTGCTTTTGTGGGACAACCTCGCCAACAACTTCCTGGGGGCGGGCTGCGCCGCGACGCTGGCGGATGCCAAGGCCCGGCTGCTCAAGCCCGGCGCACCGGTGCTGCCGGGGCGGGCGGAACTGCTTGTCGCCCCCGTCACCAACCTCGAAGCCGCGCAGCACTGCATGGGCATCGTCGATGGACTGGACATGACGCCGTTCAACGCACTGCGTAGCACTGACTTCACACTGAGCTGCGATAAGTTCACGCTGCGCAGCGAACCTGTTACGCTGTTCGATTTCGACGTTACCGGCCCGGAGCCGATCCGCCCCGATCGGTCCAGCGCTGCTGTATCGCTTACCGCAGGGCAAGTGGACGGAATAGCCCAGTGGCTGCGCTTCCACCTTGCGGACGACATCGCCTACGATACGCTGGGCGAAGAAGTTCGTGCTTTCGGCGCGCAGTACCACGTCGTCGATTCGTTCGAGGCGGCCGAAAACCAGCAAGTGCGCCTCCACGGCGCTCATGACACGATCGACACCTGGTTCTGGATCGAGCCGTGAACCAGGACGACCTTGCTTCCCTGCGCACGAAGTTCGGTCGTTTCGACTGGGAGGAACGGCGCGCGCTGGTGGAAGCGATGGTGCTGCTGGTGCTCGCCGCCCCGCTGGTGCGGTTCCTGCCGCTGACGCTGATCGGCCGGATCGCCGCCGCCGGCCCTTTCGGCAAGCCGCCGGCCGCGACCGATCGCACCGAGGTGTTGACGTGGATGGTCGCATGGGCGGTTGACCGCGCCGCCAAACGCAGCCCCTTGCGCGCTCTGTGCTTCGAGCAGGGCCTGGCCGCGCAGATCATGCTGCGCCGGCGCGGGATCGATTCCACACTGTTTTACGGGGTCATGCCAGCATCCGGTACAGCGCGGCCGATCCGTGCCCATGTCTGGATCGAGACGGAACGCTTTCCGGTTATCGGCGATCCCGAACCCGGCGGCTTCGCGCTTCTCGCCACCTGGCCGCAAGGGCGCCGCGCCGTGTGGGCGCAGTGCCGGTCATGACGGCACCTTCCGGCACGCCTGTCCTGTGCCCTGAATTCGCATTCCTGCTGCATGCCACGCGCTGGCCGCACGACGCCGATGCGATCGAGACCATTCGCCATGCCGCAGCGGCCATTCGCGATCCTGCCCGGCTTATCGCCCTGGCCCGGCGGCACCATGTGACAGGACTGGTAGCCCGCGCCGTCGGCCATTGCGAGGGTTTGGCAGATACGCCGCTGCGCCGCGAACTGCGGCAGGACGCACTGGATCTGGCGGAGGAGCAGTTCCGCCAGCTGCTGCAAACCCGGCAGGCCGTGGCGGCTCTGCGGGCGCACGATATTCCCGTGGCGGTGCTTAAAGGAGCACCGGCCGCGCTCACCATCTACGGCGAGGTCGGGGTTCGAACGAGCATCGACATCGACCTGCTGATCGCCCGCAAGGATCTGGAACGCGCGCACGAGGTGCTGTCCCGCGTCGGCTACGAACGCAGCGAGCCGCCTTGCGGCGCAACGGCACGGCAGCTTGGAGCGGTGTCACGCTACGGCAAAGACTGGGCTTACGACCACGAGCATAGCGACACCGGCATAGAACTGCACTGGCGCCTGTTCCAGAACCCGCGCCTGCTCGGCCATGTCGGGGTGGACGATGCGGTCGATGCCGTGGTCTCCCCCGGCATCACCTTGCCTGTCCTGCCGCGCGACCTGGGCACGCTTTACCTCACCGCGCACGGGGCCGAACATGCCTGGTCACGCCTGAAGTGGCTGGCCGACCTTGCCGCCGTGTTGCGGCAGGAACCCGGCGCCGCTGACCGCCTGGTCACGGACGCCGCGGCCAATGGCATCGAACACATGACGATGGCCGCGCTTCTGCTCTGCCACGAACTCTACGCCACGCCCCTGCCTGAAAAGGACTGTGCGGCGCTGGCTCAGGAATGGCGCACCCGCAAGCTGCTGGACATCGCGCGCGCCAGCCTGATCGGCGAACAGGACGGGACCGAGCTGGAGGACCGCGCGATGGCGACCACGCGCAAGAATCTTGGCCACTATCTGTTTTCCAGCGATCCGCGCTACTGGTGGCGCGAACTGACGTATGACCTGTTCCACGATGCCGGCGCCGACCATTCCCGCAGCCTGGCCGGGCGTGTGATCCAGCGGATCGTCAACGTCATGCGCCTGCCCTCGGCCCGTGCGGCATCCTGATTTGGATGACTGTAATTTCACTTAGAAACGCCAAGTTTTAAACGTGATTTTCAGAATTTCGGGCGACAAGGGAGGCATGATGTCTTCCCTGCTCACGCCCCGGTTCCTCGTCAACGCCGCCAGGCTGGCGCTGCTGCCATGCCTGGGCGGGCTTGCCGCCGTCATCCTGGGTTTCGACGCGTCGCCCGCCTGCGCCGCCGCGGCGACGTTCCTTGCCGCCATCGTCATGCTTCAGGCGGCGCCCAAAGTGCGGGCCGCCGACATGCTTGGCATCCTCGCGCTTGTGGTCACGATGCTGGAGTGGGTCCATGCGGGAATGACCGGCGGCATCGACTTCGTACGGTGGCAGGCAGTGATCGCGGTGTCCGGCGCAATGGCGCTGCTGCTCAAGATACAGCATTTTCGTTCGCTCGCACGGGAAGACCCTTATGTGCCGCTGCGGCATCTGGAGCGGCGCGGCGCCCTGTTGAGCCGGCCCCCGCTGCGCACGGATGAAACCCCGGCGCCGCGCGCCCGGCGCGCCGCCTGAACACGGCGGGAAGCCTGCCCTTTCAATGAAAATCCCGCGACCGGGGCAGGATGCGCACATTGCGCGGATGCCCGCGCGAAGTGGGGCGACCGCGATCGTATCCGGGCTTGCGCACCTCATCGGCGGGTAGCGGCTCGGGCTTCAGCTCCGGCGACGACAGGACCGACAGCGCCGCGCTGGCATCGGTGACGCGCTCTACGATGAGGTGGACGACGTCCTCCTTGCTGCGCTGGACCGTCCCTTCAAGCACCATGAGGCGGGCCGCCATCACCGCGCGGCGCTGCTTTTCGAAATCGCGCGCCCAGAGCAGTCCGTTGACCACGCCGGTTTCGTCCTCGATCGTGATGAAGATCGCATTGCCCTTGCCAGGCCGCTGGCGAACCAGAACGACACCGGCAACGCGTACTTTCGCGCCGTCGCGGGCGGTGTCGACGGCAGCGCAGGTCCAGGCGCCCTGCCTTTCGAAATGGGGGCGCAGGAACTGCATCGGGTGGCCTTTCAGCGACAATCGCTGCGTCTGGTAATCGGCCACGACTTCCTCCGCAGGCGCCATGGCCGGCAGCGCTGCGTCCGCCTCCCGCGCCAGTTCGGGGGCTTCCAGGGCGGCAAAAAGCGGTAGCTGTGCCGGAGGTACGCGCCGCGCTTCCCATCCCGCCGAGCGCCGGCTTTGCCCGAGCGAGCCCAGCGCATCGGCATCGGCCAGCAGGTGCAGTGCACGCGAAGGCAGATCGGCGCGGCGGGCGGCGTCCTCAAGGCCGGTGATGGGGCTGACCTTGCGGGCTTCTTCCAACCCTTTCGCCCATTCTTTCTGAAAGCCGCCGATCTGGCGCAGGCCAAGGCGCAGCACGCGTTCGCCTTCCAGCGTATTGTCCCAGACGCTGGCATTGATGTCGATGGCGCGCACTTCAACCCCGTGCTGGCGCGCATCGCTCACCAGCTGCGCGGGCGCATAAAAACCCATCGGCTGGCTGTTGAGCAGCGCGCAGGTGAACACAGCCGGGTAATGGCACTTCAGCCAGGACGAGACGTAGGCCAGCCATCCGAAGGCCTGCGCATGGCTTTCGGGGAAGCCGTATTCTCCGAAACCCTTGATCTGTTCGAAGCAGCGCTCGGCGAATTCGCGGGGGTAGCCGCGTGTCACCATGCCCTCGATCAACCGTTCCTGATGATCCCCCACGTTGCCCCGGCTCTTGAAGGTCGCCATGGCGCGGCGCAGGCCGTCAGCCTCGGCAGGGGTGAAACCGGCGGCGACGATCGCCAGCTTCATCGCCTGCTCCTGGAACAGCGGCACCCCCAGCGTCTTGCCCAGAACATCGAGGAGTTGCCCCGGCGGCCCGGGAAATACGACCGCCTCTTCCCCGCAACGCCGGCGCAGATAGGGATGGACCATGCCGCCCTGGATCGGGCCGGGCCGCACGATCGCCACCTGAATGACAAGGTCGTAGAGTTCGCGCGGTTTCATGCGCGGCAGCATCGCGATCTGGGCGCGGCTTTCGACCTGAAAGGTGCCGATGCTGTCGCCCTTGCACAGCATGTCATAGGTGGCCTCGTCTTCAACCGGGACGGTAGCCAGCACCAGGTCATCCAGATGATGATCGCGCAGCAGGTCGAAGCTCTTGCGGATCGCGGTCAACATGCCGAGCGCCAGCACGTCGACTTTCATCAGCCCCAGCGCCTCCAGATCGTCCTTGTCCCATTCGATGAAGGTCCGGTCGGGCATCGCCGCATTGTGGATCGGCACCAGTTCGTCGAGCCGGGTTTCGCTCAGCACGAAACCGCCGACGTGCTGCGACAGATGGCGCGGGTATTCGAGTAGCTGGCCCACCATGTCGCGCAGGCGCTCCACCTGCGGGTTGGCGGGGTCGAAGCCGGCTTCGGTGAGGCGCTCCTCGGGCAGTTCATCGCCGCCCCAACTGCCCCAGACGGTGCCGGAAAGGCGCGCGGTCACGTCCTCGCTCAGTCCCAGCGCCTTGCCCACTTCGCGGATGGCGCTGCGCTGGCGGTAGCGGATGACGGTGGCGGCGATGCCTGCCCGATCGCGGCCATAGCGCCTGAAAATGTACTGCATCACCTCCTCGCGCCGCTGATGCTCGAAATCGACGTCGATATCGGGCGGTTCGTTGCGCTCGGTGGAGAGGAAGCGGGAGAACAGCAGCTTTTGTTGCACCGGGTCGATCGGGGTGACGCCGAGGAAATAGCAGACCAGCGAATTGGCCGCACTGCCGCGTCCCTGGCACAGGATCGGCGGTTCGAGGCTGCGCGCATGGTGCACGATGTCATGCACGGTGAGGAAGTAGCAGGCGTAGTTCTTGTGGCGGATCAGGTCGAATTCTTCGGCCAGCACCTTGTGGTATTCGGGGGCCAGGCCGTCCGGGAACCGCTCGTAGGCACCTTGCAGGACGAGGTTTTCCAGCCAGTCCTGCGGCTGCCAGCCTTCGGGTACGGGTTCGTGGGGATATTCGTAGCGGAGGTCGGTCAGGGCAAATTCGATGCAGGCCAGCAGGTCCTGCGTGGCTGCCAGAGCCTGCGGGCAGGCGTGGAACAGGCGGGCCATTTCCGCCGGGGTCTTGAGGTGACGCTCGGCATTGGCGGCGAGGCTGCGGCCGGCGGTCTGCACCGTCAGCCCTTTGCGGATGCAGGTGAGCACGTCCTGCATGGGCCGGTCGTCGGGCTCGGCATAGAGCGTGTCGTTGGTGGCGATCAGGGGCACGCCGGTGCGTTCGCCCAGCGCCATGCGCCGCGCCAGACTGCGCGCGTCCTGCCCGGCGCGCGGCATGGTGGCGGCCAGCCACAGCCGGGGGGTTGCCGCGCGCAGGGTTTCGAGCAGGGCCGCATCGCCGTCCATGGCGATGAGCGCCATGTCCTGCGCGTGGTCCAGAAGATCGGGCAGATGCAGTTCGCATTCGCCCTTTCGCGCACGGCGGTTGCCCAGGGTGAGCAGGCGGGTGAGCCGACCCCAGCCGTGCCGCGTCATCGGGTAGGCCACCACGTCGGGAGTGCCGTCCGCGAAGACCAGCCGGGCGCCGACGATCAGCTTCACGCCGCTGGCCTTGCCGCCGATATCCCGCCACCCGGCAAGCGCGCGCACCACGCCGGCCACGGTGTTGCGATCGGCGATGCCGATGCCGTTCATGCCCAGCATCTGCGCCCGTGCGACTATCTGCGCGCCCGGCGAGGCGCCGCGCAGAAAGCTGAAATTGGTGGCGGCGACCAGTTCGGCGAAGGCGGGCACGTTCATGGGAACAGGCCGTGCAGATACCAGCGCGGGCCGGGCGTTTCGCCGAACAGGCCGCTGCGGAATATCCAGTAGCGGCGGCCCTTGCCGTCCTCGATGCGGTAGTAGTCACGCGTATCGCCCGCGTTGCCGGGGATGTGGCCGCCGCGCTTTCGCCACCATTCCGCGCCGATCCGCTCAGGCCCTTCGGCCAGGCAGACATCGTGGAGGCGGCCCTGCCAGCGAAAACGCTGCGGCGGACTGTCGGGAACGCCCGCGATCACGTCCACCGGCTGGGGCGGGTCGAGCAGCAGCAGCGGGCGGGGCGGAGTCTCGCCTCCTGCCGGCCAGGGAGCGGGGCGCGCCTGCGCGGCGGGGACCAGCCCCTGCGCCTTTTCGGGCAAGTGCCGGTCGCAGGGGACGAGGCGGCTCACCCGCTCCTCGCCCAGCCGCACGCCCAGCGTATCGACCAGCGCGGCGATGCTGTCTTCGGCGTCTTCCTTGCCGCTTTCCAGCCCGATCTGGCGCGAGGGCAAATGCTCGGCGCCCAGCACCGCCAAGGTGATCGCATCGAAGCCGTACCCAGGATCGAGCGGGTCGGAAAGCGTGTCGATCCGTTCGCGCAGGAGACGCATGACGGCGGCGGGGTCGCGCACCGGCTGGCCGGTTTCCACGACGAGGCGCGGACGGACATTGTCGCTGCGGTGGAGCACCACGCGAAAGCGCCGCCCGCCGAGCTGGCGCTCCTCCATGATCCGGGCCGCCCGGGTCAGCAGTTCCTCGATCACGTCGAGCGCATCGTCGGTGCGGGCGAGCGGTTCGGGAAAGCGCGTTTCCAGCCGGATCGGTTCGGCGAGGCGGAGCGGGGTGATCGGGCTGCCCGCCTCGCCCAGAATCGCGCGCAGGCGCATGACCGCCGCTTCCCCGAAGCGCGCCGCAAGTCCTGCCATGGGCCGCGCCGCAAGATCGCCCAGAGTTTTGAGCCCGGCGCGGCGCAGGCCGGAAAGCGCGCGTTCGTCCAGTTCCAGTGCGGCAACCGGCAGCGCGCGCACATCATGGCCGGTGCCGTGCCGGGCAAGCGCCCGCGCGGCAGCGGCATGGGCGGCCAACGCGTGGCGCACGGTATACCCTGCCGCCGCCAGCACGCCGGCGACAAGTTCATCCTCGCCGCCCAGCAGGTGCGCGCAGCCGGTCACATCCAGCACCAGTCCATCGCAGGGATCGAGCGCGACGAGCGGGGTGAAGGCGATCATCGCGCCGGCCAGCCGGTCAAGCTCGCGGCTGTCGGCCACGGGATCGTGCGGCGCCGTCGCCAGATCGGGGCAGCGCGCGCGCGCATCGGCCAACGTCATGCCCGCGCTCAAACCCTGGCGGTGCGCGGCAACGCCAACCGCCGCCAGGCGCAGCGCCTGCCCGTCACGCGCCACCAGCGCGCTGGCCGCCGCCGCTTCAGGCAGTACGCCGCAGCGGCTCGCCCGCTCGCACGGCAGCCAGGGAAACCACAGCGCCAGATAACGGCGGGGCTTCGTCCGCACCGGGCTCGGCGCTGGCGGGAAGGATGGGTTCTTCGCGGAAACAGGCATTGTCTTCATTCCATTCCAGCCGCCAGTGCATTCCCGCCGGTCCGCCTCGTCGGCGCTGGAGTTCGACGAGGAGAGCGGGAGGCCCCGGCGCGCGCATTTCCAGCGGGCTGGAAGGAGCGCTGGAGACCATCCACCGGGTATGCGCGGCGCTGGCACGCGGCGGGGCATCGCCGCGCAGCATCACAACCGGGATGCGCGACTGTTCGGCGGCAAGGATCAGGCGGCGGCTGGCGACAAGGTCATATTCGCGCAGGTTCCCCCAGGTTTCCAAAACCACCGCCGCCGGCCCGGACTGGCGCGCGGCGTCCAGCCCGGCCCGCAGCAGCCCGGCATCGTCGCGCGCATCGACGATCAGCAGCCGCGCCGGGTCCAGCCCCAACGGCGCCCAGCCTTCGCCGCAAGGGTCCATCCGCATCTGGGCGCGCCGGTCCTTGCGTACCCGCAGCAGCAGGATCGGCCGCCGCGCGTCGGCCTCGATCGCGGCGAGGCAAAAGGCCATGGCCGAGGCCCAGTCGCCGGCGGCGGCATGAACTTCGTGCAACTGCGCCTTCACCAGCCAGAGAGGCCGGGGCGGCGTTTCAGGTGGGGGATCGGCGCGGGACGGCGCGTGGGTCTGGAACATTGGGGACCATGCCTCGAATCGGAGATATGTTCCTATTATGTTCCAAGATTGAGGTGTGAGTCCACTGCTTTGCGCAGACTTATCCCGCACCGCCAGCCGAAGGGGATGGTTGTCGTTTGCGTCAGGCGGCTGTGGCGAACGTGTCCGAAACGGCCAGCCCGGCATAGCGTTCGACCTGGTCGGCGGCCTCGCGCACCGCGTTGCGGCCCTTGAAAGTGGGCGTTCCATCTCGCGCCCAGGATATGCCGTCGATGGTATAGGCCATGCGCTCGCGCTGCCAGGCAAGGTAGGCGCCGTGATTGGCAAAGGCGCGGTCCAGCGCCGCAACCGGATCGGCTTCGGGCGCGATCACTTCGCCGAAGTGCCACATCGCGTAGTCCTCGCTTTCCTGCCAGTCGACGCCGTGGGCATCGACGAAGAGGCACGGACGCGGATGGGCGAGAAACTCGTAAACCTGGCTGCTGACGTCGCCGACGTAGAGATCGGCCCCCAGCGTATAACTCATGTCGTTGCAGCGCGCCGAGCCGAGGTCGACCACCACACGGCCCGGAACCGCCAAAGCCTCCCACTCGCGCCGCTCACGCGCGGACCAGCGCCGGGCGAGCCGGACATGCGGCGCGACCACCAGATTGTAGCGCCCGTCCTGCACGACCGCCTCGATCAGCTTTCGGCCAAAGACCTCAATCGACGAATGTTTTTTCGAGAAATGCGGATTGTATAGGATCGTCGGACGCGCGTTGTCGAACAGGGGCGGACGCGGGCGGGGGGAGGACAGGATCGTGGCCAGCTTGATCGGTCCGGTCACCGTGCAGGCGTCCGGCTCGACGAAGCCGCTCGCCAGCAGGCGGTCGCGGTCCTTGCGGCCGGCCACCATCACATGGTCGAACAGCGCGAAGCGTTTCTCGAAACCGACAGCGCGGTCGCCCGCGCCGTGAGGAATGTGCAGGATCGGCGGGCAATCGTCCCGCAGCCTGCCCAGCATCGTGGAAGTGCGTTCGGCGCAGAGGAGGACGGCGGCATCGCACAGGCGGGCTGCCCAGACGATCAGACGCGCCGCCTTGTGAAACCGGCGTGGCAGCAGGGCCGTGATGCCGGGCAATCGCATGACCTCCACGGCAGGGCATGGGCCGCCGAGTTCGCGGACCTGAGCCTGCGCGATTGCCGCTTCCTCCTCGCTGCAGACGAAGAAAGTCACCGAGCCGGGCTGGCGGCGTTCCAGTTCGCTGGCCACCGGCAGGATATGCGCAAACTGGTGCGCTCCGCCGATGGCCAGGACATGTATCCGCCGCAGCAACGCGTCGGGGCGACCTGAAGGGAGCAATGCGGGCATGAACCGCTCTTGCCTGATCGAGATGGGGAGCCGATGGAGCCTTCATGTGAATTTGCCCATGTCCATGGCGTGGTACTGCGCCGTCGACGCGGAGCCAGTACGCGGATAATGCTCGAGACCCCATGCAGATACTCCTGGTAGAAGACGATGCCGCCCTGGCGGCGCACATCATGGCCGGCCTGCGCGAAGCCGGGCACGTCGTGGAGCACTGCTGCGACGGGCGCGATGCGCTGGTCCGGGCGACCTGCGAGACTTACGATGCGATCGTGCTCGACCGGATGCTGCCCACGCTGGACGGCCTCAAGCTGCTGGCGGCCCTGCGCGCCACCGACGACGCGACCCCGGTGCTGATCCTCAGCGCGCTGGGCGATGTGGACGAGCGGGTGAAGGGCCTGCGCGCCGGCGGGGACGATTACATGGCCAAGCCTTTCGCGATGTCGGAACTGCTCGCCCGCCTGGAAAGCCTGGCGCGGCGCAATGCGCCGGTCGCGGAAAACGCCAGCCTGCTGCGGATCGCCGATCTGGAGATCGACCTTGCCTCGCACACCGTCACGCGGGCCGGGCGGCGCATCGCCCTCACCCTGCGCGAGCTGCGCATCGTCGCCTACCTTGCCCGCAATGCCGGGCGCGTGGTGACCCGCACGATGCTGCTGGAAAACGTGTGGGACTATAATTTCGACCCGCAGACCAACATCATCGACCAGCACATCTCCAAACTGCGGCAGAAGATCGCGGCGGAGCACGAGACGAACCTGATCCACACCGTGCGCGGTGTCGGCTACATGATGCGCGAACAATGACGCGGCTGCTGCGCAGCTTCTCGTTCCGGCTGGCACTGACCTATGCGGGGCTGTTCTGCCTCTCGGTGGCGCTGCTGATGAGCGCGGGGTACTGGCTGCGCGTGACCCTGCCGATGGACCGCACGCGCCAGTTGGTGGACGACGAATACCACAAATTCCGCGCCGCCTACCTCGCCCACGGCGTCGACGCGACGCGGATCGCACTGGACCGGAGGGCCTCCCATGCGGGGGATCGCAAGGCCTTCCATGCGCTGCTGGCACCGGATGGCCATGTCGCCACCGCCAACCTGCCGAGCTGGCCAGCAAAGCCGCTGGGCCATCTCACCATCATCGAAGCCGACACCTTCGTGGACGGGACGGAAATCGACCACAACGCCCTTGTCAGCGACCATCTGCTGCCGGGCGGCGCCCGCCTGATGATCGGGCGCGACGTCGAGGACATCACCGACGACGCCGAGGTACTGCGAACCGCCGCGATCTGGATCTTCGGTGTCACCGTGATGCTGGGCCTGTCCGGCGGCTGGCTGATGAGCCTGGCGATCGGCCGGCGTATCGAGGCGGTCACCCTGGCGGCGCGGCAGGTGATGGACGGCGACCTTGCAGGCCGCGTCCAGGTCCGGGGCACCAACGACGATTTCGACCGGCTGGGCGAAACGCTCAACCTCATGCTCTCGCGCATCCAGAGCCTGTTCAGCGCGGTGCAGAGCGTGTCCGACAACGCCGCGCATGAGCTGCGCACCCCCCTCGCCCGGCTGATCGGCCGGCTGGAGACGCTGGAACAGATCGCCGGAGACGACCCCGCGATGCGCATGGCCGCAGGCGACGCGATCGTCGAAGCCAACCGGCTCCAGCAGATCCTTTCCGCCCTGATGCGGATCTCCCGGCTGGAAAACGGGCGCCATCCGCTCGAACTGCAACGCACCGACGTGATCCAGCTGCTGGAGGACATCGTCGAATTTTACCAGCCCGAGGCCGAGCGGCTGGGCATGGAGCTGGTGGTTTCCGCGCGCCGTCCCCTCGTCGCCGACCTCGATCTCGACCTTGTATTCCAGGCCTTGTCCAACCTGCTGGACAATGCCCTGAAACATGGGGCAAGCGAGGGCCGCAGGATCGAGCTGGCCGCTGCAAAGACGAGGGACGGCCTGCACCTGAGCGTGCAGGACGACGGCCCCGGCCTGGACGCCGGCGATGCCCAACGGGTCACGCAGCAGTTCTATCGCGGGCGCTCCTCGGCCCGCGTGCCCGGTGACGGTCTGGGCCTCAGCATGGTCGCCGCGATCGCCCATGCCCACGGCGCGGCGCTGGAATTCACAGCGTCAGGCCCGGGCCTGCGCGTCTCGCTGGTATTCCCGTAAACAGCGGCATCAGGCCGCAGGCGTGCGCCATAATTTCGGCAACAGGATTTTCCTGTATCAGGATTTTCCTACATCGCCCGGCGGTGCCATGATCGCGCCCGCTCTTTCACATCGTCGTCACAAACCGCGCGCATCCTTCAACGAACGGGTGCCGCGCGCATGACTTTCATCAACAAACGCCCGGCCGGAAAATCCCGGCGCCCAAGCGACACGATCGAAACACGATTATGGGAGAAACGTAGGCCGAAACACAAAAAACCCGCTAACAAGGCGGGTGCCCGAAGGCGAAAATCAATGCTGTTTCAAATTCTGCTGGTGCGGTCGAGAAGACTCGAACTTCCACGGGCTTTCGCCCACAACGACCTCAACGTTGCGCGTCTACCAATTCCGCCACGACCGCATTTTTTCGGGGCTGGATAAACATCCGCCCCCGGCAGGAGCGCGCCATTAGCAAGGGCCTTCCCGGCTGGCAAGCGGCCAGCGCAGATTATTTTCGTTTCCTGCGATTTTCCTGAATGCGTCCCTCGGCAAGCCTCTTGCCGCGCACTGGCGCACCGTCCGCCACCGGGTTAGACGAGCCGAAACGCATTCGCCGTAACGGAAGGTAGCATGGGAGAATTCATCGATCCTGAACGCGTCTTGATCGTCGACGACCACTCGCTGGTTCGCGACGGCCTGCGATCGATCTTCGATGATGTCTTCCCCGCCTGCATCATACTTGAGGCCGACAGCCTGCAAACCGCGCTGCAGGCGCTGGACGCGGAAGGCGAGGTCGACCTCGTGCTGCTGGACCTCAATATCCCCGACGTCTCTTACCTCTCCGGCCTGGAGGCACTGCGCAGCCGTTTCCCGGCGACGCCGGTAGTGATGGTGTCGGGCATGACCGACCGCAATGTGGTGCGCGATGCTCTGGCCGCGGGCGCGGCGGGCTTCGTACCCAAGTCGCTGAAACGCGCCGCCATCGTCGATGCCCTGCAACAGGTGCTCTCGGGCGAGATCTACATGCCCGACCTGCCCGGCCACGAACGCCAGGCCGCCGAAGAAGACCTCATCCGCGCCCGCATAGATACCCTGACCCCGCAGCAGCGCGTGGTGCTGGGGCATCTGGTGGCCGGACTGCTCAACAAGCAGGTCGCCTATGAACTGAACGTCTCGATGACCACGGTGAAGGCGCACGTCTCTGCCATCCTGCAGAAGATGGACGTGTTTTCGCGCACCCAGGCGGTCATCATGGCAAACAAGATCGGATTTCGCGGCTGAGGCGTGCTTTTCGCGGCGGCGGCCTGTAGGGCGATCAGCCATGAGCCGAGAACCGCTACGCCCGCGCGGCGCCTACCGCGCCTTCGTGTCCACCCCCACGCGCTGGCATGACAACGACGTCTACGGGCACGTCAACAACGTGGTCTATTACGCCTTCTTCGATACGGCAGTAAACGCCTGGCTGGTTGAAACAGGCCTGCTCGACATCGAGAACGGCGATCCGATCGGTGTGGTGGTGGAGACCGGGTGCCGCTACGCCGCCTCGGTGCATTTCCCGCAGAAGCTGGAGGTCGGGCTCACCGTCGCCCGCCTCGGCACCAGCAGCGTGACCTATCACCTCGGCCTTTTCGTCGAGGGCGAAGACGAGCCTGCCGCCGAGGGCCACTTCACCCACGTCTACGTCGGGCGCGAAAGCCGCAGGCCCGTGTCCTTGCCCGAAAACTGGCGCGAGGTTCTTTCGCGGCTGGCCTGAGGGTTCCCAAAGGGCCTTTTCGCAGACCCCGCCCGGTCGGGATTCAAAGGTTTTGCAACGCCCCTCGGCACCGTTCAGCCCGAGCCTGTCGACGGCACCGGCAGTCGGCCCCTAAAGCACATCCATCTGCCGCAGCAGCGCGCGCAGCTGGGACGGTTTCACAGGCTTGTTCAGCAGCGGCAGCGACAGGCTTGCCAGCTGGGCCTTGGTCTGCACGCCCCTGTCGGCGGTGATGACCATCGCGGGTACATCGCGACCCGCCCTCGCCCGCAGCGCGGCGATCGCCTTGTCGCCGGTGAGATCATCGTCGAGATGATAGTCGACGATAAGCATCGCCGGTCCCTGCTCCAGCGCGGCAAGCGCGGCGGCGTCGGACGGATCGTTGGCGGTCGCCACGTCCAGCCCCCAGTTTTCCAGCAAGGCCGCCATGCCTGAAAGGATGGAGGGATCATTGTCGATCACCAGCACCAGCCCGCCCGGCCCGGCACGCGTGCCGATGACGGCGGCCCCGGCCTCGGGCAACGCCGCTGCCGAGACTGCGCGCGGCAGGCGGATCGAAAAGGCCGCGCCTTGCCCCGGCGCGGTGGTCAGGTCCATGCGGTGGCCCAGCATCGTCGTCATCCGCCGCACGATGGCGAGGCCCAGGCCCTTGCCGGGAATCGCCTGCGTCTTGCCGACGCGGCGAAACTCCTCGAAAATCTCGTCTCGGTCGCACAGCGCGATGCCGGGGCCAGTATCGCGCACCGTTACCCTCACGTCTTCGCCGTCCGGTTCCACCTCGACGGTGACGCTGCCCAGTTCGGTATAGCGGATCGCGTTGGAAACGAAGTTCTGCAGCACCCGGCGCAGCAGCCGCGCGTCGGAACGCACCCACATCAAGGTATCTGACACCACGAAAGCAAGCCCGCCCGCAGCCGCCAGCGGCGCGAACTCCACACGCAGGGCGGAAAGGATGGAGGCCAGCGGCAGGTCGGCGAACTCGGGCTGGATCGCGCCGGCATCAAGACGCGAAATCTCGAACAGGGCCTCCAGCAGGTCTTCCACCGAATCAAGCGCGGTCGACGCCTGCTGCACCAGGGCACGGGGTCGCTCCGGCATCGCGTGGCCGTCCATGGCCGAGACGAACAGCCGCGCCGCGTTCAGCGGTTGCAGCAGGTCGTGGCTGGCGGCCGCGATGAAGCTGGTCTTGGAGCGGTTGGCCGTCTCCGCCTCGTTCTTCGCCGCCACCAGCTGGCGATTGAGGTCGACCAGTTCGGCGGTGCGCTCGGCAACCCGGCGTTCGAGGGTTTCGGCGGTTTCGGTCAGCGAGCGTTCGAACTGCACGTGATCGGTCACGTCGTCGAACGTGAAGACCATGCCGCCGTTCTTCAGCGGCACCGAACGCACGGTGAAATGGCGTTCCTCGCCATCGGCTGCGCCCATGACGCAGTTGGTGGCCACCCGCGCCCCGCCGCTCTCGCGCCAGTCGAGCGCCTCCGCCCGGTCCAGTCTGCGCTGGTCGATGCACCAGCGTGCCAGTCCCTCGTGCGTATCGATGGCCGTGTCGATCCGCGATACGTCGCCTCCATCCCTATTCAATGCCAGGACCGTCAGCACCCCCTCGTTCCAGGCCTGCAACTGTCGCCGGGCATCGAACAGGCACACCCCTTCCGACAGGGTATCCAGCGTCGCCTGAAGCGCGAGGTTGCGTTCGGCCAGTTCGCGGGCGCGCTGACGGGCGTCCTCGGCCTTTACGGTGGTGATGTCGGTATAGATACCGACAGTGCCGCCCTCGCTGGTGCGCAGTTCGTTGATCTGGATCCAGCGCCCGTCCGCCAGCGCCTGTACATGCGCGCCTTTCGCGCGGCGATGCTGGGCCACACGGTCCTTGAGCCAGCGTTCGGGTGCCAGGCTGGAGCCAATCATCCCGCCCGACTGGGCAAGCCGGCTCGCCAGTTCTGCGAATTCCGGCCCATCCTCGCTGATATCCTCGAAATAGGGGAATATCTTAAGGTAGGCGCGGTTGCACAGGACCAGCCGGTCCTCGGTATCGAACAGGGCGAAACCGTCGGCCAGCGATTCGATGGCGTCGCGCAGCATCACCCTCGCGGCGGTGGCATCGGCATTCGCGGCGGCCAGCTCGGCGTTCACGGTGTTGAGCCGTTCCAGTGCCACTTCCAGCGCCCCGGTGCGTGTCCGCACCATCGCATCGAGAGAAATAGCCGTCTCGAACATCGAGAAGGCGCCGCCCTGCATGTCGGTCGATCTCTCGACCCGGTCCATCAGGGCGACGTTGATCTTCTCTAGCCGGGCCACGCGGCGGCGCAGTCCGGCCAGTTCATCGTCCCGCTCATGGCAGGCTGCACCGGCGCGCAGATGTTCTTCGACTTGCGCCATCCCCCGCCCTTTCAGCGCCCGCCGGAAGGCACGGGCGCCACCTGGTCCCCAGAACGACCGATCGCCAGCCCGCTGAAGGTCTGGTTCATGTGCGCGGCCAGAAATTGTTCGCCATAGGTGCTGAAACCCAGCACCTTGTTGTCCCTGTAGATCTGCGAAACCTCGTGCAGGATTTGTCGGTCCTCGGCATCGAGGCGGTTCAGCACGCAGTCGAACCCGATGATGTGATCGATCGCGCCGACCTTGCTGGAGACCGAACCGAACAGCTCGCGCATCCAACTGAGCCGGTCGACCGGCTTGCCGATAGTGAGGACGACGCCGGTGTCGATGGCACAATAGAAGGTCAGCGATCCGTCCGGGTTGGCCGACTGGATGGAGCGGACGTGGAACTGCCCGCCCGTGCGGACCATCGGCGGATGAGCGGCGAAGAAGTGCGCGTCCAGCGTTTCGGTCGGGCTTCCGGAAAGGCGCAGGTATTCCTCGGCGGCGGGTTCGGCGTTGATCTCGTAGACGGTGCGACTTTCCGGGTCCGCCTCGGTGATCACCATCTTGGCCGGGCCCGGGCGATAGTGGTTTGCGCAAAAGACATGCATCGGCCGCCGACTGGTCAGCACTGCGATCACTGCCGCATCGGAATGGAAGTGCCCTTCGTGCAGCACGGCGGTTTCGCGGAAGGAGAGCCCGTCGCCGCTCGACCCGCCGATCAACTGGACGTCGCCCAGCGCATGCTGCGCGGTCATCGTCAGCAGTTCCTCGCGGTGGGAAAGCCCGTCGACGAAGAACAGTGCCACCTGATGCAGATCGCCCGCAGCGGCATGGTCCAGCCGTGCGCCGGCCACCAGCTTGCGGATCGCGCCCTGCGCCGCCTCGGGATCGAAGCGATCGAGATCGTCAAAACGCAGCGAGGCCATCGAAAAACTCTCGGCCGGAAAGCCGATCAGCTGCAGACTATCGGTGTCATAGCCCCGATCGGTCAGTTCGCCCGCGCTGGTGCACCCGATCAGCGGCGCGCCCGGCAGCGCGGCCTTGAGCGCGCGGGCCAATTCATCGCTCGGGTAGGTGTACGAACAGAACAGCAGCGCGCCCGCTAACTCGACATCACCGATCGCAGCCACCAGCTCCGCGACGGCGACTTGCGGATCGGCCGCGCGCGAGGCGCAGGCAACCAGAGGTCGATCACTGCCTTGAAGAGTGGCGTTCATTCGCATGTCCCGCTCCGCGCCGGCCACCTCTTTGATCGAGCGGTCCGTGCGTTTGCGCGAAGTCTAGGCCTTGCCCGCCCCCTCGCCAAGCGCATTCGGATCATCGCCTCTCGGCGGTTCACCCGCTGCTTCGAGCGAAGCGTTCTCCGCGTCGGTGAAGATGCGGCTGCGCACGATGAAGCGCACGCCTTCGGGCGCCTCCAGGCTCATGCCCGAACCGCGCCCCGGCACCACGTCGATGGTCACCTGGGTGTGGCGCCAGTATTCGAACTGCGCCGCCCCGATCCATACCGGGGTGTCGCCGGTGACCTTGCCCAGCAGCACGTCCTGCCCGCCGACGCGAAACTCCCCGGCAACGAAACACATCGGCGCCGATCCATCGCAGCACCCGCCCGACTGATGGAACATCAGGTCGCCGTGGACGCCGCGCAGGCGCTCGATCCACTCCGCCGCCGCCGGGGAGGCGAGGATGCGGGCCGGAAGCATCAGAAGAAACCGAGCGCTTTCGGGCTGTAGCTGACGAGCAGGTTCTTGGTCTGCTGGTAGTGGTCCAGCATCATCTTGTGGTTTTCGCGCCCGATGCCCGACTGCTTGTAGCCACCGAACGCCGCGTGGGCGGGGTAGGCGTGGTAGCAATTGGTCCACACGCGCCCGGCCTGGATACCTCGGCCGATGCGATAGGCGCGGGTTCCGTCGCGGGTCCAGACCCCGGCGCCGAGGCCGTAGAGCGTGTCGTTGGCGATCGCGAGGGCCTCCTCGTCCGTCGAGAACTTCGTCACCGCCAGCACCGGGCCGAAGATCTCCTCCTGGAAGACGCGCATCTTGTTGTGGCCTTCCAGCACGGTGGGCTGGACGTAGTACCCCTGCGAAAGCTCACCTTCATGGGCGACTCGCTCGCCGCCGGTCAGAACCTTGGCGCCTTCGTCGCGGCCGATCTGGATGTAGCTGAGGATCTTTTCCAGCTGGTCGTTGGAGGCCTGCGCGCCGATCATGGTCGATGCATCGAGCGGGCTGCCCATCCTGATCGCCTCCACCCGCGCGATCGCCTTTTCCATGAAGGCGTCATAGATCGATTCGTGGACCAGCGCGCGGCTTGGGCAAGTGCAGACCTCGCCCTGATTGAGCGCGAACATGGTGAAGCCTTCCAGCGCCTTGTCGAGATAGTCGTCGTCGGCGTCCATCACGTCAGCGAAGAAGATGTTGGGGCTCTTGCCGCCCAGTTCCAGCGTGCAGGGGATCAGGTTTTCCGACGCATACTGCATGATGAGGCGGCCGGTGGTGGTCTCGCCGGTGAAGGCGATCTTGGCGATCCGCTTGTTGGCGGCCAGCGGCTTGCCCGCCTCTATGCCGAAGCCGTTGACGATGTTGAGCACGCCGGGCGGCAGGATGTCGGCCACCAGTTCGGCCAGCACCAGGATCGACATCGGCGTCTGCTCGGCAGGCTTCAGGACCACGCAGTTACCCGCAGCCAGTGCGGGGGCCAGCTTCCACGCCGCCATCAGGATCGGGAAATTCCACGGGATGATCTGGCCAACCACGCCCAGCGGCTCGTGGAAATGATAGGCCACCGTGTCGTGGTCGATCTCGGCGATGGAGCCTTCCTGCGCGCGCAGGCAGGATGCGAAGTAGCGGAAGTGGTCGATCGCCAGCGGCACGTCGGCGGCGGTCGTCTCGCGGATCGGTTTGCCGTTGTCGATCGTCTCCACCAGCGCCAGCCTGTCCAGATTGGCTTCCAGCCGGTCTGCGACCCTGAGCAGCGTGTTCGCGCGCTCGGTGGGTGATGCCTTGCCCCAGGCGTCCTTGGCGGCGTGCGCCGCATCCAGCGCCAGTTCGATATCCTCGGCCGTGCCGCGCGCCACCTGACACACCACCTGGCCGGTGACGGGCGAGACGTTGTCGAAATACCGCCCCTTGACCGGGGCCACCCACTTGCCGCCGATGAAGTTGTCGAACTTCGCGCGGATGAGCGCGTCGCCCGTGAATTTGCTCATGGCCTGTTCCAGCATCCTGGTAACTCCCTAATTTGTCGCCGGCCAATGTGGCCGCGCGGAAGCGGGCAGCCAATTGTACCTTGGGACGATGGAGGCCGGTGGGCGGGCGGGCTTCGACAAGCTCAGCCTGAGCGGGGTCCAGTAGGATAGGGGGCCCCGCTCAGGCTGAGCTTGTCGAAGCCCGCACCCCGCAGCACCGCACTTTGACGGCTTCCCCCGCCCAACCTCTGGATAAAGCCGCCTCCCCACCTTGCGCGCGCCCCGTCCCCTTTGGCAGGAGCACCTTCGTGAGCGCGAACATCGTGATCGGCCAGACGCCGCAAGGCCAGCCGATCGAGATCGACATCAAGGAACTTCTGGCGACCCGCCTGCTGGTGCAGGGCAATTCCGGGTCCGGAAAGTCGCATCTGCTGCGCCGGATCCTGGAAGAAAGCGCCAGCATCGTCCAGCAGGTGGTGATCGACCCCGAGGGCGACTTCGTCAGCCTCGCCGAGGAATTCGGCCATGTCGTGATCGACGGCTCCGCTTATGGCGAGGCCGAGATCGCCCGCCTGGGCGCGCGCATCCGCCAGCACCGCGCCTCCGTCGTGCTGGCGCTGGACGAGCTGGAAATCGACCAGCAGATGAAGTGCGCCGCGCAGTTTCTGAACGCCCTGTTCGATGCCCCGCGCGAACAGTGGTATCCCGCGCTGGTGGTGGTCGACGAGGCGCAGATGTTCGCACCCGCCGCCGCCGGTGAAGTGACCGAGGAAGCCCGCCGCGTCAGCCTTGCGGCGATGACCAACCTGATGTGCCGCGGGCGCAAGCGCGGCCTTGCCGGCGTGATCGCCACCCAGCGCCTCGCCAAACTGGCCAAGAACGTCGCGGCCGAGGCCAGCAACTTCCTGATGGGCCGCACTTTCCTCGACATCGACATGATCCGCGCCGCCGACCTGCTCGGCATGGAGCGACGCCAGGCCGAAGCCATCCGCGACCTTGCGCGCGGCCAGTTCCTGGGACTTGGCCCCGCCATCGCCCGCCGTCCGGTCTCGGTGAACGTGGGCACCGTGCGCACCGGCCAGAAGTCGGTCACGCCGGGCCTCGCCCCGCTGCCCACCGCCACGACGGAGGAACTGCGCGAGCTGCTCCACGAAAACCTCCACGTCGAGCCGGAGCGCCCCGAATTCCACCGCGCCGCCCCGAAAACCGAGGACGCCGAGACGCTGGCCCGGCGAATCGCCGAATCCGACCTGCTCGAACCGACCAGCTCGCAAGCCCGCGAGAGCGAACGCGAACGCCAGCGCCCCGAACCCGATGCGGAGGAAAGCCGCGCCGCCATGGTCGAGATCATGAACGCGATGGCGCAGGAGGACGATTGCACCTTCCAGTCGTCGACCACGCTGTTTCAGGATTTCACCATCCGCTGCCGGATGAAGGGCATTTCCGTGCGCGGCCTCGACGCGACGATGTTCCGCCGGGGCTTCGCCGCCGCACTGGCCGGTATCGACGATCCCGACGACGAGCGCTGGATGGACCTCATCAATCTGTCGAAGCATGTCCCCGACGATGCGCTGGCCACGTTCTATGTGATCGCCCGCGCCGCGATCGACGGCAAGCCCTGCCCCGACGACATGGACCTGGCCCGCATCTACGGCACCAGCAGCCCGCGCCGCGTGCAGCGCCTGCTGGATTACCTGGAAAAGGACGGGTTGATCGTGGTCCGCACCGATTTCTCGGGCAAGCGCTCGGTCGGCCTGCCGGACCTCGGGGTAACGACTTCGCCGGTCGAGGCCTGACGGACTGCTGTTTGCCGCAAGAGCACAGAAACGTGCATTTCGGATTAGTAAGCCCGCGAACTCAACTCTTTTTGATGATACTGGGCCGCCTCGCGCAAGTCCGAGACCGGTCCGAGACCGGTACGCAACACATAGTTACCGGCCTTGCCACCCGACGCCCTTCCCCGCGCATGCGATCCGCTGTAGTCGGTGATCCATGGCAGACATCATCAACCTGCGAATGGCCCGTAAGGCGCGCGAACGGGCGGCCGGGGAAACTCTGGCGCAGGCCAACCGCGCCAACTACGGTCGTACCAAGAACGAACGGACCGCGAAAAAAAACGAAGCCGCGAGAATCGAACGCATAGTCGACGGCGCTCTGCGCGAGCGTGAGGATAACTGATGCGCACGACAGACCTGGAGGCGAGCGTACGCCTCTATCATCTCGACGGAGGCCCGGAGGGCGGCGCGGCCACCACTCTGTTTTACGGCACATTGTCCGGGGCGATGGACATTGCCGCACAGCAAAGCGAAGACGTGCAGGACGGCCTGTTCATCGCGACCGACAATGACGTGGTTGCGTACCTCGACCTGATCGAAACCTGACCGGCAAGCCGCCTGCTGTCGGGTAGGCAGCGCCCAACGGGCTGTCAGGCACCGGTATCGCTTCATGCTGAAATCGCTCCATGATGGATCCAAGCCTGCCGCCGCAGAGCTGTTCCTCATGGTATGATCGGGATGCAGGGGGGAAGGGACTTCTTCCGCCCGGACCACCCGGAAAGCGCGATGTCGAACACTATTGGGCTGAACAGCATCGGCAGATCGACGTCGAAGGTCATCGCGGTATCCCGCGTGCTCTGTATCTTGTGCGTCATCTATGCACACACACCGCCCTACGGCGACGCTGTTCCCCGCACCCTGTTCGGGGGCGAAGCCGTGATCTGGATCTTGCGCGAAACCCTGGGCCGGTCGAGCGTGCCCTTGCTCAGTATCATCTCCGGCTATCTTGCGGCCCGCGTTGCCGCCCCCAACGGATTTGGCAGAACGCTTCGCAAAAAGGTGCTTACCCTGCTGGTCCCGCTGGTCCTGTGGAACGCGATCGCGATCCTGATCGACATCGTCTTCTCGCTGGGCGCTAAAATGCCGGCAGCCGATGCCCTGCCGCGCCTTCTCACCGGGATCGACGGATTTCCCCGCCTGATGCCGCTGTACTTCCTGCGCGACATCTTCCTGTGCAGCCTGTCTGCACCGCTTCTTCTCATGGGACTGCGGCGAATGCGGTGGCTGCTGCTATCGAGCCTGCTCGCCAACGCGGTGTGGAACCTCGACGGGCCGCTGTTTCTGGCGAGCGCCATTCCCCTGTTTTATACGATCGGCCTGGGCGCGGGTCAAAAGTGCTGGCAGGCACGGGCCATCCTCAGGCGCCCCGGCCTCTCATGGTCACTGGCGGCGGGGGTGCTCGTGATCCTGGCAATGCTTCCGTTCGTCATGACCGATTATTCCGCGCTGCGGGCAGACGGGCCCGCAAATGCCGCACTGCTCATCGTTCAAAGGGGAGCAGGTGCCGTCACGTTCTGCCTGACTGCCGTTGCCATCGCCGGCAAGGAGCAACTGGCGTCAGCCTTTGCGCGCTTCGAACCGGTTATCTTCTTCGTCTTCTGTTCCCACCCGCTGATCATCGGCCTTGTCTGGATCGTACTGGGTCCCGCAAGCGTGTCCCTGGGCGCAAATGCAGCGCTTGCTGCCTTCCTGATCGCGCCGCCCTTGGTACTGGCGATCGCCGTCCTGGCCGCGGGGATCCTGCGCCAGATGGTCCCCCGCCTCCTGCGTCTGCTGATGGCGGGGAAGCGGATCACCGACGCACAAATGGCGGCGATCACGCCGCCCCTTGCTCCTCTGCGCCGCAAAGCACCCGAAATCAGCTGACCGTCAGAACCGTGCCTGAACGCCTGCGGCGAGATAGTGGTCGCCGATGTTGCCCTTGAGGTCGATCATCGGCAGCAGCGGCATGGCCACCGTGCCATAAGCACGCAGATCGTTGCCGATCAGGCGCGCGCCCACGCCCACCGCAAAGGACATCGGCAGGCGATAGGTGGCTTCCACCTTGCCGAAGATCTTGGTGCCGGAATTGTCGCACTTGCCGTCAGACACCTGATCGTCATTGCTGCTGCGGAAGCACTGCGAATCGTCCTTGTAGAAGCCGTCGTGATCGCGCTTGTGGAAGAACGCGCCGACTGCCGGGGTAATCGCGAAACCGCCGTCCTCGATCACCGGCACGCCCACCGCCAGTTCGCCGCCCCATGATCCTTCCGAGCGTGCCACGTTGGCCTCGGCCGTGACTTTAGCAGCGGCGGGCGATGCGGCGGCAAGAGCGCACAGGCCGGCGCAAATGCCCAGCGGGGCGGCGATACGGAATTTCATGATGGTCCTGCGCTCCTTGAAACCGGATGGTCAGCCCGGGCTAGGTCCGGCAGCGAAAGCGGGCAAGGAGCGAGGTTTCCGTCCATCGCGGCAGGGACTCGGCCTATCCCTTTTAGTCGGGATCAGGGCTGAAAGACCACCTCGGTCCCGGTGTGGACCATCTGTGCAAGGCGGGCCGCGTCCCAGTTGGTCAGGCGCACGCAGCCATGGCTTTCGCTGCGGCCGATCGTCTGCGGCTCGGGCGTGCCATGGATGCCGTAATGGTCCTTCGACAAGTCGATCCACACCACGCCGACCGGGCCGTTGGGTCCGGGGGCGAGGCGCTTGGCCTTGTCGTTCTTGCTCGCGTCCCAGAACAGGTCCGGGTCGTACTGGTAATCGGGGTTGCGCGAAGTGCCCTTGATCTTCCAGGTGCCGATCGGCAGCGGATCGTGAGCGCTGCCCGTGGTCACCGGGAACTGGGCGATCAACTTCTCCGCCTTGTCGTAGACGCGCAGCGTGCCTTGAGACTTGTCGACGACGATACGCTCGGCATTGGGCTGATCGCCCGCCACGCCCAGGCGTTGCAGGGTATCGGCCCAGCCGCGTTCGTCTCCCTCGATCTTCGCGGGCGCCACGTTGGCGATCGCCGGCACGCGGATCGTGCGCCCCGCCGCCAGTGCGGTATTGGGGCCGTTGAGCGCGTACAGCGTGTCAGGCGTGGTGTGGAACCGTTCGGCCAGCGCTTCTGTCATCGAACGATAGCCAAGGTGGTCGAAACGGGCCAGCTCGGCCGTCTTGTGAGGCAGATCCCGCACGAACGGTCCGCGCGCGAAAGCCTCGGGGATCACGACCAGCAGCGTCGCCGCCGTGCCCTGCCCCTGGAACAGCGCCGTCTGCGTTGCCGGATCGAGCTGTCCGGTAGACGGCAGGCCGCGCGCTTCCTGGAAGGCCGCCAGCGCCAGCTTGTAGGACTGCCCCTGCCTGCCGTCGATCACGCCGGGCGAGAAGGCCAGCCGGTCGAGCGCCACTTGCGCGCGCATGATCAGGCTGTCGGCAGCCTCGGTCTCTCCCCCGCCGGGCGCATTGGCGAAGGCCAGCGTACCGCTCGCCGCTGCATTTGAGGGGTCGGCGGTCGGCTCGCTGCGCGGTCCGCAAGCGGAGATCATCACGAGAGCAGGAAGGCACAAGGGAAGTAAGCGTTTCAAACGGCACCCGTTATTCTTGTTCTGGTGCCCGTATCAACGCCCGGCCGCGATTTTGGCTCCGCCCATCGACGAAGATCGCGACTTGCCCCGGCGGAGACGCAGTTCAAAAGCACGCCGCCCACGAAAAAGGGCGGCCCTTTCAGGCCGCCCCTCTCGAATCTTGGCGGGGCCGATCAGCCTTCGCTGATGGTCGCCTTGACGATCTTGCCCGGCTCACGCGGGGGCTCGCCCTTGGGCAGCGCGTCGACCAGTTCCATGCCTTCTACCACCTGGCCCCAGACGGTGTACTGCTTGTCGAGGAAGCTGGCATCGTCGAAGCAGATGAAGAACTGGCTGTTGGCCGAGTGCGGGTAGCTGGTGCGGGCCATCGAGCACACGCCGCGCACGTGCTTTTCGGCGTTGAATTCAGCCTGGAGGTCAGGCTTGTCCGAACCGCCCATGCCGGTGCCGTTGGGGCAGCCGCCCTGCGCCATGAAGCCGGGGATGACGCGGTGGAACTTCACGCCGTCGTAGAAACCCTCGCCAGTCAGTTCCTTGATGCGGTCGACGTGGCCGGGGGCCAGGTCCGAACGCAGCTTGATCTTGACGTCGCCGCCTTCGCCATTGCCGGTGTCGAGCGTGAGGGTCAGAAATTCGTCAGCCATCGCATGTCTCCTATTGTCGGCGCGCAAGGTCGTTGGCGCGCGCCGGTCGGCTTGGCGCTCGATATAAGGCGCGCCGCGCCAATGTCACGCCTTGCCGAGCCATGCGCCCGATCGCCCGCCCGAACCATCTGCCGAAACGACTTGCGGGAAACCTCCGGCAACGCCCCTCCCGGCTGTTGCAATTGCGAAATAGCTGCGTAGACCGGCCCCTATGAGCGAAGCGGACCTCAAGGAAGAACTGCCCGGCGCAGCGGATGATACCGCGCCCGAAGGCATGCCCGAATCCGAGACCCTCGACGAAGACAACCGCCTCAAACCCGAATTCGTCCGCAACGTCAAAGAGGCCCTCGACGACGAGGACTCCGACCGCGTCTACGACCTTGTCGAACCGCTCCACCCCGCCGACATCGCCGACTTGTTCGAGCTGGTCGACGAACGCGAACGCCTGACTCTCGCCCGCTCGATCCGCGACCTGATGGGCGTGGAAGTCATCGCAGAGATGAACGACTGGGTCCGCGAGGCGCTGATGGAAGCGCTTCCGGCCGATGTCGTCGCCGAGATCGCCGGCGGTCTGGATACCGACGACGCCGTCGCGATGCTGGAAGATCTCGACGAGGCGGACCAGCAGGCCGTCCTCGCCGAGATGGAGCCGGAAGACCGCGCCGCCATCGAATCGGCGCTGTCCTACCCCGAAGAATCCGCCGGCCGCATGATGAGCCGCGACCATGTCGCGGTGCCCGAGACGATGACCGTGGGCGACCTCATCGATTACCTGCGCGAACACCGCGAACTGCCGACCGAGTTCTGGGAAGTGTTCTGCGTCGATCCGATGCACCGCCCGGTGGGAACGTGCTCGCTGTCCTGGATCCTGCGCTGCCCGCGCAATATCCCGCTTTACGACGTGATGGCGCGCGACCAGACCCTGATCCCGGCCGACATGGACCAGGAAGAAGTCGCGCTGCGCTTCCAGAAGTACGCGCTGATTTCGGCCGCGGTGGTCGACACCTCGGGGCGGCTGATCGGCCAGATCACCGTCGATGACATCGTCCACATCATCTCCGAGGAAGCGGGCGAGGATGCCCTGCTGCTGTCCGGCGCGGGCGACGGCGACATCAACGAGCCGATCCTGCTGACCGTGCGCGCCCGCCTGACCTGGCTGGTGGTGAACCTGGCGACGGCGATGCTGGCCTCCTCGGTCGTCGGCCTGTTCCAGGGCGCGATCACCCGCTTTGCACTGCTGGCGGTGCTGATGCCGATCGTCTCGGGCATGGGCGGCAATGCCGGCACCCAGACCCTGGCCGTGGTGGTGCGCGCCATCGCCACCAACCAGCTGACCGATTCGAACACCGCGCGCATGATCTGGCGCGAATTCCGCATCGCCCTGACCAACGGGCTGGCGCTGGGCGTCCTGATCGGCACCGGCACCGCACTGGTTTTCGGCAACCCGCTGCTGGGCGCGGTGATCGCCTCGGCCATGCTGATAAACAACCTCGTCGCGGGCCTTGCGGGTATCCTCGTCCCGGTAACGCTGGACCGCTTCAACGTCGACCCGGCGGTGTCCTCAGCAGTTTTCGTGACCACCGCGACCGATACGATGGGCTTCTTCACCTTCCTGGGCCTCGCGGTGCTGACGGGGCTGGCTTAGCCCGCGCCGTAATCTCCGGTTGGGGTGAGTGCGATATCTGGGGTTTGGCAGCTGTCGCCCCAAATCCGTCCTTCCAACCCCGCTCAGCCTGAGCTTGTCGAAGGCCCTACGGCGGGGCGCTGTGCTCCCCATGCTTCGACAAGCTCAGCATGAGCGGTGTGGGTGCGGCTATGGCAACCAACCACCCAAATCAGGCAAAAGTAGCCTGTCTGCTCGCGCCCCATTGCAGACCTTAGGCATCATTCTAAGCAACGTTATAATGTAGTAGATGGGCGGATCACGTCATGGGAAAAATGACAAATGAAGCTGCTTCTCGCCAGCCTAACAGCCTTTTCTGCAACCATGAGTGCTGCTCAGACACTACCATCATGGCAGCCCACTCGCCAGGACAGCAGTTTTACTGAGTGTGCGGCTGACGACATATTAGTAGTTTCCCCTCAAAAAAATACCTTCCCTGTTACGATCCGAAATTACACTGTCGAAAAGAACAATATTGAATTTATATTAAAATCAAAATCAGGATGTAGATTTGCTTTGATAGGATTCAGAGCAGTAGGGTCAACAACGATTTACACTAAAAATGGCCTGCAAGCGTCATTACCGGTGAATGGCTCGTTGCCGGCGGAAACTACGCTTTCAAAAGCAGAGATAATCAATCAACCGTCCAAATGCGGATCAATCCATTTAGATGAATCTCGCGTTCCTGGGTTTGCTACAGTGAAATATTGCTCTGAAGGCCAAAATATTGGAGGAGTAATTTCCTATAACAATGGAATTTTCAATGTTGTCGCAGCCCAAGGAGCCAGCCCTTTTGATAGCTTTACGGTCACGCAACCGGCGTTGCATGGTCGGGGATTCAATATCGGTGTTTTTTCATCGAAGGCAGCAACTTCAGTTCCTATAAAAATGTTGTTTTTCGACGCCCTCGCAAAACAGTAGCGACTCCTGCCCCCTGCGGTTCCAAAATCAATCGGGCCGCTAGCCACCCAAATCCGTCTTTCCAACCCCGCTCAGCCTGAGCTTGTCGAAGGCCCTGCGGCGGGGCGCTTTTTATGCTTCGACAAGCTCGGCATAAGCGGCGGAGGAAGTAACGCGCCTGCCTTTCCTGCCCGATAAGCGACAACCCTCAGCGTGAATTTGTCAGGCCGCATTGGGCAATTCTCCTTTCGCCCTATGCGGCGCCTCCCTATCTTGGCGGGTATGCCGCTGCACATGACCAAGATCGCGTATTCCGCAGAAAGCCCCGCCTCCCTTCGCGCCTGGCTGGAGAGCCATGCCGGGGGCGAGGCGCTGATGACCACGCGCTATCTGCCCACGCGCCATGCGGAGATGATCGGCGGCTCGCTCTACTGGATCTTCGAGCATGCGCTGATCGGCCGTTCGCCGATCGTCGGTTTCGAACAGCGCGAAAGCGACGGGCGCTGGCATATCCGGCTCGAACCCAGGCTCATCCCGGTAGTGACCAAGCCCAAGCGCGCCCATCAGGGCTGGCGCTACCTCAAGGACGAGGATGCCCCGCGCGACCTCGCCGAGGGCGAAAGCGCAGGCGACGCGATGCCGCCCAAACTGGCGCGCGAACTGATGAAGCTGGGGCTGATGTAACAGGCGGCCCGCCGGCCCGAAGGCTTTCCTACATCGCCGCCGCCTGTCATCCTCCCGCCGGCTCTTTCCATCGTCGATACCGCCACATCCGCAAGGCCTTGTACGAAAGGCCCCGCGCGCATGTACTTCATCAACAAACCGGCATCGTCACCTAAACCGCCCGGTCCACCCACCATTGCAGCAGCACATGGGCGACCGCATATTTCGGCGGCGCCCAGAAGGCACGGCCGCTTTCGCCGACTGCCGTGGCCTCCAGCGCGTCGATCACTTCGGCGCGGGTGAACCAGCGGGCGTCCTCCAGTTCGGTGACGTCGATCGTGATCGCCGGATCGTCCGCGAAGGCATGGCAGCCGATCATCAGCGAGGACGGGAACGGCCAGGGCTGGCTGGCGATGTACGTGACATCGCGGACCCGGACCCCCGCTTCCTCGAAGGTCTCCCGCGCCACGGCTTCCTCGATCGTCTCGCCAGGCTCGACGAAGCCGGCCAGCGCGGAGTAACGCCCCGCCGGAAAGCGCGGCTGTCGGCCGAGCAGCAGCTTGCCGTCATGCTCCACCGACATGATCGTCACCGGATCGACGCGGGGAAAATGCTCCGCCGTGCAGCCGGTGCAGGAACGCTGCCAGCCGCCCTTGGCGATCACCGTGGGCTGGCCGCAGACCGCGCAGAAACGGTGCCGCGCATGCCAGCCGACCAGAGCGCGGGCGCCGCCGTAAGCCGCCAGTTCGGCAGGTTCCAGCACCGTCATCGCGTTCCAGCTGGCGGGGCCGGCGTGGGGACTGCCGCCCGGATCGACGGGCACCACCTCGGCAAAACAACCGCGCTGGGCATCATCCAGGCCGAGGAATACCAGTTCGTTTTCCGGCGCTGCATCGGCAAGGCTGCTCCAGACGAGGCGGCCTTCCGGGGTCAGCACCGGGTCAAGCCCTTCCAGCTTCAGGAGGCGGGCACGGGCGGTCATCAGGGCGGCGATGGCGTCCGGGTCGCCTCGGATGTGATCGGCGCGGTCGATATGCGAGCCGGCGAAGGCTATCGGGGCAGAAGCGGTGATAAGCACGTCAACGGGTCTCCAGGATCGCAAGAACATCGGCCTTTAACGCGGCCTGGAATTCAGGCAGCAGGTCGAGCGCGTCGGGGGGCATGAACTGGACGAAAATCTGCGAACGCAGGCCGTGAACCATATCGACCATGCCGACAGTCCCCGCCGCGCCGGACCAACCGTAAATGCCCGCCTCCGCGCCCTTGCCCACACGGCCGCCCGCGCCAAAGCCGGAAGGGCCACCAAAGGCGGCAGGCACGCTGACGCCGGGCGGCAGAAGGTTAGAGGTGCCGGTGCGCACCGCGCTTTCGCTGAGCACGCGCCGCCCGTCAATCATGCCGAACTGGGCGAGCAGGCGCAGGAACCTGTCGTAATCGCGCGGGCTGCTGACCAGCCCGGCACCGCCAAAGGGAAAGGCCGGCTTGTCGAGGAAGATCGAAGTGGCGCCCTCGTCTATCGGGGCAAGAACCTCGCCGATGGCGACGTAGTTGGTGGTCAGCCGGTGTGCCTCGGCAGCCGGGACCTGGAACCAGGTACTGGTCATCCCGGCGGGCGCGAAGATCGTTTCGTGAAGGTAGACGTCGAAGGGCTGGCCGGTCACCACCTCGATCACCCGGCCCATCAGGTCGAGGCCCATCGAGTAGCTCCACCGCGTGCCGGGATCGGCGACCAACGGCACTTCGGCAAGTCGGTCGGCGAAGTGATCCAGTCCCTTGACCGGCGTGCCCCAGTCCAGCCCGGGTGCGGTCAGCCGGCTGATCTGGCCGGGAACGAGGCCCTTGCCGGTCATCAGCCGCCGGATCGCGCCGTTCTGGACGATGGTATAACCCAGCCCCGAGGTGTGCGTCATCAAGTGGCGCATCGTGATCGGCCGGGGCGCAGGGTGAAGCGCGGTGACCGAGCCGTCGTACGTGTCCTGCACCTGCATGGTGCGGAATTTCGGCAGTATTTCGTAAACCGGCTGGTCTAGCCCGAGGCGGCCCTGCGCGATCAGTTGCATCGCCGCCATCGCGGTGACCGGCTTGGTCATCGAATAAATGCGACACAGGCTGTCTGGCGTCACCGTGTCGGGGTCGTTGAAACCCTCCGACCCGCGCGCCACGAATTCCGGCTCGCGTCCGGGCAGACCGAGCGAGGCCACCATGCCGGGAAACCTGCCCGGCCCGGTCCAGCGTTCGACCACGGCGCGGACTTTGGGGAGCAGTTCCGGCTGCGCGGCGGCCCAGGCGAGCTTCGGCATCAGCGCCGCGCCCAGCCCGGCGGCACCGGCCATGCCCAGCAGCGCGCGCCGGTCCATCGCCGCTTCGAGGGCCCGGATCAAGCGTCCTGCCTTTCGGCGGCAAGAGCAAGGCGCGCGGCCTTGGCGAAAAGCGTCGGCAGTCCCGCCTCGTCCAGCCGGTCCAGCGGCCACCACTCACCTTCGGCGCCTTCGAACCGGCCGCCGAGATAGACCGCAAGGCTCAGTTCCAGGGAGAAGTGCGTGAACACGTGATCGACCTTGCCCGCGCTATCCCATGGTCCAGATGCCGGCCCCTCACCGCAACCATCGGCGCGGGCGGCCCAGCCATCGTCGGGGAGCGCGCGCATTCCGCCCAGCATCCCCTTGTCGGCGCGGCGCACCAGCCAGACCTGTGCCTCGCCGCCCAATTCACGCTCGATCCAGAAGGCGCGGCCCTTGCGCACAGGCTTGGCCTTCTTCGCCGCCTTGACCGGCAGGCGCTCCGGCTCACCGCTGGCCCGCCCGGCGCATCCGGCCGACAGAGGGCATAGCAGGCAGCGCGGGCTGCGCGATGTGCAGACGCCGCTGCCAAGGTCCATCATCGCCTGCGCAAAGTCGCCGGACCGCAGATCGGGCGTAATGACGTCGGCATATTCGCGGATCAGCGGGCGAGAGCCAGGCAGCGGCGTGTCGATCGCGAACAGCCGCGAGACGACCCGCTCGACATTGGCGTCCACCACCACCGCGCGCCGCCCGAACGCGATCGCGGCCACCGCAGCGGCGGTATAAGCGCCCAGCCCCGGCAGGGCGCGAAGGCCGTCCTCGGTATCGGGAAACTGCCCGCCGCGCGCCGCCACTTCGCGGGCGCAGGCCAGCAGGTTGCGAGCGCGGGCGTAATAACCAAGCCCCGCCCATGCCGCCATGACATCCTCGTCCGGCGCGGCGGCCAGCGCCATGACGGTCGGCCAACGCGCCGTGAAAGCGGCGAAGTAGGCCTTCACCGCGCCTACGGTGGTTTGCTGCAGCATCACTTCAGAAAGCCACACCCGGTATGGATCGGGCGCCGGGCTGCCGGGACGCGCGCGCCAGGGCAGGTCGCGGCCATGGGTGTCGTACCAACCCAGCAGGTCCTGCGCGATCCTCGTCGTACCTGTGGTATCCGAACTGGCGTCCATGCGCCCGCTATGGCATTGGAGCGCCGGTAATGGAACGCAATCCCGGCAAACAATCGGACAAAAAGGGCAAGGCATCGAAGCCGGGCCTGAAGCTTTATGAGCGCCCACGCGGCGGCCAGGCCCGAGCGATCTCCGATCTGATGCCGGAAGTGGGGCGCACCGCCTTTCGCCGCTTCGGCTTCGTCCAATCCAGCGTGGTATCGCGCTGGCCCGAGATCGTCGGCGCCCGCCATGCCCGCGTCTGCTCGCCGGAATCGATCCGTTTTCCCCCCGGCGAAAAGAGCGACGGCATACTTCAACTGGTCGTCGTCGCCGCCCATGCGCCGATGATCCAGCACGTCATCCCCGAGATCGTCGAGCGGGTGAACCGCTTCTTCGGCTACAACGCAGTGGCCCGCGTGAAAATCCGGCAAGGCGACGTTAAGCCGCCGGTCGCCACTCCGCCTCGCGTCGCCGCTTCGCCGACGCTGAAGCCGGTACCGTTCGAACTGGGCGAATCGCTGCGAGACATCGGCGATCCCGAACTTCGCGCGGTGCTCGAATCGCTTGCCCGCAGCATCGAGGCCAAGGGCGGCCAGGAATAACAGTGCCAGGAATGACCAGGATGCGTTTCGCCAGCATGAAGACCACGCTTCGTTTTACCGCCCTCGCCGCCTGCGCCGCGCTGAGCATTGCCGCCGCGCCTGCGAAAAAGCCGGCGCCCGCGCCCTCTTCAGCCGGAAAGAACTGGGCGGGTCAGGTCGTCGCCACTCCCGATGGCAGCCACCGCTATGGCAACCCCGACGCGCCGGTGAAGCTCAACGAATACGTCAGCTATACCTGCCCGCACTGCGCCCATTTCCACAAGGAATCCGACCCGGTCCTGCGCCTGACTGTAGTGCCGAAGGGGCAGGTTTCGGTGACGGTAACCAATTTCCTGCGCAATCCGATCGACCTGACCGTGGCGATGCTGACGAATTGCGGCGACCCCAAGCGCTTCTTCGTGCGCCACAACGCGTTCTTCGCCACCCAGGAAACCTGGCTGGGCAAAGTCGAAAAGTTCAGCCGCGACCAGCAGGCTCGCTGGTATCAGGGCCAGCTCACCGACCGGATGCGCGCCATCGCCAGCGACCTCGGCTTCTACGACCAGATGGGAGCCTGGGGCATGGGCCGCGCACAGACCGACGTCTGCCTGGCCGACAAGGCGATGCTCGACAAACTGCGCACCCAGCAGACCGAAGTCGAGAAGCTTGGCTTCCAGGGCACGCCCAGCTTCACGCTCAACGGCGAAGTACTGAATGCCAACGACTGGGCATCGGTATCCAAGGCGATCACCGCCAAGATCGCCGAGCAGCGCGCCGGCAATATCTGATCTGCCCGCATGGCGGCGGCAAGCTGTGGATGCAGCGCCGCGCCGTGCTTTGTCTTCGGCCCGTCCATGGGCTAGCCCTGTCACAAGTGCACACGTAAGGATTCGCCTCCGATGTTCCGCAACCGTTTCCGCCAGATCGCTCTTGGTCTGCTCGTCGCCCCGCTCGCTCTTGGCCTCGCCAGCTGCGGCAAGAAGGACGAGGCCGCCGGTCCCGTCTCGGGCGAACCGATCGCCAAGATCGCTCCGCCCGCCGGCAAGGCCTGGGCCGACATGATCGAAAAGACCCCCGAGGGCGGCTACCGCATGGGCAACCCCGACGCCCCGATCAAGCTGATCGAGTACGGCGCGCTCAGCTGCTCGCACTGCGCCGAATTCGCGAAGGAAAGCTTCGGCAAGCTGCGCGACGACTATGTCGCCAGCGGCCGCGTGAGCTATGAGATGCGCTACTTCATGCTCAATGTCTTCGACATCCCCGCATCGCTGCTGGCGACCTGCGGCACGACCGAAGCGGTGATCCCGCTGAGCGAGCAGTTCTGGGCCTGGCAGCCCAAGATGTTCGAGAACATGCAGAACGCCGACAAGGCGAAGCTGGCCGCGCTCGACACGATGCCCAAGGAACAGCAGATCGGCGCGGTCGCGCAGGTTTCCGGTATGAGCGACTTTTTCGCATCGCGCGGCATCGCCCGCGATCAGGCCAATGCGTGCCTTGCCGACACCGCCAAGGCCAAGGCGCTTGCCGACCAGACTCAGAAGGCGTCGGAGCAGTTCAACATCACCGGCACCCCCAGCTTCATCATCAACGGCAATTCGGTCGGTTCCGGCTCGTGGGCGGAAATCGAACCCAAGCTGCAGCAGGCCGGCGCTCGCTGATCTGATGTCCTGACGGTAATAACTCGATGCGCATCCACCGGCTCAAGCTCAGCGGATTCAAGAGCTTCGTCGAGCCGGCCGAACTGCGCATCGAGCCGGGGCTGACAGGCGTCGTCGGCCCCAATGGCTGCGGCAAGTCCAACCTTCTCGAAGCGATCCGCTGGGTCATGGGCGAAAGCTCGCCCAAGTCGATGCGCGGCGGCGGCATGGAAGACGTGATCTTCGCCGGCACGGACAAGCGCCCGCCGCGCTCCTTCGCCGAAGTGGTTCTCAAGGCCGAAACCGCCGCCCGCGCCGACGGCTTGCGTGAGGAACTGGAAGTCGTCCGCCGGATCGAGCGCGGCGCAGGAAGCGCCTATCGCATCAACGGCCGGGACGTTCGCGCCAAGGACGTAGCGCTGACCTTCGCCGATGCCGCCACCGGCGCGCACAGCCCCGCACTGGTCAGCCAAGGCCGCATCGCCGCCGTCATCGCCGCCAAGCCCGCAGAACGCCGGGCGATGCTGGAAGAGGCCGCAGGCATCGCCGGCCTGCACGTACGCCGCAAGGACGCCGAACAGCGCCTTAGAGCTACAGAAGCGAACCTGGCCCGCCTCGACGACCTCATGGCCAGCCTCGATAAACAGGTCGGGACGTTGCGGCGGCAGGCCAAGGCCGCCGAACGCTACAAGGCGCTGACCGACCAGATCCGCCTTTCCGAAGCGCGCCTCGTCTTCGCCCGCTGGCGCGATGCCGCCGAAGCCGCCGAGGCCGCGCGCAAGGAAGCGCAGGCCGCCGAAGCGCGGGTTACCATGGCGCAGGGCTTGGCCGTGGAAGCGCAGAGCCAGCAGGCCAAGGCCGCCCAGACCCTCGCGGAAACGCGCGACGAACTTGCCGACCGCCGCGACGATGCCAGCGCGCAGGGCCACCGCATGGCCACGCTGACCAGCCAGTTGGAAGCCGCCGAACAGCGCCTCGCCGATCTCGACCGCCAGCGCACCCGGCTGGAGGAAGACCGGCACGATGCCGACCGCCTGACCCGCGACGCCGCCGAAGCGCTCGCCCGGCTCGAACGCGAACTGGCGGACGGCGAGAAGCAACTGGCGGCGGACGAAGCCATGCGCCCGCGCTTCGCCAACACTCTCGACGGCGCCGAGCAAGCCTCACGTGCCGCCGAGCTGGACCTTGCGCAGGCCACCGCGCGGCAGGCCGGGGTCGAGGCCGAATGGCGCATCGCCGAGGCCGAAGTAGCGCAAGCCCGCAGCCGCAGCGCCCGCGTCCAGCAGGATATCGCCCGGATCGAGGGACAGATCGCCGCGCAGGCCGACGCCGCCGAACTCGACGCCGCGATCGCCGCCGCGAAGGCCTTGGCGGAGGATGCGAACGCCGCGCTGGCCAAGGCGCGCGAAGGGCTGGACGACATGCAGGCGCGCAAAACCGCCCTCCAGGCAGAGCGCGACACGGCCGCTTCCGCGCTGGCGGGAGCCCGCGCCGACCTAACCGGCATCGAACGCGAACATACCGCCCTGCAGCGCGACCGCGAGGCCCGCGCCAAGGGCGCCAGGGCGGCCCACGGCCTCCCCGTGGCCATCGATGCCCTGCGCGCCGCGCCGGGCTACGAACGCGCCCTTGCCGCCGTGCTCGGCCGTGATGCCAAGGCGCCGCTGGGCCTTGTCAAAGGCGCCGACGGCCGCTTCTGGACCGGAGCCGAGCCGCCCACGCCCGTCGCGGACAGCCTTGCCGCCCATGTCGGCAAGTGCCCGGACGAACTCGCCGCACGCCTCGCGCTGGTCCACGTCAGCGATGAAGACGACGGGCGCGTCCTGAAGCCGGGCGAGTGGCTGGTGACCCGCGCCGGCGTGCTGCGGCGCTGGGACGGCTTCGTCGCGCGCGGCGAAGGCGCTGCCGAAGCGGCCCGGCTTGAAGCGGAGAACCGCTTTGCACAGCTCGATTCCCAGCTTCCGCCCTTGCGCGAAGCCGTCACCGCCGCAGAGACGCGGCAAACAGCGGCGGGGCAGGAACTGGCGGCGCTGTCGTCGCAGCTCATTTCCGCCGAACGCGCCATCGCCGCAGCAGCGGAAGCCGAGCGCAGCGCCCTGCGCGCCGTCGATCAGGCCGAGGATGCGCGCAGCCGCCAGCGCGCGCGCCGCGCCGAACTCGATGCTGCGGTAGCCGACCTTGCGCAGCAGCAGCAAGCCGCCGCCGAAGAAGTCGCCGGCGCCAATGCCAAACTGGCCGCTCTGCCCGACCCGGCGGCAGGCCGCGCCGAACTGGAAGCGGCACGCGCCCGCAATGTGCAGGCCCGCAGCGCCCTGCAAGCCGCCATGGCCGCTCTTGCAGCACACGATCAGGCGCTGGCCGTCGCGCGGGAACGCACGACTGCCCAGCGCGGCGATATTCGCGGCTGGCAGGCCCGTTCCGGCGACGCCGCCAATCGCCTCGCGCAGATGGCTGGACGGCTGGAAGAAATCGAGACCGAACGCGCGGTCGTCGCCGCCAAGCCGGCCTCGCTGATGCAGCAGATCGAGCAGGGCGAAGCCGTGCGCACCCGCCTTGCCGATGAACTGGCGAAGGCAGAAGCCGCCGTCGCCGCTGCCACGGATGCTTCGCGCAAAGCTGAAACCGCGCTTTCCGCCGCGCAAGAAACCCTTGCCGCCGCGCGCGAAGGCCGCGCTGGAGCCGTCGCCCGGGCCGAGCATGAGGATTCGCGCCGCGTCGAAATGACCCGCGTTTCGGGCGAGCGTTTCCAGTGCCCGCCCCCGGTCCTGCCGGAGCGCTTCGCCTTTGCGTACGTTGAAGTGGGCAGCGCCGAGGGCGAAAGCATGACGATGGACCGCCTCGTTGCCGAGCGCGAGCGGATCGGCCCGGTCAACCTCGTCGCGGCCGACGAATTGGCCGAAGCCGAAGGCCAGCTAGGCACCAGCGCCGCCGAAAAGGCCGAACTGACCGAGGCGGTCAACCGCCTGCGCGGCTCGATCGGCAACCTCAACCGCGAAGGGCGCGAACGCTTGCGCGCTGCTTTCGAGGCAGTCGACGGCCATTTCCGGCGCCTGTTCCAGCAGCTGTTTCAGGGCGGCCAAGCCCACCTCGCGCTCGTCGATTCGGACGATCCGCTGGAGGCTGGGCTGGAAATCTACGCACAGCCTCCCGGTAAGCGGCTGCAATCACTCACTCTGCTTTCAGGCGGTGAGCAGGCACTGACGGCAGTTGCGTTGATCTTCGGCCTGTTCCTGACCAACCCCGCGCCGATCTGCGTGCTGGACGAAGTCGACGCCCCGCTCGACGATGCCAACATCGAACGCTTCTGCGACCTCCTCGAAGCGATGACCCGCGAGACGGAGACGCGCTACCTCGTCGTCACTCACAATGCCGTGACGATGAGCAGGATGCACCGCCTGTTCGGCGTGACCATGGTGGAAAAGGGCATCTCCCGCCTCGTCAGCGTGGACCTTGGCGGCGCCGAGGAACTGCTGGCGGCGCAGTAGGCCGTCAGCCCAGCACGAAGCGCGGCCCCGGGCCCTGTGCGCCCGCCGTGTCCTCGGCGTTGTAGAGCCGGCATTTCGTCAGGCTCAGGCAGCCGCAGCCGATGCATTCGTCGAGCTTGCGGCGGGTCAGTTCGAGCAGCGCGATCCGGGCATCGATCGATTCGCGCATGGACCGGCTGATCCGCTCCCAATCCGCCAGCGTCGGCGTGCGGCCCTGCGGCAGCTCCGCAAGTTCGCGCTCGATCTGGGCGAGCGCCAGTCCCAGCTTCTGGGCGATCAGGATGAAACTGACGCGCCGTATGTCGGAGCGCAGGAAACGCCGCTGGTTGCCGCCGGACCGCAGGCTCGTGAGCAGGCCCTTCTCTTCGTAGAACCGGATCGCCGAAACCGCGACGCCGGTGCGCCGGGAAAGGTCGCCGATGCTGATGAAGCGGTCCTGGACCATTACGAGAGCGTCCTTTGCAAAAGCGCTTGATCTCAAGTTAACTTGAGATTGCATCTTTGCCAAGCCGGCCGATTCGCCGGTGACACCAAGGAGACCGACACATGGCCCAGGGCCGCCTCGAGCATGCGAATATCACCGTCAGCGACATCGAGCGTTCCGCCACTCTCCTGCAGGACCTGCTGGGCTGGCATGAGCGCTGGAGGGGCCCGGCACTAGGCGGCGGCGAGACGATCCACGTCGGAGGAGATTTCAGCTACATCGCCGTCTACACCGACCGCAAGGAGCGCCACCGGTTCGCCAAAGGCGCCCCGCTCAATCACGTCGGTCTGGTAGTGGAAGACCTCGACGCCGCAGAACGCACCGTGATCGCAGCTGGGCTGGAGCCTTTTGCGCACGCCGACTATGATCCGGGACGGCGCTTCTATTTCTTCGATTGGGACGGAATCGAGTTCGAACTGGTCAATTACGACTGAGAGTTCCGGCGGCGCCCGGACGCCGCCTCCCGTTCAGATGATACCGGCGTTGCCTACCACCCAGCAGGCCAACGCCATGACCAGCCCGGCATCGCGATTCGAACGGAAGCGGGCCAGCGGGTTTTCACCATCCTCGGGGTCCAGCGTCAGGACCTGGAAGCCCAGATGTAACGCCATTGGCACAAGCGCGACAAGCGCCACCCAGTCCGGGCGTATGATCCAGAACGCCAGCGCCCAGAACGCCAGCGCCAGCGCATAAAACCCGCCAACGCCCGCGCGCACCCGCGATCCCAACCGCAATGCGGACGAGCGGATGCCCACCAGCGCATCGTCCTCGCGGTCCTGCAGAGCGTAGATGGTATCGTAGCCGATGCACCAGAAGATTGCGCCGAGATAGAGCGCGCCGATCGCCTCCAGATGGTCGCCGCGGATCTCCACCCAACCGACCAGCGCGCCCCATGTGAACACCATGCCCAGCCAGGCCTGCGGCCACCATGTGATGCGCTTCATGAAAGGATAGCCAGCCACCAGGGCGACACTTCCCAAGGCCACCAGCTGCGCTTCCCAGCGCAGTTGCAGCAGGACCACAAGGCCGACGGCGCACAGGATCAGGAGCCAAGCCCAGGCCGCGCCCTTGCTCACCCGACCGCTGGCAATGGGGCGCAGTGCGGTGCGGGCGACGCGGCGGTCAAGATCTGCGTCGACGATGTCGTTGTAGACGCAGCCCGCCCCGCGCATCGCGATCGAGCCGGCCAGCATCCACAGCACAAGGTCCCAGCGCTTTTCTCCGCCGGCCAGCATCACGCCCCAGACGCAGGGCCAGAACAGCAGCCACCAGCCGATCGGCCGGTCGAACCGGGCCAGCATGGCAAAGTCACGCAAGCGGGGTGGCAGCAGAGAAACCAGGCCGCGATGCTGACTGTCGGGGACGAGCGAAGGTTGAGTCACCCGTAATCGACTAGTCGATTACGCCTATTATGTCATCCCGAACGTGACTGGTGAACATAAGAAGGCGAAGCGTTGCATCGCCGCCGGGATCGGGCGACAAGGGCCGCCAGACCGCACGAAAGACCTCCCCAGATGCCCGCAACCCCCGCCTGGCCGCCGCGCTCGGCCCCGCGCCTGTTCGTTTCCGGCCCGCTTGCCCAGGATAGCGAGATCGCTTTGGAGGGGGCGCAGGCCCATTATCTGGGCAAAGTCATGCGGGTGGCGGTGGGCGACGCCGTAATCGCCTGCGACGACGAAACCGGCGAATGGGCCTGCGAGGTCGTCTCTGCCGGCAAGCGCGATGTCGTACTGCGTGCCCGCGATCTGCTGCGCGTGCGCGAGGATGTGCCGGACTTCGTGCTATGCGCGGCGCTGCTCAAGAAGCCCAATTTCGACCTCGTGCTGGAAAAGGCGACCGAACTGGGCGTGGGCGCAGTGCAGCCGCTGGTCACCCGGCGCTGCGTTGCCGACAAGCTCAACCCCGAGCGCGCCGTTTCCATCGTCACCGAGGCGGCCGAGCAATGCGCCCGCACCGCCCTGCCGCGAATCAAACCGGTGCTGAAACTCGAAGCGCTGCTGCGTGAATGGCCTGATGACCGCACCCTGTTTTTCGCCGACGAACAGGGCGGCGAACCGGCAGCGCGGGCCTTTACGGCAAATCCCGGCCCGGCGGCGCTGCTGGTCGGCCCCGAAGGCGGCTTTGACGAGGAGGAGCGGGCTATGGTCCGCTCCCACCCCAAAGCCCGCGCGATCACCCTTGGCCCGCGCATCCTGAGGGCCGAAACCGCCAGCATTTCCGCCACCGCGCTGTGGATGGCAGTGGCAGGAGACTGGTCGCCGGTTAATTCTTAGACCGAGCGGTACAAAAAGTTCTAGCGTCCGCGCTCAGGGATCACTAATTCCGCGCCCATGAGCACCCGTGAGGTTTCGGATCGTGAAGATCCGGTGGTCGAAAGCATGGATCAACTGGCCGCGCCAATGGCAGCGGGCGAAAAGCCGCGCGAGGCGTGGCGGATCGGAACCGAACACGAAAAGTTCGTCTACGACACCGCGGATCACCATGCCCCGTCCTACGACGAGAAGGGCGGCATCCGCGACCTGCTCATGGACCTGACCGAGTTCGGGTGGGAGCCGATCGTCGAGGGCGGCAACGTCATCGCGCTCAAGGGCGCAGACGGCAACGTCAGCCTTGAACCCGCCGGCCAGCTGGAACTTTCCGGCGCCCCGCTCCAAACCCTTCACGAAACCTGCGCCGAGACCGGCCGCCACCTCACCCAGGTCAAGACCATCGGCGACCGCACCGGCAAGGCCTACCTCGGCCTAGGCATGTGGCCGGACAAGACCCGCGAAGAACTGCCGATCATGCCCAAGGGCCGCTACGGCATCATGCTGAAGCACATGCCCCGCGTGGGCACGATGGGTCTCGACATGATGCTGCGAACCTGCACCATCCAGGTCAACCTCGATTATTCGAGCGAGGCCGACATGGTGAAGAAATTCCGCACCAGCCTTGCCCTGCAGCCGCTGGCAACCGCCCTTTTCGCCAACTCGCCCTTCACCGAAGGCAAGCCCAACGGCTACCTTTCCTACCGCAGCCACATCTGGTCGGACACCGATCCGCACCGCACGGGCATGCTGCCCTTCGTGTTCGAGGACGGCTTCGGCTACGAACGCTACGTCGAGTACATGCTTGACGTGCCGATGTACTTCGTGTTCCGCGACGGCAAATACATCGACGCCGCCGGCCTCTCGTTCCGCGATTTTCTCAAGGGCCAACTGTCAGTCCTTCCCGGCGAATTCCCGCGCCTGTCCGACTGGCAGGACCACCTCTCCACCGCCTTTCCCGAAGTGCGCCTCAAGTCGTTCCTCGAAATGCGCGGCGCCGATGGCGGCCCCTGGGGCCGTATCTGCGCCCTGCCCGCGCTATGGGTGGGCCTGCTCTACGATCAGGGCGCGCTCGATGCGGCATGGGATCTGGTCAAGGACTGGGACATGGAAGGCCGCGAGGCCCTGCGCTCAGCCGCGCCGAAGATGGGCCTCGATTCGCCGATCCCCGGCGGCGGTACCCTGCGCGATATCGCCGCCCAAGTGGTCGAGATTTCACGCTCCGGGCTTGCGGCGCGTGGGCGGCTCAACGCCAGCGGGGACAACGAGACGGGCTATCTGGAACCGCTGGCCGAGATCGTGGCTTCGGGCAAGGTGCCGGCGCAGAAGCTGCTCGACCTGTATAACGGGGAGTGGGGTGGGGATCTTTCTAAGATCTACGCGGTGAAGACCTTCTAAAGATAGGAAGGCCTGCGGCAGCAAGGAGTGCGCGGCGCTGCTGCGCGCGCGGCGACGACAGTAAAGGGGTCTGGGGCGATGGCCCCAGGTATTCCCTTTACTTCGTCCCCTTGGGCAGCATGGCCAGCAGTCGCCCGAACGTCCCCGTAATCAGCGCGTTCTGCGCCATCCACGCGTGATATTCGCGGTATTTAGCATCCTCGCCCAGCAGGTGCGCTTCCTCGGTCCGGGCGCGCCAGTAGTAAATGCCGCTCACCACGCCCAGCAGCACCGTATTGCGCACAGCATCGGTCAGCGAGCCGTTGGTGACGATGAACGGCAGCGTCGAGGTCCACCAGAACAGGTTCTTCGACAAGTAGGCCGGATGCCGGGTGAAGCGGTACGGCCCGTTCGTCAGCACGCCGCGATAGGTGAGGTTGGAGAAGCGCAGGCCGAAGGCGAAGGTCGCCCAGGCGTAGATGGCGGTGAGAGCCACCATGACCGCCGCCCAGAGCCACAGCAGCGCATCGTGACCCGCCAGCCAGTAAGCCCAGCCGCCGGTGTTGACTTCGTAACCCAGCACGTCGGCGCGGCCCATGGTTCCCCATACGAAGGGGGGATAGCACATCAGCGCCGCGACCCAGCCGGCGAGCAGCGGGTTGCCGCTGCGGATGTGGGCGTCGAGCGGGCGGAAGGTGAACAGGTAGCCGACGGTGCCGATCTGCACGTCGATGAGGAACAGCGCCTCGATCACCATCGAGCCGAGATCGACGGGATTGTGGGCGATGCCGCCGAAGTCGGCCTCTACCACGCGCGCGAAGCCGCCAGGGAGGATCGAGATCATGAAAGCGCCGAAGAAGCCTTTGATCGCCCAAGCGCGCCAGTGCTTCTTCACCTCGCTTGCGTCCCAGCTTTCGCGCGCGACGAGCATTGCGCCGAAGTGCCAGGAATGGTCGCGCGGGTTCACCATGCGGCGGTCGATCCACAGGACGTAAGGGATGGAGAGCACGAACAGCGGCCCGACCGCCGCGCCCAGCACCTCCATTGCGAACAGGTACTGCCCGTCCCAGTACCAGCGCCCGATGCAGTAGAAGACTGTTATCGCGCCCCAGGTGCACCACAGGCCAGTGAGCTTGGTGATCGAGATATCGAACGATTCGGACCAGGGCCGCCGCAGCGCCCAGTCGATCCCGGTGGAGGCGCGGCGGTGGACCTTGTCGACAAGAAGCGACCAGATTGTCATCGCAGTGCCGGTTACAAGCACCGTGGCGACCGAAGCGTAAGGTCCACTCAGTGGCGCGCGCGGGCCGGGAAGTGCAAAAGTATCGGCGACCGCGGCCCAGTTGCGGCAGACCATCAACCAGACAATGAGAGCGACGAGACCTGACAGGCCCACGCCGGACGAAACATCACTGGCGGGTCTGCTGAGGGCGGGAAACGCGGCATTGCTCATGCGCTATCGCCTAGCCGCAATTGGTTAAGGGGCGGCAAACCTTGAAGGCATTCGTCGCCCCGAACGCAGGGTCCGGGGCGACGCAAAAGCATCACCGAAACGCGCTGATACGGCCCGAATCGTCGAGGATGTAGAGCGTCTGGTTCGCTACCACCGGAGCAAGCGAGATCGCGCTGCCCAGTTCGGTGAACGGCGTCATCGTGCCAGTCGTCGGATCGACGGTCGACAGTTCGCCGCGCGAATTGCCGATCCACAGCTTGTTGCCAGCGAGCACAGGGCCGACCCAGAAAATCGGGTTCTTGCGCTTCTTGGCATTCTTGTAGCGGGCCAGCTCAGTCAGCCAGCGGACCTTGCCAGTCGAACGGGCGATGGCCAGGATCTCGGCGTGATCGTCGAGGGTGAAGACCCAGTCACCTGCGACCGATGGGGTCGAGATGCCCGCAAGGTTGAGCTCCCAGATACGCTGCCCGGTGATCAGCTCATAAGCGGCCATTCGGCCGCCCTGACCCAGCGCGTAGACACGCCCGCGATCGATGATCGGATCGGCATCGACGTCGGTGAGGCTGCCCACTTCGGTGGAAATCGAAGTGCGCGCAAGCGCGTCAGACCACAATTGGCGACCGTTCTCATAACGGTAGGCGACCAGTTCCCCCGATGAAAAGCCAGCGATCACTGTGCCCTGCCCGGCGGCGGGAGCGCCAACGCCGAACACGCCCGACTGCGTCACCGAAGCCGATTCGCTCCAGACCGAAGTACCGTCCGACGCATTGAGCGCGACGATCTGGTTGTCCTGGGTCATCACGAACACCGAGTTGAAGCCGATCGTCGGCGAACCGCGCAGCGGGCCGGCGGGCTTCTTGGTCCATACCTGGCTCCCATCCGCGACGTTGAGCGCGGCAACTTCGCCAAGGCCCGTGGTCACGTAGAGGCGGTCCCCATCTACGCTGACGCCGCCGCCGAACAGGGAATTCTCGTTGCTGCCATCCACCGAGAAGCTTTTGGTCCAAAGGCTCGCGCCGCTCTGCGCGTCGAAGGCGTGGACGACGCCGCCCGTGTCCATGACGAACAGCTTGCCACCCGCAATCACCGGAGCAGCCGCGAGGCGACGGCGCGGCGAAGAACCGGCAATCTGCGCGGTCCATGCGCGGGTCGGAGTCTCGGCCAAGGCCAGGTGGCCGTAAGCCTTGCTGGCGGTGCCGCCGCCCTGCGCCCAGTCGGCGTTCACTTCGGCAGGCGGCAGTATCACCGAAACCGCGCCGAGCGTGGTGTCGACCTTGGCGCCGCTTTCAATGCGAGAGAGGATAGGCACGCGGTTGCCCACGGTCGGGGTCTTGGCCGGGCCCTTGCCGCCGCCGAAGACTTTGCAACCCGAAAGCCCCATGACGAGCGCCAGAGCGATCAGCGGCACAACCTTGCGCGCGCGCAGAGTGCCGGTTGACTGGTTGTTGCGGACGGCTGCATTCATGCGAATATCCTCAGAAGGCATGCTCATTCTCCGGCGGCCGTGGCATCGGCGGGCGCCTTGGCGGCCGGCTTGCTCAGGGATTCGCCCTTTTCATCGACGACATCGTCGACCGCATCAATGCCCAGCACGGCGGCCAGCTGGCGTGCGCGGCTGCGCAGGCCGTCCTCGACGTTCTCGTCCTTGGCGATGGCCGCGAACAGCGGGCCTGCCTGATCCTGCTTGCCTTGCTTGAGGTAGGCCATGCCCACCATCTCGCCCGCGACGCCGAACCAAGCATTGCCCGGCGCGGCCAGCGGCTTGAGGCGATCGACCACGTCCTGCGGTTTCATTGCATCGAAGTTCGCACCGATCTCGCGCACGGTGGCAAGATCACGCAAGGCCTGCGGCGCCTTGGCGTCGGCCGCGACCTGGGCGTAGAGCTTCAGCGCATCAGCCTTTTTTTCCTGGCGCAGCGCGATGCCGGCCAGCGTCAGGCGCGCCGACGTGACCGTGGCATCCGAAGCACCGGCAGCCGCGATCGGGGCCAGCTTCGCCTTGGCGGCGTCGAGGTTCTCCGACTGGAGGCTGTCGAGCGCCTGCACATAGGCCTCGGCGCGCTCTTCACGCTCCTTGGTCTGGCGGTGATCCCAGTAAATCCAGCCTGCAAAGGCCAGCAAGGCGATCACGATGACCGCGAACAGCAGCTTGCCGTAGCGGGCCATGAAGCCCTCGAGCTGGTCCTGGCGTACGGCTTCGTCGACTTCGCGCAGGAAAACGTCACGCTGGGCAGCGTCACGTACGGCCGAAGGGGTGGTATTGTCGGGAGGCAGGGCCAAGATTCGGGCGCTTTCTGCGGAAAATCGGGATGGTTGCGGGGCTGTTTAGCGAATGGGCGGCGCTTTTCAACGGGGATGTCGGTGCATGTCCCGGCGTGAAGCGCCGCTGAACGGGGATTCGCTCAGGGGAAGCGGGCTGCTCCCATAGCCTTGCCGTAGACTTGCGCATAGGCGCGAATCATCGTGTTTTCGTCATAGTGCGCCTCGGCACGGGAGCGATTGGCGGCGCCGACCGTTTCGCGCAGCGCCGGATCGGCCGCCAGTTCGGCCATCGCCCATGCCAGCGCCGCCTCGTCGCCGGGCGGCGTTACGTAGCTCCGGTTTTCCACCGATACCATCTCGGCGACATCGCCAACTGCGGGGGAGGCGACTGCAAGGCCCGCCGCCATCGCCTCAACAACCGATATCGGAAACTGCTCGCTGTCGGAAGAAAGCGCGAAAAGGTCGAACAGTCCCACCGCGCGCGCAGGATCGGGCACGAAGCCGGGCATGTGCAGGCGATCGGCAACGTCGCAGGCTCTGGCCTGCGCTTCGATCACGGCGCGTTCGGGGCCTTCGCCCAGTATCACCAGATGCCATTCGGGCGGCAGACCGGCAAAGGCGCGCACCAGCCGGGGCAGGTTCTTCACCGCGCGCAGGCCCGCCAGTGTGCCCAGCCACTTGTCACCCGTCGCCTTGGACAGGCCGGGAATCGCACCGGGCGGGGGCGGTTCGCGGTAGGCGGCGACCGGGATGCCGTTGATGATCAACCGCACCCGGCGGCGCGGCTGCTTCCACGCGTCCAGCGCGATCGCCTCAAGGCGGCGCGAGGGCACCACCAGCGCCGACGCCCCAGCCAGAGCAGCCCGGCGGAAAAGGTTGCGAGCCGGTTTGAGGCCAGCTGCCTCGTCCTCGTTGAAGCCGTCTTCGTGGTGGACCAGTGGCGGCAGCCTCAGCACACGGCCGTAAAGCCGATGCGCGAGAACCGCGTCCATAGCGCCCCAGTTGTAGGAGAGGACGAGGTCGAAGCCTTTCATGGCCCGCGCGATACGCAGCAACCGGGCGGGCGTGGGCAGCCCCTGAAGACTGGGAAAATCGCCTGGAAACCGCACGTCGAGCGATGGGTCCAACGCTACTTTCGCCCCGAATGCACCGGGCTGCGCGGATACGACGGTATGCGCGATGGCCCGCTCGCCACCCGCCCCTGCCTGAGCGCCAAAGACGTTCATCAGCCGCGCCGCCCGCAGTTCCTTGCCGCCGGCAGAGAAGCTCGAATGGAGATGCAGCAGACGCAAGGTCAGGACACGCGCGCCAGCAGCCGGTCGATCGCGGCGATCGATTCGGGTTCGTCCAGCGTCGGGGCATGGCCGACGTCGGGCAGCGTCACCGCCTCGGCGCCGGGTATGCGCCGCAGCATCTCGGTCAGGGTCGCATCGGACAAAAGATCGGACAGCGCGCCGCGCAGGATCAGCACTGGCGTCCCGGACAGCGCCTCCCAAGCCGGCCACAGGTCGGGCTGTTCGTCCACATCGAGTTCGAGGAAAGGCTCGGCGATCTTCATGTCGTAGTCGAAGGCCACGCGCCCGTTGCCGGTAATCGTCATCAGCCGCTTGGCCCGGCCGATCCAGAAATCGAGGCTGTGCCCCGGATGGGCGGCCCCCTGTGCGTCCTCCAGCCCCCGCGCAGCGTGGACCCAGGTGGCGAACGAACGCCCCTGCCCCACGTATTCCTTGATCCGCGTAAGGCCCACCGGCTCAAGCCACGGCCCGACATCGTTGAGTACTGCGCCCGCGATCCTGTCCGGGATCACGGTGGCAAGGCCCATCGTCATCAGGCCGCCCAGCGACGTGCCGATCGCCACGAAGCGGTCGATGCCTTCCTGATCGAGCAGGGCAAGCACGTCCTCGCAGTATTGCATCGGCGTGTAAGTGGCCGAATCGCGGGCATATTCGCTGTCGCCCCGGCCGCGTAAGTCAGGGCAGATCACCCGGCGGCTTGCCGCGAGACGCGGCGCCAGCACATCGAAATCGCGTGCGTTGCGGGTCAGCCCATGCAGGCACACCACCGGCAACAGATCATCCGCCGTTTCCGGGGCAGGATAATCGCGGAAATGGAGCTTGAGACCGTCGCGGCTCGACCAGAAGCGATCTTCAAAAACCTTCATGCCGGGGCGACGACCTCTCAAAAGTCGAAAAAACAAAGGAAACCCCCGCCTTGATCGGCGGACGCGTGGGCCCCACTATCGCCTGATGACCAGCGAACCGCAAGCCGATGCCTATCATCCCGACCCGCGCATCGAGACTATCGCCGAGTGGATCGGCGACGCCGTCCACCCCGCCCGGTTCCCTCGCCACGAACTGCGCTGGCGAAACGACCGCTGGGCGGCGCCGGTCGGGCTGGATACACTGGGCGATGCGGAATGGATCACGCATTTCGGCCGCTTCGAGCCTCTGCCCGGCAATCTGCCCCAGCCATTGGCGCTGCGGTATCACGGACACCAGTTTCGCCACTACAACCCGGACCTTGGCGACGGCCGCGGCTTCCTGTTCGCACAGATGCGCGATGCTGCCCCCGGCATCGAAGGCGGCCGCCTGCTTGACCTGGGCACCAAGGGCTCTGGGCAGACCCCGTGGAGCCGCGCCGGCGACGGACGGCTGACGCTGAAGGGCGCGGTGCGTGAAATCCTCGCCACCGAAATGCTGGAAGCGCTGGGCGTCTACACCAGCAAGACCTTCTCGGTGATCGAGACCGGCGAGGACCTGCAGCGCGGCGACGAGCCCTCACCCACAAGATCCGCCGTGATGGTGCGCCTGTCACACGGGCATATCCGCATCGGCACTTTCCAGCGCCTCTACGCTCTGGAAGAGACCGCACACATGGCTGCGCTGGTGGACTATTGTCTGGAAAACTACCCCGGCGCGATGCCGCCCGAGGATGCGCCGGGCCGGGACGAACCCGCCGTGATCCTGCTCCACCAGGTGGTGGAGCGGATGGCCGACCTTGCCGCCTCGTGGATGGTCGCGGGCTTTGTCCATGGCGTACTCAATACCGACAACATGAACATTTCCGGCGAGAGTTTCGATTATGGTCCATGGCGTTGGCTGCCCAACTGGGACCCACGTTTCACCGCCGCCTATTTCGACCATTCCGGCCTCTACGCCTTTGGCCGCCAGCCTGAGGCAGTGTTGTGGAACTGCAGCCAGTTGGCGGCCTCGCTGCGGGTCCTGGCGGAAACCGCACCGCTGGTTGCCGCGCTCGACCGATTCGGGCCGCTCTACCAGGCCGCGATGTGTCGCCGCTTCGTCTGGCGCCTTGGCGTTCAGTCACGCGGGATCGAGGCCGACACCGCGCTGATCCAGGCATCCGAAAAGGCCATGGTCGAAAGCGGCGAGGCACCCGAGCAGTTCTTCTTCAACCACCGCGCGGGCCGCAACTCCGGCGAGAACGAGTTCGGTGCCCTCTTGCGAGGCTACCGGCCTTCTGCCGCCGTCGATGATGCCTTCTGGCAGCAGGACGCCCCTCCCGGCGTGTTGATCGACGAGGTGGAGCGTATCTGGGCGGCAATTGACACGGACGACGACTGGAGCGAACTGGACGCCAAGGTAGCGGCGATTCGCGAACTCGGCCGCCAGTTGGGCCCCGCCCCCGAACCTGCGGGGCAGGCCGTCGCCGTTGCATGACCGCGTACCGGCCGTTAGCATCACGGTAGGAATACCTGTGCGATACAGGAAAAATCTCGACGTTTCACAGTTAACGGATCATCAGCCGCGATGAACGGTGCAACCACCAGCCCAGCGCCGGCAACCAGCATCCGGGAACTGAGCACAGCTGTGTCCAAGACAGAAATCGTCTCCTACGAACCGGCAACGGGCGCGGAAGTCTGGCGTGGACCAGTCGCCGACATCGACGAAACCGTCGCGCGTGCGCGCCGCGCCTGGCCCGCCTGGGCAGCGCAGCCGCTGTCGACCCGCATGGAACTGATGCGCCGCTTCGCCAACGAAGTGCGCAAGGACGCCGAGAAACTCGCCGTGATGATCGCCCGCGAAGTCGGCAAGCCGCTGTGGGAAGCGCGCGCCGAAGTCGACAGCGTGATCGGCAAGGTCGAATTATCGATCCGCTCCTATGCAGAGCGCACGGCCCAGCGAAAGCTCGATTCGGCGCTGCAGGGCACGATGGCGGTGCGTCACAAGCCGCACGGCGTATTGGTGGTGCTGGGGCCGTTCAACTACCCCGCCCACCTCGCCAATGCGCATATCGTGCCTGCACTGATCGCCGGTAACGCGGTGATCTTCAAGCCGAGCGAGCGTGCGCCTGCGTCGGGCGAGATCCTGGCGCGGTGTTTCCATCGGGCTGGGATTTCGGCCGCGGTAATGCAGTTTGCCCCCGGCGGCCCGGTGCAGGGCGCGGCCTTCGTCGCGCATGAAGGTGTCGACGGGGTGCTGTTCACCGGTTCCGCCAATACCGGCATCTCGATCAACCGCCGGCTCGCCGCACGCCCCGACAAGCTGGTGGCGCTGGAGATGGGCGGCAACAACCCGATGGTCGTCTGGGACACTCCCAAGCTGACCGACGCCGCCTCGCTGATCGTCCAGTCTGCTTTCGCCACCACCGGCCAGCGCTGCACCGCCGCGCGCCGCCTGATCGTGCGCGATACGATGTACGACGCGGTGATGTCAGAGGTGAAGGCCCTGGCCGACCGCGTGATCTTCGGCGCGCCCTTCGACGAACCCGCGCCTTTCATGGGCCCGGTGATCGACAACGCCGCCGCCGACGGACTGACCGAAAGTTTCCTTTACCTGCTCAGCCACGGCGGCAAGGCGATCAAGCACCTTGTCCGCCCGCATGAGACGCTGCCGTTCCTCAGCCCCGCGATCATCGATGTGACGGCCATGAAGGATCGGCCCGACGTGGAACTTTTCGGCCCGATCCTGCAGGTGATCCGCGTCTCCGATTTCGACGAGGCGATCGCGCAGGCCAATGCCACCCGCTTCGGGCTGGCGGCATCGTTGATCGGCGGCACCCCGCAGGAATACAACCGTTTCTGGGCCAATGTACGGGCCGGGATCGTCAACTGGAACCGCCCGACGATCGGACCCAGCCATGCCGCGCCGATGGGGGGTATCGGGCTTTCCGGAAACCACCGTCCGACGGGGTATTATGCCGCCGATTACTGCGCTTATCCGGTCGCCTCCGGCGAGATGGAGCAGCCGCGTGCCATGATCGGGGTTGGACTGAAGTAGCGCGCCGTTCCTCCCCATCGCTTCGCGGCAGGGAGGTGTCGGGCTTATTTCCCGCTGGCGACCAGATCGACTTCGGTCAGGCCGTTGGCCTGCTTGCGCGCATAGACCACGTAGGCCCTGCCGCCCTTGCGGCCCCCCAGCACATGGTCGCTGCCGTCCAGCTTGTATTGCGCGCCGTAGCCAGCCTTCGCCGCCTTGGTGTAGTAGAAGCTGATGACGTCGGCCACGCTCACCGGAGTGGCGAAGTTGACCACGCGCAGGGCGCAGCCATTGCCGTCGATGCCCGCCGCTTCCTGCACGGCGCCGCGCGGATAGACCGGGATTTCCGCAGGCAGTTTGGCCGCCCAGGTGTTGGAATACTGCACCTTGGCCGCGCAATCAGCATTGGCGGTCTTCGATTTGGCGGCGACCTGCGCCGCCGTTGCCGCGCCCTGGGCCAGCGCGTTTGCGCCGCCCTGAGCGGGAGCAGGGGCGGGCTGGAGCGCGCCGCCCGCCATCTGCACGGCCTGCTTCTTCGCAGCCGCGATCGCGTCCGCCGAGCGGTCCTGCGGGGGAATGGTGATCTGGCCGCCGGAGGGCCCCACTGCCCCGCCCTGTTCGCCCGACATGTCGGGATCGACCATGACTTGGTCGCCAAGCGCGGCGCTCAGGGCCGGGTCGGTCTCGCCCGCCGTGGGCTTCTTGCTGCCCGAACCGCAACCGGCCAGCAGCAGGGATCCGGCAATACCGAGCACGGCGAGGCGGGCCTGGGTGTTCATCTTCGCGTTCCTTCGTGCAGCCATGCGTCTGGCCTTATTCTGAATGTCTTAGGAAAACGCGAAAACGATAGGAGTGCCAGCTGGTTGAATCCCTCGTCCCATTTCGGGAAGGTCGGGACGGTATGCATTACCCACGGATGAAGGCGCCCGCGCTACCGCGGACGCCCTCCCGCCCGGACATAGGAATGAACCCGGCGGCTCCCCCGCACGTCGCCGTTCGCGCGGGGAAACGGTATTCAAGGGTATGGTGTCAGCGGCAGCGCGACGAACCACCGCGTTCGACTTCGCGGCCTAGCAGGGCGCCGGCGGCGGCGCCAAGAACGGTGCCGGTGGCGCGGTCGCCGCGGGTATCGATGCCCCGGCCCAGCAGGGCACCGGCTGCACCGCCGACCAGAAGACCGGTGGTTCCGCCGGACTTGCGGCAATAATCGCGGCGGTTGTCGTTGCGATAGTTGCGGCGGTCATAACGGTCGTAACGGTCGCGGTTGCCGTAGCCACGGCGATAGTCCTCGCGCGAGTAGCGCTGGCGGCCGTAGTCCGAAACTTGCTCACCCGGCGCTGTGAAGCTGGAGGTGGTGTGGGTCGCAACCGCAGCGGTCGCCGGAAGTGCGGTGGCCAGGCTGGCAGTCGCGGCAATGATGGCCGAAGCCTTGAAGAATGCGTTCATCTCAACTCTCCTCGTTGGTGAGGCGAACCGGCCATCAGACCCGATCCGCTGTATGCATTCATCTTTAGGGGAGTTATTATGAATGATCCGCAACGCCGCTGTCAGGATTAGAATATGCGATGAAGCGACAGCGCGGAGGCGATAAGCCGAGCAGTTGCCCCGGGCTTCGCACGGTTCTAAAGGCGCATGCCAGGCAGGCCGCGACGTCGAATGGGCTGTACAGAGAGAGCCGATGCGCCAGAAGCTTGCCGTTTCGAAGAGTTACGCGGGCCTGCCGCAGGCGCTTGGCGCCTACGCGGTATGGTGCCTGTTCCCGCTGTATTTCGCGCTGCTGCACGATGTCGCCCCGTTCGAGGTGGTAGCCTGGCGGCTGCTGTTCACACTGCCCTTCTGCCTGGCTGTGATTTTGGTGATGCGTCAGGGCGCGGCGCTATGGACGGTGCTGACCACGCCGCGTATCGTTGGCGCACTGGCGCTGAGCGGCCTATTCATCGGCACCAACTGGCTGACATACGTAATAGCGGTGGTGGACGGCCACGTCCTGGCCGCCAGCCTGGGCTATTATATCAATCCGCTGGTCAACGTGCTGGCCGGCACCATCTTCCTGCACGAGAAGCTGACCCGGCGGCAGTGGATCGCGGTGTCCCTCGCCGCCATCGGCGTGGCGCTACTGGCGCAAGGCGCGCTGGAAACGCTGGGGATCAGCCTGCTGATGGCGGTGAGCTTCTCCGCTTACGGCCTTATCCGCAAGCTGGTCCCGGTCGATGCGCTGACCGGGCTTACCGTGGAAACGATACTGCTACTGGTGCCTGGCCTCGGCCTTCTGGCATGGCAGCTTTCCACGCCGCAGGGCCTGATGATGGGCACTTCGCTGCGCCTTGACCTGCTGCTCGCCTGCGCGGGGCCGCTGACCGCTGTTCCTCTGATGCTGTTCGCCAGCGCGGCCCGGCGGCTAGACTTCTCGGTGCTGGGATTCATCCAGTTCGTGACGCCGACGGGGCTGTTCCTGCTCAGCATCTTCTACTTTGGCGAACCGCTGCGGCCGATCCAGTTGGTGTGCTTCGCGTTCATCTGGACCGCGATCGCCGTGTTCTGCTGGGATATCCTGTCGCGGCGTAAATCCGCCTGAGCAGGGCGGCGTCCCGAACGTGATCCGGGACGCCCTATTCTTCAGAGCGCGCCGGCAAACCGCAGCGGTTCGCCCACGGCCTCGTTCGAGAGCTGGGCTTCCCACATCGCGGTATGGCCGCGCACGATAGTGCCGATGACGCGGCCTTCCAGTTCCATGCCGGTGAACGGCGACCATCCGCAGCGGCTTTCCAGCCAGTCGTCGGTAATGGTGAAGCGGCCCTTGCGGTCGATCACGGTGAAGTCGGCGTCATAGCCGGTGGCGATCCTGCCCTTGCCGACAAGGCCGAACACGCGCTGCACGCCTGCCGAAGTCATGTCGATCAGACGCTCCAGCGTCAGGCGGCCCTTGGCAACATGGTCAAGCATTAGCGGCAGCAGCGTCTGCACCCCCGGCATGCCCGAGGGGCTGGCCGGATAGGGCTTGGCCTTCTCCTCCAGAGTGTGCGGCGCGTGGTCCGATCCCAGCACGTCGGGCACGCCCTGGCGAAGCCAGTGGAACAGTCCGTCGCGATGCGCGCCGGAGCGGATCGGCGGGTTCATCTGCGCGAAGGTCCCGATGCGGGGATAGGCTTCTTCGGCGGCCAGCGTCAGGTGCTGCGGGGTAACCTCGCAGGTCGCGATGTCCCGGTGCTGGGCAATCAGCTCCAGCTCGGCCGGGGTGGTGATGTGCAGGATGTGAATCGGGCGCTGCGCCTCGCGGGCCAGGCGCAGGATGCGCTTGGTGGCGAGCAGAGCGCTTTCATCGTCGCGCCAGACCGGGTGGCTGGAGGGATCCCCCTCGACCCGGAAATCCTTGCGCGCGTTCATCCGCGCCTCGTCCTCGGCATGGATGGCCACGCGGCGGCGGCCATGGGCCAGCACTCGGGCAAGCTGCTCGTCCTCGGCCACCAGCAAGCTGCCGGTGGAGGCGCCCATGAAAATCTTGACGCCCGCAGTTCCGGGGATGCGCTCCAGCTCGGCCAGTTCCACGGCGTTGTCGGCGGTAGCGCCGACGTAGAATGCGTGGTCGCAGAACATGCGGTGACGGGCGCGGGTCAGCTTGTCGTTGACGCGGTCGTAAGTGTCGGTGTTGGGATTGGTGTTGGGCATCTCGAACACGGCGGTGATGCCACCCATGACCGCCGCGCGGCTGCCGGTTTCAAGGTCTTCCTTGTGCTCCAGCCCCGGCTCGCGGAAGTGGACCTGGCTGTCGATCACGCCGGGCAGCACGTCCAGCCCGGTGCAGTCGATACGGCGCGCCGCATCGGGATAGGAGCCGACGCCGATGATCTTCCCATCGCGAACCGCGACATCGGCTACCACCGGGCCGTTCGGAGTATGGACGGTGCCGCCGGAGAGAACCAGTTCGGGTGCGTTTGCGCTCATCGAGGGGGCCTTCCTGCTGCCGATGTATGGGGCGAAGTATAGGGTATGCCGCCGACCTAAGCCCGTCCGGCTGGGCTTTCAAGGCAGGTTTTCGCGAATATCGGAAGCGTCAGGCAGCCCTGCCCCGCCGCAGCAACGCCTGAACGAAAGCATCGAGGTCGTCGATATCGACGTCGAGCACCTCGTTCCAATCCTCCAGCACGGCGACAATGTCTTCGCGGCTATAGTCCGGCGCGGGGGGCGGTATGTGAACCACGCGCGGCGGTCGGTGCGGCCACGGGTGCCCGGTGAGGTTGTTGTAAAGCCAGCCGAATGCGCACAGCAGCAGCACATTCGCCGTGATCGGCGCCATCCACGTCCAGTCCCAGGGCACCCTCCCGCTCGCCCCCAGCGCACAGAGCAAGGCGCAGGCCCCGCCCGGCGGATGCAGGCAGCGCCCCACCGACATCACCGCGATCGCAACCGCGACAGCCACGCTGCCCGCAATCCACGGGTCCCCCAGCATATGGCCTGCGATCAGCCCGACAGCGGCGGAGAGCAGGTCACCCCCGATCACCGACCAAGGCTGCGACAACGGGCTGGCCGGAACGCAGAACACCAGCACCGCCGATGCTCCCAGCGGCGCGACTAGGAACGGCAGCGCATCGCTGCCCCCGCCTGGCATAAGGCCCAGGACCAGCCACGTTGCGATCCCGGCCAGCGCGATCCCGGCGCCTGCACCTACCGCGCCGCGCGCCCAGCCAAGGTGGCCGATGGCGTGGGCGCGCCAGTCCTGCCGAGACGGCGATACGAGGGGTTGCGACATGGCCGGGGCTCTTCTTTCAGGGTGCCGCCCTATGACCGATAGCGCGCGCCGTGGCGAGCCAAGGCTTGGCTTGCCCGCCGATAGCCCGGCTTTCAGAACTTCACCTTGCCCCCGATCATCAGGCGATTGCTCACCGCGCCGCCCGGCATCCCCACCGCCTCGGCATGGATATCGACGCTTACGCCCCCGCCCAGGTCCATCGCAGCGCGCGGCAGGCCCTCCTCCACAACATAAGTATTGGGAAGCGGGCGCACGCGCTGTTTCTCAGGGTCCGGGGCGCAGACGACGATCTCGCCCGCGCGGCCTGCCGGACAGCGGGGTTTGACCGCCCTCAGGTCCACATTGCCATCACCGGCCGGAAGGCGGGCCAGATCGAAAACCTGCGCCTGCTCGGCGGCGGGCGGCGGGGCAGGCGGCAGGTCGGCAAAGGGCATGGTCGGCCTCGCGGTGGTGTCAGCGCGGCATCAGGCCATTCAATAAAGGCGGTTTCGTGACCGGATATGCGTCAAAAACGCACTGTCATCCGGGACTCGATTTTCGACGACGAAAGAAAACGGCCCGGTCCGCTCATAAGAGCAGACCGGGCCGAGAGCGCCCGCAGCTTGAGGGGGGATGCACCGGGCGCCCGAACTCTACCGCATCAGGCGAACTTGCCGGCCTTGGCGATTTCGACGACCGGCTTGCGGTTGCTGACGACTTCGCGCTCCTGAAGGAACTCGGGCAGCGAGGACTTGTCGCCCTGCTTGCCGATCACGAAAGCCGCTTCCAGACGGTGGTCGGCGGGGATGCCCAACGCGGCTTCCGCCTCACCGAACTTCAGGCCGGTCATGCCGTGGGTGTGATAGCCCAGCGCCTGCGCCTGAAGCGCGGCCAGAACCCAGGCAGCACCGGCATCGAAGCTGTGGCTGTGGTTATCGGAATTGCCCTTTTCCGAACGCATGTACTTGTCCGAGACGATGTACACGATCGCCGAGGCTTCCTTGGCCCAGCCCTTGTTGAAGTCGATTAGCTGGTCGAGCAGCAGCTCCCAGTTGGCATCGCCCTTCCTGGCGTAAAGGAAGGTCCAGGGCTGTACGTTGTACGCCGAGGGCGCCCAGCCGGCCGCTTCGAAGATCGCGTCGAGGTCTTCCTGGGGCATCTCGCTGCCGTCGAAGGCGCGGGGGCTCCAGCGATCGACGATGAGCTTCTCGATCTTGGGGTTGGCAATGCGTCCGGTCATCGAAAACTGTCCTTGTTTGCAAATGAGAGAATAGGTTTGCGCAAGCAGGAAGGTGGCCGTGCCCCCATGAATTTGAACTCATGGGCTTTCGAATCACCTTCCCGCGCTATGTCAGGCTGCGTCCACGAGCACCAGTTCGGCATCCTCAAGTGCGGTCACCGAAATGGTATCGAGGCCGGTGATTGCCACACCGTCGCGGGCGTTGGCTTCCACGTCGCCCACCTTTATCCGCCCGGTGGCTGGAACGAGGTAGGAATGGCGGCCTGCTTCGGTTTCATACGTCACCGTTTCGCCGGCCTTGACCGTGGCCGCCAGAACGCGGGCCTCGGCGTTGATCGGCAATGCGTCCTCGTCCCCGGCGATGCCGCTGGCCAAAGTCACGAAGCGGCCGGTGCGGTCACCCTTGGGGAAAGGGCGCGCGCCCCAGCCGGGCTTTTCGCCGCGGCGGTCGGGCATGATCCAGATCTGGAACAGCGTGGTGTCCTCGTCCTCCAGATTGAATTCGGAGTGCTGGACGCCGGTGCCCGCGCTCATCACCTGAACATCGCCGGCGCCGGTGCGGCCTGTGTTGCCCATCGAATCGCGGTGAGTGATCGCGCCGGTGCGCACGTAAGTAATGATTTCCATGTCGTGGTGCGGGTGCGGCGGAAAGCCGGACTTCGCGGCGATGGTATCGTCGTTCCACACGCGCAGGCGGCCCCAGTTGGTACGGGCCGGATCGTGGTAATCGGCAAAAGAGAAGTGATGATGCGCATCGAGCCAGCCATGGTTGGCGGCGCCGAGAGTGTCGAAGGGGCGCAGTTCGATCATGGGGGTACGCCTTTCTTGCGAAGAAGGTTGAAGGCCGCTTTCGGCCTGGATTGCCCCCTATCTAGGCCTTGTCAGGCAATCGCATAATTGCGATAAAATCGACTGAATTATTCGGAAAAGTTGAATGGTTGAACTCGTCCCGCCCAGCCTCGATCATTTGCGCTGCTTCCTTGCCGTGGTGGAGGAAGGCAGCTTCAACGCCGCCGCGCGCAAGCTGGGCCGCGCGATCTCGGTGGTCAGCTACGCCATTGCCCAGCTTGAGGCGCAGCTCGACGTACGCCTGTTCGACCGTGAAGGCTCACGCCGCCCCACCCTGACGGAGGAAGGCCGCGCCCTGTTGTCCGAGGCTCACGCAATCTCGGACGATGTCGACGCCCTGCTCGCCAAGGTCCGCAGCCTGCGTCAGGGGCTGGAGGCGGAACTGTCGCTGGCGGTGGACGTGATGGTGCCCGGCAATGTGCTGGCCCGCCTGCTTCGCGATTTTCAGGCGCGGTTCCCGACGGTGCCGCTGCGCCTCCACGTCGAGGCGCTCGGCGCGGTGGCGGCGCTGGCGCTGGAAGGCCGCGCAACGCTGGCCATCGCCGGACCGGACATTCTAGACCTGCCGGAGATCGAGCGCGAGACCATCGGCACGGTGGAACTGGTTGCCGTGGCGGCGCCGGATCACCCCCTCGCCAGAGCCGGACGAATCGCCCCCGGCGAAGCGCGAAAGCACCTCCAACTCGTCCTTACCGACCGCTCACCACTGACCGAGGGGCGCGATTTCTCCGTGTTCAGCGCGCGTTCGTGGCGGCTGGCCGACCTTGGCGCCAAGCATGCGCTGCTCAAGGAAGGGATCGGCTGGGGCTCGATGCCGCGCCATGTCGTGAAGGACGATCTGGCATCGGGCGCGCTGCTCGAACTGTACCTGCCCGAGCGCCCAGTGATCGATTACGCCCTCGTCGCCCTGTGGCGCAAGGACACCCCGCCCGGCCCGGCGGCGCTATGGGTGCTGGACGAATTGCGCGACCGGCTGGCGAAGTGTCCTTCGGGGTCTTGAGCATGGCTGCGATTCGCCCCACTTAGGGGCCATGACCGCAACCCGCCTGTTTGACCGCGCCCTGATCCGGCTTTCCCCGCGTACTGATTCGGAAGGGGCCGAGTCGGACGAAGACGTCGTCGATTTCCTGCAAGGGCTGGTCACTTCCGACGTCGCCAAGGCGCTGCCCGTCTGGGCCGGGCTGCTGACCCCGCAGGGCAAGGCGCTGTTCGACTTCATCGTCTGGCCTGCCGGTCGCGGACTGCTGCTCGACTGCGAGGCGGAGGCCGCCGACGCGCTGGTAAAGCGCCTGTCTATGTACCGCCTCCGCAAGGCGATCGACATCGTCCGTGATGACCACTCCGCCGTCCACTGGCGCCCCCATACCGGCGACGGCGCCGCACTCGACCCGCGGCTTCACGCGCTGGGCGAACGCTGGATCGCCGCTGTCGATCCCACCGACCCCGAGGACGCGGAAACCGGCGCCGACACGGCATGGCGCGCGCACCGCCTGTCGCTGGGCGTGATGGAAGGCCGCGCCGAACTGGGGGACGCCGAAACGCTCTGGCTCGAATGCAATGCGGCCGAGTTGAACGGCGTCAGCTTCACCAAGGGCTGCTACGTCGGGCAGGAAAACACCGCCCGCATGAACTGGCGCGCGAAAGTGAACCGCCGCCTCGTGGTAGTCCCACTGGACCGTTCCGACGAAAAGCGGCGGCGGGCCGCCTATCCAGACCTCGGCCTTGCAGTCGACCACCTGAGGGTGGAAGACCTCGCTGCGGATATCACGCCGGTGTGGATGGCTGCACAGGCCTGACGCGCAGACAGCCCACCCGGCAATGACGAGGCAGCAGCGGCCTTAGGCCGCAGTCTGCGCGATCATTGCCGAGCCAGACATGTCCATCCGGGGGCTGGCGCGCCTCTCCAGGTCCGCCGTGTAGATATGCACTGCGACTTCCATTGCCCGTCCGGCACTGTAGCGCGAGCGCACTTGCCCAGTATCGCGGAAGCCTGCATTTTCGAGCACGCTTTGGGTTCCCACGCAATCGGCGAAGTGACTGGCGACAAGCCGCCGGTAGCCCAATGCCCGCGCCTGGGCGATCATCGCCCGCAGCGCCTCGCCTGCAAACCCGCGTCCGCGCTGGCCCGGTACGATCCAGCAGCCCACCTCCACATCACCCTCGTAACGACCAAGGCCGATCCCGCCGACAAGCTGCGGTCCACCCGGCGCGCGCAGGTACATGAAGAAATTTGGCAGACGCGGATCGCCCGGCCCTTCTATGTAAGCCTTAATGCCCTCGATCGTACTGGGCAGCGGCGCTACCCCCAGATTGCGTTGGATGTCCTCGTCCAGAAGCGCCTCGACTATGTCGTCAAGGTCTTCGGGCCAGGCAGGCCTCAGAAACAGTCTCTCCGTGCGGACGAACATTCGATGGTTCTCCGTCATTTTGCGTACAGCGATAATGCCTGCATGTTTCAGCGAATGCACTACGTTTTCTGCACTTCACATGGGGGAAGATACCAAATTTCTGACAATGATGGATTAACGCCCCATTAGAACAGCATTACGGCGAAACCCTGAAGGTCGTTCTCATGGGCGAATCTTACAATAATCTGCGAATCGCCCTTTCAGGCGGCCTGAAGGCCCACCATGGCATCGTCGTCGCAGTAGCCGGGCGAATCGAAGCGCACTTCGTATTCGCGCGTAGGGCTGGCGAAGCCGCGCCCTTTGCTGAACCGCTCGATCACACGGCCAGTGCGCCGGAAGCCCGCCTTTTCGAGCACCCGGCCCGAAGCCGCGTTGTCGATGTAATGGCTGGCGACCACGCGCCGGTGGCCCAGCGCATGGGCAATGCGCAGAACCGCGCCCGCAGCCTCGCTGGCATAACCCCGCCCCCATTCGCGCTGCGCGATCCAGTAGCCAAGGTTGACCTCGCCATCGAGCAGCGACAAGCCGCAGCCGCCGATCAGCCGCGCGCCATCCGCGCCTGGTGCGGTGATAAGGAAGCGCGGCAGCAGGTGGTCCTGCGGCATCGCGATGAAGCTGTGCGCATCCTCGGCCGTATAGGGCCAGGGCGCATTGGCAAGGTTGCGCACGACCGTCTCGTCGCCGAGCAGGGCCAGCAGCTCTTCCCAGTCCTCGGCCCAGCCGGGACGCAGGAACAGCCGTTCACTGCGAATGAACATATCGTCTCTCCATCCGCCCCGCCGGCCGCCTAGCAGCCGGGCGTGACAATGCGATTACGCGAATATCGCGTAACGGGGAGCGCCCCCGGACCGGCTGAAACCGGGCGGAAACACAGGTTGCGGGAGGGAGAAACGAAAAAAGGGAGACGGGCTTTATGGCCCTCTCCCTCTAATGCCACGCTCAGGAAGCGTGGCGGGGCCATCCCGTCAGGATGGCCCGTATATCGACCATCCGATTATTCGGCGGCTTCCGCCATCACGGCGTCAACCGAGACGTATTTGCGTCCCTGCTTGCCGCCATGGAAGCGCACGCGGCCTTCGGCCGTCGCGAACAAGGTGTGATCCTTGCCGATGCCGACGTTCACGCCCGGATATACGCGGGTGCCGCGCTGGCGAATGATGATGTTGCCGCCGATCACTTCCTGACCGCCGAACTTCTTTACGCCGAGACGGCGGCCAGCGGAGTCGCGACCGTTACGCGACGAACCGCCTGCTTTCTTATGTGCCATTTCTGGTCCTTCCGAAAATCTGGATCAGCCGACGGACACGATGCGCAGCAGCGTCAGCTGCTGGCGGTGGCCGTTCTTGCGACGGTAGTTGTGACGGCGGCGCTTCTTGAACACCACGACCTTCTCGCTCTTGGCCTGCGCGATGATCTCGGCAGCGACCGTAAGGTTCGCAATGTCCGCGACCTCGCCGTCCTTGCCGGCAAGAAGAATGTCACCCAGGGTGATCTTGTCGCCGGCTTCTCCAGCCAGCTTCTCAACCGCGATCTTGTCTCCGGCGGCAACCCGGTATTGCTTGCCGCCCGTGCGCACAACTGCGAACATGGTGCCCTTACCTAATATCAAATGCCCGAAACGAGCCGAAACAGAACTTGCCCCGGCGCTCTGGTTCCCGGGGGAACCTCGAGCCTTTCGGGCGACGCGCCGACCATCCCACTTGGCGCGGGGTGCCGGAAAGAGCGCTGCCGTTAGGGGATGCACCGATTCGTGTCAACCTGATTGCAGCAGCTGGCAGGATGATCCCGCAGCCGAACAAGGTCTCCACGAAAGACACTCCCGCTATGGCGCGGCCATGCTATGGCAGCATCATGACCCGCGCGAAAGCCCGTTACCTCGCCATCCTGCTCCCTTTCGGCATGGCTGCCTGTTCCACCTCCGGCGCCTACCCCTCGCTCGCCCAGCGCGATGTCGAGCGTGTCAGCGGCTCGGGCACGCCCGCAGCCGCTGATGAAGCCGCGCCTGTCCCCGCGCTGCCCCCACCCAGCGCCGATCTCGTCACGAGGCTAGCGGGGCTGGTGAAAGTCGCGCAGGCAGCCGATCGGCAGTTCCAGTCGAATCGCTCCGCCGCCACGCGCGCGGTCGCAGCCGCCGGCGGTGTCGGCACCGATTCGTGGAGCACGGCCAGCGTTGCCCTCGCCAAGCTCGAGTCGAGTCGCTCCAGCGGTATGGGGGCGCTGGCCGATCTCGATACGCTCTATGCCGATGCGCGCGACACCGCCCCGCTCGACGAATCGCCCAGCACTCTGGCGATCACCTCGGCACGGTCTGAAGTCGCCGCCTTGCTCGATGCGCAGGACAAGGTCATCGCCGATCTTTCGGGACGCCTAAGGGGCTGAGTGGACGCGAAAAGCCCCTCCCCCTTGCGAGGGTGGGACTCTTCGAACATTCTGCATGCACCGCCTGAAAGCCCCCGGCGCGGATGGGACATTTCAGGCGAAGGCGACGATGACGGCGACCGCAAGACCCCAGCCCAGGATCAGCACGGGCAGCGTGAGCACCTGAACCGCCGCTTCGCGGGCAGTGAGCCTTCCGCTCAGAGTATCGATACCGCGCGCGGCGAACTGGCTCCAGCTTAGCGGGGCGGTATCATTGTGAGGCTGCATCTTCGTCCAGAGGCCAGCCAGCCCGAAGGCCATCAGCACGAAGCCCGCGAAAATAACCGCCGGAATGCCCAGTTCCGGGTTCATGAACACCGTGATCATCACACCGATGAACGCGAGGTACAGCCCCACTGTCCCCACATAGAGCCGGGTCGGCAGTCCGAAGTTACGATCAACCCGTGTGCGTGCCCGCCCCGCCAGACCGGGGACAACGGCAACGGCGAGGGTCCGAATTTCTTGCTGGGTAAGGCGCTGAGACATTATGCTGATCTCCTTGAGAGATCAGCTTCTGCGCCTGTCCGGCAAATGATTCTTTGATTCGCGTCAAATGCGGCGAATTTTGATCAAAGGCGACGTTAGCGCCAGCGGCCGATATCCTCGAAATCCTGCGCGCGCGGTTCGATCCAGCGCCATTCGCCGCCGACTTTCTCGCGCTTCCAGAACCACGATTCGCTCTTGAGGTGGTCCATCGCGAAGTCGGCGGCGGCAAAGGCATCGCGGCGGTGCCTTGCAGCCGCAGCGACGAGGACGATCGGCTCGCGCGGGACCAGCACGCCGCTACGGTGGATCACCAGCAGCCCGTCCAGCTGCCAACGCACGCGCACCCGCGCAGCAAGGCCCTCCATCGCGGGAAGGGTCAACGGATCATAATGCCTGAGTTCCAGCGCCTCGATGCCGCCCCCTTCCCGCACCTGCCCAAGGAAGCTGACGATCCCGCCAGCCATCGGCAGCGCGGCGGTGAACGCGCGCAATTCCTCCGCCGGATCGAACGACGAAGTCAGCAGACGGACATCGGACATGTCAGCCGCCCGATACTGGCGGGAGGAAGGCGATCTCGTCACCGTCATTCACGGTAATGGCGTATTTATCGGCAACCAGGGCGCCGTTCAGCGCGACCTTGACCTTCTCGGAGCCTACAGCCCCGGCCAGCTCAGAGCCGAGATGCTCCACCAGACCCGGCCAATCCAGCGGCGAGTCGGGGGAGATATCCGCGAAACCGTACCCGGCCTGCTCCTCGAGCCGGCCCAGGAACACCAGCTTTACCTTCATGTCAGCCCCCAGTCATCGACATGTGACGCGTCAGCGCCGGAGCGCCGCCCGGCGCATCGATGGCAAAGCTGTGCCGCGCAGGCTTGATCTTCATGGCAAGGTCCAGAGCATCGGTAAGCGCGGCGCCGGGATCATCCGAACGCAGCGCCGCGCGCAAATCGACCTGCTCGTTCCCGCCGAGGCAGGCGTAAAGTTGTCCGGTGGCGGTCACGCGGATGCGGTTACAGCCCTCGCAGAAGTTGTTCGTCAGCGGCGTGATCAGACCAAGGCGCCCCCCGGTTTCCGCCACGTCCCAATAGCGCGCCGGGCCACCAGTACGGTGCCCGCTGGGAGTGAGCGTCCAGCGCCGGGCCAGATCGTCCTGCACCGCCACCAGAGGCAGGTAATGGTCGAAACGGTCTTCCTCCACCTCGCCGAGCGGCATGACCTCGATTAGCGTCGCGTCGAAGCCCTGCCCGTGCGCCCAGGCGATGATGTCTGCGATCTCGTATTCGTTCACGCCCTTCAGCGCGACGGTGTTGAGCTTCACCCTAAGGCCCGCCGCCTTCGCCGCCGCCAGCCCTTCGAGCACTTGCGGCAGGGAATCGCGGCGGGTGAGACGGGCGAAGGTGTCCCGGTCCAGCGTATCGAGCGAGACATTGATACGCCGCACACCCGCGCGGTAGAGATCATCGGCAAATTCAGGGAGTTGGGTGCCGTTGGTCGTTAGGGTCAATTCCTCAAGGTGGCCGTGCCCGTCATCCGCTGCGATCCTGCGGCCGATCGCGTAGACCAGATCGATCATGTCGCGCCGCACCAGCGGTTCGCCGCCGGTCAGCCGAATCTTCGTGATGCCGCGTGCGATGAAGCCGAGTGCGAGATCATGCATCTCATCCAGGCTCAGCACGTCCTTCCGGGGGAGGAAGGTCATGCGCTCGGGCATGCAATAGGCGCAGCGCAAATCGCACCGGTCGGTAACCGACAGGCGCAGGTAGGTGATCCTGCGCTGGAATTGATCGACGAGGGGCGACAGAGTGCTCATTGCGCCGGATATAGCACTCCGAACGCGCCGTTGCCATCAAGCGATAGTATCTGTCCGGTAACGCCGCCTGCTCCGGCAAGCCAGCGTTGTGCAGCGCCAATGGCGTCGGCCTCGTCGCTCTCCACCGCGTTGAGACGCGAGGGCGCGAAACGACGGGCCAGTCCCTGCACGGCGGCAAGGCGCCAGGCGCGGTGATTGCTGCCTGCGGGAAGAAACACCAGCGTGAGCGGATCGGCGCCGCCCAGTAAGGTCATCTCGATCGCGGGAAGCAGCCGCGCGTGGAAATCGGCGGCGGCCGCAAGCGCATCTTCGGCGAGCGGCCCGAGATGCAGCAGTTCGCTCACCGCCAGTTCCTCACCGGCGATCCCGCGTCAGTGTCATGCCGATCAACTCGCCATTTTCGCTGAGCGCCAGCTTGACGATCTTTACTGTGACGGACTCGATCCGCTCGTCCTGCACGAACAGCGTCTCGCAGACGTGATCGGCCACGGCCTCTATCAACTTGAAGTGAACCCCGGCCGGCAACCCTTCGGAGGCCGCGAACTTCAGATCCATGTAGTTCTTGCTGGCCGTCAGCGGCGTGTCGGGGGCGTAGTGGTCCGCAGGCTTGAGCCGCACCGAAATGGTGAAGCGCAGCGGCTGTGGCTTGCCTGTTTCCTCCGAATAGATGCCGGTGAGGACGTCCTGTTCGAAGTCGGCAATTTCAAGAATCAGCGAATCGGCCATGGCGCGGTTTACTCAGGATTCGACCAGCGCGCGAAGATCGCGGTGGGAAGCAGTCTGCCGCTCTCGTCCTCGCGCACGGCAAGGTCACCGTGTTCGATGGTGCCGGGCAAGTCTGCGAAAAGTTCGGCCATCAGCCCGGCCAGCGCCAGCGACGACATGCGCACCGCATAGACGGTGAGGAACAGGAAGCGGCTGTCACCGTCGAGCAGGCGGCGGCAGTCGGCCAGCAGGTCCGGGAGGTTCTCCTCCAGACGCCATGTCTCGCCGGTAGGGCCGCGCCCGAACTTGGGCGGATCAAGAATGATGCCATCGTAGCGCTTCTCACGGCGAACCTCGCGCGCGGTGAACTTGGCGGCATCGTCGATCAGCCAGCGCACCGGGCGGTCGTCCAGACCGGCCAGGGCAGCGTTCTCACGCGCCTGTGCCACCGACTTCTTCGAGGCGTCCACATGCGTCACCGGGCCATGCGCCGAAAGCGCAAGGCTACCGACACCGGTGTAGCCGAACAGGTTCAGCGTGCTGGCGTCATCCTTGCCAGCCAGCATGGCGCGCATCCAGTCCCACACCGGGGCCATGTCCGGGAAGAAGCCGAGGTGGCGGAACGGCGTGCACTGCGCGGTGAAGGAAACTTCGTTCCACGCCAGCGGCCAGCCGTCGCGGGGCACTGCCTTGTCGAACTGCCAGCGGCCGCCGCCGTCCTCGTCGGAACCGGGCACGAACTCGCCATGCGCTTCCCACTCGGTTTCGGCAAGGCGCGGGGACCACATCGCCTGCGGCTCGGGCCGGACGAAACGATAAGGGCCGTAGCGCTCCAGCTTGCGGCCGTGGCCCGAATCGACGAGGCCATAGTCCGCCCAACCCTCACCCGTGAGGATCTGCGGCTGAGAGAGCAGCTGCGCCATCAGACCTTCGGGCTGGCGAGTTCGGCAACGAACTCCGCCACCGCCTCGAACGTGCCGGGAAGCGTGCTGCACTTTTCTTCGCGCTCGAACAGGTCGCCGACGCGGGCGGGCAGGCTCGGGCGGTGGCCGGTGGCGCGCTCTACCGCCTCGGGGAACTTGGCCGGATGCGCGGTCGCCAGCGTGACGACCGGAATGCTGGCCTCGACCCCTGCCGTGCGGGCAGCGAACAGGCCGCAGGCGGTGTGCGGATCGATCAGCTCACCGCAGCTTTCCCAAGCCCAGGCGATGGTCGATGCCATTTCATCGGCATCGGCGCGGGCGGACTGGAACAGCCCCGATGCGCCTTCGCGCTGGGCATTGGTGAGCTGCATCGAACGGGTCGATTCGAAGTCTGCCATCTGCTCCGCCAGGGCAAGGCCGTCACGGCCACCAAGGTCGAACAGCAGCCGCTCGAAGTTGGACGAAACCTGGATGTCCATCGAAGGCGCGGCGGTGGGCGTGACCGTCCCCTGCGAATAATCGCCGTCCGACAGCGCGCGGTGGAGGATATCGTTGACGTTGGTTGCCACGATCAGCTTCTCGATCGGCAGGCCCATCTGCGCGGCAACATAACCGGCGAAAACGTCGCCGAAGTTGCCCGTTGGCACTGAGAACGCCACCTTGCGATGCGGCGCGCCCAGCTGAAGCCCGGCGGCGAAGTAGTAGACCACCTGCGCCATCAGACGCGCCCAGTTGATCGAGTTCACCGCGCCGATGGCGAAGCGGTCGGTCATGCCCTTGTCGTTGAACACGCGCTTCACGATCGCCTGCGCGTCGTCGAAGTTCGCATTCTCAAGCGCGATGTTGTGCACGTTTGGCGCCAGCACCGTGGTCATCTGGCGGCGCTGCACGTCGGACACGCGGCCCTTGGGGTGCAGCATGAAGATGTCGACCTTGGCGCGGCCCGCAACGGCGTCGATCGCCGCGGAACCGGTATCGCCCGAAGTCGCGCCGACGATCGTCAGGTTGCCCTCGGAACGACCAAGGAATTCCTCGAACAGCAGACCCAGAAGCTGCAGCGCCACGTCCTTGAACGCCAGTGTCGGGCCATGGAACAGCTCCAGCACCCATTGCTGCTCGTCAAGCTGCTTGAGCGGGGTGACGGCCTTGTGCGCAAAGCGGCCGTAAGCCTGCGTGGTCAGCTCCAGCAGGCGCTCTTCGCTGAGGCTGCCGGCGACGAAAGGCGCCATGACCTTTGCGGCCAGCTCTGCATAAGGCAGGCCTGCCATGGCCTCGATCTCATCCGCCGAGAAGCGTGGCCATTCGCGCGGCACGTAAAGGCCGCCGTCCGATGCGAGCCCGGCGAGCGTCGCGCCTTCGAAGTCGAGCGCCGGTGCGCTGCCGCGGGTGCTGATGTAGTCCATGGGTTAGCGCGGTTAGCGATGGCCGGGGAAGAATGCAATCGAGGCGTAGGGAAGAAGTAGACCGGGGGCCATCGCCCCAGCCCCTTTACTGTCGTCGCAGAGCATGCAGGGGCGTTTTGTGCGCATCGTAGCGGCGCTGGACAAGGTGCGCCTGGCACCTGGGGGTGCTTGCCGTCGGAGGCCATGAATGGCTCCGCGCTTACCGTGGGCACGCAAACGAGACTGCACCCATGACCTCGACGTTCCGGGGGGATTGGGCGAGGAGCCCAGATCTTCCTACTTCCGCTTCTTCAACGCCAGAAAGTAGATCACCAAAGCCGTCCCCGCAAAAAGGAACCACTGATACGCATAGGACAGGTGGTTGTTCGGCAGTTCAGCCGGATCGGGCACCGCGTTGGCCTCCAACCCTTCAAGCGGGGGATCGGCTACCAGACGCGGTCCGGGCGCGATCACGCCGGTTACCGTGCCGCCCTTCCAGTTAGGCGTCACCAGCGGCTGTAGCGACCAGCCCAACACGACGAGCGCCTGTCCGCCGCCCGGAAGTGTGCAGCGAACCGTCTGCGCAACGCCCGACTGGTCTGCGGTGTTACGCCCGGCAATGCTGCTGCGCTCACCTGTTCCCACACACTCGAGGCGCGCGCGGCGGTAGAGCAGGTCTTCCCCCACTCCCGCACTGGTCCACTCGACAAGTGAGGGATTGCCCCTTGCGGCGGTATAATGCGCCAGCAACGCCTCTTTCTGGTGCAGACGGCGCAGCTGCCAGAAGCCGAGCGCCATCATGAGCGCCACGGCAGCGAGAACGATGATGGTGGCGATAATCGGAATGCGGCGCATTCGGGGTTCCTGCGCTGAAGATGCGAAAAGGGCAGCCGAAGCGTTCTGCGGCTGCCCTTTTCGTCAGGTGCGGGGTCGATGCATCAGTGCGTCGGGTAACCCCAGCCGCCCCAGATGTAGACGGCTACGAAAAGGAACAGCCACACCACGTCGACGAAGTGCCAGTACCATGCAGCCGCTTCAAAACCGAAGTGCTGACGCGGTGTGAAATCGCCATTGTAGGTGCGCTTCAGGCAGACGATCAGCATGATCGTGCCGACGATCACGTGGAAGCCGTGGAAGCCGGTGGCCATGTAGAAGGCCGAGCCGTACGTGTTCCCACCGAAGCCGAACGGTGCGTGGATGTACTCGTAAGCCTGGATGAACGAAAAGAACACGCCCAGCAGGATCGTGGCCCATAGGCCCTTTTTGAGGCCGTCGCGGTCACCGTGGATCAGCGAGTGGTGCGCCCAGGTTACCGTGGTGCCCGAGCACAGCAGGATCAGGGTGTTGAGCAGCGGCAGCGCGAAGGGGTCCATAACCGCTTCAATCGCCTTGGGCGGCCACTGTCCGCCGATCGATTCCGCCAGTTCCGAAGGGAATAGCGAGAAGTCGAAGAAGGCCCAGAACCAGCCGACGAAGAACATCACTTCGGAAGCGATGAACAGGATCATGCCGTAGCGCTGGTGCAACTGCACCACCGGCGTGTGATCGCCGGCATGGGCTTCATGGATGATCTTGGAGAACCACATGAACATCGAGGCGAGCAGGATCGCCATGCCGGCCCAGGGCACGAACATGCCGCCGGGCATCTCGTGCATGAACAGGACCATGCCGGTAGTGAACGTGAAGGCGCCCACGGTGGTGGCGAGCGGCGCGATGTCCGGCGGAAGGATATGGTAATCGTGGTTCTTCGTGCCTGCCATGGTACCTTCGTCCCCGTTCATCCAATCTGTCAGCCGTTTGCGCAGCGCTTTGAGCGAATTATTACGCAAACGGTTCCCGTGCCGGCCTTAACCGCCTGCTTGGGTTCGGTCCAGTGTCTTTGCATCGGCGCCAGAGTTGTCCTGAACCGAAGTGACATGGAAAGTGTAGCTCAGGGTTATCTGCTGGACGTCCTTGTTGTCCGGATCGTCCAGGATCGCCGGATCGATGTAGTAGAGCACCGGCATACGCACTTCCTCACCGGGCTTCAGCGTCTGTTCGGTGAAGCAGAAGCACTGGATCTTGTTGAAGTAGCGCGCCGCCTGTTCAGGCTCGACATTGAAGCTGGCGGTACCGGTCACCGTCTTGTCGGAGGTGTTCTTGGCCCAGAACAGTGCCATGTCACGCGCGCCGATCGAGACGGTGTCGGTGCGCTGAAGCGGCTTGAACTGCCAAGGCATGTTGCGTTCCACATTGGCGTCGAAGCGGATCGAGATGGTACGCCCGCTGTCCTTGACGGTGGCGGCCTGCGCCTCGTCGACGCGCTGGGTAGTGCCGCCGTAGCCGGTCGCCTGGCAGAACATCCGGTATAGCGGCACCGAGGCATAGCCCAGCCCCAGCATGGCGAGCGCCGCCGACAGCGCCGTCAGCGCAGTCTTGCGATTGCTACGGCGCGGCGTGGGGGGAGCGCTTGCCACCATGTCAGCCCATCTTGGCGATCGAGATGAAGAAGATAAGGACCACGAAAGCGCCCAGGCTAAGCGCCAGTACGCGGTTACGGCCGCGGCGGATCTGGTCGACGCTCTGGGGGACATGCTGTTTGGGCGTTTTAGACATCGTCTGGTTCCGATCAGAGGGGGATGAAGCGGTCGACAACAAGCGCCGCAAACAACGCGAAGAGGTAGAGGATCGAATAGGCGAACATCTGCTTTTCCGGCTTCATCGTATCGTCCGGGCCCGTGCGTTCACGCAGGCCAACGCGAATCGCGAAGCCAAGGAAAATGCTCGAAAGGGCGAGCGCCGAGACGCCGTAGATCGCCCCGGCATGCTCGTCACCCGGTAGCCACCACGGCAACACACTGAGCGGCAGCAGCAGTATCGAGTAAACAAGGATCTGGCGGCGGGTCGATCGTTCGCCCGCGACCACCGGCATCATCGGAATTCCGACCTTGGCATAATCGGTCTTCACATAGAGCGCGAGCGCCCAGAAATGGGGCGGGGTCCACATGAAGATGATGGCGAAGAGCACCAACGGCATAGCCGAGATGTGGCCGGTTGCCGCGACCCAGCCGATCAACGGCGGGAACGCGCCAGCACCGCCACCAATAACGATGTTCTGCGGCGTACGCGGCTTAAGCCAGATCGTGTAGACGACTGCATAGTAGACTATCGAGATCGCCAGGATCGCGGCGGCGAGCCAGCTGATCGCGACGCCCATCAGGAACACCGAAGCTGCGCACAGCACGCCGGCGAAATCGCGCGCGGTGGTGCGATCAAGCCGCCCTTGGGGAAGCGGGCGCTGCGCGGTGCGCTTCATGCCGGCATCGATATCGGCCTCCCACCACTGGTTGAGTGCAGCGGCGCCGCCCGCGCCCATGGCGATGCACAGGATGGCGGTGAAACCGAGGACCGGGTGAATGTGCTGGGGCGCGGCAAGCAAACCGCACAGGCCGGTGAAGATGACCAGGCTCATCACCCGCGGCTTGGTCAGCGCGATAAGATCCCGCCAATCGGCCGGGAGCGGCGGGTTGGCGGTTGCGGCCGCTGGGGTGGGACTCGTCATTGTCATTTCGTCATACACCTGCCGGCACCCTAAAAGCGAGGGGCCTGAATGCAAACGATCCAGGGCAACTCGCATCGAGGCCCTGGATCATTTCTTCGCAGCTCGGCTCGTGGGAGCCGGGCGGGATCAGTGGTGAGCCGTTTCGCCGATCACGGGAAGCGTCTCGAACTGGTGGAAAGGCGGCGGGCTGGGAAGCGTCCACTCAAGCGTGGTCGCGCCTTCGCCCCAGTAGTTGTCTTCCGCCTTCTTGCCCGCGACGTAGGCGTAGATGATGTTGACGAACCACACGACCAAGCTGCTCGCCATGACCATGTAGCCGATCGTCGCGATGTGGTTCCAGTACTCGTATGCCTCGGCGTAATCCGGGTAACGGCGCGGCATGCCCTGCAGGCCCAGGAAGTGCATCGGGAAGAAGATCATGTTCACGCCGATGAAGAAGATCACGAAGTGGACATGCGCCAGGAATTCCGAGTGCATCTTGCCGCTCATCTTCGGGAACCAGTAGTAGAACCCGGCGAAGAGCGCGGTTACCGCACCCAGGGACAGCACGTAGTGGAAGTGCGCCACGACATAGTACGTGTCGTGCATCACGTCATCCACGCCGCCGTTCGCCAGCACAACGCCGGTGACGCCGCCCACGGTGAACAGGAAGATGAAGCCCAGCGCCCAGACCATCGGCGATTTGAACTCGACCGAACCGCCCCACATCGTGGCTATCCACGAAAAGATCTTGATGCCGGTGGGCACCGCGATGACCATGGTGGCGGCGGTGAAATACATCTTGGTGTTCACCGACAGGCCGGTTGCATACATGTGGTGCGCCCACACGATGAAGCCAACGACGCCGATAGCGACCATGGCGTAGGCCATGCCGAGGTAGCCAAACACCGGCTTCTTCGAGAAGGTCGAGACGATCTGCGAGATGATGCCGAAGCCGGGCAGAATCATGATGTAGACTTCGGGGTGGCCGAAGAACCAGAACAGGTGCTGGTACAGGATCGGATCGCCGCCGCCCGAAGCGTCGAAGAAGGTCGTGCCGAAGTTGCGGTCGGTCAGCAGCATGGTGATCGCGGCGGCCAGAACCGGCAGCGAAAGCAGCAGCAGGAACGCGGTGACCAGCATCGACCAGACAAACAGCGGCATCTTGTGGATGGTCATGCCAGGCGCGCGCATGTTGAGAATGGTGGTGATGAAGTTGATCGCGCCCATGATCGAGCCTGCACCGGCAAGGTGCAGCGCGAAGATACCGAAATCGACGGCGGGCCCGGGCGAACCGCTGGTCGACAGCGGGGCATAGACGGTCCAGCCGGTGCCAGCGCCGTTACCCGTGCCGCCCGGCACGAACGGCGACACCATCAGCGACAGGAAGCCGGCCACCGTCATCCAGAACGAGATGTTGTTCATGCGCGGGAAGGCCATGTCCGGCGCGCCGATCATGAGCGGCACGAACCAGTTGCCAAAGCCGCCGATCATCGCCGGCATGACCATGAAGAACACCATGATCAGACCGTGCGCAGTGATCAGGACGTTCCAGGTATGCAGCGTCGTGTTGAAGTCGGGGTTCACCGCGCCAAACCAACGGGCGAAGGTATCGAGATACTGGATGCCCGGATGGGCAAGCTCGACGCGCATCATGCCCGAGAAGGCACCGCCCACGATCCCCGCGATGATCGCGAAGATCAGGTACATCGTACCGATGTCCTTGTGGTTGGTGGACATGAACCAGCGGGCGAAGAACGCCGGCTTGTGTTCATGATCGTGATGCCCGTGTTCTTCCGAGTGAGCCTGGAAGTGGTCAGCGGTGGTTGCCATGGTCTGGACCCTGTCCTGAATTTTCTATTATTCGGCTTCGGCGGTTGCGTCGGCGGCGGGAGCCGCTTCGGACGCGTCCGCTGCCGGGGCGGGCACCGCAGCAGCGGCTGCCGGCTTCTTCTTGCCGGTGTCGATCTCGGCACCGGCGTGGGTCAGGACCCAGGCATTGTATTTGTCGCGCGGCAGGGCCTCGACGGCGATCGGCATGTACCCATGCTTCGCACCGCACAGTTCCGAGCACTGGCCATAATAGACGCCCGGCTTTTCGACCACGAGGACCTTCTCGTTGATGCGGCCAGGCACGGCGTCCAGCTTGAACCACAGTGAAGGCACGGCGAACGAGTGGATCACGTCGGCTGCGGTAATCTGGAGACGGATGGGTTCACCCACCGGCACGACCATGCGGTTGTCGACTTCGAGGTGCGAGGGGCCGTCCCAAGGCTTGGAGCCGACTTCGCGCACGCCATTGTTGATGGTCGGCGCGCCGGGGACGTTCAGCATGTTCGAGATAACCTCGAAGTCGCCGTTGTCCGGGTAGCCGTAGGTCCAGAACCACTGGTTGCCGGTGACCTTGATGGTCAGCGCGCCTTCGGGGGCGGGCTTGTACTGCTTGGCGATCAGGTCGATCGAGGGGACCGCGATGCCGATCAGGATCAGCACCGGAACCAGCGTCCACACGACTTCGAGGATCGTGTTATGGCTGGTCTTCGAGGCGACCGGGTTGCGGCGGCGGTTGAACCGCACCGCGATGACCGCCAGCAGAATCAGCACCAGCACGCAGATGGCGGTGATGATCGGCATCAGGATGATGTTGTGGATCCACTCACCATATTCGCCGGTCTTGGAGAACTGGGTCTGCAGCCCGTAGGCGCCGTCGATCGGCATGCCGATGCCTTCGACCGGCTTCATCGGGGTGTAGCTGCCCGCACCGGAAGCCATGGCGGCTCCCTGCGCGGCGCCGGTGGCGATGGCGGACGGCGCAGCGGGCGCATCCTGCGCAAAAGCGGGAACAACGGCGGTCAGGGCAGCGACGGCGGATATCCCGAGGGCTCCGATCGTCTGCCCCAGGCCATGAGAAATTTTGCCGAATGCCATGGTTTTTTGCGCTTCCACTTCCTTCGAACGCGCGATCCGGCTTGCCCCGTCCCACGCGCACCCCTGTTATGGAGGCGTTCGCCCCCTTTGGGCCGGGCTATACGCGCGCTTGCCGCGTGTCTCAAGCGCCTCTAGGGGAATTTTTGACGCAAGGCGCAGTGTAACTGTGCCAGATCAATGAAAATCGCACCAAGGGTAACGTCCGTAATGCTCGAAGAAGAGGTCCTCGCCGAGTTCCGTGCCAGCAAGGCTTTGCTGGAAGGTCACTTCCTGCTTTCCTCCGGCCGTCATAGCGCACACTATCTGCAATGCGCGCGAGTACTGATGAATCCCGACCGCGCAGCAAGGCTTGCCGTGGCAATTGCCGCCAAGCTGCCGCACGACATCCGCAGGCAGATCGCCAAAGTCGTCTCCCCGGCAATGGGCGGCGTCATCATCGGCCAGGAGATGGGCCGTGCGCTTCAGGTCGACGCGATGTTCGTCGAGCGCCCCACCGGCACTTTCGAACTGCGCCGCGGTTTCTCGCTGGAACCGGGCGACAAGGTGCTGATGGTGGAAGACGTGGTGACCACGGGCCTCTCCAGCCGCGAAGCCATCAAGGCGATCGAGGAAGCTGGCGGCGTGGTCATCGCCGCGGCCTCGCTGGTTGACCGTTCGGCCGGGTCGGTGGACCTTGGCGTGCCGTTCTTCCCGCTCGTCGCGCTCAACTTCCCGACGTATGCGCCGGACGAACTGCCGCCCGAACTCGCTTCCAGCCCGGCTATCAAGCCCGGCAGCCGGGCACAGGCCTGATCCTTCCTTCGCCGCGCTCAGGATGAGCGGACCCCAAGTTCAGGATGAACGGATGAACGTGCACAACCCTTCGCGGCTTCGCCTCGGCGTCAACATCGACCACGTCGCGACGATCCGAAACGCGCGCGGCGGGATGCATCCCGATCCCGCGCGCGCCGCGCAGATCGTGGCGCAGGCGGGCGGCGACGGCATCACCGTGCACCTGCGCGAAGATCGTCGTCACATCCGCGACGAAGACCTGTTCCGGGTGTTCGAGGCGACCGGCCTGCCCATCAATCTGGAAATGGCCGCGACCGATGAAATGCTGGAGATCGCGCTGCGCCACGCGCCGCACGCCGCCTGCATCGTTCCCGAACGGCGCGAGGAGCGCACGACGGAAGGCGGCCTCGACGCCGCCGGCCAGCACAACCGCCTCGCCCCCATCGTCGCCCGGCTGACCGACGCCGGCATCCGCGTCAGCCTGTTCATCGCCCCCGAGCCGCGCCAGATCGAAGCGGCGATGAAGCTGGGCGCGCCGGTGGTTGAATTCCACACCGGCGAATATGCCCATGCCGAAGGCGAACAGGTCCAGCTCGAACTGCGCCGGATCGTCGACATGGCCGCGCTTGCCGCAAAGAATGGCATCGAGCCGCATGCCGGGCATGGCCTGACTTACGACAATGTTCAGCCCATCGCGGCGATTCCGCAACTGGCGGAACTCAACATCGGACACTACCTCATCGGCGAGGCGATCTTCTGCGGGCTGGACGTCAGCGTGAAGAAGATGCGCGCGCTGATGGACGAGGTGCGGTGATGGAAAAGACGGCGGTGGAAGCTCCGGCAACGGCAGGCGCGGCATGATCATCGGGCTCGGTTCTGACTTGTGCAACATCGAGCGAATCCAGAATTCGCTCGACCGCTTCGGCGACCGGTTCCTCAGTCGCGTCTTCACCGAGGTCGAGCGTGCCAAGGCAGCCCGCCGCCCGCACACCATAGCCGGCACGCTTGCCAAGCGCTTCGCCGCCAAGGAGGCCTTCTCCAAGGCGGTTGGAACCGGCTTCAAGGCCGGCGTGTTCATGAAGGACATCGGCGTCGTCAACGCAAAGTCCGGTGCGCCTACCCTGGAGCTTACCGGCGGTGCGAAGAAACGGCTCGATTCGTTGATTCCCGAGGGCCACGAAGCCGTGGTTCACCTGACGCTCACCGACGACCACCCATGGGCACAGGCCTTCGTCATCATCGAAGCCCGTCCGGTTACCCCGATCAGCGCCTGAAGCCGAGTTCCTCCGCGACCATGACCAACCAGACCGCCCTTCCCGGCAGCAAAACCCTGATCCCGCCGGCTGAAGAAAAGAAGCCGACAGCGCCAGCCACTAATTGGGTGCAGGAACTGCGCGGCCTGGCTTTCATGTTGCTGGGGGTGCTCGCGTTCCATTCGTTCATCGCCAAGCCGTTCTACATCCCGTCGATCTCGATGATGCCAGGACTGCTCGTGGGCGACCGGCTGGTGGTATCGAAGTACCCCTATGGCTGGAACTGGTCGTCGCTCAGCTTTCACCTGCTACCGCGCGCGCCATGGCGGATCCTGGGGCAGACCCCGCAATACGGCGATGTCGTCATCGTCGTGCCGGGCAACCGCAAGGCGGACCTCATCAAGCGCGTGGTCGCCCTGCCGGGGGACCGGATTGCCGTGATCGACGGGCGCATCCGCCTAAACGGCAAATTCATCGAGCGCGAGATCGAACCGCCAGTACAGATCGCAGCCGATGACAAGCTCACCTGCGAAGGCCAGGAGCCCGGCCATTGCTATGATGGTTTCGGCCAGTACCGCACCCGCCTGCCCAGCGGCCGCGAGGTTTACGAATTGCCGACCTACCGTGAAACCCTGCCCAACGGCGCGAGTTATCAGGTGATCGACTATATCGACCAGGACCTCGACAATTATGCGGAGATCACCGTGCCCGAAGACCATGTCTTCCTGATGGGCGATGACCGTGACCGTTCGGCCGACAGCCGCGCGCCGTTTTATGTCAACAGCCGGGGCGAGCCTGACGGCGGCCTGGGTGGTCCTGTTCCGCTGTCGAACATCGGCGGGCGGGCGGAATTCATCACTTTCTCTCTCGACGGCACCCAAGGCTGGAATCCGCTGACCTGGTGGAGCGCCATGCGCGATGGCCGTGCCTTCACCAGCCTGCGCCCCCGCATCGACGCGGCCAAGTGACGGCGGCCGAAACCGAAGCCGAAGAGCTCTCGCCCCGCCGCGCCGGGCCGACCGACATTGCAGATCCGCTGATCCGGCATGAGGCCCGCAAGGCGTTCGTGTGGATAGGCATGGTGGCGCTGTTTGCGTTGGGCGTGTTCCTTTCGCAATCGTTGCTGGTTATCTTCGGCGGCGTCGTCTTCGCCGCGCTGATCGACGGCGGTGCGCGGATGATCGGTCGGGTGCTGCCGATCGGGCGGGGATGGCGCGTCGCGATGGTGCTGATGGCATCGCTGCTATTCCTGTTCTGGCTCGGCCGCTTCGCTGGAAGTCAAATCACGCAGCAGGCTGCAGAACTGCCCGACACCATCGAAAGCCAGTTCCACCGCGGCCTCGCCTGGCTGCAGCAGCACGGCATGGAAGTGCGGGTGCGCGACGTGCGCTCGATCGCGCAGGAGGCCATGGGCGGGATCAGCCAGGTCACCGCCGTGCTGGGCGGCCTGTTCGGCGCCCTCACCACCCTGTTTCTGATTCTGGTGCTGGGCATCTACATGGCGATGGAGCCGCGCCTCTACCGCCGGGGAGTGGGCTGGATGCTGCCCGTCGACCGGCGCGTCCATTTCGAGGCGACCGCACAGGTCATGGGCAGCGCTCTGCGCCGCCTGCTGCTGGGCCGCGTCATCGGCATGACCGTTGAGGGCCTGTTCACCTGGTGCATGCTGCAGTTCTACGGCGTGCCAATGGCAGCGTTGCTGGGCCTCATCACCGCCCTGCTGGCGTTCCTGCCCAACATCGGCGCGCCTATCTCGGGCGCGATCATGGTCATGGTAGGCTTCTCGGTCAGCGCCGAGATGGGAATCTACACGATCTTCGTCTACGTGCTGATCCACCTGATCGATGGCTACCTGATCGTCCCTTACATCGCGCGCAAGACGGTGGACCTGCCGCCTGCGCTGGTGCTGGCGGCGCAGCTCATCATGGGCGTGCTGTTCGGTCTGCTTGGTCTTGCCCTTGCCGATCCGCTGGTGGCGATGATCAAAATCTGGCTTGAGCGCGAAGCGGCACGCAACGGCGGTGAACCGGCAGACAAGCTGGCGAATCTGGAGCATTCCTGAAGCCATGGCGCGCAAGTTCCTGTATGTGATAGCGGGCGTCACCGTCCTGCTGCTGGCACTGCTCCTTGCCCTGCGCCTGTGGTCGGAGGACCTGACGGAGATGGCCTTCGTGCCCGGCGTCTCCTTCGCCGGCCAGCAGGCCCTGCCGCCTGAATCGTGGGAGAACCCGGCGATGTGGGTAGCCCGCCCGGGGCTGAAGGACGATCCGTCGTCATGGCTCCCTCCCGGGGTCACCGCGCCGGAAAAAAAGCTCCCGGTCGCGGTGTTCTTCGTCCATCCCACCAGCTACGTCGCGCGCGATGCCTGGAACGGTTCGCTGGACGATGCCATCAGCCGCCAGCGCACGGCGCTGTTCGTGAAAGGCATGGCCAGCCCCTTCAACGAAGCTGAAGCGCTCTGGGCTGCGCGCTATCGCCAGGCGGCGATCGGCGCCTTCCTCACCGCCAGACCCGAGGCCGCACAGGCGCTGGATCTCGCATATGGCGACGTCCTTGCCGCATTCGAGATATTCACCCGGCACCTGCCCGAAGGCCGGCCCATTGCGCTGGCTGGGCACAGCCAGGGCGCATTCCTGCTGCGCCGCCTGCTGCGCGACCGCATCGCCGGCACTCCGCTTGCAAAGCGCCTTGTCGGCGCATGGGTTATCGGCTGGCCGGTTTCGATGGACCACGACCTGCCCAAAATGGGAGTACCGGCGTGCGAGCGAGCCGATCAGGCAGGCTGCGTGGTAAGCTGGCTATCGGTTGCGGACCCGGCCGATACCGAGATGCTGGTGAAGGCCTATGCCCGCCGCACCGGACTGGACGGCAAGTCCGTCGCCGGCAGCGCGTTTCTATGCACGAATCCCCTAACCGGCACGCCGGGCACCAGTTCGGATGCGGGTGCGAACCTAGGCACGCTCGTCCCCGATTTCGCGACAAGCGGCGGTACGCTGGCCGCTCAGGTAGTCCCTGCCGCCTGCGGGCCCGACCATTTCCTTCACATTGGCCCGCCCCCCAAGCTGGACCTTGGGCCTTACGTACTTCCCGGAAACAACTACCACCTCTATGACGTCACGCTGTTCTGGGCCAATCTGAGGGCCGATTTCGAAAGGCGCGTCGCAGCATGGCAGAAAACACAGGCGCGAAAGTGACCGCGGTGGTCACCACCAGCGCACTGGATTTCCGGGCCGAGCTGCCCCAGGCCGGCGCCCTGCTGGCCCTGGACCTTGGGACGCAGACCATCGGGACCGCGTTCTGCGACCCCGGCTGGCGCTTCGCCTCGCCGGGCAAGACCATCAAGCGCGGCAAGTTCGGGGCCGACAAGGCGCTGATGGAAGCGCTGATCCGCGAACGCTCGGTCAAGGGTATCGTCATCGGCCTGCCCCTTAACATGGACGGGTCGGAAGGCCCCCGCTCGCAGTCGAGCCGGGCCTATGCCCGCAACCTTTCCGTACTGGGCCTGCCGATCCTGCTGTGGGACGAACGCTGGTCCACATCCTCCGCCGAACGCGGCCTGATCGAGCAGGATATGAGCCGTGCCAAGCGTGCAACCCGCATCGATTCGGCTGCGGCGGCGGTGATCCTCCAAGGCGCCATCGACGCGCTCGTCGGCGGCAGATTTTAAGGCGACATCGCCCGGCGCCGCGCCGCCGAGGCCGCTGCAACGACGCGGCTTCCGCAAGCCTCGGCCTCGGCCCAAACCGCGTCCTGCGCCTCGCCGCTACCGGCGGAAGCGGCGAGCGCACGCCACGCGCATAGCCGCATGCGGTCGCTGGGGTGATGGCGGCCGAACCGGGCTGCAAGGTCCTTCGCTTCCTCGCCGCCAAGCGCGACGGCGATGCGCAGAAACGCCTCGCTGGGACCATGGCCCAGCACCCGCGCGATGCGCCCCGCCTCCACGTCGAACAGGTAGTGGTCCATCCATCCCTTGGCCGCATGTTCGTGTGACAGGGTCAGCGCCACCGAAAGCGACTGCGGCGGATGGAGGACGTGGATGTCGCGGTGAGCGCGATAGTGAAACAGGCTGCCCGGCGCCAGCCGGGACCGCCCGAACGGGAGCAGATCCACCGGCTCGCCCCGCCAGCCCTCCACTGGGTCGTACCGATATTCGTAATTCTCGAACTCCACGCCGGGGCCGAAATAACCAAGAACGAGGAAGTCGTGGTTATGATCATGCGCCAGTCCATAAGCGAAGGCTTCGGACCCGCTGGCGCGCAGTATGTTTTCCTCCTGCGAAGGCCAGATGCTGGCGCTGAGCGAGAAATTACCGCGCCCCGGCGTTGCGAGGACGACGCGATTGGTTTCTCCCACGTCAATGCCATCCTCCCCCGCAGGCGATCGCCCGGCCAGCATACCGATAAGCAAGTCGCCCAGAAAATCGCGGTCGTTGCCTAGCCGCTGCAGCCAGTGCGCGGCGTGCGCGATGCTTTCCTCCTCCGCCGGGTCGAAGCCCCAGACCGTCAGCGCATCGCAGACTTCCTCCAAAGAGGCCGTGGTGGGGTCGTTCGATTCGATCAGACGTGCCATGCCGCGCCGCCCTGCAAGTCGGGCCGCGATGCCAGCAATTGCGCCAGCAACGCCCCCGCCGGCTCCCTGAGCGAATCCTCCGGGTCGGCGGCCACCTGCGCAAGGAGTTCCACTCCGGCAAGTGCATCCAGCACGATCACTTCATGCAGGGCCTGCCAGCGCATCGCATCGCCGCCGCCGCCGCCCAGAGCCGCCCGCGCCATCTGCGGAACCGCGTCGATCCGGCCCATTCGGCCCAGCAGCGCCATCGCCAGTTCGGCGCGGCTGTCGTCCTTGCGCGCGCTGGCCTGATGCACGAGCGCACCATCGGCCAACGCATATTCACGCACCGGCTCATGATCGTCGAGCTGGCGTTCCAGTTGCAGCACCGCCATCGCACCGTCGACGCTGCGCACTTCGACCGCTTCGTTCGGACCGTGGCGATAGTGCAGGTCGCCGGCGGTGAACGTGCACAGCTCTGTCGTCAGGGCACCGTCGTCATCGCGCAGCGCCCGGTCCCCCTTGCACGCCCCCACCAGCACCAGGGCCCAGTTCTCCACCGGACGAAACCGCGCGGTGCGGGCCGCCGGAAGCAGCGCCAATGCCGCCCCGTCGTAGGCCGAGAGAGTCAGCCTGGCACTACCCGATTCCGCCAGAACGAGCAGCGGCGCCGCATCGCGGCTGCCATGGCTCAACGGCAACTGGCCAAGTGGATGACCGTCCAGCGCTGCAAGACCCGCATCGACCAAACTGCGCGACAAGGTCAGCGCCCGCCCGCTCGCCGGGTCGAACAGCAAGGCCAGGGCACGGCATTTTTCGAGCGGGGCGCCCGCGCCGAAACGCTTCATCGCCGCCAGCACCGGCGCCACTACTGGCTCCGCCCGCCACGCCACAAGCGTCCTGCTCAGGGCCTGCTGCCCGCGCTCCCATTCAATGTCATCCTGGCGAAGGCTCGCCAGCGGTCCGCGCAGTTCCATGAGGGCAGCGTCAGCCTTCGCGGTGAAACGGGTAGAGGCAGGACATGAGTTCGGCGTTGTTGTCATCCCCCGCATCGATCCGCACAAGATCGCTGCGGCTACCGAATATTCCGGTAGGCACTTCCAGGTCCGGCAGTTCGGCGCGATCGACGCGCACGATCTCATTCGACGTTGCCGCCGGATCATCACGCTGAGTTGTCATGCTCGAAGCCCACATGAAGAACGCCCTGCCGCAACCCCGACGATGTGCTGAATTAAAAAACTGTCATCGGCACATTCACCGGACCAAAGCTAACGCTGCGCAAAATTGTATTGTATATCAGCAACGACCGCGATTTGGGTGAGCCATTTGCCGACCGTTGTAGCCAAACAGCCGCATCACCGCACCTCTCGAAGGTTAACGCTTCAAAAGGGTGCCCGCAAAACGACCGTCAAACCCGCTATCCGGTGATACGGCGACAAACCATCGCTTTCCAGCCGCACGGCATCGGCCCGGGCGCGGTCAAGCACTACGGTGGGGACTCGCGAATCGTGCACGATGACATCGGCCGTGCCCAGCAGACGGGCCTCGCGCAGGGTCAGGTCTTCGGGGTCGCCGCTGCGCAGGGCAATCTCGGCAACCCCTGCCGCGCCTGCGGGCGCGCCGGCTAGCCATGCATCAATGTGGTCCGCGCTACTGTCCGCCAGCGGATCGAGCGCACTGCCCGCCGCCAGCGCGGCATCGAGCGCACGGCGCCGCTCACCCGCCTCGGGAAAACGCTGGCGCAGCGCCGCGCGCGCCGCGCCAAGGCCTGAAGCGAGAGCGCCGAGCGACTGCGGTAGCAGAGCCTCAAGCCGCAGCCGCAATTGCTTGGCAAGACCTGCCGAAGCACCTCCCGTACCGATCGCCACCAGCACCGGCGATCGGTCGAGAATCGAAGGCACAGTGAAATCGCATAGCGCCGGGCGGTCGGTCGCATTGACCAGCATTCCGGCGGAGCGGGCCTCGGCCACGGCGACTCGCGCGGCCTCGTCGTTTTCAAGGGCGATGAAGGCGAGGCGGGCACCGCTGGCGATGCCGGTGTGCAGGTCGGTCACGATGATCGCCCCGGCCCGCTCGACCAGACGACGCTTGGCCTCCGCGGCCTCGCCCTCCCCCAGCACAACGACCGGGCGGCCCGAGATACGGTGGAAAAGAGGGAGCGTTTCGATCATATGCCTAGCCTAGCGTATGGGAAGACCACGCCAAACCCCTCCCTCGACCGAGAGGGAAGGAGGATGTCCTCGCGCTCAGTCAAGCCAGGCCGGTACCTGCTCTGCTGCGAGGATCGCGGCGGGCTCGATGCGGTTGGCGACGATCGCCCACTTGTCGCCGTCGACCATGACCTCGGGCACCAGCGGGCGGCTGTTGTAGGTGTTGGCCATCGTCGCGCCGTAAGCGCCGGCGGTGCGGAAGATCGCAAGGTCGCCTGCCTTCACCACATCGATATCGCGGGCCATCGCGAACGTGTCGGAACTTTCGCAGATCGGGCCGACGATGTTGGCGATCATGCTTTCGCCCGAAGGCTTCACCGCCGCGAAATCGTGCCAGGCATCATACATGGCCGGGCGAGCAAGGTCGTTCATAGCCGCGTCGACGACGATCCAAGGCTTGTCCGTGCCCTGCTTCACGCGCACCACTTCGGTGACGAGCACCCCGGAATTGCCGGTGATGACACGGCCCGGCTCGAACATCAGAGTGACGCCCCAGTCCTGCGCAACGTCGCTGACCATGCGGCCATAGTCGGCCGGGGTAGGCAACGCATCGTCCGCCTTGTAGGGCACACCAAGGCCGCCGCCGAGATCCATATGCGTGACCGACTGGCCCTTTTCGCGAAGGGTCATCATCAGCGCGCCCATCTTGATAAATGCCTGCCGCGAAGGCTCCAGATCGCTGATCTGACTGCCGATATGAACGGCAAGCCCGCGCATATCGAGACCCGGCAACGCAGAAAGCCGCACGTAAATGTCGGCAGCGCGGTCGTATGCGACGCCGAACTTGTTCTCCGCCTTGCCGGTCGAAATCTTGGCGTGGGTGCGCGCATCGACATCGGGATTCACGCGCAGGGTGCAGACGGCCCTGGCGCCAAGGTCCACGGCGATCTCGGAAAGCTCGACGCCCTCTTCCTCGCTCTCGAGGTTGAACTGGCCGATACCGGCGCGCAGCGCCGCGATCAGTTCGGCGCGGGTCTTGCCGACGCCCGAGAAGACGATGTCCTCAGGCTTCATCCCGGCTGCCAGCGCGCGGTTCATCTCGCCTTCGGAGACGACGTCGGCGCCGTAGCCTTCCTTGGCCAGCAGGCGCAGCACCGCGAGGTTGGGGTTCGATTTCACCGCAAAAGCGATATGCACCTTGGGCAGCGCGGCTAGCGCCTCGCGGAATACCCTGGCGTGGCGCGACAGCGTGGCGCGCGAATAGACGTAGACCGGGGTGCCGACCTCACGCGCGATGACGGCGAGCGAGACCTGTTCGGCGTGAAGCTCGCCGCCGGTGTTTGCAAAATGATCCATGGAAGTTTTCTGGCCTTATTGAGGCTTGGCTGATTCGGGCTTGGCGGCTTCGGGTTGCGGCGATTCCGGCGGCGGAAGATCGAAAGGATCGTCTTCGCGCTGCTCGGAACGGGTACGTAGTTCAACGCTGCGCTCTGGAATGGCCTGCGTGGGCAGTTTCAGCAGTTCGGCCGCAGCCGGGCGGTCCGCACGGCCGTAAGGCGCGGGCGGCAACTGCTGGCCCGGTCTGAGCCCCAGCGCCGAACGCTGCCCGCAGGCAGCAAGCGCCGCCAGCATCAGAATAACCGCGACCTTACGCATCAACACTTACTCCAGACCGAGCGCATCGCGGGCATCCGCCACGCGCAGGCGCACCTGCTCGGGCGCGGTGCCGCCGTGCGATTTGCGCGCGGCGACCGAAGCCTCGACCGAGAGCGCCTTGAATACGCGTTCGTCGATGCGGCTGTCGATGGCCTTGAGGTCTTCCAGCGGCAACTTGTCCAGCGCCGTGCCCCGGCTCTCGGCCAGCTTGACCGCGGCGCCGGTGATGTGGTGCGCCTCGCGGAAGGGAATGTCGGCCTGACGAACGAGCCAGTCGGCCAGGTCGGTGGCGGTGGCGAAGCCCAGTTCGGCGGCTGCGAGCATCCGTTCGGTACGGAACTTCGTCTCGGCGACCATGCCGGTCATCGCCGCGATCGACAGGGCAAGCAGGCCGGCGGCTTCGAAGACCGGCGGCTTGTCGTCCTGCATGTCCTTCGAATAGGCGAGCGGCAGGCCCTTCATCGTCATCATCAGCGCCATCAGGCAGCCCGAGATGCGCCCCGAATGGCCCCGCACCAGTTCGGCCGCGTCGGGGTTCTTCTTCTGCGGCATGATCGAGCTGCCGGTAGACAGCGCATCGGGCAGCGTGACGAAACCGAAGGGCTGGCTGGCCCAGATGATGAATTCTTCGGCGAGGCGCGACAGGTGCAGCGCGCACTGGGTGGCCGCCATCAGGTAATCGAGGGCGAAATCGCGGTCGGATACCGAATCGAGGCTGTTGTCGGTCGGCCCGTCGAAGCCCAGCGCCTGCGCGGTCATCAGCCGGTCGATCGGAAAGCCGGTGCCGGCCAGGGCCGCCGCGCCCAGCGGGCTGCGGTTCATGCGCTTTCGGGCATCGGCAAAGCGCGAACGGTCGCGGCCGATCATCTCGTAATAGGCCATCAGGTGGTGGCCCAGCGTGACCGGCTGCGCGGTCTGGAGGTGAGTGAAGCCGGGCATGATCGAGCCGGCATGTTCCCCTGCGCGGGTCACCAGCGCGACCTGCAGCGCCTCCAGCCCCGACTGCGCCTGGTCCATCGCGTCGCGCACCCAGAGGCGGAAGTCGGTCGCCACCTGGTCGTTGCGCGAACGGGCGGTGTGCAGGCGCCCGGCGACCGGGCCGATCAACTGCGCAAGGCGCGATTCGGTGGTCATGTGGATGTCTTCGAGGTCCCAGTCCTCGGGCACGCCATTGGCTTCGTATTCGGCGGCAACCGCGTCCAGACCGTCGCGGATGGTCACCGCATCTTCGCCCGAAACAACCCCGCAGGCGCCCAGCATAGCGACGTGCGCCTTGCTTGCCGCGATATCCTGACGCCACAATGCCTTGTCGAAGGGAATCGAGGCGTTTATCTCGCGCATGATCGCCGACGGTCCTTCCGCGAACCGTCCGCCCCACATCTTGTTGCCCGACTGGGCATTGGAGCCAGCCTTGCCCTCATCCAAATCGCTCAAGTCGCTCGTCCTGTGTTCGCTTGCCGGGGCATCGGCCCTCATGATCGCTGGATGCGATAGGCAAAGCGACAAGCAGGCGCAACCGCAGGCTTCGCAAGGCGCGCAGCCCGCCGATGCCGCGCAGACCCCTGCCAAGGCCGACAAGCTCGACCGTTCGCACAAGGGCGAGGCGATGCCGACGGTGTCGCTGGTCGACAATACCGGCGAAAGCCTCGACCTTGCCTCGTTCAAGGGCAAGCCGCTGCTCATCAACCTGTGGGCGACGTGGTGCGCGCCGTGCATCGCGGAAATGCCCACGCTGGCCAAGCTGATCGCCCGCGAGCCGGAACTGGGCGTCACCGTCCTGCCGATCTCGCAGGACATGGGCCAGACCGACAAGGTGGTGGAAATCCTGCGCCGCCGCGAACTGGAGCAGATCCAGCCCTGGGTCGACGAGCAGGGCGACCTTGGCTTCCAGTATGGCGGCAACCTGCCGGTCACGGTGCTGTTCGACGCCAAGGGCAAGGAAGTATGGCGCTATACCGGTGGCAACGACTGGACCAGCCCGGCCGCGCTCAAGCTGATAGCCGAAGGAAAGTAGTTTAGTTGATGGCCGGGTTTGGTTGATGAAGTACATGCGCGCGGCGCCCTTCATGTAAGGGGCCGGGCGGTGGATGGATCGACGATGGAAAAGAGCGGGCGCGAAAGTAGCAGGCGCCGGCGATGTAGGAAAACCCTCTCCTCCCCCGGCAGGAGCGGGTTTCATTTTTTTGGAAAACCGAATGACCCTTCATACCTGGTGGCTGTTCGTCGCCGCCGTGTTCCTGCTTTCGGGCACCCCCGGCCCCAACATGCTCCACATCCTGTCGCGCAGCGTCGAGATGGGGATGAAGCGCAGCGTCATCGCCATGGCCGGATGCCTTAGCGCGATCGTGCTGGTGCTGGCGGCTTCGGCGGCGGGGCTGACCACGCTGCTGCTGGCCCTGCCCGGCGCCTTCGAGGTGCTGCGCTATGCAGGCGTCGGATATCTGGTGTTCCTGGGCATCAAGGCGTGGCGCAGCAAGGTGACACCGCTGGACGTCGGCGATGCGCCGCTGCCGGTCGCGGTATCGGGCGCGGCGCTGTTTCGCGGCGGCTTTACCATCGGCATCAGCAACCCCAAGCTGATCCTGTTCGCGGCGGCCTTCTTCCCCCAGTTCATCGACCCCGCCCTGCCCAAGGCGCCGCAGTTCGCGATTCTGGTCGGCTCTTTCGCGGTGGTGGAAACATTCTGGTACGGCGTCTACGCATCGGGCGGGCGCTCGCTATCGCGTTACCTCAGCCGCCCGGCGATCAAGCAGGCGTTCAACCGCGTGACCGGCGCGATCTTCATCGGGTTCGGGCTGGCGCTGCTGAAGATCAAGCCTTCCTGAAGCGCCCCGGCTTTGATCGCACCGCCGGATAGCCGGCGGTGTCGCAGTCAATACGTCTTCGGCCCGCCCGTCCCCATGAACTTCGCCAGGTTCATGTGCAGCGAGGCGACCGAGCGTTCCATGTAGGGATTGGGCTGCGCGCCCCGGAAACCCACGTTCTTCATGCCCTGCTGGACGGCGGCCATGTTGGTGAAATCCTGCTGCAGCACCGGCGGCCAGTCGGCAGGTTCGGTATATTCCCATTCGGTCCGGGGCGCCTCACCCTCGGGGTAGAGTTCGTAGACCGCCGCTTCGAAGATGCACTTGTCCGGGTCGCCCTTGTAGGGCCGCGCCTGATAGCACAGCATGTTGTTGACCGCGTGGCCGATCTGGAAGTTTGGGAAGATCTGCCATGCCGTCCCGGCCTTCGCCGTGTGCTGCGGGTCTACCTGCGCCCATTCCACGCCGCGTTCGGCATCTTCCCGGCGCGCCGTGCTGATCCAGTAGGCGGAAACTTCGGCGGGCGGCGTGCCTTCGGGCAGTTCGTCCTTCAGCCGGTTCGCCACCGCCACCAGCGTGGTGGTGGTGTTGGTATTGGCGTTTTGCCAGGTGAAGTTCTGCATGTCCGCCGTGGTCAGGCGCGGGTCTTCGCCGGCGCCCAGCCGCAGCTTGCCGGAGTCCTCCTCCTGCCCCTTGGCCGCGTCGTAGCCGATGTTGGAGTGCAGGCCCTGGTTCCTTGCCCAGCCCCGGAACTGGCCGAATTCCATGAATTCGGGGTGAGTGGTGGAAACGTGGTAGGTTTCGCAGAAAGCCTCCATCGCGACCTTCCAGTTGCAGTCGAACACCACCCATTTGCGCCAGCGCGGGCGCATTTTCTCAAGGCCGTAGGGGTCCAGCATCCCGGCGGCCGGGTGCAGGTATTCAGCCAGAGGCATGGCTTCGGGATCGAGGGTGATCCAGATCCAGCCGCCCCAGCTTTCCACCCTCACCTTGCCCAGATCGGCAAGCCCGCCGCACAAGTGGCCCTGCCAGTCGTCCTGATGCTCGATATACGTGTTGGTGCCTTCGAGGTCGAAGGTCCAGCCGTGGTAACCGCAGATGAAGTTCGGGCGGCTGGCATGGGCGTTGCGCTGGCCCGGCGGGGTGTCCACCAGCTTGCGGCCCCGGTGCGGGCAGACATTGTGGAAAGCGCGAATCTCATCCGCCGAGGACCGGACCACGATCACCGAATCGTCGAGGATGTCGAACGTGATGTAGGCGCCGACCTGCTCGATATCCTCCATCCGCCCGGCCTGCAGCCACACCTTGCGCCACAGCCGGTCCCGCTCGGCCCGGGCATATTCGGGGGAAGTGTAGGCTTCGGGGGGCACGTTGACCGGCGCGACCAGATCTTCCGGCGCCTGCACGATCTTGCCAATTTCGCCCATGATCATCCTCACATCTTTATACCGATTTGCGTCGGTTATCTCATTATCGGCACGCAGGGGCAAATCGCTGGAGCGGCTTTCGTCAATGCGCGGCAAAGGCCGCGCGCCCTCTCGGCAGGCTGCCGATGGCGATGCTGCTGGCCGCCATGAAGCCAAGCGCAAGCCACAGGAACCCCGAATAGCTGCCGGTCCGGTCGAAGACCTGCGCGGCGGCGAGCGGGCCCAGCGCGGTGCCGATCGAAAGCGCCGCAAGCAGCCCGCCATAAAGCCCGCCGAATTGGCGCAGGCCGAAATGGCGGGTGAGAAGGTAGACGACGACGTCGATCTCCGCCCCCAATGTCAGCCCGATCAGCGCCGAGGCTCCCGCCATCGCGGCGAACGATCCGCCTCCCAGCAGAAGCAGCAGGCAGCCCAGCACCGGCAGCAGGAACACCGCCGCGCCCACCAGCGACGCGGGCATCCGGTCCAGCAGCATCCCCGTCCCCAGCCGCCCGGCAAGCGAGAACCAGCCGATGAACGAGGCGATCCCCGCCGCCGCCATCGGGCTGGCGCCGCTGTCTCCCAGGATCGCGGTGAAGTGGACCACCAGCGCGATGATGGTGAAAGTGAACAGCAGGCTGGCGATGAACAGGCGGTGGTAGACGCTGGAAGTCAGCCCTTCGCGCAAGCTGGCGCCGGGCAGGTCGGCGGGTTTCGTGCCCCGGTCCTCGGTCTTCTGGCGCCGGCCGGTATCGTAGCGGCCGTGGAAGAACACGAAGATCACCGGGAAGGCGATCGCCAGCCAGATCGCCGCCTGCACCGGGAAGGCGGCGCGCCAGCCCAGCGCACCGATCAGCGCGGTGGCCATCGGCGGGAACACGCCCGCCGCGATGGAGGCCCCGCACAGCGTCACCGCGAAAGCCATCCCGCGCGCGGCGGTGAAGCGCGAGGCGACCGCGCTTGTCCATACCGAAGCCTGCACCGGCAGCGCCGCCAGCGCGATCAGGCCCCAGAGCAGATACCAGTTCAGCAGCGAACCGTCCGTGCTGCCCAGCGCCGCGAAGGCAAGCCCCAGCAGCACCAGCCCCGCCACCCCGAACCGGCGCGGGCCGAAGCGGTCGACGGCAAGACCGATAAACACGCCGCCCACCGCCTGCACCAGCGTGGCGATGGTGAGGCCGAAGGTAACCTCGGTGCGGCTCCACCCGAACTGCGCGGCCACGGGGCCGTAGAACGGGCCGATGCCGTAGATGTGGATGACGCTGGTGGCATAGCCCAGCCCCGCCGCCACCGGCAGCAGGGGGTTTCGGCGCCACTCCTCGCGGGCGGTGGACGGCGTGGGTGCGTGCATCTCAGCCGCCATGCCGCAGGTCGAGGTGGGGCGCCTCGCCTATGCAGTCGAAGCCGGTCATGTCGGGGCGCTTCCTGAAAAACCGGGGAGCGGCCTGGTGCGGCAGAATGGGCAATGCCCATTCTCAAACGGTCTATAAGGCATATGGCTGGGCCCCCGGGTCAGAGCCGGCGCAGGGCAAGCACGCTGCCCTCGGCATCGGCGGAAAGGTAAAGGGTGCCGTCCGGCGCGGCGGCGATGCCGTTGAAGGTGTTCATCGGTCCGCACATGTCGCCCACGCCGCCCAGCTGCGCCATCTGCGCGCCCGCCGCCCCGCCGATGGGCAGCCCGCTGGCAACCGTCTCGCGCGCGCCGCCGGCAAGGTCGCTGGCGATGACGGCGTTGGCGCCCGGATCGGCGACGAACAGCGTGCCCCCGGCAATCGCGATGCCTTCCGGCCGGGCAAGACCGTCGAGGACGGTTTCCCTGCGTCCGCCGACCAGCTTGACCACGCGCCCCGCGCCGCTTTCCGCAACGAAGACGGTGCCGTCCCCCGCCACCGCCACGCCCATCGGCCGGTCCAGCCCCGAGGCCAGCTCCACGACGTTGCCGCTCCCCGCGCCGCCGCCTTTAGCCCTGCCCTCGATGGCAAAGACCTTGCCGGTGTCGAACTCGGCGAAAACCGCATCGCCGCCCGGGCCGACCGCCACGCCCATGAGCCGCGCATAGCCGCTTGCCAGCACCGTGCTTTCGCCCGCAGCGGGCCGCCACCGGGCCACGTCGCCATTGGCGGTGGTGACGATCCACTCATCCGGCCCGCTTGCTGCCACGTCGCGGATCCAGCCGGGGAAGCCGGGCGAAAACAGCATCCCCGCCAGTTGCAGCGCCTCGCCCGGCCGCAGCAGGTACGAGAACCCGCCGTCCGCCACGAGGACATGGCCCGCCTCATCCACCGCAAGGCCCAGCGGCCATTGCAGGCCCTTTTCGACCAGCGGCTTCGTCCGGCCCGCCTCGACGATCTCGGTGATCGAACCGTTGATGTGGCTGACGAACGTGCGCCCGTTCACGAAGGCGACGTTATCCAGCCCCGGCCCGATATCCGCCAGGATCGACTTCGCGCCGGTGCGCGGGTCGATCTTCAGCACCTGCCCGGAATAGACCTGGGTCGAGACGATATAGCCGTCGGGGTGGAACTTGACCGAATCGGGCACGCCAAGGTCTTTCGCCACCACTTCCGGCTCTCCGCCATCAAGGCCGATGCGCCAGATTTCGTTGGCGCCCTGCGCGGGGAAATAGAGCTTGCCATCGGGGCCCACCTCGAAGGCATTGGCCATCGGCACACCTTCGTAGATGACGCGCGGGGCGCCGCCGTCGCGGTCCAGTTCCATGATCCGCCCGCCAAGGCGCAGTTCGCCCGCGATCAGCCTGCCCTGGTGATAGGTGATCGGGTTGGCCACGGGCATGTCGCCATGGATCACGCGGTATTCGCCCCCCGGCGTCATCATCGAGACGCGGCCTTCGGTGATCTCGGTGCAGTAGAGGTTGCCCGCCTCGTCGAAGGCGAGATCGTCCGGCCCGACGATGCCGCCGCCATTGGGCGAAATCGTCTCGATCAGGCCGGTATCGACATTCACCGCGCTCACCTTGCTGCCCGCCACCTGCGCCACGTAGATGCGCCCGTCCGCGCCGGTACGGATGCCGTTGGCGCCGTTGAGACGGCTGGCGGGGGTCATGCGGTGCAGCGCCCAGCCCTCTCCCGGCGTGGCGGCCAGAGCATTGCGGTTACGGCCGGCTGCCTCGAGCATGTATACATCCCTCTCCCCCGGCATTGAGCCGAGTCTTTGGCCGAGTGGTATAGCCCGGCACAGCGCCGCGCAACGCGAGTGCCGCCCCCGGCGCCGGCCATGCATGCAGCATCGCCCCGGCGACGGACCCGCCGTTGCCAAGCGGGAATGCGTGCGGATACTCGTGCAACAGACCGATACCCAATTCAGCAGGCCACGCGCCGGGAACGCGACACGCGAGACGCAGCCGTTTCCGCCGCGCAGGACCGCGCCGCACGAGAGGACATTTTGCCATGAGCCATCCCTCCCAGGACGCCGACCTGCGTTTCGACGGCCGCGTCGCGGTGGTCACCGGCGGCGGGCGCGGCCTTGGCCGGGCCTATGCGCTGCTGCTGGCGCAGCGCGGCTGCAAGGTGGTCGTCAATGACCTTGGCGGCGCGATCCGGGGCGATGGACCGGATACAAGCGTGGCGCAAAATCTGGTCGACGAGATCGTCGCGGCGGGCGGCGAGGCGATCGCCAATGCCGATAGCGTCGCCACGCCCGAGGGCGGACGCGCCATCGTTCAGGCCGCGCTGGACACCTGGGGCCGCATCGACGTGCTGATCCACAACGCCGGCAACGTGCGCTACGGTTCGATCCGCGATGTCTCCTACGACGACTTTCGCAGCGTGGTCGACGTACACCTGATGGGGGCCTTCCATGTCGTCCAGGCCGCGTTCGGCCCGATGTGCGACGCGGGCTATGGCCGCATCGTCCTGACCAGCTCGGTCGGCGGCATCTACGGCAACGAAAACTGCGTGAACTACGGCATGTCGAAGGCCGGAATGCTGGGCCTGAACAACATCGCCGCGCTGGAAGGCGAGGCGTTCGGCGTCAAGTGCAACACCATCGTGCCGGGCGCCGTCACCCGCATGGCGGAAGGCATCGACATCTCGCAGTATCCGCCGATGGGACCGGAACTCGTCGCCCCGGTGGTCGGCTGGCTGGCGCATGAAAGCTGCCCGGTCACTGGCGAGATGATCGCCTCGATGGCGGGCCGCATCTCGCGCGCCTTCGTGGCGGAAACGCGCGGGGTCTACCGCCCGCAATGGTCGATCGAGGACGTCGCCGCCGCCAGCCCGGCCTTCCACGACAAGGGCCCGGACAACCCGCAGGTCCTCGACTTCGGCCTCCACGGCCACGTCGAGCACATCGGCTACAGCTTCGCCATGGCGCGTTCCGAGGCCTTAATAGGCAACACTGTTGACAACTAAAAGGAGCAAAGCCACATCGCGGATATAGGGCACCCGCGCCAAGGGCCTGCCCGCACGACAACGAAGTGGGACCGGAATGATCTGCCAGAAAACCAATGTGCCCGCGCCCGAGGAACTCGACATCCCGGCACTGAAGGCCAGATACCTCGCAGAGCGTGACAAGCGCCTGCGCCGCGAAGGCGGAGAGCAGTACGTGCGCCCCACCGGCGATTTCTCGGACAACTACGCACACGATCCCTTCACTCCGGTGACCGAGCGCGAGCCGCTGGTCGAGGACCTTGACGTGGCGATCCTGGGCGCGGGCTTTTCCGGCATCCTGGCGGGCTATCACCTGCGCCAGCAGGGCGTCACCAAGGTGCGCAACATCGACCACGCAGGCGGCTTCGGCGGCGTGTGGTACTGGAACCGCTACCCCGGCGTGCAGTGCGACAACGACGCCTACTGTTACCTGCCGCTGCTGGAAGAAACGGGCTTCATGCCCAGCAAGAAGTTCTCGGACGGCTGGGAAATCCAGGCCTACTGCCAGAAGATGGCGACCGACTTCGACCTTGCCGACAAGGCCCTGTTCCACACCCTGGTCGAAAGCATCACCTGGGACGAGGGGATCAAGCGCTGGCATGTGAAGACCAGCCGGGGCGACGATCTGCGCGTGCGTTTCGTGGTCATGGCGGGCGGCGTGATGAACATGCCCAAGCTGCCCGGCATCCCCGGCATCCACGATTTCAAGGGCAAGATGTTCCACACCAGCCGCTGGGAGCATGACTATACCGGCGGTTCGTGGACCGCGCCCGAACTGGAAAAGCTGAAGGACAAGCGCGTCGCCATCGTCGGCACCGGGGCCACTTCGGTCCAGGCGGTGCCCTTTCTGGGCAAGTATGCCAAGCAGCTCTACGTGCTGCAGCGCACCCCTTCGAACATCGACGAGCGGCCCAATCCGCCCACCGATCCCGACTGGGCCGCCGCGCTGCAACCCGGCTGGCAGCAGGAGCGCATGGCCAATTTCCACCGCGGCGCGCAGCAGTTCTTCCTGCCGGGCGAACCGGATCTGATCTGCGACATCTGGACAGAAATCAGCCGCAACCTCCATGTCGAGCTTGAGGCGGACGACTTCTTCAAGAATTTCCCCGAGATGGACATGGCCGATTTCATGGCCCGGCGCGAAGTGGTGGACTTCCAGGTGATGGAACGCCTGCGCCGCCGCGTCGACGATCTGGTCGAGGACGGCGCCACCGCCGAAGTGCTGAAGCCGTGGTTCCGCTTCATGTGCAAGCGGCCACTGTCGAACAACGACTATTATCCCACCTTCAACCAGCCCAACGTCAAGGTGATCGACGTGTCACCGACGCAGGGCGTTGAGCGGATGACCGAAAAGGGCTTCATCGCCGACGGCGTGGAATACGAAGTCGACCTGATGATCTTCGCCTCGGGCTTCGAAGTCACCTCGGACCTCAAGCGGCGCTGGGGCATCGATACGGTGGAGGGCGAAGGCGGTCTGTCGATCTACGATCACTGGACCAATGGCCCCAGCACCCTGCACGGCGTGACGACCGACAAGTTCCCCGGCATGTTCTACATGGGCTACATCCAGGGCGCGACCAATTCGAGCACGACCGAGCAGTTCGGCCGTCAGGCAGAGCACATCGCCTTCATGATCGGCGAGACCGTGCGGCGCGGCGCGGACAAGTTCACCGCCACGGCCGAAGGCGTCGCCGGTTACGTGGCGCACTGCCGCGCGAACGAAATCGACATGTCGGAATTCCAGCAGGGCTGCACGCCCAGCTACTTCAACAACGAAGGCGACAAGGAACTGAAGTGGGCCCTGTTCAAGGGCTATCTGCCCGGCTGGGACGCCTGGCGCGACATGCTGGCCGACTGGCGCAAATCGCCCGACCTGCCGGGCGTGGCGTTCGAGGCGAAAGAAACGGTGAACTGAGGGCGCGGCCGGATCGACATTGGGCTTTGCCGAATGATCCGGCCACCCAACACTGAACACCTAACATCCCACATCGTCACCCTGAATGGCGAGGAGCAGGTCAGCCCGGGTTCCCGAACCGCTCGGCCTGAATGGCGGTGAGGTTTTCGGAAAACGCGGGCGACAGCTTGCGCTCGATCTTGCGGCAGCGGTCGGCGTGGTCGATCAGCGCCTTGGCGATGTCGCGCAGGATGCCGGTGTCCAGATCCTCCTCGCCGGAAAGCCGGGCGCGCAGGTCCCGCTCGTCGACGCCCAGCGTCCGGGCCGTCACCCGTTGCCCGCCCAGCGCCTCGACGGCCTGGGTGAAAAGGGCGAGCTGGACCATCGGATCTTGCGGCATCGTGTCAGGGGCTTTCTGTCGAAGGTCCGGCTTGGCGAAGCAAAACGCTTCGCGCCGATGCGGCATTGGCGCCAACACAGCCCCCACGTCAAACCATCCCGGGCAAGGTATCACCGACCGCGAACGGCCCAAGGCTGTTTATTGGCCCCTGTTTATCGGCTCCTGTTTATCGGCCGCTCCACACCGGCCTGCGCTTCTCGGCGAAAGCGCGCGGGCCTTCCTGCGCATCCTGCGAATTATACGTATGCTCATGCGCGCTGCGCGCCGCCGCCAGCGCGGCGCTGCGGCCCATCTCGGTGGAGAGCATCACCGTCTCGCGCGCGGCCTTGACCGACAGCGGCGCGCCTTCCAGCACCTCGCGCGCCAGTTCGATCGCCGCATCCAGCACCGCGCCCGGCTGGGCAAGGCGGTTGACGAGGCCGATCTCATAAGCGCGGGCCGCGTCGATCGGCTTGCCGGTCAGCACGATCTCCATGAAGATGCGCTGCCCGATCATGTGGATCAGCGGCGCCGCCCAGGGACTGCCGCGCCCCACCTTGACCTCGGTGATCGCGAACTTCGCCGCCGTGGAGGCCACGCACAGATCGCAGGCCTGCGCGATCATCCAGCCGCCCGCGAAGGCCACCCCGTTCACCGCCGCGATGGTCGGCTTGGACAGCTCGATGGTGTCGTAAGGCAGCGCATACATATCGCGCGGGGGCACCGCCATGCCGGTTTCGACCATCTCCTTGAGGTCTCCGCCCGCGCAGAACGCCTTGTCGCCGCTGCCGGTGAGGATGGCGATGCGCAAGGCATCGTCGGCCTCGAAGCGCGCCCATGCAGCACGCAGGCCCTCGCGCACTTCGGCGGTCAGGGCATTGCGCTGTTCGGGGCGGTTGAGGGTGATGACGGCAATGCCGTCTTCGCGGGCATCGAACAGGACGGCGTCGTTCATAGTCAAAACCCTCTGCGCGTGATCTCGAAAGCCGCCCGTTCCAGACCCTCGCGAAAATCCGGGTGCGCCACGCAGACGAGCCGCCGGGCGCGCGTCGCCAAAGTCTGCCCCTTCAGCTGCGCGGCGCCGAATTCGGTGACCACCACGTCCACTTCGCTGCGCGCGCTGGTGACCGGGCCGGAAAGCATCGGCACGATCTTGCTGACCGTCCCCCCCTTCGCGGTAGAGGCCAGCACCATCAGCGAAGCCCCGCCCGGAGAGCGCGCACCGGCCCGCACGAAGTCCACCTGCCCGCCGGTCCCGCCCATGTAGGACGCTCCCGATTGCTCGGCATTGGCCTGCCCGCCAAGGTCCACTTCCAGCGCGGAATTGATCGTGACCAGCCGCGAAAGCTGCCCCAGCACGCCTGCATCGTGGGTATAGCTGGTGGGTGTCATGCGGATCGCGGCATTGCGGTGCGCCCAGTCGTAAAGCCGCCGCGTGCCGATCAGGGCGCCGTTCACCGATACGCCCGCGTCGATTTCCTTGCGGGCATTGGTCAGCACGCCCGCTTCGGCAAGGTCGACCAGCCCGTCGCCCAGCATCCCGGAATGGACGCCAAGGTCGCGGCGGTCGTGCAGCAGACGCAGGATCGCATCGGGCACCGCGCCCACGCCGGTCTGGATGACGCAGCCATCGCCGATGAACTGCGCGCAGAGCCGGGCGATCGCCTCGTCGACAGGTCCGATCTTCGCCGGCACGACTTCCACCGGAGCACGGCTGACCTGGACCGCCACGTCGATGGCGCTGGCGGGGATCAGTTCGCCCGGCACGTAGGGAACCTGGTCGTTGACCTCGGCTATCACCACGCGGGCCTTGTCCACGGCGGCGCGCACGTAGTCCGAGATCAACCCGCAGGAGTGGTTGCCCTGCGCGTCCGCCGGGCTGACCTGGATCATCGCCACGTCGCAGCGCATCACCCCGGCCGTAATCAGCGGCGCGACCTGGCTGACGTGGACCGGGATCACGTCGAGAAGATGGGCTCTGGCCATGACCCGCAGCGCCCCGATCGCGCCCATCGAGGAGAGCCGGAACGCGCCTGCGCTCTCCGGCGTGAACAGGCCGGAAAAACTGGTGGCGATGAAAGCGTGAAGGCCGCCGATGCCCGCCCCTTGCGCGATCAGCGCCTCGACCAGCACGGTGGGTTCGCCGCAGGCCTGACCGAACACGATGTGGTCGCAGGGCCTGAGGTAGCGGGTGAGGTCCAACGCCTCTGGCGTAGTGTAATTCATGACGCCCGCGCCTTCCCGCCGTCGTCACCCTGAACTTGTTTCAGGCTCCATCCCGCCAGATTGGCCGATGGCCTGTGCCATAGCGCGGCGCTGCGAGCGCGGCCTCCAAGGCACCGCGCTTGCAGCACGATGGACCCTGAAACGAGTTCAGGGTGACGGGTTATTTGGCGGTGGGCGGCCTGCTTCACAGTGTCACAGCCTCACAGCTTGCCCGCCTGGCGCAGCAGGCGTTCGGCCCGCGCCAGATAGGGCCGATCCAGCATGCCGCCCTTCCAGCCGATGGCACCGACGCCGGGGTTGGCGGCGAACACGTCGACGACTTCCTGCGCCTCGGCGATCTCCGCTTCGGTGGGGGTGAAGGCGGCGTTTATCACCGGCACCTGCGCCGGGTGGATGGCCATCATCCCCCGGTAGCCATCGCGGCGCACCTTCTCGGCCCGCGCGCGCAGGGCTTCGAGGTCCTTGTAGTCGGCGCTGATCGTCTCGATCGCGGTGACCCCCGCCGTCGCCGCGCCCAGCACGGTGAGGCTGCGGGCCAGTTCGTAGGTGAAGGAATAGGAACCGTCGGCATTGCGGTTGGACGATGCGCCGATCGAATCGGCAAGGTCTTCCGCTCCCCAGGTCAGCGCCGTGACGCGCGGCGCGCCCTTGTAGCTGCCGGTGTGGAACATGGCTTCGGCGGTTTCGGTGATGAGCACGATGACCGGGGTGGAACCTTCCTCGATCCCGTTCGCCACTTCCAGCGCGGACAGGCAGTGGTCCAGCTTCTCCACATCGGCGCGGCCATAGACCTTGGGCAGCATGATGCCGCCGGGGTGCGCGGGCATCACGGCGGCAAGGTCCAGCAGGGTGTGCGGCCCGTCCAGCGGGTTGACGCGTACCCACAGGCGGGCGCGCTGCGCGGGATTGGCCTTGATGAAATCATGCACCATGGGGCGCGCGGCGGCCTTCGCATCGGGGGCGACGGCGTCCTCCAGGTCGATGAGGACAATGTCGGCCTCGCCTTCCATCGCCTTGGTCATCTTCTTCTCGCTGTCGCCGGGGGCGAACAGCCAGGAACGGGCCGTGGCGGGCTGGTGGGTAAAGGGCATATGGTCCTCTTTTTCATGTTACGCTGGTATCGGAACCTGGTCCCGTCCCACGCCTTTTTTCGTCACCCTGAACTTGTTTCAGGGTCCATCCCGCCGATCAACCCGCCATGTGCACGGCGAAATGGATCCTGAACCAGGTTCAGGATGACGGCGCGTTTCAATGCCACGGTGGCCGGACACGCTGATGCGCGTCAATCAATACGACCTCGGCAGCTCCAAAACCCTCTCCGCGATGTAGTTCATGATCTGGTGCGGGCTGACCGGCGCGATGCGCGGGATCATCACTTCGCGCAGGTAACGCTCGACGTGGTATTCCTGGGCATAGCCCATGCCGCCCATCGACATAACCGCCGTCTGGCAGGCTTCGAAACCGGCCTCGGCGGCAAGGTACTTGGCGGTATTCGCCTCTACCCCGCAGTCGAGCCCCTTGTCGAACATCGTCGCCGCCTTGAACACCATGAGGCTGGCCGCCTCCACCTGCATCCACGCCTTGGCGAGCGGGTGCTGGATACCCTGGTTCTGCCCGATCGGCCGCCCGAAGACGACGCGCTCCTGCGCATACTTCGACGCCTTCCTGATCGCCACGCGCCCCAGCCCGGTCGCCTCCGCGCCCAGCAGGACTCGTTCGGGGTTGAGGCCCTGGAGCAGGATCTTGAAGCCCTGCCCCTCGGCGCCGATGCGGTCTTCCTCGGGGATGAACAGGTCGGTGATGAACAGCATGTTCGATCCCACCGCGTGGCGGCCCATCTTGGGGATCAGCTGATGCTCGATATGGGCGCGGTCGAGCCTGGTGTAGAACAGCGTCAGGCCGTCGGTCTTCTTCTTCACGTCCTCCAGCGCCGTGGTGCGGGCGATCAGCAGCATCCGGTCGGCGACGTGGGCATTGGTGATCCAGATCTTCTCGCCGTTGACGCGGTAGCCGCCGGGCACCTTGTCAGCGCGGGTCTTGAGGCTGGTGGTGTCGAGGCCGGTGTTCGGCTCGGTCACCGCGAAGCACATCTTTTCCTCGCCCGAAAGGATCGGCGGGATCATGCGCTGCTGCTGTTCCGGGGTGCCGAACAGGGTGACAGGTTCAAGCCCGAAGACCGGGCCGTGGATCGCGGAGGCCGCCGTCATGCCGCCGCCGCTTTCGGCCACCGCCTGCATCATCACCGCCGCCTCGGTGATGCCAAGGCCCGCGCCGCCCACCGATTCGGGCATGGCGACGCCCAGCCAGCCGGCCTGCGCCATCGACATATGGAACTCGGCCGGGAATTCGCCGCTGCGATCCTTTTCCAGCCAGTAGTCGTCAGGGAACTGCGAACAGTGCTTCAGGACCGCTTCGCGGATATCCTGCTGGTCCTGGCTAAGTGCAAAATCCACTGGGTTTCGGCCCTTCTTCCCATGTTCCGCCGCTGTCCGGCGCCGGGCGAGAAGTAGCAGCGCAGCAGCATGGAGACAACGGCGTTGTTCCGATATCGGATCAATGAACCAAAATGGGCATGGATTCCCATCCTCCCTTCCGGTAAGCCTCATCCCCAGAACAAGGGAGAGCCGCATGTCCGAAAAGCCAGACAAGGCGGCGCAAGGCCCGCTTGCGGGGGTCCGCGTGATCGACCTCACCAGCGTGGTCTTCGGGCCATATGCCACGCAGATCATGGCCGACATGGGCGCCGAGGTCATCAAGGTGGAGCCGCCCGCGGGCGACAACACCCGCTGGATCACCACCGGCCCTGTGCCCGGCATGGGCGGCATCTACGTCAACGTGAACCGGGGCAAACGCGGGCTGATGCTGGACCTGCGGCAGGCGGACGACCGCGAGACGCTGCGCCGCCTGATCGCCACCGCCGATGTCTTCATCCACTCGATGCGGGGGCGGGCGATCGCCAAGCTCGGCTTCGATTATGCGGCGGTGAAGGCGATCAACCCGCAGATCGTCTACACCAACTGCTACGGCTATTCCCGGCGCGGACCGGACGGGGACAAGCCCGCCTACGACGACACCATCCAGGCCGAATGCGGCATCCCCCACGTCCAGGGCCTGATGAACGGCGAGCCCGGCTATGTCGCCACGATCATGGCCGACAAGGTGGCCGGCCTCCACGCGCTTTACGCCACGATGATGGCGCTGTTCCACCGCGAACGCACCGGCGGCCGCGACCGGGGAGAAGGGCAGGAAGTGGAAGTCACCATGTTCGAGGCGATGTCCTCGTTCATGCTGGTGGAGCACGCCAATGGCGCGATGTTCTCGCCGCCGACGACGCCCGCCCACTATCACCGCGCGGTCGAACCCAACCGCCGCCCCTACAAGACGCAGGACGGATACGTCGCCGCGCTGGTCTATAACGACAAGCACTGGGACGCCTTCATGGCCGCCGTGAACCCGCCCTGGGCCAGCCCGGAATTCGCCACGCTGGCCCAGCGGGCGAAACAGATCGGCCGCGTCTATGCACTGCTGGGCGAGACGTTCCTCACCCGCACCACGCAGGACTGGCTGGACACGCTGCGCGCGCTGCACATCCCCTGCGCGCGCTTGCAGACCACTGACGAGCTGTTCGACAACGAGCACCTGAACGCCATCGGCTTCTTCGAGGAAATCGAAACGGCGCAGGGCCCGGTGCGCTTTCCCGGCGTGCCGACCTGGTTCTCCGCCACCCCCGGACGAGTGCGCGGGCCCGCGCCCACGCTGGGCCAGGACAACGAAGCAGTGCTGTCCGAACTCGAAAGCGTCGCCCCGGCGATAGTCAGCGAGTCGAAGTGAACAGCGGTGTTGATTTCAACTGACAGCATCGAAAGGCTTGGGCTAACCACCTGTTCAAGCCGAACCCTGGGAGCGTGATCGGCACACCCGATCTCCCATGAAAAACGCACGGCAACGATAACGGATCGGAAGAAAGGCAACCACGATGTACGACGACCAGCCCCAAGCGGAGGCGCCGGTGAAGGCGTCGAAGGGTACGCCCGTGTTCAAGCGCATGCTCGACCTGTTCGAGGCCGAGGGCATCAGGACGCTGTTCGGCATTCCCGACCCCAACTTCGTCCACCTCTTCCTTGAGGCAGAGACGCGCGGCTGGACCGTCGTGTCGCCGCACCATGAAGCGTCCGCCGGCCACATGGCCGCCGCCGCCGCGCGTATCACCGGCAAGCCCGCCCTGTGCATCGGCACGTTGGGCCCGGGCATGGCGAACATGATGCCCGCGATCCAGTGCGCCAAGGTGGAGAACGACCCCGTCATCTTCATCGGCGGCCAGCGCGCCCGCATCACCGAGCGCCGCGTGCGCCGGGGCCGTATCCAGTTCGTGCGGCAGGAGCCGATGATCGAGGATTCGGTGAAGTTCTCCAGCTCCATCGAATATGCCGACCAGACCGACGAGATCGTCCGCGAGGCGATCCGCATCGCCATGTCGGGCACGCCGGGACCGGCCTATATCGAGTTCCCCTCGCACATCATTCTCGAAGAACTCGACCTGCCGCCGGTACTGCCGCCGCACCGCTACCGCCTGACCATGCAGGGCGCCGATGGCGACCGCATCGCCGAAGCCGCCGAGATCATCCGCAACGCCAAGAACCCGGTGCTGCTGGTCGGCCACGGCGTCTACACCGCCAAGGCGGGCGCGGCGGTGAAGGAACTGGCAGACCTGATGCAGTGCCCCGTGGTCCAGACCTCGGGCGGCACATCGTTCATCGCAGGGCTTGAGGACCGCACTTTCCCTTACGGCTTCTCCGAAGCCTCGATCGACGCGGTGGTCGAAAGCGATTGCTGCGTGGCGCTGGCCACCGAACTGGGCGAACCCAGCCACTATGGCCGCTGGCGCCACTGGGTGGACAACGAAGCCAATCGCAAGTGGATCTACGTCCAACAGGACCCCACCGCGATCGGCGTCAACCGCCCCATCGACGTGCCGCTGGTAGGCGACGTGCGCGCCGTGGTGCCGCAGCTTGTCCGCGCGCTGAAAGACACGCCTCGGGGGGCTTCGGCCGCGCTGTCGGAATATATCCAGCGCGATGCCCAGCAGCTTGAGGAACTGGCCGAGGACGCCGCTTCCAAGCCCGACGGTTCCACCTCGAAGATGCACACCAGCCAGTTCGTCACCGAAGCGACCAAGGCCTTCCCCAGGGACGGCATCCTGATCCGCGACGGCGGCGCCACGGTGATCTTCCAGTGGACCTATTCGCAGGCCAAGCCGCTCGACGTGATCTGGAACCAGAACTACGGCCACATCGGCACCGGCCTGCCCTATGCCACCGGCGCCATGCTTGCCGACCAGGCCGCGACCGGCAAGGTCCGTCCGGGTATGCTGCTGACCTCGGACTCCTCGTTCCTGTTCCATGTGGGGGAACTCGAAGTCGCGGTGCGCCGGAACCTGCCGCTGGTCTGCGTGGTCGGCGTCGACTTCCAGTGGGGCCTCGAAGTGGGCGTCTACAAGCGTACCTTCGGCCACGGCACCAAGGAGACCGGCGTACACTGGTCCGACAAGGTCCGCTTCGACAAGATCGCGGAAGGCTTCGGCGCGGCGGGCGAATATGTCGAGAAGGCGGAGGACATCGGCCCGGCCATCGCGCGCGCTTACGAGCGCGGCGGCTGCACCGTCATCCATGTACCGATCGACCCGGCGGCGAACTCGGAAGAAATGCCGAACTATAGCGAGTTCCGCACCTGGTACGCCGAAGGCACGCAGTAAGAAACGTGGTCCCCCTCCCCGGGCAAAAGCTCGGGGAGGGATAGGGAGAGAGCACAATGCGCCGCTACACGCAGTTCTACATCGACGGCCAATGGACCGCGCCGATCACCCCCAGGACCGCCGAGGTCATCAACCCGGCCACCGAGGAAGTATCCGGCGAAATCTCGCTCGGCTCCCCCGCCGATGTCGACAAGGCCGTGGCCGCCGCCCGCCGCGCCTTCGCCAGCTATGGCGAAACCAGCGTCAAGGACCGGCTCGACCTGCTCGAAGCCATCCAGGCCGAATATATCCGCCGCGAAGCCGAACTGGGCGAGGCGATCATGATCGAGATGGGCGCACCCACCGCGCTCGCCAACGGCTTTCACACCCTGCTCGGCAAGGGCCACCTCGGCACCGCGATCGAAGTGCTGCGCGCCTTCAAATTCGAGGAGCAGCGCGGCCCGACGATGATCCGCAAGGAACCGATCGGCGTGTGCGGCCTCATCACGCCGTGGAACTGGCCGATGAACCAGACCTGCGTGAAGATCTTCCCCGCGCTCGCCGCCGGGTGCACGATGATCCTCAAGCCCCCGCAGCTTGCTCCCTACTCGGCCCAGATCCTGGCCGAGATGATCCATGCCGCAGGCGTGCCCGCGGGCGTGTTCAACATGATCCAGGGCCAGGGCTCGGTGATCGGCGCGGCGCTCTCAAAGCATGAGGACGTCGACATGATCTCGTTCACCGGCTCCGAGCCGGTCGGCGTGCAGATCACCAAGGACGCCGCCGACACCGTGAAGCGCGTGGGCCTGGAACTGGGCGGCAAATCGGCCTGGATCGTCCTTGACGATGCCTCGCTCCCCGCCAATGTGGCCGGTGCGACGGCGGGCATGATGGGCAACTCGGGCCAGACCTGCTCCGCCGGTTCACGCCTGCTGGTGCCTGCCTCGCGCATGGCCGAAGTGAAGAAGATCGCCGCCGAAGCCGCTAACGGCGTCACCGTGGGCGATCCCACCGGCAACTTCGCGATGGGCCCGGTCGTCTCCAAGAGCCAGTACAACATCATCCAGCAGTACATCGAGAAAGGCGCCGCCGAAGGCGCGGAACTGGTCGCCGGTGGCCCCGGCCGCCCCGAAGGGCTGGACAAGGGCTGGTACGTGAAGCCCACCGTGTTCGTGGGCACCAACGACATGGTCATCGCCCGCGAAGAGATCTTCGGCCCGGTCCTCGTCATCATCGGCTACGACGATCTCGACCATGCCGTGGCCATCGCCAACGATTCGCACTTCGGCCTGGGCGGCTATGTCTCGGGCGAGGACGTCGACACCTGCCGCGCCGTCTCGCGCCGGATGCGCACCGGAGCGATCTGGGTGAACGGCGGGTTCGATTTCAACGCCCCCTTCGGCGGCTACAAACGCTCCGGCAACGGACGCGAATGGGGCGAGCTGGGCTTCCATGAATATCTGGAAGTGAAGTCCGTCGTGGGCTGGTAGAGCCAGGCGGGGAAGACCTGGAGCGACGGCTTCAAGGTCTTCCCCGCCCCCTTCCTTCTCAAGTGACATCCCGGACCCAACCCGCTAAAGGCGCAGCCGTGGGCAAAATCAGGCACTTCTTCCGGGACCGCCCGGCGCTTGCAGCGATGCTGCTGGCGGCGGCGTTGCTGCTCAAAGCCCTGATCCCCGCCGGTTACATGCCCGCCGCGCCTGACACCGGCCTGATCGTCGCGCTCTGTTCAGGCACGATGCCCGCCGGCAGCACGGTGACGATCACGATCCCCAAGAAGGGCTCGCAGCAGGATCACACCGCCACCACCGCCGACCACCCCTGCGCCTTCGCGCCGCTGGCCGCCGCCATGACGGGGGCGGACCTTGCCCCGCTGATCCTGGCCGCGCTGGCCTTCGTCTTCGTCGCCGCGATCGTGCGCGCGCCGCTGGCCCTGCCCGCCAAGGCAGCGCGCATCCGGCCGCCCAGCCAGGCCCCGCCCCGCTTCACCTGACGCCGTAGCCATGCCGCAGCCCTCCCGCGCTGCGGCTCCAATGCTTCGCCCGCGCGCCTGACCCCAGAGCGCGACCGGGCCGTTCAGGTGAATTTTCCGCCATGTTTCGTATCATGCTCGCGCTCGGCGCGGCTCCGCTCGCCCTGCTCCCCGTCCTCGCCAATGCCGCCGAGGCGGACGAGGCCCCCGCGAACACCATCCTCGTCGTCGGCCAGCGTGACCGCGATATCAGCCTCGACGCGCGCGGCCTTTCGGTCAGCCTGGGGGACGAACAGTTCGCCGGCGTCAACGCCCGCAACGTCGAGGACCTGATGAAGTACGCGCCCGACTTCTTCGTGCGCACCCGCTATGCCGGCGATTCCAACGGCGTGCCGGGCTTTCGCGGCACCCACTCCACCCAGAGCGCCCGGACGCTGGTGATGGTGGACGGGTTCACCGTGTCCAACTTCCTCGGCAATTCCTTCGCTTATGCCCCCAAGTGGGGCGTCGTCGGCCCCGGCGAGGTGGAGCAGTTCGACGTGGTCTACGGGCCGTACTCCGCCCGGTATGCGGGCAATTCGATGGGCGGCGTGGTCAACATCACCACCCGCTCGCCCGAAAGGACCGAGGCTTTCGCCACCGTGCAGGGCATGGCCCAGCCTTACGACCAGTACGGCACGCATGACACGTACCGGGGCTATTCCGCCGAGGCCGGTTTCGGTTTCCGGCAAAAGGATGGCCCGTGGTCGCTGCGGGTTTCGGGGCGGCATTTTCGCAATACCGGCCACCCGCAGATGTTTCAGGGCCTGACCCGTTCGGCCAGCACCGCCGCCGCCGTGCCGGTAACGGTGATCGACCCGCAGCAGGCGATAACCGGCGCACCGGGCACTGCCGCCAGCCCGATCTTCGCCGCGCAAAGCCCCGCGCGGATCACCCAGGACCAGGCCAAGCTGCGCCTCGGCTACGACGGCGCTTCGGGGGTGACCGGCGAATTCCTGCTCGCCTACTGGCACAACCTCGACAGCCAGACGGCGCCTGACTGCTATTTGCGCGGCGCGGGCGGCAACACGGTATGCGACGGCCTCGTCTCCATCGGCGGGCAGAAATACACCGCCAGCGGCGCCAACTGGTCCCGCACGGTGCGCGACGAACTGCTGGCGGGCCTCAAAGTCTCCGCACCCCTGTCCGATGATGTGGCGGTACAAGCCAATGTCTCTACCTACCAGATCCTGCGCTCGGACGGTTTCACATCGAAGGGCTACGATGCCGGCGCGGCAAACGGCGCGGGCACGCTGGCACGGCAGGGGCCGACGTACTGGTACACCGGCGAACTGGGGCTGACGGCGCAGCTGGGCGGCATCGAACTGGCCGGCGGCGCCAGCGCCAACCTCTACCGCACCGACCTCACCAACTACGCCCTGACCGACTGGCGCAGCGACAGCGGCAAGGCCTTCAGCACCCGCACCTTCGGCAAGACCCGCACCCTCGCAGGCTGGGCCGAACTGCGCGTGCCATTCGATCCGGTAACGCTGACACTGGGGGCCCGCTACGAAGACTGGCGCGCCTTCGACGGCGGCCTTGCGCGTCTGGGCACCACAGGATCGGCAGTCACCAACAGCTACGCCAGCCGCCATGCAGGCGGTTTCCAGCCCAAAGCCTCGCTTGACTGGGCGATCGATGCCGATACCCGCGTACAGCTCAGCCTTGCCCAGGCCACCCGCTTCCCCACCGTGGGCGAACTGTTCCAGGGCAGCCTCAACGGCGACGGCAGCTTCAACCGTGACAGCTTCGACCCCGCGCTGAAGCCCGAACGCTCGACCGACGCGAACCTGCTGCTCGCCCACGATTTCGGCCCGGTGAAGCTGACCGCGTCGGCGTTCTGGCAGCGGGTGAAGAACACGATCTTCTCGTTCACCGGCTTCAACCAGAACGGGGTGACGACCTCCAGCTACAAGAACATCGACCGCACCCGCCAGTACGGCCTCGAACTGATCGCAGAGGCCCGCGACGTGGCGATCCCCGGCCTCGACGTGGACGCCAACCTTGCCTGGATCGATTCGGTAACCCTGCGAAACGACGCCGCCCCCGCCGCCGAGGGCGTGCAGTTCCCGCGCATCCCGCGCTGGCGCATCAACGGCAATATGCGTTACCGCGTGGCCGATCCGGTGCTGGTCTCCATCGGCGTGCGCTATGCCAGCCGCCCCAACACCGACCTCTTCGGCCTCCAGCGCGGCGACACCTATGGCTACACCTCCGAACTGTTCGCACTGGACGCGCGGATCAGCTGGGACGTGACGCCGGCCCTTCGCGTCAGCGCCGGGGTGGACAACATCACCAACGACCGCGCCTGGGTGTACCATCCCTACCCCCAGCGCAGCTTCCTGCTCGAAGCGGGGTGGAAGCTGTGAGCGTTGCAGAACCGCGCACCGAACGCTGGTATCGCGCCGTCTGGCGCTGGCATTTCTACGCCGGGCTGCTTTGCGTGCCCTTCGTCCTGTGGCTTTCGGTGACGGGCGGCCTCTACCTGTTCAAGCCGCAGATCGAAGCCGCGCTTTACGCCCCTTACCGCGGCGTCGCGGTGGGGGCGGCGCCCCTGCTCTCCCCCGATACCGTGGCCGCCCGCGCGGCGGCGGCGGTGCCGGGATCGGTGCTCCACAAATACGTACTGCCCGAAAACCCGGCCGACGCGGTAGAGGTGCTGGTCGGCAAGGGCAGCGAAGAATTTCGCGTCTGGGTCCACCCGCAGACCGGTGCCGTGCTGCATCAGGCAGCGGAGGAAGACCGCCTGATGCGCGTGGTCTTCCGCCTCCACGGCGAACTGCTGGCCGGAGACCGAGGCTCGGCGCTGGTCGAGACAGCGGCATGCTGGACCATCGTCATGCTCCTGACCGGCCTGTTCCTGTGGTGGCCGCGCGGAGGAAGCGGCCTCGCCGGCACCCTTTACCCGCGTCTGAGGCGAGGCCCCGCCCTGTTCTGGCGCGACATCCACGCCGTAACCGGCCTGTGGATCACGCTGGGCGCCCTGTTCCTGATCGCCTCGGGTCTGCCCTGGGCCAATGCCTGGGGCGATTACCTGCGCCAGGTCCGCACCATAACCGGCACGGCGGCAGGCAGGCAGGACTGGTCCGCCGGGAGCGCCGCCGAAACCCTCACCCGCGCGAAAGCCGACGCCGGAATGCGCGCCATGATGTCCGAGCACGCCGAGCACCACGGCATGACCATGCACCACATGGCCCCGCCCCCCGCCGCTCTGGACGCCGTTATCGCGAGGGCCGAGACCCTGAATTTCGCCGCTCCCGTAGAGGTCAGCCCCCAGACCGCACCGGGCGCACCGTGGCAGGTCCGCAGCCAGGCCGAAAACCGCCCACGCCGCGACAGCGCCGAGATCGCCGCCGACGGCACCCTCATCGGCATCCAGCGCTTCGCGGACCGCCACTGGATAGACCGCGCGGTCGGCTACGGCGTCGCCGTCCACGAAGGCGCCTGGGCGGGGCTGGCCAACCAGTTGGTCAACCTTGCGGTGCTGCTGGGCCTTGTGCTCCTATGCGTATCCAGCGTCGTCCTGTGGTGGCGGCGCCGCCCAGCCGGCAAGCTGGGCGCCCCGCGCACCCTGGCACCGCTGCGCCATTCGTGGGCGCTGGTCGCGCTGGTCATGATGCTGGCCCTGGCGATGCCGATGTTCGGCATGTCGCTGGCCGCAGCAGTCGTCCTCGAAGCATCGACAAAACGCCTCGCGCCTCGCCTGCGCGAATGGATGGGCTGGCGATCCGCGAGGGTGTAGGTGTTCACCCTCGCTTCCGGCGGACCGCTATCCCGCGCCCCGCCTCCGGTTACGGGATCAGGCGACCGGCACGCAATCGCTCGAACAGGGCGAAAAACGCATCGTCGGTCGGCTGATATCCTGTAAACCCCAGACGCCGGCTCTTGGACATGTCGGTCACCACCTCGATGGGCCGGCCCAGATCTGCATCGGTATGCCAGGGCGAGGCGAGGCTGGCCAGATCGGGCTCCGCCAAGCCTGCGCGGGTCGCGATCTCACGCCACAGTCCGGCGTCACCCGCCATCTGCTGCTCTAGCGGCCTTACCGTGCCATCGAACGCAGCAGCCTCGATGCCGAACCAGTCGGCGATGCGGCTCCACATCCATTGCCAGCGAAAGACGTCCCCGTTGACGACGTTGAACGCCTGGTCATGCGCCGCGTCGGTCTGCGCCGCCCACAGCAGATGATGCGCGAGTTGGTTCGCGTCGGTCATGTCGGTAAGCCCGGACCATTGCGCGGCGGACCCCGGGAAGGTGAAGGGACGTCCCGTCTCGCGGCAAAGCGTCGCATAGACGGCCAGCGTCGTGCCCATGTTCATCGCGTTGCCAACCGCCAGGCCGATCACGGTGTGCGGGCGATGGACGCTCCACGTGAAGCCATCGCGGGCGGCTGCGGCAAAGACCTCGTCTTCCTGCGCATAGTAGAAATTCTCAACGTCGAGACGGCCCTGCTCCTCGCGGAACGGGGTCTGCGGCAGCGTGCCCTTTCCATAGGCCTCGAACGGCCCGAGATAGTGCTTCAGGCCTGTGACCAGCGCAACATGGCGCGGGCCCGTAGGCTTGGGCAGGCCGTCCAGCAGGTTGCGGACCATCGCTGAATTGACGCGGATATTCTCCGCCTCGCTATCCTGCCGCAGCCAGGTCGTGATGAATACCGCGTCCGGGTCGATGCCGCGCAGCGCCTCAGCGGTCGCGGCGGCATCCTGCAGGTCCGCCGCCACCGGCTGAACGCCCGCCCGTTCGACCGGCCGCCGCGCCAGACCGTGCACCGTCCAGCCTTGCTCGGCCAAGAGGTCCGCCGCCGCGCTGCCGGCGATGCCGCTTGCGCCCACCACCAATGCCGTTTTCGTCATGATTGTCTCCTTGTTGCATCCCAGCTAGGCATTGCCGCCCGGCGCGACTAGACGGCACCATTCATGACCCCAGGCACCATAAGGTAACCACGTGCAACCCGGAACACCTGACGAGGAATGGCGGGAAGATTGCGCCCCCCGCCGGGTACTCGAGCTATTTGCGACCAAGTGGACCAGCATGGTCCTGCACGTCCTCCACGCCCGCCATGGCGGATCCGCGCGCACCGGCGTGCTCCTGCGCAGTCTGCCCGGCATCTCCAAGAAAATGCTGACCCAGACCGTGCGCGACATGGAAGCCAGCGGCCTGCTGACACGCCGAGTCCACAGCACAATTCCGCCAATGGTCGAGTATCACCTGACCGACCTGGGCCGACGTTTCGTAGAGCCAGTCGAACTGCTCTATGCCTGGGGCCGCGAGAATCCCGACGCGCTGGACCGGCTGCTTCCCCGTCCCAGTTCAAGGCGCCCGTAACCGACAACGGCGCCCGCATTACCGGCCGAGCCCGTCACGGGCAAAGATTCTGGAGCGCCAGAACGGCAAAAAGCCCCGGTTTCCCGGGGCTTTCGACTACTTGCGGTACCTTCGAAAAGGTAACTGGTGCCCAGAAGAGGCATCAAGGCTTGCTAGAATACCGCAGAAAACGGCGGTTTAACAACTGCCTGATTTGGAGAAGGCCCCTAAAAAGGCCCCCAACTACTGACATAAGCTACCTACAAGGTTATGAGCTTATAGCAGCATGCGGACCTCGAAAAAAGTGCCGTTGGCGGAGAGGGTGTCCGACAAATGAGCAGGCAGAAACCCAGGATTTCCGGGCGTTTCGCCCTCTCCTCCAGCATGTGACCCTAAAACTGACCCTAAAACCAAGCCACGTAGCGAGGTTTAACCTCAGGCACGCTCTCGCGCATGAAGCCTAATCGGCCCCGCGCCGCAGGTTGCCATTTTCTCGCTCTGACACTACGCCCAGAGCGGGCGCGTTTCCCAGCCGATTGGAAAGCCCATCGCAGCCAAATCCGTCTCTGGATGAGTTGCTAAGTGTGCACGTACATCCTGCCGCCAAGTTGAATTTGGGGCAACCGTACGGACGACGTGCCCGATCATGCTCAAGCCGTTGTAGAGCCGTGCCGGCGCCTGTGTCGCATTCTGATCAAGGGTCGCAGCAAGGTCAGAGGGTTTCTGCGCCAACTTGGGTGGCTGGAGAAAGCCGCGGTTCCATAGGCGACCATGATGAGCGCAGATGTTACGCAGATCAGTCACGTGCCTGACTAATGGCACCAGCACCGTCTCGGGCAATCCAAGCGGGCGGGCGATCTGATTGCGTAGCGCGCGGTCTTCGAGGTTTGAATACCAACGTGACAATTGCCCAAACGACATCATTTCCGCGACCATCCAGACCGGCGGGATGGCGGGCGCGCTGTAAATTTCACGATAATGCTTGATGTACGTCTCGCGCGACCAACCCGCCTCACCCACGAGCTTGGCGAGTTGCTTGTGAAACTCCTCGCGCTTCGCATAAAGGCTGGCATCAAGATAGGAATGACCATCACCCAGTTGGGCCAACGCATAGGCCCAGCTACCACGTAGGGCCACTTCAACATGTTCCGTGCCGCGCATGACCTGCCGCCGTAAAATCCGGTCGAAATCGTACAGTGCTGTCACCCGATCAAAGGTGGTGCCCGGTTTGAACCGGGGGCCCGGCTGGCCCTTGGGATGCTCGAAGTAGAGCCAGTATGCGCTCAATCGATAATAACTGACATGGCGCAGCCAGTATTCAGCCAACGGCTCATCGGGAATGGTCATCCCGTTTGCCTTCAGGTGAGCAATCTGCTGTTCCCAGGTCAACGATGGCTTGGCGTACGTGCGGGTCATTTCCGTGACTTTCTGCCACGAGAACCGCCCCAAAAAAAGACCCGCCCAGTGTGCATTCCACAAGGGAAGAGGCCGGGCGGGTGCGATTGACAAGCAAATAGTAGGCAATTTCCTACAAATCAAGAACGATGAGACGGGGTGAGACCGGATGAGAAAGAAAATGCTAGCGCGCGCCCACCAGGCAGCAGGCCTCCGCTACCGTCGAAACGAGTCTGCCCTCCCTTCTTTCAAACGCAAATCGGCTGATAGCCTCTATTTTCCCGTCGCATTGAACTCGCCAGACACCTAGGGCAACACGCAATGCGGGGAGTTGCAAGCTTGAACCATCAGTCGCTTTCGAATTTCATCTGGTCCGTCGCGGACCTCCTGCGCGGAGACTATAAGCAGTCCGAGTACGGGCGCGTGATCCTGCCGTTCACGGTGCTGCGCCGCCTCGATTGTGTGCTTCAGCCGACCAAGGCCGCCGTCATCGCGCAGGTAGAAGCTCACCGCCCCGATCCTTTCCTGATCCGCGCGGCTGGCCACAACTTCTTCAACCGCAGCCCGCTTGATCTCGGCAAGCTCGTTGGTGACCAGGACAACATCGGCACCAACCTCCTCGCCTATATCCAGGGCTTTTCGCCGGAGGTGCGCGACATCTTCGAGCAATTCGAGTTCGCCGCGCAGATCGACCGGCTCGCCAAGAACGGCCTGCTCTACCAGGTCACCGAACGCTTCTCCCGGATCGACCTGCACCCTGCGCGGGTCGACAACACGCACATGGGCCTCGCCTTCGAGGAACTGATCCGCAAGTTCGCGGAGATCAGCAACGAAACAGCCGGTGAGCATTTCACCCCGCGAGAGGTGATCCGACTCATGGTCAACCTGCTGTTCGTCGAAGACAACGACGTTCTATCGAAGCCTGGTATCGTGCGTTCAATCTACGATCCCACCGGAGGCACCGGTGGTATGCTTTCCGTCGCAGGCGAATACCTTCGAGAATACAATCCGGATGCCCACCTCACGATGTGGGGGCAGGAACTGAACCCAGAGTCCTATGCGATCTGCAAGGCAGACATGTTGATCAAAGGGGAGGACATCACCCGCATCGTCCAGGGCAACACCCTGTCGGACGACGGCCACCACGGGCAGACCTTCGATTACATGCTATCCAATCCGCCCTTCGGCGTGGAATGGAAGAAGGTTCAGAAGGCGGTGCAGGACGAGCACCTCCAGCAGGGCTACAATGGGCGCTTCGGCCCCGGCCTCCCGCGCGTGTCCGATGGCTCGCTACTGTTCCTGATGCACCTGCTCTCCAAGATGCGCCCCTGGCAGGAGGGCGGCTGCCGCTTCGGCATCGTGCTCAACGGCTCGCCCCTGTTTACGGGCGGCGCGGGCAGCGGGGAAAGCGAGATCCGGCGCTATGTTCTGGAGAACGATCTTGTCGAGGCCATCATCGCTCTGCCGGCCGACATGTTCTACAACACCGGGATCGCAACCTACGTGTGGGTCCTGTCGAACAAGAAGCCGAAGGAACGCACAGGCAAGGTCCAGTTGATCGACGCCAGTGCGTTCTGGCAGAAGATGCGCAAGTCGCTGGGCAGCAAGCGCAAGGAAATGAGCGACGACCACATCGCCGACGTCACACGCTTGTTCGGCCAGTTCGTCGAAGCACAGTTGGCCAGCGTGTTTGATGCAAGCGGCAAGGAACTATCTCGCGCCATTGTGATCGAAGGCGAAGCTGCGCCTGAGGCGCCAGCAGGCGGCAAGGTCAAACTCGCCCCGCTCTCGCGCATCTTCGAAAACCAGAGCTTCGGCTACCACACCATCACCGTGGAACGGCCCTTGCTGGGCGAGGACGGCAAGACGTTACTGGGCCAGCGCGGCAAAGCCAAGGGCAAGGTCCAGCCGGACACATCCTTGCGCGATACCGAGAACGTGCCGCTGACCGAGGACATCGAGGCGTACTTCGCGCGCGAGGTGAAGCCCCATGCCCCCGATGCCTGGATCGATTCCGAGAAAACCAAGGTGGGTTACGAGATCCCCTTCAACCGCCACTTCTACGTCTTCGAGCCGCCCCGCCCGCTGGCCGAAATCGACGCCGAACTGGCAGAGGTCACTACTCGCATTCAGGGCATGTTGCGGGAGCTGGCAGCGTGAGCTTTCCAGCATATCCAGAATACCGTCAAACCGACGTTGATTGGCTGGCAAGCATCCCAAGTGGATGGACATTGTCCAGGCTCGGCTTCGAAAGCTGGGTTAGAGCTCGCTTGGGCTGGAAGGGGCTGAAAGCCGACGAATACGTTGAGGAGGGCTATGCAATGCTAGCCACTCCAAACATAAAAAGCGCGAAGATCGATTTCGACGGTGCTAATAGAATTACACGCGATCGTTACGATGAGTCGCCTGAGATAAAATTGCGCGAAGGCGACGTTCTACTCGCCAAAGATGGCTCTACGCTAGGAACGGTAAATTTCGTTCGAAACCTCGACCGAGAAACGACGGTAAACAGTTCTATTTCTGTCATAACTCCGCACGCACGTACTGGCGGCGCATTCTTACATTACTACTTCCAAGCTGACTATGTCGTTGCAAACATCGCAGCCTTGAAAGGAGGCATGGGCGTACCGCACCTTTTCCAGTCCGACCTAGTCAAATTCCCACTCGCACTTCCCTCGTTACCTGAGCAGCAAGCAATCGCCGCCTTCCTCGACCGGGAGACGGCGAAGATTGATGCGCTGGTGGCGGAGCAGGAGCGGTTGATCGCGCTGCTTAAGGAAAAGCGTCAGGCGGTCATCTCCCATGCCGTCGCCAAGGGCCTGAACCCCGACGCCCCCATGAAAGACAGCGGCATCGAATGGCTCGGCCAGATCCCCGCGCATTGGGAGTTGGGGCGGATCAAACATTCCGTGCTGAAGATCGAGCAGGGCTGGAGTCCACAGTGCGACGCCACGCCTGTTGCCGGCCCGGACCAGTGGGGTGTTCTCAAAGTGGGCTGCGTAAATGGGGAACGGTTCAACCCAGCCGAGAATAAGGCACTGCCAGATAATCTGGAGCCGGTGCCGGACTTGGCCTTGACCGTTGGAGATGTCTTGATCTCGCGCGCCAATACACGCGAGTTGGTTGGAGGCGCCGCATTGGTCGAACAGGATTTCGGCAATTTGATGCTATGCGACAAGCTGTACCGCCTCCGCATAGACCCTAGATATGCCAGCCCGGCATTCATCACCCTTTACTTGCGTAGCAGCATGGTCCGCAGCCAAATCGAGGTCGCTGCGACTGGCGCGAGCAGTTCGATGCTCAACATTGGGCAAGGCGTAATATTGGAGTTGGCCTTCCCGATACCCCCGGTGGAAGAACAGCACACGATTGCGAAGGCAATCCGCGAAAACCAGATGCGGGTAGCGGAACTTGTCGCCCAAGCCCAATCCGCCATCGCTCTGTTGCAAGAACGCCGCGCCGCGCTGATCTCGGCTGCCGTCACCGGCAAGATCGACGTGCGCAGCGTATTTGAGGCAGGCAACGTCGTTGCTCTCCCGACGAAAATCACCGCAGCCGCCTTGCCGTCGTCCCGCGCCGTGGTTGGTGCGTATGCCATCCGATACCTCGGCCAAATGGGACGCATGGCGGTGATGAAGGTTGGCTATCTCGCCCAAGCTCACGTTGGGGTTCACGAACTGGCAGGAACATACGAACGCTATGCGGCAGGACCATACGACGGCGACTTGATCAACGCGATGCAACACGGGGCTGAAAGCATCTGCGGGATAGTGACGGAGGAGCCATCCTCGAAAGGCGACGCCGTGAAGTATAAAATTCCGCAGACCCTGCACATGCCGTCCGGCATGCTGGAAGCGGCTCTTGGCCCAGACCGCATGCGCGCGTTCCTGAACTTGATCGATCTGTTGAAGGGCCAAAGCAGGGAGGGCGTCGAGGCGATCGCAACGCTCTATGCGGTCTGGAACGACCTGATCGCCAGCGGGCGCGATGTGACAGATGATGCCATCTGTAATGGCGTCTTCGACTGGCATCTCGAGAAGCGCGAGAAGTTCAGCCGCGATACGCTTGAGAACTGGCTGGGCTGGATGCGCCGAAACGGCGTAGTACCAGACGGCTCGGCTCCACGTACCGACCATCAGGGAGATTTGTTCGCATGAGCCGGGCCATCGGGCGCAGCCTCGAACTTTACTACATCGACGGTCGCCCCGATGGCATGCTGACCGCCGAGATGTTCAACTGGACTGGCCACGTCCTGATGGCCCCGCGTACTCAGATTGCAACCGCTCTTGCTCGCGAGGAAGCGGCCTACGCCGGCATCTACCTCTTGCTAGGCGAGCAGGACGGCGAACCGCTGGCTTATATCGGCGAAGGTGAAGACATCTCAGCACGCATCCGCAGCCATGATGTGAAGAAGGACTGGTGGACCAGCGCCATCCTCGTCACCGCGTCGGCCAACAAGCTGAACAAGGCCCACGCCCGCTATCTAGAAGCCCGCCTAATCGCCGAGGCGAAGGCGATTGGACGGATGCCGCTCGAAAACACAGTGACGCCTGCGCTGCCTTCGTTAAGCGAAGCCGACATCGGCAAGATGGAAGCGTTCCTGGAAAACATCCTCGTGGTCCTGCCGGCCGTGCGCGTCGATATGTTCATCCAACGCGTGCGCTCAGCCCCCAAGGCGGCGATCATCTCCACACCGACGCGCCCCTTTACCCAGCCGGAACCGGAAGCCCGCTTCGTCCTTGAGAACCGCAAGCACAACCTGACAGCGTTTGCCGTACTCGAAGATGGTGAGTTCGTGGTCGAGGAAGGCTCACAAGCCCGTCGCGAATGGGCCAGCGCCCATATGCACGGTTACAGCAAGCTCCACGCCGAACTGAAACACGCTGGCGTCCTGACTGAAGATGGCGAACGCTGCACCTTCGCCAAAAGCTATGCTTTTCAAAGCCCGAGCGCGGCGGCTGCCGTGGTCGACGGCAGACCGGCGAACGGCACAACCGAGTGGATTAACGTCGCCACCCGCCAGACCTACAAGGAATGGGAAGCAGGTCGTATCGACGCGGCACAACCTGACGAGGCCCTTGCCTGATGCCCGTGTACGAACTTGTCGAAGGCAAGCTGACGGCTGCTAACCAGACCTTTTTCCAAGCTGAAGGACTGAAGGAACGGCAGGACATCCAGCGCATGTTGCGCGAGCAGATCGGCATTTTAGGCGACGACCTAATGGTCCTCGCAGAAGAATACGGGGGCTGGGTCGACAGCTACCGACGCATTGACCTTCTGTGTCTCGACGCCGATGCCAATTTGGTTGTCGTTGAACTCAAACGTGACGATGCCGCGCACATGGAACTGCAGGCCCTGCGCTATGCAGCAATGGTCGCGCGCATGACTTTCGCCGAGGCCGTCGATGCTCACGCGGATTTCCGTCGCCGAAACGGCATGGACGATGACGGCGCTGAAGCGGCCCTACTCGACTTTTTGCGCTGGACTGAACCGCAGGAGGAAGCCTTTGCCCAATCTGTCAGAGTCATTCTCGCCTCAGCAGATTTCGGCAAAGAACTCACCACAGCAGTTCTCTGGCTACGTGATCAGGGCATCGACATCACCTGCATTCGGCTCGGCCCGTGCAAGCTATCCGATGGGCGTCTGCTCCTCGACGTTCAACAGATCATCCCTTTGCCGGAAGCCGCTACATTCCAGACACAAATTGGCCTCAAGCGCCGGGCCGAACGTAAGGATCAGGGCGAGCGCCATAGTCTTCGACAACTGTTCTGGACCGGCCTCTTGGCCCTGCCTGCCGCTACTCGCTATGCGGGCAAGGCAGTACCAACCGGTGGATGGATTGCCAGCAAGACAGAGTTCGAGGGCGTTGAACTCAACCTGGTGATCCGCAAAACTGACTGCCAAGCAGAGTTGTATATCGACTGCGGTCGCGGTGCCGAAGATCGTAATATCGCTCTCTTCGAACACCTGCAGAAAAACCGCGATCAGATTAACATCGGCTTTGGCGGCAAGCTCTTGTGGCAGCCGCTCGAAGGACGGCGGGCATGCCGGATCGCAACATTGTGCGACGGTGGCTGGAAGTCACCCGAACAGCAGTGGGGCAAAGCGCAACAGGACATGCTTGACTCTGCCCATCGCCTTCTGGCGGCGGCGCACCCATACCTTCAGACCTGGAATGGTTAAGAGCCAAATGAGCCTGCATAAGGAAATCAGCTTCGAGGACGAAATATGCGCCGATATGGCTGCAGCGGGTTGGCTATACGAAGAAGGTTCCGCTGCGTGCTACGATCGCGCCCGCGCCCTCTACCCTGAAGACCTGCAGATATGGCTGGAAGATAGCCAGCCGAAGGTTTGGGAGGGCTTGGTCAAGTCGCACGGCCATGCAGCCATCGACATCCTCTGCGATCGGGTGCGCAAGTCTCTCGATGATCGCGGCACACTCGATGTTCTGCGCTACGGCGTGGAACTGATCGGCGTCCGTGGGCTGGTCGGCCTAGCCCAGTTCAAGCCCGCCTCGGGCATGAACCCGGAGATCGTCTTGCGGTACGAAGCGAACCGACTGCGCGTCGTGCGGCAAGTGCGCTATTCGAAAGCCAACGAGAACTGCATCGACCTCGTGCTGTTTCTCAATGGCATCCCGGTCGCTACGACAGAGTTGAAGACCAACTTCACTCAGACCGTGGGCGATGCGATCGACCAGTACAAGTTCGACCGCAATCCCAGGGCCGAACCGCTACTCTCGTTCGCGACCGGCGCCCTGGTACACTTCGGGGTCAGTAACCGCGACGTGATGATGACCACCAAGCTGCAGGGCGGTGCCACTCGCTTCCTGCCTTTCAACCGCGGCAACCATGGTGGCGCGGGCAATCCAACGGACTGCCCCGGCCATCCGACTGCATATCTCTGGCAAGAAATCTGGCAGCGCGATAGCTGGCTGGAAATCCTCGGTCGCTACATGATCGCCAAGCGCGACAAGAAGAAGCAGATCAGCGCCATTATCTTCCCCCGCTACCACCAACTCGATGGCACGCGGCAACTGCGACAACAGATCCGATCCGAAGGTGCCGGGGGCCGCTTCCTGATCCAGCACAGTGCAGGATCAGGCAAGACCAATTCCATCGCCTGGGCCGCGCACTTCTTGGCCGACCTCCACGACGACGCAGACGCGAAGATCTTTTCCAGCGTCATCGTGGTGTCCGACCGCAACGTCATCGACGCCCAGTTACAGGAAGCCCTGTTCGAGTTCGAGCGAACCAAAGGCGTGGTGGCCACAATCACCAGCGACAGCGGCAGCAAGAGTGCCGCGCTGGCAGACGCTCTCGACGCGGGCAAAAAGATCATCGTCTGCACCATGCAGACCTTCCCCTTCGCCTTGGAAGCCGTACGCGAACGCGCGGCGACGCAGGGCAAGAAATTTGCCGTCATCGCCGACGAGGCCCATAGCAGCCAAGCGGGTGAAACCGCCAGCAAGCTCAAGGCCGTACTCACCCCCGAGGAGATCGAGGAGATCTCGGACGGGGGCGAGATCAGCAGCGAGGACCTTCTCGCTGCCCAAATGGCAGCGCGGGCTGCGAAGGACGGCGTGACTTACGTCGCTTTCACCGCCACGCCAAAGACCAAGACCATGGAATTGTTCGGGCGCCGTCCCCAGCCGGAAGCACCCGCGAGCGAAACCAACAAGCCCGGCCCGTTCCATATTTACTCGATGCGTCAGGCAATCGAGGAAGGCTTCATACTCGACGTCCTCAAGAACTACACGCCGTACAAGCTTGCCTTCAAGCTCGCGAACGGCGGGCAAGAGTTCGACGAGCAGGAGGTCGAGAAAAGCGCGGCCATGAAGGGCCTCATGCGCTGGGTCCGGCTCCACGACTACAACATCTCGCAAAAGGTCCAGATCGTCGTGGAGCATTTCCGCGAAAACGTGGCGCCGCTGCTCGACGGCAAGGCGAAAGCCATGGTCGTGCTTGGCAGCCGATTGGAAGCTGTGCGCTGGCAGATCGCGATCCAGAACTACATCAAGTCGCAGGGCTACCGAATGTCGACAATGGTCGCTTTCTCCGGCGAGGTAAATGACCCCGAGAGCCACGGCGAACCGCTCAAGGAAACCGATGCGAAGCTGAACCCCACATTGAAGGGGCGCGACATCCGCGAGGCGTTCACCGATGAAGACGCCAAGATCTTGCTCGTCGCCAACAAGTTCCAGACTGGCTTCGATCAGCCTCTGCTTTGCGGCATGTATGTGGATCGGCGTCTGGCTGGCATTCAAGCGGTACAGACCTTGTCGCGCCTCAATCGCGCGCACCCCGGTAAGGACACCACCTACGTGCTCGACTTCGTCAACAGCTCCGAAGAGGTGCTGACCGCGTTCCGCACCTACTACGAGACAGCCGAAATCACCGCCGGCACAGATCCCCACCTGATCTTTGACCTGCGTGCGAAACTCGATGCATCGGGTCATTACGACAATCACGAAGTCGAACGCCTCGTACGCGTGGAACTCGACCCGCGAGCGACGCAGGGCCAGCTGATCTCAGCTCTTGAGCCGGTCGCGCAGCGGCTGCTGATCCAGTACAAGGACGCCTTCATGCGCATGAAGGATGCGCTAGCCAATAAGGATCAGAAGGCGGCCAACGAAGCCAAGGACGAGGTCAATGCTCTGCTGCTGTTCAAGGGCGACATGCACGGTTTCGTAAGCCTCTACACCTTCCTCTCGCAGATCTTCGACTATGGCAACACCGACATTGAAAAGCGGTTCCTGTTCTTCAAGCGTTTGACCCCGCTGCTTGAATTTGGCCGCGAGCGCGACGGCGTGGACCTGTCAGATGTCCGCCTGACCCATCATAACCTCAAGGACCAAGGCAAACGCGACCTCGGCGTTGCGGGTGGTGACCAGCCGCAGCTACCACCGATCACCGGGGTTGGAACGGGCAGCGTACAGGACAAGGAAAAGGCTCTGCTGGCCGACATCATCGCTAAAGTGAACGACCTGTTCGATGGTGAACTGACCGATGACGACCAACTGATCTACGTAAACAACGTGATCAAGGGTAAACTGTTGGAGTCTGAAGCCCTTCGTGTTCAGGCCCAGAACAACTCCAAGGCGCAGTTTGCTGCGTCACCCACGCTTGCGAACGAAATCCTCAACGCCGTCATGGATGCCCTGACCGCGCACGAGACCATGAGTACACAGGCACTGAACAGCGCCCAAGTTCGTGCGGGCCTGAAAGACATCCTGCTTGGACCTGGACAACTATACGAGGCGTTGAGGAATACCTCCAACGTAGACACGGCAGTTTAGCTAGCGCCCCGCCCAGCTAAACCTTGGAAAACACGAAAATTTTCTTCGCGCAATTTCGCCGACAGTCAGCGCCCTAAGCCCGTTCTGGTCGAAAAAAGGGTGCTACCCTTCGTCGACCAAGGCCAGAGAGCCACGTCAGATCACCGTAAGACTCGCATTCGCGCCGCAATTCAAAAGAATGCGCACGCGCGCGAACATCAAGGAATTTCCCCTTCGTCAACCACGCATTGTATCCAAGTATAGGACTTAGACACTCTTTTCCTCTATAGCTTATACTCATAGCATCACCCCTAATGCGCAACCATTAAATCTGTGTATTTCGCATTCCAGCACAACATTGTGCTGTAAATTCGAAAGTGAATACGAATGATATTTGGCGCGCTAGCTTTGTTATATTGGGCAGTTGGCCTGCCCGTCATGCCGCTGCGGGGCCTGACCAAGCGCCCCTTCATATCCAACTGGCAGGAGTTCTGCCACCGCATGCCGTCGATGACCGAACAGGCGGCCTGGATGAGCGCACACGCAGAGAACAATATCGGCCTGCCGCTTGGCCCGCAATCCGGTCTCTGCATGATCGACATCGACACCGACGACGAGGCGGCAATCGAGGTGATCAAGTCGGTTTTGCCCGCCAGCCCGTGGGAGCGCCGCGGCAAGAAGGGCATGGCCTTGGCCTATCGGTGGTCCGGCCAGCCGAACTTCAAGATCAAGGGCAGCAACGGCTCCATGCTCATTGAATGCCTCGGGGCCGGCAATCAGATCGTGCTGCCGCCCTCGATCCATCCGGATACGGGCCTCCCCTACGTGGCGACCGCCCAGTTGAATGAAGTGCTGGACGACATCCCGGAACTCCCTGCGGAGTTTGAGGCACGCCTTCGCGCAGCCCTTCATGCCTCTGGGCTTACCAGCCCCCCGCGTGCCCGGACCGCGTCGGGCAAGGTAGCTGATGGCAGCACCAGGGTCGATATTCCCGCTGAGCACGGAATTGCGCGGTTTCTAGCTGTCGCCCTTCAGGCTGCCTGCAACGAAATTCTGACGCAAACGGAAGGCGGCCGCAATACCACGCTGTTTGGCCAAGCAAAGGATCTGGCTCGCCATGTTGCGGCAGCTGAAGTCGAATGGGAGCCGTTCGCAGTGACGCTCGCTGAAGTTGGTCTTGCAGTCGGTTTGACGCCCGATGAGGTGCCGGCCTCGATCGACAGCGGCTGGAAGGCCGGATCGCTCGAACCCACGGCCTGGATCCCGATCGCGGCTCAGTATGTCTACACTGGCAATCAGGATCGGATGTTTCACCCGGCATCGGGAGATTATCTTACGCAGAGCGGCTTCAATGGCATGCATGGTCGGGTACATGAAAGCCGTGAAGGCTTCTCGACCTTCCTGATGAATGGCGGGTTCGTAACCAAGGTCAGCGACATTACCTACGATCCGATGGCTCCGACCGGCGTGATCCTCGGTGACGGACACTCGTACTACAACATATATCGCCCGTCGGGTGTCATGCCGACGCAGGGCGAAGCTCAGCCGTTCGTCGATTTCCTTGAGTTCCTGGTTCCTGAAGCGGCGGAACGGTCGCATCTTCTCAAGGTGATGGCACACACGGTCCGTGAGCCCGGTGAGCGGATCAGGCATGCGACCATCCTTCGCACCCGCAACCAGGGCGTAGGGAAGTCCATGTTGATCGACATTTGGCGACAGCTGGTAGGGGGCCACAATTTCCGGGAGACGTCCTCCCGGGAAATGCAGGGAAATTTCGAAGGCTGGCTCAAGGAGAACACGCTCCTGTACTGCCCGGAACTGAACATCGGGCACGGGCTGTCGACCTATAACGACCTCAAGGAACTGATCACTGCTGACAGCCTGATGATCAACGAGAAGCACCTGAAGCCCCGCCGGTGGCAGATTTACTCGACGATGGTGTTCACGACCAACCTGGCGGTGCCCCTGTTGATCGAGGCGGACGACCGAAGGATTTTCTTCATCGACAGTCCGGCCGTAGCACGTGCACCGAGTTATTACGCTGGCTTGGCCAACTGGTTTAAGGCGAACATTGGTACTGTCCGCGCGTATCTGGACACCGTCGATCTGGCTGATTTCAACCCGTGGGCGCCGGCGCCGATGACCGAAGCCAAGAAGCGGCTGATCAATCGCAGTGCTACTCCGCTGGTACAGGACGTTGCTTTTGCGATCCGTGAGCGAAGGGGAACTCTGGACCGTGACGTAGTGACGCTGGATGAAATCACTTTTGCGCTGAGCGACCATGGAAAGGTCTCCCCTCGAGTGCTTGGTGCTGCCCTAAAAGAACTGGGTGCCCACCCCCTCGGCCAGCAGCGTATCCGCGACGGACGCCAGAGTCTGTGGATCATCCGCAATGTCGATCTCTGGATGTCTTGGACGTCGGCGGAACGGATTGAGGAGTATCAGCGTAGGACGGGCACGTTTGCCAATCTCGACGAGACCGAGGTGGCCCTGCGACTTGCTGGCCGTTTGAATGAGCCCGAACCGCTGTCGGCAATTGACCAACAGGCATCGGCGATCTGGATTTTCGCGTAAATTTATCGCCTCCGTTGTCTGTCTGTCTACCATCACCGGTGATGCTGCAGCCGTCGGCGTATGTTCACGACCTTCTATTTCTCGTTCTGTTTTCTTTAATCTCTCATAAAACTAAAATGATCATAGACAGTCAGACAGCAGGGGTGGCACTCCCAGCACCTCTGCGAGACTGAAATTCTGTCCCTAGTCATAGCTATAGTGCAAAAAATTCCGCTCGGTAGGTTGCGCGCCGACTCGCGGACTCTTACGTACATCAACGACCCGACCGGAGGCGGCAACCTCCAGCCGGGTCTAACCATCAACCGTCCGTAGGAGACGACTCAATGGCTGATACGCCGACTAGCAGCGTGGCCCGCATCTGGGCCAGCGCGACCACCAATATCGACAACCTTCATCAACAGCTTGGTTCCGAACCCGCTGACCGGCGCGCTCTGGAAGAGCGCCTTGCAGCCTCCGAAGAGCACCTCCTTGGCCTTCGCGCTCCGGACATCACCGGCGTGATCCGCAAGCTCGATACGCTGTGGCAGCAGCAGCTTCACGGCTTGGACGGCGTGTCCCGCCAGAAGCTGATGGTCATCCAAGACCTTCGCCGCCTGACCATCGCGTAACTGACGACTCTCAAGCCGAGCAGAACTGGGACTGGCGCCGCGAAGCGTGCGCTGCCCTCCTGCGCTGTGTGAAGGACCCGAAATGCAAATCCCCAATTACCTGACCTATGAACTTGTTCGCCGCCTTAGCCATGACGCGCCGCAGAAGGAGACCGCTGATCTGCTCAGGGCCCTCGGGATCGCCACCGACGAGCCTGGGCCTGCTCCGGATTTCGATGCCATGGCGGAAGGATACGAAGGTACCTGCCAGACCGGCTCGTTCATCCTTGAGGGAACTCTCGATTTCATCGGACACAAGGTGCCGGTCCACTTCCGCATCAGCTACGCAGGCCCTGTGGACGGCGACGCGCCGTGGGATATGATGAAGGGACCGACGATGACCGTGGACCTGCTGTCCTGGTCCGAAGGCCTTTCCGCTGAAGCGCATTGGGTTCCGGTCGGCCCGGGTCTGCTGAGCGACCGGATGGTCGAGGACATCTGGCCTGCCATCTCGCTTCATGCAAGCCAACAGGAAAATGCCTAGAAATCTAGGCCTTAGTCCAAGACTTACACCATCAAGGCGTTTGGCAAGGCGTCAACCCGCATATACGACCGACCTCCCAAACACGTTGGAGGTTATCTTGGAAACGATCCAGTACTACACCGTTAATCAGGTCTGCTCGATGCTGAGCATCGGGCGTACCAAACTATACGACCTGATGAATGCAGGCGATCTGCAGTCCATCACCATCGGCAGCGCGCGACGTATTCCGCACTCGGAGCTGCTCCGCTTCCGCGAAGCCCAACCCCTAGCTGCTTGATCGCCAGCTCCAAATCTAGTTCTCGTTCTTCATTCTCAAATCGTTGATCTCGCTGCTCGTGGCGAGGTGGTTCGGGCCGCAGCGCCCCACACCACCTGCGCCAGTCGTCGGCAGCACCTCCACCCAGAATATACCTGATGGCAGGACAACGATGCCCCTTACGAACGCTACGATTAAGAATGCCAAGCCTCGCGAGAAGGATTGGAAGCTGAAGGACGAGAAGGGCCTCTACGTCCTCATCACGACGAAAGGCTCCAAGCTCTGGCGCCTGAAACTGCGCCCCAATGGAGTCGAGAAAAAGCTCAGCTTCGGAGCTTGGCCCGACGTCTCGCTCAAAGAGGCACGTGAATTGCGAGATGAAGCGCGCGCAGCAGTGCAGGAGGGCCGCGACCCCTCGCGCGAGCGGAAAAAGGCGAAATGCGACGCACGGCGTGAGGCTGCTCACACCTTTGGCGCGGTCGCGGACGAGTTTCTCGCGAAACGCCGGAACGACGGCCTTGCAGAAACCACGCTGAAGAAAAAGGTCTGGCTGCTCGACCAGCTCAAATCGTCCATTGGAAATGCACCTGTGGCCGATGTTTCTGTGCCCGAACTGCTCGCGGCGATCCGGCTTGTCGAAAAAGAGGGAAAACGCGAGACAGCAAGGCGGCTGCGATCTATCGCGGGTGAGGTATTCAGCTACGCCATCGCCACGGGGCGTGCCGCTGCCAATCCGGCCGCGACGTTGCGCGGCGCGCTGCTAACACCTCAAGTCACGCATATGCCGGCCGTCGTCGAAGTCGATCAGGCCAAGGCGCTTATGCGCGCCATCGACGATTGCACCGGCTACCCGTCCACGCTTGCAGCCCTTCGGATTTCCCCGCACCTGTTCCAGCGACCGGGCGAGATCAGGCAAATGAAGTGGGACGACCTCAAGCTCTCGGAGGCCCGGTGGACTCCTCAGATCGAGGACATGAAAATGCGCAAGCGGCATGAGGTTCCGCTTTCGAGGCAGGCGATTATCATTATCAGAGAGATGGCCGCGTTGCGGAATGGACCGTATGTGTTTCCCGCATTTCACACTGGCCGTCGTCCGATTTCCGAGAACACCGTCAATGGTGCCCTTCGCCGGATTGGGTACAAAGGCAAAATGACGGCCCATGGCTTTCGCTCGATGGCCAGCACTCTGTTGAACGAGTCGAGCAAATGGAACCCGGATGCGATCGAAGCCGCACTCTCTCACAAAGTGGGGAACACGATCCGCGCCACCTACAATCGTGGCGCGTATTGGAACGAGCGCGTTGAGATGATGCAGTGGTGGAGCGACTGGCTCGACGAACTCAAGGCGGGAGCGCGCTGATCACAGGCCCCTTTCGAGGCCCCCAAAAGGCCCCCATGTGGTCGCGGCTGGGGGCCTTTATGGGCGAACACCGACGGATGCCATATAAGCAAAAAGCCCCGGTTTCCCGGGGCTTTCGGCTATTTACGGCCACCTCCGAAAAGGTGAATGGTGCCCAGAAGAGGACTCGAACCTCCACGCCCTTGCGAGCGCCAGCACCTGAAGCTGGTGCGTCTACCAATTCCGCCATCTGGGCACTGTTTGGCAGGTTCGGATCACCGTTCCCGCCGGGTAGGAGGGCGCCTCTACGCAGCGCTCGCAGGGTTGTCAACACCGCGAAGTGCAACAATTTTCGTTCGAGCGGATTGCCATGGTTGGAGGGGCTGGATCAACTGTCCGGTTGCCCCTTTCCCGGCCTTGTGGCAGGGGCGCTTGGATATGCTGCCGCGCGGGAAAGTGGCCCCGCTCGGCGATGGAAGGACCGTACCTGACCATGAGCCTCTCCGATTCTCTCTCCGGCAAGATCGTAACCGTCCTTGGCGGCAGTGGCTTCGTCGGCCGTCACCTTGCGCAGGAACTGCTTGCGCGCGGGGCTCGCCTGCGAATCGCCAGCCGCCACCCCAAAAAAGCCTTCGCGATCAAGCCCCTGGGCAACCTGGGCCAGGTCCAGCTGGTCGGCGTCGATGTGACAAGGACCGAATCGCTCGCTGCCGTGCTGGCCGGTTCGGACGCGGTTGTTAACCTCGTGGGCGCCTTTGGCGGCAATCTCGATGCGCTGCAGGGCAAGGGCGCTGGCACCATCGCCGCCGCCGCCAGGGCCGCTGGCGTCGCCGCCTTCGTGCATGTCTCGGCGATCGGCGCGGATGCCGGCTCGGACATCGACTATGCGCGCACCAAGGGCGAAGGCGAAGCGGCCGTTCGCGCGGCCTTTGCAGAGGCGGCGATCGTGCGCCCCTCGCTGATGTTCGGTCCCGACGACAAGTTCGTGATGATGTTCGGCGAACTGATCTCGCGCCTGCCCGCACTGCCCGTCTTCGCTCCTGAGGCGAAGCTGCAGCCGGTATTCGTGGACGACGTGGCCGAGGCCATCGCCAACATCCTGGCCGATCCGCAGGCGCATGGCGGCAAGACATTCGAACTCGCCGGACCCGAAGTCATCACAATGCTGGACTTCAACCAGCGCCTCGCCGCCGCCCAGGCCCGCTCGCGCACCTTCATCGAACTTCCCGATGGCATCTCCGGCCTGATCGCCAGCGCCACCGGCTGGCTGCCCGGCGCGCCGATCAGTTCCGACCAGTTCAAGCTGCTCAAGGCCGGCAGCGTCGCCAGCGGCTCCCAGCCCGGCATCGCCGATCTGGGCGTGACGGCGCGCCCGCTGGGCCTGTTCCTCGACCGCTGGATGACCCAGTTCCGCAAGCACGGCCGCTTCGGCGCCAAGCACGCGGCCTGAAACGCCCCCCGCCTCATGGCGGGGGCGGCGCACACTCATGCACATGACGGCGCGGCGCGGGTAGCCGGCACCCGTGCCAACCTTGCCACCGCTGCGTCCGCTGTACCGCAGCGGCAGGAACCTCGCGGGTCGGCGGGGCATTGTCTCTATGCGAAGGGCCGGTTTTTCCAGGCCTGCAGATAGTGGAGCATTCCCGTGACCAGCCCGTCCACGCAATCGACCGATGACGAAACCGCCTGGGCGACAGCCTCCGGCACGATCCGCAAGGGCATGAAGGTGCTTGGCCCGGACGGCGCCCTGCTCGGCACCGTGGAGAGACTGCAGGGCGAGGAGGTGATCCTGGCCGAGCATGGGCCGGACGAGCGTGCCAGCTTCATTGCCGTGACCCAGATCGACGGCGTAAGCGACGATACCGTGCTGCTGTCCGATCGCGGCGACGCCACTTTCGGCGTCGGCGCCGAGCCGTGAAGCAGACAACTCCACGAGACGTTGTCCGCCCGCGATGAACGCCGGAACGATCGCATCGGCCCGCCCGTTTCACTCTCATACCCCTACCGAGAGAATGGAGAAGACCCGATGTTCGAGAAGCTCCGCATCCGTGAACACATGGAAGTCACCACCAGCACAGGGCAGCACGTCGGCACCGTCGACGAAGTCAAGGACGACCAGATCAAGCTGACGCGTACTGACAGTTCAGACGGCGCGCACCACTTCATCGCGTTCGAAAATGTCGACAAGATCGAGGAGAATCGCGTCTACCTGAAGCAGGGCACGCCCATCCCCATGGGCGTCGGCGCGAACTGACGAACAAGCCACCGAAGACGATCGGGGCGGCGCCCCCCTACAGGTCGCCCCATTCGTAAAAGCCCCGGCTTCCCTTCCAGGGACGTCGGGGCTTTTCTTGTCGCCGCCGTTCAGCTGCGTCCCGCCTGCTGGCTGCTGCGGAAATTGGCGGGGGATTTGCGCAAGCGCGGTTCCACCAGCGCGGCCCGCGATTCGGGATTCTTGCCCCCGACCCGCCGCGTTTCATGTTTCAGGCGGCGGCCTTCTGACCCGCTAGCCGCTGCGATCAGTAGTGATCGCTGGGAACATCGTTCGGAATTGTCTGTTCAGCTTGGTGGAAGCACAGCTGAACCGAATCGCATTGTCGGATCGTCAAGGCTCGGCTTGGTCCATTACGGTTTGTTGCCAATAAGGAGAATTCCATGTCGCTTTCACTCACGAAACTCGCTCCTGCTGCCCTGATTCTGGTCGGTTCGGTGGGCCTCGGCGGCTGCGCGACCAAGGGCTTCGTGCGCGAGGAAATCGCCACGGTGAACCAGCGTATCGACGGCCTCGACACCAGGCTGCAGACGACCGACGGGACCGCCAAGCAGGCCCTCGCCGAAGCGCAGGCAGCATCGGGCCAGTCCCAGCAGAACGGCCAGCGCCTCGACCAGCTCAACTCGCGCGTCGACGGCGTCGAGCAGCGGATGGCGGAAAGCCAGCGCAAGCGTCCCCGCAACTAAGTTCGCGGCGCTTACGAATACCGTTTGAATATTGAATTCCCGCGTCGGCACACCGCCGTGCCGACGACGGTTTTTTCTCCCCCCTCTTTCATTCGAGTGCACCGGAACCGATGATTACCCTCACGCTGGCGCTTGCCGGACTCGCACTGACCGCTCCGGCGCCGGCCCGGTCGATGCAGTACCTTCAAGCGGCAGAGCAGGTCCCGGCTCAGGCTTTGGCCAAAGCCGGGGCAAAGGCAGAGCCCGGGACGGCTCTGCAGGCAACAGGTGCGCAGGATGAAGCCGCCGTGACACTGTCGCAGGACGCCGCACGCGTCGCCGATTGGGTCGCGGCGTCAGGGGACAATCATGCCCTCCCCTATATCATCATCGATAAGCGTGCCGCGTCCCTCCTGCTCTTCGATGGCAACGGAAAGCCGGTTGGGCAGGTTCCCGTCCTGCTCGGCGTCGCGCTGGGGGACGAGGCATCGCCGGGCATCGGCAGCAAGAACCTGTCCGAAATCGGCCCTGCGGAAAAGACCACGCCGGCGGGCCGCTTCCTCGCCAAGTTCGGCGTCGCCGCCGGGAAGCAGCGGGTACTGTGGGTCGATTACGCCACTTCGGTCGCGCTCCATCCGATTCCAAAGCCAGGAAAACCCAAGGAACGGCGCCGCGAGCGGATGCTGTCCCCTTCGATCGAAGACAACCGCATCACCTTTGGATGCATCAACGTGCTCCTCGCCTTTTACGGCAAAAGCATCAGTCCGATGTTCCGGAAAAAAGGCGGCTATGTCTACGTGACGCCGGACAGCAAGCCGTTGGAAGACGTCTTCCCCCGCCTGCGGGTTCAGGCTGTCCTGCAGGCAGGGGTTTCCTGAAACCGCCGCCAAGGCGCTTCGGTACTACTTCTTCTTTTTGGAGCAGGGCCACTCGTTGCGGGTGGCGGCGAAGACCAGTTCCGACGCAGAGGCACCGCGCCCCTTCGGATGGTCCTCAAGATAGTCGACCGTCACGGTCCGAAGCTGGCTGATCGTCACGTCGGCGGGGATGCAGCTATTCAGCTTGTTGACCTTGCGCGTCGTGTTGAAGGCATCGATGGCGCCCGTGATATAGGCGATGCATTCATAGGTCCGCTCGACATATTCCTTGCTGCCCCGGTCCGCCGAGCAGACTTTATACAGCTCGTTGCCGGTGTAGAAACTGGCGTCCGCCGCAACCGGAAGAAGGCCCAGCGGAGCGACCAGGGCAAGGCAGGCCAGCTTTTTCGACATCATTTTCCGGCAAACCTCCACTAACCGATACGGCGACGTTTGCGGCAAATCCGATGCCCGTCAACCATCCCCTTGCGCGCGGGGAAGCGCGCGCAGGCTAAACACGAAAACGGCCCCCCGGGTTGCCCGGAAGGCCGTTTTTTCGTGGAACTGTCAGCCGCCTGTCGGCGACCATGGCTCGCTATTGGCAGGCCAGGCACTCGTCGTAGTCGGTGGTCGCGGCCAGTTCGAACTTCGCCAGTTCGCTGGTGTTGTCCGCTTCCACGCCGCCCACGAAGCCTGCACGCTGCACCGACTTCGAGCGCAGGTAGTACAGCGACTTGATGCCCCGCTCCCATGCCTGGAAGTGCAGCATCATCAGGTCCCACTTGTCGACGTCGGCGGGAATGAACAGGTTCAGCGACTGCGCCTGGTCGATGTAGGGCGTGCGGTCGGCGGCGAATTCGAGCAGCCAGCGCTGGTCGATCTCGAAGCTGGTCTTGTAGACCGCCTTCTCGTCGGCCGTCAGGAAGTCGAGGTGCTGGACCGAACCGCCATGCTCGAGGATCGAATTCCACACGTTGTTGGAATCCTTGCTCTTCGAGGCGAGCAGCTTTTCCAGGTACGGGTTCTTCACCACGAAGCTGCCCGAGAGCGTCTTGTGGGTGTAGATGTTGGCCGGGATCGGTTCGATGCAGGCCGAAGTGCCGCCGCAGATGATCGAGATCGACGCGGTGGGGGCGATCGCCATCTTGCAGCTGAAACGCTCCATCACGCCCATGTCAGCGGCGTCGGGGCACGGTCCGCGCTCCTTGGCCAGCATCATCGAGGCCTCGTTGGCCTTCTGGTTGATGTACTGGAACATCTGCAGGTTCAGTGCCTTGGCCATCGCGCTTTCGAAGCCGATGCCGCGCTTCTGCAGGTAGGAGTGGAAGCCCATCACGCCCATGCCGACCGAACGCTCACGCTCGGCGGAGTACTTGGCACGGGCCATCTCGCTGGGCGCGCGGTCGATGTAGTCCTGCAGGACGTTGTCGAGGAAGCGCAGCACATCCTCGACGAAGCGCTTCTCGCCCTTCCACTCTTCCCAGGTTTCCAGGTTGAGCGAGGAGAGGCAGCACACAGCGGTGCGGTCGTTGCCCAGGTGGTCGCGGCCGGTGGGCAGCGTGATTTCCGAGCACAGGTTCGAGGTCGAGACCTTGAGGCCGAGATCGCGGTGATGCTTGGGCATCATGCGGTTCACGGTGTCGGAGAAGACGATGTACGGCTCACCCGTGGCGAGGCGCACTTCGACCAGCTTCTGGAACAGCGAACGCGCGTCGACCTTGCCGCGCACGGAACCATCCTTGGGGCTGCGCAGCTTGAATTCGGCGCCGTCACGGACCGCTTCCATGAATTCGTCGGTCAGCAGCACGCCGTGGTGCAGGTTGAGCGCCTTGCGGTTGAAGTCGCCCGACGGCTTGCGGATTTCGAGGAACTCCTCGATCTCGGGGTGCGAGACGTCGAGGTAGCACGCGGCCGAACCACGGCGCAGCGAACCCTGGCTGATCGCGAGGGTCAGCGAATCCATCACGCGCACGAAGGGGATGATGCCGCTGGTCTTGCCGTTCAGGCCGACCGGCTCGCCGATGCCGCGCACATTGCCCCAGTAGGTGCCGATGCCGCCGCCGCGCGAGGCCAGCCAGACGTTCTCGTTCCAGGTCGCGACGATGCCTTCCAGGCTGTCGTCCACCGAGTTCAGGTAGCACGAGATCGGCAGGCCGCGCCCGGTGCCGCCGTTCGAGAGAACGGGGGTGGCAGGCATGAACCACAGCTTCGAGATATAGTCGTAGACGCGCTGGGCGTGGTCCTGATCGTCGCAGTACGCATCCGCGACGCGGGCGAACAGGTCCTGGTACTTCTCACCAGGGAGCAGGTAGCGGTCGTCCAGCGTTTCCTTGCCGAAATCGGTCAGCAGGGCATCGCGCGCGTGGTTGGTGACGATGTTGAAGCGGCGCGCGTTGATCGTCTTGGAATCACTCTGCTGCGCAAACTTTTCCGGCTTCATCGCCGCCGCAAGCGTCTCGGCGACCAGTTCGGCCGTTGCGGTATCGGTCTTGTCCATGGCGACTGCCGGGCCTTCGCCCGTCTCCTTTTGCTGCCGGGGGCGGGCGGAATCCAAAACGGGGGGCGATGAATACAGCCCCTCCATCTCGACCTGGGCCGAGCCGGCGTACGTCACGCCTGAATTATCCGAATCAGACACCTGACCGTCGCTTCCGTTCCTGAAATCCACTGGTGCCCCCGAGCTTCTAAATCACGTCATCGAACCGCCATGAGGCGGGTTCACTACTGTTCTCGAACAGTCGGGCAGGCTGGAAGCGAGTCGGCGGGCGTCAGACGCCCGGTTCACCATTTCCACTACGAATAAAGAACAGCAAAGTCCTTGCCAGACAGTTCGCGCGCCATGGCACAAGGGGCCTGCCCCAAGCCCCCTGAATGCCCGGTCAGGCCTCTGCAGCCCGAACATGACATCCCTAGGTATTGAGGCCCCTCGACCGGCGCGACACAACCTATAGTGCCCTTTCCACCGAAAGGTTCAAGAGGGCGTGCGACGACCGGAGCATGGTAAACTGACCCCATTCGCTGCCAGACACCAGCCGCGACGCGTGGGAAGTCCTGATGCGCGGGTCAGCGCAAGAGGCTAAATCACGCTCAGGCCGGGAAAATTTTTCCACATAAATTGCCGATGAGACGAATCCTGTTTGCGACGAACCGAATCGCGAAAATGGGACGGTTGTCAGCGCCGAGTCATGCGCAGGTCGTAACGGCGTCATGGCTCCGCTGGCCGGTCGATTGCGCCGCCAGCCAAGCAGGGCGTGCAACCTGACCGTCACTAGGTCATTGTAGCGCGTGGTTGCGAACGCGCATCGCTGCGCAAGGGGAGTATCGGCTAGTCATGTTGAACATAATCGGCGCCATCATCAGCGGTCTCATCGTCGGCTGGCTCGCGCGGTATATCTATCCGGGCGCAGTCCCGATGAACTGGATCGCGACGATCCTGCTGGGCATCGGCGGTTCGCTCATCGCCGGGCTGGTCACCAGCCGCGGCAGCAGCGAGTTCAGCCGTGCGGGCTGCCTGGCGTCGGTGATCGGCGCCATCGCGCTGATCTTCCTCGGGCGCGCCCTCCACATCGGTCTTTGAACGGACGCCCCCGCCCCGGCGTAAACCGGTTAGGCGGGGGCAACGCCCGCTCAGGGCACCAGCACGGTATCCAGCGGTTCGGCGTCGATGCCGGGATAGTCGAGGGTATAGTGCAGCCCCCGGCTCTCATGCCGCCTGAGCGCGGAATCGACGATCAGTTCGGCGCTCTGCAACAGGTTGCGCAGTTCGATCAGGTCGGTCGAGACGCGGAAGTGGCGGTAATATTCCTCGATCTCGCCATTCAGCATCTGGATGCGGTGCATGGCCCGCTCCAGCCGCTTGGTCGTACGCACGATGCCCACGTAGTTCCACATGAAGCGGCGGATCTCGGTCCAGTTCTGCTTGATGACCACTTCCTCGTCGGAATCGGTGACCCGGCTCGCGTCCCATGAGCGCACCGCCGGCGGCTCCTCGAAGCTGCCCCACTGCGCCAGGATATCGGCGGCCGCCGACTCGCCGAAGACGAAGCATTCCAGCAGCGAGTTCGAGGCAAGGCGATTGGCGCCGTGAAGTCCGCTTTCGGTGCATTCCCCGGCGGCATAGAGCCCCGGCAGGTCAGTGCGCCCATCAAGATCGACCAGCACGCCGCCGCAGGTATAGTGCTGCGCCGGCACGACGGGGATCGGCTCCGTCGTCATGTCGATGCCCAGTTCCAGCAGCTTCTCGTAGATGTTCGGGAAGTGCTCCTTCACGAACGCCGCGGGCTGGTGGCTTATGTCGAGGTGGACATAGTCGAGGCCGAAACGCTTGATCTCCGAGTCGATCGCGCGGGCGACGATATCGCGCGGCGCCAGTTCCAGCCGCTCGGGATCGTAGAAGGCCATGAAGCGCTTGCCGGTGCGCGGGTTGATCAGGTGCCCGCCTTCGCCGCGCACGGCCTCGGTGATCAGGAAGTTCTTGACCTCGAGGTTATAGAGGCAGGTCGGGTGGAACTGCATCATCTCCATGTTGGAGACCCGCGCGCCCGCGCGCCAGGCCATGGCGATGCCATCTCCGGTGGCGCCGCGCGGCGCGGTGCTGAACTGATAGACGCGGCCCGCCCCGCCCGTCGCCAGCACGGTTGCGCGCGCGGTGAAGGCTTCGACCTGCCCGGTTTCCTCGTCGAGCGCGTAGACGCCCCATATCCGGCCGGAGCCCGAATAGCGCATCTCGTGCCGTCCGGTGATCAGATCGATGCACGAGCGGCCGGGGAACAGGGTGATGTTGGGGTGGGCCTGCGCCGCCTGGAGCAGGGCCTGCTGCACCGCCCAGCCGGTTGCATCGGCGACGTGAACGATGCGGCGGTGCGAATGGCCGCCCTCGCGGGTGAGGTGCAGTCCGTTGCCCTCGGTGTTGAACGGCACACCCAGTTCGATCAACCGTTCGATCGCATGGGGCGCCCGCTCGATCACGAACTCCACCGTCTCGCGCCGATTGAGGCCCGCGCCTGCGATCATGGTATCGCGCACATGCTCCTCGAACGTATCGCCGGCATCGAGGACAGCGGCAATTCCCCCTTGCGCCCAGGCGGTCGACCCGGTCGCAAGGCCGCCCTTGGCAAGCACCGCAACCTTGACCTTGTCAGCCAGGGCAAGAGCGGCCGTGAGTCCTGCAGCGCCCGAACCGATCACGAGCGCGTCGAATGCGTGGGGGGGAGACCCAGATTGCGTTTCCATGACGCCTCCTAGCGCTGCACCAGCCGAAACCGCAACTGTTAGAACCCCTTCTCGAACTCCGCGAAGCGCGTTGCTGCGTTCGCGTCACCGGCGCCCCGTATCCCGGCCCCTGCCTGCGGTGCCATTACGGCAGGGTCAACGCCGATAAGCTGAAACGTCGAGGCGTAGATCAATCCGCAATGTTGCGGCGCGCCAACGTAGCAATCGGTATTCCATTATGCCCATAGCGTACGCTTCAAGTGCCCGCTTTATGGCGAATCAGGCACCCGCCCGCGCTTCGCTCGTCAGGCTGACGAACACGTCTTCCAGATCCGCTTCACGCGTCGTCACATCCACGATCGCGAAGCCCTGCGCCTGCATCGCCGAAAGGACCTCGCCCGCATTGCTGTGGTCCTTGTCGTATGTGATCTCGAGCACGCGCTCACCGGTCTTCACGCACTTCACGAAGCCGGGGTGCGCCGGCAGTTCGCCCACGTCGCGGTCCATCGTCAACACGATGATCTTCTCACGCGCCATGCCTACCAGTTCCCGGGTGGGCTTGTTGGTGATCAGCTCGCCATGATTGATGATGGCGATGCGGTCGCACAGCTCCTCCGCTTCCTCAAGGTAGTGCGTGGTCAGCACGACCGTCGCGCCTTCGCGGTTGAGTTCGGTGACCAGTTCCCACAGCTGGCGGCGCAGTTCGACGTCGACACCGGCGGTCGGCTCGTCGAGGATCAGGACCGGGGGCTGGTGGACCAGTGCCTTGGCGATCAGCAGGCGGCGCTTCATCCCGCCCGACAGCGTGCGCGCATAGGCATCGCGCTTGTCCGCCAGATGCACCGCGCGCAGCAGTTCTTCAGACCGGCGCAGGGCCTTGGTGATGCCGTAGAGACCCGCCTGGATTTCCAGCACCTCGAACGGCGTGAAGAAGGGATCGAAGACGATCTCCTGCGGCACGATCCCGATGGAGCGCTTGGCGTTGCGGCTGTCGCGGTCGATGTCGAAACCCCAGATCTCGGCCGAGCCGGAAGTCTTCATCACCATGCCGGCAAGGATGTTGATCAGCGTCGACTTGCCCGCGCCATTGGGGCCAAGCAGGCCGAAGATGCCGCCCTCTGGCACATCGAACGACACTCCCTTGAGCGCCAGCTTGCCCTCTCCGCCGCCGGCGGGGGCGTAGCGCTTGACGAGGTCACGGATGGCGATTGCGGGGGAGGACGTGCTCATGGCGCTGCATTTGGGCCCAGAACGCCTCCACGTAAAGAGCGCAAGGCATCCGCCGGCGCCCCGCCCCTCCCCTCGGCAGAAATTTATGCCTGATCGTGGAGGCCGTCGTAGACCTTTCGGCTTCCCTCGATCGCCTTGCCATTCTCGACGGCCCATGTGCTCAGCGCCTTCACCGGCCCTGACAGCGAGCGCCCCAGATCGCTCAGCGCATATTCGACGCGCACCGGCACGCCCACGTGAACGGTGCGCGCCACCAGGCCGTCCCGTTCCAGAGCGCGCACGGTACGCGACAGCATCTGCTGCGACACACCTTGAATAGCGCGCTTCAATTCGTTGAAATGCAGCGCCCCATCAAGCAAAGTCATCACCACCAGCATCGACCACTTGTCCCCCACCCGGCTGAGAATGTCGCCGACGAGACGGCAGTCCTTGCTGGCCGGGTCATGCTTTGGAGCAGCGGCGGCGGCGACGGGCTGGTCCGCTTCGTCGAAGGTGGTCAGCTTCATGGTACCAGGTCCCGAAAATATGCGCTCTTGGCGCGGCTACCCTGGCAACATAGCTAGACCTGGTCATTTTTCCAGACCGAAGGCTCCCCCACCATGAAGCTCCTCCATCTCGACTCCAGCATCCTCGGCGACAATTCGGCCACCCGCGCTATTTCCGCCGCGATCGTCAGCGCGCTGACCGGCGCCGACGCCTCGATCGAAGTCACCTATCGCGACCTCGCCGCCGCGCCGCTGCCCCACCTCACGCTCGACGTGCTGGGCGCGCCTGAAAACAACGCCGAACTGGCCGAATTCCTCGATACCGACATCCTCGTGATCGGCGCCGGCATGTATAACTTCACCATCCCCACCCAGCTCAAGGCCTGGATCGACCGCATCGCGATCGCGGGCAAGACCTTCCGGTACACCGCCGAAGGCCCCGAGGGTCTGGCCGGCGACAAGAAGGTCTTCGTCGCCCTCGCTCGCGGCGGCTACTACGGTGAAGGCCAGCCCGCCGCCGCTGTCGAGCACGCCGAAAGCTACCTGCGCGCCGTGCTGGGTTTCATGGGCATCACCAACCCCACTTTCGTGCTGGCGGAAGGCCTCGCCATCGACGCCGACACCCGCGAAAAGGCGGTTGCCGCAGCACTGGCCCAGGCCGCCACGATCGCCATCCCGGCCTGACGGTTGAAGTACCCGGCCGTCAGCTTGGACGGCCGGGTGCAATTGCCGTCTGGAAATTCCCTTGAAGCCTTGGTAATCGGCCATTCCATGAACTCGCCCGAAACCGTCTTCACCGATTCCCACCGCGTCTCCTGCGATGGGGCCACCGACATCCCCGGCGGCGCAGCCCTCGGCCATCCGCGCGTGTGGCTGGAAATCGACGAAAAGGGCTACGTCGAATGCGGCTACTGCGACCGCCGCTTCGTGCTCAGGGGCGGCCCTTCGGACCTTCAGGCTGCCTGATCGTTCCTCGGGGTTTCGGTATTTTCCAGGTGGCCGGGTATTTCCGCCTGACTTGAGAATGCTCTAGCCTTTCCTGCGGGCGACATGCCCCCTATATCGGGGGTATGACCATGACCGATCCGCGCTCGCTCCTTTACGCCCAGCTTTCGCCCGAAGAGGCGCAGGCGCTTGCCGCCGAGACGCTGAAGTCCTGCGAGGACGGCGAACTGTTCATGCAGTTCGTCGCCAGCGAGGCCTTCGGCTTCGACGACGGACGGCTCAAGACCGCCGATTACTCGCGCGATGCGGGCTTTGGCCTGCGCGGCGTTTCGGGCGAGATGACCGGCTTTGCCCATGCCAACGAGATTTCCGCCGCCGCCATCCGCCGCGCCGGGGAGACGCTTCAGTTGCTGGACCCCGCCAAGGGCCCGCGCGCCCTGCCGCCGGTACGCACCAACGCCAAGCTCTATACCGATGTCTCCCCGCTCGACCTTGTGGGCTTTGCCGAGAAGGTCCGCCTGCTGGAAACCATAGACGCTGCCGCGCGCGCGCGCGATCCGCGCGTCTCGCAGGTCAGCGCCAGCCTTTCGGGGTCATGGTCCGTGGTCGAGATCGTCCGGCCCGACGGCTACGTCGCCACCGATGTGCGCCCGCTGGTGCGCCTCAACGTATCGATCGTGGCGGAAAGCAACGGGCGGCGCGAAACCGGCTCGTTCGGCATGGGCGGCCGCTTCCTTTACGACGACCTGTTCAAGCCCGAGACCTGGAACGAAGGCATCGACGTGGCGCTGGCGCAGGCGCTGGTGAACCTTGAAAGCATCGACGCCCCCGCCGGTGAGTTCGCCGTGCTGTGCGGCCCCGGCTGGCCCGGCGTGCTGCTGCACGAAGCGATCGGCCACGGCCTCGAAGGCGATTTCAACCGCAAGGGCACTTCCGCTTTCTCCGGCCGCATCGGCGAGCGCGTGGCCGCCAGCGGCGTCACCATCGTCGACGACGGCTCCATCCCCGGCCGGCGCGGGTCGCTGACCATCGACGACGAGGGCACGCCGACCCGCGAAACCGTGCTGATCGAGGACGGCATCCTCAAGGGCTATATGCAGGACCGCCTCAACGCCCGCCTGATGGGTGTGGAATCCACCGGCAACGGCCGCCGCGAAAACTACGCCCACGCCCCGCAGGTACGCATGACCAACACCTTCATGAAGGGTGGAAACGACGATCCCGCCGAAATGCTGGCCGGCATGAAGAAGGGCATCTTCGCCAAGAGTTTCGGCGGCGGACAGGTCGACATCGTCTCGGGCAAGTTCGTGTTCTCCTGCACCGAGGCCTACATGGTCGAGAACGGCAAGCTGGGCGCCCCGATCAAGGGCGCGACGCTGATCGGCGACGGGCCTTCGGTGCTGACCCGCGTCAAGGCGATCGGCAACGACCTCGAACTGGATCGGGGCGTCGGCGTCTGCGGCAAGGGCGGGCAGAGCGTGCCGGCCGGCGTGGGCCAGCCCTCGCTGCTGATCGAGGGACTGACTGTGGGCGGCACCGCCTGACGGGCACACCCGAACTTTTCCGTCTACCGCCTGCCATCTTTCAACCCCCTATTGCCCCCCCCGCCCCGTCACCCTGAACTTGTTTCAGGGTCCATGGGGCAGCGGGGCCCGAAAGGTCGTTGAGCCAAGAGCACTGGTGGTTTTAGACATCTTGGCACCGCATTTGCAGCCAGATAGACCCTGAAATAAATTCAGGGTGACGGGGGACGGGTGACGGGTGACGGGGGACGGATCTGACGCGATCGGGACAGATGAACCGCGATTGGCCCATCAGCGGTCAGCCCCAGTTCAGCCGACTCGTGCCATATGTGGGACAACGCGGGGTGCGTTGGAAAGGAACAAGGCCATGAAGAAGCTTGCGATCGCCGCGACATTCGCGCTCGGCGCCGCCATGCTCGCCGCTCCTGCCGTCGATGCCCGTACCAGGCTGACCGGGGAGCAACAGCTCGCCAAGATGCTGGATGGGCGCGAAGCCGGCAAGCCGGTGAGCTGCATCCCCTACTCGCAGACCCAGAACACGACCGTGATCGACAAGACCGCCATCGTCTACCGGGTCGGCGGTACGCTCTACGTCAACCGGCCAACCAATGCCGACCGGCTCGACAATGACGATATCATGGTGACGAAGCTCTACACGTCGCAGCTGTGCAGGCTCGATACCGTGCAGCTGCACGATCGCACAGTCGGCAACATGTGGAACGGCTTCGTCGGCCTTCAGGACTTCGTGCCATACCGCAAGGCTCCAGCCGCGAACTGACCTTATCGCGTTTCCTCGGGAACAGGGTCGGAGGCATTGCTTCCGGCCCTGTTCTTTTTGCGCACAAGGCAGGACGCCGCCCTCGCCCCGGCACCTGCGTCATTGCGCCCAGGATTTTTGCGGGCATTGTGCATCCGATGAACCGCCGTACCTTTTCCCGCACCGTGCTGGCCTTGCTCTACGCGGCGGCCGGCGTGCTCCACCTTGCCATGCCCGCGCCGTTCCTTGGCATCGTGCCGCCGTGGGTGCCCTTCCCCGCATGGGTGGTCTGTCTGACCGGCCTTGCGGAGATCGCCGGAGCCGCCGGACTGCTCCAGCCGCTGTCGCCCGCTTTGCGCCGGGCCGCCGGTTGGGGCCTTGCCGCCTATGCGCTGTGCGTGTGGCCCGCCAACGTCCAGCATATGCTGATCGACATGGCAAAGCCTGGCCACGGTCTGGGCCTTGGCTACCACATCCCGCGCCTGGCGCTGCAGCCGGTGCTGATCTGGTGGCCCCTGTGGGCCGCCGGCGTCACCGACTGGCCGTGGCGCCGCCGACCGGCTTAGGGCGCCGGGACCGTTTCCGGCACCGGGGGCAGAGCGGGCGTACCCGATACCGGCGCTTCCGGTGCGGGGGCGGCCGGGGCCATGCCCGTGGAGCTGGGGATGGACACGGTCGGCCGCGCGGCGTCGCTGCCCTCCGGGGCGTTGTCGTTCACGTGCGCCGGGATCGTCGGCAGAACCGGATCGGGGATGCCCTTCCGGGCGCGGTATTCAGCGCTGTGCAGCGCGTCCACCTCGGCCTGCCGCCGCTTCAGGTAGAAGTCGCGGGTGGCCACATAAGGATCGGCCGCGGCGCGGTTGGCGGCGATCTGCTCGTCGAATTCGACGCGGTCGTTCAGCGACTTCACCGTGCCCGTGCCGATGGAATAAGCCGGCTTGTTGAACGGACTGCCGAAAATGGTTGGCACGATCGAAAGGTCCAGCACGCGGCCCACCAGATCGCGCGCCGTGGTCGGACCCAGCACCGGCAGGAACAGGTAAGGCCCGTTACCGATGCCGTAATAGCCGAACGTGTTGGCGAAACCGTTCTGGCGATAGGGCAGGTGGAAAGGCTTGCGCTTGGCCATGTCGAACAGCCCCGCAACGCCGATGGTGCTGTTGATGCCGAAACGGCCCAGCGTTTCCAGCGCCTTGCCCGGCTTGAACTGGAGCAGGTAGTTCACGAAGACAATCGGCTCGGCCAGATTGATAAGCACGTTGCGCAGGCCATTGCGGACCGGCTTGGGGACGATTTTCTCGTAATTCCCGGCCACCGGCGCGACCACGGCCTTGTCCACCGCATTGACCGCCTCGAACGTGGCCACGTTGATCGCCGAAAGCGGATCGGCGCGGATATGGCGGGGGCTGGCGTTGACGATGATGACATTCTCGCCCTCCGCAGGCGCCGGGGCGCCAGTCGGAACGCCCGCCGGGACATTTGCCGGTGGCGGCGCGGTTCCGGTCTGCGCCTCGGGAAGCGCGGGGGCGGGTTCCTCCACCGGCTGCGCCGCGACGGCGGAAGGCGCCGGGGCAGCCGGCACCGCCTGCTGCGCGAGGGCAAGCATCGGCGCCTCGCGCACCGCTATGACGTCACCGTCGTCCTGGGAAGTCGGCCCCACACTCGCCAGCATCATAGCCAGCGTAATAGTCGACACGCCCAATCCGTACTTTCCTTTTCGAAGCCACCCGCTCGCCGCGGCTAATATCCGCGACTTTCGATGCAAATGTTATCCCGCGACCCAGGATAACGGCAAGTTCGCCGCCATCCGCCGCCCTTGATGACAGCACCGCGAGCGGAATCCCACACCTCAGTTTTTCCATTCGTCGCACGCGGGGCTAATAAAGCTCAAGGACAATGTTCAAAAAGCATGGTTTGTCGCCCGCCGCCCGGTGGATCGTCACGGCGCTGCAGACGCGGCTACACCTTGCCGCCGAGCCTGCGCCCGATCGTCACGACGTCCTGAACGTCATATCCCAGTGCGGCATAAAAGCCCCGCGCATCGGCATTGTCGCCGCGCACCATAAGCTGGATCTTGGGGCAACCGCGCTGTTCCAGCCAGCGCTCGCTTGCCTGCATAAGTGCGCGGCCAAGCCCCTCGCCCCGCTGCGTAAGCGATACCGCGAGGTAATAGACCCAGCCGCGATGGCCGTCGAAACCAACCATAACGCTGCCAGCCAGCCGGCCGCCTGCTCGCGCCGCCAGCACGGCGGATGCCGGGCCGGCCAGCGCCAGGTCGAAATCGGCCACGGGATCGTTCCATGGCCGCGTCAACCCCGCCTCGCGCCACAGGGCCACGACATCGTCGCGGTCCGCAGGCGAAGCGGGAGTGACGGTTACTCCCACTCGATCGTGCCGGGGGGCTTGCTGGTGTAGTCGTAGACCACGCGGTTGATGCCCTTGACCTCGTTGATGATCCGGGTCGCGACCCGGCTCAGGAACGCGGCGTCGAAGGGGTAGATGTCGGCGGTCATGCCGTCGGTCGAAGTGACCGCGCGCAGTCCGCAGACGTTGTCGTACGTGCGGCTGTCGCCCATGACGCCCACGGTCTTGACCGGCAGCAGCACCGCGAAAGCCTGCCAGATCGCGTCGTAGAGCCCCGCGTTGCGGATTTCCTCGAGGTAGACCGCGTCCGCTTTGCGCAGGATGTCGCAGCGATCGCGGCTGACTTCGCCGGGGATGCGGATGGCAAGGCCAGGTCCGGGGAACGGGTGGCGCCCCACGAACACGTCGGGCAGGCCCAGTTCGCGGCCCAGCGCGCGCACTTCGTCCTTGAACAGTTCGCGCAGCGGCTCGACCAGCTTCATGTCCATGCGCTCGGGCAGGCCGCCGACGTTGTGGTGGCTCTTGATCGTCACCGAAGGGCCGCCGGTGAAGCTGACCGATTCGATCACGTCCGGGTACAGCGTGCCCTGTGCCAGGAACTGGGCGCCGCCGATCTTCTTCGCCTCGTCCTCGAAGACGTCGATGAAGGTCTTGCCGATGAACTTGCGCTTGGCTTCGGGGTCGGTGACGCCCTCCAGACCCTTGAGGAACAGGGTGGAGGCATCAACGTGGACAAGCGGGATGTGATAGTGGCCGCGAAACAGCGACACGACCTGTTCGGCCTCGCCCATGCGCATCAGGCCATGGTCGACGAAGACGCAGGTGAGCTGATCGCCGATCGCCTCGTGGATCAAGACCGCAGCAACAGCCGAATCGACGCCGCCGGAAAGCCCGCAGATCACGCGGTTGTCGCCAACCTGGGCGCGGATTTCCTCCACCTTGGTCTTGCGAAACTCCGCCATCGTCCAGTCGCCGGACATGCCGCAGACGTGGCGCACGAAATTCTTCAGCAGCTTGCCGCCGTCCGGGGTGTGAACCACCTCGGGGTGGAACTGCATGGCGTAGATGCGCTTCTCGTCGTTCGCGATCACCGCGTAAGGCGCGCCGGGGCTGGAGGCGACCGGACGGAAGCCGGGGGCCAGGCTGGTCACCTTGTCGCCGTGGCTCATCCACACCTGATGCGTCTCGCCGAGGTTCCACAAGCCGTTGAACAGCGCGCACTCATCTTCGATCTCGATGAAGGCGCGGCCGAATTCGCCGCCGTCGCCGCCGGTCACTTCGCCGCCGAGCTGGTGCATCAGCGACTGCTGGCCGTAGCAGATGCCCAGGATCGGGCGCCCGCTTTCGAGGATCACGTCGGGGATGCGCGGGCCGCCATCATCAAGCACCGAGGCGGGCGAACCGGACAGGATGATACCCGTCGGGTTCATCCGCGCGAAGGCTTCCTCAGCGGCATTGAAGGGCGCGATTTCGGAGTAGACACCGGCTTCACGCACGCGGCGCGCGATGAGCTGGGTCACCTGGCTGCCGAAGTCGACGATCAGGACGGATTCGGAGGACTGGATATTCATGGCGGGCCACTAGTCGCGCGCGCGTTTTCTGTCCAGCCCCAGCGATAATCCGCCGAGGTGAAACCCTTTGTTTCCGAGGCGTGCAGCCACACATGGCCTGCCAGGGATTCACCCTCTCTTCGCAAGATGCTCGGAGGCGCCTGACCACGGATGCCTAAAAATTAGGCAAACCGCGATTTCCCGCCCTTAACCGAATTCGCACCAACCAGCGCGAGCGGGCAAAAAATGCTGAGTTGCAGACTTTGCCACCGACCCAGAAACCTTACAGCGTACGACTTTCAGCTTCATTCAGCTTGAGCGCCTTGCAAGTAACGACTGTCATAATTGTGAAATATGCAACCGGGCTTGCTGCTTTTGAATTTGCGCAATTTTTACGCAGCCCTATTTGCCGCATTGCAACATGAGCGACCAAAAGCGCCGTGCATGCGATAAAATGAAAAAGTGTTTGCAGGAGCATACCAATGACCATCGTCCACCGGACGTTCGGTTTTGCCGCAGCCCTTGGCGCCAGCGCCTTGGCCTTCGCGCTTACCCTGGCCTGATTTCAGGCGCCTGAATCGAAAGCCCTGTGCCGGGCCCGAGATTTGGGTAGGGAACCGAAACCCACGAGAAGGGCGGCCGCAAGGCCGCCTTTTTTGCGTTTCCAGTCAGCCCAGTCGGACGGGCTCAATCGAGTCCCCAAGCCACCCGGTGCATGCGCGGAGCGAAGATATCCCTGCGATGGCCGGCCTCCCATGCCGCGCGGGATTCAGGGTTTCGATAGGGATTGCTGGAAATGGGCAACCCTTCCTGGGCCGCCTTGATGCCCCAGAGGTGGGCCTGCTGCACTGTCACGGGGTTTCGTCTCACGCTCGTCTTAGTGGGTTACGCAGTCGAAACGCGTGCCCGGCGAAAAGCATCCCTCGCTCCGGGTCATTCGGGACAACCAGCGCCCCAGACGAGACGGACCGATCCGCATCGGCACCAAAACCCGTTCGGATCGGCCCCAATAACCGCCCGCCCGTGAATTCGGCCCAAACAAGACCCTGACCCGCCCGGCAATGACGCTGTGACAGTCGCCACGGGGACCGTGCCGCCGATCGCATTCGGCCCTTCGCACTCCCCCGGTGCGGCCCTGCGCAGGTCCAAGCGCGCACCCTTGTGGAAAAGACCCACGCCCGCGCCGGTTTCGCTTGGGTTACGCGGGCGCAAACCCTATATGCTCGGCATGGCTAGCACTGATGATACCCGGCCCGAAAACGGCAAGAACCAGAACGCGTACGGCGCTGACTCGATCAAGGTGCTCAAGGGCCTCGACGCGGTCCGCAAGCGCCCCGGCATGTACATTGGCGATACCGACGACGGCTCGGGCCTGCACCACATGGTGTTCGAGGTTTCCGACAACGCCATCGACGAAGCGCTCGCGGGGCACTGCGACCTCGTTCTGATCGAACTCAACGCCGACGGCTCCGTCTCGGTGGAAGACAACGGCCGCGGCATCCCCACCGGCATCCATGCCGAGGAAGGCGTTTCCGCCGCCGAAGTCATCATGACCCAGCTTCACGCGGGCGGTAAGTTCGAGAATACCTCGGACGACAACGCCTACAAGGTCTCGGGCGGTCTCCACGGCGTCGGCGTCTCGGTGGTCAACGCGCTGTCGGAATGGCTGGAGCTGAAGATCTGGCGCGACGGCGAGGAACACTGGATGAAGTTCGCGCACGGCGATGCCGTGGCGCCGCTCGTCGTCACCGGCCCCGCACCCAAGGTTGAGCAGAACCCCGACGCACAGGGCTTCAAGAAGGGAACGCGCGTAACCTTCCTTGCCTCGACGGATACGTTCAAGAACGTCCTCGACTTCGATTTCGACAAGCTGGAGCACCGCTACCGCGAGCTCGCTTTCCTCAACTCGGGCGTGCGTATTCTCCTGCGTGACAACCGCCATGAGGAAACCAAGGAACACGACCTGTTCTACGAAGGCGGCATCGGCGCCTTCGTGAAGTATCTGGACCGCAACAAGACCGCGCTGCTGGCCGAACCCATCGCGATCTCGTCCGAGCGCGACGGCATCGGCATCGATGTCGCGCTGGAGTGGAACGATTCGTACTACGAGAACGTCCTGTGCTTCACCAACAACATCCCGCAGCGTGACGGCGGCACCCACCTGGCCGCCTTCCGCGCCGCGCTGACCCGCACGCTCAACAACTATTCGGAAAAGACCGGCCTCCTCAAGAAGGAGAAGGTCACGCTGACCGGCGACGACATGCGCGAAGGCCTGACCGCGATCGTCTCGGTCAAGCTGCCCGATCCCAAGTTCTCGTCGCAGACCAAGGACAAGCTGGTCAGCTCCGAAGTGCGCCAGCCGCTGGAAAGCCTGATGGCCGACCGCATGAACGAGTGGCTTGAGGAAAACCCCGGCCACGCCAAGTCGATCGTCCAGAAGATCATCGACGCGGCCGCCGCCCGCGAAGCCGCCAAGCGCGCCCGCGAACTGACCCGCCGCAAGGGCGCGATGGATATCGCCAGCCTGCCCGGCAAGCTGGCCGACTGCCAGGAGCGCGATCCGTCCAAGTGCGAACTGTTCCTGGTCGAGGGCGACTCCGCAGGCGGCTCCGCCAAGCAGGGCCGTGACCGCAAGACGCAGGCGATCCTGCCGCTCAAGGGCAAGATCCTCAACGTCGAGCGCGCGCGTTTCGACCGGATCATCTCGTCCAAGGAAGTCGGCACCCTGATCCAGGCCATGGGCACCGGCATCCGCGACGATTTCAACCTGGGCAAGCTGCGCTACCACAAGATCGTCATCATGACCGACGCAGACGTCGACGGTGCGCACATCCGCACCCTGCTGCTGACGTTCTTCCACCGCCAGATGCCCGAGATCATCCGCTCGGGCCACCTGTTCATCGCCCAGCCGCCGCTGTTCAAGGTCGCCAAGGGCCGCTCGGAAGTCTACCTCAAGGACGCCGCCGCGCTCGACCGCTATCTGGTGGAAGCGGGCACCAATGGCCGTGTGCTCGAAACCTCGGGCGGTGCGCGCCTGGGGCGCGACCTCGAAGGACTGGTCGAGCACGCGATCCGCATGCGCAACCTGATGGCCTTCATCCCGCGCCGCTACGATCCGGTGCTGATCGAGGCGCTGGCGCTGTCGGGTGCGCTCGAAACCGACCTTGGCGCCGATGAGCGGCGCACCGCCCTGGCGGAAACCGCCGCCTGGCTGCAACGCGGCGACACCGAAGCCCGTTGGAGCGCCGCCCTCACCGAAGACGGCAACGTCGAGATCGAGCGGTTGTGGCGCGGCGTGACCGACCACCACAAGATCGAAGCCGCCTTCCTCACCAGCGCGGAAGGCCGCAAGCTTGCCCGCCTTGCTGCGGAAAATGCCGATGTCTATTCCGGCAGCGCCCGCTTCGTACGCGCCAGCGCGGTCGCGGAAACCAGCGAGCCGGAAGCCGAAGTATCTGCCGACGAAGAAGCGAACGAGCCGGTCGCGGTGCGCCTGACCAAGGGCGACGAGGTAATAACCCGTCCCAGCCAGCTCCTCGAACTGGTACTGGCCACCGGCCGCAAGGGCCTGTCGATCGCCCGCTACAAGGGCCTTGGCGAAATGAACGCCGAGCAGCTTTGGGAAACCACGCTCGACCCCGACAACCGCATCCTGCTGCAGGTGAAGGTCGAAGACGCAGACGTTACCGACGAGATTTTCACCCGCCTGATGGGCGACATCGTCGAACCGCGCCGCGACTTCATCCAGGAAAACGCGCTGAACGTCGCCAACCTCGACGTCTAACGCCATCTGAAAATCGCATTCGTTATCGATCCATCCCCGGGGGCCTTACGGTACTTCCGGAGGATGGATCACGCCCTGAGTAAGATCGGGCAGTTTTCTTCCTCCCCGGCAGAATTCGCGAGTGAGCGCAAGAAGTTGGCCGCCGCCGCGCAGCCCCCTCCCCCCAGTGCCAAAAATGCCGCAGTGTTTTTGGCAACGGTGTGTGCACATCATTGCATTTGCTGGATTTGCCCCGAGCGCCTATCGGGCCAAACGCTAAAAAATATAGCTGATCTCAGGGGTATTCATGAATTCTGCTCGCTTGCGCCGGTTTACGGCAGTGTCGGTCCTTGCCGTGACGGCGGCTTGTGCCGTTCCCGCCATCGCGCAGGAGGCCGCGCCCGCCGCATCCGTGGACGAGGGCTTCGCCGATGGCGGCATCGTCGTCACCGCGACCCGCCGTTCGGAACGCGCCGTCGACGTGCCGATCGCCGTCTCCGCGCTCTCGGGCGAAAAGCTGGACGTGCTCAACTCCAGCGGCCAGGACATCCGCTTCCTGTCCGCCCGCGTGCCCAGCCTTCAGATCGAATCCTCGTTCGGCCGCACGTTCCCGCGCTTCTACATCCGCGGCCTGGGCAATACCGACTTCAGCGCCGACGCCGCGCAGCCGGTTTCGGTGGTCTATGACAACGTCGCGCTGGAAAGCCCGATGCTCAAGGCCTTCCCGGCCTTCGATCTTGAAAACGTCGAAGTGCTCAAGGGACCGCAGGGCACCCTGTTCGGCCGCAACACCCCGGCCGGCGTGGTCAAGCTGACATCCAAGCGCCCGTCCGAGGAACTGGACGGCCACGTCAGCGCATCCTGGGCTACCTACAACACCGTGAACCTGGAAGCCGCCGTGGGTGCGCCGCTGACCGACAAGCTGCGCTTTCGCGTTGCCGGCCTCGTCCAGCGCCGCGACGACTGGGTGAAGAACGACTACGCCCAGACCATCAACGAGCGCAAGTTCGAGGGTTATCAGGACTACGCCGGACGCATCCAGTTCGAGTATGAGGACGGCCCGCTGGACATCCTCGTCAACGCCCATGCCCGTTCGCTGAAGGGCACCGCGCGCCTGTTCCGCGCCAATGCGATCAAGCCGGGCACCAACGATCTGGTCGACGGCTACGACATCGAACATACCGCCCAGAACGGCTCCAACCCGCAGACGCTGGAAAGCTGGGGCGCCAACGTCCAGGCCAGCTACGAGTTCGACGGCCTTGGCTCGCTCTACTCGATCACGGCATGGGAGCGCGCCAGCGTGTTCTCGCGCGGGGACATCGACGGCGGTTTCCCGGGGATCGTACCATTCCAGGTGCAGACCGGCGGCACCACCACGCCGAAGGAATTCTCGCAGGAACTGCGCTTCGCCTCGAAGAAGTTCGGCGACGTCAGCTTCCAGGCGGGCGCCTACTACTTCAACCAGAACCTCGAGAACGAGAGCGGTTCCTGGTCCAACACCAATTCCTATACGCCCACCAGCATCGCACACCTCGACAACGAGACTTACGCCTTTTTCGGTTCGGTGGAGTACACCCCGGTGGATTCGCTGATCCTGCGCGGCGGCGTGCGCTGGTCGCATGACAAGCGGTTCAGCGTGCTGGTCAACGGCGACGACATCGATGCCGCCACCGGCATCTCGACCGGCTCGGCAAAGGGTTCGAAGTGGTCGTGGGACGGCAGCGCGACTTACAAGCTGTCGAACTTCACCAGCGTCTATGCCCGCGTGGCCTCCGGTTACCTTGGCGCGGCCCTGAAGAACGACACCGCCGCCGGCGTCGCGACGATGGCCAAGCCGCAGACGACGACCTCCTACGAGATCGGCTTCAAGGGCGAACAGCCGGGCCTGTTCAGCTTCGCACTCGACGGATACTACTTCGACACGAAGAACATCCAGCTCACCGCCGTCGGCGGCAGCACGAACGTGACGCAGTTGATGAACGCCCGCAAGGCGATCGGCTACGGCGCCGAAGCGGAGTTCTCGGCCACCCCGATCGAGAACCTGGTGCTGACGCTGGGCGGCAGCTACAACCACACCGAACTGAAGGACCGCGACCTCTACGTCGCGCCTTGCGGCGGTGGCTGCACCGTCACCGATCCGCTGGTCACCGTCGGCGGGACCACGCTGGCCTCGATCAACGGCAATCGCCTGCCGCAGGCCCCGCGCTGGATCGGCAATGCGACGCTGCGCTATGCCGTGCCGCTGGGCAACGACAACGAGATCTTCGCCTATACGGACTGGTCCTACCGCAGCAAGATCAACCTCTTCCTGTACGATTCGGTCGAGTTCACGGGCAAGGCCTTCCTCGAAGGCGGCCTGCGCGCCGGTTACCGCGACAACAAGCGGGGCTACGAGGTTGCGGCGTTCGCCCGCAACATCACCAACCAGATCCGCGTCGTCGGCGCGATCGACTTCAACAACCTGACCGCGATGCTGAACGAACCGCGCATCATCGGCGGGGAAGTCCGCTTCAACTTCTGACAAAGCGAAGGGCGCCGGTCATCCGGCGCCCTTTCTTCATGGCCCTACCGCGCGGGCCCGCCCATCGGGGCGATCGATGCGCGGGCGGCTGCGCCATGCCTTCGCGCAACAAGGACAATAGATGAACTCCAGGCACTCCCTGATCCGCGCCGTTTCCTCGCTTCTGCTGGCGGCGGCGGTGCTGGTGGCCGCGCCCGCCCGCGCGCAGGCGGAAAAGATCATCATCGATGATGAGGGCTTTTCCCTCATGCATATGATGCTGCTCAATGCGCCCGGCGTCGAGGTTCTCGGCGTCACCAGCGTGTCAGGCAACCTGTGGTCGCCGCGCGGTGCGGCCATGCAGCTTCGCGGGCTGGAAGTGATGGGCCGCACCGACGTGCCGGTGGCACAAGGCGCGGTCTATCCCCTGGTCAACACCGAGAAGGCGACGGAACGCTGGGAAGCGCTGTACGGCAAGCTGACATGGAAGGGCGCGTGGATGAAGCAGTGGGCCGAGCCCACCCAGCAGTCGACCCCGCCCTATTACGGCCCCAACGACCTGACCAACCTGCCCTGGGGCGCCCCCACGACCAAGGCATCGCCAGAGATGGCGGCCCTGTTCATGATCCGCATGGTCCACCAGTATCCCGGCCAGGTCACCATCGTCGAAGGCGGGCCGATGACCAACCTGGCGCTGGCTCAGCGCCTCGACCCCGAATTTGCCGGGCTTGCCAAGGGGCTGGTCTACATGGGCGGCAGCTTCAACCCGCACCGCGTACTGGATGACCGGTCCGCCGTAGAATTCGCGCGTGAATTCGCCAATTCGCCGCGCCGTGAATTCAACATCCGCTTCGACCCGGAAGCCGCCAGCATCGTCTCGCGCGCGCCGTGGAAGAAGATCACCGTGGTGCCCGCCGATCCGTCGACGGCGACCCAGCTCAGCCGCAAGCTGCTGGACCGCGCCGCCAAGGCCGCCAGTCCGGCCCTGGGCAAACTGATCGCCGGGCTGGAGCCGGGCTTTCCGCTATGGGACGAGATCGCCGCCGCCGTTTTCCTCGACCCGGCCATCGTCACCGAAAAGGAAGACCTCTACGTCGACTATGACACCCAGTTCAGTGCGGCTTACGGCGACACCCTGTCGTGGCGCGAACACTATCAGCCGGGCCTGGGCGAGGTGAAGGCGACAGTCGTGCTCTCGGTCGACCCGCGTAAGCTGGAAGACCTTATCGTCCGGGTCGTTTCTGCAAAGTGAGCCTCACGCCGCCCAGTTCCTTCGCAAAGGAGGGCCGGGCGTCGGTTATCCCAAATCCCTGAGATGCTGCCCCCTCAGACTTGGTAGATGCTCAAGCGCCGCACAGGCTTTGGTATCAGTTCTTGATCTGGCAGCTCATCCCGGCAGCCTTCATGCCGCTGCACAGCGCGCGCGCCGCGGCACCGTCACCGGGAACGGCCTGGAGGCGGTAGACGGTGCCGATGTCGGCCCTGCCCTCGACCACGCGGTGGCTGATGCCGCCAAGCGGTTCATACTGCGTCTTGAGCGTGGCCCAGCCGGCTTCCGCCTTTTCCCGCGAGGCATAAGCGCCCACCTGCACACCAACGCCCCCAACCGGCGCTGCCGAAGGAGCAGCGGCAGGCGATGGCTTGGCCGAAGGCACCGCAGCGGTTTCAAAACCCGGTCCCGTCGTTTCGGCGCGGCCCGCGATCTGGGGAGCGCGCGATTGGCCCTCGGCGACTTCGAAGCTGGTATCGCCGGTCCCGGCCACCACTTCGCCGCCTGGATTTTCGGGGCGCGACTTGTAGGGTTCCTTGGGCGCTGCGATCACGCCGCCATCGGCGACCAGCGGCTGTTCCGGCCGGCTATTCACCACCCAGAACACCGCCCCGCCGATCAGCACCAGTGCGGCCAGACCCAGCATACCCAGCAGCACGCCCTGTCCGATGCCGGCTTTTTCGTCCGCATATTCCTCGTCGTCGCCTTCGAGCCAGGGGAGACGAACCTCCTCCTCGCCCAGATCGAGTTGGCGGTCGACGGGGCGCGGCTGCTCGAAGGCCGAACCGAATGGCGCGGCTTCGCCCACCTTCTCGAAGTACGGCTCAGTCGGCGAACCGGTACCGAAGACCGGGTTCTTCTTTTCCGGCCGGGGGATGTAGCCGTCGTCAGCGCCCGCCATAACCTACATTTCCTCCACCGCCTCGACGCCCAGAAGCGCGAGGCCATTGCGGACAACCTGCCCGATCTGCACAGCGAGGAAAAGCCTCGCCGCAGTCAGGTTAGCGTCGGCGGCGTTAACAAACCGCTTTTCCACCCGGTCGTTGCCCAGGTTCCAGTACCCGTGGAAGGCTGCGGCCAGATCGCCGAGGAAGAAGGCGATGCGGTGCGCCTCACGCGCGGCCGCGGCGGCCTCGACGATGCGGGGGAACTGCGCGGCCAGCTTGACCAGTTCCAGTTCTTCCTCGCCCAGCAGTTCCACATACTCGGGCGAAGGGGTGAAACCGCCTTCCGCCACGCCCTTGCGCAGCGTCGAATGGACGCGGGCATTGGCATACTGCACGTAGAACACCGGGTTGTCCTTCGAGGCTTCGACCACTTTGGCGAAGTCGAAGTCCATCTGGGCTTCGGGCTTGCGGGTCAGCATGGTGAAGCGCACCACGTCCTTGCCCACTTCCTGCACCACATCGGCCAGCGTCACGAAGTTGCCCGAACGCTTGGACATCTTCACCGGCTCGCCGTTGCGCAGCAGCTGCACCATCTGGACCAGCTTGATCTCGAACGGCGTGGGATCGCCATCCGCACCGGTCATCGCGGCAACGGCCGCCTTGATGCGCTTGACGGTGCCGCCGTGGTCGGCACCCCAGATGTCCACCAGCGCGTCCGCGCTCTGCGCCTTCTGGAAGTGATAGGCGAGGTCGGCGCCGAAATAGGTCCAGGTGCCGTCGGACTTCTTGATGGGGCGGTCCTGATCGTCGCCGAACTGGGTCGACTTGAACAGCGGCAATTCCACCGGCTCCCAGTCCTCGATCGTCTTGCCCTTGGGCGCTTCCAGCACGCCGTCATAGACGAGGCCCTTGGAGCGCAGCCACGCTTCGGCCTCGTCGGGCTTGCCGGAGGCCTGAAGCTCCGCCTCGGAGCTGAACAGATCATGGTGGATGCCCAGCAGCGCAAGATCGGCGCGGATCATCACCAGCATCGCGGCGACGGTCCTGGCCTGGAACAGCGCCAGCCATTCCGATTCGGGCGCGGCGGCATACTTGTCCCCGAATTCGGCGGCCAGTTCCTGCCCGGCCGGGATCAGGTATTCGCCGGGGTACAGCCCTTCCGGGATCGCGCCGACGTCCTCGCCAAGCGCTTCGCGGTACCGGATGTGCGCGGAGCGGGCGAGCACCTGCACCTGCCCGCCGGCATCGTTGACGTAGTATTCCTTGGTGACCTTGTGCCCGGCATATTCGAGCAGCGTGGCCAGCGCATCGCCCACCACCGCACCGCGGCAATGGCCCATGTGCATCGGGCCGGTCGGGTTGGCCGAGACGTATTCGACGTTGACGGTACTGCCGCCGCCCATGGTGGAACGACCGTAATCCGCCCCCAGTTCGCCGATGGCGCGCAGTTCGGCCAGCCAGGCAGCGGGCGACAAGCGCAGGTTGATGAAGCCGGGACCGGCGATCTCGGCCGAAGTCACCGATTCGAGCTTGGTCAGCTGCGCCACCAGCGCCTCCGCCAGATCGCGCGGCTTCATGCCGGCGGGCTTGGACAGCACCATCGCGGCATTGGTCGACAGATCACCGTGCGAGGCATCGCGCGGCGGCTCCACCGTGATCGCGTTTCGCTTCAGGCCGGCCGGCAGCGAGCCGGCTGCTTCCAGCGCATCGAGCGCGGCGTGAAGGTGGCCGGTGAAGGCGGCGTAAAGGGTCTGCGTCTTGCTCATGATGCGCGCGATTAGCGGATGTACGGCGAAAGGGGAACAGGCTGGCATGGTTTGTGTGTTGCAGCGGGTAAACCGGGGGTTGGGTGTTACCCGCCGGGGCCTTCGACAAGCTCAGGCTGAGCGGGTTCAGGTTATATAATGGTAAGGAGCCCCTCCCCCCTCTCAGGCTGAGCTTGTCGAAGCCCCCCGAAACACAGCGCAACCCCGCCCCTGTCAAACCCCGCGATTTTACGCTAACGGGCCGGTCCATGCTTATTACTCCTCCGAAGACCTACCGGGTCAAGAGCTTCGGCTGCCAGATGAACGTCTACGACGGCGACCGCATGGCCGAACTGCTGGCCGAGCAGGGCATCGCCCCCGCCCCGGAAGGAGAGGACGCCGATCTCGTCGTGCTCAACACCTGCCACATCCGCGAGCGGGCGGCGGAAAAGGTCTATCACGACATCGGCCGCCTCAAGCGCGATGACGGCACCAGTCCGCTGATCGCGGTCGCCGGCTGCGTCGCCCAGGCCGAGGGTGAGGAAATCATGGCCCGCGCGCCTGCGGTGAAGATGGTGGTCGGCCCGCAGGCCTATCACCGCCTGCCCGAGATGGTCCGCGCCGCCAGCGCCGGCGAGCGCGTCACCGATACCGACATGCCGGCCGAGACGAAGTTCGCCTCGCTGCCCCGCCGCCGCCGCTCCGGTCCCACCGCGTTCCTCACCGTGCAGGAAGGCTGCGACAAGTTCTGCACGTACTGCGTGGTGCCCTATACGCGCGGCGCCGAAGTATCGCGCCCTTACGCGGCGCTGGTCGACGAGGCGCAGCGGCTGGTGGAAAGCGGCGCGCGCGAGATCACCCTGCTGGGCCAGAACGTCAACGCCTGGACCGGCCAGAACGCCAGGGGCCAGACGGTCGGCCTCGAAGGACTGGTGCGCGAACTGGCGGCGATCCCGGACCTGGCCCGCATCCGCTACACCACCAGCCACCCCAACGACATGACGCAGGCGCTGATCGACGCACACGGCGACACGCCCAAGCTGATGCCGTTCCTCCACCTGCCGGTTCAGGCCGGAAACGACCGCGTGCTCAAAGCGATGAACCGCAGCCATACGGTGGATAGCTACCTCAAAATCCTGGAGCGCGTGCGCGCCGTGCGGCCCGACATCGCGCTGTCGGGCGATTTCATCGTCGGCTTCCCCGGCGAAACCGAGGCCGAGTTCGAGGATACGCTGAAGCTGGTCGACGCGGTGCGGTATTCGCAGTGCTTCAGCTTCAAGTACAGCCCGCGCCCCGGCACTCCGGCGGCGACGATGGACGGCCATGTGCCCGATGAGGTGATGCACGAGCGCCTGCTGCGTCTGCAGGCGGCGGTGGACCGTGACCAGCTTGCCTTCAATGCCGCCTCGGTGGGGCAGACCTGCGAAGTGCTGGTCGAACGGCGCGGCAAGCTGCCCGGTCAGTGGCTGGGCAAGTCGCCGTGGCTGCAGTCGATCCACTTCATCGGCGAGGCCGAGATCGGCCAGCTGGTGCCGGTGGAGATCACCAGCGCCGGTCCCAAGAGCCTCGCCGGCACGCGGCTTGCCATGCTGGCGGCGTGAGCGGGCGCCAAAACGCCCGCCAGCCGCTGATCCTCGTCCCCGGCCTGACCTGCGACGCGGCGCTGTGGGCTGCGCAGGTCGACGGGCTGGCCGACGTGGCCGCGATGACCGTGGCCGATACCCTGTCGGATGACAGCATCACCGCGATGGCCCGGCGTTTGCTGGACGGCGCGCCCGAACGCTTTGCTCTCGCCGGCTTCTCGATGGGCGGCTACGTGGCGATGGAAGTGATGCGCCTGGCCCCCGAACGGGTCACCCGCCTCGCCCTGCTGGACACCAGCGCCGAAGCGGACGACGCCGATCATGCCGCCCTGCGCCGCGCAGCGGTGCGCACGGCCCGCGAACGCGGCTTCGAGAGGGTGCTGCGCGGTAGTCTCGGCCTGTTGATCCATCCTGGTGCCGATCCGGCGATCGGGGAACAGGTGGTGGCGATGGCGCTGCGCGTCGGGATTGATACGTTCGAGCGGCAACAGACCGCCATCGCCGGACGGGCCGATATGCTGCCGGCCCTTGCCGCCGTGACGGTTCCCGCGCTTGTGATGGTGGGCGCCGAGGACCGCACTACTCCTCCCCGCCACGCCCGTGCCATGGCCGCCGCGATCCCCGGAGCCGTGCTGTGCAAGGTGCCCCGCTGCGGCCACATGGCACCGATGGAGCAACCGCAGGCAGTCAATGCAGCCCTGCGCGAATGGCTTGCCGCCTGACATGCAAAGCGGCCCCGGAGCGAGTGCTCCGGGGCCGCCTTCATCTATTGGCAGGCCGGTGGGCTTACCAGAAGAAGCTGTTGTGCGAAGTGACCACGCGGCCGGTGCGGGTGTTCACCATCACCACATCGTTGCCATAGCGGACCCAGCGGTGGCCGGCGCGCGGGGCGGGCAGGCGGTATGCCGAGTAGTTACGCACCCAGTAGCGATCGCCGTAATAGGCGCGGTCGAAGCGGTGACCCACCGCGACCGGGCGATAGGCATAACCGCGCGGGCCGACGTAGGCGGGGCGCTTGTAGGCATTGCGGTGGCTCTGGCGATAGTCGCGCCAGTCCTCGCGCAGTTCCTGGCGCGAATCGCGCACGTCGCGGCGGGCATCGCGAACGTCGCGGCGATCGCCGTAACGCTTGGCCTGGCGCAAGTCGCGCTGGTCCTCGCGAACGTCGCGGCGGCTGTCGCGGACTTCGCGGGCGCTTTGGGCGGAAGCCATGGTGGGAACCGCCAGGGTGGGCAGCGCGACGCTCGCGGCGATCGCGGCGATGAAGAACTTGCGCATGAATAGTCTCCTTCTTTTTTTCAGGACCGTGCCCTTTTCGTAGAGCGTTGCGGACCGGCCTTCTGTTTTCGAAACTGCCCGCCGCCCCCTGAACGGTCAGGGAACATAGCATGCAGCGTGGGGACATAAGTGTCGCACCCCTGCGACAGTTGCCGGAGCGCATGTCGATTTGTCGCCAAACCGCATGTTTATCCCCGACGAACCGAAAAAAAACGTGATCCTCACACCTTGCCTGCGGCGCTGTGTGGAGCCATCTTCACGGTAGAACGAAAAGCATCCTCAATCGAAAATCGAAAGGAGCGCATGGCCCGCAAAGCAGCACGCGTCGTTGATCCGGCGCAGTTCCGCCCAGAGACTCACCGTCGGGCACGAGTCGAGGTTGAATTCGACGAACCCACGCTGCTGGGAGCCGTATTCGGCCAATTCGATTCGAACCTGGTGCAGGTGGAAAACCGCCTCGGCGTCTACATCGCCGCGCGGGGCAACAAGATCCAGATAGAAGGCCCCGAAGATTCCGTCGCCCGCGCCAGGGACACGCTCAAGGGCATGTACCATCGGCTGGAGATGGGCCAGAACCTGGATGCCGGCGCCATCGAATCGCTGATCGCCATGTCCTCCGAACCCACCCTCGAAGGCATCATCAGCGGCGATACCGGCGAAGCGCCGATCATGATCCGCACGCGCAAGAAAACGATCGTGCCGCGTTCCGCGGCCCAGATCGAATATATGCGCGCGCTTGCCCGCACCGACGTGATCTTCGCGCTGGGTCCGGCAGGCACCGGCAAGACTTATGTCGCGGTGGCGCAGGCGGTCAGCCAGTTGATGACCGGCTCGGTCCAGCGCCTGATCCTGTCGCGCCCGGCTGTGGAAGCAGGCGAAAAGCTGGGCTTCCTGCCCGGCGACATGAAGGACAAGGTCGATCCGTACCTGCGTCCGCTTTACGACGCGCTCTACGACTGCATGCCGCCCGAACAGGTGGAACGCCGCCTCGCCAATGGCGAGATCGAGATCGCACCGATCGCCTTCATGCGCGGCCGCACGCTGGCGGACGCCTTCATCATCCTCGACGAAGCGCAGAACACCACGCGCGAACAGATGAAGATGTTCCTGACCCGCTTCGGCCAGAACAGCCGGATGGTGGTGTGCGGCGATCCCAAGCAGATCGACATCCCCGGCGGTGAGCGCATGTCCGGCCTCGCAGACGCCGTGACAAGGCTCGAAGGGGTGGACGGCATCGCCGTCAGCCGTTTCACCGCCGCCGACGTGGTGCGCCACCCGATCGTGGGCCGCATCGTCGAGGCTTACGAGGGCAAAGCGGAATGAACGCGGCGGAATGAACGAGAAGGAAGCGGGCATCCCGCTTCCTCTCACCCCTCCCACCCGCTAAGGGCCGGCCCATGGACCTCGAAATCGACATCGAAGAACCCTGGGCCCCGGCTACGGACTGGGCAGACCTTGCGCAGGCCGCGCTCGAAGCGCTGGTGCAGGTCGCACCGGAACTGGACAATCCGCGCCTGATAGCCAGCCTGCTGTTCACCAGCGACGCCGAGGTCCACGTCCTCAACCGCGAATGGCGGGCCAAGGACAAGCCGACCAACGTGCTGTCCTTCCCCATGCTGGAGCGCGACGATCTGCTGGATCTCGCGGAAGACGGACCGCCCGAAATGCTGGGCGACCTTGCCCTCGCCTGCGAGACCTGCACCCGCGAGGCAGCGGAAAAAGGCGTGCCGGTGCAGCACCACGCCAGCCACCTCATCATCCACGGACTGCTGCATCTGGCCGGCCTCGATCATGAGATCGGAGAAGCCGAGGCAGAGGCAATGGAGGCGCTCGAAACAAAGGCACTTGCGATTCTCGGCATTCCCGACCCATATGGGGACCGTTTCATTCAGTAGGGATAATCAAGCAAGATGGCCGACAATGGCCGCCATGCCGAGCAAGGCTCGGGAGAAGGCGACAGTAGCGGCACGCTTTGGCGTGCTTTCCGCCGGCTTTTCCAGGGCGACGGCGACCAGTCACTCAGGGCGCAAATCGAAGAGGTCATCAACGACCACGAAGGCGATAGCGACGGGGCATCCGCCTCGAAGGGCGACCTTTCCCCGATCGAGCGCCAGATGCTGCGTAACCTCCTACATTTCAGCGAGCACGATGCCGACGACGTGGCGATCCCACGCGGCGAAATCATCGCGATCCCCGCCGCCGCCACCTGGGCCGAGGTGATCGAAGCCTTCGCAGAGCACGGCCACAGCCGCCTGCCCGTCTACGGCGAGACGCTCGACGAGATCAAAGGCATGATCCATATCAAGGACGTGTTCCCTCTGCTCGCGCGCGGCATCGCGCCGCCGGAGGACTGGACTTCGCTGATGCGCCAGCCGCTCTACGTACCCCAGTCGCGCGGCGCGCTCGACGTTCTGGCCGACATGCGGGCGCAGCGCGTCCACCTTGCCGTAGTGATCGACGAGTACACCGGCACTGACGGGATCATCACCATCGAGGACCTTGTCGAGGAGATCGTCGGCAATATCGAGGATGAACACGACGACGCCCCCGAGGATTTGCTGGTTGCAATAGATGCAGGTATGTGGGACGCGGACGCCCGTGTAGAACTTGACGAGGTGGCGCGGCGGATCGATCCGCGGCTCGCCGAAGTCGAGGAAGCCGTCGATACTCTCGGCGGCCTTGCATTTGTTCTGGCCGAGCAGGTCCCCCAGGTAGGGTCGATCCTGGAGCATGACAGCGGCTGGCGGATCGAGGTGACGGACGGCAACGAACGACACGTCACCCGGCTGCGGCTGCATCCGCCGGTGGAAGAATTGGAGAGAGAGGCAAATTAATCGTCGCCGCCGCATCTGCGGGCGGTGGCCATATGTGAGTGAAAAGACAGAAAATTGCCTGTACGCCGTCTCCCCCCCCTGCGCGCGCTTGAAGCGTTCGTGCGCGTCGTGCGCCTTGGCTCCGCCAAGGCCGCCGCCAATGAGCTTGCGCTCAGCCCTTCGGCGCTGTCGCGCCGCGTCGCCGCGCTGGAGGATTTCACCGGCAAGCGCCTGTTCACGCGCCAGCACCAGGCGATGAAGCTCACCGACGAGGGTCTGGCCTTCTACAACGCCATCGGTCCCAAGCTGGAAGAGCTGGCCGAGGCGGTGGAAGCACAGATCGATCGCGGCCAGGTGCTGCGGCTGCATCTGGGTGTGCCTTCGTTGTTCGGCGGTCAGCGCCTGTTCCCGCGCCTGCCGGAATTGCGTAAACTGCACCCGCGCCTGCACATCGACATCGACACCGGCGCCCATCTGGAAGACCGCGTGGGCGACACGCTGGACGCCGCGATCATCCTCGCGAAGGAACCGGACCCGCAGTATTACCGGGTGCAGCTGGACCACAACAAGGTCTACGCCTTCACCTCAACCGAGCTGGCCGCCGAACTCGGCTCCACGCCAGACGAGGCGATGCTGGCCCGCCAGACCTTCCTGATCCACCAGGACCTGCCCGACAGCCTTGAGGCATGGAAGGACGCGATCGGCCTGCCCGACCTCGATCCGGCCTCGGTCGACCGTTTCGATTCGGGTCAGCTGGTGCTGGAAGCCGCGGCCCAGGGGCTGGGCATCGCCATCATGCACGACGACCACTTCCGCCGTGCCCACGACAACCGCCTGGCGCGGCTCTACGACATCGACGTCGAAAGCCCCTACCGCTACTGGTTCGTCTGCCGCCCCAAGTCGCTGGAATCGCGCCCCGTGCGCATCTTCCACGAATGGCTGCTGCAGGCCGGGCTGTAAGAAGCCTGATCGCTTCAGGGAGGAGCGCCAAGAAATCCTCCCTGCAGCCCCCTTCCGAGCCGTTTTTCCGACCAACCCTCCTTTTCGTTTTCCCCATGCGTGTAACGGGTTATGCCTGCGCCCTGCCGCGTTCGTGCGATCTTGAGGGGAATATCCGTGATCCGTCCTATGCTTGCCTCCGCTTGTGCGGCCCTGCTTTGCGCCGCCGCCCCGGCCTTCGCCGCCGAGCCTGCCGCTTCTGCCGCAGCTGCCGCGCCTGCCGACCCCGCCCGCCTCGCAGCGGCGCGCCAGACGGTGGATTACATCTTCCCGCTGGGCACTTACGCGCGGCTGATGAACGGCACGATGGACAAGATGATGGACTCCATCATGGATTCCACCATGCAGATGCCGGTCAAGGACCTGGCCGGGATCAGCGGCGTGGACACCGAAAAGCTGGGCACCGCCTCGCTGGCGGAGATCATGGCCATCTACGACCCCGCCTACAAGGAACGCATGCGCGTCTCCACCCGCACCATGATGGCCGAAATGGCGACATTGATGACCGAATTCGAACCGGAAATCCGTGACGGCCTGGCCACTGCCTATGCGATCCGCTTCGACACGGCCCAGCTGCGCGATCTCAACACCTTCTTCGCCACGCCGACCGGCAAGGCCTATGCCGCCGAATCGTACATGATCATGATGTCACCCGAAGTCATGACGAAGATGCAGGCCTTCATGCCCAAGTTCATGGAAATGATGCCCACCATCGCCGAAAAGGTGAAGGCCGCCACCGCACAGATGCCGCCGCCGCGCCATTACGGCGACCTCTCCGACACAGAGAAAGCCAAGCTCGCCAAGGTGCTGGGCATCTCGCGCAAGGAACTGGACAAGAGCGAGGCGGCCAAGGCGGCGCAAGGCGAGTAGCGCCGTAACGCGCGGACTCGTGATACCCGGCAAAGCGCGCCCCGCCCATTGTGCCATGGGCCAGCTTGCCATACCGGGCGGATCATGAGCAGGCTCGATTCACACCTCGAGACGGCGCTGGCGCGGATCGAGCGCGCCGGGCAACGCCGGACATTGCGCACCGCCGCGCTGCTCCCCGAAGGGCGGGTGGAACGCGGCGGGCGCAAAATGCTCGATTTTTCCAGCAACGATTACCTCGGGCTTGCCCGGCATCCGCTGCTGGTGCAGCGCGCGGGCCAGTGGGCAGCGGCGCACGGCGCGGGATCGGGCGCATCGCGGCTGGTCACCGGCACCAGCGAGGCACACCTGGCGCTGGAAGCCCGTATCGCCGCCTTCAAGCACTGCGAGGCCGCGCTGATCTTCGCCAGCGGCTGGCAGGCCAATGCGGCGGTGATCCCCGCGCTGCTGGCGGCATTACAGGGCGCGGCGGTGTTTACCGACCGGCTGATCCATGCCTCGATGCACGCGGGCCTTGCGATGGCGGGCACTCGCCAGCACCGCTTCCGCCACAACGACCTCGATCACCTCGAAACGCTGCTGGCGGAAAAAGGCGCAGCTGCATCCGCGCGCCTGATCCTCACTGAAAGCGTGTTCTCGATGGACGGCGACCGCATCGACATCGCGCGCCTCACCGGGATCGCCGAACGCCACGATGCAGCACTGTTCGTCGACGAGGCCCATGCCACCGGCGTCCTTGGGCCCCAAGGGCGCGGCCTTTCCGCGCTGGTACCGGGGCGGGTAGACCTCGTCATGGGCACGTTCAGCAAGGCGCTGGGCGGCTTCGGCGCTTATGTCGCCGGCTCGCAGGTGCTGATCGACTACCTCGTCAACGCCGCCAGCGGCTTCGTCTTCACCACCGCGCCGCCGCCCGCGGTGCTGGGCGCGATCGATGCCGCTCTCGACCTCGTGCCCGGCATGGATGCCGAGCGCGCGCACCTTGCCTCATTGGGGGACCGCATGCGCTCCGGGCTTGCCCGCCTGGGCCTCGACCATGGCGCATCCTCGACCCAGATCGTACCGGCGATGATCGGCGCCGAGGACGAGGCCATGGCACTGTCCGCAAGGCTGGAACAGGCCGGTTTCCTGGCCTCCGCGATCCGTCCGCCGACGGTGCCGCCCGGCACCAGCCGCCTTCGCCTTGCCTTGCGCGCCGGCCATTCGCCGGCTGATATCGACGCCCTACTCGCGGCAATCGAGGCGCATCGGTGAAGCTGCTTTTCGCGCATGGCTGGGGCTTCGACAGCACGTTCTGGGCACCGCTTGCAGCGCTGCTGCCCGCCTGGCCCCATGCCATCGACGACTGCGGCTATTTCGGCGCCCCGCACGAACCCCGCATCGAAGGCCCCTTCGTGGCGGTGACCCACAGCTTCGGCACCATGCGCGTACTCGCCGCCCCGCCGCCGGGACTGGCGGGCATCATCGCGATCAATGGCTTCGAGCGCTTCACCGCCTTGCCCGGACGACCCGGCGTGCCCGTCCGCGTGCTGGACCGGATGTTGCGCCGCTTCGAGATCGAGCCGCGCGCCGTGCTCACCGAATTTCACCGCAGCTGCGGCAGCGATGCCACTTTCGGCGAGGACGAAATCGACCCGGCCCGCCTCCACGCCGACCTCCTGCGCCTGCGCGATGCCGCTCCGCCGATCCCGCGCGTACCGGTGCTGGCGCTGCACGGCGGGCGCGACCCCCTGCTGCCGGCGGCCATGCGCGAGGCCACCTTCGCCGGCGCAAGGATCAGCCGGATGATCCACGACAAAGGCGGCCACCTGCTCCCGCTCGAAGCGCCGGAACTTTGCGCGGCCGCCGTGCGCGGCATGGTCGAGGGGGTGGCGTGATCCCCTCTCATCCGGACCAGCGCGCGCGCATCCGCAGCGCCTTCGCCGCCGCCCCCGACTATGACGGGCAGGCCCGCGTCCAGCGCGAAGTGGCCGATCGCCTTGCCGCCCGCATTGCCGCGCTGGACCTGCCTGCCGCGCCGCGCGTGCTGGAAATCGGCTGCGGCACCGGCTTCCTCACCGGCGCGCTGGTGGATGCAGGCATCGGCGGCGACTGGCTGGTGACCGACATCGCGCCCGAAATGGTAGAACGCTGCCGTGCCCGCATGGCGCCGATGCAGCAGGGCCGCTCCTTGCGCTTTGCCCTGCTCGACGGTGAGCGCGGCGTCCCCGAAGGCGGGCCGTTCGACCTCATCTGTTCCAGCCTTGCCGCGCAGTGGTTCGACGACGCGCCCGCTGCGCTCGCCCGCATGGCCGGGTGGCTGGCGCCGGGCGGGCACCTGATGGTCACCACGCTTGGCCCCGGCAGTTTCGCGCAGTGGCGCGCCGCCCACGAGGCGGAAGGCATTGCCCCTGGCACGCCCGTATTCGCCTCCGTCGAAGGCTTCGCCGCGCTGGCGCCCGAAGCGCTGATCGTCGAGGAACATATAGAGCGTCACGCCGATCCCCGCGCCTTCCTGCGCGCGCTCAAGGCCATCGGCGCAGGCACTTCACATCCCGGCCACCGCCCGCTTTCACCCGCGCAGCTGCGCCGCGTCATGGCGCGCTTCGCCCAAACTGCCAGATCTCCCCAAACTGCCAAATCTCCCCAAACTGGATGCGAAGTGACTTACGAGGCCGTGACCTGCCACCTCCACCGCGCTAGGTGATCGAGCCATGACTACCCGCCCCATCATCGTCACCGGCACCGATACCGAGATCGGCAAGACCGTCTTTGCCGCCGCGCTCGCAGGCGCGCTGGGCGCGCATTACTGGAAGCCGGTGCAGGCAGGGGTGGAGGATGACGGCACCGACGCCATGCGTGTGGCGCGCCTTTCCGGCCTGCCGCGCGGCCACGTGCTGGACGAGGCCTACCGCCTGGCCACACCCTGCTCGCCCCACCTCGCAGCCGAGATCGACGGCGTGACGATAGACGCGGCAAGGCTTGCCCTGCCCGCATTCGACGGCCCGTTGGTGGTGGAGGGCGCGGGCGGCGTGCTGGTGCCGATAAGCCGCCGCGAAACTTACGCCGACCAGTTCGCCCGCTGGGGCGCGCCGGTCGTACTGGTGGCCCGCACGGTGCTGGGCACGATCAACCACACCCTGCTCTCTATCGAGGCGCTGCGCGCGCGCGGGGTGCCGATCCTTGGCGTGGCCTTCGTGGGCGAGCCGGTGGAGGACAGCGAGGCGACGATTTGCGCGATGGGCGGCGTCAAACGGCTGGGCCGCCTGCCCCGGCTGGACCCGCTGGAACCCGCCGCACTGCGCGCCGCCTTTGCCGCCAACTTCCGGCTGGAGGATTTCGCATGACCCTGCCGCCTGCTGCCTCGCCGATCTGGCATCCCTTCACCCAGCACGGACTGGGCGAGCCGATCCCGCTGGTCACCCATGCCGAAGGCGCGCTGCTGCATACCGCAGACGGACGCACGGTGATCGACGCGGTCTCGTCCTGGTGGGTCACCACGCATGGCCATTGCCACCCGCGCATCATGGCCGCCGTGGCCGAGCAGGCGCAGAAGCTGGACCAGCTCATCTTCGCCGGCTGGACCCACGAACCCGCCGAGGCGGTTGCTGCCGGGCTGACCGCGATCATGCCGCCCGAACTGACACGGGTGTTCTTTTCCGATTCCGGCTCCACCAGCGTCGAAGTCGCACTGAAGATGGCGCTGGGCTACTGGCACGCCAATACCCCCGCAAACGGAGGCACGCCGCGCCACAGGATCGTGGTGATGGAACATTCCTATCACGGCGACACCATCGGCGCGATGTCGGTGGGCCAGCGCGGGGTGTTCAACCAGCCCTATGATCCGTTGCTGTTCGACGTGGGCCGCATTCCCTTCCCCGCCGCCGGAGCGGAGCAGGAGACGCTGGACGCGCTTGAGGCTCTGTGCCGCCAGACCGATACCGCTGCGCTGATCGTCGAGCCGCTGGTGCTGGGTGCGGGCGGAATGCTGATCTACGGCGCCGAAACCCTCAAGGCCATGGCCGATATCTGCGCCAGATACGGCGTCCTGTTCATCGCTGACGAGGTGATGACAGGCTGGGGCCGCACCGGCACCTTGCTGGCGTGCGAACAGGCGGGCGTCGTCCCCGATATCCTGTGCCTGTCCAAGGGCCTCACCGGCGGCTCGCTGCCGCTGGCGGTGACGATGGCGAGCGAGGCGATCTTCGCCGCGCACTGGTCCACCGACCGGGCGCGGATGTTCTTCCATTCCTCCAGCTATACCGCCAACCCGATCGCCTGTGCGGCGGCGGCTGCCAACCTCGCCATCTGGCGTGAGGAGCCGGTGATGGAATGCGTGGCCGACCTTGGCCGGAGGCAGTCCGCATGGCTGGAGAAGCTCGGCCGCTTCTGCCACTTCGACAATCCGCGCGCGCTGGGCACGATCGCCGCGCTGGACCTGCGGACACGCGGCGAAGGCGGCTACATGGACGGCCTCGCCCCCGAACTGATGGCCTTCTTCCGCAGCCGCGACATCCTGCTGCGCCCGCTGGGCAACACCGTCTACGTGATGCCGCCTTACTGCATCACCGACGACCAGTTGGACGAGGTGTGGAATGCAATCGGGGAAGCGGTCATCTCGTTCTGAGGCTGCTGCCGGTGCGCCGTCAGACGTAAGGCGGTTTGTGGCGACCGGTGGGGCTGGTGGTGAAGATCTCGCAGCCATCCTCGGTGATGCCGATCGAATGCTCGAACTGCGCCGATAGCGACTTGTCGCGGGTAACTGCCGTCCAGCCATCGGAAAGCAGCTTCACCGGCGGCTTGCCCAGGTTGATCATCGGCTCGATCGTCATGAACATGCCGGCCTTGAGCAGCGGGCCCGTGCCGCGGCGACCGGCGTGCACCACTTCGGGAGCATCGTGGAAAAGACGGCCCAGGCCATGCCCGCAAAATTCGCGCACCACGCCGTAGCGGTGCGACTCGGCATATTCCTGGATGGCCGCGCCGATGTCACCCACGCGGTTGCCGGGCTTGGCCTGCGCGATGCCGATCATCAGGCACTCGTAAGTCACGTCGACCAGGCGGCGTGCCTTCAGCGGCACATCGCCGACGAGGTACATGCGGCTGGTATCGCCGTGCCAGCCATCCAGCAGCGGGGTGACGTCGATGTTGACGATGTCCCCGTCTTTGAAGGTCTTCTCGGACGGGATGCCGTGGCAAACGACGTGGTTGATCGAGATGCAGCACGAATGCGCATAGCCCCGGTAGCCCAGCGTCGCGGGCACGGCGCCCCCGGCCAGCGTCAGTTCACGCACCTTGTCGTCGATGAACGCGGTGGTGACACCGGGCTGCACCAGCGGCGCGATCTCGTCGAGAATGCGCGCGGCGAGGGCGCCGGCGCGGCGCATGCCCTCGAAACCTGCGGGGCCATGCAGCTTGATTGTGCCGTCACGCAGGAGGGCTTCCTCCTGGCCGGGTTCTACGATCTGGTATTCGGTCATGACGCCCAGATAGTCCCTTTTGCCATGAATTGCGAGATCACGGTTGCAAAGGTCAGGGCTGGGCGGAAAAAGCGCTGCGATATTGCGGTTTCAGGGCAGCCATCACCTTGCCGGTTACCGGCAGCGTCACTTCATAGCTGCCTTCCGCATAAGGCCCCGCGTCGTAAGGCGCGACAAGCACGCCGATACGGTCGAAGGCGCGGCGATTGGTCGACCCCAGGATCAGCGTCTGCGCGGTCGGGTCTATGCATTCGCTGAACATCTGCCCGCTATCGCGTGCGACCGGTTCGCCGCGCTTCTTCGCGCGCTGCTTGTCAAGCGCATCACAGAACGGGGCCTGGATCGCGCTGCGCAGGGCGTCCTGACCGGTGAACAGGTCCGCCGGCTTGCGCGCGGTGTCGGCGCCCCGGTCCCATACCAGCGAATCGAACACGGTCATCCCGTGCGCGCCGCCCGAAAACTCGTAGTGCTGGGCCGACAGCGAAAGCCAGCCGGGCATGTTGGTGACGACCTTCCAGTCGGTCTGCCGTTCATAGGCGTGATAAGGAAAGCCGTCCTTGGCCGCCTCCGCCTTGCCGCTGCGCGCCGACGATACCAGATCGCCCTTGTCGGCATCCAGCCGCTGGTCGAGCAGATCGCGAAGGCCCGGAATGGCTGCGGCGGCATCGGGGTAGGAATAGCTGAAAGCGAAGACCTCGTTCTCTTCCTTTTCGGTGCGTCCCTTGGCCGGAGGCGGAGCGGGCGGGGGCGCTTCGGATGCGGGTGCGGTTGCCTCAGGCGCGCCGGTTGCCGCCGCGCTGCGCTGCGGGTCCGGGCTGCCGGAACCGTTGCACGCAGCCAGCGCGCCTGTCATCGTCAATGCCAGAACCGTAGCCAAACCGCCGTAACGCATCAAAATTCCTCTCGCACTCAGGCCGGGGGGAAGGCTAGAGAATCACCGCATGAGCGACAAGAACGCATTGATCCAGCCCGATCGCGGCCAGAAGGCCGTTTCCATCCATCTCGTCGACAAGGACGGACTGGAGAAATTCCTCAAAGGCCTCAGCGTTCCCCAGCGCGCCGCAATCGCGGCCAACCGCTTCACAGGCGCCGCGAACGACCATGCGATCATCCCCGATGGCGATGGCGATAGCGACGGATGGGCCGTGGTGGCAGGCGTGGCCGATACCGCCGCGCTGACCTCGTGGTGCATGGCCAGGCTGGCCGAGAAACTGCCCGCAGGCACCTATCGCCGCGTGGGCGGTGAGCCGGGCGCGGCCATGCTGGGCTGGATCGCCGGCCAGTACAGCTTCGAGCGCTATCTGTCCGAACCGGGCGACGAAGGCCCGCGCGTGCTCCTCACCGGCGAGCCGAAAACCATCGACGCAATGACGGCAGAGGCCGAGGCGATCATGCTCGTGCGCGATCTCGTCAACACCCCGGCGGAGGACATGGGGCCTGCCCAACTCGAAGCCGAGGCGGAGAACCTCCACAAATCCTACCGCGCCGAAATCCGCATCACCCGAGGCGACCTGCTGGAGCGCGATTTTCCCATGGTCCACGCGGTGGGCCGGGCGGCCAGCCGCTCCCACGCCCCGCGCATGATCGAACTGGAATGGGGCGATCCGGCGCACCCGCGCGTCGCCGTGGTGGGCAAGGGCGTGTGCTTCGATTCGGGCGGGCTCGATATCAAGCCCGGCGCGGGCATGTTGTTGATGAAGAAGGACATGGGCGGCGCCGCGCACGCGCTGGCCCTCGCCCGGCTCATCATGAGCGCGAACCTGCCGGTGCGCCTGCATCTGTTGGTCCCGGCGGTGGAGAACGCCATTGCCGGCAACGCCTTCCGCCCCGGCGACGTGCTGAAAAGCCGCGCGGGGATCTCGGTGGAGATCGGCAATACCGACGCCGAAGGCCGCCTGATCCTGGGCGATGCCCTGACCCGCGCAGGCGAGGGAAAGCCAGACCTCATCATCGATTTCGCCACCCTGACCGGCGCCGCACGCGTTGCCGTCGGCCCCGACCTTCCGGCCCTGTTCACCCGGCTCGATGCCACAGCCGACGCGCTGCTGGCCGCAGGCAAGGCCCAGGACGACCCGTGCTGGCGCCTGCCGCTGCACGAAGGCTACCGCGAATACCTCAAGTCCGACATTGCCGACATCAACAATGCCGGCTCCAGCGGCTTCGCGGGTGCCAGTACGGCGGCGCTGTTCCTCGACCGCTTCGTGCCCAAGGGGATCGACTGGGCGCACTTCGATACGTTCGCCTGGCGCCCCGCCGCCAAGCCGGGGCGGCCCAGGGGCGGCGACGCGCTGGGCCTGCGTGCGGCGTGGCACATGCTGCGGGCGCGGTATGCCTGAACTTGCGATCCAGCCGTGACCCGGCTAAGCGCGCCCATCTTTGCTTTTGGAGACGTACCGACGTTGGCACCTGTGGATTCGTATACCCGCCCTCCCCGGACCGAAGGCATTCTCGCCATGACCGGACCGAGCGTGCGCGCGGATCCCGGCTGCCTTCCCGTGCGCGGCGACCTTGCCCATATCAAACTGGCCGGGCTGTACTTCGTGCCGCATTACGCCGCGCCGATGCCGCGCGCCCTCACCGCCGGCGCCGTCCTGCGCGCCGCCGGCCGCAATGATGGCGAGCCCGTGATGGACCTGCCTGCCGCCGCCACGTTCAACGTGCTCGACATTGCGGGCAACTGGGCCTGGGGCCAGCTCGGCGAAGACGGCCCGGTCGGCTACGTGGCGCTGACCCAGCTCGAAAGCGAAATCTGATGACCGCAAGTGTCTTCATCGACGGCGCCGCCGGCACCACCGGCCTGGAAATCGCCGACCGGCTTGCCGGCCGCAGCGAATTCGAACTTCTCGTGCTCCCGGACGACCGGCGCAAGGACGATGCGGCCCGCGCCGAAGCGCTGAACGCGGCCGATTTCGTGATCCTGTGCCTGCCTGACGACGCCGCCAAGGCGGCCGTGGGCATGATCGCCAACGACCGCACGCGGGTGATCGACGCCTCCTCCGCCTTCCGCACCGCGCCGGACTGGACTTACGGTTTCCCCGAGATAGTCGGCCGCGATGCGGTCGCCTCCGCCATGCGGGTGAGCAACCCCGGCTGCTATCCCAGCGGCTTCATCGCCCTGGTCGCGCCGCTGATCCGCGCCGGATTGCTGCCCGCGCAGTGGCCTTACGTCTGCCACGCCGTCTCGGGCTACTCGGGCGGCGGCAAGGCGCTGATCGCCCGCTTCGAGGCCGATACCGACATCGCCTTCCGCGCCTACGGCCTCGCTCTGGGCCACAAGCATGTCCCCGAAATGCTCGTCCACGCAGGGCTGACCCACGCGCCGATCTTCGCGCCCGCCGTGGTCCCGGCGCATCGCGGAATGCTGGTTGAAGTGCCGCTGCATCTTGAAATGATGCCCGGTGCCGGCACGCCCGAAGCCCTGCGCACCGCGCTGACGGACTTCTATGCAGACAGCCCGGTCGTGAACGTCGCGGGCGACCAGCCCGACGAACTGCTGCTGCGCGCGGCGATGGACCCGGTCGACAGCCTGACCCTGCGCGTCCTCGGCTCGGCAGACGGCACCCAGGCCCGCCTCGTCGCCATGCTCGACAATCTGGGCAAGGGCGCCAGCGGCGCGGCGGTGCAAAACCTCAACATCATGGCCGGCCTGAACGAAACCGCAGGCCTGCGCCTTTGATCCCGCTCCTCCCCGGGGTTGCTCGGGGAGAGAGCCGCCCGCAGTAAACGGGGCAGCACTCAGCGGCCAAAATCCTGCACTGCACAATTTTCAGGCACCACCTGCCCGAATCTTGAACAGAACTTGCCCATAGCAGGCACCAGACATTGCGACAGTCCGTCAACCAACGGGATAAATGGTGCAAATCCGGTCTTTTCGCGGTTGCACACTTGGCCTACCACTCACCCAACGCATTGGCACGATTCTTGATGGGAATCGCGCGCGAGGCATCTGGTTCCCGGACCGGTTCCCTCTTAGAAACAGTCCGGGTGCAAGTGCAGGGGTCCAGGCAGGCGTGAAAAAGATCGAAGCCATCATCAAGCCGTTCAAGCTCGATGAAGTTAAGGAAGCGCTCCATGAAGTGGGTGTATCCGGCATCACCGTCACCGAAGCCAAGGGCTTCGGTCGCCAGAAGGGCCACACCGAACTCTATCGCGGCGCGGAATACGTCGTCGATTTCCTGCCCAAGGTGAAGCTCGAGGTCGTCGTTCCCGATGCCCTGGCTGACCGCGTGGTCGAAGCCATCGCCGACGCCGCGCAGACCGGCCGCATCGGCGACGGCAAGATCTTCGTCGTGCACGTGGAAACCGCTGTGCGGATCCGCACCGGAGAGCGTGACGACGACGCGCTTTAAAGGCGCTACCTTTTTGAATTTGCGTCCGGCCCTGACCGGACCCGGGACTATGCCGGTGGGGGCCGGCTGAATTCCCGAATTGCCCACCCACCCCTATCCTCTTCCGCCAGGCGGAAGAGTAACCTGGAGAACCAATACCATGGCAACTGCAAAGGAAGTCCTGAAGCAAATCAAGGACGAGGAGATCGAGTGGGTAGATCTTCGCTTCACCGACCCCAAGGGCAAGTGGCACCACCTGACCATGGTTTCGACGGTTCTCGGCGAAGATGAGCTGGAAGACGGCCTCATGTTCGACGGTTCGTCGATCGAGGGCTGGAAGGCCATCAACGAGTCGGACATGATCCTCAAGCCCGACCTTACCGCCGTATATGTCGATCCGTTCTCGGCCACCCCGATGCTGATCGTGTTCTGCGACATCGTCGAGCCTTCGACCGGTGAGCTGTATGCCCGCGACCCGCGTTCGTGCGCCAAGCGCGCAGAAGCGTTCGTCAAGTCGGCCGGTTTCGGCGACACCGTCTACGTCGGCCCCGAGGCCGAGTTCTTCATGTTCGACGACGTGAAGTTCTACGACGGCTACGACGGCAACGGCTTCAAGATCGATGATATCGAACTGCCGGGCAACACCGACAAGTCCTACGATGCCGGCAACCTGGGCCACCGCCCGCGCGCCAAGGGCGGCTACTTCCCCGTCGCTCCGGTCGATTCGTGCACCGACATCCGCGCCGAGATGGTTTCGACCATGCTCGAAATGGGCCTGCCCTGCGACAAGCACCACCACGAAGTGGCGGCTGCCCAGCACGAACTCGGCATGACCTTCGGTACGCTGGTCACCACCGCCGACCGCATGCAGATCTACAAGTACGTCGTGTGGATGGTTGCGCAGGCTTACGGCAAGACGGCCACGTTCATGCCCAAGCCGATCATGAAGGACAACGGATCGGGCATGCACACGCATATCTCGATCTGGAACGACGGCGAAAACTCCTTCGCCGGTAACGGCTATGCCGGCCTGTCCGACAACTGCCTTTACTTCATCGGCGGTGTCATCAAGCACGCCAAGGCTCTCAACGCCTTCACCAACCCGACCACCAACAGCTACAAGCGTCTGGTTCCGGGTTACGAAGCACCGGTTCTGCTGGCCTACTCGGCCCGCAACCGTTCGGCTTCGTGCCGCATCCCCTACGGTGCCGGCAGCAAGGCAAAGCGCGTGGAATTCCGTTTCCCCGACGCGATGGCCAACCCGTACCTGTGCTACGCCTCGCTCCTGATGGCCGGTCTTGACGGCATCAAGAACAAGATCCATCCGGGCGAAGCGATGGACAAGAACCTGTACGATCTGCCGCCGGCCGAACTCGCCGAAGTGCCGACCGTCTGCGGTTCGCTGCGCGAAGCTCTCGACAGCCTTCAGGCCGACCACGCCTTCCTTCTCGAAGGCGGCGTGTTCACCGAGGACCAGATCGAAGCCTACCTCGAACTCAAGTGGCCCGAAGTGCTGCGCTGGGAAACCACGCCGTCGGCCGTTGAGTTCGACATGTACTACAGCCTCTAATCAGGCTGGCGCGACCAGTTCGCCGAGTGGGGCGCCCGGAGAAATCCGGGCGCCCTTTTCGTTGCGCCCCGTTCGCGGCGCATGACAACTACTGATATTTCAGGTGGCAGCACTGCCGCGGAAAAGAATCCGCTTTCCTACAAACCCCGCTCAGGCTTAATCAAACGGCTGCCCGAAAGGCATGGGGCAGCGCAAACGGCGGTAGTCAGGACCGCTTCCAACACCATTCGGGCGCACCTTGGGCAGTCACGGCTGCAACGGATACTTCGTGCAGTCACGTCGTGGAAGGAAGTGTTCATGAACAGGAAGCCGGTTTTCGATGCGGTTCGCAAGATGCTGGGCCGCAGCTTTACGCAGGTCGAAGTCAACGCGCTGGACAAGGCCATCGACCTTGCAGCAGGCGCCCTTCCCGCCAGCGAGGCCCCCGCCCCCGTGCCCACGCCGGCCCCCGCAGCGCCCACCGGCGCCGCGCTGGGATCGCCGGGCGCCAAACTTATCAAGAAATGGGAAGGCTGCGCTACGCGCCGCGCCGACGGCACCTTCGCCGCCTATCCCGACCCTGGCAGCACAGACGGCAAGCCCTGGACGATCGGCTGGGGGTCCACCGGCGGGGACGTGAAGAAAGGCGTCATCTGGAACCAGGCCCAGTGCGATGCGCGCTTTGACGTCGACATGGTGGTCTACGTGAACGAGGTGGCCGCCTTCCTCGGATCGGCAGCGACCACCCAGAACCAGTTCGACGCACTGGTGTCGTTTCACTACAATACCGGGGCTATCCGCAAGGCGACACTGGCCAGCCTTCACAAGCAGGGCAAATTCGCCCAGGCGCAGGAACAGTTCGGCAAGTGGATCTACAACGATGGAAAGCCCATGAACGGCCTCAAGTCGCGCCGCGCGGAAGAGGCCAAGCTCTACGGAACGCCGTGACCGATCCAGCCCAAGACCAGAAAACACCCGCTCAGCACATCGACGAACGCATCGCCGAACTGGGCGACTGGCGCGGCGATACGCTGGCGAAAGTACGCGCGCTCGTTCTCGAAGCGCTGCCGGGCGTGGTCGAGGAATGGAAATGGCGCGGCGTGCCCACCTGGTATCACGGCGGCGCCATCGTCTGCACCGGGGAAACCTACAAGGCCGCCGTCAAGCTGACGTTTGCCAAAGGCGCCGCGCTCGAAGATCCCGGGCGCCTGTTCAACGCCAGCCTCGAGGGCAACGTGCGCCGGGCCATCGACCTTCACGAAGGTGACGTGATCGACGAACCGGCGCTGAAAGCGCTGCTGGTGGAAGCCGCCGCGCTCAACGCAGCGAAAGGCAGGAAGCGCTAAAGGGTTCCGCCCCGCAACGGAGAAACCTCAGTGCGGGGCGGCGCCCATCTCCACTCCGGTCTTGTCGTGCAGGGCGAAGCGGTCGACGATATCGGCGCTGGCATCATTGTAGCCGATCACCTCGACGCTCCGACCTTCGCGGCGCAGACGCGCGACGATCTTGTCCAGCGCGCCGACAGCGGAGATGTCCCAGAAGTGCGCCTTCGAAACGTCGATCAGGATGTGCCCGGCGCTGTCTTCGGACTGGAAGGCGCGGGTGAAACGCTCCACCGAGGCGAAGAATATCTGCCCTGAAACGCGGTAAGTCGCGCCTCGGGGCGATACCTCGCGTTCCACCGCGAACATGCGCTGGACCTTGCCCGCGAAGAATATCCCCGAAAGCAGCACGCCCGAAAGCACGCCCAGCGACAAGTCCTGCGTGGCGACGACGACCACGACCGTCACCAGCATCACCACCGAAGATGTCGGCGGATGGCGGCGCAGGTTGGTGATCGAACTCCAGCTGAAGGTTCCAATCGACACCATAATCATCACCGCCACCAGAGCCGGCATCGGCACCCGGCCCACGTAAGGCCCCAGCACCGCGAGCAGGAACAGCAGGAAAGCGCCCGCAACGAAGGTGGAAAGCCTGCCCCGGCCGCCCGACGTCACGTTGATAACCGACTGCCCGATCATGGCGCAGCCGCCCATACCGCCCAGCAATGCCGCGACGACGTTGGCGCCGCCCTGGCCCATGCATTCGCGCTTCTTGTCGCTGTCGGTGTCGGTCATGTCGTCGACGATCTGCGCGGTCAGCATGGATTCCAGCAGGCCGACCGCCGCCATCGTCAGCGAAAAGGGCGCGATGATGCGCAGCGTCTCCAACGTCAGCGGGACTTGCGGCAGAGCGAAGCTGGGCAGGCCTTCGGGCAACTTGCCCATGTCGCCCACGGTGTGGACCGGCAGGCCCATGCCGATGCTGATCGCTGTCAGCAGCAAGATCGAAACCAGCGGGGAGGGTACAGCTTTGGTCACGCGCGGGAACAGGTAGATGACGGCAAGCCCGCCCGCGACCATTGCATAGGTCTGCCAGCTCACATCGGTAAGCTGGGGCAGTTGCGCCATGAAAATCAGGATGGCCAGCGCATTGACGAAGCCGGTGATGACCGAGCGCGAGACGAACTGCATCAGCAGGTCGAGCCGCAGCAGGCCGGCGATCGCCTGGAACAGCCCCATCAGGATCGTGGCGGCAAAGAGGTATTCCACGCCGTGGTCCCGCACCAGCGGCGTCACCAGAACCGCCACGGAGGCGGTTGCGGCGGAGACCATGCCGGTCCGCCCGCCAATGCAGGCGATGACCATGGCGATCGCCACCGATGCATAAAGCCCCACGCGGGGATCGACCCCGGCAATGATCGAGAAGCCGATGGCCTCCGGGATGAGCGCCAGCGCAACGACTACGCCGGCCAGAACGTCACGGCGTACACCGACGCCATTTGTAAACCACTGCCGCCGATAGCGGGCAATCGAATTGGACATGGGAAAATTCCACAAGAAGCCACACGGCGCGCATCTGGGCGCGCTTGAAATAGGGTGATGTGTGACGTTGTCCGGCGGATCGGCGGCCGGAATAGCCACCCGGATTTTCACCGGGTCCTTGCGAGTGCCGTGCTGTTAGCGGAGAAGGGCGCCATTTAGCAAGTCATTGCGAGCGTAACCAACAACCCAGCGCCCGCCAGGCACCCAGCCTGTCAGCCCTTGGCGATGGCGGGCATGCCGTCTTTCGGGCCCGCCGCGTCATCGCGGCTGCGGGGGTTGGCAACGGCCGCGGCGATCAGCCGGTCCTGGTCGGCGGGGGCGATCCGTTCCCACCCCGAACGGCCGAGCTTTTCCATCGGCCGATAGCGCACCTTGTACTGCATGCGCGGAGAACCTTCGACCCAGTAACCCAGGTAGACATAGGCCAGCCCCATTTCTTCGGCGCGGCGAATGTGATCGAGGATGATGAAGTTCCCCAGCCCCTGCCGGCCTTCGTAGTGCGGGTCGTAGAAGGAGTAGATCATCGAGAGGCCGTCGCACTGGCGGTCGGTCAGGCAGGCGCCGACGAGGCGGCCCGGCACTACGCCGTCGGCGGAGGGTTCGCGGTACTCGATCACGTAACTGGTTACCGGCGTGTGCTCCACCATGTCGGCGAAGTCGACTTCGTCCATCGTCGTCATTCCGCCTTCGGGATGGCGCACCGATAGATAGCGCTGGAGCAGATCGAACTGTTCGCTGGTGGACCATGGGCGGCAGACGGTGGCGATCAGGTCGCCATGCGCCTTGAGAGTGCGCTTTTGCGAGGACGAGGCGACGAATTCCCCGGCGAAGACCCGCACCGATACGCAGGCGTTACAGTCTATGCAGGAGGGGCGGTAGGCGACAGTCTGACTACGGCGAAACCCGATTCTGCCCAGCGCATCGTTGAGCGAATCGGCGTGCGGACCCTTCAGTTCGGTGAAAACCTTGCGCTCGCTACGGCCCGGAAGATACGGACACGGCGCCGGGCTTGTCACGAAAAAGCGTGGAAATCGAACCGGAGCCGTCACCGAACTTGGTCTTCCTCTTGCATTGTGCCAGCGCGTGGTCCGCTTCTGTCCCCGAAATATGCATGCCGCTGCAGCGCGTTGCGAGTCTTTTAACTACAAAAACCGACCGAGCTGCAGTCAAATCGCACCAGTCCGGCGGCATTCGCGCCTATCCGTACCAATTCGGGGCGTCCGGGCAGACAGAAGATTAACCCACCGTCCGCCCCGTGCAAACCTATTCGGTCTCGACCTGCTTCACTTCGTAACCTTCGCGCCGCAGGGCCGAGACCAGAGCATCGAGCTGCGCCTTGTCGCGCGCCTCACACTCGATTTCGGTGACCAGACCCTTGGCGGGCAAGTGCGTGAAGATGCGCTGGTGGAACACCTCGATGATGTTCACATTGTGCTCGTGGAACACCTTGGCGACCTTGAACAGCGCGCCGGCCCGGTCCTGAAGGCCGATCTTGAGCCGCGCGAGGCGGCCCGAACGGGCAAGATCCCGCAGCAGCACGTTGGCGAGCAGGCGGGTATCGATATTGCCGCCCGACAGCACGATGCCGACCTTGCGACCGGCGAACAGCTCGCGGTTGTTCATCACCGCCGCGAAGCCCGCAGCGCCCGCGCCTTCCACCAGCGTCTTCTCGATCTGGAGCAGCAGGGCCAGCGCGCTCTCGATCTGGGACTCGCTGACCAGCAGGAAATCGTCGAGCAGGCCGCGCAGCACCTTTGAAGTCATCAGCCCCGGCGCGATCACCGCGATACCCTCGGCCAGCGTATCGCCGCCGATCGGCAGGGTGGTGCCTTTCAGCAGGTTGTACATGGAAGGATAAAGCTGCGCCTCGACGCCGACCAGCCGGATGTCCGGCTTTATGTCCCGCGCCACGGTGCCCATGCCCGATGACAGGCCGCCGCCGCCCACCGGCAGCACCAGCGTGTCGAGATCGGGCACGTCTTCCAGCATTTCCAGCGCGACGGTGCCTTGCCCCGCCGCCACATGCGGGTCGTCGAAGGGATGGATGAACGTCAGTCCCAGCTCGCCCTCAAGCTTGCGCGCGTGTTCATAGGCCTCGTCGAAGCTCTCGCCGTGGAGCACGACCTTACCGCCCACGCTCTCGGTCTGCATGACCTTCACCGTCGGCGTGGTCTTGGGCATGACGATGGTGACGGGCACGCCGAGCCGGGTGCCGTGATAGCTGAGGCCCTGCGCGTGGTTGCCGGCCGAAGCGGCGATCACGCCTCGCGATTTCGCCTCTTCCGGCAGCAGCAGCAGCGCGTTGAGCGCGCCGCGCTCCTTGTAGGCGGCGGTGAACTGCAGGTTCTCGAACTTGAGCCAGATATCGGCGCCGGTGATCGCGCTCAGCGTGGCGCTATGGAGCGTCGGCGTGCGTACGACCTTGCCCGAAATTCGCTCCGCCGCCGCGCGAACGTCGGCTGCGGTCAGCGGGGCGGCCTCGGCCGCTCCGGGAGCGATGGTGAGCACTGTCTGGTCCATGACGGCGCGAGTACCGGAAACCACGACGAATTGAAAGCACGCTTGCCCGCAAGTCAGTGCCTGAGCGGTTTGCTTTTGCCTAAAATCCGCTAGAACGCGACGTATGAGCGACACCACCATAGACCGCCGCAAGGTTTCCTTCCTCGGGCTGGGGACGATGGGCGGCGCGATCGCGCGCCACATCGCCGAGGCCGGGCACGAACTGACGATCTACAACCGCTCGCCCGAACGCGCGCGCAAGTGGAGCGCCGACAACCCGGGCCTCGCCCACCGCATCGCCGCCAATCCGGCCCATGCCGCGCAGGATGCCGACGTGGTGATCACCTGCGTCGGCAACGACGACGACCTTGCCGACGTGGTGCTGGGGCCCAACGGCGTGTTCCGCATGCTGAAAAAGGGCGGCGTCTTCATTGACCACACCACTGTCTCGGCCCGGATCGCGCGGCAGATCTCGGTCGAAGCGCGCGATCTCAAGGTCCACTGCGTCGACGCGCCGATGACCGGATCGCAGATCGGCGCGGAAAAGGGCACGCTCACCCTGATGTGCGGCGGGCGCGACGACGCGATCGAGGCCGCGCGCCCGATCATGGAAGGCTATTCCAGCCGCATCGTCCATGTCGGCAAGCCCGGCTCGGGCCAGATCGCCAAGATGGCCAACCAGATCTGCATCGCCGGCAACGTCGCCGCGCTGGCAGAGGCCGTGCGTTTTGCCCAGGCATCGCACCTCGACATGGAAAAGGTCTACGAGGCCATTTCCGGCGGCGCCGCCCAGTCGTGGCAAATGGACAACCGGCTCAAGACCATGGACGCCGACGAATTCGATTTCGGCTTCGCGATCGACTGGATGCGCAAGGATCTTGGCCTCAGTCTTGAGGAAGGGCGCGGGCTGGGCGTATCTCTGCCGGTGGCGGCGCTGGTCGACCAGTTCTTCGCCGACCTGCAGGCGATGGGCGGCGGCCGTCTCGATACCAGCGCGATCATCAAGCGCCTCCCCAAGAAGGGCAAGAAGTGAAGCATAGCATTGCGGCAGCCACCATGCTGCTCGCCGGGACTGCCCTGACGGCGCCCCTGTTCGCGTCTCCGGCCCACGCCGATATCCTTGTCGACAACGTCGAAGGCGTCAGCCCCGACGGCAAGGGCGGCGTCGATCGTTTCGAAGGCTTCCTGATCGGCCCGGACGGACATGTCGTGCAGGTCTTCCACCGCGGCGACAAGCGGCCCAAGAAGGTCGACTATCAGGTCGATGGCAAGGGCCGCGTGGTCGTGCCCGGCATGATCGATGCCCACGGCCACGTCATGGCCACCGGCTTTGCGAAGATGACGCTGGACCTTTCCGCCGCCAGATCGCTGGACGAGGCCCTGTCGCGCATCGCGGCATGGGTCGCCGCCCATCCCGAAGCGCCCTGGGTGCTGGGCACCGGCTGGAATCAGGCGGACTGGAACAAGGATGGCAGCGGCGCCGACCGCATGCCCACCGCCGCGCAGCTCGACCAGGTGACCGGCGGCAAGCCCGCCTGGCTCATCCGCGTGGACGGCCATGCCGGCTGGGCCAACTCCGCCGCGCTTTCCGCTGCCGGGGTGAGCGCCGCCAGCGCCGATCCGGCGGGCGGTCAGATCCTGCGCGTGGCGGGCTCCAAGGCCCCGGCGGGCGTGCTTGTCGATGCGGCCACTGCGCTGATCGAAGCCAAGCTGCCCCACACCCGCCCCGACGACCGCGATTCGGCGCTGGGCGAAGCGCAACTCACCCTGCTTGCCGCCGGCGTGACCACCATCGCCGACATGGGCACCACGATCGAGGACTGGCAGGCCTTCCGCCGCGCCGCGGACAAGGGCGCACTGCGCGTGCGCATCGTCTCCTATGCGGCCGGGATCGACAACATGAGCCTGATCGGCGGCCCCCGCCCGACGCAGTGGCTTTACGAAGACCGGCTCAAGATGAACGGGGTCAAACTCTACCTCGACGGCGCGCTGGGATCGCGCGGCGCCTGGCTCAAGGCGCCTTACGCCGACGACGCCAAGGCGAAGGGCCTGCCCCGGATGAGCCAGACGCAGTTGGGCAACCTGATGAGCCGCGCGGCGATCGACAACTTCCAGGTCGCCGTCCACGCCATCGGCGACGAGGCCAACGCCACCGTGCTCGATTCGATCGAGGAATTGTCCGCCACCTATAAGGGCGATCGGCGCTGGCGGATCGAACATGCGCAGATCGTCGACCCTGCCGACATTCCGCGCTTCGGCCGCAACGGGGTGATCGCCTCCATGCAGCCGCAGCATGAGGCTTCGGACCGCACCATGGCCGAGGCCCGGCTGGGTCCGGCGCGGCTTGCCGGGGCCTATGCGTGGAAATCGATCTCGGCGGCGGGCGCGACGCTGGCCTTCGGGTCCGACACGCCGGTGGAGCCCGCCCATCCCTTCGAAGGCCTGGCCGTGGCGATCAGCCGCACCGGCGCCGACGGTCAGCCGGCCGGGGGCTGGCAGCCGCAGGAAGTGCTTTCGCGAGAAGCGGCGCTGGCGGCCTATACCACGGGCGCGGCCTACTCCCTGTTCGCCGAGGACCGCCTTGGCCGCATCGCCAAGGGTTACCGCGCGGACTTCCTGTTCGTCGACAACGACCCGATGACCGCCGCGCCCGAACAGGTGCGCGCGACGCGGGTGCTGGAAACCTGGATCGGCGGCAAGCTGGCATGGTCGGCGGCGCAGGACGGCGGCAAGGCCGGAGTGCGGCGTGAGCGCGACCCGAGGCCGGAACCCGCCAACGGCGCGCAGGGCCGCTAAGGGACCACATCCGGCAGAAAATACCCGTCAGTTGCGCGAAGGCGCGAATCCATCCGGTTTCAGCATTGGGTTTAGAGATGGATCGCCGCCTTCGCGGGGATGACGGAGGGTATTTCGCTTTTGCCGCCGCGGCGCGCACCACGCACCAAGGATTACCGCCCCACTCGGCTCGTCATTTTCCCAATAAACCGAATTCCGCTCAGGCTGAGCTTGTCGAAGCCCCTCGGCAACAGAGCGCTTACTCCGCCGCAGCCTTGCCCGCCGCTTCGGCGTTCTTCTCGATGGCCTTTTCCTCCGCCGCGCGCTCTTTGGCTTCGCGGCGTTCGGTGAACCACATGAGGATCAGCGTGCCCTCGAACAGCAGCAGCAGCGGGATCGCCAGCATAAGCTGCGAGATCACGTCCGGCGGCGTCGCCACGGCCGCGACGATGAACACGCCGACGATCGCATAACGCCGCGCCGCCACGCACTGCGCGCGCGTCACGATGCCGGCCCGGTTGAGCAGCATCAGCAGGACCGGCAGCAGGAAGCTGATCCCGAAGGCCAGGATGAACTGCATCACCAGCGCCAGATAATCGCCGGTGCCGGGCAGCGCTTCCAGCTTGAGGCCGCCCTTCTGTCCCTGAAAGCCCAGGAAGAAGTGGAAGGCGGTCGGCATGACCACGTAATAAGCCAGCGCCGCGCCCATGGTGAACAGGATCGGCGTTGCGATCAGGAAAGGCAGGAACGCCTTCTTCTCTTTCGCGTAGAGGCCCGGCGCCACGAAGGCCCAAATCTGGTTGGCGATCACCGGGAAGCTGACGAAGAAGGCCGCGAACATCGCGATCTTCACTTCGACGAAAAACGCCTCATACAGCTTGGTGTATATCAGCCGGCCCTGCCCCGGCGGAAACGCCTCGGTCAGCGGGCGAACCAGGAACGAGAAGATATCGCTCGAAAAATAGAAGCACACGCCGAACGCCACTGCAAAAGCCAGGAAGGCGCGCAGAAGCCGGCCCCGCAGCTCGACCAGATGTTCGAGCAGGGGGGCCTGGGTATCGTCGATGTCGGAAACGCGGAAGGGCTGCATGGCTTGTGCCTCAGGGCGGCGGCGGGGGCAGGTGCATTTCGGCCTGCCGGGGTTCTTCGCTTGTCGCGTTCGCCCCGCCCTCGGCCTTATGGTCCTGAGAGGCGGCGTGATCCTGCCAAGCGGGCGCGTCCTGCGTGTACGGAGCGGGGTTGGAAACCGCCGGAGCCTGCATGTCGTCGGCAGTCGGGTTCATGCTGGGCAGCTGCGGGCTGGCCTTCATGATCGCCTCGTTCTGCTCTCGCCACTTGCGCTCCATGTCCTCAAGTTCCGCCTCGCGCACCATGGCATCGAGGCCCGAGCGGAAGTGGTTCGAGACCTTGCGCATCTTGCCGATCCAGCGGCCAGCAGTGCGCAAGGCCATAGGCATGTCCTTGGGACCGATGACGACAACCGCCACGATCACGATCAACAGCAGTTCGGATGCGCCGACGTCGAACATCGCCTGTCAGTCCGGCTCGCTCAAACCTGCTCGTTCTTGGTCTCGGTCGGCGTCGCGGCCGGAGCCGGCGGGACGACTTCATCCTGTGGCTTGGCGATCTGCACGGGCGGCACTGCGGGGGTCGACGAAGCGGCCTTCTTGGCCTCTTCCTCGTGCATGCCATCCTTGAAGCTCTTGATGCCCTTGCCGAAGTCACCCATGATTTCCGAAACGCGGCCGCGTCCGAACAGCACGAGCACGATCACCAGAACGATCAGCCAGTGCCAGATCGAGAAGCTACCCATAACCTCAACTCCAAAACACATGGTCGGTATCGACCGTCATGCGCCCCATCTAGGCGCTTTGTCGGCAAGTTGCCAGCCCGTCATGGTTCTGACCTGCGGCTGTCACGCCTTAGTCAGGATCTGATTCGCGTTCATCCGCCTTGCGGGTATTTACAGGCCCCAGAACCGCCTCGATCATGTCCTCATCCACCGGATCGAGCAGGCCCGCGGCGCGTAGTTCGTCGATGCCCGGCAGCTCCTTCAGCGTCCCCAGCCCGAAGTGATCGAGGAAGACTGGCGTCGTCGCATAGATGACCGGGCGGCCCGGCACCTCGCGCCGTCCGGCGACGCGCACCCAACCCGCTTCCATCAGCACGTCGAGCGTGCCCTTGGCGGTCTGCACGCCGCGAATCGCCTCGATCTCGGCCCGGCTGACCGGCTCGTGATACGCGACGATGGCGAGCACCTCGGTGGCTGCGCGCGACAGGCGGCGCAGTTCCTCCTTTTCGCGGCGCAGGAGGTGGGCAAGATCGGGCGCGGTCTCGAAATGCCAGCGCCTGCCGCGCTCGACCAGCAGGATACCGCGCCCTTCGTAATGGGCGGCAAGCTGCTCGATGACAGGGCGGACCTGCCCTGCGCCCTTGTCGCCGAAGCCGAGGTGAGCCGCGATCTGTTCGGCGCTCATCGGCTCCTCGGCGGCAAACAGCGTGGCTTCCACGGCGCGGACGAAGTCGTCGGGCTGGGTGTTGTCCGTGATGCTCATAGTGCGCACGCCTGGGGCTTCGACAGGCTCAGCCTGAGCGGGGTTGGGAGCAAGGCTGGAGGACCGCTCAGGCTGAGCGGCGCTAGGCGGCCGCTTGAAACTCCGCTCAGGCTGAGCCTGTCGAAGCCCCCGCGGCTCCGCTCAACGTGTCGACAAATCACGGCTTCACCGCCCGCAGGCGCAGCGGCCCGAACGTCTCGTCCTGCACGATCTCGGCCTTGCCGGTGCGCGCCAGTTCCAGGGCCGCGACGAAGCTGGAGGCCAGCGCCGAACGCCGCAATCGGGGATCGGCCCAGGTATCGTGAGCCGGGGGCAGAAAATCGCGCAGGTCCATCCAGTCGATCGCCACACCCAGCATCGAGGATACCCGCTGGATCGCGCTGTCCAGCGTCATCACCATCCGCTCGCGCACCATGTGGACGACGGGTTCGGAGCGCACCTTCACATCTCCGTAAGCCCGCACGAGATCGTACCACGAACACTGCCACAGCGACTTGCGATCAACCCGCAGCCCCTCCGGCGCGCCGCGCGCGAAGACGTCGCGGCCCAGCCGGTCGCGGCCCATCAACCTCCCCGCCGCCTCGCGCATGGCGCCCAGGCGTTGCAGGCGCATCTGCAGGCGCAAGGCCATTTCCTCGGGGCTGGGATCTTCCGCCTCGTCGCGCGGGAGCAGCATCGCGGATTTCAGGTAGGCGAGCCAGGCCGCCATCACCAGATAGTCCGCCGCCAGTTCCAGCCGCAGCGCCTCGGCCTGCTCGATGTAGGTGAGGTAGGCGTCGACCAGTTCGAGGATCGAGATCGTGCGCAGGTCCACCTTCTGGCGCCGCGCAAGGTCGAGCAGCAGGTCGAGCGGGCCCTCCCAACCGTCGATGTCCAGATAGAGCGCGTCGTCCTGCGCTTCGGCGCGGTCCTCCCCGCCCCAGCCATCGAACAGGCCCGGAGCCTCGGCCATGGGTCAGGCCGCCCGTAGCGCCAGCAGCGCGTCGCGCTGGGCGATGAGGCTGGCGTGGTCGGCGTCGGGGAGCGCATCGCCGGTGGCCGCCAGCGCCGTGTCGAGCCGGGCAAGGCCCTGCTCGCCCATCACCGGCACGGCATGCGCGATGCCGACCATGTCGTCCATCTTCGCCCAGCAGTTGAGCGCAAGGTCGCAGCCCGCCGCGATGGCGCCCGCCGCGCGCTCCGGCACCGTGCCGGACAGCGCTTCCATGTCGAGGTCGTCGCTCATCAGCAGGCCGGTAAAGCCGATGCGTTTGCGGATCACCTCACCCACCACGAAGGGCGAGAGGGTGGCGGGGTTTTCATCGTCCCAGGCGGTGTAGCGCACGTGCGCGGTCATACCGATCGGCGCCGAGGCCAGGGTGCGGAACGGCGCGATGTCCAGTTCCAGTTCCTCGGCCGTGGCGGTTACGGTGGGCAGTTCCTTGTGGCTGTCGGCCATGGCACGGCCGTGACCGGGGATGTGCTTGATGCACCCGGCCACGCCTGCGCGGGCGAACCCGTCAAGGATCGCGCGGGCCAGCGCGGCTACGCGCATCGGTTCCGATCCCAGCGCACGGTCGCCGACGACATCGTGCGCGCCGGGCTGGCGCACGTCGAGCGAGGGGTGCAGGTCGACAGTGATGCCCGCTTCGGCAAGGTCGAGGCCCAGCGCATGGGCATTGGCGCGCGCGGCCTCGATGGCGCTGGCGGGGGCCAGGTCGTAAAGCCGGTCGAACACCTCGCCGGGGGGGTATTTCGGCCATACCGGCGGCTTCAGGCGTACCACCCGGCCGCCTTCCTGATCGACGCAGATGAACAGGCGGTCGCGCCCGTGAAGGCTGCGCAGTTCGTCGGTAAGCGCGCGAACCTGCTCGCGGCTCTGTGCATTGCGGCCGAACAGGACGTAGCCCGCCGGATCGGCATCGCGGAAGAACGCACGCTCGTCAGCGGTCAGGGTCAGGCCGGAGAGGCCGAAAAGAGCCGGTATCATGCCCGGTTTGGTCGCAGAAAGGCCGGCATTTCGCAAGGAAGCCGCGCGACCCGGATGTGGATGGCTTCCTTTAAGGCCGCATCACCCAGCCGCCATCGACATGCATGGTCTGCCCGGTGATCCACTGCCCCGCCGGCGAACACAGCAGCAGCAGCGTCCCGACCAGTTCGTCCGGGGCGCCGCGCGGGTCGATGGCGCAGGTCATTTCGAGAAAGCGGATGAACGGCGAATCGTCCGGCACCAGCAGCTTGCCCGCGTCCGAGGTGACATTGCCCGGCGCGATGGCGTTGCAGGTGATGCCGTCCTTGCCAAGCTGCTTTGCCAGCGTGGTGGTCAACCCGACCAGTGCCAGCTTGGAGATACCGTAAATTCCGCTCGCCGGGAACGCCCCGCCGCTGGTCTGGTTGACGATCCGCCCGCCGCCGCGCTCCCGCATCGAGGGGATGACCGCCCGCGCGCAGAGCAGCGCACCGTTGAGGTTCACCGAAAACGCGCGGTTCCAGGCGTCCAGGCTTACCGTCTCGCAGTTATCGTAGCTGATATCGACCATCAGCGCGGCATTGTTGACCAGCACATCGACCCCGCCGAACGCCTCGCAAGCAGCCTTGCCCATGGCGAGGGTGGAGCCTTCATCGGCCACGTCCACCTCTACCGCCAGCGCCTTGCCGCCGAGGGCGGCGATCTCTGCGGCAACGGCCTCAGCCCCTTCAAGGTTGAGGTCGGCGACGACGACGCTCGCCCCCGCTTCGGCAAGGCCCATCGCATAGGCGCGGCCGATGGAATTGCCGCGCCCGCCGGCGCCGGTGACCACGGCCACCCTGCCATCGAGGCGGAACTGATCGAGCGTGAATGTCATCTTCGTACTCCCGCAGACCGGCTCAACCGGCCGTAATACCCTTGTCGATGTCGATGCAGGCGCCGTGGAAACCGCGCCCGGCCTCGGACGCCAGGAGCAGGACCATGTCCGCCACGTCGTCCACCTCGACCTGCCCGCGCATGCCCGAAAACCGCTTGAGCAGCTCGATGTCGCAGTTTTCGGGCGGGCGGTAATTGAGCGCGATATTGGTGACCATGCCGCCCGGCGCGACCGCATTGATGCGGATCGGGGCCTTCTGGAACTCCATCGCCATCGCCTTGGTCATGCCCAGGATGCCCCACTTGCTGGCGCAATAGGCGGCGGCATAAGCCTCGCCGATGTAGGACGCGCAGGAAGCCACGTTGACGATCGCCCCGTTCGTTTCCAGCAGGTGCGGGATCGCGCCCCGCGACAGCACGAAAGGCGCGTCGAGATTGACGGCGATGGTGCGCCGGTACTGCTCCAGCGGCATCTGCGGCGTGTTGGCAAGGTAGATCAGCCCGGCGATATTGCACAGTGCATCGAGCCGCCCGAACCGCGTCGTCGCCTCGGGCACGACCCTCGCGCAGGCGGCGGCATCGGAAAGGTCGACGACCTGCGTCGCCACTGCCCGCCCGCTTTTCGCCAGCAGCGCAGCGGTTTCGGCGAGGCCCTGCGGATTGACGTCGACAAGCCATAGATCCGCCCCCGCCTGCGCCAGTTTGAGCGCGCTCGCCCGGCCCAGCCCCGAAGCGGCGCCGGTAACAAGGGCGACCTTGCCGGTCATATCGGTGTTCATGCTGCTTTCCCCGTCCCTAGCCGTTCCACGGCAACCCCTTGGCCACCTTGCCGATCATCTCCTGCACCACCGCGTTGATGCGCGAGGCCTTGGGCCAGCCTGCATGGGTCCCGTATTGCACCACGAATTCGAGCATCTGCTCGCCGGTGCAGTTGCCGCTCGCCATGGCGGCGTGGATGTGGCTGCGGATCGGGATCTCGGCGGCCGATTCGCACACGCCAACCAGCGTGATCCACCTGCGCGATGCCTCGTCCAGGCCGGGGCGCCGCCACATCTCGCCAAAGACGAAGTTGTTGATGGCCTGAAGGTAGGGCGATCCGGGCGGCCCCGGCGCAAAGGTCATGACTTTGGCGAAGGCGGCATGACCGCCATCGTTGCGGGCCTGCGCGTCCCATGGTTCGGGGCAGATCGGCGGGACATGCGCGGGCGGCAAATCGAGTTCACCCGCCACACGCGTCACCGCGCGGTCCAGCCTGCCGCCGTTGCCCCAGCCCGCATAGACGGCCAGATGCAGCGCCGCCTCGCGCAGTTCGGCAAGGCTGAGGTGCCCGCCGACCAGCGCCCCGCGCACGAAATCGTCGATCTGGCTTTCCTCCAGCCCGCAAGTCGCCGCGCTGGCCATGGCGACGATCAGGCGGGGGCGCATCGGCAGGCAGGGGCGGGTCCAGACCTCGGCCCAGACGAAGTCGCGCCAGGATTCCTCCAGCAGTGTCGCCGGTTCGCGCGGGCTGCGGGCCGCCGCTTCGGCCTCGGCGGCGCGGCCACTGGCGGCGCGGTCTTCGGGATCGAGCATCGCCATCACTCCTGCAGGTTGACCCAGACGTTGCGCACTTGCTGGAACTCGCGCAGCGCCTCGATCCCGCCGAGGCGGCCGTGGCCCGAATGCTTCATGCCGCCGAACGGGACGCAGGCCGTCATCGCCTCGCCCGATCCGTTGACCTGCACCTGGCCCGCCATCATCTGCCCTGCGACGCGGTGAGCGCGGGCAAGGCTGGTGGTGTGAACATAGGCGCCCAGACCGTAATCGCTGTCATTCGCAAGCGAGACGGCCTCCTCCTCGCTGTCGAACGGTGTGACGACGAGGACCGGGCCGAACACTTCATTGCGCGCAATGGCGCTGCCCGGCGCGACGTCGGCCAGCACCGTGATCGGCAGGAAGAAGCCGGAAGCGTGATCGGCCCCCAGTCGCTCGCCGCCGCAGACGAGGCGCGCGCCATCGGCGATCCCACCTGCGACCATGCCCTGAATGCGCTCCAGCGCCGGCTCGGAGATGACCGGGCCCATGATCGTGTCCATCGCCAGCGGATCGCCGATCTTGATGTGCGCCGCCATGGCCGCCAGCATCTGCACGTAAGGCTCGTAGATCGAACGCTCCACCAGTAGCCGCGTGCCGTTGACGCAGCCTTGCCCGTTGGCGCTGACCGCGCCGGACAGCCCGCGCTTCGCCGCCGCCTGAAGGTTCGCGTCGGCAAAGACCAGCACCGCCGACTTGCCGCCCAACTCCAGCCCCACCGGCTTCAGGCTCTGCGCCGCGCTGCCAAGTATCTTGCGCGCCGTACCGCCCGATCCGATGAATTCGATCTTGCCGATGCCGGGGTGCGCCACCATCGCCGCGCCCACGTCCGGCCCGCCGGTGACGAGATTGACCACTCCAGGCGGAAAGCCCGCCTGCCCGATGATCTCCACCAGCTTCATCAGCGAGAACGGCGCGTTCTCCGGCGCTTTCAGCACCACGCAGTTGCCGGCCGCCAGTGCCGGGGCCAGGCACATCGTCGCCGCGAACAGCGGCCCGTTCCACGGCACGATGATCCCAACCACGCCGTAGGGCTCGTACGTCACGTAATCGTGCGCCGGGCCGCCCCAGGTGCTGATCGTGCGGCCCTCGATCTTGTCCGCCCAGCCGCCGAAGTAGCGGAATTTCTGCGCGGCATCGCCGCTCATGTGCGGACCGGCAAGGATGATGGCGCCGTTCTCGATCGAGAGCAGCGAGGTCATTTGCGCCGCATTCTCCTCGGTCAGCGCGGCAAGGCGCAGCATCAGGTCGCGCCGCTTGTCGCCCGGCATGGCGCGCCATGCCGGGGCGGCGCCCTGCGCTGCGGCGACGGCGCGGTCGACATCGCCCGCATCGGCTAGTCGAAGCTGCGCAGTCACTTCGCCGGTGCCGGGGTAGACGTGGTCGAACGCGGGGCCGCTGCCGCCCGCCTCGCTCGTCCCGCCTATGACCAGGGCATGGCCCGGCAGGACCGACCGATCCGGTGTGAGAAATGCCATCGCTTGTTCCTGTCCCAAAGCGCCCGGGCGCCTTTGCGGCTACCCGTCTTGAGCAGGATGTTATGTGCGTTTAAATAGGCGCTCAACGGACTTGAATTGCATTTTTCCTCATCGTCAGCGCCTAGTTGAATGCTATTATATGCCTGTAATTGACGTCCAGCTTAAAGTCCGCCGACGCCGAGGGACGAATCTCGTCACCGCCACCACCGAGGTCTTGCGCGAACGTATATTTGCCGCCGCCCCCGGCGCGCTGATCGGATCGCTCCATGCGCTGGCCCGTAGCCTTGAGGTCGGCATCGTCACCCTGCAACAGGCCGCCCGCGTCCTCGAACACGAGGGGCTGCTGGAAGTGCGGCGCGGCCCCGGCGGCGGCTATTACGGCGCGCGGCCCGACGATGCGGCGCTGGAACGAGCCTTCGACGCCTATCTGCGGGTCCACCCAGCGACTTGGGAGGAGGCGCTGGACATGACCTCGCTGCTGTTCAACGAACTTGCCGCCGCAGCCGCCGGATGCCGGGACGCGGGCCTGCTTGGCGATCTGCGCACGATGGCGGGGCAAGTGGAAACCTGCGCCAGCGACGCGGAGCTGGGCGCCTTCGAGTTCGCGTTTCAGGAACTGCTGTTCCGTATGGTCCGCCGCCCGCTGTTCGAAATGCTCACCCGCGTAACCCTGCACTATGCCACCACCCGGTCCGACGCCCCGGTGCGAGCGCTGGAACACGACATGGATAGCTGGAAGGCAGGCCGCCGCCGCATCATCGCCGCGATCCTCGCCCATGACGGAGCGCTCGCCCGCTTCGAGGCCGATCGCAGCAACCGCGCGGTTATCCTGCGGCACCTCGACGCCGCGCGCGTCTGAGGGTTACCCGGCGGTGCAATCGGTGGCACAGTTCGCCCCATGACACGCCGCTTCGGACTTCCCCCCTCGCCCGCCGAATTCGAGGCGCTCGCCCACGCCGCCTTCGCGCGCATTCCCCAGCCCTTTGCGCAGCACCTCGACGGGATCACCGTCCACATCGAGGAATTCGCCGACGAGGAAACCCTGCGCGCGCTGGAGATAGATGATCCGTTCGGCCTGACCGGGCTTTACCACGGCCGCTCGATGGACACCGATTCGGTGTGGATTTCCGGCGAGTTTCCGCCCCGCATCACCCTTTACCGCCAGCCACTCCTCGCCGAGTGGTGCGAGACCGAAGTGCAGCTGGAAGATCTCGTCGCCCACGTCGTCATCCATGAGGTTGGCCACCACTTCGGCCTGTCGGACGAGGCCATGCACGCGCTGGAGGACGAAGTGCGCTGATAAAGCGCGCGGGTGTTTGCAAAATTCGTCCTTGGAGCGTCACGTTTTCTTGCGATAGTGCCGCCCCATGACCTCCCCCAAGATCAGAGCGCTCCCGCTTCTCACCGCCTCCCTGCTGGCCGCCTGCGCGGCGCCGCAGACCTCCCACCAGACTTCGTCGGTGCCCGGGCCCCAGGCCGCCGCCGCAGGCCCGATCGAAGTGGGCATCGTGGCCATCAACGACTTTCACGGCGCGCTTGAGCCGCCGGGCCAGTCGGTCAACGTCAAGCAGGCGGACGGCTCGATCCTGCCGGTTCCGGCGGGCGGCGGAGCGTGGCTGGCCTCGGCGGTGGATTCGATCAAGGCGCTGCACTCCAACCACGTCGTGGTGGCGGCGGGCGATCTGACCAGCGCCTCGCAGCTTGCTTCCTCACTCTATCTGGACGAGCCGGCGGTCGGCGTGATGAACCGGCTGGGGCTGGAATTCAACGCCGTGGGCAACCACGAATTCGACCGCGGCCCCAAGGAACTCCAGCGCCTGCAAAGCGGCGGCTGCGAGAAGAACGGGCGGCTGGATCCCTGCCAGTTGGAGCAGTTCAAGGGCGCCAGCTACAAGTACCTTTCGGCCAGCACCTTCAAGGCGGACGGCAGCACCCTGTTCCCCGCCACCGGCCTGAAGACCTTCGGGACAGGCGCGAACAAGGTGACGATCGGCTTCGTCGGCCTGTCGCTGAAATCGGTGCCGACACTGGTCGCGCCCGAACAGGTCAAGGACCTGACCTTCGGCGACGAGGCCGAGGCCATCAACAAGGCGATCCCCCTGCTTCGGGCAGAGGGCGCCGACGCGGTCGTGGTGCTGATCCACCAGGGCGGCAAGACCCCGGTAGGCGACCCCAACGGCTGCGACGGCTTCACCGGCGACATCCAGCCGATCCTCGACAAGCTGAACCCCGGCGTCGACGTGGTGGTATCGGGCCACACGCACTGGTCTTACGTGTGCAACTACAAGCCCGCGAACGGCGGCGCGCCGATCCTGCTGACCAGCGCGGGCGTCTACGGCGAACTCGTCACCGACATCACGCTGAAGATCGACCCCGCCGCACACCGCGTGGTGTCCTCGGCCGCGCATAACGTCATCGTCCAGTCCACGCCTTACAAGGCCAGCCGGGGCGAGATCGCCAATACCGATGCCTTCCCCCGCTTCGCCCCCCGCGCCGACGTGGCCGCCTACGTCAAGCAGTACAAGGACGCCTCGATCTCGCTGGTCGAGCGCCCGGTGGGCAAGGTTTCGCAGGCCGCGTCCAAGAGCGACGGCGCCGAATCGGGCACCGGCGGCACGCTGGGCAACCTGATCGCCGACAGCCAGCTTGCCGCCACGCGCGCAGCGGGCGCGCAAATCGCCTTCACCAACCCCTTCGGCATCCGCGCCTCGCTGGTGCCGGCCGCCGATGGTCAGGTGACCTTCGGCCAGCTCTACGCCATCGAACCGTTCGGCAACGAGCTGGTGACCATGACGCTTACCGGCGCGCAGCTGCGCGCCGTGATCGAGGAAGGGCTGGACGATGAGGGGCCGATGCAGGTGCTCTCGCCCTCGGCCGGGCTCATGCTGCGGTATGACCCGGCGCGCCCCTCGGGCAAGCGGATCGTCTCGCTGGCCCTGAACGGCAAGCCGGTGAGCGCGGCTGCGAACTACCGCGTGAGCATGGTGAACTTCCTCGCCGAGGGCGGCGACGGCTTCACGACTTTCGCCAAGGGCACCCAGCGCACGCGCGGCATGATCGACGTGATGGCCTTCGAAGACTGGCTGAAGGCCGTGCCGGTGCGCGAAATCCCCCAGGAAAGCCGCACGGTGAAGGTAGGAAAGTAAGCGCTGCCGTTATCCTCCCCGTCGTGATGCGACGGGGAGGAGCCGTCATTCTCAACTCAGCAGCCAGTGCCCCAGCAGGCGGTCGAACGGGAAGGTGAAGAACCCCGCGATCAGCAGCGCGCCGATGATCATGCCGCGCACGGTGCGGCGATGGCGGGCTACATTGTGGCGGCGGGCGCCGATCACCAGCAACGGCACCAGCACGATGGTCAGGAACGACAGTGCATGGATCGGGCTGAAATGGCCCGGATTGCTGGTCGTCACGAACAGGCTGTCGATCGCCGTGAGCAGCATTGCCGCGCTCCAGACATAGCCCAGTTGCCGGTGCCCCGGCGTCCCGCGCGGGCGCCACAGCAGCACCGGGGTCAGTGCCAGCGCGGTCATGATCGTGGCAAGGTGCAGCCAGATCACCGCCGGAATCGCCGGCCAGTCGTGCAGGCCCTTGATCACGGCCGCGATGATGAAGCCCAGCATCACCAGCGCCAGCCCTCCGAGCGCCTTTTCCAGTCGGTCAGGCGCGGTCGAGGGCAAGGCGGCTGCCTGCACCGATGCCGTCGCCATCAAAAGCCCGCGCCGTCCGGCCATCCCTGCCCGGCCAGGCCCATGACCTTGAACAATTCCCCCATCTGCCCCTCGTCCACCAGTCGATCCCTGGCGGCGAGTATTGCAGAAGATTGCTGCGGCGCAATACCGGCGAGCTGCGCCGCGCGCATGTCGATCCCCAGCGCGCGCAGAAAGGCGCCTTGCGTCACCGTGCCAAGGTGGCGCGCCCCGCCCGCCAGCGCCACTTGCGCGGCCGTGGCGAAATCGACCAGACAAGTCAGATCCGCCTCGCCCGGCAGCGCGAAGGGGTCGACTTTCGTGTGATCCTTGAGCGCCTGCAGCGTGGACCCGGTCTGCACTTGGGCATAGCCATAGTCGATCAGCAGCGCCGCCCCGCCCTGCGCGGCAAGCCGCGCGGCGATCTCGCCGGTGACGGCGGCCGCGCCGGGGCAGGTCTCGATCAGGGTCTGCTCGGGGCTGTCCTTGAGGTGTTCGGGAATGGCCGCGTCCATCGGCGTGTCTCCGGCGACTGGCAGGAAGCGGCCGCCATCGCCGCCTGTATCCTGCCAGTCGACCATGCGCTCGCGCCAGCCCCGCGGGGTCTTCACCAGCTGGCGAACCGGCAGCGCGTCGAGAAACTCGTTGCCCACGATGATCAGCGGCGCATCGGTCGGCAGTGTGTCCATGTCGTCATGCCACTGCGCGCCGGGCACCGCGCCGCTCTGAACGGCCCGCAGCGCGGCGGAGCCTTCGACGAAGTGGACCTGCGGCTCAAGCCCTTGCCGCTTCATCGCCCGCAGCGCGTCGCGGGCCAGAGTGCCGCGCCCGGGGCCAAGCTCTACGTAGCGGACCGGCGCGGGGCTGCCCGCGCGCACCCATATGTCAGCCAGCCACAGGCCGATCAGCTCGCCGAACATCTGGCTGATCTCGGGCGCGGTGATGAAGTCTCCGCCGCTGCCCAGCGGGTCCTTACCCGCATAGTAGCGGGCGTTCGATTCGCCCATGTAGTGTTGCAGCGTGATCGGCCCGAAGCGGGCGATCAGCCGCCGGAAGACCGCGCCAAGCGATTCGCCTTCTGCCATGACGCCGGTACGCTCAGGTGATCTCGATCGGGCGGCGCGTGGACAGCGCCGGGCGGGCCAGCGCCCGCGCCACCATGAACAGACCCAGCAGAATCAGCGGGATCGTCAGCCACTGGCCCATCGACAGACCGGTCGACTGCGCGAACTGCGCAAGCTGCTTGTCCGGCTCGCGGAAGAATTCCACCGTGAAGCGCGCGGCGGCGATGCCGGCGGTGAACACGCCCACCAGCAGGCCCGGGCGGAAACGCGCGCGCGTCTTCCAGTACAGCAGCAGCATGATGACGATCATCATCAGCCCTTCCAGCCCCGCTTCGTAAAGCTGGCTGGGGTGGCGCGGAAGCTGGTCCGGGGCATCGGGAAAGACCATCGCCCAAGGCACGTCGCCGGTGACGACGCGGCCCCACAACTCGCCGTTGACGAAGTTGGCAAGCCGCCCGAACAGCATACCGAACGGCACGCAGACGGAGATATAATCCATCACCCGCACAAAGCTCAGCTGATTGCGCCAGGACACCCAGGCCACCGCCAGCAGCACGCCGATGAGGCCGCCGTGGAAGCTCATGCCGCCATGCCAAAGCTGCACAAGTTGGCTCGGATGGGCCCAGAGGCTGGGAATATCCGAACTACCGCCGGTGTAGAACGTGGCATAGCCCAGTCGTCCGCCCAGGATGATGCCCAGGGTGCAGTAGAAGAAAAGATCGTCGGCATGATGCTGCGCCATCGGCGCGCCGGGCGACTTTATCATGCGCGAAAGATGCCAGTATCCCAGCACGATCCCGGCGAGATAGGCCAGCGAGTACCAGCGCAGCTCGAAGCTGCCGATACGGAACAGATAGTTCTTGAGGCCCAGGTTCACCCAGTAAATGGGCTCATGCGCCTCGGCGGCGGCTGCGGCAAGCAGTGTCAGGGACAAGTCGTGGACCTCGCGTGCTTCATGTCCGGGCGGCCGGAGCCGGGGCACACCCCGGTGGCTGCCATGGATGGCCTTCGTTACGCGCGGCCTTCTGGCATAGCCCGGTACGCGATGGTAGCCGGCAATTCATATCTGTGCCGCATAACCCGCGAGATCACCAGCTGCGGCTTTTCCTTAGCGCCCGCAGCGTCTAGACCCCGAGGCCATGAGCAGCGTGATCCGTATCCCTTCCCCCCGTTCCGTGATCGACCGCCGCGAACTGGCCGCGCGCATAGATGCCGTTGTCGCCGAGCAGGGCGGCGCCAAGGGCCGCAAGGCCATCGTCGAGCTGCTGCGCGCCGCGCTGGAAAATGGCCGCGCCGAAATTGCGCGCCGCCTGATCGAGAAGCCCTCTGCCGGGCACGAAGTGGCGGAAGCGCAGGCTTTCCTGGTCGATCAGCTGGTGCGCGTGATCCACGATCACATCTGCGCCAACGTCTATCCGGCGGGCAACCGTTCCAAAGGCGAGCGGCTGACGATCATGGCCGTGGGCGGCTATGGCCGGGGTGAGATGGCGCCGCATTCCGACGTCGACATCGCCTTCCTCACGCCGATCAAGCAGACGCCGTGGTGCGAGCAGGTGATCGAGGCGATGCTCTACTTCATGTGGGACCTGGCGCTGAAGGTCGGCCATTCCAGCCGCTCGCTCGACGACATGGTGCGCATGTCGAAATCCGACCTGACAATCCGCACCGCCATGCTGGAAGGCCGCTACGTCTGGGGCGACCAGGACCTGTACGAAGAGGCGCGCACCCGTTTCTTCAAGGACGTGGTCTCCGGCACCGAACGCCAGTTCGTGGTCGAAAAGTTGGCCGAGCGCGAGGAACGCCACAAGCGCATGGGCGACAGCCGCTATGTCGTCGAACCCAACATCAAGGAGGGCAAGGGCGGCCTGCGCGATCTGCACACGCTCTACTGGATCGGCAAATACATCCACAAGGTGCGCGATGCCTCCGAACTGGTCAGCGTCGGCCTGCTGACCCAGAAGGAATACCGGTCCTTCCGCCGCGCCGAGAACTTCTTCTGGGCGGTGCGCTGCCATCTGCACACCATCACCCGCCGCGCCGAGGACCGCCTGACCTTCGACATGCAGCGCGAAGTGGCGGCGCGCATGAACTTTTCCGACCGCCCCGGCAAAAGCGCGGTGGAGCGTTTCATGCAGATGTTCTTCCTGCAGGCGAAGGGGGTGGGCAACCTGACCGGCGTGTTCCTCGCCCAGCTCGATGACCAGTTCGCCAAGCGCCAACCGCGCGGGCTGCTGGCCGGTTTCCGCGCCAAGGAGCGTATTCTCAAAGGCTACAAGGTCTTTGGCGGCCGCCTGAAAGCGCCTTCGGACGACTGGTTCGCCGCCGATCCTGTGCGCATGATCGAGATTTTCGTGCTGGCCGACCGCGAGCATCTGGAAATCCATCCCGAAACCCTGCGCCTGATTTCACGCGATGCGGTGCTGATCCGCGACGATGTGCGCCGCGACAAGCGCGCCAACGAGCTGTTCATGGAACTGCTCACCAGCCGCAATGACCCCGAAGTGGCCCTGCGCAGCTTCAACGAGGCAGGCGTGTTCGGCCGCTTCGTGACCGAGTTCGGCCGCGTCAACGCGCAGATGCAGTTCGACATGTACCACCATTATACGGTGGACGAACACACGATCCGCGCCATCGGCCTCGTTGCCCGGATCGAAAAGGGCGAGCTGAAGGGCGACCACCCGCTGGCCCACGAGGTCATCCCCAAGCTGCGCTCGCGCCGGGCGCTTTACGTTTCGGTGCTGCTGCACGACATCGCCAAGGGGCGCAAAGGCGACCACTCGGTGCTGGGCGCGGAAATCGCGCTCAAGCTGTGCCCGCGCTTCGGCCTCGACGAAGATGAGACGGAACTGGTGTCCTGGCTGGTCCGCCAGCACCTGCTGCTGTCCGCCACCGCGATGAAGCGCGACCTTTCGGACGGCAAGACCATCGCCGATTTCGTGGAGGTCGTGCAGTCGGTGGACCGCCTGCGCCAGCTGACCGTGCTCACCATCGTAGACATACGCGCGGTCGGCCCCGGCACCTGGAATTCGTGGAAGCGCCAGCTCATCGCCACGCTTTACGGCGCGGCGGAGGAACGCCTGCGCCTCGGCCATGCCGAATTCGGCCGCTCCAACCGCGTTGCCGCCAAAAAGGCCGCTGTGGAGGCTATGGGCGGCCAGTACCCCGCGCTGATCGAGAAAGTCGGCGGCGTGCTGGGCGATGCCTACTGGATCGCCGAACCGGACGACGTGATCGCCAAGAACCTGATCGAACTGGGCGCTTCGGAAGAGGAGCCGCTGTCCATCTTCACCGAATACTACCCCGCGCGCGGAGCGACGCTGGTGACGGTGATCGCATCGGACCACCCGGGACTGTTCTACCGCATCGCCGGCGGCATCCACCTGGCCGGCGGCAATATCATCGACGCGCGCATCCACACCACGCGCACCGGCCGCGCGGTCGACAACTTCCTGGTGCAGGACCCGCTCGGCCGACCGTTCATGGAAGTCAGCCAGCTCGAGCGCCTCAGCCTCTCGATAGAGAATGCGCTGGCCAACCGGATCAAGATCCTGCCCCAGCTGGTCGCCCGCCCCGACGCGCGCCCCCGCGCCGATGCCTTCGACGTGCGCCCGCGCGTGCTGTTCGACAACAAGGCCTCGAACCGGTTCACCGTGGTGGAGGTCAATTCGCGCGACCGGCCGGCCCTGCTTAACCGGCTGGCCCATGCGCTGTTCGAATCGAAGCTGATGGTCCACTCCGCCCATATCGCCACGTACGGCGAGCGCGCGGCGGACACCTTCTACGTCACCGACCTGTTTGGCGAGAAGATCACCGGCACCCCGCGCCTCAAGGCACTGGAACGCCGCCTGCTGGAAGCCGCCAGCGAACCGACCGGTGAAGAGGCCGCGGCCTAAAAGGGGAAGCCGTAATGACCGGCCCGCAAAGACAAATCGCGACACTTGTATGAGTTGAAACCTTGGCCGGCCGCCCCCAACTGTTGCGCTGCAGCAAACTGGCACAAGGGTATCGCGTGAGCCGTCCTGATCCAGACTCCAATCTTCGCCCTCAAAGCGTCCTCGTTCTCCAGGGCGGCGGCGCGCTCGGCGCCTATCAGGCGGGGGTATACGAAGCGCTCGCGGCGAATGACGCCTTGCCCGACTGGGTGGCCGGCATCTCGATCGGGGCGATCAACGCCGGGATCATCGCCGGCAATGCCCCCAAGGACCGGGTGCCGATGCTGCACAAGTTCTGGAACGGGCTCTCCTCCGAACTGCTCTATCGCATCGACGAGCGCCTCGGCTTCGCCCGCCGCGCCTTCAACGACGTGGCCGCGCAGTGGGCGGCGATGTTTGGCATCCCCGGCTTCTTCACGCCGCGCTTCCCCCTGCCGCTGCCTGAATGGCCCGCCGCGCTTGACCGCCTGAGCTATTACGACACCGCCCCCCTGCGCCAGACGCTGCTGGAGGTGATCGACTTCGACCGCCTAAACACCGCCGACACCCGCTTCAGCGTCGGCGCGGTCAACATGCTTACCGGCAACTTCGCCTATTTCGACAATACCGAGCGCCAGATCGGGCCTCAGCATATCATGGCCAGCGGCGCCCTGCCCCCCGGCTTCCCGCCGGTGGAGATCGACGGCGAATGGTACTGGGACGGCGGCCTCGTCTCCAACACCCCGCTGCAATACGTGCTCGACAACCGCCCCTCGTGCGAGATGACGGTCTATCAGGTGGACCTGTTCTCCTCGCGCGGGATCGTGCCGCGCACCATGGCCGACGTCGCCCAGCGCGAAAAGGACATCCGCTTTTCCAGCCGCACGCGCCTGGGCACCGACCAGTCGCGCCAGTTGCAGAAAATGTGCGCCGCCGCCAAGCGCCTGGCGAAAAAGCTGCCCGAAGATCTGCTGGACGATCCCGACCTTGCGCATCTGCTGGGCTGCCGGCCCGCCGGCGCGGTGGCAGTGATGCACCTCATCAACCGGCCCGAGGATTTCGAGACCAACTCCAAGGACTACGAATTTTCGCGCGTGACGGTGAACGAGCATTGGGCGACCGGCCGCGCCGATGCCGCCCACTCGCTCGCCCATCCCGACTGGACCGGCCGCCGCCTGAAGGCCGACGAAATCGTTACTTTCGACCTCGCCGGCGCCGATCCGGCACATCCGCTTACCGTATGATGGGAGTTAAATGCATGAAACTCAAAGACAAGGTCTGCATCATCACCGGCGCCGCCAGCGGCATCGGCAACGCCATCGCCCACAAGTACGCCGGTGAAGGCGGCAAGGTCGTCATCGCCGACCTCAACCTCGAAGCCGCGCAGAAGGCGGCGGACGATATCACCGCCAAGGGCGGCAGCGCCATGGCCGTAGCGATGGACGTGACCAGCGAGGAACAGGTGAACGAAGGCGTTGCGCAGGTGGTCGCAGCCTGGGGCACGGTCGACGTGCTGGTTTCCAACGCCGGCATCCAGATCGTCAACCCGGTCGAGAATTTCGCCTATGCCGACTGGAAGAAGATGCTGGCGATCCACCTCGACGGCGCGTTCCTGACCTCCAAGGCAGTGCTGCCGCATATGTATGCACAGGGGTCCGGTTCGGTGATTTTCATGGGCTCGGTCCACTCCAAGGAGGCCAGCCCGCTGAAAAGCGCCTACGTCACCGCCAAGCACGGCCTGCTGGGGCTGTCCCGCGTGATCGCCAAGGAAGGCGGCAAGAAGGGCGTTCGCACCAACGTCATCTGCCCCGGCTTCGTGCGCACCCCGCTGGTGGACAAGCAGATCCCCGAGCAGGCGAAGGAACTGGGCATTTCCGAAGAGGAGGTGGTGAAGACCGTGATGCTCGGCCAGACCGTTGACGGCGAGTTCACCACGGTGGAGGACATCGCCGAAGTCGCGCTGTTCTTCGCCGGGTTCGAAACCAATGCGCTAACCGGCCAGTCGCTGGTGGCCAGCCACGGCTGGTTCATGGAGTAAGCCCCCCGCCCTGGCGAGGATGACTGCAAGATAAGAAAAGGCGCGCGTCACCGGGACGCGCGCCTATTTACGTCAACCCAGCAGCACTTCCGCGATCTGCACCGCATTGAGCGCCGCGCCCTTGCGCAGGTTGTCGCTCGCCACGAACAGCGCGAGGCCGTTCTCGGAAGTCGGATCGCGGCGCACGCGCCCCACGAACACGGGGTCCTTGCCGGTCGCATCCAGGGGGTTGGGCACTTCGGTCACCACCACGCCCGGCGCCGAGCCGAGCAGTTCCAGCGCGCGCTCGACGCTGATCGGACGGTCGAACTCGACGTTCATCGACAGAGAGTGGCCGGTGAACACCGGCACGCGCACACAGGTGCCCGAAACCGGCAGGCCGGGGATGTCCAGAATCTTGCGGCTCTCGTCACGCAGCTTGATCTCTTCCTCGGTGTAGCCATCGTCGGCATAGACGTAGTTCAGCGGCACCACGTTGTGCGCGATCGGCACCGCCCACTTCTCAGGCGCAGGCAGCAGCGCGGACACGTCGCCGCTGGCCAGTTCGCGTGCCTTGTCGCCGACATGGGCGATCTGGCGGGCCAGCACGTCGATGCCTTCAAGGCCGCCGCCCGATACCGCCTGATAAGTCGAGACGACCAGCTTCTTCAGCCCCGCCTCGTCATGCAGCGGGCGCAGCACCGGCATGGCGGCCATGGTGGTGCAATTGGGGTTGGCGATGATGCCCTTGGGCAAGTTGGCAAGCGCCTGCGGGTTCACCTCGGCCACCACGAGCGGCACGTCCGGGTCCGAACGCCAGGCAGAGGAGTTGTCGATCACGATGGCGCCGGCCGCGGCAGCCTTGGGCGCCAGTTCCTTCGAGGTCGATCCTCCGGCCGAGAACAGCACAACGTCCAGCCCGGCGAAGTCCGCCGTCGCCGCGTCTTCCACCACCACGCCGTCCAGTTCCTTGCCGGCCGAGCGGGCCGAGGCGAACAGGCGCAGCGTAGCGATCGGGAAATTGCGCTCGGCAAGAATCTCGCGGATCATCGTGCCGACAAGACCGGTGGCGCCGACGACGCCGACATTGAGCTTCTGACCGGGTGCGAACTTTTGAACCATGACTAAGCGTCTCCTGTTTGGGAGCAGCGCGAGGTTCTTGTTTTTCAAATTGAAAAGCCCCGCCTGCCGTGTGCGGGGTCGGTGTTCGAGTGGTGCCTTAGATCACGCACACCACCGACACCGACCGCGCGATGGCAGTCGGTTTCGGGGTGGTAATAATGATCGGCTTTGCGAACATGACCGCGCCACTAGCGGCAAGCGGCTGATGTGTAAACAGGCATTATGTTGCGTTTGGCTTCCGGGCCTTCGACAAGCTCAGGCCGAGCGGTATCGAGCGTAGGCTTGGTTGATCTTACGACAAGCCGCTCAGGCTGAGCCTGTCGAAGCCCCTCGCAGCCGCGCCGTTGCCGCCTCGCGCCCGATCAGCGGCAGCAACGCCGCCATGTCCGGCCCATGGTCCATGCCCGTCAGCGCACGGCGCAGCGGCAGGAACAGAGCCTTGCCCTTGCGCCCGGTCGCATCCTTGAGAGCGGAGGTCAGCGCCTTCCACACCTCGGGAGACCATTCCAGCCCGGACAGCACATCCGCGCCCTGCGCGCAGAAGGCCCGGTCATCCTCGTCGATATCGGCCGTCGCGACCGGCCCGGTCACTACCTGCCACCAGTCCTGCGCCTCGGCAACGCGGCCAAGGTTGGGGCGCACTGCTGCCCAGGCGGCAGCATCCATCCCCGCAGGCAGGCGCGCGGCCACAGCATCGTAGTCCAGTGCATGGACCACGGCGGCGTTAACCCGCTCAAGCTCTGCCTCGTCAAACCGCGCCGGCGCGCGCCCGAAGCGCGCAAGGTCGAAGGCCGCCGCCAGTTCCTCCAGCCCCAGCGCCGCATCCACCGGGTCGCTGGTCCCCAGCCGCCCGAGCAGCGCCGTCAGGGCCTGAGGCTCGATCCCCGCCTCGCGGAAATGCGCGGCGCCCAGCGAGCCGAGCCGCTTCGACAGCTTGCCCTCGCTGCCCACCAGAAGCGCCTCGTGCGCGAAAGCGGGAACGGGGGCCCCCAGCGCGGTGAACATCTGCACCTGAGTCGCCGTGTTGGAAACGTGGTCCTCGCCCCGCAGGATCTGCGTGACGCCCATGGCGACATCGTCGATCACGGATGGCAGCATGTAGAGCCACGAACCATCGGCGCGGCGCACTACCGGATCGCTCATCTGCGCGGCGTCGAACTTCTGCGCGCCGCGAATACCGTCGATCCACTCGATCGGCTCGTCGCGGTCCAGCAGGAAGCGCCAGTGCGGCAGATCGCCCGCTGCGATTCTGGCCACCTTCTCGTCGGCGCTGAGTTCGAGCGCTGCCCGGTCATAGATCGGCGGCAGACCGCGCCCAAGCAGCACCTTGCGCTTGAGGTCCAGTTCCTGCGGGCTTTCCCAGCACGGATAAACCCGGCCCTCGGCCTCCAGCCGCGCGAAAGCCTCCTCGTAGATGGGAAAGCGCGCGGACTGGCGCTCCTCGCCCTCGGTCTCCAGTCCCAGCCAGGCGAGATCGGCGCGGATGCCCTCGACAAACTCCTCGCGGGACCGGGCAGCGTCGGTATCGTCGATGCGCAGCAGGAACCGCCCGCCCGCTTGCTTTGCAAGCAGGAAGTTGTGCAGCGCCGTGCGGATATTGCCGACGTGAAGGTGCCCGGTGGGCGACGGCGCGAAGCGAGTGACAGTCATGCCCCGCGCGTTACGAGGCCCTGCGCATCAGGTCAATTTCGGCGCGAAAAGACCGCCTTCGCCGCCAGCGCCGCAAAGCCCGCCAGCAGCCCCCAGAACGCCGAGCCAATCCCCATCAGGCTTACCCCCGAGGCCGTCGCCGCGAAGGTGAGGATGGCGGCATCGCGTTCGCTTTTCTCGACCAGCATCGCCTCCACTGCGCCGGTTAGCGGTGCGATCAGCGCCACGCCTGTCAGCGCCGCGATCGCGGCATGGGGCATTGCCAGGAAGAACAGCACCAGAGGCGCGGAAAACAGCGCCAGCGCCAGATAGAAGCCCGCGTAGATCAGCCCCACCACCCAGCGGCCCGCCGCATCGGGGTGCGCGTCGGACCCGGTGCAGATCGCCGCCGTGATCGCCGCAAGATTGATCCCGTGCGCCCCGAACGGCGCCAGCAGCAGGCTCGCCAGCCCGGTGCCCAGCAGCAAGGGCCGAGGCTTGGGCGCATACCCCGCCGAGCGCAGGACGACGAGGCCAGGCAGGTTCTGCGACACCAGTGTGACGAGGAACAGCGGCATGCCCACGCTTATCACGCTGCGCCAATCGAACACCGGCGCGGCCAGTTCCATCCCGCCGATCAACGGCCCAGCGCCCAGCCCCGCCACGTCCCCGCGCAGCGCCAGCACTGCGAACCCTGCCAGCAGCACCAGCAGCAGTGCATAAAGCGGCACCCGAACTCTCGCGATCACGAAGACCGCCAGCAGCACGCAGACGAGCAGCGCGTCGCTCTCCAAAGTCCTGAACAGCTGCAGGCAGAACGGCAGCAGCACCCCGGCCAGCATCGCCGAGGCGACCGAGGCTGGTATCCGCTGCGCCAACCGGCCCAGCGCCGGCACCAGCGCCAACACGCACATCATCGCCGCCGCCGCCAGGAACGCGCCGACCGCCACCGGCCACGCTACGGCGCTAGTACTCGCCGCCAGCAGCGCCGCGCCCGGCGTCGACCATGCCAGCACCACCGGCATCCGCATCCACACCGAAAGCACCGCGCCAGCCACCGCAATGCCGAGGCACAGCGCCGTCACCGCTGACCCCACCTGCCCCGCATCCGCGCCCATCGCCTGCATGGCGCGCACGATCAGCGCCACCGTCCCCCCGAACCCCACCAGCGCGGCGATGAAGGCAGATGTCCAGGAAGCGAGCGGCGGGAGGCGAGACAGCATGCCGGCGCTATGGCAGATTTGAAGCTGAAGGGAAGATTCGGGGCGTCGTGGAAGGTGCAAGGGGCGTGGCCCTCGCGCCTCCGGTCGAAAGCGCCGCCGGCTCCGTCTTAAACCCGCCGACAAAGCGACGCACGCGGGGCAGAGACCAAATTCTGTAATATGATCTGGACGCGCCGAGCAGTCCGTATTACCATACCTAGAATTAGTATTACTGAAACGGGTGACCAAATAATACGAGGGCAAGCGTATGGACGGAGTTCGCGTAGGTAAAAGACTGATAGGAACCCAGTCACCCGTCACAGTGGGGTGGGAAAACGTACCCCGTGTCGAAGGCGGCCCGGTGAAGCAGTTCGTCTTTACCTGGTTTCAGCCCACGGTGCTGTTCGCACTGATCGCTTTTTGGTACTACGCGCCTAATTCCATTGCCAAGGCATCGACCGCGATCGGCATCGGCATCGGCTTCAAGGTGCTGCTGCTGACGATGGAGTGGTTTTTCCCGCGTCATGAAAGCTGGCGCCTGACTTGGAAGGAACTGGTCACCGACCTGTTCTATGTCGGGCTCGGCTATACGATCCTGCGCATGATCGATGGCTACATCGGCGATGGCCCCATCATCGAAGCCATCCAGCACTATTTCCAGTCGGACAAGTTCATGTGGTTCACAGGAATGCCGCTGTTGGTGCAGGCCTTCCTGATCTCGTTCATCTTCGATTTCGGGCAATACTGGATGCATCGCGGGATGCACAACTGGTACCCGCTGTGGCTGCCTCACTCCGTCCACCATTACATCACCCAGCTGAACATTAACAAAGGCGCCGTGGGCAATCCGGTGGAACTGTTCCTGATCGGGCTGGGTATCGGCGGTTTCTTTGACTTCCTGCCGCGCGCCGCCCTGCTTGCCGGCGCCTTCGGCATGGCGATCGGGACGTACCAGCACATCAATGTCCGTTTCAATTCGCCGCGCTGGTGGCGGTTCCTGTTCAACACCACCGAGCACCACAGCCTGCACCATTCGCAGGACTTCGAGGCCAGCCGCAGCAATTTCAGCAATACCTATATCTTCATCGACCGCATTTTCGGCACCTGCGTCGATGGCGAGGCCGAACTGCTGGGCATGGAAGGCGGCCGCCGCATGTCGATCCGCGAGCAGATGACCTTCCCCTTCACCGAGGGCTGGAAGGCGCTCAAGGAAAAGTACGGCAGGGCGAAGTTCGGCGAGGATGGATTTGCCGAGCCGGCGGGCGTGCCTGCCGAGTGACAGGAACTGCTGCGCCCTCGTAACCGGGCAGCCCCCCATGTCATGCCGCCCGGTGCGGTATCGAAAAGCTCTCCCGGATGGAGATCACATGAACGCGCGTTTCATCGACTGGATCTGGCACGTCAGGGGCAGCCTGACGCTCGCTCCCGAGCAATCGAGCGATGATGCCTTCGACAGGCTTCGCCCCTTGTTCCGCGAGACCGGAACCAGCCACGAACTGGCGAGCGATACCCTGACTTTCCGCAAGAAGGACCAGGCCGCGCAGGACAAGATGTCCGTTTTCGACGGCGGCGTCCTGCAGATCGAAAAGGGCACGGCCGGGTCCGTGCTGCACTATTGCCTGACCAGCCGGGCCTTGCTGTTCTGCTTTCTGGCGCCCCTGCTGTTCCTGGGTTTCGCCCAGTTGACGGTGGCGATCGGCAAGTTCGAAAAAGCGCCGACAGAAGCGGAAGACAAGGCCGGGAAGGACAAGAAAAAAGCCGAAGTCCCGATGAACCCGATCGACAAGGCGCTGGGCGCGCCCGCACCCGAAAAGCCCAAGCAGGACGGCGCGGACAAAGCCAAGGAACGAGAGAAGAAACACTCGCCCACCTCGGCCTACGTCTTCGCGGCGATCTTTGCTGCTCTTTATGTCATCGGGCGCATTCTCGAAGACCGGCGGCTGAAAGCGTTGTTCAGAAAAAGCCTGTTGGCCGCGTAAAGCCGCCCGGGCGGGCCCCTCAGCCGCTCCGAAATGCATGTGTGATCGGATAGCGCCGGTCGCGCCCGAAGTTGCGCGCGGTCAGCTTCACGCCCGGCGCGGCCTGACGGCGCTTGTATTCGGCCAGGTGGAGCAGACGCTCGACATGCTGGACGACGCTGCGCTCGAAGCCTTCCTTCACGAGTTGCTCCACGCTCTTGTCGTGTTCGACGAGGCCAATGAGGATCGGGTCCAGCACGTCGTAAGGGGGCAGGCTGTCGTCGTCGCGCTGGTCGTGGCGCAGTTCGGCGGTGGGCGCGCGGGCCAGGGTGCTCTCCGGGATAACCGGACGCGCGGGGCCCAGGCCAATGCGCGGCACATGCCCGTTGCGCCAGCGGGCCAGCGCGAAGACGGTCATCTTGTAGGCATCCTTGAGCGGATTGTAGCCGCCCGCCATATCGCCGTAGATGGTGGCATAGCCCACGCTCATCTCGCTCTTGTTGCCAGTGGTCACCAGCATCGGCCCGAATTTGTTCGACAATGCCATGAGCGCGGCGCCGCGAATGCGGGACTGGAGGTTTTCCTCGGCCAGATCGCGCTGGGTGCCCTCGAATGCCTCGCCCAGCATGAAATCGAAGCCGTCGACGGCGGTGCCGATCGGCATTTCGGTATAGCGGATGCCAAGCGCCTTCGCGCAGGCGGCCGCGTCCTCGCGGCTCTGCGTCGCGGTGAAGCGCGAGGGCATCATGACGCCCCACACCCGGTCGGCGCCCAGCGCATCGACGGCGATGGCGGCGCAGGTGGCCGAATCGATCCCACCGGAAAGGCCCAGAACCACGCCGGGAAAGCCATTGCGGTTCACATAGTCGCGAAGGGCCAGGACCATGGCGCAGTAAATGTCCTCGGGATGGACGGCCAGATCCGGCACCATGCCCCGGTCGCAGCGCCAGCCGGTGGCAGTGCGGGTCCAGTTGGTCTGGACGACCTGCTCCTCCCAGTCGCGCAGTTGAACTGCAAGCCCGCCATCGCCGTTGACCACGAAGCTGGCGCCGTCGAACACCAGTTCGTCCTGCCCGCCCACGCGGTTGAGGTAGGCCAGCGGCAGCCCGGTATCGACCGCGCGGCGCTTGGCCACGCCTTCGATTCGCAAGGCGTCCTTGTTGATCTCGTAAGGACTGCCGTTGATGCATATCAGCATCTCGGCCCCGAAATCGGCAAGGTGGCGGCACACTTCGGAGCGCCATATATCCTCGCAGATGGGCACCCCGATCATCGTGCCGCGCAGGATCAACGGCTCGGGCAGCGGGCCGGGCTGGAACAGGCGCATCTCATCAAAAGTGCCGTAATTTGGCAGTTCATGCTTGAGACGCACGGCCTGAACCTTGCCCTGATCGAGCAGGGCTACGCCGTTGTGCAAAGCGCCGTCTAGGACGAAGGCGGAGCCGACCAGCATCGCGGGGCCGTCTCCGGCGCTGGCTTCGGCAAGGATTTGCAGCTGTGCCGCCGCCCGCTCGATCAATGAAGGCTTGAGGATCAGGTCCTCGGGCGGATAGCCGATAAGGTGAAGTTCGGGAAAGACGATAAGGTCGCTGCCCTTCGCCGCATCCCGCGCGGCAAGCACGCCCTCCGCGTTGCCGGAAATGTCCCCCACCGACTGGTTGAGCTGGGCGAGAGTGATCTTCAGCGTATCCGGCATGCCCGGTTAGGTGCCTTCCAGACCCGCCCAGTGCAAATGAAAAACCTGCGGGCAGAAGCGGTTTGCATCTGCGCCGGATACAAAAAACCCTCCCGCTAAGGAGGGCTTCTGTCCGTCGTAAAACGGACTTTTCGCCGGTTCCCGAAGGATCCCGGATCGAAAAGCGGCGGGGGCCAGCGTACCGCTAGGGCAGGCGCCAGACCCCCTCGCCGATTACATAGCCTCGGACGGAGCCTCGGTCGGTACGTCGGTGGCGTCGCCGGTCATCATCTCTTCAGGAGTGGTCTCAACCGACTCAGTGGCTTCAGGAGCCGGGCTACCACCGCAGGCGGCGAGCGACAGAGCGGCGACCGACGCGAACGCCGCGAAAGCAATCTTCTTCATGCGAATCCCCTTGCATTGTTTGACCCACAGGCCAACGCTTGCAGGCAAGCCTGCAGTGCCAATCTTTAGACGAGACCATGGTGCAACGCAAACAGGAATGATTGGTGCCGAAATCCGCTGATTTCCGAGGGCTTGCGCACATATAAAGATATCTTTATATGACACCTCATGCAGATCGACCCTCTCCTGAGAGCTCTTTCAGAGCCAACGCGCCTGCGCATCATGCGCCTGCTCGCGCATATGGAGCTGGCGGTCGGCGAACTGGCCCAAGTGCTGGACCAGAGCCAGCCGCGCGTATCGCGCCACATCCGCATCCTGTGCGACGCCGGGCTGGCCGAACGCCGCAAGGAAGGCAGCTGGGTATTCCTGCGCAGCGCGGTGAGCGAGCATGAGACGCTGTCCCTGGGAAGCGCCGCCGCGCAGCTTCTGTCCGTGGCGGAGCGCGAAGATGCACTGTTTTCCGGCCGCTGCGCCGAGGATCGCCGCCAGCTTGCCGCGATCCGCGCCGGGCGCGAGTCCAGCGCGCAGGCCTACTTCGCGCGCCACGCGGTGGAATGGGATACCCTGCGCCGCCTGCACGGAGCCGACGAGCCGGTCGAGGCGGCTCTGCTCGCTTCGCTTGGAGCGCAGCCGCTGGGGGCTCTGCTCGATGTCGGCACTGGCACGGGCCGCATCGCCGAGCTTCTTGCCACACGCGCCGGGCGCGTGACCGCGCTCGACAAGAGCCCGGAAATGCTGCGCATCGCGCGGGCCCGCCTGCAGTCCCTGCCCGCCGACAAGGTCGATCTGGTGCAGGGCGACTTCACCGGCCTGCCCTTCACCGATGACGCCTTCGATACGGTGCTGTTCCATCAGGTGCTGCACTATGCGCAGGACCCTGGCGTCGTGCTGGCCGAAGCCGCGCGTGTGCTGCGGCGCGGCGGGCGCATCGCCATCGTCGACCTCGCCGCGCACGAGCGCGAGGAGCTGCGCGAAGTGCATGCCCATGCCCGCCTCGGCTTTTCCGACGAACAGATGGCGGCGCTGCTCACCTCTGCCGGGCTGATGCCCGCCGCCCCGGTCGCGCTCCCGGGCGATCCGCTTACAGTCAAAATCTGGACGGCCAGCCGTACCGCCAATCGAGAGACGATCCTGACATGACCGCAGTAGCTCCCCCAGTTTCCGGGCGCATCGCAGAAACTCCGCTATTCGCAGGGCTGCCGGGCGACATTTCCGTGTCCTTCGAATTCTTCCCGCCCAAGTCGGAGAAGATGGAAGAGCAGCTGTGGGACGCGATCACCCAGCTGGCCCCGCTCGATCCCAGCTTTGTCTCGGTAACTTACGGCGCCGGCGGCTCCACGCGCGAGCGCACCCATGCCACCGTGTCGCGTATCGTGCGCGAGACCTCGCTGGTGCCCGCCGCGCACCTTACCTGCGTGGCCGCCAGCAAGGCCGAGATCGACGAGGTGGTCGACCAGTACTGGGACGCGGGCGTGCGCCACATCGTCGCCCTGCGCGGCGATCCGCCGCCAGCCGACGGCGGCCGCTTCGTGCCGCACCCGCAAGGCTACGCCAGCGCGGCGGAACTCGTCGAAGGCCTGAAGAAGCGCCGCGACTTCGAAATTTCGGTCGCCGCCTATCCCGAAGTCCACCCCGAGGCGGTCAGCGCGACTGACGATCTCGACAACCTGAAGCGCAAGCTTGATGCCGGGGCCACCCGCGCGATCACGCAGTTCTTCTTCTCCACCGACGCCTATTTCCGCTTCATGGACAAGGCGCTGGCGGCGGGCATCACCGCGCCGATCCTGCCGGGTATCATGCCGGTGACCAGCTTCGCGGCGATCCGCCGGATGTCGGGCAACACGGCGATCCCGGGCTGGCTGGAGACGATGTTCGACGGAATGGACACCCGCCCCGGCCCGCGCGCGCTGGTCGCCGCCGTCGCCGCTGCGGACCTTTGCAAGCGCCTGTATGAAGGCGGCGTGCGCGATTTCCACTTCTACACCCTCAACAGGGCCGAGCAGGCTTACGCGATCTGCCAGCTTCTCGGCCTGCGTCCAAAGGAGAACGCGGCATGAGCGCACGCGAAACGTTCCTCGCCGAGGCGGCCAAGCGCATCCTCATCACCGACGGCGCCTTCGGGACCGAGATCCAGAACTGGAAACTGTCGGAAGCGGACTATGCCGGCACGCTGGGCCTTTCCCATGACCAGAAGGGCAACAACGACATCCTCGCGCTGACCAAGCCCGAGGTGCCCGAGGCGATCCACCGCGCCTATTTCGAGGCCGGCGCCGACATTGCCGAAACCAACACGTTCTCGGCCAACCGCATCAGCCAGGCCGATTACGGCGCTGAGCATCTCGTGCGCGAAATCAACGTCGAATCGGCGAAACTCGCCCGCCGTCTGGCCGACGAGTTTCAGGCTAAGGACGGCCGCCCTCGCTTCGTCGCCGGCGCGATCGGGCCGACCAACAAGACCCTCTCGCTCAGCCCAGACGTCAACGATCCGGGTTACCGCGAGATCAGCTGGGACACGCTGGTCGATGTTTATAAGGAGCAGGCCGCTGCCCTCGTCGAAGGCGGCGCCGACTTCATCCTGATCGAGACGGTGTTCGACACCCTCAACGCCAAGGCCGGGGTCATGGCGGTGCGCCAGCTCGAAGCCGAACTGGGCCGCGAAGTGCCGATCATGATGTCGATGACATTGACCGACCTTTCGGGCCGCAACCTGTCGGGCCACACGGTCGAGGCGTTCTGGGCGGCGATCCGCCATGCCAAGCCGCTGACCATCGGGCTGAACTGCTCGTTCGGCGCCACGCAGCTGCGCCCGCACGTCAAGACTTTGTCGGAACACGCCGACACGCTCATCATGATCTACCCCAACGCCGGCCTGCCCAACGAACTGGGCGAGTATGACGAGATGCCCGATACCACCGCCGGTTTCGTGGGCGAATGGGCGGTCGCGGGGCAGGTCAACGTGCTGGGCGGCTGCTGCGGCTCAACGCCGGCGCACATCGCGGCGATCGCGCGCAAGGTGGGAGGCATGGCCCCGCGCCAGATCCCCGCTCTGGAGCCGGTGACGCGCCTTGCCGGCCTCGAACCGTTCGTCATGGCGTCCTGAGGCAGGCGCGCGCGTGACCGACATTCCCATCTGGCGCATCCGCCCGGCCGGCCCGGAAGATGCCGACGCGCTTGGCCTGGTGGGCGCGGCGACGTTCCTCGAAAGCTTCGCGGGGCTGATCGACGGCAGTGCACTGGTGGCACATTGCCGGGACCAGCACGCGGCGGAGACGTACCGCGCCTATCTCGCCAGGGGCGCGAAGGCGTGGCTGGCCGAGATCGAGCCGGGCGGTGCGCCCGTAGGCTATGCATTGTCCTGCACGCCGGAGCTGGAACTGGCGCAGCCGGGCGACCTTGAACTGAAGCGCATCTATCTGCTCTCGCGCTTTCAGGGTTCCTACATGGCCAGCGCGCTGATGCAGGCGGTGATGTCAGAAGCGGCGGGCGCCAGGCGCCTGCTGCTGGGCGTCAAGGACGATAACAGCCGCGCGCTGGCCTTTTACCGCAAGCACGGGTTCGAGACGATCGGCACTCGCCGTTTCGACGTGGGCGGCAAGATTTACAACGACTATGTGCTGGCACGGCCTCTTGCCGCAGCCGCCCTCTGATCCAACGAGAAGAACCATGACCTCGACCACTTCCGCCCCTGCCTCCACCGGCGCCCGCTTCGTCAACATCGGCGAGCGCACCAACGTCACCGGCTCGGCGAAATTCAAGAAGCTGGTCATGGCCGGCGATTATCCCGCCGCTGTCGAAGTGGCCCGCCAGCAGGTCGAGAACGGCGCGCAGGTGATCGACGTCAACATGGACGAGGGCCTGCTCGACGCGATCGAGGCGATGACCACCTACCTCAACCTGATCGCCGCCGAGCCGGACATCGCCCGCGTGCCGGTGATGATCGACAGCTCGAAGTGGGACGTGATCGAGGCAGGTCTGAAATGCGTCTCGGGCAAGCCGATCGTCAATTCGATCTCGATGAAGGAAGGCGAGGAGCCGTTCCTGCACTATGCGCGAAAGTGCATGGATTACGGCGCCGCCGTGGTCGTCATGGCCTTCGACGAGACCGGACAGGCCGACACCAAGGCCCGCAAGATCGAGATCTGTCAGCGCGCCTACAAGCTGCTCACCGGCATCGGCTTCCCGCCAGAAGACATCATCTTCGACCCCAACGTCTTCGCCGTCGCCACCGGCATCGAGGAGCATGACCGCTACGGGCTGGACTTCATCGAGGCGGTGGCGGAAATCCGCGCGACCTGCCCGCATGTCCACTTCTCGGGCGGACTCTCCAACCTCTCGTTCAGCTTCCGCGGCAACGAGACGGTACGCCGGGCGATGCACTCGGTCTTCCTCTACCATGCGATCCCCGCCGGACTGGACATGGCGATCGTGAACGCCGGCCAGCTCGACGTCTACGACCAGATCGACCCTGCGCTTCGCGAGGCCTGCGAAGACGTCATCATGATGCGCACCCCCGGCGTCGGGGCAGACGGCAGAACCGCCACCGAGCGCCTGATCGACCTCGCCGAAAGCTATAAGGGCAAGGACGTCGTCGCCGAAAAGGCCGCGGAGGAATGGCGCAGCTGGGACGTGGTCAAGCGTCTGGAGCATGCGCTGGTCCGGGGCATCGACGCCTATGTCGTCGAGGATACCGAGGAATGCCGCGCCGCGATCGAAGCCGCCGGCGGCCGCCCGATCGAGGTCATCGAAGGCCCGCTGATGGGCGGCATGAACGTGGTCGGCGACCTGTTCGGCAGCGGCAAGATGTTCCTGCCGCAGGTGGTCAAATCGGCGCGCGTGATGAAGAAGGCGGTCGCCCACCTGATCCCCTTCATCGAGGCGAGCAAGGAGCCCGGCGCGAAGGCCAAGGGCCGTATCATCATGGCCACCGTCAAGGGCGACGTCCACGATATCGGCAAGAACATCGTTGGCGTGGTCCTGCAGTGCAACGGCTACGAAGTGATCGATCTGGGCGTCATGGTGCCGTGGTCGAAGATCCTCGAACAGGCGGCCGAGCATGACGCCGACATCATCGGCCTGTCGGGCCTGATCACCCCCTCGCTCGACGAGATGGTGACCGTGGCCGAGGAAATGCAGCGTTCGGAGATGACCATCCCGCTGCTGATCGGCGGCGCCACCACGTCCAAGGTCCACACCGCGCTGCGCATCGACCCGGCCTACAAGGGCCCGGTGATCCATGTCCTGGATGCCAGCCGCGCGGTCGGCGTGGCTTCGCAGCTTCTGTCGGACACGCAGGCGGAGGGCTTCGTGTCCTCCGTCTCGATCGACTACGAGAAGGTACGCGAAGCCCGCGCCAACAAGGGCCAGAGCGACCTGCTGTCGCTTACCGACGCGCGCGCCAACAAGTTCCCCACCGACTTTGCGCTCAAGGCCCCGGCGCCGGTGGAGCCGGGCCTGCACGTCTTCGAGGAATGGGACCTTGCGGACCTTGCCGAGACGTTCGACTGGACCCCGTTCTTCCGCGCCTGGGAACTGGCGGGCAACTACCCGAACATCCTCACCGACGAAGTGGTCGGCGAAAGCGCGACCAGCCTGTTCGCCGATGCACAGGCGATGCTGAAAAAGATCATCGATGAAAAGTGGCTGACCGCCAAGGGCGTCTGCGCCTTCTGGCCAGTGCGCGCCGATGGCGATGACGTGCTCCTCGATGACGGCACCCGCCTGCCCATGCTGCGCCAGCAGGTGAAGAAGTCACGCGGGCGGGCGAACTTCTGCCTTTCCGACTTCATCGACCCGGCGGGCGACTGGCTCGGCGGCTTCGCTGTGGGCATCCACGGCATCGAACCGCACCTCGCCCGCTTCCAGGCCGCGCACGACGACTACTCGGACATCCTGCTGAAAGCCCTTGCCGACCGCTTCGCGGAAGCCTTCGCCGAGCGCCTCCACGCGCACGTGCGCACCAGGCTATGGGGCTACGCCGCCGACGAGCAGTTCACCAACGAAGCCTTGATCCGCGAGGAATATCGCGGCATCCGCCCCGCGCCCGGCTACCCGGCCTGCCCCGACCACTCGCTCAAACCAATTCTGTTCGACCTGCTCAAAGCATCGGACAATGCCGGGATCGTGCTGACCGAAAGCCAGGCGATGCTGCCCACCGCCGCGGTGTCGGGCTTCTACTTCGCCCACCCGGAAAGCCAGTACTTCGGCGTTGCCCGCATCGGCCGCGACCAGTTGGAGGACTACGCCGTGCGCCGGGACGTGGACCTGCCCACGGCCGAACGCTGGCTGCGCCCCAACCTCGACTAAGCCGAAACCGGGTTCAGGAAAGCGATTGCCCAGCGCGCCACAAGGCGCGCTGGCGCAGATACGCATCGCTGACGCTGGTGCCCACAGCCACAGCAAGAACCGCCAGAGCCGCGTCCAGGCCATGCTTCGCCAGTTCGGCGATGGCCGGCGCGGTATCCTGCCCCAGTTCACGCGCCAGCATCTTGAGGACATGTGCCCTCTCCGCCAATTCCATCTCGGTGAGCCAGTTGCACCGGCCTTCCCCGCGTCCGGCAGATGCATCCTGCATGTAACGACTCATTGTTTTTCTCGACCCTGCGGCTTGCAATCGCTCAAGCCCCCACGACTTGAAATCGATTGCAGCATCGTTACGAGCTATCATCGCAGTGCTGATCGAGCATTTAACGCTGGATTGGGGGTTTTACGGAGAAGCCAAAGAACTTGGCCGATGGCCGGAGGTCTTCCCCCGCCGCCCCTGAAACTGTTTTGCCACCGAAATCGCGAAAAGGCGCTGCCTCGCGGGTTCCAGCGAGGCTGACGCTCTGCCATAGTCGCCAGCGTGAACGAAGACGACTGGCCTTTCGAGACGACCTTTTACGGCGAACCTGACGCCGACATGATCGACCCCTATGCGCCGGATGTCGACTGGACGCCGGCTGCCCCGCCAACGCCGGACGCAGTGGCCAAGTCGCTTCATGACGTCTTCGGCTTCAACGGCTTTCGCGGTGTGCAGAATCAGGTGGTCGACCGCGTGCTGCATGGTCAGTCCACGCTGGCGATAATGCCGACAGGTGCGGGCAAGTCGCTGACCTATCAGCTTCCGGCGGTGATGCTGCAGGGGACCTGCGTGGTCGTCTCGCCGCTGATCGCCTTGATGCATGACCAGCTTCGTTCCGCCCGGGCCAATGGCATTCGCGCAGCGACCCTGACCAGCGCCGACACCGATCGGGGCCAGACCATGGACGCCTTCCGCGCGGGCGAGCTAGACCTGCTCTACATCGCCCCGGAACGCGCCAGCCAGTCGCACTTCCGCGAACTGCTGATGAGCGCGCGGATCGGCCTGTTCGCCATCGACGAAGCGCACTGCGTTTCCGAGTGGGGCCACGATTTTCGCCCCGACTACCGCCTGCTGCGCCCGCTGCTCGACGCCTTCCCGCAAGTCCCGCGTCTCGCGCTGACGGCCACGGCGGATCACCACACCCGCGCCGATATCCTTGCCCAACTCGGCATTCCCGAAGACGGCATGATCATCGCCGGATTCGACCGGCCCAATATCCGCTACACCATCCAGCCGCGCGACAACGCGATGCGTCAGATCAAGGCAGTGGTGGAGGACAACCCCGGCCCCGGCATCATCTACGCCCCCACCCGCGCACGCGTGGAGCAGCTTGCCGAAAGCCTGGCCACCGCGACCGGCCGGCGGGTGCTACCCTATCACGCCGGCCTTCCGCCAGAGGTTCGCGCCCGCAACCAGGCCGCTTTCGTGGCCTCCGAAGACATGGTGATGGTGGCAACGGTCGCCTTCGGCATGGGCATCGACAAGCCGGACGTGCGCTTCGTGGCCCATGCCGGCATCCCCAAGTCAATCGAGGGGTACTATCAGGAAACCGGCCGCGCCGGGCGCGACGGCGACCCCTCGGTGGCGGTGATGTTCTGGGGCGCGGACGATTTCGCCCGTGCCCGCCAGCGCCTGTCGGAGATCGAGCCGCACCGCCTGCAGAGCGAGCGCCAGCGCCTCGATTCGCTGGCCGGCCTTGTTGAAACCGCCGCCTGCCGCCGCGCGGTACTGCTGCGCCATTTCGGCGAGCAGCCTGCCGAAACCTGCGGCAACTGCGACAACTGCATCAACCCGGTGGGCGTGGTCGATGTGACCGACGTGGCGCGCAAACTGCTCTCGGCAGTCTACCGCACCGGGCAGTCCTATGGCCTGGGCCATCTGGAAAAGGTGCTGACCGGCGTTGCCGACGACCGCGTGCTGCAACGCGGGCACGACCAACTTTCGGTCTTCGGCATCCTGACCGAGGAAGAGAAGCCGATGCTCAAGGCGCTGGCCCGTGCGCTCCAGGCGCGCGGTAGCCTCACGCCGACCGAGCATGGCGGTTTGATGCTGGGCGGCGATGCCCGCGAGATTCTGAAGGGTGAGGCTTCGGTAGCAATCGTCGTGCCGCCCAAAACCGAGCGCAAGCGCCGTTCCAAGGGCGGCGACGTGGCATCCAACCCGGTCGACGATCCGCTGTTCGACGCCTTGCGCGAACTGCGCCGGGAGCTGGCGAAGGAGGCCGGAGTGCCGCCTTACGTCGTTTTCCACGATTCGACCCTGCGCGAGATGGCAGCGGCGCGGCCTTCGTCATTGGCGGACTTGGGCGGTATCGGCGGCGTCGGCACGCGCAAGCTGGATGCCTATGGCGATGCGTTTCTGGAAGTGATCCGCCGGCACTGAAGACTTCCACCCCGTCGCTACGTTATGGGGGTGGATCAGTCTTCGAATGTTACCGGCATCGCCAGCAGGTACGGCAATTCGGGCGATGCTATGCGCGATTCCGTGCCGCTGTCATGGATCAGCACTACGCGCCCGACGCCCGGCGTCGCTACCACGGCTGTGACCGTATCTACCCAATCATGAAGCAATGCGCGAATGCGGGACAGTGCCTCCGCTTCGCGCGTGGTGGTGCCAGAGGCTTCGAGTTCGGCCTCAAGGTCGGCGACACGCGCGGTTGCCTCGTCGATGCGGTCGGCGTTTTGGTCGGTCATCGCGGGTAGCTCCTTACCTACGACGCCGATTTGGCCCGCGCAGCGGCGCGGGACAAGCGCGCCGCCGGTTAGATCGCCGCCGCGTTACTCTTAAAGCGGGTTGTCCAGCTGGATGATTGCCTCGTCGCTGGTGCGCTGGGTAGTCTTGAGTGCGCGGGGTGCCTTGAAGCTGGCGAGCACCGGCGCATCGCGCTCGTAGATGTCGGCAAAGGGCTTCAAATCGCCGTCGATCGAACGGGCGAAGGTGAAATAGGTGAGGTAAACCGGGAAAGTGCGCGTCATCGGCACCTTCTTGTACTCGCCCGCGCGCGACAGTTCGGCGGCGTCGGTGGCTGACATCTGGGCACCCAGGATCGCCATGGTCATGCCAAGTTCGACAGCCCGCTCGGTGCGGATGCAGCCATGGCTGAAGGCGCGCACGTCCGAATTGAAGTACTGCTTCGAAGGCGTGTCGTGCAGGTAGATCGCATGGGGGTTGGGCATGTCGATCTTCATCAGGCCCAGCGCGTTGCTTGGCCCCGGCTGCTGGACAACGGTGATCATGCCGTTCTCTGCCTTGTAGCCCTTGTAGTGGTTGGCGGCAGCCCAACGGGGATTGGCCAGCACCTTGGCGCCCAGGCCCTCACCCTTGACGATAGACTGCGGCACCGTCCAGGTCGGGTTGAACACTACCGCGCTTACCGTCTCAGCCAGCTGCGGCGTAGCGGTGCGGCCCGGCTTGCCAACCACCGTCTTGTAGGTGCGGATGGCCTTGTATTCGCCCGCCTTGTTCTTGACGATCAAGCGAAGCTGGAACTCGGGCACGTTGGTCATAAGATACACGCTGCCAAGGTCACGGGCCAGCCAGCGCCAGCGGTCCATGTTCGCCTGGATCAGCGCGCGTCGCGGCTTGTTCGCCATCGGAGTGGCGTTAAGCTCGGTCTTGAGCGCCGCATAGTCCGGGTTGGTTGGTGCCAATGTGTCAACGATACCGGCGATGTTATGGTCGGAAAGCGCCTGCGCCATGATCGTGGCGGTGGGCATCGCGTCTTGGTCCGGGTCAACCGCGAACCACTGCACGCGCGCCGCCATCGGGGTGCGGCCATCGCGCAAGTCCTCGATAAGCCACCCGAAAACTCGGCTTGCCAAGGCGTCCAGCGCATCGCCTTCGCCGGCCGCAATCGCGGTTTTCAGCGCGGCGGGCTGGTAATCGGCGGGCATAAGGCCTTCCTTGCCGATATATTCGATGGTCTTGAGCAGGGCCTGCGCATCCGCCAGCGCCCAAGGCATCACCGGTTCGGCCACCACGGCGTCCTGCACAACGGGCACCGAAACCATTGGCGTACCCACCGGGCTCTGCATCGCAGTTGGAGAGGGGGGCACCGGCACCGGCGCGGGAACGCGCTTGGGCGCCGAAGTGGGCGCGGCGGGCGTGGCCGTGCTCTTGGGCAGCAGGTCCTCGGGCATTTCCGTCTTGATCTTCTGCGCCTGCGCCGTCTGCGCACCGAGAGCCAGGATCGTGAGCGCCGAGACGACGCCGGGACCATACCGCTTGAAACTCACCATATTTCCTTGAAACCTGCCCGATTGAATATCCTCAGGATGACGCATGAAGTCACCCGAAGGTTGCCACGATGTGGCCTTTTACGCGTTTCTCTTCAAGGATGCGACATGTCGCAGGCATGAATTGCTTGCGCACAACATTGCGCGGGGCGACAGGCAAGGCGTCATGCAAACGCCTTCCCGCCCCACTTCCGTCCTGCTGCCTGTGCTGGCCGTTGTTGCCGGGATTGCCTCTTTCAGCGTGATGGACGCCGCGATGAAGGCCGCCTCGCTGGCCGTGGGCGTGCTCACCGCGCTACTCCTGCGCAATGTTTTCGCCGCCGTGATGACGCTGCCACTATGGCTGGCGGCGGGCCGCCCGGTGCCCAGCCGCAAGGTGGCGAAGCTGCATTTCCAGCGCTCTGCGGTGACGGCCGTGATGGCGGCGCTGTTCTTCCACGGGCTGGTCCGCATTCCGATGGCCGAGGGCATGGCGATCTCGTTCTTCGCGCCGATCATCGCACTCTATTTCGCCGCGCTGCTGCTGGGCGAGACGATCCACCCCCGCGCCATCCTTGCCGCACTGCTGGGCCTTGTCGGCATGGTCGTGATCGGCGCCGACCGCTTTGGCGCTGGAGAATACGGGCCGGATGCGATTGAGGGCACGATCGCCATCGTCTTCTCGGCCGTGTTCTATGCGCTCAACCTCGTGCTGCAGCGCAAGCAGGCGCTGCTGGCGGGCCCGATCGAGATCGCGCAATTCCAGAACTTCAACCTCGCACTGATCTTCCTGGTCTTCGCGCCGTTCTACTGGACCATGCCCGACGCAGCCGCCCTGTACTGGACCCTGGCCGGCGGGGCGCTGGCCACCACCGCGCTGTTGTTCCTGTCGTGGGGCTACGCCCGTGCAGAGGCGCAGGTTCTGGTGCCGGTGGAATATACCGGCTTCCTCTGGGCGGCGCTGATGGGCTGGCTGATCTTCGGTGAGACGCTTGGCCCCGGCGTGATCGCGGGAACCACCTTGATCGTTCTGGGTTGCTGGGTTGGCACAATGCGTGCGCAAAACAACACTTAAGTCTACCCCCGCTACACTTGACCTTCCACCCCTGAGCGCGCATCGGCAAGCCGACGAAACCGCTTGTCGCACTGCAGCACGGTTCAGGAGCGCCGGAGGCAGCGGGCAGGCCCAGACAAAGGGAACAAAGCCCACCATGACCCAAGTCGGACAGGACTCGCTCGGGACCCGCAGCACCATGACCGTCGGCGGCAAGGCCGTCGCATACTACTCGCTCAAGAAGGCAGCCGAGAAGATCGGCGACGTCAGCCGCCTGCCTTTCTCGATGAAAGTGTTGCTTGAGAACCTCCTGCGCTTCGAAGACGGCGGATTTACCGTCTCCACCGATGACATCAAGGCCATCGCCGGTTGGCAGCAGAACCCCGTCACTGGCGAGGAGATCCAGTACCGCCCGGCGCGCGTACTGCTTCAGGACTTCACCGGCGTGCCTTGCGTGGTCGATCTGGCCGCCATGCGCGATGCGATCTCCAAGCTTGGCGGCGATACCTCCAAGATCAACCCGCTGGTTCCCGTGAACCTGGTCATCGACCACTCGGTCATGGTCGACGAGTTCGGGCACCCCAAGGCTGCCGAGCAGAACGTCGAGATCGAGTACCAGCGCAATATGGAGCGCTATGACTTCCTCAAGTGGGGCTCCAAGTCGCTCGACAATTTCTATGCCGTTCCCCCGGGCACCGGCATCTGCCACCAGGTTAACCTGGAGAACATCGCCAAGACCGTCTGGTCCTCGACCGACCAGAACGGCGATCTCGTCGCTTATCCCGATACCTGCGTCGGCACCGATAGCCACACCACCATGGTCAACGGCCTGGGCGTGCTGGGCTGGGGCGTGGGCGGGATCGAGGCCGAAGCCGCGATGCTGGGCCAGCCGGTTTCGATGCTCATCCCCGAAGTGGTCGGGTTCAAGCTGATCGGCGAGCTTCAGGAAGGCGTCACGGCCACCGACCTGGTGCTCACTTGCACCTCGATGCTGCGCAAGCACGGCGTCGTCGGCCGTTTCGTGGAATATTTCGGCCCCGGCCTCGCCTCGCTGAGCCTTGCCGACCGCGCGACGCTTGCCAACATGGCCCCCGAATACGGCGCGACCTGCGGATTCTTCGGCATCGACGACAAGACGCTGGACTACCTGCGCCTGACCGGCCGCGAGGAAGAGCAGATCGCCCTGGTCGAAGCCTATGCGCGCGAGCAGGGCTTCTGGATCGACCCGGCCGCCGCCGACCCGATCTTCACCAGCACGCTCGAATTGGACATGGCGACTGTCGTGCCTTCGCTCGCCGGCCCGAAGCGCCCGCAGGACTGGGTTTCGCTCCCCGAAGTAGACGACGTGTTCAATGCCGACATGGCGACCACGTACAAGAAGACCCCGCAGCGCGTGCCGGTGGAAGGCAAGGACTTCGACATCGGTGACGGCGACGTCATGATCGCGGCGATCACCAGTTGCACCAACACCTCGAACCCGAGCGTGCTGGTGGCCGCGGGCCTCGTGGCTAAGAAGGCTGACGAACTGGGCCTCAAGCCCAAGCCCTGGGTCAAGACCAGCCTTGCCCCCGGATCGCAGGTCGTCACCGATTACCTGGTAAAGGCCGGGCTGCAGTCGCACCTCGACAACATCGGCTTCAACCTCGTCGGTTACGGCTGCACTACCTGCATTGGCAACTCCGGCCCGCTGGCCGAGCCTATCAGCAAGGCGATCAACGAGAACGGCCTGGTTGCCAGCGCCGTGATCTCGGGCAACCGCAACTTCGAGGGCCGCGTCTCGCCGGACGTGCGCGCCAACTTCCTCGCCTCGCCCCCGCTGGTCGTCGCCTATGCCCTGAAGGGCACCGTGGTGGAAGATTTCACCACGACCCCGATCGGCAAGAGCAAGGACGGCGTCGACGTCTACCTCAAGGACATCTGGCCCACCAACCTCGAAGTCAACGAGACGATGAACGCCTGCGTCGACCGCGCGATGTTCCAGGCCCGCTACGCCGACGTCTACAAGGGCGACAAGCACTGGCAGGCGATCAACGTCGTCGGCTCGGACACCTACCAGTGGCGCGCGGGTTCCACCTATGTCGCCAACCCGCCCTACTTCGAGGGCATGGAGATGACCCCGGCGCCGGTTTCGGACATCATCGAGGCCAGGCCGCTGCTGATCCTGGGCGATTCGATCACCACCGACCACATCTCGCCGGCGGGGTCCATCAAGGCAGACAGCCCGGCGGGCAAGTGGCTGATGGAGCACCAGGTCGCCAAGGAGGACTTCAACTCCTACGGCTCGCGCCGCGGCCACCACGACGTTATGATGCGCGGTACTTTCGCCAACATCCGCATCCGCAACGAAATGGTCCCCGGCATCGAGGGCGGCATGAGCCGCTACGGCACCGAGGCGATGCCGGTCTACGACGCCGCTATGAAGCACAAGGCGGACGGCACCCCGCTGATCGTCATTGGCGGCAAGGAATACGGCACCGGCTCCTCGCGTGACTGGGCCGCCAAGGGCACCAACCTGCTAGGCGTGCGCGTGGTCATCGTTGAGAGCTTCGAGCGCATCCACCGCTCGAACCTGGTGGGCATGGGCGTGTTGCCACTGCAGTTCAAGGATGGCGATACCCGCACCTCGCTGGCGCTGGATGGGGACTGCAGCTTCACCATCACCGGCGTCGCCAGCCTGAAACCGCAGCAGGACGTCGAGGTCGAAGTGACCAGAGCCGACGGCTCGAAGTTCACCTTCACGGCGCTGTGCCGCATCGATACCGCCAACGAAGTCGAGTACTTCATGAACGGCGGCATTCTGCAATACGTGCTGCGCAAGCTGGCTGCCTGATTCTTTTCAGGCGTTGAAGAACCCCCGTCCGGGCAACCGGGCGGGGTTTTCTTTTGCCCGGCGGGCCTTCGACCGCACGCAACCTCGCCGCAATCAATACAAGACGCCCACGAAAAAGGGCAGCGCCTGGTGGCGCCGCCCTTCCACATATGGGCACCGTTTGCACGGCCACCCTCCCCATGTGTTCGTTATATCAGGACTTAGGCCGCCTTGGCACGCGAAAGGCGGCGGCGACCGACGATCGCGGCCGCTGCAGCGCCGAACAGGACCAGCATCGGCGGTGCTGGCACGTCGGTGCCGCCCGACGTGGTCGAAGTCGAACCGCCCGATGACGACGAACTCGTCGATGACGAGCTGGATGTGCTCGACGAGGAACTGGTCGCCCCGCCCGTGGTCGAGGAGCCCGACGAAGACGAGGAACCGCTGCTCGACGATCCGGTCGAAGTCGCGCCGCCGGTGGTATTGTCGTTTCCGCCCGAAGAACTGGAGGACGAACTCGACGAAGACGAGGAGCTGGACGACGAGGAAGACGACGACGAAGTGGTGCTCGTCACGTTCCCGGAAGTGCTGCTGGTGACATTACCCGAAGTCGTGCTGGTGACGTTGCCCGAAGTGGACGAGGTCGTCGATGTGATGCCGCCGGTGGTGGAAGTCGATCCGCCGGTGGTCGAGGATATCCCGCCGGTCGTCGTCGAAGTCGACCCGCCCGTGGTAGAGGTGACACCGCCGGTCGTGGTCGACGAGGAAGTCGAGGTAACGCCGCCCGTTGTGGTGACCCCGCCGGTTGTCGTGACACCGCTGGTGGTGGAGCTGATGACGACATTGCCGCCGCCGCTGCTTCCGCCGCCACCGCCAAAGAACCCGCCGAAGAACCCGCCGCCGAAACCGCCCATAGGACCGCCGCCGATCACCACCGGGGTGCCTCCGCCGCCGCCCGAATAGGACGCGGGCGGAGCCGGGGGAATGTATGGTGCGGGCAGCGGAACCATCGCGGCCTGCTGCTGGTCGCAACAGGTTCGCTTGATGATCTTGCGCACGCGCCTGGTGGTGCGCGGATCATCCTTCCGGACGATGCGCTTAACCGGTTTTGCCGGGATGGCCGTCTTGACCTTGCGGTACTCGGTCTTCGCCGATTGCGTTTCGGCCACGTGGACGGCGCCGCCACCGATAATAGCGCAGCCTGCCGCACAGGCAGACAGTTTCGCAAGGGCCATCCGAACGGACATACTGGTTGCTCTCTTTATTTTGCCTGGATCGCGGCGGTGTCTTGAACCGACACTTGCGATCCATCTGCCAGAAACAACGCAGAGTCCGGTTAACGGGACAACGGCGTTAACCGCTATTCTCACGTCCCAAGGCGGGAAAACTGGTTAATTTATTCTTCTAACCATGAGGTTGTGCCGAAACGGGACTGTCCGGACGGAGAGATGTAAATTTCCCCGACGGTTTTGCCTGACGAATCAAACCGCTGGCGTTTACCCTTCCGAATCGAAAAGCCCGTTCTGAGGGGCCGTCGGGGGACTCATTCCAAGGTGCGTCCAGCCCCGGTCGTTAAGGCAGCGGCCGCGCGCCGTGCGTGCCACCAGACCAAGCTGAATGAGATATGGCTCGATCACTTCCTCGATCGTGTCGCGCGGTTCCGAAAGGCCCGCTGCCAGCGTTTCCACGCCGACGGGGCCGCCCTTGTAGATGTCCGCGATCATCCGCAGATAACGCCGATCCTGCGAATCGAGGCCGATCGAATCGACCTCCAGCCGGGTCAGCGAATCGTCCGCGATCTCCCGCGTGATGACGGTTTCCCCGGCTACATGCGCGAAATCGCGCACCCGCCGCATCAGCCGCCCCGCCACGCGCGGCGTACCGCGCGCGCGCCGGGCGATCTCGGTCGCGCCGCCCTTGTCCATGCCGATGCCCAGCAGCCCGGCGCCGCGTGTGACGACCTTCTCCAGTTCCTCCACCGAATAGAACTGCAGCCGCACCGGAATGCCGAAACGGTCGCGTAGTGGGGTTTGGAGCAAGCCTTGCCGCGTCGTGGCGCCAACCAGCGTGAAAGGCGGCAAGTCGATCCGCACCGAACGAGCAGATGGCCCTTCGCCGATGATGAGGTCCAGCGCGCGGTCCTCCATCGCCGGGTAGAGCACTTCCTCAACCACGGGATTGAGGCGGTGGATCTCGTCGATGAACAGGACGTCGCCCTGTTCGAGATTGGTCAGCAGCGCCGCCAGATCGCCTGCCTTGGCAATCACCGGCCCGCTGGTGGCGCGAAAACCCACGCCCAGTTCGCGGGCAACGATCTGCGCCAGCGTGGTCTTGCCCAGCCCCGGCGGCCCAAAGAAAAGCACATGATCCATCGCCTCGCGCCGCGACTTGGCGCTTTCGATGAACACCCGCAGGTTGTCCTTCGCCCCGGCCTGACCGACGAATTCTTCCAGGGTCTTGGGCCGCAGCGCTGCGTCGACGTCTTCGGGCTGGCGCATCGGGGTGAGAATGGGATTGTCGGTCATGTCTTAGCCCGCCGCCCGCCTCAGCGCCACGCGCACAAGGTCGTTCAGGCCTGCAACCTCGCCCAGTTCCTCCACCGCCTTGCCTACCGCCATGGCGGCCACCGCAGGCTTGAAGCCCAGATTCTGCAAGGCCGAAACGGCATCCGCGCTGGCCGAGCCCGGCGGTACGAAAGCAATCGTTCCGGCAAGCCCCGGCGCGGTGGGCAAGGCGCCCGCTTTATCCTTCAATTCATTGACGATCCGGCTGGCCAACTTCGGGCCCACGCCGTTGGCCCGCGCCACCATTGCCGAATCGCCGCCGGCACAGGCACGCTGAATTTCCTCGGTCGTCAACGCCGACAGAATCGCCAGCGCCACCTTCGAGCCCACACCCTGCACCGCCGTCAGCAGGCGGAACCAGTTACGCTCCGCCGCGCTGGCAAAGCCGATCAGGCGCTGGTCAGTTTCCGAAACCTGCATCTCGGTGTGGATCACCACCCGGTCGCCGCGGATGCCGAGATGATCGAGCGTTCGCGCCGAGCACTGGACGAGATAGCCCACGCCGTTCACGTCGATGATCGCCCAATCGGGGCCGGTGTCGTCGAGAAGACCTGTTAGTTTGGCGATCATGGTTTGTTCCTATGGCAGGAAGCGATTCGCTGCGCCAGTCCCTATCGGGAAGGTTGGAAGAGTTGGAAGGGAAAGACCTTGGGCCATTGCCCCGGACCCCGGGACCGTCGACGTAGCGCACGCAGCGACGTTGGGCGCGTGACCTCAGGTAAAGGGGTCTGGGGCGATGGCCCCAGGTCTTCCCTTAGCGCCCGCCCTCCCCCTCAGCGCGGCCGCACCCCCATGCAGATGTACTTCAAAACCTTGCCGTCCTCGGAATTCCAGTCGAAGCGGGTCACTTGGCCCGCCACCGTCGAAGCGCCGATCTGGCCGCCGGTTGGGCCGATCAGGCGCCACTGCGTCGTCACCACGCGGCCGCCCGCGCAATCCACGCTGCGCACCGAAAAGGCCGTGCTGCCGCGCGCAAGCTGCGAGGTCGGATTGAGAATGACCACGGCTTCTCGGAAGGTCCGGCCAAGCCCTCCGGGCACAACGCTTGCAGCATCGATGCGGATGCTGCGGCCAAGCAGGCGTTCCACATCGACGGCGAAGACCTTCACCCACTTGCCGGTCAGGACCTTCAGCGTCGTGTCCGCAACCGCCGGAGTGGCGACAAGAGCGACCAGCGCCAGTGCCGCCCATTTCAGGCCGCATGGCTTCATAGCGGGTTGCCGTTCTCGTCGCGGTAGATGTCGCGGCGGCCGACGTGGTTGGCGGGGCCGACGAAGCCATCATTTTCCATGCGCTCCACCCATTTGGCGGCGGTGTTGTAGCCCACGCCCATCTGGCGCTGCAGCCACGAGACCGAAACTTTCTGGTTCTCGAACACGAGGTGGCAGACCTGGCGGTACTTGCGCTCGTCCGGGGCGTCCGACGCGGTGGCGTCGAGGTCGTCGAAGCCGAAGCTGCCTTCTTCCGGTTCCTCGGTGACGGCATCGATGTAATCGGGCTTGCCCTGGGTGCGCCAGTAGGTAGCCACCTGTTCCACCTCCTCGTCCGAAACGAACGGGCCGTGGACGCGCTTGATCGGGTCGGAGCTGGGTTTGTACAGCATGTCGCCCTTGCCCAGCAGCTGTTCGGCGCCCTGTTCGCCCAGGATCGTGCGGCTGTCGATGCGGCTGGTGACGGCGAAGGAGACGCGGGTCGGCAGGTTGGCCTTGATGACGCCGGTGATGACGTCGACCGAGGGGCGCTGCGTCGCCATGATGAGGTGGATGCCGGCCGCGCGGCTCTTTTGCGAGAGGCGCTGGATCAGCACTTCGATTTCCTTGCCCACGGTGACCATGAGATCGGCCAGCTCGTCGACGATGAGGACGATCTGGGGCAGCGTCTCATAATCCAGCTGGCGGTCCTCGTAGAGTTCCTCGCCGGTGTCGGGGTCGAAGCCGATCTGGATACGGCGGCCCAGCGGCTTGCCCTTGGCAGCGGCGGTACGCACCTTTTCGTTGAAGCTGGCGAGGTTGCGGACGCTGATCTCGCTCATCATCCGGTAGCGGCGCTCCATCTCCTCAACCGCCCATTTCAGGGCGCGGATGGCCTTGGGCGGTTCGGTGACGACGGGGGAGAGCAGGTGCGGGATATCGTCATAGCTCTTGAGTTCCAGCACCTTGGGATCGACAAGGATCAGCCGGCACTGCGCCGGGGTGAGGCGGTACAGCAGCGAGAGCAGGATCGCGTTGAGCCCCACCGACTTACCCGAACCGGTCGTACCGGCGACCAGCAGGTGAGGCATGGTGGCAAGATCCGCGACCACCGGCTCACCGGCGATGTCCTTGCCAAGGATGATCGGCAACATGCCCTTGTGGTTGGCGAAGGCCTCGGACGCGACCATTTCCTTGAACGAAACCATCTGGCGGTCCGCGTTCGGCAGTTCGATGCCCATGACGGTGCGGCCCGGGATCGAGGATACGCGGGCCGAGATCGCCGACATGTTGCGGGCGATGTCGTCGGCCAGGCCGATCACGCGGCTGGCCTTGATGCCCGGCGCCGGTTCCAGTTCGTACATGGTGACGACCGGGCCGGTGCGCACGGCGGTGATCTCGCCCTTGACGTTGAAGTCGTCGAGCACGGTTTCCAGCAGACGCGCGTTGCGCTCCAGGCTGAGCTTGTCGATCTTGGGCTGCGAATTGGGCTGCGGGTCTTCCAGCAGGTCGAGGCTGGGCAGCGTGTACTTGTCGAACATGTCCTTCTGGCGGTCGCCGAAGCCAACCTGTGCTGGCGTCGCGGATACCTTGGGGTCGGCGATCTCCGGCGGTTTGCGCGGCTTGTCGGCGGCGGGCGCGGCGATGCCGACGTTGCCGGCGGCAGCTTCGGCCACGCGCGGGGCGGCTTCGGCGCGGGCCGTTTCCTTCTTTTCCCTGCCGGCCTTGAAGGGCATTTCCTCAGGCACGGACAAACCGCGCGGCAGGCGGCCGATACGGCCCGGCAGCGTCAGCAGGCGTACCCAGTCGAGCGCGAAGACGCGCCCTGCCAGCATCACGCCCACGCCCAGGCATACCAGCGCGAGGGCCAGCTTGATCCAGTTCTGCGCCGGCTCGGGCGAAAGGCCGGCGATCGCGGTGACCGCCTTAGCGCCCAGCAGCCCGGAAATACCGCCCATCGAGGCAGGCAGGGTGCCGCCCGGCTGGGTAAACCACAGCGACAGCACCGTCGCGATCAGCAGCATTGCCAGCGCCAGGACGCCGAAGGGCATCCACCAGCGCTGGTCGCTATGCTCGATCTCGCCGTCGTCCTCTTCGACCAGCAGCCACAGCTTGCGCGCGAAAACGTAAAGCAGCGGGACCAGCAGGGCGGAGACCGGGCCGAACAGGAACAGCGCGCGCTCCGCCGTCCAGGCGCCGGTTGAGCCCATCCAGTTCTGCACATCGCCGCCGGCGGCGGTGGAGGTGGACGGGTCGGTCTGCTGGTAGCTTACCAGCGCCAGCGCCAGAAACACCATCGCCGCAAACAGCGCAATCGAGCCGGACAGCTCTCCGGCACGGCGCAGCGAGCGCTTCAGGACGGCGCGCCAATCCGGCTTGGCGATACGCCGACCGGGCGCGATGGGCCGAGTAGCCATGTAAAATTCCCTTGGGGTTCGAACCCGGATTATGCGGCGGAGGGGGACTCCGCGTCAAGAATGGATGGGGAACGCGGCTGTGGAGGGGGAACTACCGCGCGCCGCCGGTCAGCCCGTCGATCGCGGCCCAGCGCTCCAGTCGGAAGGCCAGCGCCCGGTGCGCCGTCATGCCGCCCAACGCAATCACCGGCACCCGGGAGCGCGCCGCGAGCAGGCGGAAGCGCACAGGGCCGAGCGTGTGTCCGCCGGGGTGCGAGGCCGTGGCGAAAACCGGCGAGATCAGCACCGCATCGGCCCTTGCGCGGTGGGCCTGCGCCAGTTCGCGCAAGTCGTGCGCGGTAACCAGCCGTAGCACGCCGGGGCCTTGCGCAAGACGGTCCGCCGCGCCGTAGGCGCCATGCGCTTTCCATGCCCGCGCCTGCCGTGCCTCCCCCGCCAGCACCATGACATGCCCGAATCGCCGCGTCGCCCGGGCGAGCACGTTGAAACGCGCGCGCCGTTCCCGCGAAGGCAGGTGATAATGCCGGAACACCAGCCCCGATCCGCGAGGCAGACGTGCCAGCACGGCCTCGATCCGGTCATCGTTGCGGGCATCGCTGATAAGCCATAAGGCAGGAAGGGACGGCTGGCGGTTCGGCACAGGGACGCTATAGCAGCGCGCCATGGATCAGCTAGAAGACATCCGCGCCCGCATCGCCCAGTCCGCGCGCATTGCGGGACGCCAGCCCGGCGCCGTAGAACTCGTCGCCATTTCCAAGACCCACGCCGCCGAAGCGATCGAGCCTCTGCTCGCCGCCGGCCAGCGCGTTTTCGGCGAAAACCGCGTGCAGGAAGCGCAGGAAAAATGGCTGCCCTTGCGCGAGGCCTATCCCGACGTGAAACTGCACCTCGTCGGCCAGCTTCAGTCGAACAAGGCCGAGGATGCCGTCGCCCTGTTCGACTGCATCCACTCGGTGGACCGCCCCTCGCTGGTCACAGCGCTGGGCAAGGCGATGGAAAAGGCCGGGCGGCAGGTGCCCTGCTTTATCCAGGTCAACATCGGCGCGGAAGAGCAGAAGGGCGGCTGCGCGATTGCCGAAGTGCCCGCGTTGTTGGCGTCGGCGCGTGAAGCTGGGTTGCCCGTGATCGGCCTGATGTGCGTGCCGCCCTTCGATATCGAGGCAGCGCCGTTCTTCGCTTTGCTGGCGAAGATTGCTGCCGATAACGGCCTGGAGCAGCTTTCCATGGGAATGAGCGACGACTTCGAAACCGCCGTGCTGCTGGGCGCTACGCATGTTCGGGTGGGCAGCGCCTTGTTTGGGTCGCGGCAGAAGAAGTAGAGGGTAGAGCAGGGGCCACCGCCACTGCACCCCGGTTTCGTCGAGGTCACGCGCGTGGCCACGTTTTGCGCCCACGGGGGAGCAGGCAGACATTCGTGGCCTTCGGCGCGGGCAGGACGTGAATGGTCCCGACCTCGTCATTCCCGCGTAGGCGGGAATCCATCCGGGTTCAGCGCCGTGCCGTGAGATGGATCCCCGCCTGCGCGGGGATGACGAAGAGCTAGTTGGCCGGCCGAATAGCTGCACGCGCAGCGCCGACAATAAAGGGGTCTGGGGCAATGGCCCCAGAACTTCCCCTCCATTCATCTTACTTCGGCGTATCCAATTCGTTCCCGGTCAGCGTCACGATGTGCAGCAGGTTCGTCGACCCCGGCACCCCGAACGGTACGCCGGCCAGCGTCACCAACCGCGATCCCGCTGCGCCGAAACCGTGGCGCAGGGCCATGCGCTTGCCCTTGGCGATCATCTCCTCGAAGCTGCCGATGTCGCGGGTGATGACGCAGTGCGTCCCCCACAGCATCGCCAGACGGCGCGCCGTTTTCTGCGCGGGGGTCAGGACCAGCATCGCCGCTGCCGGGCGTTCGCGTGCCACGCGGCGGGCCGAGCCGCCCGAGCCGGTGAAGACGATGATGCCTTCGATGGTCAGGGTATCGGCGATCTGGGCGCAGGATTCGGACAGGGCATCGGCGCTGGTGGCGTCGGGCGGGGTCTGGGCGATGTGGATGCGCGCCCGGTAGGTCGGATCGCTTTCGACGCGCACGGCGATGCGGTCCATGATCGTCACCGCCTCGACCGGCCACTGGCCTGCCGCCGTCTCGGCCGAGAGCATCACCGCGTCGGCGCCGTCGTAGACCGCGTTGGCGACGTCGGAAACTTCGGCGCGGGTCGGCGAAGGGCTGGTGATCATCGATTCCAGCATCTGCGTCGCCACAACCACCGGCTTGCCCTGAGCGCGGGTCTTTTCGATGATGTGCTTCTGGATCGGCGGCACTTCCTCGGGCAGCAGTTCGACGCCGAGGTCGCCGCGCGCCACCATGATGCCGTCCGACAGCTCGATGATCTCGTCGAGGCTTTCGACGGCTGCGGGCTTTTCGATCTTGGACATGATCGCCGCATAGCCACCCGACAGGCGGCGGGCTTCGGCGACGTCTTCGGGGCGCTGGACGAAGGACAGGCCGATCCAGTCCGCCTTCTGCTCCACCGCGAAGGCGAGGTCGCGCCGGTCCTTTTCGGTCAGCGCGGGGATCGGGATCAGGGCATCCGGGATGTTCACGCCCTTGCGGTCCGAGATCGGCCCGCCGACTTCCGCGCTGCACAGGATCGCGTCGGGTTCGGCGCGGATGACCATGAGGCGCAGCTTGCCGTCGTCGATCAGCAGGCGCTGGCCCTTCTGGAGAATGCCGAACAGTTCGGGGTGGGGCAGGCAGACCCGCTCGTCGTTGCCGGGAGTGGGATCGCGGTCGAGCGTGAAGTGGGCGCTGTGGCGGATGAAGGCCTTGCCGCCTTCGAACGTGCCGACGCGCAGCTTGGGGCCCTGCAGGTCGCACAGGATGGCGACGGGGCGCTCGAGGTCCTTTTCCACCGCGCGAATGTTGGCGATGGTTTCGCGGTGGGTGTCGTGGTCGCCGTGGCTCATGTTGACGCGGAAGGCGTCGGCGCCCGCCTTGAGCAGCTTGGCGATGGTCTCCTTGTCGCGGCTGGCGGGGCCGAGCGTCGCCAGGATCTTCACCTTGCGCTGGCGCTTGATGCCCCGGTGGTGCGGGGAGCGGCGGTAGGGAACGACGGGGGGAGTATGAGCCAAGGTTCTGTCTGCCTCTTTCAGGAACGGGGGTTCATATGGCAAAGGCAGCATTACAAACCAAGGACGATTGGCGGATTATGAACGATAGTGACCGTATAGATGCGTTGGACGACGCCGTGGCTGCCGCGGCATTCCGCCGATTGGTACGCCATCTGCGGCAGCGCCACGATGCGCAGAACATCGAGCTGATGGGCCTGGCGGGTTTCTGCCGCAACTGCCTGGCAGACTGGATCCGCGATGCCGGTTTCGAGGGCGACAAGGCGGAGGCGCGCACGGTGATCCACGGAATGCCGGCCGGCGAGTGGAAGGACAAGTACCAGACCGAAGCTACGCCCGAGCAACTGGCGCGCATGGACGAGAGCATGAAGAAAAACGCTCCCGGCCACTGAGTGGCCATCAGGGCGTCGCCACCTTCATGAGCACGATGCCCGAGAGGATCAGCCCGGCGGCGAGCAGCCGCAGCGGGCTGGCCGCCTCGCCCAGCAAGACTATGCCGACGGCGAAGGCGCCCAGCGCGCCGATCCCGGTCCACACCGCATAAGCGGTGCCCAGCGGCAATGCCCGCATCGCGCTCGCCAGCAGGGCGAAGCTGGCGATCATCGCGACGATGGTCACCACGGTGGGCCAGGGCCGGGAAAAACCCTCCGACTGCTTCATCGCGGATGCCCAGACCACTTCCAGCAGACCGGCGATGAAAAGAAATATCCAGGACATGGCGCGGGCATTTTTCCAACAAGGGTTGAGTGCCGGGCCGTCCCGGTCTTGAAGCTCCGCTGGAGGCGCGAACGTGGTCGGCGCGGGGCCGAAATAGCGCCGCGACCGGGCGCGGGCAAGTCAGGTGCCAGCTAGGGCGCAAGTTGATGAAACACATGCGCGGCGCGCGCGTGAACAAGCGAGGGAAAACGACGGTGCAAAGATCGGCCGCGATGCTAGCAGGCCGGGGCGGTGTAGGAAAATCGTGAAGGGCCCCTTCCCTCCACACGATTTCCACAGACCGGTGCTTTGCCCGAATCCCTTCGCCTCGCTATCAGCGCGCCAACCGATTCACGCTTTATACCGGAGCACGTACCCCAATGGCCGAAACCACCGACGATCGCCTGCGCCTGCTGATCGAGCGCGTCGAGCGCCTCGAAGAGGAAAAGAAGGGCATCTCGGACGACATCCGCGACGTCTACAACGAGGCCAAGGCGGTCGGCTACGACGTCAAGATCATGCGCCAGATCGTCCGCATCCGTAAGATGAAGCCCGACGATCGCCGCGAACAGGACATGCTGCTCGACACCTACAAGTCGGCACTCGGCATCGACTGAAGGACCCCGCTTCGCCCGCGATCATGAGCGAAGCGGCAGCGATCAACTGCCCGCCATCACCAGTGCCATGCTTGAAGCATTGGCGATGGCGTGCTGGAGAATCGCCGCAGGAAGACCAATGCGCTGGCGGGTGAAACCCAGCAGCAGCGCAGCCCAGAACTGGGGCAGGACCATCGGCAGCGATGCGATCGACGCACTTGGGTAGTTCATCAGGTGAACGCCCGCGAACAGCGCCGCCACTGCCCAGAACACACCCGGATAGGCCGCCGCGAAGGCAGCCGAAGGCCCCCGGCGCCGCAGCCACCACCATCCGCCCGCCGCCGCCAGGACGGTAGCCAGCAGCAGCCCCGCCAGGACCAGCGGCGCGATCGCCTGCGCCGTCATCGTCAAAACCACGAACAGCGCGAAGCAGCCCAGCAGCCACAGCGCGCGGGGCCTGCCGGTATGCCAGCCGCGAAAGATGATTTCCTCCAGCAGCGGCGCGATCAGGATCGTGATCGGCAGCAACCAGCCGCCCGGCAGCTTGCCGAAAGCATCCGGCAGCGGCAGGTCGAACGCCTTTTGCCACATGCCCAGCAGCGGCAGCAGCACCAGCAGCAACCCGCCGACATGCACCGCCGCCAGCACACCCAGCGCGCGCCAGGCCTCGCCCCGGCGCAGCCCCCAGGGCACCAGCACTGCCGGCCGTTTGAGAAAACCGGCCAGTTCGCGCAGGATCTGCGGGCCGGGAATGCGGGTCTCGATCTGTGTCGCCATAGGCCCTGCTAGCCGCTTTCCCTTGCCAATTCGCTACCTTGCGAGAACCCCTGCGCCGGTGCAAGCATCGCCCTTCGCATCGAGGGAGAGCATTCGTGATCGTCACCACCACCCCCACCGTCGAAGGCCGCCCGGTCCGCGACTACCTTGGCATCGTCACCGGCGAGGTCATCGTGGGGGCCAACCTGTTTCGCGATATCTTCGCCGCCGTCACCGATCTGGTCGGCGGGCGTTCGGGCAAGTACGAGCAGGTCCTGCAGCGTGCCCGCCGCGAGGCACTGGCCGAAATGGAGGCCGAAGCCGCAAGGCTGGGCGGCAACGCGGTGGTCGGCGTGGATATCGATTACGAGGTGATCGGCTCGAAAGGCTCCATGCTGATGGTAAGCTGTTCCGGCACGGCGGTGGCGCTCTAGCGCGTCAAGAACGGCCCGGGGGGCCCTGCGCGGTTGCCCTTGCCCCCCGGCGTGTTGTAAGGGCCGCGCCACCTTATTCATCGACACCCGCCGCGTCCTTACCGGACCTTCAGGCGGCGGGCAGACAGCGAGCGGACCCATGGCAGGCCATTCCAAATTCAAGAACATCATGCACCGCAAGGGTGCGCAGGATAAGAAGCGCTCGGCGCAGTTCAGCAAGCTGAGCCGCGAAATCACCGTCGCGGCCAAGATGGGCCTGCCCGACCCGGACATGAACCCGCGCCTGCGCGCGGCGGTCAACGCCGCCAAGGTCCAGTCCATGCCCAAGGACAACATCCAGCGCGCCATCGACAAGGCGAGCAAGGGCGACGCCGAAAACTACGAGGAAGTGCGCTACGAAGGCTACGGCCCCAGCGGCATCGCCATCATCGTCGAGGCCCTGACCGACAACCGCAACCGCACCGCCACCAACGTACGCACCGCCTTCGCCAAGAACGGCGGCAACCTTGGCGCCACCGGCGCGGTCTCGCACGGGTTCGAACGCCTTGGCCTGATCGAATATCCCAGCAAGGTGGGCGATGAGGACAAGGTCCTTGAAGCCGCGATCGAAGCCGGCGCCGACGACGTGCAGAGCGACATGGGCGACGGCGACGAGAATCCCGGCGGCCACCAGATCTGGGTCTCGGTCGATTCGCTGCACGAAGTCGCGCGTGAACTGGAAAAGGTCCTTGGCGAAGCCGACGGCGTGAAGCTGGCGTGGAAGCCCACCCTCACCGTCGACGTCGACGCCGACACCGTGGGCACGCTGATGAAGCTGGTCGACACCCTGGAAGAAGACGACGACGTCCAGAGCGTCTGGGGCAACTACGAAATCTCCGACGAAGTGATGGAAACGCTGGGTTGATCCAGACCGGTGGGGCGTGCGCGGGGGGCTTCGACAGGCTCAGCCTGAGCGGGATCGAGATGATACCTCTCACCCCCCTCAGGCAAACATATCCCCTCCCCCCGCTCAGGCTGAGCCTGTCGAAGCCCCCGCGCCCCGGCACCAGCCCCGCCCTGAGCGTTGCCGCATGATAATCATCGGCATCGACCCCGGCCTCACCTGCACCGGCTGGGGCATCGTCGCCAAAAGCGGCAGCCGGCTGTCCCATGTCGCCAATGGCCAGATCCGCACGGACGCCAAGGCGGGCATGGCCGAACGTCTGGTCGAACTGGACGCCGGGCTCACCGATGTGATCCTCCACCACCGGCCCGATACGGGCGCGGTGGAGGAAGTCTTCGTCAACGTGAACCCGCAGTCTACCCTCAAGCTGGGACAGGCGCGCGGCGTCGCGATGCTCAGCCTTGCCCGCGCGGGAATGCCGGTGGCGGAATATTCGACCAAGGTCATCAAGAAGGCGCTGGTCGGCACTGGCGGCGCGGACAAGAAACAGATCCAGGCAATGCTCAAGGTGTTGCTGCCGGGCGTGAAGCTGGCGGGGGAAGACGCCTCGGATGCGCTGGCGGTGGCGATCACCCATGCCAACATGCTGGGCAGTCACAGGTAGAGGCTAGGGGGAAGACCCGGCGCCATCGCCCCAGACCCCTTTACTGTCGTTGCCGCGCATGCAGCAGCCTCGTTCGCTCCCTGCTCCAATCCTTTTGTCCCAACCAACGTATGGTTGGAAAGCAGCCTCGCCGCCCCTAAGATGGCGGCGCGCAAATGCTCCCCGAATGCATTCTCGAAGGGTTTTGATGGAAGAACATGCACAGGATTTCCTGCTGCGGGACGGGTTCCTGCTGCTGGGCACCGCGCTTATTTTCGTGCTGCTGTTCCGGCGGCTCGGGCTGGGTGCGACGCTGGGATTCCTGCTTTCGGGCGCGGTCCTGGGGCCTTATGTCCTCGACCTGATCGGCGATCCCGAAAGCAAGCTGGGCATAGCAGAGCTGGGCATCACCCTGCTGCTGTTCATCGTCGGCCTTGAACTCGCCCCGCCGCGCCTGTGGCGGATGCGGCACGAGATTTTCGGGCTGGGGCTGCTGCAGGTGGCGCTGTGCGGCATGGCGGTGACGGCGGTGATCTACTTCTTCACCGGGTTCAGCCTGCAGGCCTCGCTGGCGCTGGGGCTGCCGCTGGGGCTGTCCTCCACCGCGCAGGTCCTGCCGATGCTGCAAAGCGCCGGCCGCCTGCACACCCCGTTCGGCGAGCGGTCGTTCGCGATCCTGCTGTTCCAGGACCTCTCGATCATCCCGCTCATCACGATCATCGCCGCGATGAACCGCAACCCCGCCCTGCCCGCCGGGCCTCCGGGCTGGGTGCTGGCGCTGGAGACCGGCGCGGCCATCGCCGGGCTGATCCTGGCCGGGCGCTTCGCCATCCGCCCGCTGTTCCGCCTGATCGGCAATCTGGGCGAGCGCGAGATGTTCGTCTTTGCCGCCCTGTTCACGGTGATCGCCAGCGCCGCGCTGATGCAGGCGCTGGGGCTGTCGACCGCGCTGGGCGCCTTCATCGCCGGGGTCATGCTGGCCGATTCGCCCTACCGGCATGAACTGGAAGCCGATGTCGAGCCGTTCCGCTCGATCCTGCTGGGCCTGTTCTTCATGTCGGTGGGCATGATGCTGGACCTTTCCGCCATCGCCGAGCGGCCGCTGTTCGTGATCGCGATGGCGCTGGCGCTGATCGCGGTGAAGTCCACGATCATCTTCCTGCTCGGCCTGGCCTTCCGCATGGAGTGGCGCAGCGCCCTGGCGCTCGGCCTGCTGCTCAGCCAGGGCGGCGAATTCGCCTTCGTGCTGTTTGCGCAAGGCGCCAATGCGATGCTGGTGGACGGCGGCGCCACCAGCCTGTTCAGCGCCATCGTCACGCTGTCGATGGTCACCACTCCGTTCCTGATGATGGCCACCCGCCGCATCCGCGAACGTCCTGTCAGCACCGAGGAGCGCGAGGCCCCGCAGGATGACGGCGCCAATGCGCTGGTCGTCGGCTACGGCCGCTTCGGGCAGACGGTGGCGCAGATGCTGATCGCCGCCGACATCGAGGTGACGCTGATCGACACCGACATCGAGATGATCGACGTGGCCAGCGGCTTCGGCGCCAAGGTCTACTTCGGCGACGGCACCCGCATCGACCTGCTGCGCCAGGCCGGCGCCGCCGAGGCCGAACTGATCGTGTTCTGCATTGACGGCGACCAGTTGAGCGAGGCGTTCCTCCACGCCGTCCACCAGGCCTTCCCCCGCGCCGAGATTCACGCCCGCGTATTCGACCGCCGCGCATTGCTGCGCCTGAAGGACGCGCCGCTCAAATCCATGGCGCGCGAGGTGAAGGAATCCGCCGCGCTCCTCGCCCGAAACGCGTTGGAGGGGCTGGGCCTCTCGCTGGAGGAGATCGAGCGGGCCGAAAACGCCTATCTGGCAAGCGACAGGGAACGGCTATCGCTGCAGAAGGAATCGGGCGATCTGCGCACCGCGCGAGATCACATCATCACGCAAAGAACGCGGGAGCCGAGGGGGACCTGAGGGGCGCTGCTGGGGGAGACGGCGCAAGGTTGCTTTTGGGCATGTCGTCATCCTGAACTTGTTTCAGGGTCCATCCCTCGTTTTACCCGAAGCGAGGGGCGAAAAACCCAGCGCCACGGCCAGATCCCTCCACTCAGGATTCTCGGCGTTGATAAGGTTGATCTTCCACTGCCGGTGCCACCGCTTGAGCTGCTTTTCCCGCGTGATGGCCGGGATCATCTCACCGAACATCTCGAAGTGAACCAGGCGATGCACATCGTAGCGGGAGGTGAAGCCCGGCAGCACATCGCTGCGATGCTGCCAGATCCGGCGGATCAGGTTCGAGGTGACGCCGATGTAGAGCGTGCCATAGCGTCCGCTTGCAAGGATGTAGACGCAAGGCTGGCGCTCGTTCTGCATGGCTCCGGAATGTGCGGCGCGATGGATGCTGAAACAAGTTCAGCATGACAAGATTGCCAGAAGTTCACCCTGCCACGAACGGCGCCGCCACTTCGGGCGGTACGCGCATCAGCCGGCCCGAGGCGATGTCGATCATCGCCCAGGTGGTGCGGGCCGAGACGATCACCTTGCCCGCCGCGTTGCGGAATTCCACGCGGCGGTCGAACCGGGCGCCGCTGGGGCCATCCGGGATGAAGGTTTCGCCCGTCACGCTCTCGCCCTCGCGGATGTTGCCCCGGTAGTCGATCTCGTGACGGGTCACGAGCCAGGCGTATTTCGCCTGATGCTCCGCCGGGGCGAGCGCGGCCCAGTGCGCGCCCGCCATCGCTTCCATCCACTGCACCCAGACCGCATTGTTGACGTGGCCCATGATGTCGATGTGCTCAGGGGACGCCGTGAAGGTCAGGGTGAAGTGCTCACTCACCCCTCGATACCCAGCTGCCACAGGATGAAGGCGAATTCCTCCGCCGTTTCCTTCAGGCTTTCGAACCGGCCCGACTTGCCGCCGTGGCCCGCGCCCATGTTGGTCTTGAGGATCAGTTCGTTGTCGTCGGTCTTGAGTTCGCGCAGGCGCGCCACCCACTTGGCCGGCTCCCAATAGGTCACGCGCGGGTCATTGAGGCCGGCGGTCACCATCAGCGGCGGATAGGCTTGCGCGGCTACCTGATCGTAGGGGCTGTAGCTGGCGATCAGTTCGAACGCGGCCTTGTCCTCGATCGGGTTGCCCCATTCCGGCCATTCTCCCGGGGTCAGCGGCAGGGTGTCGTCGAGCATCGTGTGCAAGACGTCGACGAAGGGCACATGCGCCACCACCGCGCCGAACAGGTCCGGGTCGGAGTTGATGACCGCGCCCATCAGTTCCCCGCCGGCAGAGCCGCCCGAGATGCTGATCTTGCCGGCCGAAGTGAAACCGCGCTCCACCAGCCCCTTCGCCACGTCGACGAAGTCGGTGAAGGTGTTGGTGCGCCGCTCCAGCTTGCCGGCCTTGTACCAGGCGCGGCCCATGTCGTCGCCGCCGCGGATGTGAGCGATGGCATAGGCGAACCCGCGGTCGACGAGGCTGAGACGCGTCGTCGAGAAACCGGGGTCGATGCTGATGCCGTAAGCGCCGTAGCCGTAGAGATGCAGCGGGCCGGCGCCGGTTCGGTCACGCCGGTAGACGATCGAGACCGGGATCGCGGTACCGTCTCGCGCGGTGATCTCCAGACGCTCGGTGGCATAGAGCGAGGCGTCGTAGCCCGAGGGGATTTCCTGGACCTTGAGCGTCTCCAGCGTGCGCGCGGCCACATCGTAATCCAGCACCGAGGCGGGCGCGACCATCGACTCGTAGCTGAGCCGCAGGGTCGTCATGTGCCATTCGGGGTTGTTCGACAATCCGGCCGAATAGCTGGCCTCGGGGAAAGCGATCGCCTCCACGCGGGAAGGGTCGTCGTAGTAACGGACCTGGATCTGGTCGAGACCGGCAAGGCGGCCCTCGATCACGTAGAAATCGCGGAACAGGTCCGCGCCCAAGAGGTAGAACGCGTCCGAACCCTCGATCAGGGTGGTCCACGTACCGGGATCGGCCAGCGGCGCGGTGGCGAGGCGGAAGTTCTCGTGCGTGTCGTTGGTGTGGATGTAGAGCACGTCCTCGCGCTCGTCGACGTCGTACTCCACGCCCTTCACGCGCGCCTTCACCAGGATCTGCGGGCCCAGCGGATCGGCGGCGAGGACCATGCGGCACTCGCTGGTTTCATGATCGCTGGAGCCGATCAGCAGCCACTTTTCGTTAGCGGTCAGCGAGGAGCCGACGCGGAAACCCTCGTCGTCCTCGTGGTACAGCTCGACATCGCTTTCCAGCGGCTGGCCCAGCCAGTGCAGGCGGGCGTTGTCGGTGCGCCACTGCTCGTTGGCGAGCGAGTAGACCAGCGCCTTGTCATTCGCCACCCAGACCAGCGAGGACAGCGTGCCGGGGATTTCGTCAGCCAGCAGTTCGCCGGTTTCGAGGTCCTTGATACGGGCGGTGAAGCGCTCCGAACCGTTGTCGTCATAGGCGTAGGCGAGCAGCTTGCCGTCGGCGCTGGTCGAAATCGCGCCGAGGTTGAAGTATTCCTTGCCCGCAGCCAGCGCCACTTCGTCGAGCATAAGCTCGTCCGGGCCGCCTGCGACGGGCTTGCGCCACCACTTCTTGTACTCTGCGCCTTCCTCGAACTCGATCCAGTAGAGCCAGTCGCCATCCTTCTGCGGGACCGAGGTATCGGCCTCCTTGATGCGCCCGCGCATTTCCGTGAACAGGGCATCGATGCGGCCCTGATGCGCACCCATGCGCGCCTTGAACCAGTCGTTCTCCGCCTCGAGGTGGGCGAGCACTTCCTTGTCGGTCACTTCGGGATAACCGGCGTCGCGCAGCCATGCGTAATCGTCGGTCACGGTCACGCCGTGGTGGGTGATCGAATGCGGCTTTTTTGCCGCCAGCGGGGGACCGATCAGGGTCGGGGTGGAATCTGCCATGGTCCCCATCTAGGGGCTGGGCGGGTCAAGGTGAAGCGGTCTTGCGCAAAACTGCGGTGCGTTCCCCAATCGCGTCACCACGCGCTTCGGTCACTCCGCGTTCCGGTCAATCGCTTCCGGTCACCCACGCTCCCGGTCACCCGCTTCCGTCACCCTGAACTTGTTTCAGGGTCCATCTGCCGGTTTACGCCGAGCCGTTACCCCGCCAACCGCCTTTTCAGCTTACTGTTCCAACCTCGGGACCGGCGGCGCGATGGACCCTGAAACAAGTTCAGGGTGACGAGGGCTTTTTATGGCGGCCGCTCGGCTGGCCGCCTCCCGGCCAACGGTTCTGAACACTTGCGCCCGGCGCCGCACTTCGGGGGCGAGCGAGGAAACCAACCTCCGCCGCCGCTTCCCCTTCCGCCCTACAAACCCTATGTTCGCCGCATGACACCCGCAAGCCGGATACCTTACCCATGCTGATGAATACCCATGAAGCCCGCCTCGATGCTCTCCGCAAGGAGTTGAAGGCGCGCGGCCTCGACGGCTTCGTGATCCCGATTTCCGACGAACACATGAGCGAATATGTCGGCGGCTATGCCCAGCGCCTCGAATGGCTGACCGGCTTCGGCGGATCGGCGGGTACGGCGGCGGTACTGACGGACCCCGCGCTGACCCCGGCGGCGGCGATGTTCGTCGACGGGCGCTACACCCTGCAGGTGCGCGATCAGGTCGACGGGCGGCTTTACGCCTACGAAAGCGTGCCGCAGACGACCATCGCCGCATGGCTGGCCGTCCACGCCCCGGCAGGCGCGAAGATCGGCTACGATGCATGGCTGCACGGGTCGAAGTGGGCGCAGGCCGCCGAGGCGGCGCTGGCGGCCAAAGGCGGCACCCTCGTCGCGGTGGACGGCAACCCGGTCGACACCGTGTGGCAGGACCGCCCGGCCCCGTCGCCCGCCCCTGCCCTCGTCCATCCCGACCGGTTCACCGGCGAGGTCAGCGAGGCCAAGCGCGCCGCCGTTTCCGAATGGCTGGCAGGGCGAAACCTGGACGCCGCCGTCATCACCGCGCTCGATTCGATCGCCTGGCTGCTCAACATTCGCGGCACCGACGTGGAACGCACGCCGGTCGCCCTGTCCTATGTCATCGCGCGCGCCGATGGCACCGCCGACCTGTTCATCGCGCCCGAGAAGGTGACAGACGACCTGCGCCGCCACCTCGGCAATGCGGTCAGCATCAAGCCGCGTGACGGGTTCGTGGCGGCCTTGCGCGATCTTTCGGGCAAGCGCGTCTCCGTCGACCCTGAACGGGCGGTCAGCGCGATCTTCGAGGAGCTTCGCAAGGCGGGCGCCGCCGTGGTCGAGGACCGCGATCCCACCGTGCTGCCCAAGGCGATCAAGAACCCGGTCGAGCAGGCCGGCCACCGCGCCGCGCAGGCCCGCGACGGCGCCGCAGTATCGCGCTTCCTGCACTGGCTCGCGGTGGAAGCGCCCAAGGGCGAAGTCACCGAGATGTCCGCCGCCGACAAGCTGCAGGCCTGCCGCCAGGAAGCGGGCGACCTGCGCGACCTGTCGTTCGACACGATTTCCGGCGCGGGGCCGAACGGCGCGGTCGTCCATTACCGCGTTTCGGAGGAGACCAACCGCACGCTGGAGGCCAATTCGGTCTACCTCGTCGATTCGGGCGGCCAGTATCCCGACGGCACCACCGACATCACCCGCACCGTCTGGGTCGGCCCCGGTGCTCCGGGTCCCGAAGTGAAGGACCGCTTCACCCGCGTGCTCAAGGGCCATATCGCCCTGGCCTCGGCGGTGTTTCCCAAGGGCACGGCGGGCAGCCAGCTGGACGTTCTGGCGCGGATGCCGCTGTGGCAGGCCGGGCTGGACTATGCCCACGGCACCGGCCACGGCGTGGGCAGCTTCCTCTCGGTCCACGAAGGCCCGCAGCGCATCGCCAAGTCGGCGGGCGGCCAGCCCGGCGGCGACCAGCCGCTGCTGGCCGGCATGTTCCTCTCCAACGAACCCGGCTACTACAAGGCCGGCGAATACGGCATCCGCATCGAGAACCTCGTCCTTGTCGAACCGCGCACGATCGCCGGCGGCGAAGGCGACTTCCTCGGCTTCGAGACGTTGACTCATGTGCCGATCGAGCGGCATCTGGTCGACACCGGCCTGCTGACCGAAACGGAGATCGCATGGTGGAACACCTATCACGCCCGTGTCCTGGAGATCATCGGCCCGCAGCTGGAAGGCGCCGCCAAGGCCTGGCTCGAAGCGCAGTGCGCGGCGCTGTGACATGACCGCCCGGGCGCATGACCTTCGCACCCACCCCGTCCACCTCGGGCTGGGCGCGAAGGCGGCGGCCCAGCCGGCCTTCACCGGTATGGAGTGGTACGCCGCCTATGCGCAGCGTAACGCGGCGGACGGCCGCGAAGGCCGCCTCGTCTCCATGTACGATTTCACCTCGGACTGGGACGTCTGGGAAATGCACCCTCTCGGCGACGAACTGGTGGTGTGCCTGTCGGGCGAACTGACGCTGATTCAGGAAGGGCCGGACGGCGGCCTCCATTCCGAGACGATCACGGCGGGCCAGTACATCATCAACCCGGCGGGCGTCTGGCACACCGCGAATGTGGCGGCGGCGGCCAGCGTATTGTTCGTCACCGCCGGGGAAGGCACCGAAGGGCGCCCGCGCTGAACCGCCGTTCATCGGCTTTGCGGTCAGCTGAACAGCCCAGGGCGAATGTGACAATTGGCGACAATAATCGCCTGACCCGGCATAACTGCGCGACAAAACGCGTCTAGAACAGTTCTTAGAGAGCCGCGGGGCAGTTCTTCCCCCTCCCCTACTCGTCTCGCGGTTCTCATCCATTTTTCTGTTCGGGACACACGCTCATGACAATCTCCATCAAGAAACTGGCGCTGGGGCTTTCGGTCGCAGCTCTCTCCATCGGCGGCGTTGCCTGCGCGCAGGCGCCTGCCGCACCGGCCCGCCCCGGCCACGAACGGCCGAAGATCGACGCCAACGGCGACGGCACCATCACCCGCGCCGAAGCCCAGGCCGCCGCCGCCGCGATGTTCACGAAGGTGGACGTCAACAAGGATGGCAAGATCGACCAGGCCGACCGCGAAATGGCTCGCCAGCAAAAGCGCGAAGGCCATTTCGCCAAGCTCGATGCCAACAGCGACGGCTCCGTCTCGAAGGCCGAATTCATGGCCGACAGGGGCCCCGAAGGTCGCGGCCGTGGCCCCGGCATGGATGGCCCCCCGCCGCCTCCGGGTGAAATGGCCAAGGATGGCCCCGGCAAGGATGGCCCGCGCGGCGATCACGGCAAGCGCGGTCGTCACGGCCACGGCTTTGGCGGCGGCCGGATGGGCGGCGGCATGATGGGCATGGCCCGCGATGCCGACGCCAACAAGGACGGCGCCATCAGCAAGGACGAGTTCATGGCCGCCGCCACGAAGCGCTTCGACGCCGCCGACACCAACCACGACGGCAAGGTGACCAAGGAAGAAAAGCAGGCCGCCCGCGCCGCCATGAAGGCCCAGTGGGATGCAAAGCGGGAAGCAAAGCGGGCTGACAAGACGGCCGGAAACTGACAGGACGGCGCGGTAATCAAGGATTTGCAATGAACGATACCGCGCCCTCCCCCGCACCGGCCAAGCTGCTCCTCGTCGACGACGAAGCGGCGCTGCGCGAACCCCTGGGCGACTATCTGTCGCGGCAGGGGTTTGCCGTCGTCCAGTGCTCTAGCGCGGCCGAGGCCCGCTCGCGCCTGCGCGACGCCCCGCACGAAGGCCCGTTCGACCTCGTCCTGCTCGACATCATGATGCCGGGCGAGGACGGCCTTTCGCTGTGCCGCCATCTTGTCGAGACGCAGGACCTGCCGGTGATCTTCCTCACCGCGCGCGGCGAGGCGACGGACCGCATCGTCGGCCTCGAAATCGGCGCCGACGATTACGTGGTGAAGCCGTTCGAGCCGCGCGAACTGGTCGCCCGCATCCGCAGCGTACTGCGCCGCGCCTCGCGCAGCGCTCCTGCGGCGACCGAAAACGAGGCTTTCGAATTCGAAGGCTGGCGCCTCGATCCGCTCAAGCGCCGCCTGATCGACCAGGAAGGCGCGATCGTCGCGATCTCCTCGGTGGAATTCCGCCTGCTGCTGGCGTTCCTCGAACACCCCCGGCAGGTGCTCAACCGCGACCGCCTGCTCGACATGGTGCAGGGCCGCGAGGCGCACCTGTTCGACCGCGCGGTGGACAACCAGGTCAGCCGCCTGCGCCGCAAGGTGGAAGTCGACAGCCGCAACCCGCAGCTGATCCAGACCGTGTGGGGCGGCGGCTACATGCTGGCCACCGATGTGCGCCGCGTGGTGCTGGACAACTGATGCGGATGCCGCGCCTTTCCTTCCTGCGGCCCAAGAGCCTGATGGGCCAGATGCTGCTGGCGGTCGCCGCCGCGCTGCTGCTGGTGCAGGGCATCGGCGCCATCCTCGTCTACCGCGCCCAGCGCGAAAGCTACGAAGTGGGCATGGTCAATGCCGCTGCCTTCCGCCTCATCGCCGAGACACGCGGCCGGGGCGGCGTCGGCCATATCGGCCGTCACGACCGCTCGCCCTTCGCGGGCCCGCCCCTGCGCGGTTTTCCGCTGCAAACCAGCAATGCATCGCCCGCCAACCCCGGCGAGCCGCGCGACACCCGGGCGGAAGCACGCCTCCAGCGCATTCTGACCGAACAGGAATTCCCTTCGTCCGGCATCGTCGTGGTCCACCGCACGGTCCAGGGCGATCCCGTGGGCCACGACAACACCATGAAGTGGGCCGCGCACAGGGGGAAGGATGAACGGCAGATCGCCGACCGGATGGACGACCACCTGCTCGTCGTCGGCGTAAAGCAGCCTGCCGGCGGCGGCTGGACGATCGTGCGGGTCCGCTCGCCGCGCGACGCGAACATGCTGGTCCAGCCGCTGATCGTCCAGACGCTCATCATCTATCTGGTGCTGGTAGGCGCGGTGGCGCTGATCCTGCGGCGCATCACCCGCCCGCTGGCGGCGCTGACCCGCCGGGTCGAACAGTTCGCCGTCGCCCCCGGCTCGGTCGGCCAGCTCGAACCGAGCGGGCCTGAGGACATGCGCCACCTGATCGTCGCGCACAATGCGATGGAGGCACGCATCGTCGCCATGCTGGATGAAAAGGACGTGATGCTCGGCGCCATCGGCCACGATCTCAAGACCCCGCTGGCGGCGCTGCGCGTGCGCATCGAATCGGTCGAGGACGATAACGAGCGCGGCCGCATGGCCCGCACGATCGAGGATATCGTGCGTACCCTCGACGACATCCTCTCGCTGGCCCGGGTAGGCCGCCCGAGCGACCCGCGCGAACGCACCGAACTGTCCGCCCTCGTCGCCTCGGTGGTCGAGGAATACGAGGACATGGGAGAGCCGGTGGAACTGGGCGATACCCAGCGCATCGTCCTGGAACTGCGCTCCACCTGGATGCGGCGCGCCCTGCGCAACCTGATCGGCAACGCCCTGCGTTACGGCCAGCGCGCCCGCGTGACGCTGGTGCGCGAGGGCGGCAGCGCCGTTATCCTGATCGAAGACGATGGCCCCGGCATCCCGGACGACACCATTGAGGACATGATGAACCCCTTCGTGCGCGGCGATCCTTCGCGCAATTCCACCACCGGCGGCGCGGGCCTCGGCCTTGCCCTGGCCCGCGCGATCGCCGACCAGCACGGCGGCGCGCTGATCCTGGCGAACCGCCTGTCGGCTGCGGGCACGGTAGAGGGCCTTACCGCCAGGCTGGAAATCCCCGTCGGCTAAGGCTGGTGCGCCTTAGAGACCGTTTGGAAATTCGCGGACGCGAATTTCGCGGCACCGGCCCTGTCCCCCACCCGACCGCCCATCGGCAGTATCATGTGGGTGGTCGGGTGGGGGAGAGGGCCGGTGCCGCTTCGAAAATGCCGCTTTCGGCATTTTTGCAAACAGACTCTCAGCGCATCAGCCCGCCGATGAGGTTACGCGCGAAGCGGCCCAGCCCAGGAAAACCGATCGCCCGGCCCAGCGTATCGCCCACGGTGCCCGCAACCGCGCTCGCGGCGGACGCCTTGGGGCTGGCACGGCTGGTCTTGCCCTGCATCGTCTGCGCCAGGATCGACCCGGCGCTGGCCGCAGCCGCCCCTGCCGCCGCCTTTGCCACCTTGCCGCCGATGCCGTCCCACAGGCCGGGGCTCTTGCGTTCCTGCTTGCCGACTTCCTCCTTGCCCTTCACCGCCACTTCCTGCGCGGTGGCGGCAGCGTCGGCGGCCTTGGCGGCCAGCACTTCCTCGGCGCTCTCGCGGTCGATGCGGGTATCGTACTTGCCCTCTGCCGGGCTGATCGACTGGACGATGGCGCGCTCCTTGGCGTCGATGGGTCCCAGCCGCGAGCGCGGCGGCGCCACCAGCGTGCGCTGCACCACGCCCGGCGAACCATCATCGGCAAGGGTGGAAACCAGCGCCTCGCCCACCTTGAGTTCAGTGATCGCGGTCTCGACGTCGAGGTCGGGGTTGATGCGGAACGTGTCCGCCGCCGCCTTTATCGCCTTCTTGTCGCGCGGGGTGAAGGCGCGCAGCGCGTGCTGCACGCGGTTGCCCAGCTGGCCGGCGATGTCCTCGGGGATGTCGATCGGGTTCTGCGTCACGAAATACACGCCCACGCCCTTGGAACGGACCAGACGCACCACCTGCTCCACCTTGTCCGTCAACGCCTTGGGGGCATCGTCGAACAGCAGGTGCGCCTCGTCGAAGAAGAACACCAGCTTGGGCTTGTCGGGATCGCCCACTTCGGGGAGCACCTCGAACAGTTCGGACAGCAGCCACAGCAGGAAAGTGGCGTAGAGCTTGGGGCTGCGCATCAGCTTGTCGGCGGCAAGGACGTTGATGTAGCCGCGCCCCTTCTCGTCGCAGCGGATGAAGTCGGCGATCTCCAGCGCCGGTTCGCCGAAGAACTGCGCCGCGCCCTGGCTGTCGAGCGACAGGAGCTGGCGCTGGATCGTGCCGACGCTGGCCTTGGTGACATTGCCGTACTTGGCCGAAAGCTCGGAGGCATGTTCGGCGGTATAGGCCAGCATCGCCTGGAGATCCTCCAGGTCCAGCAGCAGCAGCCCCTGCTCGTCGGCATAGCGAAAGACGATGTTGAGCACGCCTTCCTGCGTGTCGTTCAGGTCCATCAGCCGGGCCAGCAGCAGCGGCCCCATTTCCGAGATGGTGGTGCGAACCGGATGCCCCTGCTCGCCGTAGATGTCCCAGAACACCGCCGGATTATCGGCGTATCCGTAATCCGCGATGCCGATTTCCTTGGCGCGCGCTTCCAGGATCGCGGCGTTCTTGAACTGCGGGCTGCCTGCCATGCAGATGCCGGAAAGATCGCCCTTCACGTCGGCCATGAACACCGGCACCCCGGCGGCGGAGAACTGTTCGGCGATGGTCTGCAGGGTGACGGTCTTGCCGGTGCCGGTGGCGCCCGCGATCAGCCCGTGACGATTGGCGCGGCTGAGGCGAAGGACCTGCCGTTCGCCGTTACCGCCCAGTCCGAGAAAGATTTCGCTCATCCGGCCGTCTCCAAGTTTCCCACCGGGTGTAGCGCGATCGCGGTTGATGTCCCATGCCAAAAACGGCCCGTCACCCTGAACTTGTTTCAGGGTCCATCGTGCGGCTTTTCGCGGTCAGTCGGCTTTACCGAACTCCCCGCGCGGTTTGCATTCTCACCGTGCGGAATACGCGGCGCGATGGACCCTGAAACAAGTTCAGGGCGACGGGGACAAACGGACATGCCCTGATCCATGCGAACGTAAAGCCCCCCGGCACTTTGCCACCGGCCCGCAGTGCCGCTAAAGGCCGGGACAGCCTATGCCAGAACCCTTCATCCTCATCGATGACGCCCGCTCCGAGGGCGCCGCCGACGCCCGGCTCTACCGCGCGCCGCTGGAAACCGTCGTCGCGGTGCGGGGGGACGAGGTCGCCGCCGCGCTGGAGCGTATCGAAACGCTGGTCCGCGCGGGCCGCCATGTGGCAGGCTACATCGCCTACGAAGCAGGGCTGGCGCTGGAGCCGCGCCTTGCGCACCTGCTCCCCACGCGCACCGGCGCGGGCGGGCCGCTGCTGTGGTTCGGGGCGTTTGACGGCTACGAGACGATCCCCGCCGCAGCAATGCCGCAGTGGCTGGCTGACAACGCCGGTTCCGCCGCCCCGGCGATCGGCCCGCTGGAACCCCAGGTCGAATTCGCCGCTTACCGGCGGGCCTTCGATACCCTCCACGCCGCGATCGAGGCGGGGGACATCTACCAGGCGAACCTTACCTTCCCGCTGGCCGGACCGTGGCGCGGCGATCCGCTGGCGCTTTACGCCGCGATCCGGCCCAATGCGGCGGCGGGCTATGGCGGGGTGATCCACGACGGCGCCCATTGGCACCTCAGCTTCTCGCCCGAGCTGTTCTTTTCCGCGCGCGCCGGCACGATCCGGGTCAAGCCGATGAAGGGCACCCGCCCGCGCGGCCGCACCCCGCAGGAAGACGCGGCCCTGCGCGCCGATCTTGCCGCCAGCCCCAAGGACCGGGCCGAAAACCTGATGATCCTCGACCTGATGCGCAACGACCTGTCGCGCGTGGCGCAGGCGGGCAGCGTTCAGGCCCTCAGCCCTTTCAGCGTCGAAACCTATCCCACCGTCCACCAGATGGTCTCCACCGTCGAGGCGCGGCTTGCCCCTCAAACCGGCGCGGTGGACGTCCTGCGCGCGCTGTTCCCCTGCGGTTCGATCACCGGCGCGCCCAAGATCCGGGCGATGGAACTGATCGCCGAAGTGGAAGGCTTCCCGCGCGGTGTCTATTGCGGTTCCATCGGCTACATCGAACCCTCTGGCGATGCGGCGTTCAATGTGGCAATCCGCACCTTGCGCCTCTCGTCCGACAGGAATGGCGGCGCAGGCGGCGGTAGAGCGGTCCTCGGGGTAGGATCGGCGATCGTCGCGGATTCTGAGGCGCTTCCCGAGTGGCGGGAGTGCCTGGTCAAAGGGGGTTTCGTGCGAGAGTCGGCAGTTCGAGCGTCTGGAGGGGCCATCTCGCCCGCCAGCTTCGACCTCATCGAGACGATGTGCTTCACGCCCGAGGCTGGCATCGCCCTTCTCGAACTTCACCTTGAAAGGATCAGCGCGAGCGCGGTCACGCTGGGCTTCGGGTTCGACCGCCACGGCGTGCGCAATGCGATCCAGGCCCTGTGCTTCGACGCTGAAAAGCCTTCCAAGCTGCGTCTGGTGGTGGGCCGTACCGGCGCGTTTTCGCTGGAACTGGCGCAGGTGCCGCCGGCTTTGTCCGAACCAGCCAGCGCCGCCGTACTGCGCCTGCCGGTGGACAGCGGTGACTGGCGACTGGCCCACAAGACCAGCGACCGCGGTTTTTACGACAAGGGCCTCACCCTTGCCAAAGCCGCCGGCGCCGACGAGGCGATCCTGCTGCGCGACGACGGGCTGGTCACCGAAGGGTGCTTCACCAACATCTTCGTGGAGCGCGATGGCACTCTGCTGACCCCGCCCGCAAGCCTCGGCCTTTTGCCCGGCGTACTGCGCCGCTCGCTGCTGGATTCCGGCCGGGCAAGCGAGGCGGAGCTGACGCTGGACGATCTGGCAGGGGGCTTCCTGATCGGCAACGCCCTGCGCGGCTTGATGCCCGCCCGGCTGCTCGCCTGATGCATATCTCCGCCGCCCTCTCCCGCATTGCCCCGTCGCAGACGACCGCGATGACCGACCGCGCCACCCAGCTGCGCGAGGCAGGCCGCGACATCATCTCGCTTTCGGTGGGCGAGCCGGATTTCGCCACCCCGCCCCATGTGCTGGACGCCGCCAAGGCCGCGCTCGACGGGGGTGACACCAAATACACACCCGTCGGCGGCACCTCGCGCCTCAAGCAGGCCGCCGCGCTGCACTTCGCCCGCGACCTCGGGATCGAGGTTCCCACCTCGCAGGTAACCGTCAGCGCGGGCGGCAAGCAGGCGATCTTCCACGCCATGCTCGCCACCGTAAGTGAAGGCGACGAAGCCATCGTCCCCGCGCCGTGGTGGGTCAGCTATCCGGAAATCATCCGCTTCGCCGGCGGCAAGGTCGTGCCGCTGCACACCCACGCCAAGGACAACTTCCGCTTCACCGCCGCCGACCTCGAAGCCCAGATCGGCCCGCGCACGCAGTGGCTGCTGCTCAACAGCCCCGGCAATCCGACCGGCGCCTGCTACCCGGCCGAGATGCTGCTGGGCATCGGCGAAGTGCTGCGCCATCACCCGCGCATCCTGATCCTGTCGGACGATATCTACGCGCCGATCAACTACACCGGCGCGCGCCACGCCACGCTGGCGAACCTGTGCCCCGACCTTGCCGACCGCATCCTGACGATCTCCGGCGTTTCCAAAAGCCACGCGATGACCGGCTTTCGTATCGGCGTGGCCGCCGGGCCGGAATGGCTCATCAAGGCGATGGAGCGGCTGCAGTCGCATTCCTCGGGCAATCCCTGTTCGATCAGCCAAGCCGCAGCCGTCGCCGCGTTCGAGGGACCGCAGGAATTCCTGGCCGAGTGGTGCGAGCGCTTCCGCGCCCGGCGCGATCTGGTGGTCGGCGCGATCAACGCGATTCCCGGCCTCTCGACCCCGACGCCCGACGGTGCGTTCTACTGCATGGTCGATGCCGCCCCGCTTATGGAGCGTTTCGGCGACGACGCGAAACTGGCGCTGCACCTGCTCGACCACGGCGTCGCCATCGTTCCGGCTTCCGCCTTCGGCCACCGCGACGGCTTCCGCATCAGCTTCGCTGCCGACGAGGCCAAGCTGGTCGAAGCCTGCAGGCGCATCGCGCAGGCCGTGGCTTAAAGCTGAGGTGGCAGGCCCGGCACCCCTCTCCTTGCCCCCCAACACCCCGTCACCCTGAACTCGTTTCAGGGTCCATCGTGCCGATCAAATGGGGGAGTGAACCGTGAGATGGACCCTGAAACAAGTTCAGGGTGACGACTGCGGGTGACGATTGCGGACGGTAATTGTCGATGTCGGTCCGCTCTTCGATCCGCCCCCAATTTGAACGGGGGCAGACTTTCGGAAAGGTCGCGCCTAAAGAAGCGCCATCAACGCATTTGGAAAAAAGACGTACAATGGAACTGGACATCCTCTTCGAGGACGGCGAGGCGCTCGTCATCGACAAGCCCGGCGGCCTGCCGCTCGACCAGCCGCGCGCAGGCGGGCCCTGCCTCGAAGACCGGCTGGACGAGCTGAAGCTGGGCTTCCAGCGCCAGCCCTTCCCCGTCCACCGGCTGGACCGCGACACTTCTGGCTGCCTGCTGCTGGCCCGCAATCCCAAGGCGCTCAAGCGCTACTCCGCCGCCTTCGAGGAACGCACGGTGGAAAAGCGCTACCTCGGCGTGGTCGCGGGCGAAGTCGCGGATGAGGAGGGCACGATCGACCTCGCACTGTCCAAGATCAGTTCCATCACCGATGGCTGGCGCATGATCCCGGCGCGCAAGGGCAAGCCCTCGGTCACGCACTGGCGCAAGCTGGAAGTGCAAGGTGGCCTGACGCTGGTGGAGTTCCGCCCGGAAACCGGCCGTACCCACCAGATCCGCGTCCACGCGGCATCGGGCCTGGGCTTCGCGCTGCTGGGCGATCCGATCTACGGCGACGGCGCCGACACCCCGCACGGCGCGCGCCGCACGATGCTCCACGCCGCCGGTCTCACCGTCCCGCGCACGGGCGACAAGGCGCCGATCGTGGCGGTCGCTCCGATGCCCGCGGATTTCGTCGCACTGGGCTTCACGCCCGAAGCGGCGCCGGACCACGAGCCGGATGAATGAGGTCATAGACCGCGCGCAGGCGCTCGCGACCGAGAGCTTCATCGCCTCGACCGGGCCGGGCGGGCAGAACGTCAACAAAGTGGCGACCGCCTGCCAGCTCAGGCTGGACTGCTATGCCCTGCGCCTCAGCCCCGAGGTGTTCGCGCGGCTCAAGGAACTGGCCGGCAGCCGCATGACCCTGCGCGGCGAACTGGTGTTTACCGCACGCCGCTTCCGCACCCAGGAAGCCAACCGCGCCGATGCCCGCGAACGCATGGTGGAGCTTCTGACAGAAGCGCACAAATTCCCGGAAAAGCGCGCCAAAAGCCGCCTCAACCGGATCGGCAAGGAACAGCGGATCAAGGGCAAGAAGCTGCGCGGCTCGGTCAAGGCCGGGCGCGGCAAGGTCAGCTTCGACTGATCTTGAGGGCTTCAGGGCGCCTTCGCGTCTTTCGGAGCCGAGGGCTGGAGCGCTGCGGCCGGGGGCCTGCGCTCATCCAGCATGGCAGCGGCTTCGTCGAGCGCGCGTGCCTCGCCCATGGTGACGCCGCCCGGGCCCGGCGCGGTATCGGGCTTGGAACAGCCGCCCAGCGCCAGCATGGCCGGAATCAGGCTGAGGAAGATCAGGCGGGCCTTTTTCATCCCCCATCCATAGCCCGGAGCGCGCCCGCGCGAAAGCGTCAGGCGTCGATCACCCGGGTATGCGGGTGATGCTTGTCGAGATGCTTGCGGATGATCTTGAGATTGCGGCTGTTCGACCGGAACAGGAAGTCGAACAGGTCGCCCGCCACGGGGATCGCGCCCAGCACAGTGTCGAACCCGACATTGGCGGTCATGCGCGCCAGCTGCCACTTCGACATGCCCAGATTGCGCGCCTCCCACACCAGGTAAAGGCCCATTGCTCCCGAGATCAGGTCACCGGCGATCGGCACCAGCCCGACAACGGCATCCAGGCCGAGCTTGCGGTTGATGCCCGGCACCGTAAAGGCACGCTCCAGCACATGTTCCAGCGCCTCCACCCGGCGGCGGATGGCCACGGGGTCAGTGCCGAGCGGAAAGTCCAATTCCATCCGCTTGGCGGACCGGGGAGTGGATTGAGGTCCTGTGACCAAAGCCTTGCCTCTCATCGAGCCGCGGCCACCAGAGCCGCTAAGCCTATTTGGGGAGCCAGGACAGGGGCATCAAGGGATGCCATCCCCACGCATTCGCCGCGAAGCCGTCGACACTGCCGCGCACCAGCGACCAGCGGATCGGTGTGCCGAAGGGAATGAAGACATTGCTGGCGGTCAGTTCGGCCTCTGCCTCGGTCAGCAGCGCTGCCCGCTCTACCGGTGTCGCGGCATTCGCCGCCTCGGCAATGCGGGAATCCGCATCCTGAGAGCACAGTCCCCGCCCGTCCCGGCACGAGAGCCGGTTGAGATACCAGGCCGCACGGGGATAGCGCGCCACATCGTCCACCAGTGCAAGGTCAGCGCCGTCCGCCTCGGGTGCTCGCTCCAGTTTAACCCCGATGGCAGCGAAATCGGCAAGGAGGCGGTTGAACAGCAGCTGCGATCCCCCGCCCTGCGGCAACCAGACATGCAGGCGCACAGGCCCCTCATCCGCCGGAACCGTCGCGCCCGGAGGCGGACGCCAGGCCCGAACGCGGGCCGCGGCCACCGCGCGGCGGTCTTCCAGCGACTGTTCTGCCCAGCGCTCGCCGATGGTGCCCAGATCGCCGTCGAGGCTGGGCGTGACGATCCGCGTCGTCGCAGACCAGCCACCCACACCGAAAGGTGCGATCAGGGCGGGCCGGTCGATCGCCATGGCCAGCGCCTCGCGGTTGGCCGGTTCGGCCAGGAAACCCTTGTCGGTCATCACCTGAAGGCCGAACAGTCCGACCACGGGGTCAAGCTGGATGGTGCCGCGCAGGATGCCCACCGAGCGGGTCAGCATGAAGTCCTGGATGCGCCCGCCAAGCACCAGGTCAACCTCACCGTCGTTGAACGCGGCAACGGCAGCGGGCCCCGGCAGCGCGCGAAGCTGAATCTTGCGGGTGCGTTCGGCCCAGTCCTCGATCCCCGGCAGGCCCAGCCGCGAAGGCTCGATGGGGGTGAGCGCGGCCAGCTTGCCGTTCCGCGCCAACGTCATCGAACCGCCGCCCTTGTTGCCATGCTCCAGACCCAGTTCGGGCTGGGCGAGCAGTTGCAGCAGGTAGGGCATCGGGCGGTTCAGACGGATTTCGATCACGCGCCCCGCCATGGCCCGGATTTCGTCGATGCCGCCCAGGTCGAGCGCCAGCGGCGTATTGTCCATCGTCTTGAGCGCGGCACGGATCGCCTTGCGTGCCGATTCGGCGGTCAGCGGGTCGCCATTTTCCCAATTCCCCTCTCGCAGGCGGAAAATGTAGCTCTGCCCATCGTCGGTGACGATCCAGCGGTCGGCCAGAGCCGGGATGACCCGTCCCGCCTCATCAAAGGCGACAAGGCCCTCCACCGTCGCCGCTCGCACCAGTTGGCCGGCGGCAGCCCGGGGAGTGTCGTCCGCGAACGGATCCTCCGCGCTGCCCACAACGGCGACACCGAAGGCCGAATTGTCATAGGAACTGCAGGATACGAGCGAGAGCCCGGCCAGAACGGCCATAAGCCTCACTGGAGGGCGCTTGGTGAGCATGTCGCACCGAGTAATCCATTTCGCCCGCCCCGCAAATGGCGGATCGGGAAATTTCGCGTGGCAGGATCAGATCTTGCGCAGAACCGCGCTGCTGGCCATCCGCGCTTCATGGTTGCGCATGAACTCGGGGGTCGGGTCCTCGGCCTTGCCGACAGGCGCGCGGGCGAGGCGCGGATCGATATCTTTGGCGAAGGCGACGCCGAACCGGCTATCCTGCACCCAGGCGACCGATCCCTCGATCCAGCCAATATTACGGATGCTCACCTGAACGACGGTGCCGCGCACGACGCGCACGGCTCCTTCGCCCATCATGCCCCCGGCGGACAGGTTGCGGACCTTGATGCGGAATTCTCCGTCAAGTCCGTCGACGCGCAAGTCAGCCATGAGGAACAGGCTGTCGCGCGCGATCTGCCGATTTTCACCTTCGTTCATGCGCTCCGTCCGGCTTCGATTGCGCTTTGTTTGCGGCCAGGTCGTTTGCGACCGGCGCCCGCAAAATAGCGCGCCTCAGCCTCGATTCCTAGCCGACAATGGCAAACAAAGGCTTAATGACCCGGCCGAGGCTAACCCTGCGGCCGGGTCCAAAACCGAAATGTCAGTCGTCCCGCGAGACTTTCTCGCGGCGCTCGTGCGCTTCCTGCGCTTCTACCGTCATCGTCGCGATGGGGCGTGCTTCCAGTCGCCCAAGGCCGATCGGCTCGCCAGTGACTTCGCAATAGCCGTATTCGCCTTCTTCGATGCGGCGCATGGCCGAATCGATCTTGGCGATCAGCTTGCGCTGACGGTCGCGGGTACGCAGTTCGATCCCCCAGTCGGTCTCGCTTGACGCACGGTCGTTGAGATCGGCATCGCGGATCGGACCATCCTGCAACTGTTGCAAGGTGCCTGCAGACGCTTCGAGGATCGAGCGCTTCCAGGCCATAAGCAGCTTGCGGAAATAATCCTGCTGCGCATCGTTCATGTATTCTTCGTCGGCGGTGGCAATATAAGCCCCGCCTATGGCACGCTTTGCTTTTGCCAGTACATCGATTTCGTCAATTAGGGCCGTTGCCATCCAGAGAAACTCCGCAGGTGTCTCCATCGGATCGCTAACGCCCTGCAGCCCCGGGTTTTTCCCGGTAACCCAACAACGATCCGCGGTTCCGGGGCCTATAGTTCCGCAAGAATCCCTGCACAAGCGGATATAAGCGATCCTCCACAAAATTCTTAACGAAGTTCCGGGGTGGGACAGGTGCCATGCCCGTAAAGGACAGTTTCCCAACTCTTGTTAACTATATCTTCGGGAGAATCATCCAGTTTCAGGTCATCGATCGCAGGGGAATGCATCGATCGAACGAATCAGGGGCCTACAATGGAAACTGTCTGGATTAATCAAACCACTGCCGCTCCGCTGTCCGCCAAGGACTTTACGGCGGGCGACATGACAATCGCACAGGCGCTGGCCGCAGCGGCTCAGGGCGACAGCTCGGCGTACTTCGACCTCGGCGTGGCCTACTCGACCGGAAGTCACGGCGCGGAGTGCGATCTGATCGAAGCGCACAAGTGGTTCAACCTCGCCGCCGTCGGCGGCCATGAAGATGCAGCCGCCTGCCGCGCCGAAGTTTCCGACGACATGACCGCCCGCGAAATCGCCGAAGCCCAGCGCCGCGCCCGCCAGTGGCTGTCCGCGTCGATGCGCAAGGCCGCCTGAGCCGCCGGTTCTCCCGCGTCAGTCCTCGCCCTTGCGAAAGGGTGAGTGCGCCCCGAGGGACATCTGATCCAGCGCGATGCCGGCCCGTTCCTGCTCGAGGTAATCGGCGATCGCGGCGCGAAGGCCGTCGTGAACGATGTAGTGCGCGGAAACCGTGCGTACCGGTTCATAGCCGCGCGCCAGCTTGTGCCCGCCCTGTGCCCCCGCTTCGACACGGGCCAGGCCCAGCGCGATGGCGGCGTCGATGGCCTGATAGTAGCACAGTTCGAAGTGCAGGAACGGCTTATCAATCCGCGCGCCCCAGTACCGGCCGTAGAGCGCCTCGCCGCCGATGAAGTTGAGCGCGCCTGCCACCGCCTCCCCTTCGATGAAGGCCATGACCAGCAGCACCTTGTCGGCCATCGTCTCGCCCAGCAGGCTGAACGCTTCCCGGGTCAGATAGGGGCGGCCCCATTTGCGCGCGCCGGTATCCTGGTAGAACTCCCAGAACGCGTCCCAGTGCGCTTCTTCGATCTCAGCGCCGGTGAAGCTGCGAATCTCCACGCCTTCCTGCGCCTTTGCCCGTTCCTTGCGAAGATCCTTGCGCTTGCGCGACGACAACGCTTCCAGAAAATCGTCGAAGCTGGCGTAGCCCCGGTTCTCCCAGTGGAACTGGATGTCCTCGCGCATCAGCCAGCCCGCGTCCTCGAACACCGATACCTGCCCCGGCTCGATGAAGGTGGCGTGGGCGGAGGACAGGCCGTTCTCGCGGCACAGCGTTTCCGCCGCGCGCAGCAGCGCCGGCGCGAGTTCGGGATGCGGGGTCAGCAGGCGCGGGCCGGTCGCGGGCGTGAAGGGCACCGCGATCTGCAGCTTGGGATAGTACGCCCCGCCCGCCCGGTGCCAGGCATCGGCCCAGGTATGGTCGAACACGTATTCGCCTTGTGAATGGTCCTTGAGATAAGCGGGGAGCGCGGCGGCAAGGCGGCCGTCGGGCCCGTCGATCACGATCGGCACCGGGGTCCAGCCGCTGCGGGCGCCGACGCTGCGCGATTGCTCCATTGCGGTGAGGAAGGCGTGGGATACGAAGGGGTTGGTCCCGTCCGTCAGCGCGTCCCACTCGCCCGCGGGCAATTCGCCGACCGAGCCGAGCAGCCTTGCCGTGAAGCTGCCGTGCGAGGCGCGGTCATCGCTCACGCCTGCGCCCCGCTCCTGAAAGGCGCATTCTCGGCCCCGCCCGTCTCGAAGATCGCGGCATCGGCATAAGCCTCGGCGCGCTCGTCGTGTTCGGCCTCGCGCACGGTCCAGGTCGCCACGGGAAGTCCCCGGCGGCGCTGGGCGGCGGCAAAGCTGCTGGGCAGGTCGCGCACGTCGTAGGCGAGGAAATCGGGCCGCGCATGCCACAGCGACAGGCGGCGGCGCAGCTTGCCGGGAAGCGCGCGGTCCTCCCCCTCGGAAACGATAAGGCCGCGCACGGTATGCGGCGAATTGCGCCAGTACCAGCGCGCCACGCGCGGATCGAAGCTCATCACCGCATGTTGGCCGGTGTAGCCCTCCAGCACCCGGCGCACGCTGAGGCACAGCGCGGCGATGCGGGCGTGGCGGTCTGACTTCACCTCGATCAAGACCGGCACCTGGCCGGCGATCTGGGCCAATACCTGCCGCAATGTAGGAATGGTTTCGGCGGTTCCGCCAAGTGCGATGGCGCCAAGCTGGGCGGCGCTGCGCCGGACAACCGGGCCGGCCTCTGCCGTCAGCCGGTCAAGCGCATCGTCATGGAAGACCACCGCCTGCCCGTCGCTGGAACGCTGCACGTCCAGTTCGATGCCGTGGCCCTGCGCGATGGCCTTTGCAAAGGCCGCGCGCGAGTTTTCCGGCACGCCGCTTCCATGCAGTCCGCGATGGGCATAGTCCTGCGCGCCGATCCACGCGACCTTGCGCGGATCGGGTACAGGCGAAACCCAGCGGTCAAGCAGGGCGAACGGCAACGATGGCGTCCACTTCGACAGCGGCGCCCAGAGGCAGGACGGGGACGCCCACGGCGCTGCGCGCATGCTTGCCCGCCTCGCCAAAGACCGCCACCATCAGTTCCGAGGCGCCATTGGCGACCTTGGGCTGATCGGTGAAATCGCCGGTGGAATTGATGAACACGCCCAGCTTCACGATCCGCTCCACCCGGTCGAGCGAACCGAGGGCGGCTTTCAGCTGCGCCAGGATCATCACCGCGCAGGCCTGCGCCGCTTCGGTGCCGGCTTCGATCGAGACGCCCTCGCCCAGACGGCCGGTCACCAGCTTGCCTTCCACGAAGGGCAGCTGCCCGGAAACGTGGGCGATCCCGCCCGCGACGACGACCGGCACGTAAGCCGCGACCGGAGCCGCCGCTGCGGGCAGGGTCAGGCCAAGGTCGGTCAGGCGGGTGTCGATGTCACTCATGGAATTACAGATCCTTTGGTTTCGGGTTCGATCGGGCCGGTCAGGCTGTCAAGCAGCCAGGGGAGCGCGCTGCCCCAGTCGTCGATCCGCGCATGGGCATGGCCAAGCTGGAGCGCGCACTTGATGTTGGGGGCGATCTGCGGCTCGCCGCAAAGATGCAGGCGGCGCACCGAGGGCGACGTTTCGAAAACCGAGCCGTGGTGCTGCGAAAGATCGTCGATGAAAACGGCGCGGCTGGGCTTGTACTCGTCCAGGATGGCTTGCAGCGCCGGGCCTTTCGGACCCTGGTTGGTGAATACCCGCAGGTCCAGGCCATGCTCCAGGAGCTGCGCCACGCGCGCCTCGCGCCGGAAGTCCTGAAGGTTGGTGAGGACCACCACGTCGGCATGTTCGCGAATCGCGGCGATGGCGTCCACCGCGCCTTCGATCGCGGTCTGACGGTACATCTGGGTGTCGAAGAAGCGGCCCAGCAGCTCCCACATCTCCGCATGTTCCATCGGCGCCTCCGCCCCGATCCGGCGCATAGACTTGTAGAACTCGCCGCCGGTGAGGTCGAATTCGACGCCTTCTTCCTCGGCCAGCCAGTCGCGGAAGTGCTTGATCATGTGCAGCAGCACTTCATCGCAGTCGGTGATGAGCAGCGGCCTGCCCGTGTTTACGCTCATGCGCCCAGCCTTTCGCGTGCTGCCACCAGCGTCTGCGGAGAAACGCTCAGCGCGTCGGCGGCGCCGAGGAGGTCCGGCTCGTGCTGGCACAGGAATTCCAGCACCGCCGCCAGAGTGGCAGGCTCGCCCAGCGAAGCGCGCAGTTCCTCGGGCGTCAGCCCGGTCAGCGACAGGAACCGCTCGGCGCGCGAATCGTCACCCAGCACCCAGCCCAGTGCGTTGAGGGCCAGGGCCTGAGGGTCACTTGCGGGGGATGGCGGTTCTCGAAGAATTGTCAGTCTCGCTTGCTTGGAATAGACGGGAGGCGAACTCTGGCATGGCCCATGACAGGGATATGTTACCTCCAGATGGTTATCAGGGCGTCGAATGGCAAAGCGAATCCTCGTTGTCGAGGACAACGATCTCAACCGGAAGCTCTTTTGCGACGTGCTTCGCAGCCAGGGCTACGCCGTGGAGCCGGTCGGCGACGGGCTGGACGCGCTCGACCGCGCGCGCCAGTTCGTGCCCAATCTGGTCATCATGGACATCCAGCTTCCCAACGTCTCGGGGCTGGACCTGATCGAGGCGGCCAAGAAAGATCCGGTCCTGCGCTCGATCCCGATCCTGGCCGTCACCGCCTATGCCGGCAAGGGCGACGAGGAACGCATCCGCGAGGCCGGGGCCGAAGGATACCTCGCCAAGCCGGTTTCGATCGGGCCGTTCATGCAGGCGGTTCGGGCGCTTCTCTGATACACACCGCTTGACATGACACACCCGCGCCGCTTTTGCGCCGCAATTCGCGGCCAAAGCGCCGCCAGGACCCTTTCGGAGATACCCCCATGGACCGCGCAGAGACCTCGGCCCGCATCGCCGCGCTGATCGAGCCCTTCAACAAGAAGGGCGTCGCCATCACCGACGCCACCCGCTTCACCGACGATCTGGAGTTCGACAGCCTGACGGTGATGGATTTCGTCGCCGCCATCGAGGACGAATTCGACATCATCATCTCGATGAACGCCCAGGCCGAGATCGAAACCTACGGCCAGCTCGTCGACGCCGTCGTCAAGATCAAGGGCTGAGCGCCAGATGACCGATGCCGTGAACCAGCCCGACCAGCCCGAAACCATCGTCGGCGGAAACGCTCCTGCAAACGGGGGCGACCTGTTCAGCAAGTTCGACCCGCTGATCCAGATGCGCGAGAACCTGCTTGCCACCGGCGTGACCGATCCGTTCGGCCTCGTGATGGAAAAGGTGATCTCGCCCACCGTTGCCCTGTGCAACGGCCGCGAGACGATCCTGCTCGGCACCTACAACTACATGGGCATGACCTTCGACCCCGACGTGATCGCGGCGGGCAAGCAGGCGCTCGACGATTTCGGCGCCGGCACCACCGGCAGCCGGGTTCTCAACGGAACCTATGCCGGCCACCGCGCGGTCGAAGAAGCGCTCTGCGACTTCTACGCCATGGACCACGCCATGGTGTTCTCGACCGGCTATCAGGCAAACCTGGGGATCATCTCCACCATCGCCGGCAAGGGCGACTACATCATCCTCGACATCGACAGCCACGCTTCCATCTGGGACGGCTGCAAGATGGGCGACGCCGAAGTGGTGCCCTTCAAGCACAACGACATCGAAGCCATGGAAAAGCGCCTCAAGCGCATTCCCGAAGGCGCGGGCAAGCTGGTCATCCTCGAAGGCGTCTACTCGATGCTGGGCGATATCGCCCCGCTCAGGGAAATGATCGCCATCGCCAAGAAGTACGGCGCCATGGTGCTGGTGGACGAGGCGCACTCGATGGGCTTCATCGGTCCCAACGGGCGCGGCGTGGCCGAGGACCAGGGCTGCCTGGACGACGTCGATTTCGTGATCGGCACCTTCTCCAAGTCGGTCGGCACCGTGGGCGGCTTCTGCGTCTCGAACCATCCCAAGTTCGAGATCATGCGCCTGGTCTGCCGCCCTTACGTGTTCACCGCCAGCCTGCCGCCCAGCGTGGTCGCCACTGCCGCCACCTCGATCCGCAAGCTGATGAACGCCGCCGACAAGCGCGCCCACCTGTGGGAAAGCTCACGCACCCTGCACAAGGGCCTGACGGACGCCGGCTTCCAGCTCGGCACCGACAGCCCGCAGAGCGCGATCATCGCGGTTATCATGCCCGATCTGGAACGCGGCGCGATGATGTGGGAGGCCCTGCTGCACGAGGGTCTCTACGTGAACCTCGCCCGCCCGCCGGCAACGCCCGCGAACATGACCCTGCTGCGCTGCTCGCTTTGCGCCGAACATTCGGCCGAGCAGGTGCAGCAGATCATCGGCATGTTCATCCGCGCCGGCAAGACCGCGGGCATTCTGGGCTGATTTCCCATTCCTCCCCGAGCAAGTTCGGGGAGGAATTCTCAACCCGCGTGCGTCTCTACCAGCTTCAGGAACGCTTCCAGCCAGCCGCCCAGGAACTTCGCCGAAGCCTCGCCCACGGTGCCGTCGGGGTTCAGCAGCCCGTCCTTCCACTGCAGGAACGCTTCGGGCTGCGTCAGCGTCGGCATGTCGAGATACGCGAGCACGTTGCGCAGGTGCTGCTGCGACAGCGCGGTGCCGATCGCCCCCACCGAAACACCGATGACCCCGGCCGGCTTGCCGGCCCAGGCGCTTTGCCCGTAAGGCCGCGAGGCGTGGTCGATGGCGTTCTTGAGCACGCCGGGGATCGAGCGGTTGTACTCCGCCGTCACGAACAGCACGCCGTCCGAACCGGACACCAGCGCCTTTAGCGCCTTCACGCTGTCCGCCTGATCCGCGTCGTCATCCTGATCGTACAGCGGCAGTGACCCGATATCGGCGAAAGTGAACGCATGGCCTTGCGCGGCGGGCAACCGGGTCAGCGCTTCGGCGACCTGACGGTTGAACGATTCGGCGCGAAGGCTGCCGACGACGATGACGATCTTGGACATGGTGCGGTTTCCTTAGATGGCGACTGCGATCGGCGCCCAGCATCGCCCCGATCGATGTCAGGGGAAAGACCGCATCGCCACTGCCAGTTCCAGCCCGGCGCGCTCAGCCGTGTCTTCAGTGGATCGAGATGATCCCGTCGACCGCGCGCCATTCCTGCGGTCCGATCAGGTGATTGTGGGCGATCCGCACCGAATGGAGCGGTCCCTCGATCTCGCGTCCCCAGAAGTCGAGGAAATCGCGCAGCACCGGGAAGCGCGGGGCGACGTCGTATTGCTGGAACGCGAAAAGCTGCAGAAGCCGGGGATGGTCGGGCAGGAAGTAGTGCACCTCGATCGTGGTCAGGCCGTAACCCGCAAGCTGTCTGAGGAAATCCGGGGAGCTTTGCAAACCCCGCGCCGCGTCCTGGATCGATGATGCTTCCGGTCGACCAGCCATAGTCCTCCTTCCGGCGCCGCAGGGCCGGATGGCGGATGGAGCAATATGCCCCATGGTGCGGCGCATCCCGAGGAGGATGACATATCGATGACGGCAGTCAAGCGCCTGTGCAGGCAACCGGATTCCGTCACCCCGCCGGGGCCAGGCCGCTCAGGCGGCTGTCGTCGCTGCGACCGAGGCGCACTTCTCGCTGGTCTTGCCGCCGCCGCCGCCCAGCATCGTCACCGCGAGGAAACCAGCGACGATCAGCACCACGAAGGCGATGGTCACCTTGCCCAGATGCTTGTCGATCACCGCCTTGATCGGTGCGCCGAACAGGCGGAACAGCACGCCCACGATCATGAAGCTGATCGAGCGCGACACGATCGAGGCGCCGATGAAGACCCACAGGTTCATGCCGATGAACCCTGCCGTGATCGTCAGCAGCTTGAAGGGGATCGGCGTCGCGCCCTTCACGATGATGATCTCGGCGCCGTAATCGCGCAGATAGCACGCGGCCTTGGGGAAGCTCTCCGCCAGCCCCAGCGCCTGCAGCATCGCCTCGCCGAATGCGGCATAGGCAAAGTGCCCGATCGCATAGCCGAGCAACCCGCCCGCGACCGACCCGAGCGTGGCGAAAGCGGCAAAGCGAATCGCCTTCTTCGGTTCGGCCAGGCACATCAGGCCCAGCAGGGGGTGCGGCGGCACCGGGAAGAAACTTGCCTCCATGAAGGCGAAGGCGGCCAGCCACCACTCGGCATGGCGGTGCGCCGCCTTGGCCATGGTCCAGTCGTAGAGGCGGCGCAGCATAAGTTTCCCCCAAGGCATCACACCCCAACGCGGCTCCGTTTAAGGCCCGCGCTGCATCGCGGCAAGGGGCAGGCAAGGAGACGGCGAGGGGACGGCGGCGTCATTTGAAAAACCTATTTGGTTCTTTCTAGTTGACATCATCATGCTGATTGGGTACATATCAGGAACATTGCAAAACACCGAACGCTCCGGCGGCTTCGGCGTAGTGCCCCCCTCCAGCAATCGAAACGGACAGCAAGATGGCGGACCAGAGTTCGATCGTCGGCGCGCGCCTGCCGCCGAGAAAGCCGTGCCTGCGCGCGTCTGGCGCGGGCCATTCCTCGCCGAACTCGCCGCTACCTCGAACGTGGCGGCCTCGGCCCGCAAGGCCGGGACCAACACCGCGCGCGTCTACGAACTGCGCCGCGCCGATCCGCTGTTCTACCGCGAATGGCAGGAAGCCCTGTGCGAGGGATATGACCTGCTGGAGCTGAACCTGCTTCACCGCCTGCGCGAAGGCGAAGTGAAACCCGCCCCCGGCTCCAAACGCGGCACCCGCGTGTTCGACAACGCCACCGCCCTGCGTCTGCTTGTCGCCCACCGCGAAACGGCGGCCCGCCAGCGCGCGGTCATTGAAAACCGCAACTCCGACGCGATTCTCGACGCCATCAACGCCAAGATCGAAAAGATGCGCGAACGCCGCCTCGCCGCGCCCCGGCCGCAGCTGCCGTCCCTGGAAGAAGGAGCGCCGGCGACCGATGATAAGTGAACACCTGGCGATCCTCGAATCGCTGCCCCCCGCCGAACGGCGCCGCAAGATGAACACCTTCAACGACAAGGAACGCGACGAACTGCTCACCCACTGGCAGCTCTGGGCACGCCCGCAGCAGCTGCCCCCGCCCGGAGACTGGCGCACCTGGCTTATCATGGCGGGCCGCGGCTTCGGCAAGACCCGCGCGGGCGCCGAATGGGTGCGCGCGCTCGCCAAGGCCGATCCCGATGCCCGCATCGCCCTCGTCGGCGCCACCCTGCCCGAAGTGCGCGCGGTGATGGTCGAAGGCGAAAGCGGCCTGCTCTCGGTCGGGCCGGAACGCCAAAGGCCGCGCTTCGAACCCTCGCTGCGCCGGATCTCATGGGCAAACGGCGCGCAGGCCACGATCTACTCGGCGCTCGAACCCGAAACCCTGCGCGGCCCCCAGCACAGCCATGCGTGGTGCGATGAAGTCGCCAAGTGGGACAACGCCTCCGCCCGCGCGACGCGGGCCTGGGACAACCTCCTGCTTGGCCTGCGCCTGGGCGAAAGGCCGCGCGCGCTTGCCACCACCACCCCGCGCGCCGTGCCCCTGGTCACACGCCTCATGGCCGAACCGGCGGAGGATATCGTCATCACCCGAGGCAGCACCGAAGACAACCGCGACAATCTGCCCGCCCGCTTCGTGAACGACATCCGCCGCAGCTTCGGCCGGTCGCTGCTGGGCCGGCAGGAACTGGACGGAGAACTCGTCGCCGACATCGAAGGCGCCCTGTGGACCCGCGCCCTGCTGGAAACCTGCCGCGAGGACACAGCGCCGCCGGAACTGACCCGCGTGGTCGTGGCGGTGGACCCCCCGGCCTCCGCCTCAGGCGATGCCTGCGGGATCGTGGTCGCCGGTCTCACCGCCGAAGGCTCGGCCCATGTGCTGGCCGACGCCTCGGTGGAAAAGGCCAGCCCCGAACGCTGGGCCCGCGCAGTGGCGAACGCCGCGCAGGTCTGGAACGCCGACCGCGTCGTTGCCGAAGCCAACCAGGGCGGCGCGATGGTCGGCTCGGTTCTGCGGGCGGCGCAGTTGTCGCTGCCGCTGAAACTGGTCCACGCCAGCCGAGGCAAGGTCGCCCGCGCAGAGCCGGTCGCCGCGCTCTACGAAGCAGGCCGGGTACACCATGCCGGGACGTTTCCCGCGCTGGAGGACGAACTGTGCGGGCTGGTCGCGGGCGGGGCCTATCAAGGTCCGGGCCGGTCGCCGGACCGGGCGGACGCTCTGGTCTGGGCTTTGACCGAGCTGATGCTCGGGAAGGCTTTGGAGCCGCGCGTAAGGATAGCCTGAAGGGAAGATCTGGGTCTTCCCTCTTCCTCCGATCCCCTCCCCCGAAAGGAATCCCATGTCCTTCCTCGAAACCCTCATCGCCGCCTTCAAGGGCGAGAGCACCCGCGTGCCACTCGCGCGCGGCAGCGCCTCGCCCTGGTTCTTCGCCGAAACCGCAGCCGGGCGTGCTCCGTTCGAGTACAACCACGCCGTCCGCCGCGCCTATCTTGAAAACCCGGTTGCCCAGCGTGCCGTGCGTCTTGTCGCCGAGGGTATCGGCGGCGCGCCGCTGAAGCCTGCGGACCCGGCGCTTGCCGCGCTCGTCACCGATACCAGCGCCGGGCAGTCGCTGCTGGAGACGCTGGCCTCGCACCTGCTGCTTCATGGCAACGCCTATGTGCAGGTGCTGAAGGACGCGCGGGGACGGCCGGTCGAACTCTATGCCCTGCGGCCCGAGCGGATCAGCGTCATCGCCGGGGACGACGGCTGGCCCGCCGCCTTCGCCTATGAGGTTGCAGGCAAGCGCCTGTCGATCCCGCTGCTGGACGAGGACGCCTCGCCCAATGTGATCCACATACGCCACTTCCATCCGGGCGACGATCACTACGGCGCGGGCTGCCTTTGCGCTGCCGACGAGGCGATCGCCACGCACAATGCCGCGTCGATCTGGAACCGTCAGCTGCTGGAGAACGCGGCGCGGCCTTCGGGCGCGCTGGTCTACGAAGGGGGCGACGGCGCGGGGCTGACCGCCGACCAGTTCGACCGCCTGAAAGCCGAGCTGACCACCGCCTATTCGGGCATGGCCAATGCGGGCCGCCCGATGCTGCTGGAAGGCGGGCTGACGTGGCAGGCGATGGCGATGACCCCCGCCGACATGGACTTCGCCACGCTGAAGGCCGCCGCCGCGCGCGACATCGCGCTGGCTTTCGGGGTGCCGCCGATGCTGCTGGGGCTGCCCGGCGATGCGACCTACAACAATTACCGCGAGGCCAACCGCGCGCTGTGGCGGCTGACCCTGCTGCCGCTCGCCGCCAAGCTGCTCGCCGCGATCGGCGAAGGTCTGGCGCCGTGGTTCCCGGATGCCGCGCTGGCCGTCGACCTCGACCGTGTCCCCGCGCTGGCGGAGGACCGCGAGCGGCTGTGGTCGCAGGTCAACGCCGCCGATTTTCTCGACGATACGGAAAAGCGCGGCCTGTTGGGCCTGCCTCCGCGCGCAATCAATCAGGAGAACAAATCATGAACTCCAATGACATGCTGGCGGGTCTGCTCGCCCAGGCGAGCGCGCAGGGCGGTGATCTCGTCACCTTGCGCGCGGTGGTGGAGGAGGCCAGCGAACTGGGCGCGCAGCGGATGCTCGCCCGCATCGGTCTGGACGACGAGACCGCGCTGCAGGACATGGGCGAACTGCGCGAACTGCTCCGCGCCTGGCGCGATGCGAAGTCGAGCGCGCGCAGGGCGGTGGTAAGCTGGATCGTGCGCGGCGCGCTGGCGCTGCTGCTGCTTGGCCTGACGGTGCGCCTCGGCGCCACGGAACTGCTGCGATGATCCTCGGGCAAGCTCAGGATGAGCGGACGCTGAGGTTCGCCGGCTACGCCGCCCTGTTCGGCAAGCCCGATGCGGCGCGAGACACGATCCGCCCCGGCGCCTTCGCCCGCACCCTTGCCGAGCGCTGCGATCCGCTGCCGCTGCTCTGGCAGCACCGCGCGGACCTGCGCATCGGCTGGATCGAAACCGTGGCCGAGGATGCGCGCGGCCTGCGCATCCTTGGCATCATCGACAACCCCCTCGGCGCGGCCGGGCTGGCGCTGAAGCGGGGGACCGTCACCGGCCTTTCGTTCGGCTACCGCGCCCGCGCCAGCCGCCGCACGCAGCAGGGCCGCGAACTGCTCGACATCGAACTGTTCGAGGTGAGCCTCGTCACTCACCCGATGCAGCACGAAGCGCGCGTCCACCTGACCGCGTGACTTTGCCGCCTCCCCCGTTTCCCACGCCAACGAAAGGTGAATACCCCATGGAAGCCACTCCCCCCGTCGAGGCGCTGGACGCCTCGTTCGACCTGGTTACCCGCCAGGACGCCACCGAAGCCGCCGTCGAGGCACTGCGCGGCGATGTCGACGACGTGAAGACCCGGCTCGACCGCGTCTCGCGCGCCGCCTCCCGCCCGCTGATCGAAGCCTCGGGTGCAGCCCCCAGCCTCGAAGTGAAAAGTTTCGTGCAGGGCTACCTGCGCTCGGGCCGCGAGACGGAACTGAAGTCGCTTTCGGGCGCGGCACTCGCGGATGGCGGCTATGCCGTCCCGCGGGAGATCGACGCGCTTATCTCGGCCCGGCTCAAAAACATCAACCCGATCCGCGCCATCGCGCAGGTCGTCCAGACCGGCAGCGCGGGGTATCGCAAGCTGGTCACCACCAGCGGCACCGCCTCGGGCTGGGTCAGCGAAACCGCGCTGCGCCCCGAAACCGCCACCCCCGCCTTCGCCGAGATCGCCCCGCCCTCGGGCGAACTCTACGCCAACCCGGCGGCCAGCCAGGCCATGCTCGACGATGCCGCCTTCGACATCCAGACCTGGCTGGCGGACGAGATCGCGATGGAATTCGCCCGCGCGGAAGGCGCCGCTTTCGTGGGCGGTTCGGGCACCAACCAGCCACGCGGCTTCCTCAATGCCGCGACCAGCACCGCAGGCGATGCGACGCGCACTTTCGGCACGCTGCAGCACCTCGTCTCGGGCAATGCCACCGGTTTCGACACCTCGCCGGAACTCAAGCTGATCGACCTTGTCCACTCGCTAAAGGCAGGCCATCGCCAGGGCGCGAGCTGGGTGATGAACTCCAAGACGCTTGCCCAGGTGCGCAAGCTCAAGGCGGCGGACGGCTCGTTCCTGTGGCAGCCGGGCCTGATGGAAGGCCAGCCCAACCGCCTGCTGGGCTACCCTGTGGTCGAGGCCGAGGACATGCCGGATGTCGGCGCCGGCGTGTGCCCGATCGCCTTCGGCAACTTCCGCGCCGGCTACCTGATCGCCGAACGCTCGGCGACCTCGATCCTGCGCGATCCGTTCACCAACAAGCCCTTCGTCCACTTCTACGCGACGAAGCGGATCGGCGGGCAGGTGCTGGATTCCGACGCGATCAAGCTCCTGCGCATCCAGGCCTGATCCCAGCAGGATAACGCGGGCGGGGGTGATCCCCAGCGCCTCCCCCGCGTCAGCCCGCGCCGCCGTTACCCTCCGGCGGCGCGGGCACCTCATTCCTTCCCGTCCATTCCTGATCGGAGATACCCATGAACCGGGTCATCCTTACGCCGGCCGCGCTGCCGTCATCGGCGCTTGCCGAGCTCAAGCAGTGGCTCGGCATCACCGCCGGCGGCGATGACGCGCTGCTGACCGCACTCCTCGCCGCCGCGCTGGAAACCTGCGAGGCCTTCACAGGCGCCCTTCCGCTGGAAGCGACGTGCGAGGAGCGGCTCCCCGCCCGCGCCGGCTGGCACACCCTTGCGACCCGCCCGGTCCAGGCCATCGCCGCGATCGAGAGCCTGAGCGCAGACGGCGCCCGCATCCCCCTCGACCACGCCAGCTGGGAGGCAGACCTCGACGCGGGCGGCGCCGGCCGCGTTCTCCTGCCCCTACCGGGTGAGGCAAAGCGGGTCGTTGTGCGCTTCACCGCCGGTCTCGCCGCCGACTGGGACGCCCTGCCCGAAACGCTGCGTCACGGCGTGGTCCGCCTTGCCGCCCACCAGCACCGCGAGCGTGACACCGCCGGCGCCGCACCGCTGCCGCCCGCCTCGGTCGCCGCGCTGTGGCGCCCCTGGCGGCGGATGCGGCTGGCATGATCGAGGCCGACGCCCCGTTCGAGGCCCTCGCCAAACGGCTCGCCGCCCGCGCTGCCACACTCGCCGCCGCCCATGCCACCGCCCGCCTTCTTCGCACGCGCGGGGATGAACGCCGCTGGCGCCGCGCCGGGCTGGTCTGGCCGCTTTTCGCGAAAGGATAAGTGATGGAAATGCCCCTGCGCGCCGCCCTGATCAGCTGGCTCCGCGCCGATCCGGTGCTGGTCTCCAGCCTGAACGCGGTGACGGAGGAAGCCCCCTCGCGCACCAGCCTGCCGTGGCTCGCCATCGCCGCCAGCGCCAGCACCGACTGGAGCTGCAAGACCGCGCCGGGCCGCGAGGTGCGTGTAGCTCTCGAACTGCACTGCCGGGGCGACGCGCCGGATACGGCCGCCGATCTCGTCGCCGCGATCGAGGCGCGCATCGAAACCCTGCCGCGCACGCAGCCGAAGTTTCAGATCGCCGCGATCCAGTTCCTGCGCGCCCGCGCCGAGCAGCGCGGCGAAAGCCGCCGCGCGGTCCTGCTCGAATACCGCTTCCGCCTGCTGGCGGCCTGATCCTTCGCCAAGCTCAGGATGAGCGGAACGCGTGCCCCTCACCCCGCTCAGACTGAGCCTGTCGAAGCCCCCTCGCCCCTCACACAAAGGAACCACGCCATGACCGCCCAGAAAGGCAGCGCCTTCCTCCTCAAGATCTCCAACGGCGGCGCGCCCGCCAGCTACCAGACCGTCGCGGGCCTGCGCACCACGCAGATGTCGGTGACGGGCGACGCGGTCGTCGTCACCTCCAAGGACAGCGGCGGCTGGCGCGAACTGCTCTCGGGCGCGGGGGTGCGCTCTGTCTCCGTCAGCGCGGCGGGCATCTTCCTGGGCAGCGCCGCCGAGGCGCAGGTGCGCGCAAACGCCCTGTCCGGCACGTTGGACGACTACGAACTCAGCTTCGAGGACGGCGAGCGGCTGCGCGGCAGGTTTCTCGTCCAGCGGCTGGACTATGCCGGCGATTTCAACGGGGAGCGCAATTATACGCTCCAGCTGGAAAGCTCGGGCCAGGTCTCCCCGGCATGACGAGCCAAGATTTCGGGGGAGCCAATCCCCTGCGCGGCGAGGCCAGCCTTGCCATCGCCGGCACGCCGCGCCGCCTGCGCCCCACCTTCACCGCGCTCGTGGCCGCCGAGGAGGAACTCGGCCCGCTCTTCGCGCTGGTCGAACGCGCGGGAGCGGGTGAGCTGCGCCTTGGCGAAATGGCGGCGCTGTTCTGGCACTGCCTGGCTGACCGCGAAGCCCTCCCCCGCGAGGCCGTGGGCGAGGCGGTGATGGCGCAGGGCCTTGCCGCCTGCGCCGCACCCTTGCGCACCCTGCTCGCCCAGATTCTGAAAGGCGCGCCGTGAACCACACCTTTGCCGCCGCCGCGCTGGCGCTGTGCGGCCTTTGCGCCCGCACGCTGGGTTGGCGGCCGCCCGAATTCTGGGATGCGACCCCCGCCGAACTCGCCGCCTCGCTCGGCCTGCTTGGCCCTGATGCAACCGCTGCCGGGTTCGACCGGCAGACGCTGCAACGCCTGATGGAGCACGATCATGGACGATGAAATCGACAGCCTGCTGGTGGAAGTGCGCGCCAGCACCGCCGGCTTCACCCGCGACATCGCGCAGATGCGCGGCGCCGTCGACGGCGATCTGGTGTCGGGCTTCACGCGGGCGGGCGACGCGCTCGAACGCGGGCTTTCCGGCGCGATCCGCAAGGGCAGCCTCGGGTTCGACGACCTGAAGCGCACTGCCTCCTCCGCGCTGGACGCCATCGCCGGACAGGCCGCGCAAACACTGGCCTCGGCCATCCTCGGCGGCGGTTCCGGCGGAGGCGGCAGCGGGCTGCTCGACCTGTCGGGCCTGCTTTCGGGCGCGCTGGGCCTGCCGGGCCGGGCGACGGGCGGCAACGTCTCGCCGGGGCGGGGCTACATGGTGGGTGAGCGCGGGCCGGAAGTCTTCGTGCCCACCTCCGCCGGGCGCATCGAGACGGGCGGCAGCGGCGCGGGCCGCGACGTGCGCGTGGCGATCAACCTCCATGCGCCGCGCGGTGCCGGCACGCCGCAGTCGCTCCAGCGCTCCTCGCGCCAGGTGGCCAGCGCCGTGCGCCGCGCCCTCACGTACTGATAGGAGAAACCCCATGGCATTCTGGCTCGCCGCAAAACGCGAAGGTCAGGCCAGCGACTGGATCATGCGTTTCGATCCGCGCTTCTGGACCGTCAACTTCCCGCGCCCGATGATGGCCAGCGTGGTGTCGACCGCGCCCGATGCGCTGCGCGTCGACGCCGCATTCCTGCGCCGGGCCGACCTTGGCGGCCTGATCTGGGACAGCGCGGACACGCTTGACCACCCGCTGCTCGCCTACCGCACCGACCGCGATTATGCCCACACGTCGCTGCGGCTGCGCTGGCGCTCGTCCGGGATCGTCCCGCTGGACGCGGTCAACGGCCCCACGCTGACGATCGAGGGCAAGGACGCCGCCGGCGCCCCGCACACATGGTACGTGCGGCTGTGGAACTATGCCCAAGGGACGGGCGAGGATGCCCTGATCTCGCTGAACTTCTCTGCGCTCGACGGCGGTTTCTCGCTGCCTGCTGACGCCGACCGCGTCTGGCCCGGCGCCATCGAGCGGATGTTCATCTCCTTTGCCCCGCCCGGCTACGACGGCGCCAGCGCCGATCCCCTGCCCGCCGAGGCGGAAGGCTGGATCGAGATGACCGAAATCGCCGCTGACGGCGCGCGGGCGATGCTGGAAATCGGCGATGTCATGGTCCCCGCCACCGGCCTCGCCATCGCCACCGGCTTCGACGATCAGGGCGTGCAGACGCCCGCGCGCCTGCTGCGCAGCGTGTGCCAGCTCGGCTATCGCGGATCGGTGGTCCATTACCTGGGCATGAGCCATTACTTCCGGCTCATGGGCGCAGGCGGTGCATTCCTCGCCGGACAGGGGGGCGATCCGCTCAACGCCCCGACCCGCGCATGGCACCGCGCCTTCTTCGCCGAATGCGTGGGCCAGGGTTTCAGCCCGGTCGCCTCGCTATCGTACGAACTGCTCGACCAGCACTGCCCCGATGACTGGAAGCAGCGCGATCTGGACGGCAATCCGGCCCTGACCGGCTGGGACCCGCCCTCGACGCTGCTCTCGCCCGCCAACGAAGCGGCGATGGCGTGGCTCCAGTCCGTCGGCGCCGCATTCGCCGCACTGATGGCCGAGGCCGGTGCCCCGGTCCGCTTCCAGGTCGGCGAGCCCTGGTGGTGGACCTTGGCCAACGGCCGCATCCACCTTTACGACGACGCCGCGCGCGCCCTTTTCGGCGGATCGCCCCGCGCCATCCCCGACATGCGCCTGCCGCTGGACGAAGCGCAGACCGCGCTGCTCGATCAAGCGGGCGCGCTGCTGGCCGCATCCACCGCAGGCCTCGTCTCCGCCGTTCGCGCCGCCGTGGCCCCTGCCCCGGTCGAGGCGCTGGCGCTGGTCTTCACCCCCACCCTGCTCGCGCCCGACATGCCCGAACTCAAACGCGCGAACCTGCCGCTGGGCTGGGCCGCCCCCGCCTTCGACCGCCTGCAGGTGGAGGACTACGACTGGCTCACCGCCGGCGCCGATGGCCACCGCCGCAAGGCCTATGCCGAAGTCGACGCCCGGCTGGGCTATCCCCCGCACCAGCAGGACTACCTCGCCGGCTTCGTCCTTTCCCCCGCGCAGAGCGACCAGTGGCGACACATCGACGCCGGTATCGACGAGGCCCTCACCCGCGCCCCGCACGAGATCGTGGTCTGGGCGCTGCCGCAAGTCGCGCGCGACGGATACGTCCGCCTGCCGCAATCCCCGCAATCAGGAGCCGACCCCATGCAGGCCTTCGACGACGTGCTCTACCCCCTCGCGCTCGGCCGCGATGCGACGGTGACACCGGAATTCTCGACCAGCGTATCGGTCGCCGCCTCGGGGTTCGAGCGGCGCAACTCTCTGTGGTCGAACGCGCGGCTGCGCTTCGATGTCGGCCCCGGCGTCCGTTCGGAAGCGGAACTGGGCGAACTCCTCGCCTTCTTCCGCGCCCGCCGAGGCCCCGCGCGCGGGTTTCGCCTGCGCGACCCCAGCGATCACAGCTCCAACGCCATGGTCGGCACGCCCGGCCCGATGGATCAGGAGATCGGCATCGGTGATGGGCTGGCCTGCGAATTCGCGCTGGTGAAACGCTACGGCAGCGGCGAGGCAGCGCAAGTGCGGCGGATCACCCGGCCCGATTTCGCGGCGATGTTCGTCTCGGTGAACGGCGCGCTTCAGGTCGGCACCTGGACGCTGGGCGAGCACGGCACCGTCGTGTTCGACGAGCCGCCCGCCGCCGGTTCGACCATCTGCGCAGGCTTCCTGTTCGACGTGCCGGTGCGATTCGCCGAGGACAGCCTCGAAGTATCGGGCGCGGCCTTTGCCGCCGGTGAGGCGCCCAGCGTGCCCATCGTCGAAATCCGGGAGGCATCATGAGCAGGACGTGGTTCGCCGGTGACCTCGAAACGGTGGCCACCTTCTGGCGCATCGCGCGCCGCGACGGCGTGACGCTGGGCTTCACCACCCACGACCGCGACTTGTGGCTGGACGGCGTGCTGCACCGCGCCTCGCCCGGCATGGTGCCCAGCGCCATCCGCAAGTCGGCGGATTTCGAGGCCGACAGCGCCGAAGTGCGCGGCTCCATCACGCATGAGGCAATCGCCAGCGAAGACCTCGCCTCTGGCCGGTTCGACCGGGCGCAAGTACGCATCGGCCTCGTCGACTGGCAAACCGGGGTGCGGGAGATTCTCTACGCCGGTACCATCGGCGCCATGACCGAGGAGGACGGCGCATTTGCCGCCGAGCTGATCTCGCGCAAGGCGCAGTTGTGGCGCGATCCCGTGCCTCGCACCAGCCCGGCCTGCCGCGCCGTCTTTTGCGGGCCGGGCTGCAATCTCAATCCGCAGCATTTCACGCGCAACGTCCGCCTTTCCGCCATTGATGCGCTGGCCAACGCGGCGATATTCGAAGGCGCGCCCGGCGCCGACCTCCATGCCGGAGGAACGGTACACTGGCTGGACGGGCCGCAGACGGGCGTGGTCACGGGCGTGATGGGACCGGGCGAATCAGGCGGCCTCGTCCTTGACGTGCCCCTGGACGAGACGATCCCCATCGGCACCCGCGCGCGCCTTCGCGAAGGCTGCGACCATACGCTGGGCACGTGCGCCGACCGATTCGGCAATGCGGTGAACTTCCGGGGCGAACCCTTCCTGCCCGGCAACGACATGCTCACCCGTTACCCGAGACCCGGCCAATGACCCCGGACACACTGGCAGCGGCCGCACTGGAACTGGTGGGCACGCGCTTTCGCCTTCACGGCCGCGATCCGCAGACAGGGCTGGACTGCGTGGGCGTGCTGTCCGCCGCATGCTCGGCGCTGGGTCGTGATGCGCCCTTGCCGGCCCGCTATGCGCTGCGCAGCCGCGCCATGCCGGATACCGCGCGAATCGTAGCTGACCTTGGCATGACGGCGGCAAACGGTCCGATCCGCCCCGGCGACGTGCTGATGCTGCGCCCGTCGCCCTGCCAGTTCCACATGGCCATCGCCGCCACCGCGCGGTCGGTGGTTCATGCCCATGCCGGACTGCGCAAGGTCGTGCTCGGCCCGCTTCCCGGCGAATGGCCGGTCGCGGGTCACTGGCGCCTGCTCCCCACCTCCGATCTCACAAGGACCTGACATGGCGACCCTCGTTTTCAGCAGCCTGGGCACGATGCTGGGCGGCCCCGTCGGCGGAGCCATCGGCTCGCTCGTCGGCCGCCAGTTCGACAGCGCCCTGTTCGGTCCCTCCGCGCGGCAAGGCCCCCGCCTCAAGGAGCTGGCGGTGACCACCTCCAGCTACGGCCAGATCCTGCCGCGCCATTTCGGCCGGATGCGCGTCGCCGGCTCGATCATCTGGGCCACCGAACTGGTCGAACACAGCGAACTGCAAGGCACCGGCAAAGGCGCGCCCGCGCTCACCACCTACAGCTACACCGCCAACTTCGCGGTCGCGCTGGCGAGCCGCCCGATCCTTGGCATCGGCCGCATCTGGGCCGACGGCAAGCTGCTGCGCGGCGCGGAAGGAGACCTCAAGGCAGGCGGCACGATGCGCGTCCATACCGGTGCCGGCGACCAGCCTGTCGACCCGCTGATCGCCGCGGCGGAGGGCGAACGATACTGCCCCGCTCACCGCGACCTTGCATACGTGGTGTTCGAGGATCTCGACCTTTCCGAATTCTACAACCGCATACCCTCGCTCACCTTCGAGGTGATCGCCGACGAGCGTTTCGACCTTCAGACCGTGATCGGCGAAGTGATCGAGGGCATAGATGCGTCCGTCCCGCTTGACGGCATGGCCGGTTACAGCAGCGAAGGATCGCCCGCGACCGACCTTGAGGTGTTCGAACAGGTCATGCCCCTGGAAATCGACGCAGGCGGCGATACTCTTTTCATCGCGCGGGAACGCCGGCAGGAAGCGGCGATCACGCTGGCCGAACCGGCGGCAGCTACCGGCGACGACGATTTCGGGGGCGGCGCCGGCTTCACCCGCCGCCGCGCCCCCCAGTCCGACCGCCCTGCGGCAATCCTGCGCTATTATGATGTAGGGCGCGATTATCAGGCCAGCGTGCAGCGCCCGTCCGGCCAGCCCGCGCCGGGCGAACCGGCCACCCTGGATCTGCCCGCCGCGCTGGATGCCGCGACCGCACGGATGCTCATCGAACGCACCGCCCGGCGGGTAGACTGGAGCCGCGACCGTATTTCATGGCGCACCAGCGAACTGGACCCCGGCGTAGCGCCCGGCGCTCTGGTCGCCTTGCCCGGCATCGCCGGCCTGTGGCGCGTGCGCGAATGGGAATGGCGCGAAAGCGGCGTCGAACTGGCCTTGGAAAGAGCGCTTCCCACCGGCGCCGATGCTGCGCCCCTCCTCGGTTCGGACCCCGGACGCGGCAACCCGCCCCTTGACGTACCGCTGGCCGAAACCCGGCTCATGGCCTTCGAACTGCCGCTTGATGGACCTTCGGGCGCGCCGGACCGCGCCCGCGCATTCGCCGCCGCTTCCGGCACCAGCGCGAACTGGAACGGCGCAGCGCTTTACGCCGACCGCGGCGACGGCCAGTTGCTGCCCCTCGGTGCCAGTGGGCGCACACGGGCGACCATCGGCACCGCGCGGTCAGTGCTGCCTGCCGCCAACCCACTTCTGTTCGACCGCGGCTCCAACCTGCTCGTCTCGCTGGTCGATCCCGATATGCGGCTTGCCGGGGCCGACACGCGCCAACTTGCCGACGGCGCCGATCTTGCTCTCGTCGGCGAGGAGATCGTGCAGTTCGCCAAGGCAACAGCGCTCGGCAATGGCCTCTGGCGAATCGACGGCCTCCTGCGGGGACGCGGCGGGACGGAGGCCGCCGTCGACACCCACGGCGAGAACGAAAGTTTCGCACTGCTCGATGCCCGGCTCACCGCGCTCGATTCGGGTACCTTGGGTTCCGACCCCAGCAGGCAGGTAGTGGCATTGGCGCGCCAAGACACCGAACCTTTCGCTGCCCCGGTGCTTCTCGGCGGCATCACCTTGCGGCCGCTTGCGCCCGTCCATCCGCGCACCGTCATGTCGCAGGACGGCGCCCGCACCGTGTCATGGACGCGCCGCGCTCGCGGCGGCTGGCCATGGCAGGACGAAGTCGACGTGCCCCTGGTCGAGCAGGCGGAGCGCTATCTTATAACCCTGGGCGCATTCGACGCCCCGCTTGCCGCCTGGGCGACCGATACCCCCAGCCTGACGATCGATGCGGTGACGCTAACCCGGCTGGCCATGCTGGCGCCGGGAAGCGCGCTGCATGTTCGCCAGCAGGGCACTCACGCACTTTCGCATCCGCTGCTGCTCTGCACTCTCCCCTGATTTCGACAGGAATTCCCCGATGACCGATAATCTGATCTTCGCAAATGCCACGCCTCGCTTCGCCCTGCCCCTGCTTCATGCAGGGCAGGCACAAAAAGAAATTTTCGTGAACGAGGCACTCACGCAGGCCGACACCCTCCTGCATTGCGCAGTGACGGGTGAAAGTGCCTCACCTCCAGAAAATAGCGTAGGCGATGAAGCGTGGCTCATCGGCACCGGCGCATCCGGCGATTGGGAAGGCCACGATGCCGAAATCGCCACGCGCCGGGGCAATGCCTGGGCCTTCGTGTCACCCCGCAATGGCATGCGCGTGTTCGACATTTCCTCAGGATGCGAGATGCTGTTTTTCGGTTCCTGGAGAAAAGCTTCGCTTCTCGTGGAACCACTTGGAGGATTGATTGTTGATGGGGAGGCTCGGGCTGCGATCAATGATCTGATCGCTGCTCTTCAAGCCTTGGGTATTCTCCCATCGGCATAACCGGTGCAAAAAACAAAGGTCCTACAGGGTGTCAGAGGTTTCGAACATTGAGGTCGCAAGTCGCCCCCAAGCCCCCGGAATCGCGACATTCTTGCAACAGTCGGGCTCAATGTGCGCTTGCACACGGAATGCCGAGGGGCTAGACACTCTCGCACTCGGTGGCTCCAAATCTCTCTGTAGGGGAAACGTATGAGGAAACTCGTCCTTGGTCTGGCACTGGCTTCGACAGCCATTGCCACGCCCGCGCTCGCGCGCGACAATTCATGGTATCTGCAACTCGACTTCGGCGGCATGATCGTCGAAGACTCCAACGTCGCAATCAACGGTGTCAAGAACGCCGATTCGATCGACTTCAAGAAGGGCTTCGATGGCGGCGCCGTTCTCGGCTACGACTTCGGTCCCTTCCGTCTTGAAACCGAAGCCAGCTATCGCCAGGCCAAGATCAAGAATTCCGGTGGCGCTGACGCCAGCAACCTGTCGTTCATGGTCAATGGCCTGCTCGACTTCGGTCCCGACGACGGCCTTCAGGGCTTTGTCGGCGGTGGTGCCGGTGTTGCCCGCGTTCACGCCGACGTCATCGACGATTCGGACAGCGGCTTCGCATGGCAGGCGATCGCGGGTATCCGCGCTCCGCTCAGCTCGCACGTTGATGTGGGTCTGAAGTATCGCTTCATGAACGTCGCCAACGTCGACCTGGTCAGCCCTGCTGGCGACAGCATCGGCACTCGCTGGCGCTCGCACTCGCTGATGGGTACCCTGGCGTACAACTTCGGCGAACCGGCAGCTCCGCCGCCGCCCCCGCCTCCGCCGCCGCCGCCGGTTGTGGAATGCAACAAGGGTCCGTACATCGTGTTCTTCGACTGGGATAAGTCGGACATCACGCCGGAAGCCGCGACCATTCTGGACAGCGCAGTCAGCGCCTACGGCAACTGCGACAGCGTTCCCATCATGCTTGCAGGCTACACCGATCGCTCGGGTACGCCGAAGTACAACCTGGGCCTGTCTGAGCGTCGTAACGGTGCGGTCCGTTCGTACCTCACCGGTCATGGCATCCCCGATGGCTCGATCTCGAGCCAGGCATTCGGTGAAGCCAACCCGCGCGTTCCCACCGCTGACGGTGTGCGCGAGCTGCAGAACCGCCGCGTCGAGATCACTTACGGTCCCGGTTCGGGCATGTAAGCGAACCGGCAACGGTCAAGATTGGGGGGTCGGAGCAATCCGGCCCCCTTTTCTTTTGCCGTTGATCCCCGGTATTGGTCAGTGGGTAAACACCGCAGACGCCAATACAAAAAGCCCCGCAGCGCTCGTCGCGCTGCGGGGCTTTTTGTATTGGCTATCCAGAAATTATCAGGCGGAGTACGGCGTGGGATCAATCAGTCCTGCATCGGCAAAACCCGCCTTGCGCAAGCGGCAACTGTCGCACAGGCCGCAGGCGGTGCCATCCGGCTGCGGATCGTAGCACGACCAGCTCATGCCTGGGTCAAGCCCGAGACGGTCCGCTTCGCGGGCTATATCCGCCTTGCCCATGAACTGAAGCGGCGCATGGATGCGCAGTACCTGCCCTTCCGCGCCGGCTTTCGTGGCAAGGGCCGCGATGTTCTCGAAAGCGGAGATAAATTCCGGCCGGCAATCAGGATAGCCCGAATAATCCAGTGCATTAACGCCGATGAAGATGTCGTTCGCGCCGATCGCCTCCGCCCATGCCAGGGTGAGCGACAGGAATACAAGATTGCGGGCGGGCACGTACGTGACCGGGATATCGGCCCCCACGCCCTCCTTTGGCACCTCGATATCGTCTGTCAGCGCCGACCCGCCAAATTGGCGAAGGTCGAGCGGCATCACGACATGGCGCCTGGCGCCAATGAAGCGGGCAATATCCGCCGCAGCATCAAGCTCGCGCCGGTGGCGCTGGTTATAGTCGATGGTAAGCGCGTTGACCGCGAAGCCCTGCTCGCGCGCGATGCCCGCCGAGACCATGGAATCAAGGCCGCCGGAGAGCAGCACAACCGCCTGCTTCGGTTCGGGAGATGTCGTTTCCTGCATATTCGATCCGCTACCCCTGCCGCCGGGCAACGGCAATCATGAACTGTGACATGCGCCCGTCTTGCGGCCCTCTGCCGAGTACGAGAACGGCAGTCCATTGACGATGCCCTGGGTATCGATCTGGATCAGCCGATTCGTCTCGCGCCGAATCCGGGTACGGCCGTAGCCCTGGCCACGGCAGGTATACTGCACCGTGACCTGCACGGCGCTATCCTCCACCACTACGCTGCTGCATGGCACACCGGGGTGGCGCAGCTGAATCAGGCGACGCGCATTGTCGAGGCAGATGTTGTGCACGGATGCGTCCCCCCCGCGCTCCCGCAGCTCCCAGCCTCCACGATCAAGTTCGTCGAGCATGCCAAGCGACGGCTTCTGGCCATGTGCCGGAACCGCAATCGCGGCAAAGACTGCCAGCGTCAGCGCTGAAATAGCGGCTCTCAATGTCGTTCCCTTGATTTCGCACCCAACCTGCCGTCATAGTATCGGTAGACCAGGCCGCGAATTCAAGCCGCGCGCCTACGGCAACTTAAGCCGAAACGCGCAGTATCTTCGAACAGAATGCGCAATCGACCGGGATCGTCCCATCCTCATCGCGCATCTCGGCGCGCTGGTCTTCCGGGAAACTCGACAGGATCGACCGGTAATGCTCCACGCTGCAACGGCATCCCCGCTCGAGCGGCTCAAGCGGGTCAACCCGTACTTCCTCTTCCTCATGGAACAGCCGCCACAGCAGTTGCTCAAGGTTGAGCACGGGATCGACCAGCTCGGCTTCCTGAACGCTGCCGGCCATGACCGAAACGTGCTCCCAGTCCCGGTAGTCTTCCTTTGCGTGAAGCCGTTCCCGGCCTTCTTCACCCTCGGGCAGGTGCTGCACCAGCAGGCCGCCTGCGGTACAGCGCAGTCCATTGGAGCGGACTGCAACCCGCAGTAGGGTAGGGACCTGCTCGGACTGCGCGAAGTAGTTCTCGCAGGCATGGGCAAGCGAAGTGCCCTCCAGCGGCACCACGCCCTGATAGCGTTCATTGCTGACGGCGAGGTCGAAGGTGATCGCCAGGTAGCCGGTGCCGAAGATCGCCTCGAGCGAGCAATCCTCCTCAAGCGCACCGACCTTGTCGGGATCATGGCGCAGGTAGCCGCGAATTTCTCCGCCGCGATAGTCGCAGACCAGAAGATCCACCGCACCGCCTTCGGCCTGCGCCTGGAAGGTAAGCTGCGCGCCGTCCTCCTTGAGCAGCGAGCCCATCAGCGCGGTAAGCACCAGCGCCTCCGCCAGCACATGCTTGACCGCCTTGGGATAGTCATGCGCCGACAGCACCGTCTCCAGCACCGGACCGAGCCGCACAACGCGGCCACGGACGTGACGTGCGGGCACGGTGAAGGCCAGTACCCGGTCGAAGCCGGTGTCGTCGCGGCGTAGCAGATCGTCCTCGGTCACAGCTTGCCGAGTGCCCAGAGCAGCACCGACTTCTGGGCGTGCAGGCGGTTCTCGGCCTCGTCCCAGACAGCCGACTGCGGACCGTCCATGACCTCATCGGTCACTTCCTCGTTCCGGTGTGCGGGCAGGCAGTGAAGGAACATCGCAGCGGGATCCGCCGCTGCCATCAGAGCACTGTTGACCTGATAGGGCTGCATCGCCGCAACGTGCGCGTCGCCGCCTGCCTGGCCCATGGAAACCCAGGTGTCCGTGACGACAACCTGCGCTCCCGCCACTGCTTGGCGTGCATCCTGCGTCAGGATCACCTCGCCGCCGGCTGCGCGTGCACGGGCGACGAAACCAGCATCCGGCTCGTAACCCGCAGGACCGCCGATGCGGATCGTGAACTTCATCAGGCCGGCCGCCTCGATCAGGGAATTGGCGACGTTGTTGCCATCGCCCAGCCACGCCAGCTGCAACCCCGGCAACGCGAAACCGCGCTCCACCACGGTCAGCAGGTCGGCCACGATCTGGCACGGGTGCGACAGATCGGTCAGGCCGTTGATCACCGGAACCTCGGCATAATGGGCCAGTTCCTCGATCTTGGCGTGATCGTCGGTGCGAATCATGATTGCATCGACCATGCGGCTGAGCACGCGCGCGGTATCGGCGATGCTTTCACCCCGGCCGATCTGCGTGCTGCCTGCTTCCAGGATCAGCGCCGATCCGCCAAGCTGGCGCATCGCCATGTCGAACGAAACGCGCGTGCGCGTCGAGTTCTTCTCGAAGATCATCGCCAGCACATGGCCGGCCAGCGGCGCATCGGCATCGGGCCGCGCCTTGGGCCACCCATGGCGCGCAGCCTTGCGGTCTATGGCGTCGTTGATCATAGCCGCGACTACGTCGCCGCCGGCATCCGACAGACCAAGGAAATCCTTCGCCATCAGGCGGCCCCCTCCGGCTGGTAGCTGGCTGCTGCCGCCGAGAGCTTTTCCATGAATTCGTCGATGTGGCTGTCGTCGATCACCAGCGGCGGGATGATCCGCACCACATTGTCGCCCGCCGAAACGGTGAGCAACTGGTGATTGTCGCGCATGTGGGCAACGAACGGCCGCGGTTCGACCTTCATCTTGAGGCCGATGAACAGGCCGCGTCCGCGCACCAGTTCAAACAGATCGGGATAATTGCCGATGAACTGCTCGAGCCGCGCCTTTAGCCGTTCTCCCTTGGCGCGCACGTCCGCCATGAACGTCTCTTCGGACATCACGTCGAGAACGGCGCCGATCGCGGCCATCGCGAAGGGATTGCCGCCATACGTCGAGCCGTGCGTGCCGGCGACCATGCCGCGCGCCGCCTTTTCAGTGGCGAGGCATGCGCCGACGGGGAAGCCGCCGCCGATGCCCTTCGCGGTCGCCATGATGTCCGGGGTGATGCCGTACTGTTCATAGGCGTAAAGCGTGCCGGCGCGGCCGACGCCGCTCTGCACTTCGTCCAGCACCAGCATCAGGTCGTGTTCGTCGCACAGCGCCCGCAGGCCGCCGAGGAATTCATCAGTGGCGATGCGGATACCGCCTTCGCCCTGGATCGGTTCGACCAGGAAGCCCGCCGTATTGGGACCAATGGCTGCCTTGGCCGCCTCCAGATCGTTGAATTCGACGTACTTGAAGCCCGGCAGCAATGGCAGGAAGCCCTTGTGCATCTTTTCCTGGCTGGAGGCGCTGATGGTCGCCAGCGTCCGGCCGTGAAAGGCGTTGTTGAAAGTAATAAGTTCGAACTTGTCCTCGTTGCCCGCCGACTGGTGATAGGCGCGCGCTGTCTTGATCGCGCATTCGACCGCTTCGGCGCCCGAATTGGTGAAGAATACAGTGTCCGCGAAGGTCAGATCGACGAGGCGCTGGGCAACAGCCTCACCCTGGGGGCTGCCGTATAGGTTGGAGACGTGCATCAGCGTCTCGGCCTGCTTCTGGATCGCGCCGATCAGGCCGGGGTGCGAATGGCCCAAGGCATTGACGGCTATGCCGCTGGCAAAGTCGAGGAAACGGCGGCCGTCCTCGCTGACGAGATGGCAATGCTCACCGCGAACGGGGCGCACGCCGCACCGGGGGTATACGGGCATCAGCGGGGTGATCGACATGTCGGTTATCCTCGAAACAAATTCATCACGTGGAGATCGCAAACGACAAATGGCGGCCCTACCGGGCCGCCATTTGCGCGCATTTAGACGTTTGCAGTCGCCCGGTCAAACGACCGGGGGAAGTGCTGTCGGGGTCAGGCCTGGAGCGCCGTCAGGTTGACCGCCGAGTACTTGCCTCGTCGATCCACCTCGATGTCGAACTCAACCCGGTCACCTTCGTTCAGGCCGGACATGCCCGAGCGTTCCACCGCACTGATGTGCACGAACGCATCCGGCTGGCCGTCATCACGCGTGATGAAGCCGAAGCCCTTCATGGAATTGAAGAATTTGACCGTGCCGGTCGCCTTCTCGCCCGTCAGCTGGCGCTGCGGTGCTTCCGGCTCGCGCTTGGCAACGGCGATCACGTCACCCACGACCGAAAGGTCCGTGGCCGAGATCTTGCCGCCGCGATCGACAAGCTGGAATTCAAGCTGCTGGCCTTCCGCAAGGCCTTCGAGGCCTGCACGTTCGACCGAGCTGATGTGAACGAACACATCGTCGCCGCCTTCATCGCGCTGGATGAAGCCGAAGCCCTTTGCCGCGTTGAAGAACTTAACGACGCCGCGACCCTGGCCGACAACCTGGGCAGGCATTCCGCCGCCACCGCCACCGCCGCCGCCGAAGCGATCACCGCCTCCGCCGCCGCCGCCGAAACGATCCTGTCCGGCAAAGAACGGGTCGAACTCGTCCTCGCCAAACCGATCCCGCTTGTCGCGTCCCCTTCCGCGACGACCTCTGTCAAAACCCATGTCTACGAACGTACCTTCGCTGCGCCCCATAAGCATTCGCCCGGACGCGTGGACGTAGCACGCCGGACGCCAGGCAAAGAACTGAGCAAGGCCCAGCGCTTTCCTGCGATCACGGCTCTTACACGAGTCCAAAGTCGATTGCGAACGGAAATGCGCCGCGTTTTAGGCCCACAACGGTGAAACATTCGATTTCTAGCGGTGAATTGGCTTGCCTGTTCTGTCCGAAGCGGCTTGATGGCCGCAAGCCCGATGCCTTGCCTTCGGCCCTGAAAATCGATTCCTAGAGAGTGTGCGCCATGTTCCGCCAGATCACCGACACCGTCTTCGCCAGCCCGCAGATCGGCACCGATGCCATCGAAGAGGCCAAAGCGCTCGGAATCGTCCGGATTATCAATAACCGCCCCGAAGGCGAAAGCGACGATCAGACGCCCGGCGGCGACATCGAGACCGCAGCCCGCGCGGCCGGAATCGATTACGTCGCGATTCCCGTGACTCACGCCGGTTTCAGCCAGGCACAGGTCGATGCGATGGCAACGGCGCTTGACGCCGAGGGGGCTGTGCTCGCCTATTGCCGGTCAGGCACCCGGTCTACGCTGCTGTGGGCGCTTGCCCGCGCAAAGGCCGGTGACAGCCCTGCCGTGATCGCCTCGAAAGCCAACGCGGCCGGCTATGACGTTTCACCGATTCGCGAGTTGATCGACATGCTCGCCGCCCGCGGCTGAACAATCCGGGCGGCGATGCGTCACAGCGCGTCGTCGCCCTGCTCGCCGGTGCGGATACGTACCGCCTGCGCCAGTTCGAATACGAAGATCTTGCCGTCACCGATCTCGTCGTTGTTGGCGTGCTGACGGATGATCTCGGCCACCTTTTCCGCGAGCGAATCAGGCACAGCGACCTCCAGGCGTATCTTGGGCAACATGCTCGATGCATATTCGGCGCCGCGATAGACTTCGGTCTGGCCCTTCTGCCGACCGCAGCCGCTTACTTCCGAAACCGTGACGCCGGAAACTCCGGCCGCGCTCAGCGCTTCCTTCACCTCGGTGAACTTGAACGGTTTGATGATGGCCGTGACGTACTTCATGCGCCCCCCGCTTCCCGAACCTGCTGAACCGAAACCCAGCCTTTCACAAGCGCGGGACCGCGACAAAGGTTTTCGAAAAAAACCCGCGCTGCGCGGACAAAAAAAGGGCCGGAGCGGCTGGCTCCGGCCTTTATGAAGTTTGTGTTCGCAGGAGGAACATCGGTTGGCGACGACGGGTGGGAGGAGAGGAGGAAGTACCCGCCGCCGCCAAACTGTAGAAAACGTGAACTTAGTTGTAGGCGCGCTCGCCGTGCTCACCGATGTCGAGGCCGTCGGCTTCGACTTCGGGAGTGACGCGCAGGCCGGTGATTGCCTTGGCGATGAAGATCGCGATCACGGTGCCGATCGTCGCGATGACGACGGTGGCAAGGACCGCTTCGATCTGGATCACCAACTGCGAGCCCATCGCGAAGTCCGCCTTGCCGGGGCCGCCCAGGCTGGGAGCATAGACGATGCCGGTGCCGATTGCGCCGACGATACCGCCGATGCCGTGGACACCGAAAGCGTCGAGTGCATCGTCATAGCCGAGCATCGGCTTGAGCTTGCTGACCGCGAAGAAGCAGATGAGCGAGGCGACGCCGCCCAGAACGATCGCACCGAACGGACCGGAGTTGCCGGCAGCCGGAGTTACCGCAACGAGACCGGCAACGACACCCGAGCAGAAGCCCAGGGCCGACCCCTTGTGACCGGCCAGACGCTCAGCGAGCATCCAGAACAGACCAGCCGAAGCAGTTGCGACGAAAGTGTTGATCATGGCGAGCGAGGCAGCGCCGTTGGCCGAAAGAGCCGAACCGGCGTTGAAGCCGAACCAGCCCACCCACAGCAGGCCGGTGCCGACCATGGTCAGCGTCAGCGAGTGCGGCGGCATCGGCTCGGCCGGGAAGCCCTTGCGCTTGCCGAGGATGATCGCGGCAACCAGTGCCGAAACGCCCGCATTGATGTGGACAACGGTGCCGCCCGCATAATCGAGAGCGCCCAGACCGAAGAAGTAGCCGGTCGGAGCCCAGACCATGTGCGCGATCGGGAAGTAGACGATCGTCAGCCAGACGACCGCGAAGACCATGACTGCCGAGAACTTGATACGCTCAACCGTCGAGCCCAGCACCAGCGCGACGGTGATCGCCGCAAAGGTCATCTGGAAGCAGACGAAAACGTATTCGGGGATGGTGCCCGAAACCGAATCGGGTGTGACGCCTGCAAGGAACGCCTTGCCGAAGCCGGCGACGAACGCATTGCCGCCCTCACCGAAGGCCATCGAATAGCCGTACATCACCCAGATGAGCATGGCGAGCGCCGCTGCGGCGCCGATCTGCGTCATCGTCGAGAGCATGTTCTTCGAGCGGGTAAGACCGCCGTAGAACAGCGCGAGGCCGGGCAGGATCATAAGGAAGACAAGGACGGTCGACGTCATCATCCAGGCGGTATCGCCCTTGTCGACGGTCGGAACGGCGTCCTGCGCGAAAGCGGTGGTCGAGACGGCGAGGGATGCGACTGTCGCACCCAGGCCGCCGAAAATCTTGCGGTTCATCATGGAAATCCCCTCAGAGCGCGGTGTCGCCGGCTTCGCCGGTGCGGATCCGCACAGCCGAAGCGAGGTCGAGGACGAAGATCTTACCGTCGCCGATGGCTTCGGTGCTTGCGACCTGCTGGATCGTCTCGACGATCTTGGGTGCCAGATCGTCAGGTGCGGCGACCTCGATCTTCACCTTCGGCAGCATGTTGGTCGAATATTCGGCCCCGCGGTAGATTTCCGTCTGACCCTTCTGACGACCGAAGCCCTTGACCTCTGAAACGGTCATGCCGGCGACGCCGATTGCCCCCAGCGCCTCACGCACTTCGTCGAGCTTGAAGGGCTTGATGATGGCTATGATGAACTTCATGCCTATCCCCTGTTTGCCACCGGCCCCAGCGCCGGCTGCGAATACGCAATGCAAAGGGTGTGCCAATTTACCAACTGGCAAGTTTATGTGGCGATTCAAGTCGTGCCGATACCGACGAACGCACGGGCGACACGTACCGTCGCCTGATTCATGAGCAGTTGCCTAAATTTTAGGCATGTTTAGAGACGCAACGACCGGCAGATGGTCCGACCCTACTGCCGACAACGGACTGTGATGGACCTGGGTTTCCAGGACTTCCCACTCCTTGGACACAATAATCCGGTCGAGCAGCGCCATCGGCCGGCGTGAGGGGAAACTTCGGCCCGGCGCCAGCACGCGCCAGCTTTCGTCGAATTCGCGCAGACAGCCACCGCGCTGCGCCCATTCGTTGAGATCGCCCATCATCACCGTCGGCACATGCTCACCGCATCCGGTGCAGTGCGACAGCACGCTGCGCACCTGATGCCGGCGGCGCAGGCCTGAAAGGTCGAGGTGCATGCCGACCACCCGGATCCGCCGCCCCTCGATACGAAGATCGGCGCGGATTGCGCCGCGCGGCTCCAGTACCGGCAGCGGCACCGGCGCGGCCTCGATAAGCTCGATCCCTTTGCGGACCAGCAGGGCATTGCCGTGCCAGCCAAGGCTGTCCGGCTTCATCGAGAGGGGCACGGGCACGTAGTGGGTGCCGGCATGAATGGCATCGAGCGGCAGCACCGCCATGCGCCGACCGTAACGGCGATCGACTTCCTGCAAGGCGACCACGTCGGCATCGATCTCGCGCAGCACCGTCAGGATGCGCTCGGGATCGCGCCGCCGGTCGAGCCCGACGGCCTTGTGAATGTTGTAGCTGGCGAACTTGATCTGCAATCGCTGGGTATCCCGTTGGATGGATAGCCTAGCAATCCACCAGCGTCCTGTCAGGTTCCCCTCATGGCCGCTCAGGCGCCGTTCAGCGCTCCTTGGTGGCGCTGAACGCCAGGTCGGGATTGCGCTCCTGCTGGTAGTTCACATCCCAGGCAGACCGGGCCATGAATACCGGATCGCCGTCGCGGTCCTTTGCCAGGTTCATCTTGTTGATGTCGGCGAAATCGCGCAGCGCCTTGTCGTCGCCCTTGAGCCAGCGCGCGGTGTCGAACGGCGAGGGCTCCAGCATGGCTTCGACCTTGTATTCGGCCTCAAGCCGCGAAATCAGCACGTCGAGCTGGAGCTGGCCGACAACGCCGACGATCCACTGCGAGCCGAGTTCCGGGTAGAACACCTGGATCACGCCCTCTTCCGAAAGATCGTCCAGCGCCTTGCGAAGCTGCTTGGTCTTGGTCGGGTCCTTGAGCTGGACGCGGCGCAGGATTTCCGGCGCGAAGTTGGGCAGGCCGGTGAAGCGCACGTCGTTGCGCTCCGACAGGGTATCGCCCACGCGCAGGGTGCCGTGGTTGGGAATGCCGATGATGTCACCTGGCTCGGCGCTATCGGCAAGTTCGCGGTCCTGCGCGAAGAACAGGATCGGCGAGTGCACCGCGATCGGCTTGCCCAGCCCCGACGGCGTCAGCTTCATGCCGCGCTTGAAGGTGCCCGAAACCAGCCGCATGAAGGCGATGCGGTCGCGGTGCATCGGATCCATGTTGGCCTGCACCTTGAAGATGAAGCCGGTGACCTCCTTGTTTTCCGGCTCGATCGTGCCCTGCTCGGACGGCTGCGGACGCGGCGGCGGCGCGAGGTTAGCGATGGCCTCGATCAACTCGGTGACGCCGAAATTCTTGAGCGCCGAGCCGAAGTAGACCGGCGTCAGGTCGCCGCCGCGATAGGCGTCGAGGTCGAACTCGGGATAGCCAGCCATTGCCAGTTCCAGTTCCTCGGCCACCTCGGCGGGGAGCGCTGCGCCTTCATCGACGGTCCCGAGAAACTCCTTCCTCGGGCCCTCGGGACGGCTGATGCGGCCCGATGCGATGTCGAGAATGCCTTCGAACACACCGCCCATGCCCACCGGCCAGGACATCGGGCAAACGTCGAGCGCCAGCATGTCGGCCACTTCGTCCATCAGGTCGAAGCAGGCCCGGCCCTCGCGGTCCACCTTGTTGATGAAGGTGATGATCGGCAGCGAACGAAGGCGGCACACCTCGAACAGCTTGCGCGTCTGCGGCTCGATGCCCTTCGCGGCATCGATCACCATGATCGCCGAATCGACCGCCGTCAGCGTGCGGTAGGTATCTTCCGAGAAGTCCTCGTGGCCCGGCGTATCGAGCAGGTTGAACGTGATCGTGTTTCCGTCCGCATCGGTCCGCTCGAACGTCATGACCGAGCTGGTCACGGAAATGCCGCGCTGCTGCTCGATCTTCATCCAGTCCGACCGCGCACGCCGCGCAGCACCGCGCGCCTTGACCTGTCCGGCAAGGTGGATGGCGCCGCCTTGCAGCAGCAGCTTCTCGGTCAGCGTGGTCTTGCCGGCGTCCGGGTGGGAGATGATCGCGAAAGTGCGGCGGGAGTTCGTCATCGCCGCGCTTTAGTTGGGCGCGGGGCGGGTAGCAACAGGGGAAGATGAAGGGGAAGGCCCGGATGAAGACCTGGGACCATCGCCCCAGACCCCTTTGATGTCGTCGCGGCGCGCGCAGCATCCCAAAGCACTCCCTGCGCCGCGGGCTATTATGTCTCCCGCCTCTAACGTGAGCGCAAAACGAAGCTTCACGCATGACCTCGACATTAAATGGGTCTGGCGCGATGGCCCCAGAGTCTTCCCTTCAAACACTTCACGCAACCGGCGCGGCGACGGTGCTTTTCCCCATACGTGCCGATATGCTCCTCCACATGCCCAACCTGACGCGCCCCGCATGACCGAACCAGGCCTTGTCCCGCAGGAGATCGCCGACTGGTTCGACGCGCGCGGCTGGCGGGTCCGCCGGCACCAGCGCGAGATGCTTGCTGCCGCCGACAGGGGCAACCATGCCCTGCTGGTCGCGGATACCGGCGCGGGCAAGACGCTTTCGGGGTTTCTCCCCACGCTCGCCGCGTTCTGCCCGTCGCGACTGGCCGGCACAAAGGTGCCCGAAGGCCTGCACACGCTTTACGTCTCACCGCTCAAGGCATTGGCGACAGACGTTCAGCGAAACCTCCTCGCGCCGATCGAGGAGATTGGCCTGCCCATCCGTGTCGAGACGCGAAGCGGGGATACCTCGTCAGACCGCAAGGCCCGTCAGCGCTCACGTCCGCCGCATGTCCTGCTGACCACGCCCGAATCGCTATCGCTGCTGCTCAGCTACCCCGAGGCGCCGGAATTGTTCGCGGGCCTCCAGCGCGTAGTGATCGACGAGGTCCATGCCTTCGCCACCGGCAAACGCGGCGACTTGCTGGCGCTGGCGCTGGCACGGCTGCAGGCGATCAACCCGGCACTCCAGCGCGCCGCCCTTTCGGCGACGTTGGCGGACCCGGACGAGTATCGCGGCTGGCTTGCGCCCTGGGGTGAGATCGACAGCGTGGAACTGGTGGTGGGCGAGCCGGGCGCCGACCCGCAGGTCGACATCCTGCTCCCGCGCGAGGAGCGCATCCCGTGGAGCGGCCATGCCGCGACCTGGGCGATCCCCCAGCTCATCGAGCAGATCCGTGCCCATCGCACTACGCTGATCTTCACCAACACGCGGTTTCTGGCCGAATACATCTTCCAGGAACTGTGGAATGCGAACGACGGCAACCTGCCGATCGGCATCCACCACGGGTCACTTTCCCGCGAGGCCAGGGCCAAGGTCGAGGGCGCGATGGCCGAGGGCCAGCTGCGGGCGCTGGTGTGTACCGCCAGTCTCGATCTGGGGATCGACTGGGGGGATATCGACCTTGTGGTGCAGATGGGGGCGCCGAAAGGTTCGTCGCGCCTGTTGCAGAGGATCGGGCGCGCCAACCACCGGCTCGACCAGCCCAGCAAGGCCGTGCTGGTGCCAGGCAACCGCTTCGAATTCCTCGAAGCCTTCGCCGCGCAGGAGGCGGTGCGCCAAGGCCAGCGCGACGGCGACCCGTTCCGACCCGGCGGGCTGGACGTGCTGGCCCAGCACGTCATGGCTGCCGCCTGCTCGAGACCGTTTCGCGAAGACGCGCTGCTTGCCGAAGTACGGTCGTCGCTCCCGTATGCCTGGGTCGATGAGACGCTGTTCGCACGCGTGCTCGAATTCGTGGCGACCGGGGGCTACGCGCTGCGTTCCTACGACCGCTTCCGGCGCATCGTGCGCGAGAAGGACGGAACCTGGCGGCTGACCCACCCTGAACATGCCGCCCGCCACCGGATGAACGCCGGGATCATCGTCGATGCCGAAATGCTCGATGTGCGCTTCCGCAACGGCCGCTCGCTGGGCAAGGTGGAGGAAGGCTTTGGGGCCAGCCTGAAGCCGGGCGACACGTTTCGCTTCGCCGGCCTGGACCTAGAAGTCGAATCGATGAAGGACCTCGAACTCGTGGTGCGCGCGGCGAAACGGTCCGCGACGATCCCCAGCTACTCCGGGCAGCGGATGCCGATCTCGACCCATCTGGCTGACCGGGTTCGCTCGATGCTGTCCGACCGTGCGGGCTGGGCGCGCTTTCCTGACGACGTGCGCGAATGGCTGGAAGTGCAGGACTGGCGCTCGCACATGCCCGCACCCGGACGGCTGCTGGTGGAGAGTTTTCCGCACAGGGGCCTTGCCTATACCAGCTACTATACGTTCGAGGGATGGAACGCGAACCAGTCGCTGGGGATGCTCATCACCCGGCGCATGGAGGACCGGGGGCTCGGCCCGCTCGGTTTCGTCGCCACCGACTATACGCTGGTCGTATGGGGGCTGAAGGCGGTGGAGGATCCGGCCGCGCTGCTCTCGCCCGATATCCTGACGCACGAGTTTGTCGACTGGGTGCAGCAATCGTACCTGCTACGCCGCGCCTTTCGCGAGGTTGCGGTAATTTCCGGTCTCGTCGAGCGCCAGCAGCCAGGGAAGCGCAAGTCGGGGCGGCAGGTCACATTCTCTACCGACCTCATCTACGATGTCCTGCGCAAGTACGAGCCGGATCACCTCTTGATCGAGGCGGCATGGGCCGATGCCCGCGCACGCATGACCGATGTGGCGCGCGTTGCCGACGTTCTCGACCGGGCCGCGCGCGAGGTGGACCATGTCGTGCTGGAGCGGATCAGCCCGCTGTCTGTCCCCGCAGTGTCGATGATCGGGCGGGAAACCATGCCGTCGGGGGCCGCGGACGACGACCTGCTGTTCGAGGCGGAGAGTTTGGCTTCGGTCGCCATGCGGGTGGATTCGCCAGATAACTGAAGCGCGGCGCCATAGCGCCGGCATACCTAAAGGCCGCCAGGGGAAAGGGTCTGGGGCCCTGAGATTGCGTTTTTACCGCCAACCTTCGCAGACACACAAAAAAGGGGCGGATCGCTCCGCCCCTTTTGGGTGTCCCTTGCGGGACCAGTCTTGGAACCTTTGGCTTACTTGCCGAAGTTCGCGAACTGTTCGTTGCCGACGAAGCCGAACTTCGTGACATTTGCCGCCTTGATCACCTGCAGGACCTGGGCAGACAGCTCATAGCTGGCTTCCGGTTCCGGCTGGAACTGAAGTTCCGGCTCGGTGGCCATACGGGTGGTGGCCTGCAGCGAGTTGACCAGACCGTTCTGGTCGATCTGCACGCCGTTCCACAAGATCTTGCTGTCCTGGGTCAGGACGATCTTGTTCTTGATCGGATCGATCGGCGGCGGTGTGTCCGTCGGAGGAGTCGCGACCGGCAGATCGATATCGATCGAGTGGGTCGCAACCGGGATGGTGATGATGAACATGATGAGGAGCACGAGCATGACGTCGATCAACGGCGTCGTGTTCATGTCCATCATCGGGGAGCCATCATCTTTGCCCGCTGACATTGCCATGGAAAGTTACTCCTGTTCCTGCCTACGTCAGCCGTTCGGGTCGACGGGGTTGGTGATGAAGCCAACCGTCGGGTAACCCGAGACTTGAACGTTGTAGATCGCACCAGCCACGCAGCGCCAGGGAGCCTGGACGTCGCCGCGGATGTGGACCTGCGGGATGAGCTCCGGGTTCGACATCAGAGCCTGCGGGCCACCTTCACGCTTCACGATTGCATCGAGACGCTTGAAAGCCTGGTCGCGCAGTTCTTCAGAGGTGACCGGAGTGACGTTGTTGAAGTAGATACGGCATTCGCCGCCGCGCGAGGCGCCCAGATAACCGGGCTCTCCGGCCGTACGGCCGCCGCTGTCGGTGGTCGAGACGGTGAGGAGAAGGTTTTCGACCTTGTCCTTCGATTCGACTGCTTCGACGACGGGAATGCGCAGCTTCTCGATCGTCTGGATCGCGACCGGAACCGCAATCAGGAAGATGATCAGAAGCACCAACATGACGTCGACGAGCGGCGTCGTGTTGATGTCGGACATCGGTGCGTCTGCACCGCCTCCGCCCGTGGATATCGCCATAGTCTTATCCTAATCCTTGCGTTGCCTTGGGGCCGGCGACGGCATTCGCATGCATCGTACCGCCGCCGATCTCCCCGTACGGGGGGCGGACCGGAAGGCCGGCCCGCTTCCCGCGCTCCTTACGACTTGAGAGGAGCGGCAGCCGGCTTGGGAGCGACGGGCTTCACGGGTGCGGAACCGATAACGGGCTTCACGGCGCCCTTCGAAGTGATGTTCGCGAGAACGTCATTCGAGAAGCCGGTGAGCAGTTCGGCGATACGCTTGTTACGGCTCTGCAGGTAGTTGTAGGCAAGCACCGCGGGAACCGCGACGAGCAGACCGAGAGCGGTCATGATCAGTGCTTCACCAACCGGGCCTGCGACCTTGTCGATCGATGCCGAACCGGCGAGACCGATGGCGATCAGGGCGCGGTAGATGCCGACAACGGTACCGAACAGACCGATGAACGGCGAGGTCGCACCGACGGTAGCGAGGAACGACAGGCCGCCTGCGAGACGCGAATTGACGGTTGCTTCCGAGCGAGCGAGCGAGCCGTGCAGCCAGTCGTGTGCTTCGAGCGAATCGGTCATCTTGGCGTGCTGGTCTTCAGCGGCGAGGCCGTCGTCGACGAGCTGGCGCCAGGCGCTGTTCTTGTCGAGCTTGGCAGCGCCTTCGCGCAGGGTCGGCGCCTTCCAGAAGGTCGTGCGGATGGTGTTGAACTGGCGCAGGATCTTCGACTGTTCGAACCACTTGGTGAACAGGATGTAGAACGAACCGAAGGACATGATGCCCAGGATGATCACGGTCGCGTAGGCGATGAAACCGCCCTGTTCGAGGGCTTCCATGAAGCCGAACTTGTTCTGCGGCGCGCCCGCACCGGCGGCAAGGATGTCAACGATAAGCATGCGATATACCTCTCAAGAAGAATGCAGGAGTAGGTCAGGACCAAAAGGTGCCGTCCGGACCAGCCTTGGAGTTAGTTGAGCTTGTAAACGATCGCCGTCGAATAATTCGACGAGACCGGATTGCCGCCGTCGTCAAGCGCCGGGTCGAAACGCGCATAACGCGTCATACCGTCGCAAGCCGCCTCATCGAGGTCGGGGCTGCCGCTGGAGCTCGATACCGAGCAGGCGCTGACACGGCCATCCGCACCGATCTGGACACGAACGCCCACGCGGCCTTCGCGCTCTTCACGCGCAGCCCGGGTCGGGTAGTTCGACTGGATGCGACCAGCCCAGCCAGCCTGACCCTTCGGCCTTACACCGCGGGCCTTCGAAGGTCCGGGAGGAGGCGGAGGAGCAGCCTGAATCGGCGGCGCAGTCTGGATCATCGGCGGCGGTGCCGGCGGCGGAGTCTGCACCGTCACCACCTGAGGCGGAGCCGGGGCAATATTGATAGGCGGCGGCGGCGCCACGATGGGCGGCGGCGGCGTATCGGGTTGTTCAGGCGGAGGCGGCGGCGGCTCCTCTTCCTTGGGTTTCTCTTCCTTGATATCCACGGTGGTCACCTTCTTGATGACCTGTTGCGCCGCCTTGTAGGCCAAGCCGGTGACAAGCGCATAGCCGACGAAGACGTGGATCAAGGCGACAATGACAAGAGCAACAATCTTGTTGGTGCTCATTTGCTGGTCAGCGTAAGCCATTCAGACGCATCACTCCATTACCAAGCCCCGAACCGTTTCTGACGGAAACCAATCCCGACAAGACGTGTCCAAGGGCGCCCATGGCTTCCCCCGAACGGAGGAATCCATGACGAAACTACAATTACCCACCCTGACGGCTGACAGTCTACCTTCCCGTGAACGAACCCGACGGGAAGACGAACCGCGGGGCATTTTTTAGTATTTTTGCCCCATTTTGCAGGCTTCTTAACGGTGAAGCCTTCCCTGCGCAACGCCTTATCGCGGTGGCGGGTGTTAACGGACAATTCATGCCGCGTTAGGTGAGTTTGATCCAGTGCAATTTTGTGCATAGCCCGCACTGCGGCTATAAGGCATCGCATTTCCACGGAGATTATCCTTCATGTCCTTCAAATCGCAGCACCTTGCAGGGCTTCTGGCGGGTGCCTATCTGGCGCTTGCTCCCGTTATGGCGAGCGCCCAGGCGGCTCCCGGAGGACTTCCTGCGGCGTCTAACGAGGTAACCTATGCCGATGTGGCGGACCTTGCCGATTCGGCAGGCCTGGTCGTGCAGGCGCAGATCGCGAAGATGGTACGGGTCGAAGATGCCCGCGCACCGGGTCTGACACCGGGCCATGGCCGCTTTTATATTCAGGCGAACACCAAAGCGTTGCTGACCGGCAAGGCCCCGCTTGGCGAATCGGTTAGCTATCTCGTTGACCTGCCGCTCGACGCCCGCGGCAAGGCGGCCAAGCTGAAGAAGCAGGACGTGTTCCTGTTCGCTCGTGCAGTGCCGGGCAGGCCCGGCGAGTTGCAGCTGGTTACGCCGACCGCGCAGCAGCTGTGGACCGTCCGGGGCGAAGCGCGGCTGCGCGCGATCCTGGGCGAGCTGGTTTCGCCCGATGCGCCCGCACACATCACCGGCGTGCGCGAGTTGCTCTATGTACCGGGCAATCTTGCCGGACAGGGCGAGACGCAGATTTTCTTCACCACCAGGGACAATTCGGCGGCTTCGATCACCGTCCGCCACGAACCCGGCGCCGCGCCGGTATGGGGTGTATCTTTTTCCGAACTTGTAGCGGACGTTGGCCATCCGCCCCAGCGCGATACACTCGAATGGTATCGCCTTGCCTGCTTCCTGCCCAACCTGCCCCCTGCCCGCGCCAACATCTCGGGCAGCTATGCCGAACAGCAGCAGGCATTGTCCGACTACCGTATGGTGCTGGGCGACCTTGGCGTGTGCAGCCGCACCTTGCGCTGAGTTTCGGTGTCCCGGGCGAGGCCTGGGACACCGGGATCGTCCAAGGCGCTGGAAATTCCCGCCAGCCTGGCTTACGGCGCGCTCCCGAAAAGGAGCTTGCATGGTCGAACCGCTCAATATCGCGCTTGCCGGACTGGGAACCGTCGGCAGTGGCGTCGTCCGCCTCATCGAGACCAACGCGGAGCTGATTGCCCGCCGCGCCCGCCGCCCGATCCGCATTGCGGCGGTTAGCGCGCGCGACCGCACCAAGGATCGCGGCGTCGACCTCTCGCGCTACGACTGGGAGGACGACACTGCCGCCCTCGCCGCGCGCGCCGATGTCGACGTGGTGGTGGAGATGGTCGGCGGGTCTGACGGCCCGGCCCTGGCGTTGGCCCGCAACGCGATTGCGGGCGGCAAGGGCCTGGTCACCGCCAACAAGGCGATGATCGCGCACCACGGGCTGGAACTGGCCGCAGCGGCCGAAGCGGCCGGCGTCGCGCTCAAATTCGAGGCGGCAGTGGCCGGGGGCATCCCGGTCATCAAGGGGCTGAGCGAAGGCGCGGCCGCCAATGCCATCGAGCGGGTCTACGGAATCCTCAACGGCACCTGCAACTACATCCTCTCCACCATGGAAGACACCGGCCGCGACTTCGCGGACGTGCTCGCCGATGCGCAGCGGATGGGCTATGCCGAAGCCGACCCGACCTTCGATATCGAAGGCATCGACGCGGCGCACAAGCTCTCGATCCTCGCCGCGATCGCCTTTGGAACGCGCCTGCGCTTCGATGCGGTGGAAACGATGGGTATCAGCCGCGTGAAGGCCGCCGATATCGAGCAGGCCCGCGCGCTGGGCTACGTCATCCGCCTGATCGGCATGGCCGGGATCGACGGCACCAATGGCAGCGCTCGCCTGTTCCAGCGTGTGCGTCCGCATCTGGTGCCGATCGACCACCCGCTGGCCCATGTCGACGGCGCAACCAATGCGGTCGTCGCCGAGGGCAATTTCATGGGCCGCCTGCTGTTCCAGGGCGCAGGCGCCGGTGACGGACCGACCGCCAGCGCGGTGGTTGCCGACATCATCGACATCGCCAAGGGCGAGAAGGGCCCCGCCTTCGCGATGCCCGCCGCCGAACTGGAAGCGATGGAACCGGCTTCGTCCGGCCACCGCGTGGGCAGCTCGTATATCCGCTTCACCGTGCCCGATCGTCCGGGCGTGCTGGCGGACATCACCGCCGCCATGCGCGATGCCGGCGTTTCGATAGAGAGCCTGATCCAGAAGGGCGACCCTGACCAGGACGGCGAAGTGATCCTCGCCGTGGTCACGCACCCGGGCCCCGAAAGCGCGGTAACCGAGGCCATGCGCATCCTCGACGGATCCGACAGCCTCGCCGGGCGCCCGCTGGTGATGCAGATCATCGGCGCCTGATACAGCCAACCTGTCCTCCCCATCCACGGGGAGGACAGTAAAGCCCGATTATCGTGGAGCCCGGATTTCGCCCTTGGCGATCTTGTCGGCGTCCGAACCAGCCGGGGCCATCGGGATCGTCGACAGATCGATGATATAGGGCCGCTCGACAGAGCCGAACGTGGCTGTGGCCTTGCCCTTGAAGATACCGCCCCCGGCAACGTCGGGGGTATGCAGCCTCCCATCCTTGAGCGCCTGATCCGAGGTGGGGTCGGAATCGGCAGTGGACGGCATCCGGAACTGGTCCTGATCGGGCGCGCAGACCACGATCTCGTTCTGGCGCGTGGGGTTGGCGCATTCGTTATGCGTCTTGTCCGGGGTGATCCGGCCGCCGGCGCCCAGCATCTTTTCGGCAAGCGCCCGGTCCGCATCGGATGGACCTGCGGAAGCCGTCTGCGCAATCGCCGGAACGGGGGCTAAGACCACGATTGCAAAAAGGTAAATCCAGCTTCTCGACAACTCAAATTCCTCTGTCTAAGCGATCCGAACCTTTTTCCTCCCTGGATTACTCCGGAGTGAACATGCCCGAAAACATGACCCCCGCAAGCAAGGTACTCGACCGGGTTCTCGTCCTGGAAATGGTGCGCGTCACCGAAGCCGCGGCCATTGCCGCGTCCTACCTCATCGGCCGCGGAGACGAGAAGGCGGCCGATCATGCCGCCGTCGAAGCGATGCGCAAGGCCTTCGACGAACTCTATATGGACGGTACCGTCGTGATTGGCGAGGGGGAACGCGACGAAGCGCCGATGCTCTTCATTGGTGAAAAGGTCGGCGGCGCGCCGGGTACGGGGCCGAAGATCGACATCGCGCTCGATCCGCTGGAAGGCACCACGATCGCCGCCAAGGCCGGCCCCAATTCGATGGCGGTGCTGGCGGCAGCGGAACAAGGCGGCCTGCTCAACGCGCCCGATGTCTACATGGACAAGCTGGCAGTGGGCCCGGGCTACCCGGACGGCATCATCGACCTGGCCAGGACCCCCACCGAGAACGTGACGGCGGTGGCGGCGGCCAAGGGCGTGAAGCCGGCCGACATCATCGTCTGCGTCCTCGACCGCCCGCGTCACGAGGCGCTGATCGCCGAACTGCGCAGCATCGGCTGCGGCGTCGTGCTGATCGGCGACGGCGACGTCGCGGGCGTGATTGCGGTGACCGACGAAGACACCACGATCGACATGTACATGGGTTCGGGCGGCGCGCCCGAAGGCGTGCTGGCCGCGGCGGCGCTGCGCTGCGTGGGCGGCCAGTTCAACGGCCGCCTGGTGTTCCGCAACGAGGACGAGCGTCTGCGCGCCCGCAAGTGGGGCATCGAGGACCTGAACAAGATCTACAAGCTGGAAGACCTCGCCAAGGGGGACTGCATCTTCGCGGCCACCGGCGTGACCAGCGGTTCGCTGCTGCAAGGCGTCAAGCACCGCAAGGGCGGCAGGATGACGACAGAGAGTGTGGTGATGCGCGCCAGTTCGGGCACCGTGCGCTGGATCAGGGGCGAACACCGCACCTGATTGATGCAAGCTACTGGCAGGAAACGCGAAAGGCCGGATCCGGGGCGCCTCGGGTCCGGCCTTTCACTTTTGCGAGTCCCGCCGCGGAGCGGTGAAAAACCGCCTCCCACTATTGCAATCGCATGACGCATCACTACAGGGCGGGCGCCATCGACCGTCCGTCCAGGAACCGTCACGGGGATTCGCCATGAAGATCATGTCCGGCAACAGCAACCTGCCGCTCGCCCGCGCCATCGCGGCCTATCTTGAGCTGCCGCTCACCGATGCCAGCGTGCGCCGCTTCGCCGACGAGGAAATCTTCGTCGAGATTCACGAGAACGTGCGCGGCGAGGACGTCTTCGTGGTCCAGCCCACCAGCTACCCCGTCAACGACAACCTGATGGAACTGCTGATCGGCATAGACGCGCTGCGCCGTGCCTCTGCCCGGCGCATAACGGCCGTGGTTCCCTATTTCGGCTATGCCCGCCAGGACCGCAAGCCCGGACCGCGCACGCCGATCTCGGCCAAGCTGGTCGCCAACCTGATGACCGAAGCCGGTGCCGACCGCGTGCTCTCCGTCGACCTGCACGCCGGCCAGATCCAGGGCTTCTTCGACATCCCGACCGATAACCTGTTCGCAGCCCCCGTCATGGCGGCCGACATCCAGGCCCGCTACGGCGACCAGTCGCTGATGGTGGTTTCGCCCGACGTCGGCGGCGTGGTCCGCGCCCGCGCGCTGGCCAAGCGCCTCGACAACGCACCGCTGTCGATCGTCGACAAGCGCCGCGACCGTCCCGGCCAGTCGGAAGTCATGAACATCATCGGCGACGTCAAGGGCCGCGCCTGCATCCTGATCGACGATATCATCGACTCGGGCGGCACCCTTTGCAACGCCGCGCAGGCCCTGATGAACGAGGGAGCGGCCAGCGTCACCGCCTACATCACCCACGGCGTCCTGTCGGGAGCTGCGGTTTCGCGCGTGACCAATTCGGCGCTCAAGGAACTGGTCATCACCGATTCGATCCAGGCAACCGATGCCGCCAAGGATTCGGACAAGGTCCGCATCCTGACCATCGCGCCGCTGATCGGCGAAGCTATCCGCCGTATCGCCGATGAAAGCTCGGTTTCCAGCCTCTTCGACTGAGGCAAGGCGGGAAGGCTTCCCTCCCGCTACAAACCATTTTCAAAACCCAGGGCAGTTTACGCTGCTCTGGGTTTTTTCTTTTGCAAGACCAAGGCCGCTCTCACTCCCAGGGCCGGCTCTGGCCAGGCTCTATCCGGTGCAGCGCTTCCAGCCGGCGGGCCTGGCGCGATTCCAGCGCAAGCGTGAGGATCGGCTGCGGCGTCTTGACGAACTGACGCGGCGACATGCCGAACAATTCCGTGAATTCATGGATCAGGTGGCTTTCGTCGTAATAGCGCAGGGCGATCTCTTCTCCCTCACGCGCATCGGCGACGCCGCGCAGGTGGCTTGCCATGTCGAGCGCACGGGCGCGGCGCAGCACCTGCTTGGGCGCCATGCCGAAATCACGGCTGACCACACGTTCGAGCTTGCGCCGCTCAACCCCGCATTCAGCGGCCGCATCGCTTACCGACATGCCTGGGTCACGGAAGGTGATCTCCTCAAATCGCGACGAGATGGGGTCTGGCAGGCTGCCGCCCAGATGCTCCACCCGTTTGCGCAGCTGGCCTTCGAGCGATTCCAGCCATTCCTCGGAGGAGGCATCCGGCGCGAACAGATCCAGCAGCCGGTCCGAAGGCGTGCCTACGACACCCGAGGGCACCAGCCGGTCGATGAAATCCCCCACGCGGGGCCCTTGGAGCGCAGTGCATGCACCGGGGCGGATCGCCATGCCGATGCTGGTGAAGCTGCCGGTGACGGAAACTGGCATCCGGCGCGATTGCGGGCCGAAGAAGATCGCCGCCCGTCCATAGCGCTCTGTCCCGGTCGCGGCTTCGGCGGTCCACTCTCCGGCCAGTTGGATACGGACGCAGGCCGTGTCGTTGAACAACCCGCACGACAGTGTGTAGTCGGCCGGCGCCTGGACTATCGTGACATACAAACGCGCGATCCATGGAGCCAGGTCCGCCGCCGGTGCTCGGTTGTACGACAGGGGTTGCCCGTCCCTTGTGATGCCCTGTTGCGGCGCGATCGTAGAATCTACCGCAGGGCTGTTCTTACGCTGCATGCCCACTCTTGCTGCGAATGCCCAAACACCGCGATACTTGCGCCGCAAAGGCGCGGCAATGCACGAAAAACCACAAGTGCTGTTAGATTCCTGATATTATTTTACAGGTCCGCCGGTTTCAAACCTGTAACCTTGACCATACGGGCGCCGGGAAGGCACAGCAGCGCGATGAAGATCGAACAGGATATCGCCCTTGCCCTCCGCCTTGCCGACGCAGCGGGAGAAGCGATTCGCCCCCACTTCCGCACGGGCATCGGCGCCGAGCGCAAGCCCGACGCCTCGCCGGTGACGGTCGCCGACCGCGCCGCCGAAGAGGCCATGCGCCGCATCCTCAAGGCAGAAGTCCCGCGCGACACCATCATCGGCGAGGAATTCGGCACCGAGGAAGGGGCATCGAACCGGACCTGGGTGCTCGATCCGATCGACGGCACCGTCTCGTTCATCGGCGGACGCCCGATCTTCGGCACCCTGATCGCGCTGCTGGTGGATGGCTGGCCGGTGCTGGGCATTATCGACCAGCCGATCCTGAGGGAACGCTGGGTCGGCGCCAGCGGCTACGCCACCACTTTCAACGGCCGCGAGGTCCGCACCCGCCCCTGCCGCGAGCTTTCCGAGATGATGCTCGCCACCACCGGCCCGCAATACTTCGACGAGCACGAGGGCCAGCACTTCATGACGCTTGCGGCCAAGACGGACCACAAGCGCATGATGATGGGGGGTGACTGTTATAACTATGGCCTCCTCGCCAGCGGCCACATCGACCTCGTCTGCGAAGCGGGCCTCAAGCTGCACGACTGGGCGGCGCTGGTGCCGGTCGTCGAAGGCGCCGGCGGGACCATGTGCGACTGGAACGGCGAGCCGCTCAACATCGAATCGGACGGTCATGTCCTCGCGATCGGCGATCCAGCACGGCTGGAGGACGTCGTCGAGGCGATGGCCTGCCATCACCACTGAGAACATGACGCACGCCCTGCGGCTGTTCGTCTACGGCACCCTGCAACCCCGCGCCGGGACGCAGATGGGCGACTGGCTGGCGGCGCGTCTGGTCCGCAGCGATCAGGCGACGATACCCGGACGCCTCTACGGCATTCACGGCGGCAGCGGCTGGTTTCCGGCGCTGCTGCCTGCCTCGGGCGATGAGATTGTACATGGCACCTTATGCACCGTGCGGCTGGAGGCGGGCGATCTGGCGCTGCTGGACCGTTATGAAGGCGCGGAGTACCGCCGCGAGGCCGCTACCGCCCGGATCGCATCCGGGGGAGAGGTCTCCGCGCAGGTCTATCTCTGGTGCGCCGCCTTGCCGCCCGGAGCGCCGGTGATCCCCGGCGGCGACTTCCTCGACTGGCTGCGCACCGGCCACCGCAAGGCTTTCTCCGCCTTGTAAGGCGCCGGGTGCGTACAGCGCTTGCCTTTCGCCTTCCTCCCCACTAAGGGCCGGCGCTTCAATCGACACGGATGAGTCTTTTCAAAGAGATTCGCGGGTCGGCCTGGCGAAAAGGGCTGCCATGGCCGACGGGACGTGTCCCTGACAAAGGAGACGCAAATGCCCAAACTGAAGACCAAGAGCGGCGTGAAGAAGCGCTTTCGCCTCACCGCGACCGGCAAGATCAAGCACGGCGTGGCCGGCAAGCGTCACCGCTTGATGAACCACAACGGTAAGTACATCCGCCAGAATCGCCGCACCGACGTCATTTCTGACGCCGACGCGAAGACGATCAAGAAGTGGGCGCCCTACGGGCTCAACTGAGGAGTACTAACCAATGAGCCGTATCAAAAGGGGTGTAACCACCCGCGCCAAGCACAAGCGTATTCTCGAGCAGGCCAAGGGCTACCGTGGCCGCCGCAAGAATACGATCCGCGTCGCTCGCCAGGCTGTCGAAAAGGCCGGCCAGTATGCGTATCGTGACCGCAAGATCAAGAAGCGCACTTTCCGCGCTCTCTGGATCCAGCGCATCAACGCGGCTGTCCGCGCTGAAGGCCTGACCTACTCGCAGTTCATCCACGGCACCAAGCTTGCCGGGATCGAACTGGACCGCAAGACCATGGCCGACCTTGCCATGAACGAAGGCGGCGTGTTCAGCACCGTCATCGCTCAGGCGAAGGCAGCCCTGCCCACAGCGGCGTAACAACGCCGCTCGCGCTTGCAGCGTGATGAAAAGGGCGCGGATGGCATATGCCGTTCGCGCCCTTTTCGCGTCTGGGCGTTCCACTATCGCATCGTCCCCTCTTCCGTTGCGATCCGCGCCCCTTCTCCCTAAGGAGCACGGCATCGAATATTCCCTAATCAAGCAGGCGGACGACCAGTGGACTATGCAGCAACCGGCCAGGAGGCGCTCTCGCGGATAGCGGGCGCTGACGATCTCGATACGCTGGAGTCCCTGCGCATCGAATTTCTGGGCAAGCAGGGCTCGATCTCCGGCCTGCTCAAGACGCTGGGCAAGCTCGATCCCGAGGAACGCAAGATCGAAGGCCCCAAGATTCAGGGCCTGCGCGAAAGTGTGACCGAGGCCCTTGCCGCCCGAAAGGACGCGCTGGAAACCGCCGCGCTCGACGCGCGCCTTGCTGCCGAGACGATCGACCTCTCGCTCCCCGCCCCGGCCAGCCCACGCGGCGCCGTCCACCCGATCTCTCAGGTGATGGATGAACTGGCGGAAGTCTTTGCTGACCTCGGCTTCGCCGTCGCCACCGGGCCCGAGATCGAGGACGACTGGCACAACTTCACCGCGCTCAACATGCCGGAAAGCCACCCGGCCCGCGCGATGCATGACACCTTCTACTTCCCGGACAGGAACGAAGCCGGCCGCGAGATGCTGCTGCGCACGCATACCTCGCCGGTGCAGATCCGCTCGATGATCGAGACGGCGAAAGCCAATCCGGGCGGCGCCCCGCTGCGCATCGTCGCGCCGGGCCGCGTGTACCGTTCGGACAGCGACGCCACCCACACCCCGATGTTCCATCAGATCGAGGGCCTGGTCATCGACAAGGGCATCCACCTGGGCCATCTGAAGTGGACGCTGGAGGCCTTCCTCAAGGCCTTTTTCGAGCGCGACGATATCGTCCTGCGCCTGCGCCCCAGCTACTTTCCCTTCACCGAGCCTTCGATCGAGGTCGATGTCGGCTACTCCAGCACCGGGGGGCGCCGCGTGGTGGGCGGTTCGGGCGATGCGCCGGGCCATGCCTGGATGGAAGTGCTGGGCAGCGGCATGGTCAACCGCCACGTCGTTACGGCGGGAGGTTTCGATCCCGACGAATGGCAGGGCTTCGCCTTCGGCATCGGCGTCGACCGACTTGCCATGCTGAAATACGGCATGGACGATCTGCGCGCCTTCTTCGACGGCGATGTGCGCTGGCTCTCCCACTACGGATTCTCCGCCCTCGACGTGCCGACCCTTTCGGGCGGCGTTGGCACGCCGGTCTGAGCGGAAAGGATATTTAGATGAAGTTCTCGCTCTCCTGGCTCAAGCAGTACCTGGAAACCGATGCGACGATCGAGCAGATCGCCGCCACTCTCAACGCCATCGGCCTTGAAGTCGAAGGCATCGAGGACCCGGCCGAGAAGCTGGAAGGCTTCCGCGTCGCCAAGGTGCTGACAGCCGCGCGCCATCCCGATGCGGACAAACTGCAGGTCCTTTCCGTCGATACGGGTGACGGCGCGCCGCTGCAGGTCGTGTGCGGCGCCCCCAATGCCCGCGCCGGCATGATCGGCGTGCTGGGCCTGCCCGGCGCGACGGTGCCGGCCAACGGCATGGTGCTCAAGAAGTCGGCGATTCGCGGTGTCGAATCGAACGGCATGATGTGCTCTACCCGCGAGCTGGAACTGGGCGAGGACCACGACGGCATCATCGAACTGCCCGAGGACGCGCCCATCGGCACGCCCTTCGCGCAGTATCATGGCGCCGACCCGGTCATCGACGTGGCGATCACCCCCAACCGGCCGGACTGCATGGGCCTTTATGGCATCGCCCGCGATCTTGCGGCGGCCGGCATCGGCACGCTCAATCCGCTTCCGGTCGAGGATATTCCCGGCACCTTCCCCTGCCCGGTCGAGGTCCGCACCGATGACGCCGAAGGCTGCCCGGCATTCTACGGCCGCGTCATCAAGGGCGTGAAGAACGGCCCTTCGCCGCAGTGGCTGCAGGATGCGCTGAAGTCCGCCGGTCAACGACCGATTTCGGCGCTGGTCGATGCGACCAACTTCATCATGCTCGCCTTCGGGCGCCCGGCCCACGCCTATGACCTTGCGAAGCTGAGCGGCGCCGTCACCGCGCGGCGTGCGGGCGAGGGCGAGACGGTCGTCGCGCTGAACGAGAAGACCTACACCCTCGACGCCGAAATGACGGTGATCGCCGACGAGGCCGGCGCCCACGATATCGCGGGCATCATGGGCGGCCAGCATTCCGGATGCGGCGATGACACCGCCGACATCCTGCTCGAAATCGCCTACTTCGACCCCACCCGCATCGCGAAGACGGGCCGCAAGCTCAACCTCACCTCCGATGCGCGTGGCCGCTTCGAGCGCGGGATCGACCCGCAGTTTCTCGACACCGGCATGGCGCTGCTGACCGGGCTGATCGTGAAGCTTTGCGGCGGTGAAGTGTCCGAAGTCGTGCGCGCGGGCGCGGCGCCAAGCACGCCCAGGATCGTCCACTTCGAGCCTTCGCTGGTCGCGAAGCTGGGCGGCGTCGCCGTCAACCCCGCCGAGCAGAAGCGCATCCTCGAAAGCCTCGGCTTCTCGGTGGTCGAGGCTGACGGCTGGGCGGTCACCGTCCCTGGCTGGCGCCCCGACGTCGACGGCGCGCCCGACATCGTCGAGGAAATCGTGCGTATCCACGGCCTCGACAAGGTCGAGAGCGTGCCCCTGCCGCGCGCGGAAGGTGTGGCCCTGCCCACCGCCACGCCTGCGCAGACCCTTGAGCGCCGAGTGCGCCGCGCCGCTGCCGCGCGCGGGCTTCAGGAAGCCGTCACCTGGTCGTTCCTGCCCGAAGCGCCGGCGCTGGCATTTGCGGAAGGCGAGCCCTGGGTGCTTGCCAACCCGATCAGCGAGGACATGAAAGCCATGCGCCCATCGCTGCTGCCCGGCCTGCTGATGGCGGCCCGGCGCAACCTTGATCGCGGTGCGTCTGCCTTGCGCCTGTTCGAAATCGGCCGCCGCTATCTGCGCGGCCCGGGCGGAGCGAGCGACGAACGCCTTGCGCTCGGTCTCGTGCTGGCGGGCGAAAAGACCCCGCGCGGCTGGGCGACTGGCAAGGCCGCTGCTTTTGACGCCTATGACGCCAAGGCCGAAGTCATGGCCCTGCTCGCCGAAGCCGGCGCGCCGGTCGACAAGCTGCAGGTCATGGGAGAGGCCGGCCCGCAGTTCCACCCCGGCCAGTCCGCCACCCTGCGCCTTGGCCCCAAGAACGTGCTGGCACGTTTCGGGATGCTGCATCCCAGGATCGCCAGGCAGTTCGACATCGACGGCCCTGTGGCTCTGGCCGAGATCTATCTCGACGCCATTCCGGGCCGTAAGGGCGCGGCGACTTTCGCCCGCACCTCTTATGCGCCTCCTGCGCTGCAGGCGGTGACCCGCGATTACGCCTTCCTCGTCGCCGCCAGCCTGCCCGCCGCCGACCTCGTCCGCTCGGTGCAGGGCGCGGACAAGGTGAACATCGTCGCGGCCCGCCTTTTCGACGACTTCCGCGGACAGGGCGTTCCCGAAGGCCAGAAGTCGCTCGCCCTCGAAGTCACGTTCCAGCCGCTCGAAAAGAGCTACAAGGACGAAGACCTCAAGGCGATCGGCGACAGGGTAACCGCCGCCGCCGCCAAGCTCGGCGCGGTCCTGCGGGGTTGAATGGACAGGAGATCGCCGGTGGCTGACATGGAATTCGTGACCATCTCTTCCGGCGATCTCACCGCCCGGATCAATCCGCTCGGGGCCGAGCTGTGGTCACTCACCGATCGTCAGGGCCGGGAGTACATGACCGATGCCGATCCGGCATTCTGGACCGGCCACGCACCGCTGCTGTTCCCGATCGTCGGCGCCCTCAACGGCGACCGTTACCGCATCGACGGGCAGGAATACGAACTGGCCAAGCACGGCTTCGCACGCCGCTCGATGTTCGAAATCGTCGAAGCCGGTCCGGCCCACGTGCGTTTCCGCCTGACCGACAGCGACGCGACGCGCCGCATCTACCCCTTCGCCTTCGTCCTCGACATGGCCTTCCGCCTGAGCGGCACTGAACTGCACATGCAGGCCACCGTCACCAACCCCGGCGAGGAAGCGCTGCCCTTCAGCTTCGGCTTCCACCCCGCCTTCGCCTGGCCCCTGCCCGGCGGCGCGGCCAAGTCCGATCATGTGATCGCCTTCGAACACGACGAGCCCCAGCCCATCCGCCGCATCGAACCGGAAACCGGCCTCGTCTTGCCCGAGCCGGTCCGCACCCCCGTCGAAGGTCACCTCCTGCACCCCGAGGCCTCCCAGTTCGAGGCGGATGCGCTGATCTGGGACCATCTCGCCAGCCGCTCGCTGACTTTCGGAGCTGCCGGCGGCGCACAGCTCGCCATTGCCTTTCCCGACACGCCAATGCTGGGCATCTGGCAAAAGCCGGGCGCGGGCTACTTGTGCATCGAACCATGGCAAGGCATCGCCGACCCGCTCGGCTTCACCGGCGACTACCGCGAAAAACCGGGCGTGATCTCGCTGCAAGCAGGCGAGGCACGCAGCTTTCGCATGGATGTGGCCGCCCTCTCCGCTGATTGAAGGAGTATCCCATGAAGACCGCATTCATTACCGGCGCCACCTCCGGGATTGGCGAAGCCTGCGCCCGCGCTTTCATCGCGGCCGGCTGGCGCGTGGTCGGCACCGGACGCCGCGTCGAGCGCCTTCAGGCACTGGCCGATGAATTCGGCGCCGAGCGCTTCCATGCCTGCGCCTATGACGTGCGCGACGAAGCTGCCCGCGACGCCGCTCTCGGCGCCCTGCCCGAAGCCTTCGCCGGAATCGACTGCCTTGTGAACAACGCCGGCCTCGCGCTGGGCGCCACCGCTGCCCAGAAGGCCGACATCGCCGACTGGAAGACGATGATCGACACCAATGTCGTCGCGCTCGCCTCGCTCACGCACAAGCTCCTGCCGGGCCTGATCGAACGCAAGGGCGCGATCGTGATGCTCTCCTCGGTGGCGGCGACCTACCCCTATACCGGCGGCAACGTCTATGGCGGCACCAAGGCCTTCGTGCGCCAGTTCGCACTGGGCCTGCGCTCGGACCTGTCGGGAACCGGCGTGCGCGTGACCTCGATCGAACCGGGCATGGTCGAAACCGAATTCACCGTCGTGCGCAACGGCGGCGATCAGCAGGCGTCGGACACGTTCTATTCGGGCGTCAACCCGCTAACCGGCGGGGACATTGCCGAGACCGTGCTGTGGGTCGCCACGCTGCCGGCGCACGTCAATATCAACACGCTTGAAGTGATGCCGGTGAACCAGTCGTTTGCAGGGTTTCAGGTGGCTAGGGAAGGGTAAGAGGAAGTTTAAGGGCAATGGCCGCAGCTCTTCCCCTTCAAACGTCTCCCCGCGACACCCCGGACAATGCCAGCTGCCGGTCGATCTCAGCCACCAGCCGCGCCACCCCCTGATCCGTGCCGCTTTCCGCGCGGGCGGTCAGGGCGGCCTGTGTGTTGGAGGCCCGCAGCAGCCACCAGCCATCGGGGGCAGTCACACGCACCCCGTCGAGGGCGTTGACCTCGGCCCCGGCTCCGATCAGCCTCGCGCGCACCTCCTCGATCACTGCGAACTTGCGTGCTTCCGGGACGGCGAAGCGTATCTCGGGGGTGTTGCACATCGCGGGCATCGCATCGCGCAACCGGGCCAGCGGTGCGCCGAGTCTCGCGCTCGCGGCGATCAGGCGCACGGCGGCATAGAGGCCGTCATCGAAGCCATAGTAATCGTCGCCCAGAAAGAAATGGCCGCTCGTCTCGCCGCCGAGCAGCGCGCCCGTTTCCTTCATTCTGGACTTAATATGGGAATGCCCTGAAGGCGCCATCTCGGCGATCCCGCCCAGCGCCCGCACGGTGTCGTAGACGGCGCCCGATGCCTTCACGTCCGCGATTACCGTGGCGCCGGGGTGGCGGGCCAGCACATCGCGGGCGTAGATCATGAGCAGTTGGTCGGCGTCGATCACGCGGCCCTGCCCATCGATGACCCCGATGCGGTCGGCATCGCCATCGAAAGCCACGCCGAAATGGAGGTTCTTCACCGCGACGAGCGCGCGCAGGTCTGCGAGGTTCGCCTCGATCGTGGGGTCGGGGTGGTGATTGGGAAACCGCCCGTCCACGTCGGAGAAAAGCAGATGGTGTTCGCCCGGCAGCCGCGAAGTCAGCAGTTCCAGCGCGGGTCCGGCAGCACCGTTGCCGGCGTCCCAGCCGATGCGCAGGCCGGCAACGTGATCTGTATCCAGACCGGAAAGCCCCTCGATCAGCCGGTCGACGTAGAGTGGGAGGAATTCCTGCAGTTCGCTGCGTCCGGCGGGTTCTTCGCACTCGACCTCGGCCCAGTCTCCCGCCGCCGCCATGACGCCAAGCCGCTGGATGTCCGCCCCGAAAAACGGCCGGCCGCCAAGTACCATCTTGAAACCATTGTGATCGGCGGGATTGTGGCTGCCTGTTACCTGAATGCCGCCTTGCACATCTTCGGCTGACACTTCGGCAAAGTAGAGCATCGGCGTGGCGGCAAGGCCGATGCGCACCGTGTCCACCCCGCTTGCCGTCAGCCCCTCGACCAGCGCCTGCTCCAGCATGGGAGAACTGAGGCGGCCGTCACGGCCCACCACCAGCCGGTGCCCGCCGGATCGGCGCAGCGCGGTCCCAAAACTGCGGCCGATGGCATAAGCGTCAGCCTCCCCCAGCGTCTGCCCGACGACGCCGCGGATGTCGTATTCGCGCAGCACCGACGGGTCGAAGCGGTGGCTCACCTCACACGTCGACCGGGAGCTGGGCAAGCAGGACGTCGCGCGCGGCGTTGGCCTCGTGGACCTGTTCGTTGCTTCCTCCGCGGTCGGGGTGGACGGCGGTGATGCGGCGGCGGTGTGCCTCCACGATTTCGCGGCGGTCGGCATTGGCGGCGACGCCCAGAAGCGCGCGCGCCTGTGCGGCCTCGAACGAAGGCGCCGTCTTGCCGGCGATCTTGCCCTGCCAGGGCCAACGGCCTTTAATCATGCGCCAGACGATACAGCCCAGCGCGATGAGCCAGATCAGCTTTATCATCGGGCAGCAGCAGTGAGCGCGGGTTCATCTTCGGCGCGAACCAGCTTAGGCAGGTTCAGCCCGGCCAGCAGGCCACGAACCTCCTGCCGGGCAACAAGGTGGCTGGTGCCCAGATCCCCCAGATAGCCCTTGTCGAGCAGGGTCAGCCCCGAGGGGAACAGTTCGCGGAAGATCACGCGCTCGGACAGGCCGCCGGCGATACGGAAGCCCGCCCGCTTCGACAGTTCCTGAAGCGCGCCGTCGATACGGCGCATGTTACGTGCCTCTACGTGCTGGACGCGGTTGCGGACCACCACCCAGTCAAGTTCGCGCCGCCCTTCGGCCAGGGTCTTGAGGCTGCGCTTCTTGCGCGCTTCCCACATGACCTCGGCGTAGAAAGACAGACGCTTGACCTTGAAGGTCTCGCTCTCCACCTGACCGAGAAGGTCGAAATCGACGAAGCTGTCGTTCAGCGGCGTCACCAGCGTGTCGGCCGTGGTGGCGACATGACGGGCGAAGACATCATCGCGGCCGGGCGTGTCGAAGACGAGGAAATCGTAGCCCTCGGCAATCTGCTCGGCGAGGTCGTCGAGTTCGCCCAGATCGTCGCCATCGTAAACCGCGAAGCGGGCGCCGGGCAGCGATATCTCGCGGCGACGCTCTGTCTCCACGCGGTTTTCGAGGTAGCGGTACAAGGTCCGCTGCCGGTGGTCGAGGTCAATCGCCGCTACCTTGGCGCCCTGATAGGCGAGCGCAATGGCGACATGAACGGCAGTCGTGGACTTGCCGGTGCCGCCTTTTTCATTGGCGAAGACGATACGATGCGCTGTCACGGAACCGTTACGCTTTCTTCTAGCGGCCCCGGCGGGGCCGACCGTTTCAATTCACCCCGGACCAGCTACGCCGGTCCGTCAGCTCAATTCAATTGCCCCCAGAAGCGCGCAGCGGCTAAGGCCGGCGCGCCAGCCGGTCGAAGCCCACCATACTGGAGCAGTGAACCTCAATGCAAATCATCCACACCCTTGATCCACTGCGCCGTGCAATTGAGCAGTTGCGCACATCCGGTCCAGTTGCCCTGGTGCCTACGATGGGCGCGCTCCATGAAGGGCATCTGACACTTGTGCGCGAGGCCCGCAAACATGCGCAAAGCGTGGTCGTCTCGATCTTCGTGAACCCCCTGCAGTTCGGCGCGGGTGAGGACCTGGACGCTTATCCGCGCCAGCTGGAGCGCGATGCCGGCCTCCTCGTGGCAGAGGGCGTGGACGTGCTGTGGGCGCCCACGGTGGAGGCGATGTACCCGGCCGGCTTTGCCTCCAACGTCTCGGTCGCCGGGGTGAGCGAGGGGCTGTGCGGCGCGGCCCGGCCCGGCCACTTCGACGGCGTCGCCACGGTCGTCGGCAAACTGTTCAACCAGGTCCTGCCCGATGTCGCGCTGTTCGGCCAGAAGGACTGGCAGCAGCTGGCGGTGATCCGCCGCATGGCCCGCGACCTTGACCTCACGCGCCCGGCGGCGGACAGGATCATGGGCGTCGAGACGGTGCGCGAAGCGGACGGTCTCGCGCTGTCATCACGCAATGCCTACCTGTCACCCCAGCAGCGCGCCGCCGCGGTCGCCCTGCCCGACGCCATGCGCGCCGCCATCGCCAGGATCGAATCCGGGGCTCCAGTGCCTGCAGCGCTGGCGAAGCTGGAGACGGACATACTTGCCGGCGGCTTCCACACGGTCGATTACGCCCAGCTTCGCGAGGCTGCCGACCTGGGACTGCTGGATGCGCGCGCCGACAAGCCGATGCGCCTGCTGGTCGCGGCGCGGATCGGTACTACCCGACTCATTGATAATATGGCTGTCGCTCCCACCAACAATTGAACAAGCAGGGAAAATTTCTCACAGACATCGTCATTTGTTCGTGCCACAGTCGCGGCCTATCTGACGTGTCGCCCAGGGGATCGGGCGTTCCGCGCCACTACTGCGCGGTTAAATGGGAGCAACGATCGACATGAAGACCTCTGTCTGCGCGCTTGCCGCGCTCGCCATTTCTCTGACCGCAACGCCTGGCCTTGCCGCCGACAGGTCCTCTGCCCGCAAGCAGCAGGAAACCCGCACCCAGAACATTCCGATGTGCACCAAGAAGCTGGGCAGCGTCGCCATCGTGGAGCCCGACAACCAGTGGTGGCGCGAACTGAGCCTGGGCAGCCCTGAAGCAATCCTGCGCGTCTTCGTGCAGAAGTCCGGCTGCTTCACCCTGGTCAATCGCGGCCGCAGCCTTGAAAACAGCGCGATGGAACGCGCCTTGGCTGCGCAAGGTGAACTGCAGAAGGGTTCGAACATCGGCAAGGGCCAGATCAAGGCAGCCGACTACTTCCTCCAGCCCGACATCGTCTCGACCAACAACAACTCCGGCGGCGGCGGCCTTGGCGGCGTGCTGGGCGGCGTGGGCGGCATGTTCGGACGCGGCATCGGCGCCATCGCCGGCGGCCTCAACATCAAGAAGGGCGAGGCCAACGTCACCCTCTCGATCGTCAATTCGCGCACCACTGTGGAAGAAGCCTTGACCGAGGGTTACGCTCGCAAATCCGACGTCAGCTTCGGCGGCGGCGGCGCGGGCTTCTTCGGCGGCACTTTCGGCGGGGTCGGCGGCGGCGGCTACCAGAACACCCAGATCGGCCAGATCATCGTGCTCGCCTATCTCGACGCCTATACGAAGCTGGTAACCGATCTGGGTGGCCTGCCAGTGGACGCATCCGCAGCCGCGCCCCAGGCGCACTGAGGCGGATCAGGGCAAGGGGCCGGCGGCCTGCCATCGGCAGGTCCCGGCCTCCTGAGCAGGACATAACAGCCATTGTCAGGCGACCCGCCAGGGGCCTTAGTTTATTTTGCAAAAAGACGTACCATGCGAGGCCGAGGCTCCTGGGTAACCGGGCCGAAGGCGAGGGAGCGGATTACTCGCGGCCTGGGCTTGTCATCGGCACGGCAACCGTGATGCCGCGCGGTGTGCGGCATGAACGGGAGCTTGGCGCCATGAGGGAGACGACGGCGTCATGGGCGGGCTGAACATCCTTTACATTGAGGACGATTCGCGTGCCGCCGCGCAAGTCGCGGAACTGTCGGGCGTGTCCGGCGATACGCTGACATGGTGCGCCACCGGCAACGACGGCCTCAAACGCGCCGGGGCCGAGCGTTTCGACGTCATCATCCTCGACCGCATGCTGCCCGACCTCGACGGGCTGACGATCCTGTCGCGCCTGCGCGAAAGCGGAGTGGGCACGCCGGTCCTGCTGCTTTCCGCCCTTGGTCGCACCTCCGACCGCGCGGAGGGGCTGGACGCGGGCGCCGACGATTACCTCGCCAAGCCTTTCGAGGGCGAAGAACTGCTCGCCCGACTGCGCGCCCTGCACCGCCGGTCCTCCGGGCGCGAGCATTCCGCAGTGATTCTGTTCGGGGCCTTCGAATGCCACGTGAAAGCCCGCACCGCCTTTCGCGACAACCGCCACCTCTCGCTCAGCCCGAAGGAATTCGAGCTGTTCCGCTATTTCATGGAAAACGCGGGCGAAGTGCTAACCCGCGAGATGCTGCTGCGCGACGTGTGGAAAATGAACTTCGACCCGCAGACCAACGTCGTCGACGTCAACATCGGGCGCCTGCGCCGCAAGCTGGAAGAAGGCTTCGACCGCCCGGCTCTGGAGACGATCTGGGGATCGGGGTACAGGCTGCTGGACGGCCGGTGAGCCGCATCTTCGTCATCCGCCACTCCATCTTCGCCCAGATTGTGGTCTGGGCGATCATCACGGCAGCAACGATCACGTTCGGCCTGTGGGTGCTGACCAATGCGACGATCCAGCGCACCAACCGCCAGGCCCTGGAACGCGCGGTCGGCGTCGACCTTGCCGGCATGGTCGACATCTACGCCAGCGGCGACAAGGACGAACTGGCCAAACGCATCGGCGACCGCCTCGCCCTTCAGCAGCGGGACGGGGATGTCGCGCACTACCTGCTTGCCGATGCGCAAGGCGCGCGCATCGCAGGCGATCTTATCCGCTGGCCCGGCCTTCACGCCGGAACATCCGAATCGGCCGACATATATATCGATGGCACTAACCGCGCCTTCGCGCGCTCCACCCAGCTCGCCCCCAACCTGCGGCTGCTGGTCGCCCACGAGTACCGCGACCTGGGGCTGCTGCTGCGGCAGGTTGCGCTGGTGTTCCTGACCGGCGGCGTGCTGGCCATGCTGGCCGTGGCACTGGGCGGTTGGACGGCCGCGCACCGGCTGGCCGGAAGACTTGAACGGATCAACGCCGCCTTCCGCCAACCCGACGATGCCGCGCTGGAAGAACTGGCGCGCGGATCGGCCGGGCATGACGAGATCGACGAACTGGCCAGCCATTCGGGCAATGCACTCGCCCGGCTCAAGCGCCTGGCGGCCTCCCACCGCGCGACGAGCGACCACGTCGCCCACGAGATGCGCACCCCCCTCATGCATCTCGACAACCGACTGGTGAAGGCACTGGCGGCCACGCCCGATGCGGAAACCGCCGCACGCATTGCCGATGCCCGCACGGAGATCCGGGGCATCATCCGTATGCTCGAATCGCTGCTCGATATTGCTGCCAGCGAGGCTCGGCGCGGCGACCGCCACGGCCTTGCCCCGGTGGACCTCAGCGCGCTGGCCGCCCGGCTGGGCGAGCTTTACGCCGACAGCGCCGAGGAATCGGGCCACGTCCTGCAACTTGATATCGAACCCGAAGTGACGATCGACGGTGAGGAAATGCAACTCACCCGGCTCATCACCAACCTGCTCGACAACGCCTTCAAATTCGTACCGCCCGGCGGTACCGTCCGGCTCAAGCTGCGCAAGGGGCCAAGGCTGGTCGTCAGCGATGACGGCCCGGGCATCCCAGAAGACCAGCGCGAGAGTATTTTCGAGAAGTTCAGCCGGGGTAAAAGCTGCTTCGGCACGGAAGGCGCCGGACTCGGCCTTGCTCTGTGCCGCGCCATCGCCGAACGCCACCACCTGGAGATTGCCCTGGCGCCCACCGATGGCGGCGCGAGCTTCACCGTCACCCCGGAGTTCCAACGATAAGTTGAAGTTCGTCTGCGCTGCCGATCGAACCCGGACCGACAGCTTCCCTCTGGCGATCGACCAGGTCGCTTTCGCCGAAGCGCTGATCGCCGACACCGACGCTTCGTTCAGCCCGGCAGACCTGCACGAACGGATGCGCGAGTCCCCAAATCGACCGTTCATCACCCCACCGCTGGAACCATACCTTATTGGCAGATTTTCGCGGCGTTTCAACATGTTGGGAAGCCTTGGAGCGGGTAGCGGGAATCGAACCCGCATAGCCAGCTTGGAAGGCTGGAGCTTTACCACTAAGCTATACCCGCTCATGCGGCCCTGTGGTGTCGCGGGCCGCGTCGTGCGAGGGCCGATTGCCACGACCTGTGGGGTTTCGTCAACGACTCTCTTGCGCTCGCCTGCGATCGTTTGAAACGCCGCGCCGGCACAACCGGCGGATCGCCCTGGCGGCTTCTGCGCTGCAGCACGGCAAAAACGCCTGTATCTGTGCCATTCGGGCCGGCTTTCGGCAGGCTCATCCCGGCTTCACCGTATTCTCTCGCAGGCGCAGTAGTGATACCCTCGCGCGGTCATCAGCAGAGGACCCGAGACACCATGAACACTTCACGGCCCCGCTCCCCCTCCGATGGTTCAGCGGCGAGCGCAGCGGCGAATCCACGGCGGCGCAATCCGCTTGACCTGCTGATGAACTCAGGTCTCGGCAAGCTGCTACGCGGGATCGGCGTTGCGGCCCGCCATGACAGCGGCGAAAGCCTGCTCGAGATCGCCGACGCCCTGCTGTCCCTTCGCGGACGCGCGTCGGGGCCAGCGCTGGCCTCGGCCTTTTTCGACCTCTATGAAGCCAGCGACTTGGAAGCTCGCCAGGATTTTCTGGGCAAAGTCCATGATCTGCATCCGGCAGACGCCAAGGCGATCGACAAGGCCATCGCCAGATGGGCCGAAAAGCCCGACGAGGCTTCGGCGCTGGCGCTCAATGTCGCGAGCAAGTCGCCCAGTCGGCGGCTGATCAACCAGCTCAACCTCGCGCCGCAGGGCACCCAGCGGCTCATCGGCCTGCGCGAAGACCTGCTGGCGGTGCCCAAGTCCGCCTCCACGCCCGGCCTCGCCGCGCTCGACCGCGATCTGGAGAATGCCTTTACCGCCTGGTTCAACGCGGGGTTCCTCGAACTGCGCCGAATCGGATGGGACAGCTCCGCGCAACTGCTCGAACGCATCATCCGCTACGAAGCGGTACACCAGATCCAGGGCTGGGACGATCTGCGTCGCCGGGTCGAGCCGGTCGACCGGCGCTGCTACGGCTTCTTCCACCCGCAGATGCCCGACGACCCTCTGATCTTCGTGGAAGTGGCGCTAACCCCGCAGATCCCCGGCGCCATCCACCAGATCATCGCCGAGGAGCGTGAGACTATTGCGCCGCGCGATGCAACATGCGCGATATTCTACTCGATCAGCAACTGCCAGGTCGGCCTCAAGGGCATTCCCTTCGGCAACCACCTCATCAAGCGCGTGGTCGGCTTGCTGAAGGAGGAGCTCCCGCACCTCAAGACCTTCGCCACGTTGTCCCCGGTGCCCGCTTTCGCCAAGTGGCTGGCCAAGGAACAGCCCGCCAATACCGCGCTGCCGGGCGCCGGGGAACTACGCCAACTGGCGGCCCGCTATCTGGTGGAAGCCAAGGGCAAGGCCAACCAGCCGGTGGACCCGGTCGCCCGCTTCCACCTCGGCAACGGGGCGCGGCTGGAGGCTGTCCATGCCAATGCCGACCTTTCGGCCAATGGGCAGAAGCAGTCACACGGGGTCATGGTGAACTACCTCTACGACCTGGCCGATATCGAGACGAACTTCTTCGCGCTTACCGAATTGGGCACGGTCGCCACTTCCAAGGCGGTGCAGACCCTCCTCGAACCGGAGCCAACCGGCAAGAAGGACAAGGGCAAGAAGGCCGCCAAGGACACTGTGGCGGCCTGAAAGGGCGGGCTCCGTCGTTCGACGGGCCCGCTCAGTGCCCGTCGAATGACATCAGGGCATCTGCGGGCACCTTCGCATCGCGTAGTCGCCGCGCACCGCCAAGCTCAGGCAGGTCGATCGCGAACAGCGACTGGACGACCGTGCCCCCTGCTCGCCGCAGCAGTTCGACGGCCGCCATGGCGGTGCCGCCCGTCGCGATGAGATCGTCCACCAGTACCACGCGCGCACCGTCCGGCACGGCGCCGGGATCCACTTCCAGCGTATCTGTGCCGTATTCCAGCGCATAGTCGATGGCGAGGACCGGCACCGGCAGCTTGCCGGGCTTGCGCACCGGCACGAAAGGCAGCGCCAGGCGCACCGCGATGGCCGCGCCGAAGATGAAGCCGCGTGCCTCGATGCCGGCGATCACCTGCGCCCCGGCAGCTTCTGCCCGGTCGGCCATATGGCCGACGGCGGCAGCGAAGCCGGGTCCGTCGCCGATCAGCGTGGTCACGTCGCGGAACAGGATGCCCGGCTTCGGGAAATCCGGGATCGTGCGCACGAGCGCCTTCAGGTCATCGACGGTCACGTTGATCTTCTCCAAAAAGCGAAACGCCCCGCCATCGTCGGGATGGCGGGGCGCGCAGCCTTTAACAGTCTTTGGACAGCTGGGTCAGTGCTTCTTGCCGGCCCAGATGTTGCGGTAAGCCATGTAACCCAGCACCGTCGCGAAGAGCAGGAACAGCGTGACCGCGAGGCCGGTCTGCTTGCGCTTGTCGAGCGAGGGTTCGGCAGTCCAGATCAGGAAGGCGGAAACGTCCTTCGACATCTGGTCTACCGTGGGCTTGGGGTTGCCGGGGCCGTATTCCACCTGACCGTCACCGGTCAGCGGCGGCGCCATCGCGAGGTTCAGGTTCGCGAAGTACGGGTTGTAGTGCAGGCCATTGGGCGTCTTGGAGTCCGGGAACTTCTTCAGCAATTCGGCCGGCTGTGCCTGGAAGCCCGTCAGCAGCGAGTAGACATAGGCGGGGCCTTCGTGGCGCGCCTTGGTCATCAGCGACAGGTCGGGCGGAACCGCATTGTTGTTGGCGGCGCGCGCGGCGACGTCGTTCGCGAAGGGCTTGGGGAAGTAGTCGGTCGGCAGGCCGGGGCGCAGGTTTGCCTCACCCGTGGTGGGATCGACGCCCGGAACCTGGAAGCCGGCGGCGATCGCCTTCACCTGGCCTTCGGAGTAGCCCAGCTGCGCCAGGTCGCGGAAAGCGACGTGGTTGAGCGAGTGGCAGGCCGAGCAGACTTCCTTGTAGACCTGGAAGCCGCGCTGCAGCTGCTGCTTGTCGAACTTGCCGAAGGCGCCGTCGCTGGCGAAGGCCACTTCCTTGGGGTGGAGGTGGAATTCATGCTCGGCGGTTGGCGCTGCCGGGTCAGTCGCCCAGGTGTAGAAACCCAGGCCGAACGACCACGCCAGCGCGACTGTGAAGAACAGCCCGACGAGGATCGAGAGAATGCGTGCCATGTCTTTCGTCTTCCGTTCTAGCTGTTGATCAAACGCTGCCCGAGGGAGCGAGCTGGGCGGCTTCATCCGTACCGAGAACGGACTCGGTAATGGAGTAAGGCAGCGGCAGCGGCTTCTCGATGGCGGAGACGATCGGCAGGACGATCAGGAAGTGCGCGAAGTAGTACAGCGCGGCGAGCTGGCTGATCATCACGTAGGGCTCTGCCGCCGCGGCGCCGCCGCAGTAGAACAGGACCGCCATCGCGGGGATCAGGCCGAACCAGAAGAACTTCTTGTACAGCGGGCGATAGCTGCCCGAGCGCACCGGAGACTTGTCGAGCCAGGGCAGGAAAAACCACACCAGGATCGCGCCGAACATGGCGAGCACGCCCATCAGCTTGGCCGGGATGAAGAAGAAGTCCTGGGTGAAGGCACGCAGGATCGCGTAGAACGGCCAGAAATACCATTCCGGGACGATGTGCGCAGGCGTGCTCATCGGGTTGGCCGGAATGTAGTTGTCCGGGTGGCCCAGCGAGTTCGGGAAGTAGAACAGCATCAGGCTGAACACGATCGCGAACACGCCGATGAACCAGCCGTCCTTGGCCACGTAATAGGGGTAGAAGGGCACCGTGTCGCTCTCGGCCTTCACTTCCACGCCGGTCGGGTTCGACGAGCCGGGGATGTGGAGCGCCCAGATGTGCAGGATCACCACTCCCAGGATCACGAAGGGCAGCAGGTAGTGGAGCGAGAAGAAGCGGTTGAGCGCGGCGTTATCGGGCGCGAAACCGCCGAGCAGCCACTGCTGGAGCGGTTCGCCCACGAAGGGGATCGCGCCGAACAGGCCGGTGATGACCTTGGCCCCCCAGAAGCTCATCTGGCCCCAGGGAAGCACGTAGCCCATGAAGGCGGTGGCCATCATCAGCAGGAAGATCACGACGCCCAGCAGCCACACCATCTCGCGCGGGGCCTTGTAGGACCCGTAGTAGAAGCCGCGGAAGATGTGGACGTAGATGACGATGAAGAACATCGAGGCGCCGTTGGCGTGCGCATAGCGCATCATCCAGCCCCAGTTCACGTCGCGCACGGTCATTTCGATGGTGTCGAACGCCACCGCCGTGTTGGCCGCATAGTGCATGGCCATGACGATGCCGGTGACGATCTGGACGATCAGGCACAGCGCGGCCAGGAAACCGAAGTTCCAGAAATAGTTGAGGTTGCGCGGCACCGGATAGCCGGCGCCGACCGAATTGAATACCAGCCGGGGGAGCGGCAGCCGGTCATCCATCCACTGCATGAAGGGATGGCTTGGCTTGTATTCGTTGGCCCAGGGAAAGCTCATATTGTGATCCTCTCTCTTGGCCTCAACCGATCTGGACGACGGTATCTGTGGTGAAGGCGTATTCCGGAACCTCTAGGTTCTTGGGCGCGGGGCCCTTACGGATACGGGCGGCAGTGTCGTAGGCAGAACCGTGGCAGGGGCAGAAATATCCGCCAAACTCGCCCTTGATCTCACCCTCGCCGGCGCCCAGCGGCACACAGCCGAGATGGGTGCACACGCCCATGGTGATGAGCCAGTTTTCCTTGCCCTCCTTGGTCCGCTCGGCAAGCGTCTGGGGATCGCGCAGCGACGCAGTATCGACCGCGTTGGCTTCCTCGATCTCCTTGGGAGTGAGATTGCGCACGAAGACGGGCTGTTTGCGGAACACCGCCTTGATCGCCTGCCCCGGCTGAATCGCGGAAATGTCGATCTCGGTCGAAGAAGCCGCCAGCACGTCTGCGGATGCCGACATCTGGCTGACCAGGGGAATTACGACCCCCACGCCCGCGATACCCGCGGCGCTTACTGCGGCGATATTAATGAAATCGCGCCGCCGCACGCCCTCTGTTTCTGCCATGTTTGCCCTTGCCTTGCTTTCGACCACCTACTGTCGGAATCCGACAGGAGGCCAATCTTGACCATCGGTAAGCCTGGTATCCCCGTTTCGGTTCGCGCACCGGGCACTGCCCGACATTCTCCCGACTTTGCGGGCCTGATATACACGAAAGGCCACCGTGCCAACCGCCTTTTTGGTCGGTCGGCGATGCATCCTGGCAGCAATGCATCAATAGATCACGAAGTAATCAGGGCAATCCGATCAACGACATCTGCCGTCCATAGCTGGCTTCCGACCGATGCGTGGCCCGCCGGAACGAAAAGAATTGCTGCGGCGCACTATAAGTATCGAGGCGCAGGCCCTGAACGCTGCCGATCCCGGCGCCGCGCAGTCGGCCCAGCACATAGGCTTCGAGGTCGAACTGGTAGTGACCCGGGCGGCCCTCATCGAAGCAGCACGCGTTAACGGGGTGGTCGGCGACGAATCGATCGCGAAAACCTTCGTCCACTTCGTAGGAGGCGCGCGCGATGCACGGACCCACTGCCGCGGCGATGCTTTCGCGCCGGGCGCCCAGCTTCTCCATCGCCGCGATCGTCGCGTCGGTCACGCCGCCGATCGCGCCCTTCCAGCCGGCATGGGCAGCGCCGACGACGCCCGCCTCGCGGTCTGCGAAAAGAACAGGGGCGCAGTCGGCGGTAAGGATGCCCAGCAGCAGGCCGGGCCGGTCAGTGACGATGGCGTCGGCGTGGGGGCGATCGGCCTCGGGCCAAAGGTCCGCGCCTGCCGTCACGCAATCGGCGGAATGGACCTGGTAGACCGTGACCAGCCGCGCCCCCGGCAACACCGCCCCGGCCGCGAGCGCCCGGTTGCGGGCGACCCGCTCTGGCTCATCGCCCGCGCCGTGGCCGACATTGAGACCTGCGACATCGCCTTCACTCACCCCGCCCCGGCGGCCGAGGAAGCCGTGCGGCAGTCCCTCGAGCACGTCGGCGCGGTTGACCTCGACAGGCTCCATCTCGAAATCAGCCAAGGCTTTTGGTCACCTGCTCGCGCACGTCGCGCGACAGCGTCGGCACCGCGGCGATGCGTTCCAGTTCGGCGCGCATCAACGCGGCGCGCACCGGCTCGATCCGCCGCCAGCGGCCCAGAACCGGCACGAAGCGCGCGGCGGTCTGCGGATTGACCGGGTCCAGCTTGCGGATCAGTTCCCCGATCATGCGGTAACCCTCGCCGCCCTCGTCATGGAACGCGACGGGGTTGCTGGCGGCCGCCATGTAGAGCGCGCGCACCCGGTTGGGGTTGGTCATGGTGAAGTCTCCGTGCCCCGCCAGCGCCTTTATATGCTCCAGAACCTCGGGATGAAACGCGCTGCCCTGGAGCGAGAACCACTTGTCGATGACCAGCGCATTGCCGGTATAACGCTGGTGGAAGTCGGCCAGTGCCTCGGCCCGCTCGGGCGCGTCGAGGCTGGCCAGGACCATGAGCGCGCCCTGACGGTCGGTCATGGTATCGGCAGCCCGGTACTGCGCGAGCGCGCGCCTTGCGCCTTCGGCCGGATCACCGGCGGCGATCAAGGTAAGCGCCTGGGTCTTGATCTTGCGGGCACCGCGCGCCGCCGCATCGCGCCCGTAAGGTACCGCCGCCGCACGGTCGTGCAGGGCCTTCAGGCCCTCGCCGCATTCACTGCCAAGCCAGGCCTTGAGCGCCTCGCGCTCGGCATGGATGGCGCCGGGATCGGCAACGAGGAGCTGTTCTGCAAGGTAGGTCTCGGCCGGCAGGATCATGAGCTCGCCGCGCATCAGGTCGTCGAGTTCGGGATCGTCGATCACCGCCGCGAAAGCCGCGCCGATCGCTGCACGTCCTTCGGTGCGGGCGGCATCGTCAAGCCGTCCGCTCACGCCGGCGACGAGGTACTGGACGACGAGGCCCTGCATCGCCTCGTAGCGGGCGAAAGGATCGTCGTCATGCGCTGCCAGGAACACGAGGTCCTCGTTGGCCCGCGCGAAGTCGATCGCGACGGGGGCGGAGAAGCCGCGGTTGATCGACAGCACCGGAGGCTTGGCGAAACCGTCGAAGGTGAAGCTGCCGGTATCCTTGTCGAGCACGACCAGCTGCTCGCCCGAATGCGCGCCGGTGTCGCGGTCGTAAAGGGCGATCCGCAGCGGGATCGGCACCGGCTGCTTTTCCGGCTGTCCCGGCGTCGCAGGTACGGCCTGGGTCAGGGTCAGCGTCGTTCGAGCACCATCGTGGTCCAGCTCCACCGTCAGCTGCGGGGTGCCCGCCTGCGAGTACCAGAGGCGGAACTGGGTGAGGTCCAGCCCGGCGCCGTCCTCGATCGCCTTGACGAAATCCTCGCAGGTGGCCGCTTCGCCGTCGTGACGCGCGAAATACAGGTCGGTACCTGCGCGGAATCGCTCGGGCCCGGCCATGGTGCGCATCATGCGGATCACCTCGGCGCCCTTGTTGTAGACGGTCGCGGTGTAGAAGTTGCTGATTTCCTGATAGGAATCGGGGCGGATCGGGTGAGCCAGCGGGCCGGAATCCTCAGGGAACTGGGCGATACGCAGAACGCGCACGTCCTCAATCCGCTTGACCGCCGCAGAGCCCATGTCCGCGCTGAACATCTGGTCGCGCAGCACCGTGAAGCCTTCCTTGAGACTCAACTGGAACCAGTCGCGGCAGGTCACGCGGTTGCCCGACCAGTTGTGGAAGTATTCGTGGCCGATCACCCCCTCGACCGCGTCGTAGTCCGCATCGGTGGCGGTTTCCGGGTCGGCCAGGACATAGCGGGTGTTGAAGACGTTGAGGCCCTTGTTCTCCATCGCGCCCATGTTGAAATCGGACACGGCGACGATGTTGAACAGGTCGAGGTCATATTCGCGCCCGAAGGCTTCCTCGTCCCACTTCATCGAATTGATCAGCGAGTCCATCGCGTGCTGGGTGCGGTCCTCGTCGCCCGGGCGGACCCAGATGTTGAGGTCCACCTTGCGGCCGCCCATGGTCGTGAACGTATCGTGATTGGCGACCAGATCGCCCGCGACGAGGGCGAAAAGGTAGCTCGGCTTGGGCCAGGGATCATGCCACTCGGCCCAGTGGGTGCCGTCCTCGCCTTCGCCGGTGGCGGTGCAGTTGCCGTTCGCCAGCAGGACCGGAAACTGCGCCTTGTCGCCGCGCATCTTCACCGAATAGGTGGACAGCACATCGGGACGGTCGGGGAAGAAGGTGATGCGGCGGAACCCTTCCGCCTCGCACTGGGTGCACAGCATCCCATTCGAGGCATAAAGGCCCATGAGCTGGCTGTTGGCGGCCGGATTGACGGCGGTTTCGACCTCGACGCTATGCGCCTCGCCGGTCAGTTCGACCAGCAGGTCAGGTCCGTCGAGCCGCCAGTCGTTCACTTCGCGCCCGTCGACACGCACGGCAAGCGGGGCGATCTGATCGCCGTTGAGGCGCAGCGTCGATGTGCCGTTACCCTCAGGGTTGCGGGTGACCGAAAGGGTCGAGACGACATGCGTGGCATCCACGCCCAGACGGAAATCCAGCAGGACCTGCGGGATCAGCCAGGCGGGCGGCAGGTAATCTTCGCGGTGGATAACCGGCGGGGCCTGCGGCGGCGGCGCGGCATCTGCGATCTGGGTGTTTTCCACGGGCTCGGCGGGTCTGCTGGCGATATCCATGCCCGCATACTTAGAGGCTCGGCGGTCGATTGCCAGCGCGGGCGATGCGATTTCGGTGCGAGGGTTGCCCACCCGCGCCGGGGTGGTAGGCATGGGCGATGCCCCGCCTCTTCATCTTCGGCCTCGGTTACACCGCGCGTTTCATCGCCGCCCGCTTCGAACGGCGCGGCTGGGAAGTGATCTCGACGGGCAGCGAAGGCACTCTCGCCTTCGATGACGCGGGTAATGTGCGGATGGCGCTGGCCGATGCCGACCATGTGCTCTCCTCCGTCCCGCCGGGCCGCGAGGGGCGCGGCGAACCGCTCGACCCGGTGCTGGACCTTTACGCGGATGCGCTGAAAGGAAGGGCGCTGTCCTATCTTTCCTCCACCGGGGTCTACGGCGACACCGGCGGCGCCTGGGTGGACGAAAGCGCGCCGATCGGCACCGGCCGCCGCACCGCGCGGGCCGAAGCGGACGCGGCATGGCAGGCGCTGGGGGCACGGGTCTACCGCCTGCCCGGCATTTACGGCCCCGGTCGCTCGATCTTCGAGCGGCTGGCCGAGGGCCGCGCCCATCGCATCGACCTACCCGGGCAAGTGTTCAGCCGTGTCCATGTCGAGGATATCGCCGCCGGGGTGCTCGCCGGCATCGCCGCGCCGGGCGGAGCGTACAACCTTGCCGATGACCTGCCCTGCGCGCAGAACCGGCTGGTGGAGGAGGCCTGCCGCCTTACCGGGACGCGGCCGCCGCTGCTGCAATCGCTGGAGCAGGCAAACCTCTCACCGATGGCGCAGGCTTTCTATGCGGAGAACCGGCGCGTCACCAACGGCAAGGCCAAAGCCGTGCTGGGCTGGCGGCCGCGCTATCCCACTTACGTCGAGGGCCTTCGCGCGCTCAGGGCGACAACCAGCCCCGCCGTGGCCAGCACCGCCCCGGCTCCTGCCAGCAGCGACCAGCGGTAACCCTCCAGCACCGTCGAAAACAGCATCGCGATCACCACCACGGCAACGCCGTTGTAGGCCGCGCGCCCGGCGCCCAGCTGGCGGATCAGCGTGTAATAAAGCGGGAACGTCACCACCGAACCGAACAGGGCGAGATAGGCGGTGCCCAGCCAGTATCCGCCATCGGTCGGCAGCACCGGGGGCCCGGCAATGGCAAAGGCCAGCGCGGCGTCGCACAGCGTGCCGTAGAGCATCGCCCATGCCAGCAGGCTTACCATCGGCAGGCGCTGGCCGACCTCGTTGGCCTGGATCACGTTCGATACCGAGGCGCACATCATCGCGATCAGGGCGAAGATCACGCCCAGCAGGACCTTGTCGCCCAGCGGCGCTTCATGCGCTTCGTGAAGCAGCAGCAGGGCGATGCCGGCGATGGCGACGGCGCTGCCAACGGCAAAGCGGGGCAGGATCGGCTGCTTGAGCATGACCCGCGCCAGCACGGTGTTGGGCACCAGCAACAGCGCGATCATGACCGCGACGATGCCCGAGGTAAGGTACATCTCGGCGCGGTAGACGAAGTTGTAGTTGCCGCAGAACTGCGTCACGCCGACGAGGAAGGCCAGCCAGTGGCCCTCTCTCCCGATCCTGAGGTTGCGGCGCATCGCGGCGGCGACGATGAACATCGCCGGGGTCGCCAGGGCAAAGCGCCAGGTCACCGACCAACTGGCCGGAACATGGCCGATCTGGCCGGTAATCACCCACCAGGTCGACCCCCATATCAGCGCCACGAGCAGGAACGGCAGCGCCACTGCCGGGCGCAGCATCGACTGCGCCGAAGCATCCACGCTCATAAGGATGCGATCGCTTTCGCCAGCGGGCCGACATGCTCGGCCCGTGCGTCCCACGAAGTCACCAGCCGCGCTGCATCGGCGCCCCAGTCGTAGAAAGCGAAGCCCGCGCCGCGCAGGGCTTCGCGCTCGGCGGCGGTGCAGGTCAGGAACACCTCGTTCGCCTCGACCGGATGGAGCAGGCGGCCCGGCGCGGCGGCGGCGATCTCGGCCGCGGCGGCGTTGGCGGCGCGCGCATTGTCTAGCCACAGGTCGTTTTCAAGCATGGCCAGGATCTGCGCGGCCATGAACCGGCCTTTGGACTGGAGGTGCCCGGCCCGCTTGCGGCGATAGCGGATCGCCCTTGCCGCCTCGACATCGAAGAAGACGATGGCCTCGGCGCTCATCCCGCCGTTCTTGACGAAGCCGAAGCTCAGCACGTCGACATCGCCCGCCGCCTCGGCCGGGGTGCAGCCCAGATGCGCCGCCGCATTCGCGAAGCGGGCGCCGTCCATGTGCAGACCGAGCCCGCGTGTTTTTGCGAAGGCGGCGATGGCGGCGACCTCGTCCGGGCGGTAGACGCAGCCATATTCGCTGGCCTGGGTGATCGAGATCGCGTGGGGCTGAACCTGATGGACGTCGTCGCGGATGATATCGACCACCGCCGCCAGCGTCTGCGGCGTTACCTTGGCGCTGGCGCCGTCCGCCAGCAGCAGCTTGGCGCCGTGAAGAAAGAAGCCGGGCGCGCCGGCCTCGTCCATCTCGATATGCGCCTCGCGGTGGCACACGGCGGCGCCATGCGGCTGCACCAGCGAGGCAAGCGCGAGGCAGTTGGCCGCCGTGCCGGTCGCGGTCCACAGCACCGCGCACTCGCGCCCGAACAGCGCGGAGAACGCCCCGTCCAGTCGGCGGCTCAGCGCGTCGTTATCGTAAGGCGCATCAGGGGCGTCGGCCGCCATCATCGCCTTCCAGACGGCGGGATGCACGGCGGCGGCATTGTCGGAGGTGAACTGCATGGCCATATGCCCTGTAAGGGCGCGCGGCCCGCGTCAAGCGCCCATCAGACATCGCCCCATCGAACACGAAGAGGAGAACCACCCATGGTCGGCGTCACCATCACCAAGCACGAAACCGGCTCCACCGGCGAATATCATGCCCATGTGGCGGACAGCGACCAGATCGGCCGCCTGACATGGACGGCGCGCGGCGGCGTCCACTACGCCGAACACACGCTGGTGCCGCAGGAGATCGGCGGGCGCGGCGTGGCGGGAAGGCTGGTTGAGGCGATGGTCGCCGACGCACGGGAAAACGGGTTCAAGATCGGGCCGGTATGCAGCTACGTCGCCGTTGCCTTCCAGCGCCACCCGGAATGGGCGGACGTGAAGGGATAGGCGCGGCTTACTCCAGCGGTTCGTCCTCGACGCCGACGGTGATCTTGCCAGCCTCGACCTGGCGCAGGGTGCGCCAGGCCATCAGGCCCATCACAAGGTAGGAAACCGCCCCGGCAAGGGCCACGGCCCAGGCCGCGCCGCTGGGACCGATGGGGATGAACTGCCAAAGGCCCAAGCCCAGCGCGACCACAGCGATCAGCCGAGCCACCAGCGAGTGCCGCGCCTTGCCAGTCGAATGCAGCACCGGCTCGAACGCCACGCTGGCCAGGTCGAAGCTGGAGGCGATGGCCAGCGGCACCAGAATGCCTGCGCCGCTTTCGAAAGCCTCGCCGCCGATCATCGCCAGCAGCTGCTCGCCCGCGAGTACCGCGATGGCGACCACGGCAAGCCCGGCAACACCGGCGATCATCGTCGTCTGCACCGCCAGCTTGCGGAATTCCTCGGCCTTGGAGGCGACACGCACGCGTGCGACTTCGGCATAGACCGATCGGGTGAGCAGCGTGGAAAGCTTGCTCAGCGCCTGCGAAAGCTGCGAGGCAAGGCGGTAGAGACCGGCCGCGCGGGTGCCCACCCAGCCGCCGACGATCAGCAGCGGACCATTCTTCATGGCCGCGTCGATCGAAGAGCCCCCGTAGGTAATGAGAAAGAAGCGCGCTACGCCCGGGTTCTCCGCCAGCGCCTGCCGCCATTTGCCCAAGTTGGAAAGGCGTACCGATTCAGGACTGAGCCTGCGCGCCATGTACCAGTAAAGTACAGCTTCGAGGATATCGACCGCAGCCCACGCCGCCAGGAACCGCCCGACCGAAGGCCCCGTCGCCCAGATAATCAGCGCGGCGACAAGCCGCCCACTGGGCACGATCGCCTCGACATAGACCGCCATGTCGAACCGGTTGAGCGCGCGCACCACGCCGGTAGGCGCGGAAACCAGCGCCCACAGCGAGATGCAGCAATACCAGAAGGCGACGTCGACGTACTTGGGATTGAGGTCCAGCACATGGGCGAAACCGAAGATCACGACCGCAGCGAAGATGCAGCCGATCACCGCGCCCACGGCATCGATCATGCCGCACAGCATCGCCAGTCGGCCAAACTTGCCCCAGTCCTTGTTGTGGACATGCTCCGACCCGTAGCGAACCGCCACGCGCCAGCTCTGGAAGCCGGCTATCGAGGTTAGCGCCTGCGCGGTGCCGAAGATCAGCGCGAAGTGGCCGAAGTCCTTCAGGCCCAACGTACGGGTCTGGATGGCAAGGTAGGCCAGGCCGCAGATCGCGCCGAAGCCCTTTCCGCCAAGCAGCCAGGCGGTGTTCTGGAGTATCCGCCCTAACGGAGTGGCACTCTCCTGGCGGTCGCGTTTGGCGGGCATCGGGGTGCATTTGGACGAGGGGGCTGTCACTTGCAAGGGATCACTCGTAGTTGCGGGGAAGAAGGTTTTCGGGTCCGCCCCCGCCAGAGCTTTTCCTTTGGCGCCGCAATCGCTAGATGGCGCTGCTCCCCCCCTAATCGCCTTTGGGCAGACTGAACCTGAACATGATAGAACACGCCATCCTTCTCAGCGCCGGCCAGGGCTCGCGCCTTCTGCCGCTTACCGCAGAGCGTCCCAAGTGCCTGATCGACTTCTCGGGCCGCTCGCTGATTGCATGGCAGATCGAGATGCTGGCCCGCTGCGGCGTGAAGCGGATCGACGTGGTCACCGGGTTCATGACCGACATGCTGGAGGCGCATCTCGCCGCGATCCGCGATCCGCGCGTGGAAATCGCCATCCGTTTCAACCCCTTCTACAAGGTGGCCGACAACCTCGGTTCCTGCTGGATCGTGCGTGAGGCGATGCGCGGCGACTTCCTGATCCTCAACGGCGACACGCTGGTGTCAGAGGATATCGTGCGCAAGGTGCTGGAAGGCTCGCTTGGTCCCGACGGCAAGCCCTGGCCAGTGACCGTCACTGTCGACGTCAAGGCGGACGGCTACGACAGCGACGACATGAAGGTCGAACGCACGCAGGAAGGGCGCCTCGTTCATATTGGCAAGACGCTGACCGCCGCGCAGTCGAACGCCGAATCGATCGGCTTCCTCGCCTTCCGGGGCGAAGGCGTCGAACTGTTCCGCGAAACGGTGCGCAAGGCCATGCGCACGCCTGAGGGCGTGCAGCACTGGTATCTCAAGGTGATCGATTCGATCGCCCCCACCGGCAAGGTCGGCACCGTTTCGATCGAGGGGCTGGACTGGGCCGAGGTGGACTTCCTCAACGACATCGAAATCGCGACGAAGCTGACCGATACCTGGGCCTGAGGGCAGGCCTAACCTGAAAAATAGCCCTTGAGCCATGCCGTCAGCGCCTTGAGGGCCTCGCCCTCCAGCGCTACGGCATGGCCGAGGTCCGGCACCTTGGGCCAGCCGCAGTCGACGAATTCGCGGCCCTGCCACTCGCGCGCGCCTTCGTAGCGCGGGATGACGTGGAAATGGACCTGCGGGTCCGCCATCATCAACATCAGATAGTTGATCTTCGCATAGCCCACCGCCTTGCCCAGCGCAGCTTCGATTGCGGCGGTAGCGATCTTCAACTCCGCATGAGCCTCGCCCGGCAGGTCGCCGAAAGCGGTCGCATCGCTTTTTGCGGCCAGCACCAGAGAACCGAGCGTGGGCTGCGAGGGCCTTGCCAGCACGACCCAGTGATCGAACTGTGCCACCAGAGTCGCGGGCCAGCCGAACTTTTCGATCGTCGCGTGCATGCTCAGCCTTCCGAAAGCCAGGAAGTGATCTTGCCGCCGCGCGCCCGCAAGGTCCAGGCCTGAACCAGCCGCACGGCGTGGATCAGGCACGAGCACGCCGTCCACCAGGCCACCGCGATCAGGCCGAGGTCAGGCCGCGAAAAGACCATGAAGGCGAACAGGATGACCATGTTCGGATTGCGCCGCGCGGTAATCAGGCGGAACCGGCTGTCGAAACGGGTCCACACGTGGATGTGCATCATGCCGTTCTGGCGCATGAAAGCGCCTTCGATCAGACGCTGGACAATATAGCCGCCCTGGATCGCGCCCTGCACCCACCAGAAGGTGACCGGATCATAGGCCATGCCCCAGAACCCTAGTCCGGTCGCCCAGAACCACCACCAGAACGGCGGGTGGACAAGGTCCATGCCGTGGTCGAACACATTGCCCCAGGCCGAGGACGTGATCGTGCAGCGCGCCAGCTTGCCGTCCACGGTGTCCAGCACCATGAACACCAGACCCGTCGCCATGCCCGCCCAATAGTGGCCATAGGCGAACAGCACGGTGGCCACGACGCAGAACACTGCGCCCACGCTGGTCACCATGTTGGGGGTGATACCCAACTTCGCGCAGATGCGGGTCATGACCAGTGCCCATTCGGGCCAGAGGTACTTGGTGAGCACGTCGGTCACGCCCTTGTAGGCGCCGAAATAGCTGGCCCGCTCGATCGCACGTACCGTTTCGGGGACAAGCGGCATGAGGAAAGGCGTCTCGCGCTTTCTAAGCTGCTTGTTTTCTACTGTCGGGCCGTCCTCGTAGGCGATGACGTCCAGACCAGAGGTATCGGTGAGCGGCGTACCCTGCGCCATCGCCTGCGCGATTCGCGCGGCCTGCGCCCCGTCGGCTGCATGGGCGAGCGCCGGAACGCCCTTCAAAGTGAGCACCACGCCGGGCCGGCCGGTGATGTTTCCAAACCACGCCGGGTCCCACGCATGTGCCGCGTTGGACAGGATTGCGGGGCCTGCGGGCACCTCGTCCAGCGAAACCAGCCCCGCCGCCCGCGCGATCCGCGCCACGCGCCGGGCCATCGTCAGACCCCAGAGCTTCACGAAATTCTCGCCGATCGTCACGACCGGCATTGCCTGCTTTTCCTGCACCATGGCCCCAGCCCGTAGTCGGTCGCACACAGGCTGGCAATTGCAGCGAGGCAAACGTGTCTGCACGGCAACAGCTGCCATCGAACTGTAACTTTAATGTGTCAGAGCATGTTTCTTGGTGATTTTGCGGACGGGCGTCACTAGATAGCGCCCGTGCACGGAAGCATTTACGAATTCGAGACGCTGCCGATCTTCGGTGAGCTTGGCCGCCACGGCGGCGCCCACACGGTCCGCCCGGCACGCCGTGGACGGGCGGTTCCGCTCGTCGGCATCGTGCGCAATCCGCGCAGCCACCGCAATAAGGGCAAGGCGCCCGAAATGGCGGATTGCTCCAACATCCTGACGCAAACGCCCAGCACCCGCGAGGAACTGCACTACACGCTGGCGGAATTCGCGCGGCGCGGCATCGACTACCTCGTGGTCGACGGCGGCGACGGCACCGTGCGCGATGTGCTGTCCTGCGGCGCCGATATCTTCGGCGACGACTGGCCGACCTTCGTGGTCCTGCCCAAGGGCAAGACCAACGCGCTTGCCGTCGATCTGGGCCTGCCCAACCACTGGTCGCTGACGCAGGCGATGGCTGCGGCACACCGGGGTGAAACCTTGGCGCGCCGGCCGATGCGCCTCACCCCCGCCGATGGCAAGGGACGCGGTGTCCTTGGCTTCGTGCTGGGCACCGGCATTTTCGCGCTGGCGACCGAGGCCGGGCAGGAAGCCCACCGCCGCGGCGCCTTCAACAGTTTTGCCGTGGGACTATCCATTCTGGCCGCTATCGTCGGCGCCCTGTTCGGCCGCACTGGCAATGTCTGGCGCGCCTGCACCCCTACCCGTATCATCGACCGCCGCAGCGGCCGCCACCTGCCTTATGATGGGCGCGGCAACCCTGGTGAGCGCTTCCTGACTTTCGCCACCACGTTTGAGCGTTTCCCTCTGGGCGCCCGGCCGTTCGGGCGCAATCCCGGCGCCGGCCTGAAGCTGGCGGTGATGGACTCGCCGGTACGCTGGATTGTCGCGCTGCTGCCCGCGCTCATGTTCGGCCTTCAGGGCAAGTTCCTGACCCGCAACGGCGCAAAGCGTTTCAGCGTGAACAATATCGACCTCGACATCGGCGGCACGTTCATCCTCGACGGCGAGGCTTTCCCCGCCGGCCGCTACGTGCTGGACGAAGGCCCGCAGATCAACTTCGTGGTGCCCTGACGCAGGCCCGGGCTTGCATTGACGGCAGGCCTGCACGATGCACGCGCGAATGAGCGACGACCTCTACGGATCCGAAACCCTTGCAGACCGCACGGCGGCCGCGCTGGCGCGCGATGTGGTTGCGCCGGTGCGTGCCTTCGCCGAGCGGCTGGCGCGGGACGCCGGCGCGCTGGGCGTGCTGTTCTACGGCTCGAACCTGCGCACCGGATCGCTGGAAGGCGTGCTGGATTTCTACGTGCTGCTGCCCGGCCCGCAGGTCGAGCGGATCTGGCCGCGCGTCAGCTATCACGAATGGGTCCATGACGGCGTGCCCCTGCGCGCCAAAGTCGCCACCATGGCGATGGAAACCTTCCGCGCCGCCGCCGCCGGAGCGCGGCTCGACACCACGATCTGGGCCCGCTTCGTCCAGCCCAGCGGCCTTGCATGGCAGCAGGACGAGGGCGCCGGCGCCTTAGTTGCAGATGCCGTGGCGCAGGCGGCGCGCACCGCAGCGCGGCTCGCCGTGGCCCTCGGCCCCGAGGCGGGCACGCCAGAGGATTACTGGCGCGCCTTGTTCCGGGCCACCTATGCCGCCGAATTCCGCGTTGAAAAGGCAGGCCGCGAAGACTCGATCCTTGCCGCCAACCGCGCTCATTTCGACGGGCTGTTGCCGCTGGCACTGAGCGCCCAGGCGATCCGCTTCGCCCGCTGCGCAAATGGCACGATCCGCCCCGAAATCACGGCGCGTGACCGTGCCCGGACCCTGGCCTGGTGGAAGCGCCGCCAACGGCTGGGCAAGCCCTACAACGTCATGCGCCTGCTCAAGGCCTCGACCACGTTCGAGGGCGCATCGCGTTATGCCGCCTGGAAGATCGAGCGTCACACCGGCGTCCCCGTCACGATCACTCCCTGGCGAGAGCGTCATCCGGTGCTGAGCGCACCGGGCGTGCTGTGGCAGGTCTGGCGCGGCCGCAAGGCGCTGGCGAATGCGGAAGGTAAGGCCCGATGACCCAGCCCGCAGCCCTCATCCTCGCCGGCTCACGCCCCGGTGCGCCCGATCCGGTCGCGAAGGCCGAGGGCGTGGCGCACAAGTCGCTGGTAGAGATCGCGGGGCAGCCGATGCTCGCCCATGTCGTCCACGCCCTGCGCGAGGCCGGGACCAGCCGGATCGCGGTTTCGGCCAGCGACGACGCGGTGCGCGATCTTGCCCTGCTGCTCGGCTGCGAGGTTCTGGCAACCGGCACCGGGCCCAGTGCCAGCGTGGCAATCGGGCTGGAGGCATTGGGCGCGCCGCTGCTCGTCACCACCAGCGACCATGCGCTGCTGCGCGGCGAATGGGTGCGCGATTTCCTGAACGATACGCCGCAAGGCAGCGACGTCGCGATCCTGCTCGCCCGGCGCGAGGCGATCGAGGCGGCCATGCCCGGCAGCAAGCGCACTTATCTGCGCTTTGCAGACGGACAGTGGTCGGGATGCAACCTGTTCCTGCTCGCCAGCGGCAATGCCGGGCTGGCGATCGAGACCTGGAAGATGGTCGAGGCAGACCGCAAGCGTCCCTGGCGCATCGCCGCGCGGCTGGGTCTGGGGATGCTGCTGGGCTATGCGCTGGGCCGGCTGACGCTGGCGGCGGCGATCGCAAGGCTGGGCAAGCGCATCGGCGTTACCGCCAGCCTCGTCGCGGCGCGCGACGGTCTGGCGGCGGTGGACGTCGACAAGCCCGCCGACCTCGCGGATGCGCGGACGATCATGGCGAAGCGTTGAGGCGGGGGCGAAAGCCTGCCCCCGCCCCTGCCGTTACATATACTTCATCTGGATGCGGATCGACTTGACCGATCCGCCCACCGGCACGCCAACCTTGGTGTAGCTGGGCTTGCCGAGGTTGAAGATGTTGATCGAGGGATTGTTCGACATCGCCCCGCCATCGGTGCGGATATCGGTCTCGCCGTTGCCGTTCACGTCGTGGCGCACGGCAACGCCATACCTGCCTGAAGCCGGCAGTGGCACGCAGAAACTCATGCTGCCGGCGCGCGCCGGCACTTCGATGCGCGAGAGCCACTTGCCCTTCACCAGCCATTCGCCCGCATTGGCGCGGTAGGCCTGCACGCGCACCTTGCCCGACGAGGCCTTGATGCCGTCGACGGTGACCATCAGCCCTGGCCCCTTGTCGGCGGAGCAGCGGCCCATTTCATTGCGAATCTCGTTCCGATATTCGCGCTGCGCCGAAACCGGCACAGCAAGACCGACTGCGGCGGCCAGCGCCAGCACAGCGGACATCCGGTTGGGCATTGCGATCGATCCCGGGGGACTGGTCGTTATCATTTCTCTTCCATTTGTCGTAAATCCGGCCAGCTGGCGGCCGGTCGTTCGCCCTTGGCGGCGGGGCATGCCATGAACTCTCTTAATGCCGCCTAAATGCCCAAGCCGCCGTGAATGGCTACTGAATTTTACGTTTCGGCGGCTGACAGCCTCGTTTGGCTGCATGCGGGCTCATAGCGGCCTCTTGAGAGGCTTGACCCAATATCGCGTGTGGAAAACGGCCCTGTCGGCGCTTGTCGCCCCAATATGTGGTGGCGTATTCATTCATGGTGAGGAGTTCCGTAAAACTACCATGACGATACCCCTGATTTCCCCCTCGATCCTGTCCGCCGACTTCGCGCGGCTCGGCGAGGAAGTGCGCGCCATCGACGAAGCCGGTGCCGACTGGATCCACGTTGACGTGATGGACGGCCACTTCGTGCCCAACATCACCATCGGCCCCGCCGTGGTGAAGGCCCTGCGCCCTCACAGCGCGAAGGTTTTCGACGTCCACCTGATGATCTCGCCGGTCGACAGCTATCTTGAAGCCTTTGCCGATGCCGGCGCAGATTATATCACCGTCCATCCCGAGGCCGGTCCGCACGTTCACCGCACGGTGCAGACGATCCACAACCTGGGCAAGAAGGCGGGCATCTCGCTCAACCCGGCGACACCTGCCAAGATGCTGGACTATCTGATCGACGACATCGACCTGGTGCTCATCATGAGCGTGAACCCCGGTTTCGGCGGCCAGAGCTTCATCTCCAGCCAGCTTCGCAAGATCGAGGCGGTGCGCAAGATGATCGACAAGACCGGGCGCGACATCCGCCTGGAAGTTGACGGCGGCGTCGATGCGAAGACCGCGCCGCTGTGCGTTTCGGCCGGCGCCGACGTGCTGGTTGCCGGATCAGCGACCTTCCGCGGCGGGCCGTCGCAGTACGCGGCGAATATCCAGACGCTCAAGGGCCTGGCATAAGAGTGGACGCCCGCACCCCTCTTCGGCCTGCGGCAAGGAACCCGGACCCTTCCCGGGCGATTCCCATGTCGCAGGCGGAGGAGGAGGGTGCAGTGACAGGCAGCGCGGATAAACCAGAAACTCCTGCCTTGCAGCGTCCGGCTCCCGCACATCATCCCGAAGTCATCGAGCCCGGCCATATCGAGCCGGGCCGCGCGCTGGCTCTGATCGATTTCTCGCCGCCCTCGGTAGGGGTGGCCGAAAAACTGATCCGCATGGCCTACCGCATGGGCGTGCCGGGATCGATGCTCGGCGCGCCGATGAGCAAGAAGGCGCGCACGCGCCTGCTCGCGACGGTAAGCAATACCCTGCCCGGCAACCGCACTGCAGGCACCGCCATCCGCGCCGGCCATTTCCTCGTCCACGGCGCAAAGACTCCGGTCGCGCAGGTCGACTATGCTGGCGCCCAGCGCGTAACCCCGCCGCTGGAAAAGGTGGTACATTCCTTCTCCTGGCTGACCGACCTCGAAGCCTGCGCCTCACGCGAACAGGCCGCGCCGGTGGCCGAACGCATTCTGACCGCGTGGCTCCAGGCCAATCCCAAGCCCCCCGCCAAGCCCGGAAAGGGCCCTGCGTGGAGCGTGGGCAACACCGGTGCGCGGATCGCCAACTGGCTTGCCCATGCGCCGCTGATCCTGTCTGGCGACAAGGCGCTGCGCCTGCGGACCCTGGCCCACATCGCCGATACCGCACGCTGGCTAGACCGCCATGTCACCCACGCGGAGGACGGACTGGCCGAAGTCGCCGGCTGGTGCGGCATCGTTGCGGCCGGCCTGCTGCTGCCCGATGGTCGCCCGCGCCGCCTTTACGGTGAGGCTGGGCTGATCAAGGCGCTGGGCGAGCTTATGGGCGATGACGGCGGCGTCCTGGCCCGCAGCCCGCTGGCGCAGATGGAGGCGATCGCGCTGCTGGTCCGGCTGCGCAATTGTTATCAGGCAACCCGCCGCGATGCGCCGACTTCGGTGGAGCGGGTGATCGAACTGCTGGTGCCGCCGCTGCTGGCGCTTACCCACGGCGATGGCTCGCTGGGTTCGTGGCAAGGTGGCTGGGCCGTTTCGGCCGAGGACGTCGATGGGCTCGTCAAGGCCAGCGGCGTGCGCACCCGCCCCCTGCGCGACGTGCGCCAGTGGGGCTATCAGCGCGTGACGGCGCACAAGTCGATCTTGCAGTTCGATACCGCGCCCCCGCCGATGCCCGCCCATGCCCGCTTCGGCTGCGCCTCGACGCTGGCGTTCGAAATGTCGCACGGCGCCCACCGCCTCATCGTCAACTGCGGCGGTGCGGCCAGCGGCGGCGGCCTTGTACCCGTCCGTCTCGAACAGGGCCTGCGGGCAACGGCGGCGCATTCGACGCTGACGCTGGATGATGCCAATTCCACCGCGATCCTGATCGGCGGCATGATCGGCTCGGGCGTCACCGAAGTCGCGCTCGACCGCAAGACCCTGCCGCAGGAAAAGGGCTCGGCCGCGACCCGGCTGGAAGCCAGCCACAACGGCTATGCCGCGCGTTACGGCCTGACCCACCAGCGCATACTGCTGCTGCGCGACGACGGCAGCGAACTGCGCGGCGAAGACCTGCTGTTGCCCTCGGGGCGCAAGGGCAAGCGCGGCATGGTGGGGTTTGCGATCCGCTTCCACCTCGGCCCCGAAGTCGACGTGAACCTGGCCGCCGATGGACAGGGCGCGGGCCTCTCGCTGCCCGATGGCAGCCATTGGCAGTTCCGTTCGGGCGCTGAAAGCGGCGAAGTGACAGTCGAGGATTCGCTGTGGGTCGATGGCCAGGGGCGTCCTCAGGCGACCCAGCAGCTCGTCATCCAAGGCATGGTCTCACGCGGGGGCGGCACGTTCGGCTGGCTGCTCAAGAAGATGAACTGAATCGCGGCGGACGCCGAGGCGGCCGTATCGGACAAAGCACCCCGACGCACTTGCCCCCCTCCCCCCGCCGCCCTAAAGGCCCGCGCAAAGAACCTGCCGCAAGGAAGCCGCCCGATGACCGATACAGTCCAGATCCGCCGTGCCCTGCTATCCGTCTCCGACAAGACCGGGCTTGCCGAACTGGGCCAGGTTCTCAGCGCGCGCGGCGTGGAACTGGTCTCCACCGGCGGCACCGCCAAGGCCCTGCGCGAAGCGGGCCTTGAGGTGAAGGACATCTCCGAGATCACCGGCTTTCCCGAAATGATGGACGGCCGTGTCAAGACGCTGCACCCGATGGTCCACGGCGGCCTGCTGGCCGTGCGCGACAACGCCGAACATGCCGCCGCGATGGAGGCCCACGCCATCGGCGCGATCGACCTTGTCGTCGTCAACCTCTACCCCTTCGAGGCGACCGTGGCCAAGGGCGCGGACCGGGACGAGGTGATCGAGAACATCGACATCGGCGGCCCTTCGATGGTCCGTTCGGCGGCCAAGAACCACGCCTTCGTCGCCATCGTCACCGACCCCAAGGACTACGCCGGCCTGATCGCCGAGCTGGACGCGACGAGCGGCGGCACCACCTTGCCCTTCCGCAAGCTGCTGGCAGCGCGCGCCTACGCGCAGACCGCCGCTTACGATTCGATGATCGCGCAGTGGTTCGCCACCGTCGATCAGGGCCTCGAATTCCCCGAGATGATCAGCGTCAACGGCCGCCTTGCCACCACGCTGCGTTACGGTGAGAACCCGCACCAGAAGGCCGCGCTCTATACGCCGGTCGGCCCCTTCACCAAGGGCCTGGCCCAGGCAGAGCAGGTGCAGGGCAAGGAACTGTCCTACAACAACTACAACGACGCCGACGCCGCCTTCGAACTCGCCGCCGAGTTCAAGGGCCAGAAGCCGGCCGTCATCATCGTCAAGCATGCCAACCCCTGCGGCGTGGCCCAGGGCGATAGCCTGCTGGAAGCCTGGCAGGGCGCGCTTGCCTGTGACGACGTTTCGGCCTTCGGCGGCATCGTCGCGGTGAACACGCTGCTCGACGGGCCCACCGCCGAGGCGATCTGCCAGATCTTCACCGAAGTCGTCGTCGCCCCCGATGCCGACGAGGAAGCCCGTGCCTTCTTCGCCAGGAAGAAGAACCTGCGCCTGTTGCTGACCGGCGAACTGCCCGATCCGCGCCGCGCGGGCCTCACCGTCAAGCCGATCACCGGCGGGCTGCTGGTGCAGGGCCGCGATGCCGGCGCCATCGGTTTCGACGACCTCAAGGTGGTGACCAAGCGCGCCCCGACCGACCGCGAACTGGCCGACTGCCTGTTCGCCTGGACCGTGGCGCGCCATGTGAAATCCAACGCCATCGTCTATGCAAAGGACGGCGTCACCGCCGGTATCGGCGCAGGCCAGATGAACCGGCGCGACAGCTCGCGCATCGCCGCGATGAAGGCGGCGGAAGCGGCCGAGAAGTTCGGCTGGGACGCTGCGCGCACCGTCGGTTCCGCGGTTGCCTCGGACGCCTTCTTCCCCTTCGCCGATGGCCTGCTGGCTGCGGCAGAGGCGGGCGCCACCGCCGTGATCCAGCCGGGCGGCTCGATCCGCGACGACGAAGTGATCGCCGCCGCCGACGAGGCGGGCCTGGCGATGGTCTTCACCGGCATGCGCCACTTCAAGCACTGAGGCGCTCCTTCCCTTGACTACCCCCCTTCGTCATTGCGAGCATGGTGGCCCACGCCCCAAGCCCTCCGCAATGACGCGGTGGGCGGGACCGGCCGCACTCTGAGCGGCACGCGGCGCCGCAGCGCAGCGCGACAAGGAGACTGACGACCATGTGGGTGATCTGGTTCGGCCCCATGGTTGTGGTCTGTTTTCTGGCTGGCATGACGATCGCCGCCGTCCTGCTGCGGCTGGGCAAGCTACGCTCGCCGCGCAGCGCGCTGGCCGCCGTGGCCCTGCCGTTCGGGTTCGCGATGCTGCCGATGTTGGCGCTCGCACTGCTTTCTCTTGCCGCCTCGATGTTTGGTCCCACCAACATCGCGCTCCATGGCGAGTTGTTCGGTCCCGATCCCACGCCCATTTCCTCGCCTGGCCGAATGCTGGCCGATGCCTTCGGCGCCGGTCCGACTCGCGAAATCCTGCTGCGAATCGACCCCACCCCGGCCGAACGCGAGCGGCTGATGACCCTGCCCGGCCTCACCCGCACCGCCATGACGCCCGAGGATTTCGCCCTGCGCGGCGCCCGCCACGGGCTTGGCAACTGGTGGATGCGCCCTGCCCTACCCGGTATCGTCAGCCGCAAACCGGGGACCGACTGCCTCAGCCCCGCGATCTACCAGGCCGACGGATTCAACGGCTGGCGCGAATTGCGGCTCGCCCTGTGTACACCCGAAAGCGGCGACGCCCCGCCGATGTTTGTGGCAGCTTACGGTCGATAACCCCAAAAGTTGCCGGAACTCATCGCCTGAGACCAACCGTTCGTCGCAAAACCACGGTATGATGCCTTTTGTTCACTGGACGGCAAGGGGTTTCGCGCCATTTGGGCCGCACGCCATTTCCGACCGGCCCCAGCGCCCGTCACCAGCAATACCGAAAGCCGATCACGTCATGGGACTCTTCAAGGCCGACTTCTACCGCTTCTTCGCTTTCGGCTTCGCCGGCGGGGCTTTGCTGGTACTCGGTGTGATGGGTATCGGCAGCCATTCGCCCTTCGCCAACGACTTCGCGCCCGCCGCGCAGGCCGCTGAAACGCGCTGATTGCATAGGGCCGCGACTGCCCCCATATGGGCCGCATGTCCGCGCACCACGACCACCACGAACATTCCGGCGTCAGCCTCGTCACCGAGGCGCGCAACGCACTTGTCGAAGCTGGCGAACAGTGGACTGAAATGCGCGCCGACGTGTTCTCGGCGCTGGCGCAGGTGGAACGCCCCGCCTCCGCCTACGACCTTGCCGAAAGCGTCTCGGCCCTGCGCGGCAAGCGGGTGGCGCCCAACAGCGTCTACCGCATTTTGGACCTTTTCGTGCGCACCAACCTGGCGCGCCGGGTGGAAAGCGCCAACGCCTATGTCGCCAACAGCCACCCCGGCTGCCAGCACGACTGCATCTTCCTCATCTGCGACAGCTGCGGCCAGGCCGTCCACATCGACGATGACAAGCTGACCGGCGCACTCGTCGCCGCCGCGCGCGCCAATGGTTTTGCCGACGTGCGCCCGGTGGTGGAACTGCGCGGCACCTGCGCGCGCTGCGGCTGAAGTCGCGCCTGCGCGTTGCTTGCGGCACAGGCAGTTGAAATCCGTAATCGTCCCCTCGGCGCAGCTATGTATTGGCCGCGCATCAATCGACATCAAAGTCACAAGCGTGTAAGGCCCGGAAGATGAACGCCAACCCGGCCACTCCCCTGCTCGATACGGTTTCGACCCCCGAAGACCTCCGCAAGCTCAAGCCTGCCCAGTTGCGACAGCTTGCCGACGAACTGCGCGCCGAGATGATCTCCGCCGTGGGCCAGACCGGGGGCCACCTCGGCTCCGGTCTCGGCGTGGTCGAACTGACCACCGCGATCCACTATGTATTCGACACGCCCGCCGACCGCCTCATCTGGGACGTCGGCCACCAGGCCTATCCGCACAAGATCCTCACCGGCAGGCGCGACCGTATCCGCACCCTGCGCCAGGGCGGCGGCCTGTCCGGCTTCACCAAGCGCAGCGAGAGCGAATACGACCCGTTCGGCACCGCCCACAGCTCCACCTCGATCTCGGCTGCACTGGGCTTTGCCATGGCGAACAAGATCAAGGGCCAGCCGGGACGCGGCATCGCCGTGATCGGCGACGGCGCGATGAGCGCGGGCATGGCCTACGAGGCGATGAACAACGCGCGGGATGCAGGTAACCGCCTGATCGTCATCCTCAACGACAATGACATGTCGATCGCCCCCCCCGTGGGCGGCCTTTCGGCATACCTCGCGCGGCTCGTCTCCTCGGGCCGGTTCCTGGGGCTGCGCGAACTGGCACGCAAATTCGCCCGCCGCCTGCCGCGCCCGCTGCACGTCGCCGCCAAGAAGACCGACGAATTCGCACGCGGCATGGCCATGGGCGGCACCCTGTTCGAGGAACTGGGCTTCTACTACGTCGGCCCGATCGACGGCCACGATCTCGACGCGCTGGTGCCGGTGCTGGAAAACGTGCGCGATGCGGGCGAAGGCCCGATCCTCGTCCACGTCGTCACCCAGAAGGGCAAGGGATACGGCCCCGCCGAGGAAGCCGCCGACAAATACCACGGCGTACAGACATTCAACGTCGTCACCGGCGAACAGGCCAAGGCCCCGGCGGGCCCGCCCAGCTATACCGGCGTCTTCGCCAAGGCTCTGACCGCCGAGGCGCTGGCCGACCCCACCATTTGCGCCATCACCGCCGCGATGCCGTCCGGCACCGGCCTGGACAAGTTCGCCGCGCAGTTCCCGGAACGCAGCTTCGATGTCGGCATCGCCGAACAGCACGCGGTCACCTTCGCCGCCGGCCTTGCCGCGCAGGGGATGCGCCCGTTCTGCGCGATCTACTCCACCTTCCTGCAGCGCGCCTTCGATCAGGTCGTCCATGACGTGGCGATCCAGAACCTGCCCGTGCGCTTCGCCATCGACCGCGCCGGCCTGGTCGGCGCAGACGGCGCGACCCATGCCGGCTCGTTCGACGTGACCTACCTTGCCACCCTGCCCAACATGGTGGTCATGGCCGCCGCAGACGAGGTGGAACTGGTCCATATGGTCCACACCGCCGCGCAGTACGACGCAGGCCCGATCGCCTTTCGCTACCCGCGCGGCAACGGCATCGGCCTGGACCTGCCCGAAACCCCGCTGGCGCTCGAAATCGGCAAGGGCCGGGTCGTGCGTGAAGGCTCCAAGGTGGCGATCCTGTCGCTCGGTACGCGGCTGGGCGAAGCGCTCAAGGCCGCCGACCAGCTCGACGCGCGCGGCCTGTCCACCACCGTGGCCGACCTGCGTTTCGTCAAACCACTCGACACCGACCTGATCCGCCGCCTGATGCTCAGCCACGAAGTCATCGTGACGGTGGAGGAAGGCTCCATCGGCGGCCTTGGCGCCCACGTCCTGACCATGGCCAGCGACGAGGGCCTGACCGACGCCGGACTCAAGATCCGCACGATGCGCCTGCCGGACGTGTTCCAGGACCACGACAAGCCCGAGGCGCAGTACGACGAAGCCGGGCTCAACGCCCCGCAGATCGTCGATACGGTGCTGAAAGCATTGCGCCACAACAGCGCAGGCGTGAACGAGGCGCGGGCTTAAGAGCGCGTCGCAAGCCTCTCCTCCGCTCCTGCGGGGAGAGGGGCTCCCTCCCCCCGTGCCCGGGATGAATTACCAGACGTAGGCCTTTGGCAGATACGTCTCGTCCAGATCGTTATACCGCGCGCGCAGGCGGCTCTGGTGGCTCGCCAGCGGCTGCTTCACCCCGTCGATCCACACCTCTACCGGCGCGGAGGACAGTTCCAGCGGATCGCCGTCCCACAGCACCACGTCGCCTGCCGCGCCGGGAGCCAATACGCCCAGCTTGCCGCCGAAACCGCTGATCTGCGCCGGGACCGACGTGATCGCGGCAAAAGCCTCGCCCCAGGTAAGGCCGGTGGCACCAGGTATCTTCGTCAGGGCCACGAGGTTGCCGGCCTGCTGCGGGGCGTAACGCGGCTGGTCCATCCCTGCGAACATGCCGATGGCGACCTTCACGCCCGCCTTCTTCATCCGGCCCACGTTCGACATGGTGGCCGCCAGCGTCTCGAACGCGGCGGGCAGATCGCGCATGGGCATGGTGATGACCGGCACCCTGGCGGCGGCGATCTCGGCGCCGACGAGCCAGCCCTCGGTCGCGCCGACCAGCACGAGGTCGAGCTTGGGAAACTCACTCTTGAGGGCAAGGACGCTGCGGATATCAGCGGCCCGTTCGACGCCGACGTAAAGGGGCTGGCTGCCGTCGATCACTTTCGCCAGCGCCAGCGCATCGGCGCGGGTGAGCAGTACATCGCCCTGCCGCTGGGCGCCGGGCGCCAGCGCCGCCGCCTCGCGCGCCTCGCGCAGGGCATTGCGCAGGGCGGTGTGCGCGGCGACGCGGCTGCCGCCGGCAAAGCGTGCCCCGGCCTCGCCCAGTTCGACGTACTGGAAGGCGCGCGGGCGCATCAGCATGGCGGCATCGGCGCCAAGGTCGATCACGGCGCCCTGCCCGGCGAAGATCGAGCCGCCGTTGAACGCGGCCACGCTGGCCCGCGTCACTCCGCCTTCGCGGCTGACGGCAATGTGCTCGCTCGACGGGTTGAGCGCAGGCGCCACGTCAAGCGCGGCATTGAAGGGCGACTTGTTGGCGGACGTGTCATTGCTGTCGTCCACCCCATCCACGTCCACCAGCCCAAGGTCGGTGACGGCGGAGAACAGCCCCGGCGTCACCCATTTGCCGGTGCCGTCGACGGTCAGTATGCCCGCAGGCACGGCCACCCCGGCTCCGGCGGCGACCACTTTCCCGCCGCGCACGACGACAGTGCCATGCTCGACAGGGGCGCCGCCGTCGCCGGTGGCCACCGTGGCGTTGGTGACGGCAAAGTCCTGCGCGAAAACAGGGAGCGGCGCGGCCACGAGCAAGGCGGCGATGAGCAGACGGGTCTTCACTTCACGTCTCCTTCACCGGGTTGGCCGAGTTCGAAATCGCTCACCGGCTTTCGCTTGGGATCATCCGCGTCGTACAGCATCGCGCCGTCCACCCAGACCTTCTCGGGGCGCGAGTAGACGGACAGCGGGTTGCCGTTCCACAGCACCACGTCGGCCATCTTGCCGACTTCGAGGCTGCCGGTCTTGGCGCCGATGCCCATAGCCTTGGCGGCGTTGTAGGTGAACCAGCCGACGACCTGCGCATCGGGAATATCCACGCCGATGCGCCTGCCCGATGCCTGCGCGCGGGCGGCGGCCTGGTTGAGGCGCTGGATGCCGTTCTCGTCGTCGGAGTGGATGACCACGCAGGCGCCCTGCTTGGCGAGAAGCGCGGCATTTTCCGGGATGCCGTCATAGGCTTCCATCTTGAAGCCGTACCAGTCGGCCCAGATCGCGGCGCAGACGTCGTTCGCTTTCAGCAGATCGCCGATCTTGTAGGCTTCGACCGCGTGGTGAAAGGCGGTGACCTTGTAGCCCATCTCCTTGGCCATATCGAGGACCTGCGCCATCTCGTCGGCCCGGTAGCAGTGGTTCTGGACTAGGATCTCGCCCTTGAGCACGCCTTCCAGGGTGTCCTTGCCAAGGTCGCGCTCGGCATGGTCGCCGTCCATGTACTGCTTGGCATCGATCCACGCCTGGCGGTTGACCGAGAAGTTGCCCATGCGGGTGGAGGGCTTCTGATTGCGTGCGCCGTAAACCCGCTTGGGATTTTCCCCGCAGGCCATCTTCAGCGAATAGGGCGCGCCGGGGAACTTCATGCCCTGCACAGTGCGGCTGGGCACGTTCTTGAGCGTGACCGCGCGGCCGCCCATCAGGTTGCCCGACCCGGGCAGTATCTGCAGCGAAGTAACGCCGCCGTTGACCAGAGCACGGCTGAATCCGGGGTCCTGCGGCCAGACCGAATGCTCGGCCCAGACATCGGGCGTGGTGGGCGAGGTCATCTCGTTGCCGTCGGAATTGGCATCGACACCGGGGCTGGGATAGACGCCGAGGTGCGAGTGGATGTCGATCACGCCGGGGGTGACGAACTTGCCCGCGCCGTCGACACGGTCATAGCCCGAAGGGACCGCAAGCTCCGCGCCGCCCACGGCGACCACCCTGCCGTTCTCGAACAGCACCGTGCCGTTCTCGATCCGGCCCCCGCGCCCGTCATAGACCGTGGCGCCCACCAGGGCGGTGGGGCGCCCGGGATATGCCTTGTAGGTGGACGCGTAGGGGGTGCCTGCCGCCTTCGCGTCCTTGTCCTTCTTCTTCGCGTCGGCAGCCTGCCCGGCCAGCGTCAGCGCAGCGCCGAGCGCCAGCAGCGACGTCCAGCGCCGCATCGCGGTCGATACCCGCATGACCGTTCCCCTGTTGTCGGCCCTCTTGTCCGGGGCCGTCGCCCCGGGGAGGCCATGTAAAAATCAGTGCGGCTTGGTGGCCGGATGGAAGCCGGCTTCCTGCGCGTCGAGACCGAGGCCGGCCTCTCCCGCAAGGTCGTGGTCGCTTGCCCGGTCGCCCAGCGTGTCGACATGCATCCAGCGCTTCACCAGCGGCGAAAGCGCCAGCACGGCGACGGCGACGCCCACCGTGGTCCAGCCGATCTTGCTGTAGATATCCAGCGTCAGCGCCTTGTCCATCACGCCGCCCTCGCCGCCGGTGGCCTCGCCGATCTTGCCTGCCACGAAGTTGCCCACGGCGGTCATGTAGAACCATGCCCCCATGATGAAGCTGCCCAGATGCACCGGCGAAAGCCGGGTCATGGCCGAAAGGCCGACGGGCGAAAGGCACAGCTCGCCGGTGGTGTGCAGGGCATAGATCAGGAACACGAACAGCACCGAGGTCATCACAGCCGGATCGCCGGTGCCCGCGCCCCATACGAAGACCAGGAAGCCCAGGCCCACCTGGATCAGCGCAAGGCCGAACTTGGCGGGGGCGGAAGGCTCGATGCCCTTCCTGCCGAGGTACTGCCACAGACCGGCGAAGATCGGGCCGAACAGCACGATGTAGATCGGGTTGATCGACTGGAACAGGCTGGTGGGCACCCCGCCGCGATCGACGAACTTGTCGGTATAGAGGCTGAGGCTACCGCCCGCCTGCTCGAACAGGCCCCAGAAAATCGGATTGAGGGCGATCAGGAACAGGATCGCGAACATCCGCTCACGCGGTTCCTTGGGCAGCTTGAAGGCTTCCCACAAGGTATAGCCCAGCATGGCCACGCCGGTGAGGATCAGCAGGTTCTGGATCACGCTGACGTACTGGATCAGGAACCAGACCACCAGAACCGCCGCGCCGCCGGTGCCGTAGAGGATCAGTTCCGCCTTCTTCGCCAGCGCCTTGGGCGGCTCGCCCCGGCCGCGCAGGGCCGGCTTGCCGACGACGAAGATGATGAGCCCCAGCACCATGCCGATACCGGCAACGCCGAAGCCATAGGACCAGCCGATCGTCTCGCCCAGATAGCCGACGAGGATCGTGCCCAGCGCAGCGCCGGTGTTCACGCCCATGTAGAAGATCGTGTAGGCCGCATCGCGGCGCGTATCGGTCATCTTGTAGAGCTGACCGACGATGACCGAGATGTTGGCCTTCAGGAAGCCTGAGCCGACTATGATCAGCGCCAGCGCCAGCCAGAACACGTTGATCGCCGGATCGGCCTGCTTGACGGCCGGATCAGCGACTCCCTGCAGCCCTTCGTAGGCCATGAACAGGTGGCCGAGCGCCAGAACGATGCCGCCGAAAAGCACGGCTTTGCGCTGTCCCAACCAGCGGTCGGCCAGATAGCCGCCCAGCACCGGAGTGATGTAAACGAGGCTGGTGTAGGCCCCATAGATCAGATTCGAACGGCCATCGGAATAGAGCCAGAACTTGGTGAGATAGAGGATCAGCAACGCTCGCATGCCGTAGTAGGAGAAACGCTCCCACATCTCGGCATAGAACAGCACGAACAGGCCGCGCGGGTGGCCTACGAATTCGTCGCTTTTGCGCGTGGCGATAAGACCGCCGATCGCCAGCACGGCGAAGAGGCAGATCGCGCCGATCGCGCCTATCCAGTCCCCTTCGTTCCAAAGTGCGATGTCCTTCATGTCGCTTCTATGCCCTCACGCCCTGTAATCCTGCCCGCTCCCATGCCCGTCTGGAACCGGCACAGTGCGAAAGAAGCGAGGTTAGCGGGCAATTTGCCAGTGTAAATGGGCAGCGGCGCATCGTGCCGGCAAGCGCGGAGCGCAAAACTGGGCGATTTCACACACGTAACACTTCCCATTGCGCGAAGCGGCCAGCGATGGCATTTTCCCGGCACGGGGCAGGCTGGCGTTACGTAATTTTATGTTCCGACACGGTTTGTCGTTTTTTTGGGGGGAAATTTCGCGATGATCAGGTCCGAACTGCTGCAGGTGCTATCCAAGGACAATCCCGAGCTTCGCGCAGAGGATGTGGAGCGCGCCGTAGACACCTTCTTCGACGAAATCGGCCAGCGCCTGGCAGACGGCGGCCGCGTGGAACTGCGCGGCTTCGGTGCCTTTTCAACCCGCCACCGCGATGGCCGCAAGGGCCGCAACCCTCGCACCGGCGAAAGTGTGGAAGTGCCCGAGAAGCGCGTCCCCTATTTCAAGCCCGGCAAGGAAATGCGCGCCCGTCTCAACGTGGAGTGATCGCACCTTTCGGGGGATTTTCGTACAAGATGCGGCAAGGTCCCGGTTGCCGGGGCCGCGCCGATCTGCGAGATGCAGCGCCTGACGCAGGCCGTGCGGGCGTGGCGGAATGGTAGACGCTGCGGACTTAAAATCCGCTTGGGTATCCAGTGCGGGTTCGAGTCCCGCCGCCCGCACCAAATTTCCCGATCATTGATTACTTCGCATTTATTTGCGGCAGTGAACGTATGCAAACGTTTGCGTTTACAAATAGGTAATGTGCTGAAAGGTATCTATTACTAGGTATGCACCCGTTGAGCTGTTGCGCATCCCGCGCAGCGCCGCCTAGCCGGCTTAACGGGCGCGTACCAAGGGGGTATCGTTCGCATGAATTTCCCGGGCAGCCTGTCCACCCGCAGCGCCGCATCATCGGCCGACCAGCGTGCGACGCCGCGCTTTGCGCTGCTGCTGCGGGCGGCCAAGCTGGTTTCGCCCGGAGGAGAGTACCTCTGCATCGTGCGCGACGTTTCCGCGACCGGGGTGAAGCTCAGGCTGTTCCACTCGCTGGCCGGGGTCGAGCAACTGGCGCTGGAAAGCGTGACCGGTGAGCGTACCGGCGTCAATCTGGTGTGGGAACACGGCGGCGAGGCAGGTTTTCGCTTCGTGCAGCCGATCGACGTCGAGCGTTTCATCGCCGAGGCCGGGCCCTATCCCAAACGCCCCATCCGCATCTGCGTGGACCATCCCGCCCGCATCACTGTGACAGGCAGCGTGACAGGCGCCCGGCTTCTCGACCTCTCGCGTCAGGGCGCCCGGATTGAAACCGACCAGCGCCTTGCGATCGGGCAGCAACTGCGCATCGACGCCGCGGAGATGCCGCAGTTCGAGGCCACCGTATGCTGGCGCCGCGAACCGGCTTACGGCCTGGTGTTCCGCCAGCTCATGAGCCTGGAGGAACTGGCCCAGCGCACCTTCCGCATGCAGGCCCTGCGCGGTATTCCCTCCCGATAAAGGCCCATCGGCGCTAGTCCGGCCGAAACTTCATCGCCGCCCCGTTCATGCAATAGCGCTTGCCGGTTGGCGGCGGCCCATCGTCGAAGACGTGGCCCAGATGCCCTCCGCAGCGCATGCAGTGCACTTCGGTGCGCGAGATCCCCAGCGTCGAATCGCCCGAGACACCGACAGCGCCGGGCACCGGCTTCCAGAAGCTGGGCCAGCCGGTACCGCTGTCGAACTTGGTCTTCGAGGAAAACAGCGGGTTACCGTCCGCCGCGCATAGAAAGGTACCGGCGCGGTGTTCATCGTTGAGCGGCGAGGTGAAGGACCGCTCGGTCCCCTGCTGGCGCAGGATGCGGTATTGCTCGGCGGTCAGGCGGCGGCGCCATTCCGCATCGGCGAAATGCACCGGATAGACTTTCGCCTCGGCTTCGGTGCCCCCGCAGGCGGCAAGCACCGGCAGCGCGGCCCCCGCGCTGAGCCAGGCCAGGACATTTCGGCGGGTTGTCGCTGTGGGCATGATGACGCCTGACCTCTTGCTTGATCCCCTGCCCCTCCATGTGGGGCACGCGCAGCGCTATTCAATCTCGGGCCGGTATCTCTTGTCCCTAACGATTGACGGCGGGGCGGCGGCCCGGCCACCAGCGGACCTTGCCTTTTTTCCCCTGCGCGCCGGACTTCATCACGCGCATGCGGAACAGGCCCGAACCCAGCCGCACCAGCAGCAGAACCCACAGGCCCTGCCAAAGCACCGCGCCCAGATGGGGCAGCAGCGCCGGGTCCTGCGCCGCGCGGGCCAGCATCGCGAAAGGCGAGCTGAACGGGAACAGCGCCGCGACCATCTCGATCGTGCTGCCCGGCTGGGTCATCGCGTACGTGGCGAAGAAGAACAGCATGAGCTGCATCATCGTCACCGGCATCGAGAGCGTCTGCACCTCGCGAACGGTATTCGCCAGCGAGCCGATCGAGAGGAACACCGAACCCAGCAGCAGGTAGGCCATGGAAAAGTAGAGGATGCCCAGCAGGACCAGCATCGGCCAGCCCACGGCAGGGTCAGGCAGCGACGGCACCGCCGATTCGGCCAGCAGGTAAAGCCCGCCCCCAACAGCGGCCCATGTGGCGATGCCCACCAGCGACACGCCCAGCATCGCAAAGAGCTTGCCGAAGAACACCGCCTCCATCGGGATCGCGGCGGCCAGCACCTCGATGATCTTGTTGGCTTTCTCCTCGACGAGGTTGGACAGAACCATCCCCGCCAGCATCATCGTCAGCAGAAACAGCAGCGTCTGGGCGCCCTGCGCCGTCCTGAGACGGCTCTTGCGGTCGTTGACCCGGCTGCTGACCGTGGTTTCCAGCCTGACCCGCGGCCAAGGCGCGGCGGAGGTCTGCTTTGCCTGTGCCGCGATCATCGCCACGTCGCCGGTCCACGCCGCGATCTGGTCGCGCGGGCCGGTCAACACGGGTGCTTCGAGGGAGCCGGAGAGAATCGCGGCGATGTTGCCTTCCTTGCCAGCCATGGCGGCCGCCGGATCGGCGCGCTCGCCCGGGGCGAGGCGCTTGAGCACCATGAGGCCGGGCAAATCCTGCCCCAGCCGGTCGGCAAGCCCGTCACGGGCGCGAACCATGGCGTCGGCTTCGGCTCCGGGCATGATGACCCCCACTTCCGGCCGCTCGCTGGAATGCTCCACCTGATTGCCCACGCTGCCCGCCAGCGCCCCGACGATCAGCGGGAACAGCGGGCCGAGCAGGAAGAAGAAGAACGTGCGCGAGAACAGGATCGCGGTGAAATCGCGCCGGGCCACGACCCAGGCGGCGCTAAAAGCCGAGAGCCGGCCCTGATGCGAATCGTCGTGCGAGTCGAGGATCATCGGCGCGGCTCCTCGGGCTTTTCTTCTTCCAGCGCGCGCGCCGCGGCCTCACCGGCGATGGCGACGAAGGCATCGTGCAGGCCCGCACGCTCGATGGAGAGCGACAGGATGCCAGCCTCTCCCGCGATCAGGGCGCGCAGCAGCGGTTCGATACCCGAGTCGGGCAACGCGAAGTGCCAGAACTGGCCATCCTGCCGTACATCGGCGGGCAGCGCGGCGCGCCACGCGCCCTGCAGCGCGCGGGTTTCGAGGCGGACCTGCGCCGGGATGCGGTCCCGCGCGAGGTCGACCGGACCGGCGAAGGGCACCTTGCCGCCGGCGATGATCGCCACTTCGTCGCACAGCCGCTCGGCATGGGCGATGACGTGGGTAGAAAAGATCACGGTGGCGCCGTCCTGCGCCAGACCGCGCATCATCGCCTCCAGCTTGCCCTGGTTGAGCGCATCGAGGCCGGAGAACGGCTCGTCGAAGATCACCAGCCGGGGCCGGTGGACCAGCGTGCCGAGGATCTGGACCTGCTGCGCCATACCCTTGGAAAGCTGGCGTATCTGCCGATCTGCGGCATAGCCCAGCCCGTGCCGCTCAAGCAGTTCATGCGCCCGGCGGCGGCCTTCCTTCAGCGGCAGTCCGCGCAAGGCGCCAAGAAACGCGATCGCCTCCGTCGCCTTCATCGAGGGGTAGAGGCCGCGCTCCTCGGGCAGGTAGCCGATCGCATGGGCAACGTCGTGCGGGCGTTCGGCTCCAAGGATGCGGCGATAGCCCGAATCGGGGTCGATGATGCCCAGAAGCATCCGCAAAGTGGTGGTCTTGCCGGCACCGTTGGGGCCGAGGATGCCGTAGACCGAGCCCGCCGGGACCGAAAGATCGACGCCGTCAACGGCGGTGAAACCCTCGAAACGCTTGACCAGGCCGCGCGCTTCGATCGCCAGCGGCCGGTCAAAGGGCAATCCCGCATCTGACTGCCGTGCCCGATCTGACTGGTGCGGATTGCCGGTCAACCTCGGATCTCCTACTTGCGCATCCATGACATCCCCCGGCTCTAACATATCCGCCCATGATGGCGCAGATCTGGTTAAGGCCAAGCTAAATGCTTTCGCCAAGGATGCAGAGGCACAGGCGCGCGCGTTGGGCTTCTGCGCCTTCGGTATCGCCTCGGCCGCCACCGACGACGCGCGCGCCGCCCGGCTCGATGCCTGGCTGGCGGCGGGGATGCACGGCACCATGGGCTGGATGGAGGAACGTGCGCACCATCGTCGCAGCCCGCAGGGTATGTGGCCCGAGGCGCGCAGCGTGATTGCGCTGGGCATGAGCTATGCCCCCGCCGCCGACCCGCTGCGGCTGGAGGGCGAACCGCAGATCGGGCGCATCTCCACTTATGCGCAAGGTGCCGACTATCACGACGTGGTGAAGAAGGCGCTGAAGCACCTCTCCCGCTGGATCGTGGCCGAGGGGCAGGCGCGCAAGATCGCGCCCGAAGTGGGCGTGAAGGTGTTCACCGATACCGCGCCGGTCATGGAAAAGCCGCTGGCCGCCTCGGCCGGGCTGGGCTGGCAGGGCAAGCATACCAACGTGGTCAGCCGCGAGCATGGATCGTGGCTGTTCCTGGGCGAAATCTACACGACGCTGGAGTTCGAACCTGCAAAACCGGGCCGCGACAGTTGCGGATCGTGCAGCGCCTGTCAGGACGCCTGCCCGACGAACGCGTTTCCCGCGCCTTACCGGCTCGATGCGCGCCGCTGCGTCAGCTATCTCACCATCGAACACAAGGGGCCCGTCCCCGAGGACCTGCGAGAAGGGCTGGGCAACCGCATCTACGGCTGCGACGACTGTCTGGCGGTGTGCCCGTGGAACAAGTTCGCGCAAGTGTCGCACACCATCAAGGCGTACCTGCCCCGCGCGGAACTGACCGCGCCGGAACTGGCGGACCTGCTGACGCTGGACGATGCGGGTTTCCGCACGCTGTTCTCGGGCAGTCCGATCAAGCGAATCGGGCGCAATCGCTTCGTTCGCAACTGCCTGTATGCGGCGGGAAACAGCGGGCGGGCGGCACTGCTGGCGCCAGTGGAGGCGCTATTGGGGGATGATGACCCCGTTGTGGCGGAAGCTGCCCAGTGGGCGCGGGCGCGGCTTGGCGCTCCGGCCTGATTTCCCAGAAGGTGGCGGGGCCCCCGCAAGAACGCAGGCCCCCGCCTTGCCTTTAGAGCAGTTCCTTGAGCGGCGTGCCGGCATCCGCCAGAACGGCCACGTCGGGCGTCGCCCCGGCTTCCACCAGCTTGCGGCCCTGTACGTAGTCCTTGACCGCATTCACGCAGTCCAGCGCGACGACGCGGCCTTCCTTGAGGTATACGACCGAGAAGCTGCGGCTATCGGGCTCGCCGCGAATCACGGTCTTGTCGAAGCCCATGTTGATGCCGGCGGTCTGGAGACGCAGGTCATACTGGTTCGACCAGAACCACGGGAACGCCTTGTAGGCCTTCTCGTCGCCGCAGATGGCCTTGGCGACACAGGTGGCCATGTCGTTCGCGTTCTGCACCGATTCGACCCGCATCACGGTGCCGCCGGCGTATTCGCAGGCAAAGGCTGCGCAGTCGCCGATGGCGTAGATGTCGGGCAGCGACGTGCGGCAGAATTCATCCACGTCGACTCCGTTCGCGCCGCTCGCTCCAGCCGAGATCAGCGGGCCGATGGCAGGCACGATGCCAATGCCGACGATCACCGCCTCGGCCGGGACCACTTCGCCGTCCGCCAGCTGAACGCCGGTGACACGGTGGCCATCGCCCACCAGGCAATCAACCGCCACGCCAGTGCGCAGGTCGACGCCGTGGTCGCGGTGTTCTTTCTGATAAAACTCGGACAGTTCCTCGCCGGCCACGCGGGCCAGGACGCGCGGCAGCGCTTCGAGCAGGGTTACGTTGAGCTTCAGCTTCGACAGCACCGCCGCCGCTTCGAGTCCGATGTAGCCGCCGCCGATGACGACGATGTTCTTCGTACCCGCATCGACTTCGGCCATCAGCGTGTCGCAGTCCTCGCGGGTGCGCACGGCGTGGACGCCGGCCAGTTCCGCGCCCGAGCACGAGAGGCGGCGCGGATCGCCGCCGGTCGCCCAGACCAGCTTGCCATACCCCAGCGTGGTGCCGTTCGAAAACGTCAGTTCCTTTGCCTTGGCATCGACCTTCGTGACCTCCGTGCTGAGCTTGAAGGTTATCTCCTTCTCGGCCCAGAACGTCGGAGGGCGGATGTAGAGCCGGTCGAAGGTCTTCTCGCGCGCGAAGTACTCCTTGGAGAGCGGCGGGCGCTCGTAAGGATACTCCGGCTCGCGGCCGACTACGGTGATGGTTCCGGTGAACCCGTTCTGGCGCAAGGCAATGGCGCACTGCGCCCCGCCATGTCCCGCTCCCACGATGACGACGTCTGTTGTTTCCATGCCCGGTTGAGTTCCGCAATTTAACCGCGCGGTCAATGCCCCAGAAGATATCAAGTTGCGATAATTACGGTATCGACGCCTGATCAGCGAGCGACGGCGACAATCGCTTGCCCCGCCTTCACCCTGTCTTCCGCCCTGGTCAGGCCGGCACCTGCCCCAGCGCTTCCATTGTCAGTTCAAGCGAGCGGATCTGCGCCGCCGGATCGTAAGTGGCGATGCTGACCATCAGTTCGTCCGCCTGCGTGCGGGCGACGAATTCCTCGATCCCGGCGCGCACCGTCTGCGGATCGCCCACGGCACTGACCGAGCGGACCTGCTCCAGCATCGCTTTCGCCGAACCGGGCAGGCTATCGCGGTAACCGCGTACCGGTGGCAGCAGCCGGCCGGGATTGCCGGTGCGCAGCGCCACGAAGCTCTGGTCGGTGGAGGTGGCGAGATAGGCCGCTTCCTCGTCCGTATCGGCGGCGATCACGTTGATTGCGGCCATGAAGTGAGGCTTGTCCAGCGTTTCGGACGGCTGGAACCGCTCGCGGTAGACCTTGGCGGCCTCGTCCAGCGCAGCAGGCGCGAAGTGCGAGGCGAAGGCGTAGGGCAGGCCCAGCATCGCCGCGAGCTGCGCGCCGAACAGGCTGGAGCCGAGAATCCACATCTCCACATTCGCGCCCGCCGCCTGCGGCGAAGGGACGCCGCCCGCCGCCTGCCCGGCGAAACGGGCCTGCAGTTCGACGACATCGTTGGGAAAACGCTCCGACGCGGCGTGGATGTCCTTGCGCAGGGCATGGGCCAGCCGCCCGTCCGCGCCCGGCGCGCGGCCAAGGCCCAGATCGACGCGGCCCGGAAAAAGCGCCGACAGCGTGCCGAACTGCTCGGCGATCACGTAAGGCGTGTGGTTGGGCAGCATGATCCCGCCCGAGCCGATGCGGATCGTCGAGGTCGCATTACCGAGATGGGCCAGGACCACCGAAGTCGCTCCGCCCGCGATCCCGTCCATGCCGTGATGCTCGGCCACCCAGTAGCGCTTGTAGCCGGCGCGCTCGGCGGCCTGCGCGGTCTTCACCGAGATGTCGAGCGCCTGGGCGACCGTGCCGCCTTCGCGCACGGAAACGAGATCGAGGACGGAAAGGGGGATCATGGCTTAGGGGCCTTCGCTGTGGTCGGTCGGGGCTTGTCGGATTCCGGGCCGAGCTGGGAGATATATTCCTTTGCGGTGACGGCGGCATCGCTGCCGGGACCGGCGGCGAGGACCGAATTCCAGCTGCGCCGCGCCGCCGTCTCGTTGCCGGAAAGCATGGCGATGACGCCTGCCTCAAGCCCGATCTCGGGGTCCTGCGGGGCAAGGCTCGCGGCCTTTTCGATCTGGGTCTGGGCCTGGCTTAACTTTTCCTGCCGGCGCGACAGCGTGGCCGAAAGCAGCCATGCCTGCGCATTGTCCGGCTGCGCGGTGCGCGCTTCCGCCAGCGCGGCGGCGGCTTCGTCCGGCTGCTTCACCGCCACCAGCGCGCGGGCGCGGTCCAGCGCGATCGAGCCGGTGAGTTCGGCGTCACCTATGATCTTGGCATCGGTCGCCGCCGGGCTGAGCAGGGCCAGCGCCTGTCCCGGCTGTCCGGCAGCCAGGGCGGCGTTGCCCGCCATGGCACCAAGCCGGGCGCGGCTGGAATGGTCCGCCGTGTCGGCAGCGTCGCGGGCGGTTACGAAGGCGCCGCGCGCCTCGTCCCAGCGGCCCAGATCGCTGAGCGCCGCCCCCAGGCACAGCCCGGCGCGCACGCGCTCGCGCCCGATCGCATCGCCCAGCGCGCTCTGGGCCAGTTCGGCCGAGCGTTCTGGGTTCGCTTCGACCGCGCTCATGCAGCCCGCCGTGCCGCGCGACGAGGGCAGAGCGACGCTCTGCGCTGCCCGCGCCCGCTTGGCGGCCTCGGCATCCTTCTTCTCGATGATCTCGAGCGGCAGCGACGAGGCATAGGGGTTGGCGTTGCTGGGCAGCGCGGACGCCGGGCCGACCTGGGCCATGAGGGGAAGCAGGAGAGGCAGCAGGGACATGGGATCAGGACTCCGAGGGAACCTGCGCCGCGCGGGGGAGAACAAGCTGCGCGACGGTGCGCAGCAGCAGCTGGATATCGCCATCGCGCGAGAGGCGGTGATCGCCGTCCTTGATCAGCGTCACCTGCACATCGGCTGAACGCAGTCGCTCGGCCAGTTGCAGCGAAATGTCGAAGGGCACGTCCTCGTCGCGCTGGCCGTGGAGCAGGCGTACCGGCGCATCGATCGCAATCGGGCCTTCCAGCAGGAGGTTTGCCTGCCCGTCCGCCCAGAAACCGGGGTGCGTGGGGGTCGGCTCGGGGCCGTAGGGGTTATCCTCGAAGATCGTTTCGCCGTCGGCCAGCATGGCCTTGTCCATCTGGGCGATGCCCCAGTCGGTGAAGTCGGGCGCAGCCGCGATGCCGACAAGGCCGGCAAGCCGATCACCCAGCGCAAGGCCGGCCAGCAGCATGACCCAGCCGCCCATAGAGGAACCGACGAGGACCACCTTCTCGTCCGGCATCTCCAGCGCGCCGACCAGGGCCAGCACTTCCTGAGTCCAGCGCGTCAGGGTGCCCTCGCCGAAATAGCCGGGGCTTTCGCCGCAGCCGGAATAATCGAACAGCAGGCACGGCAAGCCGCTGGCGCGCGCCATCTCGAACACGGCAGCGGCCTTGGAACCGTTCATGTCCGACATGTAGCCGGGCAGGAAGACGATCACCGGGCCGGTCCCCGGCGTGAAGCGATAGGCGATGGTGCGACCGTCGGACAGGTCGAGGAAACTGGTGGAAGTCATGCTCCCGTTAGTGGGAACCCCAAGCCCCAAGGGCAACCCGCGAAAGGCAAAGACTTAGCGGTATGGCCCATTCAGGGGTAATAGGCCTTCATATTGCCTGCATCGCAGAAACCGTCATCCTGAACTTGTTTCAGGATCCAGTTTGCCAATAACACTGCCGGTTGATCGGCTGGATGGATCCTGAAACAAGTTCAGGATGACGGTATGGAATGTTGGACGACCAAAGTGTCTTGCTGTCGATCGGCCTCGAAGTGGGCTGGCGCCGCTTCAAAAATGCACCCTTTCGCGCATTTTCAAACGGACTCTTAAGCCTGCGCTGCTAGAGACGGACCCGTAATGAGCGCCAAGGTCATCCATTTTCCGTCCCGCCCCTCGCGGCTTGCCTTGCGGCTCGAATGGTTTGCTACCGACAAATCGGTGCTGCTGGGCATCTGGGCGCTCTATTTCGCACTGCGAGCGGCGGTGCTGCTGATCGACGTGGCGCCTACTTCCGATGCCGAGTGGTACTATGCCCGCGCCGCGAGCCTTGCGGCGGGGCTGGGCTATCTCGACAATTCCGGCGCGCCCACCGCGTTCTGGCCCGCCGGCTGGCCGATCGCGCTGGGCCTCACCTTCTCGCGGTTCGGCACCTCGCTGGTGACGCTGGGGCTGTTCAACCTGGTCAGCGCGATGCTGATCGGGGTGACCACGCTGGCGCTGGGGCGGCGGCTGTTCGGTTCGGAAGGCGCCGCGCGGGCCGGACTGTTGATGCTGGCGGTCTATCCCAATGCCATCGGCTACGTGCCGCTGGCGCTAACCGAGGTGTTCTACACAGCTCTGCTGATGGCCGGGTGCTGGGTGGTGGTGACGCGCACCAACCGCTGGCAGCTTGTCAGCGCGGGCCTGCTGTTCGGCTTCGCCACGCTGGTGAAGGCGCAGACGCTGGTGGTGGTGCCCCTGCTGTTCGCGATCGACTGGCTGCGGATGGGCCAGGTCTGGCAGCGCCTGCCGCGCCTGCTGACCGAGGGCCTGATGGTGCTTGGCATCGCCGTGCTGACGGTGCTGCCCTGGACGATCCGCAACGAGGTGCAACTGGGCCACTGGATCGCGGTTTCGACCAACGGCGGCTATACCCTGCTCACGGGCAACCACGACACCGCCACCGGCGACTACACGCCGGGCGCCCCGGTGGTGAAGGAACTCATGGCCCGCCCCGGCCTGAACGAAGTGACCCGCGATGCCGAAGCCGGGCGGCTGGGCATTGCCTGGATCACGCAGAATCCGGACCGTTTCCTGGCGCTCGCCCCGAAGAAGCTGGCGCGCCTGTGGCTGCCCGACGGCGAGGCCGAGTGGGCCTATCAGGGCGGCGCGCCGGGTTATGCGCGCTTCGAGATCGTCTACCGCGCGGTGCGTGTGCTCAACCAAGGCTATTACGCAGCGCTGATGCTGACCTTTGCCGCCGCATTCTTCGTGATGATCGCGCGCCGCCGCCGCGACGGCCAGCGCTGGATCGGCTGGTGGCTGCTGCCTTACGGGATCGCGCTCTATCCGACGCTGATCTGCTTGGGGTTTTCGGGCCAGTCGCGCTTTCACTATCCAGTGATGCCCTGGGTCTGCATCACCGCCGGCTGGCTGGTGATGACCGCGCTGGGCCGTCTGGGCGAACGGACGGCTCTGAAACCGACGTTGCACTGACGCGCGCGCCGCCCAGCTAGTCCCTCTGAAAGATATCCTCGATCGCCATCCCGAACAGGTCGGCAATGCGGAACGCAAGCGGTAGCGAGGGATCGTAGCGCCCCGTCTCGATCGCATTGACGCTCTGGCGGGACACTTCCAGCCGCGTCGCCAGATCCTGCTGGCTCCAGCCGCGCTCGGCGCGCAGAACCTTGAGGCGGTTGTTCACAAACCTTGCCCGCCGCCTTGCGAAAAGCGATTGACCACCACCCCCACGAACAGCCCCAGTGCCCAAAGCGGGAAGACCAGGAACACCGGCATCCGGGGCACGAACGGCGAAAACAGTTCCAGAATGCCCCAGACGCTGCACACCGCCAGGGTCACGCCCGTCGCGACGAGGAATTTGCGCACTTCGAGCATGCGCAGATATTCGTCCTGAAGTTCGACCAGCAGCCTGCCCATCGCCCAGATCCAGCCCAGCACCGCGAAACCGGGCAGTAGCGCAAGGCCAACCGTGGTCGCGCTGGCCGGCGCATTGTCCGGCACCAGCCGCGTCGCCAGCGCGATAGCGGCCACGTAAAGCACGCTTAGCGGCAGCATACGCTTTGCGTAGCGCAGGTAAGCGGGGTTCTTCGGCGGCGAGGCCATGGCTGCGATCTCCTGTTCCTTGATGTAAAGCCAGCTTGTCATTACACTCCACTTAAGTCAAGTTTCATTGACATAATGAAAAGCAACCTTGTCCCATGGGGTCAGGGAGGACAAACCTCGACTTATCGCCGCCGAATCGCTACATCGCCCGCACCATGACGCGCCTGCGCACACTTGCGACCACTACCACCACCACCCGGCTCGTCCGGGCACGGTCGGTCGCGGCTTAAGGCAAGCGATCACCGTCGCCCGGGCATTTCGGGCGAGACGGCGTCTCTCTGCCCGAAACGAAGCTATTTAACAGGCGCCGCCGCTTCACCCTTGCGCGTGCCTGTGCCATGGCGCGCAAAGACCGCCCAGATGCTCCAGTTCGGCATTGGGCAAACGAGAGACGAGCTTTCATGTCCCAGATGTTCAAGATCAGCCTGCCCGACGGTTCGGTGCGCGAGATGCCCGAGGGGTCCACCCCCGCCGACGTCGCCGCCGCCATCGGCCCGGGCCTCGCCAAGGCGGCGCTTGCCGCGAAGATCGACGGCGAGCTGGTCGACCTGACCCGTCCCTTCACGGGCGACGCCAGCCTCGCCCTCGTCACCAGCCGCGACGAGGCCGAAGCGCTCGAGCTGGCCCGGCACGATTTCGCCCACATCCTGGCCGAAGCCGTGCAGGCGCTGTTCCCCGGCACGCAGATCACCTTCGGCCCTTCGACCGATGATGGCTTCTACTATGACTTCGCACCGGCAGACCGCCCCTTCACCGACGACGACCTGCCCGCGATCGAGGCGGAGATGCGCAAGATCATCGCCGCCGACAAGCCGCTGCGCCGCGAAGTGTGGGACCGTGAGCAGCTCATCAGCCGCTGGAAGCAGCAGGGTGAAAGCTTCAAGGCCGAATGGGCCGCCGAACTTCCCGGCGACGAGCCGCTGACCGTCTACTGGTCGGGCGAAGACTGGCTCGACATGTGCCGCGGCCCGCACCTGCCCTCCACCGGCAAGCTGGACCCGGCCGCGTTCAAGCTGACCCGCGTGTCCGGCGCCTACTGGCGCGGCGACCAGAAGAACGCGATGCTTTCGCGTATCTACGGCACCGGCTGGCTGAACAAGAAGCAGCTTTCCGCTCACCTGACGCGTCTGGAAGAAGCCGCCAAGCGCGACCACCGCAAGCTGGGCAATGAGATGGACCTTTTCCACCTCCAGCACGAAGCGCATGGTTCGGTCTTCTGGCACCCCAAGGGCTACGTGATTTACCGCGCGCTGGAAGACTACATGCGCCGCGCCATCAGCGCAGCCGACTGCAAGGAAGTGAAAACCCCGCAGGTCATGGACGCCCGGCAGTGGGAGCAGTCCGGCCACTGGGGCAAGTACCGCGAGAACATGTTCGTCATCCCCGACGAAGTGCCCAACACCGAGGACGAAGGCCCGATCATCTCGGACGATGCCGAGTGGATGGCGCTCAAGCCGATGAACTGCCCGGCCCACGTGCTGATCTTCAAGCAAGGCATCAAGTCCTACCGCGACCTGCCGCTGCGCATCGTCGAGAACGGCTGCTGCCACCGCAACGAACCGCACGGCGCGCTGCACGGCCTGATGCGCGTGCGCCAGTTCACGCAGGACGATGGCCACATCTTCTGCCGCGAAGACCAGATTGTCGGCGAAGTGCAGGCGTTCTGCGAAATGGCCGACAAGGTCTACCGCGATTTCGGCTTCACCTATTCGATCAAGCTGGCGCTGCGCCCCGACAACCGCATCGGCACCGACGAGCAGTGGGACAAGGCCGAGGCCGAACTGCGCGACGCCGTGGAGCGGGCCGGCCTCGCAACGCCCGAATACGGTTGGGAAGAACTCCCCGGCGAAGGCGCGTTCTATGCCCCCAAGCTGGAATGGCACCTGACCGACGCAATCGGCCGCACCTGGCAGGTCGGCACGATCCAGTCCGACCGCATGCTGCCCGAGCGCCTGGATGCACACTACATCGGCGAGGACGGCGCCCGCCACCGCCCGGTCATGCTGCACCGCGCGATCTTCGGATCGTACGAACGCTTCATCGGCATCCTGATCGAACATTTCGCCGGCAAACTGCCGGTGTGGCTCGCCCCGGTGCAGGCCGTGGTCGCCACGATCGTGTCCGACGCCGACGACTATGCGGGTGAAGTCACCGCGAAGCTGAAGGCAGCGGGCATCCGCGTCGAGACGGACGTGCGCAACGAGAAGATCAACTACAAGGTGCGTGAGCACTCACTGAAGAAGATCCCGCACCTCCTCGTTGTCGGCAAGCGCGAGGCCGAGGAAGGCACCGTCGCCCTGCGCACGCTGGGCGCCGAGCATCAGAAGGTCATGACGCTGGACGAGGCTATCGCCCTGCTGAAAGCCGAAGCGACCGCACCGGATCTGGTCGCATGATCCAGCGCGAACTCCTCGACACCGCATGGATCCCCGACGGCGAGAAGATGGAACTCTTCCGCCACGACAAGGACTTCATGGTCGTGATCGGCCACAACGAGCTGATGAGCACCCGCAAGTGGGGGTCCGAAGAAGCTCTGGCGACGATGGCCTATGACCGGATCAGGAACGCCAAGCGCCCGCACGTCCTGATCGGTGGCTACGGCATGGGCTTCACCCTGCGCGCCGCGCTTCGGGTGCTGCCGGAAAACGCCCTAGTCACCGTGGTCGAGCTGGTGCCGGAGATCATCGCATGGGCACGTGGCCCGATGGCGCACCTGACGGAAAACCACCTCGAAGACCCCCGTGTCAGGCTGGTGATGGGCGATGTCGCCCACGTCATCGAGGAAGGGCACGGCGACTATGACGCCATCCTGCTCGACGTCGACAACGGACCTGACGGGCTGGTGCGCGAAGACAACAACGTCATCTACTCGAAGGTCGGCCTGCGTAACGCCAAACGCGCACTGACCCCGGACGGCGTGCTGGCGATCTGGTCTGCCGGAGCGGACCCGGTGTTCAAGCGGCGGCTGGAGAAGGCCGGGCTGGCTGTGGATGAAGTAAAGGTTCACGCGCGCAGCAACGGCAAGGGTGCCAAGCACACGATCTGGTTTTCTACGAAGAGCGAGTAGGGGCAAAGTCCTGGGGCCATTGCCCCAGACCCCTTTATTGCCGTCGTCGTGCGTGCAGCGGCGTTTTGCGCGCATTGCACCGCCGGAGGTTATATGTCTCCCGACCAACCGTGAGCGCGCCTGTGCGGCGGCGCGCACAACCTCGACATTAATGGGGGTGCAGGGGGGCTATGCTCCCCTGCTTCTTACCCTTCAGCCTACCGCCGACGCCCAGCCGCCACGATAACGGCACTGCTCAGCAATATCCCCGAAACCAGCAACCCAGCCGCGACAAGGCCAACGGGGCTGAAGTCCGTCCGCGCCTCCATGCTGAAGGCCTTGCCGATGCGCATCACGGCGCTGGTTGTCTGGCGATCCTTGGAGAGGCGCATGGGCAGGGTGCTTTCTTTGGCGAAACCGCCCTGCCCTACCACAGCACTCCGTGCTTGTCCGGTCCCAGCGGCGCGGGTGCTTCTTCGCCGATGGTCTGCAGCAGGTCGATCTCGATCGTGCGGCACATCGCGTTGAGCGGCAGGTCGTGGACGTCGTTGGCGAAGGGATCGACGAGGTCGTCGCCGATGGTGAGCACGGCCAGGAACATCAGCCCCGCGAGGGTCGAGCCGAGCGGCGTCGCGAATTGCAGCGTCTCGACCAGTCCGATCGGCAGCAGCACGCAGAACAGGTGCGTGAACAGCATCGGCAGGAAGCGGTACTGAAACGGCAGCGGCGTGTTCTTGAGACGCTCCATACCGCCCTGCGCATTGGCGATGTCGACCAGCACGGCTTCCATCTGCGCCTGCTGGATGGTGTCGATCCAGCCGTTGCGCCGTGCTTCGTCGATGCGGCGGCCGGTGCCATCCAGGATGCCGTTCGCCACGTTGGTACGGCTGAGCGCGAGGTCCGCCTCATGCTGCGGGAGCAGGCGGAGAACTTCCTCATCGGGCGGCAGACGGCGAAGCTGGCAGCGCAGCGCGTTGACGTAGGCGATCTGGCGCAGGACAATCCGGCGCTTGTAGTCCGACGCTTCCGGGTCCGGCATGAAGTTGCGGGCCGAGCGCGCGATATTGCGGCTGGCGTTGATCATCAGGCCCCACAGGCCCCGGCCTTCCCACCAGCGCTGGTAGGCCGAATTGCTGCGAAAACCCAGAAACAGGCCCAGCACCGTACCGAACAGCGTTACCGGCAGTTCAGGAGCGTGGAAGGGGAGGATGTAGTATGTGATCGTGACCACCACATCCCATACGAACAGAAGGCAAAGCGGCTTCCATATTTCGCGAACGAGACGGGCGGGATTGGGGAGATTATTGACGATCATTGGGGAACTGCAGACTCCGGGCGGGGGTGCTGAGCGAGCGTCGTTATCCGCTTTTCCTCGAAGCTGCTCTTGGGCTTTTCGGTCGAACGGGCCATGGCGATGGAAGTTCCGGTTGCCGGGCGGATCGAGAACCAGTTCACCCGGTCAGCTGCCACCAGAAAGGCCAGCACGCCGCATCCAAACAGGAGCAGCAGCGAGTTGCCGACGAGCGATTCTCGAAGGCGGGTACGTTCAGCATCGGTCATGTTGCGCATGGTCGATCTCCAAAATCAGGTTTCAACCCCAAACTGGGGAAACCGGATTTCGATTGCATCAGCACTTTGCGACGAATCTTTGCTGCAGTGCAATATTAAGGTGTGCAGTGCAACACTAGAGACAAGATGCAGCCAAGATGCACCCTGTCACGTTGAAAATACAAAGAAATATTGCTGCCCGATGAATAGGCGGGCGCTCAGAACGGCAGCGATGTCCGCGCGAGAATCAGCGCCAGTGCGCAGCCGCCCACCACCAGCGGACGCAGCATCCCGGCAGTGGGAATGTGCAGCGGTGCCTGTGCGAGAGCGACGATACGAGCCATGACCGCGACCATGCCCCGGCAGTGGTTGCCAAAGCGTTAAGATCGCGCGGCGACCTGCGGACAGTCGATATCCAACCTTGTCGAATAATGCGGCTGTCCGACAACGCCCACCGTCACCCTGAACTTGTTTCAGGGTCCATCTTGCAGCTCAAACAACCGCTCAATCGGATGGATCCTGAAACGAGTTCAGGATGACGGCATTTGCCCGGCAAAAACCGGGCCTTTCGACCAAGCCTCGTACCGCGCCTCCCAATCAGACCAGCGAGGGCATCTGCTGGCTCGAGCAATGAAACGAGCCGCCGCCCGCCAGCACCGCATCGGCCATCACGCCCACCGTATCGCGGTCCGGGAATAACGCCGCGATCGCGGCGATGCCTTCGTCGTCATGCGCGGTGCCATAGATCGGCACCACCACCAGCTTCGAGGTGATCGCGAAGTTCATGTAGCTGGCCGGCTCGATACGCCCGCCTTCACTTTCCACCCGGCCCGGCGAGGGGACTTCGGCCACCGCCACGCCCATCGCCTCGGCCCGCGCCTTGGCGTCGGCGTAGATCTGCGCGTTGGGATCGTCCTGGCCGGTCGCGCGCGGCAGGGCCAGCACATTGGGCGACACGAAGCGGGCCAGGTTGTCGACATGTCCGTCGGTGTGGTCGTTGATGAGGCCGTCGCCCAGCCACAACACCCGGTCATAGCCGAGATCACGCTCCAGCCGCATCTCGAGGTCGCCCTGTGTGAGGTGGGGATTGCGGTTGGTGTTCAGCAGGCACTGCGCAGTCGTGGCGACAAGGCCGGTGCCATCCCCGTCAAGCGCGCCGCCCTCCAGAATCCAGTCGGCCGTCTCGACATCGAGACCGGCATCGCGCGCCAGTTCCTCGCCGATCTCCTGATCGCCGTCCATCAGGTACTTGCCGCCCCACCCGTTGAAGCCGAAACGCATCGCCTTGCGGTTGCCGTGCTGGTCCATCGTCACCAGCGGGCCCGTATCGCGCAGCCACACGTCGCCGAAGCGCCGCGTCTCCAGCTTCACCCTGGACGATACGAGTTCCAGCGCCCGCGCCCGGTTCGCTTCGTCCCGCACGATCAGGCGCACTTCCTGCCCGCTTTCGGCAACGGCGCTGGCGAAAGCCGCCATCTGCTCCTGCGCGGCTTCGAGGAAGCCGGGCCATTCCTCGGCGGCGTGCGGGAAGCCGATCCAGATCCAGTCCTGCGGGTGCCATTCGGGGGGGAGTGCGAAAGTCACGGGTGGCATCCTTTGGTAGCTGCGGCGCAATCCTTGTCGCGGATGGCGCGGAATTCGTCGGTTTTGCGCCAGTTGGGCCACATCGTGCCATCGGCAAGCTCTCGGCCCAGGTCGTAAAAGAGGCTGACGTCCTGCGCGATACCGCTCCAGTCCCAGTCGTCCGAATATTCATCGGCGGGGGCGTGATAGCGGTTGTCGGTATAGTCCTGCGCGGCCTTCTCTCCGGCAGCGGTGCCGCCGGTCACAAGGTCGTTGCTGCGCTCGATGTTGAACATGGGCACGCCGCGCTTGGCCAGACTGAAGTGGTCCGAGCGGTAGTAGCCGCCGCGCTCGGGATGATCTTCCGCCGCTTCGGTCAGGCCGCGTGCGGTCAGCGCCTTTTGCAGAAGGTCGCCAAGCTCGGACTTGTCACCGCCCGCCACCGTATAGGACTTCGCCGGGCCGGTCGGCAGCAGCGCATCCATGTTCACCCCGCCCACCGTGTGGTCGAGCGGAAAGACCGGGTTGGCGCCGTAGTATTCCGAACCGAGCAGCCCCGATTCCTCCAGCGTCAGCGCCACGAACAGCTGGCTGCGGGCGGCGGGCCCGGCCTCGGCGTTCATCTTCGCCAGCGCGGTCAGCGCCGCTACGCCGGTCGCATTGTCGACCGCGCCGTTGCAGATGTCGTCGCCGGTCTTGTCGGGCGTGCAGTGGCCGAGGTGGTCCCAGTGCGCGGAGTAGAGCACCGCTTCGTCAGGACGGGTCTTGCCCGGCAGCACGCCGACGACATTGTTCGAGCTGGAGCGGCGGACCGCGTTGTCGAACCCGAAGCTGGCCTTCACGCCCAGCGGCACGGCCTTGAAGCCCTTCTTCTGTGCAGCGGCGGTCAGCGCGGCCAGATCCTTGCCGGCGGCCTTCAGGATCGCTTCGGCGACGGGCTTTTGCACCCAGCCGTTGGCGGCGGTCTGGTCCATGCCGTCACCCGGTTTCTGCACGTAGTATTGCGCGCCGGTCCAGCTGGAGTTGACGACCTTCCAGCCATAGGCGGCCGGGAAAGTGTCATGCACGATCAGCGCGGCGGTAGCGCCCTGGCGCGCGGCTTCCTCGAACTTGTAGGTCCAGCGGCCATAGTAGGTCATGCGGCGGCCCTTGAAGAGGCCCTGCTCGCTTTCCGTCGCATAGTCGGGATCGTTGACGAGGATGACGGCGGTCTTGCCCTTCATGTCGACGCCGGCATAGTCGTTCCAGCCCAGTTCCGGCGCATTGATGCCGTAGCCGACGAAGACCAGTTCGCTGTCTTTCACCTGCGACTTGGGCGTCACGCGGTAGCTGGCGGCCACGTAGTCGTCGCCGAACCGGAACGATAGCGCCTTGTCTGCGCCTGACACGGTGAGCGGGGTGTAGCCGCTGCCGGTGATCTCCACCGTGGGCACCGGCTGCAGCCACTGGCCCTTGTTGCCCGGCTGGAGCCCTGCCTTCTTGAACTGCTCGACGATGTAATCGAGCACTTTCGGCTCGACCTCGGTGCTGGGCGCGCGGCCCTCGAGATCATCGGCGGCGAGGCGCTTGGTGATCGCCTGCATCAGCGGCACCGGCGCATCGGGCTGCGCGCCTGCATCCTGCGGCGGCGGCAGGGCGGTGCCCTTGGGCAAGGGGCCATCCTGTGCGGAAACGGCGGCGCAAAGACCAAACGCCGCCGCAGCGGCCAGGGGCAGGAGATGCTTCATCCGGGGGGAACCTCATGCTGGGAACGCGCGGCCACAGGTGCCAGAGCGGGCCTGACGGCACAAGGCCAGAGCGGACATAGTCGTCGTCCCGCCCCCTTGCCCCTCATCCACCCAGCGGGCAGGGAAGTATGCATGAGTGCCGACTGGACAGCCGCCATCGCCCGCGCCCGCGCCCACGCCCCTTACCTTGCCGGCGCGCTGGACCGCTTGCCGCGTCTCACCGAACTGCTCGCGGCAGGCGACAGCGCCGGTGCCCTTGCACTGGCGAAGGCCGCCGGCGAAGGCGCGCCCGATACTTCGGCGGCGCTGCGACGGGAAAAGCAGGCGCTGGCCCTCGCGCTCGCCATCGGCGACCTTGCCGGGGCCTTCCCGCTGCTGGAGGTGACCGGCGCCCTCTCCGCCTTCGCCGACCGCGCGCTGAATGCCGCCATCGTCGAAGGCATCCGCCGCCGCGCGCCGGACTTCGATCCGGCACATACGCCCACCGGCTTCATCGCGCTCGCCCTTGGCAAGCACGGCGCGGGCGAGCTTAACTACAGTTCCGACATCGACCCGATCCTGCTGTTCGATCCTCTGCTGCTCCCCCGCCGAGAGCGCGACGAGCCGGGCGAGGCGGCCCAGCGCGTGGCCCGTACCGTGGTCGAAACCCTCTCGCGCATGGACCACGAAGGCTATGTCTTCCGCGTCGACCTGCGGCTGCGCCCGGCCTCCGAAGTCAGCCCGCTGGCGATCTCGGTCAACGCCGCGCTGACCCATTACGAATCCTCCGCCCTGACGTGGGAGCGTGCCGCCTTCATCCGCGCCCGCGCCTGCGCCGGAGACATCGCGGCGGGCGAAGGTTTCCTGGCCGCGATCCGCCCCTTCGTATGGCGTCGCAGCCTGGATTTCGGCGCCATCGCCGAGATCGGCCGCCTGACCGCGCAAATCCGCGCCAGCACGCGCGGCAGCGCCGTGGTCGGCCCCGGCTTCGACCTCAAGAAAGGGCGCGGCGGCATCCGCGAAGTGGAGTTCTACGCCCAGACCCACCAGCTGATCCACGGCGGCCGCAACCCGGCGCTGCGCCTGCGCGGCACCCGTGCAACGCTGGATGCTCTGGCCGCGGCCGGGCTGGTCCCCGCCGAAGAAGCCCGCCTGCTGGGAGAAAGCTACGACCGTCTGCGCACCGTCGAACACCGCCTGCAGATGATGCAGGACCAGCAGACCCACAGCCTGCCCAAAACGGCAGAGGCGATCGAGGCGGTGGCCCGGCTTGACGGCCTCGCCAGCGGCCAGGCCCTGCTGGGCGAACTGACCGAAATCACCGAGGCCGTCGGCAGCCGCTACGATGCGCTTATCATGGCCAATACGCCCCAGGGCAGCGTGGTCGTGGCCATGCCCGAACAGTCCTCGCTGGTGGAGGAACTGGAAGCGCTGCGCTTTACCGAGCCTGCCGCGCTGGCGGAGCGGATTCGCGGCTGGCTGGGCGGCAAGGTCCGGGCGCTGCGGTCGGAGGCGGCGCGCGCCGCCTTCGAGACGATCCGCCCCGACCTTCTCGCCGCCTTCGCCGCCGCGCCTGAGCCGGAGCGCGCGCTGGCGCGCTGGGAGCAGCTGCTGGGCAACCTGCCCACCGCCATCAACCTGTTCAACCTGCTGGTGGCGCGCCCGGCGCTCATTGAGCTGCTGGCCCGCATCCTGGGCCTCGCTCCGCCACTGGCCGATGCGCTGGCGCGCCGGGCCGACCTGCTCGACCCGCTGATCGACGCCAGCGCCTTCGACCTGCCCGGCACGGTGGAGGACCTGACTGCGCAGCTGTCCCGCTTCGAATCCGGCGACGATTACGAACGCAAGCTCGACGCGGTGCGCCGCAAGGTGGGCGAAATCCGCTTCAAGCTGGGCGTCCAGCTGATCGAGGGCGCCAACGACCCGATCGCCATCGGCCAGGCCCTGGCCCGCATCGCCGAAGCCGCGCTGGTGGTGCTGACCGATGCCGCCGCCTGTGAATTTCGTGCCGCCCACGGCGCCGTGCCGGGCAGCGAGCTTCTGGTGCTGGGCCTTGGCCGGATGGGCGGCGGCGTGCTGACCCATGCCTCCGACCTCGACCTGATCTACCTGTTCAGCGGCGATCATCAGGCGGAATCGGACGGGCGCCGCCCGCTGGGCGCCACGCATTACTACAACCGCCTGTCGCAGCGGGCGATTTCGGCGCTCTCCGTGGCGACCGCGCAAGGCGCGCTGTTCGAGGTCGACACCCGCCTGCGCCCATCCGGCGAACAAGGCCCGCCCGCCGCCAGCCTCGACAGCTTCGAACGCTACCAGCGCGAACAGGCCTGGACCTGGGAACACATGGCGCTGTGCCGCGCCCGCCCGCTTTACGGCTCGGCAGAGGGCCGCGCGCCCCTCGCAGCCATCGTGCGCGATGTGCTCACCGCCCCGCGCGATGACGACAAGCTGCGCACCGACGTGCTGGAAATGCGCGCCAAGATGGCGAATCACAAACCGCCCAAGGGCCCGCTCGACGTCAAGCTGGCGCGCGGCGGACTGGTCGACCTGGAATTCATCATCCACTTCATCCAGCTGCGCGAGCGCGGCCCCGGCCTCGACCCCGACATTGGCGAGGCGGTCCGCGCCCTCGCCGCCGCCGGGCTGCTGCCTCCCACGCTGGTGGAGGCGCATGACGCCCTGACCCGCCTGCTCGTCGCGGGGCGCCTGCTTGCCCCCGATATGCAGGTGCCCGGCCCTGCGGCGTGCATGGCGCTGGTGCGCGCATGTGGCTATGGCGACTGGGAAGCGCTCGAACAGGGCCTCGGCCTTGCCCGCCGCCACGTCGCGGCCGCCTGGCAAGAGGCGTTCGGTGAAACATTGGAGACTGACGCATGACCACCGCCCGCCCTAATGTCGGAGACACCTTCCCCGACATCGCCATGGAAACGCCCGAAGGCGGCAGCGTGAAAGCCTCTGACTTCGCTGGGCGCAAGCTGGTGGTGTTCTTCTACCCCAAGGACAGCACGCCGGGCTGCACCACGGAAAACATCGAATTTTCCGGCCTCAAGGGCGAATTCGAAGCTGCCGGCACCGCGCTGCTCGGCGTCAGCAAGGACTCGGCGAAAAAGCACCAGAACTTCATAGCCAAGCACGACCTTACGGCCCCGCTCGCCAGCGATGCCGAGGAAAACGGCCTGTCCGACGCACTCGGCATCTGGACCGAGAAGCAGAACTATGGCCGCACCTACATGGGCATGGTCCGCACCACCTACCTGATCGGCCCGGACGGCAAGATCGCGCAGATCTGGGACAAGGTGAAGGTCAAGGACCACGCCGCCAAGGTGCTGGAGGCCGCGAAGGCCCTGTGATCCGGCAAACCGTTGCCGCCGCGATCCGGGCCGCGCTGTGCCAGCAGGATCCCCGGGCCAAGGCGATGGCTGCGCGCAAGGTGGCGCGCGACTGGCGGCTGGACAGGCTGGCCTTCGTCTTTGACGCGGCGATGCCCGAAACGCCGGGCCGCCCGGATGCGCCCGAACTGTTGCTCCCCGGCAAGATGCCCAAGCGCGGCAAGGCGGGGTCCGAGCGCGGGCGCATCGCCCTGTGGCACGCTCTCGCCCACATCGAGTTCGTGGCGATCGACCTTGCGCTGGACATGGCCGGGCGCTTCGGTGCCGAGATGGGGCCTGCCTTCGTCGGCGATTTCCTCAGCGTGGCGGCGGACGAGGCGATGCACTTCGCCCTGCTGGAGCGTCATCTGCATACATTAGGCAGCCATTACGGCGCTTTGCCCGCCCACGACGGTCTCTGGACTTACGCCAATGACACCCGCCATGACGTCGCGGCCCGTCTTGCGGTGGTGCCCATGGTGCTGGAAGCGCGCGGCCTCGACGTCACTCCGGCCATGCTGGAACGGGTGCGCTCGGCAGGCGACGAACGCGGCGCACGCATCCTTGAGCGAATCCTTGACGATGAAATTCGCCACGTTCGATTCGGCACAAATCATTTCAACGAGCTCGCCAAACGGCAAAACGAAGACCCCGCAGACCGGTGGAAATCCTTGGTTTTTCGTTACTTTCGCGGCAACCTGAAGCCACCATTCAACGACTCGGCGCGCCTCGCTGCCGGTTTGTCGCGCGATCTGTATACAGGGCTTGCCTGAGCGAAAGCTAACGGCATAAGTCAGGATCACGAGACGGCGGGGGGTTCCGACGATCTCCAAAACCTAGGCGCGGCGACTTCACGATTGAGGTTGGCTGCGCTCAAAATTAAGCGTCGCGCTCCACAGGTTGCTGGGCGAGTAGCGGCGGAAAGCAAGGTATTGCGAGTGGTCGTAACGAAATTTTTCGCCAAGTTCCGCGCAGTGACTGGTCTCTTCGTCGCTGCAGGTATCACCATGGCCGCACATCCCGCCATGGCCAACAGCAGCGCCGCCGCTGCCGATATCTCCGCTCCGCTGCGCGCTGCACAGGCCGCTAATCAATCTGTAACGGGCGGTGAGGACGAACAGTTCCGCCAGCTCTTCAGTTCGTGGCAGAATTTCGAAGAAACCGGCCTCGCCGCCGCCAAGCCCAAGCCCGCCGTTGCCGGCAGCTTCGCCTCGGTCGCCATTCCTTCGCGCAACCCCCTCGCGCAAGAGCGTATGACCAGCACCTTCGGTATGCGCGAACATCCCATTCTCGGCGGTCGCCGCGCCCACAAGGGCGTCGATCTCGCCGCGCCGACCGGCACGCCGATCTACGCAACCGCCGACGGCACCGTCAGCCGCGCTTCGTGGTTCAGCGGCTACGGCCTTTATATCTCGCTTGAGCACGGCGGTGACATGCAGACCCGCTACGGTCACATGTCGCGCCTCAACGTCGCCGAAGGCCAGCGCGTCCACAAGGGCGATGTGATCGGTTTCGTAGGCAGCACCGGAAACTCGACCGGCCCCCACCTCCATTACGAAGTGCGCGTTTCCGGTGAAGCCGTTAACCCGCTGGCTTACATGCAGACCGGCATTGCCGCCAACGATGGCGATGCCAAGGGCGGCTGAACCGCCCCACCAGGTTGAGAGGAGGAAGAGGCGGCTCACAAGGCCGCCTTTTCTTTGTCCGCAATCCGCGTGGACAACAAAGGCGCGGGCCCTCACGAAAGTGGGCCGCCCGAAGCCGAGGAGAAGCGGATTGCGGTTCCTTTGAAGACGGTCAACCCGTGTGGGCACGGGGGGACCCAGCAGGAGCAGCAGCGAACAGCCGATGGCTGAGAACGAAGGTCAGCGCGGTGAGCATGGCCACGGCGCCATAGGCCACCGGGTCCGCCGGGTCCGCCATGCCGGGCCAGAACCGATGCCGGAGCGGGGGCGCATCGACGAAGCGGAACTCGTGCGGCTCCCGCTGCCCCGTCATTCCCGCGAAGGCGGCTGACGAAAGGGTCCGCGCAGCGTCAGCGCGCCCTGCGATCCCTGGATGACCATCGCGGGCCTTTCCTACCGGTGCTGGCGTTGTCGTCGCCCCCTCCGGTGGGGGAGGGCAGCTAAACTTCGTGGAAATTTAGCGTTGCATTGAGAATGAACACGATCGTTCCCGCGCACACCGAGACGATCACCCGCGCCACCAGATAATGCGTGTCCAGCGGCCCGGTCAGGAGCGCGAAACCGGAAAGGATGATCGCCAGCCCCACCAACGCATTGCCCAGGAAATAGACGTAACCCGTAACCATCCCGCGTTCACTGTCACGGAACACCCAGAGCCGCGCCAGCACATAGTTCACCGCATTGGCGACAAGGAAACCCACCGTCACCGCCACGAACTTGTCCAGACCGGCCTGCGACACCATCAGCCAGATCAGCGCCATGTCGATCGCAAAACAGAAGCTGGAAACCAGCGCATTGCGCGCAAACAGGACCGCTCCGTGGCGGCTGAACAGGCCGGGATGGGAAGAAACAAGCAACATGCCCTCGCAAACACCGCGCGCGGACATTGTTTCCCGCACTGCAAAAAGACGCGCCGGACCGTTATCCCGCTTCGGCGACCAGCGCCTGATAGTCGACAATCGTGACATCCCGGCGCGAGGGCAGGTCGATCACGCCTTCGTTCTTGAGCCGGGAGAACTGGCGGCTGACGGTTTCGATCGTCAGGCCAAGCACGTCGGCGATCTGCTGTCGCGAGAACGGCAGGGTCAGCAGGCGCTCCCCAGGCTTGCAGGCGTCGGTCCGGCAGCCGAGCCGCTCAACCATCTCGACCAGAAAGCTGGTCATCTTTTCCGCCGCCGACTTGCGGCCCAGCAACAGCATCCAGCGGCGGGTGCGGTCCAGTTCGCCCAGCGTGCGTTCGAGCAGCTTGTGCTCCAGCGCCGGGTGCGTTCGCGCGAAAGCGTCAAAATCACGGCGCGAGAACACGCAGACCTGCGAATCGACCAGCGCAGTGACGCCGTACTCGGTGGTGCCACCGAAGGGCCGGCCGATGAAGTCGGACGGATAGACCACGCCGACGATCTGCTCGCGCCCGTCCTCGGTATTGGTGGAAAGTTTCAGCACACCGTCGATGACATTGGCGACGAGAACCGAATCCTCGCCCTCCCAGATGATCGATTCGCCGGCCTTCAGCGTACGCGTGCGGCCAATGGCGTTCAGCGCCTCAAGTTCCTCGGCATCGAGCGCGGCACAAATCGCCCGGTTGCGAACGACACAAAGATCACAGTTGGCCATAATCCGGCGAGTACCCCAATCGCGGCGAAGTTAGAACCTTTGCGAGCCCGCTTCAAAGCTGCCGCTTCTCCAGCTTGCGCGCCAGGGTGCGGCGGTGCAGACCCAAACGCCGCGCGGTTTCCGAAATGTTGAAGTCGCACTCGACCAGCGTCTGGTGGATGTATTCCCACTCCAGCGTCTTGATCGAGCTTTTGCGTCCTTCCACCGGAATGCTGGCATTGCCGCGCAGATTGCCGAAAGCGGCCTCGATGTCGTCGGTGTTGGAGGGCTTGGCGAGGTAGTGCGCGGCGCCCAGCTTGATCGCCTCGACAGCAGTGGCGATGCTGGCATAGCCGGTGAGCACGACGATGCGGGTCTGCGGCGCATGGGCGTGGAGCGCCTCCACCACCGCCAGCCCCGAACCGGCGCCAAGCTTGAGATCGACCACGGCAAATTCGAAATCCTCGGCCAGGAACAGCGTCCGGGCCTCGTCCGGGCTGGCGGCGGAGGCCACGCGGTAACCCCGGCGTTCGAACGAGCGGCGCAGGGTGCGCGCGAAAGTGGGGTCGTCCTCGACGATCAGCAGGCTGGCGCCGCCCCCGGAAGCTGTATCGAGAACTGCGGAGGCAGGCGGGGGCGGAACCTCGGTCATGCCCCCTTGTCCGGCGCCAGCCCGGCGCTGTCCAGTGCCAGTGTGGCAAGCGGTATCGCCAATTGCACACTGGCACCGCCATCGCGCCGGTTCTCGACGAAGACCGAACCGCCCAGCTTGCGGATCACGTTGACCACCAGAAACAGGCCCAGCCCGCCCCCATCGCGTCCTTTGGTGGAGGAATAGGGCTGGCCGATCCGCCCCAGCATCTCAGGCGCAAAGCCCGGTCCGCGGTCGCTGACGGTCAGGACCAGGCTGGGGCTTTCCGCCTCATTCTCCAGCCAGGCCTCGATTACCACCAGTTCCGGCGATACTTCGACGGCATTATCGATCACGTTGCCGATGATCTGGCGCAGGCCGGGATCGGCGATGATCGGCACTTCCCCGGCGATCCTGTCGACGAGGCGCAGTTCACCTGCGAAGCGTGCGCGCCATTCCTCGGCGATATCCTCGATGAAGGCGCGCACGCCGGTCACCGCCGGGTCGATCCCGCGCACTTCCCCCGCCGACATCAGGATGCCCGAGACGATGGTCTTGCAGCGCGCCAGTTCGCGCCGCACGTCCGCAAGGTCTGCGGCCATGTCGGGATCGCCCGCGATCGACGGCTCACGGCTCCAGTCGCCCAGGATCACCGAGATCGAGGATAGCGGCGTACCCAGTTCATGGGCCGCGCCGGACGCCAGCAGGCCCATGCGGATGATGTGATCCTCCTCCGCCGCCTGCTGGCGCAGCGCCGCCAGGCTGGCGTCGCTCTCGCGCCGGGAATGGTCGAGCCGTACCACGAAGACGATCAGCAGCACCGCTGCCAGCACAAAGCAGAACAGGCTGCCGTAGATGTAGAGGTGAAAGTGATCCGCGGCATACGCGTTGGGCAGGCGCAGCGGTACGTAGCTGAAGGTCAGCAGCGCCATGCACAGGCAGGCGTTGAGCGCCACCAGCCACGACCAGCGCGCCTCCAGAATGATCGCGCCGATCACGATCTGAAGCAGGAACAGAAAGGTGAACGGATTGGTCGCACCGCCCGAATGGTAGAGCTGCCAGCACAAGGCCACCACGTCGATCATCAGCGCGCTGAACAGCTCCTGCTGCGAGAACGCGGTGCGGCGGCGCACCACGCTGGCGGCGACCAGGTTGATGACCATCAGCAGCAGCGGCGCGAGCAGCAGCGGCGCCAGCGGCAGCCGCACCTTTAGCGACTGCGAGACGATCACGATCGTCGCAAGCTGCCCCGCTACCGCGATCCAGCGCAACTGGGTCAGCAGGACGACGCTGGACCAACTGGGCGAGCTGGCCGCCATGCCCGGTGGCAAGCCGGGCGGGGCGAACAGCGCCGTCAGCCGGTCGATCACGCGCGGCGCCAGATGTAGACCAGACCGAACGCCGAAAGCGCCGCGAGCGCGAACCACGTCAGCGCATACATGAGATGATTGTCGGGAAAATGAACCTGCGTCAGGCCCGGAACCGGCTTCAGCGCCGAGGCCGGATTCTGCGCGGCCTGCTCCACCTGCACGTCGACGAAGGCGGGCACCACGGCGCCCAGCCTGCGCGCCGCCGCCAGCCCCGCGACGTCGCGCGAATACCAGCGGTCATCCTGCGGACGATTGGCCTGCAGCAGGCTGCCCCCCGGTTCGGTGAAGCGCAGCAGGCCGCTCACCGCCACGCGCGTTTCGGGAGCCGTGGCCGCGGCGACAGCGGGTGAGGTTCCCTCGGGCACGAAGCCGCGATTGATCCATACCTGCCGGCCATCGTCCATCCGCAGCGGCGTCATCGTCCAGTACCCGGTCCCAAGGTCCGTGGCGGCCCGCACCAGCGCGGTCGCACTGCCCTGATAGACGCCGGAGAGCTTTACGCGAAGATATTCCAGATCGCGGGTGCGCGGATCGGACACGCTGGCATTCGCCAGGGCGGCATCGGCCGGAAGCGCCACCGGAGCGGCGTGGATGCGCGCATCGACGCGGGCGATCAGCGCATGCTTCCAGTGCAGGCGCTGCACCTGCCACACGCCCAGGGCGGCGAAAACGACAAGGGCCATCAGCAGAAACGCGGCAAGCCCATAGGGCCGCCGCGTTCCGCTTGACCGCTGTGAGGCGGGGTGGGTCAGGGGACCTGCCTCATGTCCATGTCATGGCTCATCGGCATCATGTTATGGTTGAGGTGGTACATGACCCAGAGCGAGCCGGAGAGCGCGATCACGACGATGACGATCGTGAAGATCAGCGCCATCACCGTCCAGCCGTTCTCGGACTTGGTGTTCATGTGCAGGAAGTAGATCATGTGGACCACGATCTGCACGATCGCAAAAGCCATGATGACCAGCGCGGTGGTCTGCTTGTCGGGGATCGCACCCGTCATCACCAGCCAGAACGGGATCGCGGTGAGTACGACCGAGAGCAGGAAGCCCACGACGTATTCGCGCATCGAGCCATGGCTGCCGCCGTGGTCGTCATGACCATGGGCGTCCGGGTTGGGGTGAGCGTGCTGCGTGCCCATCAGAGCATTCCCATCAGATAGACGAAGGTGAAGACGCCGATCCAGACGACGTCGAGGAAGTGCCAGAACAGCGAAAGGCACATCAGGCGGCGCTTGTTGGCCGGGATGAGACCCTTGGTGCCGACCTGGACGACCAGCGTGAACAGCCACACCAGACCGAAGGTGACGTGAAGGCCGTGGGTGCCCACCAGCGAGAAGAACGCGGTGAGGAAGCCCGAGCGCATCGGCGTCGCGCCCTCATGGATGAGGTGGTAAAACTCGTACATCTCGATCGAGAGGAACGCGATGCCGAACACGGCGGTGACCAGCAGCCACAGCTGCACGGCGCCCTTGCCGCCCTTTTCCATCGCCAGCATGGCGAAGCCATAGGTGATCGACGAGAACAGCAGCATCGCGGTGTTGAGCGCGACGAGCGGCAGCTCGAACAGATCCTTCGGACCCGGCCCGGCGGCGAAGCTGCCGCCAAGCACGCCGTATGCGGCGAACAGCATCGCGAAGATGAGGCAATCGCTCATCAGGTAGATCCAGAAGCCGAGCATGGTGCTGCCGCCTTCGGGGTGGTCGTGCTCGTTCAGGTCGTAGAACGTAGCCTGAAGCTGCGGCTGCGACAGGTCGTGAACGGAGTTGATCGTGGTAGCGGTCATGGCGTCAGGCTCCCGCAGCGGCGAGCTGGCGGGTGCGTGCCGCCTCGGTCGCTTCGACCGTCTCGACGGGGATGTGGTAGTCCCGCTTGTAGTTGAAGGTATGGAAGATCGCGTAGCCGATGATGCCGACGAACGACGCCGCCGCCAGCCACCAGATGTACCAGATCATCGCAAAGCCAAGCGCCGTGGACAGGCCGGCCAGGATCAGGCCGGTGCCGGTGCTCTTGGGCATGTGGATCGGACGGAAGCCGGTGACCGGACGCTCCACGCCGCAGCGCTTCATGTCGTCCCATGCGTCGATGTCGTGAACGATCGGCGTGAAGGCGAAGTTGTACTCCGGCGGAGGCGAGGAGGTCGCCCATTCCAGGGTACGGCCCTGCCACGGATCGCCGCTCTCGTCCTTCAGTTCCTCGCGCTTCCAGATCGATACCGCGAACTGGACCAGCATGGCGCCGATGCCGCCCGCGATCATCACGGCGCCGAAGGCGGCGATGACGAAGTAGATCTGGATGCTCGGATCGTCGAACACCCGCATGCGGCGCGTCACGCCCATGAAGCCCAGGATGTAGAGCGGCGTGAAGGCCACCCAGAAGCCGGGAACCCACAGCCAGAAGCTGACCTTGCCCCAGAACTGGTTGAGCTTGAAGCCGAAGGCCTTGGGCCACCAGTAGTTGATCGCCGCGAAGATGCCGAACAGCACGCCGCCGATGATGACGTTGTGGAAGTGGGCGATCAGGAACAGCGAGTTGTGCAGCACGAAGTCGGCGGGCGGGATGGCCAGCATCACGCCGGTCATGCCGCCGATGGTGAAGGTCAGCATGAAGGCCACCGTCCACATCATCGGCAGTTCATAGCGGATGCGCGCGCGGTACATCGTGAAAAGCCAGTTGAACAGCTTCGCGCCCGTCGGGATCGAGATCACCATGGTGGTGATGCCGAAGAACGAGTTGACGCTCGCTCCCGAACCCATCGTGAAGAAGTGGTGCAGCCAGACGAGGTACGACAGGATGGTGATGACCAGCGTGGCGTAGACCATCGACGAGTAGCCGAACAGGCGCTTGCCGCAGAAGGTCGCGGTCACTTCCGAGAACACGCCGAACAGCGGCAGGATCAGAATGTAGACCTCTGGGTGACCCCAGATCCAGATCAGGTTGACGTACATCATCGGCGAGCCGCCGAAGTCGTTCGAGAAGAAGTTGAAGCCCAGGTAACGGTCGACCGAAAGCATCGTCATCACCGCCGTCAGGACCGGGAAGGCCGCGACGATCAGGATGTTGGTGCAAAGCGAGGTCCAGGTGAAGATCGGCATGCGCATCATGGTCATGCCCGGTGCGCGCATCTTGACGATGGTGCAGATCAGGTTGACGCCCGAAAGCAGCGTACCGACACCCGCTATCTGCAAGGCCCAGATGTAGTAGTCGACTCCGACCCACGGGCTGTACGCCAGGTTGGACAGCGGCGGATAGGCCAGCCATCCGGTCTGCGCGAACTCACCGATGAACAGGCTCATCATGACCAGCACCGCGCCGGCGGTGGTCATCCAGAAGCTGAAGTTGTTCAGGAACGGGAAGCTGACGTCGCGCGCGCCGATCTGCAGCGGCACGATGTAGTTCATCAGGCCGGTCACGAACGGCATCGCCACGAAGAAGATCATGATCACGCCGTGGGCGGTGAAAATCTGGTCGTAGTGATGGGCGTTGAGATAGCCCTCGTTGCCGTTGAAGGCGATCGACTGCTGGATGCGCATCATGATCGCGTCGGCAAAACCGCGCAGGAACATGATCAGGCCCAGCACCATGTACATGATGCCGATCTTCTTGTGGTCCACGCTGGTGAACCACTCCTTCCAGAGATACCCCCACAGCTTGAAATAGGTCAGCGCGGCCACGAGGGCCACGCCGCCCAGCGCCACGACCACGAAGGTCGCCAGCACGATCGGCTCCTGGGGGAGGGCATCCAGCCACAGGCGGCCCAGCAAGGGGCTCCAGTGCGAATGATCTACGGCTTCGATTGCCATGATACTGTCAGTTCCGGGAAATCAGGGAAACATGAGCGGGCCTGGAAACAGAATCGGGCGCACGCGCCTCTTCCTGACCCAGTCCGATCGATTGCGGCGCGGCAAGGCCTGCGCCGTTCAGCGAGCGCATGTCGGTCGGCGCCTTGATGGTGCCGTCCGGCGCGGAGCCGGGGATCTGGCGGCACAGCGCCCGCACCCATGCCAGTTCCTTGCGGACGGCGGCATCGGGAGTGGCGGTGGCGTCGGTCCCGGCCTGGCGGCCGTTCTTGTCGTATTCCAGCATCGAGACGTTGCGGATACCGGCCTTGCCCAGGCCGCCGCGCGCGTCGATCGCCATCATCTCGCTCGAGCACATCTTGCCCGGCTCGACGCACATGTCGACGATCGCACCGTAAAGCTCGGGGTCGACACTGGCGAAGCGGATCACGGGGACCTTCTCGCTCGGCTTTTCCAGTTGCAGGTAGGCCGCGCGGTCGAGGTTGCCGCCCAGCGGCATCGCCGCAGGTGCCTCGGGAAGCGGAGCATCCGCGGTCTGGCCAGTGTTGGCCTGCTTGCCGCTGGCCTTCACGTCGCCGACCCACTTGGCGAAACCGGCATCGTCGACCGAATGCGCCGCGAAGTGCATGCTGGAGAAGCCTGCGCCCGAGTAGTTGGCGGAAAAGCCCTTGAACACGCCGGTCTTGTTCATCACCGCGTGCAGGCGCGTTTCCATGCCCGGCATCGCGTAGATCTGGCCGGCCATGGCGGGAACGTAGAACGAATTCATCACGCTGGACGAGGTGATCTTGAACTGCAGCGGACGGCCCGTGGGCACCACCAGCTCGTTGACCGTGGCGATACCCTGCTCGGGATAGATGAACAGCCACTTCCAGTCGAGCGCGACCACTTCGACCTCAAGCGGCTTCGCATCTGCAGCAATGGCGGTCTCGTGATCGATCCGTCCGATGGTGCGGTACGGGTCGAGCAAGTGAGTGCTGGTCCAGGTCACCGCGCCAAGGCAGATGATGATCAGCAGCGGCGCCGTCCAGATCAGCAGCTCCAGCTGGGTCGAGTGATCCCAGTCCGGCTCGTACTTGGCATCCTTGTTGGACGCGCGGTACTTCCAGGCGAAGATCACCACTGCGGCCATGACCGGAATCACGATAAGCAGCATGAGCAGCACGGAGACGATCACGAGATCGCCCTGCTGCCGCGCCACGTCGCCTGCCGGGTCGAGGACGACCGTGTTGCAGCCGGACAAGGCAGCGGTCAGCATCCCGGCCAGCCCGAGGGCGGCGAAGGATCGCTGGTTGAGGAAACGACTCGGGCCGAATGGACGGCCGGGCGGGTTCAGACGTGACTCGGGCGGATGCATGGCGCTGCGCCTAGGCTCGTGCTGCGGATGCGAACATAGGACATTTTGTCCAATCCCCTTATGGCCCTGCAATGACGATAGGGCGGCTCATGTGAAGCCGGTCGCCTTTCGCGCCCGGCCGATTCGCGCAGCGTGTGGAATTCTTCCGCGCGCCCGTGTATACCTGATACCAGACAAAGGCCGCGAAACGCCAGATGAGCAGCACAACCACCCCGACCCGCGAGGAACTCGGCCTGCCGACGTTCAAGCCGCAGCACACGATTTCTCCCGGAGAGATCGCGATCGGCGTGATCATCGGGCGCACCTCGGAGTTCTTCGACTTCTTCGTATACGCCATCGCCTCTGTGCTGGTGTTCCCGAAGCTGTTCTTCCCTTTCGTCGATCCGCTCACCGGCACGCTCTATTCCTTCGCGGTGTTCGCGCTGGCATTCATCGCGCGCCCGCTGGGCAGCCTCGTGTTCATGGCGATCGACCGCGCTTACGGGCGCGGCGTCAAGCTGACGATCGCGCTGTTCGGCCTCGGCGGCTCGACCGCTGCCATCGCCTTCCTGCCTTCCTATGAAACGGCAGGGATGACGTCGGTCTGGCTGCTGGCGCTGCTGCGCCTGGGCCAGGGCTTCATGCTCGGCGGCACCTGGGACGGCCTGGCCTCGCTTCTGGCGCTCAACGCGCCTGAGGGACGCCGCGGGTGGTACGCGATGATCCCGCAGCTTGGCGCGCCGTTCGGCCTGATCGTCGCCAGCCTGCTGTTCGCCTTCATGATCACCACTCTGCCTGCTGCCGACTTCCTCGACTGGGGTTGGCGCTATCCGTTCTTCGTGGCCTTCGCGATCAACGTCGTGGCGCTCTTCGCCCGCCTGCGCATCGTGGTGACCGAAGAATTCCAGAGCCTGTTCGAAAGCCGCGATCTCCAGCCCGTCAGCGTCGTCGGCACCGTGACTCACGAATGGCGCACGATCGTGATCGGTGCTTTCGCCCCGCTTGCCAGCTTCGCGCTGTTCCACATGGTCACCGTGTTCCCGCTTTCGTGGGTCTTCCTCTTCACCCGCGAAGCGCCCACCGGCTTCCTGCTGATCGAGGCTCTCGCCGCTGCCTTCGGCGTCGTCGCCATGGTCGCCTCGGGCCGCCTGGCTGACCGTTATGGCCGCCGCACCCTGCTCGGTGTCTGCGCCGTGGGCATCGCGGTGTTCAGCGGCTTTGCCCCCCAGCTGCTCGACGGCGGCACGGCGGGTGAGATCGTGTTCATGATCTCGGGCTTCATCCTGCTGGGTCTCGCCTTCGGCCAGTCCTCAGGCGTCGTCTCCTCGGCCTTCGCGACCGAGCACCGCTACACCGGTTCGGCGCTCAC
>NZ_KQ130455.1:0-250551 GCF_001046635.1 Novosphingobium barchaimii LL02
GTAACCGCTGCACCCGCCCCACGTATTCCGAGAGCTTGCTGATGGTTAGGCTCGCCCGAGACGAGGAGGAGATCGGGCAATGTCGGATGAAATTGATGCAGGGTCAAACGGCGGTTTGACGTGTGCGTCGCACAGTACAACTGCGCGTTTGACCGTCAGTTTGCCGCCCGGACGTCGGCGCTACGAGCGTTGGCCGGATGACGTACGCGACCGCATTCTGGCTGAGAGCTTTGTGCCAGGAATGACTGTGGCGCAGGTCGCCCGCGATAACGGCGTCGGCCTTGGCCTTTTGCACTATTGGCGTCGGCAAGCGCGAGCAGCAGGAGCCGTCGAGGAATTGCGGTTCGTACCCGTCACGCTGGCTCAGGAGAAGCAACTCGAACCTGGCGGCTTGGAGTTGGTGGTACGAGACGTGACGGTTCGGATCATGGGCGCGGTCGAGATGGACCACCTGCGCGCGGTACTGGCGGCGATCCGGGAATGATCCCGATCGACGGAAGCGTACGGATCTTCGTGGCGACACAGCCGGTCGACTTCAGAGCCGGGATTAACCGATTGATGGGGCTGGTGACGCACGTGCTGGGGCATGATGCCTGCGCGGGCGATGTCTTCGTGTTCCGCAACAAGGGCGCGGATAAGGTGAAGTTGCTCCGTCATGACGGGTCAGGCGCGGTTATGGCGACGAAATGGCTCGACCGAGGAAGGTTTTACTGGCCTGCCGTGCAAGGCGGCACGATGGTCCTGAGCGGACCGCAATGCACGGCATTGCTGTCGGGTCTGGATTGGAAGAAACTGCCCGCACCCGAGGTGCGCAGACCCCTGATTTTTGGCTGATATCTGCGGTTTTCTGTGGCGACGAGGAGTCGGTGTGGTATAGTCAGGCATGCCCGCCCAAGCCGACGATCTCCCTGAAGATATGGAGCAAATGGCGGCTCTGGTGCGTGAACTGCAGGCAGAAAACGCCCAACTGCGCGCACTGCTCAAAGGCATGGCCCACCAGGCCTTCGGCAGCCGTTCAGAACGCGCCAGCGTCATCCTGGGTGATCAAGGTCTCCTTGATCTCGGCGACCTCGTAACCACGCCGGCTACCGCAGCCAACGACGATGGCGACGCCGAAGACAAGCCTGCCGTCGGTCGCCCACGCCGCAAGCGCGGCCTGATGGCACTGCCGGCCCATATCGAGCGCGTGGAGCGCGTGATTGATCCCGACACGCTGGATTGCCCCTGCTGCGCCGGCAAGCTCCACAGGATCGGCGAAGATGCCAGTGAGGCACTCGACTGGGTGCCGGCCATCGTTCGCGTCATCCGCACAGTGCGCCCTCGTTACGCCTGCCGGGAATGCCGGGAGGGCGTCGTTCAAGCGCCGGCGCCGCGCCGCGCGATCCCAGGCTCGATGGTCACTACCTCGACGCTGGCCTGGATGGCGACGGCGCGCTACGCCTGGTCGATCCCGCTCAATCGGCAGTTGCAGATGCTCGCAGGCCAGGGCGTCATCCTCGATCGGGCGTTACCGAGCCGCTGGATGCGTAAGATCGCATGGTGGGTGAAGGCGCTCTATGATCGCCTGCTTGCCTACATCCACAGCCAGTCCCGGATCTTCTGCGATGAGACCCGCATGCCGGTCCTCGAGAAAGGGCGAAGACGAACCCGCACGACACAGTTCTGGGCGCACGCTTGTGATGACGGACCGTGGTCAGGCCCGGCCCATCCGGCAGTGGTGTATATCCATGCTCGCGGACGGCGGCATGCCGAGGCGTTCGAACAACTCGCCCGCTACCAGGGCGTTATCCAGGTCGACGGCTATGGTGCCTACAAGGCGCTTGTGCGCGGTGGTCCGGGCCGAGGCAAGATCACACTCGCCTTCTGTCTTGCCCACGCCCGGCGCAAGTTCGTCGATGCCTTCCGCAAATCGCCATCGCCGGTGGCAGCGGCGATCCTTACCCTGATCGGTGAGGTCTACGCGATCGAGGCGCGTGTGCGCAAAGGCACCGCCGCACAGCGCCTCCAGGCTCGTCTCGCCGAAACCGCCGACGTCATGGCGAAGATCAAGGCGCAGATCGACATCATGCTTCCAGGTCTGTCGCCCAAGTCCGACCTGGCCAAGGCGATGCGCTACACGCTCAACCACTGGAAGGGGCTAACCCTGTTCCTGGAAGACGGCCGGATCGAGGTCGATACCAACACCGTCGAGCGCGGCATGAGAAATGTGGCCCAGGGCCGCAAGTCCAGCCTCTTCGCTGGTAGCGAGGAAGGAGCTCAGACCTGGGCCGTCATGGCATCGCTTCTCCAGACGGCTCGCCTGGGGGGCCTGGATCCCTACACCTGGCTGAATGACGTGCTGGAGCGTATCGTCACGGGCGCTGTGAAGATCAACGAACTGGACATCTTGCTCCCATGGAACTGGCGGCCGGCGGCAGAACCGGTAAAAGCGCTGGCGGCATGAACTTCAAACCTCGCACATCGCAGGGCCGGACCCTCTCGCTCGAACAGCTCGAGATATGGCTCGACGAGCTTGATCCCCCCGTAGCTGGCGTCTCATCGATCGACGGCTTCCTGGCCGCAGTCGCCGCAGGCCCCAGCGTCATTGACCCCGACGTATGGATTAAGAGCATCCTGCGCGAGCACGCTCTCAACGCGCGCTCGGCGCCTGCGCGCCGAACGATCCTCAAGCGGTATAACCGCATCTGCATCGAGCTTGCCGAGAAGCCCGAGGCGTACGCGCCGATCTACATGCGCACCGAGGAAGGCGAGGTACTGCTCGAGGACTTCGCCAACGGGTTCTTCACAGCCATGCATCTCGACATGGAGGCGTGGAAGCCCTTCATCGCCGACCCGCAGTTCGGCTACCCGCTCGCGGCACTGCTTGGCCACAGCACCATTACAGGTGGCCCGTCATGGATCGAACAACTGGGTGATCCGAGCGCCAATCTGGCACTAGTCGATACGTGGCGCATGGTCCCGCAAATCATCTCGCTGATCAATGACCAGTGCGCCTTCGCGCGCATGACGCCAGCAGCCTGATATAAATCCCGCCACCACCAATGCGTGGGACAGGATCAGCGGTTACTCTGATTCAGAAGCATTGGACAGTGTAAGGTCGACGGCCCCTGCACGTGGCTTGTGTTCAAGCTTCAAATCAGGGGGCAATGTACCTTTAGCGAATCTCGGCCACGGGGCGTTTGTTGATGAAGCGGAGCCAAGGCCCGTGAGCATGATGCCGGGCATTAGCGCGGTCAGATAATCGCGATATTGTTTCCAGAATACTGTGGCTCGTTCGTCTGCGACCATGCTTCCATTGGCATGCTTATTGGAAGAGGCAGCCAAGGCTTCAATCATCAGGCTAAAATCGGTGCAGGCTATCGTTTTTGCGACCTCAGCGAATGCCTCGTGGGTAACCACCGCATCCCAATCTGCAACATCAGCCAAGTATGCTCTCGGCGCGAAAAGCACAGTCCGAAAAGCGTCCCAATGGTTGTCATTTCGCCCTTGCTGGCCGCGTAATCGAGCGCGACCCGCCTGATTTGGCTGGAAAGAAGCGTTCACCTTGTTCTCGATGAGGACCGCACACCTGCGATCTGTATCATCAGCGTAAAGCAAGAAGATGTCCGTTTCGGTCCCGTTGTCTGTGGCGCTCCGCCAGCCAGTTTTAAGGATTGAACAGGGTGCTAATCCGATCATCGTGGCAAGTCGGGATGACAGATCGGAAGAACGAAGCAAACCTTCCAGCACCAAAACATCGATATCGCGCTCGGTTATGGAGCCTATCGCATCTCGATTAAGGTACGCCGGCAAGGATGCAGAGATTGTCACGCATTTCTCCAAGAGATCTAAGGGCGCAAGCGTGACACAAAAGAACGCGTTTATGATCAAATATCTGAATTGGTGTAAGGTAAGCGCGAAATTCCGCGCACCTGTTCGGTTGAGTGACGCGGTGTGAAGGATGTGTCCACCAAGGAAGAGGTGGACACATGGAGATGGCACCGATGGGCTCCTATGGGCTTGAGGTTGTAAGGGTGACGAGTAACGGCCGGCGCTATTATGGTCGGGCGGGGAAGTCACGGTTGGTCGAGGCGTGCCTCGAGCCGGGCATATCGGTGGCGAGGCTTGCGCTGGAGCATGGTGTCAACGCCAACCAACTGCGCAAATGGGTCAGGAAGTATCAGGAGCGGCAGAGTGCGAAGGGGCAGCGGAGCACGGGGCCGTTGCCGGATCCGTCGGCGTTTATCCGGGTGGAGACGTCTCTGGCGCCTGCGGAGCGACACACTGGTGGGATCGCGATCCGGTCTGCGGGATTGGTACCGTCAGTGCGGCTGCAGGCGTCGATGCCAAATGGCGTATCGCTGACGCTGGAGGGGTGTGACGCGCAGTTACTGGCGGTGATGATCGATGCGCTGGGGCATTGCAATGTTCCGGCTCGCTGAAGATCTGCGCGTCTATCTCCACCGGGATCCGATCGATTTCCGTTGTGGGATCAACAGCCTTGCGATCCTGGTCGAGCAGTCGATGGGCCTCAATCCGTTCGAGCGCGCGGCGTTCGCCTTCTGCAACCGGCGCCGGACCCGGATGAAGCTCCTGTTTTTTGACCGGTCGGGCTTTGTATTGGTGCTCAAGGCGCTGACGGAGGACAAGTTCCGATGGCCCAAACGAGCGGAAACGGTGGTGGCGCTCACCGCCGAGCAATTGCGATGGCTGCTCGACGGGATCGATATTGACGCAATGGTCCCTCATCCGGTGCGGCAATATCAGTTTGTCGGCTGAAGGCTGTTGACGCGGGAACGGGCTTTCGATTCAAGACTGCGATGGATCGAGGCGGCGTGCCCACTATTGCGGAATTGATGGCGCTTCTGGCGACGAAAGCCGCCGAGGTCGAGGCATTGGCGGCCGAGAGGGACGCCCTTGCCCGGCGCATACTGAAGCTTGAGGAGGAACTGGCGCTGGCGCGGTTGCACCGCTTTGCGCCGCGCAGCGAAAAGCACATGGATCGCGTCTTCAATGAAGCCGAGCAGGCCGCCCTTGAGGACGATGCAGACGAAGATCACGACGATATCGACGAGCCGGGCGCTGCCGATCTTCCCGACACGGGATTGCCGGAGGCGAAAAAACCAGAAGGGAAGAAGCGCGGGCGCAAGGCACTTCCTGCGGGCCTGCCACGCCAGCGCGTCGAATATGACCTCGCCCACGACCAGAAGGTCTGCCCGTGCTGCAGCGAACGGCTGCATCGCATGGGGGAAGTGGTAACCGAGCAGCTTCACATCGAGGTGAAGGCCACGGTCCTGCAGAATGCCCGCGCCAAATATGCGTGCCGCAATTGCGACCGCACCGGGGTCGCCACGCCGATCGTCCTTGCGCCAATGCCCGCCCAGCCTTTGCCGGGGAGCATTGCCACGGCCTCGACGCTGGCCTTTGCCCTTGTCCACAAATACGTGGATGGCACGCCGCTCTATCGTCTGGCGCAAACCTTCGAGCGTGCAGGTGTACCCGTTAGCCGCGGTGCTCTGGGCCATTGGGTGATTGGTTCGAGCGAGAGGCATCTGTATCGCATCTATGACGCCCTGAAGCTGCGGCTCCGGTCCCAGGACGTCATTCATGGCGACGAGACTACGGTTCAAGTGCTGAAGGAAGAGGGCAAGGCCCCTACCAGCACCTCGTATATGTGGGCCTACCGCAGCAGCGAGGACAGCAAACAGCCGATCGTGCTGTTCGACTATCAACCCGGTCGCGGGCAGGAACATCCGCAGGCCTTCCTCGGCGACTATCGCGGTATCCTGATGAGTGACGGCTATACGGCATGGCGCACATTGAAAGGCGCCACGCATCTGGGTTGCATGGCCCACGCCAGACGGCGCTTTGCCGACGCCCTCAAGGCGAGGAAGAAACAAGGCGGGCCGCCCGCACAGGCGCTCAAGTTCTTCGACCAGCTCTACCGGATCGAAAGGCAGGCGCGGGACGAAATACCCGATGAGGGGGAAGCGCAGGCCAGCTACATGCGCCGCTTCCGCCAGAAACATAGCGTCCCGGTCCTGGATGCCCTCAAGGCGTGGCTCGATGCGATCGCACCGAAGGTCATGCCCGAAACCAAGCTTGGTGATGCGGTATCCTACACCCTCAACCAGTGGGAATACCTGACGCGCTACGTCGAAGACGGCAGGATGCCGATCGATAACAATCTTCTCGAACGTGACATCAGGGTTTTTGCAACAGGAAGAAAATCCTGGCTTTTCTGCGACACAGTGGACGGCGCACGGGCGAGCGCCGTCACCTACAGCCTGATGCTGACTTGCCGCGCCTGCGGCGTCGAGCCTCTCGCGTGGCTACGCCATGTCCTCACTGAACTGCCCCAGCGACCTCACGACGCCGATATCGACGACCTGCTGCCATTCAACTTCGAAAGACCCGCCTGACCCGCCGACGTCGTTGCGGTGGCCTGGCTCGTCCAGCGTCAACTATGATGGCCGCACTGCCTCCGGAAGCAACGTGCTACGAAATGCGCGCTTACGGTGTAAGGGCATGGCACATTTTTAATGCTTCGCCGCACTTCTGCCAGACATCGGCGGTTTCCCTCGGGAAGGGCTTTCCAGCGTTGATTGCCGCTTAGATGTCACCCGGGCCGCCTATAAATTACCATTGAGAATTGGCTCTGACTCACATTTGCTGCTGGTGATGATATCCTTCCGCCGCTTCATTGGAAGGATCTGCCATGCATGGTCGATTTCAACGCGCAAGCCTGGCACCGAAGGGATTTGCGGTCGTCTCGGTTCAAAGTGTTGGAGAGGATATCCAGATTCTGCTGCGCTCCCGGTGCGTTTCGGGTGTTTGCCCCGATTGCTGGCGACCAAGTCAGCGAATTCGAAGCCGATATGTCCGTCGACCGCTGGATCTCCCGCTAACGGGGCGGCGCGTCATACTCCAGATTTCTGCGCGTCGTTTTTGGTGCGACACGGTCAATTGCGGGCGCCGTATTTTCTGCGAGCAGTTCGGTGCCGGTGTCCTGGCTCGATATGGCCGTCGTACTCCGCGTCTTGAGACGATAGTCCACCACCTTGGTCTCGCGCTCGGTGGAAGGCCCGGATCCTTGTCGCCGTAATCGAAAACAACGTTCCTGAACTGGTCGCGGGCCGCAAAGCGATCGGCGACTTCCAATCCATGATCCGATCGAAGTCAGCGACAAGACTTGATGGCTGGATCGCGATGTCCAAGGGAAGCCTGGTCAGTCCATTCGTCAACGGTGTTGAGAAGGATCTGGCCGCAGTCCGCAATGCGATCGTCTCCCCATGGTCGAATGGACAGACAGAGGGGCAAATCACCCGCCTTAAATTGATCAAGCGACAGATGTACGGGCGCGCCAAACTTGATCTGCTTCAGGCACGGGTGGTGGGCGTAATATAGCGCCTTCGATCAGCAAATGTGAGTCAGAGCCAATTCTCAATGGTAACGCCGGGTCACATCTCAGTGGGAATCAACAGTAAAGCCGTTCGATCAAACGCAAAATTAACGGTCGCATGGCACTTGGTGGGCATGGGAAGATTGAATGGACTAGATGGATTGCGCGGCATTGCGGCCGTTTGTGTCGTCGTTTTCCATGTGGCGGCGATCAACAGCACGTTTCAGCCTTTTGGCGGCGGATATCTCGCTGTAGACTTCTTCTTCCTTCTTTCAGGATACGTGATGGCACGTAGTTATGAGGGAGGCGAAATCTGCAAGCCGTCCTTCCTGCTGAAGAGGGTGGCAAGGCTTTGGCCGACCATGGCGATTGGCGTCCTTCTTGGTGTCGCAGCTCACTGGGAAGAACCACGGCTGCTGTGGTTCGTGGTCGCCGGCATGTTTTTGATGCCGCTGTTCCTGACTGACCAGGCCTTTCCCATAAACAATGCGTCATGGTCCATATTTTTCGAGCTTCTGGCGAACGCAGCACATTCACTTATTCTCAGTAAACTGAACAGCCGGGCCTTGAGCATGCTCATCTTTATGCTGCTGCTTGGTGCGGTCGGGATAGTCTACGTGTTCGGCGGGCTAAAGCCAGGACCCTACACCCAAGCGTTTTGGCTCGGCCTGCCGCGCACTATGCTCTCATATTCGATCGGGATATTCCTGTTTCGAAAATGGCGCGATGCTCCGCCCGTTTCGATTCCGTTTGTAGCCACCATTGCTCTACTCCCGGTCATGCTGACCAAGCCTTTTGCTGCCTCGCTAGCGGGCGGCTGGTTCGACATCGCCTTCGTCATCTTGATATGCCCGACCCTGATCGCGGGAGGATTGCGGCACACCACTTCTTGGGGGACATGGTTAGGAGCGATCTCGTTCCCGCTGTACGCCACCCATTATCCCATCCTCACCTTAGCCCACTTGGCTGGTGCGTCCCCTTTGGTAGGGTTCGCAGCAACCATCGTCGTGGCAGCGATGATCCAATGGTGGAGGCCGATGCTTGGCTACTTCAAACGGACCGCCTACAGGCGAGAGAGCCCTTGCTGATGTTCTTTAATTGTTCTTTTTTCGAGGCATGGAAGATTCGCGCACCACAGACCGCCTGATCGCGGGCTTGATCCAATCGGCTCCCGCCTGGGTCAGGGTTGTTATCACTGCTCGAACCTCCCGTGTTCGGAAGGACGCCATAGCAAGCCTCGCGGATCATGTTGCGGCTGGCTTGGCACAGGCGAAGCAGCACGACCATGAGCAGATGCGCCTGCCCTTTTAGCCACTGCGCCTATCATTTCAGGGATTCTACCGGCCCCACGGCACATACTGCCGATAATTCATATGCTTAATGCGTCCTTTTTGCCGCCGTGACCGTAGTTCCCCTGCATCAACCCCATGTGATGCAAATTCAGACGGAAGTTCATTCCACTGAGGCGTGCGGGCGCGGTGGAGCAGGAGCTATCGCGTCCGCATATCCCTAATTAACTTTGCCCAAAAATCAGGCGGCGGATAACGCGGTTTTAGTGAATGACTGCACTTTCGGGTCCGTCCACTTGCTGATGCTCATGCCGCTAACCGTTGATACATTTCCAGGAAAGGAATTGCCTGTTGGTCAAGCGAGAAGCGTCCCGCACGAGCGATTGCATCATCGCGTAGTTGTAGCCGCAGGTGTGGCTCATTGACGAGCCGCTCCACCGCGTAGGCGATTGCCGTAGGGTTTCGTCTGGCAACGAGAAGACCCGCGTCGCCAAGCAGATTTCGTACCCCGCCGACATCGGTAGCAACACATGGAAGGCCCGTCGCGAGGGCCTCGATCAAGGCCAACGGCGTGCCCTCATGATCAGACGGCAGAACGAACGCATCAAGCCGCCTTAGCCACGTAGCAATGTCGTCTACGTCCCCGTGGAATTCCACGTTCAACCCTTCGGCTGCACTTCGTAAATTTGCTTCCTCTAGACCTTGGCCTGCGACAAACAAACGGCATGGCACTCCCCGGTCTTTTAGTAGCCTTAGGGCATCGAAAACATCTCGATGGCGTTTCACCGGATGCAACCTTGCAGCAATGCCAAGCGTGATCGGCTGAGACAGCTTGCGGATTTCGGACGGACGATATTGGCGCAGGTCGATACCTGGAGGCACAACCGCGATGGGCTTGTTCGTCCATGGGCGAAAGCGCCGAGCCAAATCATCCGATACAGCAGTCACGCTTTCGGCACGATGCAACCCCCAAGCGATCGAAGGAAGCCATCGCCATCCTTGCCCTAGCGCGATGTGAAGGGTGACGATGGACGGCATATCTCTCATCGCATGCGCCCCCAACGCACCCGCGATGTGTCCCTGCGCGTGAAAGACATCGATCTTTTCGCTGGAAAGTAGCTTGCTCAAATCCGCCCTGAAGTGCTTGCTTCGTCGGTCGATGTGGTGCTGCGCAATGCCCGGAAGTGCGATCTGGCGACCTTGAGCGGCTGGATCATAGGCGATGACCATGGGCTCGATACCATGGTGGAGGCTGATGGCGCATAAATCCGCGACCATCCGTTCACGCCCTCCCGTGACCAGGTTTGGCAGCAAATGAGCGACGCGCAGCACGACCGAGCTCTAGCCAGCAAGCCGACTAGCCGCATCCTTTGTGTATTTTTTCAAGGAGGGACCATGCTTCTCTACGCGAGATCCCGCTTCGCAATGGCAGTTCGGGCAGTTCAGCTTGAAGGCATCCCTTGCGGCCTCATGATGCTGCTCGGTGTAAAGTATTTGGTTAAGCCGCTTATCATGCAGATTTCCGAGCGGGAAAGTGACGTAACAAAGCATGACCGAGCCATCGGCTCCGACCCAAAGAAGCTTACGGGCATCGCACGGGATGCGCATATTTTCTTGTTCGAGTGCCCAGTCTGCGAACGATGCTAGGGCGACCTCACTTTCGGTAAGTAGGCTCGGTCTTGCTCGTTTCAGTTTGAGCAGGTGGTTGATTACGAGGTCAACCGCAGGCCTGTCTTCCGGTCGGAACTGAAGTTCGCGTTCGGGGCCTTCCTGGAAGTAGGGCAGCGAGTAATGCACGACATCGACATGGATGCTGGCCTGGAAGCGATCGGCGAAGGCAACCATTTCATTCACCGCTTCGATATTCGCAGACCGGCGGCTGAGCAGAAAATTGAACTGGATATCCAACTCTTCCGGGCCAAACTTCTTTCGTGTGTTGGTCAGGCTTTCGACGAGCCGATCAAACCGACCTGGACGCTGTACATATTCGTCGAAGGCCCCATTCTCGCCGTAGTAGCCGATGGTCACTTTCCTCAGACCGGCGGCATGCAACGCTTCTATCTTGCGGTCGAGGATCAGGCCGTTTGTCGTCATGTAGCAGCCAACGCCAAGCTTTTTCGAAATGTTGACCATTTCGACGACGTCGGGGTGCAACAGTGGCTCACCACCGTATAAGCGTACCGCTGGAACCTTGGCTGCGGCGGCATCCTCCAACAACTCCCGGACGGTCTGCAACGGCAGTTGGGAACCCGGCATGAAGTCGCGACCGTACTTGCAGCCCTGGCACCGCAGATTGCAATGCGCAGTGATCGCAATCGTGATCTTCTCGGTGTTGGCGCGCAGTAATGAGGGCCAAGCAGAAGCCGCACTACTAATCATGCGTTCTTTGGCGCGATAGCCGTACTTCAAGGCAGAAGCTGTTGAAGGGATGGTTCTGGCCAGTGTCCTGGCCATGCTATCGATCGTCATAGTTGCCCGCCTGTTGGTCATGGTGGCGCTCGAACGCGCTTATCCTTAAAGCCATCACCTGATGTTCGTTTGATTTCAAAGGGAAAGGGAAAGGTGTTCCAAATGTGGACAATGACACATAGAAAGATGAGCAAGCGCGTGTAGCGCCTGTAATCGAACCTATGGCCATGGTCAGGTGAGGTCGAACCTATCCTCAGTCGCCTCGCGTAGTTTTGGGTTATAGTCGGCCAAGACCATCATAAAAACGTCTGGTTGGCTGTCAGCAGAAGCTTTGATCTCACCTTTGGGGATTTTCCTGTCTAAGCGCTTGCCGAGCAACCAAAGGGCCTTGTCGAGCACCCTTCGCGTATAAGGGTAGGTCATGCCGAGAAGAGGGGCCTGTGCTGCGATATTTGCTTCGATCGTGGGCAGCCAGCGCGCGTGCAAAGCTTCAAAATCATGGAGAAATGCCGTGGCCGCTTTTTCCTCCTTGATGCCATTGCGGTGCTTAGCTCCCATTACGTCATTCAAGGCCATGACAGCATAGCTATCCCACATCGTCGCGTGTTCGGGTTGATAGTACCAGAGGGATTTCATGCAGAACGAAGAGAGATTTGCGCCGACACCTAGATTATACTTAGCGATGATACCATGCACCCCTGCAACTGCACTGACCCAAAGCCGCGCAAGCTCACTGGAATGATCTTCACTCAGATCGAGAGTGACTGATTTGTATTCTTTGAAGAGGTAAAGAGCAATTTCTTCAAGTTTTTCAGAGCGATTTCCATCCACATTTTTATTTATAGCACCTTGATGTACGCTGTACTCTCTAGCAAAGGCATACGTCTGTTCGCCCGTCCAAGGGGCTGACTTAAGGCGTTCGACCAATAGATTGTCGGTAAGCCGATTACGCGGGCGGGCATCTTGTGATGGGTTATTGCGCCATTGATCAATCGCTGAAGCGACACCCCACCAAATTGCACCTTCCATGCTTGATGCAACTTGCTTCGCTTTATCCCTCTGCCAAGACATGCTCACGTATCGAACTCCTTCGCGGGCAAGGCGGCAACGCTGTCCGATTTCAACAGCCTGCTGCCCCTTCTTCCGTTAGCTCAGCAATGCGAAAGCGTCTGCGAATTGTCGATCCGGGAAAATTCCGGTCTTACAGAAGGTTAAGGCGCAGAATTTTGGCGAGCCCTGCTTAGCCGAGCATAACGTCGCAGGCGCGATCGACGCTGGCTCAGCGCGGCCCGCAAAGTGGTCGTAGGGGAAAAAATGTTAACACCTTGCCCGGTGCAGCCTTCGATTGCAGTAAGCGTGGCGTATGATCGAATTCGTCGCCCCAGCGCATGAAGACCCGGCCCTTGCCCAATCGCCCCTCCTGCGCGGTGCGTTGCTGACCCTCGGCTATATCGTCCAGCATGGCCCCATCGGCCTGACGCAGAACAAGGCCTTGAAGCGGTATTTCGTGACGTGGGCTGCTGAAACGTTCAACTGGCCCCATTACACCGCCGAAGACCTGTACGCGGTCAACAAGGTACTGAACGAAGAGGACTTCCCGCCGCTGGTGGTCCTTCACGACCTGCTGGTCAGCGCCAAGTTGGCAAGGCATCGCAAAGGTTTCCTGCACATCACGAAAACGGGGAAGGATCTGCTACAGCATCCGGGCAACCTCTGGATCACCTTGGCCCATCATATCTTGTTCGTCCTCGATCACTCCCGATACACGCGGTACGGCGACGAACTCGCCGGAGATTGGCTGCTGTTCCTCAACATCATCAACGTCGAGGCTCATACCGGCCTAACCTACGAGCGCTTCGTAGAGGTGCTGCTCGGGGCTGGACCGGAAGACCATCGGGCTTATGCAATGGCCTACATCCACATCCTGCGCCCGTTGTGCTGGCTTGGACTTCTGGACGAGACCCGCCACGGCAAGCCCTATCCGACAGAGAAGCTGTTCACGAAGACCGCCCTTTGGCCTCGGGTGATCCAGGCGGAATCCGATAAGGTGTTGCCGGACGTCACCCGGCATTGATCTGTTTGCGCCGATAACGCCACTTATGGGAACTCCACTTACCGCCAGCGTGGCTCCCGTTTGAAAGCCATGTTCTTTGGCAGCGGCGTATGTGCTGATTTTTAAGGATCTAGCCCTATTGCCCCAGGAAACGTGCATCTTGTAGCGCGACATCGCCGGTGATTGGTCAGCGACACTGATGGTGATGTGTCAGCGGTGACGTTGAGGATAATGTCACACGAGGTTGGCCTGGATCAAGAGGCGTTGTCGCGCAGCGATGTCGCTGGAACGGTTTCGATGTCGCGGGGCGATGTCGCTGGATCAGGAGGACTGTCGCGGAGCGATGTCGCTGCGGCCAGTGCGGATCGCCTGCGATAGCTCTCGACGTTCATTTCCAGGATAGTGGCGTGGTGAACGAGCCTGTCGATGGCGGCGACAGTCATTGCCTTATCCAAAAAAATGGCATCCCAACCGCTGAATGGTTGGTTGGCGGTGATCATGATGGAGCGCCTTTCGTATCTGGCAGAGATGAGTTCGAACAGGACGCTGGTCTCGGCCTGGTCCTTGCGGACGTAGGACAGGTCATCGAGGATGAGCAGGTCGAAGCGGTCGAGCCTGGCGATCTCCTGGGTCAAGGTCAGGGCCTGACGTGCGGCCTGCAAACGCTGGACGAGATCGGTGGTCCGGGTGAAGAAGACCCGGTATCCGCGCGCCACAAGCTCGTTGCCGATGGCGGCCGCGGCGTGGCTCTTGCCGGCACCAGGCGGACCAAATGCCAGAAGATTGTGGCCAGCCTTGAGCCAGGTATCTCCTTGGGCCAGAGCCAAGACCTGGGCCTTGCTCAAGGTGGGAACGAGGCTGAAGTCGAAGGCATCCAGGGTCTTGCCGGGCGGCAGCCGTGCTTCTGTAAGATGGCGCTGGATCCGGCGTTGCTCGCGTTCGGCGAGTTCCAGTTCGGCCAGGGCTGCCAGCAGGCGCGAAGCCGGCCATCCCTCCTTGTCCGCTCGTGAACAAAAGTCTGGCCAGAGACGGGCAATGGTGGGCAGACGCAGCGTGCCCAGCAACATGGGCAGCTTGGCGGTGTCGACAGTGATGCTCATGCGGCCATCTCCCTGGCGGTGAGCAAATCGTCGTAAGTGTCAGGCTGGGGAATATCGACGACCACATCGACCGGTTCATTGCCGGGCCGTTGGAAGCGCTCCTGCAGATCCTTCAGATCAGGTAAGCCCTGGCCATCGAGTATGCCGGTCAGGGTCGCGGCGAGCTCAGCCTCGCAGGCCTGGTCATGCGCAAGCCACAGCAGCCCCACCATGATGCGGCATGCGGCGGCTTTGGGAAGCGCACCCTCCAGAGCATCCCAGCAGCGGCGATATTCGCTGCGAGGGAAGAGCTTGTTGCGATAGACAAGGTTTGCCAGCGCGTGGGGCTTGGTACGCAGGCTGTGGATCACGTGCCGATAATTGACGACGTGGTCATGACCGCCCCGCCCGCGATCGGGCGCCCGCCCGCGTGGCAGGGTCTCGATGGGCTGCCCGGCCAGATAGAGGTCGATCCGGTCATCGAAGATCCTGGCTCGCAGGCTATGGCCGATGAGCCGGGAAGGCACGGTGTAGAAGACCTTGCGCAGCACGAAGCCGCCCGATGAGGTGACGAGCACCGTAGCTTCATCATAATCGCAGCTACGGCGTGAAGGTAACGGCCGCAGGTGCTCAGCTTCGATGCGCAAGGCATCGCGCCGCCGCGCGTTGTGCCGGCCCACGACCTGGGCGAGGAACGTGCGCCAGTCCTCGATGGCGGCGAAGTCACGTGTCCCGCGCAACTGGAGTGCCTGATCGAGCCGATCCTTGAGGTGGCCATGACGGCTCTCGATGGACCCATTCTCATGGGCGATCCCGCGATTGTTGCGGGTGGGCTCCATCTGGTAATCGGCGCACAGGGCGGCATAGCGGGTCCGCAGATCTTCCTGGGCATCTTGCTCCAGGTTGGCGAACGCCGCGGAGAGGCTATCGGTGCGATGCTCGTGCGGCACGCCGCCAAGCTGCCACAGCGCATTCTGAAGGCCGCAGGCCAGCGCCGTGAAGCTTTCTCCTCCCAGCACGACCTCGGCATGCTCCCACCCGGAATAGACCAGCGCGAAGTGATAGATCAGGTGCGGGGTCGGATTGCCGGAGATGGTGACCTTCAGATCGCGGGCGTCAAAGAAATCCGACATGCCCTGTCGGCCAGGCGGATGGTTCTGCCGGAAGATGACCTCACGCTCTGGTCCATGCTCGGCCTTCCATAGCCGTATCCGGCGTTCCAGGGTTCTGCGGGCTGGCGTCAGATCGAGCCCGGGGTGGCGCTGCTCCAGCTCCCCAAGAATAGAGATGGGCTTCAGGCCCGGCGTGCTCTCGAGCAAAGGCACGATTTCTTTATCCCACAGTTCGGCGAGCGGATCTGGCCTACCGCCGCCATGACGTCGCTCCCGGCGACGCTCCGATGGCGACCGGGGATCTTTCTCTATCCGGTAGCCCGTGCTGGTGGAGAAGCCAGCCATGGCGGCGGCGGCTTTTTGCGGGTGTTTTTGACGAAGGGACATGTAGTACCTCTGCTGTTGGTCGGTGATGGGACGGCCAGGCATCCGATCCTCTTCTTGGCGTTGAAGATTGGACCATCCTGACCGCTGTCGCCGCCAACGGCACGGGGAAACCCGCGCCCGTGTGGGGGGAAGCTACGTCCGGGCTACGCCCGGCCTCCGCTTCCCCCCACACGTCATCTACGATGTCGCTGACCCTTCAACTGCGATGTCGCTGTGCACATCTAGCGGTAGGGGCTCCCGCGTCTGCAATTCATCATCAATATGCACCTCGCCATCGTCTGATGGCGGCGTTGACCAGGATGCTTACTGGCGGGGCGGCTATTTTGCTGCTGCTGGCGTTTTATGCACGGTGGAAGACTCTAGCTGTCACCACATTCGACGGCGACGAATATGCCTTTGCGTTGGTGGCGCGGGACATCTTACAAGGCAAACTGCCCTACACCGGAATTTTTGACAACAAACCGGTGGGGTTGAATTACCTTTTTGCGCTAGCACAAGCGTTGGGCGGGCAGACTGTTGCAGCTATCCACGCCTTGGGACTCGTGTCGGCGGCGCTGGCGGCAGCGGTGATCTACTTCAGTACACGCAGGTTGCAGATGTCGAGGGCCGTGGCTTTGGGGCTGGCGGCATTGTTTGCGACCGAAACTTTGCATTTGGGCGGCTGGGCATCAATGTCGGAGTTGGTCGCGCTACCCTTCCTGTGCTTGGCGAACTACCTGACACTGGAGCAACCCTTACGCTGGCAGTCCATACTGGCGCGCGGTGTAGCGATCAGCTTCGGCTTCGTTGCCGCGCTGGCATTGGCGTGGTTACCTCAACTTTTGAGCGGTGACCTACAGCATTATCTGGCCGAACAGGCCCAGTACCATGGGGCTTATCGCAGTCCCTTTCCGCCACTATGGCTATGGCGTAGTAATTTTATAGAGCCTCTTTCTTTTCTGTCTCTACCTACCGTCGTAGCATGTGTTCTCTACGGTATAGCTCACCGCCGTCTTCGTTTTGGCCGAGCTTTTTGGCTGTTGAGTTTGCAACTGATCGGAGCTGTTCTCGCTAACTGTGCTTCCAATCGCCTCTATATTCATTATCTCATTCTGGCGTTACCAGCAGCGGCGCTGTTACCGGCTGCAATGCTTCGGACCGTGCCTTTGAACAATTCACGTTGGCTGGCTCTTGCTGTGTTGGCATGCGCTGCGTTTCATCAGATCAGCCTGCTGCGCGCTTTGCCTGACTATCTGGTCCGCCCCAGCTTGGAAGCAGATGCCGCCCGCCTGATCGAAAGCCGGACGTTACCCAATAGCGCCATTATGGTGTTCAATGCCCAGCACACTATCTATTACCTCTCTCACCGGCCCGCCGCCACACGTTTTGTGTTCCAGAACCACTATCTGAGCACCTGCGATGGAGCCCCCGCCATCAAGTCGGCCCTGCAGGTATTACAGCTAGGATTGGCGGAAAAACATCATTGCTAGTAGTCGGCAGTGGATGTCCGACTACCATCGACGCTGACAGCATAGCCCGGCAGGCGCACTATTATCCGGTTGATGTTGTGACTACTGACGGTAAGTCGCTCACGATTTATGCGCGTGTCCCTAACTAAGCTCTGGATGCGAAACAGCCGATAGAATCGGTGGCTCGATTTCGTGAGGACCAGCCCCAGCGGTCGGAAGCACCGTGCAGGCCAGAAGGCCTACGAGCATCGCGGATCGTTTGAGGTTGATGTGATTGTGACCCGCACCGGCACCGGGCACGACTATTTTGCTGGAGTGATCGTCCAACGGCTGAAAAGGGCACTTCTTGGCCTTAAGCAGCTGATTTGGAACGCGACACGTACATGACCCTCACAGCTCCGGATTTGTTCTGTGCAGGTCTGGGGTTTCCCTGTTATTTTTTGTGGTTCAGAGTGCCGTACAGCGCTAATTTCCAAGCACTATTCCGTCAATATCAGTACGATTAAACCACGAAGAAGCTCGACGCCGCAAGTACCGGAGGAGAGGTGCTTCGACAAAGTAATATGCCGCAAGACCACAAGTGAGCGCGCTAACTACCAAGAATGCATAGCATTCTATGATTCTAGTAACAGAATCGAACTCTGTACGCAACCAAATCTGCCAGCCGACAGCTATTCCCAAGAGATGAAAGAGGTAGAGGCTATAGGAGGCTTCCCCAAGTGCTATAGGCAAGAGTGGGATTTTGCGCTGCCGTTTACCCTCCCAGACCGCTAATGCCGCAACCAGAACTGCAGAAGGAACACCGTAGGCCAAACGGGCAAGATTTCCGTAACCGTAAAGCAGGCCTGATACTTCTGTTACTCCAACCGCGATTAGCCCCCCTGCAGCGACAAGCGCCAATAAGCCTCCGTGCTTAATCCAGCCGTGATGCACAACGACCGCCGCAGCCATGCCGAACAGAAACTCAATATTGAATGCACTGGCGATAATGTCAGGCCCTGATTTTGGAAAAATCCCGATATTTTGCGAAACGGCCCAGATTATCCAAAATACAAAAAAAGAAAGCCCTAGAGTTTTGTTGCAAATCAACAGTGCTACGGCGAAATAAAATAACACCTCATGTTGCAAGGTCCAGGAAATTCCAAGTAGTGGATCGTGTGGTATCGGAAGCAGACTGGCGGAAAGCCCGATCCGCACGAGAGTTAACTCGTTGCTATGATGAGGTAGCATCAGTACTGCCGCCGCTGTCATTGCTATCCAGTAGATCGGAAGCAATCGTGCGAAACGCTGCCATGCGTAACGGGCGAGCGCTTTCGGGCGCCCGATATCCTTACCATGGACATGAAGGATGATGAACCCAGACAGGACGAAGAACAAATCGACGCCCGCGTGCCCCGGTTGCGTCAGGCGCGTTATCGCGGAGGCATCCACCTCTTTCCCGAGGTGTCTGGCAGCATGGTACGCGACCACCGCTAAAGCCGCCACGCCGCGAAGAGCTTGAATTCCCAATAGCTTAGTCATTCATACCTCGGGCGGTGTGGGCGTCGAACGCTCTACCTAGGCATGAGCAGGCCAGATATACGGTTACGCTGTTCTGCGAACCCATCTCCTGCAATTGCGTTAATTTCAAAGAGAAAAGTAGATGTGTGCCATATGCGGACAATGACACAGAGGGGAAGGGCATATCCGGGTTTTGACTGGGTCGAAATTCCGAACTTCTCCGAGCCAAAATGCTTTCGCTAGGAAAATGTCCAATCCCGATTTCAGGACAATCTGGGCATCGCTTGGGTTACCTGGAAGGATGGCTAAATTTCGGCATCAGAAGCCTCGAAGACCTTGGATTTCTGCCGTTCTATCGCTCGTGTTCGTAATGATGGGGGCATAGGTTCGAATCCTGTAAGCGGCACCATTTGCCCCTCCCAAAACGTCTCCAGAGGTTGAAAAAATGGCGGTTTTCTGCCATTTCTGAGCCTCAACAACCTCAGAGCGTGTCAGGCAAAATCAGGGCATCTTGGACGAAATGGTGCGATGGGGAACCGGGAGTTTGCGCCATCGGACATCGAACCCGTGGCCACTTTGCCCGCCGTCACGCTCCTCGACACGTCGAGGAGAATCGCCAATGGCGCTTACGGAAATGCAGAGGCGTCACCTCCAGCCTGCGCAGAAGGCCTGCCGATGCAGCGATGGCCGGGGGCTCCATCTCGAGATCCATCCCGCAGGGTCGAAGCTCTGGCGTTTCACATACCGTTTCGACGGAAAGCAGAAGCGTCTCGCGCTCGGGCGTTGAAGTCGCGCCGTTGACGGTGCACGCATATGGCTCTCTGCGATGATGGAGATTGGGCATCGAACCGATGCCTGCGTGGCCTGAACCCTTCTACGTGTGAAATGTGATGCAGTCCTTAGTTTGGCATTCAGCATTATCCCAGGCCGACAAGATCTTTGATCGTTCGAGCCACACCGCTGCCGCCTGCAGGAAAGCGACCCGATGAGCGCACTTAAGACTTTTCTCAAATGGCTGCTGCGGCGCGGATTGCTTTATCTGGCGCTGGTGGCCGCGTTTGCTCTCTCTCCGTTCGTCCTCAACGCTTGGCGCTCGGCGAAAGATTCGAAGGGAAATTACGTGACGTTGGCGGGTACGCGTCAGGCGCTCGATGCGGATGTCATGGCGCTGCAGGCCGTATTCGATCGTGAGCGTGCGGCCGCCAAGCGCGCGAGCAGCGCCGCATTGCAGGGGCGTATAGACGAGACTGCTGCCGAGCTTGAGAAGGAACGCACCAACCCGCCTGGCAACAATTTCGCGGTCTTGCTGAAGGGCGGAGCACAAGGCGTTCGCACCAACGAGATGCGCAAGCTGCGCATAGTCCTGCTGCAGCGTGAACTGGAAGCGCTGCAACGGGCCCGAGATTTCGCGAAAGCCCGCGAAAAGCCGGATCAGTTGCGCCGGGAATATGCGCGCTTGCGCCCTGCCTGCCTCGACGCGATCAACGCCCTGCGCAGCTATGAAGCGACTTGGCTCGGCCGCGTGAACACATGGGTGGATAGCAACGAGCACAAGGCGCTCGCCAGACGCCGTGCCGATACCTGCGTTCCGGCCCAAAAGGCGCTGCAGGCATGGCAAGACCGGCGCGCGCTCGATGCCGCCCTCCGCAAGGCGGAAATAGCCTTCGACATCACCGGTGCTGGTCTTGGCGACGAGATGGTACGGGCATTGCAGCCATTGCAGGATGCAACGCATGATGCACGCACGGCATGGCGCGGAACCCTGCCGGAAAAGCTGCGCCTTTGGGCTGAGAAATGGCATGTCAAGGACGTGCTATGGGGCGCTTTCAAGGCTTTGCTGCTCATCATGGCGATGCCCTACCTGATCCGCCTGCTGTTCTGGTTCGTGTTCGCGCCGTTGGCCGAACGCCGCCCCGCAATCCGGCTTGCCGTGCCCGGTGGGGAGAGACGTTCGATCGCTCCGGCGGAGCGCAGCACCACATCGGTCGCCGTGCGTTTGGGCAGCGGGGAGGAGTTGCTGGTGCGGCAAGACTACTTGCAGACGACCTCCCATACAGGTTCGAAGACGACACGCTGGCTACTCGACTGGCGCCACCCGCTGTCTAGCATCGCCACCGGGCTCACCTTCCTTACCTGCATCCGGGGCGACGACGAAGTCACTACGGTATCGGCGGTGCGCGATCCCTTCGCCGAGGTGACGGTGCTGGAACTCCCTATAGGCGCATCGTGCGCGCTGCAGCCGCGCGCGCTGGCCGCGGTGGCGCAGCCGGGGGCGCGGCCGCTGCGCATTACTTCGCACTGGCGGCTCTTCTCACTCAACGCCTGGCTGACGCTTCAGCTTCGCTATCTGGTGTTTCATGGCCCTTGCCGCTTGGTGGTCAAGGGCGGGCGAGGAGTGCGTGTGGAACGAGCAGAGCGCGGCCGGGTGTTCGGACAGGCGCAGCTGGTCGGCTTTTCGGCGGACCTGGCCTATTCGGTCACCCGGACCGAGACGTTCTGGCCATATTTTCTCGGCCATGAACAACTGTTCAAGGACAGAGTGGAGGCAGGCGAAGGAATCCTCGTGATCGAGGAAGCGCCGATGGCCGGACGCGGTGGCGGCGAGGCGCGCAAGGGGCTGGAAGGCGCATTCGATGCGCTGACCAAGGCCGTCGGGATGTAATGAAGTTGACCGATCCGGCCGCCGGTCGCAATCGCTACATCTGCCTAGCGCTATTTAACTCTCGTAGGAGCTATCGTGATCGCAGGCACTCGACTTGCATCACGAATCTAAGCCTCGTTTGATCGCTTCCAGCAAGGCGCGAAACGCCGTGCCAGGCCGGCAGGCAGCCAATAGGGGATATTGGTACTGCGCCGGACAGCCGGATCATGATCCGCACGCTGCTTTGTGAAGGACGTAGCTGGCGAATGGTTTTTCAACGCCTTTCCGGTCGCGAGCTGCGATTTGCCATGTCAGGCGATCTCCCGAGATGCGCCACCGGTTTACAAAGGCATTGTCGGAATATTGGTATGTCATCTCAATTCCATCCGCGCTGCCGATGCCGCGCCCCGGCGCCGCGAAGGCGCCTCCGAAACTATCCGCCCAATATCCGACAATCTGATCGGCTTTTGGCCCGGATTGTTTGCCAGTTCCCCCGAAGACCAGGTGAGCCGCATATTGATCATCGGGATCGTCGATTGCGCTGCTCACAGCCTCGATAGCCAGCATAGCACCCTGAACGATCAGATAGGCGTTCACGGCTAAGGCGACCGGTTTGCCCGTCACGTCCCCGCTTCCTTCCCAGCAGCCTTCGAGGACCATCACGGAAGGCGGTACCGGCGAGGATGGTTGCTCCGCGCAATGGGCATCTGTCGACGCGGCCAACCATACAGTAGCGGCACAGCAAAGCTTAGCGAACATTGATCCCCCTGATTTGGTCCCCCTGTTTAGAAAGCGACGGCAAGGAAGCAAGGAATGCCTATCGAGAATAACTGGCGGCGGGCGGCTTGCCCACGGCGACCGGCTGCCAGGGCGCTCGATACACCGGCCGGCGCACCACGGCGAGCATTCAGGCCAGCAGGCGTTCAGGTCAAATTGTCGAGCGGGGCCAGGAACATCGTTTTAAGCTTCCGGCGTGTGGCCATGGCGTCGTCGTAGTCGTCTCGGAACCGCCCCATGGCCTCGCAGGAGATGAATTTCCCCTTGGCCTGAACCACTGCATCGCACGACTTGATCCATAACGCGCGATGCTCGGAGCCTGCCCGCTCCAGCGCTTGTGCCTCATCGCAAACCGTCCTCGCATTATCAGTGCAGGCTTGGGAAAGTGCCACATAAGCAAGGAAGTCGGCCCTTGCGTAGCGGCTCGGCGCAGCGGCGCGTACGGCGATGACCGTCGCGGCGAAGAAGTGGCACCTTTCGGGGTGGATCCGGGCCGCCTGCTGAGCGTGTGCCGGCCCAGCAAGGCGACCGACAACGCGGTGGCGCGGATCATTGCGCGGTGCATGCCGGATCGGCGCATACGAAGGGAACGTCATCGCCGTCCGTGGGAGCAAGGCTCGCGTGGAAGCGCAGATCCTGTGGTGTGGCGGCCAGAACCGTGATTTCGATGTCGCGGATATGGATTGTCTTCTGGGAAGCCGGAAAGCGCATCGTCTGGGCGCTGCTGGCATGCGCGAGATCATCGATGCTGTAGCCGCGCAAATCGAAGGCCAGTTCTCCCTTTTCGATCCCGCGATAGGCAATATCGTAGATCGTGCCGCTTTCGATCGTATCGTAATTTCGGGCGTCGGGAATTTCCACCCCCTTGGCATAGTCGCGCGGCGGGACGACGGCGTGACCCGCCGTGGTCGCCTGCGGGGTTCCGAAGGTGTCGGGCGAGGGCGCCGTCGAGCGAATGACCGGCACCTTGGGGTCCTCGCGCATCCGTTCGTGCAGGTCTGCCGGGCTGACCGAAGCGTCGGTGTCGGCGATCAGCGCTTCGGCGAAAGCGACTTGGTCGATCGCCAGAGGGAAGCCGTCGGTCCGCGTTCGATCGGCAGCGCAGACGAACTGCAACTGCGCAGCCCCCACCGACCCGGCCTCTACCGGGTTAGGGCCAGCGTAGCTCAGCGCCGTCTCATCAAGCCTTTCATCATCTTCGCCGTAGCGCAGGACCAGGTCCCACGTTTCGGTGTTGTCGCTGCAGTCGCCGATCATGGAGGCGCGCAGCGAGGCAGCGGGGTTGCCGGGTTCGCGCAGGATCTGGCTGGCCTCGTACCGGACCATGTCGCCTTCGCGCGTGATGGATTCGGCATCGACGAACAGCACCTTGTCAGCGCCTTGCGTCACGTACCACCACTGCGAGGCCCGCGCCTGCGCCATCGACGGACAGAGCGCGAACAACCCGCAGGCAAGAATTCCAGGCTTCATCCAACCTCCCCGGCCATTACGACTACCTTAGACGGCACAAACCGCAGCTTACAACTGCCGCTGTTTCCGCGGCGGCGATGCGATCACTTCAGGAGGTGGCGAAATTGGGGTGAGGAGGAGCCGCGCCGCGTCAGATCGTGCCTTTCAGGCAGCCGCCGTTCAGGCAGTTCCTGCCATGGCGCGGAACCGGAGAGCCGTGGCAGCCTTAATGCCTCATGATTGCAAGCAGAGTTCTTGATGACCGTTGAAGTTCTGATCGTCGATGATGCCCCCTTCGTTGCCCTCGACCTGGAGGATACGGTATTCGAGGCTGGATTTGTCGCTCTACGTCCCTGCGGCTCGGTCAGCGGCGCACTCGCCCTTCTGGATCGACGATTACCCGATTGTGCGATTTTGGACATACGCTTGGCCGACGGCGATGTTTTTCCTGTCGCCGATCGCTTGCAGGACGCGGGTGTGCCGATAATATTTCACTCGGGAATTTCCGATACCTCCGCGGTAAGGGGGCGATATCCTGGCGCGTATTTCTGCTTGAAGCCCTGTCCGCAAGCCGAGCTTTCAGAGACACTGCGCCGTGCGATTTTCAGCAAGTCTCAGGTAATTTCGTAGAAAGGCAACTTGCCCAGCGCCAGGCGAAAACCCGGATCGTCACGCAAGGCGTCAAGGTCATAGGCATCCTGATAGCCGCACGCGATCGCGAACACGCGCGCGCGACGTGAGGAGGCCACCGGCGAAAGCTGCGGCGACTTTCTTGCGATGCACCGCTGAGAAGCGGAATGGGCCTGCGACATCATCGTTCATGGCGGGTGCGCCCTGTGGCATTTTCTGCCCTGCGACAGGGCCGGCGTAGACACCCGGTTCCTGACAAAGATCAGAGGCTTATGTCACTCCCGGTAACCCTGGCCGAGCTCGATGAATAAGGCGCGCTAAACAGGAACAGACATAGGGGCCGCTTGCCGCCAGCGCCTGTAGCCGATCACGGCGAGGGCGATCATCGCTGCATAAAGGCCGGCGGTCAGCCACAGGCCCTTGAATACGAACATCCCTACGTAAAGTACGTCCACCGCGATCCACAGTAACCAGCTGGCCGCCTGCCGCCGGGCGGTCCAGTATTGGGCGACCAGGCTGAAACTGCTGAGCCCGGCATCCATCCATGGCAGCGCGGCGTCGGTATGGTGGCTGGTGAACCAGCCTATCGCGGCGGCGCCCAGCGCGCCTGCCGCCATGCCGGCGCCTGCCTGCCGGGGGCTGAGGGGCCTTACCGCGACGGTTCCGTCATCGCCCTTGCCTTTCGACCATGCTGCCCAGCCGTACAGGATCGCTATGCCGAACAGCGCTTGCAGGACCATGTCCGAATAGAGGCGCACGTCGAGGAACAGCTTGAAGTACAGGGCGCAGGCCAGCAGGCTGACCGGCCAGCACAGCAGCCAGCGTTTCGCGGTGAGCCAGATGCCCAGGAAGCTGACGGCGACGGCGATGATTTCCAGTGGCGACATCAGAGCCGCACCTCGTTGTGTGCGAGTGCGCCGTGCCTGACTTGCGCAAGAAAGTCCTGTCCCGCAGGCGACAGGAACCAGTCGGCGTGACCGATGAGATAGCCATTCCACGCCAGCGCAGCCTGATCGGGATCGGCCAGGATACCGGCGAAGTAATCGACTTCCGAAAGGGCGAACTCGATATGAACCAGCGGCAGCAGGGCTATCGTGGTTGCCAGGTCCTCGCGGCTCAGCGGCAGTACCGCGTGGTAACCGGCGATCACCGCCAGCGCGGCCTGCGCATCGGCGGGCGCGTGATCGGGTTCGAGCCAGGGGATTGCCGTGCGCTCGATGGCGGCGGCGAGGTCGTGGAGCGCGCAGGTCTGCTCTGCCAAACCGAAATCGAAGGTGGTGACAACCGTGCCCTCGTCTGACCAGAGGAGGTTGGAGGGGTGCCAGTCACCGTGCGTCCACAGCGTGGGCTGGCGCGCCAACTGCGGGGAGAGGCCGGCACCGAGCGCGGCAAACAGGCGCGCCAGTTCCTCAACCCACGGCTTACCCCGCAGAAAGGCAGCCAACGCCGGGCGAGCCGCAACATAAGCCTGCGCTGCCGCCAGCGGATCGGGCGCGGGCAGGATCGTGAAGCTGGCGACGAGAGGATGGGACCCGCGTGGGGACGCATCGAAACCGCGCGCGGCACGATGCAACCGTGCCAGCGCCGCGCCCGCCTCATGGGCGTGGCGGTGGGAGAGAAACGGCGTCCAGGATGGCCGGTCGCGGTAGAGGTCAAGGCCAGGGGCGCTGCGATGCAGTTCGTAGGTCCAGTCGCCGTTTTCCATGGCCCCGCGGCCCGCGGCCGTCAGCATGACCTCCGGCACTGACAGCCCGGAGCTGCGCAGATACGCCATGAAGACATGTTCCTGCTCAAGCGCCGCCGCCGTGCGCACCTGCCGGTGATGGCGTTTGAGCAGGAAGGTGCCGCCGACCGTCTCCACCAGCGCCGCCGCCGAGAACGGGCGCGGCGAATGCCAGCGCAAGGCGGTCATCGCCCCGGCTGCGGGAAAACGCGCAAGGATCGCCTCGGCCTCGGCGGGGGGGTGATGGCGGGCCATGTCGGCGCCTCCAGCGCGGTGCCCATGCCGTGGACGAGATGGTCCTGCGCGCTCACGATCAGAAAGCGCGCGAAAGCGTCGCCACGAAGGCCCGGCCGCTGCCCACGTAATACCCCGGAGCCGCACCTGCGATCACGGTACCGCCGCGCCCGACCGTATCGAGCGCATTGGTCGTGACCGTCTGCACGCCCGAAAGCACGCGCGGGTTGGTCACGTTGATCGCATTGAGACGCAGGTCCATGCGCTGCGCATCGATCAGCCCGGCAAGGTGAACGCCGATCGACAGGTCGAGCGTCGCATAGCCCTTGATGCTCTCGTCATTGGTGAACGTGGCGTATTGGCGGCCAACGTATTTCAGCGCGGTGCTGCCGAACAGCCGTCCGTCGTCATACGTGCTGCCCATGCCGAACTGGAAGGTCGGGGCGGCGACTGCGTGCTTCCCCCTCGTCGGCAGATAGTCGCCGCCGACGGCGAGGTCGTCGTTCAGCCGCGCGTGCAGGTATTCGCCCGAAAGATAGACGCTGACGCCCTTCGCGGGGCGATAGTCGATCTCGCCGTCCAGGCCGTAGGAAGTCTGGCTGCCGGCATTGATCGTGGAATTGACCAGCGCGCCGCCGCTGTCGATCACCGTCGCCACCTGCCGGTTGCGGAAGTGATAGTGGAAGGCGGTCAGCGAGAATGACAGGCTGGGGCCGATGTAGCGGTAGCCCAGTTCCTGCGAGACGGAATATTCGTTCTTGAGCGCGGTAGTGCCCCTGCTGACCACCTCGCCGCCGTAATAGCTGTCGTAGAGCGAGAACTCGTTGGGGGTGCGGAAGCTGGTGGCGATGTTGGCGAACAGCTGCTGGCGATCGTCCAACTGGTAATGCACCGCGGCGCGGGGCAGCGCGGCGAAGCTGTCGGCATCAATCTTCGACTGCGGGCCGGGCAGGTAATTGCGGCCATTGCGCAGCACGCTCACGCCCTTGAAGCCGATGTCCACGCCCAGACGCGGCGTAAGCGTGATGCTGTCGGCCAGGAAGAAGGCCTTGGTCACGGTTTCGGTGCGCGCGTTTTCATAGGCGAGCAGGCGGCCATCGGCGGTCTTGATCGCCTTGCTTTGATAGCCCCATTCGTCGACCGGGCGGCCATCGGCGCCGATTGAGGTGTAGGACTGGGTCACGCGGTCGGTGCCGTAATCGAACCAGACCCCCGCCGTGATCCGGTGGGCGCCCGCCTGAAGGGTGAACTTGCTGACATCGCCGACGCGGCGCTGCTTGCCAGTGTAGTTGCCCAGCACGGTCGCCACGCCGTCCACGGCGCCGGGCAGCGCGACAGGCTGTGCCAGTTCCTCTGCACCAAGATAGTTGCCGGTGGTGGCCAGCTGAGTGCCGTAGGGTGCGTTGCCGTGGCCGAACTGAAGGTAGGCGGAACTGTCGAATGTCAGCGTGTCGCTCAGCTTCAGGTGCAGCGGGGCGGCGAAATAGAGGCTGCGGAAAGGGCTGCGGTACAGGCGCCAGTAATTGGTGTTGCCGGCGGTGTAGCGCTTGTCGAAGTTGAAGCCGCGCCCGCTGGCATTCCATTCCGCCATGGTCGGGCTGGGATAAGTCGAGGTGCTGGCATCGTTGTAGGATAATGCGATGCTGGCGCGGTTGCCATCGCCCCATTCGCGCAGCAGCTTGGCGTCGACATGCTGGCGCTTGTCGAAGCCCGCGCCGCGCCAGTTGTCCGCCCGGTTGTTGGAATAGGAAACGAAGGCCTTCAGCCCGGTAGCCCCGATCGTTCCGGTATCAAGGCGTGCGAAGATGCGCCGCTCATCGTAGGACCCCACCGAGAGGTTGACCAGCCCGCCCGTCTCCGGCCGGGGATCGTCCAGCGTCAGCGACAGCAGGCCGCCCGCTGCGGCGACCACCGGAGCGTCGATATCGGCGGTGCCCTGCGACAGCGTCACCTGCCGGACGTTCTCGGCATCGGCGAACTGCGAGGGATAGGCGACATAATAGCCGATGTCGTTCTGCGGCGCGCCTTCCATCACCACGCCGATCTGGTCCTGCCCCAACCCGCGCAGGGTCAGGCTGGAATTGGCTGACAGTCCGTAAGGATCGGTGGTGGAAACATTGGCGCCGGGGAGCAGATTGACCAGCTGAAACGCATTCAGCGTCGGCGCCTGCTTGACGATGAAGTCAGACGAGATGGCGCTGACCGCCTTGGGCGCGGTCTGGTCGGGCAGCAAGCCTTCGGGGTCGGGATGGCCCAGGACCTGGATTTCCGCGCGTTCGGCGGCGTCATCGTCCGCCATGGCCACGGGCGCGAACAGCAGAGCCGGGAACGCCAGAGCGGCCCCGCCCAGAAACTTGAATTTACCAGCCATCTTCACGCGTCCACTCCATTCGGAAGGACAACGGGAAAAACTGCCGCTGGCCCTCCCTACGCCGGTATCAACCGGATCAGGTTCAGCGGGTCGTGGGCTGCTGCCCACCTCTCAGCCACACATAAGCGGCCCCCCGGGGATAGCCGCCGTCTAGGCCCGTTGATGCGCGGTGGGAAGAGGTAATGCGCGCAGGGGCGATATGTCGCCGGCAGGGGGGCTGGCGGGAGCTTTCGCTGCTCTAAAGCCCGGTGTAGGCGCGAAACCAGTCCGCGAAGCGCGGTACGCCGATTTCGATCGGGGTGCTGGGCGCATAGCCGGTGTCGCGGGTCAGGGCGGTGATGTCGGCGTATGTTGCGGGAACATCTCCGGGCTGCATCGGCAGGAGATTGCGCTGTGCCTTGCGGCCAAGGGCATCCTCCAGCACTTCGATCAGGCGCAGCAGGTGTTCCGAGCAGTTGTTGCCGATGTTGTAGAGCGCGTGCGGCTTGACGCTGCCGCCGGCCTTGGGCGCATCGTCGTCAGCCGGTGGGCGGTCCAGACAGGCGAGCACGCCGCCGACGATATCGTCGATATAGGTGAAGTCGCGGTGCATCTCGCCGTGGTTGTAGACGTCGATCGGGCGATCGGTGAGGATGCGCTCGGCGAACTTCCACATCGCCATGTCGGGGCGGCCCCAAGGGCCATAGACGGTGAAGAAGCGCAGGCCCGTCAGGGGCAGGCGGAACAGGTGGGCGTAAGTCTCGCTCATCAGTTCGTCCGCCTTCTTGGTGGCGGCGTAAAGCGATACCGGGTGGTCGGTGCGGTCCTCAACCGCGAAGGGCATCTTGGTGTTGCCGCCGTAGACAGAGCTGGAGCTGGCATAGACCATGTGGGCGACTTGCCGGGCGCGCGCCAGCTCCAGCATATTGACGTGACCGGCAAGGTTCGATGCCACGTAGGCCTGCGGGTTCTCCAGCGAGTAACGCACACCGGCCTGAGCGCCCAGATGCACGATCCGGTCGAAGTGGTGGGGCGCGAGGGCGGCGGTCAGCGCCGCCATGTCGGAAAAATCGAGGGCATGGAATTGGAAGCGATCGCCGTGGCTGGCGGTCAGCCTGTCCAGCCGGGCCTGTTTGAGCGAGACGGCGTAATAATCGTTGAGGTTGTCGATGCCGACCACTGCCTGCCCGCGCGCCATCAGCGCTTCGGCCACGGCCGCGCCGATGAAGCCAGCCGCGCCCGTTACCAGTACCGTTGTTTCCTTCATGTCGTTCGCCATGCCGCCTTCACATTTCATGCCCGTTACGGCTGCGGCCCTAACGCAAAAAGATGGATCAGATGATAACCGAACTTTTTTAGAACGATTTGCGCAAGGTTGCGCCGGCAGATGTGACGTTGCCCGCCTCCACCCCGAAACTGCGCGTGGCGAACAGGTCGATGTAAAGCCCCCGGCCCAGCTTCATGCTGGCGGTGGCCCCGGCTTCGAACCAGCTGTCGGCGTAGTGCTTGCTGTCGAGCATGAAATGTTGGCTGCCGTCTTCGTTCAAATCGTCGGACCGGCGCAGGCGCAGGGCCGAGATGCCGTTGCTGGTCCAGTTGCGCGAGATCGACAGGCCGGCGTAGTGGATGCCGCCACGGCCAAAGGCATGGTCCACGCGCACGGCGGCGTTGGCGGACCAGGTGGGCTCCCTGGTTTCCAGATCGGTCAGGCCCGAACCGGTAGGGGCGGGGCGCAGCAGGCGGCCGTTGGCGAAGGAGGCGGCCACGGTGGGCGTCATGTAGAAATTCGACCCCAGCGGCACAACGCGGCCGAAATCGCCGCCGATCGCATAGTAGTCGCTGCCCTTCGCGCCCGTGCTCGTGCGGCTTCCTGCAGCGGCGCTGATCCGTCCATAGTCCTGCCGGCCGTAGCTGGCCCAGCCGTCCACGACCCAATTGTCGAAATTGCCGCCAGCGCCGATTGTGCCGACGTAGTAATCCGAGGGCAGGGCGACATCGGCTTGCAGCAGGGTGCCGCTATAGCGCATCAGGCTGCCGCGCGCATAACCGCGGCCGATGCGGCGGGTGAGGCTGAGCGATTGCCAACTGCCGTCCGGGCCATCGTCGCGGTTGCTGATGCCGGCGGAAGCAGCCGCCGTCCACAGCGGCTGGACCTCGATTGGCGATGGACTTTCAGCGGGCGGCGTCTCGTTTGCGGAGGCGGTGACCGTTTCGGCGGTGTCCTGCGCTCTTGCAGGAGCAGGCATCAGGGCGAGCAGGGCAAGGGCCCAGGCATGCTTCCTCATGCCTGTCAGGCGACCTTGCGCAAAGTCGGATCGAAAGCTGCGGGCACGGAGACACGGGCGATGAAGCCGTCCTGCGCGTGCGCGAACGACACGTCGCCGCCGTGCGCGCGGGCGATCGAGCGGCATACCGCAAGACCCAGCCCGCTGCCCTTGCGGCCCGACTTGCGCGCCTCGTCGGTGCGGTAAAACGGCTCGAAGGCGCGGTCGAACTCGCCCTCCGGGATGCCGGGACCGGCATCGACGATCTCGGCCACGGCCTCGCCGCCGGACAGCGAGACACGCACGCGGGCGGTATCTCCGTATTTAACCGCGTTTTCGAGCAGGTTGCCCAGAAGGCGGCGGATGCCGACAGGATCGACGTCTACCGGTATGTTGGCATTACGCTCGATCTCGACCTTGCCGCCGACCATCTGCGCATCGGCTACGCTGCCGGCGATCAGTTCGGCGAAGTCCACGCGCTCGCGCGGGCCGGGGGTGGAGGCGTCGCGGATGAAGGCGATGACCTGGCTGATCATCGCTTCCATCTCGGTCACTTCGCGCAGCAGGCCTTCGCGCTGGTCGTCGGGTACGTCCTCGATGCGGAAGCGCAGGCGGGTAAGGGGGGTTCGCAGGTCATGGCTGATCGCACCGACCATCGCCGTGCGGTCGTCCACAAAGGCGCGCAGGCGGTTGCGCATCTGGTTGAAGGCATTGGCGGCGCGCCCGATCTCAGCCGGGCCGGAAAGCGGGAGGATGGTGGCGGACGGATCACGGCCAAGCTGCTCGGCGGCCGAGGCGAATTCGCGCAAGGGCAAAACGATGCGCCGAACGAACAGCCAGGCCAGCGGGCTGACAATCGCCAGCGATAGCGCGAACCACAGCATCACGCGGCTCTGCCAGGCGTTGGGGAATGGCTCGGCGCGCGGGGCGACCGCGATCCAGGTGCCGTCGCTCTGACGGGCTGCGGCCACGAAGTCCCCTTCGATGAACGGGGGCGATGCCATGTCGAACAGCGAATCGCGCGTCCTGCGGAACGGGATTGGCTGCGGCCTGGCGGTGACTTCGGCGGCGCGGACGGGCTCGGGGGCTACTGTCCGCGCCGGTGCGGCAGGGGCGGAGGGCTGGATGAACGGCGGCGCGATCGTTTGCGGTTGCAGCGCCGGTATGGGCGTCCGGACTGCCCTGGAAGGCGAGCTTGCCGGTTCGGCAGTCTCGGCCGTTCTGGGCGGGATGATCTGGACAGGTGCGGTCATCACCGGCACCGATGGCCCTGCGTTCATGCCCGGCCCCATGGCACCGCCGGGGCCGATCATGCCCCGGTTCGCGCCGCCGATGCCGCCGAAATCCCCGCGCCCGCCGATGCCGCCGACGCCGGTTCCGGGCTGGAAGCCCGCGCCGCCATTGCCGCCATTGCCGCTTGGTCCGGTCTGGGCGGGGGTGCCCTTAGCCGGATTGCCGGCAGCCGGAACTCCGGCAGTGGGCGCTCCGGGATTGCGGGGACCGCCGCCGGGCAGCCCGCTCGTGGGTCGGCCGACCCCGCCTTGCGGGAGGCCGGGGCGCGGTGTCGAGGATCCGGGGAAGCCGCCGCCGGGGCGTCCGGCGGGCCCGGCACTGCCGCCGGGGAACCCACCGCCGGGCATTCGGCCGCCGGGAAAGCCGCCGGAAGGCATGCCGCCGGAGCCGGGGCTGGCGCCAACGGGCGGACCGCCGGGGATGGCCTGCGCATGTACTTCCTCAACCAGCAGCGAGCCGAGCCCGCCGCCGCTTTTCTTCACTTCGACCGCGAGCGGCGAGCGTGCTTCGCTGGGGACGGCGACACCGCCCACGGGAAGCTGAGTGTAGAACGCCAAGACGACATCGCGCGAAGAGCGGCCAAGGCGCTGCGCCAGCGCCTCGCGCGAGGATTCGGATACCAGCCAGCCCTGGCCGCGCACATCCGGCGGGCCGCTCATCGCCTTGCGTTCGAGCCGCTCAGGCGGCGAGGCGCCGGTCAGCGCGGCAGCGACTTCGTCCATGTTCCACCGCGCGGTGGGGCGCGGGGGCAGCAGCACAGTCAGCGCAAGCGTTACCGCCTGCGCGGCCAGCAGCACGCACACCAAGATGGCGACCATTTGCATGGCAAGCGGCATGCCGAGCCGGCGCGGAAGGCTGGGGACGTTCATGGATGCTGCTTTGCCACGACGCCGCGGCGAATTCGAGGGAGTTGATGGCGGCAAGGCGCGCAGCGAGCGTTATTATGCGGAGCAGGGACAGGAGAGAGGGACACGTCCCTCCTGTCCCTGCTCCGCGCTCCCTCCGTTGGCCTGAAAGGCCGGTGGAGGGAGCAGTCACCTCGGAACGAGCCGGATGCGGTGCCGCCTGGGCCGGGCATCCGGATGGAAACTCTTGCGCCGTTTTCGCCCCGGCTGGGCGGCAGGTAGCTCACAGCTGTGTCAGTTTGTGGACTCCGGGTTACGTCCGTTACCGAACACCGGATAAAATCTTTTCCGGCTGGAGCAGGTATTCCGGGACCGTCGCCGAGCAGGGCGGGTGCGACTACAAAACCTGCTCGGACGACGATCCCGGCACCGCCGGGCATCCTGGCGGGGGTGCCCGGGACGGCGGCCGTTGACACGACTGGGTCCGCCTTCACGAGAATGGGCGCGGGGGGCGCTGGCAGGCTCGTGAAGCCGGCTGCCCGATACGTGTCGTGGCTGGCTCGACTGTCCATGACCAGTTTTCTGGGAGGCCCAGGTTGCCGCCGGATTTCACCGTTTTGCACGGACATTTCACCGGGTCTGCGGCCTGTGACGGCGGCTGAAATCCGCGCGGAACACATACTATCCATGACGGGCGAATGATCCTAGAACCACGCGTAATGGACCTTCAGACCCGCATTCTCATCGTCGATGACGACGAGGGCATCCGCTCGCTGATCGGCGAGTTTCTTGCCAAGCACGGCTACGAGACGGCAACGGCTGCCGACCCGCTGGAAATGCGCGCGATGTTGGCGGCAGAGAATTTCGATCTCATCGTGCTGGATGTGATGATGCCGCGTGAAGACGGGCTCACCGCACTTCGGGCCCTGGGCGCGGATGCGCCGCCGGTCATCATGCTTTCGGCCGTGGGCAGTGACGTGGACCGTATCGTCGGCCTTGAAATGGGCGCCGACGATTATCTGGCCAAGCCCTGCAATCCGCGCGAACTTCTGGCGCGCATCCGCACTGTGCTGCGCCGCCGTGCCGTGGCTCCGCCTGTGGCGGGTGCGGAAACGCCGCGCCCTCGCGCCGCCGAGATCGATTCGGGGGACTGCCTGAACTTCGCGGGATGGCGCATGGACCTTGGTCTGCGCCTGCTGTTCGATCCGACCAATGCGGTCATTTCGCTTTCGGACGGCGAGTTCCGCCTGCTTCGCGCCTTCGCCCAGCATCCGCGGCGGGTGCTGACCCGTGACCAGCTGCTGGACTGGTCGCGCGGCGAGGATTCGGACCATTACGACCGTGCCATCGACGTTCAGCTTTCGCGCCTGCGCCGAAAGTTGTCAGAAGGTGAGGGCGGCAGCGACATCATCCGTACAGTACGTAATGAAGGCTATCTCTTCGTGCCTGCCGTGGTCAACCCGGGCGAAAAGTAGCGCAAACGTGACGCAATTCTCCTGAAATCCGTCGGCAACTCCCGGCGCACAGTCCTTCGCGAGGCTCGGCCGGCAAAGGAGCCGGGCGCAAGGAGGACGAGATGGATAATCGGGAGCATGAAGCGCAAGGCGAACCGCGCCACGGGCATAGCCTTGCCGAAGATCTGGGCGCGATAGGACGCGAGATGGTCGCCCGGCGCCGGGCACTGGCTTTCCTGGCCGGCACGGGCGCCGCGGCCGTACTGACAGCCTGCGGCGGAGACGACAGCGGTTCTTCTTCGTTGGGGTCCGAAACAGCGACATCCTCATCCTCCAGTTCGACCTCGACCTCCGGTTCGTCCTCGTCAACCTCGACTTCGTCGTCGACTTCCGGCGGGACTTTGAACGCCTCATGCATTGCCGATCCCACCGAGACCAACGGGCCTTACCCTGCGGACGGCACCAATAGCGCCAGCGGCGCTACCTCGAACGTGCTGACCCAAAGCGGCATCGTGCGCCCCGACATCCGCTCCAGCTTCATCGGATCAACGACGACGGCGACCGGCGTTCCGTTAGAACTCAAGTTGCAACTGGTGGATGTCACCAATGGCTGCGCGGCAATTTCGGGCGCGGCAATCTACGTTTGGCACTGCGATGCCTATGGCCGCTACTCGCTCTATTCGAGCGGCGTGACGGCAGAAAGCTATCTGCGCGGCGTTCAGGTGACCGATGCCGAGGGGAAGGTGACCTTCACCACGATCTATCCCGCCTGCTATTCGGGCCGCTGGCCGCATGTCCACTTCGAGATTTTCACCGGAGGCCTGACTTCCGCCAGCACCGGACGCACCGCCGCGCTGATTTCGCAGCTGGCGATGCCGGCGGCTACCAACATCGCCGTTTTCACGGGCGATTCCACCTACACGGCCAGCATCGCGAACTACAACGCGATCTCGCTCTCGTCGGACAATGTCTTTGGCGACAATACCTCTGCGCAGCTGGCGCAGATGACACCCACGCTCAGCGGCAGCGTGTCGGCCGGATACGCAGGCAGCGCCCTGATCGGCATCGCTACCTGAGCCGGGCCATCTGACCTGAGCCTCAGGTCGCTGCGCATTTCATTCAGAATCTTCGCTACCAATCCTTCCGGGACGCAAAAAATCATGGCTTCGCTGCACACCACTTCCAGTCTGGGCGCGCTCGTGCTCGCTCTCGTTTCTGCCCCGGCGCTGGCCGATACTACCGTGTCGGGGGACACGGCCACCCCGCTCACGACGTCGAGTGCGGGCAATATCACGGTCAAGAGCGCCGGTTCCATCGCGCTGCCGAGTGGCAGCGGGATAACCGTGGACAGCAATTCGACCGCGGCGATGAACGGGACGATCGAGATGGGCGGCGCGAGCAATACCTCGGCCATCGCCATCGCTTCGGGCACTACTTCGACCGTAACCGTGGGCGACGATGCGACGATCTCCGTCTTGGAGGACTACGTTCCCGACGATGACGATGCCGACGGCATCGTCACCACCGATATCGCCTCGGCCAGCAAGCGCTACGGCATTTACTCCTCGGGCGATGCGGCAGGCACGATCCTCAACGACGGCGCCATAACGGTCGAGGGTCAGAACTCGGGCGGCATTGTGCTGGGCGGGAACTGGACCGGCAATGTCACCAATAGCGGCTCGATCAGCGTCATTGGTGACAATTCGGTGGGCCTCTCGACGCTGGGCGTGGACGGCAATGTTACCGTAAATGGCACCGTCTCGGTCGTGGGTTATGGTTCGAGCGCGGTGGCTGTGAATGGTGATCTCACCGGGGCGCTCACCATTCAGGGGACAGTGAGCAAGGGCTATTCCTACACCAACGACGATGGCGACACGGTGGTCCTGTCCCGCGCTGCGCTGCGCACCGGCACGGCGGCGGTCTCGGTCACCGGCAACGTCGCGGGCGGCATCTACATCGCCGCGCCGCCGGTCGACGACGATTCGGGCTCCGACGACATCGACGGGGACGGGGTGGACGACAGCGACGAGGGCTCCGGCGTCATCACCGTCTACGGCAATGGCGCAGCGCTGCAGATCGGCGGTACCAGCGACATCACGATCGGTTCGGTGGCCGCGAACGTGGGCACGTATTCGCTGGCGCTCGAAGGTTCGATTACCGCCAACTCCTATTACAGCAACACCGCGGCCTACGGCGTTGTCGTGGGCGGACAGGGCGGTAATGTGGCGCTGACTGGGGGCATCGGCATTTCCGGCACGCTATCGGCAATTTCCTACGATACTGCCGCCACCGCGCTGCTCATCAACGAGGGCAGCACGGTCAGCAGCCTCTACAATAGCGGTACCATCAGCGCCTCGCTCACCTCGGCCGGCGAGGGCACGACGGTGGGCATCCAGGACCTTTCCGGCAGCCTGACGTCGCTGGTCAACACCGGCTACATCAGCGCCAACGGCTCCACCACCGACAGCCGGACCGCGATCGACCTTTCGGCCAATACCACCGGCGTCACCATCACCCAGTACCTCAACGATGTCGACGCCCAGACCCGCGCCGAATATGTGGAGGACAACGACGAAGCGGACCCTACCGTCTACGCGCGTATCTACGGCGATATCCTGACGGGCTCGGGCAACGACACGATCGCCGCTTCGACCGGCCAGATCGTGGGCGACACCCGGTTTGGCGCGGGCGACGATACCCTGACACTGTCGGACGATGCCGCCTACGCCGGCGATGTATACTTCGGCGCCGGGGCCGGCACGGCCAGCCTTTCGGGCACCTCGACGTTCGCGGGCACGATGGACTTCGCGGGCGAGGCGGGCACCGTGACTATCAACGATACGGCGACCTATTCCGGGCAATTCACCAATTCGGGCAACGTGGCGGTCACCGTGAATGGCGGAACGCTGATCCCGGACGAGGCGGTGACGGTCAACTTCGGCAGCCTCCATGTTGCCTCGGCCGGCACCATCGGCGTTTACGTCGACGGCGCGGAAAGCTCGACCATCGTCGCGGACAATGCGGTGCTGGAAGACGGCGCCAGCGTCGTTGCGACGGTGAACAGCCTGGCCACGGCCGAGGGCACTTACACGGTCCTGTCGTCGGACAACCTCACAATCGACGGCGCGCTCAATGCATCGGTCGATACGCCGTTCCTTTACACCGGCAGCGTCAGCAGCGACGACAGCAACGTCTACCTTACGCTGGATCGCAAGACGACCGGCGAACTGGGCCTGACAAAATCACAGGCAGCCGGCTGGGACGCGATCTATCGCGCCGCGCAGAATGACGACTCCATCACCGAGAGCCTGCTGCAAGTCGAGGATTCGGCGACCCTGCGCACCCAGACCGCCTCGCTCCTGCCCGACCATGCCGGCGGCGTGTTCAAGGCGGCGACCATGGGCGACCGTCTGGCCGCGCGGCACATCAGCGATGAGACCTCGATGTTCGAGATATCGGATGTGGGCGGCTGGCTTGAGCCGGTTTACTGGCGCGCCAGCAAGGAGGCAACCGGCACCGCCAGCTACAAGGCCAGCGGCTGGGGCCTCTCGGCGGGCTTCGAACGGCACACGGATCTGGGTTACTTTGGCCTCTCCTATGCCTGGCTCAAGTCCAATGTGAAGGACAATGGTGGCACCGGCGACCTCGATATCGGTCAGCACGATTTCGGCGCGTTCTGGCGCACCGCCAAGGGCCCGCTGATGGCCTGGGCGCGTGTGGGTGCCTCGCGCATCTCGATCGATTCGACCCGGACCTACACCGGCACTATCGACGATACCGACTTCACCTATGACGCGGATGGTAGCTGGAAGGGATGGCTGTTCTCCGGCCTGCTGGGCGCCTCATACAAGTTCGACATGTCGCGCCGCTTCAGCCTCAAGCCGAAGGTGGAACTGGAGCAGATGTGGCTGAAGGAAAGCGGCTACGATGAAACCGCCGACAGCGATGCTATCGCCCTTTCGGTGGCCAGCCGTACCAGCCGGGCTTTAACCGCAACCCCCACGGTCACCGCCGCCTATTCGCTCGGCGCGATCTCGCCTGACTGGCGTCCGCTGACCTTGTCGGTCGAGGCGGGCCGCCGCGAAGTACTTTCCGGCAAGCTAGGGACGACCACCGCCTACTTCAACGGCGGCGAAAGCTATGACGCGGGCGAGGCGTTCTCGATCGCGGGGGACAGCCTCAAGGGTGCCTGGGTGGGAGAGGCGAGCGTGCTGGCGGGCGGTTTCGACTTCACCTGGAAAATCGCGGCACGGATGGAAAAGACCAGCACCAGCAGCGATAAGTCACTGCGCGCATCGCTGAGCGTGGCTTTCTGACCTGATTCCTTCCCTGCCGGGGAAGAAACGAAACGGGCGGAGATCTTTCGATCCCCGCCCGCCTCTCGTTGCACTGTAAAAACCCTCAGGCGGCCTGCTGGGCAGCCTGTGCGATTTCCTCGGGCGCCTCGTTGCGGATCAGGTAGTCGAACGCGGACAGTGCCGCCTTCGAACCTTCGCCCATGGCGATGATGATCTGCTTGTACGGCACTGTGGTCACGTCGCCTGCCGCGAAGATGCCGGGCAGGTTGGTGGCGGCCTTCTCGTCGATGACGATCTCGCCGCGCGGCGTCAGTTCCACGCCGCTGTCCTTCAGCCACTCGGTATTTGGCACCAGACCGATCTGGACGAACACGCCTTCCAGTTCGACCTTGTGCTGGGCGCCCGTTTCGCGGTTCTTGTAGACCAGCGCGTTGACCTTCTCGCCGTCGCCTTCGACCTCGGTGGTCTGGGCGGAGGTGAAGATGTCGACGTTCTTCATCGAGGCCAGCTTGTCGACAAGAACCTGGTCGGCGCGCAGCTTGGCATCGAATTCGATCAGCGTGACATGGCCGACGATGTTGGCCAGATCGATCGCCGCTTCCACGCCGGAGTTGCCGCCGCCGATCACCGCCACGCGCTTGCCCTTGAACAGCGGGCCGTCGCAGTGCGGGCAATAGGCCACGCCCTTGTTCTTGTACTGCTCCTCGCCGGGAACACCCAGGTTGCGCCAGCGCGCACCGGTGGTCAGTACCAGGCTGCGGGCTTTCAGCGAAGCGCCGTTGGCGAACACCACTTCGTGATAGCCGCCCAGCTCGGTTGCCGGGATCAGCTTCTCGGCGCGCTGGAGGTTCATCACGTCGATGTCGTATTCAGCGACGTGGGCTTCCAGAGCCGCAGCCAGCTTGGGGCCTTCGGTGTAGGGGACCGAGATGAAATTCTCGATGCCCATGGTGTCTTGCACCTGCCCGCCGAAGCGTTCTGCGGCGATGCCGGTCGAAAAGCCCTTGCGCGCTGTGTAGACCGATGCGGCAGCACCTGCGGGACCACCGCCGACGATCAGAACCTCGAAAGGCTTCTTCTCGGCCAGCTTCGCAGCAGCCTTGGCGTCGGCGCCGGTGTCGAGCTTGGTAAGGATTTCCTCAACGCTCATCTTGCCCGAACCCCACATCTTGCCGTTCAGGAAGACGGCGGGGACGGCCATTACGCCGCGCTCCTCGACTTCGGCCTGGAATGTCCCGCCTTCGATCAGCGTCGCATTGACGTGCGGGTTGTTGAGCGAGATCAACGTCAGCGCCTGCACAACGTCGGGGCAGTTGTGGCACGAGAGCGAGAAATACATCTCGAAATCGGTGCTGCCTTCCAGCAGACGGATCTGTTCCAGAACCTCGTTGGAAACCTTGGGCGGATGGCCGCCGGTCCACAGCAGGGCAAGGACCAGCGAGGTGAATTCATGGCCGAGCGGCAGGCCGGCGAAGCGCACCCAGGCACTTGCGTCGGAGGCGCGGCGAATGATGAAGCTGGGACGGCGCGCATCATCGCCGTCGAAAGTGGCGGTGACCTTGTCCGAAAGCGAGGCGATGGTGGTCAGCAGCTCGCGCGTTTCGGTGGACTTTGCATCGTCGCCCAGCGAGGCGACAAGCTCGATCGGCTCGCGCAGCATGGCGAGGTATTGCGAGAGCTGTTGCTTCAGGGCGGGGTCGAGCATGGTCTTGGGTCCTTTGGAATTTCGTTGATGAAGGGGGCGGCCCGGGGTCCGGGTTCCGCGGAGCGCACAGGGGTGCGGCGCCGGGGGAGGGGACCCCGGGCCGCACACCTTCAGCACGCGACCCGGTAAGTCGCGGTAGTGTTAGATCTTGCCGACGAGGTCGAGCGAAGGAGCCAGCGTCTCGCCGCCTTCTTCCCACTTGGCCGGGCAGACTTGGCCGGGGTGCTCACGCCAGTACTTGGCGGCCTTGATCTTGCGGACGAGTTCCTTGGCATTGCGGCCCACGCCCTCGGGGGTGATTTCGACCAGCTGGATCACGCCGTCCGGATCGACCACGAAGGTCGCGCGGTCAGCAAGACCAGCTTCTTCACGCAGTACGCCGAAGTTGTTGGTCAGCTTGTGATTCTGGTCGCCCAGGAATGCGTAGGTGAGCTTGCCGATGGTCTCCGACGTGTCGTGCCATGCCTTGTGGCTGAAGTGCGTGTCGGTCGAAACGCCGAACACTTCGACGCCCAGGCCCTGAAGGGTTGCGTACTGCTCGCCAAGGTCTTCCAGTTCGGTGGGGCACACGAAGGTGAAGTCTGCCGGGTAGAAGAAGAACACGGCCCACTTGCCGGCGATGTCTGCTTCGGTGACGTCGAAGAAGTCCTTGCCCTGCTGGAAAGCAGTGTTCTTGAACGGCTTGATGGTGCTGCCGACGATACCCATGGATGTATTCTCCCTCGTTGGGTGGTTGAAACTGATGAGTGTGAGATAGGCCGGGATCGTGACGATTTGTAGTGCCATGATCCGATTGGCCTTATCGGGTGAGGCGATCAGTGGGCGATGGATTGTGCAGGTCTGTCGATGAGACGTGGGGTTGGGCGGTTTTGCCTGCGGGGGTTTCGACAAGCTCAGCCTGAGCGGGTTGCAAGGTGGTCTGCCTGACCGCATGTTCCCACCCAATTCGATCCCGCTCCGGCTGAGCTTGTCGAAGCCCCCGCTGCGCGCTCAGGCCTTCCCCGTCCGCAGCAATCGCACCAGCACTTCGTCCAGACTGGAGAGAAATCGCGACTTGTCCTGCTTCGAGAACGGCGGCGGCCCACCCACGATATCGCCGCCTGCGCGCAGGTCGGCCATGATCGCGCGGGTGGCGATGGCGCCGCCGATCGAGGAGGCGGTGAACGGCTTGCCATTGGGCGCCACCACGCTGGCGCCCAGCTTCAGGCAGCGGTCCGCGAGCAGGATGTCGGCGGTGATGATGACGTGTCCCGCGCCGTGCGAGGCTTCCAGCGTCTCGACGATCCAGTCGTCGGCGGCATCGAAGGCGTCGCTGACCACCTTGCGCGATATCAGCGTGCTTTGCGGCACCCGGATCGGGCTGTTGCTGACCACCACGACGGGAACCTTGTGCCGAGCGGCGACCTTGTAGGTCTCGTCCTTGACCGGGCAGGCGTCGGCGTCGATCAAAATGCGGATCATGGGGTCTCACGTGAGGAAGGGAGGTCTGCGCCTCCCATACACAGCATTGCGGCGGGCGCACAGGACAGATGCGGAGGCAAGCCGGCGATGGCCAGGAGTTTCACGATAGAGGGGCAGAACATTCACGGCATCGCGTCCTTCTATGACGAGATCAACCGGGTGTTCATGGCGGATGAGGACTGGAACCTAGGCCCCAGCCTCGATGCCTTGGACGATATGCTTTACGGCGGATACGGCGCGCTGGTGGGCGCGGGGCCGGTCCTGCTGATCTGGCGGCAGATGGAAAAGAACCGTCACGATCTGGGCCGCGAGGCAACGATGGCCCATTACCGCGACAAGCTGGAAGATCCCGGACGGTTCAATACCGATCGCATCCAGCGCGACATTGCGGCCCTGCTGGATGAAACCGGGCCGAGCTATTTCGACATAGTCCTGCAGATCATCGCCGACCATCCCGGCATAGAGCTGCGCCCGGTCTAGAGGCCGCGTTGCGATATCAGTCCTTGGCCGCACGGGCCTTAGCCGCACTGGCCCCGGTGGAGGAGTTTATGGTCGGCCAGCACCAGCGCCATCATCGCCTCCACCACGGGCACGCCGCGAATGCCGACGCAGGGGTCGTGGCGGCCCTTGGTGAACATCTCGGTCGCTTCGCCGCTGCGCGTGATCGTCTGCTGCGGGGTCAGGATCGAACTGGTCGGTTTGAAGGCAACGCGGCAGGTCACCGGCTGGCCGGTCGAGATGCCGCCGGCGATGCCGCCTGCGTGATTCGCCAGGAATTCCGGTGCGCCATCTGGTCCGGTTTCCCGGCTTGGCCGCATCGGGTCGGCGTTCTGCTCCCCCGACAGGCGCGCAGCGGCAAAGCCATCGCCGATCTCGAAGCCCTTGACCGCGTTGATGCCCATCATCGCGGCGGCAAGGTCTGCATCCAGCTTGCCGTAAAGTGGCGCTCCCCAGCCTGCCGGCACGCCGCTGGCATAACATTCCACCACCGCGCCCACGGACGAGCCGGATTTCCGCGCATCGTCGACGATCGCTTCCCAGCGCTTCGCCGCTGCCGGATCGGGGCAGAAGAACGGGTTCTCGGTGATCTCGTGCTCATCGAAATTGCCCGGATCGATCATGTCGCCCCCGATCTCGGAGACGTAGGCGAGGATCTTGACCTCGGGGATCACCAGCCTCGCCACCGCGCCTGCGGCCACCCGGCTCGCGGTTTCGCGCGCCGAGGAGCGCCCGCCGCCGCGATAGTCGCGGAATCCGTACTTGGCGTCGTAGGCATAGTCGGCATGGCCGGGGCGATACGCCTGCGCGACCTCGGAATAATCCTTGGAACGCTGATCGACGTTTTCGATCATCAGGCTGATCGGCGTGCCGGTGGTGCGGCCCTCGAACACGCCCGAGAGGATGCGCACCGCATCGGGTTCCTGCCGCTGGGTGGTGTACTTCGATTGCCCCGGACGGCGCGCGTCGAGGAAGGGCTGGATCACACTCTCGTCGATGGCGAGACCCGGCGGGCACCCGTCGACGACCGCGCCGATGGCGGGCCCGTGACTTTCGCCCCAGGTGGTGAAACGGAAAAGGCGGCCGAAGCTGTTCACGCTCATGGCCTTGCGCCTTGTCGTCAATTGCGGGGTTTGTCCAGTGGAGCGCTGCCGGACCATCTCTGAAACGTGCCTGGTGAACACATTGCAGGAGGAAGATCAGCGTTGCTCTCGCTATGGATGTAACCGTTCCCAGTAAGGGGCACTTTGCGCTCGAATTGAACGTATTACCCTCTTGTCGGCGGCCTCGGCTGTTCCCAAAGAAGAACGATGTTCTTGGTCGTTTTCCGCAATCACAAGCGCGCAGATATCGATGCCGACGCTTACATCAACGACGCTGTCGCCATGGAGGCGCTGGCCGAGCAGCAGCCCGGCTTCCTGCTGTTCAGGAGCTACACTGCCGACGATGGCGAAGTACTGTCAATGTCGGAGTGGGAGGACGAGGCCTACGCTATGGCATGGGCCCACAATGCGGAGCACATGATCGTCCAACGGCGCGGCCGCGACGAGTATTATGAGCGGTATACCCTTTATGCCTGCCCCTCACCGCGCGTGCACCGCTTCGCAATGGCTGAGGTGCAGCGCGCCTGAGTTCGGGCGAAAGGTTACCCGTTCTTCATTATACCCAACCGCGCTTCCTTGGTGTATCGCCGTGCCAGATCATGCAGGCGCTTCGTGAAATGTACCTGCAAACCAGCACGATACGCGAAGAGGCACGCCACGTCATGTCGATCGAATTTTACGGCATTCCCAACTGCGACACCGTCAAGAAAGCGCGTACCTGGCTTGACGCAAAGGGCATCGCCTTCACCTTTCACGACTACAAGAAGGAAGGCGCGGACCCTGAAAAGCTGGCGGCATGGATCGATGCGGCCGGTCTGGACAAAGTGCTGAACCGAGCCGGTACAACCTTCCGCAAACTGCCCGATGCCGACAAGGCAAACCTTGATCCCGCAAAGGCGGCCGCGCTGATGGCTGCCAATCCCAGCACGATCAAGCGGCCCATCGTTATCCATCCCGACGGGATTCTCGTCGGCTTCAAAGAGCCGGAGTGGGCTGCGGCGTTCGGCTGAGCGAAAGCGATGAACCCGGTCGAATGGATCGCCGCCGCGCTTGGCCTCGTGAATATCGCGCTGCTGGTGCGGCGCAGCATGTGGAACTATCCGTTCGGCATGGCGATGGTGGCGCTTTACGCTTTCGTCTTTTTCGAGGCGCGGCTCTACGGCGAATCGGGCCTGCAGTTGTTCTTCTTCGCCGCGCAGGCCTGGGGCTGGGTTCTATGGGTCCGGGCGGGCAGCGGCGATAGCCAGGTGCCGGTGCGCTGGCTGGGCAATTTCAGTCGTGTTGTCTGGCTCACCGCCACGGCAGCGCTGGCGCTGAATCTGGGCTGGGTCATGCACCGCTTCACCGATGCATCGCTGCCATATGCGGACGCGGCGATCGCCGGCGGCAGCATCGCCGCGCAGATCCTGCTGGCGTTCCGCCGAATTGAGAACTGGGTTCTGTGGATCGCGATCGATATCGCCTCCATCGCGGTCTACGTGACCAAAGGACTGTGGCCCACTGCTGGTCTATACGTAGTGTTCCTCGGGATGTCGGCCCTGGGGTTGCGTGAATGGATCGCCGCGCACAGGAAGCAGCCATGACGCCCGAATCCTCCACCAAGACGGTCTGCTTCCACGGCGCGGAAAGTACCGGCAAGTCTGTGCTGTGCGAGCGCTTGCTGGTAACGCGCGGCTGGCCTTACGTACCCGAATATGGCCGCCTCTACTGCGAGGAGCATGGAATCGATCTGACAATGGCGGACCTGCTGGTCATTGCTCAGGGCCAGGCGCGGATGAACCGCCATGCTCTGGAAGCCGCGCCGCCGGTGCTGCTGCACGACACCGACCAGCTGATGACCGCCGCCTGGGCCCAGATGCTGTTCGCCGAAGTGCCCGAGCAGCTGCTCGCCTATCCGAAGGCGGACCTTTACCTGCTGTTCGAGCCTGACGTGCCCTGGCGTGAAGACGGCACCCGTTTCTTCGGCGAGGATGACACGCGCGCGCGCTTCGCCGCGCTGGCGGAGGACATGCTGGTGCGCACCGGGGTCCCCTACACACGCATCTCCGGTTCTTGGGAGGAGCGCGTGTCGTTGGCTACGCAGGCGATCGAAGAACTGGCTGCGGCGGGCTAAGAGACCGTTTGAGAATGGGCTGGTGCCGCATTCAAAATGCGCTCTTCTGCGCATTTTCAAACGGTCGCTAAGCCAGCCGCGCCGTCACGATGTAGTTGAGCGACAGGTCTTCCGACAAGTGAAGCCCCTTGAGCGGGGACCATGCGATGCCGCGCGGTTCGTCCAGCACCAGACCCGCGCCCTGCGCCAGTTCGCGCAGTTCGTCGGGCGTGGGAAACTGGCTCCAGTCATGAGTGCCGCGCGGGACCTTGCCGAGTCGCTCAGCCGCCTCGACCAGAAGCAGGCGCGAGGGGATGGTGCGATTGGGGCAGGAGAGGATCATCAGCCCGTCCGGCGCGAGGGCCGAGGCGAGCTGGCTCAGGAACAGCGCCTTGTCGGTGACGTGCTCGATCACTTCCAGCGAGCAGACGAGGTCGAAGCCGGTCAGCCCCAGCGAGCCGAGTTCCCCGGCGCGGTAGTCGATGGCGAGGCCCATGGTGCCGGCATGGGCGCTGGCGGCGGCGATGTTTTCAGGCGCGGCGTCGACGCCGGTGACGGCCGCGCCCATGCGGGCCAGCGGCTCGCAAAGCAGGCCCGCGCCGCAGCCGGCATCGAGGGCCCGCTTGCCAGATAGTGGGCGAACATTGCGCGAATCGCCTCCGAAATGTGTATCGATCGCTTCGCGCATGAAGGCCAGTCGCACCGGGTTCAGGCGGTGCAGCATGGCCGAGGAACCCCTGGGGTCCCACCACTCGGCCGCCAGCTTGCCGAAGTGCGCGGCCTCCTTGGGATCGATTGTTGCGCGCGGGCTGGTGCTCGTTGCAGTTGCATTGTCCATGAGTCCCTCCTAACAGCGCGCCCGACTGTTATCCACATCGTCCGCACCACGCGGACGAAATCGAACCCACTCGCAGCAGGGAGGCACCGGCGCCTTGGCACGTATCGTGATGAAATTCGGCGGCACTTCGATGGCCGGGTCCGAGCGCATCCGGCGCGTGGCGGGTATCGTCAAACGCCAGCAGGAAGCCGGGCACGAGGTTGCCGTCGTGGTTTCGGCCATGTCTGGCGAGACCGACCGCCTCGTCAACTTCTGCCGCGAGGCGAACGCCCTCTACGATCCCGCCGAATATGACGTCGTCGTCGCGTCGGGCGAGCAGGTCACGTCGGGCCTGCTGGCGCTGACACTGCAGGCGATCGGCTGCAAGGCGCGTTCGTGGCAGGGCTGGCAGGTGCCGATCAAGACCGACGACGCTCATGCCAAGGCCCGCATCGAGGAAATCGACGCGGACGCCCTGATCGCCTCGATGGCGGCGGGCGAGATCGCCGTGATCCCCGGTTTCCAGGGCGTTTCGCCGGAGGGCCGCGTGACCACGCTGGGCCGCGGCGGTTCGGACACTTCGGCAGTGGCTGTGGCGGCTGCGGTCAAGGCCGATCGCTGCGACATCTATACCGATGTCGACGGCGTCTACACCACCGACCCGCGCATCGTCGCCAAGGCGCGCAAGCTGCCGTTGGTGACGTATGAGGAAATGCTCGAACTGGCTTCGGTCGGCTCGAAGGTATTGCAGACCCGCTCGGTCAGCCTCGCCATGAAGGAAAAGGTGCGCGTTCAGGTGCTGTCCTCGTTCATCGACGAGACTGCCCCGGCCGCCGACACCATCCCCGGCACCCTGATCGTCAGCGACGAGGAATTGGAAGGAAGCGACATGGAACGCCAGCTCATCACCGGTATCGCCGCCGACAAGAACGAGGCGAAAGTCACGCTTACCCGCGTGCCGGACCGTCCCGGCGCGGTGGCCTCGATCTTCGCGCCGCTCGCGGAATCGAACATCAACGTCGACATGATTATCCAGAACGTCGCCAAGGATAAGGGCGAGACCGACGTCACCTTCACGGTGCCGCAGTCCGACCTTGCCCGCGCGCAGGCGATGCTGGAAGAGCGCAAGGATTCGATCGGCTACTACCGCCTGATCGCCGACGGCAACGTGGCGAAGATCAGCGTAGTGGGTGTCGGTATGCGCAGCCATGCCGGCGTCGCCAGCACGATGTTCAAGACGCTGGCCGATCGCGGCATCAACATCATCGCGATCTCCACCAGCGAGATCAAGGTATCGGTCCTGATCGACACCGACGAGACCGAACTGGCCGTGCGCGTGCTGCACACCGCTTACGGGCTTGACGCGGCGGCCTGATTAGAGGGTTTTCGGGCTCTCGACACCGCTCAGGCTGAGCTTGTCGAAGCCCCGGCGCCAAGACCCAATTTTAAAAAAGCCCCATGCGTCACTTCGCACGGGGCTTTTTTCGTCGGTCAGTCCGCCAGTTCGGGCTGAGGCGAGAGATCGGGATTGACGCTCATGCCCAGGGCTGCGGCCACGCCGGCGCCGTAGGCCGGATCGCAGCGGGTGCAATTGTCGATGTGGCGCTGCTTGATGAAGTCCAGCGCATCGCCCATCGCGCCGGCGGTGTTGGCGAACAGACGCTGCTTCTGGGCATCGTCCATCAACTGGAACAGCGCGCGTGGCTGGCTATAGTAATCGTCATCGTCCTCGCGGAAGTTCCAGAAATCAGCGTTCCCGTCGATCTTCATCGGCGGTTCGCGGAACTCAGGCTGGCCTTGCCACTGCCCGAACGAGTTCGGGTGGTAGTGCGGCAGGCCGCCATAGTTGCCGTCGACCCGGCCCTGTCCGTCGCGGTGGTTGTTGAACACCGGGCAGCGCGCCGCATTCACAGGGATCTGGTGATGGTTGACGCCAAGCCGGTAACGCTGCGCATCCGCATAGGCGAACAGGCGCGCCTGCAGCATCTTGTCAGGCGAGACTCCAATGCCGGGGACGAGGTTGGACGGCGAGAAAGCGCTCTGCTCCACATCGGCAAAGAAGTTCTCCGGATTGCGGTTAAGTTCCATCATGCCGAGCTCGATCAGCGGATAGGTCTTCTGCGACCAGACCTTGGTGAGGTCGAAGGGGTGGAAGCCGCAGGTCGCCGCTTCTTCCTCGGCCATGATCTGGACCATGACCTTCCACTTCGGGAAATCGCCGCGCTCGATGGCATCGTAAAGATCGCGCTGGTTCGATTCGCGGTCGCCCGCCACCACATCGGCCGCTTCGGCGTCGGTCAGGTGAGCATGGCCCTGCTGGGTCTTGAAGTGGAACTTCACCCAGAAGCGCTCACCCGCCTCGTTGTAGAACGAGTAGGTGTGGCTGGAGAAACCGTCCATGTGCCGGTAGGACTTGGGGATACCCCGGTCGCCCATAACGTAAGTGACCTGGTGCAGGGCCTCGGGCAGCAGGGTCCAAAAGTCCCAATTGTTGGTGGCGCTGCGCAGGTTGGTGCGCGGATCGCGCTTCACCGCCTTGTTGAGATCGGCGAACTGGCGCGGGTCGCGCACGAAGAAGACCGGCGTGTTGTTGCCGACCATGTCCCAGTTGCCTTCCTCGGTGTAGAACTTCACCGCGAAGCCGCGAATGTCGCGCTCGGCATCGGCGGCGCCGCGCTCACCGGCCACGGTGGTGAAGCGGGCAAACAGTTCGGTCTGCTTGCCGGCTTCGCCCAGGAACTTCGCGCGCGTGTACTTCGAGACGTCGCCAGTGACGGTGAAGGTGCCGAACGCGCCCGAGCCCTTGGCGTGCATGCGCCGCTCGGGGATGACTTCACGGTTGAGGTTGGCCAGCTTTTCCAGCAGCCACACGTCCTGCATGAGCAAGGGGCCGCGCGGGCCGGCGGTCATCGAGTTCGATGCATCGACCACGGGCGCGCCGAACTGGGTGGTCAGCGGGGTAGCCGCGAGGGGGGTGTCGCCGTGGCCGTAGGGGCACTTGCCGCCGGCGGGGTTCGATCCGTTCATCGCGAGACTCCTTTGAGGGTTTGTCATGGTTTCATGGTGCGTTGCCGTCAGCGTCGCTGCGGCTCATGCTGTGGTTCTACTGGAGCCGGAATAAGGGGAGAAGCTATACGAACATCTATCTGTAATCGGCAAAAGCGATCAGCGAGACGGAAACCTTATGCGATTATGCGAGGGTCCGGCGCAGGGAAGTGAGAGCGTCGACCATCAGGGCACGGCTGGAGCGAAGCTGTGCGGCATCTTCAGTATCGGTCGCGGCGGTGAATGCCTGGGCATGGACACGCAGCAGCATGAAACCCTCGTCGGAAATCCGGCCCGCCAGATAGCCGATGCCTCGTTCCACCCGACCGATGGCGGGAGCGCCAAAGCTGAAGGACGCCGTGGCTATGCGCAGTACCCCTTCGATTTCCAGAATGTCCCCACACGGCACGTCTTCCGCCGCTTCGCGGTAGTCGATCACGCGTGGGGCATGGCGGGAGCAGCCGGCTTGTTACAAGCGAACTTTCTGGGCGTTCCCTGAGCGGTTCGTCGTCCCGAAAAACTTTATCGAAGTGCCTGCATTGTTCCCCATCATTCCGTAACATAATTTAGGTCGTCCCGTGGTTCCGCTGCTCGCCGCTTGTGCGGTGCGATTCGTCATCCTATGGCGCATCCCTGTATAAAACCCGGGCTATGGGAAACTCATGACCGCACATTCCAAGACTTCGGCCCTCATGGCGCGCGGATGCGAATTCCTCGGTAGCGAAACTGCGATCCTTTGCGGTGCGATGTCCTGGGTTTCCGAGCGCAATCTCGTTGCGGCAATCAGCAACGCCGGCGGCTTCGGCGTGATCGCCTGCGGGGCGATGACGCCTGCGCTGCTCGACGCTGAGATCGCCGCGACCAAAACGCTGACGGACAAGCCCTTCGGCGTCAACCTCATCACCATGCACCCGGACCTGTTCGAACTGATCGAGGTCTGCGCGAAACGCGGCGTCACCCATGTGGTGCTGGCCGGCGGGATTCCGCCAAAAGGCAGCGTCGAGGCGATCAAGAACAGCGGCGCCAAGGTCATCTGCTTCGCGCCCACGCTGGCGCTGGGCAAGAAGCTGCTGCGTTCGGGCGCGGACGCGCTGGTGATCGAAGGGTCGGAAGCGGGCGGCCACATCGGCCCGGTTTCCACCTCGGTCCTCGCGCAGGAAATCCTGCCCACGCTGGCAGCCGATCACCTCGTGTTCGTGGCCGGCGGCATCGGCCGGGGCGAGGCGATTGCCGGTTACCTCGAAATGGGCGCGGCCGGCGTTCAGCTTGGCACGCGTTTCGCCTGCGCCAGCGAATCGGTTGCGCACCCGGCTTTCAAGAAGGCCTTCTTCCGTGCTTCCGCGCGCGAGGCCGTCGCGTCTGTCCAGGTCGATCCGCGCCTGCCGGTGATCCCGGTGCGTGCGCTCAAGAACAAGGGCACCGAGGAATTCACCGCCAAGCAGGTCGCCGTGGCGAAGCTGCTCGATGCCGGCGAAGTCGACATGGGCGAGGCGCAGCTCCAGATTGAGCGTTTCTGGGCCGGCGCTCTGCGCCGTGCCGCGATCGACGGCGACATCGAGAGCGGCTCGATCATGGCCGGCCAGTCGGTTGGCATGGTCAACAAGGAAGAGCCGGTGACCGAGATCATCGCCGCGCTCATGGCCGAGAGCGAGGCTGCCCTTGGGGGCCGCGCCGGCGCTCCCGTCATCGCTGCCTGAAGGAACGCGCGCGATGCCTGAACCGCTGATCCTCGCGCTTTCGTGCGCCGACCGTCCGGGCATCGTCGCGCGGGTGACGGGCTATCTCGCCCGGATGGGCTGCAACATCATCGAGGCGCAGCAGTTCAACGACCTTGCCGAAGACAAGTTCTTCATGCGCGTCGCGTTCGATCCGGGAGCCGCTGACCGCGAGGAAATCCGCGAGGGTTTCGGCCCGATCGCGCACGAATACGGTATGGCCTGGTCGATGCTCCGGCGCGACCGGCCGCGCCGGGTGCTGCTTATGGTCAGCAAGTTCGACCACTGCCTGGCCGACCTGCTCTACCGCCAGCGCATCGGCGAGATCGCGATGGAGGTGGTGGCAATCGTCTCCAACCACCCGCGCGATGCGGTAAATACGCTGATGATCGGCGACATTCCCTTCCATCACCTGCCGGTGGAAAAGGGCGCCAAGGCCGAGCAGGAAGCCCAGGTCCGCGCACTGGTGGAGGATACCCGCGCCGAACTGGTGGTGCTGGCGCGCTATATGCAGATCCTCTCGGACGAGATGGCGGGCTGGCTTTCGGGCCGCTGCATCAACATCCACCACTCGTTCCTGCCCGGTTTCAAGGGCGCCAAGCCCTATCACCAGGCCCATGCACGCGGCGTGAAAATGATCGGCGCGACCGCGCACTACGTCACCGCCGACCTCGATGAAGGCCCTATCATCCATCAGGACGTGGAGGCCGTAACCCATGCCAACACGCCCGAGGACATGGTTCGCAAGGGCCGCGATATCGAGCGCCGGGTCCTGGCCGAAGCAGTGCGCCTCCACCTGGAAGACCGGGTGCTGATCAACGGTTCGCGCACTGTGGTGTTCAGGAGCTGACGCGGCGAAGCGGCTTGCCGTAAACCCCGCCATGGGCAAGACTGCCCGTAACGATAAGGGGAGAGCGCCATGCAAGTGAGCGGCATAGACCACGTCAACATCCTGACCGACGATCTGGAGGGCACGGCCAGCTTTTACGAGCGCCTCCTCGGACTACGGCGCAGCGAGAACCCGGCGATCCGCATGGGTGTCGCCGGATACTGGATGCGCGATGCAACCGACCATCCGATCGTCCACCTTGTCGATCGCCTTTCGGCTGGCGAACGCTTCGAGGCCTACCGTCCCGGCGCGCTGACCAATGCTCTCCATCACGTCGCCCTGCGCTGCGAAGGCTTTGCAGCGACCTGCGAGCGGCTGGAAGAAATGTCGGTCGACTACCGCATCAACGACCTGGCGCACGTCGGCCTGCGGCAGATCTTCCTGACCGATCCCAATGCGGTAAACCTGGAGCTGAATTTCAACGGCGATTGAAAGCCCGGCCAAACGCGGCGATGGAGTTCATCCGGGCTTGGCGAGAAATCGCCGCATCACTCACCATGTCGAAGCCGTGGTAGGCGCCGGGATAGACGTGCAGTTCCACCGGAACCCCGGCTTTGGCGAGACGGCGGGCGTAGTCGATGTCCTCCTCCATGAACAGATCCAGCGCGCCCACGGCGATGAAGGCGGGCGGAAGGCCGGAAAGGTCTTCGGCGCGCGATGCTGCGGCATAGGGGCATACGCCCTCGCTGCCGGCGGGCACCCCGAGCAGCGAGGTCCATCCGAATACGTTCGATTCGGGGGTCCAGACGTGGTGACCGGTGTTTGGACCGGCGCTTTCCCGGCAGGTGCGGTCATCGATCATCGGGTAGATCAGGTGCTGGTGGCAGATTGCCGGACCGCCCCGGTCGCGGGCGACCAGCGCCAGCGCCGCCGCGAGACCGCCGCCTGCGCTCTCTCCGGCAATGGCGATGCGGGCGCCGTCGATAGCGAAGGCGTCGGCCTGAGCGTGCAGCCATTGCAGCGCAAGATAGCAATCCTCCACCGGGCCGGGGTGCACGGTATCGGGCGCAAGCCGGTAATCGACTGAAGCGACGATGCAGTTCAGTTCCAGCGCCAGCGCGGCGCTGGCGAGCGACATCGTATCGGCCGAACCGATGACATAGCCGCCGCCGTGGATGTGGAGGAGGGCAGCGGCCTGCGCGGGCAGGTCACGCGGGCGATAGACGATCACCGGCACGTCGTGGCCTTCGGGCGAAGGCACGACGTGCCGCTCCATCAGGCAGCCCAGTCCCTCCGCCTGCGGGACGGGGCGCAGAGCCATCGCCTGACGGATCTGGCCCAGCATCTCGGCGTTGAAGGTGAAGGCCGGCAGCATTTCCAATCCCGGCAACAGTTCGGGGTCCACCAGATCGAGTGTGCTCACTTCCATTCCCCCGCCCTTTTCATTCTTAGCGCGAAAGTGTCGCATGGGCCGCGCTCTGTCCATCCAGTGCGAAAAAGCCGCCGGGGCGAAGCAGGGGGCTCGCTTCCGGCATGAACCCTGACTACCCTGGGGCGCTGCGGGACAGATTTTGCGGAGACAGATGCATGTGTGACGAATTCACCGCCGAAGCAGAAGCCGTTCAACTCGCCAGGCGGGGGCTCAACCGGCGCGAGTTCGCTGCGCTGGGCGCCAGCGCCGCGCTGGTCGGCTGCACCGGCTCCATCGCGGCGGAGGGCGGCGCGTCGGTCAGCGAGAAGATGGTGTCCATCACCACGACGGACGGCGTGTGCGACGCCTTCTTCGTTCACCCCGGCAAGGGCGCCTATCCCGGCATCGTCATGTGGCCGGACATCGCGGGCCTGCGCGACGTCAAGAAGATCATGGCCCGCAGTCTCGCTGCGCAAGGCTATGCGGTGCTGGTGGTGAACCAGTATTACCGCTCCGGGCCGGCCCCGGTGATGAACAGCTTCTCGGAGTACCGCACGCCCGAGGGGCAGGCAAAGATCGCGCCGATGCGTGCCTTGCTCACTCCCGATGCGATCACGCGCGATGCCGGCGCCTATGTCGCTTTCCTCGATAGGCAGGAAGCAGTCGACACGAAGCGCGGGATTGGCAGCAATGGCTATTGCATGGGCGGTCCCTTCACCGTGCGCACCGCAGCGGCAGTTCCCGCCCGCGTGGGCGCGGCAGCATCGCTGCACGGCGCCGGACTGGTGACGCGCGAAGCGGATAGCCCGCACCGGCTGCTGGCCGGTACGAAGGCCAGCTACCTCTTCGCGATCGCCCGCAACGACGATGGCAAACAGCCCGAGGCCAAGAACGAACTGCGCAAGGCCGCCGATGCCGCCGGTCGCCCCGCCCAGATCGAGGTCTACGGCGCCGACCATGGCTGGTGCGTGGCCGATTCCCCAGCATACGATCCCAGCGAAGCGGACCGCGCCTGGCAGCACATGCTGGCGCTGTTCGCCAAGCTCTAGGGGCAGCGGCCGCCAAAGCTAACCGGAGCGCAAACATGGGACAGATGCCTTGCGCTCCGGTCCGCGCATCAGATCGACATCATCGCGATGAGGCCCACGATGCAGGCGGCGATAGCCAGGAACAAGGCAGCAATGCCGATATCCTTGGCTGAGAAGCGGTCATGATGGTCCTTGCGATAGGCGCGGTACTGATCGGCGATGGTGGTGTCGCTGGCGAGCAGTCCGACGTCGAGTGGCCCGGCGGTACGCTTGAACCAGGTTTTGACCGCATCGAGTTCACGCGCCGAAAGGTCGGGGTAACGGGCGAGCAGATCGGTGACGTGCGCGCGTTCATCAGCGTGCACGGGGCCGTGAACCACGTTTGTGGATTTGGTAGCCATGAGATGGTCTTCCTGAAAACGGTAGAGATAAGGGCGCGCGAAAAAGCGCGCCGGGTCGGGACCGGTTCAGGCGATCGGGGGAGCGGTGCTGTCTGGCAGGCGTGCCGGGTGGCCGCGCGGCGGCGGACCGCGGGCCTCCGGGCGCAAGTGCGTAAATGGAGCGACGGCGAAGCGCGTTGTCGCCGTGACTACCGCCGCCACTGAGGCGGGCGGGAGGGGCAGCGGCTGTGCAGGCATCGCAAGCTGGCTTTGAACTCTCCGGGCGGCACCGAGCGCCACGTCGAGCGTCGAGGCGCTGAAGGCCGAACCCTGGACCCGGTCCAACGGCGCGCGAATGGGTTCCGCCGCCTGCAAGCCAATGGCGGCGAGCAGCAGCAGGGGCCAGATGCGCAGGCGCGCCAGCAAGGCAAAGGCATATGCCATCAACCCCCGAGCTAGGGGGCGAGGGCGCTGGTGGCAAGGGTGGGCTGCGTCCCTTACGCTTGCCGGTGGCGGCAGGGGGTGGGTCATTTACCGCTTCTCGTAGCGGATCAGGCCAGTGCCCAGGGCGTTCTCGCCGAGGACCGGACTATCGCCGGACCAATCGGCGACGAATGCGCTGCGGCGTTCGATGCGGGGGGAAGCGGGCATTGTTGGCTTTGATCGTGAGGCCGCCTGACGGATGTTTATGGTGCTCGGCGGCAACGGCGATGAAGGCTGAATAATTGTCCTTGTCGCGGCCTTTGACGAACCAGTTGCCGGCGATCCGCCCGATAGTGCCGGCGGCGAGGTCGATCATGTAGTTGGTCCCGTGCCCCCGCGAATCGTCGAAGCTGCGTCACAGGATGGCACCCGTTGCGCCCGGCTCTTGGCGTAATGGCCACCGATGCCTTCCTCGAAGCGGCTGCGCGACACGGTCAGCGCGCCGTAGTTGCCGATTATAGGTCGAATGAACGCAGCCTGCGCTTCGCAGGTGCCGAGCCGGGTGAAGGTGGTCCTATCTATGGCGATGGCACTGGCAGGGTCCTTGTCAAGAAACTAGCGCGGCGATACGGCGGAAGGATCAACGCGCTTAGTCCCGCTCGCCCCAGCGCCATTTCCATCCTCCGCGCGTGTGCTTTGCGGCCACGACCGCGAACAGACCGGTAGCCAGCAAGAACAGAGCAAATGCCGCCGCCCGCCCCGCGGGATTGCCCATGCCGTGGAGCATGCCGATACCAGCAAGGGCCGCGACATAACAGGCTATCACCAGCCAGCCCTGCCAGGCGATCGGCAGGCCGGCGCCGTAGCCGTAGCGCCTGGGTGCGAACCAGGCGCCGCGTTCATCCATCATACGTGTCATCGTTCGTCTCCTTGGGGGGGCGGCCGCGACGTGGCGGCTCCGCGACTTCGAGCTTCACCCCGCGCCGGGCGAGGGCCTCGCGCAGCAGTACTTCTACCTCCGCATTGACCGACCGAAAATCGGCCGCTGCCGCCCGTTCCAGAGCTTGGAACAACGCCGGATCGAGACGGAGCGCGAAAGCCTTTTTGCCGGGTGACGCCATATGAGACTTACTGGTAGAGCGTGCCGGCGTTGAGGACCGGCTGGGCTTCGCGCTCTCCGCAAAGCACGACCATCAGGTTGGAGACCATGGCTGCACGGCGCTCGTCGTCGAGTTCGACCACGTTCTTCTCTGAAAGCTGGGCCAGGGCCATTTCCACCATCGAGACCGCGCCTTCCACCAGCTTGCGCCGCGCGGCGATCACGGCCTCGGCCTGCTGGCGGCGCAGCATGGCCCCGGCGATCTCGGGCGCGTAAGCAAGGTGGGTGAGGCCGCATTCGTCCACGGTAAGGCCGGCGACCTGCAGACGCTCGATCAGTTCCGCGCGCAGTTCCGCGTTCACCTGGGTATGGCTACCGCGCAGGGTGATCTCGGCGTCCTCGACGTCGTCATAGGCATAGCGCGAGCCGATGGAGCGGACGGCGGATTCGATCTGCACGTTCACGAAGGCCTTGTAATCGTCCACGTCGTAGAGCGCCTGCGCGGTGTCGGCGACGCGCCAGACCACATTCGTCGCGATCTCGATCGGATTGCCGCGCAGATCGTTCACCTTGAGCTTTTCGGAGACGACGTTGTTCGAACGCACCGAGATCTTGGTCTTGGCCATCCACGGCCAGACCCAGCGTAGGCCGGCAATACGGTCGGTGCCGCGATAGCTACCGAACAGGGTGACGGCGGCGGCCTGGTTGGGCTGTATCATGTAGAAACCGCTGAGGATAAGCACCTGCACCCCTACGGCAGGAAGCACGAAGGCGAGGAACGCCATGACCGTGCCCGGCCCTGGGTCGGCGCTCGAGGCGAGGCTGACGATGGATGCGAAGGTGGCCACCAGCAGCGCCAGAAACACCGCGAGCATGACATAGCCGCTACGTGCCGAGGCCAGGCGCTCGCGGCTGGCATTGATGGGCAGGTGCGAATCGGACATCAGCGATAACCCTCTTAAAGTGATATCACATTAATATCGAATTCGGGATGCCCGTCAACGTCGCCGAAAGCACCTGCGCGAGGGCAGCTTGAAATTTCCGCGCTTGGCCTGTATAAACAGGTCTGCGGGCCGGGCCCCTCTGGCGCGGTGCAGGACATGATTTCTGCATCTCGTGATGTCGGACCGCATCGGGTGAAACCGGTGCAGGACCACACACTCGCTCTGGCATTGATTTGTCACGCAACTCCCGCCCGCTTCATCCGATCGAACCCACTCTAGTTCGATAGGGATTTGTAATGACCAATCGCATGTACCGCCTGCTTGAGCTTCACCAGAAGCTGGACGCCGTTATCAAGCGCACGAAGGCAAGCCGTTTTGTCGACCCGTTGGCGGTCGCCCGGCTGGAAAAACGCAAACGCAGACTGAGGGACAGGCTGGCGCGACTTTTCGCGTTCCCGCCGCACCGCGCGGTGAGCCTGTAATCCGCCTTTGTCGGTGTACCTTCGCGGGTGCCGGCGCTGCTTTTCCCCTGGGCCTTGACCGGCCCCGTTCGGGCGTAAATCCATGGAATTTCTTTTCACACTCTGGCTAGGCACGCCTGCCTGGTTCTGGCTGGCTTTCGCCGCTCTCGTCCTCATTCTCACCGCCTTCGACCTCGGCGTCCTGCACAAGGACGACCGCGAGATGGGCATCGCCGAATCGCTGAAGCTGTCTCTGTTCTACATCGCCATTGCCATGGCGTTCGGCGGCTGGATCTGGTGGGCCAAGGGCTCTGCCCCGGCGATCGACTACTACACTGGCTATTTCATCGAGAAGGCGCTCTCGATCGATAACGTCTTTGTCATATCGATGATCTTCGGCTTCTTCGCGATCGCGCCCAAGTATCAGTACCGCGCCCTCTTGTGGGGTATCCTGGCGGTGATCGTGCTGCGCGGTTTGATGATCGCGGGCGGCGCCGCGCTCGTTTCGCAGGCGCATTGGGTCATGTACATCTTCGCCGCGTTCCTGATCTTTACCGGCGTGAAGATGCTGTTCGCCAGCGACGAAGCCCCGGACATCGGCAACAACCCTGTGATCCGATGGATCTCCCGGCACATGCGCGTGACCAAGGCGCACCATGGTGAGCACTTCTTCGTGCGCGAAACCGACGCGAAGGGCGTGCTGGTCTGGGCCGCGACACCGCTTTTCCTGGCGCTCGTGGTCATCAACCTCGCCGATCTCGTCTTCGCGGTGGATTCGGTGCCGGCGATCTTCTCGATCACGACGGATACGTTCATCGTCTACACGTCAAACATCATGGCTATCCTGGGCCTGCGTGCGCTTTACTTCGCGCTGGCGGCGATGGTGCACCGCTTCCACTACCTCAAGTATGCGCTGGCGCTGGTGCTGGTATTCATCGGCGGCAAGATCCTGATCGCCGACTTCGCGCTGGGCGGGGCCAAGTTCCCCCCGCTGCTCAGCCTTGCCGTAACGCTGGCGCTGATCGCAGGCGGCGTGGTCTGGTCCTTGTGGAAGACGCGCGGGGACGAGGCGGCCTGACCTTCAGGTCGAGCGCCCCTTGCGCACCGTCTGGTGGCGCTCGATCACCTGCTCCAGATCCGGGCCAACAAGATGCAGACGGGCCTGCTCCAGCAACAGGTCCGTTTCGCGCAGCACCTGTTCGCGCCGCGTCGCGCTGGAAACCTGCAGCGCGGCCGAGCGGAACGTATCAAAAGCCACGAGGCAGGCGATCGGACTGGTCGCCACGCCCGATCGTACCGAGCCCAGGCCGCGCGCCAGGAAATGGTCGAAGCCGTCGCGCAGCGGCGCAACCGGGCAGTCGGCGACCGGCTCGTTCCAGGCATCGCGGTCGAGATCGCGCTGGCCGATGAGCGAGGTGGCCGCGCCCAGCCAGTGCAGGGCGTTGACCGCCGTGAAGGGGTCGTTCACCGCCGGCGACAAAGCGCGCAAGGTGATCTCCACAAGTTCGTCGATGGAGAATTCCAGGTCTTGTTCGGGCGTGCGGGTGCCGCCCAGCGCGAATGCCCTGCGGATCTGCGCCGCCACCGGATCGGGCACGGCATCGGTCCCGGCCATGACCAGCGGCACGCCGGCGGAAACGAAATCGCCTGGCCGTGCCATCAGCCAGATCGGCATGTCCACGGTCCGCGCCACACCTACCAGGTGGTCGAAATCGATGACTCGGATATAGCCCGCCGCCTGCGCCTTGACGACGGTGCCCATCGGCCATTCGGCCATCCGGGCCTCGGCGGTGCCTTCCTCAGGAAAGCGCGAGGCGGCTTCTTCGAGCAGCCGGCGGCCGATCGCTTCCAGCACTGAATTGATGCGGATGCTGTCGGGCACGTGGTGCAGGAAATAGACCAGCACGGCGACGCACAGCAGCATCAGGCACGAGGCCAGCGCCAGCGACGCCTGCGGCACGAAGGCAAGATCCTGATCGCCCGCCGTGCGCACGCTCTGCAAGACCGAGATCGCATAGACGAAGGTGCCCACGAAGGTCGCCAGGCTGAACTGGTTGCCCTTGTCCTCCATGAAGTTGTTGAGCAGGCGAGGCCCGAAGGTCCCGCTGGCATAGGCGACCGCCGCGATGGTGATCGAAAACACGGTCGAGGCCACGCCGATCACCGATCCGGCCAGCACGGTCAGCATGTTGCTGGCCCCATCGGGTCGGGCCGGTATGATCCAGTGCGCGTTAGCCAGCCATGCGGTAGCGCCGGTGCGGTCGAGATGCACCAGCCCCAATGCCAGCGCTAGCCCGGCCAGCGAGAACAGGGCGGGGTAGAACCAGTAGCTGGCGCGCACCGCGAACCAGTTCGAGCGCAAGGACGCGAGCATCGAGAATTTCCCTGTAGCCAAGGCGGGGGGCAAGGCGCTGCCGACGCGCCTGCATTATACAGGTGCGGAGCCTTCGCAAGGCCGCTAGGACGCGCAGCGATGACCGTGAACCCATCCCAGCCAACTGCGCCGCCGTCTTCCGGGCATGACTGGACGCCGCGTCATCTGCTGGCGCTGCTTGCAGCCAATGTCGCGCTGGCGCTGGGGGCATGGCTGGTGCGTCTCTCGGACACCGGGCCGGTTGCCGCCGGGTTCTGGCGCCTGACGCTGGCGCTGCCGGTGATCGCGCTGCTGGCCTCGCGCGAATCTTCGGCGCAGCGGCGGATGGGACGAGGAACGCTGATCCTGGTCGTCGCGGCTGGCGTATTCTTTGCGCTGGACCTTGCCGCATGGCACGTCGGCATCGTCCAGACGAAGCTGGGCAATGCCTCGCTGTTCGGCAATTCAGGCAGCCTCATCGTGATGGTCTGGGGTTTGTTCACCGCCCACCGGGCGCCGCGCACGGCGGAAATCGCCGCAATTGCCGCTGCGCTTGTCGGGGCAGGAATGCTGATGGGCGGTTCGCTGGAGATCAGCCACGCCAATCTCGTGGGTGATCTGTTCTGCTTGCTCGCCGGGGTATTCTACGCGGTCTACATCATCATGCTAAACGCCGCGCGTGAGCGGCTGGGGCAATATTCGCTGCTGGCCGTATCGACGGCTGCCAGCGTGCCCGTGATGCTCGTCATCGCGGTCCTGCTGGGCGAGACGATCATGCCCCACAACTGGACTCCCCTAATCGCGCTGGCCATCTCCAGCCAGTTGATCGGGCAGGGCTTCCTGATTTACTCGCTCAGGCACTTTCCGCCGCTGATCATCGGCCTTGCGCTTATGGCGCAGCCCGCTCTAGCCGCGACGGTGGGCTGGCTGGCGTTCGGGGAGACGCTGGGCACGCTTGATGTGGCGGGCATGGTATTGCTCGCTTTCGCGCTGGTGCTCGCAAGAGCCGGCGACAAACCCGCTGCAAGGAACTGAAGGCATGGCGCGACTGGTACTCTTCAACAAGCCGTTCGATGTACTCTCGCAGTTCACTGACCTGCGTTCGCCCACCCCGCGCGCGACGCTGTCGGATTTCGTGGATGTGCCCGGCGTCTATCCCGCCGGCCGGCTCGACCGGGACAGCGAAGGGCTGCTGCTGCTGACCGACGATGGCCGCCTGCAGTCGCGCATCGCCGACCCCCGTTTCAAGACCGCCAAGACCTATCTTGTGCAGGTTGAGGGCGAACCGGACGAGGCCGCCATCGCATCGCTGTGCAAGGGCGTGGCGCTGAACGACGGTTTGACGCGCCCCGCCAAGGCCCGCCGCATCGACGAGCCGGAGCTATGGCCGCGCACCCCGCCGGTGCGTTTCCGCAAGAGCGTGCCCGACTGCTGGATCGAGGTCACGATCTACGAGGGCCGAAACCGTCAGGTCCGCCGCATGACTGCCGCCGTCGGCCATCCTACCCTGCGCCTTGTGCGCTGGCGCGTCGGTGACTGGACGCTGGAGGGCGTTGCGCCGGGCGAATGGCGCGAAGCCGAATTCTGATCTGAATACGGCAAGGGAGACAAGGCCGATGCCACAAGACAGCATGATCGTCGTATGCCCCGTCTGCGCGGCCGCAAACCGCCTGCCCGCGGACCGGCTGGGCGCCGGCGGCAAATGCGGCAAGTGCGGCCATGCGTTGTTCGCCGCCGCGCCGGTCACGCTGACTGCGGCCAATTTCGATGCCTATGCGAGCAAGAGCGACCTGCCGCTGTTGGTCGATTTCTGGGCATCGTGGTGCGGACCGTGCCGGCAGATGGCCCCGGCCTTCACCGCCGCTGCGGCGCAGCTTGAACCGCGGATCCGCCTCGGCAAGCTGGATACCGAAGCGGAAACCGCGATCGCCGGGCGCTATGCGATCCGCTCGATCCCGACGATGATCCTGATCCGCAAGGGCCGCGAAATCGCGCGCCAGTCCGGCGCGATGCCGGCCGGCGCGATCGTCTCATGGGCGCGGCAGGCGGCGGGCGCCTGACCGCTCAGCGGCTGCCGAGGTCGCCCTTGCCGATGGTGCCGCTTGCCATCTCCAGCATGCGGTCGAGGCTCTTCTTGGCGGCGAGGCGCAAGGGTTCCTCGATTTCCACGCGCGGGGTCAGATCGCGCAGGGCGACGTAGAGCTTTTCCAGCGTGTTGAGCGCCATGTAAGGGCAGATATTGCAGTTGCAGTTGCCGTCTGCGCCCGGCGCACCGATGAAGGTCTTGTTGGGGATCGAGAGCTGCATCTGGTGGATGATGTGCGGCTCGGTGGCGACGATCAGCGTGTCCTGCGGGATCGTGGCGGCATACTGCAGGATACCGCTGGTCGAACCCACATAGTCGGCGTGGTCAACGATGTGGGGCGGGCATTCGGGGTGAGCGGCGATCGGCGCGCCCGGGTGCTGGGCTTTCAGCTTGAGCAGCTCGGTCTCGCTGAACGCTTCGTGGACGATGCACACGCCCGGCCACAGCAGCATCTCGCGGTTGAACTTGCGCGAAAGGTAGCCGCCCAGGTGCCGGTCGGGGCCGAAGATGATCTTCTGGTCCGCCGGAATCTGCTGGAGGATCGTCTCGGCGCTGGAACTGGTGACGATGATGTCGGACAGCGCCTTCACCTCGGTCGAGCAGTTGATGTAGGTCAGCGCGATGTGATCGGGGTGCGCCTCGCGGAAAGCCTTGAACTTTTCAGGCGGGCACGAATCTTCCAGGCTGCACCCGGCGTTGATGTCGGGCAGCACCACGATCTTGTTCGGCGAGAGAATCTTGGCGGTATCGGCCATGAATTTCACGCCGCAGAAGGCGATGACATCGGCGTCGGTCTCGGCGGCCTTGCGGCTGAGTTCGAGGCTGTCGCCCACGAAGTCGGCAAGGTCCTGCAATTCCGGGCGCTGGTAGTAATGGGCTAGGATGACCGCATTGCGTTCCTTGCGCAGCCGCTCGATCTCGGCGCGCACGTCTATGCCGGAAAGATCGGCTGGCATAACGGTCATGGCATTCCCTCTGGTACTGCGTCCCGGTCCTTGCGCCGGCACGGGGCCTATCTAGGGACGCGCGCGCCCGGACCCAAGGGGAAAATGCGCGATCAGGCAGCGGTGTAGCCCCTTGCGAACCCGATCCACCACGGCGATATCGCCAGCAGTTCGACCAGCATGTGGTTCAGTACGATCACGAGCATCACTGCCGTGGTTGCTGGATGTACCCTGCCAAGCACACGGCGGTCATGGCGCGCGATGATCACGGCGACCATAAGCTGAACCACCATCGCCAGCCATTCGCCCCAGGGCACGATCAATGGCATCGGCAGAACCCGGCCCAGCGCAGGGTCCATCAGCAGCACCGCGGAGCCGACCATCAATCGCTTGTGCCAATCCGCCTCTCGACGATGGATGACTGCGGTCAGGACGAGTGCCACGAAAGCCACCATGCCGAGATGGACCAGCGCAAGGAAATAGGCGGGCGTGAAGAATGGGGGGTAGAACTGCATGCGCAAGGCGGTCATGCAGGTCAGACTGGTCAGAATGGCGATCAATGGCAGCATCACCGCGCTCGCCCAGCCAACCTTGCGGTGCAGGGCCAACCTGGCGCCTACGCCGGAGCGCATGGTGTCGCCAGTACGCCCGGCCAGCAGCGACTGGGTGACAAACAGACCAAGCCAGGACAGCATCACCAGGCCGTGGATATGGAAGATGGCCGGCACCTTGGTATAGGGCACAAAACCGCGCAGGCCGAACTGGGCGAAACCGAAGAGGATGAAGGCGCTGATGCCGATCGACATCTTCGCCCAGAACGAGATACGCGCCACCTTCGCGCCAGCTGCGGTTGCCATGAATCGTCACCCACCCTGTTATGGGGCGGATAATAAAGCCGGTGCCGTTTTTCGCCAATACTTGCCGTAAAAACTAATTCGCGGCGGCAAGCGACCAGTTGTCGTCATGGCGCACTGTAATGCCGCGCTTTTCCAGGTCGATCAGGTGGGCAAGTACGGAGCGGCCCGCCGCCGGCCACAGTCTTTCATCGACCCCTTTGTACATCAGGGGAACCATGTCAGCGATTCGGGTGTGGCCCGATTCGATCTGGCGCAGGATCTGGCGCTCACGCTGGCGGCGGTGGCCGATCATGCCTCGCACAAGCTGGCGCGGCTTGGTGACTTCGGCGCCGTGGGCGGGGTAGTAGACCACGTCCTGCTCGCGCTCGTAGAGGCGGGCCAGGCTGGCCATGTAATCGCTCATATCGCCGTCGGGCGGGGAGACGACGCTGGTCGACCAGCCCATCACATGGTCTCCGGTGAACAGGGCGCCGGTTTCCTCCAGCGCGAAGCAAAGGTGGTTCGACGTGTGCCCCGGCGTGGCAATGGCGCGCAGGGTCCAGCCATCGCCTCTGAGCGTCTCGTTATCGTGCAGCACACGATCGGGGGCGTAGCCAGCGTCGAACGAGGCATCAGCGCGCGGGCCGTCATCGTCAAGCACCAGCGGTGCGCAGCCCACGATCGGCGCGCCGGTGATTGCGCTGAGCGGCGCTGCGGCTGGCGAATGGTCACGGTGGGTATGGGTGCAGCAGATCGCCACAACCCGGTCGTTTCCGATTGCCTCGACCAGCGCGGCGATGTGTTCCGGCTCGTCCGGGCCGGGATCGATCACCGCCACCTCACCGGCCTCGCCCACGATGTAGGTCTGGGTGCCGGTATAGGTGAAAGGCGACGGGTTGCGCGCCAGCACGCGCCTGACGAGCGGGCCGATGCGTTCGGCCACGGTATAGGGCCTGTCGATCTGGGTTGCGTCCATGGCGGCGATATGGGGTTTGCCGGCCTGCCTGTCGAGACGCTTGCCGCGCAGGGCCCTCGTTCTCCGCTGAAGTTCTCAGCCGGCGATGCGTCGTTCGATACGGTCTCGCAGGCTCTGCAAGGCACTGGGAGAGGCTAGGTCTGTCAGGCGCCACGATTGGTCGAGGCGCAGCAGGCGCTCGTAGAAACGGCGCGTGGTTTCCACCAGGCGCGCGGTCGTGGGGGCGAGCAGGGCGGTCTGCTGCGGGTCGGAGAGGCGCATATCGGATGATAGACGGCCATGGCGACGAAGCTGCATCTCGTTGATTTCACGGCGGAAGAAGGCCCGTTGGTTGAGCAGCCACGCGATCGCGTGCATCATCCGCGTGGTCGTGCGCAGGCCTTCGCTCGACAGCGCGATGCGGGCGAGGTCTTCGTCCTGCGCATGGTCGCTGTCGGGCCGGCCGGAAAGCGTGAAGGCGGTACGCACCTCGTCCGAGAGGAGCAGTGCCTCGCAATAGAGCGCCTCGACGATGCGTGGATTGATGGTGGCCGGTTCGGACATGACGGTTTCATATTTCCGAACCGCGAGTCGGCGGCAACTGGGCTGCGGCCAAAATCCCGCGCAAAAAAACCGCTGTCCCCTATCGGTACGCTTCACAGCGATGGCGACGTAACCGCAATTGCCGCAAATTGATGCAAATCGCGGATTTCAGCAGCATCCGGGAGGAGCCGCGGCCAGCGTGTCAGGCAATGATGTCCGGGATCAGGTAATCCGCAATCTGGCTGATCTGGTCCTTCAAAAGCAGCTTGCGCTTCTTCATGCGGGCGATCTGGAGCTGATCGCCAGACCCGGCGCCCATCAGAGCATCGATTGCCGCGTCGAGATCGCGATGCTCAATCTTCAGGATTTCGAGGCGCTTGCGCATTTCCTCTTCGGTCACGCCGGAATTCCTCAATCACAAAATACGCGCTGGAGCGACCATCCGTGCATGGCCCGGGGCAGCGCACGGCGCGAATCCTGCCCAGCGCAGGATTCATACGATTCACCGATATGAAGCATTACGAGTCTTCGCAAGATGCCCCGAATGTGGTTCCTTCCCTTTCGCGCCGGATCATCGAAGCCGAGTCGCCAATTCGGGTCACTCGACAGAAGTTCGTTCGCCACAGGTCCGGCCCCATAAGGAGGAACCGTCCATGGATAGTTCGCACGTCAGCGCTCTTCAGCTCAAGCATGCCGGTATCGAACGGCAGATCCACGAGGAATTGAGCCGTCCGATGCCTGATGCCGTGGTGGTCCAGGCTCTCAAGAAGAGAAAGTTAGCGCTCAAGGAGGAGATCGGACGGTTCTAACCGCCGATCCCGAGCCGCCTTATCAGTTGAAGGCCAGACCGCAGGCGCATTTTACGCCCATACGAATCCACCGGTCGCACCGGAGATCCCCGATATAATACCAATTACCTGAATCGACGGCATCCGCTGCGTTCCCAAAGCGATCCCTTTGCGTTACTCCTCTGGGTATGAGTGGAGCCGTCGAAGCAGCCAGAACCATCCTCACCCGCCTTCACGAGGTGATGGCCTCACGCAGCAATGCGCAGGCCAAGCTCAACAACGTGGTGGAAGTGATCGGAGAAAGCCTCGATAGCGAGGTTTGCTCGATCTACCTCCTGCGTGAAGGGATGCTGGAACTTTTCGCGACGCGCGGCCTTGCCCAGGAAGCCGTGCACGTCACGCGCATGGCCGTGGGTGAGGGCTTGGTTGGCACGATTGCCGACCAGACCGGCACGCTCAACCTGGCCGAAGCAGCCGCGCATCCTGACTTTTCGTACCGCCCCGAAACGGGCGAGGACAAATATCACTCCTTCGCGGGCGTGCCGATCGTGCGGCGCGAACGCGCGGTTGGCGTACTGTGCGTCCAGCACGTGGAACCGCGCCGCTACGAAGAAATCGAGATCGAGGCGCTGCAGACGGTGGCGATGGTTCTTTCCGAACTCATCACCAATGCCGACCTCATCGACGAGGAGGACGCCCGCGCGCTGAGCGCGGGCCAGACCGGACCGATGCAGATGAACGGGCTAACACTCGTCAAGGGCCTTGCGCTCGGCGTGGCGGTCTATCATCAGCCGCGCGTCACCATCGAGCATATTGTCGCGGAGGATACCGAGGCCGAGCGCCAGCGCGTCATCACGGCATTCGACCGAATGCGTGAACAGATCGACCGGATGGCCAACCAGGCCGAGTTCGGCGTCGGCGGCGAGCATGAGGAGGTTCTCGAAACCTATCGCATGTTCGCCTACGACGAGGGCTGGACTCGCCGCATCAACGAAGCGATTGATAGCGGCCTAACCGCCGAAGCTGCGATTGAGCGGGTTCAGCAGCGCACCCGCATGCGCATGCGCCAGATCGACGATCCCCTGCTGGCCGATCGTATGCACGATCTGGAGGATCTGGCGAACCGGCTGCTGCGGATCGTCTCGGGCCAGCTCGGGACGGCGGCGTCGATGGGGCTGCGTAACGATGCGATCCTGATCGCGCGCAACCTTGGCCCGGCCGAACTGCTCGAATACGACAGGCGGCGCCTCAAGGGCGTGATCCTTGAGGAAGGCTCGCTCACCAGTCACGTCGTAATCGTCGCGCGCGCCATGGGCGTGCCGGTACTGGGCCGAGTGCGGGGGTTACGCGGCGTCGTGCGTGACGGCGACCAGATTCTGCTCGATGCAGATCAGGCCACCGCCACCGTACGTCCCTCGCCTGGCTCGCTGGAGGCTTTCGACGCCCGATTCGCCAGGAGCCGTGAACGTCAGGCCATCTATGCGGGTCTGCGTGACGTGCAGGCGACGACGCGTGACGGCACCCGGATCAACGTGATGATCAACGCCGGGCTCCGCGACGATGTCGCCAACCTTAACCTTACCGGCGCTGATGGCATCGGCTTGTTCCGCACCGAATTCCAGTTCCTCGTTTCTGCCACGCTGCCCCAGCGTGAGAAACAGACCCGTCTCTACCGCGATGTCATGGATGCTGCGGGAGACCGCCCGGTAGTGTTCCGCACGGTCGACATCGGCGGCGACAAGACGCTGCCTTATCTGCGCCACGACGACGGCGAGGGGGAGGAGAACCCGGCGATGGGCTGGCGCGCGCTGCGCGTTGCGCTCGAACGCGATGGGTTGCTCAAGGTGCAGGCGCGTGCGCTGCTTGAGGCCGGCGCAGGCCGCAAGCTCAACGTCATGTTCCCGATGGTCGCGGAACCGTGGGAGTTCGACGCTGCCAAGGCCGTGTTTGACGGCCAGCTCGATTACCTGCGCAAACGCAAGAAGGTGCTGCCCGAAGTGATTCGCTACGGCGTGATGCTCGAAGTGCCGGCGTTGGCCGAGCAACTCGACCTGATCGCGCCGAAGATTTCGTTCCTTTCGATCGGCACCAACGACCTTACCCAGTTCCTGTTCGCGGCTGACCGTTCCAACCCGAAGCTGGCGGAGCGTTACGACTGGCTTAGTCCGGCGATCCTGCGGTTCCTCAAGCGGGTCGTGCGCACACTTGACGGCACCAAGGTGGACATCAGCGTTTGCGGCGAAATGGGCGGGCGCCGCCTGGAAGCGCTGGCGCTGCTCGGACTGGGTATCCGGCGCTTATCGATCACTCCGGCAGCGGTCGGCCCGATCAAGGAACTGGTCGGCAAGGTCGACCTGGGCGAGATCACTGTCGCCATGGACGGCTGGATGGCGGCGCCGCCTGCCGACCTGCGCGCCGAGATGGTCGCCTGGGCCGCCGCGCGTGATATTCATGTCGATTGAGCGCGCCGACACTCGCGAGTCGGCCCAATGCCCGTGAGCCTGGGCGTGTTCGCTATTTGTCTCAACGAAAATGTTCAAAGTGCAGTTATGGCCGCATAATTTTCAAGCGATTGGCGGTGCACTGATTGACTTTGCCTCGTCAGACGGTTTGGTTAGTCACAGGTCAGGTCGCATTTACCACACCCTTCTGGAGCAGAATGGAAAACGTCGAATCCCAGGGTCATGCGCGAGAGTCGCAAAGCGCCGGAGCCCAACTTCGCGCGGCGCGTGAAGCTGCCGGCCTCAGCCGTGCGGACATCGCCTCGCAGACCAAGGTCGCCGAACGACATCTCCTCTCCATCGAGGAGGATCGGCTGGGCGATCTCGCTGCGCGCACGTATGCGGTAGGTTTCGCGCGGGCCTATGCCCGCGCCGTTGGTGTCGACGAAAAGGTAATCGCGGCGAAGATCCGCGCCCAGCTTGAAATTGACGTGCCCGAGCGGCATGAGGCCGTTCCCAGCTTCGAGCCGGGCGATCCCGCGCGTGTGCCTACCCGGCGCCTCGCCTGGATCGCGGCGGCTGGCGTGCTGGTCGCGGTGGTGGTGCTTCTGGTGTTCTGGAGCAGCTTCCTTTCGCCCCAGGGTGCGCTGCCCGATCTCATCGCCGACAAGCCAGCTCAAACCGCTGCGCCTGCGACCTCCGTGCCGCCGCCGCCGGCGCCCGTTCCCACGAGCGGCCCCGTTGTGCTGACGGCGACCGGCGATCAGGTCTGGCTCAAGGTCACTGATGGCACGGGCGCGCAGGTGCTCCAGAAAGAACTCGCCAAGGGTGAGAGCTGGACCGCGCCGGCGGGCGTTGCTGGCCTGAAGCTGCGTACCGGCCGCCCAGATGCCTTGCAGATTTCGGTCGGCGGCAAAGCGCTCCCGCCGCTTTCGGACAAGCCCGAACTTGTGACGGGCGTTTCGCTTACCCCGGCAGACCTGCTTGCCCGCTCCAATCCAGGGTCTGCATCGGCACCGGCCGGTTCTGGTCAGAGCGCTGCGCCTGCACCGCTTTCCACGGTTTCCAACTAACCCCGCCTCGACAGGCGGGGGCAGTTTCGGGCAACACGCCCGAACCAGCCCACTGGTTAATTCCCGGTTCCGCCGGCCGCTGCCATAAATGCGGCTTGCGATTTTCCGGCACGGAGTTGATTTGGCGATGAAACGTACCCTTGGCGCATTGCGCACGACACACTGGCTGGCAACGGCTGCTGCGGTGTCGATCCTCGCTGGTGGAGTAGCCCCCGCCTCCGCCCAGGATGCGAACACGAGCGCGCGCCTCAATAAGGTCGAATCCGAAGTGCGTGCTTTGCAGCGCAAGGTTTTTCCGGGTGCGGACGGCAAGTTCTTCGAGCCCGAAATCACTTCGAAGCCTGCCCCTGTCACTACCCCCGGCCAGCCCGCCAGCACCCCCGTCACCGACCTCTTGACCCGCATGGACTCGGTCGAAGCGCAGATGGCGCGGCTTACCTCCCAGGTCGAACAAAACACCAACCGCATTGGCCTGCTTGAAGCCAAGCTCGCCGCCAGCGCGCCGGCACCGCTGCCGATGGACGCAGCGCCGCCCGCACCGCAGAGCAACCTCGACGCCATGAGCGGGGGCGCTTCGACAGCGCCCGTCACGCCGCGCCCCGTCGTGGCGGCTCCTGTTCCGGCGGCGCCTGCGCGTCCGGTGGCGGCGACATCCTCGCGGATCGAGGCGGTGAAGGCCATCGTCAAGCCGCAGAGCGCTGATGCCGGCGACGACGAGTACAGCTACGGCTTCCGTCTGTGGGAAGCGAAGTTCTACCCCGAAGCGCAGCAGCAGCTGAAGATGTACCTTGAAAAGTACCCCAAGCACGCGCGGGGCAGCTGGGGGCGCAACCTGCTCGGCCGCGCTTATCTGGACGACAATAACCCGAGCGAGGCAGCCAAGTGGTTCCTCCAGAACTTCCAGGCCGACAAGCGCGGCGACCGTGCTTCCGACAGCCTGCTCTACCTCGCGGTGTCGATGAAGCAGCTCAAGGACACCAAGCGCGCCTGCATCGCGCTCGCCGAATTCAGCGAGACGTATGCGGCCGAAGCGGCGGGACGCCTGAGCGGTCTTTATAACTCGACCCGCAGTGGACTGACCTGCACCTGACATGCCGATAGACGAAGGCGCTGCGGGCCGGTTTCGGGCCGGTCTGGCGGCGCTCTGGCCTGAGGGCGTGGATGAGGAAGGCGCGCGGCTTGGCTTAGCTGTATCCGGCGGGCCTGACAGCCTTGCCCTGTTGCTGCTGGCCCAGGCGGCGCTGCCGGGACGGGTTGAGGCAGCAACGGTGGACCACGGGCTGCGGCCCGAAAGCGCGGGCGAAGCAGCCGAGGTCGCGCGGATCTGCGCAGACCTTGGCGTTCCCCATGCCGCGCTGCCGGTCGAAGTCGCGCCTGGCAATGTCCAGGCCGAGGCCCGCGCCGCGCGCTACGCCGCGCTGGCGGGCTGGGCTGCGCAGCAGGGCCTCGCCGCGCTGGCGACCGGCCATCAGGCCGACGATCAGGCCGAAACTCTGCTGATGCGCCTCAACCGGGCCAGCGGCGTAGCGGGCCTTGCAGGTGCGCGTGAGCGAGGCACGGTGTCCGGCGCGGCCCTGCCGCTGCTGCGTCCGGTGCTGGCATGGCGCCGCGCCGAGCTTGGCGACGTGGTGCGCGGTGCCGGGCTGGTCGCCGCCGAAGATCCCAGCAACGCCAACGACCGTTTCGACCGCGTGCGTATCCGCAAGGCGCTGGTCGATGCGGACTGGCTCGACGTTGCCGCCATCGCACAAAGCGCCGCGCATATCGCCGAGGCCGATGCCGCGCTCGACTGGATGGCCGCGCTCGAATGGCGTTCCTGCGTGAAGAAGGAACCGATGGGTCTGAAATACCGCCCTCAGGCTCCGCGGGCGGTGGTCTTGCGCGTGCTTGCACGGGTCGTGCGCGAACTGGACGGCGAGGAAGCGCGCGGCGGCGCCATCGCCCGGCTGCTGGAAAGCCTTGTTTCGGGGCGACCCGCGTCCATTGGCAATCTGGTGGCGCGGCCCAATGCGGGCGGCTGGAGCTTTGCGAAAGCCCCGGTCAGGGCGGTCCGGCGCGAACGCTGAGGTTTAGCCACCGACGAGGCTGTCGCCCATGCCGACCTGCTTGCCGCGTGTAATATAGACCTTGTCGCCGACTTTAGTCGTCGAGAACAGTTTGGCGGCGAAGTCGTTGGGCATGCCCACGCAGCCGTGGCTGGCGTAGCCAAGCGCCACGTCAGACCCGTGCAGGGTGATCCCGTCGTTGGTCAGGCGCTGCATGTAGGGCATCGGCGCGCCGGTGTAGATGTTCGAGACGTGGTCCTTGTCTTTCTGGGTGATCGGGAAGACGCCCAGCGGAGTGGGCTTGTCCTCGGTGCCGAGCAGGACGGCGGTCGCGCCGATCTCATAGCCGGAGCGGAACACCGACAGCACCCGCGCATCGAGGTCCACCGTCACGACGATCGGTCCGGCGGGCACGTTCTTGTCGTCCCAGTGCCATTCGCCGTATTTGATCGCGCCGCTGATCGGCAGGATGCGCTTGATGACGAAGGGCTCGTCCTTCTTCCGTACCGGGGCGGGCCTGGCATCGGCGACCGGGGTAGGGGCCGCCAACTTCGCCTCGGCCAGCGATGCCGGTTCCGGCTTATCGGGCGAGGCCGCGACCACGAGCACGCCGGCAATGGCGGCAAGGGCGACGAAGCCCGAGGCGAGGAGAATGCGCGCGTCCAAGTGAATTTTTCCGTTCCTGTCTGGCGACTCTCTCTGGCAGATCGGCCTTATCATCGCGTAAATGACGGTGAAGTGCCAGCGAGCGCGGAGGCGAGTTTGTCGCAGATGCGGCGGGGTGCGTTCGTTAACGCGGCGATGCGATCCGGTGCGCTGTCGCAGCGTTACCTGCGCCTCAGCGCTTGGCGATGCCTTCGCGCAGGATCGAGTTGGCCAGTTCCGCCACTTCTTCGGCGCCCGCGTCTTCGGACCAGACGGCGTAGCGCAGCCCCAGGAACACGTTCATGCCCATGATCGCCCAGGCATGAGCCTCGCCCAGGTCTTCGCGCAGCTCGCCCTTGCGGATGCCTTCGGCGAGACGTTCGTGGATGCGGCGTGCGGTGTTGCGATAGTGCAGGCGGAAGCTGTCCGGGTCGACGAATTCGCACTCGTCGATGATGCGGTAGATTTCCTTGTGCTCGCTGGCGAAGCGCAGGAACCCGGTGAGCGAGGCGCGTTCGGTTTCCAGCGCGGGCAGGTCCTGCTGCCGGGCGCTGCGCGCTGCCTCGCGGACTTTGCCGCTAAGGTCGTCGACCAGCGCGCGGAAGATCTCGTCCTTGGAATTGAAGTAGGTGTAGAAACTGCCCAGCGCCGTGCCCGCGCGCCGGGTGATGCCGGTGATCGAGGCTTCGTGGAAACCGCGCTCCCCGAATTCGATCGCCGCCGCGTCGAGCAGCTTGCGCAAGGTACGCCGGCCTCGTTCGGTGCGAGGCGCCTTGTCGGCAGGGCCTTTGTCAGCTGGTGGCGTCGGTGTGGTCACAACGACACAGCTAGACCGCTCTTTGTGCATTGGCAAACATTCAAAGTTGAAAGTCGGTTCAACTGTCAATAAGCAGGCATCCAACGATAAGCGACCATGGGAGAGTATACGATGCGCAAGGTGCGATTCCTCGCGATTTCCTCCAGCGTTCTGGGCCTGTGCGGCGGTTTCGGCATTGCCGCCCCGGCGCTGGCTCAGGAGGCCCCGGCAAGGCCCGAAGCCGCCTCCGAAGCATCGGGCGGCGATATCATCGTCACAGCGCGCCGCCGCGAGGAACGCCTGGTCGACGTGCCGATCGCGGTCACCAGCTTCAGCGGCGAACAGCTCGCGAAATCCGGCGCGATCGATATTACCGAGATCGCCAATTCAGCCCCCAACGTCACGCTGGAACCGTCACGGGGCACCAACTCCACGCTGTCCGCGTTCATTCGCGGCGTCGGCCAGCAGGACCCGGTATCGGGGTTCGAGCAGGGCGTCGGGATCTATCTTGACGATGTGTACCTCAATCGCCCGCAGGCCGCCGTTCTGGATATCTACGATGTCGAGCGGATCGAAGTGCTGCGCGGGCCGCAGGGTACGCTTTATGGGCGCAATACCATCGGCGGCGCGGTGAAGTATGTGACCAAGCAGCTGCCGCAGGACTTCTCGCTCAAGGTTAAGGGCACTTACGGCACTTACGACCAGGCCGATCTGATCGTCACCGCCTCGGCGCCTGTGAGCGACCTGATCCGCGTCGGTGGATCGGCGGCGCGCCTGTCGCGCGGGGGCTTCGGCAGGAACCTGACCACGGGCGATGACAACTACAACAAGGATATCTGGGCTGCGCGCGCCAGCGTCGACATCGGCGGCTATGGCGAGCCGGTGCTGATCCGCATCTCGGCCGATTACACCAAGGACAAGTCGAACCCGCGCGGCGGCCACCGTCTGATCCCCGGCTACGCTTCGGGCGCGCCGGTGCTCAGCGACGTGTTCGACACGCGCGGCGGCCTCAACGATCCCCGGCAGGAGGTCGAGGCTTACGGCTTCGCCATCAACGCCACCGCCGAACTGAGCGATAGCCTGACCTTCCGTTCGATCAGTTCGTGGCGCAAGGACGACAGCGCTTCGCCGATCGACTTCGACGCGCTGCCCGCGGTCGACCTCGACGTGCCCGCCTTCTATCGCAACGAGCAGACCAGCCAGGAATTCCAGTTCCTCTACGACGATGGCGGCATGGTGCAGGGCCTGCTCGGCGGCTACTATCTTTCGGCCAAGGCGGACACGCAGTTCGACACCCGGCTGTTCACCGCGCTGAACGGCCTGACCGCCTTCACCCAGGCGAATGTCGATACGGAGACCTTCGCGGTCTTCGGCGACTTCACTTTTGATTTCACCCAGCAGCTCAGCCTGTCGGTGGGCGGTCGATATACCTGGGATGAACGCCGCGCGCAGATTTTGCGGCAGAACTATCTTGGCGGCGGATCGCCGGTATTCGGCGGGGCGGGCCTGCCACTGGGCGCGCCGAGCACCGATTTTTCGGGCAAGGCGACCTTCAAGAAATTCACCCCGCGCGCCTCGATCAGCTTCAAGCCGACGCCGGACCACAACATCTACGCCAGCTTCAGCCAGGGCTTCAAGGGCGGCGGCTTCGATCCGCGCGGCGTCGGTGTCAACGCGCCTGCGGCTACGCCGGGGAGGCCGACCGACGCCGAAGTCACCGATTACCTCAGCTTCAAGCCCGAGACGGTCGACAGCTACGAGATCGGCTACAAGGCCAACCTGTTCGGCGGCGGCTTCTATATCGCGGCAGCGGCGTTCCAGATGGACTACAGGGACGTGCAGATCCCCGGTTCGGCGGGCTGCAGCGTGGGCGGTATCCCGACCTTCTGCGGGATCATCACGAATGCCGGCAAGGCCCGATTCCGCGGCTTCGAACTGGAAGCCAATGCCCGTTTGGCACAGGACATGATGGCGGCGGGCGACCGGCTCAGCCTGTCCGGGTCGCTTGGCTACATCGATGCCAAGTATAAGGAATATATCGCCAATATCGGCGGCGTTCCCACTGATGTCGCCCCCAACCGCGATGTTCAGAACACCCCCAAGTGGACCACCAGCGCCACGCTGGCCTACACGGCGCCCGTGGGCGAGGGCGACGTCTCGTTCAGCACGACCTATGCGTACCGCAGCAAGACCCACCAGTTCGAGATCCCCAACCCCTACCTCGACCAGAAGGGGTACGGACTTGTCGACGCCAGCCTGGTCTACTCCGCACCGGGCGGGCGCTGGACGCTGGGCGTGCACGGCAAGAACCTGTTCGACAAGCAGTACAAGACCTCGGGCTATACGTTCCTTGCCGCCAATCCGGTCACCGGCGAACTGCTGACGGCGCCCAGCGGACGGTTCATTCCCACGCTCGGCACCGAGGGCACGCTGACCGCCTTCTATGGCAACCCGCGCCAGGTTTTCGCCACCGCGACACTGGCGTTCTGAGGGGTCTGCCGGTCCATCATGGCCCGGCACCCCTGCGTCTGAAAGGAACCTTGCGTTATGGACTACCGCGTCCACCGCTATCGCAGCGCCTGCGGGCGGCTCGACCTTGCCGCGCGCGATTATCCGGGCGCAGGCCCTCAGGCTCCGGTCCTGCTGATGATGCACGGCCTGACGCGCAACAGCGCCGATTTCGAGCCGCTGGCGGCAAAGCTGGCCGGGCGCTACCGGATGATCGTGCCCGACCAGCGCGGGCGCGGTCTTTCGCAGTGGGACCCGGACCCTGCGCAGTACCGCCCGGACGTCTATGCGCAGGATATGCTGGCGCTGCTGGATGACGTTGGCATTGCGCGCGCCGGACTGGTTGGCACATCGATGGGCGGGCTTATGGCGATGGTGATGAACGCGCTGCGGCCCGGTCTTGCGAAGGCGGTGGTCCTAAACGACATCGGGCCGGTGCTGGATTCGGCGGGGCTGGCGCGGATACAGGGCTATGTCGGCCCGTCGGGCGGGATGGCGGACTGGACCGAGGCTGCCGCCCGCACCCGCGCGATCAACGGCTCGGCTTTTCCTGATTACGGCAGCGCGGACTGGACGGCGTTCGCCCGCCGTATCGCCCACGAGAACCCCGACGGCACCATCTCCTTCGCCTATGATCCGGCCATTGCAAAAAGCGTTGTCGGGGACGATCCGCAAACCGTGCCGCCCGACCTCTGGCCCTTGTGGGATCTGCTGGACGCTGTGCCGGTGCTGGTGGTGCGCGGTGCCCTTTCGGACCTGCTCGGCGCCGCGACCATGCAGGAGATGGCGCGCCGTCACACTGGCAGCTATGCGGGCGTTGAAGTGCCGCGCGTCGGCCACGCCCCGATCCTTGACGAGCCGGCGGCGCTGGCGGCGATCGAAGCCTTCCTCAAGGAGCATGTAACCTGACATGAGCGACACCGCCGCCATCGCCCAGCCTGCGAGCAGGCCCGCCGCCTCGCCCAACCTCGTGCTGGGGATGCTGCTGCTCGTCTACATCTTCAATTTCGTCGACCGGCAGATCCTCTCGATCCTGGCTGCGCCGATACAGGCCGAACTTGGCCTCGACGATGCCGAACTGGGAATGCTGGGCGGCCTTGCCTTCGCGATCCTCTATTCGACGCTGGGCGTGCCGCTGGCGTGGGTGGCCGACCGCACAAGCCGGTCATGGGTCATCACCGGCTCGCTGGTGGTGTGGAGCCTGTGCACTTCGGCCTGCGCGCTGGCGCAGGGGTTCTGGCACATCTTCCTTGCACGCGTGGGCGTCGGCGTTGGCGAGGCAGGGGGGGTGGCGCCCAGCTATGCGGTGATCGGCGATCATTTTCCCAGCCACCGCCGCGCTTTCGCGCTTTCGGTCTATTCGCTGGGCATCCCTCTTGGCTCTGCGATGGGCGTACTGGCGGGGGGCTATGTGGCGCAGGCGGTGGACTGGCGCACGGCGTTCCTTGTCGTCGGACTCGCCGGCATCCTCATCGCGCCGCTGTTCAAGCTGGTGGTGCGCGATGTCCCGCGCCCTGTCGGCAACGCGGCCGAGGCATCTTCGATCCGCTTTGGCGATGTGGCCGCGACGCTGGCGGGCAAGCGCGCCTTCTGGCTGCTCAGCTTCGGCGCCGCGTCCAGCTCGATGCTCGGATATGGCCTGATGTTCTGGCTGCCCAGCCTGCTCCAGCGCAGCTTCGGACTGGACCTCGTCCATACCTCGTGGTTCATCGGCGCGGTGCTGCTGCTGGGCGGCTGCGTGGGCGTGCTGGCGGGCGGAATCCTGGCTGACCGGCTGGGGAAGGGCGACCGCGCCTGGTACGGCCGGGTTCCGGCGATTGCCTTCGTCTGCGCCGTGCCGCTGTTCGCTGGCGGCATCTGGACGTCCAGCGTGCCGCTGGCGTTCCTGATGTTCCTGGTGCCTCAGGCGCTCGCCTATTTCTGGCTGGGCCCGGTGACGAGCGCGGTTCAGCATCTTGTCGAGCCGCCCGCGCGGGCAACCGCCTCGGCGCTGTTCCTGCTCGTCAACAACCTGATCGGGCTTGGCGGCGGCATTTATGCGCTGGGCGCGCTGTCCAAGGCGCTGGCGCCGGTATGGGGGAGCGAATCGCTGCGCTATTCCATGCTCTTCGCGCTGGCTCTCTATCTTGTTGCTGCTGCGCTCATGGCGCTGGCCGGGCCCGCGCTGCGCCGGGAATGGGTGGCGGAAAAGTGATCGGCTCCGGGATGGAGGGGGCAACGCTGGCGTTAACCGCCGCGCTTTGTGCGCTGGCGGCGCTCAACCTGGCGAGCTTTGCCGCCTTCGCCATCGACAAGGCGCAGGCCAAGGCCCGCCGCCGCCGGATCGCGGAATCGACGCTGCTCTGGCTCGCACTCTTGGGCGGCAGCCCCGGCGCTTACGCCGGGCGGCGCGCCTTTCGTCACAAGACCCGCAAGCAGCCGTTCGTCCGGCGCCTCCACACCGTTGCGGCGCTGCAGGTGGCCGCGCTCGGTGCTGGGGCTTACCTGCTGCTGCGATAGTCCTCAGACCAGCCAGCTACCGGGATTGGGCATAGGCAGCTGCTTCTGGGCCTTGAGAATGCTCATAACACTGCGCACGATGACCAGCACCGACACCAGCGGCAGGATCACGAAACCGATCAGGGCGACCATCAGCACGAAGCCCAGCACCGTCCCGATCAGGAAGATCCAGAAAGTGCGAATCGCATATTCGTAATGGGATACTTCCCACTGTGCCTTGGGTTCGCCGCGCCAGACATAGGCCAGGACCACGCCGACTATCCCGGTGATCCCGGTGATGTACGAGGCGAGGTAGAGCAGGTTGATGATCGTGGGATTGTTGAATTCGAACCCCGTAACCGGGGCCGAACCGGCAGGCCTTTCAGCGGGCTTGGGGTCGAACTCGGTCATTGCTGTCCTCCTGTCGGCGCGCGGGCCGGGTTCCCGATAAAGCGATGCTGCCCGGTTTGACCCGCCGAAGCAAGGATGCCGGGCGCCTCCAACCCCGGCGCCGCGCCTGCTCCGGCCTATGTTCAGCACGAATGGCACGGTCGCGGGCAAAACCAAGGCTGGCGCCGCGCGGCGGGGATGGTTAGAGAACGGCTCCATGAGCGATACCAGCGATACCGTTTCCTTCGGCTATGAAGACGTCCGTGCAGAGGAGAAGGAGGAGCGCGTGGGCGCGGTCTTCTCCGCCGTGGCGCGCAAGTACGACATCATGAACGATGCCATGTCCGCGGGCATGCACCGGGTCTGGAAGGACAAGTTCGTGCGCCGGGTCAAACCGCGCAGTCATGAACAGATCCTCGACATGGCCGGAGGCACTGGCGACATCGCCTTCCGCATGGAAGAAGCGGGCGCGCGCATCACCGTCTCGGACATCAACCAGGACATGCTCGACGTCGGGATCGAGCGCGCGATGGAGCGCGGCATCGACACCCTCGTCTGGTCCCGCCAGAACGCCGAGGAGCTGAGCTTCGAGGACCGTTCGTTCGATGCCTATACGATCGCGTTCGGCATCCGCAACGTCACCCACATCGACAGGGCCCTGGCTGAGGCGCACCGCGTGCTCAACTATGGCGGGCGCTTCTTCTGCCTTGAATTCTCGACCACCGAATGGCCGGGTTTCAAGGAAGTCTACGATGCCTATTCGCACAAGCTGGTGCCGAAGATCGGCCAGATGATCGCGGGCGATGCCGAATCGTACCGCTACCTGATCGAATCGATCCGCCGCTTCCCGCCGATGCCCGAATTCGAGGGCATGATCCGCAAGGCCGGCTTCCGGCACACCAAGGTCGAGCCGATCATGGGCGGCCTCGTCGCGATTCATTCGGGCTGGAAGGTCTGACCACACGGTGACCACCACCCCCGTCCACATCGTGCGCCTGCTCAAGTGGGGCCGCATCCTCGCGCGTCACGGCGCGCTGCGCGGGATCGAGAACGACCGCAACGCCCCGGCGGCGGTCAAGCGGCTGTGCCGGATTGCCCGTTTCGGCACCCGCCAGTCGCCCGAGCCGGACTATGCCGGTGCCTTCCAGGAAATCGGCCCCGCCGCGATCAAATTGGGTCAGGCGCTGGCGACGCGTCCCGATCTCGTCGGCGAAATCCCCGCGCGTAACCTGCTCAGCCTGCAGGACAGCCTGCCGCCGGTGGCCTTCGCGGCGATCCGCAGCCAGATCGAAAGCACTTTCGGCAGGCCGGTCGAAACGATCTTCGCCAGCATCGAAGAGGAGCCGGTCGGCGCGGCCTCGATCGCTCAGGTTCACCGCGCGGTCACGCCGGACGGGCGCAGGGTCGCGGTCAAGGTGCTGCGGCCGGGCATCCGCGAACAGTTTTCCCGCGACGTCGAGACATACGAATGGGCCGCTGCCCACCTTGAGGCTCTGGGCGGCGAGGCCACGCGCCTGCGCCCGCGCGCGGTGATCGCCAACCTCAAGCGCTGGACCCTGCGTGAATTCGACCTGCGGCGCGAGGCGGCCTCCGCTTCCGAACTGGCCGATGCGATGAAGGGCATCGAGGACTACCGTGTCCCCGAGATCGACTGGGACCGCACCAATGGTTCGGTCCTGACGCTGGAGTGGATCGACGGCGTCAAGATGAGCAACCTGCCCGCCTTGCGTGAGGCCGGGCACGACATGCCCGCGCTGGCCCGGCGGTTGGTCATAACTTTCCTGACCCAGGCGATTTCCTGCGGGTTCTTCCATGCCGACATGCACCAGGGCAACCTGTTCGTGCAGGGCGGTCCCAATCACAGCACCATCGTTGCGATCGACTTCGGCATCATGGGCCGGATCAATCGTCAGGCGCGGCTGTGGCTGGCGGAAATCCTCTACGGGCTGACCACGGGCAATTACCGCCGCGTGGCCGAAATCCACTTCGAGGCGCAGTACGTCCCCAGCTATCACACCGTCGAGGAATTCGCGACGGCGCTGCGGGCCGTGGGCGAACCGATGCGCGGCAAGGCGGTTTCGGAACTGTCGGTCGGGCAGATGCTCGACGGGCTGTTCGCGATCACCCGCGATTTCGACATGGCGGTGCAGCCGCACCTGTTGCTGCTGCAAAAGACCATGGTCATGGTCGAGGGACTGGCAACCGCGCTCGACCCGAAGATCAACATGTGGGACGTCTCCGGCCCCTTCGTGAAGGAGTGGATCCGCGACGAACTCGGCCCCGAGGCAGTGATCGTCGACCGCCTGCGTGCGGACGTCGACACGCTGCTGCGCCTGCCCGCGCTGGTGCGCCGGATCGAGGAGAGCTTCCCCGCCAAGGGCGGCGCGCCCGAACAGGCACCGCTGCCGGATATCGACATCATCTGGGCCAAAGGTTCGGGTCGTAAACGCGAAAGTAACCACTGGGGTGGCTATGCTCTGGCCGCAATCCTTGGGGGCACTGCGGCGTGGGCACTGACGTACTGGACACTTCTGACCTGATCGGCGCGCGCCCGCTTGCGCAGACGGGTGGACGTTTCGCAAGCTGGTCGCCGCTGCTGGCGCGCGTGGTGCTGGCCGCGCTGTTGTTGGTGGTGATCGCCTCGATGATCGTGCCCACCAACAAGCCGGGTAACCGCTCGCCCTGGCTCGGTCCGGTCGAAGGCCCGGTGGATGCGGGCGGCAAGGCCGTCGACACCCCGGACAAGCCCTACGATGAAGACATCGCGCTTTACGAAGTCGCGATCGAGCGCATCGCGAAGGGCGAGAGCTACTACGACTTCATCGTGCCCGAGCAGCGCGGCCGCGACTATCCGGTGAACCCGGGCATTGCCGTGCGACTGCCGACGCTGGCTTATATCGACGCATGGCTGGGCAAGACCGGTCAGTTGGTGGCGGCCATCGCGCTGATGCTGGCGATCATCGCGACATGGTGGCAGCGCCTTGGCGAAGAACCCGAGGATGGTGGCCGTCTGCGCCGCCTGGGTACGGCTTTGGTGTTCGTAGGGGCCTCTTTGGGCCTCAACCGTCACTACTTTCCCCTGCACGAGCTTTGGGCCGGCGGGCTGATCGCGCTGTCCTTCGGTCTGCACCGCATCGGCCGCCATGGGCAGGGCGGGCGCTGGGTCGCCGCCTTTGCCGTGGCCGCGCTGGCTCTGGCGATCCGGGAACATACGCTGCCCTACGTCCTGCTCATGGCCGCTTTTGCGCTGTGGCAGCGAAACTGGCGGGAGAGCGCTGCTTGGATAGCACTGATCCTTCTGTTCTTCACCGCTCTCACCTGGCACCTTGAGATCATCGCCCGGGATGTTCTCGCCACGGCCCGCCGTGGCTGGTGATGCGCGGCATGACCGGCTGGCTCGCCAATGTAGTGCAGTCGAGCAACCTGCGCTGGCTGCCGCATTTTCTCGCAGGCCCGGCCGTGATCCTGATGACATTCGGCTGGCTGGGCTGGCGAAGCCGTTCGGGACTGTTCGGCTTCCTGCTCTGCGCTGGCTACGGCGTCGCCTTCATGATCGCGGGTCGGTGGGACAACTTCTACTGGGGCGCAGTGATTGCGCCCGCCATGTTTGCCGGCATCGTCTTTGCCCCGCGCGCCGTATCGCAGCTGGTTGCGGCGGCGCGGCTGCCCGGTTTGTCCCGGCTCCAGCTCGCAAACTGATTGCACCTCCTTACCCGGTGCTGCAAAAGCCGAGGCATGAACGGACCCCGTATTCTGCTGGTCGTGGGCGGCGGCATCGCTGCCTACAAGTCCTGCGAACTCGTGCGCACCATCCGCAAGGCGGGTGGCTCGGTCACATGCGTGCTGACTGAGGGCGGCGCAAAATTCGTGACGCCCATGACGCTGGCCGCGCTCTCGGAAAAGCCTGTCCACACCACTTTGTGGGACCTCAGGAATGAGGCCGAGATGGGCCATATCCAGCTCAGCCGCGAGGCCGATCTGGTGGTGGTCTGCCCGGCGACCGCGGATCTGATGGCCAAGATGGCGGCAGGCATCGCCGACGATCTGGCGACCACCTTGCTGTTGGCCACTGACAAGCCGGTCATGGCGATCCCGGCGATGAACGTGCGCATGTGGCAGCACGCGGCCACCATTCGCAACGTCCAGAGCCTGCGCGCCTCCGGCGTCGATGTGATGGAGCCGGACGAAGGCCCGATGGCCTGCGGCGAATTCGGCCCTGGCCGCCTGCCCGAAGTCCAGATGATCTGGCAGCGGATCGCACAGGCGTTGGCTGGCGGGTCGGTCATGGACGACGCGCCCCAGGCCGATGCGGCGGACGGGCAGGGTGTTGGCGGCGTCCCCGGCGCGGCGATCGCGCGAGGCGGGAAAGCCATCGGTCTCGGCGCTTCCTCGCCGCTGGTGGCGACCAAGGGCGAAGCGCGCGCCGCACCGCCGACCGACCCCGACGCGATCAATCATCTCACGGGCGGCGCTGCGCCGCAGCCATTCGACCCGCTTGCCGGCCAGCCCGATTTCGATCGCGGGCTCGAGCACCGGCCTCTGTACGGGCGCCATGTGCTGGTCACTGCCGGCCCGACCCACGAACCGATCGACCCGGTGCGCTACATCGCCAACCGGTCCTCCGGCAAACAGGGCTTTGCGATCGCCGCCGCCGCTGCCGAGGCCGGCGCGCGGGTGACGCTGGTGGCCGGGCCGGTTCACCTGCCAACCCCGCCTGGGGTCGAGCGGATCGATGTCGAGAGCGCGCTGGAGATGGCCGATGCGGTGGAGGCGGCCTTGCCCGCCGACATTGCCGTCATGGTCGCCGCCGTCGCCGACTGGCGCGTTTCGCGCTCCGCTGACCAGAAGCTCAAGAAGAAGAGCGGCGATGGTCCTCCGACGCTGGAGCTGACTGAAAACCCCGATATTCTCGCCACGCTTGCCAAAAGCGCCGGGCGTCCTTCGCTGGTCGTCGGCTTTGCCGCAGAGACGCAGGACGTGATCCGCTATGCCCGTGAAAAGCGCGTGCGCAAGGGCGCCGACTGGATCATCGCCAACGACGTGTCCGGCGATGTCATGGGCGGCGATGCCAATACCGTCCACATCGTCACCGGCAGCGATGTGATTTCTCTTCCCGAAATGCCCAAGGAGGATGTCGCGCGCATCCTCGTCGAAAGGTTCGCAGATGCACTCCCCCGCTGAAGTCCCCGTCATGGTCAAGATCCTGCCCCACGGTGAGGGTCTGGACCTGCCCGCTTACGCCACGGACGGCGCGGCGGGCATGGACGTGGTTTCGGCCGAGGATGTCACCCTGGCCCCCGGCGCTCGCCATGCGGTGGCGACCGGGCTGTCGATTGCGATCCCTGTCGGTTTCGAGATCCAGGTGCGTCCGCGCTCCGGCCTTGCCCTGAAGCATGGAATTTCCGTGCCCAACGCGCCCGGCACCGTCGATTCGGACTATCGCGGCGAGTTGAAGGTGATCCTCGTCAACCTTGGCGCCGAGCCGTTCGAGATCGTGCGCGGCGACCGCGTGGCCCAGTTGGTGCTCGCGCCTGTCACCCGCGCCTCCTGGCTCAAGGTCGATGAACTCGATGCGACGGTGCGCGGCGAAGGCGGTTTCGGTTCGACCGGCGGTGTGGTCGCACTGGGTAACTGAAGGTCAGCCGGCAAACACGCCAAGCCACCACAGTAGAAGCAGCAGGGCTCCGATCAGCACCACCGCTAGGGAAAGGTAGCTCTGCCAGCCTCGTCGGCGCGGTTTCGCTTCGGAGCCGAGGCTTGTGACCACATGCCCGGCGACTTCGATGATGGTTCCGATCACTTCGCCAGCGATTTCGTGCGGCATGAGGGGCTTCAGTCGCCGCGCTTGCCGGGCTTGCTATCGCGATCCCGGCGCGCCTTGCGCCACTTCAGCCCGTACCAGCCCGCGCCGCCCAGACCGCCGATCATCATCACGCCCTTGGCGAGCGTCTCGAAGGCAGCGCTGAGCGCGCCGATCGTGACGCCCCAGAAGAGCTGCGACAGGATCGCCATGAAATTGTGCATCAGTCAGCATAATCCGGGATTGGGCAGAGGGTGGTAACGGGGCTTGCGCCGACACCATAGCAAAAGGACGGGGCCGCAATATTTCAGCGGACCCGTCCTTTTGTCTTTGCCGCTTTTCGCAGGGCGGGACCTGTCAGTTCAGCTAACCGCGATTACTTCTTCTCCGGCGCCACGGTGATGCGCGCTGTCTCGCCCGAGTTTCCCGGGAATCCGGTGAACATTGCCTCTACGAGATTGGGAACGAGATATTGCAGGCGGTTGGAAGTCGACACGGCTTCCGACTTGCCTTCGAACAGGCGCTGTCCATCTGCGGTACGGTCGATCTTCATGCTGATGCCGCTGGTGTAAATCGTATACGACTGAACGCCGCCACCGTCGAAGAACGGGTCATAAAAGCCGTAGCGCCAAGGGGAGCCAAAGCCGCCCCAGCCACCGAATCGGCCGCGACCGAAACGGCCAAAGCCGCCGTAACCGCCCCAGGGACCCCAGTAAGAGTTGCCGATGGAAGTGGAACGAACGCGCTCACGGCCGCCATCGACGCCGTAATCGAAGCGCACGATGAGGGTTGCACGGGCAGGGTCCTCGACCGGAGTGTAGCCCAGCTTGGCCATGCGATCACGCACGAGCGAGGCATATTGGGCGAACTCCAGCCCGCCGGAAAGCTTGGGATCGTCGGCGACGATGGCGAAGCTTTGCCCGGACGGCGCGGGAAGCTGCGACTGGAAGCGCGAGACGTCCGCCTTGAAAGGCGTAGCGCAGGCAGCGACCGCCATGAGCAGCATGGCCGCTGCGACAAGCCGCAGCTTGCCTAATCTTGATGGGGAATGGTGTGTCATCTTCTTTTTGCTCCACGTACCCGAAGAGCCCGTGACGCCCACTCCCGGCGCGGCCTTCGATTCCTTTTGATCCTGTCGTAAAATCAATGCCCTGAATAGCGGTTGAATGGAGTTGCCCATGCGATGGATTGTTAGGCCATTCACGAAGCGTCCACCCGGCCGCATTGACCGGACGACTTGATCGACTGCGTTCCATGTAGGAAGTGAGCAGGGCCATGACGAGTCCGATCCCCATTCTTTCCCTGCCGATTCTGTCCCTTCAGTGCGGAAAGGTCGTCCCGTTCCGCGCCGAGCACGAGCCGAGCGCCATTGCCAAGCGCCCGGTCGCGGGGCGGGTGAGGGTTCACCGCCTTGGCCTTGAAGGCGATGCCCAGGCCGACCTTTCGGTTCATGGCGGGCCGGACAAGGCGATCCACCACTATCCCCACGATCACTATGCCTTCTGGCGCGATGCGATCGGCGAGCATCCACTGCTGGCCGATTACGGCGCTTTTGGCGAAAATATCTCGACGGCTGGGCTGACCGAAGAGGGCGTCTGCATTGGCGACAGGTGGCGGCTGGGCAGTGCGCTTGTCGAAGTGAGCCAGGGGCGCCAGCCCTGCTGGAAACTCGACCACCGTTTCGGCGGCGCGCGGGTCAATGCGGCCTGCATCAAATCGCGCCGCCCCGGCTGGTACTACCGCGTCATCGAGGAAGGCGTTGTCGGTGCCGGCGATACGATGGAATTGATCGACCGCCCCTTCCCCGACTGGAGCGTACTGCGGGTATTCGGGCTGCTCATCGCGGGCGACCACAAGAGCGACCGCGCGGGCCTTGAAGCGCTGGGCGAAGTCACCGCGCTGGCCGAGCCGTGGGTGCGCCGCCGGGCGAAGCTGCTGGGCGCGCCAGGCTGAAATCTGCTCTTCCGGCCGGGCAGCACCCAGTTGCAAAGCGCGCAAGTTGATGAAAGACATGCGGGTGAGCATGTTCATGAAGGCCGGGTCGGCCTGAAATATCCACCATTGCAAAGAGCCTGCGCGATTGTGGCAGGCATTGCCGATGTAGGAAATGCCGGATCAGGCCGGGCGGCGGAAGCCTCCCGAGGAAAGCTCCCGCCTCGGGGCCCAGCCTAGCCGCGAACGAGGCCCAGCGCGTCGTAGGCCTTGTTCAGCGTCGGGATTGCCAGCGCGCGGGCCTTTTCGGCGCCCTTGCGCAGGATCGCGTCGAGCGCGGCGGTATCCTCGCGCAGTTCCACGAAGCGGGCGTTGATCGGGGCCAGCTTTTCAACCAGGAGGTCGGCCAGCGCCGGCTTGAACTTGCCGAAGCCTTCGCCGCCGAAGTCGGCCAGCACGCCGTCCACGGTGTTCCCGGACATGACCGCGTAGATGGCAACAAGGTTCTTCGCCTCGGCGCGGCCTTCCAGGCCTGCCTTGTCCGAGGGCAGGGGCTCGGGGTCGGTCTTGGCCTTCTTGATCTTCTGCACGATCGTGTCGGCGCTGTCGGTCATGTTGATGCGGCTCATCTCGGACGGGTCCGACTTGCTCATCTTCGCGGTACCTTCGCGCAGCGACATGATCCGCGCCGCCTCGGGCGGAATGAAAGGCTCGGGCAGGGTGAACACGGGTACGATCTCGCCGTCCTCGTCCCTGGGCGCGAAGTCGTTGTTGAACTTCTGCGCCACGTCGCGGGCCAGTTCGAGGTGCTGCTTCTGGTCCTCGCCCACCGGAACGTGGGTGGACTGGTACAGCAGCACGTCGGCGGCCTGCAGCACCGGGTAGGTGAACAGGGCGACGCTGGCGCCTTCGCGGTTCTTGCCCGCCTTGTCCTTCCACTGGGTCATGCGGTTCAGCCAGCCCATGCGCGCGGTGCCGTTCAGCAGCCACTGCAGCTCGGCGTGCTGCGGAACCTGCGCCTGGTTGAACAGGATCGAGCGGTCGGGGTCGATGCCGCAGGCGACCAGGGCCGCGACCATCTCGCGCGTGTTGGCGGCAAGGTCAGCCGGAACATGCGGCATCGAGATCGCGTGGAGATCGGCCAGGAAGTACAGGCACTCGCCGCCTTCTGCGCTGACCCGGTCCTGCATCGCCACCCAGTTGCGGATCGCGCCGAGGTAGTTGCCAAGGTGCAGGTTGCCGGTAGGCTGGATGCCGGAGAGGATACGCATGGAAATTCCCGTTTGCCGATGGGTCAGGTTTCGAAAGGTAAGGCGCCTGATGTCTACGCCGGGCGTCGCCGCCGCAGGAGCCTGAGGTCGTCGCGGGTGAAGGCACCCGAAACCACCGTGGCGAGCCCATAGACGAGGCAGCCCGAGGACACCAGCACCGCCAGCGCAAGCCCGCGCACCAGCCATGTGCCGTGGACGTAAGGCATCACCAGGCTCTGCCCGAACCACAGCGCCACGCCCATCGCTATGGCAGCCAGGGCAAGGCGCGGGGCGCGGCGGCGCAGGCGGGCATCGAGGGTGAAATGGCCGCGCTTCACCAGCGCGAAATACAGCATGGCGACATTGACGGTGGAGGCGATCGCGGTCGCCAGTGGCGGGCCCATGTGCTGCAGCGGCACGATCAGGATGAGGTTGCCCGCCAGGTTCACCGCCATCGAGATCATCGCATAGCGGACTGGGGTGCGCGTATCCTGCCGCGCATAGAAGCCCGGCGTCAGCACCTTGACCAGGATATAGCTGGGCAGGCCGATGGAAAAGGCCGCCAGCGCCTGCGCGGTGAAGGTGACATCGGCGGCATCGAACTTGCCATAGCCGAACAGCGCGGCCGCGATCGGTCCGCCGCATACGATCAGCGCGGCGGCGGCGGGCAGGGTCAGCAGCAGCGCCAGTTCCAGCCCTCGGTTCTGCGTTTCCATCGCGGCGCCTTCCTGTCCGGCGCCAAGCTGGCGCGAGATCGTGGGCAGCAGCACGGTGCCAAGGCCGATGCCGATCAGGCCCAGCGGCAGCTGGTTCAGCCGGTCGGCCATGTAGATGTAGGTGACAGAGCCGTGGGGCAGCAGATAGGCCGCCAGCGCGGTGGAGATGACAAGGTTGATCTGCACCGCCCCGGCGCCGGCCGCGGCGGGCAGGATCAGTTTCAGCAACTGCTTCACGTCGGCGTTCCACACCGGCAGGCGCAGGCGCATCGAAACACCGTTGGCGCGGCAGGCCAGAACCAGCCAGGCAAGCTGCAGCGCGCCCGAGACGGAGACACCGATCGCCTGGTTGCGGGCGGTGATCAGCGGGTCGTCGGAATGAAAGCCCAGCAGCGCGACAATCAGCGTGAGGTTGAGCAGGATCGGCGCGGCGGCATTGACCCAGAACTTGCTCAGCGAATTGAGGATGCCGCCCAGCAGTGAGACCAGGCTGATGAGCATCAGGTAGGGGATGGTCATCCGGCTGAGCGTGACGGCAAAGGCGAACTGTTCGTGGCTGACGTCGTTGAAGCCGCCCGAAAGCAGGAAGGTCACCGGCCAGGCGAACACTTCCAGCGCCACGGTCATGACGATCAGCACCGGCAGCAGCACCGACAGCGCCTGTTCGGCAAAGGCGATGCCGGCGGGCAGGCCTGGGCCTTTGGTGTCGCCCACCTTCTTGTTGAACATCGGGATGAAGGCCGATGCGAAGGCGCCTTCCGCGAACAGGGCGCGGAACATGTTGGGCAGCCGAAAGGCGATGAGGAACGCGTCGGAAGCGAAGCCGGCGCCGACGTACCGCGCGAACAGACTGTCGCGCACGAGGCCCAGCACGCGGCTGGCCAGGGTCAGTCCGCCGACACTGGCGAGCGCCTTGGCGAGGTTCATAGGATCGCAGCCAACTCGTTCAAGGCACCATCTCCCGCTAGTGCCGCGCGAAGTCGGGGCACCCGGCCACTGCGGTCATACGTCCTGGCTTTGCCGGGAACGAACGGGTTGTCACGCGGTAAAATCGAGCCGCTCGCCCTTCCTGCGTGGAAGGGCGAGCGGTTGTCGATCGGGAAGCGCTGGCTCAGGCGTGGCCGGCCGGCTCGCCCATGCCGGCTTCGACCGACTGGGCCTGCGACTGGAGCTGCTGCACGTAGAGGCCGTTGAAGTCGATCGGCTCGAGCATGAGCGGCGCGAAGCCGGCATCGCGCACGGCATCGGCGATCACGCGGCGCGCGAAGGGGAACAGGATGCGCGGAGCTTCGGCGAACAGGAAGGCATGGGCCTGCTGCTCGTCGATGTTGCGCATGCCGACCAGCGCGCAGTAGCTCAGTTCCACGGCGAAGGCGGTGCCTCCCTCGTTGCGCGAGGCGCAGGTGATCTTCAGCTCGACCTCGTGGACCTCGCCCTCGATCGCGCGTGCGCCGATGTTGAACTGCACGTCCACCTGCGGCGCGTCCTGCCAGGCGAAGCTCTCCGGTGCGTTCGGATTCTCGACCGAGAGATCCTTGACGTACTGCGAGATGATGCCGGCCGCAGGTGCGGTGTCTTCGCCGTTACCCAGGTCCAGGTCGGAAATGATGTTGCCTTCGTCGGCCATCGCGGTGTCTTCCCAAATGAAATCTGACAATGAAATCCGAAGGCGCGCCTAAAACATTTTGCCGGTTCGTGGAACACCTGAGCTTGCGGAAAATTGTAGTAGCACGTCCCGATAGGGTTCGATGCGTGCTCGATGGCGGTTCGATCTGGCGGAAAAATGCCCCGAATGGCCGGCTCACGCGTTGTTCATTTGTAAAGTCTACCTATCTGGGGCTATGTTGGAGCGCTAAGGCTTATGCGGCTGGAGTCTCCCCACGGGGAACCCCGCCCGCAGCAAGCCGGAGCCACCGCCGCCGCGTCCGAATGCTGTTTCAGGCATTTAAACGCGGGTCGTGCGGACAGAAGGGATGGATTTAGGGACGTGACACCGGAAATAGTGATCCTGGCCATGATCGCAGCCTTCCTTGGACTGCGGCTTTATTCCGTGCTTGGCCGCCGCGCCGAGCATGAGGAAGAGCCGATTCAGGGGCGCTTCGAAGGCCGCCAGGGCCAGCCCGGCGCACCGCGCGTGCCCGCGCCTCCCCGCACCGAACAGCGCGGCGATGGCCGGGACGATGCACGCGCCCGTGCGCAGCTGGGTCAAGGGCTTCGCGAAATGCCGCTGGCTTCGTCGGCGGTGGAACGCGGCCTTGCCGAAATCGCACAGGCCGACCGCCGTTTCGATGCGGCGGCGTTCGTGGAAGGCGCCCGCAGCGCGTACCGCATGATCCTCGAAGCGTTCTGGAAGGGCGACAAGGCCGAACTGCGCCAGCTGTGCGACAGTGACGTCTACGCCGGTTTCGCCGCCGCCATCGATGCCCGCATAGAAGCCGGTGAAACGCTCGATAACCGTCTCATCCGTATCGAGGAATGCACGTTCGTCTCTGCCGGCGTGGAAAGCGGTTATGCCCGCATCGGTCTGCGTTTTCGCGCCGACATCGCCGCGGTTACCCGCAGCGCCGAAGGTGTGGTGATCGCCGGTTCGCTGGACGATGCCATCGAAGTGATCGACATCTGGACGTTTGGCCGCGCCGTGAACTCGCCCGATCCCGACTGGCTGCTTGAAGAGACCGACGAAGGTTGATCCCCGCTTACGCGGTGATATCCAGCCGTACCTGAAAATGCCCCGTGCCCACAGGCGCGGGGCTTTGTTTTGTGAAAGAGTGCGATGGTGCGGCAGGGGGACAATTCGGCTGAGCGGCCGGTTTCGAAAATGCCGGCCTTGAGGGCCCTTGCGCGCGTCGGGCTGAAAGGCCTGCTGGGCGCGGGCCTGATGGCGGCGCTGGCGGCCTGCGGCGCGGTCGTGCCCACTACCGGCGGCCCGTCGGTGAGCCGCCCGCCCGTCCGGCCGGGTCCAAGCAGCACCGCCGCTCCAACCAGCCCGAATGCGGCGGCGCTAGGCGTCAAAGCGGGACGCGCCGTTTCCGCCTTGCCGATGAGCACCGCCGATGCCGCCGGCGCGCTGGCCTCGTTCCGCGAAAGTTGCCCGCGCCTGATCTCGCGCACCGATGGCAGCGGCCTCACCAGCCCGGACGACTGGCGCCAGGCCTGCACCGCCGCCGCGAACTGGGGTCCGGGATCGCCCGCTGCATTCTTCGTCAGCTATTTCGAAACCGCGCAGGTCGGCGATGGCAATGCCTATGCCACCGGCTACTACGAACCTGAGATCGCCGGTTCGCGCAGCCCCCTGCCGGGCTACGCCGCGCCGGTCTATGCGATGCCGGCCGACCTCGTCCGCGCCCGGCCCGGCGATGCCGCACCGCTCAAGGACGGGCGCATGCCGCTGGGCCGCTACGGCGCGGGCGGGGCGTTCACCCCGTACTACGACCGCGCGCAGATCGATGCCGGCGCGCTTGCCGGCCAGGGACTGGAGATCGCCTGGGCCGCCGATCCGGTCGAATTCTTCTTCCTCCAGGTGCAGGGCTCGGGCCGCCTCGTCGCGCCTGACGGCACCGTGACCCGCATCGGCTATGCCGGGCAGAACGGCCTGCCCTACACCGGCATCGGCGGCGTCATGCGCGAGCGGGGCCTGATCGGTTCCGGCCCGGGGCAATACTCCGGCTCGATGCAGGGCATCATGCAATACCTTCGCGAACGCCCCGCAGAAGGCCGGGCGCTGATGGAGCAGAACCGGTCGTGGGTCTTCTTCAAGATCCTCAACGGCGATGGACCGCTCGGCGCGCTGAACGTGCCGGTGCGCAGCGGCAACTCGGTTGCCGCCGATCCGCGTTTCGTGCCGCTTGGCGCCCCGGTCTGGCTCGATCTCGACCGGCGCGAGGCGAACGGCATGTGGATCGCGCAGGACACCGGCGGCGCGATCAAGGGCGCCAACCGCTTCGATACCTTCTGGGGCGCGGGCGCGCAGGCGCGGACCACGGCCGGCGGCATGAGCGGGCGCGGTAGTGCGCTGATCTTCGTCCCGAAGGGAACGCTGGCGCGGCTCGGCGTGCGATGAGACGTCCGGGCCGCCGCCTCACGGCCGAGGAAACAGAGATTTGGGCGCAAGTCGCCCGCACGGTAAAGCCGCTCGAAAAGCGCCGCCTGGCGCCTGCCGCAGCGATCCCAGAGGTTGCCGGCAAGGCTCCCGAGGCGCCGCCCCCCGCGCCGCCAGCCCGCAAAATCAAAGGCCGCGTCCCGCCGCCGCTGCCCCCCAAACCCGCCCCTGCGAAGCCCAGGGCCGAGACCCAGGCCCATCTCGACGGTTCGTGGGACAAGCGTATCACCAAGGGTACGCTGATGCCCGATTTCAGCCTCGACCTGCACGGCGCCACGCTCGACCAGGCCTATACCCGGCTGATGCATGGCCTGACCCAGGCGCGGGCAATGGGCGCGCGGGTGGTGCTGATCGTCACCGGCAAGCCGCGCCCGGTCGACGCCGCGGACCGGGGCACCGCCCGCGGGGCGATTCGCGCTAAAGTCGGTGATTGGCTCTCGGCCAGCGACCACGCCTCGGACATCGTGGCGATTCGCGGCGCGCATCGCCGGCACGGCGGGCAGGGCGCGATCTATGTGGTGCTGAAAAAACGGCGGTAAGGGCGCCGCGCGAAGGCGCCGCCCTTCGGCTCGCTCATACTTTCTGGAGTTCGCCCAGCTTGCGCTCCCAGGCGAGTGCGTGCTCCACGATCGTGGGCAGGTCTGCGTAGCGCGGCACCCAGGGAATGGTCGCCTTGATCCGGCTGTTGTCCGAGATCAGCGCATCGGGATCGCCCGCACGGCGCCCTTCGAGGCGCCGGTCGATCTTCTGGTTGGTCGCGCGGTCTACCGCATCGAGCACTTCCAGCACCGAGAACCCGCGCCCGTAGCCGCAGTTCATCGTCAGCGAGCGGGCGGGCTCTGCGATCAGCGCCTCAAGCGCAAGGACATGCGCGTTGGCGAGGTCCGAGACGTGGATATAATCGCGCACGCCCGTGCCATCCGGCGTATCGAAATCGGTGCCGAACACGCCGACATGGCTGCGCTTTCCCAGCGCCGCCTCGACAGCGACCTTGATGAGGTGGGTTGCGCCCGCCGTCGATTGGCCAGTGCGGCTCTGAGGGTCGGCGCCGGCGACGTTGAAATAGCGCAGCGCACAGAAGTTGAAGTCATGCGCCTTGCCGACATCGGCCAGCATGAATTCCGTCATCAGTTTCGACATGCCGTAAGGGTTTATCGGCGAGCGGGGGCTGTCCTCCGTGACCGGAGAAACCTCGGGAATGCCGTAGGTGGCGGCCGTCGAACTGAAGATGAAGTGCGGGACCCCGGCCTTCACCGCCGCGTCGATCAGCGCGCGGCTCTTGGCGGTGTTGTTGTGATAATATTTGAGCGGGTTCTCGACCGATTCCGGCACCACGACCGATCCGGCGAAATGCATGATCGCCTGCGTGCCCTGTTCGGCGAAGATCCGCGCGAGCAGGTCGCCGTCCTCGATGTCGCCTTCATAAAGCGTCACGCCCTCTGGCACGGCAAAGCGAAAGCCGGTTACCAGATTGTCGATGACCGCTACCGGCCACCCCGCATCCTTGAGCGCGAGAACCGCATGGCTGCCGATATAGCCGGCTCCGCCGGTGACGAGAACAGGATGCTTGATGGTCATGAACGCCCTATGCGGTTGTCGCTGTAGCATCCCTTGCAAAGCCGAGAGATCCTGCAAGGAACTGCCGTCAGGCAATATGGAGCGTGTTGTAGTGGGTCAAATTAAACCGTTGCGATAATCGAGGTTATGTCGATGAGCGCGCCGTCTATTGTGAGGGTTACGCGGCCCGTGTCGATGTAGATGCCGTTGAAGGTTATCGCAGGCAGCGAAAATACCTGCAGAACGGCAAACAGAACCGGCAAGTGGATCGCGGCTTCAGCCCCTCGCCGGGCAAAGCTTCGTCCGTCGGCGCCAGATGGCAGGGCCTGCATTACCGATTCGCCGGGATGATCGCCGATATGCGTCACCGCGAATGGAAGTGAGCATCAATGCGATGCTATCGTCTCCTTCAGCGCGCGAACCTCAATCCGAGCCGAACAGGTCCCTCGTGAACACCTTGTCCTTCACGTCCTCGACGGCGGCGGTCATGCGGTTGGCCAGGATGACGTCGCATTCCTGCTTGAAGGCATCGAGATCGCGCATGACCTTCGATCCGTAGAATTCCGCTTCGATCATCGCGGGCTCGTAGATCACGACCTCGATGCCCTTGGCCTTGATGCGCTTCATGATGCCCTGGATCGAGGACTGGCGGAAATTGTCCGAGCCGGCCTTCATGACCAGGCGAAATACGCCCACCTTGCGCGGCTTGCGGGCAATGATCTCGTCGGCGAGGAAATCCTTGCGCGTGCGGTTCGCGTCGACGATGGCGCGGATCAGGTTCTGAGGCACTTCCGAGTAGTTGGCGAGCAATTGCTTCGTGTCTTTGGGCAGGCAATAGCCGCCGTAGCCGAAGCTGGGGTTATTGTAGTGCGAGCCTATGCGAGGATCCAGGCCGATGCCGTTAATGATCTGGCGCGTGTCCATGCCGCCGGCGATCGCGTAGCTGTCCAGTTCGTTGAAGAACGCAACACGCATGGCCAGGTAGGTGTTGGCGAACAGCTTGATGGCCTCGGCCTCGCGCGCGTCTGTGAAAAGGATTTCGACATCCTTCTTTACCGCGCCCTGCAGCAGCAGGTCGGCAAAGATGCGGGCCCTTTCCGACTGTTCCCCCACAATGATGCGTGAGGGGTGGAGGTTGTCGTAAAGCGCCTTGCCCTCGCGCAGGAATTCGGGGCTGAAAATGATCTGGTCGGTCTTGTAGCGCGCGCGCGCCTCGTCGACGAAGCCCACCGGGATAGTTGACTTGACGACGATCGTGGCTTTGCTGTTGGCGGCCACCGCCGCCTGAATTACGGCCTCGACCGAGGACGTGTCGAACTTGTTGGTGTCGACATCGTAATTTGTGGGGGTGGCTACAATGACGTAGTCTGCACCTGCGAGCGCGGCCTGAGCATCCAGCGTAGCGGTAAGGTTGAGCGGCTTGGCGGCAAGGAACTCTTCGAGTTCGGTGTCGACGATTGGCGATTTGCGCGCGTTCAGCATCTCCACGCGCTCCGCCGCGATGTCGACCGCGGCGACTTCGTTGTTCTGCGCCAGAAGCGCAGCGTTGGAAAGGCCAACGTAGCCGAGGCCGAAAACCGCAATCTTCATGCAGGAATACTCGCGAAAGACATTGTCGAAACCGCCGTATCGATGGCGACGCGTGAGTGGGAAAGCGCCAACTTTTGAGCGCCCGGCGCCCTGCCCACGTTCCCCGGAGCGAATTCCTATTCCGCATCGCAGCACGACGCGTCAACGCATTTATCCGGAGATAGCAAATGCGTGCCATATTGCATGCAAAAGGGAAGATCAGTCGCCCGCGTTTTCGTCTGACTGGGCATCGGATTTGAATCCTATGCCGGAGAGAGAAGTCTGGAGGATTTATAAAAAAGTCATGTGATTTTATTTAATTGTAAATATGTGTTCCGAATGGTGATTAGTTAATATTGTAATTGCAATTTTTCATGCCGCTGCCGAAGAATGATTTCTTGGGGTTTCCGGATGGATGAAAATTTGATCTTGCCGATGTGCGGTTTGCAGATAACGGAAACTGCCTGCTCGGCCGGGGCTGTGCAGACGAAGCGCTGTTCGGTGGCAGTTCAATCGACATCGAAGTGCTCCGGCGCCAGTCCGTCCAGCCGCCGTCGATGCATCAGGGTGAAGGCGGCTTCGACCCTGCGAGTGTAACTGGCGGTGTCGAACAGGGGGTGCGTGCTTCGGTTTTTGGCCAGGCGGACGCGTAAATTCCCGAGGCGGTCCGCGTCATGGGCCAGCGCCTGTGCCAGCGCCGCATAGGCCGCCTCGCTCTCCACCGCCAGTTCGGGCAGGCCTACGGATCGGACAAGGCTCGCTGCGACGCGGGCGGCAAACTGGCGCCCGGCCAATGTCAGGACCGGCAGGCCTGCCCATAGCGCATCGCTTGCCGTGGTGTGGGCATTGACTGCGAAGGTATCCAGGAAGAGGTCTGCGTGCGCCAGCCTTCCGAGGTGTTCGGCGTGGGGGATGGGCGGAGCGAAGATCAGCCGTTCGGGGGCGATGCCGCGCATCTGAGCCTCACGGCGCAGGTTTCGCCGGGTATCCGCTCCGGTGTCGAGCAGCCACAGGACACTGCCCTCGGCGCCGTGGAGCAGGTCCATCCAGATGTCCCATTCGGCGGGGGAGATCTTGTAGCTCTGGTTGAAGCTGGCGAAGACGAAGCCTTTCGCCGGCAGGCCCCATCCGGCGCGGCCCCGCGTATCGGCGACGATGCTGCGGGCATCGTCGTTGGCCTGGTAGCAGTGAGCAAGGCGCACGACCTTCTCGGTGAAGAAGGCTTCCGCGCCTGCTGGCACTGTAACGTCATCGGCGATGAAGTAGTCGATGGCCGGATGGCCCGACGTTCCCGGATAACCCATCCAGCTCACCTGCACCGGGGCCAGGCGGTGCCCGAACAGGCGGGTGCGCGTGCCCAGCGTGTAGCCCTTGAGGTCCACCGCGATGTCGAGAGCGTCGGCGCGGGCGAGCGCGACTACGTCCTCGTCGCGCATCGGGCCGATCTCGGTGAAGGCGTCTGCCTGTTGGCGCACGGCGATGCGCGCTGCGTCAGTCTCTCGGCGCGGGCCGTAGCTGTAGAGACGGACCTCGAAGCGGGCGCGGTCATGGGTGCGAAAGAAACCGGCCATCAGGTGCATCGTGGCGTGGTCGTGGAAGTCGGCGGAGAAATAGCCGATGCGGATGCGGCCATCCGCCGACGGGGCGGGATCGGGCAGGCTTGGCGGCGCGTCCGGGAACATCCTGGCGGCGCAGGCCTGCGAGCGGCGGAGTTGATGGGCGGGATCGTCCACGAAGGGGAGCGAGGCGAAGGGCTGCACGGCGGCGGCATCCGGGCCCTGCGTCAGGGCATAGTCGCGGCGGGCGTGCCAGTCGCAAAGGTGTGCTTCCTCGAACAGGGCCTGGAGCCGGGCGGAGCTGTTCTGCGGGTCCAGCGCCAAAGCGGCGCGGAAGGCGGCGATGGCGGCGGGCCTTGCGCCCTTGAGGACGAGCGCCTTGCCGCGATTGACCATGGCCTGGACGTTGCGCGGATTGGCGACCAGTGCGCGGTCGAAGGCGGCGATGGCATCGTCGGCGCGCTGGGCGGCAAGAAGCTGGGCGCCCATGTTGTTGTGGGCGTCGGTGTGGCCTGATTGCAATGTGGCGGCGGCGGCGAAGCAGGCGATCGCTTCATCGCGGTATCCCTGCCGGGCGCGCAGGTTGCCGAGGTTGTAGTGTGCCTCGACATGGCCGGGATCGCACGCGACCGCCGCCTCCAGCCACTGCGCTGCTTCGTCCAGACGCCCGGCCTGTTCCAGCATGTTGGCAAGGTTGTAAGGCGCGTCGGCATAGCCGGGCGCTCGGGCAATGACCTCACGGTAGACAGCCTCGGCTTCATCCATTCGCCCTTGGCGGCGCAGCGCGATGGCGAGGTTGTTGTAGCCGGCGTCGCCGTGCGGATCGGCGGCGACGGCGCGGCGAAAGGCGGCTTCCGCCTCGGCGTGGCTACCCAGTTCCAGCAGGGCGGCACCCAGCAGATTGTGGACGCCGTGGGCATGGGGGTGCTTGTCCGAGATCGCCTGCCCGCAGGCCGCCGCCTCGTTCATGCGGCCGGCGTTGAAAGCGGCGACCATGCGGTCGAACGCGATCTGGGCCGGGGTGTCGCCCGGCTCGTCCAGCGCTTTGAGGGCAGCTATGGCGCGGGCGTTGCGCGGGTGGCGGGCCAGCACCTCGTGGTAAAGGGCGCGGGCGGCCTGGGCGTCGCCGCGCTTTGTAAAGCTCCTGGCCTTGATCAGGAGGCTTTCCAGTCCGCTCATGTCCTTCTCCGCTCCGATCTCCCTGCGGGTAGCCAAACAGGGTGCAGAACGGATGAGCGAGGCGCTGAGGGAAACTTCTTATGCGGTCCGCAGGATCTCGCTGGAGCGATTTAGAACAGGTGTTCAGCAATTTGTATTGACTATGCCCCCCGGCATCGTCAGCCAACGCAGACGATCGGGCCGTTAGTGCCGGGATAAAATGCGGGAGCTTGCTGGATGACGTCGCCGAACCATGGGCCGCTTGCCGGAAAAGTCGCGCTGGTCACCGGGGCCTCGTCGGGCATCGGCGAAGCTGCGGCGCTGTGCCTGGCGCAGGCCGGCGCCAGTGTGGCCCTGTCCGCCAGACGCGCCGACAGGCTGGCCGGCCTGGTCGCCGCGATCGAGGCTGCGGGCGGCAAGGCTCTGGCGATCCCCGGCGACATGATGATCGAGGATGACGCAAAGCGCGCGGTGGAGGAAACCGTCACCGCGCTGGGCGCGATCGACATCCTGATCAATTCGGCCGGAGTGATGCAGGCGGGCGGTATCGAGAACTGCGATACCGACCTTTACCGCCGGGTCATCGACATCAACCTGATGGGCACCGTCTACACCTGCGCGGCGGCGGTGCCGCACATGCTGAAACAGGGCGAGGGCGATATCATCACGATCTCCTCGCTCGCGGGGCGCAAGGGTGGACCGATGACCAGTGCCTATTCGGCCAGCAAACATGCCGCCAATTCCTTCACCGACGGCATCCGCCAGGAACTGGGCGGCAAGAACATCCGGGTCACCACGCTGATGCCCGGCGCCACCGAGACCGAGGTGGGAGACAACATCGTCGACCCGAACTGGCGCACCGCGATCAAGGCGCATGTCGGCAAGGAAGGCGCGGTCAAACCGCGCGACATCGGCGAGGCCATCGTCTTCATCCTCTCGATGCCGCGCCGTACCAACATCTCGGAAATCACCGTCAGGCCGACGACCGATACCTCCGCCTGACCACCAACGCGAATACCAACGGGAGCAGGACAATGGCCGGAAGGCTTCAGGACAAGGTCTGCGTCATCACCGGCGCAGGTTCAGGCATGGGCAAGGCGATGGCGCAGCTGTTCCATGCGCAGGGAGCGAGGCTGGTTCTCACCGATATTTCGGGCCAGCAGGACGAAGTGGCGGCCGCACTCGGCAATGAAGCGATCGCGCTGCACTGCGACGTTTCCGACGAGGCGCAGGTTCAGGCGATGATCGCCGCCGCCGAGACGCGCTTCGGCCGGCTCGACGTGCTGTGCAACAATGCCGGTTTCGGCGGCGGCATGGCGGCGCTGCACAAGCAGCCGGTGGAGCTTTGGGACAAGGTCCATGCCACCAACATCCGCGGTGTGTTCCTCTGCATGAAATACGGGATCGAGGCGATGCTGAGGACCGGCGGCGGGGCTATCGTCAATACCAGCTCGGCCTCGGCGGTGATCGGCTGGAAGCATCACGGGGTCTACAGCTCGGCCAAGGCCGGGGTGCACCAGCTGACCAAAGTGGCCGCGCTCGACTATTCGGACCAGAACATCCGGGTGAACGCGGTGGCCCCCGGCACCATGTGGACCGGCCTCGTCGAAGCCTCGAAGACGCACGAGGCGCCGCCCGAGGGATTTCCCACGCTGGCCGGCATCCCGATGGGCCGTTGGGGTTATGCGCAGGACATCGCCAATGCCGCACTGTTCCTGGCAAGCGACGAGGCCGCCTATATCACCGGTGTGATCCTGCCGGTGGACGGAGGCTATTCGATCGGCTTTTCGGGAATGGGCGCGGAGCGTCCGGGTATCGTCAGCGTCGATACCGACCGGGCGTGAGGGGCGGCTGGTTAGGCCCCTGCGATGATGGCGGGTTCGATTACCGGCACGGACAAGTACGTGACCGCAGAATACCGCGACAGCCCGACGCGCAAACATGGCGTCTCGCACGCGCATTGCATCGCACCGGCACGCATCGTAGCACGCCCGCATGATCGCTCACGTCGAACCGTTTCACGCCACCACCATTGGCCGCCTCGCCTATGAACTCGCAGGCCAGGGGCGCGATGTCATTCATCTGGAGTACGGCCAGCCCTCCACCGGCGCGCCGGCTGCGGCCATCGCCGCTGCCCACGCGGTGCTCGACAGCGAGGCGGGCGGCTACTGGGAAAGCCCCGCGCTGCGGGAGCGTATCGCCCGCCATTATGCCGAGGCTTACGGCGTCACCGTCTCGCCCGAGCAGGTGTTCCTGACTTGCGGCGCATCGCCGGCGTTCGTGCTGGCGCTTTCCTGCCTGTTTCGCCCCGGCGCACGGGTTGCGCTCGCCCGGCCCGGATACGTGGCCTACCGCAATGCGCTGCGCACGCTCTATATCGAGCCGGTCGAGATGGCCTGCGGACCCGCAGAGCGTTACCAGGTCACCGCCGCCGCGCTCGATGCGATGGATCCCGCGCCGGACGGGCTGATCGTCGCCAGCCCCGCCAACCCCACCGGCACCGTGATCGCGCCCGAGGAGCTGGCCGCCATCGCCGAAGTCTGCGCGCGCAAGGGCATCGCGGTGATCTCGGACGAGATCTACCACGGCCTCACGTATGGCCCGGCGGCGCAGTCGATGCTCCAGCACGTGCCGGATACGCTGGTGGTGAACAGCTTTTCCAAATGGTTCAGCATGGCCGGCTGGCGGCTGGGCTGGCTGGTGGTGCCGCCCGCGCTGATCGACGCGGCGCGCGCGCGCATCGCCAACCTGTTCCTGACCCCGCCGGTCCTGGCCCAGCACGCCGGGCTTGTCGCCTTCGACTGCGATGAGGAACTGCACGGCCATCTCGCCAATTATGCGCGCAATCGCGAACTGTTGCTTGCCGCGCTGCCCCGCCTCGGCCTTGCCCATATCGCCCCGCCCGACGGCGCCTTCTACATCTGGGCGGACATTGGCCACCTGACCGATGACAGCTTCGCCTTCTGCCGCCAGCTTCTGGCGGATACCGGGGTCGCCACCGCGCCGGGGGTCGATTTCGATCCCATCGACGGCAACCGCTTCATCCGCTTCAGCTTTGCCGCCTCCACCCCCGAGATAGAGGATGCGATAGAGCGGATGGTCGTCTGGTTCGCCGCCCGCGCCTGATCCCTCGCGCCTGCCGATCGCCCGCGGACCGGGATGAAATTCAAACCGCGGATGGCTGTGTATACGGCGCTTTCACATCACCTATGTAGAATGTAGCAAGGCGGGACAGTGCTGCAGCGCACGCGGAATCTGCGTATTGACGCAAAGCGGCACTTCGGGACTTTGGCGCACCTTCGGACGCGAAAGAATAAATAGAGATGGCCAGTACCCTGAATCAGATCATCGACGACCGCACGCGTGCGCGGCGCCTGCATGATTTCCTGCACGACTGCGCGGGAAGCGCTCCGGGCGAGGAAGCGCAGCGCGTGCGAGAGGCGATGCTGGAACTGGGCGGCAGCGGTATGGAAGGCAAGGGTCCGCTCGACGTGGCGGCGCTTCACGCCATGCTGGAAAGCGGGGCGGTGACCTGTGCGGTGCTGGAACTGATGGGGCCGGACGCCTCCTTCATGCTTTCGCGCGGGCCGCAGGGCGCCTGTCTGGCCAGCGTGGTCCAGAACAATGGCGCGGAAGAGGCGATCGCCGAAGCGTCAAGCCTTGGGCTGGCCTTGCTGGGCGCGCATGTCGCTGCGGTGCTGGCCCGGATCGAGAAAGCATCTTTAGACACCGATGCGCTGCCCCGACCAGTGTCGATGCGGATGCACTGACCGTCTGCCTGCTTTCAAAGCGGTGGGAAAGACGGCTGATATCTCCCTTCTGCTTTATAAAACCCACTGCTTCATAAAGCCCACTGCAGGCCCGGCCGGGAGGGGATATCGACCGGGCCTGCGTTCTCAGGAGACTGTGGGTACAGTTATCGGCCTTTGTGCCGACAACCCCGGTATAGCCGTGCGTGGCTAACACTGCGTTCACGGCGCTCTAGGGGCATTTGCGCAGGCCGCTCAATTGACAAGCGCAGCCTCTATGGCGATGCGGATCGCGTCCGAGGTGTGGTTGGCGCCCAGCTTGTTGAGCATGTTGGCGCGGTGGATTTCCACCGTACGCGGGCTGATCGAGAGTTTTTCACCGATCAGGCGGTTGGACAGACCGCTGGCGACACCCCCCAGTACTTCGCGTTCGCGGCGGGTCAGGCGGTCGACCCGGGCGCGGGACATGACTTCGCGCAGCTTGGCATTGCCCAGGCTTTCGGCGCGGATGATTGCCTTGCCGAGGTTTTGGCTCAGTTCTTCCGGGCTGATCGGCCAGGCGATGTAGTCGATCGCGCCGTCGAGGATGGCCTGGACGATGCGCGGCGCATCGGGGCTTTCGCTGAAGGCGATGATCGGGAACCAGTCGCCGTGCCGGGCCATGCTTTCGATCAGGTCTTCGATAGCGCCGTCCTCGTCGTGGATCAGCACCACGCCCGAGCGCGGCCACGACGCGGCCAGTTCCGAGACATTCTCGAACGGTTCGACATGGATGTTGCCGGCGGACAGCACGTGACTGATGCCGGCACGGCGCCGGCTGTCGCTGTCGATAAGAATGAGGTTCGAGATGAGGTCCACGGCCAGTCTCCCATTGGGTATCTGCCTAGGGAGATATTCGCATCTTTCGATCCCCGCGCGTCCGACCTGCTCCAAAATCGAGGCAACGCGGCGGATAACCAAGGCTAACGCGGCCTCTTTGGCGTACTACGCAAACACCGAAACGGGTGTTTACCCCGCTTTCAGCGCCTGGCCGATCTCGCAGAAGTCCGCGCGAAGTTCGGTTATCCGCTCTGCATCGAAGTTCAGCGCGCTATCCAGCACCGTGCGCCGCGCGGCTTCGTAAAGCTGGCTCAGCGCGCCCGCGACCCCTTCGGCCCCGGCAATGCCCATCTGCAGCGCGGTGATGGCCGTGAGCGCGCGGGTCATGGAGCGGCTTTTCAGGCAGTTGTCGCCGCGCATGTCGGCATGGACGGCAGTGCCCAGCGCGCTGACCAGATGTTCGAAGCACAAGTGCACCAGTTCTGCCGGGCCGGCGCCGCTGACGCGCGCGTCGAAATCGACCCGGCGGTAGGCTTCCTGGGGGGAGGTCATCCGGAGCATGTCAGCTGCTCTTGTTCCACTGGGCGATCTGGTTGGTCAGCATCGCCAGCGTCGATTTCGAGGCGCCGATGCGCGTTTCAGACGCGGTGTACTGCGCAACAAGCCGCGCGCGCAGCTTTTCCTGCTGCTCGGCAAGGTCGCCCTTTTCGGTGGAGATGCCGGTCTTCTTCTTGGTGTACCCGGCGATCGAGCTGCCCAGCGAGTAGGCGTCCGTGGTCGACACCGCCGCGCGGTAGATGCGGTCGACGGTGCCGTAGACGCCGTTTACGCCATTGGTGAACATCGCCGCCACGCCCTTGGGGTCGGCAGCCGTCGTCGCGCTCAGGCGGTCGGTGTCGAGCGCGAAAGTGCCGTCGCGCTGGGTCTTGAGGCCAAGGTCGGCCAGGGTCTTCGCCGCGCCGGTGGCGCCGGGCATGATCGTGGTGGAGCCGAGCGCGGAGAGCAAGCGCTTGAGCGCGCGCGCGCCGGTATCATTCGCAAGGTCGCCGCCGATCGACGTCGCGGTGTTGAGGGCCGAGACCACTTCGTTGAGCGCGTCCACGAAGTCCTGCATCGAGGCGGCGATGGCGCCGGCCGGATCGGAAAAGCCCAGCGTGGTCGGCGCGCCGGTGTTGACCGCTGCAAGTTGCAGTTTCACGCCGGGGATGGCGTCGGTCACGGTGTTGGACGTGGCGGTCATCGACAGGCCATCGACCTTGAAGGCGGCGTCGCTCGCGGTGTTCAGAAGCTGGCCGGTGGCGGCGCCGGGCGACCAGGCCAGGGCGGCAAGGCTGGGGTCGCCGGCCTCCAGCACGAAGCCGTTGGCGGCGCCTTGCGGCCCTTTCAGCACCAGCTGCGCGCCGTCGACGGTGTTGGTGACATAAGCGCTGACCCCGGCATTGGCGCCGTTGATGGCGGTGGCGACATCGGCAAGCGTGGCGCCCTGCGGGACCGTGATGTCGACTGCGGCGTGGGCGCTGTCCTGCGCGAAAGTGCCGCCCGAAACAGCGCCGAACTTCAGCGTCAGCGTACCCGATCCCACCGTGCTGCCGGTCGCTGTGAACGGCGCGCTGGCAAGCTGCTGGCCGCTGGCGAGCCGGGTGACTTCAAGCGAATAGCTGCCGCTGGGCTGGCTGCTGCCCGATAGCGTGGCCGAGGCGACGGAGGCATTGGCGAGGCTGGGCGTTCGCGCAAGGCTGCCCGAGCGCACCAGCGTGCCTAGCGAGGTATCCAGCCCCAGCATCAGCGATTTGATGTTCGAGGCCGCCGAAATCTGCGCGTCGAGCTTGTCCGACTTCGTCGCCAGACGGTCGTTGCGCGAGGCGAACTGCGCATTGGCCAGATTGTTGGCCAGCGCGGTCATGTCGACGCCGCTGCCACCGCCCAGCGCTGTCACGAGCGAGGAGGTGGTGACAGCCGAGGCGCTGGTCGAGGAGGAGGGGCTGCTTACCATGGTTCCCAGAACGGCATGGAGGCCGCGGTTTTAAGCGGCGTCGGCGCCGGACAAATCTTCACGACACCGACCCCGGATCGAGCCGCCCGTCCGCATCGAAACGCACCGTCACCGGCACCGAGACTTGCGGCGCGGTGCGCTTTTCGCCGCGTTTCAGGGCCATGACGAAGGCCAGCAGCGCGGCGACCGCGACATAGTGTTCCTCGCGGATCACCTGCCGTTCGCGCGTGGAGTAGAACACCGAGCGGGCCAGCGCCGGGTATTCCAGCACCGGCAAGGCGTTCTCTGCGGCCAGCTGGCGCATCGCGAGCGCTGTTTCCCCGCGTCCGCGTGCCACCACGATCGGGGCGGGGGCCTTGGCGGGGTCATAGGCCAGCGCCACCGCGAAATGGGTCGGGTTGGTGATGACGAACTGCGCCTGCTTCATTGCCGGAACCAGCCCGCCCATGGCGATCTTGCGCTGGCGGTCCTTTATCATCGCCTTCTTTTCGGGCGCGCCTTCGGATTCCTTGGACTCGTCGCGCACGTCCTGAAGGGTCATCTTCAGGCGCATCATGCGGCGCACGATCTGGATCGGCAGGTCGAACAGCGCGATCACGAACAGCCCTGCTGCCAGCCAGAACAGCAGCAGGACTATGGTGTCCCACGCCCAGGAAAGCTGGGCCATCACATCACCCCGCCCCAGCCGGGCGAAAGCGTCGATGCGCCCGTCCGCCCATGTCCAGGCGATCACGCCAAGCAGCGCGACTTTGGCCAGGCCCTTCACCATTTCGATCCAGCCCGATGGGCCGAACACCCGTTTCAGCCCCGACATCGGGTTGATCCGCGATGCCTTGGGCGCAAGATTGCCGCCCACCCAGCGCCCGTCCCCGAAGCCGAGCTGCGACACCAGCGACACCGCGATCACCGCGCCGCCCAGCACCGCGATCGGCGGCAGGCCCGCAAGCAGCGCATCCATCAGCCTGTCGCCGGGACTGAAATCGTCGAGCGAGGCGCGGTCGAACGTGAAGCCGGAACGCAGCAGCCGCTCCGACAGGCCCAGCAGCCATGGCCCCGCCAGCAGCATCCATGCCGCGCCGATCGCCACCGATGCGGCGGTCGCCAGTTCGCGCGGGCGGATGACATCGCCGCGCTGGGCCGCGTCGCGCTTGCGCTTTTCGCTGGGGGCGAAACTTTTCTCGCCTTCCTGCTCGCTCATGGGCCAAGCACCCGGGCGGCGTTGGCCAGAGCCTCGGCGGAGAGGCGGGCGACCATGTCGGTCAGCACCGGGGCGGCGATCATCAGCGCCGCGATCCCGCCCAGCACCCCTGCCGGCATGCCCAGCGCGAACAGGTTGAGCGCGGGCGCGGAGCGGCTCAGCACGCCGGTCACCACCTGCACCACCAGCAGCACCAGCGTGACCGGCAGGGCGATGGCAAGGGCAGTCAGGAACATCTGGCTGGCGAACCCGGCGACCAGGGCGAAGCGTTCCGGCCCCAGCCATGTCTGGCCGGGCGGAAACACCTCATAGCTGCGCACGACCAGCGCGAACCATTGCAGATGCGCGCCCAGCGCGAGGAACACCAGGGTCAGCACCACCATGAAATACTGACCCAGCGCAGGCGACTGGGCGCCGCCCACCGGATCGATCGCGACCGCGATGTTCAGTCCCATGCCGCCGCCGATCACCTCGGCGGCGATCAGCGGCGCGGCGAACGAAAGCTGCAATACGAAGCCCAACGTCAGGCCCACCAGCACTTCGCCCATGACGGAAAGGATGCCCGCCGCCGACAGGAGCTGCGCGGGCGCCGCCACCGGCGTCCAGGCGCAGACCATCACCGCGACAGCGCCCGCCACCATGACGCGCACCTGCGCCGGCACGGTGACCGCGCCGAACAGCGGCGCGGCGACCAGCGCGGCGCCGATCCGGGTCATGACGAAGACCAGCCGCCAGAATTCGGCCTCCAACGCGCCGTAGCCGAAGTCCAGCCCGATCATTGCGCCACTTGCTGCGCGTCGCCGGTGCGGGCGATCTGGGCGAAGACTTCCTGCGTGTAGTCGGCGATCAGCGTCATCATCGAACCGCCCAGCAGGACCAGCACCAGCGCGATGACCGCCAGCTTGGGCACGAAGGTCAGCGTCTGTTCGTTCACGGAGGTTGCCGCCTGGATGATGCCGATGACAAGGCCCACCGCCAGCGATGCCAGCAGCACCGGCGCGGCGACCAGCGCCGTCACCCACAGCATCCTGTCGGCCAGGGCGAGGAGGGCGGAGATGTCCTCCATCAGCGCGGCCTTGTGCGAGGGTGCTTCGACAGGCTCAGCATGAGCGGAAACACAAAAATGACATTCCAACACCGCTCATGCTGAGCCTGTCGAAGCACCATGCGTACAAGGCAAACCATCACCCGAAACTCTGCGCCAGCGAACCCATCAGCAGCGCCCAGCCGTCCACCATCACGAACAGCAGCAGCTTGAACGGCAGCGAGACCACCATCGGGCTCATCATCATCATGCCCAGGCTCATCAGCACCGACGACACCACCAGGTCGATCACCAGAAACGGCAGGAACAGCATGAACCCGATCTGGAACGCGGTCTTGAGTTCGCTGGTGACGAACGCGGGCAGAAGCACCGAGAACGGCACGTCGGCGCTGCTGGCAAAGCGCGGCGGCCCCGAACGACCTTGGGCCATTTCCGCGAACATCATCAGGTCGCGTTCGCGGGTCTGCCGGATCATGAAGGCATGGAAGGCGCGGCCCCCGTTCTGGATCGCGGCCTCTGCATTGATGGTGCCGGCCGAGTAGGGGGCGATGGCGGTCTGGTTCACCGTCTCCAGCGTGGGCGCCATCACGAACAGCGAGAGGAACATCGACAGTCCGATCAGCACCTGATTGGGCGGCGATTGCTGCAACCCGATCGCCTGTCGCAGGATCGACAGCACCACCAGGATGCGCGTGAAGCTGGTCATCATCAGGATCAGGCTGGGCAGGATCGTCAGCAGCCCCATGATGAGCAGAAGCTGGAGCGACATGTTCATACCCGGCCCGCCCGCACCGCCCAGCGACCCGAATGCACGGTCGAGCGCGCCGGGAATGGCGGTTTGCGCATGGGCGCTGAAAGGGCAGAGGAGGGCGGGGATGACGGCCAAGGCCCCGGCCCACCGGGACAACGCGAATCCGCGAGCGATCACAGACCGTCCTCGGGCAGCCGCACCCTTGCAGGCGCCTCGGCCAGCCGGGTCAGGCCCTGCCGCGAGGCGGAGACCAGAATCTCGCGCCCGTGAAACTCGATCACCGCCAGCTTGAGCGTGGGCGAAAGCATTGTCGTCTCGACGATGCGGATCGATTGCGACCCGGTGCCCACCCCCACTTTCGCCTGCAGTGTCCGGGCCAGCTTCAGGCACCCCCAGATCATCAGCGCGATCATCGGCAGCAGCACGATCAGCTTGAGCACATACCAGAGCATAACCGGTCACTCGCTCCCGCTCAGGCCGCTCTCGGGCAGCCCCAGCGCATCGTCCGGGGCGGCGGTTTCCTCCACCCCCAGCATCTCGACGATGCGCAGGCCGAAGCGCCCGTTGTGCGAGATCACCTCTCCGCGCGCGATGGGCTTGCCGTTGACCAGCACGTCGAGCAGTTCGTCGGTCATCCGGTCAAGCATCACGAGGCTTTCCGGCCCCAGCGCCAGCACGTCCTTGAGCTTCATCTGGGTCCGGCCCAGTTCGACAGACAGGCGCACGTCGACATCGCGCAGGAAGTCGAGGCCGCGGGAATGGATGCTCATATCGTTTCGGGTTCCCAAATCAGAATGCGTTTTGCAGCTGGACCGCGACCCGGTCCTCGACTTCGCCGACCGTGCCGGCGGCAATGGTGCGCCCGTCGATCTTGAGCGGCACCGAGCGCGCCACCGTAACCGGCAGCACGTCTCCGGGGCGCAGCGACGAAAGGCGTGAGAAAGGCAGTGTCATGTCCACCAGCACAGCGGTCACCTCGATCGGCATCGAGGCGAACGGCTCGCCGTCTGGGCCGGGCCGGGCGCGCGGGGCAAGCCGTCGTTGGCGGCGCGGCACGACAAGCGCGGCGGCCAGCGTCGAGAGCGGCAGGGCGAGCGCCAGCGACCATGGCTGGGCGGCTGGCTCCTCGATCTCCAGCACGATCCGCAGCAGCGGCTCGGCAGGCGCGAAGGGGGCCAGTTCGGACAGGCTGGTATCGCGGCGCAGCGCGGTGACGCGGTGGGTTGGATCGCCGCCCAGCCCGGCGCTGAGGGCGGCGGCGATCGCATCCTCGATGCGCGCCAGCAGCAATTGCGCCGAAAGTGGAAACACGGACGGCAGCGGCTGGGGCACTTCGCCCCGCCCGCCGAATGCGCGGTCCAGCAGGCGCAGCACCGGCGCGGCCTCGAACGTGGCGAGCAGCGGCAGTCGGCGGGGGCCAAGGCCCATCAGGCTGTGCGCGGTGAGCCCCGCGTTCGCCTCCTCCATCGCGGCAAGCGTGGATTCTGCCGGAATACCGATGCGCACCAATGGAGCCTCGCCGCCCGCCAGCCGGGCAAGCCCGTCCGGCAGCGTGCGCGCCAGCGTTTCGCCCAGCTTCGCCAGCGGGCGCACCATGTCCCCAATCGAGGGGCCGGAGCCGAGCAGTTCGGCGCAGTGCCGCGCCCTGGGCGGGGTTTCCTGCGCCATCACTGGACGATGAAGTTACGGAAGTAGACGGCATCGACGCCGCCGAAGCCTTCCTTCTGGATCAGCACTTGATTGATGGTGTCGGTCATCCGCTTGTTGAGACGTTCCTTGCCGCCGATCGTGGTGGCGTCTTCCTCGGGCGTGTCGGCCAGGATTTCGAGCAGGCGCGAACGGATCGCCAGTTCGTGCTTGGCCAGCCATTGCAGCACCCGCCCGTCGCGCCGGGTGGAACAGGCGATGCTGGCCTGAACCATCGAATCGCTGTCCTTGAGGTTCGAGGTGAAATCGTCGGTGAAGCTGAAGTAGGCGGTGCGATAAGGATCGCCGCCCTCGCTTTCGGCTTCGGCGCCGCCACCTTCTCCTTCACCCTCGCCTTCCTTGGCGGGCGGCGCATAGGGATCGGCGGCGCCCTTCTTGACGAGCTGGGGTCCTTCGTCCTTCTTCTTTTCCTCACCGTGGCCGCCGATCATGCCTGCCATCATCAGCCCGAACACCGCCCCGCCGCCGACCACAAGCATGGCCACGGCGATGAGGATCAGGCCCATCTTGCCCTTCTTCTTCGGCTTTTCGTCGCCGTCGTCCTTGGCAGGTTTTGCGCTCATTTAAGAAAATTCCCCGGTGTTCGGACGGTCAATGTGCTGGCCAGCGGCTGGGCGCGGCCCGTACTGCTTCAGGCGTAGATGTCGCTGCCCGGTCGCTGCTCGCCGCGGCTGCGCGGCGGCGCGCGGTGCTGCTGCTGGTCCTGAAGGTGCCCGAAAGCGGAACCCTCGCGCCGGGCCTGCTGGCTCTGGCCCCCGTTCGTATTGGCATTGGCGCTGGTCTGCGGATGACCGGTGTTGGGCTGCTGCTGGGCCGGGTTTTCCGGACGCGCCGGATCGCCATTCCCTGCCGCGCTGTTCGCGGCTGCTGCGGCGGCGGCCTGGACGGCGCCGTTGAATTCGGGATCGCGGCTCGCCAGCGTAACGGAAAGGCCGCCGTCCTCATGCCCGATCTGCATCGACACCCGGCCGAATTCGGCATGGGAAAGCGCGGTACGCACGACATGCGGACTGGCTGCCTCGCGCGCTTCGGCGAGGCGGGAGACGAGCGTTGCGAAGTCCTGCGGCGTCTCGCCGGTGGAGGAGGGCGCGGAAGCACCGTCAGGCGAAGGCGTGCCGAAAGCGATGGGCACGGCATCGACCATCACCGGCTGGGGCATGGCGAGAACCGTGCGCGCCGGGGCTTCCACCTCGGTGGCCGGGGCTGGATGGCCTTTGACCTCGACCGGTTCTGCGCGCGCGGGCTTTGCGCAAGCGAGCGTGCGGGGCTGCTCGGCCTCGCCCTGAACGGCGACGTCAGCGGACGGCGCGGGCGCGGCGGCGGGCGTCGAGGTAACGGCTTGCGAGCTTTGCGCGATGGCATGACTTTGAGCGACCGGGGCCGGCTCGACGGGCTGCTGCATTGGCCGCACCGCAGTCGGCGTTACCACAGGCGGGGAGGTTTCAAGCGTGGTGATCCGAACCGGAGCGAGGGGAGCCGGGTCTGCGGGGCGCGGCTGGAACGGCATGGAAGGCGCCGCAGCGATCCCCCGCGCGGCAGCGCCCCCGGCGTCTGCGGCCACCAGTTCGATCGGTTCGAACTCGGCTCCATTCGCCTCACGCGCGGGGATGCTGAGGGGCGCCGCCGCAGCACTATGCGCGGTAGCTTCGGTCGAAGGCGCGGCGGCGAAGGCAGGCGCGGGTGCATCCGTCACCGGCACGGAGCTGTTCGCAGCCGCCGGAGCGGCGCGCGGGGTATCGCTGGGGGGGGCTGGCCGCCGGGACGCGGTGCGAAGGTCAGCGGGCGCCGCCAGTGTCGGCGCGGCGGGCGCAGCGGACGGCGTGGCCGGCAACGTCTGCTCGGCGATCACGGGCTGCGCGGGCGAGGGAGCCGCGAACAGGTCTGGAACCGGCAAAGCGGCGGCCGATGAGGACGTCGCGGCGGGCGCGGCTGCAAGGGAGGCCTCGTTCGCGGCGGTGGCCTTGTCATCGTGCCTGGTGCGGATGGCGTGGGCGGCAGGCGGCAACATCTTGCCGGTCTGCTTGCCGCCCTTGCCGTCCATGCCGACCAGGGGGGCGGGAGTTTTCGCAGGCGGCATCGGCAGGGCACCAGCGGGCAGGCCGGGCTTGACTGCGGTTTTCACCGTAGCTGGGGCCGATGGTGCGACGGTAGGGCCGTCAGCCTCCGGCGAGGTTACCGTGAGATCGGCTGCGACCGGCTCAAGGCCCGGCGTCGAGGGTGCTTCTGTGCGAACCGGCGCAGCCATGAAAGCGACTGCCGATGCGACCGGGGACGTGGCCGAAAGCGCAGGGTTTCCAGGCATCTGGAGCGAATTTTGCGGCTGTGCTGCGGGACTGACCGTGATCGGAAAGGACACCCCGGTCGCGCCTTTCACGGCGCTTGGAATTGCAGCCGCACTGGCCTGCAGTGCGAGAGCGGCGAGGCCGTCCTGCGTACCTTTGGCGGTATCGGCGAGGGGGGGCACCGGGGCCGGGGAAACCACGAACTCACCCGCCTGAAAAATGGGGCCTGCCGTCTGGCCAGTGGCAACCTGCGTGATCCCCAGTAGCGCGGCGAAATCGCCGCCCGGCATACCCACAGCAGCAGCCACGGCATGGGCGGCGATGGCGGGGTTAAGCGTCGGGGCGGTGGTCGGGATCATGCGGGGCCTGTCCTGTCTGGCGTCGTCCACCTTTATTCAAGATCCGTGCCACTTGCCTTGCGGCCGGTCAGGACCGGGGCCTGCGCCTTGCTGGCGATGCGGCGTTCCTGGAGGGCGGTGCGGTCATCGATGGCGGCACGGCGGCGTTCGGCTTCTGCCAGAGCCTGCTGCCTGGCGTCCGCTACCGACTGCGCGCGCAGGGCATCGCCGTCGGTGGTGCGGCTGAGCGTCTGCAGGCCGGCGACGAAGCGGGCGACATGGTGCAATGCGGCGCCGTCGGCGGCTTCGCGCCGCGCGCCGTAGTCGGTGGCGAGCTGGCGGGTGCGGTCAGACAAGGCGCGAAGCTGCGACAGGGTGCTTTCGGCCTGCGCCGCTTCAGTAGCGGCCGTCTGCTTGGCGATGGCGCGCAGTTTCTCCAGCCGTTTCAGGCGGGCGAGGCGTTTCTGGTCGGGGCTCACCCCAGCAGTCCCGCAAGCTGGCCGGCGCTGGCATCCAGGCCGACGATCTCGCGTTGCGGCTGGCACAGGAAGCCGGTGAGGGCGCCGTGCATGGCGATGGCGCGGTCAAGCTGTGGGTCGGCGCCGGTGCGGTAGGCGCCCATCAGGACGAGGTCGCGGTTGGCCTCGTAACTGGCGGTGAGGGCGCGGAAACTGCGGGCCAGATGCTGGTGGGCCAGCGGCACGATATCGTTCATCACGCGGCTGAGCGAGGCGGCGATGTCGATCGCCGGATACTGCCCGCGCTGCGCCAGCTCGCGGGAAAGCACGACATGGCCGTCGAGGATTGACCGCGCTGTATCGACTACCGGATCGTCCTGATTGTCGCCGTCCGCCAGCACTGTGTAGAGGCCGGTGATCGAGCCGCCGCTCGCGGCTGAATTGCCCGCGCGCTCGACCAGCTTGGTGATCGTCGCCAGCGCGGAAGGGGGGTAGCCGCGCGCGGCGCCGGGTTCTCCCAGCAGGAGGCCGATTTCGCGGGCGGCATGGGCGACGCGCGTCAGGCTGTCCAGAATGAGCAGGACGCGCTTGCCTCGGCTGCGGAAATGCTCGGCCATCGAGGTGGCCAGCATCGCGCCGCGCAGGCGCAGGTTCGGGGCATGGTCGGCGGGGACGGCCACGACGACGGTCTTGTGCTTCTTCTCGTCGTTCATGTGGCGCTCGACGAAGTCCGAAACCTCGCGCGCGCGTTCGCCGATCAGGCCGACGATCACCACGTCAGCGCTGGCCCCGCGCGCGATCATGTCGATCAGCACGGATTTGCCCACGCCCGATCCCGCCATCACGCCGATGCGCTGGCCGACGCCGAAGGTGGTCAGCGCATTGAGCGCCCGCACTCCGGTATCGAAGGGCAGGCGCACCGGGCTGCGGTCCAGCGCGGACGTGCGCACGCCGCCGGCGGGCCATTCGAGGCGGGTGTGGATCGGCAGCCCGCTGTCGATCGGCAGTCCCTCGCCGTCGACCGCCCGGCCCAGGAAAGCGTCGCCCACGGGGAGCATTCCGGGGCGGCCTTCGGGAACCACGCGCGCGCCGGGACGCAGCAGGATGGTGTCGCCCAGCAGCATCATCATCGTGCGGCCATTCCGAAATCCGATGACTTCGGCGGGGAAGGTCCCGCGCGGTCCGTTCATAACCCGGCACATCGCGCCGACCGGGACGGCGAGGCCGCTGACTTCGAGCAGCCCCCCGTCGCAGGCGGTGACGGTGCCGAAGCGGCGCGGGGCGAGGTCCACCGGCGCGGCGGCGAAATCGGAAAGGATGGCGGCGTGAGGTGTGGTCATGGGTGTCGGCTTCTCGCGAGGGAAGGGCGATGGCGTGACATGCGCGTGCTCTCGAACTCGTCGCCCTGAACTTGGTTCAGGGTCCATCGTGCCGCGATCCCGGTGTTCGAGGCAGGCAACCGCCCGGTCGGTTCTGTCAGACCAGCCAACGGGCCCGGCGGTGACATGGACCATGAAACAAGTTCAGGGTGACGACGTGAGACGTGGCGAGGGCGAGCGGAAGCGGAAGCGGAAGCGGGCATGGCCTTTGCTCACCCCTGATGCAGCGCTTCGGCGATCGCCATGCGCCAGCTTGCGGGGCCGTCCTCCACCCCGCCGGCGGTGCCTTCGACGCGCACGGTGCCGCGTTCCAGCGCAGCATCGGGCACGACCTGCCATTCGGAGTTCATCCGCAGCGAGATCAGGGCGATGTCGTCGGGGTGCAGCCTGACCACGCGCTCGTCGTCGGCGCGGGCCAGCATGGATACCGCGCGGGTTATGCGCTGCATCAGCGCGGCCTCGTCGATGGCGAGGGGCGCCAGCGCTGCCTCGCACAGCGCCGCGACGGTATCGCGCAGGCGCAGGCGCAGGTCTTCCTCAAGGCCGGCGTCTAGGCGGGTGAAGGCCAGCGCCAACGCCTCGTGCGCGGCGGCCATCGCGATGGCGTGGGCCTCCGCCGCTTCGCTCGCCTGAACGTGGCCATCGGCGAAACCGCGCGCATAGGCTTCCGCGATCAGGTCCGGCGCTTCAGGCTGCATCAGCGTCCCTGCGGGTTCGTGCAGGGTCATGCCGAACATGCCCCCGAAGCGCGCATCGGGGCGAAAGCCCGCCGACTGGCCCAGCGCCTCGACCAGCGAGACGCGCGGGCGCGGGCTGACGACCAGCGGCGCCGTGGGCGGGGTAAGACCCGGCTGGGTCAGCGAGAAACCAAGGTCAGACATAGTCGTCGTCTCCGCCCGAACCGAACACGATCGTGCCGTCTGCGGCCAGCTTGCGGGCCACCGCGACGACGTCCTTCTGCGCGGCGACCACGTCTGCCAGCTTCACCCGTCCGCGCGCGGCGATCTCGTCGCGCACGCCGTCTGCGGCGCGGCTGGACATGGCGCGGAAGAACACTTCGCGCTCGTCCTCGGCGATGCCCTTCAGCGCGTCGATCAGGGTCTCGTTGGGGACATCGCGCAGCAAGGCGCCCATCGCCTGCGCATCGAGGACGAAGAGGTGTTCGAACTTGAACATCTCCTCCTCGATCTGGCGCGCCAGCACTTTGTCACGCTTGGCAAGCGCGCCCATGACGTGCTTTTCGGCGACTTTGCCGATGCCGTTGATGATTTCGGCGGCCTCGCGCGCGCCGCCCATCTGCAAGGGGCGCTGTCCGTGGCTTTCGGTGATCCGGCGCGAGAGCAGTTCCTCCAGCATCTCGATCGCCTGCGGGGCGACGGGGCCGAGCGTGGCGATGCGGTGAACGATTTCGGGCTGGACCAGTGGCGGCAGGGCGTGAAGCACGGCCGCCGCGACTTCGGGGTCGAGCTGGATCAGAAGCACGGCGATGGCCTGCGGATGCTCGCCCTTGAGCAGCGGCACCAGCGCGTCGGGGGTCAGCCAGCGCGCCAGTTCCAGCGGCGAGGTCTGCGGGGCGGCGGGGGCGATGCGGCGCATCACGTTGTCGGCCTTCACATCGCCCACGGCGCGGCTCATCATCGCGTGGACCTGGCCCACGCGGTCATGTGCGACAAGGCCCATCCGCTCGGTCTTGGCGACGAACCCGGCGATGGCCTGGGCGATCACATCGGGGCCGATCTCGCCCAGCGCAACCATCTTTTCGCCCAGCAGGCGCAGTTCGCGCGGGTCGAGGGCGCTGAGCAGTTCGGCGGTCTGCTCCTCGGCCAGAAGCATCATCATCACCGCCGCGCTGTCTGCGGCCTGCAAGGGAGCGATTTCAGTCATTTACGCGGCCTTGGAAGGGGCTTCGGGAGCGGGTTCGGCAAGCATCTGGCGCAGGACGTGGACCGCGCTTTCCGGCTTTTCGGCGACGATGCGCTGGGCCAGCCCAAGCTGGCGCGAGAGAAGTTCGGCGCGGCTGACCTCCACGGCCACGCCCTCCGGCGAAGCCATCGGCAGGGCAGGCGCGGTATCGCTGGCATCGTCCGCCTCGGCGGCGGCGCCCTTCTTGCCCTTTTTCGCCTTGGCTGGCTTGTCGCCGCGCATGGCGTTTATCATCGGGCGCACGCCCAGCAGCAGGACCAGCAGCACTGCGAGAACCGCCGCGCCGTTGCGCACGACCATGGCGAACCACGGCGCTTCGTAGAACGGGGCGGCCTCCACCGCGACCGGCTCGAAACTGCGGGTGACGATCTTCACCACGTCGCCGCGCTGCGGATTGGCGCCCACCGCCGCACTGACAAGCGCTTCGAGGTCGGCCAGATCCTTGGCCTTGGCGCCCTTCATGGCAGCGGCGCTGATCGCCACCGCCACGGTCAGACGCTTGATCCCGCCCGGGCCGGTTTCGGAGACGGAAACCTGACGGCCCAACTCATACGTCTTGCTGGTCGAGCTTTCTCCGTTGGTGGGCGCCGGAGCAGCGGGGCCGGCGGGCACGGTTCCCTGCGGCGCGCCGGCTACGGCCTGCGTCGCGGGCGGCGGGGTGTTCGACAATACGCCGGGGATGCCGCCCGCCTGTCCGGGGCCGGAGGTCTGCGATTGCTGCAACTGTTCCGAGCGGACCACGCCGTCCTTGTCGTAGCTTTCGCGCGCGGCGGTCACCTGGTCCATGTCCAGCTGGACCTGGGTTTCGGTGGTGAAGTTGCCGTCGCCCAGCATCGGGGTGAGGAGTTGCGACACTTGCTCGCGCAGTTTGGTTTCCAGGCGCGATTGCATGTCGAGGCGGTCGTTGTCCGCGCCCGCGCCTTCGGACAGCAGGCGGCCATGCTGGTCGACCACGCGCACTGCGTCGGGCGAAAGGCCCGGCACCGATCCCGCGACAAGGTTGACGATGGCCGAGACCTGCCCCTCGCTAAGCTGGCGCCCGGATTTCAGGCGCACCATGACCGAAGCGGTGGGTGCCAGATTATCGCGCACGAAGACGGACTTTTCGCCTTCGGCAAGGTGGACGCGCACCGAATCCACGCCGTCGATCTGGCCGATGGTCAGTTGCAGGTCGTGCTCGCGGGCGGAGCGCATGCGTTCGCCTTCCAGCGTCCGGCTTGCGCCCATCGGCAGTTTGTCCAGCATCTGGTCGCCGGTTTCGGGCGTGGCCAGTGCGCCATCGGACGCCACCAGCATCCGCGCCTTGTAGAAATCGCCCTCGGCCACGGTGAGCGCGCCGGTCTGGTTGTCGATGGCGTACTTGATCTGCGCCGCGTCGAGCGCCTCGGCCACGCCGGCGCGTTCGCTGTCGCCCAATTGGGCATAAAGCACACGCTGGGGCGAAGGCGCCATCATGCTCCAGGTCAGCGCCGCGCCGCCGATGGCGGAAAGGCCGATGAACAGCGGCATCATCTTCTTCACCGCAGGCTGCTGGGTGATGGACGAAAGGCGGGTCAGCACGCTGCCGCCCGAAGCGTTTCCAAAACCGCCGAACTTCGACGGCGAACCAGATACGGGAACAAGATCGGCCATCTAGTCAGACTCCCATCCGCATGATGTCCTGGTAGGCGGACAGCAGCTTGTTGCGCACCTGCAGGGTGGCTTCGAAGGCGACGCCGGCTTCCTGGCGGGCCAGCATGACCTTGGCGACATCGGTGACCTCGCCCTTTTCGTAGGCGACGCTCAGCGCTTCCGAGCGGCTCTGCACTGAGCTGACACCGTCCAGCGCCGTCTGGAGCGAGGTGGCGAAACCGCCGGTGGGGGCTTGTCCGGCGCCCTGGGTCTGAGTGGCGGCCTGCGCGGTATGGATCTCGCGCAGCAGGTCATTGCGGGAGATGATCTGCTGGCGCAGTTGCAGGATCTGCTGAACGCCGCCCGCGCCGCCCATGCCGCTGATCGAGGGAATGCTGCTCACCGGCCGCCTCCCATTGCCGAAGGAGCGGGGGCGGCGCGCCCGATTTCGATTCCGGCCTCGCGCATCGAGGCGAGGCGGTAGCGCAACGTGCGTTCCGAGATACCCAGTTCGCGGGCCGCGCGCAGGCGGTTGCCGCCGCAGGCCTCCAGCGTTTCCACGATGGCGCGGGCTTCGGAGTGCTGGACTATGCTCGACAGCTTGCGGTCGCCGTCGCCTGCCTCGACAGGCGCGGCGAACGGCAGGTCGAGGCCGCCGATCACCGGGACCGCGACAAGGCGTGCCGGGCTGTCGAAGACGATGTGCTCGGGGGCGATCCGGGCGTTCCCGTGGGCGAGCAGCATCGCGCGGCGGACCACGTTCTCCAGTTCGCGCACGTTGCCCGGCCAGGAATGCAGCCGCAGCATGGCCAGCGCGCCTTCGGTGAGGCAGGGCACGGCTTCGCTGCCACCGATGGCGCGGGCATGGCGCAGGGCCATGGCGAAGGCGAGCGGGGCGATGTCGTCCGGGCGCTCACGCAAGGGGCGCAGCTCCAGCGGGAAGACGTTGAGGCGGTAGAAAAGGTCGGCGCGGAAACGGCCCTGCGCCACTTCGGTGGGCAGGTCGCGGTTGGCGCAGGCGATCACCCGCACGTCCACCTTGATCGCGCGGGTCGAGCCGATCGGCACCACTTCCTGCTCCTGCAGCGCGCGCAGCAGCTTGGCCTGAAGCGAGAGGGGCAGCTCGGCGATCTCGTCGAGCAGCAGGGTGCCGCCGTCCGCCGCGCGCATGAAGCCTTCGCTGGCCGCCGTCGCTCCGGTGAAGGCGCCCTTCTGGTGGCCGAACAGCATGGCCTCCAGCATCGTTTCGGGCATGGCGGCGCAGTTGACGGCGATGAACGGCTGGTCGCGGCGGTTCGAACGGGTGTGGATGAAGCGGCTGAGCACTTCCTTGCCGGTGCCGGTGGGGCCGTTGATGAGCACCGGGATGTCGCTGACGGCAAGGCGCTCCGCCAGCGCGAAGACGGACAGGCTTTCCGGGTCGGCGGCGATGGGGTCCTCGGGACCGGCGGAGGCGGCCAGCAGCATGGCCAGCGCGGTTTCGCTGACCGGGTCGGCGTAGGTCATCGAGGTCAGGCTGGCGCCTTCGCGGGCAAGCGCCGGTGCCGGACCGCGCGACAGTCGCACGCAGCGGGTGCGGGGGCGTAGCGGGGTGCGGTCTGCAAAATCGCGGAAATCGATTGCATCGCCGTTAAAAAGAGAGGCGGCAATCGCCCCGGCGCGCCGGAGCAGCGGGCCGTGGAGGCGAACCGTTTCGTTATTGATTTCCAGAGCGGCCATATCGCGGATTCCCTTGGAATTAACCAGTTCCCTGAAGCCGCTTATGCGTGGTTAACGGCAAAAAGAGCGGTAATTTAAGGCCGCGTAGATGTCCGTAATCTGCCGTTCGGCGGCAGGTTTCTGCAGGGCCTTCCATCCGCTGCGAGGCTCGCTCTGCCGCGCATTGGGAAGCAGATCATCGGCTGGAATCCCCGAAAATCGCGGGTTTCGCGGCGGAACGTCAGGTTGGATCGCATTGGGCAGTCGCAGCGGCGCAGCGAAGTAATAATCTTCACGCGCGCGCGATTGCCGCGCGGGAGATTCGTGAATCGGCAGATTCGCCTGCTGCCGATTCGCCTTCGCCGCGCCGCGCCTCAAACGATTTCACGCCGGGACTTAAAGTTCGCGGGAGGCTGCCGGTCTAGAGGCTGGCAGCGGGCTGGATGGGCCGGCCGGTTGCTCCGCAAAGCCCATGACTGATGGGCCGGGATTATCGGGACACTCAACGGGAACCTCATCATGTCTGTCATCAATACCAACATCAGCGCCATCCGGGCGTCCAACGCCTCGAACGCCGCCAACAAGATGCTCGGCACCGCGATGGAGCGCCTGTCGACCGGCAAGCGCATCAACTCGGCCAAGGACGATGCCGCCGGCCTTGCGATCTCCACCTCGATGACCTCGCAGATCCGCGGCATGAGCCAGGGCATCCGCAACGCCAACGACGGTATCTCGCTGGCGCAGACCGCCGAAGGCACGCTGTCGGAAGTCAGCAACATGCTGCAGCGCGTGCGTGAACTGGCGATCCAGTCGGCCTCGGGCACCTATCAGTCGTCGGACCGCGCGGCGATGCAGCAGGAAGTCACCGCGCTGACCTCGCAGATCTCGGACTCGTTCACGCAGGTCAAGTTCAACGGCAACACGCTGATCTCGACCACCTCGGGCACCGACCTGACCTTCGACATCCAGACCGGCTCGAACTCGGGCGAGAAGGTCACGCTGACCGCCAAGGCCATCAACGGCGCCAACCTCGCCGCCTCGGCTCTGGACGTGACCGACGCCACCAAGGCCGCCGCCACGCTGACGAACGTGGACAATGCGCTGAAGGACGTGAACTCGACCCGCGCTTCGCTGGGCGCCGGCCAGAACCGCCTGGAATCGGCGATCAACAACCTGACCAACACCGTCACCAACCTGTCCGACGCCAAGAGCCGCATCGAAGACGCCGACTACTCGGCCGAAACGACCGCGATGGCCAAGGCCCAGATCCTGAGCCAGGCATCCACCGCGATGCTCGCACAGGCCAACCAGAGCCAGCAGAACGTCCTCTCGCTGCTGCGCTAGAATTCCAGCGCAGTCGGCGGACCGGCTCCCCGTTCCCCGGTGAGTCTCGCCCGGTGGTCAGCGCTGACCGCCGGGCGTTTCGGCGTCTGCGGCGCCCGCGCATGGCGCAAGTTGATGATGTACATGCGGGCGGCATGTGCCTTGTGAGGCGCACGGCGGCACCCGGAACGACGGTGAGAAAGAACCGCTGTGAAGATAGCAGCCATCGGCGATGTAGGAAAATGGTCCGGCGGCAAACGCCCCATTCGGTGCGCGCGGACGAGATGCCCCCCTATCGGTTGCGACGGGGTAACGCTGCGCATGACCCACTTCGCACATGCTGAGCTTGTTGAAGCGTGGAGGCGCCGCGCTCCGTTTCACGGGCCTTCGACAGGCTCAGGCTGAGCGGGGCGGATAGTCCGATGTTGGTGGGAAGCGGTCCCTGGTATGCTGCTGCAAAATATGTTTTTTGCATTTGAACAGAGGGCTATCGTCGGAGAGAGGGAAAGATGAAGCAGATGCGATACGCGATGGCAATGCGGTGGTTGTGCATTCCCCTGCTCGGCCTGACCTCAGCGTGTGACTCGGCAGTTATCAGCAAAGCAAAGCGCGCAGAAAATGATGGAAATATCATCGACAATGATATGATGACGCAAATGTACCCTCGTTCATATCGACCCGGCAGTCCTCCCTATCTGGAGCGAGACTATGAGGCAGGCGCGGACTTCATATGCGCCGAGATCAAGCTGAAATATCGGCGCGACATTTGTTCAGAGCCTGAGATCAACTGGAAGTAGCAACTGAGCAAAAGCGCGTTTTTTGCTCGTGGTCTTAAGATACGTCCACCTTGGGGCGGGACCGGACTGGAACGGATTGGCTTTTTTTGAGCATTACCTGCCGGGCACGAACGACGGCCATTCTGCGCGAGACCGGCCTGGAACATGACGAAAGTGTAATGAAACTGCGCCGGCCGCATCCTCGTTGTTAGGTTAGTTTCCCATGGTTGAGGACGCCTGACATGAAGTACGCATCGTTAATCGCCCTGCCGCTCCTTATGATCGCTGCTCAGCCGGCCATGGCCAAAGGCTGCATCCGGGGCGCTGCGGCCGGAGCCGTAGGCGGCCACATGGTCGGCAAGGGACACGCCGTCGCCGGCGCGGCAGTGGGCTGCGCGGTGGCGCATCATCACTATGCGAAAAAGGCAAAAGTGGCGGCCAAGCACGGATAAGTGACAAATCCATAGACCGCGACCGTGCATCACGGACGCCTGAAGTCAGCCCTCCACCACCCGTCAATTCAGCAGCGTGATCGAAATCCTGCGGTTGCGCGGATCGTGCGGGTTGGCGGGGATCAGCAGTTCGCGGTCGGCGACGCCCTCGATGCGGCGGAAGCGGTCTTCCTTGATGCCGTCGCGCAGCAGGGCCTGGCGGGTTGCCTCGGCGCGCCCGGCGGAGAGTGACCAGTTGTTGCCCACGGTGCCCGCCGCGAAGGGCAGGGCGTCGGTGTGGCCGCGAACGGTGACGCCGCCGCCGCCTGTGCCCAGTGCCTCGCCCAGCGCGGCCAGCAGGTCTGATGCCTCGGGCGTCAGCACCGTGGTGCCCAGGCGGAACATCGAGAAGTTCGCGTCGTCGACAAGGTCGATACGCACGCCTTCAGTGGTGTCGACCAGGCGCACCTGCTTTGCCAGCCTGCGCAGGCGCTCGGTGGACTGGAGCTTCTTTTCCACCTGCTGGCGGGCGAGCTGGGTGCGCTTGGCACCTTCCTTCGGTCCACCGGTGGCGTCGCGCGGGATGGTGATGGCCTTGTTGCCGCTGCCGCCGGGGTGGGGCAGCTTGTCCTGCGCGGTCAGCGAAGTGCCGCCCAGCAGGCCGGTGCCCGATCCCGTGCCGGACTTGCGGTTCTTGACCAGAGTGGGCGAGAAATAGTCGGCGATGCCCTTGCGCTGTTTTTCGGTGGTGGCGCCCAGGATCCATAGCAGCAGGAAGAACGCCATCATCGCGGTCACGAAATCCGCATAGGCGACTTTCCACGCGCCGCCGTGGTGGCCGCCGGCGACGACGGTGATCTTCTTGACGATGATCGGGCGGACTGGCTCGTCGGCGCTCTTGGCCATCTTACTTACCGCGCATCGCGTCGAGCAGATCGGACAGGCTGGGGCGGAAGGCGTGGCCCAGGCCGGACCTGGCTGATTCCACCACCAGCGGCTGCGGCCAGCCGTGCAAGGACGCGATGATGACCTGCTTTACCGCGTGAAAGATCTGCTCGTCCGCCTCCAACACCTGTTTCAGGCGGCCCGCCATCGGCGCGACCATGCCGTAGGCCAGCATCACGCCCATGAAGGTGCCGACCAGCGCCGAGCCGATCATCCCGCCCAGGATCGAGGGCGGCTTGTCGATCGAGCCCATCGTCTTCACCACGCCCAGCACGGCCGCGACGATGCCCAGCGCGGGCAGCGCGTCGGCCAGGCCCTGCAGGGCGTGCTGCGCTTCGTGGGCTTCGTGGAAATGGGTTTTCATCGCATTGTCCATCACGTCCTCCACCGCGTGGACCTCCAGCGTGCCGGAAGAGACGACGATCAGCGTCAGCGTATCGGCTATGAGGTGGACCAGCGGCTCGTTGCCGAGCAGGCGCGGGAACTGCGCGAAGATGGCGGAGGACTTGGGATCGGCGACATGGCTTTCCAGCGCCACCGGGCCTTCGGAGCGCAGCAGCTTCATCAGCCGCGTGGTCAGGATGATGACGTCGATGTGGTCCTGCTTGTTGTGTTTCGGGCCTTTGAAGACCTTCATCATGCCGCTGCCCAGGCCCTTCAGCTCGTGCATGGAATTACCGGTGACGATCGCCCCGATCGCGGCGCCGCCGATGATGAGCATCTCGTGCGGGATCGCCTCCATCACCGGGCCAAGCGCGCCGCCGGTGATCGCGAAGCCGCCGAAAACCATCACCAGCAGGATGACGACGCCGATGATTGCGAACATGGGTTTGTGGTCCTTCGTGAGCGGCTGCGAGGGATGCAGGTTAGCTGGAAGCTGGTTATTTCCGCTTGTTCAGCGGCCTACGCAGAACTGCGTGGTGTGGGGGCGGGGTGGGCCACGCGCAGCATGGTTCCATGCGCCTCGTCACCCTGAACTCGTTTCAGGGTCCATCGCGCCGCTAACCCCGATGTCTGCGGCAGCAAACCGCCTGCTGGGTTCTGTGGAACTACCCACCGGGTCAGGCGGCGTGATGGACCCTGAAACGAGTTCAGGGTGACGATGATTTTTGGCTCTGCTCTTGCTCGTCGTCCGTACCGAAATCAGCGCAGCTGGTTGAACAGGCTCAGGCTGGAGAGCTTGGCGAAGCCGGCCTGGCTGGCCTCCAGCACCGTGAGCGTTTCCTGAAGCCGCGCCATGGTGGAGGCGATGTCGGTGGCGCCAAGGTCTGTCTGTTCGGCGGAGCGCAGTTCGCCCCGGTCGATGCGGCGCTCGCCGGTCAGTTCGATCCAGGCGAGCCGGGTGCCGACCACGGTCTGCCCGGTACTCAGGGTGTCGAGGCCGGTCTGGAGACTGGCGAGGGCGTCGTTGGCTCCGACAGTTGGTGTCGTCCCGGCCTTGAGCGCGTCGGACAGCGCCTTGACGGTGGCCATGACGTCGCTCTGGATGCCGTTCCTGTCGGTGAAGGTCAGGAACTGCGGGCCGGTCATGGAGCGGGTGACGCTTTGCCCTTCGCCCAGCGGCAGGTCTTCGCTGCTGGCGGAGCCGACATAGGCGGCGTTGCCCGCGGCATCCAGCTTATAGGCATCGCCCGTGCTTTCGCCGCCGAACAGTGCATGGCCGTTCGAATCGCGGGTATTGGCCAGGCCGAACAGCGCGGCGTGGACCTGATCCAGTTCGGTCGCCACGGCGCCCCGCTGCTCGGCCGTCAGGGTGGAGGAGGCGGCCTGGGTCGCCAGTTCCTGCGCGCGGATGATGGTGTCGGCGATGTCGGACATGGCGCCGTCGGCCAGCGTCAGGTCGGCATTTGCGCGGTTCGCGTTGGCGGTGTCGATCTGCGACAGCGTCTCCTGCCGCGACAGGGCGCGCAGGCGCGAGGCGGCGACCGGGTTGTCGGAAGAACGGCTCAGCTTCTGCGTGGTGCTCAGCTGGGTTTGCAGCGTCTCCGCCTGTCCGCGCAGCGACTTCATGTCGGTCCGCGACTTGTCGAAGAAGGCGCCGGTCGAGGTGGAAATGGTCGTCATGGCGGGCCTACCTGATCGAGAGGATGGAATCGAAGATGTCGCTCGCCACCTGCATCACCCGCGCCGAGGCCTGATAGGCCTGCTGGAAACGGACGAGGTTCACGGCTTCGTCATCGAGGTTCACGCCCGCCTGAGCAGACAGCGCGGACTGCGCGCTGCCCGCAATCGCGGCGAGGGCATCGCGGGTGATCGTGCGCCCGGCGACGGCGCTGGATATGCCGAACAGCAGGGTATCGACCGCGCCGGAAGGGTCCGCCGTTTCGAGCGCGCCGCGCATCGCGGCAAGGTTGGTCATGTCGCGGCTGCCGGCCGCCGCGCCCGCTGGCGCCGTTGCGATGGCGGTGCCTTTGCTGGCGACCATCGCGATGTCCGCCGCGCCGGTGCCGGAAAACAGTGGCTGGCCGGGGCTGCCCTGAAGGTCCACGCCGCCCGTTTGCGCGGTGTTGATGGCGCTGACGATGCCGCCCGCGATGGTGTCCAGCTGCGTGCGCGCGCCGGCCAGTTCCACCAGCGCCTGCGCCTTGCCGGCGACCGCGCCGGAGCTGAGCGTCACCGCCTGGCTGTTCACCGAGAACGACACCGTGCCGTTCGCCGCGCTGGCCATCGACAGCGTCTTTGCAGTGGCGCCCGATACCAGCGAGGTGCCGGTCGGCCCGCCCAGCGTGACCGAGACGGACTTGTCGGCATTGATGGTGGTGGTGATGTCGGCATGATCGCTCAGCTGCTGGAGCAGGCTATCGCGCTGGTCGAGCAGGGTGGACTGGTCGCCCGATGCATCGCCGCCGCTGCGCATCAGGCGCAGGTTCACTTTCGCGATTTCTCCGGCGAGGCGGTTGACGGTGTCGACGCCGTCCTGCGCTTCGAAGCGCAGGCCCTTGCCTGCCGCGTCCAGGTTCTGCGCGGCGGTGTTGAAGGTCTGCGCCATGGTGCGCCCGTCCTCGATCACCTGCGCGCGCAGGGAACCGTCGGTGGGGTCCGACACCAGCTGCTTGAGGCTGCCCTCGAAAGCGACCACCGAATCGTAGACGCCGGTCTGCTCGATCGCGGTCTGCACGCTTTCCAGCCCCGCCACCTCGGCCGAGGCGCGCGCGGCGTCGGAGCCGGTGCGGCGAACCTCGGACTGGCGGAACACGTCGGCGTTGCGCACGATCCCGGTGATCCGGGCGCCGGCCAGGTTGATGCCGGTGGGCGAGGCATTAAGCGATCCCGCCGTGACTTCGGCCACCGAAACGCTGCGGCGCACGTAGCCTTCCGTCTTGGCATTGGCGATGTTGTTCGCCGTCACATCCAGCGCGGTGCGGGCAACGCGGGCGCCCGAACGCGCGATCGAGAGAAGGTCGGAGGCCATTATGCTACCTGGTTTTCCGTTTGCGCGGCGCCCGGGCTTCGACAAGCTCAGCCTGAGCGGGGTTCGTGGGAGGGGCGCTTGGCCCGAATACTAGAACGGTAGCTGGGCGGGGATTTTCAGGGTGATTTTATCGGGCGAAAAGCAGTGCGTGTTCCCCCTTCCCCCTCCGTCAAAATCCCCGTCACCCTGAACTCGTTTCAGGGTCTATCTCGCCGCAAACCCTGCGCTCTCACGCCGCAAACCGACGGGGCGGCTGGGAGCTGGGCCAACGGGTGACGCGGCGCGATGGACCCTGAAACAAGTTCAGGGTGACGGAGTGGGAGGGGCAACGGATTGCGTCAGGCACCGTCCGGCGGTGACGGGTTGGGAGGGCGACAGGCTGCGTCAGCCACCGTCCGGCTTGGTCGTCGACCCGCTTCCCGCATCATCCGCTCGTCCCGAGTTGCTCGCAGGACCGCCGACGAACTTCGCCATCTGCTCCTCCAGTATCTTCGCAAGGCCCAGCACGCCCGACTGCACGGTGCTATCCGCGACGTGTTCGTCCTGAAGCTGGCGGAAGGTATCCAGCGCCTGCCCGCCGGAGATATCGCCCGCGCCGCCATCTCCGCCGAAGCTGGTCTTGCGCGCGGCGCTCAGCATCTCGCGCACGAAAACGGCCTCGAACTGCTTGGCGACGGTGTGCAGCTTTTCGCGGTCGGTGGCGTCCGCCCTGGTCGCCATGCCGGGAGCGGCGGGAAGGATCGTGCTCATATGATGACCATTTCCGCCTTGAGGGCGCCGGCCTGCTTCAACGCTTCGAGGATCGCCACCAGGTCGGACGGGGTGACGCCCAGCATGTTGAGCGCATCGACCACCTTGGACAGCGAGGCGCCGCCCCTGAACAGCGCGACCGAGCGGTTTTCCTCCTCGACCGAGACGTTCGAGTGCTGCTCGGTCGCGGTGCGGCCCCGGCTGAACGGGGCGGGCTGGACCACCTGCTGGTTCTCCTCGACGCGCACGGTCAGCTTGCCGTGGCTGATCGCGGCGGGGGACAGGCGCACGGCAGAGTTGATGACCACGGTGCCGGTGCGGCTGTTGACGATCACCCGCGCGGCGGTTTCCGCCGGGTTCACGTCGATCATCTCGATCGCCGCCATCACGCTGGCGCGGCTGTCGGGATTGCCCGGCAGGCGCAGGGCCAGGGTAACGCCGTCCTCGACCGAGGCGGTGTTGGGCAGGCGCGTGTTGATCGCATCGCGCACGCGCGCGGCGGTAAGGAAATCCGCCTCGAACAGGTTCCAGCGCAGCATCTCGCCGCTGTCGAAGCCGGTGGCGACGGCGCGCTCCACGCTGGCCCCTTCGGCGATGCGGCCCACGGTGGGGATGTTGACGGTGACCTTGGACCCATCGCGGCCCGAGGCGTCGAGACCGCCCACGGCAAGGTTGCCCTGCGCCATCGCGTAGACCTGCCCGTCGGCGCCGTAGAGCGCGGTGAGGATCAGCGCGCCGCCGCGCAGGGACTTGGCCTTGCCGATGGTCGAAACGGTGACGTCGATGCGCTGCCCCGGCTTGGCGAAAGCGGGCAGGTCGGCGGTTATCATCACGGCGGCGGCGTTCTTCAGGCCGGGCGCGATGCCCGGCGGCAGCGTCAGCCCCATACGGCCCGAAACGCCCTTCATCGCCTGCGTCAGGTATTCGAGATTGTCATCCCCCGTGCCCGGCAGGCCGACGACGACGCCGTAGCCGGTGAGCTGGTTGGTGCGCACGCCCTGAAACTGCCCCAGATCGCGCACGCGCTCGGCATGGGCAGGGACGGTGAGCAGGGTTAGGGCGATGGCGGCACGGGCGAGGTGCGCGAGCAAGCGTATGCCGCCCCACACTTCGTCATCCCCGCGCAGGCGGGGATCCATCTTCGAGGGCCCGCGTAGCCATGCAGGGCAGGAGATGGATTCCCGCCTGCGCGGGAATGACGAAAGTAGGGAAAGAAGCGTCATCTGCATCCTCAGAACGGCGAGATCTTGTTGAAGAAACGGCCCAGCCAGCCCTGCTTGCTGGCCTGCTGGAGCGCGCCCTTGCCGGTATATTCGATGCGGGCATCGGCCACGCGCGACGAGGCGATCTGGTTCTCCTGATCGATGTCGGCAAGGCGCACGATGCCGGAGAAACGCACCCATTCGTCGCCCTGGCTGATGAGCATCTTCTTCTCTCCCCGCACCAGCGCGGTGCCGTTGGCGCGCACTTCGGCGATGGTGACCGCCAGGGTGGTATCGAGCGCGGATGTCTGCGCGGCGCTGCCCTGTCCGTTGAACGACGAATTCGACGCGGCCTTCAGCGAATTGGGCTTCAGCAGCTGCGAGATCAGGCCCGTGGTGGGCGGGGTGATGGATGCGCTGCCGCTCTTGCCGCTTTTGGAGCTGACCGCCTTGGACGCGGTGGTGCTTTCGGTCAGCAGGATCGTCAGCGGGTCGCCCACCCGCGCCGCGCGCGTGCCCTGATACAGCGGGGCGTATCCGGCCGAGACGTTGAAGATCGAGCCGGTTGGCGGCGCAATCGGCGCGGGGGCCACGGGCAGGCTGGCCTCGAAGCCGGAGGACTGCGGCGGCTTTTTCGCGAAAGCCGGGGTCGCCAGGAGCGCGAGGGCGACGGCGGCATGCTTCGACAAGCTCAGCATGAGCGGGTTTTTGTTTTCCGGCATTTCCTGCCTCCGGCCATCCTGAGCTTGTCGAAGCCGGCCATCTTGAGCTTGTCGAAGCCGTTCATCCTGAGCTTGTCGAAGGACCATCACAGCGTCTGGTTTGCGTTGCGCAGCATTTCATCCACCGCCGAGATCATCTTCGAATTGATCTCATAGGCGCGCTGCGTCTCGATCATGTCGACCAGTTCCTCGACGATGTTGACGTTGGAGCCTTCCAGCATCCCCTGCCGGATGTGGCCGCGTCCCTGCTCGCCGGCGATGCCGATCTGGGCGGGGCCGCTGCCGGCGGTTTCCAGCATGAAGTTGTCGCTGGCCGATTGCAGCGCCACGGGATTGGTGAAGCTGGCGATTGTGATCTGCCCCAGCTGCGTCGGCTCCGACTGTCCGGCAAGCTGCGCGGAAACGGTGCCGTCGTCCGAAACGGTGATCGTGGTCGCGCCTTCGGGCACGGTGATGCCCGGCTGCACGGCATAGCCCTGCGAGGTCACCAGCTGACCTTCGGCGGTACGGCTGAAATTGCCCGCACGGGTATAGCCAAGCTGGCCGCCCGGCAGCTGGACCTGAAAATATCCATCACCGTCCAGCGCCAGGTCGAACGAATTGCCGGTGGTCTGCAAGGTGCCCTGCGTCTCCATCCGCGTGGTCGACTGCACAGCGACGCCGGTGCCCAGATTGAGGCCGGTGGCATAGGCCGTCTCGGTCGAGGACTGCGCGCCCGCCACCCGCGCATCCTGATAGGCGAGCGTGGCGAAGTTGGCGCGGTCGCGCTTGAAGGCGGTGGTCGATACGTTGGCGAGGTTGTTGGCGATCACGCGCATGCGCGTGTCCTGGGCCTCTAGCCCGGTGCGGGCGACCTGAAGTGCGGAACTGGGCATTGTCTAAATCCTCTGGCGTTTCGGTGTTCGGACGGCGTTTTCAGTCCAGCCGCATCAGGCGCGCGCCGGCTTCGTCGAGCTGCCCTGCGGTCTGGACCAGCTTGGTGCGCATATCGAAAAGCCGCTGCGCCGCGATCATCTCGACCAGTACTTCGGAAGGGTTGACGTTGGACTGCTCCAGGGCTCCGGGAATCACCTGAGCGTTCTCGTCCACCGGCAGGATTCCGCCATTCGGCACGCGAAACTGGCCGGCGATATCCTTGGCGATCCTGGTCCCGGCGGTGCTGACCAGCTTGAGCCTGTCGATCACCTGCGGGGCGGCGTCGGGGGTGTCCGGGTCCTGCACCAGCACGCCGCCGTCCGGGCCGATCGTCACCTTAAAGCCGGGGGGAACCGAGATCGGGCCGGAACCGCCGATCACCGGCAGGCCGTCGCCGTTCTGCAGCACGCCGGTGACGGTGACCGAAAGATCGCCGCGCCGGGTGTAGCTTTCCTGGCCATCAGTCGCCTGCACCGCCAGCATCGCATCGCCCTGCATGGCGACGTCGAGCGGGTAGTTCGTGCGGTTGAGGCCGCCCGCCTTCATCGACGCGGCAGAGACCTCGGTGCTCGACAGGCTGCGCACTTCCAACTGCGGGCCTTCCAGCGTGGTGGGCGTGGCCTGCAGGATTTCCGCCTTGAAACCGACGGTCTGCGCGTTCGACATGTTGCTGGCGATGACGCGCTCGCGGTTGAGCGAGGCGTTCATCCCCGAGACGGCGGTGTAGATCAGGCGGTCCATCGGCGGGTCCTTTTCCATTGGTGCACACCGCACGTCGCCGCCGCAGAACCGTCACCCTGAACTTGTTTCAGGGTCCATCTCGCGGTTTGACCGGACGGGTTAGTGCGTAGTGCCGCCGGTGCGGATTACGGCGGCAAACACAGGTTGGCCGGCGAAATGGACCCTGAAACAAGTTCAGGGTGACGAGGAATATCAACGCAGCGTCGTGCTTTACGGGCAGACGTGGTTCATCAGGTGCGCAGGTTGATGACGGTCTGCGAGATCTGCGTGGCGGTATCGATGGCCTTGGCGTTGGCCTGGAAGTACCGCTGGGCGCTGATGAGATCGACCAGCTCCTCGGCGATATCGACGTTCGAACGCTCCAGCGAGCCGGAGTTCAGCGGGCCGAACGCGCCCGAACCGGGAGCGCCGAAATTCGCCTCGCCGGACTTGCCGGTGACCTTCCAGCTCGAATCGCCGACCTGCTTCAGGCCCGAGGGGGCGACGAAGTTGGCCAGCGCCACGGTGCCCAGGGTCACGTTGCTGCCGTCGTCGTAAGAGGCGACGACCATGCCTTCCTGGTCGATCGTCACGCTCGCATAAGCCGAACCGGCGGCGTTGGTGGGGGCGACCTGCGCGTCCTGATGGACCGCGGTATTGGTGACGCCGCCCACGGAGGGGAAGACCTGCAGACGCGCGCCTTGCGCGTTCTTGATGAAGCCGCTGCCGTCGACGCTGAAGGCGCCGTTGCGGGTATATTCGGTCTGGCCGGACTTGGGCGAAACGGTGGTGAAGAAGCCTTCGCCGCCAATGGCGATGTCAAGCGCGTTGCCGGTCTGCTCGATGGCGCCCACGTTGAAGTCCTGCGCGATCACGCTGACGCGCGAGCCGATGCCCACGGTCAGCGAGGGGTCGGTGACGATCGACGACGAGATGATGTCGGCGAACTGGGTATTGCTTTTCTTGAAGCCGTTGGTTTCGGCGTTGGCGATGTTGTGCGAGATGACGTTGAGTTCGGTCTGGGCGTTCTTCAGGCCGGTGAGCGAGGTGTAATAGGACATCTAAGGTACTCCGAAGAAAGGGTTTCAGGCGTTCTTGTCGGTCTGGGAAGCGGCGAGCGCGGCCACGGCATCGGCGGTCGATTTCTGCGCCTCGGCCAGCGTGTCGAGCTGGCCGGAGATGGTCTTGAGCGTCTCACCCATCTCGGTGGTCCCGGCGAGCGAGGAGAACTGCGCCATCTGCGCCAGCATCTCCTTCTGATCGACCGGATCGAAGGGGTCCTGCTGCTGCATCTGGGCCGTCATCAGCTTGAGGAAATCGCCCTGGTCCAGCGACGAAAGCGAGGTCCTGTTCGACGACGTGGCCGACGAGGGGTTGGTTACGGAAGTGACGGTCATTTCATCCTCATCGTTTCGAGCATCAGGTTCTTGGCGGTGGACAGGGCCTCGACCATGTTCTGGTACTGGCGCGAGGCTTCGAGCATCTCGACCATCTCGGCGTTCTCATCGACGGGCGCGGACCACACATCGCCGTTCTCGTCGGCAAGGGGGTGGTCGGGGTTGTGCTGGCGCACGGCAGCCGCCTTTTCCCGCATCACGCCCGATACAGCGACGGTGGAGAGGCCGCTGGCGCGGTCGAGGTCTTCGGAAAAGACGGCGCGGATCGGCTTGTAGGCGCCCTGTTCGGTGCCCGAGACGGAACCGGCATTGGCCAGGTTCGAGGCCGCCGCGTTCATCCGCACCAGCTGCGCCGACATGCCGCGCTGGGCGACGCCGAACAGGTTCATGGGACCTGACATCGTCAATCCCCCCGCAGCGCCCGCTTCACGGTATCGACCCGTGAGCGGATGAATTCGAGCGTGGTCGAATAGCCGACCGCGTTTTCGGAGAAGGAAAGCTGCTCGTTCTGCAGCTCCACCGTATTGCCATCGAGCGAGGGCATCACCGGCACGCGGTAGAGCGTCGCCGAATGCACCGCCTTGTCGATCCCGGCGCCGGCATCGGCGGCCTTGATCGCGGCGGTGAAGTCGATGTCGCGGGCCTTGTATCCGGGGGTGCCGGCATTGGCGATGTTGGAGGCAAGCACGCCCATGCGCTGCGAGCGCAGTTCCAGCGCCTTGCCATGTATTCCGAATAGATCCTGCGGCATTTGGGTGGTGTCCCGAACTGTGTGCCGGATGTTTCGCAAGAGACGTGCCAATCGGTTGCAGTGCAGGTTTTGGCGGAGATCGGTTTGTGGCTGTGGGGGCTTCGACACGCTCAGCCTGAGCCGGTTTCGGGCACTTTGACCGACAGGACCATTCTCTCAATTCCGCTCAGGCTGAGCTTGTCGAAGCCCCCGGCGTCCTCCCGCCTCCACTCGCCGACCGGCAAGTCCTTGCCGCCCACCGGCAAATGCGCGCCTGAGGCTGAATTTGCCGCGTGCCGGCCCGTTCTGTGCTGCAAATGGAGTACGGCCGATGATCTCCCACACCCTGTTCGACCCTGCCGGCGCCGCGATCGTCGTCGGGGGCACCTGCCTTGCCACCGTGCTTCGCTGCGGTATCTGGGACACGCGCATGGCCTTTGCCGGGGTGGCCCGGCTGCTGCGCCCGCGATTTAGGGCGGCGCAGGCGCGGGCGGAGCTGGCCCCGCAGGTTCAGGAAATCCAGCAGGACGGCGTCATCCGCGCCGAACCCCACCATTTCGGCGATGAGGAATTCGATGCCGTAACCGATGCGCTGATCGGCTCGCGCTCGATGGGAGGGCTGCAGGGCGCCCACGCCGCGCACAAGCGCCGCCGCGTCGACCAGAGCCGCCGCGCGGTACGCACGCTGGAACAGGCGGCGGAACTTTCGCCGGTGTTCGGCCTTGCCGGTACGCTGGTCGCGCTGACCCGTCTGCCGGCCGATCCCGGCGCCGCGTCCGATTTCACCGGCGCCATCTCGATGGCGGTGCTGACCACGCTTTACGGGCTGCTGCTGGGCAACCTGCTGTTCGCGCCGCTCGCCCGCATGATCGCCCGGCGCGCGGCGCAGGAGGAGCATGAACGCCAGCGCGTGCTCGACTGGCTGGAAAGCCAGGTCGCGGGCGCTCTGCCGGGCGCATTGCCGGGGGGCGGCAAGCGGTGAAGGGCACCAGTTCGTTCGGCTGGCAGACTTCGCTGGCCGATCTTGCTCTGATCCTGTTCATGCTGAGCGCCGCCTCGCTGCACAATCGCCCGGCCGGGCAGGCGAAGGCCGACCTTCATGCCTCTGCGCGGTCCGAACCCCTTGCGGTCTACCACGCCGCTCCGGGTGCCCCGCCTCTGGACGTGTGGCTGGAGCAGCAGGCGGCCGATCCGCGTCAGCAACTTACCATCACCGCCCGTTACGGCGCCGCGCCCGGCGCGCGCGATGCGGCTCTGGCCGAGGCTGCGCGCCTGCTCGCCGAAGCCGGAGCGCATGGGCGCGCCGCGCGGATCGTGGTGGAGCCGGGCGCCGGTCCCGCCCGTGTCGCCCTGGCCTATGACGTGCCGGAGCGCTGAGAGACCGTTTGAAAATGCGCGAAAGAGCGCATTTTCGTGTCGGCACCAGCCCACTCCCCCACCCGGCCACCCACTAGTGTACCCTTGATGGGTGGCCGGGTGGGGGAGTGGGCTGGTGCCGCAGAATGGGCAAAGCCCATTCTCAAACGGACTCTTAGAAGCTGGCACGGGACTTGCTGTGACGGGGCGGTAAGCCTCTTTGCGCATAAAGGTATCCGAATGCCCGCCAGCCTGTTCCTTTTGGCCACTGCCGTTTCGGCGCAGTTCGCCGATCTCGACGCCATAGACCGCCAGATCGCGAGCTTCACCGGCGCCCCGGCAGGCGAGATGGGCGGCGCCGCAACCCCGGTGGATCGCCGCCTGCGCCTTCAGCCCTGCCATGCCGGCGTGGCCATGTCGTGGCGCACGCAGGCGCAGGACAGCGTCGTGGTGCAGTGCGGAGACCCCTCCGGCTGGCGGCTGTTCGTGCCGGTCCGCAGCAGCGGTGCAGGGCAGGGCGCGCCCGCCGCCATCTCACGTGGAGATGCCATCGCCATAGCCGTTTCGGGCGATGGCTTCACCGTGTCCCAGCCCGGCGAGGCGATGGAATCCGGCCCCGTTGGCGGCTGGATCAGGGTGCGGCCACTGGCCGGGCCCGGCGCCAGCCTTGCGGTCCGGGGCCAGATGATGCGCGCGCGGGTCGAGCGGCCGGGGCTGGTTTCCGTTCCCATGCCCTGATCGCAAATGTTGACCGCAAATTCTGGCGGCAACCGGCAAGTGGCAAAAACCTGCCGCCCGCCCCCTTTAAACGGCCGCGCCGATGTCGTTCTGGAAGACAGGACATCTCAAGGAGCGGCAAATGCCACCTATCGAACTGGGATCCGCGCAGCGCATCGGCGCAGTCGATACCCGGCTGGCCCGTGTCACGGGCGGTGACACGGCCACGGTCAACACCAGGCCAACCACTTCCGTCTCGGCGGCTCCGGCCGTGGAGACTTCGCAGGCCCTGAACGCGGGCGCTGCCCCCATCGACACCGACCGGGTCGCATTGATCCGCAAGGCGGTGGAATCGGGCAACTATCCCGTGGTTCCGGCCAAGATCGCCGACGCCATGATCGCGGCCGGCATGTTGCTCAGGAGCGCCCACTAAATGCCGACTTCCCCCCTTCGCCCAAGCGAGCTTAGCGGTGCCTTGCGGCAAATGCTTGCCGTTCTGGAAGACGAGCGGCAGGCCCTTGCCGGTCTGGACCTCGACGCGATCGTCGGGACCACGCTCGACAAGAACCGCCTGTGCGGAGCGCTGGAAGGTCTGGACGCCATTCACCTTGATGAGGAATGCCGCTCGATGCTGGACGCGGCGCGCCGGCTTAACGAGGTGAACCGGCAGGTCCGCAACATCATCGCGGCCAATGTCACGCGGCGCCTGAATGCGCTGACCGGCAGCCCGCAGCTCTACCGCATCCCGCCGGGCTACGCGATGGCGGCAAGGGGCTGACGGCCCGGCCGCTCTTGGAAATCTGGCACGGCTCTTGCTGAAACGCTCCCGGTACATGGTGTGCCGGGAGTTTTGGTTTGAGCGACGGACAAGTCTTCGCCGGCATCGCCACGCGGTCAGCCGTGGGGGCCACATCGGGCGGCTCGCAGGTCCGCGCCGCGATCGCCCATGCGGCCGAGGCCACCGGCGTCGATTTCCAGTACCTCATGGCGCAGGCCAAGCTGGAATCGAGCTTTGATCCCGCCGCCCGCGCCGCTACTTCCAGCGCGGCGGGGCTGTACCAGTTCACCTCCGGCACCTGGCTTTCCACGATGGGCCGCCACGGCGCCGAGCACGGCATGGGCTGGGTCAGCGATGCGATTCAGGGCGGCACGCTCGATCCCGCCACGCGGGCGCAAGTCATGGGGCTGCGCTATGACCCGCAGGTTTCGGCGCTGATGGCGGGCGAACTCGCCGCCGACAACCGCGCCGATCTTATCGCGCGCCTTGGCCGGGAGCCGGATGCCGCCGAACTCTATCTCGCGCATTTCCTTGGCTCGGCCGGGGCCGGGCAATTCCTTGAAGCACTGGCGCAGAACCCGAACCAGAGCGCGGCGGGCATCCTGCCCAAGGCGGCCGCCGCCAATCGCGGCATCTTCTTCGCAGGCGGCGCGCCGCGTTCGGTCGGCTCGGTCATGGCGCTGATGCGCGGCAAGGTGGCTGGCGCCATGGAGGGCGATTTTTCGCCCGGCATCGGCGGGGAATGGACGCCCGGATCGCCCTCCCTTGGCTATGAGAACGTCGCCCTGGAAGCGGCCAGCTACCAGCCTTCCGGCCCCCTCGCGCGGGAATTCAACGCCGGGCTGCCCGCCGCTGCCGCCACTGGCCAACGATCGATGGCCGACACCCTGCAAGCCGCGTTCGGTACGTCCGGTTCCGCCGCCAGCGGCCATGTCCGCGATGCGTACTCCAAGCTGGCGAGGCTTGGTCTGTGACCCTGCTGGGACGTATTCGAAACGCCGGAGCCATCGCGCTGCCGGCGGGTATCCTCGTGCTTATCGTGCTGATGATCGTGCCGGTTCCGGCTTTCGTGCTGGACGTGGCGTTCGTGCTCAACATCGCGCTGTCGGTGGCGGTGCTGATGGCGGCGATGAACGCGGAAAAGCCGCTCGATTTCTCGGCCTTCCCCTCGGTCCTGCTGTTCGCCACGCTGCTGCGCCTGTCGCTCAACGTCGCCTCCACCCGTGTGGTGCTGGTCCACGGGCATGAGGGAGAAGCGGCAGCGGGCAAGGTGATCGAGGCCTTCGGCGCCTTCCTGATCGGCGGCAATTTCGCGGTCGGCATCTTCGTGTTCCTGATCCTCGTCATCATCAACATGGTGGTGGTGACCAAGGGCGCGGGGCGCGTTTCGGAAGTGTCCGCGCGCTTCACGCTGGATGCGCTGCCGGGCAAGCAGATGGCCATCGACGCCGACCTTGCCGCCGGGCTGATGACCGCCGACGAAGCCAAGGCCCGCCGCCGCGAAGTGGCGACCGAGGCTGACTTCTACGGCTCGATGGACGGTTCCTCGAAATTCGTGAAGGGCGACGCGATCGCCGCGCTGCTGATCCTGGGCGTCAACATCATCGCGGGCTTCTGCCTGGGCATGATAAGCCACGGGCTGACCGCATCGCAGGCCGCGCAGACCTATATCACGCTGGCCATCGGCGATGCGCTGGTGGCGCAGGTGCCCTCGCTGCTGCTGTCGATCGCGGCTGCCGTCATCGTCACCCGCGTGTCTGACAGCCGCGACCTTGCCGGGCAGATCGGCAACCAGTTTGCCGCCCCCGGCACATGGTTGCCGGTGGCGGCGGTGCTGGGCGCGATGGGCATGATCCCGGCCATGCCGCAAAGCATCTTCCTGCCCGCCGCCGCGCTGGCGGGATGGATGTGGCATGCCCTGCGAAAGCGCGCCGAACGCGCCCTTATCGCCTCGGTCGAAGTGGCGGAACCTGCCGCCCCCGCCGATCCCTCGCGGATCGAGCTGGAGGATGTTTCCGACCACACCCTCGTCACCATCGAACTCGGCTACGGCCTTGTGCAGCTGGTGGACGAGCGGCGCGGATCGCCGCTGGTCACGCGCGTCACCGGCGTGCGCAAGCAGCTGAGCCAGTCGTTCGGCTTCATCGTGCCGCAGTTTCGCGTGCGCGATGCGCTGGACATGCCGCCGCATGACTACCGCATAGTCCTGGGCGGCGTGAACCTGGGCGGCGCGGCGATCCGGGCGGACAAGGTCCTCGCCATCGACGCGGGCGAGGCCAGCCCTCACCACGCCCTGCGCGGCGAGGCGACGTGGGACCCCAGTTTCGGCTGCCCCGCCCTGTGGATCGACCCGGCCGCGCGCGATCACGCCACCGCCGAGGGGTTCCTGACCGTAGACCCCGGCACCGTCATCGCCACGCACCTGAACCAGTTGCTATCGGCGCGCCCGCAGGACCTGCTGGGCCCGGATCAGGTGCGTGCGCTGATCGATTCGCTGAAGGAACACTCCGCCGGTCTGGTCGAGACGGTGTACCCCGCGCCGTTGACGCTTGCCGGCGTCACCCGCCTGGTGCGCGCGCTGCTGGAGGACCACATCCCGATCGCGCATCTGGTGCCGATCTTCGCCAGCCTTTCACGCGCCGTCCAGCAGACGGTGGACCACGACCGGCTTGTCGAACTGGTCCGCGCCGATCTTGGCGCGCTGATCGTCGGGCGGGTCTGCCCGCCCAGCGAGCGCCTGCCGGTGGTGACGCTGGATGCCGGGCTGGAGGCGGCGATCGTGCAGGGCATGGTCGATCCCGCGACCGGCCAGCCGGTGATCGAACCGGACCTTGCGCGCATGATCGGCGAGCGCATCACCGCGCTTGGCGAGATGCGCGGCCCCCACGCGATCCCGCTGACGCTGGTGGTGCAGCCTCGCGCGCGCCGGGCGTTGGCGGCGCTGCTGCGCCTGCGCGCGCCCGGCTGCCTTGTACTCTCGATTTCCGAGCTGCCCGCGACCCAGCCGATCGAGGTCATCGACGTGATCGGCGCCGCCGCTCCGCCGCAGGAACCGCGCGGCCTTCCCGCACCTGACAACGCCGAAAGCATGGCCGCATGAACCAGATGTCTTTTTCGACCTCTTCCCCGTCCGCGTCTCCGGCGGCGATGCGTGCCTATCAGGGCGACGTGGGCGACCGCGTGCGGCGCTTCCTGCCGATGGTGCGGCGGCAGGCCTGGCATGTTCACGGCAGCGGACGGCCGGGGATCGAACTGGAGGATCTCGTCCAGGCGGGCCTCGTCGCGCTGACCGAATGCGCGCAGAAACACGCCGGGCCGACCGAGGACGGCTTTGCCGCCTACGCCAAGATGCGCGTGCGCGGCGCGATGGTGGACATGGTCCGCCGCAGCCTGCCGATGTCGCGCGGGGCGGGTGAACGGAGGCGCCTGCTGGCCGAAAAGGAAACCGCCCTGCGCGGCAGCCTTGGCCGTGAACCCAACCCGCGCGAACTGGCGCAGGCGATGGGCATCGACGAGCGGGAACTGGCTTCGCTGCGCGCATCGAGCCAGCCGCTGCGCTTCGATTCGCTGGATGAGGCCTATTCCGACCAGAACATGGCCTTCGCCGCCGAAACGCCCGACAGCTTCGCGATGCTGGCGGGAGAGGAAACGCGCGGCGCGGTGATCGCGGCGATTTCCGACCTGCCGGACCGGCTGAAGCTGATCGTCCAGCTCTACTTCGTCGAGGAACTCAACCTGGCCGAGATCGCCGAAGTGCTGCAGGTCTCGGTGCCGCGCGTGCATCAGCTCAAAGCGCAGGCGATCGACAAGCTGCGCGCCGGTCTGGAGGGCGTGGCAGAGGTGCTGTGACGCTGCCGCTTGGTGTGCCGGCTCAGGCTGCGGCTGCTTCCAGTCTCGGGGTTGGCGGGGCGGAGCGGGGAAGTCTTAGCCCCAGCCAGCGCGTCAGCGGCCGCTCTATGCAGAGATGCAAGGCCAGGCCCGCGGCCGTGCTCAGGACGACATAGAGCAACATCGCGGCGACCGGGAGCTCCCGCGCCAGCGCTTCCCCGCCGATGTGTTTTACCAGGCCGAACAGCAAGGGATGGACGAGGTACAGGCTATAGGACGAATCGCCCGCCAGGATGAGCCAGCGCGGTACTTTGAGGTGGGCCGACGCCAGGATCGCCGATGATGCCAGCACCGCGCCCAATGCCAGAACGGCAATCCGCCACCAGACAGGGTCATTGTGATCGGGGATCAGTGTCTGCTGCAGTACAAGCATCACCAGACAGCCGGCAGCGAGGCCCAGGAACGGATGCCGATTGTGGATCGCCGGGTAGGATTTGTGGAGTACGGCCAGTCCGATACCCAGCAGGAAGGGCAGCAGCAGGGGGTCCGTCCATTCCTGCGCCAGGGTCGACGGGTCATGATAATGCCAGATGGGATTGAGAACCTGGTCCGTCAGTAGGAGCACTCCCAGCGTGCAGCAAAGCAGCATCAGGCCGCGCCGGACAAGCAGCGACACCGCGAACAGAACGTAGAAAAACATCTCGAAGTTGAGGGTCCAGCCCACGCCGAGCAGCGGGCGTATCAGATGGCCGTGGACGATGTAGGGAATGAACAAAAGCGATTGCATCACCCGCACCATGCCCACAGGTTCGGCGTTTCGCAGGATGATCACGAGGGTCAGCATGGTCATCATCCAGTAGAGCGGGACGATGCGTATCAACCGTTTCTGCAGAAACGAGAGGGAAGCTCCGGGCATCCCGAACGTGCCGCGACTGATGTAGACCATGATGAAGCCGCTGACGGTGAAGAACATCAAAACCCCGAGCGAACCGAGCAGTTCGTAGGAGCGAGCCGGAAGAATGAGCGAGCCGAAACCGCCCGCCCAAAGCGCGCCGTGAGCGATCACGACGAACCAGGCGGCGACAGCGCGTAATCCTTGTACCGCGTCCAGACGTTGCATGCGGCCCCACCTCTTTTGCCTCAAGGTCCCCCGCCGAGGGTCCCGGATTTCGGGAGGCAAAAGAATGGGCGGTGCTAACTGGGTAAAACTACGAGCCCGCTTTTTGCGCCAGCAGCGCCGGGGTCAGCACCTGCGGCAGCGTCTCGGGCTTTGCGCCCTTCGCATACCAGACGTAAAGCGGCACCCCGGCCGCGCCCCGCGCGGTGAGGTAGCGGGTGATTTCGGGATCGCGGCGGGTCCAGTCACCGCGCAGGACGACGACGCCGGCCTTTTCGAAGGCGGCCTTCGTGTCCTCGCGCTCGATCGCGACTTCCTCGTTGACCTTGCAGGTCAGGCACCAGTCGGCGGTCATCCACACGAACACCGGCCTGCCTTCACCCTGCGCCTTGGCCAGGGCTTTGGCCGAGAACGGTTTGGCGTTGATGATCGAGGCCGTTTCGCCGGGCTGATGCTGCGGCTCCGGCATCGTCAGCACACCGACGGCGAGCACGGCAAGGGCCAGGCAGGCGGGGATCAGCGCGGGGCGGCCGCGGCGCTGGTTGCGCCCGGCAAGCGCCAGAAGCGCCAGCAGCATCGCCGCCAGCGCCAGCACGTAGGACAGCGTTGCCGCGCCGCCAAGACGCCACACCAGCCATGCCAGCGCCAGGGCGGTCAGCGCCATCGGCACTGCCATGATCCGGCGGAAGGTGACCATCCATTTGCCCGGACGGGGCAGGCGCCGACGCAGGGCCGGTACGAAGGCGATGGCAAGGAAGGGCAGCGCGATACCCAGGCCCAGCGCCGCGAACAGCGTCAGCGCGGGGGCCACCGGCAGCAGCAGGGCGGCGCCCATCGCACTTGCCATGAACGGGCCGGTGCAGGGCGTCGCGACGAAGGCGGCGAGCAGTCCGGTCGCGAACGACCCCTGCGCGCTGCCGCCGCTGGCGAAGCCCGGCACGGCGAATTCGAACAGGCCCAGCAGATTGGCGGTGATCGCAGCAGCCAGCACGAACAGCGCGACGACGACTGCCGGTTCCTGCAACTGGAATGCCCAGCCCACTTGCTCGCCGCCCGCGCGCAGGGCCAGCAGCGCCGCGCCCAGGATCAGGCAGGCGGTGATGACACCGGCGGAATAGGCCAGCCCTTCGACCCGTGCATGGGCTTCGCTTTCGCCGGCGCGGGCAAGGCTCAGCGCCTTGAGCGACAGGATCGGGAAGACGCAGGGCATCACGTTGAGCAGCAGGCCGCCCGCCACCGCCGCCAGCAGCAGCCAGGGCAGGGCGGGCAGTTCGGGCGCTTCGGTATCGCTCGCCACAGGTTCGCCGCCGGTGGGCACGGGGCCGGGCTTGGCGGTCAGCGCGATGCCGTTGCCGAAGCCGTCGAGGCGCAGCACGGCGTCCACCGTCCCCGCTGCGGGGGAGGCGAAATCGGGGCGCGGGATGGTCACCAGCAGGACGTCGCCCTTGCGGCTGAACATCTGCGCCGCTGCGTAATTCACCAGCTTGTCCTCGCGCACGAACAGGTGCGGCGCCTCCAGCTTGACCGAGGCGGGCAGGGGGATCGCCAGGCGCAGTGTCTTGTCGGTCAGCGCAAAGGCGGCGGGGGCATCGAGCGGGGCGGGAAGGGCGCGCGTCCACTCGTCAAAGCGCTTGGCCGTCTTCTTGTCCGGCGCCGCGCCGACAACGATCTCGGTCGCGAGTTCGGCGCGTTCGGGGACGCACAGCTGTTCCGTGCAGGCCAGCCACTGTGCCTTGACGCGGACCGGCAGGCGGGTGCCCGCGGTCGCCTTTTCAGGCAGCGTCACCGGCACCAGAACCGCATATTCCTTTTCGTAGACGTGGTTCATCAGGCCCTGCACCACCAGCGTGCGGGGCACCGGGTAGGCCGGTTCGCCAACGCTGGCGCCTTCGGGAAGCTCCCACGCCAGCTGCATGCCCAGCCCCGCGTCGCCCGGATTGATCCAGTAGCCGTGCCAGCCCTTTTCGGGCGACATGCGGATCGCCAGCGTCGCCTTGCCGTCCACGATCGGACCGGCGACCAGCTCCGCCGCGATATGGGTGGGCGCCGCCTGGGCGGGCAGGGCACTTGCGAGAAAGACTCCCAAAAGCGCCGTGAGTTGACATAGAACCGTCACAAGGGCGGCGTAGCGGCGCGAGGTCATGATGCTTCCCGTGTGTTGGCCAATGGGCTTGCACTACCCTTGCACGCGGGTGGCGATCCGATCACCGATGCATTTGCCCTCAACGCGCAGACTTTTCAAGGAACCTCCCCCAATGCGGCTCCCTAATCTTCCGATGGCCTTTTCATCGCTCGCTGTCGTCCTCGCGCTTGGCGCCGCCGCTCCGGCCTTTGCACAGGACACTGCCCCTGCCGCACCTGCGCAGGCCCCCGCGCCCGCGGCGCCCACGACCCCGCCCAGGCTGATCGTCGCGATCTCTGTCGACCAGTATTCCGCCGATCTGTTCCAGCAGTATCGCGAACGCTACACCAAGGGCCTCGCGCGCTTGCTGCAGGGCACGGTGTTCCCCTCGGGCTTCCAGTCTCACGCGGCGACGGAGACCTGCCCCGGCCACTCCACCTTGCTGACCGGCGTGCACCCCAATCGCACGGGCATCATCGCCAACAACTGGTTCGTCCCCGGCATCGGCCGCGACGACAAGCAGGTGTACTGCTCCGAAGACGAGACGAATCCGAAAAGCACGTCCGAGGATTCGGTCATCAGCCCCGATCACCTCAAGGCACCGACCCTGGGCGATCTCCTCAAGAAAAAGAACCCGGCCACCCTCAACGTCGCGGTATCGGCCAAGGACCGCGCGGTCGTGATGATGAGCGGCCACACCGCCGACGCCGCCTACTGGCTCAAGGGCAAGGGCTTCACCAGCTTCGAGGGGCGCAAGCTGTCCCCCGCCGCGCTGGCAGAGAACAAGGCGCTCGCCGCCAAGGTCGCGGCAGGTGCGGCCGAACTGCCGGTGCCGGGCTGGTGCGGCGACGTTGACCGGCCCACCGATGTGGGCGGTTTCACCATCGGCACGTACCGTTTCCCGCTGAAAGCCGGCGACATGAAGGGTTTTTCGAACAGCCCGCGCATGGATGAGGCGACCACCGATCTGGCCATCCGCCTGCTCGACGAAATGCCGCTGGGCAAGGATGACGTGCCCGACGTGCTCTCGGTCAGCTACTCGGCCACCGACAAGGTCGGTCATGCCTACGGCAACGAGGGCGTCGAGATGTGCATCCAGATGAACGTCCTCGACCAGACGATCGGCACGCTGCTCGGCGCTCTGGATGCGCGCGGGCTGGACTATGTGGTCATGCTCAGCGCCGACCACGGCGGCGCCGATGCCCCCGAGCGCATGAAACTGCAGGGCGTGCCCGATGCCGCGCGCCTCGACCCGTCGCTGACCGACGAGGGGCTGTCGGCCTCGGTTTCCAAGGTCACCAGGATCACCCCCAAGTCCGGCCCGCTGCTTTACGGCGCAGGCGGCTCGGGCGATATCTGGCTCAACGCCGGGCTCACCCCGGCGCAGCGCAGGAAAGTGATCGCCGAGCTGGTCAGGCAGCTCAAGGCCAACCCGCAGATCTCGGGCGCCTACACCGCCGAGGAACTGAAAAAGGTCAAGGTCCCCAGCGGCCATCCGCAGGATTGGAGCGAAATCGAGATCGTCGCCGCCTCCTTCGATCCGACCCGTTCGGGCGACGTGCTGATGATGACGAAGCGGGCCGTCGTGCCCGGCACCAAGGCGGTTCCCGGCTACACCGCCACTCACGGCAGCCCCTGGGACTACGATCGCCGCGTGCCGATGCTGTTCTGGCGCAAGGGCCAGGTCCGCATGGAGCAGGCGCAGCCGGTGGAGACGGTGGACATCGCCCCGACCCTCGCCGCGCTGGTGGGGCTTTCCGAGCCGGCCGGCACCTGGGACGGCAGATGTCTCGACATCTACGCCGGGGAGTCCGATAGCTGCTCGTGATGAGCGACTCGAATACGACTGCACCGAATACGGCCCTTACGCCCTCCGGGGGTGAACGCCGTGACCTGATCATCCTGGGCGGCGGCCTTGTCGGCATGACGCTGGCGCTGGCCGCCGCAAAGGCCGGGATCACCTCCCACGTGATCGACCGGGCTGACCCGGCCGATCTCGTGGCCGAGGGCGCGGATGCGCGCGCCTCGGCCATCTCTACGGCGAGCTGGAACCTGTTCACCAATATCGGCCTTGCCGAACGGCTGAAACCGCTCGGCTGCCCGATCGATTCCATTGCCGTAACCGACGGGATGAAGCCGGGCCGGATCGATTTTACGCCCAAGCCCGAAGAAGGCTCGCTGGGCCGCATGTTCGCCAACCGTGACTTGCGGATCGCCCTGTTCGACGCCGCGCGCGAAGAGCCGGCCATCGCCTGGCATGTAAGGACCGAGGCGGTGCGCCGGGATCGCGGCCCCCACGGCGTCGAGGTGGAGCTTGCCGACGGGCGGATACTCACCGGCTCGCTGCTGGTGGCCGCGGAGGGGCGCCAGTCGCCCACCCGCGATGAAGCCCGCTTCGCGCTCGCCAAGTGGGATTACAGGCACCGCGCCACCGTGGCGGCGCTGTTCCACGAAAAATCGCACGAAAACACCGCCTGGGAAATCTTCTACCCCGCCGGTCCCTTCGCGCTGCTGCCGCTGCTGGACGATGAACAGGGCCGCCATCGCAGCGCGCTCGTCTGGACCGTGGCCGAAAAGGATGCGGCCGGGGTCATGGCCATGCCAGATGCGATGTTCGTCAACGAGGTCGCCTCGCGGATGCACGGGGTGCTGGGCGCGATCTCGCTCGCCGCGCCGCGCATGAGCTACCCCTTGCGTTTCCATCATGCGGGCCGCGTGGTGGACGAGCGCCTTGCGGTGATCGGCGATGCGGCGCACGGGATGCACCCGATCGCGGGACAGGGGCTCAACCTTGGCCTGCGGGATGTCGGCGCTCTGGTAGAGGTACTTACCGAGGGTATGCGCCTCGGGCTGGAACCCGGCGATGCGCAGATGCTCGCGCGGTATGAGAAGTGGCGCAGCCTCGATACCTTCATGGTGATGTCGGTGACGGACGGGCTGACTCGCCTGTTCGGCATCCCCGGCCGCCTGCCCAGCGCCGCGCGCCGTCTGGGAATGGGCGCGGTGCAGCGCCTGCCCGCGCTCAAGCGCTTCTTCATGGACGAGGCGCGGGGCATGTCGGGCAAGCTGCCGGAGCTGCTGCGGGCATAGCCTTCAGATCGTTATGATGGACCTGCGGCCCGGGCCAGATCGTCCGGGCGGTCCACGTCGAAATGGATCGCGGGATCTGTGCAGTCGACGAATGTCACATCATCCCTGCGGCGCAGCAGGCGTCCGGCGCCTTCGTCCCCGGTAAGGGCGCAGATATCGGCGAATGCGCGGGATGACAGCAGGACCGGATGGCCGGGGCGGCCTCCCTGGCGCGGCATGGCGGCATAGGCCGGGCCGATCGCCGCAGCCAGGCTTGCGGCCAGCCCATGCGGAATCCGGGGCATGTCGCCAAGGAACACAAAGGCGCCCTTTGCGCCGCTCACCGCCGCGACGCCGGTCTTGAGTGTGTCTGACAGCGCGGTGCTGGCAAGCCGCACAACCTCCACCGCAGGCTTGCCCGGGCATGGCTCCAGCGTGAGGCCGGGCCGCGTGACGACCACGACTTTCGCCACGGGCGCGGCGCGGGCGGCGCGGATCGCATGGGTCAGCAGGGGGGCACCGTCCAGCGGTGCAGCGAGCTTGTCGCTGCCGAAACGGACGGCGTGACCAGCGGCGAGAACTATTGCCGCGAACCAGTCACCCGGCAGGCATCCATCGGCGGTCACGCGCGCTCGCGCGCCGGATTCAGGGCCTGCATGATTTCGGCGATGATGCCTGTCGCCACTTCCCACGGCGATTTTCCCAGCCCCGGAACGCCCGGCGAGAGGTGCAGCCGGGCCAGTTCCTCAGCGCTGGCACCAGCCGCTTCCAGCGCGGCGAGGCGTTCGCCCGCGCGCGATTTCGCGCCGATCATGCCGACATAGCCAGCGTGCCCGCGCAGCGCGGCAAGGCAGCCTGCCAGATCGTGGTGATCCTCATGCGTCGCGCCCAGATAGGCCGTCCAGCGATCGACCTTGAGCCGGGCCAGCGCTTCGGCGGGTTCCTCGCGCAGATATTGCGCCACCGGGAAGGGCGGGGGCGCCTGAGGGCCGCCGGGGCGCAGCACGATCGTCTCGAATTGCGCCATGGCCCCCAGCCGAGCGGCGGCAAGGGCGCCGGGATCACCGCCCGAGACGATCAGCCGGCGCGGCGGATCGTAACGCCGGGCGATGCGAAACGGTTCGTTTGTGAAGGACAGCAGCGGGCCGGCGTCTTCAGTGACGGACTGCGTCTCGCCGTCGCTGACCCAGGTGCAGGAACGGCGCTCCGCCGCGTGGCGCAGCAGGCCGCGCAGGGCGGGCGAATCGCTTGTGACCCGTTCGAGCAGGACATGGAGTGCGCCGCCGCAGCGCAGCCGCAGGTCGATCCAGGGGCTGCCCATGCCGTAGTGCAGGCGCCGGGGCCGGCCATCGGCAAGCACCCCGGCGGCATGGTTGGCGACATCGCCTTCGATGCAGTCGCCCGAGAAGTAGCCGCTTGCCGAAACGCCGCCGTCGGCGCCGGCTGCGAACAGCATCTGCGCGCCGGGGCCCCTCGGAGCGCTGCCGGCAACCTGATAGAGTGTCGCCAGCGCGGCCGGGCGGCCAGTTGCTGCGTGCCGGGCAAGCGCGGGACGGATATCATCGACCCAGCCGAACTCGGGCCAGTCGGCGCTTTCGATCTCGCCGGTGAGGGGCTGGTCTGCCAGGGTTGTCATCAGGTTTGTGCAGCCCCGCGCCGCCCCGCGCCGCGCTCACCCGTGTCTTCGACCAGCGGGTAGCCGGTGCCCGCGGTGATCTCACGGATGGTAAGCTGCTCGAAGGATATTTCCTCGAACAGCGCCAGAAGGGCAGCGGTCAGCGCATTGCGTTCTACGCCTCTCAGGCTGGTTTTCATGAGCCATTCTGTATCATTTGGCGGGTCCGGTGTCTAACCGGCTCTGGCCGATGTCTGCGATACGAGCGGGGATCAGCCCTCGCCGATACGGTCCGCAAACAGCAGGCGCCCGCCTGATATGTGCCACAGCGCTTCGTTGAAGTCGGAGTTGCTCATCGCGAAACAGCCTTCGCTGCGGCCGAGCTTGCCCCACTTTTCGATCATGGTGGGGTCCACGTACCATGCGGGGTGCATGACGATCGCGCGTGGCAGCGCCATCGAATTGTCGTTGTCCAGTCCGACGAGGCGGATCGAGGTGCCGTACTTGCCCTTGTACCATTCGGCGGTGAGGTAGGCCCCGCGTGAGGTCGCCTCGGAGCCGGGCGTGTTGGAGAAACTTTGCAGCCAGCCGCTGTGCGCCGGATCGGAGCCGCGTCCGTGGGCCACCAGGAACGAGCGCACGGTCCCGTTCTCCAGATTGGCGAAATGCAGGCGCGGCTTCCACGATGGCTGCGCGAAATCGACGATCCCGACCACGTCCGCACGCCACAGATGCCCGCGCACGCGCTGGGCCTGGAGCGACGCGACCTGAAGAACGCGATTCTGATATGAGGTCAGCCCGCTGGCCAGCGCCGGGGCCGTGGAAAGGCCGGTCGGAAATGTGCTTGCCAGCGTAGCGGCGGCGCCTTCGCCGGGCGATGCGGCACCTGAACTCAGTTCTTCCGCCGCGAAGGCGCGAGATGGAAGGGCCAGGCCGAGGCCTGCTACGAGACTGCCCTTGAGTACTTTCCGCCGGGAATGGGTGCGATCCATAGTTGCACTAATAACACAACCTGGCGCAGCGATCTACCGTTCCGTCGAGCGATTGGCGCACCCGCAGAGCGCTCTGGCGCATCCAGGCCGGAGCGGGGCAATTTACACGAACGCGTGGTCCCGGTTTTACCCCGGTTTTACCCGGGACCACGCGATCCGCGAATCAGGCCACCACCTTCAACGACTTGCGGCTGTGCTGGGCGATCCAGTCCTCCAGCACCGGAGCGATTCGGTTTCGCCACTTGCTGCCGTTGAAGATACCGTAATGGCCAACTTCCTCGGCCAGATAATACTTCTTGCTCTTCTCGGGCAGGTGGCTTGCCAGGTGCAGTGCGGCACGGGTCTGGCCGATGCCGGAAATATCGTCACGCTCGCCCTCGACGGCCAGAAGCGCCGTGTCGCGGATCCCCGACAGATCGATAACCTCGCCGCGGTGGACGAATTCACCCTTGGGCAATGAGTGTTTCTGGAACACGTGTTCCACCGTCTGGAGATAGAAGTCGGCGGTCATATCGCACACGGCGCGGTATTCATCGTAGAACGCCTTGGTCGAATCCGCGCTGTCGCCGTCGCCGGCGACCATGTGCTTGAACATGCCGTAGTGGCTCATCATGTGGCTGCCCAGGTTCATCGCCATGAAGCCGGCCAACTGCAGGAAGCCCGGATAGACCCTGCGGCCGGCGCCTGGGTACATCTGCGGCACAGTGGCAACGACGTTGTTCTCGAACCAGGAAAGCGGCTGCTGCATCGCCACGTCGTTGACGCTGGTGGGCGCCTCACGGGTGTCGATCGGGCCGCCCATCATGGTCAGTGTGGCAGGGCGGCAGGGATGCCTCTTGGCGCCCATGATTGCCGTGGCGGCATAGGCGGGAACCGACGGCTGGCACACTGCGAGCATATGCGCGCCGGGGCCGATGTGGTCGAGGAAGTCGATGACGTAGTCGATATAGTCGTCGAGGTCGAACTTGCCGGCGCTGGCGGGAACCAGCTTCGCATCGGCCCAGTCGGTAATGTAGACTTCGCAGCTTTCCGCCATGCGAGCCACCGTGCCGCGCAGAAGAGTGGCGTAGTGGCCGCTCATTGGTGCGACGATCAAGAGCTTGGGGGCATTTGCCGGCAGGCCCGGATGCTCGAAGCGCAGCAGGTTGCCGAAGGGGCGATGGAGCACGATCGATTCGGTGACGGGATGGGTCTTGCCGCCCACGGTCACCGTCTCGATCCCGAAAGCAGGCTTGCCGCGCGGAGCAGCGGCATGCGCGAATACGTCCAGTGCCGAGGCCATGACAGGGCCCAAGCCGAAGTAACCCATTGGAAGTTTGGGATTGCTCAGCATTTCCGCGCCAACCGATGCCCATGCGGCGGCACCGCTCATCATCGTACGCTGCAGTTCGTAGGCGTTGTAAAGCAAAGTGAATCTCCTGGCCGAAATCGGCCGTCAATCGGTCAATTAAACCATGATCTGGGCACTAGGGGTTAATGGTGCAACGCGGCAATTACGAAATCTGTTAGTCGTATTTCGCGCAAATCCACCGCTTCGTCGCGAATTTCCCATATTCCGGCTGCTCTGGCATCAAGAAAGTCATTGTACCCAAGGAGGCCTTTTCCTTCATCGCGCCAAGCTGTAAGGGCGCGCGATGGACACGGCGCAGGGCATATCCGCTTCATCTGAAGACACCGCCGCACCGGCGAAGCGCAGCAGGAGCCGCAAGGGAAACCTCGGCCCCTTGCGCATGGTCTGGCGCGAGATGCTCAAGTATCCGGGCTGGATGGCCATGGCGGGCCTGGCGCTGATCACCACGGCGACTTCGACCCTGGCCATCCCGTTCGGCTTCCGCCAGATCATCGATCAGGGATTTGCGAAAGGCGCCGATCCCCATGCGATCCGCTGGTGGTTCGCGGCGCTGCTTGGCGTGGTGGTGGTGCTGGCTATAGCCACCGCGATCCGGTTCTACTCGGTCTCCTGGCTTGGGGAGCGCGTCATTGCCGATATCCGCCTGCGGGTACAGCGGCACATGCTGACGCTGGCGCCGGGTTTCTTCGAGGAAAACAGTCCCAAGGAAATCTCCTCGCGCCTGACCGCCGACACCGCGATCATCGAGCAGATCGTCGGCACCACGGTATCGGTGGCGCTGCGCAATGCCATCATGGCGATCGGCGGGGTGATCTACCTGTTCGCGCTGGAGCCCCGGCTGACCGCGGGCCTGGTGATCGCCATTCCCGTCGTGATCGTGCCTATCGCGATGTTCGGACGGCGGCTGCGTGCGGTATCCCGGTCTAGCCAGGACCGCGTTGCCGACATCGGCGCTCTGACCGGCGAAGTTCTTGGTGCGATCAAGATCGTGCAGGCGTTCAATCAGGAAGGCCGCGAGCATGAGCGGTTCGCCGCCGCCGTCGAACGCACGTTCGATACCGGCAAGAAGCGCATCTTCATCCGCTCGGTCATGACCGCGGTGATCATGTTCCTGATCTTCGGCGCGATCACGGTCATCATGTGGTGCGGCGCCATCGGTGTTGCCGCCGGCTCGATCACGGGCGGCACCATCGCCGCTTTCGTTGTCACCGCAGGCATCGTGGCAGGCGCGTTCGGCTCGCTGACCGAGGTCTACGGCGACCTTGTGCGCGGCGCAGGTGCCGCCAGTCGCCTTGCCGAACTGCTGGGCGAGCGTCCCACCATCGCCGCGCCTGCGCGCGCCCTGCTGCTGCCTGAGCCGCCGCGCGGCAAGCTCGCTTTCGAGCGCGTGACTTTCCGCTATCCCTCACGCCCCGACCTGCCGGCGCTGCACGATTTCAACCTGACCATCGAACCGGGCGAGACAGTGGCGATCGTCGGACCTTCGGGCGGTGGCAAGTCGACGCTGTTCCAGCTTGCCGAGCGTTTCTACGATCCGCAGAGCGGCGCCATCAAGATCGACGGCGTGCCGCTCGCCTCTGCCGATCCGGGGCAGATTCGCGAGCGCATCGCGCTTGTCCCGCAGGAAGGCGTGCTGTTCGCCGCGAGCGCCCGCGACAACTTGCGCTATGGCAACTGGCAGGCCGATGACGCCGCGATCTGGGAAGCGGCCCGCGCCGCCAACGCGGAAAGCTTCCTGCGCGCGCTGCCGCAGGGCCTCGATACCTTCCTGGGCGAAGACGGCGCCCGCCTTTCCGGCGGCCAGCGCCAGCGTATCGCGATTGCCCGGGCATTGCTGCGCGACGTGCCGATCCTGCTGCTGGACGAGGCGACGAGCGCGCTCGACGCCGAGAGCGAGAGGCTGGTGCAGGACGCGCTCGACCGGTTGATGGCGCACCGCACCACGCTGGTCATTGCCCACCGCCTCGCCACGGTGCGCCAGGCAGACCGGATCATCGTCATGGACGCCGGCCGTATCGTCGAACAGGGCACGCACGACAGCCTGACCCGGGCCGGCGGGCTCTATGCGCGCCTTGCCTCGCTTCAGTTCGACAGCCCGCCGATCATCCCGCTGGGTTGACGCCTGCTCTGGGGACGGCGCTGCCTCCAACGGAGGGAGCCTCGTTTAAGGGAGCGGTGCCAGCCGTGATTGCGGCGGATTTGCCGCTCATCGCAAGGCAGAGGCGATCCGACGCCATTTTCGGCTGGCATTGCGCGGGATGACAATTATGTTGCGCGCCATCGTGGGCCGTCGTGGCCCAGCCGTAATATCCTGTCGTACCCCCATTTTCACGAAAAGGTCAGGACATGTCCCGCTTCTCCGGCAAGGTGCTCGCTTCGAGCGCTGCTGTTTCCGTTTTCGCTCTCGGCTTTGGCCTGTCGTTCACCGCTAGCGCACAGGAAGCAGCCCCCGCTGCCAAGCCGTCGCTCGCGCCTTCTGCCGACTGGGGCAAGTTCGGGGTCCAGACCCAGTGGATCGACAAGTCGGTCAAGCCGGGCGACGATTTCGACGCCTACGTCAACGGCACCTGGAACAAGACCGTCGAACTGCCCGCCGACCGTACGCGGTGGGGCTCGTTCATCGAGCTGAACGACTTGTCGGAACAGCGCGTTCACGCGATCCTCGATGAGCTGGTCGCCTCCAACCCCGCGCCGGGTTCGGACGCCGCGCGCATCGCGGCCGCCTACAAGGCGTTCATGGACACCGGCGCGATCAACGCGGCTGGTCTTGCCCCGGCCAAGCCCTACCTTGACCGGATCAAGGCGGCGAAGACCCCCGCCGATCTCGCCCATCTGTTCGGCCAGCCCGGCTATGCCTCGCCGCTGGGCGCCTATGTCGGCGCGGATGACAAGCAGAGCGACATCTACGCGCTCAACATCGGCGTCTCCGGCCTCGGCCTGCCCGACCGCGACTACTACCTGAAGAACGACGAGCGTTCGGTCACCCTGCGCGCCCAGTACCAGACGTATCTGGCGTTCCTGCTCGGCAAGGCCGGCTATCCCGACGCGCAAGGCGCCGCCAAGGCGGTGCTGGCGCTTGAAACCAGCATCGCCCAGGCCGACTGGGACCGCGCCGCTGCGCGCAACCCCGACCTCACCTACAACAAGCTGCCCGTCGCCGAATTCGAAGCCATGGGTTCGCCCGGCGTGGTGAAGGGCTTCCTCACCAGCCTCGGCGCGCAGAAGGCCACGTATGTGCTCGCCGCCGAAATCCCGCCCACGGCCGAGGAACTGAAGGCCGCCCGCATCGATGCGGCAAAGGCGCAGACGCTGTTCGGCGGCGGTGTGCCGGCGGTGATCAAGCTGGTGGACACGGTGCCGGTGGCGACCTGGCAGGCCTACATGACCGCGCATTTCCTCAGCGACAATGCCACGGTCCTGCCGTCCGAAATCGACGACGCGCGCTTCGCCTTCTACGGCAAGACGCTGTCCGGGCAGCCCGAGCAGCGCGCCCGCTGGAAGCGCGGCATCGCGGCGGTCGAAGGCATGGCCGGCGAACTGGTCGGCAAGATCTACGCCGCGAAGTATTTCCCGGCCGAGCAGAAGGCGGCGATGACCGACCTTGTCGCGAATCTGCGCAAGGCCATGGGCGTCAACCTCAAGGACCTGGCGTGGATGAGCCCCGCCACCCGCGTCGAGGCCAAGGCCAAGCTGGATGCCTTCACGCCCAAGATCGGCGCTCCCGCGACGTTCAAGACGTATGAAGGCCTTGCCTTCTCGCCCACCGACCCGCTGGGCAACGCCGTCGCCGCCGGCGCCTGGCAGAGCGCCTTCGACATGAACCGCATCGGCCAGAACGTCGACCGCGCGGAGTGGGGAATGCTGCCCGAGACGGTCAACGCCTACTACAATTCGACCTTCAACGAGATCGTCTTCCCCGCTGCGATCCTGCAGCCGCCGTTCTTCAACCTGACGGCGGACCCGGCGGTCAACTACGGCGGCATCGGCGCGGTGATCGGTCATGAAATGGGCCACGGCTTCGACGATCAGGGCGCCAAGTCCGATGGCACCGGCAACCTGCGGGACTGGTGGACTCCGGCCGACAAGGCGGCGTTCGAAAAGCTGCAGGACAAGCTGGCGGCGCAGTATGACGCGCTCTGCCCGTTCGATGACGGCAAGACCTGCGTGAACGGTCACCTCACCATGGGCGAGAACATCGGCGATCTTGGCGGCCTCAGCCTTGCCTACCGCGCCTACAAGCTGTCGCTGAACGGCAAGCCGGCGCCTGTGATCGACGGTTTCACCGGCGACCAGCGCTTCTTCATGGGCTGGGCGCAGGTATGGCGCTCGAAGGTGCGCGAGGCGCAGGCCCGCCAGTTCCTGATCACCGATCCGCACTCGCCGCCGCAGTACCGCATCAACGGGATCGTTCGTAACTTCGACGAATGGTACAAGGCGTTCGGGGTGAAGCCGGGCGAGAAGCTGTACCTGGCTCCCAAGGACCGCGTGCGTATCTGGTAAGCGGCTGCGCAGGCCCACCCCGCCATTCAGACGAGTTGGCGGCGGCGGGGTGGGCCTCGCGGTGCCGGTGTTTTCGATGCCCGGCAAAATTCCGCATCGCGGCACGTGCCCGGTTGACTTGACCTGTCCATCCGGCATGACCTTTCGCCCATGGACCTTACTTTCACCGCGATCCTCCTCGGCATTGTCGAGGGCCTCACCGAGTTCCTGCCCGTCTCTTCGACCGGCCATCTCATCCTTGCCACCCGCCTGTTCGGTTACGATTCCAGCCAATGGGCGACGTTCAACATCGTCATCCAGCTGGGCGCGATCCTGGCTGTGATCGTGCAGTTCTGGCGTACCTTCTGGGCCGTTGGCACCGGGCTTCTGAAGCTCAATCCCACATCGATCCGCTTCGTGCGCAATGTGCTGCTGGCCTTCATCCCGTCGGCCATTCTCGGCCTGCTTCTCAAGCACTACATTGACGCCCTGCTGGGTGAACCGGCTGTGGTCGCCTGGGCGTTGATAATCGGCGGCTTCGCCATCCTCGGCGTCGAGAAGATCGCCAAGCCCGGCCCGCTGACGGGCGTCGCCGAACTGCCCGCGAAGCAGTGCCTCGGCGTCGGCCTTGCGCAGTGCCTCGCGATGGTGCCGGGCGTCAGCCGTTCCGGCGCGACGATCATGGGCGCGCTGGCGATGGGCGTCGAGCGCCGCACCGCCGCCGAATTCAGCTTCTTCCTTGCGGTTCCCACGATGGTCGGGGCAACCACGCTGGAACTGCTGGGCGCGCGCGAGGAACTGATGGCGGGCACCGGGGTTGTGGGCTGGAGCGAGATCGCCATCGGCTTCTTCGTTTCCTTCGTGGTGGCGCTGGTCGTCATCAAGGCGTTCATGGCCTTCGTCAGCAAGTCCGGTTTCGCGCCGTTCGCGTGGTATCGCATCTGTGCCGGAGCCCTGGCGCTGTTCCTTTTGTCGAGGGTCTGACACATGGGTAGCGGCAAAGATAAAAGCGTCGCCGACAAGCTCCACCGCAAGGACTACGAGAAGCTTCTCGAGCCCATGGAGGAGGAACTGGTCGCCATGGCACGCTGGGCGCAGAAAACCGCGGCCCGTGTCCTTGTCCTGTTCGAAGGGCGCGATACTGCTGGCAAGGGCGGCGCGATCAAGGCGTTGTCCGGCCAGCTCAATCCCCGCCAGTGCCGCACGGTCGCGCTCGCCGCGCCGAGCGAGCGCGAGCAGGGGGAATGGTACTTTCAGCGGTACGTACCCCATCTGCCGGCGCGTGGAGAGATCGTGCTGTTCGATCGCTCGTGGTACAACCGTGCCGGGGTGGAGCGGGTGATGGGCTATGCCGACCATGCCCAGGTCGAGGCCTTCCTGCATCATGCCCCGCTGTTCGAGAAGGCGCTCGTCGACGACGGCATTCTGCTGTTCAAGTACTGGCTCTCCTGCGACCAGGAGAAGCAGGAGGAACGACTTGCCGAACGCGCCGATGACCCGCTCAAGCGCTGGAAGCTCTCGCCCATCGATATCGCCGCGCGGGAGAAGTATGATGAGTACACGCTGGCGCGCGAAGCGATGCTCAAGGGCAGCCACACGGCCCATGCGCCCTGGACGCTGGTGGACTTCAACGACCAGAAGCGAGGACGCCTAACCCTGATTCGCGACTTTCTCGATCGTTTGCCCGACACGGGCCTCGAAGCGCCGGAAGTTGACCTGCCGCCGCTCAAAGGAAAGCTCCGCCGCGAGAAATTCGGCGTTCTTGAGCCTATCGAGTCGTTTCCGATGCCTTGAATCGGCGTCCGGTGCTTGACTTTGCGGGGCCGATTCTGCATGGGCCGCAGCCTTGCAGGGCAGCATGCATATGCCGCCCTCGTGGTATTGTTTAAACGCCGGCCTGCCAGGGCGGCTGAAACTTAGAGAGTACAGGAACCGCCATGGCGAAGCCCGCAACCGTCAAGATCCGTCTGGTCTCGACCGCCGACACCGGATTTTTCTACGTTACGAAGAAGAATCCCCGGAACACCACCGAGAAGATGAGCTTCTCCAAGTACGATCCCGTCGTGCGCAAGCATGTCGAGTTCAAGGAAGCCAAGATCAAGTAAGGTTCACGGTCGGTTCAAGGCTGTGGACCCAATGGGGAAGCCATGAACCGTACCATGAAAACCTTTCGATCCTGTGTGAGCGCGGCCGCTTTGGCCGCGCTTTCCATTCCGGCTCTCGCGCTTTCGCAGCCGGCTCTCGCAGCCGAACCTGCCGATGCGAAGCAGCTGGCACAGGCCGTCGAGGCGCTGCGCGCGATCGACAGTCTGAAGGCCAACTTCGTCCAGACCGACCGTTCTGGTCAGTCCGTGAACGGCGTGCTGACACTCAAGCGGCCCGGTAAGATCCGTTTCCAGTACGAGAAGAGCGCCAACATGCTCATCGTCGGCGACGGCAAGGCCCTGACCCTTATCGATTACGACGTGCGCCAGGTGCAGCGCTGGCCGATCAGCAACAGCCCGCTGGGCGCGCTGCTGGATCCCAAGCGCGATGTCGCCAGGTTTGGCCGCGTGTTGCCGACTGGCAATCCCAATGTCATCAGCATCGAAGTGCGCGATAGCACTCATCCCGAATACGGGGTCATCACGCTGATCTTCCAGCGCAAGGCCTCCGCGCCGGGGGGACTGGAACTGACCTACTGGGTTTCGCTCGATTCGCAGAACAAGCGCACCACCATCTCGCTATCGAATCAGCGCTACGGCGTACCGGTTACCGATAATGATTTTCGCTGGAACGATCCGCGTCCTCGCAATCGTCGTTAACGCACTCGTCGCCGGCTTGGAACGGGTCGGCGCAGGTTGTGCGCTCTTAGCGACAAACAGCGACAGTTTTCTGACTTTCGTTCACTTGGCAGCAAGGCAATCCATCCTACATAGGTGTTGTCAGAGCGGCTTTGAGGCGGGTTTCCCCCCTGTTGCCCGCGCCTCCTGAGTGGCCGCTTTGATACTAGCGTGACGAACGCTTACAGGAACCCTCGAGCCTCTGCCCCCGGCTCGAGGGTTTTCTGTTGCCTGCCTCAGGGCTCCCCGTCTGGGAGCGCTGCGGCCCCCTCTGGCATTTCCCGAACCGGGTGCTTAAAGCCAGCGCCATGAAAATCGCCACCTGGAACATCAACTCCGTCCGTCTGCGTATCGACCAGGTCGAGCGTCTCCTCACCGAGCAGGCGCCTGACGTGCTGTGCCTGCAGGAGATCAAGGTCGCCGAATCCCTGTTCCCGCACGAGATGTTCGAGCGGCTGGGCTATACGCACCGCGCCATCCACGGCCAGAAGGGCTACCACGGCGTCGCCACCGTTTCGAAAGTGCCGTTCCGGGACTTCTCCAAGTACGACTGGCAGGACAACGGCGAGGCCCGCCATATCGGTGTGGAACTGCTCGGCCCCGGTCAGGGCATGATCCTGGAGAACGTCTACATCCCCGCCGGCGGCGACGTTGCCGATCGCGAGGTGAACGCCAAGTTCGGCCAGAAGCTGGACTTCCTGGAGCGCATGACCCGCTGGGCTGAAAAGGTCGACCGTCCGACCCTGATCGTGGGCGACTTCAACATCGCCCCTCTCGAATCAGACGTCTACAATCACAAGGCATTGCTCAAGGTCGTCAGCCACACGCCGCTGGAGGTCGAGACGCTGAAGCGCTTCCAGGACGCGCATGGCTGGGTCGACATGGGCCGCCACTTCATTCCCGCGCCCGAACGCAACTATTCCTGGTGGTCCTACCGCAGCTACTGGCGCGAGAAGGACCAGGGCCGCCGCCTCGATCACATGTGGGCTTCGCCCGATCTGGCACTGCAGGCGCGCGGCCACCACTTCGTCGAGGAGACCCGCCGCTGGGAGCAGCCCAGCGACCATATCCCGCTCGTCACGGAGTTCGAACTCTGAGCGCGGGCCTGCCCTCGGCCGGTGCCCGCCGCGTCGCGCTGGCGCTTGATGCGCTGCGCCACGGCTGGCCGATTCGCGTTGAGGGCGGCGAAGTGCTGCTTCCCGCCGAGACCGGCTTTGCGGCCGGCGTCACCGCCCCGCGCATGTTGATCTCGGCGGCGCGGGCGGTGACGCTGAAACTGGCCAACCAGCGCGAGGCCGCCGTGCCCGAGGCGCCGGTGCTGATACGTGCCGCCGCGCCTTTCGACCTCGAAACCGCGCGCGCCGTGGCCGATCCCGCGCTCGATCTGGTCCACCCGATGAAGGGCCCGTTCGCGGCGCAGCCCATCGACGACCTCGAAGCCGCGCGCACGGCGATGGAACTGGCGCGGCTCGCAGGGATATTGCCGGCCTACCTCGTCGCCCCGGTGCTGGACGGCGAAGTGCAGGTGGTCTCCCCCGCCGACCTTGCCGAGTGGAAGGACACCGCCCGTCTCGAGATCGCCAGCCGCGCCCATCTGCCGGTTGCCGCCTGCGAGACGGCGGAGATCGTCGCCTTCCGCGCGCTCGACGATCTGCGCGAACATGTCGCGCTGGTCATCGGCACGCAGGACGGTGACCGGGCGCCGCTGGTGCGCCTCCATTCCGAGTGCCTCACCGGCGATATCCTCGGCAGCCTCAAATGCGATTGCGGCCCGCAGCTCGACGCCAGCCTGCGGGCGATGGCGGATGAGGCGGCGCAGGGGGGGTGGGGCGTGCTGCTCTACCTGCGGCAGGAGGGCAGGGGCATCGGCCTGGTCAACAAGCTGCGCGCTTACCGTCTGCAGGACATGGGCTACGACACGGTCGATGCCAACAACCGCCTCGGTCTGCCGACCGAGGCCCGCGATTTCCCGGTGGCGGCGCGGATGCTGGACCTGCTGGGCGTGCATGCGGTTCGCCTGATGACCAACAACCCCGCCAAAGTCGCGGCGCTGCAGGGCGTGGGCGTCGATGTGATCGAGCGCGTGCCGCACCGGCTGCCGCCCAACCCGCACAACGCCCGCTACCTCGACACCAAGCGCGACCGCACCGGGCACCTGCTTTAAAGCGCGCGCCCCGGAACGGCGTCCATTGGCGCGGCGGTTGAGACCTCCTATCTCCCTCTCACGATGCCAGAGCTTCCAGAAGTCGAAACCACCGTGCGCGGGCTTGCGCGCTTTCTCGAGGGCGAGCGAATCGCCCGCGTCTCGCTCAACCGCGCGGACCTGCGCCGGCCGTTCCCACCCGATCTCGTCCAGGTGCTGACCGGGGCGAAAGTGACCGGCATGGGGCGACGCGCGAAATACGGTCTGATCCACACCGACCGTGACCAGACCATGGTCTTCCACCTCGGCATGTCGGGGCGCTGGCGAATCGAACCCGATACTCCCGACAAGCACGATCACCTTGTGCTCGAGACGGGCAGCGGCCACGTCCTGGCGCTCAACGACGCGCGGCGGTTCGGCTCTGTCGACCTGGCGCCCACCGAAGGGCTTGAGGCGTGGGGACCGTTCGCCTCGCTCGGGCCCGAACCGCTGGGCGAAGGGCTGACTGCCCGGCACCTGCGCAGCGCCTTCGCGGGGCGAACCGCGCCGATCAAGCAGATGCTGCTCGACCAGACGATCGTCGCCGGGCTTGGCAATATCTACGTATGCGAGGCGCTGTTCCGGGCCGGTATCCGCCCGGATATGGCGGCGGGGCGGGTTACACTGCCCGCGCTCACCCGTCTGGTGCCGGTGATCCAGGCCGTATTGAGCGAATCGATTGCGGCCGGTGGCTCCACCATTCGCGATTATGCGCAGCCCAATGGCGAACTGGGGTACTTTGCCGCAGCCTGGCAGGTCTATGGCCGCGAAGGCGATCCGTGCTCGTGCGGCGAGCCGATTCTACGCTTCGTTCAGGGCGGGCGAAGTACCTTCTGGTGCCGCAAATGCCAGAAATAGGGGCTTTGGACCGGCTCGTCCGGGTTGACGGGAACGCCCTTCATCGGTAAGGGCCGCGCTTTCCGGCGAGTCCGCTCGCCAAGAGTAGATTCGTTAGGCATAGGGCCGCGTTCCCACCAGTTGGGCGGCCAGACAGAGGAAATTCGATGGCCAATACGCCGCAAGCCCGCAAGCGCATCCGTCGCAACGATCGCCGCGCCGAGATCAATACCAACCGCGTCAGCCGCATTCGTTCCTTCGTCAAGAAGGTCGAAGCCGCTCTCGAGGGTGGTGACAAGACCGCAGCGGCCGACGCGCTCAAGGCTGCACAGCCCGAGCTGGCACGCGGCGTTGCCCGCGGCGTGCTTCACAAGAACACCGCGTCGCGCAAGCTGTCGCGCCTGACCAAGCGCGTCGCTGCGCTCTGAGTCGGCGCTTCTGCTTTTGCAGAAGGTGATTCGCAGTATCGGGTAGGTCGCCAGTTGGCCGGCCTGAGTACGGAACAAGAACGGAGCCGGGGTCATCGACCTCGGCTCCGTTCTTGTTTTTACCGCAGTGCAGCAATGCTCCGGGTAAACGCACGGAAAAGCTGCGATTCGGCGCGCTGCAGCGCGGAACATTCTGAAATTAAAGCACATTACAGTTCGGCGACGGATTTCGGCGGGGTCCCGTTGAGTCAACAGCCATAATTTTATTTATTTGGGGAGCGCCGTCTTGCCTGCGAGGCAAAGGCCTTCCTAAAAGGGCGCTCGGCAGTTGCGGAACTGGCCGGGGAATCAGCGATAGCGTCTGGATAGACAGCCGTGGACATGCGTTCACGGTTGGGGGAAGGCTTACCCTTCCTCTCCTGTATGGCGGCCATCGCTGGGGCGTCCCTTGCTCTCGCAACCACGTGGGTATTCAAGCGGGCTAGGGGGTTCGACCGGTGTCAAATACGTCAACAGGTCAGCCTTCGGTGAACGCTTCCCAGGTGAATCTCCCCGCGGTCAGCAGCGGGGCCGATCAAGGTGTGAACAGTGTGAACAGGAAGTCCAAGGTGGTGCGAGTGGCGGTCGAAGAAGATCAGGAGGCCGTTAATCTGGCGGCGGACTGGGCTGACATCAGCCAGGGCCTGCGCAAGGACCTGGGCCATCAGGCGCATAGCCAGTGGATCAAGCCGATCCAGCCGGGTACATACTGCGGGGAAACCGGCACGCTCGACCTGTACCTGCCGACCGAATTCTCGGCCAACTGGGTAACGGACCGATTCGCCGACCGGCTGTCGCTGGCATGGAAGATCGCCCGCCCCGACGTGCGCCACGTGCGCATCCTGGTCCATCCGGGCCGCCGCCAGTTGCCCGAACTGCGTCTGGGCAACGGCGGCCGTCCGTCAAGCGCGCCTGCCAACGATTCAGCCATCGGTTCCTCGGACCCGCTCGCCGCCGCACTGGCCGGTGAAGCCTTCGCCTCGCTGGGCCAGGGCCCTGCCGGCATCGACGCTTCGCAGACCTTCACCAGCTTCGTGACCGGCACGTCCAACGTGCTGGCCTGCAATGCCGCGCAGCGCATGTCCGCCCCGGAAACGCCGCAGTTCTCGCCGCTTTACCTCAAGGCCGCTACCGGCCAGGGCAAGACGCACCTGCTGCATGCGATCGGCCATGCCTATCTGGCCAGCCACCCGCATGCGCGCATCTTCTACTGCTCGGCCGAGCGTTTCATGGTCGAGTTCGTCCAGGCGCTGCGCCAGAACCAGATGATCGAGTTCAAGTCGCGCCTGCGCGGCTTCGACCTGCTGCTGGTGGACGACATCCAGTTCATCATCGGCAAGGCTTCGGCGCAGGAAGAACTTCTCTACACGATCGATGCCTTGCTGCAGGAAGGCAAGCGTCTGGTCTTCGCCGCCGACCGTGCGCCCCAGGCGCTCGACGGGGTGGAACCGCGCCTGCTCTCGCGCCTGTCGATGGGCCTCGTCGCCGATATCCTGCCGGCCGACATCGAACTGCGCCGCTCGATCCTGGAAAGCCGCCTCACCCGCTTCGCCTCGGTCCAGGTGCCTGCCGACGTCATCGAATTCCTGGCCCGGACCATCAATCGCAACGTGCGTGAACTGGTCGGCGGTCTCAACAAGCTGATCGCTTACGCCCAGTTGACCGGTCAGGCCGTGTCGCTCCAGCTGGCGGAAGAACAGCTTACCGACATTCTCTCGGCCAACCGCCGCCGCATCACGATCGACGAGATCCAGCGCACGGTCTGCCAGTTCTACCGCATCGACCGCACCGAGATGAGTTCGAAGCGCCGCGCCCGCGCCGTGGTGCGCCCGCGTCAGGTCGCGATGTATCTCGCCAAGGTGCTGACCCCGCGCTCATACCCCGAGATCGGCCGCAAGTTCGGCGGACGTGACCACTCGACGGTGATCCATGCGGTTCGTCTGATCGAGGAACTGCGCACCCGCGACGCGGACATGGACGGCGACGTGCGTTCGCTGCTGCGCCAGCTGGAAAGTTGAGTTCTCCCGGACTTGTGCCGGGTTCATTCACAAAGTTGCCCACAGGGGCCGAGGGTATCATGCCTTCGGCCCCTGTTTCTTTGTGAATCGCGGCCGGCATGCGCCCCGGTGTGGGCGCCCTCGGTTCGGAAAACGTGAAAACGATTGCATGCCCGGATACCGGACCAGGACAAGCAATGCGCCATTGCCTTGCCGCTCATAGCCAGGATCGGCCGGATCGGCGCACAAGTTAACACTTCGATAAGCCCCTTTCGGTAGCGTCAAATGCAAGTTTCGAATTTCATTCTCATTTTACGGAAAGAAGGCATCCCCCCATGCGCTTCTACAAGGCCACGGCATTTCTCTTCCCCCGCAGTTATGAGCGGCGGGTCCTGTTCTTCTGCTTTGGCGCAGTTCACATCCCTCTGATCGCCTGCATCGTCCTTCAGGCGATAACCGGGCAATGGCAGCCGGCCACCTTGCTGACGCTGCTGGCCGCCACGTTGGTAGGCACGGGCCTCGGCCTTGCCGCGATCCATGCGCTCCTTGCCCCGATCGGCGAGGCGACGGCCATGCTCGCCGCGATCCAGAACGGCGAGCGCATCCCCGTCGTCCCCGCGGGCGGCGCGGATCTCGTCGGCCGGCTGCTTACCGGTGTGACCATGGCCGCCAACGAGACTGCGGCCCGGATCGAACAACTGGTCGATGCCGCCGAACGCGATCCGCTGACCGGCATCCGCAATCGGCGCGGTTTCCTCGATTCGGCGGAACAGGTCCTGCGTGGCCGGAGCAATGCGGTCCTGGCCATCATCGACATCGATCACTTCAAGTCGATCAATGACGAGTACGGCCACGATACCGGCGACCAGCTGCTCCAATCGCTCGCCCGCAAGATCGAGGATTACCTGCGCCGCAGCGATATCTGTGCGCGCTGGGGCGGTGAGGAATTCGCGGTGCTGCTGCCCGACACCACGCTCGACGAAGCGCGGTTGGTCATGGAGCGTCTGCGCGCCACCGTCGCGCTCGACACCGGGCTCGGCGTCGAGGACCGGGCGGTGACGTTCTCCTGCGGCCTTGCACCGGTGCGTACGTTCGCGCAGCTGGGCGACGCTACGAAGCAGGCCGATGCAGCCCTCTATGCCGCCAAGAACGCGGGACGCAATCAGGTTCACGTAACCGGATCCTGATGCGCCGGACATGGGGCGGGCGCTTGCTTTCCGTCCCTTTGCCGCTTCACCCCTTGGCGCACATGCTGTAGGCGCTGGCTCGATGATTCCCGCCACTTTCGGACAAGCCCTTCTGCGCGGCATTCGCGGCCGCTGCCCGCGCTGCGAGCGGGGAGGGCTATTTCGCAAGTGGCTCAAGCCGCTTGAGCGCTGCCCGGTCTGCGCGCTGGACCTGACGCCGCAGCGCGCGGACGACTTTCCCGCCTACATCGCCATGATCGTCACCGGGCACCTGATGGCGCCCCTGATCATCATGCTCTCGCTCGATTTCGAACTGGGGCCGGTGGCAATGATGGCGATCCTGGTGCCGCTGGCGCTGGTGATGATGCTGGGGATGTTGCAACCGGCCAAGGGCGGCGTCATCGCGCTGCAGTGGTGGTTTGGCATGCATGGCTTCGTCAAGGAGCGGCTCCCCGAGGACACGTCCGAACCATGAGCCTTACTACGGACCGTCTGGCGCGATTCGCCCGGCATATCGTGCTGCCCGAAGTGGGCGGTACAGGTCAGGTGGCTTTGTCGGACGCGCATGTGGTGCTTGTCGGCTGCGGCGGGATAGGCAGTCCTTCCCTGCAATACCTCGCTGCAGCCGGCATAGGCCGACTGACCCTGGTGGACGATGACGTCATCGACATCAGCAACCTTCAGCGCCAGACGATTTATACGCCATCGGATGTCGGCAGGCCCAAGGCGGAAACGGCAGCCGAATGGGTGCGGCGTTTTGATCTTGGCCTGAAGGTCGAACCCGTGATCGCGCGAATGGGGACTGGTAACGCGCACGAGGTGCTTTCCGGCGCGGACCTCGTACTGGACGGCTGTGACAACTTCGCGACTCGGCTGCTGGTGTCAGATACCTGTGTGGAACTGGGCATCCCGCTCACCAGCGCGGCGATCGGCCGGTTTCAGGGGCAGGTTGCGAATTTTGCCGGGCACTTGCCGGGCCAGGCCTGCTACCGCTGCTTCGTGGGCGATGCCTTCGATGCGGTGGACTGCGACACCTGCGCTGCCGACGGGGTGCTGGGCGCGATGGTCGGCATGGTCGGTACGTTTGCCGCGATGCAGGCGATGCGGGTGCTGCTGGCCGGTCACGCCGCTTTCGGCGAGCCGCAGTTCGGCACGCTGCACCTCATCGACGGGATGGCGCCCTCGATGCGTCCGCTGAAGATCGCCAAGGACCCGGCCTGCAAGGCTTGCAACCGATCCCCGGTCACCGGGAAGGATTAAGCATTTCTTCGACCCATTGCGACACTATTTGCGTGGCCGGGCCGTGGCGCGCCTCGTCGAACCATCCTGTTCCCTGGCTGGGCTCCAGGTTGAGTTCCAGCGTCGCCGCGCCCAGCTCGCGGGCATTGCGAACGAAACCGGCGGCGGGATAGACCGCGCCCGAGGTGCCGATCGAGACGAACAGGTCGGCCTCGTGCAGCGCTTCGAAGATTTCATCCATCCGGTAGGGCATCTCCCCGAACCACACGATGTCGGGGCGTAGTGCCGGTTCGCCGCATTCCGGGCAGGGCGGGCGCTCGATCAGCGTTTCCTTCCAGCGCGAGCGGGCATCGCAGGCGGTGCACCAGACGCTCAGGTGTTCGCCGTGCATGTGCAGGACGCGGCTGGCCCCGGCGCGCTCGTGCAGGTCGTCGAGGTTCTGGGTAACGATCAGCAGATCTTTGCCCCATTCGCGGTCCAGCCTGGCCAGCGCCATGTGGGCGGCGTTGGGGGTTTTGGTCTGGATCGCCTCTCGCCGCATGTCGTAGAAGCCCAACACGAGGTCCGGGTCGCGCTCGAAGGCTTCGGGAGTGGCCACGTCCTCTACGGCATAGCTTTCCCATAGACCGCCTGCACTACGAAACGTGTCGATCCCACTTTCGGCGGAAATGCCTGCTCCAGTTAGAATCACGATGTTTGGGATGGTGGCCATGGATGCCGATATAGCCGATTTCATAACGGGACCGACAGGCCGCTTCCGTCCGTAAGGGGGTGGCTAGCTGCCGTTTGCATCTTGGTTCTGGTGCGGCTTGGGCCACCTCTGGCGTGTTGACAGATCCTCGGGACAAGGGGAGTTGAGGAAAGGATCTAGCAGGCGCTCAAATTTGATGGCTCGGTGGAAGAAGGCACTCGTCGGTCTTGGCTCGTTTGTAACATGGTTCTTCGGGCTCATCATCGTCGGCGAGCAGGGTTATGCTAGTCAGTACTTCTGGCTGTCCGGCTGCGCGCTCGCGATAGGCTTTGCAGTGGCCCCTTTCTGGCGTTTACGGCGGTCAGCTTGGTACTGGTGGACAGTGGCGGCTATCACCACGGCCAATCTGTCATTGGTATATCTTATGCGCGCTCGCGCCGCCGTAACCGAGCTTCCATCAAAGGGCACGGTTCAACTGATGTTCGTAGTCGATTGTTTGGCATGTTGGGCCGTCATGGTCGCGGTTTGCTATGCAATTTACCGCAAGTTCCCTTGGCAAATGGCCAGTGAGATTGCGAAAAAGTGATGGAGAACACCCGACCTGATAGCCGTGGATAACGTGGTCACGTCCAAAAGCGACCGGCTCGGGAACGGCGGTTTTGCGAAGAATGCCCGCATCGCAGCGCCGTCACGACAATTCCCTTGTGAATACTACTCTTTACCTGTCCTCGACGCGGTGCTGCTCCCACAGTCCGCCTTCGGCGCGGAAGGTGTCGATCCCGCTCTCGGCGGAAATGCCCGCGCCGGTGAGGATAACGATCTTGCGGATATCGGGCATCGGATTTCCTGTTCGTCACCCTGGACCCTTCTTCCCCGGCAGGGACAAAGCTTGTTTCAGGGCCCATTGTGCGCCATTCGCTGCGCAGAGTTTGGGGCACGATGGATGCTGAAACAAGCTTTGTCCCGAGCGGGGACGAGGGGTTCAGCATGATGCCCGCGCGGAGATAGTTGCGTGACACGAATCGGAATCATCGGCAGCCACGGGCGCATGGGCCAGGCGATCGCGGCAGCCATTGCCGATGCGGGCGAAGATCTGGCGGGCGGCGTCGACAAGGGCGGTGACGTTTCAGCCATCACCGGCGACGCCGATATCCTGATCGACTTCTCCAGCCCCGGGGCGCTGGAAGGCAACCTCGATGCGGCGATCGCGGCGGGACTGCCGATCGTCATCGGCACCACGGGACTTGAAGAACGCCACCACTGGCTGATCGATTCCGCCGCCCAGAGCATTCCCGTCCTGCAGACCGGCAACACCTCGCTCGGCGTCACCCTGCTCGCCCACCTCGTGCGCGAGGCCGCATCGCGCCTTGGCGAGGACTGGGATATCGAGATCGTCGAAACACATCACCGGATGAAGGTGGACGCGCCGTCCGGCACCGCGATCCTGCTGGGCGAGGCGGCGGCGCAGGGGCGCGAAGTCACGCTCGCCGACACCGCGGTGCGCGGGCGCGACGGTATCACCGGCAAGCGCGAGGCGGGCACCATCGGCTTCGCGGCGCTGCGCGGCGGCACCGTGGCGGGCGACCACACCGTGCATTTCCTCGCCGATAACGAGCGCCTCTCGCTTTCGCACCTGGCCGAGAACCGGGGCATCTTCGCCAAGGGCGCTGTGCGCGCGGCCCAGTGGCTGATCGGGAAGGCCCCCGGCCGCTACACGATGCCCGAGGTTCTGGGTCTTTGAAGAAGGCCGACGTCTTCGAATTCTTCCGCCGTCTCGCCGAGGCTAATCCCTCGCCCGAGACGGAGCTGGAATATGGCAATACCTACCAGTTGCTGGTGGCGGTGACGCTGTCCGCGCAGTCCACCGACGTCGGCGTCAACAAGGCGACGCGGGCCCTGTTTCGCGAAGTGAAGACGCCCGCGCAGATGGTCGAACTGGGCGAGGAAGGCCTCAAGCAGCACATCAAGACCATCGGTCTGTTCAACACCAAGGCGAAGAACGTCATCGCCCTTTCGCAGATCCTGGTCGACCGGCACGGCGGCGAGGTTCCGGCGGACCGCGACGCCATGGTCGAACTGCCGGGCGTGGGACGCAAGACCGCCAACGTCGTGATGAACTGCGCGTTCGGGGCGGAGACTTTTGCTGTCGATACCCATATCTTCCGCGTCGGCAATCGCACCGGCCTTGCCAAGGGCAAGACGCCGCTGGCGGTCGAACTGCAGCTTGAGAAGAAGGTGCCGCAGCCTTTCCGTGTCGGCGCGCATCACTGGCTGATCCTGCACGGCCGCTACATCTGCAAGGCGCGCACGCCCGAGTGCTGGCGCTGCCCCGAAGTGGACCTCTGCGCCTTCAAGGACAAATCGGTAGAGCGGGGCACGAAAAAGGCTGCGGCCTGACGGCTCCGTCTTGCAGGTGAGGGCACAAGGGCAGACACTTCGCCTCGCCGCCTGCAATGAGAGGATAACGCCATGAACAAGGCACCCGCAGCCCTGCTGCTTCTGACCCTGGCCGCGTGTACCCAGGGTGAGATGGGCGAGACGCCCGCGCCCTCACCCGCCGCCGAAGCCATCGGCGAACCGCGAGACTGTCTGCCGCTGACCCAGTTCTCCAACACCCGCATCCGCGACGATCATACGATCGACTTCATCGGCGGGACGGGGAACAAGGTGTGGCGGGTGACGCTGCCGAACCGGTGCAACGGCCTGAAATCGGCGAATACCTTTACGTATGAGACGTCGCTGTCGCAGCTGTGCCGGCAGGACATCATCTATCCGCTGCAGCAACTTGGCGGCAGCTTTCAGCGCGGCCCCGGCTGCGGCCTGGCGCCGTTCGTGCCGGTGAAACTGGCCAGGTAAAGAGCGGCCTTTGCCACCACCATCCCAGCTGTCATCGGGATGGCGGTGGTGGCCGCCGTGTATCAAGGTCAGCTCTCGTATTGCTCCGGGTCGATGTTCAGGCCCCTGCGCCCCTCGGAAGCTGTGTGGCTGGGGGAGGGGAGCGCATCCGCGTCGGGGTCCAACGGTGGCTGCAGCATCCCCTCGCTGCGGGTGATGACGGCTGTGGCGACGGCGTTGCCGACCACGTTGGTCGCCGAGCGGCCCATGTCGAGGAAGGTGTCCACGCCCAGCAGCAGGGCTATGCCTTCGACCGGCAGGCCGAACTGGGTGAGCGTGGCCGCGATCACCACGAGGCTGGCGCGCGGCACCCCGGCGATGCCCTTGGAACTGACCATCAAGGTCAGCAGCATGAGGATCTGCGAGCCGATCGGCACATGGATACCGTAGGCCTGCGCGATGAACATCGACGCGAAGGTCATGTAGATCATCGAGCCGTCGAGGTTGAAGCTGTAGCCCAGCGGCAGGATGAAGCCGGAAATACGGCGCGGCACGCCAAAGCGGTCGAGCTGTTCGAACAGCTTGGGCAGGCTTGCTTCCGACGAAGCGGTCGAGAAGCTGAGCAGCAGCGGTTCGCGGATATAGCGGAACAGGGTGATGACGCGCCCGCGCAGGAACACCGCCCCCACCAGGAAGAGCAGCACCCACAGCAGCAGCATCGCGAAATAGAACTCGGTCACCAGCACCCCGTAGGTGACGATGATGCCCAGGCCCTGCGCCGCGATCACGCTGGCGAGTGCGCCGAACACCGCGAAGGGCGCGAAGCGCATCACGTAGCCGGTGATCTGCAGCATCAGGTCGGCCAGCGCTTCGGTGACGGTGACGATGATCGCGCCTTTTTCACCGATGGCGGTGAGGCCGACCCCGGTGAATACCGAGAAGACGAGGATCTGGAGGATATTGTTGTTGGCCATCGCATCGATGGCGCTGCTCGGGAAGATCTCGAGGATGAAGTGGTGCAGCGTCAGCTCGCTCGTCTCCAGCGTGCCGAGATCGCCGCTGGGCTCAAGCCCGGCGCCGACCCCCGGCTGGAACAGGTTGACCAGCACCAGTCCCAGCGCCAGCGAGGTCAGGCTGGCTGTGATGAACCAGGCCAGCGCCTTGCCGCCGATCCGGCCCAGCGCCGCGCTGTCGCCCATGCCGGCGATGCCGGTGACGATCGTGGCGAAGACCAGCGGGGCAATGATCATCTTGATCAGTTTGAGAAAGACGTCGGGCAGCAGTTTGAGATATTCGGTCCACTGCGCCAGCCGCGGATCGCCCGCCGGCAAGCCTGCATGGATTGCCCAGCCGACGATCAGGCCGAGCACCATGCCGATGATGATATAAAGCGTCAGGCGCTTGCCCATTAGAACCCTCGCAATGATATTGCGGGGGAGAGTAACAGCGTGACCTCTCCGGTCAACGACGCTCCGCCCGGTTTTTCCCGGTCCGGTAAGGCCCGGACTGCCTTATCGGCGGGCAGCGTTCAGATCCGGGCGAGCGCCGCCCGGGTCACACGGGTATAGATGCGCACCAGCGTTTCGAGATCGGCGATCGCCACGGCCTCGTCCCGCTTGTGCATCGTCGCGTTGCACAGGCCGAATTCGATGACCGGCGACAGGTCTTTCAGGAAACGTGCGTCGGACGTGCCGCCGCTGGTCGAAAGCTCTGGCGTGGTGCCGGTCTCGGCCTCGATCGCTTCTGAAAGCATGGCTGAAAAGGGGCCGGGCTGGGTCAGAAAGGCTTCGCCGGAAATCACCGCGCGGGCGGAGCCGCCGTGGGCCCGCGCGATTTCGGTGACCCGGCTGGCAAGGCCTTCACCAGTGTGCAGGTCGTTGAAGCGGATCGAGATGCGCGCGCTGGCCTTGGCGGGGATGACGTTGGTGGCGGGGTTGCCCACGGTCAGGTCGGTGACCTCAAGGTTGCTGGCCTGAAACCAGTCGGTGCCTTCATCGAGGACGATGGCGTCCAGTTCGGCGAGCATGGCGACCAGCCTGGTGATCGGGTTGTCGGCAAGGTGGGGGTAGGCGACGTGGCCCTGCACGCCTTCGACCTCAAGCCAGATGTTGACCGACCCACGCCGGCCCACCTTCATCATGTCGCCCAGCCGGTTCACCGAAGTAGGCTCACCCACGAGGCAGAGGTCGGGGATTTCCCCCTTTTCGCGCATCAGGTCGATGAGGGCGAGGGTGCCGAAGCGCGCCGGGCCTTCCTCGTCGCCGGTGATGATGAAGCTGATCGTGCCTGCGTCCGCCGGGATCTGCGCCACTGCGGCGACCATCGCCGCGATCGAGCCCTTCATGTCCACCGCGCCGCGCCCGTAAAGCAGTTCTCCGCGCCGTTCGGGCAGGAACGCGCCGCTGGTCCAGCCTTCGCCCGGCGGCACCACGTCGAGGTGGCCGGCGAAGGAGAAATGGCGCGAACCCGCCGGGCCGCGGCGCACCGCGAACAGGTTCTCCACCGGCCCGTCCGGCGCTTCGCCCGCAAGGAAGCGGGTGATCTCGAAGCCGAGCGGGGCAAGCTGGCCCTCAAGGCAGTCAAACACCATGCCGGTGGCGGGGGTGACGCTGGGGCAGGCGATCAGCGCTTCGGCCAGTTCGACGACGCTTGCGGAGAGGGATGCGGTCTGGGACATAGGCCAGCGCCATCGCACAACACCTTATCCATGACCATAGGGAGCACAGCGCGGGATATGCCCAAACTGGACATTGAAACCATCGCGCCGTCGAACCGCACGGGCTACCCCGCGCCTTTCGATGCTGCGGTGGAGGGCCGCTGGTGGCGGCGTCTCGCCCCTGCCGGAGGATTGACCGAGATGGGCGCCAGCCATGTCGTCCTCAAGCCGGGGGCATGGTCCAGCCAGCGCCACTGGCACGACGACGAGGACGAATTGCTGGTCATGCTGACCGGCGAGGCGGTGCTGGTGGAAGACGGCGGCCGCACGGTCCTGCGCGCCGGCGATGTGTGCGCCTGGGCGAAGGGCGTCACCGACGGGCACCACCTCGTCAACGAGAGCGACCAGGACTGCACATTCATCGCGGTGAGCGCGGGCAACCCGGACGGGTCGGGTGGTTATTCCGACATCGACATGCAGTTCGGCGAGGCAGGGTACTGCCACAAGGACGGCACGCCTTATGCCGCCGAGCGCCTGGAGTAGACGCCACCTCTGGAATCACGGCGCATTTCCACCCATATCTGCGGGCAAAGGAGCCCTTGCATGACCGACAAGATCGAACTCACCGAAGCCGAATGGCGTGACCGTCTGACGCCTGAGCAGTACCACGTCCTGCGCCAGGCCGGCACCGAACGGGCCTTCACCGGCAAGTATGACAAGAACAAGCAGGAAGGCCTCTATACCTGCGCAGGGTGCGGGGCGCCGCTGTTCGCCTCGGACGAAAAGTTCAACTCGGGCTGCGGCTGGCCAAGCTACACTGCGCCTGTTGAGGACAGCGCCGTGGAGGAACGCCGCGACCTGTCGCATGGCATGGTACGCACCGAGGTCAATTGCGCGAAGTGCGATGGCCATCTGGGCCACGTGTTTCCCGATGGCCCCGGGCCTACCGGCCTGCGCTACTGCATCAACAGCGCCTCGCTGGATTTCGAGCCCAAGGACTGAGGTGCTCGTTCCTCCACCGCCCGCGCCAAGGGTGGTGGAGGGCACGTGTTCACCTCGGGTTACAAATCCCCGTGCAAGGTGTAGGACCGACCATTACATCTGTCCTAAATCGGGGTTTGTACCTTACCCATGGCCAAGAATTCCGGCCGCAGCCGCGAAACCCGCGGCGCATCCACGCAGCCTGTGAACAAGCCGCTTTGGCGGCGCATCGTGCGCGCAGTCCTTGTCTGGGGCGCCGCGCTGGCGCTGCTCGGCGCGATCTTCCTGGGCACCGCGATCTTCTTCACGATGCGCGAACTGCCCGATTACGGCGCGCTCAAGAGCAGCCAGAACGGCCAGATGATCGTCGTGCGCGCACGCGACGGGCGCGAACTGGTATCGCTCGGGCCAAGCTATGGCCGGTGGCTGACCTACAACGACATTCCGCCGATCATGCGCGACGCGCTGGTTTCGGTGGAGGACCGCCGTTTCCGCCAGCATCCCGGCGTCGACCCGATCGGCCTGGCCCGCGCGGTGTATGTGTCGTTCACCACGGACCACCGCGCCAAGGCGACTTCGACGATCACCCAGCAGCTGGCGCGCAATATCTTCCTCAACAACACCCGTTCGTGGACCCGCAAGGCGCGCGAAATGGTGCTGGCGCTGGCATTGGAGCGCAAGTTCACCAAGGACCAGATCCTCGAGCTATACCTGAACAAGGTCTATTTCGGCGGCGGCGCTTACGGCGTCGACGCGGCCAGCCGCAAGTTCTTCGGCCACCCCGGCACCGAGCTGTCGACCGCCGAGGCCGCGATCATCGCCGGTCTCGTCAAGGCGCCGTCGAACTATTCGCCCACGGCCGATGTCGAGGCGGCGATCGGGCGCGGCAAGGTCGTGCTCAGCCTGATGGCGCGCGCCGGCGTGATTACGCAAAGCGAGGCCGAGAACGTCGATTTCACGAACGTCAGCGTCGCAAAGGAAAAGGGCCAGAATTCGGTCCGCTATTTCACAGACTGGGCGCTGCCCCAGCTCGACATGCTGCTCCCCGAGAACAACGAGCCGATCGAGGTCTGGACCACGCTGGACCCGGCGATGCAGAACGCGGCGACCAGGGCGGTCGATGCCAATGTGCCCAAGGGCGCGCAGGGCGCGCTTGTCAGTCTGGACCGCGACGGTGCGGTGCTGGCGATGGTGGGCGGCACCGACTACGTCAATTCGAACTACAACCGCGCCACCAGCGCGCTGCGCCAGCCCGGCTCGGCGTGGAAGCTGTTCGTCTATCTCGCCGCGCTGGAAGCAGGCTACACCCCTGACGACCACGTGGTCGACGAGCCGGTGACGATCGACGGCTGGAGCCCGCAGAACGCCGGGCGCACATTCGCCGGGCAGATCGATATTCGCACCGCCTTTGCCTATTCCAAGAACACCATTGCCGCGCAGCTGGGCAACGAGGTCGGCTTCGGCACCGTCGCCAGCATGGCCAAGCGCTTTGGCATCACCAGCCAGATCAACACCAAGCCGGCCATGGTGCTGGGCACTTCCGAAGTGCGTGTGATCGACATGACCCGCGCCTTCGCTGCCGTATCGGCCGGCGGCACCTCGGTCGAGCCTTATGGCATCGTCAAGGTGACGACGACTTCAGGCGAACTGCTTTACGAGCACAAGTCGGTACGCGGTTCGGTCCTGGTGCCGCATTACGTGGCCGCCGGCATCACCGATCTTCTGCAGACCACCGTCGCCACCGGCACCGCGCGCGCGGCGCAGATCGGACGGCCGGTGGCGGGCAAGACCGGGACGACCAGTTCGAACAAGGACGGCTGGTTCCTGGGCTTCTCCAGCGGCGTCACCACCGGCGTGTGGATGGGCCGAGACGACGCCAAGCCGGTGCCCGGTCTGTCGGGCGGCCATGCCCCGGCGCGGGCCTTTGCCGACTATATGAAGGTTGCCGTCGCCAAGCGCCCGGTCGAGCAGTTCGATACCCAGCTCAAGCTCCCCGAATGGCAGCTGGAGCCTGACGACGAGCAGATGCAGGGCAACCCGGAGGACTATTACTACACCGACGAGAACGGCAACATGGTGCGCCCCGATGTCGGCGCGGGCATCGACGACCAGCCGCGCTACGAGGACGGTTCGCAAGTTCCCGGGCCGGCCATGGTGCCGGATTACGGTCCGCAAGGCGGCGGCCAAGGCAGTGGACAGGGCGCGCCCCCGCCAGCCGTGGGCGAGGATTTCCTCGACCGTGCGACCGGGCGCGGACGCGACGATCCGGGTATGAGGCAGGGGCAGGGCGCCGGCTACCCGGGGGCGCGGCCCACGCAGGCGCCGCCGCGTGTCGTGCCGATGCCGAGGCCCACGGCCACTCGCACCCCGGGCACGCAGTTCTGAGGTAGCGCGCTTCGAGGTCACCCGTTCTGCGGGCAAGCCTGCGGGGCCGCTGGCGAGCGCGGCGTAAAGCCATAAGGGACGTTCAGCGGACGGGGATGGCCGGCGCTGGGGCCGCCAGCATCAGGCGACATGCTTGCGGGATTGCCTGTGAATCGCGAACGGCCGGAGAGGGGCAAACCTCAAGGTACTCACCGACTCGGCCCTGTGGTGCGTGGGGATGGCGGGTCGGGCTCGCTCCCCTGCCGCCGGTCCTGAGGGCACACCCTCATGTTCATCCACGCATCCGCTTGCAGCTTTTCCGGTCTGCCACCGGGCGCCGACCATGTACGGGAAGCGATCGGCGCCAGCTTCGCGCTTTCCGTCCCGCCGCACGTGCCGATCGTAATCGACGATGCGGCATATAACCTAAATGGTTATATTTGTCAAGTTCGGGCCTGTCACGAAAAAGGCCCGCCGGATCGCTCCGGCGGGCCTTTCTGATTGGCTGCTCGCAGCTGTCAGCGCAGGCGGACAGGCACGAAGGTGGCGGGCTGACCGCGCGGCTGGACGCGCAGCAGGATCGCCGAGCGGCCATCGGCCTTGACGGCGGCAACCGCTGCGTTGAGGTCGGCCTGGTTGGTAACGGGCTTGCCGTTGGCTTCCAGGATGATGAACCCGCGCGCGAAGCCCTTCTGGCCGGCGTCCGAACTGGGGTCGACGGCGACGACGACGACGCCCTTGGTCCCATCGGCCGCGCCAAGCTGGCGGGCGATCTGCGAAGTCAGCGGGGTCACCGACATGCCCAGCGACTTCTCCACCGCGCCCTGTTCCTGCTGGGTCGGCGCGTTGTTGAATGCATCGTCGCCCTGTTCGGAGTTCGCGTCGAAGGACTGCTGCAGTTCCTCCTCGGTCGGGCGCTTGGCGACGGTGGCGTTCAGGGTGACGCGCTTGCCGCTACGGATCACCTCGATCGGAATGCGAGTGCCCGGAGCGACGTTGGAAACCAGGAACGAGAGGTTCTGGTCGCGCGTCACTTCCTTGTTGTTGACCTTCACGACGACGTCGCCGGCCTGCATCCCGGACTTGGCGGCCGCGCCGTCAGGCTCGACCATCTGGATGAATTCGCCCTTGTTGTGCTCAAGGCCGAGCGAATCCGCGAGGTCCTCGTTGATCGGCTGGATGCGCACGCCCAGATAGCCGCGCTCGATCACCTCGCCCTTGATCAGCTTCTGGACCAGCGGGGCGGCGGTCTCTGCCGGAATGGCGAAGCCGATGCCGACGCTGCCGCCGGTGGGCGAGAAGATCGCGTTGTTGATGCCGATGACCTGGCCGGTCATGTCGAACATCGGGCCGCCCGAGTTGCCCCGGTTGATCGAGGCATCGGTCTGCAGGTAGCGATCGTATGCGCCGCCAGCGCCGGTGTTGCGGTAGACGGCCGAAACGATGCCCGCCGTCACCGTGCCGCCCAGGCCGAACGGGTTGCCGATGGCGATAACCCAGTCGCCCACGCGGGCATTGCGGCTATCGCCGAACTTCACGAAGGGGAGGGCCTTCTTGGCGTCGATCTTGAGCACGGCCAGATCCGATGCGGCATCCTTGCCGATCAGCTTGGCGGGGTATTCGGTGCCATCGGGCATGGTGACCGTGATCGATTCGACCTGGCCCTTGCCTTCGGCGGTGATGACGTGATTGTTGGTCACGAGATACCCATCGGCCGAGACGATAAACCCTGAGCCGAGAGACTGCGCTTCGCGCGTCTGCGGCGCGCCGCCGCCGCCCTGGCCGCCGAAGAGGCCCTCGAACGGGGTGCCGGCGAAGGGGTTCGCGCCGGCGCCGCTGGCGACCTGCACCTTCTGGCGGGTGGAGATGTTGACCACGGCCGGCGCAAGCTGGGCCGTCAGGTCTGCGAAGCTGGCCGGGGCGCCTGCGCGCGGGACCATCTTCGACATCTCGCTGGATTCGTTCTGGGCCACCTGCGCGCCTGCGGGGTAGCCGGTGACGAGCGTGGCGGCTGCGCCTCCAAGAAGGAGCGCGCTGGTCAATCCATAAGCGTATCGCACGGGCTTCACGTCCTTTGATTCCTCCGTATGGTCTTTGCTGTCGCACCGACCGGGAAACTCACCACCGATTGAGGCCTAGTGAGCTTAACCGGATTTGAATGATGCGATATCCGCTATTCTGCTGGCTTCGGGCGAGAGCGATCCCCCGTCAAACTGACGGGAGCGCTTACGGCTCCCGGAAATGATTCAGATAGGCGTTGTCAGGCGAAAGCAGGATGGTTTTGCCGCCCTGATCCTTGGCGAAGGACACCGAGTAGCTCTGCATCGCCCGGTAGAAATCGTAGAACGAAGCGTCCTTGCCGAAGGCTGCGGCATAGATCTTCGAGGCCTGGGCATCGGCGTCGGCGCGGATGATCTGGGCGTCGCGCTGGCCGCGCGCGGCGATCGTCTTGGCTTCTTCCTGGCGTCCGGCTTCCATGCGGGTGAAGGCAGCGGCCAGCGCGCCCTCGGGCAAATCGGCGCGCTTGATGCGCACATCGACGATCTGGGCGCCGTATTCGCGTGCTTCGTGGTCGAGGCTCTTGCGGATGTTCTCCATCGCGTCGCCGCGCTCGGCGGTGAGCAGCGACTGGAAGGTACGCCTGCCCAGTTCCTGACGGACGGCGGAGGACAGGATCGGCTCCAGCTGCTGGGTCACGCGCTCGGCAGTGCCGGCGCTTTCGACCATGCGGACAGGATCGACGATGCGGTAGCGGGCATAGGCATCGACGTTGAGCCGCTGCTGGTCGGTGGAAAGCACCTGCTGCTGCTGCATGTCGACCGAAAGCAGCCGCTTGTCGATGCGGATGACCTGTTCGATCAGCGGAATGCGGAAGTGGACGCCGGCATCGGTCTGCCCGAAATCGGCCTTTTCGGAGTAGGCGTTATAGACGTTCACCGGCTTGCCGGTGCGCACCACGACGGCCTGCTGGTCCTCGGGGACGATGATGACGCTGAGCATCAGGCCAACGGCCACGGCGCCGGCGGCGATCCATGCTGCCTTGTAGTCCTGCCAGGGATTGCTCATCACAGGCCTCCCTTGGTGTCGGCGGTCGGTGCGGCTGGCGCCGTTACGGTTCCCGCGGGCGCAGCGGAGGCGTTGTCGGCGGGCGCTGCACGGCGCTTGAATTCGGACAGCGGCAGGTAGGGGGTGACGCCCTTTTCGGCGACCACCGTGTCGTTGTCGCGGATCACGCGTTCCATCGTCTCGTAATACATGCGGCGCTTGGTGACCTCGGGTGCCAGCTTGTACTGTTCGTAGACCTTGTCGAAGGCGGTGGCGTCACCCTCGGCGCGGGCGATGACCTGCTGGGCCCAGGCGCGGGCTTCAGAACGGTCACGCTCGGCTTCCTGCTGAGCGACGTTGACCTGGTCGAAGGCGCCCTTGGTCTTGCTGGGCGGATCGGCCTTCTTGATCTCGACGCCCTGGATGGACACGCCCGAGCGATAGCCGTCGAGGATGCGCTGCATCCGTTCGCGCACGTCCTGCTCCACCTTGGCGCGGCCGGAGCCGGAAAGCGCGTCGGCCAGCGTGATCTGCGCGATCGAGGCGCGCATCGCGGCCTCTGCCACTTCGCGCACGGTTTCCTTGGGGTCGGCCAGGCGGAATGTGTAGTTCTTCAGGTCGTTGATATTCCAGCGAACCAGATAGCTGAGGTCGACCAGGCTCTTGTCGCTGGTCAGCATCAGCTTCTCGTTTTCGTCGTCGGGGATCATGTCCACCGAGAACGAGCGCACGTCTGCCACCGCTACCTGCTCGATCGGCCAGGGCAGGGTCAGGCTGGTGCCGGAATCGATGGTCCGCGAATACTGCCCGAGGCGCGTCACCACGCCCTGCTCCTTGGGGCCGAGGATATGCAGGCTGGAAATGCCGAGTACGACGACGACCGCCGCGCCGATGCCCAGCGGCAACCACGAAGACCCGTCTGGCCGGCGCGGGAAGTTGGGGAAGCCGCCGCCCATTCCGCCGCCGCCGGGGCCGCGCCCCGGTCCGCCGCCGCCGGAGCGGCGCGGATCGCGGTTGCGGAAGATGTCCTCGATCCCGGCCGAGCGCCGGGGCGGCGGCGTGTCGCCGCTGGGGAGCCAGGGATTGCGCGGACCGCGCTTGCCCTCGTCGCCCTTGCCGCCGGGCGCGTCGGCGGAAGGCGCTTCGCCTTCGTCGCCGGACTGTCCATCGTTGCCGAAGCCGCCATTGCCGGAGCCCCCGTTGCCGGAGCCAGCGTCATCGCCTCCATCGCCGCCGCCACCGCCCCATGGGCTGTTGCGGCCGGCCATGGCCGAGACCCCGTCTTGTGCTGCGTCGTCTCCGGGCGCGCTGCCGCGCGTTCCTGCTCCACCGAAAGCTTTCATGAGGCTATCTATAAGAACACCTCGGGCAAATAACAGTGCCTCTCTTGCCCTTTTTCCTCGGGTACGCCACCTGAGCGGCGTGATTTGGGGACAGGCTCCCAGCCGGACGCAAACCGGAAACATCCCGGAGACAAGAGTGAACAGCGGCGAAGGAACAGGCGAGGCAAGCGGCGACGGACTGAAGGCCCTGCTGCCGGGAGACGCCGGCGCACGCCTGCAGTCGCTGCGGCTCATCGGCGGCCGCGCGATCCTGGTGTTTGACGCCGCCGGGCTTGGCTCGCTGGCCCGCGAAAGGCTGGAGGCCGAGGTCAAGGGCGCGCTGTCCGGCGCTGCGGGTGTTTCCGAAGTGCATGTGGCGATGATGGCGGACAAGGCCGAGCCGGTGCCCGCGCCGCGTAAAGGCCCGCGTATCATTGCGGTAGGTTCGGGCAAGGGCGGGGTCGGCAAGTCGACGCTGGCCGCCAACCTTGCGGTTGCGCTGGCGCGTTCGGGCCGCAAGGTCGGCCTTGTCGACGCGGACATTTACGGACCCTCGCAGGCACGTCTGCTCGGCACCGAGGGCACCCGCGCGGTGGCGCATCAGGGCAAGCTGGTGCCGGTGCAGAGTCCGTGCGGCGTGCCGGTGCTGTCGATGGCGCATCTCACCCCGCCGGGGCAGGCCATCGCCTGGCGCGGGCCCAAGATCGCGGGCGCGCTGATCCAGCTGGTCGAGGCGCACTGGGACAATGCGGAACTGCTGGTGATCGACCTGCCGCCCGGCACCGGCGACGTGCAGCTGACCATGCTCCAGCGCTTCAAACCGGACGGCGCCGTGATCGTCTCCACCCCGCAGGACCTTGCGCTCATGGACGCGGCGCGCGCCGCCGAACTGTTCACCAAGGGCGGCGTGCCGGTGATCGGCGTGGTCGAGAACATGGCCGGATACGCCTGTCCCCACTGCGGCGAGGTGAGCGATCCGTTCGGCTCCGGCGGCGCGGAGGACGCAGCCAGGGAGATGAAAGTGCCGTTCCTGGGCCGCATCCCGCTGCACATCGCGATCCGCCGCGAGGCCGATGCGGGCACGCCCACGGCCGCAGGCGAAAGCCCGCAGGCCGAAGCCTTTGCCGCGCTCGCGCAGGCGGTGGGCGAGTGGCTGGACAAGGCCCCCTGATGGCCGTCACCCGGCGCGGCATTCTTGTCGGAGCGCTGGCCGGGGGCGGCCTTGCGCTCGGTTACATGCTGCGTCCGCGCCGCTATCCCCTGCCGCTGGCCCCGGGTGAGGGCGAGTACGCCTTCGACGCCTGGATCAAGATCGGCAGCGACGGCGTCGTTACCGTGGCGGTGCCGCAAGTGGAGATGGGGCAGGGCATCACCACGCTGATCCCGCAAGTGGTTGCTCACGAACTGGGCGCGGACTGGCGGCAGGTCGCCGTGGAGCCCGCGCCGGTCAGCGGGCTCTATGCCAATCTGGCGCTGGCGGCGAAGTGGGCGCCGCTGTGGATGCCGCTGGCCCCGTCTCTGGCCGACCAGCCGGAAGATCTGCTGACCCGCCGCTGGGCGCAGGATCGCCGCTTCAACGTGACCGCCGACGGCACCGAACTGGCCGCCTATGAAGGCCCGGCGCGCGCCGCCGCCGCTTCGGCGCGGGCGATGCTGATGCAGGCCGCCGCCGCCCGCTGGAAAGTTTCCTGGGAGGAATGCGAGGCCGGGGACGGTTTCGTGACCCATGAAGGCAAGCGCCTGCCCTTCGGTTCGCTTGCCGAGGAAGCCGCCGCGTTCTCGCCGCCGTCGCCCCCGCCGCTGCGCGCCGAAGCGATGGCGGAGCGGCCAGGCGAATTTCCCCCCGGCGCCCCGCTGCGCTACCCCCGGCTCGACCTGCCCGCGAAAGTCGACGGTTCCTGGACCTTCGCGGGCGACGTGCGGCTGCCCGGCATGGTCCATGCGGCGATCGCCCACGCACCGATCGGTTTGAATACCTCGATCTCCGGGCTCGATGAAGCAGCCGTCAAGGGCATGCGCGGGTATCGCGGCATCGTGCGCGGCATGACGAACGGCGGAGCCTGGGTCGCTGCCGTCGCCACCGATGGCTGGACCGCGCAGGCCGCCCTGACCCGCATGGCGCCGCGTTTCAAGGTTGCCGCCGGGGCCGATTCCGACTTGGTGGACGCCGCGATGGACGAGGCCCTGCACACCGTCGACGCGGCGACGATCCATACACAGGGCGACCGCGAAAGCCTGCGCGGGGGCCTGCCGCTCCAGCTACGCTACGAAGTCGCCCCGGCCATCCACGCCGCTATCGAGACCGCCGCCGCCGCCGCGCATTTCAGCGAAGGTCGCCTCGAACTGTGGGTAGGCACGCAGGCTCCCGAGGCCGCCCGCGAGGCTGCCGCCCGCGCCATCGGGCTCCAGACCCGCGACGTCGTGCTCTATCCCATGGCGATCGGGGGCAGTTTCGACCGCCGGCTGGAAAACGAACCCGCCGCGCAGGCTGCCGTGATCGCCAAGGCCATCGGCAAGCCGGTACAGCTCACCTGGAGCCGCCGCGAGGAATTCCGCGCCGGGCTCCCTCGCGCGCCGGTCGCCGCGGTCATGGGCGCGCGGGTGGACGCCGAAGGGGCCATCGCCGGCTGGCGTGCCCGCATCGCCGTTCCCGCCACCGCGCGCGAATTCGGCCGCCGCCTGCTGGATGGTGACGCGCCTTTCGACGCTCTCGCAGCGGTAGCGGGCAAGGCAGACGCCATGGCGGTTGAAGGCGCCGTGCCGCCTTACGACATCCCCAACCTCGTGGTGGATCACGTCCCTGCGAAGATCGGCCTGCCCACGGCCCGGATGCGCGGCAATGCCCATGCCTGGACGGCTTTCTTCAACGAGAGCTTCGTCGATGAACTGGCCCACAAGGCCAGCCGGGAACCGTTGTCGTACCGCATGGCCATGCTGGGCAAGGAGACCCGCCTTGCGGAATGTCTCCAGCGCGTCGCAGTGCTGGCACAGTGGGGCGGCGGCGGCGATGCAAGCGGTCAGGGCATTGCCTGCCATGTCATGGGAGAAGGCCGCATCGCCGTTGTCGCCAGCGCCCGGCGCGATGAAAACGGCGTGCGCGTGGACCGTCTGAGCGCGGTCGCCGACATCGGCCGCATCGTCAATTACGATATCGCCCGCCAGCAGATCGAGGGCGGGCTTGTCTTCGGCCTCGGCCTCGCGCTGGGCTGCGCTGTCCGCTATGAGGGCGGCCGCCCCGACAGTGACAGCCTTGGCGCGATGGGGCTGCCCAAGCTGGCGGATTGCCCTGCGATTGAAGTAGAATTCATCGACAGCAAGGCGCAGCCTGCCGATCCCGGCGAACTGGGCGTCGCCGCTGTCGCCCCGGCGGTTGCCAATGCGCTTTATTCGGCGACAGGCCTGCGCCTGCGCCGCCTGCCCTTTTTCGGTGAGGATCTGTGATGCCCCCTGTTTCCGCTCCCGCCGACCACCCGCAGATCGCAACCGGCAAAGTCGGCGTCCTGCTGGTGAATCTGGGTACGCCCGATGCGCCGACCCCGGCTGCCGTGCGCCGTTATCTCGCCGAATTTCTCTCCGACCGGCGCGTGGTGGAAATTCCGGCTATCGCCTGGAAGCCGATCCTGCACGGGATCATCCTGCGCACTCGCCCCGCCAAGTCCGCCCACGCCTATGGCCAGGTCTGGACCGAGCAGGGCTCCCCGCTGGCTGCGATCACCGCTGCGCAGGCGCGCGGGCTTCAGGTTCTGCTGGGAGACGGCGTGAAGGTCGACTGGGCGATGCGTTACGGCAATCCCTCAATCCCCTCGCGCCTGCAGGCGATGAAGGACGCGGGGTACGACCGTGTTCTGGTCGCCCCTCTCTATCCGCAATATTCAGGAGCGACGACGGCGTCGGTGATGGACCGGCTCGGAGAAGCGCTCGGCAAGATGCGGTGGCAGCCGGCGCTGCGCACCCTGCCGCCTTACTACGACGACCCGGCCTATATCGGCGCTCTGGAGGAGGACGTGGCGACGCAGGTTGCCGCTCTCGATTTCGTCCCTGAAGTGCTGCTGCTATCGTTTCACGGGATGCCGCAGCGTACGCTCGAACTGGGCGATCCCTATCACTGCCACTGCCGCAAGACCGCGCGCCTGCTGGCGCAGCGCCTGGCCGTCAGGTTGCCTGGCCTGCGGGTCGAGACCAGCTTCCAGTCGCGCTTCGGCCGCGCCAAATGGCTGGAACCCGCAACCGAGGCAACGCTGGAAAGTCTGGCCAGCTCCGGCACCCGCCGCATCGCCATCACCGCGCCGGGCTTCTCGGCCGATTGTGTGGAAACGCTGGAGGAACTCGCGATCCGCGGCCGCGAAGTGTTCGAGGCGGCGGGGGGAACACGTCTTGCCGTCCTGCCCTGCCTCAATGATGGCACCAACGGCATGGCGATGCTCGAAACGCTTGTACGCCGCGAACTTGCGGGCTGGTGGGCTTGAACTTGCAGGATTTTAACGGCTGCATGCCGTTGACCTGACTTCATTATGTTCCAACAATGTTCCGCTATGGAAACGGAGTTGGAAGCGATGCGCGACATGGATTTCGTCCAGCCGGACTTCGCCTATGGTGCAGCCCCGGACGCGGCGCGTAGCGGGGCGGGCGATGTTCCTGTTCGCCTGTCGATCTATGCCGACCGCGCTCATCTGCGCGCTACCTTGCGGGAGGATGCCAGTGCTGCGGGGCTGACCGTCGCGGCGGCGGGCGCGCTTGCCGACCTTGCCGAAGATGCGGACAGGCCGCTGGGCGATGTCGTATTGGTGGATTGTCCCCAGGTCGATGCCGCGTCGCTTGCGGCGCTCGCACGGCTGGACCTGCGGGCAAGGCAGGGCGGACCGCGCCTGATCGTCTCGACCAGCGTCGATGCGCTTGAAGACGTCTTTGCCTGCATGGACCAGTCGCATCCGGTGCTGCTCGTCGATCCCGACCGCGCCGAACGGGTGATCGCACTGGGGCAGGTGCTGGCAGGCTTTCCTTCCGGCCGGCTGCGCGAACTGTCCGAGGACGACCGGCTCATGCTGCTGCGCCTGACCGAGCAGGTCGGCCAGATCGCCGGCCGCATCGACCGGCTGGACCCTCGCGGAAGCGCTGCTGCGGCGGGCAATGCCATTGCCGGCAGAGCGTCCCCTCCGGGCGCGGCGCCGCACGCCAAAGCGCAGCTTCCCGATGCGAAACTGGTGCGCCGGATCATCCGCCAGCGTCAGCTTCGGGCCCGCTTCTTCGATGGAGACCTGTTCGCCGATCCCGCCTGGGACATGCTGCTCGATCTCACCGCCTCGCGGATCGAGGGTAAGCAGGTGTCGGTCACTTCGCTTTGCATCGCCGCTGCGGTTCCTCCCACGACCGCGCTGCGCTGGATTGGGCAGATGGTCGATGCCGGCCTCTTCGCGCGCGTCAGCGACACTGGCGACCGCCGCCGTGCCTTCATCGCACTCAGCGACAAGGCCGACGCGGCCATGGCCAGCTATTTTGCCGAAATCGTCATGACAGCGGCCGTTCCGGTATAGATGCGATCTGTGGGGGGGTATCGGCTGTTTGCGCGGCTCATGCAGCACTATGTGCAGAGCACCTTAGGCAATTCGATCTTGTCGAATGAATTCCCAGCGAATTAGGGCTGGTACATGTTCAATCCGCAAGATTGAATATGTTTGCAGGCAAGCTGCAAAAAGTTGGAGGCCCGAGCCGGAATCGAACCGGCGTGCGAGGATTTGCAGTCCTCTACGTCACCACTCCGCCATCGGGCCATCCGTGTGGAGGAATGCGCGCCTAGCAACCGATCGAAGGGAGTGCAATGGAATTCGCTCACTTTCGCTGCAAATTGCTGCGGGTTTCCGGTCAAGGGCGTGAACGGGACACGCGGTGCCCGCTGTGGTCGAGGACGCAAGGTGCTGCCGGGCAAGGAACAAGGGCGGTGCCTGATGCTTCCTATATTGAACGGGCGAGGGCTATGCTTGCGGTCCGTTCGTTTGATTTTCGTTACAGAAAGGCGCGCGCATGATCCTTGGAGCTGTTCTGGCCGGCGGGCTGTCCAGCCGTTTCGGCAGCGACAAGGCGCTTGCGGAGCTTAATGGGCATACGCTCATCGCACTGGCAGTCGATGCCTTGTCCGGTTGGTGCGAGCATGTTGTGGTGGTCGGACGCGAGACGGCGCCGGCGCCGACTTTACCGGATTGGCCGCGCGCCGGAATGGGGCCGCTTGGTGGTCTGGCGGCGGCGCTGCACCACGCGCTCGACGAAGGGTATGAGGCGGTGCTGAGCTGCGGTGTCGATGCGGGGCTGCTGCCCGATGATCTTCCGGCGCTGCTCGGGCCCGCGCCTGCTTTCCTCGCGGCGCAGCCGGTGATCGGACTATGGCCGGTATCGGCAGTCCCCACGTTGGAAGCGCTGCTGCAAAGCGACGAGCGCCATTCGATGTATGGTTTTGCGGATCGCATCGGTGCGCGCCGGGTGGAGACGGTGCTGCCGATCCCCAATATCAACACGCCGGGCGATCTTTCGGCCCTGACGAAGCGTGTGGGTCCCTGAGTTCCGGTTGCCGGATGCGTTTACCCGGCGGTGCGACCCGGAGGGCCCATGGGCAGCTTTGGCCCAGGTTAAGCGGTTAGCTGGACGATACTCGCCGCGGACGCACCGCGTGCGGAAAATGCGGTCGCTGAACCGCTGCGCCGTTCGACCGGCGGAACCAGGCAGTAGCCGCCCGCCGGGGCCGTGGTGATGATACCGGACATGCCGACGAAGCCGAGCTTGCGGCGCAGGCGTGACATATGGACGGCGATGCTGTTCGTCTCGGGTACGAACCCCATGCGCCACACGTCATGGATCAGTTCCTGCTTGCTGACCGGCTCGCCCGGGGTATCCGCCAATCGCCAGATCAGTGCGAACTCGCGGGGGTTGAGGTTCAGCGCCTTGCCATTGCCGAACGCCTCACGCGCGAGCAGATCGAGTTCGAGCGGGCCAAGCCGGCGATGGCGCGGCAGCCAGCGGGTCAGCTCCGCGAGACGGCTGGCCCTTGCCTCGAATTCACCAAGTTCGATCGTGTCGGTAACGGCTTCGCCAAAGCCAGCCTGAAACAGTCTGGCGCGTTCATGCGCCGTGGTTGCGCCGAGGACCAGAGTGAAGCGCCGTACTTCATCCGGAAAGGTGAGGACTTGCTGCCAGTCGGCGCTGTCGAGGCGGCCCGCGTGAGCCACCCCGATGCATTCACTGGACGGCCCCCCCGTCTCGTCCAGTGCCCATCCGCAATGCCTCAAATCGAAAAGGTGAGGAATCCGTCCGGAGCCTAGCCATCGAAAACTGTAAGGTGTGTCATCCCGTCTAAGTAGATTTGCCATGAACCCCCCATCTGCTTGCTTTCCAATGCGATAGGGGGGCAAGAATGACGTGAATCAGGGGCTAGGAACAACACGTAGAATCTTACAGGCTTACCTAAGTATTAACCCCAGTTAATGGCTGAAAAGTAGCACTATATTCTGGAGGCACCTTACGATGAAGGCGTGTTCACACCCATCGACGTGAGGTAGCGCTTCACGTTTCGGGCTGCCTGACGCAGGCGTTGCTCGTTTTCGACCATGGCGATTCTCACGAAGCCTTCGCCGTCCTCGCCGTAACCGACACCGGGCGCTACAGCGACTTCGGCATGGATCAGAAGCTGCTTGGAGAACTCCAGGCTGCCCATTTCCTTGAGGGCCGGCGGAAGGGGCGCCCAGGCGAACATCGAGGCCTTGGGCGGCGGAATGTCCCAGCCGGCGCGGCCGAACGCCTCGACCATCACGTCACGGCGCTTCTGGTAGAGCAGGCGGTTACGCTCGACGATGTCCTGCGGGCCGTTGAGGGCGGCGCAGGCGGCGGCCTGGATCGGGGTAAAGGCGCCGTAGTCGAGATAGGACTTCACGCGGGTCAGCGCCGCGATCAGCTTGGGGTTGCCCACCGCGAAGCCGATGCGCCAGCCGGCCATCGAATACGTCTTGCTGAGCGAGGTGAATTCGACCGCCACGTCCTTGGCGCCGGGCACTTCCAGAATCGAGCGGGTCGGATTGCCGTCGTAATAGAGTTCGGAATAGGCGAGGTCGGACAGAATCCAGACCTTGTTCTCCTTGGCCCAGGCGACGAGGCGCTCATAAAAGGCCAGGTCTACGGTTTCGGCCGTGGGGTTCGACGGGTAGTTGACGATCAGGATCGACGGACGCGGCACGGTGAAGGCCATCGCGCGGTCCAGCGAGCGCCAGTAGTTCTCGTCCGGCGTGGTCGGCACCGAGCGGATCGTGGCGCCGGCGATGATGAAGCCGAAGGTGTGGATCGGGTAACTGGGGTTGGGTGCCAGCACCACGTCGCCGGGCGCGGTGATCGCGGTGGCGAGGCTGGCGAGGCCCTCCTTCGAACCCATCGTGACGACGACTTCGCTTTCGGGGTCCAGTTCCACGTTGAAGCGGTTGGCATAGTAGTTCGCCTGGGCGCGGCGCAGGCCGGGGATGCCCTTGGACTGCGAATAGCCGTGCGCGTCGGGTTTTTGTGCCACTTCGCACAGCTTGTCGAGCACGTGCTGCGGCGGCGGCAGGTCGGGATTGCCCATGCCGAGGTCGATGATGTCCTTACCGGCCTGGCGGGCTGCGTGCCTCATCGCGTTCACTTCGGCGATGACGTAGGGCGGCAGTCGCTTGATGCGGTAGAACTCGTCTTCCATGACCTCGGATATCCATATGCGTCGCGGCAGAATGGCCGCGCGGTTCCTGTAGGGGATTTGTCCGTTCGCGCAAATGGGCGATCTTGAAAGATCATTACCCGTTTGTGCGAACGAGAGGGTGAGAACGGGACTCGACAGGAATCGCCCATGCGGCCAAACCATTGGTCAACCACAACTGCGTATCAACTGGAGAGAGAGCGGCCATGGCTACCACGACGGCTTCCGGCACGCCGGGTTCAGGCCCGGCGGCTTCCGGCACCGGAGAACTGCTGGGCGATGTCATGCGCAGCCAGGCACAGGGTCTTTCCACGATCCTGGGCCAGATGATCCCCGCAGAAGGCACGCCAGGCGCCGAGGCTACCGTGCATTGGGCCGAGATTGCCACGCGCATGCACTCGATCTGGACCGAGTTCCAGGTCGAACAGCTCAACAGGGCGTCCGACAAGGCGCCGCACTTTGCCGACCCGGCCCGTTGGATCGGTACGGCGGAGGCGGTGTTCCGCCAGCTTCCCTTCACCAACCCGGACGTTCAGCACAAGCTCTGGAACGAGGGGCTCAGCCTCGTCAATACGGTGTTCGGGCAGTACGGTCTGGGCGCAAATGCCAAGGGGCAGGCGGGCGACGCACCGGCTGCGGAACTCGACCTTCCGCGCAAGGACCGGCGCTTTGCGGATCCCGAATGGCGCCGCCAGCCATTCTTCGCGTTCCTCCACCAGGCCTACCTGATGATGAGCGAACAGATGCTGGGCATGGCCGATGCGGTCGAGGGGATGGAGCCGGGCCGCAAGGCGCAGCTGCAATTCGCCACGCGCACCATGGTCGATGCGCTCAGCCCGGCCAACTTCCCGCTGACCAACCCGGTGGCGCTGGGCAAGGCGGCGGAAACCCGCGGCGAAAGCCTGGTGCGCGGTTTCGAGAACCTGCTCGACGACATGCGCAAGGGCCAGCTCACCCACACCCGCCCCGGCGCCTTCGTGCTGGGCGAGAACATCGCTGTGACGCCGGGCAAGGTGGTGTTCGAAACGCCGCTGTATCAGCTGATCCAGTACACGCCGACCACGGACAAGGTGCTCAAGACCCCGCTGCTGGTATTCCCGCCGTGGATCAATCGCTTCTACATCCTCGATCTGAACGCCAAGAAGAGCTTCGTGCGCTGGGCGGTGGAGCAGGGGATCACCGTCTTCATGGTCTCGTGGAAGTCGGCCGACGCCTCGATGGCGGACATTTTGTGGGACGACTATATCGCCGCCCAGATCGAGGCGATCGATACGGTGCGAGAGCGTCTGAATGTCCCTTCCGTCCACACCATCGGCTACTGCGTGGCGGGCACCACGCTGGCCGCGACGCTGGCGGTTCTGGCCCGCAAAGGCGAGGCGGACAAGGTGGCGAGCAGCACCTTCTTCACCGCGCAGGTCGATTTCGAGGACGCCGGCGACCTCAAGAACTTCATCGACGACCAGCAGATCGACGCGGTTGGCAGGCTTTCGCCCGAGGGCTATCTGGACGGGCGCTATCTGGCCGCCAGCTTCAACATCCTGCGCGGCAACGACCTGATCTGGAGCTACGTCGAGAAGAACTACCTCAAGGGCGAGGAGTATCCCGCCTTCGACCTGCTCCACTGGAACGGCGACGTCACCAATCTCCCGGCGCGCTGGCACCGCGACTATCTGCGCGATCTCTACCGCGACAATCGCCTGGTGGTGGCCGATTCGCTCTCTGCCTGCGGAGCGCCGATCGACCTGCATCGCATCACCACCCCGGTCTACATCCAGGCCGGCCGCGACGATCACATTGCGCCGCCGGTCAGCGTCTGGAAGCTGACGCGCTATCTTGCCGGGGACTGGACGTTCCTGCTGGCCGGATCCGGCCACATCGCCGGGGTCGTCAATCCGCCGTCCTCGGGCAAGTACCAATACTGGACCAACGACGGCTCGCCAGAGAGCCTGGACGAGTTCGTCGCGGGGGCGAGCGAGCATCCCGGCAGCTGGTGGCCGCATTGGGCCAAGTGGCTTCGCGGGCGCGATGGTGAAGAAGTGCCGACGCGCGGCAAGCGCAAACCCGGTGGGCGAGGCGACCGTGTGATCGAAGATGCGCCCGGTCGGTATGTGGCGGGTCGCTGATCGCCTTACGAATTACCACCGATCCTGCTGCAATTTAATTGATCGGCGTCGTCGGGAATCCGCTGGCTGACACATTGTTGCAATCGGCCAGTGGCTTAAATCCTGAGGACTGTTCACAAGGTAAGAAATGCTGCGGTGCAACATTTTGTTGCGATGCAACATAACGCTGTTGACTTCGCGCCTGCAAAAACTTATTTTGCAACGCAGCAACGATGTAAACGACTCGTGCGTTGCTCCGGTGCTGGGCGCAGGCTCGGCTGATGTGCAAGTTTTCACCTAAGGCTGGATCATAAACATGGCCGACCATGAAGACCCCAAGGACAAGGCCCCGGCCGTAGAGGCTCCCAAGGCCGTGCCAGCGGGCGATGTTATCGCAGCAAATGTTGCCAAGGCGCCGGCAGTCGCCAAGCCTGCCGAGGTCAAGCCTGCCGAGGTCAAGCCGACCGAAAGCAAGGTGGCCGATATCAAGCCCGTCGAAGCCAAGCCGGTTCAGGCGAAGCCCGTTGAGGTTGTGTCGGCGCCCGCCGGCAAGGCTCCCGAGCCGGTCCCTGCCAAGCCGGCCGCGCCCGTCAAGGCGCCTGCTCCGGTTAAGGCTGTGGCCAAGCCCGTCGCCAAGGTTCCCGAGGTCAAGGCTCCCGCCGTCAAGGCGAAACCCGGCCCGAAACCCAAGATCAAGACCGCGCCCGTCGCCCAGGCCAAGCCTGCCGCGAAGTCGAAGCCGGTCGAAAAAGTTGTTCCGGCAAAGGTCGCTCCGACTCCGCCGATCAGCAAGGTTGCCAAGGACGTGAAGGCCCCGGTTGCGGTGGTCACGATCCCGAAGGCGGCCACTCCCAAGGCGGCACCAAAGACCGCACCTAAAACCAAGCCCGTCTTCGCAGGACTATTCACCAACTTCATGCTCGAGGAAACGAATATGGACATGAGCACTAACTTCGTCGGCCTTCAGGACGCGATGACCGAAGCCCAGGCCAAGGCCAAGGCAGCCTTCGAAAAGAGCACCAGCGTGCTTGGCGAAGTCACCGAATTCACCAAGGGCAATGTCGAGGCATGCGTCGCTTCCGGCAAGATCCTGGCTGAAGGCGTTCAGGGCATGGGCTCGGAACTGGTGGCCGAAGGCCGCACCGCTTTCGAAGCCATGACCGGCGACATCAAGGAACTGGCTGCCGCCAAGTCGCCGACCGACTTCTTCAAGCTCCAGGGCGACATGGTCCGCAAGAACTTCGACAGCGCCGTGGCGTACAGCTCGAAGAACAGCGAAGCCATGCTCAAGCTGTTCAGCGACTCGTTCGCGCCCCTCTCGGGCCGCATGAGCATCGCCATGGAAAAGGCGCGTTCGGTCTCGATCTGAGCCGAACGGGTCGCTCCGATCGGTCGGATGAAGCGATTCTTCCGACCGTCTGAGCGCCAATTCAGAGAATATGGGCCGGGGCATCTTGTTATCGGGTGCCCCGGTACGATATTCTGGCCATCATGATTCCCCCTATCGCCGAATCCGACCTCCTGCTTTCCCTTGGCGTGTCCGCGTTGACCGTGGCTGCGGGGGGTGACGACGATTCCGCTGGCGGCGGTGGCCCCGGTGACAACGATCCCGGCGGCGCTGGCGACGATCACCAGATCGGTATTGCCACCAAAACCCGCGCCAAGCCGAAGAAGCCCAGCCAGTTCAAGGTGCTGATGCTCAACGATGACTACACCCCGATGGAATTCGTGGTGATGTGTCTCAAGCGTTTCTTCAACATGGATCTCGAGCAGGCCACGCGCGTGATGCTTCATGTCCACCAGAAGGGCGTGGGTGTCTGCGGCATCTTCCCTTATGAAATCGCGGAAACAAAAGTGAACCAGGTGATGGACTTCGCCCGGCAGAACCAGCACCCGCTCCAGTGCACGCTGGAAAAAGCCTGAGCTTTTCGCCGCCTTGGGTCGAAGCTATGGCTTTTCGTGCCTTACGCGCTGAATCTGCGCGTTTTTCCGTTCCTCCTGCGGAAACAATCCCATGCCGTCCACGTTGTAGGCTTCGCCCGGCGGACTGCTGTCAGTACAGTAGGGCGGCGTGATCCCGCATGCCCGGATCGCAATGCGACAAATCGCTTTGCCCTCGGGGCCGCGAACCGTTAAGGGCCGAGGAGGGACGTTCAGTGACCCCGGTCGGGAAGTGCTCTAATTGAAGTTCATGACCGCCATTGACCGGTATATCCTGCGCCTCGTGCTGATGCCGATGCTGGGTATCTTCGTGCTCGCCGCATCGCTGCTCGTCATGGACAAGATGCTGCGGCTGTTCGATTTCGTTGCGACGGAGGGGGGGCCGATCGGCGTCGTCTTCAAGATGCTGGCGAACATGCTGCCCGAATATGCCAGCCTCGCGATCCCCCTGGGGCTGATGCTGGGCATCCTGCTGGCCTTCCGCAAGCTGGCGACCAGCAGCGAACTCGATGTCATGCGCGCGGTGGGGCTCAGCTACACCCGGATGCTGCGTGTGCCCTACATCATCACCGTGGTGCTGATCGGTGCCAACTTCGCCATCGTCGGGTACCTTCAGCCTCTGTCGCGCTACTACTACGAGGAACTCAACTACGAGCTGAAGTCGGGTGCGCTAGGCGCCTCGATCAAGGTGGGTGAGTTCACGGCGCTAAAGGACCGCATCGCCCTGCGTATCGACGAGAGCAAGGACAACGGGCAGCGCCTGATGGGCATCTTCGCGCGCGTGGCGAATCAGAAGGGCCAGGTCCTGTCGATCTCGGCGCGCGAGGGCCGCTTCCTCGCGCTCAAGGACCAGCCCGACACGATTATCCTGCGCCTGCAGCAGGGCCAGATCATTCAGGACATGCCGGGCAAGATGCCGCGTGTGCTATCCTTCACCCGCCATGACCTGCCGATCGAACTTCCTGCAATAGAGAAGTTCCGCCAGCGCGGCGGGCAGGAGCGCGAATATCTCCTTCCGGAACTGCTGAAGCTGGGCTGGAACAAGAGTGCCTCGCCGGAGGAGCGCGCCTCCAGCCAGGCGAATTTCAGTTACCGCATGGTCGAAGTCGTGATGATGCTGCTGTTGCCGCTCCTCGCGGTGGCGCTGGCGATCCCGCCCAAACGATCCACATCAGCGCTTGGCCTGTTCGTGTCGATCGTGATGGTTGTGGCCTATCACAAGGTCAACCAGTACGCGAACGACGTTGCCTCGCTCGGCAAGATCAACCCGATTCTCGGACTGTGGGGGCCGTTCCTGGTCTTCGCGCTGCTGATCCTGTGGATGTACTGGCGCATCGCCTATGTGCCCGGCGGCCAGCCGCTCGGCTGGCTCGAAACCGCGTCGGACAAGGTGCTGAAGCGCCTGAAGTCGCTGCTGCGCCGTTCGCGGCGCGGCCCGAATCTGCCCACTCCGGCGGACCAGACCTGACATGCAGCTTGAATTCTTTCCGTCGCGCTCGCTGACGTTCTATCTGGCGCGGCTGTTCGTCACCCGGATCTTCGCAGTCCTCATCATGCTGGTGCTGGTGCTCCAGGTGCTCGACCTTCTGGGGGAGAGCGGTGATATCCTGGCGCATCAGGGTAATGGGCAGATGCAATTGCTTTACTACGTGACCCTGCGCGCGCCGCAGCTGGTTGCGCGGTTCCTGCCTTATTCGGTGCTGCTGGCCACGATCATCACGCTGGCCACGCTGAACCAGAACAGCGAGGTCATCTCGATGAAGGCGGCGGGGCTGTCGGCGCATCAGGTGCTGGCACCGTTGATCCTGACCGCGCTGGTGATCTCCGGCTTCAGCTTCGCCTTCAACGAGCGCGTGGTGACGCGCGCCACCGCCACGCTCGATGCCTGGGCCGCGGTGGACTATGGCCCGATTCCCAAGGCGACCGGGCCGAAAGCGAACCTTTACCTTGCCGACGGGCGCGACCTGCTTCTGGCCCAGTCGCTGACCGGTGAGGGCAATGCGCTGACTCTAAACGGCGTCACCTTCTATCGCCGCGATGCCAACGACATGATCGTCGAGCAGCTGCGCGCCGATCGAGCCACTTTCATGAACCCCGGGTGGAAGCTGGATCGTCCCGTCAGGTTCGATGTTGTCAACACCACGACCAGCCGCCTTGCCTTCGCGACGGTGGCTCCGGGGATCACGCCGGCCAAGATCTATATTTCCAAGGTCGATGCGGATTCGCAGGATATCTTCACGCTGGCCGGCTCGATCAACGCCGTCCACGAAGCGGGGCGGCGTACTACCGCCCTCGATGCGGCGTGGTGGCACAAGCTGTCGGGGCCGTTGTCTTCGGCGCTGATGCCGCTGCTGGGCGCAGTGGCCGCGTTCGGCCTTGCGCGATCGGGGGCGCTGCTGATCCGCGCGGTGATCGGGATGTCACTGGGGTTTGCGTACTTCGTGTTCGACAACGCCGCGCTGGCGATGGGCAATTTCGGAGGCTATCCGCCGTTCATCGCTGCCTGGGCGCCTTTCCTGCTGTTCGCGCTGATCGGCGAGACGGTTCTGATCCGCACCGAGGAATAAGTGCGTTACCCCTCGCCAATCCGGGGAAGGGGTGTTCGCGCGGCGCTCAATCCCAGCATTTCCTTCGTTTGAGTATGGCGCTGGTAGGCGGCGATTACCGTGCCGTCATCGTACTGCGCGCCAGCCGTGCCAGCAGCGGGCTCAGGCCCGGATAGCTCGCTTTGCGATAGGTCGATGCTTCACCCAGATGCGCGCTGAGTCGGCGGTGGGCCTCGGCCAGCGAATGATAAGGCATCGAGGGAAGCAGGTGGTGCAGCGCATGATAGCGCAGGCCCACTGGAGCCCAGATCCAGGAAATCAGCGCCGGCGGCGGTACGTTCACCGAGTCGAGGTACTGGGCGGTGACCGTCATCGCCTCGCCGTCATTCTCCCACAGGTGCGCGACCAGCGTGCGAACCTGGTTGAGGAAAGCCGTCAGCGAAACCACGCAAAGCGCGATTCCCAGCGGGCGCCAGCCCCAGGCGATGCTGGCCGCCAGGACGGACAGCGCCCATGTCGAGCAGCCCAGTTCCTGCCAGAAAACCATGCGAGCGAACTCGCCTTCGGGTTTGCGGCGGCGGTACTGCGGGTTGATGGCGAGCGCTGAGGCGCGGCCCCACACCAGGGTGCGCAGCGGCGGAATCAAGGCGCCCAGCGGCACAAGCACGGCCGAACGAAGCAGAAGCGCGGGAGGCAGCAGGATCGCGGTAAGGGCGAACACCGGCAGGCTCCACGGCTTCATAAGCGCCAGCGGCAGGTATTCCGGGTCTTCAGGCGTACCGTAGCGGGTGCGGGCATGGTGCTGGGTGTGAACGCCCTCATACATGAACGAGGGGATCAGCATCGGCACGCCGACCAGCAGGTTCCAGGTGAAGCGGAAGCCGGGCAGGGCGTCCTTGTGGATGTGGGTCAGTTCGTGAATGAACAGCAGCGAGCGGTAAAGCGCCAGCGCTGAAAGAAGCCCGAGCAGCACCGCGATCAGGGGATTACCTACCAGGATTGCCCCTGCCAGCGCGCCGTAACCGACGGCTGTGCTGGCCAGCATGTCGGTCCAGTATATGCCGGGACGCGCGGCGGCGATGTCGCGCGTCAGCTCGACCGCGGCGCGCAGCATCTCCTTGTCGTCCGGCATCTGCGAGTGCCACGTGGAAGACGGCGCGGAATCGCGCGCGCTGGTCGTGGCCGGGTCGATCGCTTTCTGGGCATTCATCGTTAAAGAGTTCCAAAGGCATCCGGGCAAAAATGCGCCTCGGACGGGGTTCGCCGTGTATCGCCGCACAGCTCGGCCAGGTAGTGGGCTTGACAATGTGCCGCTTGGCGCAGCACGTCGCGCTCACACATTTCCCTAAGCCGAAACAAAGGCAGCATCGTGGCCATGGCCGAACTAGTGATCACTCCCGTCTCCAGCAAGGCCGATCGCGCCGCTTTCGTCGATGTCGCCTATCGGCTTAATGCCGCAGATCAAAACTGGGTGCCCAACTTGCGCTCGGAAGAGATTTCCAAGTTCACCCCCGGCAAGAACCCCTTTTTCGAACATGCCAAAGTCCAGCTGTTCCTGGCCCACCGCGATGGCAGGGTTATCGGCCGTATATCGGCACATATCGATGAACTGGCGCTGAAACAGCCGGTCGAACAGGGCATGGGTCCCGGCACCGGCAACTGGGGCGCGATCGAGGCGGAAGACGAGGATACCGCGCGCGCACTGATCGCCGCTGCCGAGGAGTGGCTGCGCGGGCAGGGCATGACGCGCGTCATCGCGCCGATGAACCTCTCCGTCTGGGAGGAGCCGGGCATCCAGGTCTCGGGCCACGATCACCCGCCGATGGTGATGATGGCGCACCACAATGCAGCTTATCAGGGCTGGATCGAGCGCGCCGGCTATGGTCTGGTGAAGATGCTGCGCACTTTCGATCTGGACGTTCGGAAGGAATTTCCGCCGCTGATCCAGCGCATCGTTGCTTCTGGCGAGAAGAACGCGCGTATCCGCATCCGCAAGGTGGAACTCAAGCAGTTCGACCGCGATGCCGCGATCATCTGCGAAATCCTCAACGATGCCTGGTCGGACAACTGGGGTTTTGTGCCCTTCACGCCCGAAGAGATCGCCTATACCGGCAAGGCGCTCAAGCCGCTGGTCCATCCCGCGCTGATCCATATCGCCGAATATGACGGCGAGCCGGTGGCGTTCATGATGACGCTGCCGGACCTCAACGGCATCCAGATGCGGGTGAACAAGCGTAATGGCAAACCGTCTGTCCTGGGTCTGATCAAGCTGCTGCTGTGGCTGCGCAAGCCCAAGCCCGCCGACATGCGCGTGCCGCTGATGGGGGTTCGCAAGAGCCTGCAGTCATCGCGCCTCGCCAGTCAGTTGGCCTTCATGATGATCGAGTACATCCGGCGTGCAGCAATCGCGAACTTCGAGACCAAGCGTGCCGAGATCGGTTGGGTGCTGGAGGACAATCAGGGCATGGTCGCCATCGCCGATGCCATCAACAGCAAGGTGAACCGGGAATATGCGGTTTACGACAAGGCACTGTAGGCCTGGTTTGGAACAGGCCAAATATCCCCCGAAATGGGAAAGGTGTCCGGCAATCGGCAAGTATCTGTAACGTAACCGCTTCGCGGACCTGTTCGGACGCTTCAATCTCGTCAGCATGGATGGGATCGAATGGGATCGGGCAAGCCCCGCGCTGCGCGATGACCTGCGTGAGGATGGCCTCAGGTCCTGATCGAGCGGTGTAGCGGTATCAAGTGATCTGGGCGGCCCATGCCTGTACGCGCCGTGCCAGCCCTGCGGGCATATGCGCCGGCAGGGCATCGAGTGCAAAGAAGCGGACTTCGATGATTTCGCGGCCGTCTGCGCGGGGTTCGTCGCCGGTCCGGCCCACCACGATACGCACTGCGTTGCTGCTGCCGTGCAGGTTCTCGTCGCTGATCTGCAGAACGCGCGGCTCGATGAGGCGGCAGCCGGTTTCCTCTCGCAGTTCGCGCGCGCCGGCAAGCAGGGGGTCTTCGCTGCGCCGCATCCCGCCGCCGGGCGGCGTCCATTTATCCGAGCCGTAGGAGTGGCGGACCAGCAGCACCCGGTCCTGCCCATCGAGCACGAGGATCCGCACGCCGTGCACATCGGGGCGCCATACTCGCCAGACCTGGACGCGCAGGGCATGGGCCATCCGGTAAAGCGCGCGGTGCAGCGGCGCCGGGATAAGGTTCAGCAGAAACAGGTGACCTTGTGCCGCGCAGCTTTGAGCAGGCGGGCGACGGGCAGGTCGTTTTCGCCCTTCGCGGCGGCGTCGAAAACAGCGCGCTTGTCGGTGCCGCGGATCACGAAAACGATCTCGTCGCTGTTCACCAGCGATGGGATCGTCAGACTGAGACGGTCGAATGGCGCTTCGGGGGGAAGCGGATCGGGCGTGAGGCGGCGTACCGCCTGCGGATCGTTCGCGCGCGGATCGGTGTTGGGGAACAGCGAGGCGACATGACCGTCGCCGCCCATGCCCAGCCAGGCGATGGCGAAGCGGGGCGGCTGTGCGTCCTGCGCCAGCGGCACGATACAGGCGCCTGCGGGCTCCAGCCGGGCGCGGATTTTTCCGACGTTGCTGGCGGGGTGGTCCTCCTCGACGATACGGTCGTCCCCCGGCCACACGGAAATGCGCGGCCAGGGCAGGGCTTCTTTTGCCAGCCGGTCGAAGATCGGGAACGGGGTGGAACCGCCCGGCACGGTCACGGCTATTTCGGGAGACATGGCGAGAGTGGCGCGCAGGCGCTGCGCGAACCAAGCGGCGATGGCGCCGTCGTCGGCGCCTTCGATCATTTCAATCCTGGGCATGGGGAAGTCTCTAGCACTCCCCCATGCGATGTGAAATCACCAGGACGAAATCTCTTACGCGATGATCTCGCGCAGGAACCAGGCGCGCTGCTCGGCCTGGTCGGTCCAGTCGTCGATCACGCCGTCAGTGGCGTTGTCGCCGGCTTCGCCGGCCAGTTCCTTGGTCGCCTTAAGCGTCGCGACATAGGCGGTGTTGTCGTCGAACAGGGCCTTGACCATGGCCATCGCATCCAGGCTTGTGTCGTCCTCGTCCTTGATCGTGGCCTTCGCACCGATGGCGCCGATCGAGGTCAGCGTGGTGCCGCCCAGCTTGCGCACGCGCTCGGCGATGAGGTCGGTCAGGCCGAACACTTCTGCCGCCTGCGCGTCGAACAGCAGGTGCAGGTCGTGAAACTGCGGACCGCGCACGTGCCAGTGGAAGTTCTTGGTCTTGACGTAAAGCGCGAAGGTATCGGCCAGCAGACCGTTGAGGCTGTCGATCAGGGCGGCCTTCGAGTTGTCCTTGGAAGTCATGACGGTTCCCTCTTCGTGGTTCGTTGTGAACGGTTCTATAAATTGGCAACGCGAATGAAAAGCGCAGGTTCGATCGCAAATCGCGATCAGAGAATCCCGAATTCCGAAAGGAACATCGTACTGGCGGCAAGCACAAGCAAGCCCCCGACCACCCGCCTTGTCCAGCGCGCGGGAGGGGTGCCGAGCAGGTCCGGCCGGACCCAGGCGAAAGTGACGAGAATCACGCCGCCCATCATGCCCGCCGCCCCGGCATGCCAGGGCGCGGCATAGCCCACCGCCATGCCGAAGATGACAAAGCGCGCCGCATCGGTAACCTGCTGGGCGACCAGCACGATCCCTAGTGCGCCCAGCGAATTTGTCGGCTCGCGCGGGTCGCGGCGCGGCGCGAGAATCATCGATTCCAGGCCGGCCAATCCCAGCGCGATGGCGGCGAAGATCGTGCGTGCGGGGGGCGGCAGCTGCTCCAGCATGAAGTGGGCGGCATAGGCTGCAAGCGACGCGGTCAGCAGCGCACCGAGGATTGCGGTGACCAGCACCGCTGGCCGCTGGCCCTGCCGCTGGCCGAGCCCTGCGATCGTCACCTGATCGCGCGCTCCGAAGCCGGCAAGCAGCACTGCTATCAGGGTAAGGTAGAATGCGGGCATCAGCTGGTCCTCATGCCCGCATTCCCGCCTTTGCGCTACGGTTTACCCGGCCTTCTGGCAGGCGATGATGGCGGTTATCACATTGGCGGTATCGGCCGCGTCGCGCACGCAGACGGTGTCGAGGCCCATTGTCTTGGCCGGGTAATCGTTGCCGCCGGGGAAGATGGCATCGCCGATGAACAGGATGTCCGCTTCGGCCACGCCGCTACGCTCGGACAGACGCTTGAGGCCCCACGCCTTGTCGATGCCGGGCTGGGTCACGTCCACCGAAGTCGCGCCGCCCAGGTTGATCGAGACGCCGGGCAGGCGCTTGATCAGATCGGCCTGAATGACCTTGCGCTTGGCGAAGTCCGGGTCCCAGTGCTCCTTGGCGTCAAGCGGGGCCTGCTGGCCCAGTGCAGAGAAGGTGATCTGGCTGCCGCGATCCTCGATCCGCTCACCCCAGACTTCTTCCGGGGTGAAGCCGGTCGCCGCCAGCGAAGCGTCGAAGGCGGCAAGGATCTCGGCCTTCTGCTCGTCGGTGAAGAGTTCGGCATAGATCGCTTCCCAGGCGCCTTCGCGGTGAAGGTAGAGCTTGGCGCCGCTGGTGGGCAGCATCCACAGACGCGAGACATCGGCATGGGCGGGCAGGCGGCTGGCGACCTGCTTTTCGAACTGGGGCCAGTCCCCGCCCGAGATCACGGCGACTTGTGCCACCGTCAGCAACTGGGAGAGCAGCTCGGCCATCTCGTCGGTCAACGGCTGCTTGCTCAGCGCCAGGGTCCCATCGAGATCGAACGCCACTATTTTCTTCATTCACACGCCTTTCGCGCCAGTTCCGCCATGTACCCGCGCCGGAAGCCCGGAACGTACCGGCGCATCCAAAGCGCGGCGCGGACGATCAGGCAAGGGCCAATACGTCGGGTGGACCTTCGGTTACCGCGATTTCATTCGCAGTTGCAAAAAAGTTTCGATCCGAAGCGGTCGATCCGTGGCGGTTTAACCCCATATCATGGCGAGCGTGTTGCACTGCGGCGAAAACTGGCGGAACAAGGGAACAACGCGGGCCCATGGCCGTTCGGCTAATGGCCCGGGTGGTGGAACGGGGCCGCCCGGCCTGTGCGTGGTTTTCGATGCCGCGCTGCTGATCCATGCCAACCGGGGGCGAAGCGAGCACCGATGACCAATTTTCAAGCGAGCCTGCCAACGGCCAGTACGCCGCGGATGGCCAGTCCATCGCACACAGGGCCCGCATTCGCCGCAGAAGACGACCTGCCGCTTCCCCCTGCGCTCGACCCCGGGGCGAACATCGCCCTGTTCCTCGATTTCGATGGCACGCTGGTGGAGATCGCCGATCATCCCGACGCAGTCGTGGTGGCGCCTCGCCTTGCCGGCATGATCACTGCGCTTTCGCGGCGTCTTGGCGGCAGGCTGGCGATTGTCACCGGGCGTTCGATCGCGGCGCTCGAAGCGCTTCTGGGGCCGGTGGAGGTGGCGGTTGCCGGTTCGCATGGGGGTGAATTCCGCTCTCGGGCCGGAGCCGAGGTCGAGCCGCTTGCCGATCCGCTGCCCGCAGCCGTGGTCGCCGCGCTGGAGCGTTTCGCGGCTGCCAACGGCGGCCTGCTGGTCGAGCCCAAGCCGTTCAGCGTCGCTGTTCACTACCGCCGCCATCCCGAGGCGCTCGAAGGTCTGCTGGCCTGCGCGCAGATACTCGCACAAGATGGCGGTCTTGCCATGAAGCACGGCAAGCAGGTGATTGAACTGGCGATGCCGGGGTCCGACAAGGGCACTGCCGTTACCCGTTTCATGGGGCTTCCCGCCTTTGCCGGGGCCGCCCCGCTGTTCCTGGGCGACGACGTTACCGACGAGGACGCCTTCCGGGCGGTTCGTCATCTGGGCGGGCAAGGTGTGCTGGTGGGGCCGATGCGCGCCACCGCCGCCGCACTGCGCCTGCCCGACGTCGCCGCCGTCCACACCTGGCTGGAAGATGGGCTCGCATCAGCGCCCGCTGCCCAGCCCGAAGGAGAGACCCGCCCATGACGACTGCCACCGTATCAGCCGTGTCTTCGCCAGATCCCGTCAGCACTCTGGAACTATGGCCGATCGGCAATTGCCAGGTCAGCGGACTGATCGACGAAGCCGGGGCGATCGTATGGGGCTGTGTGCCCCGGGTCGACGGCGACCCGACGTTCTGCGCCCTCCTGCGCGGCGACAAGGGGCAGGACGCCGGCACCTGGCGTTTCGAGCTGGAGGGCCAGGTCTCGGCCAGCCAGCATTACCTGCGCAACACGCCGATCCTCGTGACCCGGCTGGAAGATGCCAATGGCGGTGCGGTGGAAATCTACGATTTCGCCCCCCGGTTCGAGCGCGAGGGGCGGATGTACCGCCCGGTCGCCTATGCGCGCATCGTGCGCCCCGTTTCGGGCGCGCCGCGCATCCGCACGATCCTCACCCCGATGAGCGGTTACGGCGCCAAGCTGGCCCCGATCACGCAAGGCTCGAACCATGTGCGCTATCTGGTCGAACGCAACGCCATGCGACTGACGACCGACTGCCCGGTAGGCTACGTCCTCGACGAGCGCTGGTTCCGCCTCGAAAAGTCGCTGCATTTCTTCCTCGGCCCGGACGAGCCGTTCAATGGCAACGTCGAGCATGACGTGGATGCCATGCTGCAAAAGACGGGCCATTACTGGCGAATGTGGGTACGCGGCCTCGCCACGCCGCTCGACTGGCAGGATGCGGTGATCCGCGCCGCGATCACCCTCAAGCTGTGTCAGCACGAGGAGACCGGCGCGATCGTCGCCGCGCTCACCACCTCGATCCCCGAGGCGCCGGGCAGCCAGCGCAACTGGGACTACCGCTATTGCTGGATCCGTGACGCCTATTACACCGTACAGGCGCTGAACCACCTGGGCGCGCTGGACGTTCTCGAGAAATACCTCGCGTACTTGCGCAACATTGTGGCCGATGCCCCGGGCGGCGTGGTGCAGCCGCTCTATGCGGTGAGCGGCGCCAAGGAGATCATCGAGTGGGAGGCGCCCGACCTTCCCGGCTATCGCAATACCGGCCCGGTGCGCGTGGGCAATGCCGCCTACTATCAGGTGCAGAACGACTGCTACGGCCAGATCGTTCTGCCCTCTATCCAGGCGTTCTGGGACCAGCGCCTGCTGCGCATCGCCAACGAGGACGATTTCCGCGGTCTCGAACAGATCGGCGAGATGGCGTGGAAAACCCATGACCAGCCCGATGCAGGGCTGTGGGAACTGCGCACCCGCACCGCGATCCATACGTATTCCAGCGTCATGAGCTGGGCCGCCTGCGACCGCCTTGCCAATGCCGCCGAGCACCTGGGTATTCATGACCGCGCCGCGCTCTGGCGCGAGCGGGCCGATACCGTGCGCGCCCATATCGACGAGAGCGCCTGGCATCTCGTCGAGGGCCACGACGCGGGTGGCCACTATGCCGCCAGCTTCGGTGGTTCGCAGCTTGATGCCAGCTTGCTGCAGATGGTCGAGCTGCGATATCTGCCGGCCGACGATCCCCGGTTCAAGGCGACGCTCAAAGCGGTTCAGAAGGCCCTGCGCCGGGGCGAGCATATGCTGCGTTATGACAGCGAAGACGATTTCGGCCTGCCCGAAACCGCCTTCAACATCTGCACCTTCTGGCTGATCGAGGCGCTTCATCGCAGCGGCGAGGACGAGGAGGCGCGCCGCATCTTCGAGGCGATGCTGGCGCACCGCACGAAGTCGGGCCTGCTGTCCGAGGACATGGATTTCGAGACGGGCGAGCTGTGGGGTAATTTCCCGCAGACCTACTCGCTGGTGGGGATCATCAATTGCGCCGGGCAGCTGTCCCGGTCGTGGCGGGACTGGCGTTGACAATGCCTGCTATCCTGCCTTTCCATGCCTGCGCCAAGAAGCGCGGCCTTACCATGAGGTGCCCTTTGCCGGGTGCGACAGGGGACTACACATGAGCCGATTGATCGTCATTTCGAACCGGGTCAGCGTACCCAAGGCCGCTGGCGCAGCCGGGGCCCAGGGCGGATTGGCGGTGGCTCTCAATTCCGCGCTACGTGAGCACCGGGGCATCTGGTTCGGTTGGTCGGGGCAGGAAACCGCCGAATTCACCGGCCATCTCGATATGCAGCGCAACGACGATGTCACTACGGCCACCATCGATCTCGAGCCACAGGACATCGACGAGTATTACAACGGCTACGCCAACCGCACACTTTGGCCGCTATTTCACTACCGCATCGACCTGACAGAATACGACCGCAACTTTGGCGAGGGCTACGAGCGCGTGAACGAGCGTTTCGCCGCGTCGGTGCTGCCGCTGATCGAGCCGGACGACCTTGTCTGGGTTCACGATTACCACCTGCTGCCGCTGGGTTCGATCCTGCGCGGGAAGGGCGTGAAGAACCGCATGGGCCTGTTCCTGCACACGCCCTGGCCGCCCACGCGCCTGCTGGCTTCGCTGCCTTTCCATGAGCGTCTGGTCGCCTCGATGCTGGAATACGACGTGCTGGGTTTCCAGACCACCGAGTGGCTGGAGAGCTTCCTGCATTATGTGCAGAAGGAAATGGGCCTCAAGGTCAATCTCGACAATTCGATCGACTACAAGGGGCGCAAGGTCGTGGCCCGTGCGTTCCCGATCGGTATCGATTTTGCCGAATTCACCGAGGCGGCCAAAAGTGATGAGGCCAAGGAAGCCTACAATGTCCTCAAGTCGAGCGTGCGCGGCCGCAAGATCCTGATCGGGGTCGACCGGCTCGACTATTCCAAGGGCTTGGGGGAGCGTTTCGAGAGCTTCGCCCGCTTCCTTTCCGATCATCCTGAACAGGCCGGCGATGCGGTGCTGCTCCAGATCGCCCCGCCGAGCCGGGGTGATGTTGCCAGCTACCAGCAGATACGCGAAGACCTGGAGCGCAAGACCGGCCATATCAACGGCGCCCATGCCGATGTGGGTTTCGTGCCGATCCGCTACGTCAACCGGGGCTATCCCCGCGCGCAGCTTGCCGGGTATTACCGTGCCGCCGAGATCGGCCTGGTCACCCCTTTGCGCGACGGCATGAACCTGGTGGCCAAGGAATATGTCGCGGCGCAGGACCCCGAGGACCCCGGTGTACTGATTCTCTCGCAGTTCGCGGGCGCGGCGCTGCAGCTCAAGGATGCGCTTCTGGTGAACCCGCACTCCGTGGAACACGTGGCGGAAACGATCAAGCGTGCGCTCGATATGCCATTGGCCGAGCGCAAGCGTCGCCATGCCAGGTTGCTTGCCTCGGTCAGGCAGGAGGATGTGATCCATTGGCGCGAACAGTTCGTGAAGGCGCTTGTCGGGAACGAAAAGGAACCCGCCGGTAGCGACCTGTCGCAAAACGAAGCCGCCTGAACAGATTTGGACGAACGGGTCTCCCGGTAATTCGGAGGGTCCTTTCGTCCATCATAAATTTGACACTCGCCTGAAACCGTTCTGACCTTTAGGTCGGGTATCAGGAGTGGGTGCGGGGCAGAACCTCGCCGGCTGGGCGAGGTGATGTCCTTAATTCAGCCGACCAAAAAAACAAAAAGAGGACGCCGGGCAACCGGACGGCTGAAAGACAATGACAATGATCCTGTACGGCGAGTGCGTCAGCGCCCGCGACAAGGCCCACGTGCGTATATGCGAACTGGCGGACGGGGGCTGCGACCTCGAAACCGATGCTCCGCGCGGCCTGTTCGATGCCGACTTTTCCTTGTGGATCGGGGCGATGGGGCCGTTCGCCGCTACCGCCACGCAAAGGGGGGCCAGCCGGATCGCGGTGCGCTTCAAGGAGCCGCTGGACGGCAAGATCCTGCGACATTTCAACGCCGGCTAAACAGACTTGCCGGGCCCGGTTGATCCGGCGGGTGGCGGTTACTGCGTGCGCGTCTCCGGGGCCGGTGCCGGGGCCGGATCGACCGGAGTAACTGGCTGGCTGACGACATCGTCCTCGGGTGCGGTTGATTCGGCAGCTGCAGGCCTTGCGGCAGGAGGAGCACCATCGACCAGTTCGGCATCCGGAGCCGATAGCGAGGCCTGCGAGCGAACGGTGTCGTAAGGCAACATATCGTCGCTGGCCGAACGCGGCAGCAGGTCGCCGCCGGCAGCCGCCTTGGGCTGGTCGTCGGCGCTCTTGTTGCAGCCGCCCAGCAGCAGGGCCGTGCCGACGGCTGCCAGGATCATCAGGCGCGAAGCAGTCATTCTGCGGTCTCCGAACGGGGGCATGGGCTTTCGAGGGTGGCAAGGAATGCCGGCGCGCGGGCGATCATCGCCTCGTCCCAGGCGGCAAAATCAACCTCGCGGCCAAGGCGTGCCAGGCTGGTCACCCCGAATTCCTCGATGCCGCATGGAACGATCCCGGTGAAGTGCGACAGGTCGGGGCGGATATTCACTGAAAAGCCGTGCATCGTCACCCATTTGCGGATGCGCACGCCGATGGCGCCGATCTTCGCCTCGCGGCTGTCGACGTCGGTGGTCCAGATGCCGATGCGGCCGTCGGCGCGAAAGCTCTCGACTCCGAAATCGCGCAGGGTCTCGATCACCCAGCCTTCGAGGCCGTGGACGAAGCCGCGCGCGTCGCGGGCACGTTTCTTGAGGTCCAGCAGGACGTAGCCGATACGCTGGCCCGGGCCGTGATAGGTATAGCGTCCGCCGCGCCCGGCCTCGACCACCTCGAAACGCGGGTCGAGGAGTTCGTCCAGGGCGGCGCTGGTCCCGGCGGTGTAGACCGGCGGATGTTCCAGGAGCCAGATCAGTTCGCGTGCTTCGCCGGCGGCGATGGCGGCATTGCGCGCGGTCATCTCCTCCAGCGCTTCGCGATAGGGGACCGGCTCGCGCGAGATGCGCAGCTCGATATCACCCGGAAGAATTGCGGGAATCGTCATGGCGCGTTGCGTGGCGTCATTCCCTGCGGTTATCAAGTGCCTTTAGGCGAACCCGGCTCTACACTAGGGCAAAGCCTTGGTGTGGAGTAAGTGATGAAGTTCGACAGCAACCGGGCCTGGGGCGACGCCATGGCCGCCGTTCGCGCCAATCGCGAGGTGCTGCTGGCGCTGGGCGGCGTGTTCTTCCTGCTGCCCACGCTGCTATCCACGGTGTTCCTGACGGACCTTCAGACGCAGATCATGGAAGCCATGAACAAGCCGCAGGTGATGAACCGCCTGATGGGCGACAACATGGGCCTGCTTCTGGGCTTCGGCCTGGGCGGTATGCTGGCGCAGATGATCGGCTATCTTTCCGTCACGGCGCTCATCAGCGACCGGGGAAGACCGACGGTGGGCGAATCGATCGGGGCCGGTCTGCGCGCGCTGCCGTCACTGTTTGCAGTGGGCGTCGTCGGCTTCGTTGGCACGATGCTGGCGACAGTGGCGTTCTCGATGGTGCTGGTGGGACTGTTCACGCTGGCCGGCGCGGCCAGCGCGGGTTCGATCCTGGCGGTTGTCCTGGTCCTGCTGGCGCTGACATATGCGTCTGTGAAATTCTCGCTGGTGGTCCCGGTGATCGTCAACGAGGGAGCCGGCAATCCAATCGCGGCGATGGCGCGTTCATGGCGCCTGACCCGCGGCAACAGTCTGCGTCTCTTCGGGTTCTATACGCTGCTCATGGTGGGCTATCTCGCGCTTGCGCTGATCTCGACGTTCGTTCTGGTCGGGCCGGTGATGCTGGTGCTGGGCCAGGGAAATATCGCCGTGCTGGTGATGGGAGTGGTTTCCGGCGCAATCGGTGCGGCGGCAAGCATCGTTCTTGCTGCGGTGCTCAGCCAGACACACCGCCAACTGGCGGGCCCTTCGGCCGACATGGTCGCGAGTACTTTCGAATAGCCGGCGGATAAGGCGAACGAAAAAGGCCGCCCGCTCGAATTGACGAGCGGGCGGCCTTTTTCGTTTCAGGTGGCAAAAGCCGAGGGCGAGGCCTCAGCCTTCGTCTTCGTCCTTCCAGCCCCACCACATGAAGCAGGGCGGCACGTTGATCGGCTCGATCGCGTCGTCGATGCGCTTGAAGTGCTTGGCCATGTAGCTTCTGGCCTTGGGGCGGAACTGGTAGACCAGGAACGCGCCGCCCTTGCGGATGACGCGGTAGGTGGCGGCGGCGATGGCGGGGGCCACGCCGTCGGGCAGGGTCGAAAAGGGCAGGCCTGACAATACGTAGTCCGCCTTTTCATGCCCATGCGCCCGCACGATTTCCTCGACGTCCGCTGCCGAGCCGAGCACCGCGACGAAGCGGCTGTCGCGGATCGTGCTGCGCAGGTAGTCGATGAAAAGCGGGTTGGTGTCGATCACCAGCATCATGCCGTCGCGCGGCAGCTTGTCGAGCACCGGCTGGCAGAAGGTGCCAACGCCCGGTCCATACTCGACGAACAGCTTGCAGCTTGGCCAGTCGACCTTCGACAACATGCGGTTGATCGTGAATCGCGAGGACGGGATGATCGAGCCGACCATCACCGGATTGCGCAGGAAACCTTCGAGGAACACGCCCCATGGCCCCATGCCTTGCTTGATCTTGCGTTTGATTCGCTGGGGCAGCGCCTCTCGGGCAAGCTCTGTACTGGTCATGCTGAGGTAAGCTCTCGCAAGGTTATGATGTCATGAATGTGCCATGCGGTGGCAGATTGTCCGCGTCATTGCAAGGCGATGGGGCCTGTGGATGAGACGGGACGATGGGAAAAATGCCTCAGAGAATCTCTTGGACAAGGTCCTGGGGGCGGCACAGGCGCACTCCCTTGCCGGTTTCCACCAGGGGGCGTTCGATCAGGGCGGGCTGGGCAGCCATGGCTTCCAGCACGGTCTCGTCGTCGGCATCGGGCAGGCCGCGCTCGGCGGCATCGGTGCCGCGCAGGCGCAGGCCCTGCTGCGGTGTGATGCCGGCATCGCGGTAGAGCTGGCCCAGCTTTTCGGCGCTCGGCGGGGTCTTGAGATATTCGACCACGGTGACGTCGACGCCCGGCGTTTCGCTGAGAATCGCCAGCGTCTTGCGCGAGGTGCCGCAGGCGGGGTTGTGCCAGATGGTGGCGTTCATGAGGGTACTCCTTAGGGTTTCAGGGCGGGAACCGCGCGGGCCGCATCCTCGGGCGCGATGCCGGGGGCGGGCGCGGCGCTGATCGTGTCCTCGCGGCGGGTTACGGCGGCGGCGCGCTGCACCGCGCCCAGCAGCCGGGGATAGACGCCGCAGCGGCACAGGTTGGGGATCGCGGCCTTGATCTCGGCTTCGCTGGGGCTGGCGTTGTGGGCAAGCAGCGCCGCCGCGCTCATGACGATGCCCGGCGTGCAGAACCCGCACTGGATGGCCTGCTCCGCCACCATCGCCTGCTGCACAGGGTGCGAGCGATCGTGCGAAAGGCCCTCGATCGTGACCACGAAACGGCCCTCGCATTCGGCCAGGGTGATGAGGCAGGCGCGCAGGGCCGCGCCGTCGACCATGACGGTGCAGGCGCCGCAATCGCCCACGCCGCAGCCGTACTTGGTGCCGGTAAGATTGGCGCCGTCACGCAGCGCCCAGAGCAGCGGCGTGCGCGGGTCCATCGCGAATTCGACCGGGCGGTCGTTCACGGTAAGCCGGGTCATGGTGCGGTGGCCTTGCGCATGTCTGGCGGGTGCCCCAGCCGAGGCTTCAGCGCAAGCCTACCTTGATCCCCGCCCACAGCGTGCGCGGCGCGCCAAGGTCGATCGAGCCGCCCTGATTGCGGGTCACGATCGTCTCATTGGTCAGGTTTTCACCGCGCAGCACCAGCAAGACGAACCGGGTGACGGGCACCTGCGCGAACAGGTCGAGCGTGGTCGCGGCGGGCAGCACGTCGGTTTCGAGGTCATCCTCGAACTGGGCGCCGGTGCGGCGCACGGTGGCGGCAAGGCGCCAGCCATCGCGCGGCGCCCATGACGCGGTGCCGCTGGCGGCCAGCTTGGGCACCTGCGCCGGGCGCAGGCCGTTCAGCGCGACTTGTGTTCCGCTCGCCTCGACCTTGGCGTCGGTCCACGAAAGCGAGCCGGAAAGGTCGACGCTTCCCAGCTTGAGGTCGGCGCTGGCCTCCACCCCGCGCGCGCGGATGGCGTCGACGTTCTGGCGCTCGCGAATCGTGGAACTGAGGGTGACGTTGGCGACGGCATCCTTCAGGCGGTTGTCGAAGGCAGTGACCGAGACGGACAGGGCTTCGGACGGGTGGAAGTCCACGCCCGCCTCATAGCCGCGCAGGCGCTCGGGCTTGAGGTCGGCATTGGCCTGCGTGGTCACCGGGAACACCACGAAGGGCCGGTACAGCTCGTTTAGGGTCGGCAGGCGCAGGCCCGAATAGGCGGCGGCGCGCAGGGACAGGGCGGGCGCGATGTTCCACACGATCCCGCCGCGCGCATTGCCGCTCCACCCGTCGCGGTCGGCGAAGCGGGTGTCGCTGTTGACCGCGCCGCTGGCGCTGAGTTCGCGGTAGAAACCGTCGCGGATGGTCCAGCGGTCGGCCCGCGCGCCGGCGGTGACCACGAACTGGCCCAGCGTCCAGTCATCCTCGACGTAGAGGCCAAGGTCCGACTGCTTGCCGCCCGCGCGGCGAAACGCGGTGGCAAGGCCGGTGACGGCGCTATAAGGCAGCTCGACGAGGTGCCCGCTCGACACCTTGAGGTCGGCGCCCAGCCGCAGGACGTGGGCCTCGCCCACCGGCGGGCGCAGTTCGGCCTTGCCGCCCACCGCCAGCGTCGGTGTCTTCTTCTGGTCGAGCGTCTTTTTATAGCTGGTCGAGCTGATGACGATGTTGGAGAAATCCTGCGCCTGAACGAAGCCCAGCACGTCGAACTGCCAATCTCCCCGGCCCACGAAGCGCAGCGATCCCTGTTGGCCCGACGAGGTCGAATCGGCGCCCTTGAAGCGCAGCGTGCGTTGGTCATCGTAGACGAGGCCCGATGCCTGCACTTCGACCGTGTCGCTCAGCGGCGCGACCGCGCGCAGCGAGCCGGACAGGCTTTCATACGCGGCGCGGGCGGATGCGGCGACGCGCTGGTCCTTGGGCGTGGTCCAGAAGCCCTGGCCCCGGTCCCACTGCACAGAGGCGACGACGAAGCCTTCGCCAAGGCGGGGGGCGAGGGTGAGCGCGCCTTGCGTTTCGCCCCGGTCGTCGACCAGAGCGGAGCCCTGGATCGGGCCGATCTGGTCCGGGCCGGCGCTTTCCATCTCGATCGTGCCGGAAACCGCGCCGGCGCCGAAAGCGCCCATGCCGCCGCCGCGCGTCACCCGGACCGAGCCGAGCCGGTCAGGGGCCAGCGCGCTGAGCGGAATATAGCCGAAGAAAGGATTGGCCACCGGCACGCCGTCGAGCAGCACTTGCGCCCGGCTGGAGGCATTGCCGCCCAGCGCGCGTAGGGTGACGCCCTGGTTGGACGGGTTCGACGCTCGGCTGTCGGCGCGGCGGAATTGCTGGAACCCCGCGACCGAGGCCAGCACATCCTCGATCCGGCCAGAGGCGCTGGAAGCGAGCTTGTCGCGCGCGATGGTCTGCACGTCGTAGGCCGGGGTAGCCGGCCCTTCGCGCAGGCCCCGGCCGGTCACCACGATGGGGCCTTTCGGATCGCCCGCATCGTCCTCGGCGCGGGCCGGGGCGGCGGCAAGGAGAGAGACCAGGGTGAGGAGGGGCATGGCCGCCAGGCGCCGGTTTGAAATCATGGCGCCCGTCTTTAGGCCAACCCCTGCCGCTGGCAAGGCGCGGCGGGCGCTGGTGGTGAGCTGCCCTTGCCCGCCCCCACCGCTCATGCCGAGCGGTTTGGGCGGGCCGATTTTGGTGTTACTCCGCCGCGCCGATCTCCAGCGCCACGGGCGCGAGGCCGTCGATGGTGCCTTTCAGCACGTCGCCCGGGGAAACCGGGCCCACGCCTGCCGGGGTGCCGGTGTAGATCAGGTCGCCGGGTTCCAGGTGGTAGAGGCGCGAAAGGTCGGCGATTAGTTCGGGGACCGACCAGATCATGTCGGACAGGGTGCCGTCCTGCTTGATGACACCGTTCTGGGCGAGGGTAATGCGTTGGTCGGCAACCGCGCCGAACTGGCCTGCGGGGGTGATCGGCGCGATAACCGCGCCGTTCTCGAAGTCCTTGCCCGTGTCCCAGGGGTAGCCCTTGGCCTTGGCGGCGTTCTGCAGGTCGCGCCGGGTCATGTCGAGGCCGCAGGCGTAGCCGTAGACCGCCGCCATCGCATCTTCGGCAGCGACGCGGAAGGCCGGTGCGCCGATGGCGATCACCAGTTCCATCTCGTAATGGCAGTTCGCGGTGCCGGGCGGATAGGGAATGGTCTCGCCCGAAAGGCACAGCGCGGCGGGGGCCTTGTTGAACCAGATCGGCGCCTCGCGGTCGACCGCATTGCCCAGTTCCAGCGCGTGGGCGGCGTAATTGCGCCCCACGCAGAAGATCCGGCGCACGGGATAGCGGCCCTCGGTGCCAAGCACGGGAACAGTGGGAACGGCGGGCAGGTCGAACAGCAGTGTCACGGCGGAAGGTCTCCTTTGGCGCAGGACATAAGGCTGCCCCGTCGCATCGTCAAAGCGGACTCTCTCGTTGGGCTTGCGGTGCTGTGCGCCTTGCCTAGAATGCGGGGCGTGACAGTGGAACAGTACCTATCGGGGCGCATCCTGCTTGCCATGCCCGGCATGTTCGATCCGCGATTCGAACGCTCGGTCAATGTGATGTGCGTCCACGACGAGAACGGCGCGCTGGGCATCGGCATTGGCCATGTCCGTCAGGGCGTGCGTTTCCACGACGTCCTGGAGGAACTGGACATCGACCCCGGCGTCTCGCCCAACCGCGAGGTCATGAACGGCGGGCCGGTGGAGCCGGGACGCGGGTTCATCCTCCATTCCACCGACTGGGGCGGGGCTGATACCATTGCGGTGGAGGGATTGTGCGCGCTGTCCGCCTCGATGGACGTGCTGCGCGCGATCGCCGAGGGGCAGGGACCATCGCAGTGGATCATGGCCCTGGGCTATGCGGGCTGGGGCGCCGGGCAGCTGGAAGCCGAAATGCGCCACCACGGTTGGTACGCCGCCGACGGCCACCGTGAAGTCCTGTTCCAGACCCCGCCCGAAGGCCGCTGGATGGCGACATGGCGGGCGGAAGGGATCGACCCGGCGCTGCTTTCGAACGAGACCGGCCGGGCTTGAGTCTGCCGGCCCCGGGGGAGGGCCGGGCGCCTGTTACTCTGCCGCCGCTTCCGTGGGATCGCCCATCGGCGCGGTCGGCGCCAGCGGGCTAGGCTGGTCGACCGCCTGGCCTTCGCCGTCCTGAAGCCGGGCAGGCTCCAGCATCGCAGTCGTCTCCAGCAGGTCGAGCGCCTTTTGCACCGCTTCGAAACGGCGCGCGTCGGCGATCCAGGTGTCGGCGGCGTCGGCGCCGGGGAGGCGTTCCACTTCACCGATCGCGTTGTCGATCCGCCGCGCGGTGAGCATCACGCGGGCGCGGTCGATCCGCGCGGCCGGGGACGCCAGTGCGCCCGAATCGCGGCGCACCACGAACAGCGAGGTCACCTCGTGACGGGCGCGGTCCCACAGGCTTTCGTCGCTCTGCGTCACCGTAAGCTCTGGCGATAGCGCTTCGAGGCGCGCGGCAAGGCCGTCGATGGTGACGGGATTGGCGGCGAAGTCGATCACCGTCTGCACCGCGCGCGGCTGGGCGTTCATGAAGCGAAGGCGAAGCTGGTCCGAGACGTGGCCCAGCGGCTCGCCGCGATCGATCATGCGCCGCGCCGCGAAGGCTATCAGCAGCCCCTCGGCGCGCCCGGCGTTGCCGGCGGCGGCATGGGTCTGGAAATCGACGCGCGAGATGCGGTCCTCCAGCATGGCGAGGCGCCCTTCGACGGTGCCGATCGCGGCGAGGCGGGCGGCGTCGGGCGGCGGCGGGGCGGCGGGGGTGGTGTCGGCGGCGGTCGTCGCGGCGGGCTGCGGACCCAGCATCGCCAGGTAGCCGCGCGCCGAAAGCCAGGCGACCAGCGCGGCGCCAAGCAGAAATGCGATCAGCAGGGCGAACAGGGTCAGTCCGGCCGATCGGCTGCGCGGCGGCGGCGCCGAAGCCGGAGAAGCGAGGGGTGCGGAAATGTCCTGCATCAAGCCCTTAATGTGGCAACATGTGTTCTGAGCCGGCTTCTTGGCACATTCGTGCGGCCAAGGCCAGCAGCGCGGCATCGTCCGGGCTTTGCGCGCACCGGATGTCCGCCCAGCCCGTCCCGGCGCGGGCCGCGACGCGCGGGCCAATGGCGGCGAGGCGGATTTGTGCCCGCGCGATTCCCGCCTCGTCGCAAAGCTGTGCAAAGTGCGCGGCGGCCTCTCCTGAATGAAGCAGGGCAAGGGCCGGGCGGGCCAGCAGCGCGGCCAGGTCGGGCGTCATGGGCAGCGGTTCGCTCGCATAGACTTCGCGGGTGATGACCGCGGCGCCTTCGGGGATCGCAAGTTCAATGCGCTCGCGCCCGGCGAGACGCAGCAGACGGCGGTGGGCGGGATCGAGCGCGTTCAGCATGGGCTGGAGACCGCCCTTGCCGGTGGCGACCACGTTCAGCCCGAAGTCCCGCGCAGCCTGCGCGGTCGTCTCTCCCACGGCGTATGCGGGCAGGCCGCGATAGGCCGTCAGCGCCGCGCCGCCGTGGCGCAGGGCATTGGCGCTGCCCAGTAGCAGAGCGTCCACGCCGGCCCGATGGACCGGCTCCCACGGCAGGGCGCGCACTTCGAACAGGGAGAATACGTGGGCCATCAGGCCGCTCGCCCGCGCCGCTGCAAGGGTGGCCGAAGCGCCGGGTTCGGGGCGCAGGATCAGGACGGGCAGGGGTACCTGTTGCTCTGCCTGCGCGTGGCTCATTCTTCCAAGGCCCGGGCGCCCGCAAAGTGTACGGCGATGGCCGGCACCGCGCGGGCGAGCAGGTCTGCGGCGAGGTCCAGCGGGCCTTGCGCATCGTCTGCGGCGAAGCGGGCCTCGCCGGTGACATGCTCGGCGCCGTCGGGGCTGTAGAGCGCGGCGCGCATGAGAAGGTCTGCGCCTTCGTGACGGGTCAGCACCGCGATCGGGCTGTGGCAATTGCCGCCAAGCCCGGCCAGCAGCGCGCGCTCGGCCAGAACCTGCGTGCGGCTGGGTGCGTGGTCCACGGCGCAAAGGAAGGCGCGGGCGGTCTGATCGTCGGCGCGGCACTCGATCATGATCGCGGCCTGCGCCGGGGCGGGCAGCCAGTCCTCGGCGTCGAGGGGGTGGCCGGTGCCGGTTTCGCCCAGCCGGTTCAGCCCGGCGGCGGCGAGGAAGGTGGCGTCCGCCTCTCCCGCCGCCAGCTTGGCGAGGCGGGTGGCGACATTGCCCCGGAACGTGATGACGCGGCAGTCGGGCCGGGCGTGGAGAAGCTGCGCGGCGCGGCGCGGGGCGCTGGTGCCGACCACCGCGCCCGGCGGCAGCGCGGCGATGGAGGCCGCGCCCACCAGCACGTCGCGCACGTCTTCGCGTGGCAGGATGGCGCCGATGGTGAACGCTTCGGGGCGGATCGTCTCGACATCCTTGGCGGAGTGCACGGCGAAGTCGATTTCGCCCGCCGCCAGCCAGGCGTCCAGTTCCTTTGTCCACAGGGCCTTGCCGCCGATCTCGGCCAGAGCGCGGTCCTGAATGCGATCGCCGCTGGCGGTGACGGCTACGATCTCTATATGCGCAGGGTCGATACCGTGCGCACGGGCAAGCAGGGCTTGGGCTTCGTGCGCCTGCGCCATGGCAAGGGGCGATCGGCGCGTACCGAGGCGAAAACGCCTCTCAGGGATGGAATCTTGGTGTTTATCGTGGGTCATCGGCCGCTTGTGCTACCCGGCAATGTCGTTCAGGGGAAGCTCGGATGAGCATAGTTCTCGGCATCGAATCTTCCTGCGACGAGACCGCCGCGGCACTGGTCACCAGTGATCGGGTCATCCTTGCCCAGCATATCGCCTCGCAGGACGAGGTTCACCGCCCGTTCGGCGGCGTCGTGCCGGAGATCGCCGCGCGCGCCCATGTAGAGCGCCTGGCGCCGCTGATCGCCGCCACTCTGGCCGATGCCGGGATGTCTCTGGACGACGTGGACGCCATCGCCGCCACTGCCGGACCGGGCCTGATCGGGGGCGTGATGGTTGGCCTCGTCACTGCCAAGGCGCTGGCGATGGCGGCGGACAAGCCGCTGATCGCGGTGAACCATCTGGAAGGCCACGCCCTGTCGCCGCGCCTTGCCGAGGCGAGCCTGGAATATCCGTACCTGCTGCTGCTCGTCTCGGGCGGGCACTGCCAGATCCTGCTGGTGGAGGACGTGGGCAAGTTCCGCCGCCTCGCCACCACCATCGACGATGCGCTGGGCGAGGCTTTCGACAAGTCCGCCAAAGTGCTGGGACTGGGCTATCCCGGCGGCCCGGCGCTGGAACGGCTGGCGCTTCAGGGCGATGCGAAGAAAGTGCCGCTGCCCCGGCCGCTCAAGGGTTCGCAGGAACCGCACTTCTCGTTCGCCGGGCTGAAAAGCGCGGTGCTGAGGGCCAAGCAGTCGGGCGAGCATGAGGATGCCGATATCGCTGCCTCGTTCCAGCAGGCCGCGATCGATTGCCTGTTGGACCGTTCGAAGCGCGCGCTGGCGAAAGTCGGCCCGGTCAACGCGCTGGTCGTCGCGGGCGGGGTTGCTGCCAACAAGGCGATCCGCGCCGCGCTGGAGGGCCTTGCCGCGCAGCACGGCCTGCCGTTCATCGCCCCGCCATTGACGCTGTGTACCGACAATGCGGCGATGATCGCCTGGGCCGGGCTTGAGCGATTGGCCCGCGGGCAGTCCGACCCGCTCGACGTCGCGGCGCGCCCACGCTGGCCGCTGGACCCTGAGGCCGAAACCGTTCGCGGTGCGGGAGTGAAGGCATGAGTGCAGCACGAATTGGCGTCATCGGCGCAGGCGCATGGGGCACCGCACTGGCGCAGGCGCTGGCCAGTGATGGCAGCGAAGTCCTGCTATGGGCGCGCGAACCGGACCTCGTAGCCGCGATCAACGCCGAGCACCGCAACGCGCTCTACCTGCCGAGCGCCGTGCTGGCGCCCACGGTGCGCGCCACCAATGACCTTGCCGACCTCGCCGCGCTGCCCGCGCTGCTGGTGGTCGTGCCTGCGCAGTTCCTCAGCCGCGTCATCGCCGGCCTGCCGGAAGGTGACCGGGATCTGGTCCTGTGCGCCAAGGGCATCGAGGCGGGCACCGGACGCCTCATGAACGATGTTGCCGCGCAGGCCTGCGCGCCGGAACGCCTCGCCGTCCTCTCCGGGCCCACGTTCGCGCATGAAGTCGCAGACGGCCTGCCCACCGCCGTCACGCTCGCCTGTGCGGGCGGGCGGGAGCAGTGGGAGCGCTTGTCCCCGCTGATCGCCCGGCCCATGCTGCGCCCCTATTATTCCGACGACGTGACCGGCGCCGAGATCGGCGGGGCGGTGAAGAACGTCCTCGCCATCGCCTGCGGTGTGGTCGAGGGACTCAACCTTGGCCAGAACGCCCGCGCGGCGCTGATCGCGCGCGGTTATGCCGAGATGCTGCGCTTCGGTCTTGCGCGCGGGGCGCGGGCGGAAACGCTTTCGGGTCTGTGCGGGCTAGGCGATCTTGTCCTCACCTGCTCGTCCACCTCCAGCCGCAATTTCTCGCTTGGCCTCGCGCTGGGGCGGGGCCTGACCGCCGCCGAGGCTTTGTCCGGCAAGAACAGCGTTGCCGAGGGTGCGGCCACCGCGCCGGTGCTGGCGGACCTGGCCCGGCGTGACGGCATCCAGATGCCCATCGTCGATGCGGTGGCGCGCCTGCTCAGCGGCGAGGCCCCGGCCAGCGCCGTCGTCAGCGACCTGCTCGCCCGCCCGCTGCGCGCCGAACAGGAGCCGGCCGTTTGAGCGAAACGCCGATTCCCCGGGAAGACGCCACCCGCGAGGAACGCCAGCAACAGGACATCGCCGCGCTCGCCAAGGGCGGCCGCACCAACCTGTTCGGGTTCTTCCTGCGGCTGGCCGCGCGCATCCCGTTCCTGTTCATCGCCGGGCGCGCGGCTGCCTATGGCCCCGCCGCACTGGGCCGTTTCGCATCCGCACTGGTCCTGATCGAACTCACCTCGATGCTCTGCACGATGGGCGAAAAGCGCGGTCTGGCGCAGCGCCTGTCGCAGAATGAAGGCCAGCACCCCGCCAACGTCATCGCCGATGGCTCGATCATCGCGGTGATCGCCAGCGTTTCGGCCGCGGCGTTCTTCTGGTTCGTGCCGGGGCTGCTGTTCCCGGGCGGGCACTACACCTGGATCGATCGGCTGATGGTGATCGCCCTGCCGGCGATGACGATGACCGAGATCTGGCTGGCGGCGCTGGCATACCGCCTGCGGGTGACGCCCACCGTCTGGTCCCGCGCCATCGTCGAGCCGTGGACGATCTCGATCATGGCCGGCGCGATGATCTGGATCGCGCCGCAAAGCGGTCTGTCGATCGCCTATATCGCCTCGATCTACGCCGCCGCGCTGACTGCCTTCATCCCCTTCTTCCGCGAATACGGCGTACCGCGCGGCTGGCGCCCGAAACTGCGCGGAATGCGCAAGCTGGCGCTTTATTCGCTGCCCATCGCACTGGCGGACGCCATCGAATGGGGCACCCGGCGCGTCGACATCTTCCTGCTGGGCTTCCTGGCACCTCCGGCGGCGGTGGGCATCTATTACGCCGCGCAGCAGGTCGCCAGCCTGCCGCAGAAGCTGAAAACCAGCTTCGAGCCGGTGCTCGGCCCGGTCATCACCCGCAACCTGAAGGAGCGCGACTATGCCGCGATCGCCCGGCAGGTGTGCCAGGTGGGCTTCTGGATCACCGCCTCGCAGGCCGGCATCGCGCTGGCGCTGGGCATCCCCGGAGCGGGGGTCATGGGCCTCGTCGGGCGCGAATTCGTCGGGGGCACCGGGGCGCTGGCCTTCCTGCTGGCCGCCGAAGTGGTGGCCGCTACCGCCGTCGTCAGCGAGGCGGCGCTGGTCTACGTGGCGCGGGTGCGCAACTTGTGGGTTTCGCTCGCCACGATCGCCTTGCAGGCGGCGTTGACGCTGGGCGGTATCCTGCTGATGCAGCGGCTGGGCTACAACTCGCTGTTCCAGGCCGCCGCCGCCGCCATTGCCCTGATGGTGTCGCTGGGGATCGCCTCGATCGTCAAGTCGGTGATGCTTTCGCGCATTCTGGGCGAGCCGATCAACAACTGGCGCTGGGCGCTGGTCTGGGCGGCTGCTCCCGCCGTGGTGATCGGCTATCTCACCCATCGCTTCCTGCCCGAATGGGCGGCGCTGGCGCTGGGCATCCCGGCGATCCTGGCTTCGTACTTCCTGGTCATCTGGAAGAAGGCGTTCGGGCCGGAAGACCGCAAGCTGTTCCAGAAGAGCAAGCCCGCGTAAAACCTTGATCGCGCGGGCTGACAGGGGGGCTGCGAAGCTCTAGGCTGGCGCCCATGAACCCACGCAGCGCTTCCATGATCGTCGCCGGAGCAGCCCTTTGCGTCGTCCTGTCCTTTGCGGCGACGCGCGCGCGGGGCGGCATTTTCATCGGCGATCTTCGGCAGAAGGCGTTCGCCGCGCGTGATGTCGCGGGAGGCACGGGCGTGACGCTGGCGTTTCGCGATCGCTACGGCTGGCTGACGCGCCACCCGATCCTTTCGGGCGGCAAGGGGCTGGACGCGGCAACGCGCACCCGTGTCGCCGCCGCCGTCGCCGCGGTAGCGGGTATCGGCGGGGTAAGCTGGGCGAACGAGGGCGATGCGCGCGCATCCTCGCTGCACTGTCAGGACGATGTCGAGCGTATCCTCGAAACCCGCACCATCCGTTTCGGCGAGGCCAGTACGCGGCTCGACCCCAGCAGCGACAAGCTGCTCGGCGAAGTCGCCCGCGCGCTGCATCCCTGCGTTGGCAGTATCATCGCGGTCACCGGCCACACCGATGCGGGCGGCAACGCCAAGGTCAATGTCGCACTTTCGCAGGCACGGGCGGAAGCGGTGCGCTCGGCATTGATATCGCGCGGTATTCCGGGTGACGGTCTGCGCGCAACGGGGGTGGGAGCGGCCAAGCCGGTCGATGGCCTCGATCCGGGCGATCCTGCCAACCGCCGTATCGAATTCTCCGTGCTTTTCACCGCGCCGGTCAAGCCGACCCCGATCGACACGCCGGGACCGGAATGAGGGCGCCCGAATGAGCGCCGGAGAGACTAGGAAAGGACCGTGCATTGCCGCTATGGCTTGAGATGGCCGTTTCGGTGCTGCTGACCTACGGGATCGGCTTTGGCATCGGCTGGCTGGTGTGGAATCGGAAGGGATAAATCGTCGTGTTGCAAATGATCGAAGCGAACTGGCTGATCTTCATCGCCGCGCTGCTGGTCGGCATCGCCGTTGCGTATTGGGTCTTCGTACACGGTTCGAAACCTGCGCGGCGCGAGCATCGGCCCGATGTGCTGGACGAAGGCGCTGCGCCTGCACAGCGCAACCAGGCGCTGATCGATGCGCCGGCCGCCGCCCGGTTCCATCTCGACCCGCCCCCGATGGCGGGGGCAATGGCGGGTATCGGCGAAGTGATCGCCGTTGCCGCGCAGGAAGAGGCCGACGACGCGCGTAGCAACCGCGAGCCGCCCCAGACGACGGCCGCCGAGCCGGACCCGACGCCCGCTCCCCCGGCGCCCCCGATCGCGGAAACGGCCGAGGGCGAAGTAGCGGCGGATGACCTGCGCAAGATCAAGGGACTTGGCCCCAAGATGCTGACGGTGCTGCATGCGCTGGGCGTCACCAGCTTTGCCCAGATCGCGGCCTGGACCGACGCCGACCTCGACGAGCTGGATACGAAGCTGGGCGCTTTCGCCGGCCGCCCGCGCCGCGACAGCTGGGTGGAGCAGGCAACGCTGCTGTCGAGCGGGGATACCGGGGCTTATGAGGCGAAGTTCGGCAAGGTCTGAACCGCGCTCGTCACCGGCCTGCCATTTCGATTACCGCGCGGGCGATCGAGACGAGTTCCGCCTCGCGGTTGACGCCGGCCTTCTGAAAGATCGTGCGCAACTGGCTGGAGACGGTCTGGGCGCTGACGCCGCGAATCCGGGCGATTTCCTGCCGCGAATGGCCCTGCGCCAGAAGCGCCACGATCTCGCCCTCGGCGCGGGTCAGTTCGAGCGCGGCGCAGAGGCGGGGCCCCTGGTCCCCTGCAAAGCCGCGTGGTGCCTTGAGAGTGACGATCGCGCTGGGGGCGAAGCCGAAGTTCCATTCCTGCCGGGGCAGGGCGCAGATTTCCACCAGCAGCGGCCCGCGCGGCGATTGCAGCCACATTTCCGACGGCATCGCCTGCCGACTGGCAAGGGCCAGGCCGATGCGCATCTGCAGTCCGCGATCGATGTCCGGCCGCGCCGCGCGCAGCATTCCGGCGCGCACCTGCAGGGTGTCCGGGGCGAATAGTTCGTCCGCAGCATCGGTTACCGAGCAGACCCGGCCCATCCCGTCGATCAGCACGGCTGCCGTACGCAGCGCATCCAGCGAGCCGCGCAGCAGATCAGCCCCCTGGTGTTCGATCGCCCGCTGCAGCCGGATCGCCGCCATTACCCGCGGGGCGATATCGCTGAGGACCTGGCGATGTGTTTCGGTGGTGCGTCCGTCGCTTTTTGCATTGATGGTCGCCAGTCCGAAGAACGCGCCGGGATCGTTCGCCAGCACCATCTGGGCGCCGTGCTCTCCGTCCCAGCGGCGCACGTGTTCGATGTAGGCCTCGTTGCTGGCGGCGGCGCGAACCTCGTCGTAGTGCTTTTCCCAGACCACCTCGTAGGGCGCGCTGGATGCGGCGACGCGGTAGTTCACGTCCGCACGGTGAGCCTCGATCGCCAGAAAATCCTCGACATAGCCGTCGTCGGCGTCGGTCACCCAGTTGAACAGGGTATGGTGCTCACCGATGGCAATAAGCTGCGCGCGTGAAGCGCCCGTTGCATTCGCCAACCCTTTGAGCGCGGTGTCCCACCCCGCCTGTTCGAAAGGGGCCTGTGAAAACATCGCCCCCAGTTCATCGATTCGAATGGTCTTGCCCCCCGACTTGCGACCGAGAACTTATTTTGAACTGCCCATTAATTTTAAGCAAGCCCATGGAAAGTGGAGGGGATTGCCGGGCATTACCATGATCGTGGTATGTAAGGGGGCGCGGTCTGGCGCATGGATGACATGCGACCCGAAGGATCGGCCATTAAGCCTATCCTGATACCTGCCCGGGACCTGCACCGCAGGATCCCGGGTATTTTTCGACCGGAAACGCGTGAAAGCGGTAGCCGGTAAGGCCCGATCTGCGGGCGTGGGCACCGTCATTTCTCAGGCCTGACGAACCCGCAATGGCCCTCTGTGTGTCCAGTGCGGGATTCCCATTTTCGGACAGTGCCCCGGAAACTCCCTCTCCGGTCCAAGGGACCGTTTGAAATGCGCAGGCAAGCGCATTTTGAATGCGGCACCAGGCCACTCTCAAACGGTCTCTAAAGCGCAAAAGGCTGCGTTCGCACCTTGCCGATTCTACTTCCCCCACTTCTTCTGTTGTTTCCCGTAGCGAGTCTTGCGTGTGCCGGGCTTGCCCTCGTTGCTGCGGCCGACCTTCGGCGCCTTGTGCTCTGCGTCGGGCAAGCCCAGTTCGTTCGCTTCAAGCCGCCGGATCTCGTCGCGCAGGCGGCCGGCTTCCTCGAATTCGAGGTCTGCCGCTGCATTGCGCATCCGCTTTTCGAGGTCTTCGATATAGGCGCGCAGGTTGTGGCCGACGAGGTTGTTGCGGGTGTCGTCCTCAAGGTCGATCACCACGCCGTCGCGGCTGGCGGTATCGGCTACGATGTCGGCGATGCGGCGCTTGATCGACTGCGGGGTGATGCCGTGTTCGAGGTTGAACGCTTCCTGCCGCGCGCGGCGGCGGTCGGTTTCGGCGATGGCGCGTTCCATCGATCCGGTCATGCGGTCGGCATAGAGGATCACCCGTCCGTCGACGTTGCGCGCGGCGCGGCCGATGGTCTGGATCAGCGAGGTTTCGCTGCGCAGGAAGCCTTCCTTGTCGGCGTCGAGGATGCAGACCAGCCCGCATTCGGGAATGTCGAGGCCCTCGCGCAGCAGGTTGATGCCGATCAGCACGTCGTAGACGCCCATGCGCAGGTCGCGAATCAGTTCGATGCGCTCCAGCGTTTCCACGTCGGAGTGCATGTAGCGCACCCGCACGCCCTGCTCGTGCATGAACTCGGTGAGGTCCTCGGCCATGCGCTTGGTCAGGGTGGTGACGAGGGTGCGATAGCCCTTGGCGGCGACTTCCTTGCACTGGGCGATGCAGTCCTGCACCTGATCCTCGACCGGGCGGATTTCCACCGGCGGGTCGATCAGCCCGGTCGGGCGGATGACCTGTTCGGCGAACACGCCGCCGGTCTGGTCCATTTCCCAATGGCCCGGCGTGGCCGAGACAGCGAACGTCTGCGGGCGCATCGCGTCCCATTCGTTGAAGCGCAGCGGGCGGTTGTCGATGCAGCTGGGCAGGCGGAAGCCGTATTCGGCCAGCGTGATCTTGCGGCGGTGATCGCCTTTCGACATCGCGCCGATCTGCGGCACCGTCTGGTGGCTTTCGTCGACGAACAGCAGGGCATTGTCCGGCAGGTATTCGAACAGGGTCGGCGGCGGCTCGCCGGGGATACGGCCCGTCAGGAAGCGGCTGTAGTTCTCGATGCCGTTGCAGGCGCCGGTGGCGGCGATCATTTCAAGGTCGAAGTTGGTGCGCTGTTCCAGCCGCTGGGCTTCGAGCAGCTTGCCTTCGGCCTCCAGTTCCTTGAGCCGTTCGGTCAGCTCGAAACGGATCGCCTCGGCCGCCTGCCGCATCGTCGGGCCGGGGGTGACGTAGTGCGAATTGGCATAGACGCGGATCTTTTCGAGGACCGCGCCCTTCTTGCCGGTGAGCGGGTCGAACTCGGCGATTTCCTCGATATCGTCGCCGAAGAAGCTGATGCGCCATGCCACGTCTTCGAGGTGCGAGGGGAACAGTTCGAGATTGTCGCCGCGCACGCGAAAGTTGCCGCGCGCGAAAGCGACGTCGTTGCGCTTGTACTGGAGGGCGACCAGCTTGCGGATGATCTCGGTCTGGTCCTGCGGCTTGCCCACTTCGAGGTCGAAGATCATCGCCGAGTACGTCTCGACCGAGCCGATGCCGTAGAGGCACGAGACGGAGGCGACGATGATGACGTCGTCGCGCTCCAGCAAGGCCCGGGTGGCCGAGTGGCGCATCCGGTCGATCGCCTCGTTCACCGAGCTTTCCTTCTCGATGTAGGTGTCCGACCGGGGGACGTAGGCCTCGGGCTGGTAATAATCGTAGTAGGATACGAAATATTCCACCGCGTTGTCGGGGAAGAAATCGCGGAATTCAGCATAGAGCTGGGCGGCAAGGATCTTGTTCGGCGCCAGAACCAGGGCCGGGCGCTGCAGCTCCTCGATCACCTTGGCCATGGTGAAGGTCTTGCCCGAGCCGGTGACGCCCAGCAGGACCTGCGTCTTTTCGCCCTCCTGCGCGGAGCCCACCAGTTCGGCGATGGCGGTGGGCTGGTCGCCCGCGGGGGCGTAATCCGATACGATGCGGAACGGTTTGCCCGGCATCGACTTTTCGGGTCGCTGCGGCTTGTGAGGGGTGAAGTTGTCCGAAGTGTCGGGTTCTTCGAGGCCGCGACGGATGATGATCTCTGCCATGGAAGAACATATGGGGTATACACACCGTTCCGGCAACCGGTGGCGGTAACAGCCGGCGGCATCAGGCGTTGACCTGCGGCCGGGGCGGTGCCAGCCCTGCGAACCCCATTGGAAGATATAAGAGAGTGGACGCGATGAACGGCAAGTTCGGGATCATGGCTGCGGCGGGTCTGGCCGCGCTGGCGCTGGCGGGCTGCGGATCGAAGGACGATGCCAAGGATGGGGCCCCCAAGTCGATCGAGCAGGTCAGGAAGGAAGCCGAAAAGCTGGTGAAGCCCGAGCCCGGTGAATACCGCCAGGTCATGGAGATCAAGAGCCTGGACGTGCCTGGCATGCCCAAGGAAGCGGCCGAGCAGATGAAGAACGCCATGAAGGCTTCGCAGGAAGGCAGCTTCTGCCTGACCAAAACGGACGCCGATCGCGGTTTCAAGGACATGTTCAACGATGTCGGCAAGGGCAACCAGTGCACCTATTCGAAGTTCGACGTTGATGGCGGCGTGCTGGATGCCCAGATGGAGTGCCAGTCGCAGCAAGCTGGCAAAGCAGTCATGAAAATGAAAGGCACCGTCACCGAAAAGGGTTCCGACGTGACGGTCGCGATGGATACCAACGGTGGTCCGCCGCCGATGGGCACGATGAAGATGACGATGCACATGACCACAACGCGCCTTGGCGATTGCAAGGCTAAATAGGCGAAACTGATGCACGAAGGCCGATGGATCCGCTGAACGATATCCAGGATGAGGCCCCCGGGTCCCTGCGTGACGCCATTGCGCGCCGCGCGGCCTTCGCGCGTGAGCCGCATCCGGAGGGCGTGAGGAAGCCGCCTCTGCAATTGATGCTGGCGGAACTTCGTTCGCTTTATCGCGGCGCCCATCGTGGTCAGGTGGTGCGGGCGGCGGCAAGGCCGATGCCGGTGATGCTGCTGCCGGGCTTTGCCGCGCACCCCAAGCGCATGCAACCGATGGCCGACGCGCTGGCGGCGTCAGGGCACCATGTCTACGGATGGGGGCTGGGCTTCAATTTCGGACCCAGCGAGCGCAATTTCTCCTTTCTGATGCGCCGCGTCGCGGTGATCGCGCGGGAAAGCTGGTCGCCGGTCGCACTTGTCGGCTGGAGCCTGGGGGGCCTGTTCGCGCGGGAGATCGCGCGGCGCGAGCCGGCGCTGGTGGCCAAGGTCATCACCATGGGTACGCCTTTTTCCGGCGATCCGCGCGCGAACAATGCTTGGAAAGCCTATCAGATGGTGACAGGCCATTCGGTGGACCGGCCGCCGATCGACTGCGATTTTTCGGAGAAACCAGCGGTGCCCACCGTGGCACTATGGAGCCCGCGCGACGGCATCATCCAGCCCCGCGCCGCTGCGGGCTGGCCGCACGAGCGGGACCGTGCCGTGGCGATTCGGTGCAGTCACCTCGATTTTTCGAGTTCGCCCAAAGTCGTGACCGAAGTGCTGCGCCAGCTGGATATCAAGGAATAGCCATCGCCCGGCAGGGGGGCTGCGCTTTCAAACCCTTGATGTGGTGGATGCGACCTACCGTCTCTGCGCTGCCAAAGCCTACGGTCGCAGCGGCGACCCACCGAGAGGTATGCAAGCGTCAGGTTATGGTGGTGAGCGGACATTTCGCAGAGCCGACGCTTCGGCATTGATCTTCGGATTCGATGGTTCTCAATGATGGAGCGAAGCCGTCCGGCGCTTGACCAACAGTACGACCAGTCCTGAAAGGACAACAGTTGCAATCCAAACGCTTGAGGTAATGAGAAGAGCCAGCGCCCCCATTCCTTCCCAATCATTGTCCCGTCCAACAGCCAGGTACCTTGCAAGCAAAGCGACGACGGGGATGAAAGCTGTCGCAAGCAGTGAAAAGGTGGGGCGTGATCTCGATAGGAGAGCAGCTATTCCCCCAGCGATTGCCGCTGTGACGCATATCGTGATGATGACACCCATTGCGCCTTCTCCGTCCTGCGAAGCGTGTAGACTGCCGCTAACTCGCATCGACCGCAAGGGGGCGCTTGCTGCCGTTCTCGCAAAATCGTCCCAGAAGGGCGCGAAGTGGTGGTTAGCTGCCGTTTGTCTATCGCTAATTCACCGCCTCTACCCAAACACGAAACGTCGAGATCAGCCGCCCAAGATCGCGAGGGCCGCACCAACCTTTGAACTTCGGCCCTTCAACACGGCAGACTAGCCAAGGCACGTCGCCATCCAGCCCTTGAACAGACTGCTCCGGCTCCGACACACCTTCGTAAACGGGTAGAAAAGCCAGCCCCTCCAATATCGTACCATCGAGATCGACTGACAGGCTCCATCCCGGATTATCGAGCGTGTCGATTGTTACGCCGAACTGGTGCTCCCAGTCCTCATCGCATTGGGATAGGTACCATTGCATCAGCCAGTCTAAATCATCAGGTTTGCTCATTTTGCGATCTTAGCCATCTGCTTCAGATGTCCGCAACTAGGCGTGAACAGCCAGTCCGGTTTTGCCGTTTCGCGGCGGTAAGCCGCCTTTCCGCTGACAGGCATCCAAGGCGGCGCGGGGAAAGGCTGAAAGTGGTGGGGAGCGGACATCCGATGCCACTAAGAACCCCGATGTGGCTTCGGTCGAACGCAAGCCATGGCTCTACGTTCAGCTTGGCTTCTTGGGGAAAACGGTTTTCAGATAATTGATTTTCGAAATTTCACACGACCCTTTTGTAACTCTTCCTACAATACCACCAAACTCGCATATTACATTGCCGCGCTGGTCATAGAGTATATGCTCGTTGCCGCCATCAGCGGGACGGTCCTCGGGCAAAACATGGACAGCCGTTTGGCCTTTGTATTCCACCGCTTCAATGACCGTGTGACTTCCCCAGCGCTGACTTGCTACGAGCCTATCAATCCAAGACTGATCTTGTCGGCCAGATGTTTTAGTGCATGACACAATCGTCATGATGAACGCAGCGCATCCGATGGTGGAAAAGATTTGAATGCGGGCCTTCATGGATCAAGCCTACCGAGCGTTGCCGATGTCCGCAATGTTGTCGTGTCCGGTCAGGCCGGTCTTCGCTCGGGGCAGCGGATGGCAGACGGTCAGCTATGAAGCGCAGGCACCGCCCTGTTTAATGGCCGAAAGGGGTGGAAACCGGACTGGCGGCTTTCGGGACAGAGTAGGGCAAAGCGGACGCTATCCGCCCAGCATTTCTACCCGTTCGTCCTCTGTGCAAAGCGCAATTGTCGCCAGCGTATGCTGCCCTTTTGCGTGCGCGACGACCGCCAAGGCACTCCTCACGACGAGGTCGTTCGTCGCTTCACCGAGATCGCGTAACGCCAGTGGGAGAACGGCAGCCCAAGCCTGTTTGTAGTCCTGTTCGAGTTCGGGAGGAATCGACGGGCTGGCTTCGGCCAAGCGACCTTCTTCAATAGACGCTACCAACGAGTAGGCGTTCCAGTCAGGCTCCGCCTGTTCCTCCATCATCCGGACAATCTCTCCGACCGCCGCATATGAGGCCGAATTGACAGTTCCTTGATGGTAGAGCTTTTCCCATAATTCCTGCGGGGCAGCTTCGACATGACCGCCTCGCCAAGCCTGTATTGCGGGCAGTGGATCATAGGGTTCGCCATACGCGCTTAGCCAAGGGTCTTCGGACATATTTCGCTCCAACTGCGAGCGTCTGCTTATAGCGTCGGTGCGCAAGCTGCGGAACGGCCAAGATTGGGGCGGATGCTGCCATTCTCGCAAAATCGTCCCGGAAGGGCGCGAAGTGGTGGATGACGGACGTTTGGTCAGGCGTTCGGGGCCTGCTCACCGAGTAAACTGACTTCGCTGCTGTCAGTAACGACCCCATGCCCATCGAGCGTCCGTAATCCGAATACCGCGTCACCGTCTCGGTCAGTGATGTGGTGTTCGGCCTGAATTAAGATCGCAGGCACATCCGCCCCATCAGCCTCATGCCAAATGGCATATTGAGGCACCTTAACCTCGAACGGCTCGCTTGGCTCAGCATCGTCGGCTTGCTGGCAGAACACCGCATCTCCTCGGTCGACGTCATCTACAGTGGCCGAGCGGCCCGCGATAAAGCCCGTGGTGGGAAGTGTAGGCCATGTCATCTCGTAAGCATCGCCTCTGCTTTTAATGTCTGCAAGGGGGCGCTTGCGATCCGGCAGAATTTTGGCGCGAGAGGGTGGTTAACTGCCGACCGTGGCATGTTCGGAGCCGAAGATTTCCGCGAACCACGACATGTTGAGATCAAAAAACCAGCCCCGATTTTCCTCGGTGAGGAACGACGCCAACTGGGTCATTTCAAGTCCGTAACGACGACAGAAGCCTATTAATTCCCATATGTCATCGTCGGTAGGGAAACGATTGAACCGCAAGTACATGCTCGCACCCTCGCCGTAGCTATCCTCAACAAATGACATGCGATCAATCCACTCGATGAACGCACGCTCATCGTTGTCATGAAAAAATAGGATATCGGTGGCGACGAGTTGAAGGGGCTTGTTGACCATACGCTATGGTGTCATCGACGCTCCCTTTGCGCAACGTCTGCAACGGGGCGCTTACCGCCGTTAACGCACAGGTGCGCGCCGTCGATAGCTGAGCGCTTCGGCGATATGGATCCGGCCGACCGTTTCCGCGCCGCCAAGGTCCGCGATCGTGCGCGCGACCCGCAGAATGCGGGTGTAGCCACGGGCGGACAGGCGCATCGTTTCGGCGGCCTGAAGCAGCAGGCGGCGTCCGGCGTCGTCCGGGGTGGCGTGCAGGTCCAGCATCTCGCCGTCGAGTTCGGCATTGGTCCGCGCCGCGACGCCTTCGAGCCTGGCCGTCTGAACCTGCCGGGCCCGGGCTACGCGTGCGGCGACCTCGGTGCTGCCTTCCTTCGGCGGGGGCAGGGCCAAGTCCACCGCCCGCACCGGATCGACTTCTACATGCAGGTCGATCCGGTCGAGCAGGGGGCCGGAAACCTTGCTCTGGTAATCTGCGGCGCAGCGCGGCGCGCGCGAACAGGCCAGCGCCGCATCGCCAAGATGCCCGCATCGGCACGGGTTCATCGCCGCGATCAACTGGACCCGCGCCGGGTAGGTGAGGTGGGCATTGGCCCGTGCGACGGTAACTTCGCCGGTCTCCAGCGGCTGGCGCAGCGAATCGAGGGCCTGGCGCTGGAATTCGGGCAGTTCGTCAAGGAACAGCACCCCCAGATGCGCCATCGAAACCTCACCGGGGCGCACTTTCATGCCGCCGCCGGTCAGCGCCGCGATCGAGGCCGAGTGGTGCGGCGAGCGGTAGGGCCGGGCGCGGCTGATCCGCCCGCCCTCCAGCGTGCCCGAAACCGAGGCCACCATCGACACTTCCAGCGCTTCTGCCGGGGTCAGTTCGGGCAGGATGCCCGGCAGGCACGATGCCAGCAGCGATTTTCCCGCGCCGGGCGGGCCGATCATCAACAGGTTGTGCGATCCGGCCGCGGCGATCTCCAGCGCGCGGCGAGCGGTTTCCTGCCCCTTCACCTGCCGCATGTCGGCCCCGCGCGGCGGCGCCTCGACCACGCCGAGGGCGGGAACCGGCAGCACCTGCGTGCCCTTGAGGTGGTTGAGCAGGCTGATGAGGTTCGGCGTAGCGATCACCGGCACGCCGCTGGCCCAGCGCGCTTCGGACCCTTGCGCGGCAGGGCAGATCAGGCCCTTGCCGGTCTCGCTGGCGTGAAGGGCGGCGAGCAATACCCCGGGTGAGGGGATCACCCGCCCGTCCAGCGCCAGTTCGCCCACCGCCACGAAATCGGCGATCTGCTCGGCATCGACAACGCCCATCGCCGCCAGCAGCGCCAGCGCCACCGGCAGGTCGTAATGCGAGCCTTCCTTGGGCAGGTCGGCGGGGGAAAGGTTGATGGTGATCCGTTTGGGCGGCAGCGCCAGGCCCATGGCGGTGAGCGCGGCGCCGACGCGCTGCGTGCTTTCACGCACTGCCTTGTCGGGCAGGCCGACCAGCAGGAAGCCTGGCAGTCCCGGCGCGATCTGGCACTGCACCTCGACGGCGCGCGCCTCCAGCCCGAGGTACGCGACGGTCGAGACGAGTGCGACCACGAAGTATCCCTTATTCCGCAAGTAAAACAACGAAGAGGGATCAGTGTAGTAAGCATTCGCTGCCCGGCGGCCACTGCGTAGTTTATGCCTTACGACGTTTTAACCGCGCTCGTGAGGTGCCGGGTAAGGGTATCAGCCGCATCGTTAGGCCATGCGCTCGTTCACTGCATGTCTCGGTCTGGTCTGCCTGTTCGCCGTTGCCCCCCTGTCGGCGCAGGTGATCGAATACGAAACAGTCGACGTGGTTGCCGACCACTTCGATAGCGGCGGCGAGCGCAGCCTCTTCCTGACCTTCCGGGATCCGCCGCAGGCACTGGCCGCCGCGATCCCCGAGGGGCCGGCCTACGGCCCCTTCCGCGTGCTTGACGATGGCCGCGCCGCGCTGGTCGACGTCACCGATTCGCGCAGTCCGGCCCAGTTCGCGGCGATGCTTCGCGATCATCCGCGCATCACGTCGATCGAGATGGTCGACTGCCCCGGCACCGAGGACGACCTTGCCAACCTGCGTCTGGGCCGGATGATTCGCGAACACGGCATCGCCACGCACGTCCCTGCGGGCGGCTCGGTGCGTTCGGGCGGGGTCGAGCTGTTTCTTGCCGGTGCGCATCGTTATGCCGATGTGGGCGCCGAGTTCGCCGTCCACTCCTGGATGGACGATACCGGCCTGGAACCTGACGACTATGCCGCCAGCGCGCCCGAGAATCGCCGCTACATAGACTATTACCGGCAGATGGGCATGAGTCCGATCGAAGCCGAGGCCTTCTACGCCATGACCAATTCGGTTCCGTTCTCCTCCGCCCGCTGGTTCGGTGCGGGCGAGATGGGCCAGTGGGTCAGGCTGGAGGGCGCCGGGACCTGAGGGTCGGCCAGGCCTCGGTTCGAGACGAGTGGCTTTACTCGAAGAATGAGGCAAGCCAGCCGCGTCGGCGCGGCGGGGGTGTCTGCCCGGAAACCTTGAGCAGGTGATTGGCCAATACGGCGGCCTGGCTCTTGGTCATCATCACGGTGGTCTGAAGCGGCCTGTCGCCGTGTTCCCATGTGCTGCGTTCATGCGTCTGGATCGACAGGATCATGCGGCGACCCAGGTCCTGCGAGGTCCATCCCACAAGCACGCCGAGCCGGTTGCCTGCCGCCGCTGTCTTGTCCCCCATCGCTGATTCCCCACTTCCCCGGGCCGTGCCATGTTTCCCGGGCCGAACAATTGCGCGGCGCATGATCCGCCATCGCGCGGCGGTGCGCCATACTGGTAAATCGGCACCGGATTGTCTAAGGGGCCTCGGGTTCAGAGCGGCGTCTGCGGGTCTACTCGGCCTTGACTCTGATGCAGCCCTTCACTATCGGCCCGATCAGAGTTTAGCGGTCGTCCGGTCCGGGCGGCCCTTTTTGTTCAGGTCCTTCGGGACCAAGTTGGTATTTCGAGGACTGACATGAAGCGCACTTTCCAGCCGAGCAACCTTGTTCGCGCCCGTCGTCACGGTTTCCGTTCGCGCATGGCGACTGTTGGTGGCCGCAAGGTCATCCGCGCACGCCGCGCCCGCGGCCGCGCAAAGCTTTCGGCCTGATTCGCCGGTAGCGGCAGGGACCTGGTCCCTGCCTGACGGCGCCAGACCACGCTTTCGCCGCTTGGCGAGGGCTTGGTCTGGCGCCGTTTTGCTTTGGCGCGAATCGGCGCTGTCCGTTTGGCGGGTATCGCCGGCGGCATAAGCTCCATGGTCCGTTCGGCAACGAATGGAGAGTGGCGTTCTTCCATTTTCGCGGGACGATCACCAGTTACTCACCCATGGCCGATGCCTACACGATCCTGACCCGCCGCTCCGACTTTCTGGCCGCCAATCGCGGCCTGCGAGTCGCGCGTCCCGGCTTCGTGCTGCTGGCCAATCGCAACGATGGGCTGGGCCGGCGCGCCGGGATCACGGTGACCAAGAAGATCGGCAATGCCGTCGTGCGCAACCGCATGAAGCGGCGCTTTCGGGCGCTGCTGCGCGAACTGCTGCACGAACACGGCCTGCCGGACACCGACCACGTCCTGATCGGCCGCGAGAACGGCATCGAGCGCGACTTCGCGGCCTTGCGCAGCGAACTGCTGGTCGCCTTCGGCCGCGTACGTGACGGCAAGGGCGATTCGCCAAGGCCCGGCGGACGGCGCCGCCCGCCGCCCCGGAAATGAAGCGGGCGATCCTGAAATGAAAAGGGCGTTCCGCTTCCTCGCGTCGGTTCCCGGTCTTTTGCTGATCGGGATCGCACGGGCGTGGCAGCTTGGCCCTTCGGCGATAATGCCCCCGACCTGCCGTTACTCGCCGTCCTGCTCGCAATATGCGATCGAGGCAGTGCGAAAGCATGGTGCGATTAAGGGTGGATGGCTGGCGTTCTGGCGTCTATTGCGCTGCCAACCGTGGGGCGGGCACGGTCATGATCCCGTCCCTGACTGAACAGAACGACTGACAAGAAGCGGGCGGCCATTCGCGCCGCCGCCGACCGGCAATACGAGCAGGAAACAAGCCTTCGTGGAAAAGCAGCGCAACATCATCCTCGCGGTCCTGCTGACCGCGCTCGTCCTGTTCGGATGGGAAGCCGGGGTCGGTTACTTCTACCCGCAGGCCAAGACGCCGGTCCAGAACGTCGCCGCCGGCGGCCCGGATCAGGCCTCCAACACGCAGGCAACACCGGGCAAGCCGACCCGCGAAGGCGGCCTGCGCGATGCCGCCGACGTGGCGCTCGAACAGCAGGACCTCAAGACCGCGCTGGCCGGCGGCGGCCGCGTTGCCATCGCCGCGCCCGGCCTGTCCGGCTCGATCAACCTGACCGGCGCGATCGTCGACGACCTGGTGCTCAACCGCCACCGCGAGACGGTGGAGAAGAACTCCGGCCCGGTGCGTATCTTCTCTCCCGCCGGCACTCCGGCGCAGCAGTTCGCGCAAGTGGGCTGGGTTGGTGAGGGCGGCGTGGCCGCTCCCGGCGCGCAGACCGTATGGACCGCGCCTGCCAATGCCAGGCTGACCCCCGCGACGCCGCTGACGCTGACCTGGACCAACCCCACCGGCCAGCGCTTTGCGATCACTTATTCGATCGACAAGGACTACATGATCACGGCCGTGCAGACGGTCGAGAACGGCGGCGGCGCGCCGGTTACGGTCAAGCCCTTCGCCCTGGTCAACCGTACCGACCGCACCGCCAGCCTCGATACCTGGAACGTCCATTCCGGCCCGATCGGCGCCTTCGACGGTTCGGTCACCTTCTCGAACAACTACAAGGACGTGGTTGAGGCCAAGACCGTTGCCGGCGCCGGCCGCACGGACTGGATCGGCTTCACCGACATCTACTGGATGTCGACGCTGATCCCCGTGAACGCCAAGGCGGAAGGCACCTTCCGCGCGCTCGGCAACGATATCTTCCGCGCCGACCTCGTCTACGACCAGCAGGTTCTCCAGCCGCGCCAGCGCCTTTCGGTGACCACCAAGCTGTTCGCCGGCGCCAAGGAGCACAACGTGCTCGACGCCTACGAAAAGCAGGGCATCGCCAACTTCGGTCTTTCGATCGACTGGGGCTGGTTCCGCTGGTTCGAAAAGCCGATCTTCTGGCTGCTCACTTCGCTGTTCAAGCTGGTCGGCAACTTCGGCGTCGCCATCATCCTGCTGACCGCCATCGTGCGCGGCATCATGTTCCCGGTCGCCCAGCGCGGCTTCGCCTCGATGGCCGCGATGCGCGCCATCCAGCCCAAGATGAAGGCGATCCAGGAACGCTACAAGGACGACAAGCAGAAGCAGCAGCAGGAGATCATGGCCCTCTACAAGAAGGAGGGGGTCAACCCGATGGCCGGGTGTCTGCCGATGTTCCTGCAGATCCCGGTGTTCTTCGCGCTGTACAAGACGCTGATGCTGGCGATCGAAATGCGCCACCAGCCCTTCGTGGCGTGGATCAAGGATCTGTCCGCGCCCGATCCGCTGCACATCCTCAACCTGTTCGGCCTGCTGCCCTTCAACCCGCCCGCATTCCTTGCGATCGGCGTGCTGGCGCTGCTGCTGGGCTTCACCATGTTCCTGCAGTTCAAGCTGAACCCGGCCCAGATGGACCCGGCGCAGCAGCAGGTGTTCATGATCATGCCCTGGTTCATGATGTTCGTCATGGCGCCGTTCGCCTCGGGCCTGCTGGTCTACTGGATCACGTCCAACCTGCTCACCATCGCGCAGCAGAAGTACCTGTACAGCCGCCATCCGCAGCTGAAGGCGCAGCAGGAAAAAGACGCAGCCGACAAGGCCCGCGCGAATGAGCGGGATGCAAAGGCGTGAGCATAAATGAAGACCAGTTCGAAGCGGCCCAGCTCGCCGAGCTGACCGAGCGTGCGCGCAAGCTGTTTTCAGGACCGGTGACGTTCCTGAAGAGCGCGCCGGAGCTGAAGTTCCTGCCCGATCCGATCGTCAACGAAGTGGCCTTCGCCGGCCGCTCCAACGTCGGCAAGTCCTCGCTGCTGAACGCGCTGGTCGGGCGCAAGGCGATCGCGCGTACCTCGGTCACGCCGGGGCGCACGCAGGAGCTGAACTTCTTCGACGTGGGCGAGCCGCTCAAGTTCCGCCTCGTCGACATGCCCGGCTACGGCTTCGCCAAGGCCCCGCCCAAGGTGGTGGAGACGTGGCGCCGCCTGGTGCGCGATTTCCTGCGCGGCCGCGTGGAACTGAAGCGCACCCTGGTGCTGATCGATTCGCGCCACGGCGTGAAGACGGTCGACCTTGAAATGATGAAGATGCTGGACGAGGCCGCCGTGGGCTACCGCATCGTCCTGACCAAGGCTGACAAGATCAAGGCCAGCGAACTGGAGGCGGTTCACGCGGCCACGCTGGTGGAGGCGCGCAAGCACCCGGCGGCGTTTCCGGTGGTGCACATCACCAGCTCGGAAAAAGGCCTGGGCATCGAGGAACTGCGCGCCGCCGTTCTGGGCGACGCCGAACTCTGAGCCTGCGATCCGTGCATTCCGGTCGTTGCCGCCACAATGGCGACGACGGGAATGTGACGGCGCCGCGCAGCCGTGGACGGCGCGCAACCATGCCTTCACCTTGCGGCTTCCACACTTCCGGCGCCCTTCCGGCTTTGTGACGATTGCGTGACGGATGCGGGTCGCCTATGGGCCGCGCTCCATCAACGGCAGGGATGAAAAGGAAGTCTCGCCAATGCGCCAGATTGCCGTTCTACCCTACCGCACGATCGGCAACGGCGTTGATGCGCCGATCCAGATCATGCTCATCACATCGCGCAGCACACGCCGCTGGGTAATCCCCAAGGGCGGGCTGATGAAGGGCATGGCGCCGCATACCGCCGCCTCGGTCGAGGCCGAGGAGGAAGCCGGCGTGCTGGGCGCCACCTGCCCGGTGCCATTGGGCTCCTATCGTTACCGCAAGCGCCGCAATTCCGGCGCCTGGGTCTGGGCCGACGTCGACGTGTTTCCCTTTGCCGTCACCGAGGAACTCGACACCTGGGACGAGCAGCACCAGCGCGAGCGCCGGTGGTTCCCGCTGGCCGAGGCCGCGCGCTCGGTCGAGGAAGAAGACCTTCGCGCGCTTATCCGTTCCTTCGGCGCGCGCGAATTTCGCGCCGCCGCCAGTCCCGCCCGCATGTTCGGGGCAATGGCCGATACCGTGGCCGACAAGACAGGGGTTACCGCCATGTTCGCCTGGTTCCAGAAGCTCCTTCCCGAGCAGGGCAATTTCTTCGACCTGTTCGAGCAGCAGGCCGCCACGCTGGTCGCGGGCGCCGACGCGCTTGCCCGTCTTGCCCAGGGCGGCGCCGGCCGCGCCCAGCATATCCGCGAGATCACCGAGCGCGAGCACGACGCGGATGACATCACCCGCGAAGTGCTCCAGACGGTGCGCCGCAGCTTCCTGACCCCGTTCGACCGTTCGGCGATCACCAGTCTGATCAACACGATGGACGATGCCATCGACGAGATGCAGCAGACCGCCAACGCCTCGGACCTCTACGAGGTCATCGAGTTCGAGCCGGAAATGCGCGACATGGCGGCGATCATCGTCGACGCCGCGCGGTTGACGGCAGAGGCCATGCCGCTGCTGCGCAAGATCGGCGACAACGGCCACCGGCTGCACGAGCTGACCGAGCGTCTGGTGCGTATGGAAGGCCATGCCGACGAAATCCACGCCGCCGGTCTGAAACGCCTGTTCAAGGCCGATTCTGGTCCCAGCGGAGAGCGGGGCGATCCGATGCACTTCTTCGTGCGGCAGGAGATGTTCAAGCGTCTCGAACGCGTCGTCGACCGTTTCGAGGATCTCGCCAACGAGATCGACGGCCTGGTCATCGACCACTCCTGATCCATGGACCACAGTCTTGCCTTGCCGCTGCTGTTCGGCCTCGTCGCGCTGGCGCTGGCCTTCGACTTCCTGAACGGGCTGCATGACGCCGCCAATGCCATCGCGACCGTGGTGGCGACGCGGCTGCTGTCGCCGGTGGTGGCGGTGCTGTTCGCGGCGGCGGGCAACTTCGCGGCCTATTTCTTCATGGGGCTGCATGTCGCCGAAACGGTCGGCAAGGGCATCATCAACGTCGATGCGGTGACGCCTTCGGTGGTGTTCGGGGCGCTGGTGGGCGCGATGTTCTGGAACGTGCTGACCTGGATCAAGGGCATTCCCTCAAGCTCCAGCCACGCGCTGATCGGCGGTCTGCTGGGCGCCGGTATCGCCCACGGCGGCTTCGCGGTGGTCGAAAGTTCCGGCACGATCAAGACGATCGCGGCGATCTTCGTCTCGCCGGTGCTGGGCTTTGCCATCGCCATGCTGATGATGCTGGTGACCAGCTGGCTGTTCAAGGGCGTGTCGCCGCGCCAGTCGAACGGGGCGTTCAAAAGCCTGCACCTGCTGTCCAGCGCCGCCTATTCGATCAGCCACGGCGGCAATGATGCGCAAAAGACGATGGGCATCATCGCCGTGCTGCTCTATTCCACCGGGCACATGACCGGCGAGTTCCATGTGCCCGAATGGGTGGTGCTGTCGTGCTACCTGGCGATTTCGCTGGGCACGCTGTCGGGCGGCTGGAAGATCATCAAGACGATGGGGTCCAAGCTGACCAAGCTCAATCATCACTCGGGGTTCTGTGCCTCCACTGCCGGGTCGATCGTGGTGTTCGGCGCCAGCGCCCTGGGCATCCCGGTTTCGACCACCCATGCGATCACCGGCTCGATCGTCGGCACCGGCGCCGCCCGCCGGGCCAGCGCCGTGCGCTGGTCGGTGGCGAGCCGGGTGATCGTGGCGTGGTTCATCACCATCCCGGCCAGCGCTGCCGTGGGCGCGCTGTTCTACACGATCACGCGGGCGTTCTGACGGGCCGGTTTGGCCTTCGTCTTCCTGCATCCCTGCATTTTCCTACATAGCCGCGGCCTGCTATGTTCGCGGCGGGTCTCTCACGGTCCCGAAATCACTCCGGCTTTCGTTCACGGTGAAGGGCCCCTCGCGCATGTGTTTCATCAACTACCGCCATCCCCACCGATCCAACCGTATGGCTATCGGCCGATTTTCAGTCATCGACACGCTGCCGTCCAGCCTCTAGGCCCCGCTTTCAGCCACCCGAGGAACGCCGCCCCGTGAAGCTCATCATCGGCAACAAGAACTATTCCAGCTGGTCCCTGCGCGGCTGGCTCGCCTGCAGGCAATCGGGCCTGCATTTCGACGAACTGACCGTCCCGCTGTTCGGCGAGGAATGGGAAGCGCTCAAGCGCAATTCCGACGATCTGGCCCCCAGCCACGGCAAGGTCCCGATCCTGTGGGACGGCGACGCGGTGGTGTGGGACAGCCTTGCCATCGTCGACTACCTTGCCGACAAGGTGGGCCGCGACCGCTTCTGGCCCAAGGCCGACGATGCCCGCGCGATGGCGCGCTCGATGGTGGCGGAAATGCATTCCAGCTACCTTGCGCTGCGCCGCTCCTGCCCGATGAACATCCGCGCGCGCGTGGAACTGCCCGGCCTGGACGAGGATACCCGCGCCGACATCGTGCGTATCCTGACGCTCTGGGCAGAGGCGCGGGCGCGCTTCGGCAAGGGCGGGCCGTTCCTGTTCGGCACTTTCGGCGCGGCGGACGTGTTCTATGCCCCGGTTGTCAGCCGCTTCCTTACTTACGGCATCGGCGTGCCCGGCTTCGCGCAGGCCTATATGCAGGCGGTGTGGGAGCATGAATGGATGCAGGCCTGGATTTCCGCCGCCGAGGCGGAGAACTGGGTTATTGAACAATACGAGACGCCGGTAACCTGAGACGATGATACGCACTTTCCTGACGATACTGGCTGCGCTGTCAGCCGTTCTTTCGACGCCGGCGATGGCCTGGTGGGATTTGGGCCACCGCACCGTCGGCGCCATCGCCATGGCCAACGTGAAGCCCGGCACGCGCGCCGCGATCCGCGATCTGCTGCGCCATCAGGGCGAACTCGATACGCCCAAGTGCCGGATGGGCACGATCGAGGATGCCGCTGCCTGGCCCGACTGCATCAAGAGTGACCGGGGCCGCTGGGCCTATGCCAATTCCTGGCATTACCACGACCAGCCGATCTGCGCCGCCTTCGACCTCAAGGCAAACTGCCGTGACGGGAACTGCGCCGCCGCCCAGATAGAGCGCGATGCGCGCCTGCTGGCCGACCGCAAGCTGGCGCCCGTGCTGCGCCTTGAGGCGCTGGCGTTCCTCACCCACTTCGTGGGCGACGTTCACCAGCCGCTCCACGTAGGCGAGAATGAGGACATGGGCGGCAACAAGGTAAAGGCCGACTACGGCATCGCGCCTGGCCGCAATCTTCACTCGATCTGGGACGGCCTGTTGGCAGAGCGCGCCATTTCCTCGGCCCACCCACCGCTGGTGCGTGTCTACAGCGCCGAGGAAAAAGCCCGCCTCGCCACGGGCGGCATCGAGGACTGGGAGCGCGAGAGCTGGCAGATCAGCCGCGATTTCCTCTACCCGCTGGCGTTTGGCGGCAAGCTGCCTTGCGACGTCAAGGAACCGCAGAAGATCGTCTTGAGCGACGAGGCGATCGAACAGGCCATCCCCGTCATCGACGAACGCATCGAGCGCGCCGGCCTGCGGCTGGCCAAGATGCTCGACGCCGCGCTGGGCTGATCCACGCGGCCATGCCCGGATCCCGCTCCACCACGCGCGCCTTCCTGCTGCTGGGCCTGGTCATGCTGTTCTGGGCGGGCAATTCGATCACCGGGCGGGCGGTACGGAGCGATATTCCGCCCTTCACGCTGGCCTTCGGGCGCTGGCTGATCGCGGTGGCTGTGCTGGCGCCGTTCGCAGCGCGCCGGCTATGGGCCGAAAGGGCCGAAGCTCTGGCCGGCTGGCGCTGGATACTGGCGCTCGGGTTCCTGGGCATCGTATGCTTCAATGCGTTCATCTACTCAGGCCTGCGCCATACCAGCGCGGCGAATGCATTGCTGCTCCAGGCCTCTATCCCGGCACTGGTGCTTGTGCTGGACCGGGTGATGTTCGGCGGCAGAGCCGGGGCACTTCACATCGCGGGCGTTGTCGCCTCTACGCTGGGTGTTGTCGGGATCGTCTTCAAGGGTGACGTTTCGGCGCTGGCCACGCTGAGATTGGGCGCGGGCGATGCGCTGATCCTGTGCGGGGTCGTTGTCTGGGGGCTTTATACCGTGTTGCTGCGCAAGAAGCCGCCGATCTCCTCGGCCAGCTTCCTTCTGCTGGTTTTCATGCTGGGCGCGCTGGCCATGGCCCCCCTTGCCTTGTGGGAGTGGGGGCAGGGGATGCAGGTTGCGTGGAGTCCGAGGGTGCTGGCCGCGTTCGGTTATGTCGGCGTGTTTCCCTCGGTGCTTGCCTACTTTATTTACAACGCCGCGACGGCGCAGCTTGGCGCGGCGCGGGCGGGACAGGCGATCACGCTGATGCCGCTGTTCGGAGCGCTGCTTTCCGCGTTGTTGCTGGGCGAAACGCTGGAGGGCTATCACCTCGTCGGGATGGCGCTGATCCTTGCGGGGATTGTGCTGTCGGCTCTGGCGCTGGTCAGGCGGCGCGCGGCCTAGGTCCGCTTTCTCATACCCTCGGCCATGGCGGCGAGGGCTGCGCTGCGAGGCTGTTCGCGCAAGGCCTCGAACATCTGGCGATAGTGGGTATGAGGGACGAAAGTCGGTCCCTCGCCCATATTGCCTAAAGCCAGCTTCGCCACTTCGGCGGCGCTTTGCAGCTGGGTCATGGCTGCCATCCCGGCGGTCGCTTCCGATTCGGTGGCGCCGGGGCACAGGGTCAGCACGTCTATCCCGGTGCCCAGCATCTCGCCCCAAAGCGCTTCGCCCAGCGCCACCACCAGCGCCTTGGAGGCGGAGTAGGCGGCCGAATAAGGACACCCGATCAGGCCTTCGACCGAAGCGGTGAATACGATCCCGCCTCGGGTGCGCGCCTTGAGGCGTGGGATCATCCCATGGGCAAGCTGCAGCGGGGCGTGGCAGTTGACCGTCAGCATCCGCGCCATGGCGGCGGCATCGGTGTCCTCGAAGGCGCCCTTGACGTTGAACCCGGCGTTGCTGACGACAAGGCCGATATCGGCGCCGCGCGTTGCTTCGAGGATGCGCGCCGGGGCATTCGGGTCGGCAAGGTCGCAGCCGATGACCGTGGTGCGAACCGCGTGGGAGGAGAGCAGCCGTTCGGCCAGCGCATCGAGACGGTCGGTGCGGCGCGCGGTCAGCACAAGGTCGAAGCCGCGCTGCGCCAGTTCCTCGGCAAAGGCGAGGCCGATGCCCGACGAGGCGCCCGTCACCAGTGCGATCGGGCCGTAGGTTTCGCGGAATTGGTCGGGCATCGTCATCTCCTGCGCTCACAAGCCGGAGATGAGCGATGCCCGATGCGATTGTCCAGACGTGCCGGGGCAAGATCGCCTGGACGCGAGGCGATCAGAAGGCGGTGAGGAACAGTCCTGCGAGCGCTGCGCTCATGAGGTTGGACAGGCTGCCGGCCGCCAGCGCGCGGATGCCCAGACGGGCGATGATCGGGCGCTGGTTGGGAGCCAGCCCGCCGGTCACGGCCATCTGGATCGCGATCGACGAGAAGTTCGCGAATCCGCAGAGCGCGAAGGTCACCACGGCCACGGTGCGCGGGCTGAGGACGCCGTCCTTGCCCAGTTCGATGAACGAGACGAATTCGTTGAGTACGATCTTAGTGCCGAACAGGCCGCCCGCGTGGAGCGCTTCGGTCCAGTCCGGCGTGGCCAGCAGGTAGAAGATCGGCGCGAAGATATAGCCCAGCAGTCCCTGGAAGGTGACGCCGTCGAACCCGAACAGCCCTGCGAACCAGCCTACAAAGCCGTTCGCCAGCGCGATCAGGGCCACGAAGGCCAGAACCATCGCGCCAACCGCGACCGCCAGCTTCACGCCGGTCTGCGCGCCCTGCGAGGCGGCCATGATGATGTTGGCGGGCTTTTCTTCCTCGTGGTCGGCGGTTTCCAACTCGTCGACGTGGACGCCTGGCTGGTGGGTCACGTCGGCGCGGTTGAGCGCGGCAGCGGCCATGCCGGCGGGCGGGTTGATGCCTTCGTGGATTTCCATGCTGTCGCTAGCCGCGCCGGGCCGTGGATCGGGCATGATCATCTTGGCCATGAAGATGCCGCCCGGCGCCGACATGAAGGCGGCGGCGACGAGATAGTCGATGCGGATGCCCATCGAGGCATAGGCGGCCAGGATCGTTCCGGCCACACCGGCAAGGCCTACGGTCATCACGCAGAACAGCTGCGAGGGGTTGAGAGCGGCTAGGTAGGGGCGAATCACCAAGGGCGCTTCGCTTTGTCCGACGAAGATGTTCGAGGCCGCGCAGAGGCTTTCCACTTTGCTGATCCCCGTCACCTTTTCTAGCGCGCCGCCGAGCCAGCGGACGACCAGCGGCATGATCTTGAGGTAATAGAGGATCGAAATCAGCGAGGCGAAGAAGATGATCACCGGCAGCGCCGAAATGGCGAAGCTATGACCGCCTATCTCTGGTGATGCTAGCGGGCCGAACAGGAAGTCGATGCCTGCATGGGCATAACCGAGCAGGCTTTCCACGCCCCCGGCGGCGCCCTGAAGCATCCGGTTGCCGAACGGCACATAAAGCACCAGTGCTGCCAGACCGGCCTGAAGCGCGAACGCCGCGCCAACCACGCGCAGGCGGATAGCCTTGCGGTCGGTCGAAAGCAGGAAGGCTGCCGCCATGATGAGAACAATGCCAATCAGGCTGTAGGCGACATGCATCGAGGCGGGTGGCTCCGGGGAAACGGTTGGGAACAAGCGGCTGACCCTACTGGCGCAGGTGCGGCGCGGCTAGAGCCTTTTCGACGGCAGGCAAAACGGGTGCAAGAGCGGCTGGTCTATATGCCTTGACCGGGAGGGTAGGGAGCGGGGGCTTTTGCACGAAACAGTGTCGCCTGGCGCGCGAATTTGATCGAGATTTGCGGCGCAAATAGTCCGCCGTGCAGCTAAGGGATTGCCCTTGTAACTCTCCTCTCCATCGCTGCGCGGCAAGGAAGAGTCCGCGCGTTCCGAATTTGTCCCGCACCACCTAGTGCAATCGTCCGTCAGGCATTAAGAGCATGGCGATGAATCGTCCCGCGCCCGTCATCACCCGCTCGCTCTTTGTTTTCTCGCTGCTTTATGGTGGCCTCGTCGTATTGGCGGGCGTGCTGGGTACCAAGCTGGCATCGCTTGGCCATTGGCCGGTGCTGGGTGATCTGGCAGTGGAATCGGGCATCTTCGCGTTCCTGCTGCTGGTGGTGCTGTCGAGCGCGGTGGCGGAATTGCACGGCAAGGACACCGCCAATCGGTTGGTGCGCTATGGGTTCATCCCGCTGATCGTCTCGATGCTGCTGCTGACCTTCGTGATTCACGTGGTTCCGCCTGCGGCGTTCTGGGATGACCAGGAGGCCTACGCTCGACTTTTGGGGCAGGGCGCGCGGATGCAGTTCGCGGGATTGATCTCCTACGGTGTGTCGCAGACGCTCAATGTCTACCTGTTCGCGCGGATGTCCGAGGGCAAGGGCCGCTTGCTGCTGGTGCGAGCATGGGTCGCCTCGATGCTGTCGCAGGTGATCGACACGGTGCTGTTCATCACCATTTCCTTTGTCGGCACGGGACTGCCGCTGCTGTCGATCATGGAGGGCCAGATCATCTCGAAGCTGGTGCTTTCGACGATCATGGTGCCGCCGTTCATCTGGTTCTTTGTGAAGCTCGGCCGTAAGCTGGACGCCTGACGCGTCCGGCAGCACAATTGCGCAGAAAAATCGCGCGAAACGGGTTCAAAAACGCGCGTATCCGGCTAAAGCCCATCGCATGTCGAATCCGCACGATCCCGCCTTCCTTGTAAAGGCCGAAACCCTCGTCGACGCGCTGCCCTACATGCAGCGTTACGCCGGGCGCACTTTCGTGGTGAAGTATGGCGGCCACGCCATGGGCGACCCCGAGAAGGCGGTCGACTTCGCCGAGGACGTGGTGCTGCTCAAAGCCGTGGGCATCAATGTGGTAGTGGTTCACGGCGGCGGGCCGCAGATCGGCGCCATGCTGAAGACCATGGGCGTGGAAAGCCGCTTCATCGACGGGCTGCGCGTCACCGACAAGCAGACCGCACAAGTGGCCGAAATGGTCCTGTCGGGTGCGATCAACAAGGAAATCGTCGGCTGGATCGCCAAGGCTGGGGGCAAGGCCATGGGCGTGTCCGGCAAGGACGGCGGCATGGTTACCGCGCGAAAGGTGCAGCGCACCCGCAAAGACCCCGACAGCCTGATCGAACAGGTCGTCGACCTGGGTTTCGTGGGCGAACCCGAAACGATCGACACCACTGTGATCGACACGATCTCGGCGGCGGGCATGATCCCGGTGATCGCGCCGATCGCGCCGGGCCCGGACGGACAGACCTATAATGTCAACGCCGATACCATGGCCGGTGCGATCGCCGCCGCGCTGGGTGCTTCGCGCCTGTTTCTGCTGACCGACGTGGCGGGCGTTCTGGACAAGCAGGGAGAACTGCTGACCGACCTCACCCCTGCCGCGATCGAGGGGTTGAAGGCCGATGGCACGATCTCGGGCGGCATGATTCCCAAGCTTGAAACCTGCATCCACGCGGTCGAGGCCGGGTGCGAGGCTGCCGTCGTCCTTGACGGACGGGTATCGCATGCCATGCTGCTGGAAATATTCACGCAGGAAGGCGCGGGTACGCTCATTCGGGCGGGCTGAATTCTTCCGCACACATTCGTTCCTCGGGGAGGGGAACCTGAGAACCGAAAGGCTTTTCTAAGCACATGCGTATCAAAGCCGCCCTCGCCATCGCTCTCTGCGGAACTGCGCTGATGCTCGCCGCCTGCGACAATACCGGCGACGCACCGACCGGTACTGCCAGCGTGGCTGCCGGTTCAGGCACCCCCGGCGCTGTCGTTGAGGATGGCCCTGTCGCTGATGCCTCCGGCGGGGCCGGTGTTGCTGCCGCCAGTACGCTCGACATGGGGGCCTTGGCGGAGCGCCGCGATCCCGAACGCCTCCTGCGTTACTATGTAAGCGCCATCCGGGTGGGCGACTGGGCCAATGGCGCCAAGGCTTGGAGCCTTGATGCCGAGATGACGCCGGCCAAGCTGGAAGCGGAATTCGGCGGCAAAGCGGGCCCCAAGCTGGCTGTCGGCAAGGGCGACATGGAAGGTGCGGCTGGCTCGCTCTATTACGAAGCGCCGCTGGTGGTCGATTTCGGCGATGGGCGGCCGTCCAAGCGTGGAACAATCGTTCTGCGACGCGTGAACGATGTTCCCGGCGCCAGCGGCGAACAGCTTAACTGGCGGATCGAGCGTACTTCTACCTTGACGCAGTAAAAAGTGTCGGCCCGCGTCCGCGCGGGGTCAGTCGTTTCCTGACGCCTCTACGCCTGCAATAACGGATATTGCCATGGGTGCAGGAAGAGCCAGAAGGCCCCCTCGCACAGTGCCGTTCATCGATCCTGATCTATCTGCGGTGGACGCGCCCTTGCCCCGGTGCCGTCTGCTCGGCTATCAGCGCGGCCTGAAAGCGCATCCGCGCAGCAAAGGAGCCGGCGTTGCTGTTCTTCACCCTCTACCAGATCGTCGATTACCTCATCAACATCATCGTCTTCGTGGTGATCGTGCAGTTCGTGCTCGGCCTGCTGATCGCGTTCAACGTGGTCAACATGCACAACCAGTTCGTCTCGGCGATCTACACGGCGCTGAACGCGATCCTTGAACCGATGCTCAAGCCCATCCGCAAGATCATGCCCAACACCGGCGCAATCGACTTCTCGCCGATGGTTCTGATCATCGGCCTGACGATCCTGCAGATCATTCTGGGCAACCTCGCAAGGGCCTACGGCTGATGAGCACGGCGACTATCATCGACGGCAAGGCCTTTGCCGAATCGCTGCGTACGCGCGTCGGCCATGTCGCGGCGGACTTCACGGCGAAAGCCGGGCGCAAGGCCGGTCTTGCGGTCGTCCTCGTCGGCGAGGACCCGGCAAGCCAGGTCTATGTGCGCAACAAGGGCAAGCAGACCCTGGCGTGCGGAATGGAAAGCTTCGAACACAAACTTCCGGCCGACACCGCCGAGGCCGATCTTCTCGCCGTCGTCGCCCAGCTCAACGCCGACCCGGCGGTGGACGGTATCCTCGTTCAGCTACCGCTTCCGGCGCACATGGATGAGGCGAAGGTCATCGCCACGATAAACCCGGACAAGGACGTCGACGGTTTCCACGTCGTCAATGTCGGGCGTCTCGCCACGGGCCTGCCGGGCTTTGTGCCCTGCACGCCGCTGGGCTGCGTGATGCTGCTCAAGGACAAGCTGGGCTCGCTCTCCGGCCTGAATGCGGTCGTGATCGGGCGCTCCAATATCGTCGGCAAGCCGATGGCCCAGCTTCTGATCGCGGAAAGCTGCACCGTCACTGTGGCGCATAGCCGGACGAAGGACCTTCCGGAAGTGGTGCGCCATGCTGACATCGTCGTTGCTGCCGTTGGCCGCCCGGAAATGGTCAAGGGCGACTGGCTGAAGCCCGGTGCGACCGTGATCGACGTGGGTATCAACCGCGTTCCGGGTGTTGAAGAAGGCAAGACAAAGCTGGTTGGCGACGTCGACTTCGGTTCGGCCAGCGAGGTCGCAGGCGCGATCACGCCGGTGCCGGGCGGGGTGGGACCGATGACCATCGCCGTACTCCTGCGCAATACGATCGTCGCCGCGCATCGCAACATGGGCCTTGCCCTTGACGAGGGCGTGCTTTGAAGCGCCTTGCGCCCGCCCTGGCGCTGCTTGCGCTGGCGGGCGCACTGGCTTCTCCGACGGATGCCCAGGCACGGCGAAAGGGCTATGGCGGCCCGCCGGGCGTTGGCACCGCCAATCCCAGCGCACTGGTCGCCGCAGAGATCGCTTTTGCTCGCATGGCGCGTGAGAAGGGCCAGTGGACCGCCTTTAGCGAATATGCCGCCGATGATGCGGTGATGTTCGTGCCGCAGGCGGTGCTGGCGAAAGACTGGCTGCGCGGCCGGGCCGACCCTTCCGCGCCGGTGCAGTGGCAGACCCACCAGGTCTGGATGAGCTGCGACGGTACGGTCGGCGTCACCAAGGGCGGCTGGCAGCAGCCAGACGGGAAAACGGGCTATTTCACCACCATCTGGAAGCGCCAGAAGAAGGGTAATTTCCGTTGGATTCTCGATCAGGGCGATACCCTGGCGCAGCCGCTGGTGGAACCGGACATGCTCTCCGCTTCGGTTGCGGATTGCGATAGTCGCCATCAGGGCCCGCATCCCGAGGGGACCATCGTGGTCGAGGAAAAGTCGGGCATGGTCCGTCCGAAGGGGTCGGGCGAATCCGATGACGGCACTCTGAAATGGACTTACACCGTCGCGCCGGACAATTCGCGTACCGTGGCGGTGTCTATGCTCAAGGGCGGAGAACAGCGGCAGGTGTTCTCGCTCGATATAGCGGCCGGGGAACGGTAAAGAATGTACGAACTCTTTGTCAGCGCCTTCATCACTTTGTTCGTGGTTATTGATCCGCCGGGCTGCGCGCCGATCTATGCCGGGCTGTCGGCCGGGGCGAGCCGCCGTCAGGCCATCGTCATGGCGGCGCGCGCCTGCCTCATTGCCAGCGGCATTCTGATCGTCTTCGGCCTGTTCGGCGAACGTCTGCTGGGCGCGCTGCATATCGAACTCGACGCCTTCCGCATCGCGGGCGGTATCATGCTGTTCATGATCGCGGTGGACATGGTCTTCGAAAAGCGCACCCAGCGGCGCGAGGAGCGCGCCGAGAAGATCATGGCCAATACCGAGGTAGAGGACGTCTCGGTTTTCCCGATGGCAATGCCGATGCTGGCCGGGCCTGGCTCGATCGCAACGATGATGCTCCTCACCTCGCGCGCCAAGGGCGACGGGCAGACGCTGGTGATCCTGGGTGCGATGCTTGCGGTGATGCTGTTGAGCTTCGCCGCGCTTGCCTCGGCAGGACCGCTGATGCGGGTGCTTGGCGACAAGGTGGAGGCGGTGATTACACGCCTGCTTGGCGTCCTGCTGGCAGCACTGGCGGCGCAATATGTTATCGACGGTGTCAAGTCGTCGCTGCTGCCGGGATGATGCGGCGTTGATGCCAGGTTTCGCAATATACGCCGGCGCGGCGCTGGCGGAGATTGGCGGTTGCTTTGCGTTTTGGGCATGGGTGCGCCTGTCGAAAAGCGTTTGGTGGCTGCTCCCCGGCTGCGCCTCGCTGGTACTTTTCGCCTACCTGCTGACGCTAGTGGACACCGCTCAGGCCGGTCGCGCCTATGCGGCCTACGGCGGCATCTACATCACTTCGGCGCTGATCTGGCTATGGTTGGCCGAGGGTGTGCGGCCTGATCGCTGGGACATACTGGGCGCGGGTCTTTGTATCGTGGGCGCCGCGGTAATCTTGCTGGCCCCGCACAGGGCATAACTGCCTGCTTCCCCGGCGTTGGCAGAACGGATACTCGATCCGTCGATCTGCGCTATCCGTCGACCGGGACGCGCTTTTTCATGACGCAGTCGCGCGGCACCGCGCCTTCACCAATTGCAGGCTATGTTGAGCCGGCTTCGTCAACCAGCGACTTTTCTGCGGGGCGGGATAGGGGCGGGATGAAGCGCGTAACATCCAAAGCGGCGCACGTCATTGCCCGCTCATGATTTGGGTAGAGACTGGCGCCGTCCCGTTCGAAGGTATGTGATGGACCTGCGCACCCGTCCGGTTACCACCGGGTTACTGTAAAGTAGCGCCGTCCTCGTCGTCATCGCCGCTGGTGCGGCCGAAGAACTGCATGAGCTGGACCAGCAGTTCGCACCTTGCCCCAAGGCCGGACGCTTCCAGCAGGGCCTGCTTGGCGGCCGGGTCGAACGGCGCGATCTGCGAGACGCCGTTGATCAGCGAGAGATCGTCAAGGCGTCCCACTTGATCCCAGTCGACCACGTAGCCCTGTGCATCAGCGAAGCGGCGCGCCTCGCGTTCGAAGCTGGCGCGTTCGATGGGGGCGAGGACTTCGTCGTTGTTGTCCGACAGCAGCTGGGCCTCGACCTGACGGAAGGGCGTCGTCACGGTCAGTTCGCGCAGCACCCGAAAGCGGGTCTCGCCCTCCAGCACGATGTTGAAGCGCCCGTCTTCCAGCGCCTCAACGTCGCCGATTCGACCCAGGCAGCCCACGGTGTAGAGGGCAGCGCCTTCTGCGGGGCGCTGCGGTTGGATCATGCCGATAAGCCGGTCACGGGCCAGCGCATCGCTCACCATCGCGCGGTAGCGCGGTTCGAAGATGTGGAGCGGCAGCTGCAGTCCCGGATAGAGGACCGCGCCAGCGAGGGGGAAGATCGTGACCCGTGCCAACTCTGGCTCAGCCGAACAGTACGGTGGAAAGCTTGCGGCGGGTCGCCGAGACCCACGGATCTTCCAGCCCTACGGCTTCGAAGATTTCCAGCAGCTTGGTGCGCGCGGCGCTTTCGTTCCACTCGCGGTCGGCAGCGACCATGCGCAGCAGCGCATCGGCAGCGGCGTCACGCTCTCCAGCTGCAAAGGCGGCGGCGGCGAAGGCGAACTGCGCATCCATGTCTGCAGGGCGCTCGACCGCGGCGGCGCGCAAGGCTGCCAGTTCGTTGTCCTCAGGCTTGTCCTGGACCAGCGCCAGCGCTTTGCGGGCGCGTTCGACGTGGGGATCGGCGGTCAGCGGCTCACCCAGCGAATCGAGAACCTGCGCAGCCTCTTCCAGTCCCCCGGCGGCCACGAAGGAGCGGATCAACCCGGCGATCACTTCGCCGTTGTCGGGCGCGACCTCAAGGATCTGCATGTAGATGCTGGCGGCGCGCTCACCATCGCCGGCCGCCAGAGCTTCCTCGGCCACGGCGATCATCGGGACGAGGTCCACTTGCGGCTCGGCACCAGCTGGCTGCACGGGCAGCTTTTCCAGCAGCTGGTCGATCATCGTCTTGAGCTGCGATTCGCTGCGGGCGTTCGTTAAATCCGCCACCGGCTGGCCCTGGAAGATCGCGTAGACCGTAGGGATCGAGCGGACCTGGAACTGCGAGGCGATGAACTGTTCCTCGTCGACGTTCACCTTGGCGAGGATCACGCCTTTGTGGGCATATTCCGCCGCGACCTTTTCGAGGAGCGGGGTCAGTGCCTTGCATGGCCCGCACCACTCGGCCCAGAAGTCGAGAATCACGAGCTGGGTCATCGAAGGCTCGGCCACCGCCTGGCGAAACCGGTCAACTGCCTTCTGCTCGTCGAGATTGAGACCCATGCTGGCCAAGATTCGTGCTCCCGTAGTGATTGAGGGCTAGATGTCGGCACTCTAGATCGGGTTTCCGGCGCCGTTTGTGAAGGGATAATGCGCGACCGACTGAGGTAATTCGAGGTGCCTCGCGATGTCTTGCAGTTTTCTTGCAGTTCCCTCTTGCGGGGTCTGGAAACCGCTGCTAGTGGCGCCCCTCCACACCGGACCCGGCCATCGCCGGCGCGGATCGTGGATAACGCCAGAGCGGGCGTAGCTCAGTGGTAGAGCACAACCTTGCCAAGGTTGGGGTCGAGGGTTCGAATCCCTTCGCCCGCTCCAGTTTTCTCCAAGAAAACTAACTAATTGCACCTCGCGTAGCTCGCGAGGCCTTGGTGACAAAGCTCCAATCGCTCGCCGTTGTCACCACATTGTCACCAATTCAAATCCAACTCAGGGCTAGTCAGGTGTTCTCCCAAGTTCAGCTTAGACTGATTGTATCGATCGCCGATCTCAAGCCTGTCGGCCCGAGTGAGCGACTTTGGCATAGGCACTGGTAGGCGGATCGCTCGCTCTGCCGCAGAACCAACCACTCGCATTAGCCGCTGATCCCTGGGCTCGAAGCCTGTCCTCCTTCAATCAACCCGTGAAGGGTCCGCTACGCGTGCGCGTGCGGCCGCAGCTTTGCTGCGGTGATTGCGGCCGGCCTCCGGCCTGTGGGGCGACTGTCGAGCGGGGTGGTCCCGCTCCAAGGCAGGAGCCGCAACATGCCACTGGCAACCGCACAATCGCTTGGCTGGAACCTCTCCCGGACACTGATGACGGTCATCGTCCTCATCGAAACCAATCAGGGCTACTTCGTCATCCCCGCTGACGAATTTGACGGTGACCCCGAACAGGTGGTTCGCGAATATGACCCCTTCAGCCGCTGACCTCAGGCACATTTCGCCTTTTCGGCCTGCGGCCTGCCGTGCTATTCTTGCACCGCAGATTGCGCTGAGGAGGTGGTGGCGAGCGCGTCCAGACAAGGGACTGTTGATTGCCACTGAGATGTGACCCGGGGCGCCTATAAATTACCATTGAGAATTGACCCATGTTTTCCTCCCCTCCGGCTGCCAGTCGGAGGGTCTCGGAGTGATCGACATGGACTTACTCAGTGTGATCCGCCGGTGGCATTTCCGGCAGGAGATCTCCATTCGGGAGATCAAGCGGCGGACCGGCCTATCCCGCAACACCATCCGCAAATATCTGCGTTCCGATGCTGTTGAGCCCAGCTTCAAAGTCCCGGTTCGGCCGAGCAAACTCGACCCTTTCGCCGAGAAGCTGACCGCCTGGCTGCGGGTGGAATCCAAGAAACCCCGCAAACAGAAGCGGACCGCCAAGCAG
>NZ_KQ130455.1:251102-482476 GCF_001046635.1 Novosphingobium barchaimii LL02
GCATGCTGAGGAAGCTTCCTGCCTGATGCCGCTGGGCAGGCCCTTCGATGGTTTTGTCGAGCAGACCAAGCGCGTGTCGCCAACCTGCCTCATCGCCTTCGACCGCAACCGCTATTCCGTTCCGGCATCCTTCGCGAACCGGCCGGTCAGCCTCCGGGTCTATCCGGATCGCCTGGTCATTGCTGCCGAAGGCCAGATCGTGTGCGAACATGCCCGGCTCATCGACCGCTCCCATCACAAGCCGGGACGCACAATCTATGACTGGCGGCATTATCTGGCGGTGGTCCAACGCAAGCCCGGCGCTTTGCGTAATGGTGCCCCCTTCCTCGAGATGCCCGAAGCCTTCCGGCAATTACAGGGCCATCTCCTTAAGCGCCCAGGTGGCGACAGGGAGATGGTCGAGATCCTGTCTCTCGTTCTGCATCACGACGAGCAGGCCGTCTTGCATGCAGTCGAGTTGGCTCTGGAAGCAGGCGTCGCCACCAAGACCCACGTTCTCAACGTGCTGCATCGCCTTATTGACGGCAAGGCGCCGCCGGCAGCGCCGATTGATGCGCCTCAGGCCTTGCGCCTGACGCAGGAGCCCAGGGCCAATGTCGATCGCTACGATACACTCAGGGAGATTCGCCATGCGTCATGACCCTGCCAGCGCCGCGGTCGTTGTCATGCTGCGCGGCCTCAAGATGTTTGGCATGGCCCAGGCCGCCGGCGACCTGATCGAACAGGGCGCGCCGGCCTTCGACGCTTCCGTGCCAATGCTGTCGCAGCTGCTGAAGGCCGAGATGGCCGAGCGGGAGGTCAGGTCCATATCTTATCAGATCAAGGCGGCCCGCTTCCCAGCTTACAAAGACCTGGCAGGCTACGACTTTGCCGCCAGCGAGATCAACGAGCCACTCGTGCGCCAACTCCACCAGGGCGACTTCATGGAAAACGCCGACAACGTCGTGTTGATTGGCGGACCCGGTACCGGCAAAAGCCATATCGCCACTGCCCTGGGCGTCCAGGCCGTCGAGCATCACCGCAAGAAGGTCCGCTTCTTCTCCACGGTCGATCTGGTCAACGCGCTTGAGCAGGAGAAGACGGCGAACCGTTCCGGCCAACTGGCCGAACGTTTGCTGCGTCTCGACCTCCTCATCCTCGATGAGCTGGGCTATCTGCCCTTCAGCCCATCAGGAGGGGCCATGCTCTTCCATCTACTCAGCAAGCTGTACGAGCGCACCAGCGTCGTCATTACTACCAACCTGAGCTTCAGCGAATGGTCCGGCGTGTTCGGCGACGCCAAGATGACCACCGCGTTACTCGATCGCCTCACCCATCACTGCCACATCCTGGAAACCGGGAACGACAGCTTCCGCTTCCGCGCCAGCACCGCTGCGCCCAAGGCCAGAAAGGAGAAGCCAGCATCTTGAACCTGCCCGTCAACGGCAGCACATAACTAATACCCACCCGGGTCAATTCTCGACGGTAATCCCGGGTCACATCTCAGTGGCAATCAACACTGCGGGTATCTGCGGTCAGAATGGCGTAGCGGAGTTGCCGAACCTCGATGGTCATGCTGCTAATGCTCCCCCGTTCTCTTTCTTGCCGACATTGAGGCGCAATCAGACTGAAATCGCAATATAAATTCGCGATAATGGAACGAGGTCAGAGATCGATCCGTAAATTTACTTGTCCAGTCAGGCGGATGCCGGAATTTAACTTCAAATCTGTTTGATCTATTTTGGAGACAAATTTTAAGGGCGGCGTGGTAAGGATTCGACATGTCGAATGAACCCCGTGCTCCACGTCTTGCTGTCCTCATCGACGCTGACAATGCCTCCTCCCGTATCGCTACCCGTCTGTTCGAAGAGATCGCCAAAATCGGTGAAGCCAGTGTGCGCCGGATTTATGGCGACTTCTCCGGAACCCGCCTCAAATCCTGGGCAGAGGTGCTTTCAACCCACGCAATCCGGGCGCAGCAGAATTTCGCCTACACCACCGGCAAGAATGCGTCTGACATTGCGCTCGTGATCGACGCCATGGACCTGTTGCATACCGGGCGCTTCGACGCCTTCTGCCTGGTATCGTCTGACAGTGATTTCACCGGGCTTGCTGCCCGAATCCGCGAGCAAGGCATCGATGTATATGGCTTCGGCGAGCAGAAAACCCCCGAGAGCTTCCGCCAGGCTTGTCGACGCTTCATCTACACGGAAAATCTTCTGCCGGAGGCGCCGACCTCGGAAGAGCCCGAACGCGCCGATCTGCGTCCTGCGGCAGCCAAACAAGCCCCAAGCGGGGCCGCCCCGCTTATTCGCAAGGCCATTGCGCAGCTGGACGATGACGGTGGCTGGGTTCCCTTGGGCCGAGTGGGCCAGCGTCTCGCTGAACTCGCGTCGGATTTCGATCCGCGTACCTATGGTCAGGCCAAGCTCAGCGATCTCGTCGACAAGGCGGGTGCCTTCGAATCTCGAAGGACGGAGTCAGGGCATGTCCAAATCCGGCTGAAAACCAATGGAAAGACGATAAAAAAATGAACGTTGGTCCAGCCCAATCGAGGCGTATCAGCAGCCCCTGGGCACAGACCTTCGATACTCATCCAGCTGAATTCTTTAATCGGCCACCCATATTTCGCTGCGGTGCCAAGCCAGTCGGCTTCTTTGTTCATCTACCAACTGCAACGGCGGCGCTTTTTCCAGCGCCAGTGCAAGACGCGCTGATTTGCCAAGGCTGGGCGAGGCAATAGCATTGCCCAAGTCGTCGAAAGTCACCAGGCCGCTGTCGAATGCGGCGTCCCACAAGGACGACAGTAGCAAACCATTGTGGACATTCAGCCTTTCCTGATCGCTTTCGCAATCGGCCCAAGGGATTATATGTGAGGCGCGAAGCAGTTGCGGCTCAACTACGCCAGTGAAGGGGCAAGTTCTGTTCCAGTAATCCATGACTGCTACCCGGAATCGATCCTGACCTATCCGGACCTTCTGAGCGCGTTCGGCCTCTGTGTCGCCCAGGTGAGAGGTTTCCCGAATGAAGTCTTCAAAGGGCAAAGTCGGCAGGCTCAGCGACAGGCGGTAGACTGCACTGACGCCCGCAAAGAGGGCGTCTCTGGTCATGAAGGCAAAGGCTGCGGCGTGCCCCTTTGCACAAGGCCCGGCAGACTCCGCCTTGAGTTCCCTAGCTGCACCTGGATGAGCGACTGACAAGAAAAATGGCCCATTCAAGCCAGATGCCGTCGCAGCGACAGCAATCTCGCCCGGCGCAGACGCAGACGAATAAAACAGCCAACCAGCTGCCTGACCTTGGGCAATGCGATACCCCTGACCATTGGCGGCATCCCGGAGCTCAGATTCAAGCGCAAACGGGTAATCAAAAAGGCGCTGCCCGGTGTCGATCATGCGATAGGTTCGCTTTCAATCTGGTCACCAGTTCTCGTGAAAGAGCTGTGAAACCGGTTCCATCGATCCCGGGAGTGCGTTCCCAGAACAAGTGAGCCCCAAAAAAGTCGCAGCACGGGTAGCGCCGACGTAAATATAACGCTCGAAGAGCTCGGGTTCTTGGCGGGCAAGTTCGTCAATATCGACAAAGAAGATCGCCTCGAACTCAAGGCCCTTGATGTGCTGAACCTCAAATATTCTCACGTCATTTTCGGGACCGATAGCCTGGCCCTTTGGACATGCCACAGCACGAATGGCTTGGTCTTCCAGGGCTTCATTCAAGGCATCGGCAAGCGGTTGGAGCTGGTCTTCCCGATTCACAAGCACCGCAATTGACGGAAGAAGCTCGGAGAATCGTTCGATCTCGCGAACTCGCGCAGCCAACCATCGAGCAAGCAGCCCTATATCCGCCAGATCCATTCCAAGGACTGGCGAAACCCCTTCATTTTCCATGAATTCGGGGAGGGTGGATTGGCTTTCTGCGTCACCTGCAATGACCAACTGATTGGCGAATTCATTCAGCTTCCGACTTTGCCGGTAGACGATCGAAACTTCCCTGATGTCAATGTCAGGGAAAAGCCACTTGAGCTCATCCTTGGATCTCGTGCCCCATTTTGTGAGGCGCTGATTGAAGTCGCCGATCGCAAAGAACGAATCTGTGCGGGGGTCGACCAAGGCCGTCATGCAGGCCAATTGAACTGGCGAAAAGTCGGTGGCCTCGTCGACTAGGATCTGATTGCGCTGCAATCCAGCTACATCTTCAAGAATTGCTGGAGACCGATCACCCAGACGACGGAGCAGCTGGGCATCGCCAGAAATCTGGCGGGCTGCACGCAACATCGCCAATATCACGATATCAAGCTCAAGCGCATCGACATCTGCTGGCCCGAGTAGCGCTGAATACCAGTTACCCTCGGCCAGTGATTCACGGCGGAAACGGCGATATCTTGCCGGAATCTTTGCCACAAAATTAGTCGGCGCTTTGGAAATCTGGGTCATGGCACGCTGCATGACAATGTTCGCACCGACCTCACCAAGAGCCGGCAGCACCAGTTTCCTATCGTCCAACCAGGACAAAACCTGAGCATTCCGGCTGGTCTTGGCAGGAGCTCTCTTTGTGACTTCTGCCACAGCTTTTGCGCGCAACGCCTTATAGAAAGCAGCCTCGGCGGCCCGAAGACCCTGTTGAGGCACCGGCTCGTCGTCCTCATCGTCACCGTCGGGGTCGTCGAGCTCGTCCTCATTCTCTGGTGTCAGCGTAGCGACAAAACGCGCCAGCGCCTCAAGCAAACCCTTGTCTTTGCGGACCTCGAGGGAAAGCATCGATCTTAGGCGTTGCCGGGTTTCGTCCCGCGATGTCGCCAACAGCTTCTGCAAATCTTCGAGCAGACCTGCCAGCTCGAACAGGAGGCGCGCAGGCCTCCCCTGGCTCCGCTCGATCGCCGCGCCGATCTGGGTTCCGATTGCCGCGACCTTCGGGTCGTTAACCGCATCAAGGCGACCCGCAGCTTCCCCCAGTTCGTCAAGGAACAGCGCCTGTTGAAAGGCGGTGAATGCTTCGAACCACTCGATCTGATGAGCGGGCGTTTCAGTCTTCAGAATGCCTGGCTCGGGCTTGATCACCATGCCCTTTCGCTTGCCGGACCGGAGGATCGGCAGGCTACGCCGGGCAATTACGTGGCGATAATCTTCCCATGTCTGGATGCGCTCGTCAGTGACGGGCACATCTTCCCTGTTGAACGCCGCCTTCACATACTCCTTTAGAAGCGTGGTAGGCGTGAACATCAGCCAGCTGTGCGCATGATCCAGTCCGCTCGCTCCGGGCTCTTCAACAAGGTCCTGTTCCTCTGGATCGAGGTGAGCAAAGTCCAGTTTCTGACGCAGGCGCTTGATCAACGTGGTCGTCTTGCCTGAACCGGGAGGGCCAAGGATGGCGAGACGGCTATCCAGCGGCAGGCGGAAAATCTCGTCCTGATACTGGTCCAGCAGCGGCTGGACGCGCATCTGCATGGCGGTCAGAACCGAGCGTTGAAGACCCTTCACAATGTTGTCTGCGGCGTCTGCCTCGGCCAGCTGCCGCTCCAGCTCATCGATCTCGTCTTCAGCGAAACCGTCCGCGCGCAACAATTCGCGCAGCGATTTGATGGTCTGCGGCGGCTGCTTTTCCAGAAAATGGACCGCCGGGCGGGAATCCCAGACATCCTGATCGGTCGTCGGCTCGAACGTCAGCTTTTGCCGAACTTCAAAATAGCGCCGGCCAGCGGGCAAAGTGATATCGGTCCCTTCGCCCACAGGCAGGGAGGCAAGCCGCCCCTTGCCACGATTGTTCAGATAACTGCAGAGCTTGATGCCGGGAATGTTTAGCTCAGCGTTCGGCGTGATGTAGATCGTTTCTACGTTGTCATCTTCATCAGCCACTTCAAGCCGCGCGATCGCTGGTTTTCGGCATAGCTGACGCAGATTGCCGGTCCGCTCCAGATTGCGGTCTTGCATGCTCTTCGCAAGCGTATCCGCTGTAGCGTGATTGATGCTCGCCATCGCATCCAGGGTAAGCCCACGTTCGCCAAGGCGCTTTTGCGCGGAATCCGCAATCGCTTCGATGGTGATAAGCGCTTCATTGGCAAGGCTCTTCAGATTATCCATTTGCACCCCCGAATTCAAACGGCTCCGGCTGCTCTTGTGGAGCCGGAGCCTCTATCCCTTGATCTGTCGCTGGCGGCTTGCCCGCCCACATTGAAAAGCAGCCCATGGCTGCTGCCACTTCTTCGGTCGTGCTGGCACCGCTCACATCGATGCCGAAATCTTCCAGCGCATCGCGCGCGCCGTTGAACCAAGCCCGCAGGTAAGGGCGCAGCGCGAATAAGTCGCTGTCCAGCTCCTTCGCGATGATCCGGGAAACTTCCATGAAGTTGCGCTGACCGGCTTCAAGATGAAAACCGGCCACCTGCGCGCCACTGGAGAACATCTCGGAATCAAAATTGCTCATCGTCAGAAGTCTGTCGCAAACAGGCGTTTTTCGGCAGGTGCGCCATGCAATTCCAGACGTTGCCAAGGCTTTTTTCGATAAGTTTCAGGAGGGGCCGTCGTCGTAGTGACAATGTATTGAAACAGAGGTGACGACCCCATCGACTCCAGCTTCTCACCCAGAATAAATAGTCGATTATAAATCGAAAGGCCCAAATCGGCCTCGCGCGGGCTGTCGTGTATTAAAAACGCAGGGAGTTGGGTGCGACCCTCAATTGTCAAGAGCAACGCTGCAATGTCAAATGCAACGATTTTCAACGAATCAACAGCTGCAGTTGATCGCTCACCACCCATCTGTAAGCGTAAGTTCAGCTCATTCTGATCCAGATTGACCGCGCCACTTGCACCATCAGCGATAAGAAACCTGAGTACAGCATCAAACAGGAGCGAAAGCCGCGCCACAGTCTGAAGCGAGGCGTTGCGCTCGTCGATAGCTTTACGGGCTTCACCGGCTTGTTCAGCGATCAGCTTGTCGATGGCGACTGCGCTGGTCTGAAGCTCGCTCAGATGGGCAGCGTACCGCGTACTCATGGCGACATCGCCTTTCGCTTCTGACAAGCGCTTGGATTGCTCGATTAAGGCCTTTTCCAGCCTTATGACGGCATCTTCTAAGGGCTTCAGACCCTGCTCTGCAGAACTTCGTTCATACTTTAGGTTGTTCTTTTCCGTAGTCAGGCCGCTGATATCGTTTGCCAGCGACGTAATTTTTCCGACCACATCATCCTTCTCTTGTTGTCGTTCAGCCACGAAATCCAGAGCGGCCTGATCCATCCTGCGTCCGCATTTTTTACAAACTGGATTTTGAGCATCGTAAACATGGGTATGAGCATTGTTGGCATCGCTATCGAGCACTTTCCTCAATTCGGCCTTACCCGCCAAATCCCGGTCAATCTCGGCAAGCCGGACAGTAATTTTTTGGAGTGACTTCTCCGCATCGGCTCTTGTTGCGCGAGCCTGGACCAATTTGAACGGAAGTTCAGGGTCAACGGCCGCTTCTGTCGCTTTGGCGATTGCGGTAGCCTTGTCCTTCCAAAAATCAGGTTGTGCTTCAGTTCCACCGTAAGCGCGCATTTCGTAGCACGTTGCTTCCGGAGGCAGTGCGGCCATCATAGTTGACGCTGGACGAGCCAGGCCACCGCAACGACGTCGGCGGGTCAGGCGGGTCTTTCGAAGTTGAATGGCAGCAGGTCGTCGATATCGGCGTCGTGAGGTCGCTGGGGCAGTTCAGTGAGGACATGGCGTAGCCACGCGAGAGGCTCGACGCCGCAGGCGCGGCAAGTCAGCATCAGGCTGTAGGTGACGGCGCTCGCCCGTGCGCCGTCCACTGTGTCGCAGAAAAGCCAGGATTTTCTTCCTGTTGCAAAAACCCTGATGTCACGTTCGAGAAGATTGTTATCGATCGGCATCCTGCCGTCTTCGACGTAGCGCGTCAGGTATTCCCACTGGTTGAGGGTGTAGGATACCGCATCACCAAGCTTGGTTTCGGGCATGACCTTCGGTGCGATCGCATCGAGCCACGCCTTGAGGGCATCCAGGACCGGGACGCTATGTTTCTGGCGGAAGCGGCGCATGTAGCTGGCCTGCGCTTCCCCCTCATCGGGTATTTCGTCCCGCGCCTGCCTTTCGATCCGGTAGAGCTGGTCGAAGAACTTGAGCGCCTGTGCGGGCGGCCCGCCTTGTTTCTTCCTCGCCTTGAGGGCGTCGGCAAAGCGCCGTCTGGCGTGGGCCATGCAACCCAGATGCGTGGCGCCTTTCAATGTGCGCCATGCCGTATAGCCGTCACTCATCAGGATACCGCGATAGTCGCCGAGGAAGGCCTGCGGATGTTCCTGCCCGCGACCGGGTTGATAGTCGAACAGCACGATCGGCTGTTTGCTGTCCTCGCTGCTGCGGTAGGCCCACATATACGAGGTGCTGGTAGGGGCCTTGCCCTCTTCCTTCAGCACTTGAACCGTAGTCTCGTCGCCATGAATGACGTCCTGGGACCGGAGCCGCAGCTTCAGGGCGTCATAGATGCGATACAGATGCCTCTCGCTCGAACCAATCACCCAATGGCCCAGAGCACCGCGGCTAACGGGTACACCTGCACGCTCGAAGGTTTGCGCCAGACGATAGAGCGGCGTGCCATCCACGTATTTGTGGACAAGGGCAAAGGCCAGCGTCGAGGCCGTGGCAATGCTCCCCGGCAAAGGCTGGGCGGGCATTGGCGCAAGGACGATCGGCGTGGCGACCCCGGTGCGGTCGCAATTGCGGCACGCATATTTGGCGCGGGCATTCTGCAGGACCGTGGCCTTCACCTCGATGTGAAGCTGCTCGGTTACCACTTCCCCCATGCGATGCAGCCGTTCGCTGCAGCACGGGCAGACCTTCTGGTCGTGGGCGAGGTCATATTCGACGCGCTGGCGTGGCAGGCCCGCAGGAAGTGCCTTGCGCCCGCGCTTCTTCCCTTCTGGTTTTTTCGCCTCCGGCAATCCCGTGTCGGGAAGATCGGCAGCGCCCGGCTCGTCGATATCGTCGTGATCTTCGTCTGCATCGTCCTCAAGGGCGGCCTGCTCGGCTTCATTGAAGACGCGATCCATGTGCTTTTCGCTGCGCGGCGCAAAGCGGTGCAACCGCGCCAGCGCCAGTTCCTCCTCAAGCTTCAGTATGCGCCGGGCAAGGGCGTCCCTCTCGGCCGCCAATGCCTCGACCTCGGCGGCTTTCGTCGCCAGAAGCGCCATCAATTCCGCAATAGTGGGCACGCCGCCTCGATCCATCGCAGTCTTGAATCGAAAGCCCGTTCCCGCGTCAACAGCCTTCAGCCGACAAACTGATATTGCCGCACCGGATGAGGGACCATTGCGTCAATATCGATCCCGTCGAGCAGCCATCGCAATTGCTCGGCGGTGAGCGCCACCACCGTTTCCGCTCGTTTGGGCCATCGGAACTTGTCCTCCGTCAGCGCCTTGAGCACCAATACAAAGCCCGACCGGTCAAAAAACAGGAGCTTCATCCGGGTCCGGCGCCGGTTGCAGAAGGCGAACGCCGCGCGCTCGAACGGATTGAGGCCCATCGACTGCTCGACCAGGATCGCAAGGCTGTTGATCCCACAACGGAAATCGATCGGATCCCGGTGGAGATAGACGCGCAGATCTTCAGCGAGCCGGAACATTGCAATGCCCCAGCGCATCGATCATCACCGCCAGTAACTGCGCGTCACACCCCTCCAGCGTCAGCGATACGCCATTTGGCATCGACGCCTGCAGCCGCACTGACGGTACCAATCCCGCAGACCGGATCGCGATCCCACCAGTGTGTCGCTCCGCAGGCGCCAGAGACGTCTCCACCCGGATAAACGCCGACGGATCCGGCAACGGCCCCGTGCTCCGCTGCCCCTTCGCACTCTGCCGCTCCTGATACTTCCTGACCCATTTGCGCAGTTGGTTGGCGTTGACACCATGCTCCAGCGCAAGCCTCGCCACCGATATGCCCGGCTCGAGGCACGCCTCGACCAACCGTGACTTCCCCGCCCGACCATAATAGCGCCGGCCGTTACTCGTCACCCTTACAACCTCAAGCCCATAGGAGCCCATCGGTGCCATCTCCATGTGTCCACCTCTTCCTTGGTGGACACATCCTTCACACCGCGTCACTCAACCGAACAGGTGCGCGGAATTTCGCGCTTACGTTCCACCAAACTTCTGAGCCAAGCCGGACTGCATATCTTCGACAAGGTATTCAAGGCGCCGCCGCTGGTTGCGAGCCTGCTCAATCTTGGCGCCCAGCTCTCGTGCGGTTTTCGCTGCGGTCATTTCTGCCGCTGACAGCGCATTGAGTAGCCCCTAGTTTTCTAGACGCCTTCTGCTTTCAAAATCTGCTGCCGTTCGAACTGGGCGGGTGACAGCATCCCGTTTCTGACCTGCTTGCGCACCGGGTTGTAGAACATCTCGATGTAGTCGAACACATCCTGCCGGGCTTCCTCGCGTGTTTTGTAGGTCCGGCGCCGGATGCGCTCTCGCTTGAGCGAGGAGAAGAAGCTCTCGGCGACAGCGTTGTCATGGCAGTTGCCGCGCCGGCTCATCGAATGCTCAAGATTGTGAGCCCGGATGAAGGCAGCCCAGTCCATGCTGGTGAACTGCGAGCCCTGATCCGAATGGATCAGCACCCGCTGCTTCGGCTCGCGCCGCCATACCGCCATGTGCAGCGCTTGCAGCACCGCATCGGTGGTCTGCCTGCTCTGCATCGACCACCCCACCACGCGGCGGGAATAGAGATCAATCACAACGGCCAGATAAGCAAAGCCCTCTAGGGTGCGGATGTAGGTGATGTCGGTCACCCAGGCCCTGTCGGGGGCAGCGACGTCGAACTGCCGGTCCAGAGTATTGTCGACCGCCAGGGATGGCTTGCCGCCATAGCTCCCCGGCCGACGCTTGTAGCCGATCTGCGCCTTGATACCTGCCAGCCTGGTCAACCGGGCAACACGGTTCGGGCAGCAGGTCTCGCCCTGATCCAGCAGGTCGTCGTGCAACTTGCGGTAGCCATAGACTTTGCCGCTGTCGTTCCAGGCTTGCCGGATCAACTTCGTCTGCCGAACATCTTCCCGGGCCCGTTGGCTCAGCGGGTTCTTCTGCCAGGCATAGAAGCCGCTGGGCTGGATGCGCAGGCACCGACACATCGATCGAACCCGGAACTGGTCACGATGCTCGGCAACAAATGCGTATCTCACTTTGCATCCCTGGCGAAATACGCGGTGGCTTTTTTTAGTATATCGCGCTCCTCGGTCACCCGGGCCAGCTCGCGCTTCAACTGGCGGATCTCGGCATCCTTGCTGGCATCGCCAGACACCACCTTCGCCAATTGCCGCTTCCATGCGTACAGCGAATGCTGACTGACGCCGAGCCGTTCAGAAACCTCCGCTACCGGATACCCGCGCTCGGTGATCTGGGCCACCGCATCACGCTTGAACTCATCGCTGAAATTGGGCTTCCCCATCGTCGTCTCCTGTCCTCAAAATTAGGATAGAAGGCGTCCAGAAATCTAGGGGCTACTCACCAGGTTAGCGAGGGAAGTATCCAAGGCAAAGCAAGCGCATCGGTCGATACGATATCGCCGAGTGCCCTGAGCTTAGCGCTTCCCCAAGAATCTTTTGGCGGCTTGGACCAAGTCGTGACCCCAAGTCGGGGGACGCTGCGCGTCGCGGGGAATTCAAGACCGCGCGAAATCTGATAGCGGTCGCCTAGTGCTTGGGCGGGCAAGGGGACCGACAGCCAATACGCGATCGTTGCAGTCTTCAGGTTCTTGGGCACCGCGGCGGTAAAGTGACGAAAGACGTCTAAGTCGTGTGGTTCGATCCGCACTGGATTGGGGGGTGGTTCGCTGCCTTCTCGGGCGGCGGGCCGTTCAGTCCGAGACATGAGCGGTGTCAGAAGCGCCTCAAGCCGATGCTTGATCGTCTTAGCCTCGCTGACTGCAGTCGCGCGGCTCTCGACCGGCAGGCGACCGATCACGTGCAGCAGATCTCCAAAGCGTCGAAATTGCGCCTCAGCCTCGGAGCGCACATCGGAGCCACCAAGAAACTCGATTAGATCGAACAGCTCGACGTGCGGTGCAGCCCCGGCGCTGGTCTCCCAACGCTCTGCATAGAAGCGGTATGGCGTGGCGGAGAGCAACAGGATCGGTGGCGGCGAGGAACCGTCCTTGCCCTGGAGCAACTGGCGCGCGAGTGGATTGTCTTCGCCGGCATCGAGCAACTCGCGGTAGCATTGAAACTCATCGAGGATCACGAGATCAGGCGTAGCGGAGTCGAGCGCCGCTTGCGCCAAGGCCTTTCGCATCAGGCCGATCGTGTGGCCATCCGCGATCTTCGGATTGTTGGCCGCACGCGCGATCGTCTCGCGCGCAGGCTTGCCAAATTCTTCCCTGAGAGCCCGGCCATAGGCGGTTTTGAACGCCGCCGATGCGTGCGCGAACTTGCGCTCAGCTTCAGCAAGTGCCCAGAACCAGCCCGTCGTCGCACCGTGCTCAATGAACCCGTCTCGAAACGTGCAGGTTAGCCCAGGGTAGATCTCGTCGAGCAGTAACTTGATAAATGCACGCTCAACCGCTTTGCCGCCGTAGAGGCGTTTTGTGCTGGAAAAAGACGTATGGGGCGTGAACGCGTAGAGCCGCAGGCTGCCGGCACGCTTCTCCTCAAATGGGATGAGGCCCACGCGATCGATCTTCGACAGCGCATCGTCGGCGTCATCCTCGTCTAGAAAACGCAGCAGCTCGACTTTATTCTGGTCCGCGACCTTATGGCCGCTCGAAATGTAGTAGATCGTGAATTTGCGGGCCTTACGAGCGAGCGCCGCAAGCAAGTCGCGGGCGACAACGGTCTTGCCGAGGCCGACCTCGTCAGCAACGAGGAACCGCCGTAACGGATTTGCGCCGGTAAGCGCTTTCGTTGCCGCAGCGACCGTTGCTTGCTGGAAGGGCTTGGACCGCGCACTCATGATGATGCCAGCTGGGTGCGGGCGATCGCCCAGATCTGCGCGAGCTGGCTCAAGTCTTTCTTCTCGGCGGGCGTGAGACTGCCATCATGGGTGAGCAGCGCATCGACATATGGCGCAAAGTGCTTATCGACCCGCGCGAACGCTTTTTCGTCACGCGCCCAGGCGGTGAGAATGTCTTCGAGTGTCAGACGCGTGAACCCAAGCGACTCGCGTCCCTTGGCAGATCCTCCCATTTCTTCGTCCCAAGCGATGTCGCCGATCGGTACGGTCTCGCCACCTAGCATAGCACGCATCCAGTCGTGGAATGCGCGCAGGCCCATATGACGTGCTAGGGCAGCAAGGTCACGCTTCTCATCTAGCGGTGGGTCGACCGTCACGCGCTGCATCCACCGCACGGAGTCTTCAGTCGAGCACACGCGCACCTGGATAAACGCGGATTGGATTGATAGCGGGATGATCCCTAAATCGAGGCGGATACCGTCCTCTGGCCACGGAAGAAGATCGCCGTTGGCATGCCCCGCAAACACGCGGTGGCTCGCATGAGCGAGTTTCGGTGCCTTTCTCGCATCTAGGACGAAGCGGTCGCCGTCACGATGGAGGATCGGATCCCAAGACGCCATGAGCTCCTTGCGAGATTCCTCAAGCGCGTCGGCTTCGTCAGTGCTGGCGGGTTTGACCTGAGCAAGTTCGTCGATCGTGACCGGGGTGGCTTTGCCGATCAGAAAAGCGAGACCAGGGTTGAACGCGGCGCTCGCCTCCAATTCGATCATCACTTCGGAATTCCGGCCGGCCCAAGCACGGTCGGTGGCGTTGGCGCTGCCAATCCGGACAATCGATCTGTCACCACTATGAAAAGCGATGAGTTTAGCGTGAAGCGCAAGTGGCTGCGGCTCGGCGTCATCGTCGTCGAGCGTAACAGCCTTGGCTGTTTCTGATGCCTTCTCTTCGGTTGTCTCGTCTGGAGCCGCGTAGGCCAAGATGCGCGAAAAGGCTGCGAGCGGCTTCCCCGATCGGTTCGCCATGTCGACCAGCGCCGGCATCGAGGAGACCAAAGTTCGCGCGCCCTTTGGGCCCCAGCGCCCCGCCATGCTGAGAAAATCCGAGGACAGAAACGGACTCACAATCGTAATGCCGTCGATCGCCCCGGCAGGAGGCTCAACGGCCAAAGCAGCACCGACTTCGAGGCCGTCGAGAAGTGCGCGTAGTTTAAAACCGTCCGGCGCCTCCCACCAAATCGCCTTCAATTCCTCGCTTATGTCCAAAGCATCCGCCCGTCCGGCATCACGGGCAAGCCTGGCGCCAAGGCCACTGATACCCTCGAGGCGCATTCGCCCTTTTCCGAGCTTCGCGTGCCCATCGAGAAGAACGCCTACTTCGAGATCCTGAGAGCGAGTAAGGTTGCGGCTGCCGATCCAGAGCTTCCATCGTGTCTGTCCCTTTGGCACGTCATACGCCACAAGCGCGATCTTTGGGTGCCAGCTGCCGACACGCTCATCATGCGTCTGCTCGACCACAAACTGATCGAGAATACCCGCAACCTTCGGCAGCGCGACAGGCCGTGCGATCCTCCCGCGCTGTATCACTATGCGCACTCGGTCCCGCAACTGATCAACCGCCTCAGCGAAATCGATCGCCGCGCCGGACCCCTTCTCATTGTTGCGGCCTATCAGTGCCAGCAGCATCGCGGCGATGGCCGAAAGGTCTACCGAGTAGGTCGCGAACAGTGCTAACCGGACGGCTTCGCCGCGCTCTGGACGAAGCTCGTCAAGATATGGCTGTCCCGGCCATGCAGGAGGGCGTCCATTCATGCGACGCCCTCCAAATCGCGGAGGAGCCGTTTGATATTGCCCCAGCGATAATGAAGCGGTTCCGCGAAACCATGCTTCTCGCCCTGCCATTCCAGGCGCCGATCGACACCGAACTGGCTGTTGGCGAGGCGAGCACGGTCGCCTTTCCGGCTATACTCGGCTCGCGCATAGACATTCAGCAGAGCCGTCGGGTCCTTCTTCCTCGAGCGGACCCACGCAAGGGTCTCGCGCAACGCAGACTCAACCGGCGCTGGCAGGATGCCAACATCGTCGTGGAACTGAGCGAAATCGAGGGCAGCGGCCTGCGATCCCCAGTCTTCAACGACCTCCCCTAGATCCTTACGGTGCAGGTCGTCCTGGGGCCGCTTGTCCCGCACTTCTTTCAATGACTCGACGAGAGCCGCATAGATTGCTCGGCCGATTGCTGAGAGCGCGGCGGCCTGTCCGGCGCGCTTCAAACGGGAAGCATCCTTGCCCGCAAGTCCGAGTATCTCATCGCCCCAACAATGCACGATATCGTCCAGAGGTTGCCCTACAAGCTTGGACAGAAGCGAAGGCTCGCTCGGGTCGCTCGGTGACCGGACAGCGCGAAGCTTGCAGGCTAGGAATTCCTTTTCTTTCGCCGACATCTCGAGTGTCAGCTTGCCATCGCTGTCCCATTCTATCGGTGGGTCGATCAGACCAGTAATGGGCCATGCGGCCGTCTCGAATGGCTTTCCGTCGTCGTCGTGCATCGATCGTTTGCTACCAGCGGTGAGCAAACGTGCCATGTCCGGCCGACTCCATGGGCGACCGTCGGGGCGGGTACCGATCAGTCCCCATTTCGCAAGCGCCGTCCAATAGACATAGGCCGGAGGCTGGCTGATGGCGCGGGGATAGACTTCGCCGCCGATCACGCCGTCTGGTTCTCCTCCATCATCGCCAAACTGCAGACGGCCAGTAAGCCTATGCTCGATATCGATAAACGCCTGCGCGAAGTCTTTCGGGATGGGCCGTTTCGCCCGTAAGCTCTGATAGAGCCAAGGGATAAGAAGCGCATATCGGAGCCGGGTGTGCAGGACTGAGGTTCCCGGAAAGAGATGGTCCGAGTAACGCTGGTGGACGATCAGGAAGCCGACTTCATCACGGACCCCGGCGTTGGCACCGAACATCATTTGCTCTGCTTGTCCAAGTGCCTTTCGCGACAGGAAGGTAAATCCAAAAGACGACAAACGGCTGTACCCCCAGGAACGTGGTGAATCTGATTACTGTTCGACACCGGTAAGAATAACCGGCCCCATACTTGTAGTGTGGCCCGCGCGCTGCAGCGTGATCAACCCCCTTCATTCACTCGTTCATTTTGGTCGATGGATCTCGTTCGCTGGTAGCGCCGCCATCTTGGGCATATTCCGTAGGCATAAGGGCCGTCTTTTACGTAGCCAAAACGGAGCGCTTGCGCGATCATCCTAGCCTTCTCCGCGAGAACGAAAACCACCCCTACTTGTCGCCCGTCTACGGGTCTCGGATCGCCTTAGGCCGTCAACCCCGTTCGGGGTTCGCCCTTCGCTTGCGCTGCGGTGACGGCGGCTCCCGGCCCCTTCTTTTGGCGCCATCGGGGATGGTCCCCGACCTGCAAGGAGAAACGACATGGCTACCATCGCAAACCTCACCGTGAAGTCCGACGACAGCTTCGAAGGCAACCTCGCGACGCTTACTGTTTCTGCGCCTATCGCGATCATCCCCAACAACCGCAAAGCCAAGGACAGCGAACCAGACTACCGCATTGTCAGCCGAAAGAACGGCTTCGAACTCGGCGCAGGCTAGAAGCGCTTCTCCCAGAACACCGGCGCCGAATATGTTTCGGTCTCGCTCTCGGCTCCGGAATTCGGCACCATCTATGGCAACATCGCCAACGCGCCGGGTGATGACCCTTCGAAGAAGGTCATCATCTGGAATCCGCCAAGCTAAGGCGCCGGGAGTGGCCCCGCCTTCGGGCGGGGCCACAGCTCCTGTCAGCGCTTGAATGCTCGACAGACGGGCTAAAGTGATGGGCGTGCGTAAAATCCCGCTTTTCGACGCACGCCCGCCTGCGACATGCGCGAAAAGCACGCATGCGGTCGGACCATATGACGGCCGACCTGGTGGGCTCCTTGCGGGTTCGCCGCCATCCCCACCACCACGATTGATCCGCCCCAACGTGCGGCGTCTCCCATGGTCCCCGCGCTTAATGGGTCCGGGGCCCCATCATTTCATTCCTGCGGCGCAGGCGCAGCAACCGTTCCAATCGTCTCGATTTCCGCGATGCGCTGAAACTCGGACAGGTATTCCTGCCGATTGTTCGACAGCCAACGAACGACCCGGGCGTTGCCAAGCAGCTTCGCGACGTAGCCGCGCGCAAACGTGAGGTGGAGGTTGTCGATGCCATAGCTGTCCTCGACCGATTTCACCTGTGTCTGGAGAGTGGCAAGCTCACGCTCCATCCGGGAAATCTGCTGGCTAGTCGGACCGACCAAATCGTTCTTGCGCGCCTTTTTCGCTGGCGCTGTCAGCTGATCTTCCGGTGTGGCCGCTAAGAGTGCGCGTGCGAAGATCAGCGAATAATTGTTCTGCCCGATCATGAGGTCCGCAGCCTCGATTTGACGCATGGGCGACATGCGGCGCAGCATGTCGAACACCCTCATCGAACAATTGGTGTCCTTGAGCATATCCGCTGTCTCGTCGCAGATACCGTCGAGCAGGCGGAAACGCGCGCGAATCGATCCCACCTCCAGGCCGAGGGCGTCGGCGATCACAGCCTCGGTGACGCCGCGCTCGACAGCCCTGACGATCATGCGGTGCTCCTGCACCGGGGGCAGGCGATTGACGCGCTTGTTGTATGTGTAGGTCTCGTCATCATTGGCGACGAGGCACTCTACCGTCTCTACGCCGAGCTGCTTCAGCACCTCGATGCGCAGATGACCATCAAGAAGGAAGTACTGCTCTGCATTCTTGGGGTTTGAGACGACGGCAGGGGCTTCGACCAATCCGATCGCTTTGACCGAACTCACGATCTGGGCGTATTTGCGGCTCTCCCGCACGCCCTCCCGTAATGTTTTCAACGGCACGATCTGATCGATGCGGAGTGTCACAGACTGCCGCTCAAAACCCAGACGCACACGATTATCGGCACCGGGATCCGCCGCCGGCCGTTCTGTTTGCGGCCAATCAGTCATCGATTTCCCCTGCGATCCGCATGGCCAGCGCCCGGGGCATCGTTTCGAGCCCTTCCGCCCTCAGCAGGGTCAGAAACCCGTCGTCCGTGAGCAAATCCTTGATTGCCTCAACAATGAAGAGAAGGCGGGTCTGCGTGAAATCAGATTTCTTCACGAGCAGACGCTGCTTTTCCGCCTCGCGCTGATAGACCTGCATCAGGTCGCCGGCCGTCAGCTTCCGATTAGTGCCTTTCCTTCCAAACTTTCCTGACGTCATAGACTTGCTGCGGCCGCGCATGCGGAGATCGAGAAGTCGGCGAACCGATGCCAGCTTCTTGCCGCGCAGCTTGCCGGTCTCATAGGCATCAAGGAGTAGGTTTTGCGCCTCTTCGCTTTCTGCACGCGAGATTTCCATGGCAAGGCTGATGGGGATCAGCCCCGTCTCGACAGCCGACAGCAACCTTTCTTCGCCGCGCTCGAGCAGGGTCACGATCATGCTGACCCACGAACTGGTGATGCCGATTTTGCGGGAGATCTCGGCTTCGGTGTAACCGCGTTTCCGCAAGGCACCGATCTCGTTCATGACGTCGATCGGACGTTGCACCCGGCGTGCAATGTTCTCCACCAGGCTCATGACGAGGCATTCGCTCTCGCTGGCTTCGATCACGACCGCCGGAATCTCGATCTGGCCAAGCATCTGGAACGCCTCGAGCCGCCCTTCGCCGCAGACCAAATCGTAGCGCGTGCCGCCCGGACCATCATGCTTGCTGACCGTGATCGGACGCTTGAGGCCGATGGTCTCGATATTGTTGACGATCTCGCGGTGCTGACGCTTGTTGCGCGCCCGGGGGTTAAGCACGGTGATCCGCGAAATCGGGATCATCTCGATGGTCTGGGGACGGGTAACGGTCATCAGGCAGCCTCCGCAACTCTGACGGGTGCAGCGATCTCGTAGAAGAAATCGAGAGCGTCGAAGCGGTACGCATCGAGCAGCAGGTCATTGTCTTCGGCGAGGCGCACCCGTTCGGCGGCAACATCAAGGCTCGGGAAAAGATAGTAGTCGAACGGCTGCCGGTTGCTGGCATCCATGCGGACCACGAGGGTGATGTCAGGCATCTTGGATGTGTCGAAGCGGATCTTCCAGCGCAGCAGACCCGTCGGCGTGGGCGTGCAGCGGACGATGACGATCGACAGACTGAACTCATCGTTCACGATGACCCGGTCCGTTTCCAGATCTTGCCAGGCTTCACTGCCTTGGGCCTTCAGGCCGTCGAGGACCTGGCGAAGGATGTCCGGGTGGAGGCGACGCAGCGCACGATTGACGGCAAGGTAGCGATAGTCGCGATCCGGCGAATAGCCGACGAGACTGTAGGCCCGCAGCAAGCTGCCAAACCGCGACGAATAGGCGCTGCTGGAGGGCAGGCCCTCACATTCGTCGATGATGATCCCCGAGAGCAGGCCCTTGCTTTCATAAACCGTGCGCAGCGCATCGAGCATTTCGGTATCGGACAGCCTGAAGGACCGTGCGCCGATGAGAGCCTGTGCGGCATCGAACAGGTCGCGCTCGACGATCGCCTCGAAGGCACCAGGGCTGCGAATCCACATTTCGGGGTGGTTGCGGACCCGCTTCTTCTTCAGCTTGAACGACTGCCGGTTCCACACATTGTCGCCGACGTACTTGCCGTTGATGAGGAGCTGATGGACCGTGCCGCGCGTCCATGGTCGGCCCAAATCGGTGGCGATGCCTCGGCTGTTGAGGTCATCGGCAATCTCGCGCTCGCTAAGCCCGTCATGCACGAAGGCCTCGTAGACGCTGCGGACTACCGCGATTTCTTCATCCGGCCCTGGTGTCAAAATCACCCGGTCGGTCTGGATGCTCTTGTGCTCGCCCCGCGTGAGCACGCCCTTTGTCGAGCCCGTCTCGTCGATCAGGGTCCGGCGCAGGCCGAACCCAGCAGGCCCGCCTTGGCGGTAGCCCTTCTCGATGAGCCGTCCCTGCCCTGCGAAGACCTTGGTCGACAGCTCCCGGCTGTATTCGCCGGCCATCGCGCGCTTCACGCCCTTTACGATGGTCGAGACGGGGCTGCCGTCATTCTCGAACTGCTCCGCGCAGTACAGCACTGCGATCCCGGCGCGCTTGCAGATGTACTCGTAGTAGGCGCTTTCATCAGCGTCCTGGAAACGGCCCCAACGGCTGATGTCGTATACCAGGATCATCGTGAAGTCGGCGGCACCGGTTTGAACGTCGTCGATCAACCGCTTGAGAGCGTCGCGTCCTTCGATCTTGAGCCCGCTTTTCCCCGCGTCTGCATAGGTTCGCACGATCTCGATTCCACGAGTGGCAGCATAGTGCCGGATCGCATCTGCCTGATTCTCGGTCGAGTATTTCTGATGGTCCGTCGACATGCGGACATATTCAGCCGCGCGCACGAGCCTTGGGCCATGCTCGTTCTTGCTGTCGCTGTCGTCGTAACCCCGGTCCTGCAATTTGCGCCCTTTCGATCACCATGCTGCCGTGGCCAGGGCGACCAACCGCTGCAGCGCGAACTACGGACATCTCCGGCATTCCCGCACTTTGACCAGTATATGTGGGAAAGGAGCGGAAGATGTTGCCGAAAAGGGGCAGGAGGTTGCCGACCTGGAAGGGGGCACTGGCTGGACGCCAAGACTATGCCGAAACCATCGCGAATTTACTGAGGCGTGAACACGGAGGCAGCCATCGCGCCGTGAAACAAATCATGAGCATGACAGACGCAAGCGAGCGCACTGTTAAGCATTGGATGGCTGGACAGCATGGGCCGGATACTGTTTTCTTCCTTCGCCTATTAACAAACTCTCCGGTGATCAGGGCATTTGTCCTTGGGCTGATCGAAAGCACACAAACAGCAGAATTAGCACATCAGCTAGCTACCCAGCTTCGCACGTTTGGCGGTCCCGTCATGCCGGAACCGCAAACATCCCGGCAGGATTGGCCTGAAAATGGCCGTATAAATGACCCTGAATATGTCCCAATAAATGACCCAATGAACAGAGCGCTGAACGAGAGGCAGCGCTGGTTTCTTGCCCGAGTCGGCGCTGGCCATTTTTGCCGTGCAGACGACATTTCGGCCGACTGGAAGGTAAGCCTCAAAACTGCACGGCGTGACATTGCCGGACTTTGCTCTTCGGGCCGCATTCGGTTTGTTGGCGCGCGTCGCAACGGACGCTATCGTATCATCGCCTGGGCTGAACTAACACAGACTCAGGCTGCGACAGCGGGGCTACGAACGCCCTTCGCGGAAGGCCCTTTCTTGCCGGAAGGCGTCGAAGGTTGCCGAATGCTATCCCGCGAGGAGAGCCTGCGGAGGTGTCGGAGAGTCTCCAATTCCTCGGGGTGGCGGTCAAGGATTTCGATCAATCCGACAGCAGCCTCGCTCGGCGGTGTCGTACCGCTCTCGTACTTCTGAAAAGCGCGACGTCCGCCACCGATAATCCGGCCTGCCTCTTCCTGGGTGAGGCCAAGCTTCTTTCGCACAGCCTTGACGCGCGCGGCATAAGCCGTGCGCAGCTCGAGATAGGCCTGATCCAGAGCTTGCAGCTCGGTCCCCGAATGGATGGAATCACCATCGCCTTCAGGATACCAGCCCAGCACCTCTATCTCGCGCGACATCGACCCAACGCTGACCGTTTGCACACGGGCGTCGCGACGGAGGACCTGGCCGGTCTCGGGATGAATCCGTGTCTGCGTCACCTTCAAACCTCCTTGAACGACGTAAGCACGACATCGATCAGCGTCTCGCCGGCAAACTTCAGATAGAGATACAGACCGTCGCACGGGATCCGGTAGCTGTCGTGCCAAACCTTCGAGTTCACCGGATTGTGAGCCGTCTCCGACTTCACAAAGTCCCGAGGTTCAAGGGCCTGTACAACCGCCACCACATCTCCGAGCGAGTAGCCCAAGGCTTGAGCACTACGCGTTGCCGTCCGCGTGATCTCCAAGCTTGCCACATCACAAAACTTCGCCTGCACGGCGGAGAGATTGTGGTGCGGGACTCTCTTTCTCGCCATTCAATATACACCTTGAAGGTTAATTTTCAACAGTGGGATTTCGGACAGAATTCCGCCCGGCGCGATCCAGGCCGGTAGATCAAAGGTCACGCGGCTTGCTGCATCGTTTGCAGTCGCGCCGCTCCGACCTCCAACAACCGAGCGATCTCATCCGAAGTCCGTTGGATCGCCAGCTTCAGCGCCTCATCGATATGGATGTAATCCTGCGTCACGTTCTGGGAGGCGTGCCCGAGCATGGCGCGGATCGTGAGTTCCGAAAAACCGAGTTCGCCCGCGATGCTCCCGAACGTATGCCGCAGGGTGTGGGGTGTCACCCCCGAAATCCCCGCGAGTTTGCAAACACGATCCAGGCAGGAGCTTACAGCAGTGTATGGGCCGGCCCCAACTTCAGACGGGAAAACGTGAGGGTTGCCGACGATTTCCGCCTGACTCTGGATTACTTTGAGCGCTGCGGGCCCAATTGCACGCACCTGCGCGCCGCCCTTGGTGTCAGGGAAGCTGACAAATCCGCCCGTAGCATTGACCCAGGCCCTCTGCATGGCTTGCGCCTCTTCCCGGCGATAACCGGTCAGAAGGAGTGTTTGCAGGACGCCCAGCGCAACAGGATTCTCATGATTTTGCTCGGCATAGGCAAGCGCCTTGCCGAGCATCTCGATCTCGGCAACACTCAATCGCCGGGTTCGCTTCTTGCTGGCCAGTTTCTTGGCGCCTTGGGTGGGATGGTTGGCCAGCAATCCCTTGTGCTTGGCGTGGCCGATGATTGCCTGAATTGTGCCAAGGCACCTAGAGGCGACACCGGCTCCGCCGGTCGCCTTTCCACCACGTCCACCAGTGCGGGCTTTGGCCGTTTTCCCATTTTTCACGTCGGATTGCATCTGCTCGACATCGGCGATGCTCAACTGCGTGACCACGCGCTTGCCGAGGAGGGGGATGATATGCGTCTTGATCCGGCTTTCATCCATATCAAGCGATGACGCCTTTATCGGGCGGTTCAGCCTTCCGAGGATGTTCCCGGCACGCGCCTCGATCAGGTACCAATCGCACATCTCAGCGACCGTCATACCTTTGCGTGCCCGGCGATTCTCGTCGGCGGGATCTTCGCCTTGGATAACAGAAGCGAGGTGCAGCTTCGCCTGATCGCGAGCTTGATCAACCGTCAGTATGCCATATCGGCCAATATTGATTCGGCGCTGGATGCCCTCTGGATTCCGATATTGCAGGATAAAGGTCTTTGTACCCGAAGACAGGATGCGTGCGCCGAAGCCCCGGACTTCTGCATCCCAGAGCACGGCTTGCCCTTTGGCGGGAGGGAGCAGCCCATCAACGCTGCGTTTGGTTAGCTTGACCGTGGGCATGAATTTTCCCCGTTTGGTGACAAAATTTCTGGCCGTGCATTTTGTCACCATATTGTCACCAGGCGCAAGCCCATTTTAGGCTACGCGATCGCACTTCGGAAAAGATGGGTTACGCTATATGACTGAATTTACGTACTTAATCCAAGTCAGGCGTACTCAGGAAAAGCCAGTCGGTCTTCTTGCCAAGGTTGGGGTCGAGGGTTCGAATCCCTTCGCCCGCTCCAGTTTTTGCGGTATTCCCAGATACATCGTTGGCCAAACGCAATTCGGTATTCCTTTTTGCGTGCCTGTGGTTTGTCACGCCGCCGCATCGATCATGACCGATCCTTCGCCCGGACGCCGTAGGCGGCCGTGACTGCCGTTGCACTCGGCTGTTTAGGTCTTCGTCCTGGTCAGCCAACGCGCGTGAGCGGGGGCCTACTTCGAACGCCATCTCCAATGCGTCCTCGACGGGGGCTTCGCGCGTCGCGCCCTGTCCGAAGGGGATGGTCTGCGTGAACGGCGTCGAACCCCCTACTTGCGAGTTATTCTCAGGTAGGGGGGCGTCAATTCAAGGCAAGCGTAGCTTCCCGCGCCTCAGTCTCCAGCGATGGTCATGCCGTCCACCCGCAAGGTCGGCACGTTGATGGCACGGTGCCATTCGAGATCGCTCGCCGCGGTAATCTGCGCGAACATACGCAGCAGGTTGCCGGCGATGGTGAATTCCGAGATCGGCCCGGCGAGTTCGCCGCCAACAATGCGGAAGCCCGCTGCGCCCCGGCTGTAATCGCCGGTGACGCCGTTGACGCCCTGGCCGATCAGTTCCGTCACATACACGCCATCAGCGATGTCGGCCATCAACTCGGCTGGCGAGAGGGCGCCTGCCGCGAGGTGGATGTTGCCCGTCGTCACGCCGGGAGCGCCGCCGCCGCTACGCGCGGCATGGCCCGTGGGCACGCCGCCAAGCTGGCGGGCGGCGGCCGAATCGAGCAGCCAGCCTGTCACCCGGCCGTCCTCGACGATATTGCGCGCCCGCGTCGCCAGCCCTTCGCCGTCAAACGGGCGCGAGCGCAGGCCGCGCGGGGCATGGGGATCTTCAGCGATCAGAATGCCGGGGGCGAAGATCTGCTCGCCCAGCTTGTCGAGAAGGAAGCTGGAGCGCCGGGCGATGGCATGGCCGGTGATCGCGCCCAGCAGGTGGCCGACGAGAGTGGCGGACACGCGCGGATCGAATATGACCGGCATCGCGCCGCTTTTCATCTTGCCCGAGCCGAGCTTCGCCGCCGTGCGTTCGCCCGCGAGGCGGCCGATCTCTGCGGGGGAGGGCAGGTCGGTCCCGTGATGCGCGCTGCGCCAGGCGTTGTCGCGTTGCTTGCCCGAACCTTCGCCGCCGACCACCGAAGCGCTGATCGAGTGGTTGGTGGAGCCATAAGCCCCGGAAAAGCCGTGGCTGGTTGCGAGCGCGAACACGCCGAGACCGGCGCTGGCGGTTGCGCCATCGGAATTGGTGATGCCGGCAACCGCACGGGCGGCGTCCTCGGCTTCCTCGGCCATGGCGCGCAAAGCGGCGGGCGCGGGTTCGGCCGGGTCTATCAGGTCGAGTTCGGGCCAGGGGCCCTGGGTAAGCAGTTCTGCGGGCGCGAAGCCGGCGTAGGCGTCCTCGGGCGCGGCGCGGGCCATGTCGATGGCACGGGCGGCCAGTTCATCCAGCGCGCCGGGCGAGAGATCGGACGACCCGATGCTGGCCGATCTCGTGCCCGAGAACACGCGCAGAGCGATGTGCTCGCTTTCGGAACGCTCGACGTCCTCCAGCTTGCCCAGGCGCACCTGGATGCCTTCGGAGGAACTGGCGCCATAGACGGCGTCGGCGGCATCTGCCCCGGCGCGGCGCGCGCGGTCCACAAGATCGAGTGCGCGGTCCCTTGCCTGATCCGGGGTGAGCATGGTGGTTGTGAACTCCCGAGTGCCGATAATACGTGGCGCCCGCCCTAGTCGCCGCACGGACGAAGGGCAAACGGGAGTTGCGCGGATTGTCTGACCGTAGGGCTGCGGGATCTATCTGAAAACGAGAGCAAGGCCCTTGAACAAAGCGGTCAGCGCAAAAGGCAGCCCAATGGCAAGCGCCCACAGCGCCAGCCGGTCGCGCTTGTAGTAAGGCGCCAGAGAGGGGGCGTGGGCCTGTTCATCCGTCAGGCGGTTCCAGCGCGATTCGAAACGGCGGCAAGCCGGGATGATAGCCACCACCAGAATGACCAGCGCGAAGTATGGTAGCAGCGAACCGCCATGCGCCTTGAGCGCGCCGACCGTCACGAAAATCTGCAGGGCCGTATAGACGAGAAGAGCATAAGCGATGTGGTCGCTCATCTTGCGACGCCAGTCGATCATTCGTGCGGTATGCCCGGCTGTTCCCGAATCCCGAGAAAAAGTGCCTGCCTGGGATATGCCCGGCGTGCTCGCATTGGAACCGGGCGCCGATTGATGCGCTGCATGTTCCGATATCCTCTCCATGAGGGCGATTCTCCTCGTTGGTATGTGCGCCTCGTCGCTTTATAGAGTACATCACCTAATGTCATTCAGGTCAAATTCACTTTCATTTTTTGCAATTGCGAAGGGCGTGACGCATTGCAGCAGGGTGGGTCTGGTATGAGACATGCACGAAACCTGCCAATCGGTACGACTATGCAGAAATGCCTGCTTGCGGTGCCCCGCCTGCCTGCGTTAAGTCCCGCGCGATGACTGCCAGCACCGATCTTTCGCAGGACCACGGCGCCGACCACGGCGCTACCGATGCCGCGCTTCTTGCCCAGAATGGCGGGCTCGAGGTTATTTCGATCGCCAAAAGCTATGACAAGCGCACCGTCCTGAGCGATATCTCGCTTTCGGTGGCGAAGGGTGAGGTTCTCGGCCTGCTCGGACCCAATGGTGCGGGCAAGACCACCTGTTTCTATTCGATCATGGGGCTGGTGCGCCCTGATTCGGGCCGTATTCTGATGGACGGCGTCGACGTGACCCGCCTGCCGATGTACCGACGTGCAATCCTCGGGCTAGGCTATCTGCCGCAGGAAACCTCGATCTTCCGGGGCATGACGGTTGAGCAGAATATCAGCGCCGTGCTCGAACTCAACGAGCCCGACCGCGATGTCCGCCAAGCCGAGCTGGACCGGCTGCTCGACGAATTCGGCCTCACCCGCCTGCGCTCAAGCGCGGCGATGGCGCTTTCGGGCGGTGAACGTCGTCGGTGCGAGATAGCCCGCGCATTGGCCGCCAAGCCTTCGATCATGCTGCTGGACGAACCGTTCGCGGGCATCGATCCCCTGTCGATCTCGGACATTCGCGACCTAGTGCGCGATCTCAAGACCCGCGGTATCGGTGTGCTCATCACCGACCATAACGTGCGGGAAACGCTCGACATCGTCGACCGTGCCTGCATCATATACGGCGGCCAGGTCCTCTTTGCCGGCAGCCCCGAGGCACTGGTGGCGGACGAGAACGTGCGCAGGCTCTATCTGGGTGAAGGCTTCACGCTGTAATGGCTGGCCTGCGCGCCATGGACCCGTTCAGACAGGACGTCTGAGCCATGGCTCTGGGGCCACGCCTGGATATCAGGCAGAGCCAGTCGCTGGTGATGACGCCGCAGCTTCAGCAGGCTATCAAGCTGCTGGCGCTGTCCAATCTTGAGATCGAAACCTTCATCGGCGAGGCGCTCGACGCCAATCCATTGCTGGACGTGGGCGCGGCGGCATCCGGCGATTCGGTTGAGATGCCCGGTGAGGCACCTCTCGACGAGCGGCGCACGACGCTGGAAGGTTCTTCCGTCGACCAGTTGATCGGTGAAGGCCGCGCCGCCGATGACCGTCCGCTAGACATCGATACTGGCGCGCTCGACCGCGACCGCGACACCGGCGATGGACAGTTGCGCGCCGATAGCGCCGACTGGGGCGCCGAAGTGCGCGGTGCCGGCGGTGAAGAAGGCCCGGGCATCGATGACCGCCCTGCACTGGGCGGGACGCTGGTCGAGCATCTGGAAGCGCAGGTCGGCGCCGCCGCGCGCGATTCGCTGACCGCCGGGATAGCGCATTACATCATCGGGCAGCTTGACGAGGCGGGGTATCTTGCGGTGAGCCTGCCCGAACTGGCGGGCGATCTTGGCCTCGAACTGGCCGAGATGGAGGCTGGCCTGGCACTGGTGCAGACGCTCGATCCGACCGGCGTCGGCGCGCGCACGCTTTCCGAATGCATCGCGCTACAAGCCCGCGAGGCGGACCGCTACGACCCGCTGATGGCCCGGCTGATCGACAACCTCGATCTTCTGGCGCGCGGCGAACTGCCCCGGCTCAAGCGCCTTTGCGGCGTCGATGACGAGGACTTCGCCGACATGCTGGGCGAATTGCGTGGCTACGATCCCAAGCCCGGGCTGCGCTTTGGCGGCATGCCCAGCGGGGCGGTGACGCCCGATATTCTCGTCACGCCCCGCACCGATGGCGGCTGGGACATCGCGCTCAACCAGGCGACGCTGCCCAGGCTCATCGTCAACCGGGACTACTATGTCGAACTGAAGGGCGACTGCGCGGACAAGACTTCGCGCGCCTGGCTTTCGGACAAGCTGGCCGATGCCAATTGGCTGATAAAGGCGCTCGACCAAAGGCAGAAGACCATTCTCAAGGTCGCTGCCGAACTGGTGAAGCAGCAAGAGGGCTTCTTCCGCCACGGCGTCTCGCAGCTCAGGCCGCTGACGCTGCGCACGGTGGCTGAGGCTATCGGAATGCACGAATCGACCGTCAGCCGGGTCACATCGAACAAGTTTCTCAACTGCCCGCGCGGCACGTATGAACTGAAGTTCTTCTTCAGCTCGGGCGTTGCTTCAGCGGACGGTGAGGGCGGGGCTTCGGCAGAAGCGGTCAAGGCCGCGATCCGTCAATTGATCGATGCCGAGGATGCCAAGACGATCCTGTCCGACGACGCGCTGGTCGACCTGCTCAAGGCCAAGGGGTTTGAACTGGCGCGGCGTACCGTCGCCAAATACCGAGAGGCTATCGGGCTGGGCAGCTCGGTGCAGCGCCGCCGCCAGAAAGCCCTTGCCGCAGCACGATAACTGCCCGGCAATGCTGCACCGCAATAGGAAATAAGCATGATGATAATAACTATGTCTAATTAAACGCTTGGTATCCTTAGTAAAAAATAATTCCCAAGCGAATTAGTCGTGATATCCTCGATGCCATGAACGGTGCCGGGGCTGCGATGGGTCGCAGAACTTGGGCCGCATGAGGAGAGGATGCCCATGTCATTCAGAGAACCTTATGCTGACGGATATTCCGGTAATCGAAAAAAGGCGCTGACCGGCGGTATCGTGGCCCTGATCCAGGGTGGTCTTGCGATCGCGCTGGTGAATGGCTTTGCCGTAAACCTGTTCGCGCCCGAACCTCCCAGACATTTGCCCAGTAATCTTTACCCCACTGCCCCCGTTCCGCCCCAGGCCACGGAAACGCCCAAGGTCCTTCCTGAAGAGCGGGTGCAGATGGACACGCCTTTAAGGGCGCCTGACGCCAGGCTGCCGGTCGTCCCTGATACCACGCTGACGGTCCTGCCAATCGGCCCGGTGCAGCCGACAGGCGGGGTGATCGACAGGGGTGAAACTTTCACCGTCGCCCCTATGCCCAGCGATCCGCCTGCCCGCTTCGCATCGAAGGCCGCCAAGCCGCGCGGCAACGTGGCGGGTTGGGTGACGACGGACGATTATCCCACTACCGACATTCGCGCCGGGCACACCGGGACGGTACGTTTCCGTCTTACTATCGACCTCGCGGGCCGGGTAACCGGCTGCACCGTCACCCACTCTAGCGGTTATGCCGGGCTGGATGCCGCCACCTGTCGGAATGTAGCCAAGCGCGCCCGCTTCGACGCGGCCAGCGACGCGATGGGCGACAAGGTTGCCGGTACATACGACGGGACCATCCGCTGGGTCATCCCGCAGGACTAAGGGGCAACGAGTTCCCCGGGGCGGCACCCGGGGCGCCCAGTCGGAGCGAGGCCGTTTTTCCGCAGAAAGGCCCGCTCCGGCCGACAAGTTCTGACCTGCCTGCGCTCTTACCATTGGCCGGGAAGAACCTTCGGCATATGCGTAGAGGCGCTTTTCACGCCCTTCATCATGCCGTCCTAGCTTGCAGACCGGCGGCAGTCGGAGGCGCAGGCATGATCCCCAGAACGTTTCACTTCATCTGGGTGGGCGACGAGAGCAAGCGCCCGGACAACTGCATGGAAACATGGCGCGCCGCCCATCCCGACTGGCGTTTCCACTTATGGGGCAATGCCGAACTCGACGGCCGCGGCTGGATCAATGCGGACCACATGGCGCAAATGCGCACCCGCGAACTGAACGGCGTGGCCGACATGATGCGCTGGGAAATCCTGCTCGAACACGGCGGCGTGGTATTCGATGCCGATGCGATCTGCACCGCGCCCCTCGATGACTGGCTGCTCGACTGCGAGGCTTTCGCCTGTTGGGAAAGCGAAATCGCCCGGCCCGGACTGATCGCCGCCGGATATTTCGGCTGCCGGCCCGGTAATTCCTTCGTCCGGCAGATCGTCGAGGACATCGCCGCCTTGCCCAGCGTAACGGATGCGATGGCGTGGCAGACGGTCGGCCCGCAGCGCCTAACCGACAGCTACCGCAAGCATCGCTATACTCCGCTGCGCATCTACCCCAGTCACTACTTCATACCGCGTCACTTCACCGGGGTGAAGTATGAAGGATCGGACAAGGTCTATGCCCATCAACTTTGGGGCTCGACGCTGGGCATCTACGACGGGATATATGAGGCTGACGTTTCCGCCATAGCGGCGCCCGCCATTTCGCCCGAGTCGCAGGAACCCGCGAACTCGCCGCTGAAATCGAACCATGCGCCTTATTTCCTCCAGAGGGTGCCGGTGAGCGCGGAACTGGAGGGCCTTGGCCGACTCGACGTGCTGCGGGGCCTGTGCGCCGGGCAGCGGGTGCTCCATGTCGGCTGCGCGGACTGGCCGATCACCGATCCTGCCACTTCGCTGCATGTCGCGCTGGAACCGCATTGCACGGCACTCGACGGTCTCGATCCCCATGCCGAGGCGCTGGAGGCGCTGCGGCCGCATGTCTCGGGCGAATTGTTCACCGACTTCGCGCAAGTGACAGGCAGTTACGATGTCGTGCTGGTACCCGAGGTGATGGAGCATGTGCCCGACGTCGCCGCCTTCCTGGCGCAAGTGGAGGCGGTCGATGCGGGGCTGTTCCTGATATCGGTGCCCGATGCCTTTCAGTGTGGGCAGCGCCATTTCGACTATGTGGGCCAGACGGGCATATTTCTGGAGGCGGTCCACCCGGATCACAACCACTGGTATTCGCCCTATACCTTTGCCAATACGTTGACGAAGTACACGCGGCTGGACTTGCAGCGGCTGTGGTTCTTCAACCGGATTTCGTTGCTGGCTCTGCTTAGCAGGCGGGAGCTTTGAGGCTCTAGAGCAGCGACAACTGCCCATCCGCTGCGGGCCGAGCCTCTTCCTCCTGCTCCAGCGCCGAGAGGGTGAGGCCCATCAGCCGGATCGGCTGGGGCAGGGGCAGTTGGTCTTCCAGCAAGGCATGGCCGATGCCGGCGAACTGTGCTTTGTCCGCGACGAAATGGGTGAGCGAGCGGGCGCGGGTCAGGGTCTGGAAATCGGCGTAGCGCAGTTTCAGTGTGACTGTGCGGCCACGCGTTTCGGCCCGTTCGATGCGCTCCCATACCACGTCGATGATGTGATCCATCGTTTCCCGAAGCGCCGCCGGGTCCTCGATGTTCTCGAAGAACGTGCGTTCGGCGCCCAGCGACTTGCGCGGGCGATCGGCGCGGACCTGCCGCAGGTCCACCCCTCGGGCCGCGCGGAACAGGTACTCGGCGAAGCTGCCGAAGTTGGCGCGCAGGAAGGCGAGGTCCTTGGTGGCAAGGTCCGCGCCGGTCTCTATGCCCAGCCGCGCCATTTTCTCGGCGCCGCGCGGGCCGACGCCGTGGAAGCGGCGAACCGGCAGGCCCGCGACGAACTGCGCGCCCTGACCGGGACGGATAACGCAAAGGCCGTCGGGTTTGTTCTCATCGCTGGCGAGCTTGGCGAGGAACTTGTTGTAGGAAACCCCGGCGCTTGCGGTCAGCTGCGTGTCGGCCTTGATGCGGCGGCGAATTTCCTGTGCGATGCGGGTGGCAGACCCGATACCCTTGAGATCGGCGGTGACGTCAAGGTAGGCCTCGTCGAGGGAGAGCGGCTCGACGTGGGGGGTATAGTCCAGGAAGATCGCGCGGATCTGCTGGCTGACCTCGCGGTAGACCTCGAAGCGGGGCTTGCGGAACACCAGTTCGGGACAAAGTCGCGAGGCGCGGACCGAGGGCATCGCCGAGCGCACGCCGAAGCGGCGGGCCTCATAGCTGGCTGCGGCGACCACCCCGCGGCCCGACGAGCCGCCGACCGCCACCGGGAGTCCTCGCAGCGATGGATCGTCTCGCTGTTCGACGCTGGCGTAGAAGGCGTCCATGTCGACGTGGATGATCTTGCGCAGGCCATCTGCTTCTTCTTCGCGCTGTTCGTCCTGCGGTGACATCGGGTCTCATATAGCGCCGCCCGCCGCGAAAGCGCCATCGGCGACGTTATTATGGCTGGCTAACCAGCGGTAAGTGCGGCAATGCCCCTTCCATGCATGCCCCCGATGCCAATCCGCCTCAGTTCCCGATGAAGGAGCTGGAATTCGTGGCCATGATGGCTTCGCTTCAGGCTTTGCAGGCTTTGGCGATCGACGTCATGTTGCCTGCGCTGGGCGCGATCAGCAAGGACCTGCAGCTTGCCGACCCCAACCAGCGGCAGCTCATCATCGGCGTGTTTTTGATCTGCGCGGGGCTGGGTTCGCTGTTTCCCGGTGCGTTGGCCGACCGCTTCGGGCGGCGTCCGGTGGTGCTGGTGGCGATCGCCGCTTACATGCTGCTTTCGCTGCTTTGTGCGATTTCCGGCAGCTTCGAACTGCTGCTTGTCGCGCGCGGGGTGATGGGCGCTGTCACTTCGGCGATGATGGTCATGCCGATGACGATCCTGCGCGACCGGTTCGACGGGGACCGCATGGCGCGTACCCAGTCGCTGATCGCCATGACCTTCATGGTCGTGCCGATGATCGCGCCGATGATCGGGCAGTCGGTACTGCTGTTCGCCGGGTGGCGCTGGATTTTCGGGATCATGGGCGGCCTTGCCGGCGGCGTCTTCGCCTGGGCCTGGATGCGCCTGCCTGAAACCCTGCACCCGGAATTCCGCCAGCCGGTGGACCTCAAGGTGATCGCCGGCAACATGGGGCTGGCCCTGCGAGAGCGGGCGGCACTGGGCTATTTCCTCGGTGCGGCGCTGACGCAGGGGGCGATGTTCGGCTATCTCAACAGCGCGCAGCAGCTGGTGGGAGAGCACTTCGGCGCGGGCACCCTGTTCCCCGTGATGTTCGGCGGCATGGCGCTGGTCATGGCCTGCACCAACTTCGCCAATTCGCGCATTGTTGAGCGTTTCGGCGCGCGCCGGGTGAGCCACGCCGCGCTGCTGACCTATATCGGACTGGCTGCGGTACACCTGCTTCTGGCCTTCCGGGGCGAGGGACTGTGGACCTTCCTGATACTGATGACGCTGAGCATGTGCATGATGAGCTTCATGGGCGCCAACTTCCAGGCGATCGCTCTGCAGCCCTTCGCGCGGATCGCGGGCGCGGCGGCATCGGTGATGTCGTTCGTGCGCGTGGTGCTCGGGGCGGTTCTGGGTTCGCTGATCGGGCAGGCCTACGACGACAGCGCCCGGCCGATTCTGGCCGCCATGGTGGTTTTCGGTCTGGGTGCGCTGGTGCTGGTGCTTTATTCCGAACATGGCCGGCTGTTCCGCCGCATCAATCCGCCCGGCTACTACAAGAACCAGCCGCCAGTGGCGCACTGAACGGTCGGACGGCGCCGCGCCTCTTTGGAAATTGCGATGAAAACGAAACGACCCAGGCTAGCCTGAGCTGCCCTGGGTCGTTTCGTTGTTTGTAAGGGTATTTTGCGCTGCAGAGGTCAGCGCAAGGCCTAGACCCCGCGGCGACCGCGGAACAGCTGGACCAGACCGACGACGATCGCGATCACCAGCAGCAGGTGGATCAGCGCACCCGATACCTTGAATACGACCAGCCCCAGCAACCAGAGAACGATCAGAATGGCGGCGATGGTGAACAGCATGGGTTTCTCCTGAGAGGTTGTGTGCAGGAGTAACGCATGGAGGCCGGGCTGGCTCCCGCGATTATTTCCAGAATGTGAAAAGGCCGCGCCGTTTCAGCGCTGTGCCCGTGCCAGTGCCGACAATTCGCGCCGGGACATTGCGGGCTTGTCCGCCACGGGCGCCGGGCCGCGCGCGGCCATGAACGCACGGGCGACGAAGGCCAGCTTGCGCCCCTTGCCGATGGTCACACGGTGGTCCCAGGCATGAGCGCCCAGCCGTCGCACCTCGCGCGCGATGCCGCCGTAAATGTTCGCAGCCGAGAGCACCGCCCAGCGCTGGCGGAAGGCCAGGCGCGCCGCGCCGACCCGGGCCGAGGCCTCGTAATCCTGGGCCATCGCGCAGGCCCGCGCCACTTGAGGGACCAAGGCGCCGCGATAATGGGGCTTGGTCACTTCACCGGGCGGGATGTCGGCTTCGACCAGCCATTCGACGGGCAGGTAGCAGCGCCCGTTGGCGTCGTCCTCCCACACGTCTCGCACGATATTGCCGAGTTGGAAGGCGATGCCCAGGTCGCAGGCGCGGTCGAGGGTGTCCTCGTCCTCTGCCGGCACGCCCATCACGGCGGCCATCATCACCCCCACCGCGCCCGCCACGTGGTAGCAATAGCGCAGCATGTCGGCCTCGCTGCGCGGGCGCCAGTCGGCGGCGTCGAGCGCGAAGCCGGCCAGCACGTCCTCGACCATGGCGGGGGTCACCGGGGTTTCGCGCATCAGCTGGCCCAGCGCGTCAAAGGCGGATGAGCCGGTTTCCTCGCCCGCCATCGCGAGTTCGGTGAGGGTGCGGATCGTGGCGAGGCGCGATTCGGGGTCGAGCCGGGTGCCCAGCAGAACCGGTGCGGCGGGGTGGCCGTGGTCCTGCTCGTCAGCGATGTCATCGCAGGCGCGGCACCAGGCATAGAGCAGCCAGACCCGTTCGCGCGTGGTGCGATCGAACAGGCGGCTGGCGGCGGCGAAGCTCTTGGAACCCTTGCGGATGGAATCGTGGGCGGCGGTGACAAGGGCGGCGCGCCGGGCGCGCCCACCTTCGTGAACGACGGATTCGAGAAGGTTTTCAGTCGGCAACTGAAAATCTCACAACGTGTTCGGATCCATGTTGACGATCGGCACGATCGGTTCGTGCGCACGCATCAGGTTCAGCAGCGGGTCCAGTTCCGTGCCGGAAAGGATGATGCCCTGGTGAGCGGGGCGCACGAAGCCCACGTCGGCCATGTGCCGGTTGAAGGCCAGCAGCCCGTCGTAGAACCCGAAGGCATTGAGCACGCCGACAGGCTTGTTGTGATAGCCCAGCTGCGACCAGCTTACCGCTTCCCACAGCTCGTCCATGGTGCCGACTCCGCCGGGCAGCACTAGGAAACCGTCGGACAGGCGGGTGAAGGCAGCCTTGCGCTCATGCATGTCGGCAACGATGGTCAGTTCGCAGTCGTAGTTGGCGACTTCGCCGCCGCGTCCATTGCCGCCCACAAGGGCTTCGGGGATCACGCCCAGGCATTCGCCGCCAGCGGCCAGCGCCGCGCCGGCGACCGCGCCCATCAGGCCCAGGCGTCCGCCGCCGTAAACGACGCCAATGCCCTGCTGGGCCAGCGCGGTGCCCACATCGCGGGCAAGTTCGACGTAACGCGGATCGGCGGGGGTGGCGGAACCGCAGTAGACGGCGAGGCGCTTCATTTCAGTCTTCAACTTTCAGATTGATGTGCGCACCTTCCGGCAGATCGCGTGTCTGCCGGGCGATGTCGCCGGAAAGGTAGATCAGGTCGACAAGGTCGATCCTTATAAGGTTCTCATGGGCATAGTCCCCTGCGACGAGCGCCTGGGGTTTGAGGCTGAACACCTCGCCGATGACGGGGGCGCCGAGCCGGGCCAGGGCAGCATCGACCAGCTTGTCGGCGCGCCAGATGACCTGTGTTTCAGCCAGCGCCATGTGCGCCTGCGCCGCCGCTTCGTCGCCCAGCAACGTGACCGCGCCGAGGTCAGGGTCGAGGTAATGGAAAAGGCCGGCCGTGTCGGTAACCAGCATATGGCCCATCAGGCTGTGCGCCACCACTTCAGCGAATTCCACGCCAGTCCAGCCCCAGGCGCTGCGCAGGGCATGGAGCTGGCGGCTCATCGCAGGGCTTCCAGCATCAGCTTCGCGGTCGCCTTGGCGCTGCCCACAACGCCGGGAATGCCTGCGCCCGGATGAGTGCCCGCGCCGACAAGGTAGAGGTTCTTCAGCTTGTCGTCGCGATTGTGCCCGCGGAAGAAGGCGCTTTGCGTCAGCAGCGGTTCGAGGCTGAAGGCATTGCCCTTCCATGCGCCGAGGTCCGCCTGGAAATCCGGCGGGGTGTAATGGAAGCGGGTAACGATGCGGTCCTCGATATCGGGGATCAGGCGGCGGCCCACTTCAGCGATCACCCGCGCTTCCAGAATCGGGCCGACCTCTGCCCAGTCGATCGGCAGCTTGCCCATGTGGGGCACGGGGACGAGCGCGTAGAACGTGCTTTTCCCTGCCGGTGCCATCGACGGGTCGGTGACGGTGGGGTGATGCAGATAGATCGAGAAATCGTTCGGCAGCACGCCGTGCTCGAAGATATCGTCGAGCAGGCCCTTGTAGCGCGGGCCGAACAGGATGGTGTGGTGCGCGATGCCCGGCCATGTGCCCTCCAGCCCGAAATGGACGACGAAAAGGCTGGGCGAGAAGTTCTTCTTCGCCAGTTTTTTCGACATCTCCTTGCCGCGCACCGTATCAGCCAGAAGCGTACCGTAAGTGTGCATGAGGTCGCCATTGGAGGCCACCGCATCGAAGCGTTCGCGCCAGCCGCTTTCGCATTCCACCTCGGTCACCTGATCGCCGATGGTGTAGATCTGCCGGACCTTGTCGCCCAGCCGCAGGGTGCCGCCGATCCGCTCGAACAGGCGGGCCATGCCCTGCGCCAGCTTGTTGGTGCCGCCCTTGGTCCACCAGACGCCGCCGTCCTTTTCCAGCTTGTGGATCAGGGCGTAGATGGCGCTGGTCTTCATCGGGTTGCCGCCGACCAGCAGGGTGTGGAACGAGAGCGCCTGGCGCAGATGCTCGTTCTTCACATAGTGCGAAACCATCGAATAGACCGAGCGCCACGCCTGATAGCGCATCATGGCGGGCGCGGCCTTTATCATGCTGGAGAAATCGAGGAACGCCTCGTGGCCCAGCTTGACATAGCCTTCCTGCCAGACCCCGGCGGCATAGCGCTCGAACTCCTCGTAGCCCGATAGGTCGGCCGGGGCGACACGGGCGATCTCGCGGCGCAAGGCGCCTTCGTCGTTCGAGTAGTCGAACGTGACGCCATCGGTCCAGTTGAGGCGGTAAAATGGCATGACCGGCATCAACGTCACATCGTCGGCGATGTCGCTTCCCGACAGGGCCCAGAGTTCGCGCAGGCAATCGGGATCGGTGACCACGGTGGGGCCGGCGTCGAAGGTGAAACCCTCGCGCTCCCAAACGTAGGCGCGGCCGCCGACCTTGTCGCGGGCCTCGATCAGGGTGGTGGCGATCCCGGCGCTTTGCAGCCGCAACGCAAGAGCGAGGCCGCCGAAGCCGGCGCCTATGACGCAGGCTCGTTTCATAAAGATCCTCCCAGATCAGCAAGAGGCCGCCCACGCCCGGCAAGGCTGGCCATCGCCGCGCCCAAAGGCACCGGCGGCTTGCCGGCCAGGATGCGCGCCATGTCCAGTGCGGTGGAGCGACCGGCGTAGAAACGCTCGATCAGCGGTTCGGGCAACGTATAGAAGCGCGCCAGCATCCGCCAGCGGTCAGGTCCGCCGGACGCGCCGAAAAGCATACGGCTCAACATCCGGTAAAAGCGTCCTTCGCGCCAGTGCTGTTCGGCCCAATCATGACTGGTCCCTACTAGGGCCTCGCCCGAGAGATTGTCGAGGGTAGTAAGGTACAACGCGAATCTTACTGCATCGGGAATTGAGTAGGATGTCAGCGGATGGCACAGGGCGGCGCGGGTGCCGGCGCGGGCGAGGGGCCCTCCGGCGCGCCAGAATGCTTCGAAATCGCCGGCCGCGATGACCGGCAGTACGCCGGTTTCCTCATACACCACGCTCTCGATGCGCCAGCCGGCGGCGGCGGCATAGTCGGCGATCCGCTGGCGCAGGGCGGGCAGGTCGAGGTCCGCGGTGTCCGAGTAATAGGTGTCTTCGACGAAGACCTCGGTTTCGGAGAAGGGGAGGCAGTAGACGAAGCGGTAGCCGTCGATCTGCTCGACCGAGGCGTCCATCACCACCGGGCTACTCAAACCGTGCGGCGCGGCAAGGCGCAGGGTATGGCCCACGAACTTTTGCCAGCCGCCGGCCATATGGGCGAGGCCGTGCGCCCCACGTGCGTCGATGACCGCCCCGGCGGTGAAGCGGCGGCCATCCGCAAGGGTGACGCTGGCGGTGTCCGCCTGTGTCACCTTGACGCCGGTCAGGATACGATCTGGTGGCATGGCCGCGCGAACCGCAGCGTCGAGCTTTTCGCTGGTGGCGCTGCGATAGCGTGAAGACAGTTCACGCGCCGCGCCCGGAAAGCGCACCGAGTAACCGTCCCAGCGCGCGGCGATCATGGGTTCGACCAGCGCTTCACCCTCAACGCCCACGTCACTGGCGAAGAACGACCAGACGTGATGTCCGCCCAGCCTGTCGCCCTGTTCGAAGATCGTGACGGCAAGTTCGGGGCGCCGCGCGGCCATGGCGAGTGCGATCAGGCCGCCGGCAAGGCCGCCGCCGAGTATCGCAAGGTCGCAGGAGGCGCTCTGTGTGCCCATGTCACCTGAATTTTGCTGCATCGCGTCATATTTAGGGACTGCGAACGATTGCCGCAACTTGGCAGGCTCTTTGCTTTGCTGCATGTTTCGGATTGATGACAGGGGAACTTACCATTTGCGATGCATCGCTGGACGATGCTGCCGCAGTAGCCGAAATCTACGCGCATTACGTGCTGGAAAGCACGGCGACGTTCGAAACCGTCCCCCCGGACGAGGCGGAATCGCGCCGCCGCATCCAGGAACTCGTCGAGGGTGGCTATCCCTTCCTCATCACCCGCGACGATGCGGGGCGGGTGCTGGGCTTTGGCTTCGCGCACCGATACGGTCCGCGCGCCGGGTATCGCTTCAGTGTGGAGACGTCGATCTTCGTGCGGAGCGACAGCATCGGGCGCGGTATCGGCAGCGCCCTGCTGGCATCGCTGCTGGACGAGTGCGAGAAGCGCGGCTTTCGTCAGGCCTTCGCGGTGATCGCCGCGTCGGAACCGACTTCGGTAGTGCTCCATGCGCGTGCGGGCTTCTTTCCCGTCGGCACGCTGGCGGCCGCAGGCTGGAAACATGGCCAGTGGCTCGATGTGTTCCTGATGCAGCGCAAGCTGGGTGAGGGCGGCGACACCCTGCCGGAAGGCGATCCTGTCGCCTGAAGCAAAGTGTTTGCCGCAATGCGGAAACACTCTGCCCTTCAGTGCGTTGCGCGCATAACGATTTACAGGGAACACCCATGCGCTCACGCCTGAACATCACATTGCTTGCGGCCGGGGCCGCGCTTTTCGCCACGCCTGCATTCGCGCAGGAAGCACCAGCAGAAAACGTCCTCGACGGCGATTATCTCACCGTGGGCGTGGGCGCGGTTTACGTACCGACTTATCGTGGTTCGGACGATTATGTCGTTTCGCCGGTCCCGCTGGTCAAGGGCCACTTCGCGGGCGTGGACATCAATCCGCGCGTCGCGGGTGTAGCGCTCGATTTCATTCCCGAGGCAAAGGATGCCAAGGTCGGCTTCTCGCTAGGTCCGGTCGCGACGTATTCGGCCAACCGCGCCGGCCGGATCAAGGATCCTGTCGTCAGGGCGGCGGGCAAGCTGGACCCGGCGATCGAAGTGGGCTTCAACGCGGGCGTCACCGCCTACAGGCTGCTCAGCGACTACGATGCGCTGACGGTCTCGGCCGACGTGAAGTGGGACGTCAACGGCGCCTACAAGGGCATGACGGTCAACCCGGCGATCAGCTACGCAACCCCGCTCAGCACGGCACTGGTCGGGGTGCTGGCCGTCAGTGCCCGGCGTGTCGATAACGACTTCGCCAGCTATTACTATTCGGTGACCCCGCTGCAGAATGCGGCCAGCGGCCTTCCCGTCTACCGCGCCAAGGGCGGCTGGGACAGCGTTAACACGTCTCTGCTGCTGGCCTACGACCTGTCCGGCGACGTGCGCGACGGCGGTTTGTCGCTGTTCGGCGTGGCCAACTATTCGCGTATGCTGAACGATGCCAAGGATACGCCGTTCACCTCGATCCGGGGCGATGCGAACCAGTGGATCATCGGCGGCGGCGTGGCCTACACGTTCTGAGCAAGCGCGCTGCGGACCCGTTCGCGCAGGGCGGGTAACAGCTCTGCCTCGAACCATGGGTGCTTCGCCATCCACAACCGGCTGCGCCATGCGGGGTGCGGGAGGGGGATCAGCCCCTCCGGTGCCTCGCGCCATTTGCGCACCGCTTCGGTGAGGTTGGGGGCAAAGCCCTTGGGCAGATAGCGTTTTTGCGCATATTGCCCGACCAGCAGGGTCAGCTTGAGGTTGGGTAACTGGGCCAGCAAAGGCCCATGCCAGCGCGGCGCGCATTCGGGGCGGGGCGGTTTGTCGCCGCCGCTCGCTTTGCCCGGATAGCAGAACCCCGATGGCATCTGCGCGATGCTGCCCGCATTGTAGAATGCGTCCTTGTCCAGTCCCAGCCACCCCCGCAGGCGGTCGCCGCTGTCATCGTCCCAGCCTATCCCGCTGGCGTGGACCTTGCTGCCGGGCGCCTGTCCGATGATGAGCATTCGCGCGCTGGCCTGCGCCGCCACGAAAGGGCGCGGTTCGAAACCCAGGTCATGCTCGCACAGGCGGCAGGCGCGGATTTCGCCAAGCAGGGTGTCGAGAGTGGTGGCCATGTGGGCGAGATGGCGCCGGATGTGGTGACGCGCAAGGTGTGCGGGGGGGCTTCGACAGGCTCAGCCTGAGCGGGGTTGGGGGCTTTACGCTACTTCCGCTCACCCTGAGCTTGTCGAAGGGTCAGGCTGAGCGTGTCGAAGCCCCCGCCGCGCTCAACCCAGTTCGCGCATGTCCATCAGCGAGGACGAATAGGGCACCGCCATGCCGCGCACCCGGTCCCACCCGCCGTTCAGCCATAGCGCCCATGCACCCGGATCGGGCGGCAGGATCACCGGCATCGTCTCGCGCCCTTGCGCCTTCAGCGCCGCATTCGCCTCGCAGGCCAGCAGTGCGAACGAGGGTATTTCGCTGTCTTTCCACACCCCCGCCATCGCGAAGACCGGTTGGTCGGTGCAGGAAAACCACCATTGGCGGCGTTTGCCATCGGTGGGGGAGGGGCGGCCCCATTCCATGAACATCGTAGCGGGCACCAGGCAGCGAAATTCGCTGTTGCGCAAGTTGCCGATCCAGAACGGGCTGTCGAGATTGCGCACGCTCAGGATACCGTGGCGCGGGGCATCGTGTACCCTGGGCGGCGGCGGCACGCCCCACAGCCGCGGGATCATGCGGCGCGGCGCCTTGCCCTGAGGTCGCGGTCCGGCGATCGCCTCGCGTCCGGCGGTGATGACCGGCGCGAACTGGCCCGGCCCGACGTGGCCCCCCGCCCAGGGATCGTCACGCGCCTCGGCGCCGAAGTGGCGGGCGACGGCCAGGGCGGCGGCGTCCAGGCGATAGAGCATCGGCATCGCCGCCGCCTCTAGACCTGCGGGGCGCCCGCGTCTATCACCGCCCCACCCCGGGGAGCCTAGCAGGGTCCAAGCGGACTCTGGGCTGAGAGGTGTGGGTATGCTCCACACGACCCGTCGAACCTGAACCCGTTAATACGGGCGGAGGGAGTGGACGCGGTTTCGTGTAAGCATCCCTTGCGATGTATCGGGCCTGCAATCCGTCTCTTGTTCCGTCCCATGGAAGAAGAGAGGCAACCATGGCTGACATCAACTCAAAACTGGAAATCGGCGTTACGACCGGTCCCATTCGCGGATCGAAGAAGATCCACGTTCCCGCGCAGAGCAACCCCGATATCCGGGTCGCCATGCGCGAAATCCATCTCGAACCGTCGAGCGGCGAGCCGCCGGTGCGCGTCTACGACACCTCCGGCCCCTACACGGACACCGATGCCGCGATAGACATTTCCGCCGGACTCGCCCCGCTGCGCCGCGACTGGCAACTGGCGCGCGGCGATGTCGAGGAATACGCCCCGCGCGAGGTGAAGCCGGAAGACAACGGCCAGCTTGGCCCGGACCGGTCCGGCGGCGTGCCGCCGTTTCCCGCCGCCTTGCGCCGCCCCCTGCGCGCCAGGCCCGGCATGAACCTTTCGCAGATGCATTACGCACGCCGGGGCATCATCACGCCCGAGATGGAATACGTGGCGGAGCGGGAGAACCTGGGCCGCGCGCGTCTCAGGGAATACGTGCGTTCGGGTGAGAGCTTCGGCGCCTCGATCCCCGATTACGTGACCCCCGAATTCGTGCGCGATGAAGTGGCGCGCGGCCGGGCGATCATCCCCAGCAACGTCAACCACCCCGAAGCCGAACCGATGGCGATTGGCCGCAACTTTCTGGTGAAGATCAACGCCAACATCGGCAATTCCGCCGTCGCCTCCGACGTGGCGAGCGAGGTCGACAAGATGGTCTGGTCGATCCGCTGGGGCGCGGACACGGTGATGGACCTTTCGACGGGCCGCAACATCCACGACACCCGCGAATGGATCATCCGCAACTCTCCCGTGCCGATCGGCACCGTGCCGATCTATCAGGCGCTGGAGAAGGTCGGCGGCGTGGCCGAAGACCTGACCTGGGAAATCTTCGCCGACACCCTGATCGAACAGGCCGAACAGGGTGTGGACTACTTCACCATCCACGCCGGGGTGCGTCTGCCTTACGTGCCGCTCGCCGCCAAACGCATGACGGGTATCGTCAGCCGGGGCGGCTCGATCATGGCCAAGTGGTGCCTGGCCCACCATAAGGAGAGCTTCCTTTATGAGCGCTTCGACGAGATCACCGAGATCATGAAGGCCTACGACGTGGCCTACTCGCTGGGTGATGGCCTGCGCCCCGGCTCGATCTACGACGCCAACGACGAGGCCCAGTTCGCCGAACTCTACACGCTGGGCGAACTGACCAAGCGGGCCTGGGCGCAGGACGTCCAGGTGATGATCGAAGGCCCCGGGCACGTACCGATGCACAAGATCAGGGAAAACATGGAAAAGCAGCTGGAGGCCTGCGGCGAGGCGCCGTTCTATACGCTTGGCCCGCTCACCACCGATATCGCGCCCGGCTATGACCATATCACCAGCGGCATCGGCGCCGCCCAGATCGGCTGGTACGGCACCGCGATGCTCTGCTACGTGACGCCCAAGGAGCACCTTGGCCTGCCCGACCGTGATGACGTGAAGGTGGGCGTAGTCACTTACAAGCTCGCCGCCCACGCCGCCGACCTTGCCAAGGGCCACCCGGCCGCGCAGGTCCGCGACGATGCGCTGTCGAAAGCCCGCTTCGAGTTTCGCTGGCGCGACCAGTTCAACCTGAGCCTCGATCCCGATACAGCGGAGCAGTACCACGACCAGACGCTGCCGGCCGAAGGCGCCAAGTCGGCGCATTTCTGCTCGATGTGCGGGCCGAAGTTCTGTTCGATGAAGATCAGCCAGGAAGTGCGCGATTTTGCCGCCAAGCAGAACCAGCCCAGCACCAGCTTCCTGGCCGCTGAGGAAGCGGAAGCCGGCATGATGGAGATGAGCAAGGTGTTCAAGGACACCGGCAGCGAACTCTACATGGGCGCCGGAGACCGCGAACACGACTGAGCAGCGTTGAGACCTTAATTCTTCGTCACTCCCCCGATGGCGGGAACCCATCTGCCGGCTTCGCGTGTTAAGGCTTGGTCGGTAGGCGGATTCCCGCCTTCGCAGGCATGACGAGGGGTTTGGGCATGGCGCGCAGTTCCACGACCGACTGGATGAAGCTGGCGAACGACAGCTACTGGCTATGGGCCGAATCGCTGATGGTCATCGGCATGCGCACCAGCGACATGATGACCGGCAAGGGCAGCGAGCGCGAAAACCGGCTGATGGTGTCCGAAAAGGTCAAGGCCGGCGCCGAAGTCGCGGCCATGCTCGCTACGTCCAGCCTGACCTCGCCGGAAAAGAGCGCGCAGAAGGCCGTCAGCCACTATCGCCGCAAGGTGACCGCCAACCGCAAGCGCCTGTCGCGCAGGAAATCGTGAGCAGGGCCCATATCGGCATCGGCGGCTGGACCTATGAACCGTGGCGCGGCCTGTTCTACCCCAAGGGCCTGGCCCAGGTACGAGAGCTTGCCTACGTGGGCGAACACCTGACCGCGACCGAAATAAACGCCACCTTCTACGGCCGCCAGAAACCCGCCAGCTTTGCGAAATGGCGCGATGCGGTGCCGGATGGATTCGTCTTTGCCCTCAAGGGTTCGCGTTATTGCACGGTCCGCAAGAACCTCGCCGAAGCGGGTGAGAGCGTCGAGAACTTCCTCGGGCAGGGCATTGTCGAACTGGGCGACCGGCTGGGGCCGATCAACTGGCAGCTTGCCGCCACCAAGAAGTTCGACGCGGACGAAATCTCCGCTTTCCTCGCCCTGCTTCCCGCCGCCCATGAGGGCATCGCGCTGCGTCACGCCATCGAAGCCCGGCACGAAAGTTTCGACGACCCCAGGTTTTACGCGCTGCTGCGCAAGGCAGGCGTCGCCGTGGTCCTCGCCGATTCCCCGAAATATCCTGTGCTGGATGCCGCGGACGCGGCGCCCTTCGTTTACGCCCGCCTCCAGAATGCCAGCGCCGACCTTGAGCAAGGCTATGAAGATGCCGTCCTCGACGATTGGGCCAGCCGCATCGGCGCATTGTCGGCACAAGGCCGCGATGTCTTCGCGTTCTTCATAAACGGGGCCAAGGAACGCGCTCCGGCTGCGGCGCAGGCGCTGATCGGGCGACTGGCCGACGTCTGATCTTGCGCACTTCGCACGGTATTTCCGGCAATAAGTGAACATATCGCAAAGCAAAGCGAAGACGACCTGCGAACAGGCCGTTAACCTTGTTCGCTTTATCATCTTAAATCCGACACGCCCCATCGTACCGGTCACTTGCGGTGCCGCAGATTCGACTAAGCGGCGTCCAGGTCCGTTAAATCACGTAGTGTGATTTGCGGTCCTATTTTATGTCAGATACGCCGACTGCTTAGGAAAGACCAGTATAACACGCAAGATGTTATTGTTGTTTTTCCGATGTTTGGGTCGCAGCCGGAGTTATTGAACAATGATTGATCAACCACCGTTTTCCCGGCGACAGATACTCGGGGCAATGGCCGTTACGCCGTTTATTTCCAACCCGCTTATGGCGGCAACATCCAAAATCGACCGAATCATGGTCCAGGGCAGGCCTCAGGATACCGGATCGGTGTACAAGCTGGCCAATATCATGACCGCGCTCGACAAGCTGGGCGGCGTTCGCAAGATGCGTTGCCGCGAACCTTTTGCGGGAACGCCGGGCTGGGCCACCTACGTCGGACTGGCAAGGGCAGGCGTGAAGTTCTGCTTCACTCTTTCCGGGCGCGACATTGCCAAGACCATTGCCGATATGAAGGCGTTTCTGGCTGTCGTTCCGGGGTCGATCTGGGCCATCGAAGGCCCCAACGAACCCGATCTCAACCCGATGACCTACCACGGGGTCACCGATCCCCGGCTGGGCTTCCGTACCGGCAATGCGCCTGCCCTTATGGCCTTTTTGAAGGACTTCACGGCGGCGCAGGGCGTCGATCCGGTGCTGCGATCGATCCCCTTCATCGCCAGCAACGACTTCATGCAGCCGCAGCAGGCGCCGTTCTCGGACTATGGTAACACCCATATCTATCCGACGCCTGAATCCAAGATCCAGGACCGCCTGGCCAGCTTCAAGACCAGGATCGCCCAGGGCAAGCACAGCCAGGGGGTGATCACCGAATGGGGCCGTACTACGGGGGGCACCTCCAAGAACGTGACTTCGCCGCCCGTAACCCTGGCGAAGCAGGCTGAACTTCTTTCGACCGACATCGCCGCTGCGCTGAGCAAAACCTTTGTCCACACAATCAGCATCTACGAGCTGTTTTCGTGGTCGGGGACAAGCGAGATGAACAACTTCGGCCTGTTCAACGCCGATCTCTCGGCCCGTCCGGCAGTGGCTGCCATCAAGGCGGTCATCACCTGACGCATGAACGGTTCCCCCGGTGCGGTGCGCCGGGGGAACTCCTTCTGCCTGCTCTCGTTTCGTTTCCCATGAGAAACATCCCCGCGTTCAGCGCTACCGCTCTAATGGCGCTCTCGCTCGCTGCCTGCTCCGGCGGTGAACCGGCTGGCGGTGCTTCGGCGACGGGGGCGGCCCGGGAAGAAAGCACCGCGCCCGCTATGGATGCTACGCAGGCCGCGCCGACCGAGACGGCTCCGGCGATGCCTCCTTCGGCGAACGTGATCGGACTGGAAGGCCTCGGCGATCTCAAGATCGGCCAGCCCGTGCCCAAAGGCAGTACATGGGCCCAGCGCGGAGCGCAGGCCAGCGATGCCTGCAGCACCGTCACGTCGCCCGACTATCCCGGAGTCTACGCCATCGTGGAACAGGACAAGGTCCGGCGCATCACGGTAGGCAAGCGCTCCGACGTGAAACTGGTCGAGGGCATCGGTGTGGGCGCCACTGAAAAGGACGTCGTGAAGTGGTTCGCGGGTTTTCGCGAGGAGGCGCACAAGTACGAGAACGCCCCGGCCAAATATCTTACCGCCCCCAACGCGGCGAGCGGCGACCCGGCGCTGCGCTTCGAGATCGGACAGGACGGCAAGGTCAGCCTGATCCACGTCGGCACGATGCCGGTGCTGGGCTATGTCGAGGGCTGCCTCTGACCCGACCCCTTTCCAGCGCGGCCGATCCCCGGCTAGGACAGGGTATGAACCACTACCTGCTCACTTATACGCTGGCGGCCGACTATCTTGAACGCCGTCCCCAGTTTCGCGCCGATCACCTCACGCTTGCGTGGGAGGCGGCCGATCGCGGCGAACTGGTGATGGGCGGCGCGGTGGAAGATCCGGTAGATACGGCGCAGCTCCTGTTTGCCGGGGAAAGCACCGATGCCGCCGAGGCTTTCGCCCGCGCCGACCCTTACGTGGTGAATGGCCTTGTCCAGCGGTGGAGCGTGCGGCGATGGAATACCGTGGTCGGCGCCGGTGCTGCCCGCCCGGTGCGCCCATGAGCGCGGCCGAACTGGCTATCCGCACCCGCCGCGCTGCCTTCAACCGCGCCATTGCCAAGGGCGATGCGGCGGCGATCGGGCCGATCCTCGCGCGGGACTGCGTCATGATTACCGGTAGCGACAGCGCGGTGATCGCGGGCCGCATGGCACAAGTGAAAGTCTGGCGGCGAGAATTCGCCGATGCCGGACGGATGGTTTATCTGCGGACCAGCGAAAGCGTGACCGTCTCGCCGGTCGAGCCGATAGCCATGGAGCATGGCCGCTGGAAGGGCGCCGCTACAGACGGCGAGGCGGCGCTCGCCTCGGGCACTTACGCAGCGAAGTGGCGCGAAGTGGCGGGCGATTGGGTCATCGAGGCGGAAGTCTTCGTCACGCTTGGTTAGCTGTACATTGTAAGGGCTTGGGGCTGGCCGCGCGATAGGGTATGGGCAAGTCTGCAACCCGGCGCGGGGTCGCGCCGCCGGGTTGCCGTTGAGGGTTCCCGAACATGGCCGCTGCCCGCAAATCGCACGCGCAATTCCTGCGCGTCGGAAGGGGTGCAGGAGCCTGTATCGATGAATTCAGAATCTGCCGCCCCCGAGGCTCTCATGCGCGACGCGGGCAAACTGATGGTCGAGGCAGGCTCGGTCATTGCCTTGCGCACCGCACGTATCGGTCAGGGCGATCCCGGCGCTGGCGACGAAATGGTGCGTATGGTCACCGAGAAGGTCTGGGCCGGCTGGGAATGGAGCCTGGCGCTGGCGAGCGGCCAGCTAGGCCGTGATCCCGGCACCGTGTGCCGCCGCACGCTCACCTATTACCGCCGCGCCGTGCGCGCCAACCTGCACCGGCTCTCCAGCAACGACGAGTGACAATGGCCCGCGTTTTCTCAGCGCACGTTGAGGCCGAGTTCGCCCAGTAGCTGACCGGCCTGTTCGCTGGAGATCGTCGCGCCGCGAAAAAGCCGCGCATCGGCGAGTTTCAGGCCGCCCAGATCCGCGCCGCGCAAATCGGCGCCATCGAAGCGCGCGCCCTGGACGTGGGCGTCGCGCAGGCTGCAACCGATGAAAGTGGCGTGGCGGAAGTCGCATTTGCCCAGGTCCGCTTGCGAGAAGTCGATCCGCTCCAGTCGCGCCTTGCGGAACGAGTGGCCGGCCAGGCGCGCGTTGACCAGCAATGTCTCATCGAAAATCACGTCGATCGCGCGCGCCTCGGTGAGATCGGCGCCGGTCAGCTTGCAGCGTTCGATCCGCGCGGAATCGAGCGTGGCCCGGCGCAGGGACGCATTGTTGAAGTCGCACGATATGAACTTCGCATCGGCAAGGTCGCACTCCGTGAAATCCGCGAAGGCGCCCCGGCAAGAGGTCCAGAGGGTTGTCTCCAGCCTGGCGCGGGCGAAATCGGTGCGGCGCAGCGAACAACGCTCGAACCGCCAGCCGGTAAGCTCCAGACCGGAGAGGTTCGCGTCCTCCAGATCGCAGTCGATCAGGTGGCGCGGCAGTGCCAGCAGCCCCTCGATGTCGGCCCGCGTCAGCGTCCTGTCGGAAATCGGTTCGTCCATGTCCGGCTGTTAGCGGCTGGCCCACAGGCGTGACAGCCTCTAATTCGCGCCTTCGGCGGCCATTACGTCCTGCGCCGCGTCGGCAGCGCGCCGGGCGGCGTCCGATGCAGTGTCGCTCTGGCGGGACGGGGCTGCCTGTTCCCGGACGGCTGTATCGCCGCCCTGGATCGCGGGCACCGGGTCCTCGCCGTAGCGTTCATCAGCATAGTCGTCGTAATTGCGCATGTCCCGGCGACCGGGACCATCGCCGCGAACCCAGCCTTCGTCTTCGTAGCCACCGCGTGGGGGGTAGCCGTCGTCCGCATAGCCTTGCGGCGCAGGATAGGGCGGAGCGGCATCTTCGCCAGACGATCCGGGCCCGAATGGCCAGGCTGGGGAGTCGAGCAGGGACAAGCCCTCGTCAAGCCAGGACTGGCGGACCGCCGGCGCGGCATAACCATACTCGGCGTCATTGGCCGCGACAGGATCACGGCGCGCTGTTTCGGCTCCGGCGCCATGATCGGCTGCATCACGATAGGGACGCATCGCGCCCGTCGTCATCCCGGCGAACACTGCGCCGGCAAGGCCGCCAACAATCAGCAGCAGGACGAGTTTGCCCGCAGCCATCGAACCTCCAGAAGTTCTCACTATTTTCCCGAGAGGGAGGCATAGACGGGCGTGGCTGTCGGCGTGCTGAACGCAAAGAAAAAGGGCGCCGTCCCGCTCAAGGGGGACGGCGCCCTGTTCGGGGCTGCTTCAACCGGGCGTGGGAGAGAGAGGAGAGTGCCCGGATACGCGGCCGCGCAAATTAGTTGCCGAGGTTCAGCTTGGCAGCTTCAGCGGTCGTGAACGACACGTAGCGGCTGTTGTAGGTGCCCGAAACGCGGTCGCCCTTGACGTAGAGGCGGAACGGCACGCCGGCAGAGGTGTTGCCGTCGATCACGGTGACCTTGCCCTTCTGCTGGGTGGTGTAGGCGTAGTTCACGCCCTCATGCGAAAACGCGCGAGCATCGTTGGCCTGAGCGACCGCCGGAACAACCATGAGAGATACAGCGGCAGTGGCGAAAATGGTCTTGAACATGGCAAAATCCCTAAGTCTGAGAGGCAGGAACTTGCCTCGGCATCATTCGTTTTGGCTTGTCTTGTTGCGCTGCAGCAAAAGCGGATGTCGCGGCTGCGCGCAATTTCAATACGCGAACCATCAGATGCAAATTTTGCAATCACCTGGTTTTTTGCCTGATTTTTAAGCACATGCCGAGAACGCCGTGTCCGTAAAAAAACGACGAACGGTGGCTATTGCCGCTGCGCAGGCCGAAATTGGCTTGGCAGAGGTCATATCGCGGCCGGTGATTCGGGCCCGAGCGGACTTGTTCAATTATCGGCAAGTGGGTTAGGTTCGGCGCATGACCCGTTCCCCCCTCCCGATGCTGGCGCCGATCTTGGCCTTCTTCGCTCTTGCAGCATGTCATTCTGCGGGGGAGCAGGTGCCCGGCGATACAAACGACCGCAATCCGTGGAACGGCATCGCTGCCGGAGAAGTCGTACATTTCCTGGGGACCGAGCCATTCTGGGGCGGCCAGGTAGGGCCCGATGGCCTCACCTACACCACGCCGGAGAACGAAAAGGGCGAGACGGTTGCAGTCAACCGTTTTGCGGGGCGCGGCGGGGTTTCGTTCAGCGGGACGCTAGCGGGCGGTGCGGCGACGCTGATGGTGACGCCGGCCCCTTGCGGTGACGGCATGTCAGACGCGCGCTACCCGTTCATCGTCACGTTGCAGATCGCCCAGAAGACGCGCAGCGGCTGCGGCTGGACCGAAAAACGGCCGCGTACCACTGGGCAGTAGTTTCAGGCGGCGAGCTTTTCAGCGCTTGCGTACGAACTCGGCGCGCAGGACGAGGCCTTTGATTCCGGGGAACTTGCAGTCGATTTCCTGCGCGTCGCCGGTGAGGCGGATCGACTTGATAACGGTGCCCTGCTTGAGCGTCTGACCCGCGCCCTTCACGTCGAGATCCTTGATGAGGGTTACCTGGTCGCCATCGGCCAGGAGGTTGCCCACGGCGTCTCGCACTTCGATCCGGTCGGCGGCGGCACGGCGATCCGCGAGATCGGCGGCGGACATCCACTCACCGCTTTCCTCGTCATAGACGTAGTCTTCATCGTCACCGGGCATGGCCGCATCCTGTTCGGGCGCGGCGGATATCGCCGCGCCCGAATTCCATGGCCGATACGGGGCGTGAAATCCAGTCAGCCCGCCAGTGACTTCTCGAGCGTGACCTCGCAGTTCAGCAGCTTCGATATCGGGCACCCGGCCTTTGCCTCGTCGGCGATGCGGGCGAAGTCTTCGGGGGTGATGCCCGGGATCGAGGCTTTAAGGGTCAGTGCCGACTTTGTGACGGTAAACCCGTCGCCGTCCTTGTCGAGCGTCACCGTGCACTGCGTGTCGAGGGTGCCGTCCGGGTGGCCGGCGCCGGCCAGGGCAAAGCTGGTTGCCATTGTGAAGCAGGCGGCGTGGGCGGCGGCGATCAGTTCTTCGGGGTTGGTGCCGGGCTTGCCTTCGAAGCGGGTGCCGAAGCCGTAGGGCTGCTCGCTAAGCACGCCGGACTTGGTGGAGATCGAGCCCTTGCCGTCCTTGCCGAGGCCTTCGTAGCGGGCGGAAGCGGTGTTCGTGGTCATGATCGGGGCCTTTCTGGTGGTGTATTCAAGTGCCGGTCCCTGCAACGCGGTGCGCGGGGCAGGGTTCCTGAACTGTCTGCGGGGGCGATTCGGCGCAGATCCGCTTAATCGTCCGCATTTGCGTCTGCAGCATCGGCTTAGCGTATCATCTGCGCCGTGAAGGCAGGATGACAGCGTTTCAGCCCAGAAAACCGGCTAGAGATGAGCGTGATCCCGCGCCGCTTGGCGGCTTTGGTGGCTGGCGTCCGTGGCTGGAGCCGCGCGTGCAATGACGAAACCACCCGGTACACCTATCGTTTTGCACTGCGGAAAGCGCAAGAATCCTAAGGTTCCTGAGGATTGTTCGCTTGGAGGGTGGCCTCGCCGGGTGGTACCAATTGTTCACTAGATGACGGACCGCGAAACGGTACCGACACGGGAAGAGGATGATTGTCATGAAGCAATTCCTGACAGCGTTGCACACGGGCCTGGTCCTGTTTGCGATGGCGGTCACTGGTCCGGGGCACGGGGCTGCTGCAGATGCGAGGCGGACGCGATGAGCGGCGCTTGCCACGTGCGCGGCACTCTTGCTCCCATGCGGAAAATCTGACGCTGATCCAGCCCAGGCTGGCCTGACCGGATACGCAACGTGAATACGTCGGGATAAAAAACAACAACGCAGGGAGAACGATCGCGATGGTCGGCTGGGCCGTCGCGAAGAGCCGAGGGACGGGGAGACGCGCGAGGCGCGGCGGGGCTACACCGCCGCGCCTCGTTGCGCTGTATCCTCAGGCTCCGGGTGATCCCGGTTGAAAGTCTACTTCATCCTGGCGCGGGCGGGGTCGCAGGGGCAAATTCTGCCGGCCGCGTCGCGCAAAAATCGATCCCGAGACGCGCGCTCGCCAACGCTGATGGGTTTACCGTTTATCCGCTTCTTCCGCCGGGAAAAACCGCTGGATTACATCCCTTGCCAGACGCGCTGGCCGCAGGGTCGAGGCATCGAGGCAGCACCAGCTGGATTTCACTTCGGCCAGAACCTCTTCTCCGCGCCTGATCACGGTTTCGTAGAAGGCGCGGGCCCCCTGCACCTTTTCCAGGAGAACGGTGGCGATGACATCGTCTTCGAGGAACGCCGGCTTCCGGTATGTAATCTCGTGCTTTATTGCCACCCAGAGATGCTGATTGATCGCTTCCGCCGGGGCTAAGGCGCGCCAGTGATCGACCACGGCCGCCTGAACCCACTTCAGGTAGCTGGCGTTGTTGACATGACCCATAAAGTCGATGTCTGCAGGATCGATACCGATCGAAAACTGATGAGGGATGGCGTGGTTCACGTATACGTCAATAGCACTCCCAACGCGTCAGAGGAAGTGGATTGGGCCAATTCATCTCGCCGCCAGTGCCGCCAATCCGGCATCCGGCCCCAATGGGAGCAGTTCAGCCGCGTGCTTTTTGCCGGATGAGACGCAGATAGGTGTCGGCAACGGCCTGATTGATACGGTCCCAGCTGAATTCGCTGGCCCGCAGGGCGCCCGCCTGGCCGTGATTGCAGCGCAAGTCGCTGTTCTCGATATAGCTTTTGAGGGCCTCGGCGAACTGGTGGACGGCGCCCGGCGGGATCAGTCGGCCCGAGACGCGGTCGTCGACAAGGCTTTGACTGCCGGTGGCAGCGGCAGCGACTACGGACAAGCCGCAGGCCATGGCCTCCAGCGTGACGTTACCGAAGGTCTCGGTGACGGAAGGGTTGAACAGCACATCCATCGAGGCGACCGCGCGGCCCAGATCCGATCCCATCTGGAAACCGACGAAAGCGGCGCCAGGCAGGCGCTCCTCGAACCATTCGCGCGCCGGACCCTCGCCGATTACCAGCACCTTATGGGTTACGCCGCGGCGGCGCAGCTCATCGAGCGTGTCGGAAAAGACGTCGAGCCCTTTTTCCATGACCAGACGGCCCAGAAAGCCGATTGCCACTTCGTGATCGGCGATGCCGTGGCTGCGTCGCCATTCCAGGTCGCGGCGGCCGGGGTTGAAAACTTCGTGGTCGACCCCGCGCGACCAGATCGAGACGTCGTAGTTCATCCGCTGCTCGCGCAGCAGCTGCGCCATGCTTTCGGATGGCGCGACAAGAGCATCGCAGCGGCGGTAGAAGCGGCGCAGCATCGCCTCGATCAGCGGCTCTCCCCAGGCCATGTTGTAATAGCGCAGGTACGTCTCGAACCGGGTGTGGACCGAGGACAGCACCGGCAGATTGCGCCGGCGCGCCCAGGTCACGGCCTGATGCCCGACCGGATCGGGCGAGGAGACGTGAACGACATTGGGCTGGAACTTGGCGAGGTCGCGGCCGGCCTTGCCCCAGAAGGTCAGGGGGATGCGATACTCGGGCCGGTTGGGGAAGGCGACAGAGTGGACGCTCACGAGATCACCGGTCGGCTCGAACGCCGGATTGGGGACGGTCGGCGCATAGACTCGAACTTGCGCGCCCTGGCTTAACAGGTAGCCGACAAGACGGTTGAGCGCCTGATTGGCGCCGTCGCGGACGTAGTTGTAGTTGCCAGAAAACAGGGCGATGCGCAGGTCGGCGGTATTCATGATGGGCTGGCCCATAGCCGCCCCCGCCACACTTGGCGAGGGCGGTTCATGGCAAGCCGGGAACTGCCCTGGCAAGTGCGGCTCGCGGGCAACGCTGTCCGCATTCGTTATGATCGAATCCGGCCAGGCGCCGCTCCGCGAGTCCATTTATTCGCGTGCGTCAGGATTTAACGGCGGCGCCAGTCGCGATCATGGCGGTCGTCGCGGCGATCCCAGCGGCGGTCGCCCCTGCGGTCATGGCGGTCATAGCGGCGATCGTTGCCCCAGTTGCGGCCGCGATCCCAGCCATTGCCCCAGCGATCACCGCGGCTGTAACGGTCGCGGTAATAGGGCGCATAATAGCGGTCGTAATACCGATCGCGGTAATAGCGATTGGGGTTGCCGGCATAGTAATAGTAGCGGTCCGGACGCCCGCGCACGGTGACGTAGCGGCGCGAATCGTAGCGGCCACGGTCGTAGTAGTAGCGGTCGCCGCGATCAGCGATGGCCGCGCCAACGGCGAGGCCGATCACGCCGGCACCGATCGCTATGGCAGCATCGTTGCCACCGCCCCGGCCATAATAGCGGTCACGGGCCTGTGCCGGTGACGTCGCCAGGAGCACGGATGCCGCGAGCGCAGCTCCCATGGCCAGCTTTTTACCAAATGTCTTCAACGAGGTATTCATGTCATTGGACTCCCTTTCCGGGCCAACCGGGTAACGGCGGTTGCGGTGGGCGCGTTGGTTGCAAAATGGTCCCCGAGGACTGAACCGCGAGTGAATTTGTCATCAGGCGCATCGTGCCTGCGACGAACCGATCGGTTTGGGCGGCAATTTGAAATCGCGGTGCAATGCGCGGCGTTTTGGGCAGCGGGTTTGGGCAGGGTGTTTTGGTAAGCCATGCATGCAAAGACGCCCGGCCAGGAGGGGGGCCGGGCGTCGCGCGGGCCGGGTGAGGGGGATTACCCGGCCGCTCTCGCATCTGGATCAGTACCCGCGGCGATAGTCGTCCCGGTTATGGTCGTAGCCGCGGCGATAATCGCCCTGCATGTTGCCACCCTGGCCGCGATAGTAGCGCTGGTACTCGTCCCGGCCATGGCGGCCGCCGCTGCGATCCCAGTAGTAACCGTCGCGGTAGGACCAGTCGCTCACATAAGCGGGGCCGTTGTAGCGATTATCGTAGCGTGCGTCGTATCGGTCGTCGCGGTTGTTGGACGACGCGGCGATGGCGCCGACCGCCAGGCCCAGGATGCCCGCGCCGATGGCGATGGCGGCGGTGTTGTCGCCTCCCCGATGATAGTCGCGCGCCATGGCAGGCGTGGTGCTGGCAAGAGCGGTAGCGGCGAGGCCGGCGGCCATGGCAGTCTTCTTTAACAGGTTCATAGCGAGAAACTCCTTTCGAGGGACGGCGATCCAAGAAACCGTTGTCCCCGTGTTGAGATTGTTCTAGCTCTTGGCGTCTGAACCGGATCGAAGCGGATCTGGCAGAATTCGTTCATGGTTGTACGCAATTGTATGAACGCAAACGTGTTGCGGATGAGCAATATTTCGTAACATCTGCGCCCGAAATGCGACATGTCTGGCCCCCAATCTGACATCATCAAATTGTCAGACTGGAGAATACCCATGATTTCCGCCGCTCTTCTTGCCCTGGTTTCGCTTTCCAGCCCATTCGCCGCTCCGGCTCCGGCTCCGGCTCCGGCTCCGGCCGCTTACGCTGGTGAAACCATTGCCGCCATGAAGGGCCACCCAACCCCCGCCCGCAGTTCGGCTGCTCGCTCGGCGGCTCCGGCGGTGTGCCATCCCGATCCTTCGAAGGGCCGCGCTTGCCGCCACGTCATCGTTCAGGCCGAGCAGGCGGAGCGCGCTACCGTCGCCGTTGCCGATGGCGGCGCCGCTCGCGAACACGCGCGCTGATGTCTGCCGGCGGTGCCTTCCTGCTTTGCGGCAGCGCGGGCATCGCCGGACGGTAAAAGCCGGTTCGGCCGCCTTTCCTCCCCGGAACCTCCATTGGCGGTGCGACATTTTCCAACCGGCGCGGCTATCTTCGCTGCGCCGGTTCCCTATATGGTAAAAGAGACAAGCACAGCACGATGACGGTCGCACCCCGCTACAGGCTCGCCCAGGAAACCATGACTACCCCTCCCACCATCCTGCTCGTCGAGGACGACGGCGCGCTTCGCACCCTCACGGCGCGGGCCCTGCGCCAGAGCGGGTTCAACGTGCTTACCGCAGCTACCGGCGCCGAAATGTGGGTCACGCTGCGAGAGGCCACGGTCAGCCTCGTCGTGCTCGACATCATGCTGCCGGGAACCAGCGGGTTCGATCTGTTCCGCCGCCTGCGCCGTGAAAGCGACGTGCCGATCATCTTCGTCAGCGCGCGCGGCAGCGAGGAAGACCGCGTGCTCGGGCTCGAACTCGGCGCCGACGATTACCTCGCCAAGCCCTTCAGCACCCGTGAACTGGCCGCCCGGGTCAGTGCCGTGCTGCGCCGGGGCGGCGGCCTCGATTCGGCCAGCGAACCGGTAGCCGAGGCACGCGGCCAGGACATGATCCATTTCGATAACTGGCAGGTTTCGATGGCCCGGCGCGAACTGCGTTCGCCCAGCGGTGCCATCGTCGACCTGACCGGGGCCGAATTCGATCTGCTCTCTACCTTTCTGGGCTATCCCCAGCGCGTCCTGGGCCGCGAACGGCTGATGGAACTGTCCCGCTCACGCATAGGCGACAGTTCTGACCGCAGCATCGACGTCCTCGTCAGCCGCCTGCGCCGCAAGCTGCAGGCAGAGGACAGCGAGTCCCCTATCGTCACCGTTCGCGGCGTGGGCTACATGTTCAAGGCGGAAGTGACGCGCGCCTGATGCCTTGCCGGCCCATCTGATGCTGCGCAAATTCATTACCCTGTTCAGGCGGATGGGCCTGCCCGAGCGGCTGTTCGCGGTCTTCGTTCTGGTCGTCGTCATCGAATTCGCGGCCAACTGCTTTCTGTTCGACCGGGTCAACTCCTTCGAACTGCGCCGCGATGACGCCGACCGGATCGCCGAAAACCTTGTGCTGGCCCAGCGCACACTGGAACATGCCGACAAGGAAGAGCGCGGCGCTGTCGCCCAGGTGCTCAGTACCAAGCGATTCACGCTGATCCTGACATCTCCCGGCGACCGCCGTCGTGGGTCGCTCGGGCTCTCGAACTTACGCTCGCAAGTGGTCGAAATCGAACCGGAACTGGCGCTGGCCGACCTCGAACTGCACCTTGAGGAGATGCCGGGTAATGGCAATATCGGTGGTTCATTTCGGCTCAAGGACCGCAGCGTGGTGCGCTTTCACACCCATGCCAGCGCTGCCTGGAAGCTGACCGCCGGGCGGGTCGCCAGCTTGATCCTGCCGACCCTGCTGCTGATCGCACTGGCCTGGCTCCTGGTACGAACGACCCTGCGTCCGCTTCGCAACCTGATCGGTGCGACACGGCATCTGGGTTCCGGCCCGCCGCAACCGGTCCCTGAACGCGGCCCTGACGAACTGCGCGAGTTGATCCGCGCTCTTAACCAAATGCAGGAGCGCATCCACCAGTCGCTGGTCGACCGTACCCAGACGATGCTGGCGATCGGCCATGACCTCAAGACGCCGCTCTCGCGGATGCGGTTGCGCCTCGACGACGAAAGCGTCGATCCCGAAGTACGCGAGGGGCTTACCCACGATATCGACGAGATGCGTTTGTTGCTCGATTCGATCCAGGCCTATGTCGACAGTGACGGCAAATCTATCCCGCGTGAGCTTATCGACCTTGCCGTCATGGCCGAGACGCTGGTCGACACGGCTGCCGATCACGGCGCCGATGCGATCTATGCGGGGATTTCCAGCCTTACCTTGAAGGTCAGGCCGGTGCCGGTCCGCCGCGCCCTGTCCAACCTGATCGAAAACGCCATCCACTACGGCGGCAACGCCCGCGTGATTGTCCGGCGTGACGGGGACGGGGCGGAGATCGTCGTCGAGGACGATGGCCCAGGCATCCCCGAAGACCGTATTGTCGATGCGCTACAGCCCTTCGTCCGCCTCGATACCTCGCGCGCGCGCGATACCGCCGGCATGGGGCTTGGCCTTGCCATCGTGCGCAAGGCGGTGCGTATGGAAAACGGCACGCTGGACTTGCGGAACCGGCCTGAAGGCGGTCTCAGCGTCACCGTTCGTCTTCCGTCGACCACCGACTAAGTCTGTTATTGCTCGATTGATGCCCAACTGCTGCAACGCAGCAAACTTTCGTAACGCTCGCGCACGACAGCCGAAAATCTCGACACCTAGCTTTTCACATTAAGCTCGCGGCCTTGAGCCGGCGTGCATGTGAATAAGAGAAAGGTGTCCAAGGTGAACGAACTCATCGGCCGTGTCTTCAACTTCGAGAAGACCACATTCCCCGCCAGCAGCGAGCTTTTCGGCGAGCTGACAGCGAAAGGTCAGTTCCCCAAGGCGCTGATCATTTCATGCGCTGATTCCCGCGTCGTGCCCGAACACATCGTCCAGGCCGACCCCGGCGACCTGTTCGTGTGCCGCAATGCCGGTAATATCGTCCCCCCCTATTCGACCCAGAACGGCGGCGTGACCTCCACGGTCGAATATGCCGTGGCTGCGCTCGGCGTGCGTGACATCATCGTGTGCGGCCACTCGGACTGCGGCGCGATGAAAGCGCTCAGCGACCCGACCGGCCTGGAAGCGATGCCCAATGTCGCCGCCTGGCTAAAGCACGGCGCTGCGGCGGAGCACATCGTCTCCACCTGCCATGCCGACCTTGAAGGCAAGGACCGCGTGCGCGCGATCAGCCTTGAGAACATCATCGCCCAGCTCAGCCACTTGCGTACCCATCCGGCGGTCGCGGCCGGCATCGCCCGCGGTGAGATCACGCTGCACGGCTGGTTCGTCGACATCCACGCCGGGCAGGTCATGGGCCTGAACGGTGACACCGGTGAGTTCATCACCCTGCGCGAAGACCGTGACCTGCCGGTCGCACTGGCCGCGCGCACCCGCTTCGCCACCGAATACGCAGAAGCGGCAGAATGAGCGCCGCCGTCGCCGGTGAAGTGCGCCAAGGCCTCTTCTCCCACTTCGGACGGGATTTCACGGCGTCCATCGTCGTGTTCCTGGTCGCCATGCCGCTGTGCATGGGTATCGCCATCGCCTCGGGCGTCCCGCCGGAGAGGGGGCTGGTTACCGGCATCGTCGGCGGCATCGTCGTCGGCATGCTCGCAGGCTCGCCGCTGCAGGTCAGTGGCCCGGCAGCGGGCCTCGCCGTCATCGTCTTCGAGTTCGTTCGCGAGAACGGGCTCGAGGCGCTTGGCCCTGTCCTGCTGCTGGCCGGCGTTCTGCAACTGATTGCCGGCGCGCTCAAGATGGGCGGCCTGTTCCGCGCCATCAGCCCCGCCGTGGTCCATGGCATGCTGGCCGGTATCGGCGCGTTGATCGTCATAGGACAGTTCCATATCCTGTTCGACGAAAAGCCCCTGTCCAGCGGCCTTCAAAACCTTGCCGCCATGCCCGCGCGCGTGTTCGGGCTCGATTTCTCCAACGCCGCCTCGACCGAGATGGCGCTGGGCGTCGGCTTGCTGACCATCGCGGTGATGCTCGGCTGGGAAAAGCTGCGGCCCAAGTCATTGACGCTGGTTCCGGGCGCACTGCTGGGCGTCCTCGCCGCTACCGGGGTAGCCTGGGGCATGGGCCTGGACGTCGCACGTATCGAGGTTCCCGCTTCGATCGCCGCTGCCTTCACCTTCCCCACCAGCGCATCGTGGTTCGCGCCGCTCGCCAACCCCTCGCTGGTCGTCGCGGCGCTTGCCATCGCTTTCATCGCCAGCGCGGAAACGCTGCTTTCGGCGGCTGCGGTGGACCGGATGCATGACGGCGTCCGCACGCAATACGACAAGGAACTGCGGGCGCAGGGCGTGGGCAACTTCCTGTGCGGCCTTTTCGGTGCGCTGCCGATGACCGGCGTCATCGTGCGCTCCTCGGCGAACGTGCAGGCAGGTGGCAAGACCCGCCTTTCGACCATTATGCACGGTGCCTGGATCCTCGGTTTCGTCGCGCTGCTGCCCTGGCTGCTGCGCGAAGTGCCCATGGCCGCGCTTGGCGGTATCCTGGTCGTCACCGGCTGGCGTCTTGTCAGCGTGAAGCACGTCACCCACCTGTTCAAGGCACACGGCCCATTGCCCGCCGCGATCTGGGCGGCGACTTTCGTGCTGGTGGTGACCACTGACCTGCTGACCGGCGTACTTGTCGGCCTGGCCCTTTCGGTGGTCGAACTGCTGCCGCACTACAGGCATCTGCGTCTGAAGGTGAACGAGCATGACGAGGGTGGAGCCACCCGCGTCGAATTGAACGGTGCGGCCACTTTCGTCGGCCTTACCCGTCTTAACGCGGTGCTGGAAAAGCAGCCCGCCGATCGCCCGATCCACCTCGACATGGACCGCGTAAAGGCGATCGACCACACTACCGCGGAGACCCTGTCCGAATGGATCAGTCGCCGCCGGAAGGGGGGGCAGAATGACCGGGTCACCGGGCCGGATGCCATCCTGAGGCCACTGCCATTGGCAAGCTGACCTTAACACCTGACACCTGGCGGGCCGGAATCCTCACAGCCGGCCCACTAACTTCCGGGCGGAACGCTAAAGGCGTTTCCGCCCGGTTTTCTGTCCGCATACCGGACAAGCCCATTTGCTACCGGCGGTGCAACAAAACTTCTGTTGCAATGCAACCACACTTGCTGCGCCGCAGTATTCAGCAATGTTTCGTCATGAAACGGCAAGGTTGGGGACAACCCCGCTGCGTACCCCTGTTACATGCCGGTATGAAACGGACCCGCCAAGTAGCGAAGGTCCGGCGTGCTGGCCGCAGGACGGAACGTAATACAAACAGCAACATGAGGGTGTTCCGAACAATGAATTCTCGTCTTTTCGCCGGCGTCGCCGGTCTTGCCGCTGCTTTCGCTGCAACAACGACCCCCGCGATGGCGCAGGAAGAAGTGCCCAGCGAATTTACGGTCGCCGGCACAGTCGCGCTCGTCTCTGACTACCGCTTCCGCGGCGTCTCGCAGAGCGACAAGGAACTGGCCGTGCAGGGCGGCGTTTCGGTCACCCACGCCAGCGGTTTCTACGTCGGCACCTGGGCATCGAACCTTTCGGGCTGGGGTACCTTCGGCGGTTCGAACACCGAACTCGACATCTACGGCGGTTTCGCAACCGAAGTGACCAGCGGCGTGACGCTGGATGCCGGCCTGACCTGGTACATGTATCCAGGCGGTTCGGACATCACCGACTTCGCGGAACCCTATGTGAAGCTGTCGGGCGAAGTCGGCCCCGGCAAGCTGCTCGTCGGCGTCGCCTATGCGCCCAAGCAGGAAGCACTGGGCCGCTGGTATCTGAGCGCCGATTCCTACGCCACGGGCATCCCCGACGCTCCGGGCGCCAAGTCGGACAACCTTTACATCTGGGGTGACGCCAGCGCCAGCATCCCCACCACCCCGGTCACGCTGAAGGCGCACCTGGGCTACTCCAACGGCAACTCCGGTCTTGGCCCGAACGGCACCAGCGTAGCGCCTACCGGTAGCTATATGGACTGGATGCTGGGCGCGGACGTCGCTGTCGGTCCGGTAACCCTGGGCGTCGCCTATATCGACACCGACATCACCAAGTCCGAGTCCGCCTATCTCAAACCGAACTTCGCATCGTCGAAGAACGGCTCGCAGATTTCCGGCTCGACCGTGGTGTTCTCGCTTTCGGCCGGTTTCTGATCGATTGAAAATGGTTCCCGCCCGCGCGTTTTTTTTAGCGCCGGGCGGGTATCCGGCGGGTTCCCGTCAAATCTGTGGCTTCAATGTAACATCTTGTGAAGTTGGCATATTTGTGACGGTAGGCTGGAAACTTACGTCGCGCTCGATGTTTCAACCTTCCGCAGGGCAGTGAAACGCCCTTGTTTCAGGAAGGATCTTAATGTCTAACTTCAATCGCGCTCTGACGGTCGTCGCGCTTGCCGCCGCCGCCACCGCAACTCCTGCCTTCGCACAGGATGGCGCGCCGGTATCGGCCGGCCGCGACAGCCACTTCGATGGCGTCTATCTCCAGGGCTTCGGTGGCTACTCCATCCAGAACCAGGACGATAGCGACCGCCTGAAGTTCGATACCGATGGCGACGGCAAGTACAACAACAGCGTCAACACCGTTGCGGGCGCCAATGCGTTCTCGCCGGGCTTCTGCGCCGGCAAGGCACGCGGCGCTACCCCCGCAGCCGGTTGCCGTCAGGACCGTGACGGCGCCGAGTACGGCGTGCGCATCGGTTACGACCGCCGCATGGGCAACATGGTTGTCGGCGGCCTGATCGAAGGCTCCAGGTCCGAAGCCAAGGATGCTGTCACCGGCTACAGCACCACTCCCGCCAGCTACTCGATCGATCGCAAGATCGATTACGCGGTCAACGCTCGCCTGCGCGCGGGTTACACGCCCGGCGGCGGCGCACTGTTCTATGTCACCGGCGGCGGCGGCATGGCCAAGATCGACCACACGTTCACCACCACCAACACCGCCAACTCGTTCGACCCCGAGCGTAACAACAAGATGGTCTGGGGCTGGCAGGCTGGTGGCGGCACCGAGATCATGCTCACCGATCACATGAGCCTGGGTCTCGAGTACCTCTACAACCGCTACAGCGACAACAAGTACAACGTCGAAGTCGGCCCCGGCACCGCGCCTGCGACCAACCCGTTCCTGCTCGATTCGGGCTCGACCCGCATCAAGGGCGGCGACAAGAACTTCGACTACCACTCGCTGCGCGCGACGGTAGGCTTCCAGTTCTGATCCAGCGCTAGTCCTCTCACGAGGATATGAGCAACGGCAAAGGGCCGCGTCTGTTACAGACGCGGCCCTTTGTTTTGTCTGGGGTGCAGTGGGACCGCGCTGTCAGACGAGGAAGGTGCCGGACAAGAAAAGGGGCGCGACGGTCGATACCGTCGCGCCCTTTTTTAGCGCAAGCCGTGTCTGTTACGGCTTAGTCGTTCTTCTTGCGACCGGCCTTCTTGCGGTCGTTCGGGTCGAGCAGGGCCTTGCGCAGACGGATCGACTTGGGGGTCACTTCGACCATTTCGTCGTCGTCAACGTAGGCGATCGCCTGCTCCAGCGTCATCACGCGGGGCGGGGTGAGGCGGATGGCGTCGTCCTTGCCGGTCGAACGGAAGTTCGTCAGCTGCTTCGACTTCATCGGGTTCACTTCGAGATCGTCGGGCTTGGCGTTCTCGCCGATGATCATGCCTTCATAGAGCGGCTCGCCCGAACCGACGAACAGGATGCCGCGCTCTTCGAGCGGGCCCAGTGCGTAGGCAACGGCTTCGCCGGCACCGTTCGAGATCAGCACGCCGTTCTTGCGGCCTTCGATCTTGCCCTTGTGGGGGCCGTACTTGTCGAACAGGCGGTTCATGATGCCGGTGCCGCGCGTGTCCGACAGGAACTCGCCGTGGTAACCGATCAGGCCGCGCGAGGGGGCGATGAAGGTGATGCGGGTCTTGCCACCGCCCGAGGGGCGCATGTCGGTCATCTCGCCCTTGCGGATCGCCATCTTCTCGACGACGGTGCCCGAGAATTCCTCGTCCACGTCGATCACGACGGTTTCGTAAGGCTCGGTCTTCTTGCCGTTCTCGTCTTCGAGGAACAGCACACGCGGGCGGCTGATGCCCAGTTCGAAGCCTTCGCGGCGCATCGTCTCGATGACGACGCCCAGCTGAAGTTCACCGCGACCGGCGACTTCGAAGCTGTCCTTGTCGGCCGATTCGGTGACGCGGATGGCGACGTTGGTTTCGGCTTCGCGGGCCAGACGGTCGCGGATCATGCGGCTGGTGACCTTGGAGCCTTCGCGGCCGGCCATCGGCGAATCGTTGACGGCAAAGCGCATCGACAGCGTCGGCGGATCGATCGGCTGAGCCTGCAGCGGCTCGGACACCGAAGGATCGGCGATGGTGTTCGACACGGTAGCGGCGGTGAGGCCCGCGATCGAGATGATGTCGCCTGCCTTGGCCGATTCGACGGGAACGCGGTCGAGGCCGTGGAACGCCAGCAGCTTGGAGGCGCGGCCGGTTTCAACGACGTTGCCTTCGCTGTCGAGGGCGCGGATCTGGTCGTTCAGCTTCACGGTGCCCGACTGGACCTTGCCGGTGAGGATGCGGCCCAGGAAGTTGTCGCGGTCAAGCAGGGTGACGAGGAACTTGAAGGGACCGTCGACGTCGGCTTCGGGAGCCGGCACGTGCTCGATGATCTTCTCGAACAGCGGGGTCAGCGTGCCTTCGCGCGCATCGGGATCTTCGCTGGCGTAGCCGTTACGGCCCGAAGCGTAGAGCGTGGGGAAGTCGAGCTGTTCGTCGTTGGCGTCCAGGCTGACGAAGAGGTCGAACACTTCGTCGAGCACTTCGGCGTGACGGCCATCGGGACGGTCGATCTTGTTAACGACGACGATGGGCTTGAGACCCAGGCCCAGGGCCTTGCCGGTGACGAACTTGGTCTGCGGCATCGCGCCTTCCGAGCTGTCGACCAGCAGGATCACGCCGTCGACCATCGAGAGGATGCGCTCAACCTCGGCGCCGAAGTCGGCGTGTCCGGGCGTGTCGACGATGTTGATGCGGTAGCCGTTCCACTCGATCGAGGTCGGCTTGGCCAGAATGGTGATGCCGCGCTCTTTTTCGAGATCGTTCGAATCCATTGCGCGCTCTTCGACGCGCTGGTTGTCGCGGAAGGTGCCGGACTGGCGGAAGAGCTGGTCGACGAGGGTGGTTTTACCGTGGTCAACGTGCGCGATGATCGCGATGTTGCGCAAAGGAAGCGGGGCGGACATTCAGGTCTTCTTTCGAAAGGAGGGCCAGCGGGCAGATGCGTGTTGCACTGCAAAATTTGGGCGCCCTTACCCGATGCGAGCGTTTCCGGCAAGCGTGCTGCGATATGCCGGTCTGTGGCGCAGGTGTCACAATGATGCGAATTGTCCGCATGTATACACCGGGTTCTGTTGTCGGCATCCCGGTTCTTTCCTAAAAGAAGGCTCGAATACACGACTACACAAGTGACGAGCCTTTCGCGCGCAAGACGCGGGCAGTCACATACAAGGATAGGGGATGGCCAATGAAGGGCAGTTCAGCAGGCATCGCCGCGCGGGTATCGCGCATGGCCATGGAAACCGCTCTGGGCAGAGCGGGGTTGGCGGCCGGAATCGCGGTGGCGGGGCTGGCTTCGCCGGCGGCGCTGGCCCAGGAAAGCGGTTCGCAGAACACGGCTCCACAGGCAGGCGAGCAATATGCCGATACCATCATCGTCACCGCCACCAAGCGCGAGCAGACGCTGCAGGACGTGCCCGTGGCGGTTTCCGTCACCACCGGGGCCACGCTGGAGCGCGCGCAGATCCGTGACCTGAAGGACCTGCAATCGGTCGTCCCTTCGCTGCGCGTAAATCAGTTGCAGTCCAGCGCGAACACCAACTTCTATATTCGCGGCTTCGGCAATGGCGCCAACAATGCCGGCATCGAGCCTTCGGTCGGTCTGTTCGTCGACGGGGTCTACCGCTCGCGTTCGGCCTCGATGATCGCCGATTTCCCGGATGTGGAGCGGATCGAGGTGCTGCGCGGGCCGCAGTCCACACTATTCGGCAAGAACGCCTCGGCGGGCGTGATCTCGATTGTAACCCGAAAGCCGCAGTTCGAATTCGGCGGAAACGTCGAGGCGAGCTACGGCAATTACGATGCGGTGGTGGTGAAAGGCGTGGTCACCGGCCCGATCACCCAGAACATCGCCTTCAGCCTGGCGGGCGGGATCAACAAGCGCGACGGCATCGTCAAGGATCTGGCAGACACCGGCGCGCGCACCAACGAGCGGGACCGCTGGTTCACGCGCGGCCAGTTGCTGTTCGATAATCACGATGGTTTCGCAGTCCGCCTGATCGGCGATTACAGCAAGATCGACGAGAATTGCTGCGCGGTCGTCAACTTGCGGCAGGCGGCGCCCACGGCGGCGATCTTCGCGCTGGGCGCGGCGGTGAACCAGCCAGGCGAGAAGTACGACAATATCGGCTACAACAACTTCCAGTCCTCCAACAACATCAAGAACTGGGGCGTCTCGGGCGAGCTGAGCTACGATCTGGGCGATGTGAAGCTGACCTCGATCACTTCGTACCGCCGCACCGATGCGGTGACCAATCAGGATTCGGACTTCTCCAGCGCCGACCTTCTGGGCCGCAACTGGCAGGATCTGCAGATAAAGACCTTCACTCAGGAACTGCGCGCCAGCTTCGAGGTGGGCGATCGGATCAGCGGCCTCATTGGCGGCTATTATTTCAACGAGAAGATCGACCAGAACAATCAGGTCCTGTGGGGCGACGACGCGCGCACTTACGCGGACCTGCTGGTGCGCAGCCTGTCGGGCGGCGCGCTCAACGTGCCGACGCTGGAAACCGCGTTCGGCGCGTCCGAGGGTAACCCTGCGAAATACACGAACCAGTTCTTCGCCTCGGGCACTGGCCTGACCGAAGCCTACAAGCTCAAGAACGAGGCCTATTCCGGGTTCGGCCAGCTCGACTTCGAGGTGGCGCCGGGGCTGATCGTGACGGGCGGGCTCAATTATACCCACGACACCAAGCGCTTCGCCACGGGGACGACCTCGAACGATGTCTTCGCGGCCATCGATTTCAACGATCCACGTTATGCGGGCTTCCGCCAGACATTGCTTTATCAGGGCGCGCTGTCGCAGACGGTAGGCAATCTGCTGGGGCTGGGCCGGTCGGCGACGGCGGCCGAGATCGGCGCTTTTGCGGGGGCCAACGGCGCGGCCTTCGCGCAGGTGAACGCGGGCGCTACCGCCTTCGCGGCGGGCAATGCCAACAACCCCTCGGCGAACCCGCTCAATGGTCTGCGCGCGCTGCAATATTTCCCGCCGTTCATGAACCTGCCCAACGCGGTGGAGCCGGGGAGGGTCAGCGACGGCGATTTCAGCTACACCGCGCGCGTGGCATGGGATGCCAGCCCGGCGATCAACCTCTACGCCGCCTGGGCGACCGGCTACAAGGCGGCCTCGATCAACCTGTCGCGCGATAGCCGGCCCACCCCGGCAGACCTCGTGGCCTTGCGCGCGCAGGGGCTGGCGGTGACCAACCTTACTTCCGGCAGCCGCTTCGCCAATGCCGAGAACGCGACCGTTTACGAACTGGGCTTCAAGGGCAACTGGGGCATCGTTTCGGCCAACGTCGCGGTGTTCAAGCAGATCATCAAGAACTTCCAGTCGAACATCTTCACCGGCTCCGGCTTCTTCCTTGCCAATGCGGGCAAGCAGTCGGCCTTCGGGATCGAGTTCGAAGGCTCTGCCAAGCCGATCGATCCGCTGACGCTGACGCTTTCGTGGACCTACCTCGATCCCAAGTACGACACCTTCAAGCTCTCCGCCTTCGGGGATCTTTCGGGCACGACCCCGGCGGGGGTATCTCCGCTGTCGGTCACGTTCGGGGCGGAGTTCGTGCAGCCGGTGGGTTCAGGCGGCGACCGGGTGATCCTGCGCGGCGACTATCACTACGAAGCGCAGTTCAGGCTGGTCGAGGGTTTGCCCGGCCTGGTGACGCGTGATGCTGCCGGTAATGTCACCAGCGTTGCCGCCGCGCTCGCCGCCGCGCGCGAGTTCAAGCAGGACATCAACGACGTCAACGCTTCGCTGACGTATGCCATGGCCAGCGGCATCGAAGTCTCCGTCTGGGGCCGCAACCTGCTGAACGACCGCACGATCCTGCAAATCTTCGACAGCCCGGCGCAGCCTGGCTCGATCTCGGGCTATCCGAACCAGCCGCGCACTTACGGCGTGGCGGCGCGCTACCGGTTCTAAGCCGGAGCGCGAAAACGCGCGCCACTTGCCCGTGGTTTCTGGGAGGAGACATGGGCAGGGACGGCGGCGCAAACTGGAACAGGGGCGCGAGGGGCATTGCCTTTCGCGCCCCTCTTTCTGTGCCTGTTCTGACAAGCAGAACTGCGGCGTTGCCCCTCAAGTCTTTGTCCTTATAGTCGATTTCCGCAAGGCAAGGCTCAAGGCGCACATGCGTCCACATACAATAGGGGAAAGATATGCTCGATTATATGCTGATGCCGTTTCGGCGATATGCTGATTTCAGGGGGCGTTCACGGCGGATGGAATTCTGGTCATTCACGCTGCTTAACGTGATTGTCTATGCCGTGATCGTGATCCTGGCTTTGGCCATGGGCCTTTCTTTCAGCGCCTTTGAGAACCTTGAAAACGGGCAGGCGCCTTCGGCAGCCTTTGGCGGCGGTTTCATGGTGCTGGTGGGCGTTGGCGGCCTCTATGCGCTCGCGACGCTGGTGCCGAACATCGCGGTGGCCGTTCGCCGCCTGCATGACCGCGACATGAGCGGGTGGTGGTATCTCGGCTTCAGCGTTCTGGGCATGATCCCGTTCGTCGGCTGGATCGCCAGCATCGCCTTCCTGGTGATCCTGTTCCTGCCCGGTACGCCCGGCCACAATCGCTTCGGCGCCGATCCCAAGGACCCCAGCGGCGCCGACGTGTTCGCCTAAAGCTCCCTGAGCGCACGTGCCGGTTTCGCCCGCAACAGCGGTAGCGAGCCGGCCAGCGCGAAGCCCAGGATCAGCACCAGACCGGCCCCCAGTACCGCAAGAATACGGGGCCAGTCCGGCAGCCAGGTGAATTCGAACAGCTTCACGATCACCGCCCAGGCCATCACGCTGCCTGCGGCGAGCGCCACGACCGCCAGAACGGCGGCGATGAGCCCGTATTCCGCCATCTGCAGCACCAGCAACTGGCGCCGGCTGGCGCCCAGCACGCGCAGGATCACGGTGTCGTAAGTCCGGCTGGCGCGCGCGGCGGCGATGGCGCCCAGCAGCACCGCCAGCCCCGACAGCACCGCCACCGAAGCCGCCGCAAGGATCGCCGCCGACATCTGATCGAGCAGAGCGCGCGCATCGCGCAGCAGGCTGCCGGTTTCGATCACCGAACTCGACGGGAAGGCCCGGACCAGTTTCGGCAGCAGACCGGTGGTCGCGGTGCCGGGCGGCACTTCGATGGTCGCGGCAAGGTTGTGCGGGGCGTCTGCCAGCGCGTTGGGCGAAAACACCAGCACGTAGTTGAAGCCCAGCGTATCCCAGTCGATCCGGCGCAGTGCGGCGATCCGGGCGGTCTTCTCGACCCCGAGCACGTTCACCGTGATATAATCGCCGAGCCTGACGCCGATCGCCTCGGCCAGTTTTTCATCGAGGGAAACGAGCGGCTCGCCGCGATGGATCGCAGGCCACCATTGGCCGGAAGTGACGGTGCTGCCCTGAGGTACGTTGACCGAGTAGGTGAGGCCGCGTTCACCCTTCAGCGCCCAGGCGCCATCAGGCAGGTCCTTGCCCAGGCTCGACACTTTGGTCATGTGGCCCTTGGGTCCGTAGGCAAGGATGCGCCCGCGCAGGTTGGGGACCAGATTGAGCTTGGCCCCGGGGACAGTCTGCGTCACTGCCTTGCGAAAATCCGCAGCCTTGTCCTTCGGCACGTCGAGCACGAAGAAGTCGGGCGCGCGGTCGGGCACGGTGCGGCGGATGTTGGCGTCGAGGCTGGTCTGCACGGCCGCGATCAGCACGAAGGCGGAGAGCCCGAAGCCCAGCGCCGTGACCAGTGCGCCGGTCTGGGCGCCGGGGCGGTGCAGGTTGGCAAGGCCCGCCCGCAGCATGGGGGCACGCGGCCGGGGCAGGCGGGCGGCAAGGCGGCGGATGCCGGTGCCGATCAGTGCCAGCAGGCCCAGCATTGCCGCCGATCCGCCAAGGAAGCCCAGCGTCACCAGCGGCTGCGCGGCATTGGCCAGCGCGAGGACCACGATCGCGGCAAGGCCGAGGCCGACCGGCAGGGCCAGCGCCTTGCGGTCCGAGCGCAGCGGCATCACGCCCGCGCGCATCAGCGCCATGGCCGGATAGCCGCGTGCCCGCACCAGCGGCGGCGCGGCGAAGATCAGCGCGACGAGCAATCCGTAGGCAGCCGCCGTCGCCAGCGCAGCGGGAGAAACGGTGAAGCCGGTGTCGACAGGCAGCAGGCTTCGCAGCGCAGAGGCCAGCATCGGCGTGACCAGCACCCCGGCGGCCAGCCCCGCAAGGCTTCCCGCCAGCGCGGCCGCGCCCACTTGCAGCAGGTAGATGCGCGCGATGTCTCCGCTTGTTGCGCCCAGCACCTTGAGCGTCGCGATCGACGTGCGCCGGGCCTCAAGATAGGAGGAAACACCGCCGCCGATCCCGATCCCGGCGATCACCAGCGCGGCCAGCCCGACCAGCACGAGGAATTCGCCCATGCGGCTGACGAAGCGTTCGGTCGAAGGCGAGGCGGCCTTGCGGGTGCGCGCGTCGAAGGCGCCGTCGCCGAAGCGGGCCTTGAGGGCATCGACCACCGGTTCGGGATCGCGCAGGCTGTCTGCGAAGCGTACACGAACGGCGCTGCGATACATCGCGCCCGGCGCGGTCAGCCCGGCCCTGGCCGGAAGGTCCAGCGGGGCGATGGCAACGTCGCCCAGCGCAAAGCCTTCGCTCATTTGCTCGGGGTCGTCCGTAATAATGCCGCCGATGGTGACCGGAACGCCGCCAAGGTCGATGCGCGTGCCCTTCGCGGCGCCGAGACGAGCGGCGGTGCCCTTGGCGATCCATACCGTTCCGGGCGGCGGTGCGCCGACCTTGCGGCCGTCCACCAGTTCCAGCTTGCCATACAGCGGCCATCCGGCATCGACCGCTTTCAGGGCGACGGGCGCGGTGGCATCACCCTGGCTGGCGATGGCCTGCATCCGGTAGCCGCGCGAGACTTTGCCCAGCCTGGCGAGCGCTGCGAGTTCGTCAGCCGAAAGATCACGCTGCCAGATCCTGAGTTCGATGTCGCCGCCAAGGATCTCGCGCCCGCGTGATCCCAGTTCGCTTTCGATCGAGCCGGTCAGCGTTCCGATCGCGGCGATCGCCCCCACGCCCAGAAACAGGCAGACAAGAAGGAGCCGCAGGCCCTTGAAACGGGCGGACAGATCGCGCCGCGCGATGGTCCAGGCCATGCGCCAGGGCAAGGCGGTGTCAGGCAAGCGTGTCGCTCGCCATGTCCGCTGCAAGCGTGTCGCTTGCGATGTCCGTTGCAAGCGTGTCGCTTGCGATGTCCGTTGCAAGCGTGTCGCTTGCGATGTCCGTTGCAAGCGTGTCGCTTGCGATCATGCCGTCCGCCAGCGTCACCACGCGCTCGCACTGGCGGGCGAGGTTTTCGTCATGCGTGATGATGAGCAGGGTCGCACCGGCCTCGGCGCGGCGGGCGAACAGGAGTTCGACGATCGCGGCGCCGGTGGCGGCATCGAGGTTGCCGGTCGGCTCGTCGGCGAAGACCAGCGCCGGGCGCGGGGCCAGCGCGCGGGCAATGGCCACGCGCTGCTGCTCTCCGCCGGAAAGCTGTGCGGGATAGTGCGAAAGGCGGTGGCCAAGGCCCACTGCGACCAGTTCCGCCTCGGCCCGTTCCCGCGCGCCGGGCATTCCGGCCAGTTCCATTGGAGTGGCCACGTTTTCCAGCGCCGTCATCGTCGGCAGCAGGTGGAATGCCTGAAGCACCACGCCGATGCGCCCGCGCCGTGCCCGCGCCAGATCGTCCTCGCTCATTCCGGCGAAGTCCTCACCCGCGACCTGCAATGTGCCTGAACTGGCGCGCTCCAGCCCGCACAACACCGCCATGAGCGAGGATTTGCCCGAGCCCGAGGGTCCCAGCAGCGCCAGCGTCTGTCCTTGCGGCACGGTAAGGTCGATGCCCTTGAGAATCTCCACCCCGCTCTCGCCCGAGCCCAGCGTCAGGCGCAGGTCGGTGGCAAGTATCGTCGGAATTGATTGCGTTTCGGAGCGGGCGAGGGAGTGGGCAGGGCTTGTCACGATCCCCATATGGGATAGCACCATGCGGTCCGACAAGTCGGGCCTCAAAAGGAGTTTGCCTTGCGCTTCGTTTCCCTTGCTCTCCTTGCCGCCTCAACCTTGACCCTGACTGCCTGCGACAAGGCCCCGGCGCCGTCCCCCACCACCAGCGAAAGCGTTCTGGATACGCCTCCGCAGATCCCGGTCATGGGGCCGGAGCGCGCGATCCTGGCGTTCGGCGATTCGCTGCTGGCGGGCTACGGTCTGGAAGACGGTGAGAGCTATCCCGACCGGATGGAACAGGCCCTGCGCGCGCGCGGTGTGAATGCGAAGATTGCCAATGCCGGGGTTTCCGGCGACACAACGGCGGCGGGCCTGCAGCGGCTCGATTTCACGCTGAAAAGCCAGCCGGTGAAGCCCGAGCTGGTGATCATCAGCCTGGGCGGCAATGATATGCTGCGCTCGCTCCCGCCGGCGCAGACGCGCTCGAACATGGAGGCTATCCTCAAGCGGCTGAAGGAGGAGAAAATTCCGGTCGTGCTGCTGGGGATGCTGGCGGCGCCGAACCTGGGGCGTGATTATGCGCAGGGTTTCAACCCGATCTATCCGCAACTGGCCGAGAAATACGGCGCGGTGCTGGTGCCGTTCTTCCTCCAGCCGGTGATCGACAAGCCGGACCTCCTTCAGGGCGACCACGTACATCCCACGGCCATCGGTATCGACGCGATCGTCGCCGCGACGGTGGATGATGTGAAGGATGCGCTGCCGAAAAAGTCGGGGGCTTGAAGGAAGGTGGGGTGATAATCTCGATATATCGGTTCGGATGAAACTGACTTAAAGCCGATAGACATTCACAGTTTTTGCCGGGCTGACCCCGTCACCCTGAACTTGTTTCAGGGTCCATTTTGCCGTTCACACCGCCGCTGGATCGGATAGATGGACCCTGAAACAAGTTCAGGGTGACGATGTGGAATGTCGATCCGACTTAATCCACCCGCCGCACCGCACCGCTGCTGACTTCCCACACTGCCGCTTCCCCGGCGATGGCCTCAAACGGGGCGATTTCGGTGCCGGTCAGCCATACCTGCGCGCTGCCCGTGCGCAGTCGCTCGAACAGGGCCTCGCGGCGCAGGGGATCGAGGTGGGCGGCCACTTCGTCCAGCAGCAGCAGGCGGGGGCGAGCCTCGCCGTAGCCTTCGAGAAGCTGCGAATGCGCCAGGACGATGGCGATCAGCATCGCCTTCTGTTCTCCGGTCGAACAATCGGCGGCCGGTTGGCCTTTGCCTGCCATGGTCACGGCGAGTTCGTCGCGGTGGGGGCCGGTCAGGGTGCGCTGCGCCGCGCGTTCGCGCGGGCGCCCTTCGCGCAGCGCCGCCGCCAGCGCCTCGGCATCGAGCGGGCCGCCGGGCTGATAGGCCAGCGCCGGGCGCGCAAAAGGCGCCTCGGGCAGGGCGAGCAGCGCCTCGTCCAGCCGGGCGACGAGGTCCGCGCGCGCGGCGGCGACCAGCGCGCCGGCCTCGGCGATCTGCAATTCGATGGCATCTAACCAGCGCGGATCGGGCGCACGATCTTCGGAAAGCAGGCGGTTGCGTTCGCGAAGCGCGGTTTCCAGCCGCACGGTATTTCCCGCATGACCGGGGGCGAGGGCCAGCACCAGCCGGTCAAGGAACCGCCGCCGCGCGCCTGCGCCTTCCACGAAAAGCCGGTCCATCGCCGGGGTCAGCCAGCCGATCGACAGCCACTCGGCCAGGCTGAGCGCGGAGCCTTGCGCGCCGTTGACCTGCACCAGCCGCCGTCCGGGCCGCTCTGCCGCGATGCCGGTGCCCAGCCGCACGGGGTCGCCGCCCGGCGCGGCCAGTTCCGCGCTCACCGCGAAGCCGCCGTCGCCCGCCTGTCCCGGCATGTCGGCCAACTGGGCGCGGCGCAGGCCCCGGCCGGGTGCCAGCAGGCTGATCGCCTCCAGCACGTTGGTCTTGCCCGCGCCGTTCTCACCCACCAGCAGGTTGAACTGCGCCGTGCCTTCCACCGCGGTTTCGCGGTGGTTGCGGAAACGGGACAGGAGAATGCGATCAAGGCTCATCGCGTGGCTGACTAGCCGTACTTCACCGTCAATGCGAGACCGTCAATGCGAGCAGCGAAGGATCAAACAGCCCGTGTCTTGGCGAAAGGCGAGAAATCGACGTTCTCGTCGAACACCTCCACGCCTTCGCGCGCCTTGAGCCAGCCGACGGCGGCGTAAGTCACGGGCGTCAGCACCGCTTCCCAGGCAACCTTCATCGCCCAGTTGGTGACCATCACGGTCAGGACCTGCGCGGTGGTCCAGGTTCCAAGGAAGGCGATGGGGTAGAACAGGGCGCTGTCGATCGCCTGGCCGAACACGGTCGAACCGATGGTGCGGGTCCACAGGTGCTTGCCGCCCGTCATCAGCTTCATTTTGGCAAGGACGAAGGAGTTGACGAATTCACCCGCCCAGAACGCTGTGACCGAGGCAAGCACGATGCGCCAGGTGGACCCGAACACGGCCTCGTAGGCGGATTGTCCTTCCCAGCCATCGGCCGGGGGCATGGAGACGACGATGAAGCTCATGAACGCCATGAACACCAGCGCAAAGAAGCCCGCCCACACGCACCGGCGTGCATTGGCATAGCCATAGACCTCGGTCAGCACGTCGCCGATGACGTAGCTGACGGGGAAGAACAGGATTCCCGCGCCGAAGGTGACCCCGCCCAGCGAAGCCAGCTTGGACGCGCCGATCAGGTTGGACAGCAGCAGGATCGCCACGAAGGCGACCATGACATAATCGAAATAGCGAAAGTGCCGCCGGCCGCCTGCGCTGCCGTCGATTCGGGAAAGGTTGGCCGAAGCGGCGGGGAGTTCGTCCGGGCTGGCGTTCATGGCCTGTGCGTAACCTGCCTTTTCGGCCGCGCAAAGCACAAGTTTGCGTCAGTGTCCCGGTTTGCCAAGCCGCGCTTCCGCGCTATGGGGAACTCGCGCGCGCCCGTAGCTCAGCTGGATAGAGCACGAGCCTTCTAAGCTTGGGGTCACAGGTTCGAACCCTGTCGGGCGCGCCAATTTTTTGCAGCGGCAACCGCTGGCACGGGCGTTCGCACGCCTGGCGATCCTCGCACAATCTGCGGCGTGTGTTTGGCCTTGCGAACCCTAGGGGCTCGAAATCGGGCTCAACGCTGGCGATGTTTTTGGGGGAGTGGTTCGAATTTGCTTCGAACGGCGGGCTGTTTCGGCCCGCAATTCGGCGCAGCGGCGCCGAAAAGTCGCAGGACCCGGTCCGGCCTTGGGCGCGGACCGGGTCCCGACGAAGATTACATTGCTTCCGAAGCAGCCTCGGTCGGCGCGTCGGTGGCATCGCCAACCACTACGTCGTCCGAAGCGCCGGTGGCGGTTTCGGTTGCCGCAGGAGCAGGCTCGCCGCCGCAAGCCGAGAGAGCCAGAACAGCAGCCGAGGCGAACGCGGCGAGAGCAATCTTCTTCATAGGTATTCCTTTGCGATGTCTGGTGCACAAGCCGCCGCTATCGAGCAGGCCTGCGCTGGTGCCCATTTGCTGGACTTGGCGCTTCAGCGCAATGCACTTTGCTGCGTTGCATTAAAACTCCTTGGTTTCTGCACAGCTGTCGCGAAGTTTGCCAGAACGGTCGCCTCCGTCCCGCGATGCGCACTTTCGGGGGCTGCAACCGCTTGCCCTGCGCAGCAAAAGTGCGCAAAGACCCGCGTCTTGCCATGCCGCGCCGTGCAGGTCCGGCCTTTCGGGAGAAAACGGCAATGGCCGTGATGATGGATACCGGTAGCAAATCTCCCTCGGAATTCGGCGACGAAGTGCCCGGCGGGCATGTCGACGCGCCGGAACTGCGCTATTTCGTGATGGCGCTGTTCTTCATCTTCGGCGGCATCACCAGCCTCAACGATGTGATCATCCCGAAGCTCAAGGAACTGTTCACGCTGAGCTACACCGAGGCGATGCTGGTGCAGTTCTGCTTCTTCACCGCCTATGCCGTGATCGGCATTCCCGGCGCGATGCTTGTCCGCAAGGTCGGCTACATGCGCGGTGCGGCCGCAGGACTTGGGATCATGATCCTGGGCTGTCTGGCCTTCATCCCGGCCTCGCAGACGGCGACCTACTGGCTGTTCCTGGCCGCCTACTTCGTGCTGGCGGCGGGCGTGGTGATCGTGCAGGTCGTCTCCAATCCGCTTATCAGCCTGCTGGGCAAGCCCGAGACGACCAGTTCGCGCCTTACTTTCGCGCAGGCCTTCAACTCGCTGGGCACCACCATCTTCCCGATTGCCGGTTCCGTGCTGATCCTTGGCAGCCTTGCCTCCGTTTCGGCCAAGGAACTGACTGGTCCGGCGCTGAACGCCTATCGCAGCGCCGAGAGCCAAGCCATCGTCCACGGCTACCTCGGCATCGCGGTCGCCCTTGCGCTCGTCGCGGCGGCGGTGTGGATGTTCCGCAATCGCCTCCCGCGCGAACAGCATGACGACAGCGCCGGTGGCGGCGCCGGCTTTGCCGGGCTTGACCTGCTCAAGCGCGCGCGTTTCGGTTACGGCGCGCTGTGCATCTTCCTTTACGTCGGCGCGGAAGTCTCGATCGGTTCGCTGGTGGTCAGCTATCTCATGCAGGATCAGGTCATGGCGCTGCCCGAGCAGTCTGCCGGCAAGCTGATCGGTGTGTACTGGGGCGGGGCGATGATCGGCCGGTTCATCGGTTCGGCCTTGTTGCGGGTGCTGAACCCCGGGCTGGTGCTGGTATTCAATACCTGCGCGGCGATCGCGCTGATCGCGGTTTCGGTGACTACTACGGGCCATGTCTCGGGCTATGCGCTGCTGGCGGTGGGCCTGATGAACTCAATCATGTTCCCGACGATCTTCAGCCTTGCCTGCGAAAAGCTGGGCACGCGCGCCGCGGATGGTTCGGGTATCATCAACGTCGCAATCTGCGGCGGTGCGATCGTGCCGCTGGCAACCGGAGCGCTGGCCGATGCCACGGGCGGGAACCTGGGTATCGCGCTCGTGCTTCCGGCGCTGTGTTATGCGGTGATTGCCGGGTTCGGTATCTTCGCGCGCAAGCCCGCAGCGGCCTGATCTGCGGAATATGCGGCGCGGTTAAGCGATGTTACACAAAATCGGCCTATACATCGCTTTATGACCCGCCGCATCCTCCCTCGACGTTCGCAGCGACGCTTCGTGGCGCTGCCTGTCCAGTGCCGCACGCAAAGCGGCCTGCGCGATGACGGCGAGATTTCCGACATCTCCACCGAAGGCTGCTGCCTGCGCATGCGCGGTCTTTATTTCCGGGTCGGCTCCCGGCTGATCATCCGCCCCAAAGGGCTGGAGGGAATGCCCGGCGTGGTGCGCTGGGTCAGCGCGGATCTCGCCGGAGTCGAATTCGACAGGCCGATCTACGGTCCGGTGCTCGATCATCTTGCCTTGACGCATGCGGTTCCGCAGCAAGCCTGAATGGTTCAAGGGCGCGCGCGAGCGTGTGATGATGCTTCCACTTCCGGTCAACCCGCTCTAATCCTTGACGGTCAACGCCGCAGGTGATGGAACGCCCTTTCGTGAACGATAGCTCCCCCGAATTCGAAACCAAAGCCCAGGCCAGGGCCGAAGCGAAGGCCGATGTCCGCGCTGCCGAGGCTGCCGCCATCCGGCGCCGCTGGGTCACGCTCGGCGAAGTGCTGGCGGTGATTGCCGTCGTTATTTCCGGTCTGACCTTGTGGAATAACTGGAGCCAGCGAAGCGACAGCGAGGCGTTGAAGACCGCAGAAGCGCAGCAGGCTTCCACCCGCGCGGCGACGCTGGTGCTTATGGCGACAGGGTCCGGGGATCGGGAACTGATCCTGAGGCCTGCCGCGGCCGAACAATCCGTGCAGAGCCAGGAGGTATCCTTCCCCAGCGCATTGGACGTGCCGCCCGCGCAAACCACGGGAGAGCCTCGAATTGAGGCGGCATGGTTCGAACGTGCACTCAAGCAGGCACGCGATGCGGCCCGGTTGCCCGATGAAAGCCGCGGCGACGAGCGGCTGCCGGTGCTTGTCACCACGCGCTTTCTGGTGGCGGGCGAATCGCATGAAGATGTTGCGCTCTACGATGTCGGTTACAGCATTTCGGGCCGTTGGCTCGGCGGTCACAGTGTCACCCTGCGCGGTGTATCGCTGGTGTCGCGGGTGAAGCGCGCCAGCGGCCAGGCAAAGCTGGATGCCCGGTGGAGCGCGCTGCTTCCTGCAAAGAGTGCTGGCCGCAAGTGAAGTAGCGCAACAACCGGGCGTACTGCGCGCGTCAAGCCGCAACGAGGGGTCTAGCCGCGCAGCGCCGTTGCCCTGGGTTGACCCAGCACCGGATAACCATGGCCTTCCGCAATGACGAGCCATTGCCCGTCTTCGCGCTCCTCGATGCCGGGGTGAATCCGGGCGACCGGATGTGCTGCGATATCGGCCAGCGCCTCGGCGTGACTGGCGTATTGAGCCAGCCGCTCCAGATTGCGCCGGGTCGGAAAGATCACGGAGATGTCGCCGCTGTCGGCCATATCCAGCGCCTCGGCGGCGCTGGCCCAGAACAGGCGGGTGTTTTCGGTGGCATCGACGGTGATGTCGACCGCGCCCGTGCCAAGGTCCATGACGAAGAAGCGGGTGTCGAAGGCTTTGTCCGATAACGGGCACCAGTGTGCGAAGAAGGTGAGGGCGGCCGGTTCCAGTTCCCAGCCGAAGCGCGCCAGTACGGTGTCGAGGCGGCCGTCCTCCAGCAGCAGCGCGCGCGCCTGTGCCGCTTCCTGCGCGCCAACGGGCTGGCGGGCGGCGATCATCAGGCCGGTCTCCTCCAGTGTCTCGCGGATCGCGGCGATGCGGGCGGCAGCGATTTCCTCGGCTTCGTTCGGCAGCAGGCGGCGGGCGAGTTCACGGTCCGCAGGGTCGACACGGCCGCCGGGGAACACCGCTGCTCCGCCGGCAAAGCGCATCTCTTTCGCGCGCTGGACCATCAGCACCTCTGGAGCGCCGCCGGTGGCGGAATGGCGGAAGATCACCACGGTTGCGGCGGGGACGACGGCGGGCCCCTCTGCTGGGATCGGCTGGTCGGAAGGCGTGCTGGACATGTACCGGCTGTCGCCCGCGAAAGGGCGGGCATCAAGGGGAAACTGCTTCGCTCTGGCGGGAACATGTGTCGGCCTGGTTTACACTTCACTGTAGTCACAGGAGGGACGCCGGTCAGGGAATGGCCAATTTGCGCCGATTATTGAAACTGGCACGGCTTGTGCTTATAGTTGAGTACCCCGAGAAGCAGTCTCGATAGAGGCGGGGCCGATCAGTCTCACGGCCCCGCCTCCCCGAGAAGCTTCACTTCCTTACATCGCCGGAACGCCTAGCCGCCGTGGAAATGGGCTGCTGTTTGCCGCGTCATCACGGCGAAGGAGATGGTCGCCCGGACGCAAGAAAGCCCGGGCGTTTCCACCCGGGCCTTCCAGTATTCGGCGATACCAAGCAGATCAGCCCTGCGCGGCGATCCCGGATTCGGTGATGAGCTGGTGCAGTTCGCCGGCCTCGTACATCTCCATCATGATGTCGCTGCCGCCCACGAATTCGCCCTTGATGTAGAGCTGCGGGATCGTCGGCCACTCGGAGAAGCCCTTGATGCCCTGGCGGATTTCCATGTCCTGCAGCACGTCCACGGTCTCGTAAGGGACCGCGAGATGCTCGAGGATCGCAATAGCGCGGCTGGAAAAACCGCACTGCGGGAACAGCGGCGTTCCCTTCATGAACAGGACGATGTCGTTGCTGTTTACGATTTCGCCGATGCGGGCGTTGACGTCGGACATTTCGATGGAACCCTTAGTGTGTACCAGGCGTCAGTTGGGGACGGCGGTGGTCAGTTGCAAGGCATGGAGCACGCCGCCCATCCGCCCGCCCAGCGCCTCATAGACCAGCTTGTGCTGGGCGACGCGGGGCTTGCCGGCAAATGCGGAGGACACGACATGCGCGGAATAGTGGTCGCCGTCGCCAGCGAGATCGGTGATCGTCACCTCCGCATCGGGCAGCGCGGCGCGGATGAGGGTTTCGATTTCTTCGGAAGACATTGCCATCGTAAAATTCCTTAGCCCAGAAACGCGCGGCGGGCTTCGACCTGCTTGGCCTCCAGCGCAGCGCGGATTTCGCCTTCGCTGGTGTCGACGCCGGCGGCGGTGATGTCGCCCAGCAGCTTGCGGATCACGTCCTCGTCGCCGGCTTCCTCGAAATCAGCCTGGACTACGGCCTTGGCATAGGCGTCGGTTTCGGCAGGCGAAAGCTTCATGCGCTCGGCCGCCCATTCGCCGAGGAGGCGGTTGCGGCGGGCCTGGATGCGGAACGCGGTATCGGCGTCGTGCGCGAACTTGGCTTCTTCGGCGCGTTCGCGATCCTGGAAACTGGTCATCGGACAACCTCGAATGATAGCGCCTTGCATATGCAGGGCGCGCTGCTTTGACCTTAGCCGATAGGGCGGGGAGAGTTCGGGTTCAATCCCGATTCGTCAGGAAGCGGCTCGGGGATGAAACAGCGGCAAAAGCGGCGCTCGGCGCGATGGTGTCCGACCGGTGGATAGGCGCCGGGTGATAGATGGCGCTTGGCAGTGATTAAGAATGGATAGTGCCCGACACAATAGGGGGACTTGGATGCCTAGCTTGCCACGCCTGCCGGATATGATCCGGCCCGATCGCCGCGATGCCCTGAAGCTGGGACTGGGACTGGCGGCATCGGTCGCCGTAGCGCCGGGAGTGTCGGCGAAGGCGGGGCGCCGCACGCTGGACCCGGCCAATCCCGCCGACGCCGTGCAGATATATCGCAAGCTGCGCTACCGCACCGACGATGGCCTGATCTATTCGTGGATCAAGGGTCCGTACATGGCCGCGATCGGCGGGGACCTGATCCCGCTTTACGCGATCAACCTGGGGTCGATCCAGCGCGTCACCCTCAATCCCGACGGCGGTTTCGACCTCATCGACCTGGAGATCAGCTTCCGCGTCGATGTGAACACGGGCAAGCGCCTGACTAACATGCGCAATCCGCTGACCGGCGAGACGGTGCGCGTGGGCGGCAGGGGACCGGTGCCCACCCATGTCAAGGTAGGGCCGGACAATGAGGTTCACATCCCCGACGTCCCCGGCGCGCCGCGCTATGAGCATGTTCACTTCGGCGCTACGCCGCTGATGCTGGGGCGCGACGAGATCGCGATCCGCGACCGGTCGCACGCCAAGGTGACGGCGCCGGACGGCGGGGTATCCTATCTCAACGAGGTCAGCACGATCACGGCATCGCGCGCGCAGGTGCTGGATTCGGCGACCACGAACGTACTGTCGCGGGTACAGTCCAACGATGTGCGAAGCTGGCAGGCATGGCTGAACATGGGGGACCGTGCGGGCACCCAGAACCTGTTCGGCAATGGCGGTAAAGTGGCGCGTTTCGCCGATCTTCCGGCGGACTGGCTGGCGATGCTGGAGGAATTCTATCCCCAAGTCGCCGCCGATCCGATCGCGGTTCTGGACGGCAAGGTCGTGGTCAAGCCCTGACCCATACGAGCCGGGAGACGGGCGCGGTGCCCGGCTCCCGGCTATAGATCAGGCAGCGATGCTCAGGGTATTCGCCAGGAACGGGAGGCCTTCGCGCGCCTTGTTCTCGTAAGCCGAGATCGCGTCGCCCTGAGCCATCGTCAGGCCCACTTCGTCCAGACCGTTCAGCAGGCAGTGCTTGCGAAAGGGGTCGACGTCGAAGGTGAAGCGGTCCTGGAACTGCGTGGTGACGGTCTGCGTATCGAGGTCGATGTCGATGGGCTGGTCCTGCGCCACTTCCATCAGGCGGTCGATCGCAGCCTGCGGCAGTGCCACGGTCAGGATGCCGTTCTTGAACGCATTGCCCGAGAAGATGTCCGAGAAGCTTGGCGCGATCACGCAGGTGATGCCCATGTCGAGCAGCGCCCATGCGGCGTGTTCGCGGCTGGAGCCGCAGCCGAAGTTGTCGCCCGCGATGAGGATCGGCGCGCCGGCCCAGCGATCGTCAGTGAAGACGTTGCCGTCTTCCTTCTTCACCGCTTCGAACGCGCCCTGGCCCAGGCCGTCACGGGTGACGGTCTTGAGCCAGTGGGCGGGGATGATGACGTCGGTGTCGACGTTCTTGCGGCCGAACGGGATCGCCTTGCCGGCGACGTGGTTGATCGCCTGCATCAATCGGTCTCGTTCGGGAAGTGCGGCGCGGTATTGGTCGCGCCGGGCTTGCCGTCGACCTTTTTACGGTCGTTGCGGCGCTTCACGAAGAGCAGCGCGGCAGCGATGGCGGCCGAACCGATGGCGGCACCGGCGGCAAGGGCGGCGCGGCCGGCGAGCGAGTTGTCGTTGTTGTCGGACATGGCGTTTATCCTATCAGTTTGCCGGTGCGAGGTCGCGCACGTCGGTCAGCTTGCCGGTGACGGCAGCGGCGGCGGCCATCGCGGGGCTCATCAGGTGGGTGCGGGCACCCGGACCCTGACGGCCGGTGAAGTTGCGGTTGCTGGTGGACGCACAGCGCTCTCCGGGCGGAACCTTGTCCGGGTTCATGGCAAGGCAGGCCGAGCAGCCCGGTTCGCGCCATTCCAGTCCGGCGTCGATGATGATCTTGTCCAGCCCTTCCGCCTCGGCCTGTTCCTTGACCAGGCCCGAGCCGGGGACGACGATCGCCCACTTGACGTTATCGGCCTTGTGCCGGCCCTTGAGCACTTCGGCAGCGGCGCGGATGTCCTCGATGCGGCTGTTGGTGCAGCTGCCGATGAAGACGTTCTGCACTTCCACTTCGGTCAGCTTCATGCCGGGGGTCAGGCCCATGTATTCAAGGCTGTGCTTCACCGCGTCGCGCTTGGAGGCATCGGCGAAGTCTTCCGGCGCCGGAACCACGCCGCCGATGGCGGATGTGTCTTCCGGGCTGGTGCCCCAGGTGATGGTGGGCTGGATGTCCTCGGCGCGGATGAACACGGACTTGTCGTAAGTCGCGCCTTCATCGGTGGCCAGGCTCTTCCACCAGGCCACGGCCTTGTCCCATTCCTCGCCCTTGGGGGCGTAGGGACGGCCTTTGACGTAGTCGAAAGTGATATCGTCAGGCGCGACGAGGCCAGCGCGGGCGCCGCCCTCGATCGACATGTTGGACACCGTCAGGCGCCCTTCGACCGACATCTCGCGAAAGACGTTGCCGGTATATTCGATGACGTAACCGGTGCCGCCGGCAGTGCCGATCAGGCCGATGATGTGCAGGATCACGTCCTTGGGAGTGACGCCGGCGCCCAGCGTACCCTCGACCCGGACCTCGAAGGTCTTCGACTGCTTGAGCAGCAGGGTCTGCGTGGCGAGCACATGCTCCACCTCGCTGGTGCCGATGCCGAAGGCCAGCGCGCCCAGTCCGCCGTTGCAGGCGGTGTGGCTGTCACCGCACACGATCGTGGCGCCGGGCAGGGAGAAGCCCTGTTCCGGGCCGACGACGTGGACGATGCCCTGTTCGCGGTCGGCATCGCCGATGTAGCGGATGCCGAAGGCGGGGGCGTTCTTTTCCAGCAGGTCGAGCTGCTGCGCGCTCTGCAGGTCGGCGATGGGGATGCGGTTGCCGTTCGCATCGCGGCGCGCGGTGGTGGGCAGATTGTGGTCCGGCACGGCAAGCGTAAGATCGGGACGGCGCACCGGGCGGCCGGCGGCGCGAAGGCTTTCAAAAGCCTGCGGGCTCGTCACTTCGTGGACGATATGCCGGTCGATGTAGATGAGGCAGGTGCCGTCGTCGCGTGTATCGACGACGTGGGCGTCCCAGATCTTCTGGTAAAGGGTGCGCGGAGTGTTTGTCATGATGAGGCGCGATTAGGCCCGGAACCCGCGAAATTCAAGGGGCAGGGCGATTCGATTACACCGTTTGGCGAAATTTTCGTTCAAACAGAAGCTGCCTTGCGATGTATCGTTGCTTGAAAGACGCGCGCTATCCGCCACGCGAAACGCGCCCGGACGTGGTGCCGGGCGCGCTGGTCGTGTTGGAATCTGGCGAATCGTTACGGTTGGGGGCTAACCCGCTCGATCAGCGGTGATGGCGATCGTAAGCCGCGGCGCGGTGGCGAACCACATGATGCGGGGCGGCGCGGCGATGATGCTTCACGTAACGCGGCGGGGTGTGGCGGACGTGATGCACCGGCCTGTGATAGCGCGCGCGCTGGTCGTGGTGACCGCGCTGATCGTGGTGGCGCGGGGCGGCCTCGGCGATGGACGGGGCCAGTGTGGCGGCACCCAGCAGGACGGCGAGGGCCGGCGCGATGATCTTGGTGAACTTGCCCATGGGGGTATCTCCTGTGAGAATTACGATTGTTGCTGGTTTACAACCAAGGCCGGCGGAAAAGGCTGCCCCGGTTTCGGCTTGAGTGGATCAAGCCGTCCAGGGCGCCCGCAGCCCGGCGCGATCAGCCGCGGCGGCCGTCATAGTCGCGGCGCTCCATGTGAAGGGCGGTGTAGACCTTGTTGACGCGGTTCTGGAGAATGCGGGTCTCCTGCGCGCTGAGGCCGCCTCGGGCATAGCTGCTGTAGAGGCGCTGGACGTCGGCGGCATCGCGGCGCAGGCCGGTCGCTTCACGCTGCGAGATCGTGCGGCGCGCTGCGGCGCGGTCGATCTGCGCGCGCAGGCCGGAGATGTCGGCGCGGATGTTGGCGTTGCGAACCGGCGTCTTGTAGGCGGCCTCGTGGCGCGGGGCGGCTTCGGCGATGGTCGGCACGGCGGCCGAAAAACCGAGGACGGCGACGAGGGCGGGGGCGACGAGCTTGGTGAACTTGCGCATGGGTGGCACTCCTTCTTGAAACCTTGGGGTGGAGGAGGTGGATGACCTCGCTTCCGATGCATTCAGGTTTAGGGCCGCGAAGGTGAACGCCAGAGATATGACCCGTCGCAAAAAAGTCTGCGATTGTAAGAGAGTGTCGCAAGGTGCGGGTTCGGTGGTGAGGGCTTCGACAAGCGCAGCCTGCGCGGATTGAAGGATCCGCTTTAAATTCCGCTCAGGCTGAGCTTGTCGAAGCCCCGAGTCAGTCACGAGGGTTTTGCCAGCCAGTGCTTCCCGCTATAAGGCGGCGCATGTCCCTTGCCGCCGTGATCCTGACCGTCCTTGCCTCCGTCGCCGCGATGGAGTTTGTCGCGTGGTCGAGCCACAAGTACATCATGCACGGGTTCGGCTGGGCCTGGCACCGCGATCATCACGAACCCCACGGCAACCTGCTGGAAAAGAACGACCTGTTCGCCCTGTTCGGCGCGGCGATCAGCATCGGCATGTTCGCGCTGGGCTCGCCGCTGGTGATGGGTGTCCATGCCTGGGAGCCGGGGACGTGGGTCGGGCTGGGCGTGCTGATCTACGGCGTCATCTATACGCTGGTTCACGACGGGCTGGTGCATCAGCGCTACTTCAGGTGGGTGCCCAAGCGCGGCTACGCCAAGCGGCTGGTCCAGGCGCATAAGCTGCACCATGCGACGATCGGCAAGGAAGGCGGCGTCAGCTTCGGTTTCGTGGTCGCCCGCGATCCCGCCAGCCTGAAGCGCGAACTGCGTGAGCAGCGGGAACGCGGCATCGCCGTGCTGCGCGAGGCGGTGGACGAACGCTAGGCGATCATCGCGGCTGGAGCCGCGTTACTCCGCCCGGGTCCAGATCCAGGTTCCGATCGTCGCCAGCACCGCCAGCGGGATCAGCGTCCACCAGCCCCCGGCGGTGAACCACACCGCGACCACGCTCAGGCTCATCGTCAGGATCGCGGCGATCTTGCCCTTGCGGCTGATGGCCTTGCGGTCGCGCCATTCGCGAAGGTGGTGGCCATATTTCGGGTGCTGGTAGAGCCGTTCCGCCCATTCCGGGTGGCTTTTTGAAAAGCATGCGGCGGCGAGGATGTAGAAGATCGTCGTAGGCAGCAGGGGCACGAAGATGCCCAGCGTACCGATGCCCACCAGGATCACCCCGCCGATTATCCAGAACGCGCGCCTAGCGCGGTGCATGGGCGGCCTTATGCATAGCGCGCGGCGGTTTCCCGGATAAGCGCGATCATGTTGGGTATGCCCTGGGTACGGTTGGAGGACAGCTGGTTCTTCAGGTCGAAGGGCCCAAGCGCCTCGGTGATGTCGGTTGCGGCCACGGCGGCGGCGGGCTTGTCCTGCACGGCGGCGATCACCAAGGCGACGATGCCTTTGGTGATGCCGGCGTTGCTGTCCGCCAGAAAGTGCAGGGTGCCGTCATCGCGCGCGGCGGGATAGACCCACACGCTGGCCGAGCAGCCGCGCACTTTGGTGGCGTCGGTCTTGAGGGCATCGGGCATGTCGTCCAGTTCGCGCCCCAGTTCGATGAGGAGGCGATAGCGTTCGTCGCCATCGAGGAATTCATACTCTTCGCGGATATCGTCGAGGCTGCGCATGGCTTTGGCATTTAAGGCGAGCGGCTGCGAGGGCAAGGGGAACATTGCAAGGCGATGTTGCAAGGGGTGGGGCTTCCTGTCAGGGAATTGCCCATGACCGCAGATCGCAGCCACCCGTTTTATGCGATGCACGAGCACGGCTTCGTGCGCGTCGCCACCTCAACCCCGCGCGTGCGCCCGGCCGATGTCGCGTTCAACCGCGATGCGGTGCTGGCCGAGGCGCGGCGGGCGCACGATGCCCATGTCGACCTGCTGGTCTTCCCCGAGCTGTGCCTGTCTTCCTACGCGATCGACGACCTGCATTTGCAGTCCGCGATGATCGAGGCGGTGGAGGCGGCCATCGCCGATGTGGTCAAGGCCAGCGCCGATCTTTCGCCGGTGCTGCTGGTCGGCGCCGCGCTGATGCGAAAAGGGCGGCTGTATAACTGCGCGCTGGCCATCGCCGGAGGGCGGCTGCTGGGCGCTGTGCCCAAATCCTACCTGCCCAACTACCGCGAGTTCTATGAAAAGCGCTGGTTCGCCAGCGGCAAGGCGATTCGCGGCAGCACCATCACCGTGAACGGGCAGGAAGTGCCGTTCGGCGTCGACCTGGTCTTCGCCAGCCAGGTCCTGCCCAACTTCCGCTTCTTCGCCGAGATCTGCGAGGATTTCTGGGCCCCCACGCCGCCCTCGTCGCTTGGCGCGATGGCCGGGGCGACGATCCTGTGCAACCTGTCGGCCTCCAACATCGTGATCGGCAAATCAGACGAGCGCCACATGCTCTGCCGCGCGCAGTCGGCCCGCGCGGTGTCCGCTTATGTCTACTGCGCCGCCGGGCACGGCGAGAGCACCACCGACCTTGCATGGGACGGGCAGGGCGTCATCTACGAACTGGGCGACCTGCTGGCCGAATCGGAGCGTTTCTCGCTCGACCCGCAGCTGTGCGTGGCCGATGTCGATTGCGACCGGATCGTCATGGACCGGGTGCGGGTGCCCACCTTCAACGACGCCGCCGAACTGGCCGGGCTGCCGGAGGAAACCTTCCGCACGGTGCCGTTCCGCCATGCCCCGGCGGGCGGCGATATCGGCCTGACCCGCCCCGTCGGCCGCTTCCCCTTCGTACCCGCCCGCGCCGACAAGCTGGATGCGGACTGCTACGAGGCGTTCAACATCCAGGTCGATGGCCTGATGCGGCGCATCGAATCGACAGGCGCCAGGTCGCTGGTGATCGGCATATCGGGCGGGCTCGATTCGACTCACGCCCTGATCGTCGCCGCGCACGCCTGCGACCGGCTGGGTCTGCCGCGAACGACGATCCGGGGCTATACGATGCCCGGCTTCGGCACCAGCGACGGCACGAAATCCAACGCATGGAAGCTGATGAACGCGGTCGGCATCACGGCGGAGGAGATCGACATCCGCCCCGCCGCCACGACGATGCTGAACGACATCGGCCACGACTTCGCGGACGGCAAGCCGGTCTACGACGTGACCTTCGAGAACGTCCAGGCGGGTCTGCGCACCGATTACCTGTTCCGCCTTGCCAGCCAGCATTCGGGCTTCGTGGTCGGCACCGGCGACCTTTCGGAACTGGCGCTGGGCTGGTGCACTTACGGCGTCGGCGATCACATGAGCCACTACGCCGTCAACGCCGGCGTGCCCAAGACGCTGATCCAGTACCTGATCGGCTGGTGCGCGCGCGGCGACCGGTTCAACGCCTCGACCGAGGAGATCCTGCTGGCGATCCTGGCCACGGAAATCTCGCCCGAACTGGTGCCCGCGGGCGCGGACGGCGCGATCCAGAGCACCGAGGCGAAGATCGGCCCTTACGAGCTGAACGACTTCTTCCTGCACCATGTGATGCGCTTCGGGCAGAAGCCGTCGAAGGTGGCTTTCCTCGCCTGGCATGCCTGGCGCGAGGCCGGGGTGGGCGTGTGGCCCGCCGGTTTCCCGGAAGGCAAGAAGAACGAATACGATCTGGCGACGATCCGCTCGTGGCTGGAGAAGTTCCTGCGGCGCTTCTTCGCCTTCAGCCAGTTCAAGCGTTCCGCGATTCCCAACGGCCCGAAGGTATCCTCGGGCGGCGCGCTGTCCCCGCGCGGCGACTGGCGCGCCCCGTCCGATGCCAGCGCGGCGGTGTGGCTGGCGGAACTGGACGCAAGGGTGCCGTAACAGGCACGGGTCATCGCCCGCCGGCGAGCGCGGGGTAACGCCAGGGAAATTCAGCGGACGGGCTGCGGCCGGCGCTGGGTTTGGTCGCCAGCATCAGGCGACTAGTGCTGGGCCCTGCCTTTTATCTGCGAACGGCTGGTAAGGGGCGTGACCTCGTGGGACTTCCAGCTCGACCCTGCGGTGCGTGGGGGTGAGGGGGCGGGTTCGCACTCTTGCCCTATTCCCTGAGGGCACACCCTCACGTTCATCCACGCATCCCTGATTTGCGGCTTGTCCGGTCCGCACCGGACGCCGGCCGCGCCGGGAGCATGGAGTGTCAGCTACACACCCCCGACCCGTCACGCCGCAGCATATAACCTATATGGTTATAAGTATCAAGGGCAGGCGCCGGGTGAGGGCGCGTCAGCGTAGCTTTTCGATCTCGCGCGCCAGGTCGTTGCCGTGCTTTTCATCGGTGGCGATACGTTCGAGGACGATGATGCGCTTGCGCATTTCCTCGACCTCGCGCTCCAGTTCATGCTCGCGTGCGGTGTGGTCGTAGCCTTCGGCGCGGGGCCCTCGCTTGTCGCCCAGCGCCTGATAGCGCTGCGCCTTCAGCCAGGTGACGCACCCGATCGCGAAAAGCACGACGACGGCAGTCCAGAAACTCATTGCTTAGTCACCTCAAGTCCGCTCTCGCCGCGCAGCGCCTCGATCTGGAGGGCGATGTCGCGGGCGTTGCCGCCATCCGTAATGATCCTTTCAAGAACGCGCACGCGATTTTCGACATCGCTGTTGTGCGTGGCATATTGCGCGGCCTTTTCGGCGGTGGCGCCCAAGGTGATCTCCAGCTTGCGTTCGAGGAAGGCGAGGCGGCGCTTGTAGACGCCCGCAAAGATCGCGAACATCACGATCATGGCGATGAGGACGGCGCACAGGCCCATGAAATCGCCGGGGCTCATTGCTTTGTCTGCTCCGACATGCGGCCGGTCTCGACCGCCCGCTGGTCGCGCAGTGCCTCGATCTGGAGGGCGGTGTCGTAGCCGCCGTCAGTGATGATCCGTTCCAGCACGCGCACGCGCTCTTCCAACTCGCGTGAGTGCGAGGCGTATTGCGCGGCTTTCTCGGCGGTCGCCTCGATCTGAAGCTCGGCGAGTTTGCGCTGGTGCTTGGTCCAGATCGCGAAGCCGCCCATGATGAACGGAGCGAGCGGTATCAGCACCCAGATTGCGTCTTCCATCGAATGAGTTCCCTGTTGCCCGGAAAAAAGAAGCGCTTAGCGCAAGCTGTCGATCTCGGCCGCGAGGCGCGAGTTGCTGCTGGAATAGTGCGCTTCCATGTCGGCGACCCGGCGGTCCATGTCGGACAGGTCGGTGCGCAGGCGGCTTGAGGGCTCCGAACCGCTCAGGTTCAGGCCCTTGCGGGCACGGCGGCGTTCCATGCGGCGCAGCAGGCGCATTTCTTCCTCTTCGCTGTAGAGCCCCATCGGCCGCTTGTCGGCCACCAGGGCGACCACGATGTAAATTGCGATGATGAGCGGAAACCCGAGCAGCAGGAGCAGCACGGCCCCCACGCGCACCCACAGGCTGTCCACGCCGGTGTAATCGGCGATGCCCGAACATACGCCGGCGATCTTGGCATTCGACTTGTCGAGATAGAATTGTCCGCGTGACACTGGTTTTTCCTTTCCCTGTAGGCCGGCGTTACTGTTCGGTCGAAGCCTTGTCGGTCGACGTATGGGCGGCGCCCTGGTCCTGACCCATGGCGCGCTTCATGGCGGCCAGTTCGGCGTCGATGGTGTCTCCGTCCGCCAGCGCGGCGATTTCCTCGGCAAGGCTGGGCTGGCGATGGTCGGAGAGGCTCATCGCCTCGGCGCGGCCTTCCGCATAGTCCACCCGGCGTTCCAGCTGGTCGAACCGGGCCATGGCTTCATCCACGCGCTCGCTCGACAGCAAGGTGCGCAGTTTGACGCGATTCTCGGCGCTCTGCAAGCGGGCGGCGATGGACGACTGGCGGCTGCGGGCTTCGCGCAGGCGGGTCTGCAGCTTTTCGATGTCCAGCTCGTAAGCGCGCAGCGCATCGTCGAGCACCAGCGTCTCGGCGGAGAGCTGCTCGGCCATGTCGGCGGCTTTCTTGCGTTCCATCAGCGCGGCGCGGGCGAGGTCTTCGCGGCCCTTGGACAGAGCGAGCTGCGCCTTGTCGGCCCAGTCGGCCTGCAGCTTGTCCAGCTTGCTGACGTGGCGGCGCAGTTCCTTCTGATCGGCGATCGTGCGGGCGCTGCTGGTGCGTACCTCGACCAGCGTTTCCTCCATCTCCAGGATGATGAGCCGGATCATCTTCGCCGGGTCTTCCGCCTTGTCGAGCAGGTCGTTGAAGTTGGCGGCGACGATGTCGCGGGTGCGGGAGAAGATGCCCATGGCGGTGGTTCCTCGGATGAAAGTCGGGCGGCGGGGGCCGCCGGTATATTCGAAAGCGTCAAAGCGGCGGGCGCGGTTTGCGCCTTCACCCTCGCGCGGATTTTGGAGAATTTCGATCTCCGCGTCGAGCCTGCTCATGCGAGGGGGGCTCCGCAGGCATGGGTCTTCACCGTAGAGGCATAGGCCTTGGTGCCGAACTGGTCGGCCATGACATAGAGGTTGAACGCGCCCATCGCCAGAAGGCTGGCGATGATGGCCCAGTCCAGTCGGGTCCGGGCCAAAGTCGAACGCATCGGCGCGGGGCGGACCTGCTGGGGTGCGGTGCTGGCGGTATGCGATGACATGGCGGCGTTTCCTCGTGAACCTGAACTTGTCTTGCCAGAGCGTTCGCACCGGCAGCGCAAAGCCCATCGCAACGACCGTGCCAAACTGCACAGACGGCCTAAATCCGCGCTTCTTCCAGATTGTCGCGGTGTTGCGACGAAAATGAATTGCCAATGAATGGGAAATTTCGCTAACTCTTGGGGATGGAGCGAGAAGCCCAATTCATAGGCCAGTCCACGGCCTTCCTCGACGCGGTGGAGCGGGCCAGCCGCGCCGCTGCCGTGCGCCGCCCCGTCCTCGTCATCGGGGAGCGGGGGACCGGCAAGGAACTGATCGCCCAGCGTCTGCATCACCTTAGTCCCCGTTGGGGCGAGCCGCTGGTCACTCTCAACTGCGCGGCGCTGCCCGAAACCCTGATCGAGGCCGAACTGTTCGGGCACGAGGCGGGGGCCTTCACCGGGGCCACCCGCGCAAGGGCAGGGCGCTTCGAGGAGGCGGACCGGGGCACGCTGTTCCTCGACGAACTGGGCAACCTGTCGATGGCGGCGCAGGAACGCCTGCTGCGCGCGATCGAGTACGGCGAGGTCGTGCGTATCGGTTCCTCGCGCGCGATGACGGTGGACGTGCGTATCGTCGCCGCCACCAATGCCAACCTGCCGCGCATGGCCGCCGAAGGCACCTTCCGCGCCGACCTGCTTGACCGACTGAGTTTCGAGGTCATCACTCTCCCCCCGCTGCGCGCCCGCGAGGGCGACGTCTACGAACTCGCCGACTTCTACGGCCGCCGCATGGCGAGCGAGCTGGAATGGGACCGCTGGCCAGGCTTCTCGGCTGCTGCGATGGCGGCGCTGGAGGCCTACGAATGGCCCGGAAACGTCCGGGAACTGCGCAACGTGGTGGAGCGCGCGGTTTACCGCTGGGGTGACGAGAACGGACCGGTAGGCGAGGTAGTCTTCGACCCCTTCGCAAGTGCCTGGGCCATGCAGGGTGCGGTCGAACCGGCGGCGCCGCCTCCTGCTCGCGAGCCGGAATTGCCGCCGGCCCCGTCCGGGTCGCTGCGCGATGCGGTGGACGCGCACGAGCGGGGGCTGTTGGTGGAAACGCTGGAGCGCCTGCGCTGGAACCAGCGCAAGGTCGCCGGGGCGCTGGGACTGACCTACGACCAGCTACGGCATTGTCTCAAGAAGCACGGGCTGCATCAGAAGCGGGAGTGAGCGGGCGCAGCCGAGGACTTGCTGCATGGCGTCCAACTCCCCCTTGCCTTTTTCCAGAATCGCGCCTATCTGCGCCTCATCCCGTCATTGGTGAAACAACGATCGGGCTGGCGCCGGTAGGGGCCGGCGCGAAACCGCGTTGTGGCAGCTTTGGCATTTCCCGGTTCGCTCAGGCGGGTCGGGCATAAGCAATTTGGAGTTTCGTTTGGTCGATATCGCGCGTCTTACCGAAGTGATCGAACCGGAGGTCAAGGCCCTGGGTCTGGACCTCGTGCGTGTGCGCGTCTTCGGCAAGAGCGAGGTCGGCGACGACGAGATCGCATTGCAGATCATGGCTGAGAACCCGGCAACCGGGCAGCTCCTGCTTGACGATTGCGCGGCTCTTTCGCACCGCATCTCCGACCGGATGGACGTGCTGGAAGCCGCCGGCGAAATGCTTATCGAAGAGGCCTATCGCCTCGAAGTCAGCTCACCGGGGATTGATCGTCCGCTGACCCGTCCCAAGGATTACGCCAACTGGGCCGGGCACGAGATCAAGGTCAACCTGGCCGCCCCGATCGAAGGCAACCGCAAGGGTCTGCACGGCGAACTCGTCGGCATCGAGGGCGAAGCGGGCGCCGAGATCGTCACGGTTGCGGATAAAAAGTCCGGCACCGTCAGCTTCCCGCTGGAAAACGTACAATCGGCTCGGCTTATCCTTACCGACAAGCTGATCGCAGCAAGCCGCCCGCTGGATGCTTCTGGTGCAGATGAAGTAGTCGGCGGCGCAGACGACATTCTTGAGGAACAGGAAGACTAATATGGCCAGTGCGATTTCCGCCAACCGCGCCGAGCTCCTCGCGATCGCGAATTCCGTCGCATCGGAGAAGATGATCGACAAGTCGATCGTCATCGAGGCGATGGAAGAAGCCATCCAGAAGTCGGCCCGCAACCGCTACGGCGCCGAGAACGACATCCGCGCGAAGCTCGATCCGCGCACCGGCGACCTGCGCCTGTGGCGCGTCGTCGAGGTCGTCGAGGAGGTTGAGGACTACTTCAAGCAGGTCGACCTCAAGCAGGCAGAAAAGCTCCAGAAGGGCGCGGCCCTGGGTGACTTCATCGTCGACCCGCTGCCCCCGGTGGACCTGGGCCGTATCGACGCGCAGTCGGCCAAGCAGGTGATCTTCCAGAAGGTCCGCGACGCCGAGCGTGACCGCCAGTTCGAGGAATTCAAGGATCGCGCCGGCGAAGTCATCACCGGCGTCATCAAGTCGGTCGAATTCGGCCACGTGATCGTCAATCTCGGCCGCGCCGAGGGCGTGATCCGCCGCGACCAGCAGATCCCCCGCGAAGCCGCCCGCGTGGGCGAGCGCGTCCGCGCGCTGGTCATGCGCGTCGAGCGTCAGAACCGCGGTCCGCAGATCTTCCTTTCCCGCGCCCACCCGGACTTCATGAAGAAGCTCTTCGCGCAGGAAGTCCCCGAAATCTATGACGGCGTCATCGAGATCAAGGCTGCTGCCCGCGATCCGGGTTCGCGCGCCAAGATCGGTGTCATCAGCAACGACAGCTCGATCGATCCGGTCGGCGCCTGCGTCGGTATGAAGGGCAGCCGCGTTCAGGCCGTCGTGCAGGAGCTGCAGGGCGAGAAGATCGACATCATCCCCTGGAGCGAAGATACCGCGACCTTCGTGGTCAACGCGCTCCAGCCCGCGACCGTCAGCCGCGTCGTCATCGACGAGGAGGAAAGCCGCATCGAAGTCGTCGTGCCCGATGACCAGCTTTCGCTGGCGATCGGCCGCCGCGGCCAGAACGTGCGTCTGGCCTCGCAGCTTACCGGCTCGCAGATCGACATCATGACCGAGGCGGAATCCTCGGAGAAGCGCCAGAAGGAATTCGTCGAGCGCTCGAAGATGTTCGAGGAAGAGCTGGACGTCGACGAGACCCTTTCGCAGCTGCTGGTGGCCGAAGGCTTCAGCGAGCTGGAGGAAGTGGCTTACATCGACATCAACGAACTGGCCGCGATCGAAGGCTTCGACGAGGAACTCGGCGAGGAACTGCAGAGCCGCGCGCTCGAAGCGCTTGAGCGCCGCGAAGAAGCGAGCCGCGAGGCCCGCCGTGGTCTTGGCGTCGAAGACGCGCTGGCGGAACTGCCGCACCTCACCGAAGCCATGCTGGTCGTGCTGGGCAAGGCGGGCATCAAGACCCTCGACGACCTGGCCGATCTGGCCACCGACGAGCTGATCGCCAAGAAGCGCACCGAGCAGCGCCGCCGTGACGGCACCGTCAATCGCCGCGCCGCGCGCGACGAAGACAAGGGCGGCGTTTTGGGCGAGTACGGCCTGAACGAAGAACAGGGCAACGAAATCATCATGGCCGCCCGCGCGCACTGGTTCGACGAAGAGCCGCAAGCTGAGGAGGCCGCCGATGCGGATTCCTCGCAATGAGCGCGTAAGCTCCGACATCGATGGCAACGCGGCGGAGCGGACTTGCATCCTCTCCGGCGGGAAAGCTGCGCGGGACGCATTCGTCCGTCTGGCGATTTCGCCGGACGGTCTGGTGCTCCCGGACGTCCACGCGCGTGCCCCCGGCCGCGGCGCGTGGATCGGCGTTTCTCGCGATGCCCTTGAAATCGCGCTCTCGAAGGGCAAACTTAAGGGAGCATTGGCGCGCGCCTATAAAGGCGCATCGCTGTCCATTCCCGAAGACCTCGCCGACAGGATCGAAAACGCGCTGACGCGTTCGCTGACCGACCGGCTGGGGCTGGAACTCAAATCGGGCAGGTTGCTCATGGGCTCGGACCGCATCGCGCAAAATGCGCGTGAGGGCCGGGTCGAGTGGCTTGCCCATGCCGCCGACGCCAGCGTCGACGGGTCGCGCAAGCTCGACCAGGCATGGCGGGTCGGGCGCGACGAAGAAGGATCGGGTCTCAGGGGCACGCGCTTGCCACTGGACCGGGAGGCGCTGTCTGTGGCATTGGGCCGCGACAACGTCGTACACTTGGCGCTGAATGATCGCGGGGCAGCGACGCGAGTCGCATCGCAGCTCCAGCGCCTACTGCATTTCCAGGGTAAGGTTTCGGGCGAAGATATCGCCATGGAAACCGGCAGCCGGGAAACCCCTCAAGGGGACTTGAGCGCGACCGACATGGATGATGGCAGCGGAGCGGCACCGGCCGCCTCCGTTACGACGAACTGACCGAAGGGCGAAGACGAGAATTATGAGCGAGACCGACAACAAACCGACCCTGGGCCGCAAGCCGCTTGGGCTTAAGCGCTCGGTGGAAGCGGGTGAGGTCAAGCAGACCTTCAGCCACGGCCGCACCAACAAGGTGGTGGTCGAGGTGAAGCGCCGCAAGCTGATTGGCAAGCCCGGTGAAGGCGGCGCCGTCGAGGCGGCCGCTCCCGAGCCTGTGGCCGCAGCGCCCGCTCCGGCCCCTGCGCCGCAGCGTCCCGCGCCGCCGCCGGTGGTCAAGCGTTCGGCGCCCTCCAACGAGACCCCGCAGGAGCGCGTTGCCCGCCTCCAGCGCGAGGCCGAGGAAGATCGCCTGGCGTCGCAGGAAGAGAACAATCGCCGCGACCAGGAAAACCGGGTCCGCGCGATGGAAGAAGAGAAGCGCCGCGTCGAAGCCGCGCGCGCTGCCGAGCAGGAAGCTGCTGCCCCGGCTCCCGCTCCCGTCGCTGAAGCACCGGCTGAGCCGGTCGCTGCCGCGCCTGTCGCAGATGCTCCTGCCGCAGAGGCGGCTCCTGCCGCAGAGGCCGCTCCGGCACCTGCCGCTGAAACCGCAGCGCCCGTCGCCGAAGCGGCTCCCGCCGCTGAAGCTGCGCCTGCTGCCGAAGCCGCGCCTGTCGCCAAGGCTGCGGAGCCGGCACCTGCCGCCCCCGCAGCGCCTGAGCCCACCCCGGTTCCAGCGCCCCGCGCCTTTACCCCGGTTGCCCGCCGCTTTACCCCGGTTGCCCGCCCCGAGCCGCGCAAGCCCGAGCCTGCCGCCGCGACCACGGCTGCCGCCGGTCTGACCGCCGCTGCGGCAACGGGTTCGGCCGCAAGCGCGGCGACCGGTGCCGGCGCAGCCGCCAAGCGTCCCGACGCCAAGAAGGGCGCAGTTGCCGCTCCTGCCCGTCCGGCCCAGCCCGGCGAGCGCGGCAAGGCCGTTGGCGGCGATCGCCGCCAGTCCGGCAAGCTGACCGTCACCCGCGCCCTGAACGACGACGAGGGCGCCCGCGCCCGTTCGCTCGCCGCTCTGAAGCGTGCGCGTGAAAAGGAACGTCGCGGCAGCTACGGCGGCCGCCAGCAGCAGCGCGAGAAGCAGGTCCGCGACGTGGTCGTGCCTGACGCGATCACCGTCCAGGAACTCGCCAACCGCATGGCCGAGAAGGGCGCCGACCTCGTCAAGTCGCTGTTCAAGCTGGGCATGATGGTCACCGTCAACCAGACGATCGACCATGACACGGCGGAACTGCTGGTCGAGGAATTCGGCCACAACATCCAGCGCGTCTCGGAAAGCGATGTCGACATCGACACCACGACCGACGTCGATGCCGAGGAAACGCTGAAGCCGCGCGCTCCGGTGGTCACCATCATGGGCCACGTCGATCACGGCAAGACCAGCCTTCTGGACGCCCTTCGCGGCACCGACGTGGTGCGCGGCGAGGCCGGCGGCATCACCCAGCACATGGGCGCCTACCAGATCAAGACCAAGGGCGGCGACCTCGTCACCTTCCTAGATACGCCGGGCCACGCCGCCTTCACGCAGATGCGTATGCGCGGTGCCAACGTCACGGATATCGTGGTGCTGGTGGTTGCGGCCGATGACGGCATCATGCCGCAGACGGTCGAGGCCATCAATCACACCAAGGCCGCGGGCGTGCCGATGATCGTCGCGATCAACAAGTGCGACAAGCCCGAAGCGAACCCGCAGAAGGTGCGTGAGCGTCTGCTCGAGCACTCGATCGTGGTCGAGGACATGTCGGGCGACGTCCAGGACGTGGAAGTTTCGGCCAAGACCGGCAAGGGTCTGGACGAACTGATCGAGAAGATCCTGCTCCAGGCCGAACTCATGGAACTGACCGCCAACCCCGATCGCGAGGCGGAAGCCACCGTGATCGAGGCCAAGCTCGACAAGGGCAAGGGTCCGCTGGCCAGCGTGCTGGTCAATCGCGGCACCTTGCGGGTCGGCGACATTCTCGTCGTCGGCACCGAGAGCGGCCGTGTTCGCGCCATGCTCGACGACAAGGGGCGTCAGGTGAAGGAAGCCCTGCCGTCCATGCCGGTCGAGGTCCTGGGCCTCAGCGGCGTGCCGATGGCGGGTGACATGCTCACCGTGGTCGAGAACGAGAGCCGTGCGCGCGAAGTCGCATCCTACCGTCAGGAGCAGGCCACGGCCAAGCGCACCGCGACGGCGCCCACCAACATCGAGACGATGTTCTCGGCGCTGGCCGCCAAGCAGAGCGTCATCGAGTATCCGGTGGTCATCAAGGGCGACGTGCAGGGTTCGGTCGAGGCGATCAACGCCGCGCTCAACAATCTGTCGAACGACGAGATCAAGGTGCGTATCCTCAGCTCGGGCGTCGGTGCGATCACCGAATCCGACGTGACCCTGGCAGCCGCCAGCGGCGCGCCGATCGTGGGCTTCAACGTCCGTCCGAACGCCAAGGCGCGCGGCCAGCTCGAGAAGACCAAGACGCCGATGATGTATTACGACATCATCTATGAACTGACGGCGGAAGTCGCCAAGCAGATGGCCGGCATCTGGGGGCCGGAGCGGATCGAAACCGTGGTTGGCCGCGCCGAGGTCAAGCAGGTGTTCCCGGCGGGCAAGAAGGACAAGGCGGCTGGTCTGCTTTGCACTGACGGCTACATCCGCAAGGGTATCAACGCGCGTCTCACGCGCCAGGATGTCATCGTCTCGAAGACGGTCATCCAGTCGCTGCGCCGCTTCAAGGACGATGTGGACGAAGTCCGCGCCGGTCTGGAGTGCGGTGTGGTCTTGGCCGACACCAACGACATCAAGCCGGGCGATATGCTCGAAGTGTTCGAAGTCACGGAGCGCGAGCGCACCGTCGGCTGAGCCTTTCAGGCTTGACGCAGACACAGGCGGCCATCGTCGGGGGAACCCGGCGGTGGCCGTTTCCTTAGATGCCTCCGATTTGGGCAAAGTTGATCCGAAACGGATTCATAAATAAGTACATGTACTTAGTCCGTTCCGAAACTTGCAAACCATTCACTCGGCACAGTTAAGGGAGCCCGCCTATGCCTTTTCGGTCGCGACCTGCGACGGAGAGGCGGTGATGCTATGTGAATGTGCAGACTGTAGTGTTTCTGGTGCTGGGCGCGGTGACCTTTGTGGTCGCCCTGCTGCAACTGGTGGTCAAGCTCATCGAGCTGAGCCGCAAGTAACCGGTGAGGAGGCTGGCGCTGGAACGTCGGCCTCCAATACGCGATGAGCCCGGATGCTGGAACATCCGGGCTCAGGCAGTGATGTGAAAGTATCGACTGTAGTATCGCTTTTCATACGGCCGATCAGCGCATTTTTCAAGACGCGCAGTTTGGAGCACATCGCGCCTTGCCGCCGCCCGGGCGCGGTGGTGTAACGAATTTAATCCGTGGCCACCATTTACCGGAATATCAGGATGACCCGCTACTGTGCTTTCTTCGCTTCGATCAACGTCGGCGGCAACCGCCTGACGATGGCCGACCTGCGCTATGCTTTCGAGCGGGAGGAATTCGAGAATGTCGAAACCGTGGTCGCCAGCGGCAACGTCCTGTTCGATTTCGACGAGCGGCCCACCGATGGGCTGGAAGACCTGTTCGCCCACATGATGCGCGATCGCTTCGATCTTGAAACATTCGCGGCGGTGCGCAACCGGGACGAGGTTCGCGCGGCCGTCGACGAAAATCCTTTCACCGGCATCGGCAAGGATCACTACGTCCATACCCTGTTCCTGGAACGGCAGGCCGAGCAGGGGGCTTTCGACAAGATGGTGGCCGACCACGCAACGCGCGGGCCTGAAAAGATCGCGCTGGGGCCGCGCTCGCTCTACGTCGATTACGTTGAAGGGGTGGGTTCGTCCAGGCTGACCGGGGCCTTCATCGAGCGGCGGCTGGGCTGCCGGGCCACCGCGCGCAACGTGCGGTCGCTGGCGCGTATTCTCGCCAAGATGTAAAAGAAAGGCGGCCGCTCGGCAGAGCGACCGCCTTCCATTGCCTGTCCCGCCGCGCCCAGGGCGACGGCATCCGGATCAGGCGCTTGGGGATTAGCGGAACATACCGGTCGTGACGGCCGAAATGATCCCGCTGGTGATGCCGACGAGCAGGAGGTCATTGCCCGAACGCACATAGTGGTAGCCGCGCGGCGGGGCCTTCACGTTGCGATACTTGCGATAGTCGACCTGCTGGTAATTGCGGGCACGGTTGCGGTCGAACCTCTCTCCCTTGCGGAAGGTCTTGTAGGTGACCTGCTTGGTCACGACCGTCTTGCTGGAACCGCGATGGTCGTCATGGCGCATGGGCTGCGCCATCGCCGGCGCTGCGGCAAGGGTGGGGACAACGATGGCGGCTGCGATCAGGGCGGCGGTAAACTTCTTCATTAGGCACTCCTTTGACGGGTCGTTCCATTCCAGATAACGCCGAAAGGGCGGGGAGGAGCCGTAATCAATTGTTGCAAATTGTAGCAACACATCCAAATGGACCCAGAATATGGCACGCAATCCCAGCACTCCCGAACAGCACTCCGTCCGCCTCCTCAAGGTGGGCGAGCAGGTGCGCCACGTCATTTCCGAGATTCTTACCCGCCAGCAGGTCCACGACGCGACGCTGAGCACGCATACCGTGTCGGTCACCGAAGTGCGCATGACGCCCGATCTGCGTCAGGCGGCGGTCTTTGTGAAACCTCTGCTGGGTGAGGACGAGGAAGTCGTGCTCAAGGCCCTGCGCACGAATACGGCCTATTTCCAGCGCGAGGTCGCCCAGCGTCTCAAGCTCAAGTTCGCGGCGAAAATCCAGTTCCGCGCCGACGAGACCTTCGACGAGGCCAGCCGTATAGATGCACTGCTGAGCGATCCGCGCGTGAAGCGAGACCTCGCCGCGGGGAGCGAAGCGCAAGGTGAACCGGACGCCGAGCCCGAGAACGATTGATCGCGGGTATCGTCAGGTCCGCAGGGCGTGGCCGGCCGATCAGTCGCTTTCGAAAGTCAGCGTCGCCGCGCTCCAGTTACCGGCTGCGGCGTCCTCGGGGCTGATCCAGAACTGATAGAGGCCGGCCTCGCTCCAGCACCATTCCATCATGTCGTCGTAGCCCAATTGCAGCAGCAGCAAATTGCGGCGCGGCTGACCGCGCCCGCCAAGACGGCTGGCGGGAAGGCCGAACATCTGATGCTGGTCCACGGGGGGCAGGCGGTAATCGCGGTTGATGCGGGCCAGAACACCGTCCGGCAAGGCCGCAAAGGTCTCGGGCGGGCCGGAGACCATGGCCCGTAGCGAAAGCGTGGCCAGTTGCGCCAACGAGCCGGGCGCGTGATAGCGCACCAGTTCGCCGAAGCGTTCATGCACTTCGGCCAGGATATCTGCGACGATGTCCAGTTCCGCCGGTTCAAGCTGCTCCCAAGGGTCGCGCCCGGCGACGAACTGGTCCAGCGCCTCGACCATATCGGGAAGCGCGGCGGACTGTTCCTCCATCACGGCGAGCTCGTCGGCGAGATAGTCCGCCGCCTCCTGCGCATGTTCGAGCGCATCGGGCCCGGCTTGCGGATCGCGGCGCAGATGTTCGAACGCCGCGCGTTTCTGGTCAAGCGCGGCGCGGTGGGCCGCCAGGGGCCGCGCGCAGGCGGCAAGCGCTTCGTGAAGCTGGTCGGCGAGGTGGATCACCGAATGCCACCACAGCGTTTCCACGGGCGCGCCGACGCCGGCGGCATAGAAGGGGTGATCGCGAAGCGGGGCGCTGCGGTCGAGCTGCACGGCCATGGCCTGCTCGATCGCAGCTTCACGCAAGGGATCGTGATAGTCGCGCAGGGTTTCGGGGAGGTCGAGCGCGAGCAACTGTACCGGCCAGAACGGGAAAAACCAGCGGCTCAGGCGGTTGGGCGTGGCCGGGAAGGGGTAGCCGCCCTCGTCGAAGGCCGGGGCCAGGTCATGTGGCGGATCGGTGAAGTCATGCGCGCCCTCAGGCACTGCGATAACCGCGCCGGCGCCAAGGAAAAAGGCCAGCGAGCCGGTGCGCGGCAGCGGAGTGTCCGGGCAGGCGAAGGCCAGTTCGACAAGATCGATCTGGGCCATGAAGGGCAGCGGCAGTCCGTCTGCGCCGCGCGGCCAGGGAATGCCGCCGAGGCGGGGCAGGCCGCCCAGCCAGCTGCTGTCGGCGAACCAGTCGCGGGTGCGTTCGCGGGGCTTGCGCACAAGAATGACGGGAGCAGGCAGGAGGCGCGCCTGTTCCGGGAACGGTGAGGCAGGGAACGGTGCGGGTGCTTCCGGCAAAGGGGCCGCTTCGGCAGGCGCCTGGCTGCCCGACAAGGCGCGGCGGCGCAAATTGGCGATCCGGGCATCGGTGTTTGCCTCAGGCTCCGGCGCCGTAGCGAGGCTTTCCGAGGTGGGCAGTGGCTCGGGCGTCCAGGCTGGCGGGGCTGCGGGGGCATCATCGGCTCCCGCGTCATGCTCGCGGCGGCGCAGGGTGAACGCGGCTACCAGCGCCAGTACCAGGCCCAGCACCAGCAATGCCGGGATGACGTTGCCCTGCCCCAGGGCGGCCGCGATCCGCTCCGCACCCGCGTCGAGAGGGGACAGCGCGCCGCCGAACGGGGCCAGCGCCACATAGAAGGCCACGGCCGCCGGCAGAGCGAAACATGCCATCACCGCGATCAGTCTTTTCATGCCCACTCCCGCTTCATGCTATCGGTACTCCTCCTGGCGTCGGATTGTTAGGGGCAATCCAGCCGGGGAGAAGCCCATGTAAGACAGTGCGCGGTGTCCGGTGGGGTGTTATCCCCAGCGTCGATGGCCAAGCTCTACTTCTATTATGCCAGCATGAACGCAGGCAAATCCACCACGCTGCTGCAGGCGGACTTCAATTACCGCGAGCGCGGCATGCGCACCATGCTGTGGACCGCCGCGATCGACGACCGCAGCGCCGATCTGGGCAGCGGACACGCGATCGAAAGCCGCATCGGTCTGCATGCCGGCGCGCACCGCTTCGTTGGTAGCACTGACTTGTGCGAGCAGGTGCGCAGCGCTCATGCCGCCCAGCCGTTGTCCTGCGTGCTGGTCGACGAGGCGCAGTTCCTCACGCCGGAGCAGGTGTGGCAATGCGCCGACATCGCCGACAAGGTGGGCATTCCCGTCCTGTGCTACGGCCTTCGCACCGATTTTCGAGGTGAACTGTTCCCCGGCGCCGCGGTGCTGCTGGGCATTGCCGACAGTCTCGTCGAGTTGAAGGCGGTTTGCCACTGCGGCCGCAAGGCCTCGATGAACCTGCGCGTCGATGACACGGGCAGCGCCGTCAGCGAAGGTGCCCAGACCGAGATCGGCGGCAACGACCGCTACGTAGCCTTGTGCCGCCGTCATTTCAGCGAGGCTCTGGGGCGGTAGTTATTTTTATCCGGGTGCATTGACTGTTTAATCCGGGTAAATATAAGCCGCGCGATGACTGTCACCGTATTCTACAAGGACGATGTGATCGCCAGCGGATCGCCCGGCGATTTCGCGGCGGCGCTGCGCGATCTCGGCCCGCTGGCCCGCAGCGGTGATCTGCTTGCTTTCGACGACGACACTGGCCGCCAAGTCGATCTCGACCTGGCGGAGCCCGTGGCGCCGCGTCCGCGCGGCCGCCCGGCACTGGGCGTCGAGGCGCGTGAGGTCACCTTGCTGCCCCGGCACTGGGAATGGCTGTCCGCCCAGCCCGGCGGTGCGTCCGTCACCTTGCGCAAGCTGGTCGAGGCGGCGATACGCAGCGGCCGCAGCGAGCGTGAATGCCTCGACGCCGCCTGCCGCTTCCTCACCGTCATGGCGGGCGACCGCCCCGGCTATGAAGAAGCAACCCGCGCGCTCTACGCCGGGGACCGCGACAATTTCGATGCCCTGTGCGTGCTGTGGCCCAGCGCCGTGGCCCAACATGCCCGCCGTCTGGCGTGGCCGAAGGATGCCTTTTGATGCCGCACGGATGGATCATTCTCGATAAGCCCATCGGCCTCGGGTCGACGCAGGCGGTGGCCGCAGTGAAGCGCAACCTGCGCGAGGCGGGGTATGGCAAGAAGGTCAAGGTCGGCCACGGCGGCACGCTGGACCCGTTGGCATCGGGCGTTTTGCCCATCGCGCTGGGCGAGGCGACCAAGCTGGCCGGGCGGATGCTCGATGCCACCAAGACCTACCTGTTCACCGTCCGCTTCGGGACCCAGACCGATACGCTGGACCTTGAAGGCAAAGTGGTCGCCGAGAGCGACGTGCAGCCCTCGCAAGCTGAGGTCGAAGCCGTGCTGGCGCGCTTCACCGGGCCGATCGAGCAGGTGCCGCCCGCCTATTCGGCGCTCAAGGTCGATGGCGAGCGTGCCTATGACCTCGCGCGGGCCGGTGTCGAGGTGGAGCTGAAATCGCGCAGTGTCACCATCCACGAACTGGGACTGGACGCCTTTGATGCGCAGGAAGGCGCGACCCTTGCGGCCAAAGTTTCCAAGGGGACCTACATCCGCAGCCTGGCGCGCGACATTGCGCTGGCGCTGGGTTCGCGCGGCACGGTGACGATGTTGCGCCGCATCCAGGCTGGCCCGTTCGAGGCGTCTCAGGCGATTCCGCTGGACAAATTGAACGAAACGGGTAAGGGCGCCCCTCTTGAGCAGATACTCTTGCCGCTGGAGGCGGGGCTGGACGACATCCCGGCCATCGACCTCGACCCGGAGCAGGCAAGGGCGGTCCGACAGGGCCGCGTTCTAACCGGAATGCCCCATGAAGATGGGCTTTACTGCGCGAAAGAGGGCACTGTCCCGGTTGCGCTGGTGGAGCTTTCGGACGGAAATGTCCGCGTTTCCAGGGGGTTTAATCTCATTGATGTCGCGGAGTGAATTGAAATGACGGTTACTGCTGAAAAGAAGCTGGACATCATCACCGACAACGCCCGCGCCACTGGCGACACGGGCAGCCCGGAAGTCCAGGTTGCGATCCTCACGGAGCGCATCAAGAACCTGACCGAGCACTTCAAGGCTCACCACAAGGATAACCACTCGCGTCGCGGTCTGCTGGCCATGGTCAACAAGCGCCGCTCGCTGCTGGATTATCTCAAGAAGAAGGATGTGGCGCGTTACAACTCGCTCATCCAGAAGCTGGGTCTGCGTAAGTAAGATCGAGTGACGGCCCGCTTCGGCGGGCCGTTTTGTATTTGTCGTCCAGGACGTGTATCCGGGCGACGTTGAAAATTCGGGTGTCCTTCGCAATTCGGCGAGGAAACCCAGGGGCGACGAAAAAGCCCCGCACCGGACCGGGACGGTACCCCGGCAGTAAGCCCCGCCGCGCAATAGGGCCGGTGGGTCAAGGAATTCGAAAATGTTCGACGTACAGACCGTAAGCATGGAGTGGGGCGGTAAGACCCTCACCCTGGAAACCGGCCGCATCGCCCGCCAGGCGAACGGCGCAGTCCTCGCCACCTACGGCGAAACCGTGGTGCTTTGCGCGGTTACCGCCGCCAAGTCGGTGAAGGAAGGCCAGGACTTCTTCCCGCTGACCGTTCACTACCAGGAAAAGTTCTCCTCGGCCGGCCGCATCCCCGGCGGCTTCTTCAAGCGTGAGCGCGGCGCGACCGAAAAGGAAACGCTGACCAGCCGCCTGATCGACCGTCCGATCCGCCCGCTGTTCCCCGAAGGTTTCTACAACGAAATCAACGTCATTGCCCAGGTTCTGAGCTATGACGGCGACACCGAAGCCGACGTCCTCGCGATGATCGCCGCCTCGGCCGCCCTGACGATCTCGGGCGTTCCCTTCATGGGCCCGATCGGCGCTGCGCGCGTCGGCTATGTCGACGGCGCATACACGCTGAACCCCAAGCAGGACGCCGCCCTCAAGGACGGTGAACTCGATCTGGTCGTTGCCGCCACCGGCGACGCCGTGATGATGGTGGAATCGGAAGCCAAGGAGCTTACCGAGGAAGTCATGCTTGGCGCCGTCGTGTTCGCGCATGACGAGATCAAGAAGGTCGTGAACCTCATCATCGACCTGGCCGAAAAGGCCGCCAAGGAGCCTTGGGACGTCGACCTCTCAGACAGCACCGCCGACATCAAGGCGAAGCTCAAGAAGGCCGTCGGCAAGGACATCACCGCAGCCTACAAGCTGACCGACAAGTCGGCCCGCTCCAATGCCCTGAACGCCGCGCGCGCCAAGGCCAAGGAAGCGTTCTCGGGCGAAACCCCGCAGACGCAGATGGTCGCCATCAAGACCATCAAGAAGCTGGAAGCGGAAATCGTTCGCGGCGCCATCCTCAAGGATGGCAAGCGCATCGACGGCCGCAAGCTCGACCAGGTTCGCCCGATCGAAGCGATCGTCGGCTTCCTGCCGCGCACCCACGGTTCGTCGCTGTTCACGCGCGGCGAAACCCAGGCGATCTGCACCACCACCCTTGGCACCAAGGAATCGGAACAGATGATCGACGGCCTGGAAGGCCTGTCGTACTCGTCGTTCATGCTGCACTACAACTTCCCGCCCTACTCGGTCGGTGAAGTCGGCCGCTTCGGCGCTCCGGGCCGCCGCGAAGTCGGCCACGGCAAGCTGGCATGGCGCGCGCTGCACCCGGTGCTGCCCGCCAAGGAAGACTTCCCCTACACGATCCGCGTTCTCTCGGACATCACCGAGTCGAACGGGTCGTCCTCGATGGCCACCGTCTGCGGCGGTTCGCTCTCGATGATGGACGCCGGCGTGCCGCTGGTTCGCCCGGTTTCGGGCATCGCCATGGGCCTGATCCTGGAAGGCAAGGACTTCGCGGTTCTTTCCGACATCCTGGGTGACGAAGATCACCTCGGCGACATGGACTTTAAGGTCGCGGGCACCGAAGTCGGCATCACCACGATGCAGATGGACATCAAGATCGCGGGCATCACGCGCGAGATCATGGGCAAGGCGCTTGAGCAGGCCAAGGCCGGCCGCGCGCACATCCTGGGTGAAATGACCAAGGCTCTCGGTTCCTCGCGTACCGAACTGTCGGCGCACGCCCCGCGCATCGAGACGATCCAGATCGACAAGTCGAAGATCCGTGACGTCATCGGCACCGGCGGCAAGGTCATCCGCGAGATCGTCGCCGAGACCGGCGCCAAGGTCGACATCGACGACGAGGGGATCATCAAGATCTCGTCCTCCGACACCGCGCAGATCGAGGCCGCCAAGAAGTGGATCCTCGGTATCGTGGAAGAAGCGGAAGTCGGCAAGGTCTACCAGGGCAAGGTCGTCAACATCGTCGACTTCGGCGCTTTCGTGAACTTCATGGGCGGCAAGGACGGTCTCGTCCACGTTTCCGAAATGAAGAACGAGCGCGTGGAAAAGCCGACCGACGTCGTGAAGGAAGGCCAGGCGGTTTACGTCAAGGTCCTCGAGATCGACCCGCGCGGCAAGGTTCGCCTGTCGATGCGCGTCGTCGACCAGGAGACCGGCGCCGAGCTGGAAGATACCCGTCCGGCACGCGAACCGCGTGAAGGCGGCGACCGTGGTCCGCGCGCTGGCGGTGATCGCGGCGGTGACCGTCGTGGTCCGCGCCGTGAAGGCGGTGGTGATCGCGGCCCTCGCGGCGGCGGTGATCGTGGTCCCCGCGGTGGCGGCGATCGCGGTCCGCGCGGCGGCAGCGAAGGCGGCAACCCGGATCACCTGCCGGCCTTCCTCAAGGAAGACTGATCAGGTCCAGGTTCCGCAAGGAAACACAGGAAGGGGCTGCGCGAAAGCGCGGCCCTTTTTCGTTGGAGCTGAGCGCCTGGCGGCCAGCCCAGATCATCCTGCGCCGACATCGGCTTGCAGTTGCGCCAACTTGCGCGGTAGGCAAGGATATGGGCGATTGCGATGGATCGTGTGGAGATAGCGACATGCCGACGGTGGCAGGGATCGGCTTGGGGCTGTTGTTGGGAAGCATGCATCTCAGTGCGGCAAGCGCTGGGCCCCCTGCCGCCGGTCCTGTCGAACCTGCGCACAACCGGGCTGACTTGGCTCGCCCTGTCATGCCGGATTGCACATTGCCCGAGGGTTGGGCCTCAATAGACCAGCGCAATCCGGACTTCGTGATTTTCGGTGAAATTCACGGCACTCGGCAGGCCCCGGCGTTCGTCGGGCGCGTGGCGTGTTCCCTTGCTGCGAGCGGCAAGAAGGTCTTGATCGGCGTGGAATTTGATGCGGGCGTCGATCCGCGGTTTCAGGCGGCTTGGGCGCTGCCGCATTCTCAGTTTGCAGATGCGCTGGGCGCGGCAGGCTGGAGCGGCCGACGTGATGGCGTTGCCAGCAAGGCGATGTTCCAGCTTTTGGTGGATCTTAATGCCTTGAAGGCAGCCGGCGCCGAAATCGGTATCGCCGCGTTCAATGGCGAAAAAGATGACGAGCAACGCCGCCGGTTTGCCAAGTTACCGGGGCAAGGCCCTCACGAAGCGGCACAGGCTGAAAACATAGTGACCGCGTTCCATGCATCGAAATACGACATGGCGCTGATCCTCGTCGGGGGACTTCATGCACAGAAACGCGCCGTCGAAACCGTAGGGGTCATGTTCGAGCCCATGGCGATGCGCTTGATCGATGCCGGATCCGTCATTTCGCTGCGAATGAAATCTGCGGGCGGGACCGCGTGGAATTGCGGGTTGAAGGCTGGTTATAAGGCGGAAGCTGGCAAGCCCATCCACGATGATGCCATAGATTGCGCCGATCATCAGGTTTTGCCGGACCCGGATTTCCGGGGCGCTCCGCATGTCTCGCTCGCTTCGGATGCGAAGCAGGGCGTCAGCAGCGACTATGATGGATATTTCTGGGTTGGGGAGGTCAGCGGCTCGCCGCCTGCGATCCCGGTCAGGAAATGAGCCTGTGATGGCCATCCGCTAGCCCGCATAGTCCGTGTTTCAGAGATGAGCGCGGTTTCGGCAGGCGCAGCGCTCAGAGAGCGGTCGGCGGCGCCTTGGTGCGGCGCGCGGTCACGATCTTCACCTCGTTTTCGAGGATCTGGCCCTTCATCACGCCCTGGCCCTTGGTGGGGGAGAGCGGGGCGTTCCAGATCTTCCTGACGACGTCCATGCCCGAGACGACGTGGCCGAACGCGGCGAAGCCGGCGCCGGGGTCCTTGCCCTGGTTGCCTTCGTCAGCGTTGAGCGAGGTCATGTCGGTGAGCAGGATTAGGAAGTCGGCGGTGGCGCTGCCGGGAGCGAAGCGGGCCATCGAGACAGTGCCCGCGACGTGCTTGATGCCGGTCTTGCTGGTCGGTTCATGGGCTACCGGCGGCAGCAGGTTGGCGGGGTTGCGCACCCCGCCCTGCAGCAGGCCCTGTTCGTGGTCGTAGTCGAAATGCATGGCACGGTAGAACACCGCGCCGTCCATCTTTTTCGAATCGACGTATTTCAGGTAATTGGCCGTGGTCAGCGGGGCATGGGTCTTGTCCAGCGCCAGCGTGATGACGCCCTGAGGCACCGTCAGAGCAACGTAGACGTACTCGGTCGGCACCGGTGCGGGCGCGGCGGCAGGGGCTGCGGGAGACTCCTGCGCAGTGGCAGGGGAAAACGAAAGCGTGAGCGGCGCGATCAGCGCCGCCAGCTTCGACAGCCGCCTGCCCATCATCGGATCAGCGGACCCGCGGGCCGCCGAAAGGCAGCGGCGGGGGCGCACGGCGGGCACCGCGCGGCAGCTGCGCTTGATAGGCGCGGCCGCAATGATCGACGCAGTACGGGAAACCGGGGTTCACCTTGTCGCCGCAGAAATGGAAGTCCGGCTCGCCCGGGTGCCCCATCGGCCAGCGGCAGACGCGGTCGTTGAGGTCGAGCAGGCTTGTCTTGCCGGCGATCTCGGCGCTGGGCTTGGCCGGAATCAGGCGGCGCGGCGGCGCGGGCGGGATCGGCTGCTGTTGATCGCCGGGGCCCTGGCGCAGGAAGCCGCCGGGGCCGACCGAGACGACGCGCGGACGGTCCGAAACCGGCGCAGGCGTATCGCTGGCAGGCGCGGCGACCGGTTCGGCGGCGCGCGGTGCAGGCGACTCGGGGGCAACCGGCGGAGCGGCACGCTGGAAAGAGGGCGCGGGCGGCGTTTCTGCCTGCGGCTCGGGTGCGCGGGGCGGCGTCGGCGCGGCTTCCACCGGCTTGACCTTCTTGGGCGCGGCCGGGCGAGCAGCGGCAGGCTTGTCGTTCGCCTTCACGGGGGAAGGGCGCGCCTTCAGGTCGAGGCGATGCGCCTTGCCGATCACCGCGTTGCGGCTGACACCACCAAGCTCTTCCGCGATCTGGCTGGCGGTTGCGCCGCCTTCCCACATCTTGGTCAGCTTCTCGATCCGCTCGTCCGTCCAGCTCATTCCAGTTCCATCATTCAAGAGGACCATTCTTCAGGATTACTCCCGGGAATCGGTCCAGATACCTAGGCGCCGCTTGCCTCGGAAGCGTTCAGCCGATAGTCGCCGGTCCATGGCCGATCAACCCCATTCGACTGAGCTGCCGGACACCCCCGGGATTCTGGAACCCCACGGCAATCCGGCTCTATCGCTTCCTGGCCGGTTTCCGGCAAAGGGAGAGCCCGTGATCCACCAGGTAAACTGGGTGGGGCTCAAGACGCTCTATATGAAGGAGGTTCGCCGCTTCTTCAAGGTGCAGACCCAGACGATATGGGCGCCGGCGATCACCACGATGCTGTTTCTGGTGATCTTCACGGTTGCACTGGGCCGGGCGAACCGCGAAGTGCTGGGCGTCAACTTCGCGACGTTCGTGGCGCCGGGCCTGATCGTCATGGGAATGATGCAGAACGCCTTCGCCAATTCCAGTTTCTCATTCCTGGCCGGCAAGATCCAGGGCACGATCATCGACTTCCTGATGCCGCCGCTTACCGAGGGCGAGCTGATGCTGGCGATCGTGGGCGCTGCCGTCACCCGCGCGGTGCTGGTGGGGCTGGCGCTGACCGGCGCGATGCTGCTGTGGCCGGGCGTCGACCTGTCCATGGCGCACCCCTGGGCCGTTCTGTGGTTCGGCCTGTGCGGATCGGTTTTCCTGGCGCTGCTGGGCTTCCTTTCGTCGATCTGGGCAGAGAAGTTCGATCACAACGCTGCCGTGACCAACTTTGTCATCGCTCCGCTCTCGCTGCTGTCGGGCACGTTCTACGTGATCGACAACCTGGCCCCGGCCTTCCAGGCGATCAGCCGCGCCAACCCGTTCTTCTACGTCATTTCAGGGTTCCGCTTCGGCTTCCTGGGGCAGAGCGACATCGGCGATACCAACATGGCCGTGCTGCACAGCGCGCTTGGCCTTGGCGTGCTGGACGCGGCGCTTGCCGGCGTGGTATTTCTCGTTCTGCGGTCAGGTTGGAAGTTAAAGGGATAAATAGCCGGGCCTAAGTGAAAAAACGCGAGTGTACACCGTACGTTAACGGAAATTTATTCGCTCTGGTGCAGGCAATGGGATGTGCCGTTAAGCAAGGTCTCAAGCGAAAACCGTAGCAAGACTGTCGTGCGTTTCACCGCGCCGATCGTCTTGGCGGCGCTTTGCGTTGGTGTACTGATCCTTGGCCTGCTCTACTGGTCCGGTCGCGAGGTGGACCGCATCGCCCGTGAACGTGACCGTGCAGTGGTGTCGCTGGTGCTGTCGCAAGCGGTGGAGCGGGTGGCCCATGCTCAGGAATCATCCACCGTCTGGGACGAGGCGGTGCGCCAGGTGCGCAAGGCCCCGCTCGACATGGCGTGGATGGACCTCAACCTGGGGATCTGGTTCCAGGGCTACGCGGGTATCGACGAGGTCTATATCCTCGATCCGCGCGACCGACCAATCTATGCGATGCGCGGCAGCAAGCGAACGAGGCCTGAAAGCTATATCGCGGTCGAGGACGTGGCCGATCCGCTGGTCGTCAGATTGCGCGCTACGCGTACCATTCAGAAGCGCAACAATGCCCGCTCCGCCATGCTTTCGCCGGGGCAGGGGGATCTTGCGGTCGTGCGCGGCCGGCCCGCGATCATCAGTCTCAAGCCGATTGTCAGCGACAGCGGGCAGTTGCCGCAGGTGCCGGGCACGGAAGCGGTGCACATAGGCGTGGTATACCTCGACGACAGCGTCTTTACGCGGGTCGGCAGGCAGTACGGGCTGAACGATGCACACTATGCGATCGCACCGGACAGCGACACCCGGACCCGATCGGCAGCGCTGCAAGATCGGAAGGGCGGCACGATCGGCTATCTGGTGTGGAAGCCTTTCGCGCCGGGCAGCCAGGTGATGGCGGCGCTGGGGCCGATGCTGGCGCTTGTGCTGCTGCTGTCGACGGGGGTGATCTACGTCCTTGCCAGTCGGCTTGCCCGGCGGACCATCGACCTAGAGGAAAGCCGTCTCCACGCCCAGCACCGGGCCATGCACGACGAACTCACCGGCCTAGGCAACCGCGCCATGTTCGAGCAGCGCCTTGATGAGGCGCTGTCGCGTGCGCGCCGGCACAAGTCGCTGCTGGCGCTGCTTTATATCGACCTCGACCGCTTCAAGCAGGTCAACGACACCTTGGGCCATCCCGCCGGCGATGCGCTGATCCGCCAGGTTGCCCGTCGTCTTATCGCCGAAGTGCGCGGCTACGACCTGGTCGCCCGGCTGGGCGGCGACGAGTTCGCGATTCTGATCAGCGAACCGGAAGACCGGGTGGCGGTCGAGCATATATGCGCGCGCGTCGTTGCCGCATTGGAGCGTCCGTTCGACCTGTCCGGCTCGCAGGCCTTCATTGGCGCCAGTGTCGGCGTGGCCCTCGCCCCTGAACACGGGGTCGACCGCACCGAGCTTATCCGCAAAGCCGACATCGCTTTGTACAAGGCGAAGAACGAGGGGCGCAGCCGCTTCCTGTTCTTTACCCCCAGCATGGACGTGGACGTGCGATCGCGCGAGGAGAGCTACCGGGAACTGCGCCTCGCCCTTGCCGACTGCGACCAGCAGCTGCGCGTTCACTACCAGCCGATCTATGCGATGGACGATGGGCGGATGGTCGGGGTGGAGGCACTGCTGCGCTGGCAACACCCCGAGCAAGGTCTCGTTGGCCCAGCCGATTTCATCCGCTCGGCAGAAGAGTCGGGCCTGATCGAAGTGGTGGGCGAATGGGTGCTGCGCCGGGCGATCCGCGATGCGCGGGCATGGCCGGGGCTCCGTGTTGCGGTCAACGTCTCGCCGATCCAGCTGCGCAGCCGCAAGTTCGTCGAAACCGTAAGCCAGGTGCTGGCCGAAAACGGCGTATCGCCCGAACGGCTCGAGCTGGAAATGACGGAGACGGCGCTGATGGCCGCCTCGGGCGATGTCGCCCGCTCTTTATCTGAACTGCGCCGCCTTGGCGTCGCCTGCGCTCTGGACGACTTTGGTACGGGTTATTCCTCGCTCAGCCACATCCGCGACTTCGCGGTGGACCGCATCAAGATCGATCGCTCCTTCGTCAACGCCGTGGCCACCGTACCCGGTGCGGCGCTGGTGGAGGCGATCGTGAGCCTCGCTCGCGCCAACGGCCTGCGCCTGACCGCGGAGGGCGTCGAGGAGCAGGAGCAGTACGCGTTCCTGAAAAGGGTCGGCTGTCACGAAGTGCAGGGCTATCTGCTCTCGCGTCCGGTGCCGGCCGGGGAGGTCTCCAGCCTGCTTCAGGGCTCCAGGCGCGCAGCCAAGGGCATCAGTATGCAAGCTGCCCCGCCGCTGTAGGAATCGGACATTTCCAGCTGCCACAAACAACCGGAAGGCGCTGTATCAGTGCGCCAGACCATGCCGCAGCGGGTAATGGCCGTCGCTATAATCCTCAAACATCTGAGATAGCGAGGGGTGGTCCACTGGCCCACCTTCGGCATCTTCCGTCAGGTTTTGCTGGCTTACATAAGCGACGTAGCTTGATTCCTCGTTTTCGGCGAGGAGGTGGTAGAAAGGCTGGTCGCGGACCGGCCTCACCTCAAGCGGGATGGACTCGTACCATTCATCGCTGTTGGCGAAGACGGGATCGATATCGAAAACCACGCCGCGAAAGTCATGCAACTTGTGGCGAACCACATCGCCGATCGCGAATCGCGCCCGGGTCTGCCTGGGAGCATCGATGACGCGTCCGGCCTGAGGGGAATAGAAGGACGCCCTGTTCATGGACCCGATATAGGTTTTGCAGCGGGGTGAAACAAGCGGGGGAAACGGGGGATGGACAAGTCATTCCCGAAAAAGTGCAATTCGGGGCTTGGCAAGGTCGATCAAGTGGGCTAGCGGCGCACTTCGCTTGACCCGGTGGGGCTTCCCCACTGTAGCACGATCTCTAGCGGAGAGGTGGCAGAGTGGTCGAATGCGCTGCACTCGAAATGCAGTGTACGGGAAACCGTACCGTGGGTTCGAATCCCACCCTCTCCGCCAGAGCTCCTCACAAACACTCCCAGAACTGCCCAGAATACCTCGCATTTTTGCGGGTTTGCCGCTATTAAGCTTGCCCGATCTACCCAAGCTTTCACCGATCTAACCGAGTGATGTGGGGGTAAAAGGTCGGGGTAAGCTGGCGATGGGGGAGCATCATACCCCTAGGGGTAGATATGCTGACGGACAAGGAAGTGCGGAACGCGGCGCCGAGGGATAAGCCGTACAAGATTTCAGATTCGGGCGGGCTCTACCTGTACGTTTCAAAGACGGGCTCGAAGACCTGGCGGATGAAATATCGTCTGTTCGGGAAAGAGGGCTTGTTGACGTTCGGGCCGTATCCGGAGGTCAGGCTCACCGAGGCACGAGACAAGCGGGACGACGCGCGCCGAAAGCTCCGCGAAAACATCGATCCTTCAGGCGCCCGGAAAAAGGCTAAGGAGGCAGCCGAGCGCGAGAAGGCGGAGGCGGCGAAGCAGGTAGCATTCGAGGTTGCCGCACGCGCTTGGTTCGAGTTGCAGAAGCCTCGCTGGGCCCCTGTCCATGCCAACGACGTCATCACCAGCCTTGAGCGCGACGTCTTCCCGTCGCTCGGCGCGAAGGCCCTGGTGTCGATCGACGCGCCGGCGGTGCTTAAGACCTTGCGTCTGGTGGAGGCCCGTGGCTCCATCGAGACGGCGAAGCGCCTGCGCCAGCGGATCTCGGCGGTCTTCTCTTACGCGATTTCCGAGGGCGTCGTGACGCATGACCCAGCGGCGGTCGTGGGCAAGGCGCTGAAGCCACTTCCGAAGAAGGGGAAGCAGCCGTCCATCACAGACCCGGACGAAGCGCGGGAGGTCCTGATCGCCGCAGAGGGATCGGGCGCAGACCCGGTGACGAAGCTCGCATCGCGCTTCCTGGCGCTGACGCAGGCTCGGCCTGGCATGGTCCGATTCGCGGAGTGGTCGGAATTCGAGGGGATCGACTGGGAGGGGGAAGCCTTCGGCCCGTTCATGCCGCTCTGGCGTGTGCCGGCCCAGCGCATGAAGCTGGTGGCCGACCTGAAGGGGGAAGATGAGTTCGAGCACCTGGTGCCGCTCTGCTGGCAGGCTGTGGAGGTGCTAAGAGCAATCCGACGCATGTCCGGCCGGGGAAGGCTGGTCTTTCCTGGGCAGCGGCATAGCCACCGGCCCATCAGCGAAAACGCGATCGGCTACCTCTACAACCGCGTCGGGTTCTTCGGCCGCCACGTCCCGCACGGCTGGCGGGCGGCATTCTCGACGACCATGAACGCGATCGCGGTGAAGCAGAAGCGCATGGCGGACCCGGCGATCATCGAGCTGATGCTAGCGCACGTCCCGGAGAACCAGGTGAAGGCCGCCTACGATCGGGCCGGGCACATGGAACGGCGGCGCGAGCTGGCGCAGGAATGGGCGGATATGCTGATGAAGGGGATGCGGCCGGCGAATGAGCTGCTGGATGGGCCGAGAAGGGGCTGATGCGGCGTGGTGAGAAATCAGGGGGTGTTATAACCTGATTTTCGGAAATACTTCGATAGCGTACGTTCGTAATGACTAATTACGAAGTTGTTTTAGTAATTCCGGGAGAGTTCGATGATTAATCGAAGGTTAGTTATTGTTAATGGTGCGGTTGCCATTGCTGCTGTCGCATTGCCTTTCGGTTCGGTCGGCTCAGCGGTTGCGCAAGAACCTAATCTTGAGGCCGATCTCGCTGCCGTTCGAAAGCGTCTTGCGTCTTATTACAAGAAAGTCACCAATGCATCTTTGGCCTCGCCACCGCCAGGTGCTGCGGCGTCGAATGGGTGGTTTGTCAAATACATGAAAGACGATGCAGACCTGAGCGTGACGCAGCGGCCGATACAGACGGCGACCTCTGAAGGAAAGATTTGCGCGGATCTAGCGCAGGGGATGATGGCTTATTGCCGATCTGGCTTTGGGCCTGGAACCTACAAAGCGAATTGGGCCACAAGCTTTGACATGTTGTTAGCTAATTTGGAGGCAGCAACTTCTGGATTTACTCAGATGGCGTCGCAAATGGTTCATTCAATTTTGGGTGACATCCCTGTCGTCAACTCAATAGTCGAACAGATCGACGGTCAGATCAATCAGCTTGCTGCCTCTGCAAGACAAAAAGGTCCCACGTCGGGCGATCATGCGAATGGATGGATTTCGGTAGGCGTCCGTGATGGCGCAAACGCGTGGTTAGGACAGTCCAACGGGGCGCTAGGAAACCTGACTGCCCCCAAATCAAAGGACCTTGTCGAAACAATGAAGGTATTTGCAAACGCGATGGCTGGGCTCAACACAGAAGGGCACAGTCCGTGGTTAAAGGGTGAGTGGCAAGTCGGTTTCGGAGCAATCACTTCAACAGCTTACCATGTGCTCGAAGCCGAACCCGATTGAATAACCTGTGGGTCCAGTACGCATCGGACGCTCGATCTCTTGCGAGGCCACCTTCGTCGAGTTCAGTTAAAGCGTCTGAGCCCAGGTCACCGCCGCATAGGCCGCCTGCTTCGCGGCTGGCGTCGTGGCCGCCTTGATCGCGAGCACGACTTCTACACTCGATCGCGGCGAGACGGGCTAGCTCCACGATTGTCGATGGCACGCTGCGTTGCTTGGTTTGGTTCAATGATACCGCCTTATCGCCCGAACTCAGCATCGTATGCCTGGAGAGCTCTCTCACCAGCATTGTCCAATTTTTCGGCCCAACCTTCTGGTAATCCAAGGACGATCGAAAGCCGATGTTCGCCTGCTTTTGGATCCTCGGTCAGAATTTCTGATAAGAAAGCGGGCACCTTCGCCGCCTCATCGATTAGGTAGCCCGCTACGCCGGCAAGGAGCGACAACATCTCACTGAATATGTCATCTACTTTTGCGAATTGGACAGTTTCCTCCCACACCAATGCGCTGCGGCACATCTCTGCAAATAGCCTGGTCGTCGCGACGATTTCACTCGCATCCCCAGAGCTTTTGGGTAGGCTCCGGTCGCCCCACGACCGCCCGAACTCTACGTTCATCAATTCGCCGAATGCCCGCGCGATGCCTCGAATTTCAGCCATCCGCAAGCTTGTCCATCGGAAGAATTCTGACGCTGGAACGGGAACAGCAGGCAGCATGTACAGCCCCCTTTGCAATGCTCGCCAGCGCTGAAGCACGGGCGACATTTCATAGCGAAGCATCTCCGCCGTAAGCCGGTACTCCCAGTTGTCCGATTTCTCGATAAGCAGACGCTCGGCACGATAACTGATGCGACCAAATTCCTCTAGGTAACGAACCTCGTAGCGGCGACGTGCTTCCGCCCCAGCCTTCCCGATCATCCGCCCAATTTCCAACTCGTGCTGCTTGACCCATTCAAAGAGAATGCCGGCCGGAAAGCGGGCTTCATCATCGTCGATCAGCTTATGGCAGTTACCGCACAGCCAAATTGCGTTTGTGATATCGGAGCGCGCTGAAGACACCATTTTTGGGTCATATCGCGCTGATCCAGGGTGCGCGCCGTAAATGTGCGCTGCCTCCCCAACATTTACGGTGCCGGCCGGGAGATCGGTTGGTCCAGTGGTGATTGCCATGCAATCTGGGTTTGAACAGCGATGCGCGGCGCGCTTCGCTATTGCTGCGATAACAGGTTTTTTGAACCGGTCAGACGATGGAGTAGTCACCGCTGCTAGGTGCCTTTGAGCGCTTCGATCCGTCAACAGCTATCGTTCGTTGGTCCGGTCGTTGTTGACGTTCGAAGTGAACATAACTGTCATTCCGATTAGCGCCGAGCTCGGAATTTAATCCATATAGATCAGTTGGGCCTGTCGCCATACCGCAGAAAGCTTCAAAACCTGCGCCTTACCCCGACAGCCCCGGCCGAACATTATCCACCGTTTCGACAGTTCGGGGTTGAAAGCGAGGTTTGTTGCTCGGCGGGGACGCCGGCCAAAAACGCATACTATATCTCGTCGAAGGCATGGTCGGCTTTGTCGCCGATTACCTACGAATCGTCAGGGCCTGCTAGCGTAGCGCGGAGCTGTCCGACTGCATTATCGATCCAAGGTTGCAGCGGAGGGGTCGTGAAATCCGCTTCACCAAGAGCTTTGGTGACTGGAACCGGGTCGAATAGTTGAGAGACTGAGGCATAACTGCTGCCGTAACCTGGGGGATAAATCAGCGCCGCCATCGTTGCCAACGCATCGCGGCCGTCAAGTTGATGTGTGAGAGAGTCGCGAAGGTCGTTGCCCCAATACTCGTTGTTCGCAAGAGTATAGATCACCTCTAGGTTGGGAAGCCGACGCAGCGCCGTGCCGTCGAGCACGGCATCCCGATAGCGAGGAATTTCGCGCTGCAGTAAATCGATCGCCTCCGATTTAGTGTAAAGAACGTCATTATTGACCAATTCCTGTCCGTATCTTCCGTTAACATATAACTGCTTACGCAATATGGTAGGAGTAATCGCGAGATCGCCTGAGGCAATTAAAGCATCAACAGCCGCCTTTACGCGAGACTCTTGTTTTCGGTCTCGTATTGCCAGATGCGTCAACATAGCTGCAGCATCATCGACCAGCGCATACTCTGGCCCCGGGCTAGTCATCCAGTCGCGTGACCGGGTCAAAGCACGCGAAAGTACGGGCCAGAACAACGTATCCCCGTTGGCAGGCAACTGCGCTATCAGATCGTCCATGCGATCGAGAAAGGCAGTCAACTCGCCTGCTTCCATCAATGCCCGTAGCGCTGCTTCCATTTCGGCGGCGTCCCGCATCTGCCAAATTCGCTCGATATCTTTGCGCGCAACCGCTCCTGGTGGATTTCCAAGATATAGCAGGCGCACCATGTTACGGCGGCGATCCAGTCGGTTTCCATCGTTGCCGGTCGCATTCTGGTCTTCCCGGAAATTAGGAAATAGGAGAAGAAGCAGGTCGTGGTGCGCCAATGCGCATTCACCAAGGATTTCAGATGGGAGTGGCGGCCTTTGATTATTGCTGTGACGTCGCATCAAATCGGCGATGAGAGTGCGGTCGGTCACGTCGGAGACGATACCGTCGAAGTGAACCATAATCGCCTCGCGTAGGTCAGGCGCCTTAGTCAGTATCCAAGAGTAGGCGAGGACATCGACAGGTTCGATTTCCCCGCGTGTTGCTTGTTCGAGCACCGCGAAGGCGCCGACGAGACGCTTGATGTCGCGAGGCGTCGTGACCTCTCTCTTAATCTGGTCAAAGATTGCGCGTTGATTCTCTCGCTGCTCGTCCGGAAGCGATACCCCATAGGTTTCGAGCTCCGCTTTGAGCAACGCATCTACATCCGCTTCGAATAGCGGACGCAGCGGTATCGGCAGCTGGACAATCTTTTCCAGATATCGCGCACCGGAAGTGAGCCGATCTTGCCCGACACCGCGGCCGAGCGCGTCGGCAACCCGGTCTGGATCGTATGCGACTAGATACGATACGCCCTCGATGTCGCCGACCGCCTTGATCAGCTGCGCCACCGCGCGCACTTCGTCGTCTTCTACCCGGTCGAGTTCGTCGATCAGTACGACGACTGCGACCTTCGCCGTCGTGATCTTCTTTTCAAGAAAGCGCCTTTCCTCCTCGGGCGAACGTGCCTCTGGCTTTGCTATGGCATCCTTAGTGCGCTTGCTCCACAGACCCCAGCCTGTCGTAGCGGCGCCGCCCGCGCCATGCAGGTCAGCGACTGCGGCTACCGCGTGCCCAGCAAGGTCTATGGCGCCCCAGTAACGTTCGAGGGCCTCAGCCAGGTCCCGGCCATGCTCTCTGGTGCTGCGCCCCATGTCATCGCGAAGGCCGCTAAAGAAGCCGCGCACGAGTTCATCCCGGCCGTTGAAAAGCCATGGATTGAAATAGGAAACAATCACTCTGTCCATTGTCCCCAGCTCGGCTTGAACGAGCGACAGGATACTAGACTTACCTGAGCCCCACTTGCCGGTCAGGCCAACGACAAATCCTGAGGATGACCGCCCAATTAGGTTACCTTGAGCATCCCTGCTGTCTCGCACAAGGGTCCGTACGAGGCTGGCGACGAACGGCCCGCGATCAAGTTTATCGTCCCGATTGCGACGGATTGGCCGATCTTGGTTGGGATGCTGGGTGGTTGAGGTCATGTAGCCTTTGTAGATACCCTGCATCTCGAGGGAAGTGGGAAGTCATTTTGCGAGTTATCATTTGGCGATCGCGGTCCAGCCATGTCCCGTGGGAGCCTGCAGCTTTTGCTGAGCCGCTGGCTGCGTACCATTGGTCGCGGCATCTGGCACGCACACCCTATCTGCTGGGTCAAAAGGCATCAGATATTCGGTGTGATCGCCTCCCCCGGTTCTAGGCCATTTCTGTCACCGGCAATCTTGGGCAACAGACCCGGACTTCTGACGCTTCAGCGGCGCCTCCGCTATTGCATGCGTATCGCAACATACGAATAAATCCATGCTGCGTAATAAAATTACGGGTCCTACCTAGTTAATTGCGCACCCTAAAGCGCATAGGAACCGCGTTTTATGCGCGATTTTGAGCCCCATAGGTTCGCAATAGTTAGAAGAACCAGTCACTTAGACACAAAAAGGGCGGCCAAGCCGAAGCCTGACCGCCCTTTTCGTGAATGGGGCAGCCGGCCTGAAGCTCCGGCCGCCCCTCCCGGCGGAAAACCCTCCGCCGGCCCCGTGCCCCGCCCCGTCCAAGGGCGAGGCCCACCCGAGCGGGGGAAGAGGACCCCGCCCGATCTCGTGTTACCTGTAGAAGACCGACCTCTGCGGGGCCGGCGCCACCTCGCGGCGCATTGCTACTGCGAGGGTTGCCGGCTCGTAGTGGTCGCGGAGCTGCACCGACTTCGGCAGGCCTCCCATATACGCCGCTCCCTTCCCGGCAAGGATTGCGGCCAATGCTACAACCTCGTCAGGGACCGGCATCGAGTTCCCGAGGGCCAGTAGCGAACCAGACGTCGACACGCCGGTGGCAGCGTGCGCCGTTTCATTAAGGCCTGGCGGGTTGCTGTTCGTTGCCCGGCCGATCGCGCTGAGGGCTGCAAAGCTTTCCATGATGAGCGTTGCCCCTTCTTTCGCTTTGTCGAGGTATGCCTGGCACAACGGTCTGAGTTCCTCGAGCGCCCGACGCGCCGCGGCCCGCTGAGTGTCTTGACGCTGGCGCTGCAGGGCGGTCCTGCGGGTCGCCAGCGCGGACAAGCCTTCCGAGAGGGCATCACGTTCGTGCTCGAGCGCTCCACGGTCAAACTTGCTCGCTGCGGCGTCGGCGGGAGCTACGCCGGCAAGCAACGCATCGGCCACCGCGTTCCCATCGTCGATATCGAGGGTCGAGCGTCTAGCGGGATTGCTCTCACCGTTCAGCTCGCGGACGAGCTGCAAGACTTCCTCGCGCCGGGCGCGCGCTCCCTGTATGGCCTCCTCAATCTGCCCAAGCTGCTGGTCTATTCCGGCAATGCGCTCGTTCTCGGCGGAGAAGTCGAGAGCTTGAGCGCGGCGGGTGGCTTCGTGAAGTGCGGTTTGCAGGCTCATGAGTAGATCCTCCGATGGGCTTCCATTCTGGCGTTAACGCGGTCCCACACCGCATCGGCGGCGGCGCGGCCAATTGCCGGCCCATGCTTAGGCACCAGTGCGGGAGCGTCGGTGGCAGCGCGTCCGTAAGCGCGATCCCAGACGGCACCGCTTGCCTTGCGGCTCCCGTTCTCAGCATTGGCAGCGGGGGCCGATCTTCGCGCTTCGGCCCCGAAACGGGCGCGGTCCCACACCGCATCCGACGCTTCGCGCTTTGCCTTGGCGCGGATATCCGCGTCGGTCGGCATGCTCGCCAGGCTCCCCAGGATCTGCGCGGTGGTGTAGTTCTCCTTCGCTTCCAGCAGGGCCTTGGCGGTGAGCTGGCGGCCCCTCGCGGCAATCGAGCCCATCACGGCATCGTGACGCTCGGCGCGCCGCGTCCGCGCAATCTCAGCCTGCGACATAGCTGGCACCTTGGGGGCGGCTGCAGGCGGCTGGGCCGGGGTCTGCGTCGTCGACTGATGAGCGGCCGCTCCCGGCTTGGTGTTGATCGCTCCAGGAAGCGGCGCGCTGAGACGGGCTTGGAAGTTGTCAAAGCGGCGGGGCGCGCCCGCCGCGAGCGGGAGCCCGGTGCGCAAGTCGGTCCCATTCTTTTCGCGATGAGCCGTCAGTCTTGAACTCGTGGTCATGGGTCTTTCCTTTCGTGGTTAGAAGTAGCTGGGCAGGGAAATTCGCGGCGATCCGGACGACGGCATAGTGCCCCCGTTTGCTGCGATCTGGCTGAGGAAGGACAGCGCCCGCCCAAGATTCTCATTCACCGCATCGAGGCGAGACACGGTTTGGTCGGTCTGGGTGTCGATCGACGACTTGACGGCGCCGGTGGCATCGAACGGGCTGTCCCGGTTCTCGGCGATGGAAACGACGTTGGTCTCGGCATCGATGCGTGTCTTCGTTAGGTCGGTCACCTCGTTGAGGCGGTCGAAGTATTCCTGCTGCGAGCCGTAGAGGTCCCGTTCGATGTCGAGCAGCTGCTGAGCGGCGCTGGCATAGTCATCGTAAGCAGAGCTATCGCCGGCTTTCACCCGGGCCGCCAAGCCGTCATAGGTGCCCAGCGCCGCCGCTCTGCGGTCGCGGAGCGAGAGCCCATTGTCCCCGGTGGTGAGGCCGTCGAGTAGGCCTTGCAGGGAGCCCAGGATGCGATCCTTGTAGTCCTCGGCCGCCTGGGCCTGCTTGATGCTGTATAGCTCCTGCAGGTCGGCCATTTCCGCCGCACTGGCGCCAGCTGTCTTGGCAAGGTCGATGTACCGTTCGAACTCCTTGTCGAGATCGTCCATCGCCGAGCCCAAGGGATCCTTGATCGACTTCAGCTCGCGGAATACGTTCTCCCAATCTAGCGCGTCCTGCAAAGCCGCTTCGAGGTCGTCGCCGGCCTTGATGATGTTGAGGGTGGATGCCCTCATCCCCTTGAGTGCGCCATCCTCGATCGCGTTCTTCACTGCGAAGGCGATGGCCGCCTCGGCATCATCCCCGAACGAAATCGCCCCTTTGTCGATCTTCAGGCTCGTGCCGTTGGGATTGACCCGGTATTCGTCACCGCGCGTACCGATCGACACCATGAAGCTGCCGACGGTGCCGCCGAGCTTGTCGACGATGTTCGTCAGGTTGCCGATGACGCTATCACCCAGCCCAGCGACGGTGCCGTAGTTCCCGTTGTCCTTGCCGCCTTGGGTATAGCCGTTCGCATTCGTGATGACGGCATTGGCGGTGCGATTGCCCTTCAACAGGCCGCCGAGCAGGCCGCCAGCGATCGAGCCGATGATGTCGCCGCCTGGGATACCGGTAAGACCCCCGAGCGCACCGCCGATCTGAGCCCCGGTTGATGAGGTCTTGAGGCCAATGCCCTTCATCAGACCAGCCGCCATGCTGCCGGTTTGCACGCCGCCGAGGGCATCGTCGAACCTGCCAAGTAGCTTTTCCGTCATGCCCTTGCCGAAGACGTCAGGGCCATAGTCGAATACCATGCCCCGCAGCCCGCCAACCGCGCCACCGACTGTGCCGCCCGTCATTGCGCCAGCGAGGGCGCCGCTCAGTGTACCGGACAGGTTCTGGAAGAACGTGGTGCCCATGGTGTGATCGAAGCCGGCAAGCAGCGGATCGACCGTCGCGTGAGCGGTCTTCTCCGCGAGCTGCTGGATAGTCAGCTTCGTGAGGTCGGTGGCCCCGGTCTTCGCGGCTGGTGAGGCGCTGGGACGCGTGCCCGGCACTGTCACGGCATTCCCGTCAACCAAACTGGCGGAGACCGCGTCCGTGCCCGCTGCGCCAATACGCTTCGTGGCACCTTCGACTGCGGTGGCGAGATCCTCCAGCTTCTTGCCGGCGGTATCTACGCCTTCGGTCAACCGGCCTGTCGCCTTGCCCAAGGGGGAGCGCTGCCGAAGCTGATCTTCCAGTTCCTGGAAAACGCCGCCGAAGATCTCATCCGCGAGACGCGCACCCTGCAGGTCCTTCAGGCTCTGCTTCATGCTGCCCAGGAAATCCGTCTTTCGGCCCGAAAGCATGTCGGTGAGGCTGGTGCGCGCGGTGTCGATGACGTGCAGCTGCGCCTCGAACAGGGCGCGCTGACGTTCCGCCTGGCGCGTCCGCTCCTCTTCGATCTGCGCCAGTTCGGCCGCCTCGCGCTTCATTGCTGGGTACGAGGCGAGCAGCCGTTCGAAGATCGCCGCCTCATCCTTCCGGCCGGCAGTGATGAGGTCCTGCATCTTGGCCCGCAGCTCTTCCTCGCTGCCCAGCTTGTCCTCGATGCTCCATACTGCCTGCAGCGCCGCGGCTTCGTCGTCACGGCCCGCGGTCAGCAGGTCCTGTACCTGAAGGCGGCGCTCGCTTTCCTTCCGCATTTCCTCAAGCGGGCGGAGCAGAGAGTCGGCGACCACATCCTTCGCGTCCCGGGCCTGCTCAATCATTTCCGCGAAGCCGGCGGGCTTGTGTTTGCCCAGGTCAGCGATGACCGCATCCAGATCGCGAGTGGCGCGTGCTGCCTGATCGATAGCCTTCGGCTGCTCGTCGAACTGCTCCGTCGTGCGCCTGATAGTCTCGATGGCCTTTTCGCCGGCAGCTTGGTCCGCTGCGGCTTTGCGCTCTGCGGCCTTGGCCGCACGTTCTGCCGCTTTCGCGGCGCGATCGTCCTCGGCGGCGCGCTTCTTGCCATCGACGGCCGACCTGTCGGCAGCATCAGCCTTCGCCTGGATGTCGGCCCGCATTTGACTGACCTTGAGCAGCGCCTGCGCGTCCTCAAGCTCTTGCTGGGCATCATCGCGTTTCAGCTCGAGGCTGCGAACGCCCGCCGCCAGGCCGACATTCCCGCTCGCGGTTTTAATGGTTCGGTCCAGCTGGGAAACCGCCGTCTGCTTCTCGAAGACATCGGCCTGGGCATAGCCGAGCTGCTGCATCGTCACGCGGCCCTGGGCTTGCCGCAACCGGTCGAGCGAGTCCGTGAGGCCATCGACTTTTTTGGAGGTGGTGTCCGCCTCGTCGCCGGTATCAGCCAGCGATGCGATGAGCGGACCCAGCACCGAAACACCGACCACCAAAGCTGCGCCCCATGGCCCGCCGAGGAAAGCTGCAAAGCGGCCCATGCGCGATCCGGTGTTCTCCACCTTCTCCGCTACGCCGATCGCCTGCTCGCCAAGGCCCTCAATGTCGACGCCGGCCTCGTCGGCCGCTTCGCCCGCCTTCGATATGCCCTGCCCCGCAGTGCCGCCGGCCGCGCTCATCTCTGCGAGTGCCGAGACGATCGAGCCGCCCTGCTGGGCCATGATAGTGAACCACGACGTTCCCATCTGCGCCTGGATCGCCACGTCCTGCAGCTGGTAGGACAGGTTCTGCATCGCCGCGCGGTGGCGGCCCGAAGAATCGGTGGCGTTGTCGTTCGCCGAGGCCAGGAGCTTGGTGGCGCCTGCCGTTCGGGTGGACGCCATCGCCTCGTCGCTGAGTTGAGCCTGAACCTGTTGCAGCATCGCAGCGTGATCGTGCGCCGCCGCTGCCGCCGCCCGCTGCTCCACCGCTACCGCCTCGGCTGCCGCCACGTTGATGCGCGCGCTCTGCGAATACGCCCCCTCCGCTTCAGCCGCCCGGCGCATCGCGTCAGCGACTTCCTGCGCGGCGTTCGCCTTCCCCTGCAGCGCCTGGGCTTCCTGCTGCGCGCCAGCGACGTCCAGTACGTCCACCGCGCGCGTCACGCCGTCTCCGCGCTTGCCGGCCTGGGCAAGGCTGCGCGTAATCTTCTGCTGCATGGCGTTGAATTGGCGCTCGAAGTCATCCGTCGCGCTGCCCAGCGCTGAGCCGAGCTGCGCCGGCAGTATCTGAGCCAGCTTGCCGGCGCCGCCCTGGATGGTGGTGAAGGACTGCTCGAACTTGCGGCTCGTCAGCGCGGCCGCCGCTTCCGCATCGCTTTCGAGCCGGTCGAAGACGCCGTTCTCTTCGTAGCGCATCTGGATGTAGGCGGGCAGCTGGGTCGGTGTGTTGGTGGCCATGGCCGGTCCTTTCAGAGGCTGGCGGGGGCGTCGCCGAAACGATCGTCGAGCGGCTGGCTGGTGAGATCGATGATCAGCAGATCGAGGTCGTCTGCCCGGTCGGCAGCGTATGCGAAGGCGATCGCGCGCGTCGTCATCCAGCGCCGCTTCGGACGACGCCCGCCACCTTGCCAGACCGTTACGCTGTAGAGCTTTTCACCGCCCAGCTCATGCGGGGAGATGACGACGCCCTTGAGACTGCTGCGCTTAGGGATGCCCGGTAGTGCCAGCTCAGCCACGACCGTTCCCTCCGAAATCAGGGCGCTTCCAACCGGGCCGGTCGAGGATCAGCCCCATAATGCCGCCGTGCTGCGCGATGTAACGGCGTTGTACGGCACCGGCCTGGTCAAGCGTAGAGGCCCGCAAGAGATCGGTTACCGGGGTCCAACCCTGCAGCGGAGGTTGCCACATCTGGAAGGTGAAACCGACATCGTCGCGGCAGACCAGCGACAGCGGCATGGTGGTGAAGCGGAGCGGATCAGCCATGTCAGACCGCGGCCTCGCCAGTGATCAACAGGTGAAGGTCATCGACCAGCACCAGCGTCTTGGCTCCGACCTTTCGTAGCGGAAGTTCGCCTCGGCTCGCGCAGTTGTAGAGGCTGCGTCGGCTCAGTCCGGTTATCCGAGCCGCCTCCTGCAAACCGACCGAGATGGTGCGCGCGCCGACGTCATTTTGTCTGGGGGTTGGCATGCTGCTGTTGCTCCGATGTGCGTTGCGGTGAAAGGGCATGCACAATGGGGCAGGGAAAATTCCCCGCGAAATAGATTGCGGGGAATTAAGCCGAGCGCTCGCGAAGTCGCGGTCTTCCGGGCTTTCGCTCACCCTTCACCCGTCGCCATGCGACCGTAAAAGCCGCCTTTTTCCCGCGTCGCGCGCCGTGATCGAGGGAGTATGCCGCCCAGGCAGCCTTGCTATCCTCGGTTCGGCAAGCCGTCTCGATCCACCGATCGATTTCCCATCCTTGCAGGCAGTCGACGTCGCCGCGCGTGCTGATATCGCGCACCATCGTTTCCACCGAGACGCGGTCGAAGTGGACCGACTCCCAGGTCTCCTGCAGATCGCGCCCGTCGTCGCGAACGATGACCCAGGTGAGGCTGCCATCCGTCCACGACGCGAAGCTCTCCAAGCCGGGCTTCTCGCCGGCAAGGAGGGCACGCCACATGCGCAGGGGCACACGATCGCGGCTCGGCTCGCGCACGACGGCATCGCCGTTGTGGACCCGCCCGAATCCGGTCGCGATCAAGCCTCGATGCCTGGCGAACCAAGCGATCGATCCGGTCAGATCTCCCGCCGCTAGTCCAGCGGCAAACAGCCGTCGCTGCACCTCGCGCGCCGGCAGCCAGTCGAGGTCAGCCATTGCCCGTGCCTTCGTTCGCATGCCGGCGGCCCAAGCATGGGTGCTCGGGATCAACCTTGCGGATGACGGCCTCGATCTCCTCGACTGCTCGGAGGGCGGCGTCGCGCTCGGCCCTCACGCAATGCAGGCGCTCAGCCAGCTCGACGACGATTGCTTCGGGGCGGTCGCCTGCTTGGATCGGGCCGGCGCCGGGGCGGGTTCGGTCGTTGCTCACTCGGGTTGCTCAGCTTTCCGCCGCTCGAACTCAGCAGCGTCTCGACAGACGATGCCCCAGAACGGACCGCTCTTCCCCCAAAGCTCTGTGCACTCAGCCATCAGGCGGTGTTCCGCTTCTTCCGCTTGCGGTGAGTCTCCCCAAGGACTGATGTCGAGAGGGGTTCCGTAGCGCCACACGTGCAGGTCGCGGGGAAGGCGATCCGGTTCGCGCATTCCTACACTGGCGCCCTTCTGAAAGCCTCGCCGGTATGCCTCTTCGCCTACTCGAGCGAGGAGTTTGACGAGTGTATTGGCGTCGTTTTCCTTGATCTGCGCCATAAAATCGAAGTTCAAATGGCGTGTTACGTCGGTAGCACGGCGATCGGGATCGAGTTCACCGAGGGTGAAATCGTCAAGATCAGGGATGCTGGTCATTCGCTGTGTTCCTGTTCTGCTCCAGTTTCGTTTGGGGGTCGACGCTCGGCGGCTTGCCTCGACTTCCATCGGTCGAATTCTGCGTCGGACATCAGGACGCGGGCCTCGTCCTCGGGCAAGATTCGTTCAGGGAAGCGCCGGTTGAATGCTTCGTCCTCGACGGTCTTCGCGTCTTTGGTAGCGTCAGCGCGCTGCTTGGCGTTGCGAAGGCAGGCGCTGATGTACGCCGGCGGATCGATCGCGTTCTCGGCTTTCGAGAGCTTGATCGCGTCGGCTACCGCTTCTCGACCATGGTCTTTGACCCATTTTCCGATCTGTGCGGAGCGCTTGGGGCTGAGATACTTTTTCGCCTCATCCCAGAACACTTTGTCCGGATCGGCTGGCTGATCGCCCTCGACAGATCGGTTGCCGTCTTTGGCATTGCCTACGAAAGAGTCCGTAGGACTCTTATCTATAGATTCATTTCTGTTCCGATCATTTCCTTTAAGAGCATTTTCCAGCGGAATTTCGGGGTCTTTCCGTTGGAAGTGAGCACCATTTCCATTGGAACATGCCTGTTTTTCCGTTTTTCGAGCATTTTGCCCCTCGCGCACCGGCTGCGTTGCCCCAAGAGTCTTGCCCGTTTCGGTCTTCGCGTGTTCCATTCCATCGGAACGACCATGGATTTCCGCCGGAATATCGACGGAACTCTGACGGACGAGTTTCCACCCTTCAAAATCGGGAAATTTCGACCGGTCTTTCTCCGGTAAATCCTTCTGCGACTTGCGGTGACGATCGGCCGCTTTGGTCCATTCGTACTTCAGGCGGCTGTCCCATGCCGCGTTAGCCTTCTCCGCTACCGTCTTGTGGTAGAGCCGCCCATCACTGCACAGGAGAAACCCACGTAGAGCCCCGGCACGGATCCGGATCCACGCTTCGATAGCCCTTCCATATCCTGCGGCCTTCGCCAGCCACCGGTCATTGTCGGGCACGGAAGCGGCAGGGACTTGATGCCATGCCGCACCCCAAAGGAGCAGGGCAGCAACGATCGCCTCGGGCTCCTCTTCGGTGAGCAGATCACTATCACGCAGCCTGCCTACATCGAGCGGCATGTCGCGGAATTTCCGAAGGTCGCAGTCAGGCGGCGTCAGCGGCTCGGGAAGGTCGTCGTTCACTGATCCCTCACCGCTTGGTAAGGAGCAAAGAATTTGCCCTGGGAGCTTCCGGGTGAGCCGTTGCGCCGCTTGGGAACAATGAACTCGATGACGCCGCGGCAGCGGTTTATCTTGGTTTCCCAGGCATCATATTCGTCGGGCTTGTTTTTCGGCTCCTCGTTCCTGACGTAGTATTCCTCGCGCAGGAGGAAGAGCACGGCGTCGGCATCCTGCTCGATCTGTCCGCTGTCACGAAGGTCGGCTAGGATCGGCCTGTTTCCAGGGCGGTTATCGACGTTGCGACTTAGCTGGGCCAGTGCGAGCACCGCGACGCCATTGTCCTTCGCAAGCCCCTTAAGACGGATGCTGATGTCGCTGATGGCTTCGTATATCGATCGCTTCGGACCGTCACTGCGGAGGAGCTGCAGATAGTCGACGACGACCAGGTCGAGGCTGACGGCCCTAGCGGCCATGGCGCGCTTCTGGCTGCGTACGGTGCGTTCCAGCTGTCCGATCGTCATGGTACCGGGATCAACGATAGTGAGCGGCAACTTGCCGATCAGTTTGCCAAGGTCGTTGACCCTCTCACGCTGCCAGGGGTTGAGCGACCGCTTCTGGATATCGGTGTAAGAGACGCGGCGGTCGGCATCATCGAAACCGGCATCGGCGATCATTCGGCCCATTAACTGCGCACGAGACATTTCGAGGCTGACGAAGCAGACACCATGACCGGCCATGGCGGCGCCGAGTGCGTAGTTGGTCGCAACTACGGTCTTCCCCATACCCGTCCGGGCCGACAAAATCGTGAGTGACTTCGGCTCCAAAGGCCCTAGCAATCCATCGATTGCGCTGATGCGGTTGTTGAGAACACCAAAGTGCTCGGCATCAAGTTCGCTTTGAAACGCCGCTACCGACTCGGCCGCATCGGAGACCGTTACCGCGTCGCTGGCGCGCTGGTCGACGGCGCTATCAAGACCCGCGACAACCTCCTTAAGGTTCATGTTGGCGTCGGCGCATTGATGAATTGCGCCCAGCATTGCGGTCATCACCTTCCGACGGGCCGCCAGGTCGGCGACCTGCTCGACGAATTGGCGGGGCGCCAATAGCCCTTCCATGTTGGCTGTAAGGCCAGAGAGATACTTATTGGCTCCACCCAATACGGCGATGCCGTCGTCCCCATCGAAGTAGCCCTTGATGAAGATCGGATTGGCCGGTTGTCCGACCGAGTGCTGACGCTGGATCGCATCGAAGATCCTGCCGTGCACGGGTTCGTAAAACGCCGCCGAGTTCAGCCGATCCGCGGCGTGCTCGATCAGCCAACCCATCTCGGGCATCATTAGGGCGCCGAGCAAAGCAGCCTCCGCCTCCACGTTGGACGGCAGAGCTGGCAGGGCATCCTGCCCCTTGGAAACGGACATGTCAGAACACCTTGCTGAGATAGATGATGGTTTCGACGGGAAGCTGCAGCCGCATCCGGTGCACGGCGTCGAGGACCTCGCTCCGGCGGTAACGGGGGATCGCGTTCGCATATTTCCAGGAATAGACGGTCTGCGCGGAGCACCGCATCTCAGCGGCGAGCGCGAGAGCTCGGCCGCGATGGGAAAAGATCGGTTTTACAGCGGCTTTCGCTGGAATGCTCTGGGCCGGGCGCACAACGGTTACGCAGCGTCGGAAGAGTTGATGACTAGTTCACCCGGGCTTGTCGCCCCTTCCGTCGCCTCGCTGATTTTCACCGCCAAGGGGAGCGATGGTTGTCGCTGGCCATAGACGATCTTACGAATCGTTGTCTGGGGCTCGCTAATGCGAGCAGCGAATGCCGAAACACTTTCGTTTCGGTCTTTCAGATATTGAATGAGCTGCATACGCCCAAAATACGCCCTGTAGGGGCATAGTCGTCAAGCAAAAATTATGCCCTACCTGTCCACTATTTTTTAATGCCCCATCAGGGCATAATGCGCCCATGAACAACATCGCCGCACTTCGCAAATATCGGGGCCTGTCTCAAAGCCAGCTGGCAGCGAGCATCGGGACAACCCTTAATATGCTGGGAAAGCTAGAGCGTGAGGAGCGCAAACTAGACTTACCTTGGATAGAAAAAATTGCCTCAGCGCTTAAAGTCGAGCCACATGAGATAATAATTCCGAGTGGCATCATAGGCGTTCCGGAAGAACGCCCTGAACACTATCACAGTGAAAGGGGTGATTTCGACGTCGGTGAGAGCGTTAGATTTCTTTATCAAGTGGGCCCAAACAATCTTGGCATTGACGACGATGACATCTCTTTTGATCGTGAAGCGCATGATGGTAAAGAGATAGACGCTCAAACGGCAACGGTGATTTTGCTTAAGCAGATTGATCAAAGGCTAAGGAATATACAAAATCTGATGTCGCCTGCTTCAAAACCGAACGATCATTAAATGCCGGCTGGAACGCTATGACGCAATGTCCCGTCGGATCGGGATACCTTTCTATGCCCTGTGGGGGTCTATTTTGCAGTTGACAACATGCCCTGATGGGGCAGATACAGGGCGCATCGGGGACGATCGCCGCAAGGCCGCTGACCCCCTGATGCGCAGGTAGGGAAACGCGCCGCGCCCGGAAGATAGCTCCGGGCCGGCCTCCGCCAACCTCCTGCATCACCATAGCAGGAGGCCTTCATGAGGCACGAGAACAACTTCGAGAGGATATGCCTCCCGGACGGGGAAGGCCTGCGCATCAATGTCGCAGTGATCGGCCCTCGGGACGCGTGTGAATGCGCCACAGCATGGATCGGAGAAGCCGATGCCGTGCTCGAATTGATCAGCAGCTCGCTCTTGATCACCATCATCGAGCAGGCGCGTCTGCTCGGAAGCGACAACCGGCATGCGGCCATCATCACCGACACCAGCCAATCCATCCTCTCCCTGATGACGCTTGCCCGGCGCGAGATGGCCTTAGCGAAGGGCGTGGCCGGCGCGCTCTACGGCGCCCTCCCTGACGAACAAAGAGAGGCCTGAGCGATGCGCAATTTCTTCATCTACCTCCCGCCCCTGGGCCTTGCGCTGCTCGGCCTCGCGATAGTGCAGCAGCTCTTCCCCGCGACTTGGGGCCCATGCGAGCCCAGCTATCAGCTGATCGTCGACTATCGCGGTACCGTCGCCATGCTCGACCATGGCTTGAGCCAGGACGAGTGCCGGCTGGCGCTCCCCTGCAGCGACCGCATGAAGCAGGTCGCCTTCACCTGCGAGCGAGAGGGCTGATCATGAACGCCATCAAACATTCGGATTTCACCACGCTCGCCGACTTTCGGATCAATGGTACGCTGCCGTTTTGCGACAGTCCCGATGATCTGGCGCGAAGCAGCCTCGACGAGGCGCATGCTCTCACGCTGGTGATCAGCAACCTGCTCGGCGAGACCGGCCCTGACGAAATTACCGTGTCGCCAAGGCATCTCGGCCGCGCACTCGAAGGCATCCGGACCCTGATCTCGCTCGGCGCCTGGGCGAGCGAGTGCGAACGAAAGGGGCGCTGATATGGACACTACGACGCTGCACCAGCTCGCCGCCGAAGTTCAGGACCAGATCGACAATGCCTTACACCTGCTCGGCGCGCTCGACGACGCGCTCGACGACGTGATCGTACTCAGTGGTCCTTCCGGCATTGGCCCGTTCAGGCGCGAAGAAGCCATGGACCGCGTGGCCATTTTCTTGCGCCTCGCAAAGGAGGCAAGCCGTCTCGCTGGTGCAGCCGGCGGGAAAATCGAGCTGCTAGTGAGCAAGTCCGAGCGTCAACGCGCCGCTGCTCGCAGACGCACCAATTAGACTAGTCCCCCCATTCCCGCCGCCAGCCCCGCGACGGGAGGTTTTCGGCGGCGGTGCCACGCACTGCCCTCCGGCTCGGCCTCGCCGCCGATGGCCGTGCAATCAGCGCTCCTGAATATCCACAAACTCATCAAGCGTATCAGAAGGAACCCAAGCAATGACGATTGATCGCAGCCAGGACAACCTCCTGCGCTATCCGGAGGTTCGAGCCCGCACGAGCCTCGCCCGCTCCACTATCGAGAAACGTGTGAAGGCGGGGACCTTCCCTGCGCCGATCCAGATCAGCGCCGGCCTGGTCGCCTTCTACGAGAGCGACATCAACGAGTGGATCGCAAATCCGATGGGGTGGAGGGCGGCGGCGTGAGGCCCCACGCGCAAGCAGTCCCGGAGACCTTCGGAACCCGTCTCCGTAGGTTGCGTAATGAGAGAGGTTTCTCGCTCGAGCAGTTGGCAACGGCGGCGGGCGAGCACGCCGCGCGTTCGATCCACTTCACCACGGTTGGAAAGATAGAGCGCGGTCAGCGCAACCCGTCTGGAAGGATCTTGCTAGGTCTCGCTAGCGGACTTGGTTTGACGGTGGAGGAGCTTACTCGCATGGGAACGGGCGAGGCTTCACCTCAGCACCGCGTTAAGGCCGTCCTCCACCTCAGCGCCGATAACTGGGCCGATATGCAATGGGCGCTGCAATGCCTCCAGGCCGAGATCGCTTTCAAGGGCCGATTGGACAACTCGACGGTCGATGCCGGCGACGCCTATGGATGGACGGTAACCGTCGGCGGCGATCAGGCTATCGAGAACCGCGCCCAGGAAGGTCAAGACAATGGAAGCCCGAATGCTGGTTGACCCGGGTGACTTCACCCCGGCCGCGCTCGCCGCCATCGCCCCCACATGCGTCGAGGGATGCGCGCCCGGGTCGGTCGAGTTGGTCGGCGGCCAAGTGGTCTATCCCCACCGCGCCGACCTCTTCGACCGCTGGTATTGGCGCTGCGGTTGCGGCGCGTACTGCGGCGTGCATCCCACGCTCAAGCCGCTTGGCCGACCGGCGGGACCGGAGACACGGCGGGCGCGCGAAGCGGCGCATGCCGCCTTCGATCCGATGTGGCGCAAGCGCGCGGAAATCTCGGGGGTGAAGGCACACGTCGCGCGGGGCAGGGGGTACAAGTGGCTGGCCGAGCAGCTCGGATTTGATCGGAAGGATTGCCACATCGCAGAAATGGATGCTGCGACTGCCCGACGCGTAGTGCATGCTTGCCAGCGTGTGAAAATTGCCAGTTGCTAGGCGTTCACGTTGTACTGTTTCCGTTTATTGAAACCCGCATTTCGCCACTCCGGAGTAGTGTTGTTTCTGTTCCACGGTAGCAAAATGACGTCCTCCGCCTAACGCCATTGAAGTCGTCGTAGTGGACGTCGCCGTACACATAGAAACCTTGATCCCCGCGATCTACCGCCTTCATATCCGGGATCGCCGCAGATCCATAAATGTCAAACTCGGAACCAGGATGAAGTGTTTCCGGACATGGCTGATTATCAGCGATAGCGTGAATTTTCGGATCGATAACGGAGGGGAATTCCGTCACTATTCCTTTTATGGCCGCAGATATATTCCGGGCGGGCGTTATGCCGTAGTTACGTATAAGCAAACGGGCAGTTATATGGCCATTCCGGTCAAGAGCAGCCTTAATTTCGCTCACTCCAAGATACGCGCGCAGCTGGTGGTCGGCGCTATCCTGCGCAATTTGATTGGCGTGCCGGCCTTGCTTAATGGTCGCAATTATTGCGATTAGGCCTCCGGCGCTAACGAGCGCTGAAACCAAACCAAGCCAGAAAGTCCAGTAAGACCATCTTGCGGCTTCGCCTGCAGCGCGCGCAGCAAACCACTGAGCGCAGAGGTCGGAGGTTCTCAATTCCTCCCCTGGGGCGCATGATTCGCTGAGCGGGTCTGGAAGGGTTGCGGAAATTTCCAAGCTGGTCGCGGATTGCGAGAGCTTCCTGACATCGCCAGCCATCGCGCGTTGCACTTCGAGCGTCTGACGGCTCACGCGGGATGCGGTGTCGCCAACGGCCGGCGTCGTGAACACTACAGCGACGATTGCCGCAGCGAGAGATAGTCGGTAAAACATCGGTCCCCCAATTGCGCAGAACGGTAATGCGGAACGGGTCCGAGGTCCAGCCGGCCATACGCAGCCCGGTGGAACTCGACAGCTAAGAGATCACCGGGCTTGCGGACTTTAATTTTTAATGCCACAAAAGCGGCGGCAAAAATTAAAGGGCACCTCATGCACGCGGTACGGATTTTCAAGGAAACTGCTGAAGTCGCCGACCGCTTGGCACCGTTCGGCGTCACCGCCGAGGAGTTCTACTCTGTCATCGAGGCGGTGGTCGCAGCGAGAAATGACGTGGTGGCGGCAGATGCCCGAACGGCTGGCGGTTCAAAGGCTTACTTCGCAGGAGTGCGCCATACCCGTTTCTTGTTCCTGCCGAAGGGTTGGGACATGGATAGCACGAACGGCGTCGAATCCGTGGTGCATCGGGAAAGCGGAATTTCGATCGTGTACCAGTCGGTAGATCAAGCGTGCGTCGGTATACGGGGACCGCAGGCAATCAGTGGGAAAGGTCCCGCATCTGAGGCAGTTATCAAGGAGGCCCAAGGCGGCCTCTTTAAAGACGCCGAATTGCCGGAAGTGGCACCGGAAAAGATCGCCGAATTGAACCGCTCTGTCTGGTTCTTGTGCGTGTCCGTGAATGATCAAGACCCCGACGACGTGCGCGCCGAGCTATCCCTGCCGGCTTCGATAGACGGTGGGAATTTCAAGGGCTTCCTCGAACGCATCTTCGTCGTTAGGAGCGGCGATTGGAAATCTCGTGGACCGGTAGCTAAGCGGCCGGACGACGGCGATCCATACGAGTTCTCGATCGCACGGAAATAAGATGCAATTCAACCCGGCCCGACTTGATCTGGCGATGGATCGCAGCCGGAAAACGGCTCGGGCTTTGGCCGATATCGCAGACGTGACCGTCGTCAGCCTTTCGCAGATCCGCAGCGGCAAGCAGGTTCCGCAGGAAGCGACTGTGGGACGGATTGCCTTGGCTCTCGGTTTCCCTGTTGAATTCTTTTACGGCGAGGACGTCGATACTCTTCCAGAAGCGGCTGTAAGTTTTCGCAGTCTCTCATCGGTAACCAAGCGGGAACGCAACGCGGCGATCGCTGCAGGCGGAATTGCATACCTCGTTTCGGATTGGCTGCACGCCAACTACAGGTTGCCAGCTCCAAATCTGGTTGATGATGGGCCAGAGCGCAATCCGGCTGTGGCGGCTCGCGCTTTGCGCGCTGCTTGGGGGTTGGGTGAAAAGCCGATCGGCAACTTCATCAAGCTGCTCGAAGCAAAAGGCATTCGCGTTTTTTCGCTCGCGGAAAATACTAAGAACGTTGATGCGTTCTCATGTTGGCGGAACGACGAACCCTTCATCTTCCTCAACACTTTTAAAACGACCGAGCGAAGCCGTTTTGATGCTGCTCACGAACTCGGGCACCTGGTGCTGCACAAGCACGGCGGCTCTAATCAGGGCAAGCAGGCGGAGGCCGAAGCTAACGCTTTCGCGAGCTCATTCTTGATGCCGCGCGCGGACATCATATCTGAAATGCCTCGGGTTCATTCGCTTACCCAAATCATACGGGCTAAGGGTCGTTGGGGTGTATCTGCTGCGGCGCTTACATATCGGCTTCATAAAATCGGCTTGCTGTCCGACTGGCAATATCGAGGCTTTAACATCCAACTTCGTTCCGACTACGGGAGCGAGGAACCGGACAGTATGCCTCGGGAGACGTCGGCGCTTTGGAAGATGGTCCTGGATGATCTCTGGGAGCAGAAGCGCACGCGGGCCGATATTGCCAAGCAGCTCGACATCCCGCACGGCGAACTCGAAAACCTTCTGTTTGGGCTTACGGCAGCAAAAGAAACCCCGCCCGCTCGTAACGCGAAGCCGGCGCTATCTGTGGTGTAAGCTACAGATCATGGCGCAGTGCGGGTCCTGCCTTTTGGTGACCCGTGCCGAGGCATAGCGATTCGGAGAGGTGATGTGCAGCCAAGGTTCGAATTCCGATCAATCCGCCGATTTTACCCCCTCGGGTAAAAGTCGGGGTAATGGTTTTGGAGCCTCCCAAGAACCGGGAGAAATCCGCCGAATAATCGCCATCTTGCGGCGGTCACCCTCTCCGCCAAGAGCCCCCAAGGAATGGGGGGCGCAACCCAAGAAATGGCTGATTTCCTTGTGTTTCGCGCTTATGTTGCCCGGGGCTGTTCGGGGGCAACCGCGACCGAGTTTTAGGGTCGCTTTTAGGGTCGCCCCCGTCGCTGTCGAGCGGGGCGCCGAGCGTTAGCCGGCCTTTCACTACTGGCGTGCGAAAGGCCTTGTGTGCGGGGCCGTCGGACTGGAGCGGAATGAACTCATCACCTCACCAAGCCCCGGCGTGACGGCAAGGCATTCGCTCGACAGTCGATCCGCATCCGCCCAAAGCTGGCGGACAACGTCGCCCCGCGCGCCGATCCAGTGGCCGCCGTTGGCCGTTGTCCATACCAGCCCCGGCCCATCCAGCAGCGCGGTCCAGGCAGCGAAATAGTCGGTTTCGATCCCGGGTGGATTGAAGATGTCGAAATCGACTACCCGATCGGTGGGAACGTGCGCTGGTACGGCCGTTGCAAGCATGGTGATCCTCTCCGTCGTCTTCATTTTTTTTGTGAAGCTATCACGGGAAGCCTCCCGTTTTACCTATGGTTTACGGCAGGTCAGCCACGCTGCGCGCCGCTATGGAAAGGCAGATCGCGATGATCGGCAATATGACGCCGGCAGCGACGGCCAGCGCGCAAGCAAGAGGGTCAACCGTTGCGAACGCCTCGAATCCGTCGCTGAGCAGCCCGATCAGCAAGGGGCCAAGCCCGGTTCCCACGAATGCAGCGGCAATGGAAAGCGCTGCCAGTGCCTGCGCGCGCAGCGGCGGCGGAGCGATGAACTGGAACGGGATGGAACTCATGCTGATGATCGCGCTCAGGACGAATATGGCCGGGGCCAGCAGGGTCAGAGCTTGACCGAGGTTAGCAGCCAGCGGGGCAAGGGTAGCTGGCAGGACCATGATGATCGCAGCGCCGCGCATCAGACGAACCGTGCGTTCGAGCATCTGCTCGTTGCGCAACCGGCTCACCAGCCAACCTGCGGTGAGGGTGCCGGATGCGCCAGCTAGGATGAACACCATGCCGAAACCCTGACCCACGGCGGCTTCGTCCAGTCCGTGGCGACGCATCAGCGCTGTCGGCATCCACGCTACAAATGCGTTGAGGATCGTGATGAGCAGGGCGATGGCGATCATGAAGGGAAAGCAGAAAGCGCGATTTTCGACGAGGAACGCCGCCAACGCGCCTTTCGCCGCGTGGGGCCGCGCGGAGGCCATGCGCATGCGCGGTTCGCGCACGGTGAAGGCCATTGCCGGGGCCAGGAGAAGACCGGGCAAGCCTGCCAGCAGCAGTATCAGCTGCCATTGCTCCAACGCTGCGAAATCGGCCATGCCCGATAGGTCCCACGAGGCGGAGGCGGCGTAGAGCTTGCCTCCCAAAGTCAGGGCGAGGCCGCCGCCGACGAAGGGAGCGAGCATGAAGATCGAAGTTGCGCGGGCAAGGCCGGGCCTGTCGTGCAGGTCGGCGAGCAGGCTTTGTGCGGCAGGCGGCAGGCCCGCTTCGCTCACCGCGACGCCAATCCGCGCCAGCATGAGGCTGCCGAAGCTGAACGCCAGCCCCGCCGCGCACGTGGCGAAACTCCAGGCGATCATGCACGCCGCCATCAACCGGGGCCGGTGGACGCGGTCCGCCAGCCACGCGAGGGGGAGCGTGGCAAGGACGTGGAAGATCGAGAAGCTGACGCCCTGCAGGATACCGATCTGCGTGTCGCTCAGCCCCAGCGAGGCCTTGATGGACGTGACCAGTAGGCTCAGTATCTGGCGGTCGATGTAGGACAGCGTGAACGCCAGCGAGACCGCGATGGTGCCGTACCACGCGGCGCCGCGTCCCCTTGCCGGCGAAGCCGCGTCGCTGGTGAATTGCGTGTCTGCCATGCACCTCTCCGCAGCGATGCCTTTGTTGGTCGCCGTTCGATTGCGGCAGGCTAGGGGCCGGACAGGGACCCATCTAATACGATTATGCGCATTGTTGATCATCGATCCCGTCTCAACGATCGGGGATTTCCTTCGGGATAGCCGTGGGTCTTGATAAGATATTCGTATCAGTATCGGCCAATTGCGTATTGGACAGTGCTTCCCCCTTTCCGGATGTTTCTTCGCAGCGAGATAACAACGAAAATCGGGGAACGGGATGCAGCGCAACCATGTCCATTGGTGCCGTTCATGATGGCGCCGGCCGCCGAGGCAAGCGCTTCTCGGCCGCTTGAGGGGGTGGTCGTGCTGGACCTGCTGGACGGCACAGTGAAGGCGCTAAGCCGCCCCTACGCTGACCTTGGCGCCCGCGTGATACGCGTCAGGCCGCTGGGCGGTGAGCGAGCCGCCGGGGACCGCAGGGAAGCGATCATCCACGCCGTCGCCGATGCGGGCAAGGAACTGGTCACGCTGCCGCACGAGCCGGGCGAACGATCGGCGCAGTGGCGCGAAATGCTGGAGCAGGCCGAACTCGTCCTTGTCCCTTACCCCCGACCGACGGAGCTGGATTTTCCGAACGAGGCCGTGCCCGAACGCTGTGTCCTGATGACGGTCTCGATGTTCGGCACCGGCAACGCCTATGCCGACTGGCAGGCCACCGACCCGGTGCTCCACGCCTTGTCCAGCGAGCTTTCGCGGTCGGGCGTAGCGGGGCGCGAGCCGCTGCTGCCGCCGGGGCGCCTGGCGTTCGACTGCGCGATGACGCAGGCGGCCTATGTCGGGATGGCAGCGATCTATGCGGCGCAGTTGACAGGGCGCGGCGACCGTATCGATTTCTCGATGCTCGACGGAGCGGTGCAGGCGCTCGATCCCGGGTTCGGGCTGGCCGGAAGCGCTACGCTGGGGCGGTCCGCGAAGCTGCTGCCGCCGGGACGCCCGGTGCCGGGGATGCTCTATCCCATTTTTCCCTGCGCGGACGGACAAGTGCGGGTGTGCCTGCTGGCGCCGCGCCAGTGGCAGAACATGTTCCGCTGGCTGGGGTCGCCCGCCCAGTTCGCCTCAGCCGACTTCAACAGCCTGGAGGTGCGCCAGCAATCCGGCGCGCTGACACAGGCCATGGCGGAGTTCTTCCGTGACCGGCGCAAGGCCGACCTCGAGCAGGAAGGGGCCGAACATGGCGTCCCGATTGCAGGCGTGCTTTCGCTGGCGGAATGCCTTGCGACCGATCATGTGACGGCTCGGGGCGTCATCGGTGAAGTGGAATTGCCCGATGGCCACAAGGTGCGGATGCCCCGCGGCGTGATCGGCATCGACCGTCACGTACACAGCGCCGCGCCTACCCGGCATGTCCCATTTTCCCGGCCTGATGGCGCGACGCCGGCGCAGCCGCTGGTAGGCTTGAAGGTGATCGACCTTGGCGTGATCGTCGTGGGTGGAGAGCAGAGCCGGCTACTGGCCGATCTTGGCGCCGATGTCATCAAGGTCGAAAGCGCATCGTTCCCCGATGGTACGCGCCATTCCTACCTGCCGACCGGCCTTTCGGTGGGGTTTGCGGCGGGGCATCGCAACAAACGCAGCCTGGGGCTGGACTTGCGACATCCCGAGGGCAAGGCGCTGTTCCTGCGGCTGGCGGACGAGGCGGACGTTATTCTTTCCAACTTCAAGCCCGGCACGATGGAATCGCTGGGCTTCGATTACGCGGCGATCAACGCGCTCAATCCCGGCGTCGTCATGGTGGATAGCAGCGCGTTCGGAGCAGACGGGCCGTGGGCCGGACGGATGGGCTATGGTCCGCTGGTCCGCGCCGCCTCTGGGCTGACGCGCAAGTGGTGTTATCCTGACGACGCTGAGGCCTTCAGCGACAGTGTCACTATCTACCCCGACCACGCGGCGGCGCGTTATGGCGCGATCGCGACGCTGGCGCTGCTTGCGCGGCGGCTGCGCACGGGCCGGGGCGGGACGGCCTCGATCTCGCAGATGGAAGTCATGCTCGATCATTTTGCGCCCGAGATCGTGGGATTGGCGAACGGAGTGGACGACTGGGACGCACCTTCGGATGCGCCCTGGGGCGTGTTTCCGGCAAGCGGCGATGACGAATGGTGCGTCGTGACGGTTCGGGGCAACCGCGATTGGCAGGCGCTGTCGCGGGTGCTGTGCCGTGACGACTGGGCCACTCTGCCGCAATATGCCGATCGTTATGGCCGCTTGCTAAACAGGGCCGCGATCGAGTGCGATCTGACCGAGTGGATCGGCCGCCAGGGCTCCGATGCGGCGATGCGGCGCTTGCAGGCGGGGGGAGTTCCGGCGGCACGGATGCTGCGGATCGCGGACCTTCCCGAGTTCGGCTACTTCCGCGAGCGTGGGCTTTTCCGCGCCGAGCAACACCCGCATCTTGCCGAAGAGGTTCTTGCCGAGAGGTTCCATGCCCCTTCGTCGAACATCGCCGATTTGCCGGCAACGCCTGCCCCGCTGATGGGCGAGAACAGCGCGGAGGTAATGCGCGATTGGCTGGCGCTGCCCCCGGATGAAATCGAACGCCTGTTCGCCTCGAACGTGTTGCAGGGCGTGGCCCCCGAGATCGCCCGGATGCTGGCCGAGGGCGAAGGACGCGGCGAAGCAATGGTCAGTTTGAAAACCTAACACAAACGTCAGTCAGACAAAGGATGATGCAGATTTGACTTCCAATGACACCGGCCATTAGCATCCCGCCAACGATAAAGGAGAGGATACGAAGGTCGACAGGCCGCCCGCGTCAGTACCGGGCGATGGCTGCGGCATTGCGCCGATTTCCAGGATGACAGGGAAAAACGCCTTTGGCGCGGTGCTCCCTTGGAAATGTGCCCAGATGGAAGACTCGAATTTTCTGCGTCGCCGACAAGCAAAGTCTTGGAAAGGAAAGATGCATGAACTCCAATGTCGATGAAACGAGGGTGCCGGTCCTGATCGGTATCGGGGAAGTGCTGGACCGGCCCGCGAACGATCTCGACGGACTCGATGCGTTCGATCTCATGCTGGCGGCCCTCAAGGCGGCTGAGGCGGATGCGGGCGTTTCGGTGCTCGATGCACTGGACTGGCTGGGGGTGGAGGACGAGATATCCTTCCCCGACCCGGCCCCGCATGAGCGGCTGGCCGAGCGTTTGGTCGCTGGCGGCGGCAAACGCCCTTCGCGCCTTCTCAAGACCCACGAGGCCAGCGGCGACGGCCCGATCAAGCTGATTAACGATGCGGCCAACCTGATCGGGCGGGGCGAGATATCCATTGCAGCGGCGGTCGGCGCGGAGGCCCTGCGCACTGCCGCGAAACGCGCCCAGGCGGCTATAGCGGCCGGGCAGGAGCCGCCGAAAAGCTCCATTGCCGATGTCGCAGAAGCTAACGCCAAGCCGCTGGCACGCAAGCATGGCCTGTTCACTCCGATCGACGTCTACCCGCTTTACGAAAACGCTGCCCGCGCGGCCTGGGGGCAGACGCTGGCCGAAGGGCAGGCGGAAAGCGGCAGGATTGGCGAAGCCTTCGCGGCAGTCGCGGCGGCCAACCCCTATGCGTGGATCCGCAAGCCGGTGAGCGCGGAGGCGATCGCCACGGCCACGCCGGACAACCGCATGGTCAGCTTTCCCTACACCAAGATGATGGTAGCCAATTCCAGCGTGAACATGGGCGCTGCGGTGATCGTCGCCAGTCTCGCCAAGGCGCGCGAACTGGGTGTGGACGAAAGCCGCTTCGTCTATATCGGCGCCGGCGCCGCCGCGCACGAGGACGAGGATTTCCTGCTGCGCGACAGCTACACCCACGCCGTCAGCCTGGAGACGACGGTGCTTTCGGCGCTGGAGCGCAATGGGCTGGGCGCTTCCGACATCGATCACGTCGAACTCTATTCCTGCTTCCCCATCGTGCCCAAGCTGGCCCGGCGCGTGCTGGACTGGCCACTGGACAAGCCGTGCTCGGTCTATGGCGGCCTCACGTTCGGCGGAGGACCGATCGGCAACTGCATGATGCACGCCGCCGCGCGCATGGTGGGGAAGCTGCGCGAAGGCGGCTATTATGGGCTGATCGTGGCCAATGGCGGCTATGCCACGCACAGTCACTCGATGGTGTTCAGCCGCAAGCCGGTGCCGGCGGGGACCTTCCCGCAGGACTATGACGTGCAGCCTCTTGCCGATGCACGGCGCGGCGCGGCGCCTGAACTTCTGGCCGAGTATTCCGGGCCGGGCACCATCGAAACCTACACCATCCCGTTCGACCGGCACGGCAGCCCCCGGCATGCGACGATCGTCGGCCGCACGCCCGAAGGCGCGCGGTTCATCGCCCGGGTGCCGGAAACCGATGCGGCGACGATCGCCTTCCTGATGGCGGGCGACACCGAGCCGGTCGGCACAGCGGGGCAGGTCGTCACCGGGCCCGATGGGCTGGCTATCTGGGGCTCGCCCTGATGGCGTGAAAGACTGAACGGACGCCGCGAACAACGCCGGCGCATGGAGAGGGAGCGTGGAAGATGACGAATATCGATATCCGGCAGGTCCGCATGTTCGTAGCGGTTGCCGACGCGCTCTCCTTCACCCGTGCGGCGGCGGCGTTGCATGTCGCGCAGCCCTGGCTTTCGGTGCAGATCCGCAAGCTGGAAGACCAGGTCGGCTTCCCGCTGTTCTTTCGCAACCGCAATCGCGGCGTGGTGCTGACGCGGCAGGGCAAGGCGTTTCTCGAACCGGCGCGCGCCTATGTCGAGGCGGCGCTCCAGGCCGGGGACGCGGCCAAGGACATCCGGGGCTATCAGGCGCTGTCGCTGAAACTGGGTGCCCCCGATTTTTCCGCCGAGATCCCGGCGCGCGGCGCGCTGTTGGATTTGTTCGTGGGCCGCTATCCCCGGATGGAGATCGAGATCGTCAACGCGTGGTCCGCGCAACTGCTCGACGCCCTCCTGGACCACGAGATCGACATGGCCTTCACCGTGGGGCCGTTCGAGCGGGCGGGATGCGAGGTCATCGATATCGCGCATTATCGCTGGGCGATCTTGGCCGAGCATGACCAGGCGGCCGAATGGGGCGACGACGTGCCGCTTTCGGCGCTCCGGGGGCGGCAGGTTGCCAGCTTCCGCCGTAACATCAATCCTGCGTTTTACGACAGCATCGCGCCAAGGCTGGCGGAGCACGACATCGAGATCGTCGCGCTGCCGGAATCGTCGCTTTGCGGGATTCGCCGTCATGCAGTGCGCACGCATGTCCCGGTGCTCATCAGCGAATGGCACGCCCAATCCAACCCGGACCCCGATCTTACGGTGGTGCCGTTCCGGGAAGTGGACTTCACGTTCGCCCTGCATCTCGTCCGGCGCGAGAACGATGATCGCCCCGCTGTTCGGGGGCTGTGGGACGTGGCGCGCGCATCGGTAGCCGCGAACCTTGATAAGAAATTCGTCTCAAGCGTCCTGTGAAACATATTAGACGACGGCGTCTCCGGGCAATATCCTTTCAGGAATAACCAGTCGTCGCACAAACAGGCGCGTTCGATTACGTCAAAGAGGATGGGTGGATATTGCGTTGCAGCGCAGTCCGCTTGGGGAAATCACCAGAACAGCCTGGCGCGTTCGCGCCGCGACCGTGCCGCATAAGCGATGGGTTTGGAGAGAGATACATGACCGATACGGTTGATGACGTGGTGCTGTTTGAGATCGTCGACGGGCACATCGGCCTTGTCACGTTGAACCGTCCGGAAAAGCGCAACGCCGTCAACGGCGCCGTGGCGCGAGCGATCGATGCGATCGTCAAGCAGACGGAGGCCGATCCCGCCATCTGGGCGGTGGTCATCACGTCGGCTGAAGGTCCCACGTTCTGCGCCGGCGCCGATCTTGCCGAAGTGGCGGCGGGGCGCGGCGATGATCTGAGCACGCCCGACGGCGGCTTTGCCGGCTTCGTCGAGGCAGTCCGCGTCAAGCCTTGGATCGCGGCGGTGAAGGGCAGTGCATTGGGCGGGGGGCTGGAAATCTCCCTCGCCTGCGATTTGCGGGTGGTAGCGGACACCACGGTGCTGGGCCTTCCGGAAGTGAAGCGCGGGCTGATCGCGGGTGCCGGCGGCATCTATCGCCTGCCGCGCCAGTTGCCCCGCGCCATCGCTCTGGAAATGATCGCCACCGGCGAGCCTATCGCGGCACCGCGCGCAGCGGCGCTGGGGCTGGTCAACCGGGTAGTAGCGGAAGGTGAAGTGATCGACGCCGCGCTTGGCCTCGCCCGTGCGATCTGCGCCAATTCGCCGGTGGCGGTACGTGAAAGCCTGCAGGTCGCGCGGAGCGCCGCCGATGTGCCCGAAAGCGCATCGATCCAAGCCTCGCGCGAGGCGTTCGAGCGCCTGATGCTGACCGACGACTTTGTCGAAGGGCCGCGCGCTTTCGTCGAGAAACGGCCGCCGCAATGGTCCGGCTGCTGACAAGGCCGGCCGCAGGACAGACCACTTTACCGCTGTGAAACAGAATCCGACCGCCTGACCGGCGGCGAGGAACGACTACGCGCGCCGGCCGGGTTCTGATCCGGGCATCGCCGATACAACGACAACAAAAAAGGGGAGATGATTCAGATGAAAAACGGCCTTCTGCTCGCCGCCAGCGTCCTGGCTCTGTCCGCAACGCCCGCCCGGGCGCAGTCGGCGTCCCCGCCAGAGGGGCAGGCGGAGGAGAAGACCGTCGGCATCGGCGAGATAATCGTGACCGCCCGCCAGCGCTCGGAATCGCTCCAGACGGTGCCTGTCGCGGTGGCGGCGATGGATGCCGCGATGATCGAACGCAGCTTCATCCCCGACGTCGATTCCATCGAGAAGTTCATGCCCAACGTGGAGCTTGGCCGCCATCCCTTCACCGGCGGCGGCATGTCCGCCTCGATCCGCGGCATCAGCTTCGGCGATCTTGACCGCGCGTTCGAGCCGGCCGTGGCCGTCTCGGTCGACGGGGTGTTCCTGGCTTCCAACACTGGCGCGATGATGGACACCTTCGACATCGAGGCGATCGAAGTCCTGCGCGGCCCACAGGGCACCTTGTTCGGCCGCAACACCATCGGCGGCGTCATCAGCATCAAGCGCACCAAGCCGACGATGGACTGGGGCCTCAAGGGCCAGGTCACGGTGGGCAGCTACAACGTGCGCGAATACAAGGCGATCGCCAACATCCCGATCGTGGCGGACACGGTCGGCCTCAAGGTGGGCGGCTACCGCGAACGCAGCGACAGTTTCACCCGCCGCATCAGCGACGGCAAGCGCGAGGACGGCATCGATCGTTACTCGATCTTCGGCGCGCTGCGCTTCAATCCCGGTTCGGCCTTCGACGCCACCTTGTCGGTGGACCGCATCCAGGACCGCTCGCACTACCCGAGCCTGGTGCCGATTTCCGCCGCGAACCAGACCTTCTGCATCGCCTTCGGCGCCTGCATCGGCACCCAGGGACAGCAGATCGCCGACAGCGGCAACAAGCTCGCGCTTGACGATTACCCGTTCTACGCCCGGCTCCAGCACACCGCCGTTACCCTGAATGCCAAACTCGACGTGATCGACGGCATTTCGATCGAATCCATCACCAACTACACCAGGCAGAAGGACGGCCTGAACATCGAGAATACCGGCGCCGCGCCGCTGGCGAACGGCGCCCACGTTTTCGTGTCGAAACGCGACCAGAAGGCCAGCCAGTTCAGCCAGGAAGTGCGTGCAATCAGCAGTTTCGGCGGCGTGTTCGATTTCGTCGCGGGGCTCTACTACATGAAATCCAAGTTCGATCTCGTCCAGACGGTCGAGGTCGCGGGCACGCGCTCGCAGTTCTTCGATGCCGGGCAGGATCTGAATGCCTACGCAGCCTATGCGGAAGCCTATATCGAGCCTGTGGACCGGCTGCGTCTTACCGTCGGCGGGCGCTATACGCATGAGAAGAAGGACTTTTACATCCGCTTCCGCAATCCTGTGACGGGCGTGATAACCGGCCAGTGCCCCGATGCGGCGTCACTGTATGGACCATGTGCCGACCCTTCCGTGACGTTCCGCAAGTTTACGCCGCGCGTCACGCTTGATTTCCGGTTCACCCCGGACATCATGGTCTACGCGGGATGGTCGCGCGGATATCGTTCGGGCGGTTGGAACAGCCGGGCGACCGTGACGACCGCGATCGGGCCATACCAGCCCGAAACGGTCGACAGCTACGAGGCGGGCCTGCGCACCACTTTCTGGGAAAACCGGGCGAGGGCCAACATCACCGTCTTTCGCGCCGAATACAAGGAAAAGCAGGAGGAGGTCATAACCGCCTCACCGATCAACCCGCTCATCACGCAGACGCAGGTACAGAATGCATCTTCCGCAACGCTGCAGGGTTTCGAGGGAGAGTTCCAGCTGGCGCCGGCCGACTGGCTGAACCTGCGAGCGGCGGTCGGCTACATAGACGGCAAGTACGATGAGTTCCTGTCGGCCGGGGTGGACGTCAAGGACCAGCGCAACCTGCGCTATGCCCCCAAGTGGTCAGTCAGCTTCGGCGGCGACGCGACCATTCCGCTGGAGGCTACAGGCGGCGAAATACTGCTCAACGCGAACTACAAATGGACGGACAGGTTCGCCACGTCGATCATTCGCGATACAACTGGCTTCAACCGTGACTTCATCGATGCCTATGCCACGGTCGATGCATCGATTGGCTATCGTCATGAACTCGGCGACCGCAAGACGGTGAACCTTTCTGCCTTTGTCCAGAATGCGTTTCATAACGACGGACGTCTCTATCGAAAAGTCATCACTGGGCCATTCGCTTTCGCGAGCCGAGAGGTCGCGAGGACTTGGGGTATTTCGCTGGGTTTCACATACTGATATTGAGAGCCTTTGGTCCATGGAGAGCAGGGCAAAACGAGGGTTGAAATTCAACTGAATAGCGGTTGAGTTCGGGATCGGGCAGTTGCTGGCGATGGCCAGAGTGGTTTATCCCAAGGATCGCTGTCAGCTTCATGTGATGCTGCTTGACGTTGGTCCTTCGGCCTGGCGTCGATTGAGCAATTGAAACGCCGGGTCATCCTGTTGCGGGTCGAAAGATTCATCTAACCGAATGTTTTCTGCGGTCGCTGTCGGCATGAACCCTCCTCTCAGTTACGATTGAGGCTAAGTAATCCGACAAGGAAGGATTCGAGGGTTAAAGGATTGTAAATTTATCCATTACAACTCTAGTTTTTGTCACACCTCGTTCGGCCGTGAGTCTTTTTGAACGACGTTGCCCTCGTCGACCATGTCCCTGACCGCGTCCAACCCGGCCTGGATATGTACTGCGGCGATGTGACATTTGAGGTCGTCGAGGCGCGCCAGAATTACCTCGATATCGGATGCAATCGACCGCAGATCGGGAATGTTCACGATAGTGCTACCCGTCTTGTTCTTGCCATTCGCGTGGTTTTATACCGAGAACGCTGGGCACGCGCTATTCCATAGTTTTCAGCATATAGAGCTGTCGTCATAGGTCACGGCATAACTATTCCCGACTATGGCGGTTAGCGGCGCCCTCTTGGCTTCGTCCTCACCGGCGGCGCAGTTTTCCGATTACTGCGCCGTGCCCGCGCTCAAACCCGATGCCGTGCTTGCCGACAAGGGCTACGACGGTGACGCCGTGCGCGAAGACCTGCTTTGGTGCGGTATTCTGCCGATCATCCCGCCCAAGGCGAACCGTCGAGATCCGCCCGCCTGCGACTTTCCGGCGCTACCGCGACCGCAATCACGTCGAGCGCTTGTTCAACCGCCTGAAGCAATCCCGACGCAACATACCCCGGTACGACAAACTGCGGCCTCTTTCCTCGGCTTCCTCTCGCTCGCCGCCGCCAAGCTCTGGCTTGTCGACGATGTCAACGCAACTCAGGGTTGCCAGGCTACCCTCCGCCTTGCGTGGCAGCACTGGCATTTTAGCTTCGGGCCCAGCTTTCGCCACACGTTGAGGCATTCATCGCGATTGACTCGCGATAGCATCAACGACAAGGAGGCCTAACTTCCAGGGGGAAACAATGAGCAGAATCCATATTCCGGCACTGGTGTGCGTGATGTTTTGGGCCGGCGCGGCCGACGCGCAGCAAGCGACGGAAGCGCCGTTGAACCCCGATATCGTCGTCACAGGAGAGAAGTCGAACCGCACGCTGCAGGATACGCCTACCAGCGTCGCAGTGACCACATCCGAGCGCATCAGGCAGGAAAACATCCTGACGATTCAGGACGTCTACAACCGTACGGGAAACGTGTCCGAGACTTACGGGGCGGCGGGCTTCACTATCCGCGGTATAAACAACCAGGGCGTGGGCGCCGGCGGCAATGCCGACACTGCGACAGTTTACGTCGATGGGGCGCCGATCCCGCGGGAGGCACTGTTTGGTGGGCCCACGGACTTGTGGGATGTCCAGCAGGTGGAGATACTGCGCGGGCCGCAGTCCACCATCCAGGGGCTGAACGCCTTGGCGGGCTCCATCGTTCTCACCACGCGCGACGCTTCCACTACCGAGTTCGGCGGCGACGCCCGGGTGCTGTGGAGCGAGCACAACGACCGCACCTTCTCCGCTGCGGTGGGCGGCCCGCTGGTGCAGGATGAACTGGGCCTACGGCTCTCGGCGGAGCGGCGCAACGATCGCGGCCTGATCCGCAACGTCACCCGCGGCGGTTACGACGATGCGCTAGAGTCGCTCAACCTGCGCGGCAAGCTGAAGTGGGCGCCCAGTGCGTTGCCGGGGCTGGAGGTGCAGGCGAGCTACAATCGGGTCCGGCGCGACGGCGGCTATCTCTACGAATATGCGCGCACCGACGTGCCCGACTTCTTCGACAATCGCATCTCGACCGGCAATGCGCCTAGCCGAGGGCACATCAAGACCGACATTGCGGTGCTCAACCTAGGCTACACGATCACGCCGGAACTGCGCCTCTCCAGCATCACTTCGTTCAACAAAACCCACACCCGCGCGGTAATCGACACCGATGGTACAGCAGCCGACCTACAGGTCGTCGACAACACCAACGATTTCCGCACCTGGACGCAGGAACTCCGGCTTAACTACGAAGGCGAGCGGCTGAGCGGGGTACTGGGCGCCTGGGCCTACCGGCGCACCGGTGGTCTGGTTGCGGCCAACCGACTTAACATCAACACGCCGACCGCGACGATTGCGGCGCTGCTGCGCGGGGGCGGCTTCCCCGCCGCGACTGCGACACAGATCGCCAACCTCTATACCAACGCGCTTCCGGTGATCCCGGTCGCCTACGCGGCAGAGGCCCCTCAACGAGTGAGCACCGCCGCGCTGTTCGGCGACGCGCGCTATAAGCTGACCGACCGGCTTTCGCTGATCGGCGGCTTCCGCTACGATCACGAGGCGAACCGCTACACCGCGGAGACGGTGGCGACGTTCGCCGGCACCTTGCCAAACCCTGCCGAGTTCAGCGCTGCAGGGACACCGCTGTTCCTGGCAATTTCGGCGGTGAACCAAGGCGTGCTCGGCCTGGTGCAAGGCGCGAACTCGGCCCGCGCCAGCAACGCGCGTACGTTCGACGCCTTTCTGCCCAAGGCGGGGATCAGCATGGAATGGACACCCGACATCAGCACCACCTTGATCGTGCAGCGCGCCTACCGCTCGGGCGGGTCGAGCCAGAACCCGGCACGCGCCCTGCTGGTGGCCTACAATCCGGAGTTCAGCTGGAACTACGAGGGATCGTTGCGTTCGCGCTGGTTGGACGGTCGTCTGACGCTGAACGCTAACGTGTTTTACGTCGACTGGAAGAACCAGCAGACGAACGCCTTTTTCGGCCTGAACGAGTTCGACTACAACACTGTCAATGCGGGCCGGTCGCACCTCTACGGCTTCGAGGTCGAGGCTCAGGGCCGGATCAGCCGGGCCGTGGACGTTTATGCCTCGGTCGGCCACGTTCGCACCAAGTTCGACGATTTCACCTTGCCCGCCGGCTCCACCAGCACGATCAACCTTGCCGGCTCGGAGTTCCCCTATGCGCCACGTTGGACGGTCGCGGGCGGCGTGAACGCGCGGGTTGGGCCCGTGCTGGCCAACCTGAACGCGAGCTACCGCGGACCGGTGTTCAGTGACGTGGGCGTGACGCAGGTGCAGGGACGCCTGCCTGGCCGCACGATCGTCAACGCACGGCTGGGCTGGGAGCTGGAGCAGGTCACCTTGTTCGCGTTCGCGCGCAACCTGCTGGACGAAAAGTACCGGCAGTATGACTTCCCGAGCACCGGCCGAGCGATTTTGGGCGAACCGCAGACGTTTGGCGGCGGCATCGAGGCGCATTTCTGATGCTGACCGTTGCCTTGGTCGGTGTGGCGGGCGGTGCGGGAGGCGCAGTCTTGCTGCGGCGGGCTTGGGCCGAGCGCACCCGCGAACGCGCGGCTCTGGTGGGCGCGGGTTGGATCGTGCTGCTTGCCACCCTGCTGCTCAGCGCGTGGACGGCAGGCGCGGTGAAAGGTGGAGCAGTGGCGATCGCGGGGATAGCCCTGGGCACGCTGGGCATCGTCGCCCAAGGCCGGGTGGTGCGCACCGCGAGGGCGACGCGTGACATGCTTGCGCCTGAGCCGCTTGAGGGCCCCTCGCGCGCATGGCGCGGGGTGCTCAAATTCCTGCTAGCCGGGCCGCTCGGGATGGCTGCGGCCATGGGCATCGCCTTCTGCTACGCGACGTGGGCCCCCGGCGACCCGCGCACCCGGATAATCGTAGGGGGGCTGCTGATGCCCCTGGGCTGGGCTTTGGCGATGACCTGGACGCTCGCGGACCAACGCCTTTTACGCGCCGTGGCGGTGCTGGTTGGAACAACGGTTGCAGGCTTCGCCCTTGCCGCAGTGCGAGGATTGGCATGAACAAGGCCAGGAACGCTGGAAAGGCCAAGAGCCGCTGGCCGCTGCCACCCGCCACCGTGCGCGCGGTGCTCAGCGGGCATGGTATTCTCGGGCTGGCCTTTGCCGCTGTAATCTACTTGGTGTGCCTGTCGGGCACGCTGGCGGTATTCGTGCATGATCTCGAGCGCTGGGAACAGCCCGCCGCCCCGGCCGCAACGCACATCGACGATGCCGTCATGACCCGCGCGCTGGATGTAGCAGCCCGCAAGGCCCCGGCGGGAACCACGCTTTATGCCACGCTCCCATCCGAACAGGAACCGGGCGCGACGATCGTCGCCTATTCCCCCAGCTTCGAGCGCGAATGGACGGTGGATGCGCAAGGCGGGTTGGTGGAGAAGGCAGCGGCATTCTCCGAATTTATCCTGAAACTCCACATCGCGCTGCACTTGCCGCGCAGCTGGGGTGAGTTCATCGTCGGGCTCACCGGAGTGGCTTTGCTATCGTCGCTCGTCTCGGGCATTCTGGCACACCCCCGCGTATTCAAGGACGCGTTCCACCTGCGGCTCGGCGGCTCCCGGCGATTGCAGGAGGCGGATCTGCACAACCGGCTTGGCATCTGGGCGCTGCCGTTCCATGTCACCATCGCGCTGACCGGGGCCTTGCTGGGCCTCAGCACCCTGATTGTCGGCGTCCTGGCGATGCTGCTTTACCGTGGCGACACGGCGAAGGTTTATGGCCTCTTCATCGATGCGCCTCCGGCGGTGAACGCTACTCCATCGCCGTTGCCCTCCGTGTCAGAACTGCTGGCCGAGGCGCGCCGCCGCGCTCCGGGCGCCCAGCCCCACCAGCTGACAATCGAGAACGCCGGTCGTGCCGATGTCCGCGTTACCGTCACCTCGCAACGAGACCGGCTGCTGGTGCCGCAGGACACGACGAGCTTCGATCTCGCAGGTCGGGTGGTAAAGAACCAGCACCCGGACGATCTGGCAGCGGGCACGCGAATCCTGGGCGGTATCGGCCAACTGCACTTTGGTTGGTATGGCGGCCTGCCTGTGCGGATTATCTATGGCCTGCTCGGCATGGCGCTGTGTGTCGTCACTTCGAGCGGAGTGACGATCTGGCTGGCGCGGCGGCGCGACAAGGGGAGGGCGGTGCCGCAATGGGAGCGCCTATGGGCGGCCGTGGCCTGGGGCCAGCCGCTTGCCCTGGTACTGGCGGCATTGGCGGCAATTGCGCTACCGTCCACCGCGACGGCGCTGTGGACGTGGCTTGGCGCCACGCTGGCGCTGCTGCTCGGCTTCGGCATGCTGCGCTTACCAGCCCCTGTTTGCGCCCGCGGCCTGCGTCTGGCACTTGCCTTGGCCTTGATCGCGTTGGGGGCCTGTCACCTGCTTGTTTCCCGGACCACCCCTGGCGGCCTATTCGTTGACATCGTGCTTCTGATCGTCGGCGCTGGACTGTTGCGTTCGTATATGCCCATCCACTTTGCAGCTCGAAATGGGTAGTAGCCTTCCGAGAGTGGAATAACGATGAGTGACCTCCTGCGGTCGCAATCAGCAAGGCAATCCGACAAGTTTCAGATGCCCAGCGGCATTTGGCGGCTTCCCGCAACCTGCCATTTGTTCATATGGCTGATGGCCGCCTTGAAAAACCGGACCGTAGTGGCCGAACGACATGAAATGGCGGCGAGCTGCTGGGATAGCGGACGGACCGCACCTAAGCTGCGGGACTTGGCATCGGAACGGCGACAAAGGGTCGAAGACGAAAGTAGGCGGCTTGTCGCACGGTAAACCCAATTCACAACCACATGACGCCCAAATTCTACCGGTCCGGATGCGATGTCCGCTTCTTGTTGCGCTTGTCAGCGACAAAGAAATGCGGGCAGGGGGTACTTCGCGGCTCTCGAGAAACCGGAACTGATGCTCGCAGATTACGAGCATTTGTGGACCTGGTCGGCTGGATCAGACAAGACGCCTATTACGAATGTCGCCGATTTTTGAGGTCAGGTCGGCGGCTCAGTCATACATATATTTCGTGCCGCCATGCCGGGCATCGCGCAGAACGCGTGATAGCTCGTCGACCGAATAGAGCTTGTGCAGCAAAGCGAAACGATGCCGGGTGTCACCGGCCAGAACATGGCTGTATCCGCTCGTCAGAACAACCTTCAGGCTCGGCCAGCGGGAGCGGACCTGCCTGCCGAGTTGGACTCGGCAGGATGGCGGGCCACGATGTCGAGCATGCGCAAGTCCCGCTCCAAATGCTGGTGCGGCTTGCTCCAGTGAGTGGAGATCATTCCCAGCAGCTGGCCGCTGCGCGAAAGCAGAGGGGTGGTCTGTGCCGACCGGATGCCGGCATCGCGTCATGCCTGGAGATCGGGCGTCCCGCTGATGCCGTCCCACTCTTCGAAATCGGGCACGATCGCGCACAGGCCGAATTTCGGCGCCAGGGTGCAGCTCCTGTAAGCGGCGGGCTTCACCCACTGCCAAAACCGATGGCCTTGGGCGGAAGGCCGCGCTGCGTCAGAAGCTGCAGTTCGCCGCCATGGCCATGATCGCGAACCCAGAGCGATGCTGCATGGATCAGGAGAATTGGTGGAACATCGCCGCGACACGGCGCGTTGAAAAGGCCGATCAGCTATGCAGACAACCGCCAGTACGAATTCCCTCCCGATCCCGGAGCACAAGCAAAAACATGTCTATCCGCCTGGTCCCTGACCGCTCCGCGCATACCGTGAACACCATCGTAGATCTGGAGCAAGGCGCCGCCGCGGGCGCTGTCGCAGGCTTCGCGGCAGCAGCGGTGATGAACGGATTCCAGTCGCTCGTTACCCCGCTGTTCCGCCCGCAAGGCGGCGACGGTCCCCCTGCCACTGAGCAGGCCGCCGATCGCGTCGCCCTGGTCGTGACCGGCCGGGGACTGGCAGAGGGGGACAGGCGCACGGCAGGCACGGCGGTCCACTACCTGGTGGGCACCGCGACCGGCGCAATGTACGGCGCCTGGGCAGAAAGGCGCCCCGGCGTGACACGCTGGCAGGGGCTGGGTTTCGGGTTCGTCTGTGCGACGCTGATAGACCAGATCGCCGTGCCTCTCACCGGACTCGCAAGGCCGCCTTGGCGCTATACGCTGCGCACGCACCTTTATGGCTATGCCTCCCATCTGGTTTTCGGGCTGGTCACCGAACAGGTGCGCAAGCTGCTGCGCGACCGAATCGCCAGCCGTCGTCCTGCCGCCGCCGCCGGGCAGGCCATCGACCGGCAGCTGTCGGACGACCGGGCCATGGCCATCGACGACATCTGCGTGCCGCTGCTGCTGGGACTGGCCGGTGGCCAGCGGACCTTCACGCCGCCCGCCGCGATCACCATCGCCGCCGCCAGCAGCGGTCTTGGTCTTGAGGGCACGCCGCTGGCGCTGCTTAACTCGCGGTGGACTGGCCTCCTGCTCGGTGCCGCTGCGGCTGGCGAATACGTAATGGACAAGCAGCCGGGCATTCCGGCCCGGATCGCGCCTGCCGGACTTGCGGGCCGGGCTGTCGGAGGCGCACTGTCCGGTGCCGCCGCCGCGCGGCCGGGCAAGGCCTGGCTTGCCGCAGGCGTGGGTGCGGCGGGTGCGATCGCCGGCGCCTACGTCAGCTACCGGGTGCGCATGACGCTTGCCCGTGCGCTTGGCCGCGACCGTCCGGTGGCCTTCGCCGAAGACGCGCTGGCGATGGTCGGCACCGCGCTGGTTGCCACATACGCCTCGGCTCGGCAGAAGCAGCGGGATCAGGGGGATACGCTCGTCCGGCGCGGCGGAACTGCGGCGGCGTGACGGCCGGACGCCGCACCGGGGAACGATCCGAAGGCCATCTTGCCCTTGAAGGCTACGGCGCCATCGGCGAAGGCCGATCTATCGCGCTGTCCGGCGCCGACGGGTCGATCGACTGGTGGTGCGCGCCCAACATAGACTCGCCGCCGCTGTTTGATCGCCTGCTCGATTCGGTGAACGGCGGGTGCTTCGCGATCACGCCCGACGCGCCATTTACCGTGGACCGCTGCTATCGCAGCGACAGCAACGTGCTGGAGACCATTTTCACCACCGAGACTGGCCGCGCCTGTCTGGTGGAATCGATGAACAGCGGCAGCGCGGGCCGCCTGCCCTGGGCCGAGATGGCCCGCCGGGTCGAAGGACTGGAAGGGCGAATGCGTTTTGGCGTGACGATGCGACCGGGGCGCCGCGGTGACACCGTGAACCCCTATCACTCGGCCATCGGCGATCACACGGTGTTTCATGTCGAACGGGTGCTGGGGCTGTTCCTGCACAGCGGCGGCGTGGAGTGCCACTGGGCCGACGAGGGCGTCACCGGCGCGTTCGAAGTGGGGGCGGGCGGGCGCGAGGTGCTGGCGCTCATAGCCGGGGAGGACGAGCCACTGGTGGTCCCGTCCATCGCGGAGATCGACGCGCGTATCGAGACTTCGGATCAGGAGTGGCGGACGTGGGCAACGACCATCGCATGTCAGGGCGAGCCGCGCGCCGCGTTCGTACGCTCGGCGCTGGCGCTCAAGCTCCTTCTCTACTCGCCCTCCGGCGCCATCGCCGCCGCGCCGACGACCTCGTTGCCGGAACGGATCGGCGGCTCCAAGAACTTCGACTATCGCTATGCCTGGGTGCGTGACGCCGGCTACACGATCAAGGCATTCCTGGCGGCCGGGGCGCAGGCGGAAGCCAAGGCGGCCTTCTCCTGGCTGCTGGACCGCTTGGCCAAAGTCGGCTTCAGGGTCTGCTATACGCTGGGCGGCGATCCGGTGCCTCCAGTTCAGGAATGGGCGATGCCGGGCTATCGCGGTTCGCAGCCTGTCGTGACAGGCAACCAGGCAAACGACCAGTCCCAGCACGGCGTCTACGGCGACATCTTCGAGACCGCGTCCTGCTTCGTGGGCAGCGGCAACATCCTCGACAATGCAAGCGCTGAACTGCTTTCGCATCTTGCCGACGAATGCGCCGACCGCTGGCGCATGCCCGATGCCGGGATATGGGAACTCCCCGAGTACGAGCACTACACGATGTCCAAAATCAGCTGCTGGCAGGCGCTGGCCCGCGCGGTGGAGCTTGCCGATGCGGGGCAGTTGCCCACCACCTGCCGTGAACGCTGGTGCCGCGAACGCGACCGTATCTCCGCCTGGATCGAGAAGAACTGCTGGTCGGAGGAAAAGCAGGCGTTCGTGATGCATCCCGGCACCGATCGGCTGGATGCCTCGATAGCGCTTGCGGTGCGGTTCGGTTTCGATGGCCGCGAACGCCTTGCAGCGACACTGGACGCGATTGATCGCGAACTCGGCGCCGGGCCGTTCCACTACCGCTACAGCGGGATGGAAAAGGAGGAAGGCTGTTTCCTCGCCTGTTCGTTTTGGATGGCGGAGGCGCGGGCATCGCTGGGCGACTGGACAGGCGCACGCGCCCGGCTGGACGCGCTCGTCGATGCGCTGGACCGGGGGGTGGGCATCTACCCCGAAATGGTCGACCCGCAGACCGGTGAATTCCTCGGCAACCTGCCGCAGGGCCTTACCCATCTGGCCCATATCATGGCGCAATCCGTTCTGGCAGAGGAACCGGGACCGGGCTGAGGCGCTGCTTTTCCTGAACCCATCAGGAGCATCCCATGACCGATCGCCTGTCAATGCAAGATCCCCGAGAGCAATATCCCAAGCCGCCGTTCCCCTCCCAGCCTCAGCCCGTCCCCGGCCTTGCCCGCAAGATGGAGCCGGTCCCCGATCACGGGGAGACCAGCTACAAGGGCTCGGGCAAACTGGCAGGCCGCAAGGCACTCATCACCGGCGCCGATAGCGGCATTGGCCGCGCCGCCGCGATTGCCTATGCGCGCGAAGGCGCCGACGTCGCGATTTCCTATCTGCCGAGCGAAGCGGCCGACGCCGCCGAAGTCATCAAGCTGATCGAAGCCGAAGGGCGCACTGCCGTCGACCTTCCCGGCGACGTCACCGACGAAGCATGGTGCCGCACGCTGGTCGATCAGGCGATTGCAGGTCTTGGCGGCCTCGACATTCTGGTGATCAACGCAGGCCATCAGCAGAGCCGCGAGGACATATCGAAGGTCACGTCGAAAGACTTCGACGAGACGATGAAGACCAATCTCTACGCCCTGCACTGGATCGCGCAGGCGGCGGTCCCGCACCTTAGTGCCGGCGCATCCGTCATCACCACGGCATCGGTGCAGGCCTACGAGCCGTCGGCCAGCCTGCTCGATTATGCGACGACGAAGGCCGGCATCGTCGCCTATACCAAGGCGCTGGCGAAACAGCTGATCGAGAAAGGAATCCGTGCGAACGTCGTCGCGCCGGGGCCGTTCTGGACGGCGTTGCAATCCTCTGGCGGGCAGCCTGACGAGGCAGTACAGCAGTTCGGAGCCCAAAGCGCGTTCGGGCGCCCGGGACAGCCGGTCGAGATCGCGCCGGTCTATGTGCTTCTCGCCAGTCAGGAAGGCAGCTACATTTCAGGTGAAGTCTACGGCGTGACCGGAGGTGCAGGCATCGCCTGATTGCCCTGACACGCAATAATGAAAAGGCCCCTGCGACCACTGCAGGGGCCTTATCTCTTTTTGAAGGCTCGCCTCAGCTGAAGGCGGCTTCGCAGCCTTCACCGGCTCGGGAATATCGCCCAGTTTCAGGCGCTGTTCCTGTTCATCGGGATCGATGCGGCGCTGGCGCTCCAGCGTTTCGATCTTGACCAACCCGCCAAGCTTGCGATCACCAACAGATTAGCCAGTCCTTCCTCACCATCGGGTTCCACAGCGCGGCCTTTGAGAATGCGGTCGGAAAAGTAATTCAGTTCCCCGCCGAACTGACCGGTCGCCTTGTAGACCTCGCGCGCCCGGCAGGCTATCGGTCGGCGGGGCGATATCGTCGGCGAGCAGTTCATCGGATTGCTGGATTCGAGCCATCCCGCCCGGCGGGAGGTAGTCCGGGCAGCACGGACGATGTCGCTGGCCGACAATGCGCGGGCTCAGAAACTGTCAGAACGCATGTTGTGCCAACAGATGTCAGCACAGGTCGAACCGATGCCTTGACCATACTGCTGTGGGACACGCATGCTACTGGCTAATGGCGATCGCAAGCCTATGGTGCGCACATGTTTTTCCTCTATGCGCTCACGCTGACCTCGACGCTTCAGCACCCCGATACCGCAAATGCCGATCCTGCGGGAGTATCCGAAGCCGACGCCATAAATTGCCGTCTTGACGTGCCCGGCTATATGCCGTTCGCCATGGCGATCAATGGTGAGGAAAAGCTCGCGCAAAAGCGCCGCTGGAAACGGGTTGTCTCGCGCAACGCGCTCATGAACGAATATGAACTGCCGCAACCGATCACGGTCGCCGGCACGTACAGCACGCGCCGGATCGCCTTCACCAGCGACGCGATCCTCGCAATCCTCGACCTTCCCGACCCGGCGACGGTGGCGCGTGCCGAGCAGGTCGACAACGCCATGTCCGCCGATCCGATGATCGACGCGCTCCTCGCGACCGACAAGACCCGAGCGCAGGCGGAAGGCGCCGTCCCGTTCCACAAGTTCCTGGGCGAGCGCATCGTGAAGGACGTCACCGAGCCGGCGGAGAAGGACGAAAGCTACGGCAGCCATATGGTCGTCGCGCGCACGATCTCCAACGCCACGACGCATCCGGGGAAGACCTTCTACGGCTGCAGTTACCGGTTCGAGATGCTCGACAAGGATGGGGCGCCGCTTTGAGTCTGCTGGGGCACCGCATTGCCGCCGCCTGCCTGATGGCGATAGTACCGTCAGCTGCGGTCGCACAGGAGTCCGGGCTGGACAGTTTCATCGGCACCTTATCGATCGAGCGGGGCGAGGTCATCTTCACGCGCTGCGATCTGGGCAGTTCGCGCTACCTGCTGCGCGACGCGGTCGGCGCGCAGGCCGTGGCGAGCTACAAAAAGAACGGCCAGCCCGCCTATGCAGACGTAGTAGCCAGCTATAGCGAGGAAGGTGGTCGCAACGTCCTGACGGTTGACGATTTCGCCGCCTTCGAGCCCGGCAAAAGCTGCCACCTGCTGGACGCGCTGGATGAGCTCGACCGGCCTGGGGCGCCCAAACTGAAAAACGCGCCCGCCCACCAGCGTATCGCAGGGAGCACCGCCACGCCGGGCTCGCTGGTCGGCCATTATTACCTCATGGGCGTGATGGAGACCGGGTCGGAGCTCCTGCTGCGGCCGGACGGGTTGTTCAACTGGTCGCTGAGCTATGGCGCCGTGGATCAGGATGCTCAGGGGGCGTGGCACGTGGAGCACGATAAAGTCGTGCTCGTCACGTCCGTCCCGAGCGTTCAAAAACCGCTCTTCTCCTATCTTTCGACCGGGCCGTGGACGGTGGAGGCGGAGCAGGAACGCGGCAAGCGCCAGCGCGGCGCGATCGAGGCGGTTGTTCGCGCGCGATGCCCGATCTTTCCCGAGCCACAGATCATGGCGACGTCAGTGACGCTTGACGAAGCCACCGCAGCTTCCGTTAGCCGGGAACGTGCCGCCACAGCGTTGGATGCGGCGATCGCCGCGAGATCCACCGCCGAAATGCTCGCCGCGCGCCTGATGTTGGCCCCTGTGGCGGTGGGTACGGAACGGCCCGGCCCGGAGCGCGTGCGGCAGGCCATGTCGGACTTTCTGGAGGCCCGCAACGTAGCGCTTGAGGCCGCACACGATGCCGGCCTGGCGGAACCCGCACTTGCCGATCCGGTGCTGCCCGCGGCGTGCATGATGCCGCCGGAAGAGCCGGCCGCGGACCATCCCTCCGTATCGCCCTCCGGGCTGGGTATCCGAATCCTCGACCCGGAGTCTGAGTACCCGGCACGCGGCATCACCGTGGCGCTGCGGTTTGCCGACGGCACCGAGGAACAGCTGGTGACCGACGGGGCGGGCCTCGCGCTCACCTCGGGAACCGCGACCGCGAGCGCGGTCGGCGCGACGATGCACGCCAAGGCATCGGCAGTTGCCGGGATGGTCAGCTTTGCGCCCGTGCGAAGCGGGATCGTCCGCATTGGCATAGACATGCGACAGTTGGCCGCGCAACCGTTCGAAACGCTGCACCTACGCATCGTCGGAGAAGCGCTGGTCCCGGACGGCGCCGAGATGGGGCGTTACGAGCGGCAGCCGTAAGAGTTGCCGACTGGTCGCTCCCAATACGCCAGCTTGACCCTAGATCTCAAGGTCTGCTGCATAAACCGATCTCAGCCAGCCAGGCAGACGCGGCGCCGCGAAAACCAATCGCCCGTTCGCGAATGTCAGGCAATGACTTGGCGGATGGTTAAGGCTCGAATTGTCAAAAACCATGCCGCGATCCGCTTTAAGGACCGCTGCTCGGATGAGGGGGGCGCCGCGTACATAACGAGCACGAATCTTTCCCTCGGGTACGATATGTCCACCCTCCTCGACCCGTGCGCCGACACGCGCGACAGAGAGATCTGGGGTATCGACGCCGACGTGCATCACGATGACGGTGAAACCTTTAGTGCGCGCTTCGTGAATGAGTTCAAGCTTGGAGGGATGCGAGAAGACGGTCTCGGTCACGAAATCCCGACCCTGAGCGAGATAGTCGGTTCTACGCGAAGAAGCGATGTTGGCCGCTTCGTATGATGCAGCGGGGGACGGATCACGCAGTTCGTCGCGCTGGATGATGTCGGCGTTGATGAAAGTCCCTGCGAAACTCGACGCGATGCGGGTGTCGTAGAGGGTGGACTTGCCGGCACCATTCGGCCCGGCAAGCACGATCATCGTCGGCTTCATGCGTTACGGGTAAGCGTCTCACGCACGAGATTACCGGCCGCATCGAGACCGACACCCAGTCCAAGCTGTCGCCGTCGGGCAAAGAAGGCATCCTCGTCTGACCCCGATCGCTCCATTTTCTCGACAAAACTGTCGAGCCAGACGTCCTTCTCTTCGTCAGTGAGGTCCGTTGTCTCGATGGCGCCTCCGAGCGCAGCAGTGATGCGGGCATGATCAAAATTGCCGGATTTCTCGATAGCGCGGCCGATGCGTACCCAATGGGCGATCTGGCCGGCGATCGAGCGGCTCTGCAGCTCAGATTCACGACGTACGACTTTCATGATGTCGTCACCAAGCTTGATGGATTGTGCCATGGATCACCTCCAACGCATGAGGTAGCATTTTGCCACCTCGGTTTCAAGCGCATCTTTGGATGCTCCGCCTGAGCTGGTCACTAACAGGCCATAGCGGACGTCCTCGCTAAGCACCACACACCGATAATGATTGACTGGCAATCATTAGGAAGCCGCACCCTGCCTGCGAACGCAAATGTCGACCGGTCGGTCAGCAACTCAAGACCGAAATGCGTCGTTCGCCGATTGGGCCTCCAACGGCAGTTTCGGCCTAGACCTGCCGTTCGGCAAGTCGCGAGAAAACGACTGGAATGTCCCACGACGCGGCGTTCCGCTTCCGGCGACACGACCTAGGTTGAGACGTTCACGCCAACTGAGCGGAGGTCCCCTTCCGACGAAAGCGGCCATCGCCCTAGGTCTGTCTGCATTCAGCGTATCCAGATCATGGCACATGCAAGATGGACGATGCCCATGAAGGCGGCGATGGTTTTCTCGCATCGCAGGGCGATCCTGCGGAAGCGTTTGGGTTTGTTGAAGAAGCATTCGACTTGATGGCGCTCCTTGTAGAGCTTTCAACCGATGGGCGGTACACCTGCGCGGCTGGGGTTGGCCTTGATGTGCGCGGTTGCACCGAGGTCATTGGCGATGAAAGCGCGTAGCGGATCGGCGTCATAGGCGGCATCGGCGATGACATGGTCGACGCCCTGCAAACCGGACAGGAGCGCCTCGGCCGGTGGGCAATCGCCATATCGCCCCGGTGTTGGATGGATTCGCAGCGGCAGGCCGATCGCATCGACGGCTGCGTGCAGTTTGGCCGTCAACCCGCCGCGCGAACGACCGATGGCGGCAGCTTCAGCCCCCCCTTTGCGCCCGTCGCGTCGGCGTCGACCTTCGAGATCGTGCTGTCGATCAGCACATTTTCAAAGTCCGGCGTGTCGGCCATGACAGGGAAAAGATTCTCGAATACACAGTTGCGGGACCAGCGCCGGAAGCGCGCATGGACCGCCGTCCACTTGCCGAACACTTTCGGCAAATCGCGCCAATGTGCCGCATTGCCCGCCATCCACAGGATCGCGTCGACAAATAGTCGGTTGCCCACGCCGCTCCGGCCAGGTGTCCCTACCCGCCCAGGAAGATGGCCCTCAATCCGCTTCCACTGCTCGTCCGTCAAAATTCGTCTGCTCAACGATCGCCTCCTTCGACGACCTTGAACAAGAACTCCTCAGCAAAAGGAATCCTCTGAATGCAGACAACGCCTAGGTGGTTCACCTCACGCGATGAGTTGAAGTAGCGAAATGGGTTGGCAGGCTGGCGGGGACGAGACATGCCGCAACGCTGTCGACCTGCGATTAACGGTCGGTGCATTTGATCCGACAACTCCGCCCTATACGCCCGCGCTGCCTTGACACGTCGCACGCCGTTCAGCCATACGACCGCAAAAAAATGCAATGAGCCCCTGTCATTCTGTATTGGTTTTGCCAATTGCATCGGGGCATAAAATCGTTTGATCCGGACTGTTGGCCCGGGCCGGACCACGCGAACGACCGTTCGTTCAGGGGGAGGATATAGAATGACCAGTTTTATTGGCGCGACCAAGCGCGACCACGCAATCAGACGCACGCTCAAGGGGGCCGTGTCGGGCGCCGTGCTCGCTCTCGTCCTTGGCGGTTCGGCTTACGCACAGACGGCGGTTCAGGGCACCGATGAGCCGCAGGGCGGTATCACCGACATCGTCGTGACCGCGCAGAAGCGCGCGCAGAACATGCAGGATGTGCCGGTCGCGATCAGCGCGCTGTCGAGCGACCAGCTGACCGCCAACCGCATTACCGTGGCAAGCGACCTTTCCGCCGTCGTCCCCAACCTGACCGTGCGGACGCAGGTCGGCGGTAGCTCGCTGCCCGTTTATTCGATGCGCGGCCTGGTCGCACTGGGTTCGGCGCAGGGCGCTGATCGCGGCATCGCCGTCTATATCGACGGCGTCTATCTGGGCGCGGCCGTGGGCTCGCAGTTCGAGTTGGCCGAGATCGAGCGGATCGAGGTGCTGCGCGGGCCGCAGGGCACGCTGTTCGGCCGCAACTCGACCGGCGGTGCCATCCACTATATCACGCCCGAACCGCCTGCCGATTTTGGCGTGCGCGTAACCGGGACGGTTGGCAATTACGACCAGCGCCGCTTCGTCGGCCGGGTCAACACCGGCCAGTTCGGCCCGTTCAGCGCGACGCTGAGCTACACCCATAGCGAGCGCGAGGGTGACATCCGCAACCTGGGCGGTGGCACCGTATGGGATCTGACCGGCGCGAACGGCGGCAAGGCCGCCAAGTTCACCTCGCCCGATCGTCTGGGCGGGTCGAACACCGATGCCTTCCGCGCGGCGCTCAAGATGGACGTCAACGACGACCTCACCCTGCTCTATCGCTTCGACTATACCGACAGCCGCTATACCGCGCCCGCACTCGGCCTCACCTATGTGACGCCGATCGTGCGCGCCATCTTCGCCGCGCAGGCCAACCAGGCGCTGCTGACCCCGATCACCGACAAGCGACCCGACGCGGTCAACAATGCCGCGACGGTGCCGTCGCACAACAAGGCGTGGGGCCATTCGCTGACCGCGACCTACAAGGCCTCGTCGGAACTGTCGTTCAAGAATATCCTTGCCTATCGCAAGCTGACGATTTCGGCGCCGCTCGCTGACATTTCCGGCGGTGGCGGCATCTTCAACACCGGTGCGCCGATCTTCAGCCAGCTCGCACCCGTGGGCTTCTCCGCCGCACTAGGCGCATCGACCGTGGGCGCGCCGATCATCGGCACGATCGCGTCGGCCGAAGGGCAGGACAAGCAGTGGAGCGATGAGTTCCAGGCCAATCTCGACACCGATTTCGTCACGGTGACGGCAGGCGGCCTCTATTACAGCCAGACGCCATCGCGCGGCAACTGGGGCGAGGAAACCGGCCTTGGCCGACTGCGTTCGGGTGCCTTCCGCGTCTATCCCGGCTATGCTGTCCCCTATGCCGGGCAGCTGGCGGGCACCGGCGGACGCATCACCACGGTCAAGATCCGCTCCTACGCCTTCTTCGCGCAGGGTGAGTTCCACCTGACCCCGCAGCTCGATCTCGTCGGCGGCCTGCGCTACACCAACGACCGCAAGGACGGCACCGACAATACCGCGCTCAGCGGCACGTCGGCGCTGGTGACGACGATCCGCTATCGCGACAGCCGCATCACCTACAATCTCGGCGCCAACTACAAGATCAACAATGACGTGCTGGTCTATGGCAAATACAGCACCGGCTATATTTCCGGCGGCTCGCTGGGCGGTGTCGTTTACAACCCCGAAACCGCCAAGTCGTTGGAAGGCGGGATCAAGGCCGACTGGTTCGACCGCGTGCTGCGCACCAACCTCGCCGTTTTCTCGGTCAAATATGGCAATCTGCAATTCCCGACCAACGGCACGGCGCTGGGCCTCAGCTCGGCGCTGACCTCGCTGCTGACCAATGCCGGCGAAGCGCGGGCCAATGGCTTCGAGCTGGAAACGATCCTGGCGCCGGTACACGGGCTGACGCTGTCGGCGGGCGCAGGCTTCACCGACTTCAAATATACCTCGCTGCGGCCGCTGGTCACGCTGGGGCAGGCCGACTTCCTGGTCCAGTACCGCCCCAAATGGACGCTCAATGCGGCGGCCCAATATGTCACAGAGCCGGTGGCCGGCGACGCGCGCCTTAACATGCGCCTCGACGCCAATTACCGGTCGCGCTCCAGCGGCCTCGGCGGCGTACCCGCGACCTTCTCGGTGCCGACCGGCACGCCCGCACTGACCCCGTCACAGATCGCTGCGGAACAGGCGGTCTACAAGGCGGCAGCCGTCATTCCGGCCTACTGGCTGGTCAACGGCCGCATCGCGCTGGAAGGCTTCAAGCTCGGCGGGTCCAAGGTCACCGCCGCGCTGTGGGGAAAGAACCTCTTCAATTATCGCGGCCTCAATTTCGTGGGCAGCAACACCTTCGTGATCGCCGCCGACTATGAGCGGGCCCGCACCTACGGCATCGACCTCACCGTCGATTTCTAAAGCCTTCTGGCTTATACCGACGGCCTGAAAAGGGGCTGGGCGATACCTATCGCCCGGCCCTCTTTCCGTATGGGGGGTGGCGGATAGGCCATTGCGCCCGGCGTGGCGCGAACGGGCAGGCTCGCTGACCGAACGCCGGTAGGCACGGCCAAGACGTGATCGCGCGCCTGCCGGGAGGACGGGCATCAAGCCGGTATGATTCCACGGGACCAGACGCCACCCATCGTTCCCGGCAAGGGGATGCCCATGACGCGCGCGCATAAAAAAGGGCGGCCATCGCTCGATGGCCGCCCTTTTTTCCGTTGAGGCGATGGATGCTTTTAGAAACGCTCGCCTACGGACGCCGCCATGGCGCGGCGCCGTTCGGGCGTTTCGTGCCGCAGTCGCGCCGCCGCGAGCAACAGCAGTACGAAGGCGATCGGGATGCACACCATCAGCGCATAGATGCCGGTCGCGAGCGATCCGGTTATCGTGCTGATCTTGCCGGTCCAGTACGGCCCCAGTCCCGCTGCCGTCAGCATCATGATGAGTGAGAAGATCGCCGCAGCCGCGCCGCGCATCCGCTCGATCACCAGATCCTGCACCAGTGCGACATAAGCCCCAGCCCAGGACATGGCGAAGAGAAGATGAAGACGGCATAGAACAGCACATAGGTGGACAGCGTTGTCGCGTGCATCATCGCGAGCAGAAGCGGGATTGGCACCAGCAGCACGATCATTGCGATCCAGATCGGCGCACGCTTGTCGCGCCGTTTCCACCTGTCGGCGACAAACCCACCGACGAACACGCTGGCGCCGGCGCCTACCACCGAAACGAGGCCGAGCGAAAGCCCAACGGTCGCCGCGTTGGTGCTCAGCGTGCGCATCGCATAGGGGATTGACCAGGTCATCACCGTGCCGGCAAAGCAGGTAATCGCGGCTCCCGAGAAGGTCGCATAAATGAAGGTCTTGTCGCCGAAGGTGAGCCGGAAGAAGGCCGGATCGCGGTGATGCAGCACATGCGCCCAGGTCGCGACCGAATAGACGCTGAGCGCGATCCACAGCGCATAGTGGCCGGTCAGGACGCTCAGCCCCGCCGCCACGACCACGATGCCTGCCGCCATCAGCAGGTTGAGCCACACCGCGCGGACGCCGCGTCCCGATGGAGGTTGAGCAGGGTGAAAGGCGGCACCGAGGTCGATATCTCACGTACGATGATGGCCAAGGTCGGCCAGCGGCTCGGCTAGCGGGAGACAACTGGGGCGGTGTTTGAGAGCAGGTCGCTGATCCGCATCACTATGCTCCGCCGCCAAAGAGTCCGATGATGCTACTCGGCGTGTCCTCGCCAAAGAAGCGCTCGAGATTGTCGGCCGAGGCCTGCGCCACAGTTTCCGCGCGCGGAAACAGGTCGCGCTCAAACGTAGCAAGCGCGGCCTCGACGTCTTGTGGACAGCGGACGATCGCCTCCGCTAGTCTTGCGCCGTCATCCATCGCAAGGTTGGCACCTTCACCGGCGAACGGCGACATGAGATGGGCGGCGTCTCCGATTAGCGTCACACCCTGCACACGGGGCCACGACATGCCGATCGGGAGTGCGAAGATAGGGCGGGGAACAGGATCAATATGGCTGTTGCGAATAAAGGCGGTCAGCGTCTTTGCCCATCCATCGAACTCGTTCGCGATTTGTCCAAGCGCGGCCGCGACGTCGGCAAAATCAATAGTGCCGACCCAGTCCTCAGGCTTGTTGAGCGCGGCATATCCGCGGGCAGTCCCGTCTTGGTTCCGGTGGACCATGATCCCCTTGCCCGGCGCGAACGCCATCAGAGTTCCCCTCCCGATCGCGTCGATCGACGCTGCATTCGTCCCGGCGTCGAGCAGCGCAATTTCGATGAAGCAGGTGCCAGAGTAACTTGGCTTCGCAGAGGAGAGGAGCGGCCGAACCTTCGACCAGGCGCCATCAGCGCCGACTAGCAGATCGACCGTGGCTTTGGTCCCGTCGCTGAAGGCGATAGCGTGCCGTCCCTCGCCGAGGGGAGTCAGTGCAGTCGCTTTTCGATCCCAGCGGATCGCACCGCCGGGCAGCGATCCGATCAGCATCGTGCGAAGATCAGTGCGGTCAACTTCCGGTCGCGGCGAAGCCGGATCGCCCGGTTTGTCGAACAAGAGACTGCCGTCCGGTTCGACGATACGCTTGGCGTCCTCGCCGGGACGCACAAGGCGCAGAAAGGCGTCGTGCAGGCCTGCCGCCTTCAGCGCGCTCTGGCCGCTATGCTCGTGGATATCGAGCAGGCCGCCCTGCGTCCGTGCCAGGGCAGATGCCTCCCCCTCGAAGATTGTCGCCTTGATCCCGTGCTGATGGAGCACGCGCGCGAGCGTCAAGCCGCCGAGGCCTGCGCCGATGATGCCGATTGTATGGTTCACGATAGCGCTCCCGTCGACGCATCGACCATACCGACACGTATGATGGTTGGAGACGCTGGTCGGTCTTGCCTGGACATGTCCGACTTATGCGCGACCCGGCGGGGCTTGTTCGCCTCGCTCAGTCGTCTTTCGCGACAAGCGCTACATATTCTTCGCCACTAAGTATAGCAAGAGCCGACCAACTCGCGTCGTTCCGACGCTGGCTCCTGAACGACAGGTTGTGTCGGGAGCTGACGTACCGGATTTCACCTGATTTTCGTGTGACTGTGACGGTTCGAACGCTATTCCCCGCCGCGCAAAGTTTTCGCGATCAGCCAAAGATGCAAAATCTGAACTGCGAGGAAAATGCCCCCAATGAATATCAGGGATGGGATCAACATCCCTTCCTGCCCGGGTCTCGGTGTCAGAGTTATGGAGCCAATCGCGAACAGCGTCAGTACGAAGATCGCCAGAGCAGGAACGAGGCTGAGAGCGAGAATGCGCGGGGCGTACCAGATCACGGTGCTGGAAAGGGGCCGTGATCGCGAAAGCATCCATTGCATGGGAAGCTTCTGCTCTTGCCGGAAGCGCGAATTGGCGCGAACGGACAGCACGATCATTGTCAGCCCTATGGCAGCGGCCAAAATTATAACGATCATGCGTCGGTCCTTTCGTCCCGACAGATAGCATGGTGCCTGAAGGTCGCAAGCTGACGACGGGTATCGCCTATTTTTCGGCCAACGCCCGTTCAGTGATAATCGCAATCGGCGGTGAGGACACGCTGTCTAACACGTCGAATGCCATCGTGAATGGAGTGAAATCAGCCGCCAGCATTTGATGTGCGGCATCACGATGGCTGTCGGCCACTCGTAGTGCGATCGAGCAATGAGGCGTCCAGCTACCCGGACGATATGGCGGCTTACATCGAACCGGATCTATGATGGTGTGCAGTCGATTATGTAGGCCTAGCAGCGCTTCATGCGGCTTTGGGGAAGCCCAGAGGATCAAGAACCCCGGATCGAAAGCCCCGAGACGGTCGAAGGAGATTGTCAACGCAGGTACATCCCCGAGTTCGGCAACGGCAGCTTCAAGTTCTTCAACATCGGCATCGTCATATTTGGCGAGCGTGATGTGCGGTGGATAGCCTAATGCGCGGATTGAAGGCTCAATCTCTAATGCCGAAGCGCGTTCGACAAGCTCCCAATAAGGTGTGGCGTCGCCGCTGGCGCGAATGTTGATTCCGAAAGGCATACTTGTTCAATATCCGGTATAGTGTCGTAAATCACATGAAACACGCCGGTCCGTTCTGGCGGTCGCGGCCAGGTGCCAGATCAGCGCCGACGCCCCCTGACGGAAAACCCTGCCACCGGCGTTGTCGGACACTTTCTCAATCCGACAGTGATTTTCGGACATTCCACGGATGAAAGGACCGCGCAATTCCGTACGCGCCGGATTTTCGGGGGAACCGCGCAACGACTGCCTGAGATTCATGTGATTGCCGTCAGGTCAGAAACGAACGGAAGCTTACGGCCCAAAAGTGGGCGTGGAAAACTGACTGGCCAGTGGCTACAAATTGGGGATGGTAGAGATACGAACAGAGAAGCTTTTGCTTCGAAAAGCCCTCCATGATGACCTCGGCGCGTTCCACGCCATACTCAGCGACGCTAGAGCCATGGCGTTTTGGTACCGCCCGCCACACGAAGACCTCGCGGTCACGCAAGCATGGCTGGCCGACATGATTGAAATCGCGCCCAATATCGGCGAGGATTTTGCGGTTGAGTTTGAAGGTAAACTGATCGGCAAGGCAGGGCTGCGAAAATTCCCAACGATTGGGCTTATCTTTCACCCGGATGTGTGGGGCCGCGGCCTCGCATCGGAATCTCTCCGACCCATCATTGATAGGGCATTCACCGAACATGGCCTACCGATGATCGAGGCTGACGTTGATCCACGGAACGAATCTTCATTGCGATTGCTCAGCCGGCTCGGCTTTGTGGAGACGAGACGTGAAAGAAGAACGAGCCTCGCCGGAGACGAATGGTGCGATAGCGTCTTTCTGCGCGCGCACTCACCACATACGAAAGGCCACTAGCTACCCATCATCGCCGTCCCTCCCAATGCCTGACAATCAGGCCATTCCCGACGCTGCCCCTCGACCCGCGTTCCATTGACCACTACCAGTCGGAAAAGCAGCGTGCCTAGCTACCGCGCTGCCCTAAGCGCCAGACAAGCAGCCGGATGAACGGCTCAGGGTCATCAAGGCGGAATGCGACCCTGCTAAATGCAACACGCTTCTTCAGAAACGAACGACGCGGCAGCGAACGGTCCAACCGCAGCATGATGTTGGGCCAAGCGAACAGCGCTGCGTTCAGCGTCACGGTGTCGCGCACCTCCTCGCCGGTAAAGCCGCTTTCGACGGCAACAATTGCTTCGAACGGAACCAGTTGGTCAATCAGGAAGCCAGCCCGGACACGGACTCCCTCCGGGGTCAGCAGCACCGGCCTAAACCGGAACGACTTGATGAGGCCGAGCAGATACACGAATCCTACATCGCTCAGGATAAACATGACGATCGAGGCGATGCGGCTCCAATGTCCGACCAGCAGATGGTAGACACCAATTTCGATCGCCGACAGGATCAGCAGCGTGGCGCATATCGGCGTCAGGTGCTTGTGATAAGCGAAGGCGCGTGCGCTCGTCGGCACGTCCGCTGCCCCTCCCCAGCGGAAACAGGCCATGTGGATCACGGTCAGTTCCGCTACAGCTAACCTCACAAGCGCACGCGGGAATATTTCCGATACGGCGGAGAGCCACTGCTCCCTTCGATCGCTGGTCGGCCTGCTTAGCACTCGACCCGCTCGTGCCGTGGCCCCCGCCATATGGCTGAGAACGAAAACCACCATCATGAGCGCCAATATTGGCGTTTCGACGAGCAAGCCACGCAACGGCGAGGGTAATCCCAGCCATACGGTCAAGCTCGCTCCGGCTAGCACGCCCAAAACGGCGCGCCACTCCGGTTTCCCCGATGAACGGGCAACTAGCGCCAGCATGAGCGTGTCCGAGACAATCCAGAGAAAAAGCAGCAAGGCGACGAAAGGATGGGATGCGGCCAGCGGTGTTCGTACCGCCATTCCGGCCAAGATTATGATGACGAAGGGTGCCGCCTTCGTAGCGATCTGCCGACCATAGAACCCGTTGTTGGTCTGGGTTGTCATTAAAACCCCCTGTCCGCGTGCGTGAATGGCCGAGTGGTCAGCGCTATCGTTACTTCAACTCTGCTAACAGCCCCAAACGAGAAGTCGATGTGATAACGAAGATCAGGTGTTTTTCAGAGGCCTCCGCTACCGGGATTTTGTCGACAGCGCGGCAGCCGCAATGATTATCACGGCGCCGCTGGCCATTCGGCATGGCAACCGGCAGGTTTATCCGAAACCCGACACTCACCGTCGTGTGCAGGAACGGCGGTTTTGTCCCAAATTCGGCGGGTTATTGGCATGGTACAAGATTACTTTTTATTGCCTTTCAACAAAAAAGCGGGCGCTTTTGATTAGGTAATGGCTTCATTTATAACGCGCTTTGACGTCCGCCGTTTGAACGGATGGAAGCGACTGTGGGACTCAGTGTGGGACTGGGGCCGGGCGACGGCTTCAGATCGGGCCGGTTCGATCCTTAATTCCCTGACATGGGGAAGCTCAACGCCACGATCATCAAAGAGCTTGTTGAACCCGGCCGCTGTCCGGACGGGGAAGGGCCCTATCTCAAGTTTTTGCCGCAGACATCTTCGCAGCGCATGTCAGCCAAAACCCCATCGCACTGATCTCGGATTTGGCACAACGTACCATCGTGTAGAAAGCTAAGGGATACTTTGCGGGGAGCGGAGCGCGCACCGGCACCGCCCCCCGCATTCGGTTAGGCGAGGTCCTCGATCACGTCATCGGAACGCCGGCCGGTCAGGTCAAACCGATCCGCGTTCATCACCTTGACCCAAGCCTTCACGAAGTCGTGGACGAACTTCTCCTCATGGCCTCGCTCGGCATAGACTTCTGCGGTCGCGCGCAGCTGGCTGTTCGAGCCGAAGATGAGGTCAGTTCGCGTAGCGCGCCACTTCTCTTGGCGGCCGCCATGATCGTAGCCGATAAACTCCTCGTCGCTCGATGTGTCCACCAGCTCCCAGAAGGTGTCGTTGTCGAGCAGATTGACGAAGAAGTCGTTGGTCAACTGCCCCGGTCGACGGGTCAGGACGCCATCGGGCTTGTCGCCATGATTGGCGCCAAGCACACGCAGCCCTCCGACCAGCACGGTCATCTCCGGCGCCGACAAGCCAAGCAACGATGCCTTGTCGAGCAGCAGTTCCTCGGTTTTTACCGGTTGGCGCGACTTCAGATAGTTACGGAAGCCGTCCGCCTGCGGTTCCATCCACACGAAGCTGTCGACGTCGGTCCACTCCTGCGTCGCATCCCCGCGGCCGAGCGTGACTGGCACGTTGACGTCAAAGCCGGCGTCCCCTGCCGCCTTTTCGACCGCAGCCGCGCCCGCGAGCACGATCGCATCGGCCAGACTGATCGAGCCACGCAGATTTTCCAGCGTGGCGAGGACCGTCGCGAGCTTCTCCGGCTCGTTCACCGCCCAGCTGCGCTGCGGTTCAAGCGCGATGTGGGCCCCGTTGGCGCCGCCACGATGGTCTGACTTGCGGTAGGTGGAAGCGGACGCCCATGCTGTCCTGACCAGCTGGGACACGGTCAAGCCGCTAGCCAGTACCTTCTTTTTGAAGGCCGCCGCGTCCGCGTCGGTCGGCGCATAGCCGGCCGGGATCGGATCCTGCCAGATGAGGTCCTCGTCAGGGACGTCGTTGCCGAGATACCGGATCTTTGGCCCCAAATCGCGGTGCGTAAGCTTGAACCATGCGCGCGCAAAGGCATCGTCGAGTGCGGCCTGATCATCCCGGAAACGCTCTGAGATCGCGCGGAACTCGGGATCCATTTTCAGCGCCATGTCGGCCGTGGTCATCATGGTCGGAACGCGCTTGTCGGGATCGCGCGCGTCGGGTGCCATGTCCTCGGGGTCAGGGTTTACCGGTGTCCACTGCTTTGCACCGGCGGGGCTGGTCGTCAGCTCGTAGTCGTACTTGAACAGGAGCCGGAAGTAATCGCCGCCCCACTTGGTCGGGTTGTTCGTCCAGGCGCCCTCGATGCCGGAGGTGGTGATGTGGCCGCGTCCGATCTCCCCCTGATCGGTCAACCAGCCGAGCCCCTGCATGTGTACTGGTCCGGCGGCAGGGTTCACACCGAAATTCTCCGCAGGCTTCGCGCCATGGCCCTTGCCGAATGCGTGTCCGCCTGCAGTGAGCGCTACGGTCTCTTCCGAGTTCATCGCCATGCGCTGGAAGGTCGCCTTCATATCGCGCGCAGAGAGCAGAGGGTCGGGGTTTCCGCCGGGACCTTCCGGATTGACGTAGATGAGGCCCATCTGGATCGCCGCGAGCGGACCTTCGAGCTCGGGTTGATCCTCGGTGATCCGGGTCAGCGCGCCCTCATCAACCCATATTTCCTCAGCGCCCCAGAAGGTATCGCCTTCCGACTGGTAGACGTCCTTGCGCCCGCCGCCGAAGCCGAACACAGGGCCGCCCATGCTCTCGATCGCCACGTTGCCGGCCAGGATAAAGAGATCGGCCCAGCTGATGTGGCGGCCGTATTTCTGCTTGATCGGCCAGAGGAGGCGACGCGCCTTGTCGAGGTTTCCGTTGTCCGGCCAGGAATTGAGTGGCTCGAAACGCTGTTGCCCCGAATTGGCGCCGCCACGTCCCGTCGGTGACACGGTACGTCCCGGCAGCATGCCACGCCATGCGGATCATGAACGGGCCATAATGCCCGTAGTCGGCCGGCCACCACGGCTTGCTGTCGGTCATCAGCGCAGTTAGATCCGCCTTCACAGCGTCGTAATCGAGTTTCGCGAAAGCGTCGGCATAATCGTAGTCCGGGCCCATCGGATCGGGCGAGATGCCGTGCTGGTGAAGGACATCGACGGGCAGCGCGTCAGGCCACCAGTCACGATTGGTGCGCCCCAGAAGCGATCTAGCTTCTGCTGTGCCCGGCGCGCCTTTATGCATGGGACAATTTGCGGGATCGCGGTCAGCCATATTCAACACTCCTTTTTTGGATAATCATGCGTTGAGGTGCTTCCTGTAGAAGGGCGCCAACCGGTTCATTGCATCGGTGACGTACTCAGGCATATCATAAAGCTCGTAATGCCCCGCGCCGTCGACGACATGGAAAGTCTCCTTGTGGCGCGCGCGCTCCCAGAGCGTCTTGCCGTCCTGGTAGGAGAAGGTAGTGCCGAGCCTGCCGGCGACGACGACCTGCAACGGCTGGGTCAGCAGCTCGGGTACGAGGTGGAAAGAGTGGATGAAGGTGGCAGCGCCATCATGCTTCCGGCAAGCGCCATCGCAACTAGCTTGAGGTCGCTGCCTGAACTTCGCTCTGCAGGTCAGGGGGAAGCGCGGCGCGCTTGAACGCTATGCAAGTCCCAGCATACGACGAGTGACCTGGAGCGCGGTCTCGAACGGGTCGTGCGTGCGCACAATCTTCACCATTACGCTGGCACCCAGCCACTGATAGTAGAGCACGGCAGCCATGTCGCCGGAAGCGCCGTCGATGCGCACCGAGCCATCGTCGATCCCACCGTCCATCATCGCCTTCATCCGGGCGATAATGCCGTTGGTGCCCGTTTTGAGCGCAACGCGCATAATCTCGGACAAATCCGAGACTTCGGCCCCCAGCTTGACCGCCAGGCATCGGCCCTGACAATCATACGCGCCCTGGTTTTCACGCCATATGGCAAAATACATCATCAGCCGTTCGGCCCCGGTCAGCCCCGGCTTTGCCATCAGCGCATCCATATCAGCGAGGTACTGCTCGAAGTAGGCAGCGAGCATGGCTTCGCCGAACGCATCCTTGGAACCGAAATAGTGGTAGAAGGATCCTTTCGGTACGCCGGCACTGGACAGAATCTCGGTCAGCCCCACAGCCGAGAAGCCTTTTTGGCTCATGATCTTCTGGCCCGTTGCCAGGATCACAGCGCGCGTATCTTTTTCCAAAAGCGTTGTCATGACCCAAACATACTCAACGACAGACCAGTCGTCTAGAATTTTTAAAGACTTTCATCCATCTGACGCGCGGCATTTGCAAAAATTCCGGGACGCCAGTTTTTTCACTAGACGACCGGTCTATGTGAGGATAGGTAGGGGGCAGACGCAGCGCTGAACCGCTTAACGGGTTGCAGCGAGAGTGGAAACTCAGCGCCTGATACTAAACCGACCGGTCTATTTAAGGTCGCGAAGATTTCAAACGAAGGAGATATTACATGAAGGTTCTGATGGTACTCACGTCGCATGACACGCTGGGCGACACTGGCCGCAAGACCGGGTTCTGGCTCGAAGAACTCGCAGCACCCTATTATGCGTTCCGTGAAGCCGGCGCGGAGATCACGCTTGCATCGCCGCTCGGCGGCCAGCCCCCGCTGGACCCCAAGAGTAATGAGCCGGCCAACCAGACCGACGCCACTCGCCGGTTTGAGGTCGATGCCAACGCCATGGCGCAGCTTGCCAGCACGGTAAAGTTGGCGTCGGTTTCGCAGGACCAGTTCGACGCAGTCTTCTACCCGGGCGGCCATGGCCCGCTATGGGATCTTGCCGAGGACGAGACATCGATAGCCCTGATCGAGAACTTCCTGGCCGCCCGGAAGCCGGTCGCTTTTGTCTGCCATGCACCCGGCGTGCTGCGCCATGTAAAGACCGCCGAAGGCCGCCCGCTGGTTCAAGGCAAGAAGGTCACCGGGTTTGCCAATAGCGAGGAAGACGGCGTCGGTCTCACCGACATCGTACCGTTCCTGGTCGAGGATGAGCTGAAGGCCAAGGGCGGCATCTACTCGCGTGGTCCCGACTGGGGTTCGTATGTCATCCAGGACGGCCTGCTCATCACCGGTCAGAACCCTGGCTCATCGCCCGCCACGGCACGCGCTCTCATCGATGCCGTCAAGGTCATCGACGCGGTCAAGAGTGACGCATGAGCGCCTACTTAGTCCTTGTGCGCGAACGCACGACCGATGCCGCTGCTCTGCAGCGGTATCGGGACCGGGCCCCGCTCGCCCGAGAAGCGCATCCCTCTCAGCCGATCGCTTTCTACGAAGAGCATGAGACGCTCGAGGGTGACGACGCCGAAGGCGTCGCCATCCTGCGCTTTCCGTCGATGGCCGCAGCGCGCGCCTGGTACGCGAGTCCCGAGTATCAGGCCGCGCTGCCCCACCGGCAGGACGGCAGCGTTTCGCGCGTCATCCTCGTCGCTGGTAGCGACGAACCGCCCACCGCCTAGCAGACCCAGGGACATCACCATGCGCAACCTGTTGCACTGGATAGCCGCTGCCATCGACACCCAGCCTTTCTACTCGGAAGAAATCCGCATGGTCCGGCTTACGATCGCGATCTGGCGTTTCAGGTTGCCGGGTGTGCCTCGCCTGGGCTGATCGCCGACCTTTTCAAGCAAATCTCCCAACTATCCCTCACGTGTCGCGGCCTTGCGGTCGACGAGCGAACCACCGCGCACGCCTTCCTTACGGAGCATCCCCCATGGCCACCGCCTTCAAGACCGAAGCCGACACGGACTTTTTCACCGCCCCTTACCACCTCAGCATCGCCGGCAAGCTCGTCGAAGCCGATACAGGCTTCGACGTCATCAACCCCGCGACGGGGCAGGTCTTCGCCCAGGCGCCGGCCGCAACCGCCGCGCAAATGGAACAGGCGATCGCCGGCGGCAAGGCCGCCTTCAAAGGCTGGGCCGCGCTTTCCGATGAAGAGCGCCAGAGTTACCTGAACGCCTTCGCCGATGCTCTGGAGGCGAACCGCGACGACCTGATCCGCCTGCTGGTGCTGGAACAGGGCAAGCCGGCACAGACGATGGCCGCGCCCGAAGTCGACCAGTCGATCTCGTGGATCCGCCAGATTGCCACGCGCCGAATTCCCGTCGAGATCGTCGAGGAGACCGCCGATCACGTTGTCGAGTTGCACCATACTCCGCTCGGTGTCGTCGGCGCGATCACCCCCTGGAACTTCCCCGTCTTGCTTTCGCTTTGGAAAGTCGCGCCAGCGCTCATCGCCGGCAACACCATGGTGGTGAAACCTTCGCCGTTCACCCCACTGACCTCGCTACGCTACGGCGAGATCGCCCAGAGCGTGCTGCCTGCCGGCGTGCTCTCGGTGGTCTCCGGTCTCGACGAGCTGGGTCCGCAGATGACCGCGCATCCGGACATCGCCAAGATCAGCTTCACCGGTTCGACTGCGACGGGCCGGCATGTGCTGCGCTCGGCTGCCGGCACGATCAAGCGCGTCACCGCCGAACTGGGTGGCAACGACGCTGCCATCGTCATGCCTGATGCCGACTACAAGGCGATCATCCCCCAGCTGTTCTGGGGCGCGTTCGGTCATCAGGGTCAGTGGTGCGTGGGCATCAAGCGGCTCTACGTCCACCGCTCGTTCCATGCGGATTTCGTCAACGAATTCGTCGCCTATGCCAGGACCGTGAAGGTAGGCGATGGCCTTGACCCGAGCGTGGGCGTCGGACCGGTGCAAAACAAGATGCAGTTCGACAAGCTCAAGGGCTTCCTGGCCGACATCAAGGCAAACGGGCAAAAGATCGTGCTGGGCGGCGAGATCGACGACATGCAGGCCGGCTACTTCTTCCCGATCACCGTCGTCGACAATCCCCCCGAGGACAGCATGATCGTCCAGGAAGAGCAGTTCGGTCCGATCTGCCCGATCATCGCCTACGACGATGTCGACGATGTCGTGGAACGCGCCAACGCCAGCATCTACGGCCTGGGCGGTTCAGTCTGGGGCCGCGATACGCAAGCTGCCGTGGCCGTCGCCAACCGGCTCGAGACCGGCATGGTGTGGGTGAACGAGATCCACACCCAAGGCGTCGATGTGCCCTTTGGCGGGCACAAGCAGTCGGGCCTCGGCACCGAGCATGGCCGCGAAGGGCGCGAGCTCTTCACCAATCCCAAGACCGTGCTCATCCGCAAGTGACGTGAGTCAGGCGGTCCCTTGCGGCCGCCTGCCCCCTCTGGCCATCCATCGAGCAACCCTCGCAACAGCATCATCATGGAGAACTCCTATGAAAAAGACCCCTCTGCTGTCCGCTGCTATCGCCGCCCTGATCGCCGCTCCCTGCGCGGCCGTCGCGGCGTCACCCGCCGCTCCGATCCGCAACATCGTGCTCGTCCACGGCGCCTTCGCCGACGGATCGGGCTGGAAGCCGGTCGCCGACATTCTCACCCATGACGGCTACACCGTCAGCGTCGTCCAGGAGCCGCTCACCTCGCTGGAAGACGACGTTACCGCGACCAACCGTATCCTCGACCGCCAGGACGGACCGGCGGTGCTGGTCGGCCACAGCTATGGCGGCGCGATCATCACCGAAGCTGGAAACAACAGCCGTGTCGCTGCCCTCGTATACGTCGCCGGCTTCGTGCCGGACGAAGGCGAAACGGTGATCGCGCAGATCAAGTCCAACCCGCCTGCAGCTGACAGCATCGCGCCCACTGCCGATGGTTATCTCCTGGTCGATCAGGCCAAGTTCCCCGCCGACTTTGCAGCAGACCTGCCGCTGTCCGACGCGAAGTTCATGGCGCTCTCGCAGGTGCCCTGGAACAGCAAGATCGTCTCCACCCCGATCGCCGCGCCGGCCTGGAAGACCAAGCCCGTCTACGCAATCGTCGCGAAGCAAGACCGCATGATCAACCCCGATCTCGAGCGCTCCATGTACGCCCGGGCCAAGGCAAAGGTGACCGAGATCGAGGGCAGCCATGCCGTCTTCATCTCGCAGCCGCGTGCCGTCGCCAGGGTCATCGAACAGGCAGCGCGCGCCGGCGGCTGAGCCGGCCCGCAAACCACAGACAAGCTGATCAAAGGATATCGAAATGAACCAGGAAATCGAAGGCAAGGTCGTCCTCATCACCGGCGGCAGCACCGGCATCGGCGCCGAGACGGCACGCCTGCTCGCCGCTCGCGGCGCCAAGGTCGCCATCGCGGCTCGGCGCAAGGACAAGCTCGACGAGGTTGTCACCGGTATCGCCGACCAGGGCGGCACGGCCAGGGCCTATGCACTGGACGTGACCGACAAGCACCAAGTGGAAGCGGTGGTCGCCGCGATCGTTGCGGACTTCGGCCAGCTCGACGTGCTGGTCAACAATGCCGGCCTGATGCCGATCCGTCCGATGGCGGAAGTCAACACCGATGAGTGGGACGCGATGATCGACGTCAACCTCAAAGGCACGCTATACGGCATCGCAGCGGCGCTTCCCCGCTTTCTCGGCCAGGGCAGCGGGCACATCATCAACCTGAGCTCTGTCGCCGGTATCAAGGTCTTCGCGCCGGGCGGCACCGTCTATTCGGGTACGAAGTTCGCCGTCAGCGCCATCTCCGAAGGGCTGCGGCAGGAAGTGGGCGACAAGGTGCGCGTCACCTCGATCGAGCCCGGCGCAGTCGAAAGCGACCTCAAGTTCACCACCTCCGGCACTGCGACCGACAGCGTGATGGACTTCTACAAGCTCGCGATCCCCGCCAGTGCCGTGGCCCGCGCCATCGCCTTCGCGATCGAACAGCCTGCGGAAGTGGACGTCAATGCCATCGTCATTCGCCCGACCGCGCAGCAGTTCTGAGCGCTCTTTTTTCAAGGAAATATCATGCCTTATTCGTCCTCGAACGATCCTGCCGTCGTCTATGCGTCCGGCGGTGTGTCTCGCAATCCCGCGACCGGCGAAACCATTGCTACCTACCCCTACCAGACCGTCGACGAGGTGGAGGCGACGATGCAGGCCAGCGCAGAGGCGTTCCGCGTGTGGCGCGACACACCGATGGAGCAGCGCGTCGCTGCTTATCGCCGCCTTGCCGAAACGTTGCGCGAACGGTCGGACACGCTCGCGGCGCTGATCACTGCGGAGATGGGCAAGACCATCGGCGCGGCTCGCTCCGAGATCGAGAAGAGCGCTGGAACCCTTGATTGGCTCGCTGAGCATGGCCCTGCCATCCTCGCCGACGAGCCGGTATCGGTCGACGGCGACGATGAGGTCCACGTATCGTACCTGCCGATCGGAACGATCCTCGGCGTTATGCCCTGGAACCTGCCGATCTGGCAGGTGATCCGGGCATCGGGCCCAATCATGCTGTCAGGCAACGGCTTCCTGCTGAAGCACGCGCCCAACGTGATGGGGTCGGCCTATGCGCTGCAGCAGGCGTACGAGGCGTCAGGCTTCCCCAAGGGGCTGTTCGGCAATCTCAACACCGATAACGAAACCGTCGCGCGGGTCATCGAGGATCCCCGCATCGCCGCCGTCACGCTAACAGGCAGCATGCGGGCCGGCGCCGCCGTGGCCGCAACCGCAGCCAGGGCGCTCAAGAAGAGCCTGCTTGAGTTGGGGGGAAGCGACGCCTTCATCGTGCTGGCGGATGCGAACCTCGATCTCGCGGTCGCAGCGGGAATTCAGGCTCGCTTCGGCAACAGCGGCCAGGTCTGCCTCGCCGCCAAGCGCTTCCTTCTGGAGCGACCCATTGCACAAGAGTTCACGCGCAAGTTCGTCGAAGCTGCAAGCAAGCTCAAGGTCGGCGATCCTCTGGACGCATCGACGGCGCTGGGACCGATGGCGCGGCATGACCTGCGCGATGAACTGCACGAGCAGGTCGAACGCACGCTGGCGCAAGGCGCCAAGCTCCTGCTCGGAGGGCAGAAGGTTGAGGGGCCCGGCAACTTCTATGCGCCGACTGTCCTCGCCGATGTTGCGCCCGGCATGGCGGCTTTCGAAGAGGAAACCTTCGGCCCGGTCGCCGCGATCACGATGGTCGAAGATGTCGAACACGCAATCGCCCTCACCAACGCCAGCGAATACGGGCTTGGCGGCAGCCTCTGGACCGCCGACACCGCGCGGGCCCAGCGCATCGCGCGGCGCCTGGAAACGGGCGGCGTCTTCATCAACGGTTTCAGCGCTTCGAATCCGCGTATTCCCGTCGGGGGCGTCAAGAAGAGCGGCTACGGCCGTGAGCTTTCGCACTTCGGTCTGCGTGAATTCACCAACCCGCAGGCGGTCTGGACAAAGTTCGTCGCCTGAACCTGCTGCGACCGGCCTTTGCAAACAAGAGGATACATACGATGAGCACTGAAACCCCCACATTCCCAGCAGGCATACAAGTCGTCAATCAGCTCTATGCAGCGTTCGTGCGCGAGGATCCCGCAGCGATCATGGCTCTGCTGAACGATGATCTGGACTGGCGAGAATCCGAAAACTTCATGCTGTCCGATCGCAATCCCTACCGTACACCTGCGGCAGTCGCAGACGGCGTGTTTCGCCGCCTTGCTACCGACGTGCAAGGCTATGAGGCCCTGCCGTCCGAAATCTTCGATGCCGGAAGTGTGGTCATCGCGCTTGGCCGTTCAAAGGGTACGATAGTCGCCACTGGCAAGACTTTCGATGCGCAATATGCTCATGTCTGGCGCGTGACCAAGGGCAAGATTACGGGATTTCAGCAGATCATCGACACGTTGGAAGTGTGGCGCGCGCAGCGAGATGAGTGACCCTTACCGTCGCTCGCGCCGTTAGCGTACGTGCGAATCGGCTATCCCGCTCTAGCTCGAAAAAGGCGGCGGCATCCGCCATGGCAGGCCTTAGCGCAGCGGGTACAGAATTGCCTCGGCAATGCACGGATGCCGCGCCGATCGGTGCGGCGGGCTTGAACGAAGAACGCTGGGCAGACCTAGCCAGAGTTCGAGTGCCATTTTTTGAAGCAAGCGCCAATTCCGCTTGCAACCATCATTCGTTTCGGTATTCTGAATTCAGTAACAGGGCTAAATCGATGGTCGAAACTTCTACATTACCAGGTTTATTGCTCGAATCCGTTGATTCCGATGTATATCTTGCGGTTTTGCGGCGCATTCAGAGTGGTGAAATGGCAATGGATGATCGGATCGTCGACTCCCAGCTTGCTGTTGAATTCAGTCTATCGCGAATGCCGGTCCGGCAGGCTTTGCTGCGGCTGGTACACGAAGGTTACCTCGTCGGGACTACCCGAGGTTTCGTCCTCCCTCGGCTTAGTCCGCAGGACATTGAGGAGATCTTTGAAGTCAGGCTGCTGATCGAACCGCGCGCCGCCGCGTCGGCCTGCCAGGTCCTGGTTGAAAACGACATTACTGCGCTGCGAACTGCGTTCAGCGATGCGCAGCAGGCCGTCTTGTCAAAGAATGCAGACGCCATGATGGGTGCGAACGAGCGATTTCGGCAAGTTTGGCTGCAGGCGGTGCCGAATCGGCGCTTGGCCGCGTCAATCCGCAGGCACGTCGATCACGTCCAGATCGTGCGTCGGGCCACTGTGGTGGATGGTCCTACTCAGCAGTTGATCCTTACGCTTCTGGCCGCATTGCTCATCGGCTTTGAAAAGCGGGATGCGCTGCAGGTGTTTGATGCGACGGTTCAGTTCGTGGCTCGCGCGCGCGAGTGTTTTTTTGCAGCCCCGGCCGTGCTTGAGCGGGGGCAGGACGCCGCCTGATACTTTGTCGTGACGATTGCCCTGCAGGGCAATGGATACGCTTGCCTATTTAAGGAGTTGCTACAGGCCTAAAATGAATTCTGCATGCAGCCCTTCCGCATGCCGTTGCATATCCTTCCCTCCAGAGGCGGGTGCGACGTTCTCGGGCAAAAGATCCAAAACACAGGGAATAGATATGAGGAATTCCGTTTTCTATTTGGTTGCCGTGTCCGCATTCGCTGTTGCGGCGGCGAGCGGTACGCCCGCGATTGCCCAGGACACAGCGGCCGACGAAGCCGTGGATACGTCGAACGACATCGTCGTCACCGCTCAACGCAAGCCCGAACTGCTGTCGAAGGCCGCGCTTTCGATCTCGGCCGTCACGGGCAATGACCTGAAGGCCGCAGGCGTGGTCGATGCAACGTCGCTGACGATCGCAGTACCTACCGTGAAGATCGACCAGGCGAACGGCCTACAGATCACCATTCGCGGCGTGTCGAGCGCGGATGGCACTGAAAAAGGCGATCCTTCCGCGGCTTTCATGCTCAACGGCGTATATCTTGCGCGCCAGCAGTCGCTGTCCGGCGCCTTTTTCGACCTTGATCGTATCGAGGTTTTACGCGGTCCGCAGGGGACGCTGTATGGCCGCAATGCCACGGCGGGCGTTGTCAACGTCCTGACCAAGCGTCCCACCGACAAGTTCGAGGGTGCGATCAACGGCGAGATCGGGAACTACGGCACCTACCGCACCGATGCGATGCTGAACATCCCGGTTTCGGACAATTTCTCGCTTCGCGCCGCAGGTGCCTACAACAAGCATGACAGCTTTCTGGTCGCCGCACCGGGCGTCACCAGCCGGCTGGGGCAGGACCAGGACGAATACGCTGCGCGCCTCAGCGCCGAGCTGAAATTCGGCGGCGAAGGACAGGGCAATTTGCTGCTCGTCGGTGACTACGCACACCAGGGCGGTGCCGGCCCACAGGGTGTGCGGCTCGCGAACTTCTATTCCGGTTTCGCTACTACCAGACCGCTTTACCTAGCGCCGTCTTCGGCCGAGGCGCGCACGGTCGATTACGCCATCGTCAGCGATCCCTACCAGGACAACAAGATTTACGGCGTCACCGGCGAACTCAACTGGGACTTCGGGCCGGTCAACTTGACGTACCTGGGTTCGTACCGGGTCTTCGATCGCGACAGCCGCAGCACTTACATCAGCGCCAATTCGGGCCGCTTCGCGGAGCAGTACGTTTCGGGCAAGTCTGCGGCGAATTCGCAGGAACTGCGTCTGGCGACGTCAGGCGACGGTCCGCTCGAAGCGGTCGCGGGCCTCTATTACTTCCGTGAACACGCGACGCATATGAACACGGTCCTGCACGACTACGTAGGCTACGCGCTTTACGCATTTCTGCAAAACCCGGTGAACAGCGAATCAAAGGCCGTGTTCGGCCAGGCGACCTACCATCTGACCGATACCCTGCGCGTCACCGGAGGTGTGCGTTACTCGAAGGATTTGAAGTCTCGCGATGGCGTGACGATCTTCAACCGTACTTCGCAGGTTCTCGATCCGAACACCTACACGGTAGCGTCCGTCAACGATGCCAAGCGCAGCTTCTCCAAGGTCACCTGGAAAGCGGGGGTCGAATACGATGTATCGAAGTCCATCCTGTTCTACGCCAATGCGGCGACAGGCTACAAGGCGGGTGGCTTCAATGACGGCTGTAGGTCCGGTTCGGATGCTTGCACGTCGCCGGTTGCGGACGACGCGCTGTATTACAAGCCGGAAGAGCTGAATTCTTACGAGGCGGGCATCAAGGGGCGTTTCCTGGGTAACGCAGTGACGTTCTCCGCCGCCGGCTTCTATTACGACTACACCAACATGCAGCTAAGCTCGCCCGGCCCTCTGGGCCAGACGACGCTCAATGCGGGCAAGGCGAAGATCAAGGGCGTGGAAACGTCCGCCACGATAACGCCTTCTTCGCGCAATCGCTTCGATATCTCGTTCAATTATCTCGATGCCTATTACACTGAATACCGCCCCACCGCAGCGCTGGATTTTGCCGGAAAGTCGCTCGACAATGCGCCGAAGTGGGTCGTCGGCGCCGGATATACCTACACCGCGCCACTGGGTAACGGCGGTGATCTGTCCGCCCATGTCGATACGCGGTTGAGCGATGACTACGTGCTCACCAATTTTGCCAACGGGACGCAGTTTCGCAACCCCAGCACCACTAAGACAAATGCGACACTGACCTATAACGCACCGGAAAATCGCTGGTTCGTGCAGGCATTCGTCAAGAATGCGGAGAACACGATTACGTTCTCTGGCTATGGAAGCGGTCGCGTCTACGTTTCCGAACCGCGCCTTTACGGTGCGCGTGCAGGCGTCCGCTTCTGATCTTCGTCGCGGCCTCCTTTTCGGGGGCCGCGACTTCCCCGCAGCGGGATCATGAAATTGGAAGGTTTTTAAAAAACGTGCTGTCATCACCTGAGTTCTCGTCCGCAGCGACGATCTACGGCGCCTTCTGCCGGGCCGTCGAAGCATGGCGTGATCACGAGTTTCTTCACGCTCCCGCCGAGGCGCTGGGCGGCGCGGCCGCAATCACGCTGACTTACGGCGAGGCAGACCGCAGGGTTCAGCAGCGCACGGCGGTCTATGCATCGGCAGGCTTCGGACCCGGACACCGGGTGGGGCTGATGCTGGCGAACCATCCCGAATTCTTCATTCATTTCCTGGCGCTCAACGCGATCGGCGCCAGCATCGTGCCGCTCAACGAAGCCATGCGCGACGTCGAACTGTGCGAGCTCGTCGCCCAGGCCGACATGGATCTTATCGTGACCTGGCAGGCCCAGCGCAGCCGCCTTGCCGCCATTGCCGCCGACGCGATGCCTATCGGTGATGCGCTTGCTGACGCCATGCCACGGGCGCAGCGCCCCTCAACCGGCTTCGCGCCCGATGAGACGAGCGAGGCGGCGATGCTGTTTACCTCCGGCACCACCGGCAAGCCTAAGGGCTGCATCCTGTCGAACGCTTATTTCACTGGCATTGGCGCACTGTACATCGGCTTGGGCGGGCATTGTGCCTTCGTGCCGGGGCAGGACCGCATCCTTACTCCGCTACCGGTCACCCATATGAATGCGCTTGCGTGTTCGTTCATGGCGGCGATGCTGTCGGGGGGCTGCCTCGTCCAACTGGACCGCTTTCACGCCTCGAGTTGGTGGCATACCGTGCGCGAGACCGGTGCCACGATCGTGCACTACCTTGGCGTCATGCCGGCGATCCTCCTGCAGCGCGATGACGCGAAGGACGCCTGGGAGGGTCATGCGATCCGCTTCGCCTTCGGCGCCGGCGTCGATCCACGCCACCACGCGGTATTCGAAGAGCGTTTCGGCTTCCCGCTTATTGAGGCTTGGGCGATGAGCGAAACCGGTGCGGGGGCCTGGATCACCGCGAACCACGAGCCGCGTCACGTTGGCACACGCTGCTTCGGGCGTCCGCAGGAAGATCTCGAATACCGGCTGATCGATGAAAATGGGCGCGACGTCGCGGTTGGCACAGCGGGAGAACTGCTGGTTCGTGCGAGCGGCAGCGACCCGCGACGGTATTTCTTTTCGGGATATTACAAGGACGCCTCCGCCACCGAAGCCGCGTGGCGGGGTGGGTGGTTCCATACCGGCGACATCGTTCGCCGTGATCACGAAGGCAGCCTGTTCTTCGTGGATCGCAGCAAGAACATCGTACGGCGCAGTGGTGAGAATATCGCGGCGGTCGAGGTGGAAGGCGTGCTGATGCTTCACGATGCGGTGCGGGCCTGCGCGGTCATGCCGGTAGCAGACGAAATCCGCGGCGAGGAGGTCATGGCGCTGGTCGAGACGGCTTGTACAGGCGATGCCGAGGAAGCCCGCGACATCGCGGCGTTCTGTCTCGAAAAGCTGCAGTATTTCAAAATTCCGGGCTACATCGCTTTCGTCGATGCGTTGCCCACCACCGCATCGCAGAAGCTCCAGCGCGGGGCGATCCGCGCGTTGGGGCGCGACCTGCTCGAAGGTGGCCTCGCACACGATTTGCGCGCGCTGAAGCGCAGCCGGGGCTGATGACAACGATACAACCGGGAATGCAAAAGATGCCGTTTATGCTCGATGCAGCGGCCTTGTCTTGTACCGGGAAGTTCAAGAGGAACCGTCCATGACGATCAAGAATACGCAGCTTTCGCGCCGTGGCTTGCTTCTCGCCAGTGCCGCCGTCGCGGTTTGCGCCGCATCTTCGCGCGTTTCCGCGGCGACGCGCGCACTCGCGCCGGCGCCGACGCTCGATCCTCGGGAAGAGGCGCATATCGAGGCGCTGATCGCACGCATGACCATCCCCGAGAAGGTTTCGATGCTGTCGGGCGCCAACCGCTTTTCGACAGCAGCGGTGGAACGCCTGGGCATCCGCTCCATGCGTATGGCCGATGGCCCCAACGGCGTCCGCACCGACGACACGACGCCCGCATCGGTATTCCCTGCCAGCATCGCCCTGGCGGCTACGTGGAACCCGGAAGCGGCGGCGCGCGTAGGTCGCGCCATCGGCGAGGAGGCTATCGTCAAGGACTACCAGGTCGTGTTCGGCCCGGCGATGAACATCCAGCGCGTACCGGTCGGCGGTCGCAACTTCGAGTATTTCTCGGAGGATCCCCATCTGACCGGTGAGATGGCAGTTGGCTGGACCAAGGGCGTGCGCAGTACCGGTCGCCTTGTATCGCCCAAGCATTTCGCGGCGAACAACCAGGAATACGAGCGGCGCTCGATGAATGCCAACGTATCCGAGCGGGCGTTACGGGAAATCTACCTTCCTGCGTTCCGCGAAGTCGTCGATCGGGGCGATCCGGTGATGTTCATGAGCGCCTACAATAAGGTCAACGGCACTTTCGCGTCCGAGAACAGCTGGCTCTTGCGCAAAGTGCTGAAGGAAGAGTGGGGCTTTACCGGTGCCGTGATGTCCGACTTTGGCGCCGTGCACTCGACCGCGCCCGCCATCAACGGTGGCCTCGATCTGGAGATGCCCGGGCCGCCGGTTCAGCTGGGGCCCAAGCTCATCGCGGCGATCAGCGCCGGCGAAGTGACGGTGGCTACGCTGGACGATGCGGTGCGCCGGATGCTGCGCGCGGTATCGCGTGCGGGTAAGCTAGACGCCGGCAAGAGCCGTGTCCGCGGCTCTTTCGATACGCCGCAACACCGCGCCGCCTCCCGCGCGGCGGCGACCGAGGCCATCACTTTGGTGCGCAACGAAGACAACGTGTTGCCGCTCGACCTGGCCCGTGTACGCTCGATCGCGGTGATCGGACCCAATGCGGACGTACGCGTCATCCAGGGCGGCGGCAGTTCCGAGGTCAACCCGATCCGTGCCGTCACCGCCCTCGACGGCTTGCGTGCTGCCTTGCCCTCGTCGGTTGCCCTCAACGTGGCGGACGGCGTCGACAACAACCGTTATCCGCCGATCGCCGACCCGCGCCATTTCTCGACCACTGCGCAGAGCCGGGACGGCAAGCTGCAGACCGGTTTCTGGGTCCATGGCGGGTTTGAGGGCTCGCCCGTCAAGAGCTTCGCGGACGACGTATTCATGAAGTTCCGCTTCGGCGACGAAGTGACTGTCCGTCCGGCGGACAACCTGGCGGTACGCTCGGAGGGCTGGTTCTGGCCGCCCCGCGATGGCGAATACGAGTTCCAGCTGCTCGATCTGGGCACCTCCACGGTCCTGCTTGATGGCAAGCCGATCATCACGCCCCAGTCCGCAGCAGGTCCGGCGCCGGTGTTCGACATGCTCAAATGGAAGGCTCGCAGCGCCAAGGTGACGCTGCAGGCGGGCAAGCCTTGCCGCTTCGCGTTCGAGATGCTGCCAGCCCATGGCAAGGCCCCGGCCTACCGTCTGGGCATGCGTCTGCCGACCGGGACCATCGAGCAGGCCGTTACGGCGGCTCGTGAAAGTGACGTCGCGCTGGTCTTCGTGGGCAGTTCCAACACGTCGGAAAGCGAGACCAACGATCGTGCCTCGCTCGACCTGTTCGGCGAACAGAACGCATTGGTCGAGGCCGTCGTGGCCGCCAACCCGCGCACGGCGGTGATCCTCAACAACGGGGGGCCGCTGCTCATGCCATGGGCGGACAAGGTGCCTGCCATCGTGGAAGCCTGGTTTCTGGGCGGCGAGACGGGCCATGCCATCGCCGATATCGTGCTCGGTCACGCCAACCCCTCGGGCAAGCTGCCGTGCACGTTCCCGAAACGGAACGAGGATAATCCGACGTTCGCATTTTATCCCGGCGGACTGGAAGCCCAGTATGGGGAGGGCATCTTCGTGGGCTATCGCTGGTACGACCATAAGCAGATCGAGCCGCTGTTCCCGTTCGGCCACGGCCTTTCCTACACCACGTTCGCATTTGATGACCTGAAGGTCGTGCCGGCCGGCGATGGTTGGAAGGCAACAGTTCTCCTGCGCAACACCGGCCAGCGGACCGGCGCCGAAGTGGCGCAGCTGTACCTGAGCCTTCCGGCAGCGACCGGATCGCCGCCGCGTCAGCTCAAGCGCTTCGCGAAAGTCACGCTCAAGCCCGGCGAGAGCCGCAAGATCGAATTCGAACTGACGAACGCCGACCTCAGCTATTGGGACGAAGCCAGATCCGGCTGGGCGATGGCGCCTGGCGAATATGCCCTTGGTGTCGGCAGTTCTTCGCGGGCGATCGGCGCCGCAGCCTCGTTTGCCGTCGCGAAAGAGGCCTAGGTAATGCGGCAGGTCGGCAAATGGTTGTGGCGGTCGTGATAGCGCCATTCGCCTATGGAGGAGTTGCGGTCGCCTGTCCGGTAACCGTGCCGTATCAGCGCACCAGCGATCGGCAGGCGCACTGGTTCATCGGCCGTGCGCTCAAGGCCCTGGTTGACGCGTCGGGGATCGACAAGTCTGGAATCGACGGCCTGGCGGTGTCCTCCTTCACGCTGGGCAGCGATACCACCGTGGCGTTGACCGAGCATTTCGACATGTCCCCACGTTGGATTGAGTGGTTGCCGACGGGCGGCGCCAGCGGCGTCATGGCCTTGCGGCGTGCGGCCCGTGCCGTACAGTGCGGTGATGCCGAAGTCGTCGCCTGCATCGCCGGGGACACGTCCGGGACGGGGGATTTCGCTGCGCTTGTGCGTGATTTCAGTCGCTTTTCCTCCCAAGCGACTTATCCTTTCGGAGCTGCGGGACCGAACGGTGTGTTTGCGCTTATCACCGATCACTACATGCGGCGTTTCGGCGCCACGCGGGAGGATTTTGGGCGGATCGCCGTAGCGCAGCGCGCCAATGCCGCCGCCAACCCGAACGCCCTGCTCGGCCACAAGCCGCTGACGATGGAAACCTATCTCGGTGCCGCACCAGTGGCGGAACCGCTCCATTTGTTCGATTGCGTGATGCCTTGTGCGGGAGGCGAGGCATTTCTGGTGATGAGCGAGGACCGCGCCCGGCGCCAAGGTCTGCGTCATGCCCGCCTGGCAGGTGCCATCGAACGTCACAATGCGTGGTTCGAAGATCCGGTGGCCACGCGCGGCGGCTGGGCAAGCGATGCGCCGATGCTCTGGGAGCAGGCGGGCATGGCCCCCGCCGACATGGACTGCCTGCAGACGTATGATGATTACCCCGTGATCGTGGCGATGCAGATCGAGGACCTGGGTTTCTGCGCCAAGGGGGAAGCTGCAGCGTTCCTGAGGGCGCACGATTTGACTGTGGATGGCGATTTCCCCCAGAACACGAGTGGCGGCCAGCTGTCGTGCGGGCAGGCGGGGGCGGCCGGGGGATTCCTGCCGGTCGTCGAGGCGCTGCGGCAGGTTACCGGGCAGACGTTAGGGCGGCAGGTCCAGGGTGCCCGTACCGCGCTCGCAAGCGGGTATGGCATGGTCACTTACGACCGCTGCCTTGCCACTGGCGCCGTAGTCCTGGAAGGTGTGTCGTGAGCATCGACTTGCAGATCTGCGGCGCCTGCGGAGCGGCGCAGTATCCTTCGCGCGATACATGCCGTCGGTGCCTTTGCGATAAGCTGGAAATGCGGACAATGGCCGTCGAAGGCTACGTTCTGGCGGCGACGTCGTTGTGCCGTTCTCTCGAGCCCGATCGGTTGAGCGGCGGTCCTTTGCGGATCGGCGTGGTCGCAAGCGACGTTGGAATCCGCGTGATCGCTGCGCTTGACGCCGATGTCGAGGTCGGATCTGCGGTGCGTCTGGTGGTATCGAAGGGGCCTGCCGGACCAATTCTCGCGGTGCCGGTCTCTTATGTCGAACAGCCCGAACTGCCTCATGCTGGGAACACTCATGAAAACTGATACGATCACGGCATCGGGATCCGCGCGAGTTGGGACACCGCCTGCCAACGGGCGCTGGGTAAATGTCGTCACCGTGATCTGCTGGTTCGGCTTCTTTTCCGAAGGGTACGATATGGGGTCGCTGGGCGCAGTCCTGCCTACGCTAATGGCCGACCCGGTATGGCGGTTAAGCGCGGCGAGCGCTGGCCTCATCGCCAGTGCGGCACTGCTGGGCATGGCGATCGGGGCATACAGCTTCGGCCTGCTTAGCGACAGGATCGGGCGCAGGCGCTGCTATCTGACGTGCCTGGCCCTGTTTTCGACGGCGAGCGGCTTCGCTGCTCTTGCACCTGCGCCATGGCTGCTCGGTGCGTTGCGCTTCGTTGCCGGGGTCGGGATTGGCGGTATAATTCCGGTCTGCGCTGCGCTGACGACCGAGTTCGCTGGCAAAGATGGCGTGAACCGCCAGTTTGCGATCATGTATTCCGGCTATTCGCTGGGCATCTTCGCATCGGCGCTGGTATCCTATTTCCTCGCCGCGGAGATGGGATGGCGCATCGTTATTGGTCTGGGCGCGGTGCCGCTGCTGCTTCTTCCGTTCATTGCCCGCGCCCTGCCGGAATCGCTGGTATTTCTGGTGCGCAAGGGCCTGTCCGCCAAGGCAGCCGATCTGGCACTGCGCTTTGGGATTGAATTGCCCAGCGCAGAGCAAGCCGCGCCGTCGAGCGTGGAAAAGCCCGGCCTGCGTGCCTTGTTTTCGGCTGGGCGCTCGCGCGCGACGATCGGTTTCTGGCTCGCGACGTTTTTCAGCATGATCCTGGTCTATGGCCTGAATACGTGGCTACCCAAGATCATGCGCGATAGCGGTTACGAACTTGGGTCCAGCATCATGTTCCTGGGCGTCTTCGCACTCGCGTCGTCGGCGGGCGGGGTAATCCTGGGATGGCTCGCCGATCGCATCGGGCGATCGAGCGCGATCATTCTGGCGTTCAGCGCAGGCGCCGTGGCGATCCTGCTACTCTCGATGCACTGGCCGTTGGCGGTCACATACGGCGTCGTCGCCTTGGCCGGATTGGGAACAGTCGCGGCGGCTGTGATGGTCACCAGCTACTTGTCCAGCTATTTCCCGGCGGGACTGCGGGCGACGGCAGTGGGCTGTTGCGTCAGCTTTTCGCGGCTGGGTGCGGTGTGCGGGCCCCTGATCGGTGCCGCCATCGTCCAGGCTGGTCTGCCGGTAGCGTGGAATTTCTATGCCTTCGCCCTGATTGCCCTGTTCACCGGTGCGTCAATCTTGATCGTCCCGCAGATTGCGGTGCAGCGGGCGCACTGACTTCCCGCTGACCAAGCGTAGGTGAGGGGCGGGGGGGACTGCGAAATGGATGTAGGGGCAACCCTCCCGAACAATGAATGAGGTATTATGGGCAGGCGCCTGACTCTCTACATTCTGGCCGGCATGGTGCTTGGCATTCTTGCGGGCTGGGTCTTGCATGCCAGCTTGCCGGCGACTGACTCGCGGCTGATGCAATGGGTTGATTACTTCCAGCTGCTGCCGGACGTTTTCCTCAAGCTCATCAAGATGATCCTGGCGCCGCTGGTATTCGCCACGATCGTAACCGGCATCGCCGGTATGGGGGACAGCGCCGCGCTGGGCCGGATCGGCAGCAAGGCGCTGGCCTGGTTCGTCACTGCCAGCCTGGTGTCGCTGGGCATGGGCCTCGTGATGGTCAACCTCTTCAAGCCCGGTGTCGGCGTGGGGCTCGATGTCGCTACCGATGTCGGCGATCTCAATGTGGCGGAACTGACGCTCCGCCACTTCATCCTCGAGATATTCCCGTCCAGTCCGTTCGATGCGATGGCGAACAACAACATCCTGCAGATCCTCGTGTTCTCGTTGTTCGTTGGCGTCGGCCTCACCGCCATCGGCGAGCACGGTGCACCGATCGTACGCGCGGCCGGGGCATTGGCAGAGTTGATGCTGCAGGTTACCGGCTACGTCATGCGCTTCGCGCCGTTTGCTGTGTTCGGCGCACTGGCCGGCGTGATCGGCACGCGGGGCCTTGGCATCGTCGTTACCTACGGCGTGCTGGTGAGCGAGTTCTACTTCGCCATGTTCCTGCTGTGGGTTCTGCTGTTCTGCGTGGGTGGGCTGTTCCTGGGCAAGCGCGTGGTTACGCTGTTCCGCTACATCCGAGAGCCGCTGCTCCTTTCATTCTCGACGGCCTCGTCGGAAGCGAGCCTGCCCAAGCTTTTCGAGCAACTAGACCGCTTTGGCGTGCCCCGCCGGATCTCGGGCTTCATTCTGCCGCTGGGCTACAGCTTCAATCTCGACGGCTCTATGATCTACATGAGCTTCGCGTCGATCTTCATAGCGCAAGCCTATGGCATCCATGTACCGATCGGGGCTCAGATCCTTATGCTGTTGACGCTGATGGTCAGCTCGAAGGGCATCGCCGGCGTGCCCCGCGCCAGCTTGGTGGTCATCGCCGCCACGCTCTCGCAGTTCGGTCTGCCGGTTGAAGGCATCGCGTTGCTGCTGGGGGTCGATACGTTCCTCGACATGGGACGCTCGGCCACCAACGTGGTCGGCAATGCCGTCGCCACTGCCGTCATCACGCGGTCGGAAGGTATGCTCCAGCCGCTGGCCGACCCCGATGCCGGCAATTCCTACCTGCAACAGCCTAACCGAACGTCAGCCGCTGCCCTGTCCTGAAAGCCGCCACCCGTTTTTGCCAGAAGAGAGATCACGCCATGACCCTTTCGATCGCGCTGCTCGCCGCAGCCAGCATGACCGCCGGCCCCGTTAAGCCGGCCATCGTGACCCAGACAGTAAATTCACCGGCGTTCAAAGCGGCCGAGACTATCCTCCGCAACGACCATGACCGTTTCGTCAGCGAGATCATCGCCATCACGCAGACACCGTCGTGGCCATTCGGTGAAAGCGGGCGGGCCAGCGTCTATGCGGAAATGATGCGGCGCAGCGGCTTTGCAGACGTGACGATCGACGGCATCGGCAACGTAGTCGCACTGCGTCCCGGCAAGAACCGCAAGCTGCCTGCTGTGGTGGTATCGGCCCATCTGGACACCGTGTTCCCCAAAGGCACGGATGTCACAGTTCGGCGGGAGGGCACCCGGTTGATGGCGCCGGGAATCGGCGATGATTCACGCGGGCTAGCGACGCTCCTTGCCCTGTCGCGCGCGATGGATACGGCGGGAATCCGTACCGATCGGGATATCCTGTTTGTGGGGAACGTGGGGGAAGAGGGACCGGGCGACCTGCGCGGCGTACGCTACCTGTTCGAACACGACGTCCGGGCCAAGGGAGCCGCATCCTTCATCAGCATCGATAGTTCGGGTTCGGGCGGCATCGTGACGCGCGGTGTGGGATCGAACCGGTATCACATCGTGTTCAATGGGCCGGGCGGGCACAGTTACGACAAATTCGGAATCGTCAATCCGATGGTGCCGATGGCCAAGACCGTGGTCGGGCTCTACTCGATCAAGACGCCCGCCGAACCAAAGGTAACTTATTCGGCGAGCATCGCGGGTGGCGGCACGTCGGTGAACACGATTCCGCCGCAGGTCTTCATCGACGTCGACATGCGCTCGACCTCGCCGACCGAAGTGGAGCGAGTGGATCGCGAACTGCGCGCCATCGCCGCGCAGGCGGTCGCCGAGGAGAACGCTGCGCGATCAACGGAACGAGGAAAGGTAAGCGTCGATTTCCAGGTAATTGGCAAGCGGCCAGCGGGACAGACGAATGAAACATCGGGCCTCGCCGCGATCGCGGCAGCCAGCGCCCAGGCCTTCGGGTATGAAAGCCGTTTCATCGCGGTCTCTACAGATGCCAATGTGGCGATGAGCTTGGGTATCCCCGCCATCACCATCGGGTCCGGCGGCAAAGGTGGGGCGGAGCACTCGCCAGACGAGTGGATCGACGTCGCAACCGACGACAGCGTTCGCGGGCTAAGCGTGGACCTGGCCACCATCATCGTGGCAGCTACGACCACGCATTGAGGGACCGCTGACGCGAGGCCCGATGTTGGGCTCAGGACCCATTGATTGGCAGGTCGCTTCATGCTCAGGCTCCGCGAGGAGACGGAGCATGAAGCGACCTGTACTGGCTGACGGACGAGCAGATGGCCTATCTAACGCCGTATTTTCTCAAGAGCCACGGCAAGCCACGGGTCGACGATCGATGGGTTTTGAGCGGGATCACCTTCGTCAATCGCAACGGTCTGCGCTGGCGGGATGCTCCGAGGGAATACGGGCCGCACAAGAGGGCCTGTCCGCGCAGCGGGCCCAACCCCAGACTGTCACGATCGATGCGACCTATGTCCAGGTGACGTCTCGCCGCACGGCTTCCAGCCTTGGGGTAGAAAAGGGATCTTGGCCGCCTGATCGGACGGACAAAGGGCGGTATGAACACCAAGCTTCACGCCGTTACCGAAGCCAACGGTCGCCCGCTGAGCTTCTTCATCACGGCTGGCCGGGTCAGCGTTGCCGCGGACGGTGACGTTGAGCCTCGACTACTCTTTCTAAATGCAAGCTATGCAGACCAGCCCGATCCCGGATGCGGCTGGTTTGTTCGGTCTTTCAGACCGAGCGCATGTGAGCGGGTCCGGGCATCCATCTCTCACTTTCGTATCGGGAGTGGCGGCTTCCAAGGTCGTGTAGATGAGCCGGGAGCGACTGATTGTGAGGCGCTTTGCCGCCTTGCAGTTGCCAAATGTGGGAATCGCCGGCTGCGGTGTGCCCTCAATCCCGCAAAAAGAAAGGGCCAGTCGGCAGACCAGCCCTTTTGTAAGTTTTGGGAGAGGATGCCTGAAAGGCACGGCCGTTATGTTGACGTATACGTAATGCTGCAAGCGCGAAGAATGCAGCAGCCTGTGCTGATTTTTGCAACACCCACATTTCAAGTTGGGAGAAGCCCTTTGTGCATGTCGGCTCAGATGAGGGTTGGCAGTCGTGAAAAGCTCGTGGAATAAACCCGATATGGGTGAAGGCAGCGCCTAACGGCGGCTTCACGCCGAACCGTTGACGTTGAGCGACGCCGAGGTGAACTTCATGACTTTCTCCTCATGCCGCGAACCCGTCGAGGGTGTGCGCGGCAACGCCTGAACAAGTTTTTCTGCGAGCGCGGCCGCGCACCCTCGATCGCTGAGTCGAGCTGACGCCAGATCGCACGCGGGGGTGCGCGGTGTCGTATAAGGTCATCTAATGTAGTCGTATATTTGCTCATGTGACGCGGCAGCGCTGCGTTCCGATTGCATCAACCCGAGCCGCTTTGCGACGATCAGCGGCACCAGCACCTGTCCAGCGACGTTCACTGCGGTGCGTCCCATGTCGAGGATTGGGTCGATCGCCAGCAGTAGGCCGGCCCCTTCGAGCGGCAATCCGAGCGTCGAAAGAGTGAGCGTCAGCATGACGACGGCCCCGGTCAAACCTGCGGTGGCCGCCGAACCCAGTACGCTGACCACCGCGATCAGGGCGTAGTCCGATGGGTGCAGGGCGATGCCGTAAAACTGAGCGACGAAGATGGCCGAGATCGCCGGATAGATCGCCGCGCAGCCGTCCATCTTGGTGGTGGACCCCAGCGGTACCGCGAACGCGGCGTAGGAGCGCGGCACGCCGAGCCGCTCGGTGACCTCCTCGGTAACCGGCATCGTCCCGACCGAAGAGCGGGACAGGAAACCCAGCTGGATCGCCGGCCAGGCCGCCGCGAAGAACCGCAAGGGGTTGATCCGGTGGATCAGCAGCAAGGCCGGATAAACGCCCAGCAACACGAGCGCGAGCCCCAGATACACGGCTCCCGCGAAGGCGCCGAGGGCAGACAGCGCGTCCCAGCCGTAACTCACCACCGCATCGGCGATCAGCGCGGCCGAGCCGAGCGGCGTAAGCGCGATGAGCCAGCGCAGCAGCTGGCGCAGCACCTGGTTGGCCGAGGTCATGAATGTCAGGAACGGCTCGGCCTTCGCCCCGACCTTCACCGCCGCCGCGCCAACGGCGACTGCTGCCACGATGATCTGCAGCACGTTGAAAGATACGCTGGTAGTAGCGGCGCCGTCTGCGATCTGCGTCGCAGCGCCGATGCCAAGGTAGTTCGCGGGCACCAGACCCTTGAGAAAGTCGAGCCATCCGCCCACTGCTCCCGGCGCCTGCGCCGTGTCCGCAGCCACACCGGCATGAAGGCCAGGCTGGATCACCAGACCCAGCACGATGCCGATCACTACAGCGATCAGCGCAGTGATCGCGAACCACACGAGCGTATGGGCTACCAGTCGCACCGCGTTGTCCAGCCCGCGTATTGCCGCCACCGAGGCGACGATCGCGGTGAACACCAGCGGCGGCACGAGAGTGCGCAACAACTGCACGAAAATCTGTGCGACCGTATGGAACGTCGCGGTTGCTCCTGTCGCCGCGGCGCCTATCGGATCGAGGCCTTTGATGACAAGGCCCGCTACAAGCCCAAGCACCATGCCCAGCATGACTTGCGTTCCGAAGCCGGGGAGGTAGCCGCGATGCGGGTAGGTTTTCGGGTTCATGCTTTTCCCTTTGAACGCCGTGCGGTCAGGCCGGCAATCCCCGGTCGCCCTGGGGGCTGATGACCAGGTTCTGCTCGCGGGCCTGGAAGACGCGGCTGAACGGGGCGACATCGTGGGTCAGCCAGACGTTGCCGCCGATCTCCGATCCTGCGCCAATGGTGACGCGGCCCAGGATCGTCGCACCGGCGTAGATCACCACGTCGTTTTCGATCACCGGATGGCGAGGCAGCGCCTTGATGAGCGCGCCAGAAGCCTCGGCCGGGAAGTTCTTCGCCCCCAGCGTCACGCCCTGATAGATGCGCACGTTGTCGCCGATGATGGCGGTCTCGCCGATGACCACGCCGGTGCCGTGATCGATGAAGAAGCCCTTGCCGATCCGGGCGCCGGGATGGATATCGATCCCCGTGCGTCCGTGCGCAATTTCCGAGATGATCCGCGCCACAAGCGTCGCGCCTTTCAGATGGAGCGCGTGTGCGAGTCGGTAGTGGATGATCGCCAGCAGTCCGGGGTAGCAGATCAGCACTTCGTCCAGGCTGCGCGCCGAGGGGTCGCCTCGGAACGCGGCTTCGATGTCGATATCGAGCAGTCGGCGGATGTCGGGCAACTCGCGCAACAACGACAGGACCATGCGCGTCGCACCCTCCTCGATCGTCTCGCCATCTTCTTCGTCGAGGGTGTAGGTGAGTTCGAGCCGTAGCTGTGCGTGCAGCCGGCTCAGCGAGATCTGCAGCGTCTGGGTGACGAAAAGGTCTTCGTTGTGCAGTCGCACGAAGTCGGGGCCAAGGCGCAGCGGGAACAGCGCCCCGCACAGTTCTTCCGTCACTTTGGCCAAGCGGACGCGAGAGGGGAAACTCTCGACTCCGTACTCCGCATGATGGGTATTCGTCCCCCTCCAGTCGCGGCGGATCTGCGCAAGTTCGCGCACGATGCCGCCCACGTCCCAGAAATCGGCTGCGGTGTCGGATGCGTTTCCATTCGTCGAAGGGTCGGAAGTGATGGTCATGACGAAAGCCCTCCGATGTCGATCAATTCCATGCGGTCGGCCCGGAAACAGCCGGCAACGACGAGTCCGTGCTTGCGGCTTGGTTGCCTGAGAGCGGAGCGGTTGGCTCGGGGTGAGGCGTGCATGGCGATGGTGGGCTTTGCGATGACGAAGAACCCGGTGCAGTTGCCGGCCGACTGAAGCAGGCAATCGACCGGATCCTGGAACAACAAGGATATCTCAACTAATCCGGTAGATAAATACGGTCAAGCGAAGCCGGGGGTTTGATGACCAAGAAAACATGCGCGCTCGGGAAGATCGCCTTTGCCGACGGTTTTTCGAAAAACGCCCTGGATTGATCGTCCCGGCGGCGGTGTCACGAAGGGTTGGCAGGGGAGTGCCGCAATGCCAGCCCCGCCGGGGACATGGCACAGCAACGCTTCGTCATCGCCATGCCGAGCGGCTTAATCCGGTTTTATCCCGACATCCTGATCTGTTTCCAGATGAAGGCGACATGTCCTGGTCTGGCGGCTTCCGACCAAGAGGCCGTGGCTTGCCGCTTTGCAGATTAGATGGCTGTGATGTTATGCAAATGCAGCGGCAGTTCGATCATCCCGCATGTGTTGGTTGGCGACGGGAGGCAGACCGAGATTTCCGCGAAGCGTCTCGGCGGTATACTCATCCCGATATAGCCCACGGCCCACGAGGATAGGTAGAACGTCGGCGCGGAACCTGTCCCAATCGGCGGGGTGCTGGACGAACAGGTTGAAGCCGTCGGCGGCGCCGCTTTCATACCAGTGCTCCAGCGTGTCGGCGATAGTTCCGGGCGAACCGGCGATCCGTAGCCAGGTCGCGACCTGCGTTTCAAGCACCTGCCGCAGGCTCGCGCCTTCGCGCTTGGCATGGTCGATTTCCTCGTGAAAGCGGCTGATACCGGCGGCTTCGGGGAGCACGATGTCGGGGAACGGGGCGTCCAGGTCGTAAGCGTTGAAGTCATGGCCGGCGAACTGGCGCGAAAGATTGGCGAGCGCGGTGCGAATGTCGCCGTCCGAGGTGCGCGCCCGTTCGATGGCTCGCGCCTCCTCATCGGTGTCGGCGATGGTCACGCTGAGCGCGGGGATGAACAGCAGTTCCGCCGGATCACGGCCGACTGCCTCGGCGCGGGCGCGGATGTCGTTCGCGAGGTCCAGCGATTCCTGCGGGGTGCGCGCGAAGCTGAACGCGATGTCGGCGTAGCGCGCGCTAAGTTCCCGCCCCTGCGGCGAAGTCCCCGCCTGCACCAGCGGAGGCTGGCCCTGCGGTGATCGCTGAATGTTGAGCGGGCCCGTTACCGAGAAGAACTCGCCGCGATGATCAAGCCGGTGCAGTTTGGCGGGGTCGAGAAAACGCGCAGCGGTACGGTCACGGGTGAAGGCATCCTCTTCGTAGGAATGCCATAGGCCCTGCACCACCTCCACCGACTCGGTCGCGCGGCGGTAGCGGGTTTCATAATCGCCGTGACGACTGCCGCTGAAGTTGCCCGCCGTGCCCGGATCCTGGCTGGTGACGATGTTCCACCCCGCCCGGCCACGGCTGATGAGGTCGAGCGAGGCGAGGCGGCGGGCGATGTCGAAAGGCTCCGAATAGGTGGTGCTGATCGTCGCCACCAGGCCGATGCGACTGGTCGCGGCCGCCACGGCTGACAGCAGGGTCAGGGGTTCCAGGCGGTTGAGGTGGTGATTGGGAAAGTCGGGCGTGATGTACTGACTGTCGACGATGAACACGAAGTCGAACTTGGCCTCCTCCGCTTCGCGTGCCTGCTTGACGTACCAGTCGATATCCACGCTGGCGTCCAGTGGCACCGCGGGGTCGCGCCACAGGCCTTTGCCCGAGGCGTCGCCGATGCCGATGAGGACGGCTCCCAGCTTCAATAGCTCGCGTGGCATGTCGAGGGTTCCTTCAATATACGGTGAAAAGGCTGCGCGTGGCCGGGGCCGCGACGGCGAGGCGGGGCGCGGAGTCAAGCAATTTGCGCGTGTAGGGATGCGAAGGGTTGGCCAGCAGTGCGCCGGCCGGTCCCGTTTCGACGACTTGTCCGCGATACAGCACGGCCACCCGGTCGGCGATGCCCGCGACCGAACCGAGATCATGCGAGATGAAGATCTGCGCGATACCGCGCTCGTCCGCGAGGCGGCGCAGCAGCTTGAGGACATGGAGCCGATTCACCGCGTCGAGGGCGCTGACCGGCTCGTCGAGCAGCAGCACCTTGGGTTCCAGCGCGAGGGCGCGGGCGATGACGGCGCGCTGGCGCTGGCCTCCCGACAACAGGCGCGGCAGACGGGTGGACAGTTCAGGTTCGAGGCCGACGGCGCGCAGCGCCGCCGTCACCGAGGCGTCGATGGCCGACACACCCAGCCGGCCTTCGCGCAAGTACAGGCCCTCGGCGATCGAGGCGCCGATGGTAAGGTCCGGGTCTAGGCTGCGCAGCGGATCCTGGAACACGTATTGCAGCGCGCCCGAGCGGCGCAAATCGCGCAAGGGTTTGCCGGTCAGACCGTCGATCCGCTGGCCGTCCAGTTCGATCGCCCCCGTGGCGGCGGGGATCAGGCCGAGCACCGTGCGCAGCAGGGTGGTCTTGCCCGAGCCTGTCTCACCGATAAGCCCAAGAATTTCTCCGGGGGCGACCTGGAGGTCGATGTCCTGCACGACCGTACGGATGCCGTAGCCGGCGTGGAGGCCCCGGACGCTTAGTATCGGGACGCGTTGGGGCGCATCGGCGGATTGTGGCCGGTTCACGGCGATGGGGTGGACGGCGTGGTCGTCGATCAGGCTGCGGGTATAGGCGCTTTTTGGGTGGTGCAGGATTTCGCGGGTGGAGCCCGCTTCCACGATCTCGCCCGAGCGCATGACGATCACATGGTCGCAGACCTGCGAGACGACCGCCAGGTCGTGCGAGACCAGGATGAGCGTCAGGCCTTCCTCGCGGCGCAACGTGTCGATCAGGGCAAGGATTTCGGCCTGTACCGTCACGTCGAGGGCGGTGGTCGCCTCGTCCGCGATCAGCAGGCTGGGGCCGGCGCAGATGGCAAGTGCGATGAGCACGCGCTGGGCCATGCCGCCGGACAGCTCATAGGGATATTGGTGATAGACGGCTGTGGCATCGGCGAACCCAACCCGGCCAAGGAGATCGAGAGCGCGATCGCGGGCGGCTTTGCGCTGCATTTTCAGATTGGCGCGGATCGCTTCGGCAAGCTGGCGGCCGACAGGTATCGAGGGGTTGAGGTAGGAGCCGGGGTCCTGGAACACCGCCGACAGCTCGACGCCGCGCAGCGCTCGCCATGATGTCGCGTCGAGCCGCGAGAGATCGACGTCGCGGTAGCGGATCGAGCCCGAGGCGACGCTCAGCCCCGGTGGCAGCACGTCGAGGATGGCGCGGCACGTGAGCGATTTGCCGCTGCCCGATTCCCCGACGATGCCAAGGGTGCCGCCGCGCGGGAGGTTGAAGTGCATGTCACGCACCAGTTCGCGCCCGTCGGCGGCGATGATGCGCAGGCCGTTGACCGATAGGATCGGGTCGGCAGGCTCGGCCCGGCGTGCGCGGCGATCGAGGCTGACGACATTATCGAGAGTGGTCATGCGCGCTGCTCCTGTGTGCCTGCATCCCGCATCGCATCGGCCAGCGCGTTGAGCGCCCAGACCGTCGCGACGATCAGCAGGGCGGGGGCGATGGGGCCGAAGGGGCGATCGTAGAGGGCGGAAAGATCTGTCGCCAGCAGGCCGCCCCAGGTCGGGTCGGGCGGAACGACACCGATGCCAAGGAACGTCAGCGAGGCGACGATGGACAGGCAGGCGCCGGTCATCGACGCGGCCGAAACCGCCACGGCTGGCAGGACCTTGGAGACGACATGATGGCGGATGGTCGAGGCGGTCGAGGCGCCCATCAGCCGGGCCGCCTCGATGTACTCGGCATTGGCGACGGACAGCGCGGCGGCGCGGCTGACGCGAAAGAAGGCGGGGGTGATGAGAATGCCCACGGCGAACATCGCCTGGGTTAGGCCGTTGCCGAGCATCGCCGTCATGGCGATGGCGAAGACCAGGAAAGGCAGCATCATCAAGGCGTCGATAAGGCGCAGGCTCACCCATTCGAACCGCTTTCCAAGGAATACCGACAACAGGCCCGGAACCACACCCAGCAGCATCCCGATCGACACCGAGAGCAGACTGGCGAGCACCGAGACGGTGGAGCCGGCGAGGAGGCGGCTGAAGACGTCGCGGCCCAGTGCGTCGGTGCCCAGCCAGTAGGCCGCGCTGGGTCCCTGGAGCAGCGCAGACGAATCCTGCGCAAGCGGATCGTGCGGCGCCAGCGACGGGCCAAACGCGGCAAGCATTGCGACCACCGCCAGGATGACGATGGCGGCACGGGCGCTGGGGTAGCGCAGGAGGTTTCGGATCATCGGCTCAGCTCCTTCGCCGGGCAGCGGGTTGCAGCACGCCGAGCAGGACATTGACGCACAGGTTGCAGGCGAGAATCAGCACGATCGAGACGACCAGCGTCCCCTGGACTACCGGCACGTCCCCGCGCAGGGCGCTGTCGGCCGCCAGCTTGCCCATACCGGGCATGTTGAAGATCGCCTCGGTGACGACGGCGCCGCCGATCAGCATCGGCACACGCAGGGCCACCACCGTCAATGCCGGGCCGGCAGCGTTGCGCAGGACGTGGACGAACAAGATGCGCCTGCGCGATAGCCCGCGTACCACCGCGCCCGTCACGTAGTTTTCGGATAGCGCGCTGACGAGCCCGGTGCGCAATTGCCGGGCGAGGTCGGCGACCACATCGACGCTCAGCGCCACTGCCGGAATGCCGATGGCGGCAAGCCAGCCCGCCGGGTCCTCGGAAAACGGCACGTAACCCGACGAAGGCAGCCATCCCAGCCACAGGCTGAACACCAGGATCAGGCCGAAGGCGACTACGAAGGGCGGCAGCGAGGAGACGATCGCGGCGAACAGTGTAATCGCGCGGTCGATCCGCGTGCCGCTGCGCACGCCGGCGACCAGGCCGAGCCCGGTGCCGAACACCAGCCCCATCAGCAGCGCCATGCCGGCGATAGAGAGGCTGATCGGCAGGCGCTGGGCAATCAACTCGCTTGCGGAAATGCCGTTGAACCACGAGGTGCCAAGGTCTCCGCGCAGAAGCTGGCCCATCCATTGCAGGTATTGCAGCGCGATCGGCTGGTCGAGGCCAAGGTCCGCGCGGATGCGCGCGATGATTTCGGGCGAGGCGGCGTCGCCGGCGATCCCCGCCGCCGGATCAAGCCCCGAGACCACCCCCAGCAGAAAGGTGATGAGCGTGGCGACGAGGAACACCGGCACCGCGATGGACAGCGTCGATCGGACGAAGCGCGCCGCCGCGCGGGCGTGGCGCAATTGCACCACCTGCGCGCCTTGTTGCAGGGCTGGGGTCATTCGACGGTCACTCCTTCCCAGCGGAGCTGCGAGGGCACGATGTTGAGGTTCTTCACCCGTGAGCGCGACGCGATCACGATTGGCGTGCTGAACAGCCAGACGCTGGGCCCTTGTTCGACGCCCAGGCGGGTCGCGCGGTGCAGGCGTTCGGCGTAATGCGGATCGTCGATCGGGGTGGCGCGCACTTCATCGATGGCTTTGAGGAAAGCGGGCGCCGAATAAGGCCCGCTCAGGTTCATGATCCCCTGCGGGCCATAGACCGCCAACAGGTTCTGGATCGGCGATTCACGCCCGACCGTGCCGTCCACGGCGATGGCCGGGCGCTTGGCGATATAGACTTCGCTCTGCCAGCTGGAGGAACCCGGCGGAATGAGCCGCAGTTTCGACTTGATCCCCACGCGCGCAAGCTGCGCCTGGAGCAATTCGGGCAGTCCTTCATTTGAGATCGGATTGATGACGATTTCCACCGTCAGGCTGCCGGGCGCATAGCCGGCCTGGGCGAGCAGCGCCTTGGCGCGCGCCGGATCGTAGCCCCACCGGTCCTCGGTCTCGGGATCGAAGGCGAAGTAATGCGGCGGGAACGGCTGGTTGGAGGGAGTGCCCAGACCCGCCGTCAGCGTCCTGACCAGCTCGTTCCGGTCGATCGCATAGCGGACCGCCTCGGCCACGCGGGGATCGTTGAACGGCGTCTTGTTGCGGTTGATCATCAAGTCGGACGAGATCAGCGAAGGCGCGGTCGTAACCTGAAGGCCGCGCGCCCGCGCTTCTTCAACCCGCTTGGGCGCGATCGGAGCGACGTCGATCGCGCCCGACATCAGCGAGGCGATGAGCGTCGAAGGATCGGACAGAGTGGTGAGTTCCAACCGCTGGATATGGATGTTCGCCGCGTCCCAGTAATCGGGGTTCTTCACGAAGTAGGCGTGCGATTCCGGTACGAACTCCACCATCTTGAACGGCCCCGCGCCGACCGGCCACAGAGCCAGCTTCGCGGGATCCTTCGCGGCGGCGGTGGGGCTGGCGATGGCGCCGACGCGCCCCGCCATGACGTAAGGCAACTGATAGTCGGGCCGGGCGAGGTGGAACACCACACGGCGCGGGCCGTCGGCGGTGAAGCTGGCGATGCTTTCGATCTCGGCTCGCAGGAACGAATCCTTCTGCGTCTTGCCGCGTTCGAAGAAGGCTTTCACAGCGCTGGCATCGAGAGGCGTGCCGTCGGTGAACTTCAGCCCGTCACGCAGTTCGAACGTCAGCGTTTTGCCATCGGACGAATAGGCCCAGCTTTTCGCCAGCGCGGGCTGGACGTTGCCCTGCTTGTCGAGGCGGGTCAGCGAGGCGTAGGCGATGCTCACCGGATTGATATCCGCGCCGGTACGGCTGGTAACCGGGTCCCACGAGGTCGGCAGCATATACGCCCAGCGGACCCGCGCATTGCCCTTGGCGTCACCGCCCGAGCCGCTGCATCCCGCCACCGCGAGCGCGGCGGCCAGGATGACGGTCCATTGCTTTAATAAGTTGCGGATCACGAGTTCACCAGCGTCCGTTCTTCGCGGCCGGCCGGTTCGGCCAGCGCGGCGGGGGTGCGGATGTTGGTGGGCGTGGGCAGGCCCAAGTTTCCGCGCAGCGTGGTATCGTCGTAGTCGGTGCGATAGACGCCGCGCGCCTGCAGGATCGGCACTACTTCGTTGACGAAACGATCGAACTGGTCGGGATGGCCAAGCATGACGTTGAGCCCATCCAGCGCACCGGCTTCGAACCAGCGGATGATTTCACCGGCCACGGTGTCGGCGCTGCCGGTGAAGGGGCTCTTGTGAGAAGCGGCGATGCTTTCAACGGTCTGGCGCAAGGTCAGCCCGCCCTCAGTGGCGAGCTGGACGATGCGCTGCGCCTGTGTGAAGAAGCTGCGCCGCGCATGTTCCAGCGCTTCGACGGGGAAGGGCGCGTCGAGGTCGTACTGGCGGAAATCGTGCCATCCGAACGAACGCCCGAACTCAGCCAGCGCCAGCTCGAAGCTGGTGTCGGCGCGCCGGGTTTCCTGCTCGATGCGGGCCGCGTCCTCGTCGGTGTCGCCGACGTAGATGCTCACGCCCGGAAGGATCAGCACATCGCCGGGCCCGCGTCCCGCCGCGACCGCGCGCTGGGTGATATCCTGCTTGAACGCAGCGCCGGCCTCGATCGAGGCGGCGTGGGTGAAGATCGCATCCGCGGTCTGCGCCCCCAGGTTGCGGCCCTGATCGCTGTCGCCGGCCTGGAAGATCACCGGCTGGCCCTGGGGTGAGCGCTGCAGGTTGAGCGGGCCGATGACGGAGAAATACTTACCCTTGTGGTTCAGCGTGTGCAGCTTGTCGGGATCGAGGAACACGCCGGTCTCGCGGTTGCGCACGAAAGCGTCGTCTTCGTAGGAGCGCCAGAGGCCCTGCACGACGTCGAGATATTCGAAAGCGCGGCCATAGCGGGTTTCGTAGTCGTAATGCTCGTCGAGGCCGAAGTTGCCCGCTGCGCCCGGATCGCCGCTGGTCACCACGTTCCAGCCTGCGCGGCCCTTGCTGATGAGGTCGAGCGAGGCAAGCCGGCGCGCCAGATTGAAGGGCGAGTTGAACGAGGTCGTCAGCGTCCCCACCAGGCCGATGTGACTGGTCGCCACCGCCAGCGCCGAAAGCAGCGTCAGCGGCTCAAGCCGGTTAAGATAGTGCGGCGGCGAATCCTTTGTGATGTACTGGCTGTCGACGATGAACACGAAGTCGAACTTGGCGGCTTCCGCCTTGCGGACCTGCTCGATGTACCAGTCCACATCGACGCTGGCGTCCGCGGGAATGTTCGGGTCCAGCCAGCGGTTGTGCTGGCCGGGGCCGCCGACCCCGGTGGTGACGAGACCGAGCTTCAGGGTGCGCTTCGTCATGATCGTAACTCCTTTGCCGAATGGGGTTGGTGGCGAATTCAAAGGCGTCCCTTGAGCGTCAGGCCGTACATGCGCGGTTCGCCGACGGCCCCTTGGACGATGCCGTTCGCGGCGCTCACCGACAGGGTGTTGAAATAGTCCTTGTTGAACAGGTTGCGGACCCACAGGGACGCTTCCCAGCGGTCGTCGGGCGCGCGCACGCCGCCGTGCAGGCCGACCAGCGTATAGCCGCGCACATAGCTGAAGGGGTCGAGGTTGACTGCCGCGTAGAAGCCCGAGCGGTAGCTGAGGTCGCCGCCGACATAGGCGTCCACGGTGCCTAGGCCGAGCGTATATTCGAAGTTACCGGTCGCCGCATACTTCGATGCTCCCGAGGCGCGCTGGCCGGACAGGTCCTGCGAAGGCAGGTAGGAATAGAGATACTGCGACGGCGCGTTCTTGTACGAGACGTACTCGGCATCGTTGTACGTGCCGGCAACGCCCAAGGTCAGCCCTGCAAGCGGCTGGGCGCGGGCATCCACCTCGACCCCGCGCGAGCGCACTTTGCCGACGTTGCTGATGTAGCCGACTGCCGGCGTCACCGCATAGTTCACGAAGTTGGCCTGGTAGTTGCTGACATCAGCCCAGAACAGGGCGAGGTTGAACTCTGCTTTGCCGCCTAGCAGCCGGGTCTTGATACCGATTTCGTAGTTGTCGACCTTCTCTGGCTTCACGAAAATGTCGACACCAAGCGACTGGCGCACCAGGTTGATACCCGGCGACTTGTATCCGCGCGAATAGGACGCGTAAGTGTGTACGTCGTCCGACAAATCGTAGGCCGCGATGGCCGTGCCGGACAGGTTGTTGGTATTTTTCGACGCAGTGTACGACCCGGCAGGGGCATAGGCCGCGCGCAGGGCTGCGACCTGCGCCTGGATCGCGGGTGCGAAGCTGGAAAGCGGCGCGTAGTCGCCGGTGGCGTAAGCGTCGTAGATGCCGGTCTTGTGCTCGTAGGTGTAGCGCAGACCGCCTGTCACCCGCAGCGATGGCGAGATGTTCCACGTCGCCTGGCCATAGGCGGCGTAGCTGTAGGTGGCCGGCACGACGCGGGCGTAAGACACCAGACCGTTGAACACCGATGCGGGCAAGGTGGAGACCGCCGCCGTGGGCGTATTCGCGGTGGTCAGCCAGGCCGTCGCGTCACGGCCATAGAGATTGATCGTATCATCGTCGGCTTCCTGCCAGAAGAAGTAGAGGCCGGCGGTGTAGTCGATGGTCTGCCCGCCCTTGGACGCAGCGCGCAGTTCCTGGCTGAATTGTTGCTGCTTGGTGGCGACGACGGAGTTGGTGATGATGTTGGCGCCGAACTGGTCGCCGTCATAATTTGGCACCCATTTCCAGTTGCGGTAGGCCGTGATCGAAGTGAGGTTCACTGGCCCCACGTCCCAGTCCGCGCGCGCCTGCAGGCCCCAGCTGGGCATCTCGTCGTATTGCGAACTGTCGATGTCGGTCTTGCGGTCAAAGGCGTTGACGGTGCCCGGCACGTATCCGACATCGGCAGCGCGTCGGTAGAAGCCGCGCACTTCGGAACCATTGGCCCTGACCGTTGGCAGCACGCCGGCCACGCTGGTGAAGCCAACGTCGCCCTTCTGGATCGAATAGTCGGCGATCAGGCGCACTTTGAACGCGTCGGTCGGCTTGTAGAGCAGGTCGAACCGGGCGGCGTGGTTGTCGAGATTGTCCCAGTCCTTGTGCTGGGTGGTATTGTAGATCAGGCCGTCGCGCTGCGTGCGCAGGTACGACAAGCGAAAGGCGATGTCGTCACCCACCACCCCGTTATACGAGAAATAGCCGCGCAGCTGATTGTAGTTGCCATAGCTCAGCTCGGCGCGGGCCAGTGTGTCGAACTCGGGCTCGCGGGTCTTTATGTCGATAGCGCCGGCAACGGTGTTCTTGCCGAACAGAGTGCCCTGCGGCCCGCGAAGCACCTGGATGCTTTCGATGTCAATCAGGTCGGTGATGACCGAACCCGTGCGCGGGCGGTAGACACCGTCGACGTATAGGCCGACGCCCTGTTCCAGACCGTCGTTGGTACCGCCGGCATTGGTGCCTATGCCGCGAATGGTGATCGTCTGGTTGCGACCGCTGAAGCCCTGGATGTTGAGGCTGGGAAGTTGCTGGACGATTTGCTTGAGTGACGTAGCGCCCTGCGCCTCCAACTGTCGGCTGGAAATGCTGGAAATCGCGATCGGCACTTCCTGCGCGGTTTCGGTGCGATAGCGTGCCGTAACCGTAATTTCGGTAATGTCGGCAGCTTCTGACGTATCGGCTTCGGCTTCGGCTGCGTGCGCGGGATAAGCTGCTACCAGCGCGATGGTCATCGCCGGTCCAATGAAGGAGCCGCGCCGCTGCGCCGGGAATGTCGGAGAATGAAACCGCTTCAAGAAAACCCCCTTGTCGATCGAACCGATCGTGGGGGATACTAAGGCCGAATATTGTCTACTCATTCAATAGAGTTTTATCCACCCGCATATGACTTTCTCTGATAGGGGCGGGCTGGTGGAACCACCGCTGAAAGGCGCTCGCGCTCTGCGGCCTTCCGATCGCGAGCGCTCGATGCAGGTTAGTGGATGCAGGGCGCGTGAATTCAATTGAACGGGGGGGGCAGCCGGGTTCGGAGCATTAGCCGAGATGCCGGGCAGTTCGTCGCCCCGGGGGCGGCCACGGATCGACTTGCTGATCGTGAAGGAAGCGGCCTGCGCGGTGGCCATGATCTCGCCGAGTGACGGCCTCGTTTCGCTCGACGTGATCGCTCTGAACGGCGACCGCGTCTATTTCGAGTGTGAGGACTTCGGCGGTCCCGAAATCGCTATCTTCGCGGATCGGGTGGCAGCGGTGATCGAGGGCGCGATTCGCCGCAACGGCGTCCCGCGCAGCCTCATGCGCCATGCGGCGGTCGTGCTTCCGGCGCAGGTGGACCGGCATCGCGGCGTCGTCCACTGGATGCCGCAATACGGATGGCACGAAGCCCAGGCTGTAGGCCCATGCGTCGCGGAGCGGCTCGGACTTCCGGTCACCGTCGATAACCGCGCCACATCGCCGACGACTTCTCGTGCAACGCCCCAATGGGCGGCACTGCCCTGTGTCCCGGCGCCGCGCTGGCACAGCAGGCAGCGGCGGAAAGCGAAGCGGGCAACCAAGGGTCCGAATCCTCAGTCTCGACAGTCATCGACGGCATCGTCATGGCGCGCCAGGCGCAAGGTTTCGTCGATCTCGCGGACCTCGAACGGGTCGAGGCCCTGCGCGGGCCGCGTATGTCGGCAATGAGGGTTAACCGCCGGGATCGGACAGTCCGCAGACGGGAGCCCGAACTCCTATTCTGAATGTCTTGGCGGCCGCCTGTATCCGGCGACCGCCCACACGCGTACTTAGCGTGCGAGATAGGCTCCATCGACAGGGTAATAGGTGCCGGTCATAAACGAAGCGCGATCCGATAGCAGGAAGCTGGTGAATGCCGCGATCTCTTCGGGCCGAGCGAGTCGGTTGAACGCGTGCAGTCCGGCCAGGACGGAACGCTCCTCGTCGGTCATCGTCTTGCCAAGGGCCGGGGTTTCCACGAAGGCTGGCCCCACCGCATTCACCCGTATGCCCTGACCGGCGTAATCAAGCGCTGCGGTCTTGGTCATGCCGACGACGGCATGCTTGGAGGTCACATAAGCCGCCGAGCCTGCCCAGCCGGCCGCACCGAGGATCGAGGCCATGTTGACGATAGCGCCGCCGCCCGATTTCAGCATGGCGGGGATCTGGTACTTCATGCCGTAAAAGACGCTGTGGAGGTCCACGCCAACTACGCGGTGCCAATCGTCGATGGCAATATCGGCCAGAGGCGTGGAAGGGGCGCCGATGCCGGCGTTGTTGACGGCCAGATGCAGGGCCCCGAAAGTCTCGACTGCGAAGGCGACGCTCGCCTCGACTGCTTCGGCGTCACTCACGTCTACCTTGAAGGCGCGAGCGCGATCCGCCCCGTAGGTGTCGGCAAGGCGTGTCGCACCATCCAGGTCGAAGTCCGCGATGACGACCTTTGCGCCTTCGGCCAGCAGGTCCTTGACGACCGCTTCGCCTATGCCTGAAGCCCCGCCGGTCACGATGGCTACACGGTCCTGAAAAAACGCCATTTTAATCTGCTCCTTGATCTTTGCCGGCCTGAGGCGGCTATGAAGGTCGACAAGCATAACTCGACTAAAAGTATCCGGTTCCGTATCCTTTACGGATTGATAGCCGGCAGGGAAGGCATTCATGAGCGGCGATGATACGCGAACCGGGGACAAGGCCAGGCCGATCGGTCGTCCCTCACTCGAAGCTGCCGGGCAGCTGGAGCAGGCATTGCTCGCTGCGGCGCTGAAAGTATTCATCGAAGCGGGTTTTCAGGCCGCAAGCATGGAGGCTATCGCCAGGGAGGCCGGCGTCACGAAGCGCACGCTGTATCGGCGCGCCCGAAACAAGGGCGAACTCTTCGTCGATGTCGTTGATCGACTGGCGCAGCAGGCGGGCATGCCGCAGCTGTCATGCATTGCCCCCGGACCATTGAAACAGCGCCTGACTTCGGCGAGCGAAATTCTGCTGGGATGGCTGCTCGAACCAAAGGCCCTGGCTCTGTACAGGTTGATCGTGGCCGATGCCGCCCGGCATCCCGGTCTGGCCCGAACGGTGGATGGGCCTTTTCAGCGCGCCAGCGATGCGGTGGCGGCGATTTTGGCGCTCGATGATCCCCGGCCCGCTCCCACCGTAAGACTGGGGGCCGACATGTTCGTCAGGCTGGTCGCGGGAGAGGCTCTGGACCGTGCCGCGCAGGGCATCGAACCGGCCGCCGTGACTCAACAGGTGCGCGAAAGATCGATTGCCGCCGTCGAATTCTTCCTGGCCGGTTGGCGTACCTGGCGGGTCTGACCGGCGTGGCTCGGAAATGGCGGATCGCCCCCGGCTGAGGCCCCAAGCTCAGCAATGCCGCTCGACCTGTGTGTCTTGACGCTCTACCTGCCAAGCCATGCTTCATGTCGTCCATCATCCCGGTTACGTGGTCGAAACCGATGGCACCGGCACTTTTCCCCATGACAAATACGCGCTGGTCATGCGTTTGCTGGGCGAAAGTGGCGTTGAAATGACGGTCCATGCACCCGAAGTCATGCCGCGAGAATGGCTCGAGGCTGTCCACGAACCGGCCTATGTCGACGAAGTCATCGCTTGCTCGGTGCCGGCGGCCAAGCAGCGCCGGATCGGCTTTGCGATCGACGAGCGGATATCCCGGCGATCGCAGCTCTCCCCCGGTGGAACATGGCTCGCGGCGAAGCTGGCGCTGCAGCACGGGTATGCAGCAAATTCCGCTGGTGGCAGCCATCATGCCCTCGCCGATTCCGGCGCGGGCTACTGTGTGTTCAATGATCTGGCGCTCGCCGCCAACAGGCTGATCGAGGAGGGCGAGGTTTCGCGCATCCTGATCCTCGATCTCGACGTGCACCAGGGCGATGGCACGGCGGCCCTGACCGCAGGGCGCGGCGACATCTTCACGCTTTCCATTCATGCAGAGAAGAACTTCCCCACACGCAAGGCGCGCTCTTCACTGGATGTCGCACTACCCGATGCAACGGGCGATGCGGGCTATCTGGAAGCGCTGGCCGGATCGCTGCCGATGGTCCTCGATCATTTCGTGCCCGAACTGATCCTGCTGCAGGCAGGCGTCGACGCCCATGCGGACGACAAGCTTGGCCGGCTGTCATTGACTGATGAAGGTCTCGCGAACCGCGATCGCTTTGTGGCGAGAGAGGCGAAGCGGCGCGGCATTCCCTTGGCGAGTACGCTGGGCGGTGGTTATGGCGCGGACCGGGAAGCCGTGGCCTTGCGGCACGCGCGCACGATCCTTGCCCTTGCCGCCACGATCAGTGCAGGTGATGCCGCCTGATAGGGGGGCTACCGGGCAGCGGCCCTCTCGGCCTTGAGCCGCTCGACCAGTTGTTCGATGTCGCCGGGATTAAGAATCCAGGTTCGGGTCTTGCGTCCTTCTACGAACACGGGCCGCGTCAGCAGGATGCGCGCTTGTTCCTTTGCGAAAGGCTTGAAGAGCGAGAAGTGCATCACGCATTCAAGCATCACTCCGATTACCGGCGTTTTGCCATCCAGATCGATCAGCGTTGCGGGCTGGTCCCAGGGAATATTCATCATGGATCGCGCCTATCGCGGGTTGTGACGAATGCAAAGGCTGGATGCTCGACAAAGGCAGGCTTTACCAGCCGCGCCTCTACGCCCGGCGTGGGCTTGCTCTACGGCATGTAAAAGCCGCCGTTCACGTCGATTACCGTACCTGTCACGAAGGCTCCGCCATCGGAGATCAAATACTCCACGCCTGCGACGATGTCGTCCGGGCGGCCAAGGCGTCCGGCAGGGATGTCGTCCACGTAACTTGCCTTATCCCCGAAGCTCTCGCTTTGCGGGGTCACGATGCGGCCAGGCGCGAGGCAGTTGGCGGTAATGCCATCGGCGCCGACCTGTCCCGCCAGCACGCGCGTGAAGCCGATCACACCTGCCTTGCTCGCGCCGTAATGCGCGCCTGAAAGGCGCGAGCGCATGCGTCCGCCCTGCGAGGAAAAATTGACGATCCGGCCCCATTTGCGTGGCTTCATCACCGGCAGTACGGCGCGGCACATCAGGAAAGTGCCCGTCAGGTTGATCGCGATCACGCAGTGCCATTCGTCGATATCGGTTTCCTCCACCGGCAGGGAGCGCCCGCCGTGGCTGGGGCTGATGCCGGCGTTGTTGATCAGGATGTCGATATGGCCCCACTGCGCGACAATCCGCTTTACGGCATTTTCTATGCTGGCGGGATCGGCGACGTCGCAGGCCAGCGCGAGGCTGCCGGGCACCTGGGCGGCTGCGGCTTCCAGTTCGGCCGCTTTCACGTCAAGCATCGCAACGCGGTGGCCGGTCGCGGCCAATTTTGCGGCGATCGCCAGTCCGATCCCCTGCGCGGCGCCTGTGACGACGGCGACTTTGTCTTCGGTCATCTATCTTCACTCCCATAAATCGGTTTTCGGGCGGGTCCATTGGGACGGGCCGGGTTCACGGATTGCCTGTCAACGGCTAAACTGCCCTGTTGGAAATTCGCCTGCGAAGGCGATAGCGGGTTGCGCAAAACCCAGCAGCGCGCGAGGAGGGGCGGCTCATGGACGAAATGACCGGCATCCTTACCGACAGCGCCAACGCCCCGCAGGGGCGTGGACGACGCCGCCACGTCACCTCGGTCGTCACACGCGTCAAGATCATCGAGGCTGCGGAAAAGCTGTTCGCCGATCGCGGCATCGACGGCGTCGCCTTGCGCGAGATCGCGGCCGCCGCCGATCAGGGCAACAACACTGCGGTGCAGTACCACTTCGGCAGCAAGGAAGCGCTGGTCTATGCGATCTTCGACTATCGCACACAGATGTTCGAGCCGCTGCGCGTGGCGATGCTGGATCGCGCGGAATCGGCGGGGCAGCTTGGCGATGCGCGGACCCTGCTGGAAATCCTGGTACTGCCGCACCTGACGATCAGCGACGAGAACGGGCGCCACCCCTACTCGGCGTTTCTGGCGCAATATCTCACCCGCTCGCGCGCGGAAGGGATCCCTCATCCCTACGATGACCCGGAAGTGATGATGCCTGCGCTGCGCCGGGTACGCGCGCTCATCAATCAGCGCATCGGCTACGTGCCGCCCGTGGAGCAGCGGCTGCGTGTGGGGCTGTGCAAGCTGATGTTTCTCAACATGCTCATGCGACGCGACAGTGGCTTTCCCCATTTCGACCAGGGTATCTCTCTCGACGCCCTCGTGGACGACACGCTGGTCCAGATGACCGTAGCGCTTACGGTTCCCTATAACCATCAACGTTCGCCGCTGTTCACCGACCTGATCCAGCCGCCGAAAGTCTGAATCACGTCTGCTCTTCAAGCATGCGGCGATAAGTGGGAAGGGCGCGCGCGATGAAGAAAGCGCTGCCCGCCGCCGCAAGGGCGCAGGTGATGGCCAGGGAATCCCCGACCCGGCCCTCGTCGGCGAAGACATGGTCGGTGATCAGCGCGACGAACGTCGGCGCCAGCGCAAGGCCCGCCACACTGACCACGAACACATAGACCGACGAGGCGACGCCGCGCATGCGGTTGGGCGTCACCATCTGCAGCGCCGAGGAGGATAGCGCCTGCGGCAGGCTGTAGGCCACGCTGGCGGCCGTCGCCACGGCGAAGGCGCTCCAGTAGGTATTCGCGAACATCAAGCTCAGGCTGAGCAGAACCAGCACTACCGAGCAGGCCAGCGCGACGATCAGGAGGTTGTCGCGCCGACCGCCAAAGCGCTCTATCGCGCGGGCGACCCAGGGGCTGACCAGCACGCTGAGCGATCCGGTGACCAGCACCGCGATGCCGTACTGCACGCCGACCTGACCGGCGGACACGCCGAATTTGCGGATCAACACGGTCGGCATCCACGCCGGGAAGGCGTAGAGCGTGATGATGAATAGCGGCATGCCCAGGTAGAAGTTGCCGTAAAAGCCTTTGTACTTGCGGAACGTCTCCCAGATTTCGGCGCCAGACATGTGGCGCGCGGCTTCGTTGGCCTTGGCCGCGCGGCGAGCCGGTTCCTTCACGAACAGCAGCAGCAGTGCGATCAGGATGCCGGGCGCGCCGGCGAGGAAGAACACCATCTGCCACGGCTTGAGCGAGGCGAGCAGCGGATAGTCCGAAAGGTCCCATGTCGCGGCGCCGTCCAGCAGCAGGCCGCCGAAAATCAGGGCAAGACCGCCGCCGAGGTACGGCCCCATCATGTAGACGCTGAACGCACGCGGGATCAGCCGCGTCGGGAAGGCGTCGGCGATGATCGACCATGCGGCGGGCGTCAGGCAGGCCTCGGCTCCGCCGACCCCGAAGCGGGCGGCGAACAGCTGCCAGTAGCTGCGTGCCAGCCCGCAGCAGCTGGTGCCGATGCTCCACAGCATGATGCCGAATACCAGCACGCCCTTGCGGCTGCCGGTATCAGCCACGCGCCCGAAGATCGGGCTGAGGATGATGTAGGCGGAGGTGAACGCCAGCCCCTGAAGCAGGCTGAGGCGAGTGTCGTCGAGTCCGAACTCCGCCTTGATTGGCCCGACCAGAAGGTTGAGCACCTGCCTGTCGATGAAGCTGCAGGTATAGGCCAGCGTCAGGACAATGATGAGATACCAGCCAGCGAGCGACCCACGACCTTCCTCGGCTTCCAGCCCCGGGGTGCCATTGGCAGCCGGCTCCAGCATTTCGTCTCCGACGGGCGCAACGACGGTCATACGCGCGGCTTCGCGGAAGGATCGATCTTTCCATCGGCCTTGAAGCCGCGCAGCAGTTCGAACTTCTGGACCTTGGTGGCGCTCATCGGCCAGCTTTCCACGAAACGCACGTAGCGCGGGATTTTGTAGCTGGCGATGCGGCCCGCGCAGTGGGCAATAACGTCCTGCGTTTCAAGCGAGGCACCGGGATTCAGCTCGATGAATGCGGCAGCGACTTCCATCAGCCGTTCGTCGGGCACGCCGACGACCTGCGCCATGCGAATGGCGGGGTGCGTGGCGAGGAAGCTCTCCAGTTCCACCGCCGCGACGTTCTCGCCGCCGATCTTGAGCATGTCCTTGAGGCGGCCCTCGTAGACGAGGCGTCCCATCGGGCCGATGCGGCCCAGGTCGCCGGTGTGCAGCCAGTCGTCGGTATCGACGGCGGCGGCGGTGGCGACATCATCGTCGAAGTAGCCGGCGAACACGCCGAAGCCGCGCACGCGAATCTCGCCCGGCGCACCATCGGGCACCTTCACGCCGTCTTCATCGAAGATGGCGACGTCCATGCCCTCGCAGATCGGGCCGGACGTGGCGAACAGGACATCGTCGGGATCGTCGATGTTGCTGTAACATGGAACGCCGGTGGCCTCGGTAAGGCCGTAGCTGTTGACGTACTTGGCGCCTGGAAACAGCGTCCCGTAGCGGCGCATCAGGTCTACCGGGCCGACGACGTGGTTGATGCGCAGCGCCGACTGGTCGTAGCGCGCGAAATCGGGATGGGTGACAAGCGCGGAGATGATCGTCGGGAAACCGGCGTAGTGCACGGTGGGGCTGCGCTCGATCAGCAGTTCCATCGCCGCGTCGGGGGAAAAGTGGCTCATGCCGACAAAGCAGGCGCCAGTCGCGCGGCAGCCTGCCATCGGCAGGATAGTGGACATGTGGAACAGCGGGAGCGGGTCCCACACCCTGTCTTCTTCGGTGAGGCGGAAGCTGCCCGCCATCGCCTTGCCCATGCGCGAAAGCGAGAGGTGTGTGAGCATGCAGGCCTTGGGCCGCGAGGTGGTGCCCGAAGAGAAGATGATGAGGCCGATGTCCTCGGGGCGCACAGCGGCGGCGCGCTCCAGCACGGTCTGGCGGTCCACCGCGGCGGCCGCCTGTTCGAGCACGGCGATCGTAGGCCAGGGGCCGGGGCGATCGTCACCTACTTCGACGATCATGCGCAGCGCCGGGGCCGCTGCCACCTTGAGTTCACCCCCGCTCCAGTCGGCAAGTTCGGGGAAGACTTCCGTCAGCATCGGGCGATAGTCGCAGAAGTCGTGGGCATGGCCGCCGACCAGCAGCAGTTCGATCCGCGACTTGGGGATCACGTAGGACAAATCGTCCGGCCGGTACCGCGCGTTCAGCAGAACCGCGCAGGCACCGACCAGATCGATCGCATAATAGAGGACCACGTAATCCCAGCAGTTGGGTGCCAGGATGCCCACATGATCGCCCGCCTTGACGCCGAGGCCGATCAGGCCGCGCGCGCGCTCGATCACCTGCTCGAACAGCTCAGCATACGTCGCCTCCTGCCCGTCGTAGACCAGCGCGGGCCGGTCGGCGAAGCGCTTCGCTGCGGCCTGGAGTGTGCCCCCCACCGTCATCGGATGGGGGGCAGCATTGCCATCGGGTTCGAGAAGGGCGGTGTTGGCCACGGTGGTCTCCATTCTTGTCCGGTTCAGGGCATGCGCCAGGTCAGTTGCAAAGCCACGGTGCGCGGCATGGCGCCAAAGCCTGCCTGATCGGCAATGCGGTTGACATTGGTGCCCGTGCCGCTGCCGGTGCCAGCAGCGTCGGTGACGCCGGTGACCACGAACTTGTTGGTCAGGTTCTTCGCGAGCAGAGCCAGCTCCCAGCGCTCGTCGCTACTGCGGACGTGAATTTGCGCGTCGAGGTTCACGTAGGAGCCTTGACGGGACAGCGGCGAACCGAAGGCGGAGGTCAGGTAGCTGGAACTGTAGCGGCTATCGATACCGAACCCGGCGGTGAAGCCGCTGGTGACCTCGGTGTCGTACTTGACGCCCAATGTTGCGGTCCAGCGCGGCGCGGTGAAGGTTGGCACGCCGTCCAGATTCTGGCCCGGCGTTCCGGCACTGGCGCCCGAAGCCGGCACCAGCAGGCCGGGAACACAGCCGTCATTCAGCGACTGGCCGCCGTAGCACGGCGCGATCGTGTCACCGTAGTTGGCCTTGCTGTAGTTGAGCGAGCCGTTCAGCCCGAAGCCATGCAGCGCGCGGGGCTGGAAGTCGAACTCGACCTCGGCGCCGCGCGTCCGCGCGGAACCGGCGTTGACCGAATTGTAGCTGAGCGCGCGCGAATCGAGATAAGTGATCTGTAGGTCGGTGTACTTGTAGCTGTACAGGCTCAGATTCAGGCGCAGCTGGCGGTCCAGCAGCATCGTCTTCACACCGGCTTCGAAGCCTCGGCCCTTTTCGGGGGCGAAAGTGAAGAAGTCCGGCGCGGTCAGCGGCGTCAGGATCGAGCTGTTGGAGAAGCCGCCCGACTTGTAGGCGGTCTTGTACGCGCCGTAGACGTTGACGTCCGGCGATACTTTCCACGCGACGGTGGCTTCGGGCGACCAGTTGGTGAAGGTCTGGTTTGCCGTTACCCGGTCTGTGACGTTATAGTTGATCCCGGCGAAGCGCGGGTTCGCGTAAGGCTGGAAGAAGTCGCTGTCCTTGGTCTCATGGATGTAGCGCACGCCGCCGGTCAGCTCGACCGAGGGCACAACCTTCCAGATCACCTGGCCGTAGCCCGACAGGGTTTCGCCTTTGGTGGTCGATTCCTTGGCGTACTGGACGTAGCGGTAGCCTTCCGGCGCCGCGCTGTTTTCCGCGTTGGCGTTGATCACCACCTGGTCGAAGTTGCGCTTGGTGTTCTGGTAGTAGCCGCCGACCATGAAGTTGACCGGACTGTCGAATTCGGTCAGTGCGCGCAGTTCCTGGCTGAACGCTTTCCATTTGCTGATTTCGGCGCCCCAGATATTGACCGTCGGCGACGACTGGTAATCAATGTCCGCCACCCAGTGGTTGCGATTCTGATTGTAGTTGGTGATCGAGGTGAGCGCGACGTTGCCCAACTGGTAGTCGATGTTTCCGGTGACACCCCACGAGGTGTACTTGTTGAAGTTCTTGTCGGCAGCCATCACCGTCGCGTCGGCGATGTCTGCGGGCAGGTCGTTCATGTAATTGTGAAAGCCCGGCTCGCACGCCGTTCCCGGCATGGTCGTGCTGGTGCCGCCGTCGCAGGCGAAGACGTTGTAGTTCCACGCACCGCCTGCCGTGCGGTTGTAGCCGTAGTTGGCTTTCAGCGTTGCAGTCAGGTCGTCGACCGGTTCCCAGCGCAAGGTGCCGCGCACCAGGAAATCGCGCTCACGCGGGCCGGACTTGCTGGCGGGCGCAACGTGAGGGGTATTGGGCGCGACGGTGGTGGCGGTCGGCGTATCGCGAGTGTTGTAGGTCACGTCACCAGCGCGATTGGTGAATAGCGAGCCGTAATCCTTCGACCCACGAACGGCGACGCGAAAGCCGGCCGTGTCGCCGATCGGACCCGAGACGAAGCCTTCGCCGTAGACCTTGCGCGCGTTGAATTCGTAGCCGGTCCGGATTTGCGCCGTCAGGTGGTCTGTCGGGTTCGCGGTGGTGATGGAAATCACGCCGGCGGTGGCATTCTTGCCGAAGAACAGGGACTGCGGGCCCTTGAGAATTTCCATGGAAGCGAGGTCGAAGAAGCCCTCGTTGATGGTGCGGCCCTGGCCATAATAGACGCCGTCGACGATCACCGCGACGGACTGTTCCATGCCGATCGACAGCGAGTTCGAGCCGATGCCGCGCAAGCTAAGCTGCGCGCCTGAACCCGAGACGTTGCGGCCGATGACCAGCTGCGGGGTGGCGGCGGCAATGCGCTCGAGGCTGGTGAGGTCACGGCGGGCAATGTCCTCGCCCGAGATGACGGTCACGGCGACCGGTACATCCTGCGCGGATTCCGCGCGGCGGCGGGCGGTAACGATGATGTCGTTGCCAGTGGGAACCGCTTCCCGTGCCTGTGGGGGCTGCTGCGGAGCGGGACCTTCCTGCGCGTGCAGAGCGGCGCCTGGCCACATTGCGGGCAGGAGAATGCTTCCGGTCACGAGGAGCGTGCGGCGAATCCGCGAACGACGGGTATCGGTTTTGCCGATCGGCATGGCTTGTGATCCTCTCCACCAATTAGCGCCCTTATGCTGGACGCTTTCTTTGGCTCGTGCCGCTTTCGGCCCGAGGGAACGGTATTATCTCGGGATTATTCTAAGGCAAGTGACTTTTATAATTTCGCTGCGATTGGCGGGAAAATCCCCGGAATCCGGTCGTAATGGCACGCCCGCCTGCGGTACGTCAGGCCTATCAGTGCTTAAAAGTAAGCGAATCGCTTATTCGACTTCGCGCGCGGAACGCGCCCATTCGCGGCCGTCGTCGGATGCGACCCACCGCAAGGCGTTACCTACAAGTTGACGGTAGGTCGGGTCCGCATAGGTGGCCGGGCTGTCGCCGGGCTGGATATAGACCAGGGGACTGTTGCCGGCGGGCTTGGCCCAGGCGAGCAGCGGATTGAGCGCTTCGGGCACCCACGGGGCGCCTTCGCCGTCCGCCAGTCGTTGGACCGCGCGCCGGGCCGACTGAAATCGCGCGGGGTCGATCGTGTCGTCCAGATAGAGCAGCGGCTGGATGGAAGGATCCTCGAACACCTGCTGCAGGTAGAGTTCATCGGTCAGCGCAAAACGCGGCGGCAGCCCTTGCGTCACGGGATGCGGCGTATCGGCCACACGCGCCGTATAGGCGACGTCGGCCAGATAGCCCGAGCCCGGCCGGGCCTCGCCCCCGATAACGGCATCGCGGTACAGGAATTGCCCGCCGATCGCCTGCGCATAGCGTGGCCAGGCGGGCCATCCTGCGGCGGCATGATGCAGCATGACCATGCCCTTGCCCTCGGCCATCAGGGCTTCGAAACCGGCCCTGAACGCGTCCGTCGGCTCGGCGAAGCCCGGGCGTTCGGCGATGGGCGCGCGAAAATCGAGGCCCGGCATGTCGTAGAACAGGATCGCGTCGTAGCGGCGCATCTGTTCGGGATTGAGCAGGACGGCGGCGGCGGGTTGATCCACCATCGTCGGCTCACTGCCCGCCGCGCGCAGCATCGCCTCCAATCCGTCGCGCGAAAAGGCGTGACCTTTGGTGACGACGAAAAGCTCGATGCGGTCTTCCTTGCGGATCATGCGGGTTCTCAGCGCGTTCTGGCGCGGAAGCGGATCGGCAGTTCGCGCAAGGGAAGGGTCAGGAAGTTGGCGCGATGGATCGGTTCAACGAGCGGACGGGCAAGCTCGATATCCTCCAACCGATCAAGGATCGCCTGGGTGCCGATGGCGATTTCCTGCCGCGCCAGCACCGCGCCGACGCAGAAATGGGTGCCGGCCCCGAAGGCGAGGTGAGTTCCGGCATTGCCGCGCTCCATGTCGAACATGTGCGGGCAGGCGAACTTCGCCGGATCGCGGTTAGCCGCGCCATACCGCACGATCACCACCGAACCTTCCGGGATGAGCGTGCCGCTCAGTTCAACGTCTCGGGTGGTGCGCCGGCGCAGGCCCTGCGTCGGGCTTTCGAAGCGGATGACTTCCTCGACGAAGCCCTTCATCCGCTTGGGCTCCTCGCGCAGCTTGGCCATCTGGTCCGGGTGGTTCAGCAACTGCATCAGCGCGTGGCCGATCGAGGTCATCGTCGATTCGAAGCCGCCGCCGATCAGTTGGCTCATCACGCTTTGTAGCTCCGCCATCGTCAGCGGTTCCTCGCCGTCACGCTGCGCGGTGACGAGGGCGGAAATCCAGTCGCCCGTAGGGTTGGCGCGGCGCTCGTCGAACAGGCGACCAAGGTGATGCTGTGCTTCCAGTTCGATGTCGGCATTACGCAGCAGCGCGTCCTCGTCCATCACGTAGGACGCAGGCGCGAGCATCGAATCCGCCCACTTCTTGAATGTGGCGACTTGGCCTGCCGGCAGACCCATCTCTTCGGCCAGGATCGTACCGGGCAGCAGCATTGCATATTCGCTGATGAACTCGCACTCGCCGCGATCGATGAAACCGTCGATCAGGGCGTGGGCAACCTCCTCGATATGCGGGGTCATCTCGCGCACCCGCCCGACCGTGAACACGCGGTCTACGAGACGGCGGTAGCGGGCGTGGTCGGGCGCATCGGTGCGCTGGAGCGTGGCGATATGCGGCCAGCCCTTCGCCTCCATATATTCGCGCAGCCTGGCCGCATTCTCCGGACCCTGCAGTGATGCCCGGTCCACCTTGTTCGAAAATGTCACCGGATCGGTCAGCACCGCGCGCAGGTCGGCATAGCGCGAGACGATGTAGAATCCCGTTTCAGGCATCCGATAGATGCCGGGCGCGTCCTGCATTGCCTCATACATGGCGAAAGGGTCGCTCTGCGTCGTTGGATCGAGAAGGCTGAAGCCTTCCAGCTTTTCCCTGGCGTCGAGGTCGGCCATTGCTTGTCCATCTCCCATATGTCTTTGCGCTTATTATTAACGCATCTGCCTTATAAATGAAGCGCCAGTCTAGCGTTTGTCACAGGTCGGAGGATTTTTTCGGAGGAAATGGCAGGCAGGCGCCTGATTATGGCTCGCCCTTCGCCTTAGCCTCGCGGGCGCGGGCATTGAGGTAGGCGCGGATCGCTTCGGCATCCTGCGGCGTCAGGTATCTGCTGAAGGACACCATGCCCTGATCGGCGAGCACGCCGTCGATCACGACCTGCCGGAACACCCTGGCATCTCCGATCGCGCCCGAGCGGCGCAGATCCGGCAGTACCCCGGAGGACAGCCCTTCCGAGCCGTGGCATACCGCGCAGGTGGCGGAGAACAGGTGCGACCCCCGCGCGACCTGTTGCGCCGAGAATCTCTCGGCCGAAGGCGCATAGGGCGGCGGCGGCGCCTTCTCGCGCGCGGGCAGCTTTGCGGTGCCGCCCAGTCTGAATGCCAGGATGCGGCCTGGCACCCGAGCCTGGGGTGCGGCGTAGCTGGGCATCGCCAGGTTGTAAGCGCCGCCCTTACCCGCCATCACCGCGACGTACTGTGCGCCGTTGACCCTGTAAGATACCGGGCCTGCCATGATCGGCTCCTGCGCATCGAACTGCCAGCGCTGCTCGCCGCTGCGCGCATCGTAGCTGTGGAAGGTGCCTTCGGCGTCGCCCTGGAACACCAGGTCGCCGCCAGTCGCCAGCACGCCGCCGTTCCATGGCCCCTTGTAGGGCGCACGCCACACTTCCTTGCGCGCCACCGGGTCCCACGCGATCAGACGCCCTTCGAATGACTGCAGCATCGCTTCTATCGCCGCCTTGTCCTTGGGCAAATTGCCCGGCTCGGCAAGGCCCATGTTGAGCAGGCCGGGGCGGTATTTGAATGCGCCGTCGGGCGTGTAGACTGCGGGGATTTGCTGCGCCGGGATGTAGACGAGCCCGGTCTGCGATGAAAACGCCATCGGGTGCCAGTTATGCGCACCCCACGGCCCCGAGGTGGCGATGAAGTTGCCCGACTTGTCGTAACGGGCCCGCGGGTCGATGACTGGTCGCCCGGTCTTGAGGTCGACGCGGTCCGCCCAGTTCACCGGCACGTACTTGTCGGCGGAGAGAGGCTTTCCGGTCTCCCGGTCAATCACGTAGAAGAAGCCGTTCTTGGGCGCGTGGAGGATGACCTTGCGGCTGCGTCCGCCGATGGTAAGGTCGGCCAGTGTCATTTGCTGGGTCGAGGTGAAATCCCACTGATCGCCCGGCGTCTCCTGATAATGCCACAGGTATTTGCCGGTATCGGGATCGAGCGCGACGATCGAACCGATGAAAAGGTTGTCGCCCTTGCCGGCGGAACGGATGCCTCGGTTCCACGGGCCGCCGTTGCCGACGCCGATGTAGAGGCGGTTCATCGCCGCATCGTAGACGATCGAGTCCCATACGGTGCCGCCCCCGCCGATCGTCCACCACTCGCCCGCCCAGGTCGGTCCGGCCATGCGTTCGAGCACGTCGTCGGACGCCGCGCCGTCCTTTTCGCCGGGCTTGCCGGGGACGGTGTAGAAGCGCCAGGCAAGCCGCCCGGTCTTCTCGTCGTAGGCCGAGACATAGCCGCGCATGCCCTGGTCGGCGCCGCCAAAGCCGATGAACACCTTGCCCCTGGCTACGCGCGGCGCGCCCGAGATCGCCATTGGTTGCTTGGGATCGGTGGTCTGCACTCGCCAGATCTGCTTGCCGGTCCGGGCGTCGAGTGCGATCAGGCGGCCGTCCACGGTGCCGAAGAAGAGCCGCCCGTCGCTATAGGCCGCGCCCCGGTTGACGACGTCGCAGCAGGCATGGATTGCGCTGTCGCCCGGCACCTTGGGATCGAATTCCCACAACCGCTTGCCGGTCGCCGCATCAAGCGCGACGACCTTGCTCCACGCGGTGGTGGCATACATCACCCCGTCGACCACCAGCGGCGTGCCTTCCTGCCCCCGGAACGTGTCCAGATCGGCATACCAGGCAAGGCCCAGTTGCCCGGCATTCCCGCCGTTGATCTGGGTGAGGGGGGAAAAGCGCGTCTCGTCGTAAGTGCGCCCGTGGCTCAGCCAGTTGTCGGCGTCCCTGGTCGCCGACAGCAGCCGGGCGTCGCTCTTGTTCACATCGGCGCGCTCGGCCCGGCACCCGGCCAGAGCCAGGGCGAGCGTTAGCGTGCACGAAAGGGCTGCGCCGACGTTGCGGCGCGAAACTGCGATCCCGATGGTCACGTTCAACCCTTGAGATAGACGAAGACGGACTTGGTTTCCTGATAGGCGCGGATGCCGTCCTCGGCGTTCTCGCGGCCCCAGCCCGATTCCTTGTATCCTCCGAACGGCATCGCCGGGTGCATCATGCCGTAGCCGTTGATCCACACGTTGCCCGCCTGCAGTCGCGCGGCGGTGAGGTGCGCCTTGTTGACGTCGGACGTGTAGATTCCGGCGCCAAGCCCGTAGCGGGTGTCGTTCGCGGCCTGCACGAGGTCGTCGATGTCATCCACCGGTGTCGCGACCAGAACCGGGCCGAAGATTTCCTCGCGCACGATGCGCATGTCCTTGTTGACGTTGGCGAACACCGTCGGCTCGATGTAGTAGCCCTGGTTACCCACCGCGCTGCCGCCGGTCACGACATGCGCCCCTTCCGACACGCCGGTTTCCAGATAGCGGGCTACCTTGTCACGCTGGCCTTCGGAAATCAGGGGGCCGATCGCATTGTCGGGATCGAAGCCGTGGCCGATTTTGAGGCCCTTGGCGAAGTCGGTGATGCCCGCGACCACCTTGTCGAAGGACTTCTTCTGCACGAACAGGCGCGATCCGGCGAAGCAGACCTGGCCGGTATTGGCGAAGATGCCCATCGCGGCGCCAGGGATGGTCACTTCGGGATCGGCATCGTCGAACACGATCACCGGCGACTTGCCCCCCAGTTCCAGCGTCACGCGCTTGAGCGTCTCGGCGGCGGACTGGACGATTTTCTTACCGGTGGCGGTGGAGCCGGTGAAGCTGATCTTGTCCACCTGCGGGTGATCCACCAGCGCCTGGCCGGCCGTGGCGCCAAAGCCCGGCACGATGTTTACGACGCCTGCGGGAATGCCCGCTTCGACCATCAGGTTGGCGGCGTAGAGCGCCGAGAGCGGGGTCAGTTCGGCGGGCTTGACGACCACCGAGCAGCCGGCCGCCAGGGCAGGCGCCAGCTTGATCATCATCACCCCGATAGGGCCGTTCCACGGGATGATCGTGCCGACCACTCCCACCGGCTCGACGCTGGTATAGGCGTGCATCTTGAGCGCATCGCTAGCTGTAGGCGCTTGCAACCGTAGCAGCTTCTGCTCGCAAACAGCGCCTTTTCCTGCCCAGATTACCTGACAACGAGCCGACTATGCTGCTCACGCTATCCGACAATGTGCTCGCCATCATCCGCGTCTGCTCGCAAACGGCAAAGGGCCGCTCATGGTATCTGCCAACTACAAAGTCGAGATTAGCAGTCATTTGCTGATGCGCGATGCTCACGCAGCTTTGTGGAACCCAAGATCAGAAAGTACACGATGGGGCAAACCACCATCAGCATCACTGCTGGATCGGTAGCCCATCTCGTTGGGCCATCGCTGTCCGGCTCACTTGCTACCGCGAGCATGAGCGCGATTGATCCTCGCACAGCGGCGTAGGTGGCAGGAACAAGCAGGATGTGGAGAAGCCACCCGTAGCGGAACCGCATGGCGCCAAACCAGCAGAGTACAGCTATGGCGGGTGGAGCGAGTGTGGCGGCTACGAAGCCGCAGAACCAAATGGCAAACCCTGCCGGAGTCAGCGTATCGCGATAGTAGCTGGCGATCCCATCCGGTCGCAATCCGAGAGCGACGAAAGAGCCTGCGACGACAACGGCACCCAAAGCCGTCAGTCCGACGCCACGCAATGTCCCGTGTCTCGGCATCAATCTATGCAATCCAGTAAGCCATTGATCAGGCTGCTCGCACTTTGGCTCGGAAGAAGGTCGTTTCCGACCCAATCAGATCGGGGTCGATCCCGCTCTCCTCGGCGGCCAGTTGCTGGATGATCCGCCAAATCTCGGGGGCGGTGAGGCGCGCGCCGTCGCGGGCAAGCCTGCCACGGTTCTGCTCCGTGACCAGTCGGGCGAGATCGCCGATAGTGTCGCACCTCCGAGGTAATCGCCGGCGGTCGAGGTGCCGTAACCATAGCCCCGCGTAGGCGCTCGCTCCAGCAGCGAAGATGCGAAGGGGAGGTGCCAGCGTCGTGAAGGCGAGGATCGCGACCGCGACAGCGAAGCAGAGACCACTGACAATCCCAAGCCATCCGGCTCGCGTCGCCGGCATCTTGAGGTCGGTATCGGCTTCCAGGTCGCTGAACGCTTGGCGCAGCTTCCCACCGATCAGCGGCGCCAACGGCGCATCCGGCCCGACGTGCCGGCCAAGCCCGAGCGCGCGTCGAAGCCTGTAGAACGTCATCTGCGTGGCGCATGTCGTGCCGCCCCCGCTGTAGGCTGCGACATGCGCGACGACATGGTCACGCACCTCGCCGAACGTTGTCCAAGGCAGGTTCGAGCGCAGGCGCAGATCGAAGGTGCGCTCGATTGCGAGGAAGAAGTCGGTGTCGTCGCCATCACCGACCCAGCCAACCGTATCGAGCACCTGCATGAACCCGGCTCCTCAGCGGTTCTGCAAAACGACCGTTTCTGACGAGCCGATCGCCTTGCTGGGCCGGCAACGTAAATCTGCGGGCCGCACTTTGTCAAAACTGTTCTGGAAACCCGCGTCGCAAAACGGTATGCCCCGCACGAGTTTGGAGAAGATCAGACGCTCATGCGGGTCGGCTATGCCAGGGTCAGCACCAGCGACCAGAACCCCGAGCTCCAGCTCGATGCGCTGCGGCGGGCCGGCTGCGAGCGGGTGTTCACCGAAAAGGCGTCGGGCGCGCGCGATGACCGGCCCGAACTGGCGCGCATTCTGGAAGACGTGCTGCGCGCAGGCGACACGCTGGTTGTTTGGAAGCTCGACCGCCTCGCCCGCTCGCTCAAGAAGTTGATCGCCACGGCCGAGGATCTGGAGCGCGAGAAGATCGGGCTGGTGTCGCTGACCGAGAGCATCGACACGACAACGCCGGGTGGCATGCTCACCTTTCACGTGTTCGGCGCCATCGCGCAGTTCGAGCGTGCCCTGATCCGCGAGCGAACTACCGCGGGGCTAGTGGAGGCGCGCCGGCAGGGTCGCAAGGGTGGCCGCCCATCGGCAATGCGCCCGAGCGACGTCGCCGCGGCACGGGCGATGATGAAGGAGGGCACGTTGCCGGTGCGCGACATCGCCAAGCGCATGGGCGTGTCGGTCGCGACCCTCTATCGCTATGCAGGCAAGCGCGGCAGCGGTGCATCGATCAAGGAGGCTGCAACAGCCCATGGCTGACCGGGCGAAGCGACCGCCTGGAGAGGCGCTGATCGATCTTCGCCGACGGTTGTCGCTGTTGCCCCCACGCGACCCCGGTCGCACCGAGATCATCGCCCGTGCGGCCGAGGCCTATGGCATCTCCATCTGGACCCTTTACCGGGCGTTGCGCGAGCTGAACCGCCCCAAGTCGGTGCGCCGGTCCGACCATGGTGCGACGCGGGTTGCCCCGCAGGCCGAGATGGAGCGCTACGCCGAGATCGTCGCCGCACTGAAGATCAGGACCACCAACAAGAAGGGCCGGCACGTTTCGACCGCCCGCGCCATCGAGTTCCTGGAAACCGATGGCGTCGAGACGCCGGAGGGCCTGGTCAAGGTAGCACCCGGCCTGCTGAAGCGGGCGACCATCGACCGGCTGCTCCGCTCATCAGGGCTGGACTATGCCCGCGTGACCCGCCCCCACGCAGCCGTTCGTTTTCAGGCGCGGCGATCCAACGAGCTGTGGCACTTCGACATGAGCCCGTCCGACCTCAAGCAGGTCGAGGCGCCGCTCTGGATCGAGCAGGGTCGCGGCAAACCCACGCTGATGCTGTTCTCGGCCGTCGATGACTGCTCGGGCGTGGTCTACCAGGAATATCGCAGCGTCTATGGCGAGGATGCCGAGTCCGCGCTGCGCTTTCTATTCAACGCCTTCGCCGCCAAGCCTGAGCCCGAACTGCCGTTCCAGGGCCTGCCGGTCACGATCTACATGGACAACGGCCCGGTCAGCCGGTCGCGCGTGTTCCAGTCGGTGATGGGCAGCCTCGGCGTGCGCGTCCTCACCCATCTGCCGCCGAAGGCCGACGACCGGCACACCGCGGCCCGCGCCAAGGGCAAGGTCGAGCGGCCGTTCCGCACGGTGAAGGAGGTGCACGAGACGTTGTACCACTTCCACAAACCCAAGGACGAGGCGGAAGCCAATCTGTGGATGCGGCGTGCGCTGGTCACCTACAACAACGGCGACCATCGTTCCGAGCCACACGCGCGGATCGAGCACTGGCTGCGGCACCTGCCCGGCGATGGCGTGCGGGCCATGTGTTCATGGGAGCGGTTCTGCGCCTTCGCTCGTGAGCCCGAGCGGCGCACCGTTGCGGGCGACGCGACCGTCTCGGTTGAGGGCGCTTCCTACGAGGTCGAGCCCGAGCTCGCCGGCGAGACGGTGACGCTGCTCTGGGGGCTGTTCGACCAGCAGCTCTTCGTGGAGCATGACGGCAAGCGGCATGGCCCTTACGAGCCGTCGCGCGGCGCCGTGCCGCTCTACCGCTATCGCAAGTATCAGAAGAGCCGCGCCGAGGAGCGGCTCGACAAGGTGGTCCGGCTCGCTGACCAGCTGGGGCTGCCCCGCGCGACCGTGACGGGCGGCGACCGGCCGCTGCCGTCGCTGCCGCCCTCCACCGCAGGGCTCGCGGTGCGGCAAACACCTTTTCCGGAGCCGGCGGTCGAGACGGCATACCCGACCGGGCTCGCGGCGCGCCACGCCATCGTCGACCAGCTCCGGCGACCGCTCGGCTCGCTGCCTGAGGCAGACCGCGCCTTCATCGACGCGCTGCTGGGCGAAACGCTCGACAAGACCATCATCGCTGACCGCATCCGAGAGCGGTTCCAGTCAAGACGGGGGACAAGCTGATGCTCGCCGACGTTCAATCCAGCTACGGGCTCGCCCGCCCGTTCCAAGGCGTCGGCAACTTCGAGACAGAGCATCAGCGCAACCTCGTGCGCGAGGTCTGTGCGGCCGTGCAGACCGGCAGGTTGATCGTCGTCTCCGGCCTGGTCGGATCGGGCAAGACGCACCTGCTGCGCCGCATCGAGGACGAGCTGGCCCGGGCGGGCAAGGTCGCCGTCGCCAAGTCGCTTGCGGTCGACAAGCGCCGCACCTCGTTGCCCTCGCTGATCGAGGCGCTGTTCTACGATCTCTCGCCCGGTGACCGTGCCCAGGTGAAGATTCCCAAGCAGGCCGAGCGCCGCGAGCGCGACCTGCGCGACATCATGCGCAAGGGCAAGCGCCCGGTCGTACTGGTGGTCGACGAGGCGCATGACCTGCACCACAAGACGCTGACCGGCCTCAAGCGGTTGATGGAGGTGGTGGCTGATGCCGGCGTGCTGCTGTCGGTCCTTCTGGTCGGCCATCCTCGGCTACGCAACGACCTGCGCCGCCCGCAAATGGAAGAGATCGGCTACCGCACGACCACCTTCGACTATGAGGGCATCGGCGCCGAACGCCGCGACTATGTTGCCTGGCTGCTCGGCGCCTGTGCGGCCGAGGGGGTCAAGGTTGCCGACTTGATGAACGAGGACGCGATCGACCTCATCGCCGAGCGCCTGCGCACCCCGCTCCAGATCGAGATGCACCTGACACTCGCCTTCGAGCAGGGCTTCCGCTTCGCTGCCAAGCCCGTCACGGCCGAGATCGTCGAGCAGGTGCTGTCGCGGGCGATTGACGACCTCGAACCCACGCTGACGCGCAACGGTTACGATGCGGGCGCGCTCGCCAGCCAGCTCAACACCCGGCCGTCCGACATACGCGCGTTCCTCGCCGGAACGCTGGACGCCGAACACACCCGCGACCTGACCGAGCGGCTCCGCGAAGCCGGTGTGCCGATATGATACTGGCTGTCCTCGCCTTGGTATCTCCCGCACGCGGACGCAACGCATGTCGTCTGTGCCACCGATTGTGGACGTTGCGCTTCTCTCATAGCCTGCCGGCATGAACAGGCATCTTACCGCAGCTTCTTTATCGATCGTCAGCTTGCTCAGCGCGTGCTCGGCCTCGGCCGAGAGGAGGTTGGAGGGACGAGTCTTCGACATCCCGAGAGCCAACGACATATCCGACAATGATAAGCCGTTCTTTCTACCAGCGCTCGATCCCAGCGACGGGTTCTCGTTCTACCTAAATCCGAGCGCAAGCTTGCCGGAGCGAAACTTGGTGGGCGTGGCAAGCAAGAAGCGGATGTGTGCCCGCGCAGCGGGAACAGAGGCGCTTGTCAACTCGACTGTCTGCGCAAGTCGCCCGCTTTCATGGCGCGGCCGAACACTGCGCAAGGTAAGTGATGGTGTTTTCTGGACATACCAGTTGCCAGCCGAAGCAGGTCAGAAGCGTCCTCCATCGCTGGCGAGTTGCTCCGCCATGGGCGGAGGCTCGCGGCCGGGGCTCTGCACGGCCAATCTGCCGTATGACAATCTCGTGCTGACGATTCACTTCCGAGACAATCAGGTCGGCTCGCTCCAGGCATTATACGATCAATCCGTTGCTAGCCTGAGGAAGTGGGAGCGCTGATGCTTACGGCAAACCCGGCGGGAACGATCGCTGCCAGACCGCTCACCGGCACTCCTCGCTATTGGCAGAAAGCGAGAACAGGCCTTCTCCGTTTGCGAGCAGGCGCGGATGATGGCGAGCACATTGTCGCATAGCGTGAGCAGCATGGCCCACCTGCTGTCAGCAAATCTGAGCAGAAATCCGCGCTGTTTGCGAGCAGAGGCCAGTATCTTTGCAATCGCCTACA
>NZ_KQ130456.1:0-447500 GCF_001046635.1 Novosphingobium barchaimii LL02
GTAACCGCTGATCCTGTCCCACGCATTGGTGGTGGCGGGATTTATATCAGGCTGCTGGCGTCATGCGCGCGAAGGCGCACTGGTCATTGATCAGCGAGATGATTTGCGGGACCATGCGCCACGTATCGACTAGTGCCAGATTGGCGCTCGGATCACCCAGTTGTTCGATCCATGACGGGCCACCTGTAATGGTGCTGTGGCCAAGCAGTGCCGCGAGCGGGTAGCCGAACTGCGGGTCGGCGATGAAGGGCTTCCACGCCTCCATGTCGAGATGCATGGCTGTGAAGAACCCGTTGGCGAAGTCCTCGAGCAGTACCTCGCCTTCCTCGGTGCGCATGTAGATCGGCGCGTACGCCTCGGGCTTCTCGGCAAGCTCGATGCAGATGCGGTTATACCGCTTGAGGATCGTTCGGCGCGCAGGCGCCGAGCGCGCGTTGAGAGCGTGCTCGCGCAGGATGCTCTTAATCCATACGTCGGGGTCAATGACGCTGGGGCCTGCGGCGACTGCGGCCAGGAAGCCGTCGATCGATGAGACGCCAGCTACGGGGGGATCAAGCTCGTCGAGCCATATCTCGAGCTGTTCGAGCGAGAGGGTCCGGCCCTGCGATGTGCGAGGTTTGAAGTTCATGCCGCCAGCGCTTTTACCGGTTCTGCCGCCGGCCGCCAGTTCCATGGGAGCAAGATGTCCAGTTCGTTGATCTTCACAGCGCCCGTGACGATACGCTCCAGCACGTCATTCAGCCAGGTGTAGGGATCCAGGCCCCCCAGGCGAGCCGTCTGGAGAAGCGATGCCATGACGGCCCAGGTCTGAGCTCCTTCCTCGCTACCAGCGAAGAGGCTGGACTTGCGGCCCTGGGCCACATTTCTCATGCCGCGCTCGACGGTGTTGGTATCGACCTCGATCCGGCCGTCTTCCAGGAACAGGGTTAGCCCCTTCCAGTGGTTGAGCGTGTAGCGCATCGCCTTGGCCAGGTCGGACTTGGGCGACAGACCTGGAAGCATGATGTCGATCTGCGCCTTGATCTTCGCCATGACGTCGGCGGTTTCGGCGAGACGAGCCTGGAGGCGCTGTGCGGCGGTGCCTTTGCGCACACGCGCCTCGATCGCGTAGACCTCACCGATCAGGGTAAGGATCGCCGCTGCCACCGGCGATGGCGATTTGCGGAAGGCATCGACGAACTTGCGCCGGGCGTGGGCAAGACAGAAGGCGAGTGTGATCTTGCCTCGGCCCGGACCACCGCGCACAAGCGCCTTGTAGGCACCATAGCCGTCGACCTGGATAACGCCCTGGTAGCGGGCGAGTTGTTCGAACGCCTCGGCATGCCGCCGTCCGCGAGCATGGATATACACCACTGCCGGATGGGCCGGGCCTGACCACGGTCCGTCATCACAAGCGTGCGCCCAGAACTGTGTCGTGCGGGTTCGTCTTCGCCCTTTCTCGAGGACCGGCATGCGGGTCTCATCGCAGAAGATCCGGGACTGGCTGTGGATGTAGGCAAGCAGGCGATCATAGAGCGCCTTCACCCACCATGCGATCTTACGCATCCAGCGGCTCGGTAACGCCCGATCGAGGATGACGCCCTGGCCTGCGAGCATCTGCAACTGCCGATTGAGCGGGATCGACCAGGCGTAGCGCGCCGTCGCCATCCAGGCCAGCGTCGAGGTAGTGACCATCGAGCCTGGGATCGCGCGGCGCGGCGCCGGCGCTTGAACGACGCCCTCCCGGCATTCCCGGCAGGCGTAACGAGGGCGCACTGTGCGGATGACGCGAACGATGGCCGGCACCCAGTCGAGTGCCTCACTGGCATCTTCGCCGATCCTGTGGAGCTTGCCGGCGCAGCAGGGGCAATCCAGCGTGTCGGGATCAATCACGCGCTCCACGCGCTCGATATGGGCCGGCAGTGCCATCAGGCCGCGCTTGCGGCGTGGGCGACCGACGGCAGGCTTGTCTTCGGCGTCGCCATCGTCGTTGGCTGCGGTAGCCGGCGTGGTTACGAGGTCGCCGAGATCAAGGAGACCTTGATCACCCAGGATGACGCTGGCGCGTTCTGAACGGCTGCCGAAGGCCTGGTGGGCCATGCCTTTGAGCAGTGCGCGCAGTTGGGCGTTTTCTGCCTGCAGTTCACGCACCAGAGCCGCCATTTGCTCCATATCTTCAGGGAGATCGTCGGCTTGGGCGGGCATGCCTGACTATACCACACCGACTCCTCGTCGCCACAGAAAACCGCAGATATCAGCCAAAAATCAGGGGTCTGCGCACCTCGGGTGCGGGCAGTTTCTTCCAATCCAGACCCGACAGCAATGCCGTGCATTGCGGTCCGCTCAGGACCATCGTGCCGCCTTGCACGGCAGGCCAGTAAAACCTTCCTCGGTCGAGCCATTTCGTCGCCATAACCGCGCCTGACCCGTCATGACGGAGCAACTTCACCTTATCCGCGCCCTTGTTGCGGAACACGAAGACATCGCCCGCGCAGGCATCATGCCCCAGCACGTGCGTCACCAGCCCCATCAATCGGTTAATCCCGGCTCTGAAGTCGACCGGCTGTGTCGCCACGAAGATCCGTACGCTTCCGTCGATCGGGATCATTCCCGGATCGCCGCCAGTACCGCGCGCAGGTGGTCCATCTCGACCGCGCCCATGATCCGAACCGTCACGTCTCGTACCACCAACTCCAAGCCGCCAGGTTCGAGTTGCTTCTCCTGAGCCAGCGTGACGGGTACGAACCGCAATTCCTCGACGGCTCCTGCTGCTCGCGCTTGCCGACGCCAATAGTGCAAAAGGCCAAGGCCGACGCCGTTATCGCGGGCGACCTGCGCCACAGTCATTCCTGGCACAAAGCTCTCAGCCAGAATGCGGTCGCGTACGTCATCCGGCCAACGCTCGTAGCGCCGACGTCCGGGCGGCAAACTGACGGTCAAACGCGCAGTTGTACTGTGCGACGCACACGTCAAACCGCCGTTTGACCCTGCATCAATTTCATCCGACATTGCCCGATCTCCTCCTCGTCTCGGGCGAGCCTAACCATCAGCAAGCTCTCGGAATACGTGGGGCGGGTGCAGCGGTTACGAATCAGACCTGATGGAGCGTTTCCCATCGGCGTTGCCTGGAATGATCCGCGTACGCGTTGGGAACTCGGCGGCATTGCGCATCGGCGTACCCCTTATGGAGCACCTGAGACCTTTCGAAGATCAAATTCGGGCTGCCGAGGCCGTTGCAGCCGCAGTCTCTTCCCTCATGAAAATGGCTAAAAGCGGGAGGTCTCAACAAGCGACCAACCGCTTTCTGGATGCTTTGGCAGCAGTACCATTCGATTCCAAAATCTCCTCACTTCGCTTGGAACGCGCTTTTCTTAATATTGCCTCGTACGTGGCGGCGTCGCCTCCCGGATCCGATCTGGAGGGTGTCCTTATTATCTTATCTCGTCTCGGGGTTTGGGCCTCGGGCGTGGCGGGCGAAATCGCTGCAGGTACGAGCCAACCTCACGAAATCGCCCAAATGTTAGATCAATTAGCTGTCGCAGGAGAAGCTGCGTCCGACCTGTGGTTGGCAACTGAGTAAACTCAACTCTGGAGACCGGCCCCGCAATCAATCTCAAATGGGTTTGGCTTGGGTCGGCATGCCAAATCAGCCCAAACACGCCCCAGCCTTGACCCAAGCGCTCCCCAAGCTAGAAAGCCCTTCCCGTGGAAAACCGTCGATTGTTGATTGCCACTGAGATGTGACCCGGGGCGCCTATAAATTACCATTGAGAATTGACCCATGTTTTCCTCCCCTCCGGCTGCCAGTCGGAGGGTCTCGGAGTGATCGACATGGACTTACTCAGTGTGATCCGCCGGTGGCATTTCCGGCAGGAGATCTCCATTCGGGAGATCAAGCGGCGGACCGGCCTATCCCGCAACACCATCCGCAAATATCTGCGTTCCGATGCTGTTGAGCCCAGCTTCAAAGTCCCGGTTCGGCCGAGCAAACTCGACCCTTTTGCCGAGAAGCTGACCGCTTGGCTGCGGGTGGAATCCAAGAAACCCCGCAAACAGAAGCGGACCGCCAAGCAGGNTGTACNCCGATCTGGTGAAGCTNGGGTACGACGGTTCTTATAACCGGGTTGCGGCGTTTGCCCGACGATGGCGGACCNAGCTNCAGTATGAGCAGCAGACCAGCGGGCGTGGNACATTCGTACCCTTGGTCTTTCAGCCCGGCGAGGCGTTCCAGTTCGACTGGAGNGAGGATTATGCCNTGCTGGGCGGCAAGCCNACGAAGCTGCAGGTCGCCCATACCAAGCTGGCNCATAGCCGNGCCTTCATCGTGCGAGCCTATCTGCTCCAGACCCATGAGATGCTGTTNGACGCGCTNACNCAGGCGTTCCGGGTGCTGGGCGGCGTGCCCCAGCGCGGGATCTTNGACAATATGNGNACCGCNGTCGACAAGATCGGGACNGGGAAGGCACGGCAGGTCAACGCAAGGTTTGCCGCCATGGCCAGCCACTATCTGTTNGAGNCCGATTTCTGCAATCCGGCCTCAGGCTGGGAGAANGGNCAGGTCGAGAAGAACGTCCAGGACGCNCGGCGCCGGTTGTGGCAACCGATGCCNAGCTTCCCTGGCCTGGCCGAGCTGAACGCCTGGCTGGAAGAGCGATGCATCGCCCAATGGGGCGAGATCCAACATGGTGTCATGCCCGGCACCGTAGCCGATGCGCATGCTGAGGAAGCTTCCTGCCTGATGCCGCTGGGCAGGCCCTTCGATGGTTTTGTCGAGCAGACCAAGCGCGTGTCGCCAACCTGCCTCATCGCCTTCGACCGCAACCGCTATTCCGTTCCGGCATCCTTCGCGAACCGGCCGGTCAGCCTCCGGGTCTATCCGGATCGCCTGGTCATTGCTGCCGAAGGCCAGATCGTGTGCGAACATGCCCGGCTCATCGACCGCTCCCATCACAAGCCGGGACGCACAATCTATGACTGGCGGCATTATCTGGCGGTGGTCCAACGCAAGCCCGGCGCTTTGCGTAATGGTGCCCCCTTCCTCGAGATGCCCGAAGCCTTCCGGCAATTACAGGGCCATCTCCTTAAGCGCCCAGGTGGCGACAGGGAGATGGTCGAGATCCTGTCTCTCGTTCTGCATCACGACGAGCAGGCCGTCTTGCATGCAGTCGAGTTGGCTCTGGAAGCAGGCGTCGCCACCAAGACCCACGTTCTCAACGTGCTGCATCGCCTTATTGACGGCAAGGCGCCGCCGGCAGCGCCGATTGATGCGCCTCAGGCCTTGCGCCTGACGCAGGAGCCCAGGGCCAATGTCGATCGCTACGATACACTCAGGGAGATTCGCCATGCGTCATGACCCTGCCAGCGCCGCGGTCGTTGTCATGCTGCGCGGCCTCAAGATGTTTGGCATGGCCCAGGCCGCCGGCGACCTGATCGAACAGGGCGCGCCGGCCTTCGACGCTTCCGTGCCAATGCTGTCGCAGCTGCTGAAGGCCGAGATGGCCGAGCGGGAGGTCAGGTCCATATCTTATCAGATCAAGGCGGCCCGCTTCCCAGCTTACAAAGACCTGGCAGGCTACGACTTTGCCGCCAGCGAGATCAACGAGCCACTCGTGCGCCAACTCCACCAGGGCGACTTCATGGAAAACGCCGACAACGTCGTGTTGATTGGCGGACCCGGTACCGGCAAAAGCCATATCGCCACTGCCCTGGGCGTCCAGGCCGTCGAGCATCACCGCAAGAAGGTCCGCTTCTTCTCCACGGTCGATCTGGTCAACGCGCTTGAGCAGGAGAAGACGGCGAACCGTTCCGGCCAACTGGCCGAACGTTTGCTGCGTCTCGACCTCCTCATCCTCGATGAGCTGGGCTATCTGCCCTTCAGCCCATCAGGAGGGGCCATGCTCTTCCATCTACTCAGCAAGCTGTACGAGCGCACCAGCGTCGTCATTACTACCAACCTGAGCTTCAGCGAATGGTCCGGCGTGTTCGGCGACGCCAAGATGACCACCGCGTTACTCGATCGCCTCACCCATCACTGCCACATCCTGGAAACCGGGAACGACAGCTTCCGCTTCCGCGCCAGCACCGCTGCGCCCAAGGCCAGAAAGGAGAAGCCAGCATCTTGAACCTGCCCGTCAACGGCAGCACATAACTAATACCCACCCGGGTCAATTCTCGACGGTAATCCCGGGTCACATCTCAGTGGCAATCGACAATTGGATAGTAAGAGCGGCTAATGGATAAGGGGCGGGTTGCAACGTGACCGCCGTATTGATTTCATCAGAATGAAAAGCGAATGTTCAAATTGAACCCAGGTGCGGAGTGAGGACCGAAGCTGTTTCGAATAAGTCGTTGGCTTCCAGAGCACGCAAGAAATCTTCAGGCGACATTTCGGGCCGCTTCAGGCGCCCTCGCATTTTGCGGATTGCCGCGATCGCGCGCCCCTCCTCAAGAGCCACCGTGTCGGCAATGAAGTCATCGGCGCTTCGCGCCTCGATGTTGAGTTGCCCGAGGATCTCAACCGGGAAATCCTTGAGATTTTCGGTTACGAGGGCTTGGGCTTGCGTTTTGACGGCGGCGGCGATGACGTGTTCGTCACCGGGGTCGGGCAGGCCAAACTGGGCACTGCCGAGCAGCTTAAAGTCTTCGACCATCGCTTCAGGGAATGCCGCCTGCATGGCTTTTATCGCTCGCTCCCCTCGTGCCTCAGCATCTTCGAGATCTCGCTCACGCGCCATCTTGATCAGGGCTGTTCTGGTCTCGGTCAGAATGGGCTCTGACCAGCGAATGCGGAAAAACTCGGCTTCGGCAAGCGACAGCAGCAAGTTTCGTCGCCAAACACTGACGAGCGTACAAGCATCAATCAGGGCGGTATAGCGGTTTGCGAACACTGGTCAGACCAAGTCGGCATCGCCGCTGATGAGTTCGTCGAGGGCTCGCGAACGTTCATCATCACGTTCTGCCTTGTAGCGGAAGACATCATCGGCCCGGATACGGCGATGCCGCCCTACCAGCGTGTGGGGCATCGCTTCCTGCTCAAGCAGCTTGATAAGATAGGGGCGTGACACATTGAGGAGGTCTGCAGCTTGCTGCGTCGTCAGCATCTCCTGGATCGGCACAAGCGTTACCGCACTACCGCTGCCGATATGGCGCAGCAATTCAAGGAACAGGTCAGACATGGCGGGAGTGAGTGTGACCTCGACCGGCTTCTTCGATTCCGGTTCTCGTACGCGCAAGGTCGCTTCGCCCGACTTTTGGGCTGCAAGCATGCGGCGAAGCTGGTTGGCGATCTGGCGGTCATCGGCCGACGGCATGTGGCCGCCGAACGGCTCTGAATGCGCGGGCAATGTCATGGGATCTCTCCGTAGCAGGGCAATTTCATAGTGCATATTCGAAATAAACGCAACAAAAATATGTTCCCGAGGGGCCATGCATACCGCATTTCGGGCGCCGAATTCCCATCGCTCAGCGCCATAATCGAGCCCCTGACGATCTTGATCCTTGCATATCCAAGTTACCTGAAAAGGGGCTTCCCACGATGCCTGTCGGGGGCTCTCGCTTACCTGTTCAGGGGGGCATGACGGGAGAGGAATTGATAACCGACGATTTGGCCCGGCCAACTCTCTCTTCCGGCCGACCGAAATCTGGACGACAGCTACCGGAATGGGGGCGGCCCCACCTGGCAGTGGCACTCGGGCAATCAACGGCAAGAAAGCATTGATCAGCGATGCGCCGGGATGACAACGCGCCTCGCGCCTCAGATACCGTCATAAAGGCTGCGGGATGCCGGCTTGATCGCTTTAGGATAGGAAGGTCAAACACAGCCGGCTGAGTGCAAGGGTAGCTATGAACATTTTAACGGCAAGGGGCATGGGCTCGATGATTGGCGGATGGCCGCGACGCTATAGGCGAGCGCTGGCTCCCGCCTCATGAAGGGCATCGCGCACGTCGCGGCGCTGGTAGCTTCGGCGTTTTCATCTTTCCTGTCGGTGAGCTCGGTCGCGGCTGAGGACAAGCATTGGACCACATGGCAAAACGCTCGCTTCGCCTTCTCGATTTGTTACCCCGCCGACGTATTTCCCGACACGCGCGAGTCCGCGCAAGGGCATGCCGTTGCCATGGAGTCCGATGACAGCGCTCAACTCATTGCGGCCGGCATCGACTACACTGCGGCAACTCTGGCTGAGCCAATCCGCTTGGAGAAAGAACGATTGACCCATATCGCTTTGGTCGGAACTGGCAGGGACTTAACGAACGGCGACACTTGGTTCGTGGTATCAGGTACGCGGGTCGACCAGGTTCTTTACACTAAAGCCATTCGATCAGGCGACCGACTGATCGCCTTCCGCTTTCGTTACCCGGAAAGTCTTACGACAAAATATGCTCCAATCGTCGAGCGCATTTCAGAGTGCTTGCAAGCGTCCCGAGATCCTCACTGACCTGCGCCGAGACACTTGTTGAGGCGGTGCGATTTCGTAAAGAATTTGCCGGTCTCGCGCCGACATGCTCAGATTGCCGACCTGACACGTGCGCGCATTGGCTGACCTGCCAGGTAGCGATTAGGCACACGATTGACGTTGCCTCCCTCTTCTCGATCATCCTGGTCGAAAAACCCGGTAGCCGCTCCAGAGGGATCGACGCGCGAGGCCGGCTTTAACCAGGCCACGCTGCCCAGTCTCGAATAGAGATGAAGGTCGCCTCATTCACAGCCCCATCCCGCGTCCCCGGCCAATATCGACCCCGACACTGAAAGCCAGATCATGGCCAAGCGAACGGCCAGTGGTCATATTGATGCCAAGCTGCTGCTTGCGCTGGGCCAGCACCGACTCCAGCTGTGGGTCGCGGTGCAGACTTTCCGCCATGTCAGCCATCACCGCTCGCGTGGCTCGCATCCCGCTCATCTCACCCGCAACGTACTGCCTGTTGCTTTCTGCCCCTAGCGCCTTCCAACGGCTGACGAACCGGTCCGCGCGCAGCTCGGGATTGGTCCGCAATTCGGTCTCGAGCTGGAGCGCTCGGATCGTTCGATTGATGCTGCCTCCCGCCGCTTCGCGTGCAAGGCCCGGATCTCCGGCATAGGCCGCTTCGGCGTCGCGCGCGCCATGCGGCCGCAGCGTATCGAAATGTTGGCGTGCATCCTTCAGCTCGCCATATTGGTCAGGGGTCGCACGGCCACCTTCGTCCTGGGCTGTGAACACGGCGTCGACCGCCCGGGCATGACGCTTGAGCGCCTGCGTGCGCTCCCGCCGCAAGGCGGCCTCGTGAGCGTCATCACCGTCGTCGATGACCTGAGCCGGTGGTAACGGCCGCTCGTTCGATGGAACACTGCGATGCCGGTCCACACCAAGCCGCAGTCCATCGAAGATACTGCGTTCCGGTTTGACATCTGCGCCCGCGTCGCGCGCGGCGCCGTAGTCCGACGCCATGTCCTTGCCACGCTCGCGCCCAAGGGTGCGCACGAGCCGGTCGCGATCGGCAAAGTCATCTGTGCCATAGTGCATGTCGACGTGGGCCTTGTGCCGTGACAGCGCCACATAGGACGCATGGCGATCGAGCCCTGGCGTCGCCAGCACGTGGACGTCGTCGATCGACACGCCCTGCGCCTTGTGGATCGTCGCCGCGTAGCCGTGATCGACATGGGCGTAGTCCTTCAGGTCAAAGTCGATCGAGCGCCCGTCGTCGAGCGTGACCGCCATACTGACGGCATTGACGCTCTGGATCGTGCCGAGCGAGCCGTTCTTCACCCCGAGGCTACGCTCGTTCTTGAGGAACATAACCCGCTCCCCGCTGGCAAACTCGCGGTCGCCGCGCTCGACCTGAAGGGCGACGTCCTCGCCGAGGTCTCCGGCCGCATGCATGCGCTCGCGCGCGGCCTCGTTGAGCAGCCGCACCTCGTCGTTGGTATGGGTGAGAATAAGCCGGCTCGCATCGGGCCTGTCCTTGCGGTCCCGGTCCCAGCGTTCGATCAGCGCTTCCCTTGCCCCCGCGCGCGTCTCCGCAGCGTGGATGTGCCCCGCCTCCTCGTAGGCAGCCAGCGCCTCGCCCGTCCGCCCGGTCGCCAGATGCCGGGTCGCATCGCGCTGCCAGTCGATTTCCTGGCGGCGGATGGTGGTGATTTCGACACTGCCGTGCCGCTCGGCGACCGAGCGGAAGGCCGCGCCGGCCTCGATCGCCTGGAGCTGTTCGGGATCGCCGACCAGCACGATCTTGGCCCCGCGCCTCTCGGCTTCGGAGACAACGCGCTCCATCTGGCGCGTGCCGATCATCCCGGCCTCGTCGATGACGAGGATCGAGCGGTCGGTCAGCAGTTCGCGCCCTTGCCCCCACTGATGCTCCATGCCGGCGATCGTGCGCGAGGCGATCGCCGAGCCGTTCTCGAGGTTCTCGGCGGCGATGCCCGACAACGCCGCGCCGCGTATCTCGTAGCCGGCTGCCTCCCAGGCCTCGCGGGCCACACCGAGCATCGCGCTCTTGCCGGTGCCGGCATAGCCGATCACCGAGCTGAGCCCTCGGCTGCCGGTGACATGCTCGAAGGCGCCGCGCTGCTCGGGCGAGAGGATCAGCCCGCGCTGCTCGGCGTGCGCCAGCGCCGCATCCTGCATGCGTTCGGGCACGCCGTGGCGCCGGCTCGCGTCGAGGCGGATCGTGGCGTTCTCGAGCCGCCGCTCGGTCTCGATCATCGAGCGCGAAGTGAAGCGGTCCTCGCCGCGCCCGTCCTTGCCCAGCTTGACCAGCTCGGGAGAAGTGCGCACCGCCGCCATCACCTGATCGAACTGGTCCTTCCCTTCGCTATGCCGGTGCACGAACATCGCAAGGTCGCGGGTGGTGAAAGTTGCCTGCTGGTGAGTGATCGCATCGATCGCGATTGCCGGGTCGGCGAGGATCTTTGCGCCATTGCCGTGGGCGATGGCGTGATGTTCCTCGAGCCGCTCGCTTTCCAGCCCCTGGGCCGCCATGCGCGAGGCGGCGGGACCGATCTTGTGCTGGGGTTCCAGATCGATCCCCTGCGCCTCCAGCGAGCGATGATCGACGCGGGCATCGATGTCGAGCTGTGCCAGCCTCTCATTGACATGGTTAGCCCAGGCCTCGCGCCATTGGGTGAGCAGTTCGGTGCGGTTCCAGTCGCGGACCTTGGGACCAAAGCCTTCCTCGGTCACCTCGCGCATACCCAGCATCACATGGGCATGGGGTTTGGGGTTTCCGTCCTCGCCGATATCCCAGTGCACATTGAGATCGGCGACCATACCGCGCGCCACGAACTCGCGTTCGACGAAGTCGCGGGCCAGCGCGATCCCGTCGGCCTGGCTCATCTCGCGCGGGATGGCGAACTCCACTTCGCGGGCGACCTGCGCGTCCTTGGGCACCTCGATCGCCTCGACGTCGTTCCACAGCCGCTCGCGGTCGCGCCACTCTTCGGGCGCGCCCTCGGGGAGCAGGATCTCGGAATGGACGACGCCGGCCTTGTTGGAGAAGTCATGGGCACGATCGAGCCGCTCGTCGCGCAGCCGCGAGGCCGAGCGGTAGGCGGCCGCTGCCACGGCAGACGAGCCGGCGGCGCGCGATATGACTTTGGCCGAGAAGTGGTAGATCGCCATGGCGACATACCATCTACCCTTAAAAGCGCACGTCGGCACGACGTATAAGCGCGCCCTCGAAAGATTTCATCAGTCTCGGGATGGCAGGATCTCAAGACATTCCAGCATGTTGAGACTGATCGGAAGCTTCGATAACTGGTTCGTCCGGCACCATCAATGGAAAGGACAAACCATGCGCAAACCACGGGACTACGACGCCGAGCTGAAAGCTCTGGGCGACAAGGCCCGGCAACTCAAAGCGCGCAGGACAAGCCAGCTCGGTGAGCTGGTCGTGGCAACCGGCGCCGACGCACTGACATCGGAGGAACTGGCCGGCGCGCTGATCGCCATCGCCGCGACCGCCGAGCCGGCGAAGCGGGAGGCATGGCGCAAGCGGGGCGCCGCGTTCTTTTCAGGCGAGCGGGCACTCGAGCCGGAACAGCCTCGCCCAGGCGCTGGCAGCGAGCCGCGCCGGCCTGCGGCGGAACCGGGCGGCCATGAACCGGCTCGCAGCGAACAGGGCACGACATGACACCCGGGAGTGGCGGGTGAAGCGGCGGGAACGCACCCGGCATCTGATCGAGCTCGGCGGGCTCGTAGTGAAGGCCGGACTGGTCGAGCTGGTCGAGGATGACCGCGCCGTCATCCTGGGCCTGCTGGTCGAGGCGGTGGCCAGGCTGCGCGGCGATGATCGCGAGCAGCCCCTGACCCTGTGGCGGCGGCGCGGCGCCCGTGCCTTTGCGGAAGATCAGCCTGAACGGGTTGCGCAGGCAGACTGCTCCGGCCTGCAGCGCACCGATCCTACCTAGCGCCGTCAACGCGTCGCAGCGCCGCGCCGCCAATCCCGAGCGGAACGACCAGGACTTCGCCGTGCGCGCCAGCGACCATCCCGCGCTGGTCGAACGGCTCCACCTCGCTTGGCTCGTAAACATACCGGAAGCTGTTCGGCCCACCCGTCTCGACAGCGAACGATGCCAGGCGCAGTTCATCGCCGTCGCGCACGATCCAGTTCCTGCCGAGCCGCCACGCCTGTCCCTTCGGGATCACCAACATACCGTCATCCAGCGACGAGCGAGGATTGGCATCCTCGCCCTCACCGACGAAAAGACCCTGCGCCGGTTTTCCATCCGGGGTCATGACGTCAATGCGCAGTTCAACCGCCGGATCGCGGCGGGCTTCGGCGAGGGCCAGCTTCGGCGCCCGCAGCGGCCGGGCGAAGAGACGGAGCCGGGGCCCCTCGAGCCGCCACTGGCCCGCCAGCGTCGTCTCGTTTTCCATGCCGCCGCCCTCGCGTTCGAACATCGCTTCGTCGGCGGTCATCCGCTCCTCGAACCGGCCATCGGCATCGAGACGAAGGGTGATGGTCAAGCCCTCCTCGCTGCAGCGATAGAGGCCCGGCGATACGGCGACGGGGGTCGGACCGGGCTCGTCTTCCCGAAGCTCGGAACCGGAGCAGGCGACCGGCGCGGAATCCGGGTTCGCGAATGCCGGTGTGGCCGCCAACGCAGCCGCAAAACCCAAGGCGAAGATCGAATGCTTCATGCCCAGTTCCTGCCGGGCAATGCCGGCCACCGCAAGCGCATTGCCCGGCGCCGCGCGAACCGTCATAGGCGCCCGGATGGACGACAATCTCAATACCATTATCCTGCGGGTGCTCGGACGGACCCCGCAGTGGATCCGGCACGACCTCGACGCCAAGGACGATCCCCTGCGCCAGCGCGCGGAAGAGACGCTCGCGGCGATGATCGCCAGCGCCGTTCGGGAGGGAACCGCGGACTCGGCCGCAGCTTAAGGGAGTTCAGGTTACCGGAGCTCTCGTCTTATGCGCCGCGCGGCGTCTCACTCGCTCGTTCTGCTCGCCGTTCTGGGCAGTGCCGCCGTCACGACAAGTCCCGCGTCGGCCCGGCCCGCGAAAGCGCCCGTCCAGGTACAGTGTGCAGATGGCCGTCAGTTCCTCTTGCAGGCGGAGCAGCGGCACGCCCGGGTCCGGGTAGGCGAGCGGCAAATCGACCTCGTCCGGAGGCCTTCGTCGATGGGGCACCAGTACCAAAGCGCGCAGGCCACGCTGATCCTGGACGGGGACTTCATTGCCTTCGTTCCGAAGGACGACGCAGGCTGGCAGGATTGCCGCGTCGCCACGACGATCCCGGCGTCGGCGCCGAACGGGTAGGCAAAGCCGTTACGGCCGCGCGATCCCCCGCATTACCGTGCGGATGAGATCCGGTTCAGGCGCCCAACCGCTCGAGCAGAAAATCGGCGCGGGCTTCTACCGACGCCTTCGGCAGGATCACCACATCGTAGCCCAGGTGCGGATACGCGGCGAGCAGGCGCTCGTACTCATCGAGGGCCGCTGTCATGTCGTGCCGGCGATCAGCATCGTGGCGATAAATTTCCGGCCAAGGCGGGGTCAGGAAAACTTCACGGTGGTAGCGGTGCTTGCGGCAGAAAGACTCGGCCACCGGTTTGCCGCTGGCGTGCTCCAGCGCGACGGCGGCGTCGATCAGCCCGCGATCGAAGAAAACCCATCCCTTATGACGCTGGGCCTCGGCGCGATCCCGCAACGAAACCTCGATCGCGCGGCGGGCAAAGGCCTGTATGTCGATCCAGGGAAGCGCCGATCCGTCGCCGGCCAGCGTCTCGGCGATCACCCGGCGGCCGGGCTCTTCGACGACGTCGTGCCCGCGCCGCGCCAGTTCGGCGAGCAGGGTCGATTTGCCGCCGCCCGAGCAGCCCGAGATGACGACAAACCTGTTCGATAGAGGGCGGGTCATTCTTGAGGGTCAGCCGACCGGCGCATCCGCCTCCAGCTTCGCGATGCGCTCGCTGCAGATCACCTGGACGACGCGGCCGAGTTCCTCGACCTGCTTGCCCAGCCAGTTCAGCTCTTCTGCGGTGATCGTATAGTGCTTGGAGTAGCGCGTCTTGACGTAGGCCTCCTTGAGCTTCTCGAACAGGGCGCGATGGCGGTGATTGTCGCTGGGCCAGACATAGACAAGCCGGGGATCGAGGCGCTCTGCCTGGGTGCGCAGGAATGCGAGATTGTGCACGTGGGGCGTGTAGAACGTCGTGACGAGCAGCACGCAGTGATAGAGGCGTTCTGCTGACTGGTGCAAAATGAAAGCGGGCTCTTTCGTCCTGCCTTGGTGAGCCAAATCTTGTGATGTGTTGAGATAAACGAGCGCGCCCGGAAACCACTCCTCGTAATACTCCTTCGCCATCGCCAGCGCCGCCTCGGGCGTCTTGGGCTTGGGCGTGTGGAGGGGCGTATCGTCGCTTTCATAGAGCGCGATGCCATCCTTCGCGATGTCCATGAAGAAATAGCGGCCGTGTGCAAGCCCGTCGTTCACTTCCTGCAAGGTGTGGACGATCAGATTGACCGGCGTCTTGAGGGTGCCGGTGATGCCGTATTCGCGCATCAGCCGGTCATCGACCTTGGCCCAGTATTTGACCCGGTCGGTCAGCCGCTTGTCGCTGACGATGACGAGCAGGTCGTAGTCGGACTTGTAGCCCTTGGCGGTGTGCGGCTCGTCGACCCAGCCACCGCGCGCATAGGAGCCGTAGAGCACGACCTTGAGGATACGCCCCTTCTTCTTCCAGTCGTGGGTGGCGAGCGCGATGCCGTCCTCGAATTCCTCGAAGACGAGCTGCAGCACGCGCGCGAGCTCGCGCTGCTTGTTGGCGGGAAGATGGTCGAGATCGCTTCGCATGTCGCTTCCTACCCTGTCGTCCCCGCCGCCCGATGGCAAGCCACCGGACGGCGGGGACCGATCACCATGGCCACAGCCGTCGCCACCACGGCTCGCCTTCGCGCACGCAGCGCATCAGGATCAGCAATGCCTGGGTGAAAGCCATCTCGATCTCGGCGAGGCCGACGCCATGATGCCGGGCGAGATCGGCATATGTGACCATCTCGATGCGCAGGGCCAGAAACACCTCGCGCTGGAACGGCGTCATCTGCCTCAGGCCCCGCCGCTCGGCGCGCAGCAGCGCCCGCCGGGAAGGGCGCCGGGAAGGCTGCCGGCTCATGGCCGGTCCTCCCCGCAGGCAAGCAACCAGTCCGCCCCCTTGCTGGCCGCGCTCGCCGCCCGGAAGATCGCTTTGTCATCCGCCCGGAGCACCTCCAGCCATGCCCCAATGTAGTCCGCATGGCGAACGGTGGGCTGGATACCCAGCGATGCGCAGGCGAACGCTGCCGTCATTTCCGCGACGAGTTCCTCGCGTGCATACGATGTCGAACCGAACACCCCGGACTGATCGCGCTCCAGCCGCCCCTTGCCGCCGACATAGTGACCCAGCTCGTGCAGCGCGGTGCGATACCAGTTGATCGGCTCCCGGAAGGCGACCTGCGGCGGCACCTGCACGAAATCCGGACCCGGCGCATAGAACGCCTCGCTGCCACCGATCCGGAAATCCGCGCCCGACCCGGCAATGATCCGGTCCGCTTCTGCAATCGCCAAGACCGGATCGGGCAGCACCAAACCCCCGGCCATATCTTCGCCCAGTCCTTCGCATTGATCGATATTGAAGACCACGAAGCGCTTGAGGAACGCCACCGTCCGCGCCTCGCCGCCCTCGCTTTGCACCCGCACCGCCTCGTCCTTGGGGGTGAAGCGATCGGCATAGCAGATCACCGTCCCCTTCTCGCCGCGCCGCACGTTCCCGCCCGCCGCTGCCGCCTGCTTGTAAGTCAGCCAGCGCTGCGAAAAGAATCCGCCCCCGACACCCGCCGCCCATAAGATGAGCACATTGATCCCCGAGTAAACCCGCGCCGACACCGCATTGGCCGGCATCATGCACGGACACTTGCACGCGTCCCAAGGCTGCACCCATGGCAACCGGCCCTCCTCCAGCTCGGCGATGATGCGCGCGGTAACCTCGCCATAAAGACTCTGACGTTCGGACATGCTCCTTCACTCCTTCCTCAACCGCCATTGACCGGCGCCAGGGTGGCGGGGGGCGGCAGGAGCGAACCGAAAAGCCCCGCCGGCGAAAGGCGGGGCGCACCTGAAAGGCCGGAACGAAGAGGAGGAGCTGAGCGCAGCTCAGGTTGCGCCGCGCCGAGGCGGGGCTAGGGGGTAGCGACGCCCCCCGCCACCTTGGGGCCGAAGGCCCAGCGCCGCCGCGCACCCGCGCGGCGTCCGCATCCGGGACGCACCCGCGCCCCGCCCGGACCGCCACGCGGGCCGCCCTTCGCGTCAGGGATCGCAGCGGCCATGCCGGCGAGACGCCGAAGGCGGCTCGACCGACGCGAAGCGGGAGGCAGAGCACGGCCCGGCCACCGGCTGCGGGACGCCCAAACTGCACGCTTGAAAATATTTCTGTCGCAGCCCCGGGCAGCTTCGGAGACGACCGCCAAGCGCAGGATACAATGGCGTAAAATCCGCAGAATCCCGCCATCTTGACCGCATCGAAGCCATCCCAAATGCTGTCTTCGCGAGGCAATTGCGCCATCGCCGCATCAGGAGACACCGCCGTGACCGACAACGCCCCCGACCGTATCCTTCGCCTCAACGCCGTGCTCGATCGCACCGGACTTTCGCGCGCGACGCTCTATCGCAAGATCCAGGGCGGGACATTTCCCAGACAGCTGCGCATCGCGACGCGCTGCGCCGGATGGCGCGAAAGCGCCGTCAACGAGTGGATGCGCAATCCGATGTTCTATTCGGTCGAGGATGGCTGACCGTCATGCCCATCGCTCGGAGCATTGGCCAGACGGAACCGGAGCGACATCGCTTCCGTTCTGTGCGGATGGAGACCGAGATGACAACGCCCCCGCACACGATCGCCACCGTCCCGAGGCTGGACCTGGACCGATACCTCGGAACCTGGTTCGAGATCTGCCGGCTACCGCTCAAATGGGAAGATGCGAAAGCGCGCGATATCACCGCCACCTATTCGCTCGATACCAACGGCGCGATCAGGGTGGACAACCGCTGCATCGACGAGGACGGCAAGCCCGACCAGGCAATCGGACAGGCCGTCCCCACCGATGCGGGCAAGGCCCGGCTGAAAGTCAGCTTCCTACCCCAGTACCTGCGCTGGCTTCCCTTCACCAAAGGCGACTATTGGGTCATGCGCATCGCAGCCGACTACTCGGTCGCCTTGGTGGGCACGCCCGATCGGACCAATCTGTGGCTGCTCTCGCGCACCCCGCAGCTGCCCGGCGATGTGCGCGACGACTACCTGTCGAGCGCTAGCGCGCAAGGGTTCGACCTGACGGCGCTAATCACCCCGCTCCAGAGCGGCAACATCGTGTCCGACAACCTTCTCGCCCAGGCCTAGACTTTCCGCGAGAAGGTTTGCGGTCGGCACTCTCTCTCGCTGCCCGGCAAACAGCCGGAATCCTCGCTAATTATCCTACCCCGGCTGCCTGCCAGGGCGCACGACATCGACCCGGCAACCCAAAGCGGCAAGAACGGCCAGCGCCTTGCCAAACTGCACGGTGGGTTTGCCGCGCTCCAGTTCGACAAGAAAACGCAAACCGACTCCGCTGGCTGCGGCAAGTTCGTCCTGACGCAACCCCTGTGCCTTGCGCTCCTGGCGGATCAAAGCGCCAAAGGCAGTGACATCATCCATGGCTTTGTCCCAAAAAATTTCCCGATCGGGACAATAGACCATCCATTGCCGGTCGCTACGTCCATTCTTTCCCGCTCGGGAAATCCGAAGAGCAACCTGCACCCCGCGGGTTTTATCATCCGCTCCACCGCACGCATGCGTGACCGCGTGCCGCGGAAGATGTGGGCTCGAGTGGATGGACCAGGAACCGGCCGTCGATATCGTTCGCACAACAGGTCTCACCGCGTTGTCCGCGCGGGGCGGTTGTGCCACAGGCGCCCCCAGAACCGAGCAACGGAGCCGCTCTTGTCGAACGCGCAACCCATTTTTTCGCGAAGCGACGGTCCGGCGCCTGGCGGATGCGCCAGCCCTCGACGCGCCGGGTTCCACACCGCTTTCGTGATGCACCGTCAGAGTGGTTCCCCGGGGCAACATCCCTCATGACACGCGGACGCGTAACCGTCAGCGAGCAGTTCGACCTGTTCCTGCCCTACATCGCCGACCTGCCCTTGCGCGACCAGCGCGAGATGATGGAGCGGCCGTTCTTCAGCCTCGCCAAGTCCAAGCGTGTCAAGCCGATCGACTACACCAGCCCGGACGGCAAGGTTCGCGTCCACGTCTCGGCCAATCCCGACTATGGCATGGCGACGATCTGGGATGCCGACATCCTGATCTATTGTGCCAGCATGCTCGCCGACATGGCGCGCCGGGGCGCCAACGACGTGCCCCGCAAGCTGCACCTGATGCCCTACGACCTGCTGCGCGCGATCGGACGCCCCACCACGGGGCGCGCCTACGAACTTCTCGGCCAGGCGCTCGACCGTCTCGTCGCGACGACGATCAAGACCAACCTGCGCGCCGAGAACCGTCGCGAGGCGACGTTCTCGTGGCTCGATGGCTGGACCCAGCTCGTGGACGAGCGGACCGAGCGATCGCGCGGCATGACGATCGAGCTGTCGAACTGGTTCTGGGAAGGGGTGATGATGAAGGGCGGCGTGCTCGCCATCGACCGGGCCTATTTCGACATCACCGGCGGGCGCGAACGGTGGCTTTACCGTGTCGCACGCAAGCATGCCGGCGGGGCCGGGGAAGCGGGCTTTGCGATCTCGATGCCGGTCCTGTTCGAAAAGTCGGGGGCGGAAGGGCCCTATCGCCGCTTCAAGTTCGAGATGCTCAAGCTCGCGCAGAAGGACGATCTGCCCGGATACGCGCTAGGCATCGAGGCTGCCAAGGACGGTGAACCGATGATCCGCATGCGCCGCGTGGACGGCAAGGGCGGCGCCGAAAACGCCTTGCCCGCATCGATTCAAGAACCGGACGGCGCTCCGGGGACCTCCGCATCGGGGATTGCCTCCGTACCTAGTAGGACGCCGACACCCGATCCCCGTTCCCCGCAGGCAGCCGCGGCAAGGCGGGTGTCAGAAGATGTCTTGCCTGGCCAACCCGAGGTCATTGATGCCCGCAAGCTCATCAGGTCGACGATCGCCGGCCTCTCAGACGCGGCGACGCGCGGGTTCATGACCGACGAGACCATCGATCTCCTGCGCCGACAGTGCCCGGGATGGGACCTGCATGCCCTGCATGCCGAATTCGAGCGCTGGACTGGCCAGGACACGCAGCGCACGCCTGTCGACTGGCAACGCGCCTTCATCGGTTGGGTAAAGCGTCACCACGCCAAACATCGTCATCAACTGCCGGGCTGACTGCGGAGCCGATGCGCAGCTGGATCGGAGCGCTTTCCCCCGCCGCGCTCGGTTGAGAACGCTGCAATAGCTACCGTGCCAGCGTGGACCGTACTCACCGCAGTTTTGGCCACGGGCGAGAGGAAGCGGTCGGAGCGGAGGCCTTGGCTGAACCCGACTCGCCTTAACCCGGCGAGTCTCGCATTTCGCAGGCGTTCCTGAAGTGTCGCGTCTCGCCTCGTATCGTACCAAACCTTGCGACCACCGATTCGCAGCCGCTTCGAAAATGAACGTGATTCGGCAAGGGGAGAACGCAGCCAAGCCATATTTTTCCCCGATTTGCGTGGGTTCGACACTTCAGGAACGCTAGCCGCACCTTGCATCGATACATCCGGAACACTTCGTCGATCCTACGGGAACGACAGCTTCGAACCTTCAGGAACGGGTCGCCGACACTTCGGGAACGGGCGACCGGCGCGACTCGTGATCAGAGCCAGAGTCGCGGGGCTAACTCGGCAGCCTAACCTTGTAACAGAGTCGATAAAGACCTCTAACGTCCGGAAGCTTCTGGCAATTTGAAAAAGCTGAAAATAGCCAGGCGAACGGTTGGCACGTCCGCTCCCGGCCGATAGTCGCAGCCGGCGGCACGACCATTCTGCCTTTCGCGCGCCGAGCAGCATGATTAATTCTATTAAGACCTTCCTTGCTTCCGTGTGGTCGCTTTCTAAACAGGGTGGGAATCGGGGGGATCGATGTTCGCTAAGTTTTGCTGTGCCGTTATTGTATCGTTGGCCGCGTCGAGCGACGCCCATTGTGCGGAGCAAGCAGCCTCGCCGATACCGCGTTCCGTGATGGCCCTCGAAGGCTGCTGGGAAGGCAGCGGGGACGTGACGGGCAAACCGGTCGCATTAGCCGTGAACGCCTACCTCATCGTGCAGGATGCTATGCTGGCTATCGAGGCTGTGAGCAGCGCAATCGCCGATCCCAAGGATCAATATTCGGCCCACCTGGTCTTCGGGGGAACTGGCAAACAGTCTGAGTCAGAAGCCGATCAGATTGTCGGATATTGGGCGGATAGTTTCGGCGGCGCTTTCGCAGCGCCGGGGCGCGGCATCGGCGGCGCGGATGGATTTGAGATCACCTACCAGTATCCCGACGATGCCTTTGTAAACCGGTGGCGCATCTCGGGAGATCGCCTGACATGGCAAATCGCAGCTCGCGACCGGAAAGGCGTTGAAAAACCATTCGCCAGCTACGTCCTTCACAAAGCAGCGTGCGGATCATGAGCCGGCTGTCCCGCACCGCGCCAATATCCCCTATTCGGTGCCTAGCGCTTCCCTCCGCACCAGACAAAGACTGCCTGACAACCGGGTAACAAAGACACTTGGCCAGCGCGCCGGATCGATCTTGCCAGAACATCGATCTACTCTGCATCGCCGAACGTGGGCCCCGACTGGCGCTTTTTCGTAAATCCTCGCAACCGGCCAAATCGGCGCTCGTCCAATCACTCTTTCTTGATGGCCAGCCCTTTTACCCGCGATGAAGTGCTATTGACCTGCACCAGGCCAGCACGCGGAAAACGCAGCACGACACGCAGCTTTAGAGTGCCGGCCCCGCCTTCAGCCTCCCTGCGAAAATGTCTCGGCGCCTTCTTCACGCGGCGCATTGACGGACGCGAAGCCAGCAGCGACACACAACCAGGTGTCGACGATCCTCAAATTCGCACTTGGGCTGTCACTCCTGCTGGCCGGGTGCAACACCCAGCCAGCTGCCGAACGGACGGGCTCTGCGTCGACCATGGCCGCGATACCCCTGACGGGCAGGGTTACGGACGCCGCAAACATCATTCCTCCGGGAGCGGAGGACGCGATCACTGCGAGGCTTGCGGCGCTCGAGCGTTCGACCAAGCACCAGATGGTCGTCGCAACGACACCCTCTCTGGGCGGCGAGGACATTTCGACATTCACGACTAGGCTTGCCAATGCGTGGGGTGTCGGCCGCAAGGACCATAACGACGGCGTTGTACTGATGATCGCGCCGAACGAACGCAAGGTGCGTATCGCCGTAGGCTACGGTCTGGAAAAGAGCCTTCCCGACGATGTTTGCCTAGAAATCATCCAGAACGACATCTTGCCGCACTTCAAGGCCGGTGACCTGCCCGCCGGAGCGAAAGCGGGCGTCGCTTCGCTCGCGCGGCACCTGATGGCAGCGCCCTCGCCCTAGCCGCGACCTATGTGACGGCAAAGGCAGGATGGCGCGATCATTCGATGATCTGACCGCTGCCGCCGTCAGCACGAGATGGACCCGTAACGCCGGACGGCATGGCCGTCCTCGATCTGCTGGCATGACAGATCGGCGCCGCCCGACGTGCAACGTGCGATGATGCGGCCGTAAGTATCCAGATCGAACAGCGCCGCACCAACCGCTTGAACGTCTCGCAGCGAGTCATCTCGTCGGACCTCCCACTTGTCAGCCCCGACGAAATGGTAGCGCAGTTCCAGAGGTTCGTTGACGCGTACGACATCCTGACCGCCGAAGGCGTCGCGAGAAAAGAACGTCGTCCGAAGCCGCCCCGGGATCGTGGCGACGACCTCTTCGACGGTCCGGCGCCCGCCTGACAGCGGGTACCGACGTCAGATTAGCTACTGATCGCTTACCGGGCGTGGCTGCTGCATCAGCGGGGCTGCACATGCGCCGGAACAGCGCTGTCACTGGATCGTGCTGCCTTTCCTCGCGGCCAGCGTGGTTGCAGCATCCACCAGGTCCTTCATCTCTTTCATCCAGTGATCTATGGAATCGTAGGGACGATCGCGGGCTTCGACCTTCCCGTCCGGGAACAAGACAGCGTTATCTGCTTCCATGAAGGCAAAGTGTTCGTCCAGGACAACCGGCTCCAGAGCGCCATGAACCGAAGTTCGCCACGCAAGGATATTGCGCTGTTCCATCCAAGGACCAGGGTCGGATGTGCCGGGAAAGTAGCAGAAGGCCACGAGCGCATGGCCGTCAGCAACAGGGATGAGCTGTGACTGAAGCTTGAGGATCTGATCGATCACCGCGTCTTCGACTTCGATCGTCTTCCCGCTCTTCATGGCCACGACAGCCGAATGATGCTCACCTGAGGATCGCGAGACCCACCCACGCTCCATTCGCTCGATATCGGCAACGGGAAGCAGCCCATCCGGACCGCCGGTGTCGAAGAATGCCATATGATACTTACGCTTTCGAGTTGGATCGTGGTTCGACGCCGCCGAGTTCCACGAATGCCTCGGCATATCGGCTCAGCAGGCCCGGGGCCAACCGATTGCCCAGGCAGCCTCACTGCATACCGCTATCATTCACCAAGATCTGCCATGGAACTGGCCAGTCGCGGCAATCGCGCTGTCAATGCAGCTGAGATGCTTTCGTGCACCCCGGCGGAAAAGTCTTCGGGCATGACCGACAATGCCTTTTCCGGGGCATTGCCCGCAATATCCAGAAGCTCCGTGATACTGTCGGACATCAGTTTCGCACTGAGGCCTGCAGCTTTGCCACTCTGCACAAAATGTCGCCCCATTATTTCCAACATCCGGTAATGGCGGCTCTTGCCCGCCGACATTGCGATGCGGAACTGATTTTGGGCGATCTGGCCCTTATCGAACGTTGGCTGGGCCGACAGGACGTCATAGAATGGCGTCGATCGGAACCCGCCTCCCGGCTCGAGGAAAATGCTGAAATTCTTTGCGTGCCCGTCCGTCGCGCCCATGAGCCAGAACAGTATCTGACTCTTGAAGAAGGCGGCCTGGTCGCTTTGCGGATCATTGGTACCCCGGAGCAATTCGAGGATCTGCCGCATGCCTGGCCCACCATCGCTCTGGTATTTGCGCGTTGGTGGAATTCCGATCGCCTGACAGCAATCTTCCTGAGGGAGGCGCAGAATGCGGCTACCATCGCGCCAGCGCCGATCAAACCGCTCTACGACGAGGACGCGCCGTTGCCCAAATGTCATTATCTCGGTCGACGCCACTTTCAGCCCGAAGGCTTCCATCAGCTTCAGACAATAGTGCTCGTTGTCAACGCTGTCGGACATGTCGATCATGCCCTCAGACGTCGGAATCTGGCCGAGCTGCGGTTTGAGGATATGTGTGGTCGGAGTGGTGCCTAGCGGTCGACACCAGCGCCCATCCCTCAGCAGCAGCGCGGTCTTCTCCTGCGCGCCTGCCACCGATATCCGGAATTCCTGTTCACGGTCGACGCCCAGAGGAGCGCTGGCGAGGTCCGCCAGCATGGCCTCTATCTCCGCATCGCTGATGTCCTGGGCCTCAATTGGTCTAGCCGTATCCAGATCCGCTCCCTCGGGAATGAACTGCATCGCGCCGACGCAGTCGCGTCCAATTGCCTGCAGCAAGCTGTAATAGTCTGTACCTTGCGCCCCCATCCGCTCTGCAACACGCCTTCGCACGGCATCGCGATCCGGCAGGAGATTATCGAAGACGGCGGCGACCTCTGCGCCGCGGTATGCATCCAGGCGCAGCGGCAGGGACATCGATACCGCGAACCGGTGCTCCCATTGAAGCCATTCTGCTACGTAATGAAAGGAGGTCGCACCATTGGCGGCCTTTTCAAGACGGCCGACAAGACGCCCGTTGATCAGGACATCTAGAGGAGCATGGCTTTTCTTGCGCGCCATAGCCTAGAAAATATCCTCGATCGATTTGCCAACCTTACGGCGCGGTACGATCTGCATATCCAGATCCAGAGCAGCTATGATCCCTAAAAGCGTCTCGAGCTTCACTCCCTCACTTCCGTTTTCGATGGCAGAAATCGTCTTTTGATGCGTCCCAACTTTGCTCGCAAGGTCTGTCTGGCTCATGGATCGACGCCGTCGCTCCGTCTGAAGCAGAGCGCCTAGTTGGCTGGCAAGCCGTACCACTTGTTCCATGAGCACTGCTCCACCTATAACCCAAAAGGTATATTCATTATATATACCCTACAAGGTATTATCAAGAGATATACCCTGTAGGGATTAAGTTCCAGATATACCCCTTAGGTTATGATTTTCCAAATCACTCCGTCATGTCAGGCCGCGTCTGGACGGTTCCGCGTTGCAAAGTTGGGCTTGAGGATATTAGCTTCATCACGAAGACGTTCCAGCTCGTCAGACCAAAACTGCATCAAAGCGACCCGCTCGCTCCAATATTCACCGCGAGTATTCGCAAGCCCGGCCATCGTTGTCGCGGTCGAGTCGGGCACGATACCCGGGATCTCCCCGTCGCAACGCCGCGGCGCCGGCTGCCCGGGCAACAGCGCAGTCCGGGTAATAGGTTTCACCCGCCAGTGCTCGCTGCGGGCGCGAGGAAGGAGCCGGGCCGCGGCCTCCACTGCCTCGATGGCAGTGATAGTCGCCGGTCTTGCGGTTGTTATGACAGCCTGCCGCATCGAGGCCGCCCGGATGGGCGTCGGCCGCGAACGGCGCCAGCACACAGACCAGCGCCGATGAACCCCCCCTGATCCTCATTGCCCCAAACTGCGATGAACGATCTGCAATGTCGAGCTGAGAAGCCGCTGATGTGAGTGCGATTCAAATGGCCACGGATCCGTGATGAAAGCCGCTTCGCCGCAAACAAGCAGGCAGCCGATCCAGAATGACCTCATGACGCAGCGCGCATTGAAGCGCTGGAAGATGAAGCACTCCATTTGCGCCTCGAATTAAACGACGCCCGCGAAGCGATGGGATTCTCGGCCAGTCAAGCGCAGCGACCAGCGACTGGTTGGTCAGCGCAAGGCGGGAACGAAACCAGCGCAGCGCTGTTCCTGTATCGAACGCCCTGCAAAGGGCTGGAATCTGAAGGTCCCGCTTCCCCACCCCCTCCGTGGGACCGCCACTCATCAAGGGCCGCTTCTTTTGAAGTTGCCCTTTTTTCGTCGATACCACTGGTCGCACGAATCCGTTGCTGCCGCCAGACCACCGCCCTCTACAGAACTAGCTGTCTGGTCGTGAACCCGTAAATGGGACGCCAGCGGCAGGGGATCGAACCCGCACCTAAGCCTCAAGGCTCAGGATCACTGTGGTGATACGTCTACCAATTCCGTCACGCTGGCCCCGGCGGTTTAACGCGAAGTTGGGCATGCGGCTACCAAACTCCCTTCCTTGGCGGTTGGGAGCTGATTCAGGTTCGGCATGAGCCGATATGATTTGACCGACTTCGAATGGCGGGTGGTTGAGCCAATGCTACCTAATAAGCCGTGAGGCGTGCCCCGCGTTGATGATCGCCGCGTGCTGAACGGCATTTTTTGGGCGCTTCGGTCCGGTGCGCCCTGGCGCAACCTGCCTCAACGATATGGTCCGCGCACCACCTGCTACAATCGCTTCACTCGATGGCGAAAGGCGGGCTCACGACTAAAATCCACGCGCTGGTCGGTGGGCAAGGCCTCCCGATCCGGTTGCGCCTGACCGCCGGGCAAAGCCATGATGGTCAAGCGGCAAAGGCCACGAAACGACAGATAGCGAAGCTGACGATTCAGCCAGCCGCAAATGAGAACAGCGGGCAATGTGCGTACGTGGGTGACTCTGCGGGGCAGATATCAGATACGAACCATAACCCTCAGCCGATCTGCGTCGGCGCAGTACCGTAATAGCTCGATACACGATCCGCGTAGGCTTGATTGAACTCGGGAGCGTTGTTTGCCCAACTGGGGCCGCCTTCAAGCACTCGGCGGTCAATCGTGACAATGTAATCGTCCCCGGCCGCATCATAGGCCAGCACGTCGAAGGGTACGGGGTAGAAGCTCTTGTTGAACCCCAGGAAGCCTCCTAGGCTCAGAACCGCGAACGTCGATTGCCCTGAACGCTTGTCGACCATGAACGCCTTGATGTGACCAAGGTTATCGCCGTCGCGCGAACGCACCTTCAGCCCTGAAGTATCCGCTTCAACGAGGGTCGGCGTTGCTGCTGATACTTCTGTCATCGATAGCTCCTTGTGGCCGTGCTTCCGCTGGCAATGCGGTAAAGGTCAGGTATACGCCGTCCCACGAACAAGGACGGCGTGGGTTTAACACCTAACGCCTCACACCGTTCCGCGAGCATCGCGCGAGGCGTTCGAATGAAAAGCAATGCTGCCGAGCGAGCTTCCGCCGCGCTGCGATGAGATCGCGGCCAAGCGCATGCCCTCACGTTACTTGACGTGTTGCGCCGCTTTTGTTGCTGGCGCTACGCTCGCTTCCGCCGATCAATCCTCGACGAAGAAAGGCTACCGCGTTAACCTAGCTGGCACCGGATCAGATCCAAGGTTTATGCACGACGTAAGTCATATGCGTGCCCAGTCAACGGCTCGACTTCAACCCCTTCGCGAAGCTGATCAAGATAGTCACTCCACCATTGATGCATGGCGGTTCGCTCGCCCCAGTAGAGCCCGCGATTGTAGATTCCCCGGATCGCATTGGTGTCCATATGGGCAAGCGAGCGCTCGATCGCATCCGGGCTCCACCGCCCGCTTTCGTTGAGCAATGTCGAGGCGGTAGTTCGGAGGCCATGCGCGGTGACTTCGTTCGGGCCATAGCCCATGCGGCGGAATGCATTGTTGACGGTGTTCTCGCTCATTGTCCGGCGCGATGTATGAAACGCCGGGAATACGTTTCCGGTCGCTCCCGTCAAACTCTGCAATTCACGCAGATAGCCTATCACTTGGCGCGAAAGCGGCACCCGGTGTGGAAGTCGCATTTTCATTCGTTCCGCAGGAACCGTCCACACTGCGTGCTCGAGATTGAACTCCGACGTAACCGCTGATCCTGTCCCACGCATTGGTGGTGGCGGGATTTATATCAGGCTGCTGGCGTCATGCGCGCGAAGGCGCACTGGTCATTGATCAGCGAGATGATTTGCGGGACCATGCGCCACGTATCGACTAGTGCCAGATTGGCGCTCGGATCACCCAGTTGTTCGATCCATGACGGGCCACCTGTAATGGTGCTGTGGCCAAGCAGTGCCGCGAGCGGGTAGCCGAACTGCGGGTCGGCGATGAAGGGCTTCCACGCCTCCATGTCGAGATGCATGGCTGTGAAGAACCCGTTGGCGAAGTCCTCGAGCAGTACCTCGCCTTCCTCGGTGCGCATGTAGATCGGCGCGTACGCCTCGGGCTTCTCGGCAAGCTCGATGCAGATGCGGTTATACCGCTTGAGGATCGTTCGGCGCGCAGGCGCCGAGCGCGCGTTGAGAGCGTGCTCGCGCAGGATGCTCTTAATCCATACGTCGGGGTCAATGACGCTGGGGCCTGCGGCGACTGCGGCCAGGAAGCCGTCGATCGATGAGACGCCAGCTACGGGGGGATCAAGCTCGTCGAGCCATATCTCGAGCTGTTCGAGCGAGAGGGTCCGGCCCTGCGATGTGCGAGGTTTGAAGTTCATGCCGCCAGCGCTTTTACCGGTTCTGCCGCCGGCCGCCAGTTCCATGGGAGCAAGATGTCCAGTTCGTTGATCTTCACAGCGCCCGTGACGATACGCTCCAGCACGTCATTCAGCCAGGTGTAGGGATCCAGGCCCCCCAGGCGAGCCGTCTGGAGAAGCGATGCCATGACGGCCCAGGTCTGAGCTCCTTCCTCGCTACCAGCGAAGAGGCTGGACTTGCGGCCCTGGGCCACATTTCTCATGCCGCGCTCGACGGTGTTGGTATCGACCTCGATCCGGCCGTCTTCCAGGAACAGGGTTAGCCCCTTCCAGTGGTTGAGCGTGTAGCGCATCGCCTTGGCCAGGTCGGACTTGGGCGACAGACCTGGAAGCATGATGTCGATCTGCGCCTTGATCTTCGCCATGACGTCGGCGGTTTCGGCGAGACGAGCCTGGAGGCGCTGTGCGGCGGTGCCTTTGCGCACACGCGCCTCGATCGCGTAGACCTCACCGATCAGGGTAAGGATCGCCGCTGCCACCGGCGATGGCGATTTGCGGAAGGCATCGACGAACTTGCGCCGGGCGTGGGCAAGACAGAAGGCGAGTGTGATCTTGCCTCGGCCCGGACCACCGCGCACAAGCGCCTTGTAGGCACCATAGCCGTCGACCTGGATAACGCCCTGGTAGCGGGCGAGTTGTTCGAACGCCTCGGCATGCCGCCGTCCGCGAGCATGGATATACACCACTGCCGGATGGGCCGGGCCTGACCACGGTCCGTCATCACAAGCGTGCGCCCAGAACTGTGTCGTGCGGGTTCGTCTTCGCCCTTTCTCGAGGACCGGCATGCGGGTCTCATCGCAGAAGATCCGGGACTGGCTGTGGATGTAGGCAAGCAGGCGATCATAGAGCGCCTTCACCCACCATGCGATCTTACGCATCCAGCGGCTCGGTAACGCCCGATCGAGGATGACGCCCTGGCCTGCGAGCATCTGCAACTGCCGATTGAGCGGGATCGACCAGGCGTAGCGCGCCGTCGCCATCCAGGCCAGCGTCGAGGTAGTGACCATCGAGCCTGGGATCGCGCGGCGCGGCGCCGGCGCTTGAACGACGCCCTCCCGGCATTCCCGGCAGGCGTAACGAGGGCGCACTGTGCGGATGACGCGAACGATGGCCGGCACCCAGTCGAGTGCCTCACTGGCATCTTCGCCGATCCTGTGGAGCTTGCCGGCGCAGCAGGGGCAATCCAGCGTGTCGGGATCAATCACGCGCTCCACGCGCTCGATATGGGCCGGCAGTGCCATCAGGCCGCGCTTGCGGCGTGGGCGACCGACGGCAGGCTTGTCTTCGGCGTCGCCATCGTCGTTGGCTGCGGTAGCCGGCGTGGTTACGAGGTCGCCGAGATCAAGGAGACCTTGATCACCCAGGATGACGCTGGCGCGTTCTGAACGGCTGCCGAAGGCCTGGTGGGCCATGCCTTTGAGCAGTGCGCGCAGTTGGGCGTTTTCTGCCTGCAGTTCACGCACCAGAGCCGCCATTTGCTCCATATCTTCAGGGAGATCGTCGGCTTGGGCGGGCATGCCTGACTATACCACACCGACTCCTCGTCGCCACAGAAAACCGCAGATATCAGCCAAAAATCAGGGGTCTGCGCACCTCGGGTGCGGGCAGTTTCTTCCAATCCAGACCCGACAGCAATGCCGTGCATTGCGGTCCGCTCAGGACCATCGTGCCGCCTTGCACGGCAGGCCAGTAAAACCTTCCTCGGTCGAGCCATTTCGTCGCCATAACCGCGCCTGACCCGTCATGACGGAGCAACTTCACCTTATCCGCGCCCTTGTTGCGGAACACGAAGACATCGCCCGCGCAGGCATCATGCCCCAGCACGTGCGTCACCAGCCCCATCAATCGGTTAATCCCGGCTCTGAAGTCGACCGGCTGTGTCGCCACGAAGATCCGTACGCTTCCGTCGATCGGGATCATTCCCGGATCGCCGCCAGTACCGCGCGCAGGTGGTCCATCTCGACCGCGCCCATGATCCGAACCGTCACGTCTCGTACCACCAACTCCAAGCCGCCAGGTTCGAGTTGCTTCTCCTGAGCCAGCGTGACGGGTACGAACCGCAATTCCTCGACGGCTCCTGCTGCTCGCGCTTGCCGACGCCAATAGTGCAAAAGGCCAAGGCCGACGCCGTTATCGCGGGCGACCTGCGCCACAGTCATTCCTGGCACAAAGCTCTCAGCCAGAATGCGGTCGCGTACGTCATCCGGCCAACGCTCGTAGCGCCGACGTCCGGGCGGCAAACTGACGGTCAAACGCGCAGTTGTACTGTGCGACGCACACGTCAAACCGCCGTTTGACCCTGCATCAATTTCATCCGACATTGCCCGATCTCCTCCTCGTCTCGGGCGAGCCTAACCATCAGCAAGCTCTCGGAATACGTGGGGCGGGTGCAGCGGTTACACTCCGACCAGTCAGCTTTTCGCAGCTCACCGGGCCGCGTCATCACGTGTGGTGCGATCTGCATGGCAAGCCGGGTCAACGCGTTGCCTGAGTATTTATCAATATCCCGAAGCAACTGACCGACCTGTGCCGGCTCGAGCAGCGCCGCGTGATGCTTTACTTTTGGGGTGATCAAGGCGCCGCGAAGAATAAACGTCGGGTCACTCTCTCCGCGGCCGGTGGCCACGGCGTATCGAAAGATGCGGCTTGCAAATGACCGGCAGCGGTGGGCCGTCTCCCGCTTGCCCTGCGCTTCGATCCCCTTGAGAACGGCCATGATCTCGAGCGGTTTGATATCGGCGACGGGCCGCTTTGCTATCGGTTTCAGCCGACTGAGGAGCCAGTTGGCCTTGACGATGGTCGCTTGGGCCCGCTCTTCGGCCACCATTCGCTCGATGAACTCCTTGGCAATGTCCTCGAAAGTGTTAGCCGCATGGAAAGAGGCGATAAGCTTCTTCTGCTTGCGCAGCGCGAGCGGATCCTCCCCGGCCTCCAGAAGCCTTCTCGCCTCGTCAAGCTTGCGCCTTGTACCGGCAAGGCCGACGTCCGGGTAACGCCCCAGCGCGAGACGCTTCTGCTTTCCTGCGAACCGGTACTTGAAGCGCCAGAGCTTCGACCCTGCGGGGTGGATTTCAAGATAGAGCCCCCGGCCATCGCTGCATCGGTAGGCCTTCTCCGCAGGCTGGAGGTGGCGGATCTGCATTTCCGTAAGCGCCATTGGCGATTCTCCTCGACGGGTCGAGGAGCGTGACAGCAGGCAAGTGGCCACGGGTTCGATGCCCGATGGGGCAAATTCCCGGTCTCCCGTGGCACCACTCGTTCAGGATACCCTGATTTTACCTGACACGCTCCGAGACTATTGAGGCTCAGAAATGGCAGAAAACCGCCATTTTTTCAACCTTGGGAGACGTTTTGGGAGGGGTCAATGGTGCCGCTTACAGGATTCGAACCTGTGACCCCATCATTACGAACACGAGCGATAGACCGGCAGAAATCGAGGGTTTTCGAGGCTTGTGATGCCGAAATTCGTCCAATCTTACGGGTCGCCCAAGCGATACCCAGATTGTGCCGAAGTCCGATCTGGGCGTCTTCCTACTGAAAGCACTTTGGCTCGGTGGAGATTCGGAAATTGACCCGGTCAAAACCCGGTCGGGATAAGTCGGTAGAGGCCGCCGAGCCTAAGTTACAGGCGCGGTTCATGCGATAGCTGCCGTTGAAGTAACGACCGCTGCCCCTTTGAGGCGAAGGAACGTGGACAAAACCGCTGGTAAATAAAAACAAATCAAAACCGTAACTTCGAGCGAATCTATCGTAGCGTTGGTAGGATATAAGTGGTTATCGAGCGCGTCCTCCTTGGTAGGTTCGGCTATTCATATTCGCAGTATCGCCGCGCGTAGACTGATGAAGGACCGATTCAAGCCAACCTTCGCCAGCCTCTTGGGCACGTTCCCTGAACGTCTCGAATATCGCGTTCGTCATGGTTTCGACGCTGTAACCCGTCTCCTTGGCCGCTAGGTCAAACGCAGCTTGATACAAGCGCAATAGCAACTCCGCGCCATTCTCGCTGCCGGTCAATATGCGAAATGAAGCGTCGCCAACGGTGACTATTAACGCAGGTTCAGCACGCAACATGCCGCCCATTGATCGATGCCCGCGGAGTGTGTTGCCCACTAGCGAATGAGCATAGAGTTCAGCACCGGGATAGGCCATGCGCAGAGTACGCATTTGTTCCGCCAATCGCTTGCCGCCGCTACTGTTCATACTACCGGTTTTGCTTTTTACCTGATGGAGTCGCAATGGCTCGCCATCTGCAACAGGAGGCTGAATTACATCGGCACCGGGAAAAGGGTTAAATTGAAAATCGAGAAGTTCCGCGTTTTCGGCGCGAGGCTCAGGATTCCGAACGTTTCCACGCATTCGTCCAATCACTTCTTCGTGAAGGTGCCCCATCAAGCCTTCGAGTATCATCAAAGCTTTGTGCGTAACCGTCGCACCTATCGCGCCTCTAAAATCGCCCTCACACAAAAGGGATTGCGTTGCGGCAAGAAGGTAGGGGTCCAAGACATCACCAGGATTTCTGCCGCATTCTATTTCGCGCGCAGTTCGCGGAAGATCGGCGGTGATCGCGATCACTTTGGCCGTCGTCCATTGAAGAACAGCGTCGGGATCATCAAACGCGCGCAACAGCTGCGCCCGACGGGCCAAGTTCGTTGCCGACAAAGCGATCCCACTTTCAGGCGTACCAGCGCGATCAAGGGCAGTAGCGAACAGCGCCTCAAGGTCGGCAATGGTAAGGTTTGCAATTGCCTCAACAGGTTGCTCGTTGAGCTCAGGCGGAACATCAACCGCCATTCGTAGATCAGCGAAGATGAGTAGCCCCTAGTTTTCTAGACGCCTTCTGCTTTCAAAATCTGCTGCCGTTCGAACTGGGCGGGTGACAGCATCCCGTTTCTGACCTGCTTGCGCACCGGGTTGTAGAACATCTCGATGTAGTCGAACACATCCTGCCGGGCTTCCTCGCGTGTTTTGTAGGTCCGGCGCCGGATGCGCTCTCGCTTGAGCGAGGAGAAGAAGCTCTCGGCGACAGCGTTGTCATGGCAGTTGCCGCGCCGGCTCATCGAATGCTCAAGATTGTGAGCCCGGATGAAGGCAGCCCAGTCCATGCTGGTGAACTGCGAGCCCTGATCCGAATGGATCAGCACCCGCTGCTTCGGCTCGCGCCGCCATACCGCCATGTGCAGCGCTTGCAGCACCGCATCGGTGGTCTGCCTGCTCTGCATCGACCACCCCACCACGCGGCGGGAATAGAGATCAATCACAACGGCCAGATAAGCAAAGCCCTCTAGGGTGCGGATGTAGGTGATGTCGGTCACCCAGGCCCTGTCGGGGGCAGCGACGTCGAACTGCCGGTCCAGAGTATTGTCGACCGCCAGGGATGGCTTGCCGCCATAGCTCCCCGGCCGACGCTTGTAGCCGATCTGCGCCTTGATACCTGCCAGCCTGGTCAACCGGGCAACACGGTTCGGGCAGCAGGTCTCGCCCTGATCCAGCAGGTCGTCGTGCAACTTGCGGTAGCCATAGACTTTGCCGCTGTCGTTCCAGGCTTGCCGGATCAACTTCGTCTGCCGAACATCTTCCCGGGCCCGTTGGCTCAGCGGGTTCTTCTGCCAGGCATAGAAGCCGCTGGGCTGGATGCGCAGGCACCGACACATCGATCGAACCCGGAACTGGTCACGATGCTCGGCAACAAATGCGTATCTCACTTTGCATCCCTGGCGAAATACGCGGTGGCTTTTTTTAGTATATCGCGCTCCTCGGTCACCCGGGCCAGCTCGCGCTTCAACTGGCGGATCTCGGCATCCTTGCTGGCATCGCCAGACACCACCTTCGCCAATTGCCGCTTCCATGCGTACAGCGAATGCTGACTGACGCCGAGCCGTTCAGAAACCTCCGCTACCGGATACCCGCGCTCGGTGATCTGGGCCACCGCATCACGCTTGAACTCATCGCTGAAATTGGGCTTCCCCATCGTCGTCTCCTGTCCTCAAAATTAGGATAGAAGGCGTCCAGAAATCTAGGGGCTACTCATGTCGATCGGCACGAAGAGGATCAGCCCGAAGCCATCGTCTGACAGGATGAACGCCAGCTCGAACCAGCGTTGATGCCTCTGGATGATCTCGGGTGGCTGATTAAAGGCTCCGGCGTCATCGATCAGCGATCGGCCAAGGTCGTCCTCGATGCTGTCCAGGGTATCCCCCGGCATCACGACAGCGAACATGGCGAGGTCGGTCAGGTCGAAGTCGGCGTAAACGCTGAGCCGTTCAACGTGGGCTTCCAGCAGGCCATGGACTTCGTTGCCTTCGAGCACCGCCGAGACGTCGGACAAGGCCGCATAGGTACGAATTACAATCATGTACGTGATCCATAAAAAAAGGCCCCCGGAATTATCCGAGAGCCTTGGGAAAGGTGGTTATGGTGGGGTCGTTTAGGGCATCAGCGACAGTAGGCTAAACGCCCTTGCAATAAGGGCCAACGTGTTGCTGCCGAAGTAGAGCAGCAGGCCACCGACGATGAATTGAGGGATCATGATGTGGCCTTTCAATCTGTTTATGACGAAGGGACAGCCTCGTGAGCTTCCGGACGAAGCAATGCTCCAACCGCGATAAAAATAGCACCGACTATCGCTAATGAACCGCCCATCATCATCAGATTAGTTTTGTCGTTTAGGAGCCCAATATTGAGAGTTTCTGAGTATTCTGCAGCGCCGCTTTTTAATAAAGCATACACTTCAACGACGAAGCCGGTCGCCAACGCCGCAATACCTGCAATTTTGAAAAAAGCATTCATTGTTTATCTCCAAGATTAGCCGCGACCCTTTGGGTCGGGTCCGAATTGATTGTCGCCGGGGGTGCCGTCGATCAGCATAAATCCCGCGATAATGAGGGGCCCGATGTATGGGACGAGGTTCAGTAGCGCGAACCAGCCGGTCTTCTCTTGGTCATGGAAGCGACGGACCTGCAGGGCGAGCCCGGGAACTGCCAAACCGCCAAGTATGATTACACAAATGGTGACGAACGTCAGGTTGCCGTCGCTATCCTCGCCGGGCAGCGATTTGAAAAGGATGATCGTTAAGACAGCTAGGATTGCGTGGAACGTCCAATATTCCTTGCGACAGGACCGGCCTGTGAAGACAGCGTACCGGCGCAAAGGGTAAACTGCCCAGCCCCCGACATCCTGCTCACCGGGCAACTCGGGATATGGCTCGATGTCGCCACTAAAGCCGATCGCAATTGGGGGTTTGCTGCGCTTGCGGCTTCCCCCTTCCAACAAATCCTGCTTGGCCCTCTCGAAATCGGTGTCGGAGATAATGCCGCTCTGCTTCATCTGGTAGAGTTTCTCGATGCTCCGCAGAGCTTCTTCGTCAATCATTTGGCTGTTCCCTATCTCGTGAAATGACGATCGCGCCGATGGGCACGACGGAACAGACCGCTAAGAATCTTGCTGTTGATGCACGCTCACGCCCCCACGCTACGCCGCTCACGGAAACGGACGACTCCCGCTATCAGCTGAAACCATTATCGAATTCGGTGTTATCGTTGGCGTGCCCGGCCCCTGAAGGGACGCAGGCTTTTGGCGTGTTAACAATGACATCGCAAGAGATTCCAGGCCTATCCATATAAGATGGCCCGTTTTGCGCGTCGCAATTTAACTCTAAGGTAGCTGGCGCGGCACGAGGAAACCGCTGACAGGAACGAGGAGTTGAATGCAGCACGACTAGATTGGTTAAGGCGGCTGCTCGCCACCAATCTCAACCGGGTTTGGCGCGGGTAGCCGACCTCAATCGGCCCAAAGACGCCCCAGCCTTGACCCAAGCGCTCCCCAAGCGGAAAGCCCTTCCCGTGGGAAACCGCCGATGTCTGGGTGGAAGTGCCTTTAGGAAGGTGGTGCCGCTTACAGGATTCGAACCTGTGACCCCATCATTACGAATGATGTGCTCTACCAACTGAGCTAAAGCGGCGTGCCTTGCGGGCAGGCGGGCCATTTACATGGCGAAGGGGTGAGAAGCAATCGCCTTTCGTGCCTTTTTTATGCGGTCCGCTCTGGGGTACCGGCGCCGGTGCCGGATCTTCTGAAAACCACATTTGTGCGCTTTGGCCCCGCACCCCCGAAAGGGGGTATACTAATGGGTGGTAGCGCTTGCCCCTATCCGGGGCGCAAATGGCGCCGCCTGCGGTGCAGGGCTGCGGGTCCATGGACCGCGTGGCCGCATAGGCCCAATCGCCGTCTGGACATCTTTTCTATTTTATCGAACGTATGTCTCTATTTTATCCATCTTTATCGAAGTTCGGATTTCCGCGAGAAAGACCGCACCGGGCAAGAGCGCCCCTCACCGAGGAGTTTCAACATGACCATCACCGCCGCCCCGACCGCCACCGCAACCCCCGGCAAGTCACTGATTTCGCCTGACAACCATGCCCTTGTCTTGATCGATTTCCAGTCGCAGATGGCCTTCGCCACCAAGTCCATTTCGGCCGAACTGCTTCGCAACAACGCTGCGCTTATCTCGCGCGGGGCCAAGTCGTTCGGCGTGCCCACCATCCTTACCACGGTTGCCGAGAAGAGCTTCTCCGGCCCGATGTTCGACGAGATCACCGATGCCTTTCCCGGCCAGGAATTGCTCGACCGCACTTCGATGAACACCTGGGAAGATGCTGCCGTGATCGCCGAGATCAACCGGATCGCCAAGCCCCGCATCGTCTTCGCCGGTCTGTGGACCTCGGTCTGCATCGTCGGCCCGGTGGCATCGGCCATCGACCAGGGCTTCGAGGCGTACTTCATCGCCGACGCCTGCGGCGACATCTCGGATGAAGCGCATGAGATCGCGGTCCAGCGCATGATCCAGCTTGGCGCCGTGCCGATGACTTCGCTCCAGTACCTGCTCGAACTGCAGCGCGACTGGGCCCGTACCGAAACCTACGACAGCACCACCGGCATCGCCAAAGTCTGGGGTGGTTCCTACGGCCTCGGCATCAAGTACGCCAAGGCCATGTTCGGCGCTTCCGAAGGCGCGCACTGAGTTAAGCTCGGGACCGGCGCCACCTCACCCCCCACCTGCCGCCGCCGGTCCCATCCCTTTCCTTTTTACAACTGAAGGAGTTTTACCATGAGCTTCGTAACCACCACCGACGGCGTCGAGATCTTCTACAAGGACTGGGGCCCGAAGGACGCCCAGCCGATCGTCTTTCACCACGGCTGGCCGCTGTCGTCGGACGACTGGGACGCGCAGATGCTGTTCTTCCTGTCGAAGGGCTACCGCGTCGTCGCGCATGATCGCAGGGGCCACGGCCGTTCGGCGCAGGTGAGCGAAGGTCATGACATGGACCACTACGCCGCCGATGCCGCCGCCGTGATGGAACACCTCGACCTGAAGAACGCCGTCCACATCGGTCACTCGACCGGCGGCGGCGAGGTTGCCCGCTACGTCGCGCAGTACGGCATTCCGCAAGGCCGCGTCGCCAAGGCGGTGCTGGTCAGCTCGGTCCCGCCGATCATGCTCCAGACCGAGGCTTACCCCGGCGGCCTGCCGATCGCGGTGTTCGACGGCCTTCGCGCCGCGCTGGCCGCCAACCGCGCGCAGTTCTTCCACGACCTCGCCGCTGGCGCCTTCTACGGCTTCAACCGCGAGGGTGCGACGGTCATCCCCGCCGTGATCGACAACTGGTGGCGCCAGGGCATGATGGGCAGCGCCAAGGCCCATTACGACGGTATCAAGGCCTTCTCCGAGACCGACCAGACCGACGATCTGAAGGCGATCACCGTCCCCGTGCTCGTCCTCCAGGGCGATGACGACCAGGTCGTGCCTTACAAGAACGCCGCCGAGTTGCAGGCCGAGATCCTGCCCAACGCGACGCTCAAGATCTACCCCGGCTTCTCGCACGGAATGCTGACCGTGGACGCCGAGATCATCAACCCCGACCTGCTCGCCTTCGTGCAGGCCTAAGCCAACGACACGCCGAGGAAACCGATATGAAACCCTACCTTCTCTCGCTTGCCGCCGGGCTTTTGGTAGGCGTCGTCTACAGCTTCCTCGGCGTTCGTTCGCCTGCCCCGCCGATGATCGCATTGGTCGGCCTGCTGGGCATCCTGTTGGGCGAACAGGTGGTGCCGCTGGCCAAAAAGGCCTTTGCCGGCACCGAAGACGTCGCCCACTTCGTCCAGACCGACTGCCGCCAGCATGTGCTGGGCCGCCTGCCGGGTGACAAGTTCCCCTGCCGCGCTTCAACCGACAAGGCCGAGGCGTGATTACCCGCCGCCAGACGATTGCCGGCGTCGCTGCCTCATCGCTACTGCCCGGCATGCTCTCTGCCCAACCGGCCCGATCAAAGGAAAGCCCCCCAATGACCGATACGATCATCATCAACGCCAAGATCACCACGCTGGACCGCGAAAACCCGCAGGCCGATGCCGTGGCGATCCGGGACGGCAAGTTCCTGGCCGTCGGCAGCGAACAGGAAGTGCGCGCGGCGGCGCCGCAAGCCACCGTGATCGACGCCAGGGGCCACCGCCTGATCCCCGGCCTGATCGACAGCCACATGCATATCATCCGCGGCGGCCTGAACTTCAACATGGAGCTGCGCTGGGACGGCGTGACCAGCCTGTCCGAAGCGATGGCGATGCTGAAGGCCCAAGTCGACAAGACCCCCGCCCCGCAGTGGGTGCGCGTGGTAGGCGGCTTTACCGAACACCAGTTCGCCGAAAAGCGCCTGCCCACCATCGCCGAGCTGAACGCGGTAGCGCCCGATACCCCGGTGTTCATCCTGCACCTCTACGACCGCGCGCTGCTCAATGCCGCCGCTCTGCGGGTGGTGGGCTATACCAAGGACACGCCCAACCCGCCCGGCGGTGAAATCGTGCGCGATGCACAGGGCAACCCCACCGGCCTGCTGCTGGCCCAGCCCAACGCGACGATCCTCTATTCGACGCTGGCCAAGGGGCCGAAACTGCCGCCGGAATACCAGATCAACTCGACCCGCCACTTCATGCGCGAAGTCAACGCGCTGGGCGTCACCGGCGTGATCGACGCGGGCGGGGGCTTCCAGAACTACCCCGACGACTACGAGATCATCGAGAAGCTGCACGCCGACGATCAGCTGACCGTTCGCATCAGCTACAACCTGTTCACCCAGAAGCCTAAGGAAGAACTGGCCGACTTCCAGGGCTGGGTGAAGCAGGTGAAGCCCGGCCAAGGCGATGATACCTACCGCCACAACGGCGCGGGCGAGATGCTGGTCTACTCCGCCGCCGACTTTGAAGACTTTCGCGTGGAGCGCCCCGACATGGCGCCCAGTATGGAAGGCGATCTCGAACCCGTCATCCGCCTGCTGGCCGAGCACCGCTGGCCCTGGCGCCTCCACGCCACTTATGACGAGACGATCGGCCGTGCGCTCGACGTGTATGAGAAGGTCAACCGCGACATCCCGCTGCAAGGGATCAACTGGTTCTTCGACCATGCCGAGACGATCAGCGACCGCAACATAGACCGCATCGCGGCCCTTGGCGGCGGCATCGCCGTGCAGCACCGCATGGCCTATCAGGGCGAGGACTTCGTGCAGCGCTACGGCGCAAAGGCAGCGGAGCGCACCCCGCCGATCGCCAAGATGCTGGCCGCCGGAATCCCGGTGGGCGGCGGCACCGACGCCACCCGCGTCGCCAGCTACAACCCCTGGGTCTCGCTCTCGTGGCTGGTTTCGGGCCGTACCGTGGGGGGCCTGCGGCTGTACCCCAATGCCAACCGCGTCAGCCGTGAAAAGGCGCTGGCGATGTGGACGCACGAGAACACCTGGTTCTCCAGCGAAGTGGGCAAGAAGGGCCAGATCAAGGCCGGTCAGCTTGCCGACCTCGCGCTGCTCTCGGACGACTTCTTCGCCGTGCCCGAGCACGAGATCGTCCATATCCGCGCGATCCTGACGATCCTGGGCGGCAAGGTGGTCCACGGTGACGGCGACTTCCGCCCGCTCGCCCCCGAGCTTCCCCGCCCAATGCCGGACTGGTCGCCGGTCGCCACTTTCGGCGGCTATTACCAGACGCCCGAAGCGAAGGAAAAGCTGGCCTCGGCCTGCGGCTGCGCCAGCAGCTGCGGCGTCCACGGCCACGATCACGCCGCAGCGCTGGGCGCCAATGTGCCGGCGGCGGATGTCCAGACCTTCTGGGGATCGCTGGGCTGCGGTTGCTGGGCGGTTTGAGCCCATACGGCCCCTCTCCATCGGGAGGGGCCGTATCGTCGCTATTCAATAATATCGAACATTTCAGTCTAGATTATTCGGATCGATAGGCTTTCAAAGACCCCCTACACAGGTCTTGCGCCATCGACCGAGCAGCGCCGCACCTCTCCATCGGAGCCACAGACATGAAGACCTTCACCCTGATGATCGCGGCCGCCATGGTGGTCGCGGGCCCCGCAGTCACGCCCGCGTTCGCCGCGGCCCCCGCTCCAGTGGCAGCCGACTATGCCGTCGGCGCCCAGTACGACACCACCCACGTCTACGTCCCGCAAGACCAGTTCGACACGTTCGTCGCCAGCTTCGTCGCCACGTTCGGCGGCACCACCAGCAAGCAGGGCGAATTCCAGGTCACCCCGACGCCCAGCCTCACCAAGTCGCAGCTGGTGCTCACGCCTTCGGGCACGATTTCGGTGTTCGGCTTCAAGACGCCGATCCCCTACCCCTTCGGCGATGAACGCACCGGCTATCTGACGACCGATCTCGACGCTGCGGTAAAGTCGGCGGTCAGCCACGGCGCAGTGCGCAGGCTGGAGAGCTTCCCCGATCCCATCGGCCGCGATTCGGTGATCCAATGGCCGGGCGGCGTCAACATGCAGCTCTACTGGCACACCGCGAAGCCCAACTATGCCCCGCTGACCACCGTACCCGAGAACCGCGTATACCTGACCGCGGACGCAGCGCCCGCCTTTCTCAAGAGCTGGACCGGCTTCGCCCACGCCAAGGTCGTGGCCGACGACAAGGCCGCTTCGGGCGCCGAGATCGGCGAGCCGGGCAAGACCATCCGCCGCGTTTCGCTGGACAGCGGCTACGGCAAGATGGTGGTCTACGTGTCGGACGGACAGCTGCCCTGGCCCTATGGCCGCGACATGACCGGCTACGAAGTGACCGACCTCGCCGCGACGCTTGCCAGGGCCAGCGCAGCGGGCGTGGAAACGCTGGTAGCGCCGTTCGCGGTGGGTCAGCGCCAGAGCGCGGTCGTGCGCTTCCCCGGCGGATACATCGCCGAAATCCACTCCAGCAAGGTGGGCTGAGCCATGGGCACCGATACCACCCCCCGCTTCGCGATATCGGTGCTGAACTTCGCGCCGACCGGCTTCCTTGCCCGCCTGCTGCTGGTTAGCGCATATCTCGTCGGCGGGGTTACCAAGCTGTCCGACTGGCCCTCCGCGCTGGCCGAACAGGTCCACTTCGGCCTGACCCCGCCCGCGCTGTGGGCCGGGCTGACGATCGCGGTGGAACTGGTCGGCCCTCTGCTGATCCTGACGGGGCGGCTGGTGTGGCTGGGCGCGGGTATGCTGGGCGTGTTCACGTTCCTCGCCGCGCTGACCGCCAATGCCTTCTGGGCCATGCCGGCAGGCGCGGAGCGCTTCGCCGCGACCAACGCGTTCTTCGAGCACATGGGCCTCGTCGGCGGCTTCATCCTCGCCGCGATGCTGGCGTACCGGGCAAAGCAAAGTGGCTGACGGTGCGACCAGGGCCGCGCTGGCGCTCGCCCTCGCGACCTGCCTGCCCACCGCTGCCCACACGCAAACCACGGAAGCATGGCAGGCCCCAACGCTCACCATTACCCGCTACGACGAAGACTGGTCGGACCTCGCCGAGGCGAAAGAGCGCGCTGACCACTGGACCGGCCCGTTCAAGTACATCCCGCTCGGTGATGACGCCTGGCTCTCCACCGGCATAGAGCTGCGCGCCCGCAGCGAGACCTATGACGACAACCTGTGGGGCGGCGCCGAGGCCCCCGATGACGGCTATGTCTGGCTACGCGCCATGCCCTATGCAGACCTTCACGTCGGACGCTTGCGCGCCTTCGTCCAGCCGATCGCGGCAACCTCGATCGGCGTTGCGCCTTCCCCCGGCCCGGTGGACCAAACCGGCATCGACCTGCTGCAAGGGTTCGTGGAAGCCGATCTCGGGCCCGTCACCCTGCGCGGCGGCCGGCAGATGCTTTCGCTGGGCACCGAGCGCCTGATCGGCACCCGTTACGGCCCCAACGTACCGCTCGCGTTCGACGGACTGCGCGCCGACGTCATGGTAGGTGCCGCCAAGGTCAGCCTGCTGGCGGTGCGCCCGGTGCAGCCCGGCAAAGGCGATTTCGACGACCGCACCTCATCGGACAAGGCGCTATGGGGCGCCTATGCCGCCATGCCGGAACTGGACCTCTACTACCTCGGCTACCGCAACGACGCTGCCCGCTGGGGCGCCCGCACCGGAGCGGAAACCCGCCACAGCCTGGGCGCACGCTGGCACGGAGCCCGCGAGAACTGGCACTGGAACGTCGAGGGCGTGGCCCAGTTCGGCCACTTCGCAGGCGGCCGGATCCGCGCCTGGACGCTGGGCACGGAGCTGGGCCGCGCCTTCCCGGACGCCCCGCTGGCACCGGATTTCACCCTGCGCACCAACGTGGTGAGCGGTGACACCAACCGCTCCGACAACCGCCTCGGCACCTTCAATGCTCTGTTTCCCAAGGGAAAGTACTTCGGCGAACTCTCGCCAGTCGGCCCCTACAACATGATCAACGTGAACCCCTCGGTCGGCCTGCAACTGGCCCCCACCGTCTCCGCCAGCGTCGGCGCCGCAGCGTTCTGGCGCTTCTCCCGCGCCGACGGCGTCTATGACATCCCCGGCAACCTGATCCGGGGCGCGGGAGACAGCCGTGCCCGGTTCATCGGCAAGGAAGTGGAAGCCACCGTGGCATGGCAGGCCAGCGCCGAACTCGAACTCTCGGCCTCGATCTCCGCCTTCGCGCCGGGCGCCTTCATCCGCGAAACCGGCAGCGGCAAGACGATCCACATGCTCGGCCTGGAAAGCAATTTCCGTTTCTGAACTTTTCAGTTTCATCGAACAGATGGAGCGATTTTATTCGGATATTCGCGAGCGCGCTTCCCCCTTAAACCAGCTCCATAGCCCATTCGGAGACCATCATGACCCCCGCCCCGTCCACCACCCTGCCCCGGCTGCTGCTGCTGCTTTCCGCCACGACCGGCCTCGTCGATGCCGCTTCGGTGCTGGGACTGGGCAAGGTCTTCACCGCCAACATGACGGGAAACGTCGTGTTTCTGGGCTTCGCAGCTGCCGGGACACCGGGCTTCAAGGTGATCCCCGCCGTTCTCGCGCTGCTGTCGTTCATGGTCGGAGCCTGGGGCGCGGGGCACCTTGCCCGGCGCCATGTCGAGCGTCCGCTTCGCCGCTGGCTGCTCTGGGCAGCGCTGGTCGAAGGCGGATTGCTGTGGATCGCTGCCCTGATCGCGCTGAAGATAGACGTGGCCGCACAGGCCCCGGAACTGGCCGTTCTCACCGTGATCGCGCTGACCGGCTTTGCGATGGGTCTGCGCAATGCGACCGTACGCCAGCTCAAGGTCCCCGACCTGACGACCACCGTGCTGACCCTGACCATCACCGGCATCGCCGCCGACCGCGCCGACGGAAAATCTCCCAACCTCGTGCGCCGCTTCGGCGCGGTCGTGTCGATCTTCGCGGGAGCGGCCATCGGCGCGCTGCTGCTGCGTTACGGCGGGCTGCCCTTGCCGCTGGCACTGGCCGGCACCGTGGTTCTGGGCGCGACCCTGATTTTCAACCGCGATCCCGCCTCCGCCCTGCCGCACCGGTCGTAAAGCGTCCGCCGCAGCGAAAATCCAGCAGCATTTCACCGCCCTGACCCCGCGTGAACGGCAGGTGATGGCCAGCGCGGGGCGCGGCCCGAAGCGTCCACCCGGATAACGGGGGCCTCGACTGGCCGCCCTTTTACCGCGGCAATGGAACCTTGGCGGCTTCCGCGCACTAAACACACTCATACATTCGTATCGTTCAGCCTCGCGCCCGCACTCGATAGCAAGGCGCCTGTCTGGCGAATGCCGGGCGTGCCCTCGTGGGCAGCGGGGAGGAGTGACGATGAGGGACCAGTCGGACGCCGTTGCCGGATCGCGAGCACAAGGCGCGCTTCTCGAACGCTTCCGCCTCACACGGGACCTCAGCCGCGATCTCGTCAATGGTCTGAACGAGGCGGACATGACGGTGCAGTCGATGCCCGACGCCTCGCCCGCCAAGTGGCACCTGGCGCATACGACGTGGTTCTTCGAAACCTTCCTGCTGCGCGATCAGGTGCCTGGTTACCGCCTGTTCGACGAGCGCTGGCCGTTCCTGTTCAACAGTTATTACGAAGCTGAGGGCGCACGTATGGCCCGCCCCGAGCGCGGACTGCTGACCCGCCCCACGGTAGCGGAAATGCTGGCCTACCGTGACCATGTCGACGAGGCCATGACCGCCGCGCTGCCCCGTTTGATGGAGCGGCACGGCGACCTCGTGGAGATGGGCATCCAGCACGAACAACAGCACCAGGAACTGCTGCTGACCGATATCAAGCACCTCTTCTCGCGCAATCCACTCGGCCCGGCGGCCTACCCCGCCGGCGACGGCGCTGCGGGGGCGGACGTTCCACTGCGCTGGATCACGGGCACCGAAGGGCTGGCCGAAATCGGTAGCGACGGGGAAGGCTTCGCTTTCGACAACGAATTGCCGCGCCACCCCTCCTGGCTCGCACCCCATGCGCTGGCGAACCGGCCGGTGACCAATGGCGAGTGGATCGAATTCATCGCCGACCAAGGCTATGCCACCCCCTCGCTCTGGCTGTCGGACGGCTGGGACTGGGTGCGGCGCGAGGGCGTCTGCACTCCGCTCTACTGGCGCGGACAGGGCGGCGCATGGGAACATTTCACGCTGAGCGGCTGGCAGCCGCTCGATCCCCACGCACCCGTCACCCACATCTCGTTCTACGAAGCCGACGCTTTCGCGACATGGGCCGGCGCCCGCCTGCCCACAGAGCAGGAATGGGAATCCGCCGCCCAGTTCCGCGATCCGCTGAGCGGCGTCCAGCTGGACCGGGCCGACGGCGTAACGCCGCACGCCGAGAACAAGGACGGCGCCTTCGCCTCGCTGTTCGGCAACGTGTGGGAATGGACCGGCTCTGCCTACCGTCCCTGGCCAGGCTACCGTCCTGCGGCGGGCGCCGTGGGCGAATACAACGGCAAGTTCATGTCGGGCCAGTTCGTCCTCAAGGGCGGTAGCTGCGCCACCCCGCGCGGCCACGTCCGCGCCTCGTACCGCAATTTCTTCCATCCTCACCAGCGCTGGCAGTTCACCGGCCTGCGTCTTGCAAGGAGCCTATAGGCATGCTGTTCACGCCGACGCGCCCCGAAGATGATATCCGCGGCGATACGCCCGCCATCGACCCGGCGTTCCGCGCCGACGTGCTGCGCGGGCTGGGTCAGGCCGCCAAGGCAATCCCCGCACGCTGGTTTTACGACATGCGCGGGTCGCAACTGTTCGAGGCGATCACGCAGGTTCCCGAATATTACCCCACCCGCACCGAAACCGCCCTGCTCCATACCCACGCTCCGACCGTGGCGCAGACGGTGGGCGCGGACGCTACAGTGGTGGAGTTCGGATCGGGCAGTTCGATCAAGACCCGCATCCTGCTGAAATCCATGCCGCGCGCGACCTATGTCCCGATCGACATCTGCGGCGAGTTCCTCGACGAAGCCTGCGCGGATCTTGCGGCGCTGTTCCCGCAGCTGCGGATCGTGCCGGTGGAAGCGAACTTCATGAACCCGGTACACCTGCCGGTTCGGCAGGGCGGGCAGGCGATGCTGGGCTTCTTCCCCGGCTCGACCATCGGCAACATGACGGCGTCCGCAGCCGTCGACCTGCTGCGCTCGATGCGCCAGACGTTGGGGCCGAATGCACACCTGCTGATCGGCATCGACCGGGTGAAGGACCCGCAGCGCCTCATCGCCGCTTACGACGATGCGCAGGGAGTGACGGCGCTGTTCAACCTCAATCTGCTCCAGCGCATCAACCGCGAGCTGGGAGGGACCATCCCGGTAGACGAATTTCGCCACCTCGCCCGCTGGAACGAGGGCGCGAGCAGGATCGAAATGCATCTCGAAGCCCGCAGTGCCGTCCGCTTCGATGTTGCCGGGCAGTCCTTCCACATGGACGGCGGCGAAACCATCCACACCGAGAATTGCCACAAATACCGCCCGAGCGAGATGCGACTGCTGCTCGCCGCCGGTGGCTGGAACCAGCTGGAACATTGGACCGATTCGCAGGAGGATTTCTCGCTGGTACTGGCCGGGGCTGAAGGCGATCAGCAGGCTCCCTGAGCCGGAACACCATGCGGCGCATCAAGCGTTGCCCGGCAGGTCGGAACCGGACGGGACACCGTTCCCGGTCAGGGGTATTCAGTAAAAACGCGGTATCGGCCCCCATTGCGGGGTTTGATCGGGCAGGTCTACCTGCACCTCGTCAACCCAGCACCAGCCCCAGCCTTCGGGTGGATCGTAGCCTTCGATGATGGGATGGTGCGTCTCGTGAAAATGGGCGCGGGCGTGGCGGTGCGGGGATTCGTCGCAGCAGCCGACGTGTCCGCAGCTACGACACAGGCGCAAGTGAACCCACGGACTGCCGATCTTGAGGCACTCCTCACACCCCTTCGCGCTGGGAGTGACGTCGGCGATTGTCATGCTGTGCGAGCAGCCGGTCATGGAGCTTCCTTCCGGTTGGCGGCGAACATCGTATGAATTTGGGCGACCACCGCAGCGCCCTCGCCCACTGCGGCGGCAACGCGCTTGGTCGAACCGGCGCGCACGTCGCCAATGGCAAAGACGCCGGGCATAGCTGTTTCCAGAGGGAGATGCCTCCGGCCGGTCTCGACGAACCCCTTGGCGTCGGTTTCCACCCCGGGCGGCAGCCAGCCCGAATTGGGGTCGGCGCCGATGAACAGGAACATGTGGCGTAGCGGCCTGTGGTGGAGGGTGCCGTCCGCGTTGTGCCGGATCGTCGCGCCGGACAGCCCACCCGCCGAGTCTCCCTCCAGCGATACGACTTCCGCGCCGACATGAAGCTCGACATTGGGCAGCTGGGATATCCGGTCGACCAGATAGCGCGACATCGTCTCGGCAAGGTCGCGGCGCACGATCATGTGCAGCTTCTTCACCTGCGGTGCAAGGAAGACCACCGCCTGCCCGGCCGAATTGCCGCCCCCGACAAGGGCGATATCTTCGCCCGCGCAGAACCGCGCCTCAATGGGCGAAACCCAGTAGGACACGCCCGCACCTTCGAAACGGTCCAATCCCTCCACCGCAAGGCGGCGGTAGCGCGCGCCCGAAGCAACCACCACCGCGCGCGCCTGCACGCCGTGCCCGCCTGCAAGCTGCAAGTGCAGACGATCGCCGCGCCGCTCCAGGTTTTCCACTTCGGCCGGGATCGCCATCTGCGCCCCGAACTTGAGCGCCTGGTTGAAGGCCCGCCCCGCCAGAGCCTGCCCGGAGATACCGGTGGGAAAGCCAAGGTAGTTCTCGATCCGCGCCGAGGCCCCGGCCTGTCCGCCCATGCTGCGCGCATCGAGTACGACCACTGACAGCCCTTCCGAAGCGGCATAGACCGCAGCAGCAAGGCCGGCCGGGCCGGCACCGACGATCACCACGTCGTTCACCGCATCGGGATCGATCTGCGCGGAAAGGCCCAGGCAGGCGGCCAGCTCCGTCTCTCGCGGACGGCGCAGGATCGGGCCGGTCGGGCATACCACCAGCGGATATTCCGCCGAGGCCACGCCCAGCCGCTCCACCAGCGCCTTGCCCTCGCCGTCCTCGCTCACGTCGAGGACTAGGTAGGGGTAGCCGCTGCGGCGCAGGAATTCTCCCAGGCGAACCACGTCCGGGCTACCCGGCACACCGATGAGGACAGTACCGGCGCCGCCTTCCTCAATCAGCCCGACACGGCGCAGGATCAGGGCGCGCATTACCGTTTCGCCCAGCTCGGCCGAACCGATCATCAGCGCCCGCAGATGCGCGGCATCGATAGGGATCGCCGTGCAGCCATCCGGCCCGGCGCGCCCGCCCGCGATCGAGGGGCGGCCAGCCAGCTGGTTGATCTCGCCGGTGAACTGGCCGGGACCATGCATGGTGACCCGTGCTTCTCGGCTCAGCCCGTCGCGGCGCAGAACCTCGATATGGCCGGTCACCACCAGCCAGGTGGGCGCCTCGCGGTCGCCGATGGCATAGACGCTGTCGCCGGGCGCGAAGACACGTTCCGGGCCGCTGGCAAAGCGCCGGGCGGCAGCCACTTCGGCGGCACCCAGCACCGGAAACATCTGGTATTCACGGCTTGCGATCGTGCTCATGCCAGTTCTCCCTGTTCACGGCCATTCTTCCCGCCGTGGTTCCGGTAGATCGCGAATGCCCTGTCGAGGCGTCTTCGATGCCTCCTTATCTCGCGCTCCCGCATCGCCCGCCATCATACACTGGTTTGTGGCAGCTTCGAGATCGGCGCCCCAAACCTGCGTATGATGGCGGCGGCGGACGAGGCAGGCAAAAAGGCGGTCATGCCAACCCTGCCCACGCGGCCAGTCAACAAGGAACGCCGGATGCCGATGGCCCAACGCTCGTCCAGCCGGGAAGCACACGCCGGCCCTGCCGCCTCGCCTGTCGGCGCGGACGGGGCGTTCGAAAGCGACCACCGGATCGCCAACAACCTCCAGCTGCTCATGGCGATGATCGCGGCCGAACGCCGCGACATCGTCGATCCGGCGGCTGCCTTGGCCCTGGAACGGATGCTCGGCCGGATCGGCGCGATTGCGGGAGTCCACCGCCAGCTGACGCGCCCGCAGGAAAGCGGGATGGTGGAAATCGGCGGTTATCTCCAGACGCTGGCGCTCCAGATCGAGGCCGGCTGCTGCGATGTCGTCGCCGGACGGCAGCTGAGGGTCGCATCCGATACTGCACTGGTGCCCGCGCGACTGGCGGCGGCGATCGGCCTGATTGCCTCCGAATGCGTGCTCAACGCCTGCAAATACGCCTACCACGCGCAGGAGGCCGGCGAAGTGCGCATCGTCATGCGGCTGGCGAGCGCCCACGCCCTGCGATTTTCGGTGGAGGACGACGGCATCGGCTCCGGCTCGCCCGAGCCGGGCTTCGGCACCCGGCTCATCGAAATGCTTGCCGCGCGCATCGGCGCTGCCCTGATCCGCGAGAACACCCGGCCCGGAACCCGCATCGTACTTGCAGTTCCGCTAAGGTGACTCGCAGCAGCAGGCATGTCCGCTCACCCATCCGAAGGTTGAGGTTGCGCGCGTCGCCTTGGAGCGGCAACCTCGCCGCCCGGTCCGTTGGCGGATACTGGCAGGAGGACGCGGTGTACGGGGCGGGGACATTGGCACGCAGGCTCTACGCGCCCACCGCAGCGGTGCTGGCACTGGGCATCTTCGCGCTGGACGTGCTCAGCCCGCTGCAGGGCGCGGTGGCAGTGCTATATACCACGGTCGTCGTGCTGGTGGGGCGTACCCATTCGCGCGGGCTGATCCTGTCCGCCGCCGGCCTATGCACGGTGCTGGCCATCATCGGATACTGCGCGTCGCACTGGGACGATCCGCTGGGATCGCCGGCCATGCGGCTGGCGGTGAGCCTGATCGCGCTTGGCGTCACCACCGCATTGTTCCTGCGCCAGCTTGCCGAAAGCACCGAGCGCGAGCTGGCGGATGCGCGCTATCGCACGATCTTCACCGCGGCCGGGTTTCCGATCTGGGAATCCGACTGGTCCGGCGCCTACGCACTACTCCTCAAGGCCAGTAGCCTCGACGAGGCATCGGTGAGACGCGCGTTCCAGCTGGCCCGTGTGCGCAACGCCAACGATGCCGCCGCGCGGTTGTTCGGCCTTGCCGACCGGAGCGAGCTGATGGGCGGTACGGTAGACGACTTCGCTACCCCCGCCGCCTTCGAATCACTGGCACGCATCTACGGCGCCCTGCTGCGCGGCCGCATGGCGGTGGAGGAGGAGACCTGCTTCGTCACCCGCAGCGGCGAGGCGATCGACGTTCTGCTGCAAGTCTCGTTGCCGCCCGACCACGGCGGCTGGAAGCGGGTGCTGGTCATGGCCGCAGACGTGACCGAGCGGAACCGCGCCCAGGCCCGCCTTGCGCAGTCTCAGGCCGCGCTTACCCACATGTCGCGAGTGACGACGCTGGGGCAGATCGCCGCGTCGATCGCGCATGAGGTGAACCAGCCGCTTTCCGCTATCATCACCTATGCCCGCTCTGGCAGGCGCTGGCTGGAGCGCGAGGCGCCCGGCGCCGCCGAAGTGGCTGACTGCCTCGACCATATCACCAGCAACGGCACGCGCGCGGCGGACGTCATCGCGGGTATCCGCGAACTGGCGCGCAAAGCCGACCCCAGCCATGAACGCATGGCGCTGAAAACCCTGATCGAGGATACCGAGGCGCTGCTGCGCCGCGACCTGCAGGTCCACGACGTGACCTTGCGGATCACCGTGGAGCCCGAGTTGCCGACCCTGATGGGCGACCGGGTACAGTTGCAGCAGGTACTGATGAACCTGGTGCTCAATGCCCAGCAGGCGATGGCGGATCTACCGCCCGGCCAGCGCGAGATGTGCCTGACCGCAGCGCAGGACGGGGATGCCCTGATCGTCGAGGTAAGCGACTGCGGCATCGGCTTGGCCGATGATCCCGAGACGGTGTTCCGCCCGTTCTTCACCACCAAGGACGACGGCATGGGCATCGGCCTCGCAATCTGCCGCTCGATCCTGGAGCAGCACCACGGCACGCTAACGGCCCGCAATAACCCCGGCGGCGGCGCCAGCTTCCGGCTGCGCCTGCCCGCCGCCTTGGATACGGAGGCTTTCGCGGCATGATCAACACCGGCAGCGATCCCACCGCCCGCGCGTGCGTCTGCGTGCTGGACGATGACGCGGAAGTGCGCAGCAGCATCGGCAGCCTCCTGCGATCGAGTGGGCTGGACGTGGCGCTGTTCGCCTCGATTTCGGAGTTCCTCGCCGCCGGGGTGCCGCAGGTCGCCTCTTGTCTGGTGCTGGACATTCGCCTGCCGGGCGAGAACGGGCTGGAATTCCAGGAACGGCTTGCGGCCGAAGGACTCGTCATTCCGGTCATCCTCATTACCGGGCACGGCGACATTCCGATGACCGTGCGCGGTATGCGCGCGGGTGCGGTGGACTTCCTGCCCAAGCCTTTCGACGACGAACAGCTGCTGTCGGCAGTCGGCTCCGCCCTGGACACCGACCGCGCCCGGCGCGCGGCGCAGCAGGGCAATACGTCGCTGCGCGAGGCGCATGCCGCGCTTACCCCGAGGGAGCGCGAGGTCATGGCGCTGGTCGTCACCGGGCTGATGAACAAACAGGTCGCCGCGCGGCTGACCCTTTCCGAGATCACCGTGAAAATCCACCGTGGCAACGTCATGCGCAAGATGCAGGCTCAGTCGCTCGCCGACCTGGTGCGCATGGCCGAGCAGCTGGGCGTGCGCGACGACACCATCCATCGTTATAACACCTGAGTATGATGGTGTGCCGGTGATCCCAGGCCCAACTGGAACCGGGGGCTATTCCTTCGGGTTGAACCCGATGACACCGGAGAAGATATTGGTCGCCCCCTCCCCCCTGATTGCCATTGTCGACGACGATTCCGGTGTGCGGGGAAGTCTCGACAGCCTCCTGCGCTCCGCGGGTATGCGAGGCATCGGCTTCGCGCACGCCGAGGATCTGCTGGCATCGACGTTTAGTGAACGGGTTGCCTGCGTGGTCACCGACCTGCACATGCCGGGCATGACCGGCCTTGAACTGCAGTCCGAGATGACCCGGCGCGGCTGTGCGGCGCCGGTAATTCTGATGACCGCCTTTCCCACCGAGGCAGCACAGAACCAGGCGATGGCGGGCGGTGCGACTGCGTTCCTGGTCAAGCCCATCGATCCCGATGCCCTTCTGGATGCAATAGAAAGCGTGCTGCCCTAAGAGACCGTTTGAAAATGCGCAGAAGAGCGCATTTTGAAGGCGGCACCAGCCCACTCCCCCACCCGGCCACTCAACGGCAGTATTCTATGGGTGGTCGGGTGGGGGAGTGGGCTGGTGCGGCAGAATGGGCAAAGCCCATTCTCAAACGGTCTCCAAGAGCGCTCCCATACCTTGGTGTGGATGGGAGCGGCTGCTCGCCGCGGCTATCTTCGGCACTATCGAGGCGGCACCGCGCCGCCGCGTATTCCCCGAAGGAGGCTTGCCATGTCCGACCAGCATACTCTCGTTTCGCCCGCAGCACGCAAGCTGGGCACCCCTAGCGACCTTGGCGCCGATGCCACGCGCGATATCTCCGGCGGCCTCAAGGCGCTGCTGGCGGATGTCTTCGCCCTCTATCTCAAGACCAAGAACTTCCACTGGCACATGAGCGGCCCGAACTTTCGCGACTATCACCTGATGCTCGACGAGCAGGGCGAGCAGATTTTCGCGATGACCGACGCAATCGCCGAACGTGCCCGCAAACTGGGCGGCACGACAATCCGCTCTATCTCGGACATCGCCGGCCACCAGCGCCTGCTCGACAACAATGCCGATTATGTCGAGCCGCAGGACATGCTGGCCGAGCTGCACGGCGACAACAAACAGCTGGTCGCCGAGATGCGCCGCGTCCACGAGCTATGCGACGAATACCGCGACATCGCCACCGCTAGCCTCATCGAGGTCTGGATCGACGAGACCGAGCGCCGCGCATGGTTCCTCTACGAAAGCGGGCGCACGACCCGGCTGTGATCGCCGGGCACATGCGCCCCTGAACTACCGATTGCCTCCCCTTCCCGCGACCTGGTTTTCCATATCGCGGGCGTTGGAGGAGGCGGCCCACGGCAAGGGCCGCCTCCTCCCCGACCCCGTCAGACGGAGTCGGGTAGAGGCGTGTCCGACCAGGGGGAGGGCAACAAGAGCGGCGGACACGCCATCCTTGTTTCAGCTCCCCGTGAGGCCGCCAAGCAGACCCGTCACCGGCGACAGCAGGGATGAGGTGCCTGAACCCGTTCCCCCGCCGACACCGCCGAGCAGGCCGCTAACGACACCACTGACCGGGGCGAGAGCACTGCCCGCTCCGCTGCCGCCACCGACACCGCCCAGCAGGCCGGTCACCACGCCGGTCACAGGGGTGAGCACCGTACCAGCGCCGCCGCCGCCACCGACACCGCCGAGCAGGCCGGTCACCACGCCGGTCACAGGGGTGAGCACCGTACCAGCGCCGCCGCCGCCACCGACACCGCCGAGCAGGCCGCTAACGACACCGGTGACCGGGGCGAGAGCACTGCCCGCTCCACTGCCGCCACCGACACCGCCCAGCAAACCGGTCACCACGCCGGTCACAGGGGTGAGCACCGTACCAGCGCCGCCGCCACCACCGACACCGCCGAGCAGGCCGCTAACGACACCGGTGACCGGCGCAAGCACAGTGCCTGCGCCCGAACCGCCACTCACGCCGCCGAGAAGGCCGCCCACGGCACCGGTAACGGGCGACAGCACCGAGCTGCCGGTCTCCCCCGCACCAAGGCCGCCGACCACTTGGCCGACCACCGGACCAAGCGCCCCGTTCACGGCGTCCAGCACCGGCGAAGTCACCGTATCCACCACGAGGGTGACAGGTGCCACGACAGGCGCCAGCCCGTTGGTGACCTGCGTTACGCCGCTGCCGACCTGCGCGCCCAGCAGGGCACCGGCAAGGTTGCCAACAGGCGCAAGCCCCTGCGCTACGCTGGTGGTTGTCGTCGGCAGCGTCACGTCAAGTACCGCGCCATCGGCAAGTACGTCAGCCGTCACCAGCTGCCCCGAGACGAGACCCGGATTGTCCGACAGCACGTTTGCGCCCACCAGGGTGCCGCTCGTGCTCGCGCCGGTCAGGCCGTTGTTCGCAAGGTCCAGCCCGACGAGCGGGCCGGTATAAGTCGGCGCGGGACCGGAGCCACTGCCCGGCAAGCTGCCGGCGACGCCGCTTACCAGGCCGCCCAGCTGCCCGGTAAGCGGCGCCAGCAGGCCGCCGGACCCTACCACCGGGGCCAGCACTGTATCGACGGTATCGAGCAGCGGCGTGGTCACGCCGCTGACGGTGGACGTCACGGCGGCAACCGTGGGCGAAAGCCCGTTGGTCAGGCCGGTCACTGTCGTTCCGACCGGCTCGCCAAGCAGTGCTCCCGCCAGTGCGCCGACGGGGGCCAGGGCCTGCTGCGTCTGCGCCGCCGTGGTGGGCAGGGTCACCTGCACAACGCTGCCGTCACCCGTCAGCACGTCGACTACGATGTTGCTGCCTCCGCCGCTGGAACCGGTGGGCGGGGCTACATTGACGTCGATCAGGCTGCCCGGACCGCTGGGGCCAAGAATGGGCACGCCGCCTACGCTAACCCCGGTCGCGGGGCCGGTGATGGTGGTCGTCCCGGTTGGGCCCGAGGGGCCGCTAGGGCCGGTTGGGCCGGTTGGGCCGGTTGGGCCGGTTGGGCCGGTTGGGCCGGTTGGGCCGGTTGGGCCGGTGGGTCCAGTAGGTCCCGTCGGGCCAGCGGGTTCGCTGGGGGTCGACGGGCCCGAAGGCGTGCCGGCATGGAAGCCGACGTTGTCGGCGCACGCGCCCAGCAGCAGTAACGGGATAGTCGTTGCGCAAAGCAGGGTTTGCCGTGCCGTCGGGCGCCGTGTCCGGTTGGTCATTGTGTTGTCCTCCATGAATTGCCGTATGCGCAAGGCGTAAGGCAGATCGGGAGGAGATATCGCGCCCAGAAGCAGCCGCTTCGGCCCTGTGCCGGGCGCCGCCAACCTGGCAGCCCAAAGCCGTTTCGGGCAGGTAGCCAGACACGCCGGAACGACGGCCAGCAGGGTGCGCAATCCGCACGCAAAGCTATTACGCCCGCGCGCAAGGGCCGGGAAAAACGCCTCTGCGCATACGCAAAAAGGAGATTGCGCCTTGTTAGCCCCTTGGTGCCGGGTCGGCGGCAATTGTGACCGACCCGACCCGGCTCTCCTACGATCGGATCGGGGACGAGCGTTTTCAGGCAGACTGGCGGCGAATCTTCCTTGCGGCAACTCGCAGTTCAGGCTCCGGGCGAGTGTTCAGCCAGCCACCACCTTGCCCACACACGCCGGGGTGTCGCTGGCTTGCGGCTTGCGCAGCCCCGTCAGGGCTCATTCGATCGGCCCGCCCCCCGAAAGGAGCGGGCCCTGTCCTGTAGCCGGGAACCGGAGATTCAGTACTTCAGCGAAAGCGTCGCGAAGGCCGAGCGGCCCGGCGCCACGGTCGCGAAGTGGGTCGAGTACGTGCGGTCGTAGTACTTCTTGTTGGTCAGGTTCTGCACGTTCACCCGCACCGATACGTTGTCGGTGAGCGTGGCCGAAGCCGTCGCGTCGAAGCGCCAGTAGCCGTCGATCGAACGGACGATGGTACCGTAGTTCGAAGCACCAAAGCCCGCATACTGACGCGAATTGTAGATCGCGCCGCCGCCGATCCGGAAACGCTCGGCGATGTCGAACGTGGTCCAGGCGGTGAAGCTGTGCTTGGGCGTGTTGGGGAAGGGCTTGCCCAGATTGATGAGCGTGGCCGCCGCAGTGCTGGTTCCGACGTCGGTGATCTCGGAGTCCATGTAGGTATAACCGCCAAAGACGCTCCAGAACGGAAGCGGCTTGCCGTTGAAGCCGACCTCAAAGCCCTGGATGCGTCGTTCACCGACGTATTCCAGCAGACCGTTGGCGCCAGTGGTTCGGGCGTTCTTGGTCTCGGTGCGGAATGCCGCCAGGCTCAGGCCGAAGGCGTCGTCCATGAACGACCACTTGGTGCCGACTTCATAGGACTTGGTGCCCTCGGCCTTGAGATCGTTCAGCGTCGTCAGGGCGATCGCGTTGCCTTCCTGACCTTCGCCGACAAGGCTGCCGGGAGGGGTGGTCGACTTCGCGTAGGAGACATAGATGCTGCCGTTGGACATCGGCTTGAAGATCAGGCCGGCCTGATAGTTCAAGAAGTTGTCCTTCTTTTCCAGCACCGGCGCGGCAGCCGTTGCCGGGATCGTGGTCTGGACCGTCTTGTACCAGTCCTGACGAATGCCCAGGCTCACCAGCAGCTGATCGGTGATGCTGATCGTGTCGAGGGCGTAGATCGCGTAGGTGGTGGCTTCGGTCTTGGCGCTGATCGCGTTGCGGGCGACCGGGATAACGCTGCCATCCACTTGGACGTTCTGCCAGGGATCATTGGCGTTCGGGCTGGTCAGGCTGGTGCAGTTGTACGCAGCCTGGTTCGCCACACTGCAGCGCGCGGCGGCGGCGGCGCTGGTGTTGGTGCTCACGTTGAACGAGCCGCGCTTGGACTGTTCCCAGCTTGCCTCGGCGCCGACCGAGAACGAGTGCTCGATGCCGCCGGTATCAAACTTGCCCGACACGTCGAACTGTCCGACCATCGAATCGACGTTGCTCCAGCGCGTGTTCGCACGGCGCCAGACGAGGCCGTTCTGCACGTTGCCCTGGCTGTCGTCGGGCTGGGTGACGATGTAGGCCTGCTTGACGTTGGCATACTTTGCCGTGCCGCGCACCTTGATGCGGTCGGACAGGTCATGCTCGGCGCGCAAGAACAGCTCGTCGACGTTGGTAGTGCGGAAGTCGCGGTTCTTGAGGCCGTAGAAGGTATCGCGGTCGACCTTGGCCGGACCGATCTTGAGCAGACTGGCACTGGTCACCTGCGCGGCGGCACGCTCGAACGGGATGCCCGGGTCGGGCATGTCGTCGCTCTCAAGGTGATAGTAGTTGATGAAGGCGCGGGTCGCGGTGCCCAGACCCAGCGCCGCCGAGGGCGAGATGCCCCAGCGGTTGTAGTTCACCACATCGCGCCCGGCGACATCGGCGTCGTGCCACATGCCGTTGACACGGATCGCAGAGGTTTCGCCGATCTGGTAATTGGCGTCGACGGTAGCGCGCTTGTAGTCGTCGGTGCCGTAGCTGAAATCACCCAGGATGCTGGTGCCCAGGTGCGGCATCTTGCTGACGAGGTTGAGGCTGCCGCCGGCGCTGCCGCGTCCGCCCATGGTCGAATCGCCGCCCTTGACGACTTCGATCTGCTCGATCGCGAAAATCTCGCGCGACTGGCCGCCGACGCTGCGAACGCCGTCGATATAGGTGCTGCCCTGTGCGTCAAAACCACGGATGAAAGGACGATCGCCCTGCGGGTTGCCGCCTTCACCGGCGCCGAAGGTGATGCCCGGTACGGTGCGCAGTGCCTCGGCGAACGTGCTCGAGCCGCTCTCGCGGATGACCTGCGAGGGGACGACAATCACGGTCTTGGCGGTGTCGAGCAGCGGCGCCGTGTACTTGGGAGAAGCGGCCTCATCGACCTTGTAGCCGGATTCGTCGATCGCGGTATCGGAAACGGTCACGCCGCCCAGGCTGGGCGGGGTTGCGCTGGCGGCAACATCCTGAGCCATGGCCGGCGAGGCGGCGAAACCGACGCAGGAAAGCGCCAGATAAGCCGGCGCAACGGTAGCCGACGAATTACGAAGACGAGACAGAGACACTCAAACCCCCCTTATTTTATTGCAAGTGCGTATCAATTCGTTGCGCTAATGCGAATGATTTGCGACAAATGCAAGGGGAATTTTTCTCAATTAATTCAAAGCGAAATGCACCTCACAATAAAACCATAAAGAAAAATTGCAGCAGAAGGCGTCAGATCGCCGCGACCCATGATTACCGTTATCGATTCAGACTAATTATTCGAGAATTAGCCAGCCTTCGACAGATGATGGATTTTCGCCGGGTTGAAGACTTGCCGCAGCGGCTGACGGGGCCTGTTCTGCGAAAGTTGCTCCGCGCACACCTTGAGCGATAGCTCGAAGGGATTGATCAATCGCCGCTGGACCCTCTTGGCAGGCCGCCTGCGCTTGATTTGCCAAATGGCGTCAGGACGCTGCGCAGCCATTCCAACAGGGCGCCGAAACTGTTACGCTCCCAAGACTATAGGCATGCAGAGTTCACAAGATTCTGGTAATCCTCGATCACCAATACGCGCATTCGCCCCCACCACGTTACCCCGAATAGCCCGATAGGCCCAACCAGAAACTGAACCACCCCGCCAGGCGACGCCTGCGGGGTAAGAAAATTCCGTTACTTTGGGAAATGGTGGGCGGTGAGGGGCTCGAACCCCCGACCCTCTCGGTGTAAACGAGATGCTCTACCAACTGAGCTAACCGCCCTCTTGCGCTATGCGGCGCTATTGCTGCGTTTTCACGCTCCCGTCAATGCCCGAAGGCACACATGTTATTAGACAGCGCCCGGCACCGCATGGCTCACCGCGCATTTCCAGTCAGTTAGGCTGCATTTTCCTCTGTTGTCCGAGGCTTGATGAATTTTCAACAATGGCTGTCCATCGCCGTTCTGGCAGGAATGATGGTGCTCTTCATCTGGGGCCGTTTCCGTTACGACGTGACCGCCGTGATCGCCCTGCTCGTCGCGATGGCGCTTGGTCTGGTCACACCGGAGAAGGCATTCCTGGGATTTTCTGACGATATCGTCATCATCGTCGCCTCTGCGCTGGTGCTTTCGGCGGCGGTGCAGCGTTCAGGGCTGGTGGAAAAGGCAGTGGCCTGGGCCGGGCAGTACCTCAAGCGTACCGGGGCGCAGCTGCTGGTGCTGACGGCTTCTGTCGGCGTGGCCTCGGGTCTCATCAAAAACATCGGGGCGCTGGCGATGCTGATGCCGGCAGCCGGGCAACTCGGGCGCAAAAGTGGGACAAACCCCTCGCGCTTCCTCATGCCGATGTCCTTCGCGGCGCTGCTGGGCGGGCTGACGACGCTGGTCGGCACATCGCCCAACATCATCGTCAGCCGCGTTCGCGAGCAGATGATCGGCGAGCCTTTCACCATGTTCGACTACCTGCCTACCGGCCTTGGCCTGCTGGTGATCGGCCTGATCTTCCTGCGCCTGTTCTACTGGCTGCTCCCCGCCGACCGGCGCGCGGCGGCGACCATGGGCGAGGCGCTCAACATCTCGGACTACACCATCGAGGCACGGGTGCGTGAGCAATCGCCGGTGGTGGGCAATACCGTCGCCTCATTCATCAAGGAGCACGACGGAGAAATCGACGTGACCGCCGTGCTGCGCCACGGCCTGGCCGGCGAAGTGCGCCCAGACCTGGTGATCGATGCCGACGACGTGCTGATCCTGGCCGGCGATCCCGATGCACTGGAACGAGCCGTCGCCGCCTCGCAGCTCGACCCTAGCGGGCACGGCGAGGACGAGGAGGACGAGGACGAACAGCACGCCCGCGCCCGCGATGACGTGGGCGTGATCGAGGGCGTGGTCACCGCACGCTCGGCGCTGGCAGGCAGTTCAGCGGCGCGGCTGATGCTGCGCGACCGGCTTGGCCTGCGGCTCGTCGCAATCTCGCGGGAGGGGGAAAGCCTGCGCAACAAGCCCGCCAGTATCCTGATGCAGCCCGGCGACGTTATCGTGCTGCAGGGCATTCTCTCGGCAATGCCAGGACGGCTGCGGCAGTTGGGTGTGCTGCCCTTGGCAGCGCGCCCGATCAGCCTTGGCATGACCCGCAAGGGCTGGCTGGCGTTAGCGATACTCGCCGCGGCGATGCTGGCCACGGCGACCGGCGTGATCCCGGTGGCGGCAGCGTTCTTCACGGGTGCTGGGCTGGTCATCATCACCGGCGCATTGCCGGTGGACGATGCCTACGAGGCGGTGGAATGGCCGATCCTCATCATGCTGGGCGCGCTGATCCCGGTCAGCGGCGCGCTGCAATCGACGGGCGCTTCGGACGTGCTGGCGACTCAGCTCGCCGCCCTGGCGGCGGACCTGCCGCCCTGGGGAGCGGTGGCGCTTGTCCTGGCCGCATCAATGGCGGTGACGCCGTTCCTCAACAATGCGGCGACGGTGCTGGTCATGGCGCCGATCTCCGCTGTGTTCGCAGGCGATCTGGGTTACCGGCCGGACGCTTTCCTGATGGCGACGGCGATCGGGGCGGGCTGCGATTTCCTCACCCCGATCGGACACCAGTGCAATACCCTGGTGATGGGGCCGGGCGGGTATCGCTTCGGCGACTATGCTCGGCTGGGAGCGCCGCTATCGCTGCTGGTGCTGGTGCTGGGCACACCGCTTATCATGCACTTCTGGCCGGTGCGGTGAGGCGCCCTTTCTCTCCCCGGTAAGGGGAAAGGAACGATCAGATCTCCAGCTGGCTCCCCAGTTCGATCACGCGGTTTGTCGGAAGTTTGAAGAATTCCATCGCGCTCTGTGCATTGCGGACCATCCAGGCAAACAGCTTCTCGCGCCAGATAGCCATGCCCGGTCGGCTGGAAGCGATCAGGGTCTGGCGTGAAAGGAAGTAGCTGGTTTCCATGGCCCGGAAAGGCCCCCCTGCTCGGTTCTCGGCGGCGAGTTCGGCAGGAACGTCGATCTCGTCCATGAAGCCGTGGCGCAGGACCACGCGATAGAAGCCCTGCCCCATGTCCTCGACGCTACAGCGCTTTGGCCCGGAAACGTGGGGTACTTCCAGCGTCTGGACGGTCAGGATCACCACCCGTTCGTGCAGGATGTGGTTGTGCTTGAGGTTGTGCAGCAGCGCATGGGGCACTCCCTCTGCGGCGGAGGAGAGGAAAACCGAGGTCCCGGCGACGCGGCGCACACGCTCTCCGACGGATTTCAGGAACAGGTCGAAGGGGATCGAATCCTCGCGCAGACGCGCCAGCACGATGCGCCGGCCGGTGGCCCAGGTGGTCAGCAGCAGGAACACCACGGCGGCGACCAGCAGGGGGAACCAGCCGCCGTCGGGTATCTTGGTGGCGTTCGAGGCGAAATAGAGGCCGTCCACCAGCAGGAACGCCGTAGTCAGTAGCACCGAGACCACGGGGTTCCACTTCCACACCGCAAAGGTCAAAACGCCCAGCAGGCAGGCAGTGATGACCATCGTCCCGGTCACTGCGATACCGTATGCGGCGGCCAGGCTGCTCGAACTGCCGAAGCCGAAGACCAGCAGCAACACCATGACAAGCAGGCCCCAGTTGACCAGCGGGATGTAGATCTGCCCGGCCGCCCGGGCGCTGGTGTGCAGGATCTTGAGACGCGGCAGGAAGCCCAGCTGCACCGCCTGCTGGGATACCGAATAGGCGCCCGAGATCACGGCCTGGCTGGCGATGATCGTCGCCATCGTCGCCAGCGCGACAAGCGGCAGGCGCGCCCATTCCGGCGCCATCAGGAAGAAGGGGTTGGACGCGGCCTCCGGGCTCCCCAGCAGCAGCGCAGCCTGGCCAAGATAGTTGAGCATGAGGCACGGGAACGCGACATAGAGCCACGAAACCATGATCGCCTTGCGCCCGAAATGGCCCATGTCGGCATAGAGCGCCTCCGCGCCCGTCACCGCCAGAACCACCGAGCCCAGCGCCAGGAATGCCAGCTTGGGGTCGATCAGGAAGAACTCCACCGCATGGACCGGGTTCAGCGCGGCAAGGATGCCGGGGTGCTGAAGAATGCCGTTGACGCCCAGCACCGCGAGGACGGCGAAATAGACGATCATCACCGGGCCGAACAGCTTGCCCATCGCCGCCGTCCCGCGCGACTGGATGGCGAACAGGCCGATAAGGATGCCGGTGGAGATCGGCAGCACCCAGTCGGAGAAGGCCGGGTTCACCACCGTCAGCCCCTCTACCGCCGAAAGCACCGAAATGGCCGGGGTGATGATCGCATCGCCGTAAAACAGCGCCGTCGCCACCACGCCCAGCCCGGCGATCAGCGGGGTCAGGCGGTTCTCGCCGAGTTCCCGCCGGATCAGCGCCAACAATGCCAGGCTGCCGCCCTCTCCCTTGTTGTCGGCGCGCAGGATGATGAAGACGTACTTGATCGTGACGATCACCATCATCGTCCAGAAGATCAGCGACAGGACGCCGAAGATGTGCAGCTTGTCCACCACCAGCGGATGGTGCCCCACAAAGCTCTCCTTCATGGCATAAAGCGGCGAGGTGCCGATATCGCCGAACACCACGCCGATGGCGCCCAGGGCCATGGCGGGCAGGCCTTCACGCTGATGGCCTTCGTTTTCGTGGCTCTGACCATGCGCGGGGGCGGCAAAGTCCGTGGCAGATTCGCTCATCAAACCGAAATAAGGCCCCGCGCGCGGGAGCGCCACGAACTTTACGGTTTCTTTATGGGTGAAGGCCGCATTTCCCGTGGAACCTTAACGCCCCGAAGGTCCACTTGAGCATCCGTCCCGCAAGTCGACGGATTCCCGGCCATGCACAAGTCCCCCTTCTTTCGCTCAAAGCTCGCCTCGCTGCGGCGGGGTGAGCGGTGGTGGCCAGCCGAGATCGCCCTGCGCGCGCTTGGCCTCGCCCTGCTGGCCGGGTGCTGGCGGCTGGCGATCACCGCGCAGCGCATGGTTACGCAGCCCGCGCCCCACCCCGCAGGGCCAGCCGATCTTGCCGTCTGCGCGGGCGTGGTGGTGCTGCTCTGCGCAGGGCTGATGCTGGGCCTCGAAGGGCCGGGGCTGCTGCGCGACGTCCCGCTGACAGACTGGTTCACCCATACAAGAGGTTCCCGCTCATGACCGATCTTACCTGGCTGGCTGTGCTCGCCGGCCTGTTCGCGCTCACCCTCGCCTTCGCGCGGCTCTGCGAAAGGGCCTGAGCGATGACACTCCCGCTCATCCTCGCCGGAGCGACCGCGCTCGGCCTGCTCGTCTATCTCCTCGCCGCGCTGCTGCGGCCAGAGAAGTTCTAGGAAAACCAAGGCCATGACCATTCAGGGCTGGAGCCTCATCCTCCTGTTCACCGCGCTCGTCGCGGCGCTTGCCAAGCCCATGGGGGCCTGGCTTTTCGCGCTTTACGAAGGGCGCACCACGCCGCTGCACCGGGTCCTCGCTCCGGTGGAGCGCGGCTTCTACCGGCTCGGCGGCATCGACCCGGGCGAAGAGCAGCACTGGCTGCGCTACGGCCTGCACCTGCTGGTGTTCCAGCTGGCGCTGCTGGCGTTCACCTATGCGGTGCTGCGCCTGCAAGGCGTATTGCCGATGAACCCGCGCGGCCTTGCCGGGATCGGCGCGGACGGCGCCTTCAACACCGCCGTCAGCTTCACCACCAACACCAACTGGCAGTGGTATTCGGGCGAGGCGGCGCTTTCCAACCTGTCCCAGATGCTGGGGCTGACGATCCACAACTTCCTCTCGGCGGCGACCGGCATCGCGGTGGCTTTCGCGCTGTTTCGCGGCTTTGCACGGCGCGAGGCGAAGACCGTCGGCAATTTCTGGGCGGACTGCACGCGCGTCACCCTGTACCTGCTGCTGCCCGCCTGCATCGTCTACGCGCTGTTCCTGATCGCCAGCGGCGTGCCGCAGACGCTTTCCGCGCAGGTCGATACGACCACGCTGGAAGGCGCGAGGCAAGCCATCGCGCTTGGCCCGGTCGCCTCGCAGGAGGCGATCAAGATGCTGGGCACCAATGGCGGCGGCTTCTTCAACGCCAACTCCGCCCATCCTTTCGAGAACCCCACCGCGCTCACCAACCTGGTGCAGATGCTCTCGATCTTCGCGCTGGGCGCGGGGTTGACCTGGTGCTTCGGCAAGGCGGTAGGCAACACCCGGCAGGGCTGGGCAATCCTGGCCGCGATGATGGCGCTATTCCTGATCGGCACCGGCGTCGCCTACTGGCAGGAAGCGGCGGGCAATCCGGTGCTGCACCAGCTTGGCGCGGCAGGCGGCAACATGGAGGGCAAGGAAGTCCGCTTCGGCATTGCCGCCAGCGCCCTGTTCTCGGTGGTCACCACCGCTGCTTCCTGCGGTGCGGTCAATGCCATGCATGACAGCTTCACGGCGCTGGGCGGCATGGTTCCGCTCATCAACATGCAACTGGGCGAAGTGGTCGTCGGCGGCGTTGGCGCGGGTATCTACGGCTTCCTGCTGTTCGCACTGCTGGCGGTGTTCGTCGCCGGGCTGATGGTGGGGCGCACCCCCGAATACGTCGGCAAGAAGATCGAGGCGCGTGAGGTCAAGCTGGCCGTCCTCGCCATCGCGGTGCTTCCGCTGTGCATTCTGGGCCTCACCGCGCTGAGCGCCGTCCTGCCCGCCGGCCTTGCCGGGCCGCTCAACAAGGGCCCGCACGGCTTTACCGAAATCCTCTACGCCTTCGCATCCGGCGCGGGCAACAACGGGTCGGCCTTTGCCGGGCTTTCGGCCGGCACGCCGTTTTACAACGGACTGCTCGGGATCGCGATGTGGATCGGGCGGTTCTTCGTGATCGTGCCCGTGCTGGCCATCGCCGGCAGCCTTGCCGCCAAGCGCCACACGCCCGCCACCTCGGGGTCTTTTCCGACCACTGGCCCCTTGTGGATCGGCCTGCTGATCGGGGTGATCCTGATCCTTGGCGGCCTCACGTTCCTGCCCAGCCTCGCCCTTGGCCCCATCGCCGATCACATCGCGATGGTCGCCGGCCAGCTGTCCTGAAGGCGCATCCCATGACCACCCAGACACCCACTTCCATGTTCTCGGCAAAGCTGGTCGCACCGGCGATCGGCGAGGCTTTCCGCAAGCTGGAACCGCGCCAGCTGATCCGCAACCCCGTGCTGTTCACCACTGCCGTCGTCGCGCTGCTGCTGACCGTCCTGCTGATCGTCGGCCGCGAGCCGCTGCCCGCCGGCTTCCAGATCCAGCTGATCGGCTGGCTCTGGCTCACCGTCCTGTTCGGCACTTTTGCAGAGGCGCTGGCCGAAGGGCGCGGGCGGGCACAGGCCGCTTCCTTACGCGCCACCCGCTCGGAACTCAGCGCCCGCCTCCCTGATGGCCGCACTCTGGCCGCCTCGCAGCTCAAGAAGGGCGACGAGGTCATGGTCGCCGCCGGGGAACTGATCCCGGCGGACGGCGAGGTTGTCGCCGGTGTCGCCTCGGTCAACGAGGCCGCGATCACCGGAGAGAGCGCCCCTGTCATCCGCGAGGCCGGCGGAGACCGTTCCGCCGTCACCGCAGGTACGCGCGTCATCTCCGACGAAATCCGCGTCCGGGTGACGCAGGAAGCGGGCCAGGGCTTCCTCGACCGCATGATCGCGCTGGTCGAAGGCGCCGAACGGCAGAAGACCCCTAACGAGATCGCCCTCACCATCCTGCTGGTCGGCCTCACCATCATCTTCCTGATCGCCGTCGCGACGATCCCCGCCTTCGCGCATTATGCGGGCGGCGCGATCCCCGTCGCGGTGCTGGCGGCGCTGCTCATCACCCTGATCCCCACCACCATCGCCGCGCTGCTGTCCGCCATCGGCATTGCCGGGATGGACCGTCTGGTACGCTTCAACGTCCTCGCCAAGTCCGGCCGCGCCGTCGAGGCGGCCGGCGATATCGACGTGCTGCTGCTCGACAAGACCGGCACGATCACCGTGGGCGACCGTCAGGCCAGCGAATTTCGCCCCGTTGGCGGCGCCAGCGCTGCTGCGCTGGCCGAAGCGGCGATGCTGGCCAGCCTTGCCGACGAGACGCCCGAAGGCCGCTCCATCGTCGTCCTCGCGCGTGAGCGGTTCGGCCTTTCGCTGGCTCTGCCCGGCGACGCGGAAGTGATCCCCTTTACCGCGCAGACCCGGATCTCCGGCGTCAGGAGCGCGGCGGGCCTCGTCCAGAAAGGCGCCGTCGATGCGGTGCTGCGCGCCAACCCGGAAGCCGCCGCCTCCCCCGCCGCGGCCGAACTGCGCCGTCAGTCGGAGGACATCGCCCGCCTTGGGCAAACCCCGCTCGCGGTCGCCCGCGACGGACGATTGATCGGCCTCGTTGCGCTCAAGGACGTGGTCAAGGCAGGTGTGCGCGAGCGCTTCGCCGAACTGCGCCGCATGGGCATTCGCACGGTGATGATTACCGGCGACAACCCGCTCACCGCCGCCGCCATCGCCGCCGAGGCCGGCGTGGACGACTTCCTCGCCGAGGCCACGCCCGAGGACAAGCTGGCGCTGATCCGGCGCGAGCAGCAGGGCGGCAGGCTGGTGGCGATGTGCGGCGATGGCACCAACGATGCCCCCGCACTGGCGCAGGCCGACGTCGGCGTCGCCATGAACACCGGCACCCAGGCCGCGCGCGAGGCGGGCAACATGGTCGATCTCGACAGCGACCCCACCAAGCTCATCGAGATCGTCGGCCTCGGCAAGCAGCTGCTGATGACGCGCGGCGCGCTGACCACGTTCTCGGTCGCCAACGACGTGGCGAAGTATTTCGCGATCATCCCGGCCATGTTCACCGCGCTCTATCCCGGCCTGGGCGTGCTCAACGTGATGGGCCTTGCCAGCCCGCAGAGCGCGATACTTTCTGCGATCGTGTTCAACGCCCTGATCATCCCGGCGCTGGTCCCCCTTGCACTGCGCGGCGTGACGTACCGCCCGATGGCCGCAGGACCGCTGCTGGCGCGCAACCTCGGGGTTTACGGTCTGGGCGGACTGGTGGCGCCGTTCGTCGGGATCAAGCTGATCGACATGGCGGTTTCCGGGCTGGGGCTGGTGTGATGATCCGCAGCTTCTCTGTCCACGCCATCGCGTTGCCGCCCCCATCGCGCTGCCAGCATGGTCCCGTTCGCACGCACCGTCATCCTGAACTCGTTTCAGGATCCATCGTGCCGATCAGGCGGCGGTTCGAAAGGAAAAATGGACCCTGAAACGGGTTCAGGGTGACGCTTTCCTTTCGGGGACGCGCACCCCTTCCCTTCACGCTGCCCCGCTCGCTGTCCCAAGGAGACACACGATGACCCACCACCTCACCACCGCCCTGCGCCCTGCGCTGGTGCTTACCGCGCTTTTCGCCCTGCTGCTGGGTCTTGCCTACCCTCTCGCCCTCACCGGCATCGCGCAGGCCCTGTTCCCCAGCCAGGCCAATGGCAGCCTGATCGAGCGAGACGGCCGCGTCGTCGGCTCGCACCTGATCGGGCAGGCTTTCGCCGCGCCAGGCTACTTCCACGGACGCCCTTCCGCCGCCGGGGCCGGGTACGATGCCATGGCCTCGTCCGGCTCCAACCTCGGCCCGGCCAGCAAGGCGCTGGCGGACCGGGTCGCGGGGGATGTCGCCAAATTGCGGAAATCACCGGGGACCAACGTTCCGTCCGACCTGGTGACGACTTCCGCCTCGGGACTTGACCCCCACGTCAGCCCCGAGGCGGCCCTTTGGCAGGTGGAGCGCGTCGCCAGGGCGCGCGGCCTCGACCCGGCGCGGGTCAAGGCGCTGGTAACGCTGCACGAGGAACACCCCCTGCTCGGCTTCATCGGCGAAGACCGCGTCAACGTCCTCGAACTCAATCTGGCCCTCGACAGCATGGCGAAGACCGGCGCACAAGCAGCCCGGTGAATCTGCCTGACAACCCCCTCCGGCCCGACCCCGACGCCCTGCTCCGCGCCGCAGCGCGCGAGGGGCGCGGCCGCCTCAAGGTCTTCCTCGGGGCGGCTCCGGGCGTGGGCAAGACTTACGAGATGCTGGGCGAAGGCGCCGCGCGCCGCGCCGCCGGGACCGACGTTGTGGTCGGCGTGGTCGAAACCCACGGCCGCGCCGAAACCGCCGCTCGCCTGCGCGGGCTGGAAATCGTGCCCCTCCAGCGCATCACCTACGAAGGCCACGCGCTGGAGGAGATGGACATCGACGCGGTGCTCGCCCGCCGCCCCGCCCTGGTGCTGGTGGACGAGCTGGCCCACACCAATGCGCCCGGCAGCCGCCACGACAAGCGCTGGCAGGACGTGGAAGAACTGCTCGATGCCGGGATCGACGTCTGGTCCACCCTCAACGTCCAGCACCTCGAAAGCCTGAACGACGTCGTCGCCTCGTTCACCCATGTGCGCGTGCGCGAAACCCTGCCCGACCGCATGCTGGACGCCGCCGACCTCGAAGTGGTCGACATCCCGCCCGACGAACTGATCGAGCGCCTGCGCCAGGGCAAAGTCTACGTCCCTGAGGAAGCAGGCCGCGCGCTGGGCAACTTCTTCTCCAAATCCAACCTGTCCGCTTTACGCGAACTTGCCCTGCGCCGCGCCGCGCAGGCGGTCGACGCGCAGATGCTGGAGCATGTGCGCGCTCACGCCATGGCCGGGACATGGGCGGCAAGCGACCGCGTCGTCGTCGCCGTCAGCGAGCAGCGCGCAGGCATGGAGCTGGTGCGTACTGCCAAGCGCCTTGCCGATGCGCAGCGCGTACCCTGGACCGCCGTGCACATCGAAACCCCGCGCACCGCCCGCCTCGGCGCCGCAGACAACGCCCAGCTCGCCGAAACCCTCCACCTCGCCGCGCAGCTGGGTGGGCAGGTCGCCAGCGTACCCGCCGAAAGCGTCCTCGCCGGGCTGAGCCAGTTCGCTGCCGAGGCCCGCGCGACGCAGCTGGTGGTGGGCAAGTCCAGCCGCTCGCGCTGGTTCGAGATGCGCCACGGCTCGATCGTCGACGCGCTGGTGCGCGGGCGCGGGCACGGCATGGCCCTCTACGTCCTGCCGATGGACACACCCCCGCCGCGCCGCCGCGCCCACGACCTGCATCTGGGCAGCTGGGGCACGATGGGCGGCTACCTCGTCTCGCTGGGGCTGACACTGGCGGTAACGCTGGCAGGCGCGCTGATTGGATCGAGCGGGACGATCACCGACCTTGGCATCATCTACCTCGTCCCGGTGATGCTGGCGGCGACGCGCTACGGCCTGCGGACGGGGATCGTCACCGGCCTCGTCTCCTCGCTCGCCTACAATTTCTTCTTCATCCCGCCCACGCATACGCTGACGATCGAGGACCCGCGCAATATCGTCACCGTGCTGGTACTGCTGGGCGTGGCGATCTTTGCCAGCCAGCTCGCCGCGCGGGTGCGCGAACATGCCCTGCAAGCGCAGGCCAGCGCCGCGCGCAGCAATGCCCAGGCCGGCTTCGCACGCCTACTCACCGCGATCAGCCGGCCGGAGGAACTGGCGCAGGTCCTGTGCGCCGAGATCGGCCGCATCCTTGACGGCAATGCCGTGCTGCTGATGCCGGGCGATCAGGGCCTGACCCTCCAGGCGAGCTGGCCCGGCCCCGCTCACCTCGAAATGCTGGACATGGCCGCCGCACGCTGGGCCTTCGAGAACGACCAGCCCGCCGGGCGCGGCTCGGACACACTCACCGCATCGGAATGGCTGTTCCACCCGATCGCGGCGGGCCAGACCTGCCTCGGCGTCTTTGGCCTTTCACGCAGCGATGCCCGCGCGCCGGTGCGCCCCGACCAGCTGCCGCTGCTGCTTAGCCTACTCGACCAGGGCGGACTGGCGCTGGAGCGTATCGCGCTCGAAGCCCAGATGGCGGAACTGGTACAGGTGCGCGAGCGGGACCGGCTGCGCCAGACGCTGCTATCTTCGGTCAGCCACGACCTGCGCACGCCGCTCACCACGATGCTGGGTTCGCTCGCGGAACTGCGCGCATCCGAACCGGCACAGGCGGGCCTGCTGGCACAGGCGCGCGGCGCGGGCGAGCGGCTGCACCGCTTCGTCGGCAACCTGCTCGACATGGTCCGCATCGAGGCGGGCGCCCTGCACGGCACCACCGAGCCGGTGGACCTTGCCGAAGCCGTCGCCGCCGTTTTGCAGGACATGCGTGCGGTGCTGTCCGGCTATTCGGTGGAAGCGGCGATCCCGTTCGACACGCCGATGGTTCTGGTGGACCCGCAGCTGTTCCAGCACTGCCTGCTCAACCTGGTGGATAATGCCGCCAAGCATGGCGATCCCGGCCGCGAAATCACCCTGCGCGCCCACCGTACCGCCAGCGGTATCGACCTCGACGTCCTCGACGCCGGCCCCGGCATCCCCGAGGGCGAGGAGGAACGCATCTTCGGCACGTTCGCCCGCATAGAAGGTTCGGATCGCAAGGGCGGCTCTGGGCTGGGCCTCGCCATCGTCAAGGGTTTCGCGCAGGCTATGGGGCTAACCGTCTCCGCCGCGAACCGTGACGACGCGCCCGGTGCGCGCTTCACCCTGCATTTCGACCAGGAACACCTCAAGGAATGGCCCGAGGAATGAGCGCAAACCCTGTGACAGTCCTTGTGGTAGACGATGAACCGGCGATCCGACGCCTGTTCCACGCCGGCCTGACGCGCGCAGGATACCGCGTGGTGGAAGCCGGCACAGCGCGCGAGGCGATGACCGCGCTCGATATCGACAAGCCCGAAGTGGTCCTGCTCGACCTCGGCCTGCCCGACCGTGACGGGCTGGAACTGATACCTCTGATGGCCGGGCGCACCGCTGTCCTCGTCGTATCCGCGCGCGATGAAACCGCCCAGAAGATCGCAGCGCTGGACCTTGGTGCGGACGATTACGTGTCGAAACCCTTCGACAGCGAGGAAGTCCTTGCCCGCATCCGCACCGCCCTGCGCCGCCGCCTGCCCGAAGGACCGGCTGGCCGGCAGGTGCGCGTGGGCGCGGTGGAGATAGACCTCATGGCCCGCGCCGTGCGCAAGGGCGGAGCAGAGGTTCACCTCACGCCCAAGGAATACGGATTCCTTGCGGAACTGGCGCGCAATCCGGGGCGGGTCATCACGCACGCCCAGCTACTGCGCGCGGTATGGGGACCTGGCCACGACGACGATGTGGAATACCTACGCGTCGCGGCGCGGGGGGTGCGGCGCAAGCTGGAGGACAACCCGTCGGAGCCGGTGCTGCTCCGCAACGAACCGGGCGTTGGTTACCGGTTGACCGTCGCGGAGTAGCGCGCCTGTCTTGTTACCAGTCGAAGAAGCGGCTGCGGCGCTTCACCGGCACCCCGTTTTCGGTGACCACAGTGCGCGGTTCGTAAGCGGTTGGCGTCGCGGCAACCACAGTACCGCCGTTCTCCAGAGCATCGGCGCGAGCTTCGGCCTTGGCAGCACGCAGTTCGGCATCGCGCACCCGCTCGTCGGAATCGCGGGCCGCAAGTTCGCCGCGGCGCTGGCTGGCGATGAGGTAATAGTGGCTCCACATTTGGCTATGCGCGAAAGCCAGCGCGAGGCCGCCGATGATCGCGAAGTTCTTGAGCATCATCACCCGCTGCATCGGATCGCCGAACTGCGCGTGGAAGAACAGAATGGTCATCGCGGTGAAACCGGCCAGCAGGATCGCCACCAGCCGCACCATGAACCCGGCCGCAAGGCACAGGCCCGCAACGAGTTCGAACAGGCCGGTGGGAATGGCGAGGCCCGATGGCAGACCGGCGGCGACGATCATCGTCTCGGTGCCGCCGATGTCCATCAGCTTTCCCGCACCGGAGAATATGAAGATCAGGGCAATCAGGAAGCGCCCGATTATGGCGGCAATCTTTGACAAGGCACATCTCCCGGCAGTTATATCCTGCCGGGAGAAGCGGGCGCGCGGGCGGTTTGTTCCCGCTTGTCGATTACAGCCTTGGCAGCGTTACCCCGCGCTGGCCCATGTACTTGCCCGCACGGTCCGCATAGCTGACTTCGCACGGCTCGTTGCCCTGCAGGAAAAGGAATTGGCAGGCGCCTTCATTGGCGTAGATCTTGGCAGGCAGCGGCGTGGTATTGGAGAATTCCAGCGTTACGTGGCCTTCCCAGCCCGGCTCCAGCGGGGTGACGTTCACGATGATTCCGCAGCGCGCATATGTGCTTTTGCCCAGGCAAATCACCAGAACGTCCTTGGGCACCCGAAAGTATTCCACCGTACGCGCCAGCGCGAACGAGTTGGGCGGGATCACGCAGCAGTCCGTCTTGCGATCCACGAAGGAATTGCTGTCGAAGTTCTTGGGATCGACCACCGCCGAATCGACATTGGTGAAGATCTTGAACTCGTCCGCCACCCGCGCATCGTAGCCATAGGAGGACAGGCCGTAGGAAATGCACCCGTCACGGCGCTGCGCTTCCACAAACGGCTCGATCATGCCGTGTGCCTGGGCCTGGGTACGGATCCACTTGTCGCTTTGAATTGCCATGCCCGCTGCTTTGCCCAAGACGAGGGGATTGTCCACCCGGCCCCGCCACGCCGTGCGGGAATAGTGACCCGCGCCTCTTATTCCATGCTTAACATTCGCCTGCTATCGCACCCTTCATGACCAGTCCCGCACGCATCCTAGTCGTATTCGGCACCCGGCCCGAGGCGATCAAGCTTTTCCCCGTGGTCCATGCCCTTAAGGCCGATCCTCGCTTCGAATGCGTGGTCTGCGTCTCGGCGCAGCACCGCCAGATGCTGGATCAGGTGCTTGAGATCGCCGGGATCGTGCCCGATCACGACCTCGACGTGATGCAGCCCGACCAGACGCTCGACGCGCTTACCGCCAACCTGCTCACCGGGCTGGGCAAAGTCATGGACATCGTCAAGCCCGACCGCGTCATCGTGCAGGGCGATACCGCCACCGCCATGTCCGGCGCGCTGGCGGCGTACTATCGCAAGGTTCCGGTCGACCATGTCGAAGCGGGCCTGCGCAGCTACAACATCTACCACCCCTGGCCCGAAGAGGTGAACCGCAAGATCATCGGCGCCATGGCCTCCCTTCACTTCGCGCCGACCACCACCAGCGAGGCCGCGCTCCTGAGGGAAAACATCGCAGCTGACCGCGTCCACGTCACCGGCAACACCGTGATCGACGCGCTGAAGTGGGTGACCGCGCAGATCGAGGCCAACCCTGCCCTCGCCTGCGGCCTAGCACCGCTCGAAGCCAGGTTTGCAGGCAAACGCATCATCGGCGTCACCAGCCACCGCCGCGAGAATTTCGGCGAGGGCATGGAGCAGATCGCCCAGGCCATCCGCGAAATCGCCCAGCGCCCCGATACCGCCGTGATCTTCCCGGTCCACCTCAACCCCAATGTACGCAAGGTGATGAACGAAGGCCTTGCAGGCCTCGACAACGTCGCCCTGATCGAGCCGCTGGACTACCCGCACTTCGCCCGTCTGCTCGCCATCGCCGAGATCATGCTGACCGACAGCGGCGGCGTGCAGGAAGAAGCCCCGGCGCTGGGCAAGCCGGTCATCGTCATGCGCGAAACCACCGAGCGCCCCGAAGGCGTGGAAGCGGGCACCGCAAAACTGGTCGGCACCGACGCGCGCCGCATCGTTACCGAAATTTCAACCCTGTTGGACGATAAGGCGGCCTACGAGGCCATGGCGCGCGCTCACAACCCGTTCGGGGATGGGCATACTTCCAGCCGAATCGTGGAGTTGCTTGCGAATGAAATCTGACAATAAGCCCAGCGTCTGTGTCGTCGGCCTTGGCTACATCGGACTTCCCACCGCGGCTGTGATCGCCCGCGCGGGGTGCAAGGTGCTTGGCCTCGACGTTTCGCAGAAGGTGGTCGACACCATCAATCGCGGCGAAATCCACATCGAGGAGGTCGATCTGGACGGCCTCGTGCAGGGCGTCGTCGCGCGCGGGCTGCTCTCGGCCTCGATCGAGGTTGCCCCGGCCGACATCTTCGTCATCGCCGTGCCCACGCCTTTCGATAAGGACCATGCGCCCGACATCTCCTACGTCCTGGCCGCCGGGCGCACCATCGCGCCGGTGCTGAAAGCAGGCGACGTGGTGATCCTGGAATCGACCTCGCCGGTGGGCACCACCGAGAAGATGCGCGACATGATCGCCGAGATGCGCCCGGATCTGAAGATCCCCGGCCTGACGCGCGAAACGCCCGACATCTCGATCGCCTATTGCCCCGAACGCGTCCTGCCCGGCCGCATCCTGGAAGAGCTGACCAACAACGACCGCTCCATCGGTGGCATCACCCCGCGCTGCGCCCGCAAGGCGCTGGCGTTCTACAAGCGCTTCGTGCGCGGCGAATGCGTCACCACCGATGCCCGCGCGGCCGAAATGACCAAGCTGGTCGAGAACGCATACCGCGACGTCAACATCGCCTTTGCGAATGAGCTTTCCATCGTCGCCGATCGCATGGGGCTGGACGTGTGGGAGGTGATCCGCCTCGCCAACCGCCACCCGCGCGTCAACATCCTCTCGCCCGGTCCGGGCGTGGGCGGTCACTGCATCGCGGTGGACCCCTGGTTCATCGTCCATAGCGCGCCTGAGGAAACCCCGCTGATCCGCACCGCGCGCGGCGTCAACGACGGCAAGATGCACCACGTCATCGCCAAGGCCGAAGCTCTGGTGGAAGCGCATCCCGATGCCCGCATCGCGTGCCTGGGCCTCGCCTTCAAAGCCAATATCGACGATTTCCGCGAAAGCCCTGCCCGTTTCGTCGCCAGCCGCCTTGCCCGCAAGTTCGGCAACCGCATGTCGGTGGTGGAGCCTTACGCTGACGAACTGCCGCTGGAATTCACCGATTCCGGCGTCACCCACATCGACGTCGACGAGGCGCTGGAGACCTGCGACATCCTGATAGTGCTGGTGGACCATGACGTGTTCCGCGTCGTCCCGCTGGCCGAGCGCGCCGACAAGCTGGTCTACGACACCCGTGGCATCTGGCCCGACCAACCCCGCGTAGTGCGTGAAGATGCGGCAAAGCTGGCCGTGGCCGCAGGCTGAATTTGCATCTGACGGCGCTGGCCATCATGCCGGCGCCGTCCTCCCGCCGGACCTGAAATTGGTCGGGGCGGCGGCATTCTTGCATCGGAAACGGCAGCGTAGAACAATCCGCTGCGGATCGTTTACATTCGATTCGCCCAATCATTTCATCGCTGTGGACGAACCGACGAATTGAGCGATGAACCGTTGCAGAGACGCGGCGGCTGACAGGCCCCTTCGCTATCGCAGCAAGACTTGCGCGTTATAACACTAATCCATGAGAATGGTTCCCCAGATCGCCGCACTTGCACTGTCGTTCGCAGCTATTGTGGCGACTCCGGCGATGGCCCAGCCTCTCCAGTGCGTGCCTTATGCCCGCGCTCACTCCGCCATCGACCTTCATGGCAACGCCGCTACCTGGTGGGCGCAGGCCGAAGGCAACTACGATCGCGGCCAAACCCCGCGCGCCGGTTCGGTGCTGGTGTTCAAGGCGAGCGGCGCGATGCGCGTCGGCCATGTCGCTGTCGTCAAGAAGATCGTCGATGACCGTCACGTCGTCCTCAACCACGCCAACTGGTCACGCCCCGGTATGATAGAAACCTCGGCCTTGGCCGAAGACGTTTCGGCAAAGGGCGACTGGAGCAACGTGCGCGTATGGTACTCGCCCACCCAGTCGCTGGGCCTGCGCGCCAGCCCCGCTTTCGGTTTCATCTACGCACCGGGCACGCAGGACGCCGAGCCGGCGATTGCCGCACCGCACCGCGAACGCTTCGAAACCGCCTTCGCCGATATCGCCGCCAAGGGCTGATCCAAGCGCCTGCGACCCCTGACCAGGACGCTGCCCACGGCAGGCACGATGCTTGACCGCGAGCAAGGGCGCCATGGCCGAACATCCCCTGACGCCGCTCAAAACCAAGCCATCCGTGGCTAAACGGCGCAAGGAAACTCGCGTCTGAACCTCCCCACTCCGGCAGGGAGGAGCAGCCAAGTTCCTTACCTGCAGACCCTGACCTTCCGGCCCTTCTGCATCTGATAGCGGCAGGTGACCTTCTTCTGCGCCTTCGCGCGGGTTGTCTTGACGGCAGCCTTGTTCTGAACCGCGCGCGTTTCTGCAGTATGCGCGGCATGCCCGGCCGGCTGCGCAGCGGCGAGCGTGGGCGCAAAAACGCCAAATGCCAGAGCGGCTAGAAGGGTAACGCTGGTTGTCTTCACGTGTCTTCGATCCTTCCCGGGCATGTCCCGGTCAAGGCGGCCAATGGCCACGGCGTCGCACCCGCCAGCCACCTGCAAGACACGAGCGCGCCTTAAGTTGCGGTGAACGCCAAGAGAAAGACTCACCCCAGCTTCTTTAGGCGCCTTTACTTAGGCGGTTCGATCCGAGCCAGCCTACGTGCCGACTTGATGGTCTGAACCACGAACAGCCCGATCAGGATCACACCGACGCTGCCCACGAACCAGTCGAAGCTGGTGATCGCATCCATGTCGCGCTGCTTGTCGCCGAAGATCAGCATGGCGAACGTCAGCGAAATCAGGACCAGGCGCAACTCGGTCGGCCCGGCGGAGAGGTAGGACAGCCGCATCTCGCCCAGCACGCGCACCGCGAGGAAGGCGTGTATGCACATCAGCAGGTAACCTACCAAGGCGATCAGCGAGACTTCGAGCCGCACGTAAGGGCTGACGCCGATGCCCAGCAGAATCAGGAAAGTGGCTAACCCATCGCAGCTGTGATCGAGGAAATAGCCGTAACGCGGCCGCTCGATATGGCGGAAACGGGCAAGGCTGCCGTCCATGGAATCGCCGAACCAGTGCAGCAGGTAGCCGGGCATGCACAGCCACAGCCAGTCCTCGTTCAGCAGGCTGGTGGCGTATCCTGCGAAGATCAGCACCGCGCCGATCATGCCCAGCCCGGTCAGCAGATCCGGCTTCACCCAGGCGGGCATGTGTGCACAAAGCCAGTTGAGCAGGCGCCGTTCACCGAGAGCCAGGATGTTCTGCTGGATTCGGGCGGGGGGTGCGATGCGATTGTCCTGCATGGTGCCTTATTGTGACAAGTCGTTTACTTGGCAAGGCAAACCGGCTCCCGCCTCCCCCGTTTCGTCGCTTCAGCTCATGTCCCAGACCAGCTAACCGCCGCGGTACGTTCAGATTCCTGCATACCAGGCGTAAGCCCCGTTATCTTCCCAGTAGCCGCCCTTGCCGCCGTGAATACCCTCAAGCGACGCCACCGCCTCGATCCGGGCGACGAACTTTGCGTGTTTGTAGCCCAGCTGCCGCTCCACCCTCAGCCGCAGCGGCGCGCCATGGGCCTCTTTCAGTGGCTTGCCGTTCATCGCCCAGGCCAGGATCGTCTGGGGGTGGAAGGCGTCCACCATGTCGATCGATTCGTAATAGGGCCGGCCGTGGTAAAGGTCGGCGCAGTGGAACACCAGGTAGCGCGCCTGCGGCCGCAACCGCGCCATGTCCAGCAGCAGGCCAAGGCGCGGGCCTTGCCACTGGCCGATCGCGCTCCAGCCTTCGACGCAGTCGTGGCGGGTGATCTGGCGGCGCTGCGGCAAATCGCGCAAGGTCTGCAGCGACAGCGTAAGCGGGTGCTCGACCAGACCGCCCAGCATCAGCGACCAGTTGGCAAACCCCTGCGCCAGATGCTGGCGGTAGGCCGGATCGGTGACCTCGCGGCTGCCATTGGCGCGGAAGGCGGGGGACATGTCGGCCTCGCGGTACTCGCGCGCCAGTGCATTTCGTCCCAGGACGCGCTGGGTCACGCGGTGGAGGTTCTCGCCGCTTTCCAGCGTCTCGCGGAAGGTGGAATTGTCGAACAGGCGGTCGCAGCCGGGCAGCAGCAGGCTCCCTGCTCCTGCGGCTCCGGCGCGGATCAGGCCCCGGCGAGAGACGATGAGGGTCATGGCCTGCGCTCCCGAGGCAGGCGATACCAGCCGGTCACCATCGAGCGCACCTCGTTCAGCGGCCCCGCCAGCACGACCATGACGATGTGAAGCACGAAGAACCCGACCAGCCCCCAGGCGCAGAGGAAATGCACCGACCGGGCCGACTGCCGCCCGCCGAACACCTCGGTGACAAGCGGCGCCCAGGCATCGGTGCCGGGCGACATGGCCAGGCCAGTAAGAATCATCATCGGCAGCAGCCCGAACAGTACCCCGGCATAAGCGAGCTTCTGGAGCAGCGAGTAACGCAGTGCGCTCGCCCCGGTAGGAAAGCGCAGGCGGGCATGTTCGCGGATGTCGTGCCAGAGATGCGACGGTCGCCACTCGGCGCGGGTAATGTGAATGTCCCGGCGGATGTGCCCGGCAATGAGAGCCCATGCGAGATAGAGTAGCAGCCCGACCGCCAGCACCCAAGCGAAGGCCAGGTGCCAGATGCGCCCGATCGCCAGACTATAACGCGACGGGATCGTCGCCCAGTACGGGAAGGCCCGGCGCTGGACCTGTCCGTCGCCGTCGGTCCACAGACCGAGCGTCCCGGTCGTGTTCCAGCGGTGCCCGGCGATTTCGATATAACCCTGTTCGCCCCCGCCGCTGCGCGCAGAGCCTACCTTGAGCCACGCATTGTCGTAGTTCGCACCGTATTCGCCCCAGTAGAGGCGCGGATGAGCGTTGAAGATCATCAACCCGCTCATCAACATCACGAGCAGGGTCACGGCGTTCGTCCAGTGCCACAGCCGCGTGGGCCAGCGATGCCGCCGTACCAGTTCGCCTCCTTGCGGCGCAGGAGAAACGGCAGGGTCAATCATGGCTGGACTGCTCTCCATAAGCGATTTTCTGCCCCGCATCATTCCCCGACAACGTGAACCGCAACCAGTCGACGGTGCGCCACCAGCCGATGTTCGGCAAGGTAATTCCCCTGCCATAGACCCAGCAACATACGCCCGCCAATAACGGAACCTCCAGGTTCATCCCGGTCAGCACCGCCTTCATGTGAGCGAGGAATTCATCCGGCCCTTCGTCGTCGTGGGTATAATGGGGCGTTCCGCGGGGCCAGCCGGTCGAAGCAGGCGGCAAGGTCGGCGCGCTGCTCGCGCGCGACGTTCTCCTGGATCAGCAGCGTAAGCAGACCCTCGGCTACGCCCGTCCCTTCCAGCCAGCCGGCTATCGCCTGCTTGACATCAGTGAAGCCGCCCCCCGGCGTATCGAAGGATGGAGAAGGAACGCCCCGGCCCATCGGCAAAGACATTGAAGTCGCATCGCCCCCCATCTCCAGACTACCAGTGGCCGCAAGATTGCAGGCGGATGCATAAAGATCACGCCCGACTCAAAGGAAAGTGAACAATTTCTGCTCAATATCGATGCAGCAACCAGGATTCTCAATTAACCTTCGATCAACATGAATGTGCGAAATAAAGATGGGATAGTGGCCCGCGCCAGGAAAGTACCATGCGGCACACAACTAGGGTGATCATTGCCGTACTTCCGATCCTGTTCCTGGCTGCCCATGCCGGAACGGTGGCTCTGGCGCGGGATGCGGCGATGGAGGTCTCCTTCGCGTGGCTGATCGGCGCCCCTGTCGCCGCGGGTGCGGCAGCGCTATACCGGGGATGGAAGGAAGAGCTGGAAGGCTGGCTTTCGGTCGGAGCGGCGATGCTGTGCTGGGCCGGCGGAATGGCGGCTACGATGGTCAACACCCTGTTCCTCGACATCATAAGCGAAGACCGGCTGAGCATGTTGCTCTACGTGCTTTACGGCGTGCCCCTGATCTTCACTCTCGTCAGCCCTGAGGAGGAAAAGTGGCCGTCGCGCCTTGTCGACGCCGCCATGGCTGCCGCGCTGGGCGGCCTTTTCTACGCCTATATATGCCATCTGAGCACCCCCACCGGCGCTGCACCGCAAGTACGCGAATTGCGCATGATGTTCGACATCGAGAATGCCTTCATCGCGGTCTTCGCGGTCATGCGCTACTTCGCGCGGCCCGGCCGCCGGCTCGGGTTCTTCCGGGCGGTGACGGCCTATGCCATCGCGTACCTGATCTGTGCGGGCTACATGAACCACTATCAGGGCGAAAGCGACTACGGTCACCCGGTCGACGCAATCATCGACCTGCCTTTCCTGCTGCTGATGTGGCTTGCCCTGGAAGGGGGCTTCCCGCGCGCCTCGGCAACCGCCAGTTCACGTGGCTTTGCCCGGGTGGTACAAGCGGGCAGTCCGATGCTGATCCCGGTAACGCTGCTCACGGTATCCGTGCTGCTGGTCGGCTATGACCCGAAGATGGCGATCACCGGCTGCGTCATCGCCTCCATCGGCTATGGTCTGCGCACGGTCCTGGTCCAACTTCGCAATTTCGAGGAGCAGGACCAACTCACCCTTCTGTCTCACGTCGATGCCCTCACCTGCATTCCCAACCGGCGGCGCTTCGATGAAGTGCTGCGCCGGGAATGGAACCGCCGTGAGCAGTCTTCGGACCAACTCGCCCTGCTGATGATCGACATCGACAACTTCAAGCAGCTTAACGATCATTTCGGGCACGCCGTAGGCGACGAGCGACTGCGCAGTGTCGCGGCTGCCCTGACCGAATGTGCACGCAGCGATTTCGACCTTGTCGCGCGCTACGGCGGAGAAGAATTCGCGGCTATTCTCATTGATATAGACCCGCGCGATGCCACAAAGATCGCCGAAAGGATGCGTGCGGCAGTGGAATCCCTGCTGATGCCGCTGGGGCGCGGTGCGGGCATCGTGACCGTCAGTATCGGCATGGCCTGCGCCCATTCGCTGGACACCGGCATCGAAGACTTTGTCGAAGCTGCCGATGCAGCCCTCTACGAGGCGAAGAGAAACGGCAGAAATCAGGTAATCCACCGCGTCGCACCGTCCTTGCGCGCGGTGCAATCCGCCGCCGCCCCGCAAGGCGGTAAGGCTGCTTGATCGCAAGTGTACGAAATGTAAGAAACGAGGCGTTGACGCCGCGCCCGTCATCGTGGCACTAGGCCCCTCGCCTCAGCGGACCAAATCCGTGGAACCGGCGCGCGAACGTCAAGCAAAGTGCTTGAAACGCGGGTGTAGCTCAATGGCAGAGCAGAAGCTTCCCAAGCTTACGACGAGGGTTCGATTCCCTTCACCCGCTCCATAAATTAAACCGGCCACTTAGGCATCTTCCCACAAGCCTGAAAGTTGGATCGTCTGCGGTAACGGTGTGGTAAGAGACCGTTTGAGAATGGGCTTTGCCCATTCTGCATGGCGCCGCAATCTCATCGAAAACCTGTTCTGTCTCGGCCAGCGCGATACTATAACGGCGCCTGCGGCACAGTATCGTACCATCCAGGTACAGCACATAGGTAGCTTCTCGCACAGCTCGATATTTCGTGTATCAGTGCATGTTTACCGACTGGCGACGCCCGAGAAATGACGCAATCCGACGCCCTTTCCGATAAAGTATACGTTGAGCTCATTCGCAGCCTTTACGCGAACGTCCTGCCATCCAAGATCATGCTTGGCATCACCGGCCTTTACGTTTCGCTGATCGGTCGCAGCCGCGGCGACTGGCTTTTGTGGGCCATCGGACTGGCCGCATTTGCGGCGTGCGCCCTGCGTGTCGGCATCACCGTCAGCCTGCGCGCCCGGGCAATGACCGCCGCCCTGGATCGCACGGCCGCGCGTAAGCTGGAACTGAGCTACTCGGTCCCGTATTATCTCTATTCCGTGCTGCTCGGCGCACTGGGAGGCTATGTCTTCGCCGGCGCAGACCAATCGGCGCAGATGCTCACGGTCTGCGTACTCATGGGCTACTGCGCCGGAGTAGCCACGGGAACCGGTCTGCGGCCGATGATCGCCATCCCAAGCATAGTCATGGCCATAGGCCCCGCCATCGTCATGTCGGCACTGCGATTAGAGCCTGTTCACGCTGGCATGAGCGTGATCGCGCTGGCCTTCCTCATCGGCGGAGCGCAGTCGGTTCTTGCCCAGCATCGGCTGGTGATGACCGAGATCGGCAAGCGTCTCACCTCGGTGTCCCTGGCCCGGCGCGACGGACTGACCGCGCTGCCCAACCGTCTGGCCCTGCGAGAGTATTTTGACGAGAATGCCTCGCTACTGGGCGCAGGAAGCGTCGTGGCGGTGCATTATCTCGACCTCGACGGCTTCAAGCCGGTCAACGATCGCTATGGCCACGCTGCCGGGGACGAACTGCTTGCCGCCGTGGCTGAGCGGCTGCGCGGCGCGGTGCGCGCCGGCGACATCGTCGCGCGGCTCGGCGGCGACGAGTTCGGGATCGTCCAGTTCGGGCTCAATCGGCATGAGGAAGCGGAACTGCTGGCGCGGCGCATCATAGCGGCCATCGCCCAGCCCTTTCAGATCGGCGCGGACGACATCAGCATCTCCGCCTGCGTAGGCACCGTCGTTTCCAGCGAAAGCGGGACGGACCTGGAAACCCTGCTGCGAAATGCCGACGAGAAGCTCTATCAGGCCAAGCGCGAACGTCCCGGAGCGCCGCAGGTCCTCACCTCCATCCTGTAAGGGCTCAGCCCTCGCGGATCATCCCGAAGCCATAGAGCAGGTGATCCAGTTGACCATCGGGCACAGGTGGGAAGGCCAGTGCATCGCCGCCCTCCCGGATGACGTCGATCTGATCCGCTACCTCTTCCACCGACCAGTCGGGACGGTACAGGCCTGCATTCTCGGTTATCCGGGCGCGGCCGAGGCGGCCCCCCATCGCCACGTACATCTCGCCGGATGCCTGGCAATCCTCGTGACACAGATAGGCGACCATGGGGGCGACCTGTTCGGGTATCATCGGCGGGAACTTGCTGGTGTCGATCCCGTCCGACATGCGGGTGACGGCGGCCGGGACGATCAGGTTCGAGCGGACGTTGCTGTGCTGCCCCTCGATCGCGGCGGTGTTCGACAGGCCCATGAAGCCCGCCTTGCACATTGCGTAAGTGACGTTGTCGGACTTGCCGTAAAGCCCGTTGATCGAACTGGTCAGGACGATGCGGCCATAGCCCTGCGCCATCATGTGCGGGAAAGCCTCGCGAACGACGTGATAGGCGCCCTTCAGGTGGACATCGAGAACGGCCGCAAAGTCCTCGTATCCCAGATCGCACAGCGAGCCGCGCCGCACGTTGCCGGCGGAATGGATCAGGATGTCGATCCGCCCGAAGGCCTCCAGCGCGGCGTCGATGATGGCCTTGCCGCCCTCGGGCGTGGCAACGCTGTCGGTATTGGCGATAGCCTCGCCGCCAGCCGCGCGGATCTCGGCGGCAAGCGTTTGGGCAGGCCCTTCCGCCGTGGCATCGCCTGCCATCGAGACGCCGGGATCGTTGACCACGATCTTGCAGCCCCGGCTCGCCAGCAGCAGCGCATGAGCCCGGCCAAGACCCCGGCCGCCCCCGGTAATCACGGCGACGCGGCCATCGAAACGAAGCTCTGGCATGGTTATATCTCTCCCGATCCTGACCGTGATGACGCGGGTTCAGGTATCACGCAACGATACCCGATGCCCGTAGCGCCGCGATCCGCTCGGGCGATAGATCGAGCACTTCGCCAAGGATCGCATCTGTGTGCTGGCCCAGCACCGGAGGCGCCTCGGGCACGGGCTGATCGGCATCGGTGAAGCGGATCGATCGGTTGACGATGGGTATGGCGCCAAGCGCCGCGTGCTGCGCCTCCACCACCATCCCGCGTGCCGTGGCCTGCGGCTGGGCCAGGGCTTCGGTGACGCCAAGGATCGGCGCGTGCGGCACTTGCGCCGCCGTGAATATCTCCACCAATTCATCGACGCTGCGCAGCGCGGTGAATGCCGAGACGATGGCGTTGACCTCCTCACGCGCATCGCGCCGCTTTTCCAACGTATCGTAGCGCGGGTCGGCGGCAAGGTCCGACTGGCCGATGGAATTGCATATGCGGCCCCAGAACCCCGGCGTCAGGCAGGCTATGACGATGGAGCCCTCCCGCGCCGGAAAGATCCCATAAGGCACCAGATTGGGATGCTGCGAGCCTACCCGCTGTGGGTCGCTGCCGGTGAAGAACGCAAGCTGCGCGATATAGCCCAGCATGCCCATCAGCCCGTCCATCAGGCTGACATCGATATGGCGGCCAATTCCGGTGCGTTCACGCTCGTACAGCGCGGAAAGGATGCCGATCGGCCCGTTGATCCCGCCCACCAGATCGCCCAGCGGAATGCCCAGCTTGGTTGGCAGGCCGCCCGGCTCGCCGTTCATCGACAGCGCCCCCGACATCGCCTGAAGCACGATGTCGAAGCTGGGCCGGTCCTTCAGCGGCCCGGTCTGGCCGAAGCCCGAAATCGAGCAGTAGATGAGGCGCGGATTGAGCTTGTGAAGTTCCTCCCAGCCCAGCCCCAGCCGCTCCATCACCCCAGGCCGGTAATTCTCGACCAGCACGTCGCAGCGCGCGGCAAGATCCTTGACGAGGGCCAGCCCCTCCTCGCTCTTGAGATCCACGACGATGGATTTCTTGCCGCGATTGACGGCGAGGTAATAGTGGCTTTCGCCGTCGCGGATCGGCGGGAAGCTGCGGGTTTCGTCCCCGGAACCGGGCGGTTCGATCTTGAACACCTCGGCGCCCATGTCGGCAAGGGCAAGGCTGGCCGCGGGCCCGGCAAGCACGCGCGTGAAGTCGATCACACGCACGCCTGCAAGCGGGCCAGCCCAAGTCGAGGTCATAGCAAGACTTCTCGTTATCGATGCGAGGGGCATAGCCCCGCGCGCTCCCAATCATGTCGATGCTGCGCCGCTGCACGGCAACGCGCAAGGCGGACAGGTCCGGGAGCGCGAGGGCGATGGTCCTCGCACCTTCCCTTTTACCGTCAGCCCTTGCTGGGCAGCTGCGCCACCGACGTGCCGAAGGCGGAAAGCTCGCCGCGATGCGTGGTCGCTTTCTGCGCCACCTCGACGTAGCTCTTGCCGTTCTCGACGAACTTGCGCGTCACTTCGCCGGTCAGGATCATCGCGTCACCGTCCGGGTTGTGGCGGCGGATCTGGCAGTTCGACTTGTGCAGGAAGCCGTCATCGCCGATCCAGTCGGTCATGTGGTGGGTCAGCCACGAGCAGCGCTCCGGGCCGTAATCGTAAGCGCCCGGCGCGCCGACTTCGAGGGCGAAGGCTTCGTCCCAGTGCACGCGCTCGGGGCAGTCGGGCACGTTGAAACGGTTGCGGATGCCCAGGCCCGGGTGCGCCTTCTGCATCTTGTAGGCCAGCTTGTTGGCGCGGATGTAGAGGCCGCCCCATCCTTGCGCGTAGCAGATGAAGCCGGTGACGGTCATCGGGCCCTTCATCATCGGCGGCAGCTTGTCGCCGACGTTCACGTCCTCGAAGTAGCGCGGAATGGCGCCGCGCGCCTCTTCCTGGTCGTAGATCTCGTAGAATTCGTCGAGCTGTTCCTGGGTGAACGGTTCGACGCGGCCGCGGGCCTCGGTGTACTTGGTGCCGCGCTCACGCGCTTCGTCGCGGTCGGTGCGGAACACCCAGCTATCGGCGCCGGCAACATGGTCGCCGTGCTGGTTGTAGAAGTCGACATGGTAGATCTGCTGGAACGAGCGGCCCGCGAACTTGGTCTGGTGTTCGACCAGATCCTTGAGCGATGCCACGGCGCTGATCGTGTCACCCCGCAGCACCGGCTTGTGCCACGTCCAGTCGGCCCCTGCCCACATGGCATGGACGCCCGAAAGACCGCCGCAGTAGCCGGAGATGATGCGGCTAGTGGTGAACAGGAACGAAGGCAGGGCCACGATCGAGCCGTACCTGGTCTTCGCCGCATATTCCGGGTCGCACCACAGCGGGTTATCGTCGCCGATGCCGTGCGCATAGTGGCGGATCGCGTCGCGGGTGGCTTCATAGTTCCATGGTTCGACTGTGTTTTCGATCTTCACGCCGATGCGCCTGCGCAGATCGTCGAGGCCTTCCTCGGTGATCTTGGGGAACTTGTTCTTCGGTTCTGCTGTAGTGGCCATTTCTCTACTCCTCAAACTTTCGAATTGTGTCAGGCGGCGGCTGGCGCCGCTTTCGCCGCCTCGCGGTCGCGCAGCATCTTGCGGTGGACCTTGCCGGCCGGGTTCTTGGGAAGCTCTTCGACGAACTCGACGATGCGCGGGAATTCGTGTTGGGCTAGGCGCTCGCGGGTGAAGTCCTGAAGCTCGCGCACCAAGGCGTCGTCGCCGGCGCGGTTGGCGACGACGAAGGCCTTCACCACCTGCCCGCGCTGCTCGTCGGGAACGCCGATCACGCCGCATTCCATTACATTATCGTGGCGCAGCATGGTGTTTTCGATCTCGACCGCGCTCATCGTCCAGCCGGCGGAGATGATCACGTCGTCGGCCCGGCCGCAGTGGTAGAACGTGCCGTCCTCGTCGGTGCGGGCGCGGTCCTTGGTGGTCATCCACCCGCCACCTCTCCACAGCATCAGTTCCCCGATCTCGCCGGGATCGCAGATGGAGCCGTCGGCCCGGTGGACTTCCAGTTTCTGGCCCGGAACCGCCTTGCCCAGCGATCCCGGTTTCACCTTGAAGTCCGCCGCGCCGGGGTAATTCACCAGCACCACGCCGATCTCGGTCGTGCCGTACATCGAGCAGGCGGGCACCTTGAACCACGAATCGATCCACTCCAGCGTCGCCGGGTCAATCGGCTCTCCGGTGAAGGACAGCTTTTCAAAGTGGAACGCGAATTCCGCCGCCTTCCCGCTGTTCTTCATCATGCGGTAATGCGTCGCGGCGGCCGACATGTTGGTGATGCCGAAATCGTCCAGCGCCTTCATCAGCCGCACCGGATCGAAGCGGCCCGCGAAAGTGCCCGTGGTCACGCCCATCGCCAGCGGCGCCAGCGTGCCGTGCCACAGTCCATGCCCCCAAGCCGGGCTGGAGGGACAGAAGAACTCGTCCCCCGGCCGGATGCCGGTGCCGTAAAGCGCCGCGAACATCAGTGTTACCAGCGTGCGGTGCGAGTGCCTGACCGCCTCGGGCAATTCGCGCGTGGTGCCGCTGGTGTACTGGAACACGGCCATGTCATTGGCGCGGGTTTTGGGCGTGTAGGTGGTCGGCAGGTCCGCGAGAGAGGCGAGGAAGGCATCGTCCGCCACGACCACACGCGGCCATTTTTCGCCATGAGAGCCGTCCACCACGATCGAGCGGGCAAGATCGGCCTTCTCGGCGTTGGTGATGAGGATCGAAGGCTCGCAGTCCCCAACCCGCAGCCGCAGCGCGTCCGGCCCGAACAGGGTGAACAGCGGCACCGATATCGCCCCCGTCTGCATCGCCCCGAACAGGCAGACGTAAAACGCCAGCGAAGGCTCCAGCATGAAGGCGATCCGCTCGCCCGGCTGCACACCCTCGGCATCGAGCCAGTGCGCGAACCGCGCGGCGCCGGTGGAAATCGTATCGAAGCTCAAAATCTCGTCGCTGCCGTCGGCATGGGCGATGCGCACCGCCGCACGGCCCAAGCCATCGGCATGGCGCGTCACGCATTCATGCGCGATGTTGAGATGCTCGCGGTCCCCGTCGAACAACTCCCACAGCGCCGCGGACGAGGCATGGGCCTGCGCATCGCCGTAGCTCGTATAGTCGGTAAGCCCTGAGATCGCCTTGGCCATCAACCGTCCCGTTCCCTCCCCTCGAAGCGCGCCGAAAGGAATTGTCCTTGTGTTCAGCAAGGTCTGGCATGGCTTACTTGTTTTTGTAAATATTGAATGTTATTCTATATATTGAATGACAAGGCTCGACGACACTTTGAAGGCCAGCAAGGCCCCAGCCATCGCCCGTGCGGCTGCCGTCCTGCGCCTGCTTGGCAAGCGCGGATCGCCGATGGGGGTCCAGTCCATCGCTCGCGAACTCGGGCTGGTCCCCAGCACCTGCCTTTACGTGCTGCGCGCCCTGGTGGCCGAGGAACTGGTGGCTTTCGACGCCGACACCAAGCGCTACGCCCTCGACGCCGGGGTCCTGACGCTGGCCCGAGCATGGCTGCGGCGCGACCAGTTCAACGACCTTGCCCAGCCCGCGCTCGACCGGCTGGCCCGCGAATTCGGGATCACCACACTGGGGGTTCAGGTGTTCGGGCTGGATCACATCATCGTGACGGCGATGTCGCAGTCCGGGCAGAACTTCCAGCTGTCCACCCAGGTCGGCAGCCGCTTCCCGGCGCTGGTCTCCGCCACCGGCCGCTGCATCGCCGCCTTCGGAAACTACCCGGAAGACGACCTCAGACTACGCTTCGAACACCTGCGCTGGGACGACGCACCCTCGTGGGAAGACTGGCGCGCCCAAGTCGAGGAAGCGCGCGAAACCGGCGTCGCGGTGGACGCCGGCAACTACATCGCCGGCGTCACCGTGATCGCGGCTCCGGTCTGGAAAGGCTCAGGATCACCTAGCCATGCGCTGATCGCGATCGGGATCGGAGCGGCGCTGCGCAGTGGACTGCCTCGGTTGAAGGAGGCTCTTCGGGGGGCGGCGCGGTCTTTGAGTGAGCAGCTGGAAGGGTGAATACCCGGGGCGATGGCCATAGGTCTTCCTCTTCAAAATGCCCCCACCTTCACATCAAACGCGGGTCCACCACCATCCTAACCGGCACGCCCGAGCAACGGACGACCGCGCCGTCTGTTTCGCCCAGCCGCGAAATCACGTCTGAGCACTCTGCTCACGCAATGCAGCCATGGTCTTTTCAAGCAGCTTCAGGCTTTTCCAGCCCTGCTCCGGCGAGAGGCCGCCAAGCAGGGGTTGGAAACCGATGTTGACGCCTTCGATCCCGGCCACCTTGTCCAGGAGCATCTGCGGCGTCCAGGCTGCGAACATGCCGGCATCGCGTAGCGCGGCTGGATCGGTCAAGCCCCTGAACGGCGAGTTGGATGCATCGCCTTCGGCCTGCGCCCATTTGGCATATTCGGTGATGACGTGAACGGCGTGAGGGGCGATGGCATCCCAGCCCTCATCCGGGTCTTCGCACAAGTGGATCGCCAGCGGCATGCCGGGCCGAGGGCGAAAGTAAGTGCGCGGCCGCTTGCCGAGGCGTTCGCATTCGGCAAGATAGATGTCGACGAGTTCGCCCTTCATCGGCCCGAACCCGACGCCGAACCTGGCAGCGCGCCTGGCCGAAGCCGGTACGCCGCCGCCCACGAGGATGATGTCCTCCGGATCCTGCACCGGCAACGGGCGCACAAAAATGGGGCGCGTTCCGGCATCACTGGTATGCTCGAAACGCTCTCCCTTGAGAGCGCGCAGAATGATCTCCAGCCCCTCGTCCATCAACTTTGCGCGGTCGCCCAGCGATTTGCGGAACATCGCGAATTCATAGGGCACGTAACCCGCGCCGAAGATCACGCCGAGGCGGCCCTTGGACATGTTGTCGACCACCGCGATCTGTTCGGCCAGTTCCAATGGATCGTGCAAAGGCAGGATCACGGCGCCGAGGAGGAAGCGTATCCGGCTGGTCACAGCCGCCATGCCGCCCGCCAGCGCGAAGGGCTGCGACAAATAACCGTCGTCCGATCCGTGGTGCTGCATGAGGCCGATCTGGTCGGCGCCGATCCTGTCGACAAAAGCGGCCATCTCGATTGCCGCGCGGTAGAGTTCGTGCGTCGGCGTCGCCCAGTCGGGCGAGCGCATGTCGAACGAGACGGAAATCGTGCAGTCTTTCACGGCCGGCTCTCCAGTATGGCGTAGGACGCATCGTTCTTCCCGCCTGTGGTCGCAGAGCAAGCGGCCAGGTTAACGGCGATCGACGCCCAAGGACCGTAACGACGCTTGAATTCCTGGTCGTCCATCGTCTTGGCTCTCCCATTTCGCGCCCGGTTTTATGATGGCGTCCTCTATCTAAATTCAGTAAATACAGAATATGTCGAACATCAAGCCCTCAGCGCAGGACGAAGCCTTTCTTGACGCCATGGCGATGTTGATGGCCCCCTGGGGCTGGCCGCGGCCGGTCGGGCGCATCTACGCCTACCTTCTGCTGCGAGCGGAGCCAGCGACTCTGGACCAGATCGCAGCGGACCTTGGCATGAGCAAAAGCAACGCCAGCGTCGCGGCCCGCACGCTGGAGCATTGCGGCAATGCCCGCCGTCAGGGCGAGGCGGGCAGCCGTCGCATCTACTATTCGGTGCCGGCAGAGTTCAGCGGGCCCTTCGTCGCCAAGGCCGAACTGCTGGAGCGGCAGGTGCGCCTGTTCACGGGCCAGCGCGGCCGCGCGGTGCCCGATGCCGTTGCCGAGCGCTTCGATCGCCTCTCCGAATTCTACACCGCCATGCGCGCGGCAATCGAAGACGTGATCGCCCGTCAGACCGGCTCCGCGAACCTTTCGGCGGAGGCTGACGAGGACGAGAGCCCGACCATCAAGACCGCCTCGCGGGCGGTTTAACCGCCGATCTTCGCTGCCAGCTCCGGCACATCGGCCAGCGCGCGCAGGGCGTCGTTCAGGTGGGTGCACCCTTCAGGCCCGCGCAGTTGCGCCAGCACTTCACCCCGAATGTCCGCAAGGCCTTTGCCCACCAGACGCTGCGTGTTGTGAACCGCGCCGGGGCATTCGGAAAACGGCAGGATTCGCGCCTCGGGTTCGATCGACAGCACTTCGAGCGTGGCAAGATCCGCCGTCGCGCTCAGGAGGTATTCGTGGATCGCTACGCGGCTGCCGTCGATACGGGCGGCGCTGTCCTGAAAGGCGGAATCGATGTGGATCACGCCCGCCGCCTCGTCCCGGGTTACGTCGATGCGGCGGGCGCGGCGAAAGCCTGCGCCTTCGTGGTCGGACAACACGTGCCAGCCGTGCGGATCGTATGGATTGCGCACGTCGCCTGCATCGGCGCTGGCGACATCCCGCGGCGGACCGCCGGGCTGAACCCCGCTGTTTCCCTCCTTCAAGCCCCAGCACACGTTGACGCGCTGGGCCAGTAACTGGTCGTACTGCTCCTCCCCGATGCGTGCCCGCAGTCGCTCGGACCAGTCTGGATTGAACTGCGCCCATGCGAAGGCGCTGACCAGCGCGCTGCCCGAAAGATCGTCGAGCACAAGGTACAGGGGATGCGCAATGTCGGGCATTATCTCGCGCAGCACAGACCGCAAGTGACCTCCCGCCCGGGCGCCCACCAGCCGCTCAATGCCGGCCGGAGCTGGGTCGGCGGTAATGGCGGTGATCGTCTTGTCCTCGGCCATCCGCACGTCGAAGTGCGCCTTGGCCAGAGTGAGTCCCTGGGCGCCCGCCTGCGGCGTCCACAGATCGCGTGCTGCGCCGATGAAGCGGCGCTGCTCCTGAATCCCGTCAGGCCACGACACGTCGATGCTCGTCGTACGCCGCACCGAACCGGCGATGCGGGCCGGCGCAGGATTCGCGGTGCTGCGCGGCGGCGGCGGAGTCCGATGCGGAGACGGAATCATGGTATTCATGCGAACCACGCTGCACCGCGCAGCGTCGCCGATCAAGCCTTGCGTACGACGCGCACCAGCAGCCTGGCGCGGGTTAAAGGCCCGCAAGCCGGCTTGGAAAGGCCTGCTGCGCCGCTTCTACGACCTTGAACCTGAATTCAGTGAAGCAAGTTGGTTCTGCCTTCATCCGCTCGGCGATGCCTTCCCCCCCTTCCGGCCGCCGATACCTCCTGCGTATTCCAAGCCAAAGCCTCGCGCGGAATCGTGTTACTCTTATCATTAGAGGCTAACCGACCAGCGGAGATGCATCAATTGCCGTACCTCGCGCTAATGCGAGGGGGCCGCCGCGCCTTGTCAGCGCTAGAGCTCATGCTTATTCCAAGCCGGAACGCGCGGGCGTCCATCCGAGACGCCCCACCGGCAACCACGAGGAACCGCACGAAATGGCCTACACCGACTTCCTGAAGCAGCAGTGCTACATCGACGGCGCGTGGGTGGATGCCGATTCCGGCGCGACGTTCGAGGTTACCGATCCTGGCAGCGGCGCTGTGCTGGGCACGGTTCCCAAGATGGGCGCGGACGAAACCGCCCGCGCGATCGACGCGGCCGAAGCCGCCCTCCCCGCCTGGCGCGCCAAGACCGCCGGTGAGCGTTCGAAGTTGATGCGCAAGCTGTTCGAACTGATGATGCAGCATCAGGACGACCTGGGCGAACTGCTCACCCGCGAGCAGGGCAAGCCGCTGGCCGAAGGCAAGGGCGAGATCGCCTACGGCGCCAGCTTCATCGAATGGTTCGCCGAAGAGGGCAAGCGCGCTTACGGCGACACGATCCCCGGCCACGCGCCCGATCGCCGCATCGTCGTCATCAAGCAGGGCGTCGGCGTGGTCGCCGCGATCACGCCGTGGAACTTCCCCAATGCGATGATTACACGCAAACTGGGTCCGGCGCTGGCGGCGGGCTGCACCATTGTCATCAAGCCCGCGTCGGCCACGCCCTATTCGGCGCTGGCCATCGCGCGGCTTTGCGAGATGGCAGGAATTCCCAAGGGCGTCGTCAACGTCGTCACCGGCAGCGCGGGCCAGATCGGTTCGGCGCTCACCTCCAGCCCCAAGGTCGCCAAGCTGACCTTCACCGGCTCCACCGAAATCGGCCGCGACCTGCTTCGCGAATGTGCCGAGACGATCAAGAAGTGCTCGATGGAACTGGGCGGCAATGCACCGTTCCTGGTGTTCGACGATGCCGACGTGGACGCGGCCATCGAAGGCGCGATGATCTCCAAGTTCCGCAACGGCGGCCAGACCTGCGTATGCACTAACAGGTTCTACGTGCAGGACGGTGTCTATGACGAATTCGTCACCAAGCTGGCTGCGCGCGTGAATGGCATGAAGGTTGGCTACGGCATGGACGAAGGCACTACGGTCGGCCCGCTGATCGATGAAAAGGCAGTCGAAAAGGTCGAGGAGCACCTCAAGAACGCATTGGACGGCGGCGCCAAGGTTCTCGCCGGCGGCCAGCGCAACGAGCGCGGCGGCAGCTTCTTCAACCCCACTGTGATCTCGGGCGTGACGCCGGACATGCAGCTCGCCCGTGAGGAAACCTTCGGCCCGCTGGCCGGAGTGATCCGCTTCACCGACGAAGCCGAAGCGATCCGCATGGCCAACGATACCGAGTTCGGTCTTGCCAGCTACTTCTACGCCAGCGACCTGAGCCGCGTTTGGCGCGTGGCGGAAGCGCTGGAAGCGGGGATGGTGGGCATCAACACCGGCCTGATCTCCACCGAAGTCGCCCCGTTTGGCGGCGTCAAGCAGTCCGGCCTCGGCCGTGAAGGCTCGCACTACGGTCTCGATGATTACATGGAGGTAAAATACCTCTGCATGGGCATCAAGCCCGCCTGAAGCTGGAGCAGGCGTTGCCCTCCCTCCCAAAAGGGGAGGGCAGCGCCGCTTTTCAACCCAGCAGCTTCTCGATTGCGTCGATCGTCGCGCCGAAATCGGCGACCAGCCCGCGGTAAGGCTCCGGCCCGGTCATATCGAGGCCCGAAGCCTTGATGATGTCCACCGGATCGGCCGACCCGCCAGCCCGCAGCACGTCCAGATAGCGCTCGCGCTCAACCTTGCCGCCGTTCAGGATCGAGTGCGCGAACCAAGTTCCCGCCGCGATCGAGGTGGCGTACTTGTAGACGTAGAACTGGCTGTAGAAGTGCGGAATGTAGGCCCATTCGATGGCGTAAGGCGCATCGATCACGAAGTTCGGGCCGTGGTAGCGCTTCAGCAGGTCCAGATAGACCCGTGTCAGGCTCTCGCCGGACAGGCCTTCGCCCGCCTCGGCCATCTCGTGCATCTTCAGTTCGAATTCGGCGAACATGGCCTGCCGGAAGAACGTCCCGCGCATCCCCTCCAGCCGCATGCCAAGGAAGTAGATCTTCTCTTCCTTGGTCTTCGCCTGCGCCAGCATGTACTCGGTCAGCAGCACCTCGTTGCAGGTCGAGGCGATCTCGGCGGTGAAGATCGGGTAGTCCGACAGTTCGAACGGCTGCACCGAATCCGCCAGGATCGAATGCATCGCATGGCCCCATTCGTGGGCGTACGTGGACAGCCCCTCGTAGTTCTCGCCAAGGTTCAGCAGCAGGTAGGGGTGCACGCCGTAGGCCGACCCGTTCATGTAGGCGCCGGGGCGCTTGCCGGGCCGGGGCAGCGGGTCCATCCATTTCGCCGCCGTCGCCGCGCCCAGACGCTTCACGTAATCGGGACCGAGCGGCGCCACCGCCTTCAGGGTGATGTTGCGCATGTCGGTAAGGGTGAACTTGCGCTCCATGCTGACCAGCGGCGGGTAGATGTCGTAATAATGCATGTCCGGCAGCTTCAGCATCCTGCGCCGCAGCTCGAACGAGCGGTGGAGCTGCGGCAAGCCGGCGTCGGTTTCGGCGATCAGGGTGCGATAGACGCTTTCAGGCACGTTATCGCCCGACAGCGCGCCTGCCAGCGAACTGGGATAGCTGCGCATCCGCGCCTCGAACACGTCACCCTTGAGCTTGGCCGCCATCGCCGCGCCGAGTGAGCTTTCGAACTTGCCCATCTGGCCAAAAAAGCTGTCGAACACCGTCTTGCGGTCCTCGCGGCTGGGCGCATCGCGGGTCAGAGTGTACCCTTGCGCATCGAGCCGCTGGCTCCGCCCGTCCGAAAGGCTGACCGTGGGCCAGGGAATGTCGGAGTTGAAAAGCTGCTCGCGGATGGTCTGCGGTCCGCCCAGCGGCGAAGAAGCGGCGGCAAGGATCTGCTCGCCCTTGGCGTCAAGGGTATGCGCGGCCTGCCGCAGCGTCTTGCGCAGCGCATAAGCGAACCGGCCCTTGAGCACGGCATTGCCCGCGATATAGCTTTCGACCTTGTCCTTGCCCAGCGCCAGCACTTCGGGCGCGGTCCAGGCGGTTGCTTCGCCAAAGGAAGATGCCAGATCCTCAACCTGGGCGTTGCGCTCCTGATTGGCGGAAATGCGCACGTCCTCGTCGGCGCGCAGCGAGGCATGGACGTAGACGCGCATCATCTTGATGGTGACGGCGGAAATGTCCTCGAACGCCTTGGCCATGGCATCGGCGCCCTCCCCCAGCGTGCCCTTGTAGGCAGCGAGACGCGGCAGCGCGGCGACGACCTCCTTGCGCGCCGCATCCCAGGCGGCAAGGTCAGGGTAGAGGTCGGTAAGGTCCCAGGCGGCGCCGTTCGGAGCCGCAGCCGCATGGGCGGACCCGGCAAACAGCGACGGCAGCGCAGAGGCAAGCGGGAGCGCGGCGGCCAAACCCAGCGCGCCGCGGCGGTCGGTTTCGATCATGGATGTTTCCCTTGCTGTTCCGCGCCCGGAAACGCGCGGAAAACGATCGGCCGAAGCTACTGCGAGATTTCAGCAAGGCAAGTCCGGCAAAGCCGCCGATCGACGCGCATATGCCGTTGGTCGACCACCGTCATCGCAAGGCGAAATGCGAAAAGGCCGGACCGGGATTGCTCCCGGCCCGGCCTTTCATGTCCGGCGATCCGTCAGGAAACTGGGGATCAGACCAGCGCAGCCTTCAGCGCATCGGCAAGGTCAGTGCGCTCCCAGGGGAACAGGTCTCCCTCGGGCTCGCGGCCGAAGTGGCCGTAAGCGGCGGTCACGCCGTAGATCGGCTTGTTGAGGCCCAGGCCCACGCGGATGCCGCGCGGGGTCAGGCCGCCCAGCTTGTCGGCGGCGACCTTGGCGATCGCCGCTTCCAGGTCGGCGTCGCTGGCCGAACCCGTGCCGTGGGTGTCGACATAAAGCGAGAGCGGCTTCGACACGCCGATGGCGTAGGAAACCTGGATCGTGCAGCGCGTGGCAAGACCGGCGGCAACCACATTCTTGGCAAGATAGCGCGTCACATACGCGGCCGAGCGGTCCACCTTGGTCGGGTCCTTGCCCGAGAACGCGCCGCCGCCGTGCGGGGCTGCGCCGCCGTAGGTGTCGACGATGATCTTGCGGCCGGTAAGCCCCGCGTCGCCATCAGGGCCGCCGATCTCGAACGAGCCGGTCGGGTTGATATGAAACACGGTCTCCGCGGTCACGAAGCCTTCCGGCAGCAGTTCGGTGACGACCTGCTTCACATAGCCCTTCAGCTGCGCTTCCTTGTCGCCCGTGTCGTAACCGGGCGCATGCTGGGTCGAGACGACGACAGCGGTCGCGGCAACCGGCACGCCGTTCTCGAAGCGCAGGGTAACCTGGCTCTTGGCGTCGGGCTCAAGGAAAGGCGCTGCGCCCGAGTGGCGGTCTTCGGCCAGGCGGTGCAGAATCTTGTGGCTGTAGTAGAGCGTCGCCGGCATCAGGTCGGGCGTCTCGTCGCAGGCGTAACCGAACATGATGCCCTGGTCGCCGGCGCCTTCATCCTTGTTGCCCGAGGCGTCGACGCCCTGGGCAATGTGGGCGGACTGGGCATGCAGGCGGTTGATGAATTCGAAGGTTTCCCAGTGGAAGCCGTCCTGCGCGTAACCGATCTTCCTGACGACATCGCGGACGGTCTTCTCGATCTCGGCAAGCGCGCCTTCGGCCCATTCGCCATTCTCGAACACACCCTTGCAGCGGATTTCACCGGCAAGAACAACGAGCTGGGTGGTCGTCAGGGTCTCGCAGGCGACGCGCGCCTCGGGGTCCTTGGACAAGAAAAGATCGACGATGGCGTCGGAAATCTGGTCGGAAACCTTGTCCGGGTGGCCTTCGGAAACGCTCTCGGACGTGAAGACGTAGTTGCTGCGCATGAGAAACCCTGGGATATAAAGGAAGCTTTATGTGATGTCCCAGGTCTAGCCCCGACGGCGCCTCAGTGCAACCACGCAAAGACTTGCAAAAAACAGCACTGCGGCAAACCCCAGCGGCAGCACGTTTCCATAGCGGGCAAACAGGGTAGGTTCGTGCGCCGGCGGGATCATTCCATCTAGCCGGCCTGCCTGGTGACGCGGCACGAAAGCGCGCACGATCCCGTCCGCGTCGATCACAGCGCTGATCCCGGTGGTGGTGGATCGCAGGACCGGCAGCCCCTCCTCGATCGCGCGCAGCCGCGCCTGTGCAAGATGCTGGGGCGGGCCCCAGGCGCCAAACCAGCCATCGTTTGATGGATTGAAGATGTAGTCAGGACGGTTCGACGGATCGACGACATGACCGCTGAAGATGATCTCGTAGCAGATCTGGATGCCCGCCTCGCCGTACACGCCGAAGTCGATTGTGCGCGGCCCAGGACCGGGCCAGAAATCGAGTTGCCCCGCCACGAAGCGGCTGGCGCCCAGCGGCTCCAGTATCCAGCGCAGCGGCAGATATTCGCCAAAGGGCACGAGGTGCGCCTTGGAATAACCGGCGAGGATATCGCCGTCACCATCTAGGGCGGTAACCGAATTGCGCGCGGCCACATCCTCGCCGTGTTCGATCACGACATCCACCGCCCCGGTCAGGAGCAGTCCGTAAGGGCCGATCACCCGGCCGATGCGCATCCGCGAAAGCGCAGGATCGCCGCCGTAATTGTAAGCGCTGTAGACGTAGGCCGGGTAGCCATCGCGCAGGAAATCGGCGAGGCCGGATTCGGGCCAGAACACCACGCGCCGGTCACCGCTGCCGCGCGGCAGCGAAAGCATGGCGAGTTTCCGGAAGCTGGGCTCGAATTCGCGCGGGTCGTCGATGACCTCCTGCCTGAGATCGGGCTGGACCAGGGTATAGCGCACGGCGCCTTCGCGCGCTGGTGGCCCCGGCATGATCATGACGAGGGCCAATGCGCCGGCAAAAGCCAGCACCGGCAGTGCCCATAGCAACCGGCCGATCCGGTCCTGCCCATCGCCCCCGCGCGCGCAGAGTCCCGGCAGTCCGGCAAGCAGGGCCAGCACTCCGGAGAGACCATAAGTCCCGATCCAGGGGGTAATCAGCGCCATGCCTCGGCTGCCGAACTGCCCCAATAGGGCAACGCCCAGCGGGTTCCAGGCAAAGCCACTGAACAACCAACTGCGCGTCCATTCGGTGACGATCCAGGCAGCCGCGAAGGCAAGGAGGAAACTGGCGAAACGGCCGCGCCCCTCTGGCCGGACGACCAGCCATGCGGCCAGCGCCGCCACTGCAGGGAACAACGCAAGGTAAACCGCGATAAGCGCCACCGCGATCATGCCCAACCATGCGGGCAAATTCGCCTGATAAGTGAAGGCCGTCGCGATCCAGTTGTTGCCGAGGGTGAAGTGGCCCAGCCCGAAGCACCAACCCAGCGCGAAGACCTGACGGCCCGTGCGGGCCCGGCTCACCAGCTCTAGCAGCCAGGCCACGCCGAGCAATGTCAGCGGCCATAGGGCGAGGGGTTGGAAGCCGCAGGCAGCGGCGACGCCAGCGGCAAGAGCCGCCAAAGCGCGATAGGCCGGCCTGGTCGGAACCAAGGCCTGGCTCAAAAAACGGGGAAAGGGCGAAGCGCGCCGATCTGACTGCATCGCATAGGGCTTGTAAGCCTGGTCCGGCTCGGCGCAAGTCACCTTGCGCCGAGCCGGGAAGAGATTAGCCGTTCACGGCTTCAGGCGTGGCGCCCGCATCATCGGCCGCAGGCTTGCGGGCGCGGCGGCGGCGGGGCTTTTCCTCGGCGGCGGCTTCGGCAGATGCATCGGCCGACACTTCGACAGGCGCTTCTGCCGAGGATTCCGCAGGCTGGGCCACTGCCCGGGCCTTGCGGGCGGGCTTGGTGGAGATCGCAGGAGGCAGAACCGCTGCGTCGAAGTTGCCCTTTGGCTCCGGCGATGCGGCATCGGCGGAAACCTCTTCGGCATCCTCGTCAACGCGCGGTCCGCGCGGCTTGCGCTGCTTGAGACCGCGGGTGCCGCGATTGTCGCGCACAAAGGGGTTTTCAGGCGGCTCGTAAACCGAACCCGGGACTTCCGTCGCCGGGTCGGAAGCCACTTCGACCGCAGCGACCGGCGCGTCGGCTACTGCCTCGTCACGGCGCTCGGCGCGGGGTTCGCGATCCTGGCGCGGCTCACGATCCTGACGCGGACCGCGATCGGCGCGCTGTTCACGATCCTGACGCGGCTCGCGCTCGGGGCGCTGCTCACGGTCCTGACGCGGTTCGCGATCAGAGCGCTGCTCACGATCCTGGCGTGGTTCGCGCTCGGACGGCATCGGGCGATCGCCCGGCATCGACGGATTTTCACCGTAGGGATCGTACTCCGAACCGAAGTCGTCACTGTATTCGGACGGACGGTCGCTGGGACGCGGCTGGCGCAATTCGTCCTGGCGCTGCTTCTGGTCGGCGATGACGCGGAAGTAATGATCCGCGAACTGGAGGTTGTATTCCTCCGTCACGCGGTCGCCGTTCAGATGGGCGTCGTGGGCCAGCTTGCGATACTTTTCGAGCATCTGGGGAGCGTTGCCGCGCGCCCTGCTGTCGATCCGGTTCGTTTGCTGACCGCCCTGCTGGCGGTTGTTGTTGTTACCGCGGCCTCGCCTGCGGTTGTTATTGTTGTTATTGTTGTTGCTACTACGATTGTTATTCAAGGATAACGTTCCTCAAAACCCCTGGCATCCGCCTGAGCCCTACAGGCCGGTATGCCTAAATAAATTGATCCCGACTGGCCCCCCGGCCGCCGTGAGCTTCACATCTGCGTTGCCGTGGAAACCCACGGCCATTTGCAAATGCTGGAGGCGAGCCGGGTATGGGAAAACATCGTCCATAAGCCGGTTCGCATCAATCTTTACGCACTATACCGCCTAATTCCAAGCGAAAACTTACGCCTCACGTATGTTTGTTCACCAAAACGCGATGACCCGTGCCCTTCCGGCCAGGTCCCGATGGAGCCGGGCTGAAAGACCGCAGGCCTCGCCGATGGCGATGACGGCTTCTGCCTGCGCATAGCCGATCTCCACGAGCGCCGCTCCGCCGGGTGCCAGCAGGCGCGGAAGCTCGGGCACGAGGATACGGTAGTCGTCAAGGCCGTGAGGCCCGGAAAACAGGGCGCCTGCCGGCTCGAAGGCCCTAACGGAAGCGTCCAGCGTGGCATCGTCTTCGACATAAGGCGGATTGGCGAGGATGAGGTCGAACGGTCCGCCGAGGGCGTCGCTCCAGCCCGGTTCGTGCCAGTCAGCGGGCACCATCGCGGCGCGTTCCGCGAGTCCGAGCGCCTCGACGTTGGCCTGCGCGATCGCCAGAGCGCCGGGCGAGCGGTCGATGCCGATGCCGCGCGCGGCGGGCAGGTTAACCAATGTCGCCAGCAGGAGCGCGCCCGAGCCGGTGCCGCAATCGAGCACGGTGCGGGCACCCGGCCGGGCGGCGATAGCGGTCTCCACCAGCACTTCCGAATCGCCGCGCGGGATCAGAACGTCGGGGCTGACGATGAAGGGCAGCGAAAAGAACTCCTGCTGCCCGGTGATGTAGGCCACCGGCTCGTGACGCGCGCGGCGCTCGACCAGCGGCGCGAAGCCTTCGGGCGCCGGATCGCGCATCCGGCCCAGCAGAAGCTGCGAGCGGGTAACGCCCAGTGCGTGGGCCATCAATACCTCGGCGTCGAGCCGGGCAGTGTCGCTGGTGGCTGAGAGTTGCTCGGCGGCAGCGCGGATCGCTGCGGCGACGGCGGCGTCAGTCATGCTTCGGCACGCTCAGCATGAGCGGTGGCTGGAAATAGGTACACCGCTGCCCCGCTCACCCTCAGCCATCCATTGCCGCGAGGCGCTTGGCCTCGTCCTCGGCGATGAGGGCGTCGACCAGTTCGCCCAGGCCCGGTCCTTCGAGGATTTCAGGCAGGCGGTGGAGAGTCAGGTTGATGCGGTGGTCGGTCACCCGGCCTTGCGGGAAGTTGTAGGTGCGGATGCGTTCCGAGCGGTCGCCCGAGCCGACCATGGCCTTGCGCGCCTCGGCCTCGGCGCCCTGGGCTTCGTCGCGCATCTTCTCGTAGAGGCGGGCGCGCAGGACTTGCATCGCCTTGGCCTTGTTCTTGTGCTGGCTGCGCTCGTCCTGACAGATCACCACGAGGCCTGAGGGCAAGTGCGTGATGCGCACCGCCGAATCGGTGGTGTTGACGTGCTGGCCGCCCGCGCCCGATGCGCGGTAGATGTCGATCTTGAGGTCCTTGTCGTCGATCTGCACATCGACCTCGGTGGGTTCGGGCAGGACCGCGACGGTGGCGGCAGAGGTATGGATGCGCCCCCCAGATTCGGTCACCGGCACGCGCTGGACCCGGTGGACGCCGCTTTCGAACTTGAGCTTCGCGAAAACGCCCGAGCCGTTGATGTTGGCGACCACTTCCTTGAAGCCGCCCACGTCGTTGGCATTGGCGCTGACCATTTCGATGCGCCAGCCCTGCTCCGCCGCATATTTCTCGTACATGCGGTAGAGGTCGGCGGCGAACAGCGCGGCCTCGTCGCCGCCGGTGCCGGCGCGGATTTCCAGCATGGCCGGGCGCACGTCGGCCGCATCGCGCGGCAACATGGCAATGGCAAGGCGGCGTTCGGCCTCGGGCAGATCGGCTTTCAGGCGCGCGATTTCCTCGGCGGCCATGGCGCGCATCTCGGGATCGGGATCGTCCAGCTTCTGGAGCGTTGCCAATTCTCCGCGCATAGCCGCGATATCGGCGGCGACGCGGGCCACCGGCTCGATCTCGGCGTAGTCGCGGCTGGCGGCGACGAACGCATCGCTGTCGAGCGTGCCCGAGGCAAGGCGCGCCTCCAGTTCTGCAAAGCGTGCCCCGAGCTGGGCCAGGCGGGCGTCGGAAATGCTCACGGCTGGATCGTCATCAGGACCTGTTCGACCGCGAGGAACTCGGCGGTCGGCTCGCCAGCGCGCAGGTTAGCGGTTGGTACGCCGTCCTTGACCACGAACGAGGCCAGCACCTTGGCGCCCAGCTTCACCGCCTTGTCGAAACGCTTGCGCGGGCTACCCGTGGCGACCATCTCGGCGTCGATGCCCTGGTGGCGCAGCGCGGTGAGGGCTTTCAACGCAAAGGACAGCGCCGCATCATCCTCGACCGCGAGGATCGCGGTGAGAGCCGGCTCGGAAGATTGTCCGGCATCGGCGACAAGCATCGCCAGACGCTCGATCCCGGCCGCCCAGCCGACGGCCGGTGTTTCCGGGCCGCCAAGTGCCGCCATCAGGCCGTCGTAGCGGCCGCCGCCCAGCACGGTGCCCTGCGCGCCCAGACGGTCAGTCACGAATTCGAACGCGGTGTGGCGGTAATAGTCCAGCCCGCGCACCAGCGCCGGGGCGCGCACGAAGTCCACCGAAGCAGCTTCCAGTCCGTGGGTCACCGCGCCAAAGAAGTCCTGCGCCTCGCCCGAGAGAAAGTCGTCGATCTTTGGCGCATCGGCGGTGAAGGGCTTGTCGCGCGGGTCCTTGGAATCGAGAATGCGCAGTGGGTTTCGCTCCAGCCGATCCTGCGAATCCTCGGACAAGGCGTCCTTGTGATCGCGGAAATATTCGACCAGCGCGGCGCGCCAGGCATCGCGGCTGGCGGCGTCGCCCAGTGTGTTGAGCTGCAGGGTCACGCCGTCTGCAATGCCCAGTTCCTTGAGCAACTGGTCAGCCATGACCAGCAGTTCCACATCGGCCATCGGCTCGGCGGCGCCGATCACTTCGGCGTCGATCTGGTGGAACTGGCGGTAGCGGCCCTTCTGCGGACGCTCGTAGCGGAACAGCGGGCCGTGCGTCGCGACCTTGAGCGGGGCGAACTGCTTCCAGCCGTCCGTCAGGTAGGCGCGGGCGATACCGGCGGTGAATTCAGGGCGCAGGGTCAGCGATTCGCCGCCCCGGTCCTCGAACGAATACATTTCCTTGGAGACGACATCGGTCGTCTCGCCCAGCGAGCGCGAGAACACCGCCGTCTTTTCGAACACCGGCATTTCCACGCGGCGAAAGCGGTAGAGCTTGCGGACGCGCTCGAACGTCTCGACGACATGGGCGAAAGCCTCGGCTTCGGCGCCGAAGATGTCCTGGGTTCCCCTGATCGCCTGCGGGGTGGTCGGGGCGGTGGATGCTGCTTTGCTCATGGTGCGCGCGCTTAGCCCGATTGGCGCGGCGGGGAAAGTGTCCCTGAGGAAACCGGGCGATTGGATGGTTGCCAAATGCGGCAACAGGCGCAAAGAACCACGTAATGAAGTATCGGTTCGCGGCTACAACGCTCTTCGCCTCCCTGTTCCTCTCCACTTCGGCGCTGGCTCAGGACCCTACCCGCACGACCCCGATGGCGCCCCCGCTGCCACCGGAAATTCCCGCCGCGCGCGATGTGCCCTATGCCGGCACGGTGACGCTGGGGATCGACGCCAGCGACATCGAACGCGGCGTCTACAAGGTGACGCAAAGCTTTCCGGTCGCGGCCGGCACCAAGTCGCTCACCCTGCTCCAGCCCGGCTGGCTGCCCGGCAATCACTCCGAAACCGGCCCCTATGCGATGCTGGCGAACGTCCACTTCTTCGCCGACGGCAAGGAAATCGCCTGGGTGCGCGACACCGTGGCGGTCAACGCCTTCCACCTCGCCCTGCCAGAAGGCACGAAGGAGGTCACTGCCCGCTTCGTCCACACCTCGCCGCTGCAAACCAGCGAAGGCCGCGTGACGATGACGCGAGAGATGCTCAACCTGCAGTGGGAGAAGATGAGCCTCTACCCCGCTGGTTATTACGTGCGGCAGGTCAAGGTGAAGCCGACCGTTACCTTCCCCAAGGGGTGGAGCGTCTACACCGCGCTCGACGGCATGGCCCGCAGCGCGAACACCGTCACGTGGAGCACGATCGACTATGAGCGCCTGGTCGATTCGCCGATTTTCGCAGGGATTTACACGCAGCGCTGGGATCTGGGCGAAGGCGTCTGGATGGACGTCGTCGCCGACGAGCCGGCCCAGTTGAAGATCGCGCCCAAGAACCTCGAAACCTACCGCAATCTCGTTTCCGAGGCGCTGGCGACCTTCGGCGCCAAGCATTTCGACCACTACGACTTCCTCCTGGCCCTGACCGACCGCATGGGCGGTATCGGCCTAGAGCACCACCGCTCCAGCGAGAACCAGATGGAGCCCAAGTCCTGGACCGATTGGGACACCATGGCCTGGGACCGCAACGTCATCGCGCATGAATTCGTGCACAGCTGGAACGGCAAGTTCCGCCGCGGCGCCGATGCCTGGACGCCCGATTATCAGCAGCCGATGCAGAACACCCTGTTGTGGCTTTATGAAGGGCAGACCCAGTTCTGGGGCTATTTCCTTTCGGCAAGGTCGGGCGTGCAGTCGCGCGAGACGATCCTGGGCTCGCTTGCCGGCATCGCCGCCAAGTTCGCGGAAGGCACGCCGGGACGCGGCTGGCGCTCGGTGGAGGACACCACCGCCGGTCCGCAGCTCAATCGCCGCCGCCCGCTGCCCTATCTCTCGCTCACCCGCAGCGAGGATTATTACACCGAGGGCGCGCTGACCTGGCTTGAGGCGGACCAGATCATCCGCCAGGGCACGCGCGGCGCCAAGGGCCTCGACGATTTCGCCAAGGCCTTCTTCGGCGTGCGCGACGGCGACTGGGGCGAGCTGACCTATGATTTTGACGAGATCGTCACCACACTGAACGGCGTCTATCCCTATGACTGGGCCAGCTTCCTGCGCACCCGCCTTTACGGGACGGGCCAGCCCGCACCGCTCAAGGGCATCGAGATGGCCGGCTACAAACTGACCTGGCAGGACAAGCCCAACCCGTATGACAAGGGCGTGGCCGATTCGCGCAAAACGCTCGACCTGACGTATTCGCTGGGCATCAATCTCAACAAGGACGGCGAAGTCACCTCCACCTTGTGGGACGGACCTGCCTTCAACGCGGGCATCGTCAACACCGCCAAAATCGTAGCGGTGGGCGGGCATGCCTATAGCGAGGACGTGATGAAGGATGCGGTGACCGCCGCAAAGTCTTCGAAAGCACCGATCGCCCTGCTGATCCGCCGTGACGACCGGTATCAGACTATCGAAATCGACTACCACGGGGGCCTGCGTTACCCGTGGCTCGAAAGCACCACACCGGGCAAGACGAACGGCCTGGACCGGCTGCTGACAGCCCGGCGCAACTAAGTTCCGTTCATTCCAATAGGCGGTTGCAGTGCAATAGTTGCAACGCTAAGCCCGCGCGCATCGTGATCCAACCGGCGCGTATGTATCGTGCCAGTTAAAGTAAGGACCGTTATGCGCATCGACATGATCCCCGTTGGCGACAATCCGCCTGAAAGCCTCAACGTCGTCATCGAGGTTCCGGTCGGCGGCGAGCCGGTCAAGTACGAGTTCGACAAGGCTTCCGGCGCACTGTTCGTCGATCGCATCCTGCACACGCCGATGCGTTACCCGGCGAACTACGGCTTCGTGCCGCACACGCTCTCGCCCGATGGCGATCCGCTCGACGCACTGGTCGTCGCACGCTCGCCGTTCATCCCGGGCTGCGTCGTGAAGGTGCGTCCTATCGCCGTCCTCAACCTGGAAGACGAGCATGGCGGCGACGAAAAGCTGCTGTGCGTGCCCGTCAATTCGACGTTCCCGTACTATTCGCACGTGAACGAGAAGGAAGACCTGCCCGACATCGTCTACCAGCAGGTTGAGCACTTCTTCACGCACTACAAGGACCTGGAGAAGGAAAAGTGGGTCCGCGTCGGCACTTGGGGCAACGCCGCAGATGCCCGCCGGATCGTACTGGAAGCCATCGAACGCTACGAGACCGACAAGACGGCCTGATCGTCCGTTCGACGATTTTCACTCCCCATGTGGACGAGGGGCTGATGGCGCAAGCCATCGGCCCCTTTGTCGTTCTCTGGGTTCAGGCACAGGCTTCGACAGGCTCCGCCATACGCTGCGCTTGAAGCGTCTGCAGCAGCACTTCGGCAGGGACCTGGAAGCGGTCGCGGAAGCAGAGCAGGGTCCCGCGAAATCCGCCACGGCGCCGTCTTCACTTCGGAAGCTGGCGCTGCGGGCAATCGGGAATGGCCCGAGTGTTACGACATGTGTCCAAGGCAACCCTCCCCCGCGCCGCTCGTTTCCTCTTGGTCCCAGCCGAACAGCGCGGATCACGCCCGCATTTGATCCCGGTCATGGAACCGGCCTGGCCAGGGACTAAAGCTCAAGGCTGCACGTTAGGGAGATAAGATCATGCGCTCGATACTCGTGAATGCCGACCGCAAGCCCGGCAGGGACGCCCGGATTGCCACCGCAGCAGACATCGCCCGCCGCGCCGAGGGCCACGTTACCGTCCTCGTCGACACGCCCGTTTCACGCTACATCGCGATGGACCCGATGGGCGGCAGCTACGTCCTGTCCGACGCCCTCGAGAAAGCACGCGAGGACGATGACACCGTCGCCACCACGGCCGAAACGCAACTCGCAGGCAGCGGTGTAGCCTTCGATGTCGTGCGCTGCGAGGACGATCCCGTTACTGCACTTGCCTATGCGGCGCGGCTTGCCGACCTCGTAGTGGTCTCCCGTTCAGGCGGACTCGCCGGAGACCTTGCCCTTACCTCGCGCACGCCGATCCTTGTTCTGGCGGACGACCGGCCGCTGACACTGCCGATAAGGCAGGCCTGCATTGCCTGGGACGGCGGCGAACAGGCCGCGGCCGCGCTGCGCGCTTCGTTGCCTTTGTTGATGAACTGCGAATCGGTAAAACTGATCTCGGTAATAGAAAAGCAGGGCGGTTTTCCTGCCAACGACGCCTTGCGCTACCTCGCTCGTCACGGCGTCAACGCCGAATACGAAGAACACGAACGCCGCGATTCGACCGAAAAAACCCTCGCCATCGCGGTCACCCAGGCGCACGCAGACCTGCTGGTCATGGGCGCCTATGGCAAGAGCCGCCTGCGCGAGTTCCTGTTTGGCGGGGTCACCGCGTATTTTCTCGGCGAAGATGGCGGGCCCACCTTGTTGCTGGCGCACTGACCGGGCAACGCCCCGGACACGTTTTGCCGGACATTATAGAGACCAATCCCAATCGGCGCCGGTCCTCCGTGGGATCGGCGCCGATTTTGCGTGCCATGGTGCTTACCTTGCTGAGCAAATGGCGCATCGCAGCAGGCAATCGTTTGCGACCATCGCCTGTGCGCTGTGATCGCGCCGGCCTCCAATGCAGAACCTGAATGTCGGTTCATTATCATACAAGGCGGATTGCCAGAGGTTTTTCCGTCATTTTCGGCGATTCATGCAGCATTGTGCAACTTATGTTGTGTTTTTCGCAACCAATTAGCGTTGCTTCGCACTTGCACAAAAGGGCCATGAAGGGCACATAGAGAGTGCCTTTCAGGCATCCTCTCCCAAAACTTCCATGGCCTGGTCGGAAACGACCGGGCCTTTTTTTGCCTTGCGCAAACGTATCCGCCAGCAACCGGCCGGACACCTTTCTGCGCCCCGCATACCGTGGCTATTTCGCCTTTCACACCATCGATCACTGGAACCGCCGCCGTGCGCTGGGGTTCGTTTGCAATCGGGCCATTTGAAAACCGGGTAGTCGATACCTAGCTTTCGATCTCGCCGCCCGATCCAGCCCACGTGCATCTGCCGCCGGGGGAAATCAGGGGCAGGACCGAAGAAGGGAAGCGCGATGGCGGATACGGAAACCAGGACAGACGAGCGCACGGTCAAGCTGCAGGTAGCAGCCGCCCGTCAGGAGGAGAGCGGCCAGGGTATCGCCCGCCTCTCACGCGAGGCATTGTCCGAACTCGGCGCGCTGGAAGGCGACGTGCTGGAGGTAACCGGTAAGGCGGTCACCGTGGCGCGCGCCGTTCTGGCCTATGACGAGGACGAAGGGCTGGAGGTCATCCGCCTCGACGGATTGCAGCGCGGCAATGCAGAAGTCGGATCGGGCGACCATGTGGTGGTCCGCAAGGCTGAATCGCGCCCCGCCCAGCGCGTGGTCTTCGCGCCTGCCCAGAAAGACATGCGCCTACAGGGACCGGCCGCCGCGCTGAAGCGCAACTTTTTCGGGCGCCCGATGGTTCAGGGCGATCTGGTCGCCACCACTGGCCAGCAGCAGGTAGCGGACATCCCGCCCCAGCTCAGCCGCATGTTCAACACGCCCGCCTATGCGCTGACGCAAATCCGCCTCAACGTCGTCTCCACCACGCCGCGCGGGATCGTCCACATCGACGAGAACACCGAAGTGGAACTGCGTGAGGTCTTCGAAGAAGCCCACGACGCGCGCGGCGACGTCAATTACGACGACGTCGGCGGCATGGGCGACACGATCCGCCAGCTGCGCGAGATGGTGGAATTGCCCCTGCGCTATCCCGAACTGTTCACGCGCCTCGGCGTGGCGCCGCCCAAGGGCGTGCTGCTTCACGGCCCGCCGGGGACCGGCAAGACGCGCCTGGCACAGGCCGTCGCCAATGAGAGCGAGGCCAGCTTCTTCTCGATCAACGGCCCCGAAATCATGGGTTCCGGCTATGGTGAGAGCGAAAAGCACCTGCGCGAGATCTTCGAGGAAGCAACCAAGGCCGCGCCCGCCATCATCTTCATCGACGAGATCGACTCGATCGCCCCCAAGCGGGACCAGGTCCACGGCGAGGCAGAAAAGCGCCTCGTCGCGCAGCTTCTCACCTTGATGGACGGGCTCAACAGCCGCGCCCACGTCGTCGTCATCGCGGCCACCAACCGGCCCGATGCGATCGACGAGGCGCTGCGCCGTCCTGGCCGCTTCGACCGCGAAATCGTCATTGGCGTGCCGGACGAATCAGGTCGCCGCGAGATTCTGGGCATCCACACCCGCGGCATGCCGCTCGGCGAACGGGTCGACCTGAGCGAACTGGCCCGCACCACTCACGGTTTCGTCGGCGCGGACCTCGCCGCCCTCGCCCGCGAGGCGGCGATCGAAGCCGTTCGCCGGATCATGCCCCGCCTTGACCTCGAAGCACGCACGATCCCCAACGAAGTGCTGGAAAGCCTTCAGGTCACGCGTGAGGACTTCCTTGCTGCCCTCAAGCGCGTCCAGCCATCGGCGATGCGCGAAGTCATGGTTCAGGTGCCCAACATCGGCTGGGCCGACATCGGCGGTCTGGATGATGCGCAGCTCAAGCTGAAGGAAGGCATTGAACTGCCGCTGAAGAACCCGGAAGCCTTCCACAAGCTGGGTATCCGCCCGGCCAAGGGCTTCCTGCTCTATGGCCCGCCCGGCACCGGGAAGACCCTGCTCGCGAAGGCCGTCGCCAAGGAGGCCGAAGCGAACTTCATCTCGATCAAGTCCTCCGACCTGCTTTCGAAGTGGTACGGCGAAAGCGAGCAGCAGATCGCCCGCCTGTTCGCCCGCGCCCGACAGGTGGCGCCTTGCGTGATCTTCATCGACGAGATCGACAGCTTGGTGCCCGCACGCGGCATGGGCGGGGCTGGCGGCGAACCGCAGGTGACGGCCCGGGTGGTAAATACGATCCTCGCCGAGATGGACGGGATGGAGGAACTGCAGTCGGTCGTGCTGGTGGGCGCCACCAACCGCCCTGCGCTGGTCGACCCCGCGCTGCTGCGTCCGGGCCGGTTCGACGAACTGGTCTATGTCGGCACCCCCGATGGGCCGGGGCGTGAACATATCCTGGGCATCCACACTGGCAAGATGCCGCTGGCAGGCGACGTCGACCTCGCCAGCATCGCGGCGCGGACCGAGCGCTTCACGGGCGCCGACCTGGAAGACGTGGTCCGCCGCGCCGGCCTGATCGCCATCCGCAAGCGCGGTGCGGCGGTTGAGCAGGTGACCGCCGCCGACTTCGAGGACGCCCTCGAAGACAGCCGCGCCACGGTGACCGAGGAAATGGAATCGGAATACATGCGCATGAAGGGCGAGCTGAAGAAGCGCGCCATGGAAGTGACGCCGATCGGCTTCATCGCGCCGGGCATGGTCGCGCCAACTCGTGAGAGGAAGCACGGCGACTGACAGGAATGGTTCCTCCCCGAGCTTGTTTCGGGGAGGAACTCAGCAGCTGTTACGCGCCCACGCCCGCCCGCCGCGCGGCAAGATCGCTCTCAACCCGCTTCAACCCGTCGACCGAAGCCGTCGCGAGATCGAGAGGGCGTCCGCCAAGGCTTTCGCTGTCGAGGTTGAGATAGGCAATTGCCCCATCCTTCCCCAGCATCTCGAATGCCAGCTTGGTTACGGCGCCCTGCCGACTGGCTGCATCCGGCGTCAGCTTCGGCCCGTCGGACCGGCGGAAATGGGTGCGCCGGGGCTTGGTCTGGGGGCTGTCTTCGTCTTCAGTGTCTGTCATGCATTGTCCTCAAGAAGAGTGATAGCGTGTCACCACACGGCGAATCGCAAGGCTGACCTGGAATTGGCCTAAAGCCGAAGTCATGGCAGTTGGCAGTGGCGTTCTCATGAAACCCTGCTCCATGAAATCGGGCTGCGAATGATCGAGAAAACCGGGCGCCACCCACGGCCAGCATCGACCCAGCGGATCAGACCCAGCCGGTCGGAAAAAAGAGGCTGGTCGAGGTCCATGGCAGCGCTCCTGATTGCGGGAGCTCGAAGGGTCTCTCAGTCGCCGATGTGCAAAAACGTCTCGGCAATGTGGTCAGCATACGCCATTTCCGGCAAGCTGGCTAGGCGCGTGCACCCCGCGCCGGTTTCTGAGCCGGACCTTATCGCGGAAGTTGCAATTTTCGCGAGGACGCTCTATATGCATGTCGCTGCGTCGCCTGCGACGGGACATTTGTGCAGCCGCTTCACGCGGTGTCGCCTCCCTTTTCTAGCTGCTTGGCTCTCAAGGCTTACTTTGCAACAGCACGGTTGGCAGGGGGCAACGCTTTTTTCGGAATAGAAGACTTGGCCAAGGAAGAACTGCTTACGATGGAAGGTTACATCGAGGAAATCCTCCCCGATGGACGCTTTGCCGTACTGCTCGACAACGAACACAAGATTATCGCCTATACCGCCGGCAAGATGCGCAAGTTTCGCATCCGCTCGGTCGTTGGCGACCGTGTCCACGTCGAAATGACCCCGTACGACCTCACCAAGGGTCGCATCGTGTTTCGTGAGCGTACACCCGGTCAGGGTGGTCCTCCGGGCCAACGACGCGGTAATTTCAGACGATAGGAACCAGCGGCCCATTGCCGCGATTATAGGATATCATGCATACAACGATCATGGGCGGCTCGGACCGCCCCAAGACCAATGCCTTCAACCATCCCGCGATGGCCCTGCCTGCTTCCATGCGGAAGTCCGGCCCCGGCCTCCTGACCAGGGAAGACCTTCGTCACCTGGTTGCTGCGATGGTGGACTGAAGACACAAAACGAGAGGTACACCCCTTTCCCGCGCTTAGGCCGGGAAAGGGCCTCGGGACCGCCGGTCCCTCAGGCTTCGGCCACCCCGCACATCAGTAAAAACGTAATCGCGCACCAGGCGAAACGGGCCAGTTGCAGCTTTACGCCCCACTGGCCCGTTTCGCCTGGTGCGCGATGTCGCGTCATAGACGCCGCATCAGCGCAGTATCGCAGCGCTCCGGGCAGAAAACACACCTCGGTCAATCGGCCACACGAGCCGCTTCCTTGGCGTCGCGGGCTTCTTCGGTCTGACGGATACGCTCGGACATGGTCCGCCATGCGGCTTCCGATCGCCGTTCACGATCGCGCACGTTGTCGAGCTTTGCGGTGTCGGCGGCCAGAGCAGCTTCCGCTGCGCGACCGTCACAGAATTCACGGCTGAATGACATGCTTGAACTCCTGACAAATTTTTGAACGCCGGGGAGCGAGCAAGGCCCGCCGCCCCGAAAAAACGTCCGTGTCAGGCCGAGCGCAGGTTGACCGCCGAAGCCTTGCCGTTCCGGCCCACTTCGACTTCGTAATCAACGCGCTGGTCTTTCTCCAGCGTGCGCATGCCTGCGCTCTGCACGGCGGAGATGTGCACGAAGCTGTCCTGTCCGCCATCTTCCGGAGAAATGAAGCCGTAGCCCTTATCGGCGTTGAAGAATTTCACAGTGCCGGTTGGCATGTTTGTTCCCTTTCAAGAAACGGTAGTGGTGACGTGCAAGTGCGACGCCGGTCGTGCGTCAAGTCGTCTAGTGAAAGGAAATCGTCGCAAGAAGGAGGAATTGCAGGAATTTTATTCCGGCGCAAAGTCCCAATATTGCCGAAAACCGTCGCAAAATTCGACGTCAGCGATCCTTATCGTAGCACGGCTGAAGATTTAAACCCAGATTTAATTGACCGCAGGGATGTTACCCGGCCCGGAACTGCCTCTGGTCGAGCTAGTCATGGCGAGCGCCTCGACCATAGAAGGGGACGCGGCAATCTCCATCGGCGTCACCTGCATGTGACGACGGCGGGCCAATGCTTCGGGCATTTCCCGGCGGATCCAGTCCATCATCCCTTCGCGGATTTCGCAACGCAGGTCGAACAGCATCGGCCCGTCGCGCGCGCTCATCAGCAGGCGCACTTCCAGCGTCTGGTCGCGGCAATCGGTCACCTGCAGAATTTGGGCACGCCTGTCCCAAAGGCGATGAGCGGTGATCTGGCGGGTATATTCCTCTCGGATCGGGCCAATCTCGACCCCGTGGTCGAGGTAGAGAAATACTGTCCCGAGCAGTTCTGAACTGGTCTTCGTCCAGTTCTGGAACGTATCCTCCAGAAAACGGTTCGAAGGCACCACCAGCCGCCTGTCGTCCCACACCCGCACTACCACGTAAGTCGTGCGGATATCCTCGATGCGGCCCCACTCGCCGTCGATGATGACGACGTCGTCAATGCTGATCGGTTCGGTCATGGCCATCTGGAAACCGGCGATCAGGGCCTTTAGCGCCGGCTGGGCGGCGGCACCTACGGCCAGCGCGGCGACGCCAGCCGAAGCCATCAAGGTCACCCCTACTTCGCGCACCCCCGGGATCGAGGCCAGCATGCCTGCGATCGTCAGAAACACGATCAGGAATGTCCCCATACGCGCGAAGATCGAAAGCCGGGTCCGGCGGCGGCGCGCGTTTCGATTATTCTCGACAGTGATGTCGGCGCGCACGATCATCGCCTCGACGAAGGCGTGCAGGACCGCGATGGCGATCCACCCGGTCAACAGAGGCATCACGAACCCTGAGAGGCGCGACCAGACCGCCTCCAGCGCGGGCGTCTCTCTCGCCGCGAAGACCACGCCGAACGCCACGAAGGCCCAGCGGGTGGGCCGGGTCAGGCGGTTGACGACGATGTCATCGGATTCGCTGGCGCTGGCCCGGGCGATGCGGCCCAGTATGCGGAAAAGCAGTGCATGGATGGCCAGCGCGATCACCATGCCCAGCACCGCCGCCAGGATCGCGAGCACCGGCGGCTCAGCCCAATCGGGCAAACCCGTGACGTAGCGTTCGATGAGCTCGATCATGAGGATAGAACCATGCTGCGATGCAGCAGTTTCAGCGCCTAACTCGGTGCATCGCAGCAAAAGGGCAGTGCGCCCCTAATCCGCCCCGAAATGGAAAGACGGACCGGCGGAAAGGTGACGAATGGACACCTTGGCGAACGTGATGCCTCGCCCCTTAGCCCCCACCATAACCGTCAGTGCGCCGCGCCCCAGCTGGTCCCGAACCCGATCTCCACGCCGAGCGGTACGTCTAGATTGACCGCAGGCGCCGCCGCCTCGGCCATCACCCGCTCGATCACCGGCTTGGCTTCGGCCACGTCGCCTTCGGGCAGTTCGAAGACCAATTCGTCGTGCACCTGCAACAGCATCCGCACATGGCCCAGACCCGCCGCCGCCAGCGCAGGATTCATGCGGACCATGGCGCGCTTGATGATGTCGGCGCTGGTCCCCTGGATCGGGGCGTTGATCGCGGCGCGCTCGGAGCCTTGCCGCTCGGCCTGGTTCTTGGAGTTTACGCGCGGGAACCACGTCTTGCGGCCGAACAGCGTTTCCGAATAGCCATTGAGGCGCACGCTCTCCAGCGTCTCATGGATATAGCGCTGGATGCCCGGGAAGCGTTCGAAATAGCGGTCGATCATCGCCTGCGCCTCGTCTGCCGGCACACCCAGCCGCCCGGCAAGGCCCCATCGCGAAATGCCATAGAGGATCGCGAAGTTGATCGTCTTGGCCCGTCCGCGCGTGTCGCGGTCGACCACGCCGAACATCTCCATCGCCGTGCGCGAGTGGATGTCCTCGCCATTCGCGAAGGCTTCCTTGAGGCTGGGCACATCGGCCATGTGCGCCGCAAGGCGCAGTTCGATCTGTGAATAGTCGGCCGAGAGCAGGACGTTGCCGGTGTCGGCCACGAAGCAATCGCGGATCTGGCGGCCGATCTCGGTGCGGATCGGGATGTTCTGCAGGTTTGGATCGGTGGACGAAAGACGCCCGGTCTGCGCGCCGACAAGGCTGTAGCTGGTGTGGACGCGCTGCGTTGCGGGGTTGATCGCCGCCTGCAGCGCCTCGGTGTAGGTAGAGCGCAGCTTGGACAGCTGGCGCCATTCCAGCACCTGCGTCGCCACTTCGGCGCCCTGCCCGGCAAGGCCTTCGAGGATCGACTGGTCCGTGGAATACTGGCCGCTCTTGCCCTTCTTGCCGCCCTTGTAACCCAGCTTGTCGAACAGGATATCGCCCAGCTGCTTGGGGCTGCCGATGGTGAATTCCTGGCCGACCTTGGCGAAGATTTCCTTTTCCAATGCGCCGATGGCCTCGGCAAACTGGCTGGAGAGCCCGGCCAGCTTCTCGCGGTCCACCTTGATGCCGTGGCGTTCCATCTGCGCCACCACCGGGATCAGCGGGCGGTCGACCCGCTCGTAGATGCGAGTGCCGCCCTCAAAGGACAGGCGCGGCTTGAGCGCGCTGTGCAGGCGCCATGTGACGTCCGCATCCTCGGCGGCATATTGGGTCGCGCGGTCCAGCGGCACTTCGCCGAACGGGATCGCCTTCTTGCCGGTGCCGCAGATCTCCTTGAAGGTCAGCGTGGTGTGCGCAAGGTGGCGCTGCGACAGCTCGTCCATGCCGTGACCGCCGCCGATCCCGTCGAGCGAGCGCCCGGCGTCGAGGCAGAAGCTGACGATCATGGTGTCGTCCACCGGCGAAACCTCGATCCCGTGCCGGGCCAGCACGTTGAGGTCGTACTTGATGTTCTGCCCGACCTTGAGCACCGCGTCGCTTTCCAGCAGCGGCTTGAGCCGCGCCAGCGCTTCGGCGAGCGGCACCTGCTCGGGCTTCTCGGCGAACATGTCGGTGCCGCCGTGGCCCAGCGGGATGTAGCAGGCCTGATTGGCGCCCACCGCCAGGCTGATCCCCGCAAGATCGGCACGCATCGCATCAAGCGCGGAAGTCTCGGTATCGACGGCGACGAGCCGCGCTGCGGCGGCGCGTGCGATCCACTCGTCCAGCTGGGCCACTGTGGTCACGCATTCATAGGCGCTGCGGTCGACGGCGGGCCATTCCGGCAATGCCTGGCGCGAGGCGCCTGCGATCCCGGCGCCACCGCCCGCATCGGCCTTCGCGCCGGCGGCAACCGCCTTGGCCGGATTGAGCTGGGTCGCCCGCTCGGGGCTGCCCGAACCCAGGTCGAGCCGCTTGAGCAGGCTGGTGAAGCCGTGGAAGCCCAGAAACGCGGCGAGCGGTTCGGGCGGAATTGCGACCAGCTTGAAATCGTCCAGCGCCATCGGCAGCGCGCAGTCTTCCTTGAGAGTGACCAGCACCTTGGAAAGGCGCGCCTGTTCGGCCTGCTCGATCAGGCGCTCCTGCAGCTTGGATTTCTTCATCGCCGGCGCGGCGGCGAGCGCGGATTCTAGATCGCCGTAGTCCTGGATCAGTTTGGTCGCAGTCTTGGGACCGACGCCGTAGACGCCCGGCACGTTGTCCACCGCATCACCCATCAGCGCCAGCACGTCGCCGACCTTGTCGGGGGCGACGCCGAACTTTTCGAGTACTTCGGGGATGTCGATGCGCTGGTTCTTCATGGTGTCCAGCATGTCGACGCAGCCGCCGCCGATGCCGCACTTGCCCACAAGCTGCATCAGGTCCTTGTCGGACGACACGATCGTCACGTCCCAGCCCTGTGCCGTGGCGGCGCGGGCATAGGAGGCGATGAGGTCGTCCGCCTCGTAGCCGAGTTCCTCGATGCAGGGCAGCGAGAATGCGCGCGTGGCGTCGCGGATCAAAGGGAATTGGGGGACCAGATCCTCCGGCGGCGGTGGGCGGTTAGCCTTGTAATCGGCATAGATGTCGTTGCGGAACGACTTGCTGGAGGCGTCGAGAATCACCGCGAGATGGGTGGGGCCGTCCGCCTTGTTGAGGTCTTCTGCCAGCTTCCACAACATCGTCGTATAGCCATACACCGCGCCCACCGGCGTCCCTTCCGGGTTGGTGAGCGGCGGCAGGCGGTGGTAGGCGCGGAAGATATAGGCCGAGCCGTCGACGAGATAGAGGTGCTGCTTGGAATCCATGGACGATCCCTAGCAGCGCCGGACCGGCTCGTCAGCAAGGCAGTGGATTTCACCCGGCAGGGAACCGATCGTGTCCGCAGGAGTTTTCGCACCGCGCTTGAAACCTCGCGCAGCGCCTCCTACCCACGGGCAAGAGCCCAACGAAGGAGGCTCACGCGGCGTTTCGCCGACGGGGTTATTTCGCAGCTAAGAGGGATACACAGACACTATGCGCAAGATCATTTTCGCCGCCGCAGCAGCCGTGACCGCCATGTCGCTGGGTGCCTGCTCGGAAAAGACCCAGGACGCCACCCAAGCCGCCGCATCGTCGGCCGGTGACGACATCCAGGCCACTGCCACCGACGTGGGCGACGCCATGAGCAATGTGGGCGATACCGCTTCGCAGGCCGCCGACAGCACCGCCAACGCCGCCAAGGATGCGGCCAAGAGCGCAGAAAAGACCACGGACGACATCGCCGCCGACGCCGAGAAGGCCGCGAACGACGTTGCCAACGAGATGGCCGATCACACCGACGGCAACCCGAAGACCAACTGATTTCTTTCGCTATTGCGGAACGGAAAAAGGGGCCCCGCGGCCCCTTTTTTTGTGTCTCAGCCCCTTGAACTGCCTCAGCGCGAGGAGGCGGTGCGCCGCATTGCGGGAGCTTCGGTGAGGTAACCGTTATAGACAGTGCGGGCGATGCTGGCGATGCGCGATTCCCGGCCCGGGCGGCCGCCCTGCCCGGTCACATAGATGGCGATTGCAAAGACGCGGCCATCCGGGGTCTGCACGATGCCCACATCGCTGGAGGTGTTGTTGAGCGAGCCGGTCTTGTGCGAAACCTGCGCGCCTTCGGGAATACCGGCGGGAATCCGGCGCTTGCCGGTAACGCAGCGGCTCATCGCGCCCAGCAGTGCGCTGCGGCTAGACGGGCTAAGCCATTTGCCCTGGTAGATGCCCGAGAGCAGCTGCACCATCGCATAAGGCGTGGCGCTGTCGCGCGTGTCGACGACGCGGGCCGGATCGATGGCGCCGTCATCGCGCACCAGCGTGGCGATGTCGCGGTCGATATGCCAGTCGTCAATACCGGCGCGCTCGACCCAGGCGTTGACCGCCTTGGGGCCGCCCACGACCTTGAGCAGCGCATCGGTGGCATAATTGTTGGAGCGCGTGATCATCAGTTCCAGCAGGCGCGAGGCGCTCATGTATTCGCCCGCGCGAACCGGCGCGACCGCGCTGGAGAACGGCGCCGAGCCGACCGGAACCATCAGCGGAAATTCGCTGGTGAGGGTCCACTTGCCCTTGTCGACGCCTTCGAGGAACGTGGCGGCAATCGCGATCTTGCTGGTGCTGGCCATCGGAAAGCGCTGGTTGCCCAGCACGTCGACCATACGGCCGCTGGTAAGGTCCATCGCGGCGACGCCGATGCGCCCCTGCGAGGCATTGGCAACGGCGGCCAGCTGCTGACCAAACGGTGAGGAATACGTACGCGGCCCGCGCTGCTGCGTGCCGAACATGTCGTCGAAGCTGCTTTGAACTTCGACCACCTGGTCGGTCGCCCGAGCGGCGGGCGCGATGGGCTGAAGTTGTTCGGCATAAGCCGCGCCAAACGGCAGCAAAGCTGCTGCTGCGGACATTGCCGCAGTTGCGAAAGAGCGCCAGATGCCAGCACGGCACCGCGCGAAAAGTTGGCCTGCCCCGGTCATGCAGTCCCCCCCATAAAGTCGTCCACGTTCCCAAACGGTTAACGGAGTAGAGATAAAACGCCACTCCCTAGCGACGAACCGCATCGGGTTTGCGGCAATTTCCCGAATACGCACTTTCCTTTCGCCCAGATGAACGAATCTGGCACGTTCACCGACGGCGCAGCTACCTTCGTCGGTCATCGAGTGCAGCGCACGAATGCCAAAGGAAAAGGGCCGGGAGATTGCTCTCCCGGCCCCTTCATGTCCGTCGATGAGATCGACGGGCTTCTTATCAGAAGCCCATGTCACCCATGCCGCCCATGCCGCCACCCATGGGGGGCATGGCAGGCTTGTCGTCGGCGCGCTCGACGATCGCCGCTTCCGTGGTGATCAGCAGGCCGGCAACCGAAGCTGCGTCCTGCAGAGCGATGCGAACGACCTTGGTGGGGTCGATCACGCCGGCAGCCTTGAGGTTCTCGTAGACGTCGGTCGAGGCGTTGAAGCCGATGTTCTCGTCCGACTGGTCGAGCAGCTTGCCTGCAACGACGGCGCCGTCGCTGCCGGCGTTCTCGGCGATCTGCTTCACCGGAGCGAGGATCGCCTTGCGGACGATGTCCACGCCGCGGGTCTGGTCTTCGTTCGCGCCGGTCAGACCGTCGAGAGCGCGGGTTGCGTACAGCAGAGCCGTACCGCCGCCGGGGACGATGCCTTCTTCAACGGCAGCGCGGGTAGCGTGGAGAGCGTCGTCGACGCGGTCCTTGCGCTCCTTGACTTCGACTTCGGTCGCACCGCCGACCTTGATGACAGCAACGCCGCCAGCAAGCTTGGCGAGACGCTCCTGCAGCTTCTCGCGGTCGTAGTCCGAAGTGGTGACTTCGATCTGCGAACGGATCTGCTCGACGCGGGCCTTGATTTCCTCGTGCGAACCGGCGCCGTCGACAATGACGGTGTTGTCCTTGTCGATGGTGACCTTCTTGGCTTCGCCAAGCATGCCGAGCGTAACGCTCTCAAGCTTGATGCCGAGGTCTTCCGAGATCATCTCGCCGGCGGTCAGCGTGGCGATGTCGCCCAGCATGGCCTTACGGCGATCGCCGAAGCCCGGAGCCTTGACGGCTGCGATCTTCAAGCCGCCGCGCAGCTTGTTGACGACGAGCGTGGCCAGAGCCTCGCCCTCGATGTCCTCGGCGATGATGAGGAGCGGACGGCCCGACTGCACCACGGCTTCCAGGATCGGAAGCAGCGCCTGGAGCGACGACAGCTTCTTTTCGTGGATGAGGATGTAGGGGTTTTCGAGCTCGACGGTCATCTTCTCGGGGTTGGTCACGAAGTAAGGCGACAGGTAACCACGGTCGAACTGCATGCCCTCGACGACGTCGAGTTCAAACTCGAGGCCCTTGGCCTCCTCGACGGTGATGACGCCTTCCTTGCCGACCTTGTCCATGGCTTCGGCGATCTTCTCGCCGACTTCCACGTCGCCATTGGCCGAGATGATGCCGACCTGGGCGATTTCCGAGGTGCCGGCGACCGGGGTCGAACGGGCCTTGAGGTTCTCGACGACCTTGAGGACAGCGAGGTCGATGCCGCGCTTCAGGTCCATCGGGTTGATGCCGGCGGCAACCGACTTCATGCCTTCGCGAACGATCGCCTGAGCGAGAACGGTCGCGGTGGTGGTGCCGTCACCGGCCTTGTCGTTGGCCTTCGAGGCCACTTCGCGCAGCATCTGCGCGCCCATGTTCTCGAACTTGTCCTTGAGTTCGATTTCCTTGGCGACCGAAACACCGTCCTTGGTGATGCGCGGAGCGCCGAAGCTCTTCTCGATCACGACGTTGCGGCCCTTGGGGCCCAGGGTTACCTTGACGGCATTGGCGAGGGTGTCGACACCGGCGAGAATGCGCTCACGTGCGTCACGCGAAAAGCGTACGTCCTTGGCTGCCATTGTAGAATTCCTTTAATAAAATCAGTCAGATGGATGCGAAAATCTTAGGCGATGACGCCCAGGATGTCCGATTCCTTCATGATCAGCAGGTCTTCACCCGAAACCTTGACCTCGGTGCCCGACCACTTGCCGAACAGAACGCGGTCGCCGACCTTGACGTCGAGCGGGGTGATGGTGCCGTTTTCAGCGCGGGCGCCGGTGCCGACGGAGACGATCTCGCCTTCAGCGGGCTTTTCCTTGGCGCTGTCGGGGATGATGATGCCACCGGCCGTCTTTTCTTCGGCCTCGACGCGGCGCACGAGAACACGGTCGTGCAGCGGGCGGAAAGTCATTGGGAATCTCCCTAATATCCAACGAACATAAAACTGGGTTGGCACTCTACAATGAGGAGTGCCAACGGCCGTGGATATGGTCCCCGCCCCGGGTAGCGTCAAGCGGCCTGTGCGAGAAAAAGTTCACCGGCGCACTGCCCCCGCGATGAGGCGGTTCCGATGAAGGATGGGCGAAAGGGATGACTAGGCGATGACGGCGTGGATTACCGGCGCGGAGACGGGCTGCACCACCGACTCGGGCACCAGCCGGAAACGCCCGCGCCAGTGCCAGCGCGCCAGCAGCAGGATCGCCGCCACGGTCAGCCCCACGGCAAGGCCGATCCACACGCCCACGCCGCGCAGGGGCGTGAAAAGACCCAGCGCCACCGATGTCGCAAAGCCCGCTGCCCAGTAGCCCAGCACGGCGATCACGGCGGGAATGCGCGTGTCCTGAATGCCGCGCAGTGCTCCAGCGACAACGGCCTGGAGGCCATCGGTAAGCTGGAACACGGCAGCGATGAAAAGATATTGCATCGCCAGGATCACCATGGCCGCATTCTCAGGTGCCGAGACGTCGACATAGGCCGAGATGATGGCCTTGGGGAACAGCAGCATCGCCAGAGCCGAAACGCCCACGAACGCCAACCCGATCACGATCGCCGCCCAGCCCGCATGGCCGATCGCCGATTTGTTGCCCGCGCCGTAGTGATAGCCGACCCGGATCGTCGCCGCCTGTCCGATGCCGTAAGGCACCTGAAAGGCGAAGGCGGCGATTTGCAGCGCCACGGTATGCGCGGCCAGTTCCGTCTCGCCCACGCGGCCCATCAGGAAAGCGGCGCCGCTGAACAGACCGCCCTCTGCGATCAGCGTCGCGGAGATCGGCAGGCCGAGGCCTAACATCTGGCGCAGGCGGTTCCACTCAGGCCGCCACCAGCGCCCGAAGATGTGAAAGCGGCGCAGTTGGCGATCGCCGCGGATCGCCAGAATATAGGCCAGAACGGTGACGCAGGCGGTGATGACACTCGCCGTCGCCGACCCGTTGAGGCCCAGCGCCGGCGCCCCGAAATTGCCGAAAACAAGCGCGTAGTTGCCCAGCGCGTTCACGAGGATCGCCAGCGCGGTGATCATCGTCGCGAAAACCGGCCGTCCCAGCGCCGAGACGAAAGTGCGCAGCACATTGGCCACCGCCATAGGCACCAGCGCCAGAGAGACCACGCGGATGAAACTGCCCGACAACGCGACGACATGCGGGTCCTGCCCGGTCGCCAGCATGATCGTCTCGCCCAGAAAGCATACGCCGACCGCGCCGACGCCCAGCGCCAGCGCCAGCCACAAGGCCATGCGCACCGACCGGCGGACCTCACGTATCGAATTGCGCCTGCGTCCGATTTCGGCAGCGATCAGCGGAGCCACCGCGCCCGTCACCCCGTTCAACCCCATCATCACGACGGCGACGATCGCCACCGCCAGGCTGGACGCGGCAAGCGATTCCTGACCCAGCCGCGCGACGAAGATCACGTCGATCGCGAAAACCGCCATCTGCAGCATGTTGGCAAGCGCCAGCGGCCCGGCAAGTCGCAAGGTCGCGCCGAGTTCGGCGCGGAACGGATGGTGTTGGCTCTCCCGCATTTAAGGGCGCGATAGGGCCTTGGGGGCAGGCAGGGAAGCGATTCGTGAACGAGCGCAGACCTGGGCCCATCGCCGCAGGTCTGCCTTTCCTTCAGCACCCAACGCTTCCCTTGCCAGTCGGCCTATATTACCCCGCCTCCGCAAGGAGATGTTTTCCATGACGACGACAATCAGGGCGATGACGCTGATGATCCCCCTGTCCGCGCTGCTGACGGCCTGCGGCGGGAACGCCCCTGACGATGCCGCCACACCGGGCGCTTCTCCCGCTCCCGCCGCTGCGATCGTCGACCCGGCGCCGCCTGCCTTTGCGGTGTGCCGCTCGTGCCATTCCACCCAGAGCGGCCAGAACGGGATTGGACCTACGCTGGCAGGCATCGCCGGGTCCAAGGCAGGAAATGTACCGGGCTATGCCTTCAGCCCGGCGCTGAAGAATTCCGGGATCACCTGGGACCGCGCCAGCCTCGACACCTGGCTACAGGGGCCGATGAAGATGGTCCCGGGAACGAAGATGGTGCTGCCCGTTTCCGATCCGGCAAAGCGCAAGGCGATCATCGACTATCTCGAAACGCTGAAATGACCATCGTCCCGGCATAAAAAAGGGGCCTTGCGCGCTCCCGTGCACAAGGCCCCGTCGTTCAAGGCGCCCAAGGGGACGTAGGACGCCTTGGAGAAATTCAGACCTTCGGGCCGAGCGGCTCCTGCGAGGCCGGCTGGGCCACCTGTACTTCGGACTTGGCGGGAATTGCCTGATTGCCGGGCTTGGCTGCATCGCAGCCGTCCGAAGCGACCTGCGTCATCTTCGGCGCCTCGCCCGACCCATCGGAGCTATAGGATACCGAGCGCGTGCAGCCGCTGGCGTCGGTCGAGGTCGAATAATAGGTCATATGCATGCCTTGCGGCGCATCGGAGGCGGCGGTTAAGCCCGGCGCACCGGCGGCACTGCCGTCCGCGCCAACCTGCTGCTGCATGAGGGCGGCGCGCTGCATCATGACATTCATCTGCGCGTCCATCATCGCCGAAATCCGGTCCATGTGAGCGAAGGGATCGCCCATCAACTGCATGTCCGCAGGCGTCATGGCATCGGCAGGGACAACCTGCACGCGGGGCGCGACGTCGCCGGTATACTGGACCTGGACCACCGAGCCATCGGGCGCTTCCACGTTCATCGTATGCAGCCTGGCGGTGGCGGCTTCGGCTACGCCTGCGCCCAGCAGCGCGAGCGCGGCGGCGCCAATCAGGTACTTCTTAGGGGGCATTCGCATTGGGATGATGCTCCTTCGTGACTCGACCCTTTGCACTGGCCATGCTGCCGCCGCGAAGCTGAACCGTAGATTACGGTTGTCGCGGCATGGGATCGCAAAAAGTCAGACCGAATTCGCCGAAGGATCAATCGTGAGCCGGGATGCCCGCGCGAACAGGTCAAGGATCACCGGATCGCGTTCGCGCGTGCGGATTGCAGCCTCGAAGTGGACGTGCTGAGCGGGGCGCGGCAGGATTTCGTGCAAGGTTCCGGCGGCCAGCGCGCCGCGCACCATCGTCTCGGGCAGGACGGCGGCGCCTTGGCCGGTGGCGACGATCTCTATCAAAGTGCGCACGTTGTTGCAGGTGTGCAGTGCGCGCGGGTTGATGCCGTGGGCCTCGAATCCCTCGTGCATGACGGCGTGCAGGGGGGAGTGTTCGGGCAGCGACCACACCGGCAGCCCCTGCGCAAAACCGCCGGCCGCGGCCACCGCCGCGCCCGCCGCCCAGACCAGTTCCACCGAACCGATCGGCGCGGTGCGTATTCCCGGACTGGCGACCGGACCGGCAAGAAACACGATGTCGCGCGTGCCGGCCAGCAGTTGCTGGAGCAGCGGGGCGGTAAGGTCGATCTCCAGTTCCATGGTGACGCCGGGCCGGTCGCGCTCGATCCCCTGGATAAAGGCAGGCAGGCAGCTTGCCGCCGCGATCTCGCCCGAGCCGATGCGCACCGCTGCCGTGGCCCCGGCGAAGTCGCTTGCCTCCAGCAGGACCTGCTCCAGCCCGTGGTAAAGCGGCTCGCTGGCCTGCACCAGCCGACGGCCGCGCGCGGACAGCACCATACGCCGCCCCTCGCGCTGGAACAGGGCGACGCCAAGCTGCTCCTCGATCTCGCGTACGCGGGCGGAAATGGCGGGCTGGGTGGTATTTAGACGCTGTGCAGCGGCGGCGAATGTACCGAGGCGGTCGATCCACATCAGCGTTTCGAGATGGAACAGGGCGATGCGCTTCATGAGTGAATCAATAGATTATCGTTATCGGAATTGATAAAAAATAATCGCTATTCGTAATGATAGACGCCGACTAGCCTCGGTCCCGCAATCGGAAGAGGATTTGCCTCATGAAAAAGATTTATCCCAGTGCAGAGGCCGCGCTGGAAGGCGTGCTCAAGGACGGCCTGCTGGTCGCCAGCGGCGGCTTCGGCCTTTGCGGTATCCCGGAACGCCTGCTCGACGCGATGCGCGATTCGGGCGTGAAGGACCTGACGTTCGCCTCGAACAATGCCGGCATCGACAACGAAGGCATCGGCAAGCTGCTGCGCACCAAGCAGGTGAAGAAGATGATCTCGTCCTACGTCGGCGAGAACAAGGAATTCGAACGCCAGTACCTGGCCGGTGAACTTGAGGTCGAGTTCTGCCCGCAGGGCACCCTGGCCGAGCGTATGCGCGCCGGCGGCGCGGGCATCCCCGGTTTCTACACCAAGACCGGCGTGGGCACACAAGTCGCCGAGGGCAAGGAAGTGAAGGTCTTCGGCGGCGAGGAATATATCCTCGAGGAAGGCATCTTCGCCGACCTGTCCATCATCAAGGCCTGGAAGGCGGACGAAACCGGCAACGTCGTGTTCCGCAAGACGGCGCGCAATTTCAACGTGCCAGCCGCCACATGCGGCAAGATCTGCATCGTGGAGGTTGAGGAGATCGTGCCGGTGGGCAGCCTCGATCCCGATGCGATCCACCTGCCGGGCGTCTTCGTCCAGCGCATCGTCGTGGGCGCGCCCTACGACAAGAAGATCGAGTTCACGACGACGCGCGAGAGGGAGGCTGTCTGATGTCCGAGGAATCCAAGGGCTGGACCCGCAATGAAATGGCCGCCCGCGCCGCGAAGGAACTGCAGGACGGGTTCTACGTGAACCTGGGCATCGGCATCCCGACGCTGGTGGCGAACTATGTGCCCAAGGACATCACCGTCACGCTGCAGAGCGAGAACGGGATGCTGGGCATCGGCCCGTTCCCCTACCCGGACGAGGTCGATCCTGATCTTATCAATGCCGGCAAGCAGACGATCAGCGAACTGCCGCACTCCGCCTATTTCGACAGCGCGGCCAGCTTCGGCATGATCCGCGGCGGCCACATCGACCTCACCGTGCTGGGCGCGATGGAAGTGGCTGAAAACGGTGACATCGCCAACTGGATGATCCCCGGCAAGATGATCAAGGGCATGGGCGGCGCGATGGACCTCGTTGCCGGCGTGAAGAAGATCATCGTGGTGATGGAACATACCTCCAAGAACGGCGATCCCAAGTTCATCCCCTCGTGCACCCTGCCGCTGACCGGGCGCAATGTGGTGGATATGGTCATCACCGATCTCGCCGTGTTCCAGCGGCCGGATCATGACAGCCCGTTCAAGCTGGTCGAGATGGCGCCAGGCGTCACGCCTGAGGAAATCGCCGCCAAGACGACAGCGCATTACGTAAGCTGACTGCCGCTTCCCCCTCCTTGCGAAGAGGAGGGGGAGCGCAAGTGCGAAATCGGCTCGCCATCACCGCGAACGGCCTTTATTCCTTGCCCTGCTCTACGCTGAGAGGGAATGGCTTTGACCTACACGTTGATTACCGCGAACCGGAACTATTCCAGCTGGTCACTGCGGCCCTGGGTCCTGATGAAGGCCCTGGGCATCGCCTTCGAGGACGAGCTGGAGCCGTTCACGATGCCGGTAAACTACGAGGCATTCCGCAGCTTTTCCCCCACCGGACAGGTGCCCGCGCTGATCGACGACGATTGCACGGTCTGGGATTCGCTGGGCATCGCCATGTACCTCGCGGATCGGCACCCCGGCGTATGGCCCACCGACGAAGCCGCGCGCGCCTTCGCCCAGAGCGCGGTGTGCGAGATGCACGGCGGCTTCCCCCACATTCGCGGCACCTTTACGATGAACGTCGGCGTGCGCGTGCGGCCCCGCCCGATGAGCGGCCAGCTGGTGCGCGAGGTGTACCGCGTGCGCGAGATCTTCGAGGAAGGACTTTCCCGTTTCGGCGGTCCGTGGCTGGCCGGCCCCACCTTCACCGCGCTGGACGCGTTCTACGCCCCGGTCGCCTTCCGCATCCGCACGTATGGGCTGGACGTGGGGCGCGGCAAGGTATGGGTCGATGCGATGCTCGCCCATCCGGCCATGCGCGAGTGGGAAGCCGAAGCCCTGGCCGAGGACTGGCGCGAGGAAAGCCACGAAGCCGAACTGGCCGAAGCGGGCGAGATCATCGCCGACTACCGCACCGGCGCCTGATCGGGTGCGCATCCTGCTGACAGGCTCGTCCGGCTGGCTCGGCAGGCACCTTGCGCCTTTGCTGGCAGCGCGCGGGCATGAGGTTGTCGGTCTCGACGTTTCGCCGGGCGACGCGACCACGATCGTGGGTTCGGTGGCGAACCGTGACCTCGTGTTCCAGACTGTGGCGCACCACGGCATCGAGGCGGTGATCCACGCGGGCGCCTTGCACAAGCCCGACATCGCCCGCTTCCCGCGTCAGGCTTTCGTCGACGTCAACTTGACCGGCACTCTCAACCTGCTTGAGGCGGCGGCAGGTGCCGGCCATGTACGCTTCGTGTTCACCTCAACCACCTCGCTGATGGTCCGGGACGACGTGCGCTCCGGGGCGGGGGAGACCGGCGCGTGGTGGATGGACGAGAGCTTCGGCCCCATCGCCCCGCGCAACGTCTATGGCATTACCAAGCGCACGGCGGAGGACATGTGCCGCCTCGTCTCGCAGGAAAGCGGGATGAGCGTCGCGATCCTTCGCACGGGCCGGTTCTTCCCCGAGGACGACGATACGCACGCTGTGCCCTCCGGCCCCAACCTCAAGGCCAACGAATTCCTGAACCGCCGCCTCACCGTGGCCGACGCGGCGCTGGCGCATCTGGCCGCGCTGGAGCGGATCGGAGGGTGCGAAACCTTCATCCTCTCCGCCCCGCCGCCCTTTGCGCGCGAAGATGCAGCGGAACTGGCGGTCGATGCCCGCGCCGTGATCGCGCGGCAGTTCCCGGATGCAGAGGCGCTCTATGCCAAGGCCGGCTGGGTGCTGCCCGAGCGGATCGAGCGCGTCTACGATCCCGCCAAGGCCGAACGCCTGCTGGGCTGGCGCGCGCAGACTGACTTCGCGGCCATCCTGGGCGCCTTGCGGGATGGCCACGAGCTGCCCTTCGCGCACGACCCTGAATGGATTTCGCCGGTACTCGGGAAACCGTGCCACCATCCGTCATGAGTGTCTTGCCGCCGTCAGATAGCCGTCCCATAACCCGCTGGAACACATTGGGAGAATCTCGAATGGCCGACCTCGCCTCCATCCCGCTCGAACGCATCGACGGCGCCTCCGACAGCCTCGCCGATCATGCTGGCAACGTACTGTTGGTCGTAAACGTCGCCTCCAAGTGCGGCCTTACCCCGCAGTATGAGGGCCTTGAGGCGCTCTACAAGGAATACCAGGCCAAGGGATTCGAAGTGCTGGGCTTCCCGGCCAACGACTTCGGCGCGCAGGAGCCCGGCACCCATGAGGAAATCGCCGAGTTCTGCTCGATCAACTACGGGGTCTCGTTCCCGCTTTTCGCCAAGGCAGACGTCACCGGCGAGGGCAAGCAGCCCCTTTACGCCGCACTGACCGAAGCCGTGCCCACCAAGCAGGGCCCTGCCGAGGAATTCCGCGAGCGCCTGAAGGGCTACGGCATGACCCCCACTCAGGACCCCGAAGTGCTGTGGAACTTCGAAAAGTTCCTGGTCGCGCGCGACGGTTCGGTCGTCGGCCGCTTCGCCCCCGGCACCGAGCCTGCCGATCCGGCGCTGGTCGGCGCGATCGAGGCTGAACTCGCGAAGTAATCAGCAGCCCACGACAACGAACGGCGCCCGGCTTGCGGGGTGGGCGCCGCCGGAGTCTTCGGGCGCGCCTGTTTTCACTCAGTCCCCCTCGCCACCGGGCGCGCGGGATCGGCGATCCATTCGCTCCACGATCCGGGGTATAGCCGCCCGGCCGGCACTCCGGCGACAGCCATGGCAAGGGCATTGTGGCAGGCGGTGACCCCCGAGCCACACTGGAGGATCGCCGGGCCTTCGCCCAGGAGTGCGGTGAAGGCCGCAGCCAGTTCCCCGGCCGGGCGGAAGCTGCCGTCGGGGTTCAGGTTGTCGCGAAAGAAGCGGTTTTTCGCGCCGGGGATGTGGCCGGCGACCGGGTCGACCGGGTTGGGCTCGCCCGCGAAACGCGAGGGATCGCGTGCATCGAGGACTTGCGCGGCGCACGTGTCGATATTGGCAAGCACGTCCGCGGCGGAGATCGGGGCCGGAACAAGGGGATCGCCAGGCTCGAAATCGCCCGAAGGGAACGGCTGCGGCATTCCGGTTTCCAGCGGCAGACCCGCCGCAATCCAGGCTGGCTTGCCGCCATCGAGCACCGCGACCGGGGCATGGCCCAGCCAGCGCATCAACCACCAAGCGCGGGCTGCCCAGGCGCCGCCATTGCTATCATAGGCGACGACCTGCTGTCCGGCGCGCAGGCCCTGCATGCGCAGCCACCCGGCGAGCGCTACGGGTGCGGGCAGCGGATGGCGGCCATTGCTGCCATCGGGCGGCGAGGCGAGATCATCGTCGAGATGGGCGTAGCGGGCGCCGGGAATATGTCCCTTCGCGTAAATCGCCAGGCCCTTTTCGGGCGCCCCCAGTTCGAACTCGCAGTCGAGCAGGAACACATCGGCGCCGGAGGCCACCATGTCCTTGAGCGCATCGACATCGATCAGCGTTTCGTAGGCCATGGAATCCTTCGCATGTGTGACTTGGTGGACACTGCGGGCCTATACTCGGGCTGAATGGCGACGTCGATGCAATAGCGCGGTATTTGCAAGCAGGGCGCAAACGAAAAGGGCGGCCCCTTGCGGAGCCGCCCTTTCCTCAAACTGTACCGGTAAGAAACCGGAACAAGATTACTTGAGCTCGACGGTACCGCCGGCTGCTTCGATCTTGTTCTTGATTTCTTCGGCTTCAGCCTTGTTGATGCCTTCCTTGACGGCCTTGGGAGCGCCTTCAACGAGAGCCTTGGCTTCAGCGAGGCCCAGACCGGTGATGGCGCGGACTTCCTTGATGACCTGGATCTTCTTGCCACCGTCGCCGGTGAGGATGACGTCGAATTCGGTCTTCTCTTCGACTGCTTCGGCAGCGGCGCCGCCAGCTGCGGGTGCAGCGGCAACGGCAGCAGCGGCGGAAACGCCCCATGCTTCTTCAAGTGCCTTGGCGAGGTCAGCGGCCTCGAGGACGGTCAGCTGCGACAGTTCTTCAACAAGCTTGGCGATGTCGGCCATGATATATAACTCCTGATCTGTGGTCCCGGGGTGCTGAATGCGATCCACCGGGATAAATCGTTAGAAACGTGTTGCTTAAGCTTGCGCTCAGGCGGCGTCCTTCTCGGCGTAGGCAGCAAAGACGCGCGCCAGCTTGGCCGCCGGAGCGGTCGAGAGCTGGGCGATCTTGGTCGCCGGTGCCTGGATGAGGCCGATGAGCTTGGCGCGCAGTTCGTCGAGCGAGGGCATCGAGGCGAGCGCCTTGATACCTTCCGCGTTCAGAACCTGCGTACCCATCGAACCGCCGACGATCTCGATCTTGTCGGTCGTCTTGGCGAATTCGACGACAGCCTTGGCGGCTGCGACGGGATCGACCGAGGTCGAGATGGCCGTCGGGCCGGTCAGGAAGTCGCTGATACCGGCAAAGTCGGTATCCACGATGGCAAGCTTGGCAAGACGGTTCTTCGCTACCTTATAGGTCGCACCCGCATCACGGATCTTACCGCGCAGGGCGGTGGACTGAGCCACCGACATGCCGAGATTGCGGGTGACAACCACCACACCAACCTCGTTGAAGACCGCGTTGAGAGTGGCGACCGAATCGGCTTTCTGCGAACGATCCATGCCTTACTCCTTCACAATGGCTACGAAAGGAGACCCTCCGCAGCCGGCTACGTAGTCCATGGTGCGCAAGGCACACCGTGGGCGATTCCGTTCGATGGGGAAGGAGTATCGTGCCGAAACACGAGGTTGGCACCATGCTCGAAGGAGCGAGGGCCGGAAATTTCCTGTTCCCCGTCTAGGCTGCAAATTAAGGGGGAAACCCCCAGCAACTGTCTCGGACGGTTGAACGACGGGAATTCACCCGCCGGTCGGAGCGGGCCAATGACGCAAACATCGAGCCGAGTCAAGCATGACGACGCTGTGCCCGCGTCTTAACGACATGTCGCCCGGCTGCGCGCCGCCACCGCAGCCACGGCGATAACCGCCGTCACCGGCAGCGCCGCTTCGCCCAGGAATGCAGCACCTAGAATGGCCGCCGCGAAGGCCAGCAACCCGTGCCGCAGTGGTCCGGTCAGCACCAGCCGGTCACGCACCAGCCACAGCGCCGCCATGTAGATCGCCAGGGGCACCGCAACGGCCAGATTGCCCGTGAGCGGCGGCGCATGGTGTCCTTCGCCCCCTACGGCATCGATCACTACGGAGAAGCCCGCGCCGGTTGCGGCGCCGCCGGCATAGATCAGGGCATGGGCATAGCTCCACTGGAACGCGCTGGCGAACCGGTCATGGTCCAGCGGTCCGTCTTGAGAAAAATACAGCCACCACATGGCAAAAGTGATTGCCAGCGCCGAGATCGCCAGCACGATGAACTGCGCGGAATGGCTGCCCGGCCCGTCGGACAGGGTGAAGGCGGCGGCGCTGGCAAGCAGGACCTCGCCCAGCACGATGATAACCAGCAGCCCGTGCCGCTCGGTGACATGATGCTGGTGCCAGGGCGTGGCACCCCGCCGCTCAGCCAACAGCGGCACGGCGAGTTCGAGCAGCACACCAAGGCCGAACAACGCCATGACCGCGCCCTGCCCCTCGGGCCTCAGCAACATCAGCGCGGCGGTCCAATAGACCTGCACCAGGGCAATCCCCAGCGCATAGCGCCGTGCGGTAGAGCGATGGACGGGATCGCTGCGCGCGGCGATCAGCCAGAACACAACCATGCCCGCCCGCATCACGACATAGCCCAGGATCGCCAGCGACAGGTCCAGTCCCGCGAACAGGCGGGGTATGCCGCCGGCAATGGTCAGCGCGCCCGCCATGATCCAGCAGGTGACGAGCCGATAGATCGGCCCGTCGTTATCATAGGCGGAGGCGAACCAGGTGAAGTTCACCCAGGCCCACCACGTCGCGAAGAATGCCATGGCGAAGGTGACAACCCCCATGCCGGCGTGCCCTTGGGCTATCGCATGATGCAGGCCTTCGGCGGCAGAGGCGACGGCGATGACGATGACAAGGTCGAACAGCAGTTCGAGCGGGGTCGACACCCGGTGCGTCTCATGCGGGTCGCGGGCCCCGAACGGCCGCCAGCCGCGTTTCGTAGTCATGTCGTGCCGGTCCCCGATTACGTCACGCGCATTCCTACGAGGACGCCGGGGGAAGAGGCAAGCCGTGAGCGAATGATGCTCGGCGACGCCGCCAACTTATTCAGCGTAGCCCAGGATGTCCCCGGGCTGGCATTCCAGTTCGCGGCAGATCGCCTCCAGGGTGGAGAACCGGATCGCCTTGGCCTTGCCCGTCTTGAGGATGGACAGGTTGGCAAGGGTAATGCCGATGCGCTCAGCCAGTTCGGTCAGCGTCATGCGGCGCTGGTGGAGAAGTTCGTCGAGCCGAACCACGATGCGGCTCGCTTCGCTGCCATCGTCGCCCATCAAACGGTGCCTTCCAGTTCGGCGCGCATCTCTGCGCCCTTGCGGAAAACGCGGGCAAGAATGAACAGGACGATCGCCAGCAGCACTCCGCCAAGCGAGAAGCCGATGCCGATGTGGGCGTCCTTTACGGTGCGCGCGATCCATGCCGCGACAAGTCCGGTGGGAAAGCTGATGCCCTCGATCGCAAGCGTCAGCCAGCCCATTGCCGCAAGGCGTGCGGCGTTGACCGGGTTGAACGGATCGCCCTGGTCCACTGAATCGATGATCCGCAGCAGATGGCGCAGGAACAGGAAGGCGCAGGCCGCCATCGCCGCGATCAGGATCAGCACCCCGCCGATGGCGATGAAGGTGTTGGCCGTCAGCCCGTCGAGGCCCTCACCCGAAACGCGGGCCATCATATTGAAGCGGCCAAACACCATGAACGGCGCAAGGACGATGAAAAACGCGCCGATCAACGCCGCGACACCCATGGAGACCAGCACCGCCCCGCGCGCCAGGGCGAGTAGCGGGTCGTGCGTGATCGAGCGCATGGCGCCGGCTTTCGGAGCTGCGCTCACATCAGCACCGGGCTAATGCCGACAAGCCGCACGGTGACGGGCGCAGGCACTGTCGCATCGAAAAATGACGATAGGGACGGCCGCGGTGAGTGGCCGGCCGGGGCAGATAGAAAGGCTGCCGCCATCGCGGTCAGCGCGAAAGCGGCAACTAGCGGGCGCTGAGCCTGTACCAACCGAATCATTGCTCGTTCTCCGATATGCTTCATATCGAAATTCAATAAATTTGCGGCAGTTTGCTGTCAAACAATAATATTGAAAAACGATATGATTTATATCGAAAAGCGATGCATTCATAACAAAGGGGCGACTCCGGGTGGAGCCGCCCCTCGTTGCCGGGCGTGACAGCCGGCAGGTTAGGCGTCGATCAGATCCGGGGTACGCTCGGGGGAGGGAGTTCCCGATGTGGTCCGGTTCGACGGCCTGTAAGTGCGGAAGTCGAAGGCATCGCTTTGCTCCGCCTGATGCTCATGGTGCTGCAGCTGGACGCGGGCACGGCGCATGCGGGCCTTGCGCGAAGTGAAGGGGTTATCCTCGTCCGGCTGTGCATCGACCATCCGGTCAAGCAGCTCGCGGCGCTCTTCGGCGTCGTGTGGCAGCGGCGAGGCGGCAAGCACGGCGCTGGCGGAACCCGCTGCCACAACGGCAGGGGTCATGGCGGTTCGCGTCGCAGCCGGCACCGGCGCCGGCTGGCGGACCGGCTCGGCTACTGCCACCGGAGCAACCTCCATAACAGGGGCAGACGCCGGTACAGGCTCGACGACATTGGTGAGCGGGCGAGGCTCGGGGGCGTAGTCTACCTCGTCATACGTCGGCTCGCTTGTGCGGCGGCGGCGCATTGCGGCTATGCCAATACCTGCCGCGCCGATCGCGGCGAGCAGGCCGGCGATACCAGCGATCGGCAGATCGCTGCCCTCATTGGCGGGCGCAGGCGATGATGAAACCGGGGCCGGCGCCGTATCTACCCTGGTGGGCGAAGGCGGTGCGGGCGGAATAGCGCCGTCAGCGAGAGCACTATCGGCAGCGGCTGCCCTGCTGCCAGCAGTGGGCACACTCGGCGCGACCTGCGCGGCGTCAGCAGCCGGACCGGCCACGGTGCGGGCGGCCGCGCGCGGGGCCGTACGTTCCGATGCTGCGGGAGGAGCAGCTTCAAGCGAGGCTTCTGCATCGGCCGGCGTTGCGGGCGCGGCGGCGTCTGCCGTAGTTTGCGCTTCCGGCTGGGGGATAGGCTGCACGACCGGCGAGGAGGTCGTAGTGGTCTGGGGCGCGGTGCCAGCGGTGGTCGCCGGGTTCGGCGCGCTGGCCGGGCCGGTCGCCTCGGGCGGCAAGGTCACCGTTGGAGCAGCGGGGGCCGGAGCCGCCATGGGCTGCGCAGGCGATCCCGCAGTCACGTCCTGGGGCAGCGACAGCGAAGGCGCGGCTTGAGCCGGCGCGTCCTGAGCACTAGCCACCGAAGCGAGCGGGATGGCGGAAAGCGCGAGGACAGCGGCAATCGCGGTCACGGCGCGGGGCGAACGGTTGATGGGATCGTGTTTCATGCAACAGAGAATGCGTGAAATGCACGATCGGTTCGACTACCTCGCTCAATACAGGACAAGTCGAGCCCATACATGCGACGAACGGTTACTTCCGGTACCGGGTGGCCTTATTCACATTGGTTACTACATTTATGCCAGATGAACCATGCGAAACGCGGTCTATCCACCGTACTGCCCGCAAAGCGTGCATATACTGGACCGTCATTTCGTGCAGCAGGTGTCCAATCGACTTAGCCGGCTGCGCAGACTGGAGGGAGTGCTTTCCCGAACCTTTGCCCAAACCACGCCAGCATCGCGGGTTTGACATGGCCCCTACCCGATCCTATATGGCGCGCTCGCTCGGTCGCTTCGAGCAAGGCAGGTCCATGCGCGGGGACAGGCCACGGAAGGAGGCGATCCGGGATTTATCCGACGTGTAAGGCTGCTGACCGCAGGGACATCCCATCCGGGAATTCCGCGTGTCGGGCGGCCTTTTCGCGTTTCGGATAGCTTGCCTTGCGGCAAGTACATCGTTCTCGCGACGACGAAATTTTCCGGCCCGGTTCCATTCGCGAATCGGTCCTTCAAGAAGCGAAGAGGCAAGACCAGCTCATGGCCACCAAGCCCATCGAACCCGCTGCGACCACTGGGGCACGCTCGCCCAAGAAGCGCATCCGCAAAATCTTTGGCGACATCCACGAAGTCGTCCAGATGCCCAACCTGATCGAAGTCCAGCGCGAGAGCTACGAGCAGTTCCTGCGCTCCGATCCGGCAACCGGCTATGTGTCGGGCCTGGAAAAGACCCTGCGCTCGGTATTCCCGATCCGCGACTTCGCGGGCACCAGCGAGCTGGACTTCGTCCACTATGAGCTGGAAGACCCCAAGTACGACGTGACCGAGTGCCGTCAGCGCGGCATCACGTACGCGGCGCCGATGAAGGTCACGCTGCGCCTGATCGTGTTCGAAGTTGACGCCGAGACCGAGACCCGTTCGGTCCTCGATATCAAGGAGCAGGACGTCTACATGGGCGACATGCCCCTGATGACGGAAAACGGCACCTTCTTCATCAACGGCACCGAGCGCGTCATCGTCTCGCAGATGCACCGTTCGCCGGGCGTTCTGTTCGACCATGACCGCGGCAAGACCCACGCTTCGGGCAAGTTCCTGTTCGCCGCGCGCGTCATTCCCTACCGTGGTTCGTGGCTCGACTTCGAGTTCGACGCCAAGGACATCGTCAACGTGCGTATCGACCGCAAGCGCAAGCTGCCGGTCACCGCGCTGCTGTACGGCCTGGGCCTCGACAGCGAAGCGATCCTGGATCACTTCTACCAGACCATCACGTGGAAGCGCGGCGATGGCGGCTGGCGCCTGCCCTATACGCCTGAGGCGTGGCGCGGCGCGAAGCCGACGTTCGACGTGGTCGACGCCAAGTCGGGCGAAGTGATCTTCGCCGCCGACACCAAGATTTCTCCGCGCGCCGCCAACAAGGCGCTCAAGGACGGTCTTGAGGAGCTGTTGATCCCGACCGACGAAATCTTCGGTCGCTATTCGGCCGTCGACCTGATCGACGAGTCGACCGGCCGCATCTACATCGAGGCAGGCGACGAAGTTTCGCCCGAGAACCTCGAAGCGCTCGACCAGGCCGGCATCGACCAGATCGCCCTGCTCGACATCGACGAGGTCAACACCGGCCCGTGGATCCGCAACACGCTCAAGGCCGACAAGGCCGAGAACCGCGAGATGGGCCTTGAGGCCATCTACAAGGTCATGCGTCCGGGCGAACCGCCGACCAAGGAAACCGCCGAAGCCCTCTTCGACGGCCTGTTCTTCGACGCCGACCGCTACGACCTCTCGGCCGTGGGCCGCGTGAAGCTGAACATGCGCCTTGGCCTCGACGCCGAGGACACCGTCACCACCCTGCGCAACGAGGACATTCTCGCTGTCGTCAAGGAACTGGTCGGCCTGAAGGACGGCAAGGGCGAAATCGACGACATCGACAACCTCGGCAACCGCCGCGTGCGTTCGGTGGGCGAGCTTCTGGAAAACCAGTACCGCGTCGGCCTGCTCCGCATGGAGCGCGCCGTTAAGGAACGTATGTCGTCGGTCGACGTGTCGACGGTGATGCCGAACGACCTCATCAACGCCAAGCCCGCCGTGGCCGCCGTTCGCGAGTTCTTCGGTTCCTCGCAGCTCTCGCAGTTCATGGACCAGACCAACCCGCTTTCGGAAGTCACCCACAAGCGCCGTGTTTCGGCCTTGGGCCCGGGCGGTCTGACCCGTGAGCGCGCCGGCTTCGAAGTCCGCGACGTTCACCCGACCCACTACGGCCGTATCTGCCCGATTGAGACGCCGGAAGGCCCGAACATCGGTCTGATCAACTCGCTTTCGACGTTCGCCCGCGTCAACAAGTACGGCTTCATCGAGACGCCGTACCGCAAGGTGATCGACGGCAAGGTGACCGGCCAGGTTGTCTACCTTTCCGCCATGGAAGAGCAGAAGCACACGGTGGCGCAGGCTTCGGCTGGCACCAACGAGGACGGCTCGTTCGCGGAAGAACTCGTCTCGGCCCGCCAGAACGGCGAGTTCGTGATGAGCCCGCGCGATCAGGTCACCCTGATGGACGTTTCGCCCAAGCAGCTGGTCTCGGTCGCCGCATCGCTCATTCCGTTCCTGGAAAACGATGACGCCAACCGCGCACTCATGGGATCGAACATGCAGCGCCAGGCGGTGCCGCTGGTCCAGGCCGACGCTCCCTTCGTGGGCACCGGCATGGAAGAGACCGTTGCGCGCGATTCGGGCGCTGCGATCTCTGCTGGCCGCGCCGGCGTGGTCGACCAGGTCGACGCGACGCGTATCGTCATCCGCGCCTCGGGCGACATCGAAGCCGGCAAGTCCGGCGTCGACATCTACCGCCTGCAGAAGTTCGAGCGTTCCAACCAGTCGACCTGCATCAATCAGCGTCCGCTGGTGAAGGTGGGCGACATCATCCAGAAGGGCGACATCCTCGCCGACGGTCCCTCGACCGAGCTGGGTGAGCTGGCGCTGGGCCGCAACAGCCTCGTCGCGTTCATGCCGTGGAACGGCTACAACTACGAGGACTCCATCCTGATCTCCGAGCGGATCGTGAAGGACGACGTGTTCACGTCGATCCACATCGACGAGTTCGAAGTGATGGCCCGCGATACCAAGCTGGGGCCTGAGGACATCACCCGCGATATCCCGAACGTCGGCGAGGAAGCCCTGCGCAACCTCGACGAAGCGGGCATCGTCTACGTGGGCGCCGAAGTGCACCCGGGTGACATCCTGGTCGGCAAGATCACGCCCAAGGGCGAATCGCCGATGACCCCGGAAGAAAAGCTGCTGCGCGCGATCTTCGGCGAAAAGGCCAGCGACGTGCGTGACACCTCGCTTCGCCTGCCGCCGGGCGTTTCCGGTACGATCGTCGACGTTCGCGTCTTCAACCGTCACGGCATCGAGATCGACGACCGTACCCGCGCCATCCAGAACGAGGAAATCGAACGCCTCGCCAAGGACCGCGAGGACGAGCGTGCGATCCTCAACCGCGCCACCTACAACCGTCTGCGCGACATGCTGATCGGCCAGACCGCCGCTTCGGCCCCCAAGGGCCTGAAGAAGGGCGTCGAGATCACCGAGGAACTCCTGGGTGAAGCCGAGCGTCACGAGTGGTGGAAGTTCGCCGTTGCGGACGACCACATGCAGTCGCAGCTGGAAGCCGTTAAGGCCCAGTACGACGCCACCGTGAAGGCGATCCAGGAGAAGTTCGAGGATCGCAAGGAGAAGCTGGAGCGCGGCGACGAGCTGGCTCCGGGCGTGCTCAAGATGGTCAAGGTCTTCGTGGCGGTGAAGCGCAAGCTGCAGCCGGGCGACAAGATGGCCGGCCGTCACGGTAACAAGGGTGTCATTTCGCGCATCCTGCCGGTCGAGGACATGCCGTTCCTTGAGGACGGTACGCCGGTCGACCTCGTGCTGAACCCGCTGGGCGTGCCTTCGCGCATGAACGTCGGTCAGATCTTCGAGACCCACCTGGGCTGGGCCGCACGCGGTCTGGGCCAGCAGGTCAAGCAGGCTCTGGAAGATTGGCGCCACGCCAACCCCGACCCGGAAGCCGCGGCGCCGCCGGAAGCGGTTCGCGAGCGTCTGATGACGATCTACGGTGAGCACTACGCAGAGGACATCAAGAACCGCGACACCGAGTCGCTGCTCGAACTGGCCAACAACGTCACCAAGGGCGTTCCGATGGGCACTCCGGTGTTCGACGGCGCGGTCGAGGCCGACGTTGCGGACATGCTGGAGCTGGCCGGTCTGCACAAGTCGGGCCAGTCGCACCTCTACGATGGCCGCACGGGCGACAAGTTCGACCGTATGGTCACCGTGGGCATCATCTACATGTTGAAGCTGCACCACCTTGTCGACGACAAGATCCACGCCCGTTCGATCGGTCCGTACTCCCTCGTCACTCAGCAGCCGCTGGGCGGTAAGGCGCAGTTCGGTGGCCAGCGCTTCGGTGAGATGGAGGTCTGGGCGCTCCAGGCTTACGGCGCGGCGTACACTCTGCAGGAAATGCTGACGGTGAAGTCGGACGACGTTGTCGGACGCACCAAGGTCTACGAAGCGATCGTCAAGGGTGACGACACCTTCGAAGCCGGCATTCCCGAGAGCTTCAACGTGCTCGTCAAGGAAATGCGCTCGCTGGGCCTCAACGTCGAACTGTCGTCCGTCGACAGGGATGACGACGGCATCGCGATCGCGGCGGAATAACGGGATCGGGCGGGGCCGCATGGCCTCGCCCTCCCCTCCCCCGCCTAGAGAATTCACCCCCAGGGGAATGAAACTATGAACGACCTGACCAAGTTCACGAACCAGATGGCCAAGCCTGAGACCTTCGATCAGATCCAGATCGGTCTCGCATCGCCCGAGCGCATCCGCTCCTGGTCCTTCGGCGAAATCAAGAAGCCGGAAACCATCAACTACCGCACGTTCAAGCCTGAGCGTGACGGCCTGTTCTGCGCGCGCATCTTCGGTCCCGTGAAGGACTACGAGTGCCTGTGCGGCAAGTACAAGCGCATGAAGTACAAGGGCGTTGTCTGCGAAAAGTGCGGCGTCGAAGTCACCGTGACCAAGGTGCGCCGTGAGCGCATGGGCCACATCGAGCTGGCCGCCCCGGTCGCGCACATCTGGTTCCTCAAGTCGCTGCCTTCGCGCATCGGCCTGCTGCTCGACATGCAGCTCAAGCTGCTTGAGCGCGTCCTCTACTTCGAGAGCTACATCGTTACCGAGCCGGGCCTGACCCCGCTCGAAAAGTACCAGATGCTCACCGAAGACGAGATGCTCGACGCCCAGGACGAGTATGGCGAAGACGCCTTCTCGGCCGGCATCGGCGCCGAGGCCGTCAAGCACATGCTGATGAACCTCGATCTCGAGCAGGAGCGTGCCGACCTTCTCCAGGAACTTGAGACGACCAAGTCGGAACTCAAGCCCAAGAAGATCATCAAGCGCCTCAAGGTCGTGGAATCGTTCATCGATTCGGGCAACCGCCCGGAGTGGATGATCCTCGACGTCGTGCCGGTCATTCCGCCAGAACTGCGCCCGCTGGTGCCGCTGGACGGTGGCCGCTTCGCGACTTCGGATCTCAACGATCTCTATCGCCGCGTCATCAACCGCAACAACCGCCTGAAGCGCCTGATCGAACTGCGCGCGCCTGACATCATCGTGCGCAACGAAAAGCGCATGCTGCAGGAAGCCGTCGACGCCCTGTTCGACAATGGCCGCCGCGGCCGCGTCATCACCGGCGCCAACAAGCGTCCTCTGAAGTCGCTGTCCGACATGCTCAAGGGCAAGCAGGGCCGCTTCCGTCAGAACCTGCTCGGCAAGCGCGTCGACTACTCGGGCCGTTCGGTCATCGTGACCGGGCCGGAACTCAAGCTGCACCAGTGCGGCCTGCCCAAGAAGATGGCGCTCGAACTGTTCAAGCCGTTCATCTACGCCCGCCTGGACGCCAAGGGTCTTTCCATGACCCTGAAGCAGGCCAAGAAGTGGGTCGAGAAGGAGCGCAAGGAAGTCTGGGACATCCTGGACGAGGTGATCCGCGAACACCCGGTCATGCTCAACCGCGCGCCCACGCTGCACCGTCTCGGCATCCAGGCTTTCGAGCCCGTGCTGATCGAGGGCAAGGCGATCCAGCTGCACCCGCTCGTCTGCTCGGCCTTCAACGCCGACTTCGACGGTGACCAGATGGCCGTCCACGTGCCGCTTTCGCTGGAAGCCCAGCTCGAAGCGCGCGTGCTGATGATGTCGACCAACAACATCCTCTCGCCTGCCAACGGCAAGCCGATCATCGTTCCTTCGCAGGACATGGTTCTCGGCCTGTACTACCTGTCGCTCGACCGCGACGGTGAGCCGGGCGAAGGCATGAAGTTCTCGGACATGGCCGAAGTGCACCAGGCGCTTCACGTCGCCGCCGTCACGCTCCACTCGAAGATCGAGGCGCGCGTGCCGCAGACCGACGAGAACGGCCAGCAGTACATGGCGCGGTTCCACACCACGCCGGGCCGCATGCTGCTCGCCGAGTGCCTGCCCAAGTCGCACAAGGTGCCCTTCGACGTCGTCAACCGCCTTCTCACCAAGAAGGAAATCGGTGACGTCATCGATCAGGTCTACCGTCACACCGGTCAGAAGGACACGGTGTTGTTCGCCGACGCGATCATGACGCTGGGTTTCCGCCACGCGTTCAAGGCCGGCATCTCGTTCGGCAAGGACGACATGATCATCCCGGACAGCAAGGTTGCCCTCGTCGCCGAGACCAAGGAACTGGTCGCGGACTACGAGCAGCAGTACCAGGACGGTCTGATCACCCAGCAGGAAAAGTACAACAAGGTGATCGACGCCTGGAGCCGTTGCGGCGATCAGGTGGCGAACGCCATGATGGACGAGATCAAGGCCCAGCCGATCGATCCCGAGACGGGCCGCATGGCCCAGATCAACTCGATCTACATGATGAGCCACTCCGGTGCGCGTGGTTCCCCGGCGCAGATGAAGCAGCTTGCCGGTATGCGCGGCCTCATGGCCAAGCCGTCGGGCGAGATCATCGAAACCCCGATCATCTCGAACTTCAAGGAAGGTCTGACCGTCCTTGAGTACTTCAACTCGACCCACGGTGCCCGTAAGGGTCTGGCCGATACGGCGCTCAAGACGGCGAACTCGGGTTACCTGACCCGCCGTCTCGTCGACGTGTCGCAGGACTGCGTGGTCGTAGTCGACGATTGCGGCACCGAGCGCGCGCTGGAAATGCGTTCGATCGTTCAGGGCGGTTCGGTTATTGCCTCGCTCGCCGAGCGTATCCTGGGCCGTACCCTGGCCGAGGACATCGTCGACAAGGAAGGCAACGTCATCGCGACCAAGGGCCAGCTCCTCGACGAGCCGGCGGTCGCCGCGATCGAGGCCACCGGCCTGCAGAACGCACGCATCCGCTCGCCGCTGATCTGCGAAGCCACCCAGGGCGTCTGCGGCACCTGCTACGGGCGCGACCTTGCCCGCGGTACTCCGGTGAACATCGGTGAAGCTGTCGGCGTTATCGCCGCGCAGTCGATCGGTGAGCCGGGCACGCAGCTGACCATGCGTACCTTCCACATCGGCGGTGCGGCGCAGCTCAACGAGACCTCGCACCTCGAAGCGATCAGCGCGGGCCATGTCGAATACCGCGACATCCCGACGATCGTCGACAAGCGTGACCGTCTCCTGTCGCTGGCCCGCAACGGCGAGATCATTCTGTTCGACACCGAGGGCCGCGAGCGCGCAATCCACCGCGTGCCTTACGGTACGGTGCTGCTCCACAAGAACGGCGCAAAGGTCGAGCAGGGCGAACGCCTGGCAGAGTGGGATCCGTTCACGCTCCCGATCATCACCGAAACCTCGGGTGTGGTGAAGTATCAGGACCTGATCGACACCCGCACGCTGACCGAGCACGTCGACGATGCGACCGGCATGACCAGCCGCGTCGTCACCGAAGACCGTTCGTCCAGCCGCGCCAAGAAGAAGGAGGACCTGCGTCCGCGCATCACCCTTCTCGATGACGCATCGGGCGAAACCGCGCGCTACATGCTGGCGCCGGGCACCACGCTCTCGGTCGAGGATGGCCAGACGATCGAAGCCGGCGACATCGTTGCCCGTGCTTCGCGCGAAGCCGCCAAGACCCGCGACATTACGGGTGGTCTGCCGCGCGTTGCCGAACTGTTCGAGGCCCGCAAGCCGAAGGACAACGCGGTCATCGCCAAGGTTTCGGGCCGCGTCGAATTCGTTCGCGACTACAAGGCCAAGCGCAAGATCGCGATCATCCCCGAGGAGGGTGAGCCGGTAGAATACCTGATCCCGAAGTCCAAGGTCGTGGACGTTCAGGAAGGTGACTGGGTCAAGAAGGGCGACAACCTGGTTTCGGGCTCGCCCGATCCCCACGACATTCTGGAAGTCCTCGGCGTGGAAGCGCTGGCGGAATACCTCGTCGCGGAAATCCAGGAAGTTTACCGTCTCCAGGGCGTGAAGATCAACGACAAGCACATCGAGGTGATCGTTCGCCAGATGCTGCAGAAGGTCGAGATCACCGACGGCGGCGACACCACGCTGCTGGCGGCCGAGCAGGTCGACTACGAGGAAATGGCCGAGTACAACGCCAAGCTCGCTCCCGGCCAGAAGCCGGCAGAGGGCAAGCCGGTGCTGCTGGGTATCACCAAGGCCTCGCTGCAGACCCGTTCGTTCATCTCGGCGGCCTCGTTCCAGGAAACCACCCGCGTGCTCACGCAGGCGGCGGTTGAGGGCAAGACCGACTCGCTGATCGGCCTGAAGGAAAACGTCATCGTCGGCCGTCTGATCCCGGCCGGTACGGGTGCAGGTATGAACCGCGTTCGCGTGGCGGCCACCAGCCGCGACGTGGCACTGCGCGCATCGACCCGGCGCGTGCAGGAAGCCATGATCCTCGCCAGCACGGCCGAGGAAGAGCACAAGGCTGAACTGGCCCGCAATGCCGCCGACGACCTGGGCGACAGCCCGCTCGCGGCAGTCGAGGGCGAGACCCACGGCACCGACGCGGATGCCGGTGACTACCTGAACCCTGAGGCAGCGGATGGCGACGAGGCATAAGCCTTAAGCCTCCCGTCTGACAGGCAAACGAAAAGCCCCGCCGGAGCGATCCGGCGGGGCTTTCTGCTTTTGGGCTATTGGTTAGGGGCCAAGATCGGCTTGGCGTGCTGCTTCGGGGGCTTCGACAGGCTCAGCCTGAGCGGGAGGAAGGCATGGCCCGATAATCTCCCGTTGCTTCGCCGGAAGAGCCGGTAGCCCGAGGGTCCTCACCCTCCCCTCCCGCCATCGCACTAAACCCGGATCACTCCGCCGCGACGGCGGCCGCTTCTGCTTCGGCGGCTTCGATCTCGGCGGCCTTGGCTTCCACCAGCGATACGATGTGATCGAGCATCGCCTCGCTCTGGATGGTGTGGTCAGACACGCCCGAAAGGTAGACCATGTGCTTGCCGTTGCCGCCGCCGGTCAGGCCGATGTCGGTCTCACGCGCTTCGCCCGGGCCGTTGACGACGCAGCCAAGGACCGAGAGCGAGAGCGGTGTCTTGATGTGCTGCAGGCGGTCTTCCAGCGCCTCCACGGTGCGGATCACGTCGAACCCCTGCCGCGCGCAGGAGGGGCAGGAGACGACGCGCACGCCGCGCGTGCGCAGGCCCAGCGCCTTCAGCATCTCGAAGCCGACACGCACTTCTTCTTCCGGCTCGGCCGAAAGCGAAACGCGAAGGGTATCGCCGATACCAGACCACAGCAGCATGCCCATGCCGATCGAGGACTTGACGGTGCCGCCGATCAATCCGCCCGCCTCGGTGATGCCAAGGTGCAGCGGGCAGTCCACCGCGTCTGCCAGGCCCTGATAGGCGGCGACCGCGAGGAACACGTCGGAAGCCTTCACTGCCACCTTGAATTCGTGGAAGTCGTGGTCCTGAAGCAGCTTGATGTGATCCATCGCCGATTCGACCAACGCATCGGGGCACGGCTCACCGTACTTTTCGAGGAGGTGGCGTTCCAGGCTGCCGCCGTTGACGCCGATCCGGATCGCGCAGCCATTGGCCTTGGCGGCGCGCACCACTTCGGCCACGCGCTCTGCCGAACCGATGTTGCCGGGATTGATGCGCAGGCAGGCAGCGCCTGCGTCCGCCGCTTCCAGCGCGCGCTTGTAGTGGAAATGGATGTCCGCGATAAGCGGAACCCGCGCCGCGCGGGCGATTTCGCGGAAGGCGGCGGTGCTTTCGACGTCGGGACACGATACGCGGATCAGGTCCGCCCCAGCATCCTCGCAGCGCCGGATCTGGTCGATCGTGGCGCCGGCATCGGACGTGAGGGTGTTGGTCATGGTCTGAACCGTGATCGGCGCATCACCGCCGACGGGGACGGCACCGACCATGATCTGGCGGCTCTTGCGGCGCTCGATATCGCGCCAGGGACGAATGGAAGACATAGCTCCCCTATAGGCGCTGCGGATGACGTATTGAAGCCGAATCCGGTGCGGCTTTTGCGGTCATGCGAATTGAGGCATGGAAACGCGATGACGAACGAGCTGCTGAACGACGACGACCGCCGCGAACTACCCCTCCTGTTCGGCCGGGTGCTGGATGGCGAAGGCGGCGCGCACGAAATCGGCTGGGAGGCGGCGCGGGACTGGCAGCCCGCGAGAGACGGCGAAGTATTGTGGATTCACCTGCTGCGCACCCATCCCGGCCTCGAGGCATGGCTGATGGGGGAGCTGGCCATTTCCGAGCCGACGGCCGAGCTGCTGACCAGCGATGCCACCCGTCCGCGCGCCTTTCGCGAAGGCCAGACCCTTGTCGCCACGTTGCGCGGCATCAACTTCAACCCCGGTGCCGCGCCCGAGGACATGCTCTCGATGCAGCTATGGAGCGACGGGGCGCGCGTCATCACCCTGCGGCGCGACCCGCTGCAGACGCCCCGGCTGGTGCGGGCGGATCTCGATGCGGGCGCCGGGCCGGTCGATGCCGGTTCGCTCGTCACCGCGCTGACCGAACACCTGATCGAGCGCATGAGCCACGCCATAGTCGACATGAACGCGGTGATCGACGAACTTGAAGACGAGACGATCGAAAGCGATGCCGTCGAGACGCTCGACAAGATCGCCACGATCCGGCGCAACTGCCTGGCCTTGAAGCGGCACATGTCGCCGCAGCACGAGGCCCTTCTCGCGATCGCCCACGGCGCGCCAGGCTGGTTCGAGGAGCACGACCGGCGCGAGATCGCCGAATCCATCGCCCGCCTGCGCCGCTATCTCGACGACCTCGACATCAGCAAGGAATCCGCGATCGTCCTGCAGGACGACATCCGCGCCCGCGCGGCCGCCAACAGCCAGCGCACGCAATATGTGCTGGCCGTGGTGGCGGGAATATTCCTGCCGCTGACCTTCATCACCGGGCTTCTGGGCATCAACGTCGGCGATATTCCGCTGGCGGAGACCGGCTCGCACGGGTTCTGGATCATCTGCGGGCTATGCGCAGGGCTGCTTGTCGTCGAAGTCCTGCTGCTGCGCCGGCTGAAGTGGGTGTAGGCGTCCAGATTACCCGGCGAGAAGCGCGGCGAAAAGGAACTCCTCGTCCCGCTTTTCGCCGACCATGAAGTGGATGTCGGCCACTTTGTCGAAGCCATAGCGCGCATAGAACTTCTGCGCCCCGGGATTGTCGGAATAGACCGAGAGCTGGATTTCGTCGGCACCGAACGCGGCGGCTTCCGCCAGCGCCCAGTCCATCAGCCGCGCGCCGATACCCTGCCCGGTTGCTGCAGGCGCGGTGTAAAGCTGCTTTAGTTCGATCACCCTGGCGCCGCGCGCATGTTCAGGCCAGCCGCAGTCCATCACCAGCTTGCAGAAACCGAGCAAGTTGCCGTCATCCTCGGCAAGTACGACGCGCAGGGCGGGATCGGCGATTTCCTTCGCGACTTTCTCCTCGCTATGCGATTCGCCCAGGAAATTCGCGAGATCCTCGGGCCGATAGAGATGCCCGAACTTGGCGACGAAACTGTCGGTGCCGAGGCGGGCCAGCGAAGCGGCATCGGAGCCTTGCGCGAAACGAATGTCCATTCGGGCTGATATCGCCGCCCCGCCCCCAGCGTCAATCGCCATGTCCGCAGACGCGGCGCGGGCTATAGCTGCAAGTTCATGCACATCGAGAAACCGTCCGCGACGTAATCGCCGAAAGGCGGGCATTCGGCGAAACCATGGGCGCGGTAGAGGTCCTGGGCAGGCTGAAACGCCGCTGGACGGCCAGTTTCGAGACTGACGCGAGTATAGCCGCGCCCGCGCGCCTCGGCCAGCAGCCGGGCCAGGATCGCCTTGCCTACACCCCTCCCGCGATAGGCCGGAGCAGCGCGCATCGATTTGAGTTCTCCGTGGTCATCGCCAAGGTGCTTGATGGCACCGCAACCGGCCAGAGTTTCACCGTCCCAGGCCGAGAAGAACGCGACGTCCGGCTGGCGCAGCCGCGCGGCGGGCATGGCGTGGACACTTTCGGGCGGAGACCACTGGCGCATCTCATCGAGGTGCAGTTGGAGCAGCGCGAGCACGCCTTCGCCGCTCAGGTCGTCGGGGACGATGCGCAGGTTCGCGATCATACTTCTATTGTCCAGAATATTTGTCGGCCTTGCGCCGGCCCATGCGCATCCCCGCTTCCAGTCTTGCCCGCAGCTGGGTGTAGTATTCCGACAGGAAGCGCCGCTCGTCACCCCAGCCGTCGCTGCGGCCGATCTTGGTGGCGATGGTCTGGTAGACGGTTTCGATCGATTCGCCGCGATCCTCGCGCAGCACGCGTTCCAGAGACTGCAGTTCGAATTCGCCGTAGACGGCCAGTTCCGCCTCCTCGAAGCGGTACTTTTGCGTGGGTAAGGACCCTGCCTCGCCTGGCGGGGTCTGCACCGCCGTCATCGTCGCTTCCAGTTTCTGGCGCGGGCGCTCCAGCACCCAGCTGCCCGCGATCACGTCTCCGGCACGCAGGCGGTCGCGGTTGAACAGGGGGAATAGCATGAAGATGCCGAACCAGCCGGCCGCCGCCAGCCACGCCATGCCGCTGTCCGCACCGGCCATCATGATCAGCGGGATCGGCAGGAACAGCTCGATATCGCGCAGCAGGTTGCGGGCGATCACCATCTCGGCGGTAAGGCGGCCGCCGTCGCGCGCGGCGATGCGTATGCCGGTCAGCCGCTTGCCCGGCGTCGCTCCGCGCGGGCCCAGCTCGAAATAGAGGAAGTAGGCGTTGCGGAAGAGGAACATGATGACGACCCACACGATCATCAGGAACTGCAGCGCCTGCGCCGAGGCGCCCTTGCCCTCGGCCTCACGCATGAACTGGCCGACGCCCCCGGCGATCTGCGCCAGCGCCAGCGTCGAGCAGACCATCAGCACGGCGATGAAGATCAGGTCGAGGATCAGGGCACCCAGCCGCGCCCCGCGCCCCGCCACCGTCACCGGCAGCGAAATCCCTTCGGGGGTGACGAGGATGCGTTCCTTGCGCGCGCGAGGGCGGCGGATGGCAGCGGCTGCCTTCATCGGCGTGTTCCGGTGCGCGCATTGCCCCGGAAGGCGAAGAAATAGGCGCACCACAGCATCAGCATGAAGCCGCCGATGGCGAAGCGGCCGAAGGTATTGTCGACGAGCTGGCGCGCGAAGCCTTCGAGCAGCGCGGCGACCACCAGCATCAGCACCACCCCGGTCATCACCACGGCCGCACGGCGCCCCGCCACGGCGGCGGCCTCAAGGATCGGGCGATCTCCAGGGAAGGCCAGCGCGCGGCCGATGTGCAGCCCCGCCGCGCCCGCCAGCAGGATCGCGAACAGTTCGGTGGTGCCGTGCACGCAGATCCAGCCGGCGAAGTCGGTCAGCAGGCCCGCTCCGTGATACAGCCATGCCATCGCGCCGAGCAGCGCCAGATTGTGGATCAGCAGCAGCAGCGTCGGGATGCCGAAGGCGAAGCCGAGCGCAAAGGCGAGGATGGAAACCTGCGCATTGTTGCTGAAAAGCTGGGCGGCAAACACGCTCAGCCCGTCCCGCTCCTGTTCGCCGAACAGCGTGGCCCTCAGGGCCTGCGCTGTGGCGCCCGGCACCCGCGCGCCGGCCATGTCGCGCGACATGAGCGAAAAATACCACTCGGGATCGTGCGAGACGAGCAGCCAGCCGACCGCCACGCCCGCCACCATCACCGCCAGCGCCACGACGATGTCGAGCCAGATCGCCCTTACCGCCGCGCTCCAGCCTCCGCCCAGGAAGCTGCCCAGCCATTCGGCCAGCGATGAGCGCGGGCCGTAGACGACGAACCATGCCCGCTGCACCAGCGCTTCAAGATAGGCCAGCGTGGCTGCATCCAGCGAAGTTTCGCGGGCGATCGACAGGCTGGAGGCTACGGTGCGGTAAAGGCCGGGCAATGCCAGCAGGTCCTCGTCGGAGATACGGCGCAGGCGCCCTTTCTCCATGCGGACGACGATGGCTTCCAGCCGCTGCCAGTCGGCCTCGCGCTCGATACGGAAACGGTCGGAGCGCAGTGCGGCGATCTCGATCGCGTTGATCGGCGTATCGGGGGAGGCCGAGGCGGAAATGGCGTTCATCCGATCGCTCCGACGCGCTTGATGGCAAGATAGGCGTCTATCAGGCGCGTGCCCACGTTGTGCCAGGGCGCTTCCAGCACGTCGACACCGATCTGGCGCAGCCGCCGGGTGACCAATGCACGCTGGCGCAGCAGCTGGTCGGCCGAAACCGCCATCGACAGGGTTTCCAGATCGTCCGGCGCGGCGGCGGAAAGCCCCTCCAGTTCCTCGTCGGCCATGGTCACGAACAGGACGACATGGCGCGAAACGAGGCGGCCCACGCTTTCGATCATCAGCTGCGCGCTGGTCGGGTCGGCAAAGTCGGAGAACACCACGATCAGCGAGCGGCGTTGCAGGCGGCTGGCCAGGGTCGCCAGCGCCAAGGTGAAATTCGGCTCTTCCGAGCGGTATTCCAACCCGGCGGCGGCGCGTTGCAGACGATGGAATTCGGAGCTGGCGGCGATGAACGGCGTCGAGACTTCGGGGCGCGAGGCGAAGCCGAACAGCGAGACGCGGTCCCCGCCCTTGAGCGCGACGAACGCAGTCGCCAGCGCGGCGGAAACCGCGCGGTCAAGCCGGGGCATGCCCGCGATCGGTTCGCACATCGCCTGCCCGCAGTCGAAGGCGAAGACGATCTGGTTGTTGCGCTCGGTCTCGTATTCCTTGGCGTAGAGATGGACGTGGCGGGCCGAGCTTTTCCAGTCGATGCGGCGACGGTCCATGCCGGGCTGATATTCGGCCAGCGATTCGAACTGGGTGCCTTCGCCCCGGATACGCCGGGCGAGCAGGCCGTACTGGGCGTCCTTGAGGAAGGTCTGCAAAGCCGGGGAGCGGACGGCGGCGATGTTCGGCCACATCCGCACCGCTTCGTCCAGATCGCCGGTCATCTGCCGCGCGCCAAGCCCCAGCGGGCCGGTCCAGCGCAGCCATGCGCGCACAACTTTACCCGTGCCGCGGCGCGATGCGGTGAACACACCGCTGCCGCTCCAGCGCTCATCTCCCCCGGCCAGCGGAAAGACCAGTCGGCCACCGGGGGTCAGGCGCGGATCGCATTCCAGCGCCATCTCCGCACGTGAGGGGCGTCCGCCGCGAAACCGCAGCTGTGCCCCTATCGCCTCTTCGTTGCCCACCTCGATGTCGGAAGGGACGGCAACCCGCAAGTCCTCGACCCGCCCCGCCATTAGCGCGTCGGCGATCACCAGCACCAGAATGGCCATACATGCCACCGGCGCGATAACCCACAGGGCCGGCTGCGCCGCCGCGATCACCAGCGCCACCGGCGCGGCAAGCGCCAGCCCCGCTGCGGCGCGGGCCGTCGGCACAATCGGCGCGCCGGAAAATCGGGGAGGACGGCTGCTCACCGTCAGCGGGGCGCTTCGGTCTGTTCGACCAGCTGACGCACCAGTGCCTCTACCTGCTTGCCCTCGATCTCGGCAGCGGGGCTGAGCAGCAGGCGGTGGCGCAGAACCGCCGTTGCCAAAGCCTTCACATCGTCGGGCACCACATAGTCGCGCCCGTCGAGCGCGGCGCGTGCCCGCGCGGCGCCGGCCAGCAGCACCGCCGAACGCGGCGAGGCGCCGGAAGACAGGTCCGCGCTCTCCCGCGTGGCCCGCACCAGCCGCACGATATAGTCGATCACGCTGTCCGCCAGCTTCACCGAGGCGACCGCCCGGGTCGCCCCTTCCAGCTGGGCGGGCGTGATGATCGCGGTGATGCCGACTTCGGCAGGCGTGGGGGCGCCCCGGTTTTCGCCGTAGCGGGCAACGATGCGGCGTTCCTCGTCGGCGCTGGGATAATCCACCAGGAGCTTGAACAGGAAGCGGTCGAGCTGCGCTTCCGGCAAGGGATAGACGCCCTGGCTCTCGATCGGGTTCTGCGTGGCCACCACGGTGAAGTGGGCGGGAAGCGCGTGGGCGGTGCCGTCCAGCGTGACGCGCCGTTCCTGCATGGCTTCGAGCAGCGCCGCCTGGGTCTTGGGCGGGGTGCGGTTGATCTCGTCTGCCAGCAGCATGTCGCAGAAGATCGGCCCGTGAGTCAGGGTGAACTGGCTGGTCTGGAAGTTGAACAGATTGGAGCCGAGAATATCGCCCGGCATCAGGTCCGGGGTGAACTGGATGCGCCCGAAATCGAGGCCCAGCGTCGCCGCGAAGCACTGCGCAAGGAACGTCTTAGCGGTGCCCGGGGGGCCTTCCAGCAGCACATGGCCGCGCGCCATCAGCGCGATCAGCAGATGCTCCACAATTTCGGCCTGCCCTACCACGCCCTTGGCGACTTCGACTCGGATGGCCTGAGCCAGGGCGGCAACGGCCGCGACACCGGCGTTGCCCTGCGGTGCCGGTTCGGCAACGCCCGGTTGGGAAAAGCCCGGATCGGACGGGGGCGTGTCGGTCATCGGATCAGCATCCTTTCGAGCGCATGAAGGTCACGCGCGGCTTTCAGAAGGTCATGCGGACGCCGCGCTGCCCTTAGGCGGCCGGCGATAACGGAAAAAGGTTCACCCTGGTGGCGGCGGGCGGCAAGAGCACGGTCGATCGCGGCGTCGGCGCGCTCGGGACCGAGCGTGCGCGGCAGGGCCAGGGCCTGCACCAGCCGCTCGCGCGAATGATCGGCATAGGGCCCGCCGAGCAGGTGCCAGCGGCGGGTGCGGCGCACAAAGCCTGCGGCATTCGATACCAAAGCGCGCTTGCCGAACGCGATCGCCCGGCCTTGCACCAGCGGCGGGCCAAAGCGCATGAAACCCCGCCAGCCGACCACCAGCGCCGCCAGCAGCAGGCACAGCGTCGCCGCCAGGAAAGGCGGAGTGAAGGCCAGCGTCAGCAGGTTTTGGGAGCGGCTGTAACCGGGCAGCGTCATGTCGAAGCTGACCGGGGCGCCCTTCTCCACGCCGCTTGCACGGACCAGCGCCTCGGCCAAGCGGGCATTTTCCATCCGGGCCATGCCGTAATTGTCGAGCAGATCGGGTTCGAAAACGATGATGACGGGGTAACGCTCCTCGTCTTCCTCGTCGTTGATGACGCGGTCCTGCGCGATGTCCTCAAGCTCGGGATAATATCCGCCGTCATCCATGAATCCGGCCAGCGTCAGCTTTCCATCGCGGCTGCCGACGATCCGCACGAGGCCCGTGCCTCCGCCTGAAAGTACGTAGCGGCCGTCAGGCAGCACCCCGGAAAGGCCAGCGCCCTGCCAAGCAGCACGCGTCTTGGGCAGCGGCGAAATCCGTACCGACAGTGTATCAAGGAAACCCCGCCATTCGGGCGGCATGGTACCCGTCAGGCGCACCCAGCCGGTCTTGGCGTCCTTTTTCTGTTCGCGCGCGGGCTGGCTCGCCATCCACTTGGGCGCAATGACGAGCGTCGGGCCGATATATCGGCGATTGGCAACGATCTTCTCGATGTCCTTGCCGTCCGCAAACGCAGGCGGGGTCAGTACCAGCAGGCCCGGCTTGTTCAGCGCGCCTTGGTTGCGCACCCGGCTCACCGCGTATCCGCGCCGTTCGATGTAATCGGCAAAGGCGGCATAGCCGTTGAGGCCCCTGCCCTCGGCGTGGGCCTGACCGTCATTCGCGGAGCCCATGCCGGTGCCGGTCGCGATCATCCACAGCAGCGCCACGAACAGCGCCCCGCCCAGCAGGACGAGGGCCAGCACCGCCCAGCGCGAAAACGGATTGGCGCCGACCGCAATGCCAGTTGGGGTACGGCCTGCGGTAGAGGTGTCCCTAGCCGTGCTCATGCGCTCAGTTCGATCTGTGCGAACCGGGCATAGGCGCTGCGGGCCGCGTCCCAATCCCCCGCGTCGAGGTCGCGCAGCGCAAATACCGCGCGCTCCACCCGCTCGGCGATCACTGCGAAAGCGCTGCGCCCAGCATCGGGCAGCATCGGCAGCACGGCGATTTCGCGCGCGGTGGAGGCGGCGTTCAGCCAATCGGGCCGGGCATCGGAAATCTGACGGACGCTGCGCCGCAGCAGCAGGTGCGCCGCTTCGCCAAACTGGCCCTGAGCGGCCAGCCGGTCGGCATCTTCCAGCAGGGCCACCGCTTCTGCCCGGTCCGGCGTCCAGTGGATTTCCTCGGGCGCAGGCTGGCGCATACGCCACTTGTCCATCAGCGGCTCGATGGCGATGCGCCAGAGCAGGAACAGCGCCAGCACCGCGCCGAGCGCGATCAGGATGTACTGGAACACCGGCCAGGACATGCCAAGCAGTTCGCCGATGGGACTGAAAATCCTTTCGAGAAACCGGCCTAGCCCCTTGAGCCATTCCGGCGTCGTCTGCGGATCGGGCAAGCGCGGTTCGGGAAGCGGGGCGTACTGGATGTCGGCGGTATCGCGTACGGCCTTCCAGTCATCGGCCCCGCCATTGGCCAATCCAGCCGCAGAGGACCCTGCGGCCGAACCCGCGCCTTGACCTCCGCCAACCGTCACAGGCGCACGATTGCACGGGCGCCAGGGCGGCGCAAGCGCTTGCTACTGCGTGTTAATCGCCCGTCGCACCGACTACGCCAACACGGCCTGCGGGCGACCTGCCCTTCAGCCGCGTGCCCGTGCCCGGCGATAGGTGCCTAGCGGGCGCACGTACTTGCAGTGGAACGCCAGTTCCTGCAGGGCCATGTCGACGCGCGCCTCGCCGGGCGCGCCTTCGATGTCGGCGTAGAAGGTCGTCGCCGCGAAGCTGGCCTGGGCCTGATAACTTTCCAGCTTGGTCATGTTGACGCCGTTCGTCGCGAATCCGCCCAGCGCCTTGTAGAGCGCGGCGGGGATGTTCTTCACCTCGAAGATGAAAGTGGTCATCGCCGGCTGGTCCTTCAGCTCGAAGGGATCCAGCGGTTCGCGCGCCAGCACCACGAAGCGGGTGGTATTGTCGGCCGCGTCCTCGACATTCTCCTCGATCACGTCCAGGCCGTAGAGCTGCGCCGCCAGCTTCGGGGCGATGGCGCAGGAATTGGGGTCGCCGGCCTCGCGCACCAGCGCGGCGGCGCCGGCGGTGTCGGCATAGGCCATCGGTACGATGCCGCGTTCGCGAAGGTAATGACGCGATTGGCCCAGCGCCTGCGGGTGGCTGTAGGCGGCCGAAAAAGGCCCCTTGGCACCGGGCAGCGCCATCAGCGCGTGATGGATCGACATGAAATGCTCACCCACGATCGACAGCCCGCTTTCCGGCAGCAGGAAGTGAATGTCGGCAACGCGGCCATGCTGGGAATTCTCGATCGGGATGATCGCGCGAGCGGCCCGCCCCTCCTTCACCGCATCCAGCGCATCCTCGAATGAGAAGCACGGCAGCGGCAGGCAATCCGCGTCATATTCAAGGGCGGCGCGGTGCCCGTTGCAGCCGGGCGCGCCCTGCAAGGCGACGGCCCGTTCGGGGCTGGCGAGGGCGGCGACTTCCATTTCGCCGACAAGGGCGATCGCGGGTTGAGGATAGGCGTTCATGACTAGCGCGCGATTAGGCGGCAATCGCGATATCCGCAATGGCTCTTGCGCTGGATCAAGGCGCCCATTAGGACCCCGAGCCACAGGATGAGCTTAAATAAGCCGCAGGGGCATGCACGAATGGACGATCGTTTCAATACTATCGCCGGCTGGACTCTATTCTCGGGCATCGTCGGCCTGGGGCTGAGCATTGCTAGCGGAATGTACTTTCAGGCTGACAAGCACCACGCTCCCGAGACGGCGGGCTATCCAGTCGAGGGCGTAGCCGAAAAGGGCGAAGGCGGCGCTGACGTGCCGATCGCAACGCTTCTGGCCAGCGCCGACGTCGCGAAGGGCCAGGCTACTTTCGCCAAGTGCACCTCGTGCCACACCATCAATTCGGGCGGCGCCAACGGCATCGGTCCCAACCTTCACGGCGTCGTCGGCGAGGCGATCGGCCAGGGCGTGGGCGGTTTCGCGTTCTCCGACGCTCTCAAGAGCAAGGGCGGCAACTGGTCGTTCGATGCGCTGAACGATTGGCTCAAGAGCCCCAAGGCCTATGCGCCGGGGACCAAGATGACCTTCGCCGGCCTGTCGAAGCCGGAAGACCGCGCCAACGTCATCGCCTATCTGAACACGCAGGGTTCCAACCTGCCGCTGCCGGCGGCCGATGCAGCGCCCGCTGCGGACGCCGCTGCCGCTCCCGCCGCGGAAGGAGCAGCCGCTCCCGAAGCGAGCGAGGCTGCGGCGCAGTAAAAACGCCATCCGGCTCTGCCGGTTGAAAACGGTCCGCTAGCGCCGCCGAGTCGCTAGCGGGCCGTTTTCGTCTTTCGGGGATGTGGCATATCATCTTCATCCCAGCGAAGGCTGGGACCGCTATCGGCAGAATGCACACTGTCGGCAAGATTGGAGCCGCCCCTCGCTTGGCCCGTCACCCTGAACTTGTTTCAGGGTCCATCATGCCGCTCGCCCAGTGTCATAATGGCACGCCGGATGTGCGGCTTGCTGCACAGCGGCAAGCCGGACGGATCCTGAAACAAGTTCAGGATGACGACGCTGTTGACGATGGTGAAGTAGGCGCAGAATAGCCGCTCACCACTTCAATTGTGGTGGCACAATCCAGCAGCCCTGCCTGCGCCTATCGCTCAGCCCTGCCCCTTGAAGCCCTTGGCGATCACGTACCACTCAGAGGAGTCCTTGCGGCTCGCAGGCGGCTTGGCGTGCTTCACGCTGGTGAAGTGCTTCTTGAGCAGAGACAGCAGTTCCGTATCCGTACCGCCCGCCAGCACCTTGGCGACGAATGTACCGCCCGGCGCCATCGAATGGATCGCAAAGTCCACCGCCGTCTCGACCAGGCCCATGGTCCTCAGGTGGTCAGTCTGCTTGTGGCCAACGGTGTTCGCCGCCATGTCCGACAGCACGAGATCCGGCGGTCCGTCCAGCGCGCCTTCCAGCGCGGCGGGGGCTTCGTCCGCCATGAAATCCATCTCGAAGATGGTCACGCCCTCAATCGGATCGGTGGGCAGCAGGTCGATGCCAACGACCTTGGCCTTGGGAGCCTTGAGGCGCAGCACCTGGCTCCAGCCGCCCGGCGCGATGCCAAGATCGACTGCGCGGGTCACGCCCTTGAACAGGTCGAATTTTTCGTCCAGCTCGATCAGCTTGTAGGCGGCGCGGCTGCGATAGCCGTCGGCCTTGGCTTTCTTGACATAAGGGTCGTTGATCTGACGCGTCAGCCAGCGCGCCGAACTCGTCGTGCGCTTCTTGGCGGTGCGCAGGCGCTCGCCGGGGTCTTTTCCTGAACGGCTCATCTTGCACCTATCGCGTTATGTACGGAACCGCGCACGCCGGGCGCGCGAATATGACCGTGGGAAGGACTGTGGGACGCGATCAGGCTGCGCAGAATGCCCTCGCGGATACCGCGGTCGGCCACGCCAAGGCGTGCGGCCGGCCAAAGATCGAGAATTGCCTCGAGAATGGCGCAGCCCGCCACCACCAGATCGGCGCGCTCACGCCCGATGCACGCCACCTCGCGGCGCTCCTCAAGCGACATGGAGGACAGCCGCGTGCTGATGTCGCGCATTGATTCGGCCGGCACGATCAGCCCGTCGACCATGCGGCGATCGTACTGCGGCAGTTCCAGGTGCAGGCTGGCAAGCGTGGTTACGGTGCCGCTGGTGCCCAGCAGGCGCAGCGGGCCGTCCTGCCCCGCGCTTTCCCGCGCCGGGGCGACGCGCTTGGAAAATGCCGCGAAACTTTCTGCAACGAGGCTGTGCATGTGGCGATAGCGGGCTAGGCGGTCCTCGCGCGTGGCGCCTTCGGGTGCGCAGCTTTCGGTTAGCGAGACGACGCCCCAAGGCACGCTCTGCCAGTCGAGGATGCGCGGTACGGTGCCGGTGCTCTCGATCAGGACCAGTTCGGTGGAGCCGCCGCCAATGTCGAAGATCATCGCCGGGCCCAGCCCTTCTTCAAGCAGGACATGGCAGCCAAGCACCGCCAGCCGCGCTTCCTCGCGGGCGCTGATGATGTCGAGCGCGATCCCGGTCTCGTCCCGTACCCGCTCGATGAATTCGGTGCCGTTGACGGCGCGCCGGCAGGCTTCCGTCGCCACCGAGCGAGCAAGAAAAACATTGCGGCGCATCAGCTTGTCCGCGCAGATTCGCAGCGCTGAAAGCGTGCGCTCCATCGCCGCGTCGGAAAGCCGGCCCGATTGCGCCAGTCCCTCGCCCAGCCGCACCACGCGGCTGAAAGCGTCGATCACGGTGAAATTCTCTCCCGAGGGACGGGCGATAAGCAGGCGGCAATTGTTGGTGCCAAGGTTGATCGCGGCATAGGCCTGGCGCGGATAGGGCGGCCCGGACGATGCTGCGGAGGGCGTCTGAGCCGGTGCCGTCGATACAGCGGGGGCGGGTGTCGCCGCAGGCTGTTCCATCAGCTTGGCAGGGGCTGCGGGCACCTTAGGCACGGCTGGAGACTTGCCTGCGGCCGGAGTCCTGGACTTGTTTTCTGCGCGCGGCGCTTTGCCGGCCTCGGGCCCCCGCGCGCTCCCTGACGGGCGCGCCTTGCCCTTGGCTATGCCGGCGGTCTGTGGGCTACCAGGCGAACCAGCCTTGCCCTTACGACCTTTTCGCCGCCGTCCCGGGCGGCCCGACACTTCGACTTTCGCTGCCGGCGGATCTTGCTCCGCCATGATTTCAATTCTCGATCATATATCATTCCGCCGGATAGGCGGACACCTGACCGCGATGCTAACGCCCTGCGGGCAAAGGCACAAGGCCCCCGAATTGCAGAACCTTGACCAAGGCACTTGACGCGAATCAAAGCCGCATCTAAGGGGAGCGCCTCTCCGGTGCCCTGTCGTCTAATGGTAAGACTGCGGTTTCTGATACCGCCTATCGAGGTTCGAATCCTCGCGGGGCATCCAGAGTTTCCCACATTCCAGCAATACCGCGCTCTTCGGAGCAAGGTCGAGCTACGTGTCGCACACCACTGTTGTACACGAAGCCTTCCCCATCGTCGGGAAGCCTCGGAAATCGTGGGAGAAACGGTCCTGCCGACTGTAGCACACCACTGTTGCACAAACGTTCGGGTCGACGATTGCCGGGGCTATGGCGGCGGGGCACGATCTTTCAGTATCGCGTGAGGGTTCCAGCCGATGTCGCCACGGTGCTGGGCCGAAGTCACATCAGTCGGTCTCTGAACACTTCATCCATGCGTGACGCGAGACGCGCCCTAATTCTAACGGCCTATGTGTTGATTGCCACTGAGATGTGACCCGGGGCGCCTATAAATTACCATTGAGAATTGACCCATGTTTTCCTCCCCTCCGGCTGCCAGTCGGAGGGTCTCGGAGTGATCGACATGGACTTACTCAGTGTGATCCGCCGGTGGCATTTCCGGCAGGAGATCTCCATTCGGGAGATCAAGCGGCGGACCGGCCTATCCCGCAACACCATCCGCAAATATCTGCGTTCCGATGCTGTTGAGCCCAGCTTCAAAGTCCCGGTTCGGCCGAGCAAACTCGACCCTTTNGCCGAGAAGCTGACCGCNTGGCTGCGGGTGGAATCCAAGAAACCCCGCAAACAGAAGCGGACCGCCAAGCAGNTGTACNCCGATCTGGTGAAGCTNGGGTACGACGGTTCTTATAACCGGGTTGCGGCGTTTGCCCGACGATGGCGGACCNAGCTNCAGTATGAGCAGCAGACCAGCGGGCGTGGNACATTCGTACCCTTGGTCTTTCAGCCCGGCGAGGCGTTCCAGTTCGACTGGAGNGAGGATTATGCCNTGCTGGGCGGCAAGCCNACGAAGCTGCAGGTCGCCCATACCAAGCTGGCNCATAGCCGNGCCTTCATCGTGCGAGCCTATCTGCTCCAGACCCATGAGATGCTGTTNGACGCGCTNACNCAGGCGTTCCGGGTGCTGGGCGGCGTGCCCCAGCGCGGGATCTTNGACAATATGNGNACCGCNGTCGACAAGATCGGGACNGGGAAGGCACGGCAGGTCAACGCAAGGTTTGCCGCCATGGCCAGCCACTATCTGTTNGAGNCCGATTTCTGCAATCCGGCCTCAGGCTGGGAGAANGGNCAGGTCGAGAAGAACGTCCAGGACGCNCGGCGCCGGTTGTGGCAACCGATGCCNAGCTTCCCTGGCCTGGCCGAGCTGAACGCCTGGCTGGAAGAGCGATGCATCGCCCAATGGGGCGAGATCCAACATGGTGTCATGCCCGGCACCGTAGCCGATGCGCATGCTGAGGAAGCTTCCTGCCTGATGCCGCTGGGCAGGCCCTTCGATGGTTTTGTCGAGCAGACCAAGCGCGTGTCGCCAACCTGCCTCATCGCCTTCGACCGCAACCGCTATTCCGTTCCGGCATCCTTCGCGAACCGGCCGGTCAGCCTCCGGGTCTATCCGGATCGCCTGGTCATTGCTGCCGAAGGCCAGATCGTGTGCGAACATGCCCGGCTCATCGACCGCTCCCATCACAAGCCGGGACGCACAATCTATGACTGGCGGCATTATCTGGCGGTGGTCCAACGCAAGCCCGGCGCTTTGCGTAATGGTGCCCCCTTCCTCGAGATGCCCGAAGCCTTCCGGCAATTACAGGGCCATCTCCTTAAGCGCCCAGGTGGCGACAGGGAGATGGTCGAGATCCTGTCTCTCGTTCTGCATCACGACGAGCAGGCCGTCTTGCATGCAGTCGAGTTGGCTCTGGAAGCAGGCGTCGCCACCAAGACCCACGTTCTCAACGTGCTGCATCGCCTTATTGACGGCAAGGCGCCGCCGGCAGCGCCGATTGATGCGCCTCAGGCCTTGCGCCTGACGCAGGAGCCCAGGGCCAATGTCGATCGCTACGATACACTCAGGGAGATTCGCCATGCGTCATGACCCTGCCAGCGCCGCGGTCGTTGTCATGCTGCGCGGCCTCAAGATGTTTGGCATGGCCCAGGCCGCCGGCGACCTGATCGAACAGGGCGCGCCGGCCTTCGACGCTTCCGTGCCAATGCTGTCGCAGCTGCTGAAGGCCGAGATGGCCGAGCGGGAGGTCAGGTCCATATCTTATCAGATCAAGGCGGCCCGCTTCCCAGCTTACAAAGACCTGGCAGGCTACGACTTTGCCGCCAGCGAGATCAACGAGCCACTCGTGCGCCAACTCCACCAGGGCGACTTCATGGAAAACGCCGACAACGTCGTGTTGATTGGCGGACCCGGTACCGGCAAAAGCCATATCGCCACTGCCCTGGGCGTCCAGGCCGTCGAGCATCACCGCAAGAAGGTCCGCTTCTTCTCCACGGTCGATCTGGTCAACGCGCTTGAGCAGGAGAAGACGGCGAACCGTTCCGGCCAACTGGCCGAACGTTTGCTGCGTCTCGACCTCCTCATCCTCGATGAGCTGGGCTATCTGCCCTTCAGCCCATCAGGAGGGGCCATGCTCTTCCATCTACTCAGCAAGCTGTACGAGCGCACCAGCGTCGTCATTACTACCAACCTGAGCTTCAGCGAATGGTCCGGCGTGTTCGGCGACGCCAAGATGACCACCGCGTTACTCGATCGCCTCACCCATCACTGCCACATCCTGGAAACCGGGAACGACAGCTTCCGCTTCCGCGCCAGCACCGCTGCGCCCAAGGCCAGAAAGGAGAAGCCAGCATCTTGAACCTGCCCGTCAACGGCAGCACATAACTAATACCCACCCGGGTCAATTCTCGACGGTAATCCCGGGTCACATCTCAGTGGCAATCAACACCGTGAGCGTTGGTTTCTGAGCGGAGTCTATGCCACTCGCAATCGGCCGGTATCTGCAACGCTGGATGGTCAGGCGCGTGACTTTGTGCGGGAGAATGGGGTGCTGGATCACCGCCCTCGTTTCGACGGCAAACCTGAACTCCAGGCTCTGCGCCGATGGAGCCGTTCGGCGATTGACTGGTGAGGCTGTAGTCGTTGCGGTCGGAGATGCGCGCCCAGGCAAGCACCTTCGACCGTAGGAGGTCAGGCTTCTGCCATTCCTGCGAAGCGCGTGGACTTTCCTGAAACGTGCGCCCCTTCGATTCTGGAGAGTAGATAAGCAATCTGCTCTTTTGAACCACCCCATACAGCGACCATGAGACCCAGCGGGAATCCCGCCCCCCTCTCGGCGTTATCGAATTGCAGGCGTCCTGCCAGGAAAATCGTGTCGGCGACTCCATGCACAAAATTGCTGTAAGCGCGGATGTGCGTCCGTGCCGGACAGAGCAGCACGACCGTCTCGACTTCACCATTCAGCCAAGCCTGATGGCAGCGTTCAATCCAGGCCGCTGCCGCCGAGAACGGCGGGTTTACGTACGCCAGCCGTCCAGACCATCGCGTGCTTAAACCATTCTCTTCAATCATGATGTGGCGCTCAGCGACCACGTTAGAATTCGGATGGCTGCAGGGATCAATCGCGATGGCGCCGAATGAGTCCTCGATCAGCTTGAGAAAATGCCGAGGCGTAAACCGTTCATCACGGCTCCCTTCCGCCCATGCCGCGCGTTCAGGCTTTCGTCCCCGGGCAGTTGGCGCGAGTACTGACATTACAGCACCTAGACTGGCAACCGAACCGCCGCCCGCCTCCAATGCTCGGACAGTAGCTGCCGTCAAATTTGCGCGACGTGCGACCTCTGCTTGTGGCCACCGTCTTTTCTTGCGTGCCAGACGCAGGCGTTGCGCCAAACTCGATCCACGCGGAAGGCCAGCGATCCGGAAATCGAGTACCTTTGTTACAAGGTGGAAGGTCTCGATTGCCCCGCCCCCTTTCTCCAAAGTCCAGAGTGCACGGGCGGAAACCCCTGCCAGGGCTGAGGCCTGATGCTGGGAAAGACCGGCAGCCTTCCTGGCATCTCTTATCGCTTTGCCAATCTGCATCAAAATCCTGCGAAAATTTTCGCGCGTTCTTTGGCCATACGCCAGCGGAAAATCAAACTGGACCGCGATGTTCGACCATAAACACGCATGTTGCGCTCTTCGACGGTCTTGGCTCACATCAACAGGCCACCTATGGATGCGGAATGAATCCTGTTGAGATCGAAGAAGCGCTTTCTATTATCGGTCCTTTAGGCAGCAGCAATCGTAGGCGTTTTAGATCCGCTACAGTGCCTCGACTTTGAATTTTCGATTTTATGATATTCAATTGCCTGACGATAGCCCCATCATCGACGCTTTATTTTCACAAATTTCGCCTGCACTGCTTCCTTGGGTCGTTGCGACGACTAATCCGATGCAGCTATTCATAAATTTCCCGTATTCACTGTTATCATAGGCTTGCTTTTTTGCAGCGGCGTCACGCTCCATCTGAGCATTTCGCATTAATAGCTCTCTAGCTTTTTCTTCCCTACTTTCGTTCGTTTTGTAGGCGAGGATTGTGCTTGTGCCCATAATCGCGCTTGCGATAAAAATATATCGCGCCAGTTTTTTCTGATTTACCTGTGCGAAAATGTGATTTATGAAGCTATTACTAGAATAATAATCTTGTATGATTTTTGCTGCAGTCGTAAACCGAAAAACCACTGCTAAAAGAAATAAGAAACCCGCCATCATTGCGCCGAATGTTAGCCCTAACATTTCGACCATAAATAATGATGTCACAGATACTGCTAAAAATGTGCCGAGACGAATTTTCGCTTTCGGTGAAAGTTCGATCATAAAAATTGCCCCCTTGTGATGAGGCGCATCGTCTAGGCCACTGATTAGACTGGGTAAAGATCATTTTGTCATGATCCAAAAGGCGTCATTTCTCTGCTGGGCGGACGCCATCTTTCCCTTTCTTCTCTTTCATCATGATCCGTCCTGGAAGTTCTTGCCAAGACAGTTGGGATGACGCGGATGCGATGTTCGTGATCATCTCCGCGCCCAATCCTGATGTGACCGCTGGACGATCTGGGTGAAGATGTTCCGCGCGTTCGAAGCCAAGGCTGCGCCTATGCCATTACGTACAGTGAGCATTCCATAAACCCTGCTGCACCGTGCCTCTCGAAAGGTACGGAAAACGGCCATATCGATAAGCAGGAACCGGCCATTCCACAACCGGTTGGAATTGGAACGTCCTTGCCCCGACCGATGTCCGATGCGATCCCGCTGCGAGTACAAGGGGGTTAGCTATGACGGACATGCTCGCGATCAAATGGGCTGATGCCGATCCTGCCGAAGGAACCACCGACCTGATCCCGCGCTATTGGTTCCGCCATGACGGCATCAGCGAGTTCCGCCAGCACATCGTCATCGGCAAAGACAGCGCATGGCAGGCGAAGGTCCGCTGTTCCATCACGGTGCAAGGCAACATCGTCGATATCGATTATGCCGGGGATCATGCGGACAGCAACATCGCTCATGGCTTCATGGTGGGCTGCACGCGCCTGCGGTTCGCCGATGAGACAAGGCAGGGCATGCCTGCCGTCCTTTGGAAGTATCCCGACGACGTGGATTTCTCCGGTGAGTGGAAGTACGTGCCGAGAGATCACCGCACGTCTCCGGCCCAGGATACCGAACCGTTCGATCCTAAGGACAAGACGGACGCGCGGAAGAAAATCGAGCGCCTGGTCGCCGTCCGACAGGGCCAGTCCCGGTTCCGAGACGATCTGCTGCAAGCATACGGTGGCCGCTGCGCCATCACCGGCTGCACGATCGAGGAAATTCTCCAGGCCGCACATATAATGCCTGCCCGAGACGGCCAGACGAACCATGTGCAGAACGGCCTGCTGCTGCGCGCGGACATCCACACCCGGTTCGACCTGGATATCCTTCGGATCGATGGCGACTACCGTATCTGGGTACCCGATGGCGTTCGAACGAACCTGGGCATACCTCATGAGATCACGAACCATCCGAAGCGTGAGGAAGATCGCCCAAGCCGGGAAGCACTGAACGAAAGGTGGGCTGACGCGGCCGCTCGATGCAAATCGCCAGAAACGATTGAAAGCCTCTGATTTATTGCCAAAATCGATGTGTTCGGGATATAATCCCAGCATGAAGCGCGTTGCCATTTACACCAGGGTTTCGACCAACGATGGGAAGCAGACCACGGAGAACCAGCTTCGGGAACTCCACGCTGCCGCCGAGCGGATGGGCTGGGAAATCGTCGAGCACTTCACCGACGAAGGCATCAGCGGTGCACGCGGCCGAGACAAGCGCCCCGGCCTCGACGCGATGTTGAAGGCCATCACCCGGCGCGAGTTCGACATGGTGGCCGCATGGTCGGTCTGCCGTCTAGGGCGGTCTCTCCAGCACCTGATCTCCATGCTGGGCGACATGAACGCGCGCGGCGTCGATCTCTATCTCCATGTGCAGGCCCTCGACACCAGCACCCCGTCTGGGCGCGCGATGTTCCAGATGCTTGGCGTCTTCTCCGAGTTCGAAAGAGCCATGATCTCCGAACGCGTCCGCGCAGGCCTTGCCCGTTCGGACAAGAAGAGCGGTCGCCCCGCCCTCGACCCCGACAAGGTCGAACGGATCAAGCGATCTCTCGGCCGGGGGGTTAGCATCAACGCGACCGCCAAGAAGCTGCGCGTCGGCATCGGAACCGTTCACCGGCTCAAGCAGCAGATGACCTCGCAAGCGGCCTGACCTATATCGTCTTCGTCTATCCTGGAGACCGTCATGGCCGACATCGATCCGCCCATCATCGAATCGCCGCTGTCGAAAACCGTCACCCGACACGCGATCACCGTGCAGGTCGCGATTTTTAAAATCGGCGGGGATGCAGGCTGGACGCTGGAGGTAGTCAACGCGGAGGGTACATCCACGGTCTGGGAAGAACCCTTCGATACCGACGCTGCGGCCTTCAAAGCGTTCCTCCGGGCGGTCGAGACCGAGGGCATGGAGACGTTCCTCGACGATGACACCTCTGGTTGGACCACGATCCACTAACGTTCATCTCGATCGCTCACCAGGCCGTCCTCCCCACGATACCGGTATCCTCGGCGCCAACGCGCCTGACATTGGAGAACGTCGTCATCAACACGCCTGCATCGCCCGAAACGGGCTCCCGCGAAGACACCCTCCACGATGACCAGGGCCGCCTCGCCATCATCATCGATCACCTACGGGCTGCCCACCAGGCAGGGATGAGCCTCGACGAAATATCCAGCCACCTCGAGCCAGTCCTCGCTACCGCGCAGGCCAGGATATCGTCCGAGAATATGGCACTGGTGCCGTTCCCGCTATCGGTCCCGAACCCGGCTACAGAAGAAATTGCGCTGGATCAGCGCTGTAGCCCCGGCCCCGGTTCAGAGGTCTGGCAGTCTCCCGCTACCCGCTCCAACCGCTCAACGGCACTCGTCGAAAATGCCATCGATCAGGCCGGTCTGCCTCCTCGCGGGGCATCCAGAGATTTTCCTTGTCACTTGAGTGACATGCGAATTCAGCCGGAGCGTTTTTCAACCCGGGCTGCTTTCTCCACATTAATCGATTTCGCAGTCGCTAACTGCGTTTTTGGCGATAGCGTCAGCGGTATTTTCCCGTGTGATCGCACCAGCCTTTTTGCTTTCGGCGTAATTCCCGATTACGTGACGTCCGATAGCGGCGCGCGCGGATTGCTACCGGCGAGAGGGCGATGGCGGCCCAGCTGCGCTGCGCGCTGATCACCATAAAGAAAGGCCGGGACGAACAAGTCGTCCCGGCCCATCCGAAATTCCCTTCCGGCAAGCCGGAAAGGCAAGTCGTTCGTTCCGCTTACTGGAAGAGCGACAGGAGCGTCTGCGGTGCCTGGTTGGCGATCGACAGGGCCTGCACGCCCAGCTGCTGCTGGACCTGAAGGGCCTGAAGGCTCGCGGACTCCTTGGCGAGGTCTGCATCGACGAGGTTGCCGATGCCGCTCGTCACCACGTCAGTCAGGTTGCTGTTGAAGGCAAGCTGGCCCTCGATCTGGCGCGAACCCGCGCCCAGAACGCTGAGGCTACCCTTTACGTCGTTAAAGAACTTGTCGAGAACGACGGTAAGGGCATCTGCTGCACCTGCCGCTACGACGGAATCCGTTCCGGCAAGGCTCGCGAAATCGTCAGTGGGCAGGGTTTCGAGCATGGTGCTGAAACCCTGATTGTTGATTTCGAGAACCGGCGCTTTTCCGGTGGTCTCGTCCGTCGCGATCGACTGCAATGCGGTGACTTTACCCGCAGTTGTGTCGGCCGCTCCGGCACCCTTCAGCAGATTGACGCCGTTGAAGTCCGAACCATCGATGACCGTGCTGATCTGCTTCTTCAAAGAAGCGAGATCTTTCGAGATCGCGGTGCGGCTTTCGACGTCGAGACCGGCGTCCGATGCTTCGAGAGTCTTCGACTTCATCTGGTTGAGGAGGTCAGAGATCTGTTCTGCGCCGGCGACGGCCACATCCGTGACGCTCTTGGCATTGTTGAGCGAGCTGGTGACAGCATTCAACTTGCCGAGGTCGCCGCGGAGCGTCTGGGCGACGGTGTACTTCGCCGAGTCGTCCTTCGTGGACGCCACGTTCAGACCCGTGGTGATACGGCTCTGGGTGGTTTCCATCGAACGGTTGGTGCTGTTCAGGCTCTGGAGAGCAGCCATGGCACCAGCATTGGTGTTTACCGAAAACGCCATTTCAAGTTTCCTTCTAGGTTACAGACCGATTCTGCGGTCCGGCGACAGAAACGCTGTCGTCCGTGCGGTCCCGAAAAAGACGGGTGCATGATCATTCTAGGAGGAGTCTTGGCGCGGCGGTTTTATCCTTGAAAAATTAGCTTCGGGTGCGACACCGAAAGGACTCAGAACGGGAACAGGGCGTCGTAGATCTGCTGGCCCCAGCGGGCTTGCTGGGCGTCCGTAAGCTGGCCGCGTCCGCCGTAGCTGATGCGCGCTTCGGCGATCTGGCTGTGGCGGATGGAGTTGTCGCGGGCGATGTCCTCGGGGCGGATCACGCCCGAGACGACCAGTTCGCGCAGCTCGAAGTTGACCCGCACTTCCTGCTTGCCGCGGATCGCCAGGTTCCCGTTGGGCAAGACGCCGGTGACGGTGGCGGCGACGGTCATGTTGATCTGTTCCGAACGCGAGGTGTTGCCCGCGCCCACTGCGCTCGATTTCGAATTGGTGCTGGCAAGATTGGCGGGATCTGGGTTGCCCGGCAGCACTTTGCTGATCTGGCTTTCCAGCCCGAGCAGCGCGGCGATACCGCTGCTTTCGCTACCGTTGCGGGTGCGGGTGGTGGTGTTGGCGACCTGCGCGTTGTCAGCGATGTTGATGCGGATCGTGACGATATCGCCCACCCGCGAGGCGCGCTGGTCGCGGAAGAAGGCGCCGCCGCCGGTACGGAATAGCGAGGCACCCCGCGCGGCCTCTTCCGCCTGCGGATCGCCGCCGTCGGCCGTGCGGCCCGCCACGGAATGGTTGCCGAGCGAGGGTTCGAGGCGCGGGGCGACAGGCTCGCCCGCCTCGGTCAGCTTCGGCGCCTTGCCCACGTTCTTGAGGCGGCCAACCGAGCCGCAGCCGGCCAGCAGCGAAGCCGATGCCAGAAGGCAGGTAAATCCGGCGAAACGGGACTTCATTGGCAGCATTTCCTCAGGGCGCCTGTACGCGCACTTCGCCGGCGGCCAGGGCGACCCCCTCCAGCGTGCGGTTCGTGGCAAGGCTCATCACGCGCACCAGGTCGCCCCGGCCAGCATCGCTCAGCGCGCGGCCGGGCGCAGTGATCCGCAGGCCGCCCGAAACGAGGGAGATCGTCACCGTCTCGCCCCGGCGCACGACCCGCGCGGAAGTGAGGTCGCTCGCCCTTACCGGCGCGCCCGCGTTCAGGCGGCGGGTGGTTTCCTGGCCTGCCGCCTCGGCCGGGCTGAGCGCATTGCGGGCAACGGCGGGCAGCACCCGCGCGGTTTCGAAATCGGCTTTCGCGAGGACTTCGCCCCGCTCTACCGCACGCGCCAGAACCGGCGCGAACTCGGTCCCGGGTGCGGGCGTCGTCGCGGCGGCGACGGCAAGGAGCAGGGCGGCAAGCATTGCGTCAGACCGTCTGGGTCGAGGTCTGCAGCATCTCGTCTGCGGTCTTGAGGACGCGGCTGTTCATCTCATACGCGCGCTGGGCGGTGATGAGCGAGGTGATTTCCGACACCGGGTTGACGTTGGAAGCCTCGATAAAGCCCTGGCTCAGGGTGCCGAATGCGGGCTGGCCGGGGGTGGAGACATTGGGCTGGCCCGAAGCGCCGCTTTCCAGGAACAGGTTGGAGCCGATGGCCTCAAGGCCCGCCTCGTTGATGAAGGTGGCGAGTTCGAGCTGGCCCACGGTCTGCATTTCGGCCTGGCCCGCCAGCTTCACCTGCACTTCGCCGGTCTTCGAAACGGTGACGCTGAGCGCGCCCTGCGGGATGGTGATGTCCGGCTGCACGCGGTAGCCGTCGGTGGTCACCAGTTCGCCCTGGTCGGAAAGCTGGAACGAGCCGGCGCGGGTATAGCCGATATCGCCCGAGGGGAGCGAAACCTGGAAGTAGCCGGGGCCGTCGATCGCCATGTCATAGGCATTGCCGGTGCTGGTCAGGGCCCCCTGTTCGGTGATGCGGTAGACGCCGCCGGTCTTCACGCCGGCGCCGATCTGGATGCCGGTAGGCACTTTGGTCCCGTCCGGGCTGGTTGCCGCGCCGGGCCGCGAGACCTGTTGGTAGAGCAGGTCCTCGAACTCCGCACGCTGGCGCTTGAAGCCAGTGGTGTTCATGTTGGCGATGTTGTTCGAGATGACGTCGACGTTGGTCTGCTGGGCAAGCATCCCGGTCGAGGCGATGGAGAGCGAACGCATGGGGGACTCCTTCGTAAGGTTGGGGTGCTAGGGTCAGTCCAGATGAATCAGGTGAGCTTGCTGAGGCGGCCGATGGCATTGCGGCGCATGTCGGCAAGGTCGGATGAAAGGCGCTGGCTGGTCTGGTAAGAGCGCAGAATCTCGACCATGTGTGTGGTTTCCGAAATCGCCTCGACGTTGGAGCCTTCGACGCCCCCGCTGCGCAGCTTGGTCTGGGCGGCGGTCATCATCTGGCCGCCGCTGCCGGTCAGCACCCCGTCGCCGCGCGCCTCCAGCATGTTCTCGTCCGCGAAGCTGGTGACGGCAAGGCGGCCCACGGCTTCCTCGCCCGCCATGACCGAGCCGTCCGGCGCGATGGTCAGGCTGCCGACCTGGTCTGTGGGAACGTTGATCGGCCGTCCGTTCTCGTCGAGCAGTCGCTGCCCGCCCGAAGTCGCCAGTTCCCCGGTGTCGAGCACCTTGATGAAGCCGGCGCGAGTGTAAGCGGTGGAACCGTCGGGAAGCTGCACGTTGAGGTAGCCCGGCCCGTCGATCATCACGTCAAGCGCGTTGCCGGTAGCCTGGAAGGCGCCTTGCGAAACGTCGTGGACAGCGCCGTAGTCGAGCACGAACGAGGTCTTGCGCGCATCCTGGACGGGCGCGTCCTGTGTGTTCTCGACATATTCGTGGAACAGCGCCTGTTCGCGCTTGTACCCCGTGGTCGAGACGTTCGCCATGTTGTTCGCGGCCACGTCCAACTGGCGGCGCAAGGCCTGCTCGTGGCTCAGCAGAACGAAGGAGGAGACGTCCATGGCGGCACCTTGACGAAAAAGTTCGGTATAACCCGCCGGGAAGGGGACCCGACCGGGAAACAATCCTATATATAGGAATGAAATCGTGCGCGCGGATGTGCGGGCAAGATTTAATGGCCGGGTGTCAGGGGTGATTACGTGTCCAGCGAGGTGATCGACGTTGCGCCGGTCGAGGTGTCCGAAGGGACAGCAGACGGCGCGGCCGCAGCAGCGAAGAAGAAGCGTGGCCGTCTGATCGCGATTGCCGTCGTGGTGGTCGGGATGCTCGCCGGTGCGGGCGGCGTCTGGTGGTACATGCAGGGCAGCGCCGGGCATGCGAAGCCGGAGACGGAAGCAGAAGCACCGGCTGAAACTTCCGGGCACGGTGGCACGGCGGACGCGGACCCTTCGGCAGCCTATATCGAGGTTCCGCCGATGATGGTGAACCTGCGCGGGGGCGGCGCCCAGGCCAAGTTCATCAAGCTGCGCTTCATCATCGTCGCCGCCGATGGCAAGACCGACGCCGTCAAGGCGCGCCTGCCGGTGATTCTCGATGCGCTGCAGCCCTTCCTGCGTGAACTGCGCCCCGACGACCTCAACGGCGCAGCGGCGGTGTTCAGAATCAAGGAAGAGATGCTGCGCCGCTCCACTCAGGCGCTGGGCGCGGGCATGGTGCGCGACGTGCTGATCCAGGATCTGATCCAGCAATGACCGGCGAGCGCGACGATCCGGCTTCTTCCGCACCTCGCCCGGAAACCATCCGCCTTGCCGCGGTGGACGGCGACACCGTGCCCCGCCGGGGACTGAAGGCCGTGCTGGAATCCAATGTCATCAGCCACGAAAGGCTGCCGATGCTGGAAGTGGTGTGCGAGAGGATGGTGCGCAATTTCGCCACCTCTATGCGCAACCTCACCTCCGATGCCATCGACGTGAACCTGGAGGCGATCACTTCGGTGCGCTTCGGCGATTTCATGGGCAACATGGCGCTGCCCTCGCTGTTCGGCGTGTTCCAGGTGAAACCCTGGGAAAGCTACGGCGTGGTCACCGTCGATGCCGGGTTGATCTATGCCATCGTCGATGCTTTGCTGGGCGGGCGCGGCGGCACCCGCACGCAGCCTGCCGAGGCGCGCAGCTTCACCACCATCGAGATGAGCCTGGTCAGCCGCGTGGTGCAGATGGCGCTCGACGACCTGGCTTCCGCCTTCGAAGAGATCGCCGCCGTCACGATGGGGCTCGAGCGCATGGAATCGAGCCCGCGCTTCGCCGCCATCGCCGAGCCGAGCAATGCCGCCGCCGTCGCCAGCTACAGCGTCAGCATGGAGGGCGGGGGCGGTGTGTTCTCGATCCTGCTACCCTATGCGACGATCGAGCCGGTTCGCGACAAGCTGCTCCAGCGCTTCATGGGCGAGAAGCTGGGCCGCGATCACATCTGGTCGGCGCACATGGCAAGCGAGCTTTACAACACCGAGGTCACCGTCGACGTCGTGCTGGGCGAAAAAATGATGTCCCTGCGCGAAGTGCGCAGCCTTGTGGTGGGACAGACCATCGCCCTCAGCCATAGCCCGGAAGACGCGCTGCATGTTCACTGCGGCGGCGTGCCGCTGGGCCGCGCGCATATCGGCCAGCGTTCCAGCAACATCGCCATTCGCATGGCCACCGACATATCCAAGGGGTATCCGAAATGACCGCAGGACTGACTGCCGCCGCCGCGATCAACCTTGTCCTCGTGGCGGTGTGCCTGTGCGTGCTGGTGCAGAGCGTGCGCATGGACCGCCGCATCCGCACCTTGCGCGACAACAATCTGGGCGAAGCGGTATTCCGGCTGGACCGCGCAACCCAGCAGGCCCGGCTGGTGCTGGACGACCTGCGGTCCGTTCTCGCCAACGACGTTGCCGCGCGCGCGGAAGGCGCCGCTGCGGCCGAGGCTCTGCGTGAAGAACTGGCGATGATGGTCGATATCGGCAATTCGGTGGCTGAGAGGATATCGGACGCCGCCAGCGAGGCCCAGGCCGCAGAAGTGGCCGCAAGGTCGCGCAGCCCCCGGACCGCGCAGATCGAGGCTGCGGAAAGCCTTGCCGGGCAAGCCAGTCGGGCGAGCGCGGAAGCCCTGGCCTCCGCCCGGACCACGGAACTGAGCAGCAGGGTGTTCGACATCCTGTCCGCACACGTTCCGCGTGGCAGCGCCGTGGCATGATAGGCCTCAAGGCCCTGACCCGGCCGACGCGGCTGATGCTGGGCGTCGCGGCGGTGGCAGCGGTCGCCAATGCGATCGCGCTGGCCGCCCCGCCGGAAATCGCCAGTGCCGCCGGACCGGAAACCAGCCGTCTGGGCGCTTCGCTGCAGGACGCAGCGGCCCAGCGGGATCGCACGGCGGCGGCGAACCGGCGCAAGCTGGAAATGCGTGAACAGGCCGTCCGCGCGGGAGAGGCGCGCCTTGCCGGGCAGGTGAAGCAGCAGCAGGCCGAAGCGGCCGCCAAGCCCGCCGGCGCGGATGCGGCCGGCGGAACCGGGGCGCCGTCGGTGCCCTACGACAACCTTGCGCGAATATACCAGACGATGAAGCCGAACCGCGCCGGGCCGATCTTCGAAAAGCTCGACATCGAAGTGCAGAAGGAAGTGGCCACCCGCATGCGTGAACGCGCCACCGCGCAAATCATGGCCAACATGTCACCGGCAGGCGCCGTGGAACTGTCGATGGCGCTTGCGGGCCGCAAGGTGATCAAGGCCGTCGGCGGCGCGAAGCAGGCGGCGAAGTAGGGCCAAGGCAGGCCGCAGGGTTAGATACGATCCGGCCAATCACCCGCACCCACCGGGCCGCGCCCTCACGCCTCCGTCGCGGAAACCTTCACGATCAGAACCTTGTCCACCGTAGCGTCCACCCGCTTGACCGGCTGAGTGATCGTTGCGGCAAGGCGTTCCACGTCCACCGGGGCGAAGCGCGAGGCACGCAGGCGGGCGAACTCGATCGTTGCGGGTAGCGCGGCGGCGCGCAGTTCGGGGATGCGCTTGGTCAGGGCGGCGGCCTCCTCTTCGGACTTGGCCTGTACCGTGATGGTGACGTGCAGCACGCCGTCCACCCGACCACCGTCGACGATCGGCGCGTCGATCGATTGCATCGCAACGAAGCTGGCGTCGGCTGGAGGCACTTCGGCGGCCTTGCGCGGCTCGGTGTTGGCGCCATGAACCGGCACCGCCGCCGCCAGCAGCAGTACCGCGGCAGCACGGCGATAGGGGACGCAAGAGGGCATCGAGGACTCCGCAGATAGGCTTCGCCTTGTCCGCAAGGCGTGCCGCCCTTCTATAATAGGATGAAACTTAAGGAATCGCGTACCAATGAGCAGCGATCGGCGTCCGGCGAAAGTGCGGGTCGTTAACTCCAGCGCCGTGCAGGCCGTACCCGCCCGCCGCCGCAGCGACATCGCGCAGGACGACGGGGATCAGGCGACATCCGCCATAGCCGCCGCTCCGGCGCGCCAGGGGGGCAGCCCGCTGTGGGTCGTCGGCAGCGTGGTGCTGTTCCTTGCCGGCTGCGCCATCGGCGGCGCGCTGTTCGTGCTGTCAGGTTTCGCTGCGGGGGCGCAGCTGTGAGCCGCGCGCGCCTGCTTGCCTGCGCCGCTCTGCTGCCTGGTGCGGTGATGCTGTCCGCGGTTACCGAACCAGCCCCGGAACCTGCCCCCAATTACGCCTCGCGCCTGCCCGGTTTCGCGGCCGAACTGGCCCAGCGTCCCGCGCTTGCCGGTCCTTCGGCATGGGCACCTATGGCTGAGGCGGAGGCGTGGAAGCGCCTCGCCGCCGCTCCCACGCCCCAGCGGCAGGGTGTGCGCTGGGACTTTGCCCGCAGCCTGATCGCGGACGAGCGGGGGCCCGAGGCCCTCGGCGTGCTGGACGTGATGCGTCTGGACGACCCTGACCTGGGCATGGTCGATGCCTACCGCCTGGCGCGCGGAGCGGCCCTCACCCAGCTTGGCCGCGCCGAGGATGCGGTGACCGCGCTGGATATGCCGGGCCTTCGCGCCGATCCCGAAGCCTGCCTGTGGCGCCTGCGTGCACTGGCGCAGGCGGGGCTCGCCGAACAGGCGCTCCAGCAGCTTGCCTGCGCCGGGCCTGCGCTGGCCAAGCCGCGCGCCGCGCCCTTCGTCCTTGCCGCCGCACGCGCCGGGGTCGAAGGCGGCGCGCCCGACAAGGCGCTGCACTGGCTGTCCTGGCTGCCGGACCGCGATCCCGCCGCCAATCTCCTGCGCGCCCGGGCACAACTGGCGCTCGGCAAAGTCGACGATGCCCGCCTGCGCTTTGCCCGCGTCGCCCGTTCAGGCACGCCTGAGCAGCGCATGGACGCACAGCTCAGCGAACTGGAAGGCGAAGTCGCCCGCAAGACCATCCGCCCCGAAGCGGCGCTCAAGAAACTCGACACAATCCGCTACACATGGCGCGGAGATGCAATCGAGGAGCGCGCACTGCGGCTCAGCTACAGCCTTGCCGATGCACGGGGCGATTTGCCCGCGGCGCTTTCCGCCGGTTCAGCGCTGATCCGTTATCATGATCCGTCCAAACAGGCGCCGGGCTTCCTTCCGTCCCTGCGAGCCAAGCTTTCCGACGCACTGGATCCTGCCCGCAAGCTCCCGCTGGACCGCGCGGCGGGCCTTTACTGGGACTACCGCGACCTGGCCCCCTCCGGCGCCGAGGGCGACCTCATGGCCAGCCGTCTCGCCGAACGCCTGCAGCAAGCAGGGCTGTTCGAACGGGCCGCGGACCTGCTCTCCTATCAGCTGACCGTGCGTGCAGGAGACCTTGCACGCGGGCCGCTCTCGGCGCGGGTGGCCAGCCTCTACATCCTCGCCGGCCGGCCGGAGCGTGCGCTCAAGGCCCTGCGTGATACGAACGATCCGAACCTGCCCGATACGATGCTGGCCGAACGCGCGAAAGTGGAAGCCGCCGCGCTCACCCAGGTCGGCCGCGTCGACGAAGCGCTCGCGGTATTGCAGGACTTGCCGAACGCCGGGGCGATGCAGGCCGAGATCCTGTGGCAACAGCGCAACTGGGCGCGCTACGCCGAAATGTCCGCCGGAGCGCTGCCGAATGGCCGCGGGCTCGATACGGTGGCGCAGGCGAAAGTGCTGCGCCACGCGATCTCGCTGGCGATGCTGGGCCGCGAGGATGCCCTTGCCGGGCTGCACAAACGCTACGGTGCGGTGTTCAAGGGGCTGCCCTCGGCGCCAGTTTTCGAGATGCTTACCGGGGCGCCGGGCGCGGCGGATCCCGGAAAGCTGGCGCAGGCGATGGCGGCGATCCCCTCGGCCAGTCCGGCGGGCGAATTCGCGGACTTGTTGGAGCAGGTGCCGGCCAAGGGGCCAAAGGGTTAAGGGAAGATGGATTCGAACCCATGCCCCCTGCTCCTTATGCCTCAGCCCAACCCGGATCAGTCCAGGAAGTTCACCAGCGACATCGAACTGAGCTGCGAAAAGACCGAGTAGCTCGCCTGAAGAATCGTCTGCCTCTGGGTGATGTCGATGGCGACTTGCCCCAGGTCGGCATCTTCGACCGAGCCGATCACGCTGGTCAGCAGGTCAACCCGGTCTTCCGCGCGGGTGGCAAGCGTTTCGACCTGCGCCTGCTTGCGGCCGTTCGAGGCATTGACCGAGCGCACGCCGGTGATGCCGGTGTCCAGCAGGTCAAGCGCGGCAGTAATGGCTGCCTTCTGGTCGTCGGTCAGGGTTTCGCCGAAGGGGCCGGCTTCCGCCAAAGCGCGGAAAGCGGGGATGAGCTTTCCTGCCACGTCGCTGGCGCCGATGCCATATGCCACGTCCACGCCTTCGCCTGCCCGCGTCGACTGGCGCACGCCGTCGTTGCCGAATGCGTCCGCCGCGTCGAGCCCGACGGTGTCCTGGAGGGTCTGCGGGATGAACGGGGTGTCCGAGGTCTGCGAACCGGCAAACAGGGGCACGCCGCCCTCCTCGGCGTTGAGCGAGGCGCGCAGGCCTGAAAAGGCGTCTTCGATCATTTCCTGAAGGCCTGGGGAATTGCCCGTGCCCACCGCGCTGAACAGTTCCTCGCGCAGGTCCGCCATCGAACCGTCGATCTGCTCGAGATTCGCCTGGTATAGCGAAAGCGTGGTCGAGACGCGGCTGATGTTGGTCTTGTAGGTTTCCTGGGTCGCCAGCATCGAGCGCGCGGAAAGCGTGCGCACGGCATCCAGGCCGAGACCGGCGTAGTCGTTCACCTTCTTCTCGGTCGCCAGTTGCAACTGGCTGGTGGCGAGGCTCTGCTGTGAACGCTGGATCGCGCTGGAAAGCGTCTGTTGCAGCGGAACGGTGGCTACGCGGGTCATCGTCGTGTCCTCAGAGCATGTTCAGCAGGGTGTCGTACATCTGCGAGGCGGTGGTCATCACCCGCGCCGCGGCGGAATAGCTGTTTTGCAGCACCACCATTTGCGCAAGCTCCTCGTCGATATTGACGCCGGAGTAGGAATCGCGCCGGTTCACCGTATCGCTCAGGCGGGCCGAGGCATCGTCCGCGGCGGTCTTCGCCAGCGAGGCGGCAGAGCCTGCGCTGCCCAGCAGGCGGCTGGCGAAGCTGGAGATCGTGGAGCTGCCGTCCTTGCCGAAATCGGCGGTGGCGGCGAGCGCGTCGACGAAGGCGTTGGCGCCCCGGATATCGCCCGCGCCGATCGCTTTCGTGCCGATCGCCGCGTCCAGCTGCAGCCGGGCCAGCGGCAGGCGCGTGGTATCGTTCAGGATCGCGGCGGGGACTTCGGCGGTACGCAGCCCGCTTGCCGCGCCGGTGAGGCCCGAGAGCGCGGAGAACGACAGGCCGGTGCCATTGCGATCCGTCGAATCCGAGGGGATCGATATCGTCGCCCCGGCGCTGGAGGACTTGGGTGTAAAGGCGACGCGGCCCCGCTCGTCGAGCGCGAAGCTGCCAAAGGCGCCCAGCGCGCCGGAATTCAGCGCGCCGACAAGTTCGCCCCAGGTCGAGCCGGTGTCCCCGCTCAGCGTCTGGGTGGCGAGCACTTTGCCGGCGGCGTCGCGCAGCACGATCTGCGCGGTTTCGCCTGCGCCGAAGCCGTGGGGATCTTCGGCGGTGAAGCCGGAAGGGCCCAGCGCACTGTCGCCTGAACGGACAAGGTTGTTGAGGCCGAAGAACTGCGAAAATCCCACCCCGGCGCGGTCGCTCGGGGCATCGGCATCCTGCGCAACGGCGACGCCGTAAGCGCTCGACGTGGCGGCGATGGACAGAACGCCGTCCTCGATGCTGGCGCTCGCCATGGGCGAGAGGCCGGCGTTGATCGCGGCCACCGCGTCATCCACCGTGGCGCCTGAACCCAGCTCGCCGAAATCGACGGTGGTTCTGGCCACCAGCGTGCCGTCCTTCGCCAGCACCGCGAACGTCGCCTTGCCGGTGAAGCCGAGCCGGTCGCTGCCGACCAACCCGTTGGCCTGCCCGGTCAGGGTCTGCGGCGGGGGCAGCGTGGTGCCCTCGTTGGAGACCTTGTTGAGTGTTTCAGCAAGGCCGCTGAACAACTGGCCCAGCTGCTCGGAGAAATTCGGCAGCGCGCGGTCGCGCATGTCGAGCAGGCCGCCCAGCTTGCCGCCGACGGCCGTGGAATCGATCTTCTCGCCGGTGGAAGCGCCCATCGAACCATCGGCATTCGTGAAGCGGATGTCGATCGGGGCATAGCTCGCCTGGGAAACGGCGACCCCCGAGGCATAGTTCAACTGACGCAGGCGCTTGTCGAGCAGTACCTGGCCCGAGGCGGTGTCGATGGTGACGCGCCCGTCCGGCTGCTCGCGCACACTGACGTCGACCAGGCCGCTCAGTTCCTCCAGCGCCGACATGCGCGAATCCGCCGGGCCGGACGTGGTGAGGCCGAGGCCCTGCAGGCGCGAGACTTCGTTGTTGAGATCGTGGATCTTGCTCAGCAGCACGTTGACCCGGCCGACCGTGTCCGAAACCTCGCTCTCGACATCCGCCTGCAGGTTGGCCACGTCGCCCTGCAATCCGCTCAGCGTATCGATCGTATCGGAAACGGTACCCGTGAACTGGGCGATCGCCTCGGGCGAGCCTTGCAAGCCGGCGATCGCGGAAACCGAGCTGGAGATCGCCGTCAGCCGAGCCGCCAGTCCCGAATCACTGCTGGGCGAGCCAAGCAGCGACTGCAGGCGGTCGAGATAGTTGGACACCGCGTCCGTTCGCCCGGCCGTTCCCGCGCGCTGGTACACCGAGTTCTCGAGAAACTTGTCCGCCACACGCGCCGGTTCGCCGACGACCACGCCATTGACGTTGCCGCCCGCGACCGATGCGCTCTGCGCCAGCTTCTGCCGCGCATAGCCGGGGGTGTTGACGTTCGCGATGTTGGTCGAGACCGTCTGCATCCCGGCCTGCGAGGCCGAGAGCCCCGAAATGGCGGAACTGAGGATCGAGTTGATGGACACGGGTCAGGCCGCCTTGATCGCCGCCGGGCTCAGCGCTTCAGGTTGCTCACTTCCTGGAGCATGTCGTCGACCGTGGTGATGATCTTGGACGAGGCCGAGTAGGCGCGCTGGAACAGGATCATGTTCGAGAACTCCGCCGCCAGATCGACGTTCGAGGCTTCGAGCATGCTGGCCGAAAGCGTGCCGCCGCCGACCGTGCCCGGCTCGTTGATGGCCACGTTGCCCGACTGTTCGGAAACGAGATAGGCATTGCCGCTGATGCGCGTCAGCCCGTCCGGGTTCTGGAAGGTTGCCAGCGGAAGCTGGTAGATCGGACGCGAGGTGCCATCGTCGAACACGGCGCTGACCACGCCCTTGTCGGAGATCTTCACCGAGGCAACCGTGCCCAGCATGCCGCCGTCGACGGTCGAGGACAGCAGCGCCGAAGTGCTGCCGAACTGGGTCAGCCCGTCGAGCCCGGCATTGCTGCCCATGTCGAGACTGATCGGGGTGGAGCCGGCGCCGTTGGACCAGGTGATGTCGAGATCGCCCAGCAGCGACTGCGCGGTACCCAGGTTGAGGCTGCCATCGGCATTGAAGCTGATCGTGCCGCTGGCAAGCAGGCCGGAAGCGGGGACGGCATTGCCGCCGCCGATGGTGGCGATCTCGGCCGGGTCGCCCGTCACTTCGGTGGCCCAGGTGTTCGCGCCGGTCTTGGCGAAGTTGAACGTCAGCGAGTGCGAGGTGCCCTGCGCGTCATAGACCACCACCGAGCGCGAGAACTGCGGGGAGAGAGTACCGTCGCTCATATCGCCTGCGGTGTAGCCGGTTACCGGCTCCGCAGTGGAATCGAGGTTCGCGCGCAGCTGGATAGCGGTGGTCGGGGTTGCCGCGCCGGTCAGCGCGTTGGGGCGGATCGGCTGCAACGATGCCTCGCTACCGTTGTTGACGTAGGAGCCCGTCGCATCGAGCGGCCAGCCCATCAGGTAATACCCGGCGGTGTTGCGCAGATAGCCCGAGGAATCCGTGGTGAACGATCCGGCGCGCGTGTAAGCGGTGGTGCCGCCCGCATCCGGGCTGGAGCGTACGACAAAGAAGCCCGAGCCGTCGATGCCGATATCGGTCAGGCTGCTCGATGCTTGGAGCAGGCCCTGCTTGGAAATCAGCGCCTTGGGCGTCGCGGTGACGCCGCCGGCGGAATAGCTGCTGCTCAGGCTGCCGCCCGTGACCAGCGTCTCGAACTGCGCGGAGACGCCCTTGTAGCCGATCGTGTTCACGTTGGTGATATTGTCCGCAACCGTTGCCATGGCGCTCGACTGCGCGCTGAGACCGGAAACGCCGGCGTAAAGAGCGGAATAGAGGCTCATCTGTATTCTCCTGTGCGTGCGGACGGGCAGCAGCCTCGCGGGACCGGACACAGGCATTGTAGGAAGAAATCTCATCCGCCGGTCCCTGCCCGCAGGAAAATGAAGGAGGCGGCAAAATTTGCCCACCTGCCGCGCGCGGACGCGTTTTTCATCCTATAATGCACGGGTCTAAAATAGGGCTGGGCTGGACATGACGCTTCGCATTTCGCTTCGCAACGGAGAGCCGGTGATCGTTAACGGCGCGGTCCTGCGCGCGGTCGGCCGCACCGATCTCGTCCTCGAAAACGAGGCGACGATCCTGCGCGGGCGCGAGGTGATGAAGCCGCAGGACGCCGATACTCCGGCTAAGCAGCTCTATTTCGCCTGCATGATGGCCTATATCGACCCGGCCGACATCGCCCGCCACCAGCAGACCCTGCTCCAACGCCTCGAAGCGCTGATGACGGCGCTGGAATCGCCGGAAGCGAAGGGGGTATGCGTTCACTTCGCGCAGAAGGTCGCGACCGGCCAGTTCTATCAGGCACTGGCGGAATGCCGTTGGCTGATAGCCTATGAGGCCGATGCTCTGGCCCGCCTCCCCGCCGCGCAGCCCCCCGAAGCAACCACCCCCGCCGCCTGACGGGAGGGCGCGCGGGAATGATCCCCTTTTCGCCACTGCAAACGGCTACGCAGGCGCGATGAGCAGCCTTGCCTCCGCCGCCGAAGGCCTGCGCATGCAGACACCCGACCAGCGCTACGGCCGGGTCGTCGCGGTGCGCGGCGCGTTGATCGAGGTGGACGGCCTTGCCGGCGCCGCCCGCATCGGCTCCCGCGTGACGCTGCGTTCGCAAGCTGGCAACGTCGAGGCCGAGGTGATCGGGCTGGACCACGGTATCGCCCACTGCATGCCCTTCAACGAACCGGAGGGCATCGCCTCCGGCTCTCGCGCCGATCTTTCCGCCGGACAGGCGGGCCTGCGCCCCTCGGCCGGATGGCTGGGCCGGGTTGTGGACGGGCTGGGCCGGCCGGTCGACGGCAAGGGGCCATTGCCGCAAGGCCCGGTACAGCGCCGCATCAAGGCCGCACCGCCGCCCGCGTCCTCGCGCGCACGAGTAGGGTCGCGCATCGAAACCGGGGTACGCGCGCTCGACCTGTTCGCACCGCTGTGCCGGGGCCAGCGCCTGGGCCTGTTCGCGGGATCGGGCGTGGGCAAGTCAACCCTGCTGTCGATGCTGGCGCGCTGGACCGAATGCGACGTCGCGGTGATCGGCCTGATCGGCGAACGCGGCCGCGAAGTGCAGGAATTCATTCAGGACGACCTTGGCGAGGAGGGCCTTGCTCGCAGCGTCGTCGTCGTCGCCACCTCGGACGAGCCGGCCCTGCTGCGCCGCCAGGCCGCATGGACGACGCTCGCGGTGGCTGAGCATTTCCGTGACGAAGGCTGCGAAGTGCTGTGCCTGATGGATTCGGTCACTCGCTTTGCCATGGCCCAGCGCGAGATCGGCCTGGCCGGGGGCGAGCCGCCCGCGACCAAGGGCTATACCCCCACCGTCTTCGCCGAACTGCCGCGCCTTCTGGAGCGGGCCGGGCCGGGCGCCGCTGTGCAAGGATCGGCGCCGCAAGGCACGATCACGGGGCTGTTCACGGTGCTGGTGGACGGCGACGACCACAACGAGCCGGTCGCCGATGCGGTGCGCGGCATCCTCGATGGCCATGTCGTCATCACCCGCCAGATCGCCGAGCGTGGGCGCTATCCCGCGATCGACGTGCTGCGCTCGGTCTCGCGCACGCTGCCCCATTGCCTGAGCGCGGAGGACAACGCCCTGCGCCTGGCCGCCCGGCGCGAACTGTCGACGTGGAAGGACATGGAGGAGATGGTGCGCCTCGGCGCGTACCGTGCGGGCTCCAGCGCCGAAGTAGACCGCGCCGTCGCCATCGCCCCGCGTATCGAAGGCCTGCTCCAGCAGGACCGCCTGGCACGCAGTTTCGCCGCGCAGGACTTTGCAGCGCTGGCCGCCATTCTGGAAGGTTCGCCATGAAGACGCCTTACGACGCCGCGATGCGCGTGCGCCAACGCGAACTCGACGAAGTCAGCACCGCAATCCGCACTGAAACCGGCACACTGAGCGTGCTGGAACATGAGCGCGAAAGGCTGCGCGCCGCGCTGCGCAGCGAGGCACAGGTCGCGGCGGAACTCACGCTGTGTTCGCTGGCATGGCAGGGCCGGATGCGCGGGCAAGGACGCGAACTTGGCGTCCTTCAGGCTCAGGTGCAGGAAAGGATCGAGCAACTTCGCGAAGTGGCCATCGATGCTTACGGCACGTTGCGCAGCATCGAAACGGCGGCGGAAGACTACCGCCGCGACGCCGCCCGGCTCGAGGCCAGCGCAGAACAGTCCGCGAGCGACGATCTGGGCGCAGTGGCGTTTATCAAGGCGCGCCGGTCGATCAGGCGCGAGAACCCGCGATGATCGACGGGCCGCAGTCCCCCGGCGTCGGCGCGGCCAACCTGACGGCAGCGCAAAAGGCTAACCTCATCTACAATGAGGCGCGAGGCCAGCTTTCGGGCCGGCTCTGGCGCGCTGCCCTCGGTTCGGCCGAGGACGATAGCCGTGCGCAGTCGGTGGCCGGGCAGGTGGCGGTGGGACCGGCCGGCGAAACAATCGGGCTGGACCGGCTTCTGGCAATGCTCGATCCCGCGGCGCATACCGTGTCAGCCGCTTCGACGCCCGTTGCGAGCGAGGCTGCGGACAATCCCTCTGCCCTTTCCGTCGGAGACGAGGCCGTGACCGCTATGCAGGACGGCCCGAATGCGCGCTATGCCGGGATGCTGGACACCGCCGCCGCGCGCAGTGGAATCCCGGCTTCCGCGCTCGCCGCGATTGTCGACGCCGAGGCGGCCAAGGGCGCCGGGGGCACCTGGCAACCCTATTCACGCAACCCCCGATCGAGCGCGGCAGGACTTGGCCAATTCCTGAGCAAGAGCTGGGAGGGCGAGGCCGAACGCGCCGGCACCTGGCTCAACACTACGGCGCAGGCCAACGGGTGGCTTAATACGAAAGGGCAGGTAAAGTCCGAAAACCGCTCGGCCCTGCTGGCGCTGCGGTACGATCCGCGCGCCTCGATCGAGGCCGTGGCCGATTATGCCAGCGCCAATGTCGAAGCACTGCGCGGATCGGGCCTGCGGATCGGCGGCGAGGTTTCGGAAGTAGCGCGGGCCGCCTATCTTGGTCATCACCTGGGCCTCGGCGATGCGCGGCGCTTCCTTGCGGGCGGGCTTGAGCCTGAGCGCGCGCGCCGGCTGCTCAATGCGCAAGTCGGCGGGGCGGATGCCGAACGCCGCATTGCCAAGGCGGGCAGCGCGGTCACAGCGCACCGCACATGGCTGCTCGATTACGTGGGCCGCCATGTGCGCCCTGAAAAATTTGGCTGACGGGTGAGGCCCTACTTTTTTCGCGGGCCGGACCGGAACGCGAAATCCGCCTTGGCGATGAGCAAAAAAGCCTTTGATTGAAGGCAAACCGGGCCAACGCCCGGGCAAAATCCGACGCCCGCGACCGCACTGGCGCATCAGCACGTCATCGCACGCTAGTGGATAACTCCGATATAGGATTGTTGGTTCCCAAATTATAGGAATAGATTCTCGTTTAGTGGACGTGGTGCAAGGGGCCCCGCGCGCCGCAGGGGTTCGTCATGTCTAAGATCACTGCCGCCCTCGAGGCATCAGTCGCGACGGTCAGGGACAACACGCCGCCGGAAGGCACTGCACAGACCCGCCGCCAGCGCGCCTGTGTCGATCATGCCTTTGCCCGGATTCTCAAGCTGATCGCGCCGCGTATCCGCCATTTCATCCGCCAGTACGGCCTTGCCGGGCACTGGGACGATGCGGAGCAATGCTGCGCCATCGCCGTCCATCGCGCGATCCAAAGCTACGAGCCTGAAAAGGCCCAGTTCACGACCTTCGTGAACTGGCAAATCCGCGGCGAACTGCAGAGCCTGCGCTTCCGCGTCATGACCGACCAGCGCCCGTCGGCCCGCAAGGTCGAGGCAACCACCGTCTCGCTCGACGCGATCACCGGCGGCGAGGACGGCGAGGGCCTCTCGATCCTTTCCGCCATCGCCGACGAAGACGCGCTGGGTCGCACGGAGGCCGGGGCGTCCGACTACCTTGCCAAGGCGGCGATGAATGCGCTGACCGAAAGCTACGTCGAACATCTGCGCAATTCCGGCCTCGAACGCATTCGCCGCCGTGCCCACAACTCTCAGCCCAAACCGCTGAAGGTAAAGCGCCCCGACAACGCCTCCGCAGCGCCGCCAGTGCGTCGTCCGGGCCGCGCGCCCCTCGATCCGGCGGAATTGACGGAGTTGGAGCAGCGCCTCGAACACAACCGGCAGGTCGTCGAAGGCCGCCTTTTCGAAACCGCTCCGCCGCTCGATCTGGGCGAGGACGAAACCGGGCTGGCCCGCGAACGCGTGCGTCAGGTGGCCAAACGAGCAGCCAAGACCATGAGCGACCTTGCCGTGATGGACCCGCGCTTTTCGCTCATGGCCGAATACCGGCAGGCGATGCTCGCCGCGCACTGACTTTCCGCGGGTGCCGGTATCAGGCCAGATCTCAGGCCGGTGTACCGCCGTTTTCGTTTGAAAGACCGCTGATAACGGCGCGGTTGACGGAGATCAGTTCGTCGATCGCCTCGCGCCCGGTAATCACCAGCGAAGTGTACTTGTCCACCCACAGGCCCAGCGAGATGATCCCGGCCCGCAGCTCGTCTGGCAAACCGTTTTCGGGGGACTGGCACAAGTTTCGAAAGATTGTCCATGCCTGCCGGTTGCGGTGAAGCGCGGGGGCCAGCTTCACGCCGGAAAGCCCGGCATCGCGCGCGGCGATCATCTCGCCGGTGATCTCGCTCATCAGCCGGTATTCCGTGCTGCGCGGCGTGGCGGCGACTTTCTGGGCGCGGACATAGGCATTGACGGACATCGCGGGCAGGCTCCGGCTTCGATGCACCATGGCCGAGAGGGGCACTCGGCCGGGCGCCTTTCTCATATAGGACGATCGAAGGCGAACCGGTCGCGTCTCAAACACCGGCGGCGGAAAATGCGCCCATCGCACCGCATCCCGGCGCAGCGTCCTATAACTAAGCCATAGACCGCGCGCGCGGTCCCCAATTTGCGGACTTCCTTTTCATGCTGAACATCGTCGGCCTTGTCGTCATCCTGCTGTGCGTCTTCGGCAGCTTCCTGATGTCGGGCGGCAGCATGACGGTCATCTTCCATGCGCTTCCGCATGAGATGATGGCGATCGCCGGCGCCGCGCTGGGCGCCTTCGTCCTCGGCAATTCGATGACGACGCTGAAGAAGAGCTGGGCCGGCGTGGTGCGCGTGTTCAAGGGCAACCGCTGGAAGGAGGCCGACTTTCGCGACCTTCTGGCCCTGCTCTACACGCTGCTGGCGACGTTCCGCAAAGGCGGCGCCAATGCCATCGAACCGCATCTGGACGCGCCTGCCGAAAGCCCGATCTTCTCGCGCTATCCCAGCCTGCTGAAGGACCATGAGCTGATTGAGTTCATCTGCGACTACCTGCGCATGATGACCGTCAACTTCGAGGACCCGCACCAGCTGGCCGAGGCCATGGAAGGCGACATGGAGCGCCATCACCACGAGGAAATGGCCCCCCAGCACGCGATCCAGATGATGGCCGACGGCCTGCCCGCCATCGGCATCGTCGCCGCCGTTCTGGGCGTCATCAAGACCATGAGTTCGATCGACCAGCCCACCGAAGTGCTGGGCGCGATGATCGGCGGCGCGCTGGTCGGCACGTTCCTGGGCGTGCTGCTGGCCTACTGCCTGGTCGGCCCGATCGCGCAGAAGCTGCAGCAGATCATCGACGCCGACTTCAAGCCCTTCCTTATCGTCAAGACCGCGATCATCGGCCATGCGCAGGAGCAGCCCACCGAAGTGGCCATCGAACTGGCCCGCCGCATGACGCCGTCGACTTACGCGCCCAGCTTCCAGCAGATGGAAGCGGCGCTGGAGGCGGTGAAGGAACAGCTCAATGCCGCTCCGGCCTGACCCGGCGCGCTAGGCCATGGCTGGAAAAGACCCCAACAAACGCCCGATCGTAATCCGCAAGGTGAAGAAGGTGGTCGGCGGCGGCCATCACGGCGGTGCGTGGAAGGTCGCCTATGCGGACTTCGTGACCGCGATGATGGCCTTCTTCATGCTGCTGTGGCTGCTGGCCAACCCCGACGAAGTCCAGCTCAAGGGGCTGGCCGAATATTTCACGCCCGAGACCCAGAAGAACAGCCTTTCGACCACGCTGAGCGACCGCCCCGGTGCGCAGCCGGGCGCGGGGGGCCATGGCCGCAACGACCAGTCCTCCGACAGCGAGGCACGCGGGCAGCCTGCCGCAGAAGCGGGCGCCGAAGGCGTATCGCGCGGGGGCACGGCCGACGTGCCCGAAGCGGCGCTGCGCGTCATGGCGGAAGAGATGCGGGTGGAACTGGAACCCCCGCTCGATTCCGATCAGGGCAAGCAAAACATCGACGTGCGGCCCAGCCGCGAAGGCATGCGCATCCACCTGATCGACAGCCCGCAGCGCTCGATGTTCAAGGGCAGCACCGCGCAGCTCAACGATTTCGCCAAGGCCATGCTGGCCCGTGCGGCTCGCAAGCTGGCGGGCATCGACGCCCGCATCGCCATCGAAGGCCACACCGATGGCAGCGGCGGCGACAGCGAGGCCAACTGGAACCTTTCGGCCCAGCGCGCCCTTGCCGCGCGGTCGGCGATGGTGGCGGCCGGACTGCCGGCGGACCACTTCTCCGAAGTCGTCGCCAAGGCGGGCACCGAGCCAGTCTATCCCGAGGCGCCCGACCGCCCGGAAAATCGCCGCATCACCATCGTCGTCATGGCGCAGGCGGGCGCTTTGCCCCGCGACGCCAGTTTCAAGTTCTGAGGCCATGATAAAACGCATAGGTATCGGCGTCGTTGCGGTGATCGCGGGGCTTGGCGTCGGCGGGGCCGGGGCATGGGGCGTCTCGCATTATCTACCGCAGTTTGCGGGCGGCGCCGCGCATGGCAAGGCCGATACGAAAGTCGAGACTGCGTTCGTGCCGGCTGGCGAGATCCTGGCCCCGCTCGTCTTCGCGGACGGGCGCCTGTCGGGCTACGTCACCTTCGAATGCCAGCTGGAAGTGCCCAAGGACGCGAGTGACGAGGTCGGCGCGAAACTGCCCCTGCTGCTCAACGCGATCAATTTGCGCACTTACCGCAGCCCGCTCGCCAGCGGGCCGGACGGGCTGGTCCCCGGGCTTGCCGCGTTTCGCAAGGTGGTGATGGACGCAGCGCTCGAAGTATACGGCAAGGATGTGGTGCGTTCGGTGGCGGTGACGCGGGCTTCTCCGGCGTAAGCGCCAGCGGCTATTTCGCGGCGCGGATCACCCGCGCGCGATCACGGCAGCCGAAGCCAGCAAGGCAAGGACGCTGGGGTAGAAAGTAAGCGCAAACCCAAAGGCCCGGCCCTTGGCGCCATGCCTGTAGCCCAGCCAGAACAGAAGCCTCCCAACGGCGAAAAGACCAGCCAGCGCCGCGATCAGCGCGTTGGAGCGATCGAAACTTGCCGCGACGATCAGGTGGGCGGCGACGGCAAGGCTGGCCTGCTCGAACGTGTTCTGCAGTATCGCTCCGGCGACCCGAACCTTGTCCGACCCCGGTCCACCGCCGCTGCCGGCAATGTCGCTTTCGGAAAAGAAGCGCAGACGGGCAACATTCGCGACCCCCGCCGCCAGCCAGGCGACCACCAGCAGATCGGCACGGATGGCGAACTGCAAACGGGAAACGAACGGCACTGCCGCGCCATGATCCATCATCAGGGCAACGCCCATTATGCCGATCGTCAGGACGAGCGCGCTGGCCATCGCCCATGCAACACCGCGCTGCTCCTGCCTGAAGTCATGCATCGCCGTCATCCGCCATTCCCTCATGGTGGGGCCATACAGAATGGACGAAACAGGGCCTTTTGACTACCGCGATGCGAGGACTTCCGAACTGCCCTTCCCCGGCTTAGCCCGGTCCGCCGAAACTCTTCACCAGTGATCCGGCGACCAGCGCCCACCCGTCCACCAGCACGAAAAAGATGATCTTCATCGGCAGCGATATCGTGGCGGGCGGCAGCATCATCATGCCCATCGCCATCAGCACGGCGGCCACGGCAAGGTCGATCACCAGGAACGGTAGCAGCAGCAGGAAGCCGATCTCGAAGGCGCGGCGCAGTTCCGAGATCATGAAGGCCGGCATCAGCGTCGTCATCGGCAGTTCGGCGCGAGTGCGCGGCGTCTTGCCGGACAGGCGCACGAACAGCTTCACGTCGTCCTCGCGCACCTGCTTGAGCATGAAGGAGTGGAACGGCCTGCTTGCCCGTTCCAGCGCCTGCGTCTCGTTGATGGTACCCGCGTTGTAGGGCTCCATGCCCTGTTTCCAGGCAGCATCGAAGGTCGGCGCCATGACAAAGAAGCTCAGGAACAGCGCCAGGCTGATCACGATCGGGTTCGGCGGCACGCCCTGCACGCCCAGCCCCGAACGCAGCAGCGACAGCGCGACGACGATGCGCGTGAACGACGTGATCGTCATCAGGATGCCCGGCGCGAGGCTAAGCACCGTCATGATCATGACGAGCTGGAGTACGCGGCTCGTCATGCCGCCGCCGCCCGCTCCGCCGCCTGTAAGCGCCGCCGCAGCCTGTGCCAAAGCGGCTTCCGGCAGGGCGAGGAGCAGCGCCGCCCCGGCAAGCGCGGCGCAGCGCTTCACACTCCGGACCGAGCGGAATGGGCGAGCAAAGGCTTCAGACATCGGGGGTAATCTCGGTCGTGCGCGCGAAGCGATGCAGGGCGGCGGCGGCCTTCAGGCCGAACCTGGACGGCGCGGGATCGGGGATGTCGCCTTGTGCGAACCCGACCTCGGGCAGAGCGGGAACCCGCGAAGCGAAAGTCGCCTCTTCTTGTTTCGGCGCCGCAAGGGCGGGCGCCGCCGGGGCGCGGGCGGTGTCCAGCACCACCACGCCTTCCGGGCCGATCATCAGGCTGAACTCGGTATCGTCGCGGCGCAGCAGGACGACCGAGCGGCGTTGGTCTATCGACAGCCTTTCGACCACCTTGAGACGACGCTCAGGTCCAGCATTACCAAACTTTTCCAGCCACTTGCCAAGACCCTTGCCATCCACCGTCAGGTCGAAACGGCGCACCGCCCACAGCGCGCCCCAAAGCGCGCCGAGAACGACGCTGAGTGCGCCCAGCGTGCGCAAAAGCTGCCATGCATCCACGCCTCAGCGTTCCCGCTCGACGACATGGGTGATCTCCAGCGACATCGCCTCGCCGTTGACGAGGATACGGCCCTCGGCGACGAGGCGGTCGTTGACGTAGACGCGCGTGGGATCGTCCTGCCCGCAGTCGAGCGGGATCATCGCACCGCGGCTCATCTTGAGCACCTGGCGGATCGGAATGCTCGTCGATCCGAGCACGATCTGCAGGTCGATGGGAATGCCTTCGAGGACGGACACAGCGCGTCTCCTTTCATGGCGGATTATAGGAAATAATTTATAGGAGCGATCCGCCACTAGGAAAAAATTGCCTATAAGGATGAGAGGGGTCCCGCCAAGGGTAGGCGGGCATTTGCGGGCAGGAGCGCGTTCGTGGCGGAACTGGGCAATTCGATCGACGTCTCGGCATCGGGGCTGCGGGCGCAGGCGCTGCGCATGCGCGTGATCGCCGAGAACCTCGCCAACTCGGATTCCGTTGCTAAGACGCCGGAAGGCGATCCCTATCGGCGCCGCGTTGCCACGTTCGCTGCCGAAGTCGACCGCGCCAGCGGCGCCACGCAAGTCTCAGTCAAGTCGATCGAGGCGGACAAGAGTGCCTTCGGACGCATCTACCAGCCCGGCAATCCGGCGGCGGACGGGCAAGGCTATGTCGAGCAGCCCAACGTCAACCCGTTGATCGAGGCGGCCGACATGAAGGCCGCCCAGCGCTCCTACGAAGCCAACCTCAACGCCATCGAATCCGCGCGCGGCATGACCATGCGCACCATCGACCTGCTGAAGTAAGGATAACCGGCGATGTCGATCGGAGCACTTGACGCAGCATCGGCTTATGGCCGGGCCATGCGCGCCGCCTCGCCGCTTTCGGGCGGCACGCAGGGGGCCGCAGGATTGGGCGCAGCCAGCCTTGGCGCCGGTTCAGCTACCGGCGGAAGCGCGGGCCTTACCAGCATCGGGCCGGGCCTTGCGCCCGGGATCGGCGGCCTTGGCGGAACGCTGGGCGCCCAGACCGGCGGCAGCAGCTTTGGCGGCATGATCGAATCCATGGTCTCCGAAACGGCAGGCTCCCTTCGCAACGCCGAGACCCAGAGCGTGAAGCAGATCGGCGGCAAGGGCGACCTGATCGACGTCGTCACCGCCATCGGCGCGGCGGAAACGGCGCTTGATACCGTGGTGGCCGTGCGCGACCGGGTCGTCTCGGCCTATTCCGACATCATGCGGATGCAGATCTAGGGCGATGCTCTCGTCCCGCGTCATTGCGAGCGCAGCCAAGCCATGAATCCCGAACAGGCCATCGAACTGGCGCGCGCGGCGCTGATGCTGATGCTGACCATCGCCGGTCCCATGCTGATCGCGGCACTGATCGTCGGCGTTGTGATCGGTCTGCTTCAGGCGTTGACCCAGGTACAGGAAATGACACTGACCTTCGTGCCCAAGCTGCTGGTGCTGGGCGTGGTCATGCTGATCAGCCTGCCGATGATCGGCCATGCGCTGGGCGCCTTCATGGACCGCATCGCCGACGTCATCGTCTCGGGCTGAGACCGTGGACGCGCTTGATCTGGCCACGCTGCTGCGGCTGCCGATCGATACGGCGACCTTCCTGATCCTGTTCTGCCGGGTCGGCGCGGTGCTCATGCTGCTGCCTGCCTTTTCCGAGGAATCGGTGCCGCCGCAGATCCGGCTGGTGATGGCGCTGGCCTTCACCTTCGGGATGTACGGCATGCTGGAGGGCCGCGTGGCTCCGGCGGTGAAGTCCGACATCTCGCTGCCGCTGCTGGTGATGGGCGAGGTCATGGTGGGCCTTGCCATCGGCATGGTGGTGCGCATCATGTTCAGCGCCGCCGCCATCGCCGGCGCCATCGCCGCGCAGCAGGTCGGACTGTCCTCGGCACTGGTCAACGATCCGGCGATGGGCGGCCAGGCCCCTCTGCTCTCCCGCCTGATCGGGCTGGCCGCCGTGGTGGTGTGCATGGGCACCGGTGTCCATCACCTGTGGATTTCCGCGATCTTCGGCTCCTACGCGACGTTTCCGGTGGGCGGCATGCCCCCGGCGGCGGACTTCGCGCACCTCGCCGTCTCGGTGATGGGACAGGCGCTGGCGCTGGGTCTAAGCCTTTGCGCGCCGCTGATCCTCTACGGGATGCTGTTCAACCTTGGGCTGGGGCTGGCGGCGCGAGTGGCGCCTTCGATCCAGGTGTTCTTCATCTCCCAGCCGCTCAACCTGCTCTTGGGCCTATCGGTGCTGGCGATGTCGATCGGGGCGATGCTGACCGCCTTTGCCGCCGCGATGGCGACGTTCATGCAGGACGGGTGGAAGCTGTAGGATGGCCGACGAAGCCGACAAGGACCAGCGCACGCACGAACCTACGGCCAAGAAGCTGGAGGATGCGCGCAAACGCGGCGAAACCGCGATGGCGCCGGAGATGCGCCACGCAACGATGATGGCGGGCGCGCTGGCGGTTACCGGCTGGCTGGGCCTTTCGGCAATGCAGCGGCTGGGCACCATGCTCAAGCGCCTCTGGGGCAATGCCGATGACTATCCGCTCGACGCGGATGGCGCCCAGAACCTTGCCACCGGAGTGGTGTGGCACGCGGCCTTGTCGCTGCTTCCGATCTTCGCGGTATTGCTGGCCACGGCGCTCGCCACCGTGTTCCTGCAGGGCCGCGCCACCCTGAGCTGGTCGCGGGTGACCCCCAAGTGGTCCAAGCTTTCTCCCGCCAGCGGAGCCCAGCGCCTGTTTGGCACCCGCGCGCTGGTGGAATTCGCCAAGACCCTGGCCAAGATCAGCGCCATCGGCCTGGTCGTGTGGATGGTGCTGGCGCCGCGTCTCGAAGGCGTGGACGGGCTTGTCGGCCGCGCGCCCGGCGCGATCGGCGCGGCGGCGGCGGGGCTGGCGTTCGAGGCGCTGCGCGCGGTCGTGCTGCTGGTGGCGGCACTGGCACTGTTCGACTTCATCTACCAGCGCCGCGCCTTTCTGAAGCGGATGCGCATGACGCTGCAGGAAGTGAAGGACGAGCACAAGCAGGCCGACGGTGATCCCAAGATCAAGGCCAAGATCCGCCAGATCCAGATGCAGCGCGCCAGCAGGCGGATGATGTCGGCCGTGCCCGGCGCCAGCGTGATCGTCACCAACCCCACGCACTACGCCGTAGCGCTGAAGTACGAGCACGGCGTCACCGCCGCGCCTACCGTGGTGGCCAAGGGCGTCGACGCGGTTGCGCTGCGCATCCGCGAAGTAGGCGGCGAGGCGAACGTGCCCATCTTCGAAAGCCCTCCCCTCGCCCGCGCGCTGTTCGCGGCGGTGGAGATCGACCACCCCATTCCCATCGAACACTACGCCGCCGTGGCCGAGATCATCGGCTATGTGATGCGTATCGCCCGCGAAAAGGGGCAGTAACAGCGCGGGCGTGCTCCCCAGCCGCCCGCGCTACTGGTGGATAGCCTTGTGCTGCAAGGATGCGGCGACGGCTTCCACTGGTGCGACTTGGCCCTGGTCCTGGCTTTCGTCCGCAGCCAGGTCTCCGGTGCCGTAACACCATTTCATCAGGCGGGTGAAGGATGGGCTGCCGGCAAAGGCCACCTCGCCGCCGCCGTAGAAGAAGGTTTCGGTGCCGGTGAACGGCCCCCGCTCGTTCACCGCCTTCACCCGTCCGTGATAGATCTTCCTGTCGCCGGAGCACTGTTCGACGGATTCGAATTCCGCCGAAGCGCCTGCGACGAGGTTCCTTTTCACGGCCTCCTCGACCTCGTTCTTGCACCCGCTCAAGGCGGTAGCCGCTCCCAGCAGCAGTGCTCCAATATGCACGGATTTCATGCTATACCCCCAAGGCTGGCCCGCCGCTGCCCCGCCCCGGATAGTGTGTTTAACTATTTGAGGTTCGGCAATAATCAGGATCAACGTCCGAAAGCAGGGAGGTGGAATTGCCCCACTTGCGCGCCCGGTATTTGGCACCATGCTACCGCACCAAAACCTGCCGGGCGGGGCCCCGCCGCCCCTAAAGTTCTGCACGGCGAGAAAACCGCATGACGCGCGCCCGGTCTGCGCCCGGTTCGTCCTATAATGACCACGATGCCCAGGCTTACGCTCTCGATGCTTCTGGCCGCCCTCGCGGCATGGCTGCTCACGCCTGCGAGCGCGCTCGCCGGGCCGCAGCCGCGCATCAAGGACATCGTCGACGTCGAAAACGTGCGGACCAACCAGTTGGTCGGCTACGGCCTAGTGGTGGGCCTGCAAGGCACCGGCGACCGTATCCGCAACGTCCCCTTCACCGAGGAGACGCTGCAGGCCATGCTGGAGCGCATGGGCGTGAACATTCGCGGCACCCAGATGCTTACCCAAAACGTCGCGGCGGTGACGGTGACGGCGACCATGCCGCCCTTCGCGCGCTCCGGCTCGACCGTGGACGTACAGGTTTCCGCATTGGGCGATGCCACCAGCCTTCAGGGCGGCATCCTGCTCGTTTCCTCGCTGCGCGCGCTCGACGGTGAAATCTACGCCGTGGCGCAGGGCCCCGTCGCCGTCTCGGGCTTCAAGGCGCAGGGCGCGGCGGCCAAGCTGAGCCGCGGCGTGATGACCACCGCGCGCATCGCCGGCGGCGCCATCATCGAGCGCGAGGTCGCCTATGACCTGCGCAGTGCCCACTCGCTCAAGCTGGCACTCAAGAACCCCGATTTCACCACCGCGCGCCAGATCGCCGCCACCATCAACCGCGAGGCGCCCGGCTCTGCCGAAGTGCTGGACCCGGGCACGGTGGAGCTGCGCCCCTATGGCAGCGCCTCGATCATCGACCTCATCACGCGGATAGAGAACCTGCCGGTGCAGGTCGACCAGCCAGCACGGATCGTCATCAACGAGGCGGCGGGCACCGTGGTCATGGGCGCGGACGTGCGGGTCAGCCCGGTCGCCATCGCGCAGGGCGGACTGACGATCAGCGTCACCGAAACACCGATGGTCTCGCAGCCCGGACCGCTTTCGGGCGGGCAGACCGCCATTGTCCCGCGCACCACCATTCAGGCCGACGACGGCAGCGGCGCCTCGCTGGCGGTGCTCAATAGCGGCACCTCGCTGCAGACGCTGGTCGCCGGGCTCAATTCGCTGGGCGTCAGCCCGCGCGATCTCATCACAATCCTGCAGGCCCTGCGTACAGCCGGCGCGCTACAGGCCGAAATAGCGGTGCAGTGACATGACCGACCCCGTCGTTTCCCCAACTGCCGCTCCGGTCAGGCCGAAGCCTCAGGTCGTCACCCCGGACCGCAGCCCGGCAGGCGTCGCGCGCCAGTTCGAGGGCGTGTTCGCCGGGCAGATCACCAAGATCATGATGGAAACGGTGGACCAGGGCGATGAATTCTCCGGCGGTCACGGCGAGGAGATGTTTCGCGGCATCTTGGCCGAACAGATCGGCAACCAGATCGCACAAGGCAAAGGCCTGGGCATAGCCTCAGCCGTGGAGGCGCAGATCATCCGCCTGCAAGGAGGCCACAATGCCGGAGCAGCCGATGGCAAGTGACGTGATCGAGATCATGACCTCGCTCTCAGCGGTCATGCGTGAGGAAACCGCGCGGCTGAACGCGCACGAGCGGGCGCTGGACCTTGCCGAACTGGCAAACGCCAAGGCCCGGCTTGTCGGTGCGCTGGAGGAGCGGCTGGCCCGCCTTGGCCGGCAGGAGCCGAGCTGGTCAGCCCAGATGGACGATGCACTGCGTGAACGGTTCGCCGATGCGCTGGGCGAACTGCGCGCCGCCTCCCTGGTCAACGCCGCACTGCTGGAACGCCAGATCGAACTGTCCGCCGACATGATGTCCGCCATCTCCGCCGAGGCGAAGCGGCTCACCGGCAACCGCACATATGCCTACGGCGCCAGCGGCAACCTTGCCCGCACCGACCTGACGACGCCGATCTCGCTCAACGGCGAATTCTAAGGCGCAGCCCCCATCGCCGCGCGATGGGGGAGAAAAAGCACCCTCAGGACGGAGTATGGCGGGGCAGCGTGCGGAGTGCTGAAACGATCGAACCTGCCGTGACCTCAACCTGCCTGCGCGCTTCCAGGTGCATCAGCGCCAGCCATTCGCTGATGACGTTGATGCCCTGCTGCGTCAGCACCAGATAGACCCGGCGTTGATCCGCGCTGTCCTTCACATAGGCGACCAGCCCTTTTCTGGAGAGCTTGGAAACGTGGTCGATCGCGGTCGTCGTCGGATATGTAGAGGCCGCGCAGGCACGCGAAACGGTGATGCTGCCGCGCCCGTGGTTCCGATAGAGATCCAGCAGCATCAGCCAGCCGCATTCCTCTACTTCCGGCGCGACCCGGCGCCTGACGGCAATAGCATCCAGATAGACCTGGACGTTGTCGATCTCGCATTCGATCCGGGCATGGTCGCCCAGAGCCGTATGCAGTTCATCCCTCAATTCTTCGATTTTCAGCACTGCGCAGCTCCTGCGAAGAGGACTGCCGCAGGTCCAGGATCGGACCCACGCACAGCACGATAAGTTCCGGTATGCTCCAGATGCCCGATATCGCCTTGAACAGCAGCGGCGAGTTCGGCGCGAACTGCCAGGCCAGGAACGACAGGACACTGAGCATGTGGAAGGCGCAGATCCACAGCGGCCAGTACCGGTCCGTCCGGGCCGCCACATGCGCGAGCCCGCCGAGCAGGATAAGGTCGACGATGATCGTCGCGGCCGGCAACGTCACCAGTTCCTTCAGCGTGGTGGCGCCGAAGAATGTCGACAGCGCCGCGACAAGAAACATCAGGCATATCTTGCGTCCTTCCAGCCCGCCCCAGACGAGCGCGGGCACGCAAGCGGCGATCATCAGAAGCGAAAAGGCGAGGTTGAGAAGCATGACCTTGCGTTTAACCTTTGAGGGCCTGCGTCAAGGTCACCTTCTTCAACCGGATCGGATCAGGCGCGTGCGATCTCTACTGTTTTCAGTACGCCGCTGGGCTTATCGTCGCCCAGACAACCCCAGTCCGTCTCGCGCTGCTGCGACTCGCCCTTGATGACGGCAAGCTTGCGGTGCATCTGCACCATGTCCTTGCGGCTTTCGACGAGCTTGGAAAAGCTCGCGGCAGTAGAATCCAGCGCGCCCTGAAGGCGGGCAGGCAGGACCGACGAGGCGGCGTTGGCTTCCATGATCGTCGCCGCAAGGCGGGCCACGTCGAACAGTGCGGTGTCTACGCTCTTAAACATGCACGAAATATCTGCGGCGACGGCACGGCCGCCAGCATCCGAAAGGCGCATAATACTTCTCCGTTGCGTGAGGCACGCTGAGGTTGCTCTGTGATGGAGTTCACCTGCCCAGCAGGTTGAGAATGCCGATCATGATCGTGACGATGGCTGCGAGCACCGCAATGGAGACAAGTCCGATCTGACCCATCGCCGTTATGCGTTGCACCAGCGTCAGATCATGACGTGGCCCCCCGACCGGAGGAAGCCTCAACAGCGAGGAGAGCGCTGTCCGCGATACGGACGATTGCGCCTGAGCCTCGCCGAATGTTGGGATTTGCTCCGGCTGACCTGCTTGTGCACCGGGATGAGCGGCAAGGTCGAGGCCTTGCGAGGTACTAGGTAGTCGCTCCCTAGGCTTTGAAATGTCCAGGAAAATACGAGCCGCGTCGGCGCGGCTGGAAACGCCGAGCTTGATCAGGAGGTCTGCGACATGATTGTCGATCGTTTTATACGAAAGCCCCAGGTGCGCACCGATCTCCTTGGACGACAGATGCCGCGCCACGAGTGACAAAACCTCATACTGTCTAGCCGAGAGCTTCTGCCGAAGCTCGGCCTCACTCCATTCCTGCATCGTGCGACCCTTGCGCCCTGCCAAAGGACAGTATTTCGCATCCGAACCTCGGCTGAATATCAAAAGTTAACGATTTGCAATGATTAACATTGTTCAACCATAGATATAGTTCGCGGCTCGCAAAGCGCGCACAGTCAAAGAGCCGGATATCGGCTTTGATGATCATCGGAAATGGGATGCGCAAGCCCCGTTTAGGAACGTCTTCCGATTCCGGCCGGAGCCGGCGACCGACCTGCTACTCGAACACGGCGGAGAGCACGGCGGCCACGCAGGCGAGGTCCAGTGCGTCGATCGCAACTTCGAGGTCCGGGCTTTCGCTATAGCCCAGCATCCTGCCATGGCGGTCGGCGGCTACCGAGAGCACCCGCAGGCCGCCCTCCTCGCGGACGACGGCCAGGCCCCCGGTTGCGGGATAACGGTCGGGGTCGACGACCAGCGTTGCGCGCCCGGGCAGGCCGGCGCCCAGCGTGGGGCGGCCAAGGCGCAGGCCGTAAGCGCGCGGGCCAGCGCCGCGCGGGGCCTCGACTACGGCGCCGGTAGGCGTCTGGGCGATCAGGCCCTCAGGCAGCGGGGTGCCGAAAACGGGCAGCAGGCGGATTCGCGCGGTTCCCGCTTCGCTCTTAGCAGGTTGCTCAGCGGCCGTTTCGGCCAACGGTACGGGCTTTTCCGGGACCGGTGCCGCTTTGGCAGGCACGGCCAGTTCCTCATGCAGGGCGGCAATGCGGGTACGCGACTTGGCAAGGCGGATTTCGGGGTTGGCGACCAGCGGCAGCACCGAGGCAAGGTCGCCTCGCGCGTGCATCGCTTCAACCTGGGCCGCCAGCGCCGCGTCGTCGGCCGCGCCGAACAGACGGCGCAGGGCGGCGCGCACATCCTCGTTCCAGCGACCTAGCGGCTTCAGGGCGTTCTCGATGCGCGACAGCACGACCGGGGCGATACCGTAGTCCTGTTCCAGCACAGCGATCGTCAGTGCCGGATCACCGCCGCGGCGCGCGCGCAGGGCGGCAGCCAGCAGGACCGCGCCAAGTTCTTCTTCTGCATCGGCAGGAGCGGCGCCGTGAAGCGGTTCGGCCCATGCGCCAATATCGAAGGCGGGGTCATCCACATCGACCAGCAGGTCGTCCGGCTCGACGCCCAGCGCCTTGCCCAGCGCGCGCAGTTCGTCGGCACGGGCGAAGATCTCTCCCCGCTCGATCTTGGAGAGGCGGATATAAGTGATCGTCGGGAGCCGCTCCGACAGTTCGAGCAGCGAGCCGATATTGAGTTGCTTACGGAACTTGCGAATACGGTTCGGGAAGACCAGAGCGCGATGGCAATCGATCTCAGTCAAGGCAGTGCCCGTTACTTGTTCCTGCGCGGGTTGCAGCCGTAACTTTGGCGATTTCTCGCTCATCGTGTTTCAAGTCCATTCATGGGGTGGGCAGGCTTTTTCATGCCTGTCCCGGGCGGTCAATGCGTCCAATCGGGGCTGTTCCGAATCGGGTCTTTTTCACTGCCCCAGGCCGCGATCCTGGTGACTTGGCAACGTGGCCGCTATCCTGCTTCGATCTCCTTAAAATTACGGATATGTTACGCAAAAGCCGGCCGTTAATCCGCAAAGAGGGGTCTGAGCCACGCAAAAGTAAGGAAAACGGCAGTTTCTAAGACCGCCGCCGATAAGTCGACTGGCCCGTTTGCGGTGCCGAAATGGATGCAAATTTGTGGATCACTGGTCTGCCCTGATGCGCGCCCCCGCATTTTTCGAGGATCAATCCTTTAAACTCGCGCGCACGATCACGGTTCCCGCAGATGCCTTTGCGGGGGGCGACTCGATGTAGGGGGAGAAGCTCTCGCCTCAGCCCTTGCCGATGGCCGTCTTCATCAGACCGATCTGCTTGCGGTAGAGGTTGGTCATCGCCGCATAGTCGGACTGCACCTGTCCGAGCGACAGGAGCTGGTCTTCCAGCGTCACGTTGTTGCCGTCGGGCTTGGTTTCGCTGGTCTCACTATCGAGGATGACCCGCCCGCCGGCCTGAGGCGGCCTGGCGCCAAGGGCAGCCATCCCGCCCGACAGTTCGACACGCGGCCGCGCGACCCGGGGCGCGCCGCCCACACCGGCCTGGCTTTCGACCAACGCGGAGAAGTCCGGCGCCTCGACCGTGCGGGCTTTATATCCGGCGGTCTCGCTGTTCGCGATGTTCTCCGAGATCACGCGCTGGTGCTCGGCCATGGCTTTCATCGCGCGGCCCATGCCGTCGAAGATGGGGGGTAGGGAGGAGGACATGGCGTTCCTTTACGAGCCGGCCGTCACGAGCCGGTCAACCGCGAAAGCGCGGCCTGGTAATTGGCGAGTTGGGCCTTCTGATAGGCCGAGCCGCCGCCGGTGGGCTGCACCCCGTCCACCAGCGAGGCCTTGGTGGTATCCCAGTAAAGCGAGCGGTAGGCCGACTGCGTCATCGAGACGGCCGACTTTATCTTCGCCAGCGCCGTTGCCGCCGTTTTGGCATCGAGCAGGGTCAGGTCGCTGCCGAGACCCAGATTGTAGCGCCCGCCCGGCGTGACTTTCGCGGCGTTCTTCGCGGTGACCTTGGGCGGCACCAGACGCACCGGGTCGAGGCCCAGCTTGCCCAGCGCATCGCGCCCGTCCGCTCCGGCGACGAGTTCCAGCGTGTGGCCGGACATAACCTCGATCTTCAGGCTGGAGCGGCCATCGGCGAACGGCGTGGTGATCTTGGCGTCGGCGCCGGTAATGCTGCGAATCTTCTGCGCCAGGCTCACCATGGTCTCCCCCTCCTCGATGGTGACGGAGCGGGCGTTCTCGCCATCGACGCTGATCTTGAAGCTGTCGCCGACTCGCAGGGCGGTTTCGTCCACGAGGTCGCCGGTGGTCTGCTGGTTGAGCAGACCGCGGTGAAGCCCCAGCGCGCCCAGCGCGGTTGCCCCGCCGGCCACGGCGGTCAGGCGCACCGGCTCGACCGAGGAGGTCAGGCGGCCCCACTGCGAGACGGTCTGCACCGTTCCGTCGGCCGCATCGATCCGCGCGACGAAGCCGTCGACCTTGCCCACCTTGTCGCCGCTGAGCGTTCCCGCCGTGCGCCCGCCCACGTAGAGCGCGCCATTGAGGAAGGCGACGCTGTCCGCCTGATCGCTGGCGGCCGTGCCGATATAGCTGGTGCCAGCCATGGCCAGGTCGGCGCCGATCAGAGTGACGAAGGCGTCCTGCCCTCCGCTGGGGGCATTGATCTGCGGCCCGTTCAGCATGGCGCCGGTCGCACCGACGACCGCGATCTGGCCGTTTTCCGAAACCGCGATGGCCCGCGCCGACGCGTTGCCCAAGACGGCGGAGCCCAGGTCCTGCGTCAGCGAACCCGCAGCGATCCTGCGCAGGGTGGCCACGCCGCTTTCGTTGGTGAGGGCCAGCAGGTTGCCGTCGTTGTCGATGGCCAGCGCAGAGATCGAATCCGATCCCCCGGTGTCGATCGTGCGCCGCTCGGCCAGCTTGCCGCTGGCATCCAGCCTGACGATCACCGCATCGCCGCCCCCGCTGGAGGCACGCCCGGCGACGTAGATCGAACCGTCGTTACCCACCGTCAGCGCCGAGGCGGTTTCGTTACCAACTTGCCGGATCGCCGTGCTGGAAAGTTCCTCGCCCTTGGCGTTGAAGCGGGTGACGACGAGGTCGGTCTGGGTGTCGTCGCTGCCACCAAAGGCGCCGTTGACGGTGCCGGCCACGACGATCTCGCCATTGGGCGCGATGCCCACCGCCGCGCCCTTCGCGCTGCCCGCCGCGCCAAGGCCGCGCTGCCAGACAACATTGCCTTCGCTGTCGACCTTGCTGAGGAACAGGTCGTCCTTGCCATCGGTGATCTGCGAACCAAGATCGCCGTCGGTGGTGCCGACGATGTAGCTGTAGCCCTGCGCATCGGTGACGATGCCGTTCGCGGCGGTGTCGGCGAGGACGGTGTAATCCTTGCCCTCGGCGTCGTCCTTGCTCGCCGCAGCCTTGGCGCGGGCAGTGGCAGCGGTGTCCACCGCGTTGATCTTGTTCAGCCGCTCCCAGGTGAGCGACCCTTCGAGGTCCTCTATACGGTAGATGTCGGCGCCTGTGGGGGAGGATGGCCCGGTCACCCCGCTGGCCACCATCAGCGCGTCGCCGGCATCGACCTGGTCGATCGACACCTGCTCGATCCCGGCGGGATTGAACACGAGGCCCCATTTGCCATCGGTCTTCTCGACCGTGAAATTCGATTTCCAGTGGCTGGTCGCGTTGCCATCGGCATCAAGCACGGGATTGCCCTGCGCGTCGAGCGCGGGCCGAGCGCCGATCGCGGCATTGATCGCAGCGGCGACCGAATCGAGCGTCGGCGGCTGGCTGGTTTGCCCCAGATCGACCTGGACGACCTCGCTGGCACCGCCTTTCGAGAGGGTGACCTGAAGAATTTCGCTCCCGGAAAGTCCCTCGATCGCCGCCGCGCGGGTCTTGGAAACGCCGGTCCCGACCGTCGCGCTGGTGGAGTAACGCGCCTCGACGCCAAGCGTGCGGGTGCTGCTCGTAGTGTTGCCAAAGGCCAGCGTCAGCAGGTCCGTATCGGCCGATCCGAGGTAGGATTGCAGGTCCGCCATGCCCTTGGCGAAGGTCTTCTGAAGGGCCGCGCGCTCGGTATCGGAGATCGTTCTCGAGGTTGCTGCGTCTGCCAGAATACGAAGTTTTTCCAATGCCTTGTATGCGGTAAAGGCAGTCTGCACATCGGGCAGGTCCTCCAGCGCGCTGTCGCCTTTGGCATCGATGATAGTCGACAGGCGCTTGATCGCGGCGATCTGCGCCGCAGTGCTGCCGGTGGGTTCCGTCAAGCCTTGCCACGGGGGTGTGGTGGCAGGTGTGGTGAAAGCCTTCTTGGCCGCGATCACCGCCGGGCTGTCGGTCGCGGAGGCATTGCTGAGGTAGGAGGAATAGGCCGTGCTTCCGCCCAGGACAGATAATCCTATCAACCCGTTATTCAGACTTATCGTCAATTGTGCCTCCTGGGCCGGTTGCGCGGGTGTTCCTCCTATAAATAGAAGGAACTCTCCGGGATCGGATTGAATCGGACAATTTTCGAAGGGTCTCGCAGGTGAACATGATGACCGCGGTGGGCGAACCACCGGAGCTCAAGAAGTACTCGGGCCTCCAGCGCGCGGCCGCGCTGCTGCTGGCGCTGGGTCAGGAGCACGGCATCCCGATCTGGCAGCAACTGAGCGACGAGGAGATCAAGGAGCTTTCGGGCAGCATCTCCCAGCTCGGCCGCGTGCCTGCCGTCGTCGTGGAATATCTGCTGGCCCAGTTCTCGGGCGAGGTGTCCAGCATCACCACGCTGCACGGCTCCTACGAGACGACCGAGCGCCTGCTTGAAGGCGTGCTTGCGCCCGATAAGGTCAAGGACATCATGGAGGACATCCGCGGTCCTTCGGGCCGCACGATGTGGGACAAGCTCTCCAATGTCAGCGAGGGCGTGCTGGCCGGCTATCTCAAGAGCGAGCACCCGCAGACCGTGGCGGTGATCCTGCAGAAGCTGAAGCCCGACCATGCCGCGCGCGTGCTGGCATCGCTGCCGCGCGACTTCGGCACTGAAGTGGTGATGCGGATGCTCAAGACGGAGACGGTGCAGAAGGACGTCATCGTCCAGGTCGAGCAAACGCTCAAGACCGAGTTCATGACCAACCTCTCGCGCTCGCAGCGCCGCGATCCGCACGAGAGTATGGCCGAATTGTTCAACGCGCTCGACCGGTCGACCGAGGAAGACATGCTTGGCGCGCTGGACGAACGCGCGCCCGAAGCGGCGGAGCGTATTCGCGGCCTCATGTTCACCTTCGAGGATCTGGGCAACCTGCTGCCCTCCGCGATCCAGGTGATCGTGCGCAACTGCAACAAGCGCGAACTGGCGCTGGCGCTCAAGGGATCGCCGGAGGAAATGAAGAAGCTGTTCTTCGGCGCCATGACCGAACGCGCGGCCAAGCTGATGCGCGACGACATGCAGGCGATGGGTCCGGTGCGCGCACGCGAATGCGAAGCGGCTCAGGGCAACCTGGTGCGCCTCGCCAAGGAACTGGGCGAACGCGGCGAGATCATGCTGGCGGACCCCAAGAGCGACGATGCGATGATCTACTGATGGGGTCTTGAGTGAAGGCAGCAATGGACGGCTTTGCGACGATACAGCCATTCGGCTTCGACCGGGTGTTCCAGCTTGTGGACACCCATGCGCCGGAACCGCAGGCGGCCGGGGAAGCCGGGCTTGTCCTGCCGCCTGAGGATCTTCACGAAAAGGTGGCTGAACTGGAAGCGCGGATCGAGCGCCTTCACGCAGACCACTGCGCCGAACTGACCCGCGCCCGCGCCGATGGTTTCGAGGCGGGGGCCACACAGGCCCGCTCCGAACGAGCCGAGGCGCTGCTTTCGGCCACCGACGCGCTCCATGCGGGGCTGGGCGACATTGATGCCCGTTTCGACGCGGCTGCGCGCGCCATGCTGGCAGAAGCCGGCGCCGTCGTCCTGCACGCCGCGCAGCTACTCGCTGGCCACGCTATCGACGCGGCGCCCGCGCGCGCCGTGGATGAAGCGCTGGGCCGCGCGCTTGAACAGGTGGCACAGGGAACCGCGATGGTGGTGCGCGCCAACCCCGCGATGCGCGCTGAGATCGAGGCGCTGGTCGCCGAACGCAGAGCCCGGGCAGGACGCAATCTGGCGGTTACTGTGGTGGATGACGCAGGGGTGCCGGAAGGCGACGCGCGGATCGAATGGAGCGCGGGCGGCCTCAACGTCGATGCCGAGGCGCGGCGGGCAGCGGTGATGGCGGAACTGGACGGTACGCTGGGCGCCGCATAGACGCCTGATGTGGGCGCTCTGATCCGCAATTGCAGGGTATTGATACGCAAAGGGCCTTCTTTGCGGATAATCCCGGTAATTCAATGCATATCTGAGAATCACCACAAGCAGCGCTAAAGACGCTATCGGACAAATTCTTCAAATTATTTGAAAATCTGATGCAGGTTCTTTCTCAACACACACCCCTTGCGCCTTTCGGAACAACTGGCTGCCAATTGAGGTAGCGTCAGCAAATTTCACCTGATAATTCTACCCAGGCATCAGCGTCGGTGTGGGGCGGCCTGCATCGGTTCACCGCACGATCCACTCGAATTAGCCTGACAGCCACCTGTGTTACGGGGGGTGTTCATGTATCCGCAAGGTTGGGGTGAACACGCAGGACGTCCATGATGTTCAGGTTCAGGTGCAGCTCCATGCCGCACTTCTCATGAAGCCAGATGGAGGGGTTCCGACAGCCCGATACGCCCTCCCGGCGGCGGCAGTTGGACGACAAGCTGCGATCTCGCAGGCCCGACAGGTCGAGTTTGAAGGAGTAGCCCAATGAGTGTCATTTCCCAGAGCCCCCGCGTTCTTTTGATGGTAGCCTTGCTTGCCGGCACGGCGGCGGGCACCGTGTCCGCGCAGACGCAGGATTCGTCCGATAGCGGCCTCGCGGTCACCGTTTCCGACACCAGCCCCACCGACCGGTCCGCGATGACCGAAGGCCCCGAAGTGAAGGGCATCATTTCCGCACGCAGCGGCGCCAAGGTGCAAGTCACTTCCGACGACGGCAACCGCACCGTCGTCACCGTCGACGATGCCACCAAGATCACCGCCAGCAAGGGCCTGTTCGGCATGGGCAGCAACAAGCTGGCGGCAACCTCGTTGCTCAACGGCCTGCCGGTGACCATCAAGACGCTGCAAGGCGGCGGCACCCTGCTGGCGAGCGAGATCAAGCTGCAGAACAAGGATCTCAAGACCGCCACCATGATCCGCAACGGCACCGACCAGGGCTTTGCCGAACAGACGGCGGCCACCGAAGCGCTGCGCGGCCGAATGGGCGATATCGGCAAGTACAATATCAAGGGCACGACCAACGTGAACTTCGATACCGGCAAATATGCCCTGTCCCCAGAGGCTAAGCAGAGCCTTTGCGCGGCTGCTTCGAGCGCCGAGGGCATGGACAACGCCCTGCTGCTCGTCGTGGGTTACACCGATTCCACCGGCAACCCGGAATTCAACCAGGTGCTCAGCGAAAAGCGGGCCGGCGGCGTCGTCAACTTCCTCCAGCAGGCCTGCCACTGGAAGCCCTACCGGATGCTGACCCCCACCGGTATGTCCGAAGCTGACCCGCTGGCGGACAACACCACCGAAGAAGGCAAGGCACAGAACCGCCGCGTCGCGGTCAACATTCTGGTCAGCAAGGGCCTCGACGGGCTGTAAGGCGTCTGGGGGCGGGTTCAACCCGCCCTCACCTTCCGTTTTTCCGCAAGACTTGCCGGGCGACAGATTTTTCCATCGCCCGGCAAGTCTTGCCTAGTTCTTATCCTATAATGCCCGGGGGCGACGCAGGGGCGCGGCGCCATTGACCTTAGAGGCCGGGCTTGAACGCGCTACGCAACTTCATCGGGCAGATCGGGATGCGCCGGGCGCTGGCGATGGGTGGTGTCGCACTGGCACTGCTGCTGGGGCTGGGCTGGATGGCCACGCGCACGCCGCAAAGTGCGATGGGCTATCTCTATACTGACCTTGACCCCGCCGCAGCCGCCACGATCACCGAAAAGCTCAAGGCGCAGGGCGTCCCGTTCCAGCTTTCCGCGGACGGATCGGCCATCATGGCCCCGGTCGACAAACTGCCCGAACTGCGCATGTCGATGGCGTCCGAACAACTCGGCGGCAAGATCGGTTATGAAGTGCTCGACAGCGAGGAGCCCTTCGGCATTTCCTCCTCGCGCGCACGATTGAACGAGACACGCGCGGTCGAGGGCGAACTGGTTCGCTCGATCGAGAGCCTGGACCGGGTGGCCCGCGCCCGCGTCCACGTCGTCATGCCCGAGCGTGCGATGTTCGAGACAGAAGCGCGCAAGGCCACCGCCTCCGTCACCGTGAAGACCAATGGCCGCCTGCCCGCGGAAGCAGTGCAGGCGATCCGCTATCTTGTCGCCTCGGCCGTGCCGGACCTGTCGCCCGAAGCGGTTTCGGTGGTCGACCAGACCGGCGCGCTCCTGGCCCGCGCTGGCGAGGGCGAAGGCGCAGCAAGCGACCTGGAAGACCGCCAGAAGGCCGTCGAGGCCCGTCTGCGGGATCAGATCGAGACGATGGTGGAGCCGATCGTCGGCCGGGGCAAGGTCCGCGCTGAAGTGGCCGCCCTGCTCGAACGCGATCAGGTGCGCGAGGAATCCGAAACCTTCGATCCCGATGCCCAGGTCATCCAGCATCAGGTCACCGTCGAATCGGGCAGCCAGAGCAACGAGAACGACCCCGGCGCGCAAGGCGCCAGCGTGGCCGCGCAGCTCCCCGACAATCAGGCCGCGCCTGCCGGTACACCCGGTGACAACCGCCGCTCCGCCCAGAACGAGACGTCCGAGGACGTCACTTACCAGAACAGCCGCACCCAGAAGGTCGCGGTGCGCAACCCCGGCCAGATCAAGCGCCTGACCGTGGCGGTAATGGTCGACGGCGGCGAGAAGGGCCTGCCTGCGCCACAGATCGAGAGGCTCCAGCGCCTGGTAGAGAACGCGGTCGGCTACGACGGCCAGCGCGGCGACAGCGTGGTGGTGGAGAACATGCCCTTCGCCGCGCCCGGCGACCTTGACGGGATCGACGGCGGCCTGCCCTTTGGCCTGACCGTGGACCGCATCCTCGACGTGCTGAAAATCCTGCTGGTGGGCGGCATCGTGCTGTTCGCCATCCGCATGCTGCGCCGTCCCAATGCCCCGGCATTGCTGCCGCCCCCCGGCGAGCGGCTGGACGACGACGATCGCCGCGAACCGGGCAGCGGGCTGACGTATGCGCAGCTCGAACCCGGCGAGGACGGCGCGCTCGAAGCTGGCGGGCTGCTCGATCAGGAAGTGGCGCTCGCCCATGTCGACGGGCGGATAAAACTCTCCGCGCTGCGGCGCATCGGCGACACGATCTCGGCCAACCCGGCCGAATCCGCCTCCGTAATCCGCCAGTGGATGAACACGTGAAAGGTATCCGATGAGCGACGAGCCAGAGACCCGGCAGCTCGCCCCTGTGCACTTGCCCGAAGACGCCGCCGCCAGCGATGCGGCGGTAGGCCTTGGTGCGACCTCGCTGCCGCCGCGCCCTTCGGCGCCGCCCTCACCCGACGATCTCCAGGCCGTGTTCGACGTGCCGGTGAAAGTACAGGCGGTACTGGGCCGCTCGCGCATGGATATCGGCGACCTGCTGCGGCTCAAGCCCGGCATGGTGGTGGAACTGGATCGCCGCGTGGGCGAGCCGGTCGACATCTTCGTCAACAACCGCCTGATCGCGCGCGGCGAGGTGGTGCTGATCGACAGCACGCTGGGGATCACGCTCACCGAAATCATCCGCAAGGAAGGATGATGGCCACCCGTCTCATGCTTGTAGGCGAACTGGGCGACGCGGTGGGGCTGGCGACCGAGATGGTCCGCGGGTCCGCCGCCCGTATCGGTGTGGAGACGGCAGGCCCCGCAGCCCTCGAAGCATGGGCCGAGCCGGGCGAGCAGCCGGACGGCGATGTCGTGGTGGTGGACCTTGCGGTGAACCTCAAGGACGTGCTGGCCCGGCTGCGCGGCGACCGGCGCGATCTGCAATCGGTGCCCGCCTCTGTATCCGGGCTGGTTGGGCAGAACATTGCCGATGTCGAGCGTGAACTGATCCTGCAGACCCTGCGCCACTGCGGCGGCAACCGCAGCGCGGCGGCGGTGATGCTGGGCATTTCGGTACGGACCATGCGCAACAAGCTGCGCAGCTTCCTGGCGGACGGGATGGCGGTGACGCCCTCGCTGGCAGGCGGCGCGGTGCGCCACGAAATCGCAGCCGGGGCGTGATGCGCTTCGTGCCACGCGCAGGGGGCTTCGACAGGCTCAGCTTGAGCGGCATGGAGGGGTTACCTCGCTTCCAAAAAAGCGAAAAGTTACCTCTCGTCCCGCTCAGGCTTAGCCTGTCGAAGCCCCCCGCCCACATAGCCGCGCCCTAACCCATGGCCTCCACTCCGAACACACCGCTTTCCGGCAGGATCGCTCCGATCCTCGCCCGGCTGGGTCCGGGGCGCGATCTGGCGCTGGCGCTGGGCGTCGGCGCGATCATCGCGATGCTTATCCTGCCGATGCCGGGCTGGCTGCTCGACATGGGGCTGGCGCTGTCGATCACCGCCTCGGTGCTGATCCTGATGACGGCGCTGTTCATCGAAAAGCCGCTCCAGCTATCCAGCTTCCCGACGATCCTGCTGATCGTGACGATGCTGCGCCTTGGCCTGAACCTCGCCTCCACCCGCCTGATCCTGGGCCATGGGCACGAGGGGCATCAAGCGGCGGGCGGCGTCATCGCGGCCTTCGGCGAATTCCTGATGGGCGGCGAGACGGTCATTGGCCTGACTATCTTCGCGATCCTGATCGTCATCAACTTCGTGGTCATCACCAAGGGCGCAGGCCGCATCGCCGAAGTGGCGGCGCGTTTCAGCCTCGATGCCATGCCGGGCAAGCAGATGGCGATCGACGCCGACCTCAACGCCGGCACCATCACCGAAGTGCAGGCCCGCGAACGCCGAGCCGAGATCGAGGCCGAAAGCGGCTTCTACGGCGCGATGGACGGCGCATCCAAGTTCGTGAAGGGCGATGCCGTGGCGGCGCTGCTCATTACCGCGATCAACATCGTGGTCGGCCTGATCGTGGGCGTGGCGATCCACGGCGTACCGTTCGGAGAAGCCTTCCACACATATACCCTGCTCACCGTGGGCGACGGGCTGGTCAGCCAGATCCCGGCGCTGATCGTCTCGACGGCGGCGGGCCTGCTGGTGTCCAAGGGCGGCGTCGTCGGCAAGACCGGCGCGGCGCTGGGCGATCAGCTGGGCCGCTATCCCAAGGCGTTCGGCATTGCGGGCGCGCTGATGGGCGCGCTGGCGCTGGTGCCGGGCCTGCCGTTCCTGCCCTTCGCGGTGTTCGGCGGCCTGTGCGGATGGCTTGCCTGGACGATGACCAAACGCGCCGAAGGCGAAGCCGCCGCCGCGCGGGTGGAACATGCGGCCGAACAGGCCCGCCAGTCCGCCGCGCAGGCAGAGGAGCCGATCTCGCGCACGCTGGCGATCGACGCCCTGCGCATCGAGCTGGGCTACGGCCTGCTCCCCCTCATCAACGACGCAGTGGCCGAGCCGCGCCTCGACGATCAGGTGCGCGCGCTGCGCCGCCAGATGGCGATCGACTACGGCTTCGTCCTGCCTTCGGTGCGCATCCTCGACAACATGGCGCTGCAGGCCAACGAATACGTGGTCTACGTCAAGGAAACCGAGATCGCGCGGGGCGAGCTGCGCATCGGCAAGCTGCTGGTCATCAATGCCGGCGGCGGCGACACCGGCCTGCGCGGCGAGGCCACCAAGGAGCCGGTGTTCCAGCTGCCCGCCCTGTGGATCGAACGCGAGATGCGGCAGGAGGCGGGTTTCCGGGGCCTTACCGTGGTCGATTGCGGCACCGTGGTGACCACCCACCTGACCGAAATCGTCAAGGACAACATCGCCGACCTGCTCTCCTACACAGAGACGCAGAAGCTGCTGGACGAGGTCCACAAGGAATCCGCCAAGCTGATCGCCGAGCTGGTCCCCTCGCGCATCTCGATTTCCGGCGTTCAGCGGGTCCTGCAGAATTTGCTCGGCGAGGGCATCTCGATCCGCGACCTGCCCACCATCCTTGAAGGCATCGCCGAGGCCTGCGCGGTGACCTCCAACCTCACCCAGGTGAGCGAGCATGTCCGCGCGCGCCTTGCCCGGCAGATTTCGGCGCAGCACACACTGGACGGGACCATCCCGATCGTTTCGCTGGGCGCGGTGTGGGACGAGGCTTTCGGCGAGGCGATCATCGGCCAGGGTGATGATCGGCATCTGGCAATGGCTCCCTCGCAGCTTCAGGCCTTCATCGCCGCCGTGCGCGAGACTTACGACCGCCTCGCCGGGCAGGGCGAGATTCCGTGCCTCCTGACCAGCCCGGGCCTGCGTCCCTTCGTGCGCTCGATCATCGAGCGGGTGCGGCCGGCCACGGTCGTCCTCTCGCAGAACGAGATTCACCCGCGCGCGCGACTGCGCAGCCTTGGTGCCATCAACTGACCGGGCCCCCGAGCCCCGCTGACGAGGACCGAGGCAGAATGCCGGATTCTCGACCGGCAAGGTTGGCCCGCGCGACCGCATCAAGCCCGATCGCTCTATGATAGACTTGATGGCTGTTCCCGCGATGCCCCTTTCCCCGATCAAGACGCCCAAGGTAGCCGAGGCGGTGCCCCCCCGCGCGGCAACTGGCGGTGAAGGGTCAGCGCAGGGCTCTTTCGGCGCCGCGCTGGAAAATGCCGACAAGGCCGCCATGCAGACGGCTGCCCTTGGCCAAGCCCCCGCGGCCACGCCTGCACTAAAGCCGGCGCCCGCAAAAGATGCTGCACTTCCCATACCGGCTGAAGACGTGGCTATGCCCGGCAACCCCGCGCCTGCGCTGCCTGAGCCCAAGCCCGAGGCGACGACAAACACCGATCCGGCCGCTTTGGTGCCGGCTCCACCCACCCCCGCCGACGGTGCAGAGGTGGAGGCGGCGGCAAAGCCGCAACCTCAGCTTCAGCTCCCACAAGCTGCGGCAGAGATTGCTGTTACCGCGCCGAAAGCTCCCGTAGCCGCCCCCCCCGAGGCCACGGCCGACGGCAAGACGCAGGAGCCCCGCCGCACGAAGCATGAGGATGGCCACATCCTCCCGTCGGTGCCGACAGGGCTTCAGGACATGGCGCAGCCGGTGATCACAGCGGCAGTTCCGCCGCAGCCGGTAGTTACTCCGGCTTTGATGCCGGTCGCAGCTGAAGTCGTTTCGTTCGTCGCCGCCGCACCGCATGAAACTGCGTCCAAGCCGGTCGACCATACGGGACCGGATCAAGTTGCGCGGCCCAATGGCGAGGCTCCTGCCCCCGAGACGCGCGTCTCCGCCCCACTTTTTTCCCAGACGCTGGAAACCGCGAACGCCCGCCCTGCCGCGCTGCCTTACGCGCCGGCGCAGGCCGAGACGAGCAGCACTACCGTGGCCCTGCGCGAAGGGCGCTTCGGCGCGGACGTGGGGGTCAGCATCGCCCGGGCTCTCGGCGGCGGGCAGAATGGCGAAGGCCGCGACCTGCTGATCCGCATCGACCCGCGACACATGGGCCGCATCGACGTGCGGATGTCGTTCGACCACGACGGCGTCTTGCGGGCGGTGGTCTCGGCCGACAGTCCCGCAGCGCTCGATATGCTACGCCGCGAAAGTGCCGACCTTAGCCGCGCGCTGACCGATGCCGGGGTGCGGTCGGACCCGCAATCGCTGCGCTTCGACAGCAGCGCGGGCGGCAGTGCAGGCGGCCAGTCCCGGCAGGGCCAGCGCACGCAGGCGCAGGGACCAGATTATCGCGGCGGCTTCGATTTGGCCGGTAGCGGCGACGATATTCCCATCCACAGGTCGCTGCGGGGCAGCGGCCATGTCGATCTCATGGCATAAGGCAGCGCGAACATGACGACGGTTACCGACACCGCCTCGACCAAAAGCACGACGAGCGCCACCACTGCCGCGTCGACGTCGGGCCTGCTGACGGACTACAACCTGTTCCTCAAGCTGCTGACCACGCAGATGACGAACCAGGACCCGCTCGATCCGATGGACACCTCGGAATATACCGCGCAGCTGGTGCAGTATTCGCAGGTGGAACAGTCGATCCAGCAGACCGGCGCGCTCGGAAATATCCTCAGCCAGCTGCTCTCGCAGCAGATGGCGCAGGCATCGAGCTACATCGGCCGCGAGGCACGCTTCGATTCGCCCGTGGCAGGTCTGGATACCAATAGCCCGGCCCGCTGGACCTATTACGTCGATGGCACGCCCGGCACGATCACCGCGACCATCAAGGATTCGCTGGGCGCCACCGTGGCCACGGTCAACCTCGATCCTGAAGCTCAGGGCTCCTACGAATGGGATGGCACCAAGACGGATGGCAGCAAGGCAGCGGCGGGCGCCTATACCCTGTCGGTCGACGCGAAGGATGCGAGCGGGTCGAGCCTGGGCACAACCATCAATTCGATCGGTGTGGTGAACGACGTGGTGACAGATGGCACCGACATCATGCTGGGTGTGAACGGCATCCGTCTGTCCGCTGCCGGGCTTGTCGCGCTGGCCGCCCCTACGGCGGACTGACCGGAGCGAGCCGGGGCCAGTCCAGGCGGGCTATCCCTGGCCAAGCGCTTCGCAAGCTTCGCTGCTATCCCCGGCCAAGCGCTTCGCAAGCTTCGCTGCTATCCCCGGCCAAGCGCGTCGCTGGCTTCGCGATCGGCCTGTGCGCCGTCCTGCGCCGACCGGACCGGCTGCAGCGCGGTATCCAGCCTGGTGCAACCGGGCAGGCGCTCAGGCAGGGCCAGGACCATCAGGCAGTCAGCAATGGAAGGGTCGCCGGCCGGGCCGATCAGGTCCTCGACCTCGTCCTGGCTCAGGTCCGACTGGCTAAGGCAGCGCAAAGCAGCCGCCTGCCAGAGCTGGGCCGCAGAATCGACCCGCAGCCTGAGTGAAAACCAGTATTCCTGTTGCGCCCCGGAGGCTTGGACATTCCCGCTGTCCAGGCCCCAATATGATTTTTCCGCCATCGCGCTCTCAAAGTACTTCAGACCGAATCGCTACAGTCCGTGCCCCCGGACCCGAGAGGTGAAATCGCCCCCGCATCGCCAGACGATGAACCCCAAATTCATCAGTCACGCGACCGTTTCTCTCTATACGAGCCCCGCGCATAAAAAAGCACGCCCGTGAAACTATGCGTTGATAACAGAAACGTCCGTCGCAGGACCTCTACTCCGCCGCTGCCAGCCTGCGTGCCACCAGCACCATCGCCCAGGTATCGCGCATGCAGTAGGCTTTCAGTGCTTCTTCCAGTGCCCAGCGGCGTTCAGGCGTGGTTGCGGGGTCGATGGCCTCCAGGAAACTGTCCTGCGCCATGCCGCCGTCCTTCACCTCCAGGCTGGCGTAATCGAGGTCGGCAATCGTCGGCAGCAACGCCTTGATCGACCACGAACCGCGCTGGTCGCGGTGATACCAGTGCTTGCGGGCGACCGGCAGCAGATCGACGGTACGCTCGGCCATGGCCAGCAGTTCGGCGCCGTGTACCGGCGCCTGCCCGGCCAGGGCGCGCAGCACCCCTCGCTCGAACCCGGCATTATAGGCGATCACCGTGGCCCCTGCCGGGATCGCCTGGACCAGCGCCTGCGCACAGGGCCCGCGCGGATCGGACCCGTCGCATTGCAGGAATTCGTGATGGGTGATGGTGCCGTCACTCTGTTCAAGATGCAGTGAGAACTGGAAGGGGATCTGCTGATACGGCCGCACCCCCAGCCAGCGGGGCACGGCGGCCGAGATCGTCTCGAAATCGAGCCAGGCTCGGGGGTATGACCATTCGGCCATGGCCGCGCGCGCGCCATCGCCGTCGTGGAACGGGATGCCGGTGCGGGTCGCGGCGACGATCATCGCCTCACGCGGCTTGGTCATCGCTGTCTCGTCGAGGTCTAGAAGGTCGGTCACGCCCTGCCGAGCCCATTTCTTCCAGGCACCGTTTGGAAGCACCGTCACCGGCCACTCCGGCCCCTGCGGCAGGCCGCGCGTACAGTAGGCGGTGAACTCGCAGGCGAACGGGTCGGCGCAGTGCGGACCCGGTTCGCGCGCCGGCTCCTCACCAGCGAGCACCGCACGCGCCTGCGCGGCCAGAGCCGGGCGCGCCGCCGCGATCTTGCGCGCGGGGCCAAGCAGTTCGTCGTCGGCGAACAGGCCCGCATAGTCGCCTTCCCGCTCTAGCACGAAGCCTGTGTCGATGTGCCGCACCGCCGCACCGTCGATACGTAGCCCGGCGCCTTCCATGACCCATAGCTGCGTTGCGACATCGCCGAGATGATAATCCTTGGCGCGCGCAGAACTCTTCACTTCGGCCAGCGTCCAGCCGCAGCCCTCTGCCGTGCGTTCGAGGATGTCGGCGCGGATCAACACACCGCCGTGCTGGAACGTCGCCTCGAACAGCGGGCCGGGATGCCCTTCCCCGATCAGCCGCGCGGTTTCAGCGAGGGCGGCGGACAAATCAGGCTCTGCCTCGATCATCACGCCGTCGGGATGAAGCGAACAGGCCACCTCCCCGACGAAATGTCCGGCATCGAAACGAGCCTTGGCGCCATCGTCGTATTCGGCGACTTCAGGCCGGTGAACGCCCAGCCACAGGCGCTTGGGGCATTGTTCGAAGGCGGTGATGCGGGACTTGGAGAGGCCGTGGGAACGGACGGTAGCGCTTGTCATGGTACTTGCCTGAATTGGCGGCGCGTCAATTTCGGTCGCCCGTGCTTGTGGTCGGCATATCGGCCCAACCCGGTATGGTGCGCAAGCCAAAACCCTCGACGTCTGCTCCGCTGCGAAGCTCTCCGGGGCGATCGTTGCAAATTGTTGCGCAGACCCGCAGCAGTGGCGGCTTCAGGGATTGATTGCTAATGCGATTTCTTTGCAACAAATCGCTTTGACCATGATCCCCTCGCTCTCCCCGAACCTGCTGCTGGTGCTTGCCATGCTGCTCAAGACCAGGAGCGTCAGCGGCACGGCAGTGATGCTTGGCCTTAGCCAGCCCAGCATCAGCCGTTCGTTGGCCCGCCTGCGCGAGGCGCTGGGCGATCCCTTGCTGGTGCGGTCCGGCGCCGGCATGATCCGCACGCACCGCGGCGACGAGCTGGTCGGCAAGCTGGCGGACTGGGTGGCCGCTACATCCTCGCTGCTGACCGAGCGGACATTCGACCCCGCCGGGGTGGAGCGCCGATTTCGCATCGCCTCGACCGATTTCGGCGTCATGTCCGTCCTCCTGCCAGCTCTGCCCACGCTGCGCGAGGCGGCGCCGGGGATCGCCATCGACATCCTGCCGCTCAACCACGCGACCCACCGTTCGCTGGCAGAGGGCGATATAGACTTCGCCGTCTCGGGCCTGGAACACGATCCCTCGCAGCTTCACCGTCTGCATCTGTTCAGCGATCGTTTCGTGTGCGTGACCGCGTCCGGCCACCCGCTGGCCAGCACGAGCGAGGAGCCGCTGCCGGTCGTCGAATTTCTTGCCCATCCCCACCTCGGCCTCACCGTCAGCGATGCCGAACTGGACCGCGTCGCGACTTCGCTGGGGGCAGAAGCGGGCAGCCGGCGGGTCGCAGCCAGCGTGCCTTACTTCACCCTCGCGCCGGACCTGCTGCTTGCGGGCGATCTGTTGATGGTGGTCCCCTCGCGTGCGATGCCCCGGTCCGCGCGCATGGGCGAGCTGGCAACCCGGCCAGCGCCCGAGGCACTGGGCGAACTCGACTACTGGCTGCTCTGGCACGAGCGCAGCCACCGCGACGCGGCCAGCGCCTGGCTTCGCGACCGTCTGCAACAAGCCTGCCGGGTTCCCGGCGAATAGTCGTTATCCGATATTGACTGTTGGCCTGCACGGCGCGCGCGGCAAAGGACCTTCTTGCAATCCATTTGCATTAGCATCTCGGAAGATTTCAAGGGGGTATCGTGTCCAACAAGAACAGCCTGCGTACGGGCGCGGGAGCGCTGGCTTTCGCTATAGCCATGCATCAGGCGCCGGCCATCGCTGACGAAGCGGCGGAAGCGACCGACCGCTCCACCATCGTCGTCACCGCTACCAGCCGCGAGCAGGAAGTGAAGGATGCACCTGCCTCGATCAGCGTCATCACGCGCGAGGACCTGGAGCGCCTGCCCTATCGCGAAGTCACCGACGCGCTGATGGAAATCCCCGGCGTCACCGTCACTCCGGGCGAGGGCAACAGCCGCGACATCTCGATCCGCGGGATGTCGCCCCAGTACACCCTGATCCTTGTCGACGGTAAGCGCCTGAGCAGCCGCGAGACGCGCACCAACGGCGGAAACACGTCCGAAGGCGGCCTGCTGCCCCCGCTCGAATCGATCGAGCGCATCGAAGTTGTGCGCGGCCCGATGTCTTCGCTCTACGGGTCGGACGCGATGGGCGGCGTCGTCAATGTCATCACCCGGCGCATCGCCCCCACCTGGCGCGGCAGCGTGCGCATGAACGGCACGATGCAGCTGGGCGACGACTACGGCAATTTCTACGACGGCAACTTCTATCTGTCCGGCCCGATCACCAAGGGCATCGGCCTGCAGGTCCAGGGCTCGCTCAACCGCCGTACCGAAGACCAAGTCGTCGGCGGCACGCCCGAGCGCAAGGACGAGAGCCTGGCGGGCAAAATCGGCTTTTCCGCCGGACCCGATCACGATTTCCTCATCGAAGGCGGGTTCTACAGCCAGAAAGTGACCTCCACCGCTGGCAAGACCGTGGAAGTGACCGCGACCGTGCCAGACGGCACGCTCAATGTGCAGACGCAGGAGCGGTATGTCGCCGCGCTCAGCCATCAAGGCCGCTGGGGCTTCGCCAATTCCGACAGCTACGTGCAGTACGAGGACGCGAAGAACCTTGAGACCACCAAGCGGATCAAGAACACCGTCGCCCAGTCGATCTGGTCGGTGGCGCTGCCTTCCAACATGTTGAGCCTGGGCGGCTTCTTCCGCAACGAGGACCTGATCGACACGACCGGCAACCTGCTGGCCGGCTCGACCCGCGCCGGGGCCAGCCGCACCAACTGGGCGCTGTTCGCGGAGAACGAACTGTCGATCGTCGACAACCTTCGCCTCACCGGCGGCATCCGCCTGGACAACGACGAACAATACGGGAAACACTGGACGCCGCGCGTCTACCTCGTCTGGAACGCGTTGGAGAGCCTGACCTTCAAGGGCGGTTATTCGAAGGGCTTTCGCGCACCGAACCTGCGTCAGACCCTTCCCGATTGGGGCCAGTCCAGCCGGGGCGGCACAATCTACGGCAACCCGGATCTCGAAGCGGAAACCTCCCGCACGATCGAGGCGGTGGCCATGTACGAAGGCGATGGCTTCCAGACCAGCCTGACCGTCTACGACACCCGCTTCAACGACAAGATCACCCGGGTCACCTGCCTGGTGGCTGCCGCGTGGTGCATCGACGAGCCGCTCAGCTCGATCGGCCGTCCGCCGACGACCTATGTCAACGTCGACAAGGCCAAGGTGCGCGGCATAGAAGCGACCATCGACGTCAAGCTGACGCAGGCCCTGCGCTTCAATGCCACCGGCACCCTCACCGATTCCAAGCAGCTTACCGGCGCCAATGCCGGACAGGCTCTGAACGATACCCCAAAGCAGCAGGCCAGCGCTTCGCTGAACTGGCGTCCGGACGATCGCCTGTCCACCTACGTGCGCGCTGTCTATCGCGGTGAGGAAGCGGTTACCGAGGCACAGATAAGCGGCAACAACATCGTTGCCTCGTCCTATACCACGGTCGATCTGGGCGGATCGTACAAGGTCTCACCGGGCTTCACCTTCCATGCCGGCATCCAGAACCTGCTGGATAAGCGGCTGAGCTATGACGATTATGGTTACGTCATCGACCCTGCGCGCGTGTGGATGGGCGTCACCGCGCGGTTCTGATCCCTTTCGCGCGCGGGGACCGACCCCTCATTTCGTGTCCCCGCGCGATCCTTCGGTCGCCCCGGCCTTGCCTGCCCCCCGCTGGCAGGGCCGGGGCGACAATCAAGACCCTCTCGCCAATGTCGCCGCGCCTCGTTAGGGGAGTGCCCGGAATCGATACTGCAACGAGGGGCCTGAGCCGTGAACGTCTACCGCCAGAACGCGCGTGTGCTCACCGCCAGCCTCGTGGGCACGGCGGTCGAGTTCTACGACTTTTACATTTACGCCACCGCTGCGGCGCTGGTTTTCGGGCCGCTGTTCTTCCCGGCGGATTCCGCGACCGTCCAGCATCTGGCCGCTTATGCCAGCTTCGCCATCGCCTTCATCGCCCGTCCCGTGGGCGCGGCCCTGTTCGGCCACTTCGGCGACCGGGTGGGCCGCAAGTCCACGCTGGTCGCCTCGCTGCTGCTGATGGGCGGAGCAACTGTGCTGATCGGGTTTTTGCCGACCTACCAGCAGGTGGGCTGGCTGGCTCCGTTGCTGCTGTGCACGATGCGTTTTGCGCAAGGGCTGGGTCTTGGCGGCGAATGGGGCGGCGCGGCGCTGCTGGCGGTCGAGAACGCACCGCCGGGCTATGCCGCGCGCTTCGGCATGTTCCCGCAGCTGGGCGCCCCGGTCGGCTTCCTGGCCGCCAACGGGTTGTTCCTCGTCATCAGCGCCACCCTCAGCGACGAGGATTTCGCAAGCTGGGGCTGGCGCATTCCCTTCCTGCTAAGTTCGATGCTGGTGGGCCTGGGGCTATGGATCCGCTTCCGCCTGGGCGAGACTGCAACCTTCGTCGCGGCCGTGGAGGAGGACCGCCACCGCTCCATCCCGGTGGTGGAGCTGTTCCGCACGCACCTGCGCGAAACCGTGGCCGGCACTTTCGCGGTCATCGCCTGCTTCGCTATCTACTACCTCGCGACCACGTTCGCGCTGGGTTACGGCACCGGCACCCTGGGCTATGACCGGCAGACGTTCCTGGGCGTCCAGCTTTTCGCCATCCTGTTCATGGCGCTGGGCATCCTGATCTCGGGCTATGCCGCGGATCGCCGCAGTTCGCGCAGCGTGCTCATCTTCGGGTGTTTCTGTGCGATCGTCGTCGGCGTGATCATGGGACTGATGTTCGCGGCCGGATCGCTGTGGATGATCGGGGCGTTCCTGTGCCTTGCGCTGTTCACGATGGGGCTGGTCTACGGTCCGCTCGCCGAACTGCTGCCTCGCCTGTTCGAACCGCGCGTGCGCTATACCGGCGCCTCGATTGCCTTCAATGTAGGCGGCATCTTCGGAGGCGGCTTCGCGCCCGTCATCGCGCAGGGGCTGGCCGACAACGGCGGCGTGCTGTTCGTGGGGCTATATATCTCGGGCGCGGCGCTGCTCAGCCTTTTCGGCCTGCTCTCGCTCAGTGCGAAACGCTGACCAAAATCGCTCCCCGAGACCGCCCCGGGCAGAAATCCCTTTCTACAGCCGCGCCAGCATTTGCAACGATGCGGAGAAGTAATCCGTATCCAGCGCGGCTGGCGCCGGTGTAGCGATAATGCGCCCGGCGATGGCCGCGCCGCCGGTCGACAGCGGATAGTTCGCTTCTTCGCCCGTCACCACGTCGATCCACGCAGGGATCGGGCGGTGCTGCGAAAGGCATGAACGCCACCACTCGGCAACGGGCTGGACAAGGTCCGGCCGCCCCCCGAGCACTGCATAGAGCGGCACGCGGATCGCATCGTATCCAAAGCGCGGCGGCTTGCCGGGTGCGGGCGCGACGTCGTTCTTGCCAGTGATCGAAACCCAGTCGCAGGGCAGGTGGTGCGGTCCGAACCGCGCCAGCCGGGTGATCACCTCGGCGTCGCGGATGACCGGGCCCCAGGTGGAGTCGCCGTCCATCTGCACGAAATGATCGAGCGCGGGCCACACGAAATAGGAAGGGTTCACCAGCACCTGCGCCGGTTCGGCAAAGCCGACTACGCCAGGCAGCAGCAGGCTGCGGCCATAGCGCTGCTCGACGCAGTGCGTGTGGATCGCCTCGCGCACTTCCTGCGCGCGCTTTGTCCAGTCTGAACGCTGCCAGCGCTCCCCGGCCTGCCCCAGCGCCCAGGCAATGACGAGATCGCCGTCGGTGGCGTTGTTCGGATCGGAGACGCGGATCGCTTCGCGCGGGTCGTAGCGCCAGGAATGGAGCGCCATGTCCTGACGGCCCAGGGTGTCCTGCGTCCACTTCGCGATACGCTCGAACGCGTCACGGTCACCGGCGCGCAGGGCCAGGATCATGCCGTAGCTCTGGCCTTCGGAATGGCTGATGCCGCCGTTGCCGGTGTCCACCACCCGTCCTTCGGGCGCCACGAAACGGTCGCGCCACGCGGTCCAGAAACCGTCGGTCACGGCCTGCGCGCGGCCTTGGCTGGCGCCGGTGTTGCACGCTGCGGTCAAGGCCATGAGCATTCCCAGCGAGAAAGTACGGCGGTCGACGGGCAAGGATACCCTGGGCACATGCATTTTGTTTTCAGCGACCATGGCGAAGCTCGAGCGTGTCCCCTTGCCACTCGGCGACGGTGCGCAGCGCCGGGCCGCTGCCCAGCACCCGGAACCAGTTGTCATAGGCGCCTTCCAGCACGCCGAGCAGCATCGTCGCCCAGTGTCCCTGCGGGTCCGGCGCGATCTTATTGGGCAAGTCGCGGTGGCGCACGACGATCGCATCCTTGCCGACCGCCAGTTCGATCTCACCCCAGTCGAGCGCCTGCCAGAACGTATTGATCCGCGCGCACAGGACCGAGGCGTCGTTGACGCCTTCCAGCGGCTCCAGGTCGGCCATGCGCCGGCCGATCGCCAGGAAGAAGCCGCGCGCCTGCGCTTCGGGCACGCCCTCGCAAATTTCGGACGCCATCGACATGGCCATCAGCGCAAGACCGCCTAACCCAGTTTCGCCGGCATCCTGTCGCGATTGAGGAAAAGCGTTCATCTTCATTTACTTGTTGCTCCCGAAGCTCTGCCGCACGCCGAGCATGCTGCGGAATTCATCGTAACTGCCGAAGGTGTTGTAGCTCATGTCGCCGCCGATGCGCGTGCCGGGCGTGATCTTGTAATAGAGCGAGCCCTGCGCCGAGAGCGCGAAGCCGGTCTTGCTCAGGCTGTCGTAGTTCGAACGCACGTCGTCGTTGAGCGCCTTGAGGTTGTCCAGTTCGGCTTGGGCGATGAGGTCCGTCGGATAAAGCGGGCTCTCGTTTTCCTTGTAGCTCTGGAAGCCCGGCGTGAACGAGGCGGATGCATCCCAGCGCTCGTCCTGCATCGTGTAGTTCACCGGGAAGCCCACCGAGATGAAGCTCTTGGGGCTGAAGTAGCCGCCATTGCCGAAGGTGAAATAGTTCTGGCTCTTGTCATAGCCCTGGTAGTTCACGTTCAGGCCCACGGTCACCGCCGAGCGCTGCCCCTTGTAGGCCCTCAGGTAGCCGCCGACGTTGGCCTCGAAGCCGTCGTTCTTCGCTACGTTGGTGCCGCGGAAACGGTAATAGCGGCCTTCCCCGTACACGCCGCTGCCGTTTTCGTCATAGGACATGCCCGCGCCTGCACCATCGCGCATGACCTGGCCCCAACGCTCGCCGGTGACGGGATCGCGGGTGCCGGCATAGGAGACGACCGAATCGGTGACCGGCTTGCGTTCCGCGAAGGCTGTCGCACGCAGGCCGGGGCTGAGTTCGGGCGAGACGGCGAGGCGCCCTGCGAACTTGGTCTTGCCCATGCCGACCGGCGTGGTCCCGGCCTCAAGCTGGACGGAATCGCTCTCGTAGCCTGCCGAGAAGGCAACGCCCGAGGCCTGCTGGCTGTCTGCATTGACCAGCGTCGAGGGTTCCTCCGCAACGATGCCCTGTGCTTCGGGCGTGCCGTTGCGGCCGAAGCGGGCGAGGCCTGAGCCGCTGGGCTTGCCGGCGTCGACCACCGTGGCTTCCGCCTTGACGAAAACGCGGCCGCGCAGGGCCCCGGTCGAAACTTTGGCCGAGCCCTTGATCTCGTCGAGTTGCGACAGGCCGGTCTCGCCCGAGCGGGCGCGGTAGGCGGTCTGCACGTCTACGCGCGGGCCGCTGTCCTGCGCCAGTTCGTCGATCTGGGACTGGATCTGGGTCATCACCGGGTCCCCGGCATACGCGACGGGAACCTGCGGACCACCGAAACCGGCGGAGCCGCCAGGCATCGGTGATGCCGATGCGCCCCATTCCTGAGCAGGCGCGGTGGCGGTCGTCGGGGAAGAATACCGGTCCGGTGCGGCGAAGGAAGTCTGCTGGCCGGCATAGCCGCCAAAACCGCTCTGGGGCGCAGGCGCGGCGGCGGCGAAGCTGCCCTGCCCACCGGCAAAGCTACCCTGAGGCGCGGCGTAGCCGTAGCCGGAAGGCGCCGCAGAAGCCTGCGGATAGGCGGCCGGCAGGCGAGTTCCGCCGCTCAGGGCGAAGGGATTGACCTGCGGCGCGGCGGCCTGCGCCTGGCCTCGGAACGGGTTGGCGCTGCCCGCGCCGGCCACGCTGGCGTTGGCGAAGGGATTACCGCCCATCGCCGTTCCCGCGCCGCCCTGACGAGCATAAAGTTCTCGCGCTTCCTTGAGGAAGCTTACCGCAGCACGCTCGTTTCCGCGCGCGCGCTCCACATCGGCAAGTCCCATGCGCACGCGGTAATCCTGACCGTAGGACTGCAGGACCTGCCGCTGCGCCTGCTTGGACAGATCGCTGTCGCCAGCCGCCTGCGCAGTGGCGGCAAGGCCCAGCAGCGCGTCCTTGTCCCCCGGCTTGCGGGCAAGGACGAGCTGATAGCTCTGCGCTGCCTTCGCGGGCATCCCGCCGGTCTGGTAAAGACGGGCAAGGCCGGAGAGGATCTCGGTATTGTCCGGCGCGGCCGAATAGGCTTGCTGGAGGATGTCAAAGCTCTCAGCGTAGCGGCCGCCGGCGCGGGCGGCATCGGCCTGGCTGACCATCAACCCGGCGCTGATGCGGGCATAAGCGCGCTGGCCATCGGCCGAAGTGCCCGCCAACTGCCCGGCGCGCTGGAGCGCGAGCTGGGCAAGGTCGTCGCGGCCCGTGCGCGCCAGCACACCGATCAGGCCTTCGTAGTCGGCGATATTGTCGATCCGGCCGTTCATCGCCGTTTCCGCCACCTGCGCGGCGCCCTGAGTATCGCCAAGGTCGAACAGGGCGTTGGCGACGGACGCCTGCTTGCCGGCCGGTACCGAGGCCATCGCGCCCAATTGGCGCAACGCGGAAACCGCCTGCCCCTGCTGGCCGGTGGCGGCCATGGAGCGGGCACGGGCGATCGCCGAATCGGTCTTCACGCTGATCGCCAGGCTGCGCATCGGCGCGGTGCGCTGGGCCTCCGGGATCATCGAGATCAGGCGGTCGGCATCGGCGGCGCGGCCCATGTCGTTGCTCAGCAGGGCGGCGGCATAAAGCGAATCCGGCTGTCCGTTCGCGGCAAGCGAGCGGAGCAGCGATTCCGCTTCCGGTACGCGACCACGCCTGATCTGGAATTCCGCGAATTCGTAGCGAATCCACGGGTCAGTCGGGTCGAGCACGAGGCCGTTCTGGAACTCCCGCGTGGCGCCCAGATCGTCGCCGCTTTCGGCGGCGGCCAGTGCCCGGCCGCGCGCGGCGCGCAGTTGCAGGCGCTTGTCGTCTGCCGCGCTGCCGCCATTGCTGGCCTGACGGTAGAGGTCGGCCGCGTCGGCATAGCGGCCCTGCTTTTCATAAACGTCGGCCAGGATTTCCAGCGCGGGGCCGGGCTCCTTGTAGCCTGAGCGCACAAGGCCCTCGGCTTTCGCCTGGGCGTCGGCGAGACGGTTCTGGCTGACCAGTGTCCGGGTTTCCTCAACCCCGGCAAAGAAGCGCGCCGAGGCAAGTCCTTCGGCCCACTGGCTGGCTTTGCCAGCCTGCGATGCCTGCTGGAGCAGGCTGGTAGCTTCGGCAAAACTGCCTTCACGCAGCCGCACGAGGCCAAGACCGCCCAGCGCATCGGGATCGCGGCGATTAACGCCAAGCGCGCGCTGGAACTGCGAGGCGGCCGAAGCCAGATTGCCATCGTCCAGCGCATCGAAGCCAGACATGCGGGCACGGCCGGCGCGGTCCGCAGCGGAAACGGGAGCAGACGCCGCAGCGGCCGGTCTGGGCGATGCCGGGCGCGGCGCAGGGGCCGCTACTTTCGCCGGAGCGGGGGCGGGCGCGGGCCGGGGCTTTGCCGCCGCTGCCTTGGGCGCCGCCTGCTTGGCGGCCGGCGCAGGCTTGGGAGCAGCCGCCGCACCTTTCAGCGCGGGGCTATTCGGATCGAGCGCGCGGGCGCGGCGCAGCGCCTGCTGGGCCAGGTCCTCACGCCCCTTCGAACGCCAGTACTGGGCCTGCTTGACCAGCGCGTCGACACCGGCGCTCTGCGCCTGCGCCGCCGGCATGGCCATCGGTGCCAATCCGGTGACGGCAGTCGAAAGCAGCAGCCCCAGGCCCAGCCGCGTGACCGGGCGGGAAGAGCGCTTCGACGTCATGGGATCTGTCATGCGTGGTCGTCCTGACGGCCGAGGCGCTTATGTGCCTGTCGGCGGAAATAGAGGTAGGCAGGGCCTGCAAGGATCACAGCCAGCACCAGCGTGAACAGACCCAGCAGCATCGGGCGCTGGCTGGTCCAGTACGCAAGCTTCATCCAGATCGGCAGCGAGCCGACCCAGTACCGCTCGCTGATCGCGAAGCTGGTCATGCCGTCGCCGCGGGTGACCGCAAGGTCGCCCTGGATCGCGGCGTTGATCTTGGCGTCGGTCAGGCCATCGACCAGCGCGGGCAGCGCGCCGCCATCGTCGGCCAGCAGCGCGACCACGGTGCGGTCGGAAGCATAGGGCGAACGGAAGCTGACGATGCCCGAGAAGCCGCGCGCGTCATAAACGACCGGGGCGGCGGCCATCGGGTCATCCTCCTGGGTGCCGCCGAACAGCGAGGTCACGTACTGGAGCGCAGACCGCTCTGCCACGCGCAGGCGGCCGTTTTCCCAGCGCACCGGGGCGCCTGCGAACATGTCCGCGCCCGCAAGGCCGGTGCCGCCGACGACGAGGACATCCTGCGTCGAAAGCTGATCGGGATCGATGGTCGAGGTGACCGTCACCGCCGTGACCGGAACCCCGGTGGAGTCGCCGAAGCGGCCCATCAGCGTCAGGAATGCCTCAACCGAAGCCATTGACGGGTTCTGCGCCAGGACCACCGTGGTCTGGGCAAGGTCCGGGCTGGCGGTAAAGGGGAAACCGGCGCCCGCGAACGTCGCAAGGTCCGGCATCATGATCGCGTGGTAGGCGCTGGTAAGGTCGATCGTGCTGGTCGGATCGATCGAGACGCGCACGTTGTCAGGCAGGGTGCCGGTGCACTTCTTCTTGTCCGCGATGATCAGGTTGTAGTCCATCGTCAACTCGTTCTGACCGAACAGGTTGTAGCGAGGGAGGATTACCGAGGCGTTGGAATCGTAGCTCTTGGCGCCCCTGGCCCCGAACAGCTCGCCCCACCAGGTGGCGCCGAGCGGCAGGGTCTTGAGGTACTGGCCGTTGATCGAAACGTCGAGGCGCGAAGCGCGGCGATCGAGCCACTGCGCGATCGGGTAACGGTAGGTGAGGTTCAGCTTGCCGCCTTCACGCGGCCAGAAGAACAAGTCGGGCGATACGCGAAAGCGCGTAGAAAGCGGGCCCGGCGGGATACCCATGCCCTGGAGCGCATAAGGCTCCATGATCGAGCCGAGCTGGACCGGCTTTTCGGTGGAGAGCCAGCGCAGTGCGCCGTAGCGCGGCCAGGCGGGGATACGCACGCCGTCGAATGACATGCGCTGCCCGCCGAAGACGCCGCGCCCCAGGGCGATGGCGGCGGCAGCGGTGCGCAGCTCGTCGTCGTTGCGGCCCATGATGACCAGCAGCGTGCCGTTGGGATCATTGGGGTTGCGCACGGCAGCGGCCGAGGCGCCCGACGGGCCTGGAATGTCGAGGCCGGGGATCGACTGGCCGCCCTTGAGGAAGACCACGGCGTTGCCGCGAGGGATCGATCCCACCACAGGCTTGAACGAGAAGCCCCTGTAGCTGGCCTGGGCGCCCAGCCAGCTGGCGGTGGCAGCAGCGGCCTGCAGTTCACCGCTGCGCGGCTGGCTCGCAAAGACGAAGGGCATGCGCAGCGGCACGTTCTGTCCCTTGTCGAAGAACGGCAGCGGCAGGCGCGACAGGTCGGGACCGTAAGGGAGCGGCTGGTAATTGAAATCGAACCACGAACGCACGTTGCTGACATTCGCCCACAACGAGGAGTGGAACGGGTCCTCGCAGTCGCGGGCGTAGTGGCCGATCAGGCGCAGGTTGAGCTGGTTGTCACCGGGGAGGAACAGGGCCGGGTTCACCGGCACGTCGATCACCTGCCCGGCCGAATTGGCGCGGGTCAGCGGGATGGTCTGGACGACCTCGCCGTTCACGATCACCACCATCTGGCTCAGATCGTCGAGCATCGCGGGGGACCATGCCAGTTGCAGGCGCAGCACAGCACCGGTGACGACACGGTCCTGGCGCATGCCGAAGGGGATGCCGATCTCGCCCCGCGTGCCCTGAAGGCGGATCGGGCGGGTGAGGCGCAGGTCCTTGAGGGTCAGGCGCTCGGCCACGCCGCCCGAAGGAGCGGCAGCGGCGGGCGCGGCAGCAGCAGCAGCAGCGGCACGGCCTGGCTGGGCATGGACTTCGGTGGTGCCCAGGAACACTCCGGCCGCACCGATCACCACCGCGCCGGCAATCGCCGCCGCCTTGGCGAAGGGCACCCACGACTTGCCGCCGGCCTTGTCTGCCGCCTTGTCGCCGGCCTTGGCCAGCTTGGCCTCTTCGGCGGCGGCTTTCTTCCTTGCCAGATCGAAGCTGCGCGAGGCGCGGCGTTCAGCGAAATTCAGCCCGAGAATGCGCTTCAAAGTGACCATGTCCACCCGGATAATGTCTGCGAGCGAGCGCAGACTGGAAACCTGCTTGTAGGGCGCGGCAGGCTGCCACGCATCGGCACGGCCCATCACGGCCCGCACGAGGTGGCGCCCGGCAAGAATGTCGAGCTTTTCGAAGCGCACATAAGCGTTTTCAGCGGTCGTACGCATCGTCTCCACCGGGATAGACAGCACTTCGTCACCCATGGCCAGCGTGATGTGGCGCACGGTACGGTCCTTGGTCGGCAATTCGGCGGGGAGAGCCAGCGCCGCGCCGCCCATCGAGATGTCGATGGTGCGGGCGGGCACCGCGTGGCCCGAATTAAGGTAGGCGGTAACCGGCAGGTCGACCGGAATGCGGATGTCGACGCTGGCCGCCGTCTCGCGGGCGACCGAGACGGCGGCCAGCAGGATGATGAGGCTGAAAGTGGCCCAAGCGACGTTCAGCACCAGCGTATCGGTCTGGATGTTGAACAGGTAGGGGAAGAACGCCCATTTCACGACCGCCATGGCGATCCCGCCGACCACGAGGCCGATGCAGATCAGGTGCGGCTTGACCACTTCCCAGTCGAAGTAGGTCTTGTCGAGCAAAGAGCCCTTGTCGGTGACGTTGAACTTGCCCTTGCGCGGCTGGAACCAGGTCATGACCGTGGGCTTGACCAGGTGGAAGGCCAGGATCGTTTCGTAGACTTCGCCCCAGTACGGACGGCGCTCTCCGCCCTGCGTGCGCTCGTTGGCGACAGACGAGCAGAACAGGTGCGGCATCGCATAGGCGAAGATCAGCGAGGCCGAGGCCTGGACGATGTTCTGCCCGAAGATGAGGTAGGCCAGCGGGCTGGTAAGGAACACGATGCGCGGCAGCGGATACTGGAAGTGCAGCATCGCGTTGAGGTAGCAGAGGCGCTGCTGCCAGGTCAGGCCGCGGCCCATCAGCGGATTGTCGATACGCAGGATCTGCGTCATGCCGCGCGCCCAGCGGATGCGCTGGCCGACGTGGAGGACAAGGCGCTCGGTCGCAAGGCCGGCGGACAGTCGCGCGCTGATGTAGGCGGTGTTCCAGCCGGTGCGCTGCAGCTTCAAAGCGGTGTGCGCGTCCTCGGTCACGGTCTCGCCCGCGAAGCCGTTGGTTTCCATCAGCGCTTCGCGGCGGATGATCGCGCACGAACCGCAGAAGAAAGTGGCGTTCCACAGGTCGTTACCGCCCTGCACGGCGCCGTAGAACAGGTCGCCCTCGCCCGGCATGTCGCCCATGGTCGAGGCCAGGTTGCGCTGCACCGGGTCGGGCGAATACATGTGGTGCGGGGTCTGGATCAGCGCCAGGCGCGGGTCCTTCTGGAACCAGCCGACAACCAGCTGGAGGAAGGCGCGGGTCGGCACGTGGTCGCAGTCGAAGATCGCGATCAGTTCGCCGTCGGTCTTCTTCATCGCCGCGTTGAGGTTGCCCGCCTTAGCGTGCAGGTTGTTGTCGCGGGTGATGTAGCCGCAGCCCGCTTCCTTGGCGAAGGCGCGAAATTCGGCCCGCTTGCCGTCGTCGAGGATGAACACGCGGTAACGGTCGATCGGATAGTCGAGGTCCTGCGCGGCGAAGACCGTGTTGCGCACGATCTCGAGGCTCTCGTTGTAGGTAGGGATATAGATATCGACGGTGGGCCAGGTATCGGGCTCGCCCTCGGGCTCGATGACCGGACGGTCGAGCGGCCAGCTGGTCTGCAGGAAGCCCAGCAGCAGGATGACCCAGGCGTAAAGCTCGGCCAGGTACAGCATCCCGCCGAACATGAATTCGGGGAAGGTGTTGAAGGCCAGCGTCTGGGTGGTGCGCCAGAAGATGTAGCGGGTCGACACCATGATCGCCAGCAGGCCAAGCGCGAGGGCGCCCTTGCGGCCCTTCCAGCGCTTGAGGATCAGCGCGCCGAACATCGTCACGCCCGCACAGGCCCACTGCGAGGCGCCGTCAAGCGGCACGCCTATCACCAGCGCGGCGATCAGCACGATCGGCACGATGGCAAGGTAGCGAAGCGCCCGGTTCGAAGTGAGCCGTGCGATCATGCGGCGCGGCTCGACGAAGCGGCGGCAATCTCGCCGCGGGCCACCCAGGGACGGCCCGGCGTTTCAAGCGCGGGGACCATAGCGGCACCGATGGCGCGCACGTCGGCCAAGGCAGCGCTGGAAGGCGCATAGCGGGCGAGCGGCTGGAGCATCGCGATCGCCTCGGGCACGGCCTCGTCCAGACGGATGCGGCCAATCAGGCGCGGCCCGACCAGTTCGCGGATGAAGGCGGCGCTGTGGCGCGAAAGGCGGCGCGTCTCGTCCAGCGCGTTGATCGCAAAAGTGGTGCGCGCGATCGTCTCGGCGCTGGCATCGCCCAGCACCTGGGGGAGCAGCGCTAGCGTGTCGGGTGCGGCGTTGAGAACGCACAGGTTCGCGCTGGAATGGGGGATGATGCGGCGGGCAAACGCGAATTCGCTGGCCGGCACGTCGATGACCATGACTCGGTCGGGACCGGCTTCGAAGTAACCGAGATCGAGCAGCGTGGGCACGAAGTCCGCGTCATCGACCGCCTTGGTATGGCTGCGCAGGTTGATCCCGCTGGCCAGCACGGCATCCTCGGCCGGCGCGAACAGCGATGGCAGCGTCAACGCCGGCTGCAATCCGAAGTGAAGCGGCAGGGTATCGCGCTGGGCGACGGAGAGGACGGTGACCTCGGCTCCGGCTTCGGAGAGAGTCATGGCCAGATGCGCGGCGGCAAAAGTGATACCGGCCCCGCCCTTGAGGCCATGGCAGACGATGACGGCCATCAGATTTCTCCCCGCGAGCCGAGATCGGACAAGTGGCGCAGCATCGCGCGCACGTCCTGTGCCTGTGCACCGCGCCGCTCGGCAGCAACGTCGGTAGGCTCCGCCGGTCCGCGGCCGTAACGGCTGAACAGCGCGCTCAGCGGTTCGGGCGCGCTGGTTCCGACCGTTTCATTGACGACAGGTTCCGGCGCAGCGGTCTCGACCTGGTCGATCGCCTGCAGGCGCGGATCGCGCAACAGGGCTTCGAGAATCGGCCAAAGCTCGAGCTCGGTGAATCGGTCCTCGAATTCCTTGTAGGCAAAATCGTTCTTGCCCAGTCGGTCGAGCAGATGTCTGGCATCAATGCGCATACGAACCCCTGTATCAACACGTATTTCCTGCACAAACAATGGTTAAGAAAGGGTTGTTGGCAGGAACGGCTCGTCGCTTCATCCCCCTTGTGACCCACGGATTTCCGCCGTTTTTGTGGATTCAAACCCATACCGATGCCTTAACGCCACAGGCTATTTTGCAATCCTTTGCATATTTACCATGCCGCGTAACCGCGAAAACCCGCCGCCTTCCTCGCGAATCGGTAGAAATACGCGGGGTGATTCTGCCAATCCGGCAACAATTTGCCGGTATCCTGCGCGCTCAATGGAACTGGTTAATTCCGCTGAAGGATTTGCTGGATGAATGGACCATCGCCCCGTGCGACCCTCTTGCAGGCCGCCCGCTATCCTGCCCTGCGGCCATCCGCCGATCAGTCGTGCGGACGCCTGTTTCCGCGAGAAGATGTGGAGATGATGGCCCGCTTCCGCCGTGACATCGCCAGCAGCACGGTGATGCTCAAGGACCTGACGCCTTTCGGCGCCCGCGTGGAGGGGGTAGGCGCGCTGGAGATCGACGAAATGGTGACCATTTCACTCCCCGGCTGCCGTCCATCGCTGGCCTTCGTCGCTTGGGCCAATGCCCACGGCGCCGGTCTGGAATTCATCGAGCCGCTGTCTGCCGATCGCTTCGACGATCTGGTCGCCCGCTACGGACTGAGCGGCGGCAAGGAGGATTCGGCGGCGGCCTGAAGGCTCAGATCACCGCCGGTTCCAGCAGCCGGATCGTACCGGCATCCGCGTCGATCTCGGCCATGGCGCCGACCGGGATGCTGATCTGGCCCGCCACATGCCCGATCATCGCCCCCTGAAACGCCGGAACGCCAAGCGCGGCGAATCGCCGGTCGAGCACTTCGTAGACGGTGAAGTTGGAAAAGCCGCCGTCGGGGTTTTCGCAGTGGGTGCATTGGCCGAACACCACGCCCGCGACCTTGCCCAGAATGCCCGCCAGCGCCAGTTGCGTGAGCATCCGGTCGACACGGTACTCGGATTCGTTGGTTTCCTCCAGGAACAGGATCGCCCCGTCGAAATCCGGCAGCCAAGGCGTTCCCACCAGCGCGGTGAATACCGCCAGATTGCCGCCGAGCAAGCGCCCCCGCGCCTTGCCGCCATGAAAGGTCTTGGTCGGAGAAACCCGCCCGCCCAGGTTCGGGCCGGCATAGGCCGCGACCGAATACGTCGGCATGGCGCCTTCGAAAGCAACTTGCCGGAATGCATCCCATGCCGAAGGCGGCCACGAGGCGGCAGCGTTGGGGCCGTGGATCGAAACAACCCCGGCCCTGGCCAGCGCCAGGCAAAGCGCGGTATTATCGCTGAAACCGGCGAACAGCTTGGGCTTGCGGGCAATGCTCGCGAAATCGAGGTGGGGCAGCAGCCGCGCCGATCCCCAGCCGCCGCGCACGGCCATCAACCCGCGCACCGTATCGTCCGCGAACATCGTCATGAGATCGCGCGCGCGCGCCTCGTCGGAGCCGGCCAGATATCCCTCCCGCGCGGTAATATGGGGGGCAAAGCGCGGCTCCAGCCCCATCGCCCGCACGGTCGCCGCGATCTCGTCCAGGCCGAAACGGTCGGCGATGAAACCCGCCGGCGCCACCAGTCCGAGCACGTCGCCATTGCGCAGGCGCGGCGGGCGAACCATATTCCCTGAAACCGGCGTCGGCGCCGTGCGTGCGAAAGCCCCGAGGGCAGGCAGCGCGCACAGCCCGGCGCCAAGATTCACAAGCGCGCGCCTGCGCGTCAGGGTTTGCCCGATAGTCATCACCGCAAACCTACAGCCTGTTCGCCCCCCTGCAAGACCATGCAGCCGGGTGCGTCCCATCTCTGCCCGGCAACACAAAGGGGCCGGGCCATGGAGTTCCAATGACCGAAGAAGAAGACAAAGACCTCACCCAGCGCCGTTTCTACAAGGCCGAGCAGGAGGCGGGTTTCGCCGAACAGCAGCCCGACACGATCCAGACCGGGCACCCCGCCTACCAGTTGGCCTTCCGCGATACCGATTTCCTGCTGCGCGACGAACTGCGCCCGGTGCGTTTCCAGCTTGAACTGCTCAAGCCCGAAATGCTGCTGGAGGAGGCCAATATCGGCTCGACCCTGGTGATGTACGGCTCCGCCCGCATTCCCTCGCCTGAAAAGGCCGACGCGCTGATACAGACTGCTGCCACCGATTATCAGAAGAAGGTCGCAGGAAACCTCGCCGACAAGGCGAAGTATTACGACGAGGCGCGCAAACTTGCCCGCCTCGCCAGCAGCCGCGCGATCGTCGAGAAGGGCATGCGCCAGTTCGTGGTCTGCTCGGGCGGCGGGCCCTCGATCATGGAAGCGGCCAATCGCGGGGCTGCCGACGTGGGGGCGGAATCGCTGGGCCTCAACATCGTGCTGCCGCATGAGCAGGCGCCCAATCGCTATGTCACGCCGCGCCTCTCGTTCCAGTTCCACTATTTCGCGCTGCGCAAGATGCACTTCCTGCTGCGCGCCCGCGCGGTGGCGGTGTTCCCCGGCGGGTTCGGCACGTTCGACGAGTTCTTCGAACTGCTGACGCTGATCCAGACCGGCAAGATGAAGCCGATCCCAATCCTGCTCTACGGCCGTGAATTCTGGGAGCGGGTGATCAATTTCGAGGCTCTGGCCGAGGAAGGCACGATCAACCCCGGCGACCTGGACCTGTTCCGCTGGTGCGAAACGGCCGAGGAAGGCTGGGCACACATCAGCAAGTTCTACGAACTCGACGTCGACTGAGGCGCCTATTCCCCTCTCCGCTTGCGGGGAGGGGGTGGGAACCTAGCGAACGGCGTGGTGCCCCATCGGTCCGTGGCCTTCGCCAAAGCCGGGTGCGGCCAGCAAGGCGGCACGCACGAAATCGCGCGCATCCTCGATCGCCTCGGCCAGCGGAGCGCCTTGGCCCAGGAACGTCGCGATCGCGCTCGACAGAGTGCAGCCGGTGCCGTGGGTGTGGCGCGTTTCGATACGCGGGGCGGTCCATATCTGCGGCTCCTGGCCGGGCAGGACCAGCCGGTCGATCACTGTCTCGCCCGGCGCATCGCCGCCCTTGGCGATATAGCCGATGCCCTTGGCCATCAGTACCTCGTCGCCGCCCAGTGCCGCCAGTTCGTCGACATTGGGGGTGGTGAGGCAGGCGATTGCCATCAGCCGCTCGAAAGCGGCAACCGTATCCGCGTCCGCCAGCACCGAGCCTGCGGTGGAAACCATCACCGGATCGAAGATCACCGGCAGGTCAAGGCCGGCCAGCCGGTCGGCAACCATGTGCGCGATCTCGGCGCTGCCCAGCATGCCGATCTTGATCGCATCGACGCCAATGTCGCTGATGCAGGCGTCGATCTGTGCGGCGACCATCGCCGCAGACAGCGTTTCCACTGCCGTCACGCCCTTGGTATTCTGCGCGGTGATCGCGGTGATCGCAGTCATCGCATAGCCGCCCAGCAGCGTCACGGTCTTGATGTCGGCTTGGATGCCGGCGCCGCCCGAACTGTCTGAGCCGGCAATGGAAAGAATGCGAGGAGCCTGATTCATCCCAGCCCTCTACCCGGTTACGGTATGGCGAGTCGAGATGGCATCAAGATTTGAAGCGGCGCAGTTTCGAAGGCGGGGCCGAATCCTGATGCCTGCGCGCCCGTGTCGGTCGGTCGACCAGTTCGCCTTCGCAGTTGGGGCACATATCGTCGACATCGTCGGCGCAGGTCGCGCAGAAGGTGCATTCGAAGCTGCAGATGAAGGCGCCGGGGGCCTCGGCGGGAAGGTCGGTGCCGCAGCGTTCGCAGTCGGGGCGCATTTCCAGAGCCATTATGCCGCTACCTCCGCCACTGCGTCGCAGATCGACGCCACGACAGCTTCGACCTCACTGGCATCGTCGCCTTCGGCCATCACGCGGATGACCGGCTCGGTGCCCGAGGGGCGGATCACCAGTCGCCCGCGGCCCACAAGCGAAGCCTCGGCATCGGCGATCACCGCCTTGACGCTGCCTGCCTCCAGCGGCTTGCCGCCGGAGAAGCGGACATTGCGCAGAAGCTGGGGTACGGGGTCGAACAAGTGGAGCAGTTCGCTCGCCCGCTTGCCCGACTGGACCAGCGCGGAAATCACCTGCAGCGCCGCTACGGTGCCGTCGCCGGTGGTCGCATGGTCCAGCAGAATCATGTGGCCGGACTGTTCACCGCCGACGTTGTAGCCGCCGCTGCGCATCCGCTCCAGCACGTGGCGGTCGCCCACGGCGGTACGTTCCAGGTTCAGGCCAAGGCCGTTCAGGTAGCGCTCCAGCCCGAGGTTGGACATCACCGTGGCCACCACGCCGCCGCCGCGCAGGATACCCTGCGCCGCGAACTGGCTACCGATCAGCGCCATGATCTGGTCGCCGTCTACCGTCTTGCCCTTCTCGTCCACCACGATCAGGCGGTCGGCATCGCCGTCCAGCGCAATGCCGATATCCGCGCCGGAGGACACCACGGTTTCCTGAAGCAGTTCGACATGGGTGGAGCCGCAGCGCTCGTTGATGTTCTTGCCGTTGGGGTTCACGCCCACCGCGACGATCTCGGCGCCCAGCTCCCAGAAGGCTGAAGGGGCGACCTGGTAGGCGGCGCCATTGGCGCAATCGACCGCGATCTTCAGCCCGTCCAGCCGCACCGTAGAGGGCAGCGATGCCTTCACCGCGTGGATATAGCGGCCGCGCGCATCGTCGATGCGGCGGGCACGGCCGATCTCGGCCGAGGCAGCAAGGTCAAGGTCCTGGCCCAGCATAGCCTCGATCGCCAGTTCGTCCTCGTCCGATAGCTTGAAGCCGTCGGGGCCGAACAGCTTGATGCCGTTGTCCTCATAGGGGTTGTGGCTGGCTGATATCATCACGCCCACGTCGGCGCGCAGTTCGCGGGTCAGCAACGCAACAGCAGGGGTGGGCATCGGGCCCAGCAGGACCACGTCCATGCCCACGCTGGTAAAGCCCGCGACCATCGCATTCTCCAGCATGTAGCCCGACAGGCGGGTGTCCTTGCCGATGACCACGCGGTGGCGGTGCGTGCCGCGCAGGAACCGTGTGCCGGCCGCCTGGCCGACTTTCATCGCCATGGCCGCAGTCATCGCGCCCTGGTTGGTGCGGCCGCGAATGCCGTCGGTGCCGAAGAACTGCTTGCCCATCACCTGACCCTCTTGGAAACCCTGCTTGCGAATGCCGCCCTGCCATTAGACTACGGCCGTTACCGCCGACTGAACGCGTTCTTAAACTTCGGTCAGAAACACATCCGATGCGGATTTTGCAAAGGCCTCCTAAACCCAAGCCAGGCAAATTGCCATCGGGCGCGTGCCCGCCTATTTGTGGGCACGATGAGCGCACCTTCCTCCCCCCCTGCATCCGCCTCGACCTCCGGCCCCGGCGGCCCTTCGCGGATTCCTGAAATCAAGGTGCCGGGGATGCTCACTCTGGCGGGGTTGGTCACGGGACTGCTGATCGGCCTGATGATCGCGGGCAAGCCGATCGCGGACACCGCGCTGGCGGTGGCAGGCCCGGTTGGCTCGCTGTGGCTGCAGGGTCTGCAGATGACGATCCTGCCGCTGGTTGCCGGACTGCTGTTCTCAGGCATCGTCGAGACCGTCGCCGCTGCCCGCGCTGGAGCCATGGCGCGCCGGACGCTGGGGATCATCGTTGGCTTCCTGGCCTTCAGCGCTGTTCTGGGCGCGGCGCTTATGCCACTGCTGCTGGAACTGTTCCCGGTGCCGGCCGGCGTCAGCTTCGACCACCGCGCCGATCCGGGCAAGGTCCCCGGCCTCGCCGATTTCCTGTCCTCGCTATTGCCTGACAACGTCGTCTCGGCGGCGGCATCCAGCGCGATGCTGCCGGTGATCGTCTTCGTCGGCCTTTTCGCGCTGGCCTCCACCAGGCTTGCCGACGAACCGCGCCGCAGCCTTGCCGTGCTTTTCGAAGGGCTGGCTGGCGCGATGATGGTAGTGATTGGCTGGGTACTGATGCTCGCGCCGATCGGCGTCTTCGCGCTGGGCCTGACGCTGGGCGTGCGCAGCGGCGGTGCAGCACTGGGAGCGCTGGCGCACTACATCGTGCTGGTGACGGCAGTGGGCACCGTGGTGATGATCGCGGGCTATGCCATCGCCGTGCTGGTGGGCCGCCGCAAGCTGGGGGCCTTTGCCGCCGCGATCCTGCCCGCGCAGGTCGTCGCGATCTCGACCCAGTCGTCGATCGCCACGCTGCCGGCCATGCTCGCCTCCAGTCGCAAGCTGGGCACTGCGCAAACAACATCGGAATTCGTGCTGCCGCTGGCGGTAACCCTGTTCCGCGCGACCGGCCCGGCAATGAACATGGCCGTCGCCATCTACGCCGCGAAGCTGGCCGGGCTGGAACTGACCACCGGGGCGCTGATGGCAGGGGCCTTCGTGGCCTTCGCCACAACTTTCGGCGCCGTATCCTTGCCGGGCACGATCAGCTTCGTGTCCTCGATCGGCCCGATCGCAGCAGCCATGGGCGTGCCGCTGTGGCCGCTGGGTGTGCTGGTGGCGGTGGAAGTGCTGCCCGACCTCATGCGCACGGTTGGCAACGTGACCATGGACGTGGCTGTGACCTGCGCGGTCGATACCGGTGTGAAAGACCCTCAAACAATCGAAACCATCCACTGAACGAAACGCCGCGCGGGAAGGCAACTTCGCGCGTTCGGGCGCGCGCTATTCCTCCAGCTCGATGTCCCAATAGAGCCAGTCGCGCCAGGTTTCGTGGAGGAAATTGGGCGGAAAGCCCCGCCCGCGCTCCTGTAATTGCCAACTGGTTGGCCGGATCGGCGGGACCAGCGGCGGCATGTTCGCCTGCTTGGGTGTGCGCCCCCCCTTCCTGAGGTTGCACGGCGCGCAGGCCGTCAGGATATTTTCCCACGAGGTGCGCCCGCCCAGACGGCGGGGTAGCACATGGTCGAAGGTCAGTTGGTGCGTGCTGCCGCAATACTGGCAGGAAAACCGGTCTCGCAGGAACAGGTTGAAGCGGGTGAAGGCGGGAAACTCGCTGGGCTTCACATATTGGCGCAGCGCGATCACCGAAGGGATCTGCATCGTCCAGCTGGGGCTGTGCACCGCGCGTTCGTAGCTGGAGATGATGTCCACCCGTTCCAGCACCACCGCCTTGATCGCGGTCTGCCACGGCCACAGGCTGAGCGGGTAATAGGAAAGCGGCGTGTAATCTGCGTTGAGAACAAGTGCAGGGCAGTCGGAAAGACTACGAGAGGGATCTCCCTCTGCGCTGCGGAAACGGGCCGCGCGCTCGATCAGGTCCGACCTGAGCATGGCCTCCTGTCGCAGGCTCTCATTGCTGTTTGATGGCAACGCATAAGTGCTTTTGCAGCATTTGCGCGAGCCCGCGTCAAGGTGGCAGTTTGCAGAGACGCTTGTGCAATCCACAGGATCGCTTGCGGCTGCCGCCTTGGGCGCTAGGACGGGCGGACATGACGCGCACCCGCTTCGCACCCAGCCCCAACGGCCCGCTCCATCTGGGCCACGCCTATGCGGCCATGGTGGCGCACGATACTGCCCGCGCGCGGGGCGGCACCTTCGTCCTGCGCATCGAGGACATCGACGGCGCCCGAAGCCGCCCCGAGTTCGTGGAGGAATTCTTCCGCGACCTCGAATGGCTCGGCCTCGCATGGGACGGGGACGCGGTGTTCCAGTCGCACCGGCTGGCCAGCTACGCAGCGGCGGGAGACCGGCTGAGGGCCATGGGCCTGCTTTACCCCTGCACCTGCACCCGCGCCGAGATCGCCGCCGCCGCCCATGAAACCAGCCCTGACGGCCCGGTCTATCCCGGCACCTGCCGGGGGCGCGAGGTCAATCCCGCGCAGGCCGCATGGCGCCTGGATGTCGCGAAGGCGATGGCGCTCACCGGCCCGCTCGAATGGGTGGACGAGGAAGCTGGTCCGCAGACCGCAGTTCCGCAGGTGTTCGGCGACGCGGTGCTGCTGCGCAAGGACCTGCCCGCCAGCTACCACCTTGCCGCGACGCTGGACGATACGGCGGACGGCATCACCGTGGTCACGCGCGGCATGGACCTGTTCCCCGCCACTCATGTCCACCGCCTGCTGCAGGCCCTGCTGGACCTGCCGGTGCCGACCTGGCTTCACCATCCGCTGCTGATCGAGCCGGATGGCCGCAAGATGGCCAAGCGGCGCGGCGCCCCCTCGCTGGCCGACCGGCGCCGCGCGGGAGAGGACGGGCCCGCCATCATCCGTGCGCTGCGCGATGGCGTCCTGCCCACTGGCCTTTCGCTTTCGCAAGGCGTACATCAAACGCCATGAACTACATCCTTGTCCCCATCATCGTCGTGCTGGTGATCATGGTCGTCATCAGCCTCGTGCGCGGCATCGTCGCCTTCCTGAACAGCACGAAGGAAGACCTGAACCGCGATCCCAACGCGACCGGGCCGACCGCCAACCAACTGCTGCAGAACAAGATGATGTTCAACCGCATCAAATATCAGGCCGCCGCCGTGCTGGTCTGTGCGCTGCTGTTGGCGATGGCGCGCTGAAGCAGAGGTTTGCGGCGGGGCTTCGACAAGCTCAGCCTGAGCGGGCTCGGAAGCATACAGCAGCTTCCGCTCATCCTGAGCCTGTCGAAGGGTCAGGCTGAGCTTGTCGAAGCCCCGCCGCCATCCCCCAAAAACCTAAGGAACTCCCTTGGTCCGACTTAACAAGATCTACACGCGCACCGGCGATGACGGCTCCACCGGTCTGGTCGACGGATCGCGCCTGCCCAAGCACGCCGCGCGCATGGAAGCGATCGGCGCGGTGGACGAAACCAACAGCGCCATCGGCCTCGCCGTCTGCGCCCTGTCCGGCAGCCCCCACGCCGCGAACCTCACCCGCATCCAGAACGATCTGTTCGACCTTGGCGCGGACCTTGCGACTCCGGGTGACGATTTCGCCCCCGGCGAGATGACCCTGCGCATCGTCCCCGCGCAGGTGGACTGGCTGGAAACCGCGATCGATGCGGTGAACGATCACCTCTCGCCCCTGCGCAGCTTCATCCTGCCCGGCGGCAGCGAGGCGGCGGCGCGCGTGCACATCGCCCGCGCCTCTGCCCGCTCCGCCGAACGCCGCGCCACCGCGCTGGCGGCGGACACTCCGGTCAACCCCGCCGCGCTCGCCTATATAAACCGGCTGAGCGATTACCTTTTCGTCCTTGCCCGTGCGGTGAATGCCAACGGCGCCGATGACGTGCTTTGGGTGCCCGGCCAGAACCGATAGATATAATCGCTAGGTTCCCTCTCACGGCGCAACCTGTTAAGCGCCCGGTTAAATTCTAGAGGGAGTTTGGCAGTGCAGACAGTCGGCATCATCGGCGCAGGCATCATGGGCGCAGGCATCGCCCAGACCGTGGCAAGCAAGGGCATGGACGTAGTCCTGACCGATGTGAGCCTGGAAAATGCCGAAAAGGGCAAGGCCGGCATCGCCAAGAGCCTCGCCAAGCTGGTCACCAAGGAAAAGATCACCCAGGCCGACGCCGACGCGCTGCTGGCCCGCATCACCCCCGCTGCCGACTACTCCGCGATGTCGGGCGCCGACCTCATCATCGAGGCCGCCACCGAGCGCGAGGATATCAAGCACAAGATCTTCGAGGCCGCCGGCAAGGTGCTGGGCGCCAATTCGATCATGGCATCGAACACCAGCTCGATCCCGATCACGCGCATGGCGGCCAGTTCGCCCGATGCGGCGCGGTTTTGCGGTCTGCACTTCTTCAACCCGGTGCCGGTCATGGGCCTGGTCGAAGTCATCCCCGGGCTCGCCACTTCGCAGGACACGATCGACCGCATGAAGGCGTTCGGTGAAAAGCTGGGCAAGACCGTGGTGCTCGCCGGGGATGAACCCGGCTTCGTCGTAAACCGCATCCTGTGCCCGATGCTCAACGAGGCGATCTTCGTTCTGGGCGCGGGCATCGGTTCGGTCGAGGATATCGACGCCGGCTGCAAGATCGGTCTCAATCACCCTATGGGCCCGCTGACACTGGCGGACTTCGTGGGCCTCGATACGCTGTACGAGATCATGAAGGTGTTCCAGGCGACCACCGGCGATCCGAAGTACCGCCCCGCGCCGCTGCTGCAGAAATACGTTGAGGCAGGCTGGTACGGCCGCAAGTCGGGCAAGGGCTTCTACGATTATTCCGGCGAAGTGCCCGTTCCCAGCAAGTAAAAGGTGGGTGCAAGGGGGGAAGGAAGCCCCCCTGCACACGCGACCCCGACATTCCCGGGGTCTGGTGCAATGGCTCCAGGTCTTCTGTTTTCGGAACCCCTTGCTCTCCCGGCTCGTTCTCCTTTCAAAGGAGATTTCCCGATGACCGAACGCCCCGACGACGTCGCCCCCGAAACGGTGAACGACGAGCAGGAAGACGAAGAAGCGCAGGCGCAGTCCGTAGCCGAACAGGCGCAGGGCCGTACCTCAGGCAACCCCGGCCTCAGCGATACCGAGAAGGTCAAGGGCGGCATCCGGGACGAGGATGACATCGAGGATGTCGTCGATCACATGAACCAGATGGACACCAGCGGCACCATCGACATGTCCGCCTATGACGGCGAAGAGACGATGGACGACCTCGAAGGCCGCTATGGCAAGAACAATGCCGCAGACGAGGATTTCGCGAACGACGATTCCTGATCGTCGTCCACGGATTTCAATTCCCGGTGGTCGCCGGTGTTTTCAGCGCCTCGGTAATCTGCTGCATCGTCTTGGCCTTATCCTGCCCATCGTCATCATCCGGTGACGGGATCGAGCAATAAGCCGTCAGCAGAACCCCGGCGGACCAGAAAAGCGCATTCCAGCGGCTGCGAAAGACAGTGGTGATCTTGGGACCTATCATGAGCCCAAGAATACCCCGCCCAAGGTTAAGACTCCGTGCCCGCCTCGCGTTTGAGATCGTACAGGATTTCGAGCGCGTCGCGCGGTGACATGGCATCGACGTCCAGCGTGTTCAGCTTGTCCCGCAGGGCATCGGTCGGGGCCTGGCGGGCTTCCTGAACCGCGGCGAACAGCGGAAGATCGCCAAGCCCAGCCGCCAGCCCGCCGGTTTCCGCGCGGGCCTTCTCCAGCTTTTCCAGTACCGACTTGGCGCGGCTGATGACCTTGGGCGGCACGCCGGCAAGCCGCGCGACGGCAAGGCCGTAGCTGCGATCCGCCGGGCCGCTCGCCAGTTCGTGGAGCAGGACGAGATCACCCTTCCATTCGCGCGCGCGGACATGGTGGAGCGAGAGCGCCTCGCAGGTTTCCGCCAGCCGCGCCAGTTCGTGGTAGTGAGTGGCGAAAAGGCAGCGGCAGCGGTTGGTTTCGTGCACCGCCTCGGCCACCGCCCATGCAAGCGCGAGGCCGTCGTAGGTCGAAGTGCCGCGCCCCACCTCGTCGAGGATGACGAAGCTGCGGTCCGTTGCCTGCGCAAGGATCGCAGCGGTTTCCACCATCTCCACCATGAAGGTCGAGCGGCCCCGCGCGAGGTTGTCGGAAGCGCCGACGCGGCTGAACAGGCGGTCGACCATGCCGATCCGCGCAGACTTGGCGGGAACGAAACCGCCCGCCTGCGCCAGCAGCACGATCAGCGCGTTCTGGCGCAGGAAGGTCGATTTACCGCCCATGTTGGGGCCGCCGATGAGCCAGAGCCGGTCGTGACTGGCGAGGCGGCAGTCGTTGGCGACGAAGCGCTCGCCTTGTGCCTTCAGCGCAGATTCGACCACCGGATGGCGCCCGCCCTCGATATCGAGCGAGATGCCTTCGACCACCTGCGGCCGGCTCCAGCCGCCTTCCGCCGCGCGTTCGGCCTGCCCGGCTGCAACGTCGATGCGGGCCAGCGCGGCGGCCGTGCGGGCGATGGTCTGGCGCGCGGCGACGGCCTCGGCCACCAGCGTTTCGAAGTGCCCCTCCTCGGCGGCGAGGGCGTGGCCCCCGGCCTCGGTGATGCGCGCGGCTTCTTCGTGCAGGGCAACGGCGTTGAATCGCATCGCGCCGGCCATCGTCTGTCGGTGCGAAAACCCGCTGTCCGGCTCCATCAGTTTATCGGCGTGGCGCTGCGCCACTTCGATAAAGTAACCCAGCACATTGTTGTGCTTGATCTTGAGCGAGGCGACGCCGGTTTCCTCGCGGTACTTCGCCTCCAGCGCGGCGATGGCGCGCCGTGCATTGCCGGACATCACCCGCAGTTCGTCGAGCGAGGCGTCGTAACCGCTGGCGATGTAGCCGCCCTGTCCGCGCTCGGTCGGCGGGCTCTGGACCAGCGCGCGGGCGAAGTGATCGACCAGTTCGGCGTGCCCCCCCAGCGCCGGAAGCAGCCGCTCCAGCAGCACGGGCAGATTATCCATGGTCGCCAGCCGCTCGCCAGTGGTCCGGGCTCCCGCAAGCCCGTCTCGAAGCTGGCCGAGATCGCGCGGAGAACCGCGCCCCGCCACGACCCGGCCCAGCGCGCGGCCCACATCCGGCAGCGCCCGCAGCGCGGCGCGCAGGTCTTCGCGCAGCAGGGCATCGCCGTGAAGCCATTCGACCAGTTCCAGCCGCTCGGCAATGGCCATGCGGTCGGTCAGGGGGGCGAAGAGATCGTCCGCCAACTGGCGCGCACCGGCGCCGGTCACGCAGCGGTCGATGGCGTCGATCAGGCTTCCCCTGCGCCCGCCTTGCGACGATTCGAGGATTTCCAGACTGGCGCGCGTCGCCTCATCCATTGCCAGCGCTGCATCGCCGGACCGGGCCTCGGGCGGAAGCAGCAGCGGCAGGTTGCCGCGCCCGACATGGTCGAGATAGGCGATAAGGCCCCCCGCCGCCGCCAGCATGGCGCGGCTGAACGTGCCGAACCCGTCAAGCGTCGAAACGCCGTGGATCAGCTTGAGCCGTCCGTCGCCGCCATCGGAGGAAAATTCGTGCGTCCCCCGCGCGATCACCCCGTCCGGCGCCGCGTCCCAGCCATCGGGCGCCACCAGTTCGCTTGGCCCCAGCCGGGCCAGCGCCGCCGCCAGACGGTCGGGCGCACATTCCTCCAGTTCCATCCTGCCGGTGGAGATGTCGCACGAGGCGATGCCCACCACGCCGCGCACTTCGCAGGCCGCCGCCAGCACGTTGGCCCGGCGCGGCTCCAGCAGCGATTCCTCGGTCAGCGTTCCCGCCGTGACGAAGCGCACGATGTCGCGTGCCACCAGCGCCTTGGAGCCGCCGCGCTTCTTCGCCTCGGCCGGGGTCTCCGTCTGCTCGGCAATGGCGACTCGGCAGCCCGCCTTGATGAGGCGTGCAAGGTAGCCTTCCGCCGCGTGAACCGGCACGCCGCACATCGGGATCGGCTGGCCCTGATGCTCACCCCGCGTGGTCAGGGCGATGTCGAGGATCTGGCTGGCGGTCTTCGCATCATCGAAGAAGAGTTCGAAAAAGTCGCCCATGCGATAGAACAGCAGGCAGTCGTCCGCCACCTCGCGAAGAGCAAGGTACTGGGTCATCATCGGGGTCGCAGGGGAACTCATATCGTACGCGTTAGCGCCGCGGCGCGCATTTTGGGAAGCGCGGGCGCCATCCTTTCCCCTATCGCGTCGCGCGAACATTCGTTACGGCGCCTAGAAAATCCGGGGAGATTACACTTGTCCGAGAAGTCCAAGGTCCAGTTTACCGATCGCGAAGCGCTGTTCTACCATAGCACCATCCGTCCGGGTAAGATCGAAATCATCGCCTCGAAGCCGATGGCGACCCAGCGCGACCTCAGCCTGGCATACTCGCCGGGCGTTGCAGTGCCGGTGCAGGCCATCGCCGACGATCCCGCCACCGCCTATGACTATACCGCCAAGGGCAACCTCGTGGCCGTCATCTCGAACGGCACGGCGATCCTGGGCATGGGCAATCTGGGCGCGCTGGCATCCAAGCCGGTGATGGAAGGCAAGGCCGTGCTGTTCAAGCGCTTCGCCGACGTCGATTCGATCGACATCGAACTTGCCAGCGAAGACACAGACGCCCTGATCGAAGCCATCGCGATGATGGAGCCGAGCTTCGGCGGCATCAACCTGGAAGACATCAAGGCGCCTGAGTGCTTCATCATCGAGCAGGCACTGCGCGAACGCATGAACATCCCGGTCATGCACGACGACCAGCACGGCACCGCGATCATCGCCGCCGCCGGCCTGATCAACGCCTGCCTCATCACCGGCCGCAAGCTGGATGAAGTCAAGGTGGTGGTGAACGGTGCGGGCGCTTCCGCGTTGGCCTGCACCTCGCTCATCAAGTCGATGGGCGTGCGCCACGAAAACGTCCTGGTCTGCGACACGCGCGGCGTGATCTATCCGGGCCGCGAGAACGTCGACCAGTTCAAGTCGGCCCACGCCGTCATGACTGACAAGCGCACCCTGCTCGAAGCCATCGAAGGCGCCGACGTGGTCCTTGGCCTGTCGGCCAAGGGCGCGATCACGCAGGACATGGTCAAGCGCATGGCGCCGGAACCGATCATCTTCGCGATGGCCAACCCCGACCCGGAGATCACCCCGCCTGAAGCCAAGGCCGTGCGTCCCGACGCCATCGTCGCCACCGGCCGGTCGGACTATCCCAACCAGGTCAACAACGTGCTTGGCTTCCCCTTCATTTTCCGCGGCGCGCTCGACGTGCGGGCCACCGCGATCAACGAAGAGATGAAGATCGCCGCCGCCACGGCGATCGCCGAACTGGCGCGAGAGCAGGTTCACGAGGACGTGGCCGCAGCCTACGGCGGTGAAACCCAGGTGTTCGGCCGCGACTACATCATCCCGGCGCCGTTCGACCCGCGCCTGATGGAGGTGGTGCCGATGGCCGTCGCCAAGGCGGCGATGGAATCGGGCGTTGCGCAGAAGCCGATCGAGGACTTTGAAGCCTATCGCCACCAGTTGAAGGCCCGCCTCAACCCCACCACTTCGGTGCTGACGCGCGTTTACGACGAGGTGAAAGCCAACCCCAAGCGGGTCATCTTCGCCGAGGCGGACAACGAGGTCGTTCTGCGCGCTGCGATCCAGTACCGCGATTTCGGCTACGGCGAACCCGTGCTGGTGGGGCGCACCCAGGTCATCCTCGACCGGATGGCCGAACTGGGCGTGCCCAACCCGGAGAGCTACCACATCGAGAATTCGATGGTCTCTGAACACGTCGCCCCGATGGTGGAAATGCTTTACGAGCGCCTCAAGCGCCGCGGCTTCCTGAAGCGCGACGTGCAGCGCATGGTCAACACCGACCGCAACATCTTCGCTTCCGGCCTGCTCAAGCTCGGCGCAGGCGATGCAATGATTACCGGCATGACCCGCCCCTTCGCGCAGTCCATGAAGGAAGTGCGCCGCGCGCTGGACCCGGCTGAGGGCAAACTGCCCTTCGGTATCCACATGCTGGTGGGCAAGAACCACACGGTGTTCATGGCCGATACCACCATCAACGAACGCCCTAGCGCCGAGGAACTGGCCGTCATCGCCACCGAGACGGCAGCCGTGGCCCGCAAGCTCGGCCACGAACCGCGCGTCGCGTTCCTCAGCTATTCCACCTTCGGCAACCCCGCAGGCAAGTGGCTGGATGCAACGCGTGAGGCGATCCATATCCTTGACCAGCAGCAGCCGGACTTTGAGTACGAGGGCGAACTGGCACCGGACGCGGCGCTGAATCCGAAGGTGATGGCACTTTACCCGTTCAGCCGCCTGACGGCTCCGGCGAATGTGCTGATCATGCCGGGCCTGCAATCGGCCAATATCTCGGCCAAGCTGCTGCGCGAGATCGGCGGCACGACCTCGATCGGGCCGATGCTGCTGGGTATGGAAAAGCCCGTGCAGATCGTACCGATGACGGCGCTTGCGCCCGATGTGCTGACCAGCGCCGTGCTGGCAGCGGCCGGGATCACCGGCTGACTTTGGCGCCTTGGGGTTAAAGGGGAGAAATGCGGGGGCCAACGCCCCTGCACCCCGATCCCGTTATTGCAGTGCGCGCAGATAAGCCGAGCTATTCACGCAGCGCTCCTGCCTCTGCGCCGCAGGCCATATCCTGCATGCAACCAGCTTCGAAAAACGGCTGCCTCGCCGCGAGCCCGCGTCCTCGACACTGTGCTACGCTGCCGCACGCACGACGCCGACAGTACCGGGGTCTGGGGCGATGGCCCCAGATCTTTCCCCTACTTGCGCCTGTACCGGAAGTACCAGACCTCATGTCCGTACACGGTCCGCGCCTTGGTCTCGTAGCGCGTTTCGGGCCAGCCGCTGGGCCGGACCTGAAAGTCGCCGGGCTTTTCGCAGAGCCATTCGAACTGACCCGTATGCCGCTGCATGACCATCAGCGCGTGGCGTACATAAACCGCGTGGTCGGTGCCAAAGCGGAATTCTCCGCCCGGCTTCAGCTTGGCGGCGAACATGTCCACCGGGCCGTCGTTCATCATCCGGCGCTTGGCGTGGCGGGCCTTGGGCCAGGGGTCCGGGTGAAGGAGGTAGAGAAACGACAGCGATCCGTCGGGAATTCGTGCCAGCACTTCCAGCGCATCGCCATGGTGGATCCGCACGTTGCCGATCGGCGGGTGAGCGCCGTTGTCTCCGCTGACGTGGGTCAGGGCCTGCGCCACACCGTTGAGGAATGGTTCGGCGCCGAGGAAGCCGTGGTCGGGCAGCATGTCGGCGCGGGCGGCCATGTGTTCCCCGCCACCAAACCCGATCTCGAAGTGGAAGGGACGATCGCTGCCGAACAGGGCAGTCGCCGTCACCGGACCATCTTCGGGTACGGAAATGCGCGGGAGCAGGTCGTCGACCAAGCCCTGTTGCGCAGCGCGCAGGGGCTTGCCCTTGGCGCGGCCGTAGAGGCGGTTGAGCGTGGTCGGATCGCCGGATTTGTGTGCCGTCATGGCGCGCGCCACTGACACTCATGGACGCGCCAGTCAATAAAGAGGGGCGATACGCCGCTTAAGGCCAGCGAAGTTGCGCGGCGCAACTGCGCTTGACCAAATTGCCGATTGCCAGCATCGGCGCGGCCCTGCTTTACCGCAGGAATGCTACGCGCGATTTTCCTGCTGCTTGTCTGCCAACTTGCCGGTGAGGCGATTCACAGAGCGACGGGGCTTGCCCTGCCGGGATCGGTGATCGGGATGGTGCTGCTGGTCTGCTGGCTGGCGCTCGTCCCGCGTGAGCGGCCGGGACTGGCTGCGGTGGCGGGCTGGCTCACCGCCCATCTTTCCGTCATGTTCGTGCCAGCGGCGGTAGGGTTGATCGACGAGGGGGCGGCACTTTCCGCCTATGGCATCGGGCTGGTGATAGCGACTGTCGTCTCGACGGTGCTGACGCTGGTGGTCACCGCGGTCGTCTTCCGCTGGGCGCTGGCCCGTTTTGTGGCCGAGGACGGGGTATGAGCAACGCCGCGCTGCTGGCAGCGCCGCTGTTCTGGCTGACCGTGACGCTGGGAGTGTTCGAGCTTTTCGACACCGCCTCGAAACGCAGCGGCCGGCATCCGCTGTGCCATCCGGTGCTGTGGTCCACGCCGGTGCTGATCGGCGTGCTGATGGCGACGGGCACGCCCTATCCGGCGTACAAGGCCGCGACGATGCCGCTGAGCTTCCTGCTCGGCCCGGCGGTCGTTGGCCTTGCTGTGCCGATCTGGGCGGAACGGGTACGCATCCGCCGTCTTGTCGTGCCCATTTCTCTGGCGCTGCTGGCGGGGGCGGTGACTTCGATCGTGAGTGCGGTGGGCATACTCGCTCTGTTCGGGGCCCCCCGCGAAATCCTCGCCTCTATCGCTCCGCGTGCGACGACGACGCCGGTAGCCATGGCCGTGGCCGGGCAACTGGGCGGGATTCCAGCGCTGGCGGCGGTGATCGTGCTGTTCGCTGGCGTAGTGGGCGCGATGATCGCAACGCCGCTGCTCAATGCGCTGGGCCTGAGCGACTACCGGGCGCGGGGTTTCGCCATCGGCGTAGCGGCGCACGGGATCGGCGCGGCGCGGGCGTTTCAAGTGGATGCCACCGCCGGGGCGCTGGCCAGCCTGGGCATGGCGCTTAACGCTGTGGTCACGGCAACGCTGCTTTCCATCGCGGCGCTATTGCTCTGACCTCAAACAGAAACGGCCCGCCCCTCGTAAGGGCAGGCCGTCGTTGTCCTGCTAGGGTGCAGGGTCGTTTCGTAGCGATCAGGCCGCTTCGGCAGCCTCGTCAGGATCGCGCAGCACATAGCCGCGGCCCCATACAGTCTCGATGTAGTTGGCGCCGCCGCAGGCGTGGGCCAGCTTCTTGCGCAGCTTGCAGATGAAGACGTCGATGATCTTGAGTTCGGGTTCGTCCATGCCGCCGTAAAGGTGGTTGAGGAACATTTCCTTGGTCAGCGTGGTGCCCTTGCGCAAGCTGAGCAGTTCCAGCATCGCGTATTCCTTGCCGGTCAGGTGCACGCGGGCGCCATCGACTTCGACCGTCTTGGCGTCGAGGTTGGTGACCAGCTTGCCGGTGCGGATGACCGACTGCGAGTGGCCCTTCGAGCGGCGCACCACGGCGTGGATGCGGGCAATCAGTTCCTCGCGGTGGAACGGCTTGGTCACATAGTCGTCCGCGCCGAAGCCGAACGAGCGGACCTTGCTGTCCATCTCCGAGATGCCCGACAGGATCAGCACCGGCGTCTGCACCTTGGCGACGCGCAGTTTCTTGAGCACGTCATAGCCGTGCATGTCAGGCAGGTTCAGGTCGAGCAGGATGATATCGTAATCATACAGCTTGCCCAGATCGAGGCCTTCCTCGCCAAGATCGGTGGAGTAGACGTTGAAACCCTCCGCCGTCAGCATGAGCTCGATAGCCCGGGCCGTGGTCGGTTCATCCTCGATCAGCAGCACTCGCATGGGTCAGTGTCCTTCTTGCCCCGATGTCCACGGCGCTTTCGCGACCTTTAGGGACATTGCCGTGTATTAACCATATGACCAATGATCATTAAAGGTTAATTTGCCGTAAACGCAGGATTGTCCCGTAAGTCTTTGTACTGAAGGAACCTGCGTCATGTCGCGCGAACCGCGCCATTGCAGACAATAACGGCCGATGCTGGTTAATGTTAAGGATGGCAGGCAAGAAAGCGCAATCGTTTTGAGGCAATCCGAAACTTACCCAGCAGCGCGAACCCTGACCTGCATCTTGCGAACGCCCTGGCGCTGAGTACGCTCGGGCCCGGATATCCGCTTCAGGTAGCTCCACAGCCCGCATTGCAGCCCGATCAGCATCAGGATGAAAGGCTGGAAGGCGATGCCCACGAACAGCGAGCCGAACAGATAGACCACTTGGGCCAGCTGCAGCGCAACGGCGAGTGGGGCGGCCCAGGCCTCGTCCGGGCCGGTGCGGTCCTTCCAGCGGCGGCGGATCATCTCCATCTGGACGATGCCCGATATCTGCAGCGTCAGCCACAATGCCAGGCCTGGGAAGCCCTGTTCACCCAGCATCTCGAAGTAGCTTGAGTGGAAGGCGCGGCCTTCCTCGACCACGCGTGTCCGCGAAATCGTCACATTGCTGCCGTTCGACTGGCTGGAGACAGTGTCGTATTCGACCTTGCTCGACATGTAGACTTCGAAACCGCCGCCCAGCGGGTGGTCCTTGGCATAGCCCATGGTCCACTTCCACACGCCGATTCGGGTTCCCGCCGACTGGTCGGACTGGTGATTCTCGATCGTGTTCATGCGGGCAAGGTAGGAGGCGGGGAGAAACGGCACCGCCAGCATCGGCACCAGCGTCATGCCGGCCATGATGACGAACCGATGCTTCGAGGTCCTGAGATAGAGCACGCAAAGAATGCCCAGACAGATCAGGCCGGTGCGCGCCTGCGTCCCCACCGGGATCAGCGAACAGGCGAAGATCAGCGCGATGGTGAAGGTCCAGACCCGCCAGTCGGCCGGGAAGATCGTGCCATATTTCGCCAGCCAGATCGCGATCGGGATGATGGCGATGGCGACGCAGGAAATGATCGAGCCTTCGTACAGGCCGGTGTTGTTCTCGATGAAGATGATGAGCGAACCATAGCCGCCGCCGCCCATCGCGGTCTTCAGACCGCCGTCGATGATCAGCGCGCTGGCAGAGAGCACCATGGCAAGCGCCACCGCCTCGATCCGCAGACGGGTGCGCAGGGTCAGCGGCAGGAACATCGCGAAGACCAGCGCCTTCCACACCCACGACCATTTGGTCAGCGCCTCGACCGGATAATCGGCGGTGAGGGTAGTTATGCCGCAATACACCAGCAGCGCGGCCAGCAGGCCCTGCCGCCAGGTAAAGCGCGAATCGCGTTTGTCGTCGAAGATCAGCCAGCCCAGGAACGCGGCCGCGAAGGCGATCAGCGAAGTCGGCATCTGCGTGAGGAAGCCCCACGAGATGAGCTGCGGCGCAACGATATCGACGTAGAGGTAGCACAGTACCCACAGGAACGGCCGCTTGAAGCCCAGCAGGATCATGGTCCCGAAAAACGCGGTCAGGCCGAGGTTAAGCATCGCTTTCCCCCGATTCGCCATCGGCAGGCCGTCCGGTCCGCATGATCCGGGGGCCCCTGCGAATCAGGGTGCGTCCGGTCTGCTTCGGCACTTCGCCTTGCCGCTCCCCCGGAACTTCGACATCGAGATCAGCACGCCTTAGCAGCCGCCAGGCAGCAAGCAGCAGCAGTCCGTGGGACAGGGCAAGGGCAAGGATGTCGACCATCTGGGCGGTGCAATAGCAAACTCGAGTTGACGGCGCGTTAAGCGTTCGCAAGCTAGGAATTACGCCATGACCCGCATTCTCCACGTACTCGACCATTCGCTGCCGATCCACAGCGGCTACACCTTTCGCACCCGCGCGATCCTCAGAGCGCAGCAGGCACTGGGGCTTGAGGTGCGCAGCGTCACCGGCCCGCGCTACAACAAGGTGGACGCCGCCGACGAAGCCGCGGTTGAGGAACATGACAGCCTTCTTTTCCATCGCACCGGCGGCAGCGCCTCTGGCCTGCCTGGGCTGCGGGAATGGCGCGAGATCGCCCTATTCGCGCGGGCGATAGAGCGCGTCGTGAAGCAATGGCGACCGGACGTGATTCACGCCCACTCCCCGGTCCTGTGCGGTCAGGCAGCCCTGCGCGTGGCGCGAAAGTACGGGATTCCGCTGGTCTACGAGATTCGCGCCTTCTGGGAAGATGCGGCGGTCGGCAACGGCACCGGCAGCGAAGGTTCCCTGAAATACCGGCTGACGCGGATGCTCGAAAGCCATGTGGTGCGCAGCGCCGATGCGGTGGTGACGATCTGCGAGGGCCTGCGCCGCGACCTTGCGCTGCGCGGCACGCCGGAAAGCAAGATCACGGTCATGCCCAACGGCGTGGACCTCGAACTGTTCGGCAGCCCCCTGCCGCGCGACCCGGAACTGGCCCGCGAATTGGGCTTCGACGGCCCCAACGGTCCCTGCCCGGTGATCGGATTCATCGGCAGCTTCTACGACTACGAGGGGCTGGATGACCTGATCGAGGCGATGCCCCATCTCGTCGCGCGTCAGCCCGATGCCCGGCTGCTGCTGGTAGGCGGCGGCCCGCGCGAAGAATCTCTGCGCGCGCAGGCGGCGGCGTCTCCCGCGGCGGAGGCGATTCGGTTCGTCGGCCGAGTGCCGCATCATGAGGTGGACCGTTACTATGCCCTGTGCGACGTGATGGCCTACCCGCGCAAACGCAGCCGGCTGACCGATCTGGTGACCCCGCTCAAACCGCTTGAGGCGATGGCGCAGGGCAAGCTGGTGGCGGCAAGCGACGTAGGCGGCCACCGCGAACTGGTGACCGACGGCAAGACCGGTGTACTCTTCACCCCGGACGATCCGAAAGCCTGCGCCGATTCGCTGGCGCGGCTGCTGAAAGAGCGCGGGACGTGGGACGCATACCGCCGCGCAGGCCGAGAACATGTCGAAACCCGCCACGATTGGGCGTACAATGCCCGTCGTTATCCTCCCGTTTACCAAATGCTGGCACCACAGTCCGCTCAAAGTGGGCTCGAAGCCGCCGCCTGACCGAAGGGATGGCACAAGCAAGCGGGTCCAACGAAAAAGACATAACGAGGTAAGATCAGTGGCCGAGCAAAAACGCAGGAACGCAGGCGCAGAGCCGATCAGCCGTCACCCGCTGTTCCCGGTGATCGTGGCACTCTGGTGCGGGGCCTTGTTCGGGCTCGGCAGCATCATGGTCAGCCCACAGGCGATCGAGGGTCTGGTCCTGGCCACCGGCCTCCACAAGGTGATCCCGATGGCCGCGCCGCCGCTGGGCACCACCACGCGCATCCTGCTGGCCCTGGCGATGACCGGCCTTGGCGCCGCGATCGGCGCGGTCGTCGCCCGCCGGATCGTCCACCCCAAGGGTGCGCATGAACGCAGCCGCCCCGCGCAGCAGCTTGCTTCCGACGGCTTCGAAGCCGCCGAACCCTCCCTGGCGGACGCCGCCGAGACGGCCGGGGCCGCTCCGGCCGAAGCACAGCCGACAGAAGTCATCCGTCCGGGCCGCATACCCGGCCGCCGCCGTGCACTGGCGCTCAACACGGAGGACGACGTCGTCCCCTACGAGGACCGCGCACCGATTCCCGGCCGCGATACCCCGATCCTCGACGCCCAGATCCTGAACGTCGCCGAATTCGACCTCGACCGTTTCGATCACGCCGATCCCGCTTTCCGGCCTACTCCGCGCGCGCCGAGCATCGAAACCGAGGACGACGGCGACCTGCCGGCCTGGCTGGATGCCGAATCTGCCTGGCACGAACCTGAACAGGACGACCGCGTCAACTTCGCACCCTCCGTCCCGGCGGATGCACAGGTCTTCCAGCAGGTGTTCCAGGCCCAGCTCAACCGTGAAGCCGACGACATCGAGGGTACAGTCGAGACGACCGACGCCGAACTGCCCATCGGCCATCCCTTTGCGCCGGTCACCAACCGCCTGTTCGAAGCCTATTCACGCGAAGTCTCCAGCGTCACCGCAGACCCTGCCACTGCCGAGCCCGGCTTCAAGCTGCTGCCGCGCCTGCATTCGGGCGCCTGGAGCAAGGAAGAGGCGCCGAAGCCAGCGCCGTTCTGCGCAGAGATCGAAGCGGGCCAAGTTGAAGCACGCGAGCCCGAAACCGTGGCCGAACTCGGCACTTGGGCGCAAAACGCCTTCGATGCGCCAACGATCATATCCGCCATCGAGGATGCACCCGTAGCCTTCGAGGAAAACATCTTCGCCCCGCAGGCCTTCGCACCGCCCTTCGCCGAAACGACTTTCGCTGAAGAGGCTTTCCAGCCCGACGAGACACGCGAAGACACAGCCCCTTTGCAGGCAGTTGCCGTCTCGTCCGAGCAGCAGGCATCTGGCCGAATCGCAGAGGCCAACCTCGACGATCTGTCGCACGTCGAACTGCTTGAGCGGCTCGCCCTCGCCATGGGCGAGCGCCGCGAGCAGGCCCGCCGCGCTGCCGAAATCGCCGCTGCGGCCATCCCGGCGGAATTCGCGCCCTTGCGCGAAGTGCCGCCGGTCGCCGCCGCTTCCCCCCAATTCACTCAGCCGGGGATCGAAAGCGAAGCGGCGTTCGCGCCAGTGCCGGACGCGCCTTCCGAGGAAAACTTCGACGCCGGATTCGACCCGCACCGGTCGATCCCGGCCGCCCTGCGCCCCGTCACCTTCGAGGATTATGCCGAGGATTACGGCAGCGACGAGGCCCTGCCCGGCTATATCCCCCCGCGTCATATCGGCCTGACTTCGCTCGACACTCCGTTCGAACAGGACCGCCAGCACGATGTGGAGGCTTCATTTGCCCCAGCATCCTTCCCGGCAAGCCCGTTCACGGCCGACGAGGAAGGCGAAAACGACGAGGATGTCGTGCTGCAGGAGGGCTATTCCTCACTCCTCAACCTGTCGCGCCACGCCGCCGCCCCGCAGCGCCGCTTCGCCGAGGTGGAGACCTTCGAGGAAGAAACCGATCATCGCGGTACCGTCCATGATTTGCTCGGCCAGGAAGCGCGCGAAGCGGTGCCCTTCTCGCGCCCGGCGCTGGCCCCTGCCCCGGTCAACGACGCCCCGGCTCCGGAACGCCTGTTCGACAGCCCCGACGCCCGCCCCGATCAGGAAACCACGGAAAAGGCCCTGCGCGCCGCCCTCGCCACGCTCCAGCGCATGAGCGGCGCGGCCTGATCTCACCCGCGACCCGTTCGATCGGGTCAATGCCACACGAACAGGACGCGACAAACCCCGTCCGAGCCCTTTCAGACGAGGCCCGGGCGGGGTTTGTATATAATAAAATGCCGTAGATTCCGCCGATCAAGCACTCAATCCTGCGCGCAGGCTGCGTTCGCAGTTGCAAAACCGTCCTTCAATCGTCATGGGGACGGTGGGGTCATGTGCCGCGCGAGACTACGTGAGGTCGTCGCACGATTCGTGCGCGACTGCGGGCAAGCGCGGTGCACCCCATTTGAAAAAATGTGACAGGATGGGTTTATATCGATGGGATTTCCTAAGCCCCAGGGCCTCTATGACGCGCGTAACGAACACGATGCATGCGGTGTGGGCTTCGTCGCCCATATCAAAGGCCAGAAAAACCACGCGATCATTACCCAGGCACTGGAAATTCTGAAAAACATCGACCACCGCGGTGCGGTGGGCGCCGACCCCTTGCTGGGCGACGGTGCAGGCATTCTGACGCAGCTTCCCGACCAGCTTTTCCGCACATGGGCGGCCAGCGAAGGCCTCGAACTGCCGCAGGCGGGCGACTACGGCGTGGCCATGTGCTTCCTGCCGCAGGACGACGCTTCGCGTGAGATGATCGTCGCGATCTTCGAGAAGTTCATCAAGAAGGAAGGCCAGATCCTGATCGGCTGGCGCGATGTGCCGCTGACGCTGGACGGCCTGGGCAAGACCGTGCTCGAATCGATGCCGGTGATCCGCCAGTGCTTCGTGGGACGCGGTGAAAGCTGCGCCGACCAGGACGCTTTCGAGCGCAAGATCCTGGCGATCCGCAAGCAGACGCAGAACCCGCTCAAGGCGCTGGCCGTGAAGCATGACATGCCCGGCCTGACCGAGCTGTACATGCCCAGCTTCTCCAGCCGCACGATCGTCTACAAGGGCCTGCTGCTGGCAACCCAGGTCGGCTCGTTCTACGACGACCTGCGCAACCCCGAATTCGTCTCGGCACTGGGCCTCGTTCACCAACGCTTCAGCACCAACACCTTCCCGAGCTGGAAGCTGGCGCACCCGTTCCGCTTCATGGCGCACAACGGCGAGATCAACACGGTTCGCGGCAACGTGAACTGGATGAACGCGCGCCGCCGCACCATGGAATCGGAACTGCTCGGCGCCGATCTCGACAAGATGTGGCCGCTGATCCCGCACGGCCAGTCGGACACCGCCTGCCTCGACAACGCTTTCGAGCTGCTGCTCGCGGGCGGGTACAGCCTTGCCCACGCGATGATGATCCTCATCCCTGAGGCATGGTCGGGCAACCCGCTGATGACCGCGGAACGCCGCGCATTCTACGAATACCACGCCGCCCTGATGGAGCCGTGGGATGGCCCCGCCGCCGTCGCCTTCACGGATGGCCGCCAGATCGGCGCCACGCTGGACCGCAACGGCCTGCGCCCGGCGCGCTTCCTCGTCACCGACGACGACCTGTGCGTCATGGCGTCCGAGAGCGGCGTCCTTCCGATCAAGGAAGACAACATCGTGCGCAAGTGGCGTCTCCAGCCCGGCCGCATGTTGCTGATCGACTTCGAAGAAGGCCGGATCATCGAGGACGAGGAGATCAAGACCAAGCTGGCCGAGGCCGAGCCCTATGAAAAGTGGCTGACCCAGGCGCAGTACAAGCTGGCCGACCTCGATGTGATCGAGCCGGAACTGGCCGAACTGCCCAAGGCTACCGGCACGCTTCTCGATCGCCAGCAGGCCTTTGGCTACACGCAGGAAGACGTTACCCGCTTCCTCGAACCGATGGCCGTCAACGCCGACGATCCGCTTGGCTCGATGGGCACCGACACGCCGATCCCGGTGCTGTCGTCGAAGTCGCGCCTGCTGTACGACTATTTCAAGCAGAACTTCGCGCAGGTCACCAACCCGCCAATCGACCCGATCCGCGAGGAACTGGTGATGAGCCTGGTCACGATGATCGGCCCGCGCCCGAACCTGCTCGGTCACGATGCCGGCACGCACAAGCGCCTGGAAGCCAGCCAGCCGATCCTGACCGACCTTGGCCTTGCCAAGATCCGCTCGGTGGAAGCCGCGCTCGACGGCGCCTTCCGCACCGGCACGATCGACATGACCTGGGACGCCAAGAGCGGGGCCGCCGGCCTTGAGCAGGCGATCAAGGAAATGTGCTGGGCCGCGACTGAAGCCGTGCTGGCGGACAAGAACATTCTTGTCCTGTCCGACCGTGCGCAGGGACCGGACCGCGTGCCGATGCCGGCGCTGCTGGCGACGGCGGCGGTGCACCACCACCTCGTCCGCCAGGGTCTGCGCATGCAGACCGGCCTCGTCGTGGAAACCGGCGAAGCGCGCGAAGTGCACCATTTCTGCGCCTTGGCCGGCTACGGCGCCGAAGCGATCAACCCCTACCTCGCGCTTGAGACGATCGAATCGATCCGCGTGCGCAAGAACCTGCCGGTTTCGGCGGAGCAGGCAGCGAAGAACTACGTCTATGCCGTGGGTAAGGGCATCCGCAAGGTCATGTCCAAGATGGGCATTTCGACCTACCAGTCGTACTGCGGCGCGCAGATCTTCGACGCGGTCGGCCTGTCCACCGCCTTCGTCGACAAGTACTTCAACGGCACCGCCACCACCATCGAAGGTGCCGGCCTGGCAGAGATCGCGGAAGAAACCGTGCGCCGCCACTCGGCAGCCTACGGTAACGACCCGATCTACAAGTCGATGCTCGACGTGGGCGGTATCTACGGCGCGCGCGTGCGCGGCGAGGAACACGCCTGGACGAGCGAGAACATCGGCCTGCTACAGCACGCCGTGCGCGGCAATGTGCCTGAAAAGTACCGCCAGTTCGCGCAGACCATCAACGACCAGTCGGAGCGCATGCTCACGATCCGCGGCCTGATGGAATTCAAGGCCGGTGAAGCAATCGACATCGACGAGGTCGAACCGGCCGCCGAGATCGTCAAGCGCTTCGCCACTGGCGCGATGAGCTACGGTTCGATCAGCTGGGAAGCGCACACCACGCTGGCCGTGGCGATGAACCGCATCGGCGGCAAGTCGAACACCGGCGAAGGCGGCGAGGACCCCAGCCGCTTCAAGCCGATGGCCAACGGCGACACCATGCGCTCGTCGATCAAGCAGGTTGCCTCGGGCCGCTTCGGCGTCACCACCGAGTACTTGGTCAACGCCGACGACATCCAGATCAAGATGGCGCAGGGCGCCAAGCCCGGCGAAGGCGGCCAGTTGCCCGGTGACAAGGTCAACAAGACCATCGGCGCCACCCGTCACTCGACGCCGGGCGTCGGCCTGATCTCGCCGCCGCCGCACCACGACATCTACTCGATCGAAGACATCGCCCAGCTCATTCACGATCTCAAGAACGTGAACCCGACCAGCCGCGTCTCGGTCAAGCTGGTGTCCGAAGTGGGCGTGGGCACGGTCGCTGCGGGCGTCTCCAAGGCCCGCGCCGATCACATCACGATCTCGGGTTATGAAGGCGGCACCGGCGCTTCGCCGCTGACCTCGCTGACCCATGCGGGCAGCCCTTGGGAAATCGGCCTCGCCGAAACCCAGCAGACGCTGCTGCTCAACAACCTGCGCAGCCGCGTGGTCGTGCAAGCCGACGGCGGCCTGCGCACCGGGCGCGACGTTGCCGTGGCCGCGCTTCTGGGCGCGGACGAGTTCGGCTTCGCCACCGCCCCGCTGATCGCGGCGGGCTGCATCATGATGCGCAAGTGCCACCTCAACACCTGCCCGGTGGGCGTGGCGACGCAGGACCCGATCCTGCGCGGCCGCTTCACCGGCCAGCCCGAGCATGTGATCAACTACTTCTTCTTCGTCGCCGAAGAACTGCGCGCGATCATGGCCGAGCTGGGCTTCCGCACCATCCCAGAGATGGTCGGCCGCGTTGACATGCTCGACATGAAGAAGGCGGTCACCCACTGGAAGGCCAAGGGCGTCGACCTGTCGAAGCTGCTTTACCAGGCGCCGCTGGGCGACGGTCCCTCGCTCAACTGGTCGCAGACGCAGGATCACGGGCTTGAGCACGCGCTCGACAACCAGCTGATCGAAGCGGCGACCGACGCTCTGGAAAACCGCGCAGCCGTGCGCATCGAAAAGTCCATCATCAACGTCAACCGCACGGTCGGCGCGATGCTTTCGGGCGAAGTCGCCAAGCGCTACGGCCATGCCGGCCTGCCCGACAACACGATCAACGTGAAGCTCACCGGCGTCGCCGGCCAGAGCTTCGCCGCCTGGCTTGCCCACGGCGTCACGCTCGACCTGACCGGCGATGCCAACGACTATGTCGGCAAGGGCCTGTCGGGCGGCCGCGTGATCGTGCGCCAGCCGGCCCACGTCGACCGTGATCCGCTCAAGAACATCATCGTCGGCAACACCGTGCTTTACGGCGCGGTTTCCGGCGAGGCGTTCTTCAATGGCGTCGGCGGTGAGCGTTTCGCGGTCCGCAACTCGGGCGCGATCACCGTGGTCGAAGGCTGCGGCGATCACGGCTGCGAGTACATGACCGGCGGCGTCGTCACCGTTCTTGGCAAGACCGGCCGCAACTTCGCGGCAGGCATGTCCGGCGGCATCGCCTATGTCTACGACGAGGACGGCCAGTTCGAACAGTTGGTCAACGGCTCGATGGTAGACTTGCTGCCGATCTCGCCTGATGCGGACGAGGACGAAGGGACAGGCCGTCCGCAGCAGCGCACCGTCTCGGTCAACGACCTGGGCATGGGCGATCCGCTGCGCCACGATGCGGAGCGCCTGCGCATCCTGCTCGAACGCCACCACCTGCACACCGGCTCGAAACGCGCCCGCGCCCTGCTCGACGATTGGAGCAACGCACTGGGCAAGTTCGTCAAGGTGATGCCGCGCGACTACGCGAAGGCACTCAGGCTGCTTGAGGCTGAACGCCTCGAAGCCGCCTCGGTCGCAGCAGAATAATTGGGATACGCATACGATGGGTAAGGAAACCGGCTTTCTCGAGCTTGACCGCCACGACCGCAAGTACGGTCCGGTCGACGCGCGGCTGAAGAACTACAACGAGTTCGTCATCCCGCTCGCACCCCAGGCGCTTAAGGACCAGGCATCGCGCTGCATGAACTGCGGCGTGCCGCACTGCCATACCGGGTGCCCGGTCAACAACATCATCCCGGACTGGAACCACCTGGTCTACGAGGACGACTTCCGCAATGCGCTGGAGGTTCTCCACTCGACCAACAACTTCCCGGAGTTCACCGGTCGCATCTGCCCCGCGCCTTGCGAGGCGGCCTGCACGCTGAACATCATCGACGAGCCGGTCACCATCAAGTCGATCGAATGCGCCATCGTCGACAAGGGATGGGCCGAAGGCTGGATCACCCCGCAGGTGCCCGCAAAGCGCACCGGCAAGTCGGTTGCGGTAGTGGGTTCGGGCCCGGCGGGCCTCGCCTGCGCCCAGCAGCTTGCACGCGCCGGCCACTCCGTCACGGTGTTCGAGAAGAACGACCGGGTCGGCGGGCTGATGCGTTACGGCATCCCCGACTTCAAGATGGAGAAGCACCTCATCAACCGCCGCGCGGCGCAGATGGAAGCCGAAGGCGTGGTGTTCAAGACCTCCACCGAAGTGGGCGTGACCGTCTCGGTAGCCTCGCTGAAGGAGAACTTCGACGCCGTGGTCTTCGCCGGCGGCGCCGAGGAAGCCCGCCGTCTGGACATCCCAGGCGCGGAACTGCCGGGCGTGCGTCCGGCGATGGAATTCCTGACCCAGCAGAACAAGCGCAATGCCGGCGACGACGAACTGCGCGCCGCCCCGCGCGGCACCATCTCCGCCAACGGCAAGCACATCATCGTGATCGGCGGCGGTGACACCGGGTCGGACTGTGTGGGCACCTCCAACCGCCAGGGCGCGGCCTCGGTCACCCAGCTGGAAATCATGCCCAAGCCGCCGGTGATGGAAGACAAGGCAATGTCGTGGCCGTTCTGGCCGCTCAAGCTGCGCACGTCCTCCAGCCACGAAGAAGGCGCAGAGCGCGACTGGTCGATCCTGACCAAGCGCGTGGTGGGTAATAACGACGTCACCGGCCTGGAATGCGTCCGCGTCGAGTGGGCGGGCGGCAAGATGACGGAAGTGCCCGGCAGCGAGTTCACGCTGCAGGCGGACCTGATCTTTCTCGCCATGGGCTTCACCGGCCCGCGCAAGACCGGTATGATCGACCAGTCGGGCGTCGAGCTGGACCCGCGCGGCAACGTCAAGGCCAACATGCTCAAGTACCAGACCAGCGACGAGCAGATCTTTGCCTGCGGCGACATGCGGCGCGGCCAGTCGCTGGTCGTCTGGGCGATCCGCGAGGGCCGTCAGTGCGCCCGTTCGGTCGACGAGGTGCTGATGGGGGCCAGCCTGCTGCCGCGCTGATCTTCAGCCATATTGAACAAGGAAAGGGCGCGCCGCGAGGTGCGCCCTTTTTCGTGGAGTCAGGGATGTCGCCCGCCTAGGCGATCACTTGCTCGTGCAGCTTGACCAGCCCCCTGCCCGCCGGTTCACTGCCTGCGACAGGGAGATCAGGAATGCTGCTGGAAATTGCCGAGATCGAAGTGCGCCCCGGCACCGAAGACCAGTTCGCGGCCGCCATGCGCGAAACCGGTATCGCCCACCTCGCCGCCTGCGAGGGCGTGGTCACGGCCAGCTTCGGACGCGGCGTCGAAAACCCCTCGAAATTCACTTTCAACGTCGTCTGGACGTCGATCGAAGCCCATGAGGCCGCCCGCACGCTCGAAGACTTCGGAAAGTTCCGCGCCTGCTTCGGCGACATGTCCGTAAGCGGCGTGATGAGCCACTACCGGATGGACCCGGCGCTCACCGGCCCTGCGGCCTGACCGTTACCAGTCGATCGTGCCGCGCCCGTTCTCGCTGAGGAACGCGTTCGCGCGGCTGAAATGCCGGCAACCGAAGAAGCCGGCATAAGCCGAAAGCGGGCTGGGATGCGGGGCTGTCAGCACAAGGTGGTGGCTTTCCGCCAGTCCCGCCACGCGCATGGCCTTTTTCTTCGCGTGGTTGCCCCATAGCATGAAGACACAAGGCTGGGCCTTGGCCGCCACGGCAGCGACGGCCGCGTCGGTGACCGCTTCCCAGCCCCGGTTCTGGTGCGATCCGGCCCGCCCCTCCTCGACGGTGAGGGCATTGTTGAGGAGCAGCACACCCTGCCGCGCCCAATGCTCCAGATTTCCGTGCCTTGGCGCGGTCACGCCGCAGTCGCTGGCCAACTCCTTATAGATGTTCGCCAGCGAGGGCGGCACCCTGACGCCCTCGGGTACTGAAAACGACAGCCCGTGGGCCTGCCCGGCGCCGTGGTAGGGGTCCTGACCCAGAATCACCACGCGCACTTCATCCAGCGGCGTCAGCTCGAAAGCGCGCAGCCGGCTGCCGCGCGGCGGAAAGATGTGCTTGCCCGCGGCTTCCTCCTCCTTGAGCCAGTTGCCGAGGTTGCGCGCCTCGGCCGTGGCAAGGACCGGATCGAGCGCCGGAGCCCAACTTGCCGGTACACTCTGGGAGTCCTGTGTTGCCATGATGCCCTCACCCTCCCGAAAAACCTGCGCACCGGCGCATGGCAGGGCTTGCGGCCATTGCGAAACACCGGCCCAGTCCCTAAGCATTTCCGGCATATGGCTGTCTATCTCCACGAAGAAGATCTCCCCGAAGGCGTGCTCGCGCCGGGACCCGTCGCTGTCGACACCGAAACGATGGGTCTCATCACCCCTCGCGACCGGCTCTGCCTCGTGCAGATCTCGGATGGGAAGGGGGACGAGCATCTCGTCCGCTTCGCTCCCGGCAGCGCTTACGACGCGCCCAACCTGAAGGCCGTGCTGGCCGACCCGGCGCGCCTAAAGCTTTATCACTTCGCGCGCTTCGATCTGGCTGCGGTTGAACACTACATGGGCGTCACCGCCGCGCCGGTGTTCTGCACCAAGATCGCCAGCAAGCTGGTGCGCACCTACACGGATCGCCACGGCCTCAAGGACCTCGTGCGTGAACTGCTCGGCAAGGAAGTTTCCAAACAGCAGCAGTCGAGCGACTGGGGCGCCCCGGAACTGACCGACGCGCAAAAGGACTATGCCGCGTCGGACGTGCGTTACCTGCACGCCATGCACACCATCCTGGTAACGCGCCTCGCCCGTGAAAACCGCACCGAGATCGCCCAGGCCTGCTTCGACTTCCTGCCCGCCCGTGCCCGGCTCGACCTGGCCGGCTGGCCCGACCACGACATCTTCAGCCACGAAGCAGCCTGATCGCTCCAAGAGAGTTGCGTAACCAGACATGTCCGTAGAAGCCGTAGAGATCCGCAACCGCCGCCGGCACTTCGCCGCGCCCGGTGGCTCGCACGATCGACTCGTGGGCTTCCTGGCCAAGGCGCTTCCTGCCGCGATCGGCGTGGTGGCGGCGGTGATGATCCTGGTGCCCCTCTCACCGCGCGGCGAGATCAGCTTCCTGCTGGACCGCAACAAGGTGGCCATCACCAACGAGCGCCTCGTGGTGAACGACGCCGCCTATCGCGGCAAAGACGACAAGAATCGCGGCTTCACGGTCACTGCCGGTACTGCCGTGCAGCGCGCCGCTGCCATTCCGGTCGTCCAGATGCAGAAGCTGCGGGCCCTGCTCCGCCTAAACGACGGCCCGGCCGAAATCGTCGCGCCCAAGGGCGCCTACAACTATGACACCGACAAGATCGCGGTGGCCGGCCCGGTGAACTTCGCCGCCCCCGACGGCTACAAGATGACTACCAGCCGGGTCGACATCGACGTGAAGAGCAAAGTCGCCGTCGGCTCCGGCGGAGTGGACGGAACAGTGCCGACCGGCACGTTCCGCTCCGATTCGATGAGGGCGGACCTTGAAAGCCGTACCGTGACCCTTGAGGGCAATGCCCGGCTGCGCATGACGCCCGGCAAGCTGAGGATACCCCAATGACCCCCGCCCGCAAGAAGCTCTTCCGCGTAGCGCTGGCCGTGCCGGTACTGGGGCTGGCCGCCCTTGGCGCATCCCCCCAGATCGACGCACAGGTCCTTTCGGGCCACAATTCCGACGCGCCGGTGGACTATGCGGCCGACCGTATCGAGCTTCAGGACAAGCAGAACCGCGTGGTCCTGACCGGCAATGTCGACGTGAAGCAGGCCGAACTGCGCTTGCGCGCTGCGCGCACGGTGGTGAACTTCACCAATGCCGGTTCGATGCAGATCCAGCGCATTACCGCATCCGGTGGCGTCGTCGTCACCCGCTCCGACGAAGTGGCGACGGGCGACGTCGGTATCTATGACTTCAACCAGAAGATCATCACGATGACCGGCAATGCAACGATCAAGCGCGGCAATGGCGATACCCTGCGCGGCGGCCGCCTGGTCGTCGACCTCAAGAGCGGCGTGTCATCGGCCTCGGGCGGACAGGGCGGACGTGTTTCGGGCACCTTCAGCGTGCCCAAACAGAACGGCAACTGACGCCGGGCCTCGCCGATTAAAGCATGCACTGACCTGCATGTCTGGATTCGGGTTTCCCCGCTGCAAGCGGACGCCCGATAATCCGATTTTTTTGCCCCACGGATATATTCCGGCGTTCGCTGTTGGTTTCGCCGATGCTGAGAGCACGATGGTTTCCCTGGTCGACGGTGCCCGCCCGCGTCCCTTACAGACCGTTGACTGCGGGATCGGTACCCACCCATTGTAACTGCCGCCGGGGCAACCCCAAGGCGTGGCAATTCGTCACGCCCAGTTTCAGAGCCTGCGCATCCGGAATGCAGGGAAGTCGTTCTGGTCCGTCTCTTCACAGATACCCGCCGCCGGAAATTGCAGGCAACTGGAACAGAGAAATCCGTCAGGCCGTTGTGATGGTCCGTTGTCTGGTATTGGGACGGGCAGACCGGGCAATTGTCAGTAAACCGTCAGCCAACAGAATTTCTGCATCTTGACTGTTGGTGAGCAGTGACTGGTGCAATGCAATGAGGCGGGCAACGAGCCGTTCGAGCCTTTGACCGCGCCAAAGTTGCAATTGAACGGTCAGCGCCTGCTGGTCCTTCCAGAAGACCCGCCGTGCGCCCGCTTCGACCTTCAGGAACCCGGCGACGTCCCGCCCATCGCCCAGCCTTGCGTTGAGGCCGGCCAACTGCGCTGCCCGGCGCTCGAACGCCAGCAGCAACCCAACCGGATTCATTTCCTGTTCGCGCATGCGGCGCAGTTCAGGCCCGACCGCCTCGCGGCGGCCGCCCAGGACGGCGTCGACAAGCGTGGTGAATCCCTCGTCCTCGGTCGAGGCACCAATCGCATCGAGATCCGCCATCGCGACAGGACGCGGCGTTTCCGGTGAGGCGTCGAGATAGAGCGCCAGCTTGGTCACTTCCGAGCGGGCGATGCGGGTATCGAGCCCTGCCCCGCGCGCTATCCGCTCGGCGATCTCGCTGCCCAGCTTGAGCCCGGCGGCATTGGCCATGGTGCGTACCAACGCCGCAACCGAGCCGAGGTCGGGGGGGTAGAACATCGCAACAAGACCGTCCGGGCGCGTCGCCAGCAGCTTGGCCGTGCGCGATTTGTCGGTCGCTCCCGTTGCGACGATGAGGACCGGGCAGCCCGCCACGTCGTTTTCGAGCAGGGTCTGAACGGCGTCATGGGCTTCGTCGCCGGCTGCGCGAACCCAGATGTGGCGGGGGCCGCCGAACAGTGAGTTGGAGCGGGCTTCGTCGCCGAGGCGGACGGGGTCGCGGCGCAAGTCGGCGCCGGACAGTTCTATCCGCTCTCCAGGATCATCCAGCAGCGAGACGATGCGGGTGGCCGCATCGAAAGCGCTCGATTCGTCTGGCCCGCAGAAGAAAAACACGCGCGCCTCTCGGGCAGCCCGGGCAGCTAGCCCTGCGAACTCCTTCTGACTGGCCTTCACGGGTCCTTACTGATTCGTATCGCCGCGCAGGCGCAGCGCGACATTGGTGACGATGCGGTTTGCAACGTCCTTGGCCATATTTTCCAGCGCGGTCTGCTCGGCCGCGATCGTCGCGTAGTCGGACGAGACCACGTCGATGCCCGCATCGGAACCGGCGGTGGCATCCAGCACGATTTCGCCGCTGCCCACATCGACCAGCTGGTAACGCGCGCGCAGGGTCCGGCGTTCACGGCCCACGGTATCGTCCGAGAGTAGCGCGAAGCTTTCCAGCTTGTCGTCGAGGCGGATGTCCAGACGGTACTTGGGCGTAGCCTTGCCGGCCATGCCCAGTTCGTCGACCAGGGCATTGCGCACCAGCCAGCCAGCCCGCCCCTCGATCGCGGAGACCTGCACACCGGCAAGCCCCCGCGCGACGGCGGCATTGCCGCCGCCCGCATACATCGGCTGCAATCCGCAACCGGCAAGCGCCAGGGTGCCAGCAAGGGCGGCGAGGGGGACTGCGAAAACCCTCACGCGACGATATTGACCAGGCGGTCGGGCACGACGATTACCTTGCGCACTTCAGCTCCATCAAGAGCACGCTGCACCTTCTCGCTGGCAAGGGCAAGCGCCTCCAGCTCTTCCTTGGGCATGCCCTTGGGAACGGTCACGGTATCGCGCAGCTTGCCCTTGACCTGAATTGCGACGGTAACCTCGTCGTCGACCAGTAGGGCCGGGTCGACCGGCGGCCAGGCAGCGTCGGCGATCAGGCCCTCGCCGATGCTCGACCAGGCCTCTTCGGCGAGGTGCGGCATCATCGGGGAAACCAGCAGAAGCAGCGTGCGAATCGCGGTCGAACGGCTGGCGGAAGGCGCCGCCTTTTCGATCGCACCGGTCAGCTCGTAAATGCGCGCCACGGTCTTGTTGAAGCCCAGCGATTCGATGTCGCGCGCGGCGGCATCGACTGTCTGGTGGGCCTTGCGGTCCAGCGCCTTGTCCTCGCCCGTTGCGGCAGCGTCGAATTGGCCGAACAGGCGCCACAGGCGCTGCACGAAGCGGCCGCAGCCCTCGATACCGGCTTCGGACCAAGGCAGATCGCGCTCGGGCGGGCTGTCGGAGAGCATAAACCAGCGGATCGCGTCGGCGCCGTAATTGGCCACGATCTCATCGGGATCGACCACGTTCTTTTTCGACTTCGACATCTTGATGACGCGGCCGACTTCGATCGGCGCGCCATCCGCCTTGAGCGTCGCGCCGTCGGACCTGCGCTCGACCTCGCCGGGTGTGAAATACACCGGCTGGCCGTTTGCGTCGTTGATGCGGAAGTAGGTCTCGTGCGTGACCATGCCTTGCGTGAACAGGCTGCCGAACGGCTCCTTCACCTCGATCTTGCCGATCCGGGCCAGCGCGCGTGTCCAGAAGCGGGCGTAGAGCAAGTGCAGGATCGCATGCTCGATGCCGCCGATGTACTGTTCCACCGGCAGCCATTCGGCGATCTTGACAGGGTCGAACGGGCGGTCGCCGGGCTGGCTGGCAAAGCGCAGGAAGTACCACGAACTGTCGACGAAGGTGTCGAGCGTATCGGTTTCGCGCCGAGCGGGCGCGCCGCACTGCGGGCAGTCGACATGCTTCCAGGTCGGGTGGCGCACCAGCGGGTTACCCGGCGTCTGGAAATCGACATCCTCGGGCAGGGTGACGGGCAGGTGCTTCTTGGGCACCGGCACGACGCCGCAGACCTCGCAGTGGATGAACGGGATCGGCGTGCCCCAGTAGCGCTGGCGCGAAACGCCCCAGTCGCGCAGGCGCCATACGGTCTTGCCCTCGCCCCAGCTTTCGCTTTCGGCGCGGGCGATCACGGCGGCCTTGGCATCCGCCACGCTCATCCCGTCGAGGAAGTCCGATTTCACCAGAATGCCGTCACCGGCCTCCGACTCGCCGTCGAAAGGCTTGTCGGCGTCGGCGGCGCTGGCGGCGACCACGCGCAGGATCGGCAGATCGTATTTAGTGGCGAACTCGAAGTCGCGCTGGTCGTGGCCGGGAACGGCCATGACAGCGCCGGTGCCGTAGTCCATCAGCACGAAGTTGGCGATGAACACCGGCAGCTCGGCGCCCGTGAACGGGTGCTTGGCGGTGATCCCGGTGTCGAAGCCCAGCTTCTCCGCTGTTTCCAGCTCGGCGGCGGTGGTGCCGCCCTGCTTGCACAGGGCGATGAATTCATCGACCTCGGGGCGGCCCACAGCGGCGGCCTGCGCGATCGGGTGATCGGCGGCGACGGCCACGAAACTGGCACCGAAAATGGTGTCAGGGCGCGTCGAGTAGACTTCCACGCTGCCGCCCGTCGACAGCGCAAAGCTGAACTGCAGGCCTTGCGACTTGCCGATCCAGTTTTCCTGCATCGTGCGGACCTTCTCGGGCCACTTGTCGAGGCTGGAAAGGCCTTCGAGCAGTTCGTCGGCGAAGTCGGTGATCTTGAGGAACCACTGGGAGAGCTTGCGCTTCTCGACCAGTGCGCCCGAGCGCCAGCCGCGTCCGTCGATCACCTGCTCGTTGGCGAGCACTGTATGGTCGACCGGGTCCCAGTTAACTGCCGATTCCTTGCGGTAGACCAGATCGTGAGCGTAAAGGTCGAGGAACAGCGCCTGTTCGTGACCGTAATATTCCGGCTCGCAGGTCGCCAGTTCACGGCTCCAGTCGAGCGCGAAGCCCAGGCGCTTGAGCTGGGCCTTCATGTTCGCGATATTCTCGCGCGTCCAGCCGCCGGGGTGTACGCCCTTTTCCATGGCGGCGTTTTCGGCCGGCATGCCGAAGGCGTCCCACCCCATCGGGTGGAGAACCTCGAAGCCGCGCATCCGCTTGTAGCGGGCCAGCACGTCGCCCATCGTGTAATTGCGCACATGGCCGATGTGGATGCGCCCCGAGGGGTAGGGGAACATCTCAAGCACATAGCTGCGGGGCTTGGAGGATGTGTCGTCGGCGCGGAAGCTCTGCGCTTCGTCCCACGCAGCCTGCCAGCGCGTGTCGGCCTGAGCCGGATCGAACCGCTCGGTCATCTTTGTCGAAACTCCTGCGGGACCAGGCCCGCCAAAAGGAAAACGGGCGGCGCTTCAGCCGCCCGATAAAACTGCTTACCCGCCGATCGAATCGCGACGAAGGTCGCGGGCGCGGGTGAGGATGATGTCTTCCAGCTTCTGCACGGTAGCCGCCTGGACCGGAGCCGGCGCCCAGCCGCCGCCCTGCGACACTTCACGCACGGCCGTGACCTTGAGCGCGTCGGCGCGCAGATTCTGGTCGAGAATCATGATCGAGACCTTGACCCGCTCGGTCGGTGTCTTGGGGTTCACGTACCAGTCGGTGATGATGACGCCGCCGGCGCTGTCCGACTGGAGCAGCGGCATGAACGAAACCGAATCGAGGCTGGCGCGCCACAAGTAGCTGTTCACGCCGATCGTGGTCACCTGCGAGGGCGCGAGCGTGGCCTTCGCCTTCTCGCGTCCGCCGCCGCAACCGGCCAGCGCAAGCGCCGCCACGGCGCAGAAACCTGCGGCTGCGACATTACGCAGGGTAAGAAGGCCGGTATCGGTGCTGCCTGTCATTGTAATTCCCAGTTTCATGCCAGGTTCGTCGGTGCGGTCCCACAAAAATGGACGCGCGGGCGAACCCATCGTCAAAAGCCTCTATAACCGCCGCAGTGCGGGCGGCAAGTGCGCCCGAAGCCTTTGCGCCAGCCGTGGACGTTCCTAAGCTAAACGACGCTGAGCGCTTGCTGAACGGTGTCGCGGCTCCGCGCCGTGAAGGGAAGCCCTTCCCTATGGCGCTCAGGACGTGTTAATCTCGCTGCGCACTATGTGGAGCCATGCTGCAGCGAATGTGAGCAAAACCGGTTTCCAGAAGATTTGCGAGAGGCAACAAGGCGTTACCATGGTTACCGAGCAGGTTTCCGCATCAAGGGGTGGTATAACGAGCAACCTGCTGCTGGCGGGCTGCGTTGGTCTGCTTGCCCTGCCCAGCGCGGTCCTGGCCTTCTCCACAAACTTCCAGTCGCATTCCGGCGCGCCGGGTCAGATTGATTCGCTCGATCCCGAGACAAGTCCCGAAAACCTCTCGCGTGCGATAGCAATGCGCTCGCTCGCCAAGGGCCAGCAGTTTCCGTTCACGCCCGCAGGTACGCCGAACCGGCAGGACCGCGCTGTGACAGTCGCCGTGCGGGTAGATCCCGAGGCGGCGCAGGCCATAATTGTCCACGGGCGGTCGCCGATGGCGCAGGCGGCGCAGGATGCCGCGCCGCTGCGGATCGCCTCCACTGCCTTCAACCTGGGCGTATCGCGCGGGTACCAGAATTTCGCGCAGAACCTTGTGCCGCAGACTCCGGCACGCCCGATCGCGGAACTGCCCGACCTCAAGAAGTTTAGCCTTGCGCCGGGTACGACGGCGAAGGATCCCTCACGCTTTTCACCGCGCATCTCGATCGATGAGAAGCGCACGCCCGGACGCGCACCGCGCACGTTCTCGGGTGAGGCTGGCGAGGTGGAACTGGGCGGCGCCTACCGCGTCACCGAAAACCTCGATGTCACGGCCGGCGTGCGCTATTCCCAGGACCGTGAGCGGCTGGTCCCCCTCACCGATGGCAAGCTCGACGGGCAGGCGGTTTACGTCGGAACACAATTCAAGTTTTGAAACCGGCAACCACGGTTGCAATTTCTGCACTCAAAATGTTCGATTACAAGCGCGTTTAGGTCAATAGTCGGCCTTGCGGTCGTCATATTCATTTCATAGCACTGTAAACGGTGGATGTATTGAAATGGGAAAGGCTTGATATGGCGCGCGTAGCAATTGTTACCGGCGGAACCCGGGGCATCGGCAAGGCAGTATCACTGGCGCTTCACGAGCGTGGTCATACCGTGGTTGCAAATTACGCAGGCAACGAGGAGAAGGCCCTCGCCTTCACCGCAGAAACCGGCATTCCCGCCTATCGGTGGGACGTGGGCGACCACGAGGCGACGCAGGAAAGTTGCGCGCGCATCGCGGCGGAAATCGGCCCGATCGACATCGTCATCAACAACGCGGGCATAACGCGTGATGGCGTGCTGCAGCGGATGAGCTTCGACGACTGGAACGACGTCATGCGCATCAACCTGGGCGGCTGCTTCAACACCGCCAAGGCCACTTTCGCCGGTATGCGCGAGCGCGGTTGGGGCCGCATCGTCAACATCGGTTCGATCAACGGCCAAGCCGGCCAGTACGGCCAAGTGAACTACGCGGCGGCCAAATCCGGCATCCACGGCTTCACCAAGGCGCTGGCCCAGGAAGGCGCCAAGTACGGTGTCACAGTCAACGCCATCGCACCCGGTTACATCGACACCGACATGGTCGCGGCCGTGCCTGCGCCGGTGCTGGAGAAGATCGTCGCCAAGATCCCTGTCGGCCGCCTCGGCAGCGCTTACGAGATCGCGCGCGGCTGTGCGTTCCTGTGCTCGGAGAATGCCGCGTTCGTTACCGGGTCCACGCTGAGCATCAACGGTGGGCAGCATATGTACTGACGGTAAGGGCAGACCAGCTTGCCTTTCTTCGGGACGGCAAGCTGGTCCGCGGCGCCGCAAGGCGCGGACCGACACGGACGGCGGCGGACCTTCAACTCCGCCGAACCCGTTCGATGTAATGGCGGCGGCTCTGCCGTCGCCTTTTTAATTGCACGACCCTCGCCGCACGCCCTCCTCGCACCCTAAGAAACCGTTTAAAAATGCGCATAAGAGGGCATTTTGAATGCGGCACCAGCCCACTCCCCCACCCGGCCACCCATAGAATACTGCCGTTGGGTGGCCGGGTGGGGGAGTGGGCTGGTGCGGCAGAACGGGCAAAGCCCATTCTCAAACGGTCTCTAAGGCGTCATCAACGCCTCGACCGGCGCCGGCCTGGCTTCCGGACCGCGCGTCAGCACGGCGCCCACGGCAGCGAAGATCACACATGAAAGCGCGGCCATCTGCCGCCCGGTCATCACTTCGCCCAGCAGTACATAGCCAGCCAGCGCACCGATCGCCGGATCGATGCTGAGCACCACGCCGTAAGTCCGCTCCGGGATGTGCCTGAGCGAGATCATCTCCAGCGAATAGGGAATGGCGCTGGATAGCACCGCCACGATCAGCCCAAGCATGGCCGCATGGATATTGAGCAGGCCCTCGCCCATCGAAGCGATGCCGAAAGGCGCGACCGCCAGTGTCGCGAACACCATTCCCATCGCCACGGTCTGTCCGGGGTGAAGGTGTGCCACTTTCTTGCCGCAGACGATATAAAGCCCCCAGCACACCGCCGCGCAAAGCGCGAAACCGATGCCTACCGGATCAAGGCCGCCCGTCACGTCGCCGCCGGGCAGCAGCAGCGCCAGCCCTCCCAGCGCCAGGGCGATCCAGACGAAATGGAGCAGCCGCCGCGAATTGAAAAGCGCCACGCTCAGCGGGCCAAGCAGTTCGATGGCGATCGCCAGTCCCAGCGGGACCGTCCGCAATGCCAGATAGAAGCTCAGGTTCATCAGGCCCAGCACCGCGCCGTACCGGACCAGCGACAGCAGTTCGCCGCGCGTCCAGCGCCGCCGCCAGGGGCGCCACATCGCCGTGAGCAGAATGGCCGCGAAGCCGACGCGGTACAGTGTGGTCCCCGCCGCGCCGACCATTGGGAAAAGCTGCTTCGCCGCCGAACTCCCGGTCGCAAAGGCCACCATGGCCGCAAGCAGCGCCGCATAAGGCAGCAGCGCGGAAAGATTGTTACGGGGCGAGGAAAGTGGAGTTGGGGTATGCATGGCGCGAAGAGATAGTCCAAAGGCGATTGCGGGTGCCGCCGAAATTAGGCATCCTGGTGACGGAATTCGTCATCATGGTCCGTAAAGCGATGAAATCCGCCAATCTCGATTCTTTCGACCGCAAGTTGCTCGAATGCGTGCGGCGCAACAACCTCGAACCGGCACGCAGTCTTGCCGAAAAGGTGGGATTGTCCGAATCGTCCGTGCTGCGGCGCCTGCGCCGGATGCGGCTGGAAGGAATCATCATCGGCGACATCGCCTTGGTCGATCCCGCGCTCACCGGCGGGGCGATCACGATGCATGTACTGGTGCAGCTTTATAATGACGGCCACATCCGCACCGATGCCTTCGCCCGCAACATGGCCCGGCGCGAGGAAGTGGTCGCGGCGTGGAACGTGGCCGGGGACGAAGATTTCGTGCTTATCGTGCAGGTCCCCTCGATGGAGGCATACGACGCCTTCACGCGCGAGGAACTGAGCGAACAGTCGCACGTGCGCGACTTCAAGACATTGATCTCGATACGCCCGGTGGTGGACACCCTGATCTCGCGCCGTCCGCTCAGAGCCTGAAGGTAATCGCGGTCCCGCAATGCCGGAATCAAAAAGGGGCCGCGGTTTCCCGCGACCCCTTTTTGTAAGCCGAAGCTTTCGAAAGCGATTAACGCTTCGAGAACTGGAAGCTACGACGTGCCTTGGCACGGCCGTACTTCTTACGCTCGACCACGCGGCTGTCGCGGGTGAGGAAGCCGGCTGCCTTGACGGCTGCGCGCAGCGCAGGCTCGTACTTCGACAGTGCCTGGGCGATACCGTGCTTCACAGCGCCGGCCTGGCCCGACAGACCGCCGCCCTTGACGGTGGCGATCACGTCGTACTGGCCTTCGCGGCCAGCGACCTGGAAGGTCTGATTGATGACCAGACGCAGGGTCGGACGTGCGAAGTACACTTCCTGGTCACGGCCGTTGACGATGATCTTGCCCGAACCGGGCTTGACCCAAACGCGGGCAACCGCGTCCTTGCGGCGACCGGTCGCGTAAGCGCGGCCCTGGGCGTCGATCTGCTGCTCGCGCAGCGGAGCATTCGAAACGGGAGCCGCAACGAAGTTGTCGTCAGCGGTGACTTCGCCCGTGATGTCCTTGAGGTCGGACAGGCTCTGAACGGTTTCGGTCTCGGACATTATGCGCCCACCTTGTTCTTGCGGTTCATGGAAGCGACGTCGAGCGCTTCGGGCTGAGTGCCACCGTGCGGATGCTCGGTGCCTGCATAGAGGTGCAGGGCGCGCATCTGGTCGCGGCCAAGCGGACCACGGGGAACCATGCGCTCGACAGCCTTCTCGAGCACGCGCTCGGGGAAGCGGCCCGCGAGGACCTTGTCAGCGGTGACTTCCTTGATGCCGCCGGCGTAACCGGTGTGCTTGTAGTAGGTCTTCTGCTTCAGCTTGTTGCCGGTGAAGCGCACCTTTTCAGCGTTGATGACAACGACATGGTCGCCGCAATCAACGTGGGGGGTGTAGCTCGGCTTGTGCTTGCCGCGCAGCAGGTCGGCGATGATGACGGCGAGACGCCCAGCCACCAGACCGTCAGCATCGATAAGATGCCACTTCTTTTCCACCTCGGCCGGCTTGATCGACCGGGTGACCTTCGTGAGAGCCTTCATGGCTGGTCTATCCCTATGTGTTCGTTCGTGCCGTGCCGGATGGTCGCCCTTGCGAATCCCCGGATGCACGAGAAGGCGGGCAATTCGTCGAAACCGGCCCGTAAGTCAAGCAGAGTGCGGGATTCCAGAGAGGTAAAATAATACCTCATAGCAATTGACCGCTTCAGCTCCGACGGCCAAGAGCGTGCGCCCCCCATACGGTGGCCGCCACCAGAAGCGCACCGCACAGTTGATGCGCCACCGCGATCCACAGGGTGACGCCCGACCAGACGGTAAAGATGCCCAGCAGAACCTGCGTGCCGAAGGCCGCATGCACGGCGACTGAGACGAGCCGCTCGTGCCGGGCCTTCAGCTTGCGGCCCATCACGATCAGCACGGCCACTACGGCCCAGGCCCACCAGCGGTGGACGAAATGGGTAAGGTAGGGATCATTCACCAGCGCATGGAGCGCGCCCCTGGCCCATTCCACGCCTTGGGGGAAGAACGTGCCCTGCATCAGCGGCCAGGCGTCCCAGCTGAACCAGCCGCCGCCCGCCACCACGCCAGCGCGCAGGCCGGCCACCATGGCGCCCATGAACAGCTGGATCGCCAGCATACCCAGCGCGATCAAGCCGAAACGAGTCAGCCGCGCGCGCGGTTCGCCGCGCTCCATCGCCTTGAGGTCCAGCGCGGTCCACACAAGGCCGCCCAGCGTGAACAGCGCGACCAAAAGGTGCGCGGCGAGGCGGAAATGGCTCACCCGGTCCAGCGCCTCGGCGCTGAGGCCCGAGGACACCATCCACCAGCCGACGACGCCCTGGAGGCCGCCCAGCGCCAGCAGCGCCAACAGGCGCGGCTTGTAGCCGCCGGGGATCGTGCGCTTGTACCAGAACCATGCCAGCGGCACTGCAAAGGCCAACCCAATCACCCGGCCGAGCAGGCGGTGCAGCCATTCCCAGAAGTAGATGAACTTGTACTGCGCCAGGGTCATGCCTGCAGGGCCGTTGACATCGACGTATTGCGGAATGCGCTTGTAGCCGGCGAACTCGGCCTGCCACTGCGCGTCGGTGATCGGCGGAAGAGCGCCGGTCAGCGGCTTCCACTGGGTAATCGACAGGCCCGATTCAGTCAGGCGAGTGATCCCGCCGACGGCGACGATCAGCATCACCAGCACCGCAACGCTCAGCAGCCAGCGCACCATCGGCGCGATGTCGTCCATGGTCCCGATGATCGGGCGGCCGTCGTTCACTCTCATCCGTGATCTTCTTTTGTCATGAACGTGTTCCCTGCGTTTTCGCGGCGAATTGCGCAAGGCCTGCGTCGACCGGACGTGGCCAGACGCGGTTAGGGCTTGATAGATGTTACAACATTACATAAATGGGCGCCTATGCGTACTGCCATCATCGCGATTCGAAGCCGTCTGGACCGTGCCGGGATCATCCTGAGCGGGCTATGTGCGGTGCATTGCGTGCTGGGTGTCGTTCTGGTCGGGTTTCTCGGCCTCGGCGGCGAAGTGCTCCTCTCGCCTGAAATCCACCGCGTCGGGCTGGGTCTCGCGCTGGTGGTGGGCCTCGTCTCGCTGGGCTTCGGCGTTGCCCGGCACGGCCGCATCGCCCCGCTGCTGATCGGCGGTCTGGGACTTGCGCTGATGGGCGGGGCGATCCTCGTCGGCCACGGTTTTCCCGAGGCGGTGCTGACGATCATGGGCGTCAGCCTTGTCGCCTTCGCGCACATTCGGAACTTGCACGGCGCCTGCTGAACGCTATCTGCGCTGCATGGCTGACGAACTCCTGCTCACCGTAAACGGGGAACCGCGCCGCGCTGCGCCCGGCTCCAGCATCGCCGATCTCGTGATCGGTCTTGGGCTGGACCCGGCTAAAGTCGCGGTCGAACGCAATGCCGAGATCGCCCCGCGCTCTACGCTGGCCGACGTGATCCTGGCCGACGGCGATGTGCTGGAGATCGTCCATTTCGTGGGGGGCGGCTGAACGCCGCGCCTCCACTGCCCTGTTTTACCGCTGCCTCGAAAGGACGCGCTTCGTGATCGATTCTGCTGCTGAAACCTTGGCCCCCGACACCTGGACGGTTGCGGGCCGTACCTTTACCTCGCGCCTGATCGTCGGCACCGGCAAGTACAAGGACTTCGCGCAGAACGCCGCCGCCGTGGCGGCATCGGGCGCCGAGATCGTCACTGTGGCGGTGCGCCGCGTCAACGTATCGGACCCCAAGGCGCCGATGCTGACCGACTTCATCGATCCGAAGAATATCACTTACCTGCCCAACACCGCCGGTTGCTTCACCGCCGACGACGCCATTCGCACCCTGCGCCTGGCGCGCGAGGCGGGCGGCTGGGATCTGGTGAAGCTGGAAGTGCTGGGCGAGGCGCGTACCCTCTACCCCGACATGCGCGAGACGCTGAAGGCCACCGAAATCCTCGCCAAAGAGGGCTTCGCGCCGATGGTATACTGCGTGGACGATCCGATCGCGGCAAAGCAGTTGGAAGAATGCGGCGCCGTTGCGGTGATGCCGCTGGGCGCGCCGATCGGCTCGGGCCTGGGTATCCAGAACAAGGTCACCATCCGCCTCATCGTCGAGGGCGCGAAGGTACCGGTGCTGGTCGATGCCGGCGTCGGCACGGCCTCGGAAGCCGCCGTGGCGATGGAACTGGGCTGCGACGGCGTGCTGATGAACACCGCCATCGCCGAGGCCCGCGATCCCATCCGCATGGCCCGCGCTATGAAGTTGGCGGTTGCCGCCGGACGCGATGCCTATCTTGCCGGGCGCATGCAGATCCGCCGCTATGCAGACCCCTCCAGCCCGCTTGCAGGGCTGATCTGACGCGCCTTTTACCCGCACAACGGGAAGGATATTTACCGCTCCCCGTCCGACCAGGTGAAACCCCGCAAACAATCGTTTGCATAGTAAACGGCTTGGTAACTGCAATCGTGGTTTACTTCGATTCGTGAAGGGAGCACCGTAACCGCTGCACCCGCCCCACGTATTCCGAGAGCTTGCTGATGGTTAGGCTCGCCCGAGACGAGGAGGAGATCGGGCAATGTCGGATGAAATTGATGCAGGGTCAAACGGCGGTTTGACGTGTGCGTCGCACAGTACAACTGCGCGTTTGACCGTCAGTTTGCCGCCCGGACGTCGGCGCTACGAGCGTTGGCCGGATGACGTACGCGACCGCATTCTGGCTGAGAGCTTTGTGCCAGGAATGACTGTGGCGCAGGTCGCCCGCGATAACGGCGTCGGCCTTGGCCTTTTGCACTATTGGCGTCGGCAAGCGCGAGCAGCAGGAGCCGTCGAGGAATTGCGGTTCGTACCCGTCACGCTGGCTCAGGAGAAGCAACTCGAACCTGGCGGCTTGGAGTTGGTGGTACGAGACGTGACGGTTCGGATCATGGGCGCGGTCGAGATGGACCACCTGCGCGCGGTACTGGCGGCGATCCGGGAATGATCCCGATCGACGGAAGCGTACGGATCTTCGTGGCGACACAGCCGGTCGACTTCAGAGCCGGGATTAACCGATTGATGGGGCTGGTGACGCACGTGCTGGGGCATGATGCCTGCGCGGGCGATGTCTTCGTGTTCCGCAACAAGGGCGCGGATAAGGTGAAGTTGCTCCGTCATGACGGGTCAGGCGCGGTTATGGCGACGAAATGGCTCGACCGAGGAAGGTTTTACTGGCCTGCCGTGCAAGGCGGCACGATGGTCCTGAGCGGACCGCAATGCACGGCATTGCTGTCGGGTCTGGATTGGAAGAAACTGCCCGCACCCGAGGTGCGCAGACCCCTGATTTTTGGCTGATATCTGCGGTTTTCTGTGGCGACGAGGAGTCGGTGTGGTATAGTCAGGCATGCCCGCCCAAGCCGACGATCTCCCTGAAGATATGGAGCAAATGGCGGCTCTGGTGCGTGAACTGCAGGCAGAAAACGCCCAACTGCGCGCACTGCTCAAAGGCATGGCCCACCAGGCCTTCGGCAGCCGTTCAGAACGCGCCAGCGTCATCCTGGGTGATCAAGGTCTCCTTGATCTCGGCGACCTCGTAACCACGCCGGCTACCGCAGCCAACGACGATGGCGACGCCGAAGACAAGCCTGCCGTCGGTCGCCCACGCCGCAAGCGCGGCCTGATGGCACTGCCGGCCCATATCGAGCGCGTGGAGCGCGTGATTGATCCCGACACGCTGGATTGCCCCTGCTGCGCCGGCAAGCTCCACAGGATCGGCGAAGATGCCAGTGAGGCACTCGACTGGGTGCCGGCCATCGTTCGCGTCATCCGCACAGTGCGCCCTCGTTACGCCTGCCGGGAATGCCGGGAGGGCGTCGTTCAAGCGCCGGCGCCGCGCCGCGCGATCCCAGGCTCGATGGTCACTACCTCGACGCTGGCCTGGATGGCGACGGCGCGCTACGCCTGGTCGATCCCGCTCAATCGGCAGTTGCAGATGCTCGCAGGCCAGGGCGTCATCCTCGATCGGGCGTTACCGAGCCGCTGGATGCGTAAGATCGCATGGTGGGTGAAGGCGCTCTATGATCGCCTGCTTGCCTACATCCACAGCCAGTCCCGGATCTTCTGCGATGAGACCCGCATGCCGGTCCTCGAGAAAGGGCGAAGACGAACCCGCACGACACAGTTCTGGGCGCACGCTTGTGATGACGGACCGTGGTCAGGCCCGGCCCATCCGGCAGTGGTGTATATCCATGCTCGCGGACGGCGGCATGCCGAGGCGTTCGAACAACTCGCCCGCTACCAGGGCGTTATCCAGGTCGACGGCTATGGTGCCTACAAGGCGCTTGTGCGCGGTGGTCCGGGCCGAGGCAAGATCACACTCGCCTTCTGTCTTGCCCACGCCCGGCGCAAGTTCGTCGATGCCTTCCGCAAATCGCCATCGCCGGTGGCAGCGGCGATCCTTACCCTGATCGGTGAGGTCTACGCGATCGAGGCGCGTGTGCGCAAAGGCACCGCCGCACAGCGCCTCCAGGCTCGTCTCGCCGAAACCGCCGACGTCATGGCGAAGATCAAGGCGCAGATCGACATCATGCTTCCAGGTCTGTCGCCCAAGTCCGACCTGGCCAAGGCGATGCGCTACACGCTCAACCACTGGAAGGGGCTAACCCTGTTCCTGGAAGACGGCCGGATCGAGGTCGATACCAACACCGTCGAGCGCGGCATGAGAAATGTGGCCCAGGGCCGCAAGTCCAGCCTCTTCGCTGGTAGCGAGGAAGGAGCTCAGACCTGGGCCGTCATGGCATCGCTTCTCCAGACGGCTCGCCTGGGGGGCCTGGATCCCTACACCTGGCTGAATGACGTGCTGGAGCGTATCGTCACGGGCGCTGTGAAGATCAACGAACTGGACATCTTGCTCCCATGGAACTGGCGGCCGGCGGCAGAACCGGTAAAAGCGCTGGCGGCATGAACTTCAAACCTCGCACATCGCAGGGCCGGACCCTCTCGCTCGAACAGCTCGAGATATGGCTCGACGAGCTTGATCCCCCCGTAGCTGGCGTCTCATCGATCGACGGCTTCCTGGCCGCAGTCGCCGCAGGCCCCAGCGTCATTGACCCCGACGTATGGATTAAGAGCATCCTGCGCGAGCACGCTCTCAACGCGCGCTCGGCGCCTGCGCGCCGAACGATCCTCAAGCGGTATAACCGCATCTGCATCGAGCTTGCCGAGAAGCCCGAGGCGTACGCGCCGATCTACATGCGCACCGAGGAAGGCGAGGTACTGCTCGAGGACTTCGCCAACGGGTTCTTCACAGCCATGCATCTCGACATGGAGGCGTGGAAGCCCTTCATCGCCGACCCGCAGTTCGGCTACCCGCTCGCGGCACTGCTTGGCCACAGCACCATTACAGGTGGCCCGTCATGGATCGAACAACTGGGTGATCCGAGCGCCAATCTGGCACTAGTCGATACGTGGCGCATGGTCCCGCAAATCATCTCGCTGATCAATGACCAGTGCGCCTTCGCGCGCATGACGCCAGCAGCCTGATATAAATCCCGCCACCACCAATGCGTGGGACAGGATCAGCGGTTACGGAGCACCCTTTGCGAAACGGGAAATGCGACAATGGCCTACATGGGAACGGCTACTCTGACGATCGGCGAACTCCGCGAGTTTGCGAGCTTCACTTCGTGCGAACAGCGCTACATCCGCCGCAGCCTGGATATCGGGCTTGGCCGCCAGGATGCCTTCAAGATCTGGGCGCGCGACGCGGATGAAATGGCCTCGATCCGAAATCAGTATGCCGCCTATCAGGACCTGAAGCGCCTGCGCACCATGCGCCCTTACGACATCGCCTTCAAAGATATCGACGTGTTCATGGGCAAGCTCGTCCGCATCGCCGCTTTCGACCTCGCACAGGACAAGATCGAGAGCTTTTCGGCCTTCCGCTTTCTGTATGAGCGCTTGCTGGGCGCCTGGGCGCGGCCTTGGCTGCCCGGCGCCTTCTGCGGCGCCGCCGCGCTGCCGCAGATCCGCCCGGACAAGCGCAAGACGTTGCTCCATTCGATCAGCGAAGCCGCCGCCACCGCGCCCGGCTGGTCCGACCGCGAACCCAGCTTCTACCCCGAATTCATCGAGAAGGAAGCCGCTTGAACCTTGCCGCTCAGGCGGCGACCGGTGCTCCCGCCTTCGTTCCCTCGCGCGCTTTGTCGACGAGGGTGTGGACGTAATCCAGCTTGGCGACGATCGCGTCGGAAAGGTGGAAGGGGTACAGGTCGGGCAGTCCCATCGAGCGGTTGATCGCGTTCACCGCAAAGGATAGCGGCCCCATCGCATCGACCAGCGCCCGCGTGTCGGCCGTATAGGGGTTGAAGTCCAGTTCGACTTCCAGTCCTTCCGCCTCGCCCGGCAAGGCCGCCAGCGACAGGTCGAAACCGCCAGCCGCCGCCAGCACGTCGACGATGTGCAGGTAGTGCGCGAAAGTCTCCGCGAAGTCCTCCCACGGGTGCGAGGTGGCGTAGAAGCTGACGTAGGCATCGGTCCAGATCTTGCCGCCGTCGTCGGCATAGTGGGCCTGCAGGCTCTGCTGGTAATCGACCCGCTCATCGCCGAAGACCTTGCGGAACGCCTCGCATTCTGCCGCATCCGGTTCGATCAGCCGCGACCAGTAATGGTGCCCCACCTCGTGGCGGAAATGGCCCAACAGGGTTCGATATGGCTCACCCATGGCGTGGCGCATGCGTTCGCGCTCGGCATCGTCCGCCTCGATCAGGTTCAGCGTGATGAGGCCGCCGTCGTGGCCGGTGGTGATCCGGGGCGTACCTGCCTTCTCGGCGGCCGCGTCGTAGAGGAAATCGAAGGCAAGGCCCTGCGCGCCCGGCCCTGCTTCGGCCCTGGTCTCCAGCGGCAGGCCCAGCTTCAGCAGCGAATGGAACAGGCGCCGCTTGGCGGCTTCGATCTTGGCCCAGCGCGGCGGCACCGAAGGCTCGGACAAGTCGGGGATCGTGCGGTTGTGGCGGCAGGCCCGGCACATGGGCGTGGCATCGCCCGTCCCCACCAGCCAGTTGCAGATTTGGTACGCATTGTTGTTGGCGCAGACTACGACATCGGCGGTCCCACCCTTGCTGTCACGCCAGACGGTGGCCTTGTCCGCAAGGAAGCGGAAAGCGTCGACCGCAGGATCGTAGCCGAGAGTCGCTTTGCAGCCGGGGCATACACGGACCTCGAAATGGTTGAGGCGGCGGCAGTTGGGACAGGCGAAAGCGCGCATGTTTGGGGATTTTCCGTATCAGTATTCGAGTGGACCTGCGGCAGACAACGCCGAAACCCCCGAAAGCGTTTCGTAACGCTGAATGAAAAAACGCGTCCCGGGTAAAGATCAACGCCTGGACGGTGAAGATCAGCGATGACGGCCGAAGGGTTTCCACTCCGTGTCGATGGGTTGCCCTTCATGCACAAAGTCGCAATCAGACCCGCGCAAGACTGGCCCTGCGGCGGATCACACCTATAGTCAATCGATGACCCAGCCCACCGAGACCACCGACCGGCCCCCGCCGGCTCACACCCCGGCCCCCACCGCGCGCTTTCCGACATTCGGCCTTGCGCCTTGGTCGATCGCCGTACCGCTGCTGGCACTGGCGGCGCTGGCGCTGGGAAAACCGGCAGGTGTCGGTCTGGTGGTGGTCCTGGCGCTGGTACTCTGCGCGGCGATCGTCTCGGCAGTCTACCATGCCGAAGTCCTTGCCCATTACCTTGGCGAGCCGTTCGGCACCCTGCTGCTGGCCTTCGCGGTAACCGTGATCGAAACCTCGCTGATCGTCTCGATCATGATGAGCGAGGGCAGCGGCGCACAGGCGCTCGCGCGCGATACGCTGATCGCGGCGATCATGATCACCATCAACGGCATCGTCGGCATCTGCCTGTTGGCCGGCGGCGGGCGGCACCACGAACAAAGCTATACCCAGAGCGGGGTCACCCACGGGCTGTCGATGCTGGCGACGCTCTCGGTCGCGACACTGGTGCTGCCCAACTTCACCATCACCCAGAGCGGCGCGTTCTACTCCGGCTTGCAGTTGGGCTTCGTCGCGGTGATCTCGCTCATCATCTACGGCACTTTCGTGGTTGCCCAGACGGTGCGCCACAAGGACCATTTCCTCCACCCCGAGAAAGCAGACCACGCCCATGAAGCGCCTGTGCCCAAGGCGCAGGCGGCGGCCTCGGCAGTACTGCTGGGCTTTGCCCTCATTGCGGTGGTGCTGCTGGCCAAGATGCTTTCGCCCTCGATCGAGGCGGGTGTCGCCGCGGTAGGCGCCCCTCAGGCCATGGTGGGCATCATCATCGCCGCGCTGGTCCTCGCACCCGAAGGCTTCGCCGCATTGCGCGCAGCGCGGGCCAACCGGGTGCAAACCAGCCTCAACCTCGCAATCGGCTCGGCGCTGGCGACGATCGGCCTGACCATCCCGGCAGTCGCCGTCACTTCGCTGATGATGGGGCTGGACCTGGAACTCGGCCTGTCGATGCGCGGCGTGGTACTGCTGGCGCTGACCCTGCTGGTCGCCTCGATGACGCTGGGGACGGGCCGGACCACGGTGGTGCAGGGCACGATCCACCTGGTCATCTTCGCGACCTATCTGTTCACGACCTTGGTGCCGTGAACAGGTACGGCCACTCCTACTTGTAGAGTCCATCCAGCCGCGTGCCGTAGCGTTCCTTCACCTTGTGGCGGCGGATCTTGAGGCTGGGAGTCATCTCCTCGTTCTCGATCGAGAACGGCTCGTCCGCAAAAGCGAACTGGCGCACCTTCTCGATCACCGAGAGGTCGGCATTCACGCGGTCTATCGCGGTGCGGATCGCCGCGCGGAACGAGGGCATGGTCTGCAAGCGGCGGAAATCGAAGAGTTCGCCGTTGCTTCGCGCCCATTCCAGCGCCCAGTCGGCATCGGGCACGACCAGTCCGACGATGTAGGGCCGCCGATCACCGGAAACCATCGCCTGGGCAATCTCGGGTTGAAGGGTGAGCATCGATTCGACCTTCTGGGGCGAGACGTTGTCGCCCTTGTCGTTGACGATCATGTCCTTCTTGCGATCGGTGATGGCGATGCGGCCCTTGTCGTCGAAGTGGCCGATGTCGCCGGTGTGCAGCCAGCCATCCTTGAGCACGTTGATGCTGGCCGCCTCGTTTTGCCAGTAGCCGGCCATCACCACCTCGCCGCGCACGAGAATCTCTCCGTCCGCGGCGATCTGCACCTCGACGCCGCGCAGGGGCGGGCCCACAGTATCGAACTTGACGCCCGCCGCCGGGCGATTGCAACTGATGATCGGCCCCGCCTCGGTCTGCCCATAGCCCTGCAGCAGGGTGAGGCCCATCGCATCGAAAAACACGCCGATCTCGGGATTGAGCGGCGCGCCGCCCGAAACCAGCGCCTTCATCCGCCCGCCGAAACGGGCGCGGACCTTGGGGCGAAGGGTGCGTTCGATCACCATGCCGACCGGATAATCGATGAGTCGGCGCTTGCCGGCCTGGCTGCGCTGCGCGCCTGCGATCGCCCAGTCCATCAATCGGTTCGCAGTCGCGCCCTGCTTTTCAATCTGGCGCATGATGCGCGTGCGCAGCACCTCGAACAGACGCGGCACGACGACCATCACGGTCGGGCGCACTTCCTCGATATTGGCGGCCAGCTTGTCCAGCCCTTCGGAATAATAGATCTCGCCGCCCAGACCGATCGGCAGAAGCTGTCCGCCGGTATGTTCGTAGGCATGGCTGAGCGGGAGGAACGAGAGGAATATCTCCCGCTTTTCCGGGCCCTGATCCCAGCCGAAGTCCTGGTCGATGATCTGCGCCGCGCCGGCCACGTTGGACAGCAGCATCCCGTGGTGCTGGCGCACTCCGCGCGGAGCGCCGCCGGTGCCGCTGGTGTAGATGATGCAGGCTAGATCACCGCGCCCGACATTCGCCATGCGCGCATCGACATCGGCGCGTGCGGCGGCAGCGTCGCCTTGCAGCAATTCGTCCCACAACTGTGTCTCGTAAGCCCCGCCCTGCATCGGCACGAGCGGCTCCATGCCGATGACGTGGCGGCACATGTCGGTCTGCACGATCGCGGGCAGCAGCGCCCTACCGTAACCGCTGATCCTGTCCCACGCATTGGTGGTGGCGGGATTTATATCAGGCTGCTGGCGTCATGCGCGCGAAGGCGCACTGGTCATTGATCAGCGAGATGATTTGCGGGACCATGCGCCACGTATCGACTAGTGCCAGATTGGCGCTCGGATCACCCAGTTGTTCGATCCATGACGGGCCACCTGTAATGGTGCTGTGGCCAAGCAGTGCCGCGAGCGGGTAGCCGAACTGCGGGTCGGCGATGAAGGGCTTCCACGCCTCCATGTCGAGATGCATGGCTGTGAAGAACCCGTTGGCGAAGTCCTCGAGCAGTACCTCGCCTTCCTCGGTGCGCATGTAGATCGGCGCGTACGCCTCGGGCTTCTCGGCAAGCTCGATGCAGATGCGGTTATACCGCTTGAGGATCGTTCGGCGCGCAGGCGCCGAGCGCGCGTTGAGAGCGTGCTCGCGCAGGATGCTCTTAATCCATACGTCGGGGTCAATGACGCTGGGGCCTGCGGCGACTGCGGCCAGGAAGCCGTCGATCGATGAGACGCCAGCTACGGGGGGATCAAGCTCGTCGAGCCATATCTCGAGCTGTTCGAGCGAGAGGGTCCGGCCCTGCGATGTGCGAGGTTTGAAGTTCATGCCGCCAGCGCTTTTACCGGTTCTGCCGCCGGCCGCCAGTTCCATGGGAGCAAGATGTCCAGTTCGTTGATCTTCACAGCGCCCGTGACGATACGCTCCAGCACGTCATTCAGCCAGGTGTAGGGATCCAGGCCCCCCAGGCGAGCCGTCTGGAGAAGCGATGCCATGACGGCCCAGGTCTGAGCTCCTTCCTCGCTACCAGCGAAGAGGCTGGACTTGCGGCCCTGGGCCACATTTCTCATGCCGCGCTCGACGGTGTTGGTATCGACCTCGATCCGGCCGTCTTCCAGGAACAGGGTTAGCCCCTTCCAGTGGTTGAGCGTGTAGCGCATCGCCTTGGCCAGGTCGGACTTGGGCGACAGACCTGGAAGCATGATGTCGATCTGCGCCTTGATCTTCGCCATGACGTCGGCGGTTTCGGCGAGACGAGCCTGGAGGCGCTGTGCGGCGGTGCCTTTGCGCACACGCGCCTCGATCGCGTAGACCTCACCGATCAGGGTAAGGATCGCCGCTGCCACCGGCGATGGCGATTTGCGGAAGGCATCGACGAACTTGCGCCGGGCGTGGGCAAGACAGAAGGCGAGTGTGATCTTGCCTCGGCCCGGACCACCGCGCACAAGCGCCTTGTAGGCACCATAGCCGTCGACCTGGATAACGCCCTGGTAGCGGGCGAGTTGTTCGAACGCCTCGGCATGCCGCCGTCCGCGAGCATGGATATACACCACTGCCGGATGGGCCGGGCCTGACCACGGTCCGTCATCACAAGCGTGCGCCCAGAACTGTGTCGTGCGGGTTCGTCTTCGCCCTTTCTCGAGGACCGGCATGCGGGTCTCATCGCAGAAGATCCGGGACTGGCTGTGGATGTAGGCAAGCAGGCGATCATAGAGCGCCTTCACCCACCATGCGATCTTACGCATCCAGCGGCTCGGTAACGCCCGATCGAGGATGACGCCCTGGCCTGCGAGCATCTGCAACTGCCGATTGAGCGGGATCGACCAGGCGTAGCGCGCCGTCGCCATCCAGGCCAGCGTCGAGGTAGTGACCATCGAGCCTGGGATCGCGCGGCGCGGCGCCGGCGCTTGAACGACGCCCTCCCGGCATTCCCGGCAGGCGTAACGAGGGCGCACTGTGCGGATGACGCGAACGATGGCCGGCACCCAGTCGAGTGCCTCACTGGCATCTTCGCCGATCCTGTGGAGCTTGCCGGCGCAGCAGGGGCAATCCAGCGTGTCGGGATCAATCACGCGCTCCACGCGCTCGATATGGGCCGGCAGTGCCATCAGGCCGCGCTTGCGGCGTGGGCGACCGACGGCAGGCTTGTCTTCGGCGTCGCCATCGTCGTTGGCTGCGGTAGCCGGCGTGGTTACGAGGTCGCCGAGATCAAGGAGACCTTGATCACCCAGGATGACGCTGGCGCGTTCTGAACGGCTGCCGAAGGCCTGGTGGGCCATGCCTTTGAGCAGTGCGCGCAGTTGGGCGTTTTCTGCCTGCAGTTCACGCACCAGAGCCGCCATTTGCTCCATATCTTCAGGGAGATCGTCGGCTTGGGCGGGCATGCCTGACTATACCACACCGACTCCTCGTCGCCACAGAAAACCGCAGATATCAGCCAAAAATCAGGGGTCTGCGCACCTCGGGTGCGGGCAGTTTCTTCCAATCCAGACCCGACAGCAATGCCGTGCATTGCGGTCCGCTCAGGACCATCGTGCCGCCTTGCACGGCAGGCCAGTAAAACCTTCCTCGGTCGAGCCATTTCGTCGCCATAACCGCGCCTGACCCGTCATGACGGAGCAACTTCACCTTATCCGCGCCCTTGTTGCGGAACACGAAGACATCGCCCGCGCAGGCATCATGCCCCAGCACGTGCGTCACCAGCCCCATCAATCGGTTAATCCCGGCTCTGAAGTCGACCGGCTGTGTCGCCACGAAGATCCGTACGCTTCCGTCGATCGGGATCATTCCCGGATCGCCGCCAGTACCGCGCGCAGGTGGTCCATCTCGACCGCGCCCATGATCCGAACCGTCACGTCTCGTACCACCAACTCCAAGCCGCCAGGTTCGAGTTGCTTCTCCTGAGCCAGCGTGACGGGTACGAACCGCAATTCCTCGACGGCTCCTGCTGCTCGCGCTTGCCGACGCCAATAGTGCAAAAGGCCAAGGCCGACGCCGTTATCGCGGGCGACCTGCGCCACAGTCATTCCTGGCACAAAGCTCTCAGCCAGAATGCGGTCGCGTACGTCATCCGGCCAACGCTCGTAGCGCCGACGTCCGGGCGGCAAACTGACGGTCAAACGCGCAGTTGTACTGTGCGACGCACACGTCAAACCGCCGTTTGACCCTGCATCAATTTCATCCGACATTGCCCGATCTCCTCCTCGTCTCGGGCGAGCCTAACCATCAGCAAGCTCTCGGAATACGTGGGGCGGGTGCAGCGGTTACGCCCTACCCAGCTTGGCGGTAGAGACGATCGCCGCGCGGGCACCCGAATTCTCAAGAATGTGGATGTGATCGCGCGTGGTGTTGGTGGTGTAGGTCGGCACCGTCACGCAGCCCGCAGCCATGATCGCGAGGTCCGCGATGCACCACTCAGGCCGGTTTTCGGACACAATCACCACCCGCTCCCCCGGCCTGAGGCCCAGCCGGCGCAGCGAAGCGGCCATCAGGCACACGCGGCGCGCGGCCTCTGCCCAGCTGATCGCGGTCCACTGCCCGCCCTGCTTGGCCCTCAGCATCGGCGCATCGCCCAGCGCATCGGCGCGGGACAGGAAGAGCGACACGATGTTCGCGCTCCTGTCGAAGTCGGCAATTTCCATGGCGGCCCCTAAATCCTCTCAGCGTTCCGAGTTGTGCAACGTCTAGGGGGATGCGCGGGTTGCGACAACAGCCTTGGCGCCCGCGCTCTATTGAGAGACTGCGACACCTTCGCTACGCGGATCGCCCGCACCGACGAGGCGGCCATCCACCACCGCAACCGCATTGGTCTTGAGCGGCATCTCCAGCGCCCGCACCGAACCATGGCCAAGCGCGGTGAGCTGCGGGATCATCGCCTCAAGCCGGGATCCCTTCTCGACGTTGATGGTATCGGTGGGCGCGAAGAGGACCGGCAGCGCCAGCGCTTTGTCGACAGGCAGCTTCCAGTCGAGCACGCCGATCAGCGCACGGATCACCTGCACCGGGATCGTCGCTCCGCCCGCCGCGCCGACGACCAGCAGCAGCTTGCCGTCCGGCCCATAGACCAGCGTGGGCGCCATCGAACTGCGCGGCCGCTTGCCGCCCTCGACCCGATTGGCAACCTTGGCACCGTCCTTTTCGGGGATGAAGCTGAAGTCGGTCAGCTCGTTGTTGAGGTAAAAACCGCCAACCATGATGCCGGACCCGAAAGCGCTCTCCACCGTCGAGGTCCACGAGGCGGCATTGCCTTGCCGGTCGATGACGACGAAGTGCGAGGTCCCGTGTTCCTCATAGCCCTTGCCCAGCGCCAGATGCGGCGCGGGCAGCCCGGCGGTGACCTTGGCCATAGTCCTGTCCGCCGCAATCAGCGCGCCGCGCTGGTGGAGGTAGGAGGGGTCCAGCAGTTCCTTGACCGGCACGGTCACGAAATCCGGGTCGGCAAGGAACAGCTCGCGGTCGGCATAGGCGAGGCGCTGCGATTCGGCGATCAGGTGCCAGGCGACCGGCGAATCGGGCCCGAGCGCGCCGATATCGAAGTTTTCCAGCTGCACCAGCGTCGCCAGCACCGTGGTCGCGCCGGAGGACGGCGGACCCATGCTGCAAATCTTGTAAACACGGTACTGCGCGCAGACGCCGGGGCGCTGCTTCGCGGTGAAGGCAGTGATATCGGCGGCGGTCATCTTGCCATCGGACGGAGTTTCGGCGGCTACTTTGGCAGCAATCTCGCGGGCCAGTTCGCCCTTGTAGAATCCGTCAGGCCCCTTTGCGGCAAGCATCTCCAGCGTGCTGGCAAGCGCGGGGTTGCGGATCGTGGTGCCCTGCGGCAGCGGCTTGCCGTCCACGCCGTAGAAGATCGCACGGGCCTGCGGATCGTGCGCGCCGGTGTCAGCTGAACGGGCGAGCGAGGCATAGCCGCGCGGCGACAGCACGAAGCCTTCGCGGGCCAGATGAATGGCGGGCTGGAAAAGCTGCGCCCAAGGCAACCGGCCATGCGCGGCGTGGGCCTTGGCGGCCATGGCGATATTGCCCGGAATGCCCACGCTGAGCCCCCCGATCACCGCCGTGCGGAACGGCAACGGCTGGCCGGAGGCATCGAGGAAGCGCGAAGGGGTAGCGGCCTTTGGCGCCGTTTCGCGCCCGTCCCACGATTCGACGTGCCCCTGCTCGTCTGCCAGCAGAAGGAAACCACCGCCGCCGATGCCCGAACTTTGCGGTTCGACCACGTTCAGCGCCAGCATCGTCGCGATCGCCGCGTCGGTGGCAGTGCCGCCCTGCCGCAGGATCTCTGCCCCGGCGTCGGCCGCGCGCCGATCAGCAGCGCTGACCATGCCCGCATCGAAAACCGCAGGCTGGTTCGCTGCCAAAACGGACGAAGGGGCGGTGGCCGTGGTAGCGGCGCAGCCGCCCAGGGTCAGTGCAATCGGGGCGAGCGAGGCAAGCAGCCCCAGGGTCAGGCTTCTGGACATTGCGGGAATGCCTATTCGCTTCCCACCGCCTCTGCAATCGACGCAAAGCCATCGCGCTTCATCAATTCGATCAGACCCTTGCAGATTTTGCGCGCGATCGTCGGCCCTTCGTAGACCATCGCGCTGTAAAGCTGGACAAGGCTGGCCCCGGCCCGGATGCGCGCCCACGCGTCTTCGGCATTGGCAATGCCGCCCACACCCACCAGCGCCACCGCGCCGCCGGTCGCCTTGCGGAAATCGCGCAGGCGCTGCTGGGCAAGATCGCGCAGCGGTGCGCCGGATAATCCTCCGGATTCGCCCTTGTGTACCGATGCAAGCGCAGGGCGCGAAATCGTCGTATTGGATACGATCAAAGCGCCAAGACGCTTGTCGATGGCGATGCGGGCGATCGCGTCGATGTCCGCAGGCTCAAGATCGGGCGCCACCTTGAGGAACACCGGCGGGCGTTTAGCCGGGGGGCAGGCAGCATCGCGCGCCTCGATCACCGCATCCAGCAGGCCGGTCAGCGCCGATTCGTCCTGCAGGGCGCGCAGGCCTGGCGTGTTAGGGCTGGAAATGTTGACCGCGAGATAGCTCGCAATCGGCGCCATCAGCTTCGCCATGATCGCATAGTCGGCCACGCGGTCGGTCGAATCCTTGTTCGCACCGATGTTGATGCCCACCACGCCGGACGTATCCGCGCGCGCTTCAAGGCGGTCCACCGCGACTTGCGCGCCGCTGTTGTTGAAGCCCATGCGATTGATGACCGCGCGGTCTTCCACCAGCCGGAACAGGCGCGGGCGGGGGTTGCCGGCCTGCGGTAGCGGGGTGATCGAGCCGACCTCCGCAGAGCCGAAACCCATCCGCAGCAGCGCATCGGGCACTTCGCCGTCCTTGTCGAACCCGGCGGCCATGCCGACAGGGTTGGGGAAAGCGATTCCCGCCACCACGCTCGCCAGCGACGGTGGGTAGGCGGGTGCGCGCGCGGGGGCGGCAAGCCTGAGCGCGGAAAGCGCCAGGCCATGCGCTTTCTCGGCGTCGATTCGGAAAAGGGCGGGCTTTATGAGGGAGTACAGCACCGCTGTCGCATAACGGGACATGAGGTGTTGCTCAAACGCTTCTTCCCGCTGCGGTTGCGAGATGAAAAAGTCCGTTAGCCTTTCCCAGAAGCTAACCGTGTCGCGTTTATACAATAAATCCCCCGGGCCGGGGCATACACGATCCCTGCGACCCGAAGGGCTCGTCGCGGATGCGTTCGAGTTCTTTATTACCTTGATGGCGGTTTCCGGCTTCGGCCGGGAACCGCCTTTTTTCTGCGATTCGCACAGGCCGGCAGCGGGCCCAGTTTTTGCCGGGACAGATTTTCCATTGTTTGCGAGTCGGTTGAGGCGCGCTAAGGGGGCGCGCCTCAACCCTCAATTCCTATGCGAAACGCCCATTGAAACCGGAGCCGTGCTGCACTAGGTGAAATCGGAATGATTTGATCCGATTTAGTCACAGGTTCGGAAAACCACCGTTATGCGCCTGTCCAGCATGGCCGATTATGCGGTCATCATCATGTCCGCCGCAGCGCGGCATTGCGGTACCTGTTCGTTGATAGAGCAGGCCGGCGGGAAACGCGCGCGCATATCGGCCGCCCAGTTGGCGGAGGAAACCGGCCTGCCGGTGCCGACCGTGCAGAAACTGGTCAGCAAGCTGACCGCCGCCGGCCTGATGCGTTCGTCGCGGGGCGTGGGCGGTGGGCTGAAACTGGCCCGGCCACCGGCGGCGATTTCGCTTGCCGACATCGTCGAGGCGGTAGAAGGGCCCATCGCGCTCACCTCCTGCCTCGACCGCGTCAAAAGCGACTGCACGCTGGAAGAAGGTTGTAACGTGAAGGGCCACTGGCCGCAGGTGAATGCCGCCGTTCGCGGCGCGCTTGCCCAGGTCGTGCTGACCCAGCTCGTCGAGGAAGTTTGAGATGACCGAGGAAAACATCCGCATGGCCGAGCGTGAGGCCCCCCTTCGTGACCAGGCTGCACACGATGCCGCCGCCCGTGCGGCCGACTACGAGCATGGCTGGTCGTCCGACATCGAGCAGGAATACGGCCCGAAGGGCCTGTCCGAAGACACCGTTCGCTACATCTCGGCCAAGAAGGACGAGCCGCAGTGGATGCTCGACTGGCGGCTGAAGGCCTATGCCCGCTGGCTGCAGATGACCCCGCCGGATTGGGCGAAGCTGAACGTGCCGCCGATCGACTACCAGGACGCCTACTATTGGGCCGCGCCCAAGAAGAAGGACACGCTGGCCAGCCTGGACGAGGTCGATCCCGAAATCCTGCGGGTCTACGAAAAGCTCGGCATTCCGCTGGAAGAGCAGAAAGTGCTCGCCGGCGTCGAGGGCGCGCGCAAGGTCGCCGTGGACGCGGTGTTCGATTCGGTTTCGGTCGCCACCACCTTCCGCAAGGAGCTGGAGCAGGCGGGCGTCATCTTCCGCTCGATCTCCGAGGCGATCCGCGAATTCCCCGAGCTGGTAAAGAAGTGGCTCGGCAAGATCGTGCCGATGAACGACAACTACTTTGCCACGCTGAACTGCGCGGTCTTCTCGGACGGCACTTTCGTCTACATCCCCGAGGGCGTGCGCTGCCCGATGGAGCTGAGCACCTATTTCCGCATCAACGCCGAAAATACCGGCCAGTTCGAACGCACTCTGATCGTCGCCGAGAAGGGCAGCTACGTCTCCTATCTGGAAGGCTGCACCGCCCCGATGCGCGATGAAAACCAGCTTCACGCCGCCGTGGTGGAACTGGTCGCGATGGAAGATGCCGAGATCAAGTATTCCACCGTCCAGAACTGGTATCCCGGCAATGCCGAGGGCAAGGGCGGCATCTACAACTTCGTCACCAAGCGCGGCCTGTGTCAGGGCGCACGCAGCAAGATCAGCTGGACCCAGGTCGAGACCGGCTCCGCGATCACCTGGAAGTACCCCTCCTGCGTCCTCAACGGCGAGGATTCGGTGGGTGAGTTCTACTCGGTGGCCGTCACCAACAACTACCAGCAGGCCGATACCGGCACCAAGATGATCCACAATGGCAAAGGCAGCCGCTCGACGATCATCTCGAAGGGTATTTCGGCCGGCAAGTCGAACAACACGTACCGCGGCCTAGTGCGCGTGGCGCCGGGCGCTGAGGGTGTACGCAACTTTACCCAATGCGATTCGCTGCTGCTGGGCAAGGAATGCGGCGCCCATACCGTGCCCTATATCGAGGTTCGCAATCCCAGCGCCCAGATCGAACACGAGGCGACCACCAGCAAGATCAGCGACGACCAGCTGTTCTACGCCATGCAGCGCGGCCTCGACACCGAGAGCGCCGTGGCGCTGATCGTCAACGGATTCGCCAAGGAAGTGCTGCAGCAGCTGCCGATGGAGTTCGCCGTCGAAGCGCAGAAGCTGCTGGGTATCAGTCTCGAGGGCAGCGTAGGGTGATAACACCCGCGCTCCCCTTCACCCGTATCGAAGGACAAAATCCATGACCGCCGCCCGCAAAACCCTGGGCATAAGCCTCGCGACAGGGGCGCCCAAAGGCGACGTAAAGGCCAATTTCGCCGTGACCGGCGCCCGTCTGGAAACGCTTAAGGAGCGTGCCAGGGACCAGCGCCGCAACCCCACCGAAGCGCAGAAGGCGCTATGGGCGGAACTGTCCGGCTCGAAGCTGTCCGGCGTGAAGTTCATTCGCCAGTCGATCGTCGGCTCGGCAATCGTCGACTTCGCCTGCCCCTCGCGCTGGATTGTGATCCAGCTGAGCGCCGAGGATGCCAATCCCGACGTCAACGAGTTGCAGGACCGCAAGCTGATCGAAGTCGGCATCCGCGTGCTGCGCTTCTCGGAAGAGGAAGTGGTGGACAACGTCGCCAGCGTCCTGCGCGAGATCAGCACCGAACTGGCCGTGCCGTTCGACAAGCGCAACGCCCGCAAGAAAGTCGCCTCACGCGCGCCCGGTTCATACGGGGCCAACACGTTCCAGAGCGACGAGGTATAATCATGCTCGAAATCAACAATCTGCAGGCGACCGTCGCCGACAAGCCGATCCTCAAGGGTCTCTCGCTCACCATCAACGCGGGCGAGATTCACGCGATCATGGGCCCGAACGGCGCCGGCAAGTCGACGCTGGGCTACACCCTCGGCGGCCGTCCGGGCTATGAAGTGACCGGCGGCAGCGCCACCTTCAACGGTCAGGACCTGTTCGAACTGGCCCCGCACGAGCGCGCCGCCGCCGGCCTGTTCCTGGGCTTCCAGTACCCGGTAGAGATTCCCGGCGTCTCCTTTGTGCAGTTCCTGCGCGAATCGGCCAACGCCCAGCGCAAGAGCCGCGGAGAGGCCCCGCTTTCGGGCGGCGAATTCCTCAAGCTGGCGCGTGAAAAGGCCGGACTGCTGCGCATGGATATGGACATGCTCAAGCGCCCGGTGAACGTCGGGTTCTCCGGCGGCGAAAAAAAGCGCGCCGAGATGGTCCAGATGGGTATCCTCGACCCAAAGCTGGCGATCCTGGACGAAACCGACTCCGGTCTCGACATCGACGCCCTGCGCGTCTGCGGCGAAGGCATCAACGCCATCATGCGCAAGAGCGACAAGGCCGTGCTGCTCATCACCCATTACCAGCGCCTGCTGGACTACGTGAAGCCGGACTTCGTGCACGTTCTGGCGGCGGGCCGCATCGTCAAGTCGGGCGGCGCCGACCTTGCCCTGCGCCTTGAGGAAGAAGGCTACGAGGCGGTGGTGCAAGAGACCGCCGCATGACCCTCGAACTGACCCTGCCCACCCGCAAGGACGAAGACTTCCGCTACTCGGACATCGAGGCACTGCGCTCCGTCTGGCCGATCGTGACCGAGGAGATCGAGGTCGCGGCCGATGCTGAAGGCGCGCTGGAAATCGTCGAGACCGGCGCCGGCGCGGTGGCGCGCCATGTCGCGATCACGCTGGGCAAGGGCGCGAAGTTCGACCTTCGCGTGCTGACTGCCGGGCCGGCCTATGGCCGCATCGCCGTCGACGTGAAGCTGGGAGAAGATGCCGACTTCACGCTGGGCGCGGCGCAACTGGCAACCGGCAGCGAAACGCTGGAAGTCGTCACGCAAGTGACGCACGCTGGGCTGAACGCGACGTCCGCGCAGATCATCCGCACCGTCCTGGCGGGCGCGTCGGTCGGCACGTACCTGGGCCGTATCGCGGTGGAGCGCGGGGCCGATGGCACCGACGCCGAGCAATCGGTGCGCGCCATGCTTCTGGAACGCACCGCCACCGCCAATGCCCGCCCGGAGCTGGAAATCTACGCCGACGACGTCAAGGCCGCGCATGGCTGCGCGGTGGGCGAACTCGATGCGCAGGGCCTGTTCTACCTGATGTCGCGCGGGCTCACTCCGCCGCAGGCCAAGCGCCTGATGCTTCAGGCCTTCATCGCGGAAGCCTTCACCGGCGCGCCCGGCGAAGAGACGCTGAGCGAGGCGGCACTGGCGCGGCTGGAGGCCATACTGTGACCACGGACACCCTTGTCATCAAGGATCAGTTCCCTGGATTGGCAGGCGACTGGCACTATCTCGACACCGCCGCCACCGCGCAGAAGCCCCTCGCCGTGATCGAGGCTACCGTGCGCGCGATGGGCGATGACTATGCGACGGTGCACCGCGGCGTCTACGCCCGCTCTGCCGACATGACGCTGGCGTTCGAGGCGGCCCGCCGCCGCGTCGCCGCCTTCATGAACGCGCATGAGGACGAGATCGTCTACACGCGCGGCGCCACCGAATCGATCAACCTCGTCGCCCAGACCTGGGGCGCGGCCAATCTCAAGGCCGGCGACCGCATCCTGCTCTCGGTGCTGGAGCATCACTCCAACATCGTGCCCTGGCAGATGCTGCGGGACAAAACCGGCGTCGAGATCGACGTCTGCCCGCTGACCGACGATGGCCAGATCGACCTTGAAGCCGCCGAACGCATCCTGACCCCGGCCCATAAGCTGGTCGCCTTCGCGCATGTGTCCAACGTGCTTGGCTCGGTGCTCCACGTGGAACATGCGGCCAGGCTGGCCCATGCGGTCGGCGCCAAGCTGCTGATCGACGGCTGCCAGGCTGCCCCGCGCCTGGCGCTCGACATGGCGGCGTTCGGTTGCGACTTCTACGCCTTCTCGGCGCACAAGCTCTATGGTCCTACCGGGATCGGCGTGCTGTGGGCGCGTAAGGAGATCCTCGATAGCATGCAGCCCTGGCAGGGCGGCGGCGCGATGATCGACCGCGTGACCTTCGAGAAGACCACTTACGCTCCTGCGCCGCAGCGCTTCGAAGCCGGCACGCCCAACATCATCGAGGCGCTGGGCATGGCGACGGCGATGGACTGGCTTTCGGACATCGGCCTCGACCGCGCCGAACGCCATGAGCGCGACCTTGCCGCCCTGCTGCGTGTTGAATTGCGCAAGCGCAACGACGTGACCCTGTTCGGGCCGGAAAATGGCCTTGGCATCGTCAGTTTTGCGCTCGACGGGGTGCATCCGCACGACCTCGGCACCATATTGGACGAGGAAGGCGTGGCGATCCGCGCCGGACACCACTGCGCACAGCCGCTGATGGAGCATCTGGGCGTGCCGGCAACGGCACGGGCCAGCTTTGGTCTCTACAGCGACGAAGGCGATATCGAGGCGCTCCTGAAGGGAATCGAGCGCACACGGAGAATTTTCGGATGAGTGACGAGACCCCCTCTTTCCGCGTTGAGGAAATCGATGCCGCGCCGCCCCCGCCGCGCGCTCGCGTCGACGACGTGACCCCGCCTGCCGAAAGCGCGGGAGAAAAGCTGGAGCGCAAGCGCGATTATCTCGACGGCTTCCTTGCCGAAAAGCCGCTTGCCGCTGACCCGTCCGGTCCCGGCGGCGCGATCTACGAAGGCGTGATCTTCGCGCTCAAGGAGATTTTCGACCCGGAAATCCCGGTCAATATCTACGATCTGGGCCTGATCTACGGCGTCGACGTTTCGCCAGAGGCTTCGGTCATGGTGCAGATGACGCTGACCACGCCGAATTGTCCGGTCGCCGAATCGATGCCGGGCGAAGTGGAAATGCGCGTCGCGGCGGTGCCCGGCGTGCGCGACTGCGAAGTTAACCTCGTCTGGGATCCGCCATGGGACATGGCCAAGATGACCGACGAGGCCAAGCTGGAACTGGGAATGCTGTGAGCGGCCTGCTCGCCCCTACTGTGACCGCCAAAGTGGCTGTACGCCTTGCCGACTATACCGATGCGGCCGATGCCGCGCGTGTGGTCGCTCTGCTGGACAGTTATGCCCGCGATCCGATGGGCGGCGGGCAGGGGCTTACCGACAACGTGCGCGCAAGGCTGGTTCCCGGGCTTGCCGCGCATCCCGGCGCCTTCTCGCTACTCGCCTTTGCCGGCGAGGAAGCGGTGGGGTTGGCCAACTGCATCACTGGCTTCTCCACTTTCGCGGCCCGCCCGCTCGTGAACATTCACGACATGGCGGTACTGCCCGGTCAGCGCGGTCGGGGCGTAGGCCGCGCGCTAATGCTGGCGGTCGAGGCGGAGGCGAAAACGCGCGGCGCCTGCAAGATCACCCTCGAAGTGCTGAGCGGTAATGCGCCCGCAAAGGGGCTTTACGCAGCCCTTGGCTATGGAGACTATGCGCTGGACCCGCAGTCTGGGACCGCGCTGTTCTGGGAAAAGAAACTATGACCACGACAACCGCACGGGTGCGCCCTGCCGCCGTAATCCTGACGGCCAACGCCGAGGCCCGTATCACCAAGCTCATGGGCGAGGCACCCGAGGGTTCGATCGGCGTCAAACTGTCCACCCCGCGCCGGGGCTGTTCGGGCCTTGCCTACTCGGTCGACTATGTGAGCGAAGAGGCAAAGTTCGACGAGAAGATCGTGACGCCCGGCGGCACTTTCTACATAGATAGCGCCTCCGTCCTGTACCTGATCGGCAGCGTGATGGACTGGAAGGAAGACGACTTCACCGCCGGTTTCGTCTTCGACAACCCCAACGCCAAGGGCGCCTGCGGTTGCGGCGAAAGCTTCACGGTCTGATAGGCACGTCGTCCCGGATCACGTCCGGGACGACAGAGTTTCTCAGCTCTTGCCGCCTGGAAAAAGTGCAAGCAGCGAGCCGAGACGATCGTGGACCTCCCGCTCTTGCGCGGCGTCGCTATGGCCGATGCGCACGATGGTCAACAACTGGTCGGGCGAGCCGATCACGTACTGGCCATATTCGCCCACGCACCCGAACACGTTCTTCGGCGCCGTACCGGGATAGAGCTTGGCCCCCTCCCCCGCTGCAGCGCGGTTCAGCCATACGCCCGCGCCGTAGCCCGGCTCACGCGGGGACGGCTCCAGCATGAATTGGATCCAACGGCGCGGCAGGATCTGCGCGCCCCCAACCGAGCCATTATGACGCAGGAATTCGCCCAGCTTCGCCCAGTCGCGCGCGGAAGAGGCGATCATGCCGGAGCCGATCATCGTCCCGGCCCGGTCATAGCTCACAATCGTCGAGCCCATGCCGATCGGCAGCAGCACGCGGTTCTTGAGATAATCGCTCACCGCCTGACGCCGCCGCCCCGGATCGTGGTCGGGCGAGAGCACCCGCGCCGCGAGGTCTGACAGAATCACCGCGCTGGCCGAGGAATGCTCGAACACCTTGCCGGCCGGAGCCTCAAGCGGCTGCGCCTCGGCGTAGGAGGCCATGTCGTCGCGCCCATCAAGGAAGAGCATTCGCATCCGGTCCGATTCGCGTTCGAGCATACCGGTACCGGCAACCGCCGATTCGTCGTGACGCAGGCCCGAGCGCATCTGGAGCAGTTGCTTGAGAGTCACCGCGCCGCGCGGGTCGCCCGGGCGCTGCCATTCAGGCACTGGGGCCGATTCGTTCAGGCGCAACCGGCCGTCGCTGACCAGCTGGCCGATCATCAGCGCCGTGACGCACTGGCCCACACCCCAGCCGGGCAGGCGAGTTTCGGGCTTGATGTCGTCGCCGTAGCGTTCGGCGATCACGGCGCCGCGCTTCATCACGACCAGAGCGTCGGTGCGGCCTACCGCCTCATCATCGAAAATCGTGTCGATCGCACGGCCCAACGCCTCGCGCGGGGCGCCGCCGTCATCGCTGATGGCGGCCTGCGACCTGGCGCTTGGCGGCGGCGGCCCCTCGGGCGCGGACTGTCCACAGCCTGCCAGCAGGGCAAGGGCTGGCAGCGCGCGTAGGGCGAGGATAAGGGGGAGGCGGCGCACCGGCATGACGCGCGGTGTGATGTGCGAGGCGCTGAAGAATGGCAACAGGCGGGAAATCCGCAGCGGGGGACAAGGTTGGTACTCCCGACCCCTGGGCGTCCCATCCGATCCGGCAGCCCTCGCGGTGGCGCCGCAACCTGATCCTGCTGGTGATACTGGTTCTGGCTGGTTGGCTGACCTGGGCGTGGCAAGGCCTGCGCGAAGAAGCACTGGTCGGCGCCGCTTACGGAGCGCGAGTGGGCTGTGTGTGCCGCTACGTCTCGAAGCGCCCGCTGGCCGCCTGCGAGGCCGACCTCAAGGTTGCGGGCCTCGGCGGTATCGCGCGCCGGGTTTCGCTTTCGGAAGACGCGGGCAAGCAGGCGATCACCGGTTCGGTCCCGCTGCTGGCAAGCCAGAACGCCGATTTCCAAGAGAGTCGCGGCTGCCAGCTGGAACCGTGGCAGGACTGACCCCGCGCACCGCGCCGTCATGGCGAGCTATGGATCAGGCTGCTGCCGAAACGGCACTCTCCGTCGAATCGATCCAGCCGCCACCGACTACTCGCTCACCTGCGTAGATAACCGCTGCCTGGCCGGGCGCGACGCCGTATTCAGGGTTCTCGAACCGAATCGTCACCCCGGCGCTCTCGCCCAGCGGACCTTCCAGCGTGACCGGCACCGGCTTTGCCAGTGAACGGACCTTCGCGGTCAGCGGACCATGCGGCAGCGGACCGATGCGGTTCGTCTCCACCACCCGGGCCGAGCCGGTGGCGAGAAGGCGGCGCGGGCCGACTCGCACTCGGCGCGTTTCAGCGTCGATACCAGTAACGTAGAGCGGCTCGGGCTGGCCGCCGATCTCCAGACCCCGGCGCTGACCGACCGTGTAGTGGATCACGCCGCGATGGCTGCCCAACACGTCGCCGGTCTCAGCATGGACGATCTCGCCGGGCGCTTCGCCTTCGGGGCGCACAGCGCGCACGATCTTGGCGTAATCGCCGTCGGGCACGAAGCAGATGTCCTGGCTGTCGGGTTTGGCGGCATTCCTCAGGCCCGCCGCCTCGGCAATCCGTCGCGTTTCGCTCTTGGGCAGACCGCCCAGCGGAAAGCGAAGGAAATCGAGCTGCGCCTCGGTGGTGCCGTAGAGGAAATAACTCTGGTCGCGCGCGGGATCGAAAGCGCGGTGCAGCTCTGCGCCCGCCGGACCCATCTCGCGGCGGACGTAGTGGCCGGTGGCAAGGCAGTCTGCGCCCAGTTCGCGCGCCATCGCCAGCAGATCGGTGAATTTTGGACCCATGTTGCAGCGGATGCAGGGGATCGGGGTACGGCCATTGAGGTAATCGTCGGCGAAACGCTCGACCACTTCCTCGCGGAAGGCGCTTTCATGGTCGAATACGTAGTGGGCGATGCCCAGGCGATCGGCCACAGCGCGCGCGTCGCGGATATCGTCGCCGGCGCAGCAGGCGCCCTTGCGGCCCGTCGCAGCGCCGTAGTCGTAAAGCTGGAGCGTGACGCCGATAACTTCGGCCCCGCTGGCAGCGGCAAGCGCGGCAACGACCGAACTGTCGACCCCGCCGGACATGGCGACCACGATCTTGCGCTGCGCAAGTGGGCCGGAAAGCTGGAACAGTTCAGCGGCATCGAGGCCGGAAAGAAGCTCGGGAAGCACAGTCATCACCCGCGCCCCTTACAGGCAAATGCGCCGATTTCCTACCTGCGCCTTGATGGCACCGGATTTCCGCCGGCTCGGGCATCCACAAGGTCAATGGTGAACAGAGGGTAAAAGACGCCTTTACGATCCCTTGACCAAGCATGGTCTATAGTCAGCCTCATGAATATCGCACGTAACCATTTAGCCCCGAACACAGGGGATGCGCAGGGTCGCGCTGGTGACGAGTTCGTCGATCTCCAGTTCCCTGCCGATCTTGCACACATAGATTGGCAGGCGCTGCGTTCGCGCCTCTTCGCATCACGCGACACGCTTGCCGTGATGACAACGGATTCAGCCGCGTCACGGCTACATCTGCGGGGTAGCTTCGACGGCTATGCCGCCAACAGGCTGACAACCTATCAGACATCGTTAAGGCCCGTTAACCTTGATGGTTCAAGCAATGGCAAGCCCGCGGATGGCACTACCAGCACTGCCGCCGACGCGAACGATAACGGCGAGCGAGGGTGATATGATCGAGAACCAAAAAATCCGTCCGGCCCAGGTAATCGGCCCCCTTGGCGAACCGCTGACTGTCGATTCCCTTCCGCCCGCCAACACCACGCGTTGGGTCGTCCGCCGCAAGGCGGAAGTCGTCGCGGCTGTAAATGGCGGCCTGCTGTCGATCGACGATGTGTGCGAACGCTATCATCTCACGCTTGAAGAGTTCGCCTCGTGGCAGCGGGCTGTCGATCGCTCGGGCATGCAGGGCCTTCGTGTGACCCGAATCCAACACTATCGCGATCTTTACGAGCGCCAGCAGAAGTACTGACCGCGTCCGGCAAGTCCGGCAACACTCAAAAGGCGACCGTGAACAAGGCTTCACGGTCGCCTTTTTGTATTTTTGCGCAATAATATAACACTCTTGCCCAAACTTGCCGTGATGAAGTCGTTCGTCGATGCAAGTCGACCGCGATCCCACTGAAGATTGCCTCGCTGTTTGCGCAGGTATATGAAACAAGCGGATTTGAGCCACGTCGGCAGCGTGCCCCCCAAAAGGGCCGGGAAGCCGTGTGGCGGGGGAAAGCACGCCGCCCAAGACGCGCGTGTGGTGCTTGCGGTGACCAGATGAACTACGACAGCAGGATTGAGCCCGGCCAGATGACCGCCGGGGAACCCGAAACCTATGAGGCGGGCCACAACCCGCTGACCGGCGACACCGAACAGGATCGCCGCTCGCGCCGCTGGATCTGGCTAGTCGCGATCGTCGTGGCCATGCTCGTCGTGGGCATCTGGTTCGTGGTCCATGACGGCGACAAGGGCGTGAGCGAAGCCGGCAAGGACGCCGCGCAGGTTCCCGTGGTCACGGTCGTCGTGCCCGGCCGGTCTACAGTCGCCGGAGAGATCAGCGCCACCGGCTCGCTGGCCGCGCGCCGGACGATGCCGGTCGGCTCAGTAGGTGAAGGCGGCGAAGTGCGCGAAATCCGCGTCGAAGCGGGGGATTGGGTCAAGCAGGGCCAAGTTCTCGCCGTCATCGATCGCTCGGTGCAGTCACAGGCGGCAGCCAGCCAGTCCGCCCAGATCCAGGTCGCCGCGGCCGATGCCCGCATCGCCCAGTCGAACCTCGATCGCGGCCTCAAGCTTGTCGACCGCGGGTTCATCTCCAAGGCCGATATCGACCAGCTTACCGCCACACGCGATGCAGCCGTGGCACGGGTCGGCGTCGCACGCGCAACGCTCGGCCAGCTCCGCGCTCAGAACGCCCGCCTCGACATCGTCGCGCCCGCTGCCGGCCTCGTCCTTGAGCGTAACGTCGAGCTCGGACAGGTCGTCGGCGGCGGCACCGGCGTCCTGTTCAGCCTTGCCAAGGGCGGCGAGATGGAACTGCTCGCCAACCTTTCCGAAGCCGATCTTTCTTCCCTGTCGGTAGGTGTGGAGGCCAAGGTGACGCCGGTCGGCTCAGGCCGCACCTTCACGGGCCAGGTCTGGCAGCTTTCCCCGGTGATCGACACCACCACCCGTCAGGGTACTGCCCGCATCGCCCTCCCCTACGACGCCGCGCTGCGGCCCGGCGGCTTTGCCAGCGCCGTGATCGAAAGCGGCGCGGTAGTGGCGCCGATGCTACCCGAATCCGCGATTCAGAGCGATGCCAAGGGCTCGTTCGTCTACGTCGTCGACGATACCGGCAAAGTCCACCGCCGCCCGGTCAAGACCGGACTGGTCACCGCCAATGGAATCACCGTCCCGTCCGGGCTGACCGGCACCGAAAAGGTCGTGCTGCGCGCCGGCGGGTTCCTCAACGACGGGGACAAGGTCAAGACCCGGCTCGTTTCCGCCACCGCCAAGTAACGGACGGACCCTCAGCCATGCGTAACATGTCGGCCTGGTCGATCCGCAATCCGATCATTCCCATCGTTTTCTTCATCGGCCTGATGATCGCGGGCATCGTCTCGTTCAATCGGATGGACGTGAACAACATGCCGGACATCGAGTTCCCCGGTGTTCACGTCGCGGTCTCGCAGCCGGGCGCAGCGCCTACCGAGATCGAGACGCAGATCACCCAGATCGTCGAGGGCGCGGTGCGCTCCATCCCCGGCGTCGAGGAAATCCAGTCGACCGCGTCCGAAGGACGCTCAACCACCCTCGTTTTCTTCTCGGTCGGCACCAATGCCGACGTTGCGACCCAGCAGGTCAAGAACGCGGTCGACCAGGTGCGCGGAGAACTGCCCGACGGCATCCTCGAACCGCAGGTGTCCAAAGTCGAGGCCGGCGGCGGCGGCAGCCTCGCCTATTTCGCGGTCGCGGCCGACGACATGACGATCGAGCAGCTGAGCTGGTTCGTCGACGACACCATCTCCAAATCGCTGCTTTCGGTCCCGGGCATGGCCACGGTAAGCCGGGACGGCGGCGTCACCCGCGAGATCCGCGTCGTGGTCGACCCAGCCCGGATGATCTCGCTGGGCGTCAGCGCGAACGACCTCAACAACGTGCTGCGTCAGGTCAACGTCGACGCGGCGGGCGGCCAGGCGGAAATCGCCGGATCGCGCCAGTCAGTCCGGGTGCTGGGAAATGCGCAGGATGCCTATGCCCTGTCGCAGACCCGCATCAACCTGGGCGGCGGCCGCCAGGTCAAACTGGCCGACATCGCCAGCGTATCTGACGGCTATTCCGACCGTACCGACATTGCCCGCGTTGGCGGCCGCGAAGTGGTGACCTTCGGATTCGAACGCGCACGCGGCGCTTCCGACGTTTCGGTCTACGACGAGGCCGAGAAGAAGCTCGACGTCATCCGCAAGGCCCACCCCGATATCCACATCACTCGGCTGTTTAGCCAAGTGACCTATACGCGCGGCCAGTACACCAGTTCGATGGAGGCGCTGGTCGAGGGCGCGGTGCTGGCGATCGTGATCGTCTACCTGTTCCTTCGCGACTGGCGCGCGACGATGATCTCGGCGCTGGCCATCCCGCTTTCCGCGATCCCGACCTTCTGGTTCATGGACATGCTCGGCTTCTCGCTGAACTTCCTGTCGCTGCTGGCCCTCAGCCTTGTCGCGGGGGTGCTGGTCGACGATGCCATCGTCGAAATCGAGAACATCGTGCGCCATATGCGCATGGGCAAATCCGCCTATCAGGCCTCGATCGACGCCGCGGACGAGATCGGCCTCGCTGTCGTGGCGACCACATTCTCGATCGTCGCGGTCTTCCTGCCGGTGGGCCTGATGCCCGGAATTCCCGGCCAGTTCTTCAAGGCTTTCGGCCTCACCGTCGTCGCGGCAGTGCTGATGAGCCTGGCCGTCGCGCGCATCATCACCCCGATGGTCGCCGCCTATTTCCTCAAGTCGCACGGCCATGCCGAACATGGCGGCGGCAAGGCGATGGACTTCTACATGAAGGTCCTCGCCTGGACGCTCGACAGCCGCGACGCGCACCGCCGCAAGGCAGCGCTGGTGCCGCAGCCGCGTGCCTGGTGGTATGTGGTCATAGCGACGCTGGCATTCGCCCTGCTTATCGGTGCGGGCCTCGGCCTTGCCGTCCTGCTGTTCTCGGCGCTGCAGGGGGGCCTTGCCAAGATCGGCCTAGCCAAGGCGGCCTTCGTCCTGGCCGCTGTCCTCGCCCCACTCGGCATTCCCGCGGCAATCTGGACGCTGGGCTGGCTGCTGCGCACGATTGCTGGCGCCCTGGGCGCGCTGGGCCGGTGGTATCGGTATTTCACCGACCGCGTGATCTCGCGCATGCATGACCACAGGTTCTACGCCTTCTGCGCCAGTATCTACGCATTGGTCGTTACCTTCGCGCTGCTCGCCGGTCTGCCTCAGCAGTTCCAGCCGAACACCAACGACGACACCAGCCAGGTCAAGATCGAGATGGTGCCCGGCACAACCCTTGAACAGAGCGAGGAAGTTGCCGGCCGCGTCACGAAGCTGCTCGAAAAGCAGCCCGAGGTTGAGCGGGTACTCGAATTTGCCGGCGAAGGCTCGGCGAACCTTCACATCGCTCTCAAGCCGGCGAACGAGCGTAAAGCCACCAGCATCGAGTTCGAGCGCCGCCTTGCCCCCACGCTTCAGGGCATCGCCGATGCGCGCGTCACTTTTGCCACCCAATCCGGCGGCTTCGGCAGCGGGCGCGATATTTCGGTCATGCTGTCGGGCAGCGATTCGGAGCTGCTCAACAAGACCGCCCAGACCCTGGTCGAACAGATGCGCGCAATTCCCGGCATTGTCGCCCCGCGTATCGCGGCCGACCTGCAGCGCCCCGAACTGGTCATCGTCCCCCGCCTTGACCTGGCCGCCCAGCTTGGCGTGACCACCGGCGCGCTGAGCCAGACGATCCGCATCGCGACAATGGGCGAGATCGACCAGAACACCGCCAAGTTCTCGCTCTCGGATCGCCAGATTCCGATCCGGGTGATCCTCGACCGCACCTCGCGCCGTGAATTCTCGACCATCGAGAACCTCCCGGTCGCCACCGCGAGCGGCGGCTCGGTGCCGCTCAGCCGCGTGGCCGAAATCCGCTTCGGCGCCGGTCCCACGCAAATCCAGCGCTACAACCAATCGCGCCGCATCTTCGTGGGCGCTGACCTTGGTCAGGGCCAGATCAAGGGCCCAGCGATGGCCGCGATCCAGCAACTGCCGATCATGAAGAACCTTCCCGCCGGCGTCTCCAACGCACCCGTGGGCGAGGATAAGTGGCAGGCCGAGATGATCAGCAACTTCATCATCGCGGTGGTCAGCGGCATCTTCCTCGTCTTCGCGGTGCTGGTGCTGCTGTACAAGCGCTTCGTCTCGCCTCTGGTGAACATGGCGTCGCTGCTGCTCGCACCGCTGGGGGGTATGCTGGCGCTGACCGCGTGGGGCCAGCCGATCTCGATGCCGGTCTACATCGGCATCCTGATGCTGCTGGGCATCGTCGCCAAGAACTCCATCCTGCTGATCGACTTCGCGATCGAGGAGATGGCCAAGGGCGTCGACAAGCTGACTGCGATCATGGACGCAGGCCACAAGCGCGCCCAGCCCATCGTCATGACCACAGTGGCGATGACCGCCGGCATGGTGCCCACCGCCCTCTCCCTCTCGGGTGACGGCGCGTTCCGTGCGCCGATGGGCGTCACCGTGATCGGGGGCCTGGTGCTATCCACCTTGCTCACCCTTGTCATCGTGCCGGCAGCCTTCAGCCTCGCCGATGGTTTCGAAAAGAGGGTCGGACCGAAGCTGCGCAAGTCGCTCCTGACATACGACCCCACCGAGCATGGGCCAAAGGCCCCCGCGCAGGCCCATACCGGGGACGATCACCAGCCGCACCCGGCCGAATAGGAAGAACGCACATTGCCGCCAGCCGGGCGTAGTTCAGCAGGTCTCGCATTGAAGGGCATCCCGCAGGACCGGGCACAGCGCATGCGCCTTTTCGCCACTGGCCTGCTGTTGGCGATGGCGGTCGCGTTCATCCTGCTTCGGCGCTTCGGGGGTGAACACCCTGGCTGGGGTTATGCCATTGCGTTCACCGAAGCGGCCATGGTCGGCGGTCTGGCGGACTGGTTCGCGGTAACCGCGCTGTTCCGCCGCCCGCTTGGCCTTCCTATCCCGCACACCGCGATCATCCCCGAGAACAAGAACCGTATCGCCGATTCGATGGCGACATTTCTGCGTGACAATTTCCTCACCCCTCAGGTCGTCGCCCGCCGGGTAAACGCCTTCAACTTCGCCAGTTCCGCTGGCGGTTTCCTGTCCGACCCCGGTCGGGGCGGCGAATCGCGCCTGCGCGCGGGCGCCGCCAACCTCGTTGCCGACGTGCTCGAATCGCTCGACCCCGACCGGCTGGGTAATCAGATCCGCGCCGGGATGGCGCGCCAATTGGAGCGGGTAGAGATCGCCCCCCTGCTTGGCCAAATGCTCTCGGCCACGATTGCCGACCGCCGCCACCTACCCCTGCTGGATGGGGCGATCCGCTGGGCGGGCGAGGCGCTGGAGGCAAACGAGGAGCTGGTGCGTACCATGATCCGCGAGCGCGCGCACGGCCTGCTGCGCTTCACCGGTCTCGACAGCCGCATCGCCAATTCGGTGCTGGACGGCCTCTACAAGCTGCTGGCGGAAATGATCGTCCAGCCCGACCACCCGCTCAAAGCCAAAGTCGAGCAGATGCTGCAGGGTCTGGCCCACGACCTCCAGCACGACGGGGCCCTGCGCGCGCGCGTCGAGAACGCCAAGCGCGAGCTCATCGCCAACCCGGCCGTAAGCCAGTGGTGGCAGGGCGTGTGGGAACGTCTGCGCCAACAGCTCATCGCCGCCGCGCGCGATCCGCACACGGCGTTGGGCGGCCAGCTGACGACGATGCTGGGCGAACTGGGCAACGCCCTGCGTGACGACCCTCGCCTGCAAAGCCAGATCAACCGCTTTGCACGCCGCACTTTGGTCGGCGTGACCGCGCGCTACGGCGACGAGATCGTTCGCTTGGTCTCGGAAACGGTAAAACGCTGGGACGCCCGCACCGTTAGCGACCGTATCGAAGGCGCGGTCGGCCGCGACCTCCAGTTCATCCGCATCAACGGTACCTTGGTAGGCGGACTGTTCGGGGTCTGCATCCACGCGGTCGACCGGTGGCTATGAGCGGAAAACCGATACTGACGACGCAGCGTTTGGAATTGTACCGCCCTGCCCCCGGCGACCTCCCCGGCCTGTGCCGCCTGATCGCGGACGAGGAAACACGCCGCTACCTCGGCCCCGCCAGCGCCGATCCCCAGCCCCAGTTCGAGCGCCTGCTGCGCAATGCAGGGTCCTGGGCACTATATGGCTACGGCAGCTTCATGGTGCGATTCCGGGGCGAGGGCGAGATCATCGCGAGCGGCGGAATTTTCCATTCCTACCGCGGCTATGGAGAAGCGCTGGGCTTGGACGACGTGCCCGAAGCCGGCTGGATCGTGCGCGCCGACCATTGCGGACAGGGCATCGCCGGCGAGGTCATGGAGGCCGTGCTCTCATGGTTCGACGAGGCTCACGGCTCCCGCCGCATCGCCTGCATGATCGAGGATGGCAACACCGCATCTCAGCGGCTCGCAGCCAAGCTCGGCTTCGCGCACTATGGCGCCCATGAGGTAACCGATGGCCCTGTTCCGGTAGTTCTGGGGTTGTACGAACGTCTGAGGCCCTGACGCGGGCACATACGATCAGCCCATCTTGTACAGGATCGTCGCCGTATAATAGGAATCGATAGGCTGCCCGCTCTGGTCGAGGGCAGGCTGGAAGCGCGCCTCCTTGAGAACAATGCCGCAGGCGCGGACCTTGAAATCCGTGTTGGCGAAAGCCTGCGCAGTATCGCAGCGCGTCGCCGCGCCTGTCTTGTCCACCACGATCTGCATGTTCACACGCGCTTCCCTGCGCTTTAACATGAGTTCGGCCGGATATATCCGCTGGATGTGCTCGATCCACGAAACATCCCCCACCCTTACCCGGCGGCTCAGCTTGGACTGGGCGACCGGATCAAGTCCCCACCGGGTAACCAGGCCATCGGTACATTGACGCATGGTCGCCAGCGCTTTCGCCATGGGGCCGGTCTTGAGGATGAAACGCTGGCCGGAAGTGGCGATCGAGATGGTGTCGATCTGCGCCTCGACAGCCAGATCAATCGCTACCGGCCGAATGTCGTCCTCCTCTTCCAATTCCGTTTTCTCCTGCGGAGGTGCCGTCATCGAAAGCGTGTTGGAGAAGACCACAGCGGCGCCGTAGTCTTCGTTCTTGCCCATCTGGTGCGAACGGACCGGCAGCGGTTCTCCCCCTCCGTAGGCGATAGTGAACCTGTGCGCGGTCTGCAGAATTCTGGCCGGCGCGCCTGACAGCGTGATTTCGAAATGATAGCCCGGCGCATAGGTCCGCATGCCAAGCAGCACAGGTTTGTCATCGGTGCCGAACTTGCGCGCCAGCAGACAGCTTTTCTCGCCCGCGTCGAGGAGCCAGTTCGACGCTTTCGGCAGGATCGTTTCCTTGGTCTTCGCATGGACGGGCGAGGCGGCAGCCGTCAGTCCGCCAAAAACAAAAAGCGCGAGAAAATACCGATGGATCACGTCTGACCTGCCCCTTCACTTCGGCGCGCCCGTGAACGCCGTCCATACGAAATAACCCCCGGACTTGCATCCGGGGGTTAAATCTTTGTGACGGCAAGGAAAAGCTCAAAGCTTGCCGGTAAGCTCCGGTACGGCAGTGAACAGGTCAGCGACCAGGCCGATATCGGCGACCTGGAAGATCGGCGCGTCCTCGTCCTTGTTGATGGCGATGATGGTCTTGGAGTCCTTCATGCCGGCAAGGTGCTGGATCGCGCCCGAGATGCCGACGGCGATGTAGACTTCCGGTGCGACGATCTTGCCGGTCTGGCCAACCTGATAATCGTTGGGCACATAACCCGCATCGACCGCGGCGCGCGATGCGCCAACGCCGGCGCCCAGCTTGTCCGCCAGCGGCAGGATGATCGATTCGAAAGTCTCCGAATCCTTCAGCGCGCGGCCGCCGGAAACGATGATCTTCGCGCTGGTCAGTTCGGGACGCTCGGACTTGGCAAGCTCTGCGCCAACGAACGCGGACAGGCCGGCATCACCGGCGCCCGACACGTCTTCGACCGTGCCCGAACCGCCCGTGGCTTCCGCCTTGGCGAAGGCGGTGCCGCGCACGGTGATGACCAGCTTGGCATCGCTCGATTCCACGGTGGCGATGGCGTTACCGGCATAGATCGGACGCGTGAAGGTCTTCTCGCCCTCGACCGAGAGGATGTCCGAGATCTGCATCACATCGAGCAGCGCGGCAACGCGCGGCGCGATGTTCTTGCCGGTGGTGGTGGCGGGCACCACGAAGGCATCGTGATGGCCCATCAGCTCGGCGACGAGCGGGGCGACGTTTTCGGCCAGGCCATGCTCGTAGGCGGCGTTGTCGGCGAGGTGGACCTTGCCCACACCGGCGATCTGCGCAGCGGCATCGGCCACGGCGCGGCAGCCAGACCCTGCAACCAGCAGATGCACTTCACCCAGCTTGGCAGCGGCGGTGACGACGGCGAGGGTGGCGTCCTTGACGACAGCGTTGTCGTGCTCAACCCAAACAAGAGTCTTCATTTCAGGCTACTCCCATTTCCTTGAGCTTCGCGACGAGGGCGTCGACGTCAGCGATCTTGATACCTGCGGAACGCACCGGCGGCTCGGAAACCTTGAGGGTCTTGAGACGCGGCGTGATGTCGACCCCGTAGTCGGCGGGGCTCTTGGTATCGAGCTGCTTCTTCTTTGCCTTCATGATGTTGGGCAGCGAAGCATAGCGCGGCTCGTTCAGGCGAAGGTCGGTGGTGACGATGGCGGGAAGCGTCAGCTTCACCGTTTCGAGACCGCCGTCGACTTCGCGGGTGACGACAACCTGCTCGCCGTCGATCTCGATCTTGTTGGCGAAGGTGCCCTGAGGGCGGCCCAGCAACGCGGCGAGCATCTGGCCGGTCTGGTTCGAATCGTCATCGATCGCCTGCTTGCCAAGGATCACCAGGCCGGGGTTTTCTTCGCCGACGATGGCTTTCAGGATCTTGGCGACGGCCAGCGGCTCGACCTCCGCGTCGGTCTCGATCAGGATCGCCCGGTCGGCGCCCATGGCAAGCGCGGTACGCAGGGTTTCGGCAGCCTTGGCCGGCCCGACCGAGACCGCGATGATCTCTTCAGCCTTGCCCGCTTCCTTGATACGGATGGCTTCTTCCACCGCGATCTCGTCGAACGGGTTCATGCTCATCTTGACGTTGGCAAGGTCAACACCCGTGCCGTCGGCCTTGACCCGCGGCTTCACGTTATAGTCGATGACCCGCTTTACGGGCACGATGATCTTCATGCGATCTGTCCTCTCACTGCTGGGACGGCAAAATTTAACCGCGCGATTAAACTGGTGGGGGAGCTATCGCGTTCCTAGTCCACCGCGTCAAGTCTCACATAGCGCTAAGAGCTTGGCCGGCAGATAGCTGAGCTACATATGCAAAACGGCGGGGGTCGCGAAACCCCCGCCGTCTCAATATTCGTCATGTGATCGCGCGCACGACGTTTCGTCGCCCGCGCGAACGCAGCCCGATCAGGCCACGTTCTTCACTTCGGCGACGATCTTCTTGGCGGCATCGCCCAGATCGTTGGCGGCGACGATCGGCAGGCCCGAGCCGGCCAAGATGTCCTTGCCCTGCTGGACGTTGGTGCCTTCGAGGCGAACCACCAGCGGAACCTGCAGGTTCACTTCCTTCGCCGCGGCAACGATGCCCTCGGCGATGACATCGCACTTCATGATGCCGCCGAAGATGTTCACGAGGATGCCCTTTACGGCAGGATCCGCGAGAATGATCTTGAACGCCGCCGTCACCTTCTCCTTGTTGGCGCCGCCGCCAACGTCGAGGAAGTTGGCCGGGAACATGCCGTTGAGCTTGATGATGTCCATCGTCGCCATGGCAAGGCCGGCACCGTTGACCATGCAGCCGATGTCGCCATCGAGCTTGATGTAGGCAAGGTCGTACTTCGACGCTTCGACTTCAGCGGGATCTTCTTCGGTCTCGTCGCGCAGGGCCATCACGTCGGGGTGACGGTACAGGGCGTTCGAATCGAAGCTCATCTTGGTGTCGAGGACCAGCAGGTTGCCGTCCTTGGTTTCCACCAGCGGGTTGATTTCCAGCATGTCGCAATCGAGGGCGACGAACGCCTCGTAAAGCTGCTTGGAAATCTTCTGCGCCTGCTTGTTCAGCTCACCCGTGAGCTTGAGCGCGAAGGCGACGGCGCGGCCGTGATGGGCCTGGAAGCCCGTGGCGATGTCGACGGTGATGGTGGTGATGCGCTCAGGCGTCGAGTGGGCGACTTCCTCGATGTCCATGCCGCCTTCGGTCGAGACGATCAGGGCGACGCGGCTGGTTGCGCGGTCGACGACCATCGAGAGATAGTATTCCTTCTCGATGTCGACGCCGTCGGTCACGTAGAGGCGGTTCACCTGCTTGCCGGCATCACCCGTCTGGATGGTGACGAGGGTGTTGCCGAGCATTTCCTTGGCGAATGCCTCGACTTCCTCGATCGACTTGGCGAGGCGCACGCCGCCCTTGGCGTCGGCGGCGAGTTCCTTGAACTTGCCCTTGCCGCGTCCGCCAGCGTGGATCTGCGCCTTCACGACGTAGAGCGGCCCGGGGAGCTGCCTGGCGGCGGCAACCGCTTCCTCTACGGTCAGCGCGGCGATGCCGGCGGGGATGCCCACGCCATACTTCGACAGCAGTTCCTTGGCCTGATATTCGTGAATGTTCATCGCTCAAATCGCTTTCTGCTGGAGGTTCCTTGGGAAGGCGCCGTAGCCATAGTTATGCCCCGCCGCATAAGCACATCCCCGCTGGCTTGAAAAGTCCCGTAGCCTGCGCAATTTCATAGGAGAGAACGATTTGTTCGAACCTAATTGATATGAATACGCAATAGCAATGCCAGAATGAATGCAGCAACGAAAGTCGGTAGATGATTGACCGGAACAGACTGGAAGCCATCGTTCGAGAAGCCGGGCGCATCGCGCTGGCAGGCTGGCCGGGTGATGGCCACAGCCTCGAATCGTGGGAAAAGACCCCCGGCAGTCCGGTATGCACTGCCGATCTGGAGGTCGACGCCTTTCTCAAGGCCGAACTTCACACCCTGTTGCCAGCGGCCGGATGGCTTTCCGAAGAGACGACCGACAGCCTCGAACGTCAGAACCACGAACTGGTCTGGCTGGTCGACCCGATCGACGGCACCCGCGACTTCATCCGCGGCCGCACGGGCTGGGCGATCTCTGTGGCGCTGGTGAACATGCGGCGCCCACTGCTGGGCTACCTCTATGCCCCGGTGCGGCGGCGCGAGCATGGCGGCGAGTTCTGGTTCGCCGAAGCAGGCAAAGGCGCCTGCCGCAATGGCGAGCAGCTTGTCGCCAGTCGACGCGATTCGCTGGCCGGCTCGCGCGTGCCCGCCCTGAAGCTGGCGGCCGAAGATGCCGACCTCACCCTTGTCGACCAGCCCAATTCCATTGCCCTGCGCATGGCGATGATCGCCGCCGACGAGGCGGACCTGCTCGTCACCTTGCGCTGGGGCTATGAATGGGACATCGCCGCCGCCGGGCTGATCGCGCGCGAGGCAGGAGCGGTTGTGACTGATGCTTTCGGCAAGCCGCTCAACTACAACAAGCACGACCCGCGTGCCTTCGGAGTGATGGTCGCCTCGACCGGCATTCATGAAGCCGCAGTGGAACGTCTGGCGGAACGAGCGGTGCGCTACTCCGCCTAGGCTTCATTCGGAAACGCCCTCGCTGCCTTCTTCCGATAAATCCCCCTCACCCTTCCAGGCCGGGTCCTTGTCCATCCGTTCCACCATCTTGCGGGCAAAGTCGCTCATGCCGCCGCCGTGCGGGCTATAGGCCACGGGTAGCAGGACGATGCGGGCGTCGTCCCGCCGGCCGAGTAGTATCAATGCCTGGCCAAGGTTCATGCGCAGCCCAAGGTCGAAAGGAGCCAATTGCATTGCCCGAATCAGCGCATCGAGCGCCAGCGTCGGCGGCTTCTCGCCCTGCTCCACAAAGCTGCGATAAAAGTACATCAACGGGAGCGGATGGTCGTTCTCGATGCGGTTGAGAGCAATGAACGGCGCGCGTGCCGCCTTGTAGGCCGCAGCGCTATCATCGGCCTCGGACGCGATGCGGAACAGCGCCAGCCCCTTCTGGACATAGGCGTTGACCTGTTTGGGATCGAGCGCCAGCGCCGCATCGGCGGCGGCGATCGCTTCCTTGTCGTTGCCGGCATCGTACTCGCTCTCGGCCAGAGCGGACAGGACGGCACTGTCGCCCGGGTAGCGCGCCGCGACGGCGCGGGCCTCAACCAGCAGCGCGGGCGCCTCCTCGCGTGAGATACCACGCTTCGAGCGAATGCGCACCGGCATCATTGCCGATTCCCCCGCTGGCAGGACACGAAGACTGATCGCACCGATCGGCACCTTATCCGCCGTCAGTTTAAGCGCCGACATCCGGTTCTTGCTCAGGTACTTGTCGAGGTCCTTTTCCAGCGTGTCGATATCCCCGAACGCTTCCAGCGCAGCATCACGCTGGGCCTTCCCATCCTGAAGCAGCGCAATGTAGCGCCCGAGCTGGCCTCTGCGTGCGACATCAAACGTCAGGTAGTGATAGAGCAGCCAGCTCTTGCCGTAGAAGGCATCGTAGGTGGTGTGCTTGCTCTTGTCGTATTCGGCGGGGTCGAGCAGGTCAGCTGCTTTCACGTCCTTGGCAAAGTACAGCTCGCCCGCGCGGTGCTGCGCCGGACGGCCCAGCCATACCGCGCCATCCGGCTCGAACTTGGCCGAGGCGAAGAATTCGGCCGCACCTTCGCTGAACCAGCGCGGCATCGGCATGGAATTCGACGAGATCAGGAAGTGGTGGGCATATTCGTGCAGCAGCACAACCATCGACATAGTGACCGCGCCATTGCCCGAATCGACCTTGGGTACGATGGCCAGCGAGCCGCCGGCACGCGGGACGTAAAAACCGCCGAGGAACTTGTTGTCGCCGCCATGCAGTTCCTGCACCTCGCGCTTGTTGCGCACGACATAGACCGTGACCCGGTTCGAGGGGCTGGGTACCGTCGACTTGGAAGCCAGCAGCAGCGCCATTCCCGCATGATAGCGTTCAAGCTGTTGCGAGAAGCGGGTGATGTCCCGCTCATTATCATCGGCGTAGATGACGAAGTGTTCACTGGACGCTTCGAGCCAGGCGGCTTGGGCAAGGCCAGGCCATAGGAATACGGAAAGAGCCGCAGCCAACATCTTGAATTGCATCAGGTCCCCCGAACCCCGTTCGCCATTCAGGCTAAGCGGTCGGCATGACAATTCAAGACGTTATTGCCTCTATACGAAGACAAGGGGCCAGCGCTTCTCAGCACCAGCCCCTTCCCTGATATCGGCATTCCTTGCAGGAGACGATATTATTTGGCGCGGGAAGCGTCGTCCGTCGTCACCGGGGTGATCTTGATTTCGACACGGCGATTAAGCGCGCGGCCTTCGGCCGTGGTATTGTCAGAGACCGGGTAGTTCATGCCCATACCCTGCGTCTGAATGCGCGAAGAGGAAACTCCGCGGCTGATCAGATAGCGGCCCACCGAATCGGCACGGCGCTTGGACAGGTCCATGTTGTGCGCCGCCGATCCGGTCGAATCGGTGTGGCCGTACACATCGACGAGGCTGTCGGGATACTGGACCATCGACTGCGCGACCTTGTCCAGCGAAGCCTGGAACGAGGGGCTGATGACCGTAGAATCGACGGCGAAGGTCACGTCGGGCAGGTTCACCAGGATGCCATCGCCCTGCTGGGTTACATCGATGCCAGAACCTGCGGTCTGCTCCTTCAGTTCCTTGATCTGCTTGTCCATCTGATAGCCGACGACGCCGCCAGCCACGCCGCCGATGCCCGCACCGACGATACGCGCGGTTTTGCCGCCGATGACACTGCCCAGCAGATAGCCAAGGCCGGCGCCGCCGGCGCCGCCGATCGCGGTGCGTGAGACCTTGCGCTCACCGGTGTTGGGGTCGGTGACGCAGGCGGAAACGGCGACCAGCGCGAACACTGCCGCTGCCGATGTAACGAGGCGCGAATTCTTCATAGTATGGCCCTCCTCTATGTGCCCTTGAGACATGCCTTACGGGCATCTGTGTGCTCTAGTGATCATGAATGGCAAATGGATAATGCCCGCTCAACCCCCGTCCCGCGCTTGTGTTCCCAAGGCACAGTACATTGCAAAGCATTGCGCCGCATCACGGGCCCTTCGCGAATGCCGCAATCTCTGCTAGCGATAGCGCATTGTGACGCCCTTTCCCTGGACTGACCTCCTCATCATCGCCGGCCTGATCCTGATCAATGGCCTGTTCTCGATGTCCGAACTGGCCATCGTTTCCGCGCGCGCAGCGCGCCTCCGGGCCTTGGCCGACAAGGGAAGCCGCGCGGCGCAAACCGCGCTGGACCTGGCCGCCGACCCGGGCCGCTTCCTTTCCACGGTGCAGATCGGCATTACCCTGATCGGCATCATCGCCGGTGCTTACTCGGGTTCCAGCCTGGGCGGCCCGGTCGGCGAACGGCTGACCGCAATGGGCCTGCCGTTGCGTTTCGGCGGGGAAGCCGGCTTTGCGCTGGTCATCATCGCCACGACCTATGCCAGCGTCGTGGTAGGCGAACTGGTGCCCAAGCAGCTGGCCCTGCGCATGGCGGAACCGGTGGCGCTGATCATGGCGCGGCCGATGAGCCTGCTGGCCACGATCATGGGCCCGTTCGTCTGGCTGCTCGACCGGTCTTCCGCGGTGATCCTGCGCCTCTTCTCGATTCGGCGCGGCGATTCCGAACAGCTCACCGCCGAAGAACTGCACATGATCTTCGCCGAGGCCACCCGCTCGGGCGTGATCGAGGAGGAGGAGCGCGCGATGATGACCGGCGTCATGCGCCTTGCCGAACGTCCCGTTCGCGAATTGATGACCCCGCGCAACCAGATCGACTGGATTGATGTCGATGCCGACGAAGCCCAACTGCGCGCCCGGATCGAGGCGTCACCGCACTCGCTGCTGCCGGTAGCCGGCGACGGTTCCGCCGACAACGTCATCGGCATTCTCAAGGTGCGCGAAGTGCTGGCTTGCTGGGTGGCCGGCCGGCCGGTCGACGTGCGCGCGATGATGCGCAAGGCCGAGGTCATCCCGGACCAGCTCGACGCCATGGACGCCTTGCGCAAGCTGCAGACCGCCGAAGTGGCGATGGCTGTGGTCCACGACGAATACGGTCACCTGGAAGGCCTCGTCACGCCTTCTGACGTGCTGGCAGCACTGGCGGGCAATTTCGTCGCGCATCAGGACGAGGGCGACGAGCCGATGATCGTCGTGCGCGAAGACGGCTCGCTGCTCGTTTCCGGCGCGATGCCGGCCGATGCACTGGCCGACCGGCTGGCCATCACCCTGCCCGACGATCGCGAATTCGCGACATTGGCGGGCTATGTGCTGGCGGTGCTCAAGAAGGTCCCGCGTGAGGGGGAACACTTCATCGAGCAGGGCTGGCGCTTCGAGGTCATCGACATGGACGGCCTCAAGATCGACAAGATCCTGGTGAACGAACTCATCGACGAGGACGGCGACGACGGGGTCTCCGGCGACGGCTGACGTCGGCGGTAGCACTCCGGCAGCCTTCCTCCATCCACAACGAAAAAGGCCGGACTTGCGCCCGGCCTTTTTTCTGTTCTGCGAACCCGAAAGTTCAGGTGCCGACGGAGGTCTGCGCGTCGCGGCCGTCGCCTTCCGGCGCGGCGAGGATCGCGCGGGTCACCTGCCCCTTGGCGACGGCGTAAGTCCCCGGATCGCCCACGGTGGAACGGATAGCCGGCTCCGACGTGCCGGCCAGCGCCAGCGCTGACTTCTCGATGTCGCTGCGGGCCTGCGGGCCGCCGAACAGCGCATCGAGCGTCTGCTGCTGGAGCGAATCGTCGGCGGGCCGGGGCTGGCCTTCCTTGGGCGGGCTCAGCGAGAAGTCTGGTGGCACGACCAGCGGCGTCTGGCGCTGCACGGCAAATTCATCAGGTCCGGCCCGGTTGAACAGGCCGGTGCTGCCGCAAGCCGACAACAGGACGGCGCCGGTCGCAACAAGGACGAAGGCACCGGTTTTCTTCATGCGCATCAATTCAACTCGCATTCTTTTGAGCCTCGGGGGCGGAATCCGCCTCTGCATCGGGCTTTTCGCGCGAAAGCAGGGATCGGGCAAGGATAATCAGGACGCCGATGGTGATGGCCGCGTCGGCGAGATTGAAAATGAGGAAAGGGCGAAACCCGCCAATGTGCAAGTCAGCATAGTCAATCACATAGCCAACCGCGAAACGGTCGCGGATGTTGCCGGCAGCGCCACCCAGCACCATGCCAAGCGCGGCGATCTCGGCCAACTTGCGCTCTCGCAGCAGCCAGACGAAAACGAAGGCGGCAATCGCGCCGGTCATCGCCACCAGCGCCCAGCGCGCCTCGGGCGAGCCGGCGGTGAACAGGCCCAGCGAAACGCCGAAGTTCTGCGTCCAGGTGAAGTTGAAGAACGGCAGCACGTAAACCTGACCGATCTCCTGCAGGCGCAGGCCGTGAACCACCCAATCCTTGATGCCGACGTCGATGGCGAAAACCATCGCCGCGATCAGCAGGCCGATCAGGCGATTGCGCCAGGGGTTTGTCGCAGCGCTCACGCCTGCACCTCCACGGCGCCGACAACGTCATCGCAGCGCGCGCACAAGTCGCCGTCCTCGGTCACTTCGGGAAGGTGGCGCCAGCAGCGGCCGCACTTGTGGTCATGGGAAGGGGTGACGCTCACGCCTTCTGCCTGCCCGCGCGTGACTGTCCCGGTGATGAACAGTTCCGCCAGGTCGGCATCAGGCGCCGATGCCGGCACGGTGACTTCGGCCGCAAGGCTGGAGCCGATGATCTTTTCGCGGCGCAGCGGCTCGATCGCCTCGGTCACGGCGGCGCGCAGGGCGCGAAGCGCCTGCCACTTGAGAAGATCGGCTTCGGCAGCGGGCACTTCAGGCCATTCGAGCAGGTGGACGCTCTCGCCCGGATAGCGGCTCTGCCAGGTCTCCTCGGCGGTGAAGACGATCACCGGCGCGGCGTAGCGGATCAACGCGTGGAACAGGGTGTCCAGCACGGTGCGATAGGCGCGGCGCTTCGGGTCCGCGGGCGCATCGCAGTAGAGGCAGTCCTTGCGGATATCGAAGAAAAACGCCGAGAGGTCTTCGTTGCAGAAGTCCAGCAGCGACCGGACATACGTGTTGAAGTCGAAGGCATCGACCGCGCCGCGCAAGGTAGTGTCCAGATTGCCCAGCAGCGCCAGCACGTAGCGCTCCAACTCGGGCATTTCGGCCACCGGCAGGCGCTCGGCCTCATCGAACCCGTCCAGCGCGCCCAGCAGGTAACGCAAGGTGTTGCGCAGCTTGCGGTACTGGTCGGCCACGCCCTTGAGGATCTCGTCGCCGATGCGGTGGTCTTCGGTGAAGTCGACCGACAGAGCCCAGAGGCGGATGATGTCGGCGCCGTTGGTCTCCATGACCTTGAGCGGGCTGATCGTATTGCCCAGTGACTTCGACATCTTGAAGCCCTTGGCGTCCATCGTGAAGCCGTGGGTCAGGACCGTCTTGTAAGGCGCATGGCCCCGCGTCGCGCACGATTCCAGCAGCGAGGACTGGAACCAGCCGCGATGCTGGTCGGAACCTTCCAGATACAGGTCGGCCTTGGGACCGACATAACCTTCGGGGCGAAGGAGGTCGGGCCAGCGGCCAGATTCGAGCACGAAGGCATGGGTCGAACCCGAATCGAACCAGACGTCGAGAATGTCAGCGACGCGCTCGTAGTCCTCGGCATCGTAGTCGGGGCCTAACAAGTCCTGCGCGGTTTCGTCCGACCAGGCATCGACGCCCTTGGCGAGAACGGCGTTGACGATGCGGGCGTTCACGGCCTCGTCGACGAGGTACTCACCGGTCTTGCGGTCCACGAACAGGGTGATCGGCACGCCCCACGCGCGCTGGCGCGAGAGCACCCAGTCAGGGCGTCCTTCCACCATCGCACCGATACGGTTGCGGCCCTTTTCGGGGACGAAGCGGGTTTCTGCGATGGCCTTCAAGGCGGCGGCACGCAGCGTGGGCGCATCGAATTCGCCCTCCTCGGCGGGATTGACCGCGCCGCCTTCGGCTTCCCAGCAGTTCTCGCCGGCGGACTTGGGCGAGATATGGGTCATCGCCTTGTCCATCGGCACGAACCACTGCGGGGTGCAGCGATAGATCACCTTGGCCTTGGAACGCCACGAATGCGGGTAGGAATGCTTGTAATCAGCCGAAGCAGCCAGCAGGCCGCCCGCTTCGCGCAGGTCAGTGCAGACCGGGCCGTCGGGCGCGTTGAACTTGGGGTTGATGACCGAGCCTTGGCCCGCCAGCCACAGCCAGTCCTCGCGGTACTTGCCATCGGCTTCGACCACGAACTTCGGGCCAAGGCCATTGGCCTTGCAAAGGTCGAAGTCGTCCTCGCCGTGATCGGGCGCCATGTGGACAAGCCCGGTGCCGCTCTCGGTGGTGACGAAATCGCCGCTGAGGAACGGACGCGGCTCGGCGAAGAAACCGCCCAACGCATGCATCGGGTGCCGCGCGACGGTGCCGGCGAGGTCGGAGCCCTTGTAGGTGCCGAGGGCATATTCGGAGATATCCGCATCGCCTTCGACGTTTTCGGCGACGGGGCCAAGCCCGGTCCGCGCGAAGAACGCTTCGAGCAGGGGCACTGCCACGATGAAGCGCCGCCCGTCGTGGGCCCGGTAATGGTGATATTCGACCTCAGGCCCGTAGGCTAAAGCCTGGTTCACCGGGATCGTCCACGGCGTGGTCGTCCAGATCACCGCGTAGGCGCCGACCAGTTCCGGCACTGCCGATTCGACAATCTCGAACGCCACGTCGATCTGGGTCGAGACGATGTCCTCGTATTCGACCTCGGCCTCGGCCAACGCGGTCTTTTCGACCGGGCTCCACATCACCGGCTTGGCGCCGCGATAGAGCATCCGGTTCTCGGCGAATTTCAGCAGTTCGCCGACGATGGTGGCTTCCGCCTGGAAATCCATCGTCAGGTACGGGTTGTCCCAGTCGCCGTTGATGCCCAGGCGCTTGAGCTGCTCGCGCTGCACGTTGACCCAGTTCTGGGCATAGGCGCGGCATTCGGCGCGGAATTCCTCGGCGGGAACCTCGTCCTTGTTCTTCTTTTTCTTGCGGTATTCTTCCTCGACCTTCCACTCGATGGGCAGGCCGTGGCAATCCCATCCCGGAACGTAGGGCGCGTCCTTGCCCAGCAGCGTCTGCGTGCGCACCACCATGTCCTTGAGGATGTGGTTGAGCGCATGGCCGATGTGCATGTCGCCATTGGCGTAGGGAGGGCCGTCATGGAGGATGAATTTTTCGCGGTCGCTGCGCGCATCGCGGGTCTTGCGGTAAATATCCTCGGCCTGCCAGCGCGACAGAATACCCGGCTCCTTCTGGGGGAGCCCGGCCTTCATGGGGAAATCGGTCTTCGGCAGGAAGACGGTCGATCTATAATCACGCTGTTCGGTCATAACGGCACGCGCACTAGAGCAAATACGGGTTGGTTGGAAGTGCTCCTTACCTGCGCCCGGACGTGCAGATCATCATCCCGGTGCTGTTCCAGGATGAGGGGCGGCCTACTGACGTACCGGGTCGGTCAGGCGCGCCATGATCGCGGCAACATAGAGGCGCGTCTCGCGGATGTTGGGAATGCCGCCGGCTTTCACCACGCGCCCGGGGCCGGCGTTGTAGGCGGCAAGCGCCTTCTCGATATTACCGCCGAACGCGTCGAGCTGCATCCGCAGATAGCGCGCGCCGCCTTCGAGATTGGCCATCGGATCGGCGGAATTGACTCCCATCTGCGCGGCAGTGCCGGGCATCAGCTGGGCAAGGCCGCGCGCGCCAACCGGGGATACGGCCAGTTCGTTCCAGCGGCTTTCCTGCCAGACCACCGCTTCCAGCAGCGCCGGACTGATGTCGTACTTGGCCGCGAGCAGGGCCACCCGGTCACGCCAGCGACTGGGCCCGGCCGCATCGAGCGCCTGGGTGAAGGAGAGTGGGTGCAGGTTCGCATCGACCGAAAGCGGCGCTTCCTCCACCTGTTCGGGCGCGCTGGCCACAGTGGTGCCGATGAAGCCGACGCCCGAGCCCGGGTCGATCTGGGTCAATTCCGGCGCGGCGAAAGTGATAGGGCCGCCCGCGACCCATTCAGCGCCGGACGCGCCGATCTGCAGCACGTCTGCGCGGGCAAGGCCAGGCTGAACAGCACCTGCAAGCACCAGGATGCTCCATAGCGCGTCGATCCGCCTCACCGATTCGTTTCCCTCACCATGGGCGCCGCCCTACCGCATACCGGGTGAAATTCACAGCCGGATGAAGGCAGGGCGGCGCGCATCTGAGTGGCCTTACCGGATGCCCATGGCGGTGCGGATCGAACGCCAGGACAGCAGCTTGAAGTTCTGCGCCTTGGGGGCGTTGTTGCCGTCCTGCGCCATGAACACGCCTTCGGGGAAGGCCGGGCCGAAATCGCCGAGCACGACTTCGATGCCGTCGGTGTCGCTGGTGCCGCCGATCGCGCCGCCTTCGACGCGGAAGCGGCCAGCGGGCTTGCCGGTTTCGGCGTCGAACAGCGCATAGGCATTATCGCCCTGGCTGGAGGCGACGAGCCAGGTGTGGCCGTTCGCTTTACGCGCTATGGCAAGCCCCTCGACATCATCGACGAGACCGTCCGCCGCACCGACTTTTGCGAAAGGCTGCGCGGTGAGGGCGGCGCCGGAAAGCGGCACCTTCCAGATGCCCACGTCCTCCTCGGCGACGTAAAGCGTCTTCCATACGTCATCGACGACGCAGCCCTCCGACTGGGTCGCGAACTTCACGTCGCGCAGGTGCTGGGGCACGATCCTGCCACCGTTTTCGACGAGGCGACTTTCCGCCACGGTGCCGTCCTTGAGGACGACATAGGCGCGCGCCAGTTCACCGGCGGCGAGGGGAGCGCCCATGCAGAAGCCGTAAGCCTCGGCCGGGGCATGGCCCGGCTTGAGGAACGAATCGGAGCCCAGCACGGTCAGCTTGCCGGTGGCGCCGTCGAGACTGAACAGCGCGATGCGCGGCTCGGTACGGTCGGTACGGTCGCTGGCGCCCACGAGGATGCGCGTCGAACCATCAGCCAAGCGCACTTCGCGCAGGTCGGTGTTGTTAAGCGCGCCTGCGGGCGAGAAATCGCGCACCGTGCCGTCGAGGCCGTAGACGTAGAGACCGGCCTTCTTGTCGGTGCCCAGCAGCAGGCTGGCGGCGGGGTTGGCGGCGTTGCGCCAGATCGCCGGATCGTCCGCGGCATCGGCATCGCCGGTGCCGACCGGGACGGTCTCCGCCTCGGCAGGAATGTCGGTTGCGGGATAACGGGGGCGCGCAGCTTCGGTTTCTGCTCCGGTGCCAGCCGCAGTGGTTGTGCAGGCCGAGAGCAGGAGCGCCGGGAGCAATGCTCCCGGCCCAACCTTCGCGGCAACCTTCAGGATGTCGCGTGCGTGCATCAGAAGGTAACCCGCGCGCCGAACTTCACGGTCGAGCCATATTCCTCGTACTGCAGGACGCGCTTGGCATCTGCGAGGTTCTGGTAGGCGAAGTACTTGGCATTGTTGACGTTCACCCAATCCGCAAAGATGCGGATGTTGTCGGTGATCTTGTACTTGGCCGAGAGGTCCAGCTGGAAGTGCTGGTTGACGGTGCGATCGGTGTCAGCCGAATCGCCCACCTCGTCCAGGTACTTGTCGCGGAAGGTGCCGGCAGCACGCAGGCTGACGGGGCCCTTCTCGTAGCCGAGCACGACGTTGAAGGTGTTCTTCGATGCGTTGGGCAGCGAGATCCGGCGAGCGACGTCGTCACTGTCGAACACGGTGCCACGGGCATAAGTGTAGGTGTAGTTCAGCTGGGTCAGCAGGCCGTCGAAGGGCGAGGGCAGCATCGAGAAAACCTGGCTGTAGCTGACTTCCACGCCGGCGATCTCGGCCGTGTCGCCGTTCACCGGCATCAGCACTTCGTCATAGGTCACGCCGTCGATCGTGTAATCGTAGAAGCGGCGGTCGACCGAGTAATCCTTGATCGACTTGTAGAAGCCGCCCACCGAGAACGCACCGTTGTTGGCGAAATAGTACTCGAAACCAGCGTCGAAATTCCATGCCTGGTAGGGCTTGAGGTTCGGGTTGCCGAATTCCGCCTCGAGGTCCTCGTTAACGGTGAAGCGCGGCGCCAGCTGCGAGAGCTTGGGACGCACGATCGTCTTGTAGCCGGCAAAGCGGGCAACGAGGTTCTGCTCGGGGCTGTAGCGCAGGGTCAGGCTGGGCAGCCAGTTGGTGTAGTTGCGCTTGTACTGGACCGGGTCGACGGTGATGGTGTCATCGCCGTTGTCGGTGGTCAGGAAGCCGTTCAGCTCATTGTGGGTGCGCTCCATGCGCACGCCGCCAATGACGCGCAGCGTCGAGCTGTCCCAGCGGGCCATCGCATAGCCGGCCTGGATGTCTTCACGCACCGAGTAGTCGCTGACGGCCGAATTGAGCGCGCTTTCATAGTCGTTGACCACGAAGTCGCCGGGGTTCGCCAGCAGATAGTCGGCCGGGCCGCCCTTGCTGGACACCGGCCCCATGTCGAGCAGGCGGTAAGTCTGCGAACCCAGCACGTCGGCCAGGGTATAGTCCGTGTCGTCGGCCGCTTCGTAGTAGGTCATGTTGAAGTCGTAGGACTTCTTGCGCCAGCGCGCCTTGCCGCCTGCCTGAATGGTGAAGTCACCGTCCGAACCGGCGAAAGTGCGGGCGAGGTCGGCCTTGATCGCCCATTCCTCGTCCTGGCTGTCGGACAGGGTGGTCAGCTCGGTCTTGTCGAATTCGTACTCGGAGGCATCGTTGAACGTGTCTGCGCCCTCGGAAACCGAATAGGTCGGATAGTACGTGTTCGAGTAATCCATATCGACCGTCGTGCCGGCGCGGAAGCGGGCGCGGAAGCGGGTCGGGTCGATGGAGAAAGTCTCCTTCTCGGAAGACTTGGCGTAGCTGCCCTGCCAGTTGAACTTCAGCGTGCCCGTGTCGGTGTCGCTGCCGATCGAGACGGAGCGGATGCGCTGGCGCTCGAAACGATCCTTCAGGTCGCGCTCGACGGTAATGCGCTCGTCGCTGCCGTCGAAGCTGGCGCCGGTGTCGGAGATGCTGCTCGGGCCGTCCCCGAAGTCGCCGAAGTCGAGAGTGGTGCGGCGGCGATATTCATGGTCGTCGAACTGCGCCCAGTTGCCGCGGATATAGGCCTTGGTCGTGTCCGAGGCACGCCAGTCAGCCGAAAGCGCGGCGTTGATGCGGGTACGCTCGACGTCATAGTCGCGGTACTCGACGCTTTCTGCCCAGGCCTGGCCATCGTCGTTGGTCTGCCACCCGCCGGTCTCGACGTTGTCGGTCTCGAACTTGCGCTTGTAGTAGCTGACCGAACCGGCGACGCCGAAATCGTCGCCGATCTTCTGGGTGAAGTCGAACGCGCCCTTGGGCATGACCTTGCCCGAGTAGTCGTTGTAGCTGCCTTCAGCGCTGACCGAGTAGCGGTTCTTCTTCGAATCGAAGGCGCTGGTGGTGTTGATCTCGACCGAGGCGCCGATGAAGTCGCCGTCCATGTCGGGGGTGAAGGACTTCTTCACTTCGATCGATTCGATCGTGTCCGAGGAGATCACGTCGAGCGCGACCGAACGGGCATCCGATTCGGGTGCAGGCATGCGCACGCCGTTGACCGAGGTGCCGTTAAGGTCCGGGTCGAGGCCCCGAACGGAAACGTAACGGCCTTCACCCTGGTCGTTGAGAATGTTGACGCCCGGCAGGCGGCGCAGCGATTCGGCCACGTTCTGGTCGGGGAACTGGCCTACGGCATCGCGCGTCAGGACCGATTCGATGCCGTCGGCGGCCTTCTGGCGTGACAAGGCGCTGGTCAGGTTCGCGGTCTGGCCGGTGACGAGGATGTCGGCGCCGCCGATTGCGGTAAGGTCGAAGTCACCCGGGGTCGTGCCGGTCGCTGCGACGGTGACCGTCTGCGTGGTGACTTCCGCACCGACATAGCGGGCTTCCAGGGTGTAAGTGCCCGCGGGGACGTCGCCGAACACATAGCTGCCCGCACGGTCGGTTTCGGCGGTTCGGTTAAGTTCGACGATGCGCACGGCGGCCGACTGCAGGGCGCGCGTGCCGGTGGAATCGCTGACGTGGCCGGCAACCTCGCCCGCGTGGGCGATGGTGGCGAACGAGGCCGAGGCGAGCAGCCCCGCAAGGAGCTGGATCGAACGTGTCATGACTGGAGAGGTTCCCTGTTGCGACGTTGTAAGTCTTGCAGGCGCCCCTAGGCGGGTTTCATGACACTCCGGTGAGAGTGCAAAGACAGTTTGATGACAATTGGGATATCCCAATGTCCGGTGCATCGAGACGCACCAACACGCAAAATTACGCGCGCAACCTCTGTGGTTGCGAGCGCTCCGAACATGTCACGATGTAGAGAACGGCGGAATGGTGCTGCTAGGGAGGATTGAACTCCCGACCTCGTCATTACCAATGACGCGCTCTACCACTGAGCTACAGCAGCGCCGTTCCAAAGCCCCGGTCACCCGGGGCAGGGGCGCGCTATTGTCTGGAGGCGGGCAGGTTGTCAAGCGCCGCTTGCGCTTTATCTGAGGTGGCTGCATTGCCAGCGTCATGAATGATAAGCGGACAAAGTCAGGGCAGGGCGTAAATTCAGGCGGGAAACCCCCGGAAAAGCTGACGCGTGAGGAGCGGCTGGCGGCCAAGTTGCGAGAAAATCTGCGTAGAAGAAAGACGCAGGCACGCGCGATGTCATCACCTGACGAAAGCGGCAGACAGGGGGCGGCGCCTTTAGATAAGGATGACGAATCGGTCAGGCTTCCCAAATCGCCCTCGGAAAGCTAGGGCCTGCCACCAGACTGCATCCGTCCCGTCCCATTCTAAAAAGGGAGCTACGCCTTGCCTCGCCTGATCCTTCTCCGCCACGGCCAGAGCCAGTGGAACCTGGAAAACCGCTTCACCGGATGGTGGGACGTGGACGTCACCGAGAAAGGCGAGGCCGAGGCCCGCGCCGCCGGCGCCCTGCTGAAGGACAAGGGCATGCTGCCCGACGTCGCTTTCACATCCTTGCAGAGCCGTGCGATCAAGACGCTGCACCTTGCTTTGGAAGCCGCCGGCATTCTGTGGATCCCTGAAACCAAGGACTGGCGCCTGAACGAGCGGCACTATGGCGGCCTCACCGGTCTGGACAAGGCCGAAACAGCCGCCAAGCACGGCGAGGACCAGGTCAAGATCTGGCGGCGCAGCTTCGACATCCCGCCCCCCGTCATGGAGCGCGGCACCGAGTTCGACCTGTCCACCGACCCGCGCTACGCCGGGATCGACGTGCCGATGACGGAAAGCCTCAAGGACACCATCGCACGCGTCCTGCCTTATTACGAAGGCTCGATCGTGCCCCACCTCAAGACCGGCTCGACCGTGCTGGTCGCCGCGCACGGCAATTCCCTGCGCGCACTGGTGAAGCACCTGTCGGGCATTTCCGATAACGAGATCACCGGTCTTGAAATCCCGACCGGCCAGCCGATCGTTTACGATCTCGACGACGATCTCGCAGTGCTCGACCGCTATTACCTTTCGGAGCGTTGAAGCATGGCTGAAACGCCGGTGTCGGTAGCGATCGTCATGGGGAGCCAGTCCGACTGGCCGACCATGATCCGCGCCGCCGAGATGCTCGACAAGCTGGAAATAGCCTACGACGCGCGGATTGTCTCGGCGCACCGCACGCCGGAGCGCCTCGTCGATTTCGCCAAGGGCGCGGACGGTGAGGGCTTCAAGGTCGTCATCGCCGGGGCAGGGGGCGCAGCCCACCTTCCCGGCATGATCGCCTCGATGACACATCTGCCGGTACTGGGCGTGCCGGTGCAGTCCAAGGCGCTTTCGGGCCAGGACAGCCTGCTCTCCATCGTCCAGATGCCTGCGGGTATTCCCGTCGGCACTCTGGCGATCGGCGAGGCAGGCGCAGCAAATGCCGGTCTGCTCGCCGCCGCGATCCTCGCCACCTCGGACGAGGCGCTGGCCGGGCGGCTCAAGGCGTTCCGCAGCGAGCAGACCGCCAGTGTGGCCGAACGGCCGGTCTGACGTGTTACGACAACCCCTGCGCAGGCGGGGGTTGTCACAGACTATAGTGAAGCCCGCTCGCCCTGAGCTTGTCAAAGGGCCGGCACCCCAAGCAGGCGAATTGGCATAACGATGATACCCCCCGGCGAAACGATCGGCATTCTCGGCGGCGGCCAGCTCGGGCGCATGATCGCCGTCGCGGCGGCGCAGCTTGGCTACCGCTGCCACGTCTATGCGCCCGAAGCCGATTCGATCGCCGCCGACGTCTGCGCCGAGTTCACCTGCGCCGCCTGGGATGACGCCGAGGCCATGGCCCGCTTCGCCGCCGACTGCGCGGTAGTCACCTATGAATTCGAGAATGTGCCCGTCGGCCCGCTTGCGGCGCTGGGCGATACCCCGCTGCTGCCGCACCCCCGCGCGCTGGAAACCGCGCAGGACCGCCTGAGCGAGAAGCACTTCGTGTCGCAGCTGGGCGGCAATCCTGCCCCCTACGCCCCCGTGGACAGCGCCGCCGACCTTGCTGAGGCCATTGCCGCGATCGGCGTGCCCGGCATCCTCAAGACCCGCCGCGACGGCTACGACGGCAAGGGCCAGTGGCGCATCATGACACCCGCCGATGCCGACGGCCTCGACCTTCCGGCCACGCCGCTGGTCTACGAAGGCTTCATCACCTTCTTTGCCGAATTCTCGGTGATACTGTGCCGGGGCGCGGACGGCGACATCCGCTACTTCGATTCGGCCCACAACGTCCACGAAAGCGGCATCCTCGCGCTCAGCACCCTGCCGGCGCCCGCCGCACTGCTGGAACAGGTGCCTGCCGCCCGCGAACTCGCCGCAAAAGTGGCACAGGCGCTGGACTACGTCGGCGTGCTGACGCTGGAATTCTTCGCCACCCAGGACGGCCCGGTGTTCAACGAAATGGCCCCCCGCGTCCACAACTCCGGTCACTGGAGCATCGAGGGCGCGGTCACCAGCCAGTTCGAGAACCACGTGCGCGCCATCTGCGGACTGCCGCTCGGCGGCACCGGCCTCGCCGCCAAGGGCGTGGAGATGCGCAACCTCATCGGCGATGACGCGCATGACTGGCCGGCGATCCTGGCCGATCCCGCCAATCACCTCCATCTTTACGGCAAGGCCGCGGCGCGCCCCGGCCGCAAGATGGGCCACGTCACCCGGCTGACGCTGGGCTGACGGATAAAGGCCGCGCGATGCAGGGCATCTTCCTCATCTACGCCCGCGCGGCGAACGGCGTGATCGGCCGCGACGGCGCGCTGCCGTGGCGCCTGCCCGCCGACCTCAGGCGGTTCAAGGCGATGACCACCGGCAAGCCGATGATCATGGGCCGCAAGACCTTCGACAGCTTTCCTGCGCCGCTGCCCGGCCGCCGCCACATTGTCCTCACCCGCCATACCGGCTGGGGCGCGCCCGGCGCCGAAACCGCGCATTCGGTGGACGAAGCCCTGGCACTTTCAGGCCGTGACGTGGCAGTGATCGGCGGCGCGGAAATCTACGCACTGTTCGCGAGCCACGCTGCCCGAATCGAGCTGACTGAAATCCATGGTATTTACGAAGGCGATACGTATGTACCCGAGCCCGGCCCCGAATGGCGCGAAACGGCGCGCGAGGAACATCCGGCCGAAGGTACATTTCCAGCGTATGCTTTCGTGACGCTCCTGCGCGACCTATAGGCTCTGGCACTCATGATTCGCCTCGACAACCGCCTGCCTGTTCCCGATTCGCTGCGCGGTGCCGTGCTGGCGCTGGGCAACTTCGACGGGTTCCATCAGGGCCATCAGGCCGTCGTCGGCGAAGCGATCCGCTGGGCCAGAGCGGAAGGCCGTCCGGCCATCGTCGCCACCTTCGATCCGCATCCCGTGCGTCATTTCAAGCCCGATGCCGAACCCTTCCGCCTGACCACGCTGGACCAGCGGCAGGAGCTGTTCGCCGCCGCCGGGGCAGACGCCATGCTGGTGCTGCATTTCGACACCGCCATGGCCGCGATGACCGCACCGGCCTGGGCCGAGGAAATGCTGGTGCGCCACATGGGTGCGGCCGGCGTCGTAACCGGCGATGACTTCACCTTCGGCAAGGCGCGCGGCGGCAACCCGCAGGTGCTGAGCGAAATCGGCGCGCGCAACGGCATGGAAGGCCGCACGGTCGGCCCGGTCAGCGACGGGGAGGGCACGATCTCCTCCAGCCGCATCCGCCATGCACTCAAGACAGGCGATTGCGAGACGGCGGCGCGCCTGCTGACCCGCCCGTTCTCCATCCGGGGCCGCGTGCAGCATGGTGACAAGCTGGGCCGCACCATCGGCTACCCCACCGCCAACATCGACATGGCGACTTATCTGCGACCGCTCTACGGCATCTACGCAGTGACCGGGCGCATGCCCGACGGCCGCGTGGTGACGGGGGCTGCGAACATCGGCATTCGCCCCACCTTCGACCCGCCCAAGGAGCTGCTGGAGCCCCACTTCTTCGATTTCGCGGGCGACCTCTACGGGCAGGAGATCGAGGTGGCGTTCCACCACTTCCTGCGGCCCGAGGCGAAGTTCGATTCGCTCGACGCGCTGATCGACCAGATGGGCCGCGACTGCGACCGCGCCAAGGAACTGCTGGCGAAGTTCGTTTGAAGACCGGGCAAGCGCTGTGGCGGTGCTTCGACAAGCTCAGCATGAGCGGATGTCGGCTTAAATCGAAAAGCCAAAGCGCGGGGATATAGCCCCCCGATATACACTACCTCCACTCAGGCTGAGCCTGTCGAAGCCCCCGCACCGCACCGCACCGCACCGCACCAAAAACCAAAAAAAGCGCGCCGCCCTGAAGGCAGCGCGCTCTTTTTGAACGCGAGGTCGGGCTGAAATCAGCCGAGCATTTTCTGCACCATGGCGCGCACATCGTCGCCCAGGTCGGGACGGTCGAGCGCGATGGCCAAGGTTGCCTCGACGAAGCCCAGCTTGGAACCGCAGTCGAACCGGCGGCCCGCGAACGTCACTGCATGGAACGGCTGCTGACCGATCAGCTTGGCCATCGAATCGGTCAGCTGAATCTCGCCGCCCGCGCCCTTGCCCTGCGTTTCCAGCAGACTCATGACCTCGGGCTGGAGGATATAACGGCCCGAGACGATCTTGTTCGAAGGCGCATCCTCTACCTTGGGCTTCTCGACCAGGCCCTTGACCTCGGTCAGCGCACCATTGACGGCGCCAGGCGCGATCACGCCGTAGCTGGATACTTCTTCCATCGGCACTTCCAGCACCGAGACGAGGTTGCCGCCCACTTCGTTATAGGCCTCGACCATCTGCTTCATACAGCCGGGCGAGCCATACATCAGTTCGTCCGGCAGGAAGATCGCGAAAGGCTCGTCGCCAATCACGGCGCGGGCGCACCACACCGCATGGCCCAGACCCAGCGGCACCTGCTGGCGCACGGTGACGAGGTTGCCCGGCTGGATACGCGTCGGCTCCAGCGGATCGAGCGACTTGCCGCGCGCAGTCATGGTCGCTTCGAGTTCGTAGGCGGTATCGAAATGCTCGACGATCGCGGTCTTGCCGCGGCCGGTCACGAAGACGAATTCCTCGATCCCCGCCTCTCGCGCTTCATCCACCGCGTACTGGATCAGCGGACGATCGACGACGGGCAACAATTCCTTCGGAATCGCCTTAGTGGCGGGAAGAAAACGAGTGCCTAGACCGGCGACGGGGAAGACGGCCTTTCGGACGGGCTTGCGGAAGGTGTTGTCACTCATGGAACCGGATATTGCCTCGCTCATGTTGCATTGCGGTTAAAGCGGCTAAACCGCCGTAGCGCAACCAAAGGGCGTTAATCTTGTTCCTACTTTAATCCGTCGTTCTTTTGATCGGCCTCCCGTTGCCCCTGCCGCGATTCGCGCTAAAGCGGGGCCATGGACAAGATCATCATCGAGGGCGGCAAGCGCCTTTCCGGCACCATCCCCGTTTCCGGCGCCAAGAACGCGGCACTGACCCTGCTCCCGTGCGCGCTGCTGACCGAAGAGCCGCTGACGCTGCGCAATCTGCCGCGTCTGGCCGACATTGACGGTTTTCAGCACCTGATGAACCAGTTCGGCATTTCCACCGCGATCGCCGGCAGCCGCCCCGAAGACTTCGGCCGGGTGATGACCCTGCAGGCGACCCGCATCACCAGCTCGGTCGCCCCATACGATCTGGTGCGCAAGATGCGCGCCTCGATCCTGGTGCTGGGCCCGATGCTGGCCCGCATGGGCGAGGCGACCGTATCGCTGCCCGGCGGCTGCGCCATCGGCAACCGCCCGATCGACCTGCACCTCAAGGTGATCGAAGCGCTGGGCGCGACCATCGAGATGGCAGCCGGTTACGTGCGCGCCATCGCCCCTGACGGCGGCCTTCCGGGCGGGCGCTATTCCTTCCCCGTCGTGTCTGTCGGCGCGACCGAGAACGCGCTGATGACCGCCGTGCTGTGCAACGGCAAGTCCACCCTGCACAATGCCGCGCGCGAGCCGGAAATCGTCGACCTGTGCAATCTGCTGGTCGCCATGGGCGCCCAGATCGAAGGCATCGGCACTTCCGACATCACCATCCACGGCGTACCCCGCCTGCACGGCGCGACCTACATGGTCATGCCCGACCGTATCGAGGCTGGCTCCTACGCCTGCGCCGCTGCCATCACCGGCGGCGAAGTCCTGCTCAAGGGCGCCCGGATCGAGGACATGGAAGCCACCGTGCAGGCCCTGCGCGATGCCGGTGTCCATGTCGAACCCAAGGCGGACGGCATCTATGTCGCCGCCGAGGGCAAGCTGAAGCCCGTCACCCTTTCCACCGCGCCGTACCCCGGTTTCGCCACCGACATGCAGGCCCAGCTCATGGCGCTGCTGTGCCGCGCCGAAGGCTCCAGCGTCCTGACCGAGACAATCTTCGAGAACCGCTACATGCACGTTCCCGAACTCAACCGCATGGGCGCGCGCATCGAGACCAAAGGCCGCACCGCCATTGTCCACGGCGTCGACAAGCTGACCGGCGCCGATGTGATGGCGACCGACCTGCGCGCCTCGATGAGCCTCGTGATCGCCGGACTCGCTGCCGAAGGACAGACCCAGGTCCACCGCCTCTACCACCTCGACCGCGGTTACGAGCGGCTTGAGGAGAAACTCGCACTGGTTGGCGCACAGATCGAACGGGTCGGCGGGGACTGAAACCTTCCGCAGACATGGCGCGTTCTTCTTTCGAGATACCGAGAGGAGAACCGTTATGGGCCTGATCAAGTTGGCTGCGGCCGGTGCCGTTGGCTATGCGCTCTACAAGTACGTGAACAAGGAAAAGCTGGAGGAGGTCTTCGCCGGCGGCGATCGCGCCAATGTGCGCGGTTCCGGGCCGGATCACATGACCTCTCCGCCGAAAGACTGGAGCAAGACCGACGAAGCCATCGATGAGAGCTTCCCGGCCAGTGATCCGCCGTCCACCTACTGACCCCCAAAAGACCGCGAAAAGGGCGGAAGGAGCAGCGCTTCTTCCGCCCTTTTCGCGTCCGCTCCACCATTGGTCGCAAAATCGTCGCGAACGCCCGTTATCATGGCCGCACGCTGGAACGAATCGCCCTGCCAAGCCGTTGAAAGTGTTCCGAGAACGGCGGGAGAGCCGGTTCTGGGCCCTGGAGTTGAGCGATGGCGATCCATTTTGTCGCGGACCTGCATTTCAACGGCGACAACGCACGCCACGCCCATCCCTACGGCTTCGCCGACAGCGCAGAAATGACTCGCCGCATCTGCGAAACATGGTGCGCCCGCGTCAACCCGGCCGATACTGTGTGGATTCTCGGCAACGTCGGTAATCCGGTTCACCTCGCCATGCTGCCCGGCATCAAGCACCTTGTGCGCGGGGCGCTGGACCCGCAGCCATGGAACTGCCTCGCGACCGGCCGCTACGCCAGCGTCTGCGACTTCCGCCGCCTCGAGACTGAATATGGCGAGGTAGCGCTGTTCAGCGATCCCTCTGCCGCTCCCGAGACAGACGGCCTCGTCCTCCATGGCCGAGGGTTTGGGCAGGCATGGACGCGCGAGGGGTTCGTCTGCGTCGCCGCCGAGCAGACCGGCTGGGGGCCTGTAAGCCTCGACCAAATCCTGCGCGGGCCGCTTGACCTCCGCCACGCAGCCTGAGCCTTAGCGCAGGCCCGAAGTCGCCAGCCACACCCGGATCGCACTCGCCAGCCCTGGCGGCGTCTCCGCTTCCAGCCGTTCCGCATCGATACGTGCCACCAGCGCGTTGATCGGCATGCCTTCCTGCGCGGCAACCTGCTTCAGCCATGTCCAGAATACTGGCTCAAGGCTGATGGAAGTCTTGTGCCCGGCAATCTCGACAGAGCGCTTTATCGGCGGGTGGTAGGGGGTTGTCATCGCCTTGATCTAGCGGGTGGGGGCAGGGGGCGAAAGAAAGTCCTGCGGTCATCGTCTCAGACCCCGGAAATGCAATTGCTGCGAGCGCGGGCGCGCCGGGCGCGTCCGTGACGCCCCAAGCTATCATATCCCAATTCTTCCCTATTTCTCCCACCTTTGCGCCGTTGTAGAAGTCAGCACACCGCAAGATACCTGGCCATAACAAGGTATCTTGCCGCGCACTGTACTTTTCACCGCAAGGTATCTTGCATCACACAGTAGCTGTCGATATACACTCGGTCATCGAGGAGATGGTTCGATGTCCGAAATCGAAATTCAGTTGAAGAAAGGGGTGCTCGGGCTTTGCGTGCTCGCCCTGCTGTCACGCGGTGACAGCTATGCCTACGAGATCGCGAGCCGCATGGCCGACGCGGTCGATATGGGTGAAGGGACGATCTATCCGCTCATGCGCCGTATGCAGTCCGAAGGCCTTGTCGCGACATATCTGGAGGAATCGCCCTCCGGTCCTTCGCGCAAGTATTACCGCATCACCGCAACCGGGCACGCGCGCCTGGCCGAGCAGACCGCCGAATGGCGCGGGTTCACCGCCGCCGTCGACGCAATGATCGATGCCGCCGCGTCCGCACCCGAAACCGCAGATACCGCAGCGCAATTGCAGGAAGGGGAACCCAGCCATGAAGCGTAACGAATTCATCAAGCGCCTGAAGGCGGGCCTCAAGGGCGTGCCGCAGGACGTGGTCGACGAGATCGTCGCCGACTACGAAGAGCACTTTGAAGCCGGTCTTGCAGAAGGCCGCAGCGAAGAGGAGGTAGCCTCCGCCCTCGGCAATCCTGGCCGGCTAGCGCGCGAACTGCGCTTCGAGGCAGGCATGCGCAACTGGAAGACAGAGGGCACACCCTCTTCGGCCTGGAGCGCGATCCTGGCCTTCATGGGCCTGGCAACGATCGACATCCTGATCCTGCTGCCCATCGTACTGCCCATGCTGGGCGTGATGTTCGGCCTGTTCGTGGCCGTGGTTGCCTGCTTCATCGGCGGCGGGTTCATGCTCATCGCAGGACCGTTCAGCGGTTTCCCAGGCGGCGCGCTTGTCGCCATCCTGGCGGGGCTGGGCACCATGAGCGCATCGGTCGCAGCGGCTGCACTGCTCACTCTGGTCAGCATCTGGATCGTGAACGCCCTGATGTGGTTCGGCCGCCTGCACTACCGCGTGATCGAACCCGCCATCCATTCCGAAACCTGAAGACGAAAGAAGGAGGACCAAGACATGCTCAGGAAACTGCTCATCGTATTCGCCAGCGGCGTGATCCTTTCGATCGTCGCCTTCAGCGCGGCCTGGATCGTCGGCGGAGATAAGCTGCGCCAGGAATTCAACAACGGCCACGGCTGGTACATGAACTTCGACGACGAAGACCATGACCACAAGGGACCGCGCAAGACCCGCAGCTTCGCCATCCAGTCCGGCAGCCAGATCGCCATGGAAATCCCCGTGGAACTCGTATTCACACGCGGAGAAAAAGCAGGAATGACCGTGGAAGGCCCCGCTGATGTCGTAGACCGTCTGGTCTGGCAGGGGGGGCACCTTTCGGTCACCGGATCGAAGTCGATCCACCACGGCGTCAAGGTGCGCATCACTGCACCCGAGATCGCCGGACTGGACCTCGACGCCCCCGGCGACGTGACGCTCAACGGCCTCGATCAGGAAGAACTGCGCCTCAACTCGCGCGGCGCGATCGACCTGGAAGCCTCGGGCAAGGTGAACCGCATGTTCGTCAATTCCGCAGGTGCAGGCGACATCGACCTCGGCAAGGTCCAGGGCCGCGACGCCACCATCCGCATCGACGGCGTGGGCGACGTGACCATCGGCGCCACCGGCACTGTCGACGTCGAAATCAACGGCGCAGGCAATGTCACGCTGATCCGCAAGCCCGCCACCCTGCGCAGCCGCATGCACGGGATCGGCGATATCGACCACGACTACTGAGGTAACTTTCGGGAGGAGAGCGAAGGGCCGCGCTGTCGAAAGACAGTGCGGTCTTTTGCTGTGCTTCGGGAAGAAAAGGGCAAGTAAGACCGGGGGCGGTGGCCCAGGTCTTACCTCAAGCTCAATGCACCGGCGGATCGACCGGCGGCACTGCACCGACCGGAGAAACCGGCTCCTGGGGAGTGCGCGGCGGCAGGGCGTTCTCCGGGACCTCGTCAATCTGCATGTCGCGCGTCGCCACCTGTTCGAGATTGCGTGCAGTGACGCGGATCTCGTCCCCGTCGATCACGATTTCGTTGAAACTGGGCGGGGTCGAGCGAATGCGCATCGACAGCGTACCCGCGCCGATCATTCGCAGCGGGCCTGCGGGCGTTGCCTTGGTCAGATCGAAGGGGTCGTGGATGTGACCCGAAAGCACGCCCATCACGCCGCGGCTGGCGAGCGTTTCCATCGTGCGGGTGCCGTTGATCGTCAGCAGTTTGCCATCGCGTTCGCGCCGTTCGGTCAGCGGGTGGTGGCACGCGATCAGGATGCGCGTGCCTTTCGGCAGTTCGTCGATCGCCGCCAGCGTCTGGGCCAGCGCTTCCTGCGTCACCCAGCCGTTTGACCAGGGGAAACGCTGCCACTGTGCGCGAGTGGTGGTACGAAGCGGCACGATCGCCAGGTTGGGCAGATCGAGCCGACTTTCCACCATGCGCTCGATCGCCTTGAACCGCTTATACGGCGCAAAGAAGCGTTCGTAGAGGTTGAAATAAGGAATGTCATGGTTGCCGACTTCGACCGTGACCGGCACGTCCAGCGCTGTGATCCATTCGCAGGCGGCGCGGAATTCAGGGTGCCGGGCGCGCATGGTCAGATCGCCGGTAATGGCGACGGCGTGCGGCTTTTCGCGTTCTATGCACTCCTTGGCCCAAGCGATCGCGCGGGTATCTTCCAGCCCGAAGTGGATGTCGCTCAGATGGAACAACCGCAGCGGGCCGCTGTGCATCGAGGCGGACTTTCCGTGCATTATCCGTCTAACTCCTTCGTCGTCACCAGGTCGACCTCGCAAGCGCCTAGTTCGAAAATTTCTTCGGCCGCGCCATCGAACGGTTCGCCATCGATGAGCAGGCCCATCGGTTCACCCGTCGGGCTAAGCAGCCGCAACCGTTCGTGGCGGCCCAGTTCGTCATGCGGGCCGTTTCGAAAGTCCCGGTTGAGCAGAGCGATGCCCTGTCCCGCATAATCGGCCAGCGATTCGGCATAGTATCCGTTAGCCTTGAGGCCGTCTTCCCGCGGGACCACCGTAATCGCGGCATAGCCGTCCTCGCGGCCGCAGTCGACCTCGGCGCAGACCACGCGGGGACCATTCGCGGACTCGGCGATCGCCTCGCGCGCGGTGGCGATGAAATCCAGGACGTTGGCGCTGCGCATCGCCTCGCGCACTTCGTTCCAGACCGTGCCGGGCCCCGCAAGCGCCCCGGTCAGGCCGATACCGTGCCGCGAACGGATGACGTTGGGGCGTGTAGTGCTTGGCTTTTTACCCCTAAGCCGCGCAACGATATCCGGGGCAGGGGCATCGCCGTGCATGCGCTTGGCGAGCAGGTTCATCGTGCCGCCGGGCAGGACGAGGACCGCGCCGCGCCAGCCATAGGCAGCAGCAACGATGGAGTGGGTCGTGCCATCGCCGCCAAACACGGCAAGAATATCCACGCCGGCAGCATCGAGATCGGCGGGCTTTGGGGCGGCATCATCCGGGAAACGGACTACTCGGGCCAGATCGAGCCCGGCATCGGCGATGGCGCTCGCCAATGCCTCCACCGCCGCCTCGTCATTGCTGCCGCTGGCCGGGTTGCATACCAGCCAGACCTTGGCCGCCGTATCGCTGCTTGCTTGTTCCATGCCCGCAATAGTCCTCGAAACGCCGGGGGGTTCCCGTCAAAGGCGCCCGCTGAAGATCAGCCAGGCGGAAACACTGTGTAGCCCCGTGTAAAAGGCATAAGTCCAGGTCCACCCATCCCATCCGTGCCCGGCCATGATCATCGCGCCCACCAGCATCACGAACTCGACCACCAGGCTTAGTCGTCCGGCAAGCGGCCGGAAGAACCACGGAATCTGGGCCAGCATCTGATGGCCGCTATCTATCACCGCCTTGTGCGCGGCGAAGTTGAGAACCCCGAAGCAAAATACGAACAGAAGCGGCAACATCGGACGCGATCCTATCTCGCGGCGCACGAATCGCAAAGTGCAGGGGTTGGATGCGCGCATCCTTGTTGCAAGTCGTTCGTCGACTACAGATGTCGCTGATCATGCGGCCGATGCCTTCGTCGACCTGGCATGGCGGGCAGTCGACCCCCGCGTGATCGGGGCCGGGTTCGGGTGCACATCACACTCATCGAGCCGGACGGAGAGTTTCTTCCCCAAGGCTCACTTTGAGGAGGAAAACACCATGATCAAGACCAACGCCATTATCGTCGCCGCCCTTTGCACCGTCGGCCTGTTCTCCGCTCCGGCCGCCTTCGCCAAGTCCACCGAGGTAACTTTCAAGGACCTCGACCTGGCGACAAGCGACGGCCAGCAACAGTTGCAGACCCGCATCGAGAAGGCCGCACGCAACGTATGCCGCATCGAGCGCCCCACCACCGGCACCCACATTCACGAGAACGTCGACCGCAAGTGCTACAAGCAGGCGCTTGCCCAGGTTCGCCAGCGCGTCGCCACCGTGATCGACACCGCATCGAACGACACCCGTCTCGGCGGCTGACCCCGGCCCAGGCCAACCCCTTCCATCCAGGTCCCATAAGAAGAAAAGACCCGGACAACGCCTGGCGGGCCCTAGTGGCCCGCCATTTCTTTTTCGGTGAGGGAGGGGCGGGCCCTAGTGGCCCGCCATTTCTTTTTCGGTGAGGGAGGGGCGGGCCCAGTGGCCCACGATTTGTGGTCCGGTCAGAGCGGCAAGCCCTAACGGCCCGCCATCTTCTTCACCGCCGGAAGGTATGTGCGTCCAATCCGCAGCGCTTCGCCGTCCGCCGTTTCCGCCGACCATACACCAAGCCCTTCGTGGCGAAGCCCCGAGACGTGACTGCGCTGCACAATGCAGCTGCGGTGGATGCGAATAAACAGGTTGGGATCAAGGCGTTCCTCCAGACTGGTGATGGTCTGGAGCAGTAGATAGCTCTGCCCCCCTGCGTTTTGGCCTCCCGCAGCCTGGCCGCCCACATGGAGCCGCACGTAATCGCGCTCGGCATCGATGCGGTGCACCTCGGCCGCCGCCACACGCACCAGTTCGGAGCGGTGTGGCACCCAGAATTCGTCCAGCCAGCGACTAGCCGGCGGCTGCGCGCGTTCGCCACGCCGCGCCACCACGCGCACGACGGCGCGCTGCAGCCGATCCGGCGCCACAGGCTTGAGCACATAGTCCACGGCATCGAGATCGAACGCCTCGACCGCAAATTCATCGTGGGCGGTGACGAAGATCACTGCCGGAGCGTTGGCCTGTCCGCCCAATTGCCGCGCCACCGTCAGCCCGTCGGTTTCAGGCATCGTCAGATCGAGCAGGACGAGATCCGGGCCCAGCGCCTCGATCAGTCGCAGGGCGGCCTGGCCGTCGCTGGCGGTGCCGATTACCGTGATTCCCTCGATCCGCGAACAGATCACCTGCATGCGCTCCACCGCCAGCGGCTCATCGTCGACGATGAGCGTACGCAGCGGCGGGGAAGGGGGGGCGCCGTCAGTCTCAGCCACGCCCGTTCTCCGCAAGACCCAGTTCCAGCGCGCCAGTGTGCAGGGGAAGCCGCAGGATCGTTGCGTAACCGCCGTTGCCCTGCTTGCCGTTCACGATGGTGGCGCTATCGCCGTAGCGGGTCCGCAATCGGTCGCGCACATTGACTAGGCCGATGCCGCAGCCCTGCGCCTTGTTGGCAAGTGGCTCGCCCGGGCCGTCGTCGTGGACGGCGATCACCAGTTGACCGCCTTCGCGGCGGGCCTCGATGGATATGGTGACCGGCCGCTGCGTAGCGGCAACGGCATATTTCACGGAATTTTCGACAAGGGGCTGCAAAATCATGCCCGGGACTTTCGCATCGAGGACAGCGTCGTCAACATCGATGTTCGCCAGCAATCGATTGGGAAAGCGAATGGCCTCGATCGCGAAGTACAGGCGTTGCAGCTCGATCTCGTCTTCCAACGAAATATCGTTGGTCGTGTCGCCCGACAAAGTACGCCGATAGAACGTCGAAAGCGTCTGGATCATCTCCTCGGCATCGTCCTGTCGCCCTGTCATGACCAGAGCCGACAACGAATTGAGCGTATTGAACAGGAAGTGCGGATTGACCTGATAGCGCAGCGAGCGCAGTTCGGCCGCCTCGGCCGCACGCCGATATTCCCCCTCGCGCCGCTCCGCCCCGCGGGCTTCCTCGGCCTTGGCGAGCGCGAAATAGAGTGCGACCCAGGCCAGCACCAGAAAGTAGCGGCCGAACGCAGTGTCGGCGATGGCCGCCCAGCGCCCCAGGCCTTCGCCCAGCGCCTCACCGGTGTTGATGGTGATGCCCGAGCTGCTCGTCGTCTCGCTGCGGGAAGCAGGGGCCGCGGGCACGCTCTCGGTCGCGGCCTCTCCGGGCTGAGGCGGAGCGGGCGGGGCAGGCGGCTCGATCTTGGGCAGGTCAACCAGGATATTGCCGGCCTCATCGCGCGAAATGCGCACGTTGCCCGATTTGATCGCGGCCGCGTCCTCCTCGTCGCCATAAGCGGCCGGCATGTCGATATCGGCAAAGATGACGTCGTTGATGACGCTCAGCGCCAGCGACAGCGGCAAGGCGCCCACCAGTACGATACCGAGGCGCATCCCCCCGGACTTGCGGTCGAGCAGTTGCAACAGCGGCCATACCGCCGCCATCACCAGCATCGACACGATACAGATCGTCAGCCTGCGCGAGATGATCGGCCAGGCGAGGTCGAACCCCATGACCGCACCGCGCAAGGTCGCGACGATGAAATAACAGGCCCATAGCGCGGCAAGCGAAAGCAGGACGAGCCGCGCGGGAACACGAGGGTTGGAAAGGTCAGGCGCCATTATCTTGACGAATAGCGCGAAACGGGCGGACCGCGCCAGTTCGCCGATCGGTGGCAGTCAGCAGTTCGTCGAGCAGGACAGGGGGCGGAATGTTCCACGTGGAGCATTCGCCGTTCCCCCCCCGCCGCCTGCTTCTACCCGTCCTTCTTCTTCAGCAGCACTGTGCGCAGCATCGACAGGGCAATTTCCCCGCGCTGGTTGGTCAATTCGTGCTTGAATACGACGATGCCCTGGCCAGGCCGCGACTTGCTTTCGCGCATCTCCACCACTTCGCTCGAACAGGTGACGGTATCGCCTATGAAGGTCGGCTTTGGCGTGACCACTTTGTCGAAACCCAGATTGGCCACCAGCGTGCCGACCGTCGTATCCGCGATCGACAGCCCTACCGCTAGACTGAAGGTAAAGGTCGAATTGACCAGGATTTGTCCGAACTCGCTGGCCTTGGCCGTTTCAGCATCAAGGTGGAGCGGCTGCATGTTGTGCGTCATTGCCGAAAACAGCAGGTTGTCGGTTTCGGTTACGGTGCGGCTGGGTTGGTGGGTGATCCGTGTCCCCACCTGCCATTCGTCGAAAAAGCGTCCGGGCACGTCTGTTCATTCCTTCTGGTAGTGTCCCCGCCGAGCCCCAGCATCGGCGAAGAACGAAACATCATCGCGCCATGTCAGTGCGCCGCGGCTTCCTCGATCTTTGCGAGCAGGGCCTCGACCTGCACCTGCTGGCCTGCCGAAGCGCCCAGTTCCGCGACGATACCGTCGAACGGAGCGGTCAGCGTGTGCTCCATCTTCATGGCTTCCAGCGTGAGCAGCTTCTGCCCCTTGGTCACCGCCTGTCCCTGCGTCACTTCCACCGCGATGACCTTGCCCGGCATCGGCGCCAGGATCGCGCCCGATCCCGCCGCAGCGCCGTGCGATCCGTTGCGCCGCCAAGGGGACAGCAGCCAGGCCTGCCCCTGTTCGGTCACCAGTACACCCGGCACAGGCTCGTCGCTGCCGTGCGCGTCGATCTCTATCTCGATCTTCTCGCCATCCAGAAGGAACCATGCGGAGCGCACCGGCGCAGCGTTGAGGCGCAGGCCCTGTGCCAGCGCGGCCGGGACCAGCGACCGCGCGGCAATACGCAGGGATTCGGCGGAAGGCACAGGTGGCCGGGCCAGCGCCTCGCCGTCGCGGCCGATCAGGCCGGTATCGACGTTGCCCGCAGCAAAATCGGGATGCTGCAGCGCCTTCACAAGAAACGAGGCGTTGGTCCTGACTGGCCAGACGGCGGTATCGTCCAGCATTTCACCAAGGTGCGTCCGGGCTTCCTCGCGGTCCTCGCCCCAGGCGATCACCTTGGCGATCATCGGGTCGTAGAAGGGGGAAACTTCCCCGCCTTCGTAAACGCCGGTATCGATGCGGCCACACTCGGCCTCGCCGAACTGGAGGAGTTCCAGCCGGCCGATGCTGGGCAGGAAGCCCTTCGCGGGGTCTTCGGCATAGAGGCGCGCTTCCATCGCCCAGCCGTCGATCGTCAGGTCATGCTGCGCGCAGGGGAGCGGCTCGCCGCTGGCGACGCGCAGCTGCCATTCGACCAGATCGACGCCGGTGATCGCCTCGGTGACGGGGTGCTCCACCTGCAGGCGGGTGTTCATTTCCATGAACCAGATGCGGTCCGCACTCAGCGCACCGGAGCCATCGGCGATGAACTCGATGGTGCCCGCGCCCACGTAATCAACGGCCTTTGCCGCACGCACCGCCGCGCCGCAAAGCGCCTCGCGCGTGGCGGCGTCCATGCCGGGAGCAGGCGCTTCCTCGATCACCTTCTGGTGGCGGCGCTGGAGCGAGCAGTCGCGCTCGAACAAGTGGACGACATTGCCGTGCCTGTCGCCGAACACCTGCACTTCGATGTGGCGGGGAGAGGCGATGTACTTTTCGATCAGTACATGGTCGTTACCGAACGAAGCCGCCGCCTCGCGCTTGCACGAGGCGAGCGCATCGGCGAAATCGGCCGGGGCCTCGACCAGCCGCATACCCTTGCCGCCGCCGCCGGCGACCGCCTTGATAAGCACCGGATACCCGATCTTCGCAGCCTCTGCGCCAAGAAATTCGGGGGCCTGCTCCGCGCCCATGTAGCCGGGCGTCACCGGCACGCCGGCCGCAGCCATCAGCGTCTTGGCGGCATCCTTGAGCCCCATCGCGGTGATCGAGCCAGGATTCGGCCCGACCCAGACGATCCCGGCGTCGATCACGGCCTGCGCGAACTCGGCGTTCTCGGAAAGGAAACCATAGCCGGGGTGAATGGCCTCGGCCCCCGTCTCCTTCGCGGCGGCGAGGATCTTTTCGCCCACCAGATAGCTCTCGCGCGTGGGCGAGGACCCAATGTGAACCGCCTCGTCGGCCTGCCGCACGTGCAGGGCCTGCGCATCGGCATCGGAATAGACCGCAATTGTGCGGATACCCATTTCGCGAGCGGTGCGGATGATGCGGCAGGCGATCTCGCCGCGATTGGCGATGAGGAGGGACGTGATCATGGGTGACGCTCCGGAAATCCGTGGCGGGTGTGCAGCGCGGCCAGCAGCGCCTCGATTTCGTTGACGAAGCCGCCCTCGGCGAAAGCCAGAGAGGGCAGGTTCTGGTTGTCCTCGCCCAATGCAGCCACGACAGCGGTGCGCGGGCGGGGCCAGGGAACGCGCACAAGCTCGATATTGGCGGCGCGTTTGGGGAACAGCGCCAGCAATCCCTCCACCGTCACGCAATCCTTGCAGTAGAACCGGCGAGGCGCGAAATCGGGATCGGGGTAGTCGAGGTCGAGAACGAACAGTCGGTCTTTCACGGCCATCTCCATCACATCCTGAACACGCCGAACTGGGGCCTGTCGGCAATCGGCGCCTCAAGACAGGCCGACAGCGCCAGCCCCAGCACGTCCCGCGTCTGGACCGGGTCGATCACGCCGTCGTCCCACAGGCGGGCAGTGGCGTAATAGGGGTTGCCCTCATCCTCGTACTTCTGGCGGATCGGCGCCTTGAAGGCTTCGGCGTCCTCGGGCGTCCATTTGGCGGCATCGCGGTGGACGGTCGCCAGCACGCTTGCCGCCTGTTCGCCGCCCATCACCGAAATGCGCGCGTTGGGCCAGGTGAAAAGAAAGCGCGGGTCGTAGGCGCGCCCGCACATGCCGTAGTTGCCCGCGCCGAACGAACCGCCGATCAGCACCGTCAGCTTGGGCACCTGCGCGGTGGCGACGGCTGTGACCAGCTTGGCGCCGTGTTTGGCGATACCTTCCGTCTCGTATTTCCCGCCGACCATGAAGCCGGAAATGTTCTGCAAAAACAGCAGCGGAATACCGCGCTGGCAGGCCAGTTCGATGAAGTGCGCCCCCTTCTGCGCGCTCTCCGAAAACAGCACCCCGTTGTTGGCAAGGATCGCCACCGGAATCCCATGGATATGCGCAAAACCGCAGACCAGCGTGGCGCCGTAAAGCGCCTTGAATTCATGGAATTCGCTGGCGTCGACGATGCGGGCGATCACCTCGTGCACGTCGTACGGCGCGCGCACGTCCTCGGGCACGATGGAATACAGCTCCTCCGCCGCATATTTCGGCGGCCGCGCATTGCGCACGTCCAACTGGTGGCGATGCGCCGGGCCGAGATGGCTGACTATGTCGCGCACGATAGTCAGTGCATGCTCGTCGTCCTCGGCGAGGTGGTCGGTGACGCCGGACTTGCGGCTATGCAGGTCGCCGCCGCCGAGATCCTCGGCACTGATGATCTCGCCCGTCGCGGCCTGCACCAGCGGCGGCCCGGCGAGGAAGATCGTGCCCTGCTCCTTAACGATCACGCTCTCGTCGCTCATGGCGGGGACATAGGCGCCGCCGGCCGTGCAACTGCCCATGACACTGGCGATCTGCGGGATGCCCGCGGCGCTCATCTGCGCCTGGTTGAAGAAGAAACGGCCGAAATGGTCGCGGTCGGGAAAGACTTCCGCCTGGTTGGGCAGGTTCGCGCCGCCGCTGTCGACAAGATAGACGCAGGGCAGGCGGTTGGCCGCGGCGATTTCCTGCGCGCGTATGTGTTTCTTGACGGTCAGAGGAAAGTACGTGCCGCCCTTCACCGTCGCGTCGTTGGCGAAGATCATGCACTGGCGCCCCGAAACCCGCCCGATCCCGGCGATCAGCCCCGCGCCCGGCACTTCGTCGCCGTAAAGGCCGTTGGCGGCAAGCTGGCCGATCTCGAGAAAGGCGGAGCCTGCATCCAGCAGCCGCTCCACCCGGTCACGCGGAAGCAGCTTTCCGCGCGACAGGTGCCTTTCGCGCGAACGCTCGTCCCCGCCTAGCGCGGCTACCGCAACCCGCGCACGAAGCTCACTGGCGAGCGCGCGGTTGTGGGCATCACGCGCCTTGGCCTCGGGACTGTCGAGGTTGATCTGGGTCTGCAGGACCGGCGCGCTCATGCATCTTCCTTCTCACTCCGGGCGGCGCGAAAGGCCACCTCTGGATTTGCGACGTCTATCTAACCCAGCTGCAACGCGGGCGAAAATTGAAAGTTTCCGCGTCTTGGCATAGACACTGTCTATGATCGACCAGTACCTTCTGCGTTATTTCCTGGCCGTGGCGGAAACCGGCAGCTTCAGCCGCGCTGCCAAACGGGTGAGCGTTACGCAGCCCACACTGTCCTCCGGCATCGCCAAGCTGGAGCGCGAACTGGGCGCGCGCCTGTTCGACCGGGACCGCCAGGGCGTGGCCCTGACCCCCGCAGGCAGCCGTTTTCTGGTGCGGGCAAGGCGCATCGCGGCGGAATACGAACACGCGCTGGTCGAACTGAGCGAGGTTACCGACCCCACCCTTCTGCGTATCGGCGTCCTGAACACCATCCCGGCCCGCTTCGTGGAAGACTGGCTCACCCGCCACCGCGCGCAGGGTTCAGGCGAAGCGCTGGAGATCCTTGACGGCACCGAACGTGACATTGCCGAACGCCTGGAGCGCGGCCGCATAGACATCGCCCTCACGGTAATCCGCCCGCATCACGCTCGCTTCCATCCTGAGGTTCTCGCCCGCGAACGCTACATGATGGTGCTGCCCCCGGCGCACCCGCTTGCCGGCGAAAGCGAGGTGCAGGCCGAAGACCTCGCGCGTAACCGTATGGCCCTGCGCCGTCATTGCGAAGCGCTGCCGGAGATCAACCGTTTCTTCGTGGAACGCGGCGTGCGCCCCCGCTTCGTCCTCAAGACCACCAGCGATGAACGCGTACTGGCGGTGGTGCGTAGCGGTGCCGGGATCGGCATGATGCCCGAATGCTTCGCCGCTGGGCCCGAGCGGTTCGTGCCGGTGCGGGACTTCGAACTGGCGCGGGAGGTGGGGTTACTGCACGCAGGCCAAGAGGCCGCAGCGCAGGGGCTTTCCAGTCCGTTCGTCGGGCTTTTGAAAGAGCATTATCGAAAAGGGTAGAAGACCTGGGGCCATCGCCCCAGACCCCTTTTATGTGGAGGTTGCACGAGCAGCTCCGGCACCGCGCACACTTCATTGCATATAGCCTGCCGGCGGCAGGGGGCGCACGTCCTAGCTGCGCCCCCTACGCTTCCCCTTCACCGTATTCTTCAGTTCGCCAGCAGATGTTCTTCCGCGATCTTCGCCTTCCACTGCTGCGGGGCGAGGGTGTGGACGTTGGCCCCTTCGCTGTCGACCGCGACCGTCACCGGCATGTCCTGCACGGTAAACTCGTAGATCGCCTCCATCCCAAGGTCCGCGAAGCCCACGACCCTCGATTCCTTGATCGCGCGGGCAACGAGGTATGCCGCGCCCCCGACGGCCATCAGATAGGCCGACTTGTGATTGGCGATCGACTGCGTGGCGGCCGGTCCGCGCTCCGACTTGCCGACACTGGCGAGCAAGCCAAGGTCGAGCATCGTATCGGAGAACTTGTCCATGCGCGTCGCGGTGGTCGGACCTGCGGGGCCGACGACCTCGTCGCCAACCGGGTCGACCGGGCCGACGTAGTAGATCACCCGTCCCTTGAAATCGACGGGCAGTTCCTCGCCCTTCGCCAGCATGTCGGCAATGCGCTTGTGCGCGGCATCGCGGCCAGTCAGCATCTTGCCGTTGAGGAGGAGGCGGTCGCCCTGCTTCCAGCTCTGCACTTCTTCCGGGGTCAGCGTGTCGAGGTTGACCTTCTTCGCTTCCTTGCTGGGCGCCCAGTGGACCTTGGGCCATTCGTCGAGGTTGGGGGTTTCCAGGAAGCTCGGCCCCGAACCGTCAAGGGTGAAGTGCGCGTGCCGGGTCGCGGCGCAGTTGGGGATCATCGCGACGGGCTTGCCGGCAGCGTGGCACGGCCAGTCAAGGATCTTGACGTCGAGGATAGTGGCAAGGCCACCCAGGCCCTGCGCGCCGATGCCCAGTGCGTTGACCTTGTCGAAGATTTCGATGCGCAGCGCTTCGATATCGTTCTGGGGGCCGCGCAGCTTGAGCTGGGCCATGTCGATCGGCTCCATCAGGCTCTGCTTGGCCAGCTTGACGCAGTGTTCGGCGGTGCCGCCGATGCCGATGCCCAGCATGCCCGGCGGACACCAGCCGGCCCCCATCTGCGGCAGCATCTCTACCACCCAGTCAACAATGGAATCGCTGGGATTCATCATCTTGAACTTGGACTTGTTCTCGGACCCGCCGCCCTTGGCCGCGACGTCTACCGAAATCTTAGACCCCGGCACCATCTCCACCGAGAGCACGCAGGGCGTGTTGTCCTTGGTGTTGCGGCGGGTAAAGGCGGGGTCGGCCAGCACCGAGGCGCGCAGCTTGTTTTCCGGGTGGTTGTAGGCGCGGCGCACGCCTTCATCGACCACGTCCTGGAGCGACTTGTCGGATTCGAGGCGGCAGTTCTGGCCCCACTCGATGAAGACGTTGACGATGCCGGTGTCCTGACAGATCGGCCGGTGGCCTTCCGCGCACATGCGGCTGTTGGTCAGTATCTGCGCGATGGCATCCTTGGCGGCCGGGCCGACTTCTGCGTCGTAGGCATCGCCCAAGGCGCGAATATAATCCATCGGGTGATAATAGCTGATGTATTGCAGCGCGTCGGCGACGGAATCGATCAGGTCGTCTTCGCGGATGGTTACCATATCTGTCATGGAATTTTCGCTCCCGGTTCTGGCGGATAACGTGAATTTTCCGGTGCCATAGGCCGCGAGGGGCCTATCGTCAAAGTGCTTGATCTGATCGACCGGCGTATACGCAAATGGCTTGGCCTGACCGGCGGCTTCGCCTAGAAGCGCCCTATTAGTGCCGTCTTCGCAAGGCTTCGTTGCCCCACGCGCCAGCCGGACCTGCGAACGAATTAGGGAAATGCACCTGATGACCTTGACCGAGGAACGGTCGGCACCGACCGGCGCCGCCATCTCCGTAGCGCGCCGCGCGATGATTTCCAGCCAGCTGCGTACCAGCGGCGTGAACGAGCCCTGGGTGCTCGAAGCCATGGCCGGGATCGCGCGTGAGGACTTCGTGCCTGCCTCCATGCGGGATGCCGCCTATATCGACCGTGCGATCCCGCTGGGCGAAGGCCGCTTCCTGGCCGCCCCGCTGGTCCACGGCCGGATGCTGGCCGAAGCGGAACCTGCCAAGACCGACAAGGTCCTGCTGGTCGGTGACGGCGAAGGCTATCTCGCGGCGTTGCTGCGTCCGCTGGCCGGTTCGCTCGACGCCGTTGCTCCGGCCGATGCCGGGAATGCCGGTGAGGGCGGTTACTCGCTCGTCATCGTCGACGGCGCGGCCGAAGTCCTGCCCGAAGCCCTGGGGGCGCGGCTCGTCGACGGTGGCCGGATCGTCACCGGCCTGGTGGAACGCGGCGTCACCCGCCTTGCCGCCGGCCGCAAGGCTGCCGGCGCGGTTTCGCTGCTGCCGTTGGCCGAAATAGGCATTCCGCTACTGACGGAGTTTGCAGCGCCCAAACGCTGGAGCTTCTGAGCATGGCCCGGTTCGCAAAGCGTGCCGGGCTGCTCGCAGGGGGATGTCTGATACTGACGACCGGCTCACCTGTGTGGGCGGATACCCTTCGCGACGCGCTGGTCACTGCATATCGGTCCAACCCCACGCTCGAATCGGCACGCGCCCAGCAGCGCGCCAATGACGAGAACGTCCCCATTGCGCGCGCCGCCGGCTTGCCATCGGCCAGCGCGAACGGGACCTACACGGAATTCCTGAAACAGAGCGAGAATTCGTTCAACGCGCCTTCGCGCACCGTGAACGCGGGCGCGGACCTGGGCGTGCCGATCTATTCCGGCGGCGCGGTGAAGAACCGGGTCAAGGCTGCCAAGATTCGCGTTGAAGCCGGCCAGGCCGACCTGCGCGGGACCGAAAGCTCGCTTTTCTCCTCCGTGGTCGCCGCCTACATGGACGTAATCCGCACCGAGGCGATCGTCGGGCTGAACCGCAAGAACGTCAGCGTGCTGCAGACCAATCTTCAGGCCACCGGCGACCGTTTCGAGATCGGCAACCTTACCCGCACCGACGTCGCCCAATCGCAGTCACGCCTTGCCGTCGCGCAAAGCGACCTGCGCACCGCGGAGGCGAACCTCGCCGCGGCGCGCGAAACCTATATCCGCCTCGTCGGTACAGCGCCCCAGGCACTCGAAGCCCCGCCGCCGCTCCCCAACCTTCCCGCAACCGCCGATGACGCGGCTGCCATCGCGCTCGATTCCAATCCGGACCTGATTGGCGCTCGCGAACGCACCAAGGCGGCGGACAAGGACATCGACGTGGCAGGGGCAGGGCGCCTTCCCACTGTCCGGCTGTTCGCGCAGGGCACCTACAACAACTATCTGGGCACGCTGGCACGCGGCGTTGCCAACTCCACCGTATCGCAAAGCGATAGCTCGGCGCAGGCTGGCGCTCAGCTTTCGATTCCGATCTTCCAGGGCGGTCTTCCCGCCGCGCAGCGCCGGCAGGCGACAGCCACCGCCTCTGCTGCGCTGGAGCAGGAGATCGCCACCGAACGCGACGTCATCGCCCAGGTGCGGTCCGCCTATACCTCCTATATCGCCTCGAACGACCTGATCCGCTCGTCGCAGGTGGCCGTGGATGCGACCGCGCTGAGCCTCGAAGGCGTGAAGGCGGAGAATTCGGTCGGCAACCGCACGATCCTCGACATCCTCAACGCCGAACAGGAACTGCTCAACGCGCAGGTCCAGTTGGTGACCGCCCGGCGCAACGCCTATGTCGCCGGCTTTACCCTGCTGGCCGCGATGGGCCGGGGCGAAGCGCGCGACCTCAACCTCGATGGCGGCGCGCTTTACGACCCGGACCTCAACTACCGCCGCGTACGCAGCAGGTTCAACGACTGGGACAACGATCCTGCCCCGGTCGCCCGCTCCACCCGTACCACCGGCACCCCGGTGCAGGATGGCGAAATCCCGGGATCGCAGGAACCTTAAAGCCGTATTCAGGAAAAAGGCCTGATTCAGCAAAAAGGCTTGTGCGCGCCGGGTTTTCGTAGGAAATCCAGTCTACTGAAATCAATCGGCGCGCCCGCGCGCCAATGGGGGCGAATTCGCAATGCGGCAAAACGGTGAACCTTCGGTCGAGGAGATTCTCCAGTCGATCAAGCAGGTCATCGCGCGCGATACCCTTGCCGATCCGCGTCCTGCCCGTCCCTTGCGTGATAACGCAATCGAAGCCCTCCTCGGGTCCGCCCCCTTCACGGACGATGAGGACGTGCTGGAACTGCAGGAAGCCGCACAGCTGCCTTCACAGGCCCCGGAAGACAGTGAAGAATCTCCGCTGCTCCAGCCCGATGCGCGCAATTCCATGCGCGAATCGCTGGCCGCGCTCGCCATGCTGTCCGAACCCGGCGCCCAGCCGCAAATCGTCCGCTCCGGCGAAACCTCGCTCGAAGCCCTGACCCGCGAACTTCTGCGTCCGGCGCTGGCCGAATGGCTGGACAAAAACCTGCCTCCGATGGTCGAACGCCTCGTGGCCGCTGAAATCGCGCGGATCGTCGGCAAAAAGGGCTGATCGGGGTCGCGCTCAATTAGGGGCAGGGCTGGACCTTGGCCCCCGCGCCCCCTACCTTTCAGCGTATGCCCAAGCCCGATCCCGCGCTGCTCGATCCCGCGCGCTACCCGTTCTCCTGCACTATTGAGCCGCGCTTTGGCGATCTCGATATCAACCTGCACATCAACAACGTGGCGATGGCCGGTCTTCTCGAAGACGGCCGCGTGCGATTCCACCGTGCCAGCGGATACCGCGATGCGCTGAGCGGCCAGTCTTCGATGATCGCCAGCATCGCCATCGAATATCTGGGGGAGGGCCATTATCCTGATTCGGTGACAATCCACAGCGCGGTGGAAGATATCGGCCGCTCCAGCCACCGCCTCGTCCAGTTGCTCATGCAGGACGAACGTGTGGTCGCCTTTGCCCGTAGCGTCATGGTCATTGTCGGCAAGAACGGACCCGTTCCGCTCCCCGGCTCCTTCGCAGACCAGATAGACCAATGGAGGTTGAGGCCGTGAGCACCCACGCTGCAGGACACCGCGAGATCGAAAAAGCGCAAAATGCGCTGGCCAAGACCGGCGGCGACAGCATCGAACGCCACATCTTCATCTGCGCCGAACCGCAGAAGGGCGAGTGCTGCTCACCCGAGGCTGGTCAGACTGCGTGGAAGTACCTGAAGAAGCGTTTGAAACAGCTAGGCCTCGACGGCCCCAAGTCGGGCACCGGGGGCGGCGTGGCCCGAACCAAGGCAGATTGCCTCCGCATCTGTTTCGCGGGCCCGGTCGCGGTCGTATGGCCCGACGGCGTCTGGTATCACTCGTGCAACGAGGAAGCGCTGGAAAAGATCATCCAGCAGCACCTCATCGGCGGCCAGCCGGTGGAGGAATATCGTCTGCACCCGAAGCCAGGCTGACAAGCCCTACTCTCCGGCATTATCGTCCTCCAGCGGATCGACCACCGCCTCGTCGTGGCCACTTCCGCTCGACAGGAATACCAGCCCCATCAGCGCCGAGGCCAGCAGCATCGTGAAGCCCACTCCCAGCGCCGCCGCGATATAGAAATGTACCGAGACCATCCCGTTCGACCGATAGAGCAGAATCGCCGAACCCGCGACAAGGCCCACGGTAATGGTCATCATCCAGCCCATTATGCGCCGGTAACGCGCCCAGGCATAGGCAGCCCTGGCCGGATCGTCGAGAGGAGAGCGCCGTGTCATGCCGCCCCATCTGGCCCCGCCGCAGCGCGCCCGCAAGCAAATCATGGCTGGCGGCGGCGCCGGCCTGTGATACTCTTACCCCGGGGCAATCGGTAAAAACAGGGGCCCCTTGCAGATAGGGAGCGCAAGACGATGACCATTGGTCGTATTATCGAAGGCCGCACCGATGTCGTTACCTGCGACATCACCACCACGGTGCGCGAAGCCGTGGCGATTCTCGCAGAGCGGCGGATCGGCGCCGTTCCGGTGATGGAGAACGGCGAGATCGTCGGCATTTTCTCGGAACGCGATGTGATCTACCGGCTCAGCGAGATCGGCGCCGGCGTTCTGGACATGCCGCTGGGCCACATCATGACCGCCTCGCCGGTAACGGTGGAAACTGATACCTCGGTAATCGCGGCGCTGTCGCTGATGACCCGCCGCCGCATCCGCCATCTTCCGGTGCTGAGCGGCACGGACATGATCGGTTTCGTCTCGATCGGCGATCTGGTGAAACACCGGATCGACATGATCGAGCACGAAGCCGCCGCTATGCGGGACTATATCCAGACGGCCTGAATCGCCCGATTTCACGGCGTCTGATTGCGCGCCGTCTATATTGCCCCGGCCGCTGCTTGCCGCAGGGGCTGTGCGCGCCTACATCGTTGGCATGGAACAGCACAGCCTGACACTCAGCCCCTCGGCGGCCGCGCGCGTTGCCGCGATCGCCAGCAAGCAGGGCAAGCCCGCCATCCTGCGCCTCGCCGTAGAAGGCGGCGGCTGCTCGGGCTTCCAGTATAAATTCGGCCTCGCCGATGCCCCGGAAGGCGACGATAGCGTCACCGAAACGGACGGCGTGCGCCTGGTCGTCGATGCTGTAAGCCTCGACCTTGTCGCGGGTTGCGTCGTCGATTTCGTCGAGTCGCTGGGCGGCGCGGCCTTTAAGGTCGAAAATCCCAATGCAGCGGCAGGCTGCGGCTGCGGGTCCAGCTTCTCGGTATGAGAATCTCGACGTACAATATTAACGGGGTCAAGGCGCGCCTGCCCCGCCTGCTCGAATGGCTTGAAGAAACCCGTCCCGCTGTCGCCTGCCTGCAGGAGATCAAGACGCAGGACGAAGGCTTCCCGATGGCCGAGTTCGAGAAGCTGGGATACAAAGGCATCTGGCACGGCCAGAAGGGCTTCAACGGCGTCGCCATCCTGGCCGACGGCGAAGCCCCGGTAGAAATTCAGCGCGGCCTTGAGGGAGAGCCTGAGGACGAACATTCCCGCTACCTCGAAGCGGACGTGTTCGGGGTGCGCGTCGTTTGCATTTACCTGCCCAATGGCAATCCGCTGCCTGGCCCCAAGTTCGACTACAAGTTGCGCTGGATGGAGCGCCTGCGCCGCCGCATGGACGCGATCAAAGCCGAGGAAGTGCCCGCGATCGTGACTGGCGACTACAACGTCATCCCCACCGACCGCGACATCTGGGCCCCGCCGGCAATGGCCGCAGACGCCCTGATGCAGCCGCAATCGCGCGATGCGTATTTTCGGCTGCTCGGCGATGGGTGGACGGACGCTCTGGCCACCCACAACCCGCGCGGCGGGGTGTGGACGTACTGGGACTATCAGGCAGGCGCCTGGCAGCGCGACCACGGCTTTCGCATCGACCACTCGCTGCTCTCGCCGGAACTGGCCGACCGGCTTGTGGCCTGCGGCGTAGACAAGGAACATCGCGGTCGGGAAAAGGCCAGCGATCATGCTCCGGTCTGGGTCGAACTTCGCCAGTAATTCGAAAGGAAAGGGTCTAGCTCCGACCCATTCACGCGCCGTAGCCTGTCAAGCCCGGCTCAAGTTGCAAGCGCTTGCGAAGCCGCTCGCGTGACCTCTGCATCGAAGGGGTCTGGGGCAATGGCCCCAGGTCTTCCTTTAAGCCGCCAACAAGTCAGCGATAGAAAACGTGATTGTCGACCCGGGCCAAGCGGGTCAGGCGCCAATTGGGCGAAACCCGCGTTGCGTGGAAGAACAGGGCGCCCTTTGCCGGGCTTTTCCAGGTGCCTTCGTCAGCGATCTGCGCCACGGCGACGGCTTCGCGCCAACTCATCGAGCCTTCGCGCACGGACGGCATAGAACGGCCGCGCACGAACGAGAACTGCGAGGGCTGATACACTACGCCGCAATAGCTGGTTGGGAAACGGCCCGACTTCGAGCGATTGACGATCACGCGGCCCACGGCCAGTTGGCCTTCGAGTGTTTCGCCGCGTGCTTCGAAGTAGATCGCGCCGGCGAGGCAACGCATTTCGTTCGACATGTCATCCGGCATCGACTGCTGCGATACCAGTTCTCGAAGCGAATCTGCGTCGGGAGAAATCTCGGTCCCGTCTGTCTCCTCGACGCCGTCTTCGGCGGGGAGGGCCTGGACCATAGGCCGGGAAACGAATTCCACGGCGGGCTTCTGTTCAGTCAGAATCGGAATCAAGTCCGATGCAGCTGCGCCCGAGCCCTGGGCGCTCAACAGTGCGGTCAAAACCGTTGCGGCCAGCGCCATGACGCCCGCCCACTCAACCTTGGTTCGCATTTAATCATATCAACGGCGGTGAACCGGTCCGACACAGGCTGGAACGAAATGCCGTATTCGGGCGTTCTGATTCCGTTGAGCCTGCCGACGATTCCCCGTCTGCGTGCTAGCCGGGCGACCGAAGTGTCGCCCATGCCGCTTTCGCGTTTGCGAGGGCGGCCATTAACTTGCATGGCGTGCAAGTCAACCTTGTTCGACCTACGCGCCGATGAAGCGTTCGCCCTTCGCGACATCAAGTTCCAGGATCCATAAATCGGGGTCCTGTGCCCTCCGCCGGTCCAGGTAGTCCTGAAAGGCGAAAGGGTCCCGCGAATCGTGGGTACGGGAGCAGCGCCATGGGCGAGTCCCGTCCAGTTCCGGCATCCGTTCGAACAGGCGGGGCGCTGCGCCGTTGTGGGCAAGGACGACAAGAATCGTCCCGGCGTCGCGCTCACCCTTTGCCAGAACCGCTGCGAACCCGCCTTCGGCGTTTACCTGGCGGATCAAAGCGGCGACTTCGAGGTGGGCGGGAAGCCGCGCGTCCATCGGCTCAGGCCGAAACCGGTGGGATCGAATATCCCGGCAGGCTGGACAGCGCGATCCGCGAACGCATGAACGTGCCGGTGCCGCGACCACATTCGTCTCCGTCCTCGTCGACCAACCAGGATTCGGCCACCAGCACCCGGCGGCGGCCGCTGACCCAGCGGCCTTCAGCCACGATGCGCCCGCCCTTTATGGGTTTGCTAAGGTGCATGTTGAACGAGGTGGTTAGGAGGAAACGATCGGTGACATGAGTGTTTGCGGCATAGAAGGCCGCATCGTCGAGCATTTTGAAGTAGATTGTGCCATGCGCCGCGCCAGCGGCGTGGAAGCTGCCGGGTTCGACCAGGAAAACGATGCGCGAACGGCCCTCACCAGTGATTTCCAGTGAGGATCGGAACATATGGTTGATCGGCGCAGAGGCATAGAGGCTTTCGAGAGCCCGCCAGTGCAATCCCGCGCCGGCAGTCCCCGGAATATCTTCAGGGCTACCGGGAGCCGTCAGGTCATGCGGCATCGCGGTCGATGACATTGCTAAGGAGGCCGTATAGCGCCTCGGGGCCGGGGGCGGCCATCAGGGCCTCGCGCATACGTTCGTCCCGCATCATGCGCGAGATCGCCGCCAAGGCGTGGAGGTGCGTGGCACCGGCGCCCTCAGGCGATAGCAGTCCGAACACAAGGTCTACCGGCATACCATCGGCGGAGTCGAACTCGACCGGGGATTCCAAGCGTATGAATGCGGCAACCGGACGGCCCAGTCCCGGCATACGGGCATGCGGGATGGCGATACGACGCCCAAAGCCGGTGCTGCCCAACTGTTCACGCTCGGTGACGCGCGCCAGCACGGCCTTATGGTCAAGACCATAAACCGCCGCGAACTGCGCCGCGAGCCTATCCAAAATTACGGTCTTGCTGTCCGCGGCAGCCGTAATCACGGCGTCGGGAAGCAATGCAAAAAGCCCACTCATTTCGATTCTGATACTAGCGTTCGACCGGTTTCCAAAGCCTCATACCCCTAAAAACCCCCGGCGAACCGGGGGTTTTTCTTCTTCTCCTCAGAGATCAGAAGCGGTTACGCCAAAAAGACGCAAATCCTGGGCACCAATCCTGGAGCCTCAATGTGGTTCGACCCAGCCAATCGAACCGTCGCCACGGCGGTAGACCATATTATGGCGTCCCGTTCCAGCATTTTTGAAGAACAACGCTGTAGTATTACGCAAGTCGAGCATCATTACCGCATCGGAAACGGTTGCTTCAGGAACATCGACACGTGTTTCCGCAATGACGATCGGTGCGTCAGGTTCGACGTCGCCATCCTCCGCGGCCTGCGATTCCTCGAAAATGATGTAGGCGGCTTCCTCGACCGCAGCCGTGTGTGCAGCCTGCTCGTGGCGATCCTTGAGGCGGCGCTTGTAGCGGCGAAGCTGCTTGTCGATCTTTTCGGCCGACTGGTCGAACGAGATGTGCGCGTCCTGCGCGCTGCCCGTACCCTTGAGGACGAGGTTCTGCATCACATGCATGATGATGTCACAGCGGAAGGCGCCCGCGGGGGCCTTGCTGAAAGTGACGTGCGAGGACAGCGCCCGGCTGAAATACTTCTCGATGATCGCCGTAAGCCGTTCGTTGGCGTGGACCTGAAGGGCCTCGCCGGTTTCGACCTGGTGACCGGAGACGCGGATATCCATGGGCGTATTCTCCTTTTTAGAGTTCAGGCACCCCAGAGTGGGGTATCGACCGACTTGAGAAACCCTGCGTGAGCAATGAGTTCCTCCTCGGAAGCCGCGTGGGGACGCGGCTGACGGAATATACGGTCCTTCGTGTTGAGAACCTTGATTTCCGTCACGATCTTGGTGGTTTCGGCGACGAGCTCGAGGCCGATCTGGCGGCCTCCGCGAAGCTCGACGTAAACTTGGGCCAGCAGTTCGGCATCGAGCAGCGCGCCGTGCTTGGTGCGGTGGCTACGGTCGATCCCGTAGCGCGAACAGAGCGCATCGAGCGACAGCTTCGCGCCAGGATGGCGCACCTTGGCCAGCGCCACGGTATCGACCATCCGGTCACGGCTGACGATGGGCATGCTGCACAGCGCCAGTTCGGCATTGATGAAGTTGAAGTCGAAATTGGCGTTGTGCGCGATCATCGGGCTGTCCCCGATGAAATCGAGGAAATCCTGTGCCGAATCTGCGAACAGCGGCTTGTCGGCCAGGAAGGCGTCGGACAGTCCGTGGACCGCCTCGGCTTCTGCCGGCATCAAACGCTGGGGGTTGAAATAGGCGTGGAAGGTCTTGTCCGTAACCACGCGATTGATCATTTCGATGCAGCCGATCTCCACCATTCGATCCCCGTTTTTCGGGTCAAATCCGGTCGTTTCGGTATCGAAGATGATCTCTCTCATCCCTCTCCATATCTGCCTCGTCTCACCCGAGCGCAAGGGCCTGAGGGGGATTATTACGTTCGGGCCAGCGTCCGCACGATACCGACCACCTGTTCTCGCGTTTCCTCAAGCGAGACGCCGGTGTCGATGACGTAATCGGCGCGGGCGCGTTTCTCCGCATCGGGCAATTGAAGTCCCAGAATCTGCTCGAATTTTTCCGTCGTCATCGCTGGGCGGGCCAGTACCCGCGCGCGCTGGATGCCGGCCGGAGCGGAGACCACCACAACCGCGTCCAGCCCCTGGTCACTGCCCTTTTCGTAAAGCAGCGGGATATCGAATACGACCAACGGCGCCAGAGTATTATCCCTTAGAAAATTACTGCGCATGGCCGCCACCGCAGGGTGGACGATTCGCTCCAACCGGGCGAGTCTGTCACTGTCGCCGAAGACGGCGGCGCCCAGTTTCGGCCGATCGACACCGGCTGGCCCGGTGGTGCCCGGGAAGGCTTCCTCGATGAGCGGCAGCAGCAGGCCGTCCGGGCCTTGCAACTGATGCACGGCGGCATCGGCATCGAACACCGGCACCCCCAGATCGCGAAACATCGCGGCAACCGTGGACTTGCCCATGCCGATCGAGCCGGTGAGGCCCATTATCTTCATGCGAAAAGAATTTCGCGCAGCGCCGCGTCCCGCTCACGCGGGGGTTTTGCGCCGAAGAAGCGGGTGAAAGCACTGTCCGCCTGGCCGATCAGCATCGACAGGCCGTCCACAGTTTCGAACCCGGCTGCCCGGGCGGTTTGCAGGAAATCGGTATCCAGCGGGTTGGTGACGATATCATAGACCACGCTGCGCGGCGGCGCGTGGCTGAAATCGAAGGGCAGGGGCGGCTGCCCGGTCATCCCCAGCGGGCTGGCATTGATGACGAGGTCGAAGCACTGCTCGCGGTCATCGAAGGCGAAGTCGGTCGGATCGGCGAAATGGCCGAGGCCGATTGCGTGGTGCTCGCCGTTCGGGGCGAGTTCGTCGAGCATCGCGCGCGCCTTGGCTGGATCGCGCCCGGCAAGGACGATCACGAACTTAGCATCGGCCAGCGCCGCCACGATCGCCCGCGCCGCGCCGCCCGTGCCCAGCACGCGCGCCATGCGGAACAGGTGGATCTTGTCGACTTCCTGCTGAATCGGTTCGAGGAAGCCCGGCGCATCGGTGTTGTATCCCGTGAGGGTGCCGTCCGCTTCGCGCACCACGGTGTTCACCGCGCCGATCCGCGCAGCCAGTGGATCGACCCGGTCCAGCAGCGGTATGATCGCCAGCTTGTGCGGCATCGTCACGTTGCAGCCGCGCCAGTGCGGATCCCCGCGACGCTGGGCAAGATAGTCGCCCAGGGCTTCCACGGTGACCAGATGGTGGTCGTAACGGCCGGGAAGCCCGAGTTCCGCCAGCCAGAAATTGTGAATCGCAGGCGATTTCGACTGCGCGATCGGGTCGCCGATCACTTCGGCATAAATGGTCATCGTCCCATCACTCCCAAGGTACGCAGCGCCGATTGCACCATGAGCAGCGGCATGCCAAGGATGGTGAAGTAATCTCCATCGATGCGTTCGAACAATTGCACGCCGCGCGCTTCGATGCGGAATACCCCGACGCAGGCAGCGACTTCGGGCCATTCGGCATCGAGGTAGCTCTCGATGAAATCATCCGAAAGCCGCGCAACGTGAAGCTGGGCCAAAGCCGTGTCGGCCCAAAGGACTTCGCCGTCTCGCACCAGAGCGGCGGCGCTGTGCAGTTCCATCACCTTACCCGAGAAAAAGCGCAAATGCACGGCGGCATCGGCGCGGCTTGCCGGCTTGTCGAACCGCCGGCCTTCCACCGAAACGAGCGAGTCGCTGCCCAGCACGATTTCGCCTGATGTTTCACGTGAAACAACATCGGCCTTCGCGCAGGCAAGGGCCAGCGCCACTTGCGCGGGGGGCGCATCGGCCATCGTGGCCTCGAGCGCGCGCTCGTCGATGTGGGCAGGCTGCGCACGGAACGCGATCCCGGCGGCTTCGAGCATGGCGCGCCGAGAGGCGCTCTGGGAGGCGAGAACGATCATGGGGCTTGTTCCGTAAATGCGCGTCAGATCGGTTTGGGGCCGACTTGTCCGGTTTCACCGGCGGCCTTGCGCTCGTTGTAGAGGTTGATGACCGCCGCCGCGGTTTCCTCGATCGACCGGCGGGTGACGTCGATCACCGGCCACGAGTTGTCGGCGAACATGCGCCGGGCATATTTGAGTTCGCTGTCGACGGCTTCGTTGTCGACATAGTCGGTGTCGGGCGACTGACTGAGCGACAACAAGCGGTTGCGCCTGATCTGAATCAGCCGGTCGGGCGCGGTGGTCAGGCCAACCACTAGCGGGCGGCGCAAATCAAATAGCGAAGGCGGAGGCGGGCTTTCCACCACGATCGGGATATTGGCGACCTTGTAGCCGCGATTGGCGAGATAAATCGAAGTCGGTGTCTTGCTGGTACGTGAAACGCCTGCCAGCAGGATGTCCGCCTCCTCCCATTCCTCCCACAGAATGCCGTCGTCGTGTGCGATCGTGAACTGGATCGCATCGACGCGCGCGAAGTAGGCATCGTCGAGCCGGTGCTGACGGCCGGGGCGACCCTTGGCTTCCTGGCCGAGCAGGGCTTCGAGCGCATCGGTTACGCCATCGAGCACGGCGATGGCGGGCAGGCCCAGCGACTGGCAGCGTTCCTCCAATCGGCCGCGCGTTTCCTCATTCACCAAGGTGAAGAAGACGAGGCCCGGATTGGCGGCGATCTCGCCCATGATCCGGTCGAGGTGTTGCTGAGAGCGGACCATCGGCCAGAAATGGCGCAAAACGTCGGAATCGTCGAACTGCGCAAGCGCAGCCTTGGCGATCATCTCCAGCGTTTCGCCGGTGGAATCGGACAGTAGATGTAGGTGAAATCGCGCCATGGTCGGCTTTCGCAGGCCCTTTTTGCGGATGCTGTCGAAGAGCACCGCGCCTTGTGGATATGTCCCGGCATAAACCACGGGAGCAATCCGGTGACAACTCGCCGCCACCAATTCCTGCCCGCTAACGGGATTCAACGAGTCAGGATGTGGACAGACCGAACGATTCCATCAACACCCTGTGGAGAAGGCGAACAAGCTTTCGTTGACTCAACTGAGTCCCAGAGTCGCATCAAGCGCTAGGGCCTGTTCATCGGGGTACAAATCGGGCAATGCGCAGCCGTCCCCGATATCCACAGGACCAACTACTCCCATCAACCTTATATAAATTCTCTATATTTTTTTGATTGGACGAAAACGCGATGCCCGGCCTGCTTCTCGACACCCTGCGCAGAACAGTTTCCAGCAGTGATTCAAACGGCGATTCAGCCGGCCGCCCGATCTGGCTGATGCGCCAGGCTGGGCGCTATCTTCCCGAGTACCGCGAACTGCGCGCGGAAAAGGGCGGATTTCTCGCGCTGGTCTACGATACCGACGCTGCGGCCGAGATTACGATGCAGCCGATTCACCGTTTCGGTTTTGACGGCGCAATCCTGTTCTCCGACATCCTGATCGTGCCTTACGCGATGGGGCAGGACCTTCAATTCCTTGTCGGCGAAGGCCCCAGGCTCAGTCCCAAACTGGTCGATCACGCGCTGGAAAGCCTTGTCGCAGTGCCCGAACGGCTGACTCCCATCTACGAAACCGTCCGGAAGGTCCGCGCGCAGCTGGCGGCCGACAAGACGATGCTGGGATTCGCCGGCTCGCCCTGGACAGTCGCGACGTACATGGTCGCAGGCGAGGGCAGCCGCGATCAGCATGACACCCGCGCCATGGCCTACCGCGATCCCGGCGCATTTCAGGCAATCATCGATGCCGTGACCGAGGTTACAATCGAATACTTGTGCGGTCAGATTCAGGCGGGGGCGGAAGCGGTGCAGCTTTTCGATTCGTGGGCCGGCAGTCTTTCCCCCTCCCAGTTCGAGCGCTGGGTCATCGCACCCAACGCGAAGATCGCCGCCGCGGTGAAGGCGCGCCATCCCGAGACTGTGATCATCGGCTTTCCAAAGGGTGCAGGCGAAAAACTGCCTGCCTATGCCCGCGAGACGGGCGTGGATGCAGTCGGCATCGATGAGACGATCGACCCCCTCTGGGCTATGCGCGAGCTTCCGGAAGGGCTACCGGTGCAGGGCAATCTTGATCCGCTTCTCCTGCTATCAGGCGGAGCGGAACTGGAGAGCGGAGCGCTTGCGGTACTTGAGGCTTTCGCGGACCGTCCCCACGTCTTCAACCTCGGCCACGGTATCGGCCAGTTCACGCCGATCGCCCATGTCGAGCAATTGCTCGCCACCGTGCGCGGATGGCGTGGCTGAGACAATTTGGTAGCTGACCGGTAGGCCACAGGCACGCTAGAAGAGGTTTCATGGAGCAGATTTTGTCCACCACCTATCTGTGGCTGAAGGCTGGTCACGTCATCTTCGTGATCTTCTGGATGGCCGGGCTGTTCATGCTGCCGCGCTATTTCGTCTACCATCAGGAATCCGAACCCGGCTCGGCCGAGGAACAGCGCTGGATCGACCGCGAGGCTAAGCTGCGCAAGATCATCCTGACGCCATCAATGATCGCCGTCTGGGTACTGGGCCTGCTCACCGCCAGCGCCATCGGAGCCTGGAGCGAGGGCTGGCTTCATGCCAAGCTGCTGTTCGTGCTTGGCCTTTCGGGCTATCACGGCTGGCTTGTGGCCTATTCGAAGAAGTTGGCCAGGGGTGAGCGTCCGCTGACCGGCAAGAAGCTGCGCCTACTCAACGAAGTTCCCGGCCTTGCCGCGGCGGTGATCGTTATTCTAGTGGTCGTTAAGCCCTTCTAAGACCGCGTTTAGGAGTCCTGCGATGTCCCTCCTACTTGTCGCCGTCACCGCTCTTACAGGGCTTCCCAGGGCGGACGAAGACGATCTGCGGTGCCTCGCCTATCTTTCCGTTGCGGCGGGCAAGGTGGAAGGTGACCAGCGGCGCAAGGTCGATGGCGGGGCGCTCTACTACTTCGGTCGGATTGAATCGCGCTCGCCGCAGCTGGATATCGGCGCGGAGCTGGAAAAAATCCTCCACGCCCCGGGCTATGGCTCGCAAACGTACCAGGCCGACAAGGCGCGCTGTCACGTTCAACTCGATCCCCTCGTCACTCGCTTCGATGAGTGGCGAGGGCGTTACGAGGGCGGTGAATAGCGCCCGGGGGACTAGACGCCGCCGTTTTTCCGTCCGCCCCGCTCACAAACCATTCGGCAGATTGATTCGTTGACCGCTGCGCAGGCAACGATTATCGCGATTCCGTTCCGGCACAGGGGACGCTGCTTTCGTTGGCGTGCCCGGATCTGCTTTCCCCAAGCCCATTGATCCGCCGGCCGATACTCCCATTTCCATTCGGAAACCAAAATGCATCTTAAAGAACTCAAGAAAAAATCGTCGGCCGAGCTAGTCGAAATGGCCGAGGAACTGGGCGTCGAAGGCGCATCCACCCTGCGCCGCCAGGATCTCATCTTCGCCATCCTCAAGGAAGTGTCCGAGGACGGCGAGGAAATCGTTGGCCAGGGCACCATTGAAGTGCTGACCGACGGCTTCGGATTCCTGCGCAGCCCTGAGGCGAACTATCTCGCCGGCCCGGACGACATTTACGTCTCGCCCAACCAGGTCCGCAAGTGGGGCCTGCGTACCGGCGATACTGTCGAAGGCGAAATCCGCGCCCCGCGCGATGGCGAACGCTACTTCGCAATCACCAAGCTGGTCACCGTCAACTTTGACGACCCCGATGCAGTGCGCCACCGCGTCAACTTCGACAACCTGACCCCGCTCTATCCCGACCAGCGCCTCAAGCTCGATTGCCTCGACCCCACGGTCAAGGACAAGTCGGCCCGCGTCATCGATCTCATCTCGCCGCAGGGCAAGGGCCAGCGCGCGCTGATCGTCGCGCCGCCGCGCACGGGTAAAACCGTCCTGCTGCAGAACATGGCCAAGGCCATTACCGACAACCATCCCGAGGTCTTCCTCCTCGTCCTGCTCGTCGACGAGCGCCCCGAGGAAGTCACCGACATGCAGCGCAGCGTGAAGGGTGAGGTCATCTCCTCCACCTTCGACGAACCCGCACAGCGCCACGTCCAGGTTGCCGAAATGGTGATCGAAAAGGCCAAGCGCCTCGTCGAGCACAAGCGCGACGTGGTCATCCTGCTGGACTCGATCACGCGCCTCGGCCGCGCCTACAACACCGTTGTGCCTTCGTCGGGCAAGGTGCTGACGGGCGGTGTCGATGCCAACGCCCTGCAGCGCCCCAAGCGCTTCTTCGGCGCTGCGCGCAACATCGAGGAAGGCGGGTCGCTTTCCATCATCGCGACCGCGCTGATCGATACCGGCAGCCGCATGGACGAAGTCATCTTCGAAGAATTCAAGGGCACCGGTAACTCGGAAATCGTCCTTGATCGCAAGGTTTCGGACAAGCGCATCTTCCCCGCGCTGGACGTCGGCAAGTCCGGTACCCGCAAGGAAGAACTGCTCGTACCGCGCGATCAGCTCTCGAAGATGTGGGTCCTTCGCCGCATCCTCATGCAGATGGGCACCGTCGATGCGATGGAGTTCCTGCTCGACAAGATGAAGGACTCCAAGAGCAACGAGGATTTCTTCGCTACCATGAACCAGTAAGGCTGGATCTGGCGGCATAGACGCAAAAGGGGGCGCCGGCAGAAATGCCGGCGTTTCTTTTTTGGTAGGAAGGGAAGATCTGGGGCCATTGCCCCAGACCCCGAAACTGTCGTCGCCGCGCGTGCAGCGACGTATCTTTATGCCGTGTCGTTCCGGACGACGTCCTGCCGCCGGAGGCTATAAATGTCTTCCGGCGATAAGTACGTGCGATGTCGAGGCTGCACGCGTTACCTCGACGTTAGAGGGGTCTGGGGCGATGGCCCCAGGTCTCCCCCTTCAACATCTTCAGGGCAACAACACCGTAGACCCGGTAGTGGCCCGCCCCTCCAACGCCCGGTGCGCTTCAGCCGCATCCGACAAGGCAAACGTCTGTCCGATCTTCGGATCGAGCACGCCCGAGGCAATTCGGTCGAACAGCTTCTTCGCATTCGTCGCCAGCATTTCCGGCGTGGCGATGTAATCCGCCAGCGTAGGCCGCGTTGCGTAAAGCGAGCCTCCGCGCATCAGGTCCAGCACTGTTATCGGCGGCACAGCGCCCGAAGCATTGCCGTAGCTCACCATGACCCCACGCTTTGCCAGGCATGCCACCGAGGCGTCCCATGACGCTGCGCCAACGCCGTCAAAGGCGACGTGGCACATGGCTCCGCCGGTGATTTCCCGCACTGTTGCGGGCAGATCTTCGAACGAGCAGTACAGCGAATGTTCGCCGGGAACCTGCGCGGCCTTTTCCGGCGAGCCGGAGTGAGCGATCACCGTCACGCCCTTGTCGAGCAGCCACGGTACCAGCAACGAACCGACGCCGCCTGCGGCCGAGTGGACCAGCGCTACGTCGCCTGCCTTCGCCGGGAAGGTATCTTCGGCAAGGTAGCAGGCGGTCAGACCCTTGAGCATCACGGCAGCGGCTATTTCGGCTGCGATGCCTTCTGGGATGCGCATGGCCTTGGCGGCGGGGATCACGCGGTGGGTGGCATAGGCGCCGCCGTTCTGCGTGGTGCCGACGCGGTCTCCTATGGCGAACGTGTCCACGCCTTCGCCGAGAGCGACGATCCGCCCCACGCTCTCCGAGCCGAGGCTGATCGGCAGCGCGTCGGGGTACAGGCCCTTGCGATAGTAGGTGTCGATGAAGTTGAGACCGACGGCCTCAGTTTCGATCACGACTTCGCCGGCACCGGGTGAGGGCACCGGGAAATCGTCGCGTTCGATTACTTCCGGCCCGCCGTGAGCGCGCACGATCATGCGGTATCCGCTGGTCATCGTGCGGTCCTTCAACCGATGTTCTTGGCGAAGAATGCCTCGGTGCGTTCATCTGCCAGGGCGGCGCCGGCTTCGTCGCGGCGGGCACCGATCTCGGCAGCGAAGCCGTGGTCGAGGCCTTCGTAATCATGCAAGGTGACGCGCGGATGATCGTCCAGACCTTCATGCATGGCCTTCTGCGCTGCAGCGTCGACGAAGTGGTCGGCGGTGGGAATGTGCAGCATGAGGGGGCGGGAAATCGCATGCTTCTCGCCTAGCATCTGGTCGATCATCACCCCGTAATAGCCGACCGAGGCGTCGATGTCAGTGCGCGCGGCGGCCATGTAAGCGACCTTGCCGCCCATGCAGAAGCCGACGAAACCGACCTTCGCGACCGATTCCTCACGGCGGATCCAGTGGATCACTGCCTCGATATCGCGGATACCCAGATCGAAATCGTGGGCCATCATGTGATCCAGTGCCTGCTGCATCTCCGCTTCGATATAGGGGCTGAGTTCGATGCCCGGCTTCTGGCGCCAGAAGCTGTCCGGAGCGACCGCGAGGTAGCCCTTGGCGGCCCAGTCGTCAGCTTTTTTGCGGATGCCTGCATCGACGCCGAACACTTCCTGCTGGACAATGATTGCGCCGCGCGGCGTGCCTTCGGGGCGGGCCACGTAGGCCGGGATCATGGCGTTGCCGTCGAGCGTGGCGATTTCGGTGTTGGTGGTCATCGGACTCTCCATGTTTCTCGTGGCGGGAGTTAGGCAGTTGCAATGGACTTTGCCAAGCGCATGTGTCAGCTATGCTGCGAAAACTAGCGGGAGGAGGCCGGGATGAAGGTCAATGTCGAGGTCGAATGCTCCCCTGAGGAAGCCCGACGTTTTCTCGGTCTACCCGACGTCACCCGGGCCAACGACGTTTACGTCGACGCCCTGACCAAGGCGATGCAGGGCGCCGGTAACTTCGATCAGCTCAACGAACTGACCAAACAGATTGCACCGATGGGCCAGTTTGGGCTCAAGATGTTCCAGCAGCTGATGGAAAGCGGCATGGGCATGGCCATGAGCGGGGCCGGCAAGCCCGGCAAGAAGACCGGCGACTGATCACACCTGGCCCGCTCAGCGCAGCGGCCCTATTGACCCTCCGATGACTGATACGATCTTTGCGCTCTCCAGCGGCTCGCCGCCTGCTGCCATCGCCGTTGTCCGGTTGAGCGGACCCCGTGCGGGCGCGTGTCTATCCGCCCTTGCAGGGAGCCTGCCGGAGCCGCGACGCGCCAGTTACCGGACCTTGCGTGTTTCACGTGAAACAGTGCTCGATCGGGCACTGGTCTTGTGGTTTCCCGGGCCGCGCACCGCAACCGGTGAGGATCTGGCAGAATTGCATTTGCACGGGGGCAGGGCGGTGATCGCGGCCGTGGAATCGGCGCTTTGCGATTTACCTGGAATGCGCCGCGCGGAACCGGGGGAGTTTACCCGCCGTGCTTTCGCCAATGGCCAGATCGACCTTGCCGAAGCGGAAGGCCTTGCCGATCTTCTTTCCGCCGAGACAGAGCTTCAGCGGCGTAGCGCGATCGCGATGGCGAGCGGTGCCTTTTCCAAGCAGGTGGAGGACTGGCGCGACCGGGTTCTAACATCATCAGCGGCGGTAGAGGCCGTGCTCGATTTCGGGGACGAAGATGATGTGTCCGATCTCCCGCCCGAGTTCGGGCAGCGGATCGCAGCGCTTGCCGATGAGCTGTCTGCCTGGCTGTCTCGGCCCCGCGCCGAAGCGCTGCGCGAAGGTTACCGGGTGGTGCTGGCGGGTCCACCCAATGCGGGCAAGAGCACCCTGTTCAACGCATTGGTCGAAGACGAGGCGGCAATCACGGCGCCGCTTGCGGGCACCACTCGCGATGTCTTGACGCGGGCTGTGGCGATCGAAGGCGTGCCTTTCCTCTTTGCCGACACAGCAGGGCTTCGCGATGAGACGACCGACGTCATCGAGGCTATCGGTATAGACCGCGCTCGTGCTGCACTGGACCGGGCTGACCTTGTCCTCTGGCTCGGCGCCGAGGGAGATGGCCCGGCCGGTGTTTGGGAAATTGCCGCTCAGGTCGACAGGGGCGATGGGGCTGATAAGGCTGCGCCCCGTCATGCCGTGTCAGCGTTGACGGGTGAGGGGATCGACGAATTGCGCCGCGATCTGGTTGAGACGGCGCGCCGCGCGATGCCGCGTCCCGGTGATGTCGCGCTCAATACCAGGCAGCATGGCCTTCTGGCGGATGCGGAGATTTCCTTACGAGCCGGATTGGCAGAGCGTGATCCTCTGCTGGTGGCGGAGCGCCTGCGACGGGTGAGGGTCTCGTTCGATGGTCTGGTCGGCCGTGCGACGACGGAAGATATGCTCGATACCCTGTTTGGACGCTTCTGCATCGGAAAATAAGCCGATGTTTCACGTGAAACATACATACGCACTTTGACGCGAATCCCGCACTGCGGTACAGGCGCGAATATGCATTTCTTCGATGTGATCGTAATCGGCGGCGGCCATGCCGGCTGCGAAGCGGCAGCTGTGGCTGCCCGCATGGGGGCACGGGTCGCGCTCGTCAGTTTCGATCTGGACGCGGTCGGGGCAATGAGCTGCAACCCGGCGATCGGCGGACTGGGCAAAGGCCACCTCGTGCGTGAGGTCGATGCGTTCGACGGCCTGATTGCCCGCGCCGCCGATGCGTCTGCGATCCACTACCGGATGCTTAATCGTTCCAAGGGCAGCGCGGTGCAGGGGCCGCGTGTCCAGGCTGACCGCAAACTGTTCAAGGCCGCGATACACCGGATGTTGGCAGAGCAGGGTGACCTGACCCTGATTGCCGGAGAGGCGGCGGCGCTTGTCCTCGATGGGGGCAAGGCAGTGGGCATCGACCTTGCCGATGGCACCCGGCTCGATGCGCGGGCGGTGGTCTTGTGCACGGGCACTTTCCTTGGCGGCACGCTGTTTCGAGGTGAGGAACGTCTTGTCGGCGGCCGGATCGGCGAGGATTCGGCGCAGCGCCTTGCTGCCCAGATGCGCGAAGCGGCGTTGCCGATGGCGCGTCTGAAGACTGGCACACCGCCGCGTCTAGATGGTCGAACCATCGACTGGGCGCGACTTGGCGAGCAGCCTTCAGACGGTGAGAGTTGGACAATGTCTGCCATGGGCTCGGTCCGCGCCGTGCCTCAGGTCTTCTGTGCCATCACCCGCACCAATGAGCGCAGCCACGAAGTCATCCGTGCGAACCTTCACCGATCGCCGCTGTTCTCCGGCGCGATCGGTGCGCAGGGGCCGCGCTACTGCCCTTCGATCGAGGACAAGATTCACCGCTTCGCAGACCGGGATGGGCACCAGGTATTCCTGGAGCCAGAAGGCTTGAGCACCCATCTGGTCTACCCCAACGGGATCAGCACCTCGCTGCCGGCGGATGTCCAACTGGCGATGCTGCGCACCATGGAGGGGCTAGAGTCGGTCGAAATGGCGGTGCCGGGTTATGCAGTCGAATACGATCACATCGACCCTCGCGCACTGCGCACCAGTCTGGAGCTGCGCGATATTCCCGGGCTCTATTGCGCGGGGCAGATCAATGGCACCACGGGATACGAGGAAGCCGCGGCCCAGGGTCTGGTGGCAGGCCTTCATGCCGCAGCTAAGGTGATGGGCCGCGAGGCGCCGCCGCTTGACCGGGCCAACAGCTATATGGCGGTGATGATCGATGACCTGACGCTGCACGGCGTAAGCGAACCTTACCGCATGCTCACTGCGCGCGCGGAATATCGCCTACGCCTCCGCGCCAACAATGCGACCACGCGGCTGACCCCTTTGGCCGTCGCTGCCGGTGCAGCAAGCCCCGCAAGGCGCGAATGGTTCGCTCGGCGCGAGAAATCTCAGGCGGCACTGTCGCAGGCTTTCGACGCGATCGTCCCAGCGACAGAGATGGCGGCGGCAGGCCTGCCGGTGCGCAGCGATGCGGGGCGACTGCCGCTGCGCGAATGGCTGCGCTTCGGCGGGGTCGACATGGCAGGTCTCTCACCCTGGATCGCGTCGGCGCTGCTTGAGGATGCCGCGCTTGTCGAGGAGATGGCAGAAGACGCGGCGTACGCGCCTTACCTCGAAAGGCAGGAGCGGGAGCTGCGCGATTTGCGGGCGAGCGAGGCATTGCTGCTCGGCGATGAATTTCCTTATGACCGGACGCCCGGCCTCTCGCGCGAGATGGTTGAGCGGCTTACCCGGGCAAGGCCCACCACACTCGCGGCCGCTGGCCGCATTCCGGGCATCACGCCGGCTGCGCTTGCCGCGTTGCTGGTCCATGCCCGCAGGGAAGCTGCATGATCACCAATGAAGACGAAGCACGCGACTGGCTGCGTGGGCTTCCGGAATGCGACGATGCGGCGATGGCGCGTTTGGGCCTGCTCGTGGAGATGCTGGCCCAAGAGAACCAGCGCCAGAACCTGGTTTCTGCCGCGAGTCTCGATCAGGTATGGAAGCGGCACATTGTGGACAGCGCCCAGCTACTTCCGCATGTTCCACGTGAAACAACGCTGCCCTGGATGGACCTCGGCACCGGTGCGGGCTTCCCCGGTCTGGTCATCGCGGCATTGCGACCGGAATGTGAAGTGATCATGGTCGAATCGCGCAATCGAAGGATCGAATGGCTCGATTGCGCTCGAATCGAGATGGGCCTTGAGCGCGCGCGAATTGTGGGCAGCCGTCTCGAACTTGTCGAATCGCAGCCGTGCAGCGTCATCTCCGCGCGTGCTTTTGCGCCTTTGGACAAATTGCTCGCGTTATCTTCGCGATTTTCCACAAGTGACACGATTTGGCTGTTGCCCAAAGGGCGGTCGGCCAGCCAAGAATTGGACGACCTTCGCAACTGGCGGCATGTGTTCCACGTGGAACAGTCCTTAACGGATCCGCAGGCAGGCATCATTGTCGGCAAACTTGCCGGCGGGAAGGGTAAGACCGCGTGATCCGCATTGCCATTGCCAACCAGAAGGGCGGCGTCGGAAAGACGACGACCGCGATAAATGTCGCTACCGCATTCGCCGCCACTGGTTGGAAGACGCTGCTGATCGACATCGATCCGCAAGGCAATGCATCGACTGGTATCGGTGTGTCTGCCTCTGAACGAGGCGCCTCCTGCTATGACGTTCTGGTGGACCGGGTGCCGGTATCGCAGTGTGTGATGCCCACCAAGATACCCGGCCTCGATTTGCTGCCTGCGACCGTCGACCTGTCCGGCGCCGAGATCGAACTGGTCAATGCAGAGGACCGAGCCCACCGCCTTCAACGCACGTTGGGGCCGGAGCTGGGATATGATGTCTGCCTTATCGACTGCCCCCCTTCGCTGGGCCTGCTGACGCTCAACGCACTCACCGCGGCCGATACCCTCTTGGTGCCGCTGCAGTGTGAGTTCTTCGCGCTGGAAGGGCTGAGCCAGTTGCTCCAGACGGTGGAGCGGGTTCAGCAGCGATTCAACCCGGACCTCGGCATCATCGGCATCGCCCTTACCATGTTCGACCGCCGCAACCGCCTGACCGAACAGGTTTCCGAAGACGTGCGCTCGGTGCTGGGCAAGCTGGTCTTCGAAACGACGATCCCGCGCAACGTGCGCCTGTCGGAAGCGCCCAGCCACGGCGTTCCGGCGCTCATCTATGACCACGCCTGCGCCGGCAGCCGCGCCTACATGGCGCTCGCCCGCGAACTGATTACCCGACTGCCCGAAAAGAGGATTGCGGCATGAACGACGACCCCATCATCCGCTTCAGCCTGCCGGGCAATGCCGCGGCCGCCAGTGCCGCAGGCGGCGCCAGCAAGCAGAAGCCCAAGGGCCTCGGCCGGGGCCTGGGCGCTCTGCTGGGCGAGACTCGGCGCGAGGAACCGGTGGCCGGTAATGTCGAGGGCGAGGGCAGGGCGCCGCTACGGGTTGGCGGACTGGCTGTCCTCTCGATCGCCGACATCACGCCCGATCCTCAGCAGCCGCGCCGCATCTTCGATGAAGCCGCGCTGGAGGAACTGGCCGCCTCGATCGCGCAGCGCGGAGTGATCCAACCCATCATCGTGCGCCCGCGTGATAATGGCCGCTACCAGCTCGTCGCCGGTGAGCGTCGTTGGCGCGCCGCGCAGAAGGCCCAGCTGCACGAAATCCCCGCGCTGGTACGCGAACTGACCGACCGGGAAGTCATGGCGCTGGCCCTGATCGAAAACCTCCAGCGCGAAGACCTCAACCCGATCGAGGAGGCGCGCGCCTACAACCGCCTTTCCGAACTGGAAGGAATGACCCAGGCCGAAATCGCCCGCATGGTCGACAAGAGCCGCAGTCACGTCGCCAACTTCCAGCGCTTGCTCGCACTCCCGGAAGGCGTGATCACGCTGGTCGAAAAGAACCAGCTTTCCATGGGCCATGCCCGTGCACTGATCGGCTGCGATGACGCCGAGGATATCGCCGAAGCTGCCGTCACCAAGCAGATGTCGGTTCGCGAGATCGAGAAGCTGGTGCGTAAAAAGCAGCGCGGCGATACTGCCCCGCGCCGTGCGCGCGCCGCCCGCAATGCCACGGCGGATGCGGATATCATGGCGGTGCAGAACCACCTTGAGGAGTTCCTCGGCCTGCCGGTGAAGATCAGCGCCGATGTAGACCCGGCTTCGGGCACGGTGACGATCCGCTATTCAACCCTGGATCAGCTCGATCTGGTTTGCCAGCGGCTGACCGGCGGCGCCATCTGACTCTGCCGCATTACCTACGCGTGTAACGAACTGGGCGGCCGCTTCTCGTCGGCCACCATTTCGTTTGCCCTACTGCGTCTGAATGCGCTTGTCGGGAACTATCCTGACGCGCTTGTCCGGCACTGCCCTGGGGCGTTTCGGGATTGCGCGGAAAGCGGGGCGAACCGGAGCATCTTCGTAGACGTATTCCACCGTCTCGGTGCAGCGCGGCTGCGGCTGCGCCGGATAGTAGCCTTGCTGCCCATAGCCGCCGTAGCCGGGATGGCCCCCGCTCTGGGTGTAGCGGGCATAGTAATCGTCGAGGTAGGCCTCGCACTCGTCCCGGTTACGGCCGGTGTCTTCCGCCTTGTCGATCACCGCCCCGGCAGCCGCGCCCACGGCCACGCCGGCGAGGGTGCCGACCGTCCGGTTACCGCGTCCTGCGATGCGGTTCCCGGCAAATCCGCCGACCGCGCCGCCGATCAGTGCGCCGCCCAAACCAGCGTCCCGTGCGGACAAACGCTGGCGGCAATCGGCCAGCCAGGCATCGCGCGCGGCAGGTTCGTATCCGCCGTAACGCTGAGCCTCGGCGGTTTGCTCATAGCCTTCGTTGTCCTGATATCCGGGCGCTTCGTCATAGACTTCCCCCGGGTACAGCCCGCCCGGATAGGCCGGGGCCTGCTGGGCCAAGGCCGGGGCAGCGGCAAGGGATATTGCCGCAACGGCGGTAACACGCAGAAGATGACGCATCGGGAGAACCCTTTCGCGGTGTCAGAGACCAATTAGTCCCGTCAGTTAACGCGAAATTTAGCATCGTAAGGCGCACAAGACCAAGGATCTTGCACAGGCAATCGATGAATGTCCCGAATCGGTGCAGGCGGGCGAAGCGCCCACCTCAGATCGTTAGTGAGGCAACCTGCGCGATAAGCTGCATGCCGGCGGCATCTTCGGCGTCGAAGCGCCCGGGGGAGGGGCTATCGAGATCGATCACCGCAATCACGCGGCCATCGCGCAGAACGGGCACGACCAGTTCCGAACGGCTATCGGCATCACAGGCAATATGGCCGGGAAAGGCGTGGACGTCCGGCACCACTTGGGTCGATCCCAGTGCGGCGGCGGTTCCGCAGACGCCCGCGCCCATGGGAATGCGGATGCAGGCCGGCTTGCCGATAAAAGGCCCCAGCACCAGTTCGTCACCGATCACCCGGTAAAAGCCGGCCCAGTTGAGATCGGGCAAGAACTGCCAGATCGTCGCCGCCAGGTTCGCCATGTTGGCGACCGGATCGGGCTCACCGCGCACCAGCGCATCGGCGGCGCGGGCAAGGCTGCTGTAGAGTTCGGGCTTGGGGAGGTCGGTCTGGGCGGCAAAGTCGTACATAGATGCCTGTTAGCGCAACTCTTTGTTGTCGCATAGGCGGCGTGGCCTTATCCCGTTGTCATGCACCCGATCGTCAAGAAGACCGCCATCGCCTCCACCGTAATCGTCCTGGCTGCTGCCGGGCTGGTCTACTGGGGCCTGCACGCCAACAGTTCCGACCTGCCCAGCGATGCGACGGCAGGCAAGGACCCGCAGCTGGTCGAGCCTGCCAAGCAATGGATTCCCAGCATCGCGCTGGCAAAGCCGGTGGGTTGGGCCGCCGGAGAAGCGCCAAAGGCCGCCAAGGGCCTCGCCGTTGCGCGCTTTGCCGAAGGGCTCGATCATCCGCGCACGATGCTCACGCTGCCGAACGGCGATGTGCTGGTGGCAGAAACGAACGCCCCTGCGGGCAACAAGCCGAGCGGGTTGGTCGGCACGATAATGGGCATGATGATGAGCCGCGTCGGCGCCGGTGCGCCTTCGCCCGACCGCATCGTCCTGCTGCGCGATGGCGACGGCGACGGCAAGGCGGAGACCCGCGAAACCTTCCGCACCGCCGACATGCATTCGCCCTCCGGCATGGCCTATCGCGACGGCAAGCTCTACATCGCCAACCACGACAAGGTGCTCGAATTCGCCTTCACGCCGGGCCAGACCAAGCTCGAAGGCAAGCCACTGCGCACGATGATGGACCTGCCGCCCGCCGGTAACCACTGGATGCGCAACCTGCTGATGAGCGAGGATGGCAAGCACCTGTACGTCGCCGTGGGATCAGCCACCAATATCGCCGATAACGGCATGGAAGCCGAAACCGGGCGCGCCATGATCTGGGAAATCGATATCGAAACGGCCCGCCGCCGCCAGTTCGCCGCCGGTATGCGCAACCCCAACGGCCTTGGCTGGAACCCCTCCACCGGCGAGCTGTGGGCGACCGTGCAGGAGCGCGACATGCTCGGCCCTGACCTCGTGCCCGATTACCTCACCAACGTGCCCGTAGGGGCCCAGTACGGCTGGCCTTGGGTCTATTGGAAGACGACCTTCGACGAGCGCGTCGAATGGCCGATGCAGACCTACATGCTCGAATATACCCGCAAGCCCGAATACGCGATGGGCGCCCACGTATCCTCGCTGGGCCTCACCTTCGCAAACGGCGGCAACCGCATGGGCAAGGGCTACGAAAACGGCGTCTTCATCGCCCGCCACGGTTCCTGGAATCGCCGCCCGGCAGCGGGCTACGATGTGGTCTTCGTACCCTTCGATGCAAACGGAAACCCGAAGGACGTGAAGCCGCAGCCTGTGTTGACAGGCTTCCTCAAGGACAATGGCGATACCCACGGCCGCCCGACCTGGGTGGCCTGGGACAAGGGCGGCGCCCTGCTGGTGAGCGACGATACGGCTGGAATCGTCTGGCGCGTGATCGCTCCGGGTGCCCAGCCATCGGCGGCGATCAAGCCGGTGGTCACGGAGCATATGAAACCGCTTGAGGAAATCAAGGATCCCACCGCAGCGCCGGAGATGACCGGCGGGTTCCGTAAGGAAGACGACAAGCTGCTGCCCTGAAGGGGGTAAGGGGCGCAGGGGGGCTATGCTCCCCTGCCATGTCCTTAGATCGTCTTGCCAGCCCGTCCGGCCAGTTCATTCACGTACTGCCACGCCACTCGTCCCGAGCGCGCGCCCCTGCGGCGGGACCATTCCAGCGCGTCGCCCTGTTCCCATTCAAGCCCGAACGCGCCTGCGTACCCGCCGATAATCGCAAGATATGCGTCCTGATCGCAGTTGTGGAAGCCAACCGACAACCCGAAGCGGTCCGCCAGCGCGAGGCGTTCGTCGACGATATCGCGCGGATTGATGGGATCGTCCTGCTCGGCCATCGAGCGGCCCACGATAGCGCGGCGGTTGGAGGTTACGGCAAGGCGCACGTTCGCAGGGCGCGCCTCGACGCCGCCTTCGAGCCAGGAGCGCAGGACGCGCGGGCCTGAGCCGTCGCCTTCCTCAAAACCGAGATCGTCGATGAACACGAGGAAGCTGCGGTCTACTCTGCCCAGAGCGGCGAACAGGGCGGAGACGCCTGAGAGCGCTTCCTGCGCTACCTGAACAAGCGCGATGCGGCCCCGGTGAGCAGCATCGGCAGCGCAGATGGCAGCACGCAGCAGGGCGGATTTGCCCATCCCGCGTGAACCCCAGAGCAGCATGTCGTGGGCGGCGTACCCTGCTGCAAGACGCTCGACATTGGTGACGACGCGGTCCTTCTGGTTGTCGATCCCGCGCAGCAGGGTGAGGGCGGGAGCGTCGAGCCGCTCGACGCCGCGCGCGCTGCTTCCGGCCCATACGTACGCGGGGTGGGCAAGCCAGTCGGTCTGGTCTGCGGTGTGCGGGGCGAGGCGTTCGAGGGCTTCGGCGATTCGGGTCAGCAGGGCGGCGTCGGGTGTTGCGGTGGTCATCTGCGCGCTTTTCCTTGGCAATCGTCGCGCGCGGCTATAGCGGCGAGGGATGGACCACGCCAGTCGACCCGCCATGCTCGATACGTCCCCGGAAGGTATTTCGGCGGCGGCCGACATTCTGCGTGATGGCAGGCTGGTCGCGGTGCCTTCGGAGACGGTCTACGGGCTGATGGCGCGGGCGGACCGGGATGCGTCCGTCGCGGCGATCTACCGTGCCAAGGGGCGCCCCAGTTTCAATCCGTTGATCGTTCATGTCTCCGATCTTGCCGCCGCGCAGGAACTGGCGCGTTTCGATGCAAGGTCCTTGCAGCTGGCGGAGGCGTTCTGGCCGGGGGCGTTGACCTTGGTGCTGCCCCTGCGTGAAGGCGCCGCCGTTGCGCAGGCGGTGACGGCCGGCCTGCCGACATTGGCGCTGCGCTGCCCGGCCCATCCGGTCATGCGGGCGGTGATCGAGGCGGCGGGGCTGGCACTTGCCGGTCCCTCGGCCAACCGCAGCGGCGGGGTCAGTCCGACTGATGCCGTCCATGTCGTGGCCTCCCTGGGCGCGAACGTGGATGCTGTTGTCGATGGCGGGGCCTGCGAAGCGGGGCTGGAATCGACGATCGTGGCGCTGCGCGAGGATGGCCGGTGGCAGGTCTTGCGGCCGGGCCCGATAACCGAGACACGGATCGAAGCCATCCTGGGCACGCCGAGCGAGCCGGTTACCTCGCATGAAGTCGAGGCGCCGGGGCAACTCGCGAGCCACTATGCGCCGGGTAAGCCGGTACGGCTCGAAGCCGTTTCTGCCGAGGCGGATGAGTTCCATATCGGGTTCGGCGCCGTGGCGGGGCATACCACGCTGTCAGCCAGCGGCGATCTGGCAGAGGCGGCGGCGCGGCTCTATTCTCTGCTGCATGAAGCGGCCGCTGCGCCGCACGTCCGCATCGCCATCGCCCCGATCCCCGACAGCGACATCGGAACGGCCATTAACGATCGCCTCCGCCGCGCGGCCGCGTAGGACGAACTCAGCGGGGCTGGTATGCTCTTGGGCTAATCGCCTGGATATCGGAATAATCGTCGCGGGCCTTGGCGCAGGAGGATTCCGTGCCTGCCCGGCATTCGCGCAGGTGCTTCTGGTATTGGCGGTCCAGCTTACCGCGTTCTTCCTCTTGCTTGCGCAGTTGGCGGCCGCGCTTTTCGTCGGACTCCGATTGGCTGGTGGTGGTCCAGTCGACTGCCTTGCTGGCGACGCGGACGGGCGCGGTCACGACGCTGGCAACGGTGCGGACGCAGCCGGAAAGCATCGGAAGGGCAGCGATTGCCAGTAGCAGGGCAGGACGGTTCATCATGTGCGCACGTTCACACGCGGTTGGTAACGGCGCAACGAATGATCGAGTGATCAGTGCACGGCTCACCGCAAAAGCTTCTGTTCTGAAACGTGAAAGGCCGCCTCCTTGCGGAAGCGGCCTCAAATTGTTTCACGTGAAACGCCGATCAGGCGGTTTCAGGCGTGTCGTAATACTTCGGTGCGTGCTCGTTGAGGATCGAGAGGATCTTCTTGAGTGCAGCCGGCTCGTCCGTCTTTTCCATCGCCGCGAGTTCGCGGGCGAGGCGCGATGAAGCAGCCTCGAAAATCTGGCGCTCTGAATAGCTTTGCTCGGGTTGATCGTCGGCGCGGAACAGGTCGCGCGTCACCTCGGCGATAGACACGAGGTCGCCGGAGTTGATCTTGGCTTCGTATTCCTGGGCGCGGCGCGACCACATGGTGCGCTTTACCTTGGGCTTACCCGTAAGCGTAGCGAGTGCTTCGCGCAGGGTCTTATCCGACGACAGCTTGCGCATGCCGATGGATTCGACTTTGTTGACAGGAACACGGAGCGTCATACGCTCTTTTTCGAACCTCAAAACGTAAAGCTCGAGTTGCATCCCGGCAATTTCCTGCTTCTGCAGCTCGATGACACGACCCACGCCGTGCTTAGGGTAAACGACGTAATCTCCAACATCGAAGGCATCGGCCCTGGTTGCCATGTATCGTCCTTTCACCTGCAGGGTTCCCGATTGTTCTGAATTGGGAGAAAAACCGGAAGGATGCGACTCCGGAGGCGCGTCAACGCCTCTACCGCCCGGTCAGATTACTCTCCCAACCGTCTGCTTTCGAACCCTGCCTCGCAATAAAGAATGCCTGCCGAACGAGCAGAGGGCCCGGGCAGTTGAACGATTATATAGCACCGATTTGGTAAAATTGCCAGAGGCGCGAAAACGATTTCGTTTTCCGCCTCCGCACTTGGCCGCTCACGGCCGGAATGGCGCATTTCCGCGTGAAAATCGCGCTATTTCAACGCAGCCGGGTAGGTGCCCGGCTGCGGTATCACAAAAATCAGTCGCCTTCGCCCGGTTCGGGCGAGAAGAACTTTTCGAACTTTCCTTCGACGTCCTTCATCTCGTCCGCGTCGTCGGGCGCGTCCTTTTTCGTGGTGATATTAGGCCATTCCGCCGAATACTTGGCGTTCAGTTCCATCCATTGCTCAAGGCCGCTGTCTGTGTCTGGCAGGATTGCTTCTGCCGGGCACTCAGGCTCGCACACGCCGCAGTCGATGCACTCGCTGGGATTGATGACGAGCATGTTCTCGCCCTCGTAGAAGCAATCCACGGGGCAGACTTCCACGCAGTCCATGTACTTGCACCTGATGCAGGCGTCGGTGACGACATACGTCATGAGTGCGCAATCCTTCCTTCAGGCGTCATTCGATTGCCGCGCTGCTATGAGATCAGCGGGCCTCCCGTCAAGCACTCTATAGCAGGCCAGCGCTTCGCTTGAAGGCCCGCGGCGGACTGGCAGGGAAAGGACTTCTATCACAAGGACACCTGTAGCTATCGGCAGTGTCAATATGTCGCCCGTGCCGATCTTCTGGTGAGCGCGGTCAATTCGGCGGCCGTTGAGGCGGATGTGGCCTTCTTCCGCCATCGCCAAGGCCAGCGGACGGCTCTTCACGAGCCGCAGGAACCAAAGTAGCTTGTCCACTCTCATGGGGCCGCTCTTGCAGGCATCATCGCACCATTTCCGCCAAAGCGGCGAAGGCGCCGTCGCGGCGCGGCGGTGCAGGGCGTTCCGGTTCGATCTGACGGCGCGGTGGGCGCCAGCGCCAGCGGACCGGGGCGGGGGCACCGTGCGCTTCTGCCGCGAGGGAACGGGGCATGAGGGGCTGAAAGCCGGCAAGGCGCAGCAGCCGGGCATAGCTGGCAGTGGTCAGCCCCATGGACACCGCGCGCGCCGGATCAAGCCGGAAACCGGCTGCGGCGCGGTCTGTCCTAGCGCGCAGGTCATGGGCCTCGCGCAGCAGCTTTTCGGCTATGTCGAGGCGCACAAGCTGGTTGCCGAGGCTGCGGTAGCCCGGTGCAGCGCGGTGGTTTTCGGCCGGAAGGGTGGGCGCCATATGCGGCTCGGGCAATGGACCGGCGGGCTTTCCGGCGATCCGCGCCATTTGTCGCCAAAGCGCGATAGCCTGAGGGCGCAGCATGGCAGGTACGAAAAGGTCTAGCGCGCCGACCTTCACACCGAGACGTGCCAGCATCGTGCGGCGCCCCTTGTCGAGCCGGTCGACCCCGGTGTCATCGCGCGGGGCCATGCCGCCGCGTTCCACCAGCGTGATGAGCAGGGCGCGAAGATCCGGCCCGGCATCTGCCGCCCGGCTGGCCTCATCCAGCTTGATGAGCGGGGCGAGCGGGCTGAACGCGGTATCCAGCCAGCCTTCCAAGGCGGCGATGAGGGCTTTGCGCGAAGGCGCGGGCACAGCATCGAGCGTGCGGTCGGGTACGACCAGCGGGGTCAGGAGCGAGCGGCCCGGCGCCAGGCTGGCCAGCTTCTGGCTATCCCAGACAAGCGCGCCATCCTCCAGCGTGATTGCAGCGGCTCCGTCCTTGCCCGCAATCGTCTCCACCAGCGCATCGGCGCGTTTCTGGAGCAGGCGTGAGAGGTGCTTTTCCGCCGCCGCGAGCAGCAGCTTGCGGTCGGACAGGCGCGCGCCCGGATCGACCTGGAAGGCGAAGCCGCGCAGGGAGCCGATGTGCTCACCCTCGACCAGCACTTCCTCGTCTTCGAGGCGTACCGAGAGCAGGCCGGCGTCCGGGCCCAGCTTTTTCATGAGCACGGCGGTACGGCGGTTGATGAAACGTTCGGTCAGCTTGCCGTGCAGGGCGTCGGACAGGCGGGCCTCCACCGCGCGGGCGCGGGCGGCCATTTCATCGCGGGCCAGGACCCAGTCGGGGCGCTGGGCGATATAGGCCCAGGAGCGGATCGCGGCGATGCGGCCCTGCAGGGTATCGATATCGCCTCCGGTGCGGTCCAGTTGGGCGATCTGCCCAGCGACGAAATCGGCCCCGAGTTCACCGCTGCGCAGGTCCTGCCAAAGCCGGGCGACGAAGCGCGAATGAGTCTCGATGCCCTGCTGGCGAAAGTCCGGCAGGCGGCACACTTCCCAGAAACGGCGTACCTGGCCAAAGCCGCGCACTGTGTCCGCCACGTCCCCCTCGTCGGCCAGGCGTTTTAGCACCGCAAGGTCGATCGCCTCGGGCGCGGGGGCGAGTTCGGGACGGTCGGGCCGGACTTCGAGATCGGCGATGAGCGTGCCCAGGCTGTCGAAACGCGGTTCCGGTTCGCGCCAGAACAGCTTGGTCAGGGGCGTGAAGCGGTGCTCCTCGATGGCGTAGACTTCGTCCGGCTCGAATTCGGAATCGTGGCCGCCCGATCCGGTCAGGGTGCCGAAAGTGCCGTCCTTCTGGTGGCGACCGGCGCGTCCGGCGATCTGGGCCATCTCGGCGGTGGTGAGGCGGCGGTGGCGCCGCCCGTCGTATTTGGAGAGTCCGGCGAAAGCGACATGCTCGACATCCAGGTTGAGGCCCATGCCGATGGCATCCGTGGCGACAAGGTAGTCGACCTCGCCCGACTGGTAGAGCGCGACCTGCGCATTGCGGGTCTGGGGCGAGAGCGCGCCCATCACCACCGCAGCGCCGCCCCGGAAGCGGCGCAGCATCTCGGCAATGGCGTAGACCTGCTCGGACGAGAAGGCGACGATGGCGCTGCGCGGCGGCACCCGGCTCAGCTTCTTTGCGCCGGCATGAGTAAGCGTGGAAAAGCGCGGACGGGTGACGATCTCGACCCCCGGCACCAGTGCACGCACCAGCGGCTCGATGGTGGAGGAGCCAAGGATCATCGTCTCCTCGCGGCCGCGCGCGTGGAGCAGGCGATCGGTGAAGACGTGGCCGCGTTCCCGGTCGGCGGCGAGCTGGGCCTCGTCGATGGCGACGAAGGCCATCGAGCGTTCCATGACCGGCATCGCCTCGGCCGTGCAGATCAGATAGCGCGCGCTTTTCGGCTCGATCCGCTCTTCGCCGGTGATCAGCGCGACGCTGTTTTCGCCCTTGATCTTGACTACGCGGTCGTAGACCTCGCGCGCCAGCAGGCGCAATGGAAAGCCAATCATGCCGCTGGAATGGGCACACATGCGTTCGATGGCGAGGTGGGTCTTGCCGGTGTTCGTCGGCCCGAGCACCGCCTTTACCCCGGTGGGGGTATCGTTTCGGGCAGAGGCATTCCGATCGTTAGCCATTGGAGCGAATGTGGCACTGCGGCCCGCCGCTCGCAAGAGTCACCTCGCCGAAACCATCCCTACAAATCCACAATCTTAGGCGGGTCTTAACCTTGTAAGCGCAAGGGATTTACCAAGAGACCCGCAGTTGGGTTGCCGGGGCTCTCCCCGTGATGGCATAGGGACCGGGCATTTTGTTCAGGCCGCTTAAGCACGAGCGCAAGCATGAGAGCAGCGATCGGGCCGAAATCCAGTATGGTGACGAGGGCGCGCAGGTCGCCCCGGTCATTCACGCCCATGCGTGCGCCGCAAAGGTGCGCGAGGCTTCAGTCGTGCTTGCATTCCCCGCGCCGTTCGCCCGCGCGCAGCCTGCCAAGGCAGAACAGGTGCAGCAGCCGGCGATGTCGCTCGGGCGGTTTACGCAGTACCGCGAGGCGGTGGAAACATGGTGCGCGGACACGGACCTCGCCCCCGACCTGGCTAACGATATAGGCAGCCGAACATGGCTGCGCGGCCTTGCCACGATGCTGGGCCTCAGCGCCGCCGCGATTGTCCTGAGCCCTGACTTTTCGGCGCTGGAGGCAGCCACCGCGATGCCGCTCCAAACCCGGGAGCGCGATGAGTTCCGCAGCCAGTCGATCGCGCCGCTGGCGCTGGGCGCCGACAGCGGCCGCCACATGGGGGCAACGCCGCTGGTGCGCCCGCTTGCCAGCGTTCCTGAGCGTCCGGCAATCCAACTCGTCTCCACACTGGGGCAGGGCGACAGTCTTGGGCGGATGCTGGAACGTGCGGGACTGGGTGCCGGCGACATTGCACGGGTCTCTCAGCTCGTCGGGCAGGCGGTGCCGGTGGATGACATCACTGCAGGCACGCAGTTCGACATAACTCTGGGCAAGCGTCCGGCGGCCGGGGTGCCGCGCGTCCTGGATTCCCTCGATTTCCGCGCCCGTTTCGATCTCGACCTGTCGATAGAGCGCAGTGGAGGCGGGCTAGCGTTGGCGCGGCGCCCTATCCACGTGGATGAGACCCCGCTGCGGATTCGCGGAACGGTAGGCTCCAGCCTCTATCGCTCGGCGCGTAACGCCGGCGCTCCGGTCACGGCAATCCAGTCGTATCTGCGTGCAGTGGACAAGTATCTCAGCCTCGAAAGCGACCTGAACGCGAAAGACCAGTTCGATTTCGTCGTCGCCTACAAACGCTCTGCGAAGGGTGAACGGCAGGCGGGCGACCTCCTCTACGCCGGGGTCGAACGCGCCGGAAAGCCCCGCCTGCAACTGCTGCGCTGGGGCAAGGATGGCGAGATGTTCTCTGCCGGCGCGGTTGGCCAGGCGCGCAGCGTTCAAATCGGCCAGCCGGTGGCGGGCGGGCGGATCACATCGCCCTATGGAGCGCGCAGGCACCCGATCCTGGGCTATGTGCGGATGCACGCCGGTATCGACTTCGGCGCGCCCTATGGCTCGCCGATCTATGCGGTGGCCGATGGCACGGTGACCTTCGCGGGGCGACACGGCGGCCACGGCAACTACGTCCGCCTTCAGCACGGCGGCGGGCTGGACACCGGGTACGGGCACATGAGCCGCATCGCGGTGGCCAATGGCAGCCGCGTGCGGGCAGGGCAGGTGATCGGCTATGTCGGCTCGACCGGGCTTTCCACCGGACCGCACCTCCATTTCGAGGCTTATCGCGGCGGGCGCACCATCAATCCATCCGGCATCGCCATCGTCTCGCGCCCGCAGATCGACGGCAAGGAGCGCGACGCTTTCATGGCGAGGCTGCGCGCCGTGCTGGATGTTGCGCCCGGCGCCGCGCTTGGTTCGGTGGCCACTGTGCATAGCGAGGTGGCGCAAGACCAGCGCGAGATCGACAAGCTTGCGCCAGGCGGCGGTGCCTAGTCGACCTTCGCAACCCTGGCACAATTGAACGCGAGGGTTTTTTGCGGCAAGCAGCCGTCTATGACCGGTACATATCCCCATACCCGCCTGCGCCGCGTGCGCGCCACGGCCTGGAGCCGCGCTCTCCACCGCGAGACGCTGCTGACACCCGCTGACCTGATCTGGCCCCTGTTCGTCACCGAGGGCGAGGGCGTGGAAGATCCGATCGCCTCGCTGGCCGGCGTTTCGCGCTGGTCGGTCGACGGCATCGTCGCGCGGGCGAAAGAAGCGGTCGAGCTTGGCATCCCGTGCCTCGCACTGTTCCCCCACACTCAGCCCGGTCGCCGCAGCGAGGACGGCGCCGAGGCGCTCAATCCCGACAACCTGATGTGCCGGGCGATACGCGGCGTACGCGATGCGCTGGGGGACAAGATCGGCCTGCTTACCGACGTCGCGCTCGATCCCTATACCAGTCACGGGCAGGACGGGTTGATCGACGATGCTGGCTATGTCCTGAACGACGAGACGGTGGAAGCGCTTGTGGGTCAGTCGCTCAACCAGGCGAACGCGGGCGCGGACATCATCGCCCCGTCCGACATGATGGACGGCCGCATCGGCGCGATCCGCGATGCGTTGGAAGACGCCGGCCACATCAATGTGCAGATCATGAGCTACGCGGCCAAATATGCCTCGGCCTTCTACGGCCCGTTCCGCGATGCGGTCGGCTCGCGCGGGCTGCTCAAGGGCGACAAGAAAAGCTACCAAATGGACCCCGGCAACACCGAGGAAGCCCTGCGCGAGGTGGCGATGGACCTTGCCGAGGGCGCGGACACAGTCATGGTCAAGCCAGGTTTGCCTTACCTCGACATCGTGCGCCGCGTGAAGGAACGCTTCGAGGTTCCGGTCTTCGCCTATCAGGTCTCGGGCGAGTACGCGATGATCGAGCATGCCGTCGCCGCCGGCGCGGCCGATCGTGACACGATGGTCCTGGAAACGCTGCTCGCCTTCAAGCGCGCGGGCTGCTCCGGTGTGCTAACCTATCACGCTGCCCATGCCGCGCGCCTGCTGAATGGCTGAGATGTTTCACGTGGAAACATCGCGGCTGGTTCTGCGTGACTGGAGAGCGGGCGATATCGACCGCTTTGCGCAGGTCACCAATACCCCGTCCGTCATGCGCTGGCTGGGCGGGGTAATGGATGCGGACAAGGTCGCGCTTTTCGAGGAACGCGTCATCGGCTTTCAGGAGCGGCTTGGTCATACCTTCTGGATTATGGAGCGCAAGGCAGACGGCGGCGATCTTTCTGGCGAGATGCTCGGCTTCTGCGGTCTCAAGGTAATCGACGCTCCTGGGGCCGCCTTCGCCGGTGAGATGGAAATCGGCTGGCGTATGCGTGATGACGCCTGGGGGCAGGGCTATGCGAAGGAAGCGGCCGCCGCATCGCTGGATGCCGGTTTCGACCGCTTCGGCGCAGCGGAAATCTTCGCCATCACCAATATCGAGAACACGGCGAGCTGGGGCCTGATGACCCGCCTCGGCATGGTCCGCCGCGAGGATCTCGATTTCGTCGACACCCGGTTTGCCCCACCCACGGGCAAAACAATCGTTCATTCGATCTCTGCGGGAGAATGGCGCAAACAGCCGATATAATCTGCGTTCCGCGTGCGGGTTAGGCTGTTCTTGGGCATGTTCGGCAAGTAGCCACCCTGCAAATCGGCATCAGGGGCTGAATTCGAAAATGACTGAGACCGTTTCAGAATCCGCCGGCCCGGCGCCGATCGGCAAAACCGGCGGTGGACAGCGCGGGCTGTTCGTAGCCACGATTCTGGTCGGCAGCTTCCTGCTGTTCCTTGTACAGCCGATGGTCGCGCGCATGGCGCTGCCTCGTCTGGGCGGGGCGCCTAACGTATGGAACAGCGCAATGCTGGTCTATCAGGCGCTGCTGCTGGCCGGTTACGCCTATGCGCACCTGCTGGGCCGCTTGCCGCTGCACAAGCAGGTGATGATCCACGTCGCACTATTGGTCCTTGCCGGGCTAACCTTGCCGGTAGGGCTGGTCTCTCTGGCGCCGATCGCCGGCCTTTCCGAAGCGCTTTGGGTCCCGCTGCTGTTGGGGCTTAGCATAGGGCCGGTCTTCTTCGTGGTTTCCGCTCAGGCCCCGCTAATGCAGCGCTGGTTCGCCGCCGATCCGCAGTCAGGCGCGCCTTGGGCGCTTTATGCGGCATCGAACCTCGGCAGTTTCACGGGGCTGCTCGCCTATCCGCTCCTTGCCGAACCGCTGCTGACCCTGCGCCAGCAAAGCCTGGCGTGGACCGCCGGTTTCGGCGTGTTGATCGCGCTCGTCGTGGCCGCTGCGCTGGCCCGGCGGCGCCTTCCCGAAGCAGCTGCCACCGCCGCTGCCGACACAGGCGCAGAGGCGCCGATCGGTTGGCGCACCGTCACGCTCTGGCTGCTGCTGTCCGCGGTTCCGTCCGGCCTCATGCTGTCGACGACAACTCATCTTACCACCGACATTTTCGCGATGCCGCTGCTCTGGGTGATTCCGCTCGGCCTCTATCTTCTCAGCTTCGTTGTCGCCTTCTCGGACCGGCGCGGCGCGGTGACGTCCATCAGCTGCGTGACACCAGTAGTCGTGCTTTTTGCCGGCGGCTACGCGATGATGTCGAACAGCTCGGGCACGCTGTGGATGGTGGGAGGCACCTGCCTGCTTCTGTTCTGCGTGGCTGCAGCGCTGCACGGCCGCTTGTACGACCTGCGGCCAGGCACTGGCCATCTCACCCGTTTCTACTTGACGATGTCGGCGGGCGGCGCCCTTGGCGGGCTGTTCACCGCATTGCTGGCGCCTCTGGTATTCGACTGGGCCTGGGAGCATCCTCTGCTCGTCCTAGCTGCTGCCGCTCTCATTCCGCTACGGCCGCTGCTGGGCTGGCGTGAACGGGATGGCATCGAGCCGGGCGTGGCCCGCGCCGTGCTCATCGTGCTGCTCACCCTGGCGCTGCTCCTTGCGTGGTGGATCGGCAGCAACCTCCTCGAGCCGGGCGGCGCGCTTGCTGCGATGCTGCTTTCCGTTTTCCTGATGGGCATCGGGATCATGGTCATGGCGTGGCGCGGAGCCTTCGTGGCTATCGTGCTGATGGCGATGCTGGGGCAAGGCGGCATCTGGACGATCCGCGCGACCGTCGACGGTGAACGTACCCGCAGTTATTTCGGTATCTATACCGTCCGCGATCACGCCGAGGACAAGATGCGGACATTGGCTCACGGCACGACCCTGCACGGCGAACAGTCGCTGGATCCTGCCCGCTCGCACGAGGCTTTGACCTATTACGGACCGACATCGGGAGTGGGGCTGGCGCTCAGTGCAGTGCCGGCCATCGAAGGTCCGCATGCGCGGGTGGGCGTTGTGGGACTGGGCACCGGCTCTCTCGCCTGCCGCGCCCGCCCGGGGCAGACCTGGACGTTTTTCGAGATCGACCCGGTAATGCTGCAATTCTCCACCAGCGGCCGTTTCACCTTCCTGCACGATTGTACGCCGGACGCACGGGTGATTATCGGAGATGCGCGGCTCGAACTGGGAGAGCTTTCGCCGGGCGCATTCGACGTTCTGGTGATCGACGCGTTTTCCTCTGATGCGATCCCGATGCACCTGCTCACGCGGGAAGCGATGCAGGTCTACCTGCGGTCGCTGGCCCCGCGCGGACTTTTGCTGCTGCACATCTCCAACCGCTATATCGATCTGGCGCCTGTGATCGGCACCACGGCGCAGGACAGCGGACTTTCCGCGCTGTCCCGGCTGGATATCCCCAAGGATGGTATGGGCTATACCCCATCGCGCTGGATCGCCCTGTCGCGTGATGCGGGCCCGCTCAATGCCCTTGCGCGGGCGCACCCCGATACTCCATGGAAGAGGCTCGAAGAACGGGCGGCGGAGCCTTGGACGGACGACCATGCGTCCATCCTCTCGCATGTCCGCTGGGAAAATCTGACGGGAACCCCATGAGCCTGAACCGCACCGACATCACCCTGGCCGCGATCAACGGCAAGGCGCCAAGGATCCACTCCAGCGCCTTCATCGCGCCGGGCTGCCGGATTATCGGCAATGTCGAGATCGGGCCGGACGCCAGCATCTGGTATAACTGCGTGATCCGCGCCGACGTTCACCGCGTGGTGATCGGAGCGCGCACCAACATCCAGGACGGCACCGTGGTCCACTGCGACAGTCCAAAACCGTCGAACCCGGACGGTTTCCCTACCATTATCGGTGACGACGTACTGATCGGTCATCTGGCGATGATCCATGGCTGCACGCTGGAGGACCGGGCCTTCGTTGGTCTCGGGGCGATCGTGATGGACGGCAGTTACATCGAATCGGACGGCATGCTTGCCGCCGGGGCGCAGCTTACCGGCAAGCGCATAGGCGCGCGGCAGCTTTGGATGGGCCGCCCTGCCAAGCACCTGCGTGACCTTGACGATGCGGCGGTCGCCTCGAACCAGGCCGGTGTAAAGGGCTATGTCATCAACGGCCGGCTGCATGCCGAGGCGCTTGGGCTGAAAGGCTGATATGGCGCGGCCGAAAGGCGAACTGCCGTCGGCCGACGCCTTGCGCGTTCTCATCGATCAGGAAGGGCGCCTCGCTCTGCGCGTGACGCCCGGCGCGAAAGTCGAAGCGCTGGAAATTGTGGAGGATCGCCTGCTGGTGAAAGTCCGGGCCAAGCCGGAGGATGGCAAGGCGAATGATGCCGTGCGCGATTTGCTGGCCCGTGCGCTGGGATTGGCACCGTCGCGCCTGGAACTGCTGCGGGGGGCTACGTCGCGCGAGAAGCAGTTCAGGATTTCGGCTTAAAAGCGCGGCTCCTTCCGCGTCCGTCCTATCCCAAAAGTTTCACGTGGAACGTGATCGCGGTCAATCGCGGATCAGGGCGCGAAGGGCTTCAATCCGGTCTGCCTCATGAGCGGGCTTGTCGGCGCGGATGCGGCTGATGCGGGGAAAGCGCATGGCGACGCCCGACTTGTGGCGCTTGCTCGAATGGACCGAGTCGAACGCCACCTCGAACACCAATGACTTATCGGTCTCGCGCACTGGCCCGAAGCGATTCAAAGTGTGATTACGCACGTAGCGGTCCAGCCATTTCAGCTCCTCGTCGGTAAAGCCGAAATAGGCTTTGCCCACCGGCAGCAGTTCCGCCCCCGCATCGGGATCGCCGTCCCAGCAGCCGAAGGTATAGTCCGAATAAAATGAACTGCGCTTTCCCGATCCGCGCTGCGCATACATCAGCACGCAGTCGATCAGCAGCGGATCGCGCTTCCATTTGTACCACAGCCCGGTCTTGCGCCCCGCCACATAAGGGCTGTCGCGCCGTTTGAGCATGACCCCTTCGATGGCATCGTCCCGGGCACGCTCGCGGATGGCGGCAAGCTGCGTAAAGTCGTCTGCCGGGATCACGCCGCTGATGTCGAAGCGCAGCGGGTCGAGCCGGGGCACCAACTCCTCCAGCGCGGCGCGGCGCGTTGTCCAGGGCTGCGGCCGCAGGTCTTCTCCCTCGACGATCAGGGCATCATAAAGTCTTACGAAGGCGGGATATTCCTTGCGCATTTTCTTGCTGACAGTCTTGCGGCCAAGGCGTTGCTGCAAGGCGTTGAAACTTGCCGCGCCGCCCGTTTCTCCGCCTTGATGTGCGCCGCGCACCAGCAGTTCGCCGTCCAGCACCGCGTCGATCGCCAATGCCTCGGCGATCTCGGGGAAAGTGGCGGATATGTCGTCGCCCGACCGGGAATAAACGCGCGTTTCGCCGCCCGCATGGACCACCTGCACCCGAATGCCGTCCCACTTCCATTCCGCCGCATAGTCCGCCAGATCGACCTCGCTGTCCTCCAGCCCATGCGCCAGCATGAAGGGCCGAAACAGCGGCAGGTTTTCCGAACTGGGCGGCTCCGCCCCGTGCGCGGCCCAATCGAACAGCGCGGCATAGGGCGGGGCCTGTCCGTGCCAATGCTCCTCCACATCCTCCACCGCGACATCGAAAGCCTGCGCGAAGGCCGTCTTGGCAAGTCGTGCTGAAATGCCGATCCGCATTGCCCCGGTCGCCAGTTTCAGCAGCGCATAGCGCCCGTTGGCATCGAGCCGATCCAGCATCCGGGGCAGCTGCGTCATGACGTTGGCGCGCGTCATGTGCGATAAGGCGTCCACTGCCTCGGACACCGTGGGCGGAGACGGTGACTCGGCAGGCTCGGGCCAGAGCAGGCTTGCGGTCTCCGCCGAATCGCCGACATATTCGCGGCTGAGGGTCCACAGGATGGGGTCGATGCGCTCGGTCAGCAGGTTGCGGATCGTGGCGCTTTTTACCGCCGGGAAGTCCAGCCCGTCAGTCAGCGCGGCGAGGGCCCAGCCTCGGTCCGGGTCGGGCGTTTCGCGCAGGTAATCGGCCAGAAGCTTGAGCTTGGCGTTGCGGCTGCGGGTGTAGACCAGAGCGTCCAGAAGGGCGGCGAAAGCTTTCATTAGATGGGGAGAGAGGACCGGGGGCCATCGCCCCAGACCCCTTTACCGGCAGCGAAGTGCGCGGTTCTTCGGTCTTGTGCGCATGGTGGGAGTGACGGGACGCGGCGGCGTGGAGACGCGGAGTTTATGTCGCTGGGCACCGCAGGCTTTTTGCGTGCGGCAAACGATGCGGTAGGCGCGATGCCGAGATTGGCAGGAGGCTTTAACTCAGCGCTGCTGCACGCTCGAGGACAACGGTAAAGGGATCTGGGGCAATGGCCCCAGGTCTCAATCATCTTCATCCTCATACCCCAAAAGCGCCAAAGCCCGAGCCTTCCGCTGGTTCAGCTCACACCATCGCAGCATCGCTTCTTCGCGCCCGTGCGTTATCCACGTTTCCGCCGGGTTCACGTCCACCACCGTCTGCGTCAGCTCATCCCAATCCGCGTGATCGGAAATGATGAGCGGCAGTTCGACCATCCGTTGCCGTGCCCGCTGGCGAACCTGCATCCAGCCAGAGGCCATTGCAGTGATCGGGTCCGGCAGGCGGCGGCTCCAGCGGTCGTTCAGGGCAGAGGGCGGGGCAAGGACCACGCTTCCGGTCAGTTCCTCCTTGCTCGCGTCCGACATTAACCGCAGGTCGCCCAGATCGATGCCCCATTCTTCGTAGAGGCGGCACATGCGTTCCATTGCGCCGTGGAGCCAGATTGTATCGCGGTGCCCGGCGCGGCGCAGTTCGGCGATCAGGCGCTGCGCCTTGCCCAGGGCGTAGGCGCCGACCAGTACGCAGCGCTGGGGATTGGCGACAAGGGCGGTGAGCAGCTTGCCGATTTCCTGCTCGACCGGCGGATGGCGGAATACGGGGAGGCCGAAGGTCGCCTCGGTGACGAGGATGTCGCAGGGGGTGACCTCGAAGGGCGGGCAGGTCGGGTCGGGGCGGCGCTTGAAATCACCGGTGACGACGATCCGCTCGCCCGCATGTTCAAGGAGGATCTGCGCGGATCCGAGGACGTGGCCGGCGGGAATCCAGGTGGCGTGGACGCCGCCGGGCAGGGCGATCCGCTCCCCGTAAGGCACCGGGACTGCGCCTTCCTCGGTGGCGTAGCGCAGCTTCATGATGGCAAGGGTGGCGGGGGTGGCGAAAGTCTGACCATGGCCGCCGCGAGCATGGTCAGCGTGGCCGTGGGTTACCAGCGCGCGGTCGACGGGCCGCGCCGGATCGATCCAGCAGTCGGCAGGGACGACGTGGATCCCCCAAGGTTCGGGTCTGATCCAGGAAAATTCGCGGGCCATGAAAAAGAAATGGGGCGGAAACCCTGCGGTTCCCACCCCATCTTTATTGCTTGTTACAACGATCAGTCGTCGGAGCTGGTTTCCGGCTGGATACCGGGCTTTTTCGCTGTCCGTTTTACCGGCGCCTTCTTCTTGGCTTTGGTCACCTTGGGCGGGGACGGCGTCAGCTCGAAGTTGAGCGCGTCTTCCTTGACCGAGACATGGACCTCGCCGCCGTGAGCCAGCTTGCCGAACAGCAGTTCCTCGGCGAGCGGCTGCTTGACCTTCTCCTGGATGACGCGGGCCATCGGGCGAGCGCCGTAGAGTTTGTCGTAACCGCGATCGCCCAGCCATTCGCGGGCGGTCGAATCGAACTGGATGTGGACGTTCTGGTCGGCCAGCTGGAGTTCCAGCTGGAGGATGAACTTGTCCACGACCCGGCTGATCGTGTCCTTTGCGAGATAGGCGAAGGGAATGATCGCATCGAGGCGGTTGCGGAATTCCGGCGTGAAGAGCTGCTTCACCGCTTCCTCGCCGGCATCCTGCTTGGATACGTCACCAAAGCCGATGCCGACCTTCGCCATGTCCGAAGCGCCCGCATTGGTGGTCATGATGAGCACCACGTTGCGGAAATCGACGGTCTTGCCGTGGTGGTCGGTCAGGCGGCCGTTATCCATCACCTGCAACAGGATGTTGAACAGGTCGGCGTGGGCCTTCTCGATTTCGTCGAGCAGCAGAACGCAGTGCGGCTGCTGGTCGATCGCATCGGTGAGGAGGCCGCCCTGGTCGAACCCGACATAGCCCGGAGGCGCGCCGATCAGACGGCTGACCGAATGGCGCTCCATATATTCGGACATGTCGAAGCGCTGCATCGGGATGCCCATGACCTGGGCCAGCTGTTTGGCGACTTCGGTCTTGCCGACGCCGGTGGGACCGGAGAACAGGAACGAGCCGATTGGCTTTTCGGGATCGCGCAGGCCTGCGCGGCTGAGCTTCATAGCGGTCGAAACCAGCTCGATCGCCTTATCCTGACCGAAGACGACGCGCTTGAGATCACGCTCAAGCGTGCCGAGCGCCTTCTTGTCATCCGAACTGACCGACTTGGGCGGGATGCGTGCCATCGTCGCGATGACCTGCTCGATCTCGCGCGCGGTGATGGTCTTCTTGCGGCGGCTAGGCGGCACAAGCATCTGCATGGCGCCCACTTCGTCGATCACGTCGATCGCCTTGTCGGGCAGCTTACGGTCGTTGATGTAGCGGGCCGACAGCTCAACTGCCGTCTTGATGGCGTCGGGGGTGTACTTGACCTTATGGTGTTCCTCGAACGCGGTACGCAGGCCCTTCAGGATCTTGATGGTGTCCTCGATCGTCGGCTCGTTCACGTCGATCTTCTGGAACCGGCGCAGCAGGGCGCGGTCCTTTTCGAAGTGGTTGCGAAATTCCTTGTAAGTGGTCGATCCGATGCAACGGATCGTGCCGCCCGACAGAGCCGGCTTGAGCAGGTTCGAGGCGTCCATCGCACCGCCGCTGGTCGCGCCGGCGCCGATTACAGTGTGGATTTCGTCGATGAACAGAACCGCGTGTGGCATCTTTTCAAGTTCCGAGACGACCTGCTTGAGGCGTTCCTCGAAATCGCCGCGATAGCGGGTTCCGGCCAGCAGACTGCCCATGTCGAGCGAGTAGATCACCGCTTCGGTCAGCACTTCGGGCACTTCGCCCTCGACGATCTTGCGCGCCAGGCCTTCCGCTATCGCGGTCTTGCCCACGCCAGGATCGCCTACGTAAAGCGGGTTATTCTTGGATCGGCGGCACAGTATCTGGATCGTGCGGTCCACTTCGGGGCCGCGGCCGATAAGCGGATCGACCTTGCCGTTCAGAGCCTTTTCATTGAGGTTGACGGTGAACTGGTCGAGCGCGGAATCCTTCTTGTTGCCGGCGGCCGGCTTGGATTCGTTCTTGTCCTCGGGCGTGGGGGTGTTGTCGTCGGCCGCGCCCTTGGGGCTGCGGTCTTCGATCCGCTTGCCGCCCTTGCCGATGCCGTGGCTGATGAAGCTGACGGCGTCGAGGCGGCTCATGTCCTGCTGTTGCAGAAAATAGACGGCATAGCTGTCGCGCTCGGAGAACAGGGCGACCAGCACGTTGGCGCCGGTCACGGTGTCTTTGCCGGACGACTGGACGTGCAGGATGGCGCGCTGGATAACCCGCTGGAAGCCGGCGGTGGGGGCAGGATCGCCCTTTTCCTCGGTCTTAAGCGATTGGTATTCCTGGTCGAGGTACTGGCGTACCACGTCGCCCAAATCGCCAAGGTCCACGCCGCAAGCCTGCATGACCTGGGCCGCGTCCGTATCGTCGATCAGCGCGAGCAGCAGGTGCTCGAGCGTCGCGTACTCGTGGCTCCGCTCAGACGCGTGAGACAGAGCCGAGTGCAGGGTCTTTTCAAGGCTTTGCGCGAAACTTGGCATTTATGCGACCTTCATTGTGAGGGACGACTCTCCGTATAAGGGAGTTTGGCGGTGAGAGGTTTCAGGATCGATATAGGAACGATCGGGAGGGTTGCGAGGTTGTCCGTGCGGCACCTGAGCACGGGGCGTAAAAGGAAGGCTGCGCCGATCAAGATGATCGCGGCCTGAACAGGGCATCGGCCGCAAGCCGGTGCGCGGAGGATGCCGTTCGGTGCGCGCGGATGCGTTCGATTTCGGTTTCCAGCAGGACGATACGTGCGTCAAGTTCGTCCAGCGAATAGCGCTCCAGGCTTTCGCTGGCGAGGAGGCTGGCGGCGCCGAAGTCACCTTCGGACGACCGCCGCCGCGGTCGATCATTATCGTCCATTGCAATGCAGCATCGGACTGGAACGGTGTGCTGTCAATGGGTCGCTGGTTTGGCTGTGGATGTTGGAGTCGCAAGGCCCGAGCCATGGCCAATACCTGGCCTTTATCCTGGCGAAGGCGGAACCGCTATGGTCCTATCGCGCCGGTGCTCACTCCCTGAAAATTTTCGATATTCAGCATGGCGGCCAGCGGTCCCGGCATTGACCGGAAGAATATCCTCTTTCGGCCTAGTTGTTTTCCTGTTCCCCATTCCCTGCATCCTGTGGCACAGGGAAGTTCATGTTAGCTGACCTTCCTGTCGTCATGACCGCCGTTGGCTACGATTCGCCTGGCGGCCCCGAAGTTCTCCGTCCCGAAATCGTTTCGGTGCCAAAGCCCGGGCCCGGCGAAGTGCTGGTGCGGGTGGCGTTTGCCGGGGTCAATCGGCCTGACGTCGTACAGCGCACTGGTAATTATCCGCCGCCGCCGGGTGCTTCGCCGATTCCGGGGCTGGAGATCTCCGGCACGATTGCGGCTCTGGGTGAAGGGGTGACTGAGTTCATTCCCGGCCAGCAGGTCTGTGCGCTCGTGTCGGGCGGGGGGTATGCGCAATATTGCCTGGCCAAGGCTGGACACTGCCTGGCGGTGCCGGAAGGCCTTGATATGGCTGAAGCGGCGGCACTGCCCGAAACTTTGTTCACCGTCTGGCACAATGTATTCGAGCGCGGCCATGCGCGTGAGGGCGAGACGCTGCTGGTCCACGGCGGCACCAGTGGCATCGGCACGATGGCGGCGATGCTCGGGCGCCATTTCGGGCTGACGGTAATCGTCACTTGCGGTTCGGCCGAAAAGTGCGAGGCCGCGCTGAAGATCGGCGCCACCCACGCGATCGACTACAAGACGAGCGATTTCGTCGAAGAAGTGGCGCGTATCACCGGCGGCAAGGGGGTCGATCTCGTGCTCGACATGGTCGCGGGCAGTTATGTTCCGCGCAATCTCAAGTGCCTGGCGCCGGACGGGCGCCACGTCACCATCGCGGTACAGGGCGGGGCGAAGGCAGAGATCAACATGGCTGTCGTCATGAGCCGCCGCTACACGCTTACCGGATCGACGCTGCGGCCGCGCTCGGATGATTTCAAGACGCTGCTCGCACAGGAAATCGTCGAATGTGCGTGGCCCCTGGTGGAGGAAGGCCTGCTGCGCCCGGTAATGGACACGCGCTTTCCGTTGGCGGAGGCCGCAGCAGCCCATACACGGATGGAAGCGGGCGACCATATCGGCAAAATCGTTCTGGAGGTTTGAACTGCGGCAGGCCGGGCCGGAAGTCCGCTGGGCGGTCCCACCTGGAACCTCCGGCGCTATCCTGCAAAAAACCTAGGCTTTCGCTTGCCCATTGCGCAAAATTTCCCTAAATCGGCATGGTACGGCCACTCCGCAGGGGTGGCCCTTATTGTTTCCGCCGGGGATAGAGACATGAGCCAGCCCACTCCGCTGATGCCGCACGCAACCGCCTCGTGGTTGGTCGACATCACTTCTTTGACTTTTGAGCAGATTGCAGAGTTCTGCGGTCTCCACATGCTTGAAGTTCAGGCCATGGCCGACGATCTGGCCTCCAGCAAGTACACCGGACGCGACCCTGTTCGCTCTGGGGAGCTGACGATGGAAGAGATCGAAAAGGGGCAGGCCAACCCCGAATACAAGTTGCGCATGCACAAGGTGCCGGTCAACGCGAGCCGTACCAAGGGTCCGCGCTACACGCCGGTATCCAAGCGCCAGGACAAGCCGGACGGTATCGCCTGGATCCTGCGTAACCACGCCGAGGTTTCGGACGCTCAGATCGGCAAGCTGATCGGCACCACGCGCAACACGATCGCGGCGATTCGCGACCGTTCGCACTGGAACATTAACAACATCACGCCAAAGGACCCGGTAACGCTGGGTCTGTGCTCGCAGCGCGAACTGGACGCCCTGGTTGCCAAGGCAGCCAAGAAGGCCGGCATTCAGGAAGACGAGAACGCGACCAACGAGCGTCTGACCGACGACCGCGACGCCCTGATCGAGGAACTGCGCGCAGAGCGTCAGGCCCAGGTACAAGCCGCCAGCGCGGCCGCGCAGGAAGCCGAAGTCGCTGCCTGGCTTGAAGCCAAGCGCGCCGCCGAGGCTGAAGAGCGCAACCAGTAAATATGTATAGCCGGCAGATGCTTCATGCATCTGCCGGCTAAGTTTGCGTATGCATACAAAGCCCAGCTTCCGCCGTTCCGGCAGGGGCTGGGCTTTTTTTTTCGAACCATGATCGGGCTGCCGGATAGTTATCTGGCGAAGGGCTGGGCGCGGTTCGCAGAGCCCAATCCCCGCGTCGGCGAGCGGAACGCAAGGCGCTGCAGTTCGAAGTGGCGGGCGGCTGAACCGCCCGCCGGGTATCATTCCGCTGCGGCGGGCAGCACCAGTTCCACTTCGGCGGCCGGCAGGCGCGCCATGGCGGGGGGAATCTGGCCGCCGCTGGGGCTGAGGCGCCCTTCGAGGCGGGCTCCCTGTTCGATGGTCAGCGCGTCATAGGCGACGTCGCCTTCGATCCGGGCGGTCTTGAGGATCACCACTTCGCGGGCGGCGACGGAGCCGCGCACGAGTCCGGCGATTCGCACCGATTCGGCACGCACGGCGCCGGTGATCTCGCTGCCTTCACCCTGGACGAGCGAATTGCAGGTGATGTCGCCCTCGACGCTGCCGTCGACGTGCAGGTCGGCGCTGGCCTGGATATTGCCGGTGATGGTGGTGTCCGAGCCCAGCATCGAGAAACTCGTGCTGGTGCCGGTTACGCGGGAGCTAATGAAGGCCTTTGCCATGTCAGCGTCTCTCCTTCTGTGGCTGATTGTTGTTCTGGAGGTTGCTCTGTGCGGTTCGGGCCGCTTCGAGGAAGGGGCGCGGATTGACCGGGCGGTCGTTGACCCGCACTTCGAAGTGGAGGTGCGAGCCGGTAGAGCGGCCGGTGCTGCCCATCGCGGCGATCAGCGCACCGGCATCGACTTCCTGGCCAACGTGGGCGCGGAAGCCCGAAAGGTGGCCGTAGCGGGTCATCAGGCCGTTGCCGTGAGTCACTTCCACGCAATTGCCGTAGCCGGACTTCTGGCCGACGAAGGTGACGCGGCCCTTGGCGGCGGCGTAGATCGGCGAACCCATGGGCCCAGGAAAATCGAGCCCGGCATGGAACGCGGCGCCGCCGGTGAACGGGTCGGACCGGTAACCGTAGCTGGACGAGACATAGGCGACATGGGCCGGGCTGACCTGCGGGATCGAGGCAAGGCCGCTTTCCAGTGCGTCCATGCGGGCCAGGCTCTGGCCCATGCGGCGGAAGCGGGGGTCGATGCTGCCGTTGCTGGCGGTGGCCAGCTTCAACAGCGGACCGCCCTCTGCGGTGCGGCCCGATGCGATCATCGCACGCGGGTTGAGGCCGAGCTTGCGGATGGCGTCGGTGGCCGTCCGGGAGCGGTCGTTGGCATAGCGGGTCAGGCGCTCGACCAGAGCAAGCTGCCTGGCTTCGATGCCGGCGAGGGTGCCCGCTTGGGGCAACGCCGCGCTGATCTTCTTCGCTTCGAGGCCGGTTTCGTCGGTGCTTTGCGGCTGGGCGGCCTCGTCACCTTCGGGCAGTTCGCTGATGTGGGCATCGACCATCTGCTCGATGAACTTCTGGCGGCGAGCGAGGTTGGAGGCGACCGTGTCGATATTCTCGCGGTACTGCTCGACGCTGTGTTCGGCCCGGGCGACCTTGGCCTCGCGCCCGGCGAGCGCGGCCTGCGCGGTCCCGGCGGAGACCTGCGACAAAGCCAGTGCGCCTACCGAGACGCACCACGCGCCAAGGACGCCTGTCGCAACGCCCGCGGCGATCTTCTGACTCCGCGAAGAAATGCGGATGAAACGGACCTGTCCCTGCGATCGCATGATGAACTCACGATCGGGAAACGCAGTCCTGAGGCGCTGTAAAAACGCCCCGGCTGAAGTGGATAGCAAAACGACCCCGCTGGAAATCTAGTGTCTCAGTCCCGGCGGGCCAACTAGCAGCGGGTTATTACCAAGGCGAATCGACTGGTCCCGGCACTTTGTCGAATCGAGCCGAGGCGGACGAGTCCTGCGGCGAGTTGAGGGATACAATGTCCATCGTCATTTCCTGGTGGGGGAAATGGGGCGGGTTAGTTGATAAAGTGCACGCTTGAAACGCCTGTACCAGGGCGGTTTAGGGGCGGCGGCGACAACGATGTGAAAGACCCTGCGCGAATGTAGCAGCGCTCGGCGATGTAGGAAAATGCGCGCGTTTCGCCCTTTCTCGGTCGGTGACAGGGGGACCGCGCGGTGCTAGCGATCCGGTCATGAACCTTCAGACTTCCCTGTCCGCCGACCCTGCCGCAGTTTCTCCCGAAGCGCTGGTCGAACAGCTGGCCCGCGATGGCCGCGCAGCGCAGCGCGTGCTGGCGCGGATCAGCGATGCGGACAAGGCAGGCGCCCTGCGCGCCGCCGCGAAGGCCCTGCGCGCGGCGGAATCCGAGATTCTCGCCGCCAATGCGCAGGATATCGCAGCGGGCGAGGCGAAGGGCCTGTCCGCCGCGCTCCTCGACCGTCTGCGGCTGGATGCCGGACGGCTGGCGGGCATTGCCGACGCTGTGGAACAGGTTGCCGCGCTGCCCGATCCGGTGGGCGAGGTGATTTCCGCCGATGAACGTCCCAACGGCCTGAAACTGTCGCGCGTGCGGGTGCCGATCGGCCTGATCGGGATCATCTACGAAAGCCGCCCCAACGTGACCGCCGATGCCGCCGCGCTATGCCTGCGTTCGGGCAATGCGGTGATGCTGCGCGGGGGCACCGAGGCGCTCCATTCCAACCGCGCGATCCGCGCCGCGCTGGCTGCGGGCCTCGAAAGCGTCGGCATTCCCGCCGCCGCGATCCAGCTGGTGCCGACGCAGGACCGCGCCGTCGTGGGCGCGATGCTGACCGCCGCCGGGCTGATCGACATGATCGTGCCGCGCGGGGGCAAAAGCCTTGTCGCGCGGGTTCAGGCCGATGCGCGGGTGCCCGTGCTGGCCCACCTCGATGGCATCTGCCACACGTATGTTCACGCCGCAGCCGATGCGGACATGGCGCGAAAGCTGACCGTCAACGCCAAGCTGCGCCGCACCGGCATCTGCGGCGCGATGGAGACGCTGCTGCTCGACACCCAGTTTCCCGAGAGCGCTTCGGTGGTGGGCGGGTTGATCGAGGCGGGCTGCGAAGTGCGCGGCGATGCGCGCGCGCAGGCGCTCGATTCCCGCGTGCTGCCCGCGAGCGGTGAGGACTGGGACACCGAATATCTCGACGCCGTGCTTTCGGTCGCCGTGGTCGACGGGCTGGACTGCGCCATCGAGCATATCGCCGCCCATTCCTCGCACCACACCGATGCGATCGTCACCGATGACGCCGAAGCGGCCGAGCGATTCCTCGACGAGGTCGACAGCGCCATCGTCATGGTCAACGCCTCCAGCCAGTTCGCCGATGGCGGCGAATTCGGCCTTGGCGCCGAGATCGGCATCGCCACCGGGCGGCTCCACGCACGCGGCCCGGTCGCGCTGGAAGGGCTGACGACCTACAAGTGGCAGGTGCGCGGCTCCGGGCAGGCCCGGCCCTGATTCAAGCGGCCCTGATTCGAGCGGTGCAGAAGACCCGCTGCGGCCCGCTCACCGGCCTGCTGGGCGGCAGTTTCAACCCGGCGCACGGCGGGCACCGGCGGATCACCTTGTTCTGCATCGACGCGCTGGGGCTGGATGAGGCATGGTGGCTGGTGTCGCCGGGCAATCCGCTCAAACCGGCCGCCGGCATGGCGCCGCTGCCCGCGCGAGTCGAATCGGCCCGCAAACAGGCCCGCCGCGCGCGGATTCGCCCCACCGCGATAGAGCGTGAACTGGGCACCCGGTACACGGTCGATACGCTGAAAGCGCTGCTGCGGCGTTACCCGAAACGGCGCTTCGTTTGGCTGATGGGGGCGGACAATCTCGCCCAGTTGCACCGCTGGAAAGACTGGCGAACGATCGCCCGACTCATGCCGATTGCGGTAATCGCCCGTCCGGGGTATGATGGCGCTGCCCTCGCGAGCCCCGCGATGGCCTGGCTGCGGCGTTACCGGACGTCCATGACCAGTCTTCGCGGCCCGGAAAGGTGGAGCGCACCTGCGCTAGTGACGTTGCGATTCGACCCCGATACGCGGTCGGCCACGGCTATACGCCAGGCGGATCCGGAGTGGGCACGGAAGTCCTCAGGTGGATTTTCGCGAGATGCGGTCACGCACAGGCCCCTATGTGGAACGCCCATCAACGGATCGGCAGCGTGAGAGGCTTTTCGGCCCTTCTCCTGCACAACCGGCACATCAAGAAAACGATCGCTCGCGCCGCGGTGGCTTCCACCGCGTACGGTCGATCCCTGAAAGGAGCAGACCTACACTAAGATGCCACAGGCACAGATACAGCCGGCCGCAACCGGCGCAACGCCCCCGCTGAGCCCCACGGTTCAGCATGAAGATCCGCTGCTGAACCTGATCCTCCAGTCGCTGGATGACGATCAGGTGCAGGATCTCGTGACCATCGACCTCGATGGCAAGTCCAGCATCGCGGACTTCATGGTGATCGGTTCCGGTCGTTCCACCCGTCAGGTCGCGGCCATGGCGCAGAAACTTGGCGAACGCCTCAAGCAGGGCGGCTTCGGCGGCCCGCGCATCGAAGGCCTGCCCGCAGCCGACTGGGTTCTGGTCGATGCCGGCGGCGTGGTGGTTCACCTGTTCCGCCCCGAAGTGCGCACGTTCTACAACCTGGAACGCATGTGGGGCTTCGACGGACCGACCGGCGCAGCCTGACCGCTGCGCTGCAAGGCTCCCTTTCAGGGGAGCCTGCTGGAGGATGAGCCCCGGTCGTCGCAAGTGACGACCTGAACGACCGGGCACCCTTTCGAAAGGACTCTGCGCGCAGGGCCACGCTGTCCTGTGCGTACATGGATCATGCTGCTTCACATCATCGCCCGCGGCAAGATCGCCCGCTCGCCCGAGGCCGACCTGCTCGACCGCTATGCGAAGCGCATTGCCTGGCCGTTCCGCCACAGCGAACTGCCCGATGTCGGCGGCAGGATTCCTCCTCCCACCCAGACTCCCAGCCGCGATGTGCTGCTGGACGAACGCGGCAAGACGATGAGTTCGGAGGAATTCGCCGCGCTGCTCGGCCGCTGGCGCGATGAAGGCGTGCGCGAATGCCGCTTTCTGATCGGCGCCGCCGATGGCCACGGCGACGAAGCGCGGGGGCGGGCCGATCACCTGCTTTGCTTCGGACGGATGACCTGGCCGCACATGATGGCCCGGGCGATGCTGGCCGAACAGTTGTGGCGGGCCACGGCAATTCTGGCCGGGCATCCCTATCACCGTTCGGGCTGACGCGGATTCGTGGCTGAATCTGCGATGAACCGGGAAACCTATTTGTCGTCAGTGCGTTAAGCAGGAAGAACGAATTCGGCCGTGCCTTTTGGAGAGCGCCGCCTGCTCCGGGAGCCTGTTAAGTGCAAACCGAAATGACCAATCGCCGCCTCGCAGGCGTCACCTCCATTTCGCGCGCGGAAGCAGAGCGTGCGCCGATCCGCCGACAAGTGAGCGACGATGCCGTTCCGCCGCACCTCCTGCGTGATACGGCGCGTACCGCCGGTATGTTCCAGCGCTCCGTGCTTGGCCATATGGACCACAAGGAATGGCTTGGCCGCGTGCGTGCGGATGGCCAGCGGCTGATGGATCTTCTGTCGGAAATGGGTTTCAACCCCAGCGAAGCGCGCGGCGACACCGGGTCGTAGGCACGGCGGGGAGGTAATGGCCTGCGCCATGTTCTTCCCTCTTCCCGGCTGACTCGCGGTGCCCTAGTTAAGCCTGCGTGAAGCCTGTCGCTCGTTACCTCCTGATCGTTTCCGCCGTTGGTGTTGCGGTATTCGCCACGCAGGCGATGACGCAGCAGCTTTCGGTGCTCGACCCTGCGGTGGATGCCCGGCGCGCGCAGGCGGACATGCTGGCCGCCCGCCGGGACGGTGCGGCGGCGCGGGGCCGGGCCGAAAAGCTGGAGGCGCGCGCTCGCCAGGTCACCCAGCAAGCCGACCGTACCGCGCGCGAAGCCGCCGCGATCGCCGCGCGCATTCAGGAAACGGAAGCGGCCATTGCCGGGCAGCGCGCGCATATGCGCCTGATCGCCTCGCAGCGGGCGGATCTTCGCGCGCAGTTGGCCCAGCGTCAGGGCCCGCTCGCCCGGCTAACCGGTTCGCTCCAGCGGCTTTCGCGTCGACCGCTGCTGTTGGCGCTGCTGCGCCCCGGTTCGGTGCGCGATGCCGTCTACATGCGCGCCATGCTCGACACCATGCTGCCCGAGGTGGAGCGGCGCACGGCCTCTCTGCGCGGTGCGATAGAGCGAGGCCGCGCACTGGAAGGGCAGGCCCGCGCCGCCGCCGCCGGTCTTGCCCAGGCGCAGGGGCAGATGCGCGAACGCCGGCGCAGGCTCGCCGTGATCGAATCGCGGCAGCGCCTCGCCGGGCGGGAGGCCAGCGGCATCGCCGCGCGTGAGGGCGACCGTGCCGTGGCGCTCGCCGAGAAGGCCCGCGATCTGGGCGATCTGGTCAAGGAAGTGGATCGTCAGGGTACTTTGCGCGAACAGCTCGCAGCGCTGCCGGGGCCGATCGTACGCCCGCCGCGACCGGAGGACTCGCGCGTTGCCGAAGCCTCGCAGTTCGTGCCGCCGCCCGCCGGGCTGTCCAGCTACATGCTGCCCGTCATCGGGCGGCTGGTCACGGGGTTCGGCGAGGAGGCTCCTGGTCAGGCGCGCTCGGGCGGGCTGTTGCTGGCGCCGCGCGAACAGGCACAGGCGGTTGCCCCGGCGCCGGGCCGGGTGGCCTTTGCGGGACCTTATCGCGGCTACGACCGGATCGTCATCATCGAACATGCCAGCGGCTGGACGTCGCTCGTCACGGGTCTTGCGCGGCTGAACGTGGCGGTGGGCGACACGGTGGTGGCAGGCTCTCCCATAGGGATGTCCGGCCCGCGCAATCCGCGCATCATGGTCGAACTGCGGCAACACGGGGTTCCTGTTAATCCCCTGCAATATATCCGCTCACTATGACGGCCCGGCGCGGCGTTTTTTTCCGCCTTTCCGTTCCGGCGGGGGATGGGGATCGGCGCGGCAATACCCATATCAGCCGGAAACCCCGCCGATCCGCTGGCGTTTGCCGCCAAGGCTCGGTAGGATCACGGTCAAGAACCCCCCGTCCGGCATATAGGCCGGATGACGTTGAAAAGAGGCACATCGCCCGATGAAGATCGCCCCGTTCCTTCGCGCCACGGCGCTGGTGTCCGCCGTTGCGGTGCTGCCGATCGCGACCTCCGGGCTGGCCGCGGTGGACACCCGCGCGAGCCATGAATTCGACAAGCTCTTCACCATCTACGAGATCGTCAAGGACAACTACGTAGATCAGGTGGACGACGACAAGCTGCTCAAGGGCGCCATCGACGGTATGCTGGCCAGCCTCGACCCGCATTCGAACTATCTCGATGGCCCCTCGCTGCAGCGGCTCGAGACGATGATCGACGGCAAGTACACGGGCCTGGGCCTCTCGGTGATCGAGGATGAGGGCGCGGTGAAGATCATCTCGCCGTTCAAGGGCAGCCCGGCCGAAAAGGCGGGCCTCAAGGCGGGCGACTACATCACCCACCTCGACGGCGTGCTCTATTACGAGCGCGACCTGGACGAGGCGGTGTCCAAGATGCGCGGCGCCGCCGGCACCTCGATCCGCCTGACCATCTTCCGCAAGGGCCGCGATGCGCCGTTCGACGTCACCGTGACGCGCGGCGTGGTGGAACTGGAGCCGGTGACGTCCGAGCTGAAGGACAATGTCGGCGTGATCTCGGTGAACGAGTTCTCGCGCGATGTCGGCAACGACGTGAACATCGCGCTGGCCGATCTCAAGAAGAAGGCGGCGCTCAAGGGCGGCAAGCTGTCGGGCCTGGTGCTTGACCTGCGCTCCAACCCCGGCGGTTCGCTGGACGAGGCGGTGGCGCTTTCCGACCTGTTCCTGGAAAAGGGCGACATCGTTTCGCAGCGCGGCCGCAACGCCAGCGAGAACCAGTTCTACCGCGCCGAATCGATGTTCAAGGGCGATGCGGCCAAGAACCTGCCGATCGTCGTGCTGGTCGATGCCGGCTCCGCCTCGGCTTCGGAGATCGTCGCGGGCGCGCTGCAGGACCAGCACCGCGCGGTCATCATGGGCGAACGTACCTTCGGCAAGGGCTCGGTCCAGACCTTCCTGCCGCTCGACGCGAAAAGCGCGGTGAAGCTGACCACGGCCCGCTACTACACGCCTTCGGGCCATTCGGTGCAGGAGGGCGGGATCACCCCCGACATCAAGGTGCCGCAGTTGTCCGATCCCGATGCGCGGGCCCGCGCCGAGCGGGCGGTGCGCGAATCCGACCTTCGCGGCCACCTCATCAACGAGGCCTCGCTCAAGGACAAGGACCTCGAAACCGACAAGATGGACGATCCGCGCTTCAAGGTGACGGCCGCCGAGCTGGAGAAGCAGGGCATCAAGGACTTCCAGTTGCACTATGCGATCAGCACGCTGGAACGTACCGCCGGCAAGCCCGCGCTCGCCGCCGCTACCGCCAAGCGCTGACCGGCATCAGGAGCACGTTTTGATGTCCGTTCCTGTTGCCCCCCGTCTGCGCGCCGCGCGCTGGCTGGCTTTCGGTATTCCCACGGTGCTGCTCGGCGGGGCGCTGGTCAGCCAGTACGTCTTCGGGCTGGCGCCGTGCGAGATGTGCTGGTGGCAGCGCTATCCGCACATGTTCGCGATCCTGCTTGGCGCCCTGGCCTTTTTCTGGCGGCCGGTGCGTCCGCTGGTGGCGGTTGCGGCGCTGGCCGTGCTTGTTTCCGGGCTGATCGGCGGGTTTCATGCCGGAGTCGAATATGGCTGGTGGCAGGGCGTCACCGCCTGCACGGCAAGTCCCTTTGCGGCGGGCGGCGATCCGCTTGCCGCGATCATGGATGCGCCGGTGATCCGCTGCGACGTGGCGCCGTGGTCCTTGCTGGGCATCTCGCTGGCGGGCTGGAATTTCCTGATCTCGACGATCGGGGCGCTGGCCGTGTTCGCTCTGGTGGCAGCAAGCGGTAATGCAGGTGGAAGGATCAGGCGATGACTGCTGTTTCCAGGCGCAGCGAACGGATGCTGCGGGTAGACCAGGCGGGTGAATTCGGCGCGACGCGCATTTATGCAGGCCAGCTTGCGGTGATGGGAACGCGCGGGCCCCACTCCACCGAGATAGCCGGCATGGCCGCGCAGGAGTTGGAGCATCAGGCCCGCTTCGATGCCATGATCGCGCAGCGCGGCGTGCGCCCGACGCTGCTGCAGCCGGTGTGGTCCGTCGCCGGATTCGCGCTCGGCGCGGCGACGGCGTTGATCGGGCCGGAAGCGGCGATGGCCTGCACCGCCGCGATCGAGACCGAGATCGACCGGCACTATACCGAGCAGTTGGATGAACTGGGCGAGGAAGACCCGGAACTGGGCGAAGCGATCCTGAAATTCCGCGACGAGGAACGCCAGCACCGCGATGCCGCGCTGGCCGCCGGGGCGGAAAAGGCACCGGCCTATCCACTGCTGTTCCACGCCATCCGCATGGGCTGCCGCGCCGCGATAAAGCTTTCGGAACGGATCTGACGGTTCGCGGGTTGACCTGATACAGGGATAAGCCCGCAGCTTAAGCTATCGTTCAACCCGGTACGTACCTATGTCGGTTATGTACCCTGCCGTTACCGACCTGTTGGAGCCTTCGCGATGACCCGCCTCCTGATCTCTGCCGTATGCGGCGCCGCCCTGGCGCTGACGGCTGCGCCTGCCTTCGCGCAGCAGAGCGTCCCGGTGGATGCCGGCGCGGGCAACAGCGACGAGAAGGTGAATCAGCTCATCATCTACGGGCAGGATGCCTGCCCGCCGTCCAGCGACAGCGAACTGGTGATCTGCGTGCGCAAGGGCGAAGGGGAGAGATTCCGTATCCCCGAGCCGCTGCGGGGCATCGATTCGCCCAAATCGGAAGCCTGGGCCAACAAGGTGCAGGCCTATGAAACGGTTGGCGCCTTCGGGACGCTGAGCTGCTCGCCCGTTGGCGCAGGCGGTTCGCTCGGCTGCACCCAGCAGCTGATCGACCGCGCTTCGGCGGAACGCAAGAACGGCTCGGAAGTGCGCTTCGGCGAACTGATCGCGGCAGAGCGCCAGAAGCGCCTCTCCACCATCGACGAAGATGCCGCCGCCCAGCAGGCCCGCGTCGAGGAGGCGGAAAAAGCCTACTTCGACCAGCGCCAGCGTCAGGAAGCGGCCGAAGACGCCGCTCTGGGCCAGGCGACTACCCCGCCCAAGCCGAAGTAAGCGGCGCGGGGCCGGTTTGTCCCGCCCCGGCTCTTTCGTATATCAAGTCCCGCTTCACGCCCTGAAACGTGAATGCGCTTGTCTTGCGTGCACAATCCGGCACAGAGGCACCGCGCGGGCTTCGGCTCAGGCTTTCCCGCGCAGGGTCGCCAGTTGAAGGGAGCGGGTACGCGCTATGGGCGTAACGGGGTCGATTGATATCTTCCATGCCGTGGCCGGCCTGCTGGTCGGCGTCCTTGTGGGCCTGACCGGCGTCGGCGGCGGTTCGCTGATGACGCCGCTGCTGGTGCTGCTGTTCGGAGTCAGCGCCAAGACCGCCGTCGGCACCGACCTGCTGTTCGCCGCCATCACCAAGATCGCCGGTTCCGCCGTCCACGGGTCGCGTGAGACGGTGGAATGGAAGATCGTGAAGCGCCTTGCCATGGGCAGCATCCCCGCTTCGCTGGTGACGCTGGCCGTGCTGGCGAGTTTCGGCAAAGTGGGCAAGTCCACCGAGCACGTCATCCTGATCTCGCTGGCCACGCTGCTGGCGCTGACGTCGCTGGCGGTGATCGGCCGCAAGTGGCTGTTTCGCCATGCCCACGATTTCGACGCGGTGCGCTCCCCCGGGCGGGTGCTGGGCGGTACGGTGGCGCTGGGCGCGCTGATCGGCGCGGCGGTTTCGGTGTCCTCGGTGGGCGCGGGCGCGATCGGCGTGACGGTGCTGCTGATGCTCTATCCCCGCCTGCCGATGTCGCGGATCGTCGGGTCCGACATCGCCCATGCCGTGCCGCTGGCGCTGATCGCCGGCACCGGCCACTGGATCATGGGGGGCGTCGACGGCGGGCTGCTGACCAACCTGCTGATCGGCTCGATCCCGGGCGTCATCATCGGCAGCTATCTGTCGACCAACGCGCCGGACAAGGTGTTGCAACCGCTGCTGGCCGCGGTTCTGGCGATCTCGTCGTGGCAGCTGTTCGTCAAGGCCTACACACCGGAGAAGGTCAAGGTCGAGGTCATCGCACCGGCCAGGGCGGCTGCGCCTCAGCCCTGAGGGGCGGGGTACCTTGCGGCAAGGAAAAGGGGCCGGAGGATAACCTCCGGCCCCTTTTCCTTGGCTCGTCCGAGTATCACGCCTCAGGTGAGGGCGATATCCGGTGCGTCTTCCTGCTTCATGCCGACGACGTGATAGCCGCAGTCCACATGATGGGTTTCGCCGGTCACGCCCGAAGACAGGTCGGACAGCAGGTACAGACCCGCGCCGCCCACGTCCTCGATCGTCACGTTGCGGCGAAGGGGCGCGTTCAGCTCGTTCCACTTGAGGATATAGCGGAAATCGCCGATGCCGCTGGCCGCCAGCGTCTTGATCGGTCCGGCGGAGATGCCGTTTACGCGGATGCCCTGCGGCCCCAGGTCGTTGGCAAGATACTTCACCGAGGCCTCAAGCGCGGCCTTGGCCACGCCCATGACGTTGTAGTGCGGAACCACCTTCTCGGCGCCGTAATACGTCAAGGTCACGATCGAACCGCCCGCCGACATCATCGGCAGCGCCCGCTTCGTCACCGCGACCAGGCTGTAGGCCGAGATGTTCATGGTCATCAGGAAGTTGTCGAGGCTGGTGTCGACGTATTTCCCGCGCAGTTCGTTCTTGTCGGAGAAGCCGATGGCGTGGACGAGGAAGTCGATCTTCCCCCACCGTTCCTCGATCTGCGCGAAGGCAGTGTCGAGCGCTTCCATGTTGGACACGTCGCAATCGATGAGGAAATCGCTGCCCAGGCTCTCGGCCAGCGGCCTCACCCGCTTGGCCAAGGCTTCGCCCTGGTAGGAAAAGGCGAGTTCGGCGCCTTGTTCGTGCAGCTTCTTGGCGATTCCCCAGGCCAGCGACTTGTCATTTGCAAGGCCCATTATGAGGCCGCGCTTACCGTGCATCAGACCGGTCATTCGTTTCTTCCTGTACTTTCCTTGTCGTTCGGCCCGGAGGGGATACCTCTGGCCGTGGCGGGGCTTGCGGGTGTGTCAGGCACTTCGGGAGCCCCCGCGAGCGCCGCATTGAGTTCGGCACCTACCACCATCCCTAGGCCCACAAGCCAGAAAAAGAAAAGCGCGATCATCACTCCGGCGAGACTTCCATACGTAAGATCGTATGAGAAAAACGTCTGGAGGACTTTCGGCAGGGTATATGCGACGAGCAGCCACCATGCCGTGACCAGCACCGCACCCGGCCATTTCGGGCACTTTTGCTTCTGATAGGCGGACGGCGTGAGCAGGTAGAACAACAGGTAGATCGACCCGAACAGGGCGCCCGCGCTGATGGCGCTGGAAATCGCGATCTGCCCGGAAAGGTCGTCGAGCCTGGGGAAAAGTACCGAAATGATCGTCTCGCTGGCCGAGATCAGCACTTGCGAAGACAGCGATATCAGCAGCAGCAGCACCGATCCAAAGATCAGCGCGGTGGAGATCAGCCGCGCGCGCCAGAAGCGCGGGCGCTTGGAGGTGTTGTAGGCGCGGTGCAGGATATCGCGGATCGTCTCGACCAGACTGGTGGTGGTCCACAGCCCGAAAATGCCGCCGATCCACAGCAGATGGCCGTGGCGCGCGGCGGCGACATCGTGACCTACCGGCCCAAGCACTTCGGAGACGCGCGGGGGCAGGGCGCGCAGCACCGCGTCGATCGAGGCGCCCAGCTGGTCCTGTTCGCCCAGCGCCGAAAAGATCGCGGCCAGGGCGATGAAGAACGGGAACAGCGCCAGCAACGTCATGTAGGCCAGGTTGCCCGCATGGATGAAGCCGTCGTCCCAGGTGCCGTTTATGACGCGCATGAGGACGCGGAAAAACCGCGTGCCCGGTCCGGCCTTTCGCTTCAGCTTGCGGCGCAGCGGTTCGTGCCGGTGTGGCTCGGAGCGGTGTGGCTCGGAGCGGTGCGGCTCGGAGCGGTGATGACCGCCCGCGCCATCCGCCGCGCCGGGCGCGTCAGACGCCAAGTTTCGCGCGCACGTCGCGGGGATCGCTCCAGCCTTCGAGGCGGCGGGCTAGCTCTGCGCTGGCTTCGGCGTCTGCTTCGGGCAGGACGATCTGGAGGGCGATGAGCAGGTCGCCGCGGCTGGCGTCCTTGCGGGTCATGCCGCGGCCCTTGAGACGCAGCACCTTGCCCGAGCTTGCGCCCGCGGGAACGGAGAGCATGACGGCGCCGGCTGCGGTGGGGGCCTTCACCTTCGCCCCGGCCAGCGCTTCGTCCAGGGTGATCGGCAGGTCCACGCGCAAATCGTCGCCGTCCTGCCTGAAGAAGGCGTGGGGCTGGATCTGGATGGTGACGGTGGCGTCGCCGGCGCCGCCGGGGCCGACCTCGCCCTTGCCGCCGAGGCGCATCTGGGTGCCGTCCTCGACTCCCGCAGGCAGCTTGAGGTCGATCGTCTTGCCGTCGGACAAGGTGATGCGCTGCGATTTCAGCTCGGCCGCATCGGGAAGCGGCACGGCAAGGCGGTAATTCACATTAGCGCCGCGCGGCGCGGCCCGGCCGCGCCCGCCGCCCATTCCGCCCATGCCTGCACCCGGCCCGCCGCGTCCGCCGCCGCCGAAGATGCCGCCGAAGATGTCTTCGAGGTCGATCCCCTCGTCATTGCCGAAGCCGCCGCCGAAACCGCGCTGGCCGCCAGGATGCCCGCCGCCGAAGCCGCCGCCAAAGGGGCTGGACGGATTGCCGTCGGCGTCAATCTCGCCCCGGTCGAACTGGGCGCGCTTGGCCTTGTCCGAAAGCAGGTCGTAGGCCTGCGTGATCTCGCTGAAGCGTTCGGACGCCTTGGGGTTGTCCTTGTTGGCGTCGGGGTGGAATTCCTTCGCGAGCTTGCGGTAGGCGGACTTGATGTCCTTCTCGCTCGCGCCGCGGGTTACGCCAAGGGTGGTATAGGGATCTGCTGCCATAATGCCTGTCTAGCTAGGTTGCGTTCAGGCTTTGGACAAGCGCGACGATGGCTTGCGGGCAGCCTTATGCTTTCCTACGAGTGGGGGAAACCGGTTTGCGGCCTTTATGTTGCGCCATGCGTTGACGAATTGCCCGCGATCAAGGCCCTTGCCGCCGTTCGCGTGCGGGGGCGGGCGGGTACGAAATTCCAGTTGGGCCGATATTCCACTTTAAGGCAGTGCAGACAGTGTCAGATTCAGCGATCGATCCCGAACAGGCCCACGAAGTCATCCCGCACGGTGATCCTCTGGCCCTGTTCACGCAGTGGTACGACGAGGCGCGGGGCACCGAGCCCAACGATTCCAACGCCATGGCGCTGGCCACCGCGACGCCGGACGGGTTCCCCTCGGTGCGTATGGTGCTGCTCAAGGGATATGGGCCGGACGGCTTCGTGTTCTATACCAATGGCCGCAGCCGCAAGGGCGGGGAAATCGCGGCGAATCCGCAAGTCTCGCTGCTGTTCCACTGGAAAAGCCTGCGGCGCCAGATCCGCATCGAAGGCGTGCTCTCTCCGGTGAGCGATGCCGAGGCGGAGGCCTATTTCCATTCGCGCGCCCGCGATTCGCAGCTTGGCGCGGTGGCGTCGGACCAGTCCGCCCCGCTCGATTCGCGCGAGACGTTCCTGGCCCGCTACGAAGAAGCCCGCGCCCGCTTCGAGGGCGGCGAGGTGGAGCGGCCCGCACACTGGGGCGGCTGGCGGGTTCGCCCGCTGGGGATCGAATTCTGGCAGGACCGTCCCTACCGCCTGCACGAACGCCGCCGGTTCGAGCACAGCGCGAACGGCTGGGCCAGCACGCTGCTTTATCCATGAGCATGTCGTGAGCGATCCGGGCAAGCTCAACCGCAGCGCCGCGTATGCCAGCATAGCGGTGGCCAGCGCATTGCTGGCGATCAAGGGCTATGCCGCCTGGTCCACCGGATCGACGGCGATGCTCGGCAGCCTCGCCGATACCGTGCTGGACCTCGTCGCCAGCGTGGCGACGCTGGCGGGCGTGTGGATCGCGGCGCAGCCGGCGGACGACCAGCACCGGTTCGGCCACGGCAAGGCCGAGGCGATCGCCGCGCTGTTCCAGATCGTGCTGATCTCGATCTCGGCGCTGGGCATTGCCGCGCGCGCGGTGGAGCAGTTCGCGGCCGGGAACCGGGTCGAGGCGGCGGGCGAGGGTATCGGCGTTTCCATCGCCGCGATCGTGGTCACGCTGGCGCTGCTGGCGTGGCAGCGCCGGGTGATCCGGCGTACCGGCAGTCTGGCGATCAGCACGGACAGCGTGCATTACCAGTCGGACCTTCTGCTCAACATGGCGGTGATCGCGGCGCTGGCGCTGGATCAGTACGCGGGCTTTCGCCAGGCCGATCCGTTGTTCGGACTGGCCATCGCCGGCTGGCTGGCATGGGGCGCGTGGCGCGCTTCCGAGCAGGTGCTGGATCAGCTGATGGACAAGGAATGGCCCGAGGAAAAGAAGCAGCGCTTCCTCGAAGTGCTGGCGCGCAATCCCGATATCACCGGCGTACACGACATGCGCACGCGCACTTCGGGCAACCGCGATTTCGTGCAGTTCCACGTCTGGGTCGAGGCGAGCATGACCGTGCGCGAGGCGCACTGGGTGATGGACGAACTGGAAGAACGCCTGCGCCAGGAGTTTCCCGATACCGAAATCCTGATCCATCCCGACCCGGAAGGGCTGGTCGATGAAAAAGGCGATGCCGGCAAGGATATCCTGCCGCCGATCCGGGTAGCGGACTGAATTCAGTGCGGTCCCGGGGACGCGCAATTAGGTTTTGCGATCAAGCCGTCACGGACATGCAGCTTCGTCGAATAATCTGGCCGTCCAACATTCCACACTGTCACCCTGAACTTGTTTCAGGGTCCATCCTGCGATCCACACCGAGGGTCGATGGGATGGATTGATCCTGAAACAAGTTCAGGATGACGGTACTCGTGCGGCATAAGCGGCCTCGCCATCTCCGAGCGAGTACGAGGAACCGGAAAACCTACTTCTTCAGCGCCCCGACGCAGGCGACACGGTCAACGTCCTGCCCATCCGACGATCGCCGCGCCTCCACATACGTCGCGTGCGGCTCCTTCGAGGAGGTGCTGGGATAGAGGAACACGTCCAGCACGCAGGCGGTCCCGGAAAACTGCAGCTTGCGCGCATCGCCTTCCCAGACGTCGAGGCGGGGCTGGCCGAACAGGCGGGTGAGCTGGCCCTGGTTGGCGCCGATAACCCCTTCGAGCCCGGCAATCATCTGCACGGTTGCATCGCGCGGCGCGGTGCGGGTGGGCTGGCGCACGGCGGGAACGCCCGAAGTGCGCTTGGGCACACGCGGCGGGGCCGAGCCGGTGATGCCGCCGCCCGTACTGGCGCAGGCGGACAGCAGCAGCGCCAGCGACGCGGCCGAAAGGGCTGCACGCAGGGCGCCCGAGGGGCGGCGGGGAAGGAGGCTGCTGGCGCAGATGGTCTTCGTCATGATCGGGCCGAGGCATTGCGCGGCGGCCCGGCGCTGTCAACGCCCCTTCGCCAGACCGGCGCTTGCCGAGCGGCAGGGCGCGCGCTACTCGCGGGAAATACCGCTTTTCCCGACATGACTTAAGGATCCGCTCTTCCCATGACGCAACCCAAGCTGGACGTCATCGCCATCGGCAATGCCATCATCGACGTTATCGCCAACTGCCCCGACACGCTGATCGACGAACTCGGCCTGACGCACGGCGGCATGCAGCTGATCGATGCGGACCAGGCGCGCAGCCTCTACACCGCGATGGGTCCGGCCCGCGAAGTCTCGGGCGGTTCGGCCGCCAACACTCTGGCCGGCCTTGCCGCGCTGGGCGCGAAGTGCGGCTTCATCGGCCAGGTGGCGCAGGATCAGCTGGGCGAAGTCTTCACCCATGACATCCAGGCGGCGGGAATCGAATTCACCGTGCCCGCCCGCGCCGGCGAGACCCCCACCGCGCGCTGCCTGATCTTCGTGACGCCGGACGGCCAGCGCACGATGAACACCTTCCTCGGCGCCTCGCACCTTTTGTCGGAAGACATGGTGGACGATGCCGCGATCGCCGATGCCGCCGTGCTCTATCTGGAAGGCTATCTGTGGGACCCCGCGCAGCCGCGCGTGGCGATGCGCAAGGCAATCGCGGCGGCGCGCGCTGCGGGTCGCAAGATCGCCTTCAGCCCGTCCGAATCGTTCATCATCGACATGCACCGCCTCGATTTCCTGTCGCTGATCGAAGACGGCCTGATCGACCTCATGTTCTGCAACGAGCCGGAAATGGCCACGCTGACGGGTGAGGCCGGGTTCGAGGAAGGGCTCGCGATGCTATCGGCCAAGGTTCCGGTCCTTGTCGTCACCAAGGGCGCCGACGGCGCCGTGGCGCTGGCCGGCGGCGAGCGCGCCGAAGTGGCGGCGGAGCCGATCGCCAGGGTGGTGGACACCACCGGCGCGGGCGACCTGTTCGCCGCCGGCTTCCTCTATGGCCATGTGCGCGGTAAAAGCCTGCAGGACTCCCTGCGCATGGGCGCGATCTGCGCCAGCGAGATCATCTCGCACTACGGCGCCCGTCCTGAATGCGATCTTGCGGACTTCGTCGCCCAGCGGATGGGTTGAATTGAGAAAAGGGACCACGGCTTGAGCTGTCCGACGCTGATCGACTTCGAAGCGAGCTGCCTGCCCGAATATGGGCAGTCCTATCCCATCGAGGTCGCCGTGGCGCGAACCGACGGCTCAAGCCGGGCCTGGCTGATCCGCCCGGCCGAGCAGTGGCGCTACTGGGACTGGTCGGACGAGGCCGAGGCGCTGCACGGCATCAGCCGGGAAATGCTGGAAGCCGAGGGCCTGCCGCCCGCGCAGGTCCTCTCCGAAATGGCCGCGTTCATCGAGGACTGCCCGGTCTACGCCGATGCGGACCTCGACCAGTACTGGCTGGAAGTGCTGTGTCAGGCCGTCCACGCCAAACTGCCGTTTCCGGTGCACTATCTCGGCGAATTCCTGCGCGAGCACGGGTTCACCCGCCCGCAGGTGGTCGCCGCTCTGGAGGAGGCCAAGCGCCGCCTACCCAAGGAACACCTCGCCCGCGAAGACGCCAAGCGCCTTGCCCTGGCGGTGAAGCTGCTGGTCGACGGCGAGGTTTCGTAAATTCCTCCCCTTGGGGGGAAAAGGCGCGTGCGGTTTATGCGGTCCAGGTTGGGCTGCTGACCTTCGGTCCCGATCAACGTCCAACCTTGTCGAACAAGCCGGCCGTCCAGCATCCATTCCGTCACCCTGAACTTGGTTCAGGGTCCATCTCGCCGTTCACCCTGCCGCTCGGTGGGATAGATGGATCCTGAAACAAGTTCAGGATGACGGTGGAAAGAACGTCAATGCAGATTGGCGCCAAATCAGGGCTGACCGCTGCCGCGCTGCGCCGTTTCCAGCTGCGCTACGCACTGGCCTTTGCGCTGCTCACGCGCCTCGGTCAGCGCCTGCGCGGTCTGCGAGGGCAGGGCGCAGTCCTGCGCCGGGCGGACGGGGTGCTTGGCAAGGCAGCCGCTGCGGGTGCTGAACAGATTGTCGGCGCAGTCCTCGAAAGCGGACTGGTCGGCGTCGTGCATCGTCTGGCAGGTCTGGGTCCAGCGCTGCTTGTACGCGCTTTCCGCGAAGTTCACGCAAGTCCCGTAATCGGCCTGCGCCGCCGCCTCGCGCCGGGCGCGTTCGGCCAGCGCGCGGGACTGCTCCTGTTCGTGCGACTGGCGCTGCGTCATCTCCTGAGTCTGGCGGCGCACGTCCTGCGCGGGCAGGTAGATGCCGTAGTAGTACCCCACGCCGCTGCCGGCGAGCAGCGCAGCCACGGCGAGGGCAATCTTCAGGATCGGGTCGGCGTGCTTAAGCATCGGCGCCTTCGCGCGCCACTTCGCGCCAGCCGATGTCGCGGCGGCAGAAGCCTCCGGGGAAATCGAGTGCATCGACGGCGGCGTAGGCCTTGCCTTGCGCTTCGGTAACGGTCTTCGCCCGCGCGGTCACGCTCAGCACGCGCCCGCCGCTGGCCACCAGCTTGCCGCCATCGATCGCGGTGCCGGCGTGGAACACCTTGGCCCCGTTCGCCTCGGCCGCTTCGATGCCGCCAATCGCGCCGCCCTTTTCAGGCGTGCCGGGATAACCGTTCGCGGCCATCACCACGGTCAGCGCGGCATCGGTGGAGAAGCGCGGCGGTTCGATCGCGGCAAGGCGGTTCTCCGCGCAGGCGTGCAGCAGTTCGACAAGGTCCGATTCGAGCCGCATCAGCATCACCTGACACTCCGGGTCGCCGAAGCGGCAGTTGTATTCGATCAGTTCCGGGCCCTTGGCGGTCAGCATCAGGCCCAGGAACAGCACGCCGGAATAGGGCATGCCCTCGTTCGCCAGGGTGCGCACGGTGGGCGCGATGATGCGGGTCATCGCCAGCCCTTCAAGCTCCGGGGTAAGCACCTTGGCCGGGCTGTAGGCGCCCATGCCGCCGGTGTTGGGGCCGGTATCGCCGTCGCCCACGCGCTTGTGGTCCTGCGCCGATCCGAAGGGGACGATGGTGGAGCCGTCCGTCAGCGCGAAGAAGCTGGCTTCCTCACCTTCGAGGAATTCCTCGATCACCGCTTCCGCGCCGGCTGCCCCGAAGCGGCCCGCGAAGATGTCCAGCACCGCCGCTTCGGCTTCGGCCATGGTCATCGCCACGGTCACGCCCTTGCCGGCGGCCAGGCCATCGGCCTTGATGACCACCGGCGCGCCGAATTTCGCCAGCGCGGCCATGGCGTCCGCCTGATTGGAGACGCGCTCATAGCCGCCGGTGGGGATGTTTGCGCGGGCGCAAAGGTCCTTGGTGAAACCCTTGGACCCTTCAAGCTGGGCCGCCGCCTTGCTGGGGCCGAACACGGCGAAGCCTTCACCGCGCAGGGCATCGGCAAGGCCGTCCACCAGCGGCGCTTCGGGGCCGACGACGACAAGGCCGATCACGTTCGCCTCGCAGAAGGCCAGCACGGCGGCGTGGTCGGTCACGTCGAGGGAAATGCACGTTGCCAGCTCGGAAATGCCGGGGTTGCCGGGCGCGGCCCACAGGGTATCGCAGCGCGGGGATTGCGCCAGCTTCCACGCCAGCGCATGTTCGCGGCCGCCCGAGCCCAATAGCAGGATGTTCATTTCCCGTGCCTTCCGATCAGTTCTTCTACGACGATGATAACGCCGATGGTCGTAATGGGGGGCTGGTAGCGAAGGAGAGCGCAGGCGACAACGCCGCGCCGCTTTCGATCAGCGAGATTTCGAATCTGCTCAAGCGCACGGTGGAGGACCGCTTCGGTTTCGTGCGCCTGCGCGGCGAGCTTTCGGGCGTGAAGCGCGCGGCTTCGGGCCACCTCTACTGCGCGCTCAAGGACGACAAGGCGCTGATCGACGGGGTCATGTGGAAAGGCGGCGCCCAGCGCCTTGCCTTCCGCCCCGAGGACGGCATCGAGGTTATCGCCACCGGCAAGCTGACCACCTATCCCGGCCGCTCGAAGTACCAGATCGTCATCGAATCGATGGAGATCGCGGGCGAAGGCGCGCTTCTGGCGCTGCTGGAAAAGCTGCGGCTGCGCCTCGCCGCCGAGGGCCTGTTCGCGCCCGAGCGCAAGCGCGCATTGCCGTTCCTGCCGCAAGTGATCGGCGTGGTGACATCGCCCACCGGCGCGGTGATTCGCGACATCCTCCACCGCCTTGCCGACCGGTTCCCCAGCCAGGTGCTGGTCTGGCCGGTGCTGGTGCAGGGCGAAGGCGCGGCGAAGCAGATCGCCAATGCCGTGCGCGGGTTCTCGGATATCCAGCCCGGCGGGCCGGTGCCGCGTCCCGATCTGGTGATCGTGGCGCGCGGCGGCGGCTCGATCGAGGACTTGTGGAGCTTCAACGAGGAGATCGTCGTGCGCGCCGTCGCCGAATCGACGATTCCGGTGATCTCGGCGGTCGGACACGAAACCGACACCACCCTTTGCGATTACGCGGCAGACCGCCGCGCGCCCACGCCCACCGCGGCTGCGGAAATGGCGGTGCCGGTGCGCAGCGAAATCGCCAATCAGATCGACGAAATGGCACTGCGTATGCGCCGCTCCGCGCTGCGGCCGGTCACGCTGGGGCGCGAACGGCTGGAAGCGCGGGTCCAGCGCCTGCCCAAGCCCGACGCGATTCTGGCGGCCAAGGCGCAGAAGCTGGACGAACTGTCCGAACGCCTGCGCCGCGGTCTGCGCGATGAAGCGGCGGCCAAGCGCGAGGCGCTGCACCGCGTTGCCGGCAAGCTGTCCCTCCCGCTGCTGCGCCACCGCGTGCAGTCCTGCGCCAAGGATCTGGACCGGGCGGGCCTGACACCGCGCCTGCTGACGCAGCGGCTGGCCCATGCCCGGCAAGGTTTTGCGCCTTCGGACCGCGTGCTGCCGCAGCTCGATCCGCGCCTGCCGCTCCAGCGCGGCTATGCGATGGTGAAAAGCGCCGCAGGCACCGCCCTGACAAGCCGTGAGGCAGCCCAGCGCGAGGGCAATCTGGTGATCGAGTTCCGCGACGGCGAACTGGCGGTCGTGGCGGGAGAGGGTGCGGCTCCGACGGCGCCGCCAACCCCGCCCGCCCCGTCTCCACCGCCGCGCAAGGCGGCGCCGCGACCGGCCCCCGTCACGCCGCGACAGGACGATTTGTTCGGATCGTGATGCTCTGCTAAGACGGCTCCATGCTGATGTCTTCCGCAGATCGCCCCGCCAAGCTGGCTTACGGACCCAACGGGTTTCGCGTGCTCAGTTCCGGCCACTACGTGAATTGCGCCGTTACCGGCGAGAAGATCGCGCTCGAATTCCTGCGCTACTGGAGCGTCGAGCGTCAGGAGCCTTACGCCTCGGCCGAAATCGCCACCAAGCGCCTCCTCGGACAAGCCTGACCCGCGCATGACCCGTTACAGGCGCGGCTTCGCGATTTCGCTCGTCGCCGTGCTGGGCGCGGCGCTGGCGGTGCCGGCGGTTATCCGTGCCGCTGCGACTCGTTCCGGGGTAGCCCCGGTGGCCCCGGCTGCGGCGCCCCGGCCGGTCACATTGCCCTTCACCGGCGAATTGACGCAAGGGGGCTGGATTCGCGGCACTCTGCCAGCGGGGATGCGCTCGCTCTCTCTCGACGGAACGCCGATAAAGGTCGCGCCGGATGGCGGATGGTTCGCCGCGTTCGACCGCGATGCCGGCCCGCAGGCGCTGCTGCGCACGGTTCTGGCCAATGGCAGCATCGGCGAACAGCGCCTTGCCGTATCCCCGCGTGCCTGGAACATCGAGAACGTCAACATCGCCCGCAGCCCCGGCGGGCCGAGCGAAGCGTTCATGGCGCTGCGCCGCCCCGAGCTTGCCCGGATCAATGCGGCGCGCACGCGCGTCACCAATGCGCAAGGCTGGCGCCAGCGCTTCATCTGGCCTGCCAAGGGCCGCATCTCAGGCCGCTTCGGCTCGCAGCGCGTTTATCGCGGTGAGCCGGGAGCCTATCACTCGGGCCTCGATATCAGCACCGGCACCAGCGGCACGCCCTTTGTGGCCCCGGCGGACGGCGTGGTGATTCTGGCGGCGGAAAAGCCCTTCACGCTGGAGGGGAACCTCCTGATGCTGGACCACGGCATGGGCCTGAACAGCGCGTTCCTGCATTGCTCGCAGATTCTTGTGAAAGAGGGCGATCATGTGAAACAGGGTCAGGTGATCGCCCGTATCGGCATGACCGGGCGCGCAACCGGGCCGCATCTTCACTGGTCGATCAAGTGGAATGACGCGCGCCTGGATCCGCTGCTGTTCCTTGGCCCGATGAACTGACCGCGCGCCGGGTTGCCATCCCGGCGTTTCCCCCTATGGACCGCGTGGTGCGCCGCAGCATTGCTCTCCTGACCATTGTTCCCATGCTGCTCTGGTTTACCTGGGGCCGCTCGGCGGTTTCGCCGCAAACAGCCGAAACCGATCTCACATTGGCGATTACGCCGCAGGATCTTCCGCCTGCGGACGTGCTTGGCCACTATCTCGGCCCTTTCCGGATGGAAGGTGCATGGCAGTTCAAGTCCACCAACCCGAAGGTCTTTGGCTATTCCGCCCTGATCGCTCGGCCGGGTGGGCGTTTGCTTGCTTTCAGCGACGCCGGGGCGGTCTTGTCGTTTACACCGCCGGGGGCGGAAGCGAAAAAACCAATCGCAAGGTGGTTATGGCCATCGCCCGAGGGGGAAGGTGGAAAGGCCGGACAGGACGTCGAGTCTGCGACCCGCGACCCGCGAACAGGTCGTTACTGGCTGGGGGTGGAAGGCGCCAACGAGATCGTGCGCCTTTCCCCCAGACTGGGAGAAACGGGCCGGATCGCGCCCAAGGCGATGGCGGGTTGGGGTTACAATACCGGGGCTGAAGCGATGACGCGGCTGCCGGATGGGCGTTTCGTGGCGATTCGCGAAGTGACGCCGTCATGGTCCGAATCGCGGATGCATGACGGTGTGCTATTCTCCGGTGATCCGATCGAGCACCCTAACGCGCGCAAATTCAGCTTCGATGGGCCCGACAACTTCTCGGTCGTCGACATGGCCATGCTGCCCGATGGACGTGCGTTAATTCTCATGCGGCGGCTGCTCTGGCCGATGCCGCTGCGTTTTGCTGGGCGGATCGTCATCGTCGACACCGCGAAGATTCGGCCCGGCACGGTGCTTCGCTCGGCAACGCTGGCATCGCTGGCCTCGATTCTGCCGGTCGACAATTTCGAGGCGATCGCGGCGGTGCCGCGGGCGGATGGCCGCATCACCGTGTGGGTGATGTCTGATGACAACAAGATGCGCGTGTTGCAGCGGACCTTGCTGTGGAAGCTGTCGGTCGATCCGGCGAAGCTGCCCTGGCCCGAATAGGCGCGCAATAGGGGGCATCGATGGCGATAGCGGACGCGAAAAAGCGCGCGAAGCATCGCTTCGCACGCTTTTTTCAAGCCAGTATCCCGACGCGCTCTCCCTAAGGAGAGCTACGCAATCAGGCTGCCTGCTTCTTCTTCAGCTCGCGCTTCACCTTGACGGCGTTCGGCGACAGCTTGATGTCCGAGGTCTTCAGCAGCCAGTTGTCCAGGCCGCCGTTGTGCTCGACCGAACGCAGGCCGTGCGTCGAGACGCGGAACTTGAAGCTGCGCTCCAGGCCGTCCGACAGCAGGGTCACGTTCTGCAGGTTGGGAAGGAAGACGCGCTTGGTCTTGTTGTTGGCGTGGCTGACGTTGCAGCCGACCTGGCGGCCCTTGCCAGTCAGTTCGCAGATGCGGGACATAACTACTCTCGCTCGAAAAAGATCTGTTGCCGTGGATCACGGGAAGGCGCGCCATTAGCGATTCCCTCACGCAAGGTCAAGTTGCGCACAGGTTTTTGGCAGGCTAGCGCGAAACGATGACACGATGGCCTCTTCCCGAATACATGGCGCTGGCCCTTTCGCAAGCCCGCGAAGCCGCGATTTCAGGCGAAGTGCCCATCGGTGCGGTCGTGGTGAAAGACGGCGCGGTGATCGCGCTGGGCCGCAATGGCCCGCGCGAAAAACATGACCCCACCAGTCACGCGGAAATCGAAGCGATTCGCGCCGCCGCCCGCATTCTCGGCAACGAACGCCTCGAAGGGTGCGAACTGTGGGTCACGCTGGAGCCCTGCGCGATGTGCGCCGGGGCCATCGCCCATGCCCGCATCGCCAAGCTCTACTACGGCGCTGCAGACCCCAAGGGCGGGGCGGTGGAGCACGGTGCGCGGGTGTTCGAGCACCCGCAGTGCCTGCACCGGCCCGAGGTCTACACGGGCATCGGGGAAGCCGAATCGGCGGAAATGCTGCGAGGGTTCTTCCGCGAGAGGCGTTAAAGCCCGCGCCAGATCTTCAGCGGTGCCGAATCGGCCGGGCCGAACTGGCGGGGCGCGCAGCGTCCGGGGCGGAAATCCTTGCCGTAGCAAAGCTGGATTTCGCGCAGCCACCCGGTGCGGCTCATCTCTATGCCGACCGATTCGCGGCTCCAGCCCCGATTCGCCGCGACAAATTCCTCGCGCAGGTCACCGGCGGTCAGGCCCTTCTTGCGGGAGAGGCGGTCCACGTCCGGCCAGCGCAGCGAGCGCCACAGGATCGCACTGACGCGGAAATACTTCTCCGGCGTTTTGGTCATGCAGCTGCCGTGCTTGGCCCATTCGTGCGCCAGCAGGCCGGGGGAGGGGGTCATGCACAGATGTTCGCGCAGCACCTGCGGAGAGGGCGCGGCCTGGGCCCCGCACCACTGCGGTGAAGGTCCGCGCGCCGATTCGGGCCACAAGCCATGCAGAATGAAGCCGAATCGCCCGTTCGCCTTCGCGCACTGCATCGACCGGGTATCGCCGCTGGTCTTGCAGTGGTCGGGCGACCAGCTTGCCGCGAGGGTATAGGCGTTGATCGGCGTGCGCCGCACCGGGCCGTCAGGACTGATCGGCCGAACCGGCGCGATCGTCGGCGGGACGGAGCATTGGTAGGCCTGCGCCCGCACGGCAGAGGGCATCGCGGCAAGCAAGGCCGCCGCAAGCGCCCCCGCCGCCCTCACAGCGGCGTGAAGTCCAGGCCGATGTCGGCAGCCGGTGCGCTCTGGGTCAGGCGGCCGACGGAGACGAAGGTGACGCCGGTGGCGGCGATGGCGCCGATGGTGGCAAGGTTCACACCGCCGGAAGCCTCCGTGGGGACCCGCCCGGCGACTAGCGCCACCGCTTCGCGAAGCATATCCGGGCCCATGTTGTCGAGCAGCAGGTGATGCGCGCCCGCCGCGATGGCAGGCTCGATCTGGTCCAGACGGTCGACCTCGCAGATGATCTGCGAAACACCCGCCGCCTTGGCCCGCGCCACCGCGGGGCCGACTCCGCCCGCGACCAGCACATGATTGTCCTTGATCATCGCGGCATCCCACAAGCCCATGCGGTGGTTGCGGGCGCCGCCCTGGCGGGTCGCATACTTTTCCAGATGGCGCAGGCCGGGAATGGTCTTGCGCGTGTCCAGCAGCGTTCCATGGCCAGCCATCGCGTCTACGTATTCACTCGTCATCGTGGCGATGCCGGAAAGATGCTGCACGGTGTTGAGAGCGCTGCGCTCGGCCGTAAGCATGGCACGGGCGTTGCCTGTAAGACGCATCAGTTCCGACCCGGCCGGAACCTGAGTGCCCTCCGCGACGAGAATTTCGATCTCCATTGCCGGGTCGAGCTTTTTGAAGAACGCCGCCGCGATGGGAAGGCCGGCGACGGTGATCGCATCGCGCGAATCCATCACCCCGGAAAACCGCGCGTCAGCCTCGATCACGCTTTGCGAGGTGACATCCACGCCGCCGCCGGGAAGGCCGACGCCGAGGTCCTCGGCAAGAGTTGCGTCGACGAAGGCGGCTAGGTCGAGACCGTAGATCGAGAACGAAGTCATGCTCGCGTCTTTTGCGCGTTCGTCAGGCGTTGTCGAGTGAAGAAGGGGTAGTTCTGGGGCCATCGCCCCAGACCCCGGGAATGTCGACGTCGTGCGCGGCGCGGCATCTGTGGTCTTTGAGAGGGGCGGCGGAGCCGCCTTCCCATATCGGAGCCGCGTTTAGCGCTACATCTATACATGGCCTGCGGCGCGGAGGGGCGGGCTTTGCACTGCGCCTCTGCCCGCGCAGCGACGACGGTAATGGGGTGCAGGGGCGATGGCCCCTGCGTCTTTCCCTCAAAACCTCAATGAACGAACCGCGCGATCACATCCCGGTACGAACGCGAGACCTTCACCTGAGCGCCCGAATCCAGCACCAGGAAGCATTCCCCGTTCGTATGCGGCTTCACCTGACGCACCTGGTTGAGGTTAACGATCGTCGAGCGGTGCACGCGCTGGAACACGCGCGGGTCGAGGCGGCGTTCGAGGTCTTTCATCGTCTCGCGCAGGATCAGCGAGTTGTCGGCGGTGCGGATGCACATGTAATCGCCGGCGGCTTCGATGTGTTCGATCGAATCGACATCGATGCGGAAGATCTGGCCGCGATCCTTGATGTTGATGAGCTTTTCGTAGCGATCCGCGCCCGGATCGGTTTCCTCGGGCATATGGTCGACCGCATCGGGGGCCACTTCGGCGAGGACGGTCTTGAGCTTTTCGGCTTCTTCGGACGAGCGCTTTTCCGACAGGCGCTGGCGCACGCGGGCCAGGGTGTCGTCCAGCTTGCTCTCGTCGACAGGCTTCATCAGGTAGTTCACCGCGTTGGCCTCGAAGGCGCGGACGGCGTGTTCCTGATAGGCGGTGACGAAGACGAACAGCGGCGGTTCGATTTCCATCACGCCCTTAACCACCGAGAAGCCGTCGAAGCCTGGCATCTGGATGTCGAGGAAGACGAGGTCGGGTTTTTCCGTCTTGATCTTGCGGATCGCCTCGCGCCCGTTGGCGCATGTGTCGATGATTTCCACATCGGGGTATTTTTCGAGGCGCAATTGCAGCCCCTGGATGGCGAGTTTCTCGTCGTCGACAAGGATCGTGCGAATGGTCATCAGTTGTTTTCTCCGGACCGGCAAACGCGCGCGGGCCAAAATTGTTTCATCGCCAGAAATTAATCATCGGGCCGCCTGATAAAGGCGGCCGGGTTCGCTGATGTCCTGCGTGGGTTCGCGGCGGTCTACCGGCAGCTCGATGACGACCGCGAAGCCGCCTTCCAGCGGTTCGATCGTCTCGAAGCGGTGGTTTTCGCCATAGGCCTGCGACAGGCGGTCACGAATATTCGCCAAGCCGACGCCAGTCGAAACCGGCTCCCCTCCATCGTAGGTCATGCCCGACAACCTGTTGTCCGTCGTGGGGCTTTGCAAGCCCGGTCCGGTGTCGGAGACGGTGATGCGAAGCATCGGACCGACGAGTTGCGTGGCGATGGTGATCTCGGCCCCCATCTCCTGCTGGCTGACCGCGTATTTGATGGCATTTTCCACCAGCGGCTGGAGCAGCAGCGAGGGCAGCAGCGCGGTTTCGGTGGAGGCGTCGATGTCAAAGGTGGTGCGCAGGCGTTCCTCGAATCGCATCCGCTCGATATCGAGGTAGAGTTGCAGCGTTTCCACTTCCTGCGCCACGGTGACGCGCGCGGAAGGCTTGTTGACCAAGGTGTAGCGCAGGAACGAGGACAGCCGGCTGAGCATCGCGTTGGCCGGCTCGGTCTGTTTGAGCAGCACCAGCGTGGAAATCGAGTTCAGGGTGTTGAACAGGAAGTGCGGGTTGAGCTGGTAGCGCAGCATGGCGAGCTGGGCGCTGGTGGCCTGATTTTCCAGCCGGATCAGCTGGTCGTTCTGTTCTTCCACCTGAAGGTAGAAGTTGACCATGTAATAAAGCGCGGTCCAGGCGCCCAGCAGCGTGGCGTCGAGGTAGAACACGCCCAGGAACAGCAGGGTGAAGCTGGCGTCGCCCTCCACCCGCCAGAGCGACACCACCCAGGCGTCGATGAAGGCGTGCAGGCCCACCGCGAAGGGCAGGACCAGCGCGGTCAGCCCCCATGTGACCAGCGCGCGCCGGGTGATGAGGCTGCGGAATATCACCGAAAGCACGAGCGAGATCGAGAAGCCGGTGATCGTCGCGATCAGGACCAGCACCAGCGAGGCAAGCGGCAGGTCGTTGGCGACCGCCGACATCGTGCGCAATACGAAGGCGCCGCCCCATCCCACGAACTGGAGGCGCCAGAAGGCCCTGTCCTTGTTGGCGAAAAAGGGGATCGGCTGGATGGGCAGGACGCTCATGGGGCCAGCCTAGCCGAACTTACGCGAAAGCTGAAATCGGCGAGGGACCGTCACCATGCGTTATCAACTTCCGCGCGCGGCCGTCACCGCGTCGGAGAGCTGGTCGATGCCCACGGCGCCGGCGATCAGCTTGTCGCCCGCGATCCAGCTGGGGGTGCCGGAAAAGCCCAGACGCTGGGCGACTTCGAGGTTGCGGGCCAGTTCGGCCTCCACCGTGGGGCTGGCGGCGATGTGGCGGGCGCGGTCCATGTCGAGGCCGATTTTCTGGGCGACGGCGGCGATGGTGGGTTCGTCGACCTGGCCGGCGGCGAACATGGCATCGTGGAACTGGGGGTACTTGCCCTGCTCGGCCGCGGCCAGCGCCATCTTGGCGGCGGCCGGGCTGTGCGGGCTGATGATCGGCAGTTCGCGCACGACGATGCGCAGGTCCGGGTTCTTTGCGATCAGCTGGGTGACGTCGCCCAGGCTCTGGCGGCAGTACCCGCAGGCAAAGTCGGTGAATTCGACGAGCGTGACCTTGCCGTTCGGATTGCCCATCACGGCGCCGGGGAAGGGCGTTTCCACGTTCTGGCGCACACCGGCAAGCGCCTGCGAGGCCTGGCGCTTTTGCAGGTTGTCCATCGCCTGCGGCAGGATTTCGGGGTGATCGAGGATGTAATCGTGGACGACGTGTTCGACCGCGATGCGCCCGCCGTACCAGCCTCCCGCGCCTACCACTACGAGGGCTGCGGCGATCATTGCGAACTTGGCGGTGTTGCCCATTATTGTCCTGTCGATTTCATGTGCTGTGTGCGCCTGAGGCGGGCTTGAAGGCTGCTTTCAAAGCAGGCTCCTAGCGGCGCTTCTTGCCGCGTTCCAGTTCGGCGCGGGCCTGCATTTCGATATCCTGCGCGCGCAGCCAGTCGGGGGTGCCGGATTTCAGCCCGCCTTCCGCCGCCTGCGCGCTGCGCAGCGCTTCTTCCATGTTGCCCGACATCACCTGCTGTTCGGCGCTGGCGAGGTAGGCGCGGGGCATGTCGCCGTTGGCGGCATAGATGACGCCCAGCTGATACCAGGCGAAGGGGTTCTCGCGGTCGCGGGCGACGGCGGTCTTGAGGACTTCCTGCGCTTCCTTGAAGTTGGCGGGGTCTTCGGTGGCGATCAGGGCGTGGCCGAACAGGGTGGCGATCAGCGGGGCGTTGCCCGAAAGCTCGGTCGCCTTGCGCAGCGGCACCATCGCCTCGGCGGGTTTGCCCGCTTCCAGCAGGATCTGGCCGTCCAGTTCGAGGAAATAGGGGTCATTCGGATCGGCGGCGATCAGGGCTTCGGTTTCGGCGCGGGCCTCGGCAAACTGCGATTCGCGGTGAAACGCATAAGCGCGGGCATAGCGGGCGGGCACCGAATTGTCGGTCATCGGGAACTTGCGCATGACCTCGCGCGGGGTGGCGAGATAGCCCAGCAGCTTGGCCTTCACGCGCACGAAGCGTTTCTGGATCGCCGCGTCGTCCGGCTTGTTCCAGGCCGGGTCCTTCTCGTAAGTGTCCTGAAGCGTGGCGATGCGGTCGCCGGTAAGGGGGTGGCTGGAATAGAATTCGTCGCCGTCCTTGGGCCGGTAGCCGTAGCGGAACTCCATGTTCTGCAGCTTCTTGAAGAATTCCACCGAGCCGCGCCCGCTGATCCCCGCCGTGGACAGGTACTGCGCGCCGGCGGCATCGGCGGATGCTTCCTGCGATCGGTTATAGGCCAGATACTTGCCCATGGCCGCCGACTGCCCCGCCATGATGACGCCCATCGCCGCCTCGCCGCCGCCCGCGGCGGCAGCCGCCGCGCCCAGCAGCAGAGACAGCAGCGAGATGTTGGTCGCGCTTTTGCCGCCCATGTTCAGCACGGCATGGCCGCCGGTGACGTGGCCCAGTTCGTGCGCGATCACGCCCTGCACTTCGGCGGCGGTGTCGGCCTCGTCGATGAGGCCGGAATTGACGTAGACCGCCTGCCCGCCCGCGACGAAGGCGTTCACCGACCCGTCGTTGACCAGCACGATGTCGACATTGTTCACGCCCAGCCCCGATGCCTTCACCAGCGGCGCGGCCATGTCGTGCAGCAGGGCCTCGGTCTCGGCGTCGCGCAGGATCGACTGCGCGCTTGCGGGGATGGCGGACAGCCCCAGAAGCGCGGGAATCGCGAGGATCAATGCGGGAATTCGCAGCTTCGGCATCGTTCCTCTTGGGGACCGGACGGGCTTAACCGGCGATGAAGACGCCGGCGGGATCGTCCTTGTCTAAAGAGGGTGGGGGCGCGAGGGAAGCGTTGCAAGGCCCCCTTCGCCCCTGACCGCGATCAGCCCAGCAGGTGCCGCGCCGCGCGCTGGAGCAGGGCTTCATCGCCGCTGACTTCGCCCACCAGCACCACTTCGCCGCTTTCAAGCCGGCGCGCGACGAGCACGGTAAATTCCTCTCCCTGGCGGGCTATGGCGTCCAATGGCTGCGCCTTCAGCGCGCGCAGGCCTTTTACCAGGCGTTCGCGGGCATTGGCGGGGGGCTTGCTGTCGCCGTCTTCCTCGCGGCGCAGGCGGCGTTCTTCGCGCACCAGTGCCTTGAGGCCGCCGGGCACGGCGCCGAGGTGATCGGCAAAGGTGCCGCGGCCCAGCCCGATGCGGCGGCCATGAGCGATGACGGCGGCGAATTCGGTGAGGCGGGTCTTGTCGTAGTCGGCGCCGAAGACCAGCTTGACCAGCGGGATCAGCGGCGCGCGCTCTTGCGCCTTGAGCCCTGCATCACCGACCAGTCCGGCGAATTCTTCCGGTGCGTCGATGGCCGCCAGTGCGAAATCGTAAGCGCGCCCGATCGCGTCGTAGAGTGCCCGGTGCGAGCGTTCCTCGCTGCCCCGGGCAAGGAGCGCCAGTTCGCGAGCGGACGCCAGCCAGTCGGCAAGCCCCATGTCCTGCTCGGCAAATGCGGAAGGCTCGTCCTCCATGGCGAAGCCGGGACGGGGCAGTTCCATCGGCGAATAGTCTTCGATCGCCGGATAGCGGATTTCGATAGGGTCAAGTTCGGCGGGACCGTCCGCCCATTCGGGCAGCGGCTCGAACCCGCGCAGCATGGCCGGGCGCGGATCGCGCGGCTGGGCGCGCACCGGGGGATCGACGTCGAGCTGCGCGGCGCGTTCTTTCCAGTTGATGACGCCGTAGATGAAGTCGATCTTGCTGCCGCCTTGCGAAAAGGGCAGCAGGATGCCGCGATAAAGGATCGTGACATCCGCGTGGTTCACGAATTCCGCCTCGAAGCCGATCGGGGCCTCGTTGGCGATGATCTGCATGTAGTGGTCGGTGATGCGCGATAGCAGCGAGCGGCTGGGAACCTGCGCCAGAGTGCGGATCGGGCCGTCTGCGCCGCATTCGTCTGCCAGCAGCGCTCCCAGATAGGCGATTGCCGGATTTTCGAAGTCGCTGCTGGCGGTGAAATCGAGCAGGACGCTGCGCGGGCCGAAATCGGGCAGGCTTTCCGGCTTCAGGTCGGCGATGTCGGGGAAGGTCCGGGTGCCCAGCAGGCCGGCCCAGAAATTGTAGGCGCGCACCTGCATGCGCCGCTCGTCATTGGCGACAATCGGCGCCCGCGCGCCCGAATCGGTGTTTTCCGCGATGGCGGAGCCGGCATCCGGTTCGTCCTGGCCGGGAAACTGGCCGTGCACTGTATCCATGTCGCAATCCCGACTCGTCTCTTCTGGAGCCTCGTTCTGGCGCAACATGGTGAATTAACCTTTAAGTTGCGCCGCCGGGAATGCCGTGATTTTCAGGTCTGCTTGACCACGCCTTCACCGGGCCGGGGCAGGGGGGCGACAAGGCGCAGGCCGAAGAACGATACAGCAAGGAACACCGAGGCGGCATGCAGGGCGAACGACAGGCTTTGCCAGTCCGCCACCGCGCCCCATACCCACGCTCCGATCGCCATGCCGCCGAAAGTCGCCGCCTGGTAGATCGACAGGCACCGGCCCAGGATCGCATCGGGAGAGCGCATCTGCACGGCGACGTTGAGCGTGGTCAGGATCAGCACCCAGGCCATTCCGGCCACGAAGGCGGCGGGCAGGGCATAAAGGATGTCGTGCGCCTCTGCGACCAGAGAGAGCGCGAAGACGGACATGCCCGTGCCCAGCGCCAGAATGCCTTCGAGGCCCAGCTTCTTGCGCAAAGACCCCGTGAATGGCGCTGCCATGATAGAGCCGATGCCGAACAGGCCCAGCATCAACCCGAAGTCCAGTTCGGTCCCGCGGATGGTTCCGCTGATGACGGCCGGCAGCAGCGACTGGTAGGCGGCCAGGCTGAAACCCAGCGCAAATCCGCGAATCAGCAGGCGGCGCAGGGGGCCGTTGCCCGCGCAAAAGCGGATGCCCACCGCGACGGCGGGGAGGATGGCGCGTTTCGGGGCCTGTCCCGGCTCGGCCGGGCGCGGCGCGGGCTTCCACCACAACAGCACGCCGATCAGACCGACATAGCTGACGGCGTTGATGGCAAAGGCGAACGATACGTCCCAGATCGAAATCAGCACCCCGCCCAGCGCCGGGCCGATCGAGCGGGCGATGTTGAACGAGATCGAATTGAGCGCGATCGCCTGCGGAATCTCGTGCGGTTCCACCTGCTGGCGTACCGAAGCCTGCCATGCCGGAGAATTCAGCGCGGTGCCGATGCCCACGCTCAGCGTGAAGGCGAGCAGCAGGGCGGGCGTCAGCATGTGGGCATAGGCGAGGCCGGCCAGCGCGGCGGACACCACCAGCATGCCCACCTGCGCGGTCAGCATCACCAGTCGGCGGTCGTAATTGTCGGCAATCGCGCCCGCGAAGACACCGAACAGCATGATCGGCACGGTCGCCGATGCCTGCACCAGCGCGACCAGCTGGTGCGAGGGGGTCAACTCGGTCATCAGCCACGCCGCGCCCACGCCCTGCAGCGTTCCGCCAAGGTTGGAAAACAGGTTGGCGATCCAGATCGCGCGGAACACGGGGTAGCGAAACGGGGAAAACGTACCGGCGCGCGGCGGCGGAACCAGTCCGGCCGTTGCTGCTTCTACCGTCTTTTCGACGGCGTGCTCTATCGCATCTTCTTCCCGTGCCACATCGCCGTGGGTAAGGCGCGAAAAGGCATGCGGCAAGACCGGCTAGAGAAGATATCGCATCCGTATCGCCAGGTGAACAGGCTCGCCCTCCACCGTGAAGGCGGCGCGCTCGAACCTGGGCGGACCCATGCGGACGGGCGCATCGTTGGAGAAGCCGTACCCCTCGCGCGGGATCATCAGACGGGTGTCCAGCTTGCCGTTGGCGTTCTCGTCATGGATCAGCGAAACGGCGTAGCGCCCGGCCGGAACCGGTCCGAAATCGAGGTGGACCTCGGTGGCGGCGGGCACCGTCAGCTTGCGGGCGAGGGGGTCCTTCTCGCAGTCGGGAAAGGCATCTTCCCGCGTGGTGAGGCAGGCCAGCACCTTGCCCTTGGCGGAGCGCAGGCCGGTAACCGTCACGGAAACCGTCGCCTGTCCGGGCGCGGCCGCTGTCAGCATCATGCCCGCGATCAGGGCGAGGAAAGCCCCCTGTCGGTGCCGCACAGATGATCCCAGTGACGGAAATAAAGGCCGTAATTGCATTGATAGCTTTCGTGGTGCCGGTGGTGATGGCTGGCGGTTATCAGCCAGCCGCCGAGGCGCGATTGCACCAGGGCCCTGGGAAACATCTCCCAGCCCATGTGATTGGTGATGCCCATCACCGTCATGATCGTGAGGACCGCGCCCAGCGCGCCGACATGGATCGGCACGAAAAACACCAGAGCGGGCACGACGACGGCGCCGGTCAGGGCCTCCAGCGGATGGAAGCTCATCGCTGCCCATGCGGTTGGCGGGCGGCTGGCGTGGTGGACGGCATGGGCAAGCCGAAACACACGGGGGCGGTGCATCCAGCGGTGGGTCCAGTAGAACCAGGTGTCATGCAGCAGCAGGAAGGCCAGCACCGAACCGGGCAGCCACCACAGCGAAAAGGCATGAACGTCGGTGTAGATCCGCGTCCAGCCATGCTGCTGCCAGCCCCAGGCGACGACGCCTGAAGGGATGCCATAGATGGCGGCGGAAAGGAGGGACCACTTGATCTCGCTGCGGATCTGGAGGCCCAGCCCGCTATAGTGGCCAGGGCGCACGCGCGCGGTGATCCACGCGAAAAGGCCCGAGGTCAGGATATAGCGCAGTCCCACGATCGCCGTCATGGCAAGGGCGGAAATCAGCACCGCTGTGAGGGAAGCGTCTGGCGCCATGGGCGCGGACTAGGCTGTTAGGGAGGGGAGGGGAAGTGAAAAGGGAAAATCCGGGGGCATTGCCCCCGGACCCTCGACTGTGGACGCCGTGCTTGCAGCGGCGTCACCGCGCCAATCGGCGTGAAAGTCTGACGGTATCGGGGTCTGGGGCCGCTGGCCCCAGATTGTTCCCCTTATACCTTCAAGCGTCAGCCGGCAGTGCGGCGAACGGCACCCTTGTGTGCGCCCAGACCCTTGGGACCGCGCGGACGGAAGGTGCGCTTGCGCTCACCAGCCTCTTCGCCTTCGCGGCGCGGCTGGCGATCGCGGTTGCCACCGCCCTTGCCGCCCTGGCCGCCGCGTCCGCCGCCCTGACCGCGTCCGCCGCCCTGAGGTGCGGCCGGAGCCACGCGGGCCGGAGCAGGCAGGCGTGCGGCCTGGTTCTGGAAGTCTTCCGGCAGCGGCAGCAGGTCCAGCTTGACGCGGGTCAGGCGCTCGATGTCGCGGATGTAGGGCTTCTCGTCGGCGGCGACGTAGCTGATCGCAACGCCCGTGGCGCCGGCACGCGCGGTACGGCCGATGCGGTGGACGTACTGTTCGGCCACGTTCGGGATTTCGTAGTTGTAGACGTGGCTGACGCCCGAGACGTCGATGCCGCGTGCGGCGATGTCGGTGGCGACCAGAACGCGGATGGCGCCCTGGCGGAAGCCGCCGAGCGCGGCGGTGCGCTGGGCCTGGCTCTTGTTGCCATGGATCGCGGCGGCGGGGATGCCGGCGGCGACGAGGTGGCGCACGATGCGGTCGGCGCCGTGCTTGGTGCGGCTGAAGACCAGGGCGCGGTCGATGGCGCCGTGGGTGGCGTTCTCGGCGGCGTCATCGGCAAGGCCGGCACGCAGCGACAGGGTCAGCAGCGCCTGCTTTTCGGCCTGGTTGATCATGACCGCGTACTGTTCGACGCGCTCTGCCGTGGTCGACTGCGGAGCGACTTCGACCTTGACCGGGTTGTTGATGAACTGGCGGCCCAGGTCCGCGATCGCCTGCGGCATGGTGGCCGAGAAGAACAGGCTCTGGCGGCCGGCGGGCAGCATGTTGGCGACGCGCTTGAGCGGGACGATGAAACCAAGGTCCATCATCTGGTCGGCTTCGTCGAGGACGAAGATTTCGACGTGCTTGAGCGTCAGCGCGCGCTGGTCGATGAGGTCGAGCAGGCGGCCCGGGGTGGCGACGAGGATGTCGCAGCCACGCTCAAGAGCGCGGGCCTGCTTGCCCACGGGAACGCCGCCGAAGATGCACTGGATCGAAAGATCCAGGAACTTGGCGTAGCCCTTCATGTTGTCGGCGATCTGCGCTGCCAGTTCGCGCGTCGGAGACAGCACCAGCATGCGGCAGCCGGCGTTCTGGCGCGGCTTGGGGTTATTTGCCAGGCGGTGCAGCGAAGGCAGCGAGAACGCGGCGGTCTTGCCGGTTCCGGTCTGCGCGATGCCCAGCAGGTCGCGGCCTTCGAGAAGCGAAGGAATGGCCTTGCGCTGGATCGGCGAGGGATCGGTATAGCCCTTGACTGCGAGCGCGCGGAGGATCGGCTCGGCAAGACCAAGTTCGGAGAAATAGGACATCAAGTCACTTTCAAAACAGCACGGGGGCGCGCTGTTTTCACGAAAGACCGATGTGCCTTGAAAAGGCCTGGGCTTACGGAAGAGGGCGCGCGCACGGCAAGGTGTCGTTACGTGCGACCCTGCGTGAGGAAGGAAGCTAATTGGTGGCAATCGTTCGTCCGGGCCGGTCGTTGCGCCTTGCGCTAGGACCTCACGCTGCTCACGGATTGCGGCGGGAATCTCCCGCGCGCCGATTGCTGAGGCGCTACATAGTGTGCGTTGCAGCGAAGCGCAAGAAAATTACGCTTGGTCCGCCGCAGGCCTACTCCTCGGATCCCCACTTCAGCGTGTGCGGGTCGGCCAGCGTCACCATCCGGCGCAGGGCGGCGCGGGCAAGGCGCTCCGTCTCCACCTTGCGGCGGGCGGCGGCAAGCTGATGCAGCGGAGCCGGGCGCAGGATTTCCGCATCGTAACCATCAGCAACGATCACCCCGCATCGTTCGGGCAGGAACACCCCGGTTTCCAGCGGAGCCCGGTCCAGCGCCGGGGACAGCCCCCAGTAGAAACGGTCGCAATAATCGAGATAGTCGGTCCACTTGCCGTCGCCCAGCAGATCAGCGCGCGACACCTTGATCTCGACGATGATGACGTGGCCCTTCGCATCGATCCCCATGAGATCGGCGCGGCGCCCGCAGCGCAGCGGCATTTCGGGCAGGCACCAGATGTCGTTGCGGGCAAACAGGCGGGAAATCCCGCGCGCGACTTCGGCCGCGATGGGAGAGGCCGCATGGGGCAGTGAGAGAGAATCGGCTTCGGCCATGCCGCATCATAGGAACATACCGGGAACTTTCAAGCGCTCTGCGCGACCACCGGGCGACATTGCGAATTTGTCGCTGGAAACGCCCGTTACCCTCTGCTAACCGGCCTTTCGTTGCACCCGTAGCTCAGCTGGATAGAGTGACGCCCTCCGAAGGCGTAGGCCACTGGTTCGAATCCAGTCGGGTGCACCATTTCTCCCAAAAATCCGCCGTCATTTCAGCCTTAACGGCAGACCAGCGGCGATGAACTGAACCTCGTGCGCCAGGGCAGCGATCGTCTGGTTCAGACGTCCCGCTTCGTCGCGGAACCGGCGGGCGAGGGCGTTTTCGGGCACGATGCTGAGGCCCACCTCGTTCGATACCAGCACCAGCGGGCATTGGCAGCGGCGCAGTGCATCGCCCAGCGCGGCGACGGGTTCGTCCAGCGGCATATCCGCCAGCATCAGGTTGGAAAGCCACAAGGTCAGACAATCCACCAGCACGGCACCGGCCGTTTCGGCGGCGCGGTCGATGGCGCCGGCAAGGGCCAGCGGTTCTTCCAGCGTGGTCCAGCGGGCGTCGCGGTCGTCCTGGTGGCGGGCGATGCGGTGTTCCATCTCGGCGTCGAAGGCCTGCGCGGTGGCGATATAGGCGAGGGTGCCCGGATGCGATTCGACGCGGGCTTGCGCATAGCGGCTCTTGCCGGAGCGCGCGCCGCCCAGCACGAACAGGGCGCCGCTCATGTCCGCACGCCCGCCAGTGCGAGAAGGTCGTCGATATCCAGATGTTCCTCCATGGCCGCTGCCAGCGCATCGAGCGCGGCATCGACGCGGGCGTCGTTGTCGAAGCCGTCCGACTGCGCGCCGATCCGCCCGAGCAGGGCGGCGCGCAGGTCCGGGCGGGCCAGCAGGCCGTGGCAGTAGGTGCCCAAAACCCGCCCGTCTCGGCTGATCGCGCCGTCGCTGCGGGCGCTCGACCCGCCGCCATCGAGGCTGGCGAAAGCGCGCAGCGCGTCAGGGCCGTCGGTCACGCCCATGTGCATTTCATAGCCCTTGAAGCGCGCGCCCAGCGCGGTGCCTTCGACCTGCGCCAGTGCCTTGCGGTTTCCCAGCACGGTGGCGACATCCAGCAGGCCAAGGCCCGCGACTTCGCCCGGCGGTCCCTCGATGCCCTGCGGGTCGGCCACGGATCGGCCCAGCATCTGGTAGCCGCCGCAGATCCCCAGCACCGCGCCGCCGCGCCGATGGTGAGCCAGCACGTCGATGTCCCAGCCCTGCGCACGCAGGAAGGCAAGGTCGGCGATGGTCGCCTTGGAGCCGGGAAGCACGATCAGCGCGGCGCTTTGCGGGATCGGGCTGCCGGGCGGGATCATCGCCACCTCCACGCCGCTTTCCTGCCGCAGCGGGTCCAGATCGTCGAAATTGGCGATGCGCGGCAGGATCGGGCAAGCGACGAGCAGCTTTCCGTCCTTCGCGCCAAGGCCGCGTTCCAGCACCACCGCGTCCTCACTGGGCAACTGGGCGACGGCGGGCACCCAGGGCAGCACTCCGAAGCCGCGCCAGCCGGACATACGCTCGATCGCGGTGTAGCCGTCTGCGAACAGGGCCGGATCGCCCCGGAACTTGTTGATGAGGAAGCCGCGGATCATCGCGGCGTCCCCGGCGTCGATCACGGCGCGGGTGCCCACTATGGCGGCGATCACCCCGCCCCGGTCGATATCGCCCGCAAGAACCACCGGCACATTCGCTTCGCGCGCGAAGCCCATGTTGGCGATGTCGCCGGCGCGCAGGTTGATCTCCGCGGGCGAGCCTGCGCCTTCGACGAGCACGAGGTCGCAGCGGGCCTCCAGCCGGCGGTAGCTGGCCAGCACTTCGGGCAGCAGCGGACGGCGCGCCTCGCGGAAATTGGCCGCGCCCAGCGTGCCGCGCACCTGCCCCAGCACGATAAGCTGCGAAGTGCGGTCCGCCTGCGGTTTCAGCAGCACCGGGTTCATGTCGACATGCAGCGGGGCGCGGGCGGCGAGCGCCTGCAGCGCCTGCGCGCGGCCGATCTCGCCGCCATCGGGGGTGACGGCGGCGTTGTTCGACATGTTCTGCGGCTTGAACGGCAGCACCTTGAGGCCCCGGTTGGCGGCCGCGCGGCACAGCCCCGCGACCAGCACCGACTTGCCGACGTCCGAGCCGGTCCCCTGCAACATCAGGCCTGCCATAGCGATGCTCCTGCCGTCACGATCAAGGCGAATGCTCCCAGTATGACGCAGGCGCGCCGGTAGATGGCAAGAGCGCGGGCCAGGTCCTGCGGGACGGCCTCGCGCCCGTCCTTCCCGATCCACGGCTTGTCGGCAAGCACGCCGTCGTAGGCGATCGGCCCGGCCAGCCGGACACACAGCGCACCGGCCATCGCGCTTTCCGGCCAGCCGGCATTGGGCGAGGCGTGGCGGGCATGGTCGCTGGCCATCGTCCGCCAGCCGCCTCCGGCCAGGCACAGCAGCAGGCCGGAAAGGCGCGCGGGGATCAGCATCGCCGCGTCGTCGATCCGTGCGGCGGCCCAGCCATAGGCGCGGTACGGTTCTTCGCGGTGGCCGATCATGCTGTCGGCGGTGTTGATCGCTTTGAGCGCCCATGCACCAGGCAGGCCCAGAACGAGGAGCCAGAACAGGGGAGATACGACACCGTCGCAGAAACTTTCAGCAAGGCTCTCGATGGCGGCGCGGGTGACGCCGGGTTCGTCCAGCTGCGTGGTATCGCGCCCGACGATCATGCCCACGGCGCGGCGGGCGGCTGGCAGGTCACCCGCTTGGAGGGCGGTAAGGATGGGCCGAACGTGATCGTCGAGACTGCGCGCGGCCACCGCCGGCCAGGCGAGCAGGGCGAGGATCGGCCAGGCCCATGCGCCGGTGATGCTGCGCACCGCCGCTTCGGCAAGGGCGGCTGCTGCGAAGGTCAGCGCGATTAGAAGCAGTGTGGCGGCAAGTCCGGCGATGCGGCGGCGCGGGTCCGTCCAGTGCGGGCGGTTGAAGGCCCGGTCGCAGCTTTGGATGATCTTTGCGAACAGGCCCACCGGGTGGCCGGTCAGGGCGTGGAGCCGGTTCGGCCAGCCCAGCCCCGCCTCGATCGCCAGCGCGGCGGCGGCGATGGGTTCAGCCATGGGCCAGCGCCCGGTCCAGCCGGGCCAGCGCGCGCACATCGGCGGGCACGCCAAGGCGCAGCGTATCGGGGCGGGTCGCAAAGGGACGGGTCAGGATTTGCGCCTGCGCAAGACGGCTGAAAAGGGATTGGCCGTCGCACCCGGTCAGGTAGCGGAACAGAGGGCAGGCGCCTTGCGGGCTGAAGCCGTGGCGTTGCAGTACTGCATCGAGCGCGGCGGCGCGGCGGGGCAGTTCGGCGCGGGTGCGCGCGGTCCATTCGCGGTCGGCGTAGGCGGCGCGGCCGATGGTCAGCGCGGCGGCGTGGAGCGGCCAGCTGCCCAGCACGCTACGCAGCCGCGCGGCGAGCGAGGGCGGGGCGATCACGAAGCCGAGGCGCAGCGCGGCAAGCCCGAAGAACTTGCCGAAAGAGCGCAGGACGATGAGCCTTGTCCCCGGCTGGACGTCCGGCGCCACGCTGATTTCGGGCTGGCAATCGGCAAAGGCCTCGTCGACGATCAGCCAGCCTCCGGTGGCGGCGATGGATTCGTGCCAGCTGCGGATCGCGGCGGGTCCGCGCAGCAGGCCGTCGGGATTGTTGGGATTGGCGAGGACGACGACTTCGGGGCGCAGCGGCGCTTCGGCGAAGGCGATGGGGCGCGAAGGCGTGAACGCTTCGGCATGAGTGCGGTAAGCGGGAGTCAGGGCGCGTCCGGGCAGGTCCAGCAGCAGGGCCAGCAGGCGCAGCGCCGTCTCGCTTCCCGGTACAGCGCAGACCCGCGCCGGATCGGCCCCGAAATGGCGGGCGGCCTCGTGTTCCAGGGCGGCGAGGGCTTCGGGGTCCGGTAGGGCATTCCAGTCGCAGGCGGGGGCTTTGTCTGCGGGCCAGGGAGAGGGGTTGAGACCGGTCGAGAGGTCCAGCCAGTTGGCAGGCGCACCGCCGAATGTGCGCGCGGCTTCGCTGAGGCGGCCGCCGTGGTGGAGGAATGGCTGGGTCATGGCATCAGCACCAGTGCGGCAAGCATCGCGGTTTCCAGCAATTCGATCCCGGCGCCGTGACCGTCGCCCGAAATGCCGCCAAGGCGCGCGCGCAGCCACCAGCCCCACAGCGCGGCGGCGGCGAACAGGACCAGCAGCGCCGGGGCGAGCAGCAGGGCGGCGGCAAGTGCGGCAAGGCTCCAGAACAGCAGGTGCAGGCGCCCCACGCCGCTGCGAAAGGCAGTGCCCAGGCCTTCGTGAAGGGGCGGCAGGAACAAGGTCCAGGCAATGGGGGCGATGCGCGCCAGTACCGGGACGGCGATCAGCGCCGAGACCTGCGATGCGGGCAAGGCGCGTAGCAAGACCAGCTTGGCCATCAGTTGCAATACGATCACCACCACGGCGAAGCTGCCGACATGCGGATCGGCCATGACGGCGGACAGCCGCGTCCGCCCGCCGTGCGCAGCGCCGGCGCCGTCGGCCACGTCGCCCAGCCCGTCGAGGTGCAGGGCGCCGGTGATCGCGATCCAGCCGGTGAGGCCGGCCAGTGCGGCCAGCCACGGGTCACGCGTCTGGAGCAGCCACCACGGACCGGCCACGGCGGCGCCCACGGCCAGTCCGGCGACCGGGAACCAGCGCATGGCGCGGGCGAAGTCCTGTTTGTCCGCCTGCACTTGCGGCAGCGGCAGCCGGGTCAGGAACTGCAGGGCGAGGATCAGGCCCTTCATGTGGTCAGGCCCACGATCTGCGCGGTGGGAACAGCCTCGCCCGGCCACACGCGCAAAGTAAGGACGCAGGAATAGGGCAGGTCGAAGGACCAGACGTGGCGATGTTCCATGTGGAACAATGCCGCCAGCGCCGCGCGCATCGCCCCGCCATGGGTGAGGACGAGGGTGGAGGCATGGATCTCGGCCAGCGCCGCGCCGACGCGGGCGCTAAGCTGGGACCAGCGCTCGCCTTGGGGCGGGGCGTTCGCCTCAGGGTCGTCCCAGAAGCGGGCGTGTGCGGCGGGGTCCACCTGCGCGGGGGCGAGGCCGGTCCATGCGCCGAAGTCGAGTTCGCGCCAGCGGGCATCCACGGTATGGGAAGCGCCGCGCGCAGCGGCGATCCGGGCGGCCGGGATGTGGGCGCGCGAAAGGTCGGAGGAGATCACCCGCTCGAACGCCAGCCCCTCTGCCGCCGCCACGCACTTGGCGGTTCCGCTGGGGAGCGGGGGATCGTCGCGCTGGCCGAGCAGCAGGTTCGGCTGGACCGGAATGCCGTGGCGCATGAGGTGGACGAGAATTTCGGTCATGATGGGACGACGGTGCGCGCGCTCACTGCCCGCCCGCCACGGCGGCTTCCTGGAACGTCGCCATCTCGCCATGTGCCGCCAGAGCCGCGCGCACGATCGGTACGGCCAGCGCGGCGCCGGTGCCTTCGCCCAGCCGCAGGCCGAGGTTCAGCAGGGGTTCGAGCTTCAGCGCTGCCAGTAGCCGGGTGTGCCCCGCTTCGGCGGAGCAATGCGCGGCAAGGCAGTGCTGCGTCAGATCGGCGTTATCGCGCGCCAGCGGGGCGATCGCGGCGGAGGCGATGAAGCCGTCCAGCAGCACCGGAACCCGCCGCAGCCGCGCGGCAAGGATGGCCCCTGCCATCGCCGCGATCTCGCGCCCGCCAAGGCGGCGCAGGGTTTCGAAGGCCGTGGTGCAGTCCGGTCCGTGGAGCGCCAGCGCGGCCTCCACGGCGGCGGCCTTGCGGGCGAGGCCGGCATCGTCCAGCCCGGTGCCGCGCCCGATCCAGTCCCGCGCCTCGCCGCCCAGTGCCTGCGCGCACAGGGCCGCAGCGGGGGTGGTGTTGCCGATGCCCATCTCGCCCACCAGCAGCAGCTGGGTGCCTTCGCGCAACGAGGCTGCGCCCTGATTCAAAGCGTCCAGGCATTCCTCCGCGCTCATGGCGGGCGCGCGCGTGATGTCGCCGGTGGGGCGGTCCAGATCAAGCGCGACGACCGAAAGGTCGGCGCCGCAGGCTTTCGTCAGGGCGTTGATCGCGGCGCCGCCGGCCTTGAAGTTGGCGACCATCTGCACCGTCACTTCGGGCGGATAGGCGCTGACGCCCTGCGCCGCGACGCCGTGGTTGCCGGCGAAGACGACCGCTTGCACTGCGTCCACGCGGGGGCGTTCGCACCGCTGCCAGCCGGCCATGAACACGGCGATATCCTCAAGCCGCCCCAGCGCACCCGCCGGTTTGGTGAGGAGGGCCTGCCGATCGAGCGCTGCATCGCGGCTGGCGCCGTCGGCCTTGGGCAAAGCGGCCAGCGCGGCGGCGAAGGCGGCGGGATCAGCGAAGCGGATCATGTGCAGACGAACCCTTCGGGCGGGGTGCGGGTGATGAAATGGCCTTTCACACCCTGCGGCCATTCGCGGAACGGCACGCGGCCTTCCTCGCTGGCGGCGTGTGCGGCCGCATATTCCAGAATGGCGCGGGCGGCGTCTTCATCCGGGGCGAAATCGCCCAGCACGTAGCCCACCTTGCCGGGCGCGCGGATGTGGACGGTGCAGTGGCGGGTGCAGGCGAACAGGCAGGGCATCCCTTGCACCGCCACGCCCTGCAGTTTCGGGTCTGCCGCCTGCACATCGCGCAGCGCCTGTTCCAGCAGCGCGCCGCCGCGCCGTCCTTCGCCGTCCTCGCGCTCGTCGGAGCCGAGACGGCAGGTATTGCACACGACGACCGAAGGGCCGGGGGCTACGGGTTTGAGCATGACGGGGTCGGGCATCAGAAGCGGCTCCTTATGCCGAAGGTGACGGTGCGCCCCAGCGCGGCGTAGCCGGCGACCGTCTCGTAATCCTTGTCGGTCAGATTTTCCACGCGGCCCTGCACGATCAGGCCCTGCCGGATTTCCCATTGGGCGCGCAGGTCGATCAGCCAGTAGTCGTCCAGCCTTGCGGTGCCGGTGGCGGCGTTGAAGCTCTCGCCCGAATAGCGCGCGGCCACGCTGGCACGCAGGCCCTGCGCCAGGTCGATACCGGCCTCGGCATTGGCGAGGTGGCGGGGCACGCGCTGGAGCTGGCGGCCGTAGGTGCTGCTGCCGTCGGTACGGTCCTCCGCCTCGATCCAGCTATAGTTGCCACTGGCGAACAGCACGCCGAGCCTGCCCTGCGCCGACAGTTCGAGGCCGCGCGCCCTGGCAGCCTTGACGTTGGCGTAATAGCCGAAGCGTGTCGTCGTCGTGCCGGGGATATAGCAGATGGCGGGCTGGGCGGCGCCGACCGGGCAATAGGCGAAGTCGATCAGGTTGTCGGTGTCGCGCTGGAACCAGGTGGCGGAGAGGCGCAGGGCTTCTCCGAAATTCTGCTCGGCGCCCACTTCCCAGCCTTTCGCCTTTTCAGGCGCAAGGTCGGCGGCGCCGTAGATACTGAACATCTGGTAGAGCGAGGGCGCCTTGTAGCCTTCGGAGTAGCTGGCACGCAGCACGGTGGCGCCTTCGTTGGGGGTATAGACCGCGCCCGCGCTCAGCACCGTGTTGCCGCCGAAGCGCGACTGGTCGGAATAGCGCGCGCCGCCGTTCAGGGTGAGGCCGGTGACGGGGCTGAGGCGCAATTCGCCGTAGAGGCTGTTGGTGCCCGCGCTGGTGGGCGTCAAAACATAGGGGGCGGCGCTGTTCGCGGGCGAAGCGGTGGTCATCCGCTGCTCCTCGCGCTCGGCGCCGAAGACGGCCTGGAGCGCGTCCGAGACTGTGTAGGTGCCCTGATACTCGAAACGGCGCACGCGGCCGTGCGCGTCGAAGGTGAGCGGGCGGATGGAACGCGCGGGATCGTAGTTCTCGCGGTCTGTTTCGGACTGGAGCACGGCGATCCGGTTCACCAGCCTGCCGCCGAGCAGCGCGAAGTTCAGCCCGGCATAGCCCGACCATTCCTCGGTCAGGCCGTAGGCGAGGGTATCGCCCGAGGTGCCGTCGAAGTCGTTGTTCGATTTCGACCAGTAGCCGCGCAGGTCGAGGCTGACGCCCGGCGTCAGGCGCACCGTCACCGTGCCGCTGGCGCCGGTGCGGGTATAGCCGTCATCCTCGCTGCCGCTGGAGCGGGCCGAGATGCCGTCCGTGGTGAAGCGCGAGGCGGACAGGCGCCAGTCCACCGCCTGCGATGTGCCGCCGATGCCGGCGCGGGCGGAGACGGTGTCATGGGTGCCGGCCTCCACCGCGGCGCTTCCTTCCAGCGGCGCGGCGGGGCGGCGGGTGCGCACGTTGACCACGCCGCCGATGGCATCGCTGCCCCACAGGATGGACTGCGGCCCGCGCAGAATCTCGATACGGTCGATGTCGTCGAGCAGGAGGTTGGAAAAGCCGTAGCCGCCCGCGGTGGACGATGGGTCGGACAAGCGCATCCCGTCGATCACCATGACGCTCTGCCCCGCATCGGCGCCGCGGATGCGCAAGGATGTGGTGGTGCCGTAGCCGCCGTTGCGCGACAGGCTGATGCCCGGCGTGCGCACCAGCGCGTCGGTCAGGGCGACGGGCTGCTGGGCGATGATGGCCGGCTCGTCCAGCACGGTGACGGTTGCCGAAACGCGGCTCGCGGCAACAGGAGTGCGCAGGGCGGTGACGACGATGCCCTCGTCCGTCCCGGCGTCTTCGGCGGAGTCGGCAAGGGCGGGAGAGGCGGCCAGTGCCAGCACGAGGCCCGTTGCAGTGGCGGCGAAACTTGAATTCAAACGCATTTCCTTCACGCAGACGACATCGACCCCGGCGGCCCGAAGGCTGCGAGGTCTCAAGCTGTCGTTTCGCGAGGAATTGCCCCCTCGTTCGGCCGGCACACCCTGTCCGGTCGAAGAACGACGGCGACAGGCAGGTCTCCTGGCTCGCGGGTCGGCGCCGATCCGGCCGCCTTCTCAGGACCTTGCGGTCCCAATGGCGTAATGGCCGGATGGCTCGCCGCTTACAGTTGCAGGGGCAGCCCCGGGGGTTTCACCCGGGTTCCCTTTTGATCCCCTTGCGGGGAACCTGACGCGGGGCCGGATTATCCCGGCCCGGTCCGGCGCGCAAGTGGGCCCGGAGGTGGCCCATGCTTGCGCGGGCTGGCCCGGCGCCATAGGTGCGAAGGCATGACACACGACAGCCCCGCACGGTGCCCGGCACTACTGATCGCCGCGCCCGCTTCCGGGCAGGGCAAGACGCTGGTGACGGCGGCGCTGGCCCGCCGCCACCGCGCGGCCGGGCGGCGGGTGCGGGTGTTCAAGTGCGGGCCGGATTTTCTAGATCCGATGGTCCACGAAGTCGCCAGCGGAGCGCCGGTCCACCAGCTTGACCTGTTCATGTGCGGCGAGGCGCAGTGCCGCGCGCTGCTGCATGACGCGGCGCAGGAGGCGGACCTGATCCTGGTGGAGGGCGTGATGGGGCTGTTTGACGGCGATCCCAGCGCCGCCGATCTGGCCCAGCGCTTTGGCCTGCCGGTGCTTGCGGTGGTGGACGGATCGTCGATGGCGCAGACGTTCGGGGCGCTGGTCCATGGGCTGGCCACGTATCGTCCCGGGCTGGATCTGCACGCGGTGATCGCCAACCGGGTCGGCAGCGCGCGCCATGCGCAGTTGCTGGAAGCCAGTGTGCCGGAAGCAGTGAAATGGCTGGGCGCACTGCCGCGAGAGGGCACGGTGTCGCTGCCGGAACGCCATCTCGGGCTGGTGCAGGCAGGTGAGGTGGCGGACCTGGACGCCCGGCTGGACCGCGCCGCCGCGCTGCTGCCCGAAGCCGCGCTGCACTTGCCGCCGCCGGTCGAATTCGCCGCTCCCTCCGGCGCGCCGCCGCCTGGGGCGGGGCTTGCGGGAAAGCGTATCGCCATCGCGCGGGACGAGGCGTTTGCCTTCATCTACCGGGCCAATCTGCAGTGGCTGGAGCGGTCCGGCGCGCTGCTTTCTTTCTTCTCACCCTTGCGGGACGGCGCGTTGCCCGCGTGTGATGCGCTGTGGCTGCCGGGGGGCTATCCCGAGCTGCATCTGGAAACGCTGGCTGCAAATCATGCGATGCTGGCGGCGGTCCGGGCGCATCACGGCGCGGGCAAGCCCATTCTGGCTGAGTGCGGGGGGATGCTTTATACCTGCACGGCGCTGGTCGACGGGCAGGGGCGGCGCGGTGGACTGCTGGGCCTGCTGCCGGGCGAGGCGGCGATGCAGCCGCGCTTCACCGCGTTGGGGATGCAGGAGGTGGACCTTGAAGGCGGCACCCTGCGCGGCCACACCTTCCATTATTCGCGGCTGGAAACGGCGCTGAACCCGGTCGCCCGCGCCCGTACTCCCGATGGACGGCAGGGGGAGGCGCTGTACCGGGCAGGCCCGCTCACCGCGAGCTACATGCACATGTACTTCCCCTCCGCGCCCGATGCGGCGCAGAGGCTGTTCGCAGCTTAGGCCTCCACCACCTGACCGGCGGTGAGGGATACGTCGGACTTCGGCGCGCTGGGGATTTCGGCGATGCCGGGTTCGGGAACGCGGAAGAACCTGGCAGCGTTCGCGCGGCTGCCGAGTGCTTCGCTCGATGTCACGCTGATCAGCCAGGGCGAGGCGATGAGGCCCACGATGATCGGCGAGAGCCACAGCGCGGTCACCGGATCAAGCCATGCCGTGGCGGCCAGCGCCGCACCCAGCAGCAGGTGTTCGCGAAGATCGGGCAGGATTTCGCGCACGGTGATGCGGCGGGCGTCGCGGGCCTGGGTGTTCCAGCCTGCCGAGATGCCCAGCAGCAGGCCCAGCAGCGCCTTGGTCTGGGTGACCATGGTGATCGGGGCGAGCAGCATGCCCAACACGATCTCCAGCGGTACGGTGCGCAGGACCGCGCCTGCACCGCCGAAGCTGCGGCGACGCTCCTTGTTGGCCAGCATCCAGATCGTGCCCATCAGCTTGGGGCCGAACAGCAGCACCACCGTCAGCGCCAGCACGCTGGGCGGAGCAAGGGTGACGAAACCGCCGGTGTCGCGGCTGGCGACTTGGCCGATCATCGCCAGGATCAGCAGCAACCACCCCGGCGAAGTGAGATAAGCCGAAGCACCGATCAGCAGGTGCAGGCGGCTGGTCCAGTGCAGGCCGGAGGCGCCCAGCAATTGCAGGTGCTGCAGGTTGCCCTGCATCCAGCGCCGGTCACGGATCGCCATGTCGACGATGGTGGGCGGGAATTCCTCGTAGCTGCCGCCGATCATCACCATGTGCACGGCCCATCCGCGCCGGCGCAGCAGCGCCGATTCCAGCATGTCGTGGCTCAGGATGTGGCCGCCGAACGGGGCCTTGCCCGGCAGTTCCGGCAGACCGCAGGAATCGGCGAAGGCGCGGGTGCGCACGATCGCGTTGTGGCCCCAGAAGTTGGATTCGGCGCCCGACCACCACAGCAGTCCGGCGCTGGCGATCGGCCCGTAGGCCTCGCTGGCGAACTGCATCCAGCGCTGGAACAGGGTGCGCGCATTGGTGATCATCGGCACCGTCTGCAGCAGGCCGATCGAGGGGCGTTCCTCCATGATCGAGGCCATGCCGACGATGGTGTCGCCGCTCATCATCGAATCCGCGTCGAGGATCAGCATGCATTCATAGGACGCGCCGAAGCGGCGGACCCACTCCGCGATATTGCCGGGCTTGCGCGCGGTGTTCTGCTCGCGTCGGCGGTAATAGACCTTGATCGGCGCTTCGGCGGCGAGTTCGCGCCAGGCGGCCTCCTCGCGCTTGCCGTGGAAAGGGTTGGAATCGCTGAGGATGAAGAAGTCGATCCAGGGTGCGCCGCCCGAGGCGGCGATGGAATTGGCCATGGCGCGGGCGCGGGCGAAGACTTCCTCGACGCTCTCGTTATAGACCGGCATCAGCACGGCGGTGCGGTGGCGCAGGCTGGATGCCGGGCTGGGCAATGCGGTGAAGCCCGGATGCTCGCCGGTGATGAGCTTGAGAAAGCCGATGGTCGACGTGACGAAGCCGAAGGCGATCCAGCAGAACAGCGGCACGAAGAACACCAGCAGCAGCATTTCGACCCAGTCGAGCCCATCGCGCGACAGTTCCATGCGCACCGTGCTTGACGCGGCCAGCCCGATCACGGCGGTCAGCGCGATCAGCAACATGCGCTTGACCAGCATTCCATGGGGACTGGTCAGCACTTCGATCGCGCCGGGAGGATTGCCGTAAAGATTCTGCACCGGCATCACCAGCGGCGCTTCGGCAGGCAGCATGGGCGGCGCGGGCAGAACGGTTACGCTCACGATACGGCTCCGGTTTCCAGCGACTTTATCACGGTTTCGCTAAGCGCGGTATCGCCGCGTTTGAGGTAAAGGCGGAAAGTGGGCTGGGTCACGTCTTTGGTCCTCACGTCGATCATGACGCGCCAAAGCGCGTCGGAGCGGGCCACGGGATAAGCGACGGCGGAGACGATTGCTCCCTTGGGCAGGTCGGTTTCGGCTGTAACGCCGCTTTCGCGCGTCAGCCCGGCAAGCGAAGGGCCTGCGAAATCGAAGACGAACTTGCGCACGCCGGCCATTGGCGGAGCGCCGGGAATGCCGCCCGGTCCTTCGAACATGTCGACGCAGCGCGAGGCGCGGTCAGCGGTCGGGTCGTTGGAAGACCACGTCAGGCGATAGGCGAAGTCGCGCCGTTCACCCGCCCTTGCTGGCTTGTCGCTGCGCCAGAACATGGCGATGTTGTCCATCGTCTCGCTGCTGGTGGGCATTTCGTAAAGGCACACCGCGCCCGCGCCCCAATCGCCCTTGGGTTCCACCCAGAGCGAGGGCCGGCGGTCGTAGAAGACGCCGTCGTCCTGGTAATGGTCGAAAGCCTGATCGCGCTGGAGCAGGCCAAAGCCCTTGGGCGATTTTGCCTGCATCGAATGCAGGTTGGCGACCGAGGGGTTGTCCAGCGGACGCCACACACGCTCGCCATTGCCGTCCCAGATCGCAAGGCCGTCCGAATCGTGGATTTCGGGGCGCCAGTCCGGGCGGGCGGTGCGGTTCGACTGGTCGTACCAGAACATGCTGGACGCGGCGGCAAGGCCCAGTTGCTTGACCGCCTTGCGCAGGAACAGCGCGGCGGTGACATCCTGCACAGCGCTGTCCTTGCCGTTGCGGCAGTCGAACGAATAGGCGCCCGCAAGGCTGGGACCATCGAGCAGGGCATAGACGCGCACGCTGTCCGGGCCGGTCTGCTCGATCCAGAAATGGGTGAAGGCGGGGAATTCCTCGCCGGTGGGCAGCCCGGTGTCGATGGCGATGGCGCGGGCGGAAAGTCCGTACTGGTCGCGCGATCCCGAGGACCGGAAGTAGCTGGCGCCCTGCCAGGCCAGCCAGTCGCTGCGGCCGGTGGCGTCCATCACCCGGAAGCCTACCGGGTCGGTGTTCTCGCTGGTGACGAACAGCCCGGCGGTATCGATGATCTCGCGCGCCTGGCCGTTTTCGAGCAAGCCGATGCGTACCGGCTTGGGCGCGGTGCCGCGCACGGCCGGAAACAGGCGAACATTGCCTGCAACGGTCTTGGCGTCACCGTAGGTCAGCTTTACCGCTGCATCGTAATCGGCGGCGGCGCGGGGCGAATCCGGGGTTTCGGCGTAAGGCTTGCGGGCAAGGGCGCGGGCCTGTGCGACAAGGCTGTCCCACGAAAACGCAGCAGGCGGACCCATGCGCCCGCCCGCCGCTGCACCGCCCACCGCGGCGTTCACGCCGGCGGGCAGAGCGCCGGCGGCGGCGCCTGTTGCTGCAAGCGCCGCGAAAAGCCTGACAGCCATGCGGCGCGACATCTGCGCGTCGTTTATCAGAATGGATACCTTTGTTGCCGCTAACTGCCTTGATGCCGATACGCACGAGCGGCCCGATTGTTGCACGGCTCGCCATCGTACCGCGCCGGTTATGGCACGAGCGACCTTTCAGCGGCCTGTCCGCTCCGCACCGTTCGCCGCGTCCCGCCAACCGATGATCGCGCGGTCGCCCGGCTCGAGGTCGTTCGCGAAGACTTCAGTGCGCTTGCCGTCGCTACCGCCGACCGTGACATAGACCCGCCGGGGATCGCCGCGTTCAAGAACGTAGATCCGCGCGCGCCTGCGCTTCTGGCCCACTATCGGCTCGAAAACGAGCGCGGCGTCGGGCACGAGCAGGACATTGCGGCGCTCGGGCAGCTGGATTTCCACCGTTGCGGCCATGCCGGGGCGAACCTTGGGGTCGGGCCGCTCGATCGTGAAGACCGCGTGCGGCGGCGCTGTCTGCGGCGGCGGGCTGACCCGCAGAAGGGTGAGAGTGGCCGACTGCGGCGTGTCTGGCATCGCATCGAGGCGGACCTGGGCCAGTGTACCGGCCTTGATCGGGTTGGCCTGCTGGTTGGAGAGCGGCACTTCGGTGGTCAGCGGGGCAAGGCCGGCAGCGATCGTGAACAGCGGCTGGTGTTCGCCCACCGTCTGGCCCGGCTGGACATGACGTGTGGCCAGAATCCCCGAAATCGGCGCGCGCACTTCAGCCCCGGCTGCAAGCTGCTGATGTTCCTTGAGTTGGAGCTTTGCGGCCTGGGCCTCCGCACGGGCTGCGGCGACGCTCAGATCGGCCCGGTGTGCATCGGCGCGGGCGCGCTCGATCTCGTTCAGTGCAGGCGCGCGGCCGCCCGAACGCTTCCACACGCTTTCGAAGCGGGCAAGGCGCGATCCGGTATCCTGCGCGGAAACCTGCGCGGCATCGAGCATGGCCTGCGCCGCGGTCACGCGCGAACGGTCGATCTCCACGGCGCTGGCCATCGCTCCGGCGTCGAGCTTTGCCAGCACTTCACCCTTTTCGACTTCGCCGTCGCTCTTGCCCGAAACCCAGATGATGCGGCCCGGCAGAACCGCAGTGACGGTCACTTCGCCCGATCCGCGAACCTGCCCGCGCTCGGACACCAGCGGGATCAGGTTCCCCCGTTCCACCGGCGCAGAGTAATAAGGGGAATCCTCGCCCATGACGAAGCGGACGAAGAACGTCAGCGCGCCAAGGCCCGCCAGGGCCAGCACCAGCAAGCTGAGCCAGTGGCGCGTGACCCTGCGCGGCGCGGCGCCCAGCAAGGCGTCGAGCGGGGAGTGGGTTTCGTGTTCGGTCTCGGCGTCAGTCACAGGCGGCAGTCACCGTTATCGTTTCGGCCGTGGGCGCGGGGAAGGGCGCCACTATGGGCGTCAGCCCGCCGCGTGCCCATGCATCGTCCTGCCCTGACCACAAGTCCAGCGTGGCCGTCACCCGGCCGGCCCGCGCATCGACAAGCGCAAGTTCGACCGCAGTGGAAGCGGCTTCCGCGACGTAAAGCGTAGAGAACGGCCCGGCTCCCTGCCGATAGGCACCGCGTGCGTCCCTGACGGTGCGGCGCGCCTCCTGCAGGGCCTGCGTAAGACGGGCCTCGCGCAGCACGCCATCGGCCAGCGAGGCACGGCGCGGGTCCTCGGGCGGAGCGATGGCTAGTGGGTCCACCGGCGGATCGGGGATGGCACCGGGCGAACCCAGCTTTTCGGCCAGTACATCAGGCTTGTCGCCGACCAGGCGGGCCAGTTCAGCCATGGCGCTATCCAGCCTGCCCTGCGAAAAGCCCAGTTCTCCCTGCGCGGTCTCGTCCTGAGAACGGGCCAGGGCGCCGTCGATGGCCGATGCCAGCCCGGCCTCGCGGCGGAACTGGGCGACTTCGGCGTTATCCTTGTACTGGGCGCGCAAGGCGCCGCGCAGGGCAATGTCCTGCTGCAGGCGGCGTACCTCTACATAGGCCGCGGCGACCTGCCGGGCGAGACGTACGCGCCGGGTGACGACCCGCTCCACCCTGTCATCCCGAAGCTGGGGATCGGGCCGGACGTTCCTGTCGCCCAGCAATCGGCCCAGCCTGGCGCCAAGGCGCCTGGCATCTTCGGCGGTCTGCTGATCGTACTGGCGCAGGGCCGAGATTGTGCAGATCACTTCCTGGCTGGAATCCAGCGCTTGCTGCACCAATGCCACGAGAACCGGGTCGCCAGCCTCTTTCCACCATGCCGGCGCGGCGGGCGCAGATGCTTCGTCCGCCGCCAAAGCCGTTGCGGGCGAGGGCGTACTCGCGACGTTGCCACCCGCGACCGTGCATCCCGCACTTGCGAGAGTAAGGGCCAGCATAGCTGCCCTGCCCGTGCGGG
>NZ_KQ130457.1:5640-311580 GCF_001046635.1 Novosphingobium barchaimii LL02
TCCTGCCTGATGCCGCTGGGCAGGCCCTTCGATGGTTTTGTCGAGCAGACCAAGCGCGTGTCGCCAACCTGCCTCATCGCCTTCGACCGCAACCGCTATTCCGTTCCGGCATCCTTCGCGAACCGGCCGGTCAGCCTCCGGGTCTATCCGGATCGCCTGGTCATTGCTGCCGAAGGCCAGATCGTGTGCGAACATGCCCGGCTCATCGACCGCTCCCATCACAAGCCGGGACGCACAATCTATGACTGGCGGCATTATCTGGCGGTGGTCCAACGCAAGCCCGGCGCTTTGCGTAATGGTGCCCCCTTCCTCGAGATGCCCGAAGCCTTCCGGCAATTACAGGGCCATCTCCTTAAGCGCCCAGGTGGCGACAGGGAGATGGTCGAGATCCTGTCTCTCGTTCTGCATCACGACGAGCAGGCCGTCTTGCATGCAGTCGAGTTGGCTCTGGAAGCAGGCGTCGCCACCAAGACCCACGTTCTCAACGTGCTGCATCGCCTTATTGACGGCAAGGCGCCGCCGGCAGCGCCGATTGATGCGCCTCAGGCCTTGCGCCTGACGCAGGAGCCCAGGGCCAATGTCGATCGCTACGATACACTCAGGGAGATTCGCCATGCGTCATGACCCTGCCAGCGCCGCGGTCGTTGTCATGCTGCGCGGCCTCAAGATGTTTGGCATGGCCCAGGCCGCCGGCGACCTGATCGAACAGGGCGCGCCGGCCTTCGACGCTTCCGTGCCAATGCTGTCGCAGCTGCTGAAGGCCGAGATGGCCGAGCGGGAGGTCAGGTCCATATCTTATCAGATCAAGGCGGCCCGCTTCCCAGCTTACAAAGACCTGGCAGGCTACGACTTTGCCGCCAGCGAGATCAACGAGCCACTCGTGCGCCAACTCCACCAGGGCGACTTCATGGAAAACGCCGACAACGTCGTGTTGATTGGCGGACCCGGTACCGGCAAAAGCCATATCGCCACTGCCCTGGGCGTCCAGGCCGTCGAGCATCACCGCAAGAAGGTCCGCTTCTTCTCCACGGTCGATCTGGTCAACGCGCTTGAGCAGGAGAAGACGGCGAACCGTTCCGGCCAACTGGCCGAACGTTTGCTGCGTCTCGACCTCCTCATCCTCGATGAGCTGGGCTATCTGCCCTTCAGCCCATCAGGAGGGGCCATGCTCTTCCATCTACTCAGCAAGCTGTACGAGCGCACCAGCGTCGTCATTACTACCAACCTGAGCTTCAGCGAATGGTCCGGCGTGTTCGGCGACGCCAAGATGACCACCGCGTTACTCGATCGCCTCACCCATCACTGCCACATCCTGGAAACCGGGAACGACAGCTTCCGCTTCCGCGCCAGCACCGCTGCGCCCAAGGCCAGAAAGGAGAAGCCAGCATCTTGAACCTGCCCGTCAACGGCAGCACATAACTAATACCCACCCGGGTCAATTCTCGACGGTAATCCCGGGTCACATCTCAGTGGCAATCAACAGCCGGGGTGACGTTGCAGATCGTGAGGGACTGGGTGCTGCGGTTCAACGAAGCCGGCCCCGAAGGGCTGGCAACACGCAAGGCGCCGGGCCCGGCCTCAATCCTGAACGACGAGCAGCGAGCCCGTCTGGCGCAGCAGGTTGAGGCTGGACCGATCCCTGCGGCTCATGGTGTGGTGCGCGGGCGGCTTGTCGTGGATCTGGGACGAGTTCGGCTTGTCGGTCACGCGCTTCACGTTGGGGCGGGAGTTGCGGGCGATGGGCTATCGCAAGCTCACCGCTCGGCCCCGCCATCATGGCCAGAAGTCCGATGATATCGCCGATTTTAAAAAACATTCGCAGCCCGCCTGGCGAAAATCAGAAGGGCCTTTCCCAGAGGCACGCCGATAGAGCTTTGGTGGCAAGACGAGGCTCGGATCGGCCAGCAGACCAAGTTCACGCGTTGATGGGCAAGGCGGGAAACCCGGCGATCTGCGCCCAAGGACCAGCGCCGGGCTTCCGCCTGGATCTTTGGCGCGATCTGTCCTGCCGAGGGCAAGGGTGCCGGCATCGTCATGCCCCGTTGCAACAGCGAGGCCATGAGCATGCATCTCGAAGAGATCGCTTTTCACGTTGCGCCGGGAGCTCATGCCGTTCTGCTGCTCGATCAAGCCGGATGGCATGGCTCAGCGGAACTGGTCGTGCCCGACAACATCATCCTGTTGCTGCTCCCGCCCAGATGTCCCGAGTTGAATCCCGTCGAAAACGTCTGGCAGTTTATGCGTGACAACTGGCTGTCGAACCGCATCTTCTCATCCTACGACGACATCATCGATCACTGCTGCTTCGCCTGGAACAAGCTCGTCGATCTGCCTTGGCGCATCATGTCCATCGGTCTGCGCCAATGGGCGCATGGGTTCTGATCAATGCACAGTGGTATTAATCCACCGGACAGGGCGTTGGCGGTCGTTCGAGGCCGTCGAATACGCCAGGCTGGAATGGGACGATTGGTTTAACAACCGGCGGCTCTTGGAGCCCATCGGGAACATCCCGCCGGTCGAATCCGAGCAACGATATTACGATATGCTGGACGATATCCCAGTGGCAGCTTAATTTAACTAAAATGGCCTCCGGCAGTCCCGGGGCGGTTCAGATCCCGCGACGACGACGAACGACCCTGTCGCTAGATGACTACCGGCAAACTCGGGCGCGATGCCCGGGCCGCGTATGTCGTTGGACGAATATTTGTGCGGTAGTAGATCGGCCCGCAGACAGATCGCGAAGCCATCCGCGCTAAATTAGCGAAGATGTACCACCGACATCGCTTCGCGGCGCCAGTCGTCGCATTGTAACGCCAGTTCCTCCTCCACCGCAGACCAGTCGAACGCAGCAACCTTCGCGGCTTCTGAACCCGGGTCTTCATAGGCATCTGGAGAAGGGCAGGGCCCAGCGTTGAACACCACACAGGTCATGTCAGGGTAGCCACGCGGCGCGGTAAAAAAGCGCAAGGTCTCGAGACGGCGGCCAAGGTCACGCGGTTTCTCGCGGTAGATCGGATGCTCAGGTTCGGGGCAGCGTTCGCGCACCGATAGCACTACGTCTGCATAAGTGATGCTGCCCTTGCGGCGTACCACGTCCATCAAAACCGGATAGATTGCTCGTGCTAGGGTCTCGTCATCACGGGTGACGCGGCGTTGGCGCGGGATGGGTCCAAGGGGCAAAGTCGGCTCCGTTTAGTTTAATTACTGCCCGAACAGCTTGAGCATGAGCGCTGGCTGTTGATTGGCGATGGAGAGCCCCTGAAGCGCAAGCTGTTCGCGAATGCGCAGGGCTTCTGACTTGGCTGCTTCAGCGGATAGATCCGCATCCACAAGATTACCTAGTGCCTGGGTCGTCACGTCGCCCTGTTTCGATCCATTTTCCTGACGCATGTCCAGCCCGCGCGAATGAGCGCCGAAATAGGTCAGCGCGGCAAGTACCTTGCGGCTTGCTTCGTGAACCTTGGCCACAATGCCTTCCGGATTTTCCCAATCGAGCGGATCGAGATCCAGCGTACGCGCCGTGAGATCGCGCGACATGATCCTCTCGCTGCCGCCGCGGGTATCGGTGATGAAGTCATAGGCAACATTGGAGAAGGCTACCCGGTGCAAGCCATTGACCGACTTTGCGGTGTCTGCGGCAAAAGGCGAACCGATTTCGCGCATCGATACAGCGCCGATCGCCCAGGCACTGGCGGTATCGTGCTGCGCCCCATTGACGGTGATGGACAGGGGGCCCTTGACGGGGTCATAATCAAAACTCAACAAGTTGAGGCCGCTCCTTGGCAGGCCTTCCCCGACCGGTGCGCCCTGCGAAACAGCGGGCTGTCCAGTGGCTGCCAGGCGGACCCCGTCCTGCCAAATCTCCATAGTATCTGGCAATTCGTAAGCATCGAAGCTCAAGTCGATGCGAGCGGCTTGGCCGCCCGGATCGAGACTGAACTGCGCGCGCACGCCTTCCGGCAACGCGCTCTCGCCCAGCGGATCGTGCCGGGCAAAAGCCACCTCTTCCGGATCGGCGCTGTCCACCGGCGGATCGAACGGCGCATGGGTCTCGTAGACTATGGCGCTAGTCCAATGCTCGCTGGGCTTTGGAATGGCTTGCGCCGGATCTTGCAACTGCAGGCCTTCGATCGCGAGCCCTTTGTTGCCCTGAGGCACTCGGATCTGGATATCACGGCCGTTTGCGGGATCATAGTCGAAGCTAAGGATGAACGGTCCGTCCTGAGAAAGAGCAGGAGCTACCGCATTGCCGTCTGCGGCGTAGGCCTGGCCAGAGGCCGCAACGCGGACGCCATTCTGCCATATCTCCACTTCGCCGCTGCCGCTCGATCCCTCGAACAACGTCGAACCGGTGTCGATGAGCAGGTTAACCCGGCCGGGCGTATCTCCTGCCGCCACCGAATAGGAGCGCGCCGCATTATCGGTGACCGGCAAGTACCCTGGGTCATTCGCGCTGTATGAACCAATGAGATCGTTAAAGGTCTGCGGTGTGAGCGGCGAGGCCGGCAGCGACAGCCGGCGGGTGCCGTTCAGGATCGTCTCCAGGGTATCGGGCGGCATTGCCCCTGCCTGTTGGCTTGACCTCAGACTCGCCAGCAGTGGCCCCGGATTGACGCTGGAGGCGGGCAGACTGTAGCGCGTTTGCGTCACGGTCTCTGTGAAAGCCTTGCCCTTGAGGAGATTGGTGCCGGAAAACGCGGAGGAATCGACGATGCCGCCGATCTGCTCGATAAGCGCCTGCATGTCCTTGCGGATAGCTCGCGTTGACGCCCGATCGTTCGCGGCATCCTGCAGCATCAGGGATTTTTCCTGAAGACGGTTCACTAGGTCGCTGATGGTTTCGGCGCCGGAAATGGCGATGTCGGTGGTTGACTTCCAACGATCCAGCGTGTCCCCGACGGACTGCTGCATGAGGATATGGCCGCGTAGGTTCTGGGCTCTGATGTACTTCGCGCTGTCGTCCTTGGTACTCGCAACCTCGAGACCAGTGGCGATACGCTTCTGCCGTGTCGCCATGTCCGATCGAACGGAGCTCAGAACCTGAAGGGCGGCGGCTGCGCGTACGTTGGTGGGGATCGATGACATCTGAACCGCTGCTCCTCACTTTGCGCTTCATCTGCCCGCGATGGACCGGCGAAGGTCCGAAGACTTCCGCCGGTCAGTCAGCCCTACCCGTCAGGAACGGGCAAAGGCCTTCGGGTCGCGGGCAGAACATGTCTTTCGCCGGCTCGTCGGTCGATCCGGGAAATTCCCGGTATTTGCAGTTTCCTGTCAGGTTTCTTCACCCCGGCTCAAGGCGACGAGTTGGGCCAGGCCATTGGTCTTGGTTTTGGCAACGATGGCAGCGCGGTGATCTTCCACGGTGCGGGCTGAGATGGCGAGGTGTTCGGCAATCTCCTTGTTCGAATGGCCGCGAACGAGCAGATTGAACACTTCGCGTTCGCGGCGGGTGAACGATGCGGTGGCAGCCGCGATGCGCCGTTCCCGTTTCGACCATGCGAGCCCTTCTGAGACCGCGGCGATCAGGCGCGGCTCGTCGATGGGCTTTTCCAGGTAATCCAGCCCGCCGTGACGCCTCACCGCGTCGACGGCGTGCGCGGTGGTCGGCCATGCCGTCATGAACACAAGCGCCACTGCCGGATCGCGAACGCGTAGCACATCGGCGAAGGCGAAGCCGTCCATCTCTCCCATCTGGATGTCGCTGATCACGCAACCCAAAGCGCGGTCAGGCAGCATCGCGAGTATATCCTGGGGCGCGACGAAAGCGCGGGCGGCCACGCCGTTGCGCGTCAACAGCCGCGCGACAGTCGCGGCGAGATCGGCGTCATCGTCAAGCACTGCGACGAGGAGGTCAGACATGCAATCGATCATATGGTGGCTCCGGCCAGCAAGGGCAGGGTTAGGGCAAAGCGTATGCAGGCTGTCTCATCCTCGCGAACGAGCGTGCCGCCGTGCGCCTCGATGATGGTTCTGGCGATGACAAGCCCGACGCCCATGCCTGCGCTTGCGGATGCGACGGTGACGGGATTGGCGACCTCGATGCGCGCTTCGCCGCGCACAGCGTAGGCACGTACGGATACTGTTTCGCCGGGGCTGGCTGCGAACGCGTTACGCAGCAGGTTGACCAAGGCCTGTGTCAGTTCGATTTCCTGCGCCTGGACCACAAGGTCCGGGGCTACGGCTGCGCATTCCAGTCGGCCGCTGCTTCCCCGCACTTCGGCGGCAACGATTTGGCAGGCAGTTTGCATCAGCATCGCGACCGGAAGCGGCGAGGGCTCGTCCACATCCCTTCCACCAAAGCGGCGCAGGCGGCGGACCAGGTCGGACAATGCACGAGCCTTGCGGTCCACCAGCGCCGCGCTGTCAGCTATCTCGGGGTCAAGGTCCTGCGTGACGCTGCGTAAGTGTCCCGCCTCAATGGCGAGGGTGGACAGCGGCTGGCTGATCTCGTGGATGACGGCGACGGACATGGCGCGCAGCGTTTTGAGGCGCTCGGCCTGGAACAGCAGCCGGTTACGTTTGTCGATCGCGGCTCGGGAAGTTTTTTGCGCGTCGGAAAAGCTGCCAGCAAGCCAGGTCACGAGAACCACGGCCGCAATGCCCAGATGCAGTTCGAGGCGGGCTGCGTCATCGAGCGGGCCAGCGGAGTAAGGCAGGAAAACGAGGACTTGCGCCAGGATTGCGAGCCAAGCAGCAATGCGTCCATGGCGCAGGCCGATCCATGCTCCCGCCAGCAGTCCGGGCGCGGGCTGGGCGCCCAGCCCAGCCCGCCACAGCGCTATCGTCAGCAACAGGCAGCCACCGATGACTGTCGCATCCTCCAGGACTGGTCGCAGCGGCGGCATCGCGATGCGCATCCGGCGCGGCGCACCGGCCACTGCGGCGAGCCAGAGTAGCAACGGCGCCAAAACGAGGATGCCCAGCAGGTCACCGACCGCAAGCCCGGTCAGCGAGATCGCTATGTCCACGCCAATGCGATAGCGCCCGGCGTCAGAGGGAAGGAGGGCTTCGAACGGTACGACCATGAGGGCGTTGAGCGCCGGCGCCGCGACGGCGGCGAGGCCCAAGGTCATGGGGGGAAGCGCCAGCGTATCGGTGTGCTCGCGTGCGATATGGCGCACGGCGGCGATAGCGATCCCATATGTTATGCCGGGGCGCATGATGCCGGTCATAGCCTGGAGCGTATCCGGCGCTCCCAGATGGATGACACCTGTCGCAATGTCGGCGCAGAGTTCAGCGACTATGAGCCAAGGCGTTATACGGGGCCCGCAATTCCACAGCATGGCAAAGCGCAGGCCCGCCGGAGGATACCATAGGGAAAAGAACCCGGCCCCGCCCCACGGGCTGGCGGTCCAGTGCAGAAAAGCGAAGGAGAAGGCATAAGCGACGAGGAGCGGCACTTCGCGCTTCTTCGGCGCAGCGCCGGGCAGGAGCGAGCCAGTTCGGGGCGGAGTAGCGCGTGATATCATCGCAATGGCATGTGGCAAATGTTGCGCCATCGCGAAACCCGGAGGTTCTACGGCCGCGTATATAAAGAGGTGACCCAGCTCAGCGGCTCCTTCGCCCGGTCATTTGTTCATGAATGACATGCTGCGGCTCCCCTGTCGCATGGAGTTGAACCGCTGAACGCCGCGCTATCTCGGCCGGATCTAGCGACGGCTGTGCTTCAGAGATGCATGCCTTGATGGATGTTTCGTTCCCATTCAAGGCGATGAACGAAGGGCCGGAACCGGGCACCTGGTTTTGGCTCGGAAACGTCCATTTTCAGGGCGGACCGTGCCCGCAAATGCAAGGCTGACTTGGCTGGACGATCTCGACTGGGTGGTCGCTGGTAGCGAGAGCGGGAAGGGCGCTCGGCCTATGCTCGACCTATGCATCCGGACTGGGCGTGGAACCTTCGTGACCAGCGCGCAGAGACCGCTGTGCCGTACTTTTTCAAGCAGTGGAAGACATGGAAGCCGTTCGTGAGCGATGGTGCTGCCAAGCTCTATATCGACGCGAGTGGGCGTTATTCGGGCGAGAATCTCTATGACTTTCCCGACGGGCAGCAGCTTGCGGCTACCGGAAAAATCAGCCGGGCGGATGCTCTACGAAATAGAGCGCAACAGGATGCCGGAGGTACGATGGTGAACCCGGCAGTTGAAAGCCATACGGAAGGAAGCCGGCTTCATGCAAGCAAAGCTGGCCTAGGCGATCGACGTCATTCGCGAGTGCCTACTAATGTTGGAGAGGGGTCTCGCCCATATCCAGCGACGTACCGAACTCGCAATCCGCTACGTGATCCAGCAGCGCTAATCCGACTGAGCTTTCGCGAAAGGCATTTCTTCAGCTGGACCCAGCTTCTCTGCGCCGGAAAATATGCCATCCAGACGCTGGCATACCTCTTTTCTGAAGTCCGCTCGCAGCATGGGCCGCGGTGCCGTCAGGGCGATCTCGTCGGCGATTGAGTCCTTGATCCTGCCGACTGCCTCCTCGCCGATTACGCCGGCGGCTTGCAATTCCTTGCAGAGTTGCACGAGTCCTGTCGCTGTTGCCTGAGCGCGCAGGCCCACGTTCTTTAGATCATGGTGCAGCTTTTGCTGTTCTGCTCCGACCGTCATCTTGCTCTCCTTTCATTGCTGATAGAAGGCTAACGCATGAGGCGCGGGTATTGTTACCCTATTTCCTTTCTCTTTGGGCCATTTGCTTAGCGATTTTGCCCTCTCGGTTGAAGGGAAAAGGCTCGGTGCGGAGAGAAAGCGAATCATGGAAACCATCAAGCATTTGCGCCACGAAACCGAAGATGACGCGGCCGAGGCTATAAGGAGACCAGGGCAAAACGGGGGCTATGCGGCAGATTTCATATCGGGATACCAACGCTGGAAGCAACGCCGCAAATCGCCATTGAGGGTCTGGGTTCGGGTCTGGAGAAGCAGGTGGGCACCGACCTTGGTCCAACGCATTTGCTGCTTCTTGACCATGCGGCGTGACAGGACCTTATTGACAGCCGATCCCGTGAAACCGGAAGAGATGCGCTCACCGTTGCCCACTTGTCGCCATAATTGGTGATGAAATCGGCATTCCTACGGATATAGACGCTGAATTCGCCAAGTGCCTTCTCGAGCTTGGCGGTGGCTTCCTTATTGTCGGCGAGTTCAAGATCCCAGGTGAGCAGGTCGGCCGCTTCCGCACCGTCGACATGATTGCCATGCCATAACAGCCATTTGATCCGAGCCAGGTCGCGGTCGATGCGATCGGCGAGATCGGTTGTATCAATGCTGACAATCGATTTGGCCATCTGCCGCATGACGGTGATCCGCATGGTGATATGGAACCAATCGAGCCAGTGCTCAGCCTCGCCATGCAGGTGCAGCTGAAGATTGCGCACGGTATCGCCGCCATCGGAAACAAAGTGAATGCTCTGCCCTCTGGCAAGGCCTTGTGCATCAAGCACAGCGCCCAACCGTCGTCGTGGTCTTGTCTCGAGCGATTGAACCATGGCGAAGCATTTGGCATCGCCTTTGTCGGGAACGCTTTTGCCGACCATCACCTCGAACCAGCCCGCCTTGCGGTTGCTGCCCTCGCGTGCATGGACATAGCCCCCGTCCAAGCCGACCGTCATAGGCGCGCGCGGCCGGTCCTTGCCGTCTGGCATAGATGACTGGGTGTTGATCATGCCAATCTCGTCACCAAGGTCGGCTTCGAGGCAATTCGCCACCCGATGCAGTTGTCGCCGGACCGACCGCGGCGATAATCGATGCTCAAGCGGCAGAATATCCGCGAGCAGATCGCATGTCAGGCCATAGGACATGAGCGAGGCCCATTTGGTCTGGAGATAGACCAGCTCAGGCGTTCACCGTTCGGGAAACAGGGCGGCGATCGGGCTGAAACTGGATCGCTTCGCGCACGCACATCGGCAGTGGTAAAGGCGCTGCGATAGGTCGTCATCGACGATGAAACGGGGCAACAGATCCTGGAGATCGAGCTGCGTGGGAAGGGCGGGGTAAGCAGGTGGACAAGGCCCGGGCCAATGTGACTGCGGCCGAAAAGGCGACGCTGACACTTGCTACTCGCCAGGCCAATCAGAAGATCCCGCGTGAGGCGCTGGTGCTGGGCTGGCGGGCGAGTGGACCCCCGCTCTGGCAGGCACTGAGAACTGTGCAGCAAAGGATGGCCCGCGCGGATTGGGGGAGACGGGCAGGGCGGAAGTTGCCGCCGCACTGGCCGTTGCAGCTGCGGCGCGTATTTGTCGAAGCGCCAGGCGGTGTTCGGTGCCACAGTCCCGGAAGCGCGCGCGCGAGCACGCTGGCGGCAACGCGAGCGCAGCGGAGTGCCGCTAGCTGGCCCGTTCGCAGGCGCCGATCCGCGAGGGTGACTACGCGGCGATCATCCGCGAACGCCCGGACCCGGTGGTGGCGATGCGCCAGTGCGAGGACAAGGCAGGTTCCGCCTGCGAGATCGTCTGGCACGGCTGCTTCTGAGCCTGAGCGGGGCTGCCATTACGCCTGGGCATCTTCGATGCGCGCGCTTTGGCCCAGTTCGAGCCCCAGCCTTCTACCGCGCTCGAAGATGGTGAGGAACAGTTGCATGTTCCTGGCCTCGACATCCGTCCTGACCTCGAGTTGGGGGGCAGACTTTGCCCTGTCCCAGAAACGCTCGGTAACCGGCCCGTCCTTGCAGATATCCAGCGCCAGGCCGTGAAGTGCGCCATGCAGGTTGCTGGTCGAAGGGGCCGCATTGTCTGCACCTTGCTCCTGCATCATTGCAAGCCAGCCGATGTATTCGGACTGGAGGTCGGAGGCGGTTTCGAAGTGCAGCACGGCGGGCAAATCCTCGCGGCGATCCGAGAGGCGCTGCATCAGGCCGTCGAGAAGCCCGACGCCGAAGCCCGTCATGTCGAACTGCGATGGAGGGGCGCGGCCAATCAGGCCATCGTTCACCGCGCAGTTCATCGCAGTATGATCGGTAAAGCCAGAGTAGCCTGTCGGCGCGCCGGGGTAATATGGCAGGTCCCTGCGGGCATGCACGTCCAGTTCGAGTAGGCCGGACTGCTTGGGCGCGGCTGGCGCTTCCGCACCGTGCCCGCCAGACGTACCGCGCTTCCGGCGCCGTCCACCGACCCAGGACGCGGCGGCAATGACCCAAAGGACGAGCGCGACGAGCGCCAGCGGAATTGTCAGGAAGAACAGCCAACCCATCATGAAGCCGGTGTAGAGTAGGTTGCTGATGTCTGTGCCCAAGACGATGCATTGCTGGGCTGATGCCTCATTGACCCGGCACCCCAGCGCTGCGGTGGTTGCCGCACTGGCAAGGGCCGCCAGGATCGGGCCAAAGCCGATGACCGTCAGTACTGATGCGGCTGTGACGAGTATGCGAACACGGCGTCGTAGCCTGTCTTCTGCCAAGAGGGGTTTTTCAAGCATGAAGGCATCGTTGCGCGATAATTAATCGCTGTCAAATTATTTATTGAACATTGGGTATTTAATAATGGGCCGGCGGCGCTCAACTGGACCTTCAGCCGCACCAGGCGCGCGTAATGCGGTTGCTTGCCGGATCCGTTTCGATCGTCACGCGGTTGGGCTGATGATCCTCGGTCACGGCTTCGCCCGGTTTGGTTTGACGGATAACCTGGGCGCCCGTGGCGATCCGCGCCGCACCGTCAGAGATGGGCGTCGTGCCGACAAGATATTTGGTTGCATTGTCGCTGCAAAGAGTTTGCAGGGGATGAGCGATCGGCAGGAAATATTCGCTGCAGTCGGCGGGCACTGCAAGATAGCGGGCAGGGCGCTGCGTTTCGTACCGGCCGGTCAGCGCTTCGTAGCGGATTGGTCGCTGTATGCTGCAGATGGTGTCGGGCCTTTCGTCCATCTGAGCTGTATTCTGCGGCTCTTCTGGCAGGGTGTCGTCGTCCATCAGCATGGCCGGGCGCACCGCGGCCTTGCTTTCGAAAATCAGCGTTGGCCATCCCCCCTGCTGGTCGGTGTCGAGGCGCAGGAAGCCTTCATAAGTCCGCCGCCCATCACATCGGCCGTTCAGCATCTGCTTCTGCTGCTCTGACCGGCAGAGGGGGATCACCCGTTTCGCGGCGATGGGCAGGCTGACCAGCGCATTCACCCGCGCCTGATCCGTGCCAGGGTTATCGACGCGAAACAGGTGCAGCCGGTCTTCGCTGGCAACGCCGGTGCCGTATTTCACGCTGGCCCGCACCACGACACCGATCAGATAGGCATGGTGGTTTTCGGGTGTCACCGCGTTGAAGGCAACGTACATGGGCCATGGATGGACGGTGGCGCTGGCCGGCAATGGCAAGGGGACCGGGAGGTCGCGGCTCTGATGGCCACCTTGCGTGAAGTGCAGCGCCACTTCGGCTTCTCCGTGCCGCACGGAATAGAGGATGTCAGTACCGGGAATGCCGAACACGCCTGAAGGCTGCTTGTCTGGCAGGTCTTCCCCTTCGGTCAGATAGGCAAGCAGATGTCCGGCAAGGTCTTTCTGCGCGAAGCTGTTCGGCCCCGCGCTGGCCGGACCGGACAAAGTCAGGGCCAGAGCAAAGGCGGCGCAGGACAGGGCGGATCGCAACGACAACTCTACGCCTCGGCAAAGACGGGAAATCATTACGGCTCTCCATTGAGGCAGGATGACATCCGCGCCACGATAGGTTTCCATTTCGCGGCCTGAGCCTTGGGATAAGTAAGCCGGAAGCTGGCGAAGCGGATCGTGTCGACTGTCGCCCGCTGATAGAAGATCTGGTTGCCGATCGTGCCCGACACGGCCAGCCAGCTATCTTTCGCCACTTTATAGGTGACCTTCGCGCCATCGCTCTTCAGGTATTTCACTTGCTGGGCCAGCGCCTGCGCCGTCGCCGGTTGAACGAGGCCAGCGCCAAACGCCGACAGGAATGCGCCCTTGCCTGCCATGCGGGCGGTTGCTGAAATCATGCTGAGGTCCTTTCAATTCAGGGGGTCGGGCTGCCTGTCCTACTGGTCCAGATAATCCTGCTGCAACGAGGCCAGCGCAGCGTTGCGCGCGAGATAATGGGTGATCAGGCAATCCTCCCCGGCGAGGCCTACGGCGGTCCCATAAAAGCCGGATACATTGTCGACCAGGTCACAATCAGCGCTCATGAAGGCTTCCCACGCCTTCTGCGAGGCGCTCAGCGCCCGCGCGGCCTTTGCATAATCGGTGCCATCCGGCCCCTTGATGCTCAACGTGGCTTCGATCTTCTTCAGCAGGACACCCTGCCGGGCGACAAGCGCTTCGCGATGCTCAACATAGCAGCGGGCGTCGGCCAGGGTGGTGCCGCCGCGCGCGTTGATGCACCATGTCAGCCAGCCGGCATCATATGTTGCCGGTTGCTTGGATGGCGTTGCGGCAAGCGGGGCTGGAAGGATCGACGCGGCCAGCAGCATGGCCGCTGACGATAGAGGGAGCGCGTTCATGTCGCGGGTCGCAGTGCTGGGAACGGTATCATCACGGTCATGATTGCAACCTTTCTAAATTGCTGTTCTGAAGGGGTAACGGGAAAATATACAGCGCACAATTAAAAATTGATCATTGGTCACTATTTTTCACTGAGGGCTTGACGGCCGTTATTGAACGATGATCATAAAGCCGCCGAGGGATGGAAGGAACATTGATGATCGGGATCTTGTCGAGAACGGCCATCAGGCCGAAGATAGGCGGCGCGGCGCTGGCCTTGCTGTCGGCGACTGCGGCGCAGGGTAGCGGTCGTCTGCCACCCTTGCCGATCCCGTCGCAGAAGTTTGCGGACCTTGCCGCCTGTCGCGCCTATCTGGACCAGACCTATCGCGACGATCTTGCCAAGGCCGACCCGGAACCGGTTCCGATCGACGGCGGTACGCGGCAGACCCTGATCGAAAGCGAAGGGCCTGTCGGCACAGATACCGGCCATGTCGATTATGCCATCACGGAAGGATGGCAGATCCGCCATCCCGAACCCGACAAGGGCTATGTCCAAATATCCTATTCCTATCGCACGACAACCATGGCCTGCGACGGCGGCGTCCTGACCGGCACCTATGCCCAGGGCTATAATTCGCCCAGCTATGAGCATTCCACCGCGCCCGGCAATGAACGGTCCGAAGTAAAGCCCTGAAGGGAAATTTCGATCATGAACCACCAGCGTCCTGCCTGGCCCGTCCTCATCCTCGTCCTGGCGGCTTGCGCCTGCTCGTCCGACAAGAGGGATGTATCTGCCGATCATTCCGATGCCCCTGCCGCTGAGGTTGCCAACGCTGACGCGATGCCGCAGCCCAAAGGCGAGGAAAGCCTCCCGACGTCTGACCCTGCGCCGGACCCTGCTAGCGCACCGGACGAAGTGTCGCCGGCGCCTGACCTTGCCCGCTATGTCGGCAAGAATCCCTTCGACAAGGTCGACGGCGTGGCGTTCCTGGACCACCCCACTGTGCAATCGACGGTGAAGGCTGCGGTAAATGATGCCGCCATCCGCAAGTGGGTGCTCGCCGCCGGTGCCAATCCATGGCAGCCGATCTGGCGACATGGCGATGATCTGGTCACGGCCGGATGCCAGCAACACGGGTGTGAGCAGCGTTCATGGACGATCGTCATCACCCCTGCCACGAAAAGCGCGAAGGTCTGCTTCGAAAAGGATGGCGTAAGCCGCTGGTATTCGGCCGGACGTATTGAACCTTATGACAACTCGTGCCCATTCGATGAGGCCGACCTTGGTGATTGACGCACGATGCCTGTCGCCTGCCGCTGTGTTGTCAGGCTTGCTGCTGTTGTCGGCGGTGCCTGCGGCTGGTGCGCCGCGCGTCGAAATGCTTGCCGGGACCATGCAATGCGATTTCATGGCATGGGCATCGTTTGGCGCGAAGGCGCCCGTCGCGGTTAGGGCCGAACCGGCGCCTGACGCAAAGCTGCTGGGCTATCTGCCGGTGTGGTCCCCGGCGCACGAGGAACGCCCCAATGTCGAATTCGATGTCGTCGCGGCCCGTGCCGGCTGGCTGAAGATTGATCCTGTTGCCGATCCTGTCGAATTGGATGCTGATGGTAGGCCGCTTCCATTGCGGTCTGTCCCCCAGGGGGCAGGCTGGATTGCGGCGGAGGCAGCGCAGGTCGGTATCCAATCGGCAATCGGCTATGCCGGGCCGGATGCGGACAGCGCCGTCATCGTCGATCTGGGCGATGAATGGCTGACCGACATGGGAACGCTTGAAGCGATCCGGGGATGTGCAGGGCCGTGGCTGCTGATCGAATATAAGCTCGTTCGCAGCCGTAGCGCCACAGGCGCGCTTCTCGACCTGCCTGTAAAGACGCAGAAAAAGGGAGCGGCATGGTTCCGGGGAATATGCAGCAATCAGGTCACGGCATGCGACCAGCGATCGGTGGACCAGCGGAAATGAGGCGGTCTGGCGATGCCATCCGCACTGCGCTGGGAGGATGCGCGTTGCTGGTTGCGGCGGCGCAGCCTGCCGTGGTCCAGGCGGCTGGCCAGCCCGTCATCGTCACAACGCCTGCACAGACCGGTTCTGCCGGGAACCAGCCGCCGCGCGACCCGAACCAGATAGAGGGCATCAGGATAGAGGATAACGATGCCCTCATCACCGGCCCCATCAACCAGCGGCGCGTCTATATCCCGCTGGACAAGCCGGTCATGCCCGCTGGTTTCAGGACTGCGTGGGTTGCCAAGCTGGACAGTTGCGCTGCGGCGCGGGTGGCGCTCAGCCACCCTGCGGCGACACTGCCGGCCGACACGCTGCTGATTACCGATACGCAGATGATCGCGAGAAAAACCTGGAGCATTCTGCAGGTCTACGTCCCGCTGCCGGAGAGCTTCACGATGGCCATGCTCGATTCAGGGCGGCCGCTGGTGCTGCCTGCGTCAAAATATCGCGGCGCGGGCAAAGTGCTGGTCATCTATGCCGAATCCGACGGCCACCGCGGCTACATGGAACTGACCCAACTCGACAAGGGTGCAAAACTGGACATGTCTAACAATCGCTCCCGAGAAACCGGGCTGCGATGCGACAAGTGAAGGGATGATCCCATAAAACCGATTGTGCACGCCGCCATTTCTGCGTTGCTTGTGCTGGCGTCCGCACCGGCCCATGCCGCGCTGCCACCTTATTGGCAATGAGTCAGAGAGATCGAGGGCATCATCAACCACAGGGCCGTGGCGGATGCCCTGCGGGGCAATATGATTGACCGGATCGAGACTGTGGCAGTCGATCGCCTTCGGGTAAGTGCAGGCCCCTGCCATGCCGACGTGCACCTGAAGTCGCTTCCGCGAAAGAACCCCGTGCCACGCCTTTTCAAGGTAGTCCTGACTGACCAGGGCTGCACCGCTGCGGCAACGCCGGCGCCATGAAGAGCGCCGCCAGCCGCCTCGGAGCCCAAGAGATGAAGTCATGCACGTGATCGCACTTTTTCTTGCCGCCGCCGATCTGACTGAGGCCGCCGTCTTTATCCGCCAGCAACGGGTCGCGTTGCTTCGAACGATCAAGGCGCAAAGTCCGCAAGGTGTACGGGGCGGCCGGGAAAACGGATTGACCGAGGTCTTGCTGGATTTTCGTGATGAGGGTCAGGCGAAGCTGCTCTGGATCACCCCAGTTATGGGATCGCGCAGCGCCGTGAGGGCGGTTCGAAAGAAGACGCGAGTGATCAGCCGGTGCAGGGGGCTATCGCTGGCAGGTCAGGAATAGAGTGGAATGCGGGGCCGCCGGAATGTCGCCTTATCGGGTGAGAACCCGAGCTGATCGTCATTGTCAGGCGCACCGAACAGATATTCGCGTTGCCCGAGCGGGGGGAAATGCCACCATTCCCACAACCTTGTCGCGAGGCGGTCACCCCGGGTTGCGCGAGTAGGGCGAGCAGCATAGGGGCGACCAGCAAGAGGATCGCGGCAAAACGGAAACCGAGGTTCAACCTGTTCCTCCTAACATCGATTCATCGGCGATGCTGGTCAGCTGCCAGCGGGTGCCGACCGGGCGGAACAGATAGTGGATCTGATATCCTATGTCCTGCTTGGCCAGCATGACTTCGACCACGCCGCCGACCTTGGGCGTATTGCATGGCCAGCCCGTCGCGGGGCGGCATGGCGCGTGGCGGCATGACCGGGAACGACAGCTTCGCTTTGGCGACCTTGGTGAAGGCCATGCGCGGTTTCGGTTCGGCGGCGGGATCTATTCGCCCCGATTCTTTTGCCGGGGCAGCAACGACTGGGCGCCATCGGTAGCGCGACCAATCCTGCCCACATGTCGGTCTCTCCATTCGAATGGTAGCCATTTTCTGCCCAAACCATTGATTCTGGCCAAAGGCGCACCTTTTAATTGATCGACGATCAATTAAAATTCGACGCTGTACATTTTGAGGCAGTGCGGTATGGTGAACGTCTATGGGCCGCAGATCAGATCACAGCCGAAAAGAGCTGGAACACATGCTCATCGTCGAGGGCCACAAGCATATGGCGGACGTCGGATTCGCGCGGTTTTCGGCAAGGGAAGTCGCCAAGCGGATCGGGTATTCGATCGGTACGCTGTACAATGTGTTCGGCACTTACGATCAGCTTATCATTGCCATCAACACGCGCACTTTCGTGCTATGGACGGATTACATCCGCGAGGCGCTGAGCAAGAGCGGAGACGACCGTATCCGTGCTCTGGTGGAGGGGTATTTCGGCTTCGCCCGTGGCAATCGCAATGCGTGGATGGCGATCTATGATCACCACCTGCCGCCCGACGTGACAATGCCGCCCGAGCACGATCTGCTGCGCGGGCAGCTGACCGATGTCGTAGTGGAGGAAGTACGCGCCGTGCTCTCGCCCGAATGCCAGGTGGAGGCGCCGCGCTTGGCTCGCTCGCTGGTTGCCACGGTGCACGGCCATTGCATGTTTGACATCAATGGTTCGTTCGCGCTGATGGGTGAAAAGGAACCGATGGCCATGGCGCTCGCCCGCGTGCGCGAAAGCCTGACGGCGACACGCGGAAGCTGTTGAGAGGCTGAGTGGACGGCAGAATTGATCGCCGTCCAGAATTATATTGAACACCGATCAAAATTTTGCCATCGTTGGGCTTCCGATGATTCGTCCAAGACTTCGGGAGCGTTTTCAATGCGTGCCTATGTTACCGGATCGGGGCAGTTTCTTCCCGGAGAGCCGGTCTCCAACGCCGCGATGGTGGATTATATCGGCCGTCTTTCGCCGCAGGCGGAGCGGCTCGGCAGGCTGACGCTGCGCCGCAACGGCATCCGCAGCCGGCACTATGCCATGCGTTCCGACGGCACCACCGACTGGACGCTGGCCAAGCTGGGCGCGGCGGCGCTCGACGACCTGTTCGGGCGTTCCGGGCTCGACCGGCGCGAGGTGGGATACCTCGCCACCGCGACCACGCAGAATGACCTGATGGTGCCGGGGCTCGCCAGCGGATTGCACGCCGCTTCCGGCCTGCCGCCGCTGGAAATCGCCAGTCTGCAAAGCGTTTGCGCCAGCGCCATGATGGCGCTCAAGTCCGCCGCGTTGCAGGTCTCCGCCGGAGAACACGCCGCCGCACTGGCGGTGGGGGCGGAGTTTTCCAGCCGTTATTTCCGCCCCGGGCATTATCACGGCACCGCCGCGATGAATACTGATGGCACCCTGCCGGGCGATGCCGAGTTCCTGCGCTGGACGCTGAGTGACGGCGCCGCCGGGGTGCTGGTGGAGGACAGTCCGGCCCCGCACGGGCTGTCGCTGCGGATCGACTGGATCTCGCTGCGCTCTTTCGCCGACCGCTTCGCGCCGTGCATGACCGGCGGCGGGGTGGCGGACGGGCAGGGCGGGCTGATCCCGTGGAGCCATTTTCCCACCATTGCCGAGGCCGCGCAGGCTGGTGCCTTTCAGTTGCGGCAGGATGTCGAGGCGCTGCACCGCATGCTGCCGGTTTGGCTGGGCGAGCTGATGCGGCTGGTCGACGAAGGCCGGGTCGATCCCACGGGAGTGGACCATTTCCTGTGCCACTTCTCCGCTCGCAGCCTGCGGGACGAGATGGTGGCGCAGGCTCGAAAGGCCGGGTGTCTGATCCCCGAGGAGCGCTGGTTCACCAACCTGTATGAAAAGGGCAATGTCGGCGCGGCCTCGCTGTTCCTGCTGCTCGACGATCTGCTGCGCTCCGGCCAGCTGACAGCGGGCCAGAAGGTGCTGTGCGCCGTGCCCGAGAGCGGCCAATGCGTTATGGCCTATGCGATGATGACCGTCGTGGACGGAGAAGAAGCATGACCGAGGTACTGAAAGCCACGCATCTTGAGTCTGCGCATCGCGGCCTTGCCCGCGTGTGGATCGAGTTCGAGAGCGGGCTCGCCCAGGTCCCGGTGATCGCGCGCCTGCTTTCGGGGCGGCTGCGGATCGAGGACTACCGCAGCCTGCTGTTCAACTTGCGTCAGCAGGTGGTGGATGGTGGCCGCTGGATCAGCCGCGCGGCCTCCCATCTGGAGCACGAGGAACTGCGCTCGCTGTTCATCCGCCACGCCGCAGCCGAGCACCGCGACTATAGCATGCTTGAGGACAACTATGTCGCCGCCGGGGGTAAGCGCGAGGCGATCCGGGGCGGGGTCAAGAACATCGGGTCCGAAGCGTTGTCGGCCTTCATGTTCCACGCAGCATCGCAGGCGAACCCGGTGGGAATGCTCGGCGCGATGTTCGTGATCGAGGGGCTGGGCAACCGCATGGCCGGCCCGTGGGCCGAAGCGATCCGCGCGCAACTGGCGCTGGGGGAGGATGCCGTCAGCTTCCTTGCCTATCACGGCGAGAACGACGAGGATCACCTGGCGATGTTCGACCGCGCGCTGGCGATGGTGGTCACCGATGCGGTCACCGCGACGTCCGTGGTGCGCCATGCCCGGATCGTGGCGCGGCTCTACCGCCTGCAACTGGAAGAGCTGGACAATGTCTGAAACCCAAGGGTCCGGGATTCCAGGTCTGGACGACTGGGATCGCAGCGATCCCGATCCGTGGCTGGCGCTGTGGATGGACCGTTCGCTGCCGATCGCGCCTGCCGCCAAGGCCGCGCTGATCCGCGACCAGCGTTCGCGCAGCCGCCAGTTCCTGCTGCCGATCGTGCGCCCCTTCGCGCGGTTGTGGATCGTCATCGCGCAACTGGTTCATACCGTGACGCCGCGCTGGCCACATGCGCCGCGCTTCCTGCATGCCAGCATTGCCTTCGGGATGAAGCACTTCCTCACTCCCGATGCCAACAGGCTGATCCTGAGGCATTTTCATCTGGGCGCGCAGGTCCTGCGCTTTATCTCGGACAATGCGACACCGGGCTTTCACCCGCCGCTGGAGCCGATGACCCCGCGCCGGATCGACGACGTGCGAGCGAACCTGTTCCTCAATCACGACCTCAACATCTACAACTACCTGATCGGCCTGAATGCCGAACTGGACCGGCGCGACAAGGACATCGACAAGGTCGAGCGGATCGACTTTTCCGCTATCACCGAAGATGTCGAACTGGAGGAACTGCCGCGCGGTCGTTTCAACGTGATCGACCTGCAGACCGCCATCGAGTGCTATACCCCCGCCTATGCGATGTTCCTGACCGACCGCGACTTCTGGCGGGCCACCAATTCGCTGCAGCTGGACGAGACGATCGGCCTTTACGCCGCGCGCCTGACCGGAGAGGAAAAGCATCTCGCGATGATCGTCAACGGCCACCCGCTGGTGCCGCACTCCACCCTGCGCGCGGGATTTCGGCTTATGCTGCACGGCCTGTCCACCGAACTGCTGCACGGCTTCCTGGTGCACATGAAGCGGCGGCAATCGGCTTGATTGGATGAAATGCGTTTATCCCGCTGCGATATCCGCTGCTGGGTAGTCTTCGGCGTCCGAAGGGCATTTGCCCTGTTTCATGATGCTCGGCTGGCCGGGTTCGAACCATTGCGACGACTGGAAGTCGCCATCATAGCCAAGCCCATCATAGATGCAGACTTCCGGTTTTGATCCATCAGGGGCGAGGACGACCGACCAGTTGTAGTGGTCCTCGGCATGGTTGGCGCCGCCCCAGATGAGAATGCGGCCGCCTTTGACGGATACGATCGGCACGCCAAGGTAGCCTTTCTCGAACTTGACGACAGCGCGCTCCTTGGCGTCGGGCACAGCGGCGGCGATAGCAGCCTTCACTGCAGGACTGTCGAGAAAGCGGTGTCCGTCAACCACGTCGAATGGATATTTGCCTATATAACCTGTCAGGTCGACGCGGTCGCTTCGGGTGGGCCGCGCGGTAGGAGCAGCAGTGCTGGGCGCCGCTTGCTTCTCGCTCGCTCCTGCGGCTACCTTTTTGCCGCCAACCTGTTCACCACGTGAATCCGCAGCCTGTCCGCAAGCTGCAAGCCCCACGAGTATCAGAGCCGTCAAAGCAACAACTTTCATCGTATTTCCTTCCTATCAACGTCTGCTTCCGCGACTCGCCTTGCTGCTATTTTCTGGCTGGCAAAGAAGTGGCGGCACCGGTGCGGAAATAGCTGCCTCCCAGCGAGCCATTAAGACCGCAGTTGGGGCTACTTTTTCCCTCTGCGTCCGACACATCGAGCGTTACCCCGGACCGCGTGAAATCAAGCTGCCCGGCGGGATCATCGGTTGCTTCCTTCCAATGCGATGCGCCGATGGCACGCAGTTTCCCTTCCGCTTCGCAGACCCAGCGGCCCTGCGACGGTTCAGCCGCGTTCGCGTTGAAGGACAACTGCCCGTTGGCGCCACGGGACACCGTAATTTCGCCAGCCAGATTGCGCCAGACGCCTTCGACGCCTGCAGGCGTGGACCAGCTGATCGCGTTGAGGAAGTGCAGCCGATCGAGCAGGATCTTGGCGCGATCCTCTCCGTCGGCAAATCCGGCGTTGCGCGTGGCGATGAACCACTGCTGGTCCTGCTTCAGCTTTTCCGCCGATGCCTTGTCCAGCCCTTTACGCAGCGCTCCATAGCGCATGCCGATCTGGCCATCGAGCGATGACAGGGGTTTGCTGGCACAGATCGCCTTCTCGACGCCTGATGATGCCTTGCTGCAATCGAAAGACGGACCATTCCGCTCCGGGTCGGCTGCGGATACTGGGACGCTGGTCAACGCAACGAGGCCGGCAGAGAAAACGGCGAAGGCGCCAAAATGAACGTGAGGCATGGTCAGGTAATCCCTTTTTCGCGAACAGGTCTATTGTCGATGCGTGTAGGGAGAGAGGCCGCCAAGGCTGGCATTGCTGTGCGCTATCAAAGCTTCGCACAGGCAGGTTTGATCCTTGCAGGCGTCCCGCCGGGCAATGAAAGCTGCATCGCGCGGCGTATTGTCCGGATCAAATTCGGTCTTCGTTGCATTTTCATAGGCATAGGCAAATGCCAGGTCGTCCAGGCGTGACATCGTCCAAAGCTGGTCGTCATTCCCCCCGACTTCGCCGCACAGGATGCGCTGGGCCGGGATCGTCGGCGCGTCGCAGCTTATGTCCGACAATGTGTCGCCATACGATGTTTCGAGCCGAGAGATTTGGGCCGTCACCAAAGTCATGTTCACTGGACAGGTTTGGGCGAGCGCAGTGGATGAACAGGCCATCAGGCCCATGACCGACATGAATCGGACCATCCAGCGACCATCTAGAGACGACATAATCGGAGCACCTTCATATCGTAGTCACCCGGCTTTCAGCTTTGCTGGAAGTCCTCGCAATCCGATTTAGACAGAAAATTCTACGACGATCAATTAAAAATGAACAATGCCGATTTTTATGGAATGGCCCGCCCCAACTCTCCCGACATCGGTTACAATGCCGGTGCTTGAATAGAGGAGGAACGAGCCATGACTATTGTGATGATCGGAATCGATTTAGGCAAGAACAGCTGCAGCCTTGCCGGACTGGATGAGAGCGGCGCGGTGGTTTTGCGGCGTCGGATGCAGCCGGCGACGATTGTAAGTTTTGCGGCAAAGCAACCCCATTGTACGATCGCGATGGAGGCATGCTGCGGAGCGCACTATCTCGGCCGGCTGCTGTCGTCTCAGGGCCACACGGTCAAGCTGATGGCGCCGGAGTATGTGCGCCCCTACGTGAAAGCGCAGAAAAATGACGATCGAGACGCTGAAGCGATAGCGGAAGCGGCGACGCGTCCGACGATGCGCTTTGTCGACCTCAAGACGCAGGAGCAGCTTGATATTCAATCGCTGCACCGGGTGCGCTCCCGTCTCGTGGGCGCTCGCACAAGCCTGATCAACCAGCTCCGGGCTGTGCTGCTCGAACGGGGCATGACTGCGCCTCAAGGGCGACGCAAGTTCGAACAGGCTATTGAAGGGCTGCTCAACGATCCTGAGCGTTTGCCCGAAGGACGTGTGCGGCAGCTCGTGGTCGACATGCGCGAAGAATGGTTAGGTCTGGACGCCCGGATAGGCAATCTCGACACAGAGTTTGTTGCACTTGCTCGTGCCGACGAAACTGCGCGACGACTGACCTCGATCCCGGGGATTGGCGCGCTTAACGCGACGGCGCTACTGGCCGCGGCCGGAAACGCCGAAGGCTTCGACCACGCGAGAGATTTTGGCGCCTGGCTAGGTCTGGTGCCCAGGCAGCACACCACCGGTGGCAGACCCAGGTTGCTTGGTATCAGCAAGCGTGGGAACACGTATTTGCGGACGCTATTGATCCACGGCGCGAGAGCCGCGCTGCCCACTCTGGAGAAAACCGACTCAGCATTGGGGCAATGGTTACGTGATCTGCTCGCAAGGCGACATCGCAACGCGGTCGTTGTGGCGCTGGCCAACAAAATGGCTCGGATCGTCTGGGCGCTGATCAGGCACAAGGCCGTGTTTTCTCTTAAACCGGCGATAGTCGCTTGATGCAATCGATCACCGGCAGACGACCTGTTTGGTGATCCACGGAATGTCTGCGGGAGGAATTTTGAAGATGGCCTGACGGTTCACCGACGTCCCAACAGCCTGACCAAAAAAATGGCACTTGATGCCGTGACTTTTATGAGGCCAGGGACGTGCGGCTCTCCATCTTGGCAACGGCCCAGCCGTTATGCCGTATACGTTGATGCAGACCAGTCAGTTGCCAGTCGAATAAAAACTCTTGCGGACGGGGCGGGCCATACGTTTTTTGGGCGGCACTGTTCACCGTAGGGGTGCGGCAGGTGCGGCCATAAAAATACACTGATCAGAAAAATATTGAACGATGGTGAAATATGCCTCATCGTGCGTTCGCGGATGGGGGCATTTTCTCACCGAGGTCAGGCGATCATCGAAGGAGTCAAGGTAATGGATGTCTTGGTCATGACCGCCGTGCTGACCTCGCTGGCGCAGGCGGGAACGCCCGGTCAGGTTTGCCCTGCCGACCCAAAGGTCTGCACCACGCAGGTCCACGTGGTTGAACACATGATCGCCGACAGCCCCGAAGACAGGCAGTTGCAGGAGCAAATCGACAGGCAGGTCGACACCCTCGCGCGAGGGGGGGAGCCTGCCACGCAAAAGGCACTGAGGCAGGATCAGGCCCGGTTTCGGCGCGCGCTGCGCTCGCAACTTTCGTTCATGCCCGGCAATGATGTGAAAGATAGGATCGCCCTGCACCAGGCGCTTCAGGCCCGCCTGTTCGCGCTCGACCATGTTAACAGGGATACGGACCTGATGTCGGGCACGTGGATCTCCGCCGCAGGCAACCTGGAGATGCGGGCTATCGATGCGACACATGTCGAAATCAGCCTCAATCCGGCCGACACCGAATATCAACGCTGGAGTTGCGAGTTTTCGGGTGTCGGCATCCGGACGGGCGACACCATCAGCGCCGAGGTGAGTTCCGGCGAGCATGTCATCCTTACGAAGCGCGATAGCGTGATGTGGGTCCGCCATGAAAGCAGTGGCGCCGGAAAGGCATGCGGTGCGGGCGGCACGATGGCCGGTCCCTATTTCGCGACCAATCCCGTGATGCGCGTACCATCGCCGCCGCCAAGGTTCTGAATAAGAGGGGCGCAGCGCCGGGCTTTGCTGGTTCACGGCACGTCAGCCTCCTGAAGGACCTGCGCCGCGTCGCAACCCGCTACGACCACTGCCCCACAGTTTTCTTCTCCGCCGTTGCTCTCGCTGCCACCGTACTCTTCTGGCTGTAATCACTGAATCCTGAGCCTAGATTACGCGCTCCGCCTCAAGGTCCCAGGCTGCTCGGTCCGGTATACGCGCCCCTGCCGACCGGAGATGTGCCTCCGCCATGATCAGACGGTCGACTGCGCGGTCGAGCGCCGTCTCTGGAAGCGTGAAAGGCAGGCGGATAAAGCGTTCGAACGCGCCATTGACCCCAAAGCGCGGTCCCGGCGTGATGCGTAGTGACAGGCACCGCGCCATCGCTGCCAGAGCCGAGGCCTCGGGGCGCGGCATTTCCGCCCAAAGCATGAACCCGCCTGGCGGCACCGACACGCGCCAATGCGGCAGCGCGCTCTCAAGCCGCGCGATCAGTTGGTCGCGACGTGCACGGACATCGCTCCAGGTGGCCATGTCGTCCCGAGGACTGTTTTCGAGCAGTGCTGCGACAGCCAGTTGCTCCAAAACCGGCGTCGCCATGTCGAGCGTCTCGCGCAGGCGGCTTAGCGCGACAATCGTCTGCGGGGCGGCGCGGATCCAGCCAATCCGCAGACCGCCCCAGAAGCGCTTGCTGGCAGATCCGAGACTGATTACCATTTCGCCCTCCGGGTCGTACGCCGCCACGGATGGCGGTGCGGATACGTCGAGCGCGATGTTCGTCATCGTTTCGTCGACGACAAGCGGTGTATGGGTGTCGCGTGCCGCGCGGACCAGTTTGGCGCGCGTATCCGCGTCCATCAATCGGCCGGTTGGGTTATGAAAATCGGCGAGGATATAGGCGAACCGCGGGCTTGTCTGACGAAACGCGGCGTGGAATGCGTCGATATCCCAGCCTTGGATAGGAAGTCCGACCGGCACCGCGACGCAGCTGTGCCTCAGGATCGCGGCGATCGCATTGTGATAGGTCGGATGATCGACGACGATGCGATCGCCCGGACCGGCAAGCAGATGCAGCAGCAAGGACAGCCCGTGTTGCGCGCCACTGGTTACGAAGATTTGATCCGGCGTCGTCGGGCAACCGCGCGCGGCATAATCCGCAGCGATCGCAACGCGCAGCCGCCGGATGCCAAATACTTCATAACCGATACCGGACAGGAACGCCGGCATCTGGCCCAGCGCCTGTTCGTAGGCGTGCCAGATCGTCGGCGGCGCGGGCAGCGCCGCCTTGGTCCAGTCGATGATGTCGTGCCGGGCGTCGTCGGCATCGTCAAATTCACCGATGTCTGCTGTGCCGCTCCCGCCGCGCAGGGCGACGCCCGGCAAGCGGGTCACGCTGCCCGAACCTTGGCGGGTCACGAGATACCCTTCGTCGCGGAGCAGATCGAACGCCGCGCTGACAGTGGTGCGGCTCATCCCAAGCGCCTGGGCCAGATCGCGCTCTCCGCCGATCCGCACACCCAGGCCGATCCTGCCATCGGCGATCAACAGCCGAATGGCGCGCGCGAGTTGCCGGTAGGCGGCACCGCCCCCAGTGGCGCCGCGCCAAGCGCCGAGTTGGCGGGCAAGCGAGATGGGGCTGAGGGCGCTGATCGTCATAAGGCCAATATCTTTCGATTGGCCATCAAAAACAATGCCTCTTTCCCGTATTCGTCCTTTATGATGACACGCCGCCTTTTCCAACTTCTCTGGGGCCTGGCCCTTTACGGCATCTCAATGGCCTTGATGCTGCAAGCCAATCTCGGCCTCGACCCTTGGGACGTGCTGCATCAAGGGCTCGCGCCGCGCCTTGCTCTGAGCTTCGGCATGACCGTCAACGTGCTCGGGCTGATCGTGCTGCTGCTGTGGATACCGCTCCGTCAGCGCCCCGGCATCGGGACGGTGCTGAACATCATCGTCATCGGCACCGTGGTCGACCTGTCGCTGCCCCTTCTGCCCATGCCCGGCGGTTATGGAGCGCGCTTCGCTTTCCTGATCGCCGGGATCGCGCTCAACGGCATTGCCGGGGGGGCCTATATCGGCGCTGGGCTGGGCGCCGGGCCGCGCGACGGTCTGATGACCGGGATCGCAAGTCGCACCGGCTGGCCGATCAAGATTGTACGGACGGCGATCGAATTGAGCGTCCTCGCGGTGGGGTGGCTGATGGGCGGCACGATGGGCGTCGGCACGGTGCTCTACGCGCTAACGATCGGGTGGGTCGTGCATCATGCGCTGCCCTTCTTCACCCTGGACCGCAATGCGAATGGCCAGTGCCGCAACCTGAACCGATGGGGGTTCTTCAGGCGAGCCGAAAGCAGCAGCGAGGCACCGTAAATTCGCGGCGCGCAAACATCGGCTTCAGCCAGTCCGCATCGCGCTGCCGCCGAAACGATCGAGCACAATGCTGACAAATCATCCTGCACGCAGTAGGGTATCAACAGTAGGCAGCTTTTGTCATGATCGGACATTCACCGGGGCAGCGTTAACGCACCAGCCCTGGTCCAGACTGTGTGAAAACGCGATAGATGTGCTTTGATGGCTTGAAAGTCTGAAGGGGCATATGGGTCGCTTCATCGACGGTGCATAGCTAAACGGCACTTTTTCCGCCGTGTGTCTATGACTGGATCGCAGAGGATAATCCGGTTCGGCTGTGGATGCCTTTGTCGCTGCGCTCGAGCTTGGAGACCTTGGCTTTGCCGCTGTCGAGGCTGCTGGGGCGGGCCGCCGCCCCTATAGTCCCGTGGTTTTGTTCAAGCGTTGCATTTATGGTTACCTGAACCAGGCATAGTCGAGGCGCCGGCTGCCGGGGGTGATAAACGATTTTTGGTTTCACCACTTTTGTCACAGGGTGGATAATCACCCTGTGAACGGTGACCTTCCTGATGGATCGCGTAGGCATTGGGATCTTCTGGTCCAACGCGAGCAATAATTGATGATGCAATCCAAGGAGCCCGAACTGCGTAGGGCAATTGGCCCCGTCGGTGCATGGATTACCGTTGCCACCCTGTTTGCGGCGCAGATCGTGTCCACGGTTGACCGGGGGATGCTGGCATTGGTCATCGATCCGGTGCGGCAGGACCTTGCGATCAGCGAGATGCAGATCGCTCTGTTGCAGGGATTTGCCTTTTCGATCTTCTACGTCACGGTGGGCTTGCCTCTGGGGGCGTTCGCGGATGTGGTGAATCGGCGCCGGCTTCTCATTGCCGGCATCATGGTGTGGAGCGCCGCGACCATTGCGGGAGGGTTTGCGCAAGGGTTCGGTTCGATGTTCGCATCGCGCCTGTTCATCGGAGTAGGCGAAGCGGTGCTCGGGCCTTGCGCGGTGACGATGATCAGCGACCTGTTTCCGCCGCATCGACGCGGCAAGCCGATGGCGCTCTATGTCTTTGGCAGCATGATTGCCTATGGGCTTGGTTCGCTTGTCAGCGGCGTAATTCTCGACATGGCTCCCAAAGGGGCCTTCGCCGCGCTCCCGGTGATCGGTCTGCTTGCACCGTGGCGCATTGCCTTCACACTGGTGGGCGCCTTCGGTCTGCTCATTGTCGTGCTGCTGTTCCTGCTGCGCGAGCCTGCGCGCCGTGTAGAGCAGGCTTCTGCGGGAGAAGCGGAACTCAAGCTTTCCTTTGTTCAGGGGCTTGGGCTCCTGAAAGCCCGAAAGGCGACGTTCCTGCCGCTTTACGGCTCACTGGCGCTGTTTGCGATGGGTGGGTCGGTTGCCACCGGGTGGGGTGCCGTATTCCTGACCCGTGCCTTCGGGTATCAGGTGGGCATCGCCGGACAGGGACTTGGTACCAGCCAGATCGCCTGGTCGGTCATCGGCGCGGTCGTGGCCGGTATCTTGGTCGATCGGGTCGGCGCGCGGTCGGGCGCGGCGGGACGTATGCGGCTGGCCGGTTTACTTGCCTTGGCGGGCATTCCCTGCAGCCTTCCAGCGCTCGCCGGAAGCGGTTCAGTGGCGATGGCCATGCTGGGTGAGGTCATGCTGGTCAGCGCCATTTACGGGACGACGATGCTTTCCGTCATTTCCGAGATCGCGCCGACCAAGGTGCGGGGATTTGCGGTCGCGCTCTATGCATTTGTGATGACCGTCATTGGCGGCTCGCTTGGCCCCCTGGCGGTGGCATGGCTGACTGAATCCGTTTTTGCTTCGCCCTTGGCGGTCGGGCGCTCGATGGCAGTGGTCGGAGTTAGCGCTTTCATCGTTGCAGCACTGCTCGCCTTTCGCGCGGCTGCATCCATTTCTTCTGATGAACGGAACTGATGATGCCCAATATTCTGCGCGGCTATACCGCCAGCCGCTTCGGCCAACTCCACTACCGCGTTGCCGCGTGTGAAACGCCTGATCCCCTGCCGCCGCTGTTATGCCTGCACCAGACGCCGAGCAACAGCGGCGATTGGCTGCCGGTGATGGAACCGCTGGCCGCCCGGCGCACAGTGATCGCAGTAGATACACCCGGCTACGGCATGAGCGATGCGCCGCCGGAACCTGCAAGCATAGAGGATTTCGCCGAGATCATGGCGCGGTTCATGGCCGACATGGCTGGGCAAGGCCTGATCGCGCCAGGCCGGTTCGATGTCATGGGCTTTCACACCGGATCGCTTATCGCGACGCAGTTGGCGCGCAGCCTGCCCGACACCGTGCGCCGCGCCGTCGTCTTCGGGTTAGCCGCGTATCCCGCCGAACAGCGCGAGGCCAAGCTGGCCAATCTGCTTGGTGCATTCCCTCCGCCGGGACCTGACTTGCAGCATGTCGAGAAGCTCTGGGCGATCATCGGGCATCTCAGCGACCCGCGCATATCCTACGAGGAGCGCCACGTCAGCATGGCCGAATGCCTGCGGCTCGGCGCGCGGATGCCCTGGGGTTACATTTCGGTTTACCGCTACGACTTCCTTGGGGCCATGGCGCAGGTCTCTCAGCCGGTGCTGGTGATGAATCCGCAGGACGACTTGTGGGCGCCAACCCTCGCGAATGCTCACCGTTTCCCCGACGGAAGGCGCGTGGACATCGAAGGTGTCAGTCACGGGGTTCTCAAACTGGAAACGTCGCGCGTGGTGGCCGAAATCGACGCGTTCCTGAACGGACCTGCTGCAATAGACACTTGAGCAGGGGCACGAACCTGACACATTGCGCCCTACCTTTCGTCAAGGAGCAGAACACCCTGTGAATCTTGTGCAGCTAAAGCGGGTGATTGCAATCTACGAAAGCGGGAGCCTTCGTAAGGCATCCAAAGCGGTGGGCATCACCCAGCCGGCGCTTACGCTCAGCATCCGGCACCTGGAAGAGGAGTTCAACACCAGCCTTTTCGAGCGGGGACCGAACGGAGTGCGGCCGACCGAGATGTGTGAGAAACTGGTCCAGCGCGCCCGGCTCATGCTGATGGAGGAGCAACGGATCATCAGCGATCTGGTGGAGGCGAACCGCGTGCCGAAAGTAGTGGTGGGCGTCCACCCGATCTTCATGAACGACATGATGAGCCGCGCCATGCGCCAGTTCGTGGATCAGAGCGGCCAAGTCGATATGTGGGTGCGTGAAGGCTACACCACGCAGCTGCTCGATCTGCTTTCGGCGGGGGAACTGGACTTCGCATTTTGCGGCCTGCCCGAAGGCTACGCCAGCGAGACGCTGGATTTCGAACCGCTGTTCAAGCGCGAATATGCTGTCGTCGCCACGCCCGAACACCCGGTTTTCAGCATGACGCAGGCCGAGATCGCGCGCGGGACCGACTTTGTATGGGCCCACGTCAGGGCCTATGAAAAGGTCGACCCGCTCGACAACGACGATGTCGCGAATAACCTGCAGCAGTTCGGATATTCACGCCAGAACAAGTCGGTAAAAGCATCGTCGGCCGCCTTCGTGAAGGCTATGATCCTTCATTCCGGCATGATCGGCATGGTGGCCTGCGAAGCGGTCGCCGAGGAACTGGCGAGCGGTGCGCTGCGGCGCTTGGCGGGCTCGGAGATCCCGGCGCCCGCCTTCGGCTTCATCACGCTCAAGGACCGCTACGAGACGCGCACCGTACGCCAGCTCAAGGCGACCATCCGGCAATGGTGCGCCCGCAAGCAGGATTGACCGCCGGGTTCAAGCTTCGTCGAGAAACGCCTTCAATACGCGCGCCGTGGCCGGCGGATTGTCCTGCATCACGAACGCGCCGGAATTCTCCACTACCGCGGCCTTGCCGTGCTTGAGTGCGGCCTCCGCTGCGGGGCGGAATTTGGGGTAAGCCTTGTCGTACTGGCCGTAGACCAGCAGCGTGGGGGCATCGATGCGGTTCATGGTGCCCGCGATCTCGGTAATGGCGACGCCGCGTTCCGAGGGCTGGATCCACTTGCCGGCGGCCTTGCGGCTGAGGATACCCTCTGCGTTGATCGGGCCCGTGTTGATGATTCCGAATATCTGAGTCAGCAGTTCCGGCGGGGTGGGAACCGGATCTCCGTTCTTGTCGAACAGCGCGCCCTGCTTGTCATCCACTGCGGCCTTGATCTCCGCCAGTGAACGGCGATGCCCGAGCGCGCAGGATACCAGCGCCAGCTTGTTGATCCGTTCCGGCCAGAAAGCGGCCAGCGGTACGGCGAGGCACCCGCCCAGAGAAGTGCCGATCAGGTCCACCTTGTCGAACCCCAGTTCATCAAAGGCGCCCACCAGCAGCGCTGCCGTCTCGCCCAGCGACTGGATGTAGGGGGCTGGGCCGTCCCAATGCGAACCACCGTGGCCAGGCAGGTCGAAGGCGTAGACCTGACGGCTTTGTGCCAATAGCGGCGCCACGAAGCGCCAGTCCGACAGCCAACCTCCCAGCTTGTGTAGGAGAACTACCGGCGGCTTGCCCGCGACCGGTTCGCCGATCACCGCATAATGGAGCACGCCGCCCGCGCGGCGCAAGTCGGCCTGACGGGTCCATGGTCCCTTCGGCGGCATGGGTGGGGTGTTTGCATTGGCGCCCGATTTCTGAGCTGCGATGGCGGGAAGGGCGCTGATCGCGCCTGCAAGTCCTATAGCGCTGGCGATGTCACGACGGCTGAACATGGTGCTTTTCCTTTTCTGGACTGGCCTGAGCGATCAGGCCCACATGCGGGGTTCGCACCCCAGCGCGGGATTGGTCACGAATGCATTTGCCGGGCGCGGCAGGCCGAGGTTTTCGCGCAAAGTATCCCCTTCGTATTCGTTGCGGAACAGCCCCCGCTTCTGAAGGATGGGGATGACCTGGTCTACGAAATCCTCGAGCACGCCGGGCTGATAATTGGGGGAGAGTGAAAAGCCGTCTGCGCCGCCCGCACGGAACCAGTTTTCGCACAGGTCCGCGACCTGTTCGGGTGTGCCGGTGTAAGAAAAACTCGCACGTGATACGACGACGCGGCGGGCGAGCAGGCCGATGGGCAGGTCTTCCTCGCGGGCCATGCGCATGATCGATTGCTGCACCCATTTGCCGCCGTTGGTTTCCGGCAGGTCCGGCAGCCTGTCGTTGACCGAGAGGTGCGAAAGGTCGACGCCGAGTTGCAGGCTGAGCGTCCGAAGGGCAAGCGCTTCGGGCACGAGGTCCAGCAGTTCCTGATCGGCGCGGCGGGCTTCCGCCTCGCTGGCCCGAACCATCAGCTGGACGGAGGGAATGATCTTCACATGGTCGGGATTACGGCCGAACGCGGCGGCCCGGGCACGCATGTCGTCGCGGAATTCCTTCGCCACCTCCAGCGAGTTGGCGGCAGTGAAGATCATGTCGGCGGTGCGGGCGGCAAGGGCGCGCCCCGGCCCCGATCCGCCTGCCTGAACGATGATCGGATGACCCTGCGGCGGCCGCGCCACGTTGAGCGGGCCCGCGACGGTGAAATGCTCGCCCCGGTGGTCGAGTTCGTGGACCTTGGCGGGATCGAAATAGCGCGCCGCCTCGCGGTCGCGCAGGATCGCCCCGTCTTCCCAGCTATCCCACAGGTTCTTGCAAACGTCGACGAATTCTTCTGCCCGGGCATAGCGTGCATCGTGGTCCATATTGAGGTCGCGCCCGAAATTGCGCGCCTCTCCATCGCTGGCCGAGGTGACGACATTCCAGCCCGCGCGGCCCTTTGAGATATGGTCCAGCGAGGCATAGCGGCGGGCGATCGCGTAAGGCTCGTTATAGGTGGTGGAAGCCGTGGCGATCAGGCCGATGTGTTTGGTTACTACCGCCAGCGCGGCAAGCAGCGTCGTTGGCTCCAGCTTGCCGGCATAGTCGGTCGCAGCGAAGGCATCCTTTCCCGAGATATGCGGGAAGCCTTGGGAATCGCCCGAGAAATAGCAGTGCATCTTTCCGCGTTCAGCGGTCTGGGCAAGGTGGGCGAAGTGCGCGAAGTCGTGCTGGTCGACGGCCGGCCCGCCGGGCCAGCGCCACCCGCCGGGATGTGCGCCGCTGTTATGGATGAAGGTGGCGAGGATCATCTGGTCGGGGGCGGGCATGGCAATGGCTCCGGAAGAAATCACAGGTGGCTGGCGGCGATGACGCGGGCCAGTTCGTTGTCCGCCCCGGCGGTGCGGTAGGCACGCGCGGCAGCCGCGAAACAGGCCGCCGCCAGCACGAGGCAGGGCAGGACGACGCAGACGAAGGAATCCGCAATGCGCGAGGGGTCGCCCAGTACCTTCTCCGAGACGAAGGCAATGGCGAAAGGCCCGCCCGCGCCTGCCGGCAAAGCTGCGACGACGCTGAGGAAGGCATAGGAAAAGCCGCGCATGTCGTTGGGGACGATTTCCTGCACGGTCGCATTCATGGCGACGTTGAGCATCGGCGTGGTCAGGCTGATCGTAGCCAGTGCGGCGATGGCGAGGCCAACTCCCGGTGCATAGCCAGCGAAGGCGGTGGGCAGCGCGATCAGCGGCAGCATGGCCATCAGGCCGATCCGCCCGGATTTACGGCTGTCGGCAGCAAAACCGCCGAGAACGTAGCCCGATATGCCGGCGATCAGCATGCCCAGGCCCAGCAGGTTGGCGATCTGGGGAAGGGTCAGGCCATAAGTACGCATCAGCAGCGGCGCAGTCCACGACGTGACACCCACGAACGCGAGATAATAGAGGCAGAAACCGCCGAATAGCGGGATGACGAGCCGGCGCTGGCGCACCAGGTAGGCCAGCTTCTCGCCGACCCGCGCAGGTGCCTTGCGCTGCGGGGAAAGCCCACGGCGCGCCGGCTCGCGAATGGTGAGGAAGGCCAGGCCGACGATCGGACCGAAGACGCCGCACATCAGGAAAGCGCTGCGCCAGGGGATTACAAGGCCATAGCCGGGCAGGGAGATGTGCAGGTTCGCTGCCAGGATCGCTCCGGGGATCACCGATGACAATGCCGTGCCGATGGTCGCACCGATCAGGTACGCACTGAGCGCACGGCCGCGCCGGTCCGGCGGAAACATGTCGGCGATCAAGGACATCGCGGCAGGCGCCACCGCCGCTTCGCCGAGGCCGACGAGAGCGCGGAACACGAAGAATGTCGCGAAGTTGGGCGCCAAGCCGCCAAGCGCCGTCGACAGGCTCCATACGATGATGGCGCCGCCCAGCACGCGCTTGCGCACATGCCGGTCGACCAGTGAGCCGAGCCACAGACCGCATACACCGCTCAGAAGTGAGTAGGCGAGGCCCATGAGCAGGCCCATCTGGATGTCGTCGATGCCAAGATCGCCCTTGATTGGCTCTGCCAGCACCCCGACGATGGCCTTGTCTACGCTGTAGAAGATGGCGGCAAGGAACAGCAGGAGCATGGGCCAGAGCGTCTGGCGCACGGGCGGGAAGGGGAGGGCGGCGGGCTCAGTCGACACGGACGGTACGCCCGTCGATGCAGGCCATCAGGCGGCCGTCGGCGTCGTTGAGGATTTCGGCCGTGTCGCCGTCGAGATAAATGATGTCCTCGAAGTGAAACTTGCCGATCTCCGGCCCGATCCAGGGCAGATCGCAGCTCAGAACCATGCGGTCGACCAGTTCGAAGGTATGCATGCCGCCGCCGGGATGGGGATGGTCGGTATGTTCAAGCCCGACCGAATGCAGGCCGCAGGCGCGGAACTCCGGGTTGCCATGCGCCTGGATCGAGGCGACGACGGCTTTCTCCACGTCGGTCGACAGCGCGCCTGCACGAAAATGCGAAAGCGATGCCTGCCAGCCCAGACGGGTGGCATTGTAACGCTTGAGCTGTTCGGGCGAAGGTTCGCCGATCACGGCGGTGCGGCCGATGTCGCTGGTGTAGTGCGCGAACTCTGCGGTGGCGTCGAACGTCACCATGTCGCCCTGCTGCAGCTTCGCATTCTTGGGCAGGCGCCCGAAACCGGGGCGGTAGGGGGTGATCAAGAGAAACACCGGACGTCCGCCAGCCAGAGCAGCGGCGGACCAGAATACCCGTTCGGCCTCGGCGCAGGTGGCGCCGGCGGCCAGTGCCTCGGCTGAAAGCTGGAGCGACAGTTCGGTCTTGCGGGCGGCGGTGCGCATGTTGGCCATCTCGGCCGGGGTCTTGACCATGCGAATGTCGCGCAGGAGATCGCGTGCGGGAACCACCTCTATCGTATCGCCCAGCAGAGCGCTGACGTCGAGGCCGAGGCCCCGGTCTTCGAAGGCGACGCGGGCCCTGTCAAGGCCGAGTTCGCGCAAGTACTGGGCGACCGCTTCCTGATGGTTCTGGGGCAGGCCCTCGGCGGTGAGCGCGCCCTGTACCCCGCCGGCACCGATGCCGGGCTTGCGGGCATAGCCGCGCACCGCCATCCACGTTCCCTGACCCTGCTGCGGCTGGCCCATGTCGACCTCGACGGTCAACACCGCCGCATCGAGCGCATGGTCGCGCGGCAGGATGGCCATCGCAAGGTCGCCGAAGCCCCAACTGGCGTCGGTGGCCCAACTGGACAGGTAATAGGTGTTGATTGGTGTCGAGGCGACGACGACGGCGATGTCATCGCGGTCCATCAGGGCGTCGGCGCGGTCTCGGTTGAGGAGCATGTTTTCTTGTCCGATCGGGGGCATCAGGCGGCAGAAGCAAAGCGGCGGCTAGATATAAGGCCTGGAGGCAGCGTGGCTGTGGGCGCCGCCGCGTGCCCCGTGCCCCGTGCGCCCTGCGGCAAGTTCCAAGGTTGCGCGCGGTGGGGACGAGAGCCTCCACCGCGCGCCGGTGCTCATCAGAACTTCACGGTCGACCGCACGCCGAACGTGCGCAGGTCGCGCAGTGCCACCGCAACGCCGGAGAACGGCGAGAGGTAGGAGTTGGTGCGCTCCAGCAAGGTGAAGTCGATCGCTGCCGGGTAGGCCTTGTTGTTGAACAGGTTGGTTACGAACCCTTCGAAAGTGAAGCGGTCGTTTCCAAAGCCTGCGCGCAAGTTCACTTGCGTCATGTCCGGCGTCTTGGTCAGGTTGGAGGCGTTGGTGTAGACCCCCGACTTGTACGTGAAGTCGGCACGGCCGAAGACTTCCATGTCACCGCGCAGCGGCACCGTGTAGTTGGCCGAAACCGAACCCGAATAGCGTGACGCCAGCGGATTGTGATTGCCGGTAAAGTCGGTGATGCCGGTGAGGGCAGTCACTGTCGGCGCGCTGAGCCTGCGGATGTCGCTTTCGTTGTAGGAGCCATTGGCCGAAAGCGTCAGGCGGTCGGTGGCCGCGAAAGAGAAGTCGCCTTCAAGGCCGTACATCTTGACCTTGCCGGTGTTGAGCTGGGCCTGGATGTTGTAGACCACGCTGGTTGCCGGATCGACCAGAGTTATGACGTTCGCGTTGAGCTGGTCGTTCCAGATGCCGTAGTATGCGGCAACGGCGTAGCGCAGGCGATTATTGAATGCGCGGCCCTTCGCCCCGATCTCGAAGTTGTCGAGCTTTTCCGGCTCCACCGCGATGCGCAGACCTGCATCGGCGGCCAGAACCTGCGCCGCTGGACTGAGGTTCGAAAGGAATACGGTGTTGAAAGCCGCCGGATTAACGCCCTTCGAATAGGATGCGTAGACCATCGTATCCGGCGTGATCTGGTAGTTCACGATTACGCGCGGAGTGAAGTTCTTGTAGGTTTGCTGGGCGAGAACCGAGCCTTCCTCGTAGAAGCCGGGCGTTGCAAAGGCGGCCGAGGCGATCGTTTGTCCACCCGGACGCGCATAGGCGTACATCTTGTCGATCTGGTAGCGACCGTCGACGTTGATGCTGATATCCGGCGTGATCTTGTAGCCCAGACCGAAGAACGCGCCGAAGGTGCGATTGCGGGTCTTGCCCGAAACGACGCTGAACTGGCTGGTACCCAGCGCGCCGTTGTTGCCGCCGCCGCCGCCCTGGAATGTCGCGTTCAGGTAGCTCCCGCCCAGGGTTGCAGTGAACGGGCCGCCATCGTCATAGCTGGCGCGCAGTTCCTGTGAGAAGTCCTTGCTGATCGCCTCGACAAGGTAGGGGTAGTCGAAGTAGCTCGGCGCTCCGGGAGCGGTGCCAACGGCGTTATTAGAGTTCGGCGCCGTGGTGTTGTAGTAAAGGTCGAGGTCCGAAAGCTGGCTGCGGCGCTCGTTGTTGTAGCCGGTGAGCGAGGACAACGTCACGCCGCTGCCGATTTCCCAATCGACATTGAAGTGCAGGTGGTAAAAGCGGCTGCGCAGGCCATAACCCTGTACGCCGTCTTCGGGATCGATAAGGCGTCCGCGCGGATTGGCGAGGAAGTCCTGAATGAAGGGCGTGTTGACCGTGTTCATCGACGGCGCTCCGGCGGGCAGGCCGGGCAAGGTTCCGCAGAAATAGCGGTTATTGCCGAAAGCGCAGTTCGAAGAATCCGGAACGATTACCGCACCGTTCGAGGGATTTGTGACAGCGTGTGCCGCGAGCAGACCGGTAGCATTCGGACCATCGTTGTTCTTCGAAATCATCGCGAAGGCCTTGGCCTTCAGGTTCGAAGCAGGCGTGAACGTCATTGCCAGTGTTGCGGCGCGGGTGCGCTGGTCGCCCAAGGTCTGTCCGGGGACACCCTGGTTCTTCCAGGAGCCGCTCTTGGCTGTCTCCTGCACGGTAGCGCGGAAGCCGACGAGGCCTTCGATCAGCGGTGCGCCGATGGATGCCTGGACGTCATGGTTGTCGCGCGTGCCTATCATGCCCGAGAAGCTGGCTTCAAGCTGGTCCGGGGTGGCCTTGGTCACGACGTTGACCGCACCGGCAAAGGTCTGGCGGCCGAAATAGGCGCTCTGCGGACCCTTTAGGACTTCGATACGCTCGGGATCGGAAATCGTCTGGATCGCGGTGGCGGTGGAAACCGGGACGCCGTCGATGAACATCGACGCGGTCTGGACCGATGCGCTTGAAGGGGTGAAGCCGCGAATGATGACCTGCTGAAACGAACGATCGTTGCGGCCTGACGAACTTGATACGATCTTCATGCTTGGGGTGAAGGAGGCAAGGTCGGTGATCGACTGTACGCCGCGCTTCTGCATGTCCTGGCCGGAGAGGGCAGTGACCGAGATCGGTGTCTTGAGGATGTCCTCGCCGCGCTTGCGGGCGGTCACGACGATATCACCCGGTGCACTGGCGGCTGAACTGGTGCTCTGTTCCTGAGCATATGCCGCCGAAGACAGTCCAGTTATCGCGAACGATGCACAAGACATTAGAAGGGCGCCGCGACGCGCCGAAATGTTGGTCATTATTGCTTCCCCATTTCGATCCCTGACCATTAATTTGGTCTGAGTGTGAGATCGTTCTTCCTGCGATAATTCGTGTTTTATTTTTTTGAGAATTTTTATTTTTCGAAGCGTAGTGTCATCAATTCGCCGTTCGATGGTTGCACCGTATCATCGGTTTTCTCCGCTTCGGAAATCAGAAGCCCTTATCACCCCCAATAATTCCTGATTGGCGCATGCCGCGCAGCCGTGCTGCTTGGGAAGACTGTGCGGGTAGCACCGGGACAGCCCGGCCTTTCACCCCCGACCACGTTGACCGACTATAATCATTCCTAAGCGAGGCGCGACACGACGTCATGAAATTGCTTGCTTTTCTCATGCAGACCGGCGGTCACATCGCAGGCTGGCGTCACGCGCGTGCTGCCGACAACGCCCTTTGTGATGCCGAGTATTTTCAGGCTCTTGGCCGTACTGCGGAGAAAGGCCTGTTCGACGGCGTCTTTCTTGCCGACTATGTCGGGTATCACCCGGTCAAGGGCGCGGCGGTGTTTGCCGGTCTGGAAACCCCGAAACTCGACCCGTTGGTGGTGTTGGCAACGATCGCCGCGGCAACCCGCAACATAGGCCTGATTGGCACTGCCTCGACCACGTACAGCCATCCTTATGACGTGGCGCGTCGCTTCGCCTCACTCGACCATGTGAGCGGCGGGCGCGCAGGCTGGAACATCGTTACCTCCACAATGGAAAACGAGGCACACAACTACGGCTTCGAGGCCCACCTTGCCCATGCCGACCGCTATGCCCGCGCGGATGAATTCGTGGCGGTTGCGCGCAAGCTCTGGGATAGCTGGCAGGCCGGTGCCGTCGTTGCCGACAAGGTGAGCGGCGCCTATACCGATCCGGCCCGCATCAGCGCTGTGGATCATCAAGGCGAGCACTTTCGCGTCGCTGGGCCACTGACGGTCCCGCGCACGCCGCAGGGGCATCCGGTGCTGGTCCAGGCCGGGGCTTCGGCCACCGGCCAGCAGTTCGCGGCGGCCAATGCGGAGGTGATCTTCACGTCGCACCCGACGATCTTCACGGCCCAGGCCTTCCGCGCAGACATGCACACGCAACTGGCGCAATTCTCGCGTAGTCCCGAAAGCCTCAAGATCATGCCCGCGGTGACTCCGGTGATCGGACGTACCCGTTCCGAAGCGGAAGATCTGAAGCGTGAACTGGACGACCTGATTCCCGCGCGAATCGCGATCTCGAAGCTGGAGGGCTTGCTCGGCAATGTGGACCTGTCGGGGGCCGATCCTGATGGGCCGCTGCCCGCCTTGCCTGCCGAAGCGCTGGCGGGCGAGAACTCGACCCGGGACCGCGTTCTCGAACTTTCGGAGCGCGAGATGCTGCCTATCGCGGAACTGGCGCGTCGTGTCGCAGCGGGGCGTACCGGACACACGATCGTCGGAACTGCCGAAGATATCGCTGAAACTCTCATCGAATGGGAGAACTGCGGCGCGGCGGACGGGTTCGTGATTTCCGCCCCGTTCTTACCCGGTGGTCTGGAGGACTTCGTCGATATGGTTGTGCCCATTCTGCAGGAACGTGGACATTTTCGGCGCGAGTATGAAGGTACTACGCTGCGCGAGAACCTGGGGCTTGCGGTGCCGCCCAACGGTTTCGATGCTGATCCCACATCGCGCCGACGCCCAGAAATCTGGTGAACCCGGCTCCTTACGAGTACGGCCCTTCCCAACGAAAAGCCGTCAATTCTCACCTGAACGAAATACGGATTTTTCCATGAACACGCTTGCTCCCTTGATGAACCGCAGCGAGGCAGAGCGGGTGCTCGGTGCCTGCGGAGTGTCCGCGCTGGTTCTGTCCGATCCCGTGAACATCTATCATGCGACTGGTTTCTGGCCGCAGATGGTAACTATGGGTCAGTCTGGCGCAGCATTTGCCGTGGTTCCGGCGGCGATTGGCGAGCCGGTCGTCCTCATTACCAGCCAGTTCATTCACTATCTTCATGATGTGGATGACGTGCCTCGCGAAGATCCTGTTCGCATCCTGCTTTACACGGCGCCTGACGGGCTTGAGGGCGCCGCTCCGCCAATCTTCCTGGGTGAAGCGCTCGGCGGAAGACCCGATCCGATGGATGCTGTCAGCCGCACGTCGACGTTAAGTGTTCTGTCTCGCCGCCCTGCCTATCCGACCGCTGCTACCGCGCTAAAAGCTGCCGCGGATCCCTTTGCCGGGAACATTGCCGTCGACACGCTTAATGCGGCAGCCGCGCTCGGACTTGATGGCCAGTTACGGCCCGCCGAGCCGCTGCTGCGCCAGATCAGGATGATCAAGTCCCCGGCCGAGATCGCCCTGATGCGCCGCGCCGCGTCCAACAACGCCGACGCAGCGAAAGAGGCAATCCTTTCGATGCGCGCGGGCAAGACCTATGAGGACCTGCGCCTTGCGTTCTTCGAGGGTACCGGGCGCCGGGGCGGTATCCCGCTTTTTATGTCGACGGACAGCATGGCGATGCGCCGTAGGGACGGCATCCTGCACGAAGGGCGCAGTTTCCAGATCGATGCGGTCAGCAGCTATGCCGGATATCACGGTGACTTCGGGCGAACCGTCTTCGTCGGCGAGCCGGACCCCATCATCATCCGCATGGTCGAGGCGGCGACATGCGCCAACGAGGCGATATCGCGGGCCCTTCGGCCGGGACTGCGGTATTCGGATGTCCGCCATATCGGCCATGAAGCCGTGAAGCAGGCGGGCTATGATGTGGCAACCGCCTGCGGCACGCATAGCGTAGGCTTGTACCATACGGACGAGGCGTTCCAGGCGGGAAGTCTCAACTTCGCAAAGGACGATCATGTCATCCGCAAGGATATGGTTGTCAGCGTGGATTGCCCGGTGCTCCACCTCGATGCGAGCGGGAACGTCCATTTGGAGGATTTATGGCTGATTACGGAAGATGGCTGCGAACCCCTCAATGAACGGGGCGAGGCCTTTTTTCAGATATAAGGCGGGTGCGGCAGTCGTGGGCCCCTAGCGCCGTTCGCATAGGGGCGACAGCACCCGCGCTAATTGGAGAGCTGTACCGAATATATCCTTGTCATTGGCGCCCGCACGAAGATTTCTCGCCTGTGGAAATCGCATCTACGGCGAATATATGCTGACTCTCCAGCCGGGATTACCGTGCAGCATGCGGGCAAGGGCCATCGCTCATAGGCTCACCACGGCGTAGCCGAGCGGAATGGCGGCGATGATGCGCAGGGCCATGTCCCCGCGCTGCCGACATCCCGGCAGCTGCGCCGTGGCGGCCGTGCTCACTGGTAGGAGAACCGCAGCGTTGCGAACACAGTGCGGGGGCTGCCGTAGAAGTTACCCCGCCCCGTGGAAGAGATACGTGCGTAATACGAGCGGTCGAACAGGTTATTGACGTTGACCGACAACCATAGCTGTTCGTTCAGCTTTTAGCCGGCCCTGAGGTCCGCGACGACATAACCGCCCTGCCGGACGATGGTGGAACGGGTGACCAGCGAGCCATCGATGTTGAATACCGCTGCATTGCCCCCGGAAGTGGAACTGAGCCAGGTCACGCCGCCGCCGATGCTGAAGCCTGCCAAGGCGCCATCGGTCGGCGCGTAATTGGTGAACATCTTGATCGAATGCTTCGGGATCACCGGCACTACCGAGATGCCAATGCCGGGTAATTCTGCTGCGCCCCGGCACGCATGCGGTCGTCTGGCGGCGTGACCTGCTCGGGCTTGCGGCATTTCGGAACCTGGGGCGGGTAGGGGAACCTGCGGAACATCTACTTTCGGGAGATGTAAGGACCAAGGGCGGGCCCGGCGTCATAGCCGGGCTCGCATGGCCGGGTTATGGTCAAAATTCGACCGTTGCCGAGGTCTTGAAGACGCGGGGCATCCCTTGGACAAGATAGCCGCCGAGTGAAGAAGCCCAGTACCGCTTGTTCGCGACGTTATCGACGTTGAAACGAAACGTGACCGGCTTGTTCGCGACGGCGACCACATAGCGCGCGCCAAGGTCGAAGCGCGTCCATTCCGGCAGTTCGAGCGTATTGGCGAGGTTCACCATCTGCCTGCCCGTCTGCATCACGCGTCCCGTCAGGGTCACGCCGGGCAAGAAGGCCAAGTCCCATTCGACATTGGCGTTCGCGGTGTATTCGGGCACGCCGATGGCGTTGTTGCCGTCAAACGTGCCGCCCGTTGTCCGGCGCTGCTTGGCGTCCGTAACCGAAAGGCCGGCGATCACGCGCAGGCCGTCGACCGGCTCGCCGTCGAGGCTCAGTTCCACGCCCTTGTTGCGCTGCTGGCCGTTGAGCGTGAAGCGCGGGAAGGTGTCGGTCGTCTCGTTCAGGGTCTGCGGCCGATCTGTCTGGAACAGCGCGAGCGAGGCGTTGAAGCGTCCCATGGCGAGCTTGCCGCCCACTTCGTACTGCACGGTCTTGAAAGGTGCGAACACTTCGCCTGCATTGATCGTTCCGGCGCCTGCGATCGGGCCCTGGACCAGACCTTCGATGCGGTTGGCATAAAGCGAAACGGTCTCGGCAGGGCGTATCACGAGGCCGACCACCGGGGTCGTCGCGCTTTCCTTATATTCCACCGACAGGCTGCCGGCGGGCATGGGAGCAGGCACCGTCACGGCGTTCGCCCGATACGTGCGGACATGGATCTGCTGGCGGCGCAGGCCTACGGTAAGCTCCACCTTGTGATCGAATGCGCCGATCGTGTCGGATACGAAAAAGCTGGTGAGGCGAGTACGGTTCACCGGGAACGGATCGGCACGGTTGCCACCCTGCAGACCGCCGTTGAAATTGGGCACTGCCAGGTCGGCCGGATCGTAAAGGCTGGTGTTGGGCGCGGTGACCGAAGGCGAAAAGCCATAGGCGTTGCGGTTCACATAGCGGCTGTGTGATGCGCCGAGGTTGAATTCGTGCGTGATCGGGCCTGTCGCGAACTTGCCCCGCACGCCAGCCTGCGCGGCTTCGTTGTTATCATTGCGCGGGATAGTCGAGCCAGTGACGCGGGCCGCGCCGGTGGCGTTATCAACGACCGTGAAGCTCTGGTACTGCCCCCGCTCCGCAGTGTCACGCGCACCGGCGGCGCTGTAGAACAGGATATCGTCGGAGATGTCGTACTCGAATTTGACGATGCCGAATACATCGCGGATCGTTGTGAAGTTCCAGTCCTGGCCATAATTGCTGTCGGCATCCGGCACATCGGGGATGGCGGTGACGGTGGCTGCCAACTGCACCATCGGGCGCATATGGCGCACTTTCACGCGCTGAAAGGCAAGATCCAGGGACAGCCTGGCGCGGTCGCTGCGCCAGTCGAAGGCCGCGCCGGTCACCACCGAACTGCGAAACTCGTCGTTGATCGCGGTATCGCCGGCTCGTCCGGCACCGTTGATGCGCACGCCGAACTGGCTTGCGTCCCCGAACCGGCGGCTGAAATCGAATGCGCCACCAAAGTGGGCGTCCGACTGGTAATTGACGGTCAGCCGGTTGATCGGCTGGTCCTTGGCGCGCTTGGGTTGAAGATTGACGGTGCCTCCCAGCGCAGTGCCACCCGGCGCCGCGCCGAACAGGAATGCGCTGGCGCCGTTGAGGATCTGCACCTGATCATAAAGTTCGGGCGAGACGAGCTGGCGGGGGGTTACACCGTAAAGCCCGTCGATCGCTATATCTTCGCCATAGAGGGGAAAGCCGCGGATAATGAACTGCTCGGAAGCATTGCCGAAGCCGAGCGAAGTGCGGACGGACGGGTCATTTTCAAGGACCTGCCCAAGCGTAAGCGGCTGCTGATTCAGAATCAGCGCCTCGCTATAGCCCTTGATCGCGAAGGGAACTTGCAGAGCATCTTTCGCGCCGAGTGCACCCAGGCTTCCTCGGCGCAGGACCTGCGTCTCGTTTTCGCGCTGGGCCGTGACGACGATGTCGGCTTCCTGAGCGAGTACGGACGGACCCGAAGCGCTTGCGCCGGCGACAACAGCGAGGGTTGCGAACTTTAAGATACTGCGACTGCTTAGCATTCTCAATTAACCCCTGTATTTGCCGCTAGGATGCCGCGAATTCCGCTTCCACCATCTGGCGTGTGGCAGCTGCCACTATTCGAAATTTCAGCAAACCTCCAGCTCTTCTGATTAGAGAGGGCCAACTCGTATTCTTGCCGATGCTGCCTCGGTCGCGGCAATGCGGGGTGGTGGGTCAACGGGCGGCGCAACTCATGCTGAAAACGCTCGTCGGGGTTTGGTGGTCGACTGCACCGGAGTCGTCGGCGACTTCCCCGAAAAGCAAGAGCTTTGCTGGGTCATATCGCTTTCGGCATACTCCGAACGCCATGCTTTCTTTTCCAGCCCATCGGCTGATTTTATTGAATAATCTTCCATGAATGCAACATATGTTGCCTGACGAGTGCTGAAGGCTCCTGACGTGCCAGTTCTTCGGCAGTTGCCAGTGCCATCGCGCGATAGGGTGCCAGCATGTCGGGATAGCCCGCCTCGATCGCAGTGAGGTGAGCGCAGACTGTGCCGGTATCCCCGCGCAGCACCGGACCCGACAGAGCGCCGATCCCACGTTCGAGCGCATTGTCCAGTGCAGCGCGTACCAGCGGCGCCAGGAAATCTCGCGGGTTCTCCGCTCCGGCGGCCCGCAAGGCGCCTGATGCTCCTGCGATCAGTGTGACAAGGTGATTGGCCGCGTGGCATAGCGCGGCGTGATAAAGTGTGCGCTGCGTTTCGGCCACCTCGACCGATACACCGCCAAGCATGCGGATAAGCCCATGGGCACGCGCTGCCGCTTTGGAATCCGAGCCGGTAACGGCAAAATGTGCCCCTGCCATGCGCACCACCTCAAGATGCGGATCGCCGGTGAAGGTCATGGCCGGATGTATCGCTGCCGTCAGCGCGCCGTTACTGTGCAGGGCGGAGAGGATCGCCGTGCCGCTGCTGCCGCTGACGTGGAAGACGAGAGGCGCGTGATCCAACCGCCCGGCCTGAGCCAGTGTCTCAGCCACGGCCGTGATGGCATCGTCCGACACCGCGATGACGGTGACATCGCAGGCCTGCACAAGCGCAGCGAGGCTGTTGGCCGCCACGCCATGCCCGATCTGCGCGATGGCTTCCTCCATTGCCGTGCGCGTGCGGCCCCAAAGCATCGGCGGCTTTGCGCTATGTTTGCCAAGAGCTAGCGCCATGGCGCGGGCAACTTTGCCTGTGCCGATGATGCCGATCTGCCGGATGAGGGAGGGGGCCGTCATGTGAACCATTTACCGCCTGAATCGCGTTCGCACTATCCCCGGGTCAATCAGGCCCGACATCAATCAAGGGTGGCGTCAATCGCCCAGCTCCGCCGCGATGCCCATCAAGGCGATGCGGGCTACGCTGGCCAGTCGTTTCTCGTCCCAGCCTTCGCGCGCGGCAGCGGACATGCCGGACATCACGGCGACCACCATGTCCGTCACACTATCCGCCGCATCGGGATGAGACTGCATTAGGAAGGCGTGAATGGCGGCGCGCGGGCGTTGGGCCGCGGTGCGCGCCAACTGGCAGATATCGGCATCGGTGGATGCGCGCGCGGCTTCCAGCACGAGGCAACCACGCCGTTCGGGATCGGCAGCATAGGCGCGCGCCGAATCCGTAAGCAGGTGCGCCACCGCATCGATGACGGGACGGCCGGGCACGAACAGGTCCGCGATCGGGGTGGCGGCCGCACTATAGCGCTGGAGGACGCGCTCGAAAAAGGCGGCCTTGCTGCCGAAGGCGGCATAGAAGCTGGGAGGCTTGATGCCCAGCGCGCTGGTCAGCGCGGCAAGGCCGACGCCTTCGTAACCCTTTTCGTGGAACAGCGCCTCGCCTGTCGCCAGGGCCTGTTCGGTATCGAAGCTGCGCGGCCTGCCCCTTCCTGATTTTAAATTAGCAGTCACTACAAAATACCTCTTGAAGCCCCTCGCGGGGCGATATATGTAGCGAACGCTCAATATTTATCAAGGAATGTGACATGGCAGATATCATGGGAAAGAAGGCATTGGTGATTGGCGGCAGCCGCGGCATCGGCGCCGCTATCGTAACGAGACTGGCTGCCGACGGCGCGCAAGTCGATTTCACTTATGCAGGCTCCCGGGAATCCGCCGAGGCCTTGGCGCAGAAGACCGGGGCCACGGCCATCCGTTCCGATGCCGCCGACCGCGACGGCCTTATAAAGACCGTGCGCGACGCCGGACCTGTCGATATCCTGGTGTTCAACGCCGGTCTGCTGGTAGCCGGCGATCCGTTGGAACTGGCAGCGGATAATGTCGATCGCATGATCGACGTCAACGTGCGCGCGCCTTACCATGCCGCCGTCGAAGCGGCGCGCGCCATGCCCGACGGCGGGCGCATCGTGTTCGTCGGCTCCGTCAACGGCGACAGCATGCCATTCCCCGGCCTTGCCGCCTATGCGATGACCAAGTCGGCCTTGCAGGGCATGACGCGCGGCCTCGCGCGTGATTTCGGCCCTCGCGAGATCACCGTCAACGTCGTGCAGCCGGGACCCACCGACACGGAAATGAATCCCGCCGATGGCCCGATGGCCGAGCTGATGCACAGCGTCATGGCGATCAAGCGCCATGGGAACGCGATGGAAGTGGCGAGCCTCGTCTCCTACCTTGTGAGCGCGGATGCGCGCGGCATAACCGGCGCCATGCATACCATCGACGGCGGCTTCGGCGCCTGACCGGCCGACACGAGACACATAACGGCCAGATCGGGGAAGCGGCGCTGAAGGCCGCGTTAGCCTCACCTGAGGAAGCCGATGGCCTTCCCGTTCTCGAACGGATTTTGAGCAGGAGTATTGGCATGGATATCGGATTTGTCGGCCTTGGCCGGATGGGGCTGGCGATGGCCTCGAACCTGGGGCGTGCCGGGCACCGTATTCTCGCTTGGAACCGTTCGCCCGTGGCGGGGGATGCGGTGGTGAACGGGACCATCGCGGCAAGCCCTGAGGAGGTGCTCGGCGCAGACGTGGTCTTTACCATGCTGTCGGACGATGCGGCGATCCGGGAGGTCGTGCTGGACGGCGACCTTCTATCCCATGCCCGTGAGGGACTGGTGCATGTGGTCACCGCGACGATCTCGGTGGATTTCGCGGGTGAGCTTGCGGATATCCATGCCGCGCGTGGCATCGGCTATGTCTCGGCCCCGGTGTTCGGTCGGCCCGACGTGGCCGAAGCGGCGCAGCTCAACATCATGGCCGCCGGCCCCGCCGAGGCGATCGCCAGGGTAACCCCGCTGTTCGACGTGATCGGGCGGCGCGTCTTCGTGATGGGAGAGGATCCCCGCACCGCCAATGCCTCCAAGGTCGCGGGCAACATGATGATCGCCATGGCCATGGAGGCCATGGCCGAAGCGGCGGCGATCACCGAGGCGCACGGCGTGGAGCGCGGCGCTTTCCTGGACCTGATGACCCAGACCCTGTTCGGCTGCCGGGTCTATGAAAATTATGGCGGCAAGATCGTTGCGGGCGATTACGAGCCGGGCTTCCGCCTGGCTCTCGGCCTAAAGGACCTGCGGCTGGCGAGCGAGGCCGGCGAAGCGTTCGGCAAGGCGCTGCCCATGCTCGGCGCGGTGCGCGGGCAGATGCAGGCCGCCGCCGATGCCGGGCGCGGCGAGCAGGACTGGTCTGCCATAGCGGCGCATCTGCTAGGCAGTTGAGCGGCGCGTTCAGGAGGCGGGGGTGGCCGTATCCCCGCCCAGCGCCTGATAGACCTGCACTTGCGCGGTCAGCTGGTTGTAGCGGTTCTGGAGCAGGCTGCTGCGCGCGCTGCGCAGGCGTTCCTGCGCGTCGAGCCACAGGCGCAGGGTGATGAGGCCGTTGCGGTACTGGCGTTCGTACAAGGACTCGGCGTCTTTGGCGGCGGCGTAATTGGCATCTAGGAACCGGGCCTGGGCGATGTACTGGTCGCGCGCGGAAAGGCTGATCTGGGTATCGCGCAGGGCGTCGTAGAAGGTCTGGCGGAAGTCCTGGACGGCGATGTCGTAGTCCGCGCGGGCGACCCCGGTGGCGAGGCGGACCTTGACCGGGTTCAGTTCCGGCAGCGATAGCGCCGCGCCGAGGCTGGCGGCTGGGTTGCTGAAGAACGTGAGCAGCGAGGAACTGGCCGTCCCCAGCGCGCCGGTCAGGCTGAAGCCGGGGTAATAGCTTACCGTGGTGGCATCGCTGGTCGCCAGCGTCCCGCGCAGGCGCAGTTCGGCCGCCGAAAGGTCGGGGCGACGCGCCAGCAGCGAGGCAGGGACGCCCGCGTTGATGGCGGGCAGGGCGTTCTGGGGCAAGGCACGCAGTTCCTCGCCGTCGTAACCTTGACGGTCGAGCAGGGCGGCGAGGGCTTTCAGCGCCTCAACGCGGGCCTGTACCAGCTGCGTCTGCGCGGCTTCCTGCGATGCGACCGATTGCTGCGCATCGCGCAGTTCCACGCGGGAAACGGCGCCGGCGTCATACTGGCGCTGCACCAGTTCCAGCGCGCGCTTCACATAGGCGATGCTCTGTTCGCCCAGCGCGATCTGTTCATTGGCATATCCCAGTTGCCACCATGCCTGTACGGCGGTGCCGATAAGCGAAAGTCGCGTTCCGGCTAGATCCTGCGCGGTGGCCTGTGCTTCCCAGCGCGCTGCGTCTGCCTGTGCGTCGAGCTTGCCGAAAAGGTCGATCTCCCATGAGGCGCCCAGAGAGCCGTTGCTCCCTTTTGTCCAAGATGTGCCGCCCTCCAGCGGCTTCGAGGCATTGGAGGATAGCCCCGCGTTGAAGCTGGGGAGCAGCGCCTGCCGCGCCAGATCGGAGGACAGCCGCGCGCGCTTCAGGCGGAGGCCGGCGGCGGCGAGGTCGGCATTGGTCGCCAGCACCTGCTGCACCAGCGAGGTGAGGGCAGGGTCGCCGAACTCGTTCCACCACGGGCCGCCTGCGGGGGCGGGATCGCCCACGGGAGCTGCGTCCCATCCGGCGGCGACCGGGACCGAAGGCACGGCGTAATGCGAGCGGGTGACGCCCGCGCAGCCGGCGGCCAAGGGAAGCACTGCCAGGACGAAGAGCAGCCGCGGGGAAGGGAGGAGCCTATGCACGCTTAGTCTCTCGAAAGGGCGTCGACCGGGTCGAGCCGGGCCGCGCGCCGGGCGGGCAGGAAGCCGAAGACGATGCCGATCATCGTGGAGCACACGAAGGCGGCAACGATCGAAGTGGTCGAGTAGGACAGGGTTATCGGCGCGCTCGCAAGGTAGAACAAGACGCCCACCCCAAGCGACAGCAGCACGCCGATCACGCCGCCGATCAGGCACACCAATATCGCCTCGATCAGGAACTGCTGGAGAATGTCGGACTGACGCGCGCCCACCGCCATGCGCACGCCGATCTCGGCGGTACGTTCAGTGACCGAGACGAGCATGATGTTCATCACGCCGATGCCGCCCACGATCAGCGAAATCACCGCGATCGCGGCCACGAGCAGCGTCATGGTCTGAGTGGCGCTGGTGATCGTGGCGCGGATGTCGTCGGAATTGCTGATGAAGAAGTCAACCGTGCCGTGGCGCTGGGTCAGAAGCTGCGTCACCGCTGCCTCCGCTGCTGAGGTTGAGGTATTGTCGGCGATGCGCACGGTGATGTTTGATACGTAGGACTGACCCAGCATCCGGCTCATCACCGTGGTGTAAGGCACATAGGCGGTCAGGCTGTCGCTGCCGCCGAAGCCCTGCTGCTGGGTGCCGACGACGCCGACGATGCGCACGGGGACCTTGCTCAGCAGGACGACTTTGCCCAGCGGGTCCTCGCCGTCCGGGAACAGGGTTTTCACGGTGTTCTCGTCGACCACGGCGTCCTGCTCAAGGCGGCGCACGCTTTGCTGATCGAACAGGCTGCCTGACACTAGTTTCAACCCGCGCACGCGGAAGTAGTCGGCGCCCACGCCGCTGACGCTCGCGGTGGCGGCCACGTTACGGTAGCGGGCGGTGACGCTGGAGGAGACGCTGGGGGTCACGCTGTCGATGTATGAAAGCTGCGACAGCGCATCGGCATCGGTGTCCTTGAGTGTCTGAATCTTGCCCGATCGCATGTCGCCGAAGCTCTTGCCGGGAAAGACGGTAAGGGTGCTGGTGCCCAGCCCGGAGATGTCCGAAAGAATTTGCTCCTGCGAGCCCTTGCCCAGCGCCACCACGGACACGACCGAGGCGATGCCGATGATGATGCCCAGCATCGTCAGGAACGTGCGCAGCTTGTGCGCCGACATCGCCAGTACCGCCATGCGGAAGGCTTCGCGAAACCGGTCGGCAAGCTGCTGGAAGTTGCTGGTGCCCTGTACCGGCGGGGGCAGAGTCGGCGCGATTTTCGGCTCGCCCTTGCGGCGGTCGTCGATGATCTCGCCGTCGTGGATCTCGATGATCCGGTCGGCGTGCTCGGCAACGTGCATGTCGTGGGTGACGATGATGACTGTGTGGCCCTCGGCGTGGAGTTCGCCCAGGATCGCCATGACTTCCACGCCGCTGGCGCTGTCCAGCGCGCCGGTCGGCTCGTCGGCGAAGATCACCTCGCCGCCGTTCATCAAGGCGCGCGCGATCGAGACGCGCTGCTGCTGGCCGCCCGAAAGCTGACCGGGACGATGGTTGGTACGCTCACCCAGGCCCAGGCGGGCGAGCAGTTGCCCGGCCCGGTCAGCCCGCTCGCCGCGCGGCTTGCCGGCATAGACCGCTGGAACCTCGACGTTGCCGAGCGCGGAAAGGTCGGTGAGCAGGTGGTAGCGCTGGAAGATGAAGCCGAAATGCTCGCGGCGCAGGGCCGCCAGTTCATCCGGCTCCAGCTTGCCGGTGTCTCGACCGCTGACGCGGTACGACCCCGAGGTCGGCCGGTCCAGGCAGCCCAGAATGTTCATCAGCGTCGACTTGCCCGAACCGGACTGGCCGACAATGGCCACCATCTCGCCCGCCAGGATCGTCAGGTCGATGTCCTTGAGCGCAGCGAAGACGCCGTCGCCCGAAGGATATTCGCGCCGGACTTTCGACAGCGACAGGAGCGGCGTGGGGGTCATCGCCGCCTCAGAATCCCGGCGGGCCCATGCGACGGCGGCCGCTGGATGCCGTATCGCCCGATGCCTCTCCGATGACCACGTTCTCGCCTTCCCTGAGGCCGGAGACGACCTCCACGTTGACGTTGTTATTTAGGCCGATCCTGATCTGGCGGTTCTCGATCGTGCCTTCCTCGGTCTTCACGCGCACCGTGTAGCTGCCGTCCTTGCCCTTGGCGCCGAGGGCGGTCGCCGGGATCGACAAGGCATTGGCGCGGCGATCCAGCACGATGGAAACCTTCGCGGTCATCAGCGCACGCAGGCGGCCGTCGGTATTGGGCACTTCGAACAGGGCGTTGTAGTAGATCGCCGTGGAGGTGCTGCTGGTGGAGGAACTGCTGGAACTGGAGCTGACTTCGTCGACGATGGACTCCGGCGCCGGTTCGATCAGGCGCAACTTGGCTTCATAGCGCTTGTCCGGGTCGCCCAGGATGGTGAAGTAGACCGGCAGGCCGGGCTTCACGTTGATGACGTCGGCCTCGGACACTTCGGCCTTGATCGTCATAACATCGAGCTTGGCGAGGACGACGATGGTCGGCGCGGACTGGTTGGCGTTGACCGTCTGGCCCTGCTTGCTGACCACCGCGACGATCACGCCGTCCATCGGCGCGGTGATCTTGGTATAGCCCAGCTGCACCTGCGCGGTATCTACACTCACCCCGGCCGCCCGGATCTGCGCCCGCAGCGCATCGTAGCTGGCCTGCGCGGATTGCAGGGTTGCGCGGGCCGCCTCGAAGTCCTGCTGCGAGGTCGCCTCGCCCGATCCCAGCGCCTGCTGGCGGCGGAAGGCGAGCTGGGCCTGTGCCAGCGTCGCCTTTGCGCCGGCGAGCTGGGCCTGCGTGTTGGCGAGGTCGGCCCTGGCGGTCTCCAGGCTGTTGGTCTGGGTGCGCGGATCGATCAGGCCTATCAGGTCGCCCTGATGGACCACGTCGCCCACAGCGACGTTGAGCTGGTCCAGCCGGCCGCCGACCTGCGCGCCCACACTGACCAGTTCCTTGGGCTCAAGCGTCCCTGTCGCCTCGACAGTATGCTCGATCGCGCCGCGCACGACCTTGGCGGTCGCGACGTCCGGCTCGGCCGGTGCAGACAGGAACAGCTTCCAGACCAGCAGGAGGATACATGCGCCAAGAATGGCGCCGCCGATCACGATGCGACGAGTGGTGAACATGGGCTCCGGTATGGCTTGTGGCTGGAAGGTTGTGGGTAAAGACTTCGACAGGGATTTGTAAAGTTTTCGTAAAGGTGGTCAGGCCGCGGCTGACAAGCGTGCGCTGCTGGGCCATCAGAGCGGGGTGGACGAGGATTCCAAACGCATCCTGTTGATCGACGACGATCACGAACTTGGCGCCATGCTGGGCGAATATCTCGAAAGCGAAGGCTTCCGCGTCGAGATCGTCTCTGATGGCGTACGGGGGCTGGCGCGCGCGCTTTCGGGCGAGCACGACGCGGTAGTGCTGGATATAATGCTGCCCGGCCTCAATGGCATCGACCTGCTGCGCGCGTTGCGGGAAAGCAATCAGTTGCCCGTCATCATGCTCTCCGCGCGCGGCGACGAGGTGGACAAGGTGATCGGGCTGGAACTGGGCGCGGACGATTACGTCGCCAAGCCCTGCTACCCCCGCGAGCTTGTCGCCCGACTACGCGCCAACTTGCGCCGGCAGCAGCCGGTCATCGTCCCTCAGCCGGCGACGATCTTGCTCGGCGGGCTGGAAGTGCAGGTCGCCGCGCGCAAGGCGCAGTGGCAAGGCGCCGGGGTGGAACTGACGGCGTCCGAATTCAACATCCTGCTCATCCTCGCCCGCGCCGGCGAGGCCGTGGCGACCAAGGATGAGATTTCGCTACGGGGCCTGGGCCGGGCGCGCCAGACGTATGATCGCAGCGTCGACGTCCACGTGAGCAACCTGCGTCAGAAGCTGGAAGCGGTCTCGCACGGGGCGGCAAGCGTCGAGACGGTGCGCGGGGTTGGCTACCGGCTGGGGGTTCGTTGATGGGCCTGCGGATCGGGCGGTTGCTGGCTGGTCGGCGGTTGTTCTGGAAAATCCTTCTGGCGTTCCTGGTCACCTTCGTGGTGATGACCCAGGTGGTCTGGCTGCTGTTCGCCCTGCGCGGCGACCGCGAACCGCCCGAATTCCTGATGACCCGTCATATCGGCCCGCCCGTGCTGGAGGCAGCGGTGCAGGCGGTGGGCGGCGGCGGGCCGGCGCGCTACCGGGCAATGTTGGCGAACCTGCCTGAGGATTCGCGTCATCGGCTGGAGCTTGTGGCGGAAGGCACGCGCCCGGCCCGGCTCGGCGAGGGGTACGGGGTGCTGGAGCGCCGGGTGCGCGATCCGACGGGCGCGCGTTACCTGCTGCGCTTTCGCTACCACCGCGACGATTCGCCGGGGCTGCTCAACATCCCGCCTGAGCTGGTGTTGACGGGTGTGCTGGCAGGTCTGGTTTTCAGCGGGCTTCTGGCCTGGTATCTGCTAGCCCCGATCAACCACCTGCGGCGCGGGTTCGAACGCCTTGCCCGCGGCGAACTGGCAACGCGGGTGTCGCCGGCGATCGGCGCGCGGCGTGATGAAGTGGCGGACCTTGCCCATGAATTCGACCGCACGGCTCGGCTGATCGAACAACTGGTGCAGGGCCGTGACCGGCTGCTCCACGACGTTTCGCATGAACTGCGCTCACCACTGGCGCGCCTGCAACTGGCGATCGCACTTGCGCGGCAGACCCCGGCGCGGACCGAAAGCGCGATGGACCGCATGGAGCGCGAGGTCGAGCGTCTGGACGGGCTGGTTGGCGAACTGCTCACTCTGGCCCGAGCCGAAAACGAGCAGGACCCCGGTGACGACTATTTCGACCTTGTCGGCGTAGCGGCCAGCGTCATTGCCGATGCGTGCTATGAAGCGCAGCCCGCTGGCATCGAGATCACTTTCGATGCGCCCGGGGAAGAGGATGAGGAGCGCCCGCCAGTACGCGGCAGTTCAGAACTGATGCGCCGGGCTATCGAGAACGTGGTGCGCAACGCACTGCGCTTTTCGCCGCCAAAGGGGCGAATCGAAGTGGGCTGTGTCTATCTGGCAGGGGAAGCGTCATTTCGCCTGTCGGTTGTCGACGAAGGACCGGGGGTGCCGCCAGATCTGATCGACACGCTGTTCGAGCCGTTTGTGCGGGGAAAGGCAGATGGCCAGGGCCTTGGCCTTGGCCTCGCCATTGCATCGCGCGCGGTCGCCGCGCACAAGGGCCGCATAGTCGCGGCCAATCTGCCTGGGCAGGGGCTCAAGGTCGAGTTCGAAATCCCGGCCAAGGCGTTATGACAGCGCGCCTGTTTCGATAGGCGCGCTTCAGGCGATCAGTTAACCCGGCGCCTATGCTTGCCGCCGTACTTCTTGCCGCAGAAGTCGTCGAGTTCGCGCATTTCGCTGGCAGCGGCAGCAGCGATGGCCTGGCCGCAGGGAAGGCTGGTTTCGGATGCCGCGATACGGGCTTCCACGCGATCACGCAGTTCTTCCATATCCGCGCGCGAGAGCACGTTCTTTTCACGAAGGTAGCAGATCAGGCTCTGCAGAATGATCATTGCCTTGTCGCCGGTATCAACGTCACTATTCTCGATCATCGGTTTAGCATCCTATAAAAGCGACCGTATTGCTCGGTCTTCAATGGCATCAGGATGATACGAACCGGCAAGAATGTCCAGAGCCCGCAAATACGCACGATTATGCCGTTTTGAGCCATTTTCCAGACTCGAATCGTGTTGCGGCGATAGTGCGGCCCATGCGCGCAACCCGTCGATGGATTCGCGGCGCAGGGCGGAATTTTCAGCGGCCCAGCGCGGCAATCTCCTGTCGCAGCAGCGAACGGACATAGCGGCGCAGCGTTTCATGTTCGCGGTAGGGATACAGTTCCATCCGTGCGACCATCCCCCACGAGATCGAAAGTATGAAATCCATCATCGTCGCACGCTGCTGCTTGGTTGTGCCGGGCGCGAGCGAAACCAGCGCGGCCTCGAGGCTGGTGTTAAGGCGTTCGTCGACCTTTCGATTGATATCCGCGATGATCGGGTTGCGGCCGACCTCGGCAAGCAGATCGCACATCAGCCGGCGGTCTTCCTTCGAGGGCTCCTCGATGGCGACGCGTTCGATCCAGTCGCGGATCGCCTTGCTGTCTCCGGCAGCCACTGCGGCCTCCAGAACCTCTTCCTGGAGCCAGCCTGAAAGGTCGGCCTCGCAGATGGCGGCGATGATCGCCTCCTTGTTCGCGAAATCCCTGTAAATCTGGCCCACGGCGATCCCGGAAGCGTTGGCGATCTGTGCCACGCCGGTTTGATGGAACCCTTTCTCGACAAAAAGGTTACGCGCTGTGAGGAGGAGGTGTTGTCGGCGGGCCGCCGACCGTGCGGCGCGCGGTCGATCGATAGTACCGTCGTTTGTCATTCCTTCTCCCGACTTGCAATAGATGCTGCGACGCAATAAAGAGCGCCCGAATCATGAGTGAGCACTCACTCACGCTTTAACTCTCTTGGCGGATAGACTCCATGAAAAAGATCACCCCGGCCCTGGTGCTGCTTCTGTCCGCTTGTGGAGGGGGAGGCGAACAGGCCGCGCCCGCAGGTCCGCCCGAGGTCGGCGTGGTGACCGTGCGCGAGGAAGCGGTGGTCATCAGCACCGAACTTCCCGGCCGTACCAGCGCTTACGAGACTTCGGACGTGCGCCCGCAGGTCAACGGGTTGATCCTCCAGCGCCTGTTCACCGAAGGCGACCAGGTCAGCGCCGGGCAGGCGCTTTATCGCATTGATCCCGCGCCTTACGAAGCACAGGTGGCAAGCGCCCGTGCGGCGCTGGGCCGCGCGCGCGCAGCGATCGCTTCCACTGCTGCCCTTTCGCGGCGTTATAACGAACTGGTCAAGATCAACGCGATTTCCCGCCAGGACGCCGAGAACGCCGCCGTCTCCGCCCAGCAGGCCCAAGCCGACGTCGCCGCCCAGCAGGCCGCGCTGCGTACCGCCCAGATCGATCTGGGCCGCACCACCGTTCGCGCGCCGATTTCGGGCCGCATCGGCCGTTCGACCTTCACGACCGGCGCTCTCGTGTCGGCTTCGCAGGCCGATGCACTGACCACTATTCAGAAGATCGACCCGATCTTCGTCGACATCCAGCAGTCCAGCGCGGACGTTCTCAGGCTGCGCCAGCAGTTGCTCTCGGGTGAAATCTCGCGCGAGGGCGGCGCCGCGCGCGTTCGCCTGAAGCTGGAGGACGGCAGCGCCTACCCGCAGGAAGGTGTGCTCAAGTTCACCGACGTCAGCGTCGATCCCACCACCGGCAGCCAGGTCGTGCGGGCGCAGTTCCCCAATACCGGCGGCCTGCTGCTTCCCGGCATGTATGTGCGCGCCGAACTGGTCGAAGGCACCCGTAGCAAGGGCATCCTGATCCCGCAGGTTGCCGTTACGCGCGACGAGAGGGGCGCCCCGACGGTGCTCGTCGTCGGCGCGCAGGGCAAGGTCGAGGGTCGCAAGATCACCGCACCGCGCACGGTCGGCACCAACTGGCTGGTTACCGGCGGCCTGAAGGCCGGCGAAAAGGTCATCGTCGAAGGCGCTCAGAACGCGCGTCCCGGCGCGGCGGTAAAGGCCGTTCCGGCGCAGCAGGCAAAGCCCGGCGGCAACGCGCCGGCGGGCCAGCAGCCGAAGCAGGGGCAGTAACCCACCATGTCCCGTTATTTCATCGACCGGCCCATCTTCGCATGGGTCATCGCGATCGTGCTGATGATGTTCGGCGCGATTGCGATCCGCAGCTTGCCGATCTCACAGTTTCCCGAGATCGCGCCGCCCACGGTCACGATCAGCGCCACTTATCCGGGCGCCGATGCCGAAACGCTTGAGCGCACGACGACGCAGATCATCGAGCAGCAACTCAAGGGTATCGACAACCTACGCTACTTCTCGGCTTCGTCCTCCTCGGCCGGCAACGCGACGATTACCCTGACCTTCGAGCAGGGCACCGACCCCGACATCGCGCAGGTTCAGGTGCAGAACAAGCTGCAGGCGGCGACTTCGCTGCTGCCGCAGGAAGTTCAACGCCAGGGCCTGCAGGTGCAGAAGTCCGCAGCGAGCTTCCTGCTCGTCACCGCGCTTTATTCCGAGGACGGCAGCCACAACGCCAACGATCTCTCGGACTATATCGTCAGCCAGGTACAGGACCCCGTCAGCCGCATCAATGGCGTGGGCGAACTGCAGATCTTCGGCACCCAGTATGCGATGCGCATCTGGGTCGATCCGCTCAAGCTGCGCAGCTACAACCTGACGATCGCCGATATCAGCACCGCTGTCTCGGCCCAGAACGCACAGATTTCGGCAGGCCAGCTCGGCCAGCTTCCTTCGTCGAAGGAGCAGCAGCTCAACGTCACCGTGTCGGTTCAGTCGCGCCTGCAGACTCCTGAGGAATTCGGGAACATCCGCCTGCGCACCGGTCAGGGCGGCGCGGTCGTGCGCCTGCGCGATGTGGCGCGCGTCGAACTTGGCGCTGAAATCTACGGTTTCGATACGCAATTCAACGGCAAGAATTCGTCCGGTTTCGGTGTGAAGCTGGCCTCGGGCGCCAATGCCCTCGACACCGTGGATGCGGTGAAGGCCGAAGTGCAGAAGATCGCCAAGAACTTCCCTTCGGACGTCAAGGTCGCCTTCCCTTACGATTCCACTCCCTTCGTCCGCCTCTCGGTCGAGCAGGTGGTGCACACGCTGATCGAAGCAGTCGTGCTCGTGTTCCTTGTCATGTTCCTGTTCCTGCAGAACTGGCGCGCGACGATCATTCCAACAATTGCGGTTCCCGTGGTGCTGCTCGGCACATTCGGCGTGATGTCGATGCTGGGCTATTCTATCAACACATTGACCTTATTCGGCATGGTGCTGGCGATCGGTCTGCTGGTCGACGATGCCATCGTCGTGGTCGAGAACGTCGAACGCCTGATCCAGACGGAGCATCTGTCTCCCAAGGAAGCGGCGCGAAAATCCATGGACGAGATCAGCGGCGCACTGATCGGTATCGGCATGGTCCTTTCGGCAGTGTTCCTGCCGATGGCGTTCTTCGGCGGCTCCACCGGCGTCATCTATCGCCAGTTTTCGATCACCATCGTGTCGTCGATGGCGCTGTCGGTGATGGTCGCGTTGATCCTCACTCCGGCGCTGTGCGCCACAATCCTCAAGCCCCATGATCCCAAGCAGGGGCAGGGCAACGGTCTGCTTGCCCGCTTCTTCCGCTGGTTCAACGACAAGTTCGACCGGGGAACGCAGAAGTACGAAAAGGGCGTCACCCGCACCGCGCGCAGCTGGAAGCGTTCGGGCCTGATCTACCTGGTTATCGTGGGCATCATGGGCCTGGTCTTCTCGCGCCTGCCCGGCGGCTTCCTGCCGGATGAGGATCAGGGTATGATGATCGCGCTTGTCCAGGGCCCTCCGGGAGGCACGCTGCCCCGGACCCAGAAGGGGCTGGACGCGGTGCGCGACCACTTCCTCAAGGATGAGAAAGCCAACGTAGAATCCGTATTCACCATCAACGGCTTCTCCTTCAACGGCCAGGGCCAGAGTGCCGGCATGGCGTTCATCAAGCTCAAGGACTGGGCTGACCGCGGCGGAGCGGAAAATCGCGCCGCGGCGATCGCGGGCCGGTCCATGGGCACTTTCTCGAAGTACCGGGACGCGATGATCTTCGCACTGGTCCCGCCTGCCGTGCAGGAACTGGGCAATGCCACCGGTTTCGACCTGTGGCTGGTCGACGAGACCAACATGGGGCACGAAAAGCTGATTGCCGCGCGCAACCAGATGCTGGGAATGGCCGGCGGTGACAAGCGCGTCTCTCAGGTCCGCCCGGTCAGCCTCGAGGATGCGCCGCAGCTCGACATCAAGATCGATCAGGACAAGGCGAGCGCGCTCGGCCTCGATCTCAGTGCGATCAACTCGGAAATCTCAGCGGCCTGGGGCAGCGCCTATATCAACGACTTCCTCGATCGTGGCCGTACCAAGCGCGTCTACCTTCAGGCTGACGAACCCTATCGCCAGACGCCCGAGGACCTCGAGAACTTCTATGTCCGGGGAACGAGCGGCGAGATGGCTCCCTTCGGCGCTTTCTCCTCGTTCTCCTGGAAGAACGCTCCGGTCATCCTGACGCGCTATAATGGCCGTCCTGCAGTTGAGCTGCAGGGTGCGCCGGGCCAAGGCCTGAGCACCGGCGGCGCGATGGCGGCGATCACCGAGATGCAGGCGAAACTGCCGCCGGGCACCGGTCTGGAATGGACAGGCCTGTCCTATGAAGAGCGGCTTTCCGGCGGTCAGGCGCCCATGCTCTACGCGTTGTCGCTGTTCATCGTGTTCCTGTGCCTTGCCGCACTGTACGAAAGCTGGTCGGTGCCGATCTCGGTGCTGCTGGTCGTGCCGCTGGGCGTCATCGGTGCGGTCACCGCTGCGTGGCTGACGGGTCTCAACAACGACATCTACCTGCAGGTGGGCCTGATCACGACGATCGGTGTCTCGGCCAAGAACGCGATCCTTATCGTCGAGTTCGCGGAGGAGCGCGTGCAGGCGGGCATGAACGCCTTCGATGCGGCGATGGAGGCAGCCAGGCTGCGTCTGCGCCCGATCCTAATGACCTCGCTGGCCTTCATCTTCGGCGTGTTGCCGCTGGCGATCTCCACCGGCGCGGGCGCCGGCGGCCAGAACGCCATCGGACGCGCCGTGGTGGGCGGCATGCTTTCCGCCACGGTCTTCGCGATCTTCTTCGTGCCGATGTTCTTCGTGGTCATCTGCCGCCTGTTCAAGCACGGGCAGACCGATCGGCAGAAGCCCGCAGCCGAAGACACGCACCGCACTTCCGACGACGGCGTCGGGCCGCAGGGATTCTGAACATGACCAAGTCGCTCATCGCCCTGCTCACCGGCACCGCGCTGCTCGCCGGGTGCAACCTTGCACCCAAGTACGAGCGGCCCGTGGGCGCAATCCCGGCCGCCTTGCCTCAAGGCGGGGTTTACCCTGCCGCGGCCACCGATGCGGTCGACGTGTCGCGGATCGGCTGGCGGGACTTCTTCCTCGATCCGCGCCTGCGGCAAGTGATCGAGACGGGTCTCGCCAACAACCGTGACCTGCGGATCGCGGCCGCCAACGTACTTCAGGCCCGCGCCCAGCTGCGGGTCCAGCGCGCTGACTTGCTGCCGACGGTCAATGCCACCGGCACCGGGACCTTTACCAACAACCTCCAGGGTGCCGGCGGCGCCGGGACCGGGACGGGCACCGGTTCTTCGCAGGACATCGAGATCTACCAGGCCACCATCGGCCTCACGTCTTTCGAGCTGGATCTGTTCGGCCGGGTGCGCAATCTTTCGCGCGCAGCGCAGGAGCAGGTCTTCGCCAGCGAAGAAGCCCAGCGCTCCACCCGCATCAGCCTGATCGCCGAGATCGCCACCGCCTGGCTGACGATGGCTTCGGATCAGGAACAGCTGCGCCTTTCGCGTGAAACCCTGCGCACGTTCGAGGACACCCTGCGCCTCACGCGGGAGCAGTTTCGCATTGGCGTCGGTTCGGAACTGGAAGTGCGCCAGGCCGACACCAGCTATCAGGGCGCGGTCAGCGATATCGCCGCGCTGGAGGCCACCGTTGCGCTCGACCAGAACGCGCTGAACCTCCTTGTCGGCACCACCGTGGCGCAGGAGCAGCTTCCCGCAGGGCTCGGCGCCGAGCCGGCGACCCGAGATGCGCTGCCGGGCGACGTCAATTCCGACGTGCTGCTACGCCGTCCCGACGTGCTTCAGGCCGAACATCTGCTTATTGCCGAGAACGCCAATATCGGCGCCGCGCGCGCCGCGTTTTTCCCTACTATCTCTCTGACCGGCGCGCTCGGCACGCTGGGCCTGGGGCTGTCCGACCTGTTCAAGGATGGCAGCTATACGTACACGGCCAGCCCCAGCGTTGGCTTGCCGCTGTTCGACTTCGGCCGCCGCACCGGCAACTTGAACTACGCCAAGGCGTCGCAGCAGGCCGCCGTCGCAACGTACGAGAAGACGATCCAGACGGCGTTCCGCGAAGTCGCCGATGCGCTTGCCCAGCGGGGCAAGATCGGCGACCAGGTGCGGGCACAGTCAAGCCGTGCTGAATCGGCGAAGGTGGCGGCAAAGCTGTCCGATGCCCGGTTCCGCGCCGGGGTGGATTCGTTCCTGACGACGCTCGATGCCCAGCGCACCGCTTATGCGGCCGAGCAGCAGCTGGTCACCACCCGTTTTGCTCAGGGCGGCAATCTTGTGGAGCTGTATCGCGCGCTCGGCGGCGGTCTCGAAGAGAGCCGGGCCGTGGGCGCGGTGGGAACCGTTCCCGCCAACTGATCCGTGCAATTCGGCATTCCAGCGCCCGCGCCAGCCGTGACGAACGGCAGGTGCGGGCGTTCTTGCATCCTGTGTGCGCGCTTCGGCGCGGGCCTTTTGGAAAATGATTGCTAAGCGCCCGTCGAAGGGTGGCTGACCTGCTTCCAGTGCGGCTTCAGCAGATGCGGCTGAGAGCCTTTCCGTTCAGACTGTAGGGATCGCGCGGCAGTCGATCAGGCGGCCTGACCGGCGAGCCGCGCCGCCTGTTGCACCGGGATCGGGATGGTGAACGTGAACTTTTCGCCGTCCCAGCCGCGTTCGACCAGCAGTGCGTTTTCGGCTGCGACCAGCCGGTAGCTGCCTTGCGCGAACAGGCGCGGGGAGGCGCGGCGCCTGGCGAGCAGTTCGCGGGTCAGCGCGAGCTTGCGCGCGGATAGACCGGTGTTGCCGCCGTCCAGAGCCATCAGCCCCTCCCAGTCGACGGGACGGCGGTTGTCCGGGTCGGTGAGGGCGATGGCAAGACCTTCGGTGCCCTGATAGATGTCGGGCACGCCGGGCGCGGTCAGCTGCAGAGCGGCCTGGGCAAGAACGACTGTCTCCACCGCGGCCTGGAACGATGCGGCAAGCTCCTGCGGCATCAGCCCGCCGTCAGCCATGTCGTTCAGCAGCGTGCGGGCCAGGGCGGTGACGGCGGTTTCCGCGGCTTCGTCGGGGGCTTCGTGACGGGACAGTTCCTTGGCCTCACGCATGGCCTTGGCGATGTGGGCGGCAAGCCGCTCGTCCGCATCGGGCTGGCCGCGCAGGATTAGCGCGGTTTGCAGGGCGTAGATGCCCCAGCCTTCCGGCAGACCAAGGTTCAATGCGGTTTCGCGGGCCTCGGCGTAAAGGTCCTGTGCCGCTTGCGGGAAGTGGCTGAGTGCGATCAGCACCGCGCGCGCATCGGCGGAACGCTTGGTATCGTGGGTGGAAAGCGCATCGAGCGCGAGCGGTGTTTCGGCCGCGCGCATCGCCATGAGTTCTTCGAACCCGTCACAATCGACCGGGCCCAGGTCCGGCTCCGAACCGACTTCGCAAAAGGGCAGGAAGGCGATGCTGCGGAAGAACACCGTGTCCTCTTCGGACTTGGCGGTGAGGGCACCGGTCAGTTGTTCGAAGCGCGCGGCGAAAGTACGGGCGAGCAGGTCGTCGGGCGCGCGCAGCAGGTCCAGCAGCCGGGCTGTGTCTTGTTGCGGGCCGGCTGCGGCGACGGCCTCGGCGATTTGCGGGGAGAGGGGGCACAGATCGGCAGCGTAGGAACGGTAGACCGGCCAGGCGGTCGCCAGCCGGGCGACCGCGTCCATCAGCGCGGGCCTGGCATCCTCGGGGGCGGACAGCGCGGCCATGGCGGCATCCGTGACGCGCTCCAGTTCGGGCGTGAAAACCTGTTCCAGCAGTTCCCAGCGCACTTTGCGCACTTCTTGCGCGGTGGAGGGGGGCACCGCCCCGTCCGCAGCCTCGCGCATGGCGGCAAGGCCGGCGGGATCGGTCAGCAGGCGGGTGACAGGACTCATGAATTCATAGCCGCTCATGCCCTCGATCGGCCAGTTCGCAGGGATTTGCTCGCCGGGTTTGACGATTTTTTCGATCCACACCGGGGTGTCGCCCACGGCCTCGCGCAGGCGGTGGAGATAGCCGCCGGGGCGGGCGAGGCCGTCTATGTGGTCGACGCGCAGGCCCTGCACCTTTCCGGCCGCGACTGCATCGATGATCCAGCGGTGGGTGAGGGCGAAGACGTCCGCGTCTTCCTGGCGCACGCCGATGAGGTCGGTGATGTTGAAGAAGCGGCGGTGAACGATGCGGTCGGCGCTCGCGCGCCAGTCGCCCAGCGACCAGTGCTGCTCGGCCAGCAGGGCATCGAGCGCGGCGTCGTCCAGTGCGGTGCCAGCGTGCGCCAGTCGCTGGGCGAGCGGCGTCACGCGCAGCGGATATTCTCGGTCGTAAATGCGCAGCTGCGGATCGTCGCCGCTGCCTGCAAGCGCGATCTGGTCTGCCGCGCGCACCTCGGCCAGGGTCCCGTCCAGGACCGGGAAGTGGATGGGGCCTTTTTCCCAGTCGATGTCGAACACGGCGGCGAAGCGGCTGTTTGCACCATGGCGCATCACATCGGCGAGGAACGGGTTTTCGGGCGTGAAGGCCATGTGGTTGGGGACGATATCGATCACTATGCCGATGCCGACCCGCTGTGCGGCCTCGCTTAGCGCTGCAAAGGCTTCCTCGCCGCCCAACACGGGGTCGATGCGGGTCGGGTCGATCACGTCGTAGCCGTGAGTGGAGCCGCTGGCGGCGTGGAACGGCGGGGCGAGATAAAGGTGGCTCACCCCCAGCTGTACCAGCCACGGCAGCAGCGTTCGGGCGCGGTCCAGATCGACGCCGCAGCGCAGCTGGAGGCGATAAGTAGCGACGGGTACGGCTGGCGGCATCAAGGTTACTCCCGTCTCACAAGGCCGTCACGGCGGCAGAGAACGCAAAGGGGCTGGACGGATCGGACAGTTGCAGGATCGGCGCAGGGTGCGGCTCGAAATCGGGACCTTCCCCGATCCCGAGCCGAGCCCGCAGGAGAAGAGCGGTGGACCCGAATGTCCAGCGCGCCTCGATCTGCGGCCCGCTGCGATGCACGGCGGCCACCGGGTTCGGGTTTTGCCCCAGCAGCGGGGTGAGATGGTCGGCGCGCAGGGTCAGCAGGCCGTGGACGAACTGTTCGTGTTCCCACTGCTCGGGACGGTCCGGTTCGCCGATCTTCGAGGCGAGGAAGGTTTCGCGCGCGATGGGATCGGGAACGTCGCCGCCGAAGCTGGCGAACCCGGCGAATTCCTCCGCCCGGCCCTTCCGCACGGCCTCGGCAAGATCGCCCGAAAAGTCGGCGAAAAACTGGAAGGGGGCCGGGGTCAGGAACTCGTCGCCCATGAACAGCATGGGCACGAAAGGCGAAAGCAGCGTTAGCGCGGTGACCACGCGCAGGGCGTGATTGTCCGGCGCCAGTTGATGCAGGCGCTCGCCCCGGGCCCGGTTGCCGACCTGATCGTGGTTGCCCAGGAAGTTGACGAAAGCCGTGCGCGGCAGGTGCGCGCTGGGCTCTCCGCGCGGCTCGCTGTTCCGGCCGCTTTGCCCCTGCTCGACATAGCCATCGGCGAGGGCTTTCGCGATGTCGCCGACCGGGTCCACCGCGAAGGGGGCGTAATAGCTTTCGTCCTCGCCGGTCAGAAGGCAGTGGACGGCATGGTGCCAATCGTCGTTCCACGTCGCGTCGAAGGGCGCTTCCGGCGTGAAGTAGCGTGCAAGGTTACGCTCGTCCTCGGTGACGAGGTGGATGGGGCGGTCAGCGACATGGCTGCGGATGCGTTCGCCCAGTTCGTCGAGGAAGTGCTTGGCCGAGTGGTCCTCGATGGCGTGAACGGCGTCGAGGCGTAGACCGTCGAAGCGGTATTCGTCCAGCCAGTGCAGGGCGTTGGCGATGAAGAATTCGCGCACGGCGGGGGTTTCGAAGGCAATTCCCTGACCCCACGGCGAGGTGCGGTCTTCATGGAAAAACGCGGGGTTCCAAGCCGCGAGGTAGTTCCCGGACGGACCGAAGTGGTTGTACACTACGTCCAGAAGCACGCCCATGCCCTGACCGTGCGCCGCGTCTACCAGTGCACGCAGATCGTCGGGTGTGCCGTAGGCGGGGTGCGGTGCGTAAGGCAGCACGCCGTCGTAGCCCCAGCCGTGCGCTCCGTCGAATTGGGCGACGGGCATCAGCTCGATCATGGTCACGCCAAGATCGCGCAGGCGCGGCAGGTGGGCGATGGCGGCGGCGAAGGAGCCCTCCGCAGTGAAGGTGCCGATGTGCAGTTCGTAGACGACCGCCTCGTGCCACGGCAGGCCGGGCCATTCGTGCTCCCACGCGAAGCGCGACGGATCGACGAGGCGCGAGGGACCGTGGACATCGCCGGTCTGGGCGCGGGCGGCCGGATCGGGATAGGCGGCGCCGTCCACGATCCAGCGATAGGCGCTGTCCGCCTGCGCATCGGTATCGAGCCGCCACCAGCCATCGCCGGCAGGCCGGGCTGCCAGGACGGACGCGCCCAATTCCACCGCGACATGGCCGGCATCCGGTGCCCAGAGGCCGAAGCGCCAGTGACGGTCGTCGATCGGGGCCGCGCCCCAGGCATTCGTCATATGCCGTGCCCGCTCAGACGGGACGGAACAGGCAGAGGCTGGCGGGCGAAATAGCCGCCGTCTCGCCGGGGATGGCTTCGGACGTGAAGGGATCGTCGCGGGCGGTATCCAGCACGCGGACCCAGCGATCGGCGCCGTTCCCGCTTGGCAGTACGAAGTCCAGTTCGTCGCCCGCGTTGAGCACCGCGAACAATGGCCGTCCGCCGTCGAGGAAGACTTCGCGCGCGGAGTAATCGATCATCATGCCCAGCACACGCAGGCCCTCCTGGTTCCACAGCTCCTGGTCCATCGGGCGGCCGTCGGGCTGGAACCATGCGATCTCGACGCGCTCGTTATCGCTGGCGTCGCCTTGTAGGAAGTTCTCCTGGGACAATACCGGGAACTGGTGGCGCAGCGCGATCATGTCCGTGCAGAATTTCAGGAATTCGTCGTCGCGGTTGTCCCAGTCTACCCATCCCAGTTCGTTGTCCTGGCAGTAGACGTTGTTGTTACCCTGCTGACTGTTGCCGATCTCGTCGCCGGATAGCAGCATCGGCACGCCTTGGCTGACCAGCAGCGTGGCCATCATAGCGCGGCGGCGGCGGGCGCGGGCGGCGATGATGGCTTCGTCATCGGTGGGGCCCTCGGCGCCCATATCGTCGGAAATGTTGTTGTCGTGCCCGTCGGCGCCGCCTTCGCCGTTCGCCTCGTTGTGCTTGTCGTTGTAGGCGACGGTATCCATCAGCGTGAAACCGTCATGCGCGGCGAGGAAGTTGATAGAGCTGGTCGCGCCCCGGTCGGAATGGTTGAACTGGACGGGCGAGCCGATCAGGTGCTGGGCGATGTCGCCCACCTGGCCCTCGTCGCCGCGCCAGAAGCTGCGGGTGGTATCGCGAAACTTGTCGTTCCATTCGCGGAACGGGTGGGGGAAGCCGCCCACCTGATAGCCGCCAAGGCCCACGTCCCATGGCTCTGCGATCAGCTTCACGCCGGCAAGGATCGGGTCTTGCCGGATCGCGTCGAAGAAGCCGCCTTCGCGGTCGAAGCCCGCTGCCTCGCGGCCCAGGGTGGAGGCAAGGTCGAAGCGGAAGCCGTCGACGTGCATCACCTGCACCCAGTAGCGCAGGGAATCGAGGACCATGCGCATGACCATCGGATGGGCCACCTGCAGCGTGTTGCCCGTGCCGGTAGTGTCGAAGCTGTAACGCGGGTTTTCGGGGCTCAGCAGGTAGTAGCTGGCGTTGTCGAGGCCGCGAAAACACAGGGTAGGCCCTTTTTCGGAGCCTTCGGCGGTGTGGTTGTAAACCACATCCATGATGACCTCGATCCCGGCCTTGTGGAACCGCTTCACCATGTCCTTGAACTGCTTGATCGCGCGGGGCGCCACGTCGCCGGAACGCAGAAAGCGCGGTTCGGGGGCGAAGAAGCCCAGCGTCTGGTAGCCCCAGTAGTTCGACAGGCCTTTGTCCAGCAGCATCCTGTCGTCGAGGAAGAACTGGCAGGGGAGCAGTTCGATCGCGGTGACGCCCAACTTGCGCAAGTGGTGGAGGATCGGCTCGCTCGCCATGCCCTCATAAGTGCCGCGCAGGGCTTCGGGGACGTCGGGATGCTGCATGGTCAGGCCGCGTACATGAGCCTCGTAGACCACGGTTTCGGTCCAGGGGCGGGCCAGGGTCTGATCGCCTTCCCAGTCAAAATCGGGGTCCTGCACCACGCTCTTGACCATGAACGGCGCGGAATCGCGGTGGTCGAACGTGGTATCGTCGCCGGTGGTCAGGTCATAGCTCCACAGCGCATCGTCCCAGCGTACCGCGCCCGATACCTCGCGGGCGTAGGGATCGAGCAGCAGCTTGTTGGGGTTGAAGCGATGGCCGCGCTCGGGCTCGTAAGGGCCGTTTGCGCGAAAGCCGTAAAGCTGACCGGGCTTTATGCCGGGAACATAGCCGGTGAACACCGACCCCTCGCGCGAGGGCAGTTCCATGCGTGAGACTTCCTGTGTGCCGTCATCGCTGAAAAGGCACAGTTCCATAGCTTCGGCATTTTCGGAAAAGACCGCGAAATGCGTGCCCTGGCCGGTATATTCGGCGCCCAGTTCGTGGATCAGACGCTCCGGCTTGGCGAAGGAAAACTCGGCGGACCCCTGCGACATTGCGACACTCCAAATGGTACGGGTGCAGGAAAAGGCCATGGCATACAGACCACGCCGGCTATGCCCGGAAACCTGCAATTCCCGTGATGCTGCGACTGCTAACTCGCACACTGGCCGGGCGTTCCCACCGGATGAGGGCAAGTATGCGCTAGAATCGAAGATTGGCCCGGCCAGCCAGGCTTTGATGTCGATGCTAGCGTATAACCATGCGCCGGGAAGCGGCGTATCCAGGGCCGTCGACGGGTTGCCGAAGCTGAGTCGGCAATGAGCATCGCCGGAGGAACCGGCTAGATCGGCCGTCCCTGCATAAGGTAGGCGCAGCTTGGCTGGGAGCAGCGGTGGCAGGGTCGGCCTATGGGTTTCATCCCCAGAAAACCCGACGACGGAAAGCCATCATCCGTATAATTCCGGATGCAACTCTAGCCGAACTGGCGCATTTTGTTTCTATCCAGAGAAGGGGACGGCACATGGCAAGCGAATGCATCGCCTATCGCGATTCCAAGGGTGGGCTCCATAGCAGCGCCGAAAGGGCTACGCTGGAGGACCTCGCCGGTGTCCTCGGGCGGGTCGGCGACGAGGGCGGCATGACCGGCGGCGTCGCCCGCATGATCTTCGACAAGCGCGACGAGATCGAGCGGGTGTTCGCCGAGCACGATGCTCTTATGGCTTCGGCGCCCAAACACGAGGACATCGGGCCGGGAGTACAGACGATCCGCGCCGTTACCTAACGCGCGGATCGAAGGCTCTCAGGCGTATTTGTAAGGACCGCCCCGGGCCAGCGCGGCTTGGTAGGCAGGTCGCGCATGGATCGTTTCGAGCCACGCGATGACGGCGGGCCGCGAGCTGTCCAGTCCGCCGCGATCGCGCGCTGCTTCAAGCGGGAAGCTCATCATGATGTCGGCTGCGGTAAAAGTATCTCCCGCGAACCAGGGCCGGGCGGAAAGCTCGCTTTCGACGAAATCGAGGTGGACGTCGATCATGGGTTGCAGCCGCTTCTGCGCGATTTTGCCGACAAGTGGGATCATGCCCAGCACCAGCTTGATCAGCAGCGGCGGCATCAGCGAACCTTCCGCATAATGCAGGAAATAACGATAATGGAGCGCCGCCTGCCTTTCATCCGGAGAGCCCAGGATGCCGCCGGCCTTCGCTACCAAATATTCGATGATCGCTCCGGTTTCGGCCACCGTGCATGGCTGTCCCGCGCCATCCTCGTCGACGATGACGGGTGATTTGCCAAGGGGATGCACCGCGCGCAGTTCGGGCGGCGCAAGCATCGTTTCCTTGTTCCGTTCATACCGGGTAACCTTGTAAGGCATCCCCAGCTCTTCGAGCATCCACAGGATGCGCTGCGACCGCGAATTTTCGAGATGATGGACGGTGAGCAACAGTTAATCCCTTCCCATGAGGCATGTGTCGACAAGGGACGAAATCGCGGAATGTTGCGTCGGGCCTCGATTTTCCGCCGCTAGGCCCTTGGGCACCCGGGGACGCGCCGCGATGGCCAATACAATTTCTTACCATTTGCGGCTACTTTGTGCGCCCTTGCCATCATAGCCCGAAGGCCATGAGGAATACGGTCCCCCTTCGGTCAGGCCCCGGCCTGCTATGCATCCTGCTCGCGTCGACGGCGATGCCGGGGGAAGCACTGGCGCAAAAGACCGCCGCCGCGCCGGCTTCGGCAAAAAGCGCTCCGGCCGTCGTAGCGTCCGCCGAGGACGAGATCATCGTCACGGGGCAGGCCGTACCAGGCGCGGTGATCGGCGATGTGCCGCCGGAAAACCAGCTCGGACAAGCTGAGATCGCGTCCTACGGCGTCGATTCGGTCAGCGACCTGCTGGCCGAGATCGCTGACCAGACCAGCAGTATTGCTGGGCGCGATGCGTCCAGCGGGCCGGTCGTGCTGGTAAACGGCAAGCGCGTATCGGGCGTCAACGAGGTGGGCGACCTGCCGGTTGAATCGGTCCTGCGCGTGGATATCCTGCCCGAGGAAGTCGCCATCAAGTACGGCTACGATGCGCAGGCCAAAGTGGTGAACATCATTCTCAAGCGCCGCTTCAAGTCGCGCGTCGCCAACCTTGGCGGCGGCATGGCGGCGCAGGGCGGGGGCGGGCAGGGTTCCGGCGCCTTCACCTACACACAAATCCGCGACAACGACCGGCTGAACCTGATCGGCAGGGTCGATACCCAGGCCGCCATCCGCGAAAGCGACCGGGGCATCGCCGCCGATCCAGACAGCGGCGTGACCCCGGCGGGCGGCATTGCCGACGAAACCGCCTATCGCACGCTTCAGGCATCGACGCGCGACTATGCGCTGGCGGCCAGCCTGGCGCACGAACTGAGCGCCACTTCCAACGCTTCGTTCAACCTGAAGGGTACATATGCGACCAGCCGTGGACTCGACGGGCTGGCCACGGGCGACCTGACGATCCCGGCGGATAGCCCCTATTCGGACGGCACCGGAACGACACTGAGCCGCTATCTTTCGACCGATCCGCTGCGCAAAGCGACGAACTCGGGCGCCGTCTCGGCCGGGGGCACACTGAACGTCGACCTGTCCACGCGCTGGAAGCTGTCGGTCATCGGCAGCTATGCGCATTCGCAGTCGGAAACCCGGTCGGACAACGGGTACGATACCAGTGCGCTGCAGGCTGCGCTGGACGGCGGGAACACGGCAGTCGATCCCTATGGCACGCTGTCTGCCGCCTTGCTGGGCGATATGGTCACCAACCGCGCCAATTCAAACAGCGACACTGGCAGCGCCAGCATGTTGCTGTTCGGCAAACTGCTGAAGCTACCTGCGGGCGACCTTGGCGTGAGTTTGAAGCTAGGCGGCGATTTCACCGCGCAGTCTTCGACCACGGTGCGGGACGGGCTGACCAGCAGCGGCGACGCAAACCGTACCAACGGCAGCGCCAGGCTGAGCGTCGACGTACCGCTGACCAGCCGCAGCAAGGGCGTTCTGGGCGCGGTCGGTACGATCAGCCTGAACCTCAACGGCGGGATCACGCAAGTTTCCGACTATGGCACGCTGGGCACTTTCGGCTTCGGGGTGAACTGGGCGCCGGTCACCGGGGTCAGCGTGATCGCATCGCTCAATCAGGACCGCAGCGCGCCCACCGTGGCGCAGCTCGGCAATCCGGTGACCATCAGCAGCAACCAGCGGGTCTATGATTACGTCACCGGCCAGACGGTGCTGGTCACCAGCGTGACGGGCGGCAACGCCGGGCTCAAGGCCGACGACCGCCATGTCTTCAGGCTGGGCGTCAACGCCAAGATTATGAGCGAGCCGAAGCTCAACTTCACCGCCAGCTATGTCGACAGCCGCAACCGCAACGCGGTGATGAGTTTGGGCGGCGTGACCGCGGCGGTCGAGGACGCGTTCCCCGACCGCTTCATGCGCGATGCCGAAGGCACGCTGGTGGAAGTCGATGCCCGTCCGGTGAATATCTATCGCCAGCGCACCGAACAGGTGCGCTGGGGCTTCAATTTCTCGGCCCAGCTGCGCAAGGCCAAGCGGCCCGAGCGGCGGCCTTGGCCGCGCGGGGGAGAGCGAGGCGCGGGACCCGGCCGCTGGGGACCACGGGCGGACCAGGCCCAGCCGGGCGACCAGACAAGAGAGCCGGCCCAGGCTGTGGATCCGCAGGCAGAGCGCCAGGATGGCCCGCCGGGCGAAGGCACCGAGATCACCGTCAACGGCAACCGCGAGGAGCGCGGCCCCGAAGGTGCGTTCCCCGGTGGCCCGCCGCCGGACGGTTTTGGCCCGCCTCCCGGCGACGGTCCGCCGGCCGACGGCTTTGGCCCTCCTCCGGGCGGCGGCCCCGAAGGAATGGGCGGGCGCCGTGGGCCGGGTGGTGGCCCTGGCGGCGGAGGCCCTCGCGGGGGAGGCGGACGCGGGTTCTCGGGCGGCAGCGACAACGGCGCGCGGCTTCTGGCCTCGGTCTATCACACCTGGGTTCTGCGCCAGGAAGTGCAACTGACAGAGGGCAGCGACACGATCGACCTGCTTCACGGCGGGACGATCAGCGGCAGCAGCACCCCGCAGCACAAAGTCACCGCGACCCTGGGCGTGACCGACAACGGTCTTGGCGCAAGGCTTGAGGGCAACTGGCAAGCCGCGACCACCGTTTCGGGAGATAGCATGTCTTCGGCGGCCGGCGACCTGCACTTCGGCGCGCTCGCTACGCTCGACCTCAGGATATTCGCCAACCTTCAGAATCGCTTTCGCGGGAAGGCATGGGCGCGCGGCACGCGTATCACGCTGTCGGCGCAGAACCTGTTCGATACCCGCCAACGGGTGACCGACGCCACCGGGACCACGCCTTATGCCTATCAGCGCGACTATCTCGACCCGCTGGGGCGCACTCTGCTGCTGTCGGTGCGGCGCATCTTCTGACGCGAGCGCACCAGCAGCGTGAGGGCGCGGACCACGGTGACCGCATACGGACGGGCTTGGCGGAGACGGTTACCTTGGGCATTTCCGCCAGGGTATTCTTCTCCAACTCGCCGTCGCCCACGCGCGACCATACGCCGTAGGGCATGATCTCACAGACCACGGTCGGCTGCGCGTAGCTTTCGACCAGCGCTACCTGGCCGGGCACGGGGCCGTCGCTTGGATACGCGCGCTCCCAGGCTGTCCCTCATGGCCGTGAGTGATTTTTGTGCGGGCTGCGTATAGGTGGGGAGTGGAGGTAATGAAGATGCGCGATATCGACGAACTGCTGGCGGACCTGGGCGGTGACGGTGCCGACCCGCGGCTGGCGAACATAGACGCCGCCGTGCTGGCAGGCATGGGCCAGCGGCGCGCGCAGGGTGCGGCGCGCCGCACGTTGGTGCTGACCAGCGTGATGGCGCTGGGCATCGGTTTCGTCGCCAGTTTCTCCGCACCGCAAAGCGCGCGCGCGGTGCCGTCCTTCGCGCTCAACGCCGTGCCTTCCAGCGCGCCGTCATCCCTGCTGATGGGCGGGCGCTGAGACGGTGGCGCGTCCTTCGTACCTCATCGTTCTCTTCGCGTTTCTGGCTGCGATCGCCGGGGTATTCATCGGTCGCCTGCTGTTCACGCCCGAACCGCCGATTGAGAACCGCTTCCACACCCTGATCCATCATGAGCTGAAACTGGACGCCGCACAGACGGCGCGGATCGAGGCGCTGGAACGCAGCTTCGCGGCGCGGCAGACCGGCTACGAGCAGGAGATGCGCGACGACAACCGCCGTCTCGCTGCGGCGATTCAGGCGGAGAAGGGCTACGGTCCGCATGTCGCCGATGCGGTGGACCGTTCGCACCATGCTATGGGTATGCTGCAGAAGGAAACGCTGCGGCATCTGTTCGCGATGCGTGCCGTCCTGCGCCCCGATCAGGCGCAGCGTTTCGACAAGGCGATGGTGGACGCGCTGACCGCACCGCAGCAGTGAGCCCGCTGTCGCCCGCCGCCGTACCCGGTGCCGATGACGACGGCACGCTGGCTGCGCTTGCCCTGTCCGGCCGCGAGGATGCATACCGGGCGCTGATGGCGCGTCACCGCGATGCCGTCTATCAACTGGTGCGCGCGCAGATCGACGACGGCGATGCTGCGCTGGACGTTACGCAGGAAAGCTTCATCGCGGCCTTTGCGCATCTGGATCGCTACGATCCGGCGCGCCCGTTCCGCTTCTGGATCATGCGCATAGCCATCAACAAGGCGCGCGACTGGCGGAGGAGGCGCAAGGTGCGCAGCTTCTTCTCCCGCGCCCGTCCGATGGATGAAGGGCTGCAGGTATCGGACATCGCGCCGGGTCAGGAACAGCAGGTCGCCGCTCGGCAGGAACTGGCGCGTACGCGCTGCGCGATCGCTGCTCTGCCTGAAAACCTGCGCTCGGTGCTGTTGCTGCGCACCATTGAGGGCATGAGCCAGACCGACGTAGCCGCTCTGCTGGGCCTCAGCGCGAAGGCGGTAGAGACACGCCTTTACCGCGCCCGCATGAAATTGACCGAGAGTTTGAGGGTATAGCCACCATCTAAACTCGACCGCCGGACGATCATGCGCGGTGCAAGGTGCGATGCTTTTGGGGGAGCGTATCCGCCATGATATCGGGCATATCCACGTCGCATTGGCGGGCGCGAAGGGTAAGCGGTGACGGCTAACGGCACAATGCCGGGGCCGTTGATCCGCCTGAAGGAAGGCCAGCACGAGCGCCTTTGCGCTGCCAATGGCCAGCACGAGGATACCTCGATCCACGACCAGACCTTTGCACAGCGGATGGACTCCACCGACATTTGCGATGTCACCGGTTCCACGTACGATTTCCTTATCGACGGCCCAGACACGGCCGGCAACTGGACCGTCCTGTTCGCGCCGGGTGAGCGGGTGCGGCTGCCTATCATCAACGTCTAGTCGACGACCAACTTCAACTTCTGCCTGCCGGGCCTCGCCATGACGGTGCAAATCGGCATGGCCTTGACCGCGCATCCTGCGTTGAAGGCAGCAAGGGCTAGCGGGAACGGAGGGGTGTGACAGGTTCTTCAAGGCAGCGGGCATCGGCTCTTCTTTCACGTAAAAAATTGTCACGCGTCGGTGAGGGATAGCCCCGTGAGCCGCGTATCCTGACGATGACGCCAAATTACAGCTTCCATAGCGCCCTGCTTCGACGCAGGCGTTTCCTTGCCCTTGGCGGCGCTTTCGCTGGCAGTCTTGGCATGTCGGGTCTGTTCCCGGGTTGGGCGCGGAGCGGGACGTCGGGCATCGTTCATGCCGGCACCGATTCCGGCGTTCTGTCAGGCAATTCCATCGCACTTCAGATTGGCGAAAGCCATTTTGCGACCGGCGGCCGATCGGGCCATGCCGTAACCGTCAACGGTACGTTGCCCGCGCCGCTGCTGCGCCTGCGCGAAGGCGAAACGGTGAGTATCGCCGTCACCAATCGCCTGAAGGAGCAGAGCTCCATCCACTGGCACGGATTGCTGGTGCCGTTCCAGATGGACGGCGTACCGGGAGTCAGCTTCCCCGGCATCGATCCGGGTGAGACGTTCGTCTATGAGTTCCCGCTCACCCATGCGGGCACCTTCTGGTACCACTCGCACTCTGGAATGCAGGAGGCGGAAGGACTGTTCGGGCCGATCGTGATCGATCCTGCCGGTGCCGATCCGATCGCCTGTGACCGCGAGCATGTGCTCGTCCTTTCGGACTGGAGTCCGATCCATCCGCACGAGCAGATGCGCCGACTGAAGATGATGGGCGGTTACTTCAACCGCCAGCGCCAAACTCTTTCGGGGTTGCTTGCGGGTAAGGACCAGTCGCTGGCCGACCGCCTCGCCTGGGGGGCGATGCGTATGGACGCGACCGACATCTCGGACGTAACCGGATCAACCTACAGCTTCCTCGTCAACGGCCATGGCAATACCGAAAATTGGACCGGGCTTTTTGCGCCGGGCGAGAAAGTGCGCCTGCGCGTTATCAACGCCTCGTCGATGACCAATTTCAACTTCCGCATCCCCGGCTTGCCGCTGACGGTAGTGGCGGCAGACGGCAATCCCGTGCAGCCGGTCGAAACCGATGAAGTGCAGATCGCAATTGCCGAGACCTACGACTTCATCGTCCAGCCAGGCACCGCAGAAAGCTACGGCGTGATCGCAGAGGCCATCGACCGCTCCGGGCTCGTCCGCGCGACACTGGCGCAGCGGCCGGGCCTTGTGGGTGAAACGCCGAAGCTGCGTGAACGCCCGGTCCTCACCATGCGCGACATGGGTATGGATATGGACGGCATGGATATGGGAGAGGACAGCGGCCACTCGATGTCGATGCGCGATCCGTCGGTCGCGCCGAGCGTGAAGATGGGGCCAGGCGTCGCCACGCTTTCGCCGATGCCGGTAGATCGTCTGGGCGACCGCCCGACCGGGTTAGAAAGCGTAGATCACCGCGTGCTGACTTATGCCGATCTGCGCTCGCGCAATCCCAATCCGGATACTCGCGTGCCGAGCCGCCAGATCGACGTGCACCTGACGGCCGCGATGGAGCGGTATATGTGGTCCATGGACGGCGAGGCGATGTCGGAGAACCCGACGCCGATCTCCTTCCGTTTGGGTGAGCGCGTGCGCGTCAACCTCATCAACGACACGATGATGCCACACCCGATCCACATCCATGGCCACTTCTTCGAACTGGTCAGTGGCGAGCCGGGAAGCCGCGCGCGCAAGCATACCGTCAACGTACTGCCGGGCGGAAAAGCTTCGTTCGATCTCACAGCCGATGGCGAGGGTGACTGGGCGTTCCACTGCCACATGCTTCTGCATATGCATGCTGGCATGATGCGGGTCGTGACGGTCCGAAAGGAAAGAGAAGCCTGATGGCTCGGCTCTTACCGATCCTCACCTCGCTGCTGTTGGCTGGCTCTCCGCTTGTCGTACAGGCGCAGGAGACCGACACCACATTGCCGCATAGTGGCGGCCATGACGGTATGGATCATGGCAACATGGACCATTCACAGGTGGACATGCCTGGCATGGGTATGAGCGGGCAGGACATGAAGGGCATGGATCACTCCGCCCATGCCATGCCGGAAAGCACAGTCAGCGACGAGCCAGGCGATGCCCCGCCGCCGGCGCCGCCGACCGATTTTCCTGCCGAACGCTTTTTCGAGCCCGACCGCATGGCAGCCTCGCGCGCGGCGATGATAGAGGAGATGACCTTCAGGACATTCGCGCTTCAGGTCGACCAACTGGAATTGCGCACCGGCAAGGGCGGCGATGGCTTCGGCTGGGACGGGCGGGCGTGGTATGGAGGCGATATCGACCGGATCGTTCTGGCCAGCGAAGGCGAGGGCACGTTCGCCGAGCGCGCCGAACGTATCGAACTCGGTGCCTACTGGCGTCATGCGCTGGACCCATGGTTCAACCTGCAACTCGGCATGCGGCAGGATTTTCGTCCCGATCCGCAACGTACGTACGCGTTAGTCGGGATCGAGGGGTTGGCGCCGTACTGGTTCGATGTGCAAGGTCAGCTACTCGTCTCGAACAAGGGCGATGTCCATGCTCGCGGCAAGGCGAGCTATACACAGCGCATCACCCAGTCGCTTGTGGTTGAGCCCGAGGCCGAGGTGGATTTCGCGTTTCAGGACGTACCGGCGCTGAACGTCGGTGCCGGCTTCGAGCGCCTCGAAATGGGCGCGAGGCTTCGCTACGACCACAATCGTTCGCTGGCGCCTTACGTTGGCGTCAATTGGGAGCGTAGGTTGGGAGGAACCGCTCGGATTGCGCAGGTTGCGGGTGAGGATGTGTCCGGGGTCTCGGTGGTTTTCGGCGTGCGTGCCATGTTTTGATTTTTGCCTTTCAGGATGTCGATCATTTTGCGGACATCGGTCGTCGACGATGAGGCCCGCGCTCGCGTACTACAGTCCGGGAAAACCAACGTCAGAAGGGCCGTGTCTGAATTGGTGAAAGCCGGTCTGCTTCGACGTCACTATCAGGGGTATAGGGTCGATCACCATCATCGCGGTGCGCACCCAGGCAGTCTACACGCTCGCCGAAGCGGCGCGGTCTCACGCGCGCAGTGCCTCCGCCGGCCGAAACGAGGGTACGCCCAGTGCAGGGCGAACTGCTTTTCCAGTAGCCTTTCAGGCCGATGTGTCTGGGCTGTTTATCATGGCCTCGGCTGACGTTCGGTATTCCGGGGCGAACCCGATCAATTCGGCACGAACGACGGCAACAGCCGTAGCTCCACCATTCGCTGCAACCAATGAACCAGGCTGTCTAGGCTGTCACGGCACGGTGCAAAGCCGGCCTGGCGTATCTTGATCGTGCTCAGCAGGAAAGGCGCGGCCTTGTCAGCGATCCGTGCGCTGCACAGCAGGTCAAGGTAGTGGTGCGATTTACCTAGCAGCGCCGCGAGGTTGGGAACGCGCAAGCCGTGGCGGGCCACGATCCGGTCCCAGCCGATCAGTACCTCGGGCTCTGCGAACAGATCCGCGAGCCGACGTGGCTCGACGCCGCCGTCTGAATGGCCGAGCCGTGCGGCAAGATCGGGCCAAGCATGCTGGAGGACAAAGCCGTCGCCATTGGTCACGTTGAAAGTCTGTCCGTGCGCGGCAGGGCTGTCGGTCGACCATGCGAACGCTTCTGCCAATAGCTCGGTGTCGACCAGCTCCCACAGCGTGGGCGCGGCCGCAGGGCAGGCAAAGGGTCGGCCGAGTTCGCGCGCGATGGCGGCATATGCGCCGATCGCCGCGACCGGATTCATCGCAGCGCCAGGAGCGCTGCCGAGCAAAACTTGCGGCCGAAAAACGGTAAGCGCGAAACCAGCCCGCGTCGCGCGGGCGCGAGCAAGGTCCTCGTGCAGCCAATAGAAGTTGGGGTGATCGTCGCGGGGTCGGTCCTCGCGCGCCGGAGTGGTGACTGGGTGGCGGTGCCCGCCATACGCTTTCGCTCCCTGCAGCAAACTCAAATGGCGCAAATGGCCGCAATCGGCGACTGGATCGAGAACATTGGTGAGCATCGTGCCGTTGAGCGCGATCAATTTCTCGTCGCGCCAGCCCGAGACCAGGTCATCCGATTCCAGCACTGCGGCGTAGATCATGTGGCTGACGGGGGGCAGGGTACTGATGGCGACAGTGCATGCGGCCGCGTCGGTCAAGTCGGCGGCCACATGATCGAAGCGAACATCGTCGGCGACGACGGGTCGGCGGCGGGATAATGCTGTCACGCGCCATCCCTGCAATCTTGCGAAATGTTCGACCGCGCCTGTGCCGATCACGCCACTGGCTCCAACGATAAGCATGTGGTTCGTCATGTGTCATTTCCGGAGCCCCGGCTCGGGCGAGAACGAGTAGGAATAGTCCAGGCTCTCGACATCGCAACGCGCGCCGGGACAGCAGTTCCAGTACCGCGTACCGCCGACATCCGGCGCAGCGTCGAAACCGAAGGCGCTGAGCCCGAGCTGGCGCGTGCGGCGTGGCTTGCTGCTCCGACATGCGCTGCGTTGTTGCTCACAAGACCATCTCCTTAACTGGCGCGGCTCGTTCTTCTGCGGCTGTGCGTAATGATCGATCGCCCGTGATGGACGTTGAACTAGGCAAGTGCCACGAAGTCGAGGAAGCTGTCGGCCAGGACTTCGATCATCATCGGATCGGCCGCTATCCCACAGGTACGTGCCGCATGATTGCTCTGATCGAGGATCGTGTAGATCAGCAGCCAGGCCCGTACCGCCCGGCGCTGATCCGACGCGGTGCCCTGGCCCGCAGCGAATGCCGGGATGCTGTTGCCAAGGGTTGAAACCAGCTCGAAGATATAGGGGCGGACCTGTTGAGCAAAATCCGCTTCCTCGACGTTCGCCTGGACCAGCACGCGAAGGATGCCGCCCAACTGCCGGTTGAGAGCAAAGAACTCGGCAAGCCATTGCAGCACGGTGGCGCGATTGCGAAATTCGCGCGCACCGATCGCCAGCATATACGGAGCGGAGATTTCTGCTGCGCGCTCGAACAGCTCGAGCGCAATTGCCCCCTTCGACGTGAAGCGCCGGTAAAACGTGACCCGGCTTACTCCGGCGCGGTTGGCGATGTCCTCGATGGAAACGGCGGCATAGCCTTTGCTGCAAAACAGGTCGGTCGCGGCGAAAAGCAGACTGTCACGGCTGCTCTGCTTGCGCTGATCGTTATAGGCAACGAGGCCCGCCAATTTCGGATCGATGGTGGTTGAGTCGCTTCGAGAACCGTCGATTCGCATCAAGTCGCTCCAGGCGGCCGTATTTCGATCCAATCAGATGAAACAATGTGTAACATCTGTATCAACTGGCGTAAACCGCCTTGTGGGTAGGGGTGGTCGCCGTTCCAGCGGGATCGCATCCGGCTCGTTCGAGCGGACATGGAGAAAGTGCATGCCCAGACCGTCGATCGTGGTGCGAAACTGGCCCAGCGCATTTAGCCGTGCCTCGCACCGTCGCCAGTCGTAGGAATCTCGCCAGTAAGCGCACAATGCCTGCGCATCGGCGAGCGGCATTCCCTCGCTACGATCGACAACGGTTTCGCGTTCGGGCCAGCGCGTGTTGGCAAGACGTGATCGCAAGTCCGCCAGTTCAGCTTCCGGGATGGCAAGCTGGAAAGGCTCGATGGTGTCGCTCGACTGCTCTCTCCCAAGCGCATATTGCCCCGTGGTTCGACGGGTGTTACGAGGTGTGTCACGCGCTGGCCACGGCACGTCAACAGCGGCCGTCACGGCGCACGCGGGCTGAGACGCCTACCTTCGCAAGCTGGCGAAGTCTGACAATCAAGAAACGAAAAGGGGAGAGAGAATGAGCCGACACCTGGTTGACCCCGAGCTTGCCGTCGGCTTCGACAATCCACTGACCCAGGATTTGAGCAATGAGACACTTCCCGGCTATCGCACTAAGCTCGAGGCGATGGTGGCCGCGATACCCAAGCCGGTGAGCGTGGAACTGCATGTCTGGCCCGGAGCGTTCCACGCCTTCGGCGTGTTCGACGCCCATGTCGCGCGCAAGGCCCGGCGGGTTGCGCGTACCGCCATCAAGGGCGCGCTCCATGGTGGCGTGAGCGCATGAGCAGGATCGTGCGCATCGGCGCGGCCACGGCGTTCTTCAACGACAGCCGCATGGGCATCGCCCAGTTGCTCGCGAAGGCAGGCAAGCTCGACTACATCATCTTCGATTTTTTGGCGGAGTCAGTGATGGGCGGCCTTGGCCGCGGATTGGCGACGGGAACCGGGCAGGGCTACGCCGCCGATTTCGTCGACGGCTATATCCTGCCACACTTGCCGACCCTGCTGGAGCGCGGCACCCGGATCGTCGCCAACGCAGGCGGCCTCAATCCTGCGGCTTGTGCGGACGCGATCCGCGCCGGTGCGGCCCGGGCCGGGCTTTCGGTGCGCGTCGGCGTGGTCGAAGGCGACAATCTTACGGCGCGCGTCGACAAGATCGTCACCGGCGAGATCGCCGACATGTTCGATGGCTCGTGCGTGCACGAGAAGGTGGCCGAGGCGGATCGGGTCAACAGCCTTGTTGCCTATACCGGTGCATTCCCGATCGCGGCGGCGCTTGCTGCGGGCGCGCAGATCGTCGTCACCGGACGTGCGGTCGACAGTGCGCTGGCGTTAGGGGCACTGATCCACGAATTCGGCTGGGGGCCGGAGGATTTCGACCTGCTCGCCGCCGGTACGCTCGCCGGACACTTGCTGGAATGCTCGGCGCAGGTTACCGGCGGGACCTTCACCGACTGGCGCGACGTGCCGGACTGGGCCGGTATCGGCATGCCGGTGGGAGAGTGCCAAGCGGATGGCGGACTGGTCATCACCAAGCCCGACGGCACCGGCGGGTTGGTCACGGTCGGCACCGTCTCTGAGCAACTGCTCTACGAGGTCAGCGACCCGCAGCGCTATTACGTCGCCGATGTCATCTGTGATTTTAGCGCTGTGCAAGCGCGGCAAGTCGGTCCCGACCGCGTAGAAGTGAGCGGCGCACGCGGGCTGGGGCGAACCGATACCTACAAGGCCAGTCTGACGTACGACCAAGGCTGGCGCGCTAGTGCGACGATCCCGATCCTCGGGCTTGAGGCAGGTGCAAAGGCACGTCGCACGGGAGAAGAGCTGTTCGCCCGTGCCGGAGCGATGCTGCGCGACAGCCAGCTTCCGCCGTTCGATCGCACGCGCTGCGATGTTTTTGGCGGGGAGGGGGAGGGCGCGACCGTCGCGATCTGCCGCCTCATCGCCGATCATCCAGACCAGGCCGGCGCGCAACTGCTGGTGCGCGAACAGGGTTCGGCCATCAGCCACATGTCGGTGGGTACGACCTTGGGCCTCGCCGCCGGTATGCGTCCGATACAGCGGATCACCGGTTTCCTGCTTCCCAAGAGCCTTGTCACGCAGGCCGTGTCAGTGGACGGCAGATCGGTGGCGTTTGAAGTTGCGACCGACGCGCGCGGCGAACCCGACGCGGCGCCCGTACCTGCGGATCCACGCCTGCCTGACGACGCCGATCCACAATTCACGGTTCCGCTGATCCGGCTGGCCTGGGCGCGCAGTGGTGACAAGGGCAACCTGTTCAATGTCGCAGTCATCGCCCGCTCGCCTGAGTTCCTGCCGTATATCGCCGCGTTTCTCACTGCCGAACGGACGGGCGATCATTATGGCCGCGTGCTTGGCCACCAGCGGCGCTTGCCGGTCGAGCGATTCAGCGTGCCGGGACTGTGTGCCCTCAACTTCGTGGTGATGGGCTCTATGGACGGGGGCGTGCTCGCCTCGACTTGGATCGATCCGGTCGCCAAGGGCATGGCGCAGCTGTTGCTGGATATTCCGGTCCCGGTGAGCCCGGATTTAAGCCAGCGTCTGGGGAGCTAAGGGTCACGCGTTGCGCGAGGCGCGCTTGCTTCGGGTCGCAATTTCGCGCGCATGTGTATGGATGCTAGGGAGCGCGCTGTGCTCGAGCACCAGGCCGAAGCTCCAGAAACCGCTCCGGCGGCCGAGTGATGCGAACAGCACGGCGGCATCGTACCGCCGCGCTGTTCGCATCAGGCGTTCAAACCGCCGTTGATGCTGATGATCTGCCCCGTGATGCGTGCGGCGCCTGGGCCGCACAGGAACAGCGCCATCGGCGCGATGTCCGCCGGGGTCGGTAGGCCCAGTCCCGCCCGATCGAACGCCGCGCCGGCTCGGGCAGCGTGCATCTTGAACACTGGGGTATCGGCGACGAAGCTGGGTGAAATGCAGTGGACGCGCACGCCCTTGCGCGAGGTTTCCATCGCTAGATTGCGCACGAACGCCATTATCCCACCAAACGCAGCGCCGACAACCGACTGGCGCGGTGCCGCGAAACGCCCTGCGTCCGACGCAAAGGCGATTATGGTACCACCACGCTCGGATAGATGGGGCAAGGCAGCAAGGCTCAGCCGCTGAAAAGTCCCCAACACCAGCGCGACGTGGCTCGCCAGTGCCGACGGATCTGCCTTGGCCAGAAAGCCGGTTGCGCCGGGCGCGCCCGTGATGCCGCAGTGAATCACGGCGTCGAGCCTGGCGGTCCGATCAACGACGCCCGCTATCATCGCTTCGATGGCGCCATCGTCTCGAAAGTCGGCGGGGGCGGGGATCAGCTGAGCTTGGGGTACTCTTGCCGCAAGTCGCGCGATGGCAGACGCGGCACTTCGCGCACTCGAGCCGTGAACCGCCACGATCGCCCCGGCTTCAGCGGCTTGCGCTGCGATCTCGAAACCAATGGCGCCGCTTGCTCCGGTGACCAAGATGACGTCACCTGGATTGATGTTCGCCATGCCGTTCCTTTGCTACTAATGTGAGCGCGCTGAACGCATCGGGCGCCAGCAACGCCCTTGTTTAGCTGCAGCGTGACGACTTCACCAAACCCTGCACGAGCACCAGCCTCTATACAGCGTAAGACGAGGCCATCGGCTCGATTGTGATGCGAACGGTCTAGCACAAATCCGAATCAAGGATCCCAGCCATCTTTTCGCAGTGTCCCTAATCGGCGGCGCTTCGCAGACGTTCCTGCGGGTGTCAACCCCATCGCGATATCTGGGCAACTTGACGGTCCGCGAGGTTCGCCAATGAGATCGAGATCTTCGCGGCTAAGGATGAAGTAGTGAGCGATCCACCATTCGCTGATGGGCGGGTCGTAATACGAAACGAACGCTCGTGATTACGGGCCGCGACGTAATGGTCGGGGGACAGTTCCGGGAGCGGGCGAAACAGGTCGTCGAATGGAGCGGCTGGATGCATTTCGACAGGACCCTGCTAAACACCAGCCTTCGCTCGGCAAAACTGGCCTGCCTTGATAAGAAGGACGATGCATTTTCGTTTGCAACTGGTGTTTTAAGGTGCCCACGGCGTGATTGTCGAGACCGATCAACCCGCCCGCCTTGAGCGTGTTGGATTTGGGCCCGCGACAGCTGGATTGACGCCGGACGAGGCTAAATCACAGCTCGCCGCGGTCGGTCCCGCGACAACTGCATCGGGTGGCGAATTGCCTCGAAGCCGATCTTGGTGACGAGATTGGCACGATCAACACCCAGTCATCTATGCCGGACGGCAAGGACCGGCCGCCCGCGCCTATATGAATCGGTGACCTAGACTTCGCTGTGTACTGTGCTGTGTACTGAGCTCCCGCCTCGCAGCTCCAGGGATGGAGGCTGCTGCGCCTCGGGGTCGACACCGCGGCGGCGATCCAGCGACCGCATGATCGGCGTCACTGTCAAACCGTGAAGGAGGATCGAGAACAGCACGACGAGCCCGACAATGCCCCACAGCCTCTCGGCTTGCGGCACAGACATGTGGTTGATGCCGAAGGCGAGATAATAGATCGAACCGACGCCGCGGATGCCAAAGAAGGCAAGCGTCATCTTTTCGTGGGCATCGGCCGGATATCCCAGAAGCCCCAGCCATCCCGTGAGGGGGCGAATGACCAGCAAGATCGCCGCCGCAATGACGGCGTCGGCCCAGCCAACATTGACGAGAAGACCGCTGACCAATGCGCCTCCGAAAAGGATGAGCAGGACCATCATCGCTATCCGTTCGATCTGCTCGGTGATCGCATGCATGTCGCTTTGGAAGTCGTGATCGCGGTGAACATGCCGGAACGTCAGCGCCGTTACGAAAACCGACAGGAAGCCATAGACGTGGATCATCTCCGTCAGTCCATAGGAGACGAAAGTCGCAGATAGGGCGATCAGGCCATCACCCGTCTTGGCGAGTTTGGTCTCGGCGGGAATGCGGAATGTCAGCCATCCGAACAGGCGTCCCACCAGCCAACCTCCCAAGATGCCGCCGCCGACCTCCCACAGCAGGCGGTAGCCGATCCATTCTCCGAGCCATGGCTGGCCGGCGGGCAGCGCGGCGGCTAGCAGGATGGCGAGATGGACAAACGGAAAGGCTGCGCCATCGTTGAGCCCGGCCTCCGATGTGAGGCCAAAGCGGACCTCGTCTTCGTCACCGGTTTTGGGCGGACCCACCTGGACGTCAGCGGCCAGAACCGGGTCGGTCGGCGCGAGACTTGCCGCTAGCAGCAGGGCGACAGTCCAGGGCAAGTCCAACGCGAATGTTGCCATGACCGTGATTAACAGAATGCCGAGCGGCATCGTGATCCCGAGCAGCCGCCAGGTAACTGCCCAGCGCCGCCAACCAAACACCCGGTCAATTTTCAGGCCGGCGCCCATCAGGGCGATGATGACGACAAATTCGGCAAAACGCTCGGTGATGTGCGGGTGAAGCATCGGGAGAGGCCGCAGCGAGACCGCCGGGAGCAGGAAGAGGGCCGCTCCGATACCGATGCAGACGATTGGCAGAGACAGGGGCAGCTGTTTCAACGCGAGCGGCAGCCAGGCGACAAGGGCGATGAGCACACCGATGCCGGTCATGATGACGATGTACGGCTCAGGCGATATGAATGAAGGCATGTCAGGCGAACGTGTCAGACCGAAGAAAGACGCATTTTGAAACCCGCACCTGAGCGGTGGCTGGTTCTCAAGATCGATGCTGGCGAGGATGTCGGGCCGTGGTCCGCGACCGGGCCCTCTTTGACCTCGCTATCGACAGCAAACTTCGCGGATGCGATCTGGTGAAAATCAGGATCAGTGATATCGTTTGTGATCGGAAAATTCGAACACGGGTCACGGTCGTACAGCAAAAGACCGGCAGACCAGTTCAGTTTGAACTGATGACTGATGCTCGCGCCAGCCTGCTCAAATGGCTGGAACTGAGAGGTGGATCCTTGGAGGATTTTGCATTTCCTAGCCGTACCGATCACGCGGCCCACATAAGCACCAGGCAATATGCTTGCCTTGTTGACGAATGGGTCACGGGGATCGGACTTTCCGGCGAAGATGATGGCACCCACTTTCTGCGCCGAACCAAGGCGTCGATCATCTGCAAGGCGACTGGAAATCTCCGCGCCGTCCAGATTTTGCTTGGGCACACAACGATCGAAAACGCGGTCAGATACCTGGGCGTGGACATAGAGGATGCTTTGACGCTCGCGGAGGGCACTGAAGTCTGAGATTATCTCGCTCCTTGCCGTTGCAAGGAGTCAGACCCTACAGGACGGCGGGACCTCTGCGCCCGTTGAGGGCCTTCAGCGGATGTTTTGCCATTCTCGGACGCCGCCTGTTCGGTTTCCCTTGCCGATCACATTCCACGACGGTCGAAATGGGACAAATTGTAAGCTCCATCTAGTCGCCGCGATAACCGAGTGGAGGAAGAAGGCAAAGCAAGTGCTGCGATGCCGCCGTCAAGCTCTTAGCAATGCCTTTCGCGACAGCGCGCTCATATGAGCGTTAGGATGCTTCTGGCTTGAAGCGTAGCTCTGGCAGGACTTTGTGTTGAACGGTCGATCAAGATTGCCCCCGAAGCTAACCTGACCGCCAAAAGGGCTTGTTAACCAAGTCGCTTTACGTCGATTTCAGTTCGGCACGCGATTGTCGATTTCAGCAGGAGGGTAATATGCTCACGTCTGGAATGAAACATTGCGCGTTGGCAGGAGTGTTGCTGCTTGTTCCCGCAGCTTCCGCCTCCGCTTACGACGGCGCTTCGATTGCCGTGACCGGCCGCGTACCCACGGTCTGTCAGGTCAGCATCTCCGCACCGCCGGCGCATGCCATCCAAACGGGTGCCAACGATCTTGGCATGATGCGCGAGCTGTGCAACAGCCTCGCCGGCTACAAGATTACGCTGAACCATCCGGCCGGACTGGTGGACGCCTGGGTGGATGTCGGCGGCGTCCGCGTACCGCTCTCACCGACCCAGACGCACACCGTCATTGTCGATAATCGCACACCCGCTTACCGGGAGCGCCAGCTGCGTCTGGTCCTGAATCAGGCGCCGGCCGTGGATATGGATTTCAGTCTCGAAGCCGAGCCCAAGGGCGCCGTGTTTTAAGCTGCGAGGGCCTCAGGGTCGGACCGACGAGCATCCTTCGCCGCCTGCAAGCCCAAGCCGCGGTGAGAACGTGAGCGTGACAACGTCGGCATATTGACCTGCCGGGAGACGATGCAGATCGTTGCCGGCAAGCTCCACTTGCACGCCATGGTTCCGGCCTCCAGGAGCTGGCGTCTGGCTGCAGGCGATCATTGACCGGTCGGTCACCGGAAAACCCGACACCTTCAGCGCGTAGGGAAGGGCGACGTCATCTCCGGCAAAGCGCTTCATGACGCCGCGCTCCTTGTCCACCCGGATCTCGTAAGGCACTGTCGACTGGGCGGTTACGGTAAGACCGCGGATGACATTGCCACTGGAGCCGTCCACATCGCCGAAATCGATGCGGCCGCGCTGCGTTCCCATCGATCCGACGAACGTCGCTATGCGTTCCGGCACGGTAAGGTCGACCGCGACCTGGCTGCCAAGCTGCATGCCGCGATCTAGTTCCTCACGGCCGGCAAGGCACACGAAGCGCAGTTCCAGCGGCTGATAATAGTTCCCGGCGACGATTCCCTGACCCGCCGGCACCTGGATGCGGAAGCTCTCGTTAACGTTGTCACCGCTGGCGCCGGCGCCGAACTGAACTACCGCTCCATTGGTCGGATTGGGCTGCTCCGCGCCGGAGACCAGGACCATGCGTCCGGCATCCCGCATCCAGCGGATATCGTAGCGTACCGAATCCCTCCGCCCCAGGGCCGCGCCGCGATTGATCGCGCCGGGATTGGCAAGCACGAGGCGCACGCCTGTGACGCGCGGGTCCAGGCGCCGGACGTGGATGGTGAAGTTCCGCTCGATCTCGGCGGGGTTGAACGGGTCGTAGTCGAGGGTGAGTTCGCTCGCGGAGGCGCGGAAATCGGCGCAATTGGCCTTGGCTGCCTGGGGCAAGGCCAGGGCAAGGACAGCGCAGATCAGGAGCGTGGCGGCGATCTTCATGGGGTTCCCTCGGGCTTCAATGCACCGCCGCGCTGCAATGCGGCTTCGGTTGTCGTCACGTCGATCATGTAGAAGAGCTTGCCATCGTTCATGGGCATTTCGATGCGCCATTTGCCTGAACGCAGCCCTTGCACGGCGAATTGGCCGCTGCGGTTGGTGAACATTTGCACCGGCTTGCGATCAGGCGCCGCGATCTCGAAAGCGTTGCCGCCCACCAGTTCGAGCGGCTCGCCGCTCGGCATCAGCAATTGGCCGGTATAAGTGACGAAGTAATCCGAGCCGATCTCTACCAGATGGCCCGAGCGATAGGGCGGCCTGAACTGGACGATGCCCGATCCGATGTCATAGCCGGCGGGCGCCTCGGGCACGTCATAGGTCATCAGGCGGGGAGAATAGGACGTCAATTGCGACATGACCGCGCCGCCGAACGTGCCGGACTTGGCGACGTACTCGTCCTTGCGGGGATCGATGTAGACGGACTTGCCTTCCAGTGAGGCATGGGGCTTCACGATCGCGAAACTGTCGTAGATCGGTCGGGACAAGGCGACACTGCCGCCGGCATAGGCTACCGAGAAGGCCGTGCGCAGCGAAGTGCGCTGATCGATGATCGCGCCGCTGTTCGAGAACGATGTGTTGTGGGCCGCGCCGAGTTCCGCACGATTGAGGAGCACGTTGGCGGCGGCATTGACGCCTACCGAATCCTCGACCCGGTCGATGTTTGCCGAGGCATTGTAGGATCCGACACCTGTGCCGCTGGAGCGCTGGTAACTGAGGCGGGCGCGCTCGCGCTGGGTATCGAGATCGGCGGTGACGCTCGAACTCCGGTCGAAGCGGTAGATCAGCGAAACCCGGGCGCCCGGCCCGGACCTGCGCTCGCTGCTTTGGTAGGATGCTTCCGCTGTCAGCAGCAATCGCTGGTTGGGCCGCCACCCGTATGTGGCGCGCGCGGTGGACTGGTCCGTCCGATCGCCGCGGGCCACCGAATAGAACCCGTCGAGGCTGAAATAGTGGTCGGCGCCCAGCGACTGGGAGTACGTTGCCCCTAGATCAAGAGCGTAGGGGTTGCTGGCGGAGAGGCTGTCCGGCAGCGCGAAGTTCCTGCTGGTAGCCTGGATGGAAGCGGTCAGCGAGCGGGCATTGCCGCCCGTGCCAACGCGTGAAAGCTCGTAGCCGACATTGACGGCATAGCCGCTGCCGACATCCTTGTTGTGCGAGCCGGCGAGGTTGAAGGCCAGGGTGCCGAGGGGCGAGGCCCAGACCACCTCGGCACCGCCCACGCCGCCCCGGCGCTGAAGCTGGAAGTTGCCGCCGACGGTCAATTCCTCGTTCAGGCCGTGGCGATAGAAGCCGGAGAGGATCGGATCGTCGCTGTAGTGGCGGCCGCTGGTACGGAACGGCGCTTTCACACCGCCATAGAGCCCGAACTCGCTGAGGCCGGCGGCAAGCAGGGTCCGGTCGAAATTGATGGAAAACGAGATCACGTTCTCGCGGCCGCTATCGTCCCGGACAATCAGCCGCACATCATTGGACCCTTGCGCGAAGGGAAAGTCGCCGATGTCGTAAGTGCCCGGATTGAGACGGGTTACCTGCACCGATTGGCCGTTTACGACCGTCTCGACCGTGGAGGCACGGGTCAGGGTGAACGACCTTTGACCGCGCGGCTGGATGTTGCGCTGCGGATCGAGGTCCGCATAGACCCGCGAAAGCGAGAGGCCCGCCATCGGGCTGGACCCGGAAAAACCGCGTGATACAGGTTCCAGATCGCCTACGGTATATCGGGCGGTGCCTCGCGCGTCGTCGTAGACGATGCGGGTGCCTTCGCGCCGGAAGCTGTCCTGGATGCTGCCTTCGTTCTCGAGCACGAAACCGCTGACCCGCACCGCGCTATCGAAGACGATGTTCGGCGTCTGGAACCCGGTCCGGCTGCCCTTGTGCACGTAGTCGCTGTTGACGAAGGCCGTGAGGTAGGCAGAGACATCTTCGGCGGGTTGGATCGGCGCTGCCAGGGGGTCGTAGCCCATGACGCGGATCGATTGTCGCACGCGAAGGGCAGGGTCCAGCGTCATCAGCAGGCCGAGGCTGGCCTGGTCATAAGCGAGGCCAATCCCGACGGCTTGCAAGTCGCCGGTAGAGATTGCAGCCTTGCTCTCAATTCCGACGGCGACCCTCGTCCACGCCTCGGTCGAGAGAATGCCGCGCAGCAGGGCAAGCAGTTCCTTGGTGTCGACCAGAATACGGTCATCGGCGGCTAGCGTGTAGGAAATCTCGCCCAGGACGAAGCCGTTGTCGGACAGCGGCCCCCCCATGGGGATGTCGCGCCCGGTTCGGTTGAGGCGCTGCAAGGGAAGTGCGGGGCGTTCGCCCGGCGTTGTCGCCTTTTCGGCCAGCGAGGGCACACCCGTGTGCGCATAGGCAGCGAGTGAACCGAACAGCGTCAGTCCCGGCGCAAGGCCCGTGAGGCCCAAGAGGTAGAGGCAGCGGCGGTTTGCCACGACGTCATTTGCTTCCGGCCGGATTTAACTCGACCGAGAGGGTGCCGCCGGCATCCGGAAGTTCGACGTTGATCGGGAAAATTCGCCTGGCTTTCGAAGGCACCAGCCCGAGACCCATGCTCTCGCGGATCTCCTCGGGTTCGAATGTCTTGCGATACGCCTCGGAACCGTCCTCGCGCCGCTCGATCAGGGTCATGCGGTTGGTGGCGACGTAGCCGTAATTGGTGCCGTCGTTGGCGATCGTGATGACCGGCTGCGGTTTCCCAGCGGCATCCGTGCCGACCTTGGCCTCCACGATCTTGAGCGAAGGCGCATCGCCGTTCGTTCCGACGCTGACGAGGACCTTGAAGCGATGTAGGACCTGAATCGCGTTCTGGCTTTCCGGCATGGCAACCGGAAGCTGGGCGATGGTCACATAGAAGTGGCGGCTTTCGCCTTCCAACGGCTGACCGATCCACTGGACGCGGAACGCCTGGGACTGATTGCCAGCTAGGGTGGCCTGGCTGGGGAATACGAGGACATCCTCGCTTTCGACGTCTTCAGCCTCGCGAAGTTCTCCATTCACGACATTGACTGGGTGAATCGTCACTTCGACAGGCACGGTATCGGGGAAGGTGTTCTGCAGAGTGATGATGGCCGAAGCCCGTCGACCTGCCGTCTGCAGGTCGACCACGACAGGCTGCACGTTCAGAGCGAGGCTGGGACCGGTGGTCGCCATCAGCGCGAGGAACGACAGCAGCGGGCGCAGTGCGCGCCGGGCAAGAGGCGTGGTCATGAGGAGGTCTCGGGAAGCAGGGGCAGGGGAAGCCGGAGGCGGACGCAGGCGCCCGCCTCCGAGCGAGATCAGGCAGCCGGGGTCAGCTCGATCGAGACGTAACCCGAGTAGTTGCCAGCAGCCAGCCGACGATCGGTTAGCGACGACCAGTTGGTGGCGGTGCGGCTGGAGCCGTTCGAGGTGGCAACAGCGGCACCTTGGCTGGCAGCCTTGACGAACTCGACGCGGGTAGCGGCCGAGCTGAGGCTGTCGTGGCCGCCGAAGCGCTGAGCCACGGTCGAGCCACCGTCGGTCGAGGTCGAGTCGAGTGCAAGGCCGTTGATCGAGGTGTCGAGGTTGTAACGGATGAACTGAGCGAAATCGCCCTGGGCCAGGCCAGCGCCGGAAGCGCCGTCAAGGGCGAGCACGGCGCGGGCCACGCGGACGTTGCTGCCGCCGTTGTTGCAGAAAGCAACGACGCGCGCGTCGGTCAGCTTCTGGGCGATTTCTTCGGTAACGGTCGAACGGACCTTTGCATTGGCATCGGTCAGATCGCCTAGGGTGATCGACGAAGCCTGCGACGAGATGCCGCACTTGCTGTCGACCTGTGCATTGATGTCGATGCGCGTATCGGCAGCCTGGGCCGAACCGGCGGCGACTGCGAAAACGGCTGCCGCGCTGGCGGCGAGGATCGAACGCTTCATATTCAACTCCTTGAGTATCTTGACGCTGGAACGCGTCGGAGAATAGAAGACCGCTTTCGCGGGTCTTGCGACTTGCACCGGCTACCGGGACAGGCGGCCGATGGTTGAGCGGCGCGTTGACCCAACGCGCCGCCCTCCGTGCGGGTGGACTGCAATTATGCGCGTGGTCCAACCACCAGAATGAGAGTGTCCTTGTAACGCCCCGCCGCGAGACGGGGCTGGGCTAGAGCTTGCGCTGGCCAATCGATCGAGATCACGGCATTGCGACCGACACTGATGCCGGCGCCGGACTTAAGGCCGCGTCCGGGAACGAAGCTTGCAAAGGCGCACCGCCCGCCGTCCGCAATCTCGTCGGATGCACAGGGCGCACTGCGAACGGCACCCTTGTCGGTTTCGAGCATGACCGAAACCCGGTAGTGCTTGCTGAAGGAGAAGCCCGAGCCGTCGTCGTTCGCATCGACGTTCGTCAATGCGCCGCGCTGCGACGTTACGCCCAGGGCATAGGGGGTGTTGCAGTCGAGCCCGACCGCGAGAGAGAAGTTGGCGGCGCTTTCAAGATCGCGCGGCGCGGTGATGCTGGTCGGGCCGTTAGCGGCGAACCCACATCGTTCCTTGATGCGGGCGACGACATCGATCGCGACGGATTCCGTTGCGGCCTGCGCCGGGCCGATGATGAGCAGCGCGACAAGCAGCGCGCTGCCGGCCTTGATGGCGGCAGGCGACAGCCGCCATGAACGATCAAACATCATCAAGCCCCCGCTTAACGTGTGACCGGCATGATCAGCCCCTGCCGGTTACATCTTTACGCCCAGCACCGGGCGCCGTCGGGGGCTTAGAAAGACGAAGCAGGGCAAGCAATTGCTAAATGTTAGTTAACAACAACTCTGTTCATTTTGGGACAGTTTGTAAATGGAATATGAAGCGACATATTCCGAATATGCGCCGGATTCTATTTGCCATGACCCAATCGATTGTCACCTCTGAAGGCGAACATTCGCTGAAGGTAATGGGAAGGACCGGCTTTGGTTGACTGCCGCGGGATAGCAGACCGTCAGCACCCGAGGAGCGGAAATCGGCGCCTGAATAGCAACAAAGGGTCGGATCCTCGCATTCCATAATGCAGGCATTTATGCTGAGATCGCCAATCTAAAAGGATTATCCTGATGCTCGACGGCCCCCGCCTCGCCACGCTCTCCGGCACAGCCCCCACCGGACTGGTGGTCCTGCTTCATGGATACGGCTCCAATGGCGAAGATCTGATCTCGCTGGCGCGCATGATCCAGCCCGCCTTGCCCGATGCGGCCTTTGTGGCGCCCAACGCCCCTTTGCGGATCCCCCACATGGCCGCCGCTTACCAGTGGTGGCCGATCGAGACCTTTTCGATGGCGGAACGTACGGCGGGCGCGGCGGCTGCGGCGCCGGCTCTCGATGCTTTCCTCACTGCAGAGCTCGAAGCGGCCGGGCTGACCGGCGACCGCCTGCTGCTCGTCGGGTTCAGTCAGGGGACGATGATGGCACTCCACGTCGGGTTGCGCCGGACAGAGACGGTCGCCGGGATCGTCGGAATCTCGGGCATGCTGATCGCGCCGGATCAACTGGAAGCGGATATCCGCAGCCGCCCGCCGGTCCTGCTGATCCACGGTACGGAAGACGAGGTCGTGCCGTTCCGCTCCATGGATCTGGCTAACGCCGCGCTCACGGCAGCCGGCGTGCCGGTCGAGATGCACGTCTCGCCGGGGCTGGGCCACAGCGTCGGGCAGGATGGCCTTGAGGCAGCTGCGGCGTTCGCCCGGACCGTCATCGGTTGAATACGGCGCTTGCGCACTCTGACCGCAGCGGATTTCAGGCGCCCGCCACGACGTCGATCTCGTTGAGAACGTCCGGCGACAACCGCAGGTTCTCGGCCGCCAGATTCTCGGTCAGATGCGCAACGCTCGAGGTACCTGGGATCAGCAGCAGGTTGGGCGAACGCGCCAGCAGCCACGCCAGCGCAACCTGCAACGGGCTGGCTTCGAGCTGCGCCGCGATCCGGGAAAGCCCATCCGACTGGATCGGACTGAAGCCGCCCAGCGGGAAAAACGGGACATAGGCGATCCCCTGGCCGGCCAGGTATTCCACCAGCGCATCATCAGCACGGTGGACGAGATTGTACTGGTTCTGGACGCAGACCACCGGCGCAATCTTCTGCGCTTCGGCCACCTGCGCTGGGGTGACGTTGCTGAGGCCAAGATGCCGGATCAGTCCTTGCTCCCGCAATTGCGCAAGCGTGGAGAGCTGTGCTTCGAGCGATCCTTCACTCGGCGCGTGGACATCGCCCATCAGCCTCAGGTTGACGACTTCGAGCCGCTCCAGTCCCAGATTGCGCAGGTTGTCATGCACCGCCTGCGTCAGTTCGGCGGGGCTCTGCGCCGGGAGCCACGAGGCATCGTCACCACGTATCGCACCCACCTTGGTCACGATGACCAGATCATCGGTATAGGGATGCAGCGCTTCGCGGATGATCTGGTTGGTGACGTGCGGTCCGTAGAAGTCGCTCGTGTCGATATGGTTGACTCCGGCCTCTACTGCGGCGCGCAGGACCGCAATCGCGGCGGCGCGATCGCGCGGCGGGCCGAATACGCCGGGGCCTGCAAGCTGCATGGCGCCATAGCCCATCCGGTTGACGGTACGGTCGCCGAGTTCGAAGGTCTTCGCTGTGGCAAGATCGGTCATGCGCAAGTCTCCTGTGAAGGTGCGACCAGGCATATGAACCGGTTGCCAACGATCGATAAGCCGTGCAGTTCAGCACAGGCTGTACGAGAATATGCACAATGGCGACTGAACTCGACGATCTATCGGCTTTCGTAGCCGTGGCCCGCGCAGGCGGTTTTCGCGAGGCCGCGCGGGTATCGGGCGTTTCCGCATCCGGTCTCAGCGAAGCGCTTCGACGGCTGGAGGCGCGGCTGGGCGTGCGCCTGCTGCACCGCACGACGCGCAGCATCTCGACCACCGAAGCGGGCACCCGGTTGTTCGAGCGCCTCTCCCCCGCCCTTAACGAGATCGATGCCGCACTCGACGCCGTCCATGCCGAGACCGACCAGCCGGCCGGCACCCTGCGCCTCAACGTCCCGGCGAATGTCGCCAGAACTGTCCTTCCCGGCATCCTGCCGCCATTCCTGAAAGCGCATCCCCAGATCCGGGTGGAGTGACCGTGGAAGACAGCTTCGTCGATATTCTCGCCTCCGGGGCCGACGCCGGCATCCGCTACGAGGAACGGCTGGAGCAGGACATGATCGCGTTACCGATCGGACCACGGTCGCAGCGGATAATCACGGCGGCGGCTCCGGCCTATCTCGATGTCCATGGCCGCCCCGCGCATCCCCGCGACCTTCTTCACCACGCATGCCTGCGCCTGCGCTTCTCCAGCGGTGCGCTGGCTATCTGGGAATTCGAGCGCGGCGACGACGTGATCCGTATCGACCCGCCCGGCCCTCTCCTTATCCAGCCCGGCTCGGCTTGCGACCTGCTGGTCGAGGCCGCGATAGCGGGGCTCGGTGTCGTACGGCTCTTCGAGGACTGGGTTGCCCCGGCCATGCAGTCAGGGGCCTTGGAACGGATACTCGACGAATGGGACGAGCCGTTCTCGGGGCCGATGCTGTATTATTCCGGCCGCCGCCAGCTTCCGCCTCCCCTCAGGGCCTTCATCGACTTCACCAGGAAGGAGCCATCTGAATGAGCTCGACTGGTCGGCAACTACCCGAACCGGACAGGCAGCACCTAAGGCTGAAAAATTGGCTGCTGAACAATCGCAATGGGTCGGCCTCTTCTGAAGCGTTCTACCTATGGCCGTTACGTCCACAGGAGATGTGTCATGGGATTATCAGAGTTTGATCCCGCCGCTCGCGAGCGGGTATCTTGGAACGCTGGGCGTAAAGTTGGAGCAAAGCGAGCGCTCAATCACCGTCAGATATGGGCGATCCGTTTCTTTCTCGATCAACATGGGAGGGTCCGCGACCGGGCCCTCTTTGACCTCGCTATGGACAGCAAACTTCGCGGATGCGATCTGGTGAAAATCAGGATCAGTGATATCGTTTGTGATCGGAAAATTCGAACACGGGTCACGGTCGTACAGCAAAAGACCGGCAGACCAGTTCAGTTTGAACTGATGACTGATGCTCGCGCCAGCCTGCTCAAATGGCTGGAACTGAGAGGTGGATCCTTGGAGGATTTTGCATTTCCTAGCCGTACCGATCACGCGGCCCACATAAGCATCAGGCAATATGCTTGCCTTGTTGACGAATGGGTCACGGGGATCGGACTTCCCGGCGAAGATGATGGCACCCACTCTCTGCGCCGAACCAAGGCGTCGATCATCTACAAGGCGACTGGAAATCTCCGCGCTGTCCAGATTTTGCTTGGGCACACGAAGATCGAAAGCACGGTCAGATACCTCGGCGTGGACGTGCAGGACGCTTTGACTCTCGCAGAGGGTACTGAAATCTGAGATTGACGTGGGTCCTTGCCGTTGCAAGGCCCTACGTCTCACAGCGTGGGAAGTCTTTCGGCGGCTTCTTCATGCGCCGACCAGATCTCTGAGCAACATCTCCACCCGGTCCCAACGATAGTGCAGCGGCGCGCAGATCGGATGGTGATCATTGTCCCAGTCCGCGCGCTGATCGACGCTGAATTGGGTGAGCGACAGCCGCGCGCGACGGTCTTCCGGCTGATCTCGGCGTTCCGATAGACCTCCTCAATCCGCATAGGATCGCTGTGCCCGGCACGGATCCACGAGAGAGTATCGCGCAGGGCGATTGATACGACGGGGGAGAACTCGCTCTTGTCGTGCATGTCCTCGAGAAAGGCCGTCCAGTCGAGCCGGCTGGCCTGGGTCCGCCACCGCTCGAGCACCTGCGGCAGCGCGTCGCACTGCGTGGCGGTCCGCTTGCTGCCGTCGACGGTCTCACACAGTGTCTCGACCTGTGCGGCATAGACCGCACGGCCAATTGCCGCCAAAGCGGCTGCGTGCCCCGAGCGTTCTAGAGCCGGTCGCTCGGTCTCGGCGAGGTCACGGATCTGGGAGCTCCACGCGGCGCGGCTCAACGACACGTCGTGCCCTACCAGAAGCGAGAATATCGAGCGCGCGCCCGGGTTCTTTGGCGAGGTGAGGCTGCGCAACCGCTTCGCCAGGAACTTTTCTCCTTCGCGGTAAGATCGAACCTAAGCGTCCCTTCGCCAGTCTTGTTTCAGTCCTCGGGCGGTTCGGGACACACGAAGGGCCAAGACGTGCCATTCAGTGGCGTCCCCTCGTCATCCTTAAACGGGCCGCCGGGCGTTCCGGTAACGATGCGCTCGACCTGATAGCGGCTGAGCGGCCCGGTCCCTCCTGCTCGCGCAACAAGCCCCCAGCGTTGCAGCGCCCCTCCAAATACCTGGCTTGGACGCTGATCGACCGGCGACGGATAGTTCCCGCTTCCGATTACGCCGGCCGTTTCGTTGATCAGCCGTCCCGTCAGCAGATACTCGCGACGCTTCATGTTGTCCTGGGTCCGCCTGCCCTTGGCGGGCTTGGCCTGCTTATCGCGGTAGAGCCACGGCACGAACAGGGCGTAGCGCAGCCGGGTGTGCAGGAGCCGCCGGTCTCCGACGCTGCCATTCATCGATCACCACGACTTCCCAAAACCGGCCGCTAATGGAATGCGCAACCGTCCCGTTTCTCCGTCTCCGGTACGACATTTCGGGAAAGCACAATCGGGAACAGGTTTCGAGACAGGCCGCCTGCCATCCGGGTGCCTGCCGCGCCGTCACCGGCCGTCCCGTTGGAGGTTCCCAATCGGGAATGACGCAGCTCCACTGTTATCAGCCCGCCCGCGAACAAGTTTGAAAAGCTCGACGACGCTGGTGGGGGCGTCAGCGCCGAAGAACACTTCTAGGTTCCGAGAGGATAGGTGTGCGACGGGGCTGCTTCGGGCGAACAGCGCCGCTTCATATGTGGCGAGGCCGGCGCTGGGGCGGTCGGGATTTGCCGCGATCCATCGGGCAAGTTCGGCGCCGTCCAGCATGGCTAGATTGGCCCCCCTCTCCGGCGAATGGTGACATAAGATGCGCCGCATCCCCGACCAGCGTCACACCTGGACGTGCTGACCATCGCAGATCGGCGGGAAGCGTATAGATCGGTCGGGGCGTCGGTTCGGCAATGCTGTCCGTGATGCACCGAACAAGATGGCTTGCCCAACCCGCGAACTGTTTAGCGACCACTCCCAGACCGGCACGGACCTCCGTGAAGTCGATGGCGCCGATCCACTCCTCCTCCCGGTTCAGAGCAACATAGCCCGACATGCTGTCATCTGCGTTCCGATGCGCCAGGATGCCCTGTCCAGGTGCCACCGCCATTAGCGTCCCGGTGCCGATCGCCGCAAAAGTTGCCGCATGCTGGTCGTCCGCAGCAAGCCCGATCTCAAGGAAGCATGTGCCTGAATAGACGGGCCTCACATCGGTCAGGAGCGGCCTGACCTTCGACCATGCTCCATCAGCGCCGACGACCAGGTCGGCCGTGGCGACGGGGCCATCGCCGAAGTCGATCGCATGCCGGCCCTCGCCCAGCGGAATGATAGCGGCGACCTTGCGCCCCCAGTGGATCGAGCTGTCGGGGAGCGAGCCTATGAGCATCGCGCGCAGCGCCCCCCGGTCGACCTCCGGCCTCGATAACGACGGCTCGCCGGCATAGTCGAACAGGATGGTCCCATTCCTGTCCATAACGCGCTTAGCGTCCTCGCCCGGCCGGACGAGCTCCAGAAAGTCGTTGTACAGCCCGGCGGCTGCGATCGCGCGTTGGCCGGTCTCGGCGTGGATGTCGAGCAGCCCGCTTTGTCTCCTTGCATTCGGCGAGGCTTTGTTCGACCCGCGCTTGCGGAACGTCGCTGGCCTCACGATCGGCACGATCGAGGGCTGCAAGCTAGCGCTCGATGCTGGCCTCAACCTGCTCGATCCGCTTGGCCACCTTATGTTCTGTGTAGTTGCGATCCCGGTTTTTTACCGCTTTGAACTTGCTGCCGTCGATCGCGACGGTCGCCTGTCCGAACAGGCTCAACTGTCGGCACAGAGCCACAAACTGGCCGCACACCGCCCGGATTGCCGCACCATTATCCCGTCGAAAGTTGGCAATGATCTTAAAGTCCGGTGCCAACCGACCGGTCAGCCACATCAACTCGGCATTGCGCTGCGCTTCACGCTCCAGGCGCCGGCTCGACTGGATCCGGTTCAGATAGCCGTAAAGATAGATCTTGAGCATCGTCGAAGGATGATATGCCGGCCGCCCGGTATGCGCTGGTGTCGCGCCGGCAAATCCAATTGCCACCAGATCCAGCTCGTCGATGAACGCCTCAACGACCCGAACCGGGTTATCTTCAGCTACATAATCATCGAGCGATGCCGGCAGCAAAAAATCCATTTATCGCTGTGATCATGCCGCCAGCACGGGCCGAGCCTGTCCCGACGGCATCAGCCAGATCGCCATTGCCCCGGTAATCACCATCGGGATCGTGGCGATCAGGAATATATTGTATGTACCGTAAGCAGAATAGAGTGAGGATGACAGCAGCGGACCGAGGCTGGCACTGATGGCAAAAGCCGCGGTCGCCACAGCATAGACCGAAGCGAACATGGTTTCGGGAAAACGCCGGGCCGCGGTATAGGCGAGGATGTCGTTCTCGGCGCCGCCAGCGATCCCCAGCAACGCGGCTGCGGCAATCGCGACGGTCAATGATCCGTCTATTTGCAGGAGCATCAGCGTGGCCGGGATCGGCAGCAGGAACACGACGACGCCCAGCGTTCTGGCGGACATCCGGTCCAGCAAGATTCCTACCAGAACCCGTCCGACCAGCGAGCTTAGCCCGAAGACCGAAACGACACCTGCTGACGCAGCCAGGCCGATGCCGGATAGCGTCAGCATCGGGATCAGCATGATGAAGAGCCCATAGGAGGCGCAGGCGTAGATCCCGCCAGCCAACGCCAGGCAGCAGAACGTCCGTGACAGCAGATTTTCGCGCAGAACGCGCGCCGGCATGCTAGTTCGCACTACAACCGTGACGGTTTGCCGCGTTCGGTTCAGCACCGCGAAAACCAGCACCAGCATCGGGATCGCCCAGGTCGCGCCCAGTGCAAGATAGGCCCACCTCCAACCTAATGCCTGGACATATGTGGTTGCCAGCAAGGGCATGACTGCGGTCGACAGGCCGATGCCGGCCAGCGCGATAGCGAGCGCCAGCCCGCGCGAGGCGCGAAATTCCTCGACCACCGGCTTGAGCCACACGGGTATGCAGATGCACGCCAGCCCAATCGCGTTGATCGCGCACAGCCCCCACCATTGCCACACCGAACCCGTTGCAGTGCCGAACAGCCCCAGGGTCAGCGCATAAGGCCCGATGCCGATCAGCAGCAACCGGCGTGCGCCGATCCGGTCGGCAATGCGCCCGGCGATAGGAATTGCTATCAAGCCTACCAGAATCTGGACCATGAACGATGCGGTAAAGGCGATCTGGCTCAACCCCAGATCGCTGGTGACCGGTTTCAGAAACACACCGATGGTAGTTGGCATTAGCGTCGATCCCGCGATCCCCAGCATGGCGATCAACGGGACGGGCCAACTCGTCTTCCATTCCTCGGCGGGGCTGCAGTCCGTCATATCTGTGTTCCATTCAGGCAAGGCAAGGTTGTGCGGTGCGGCAGGCACCATTCAGCATGGCTGCCGGCGTTGAAACTCAGTTGAACAATGTCCCGCCATCGACGTTGATCGTCTGCCCTACGACATATTCAGCGCCTTCGCCTGCCAGAAACAGCGCCGCGCCCACCATATCGCCCGGATCGGCAAGGCGGCCCTTGGCGACCTGCTGGACGATCCCGTCGTTGAATTCCTCGGCGGCGATGGCAGCGGACCCGGCCACCGCCATCGCCTGTATTTCGCGCCACATGGCTGTCTGCACGAAGCCTGGAGCGATGGCATTTACACAGATGTTGTGCGGCGCCAGTGCTTGGCCGGCTGATTGGGTGATGCTGATCACGGCAGCTTTGCTCGCCGAATACTGGACCGACGTGCCGATCCCTTGTCGCCCCGCGATCGACGCCAGATTGATGATTCGCCCAGACCGGCCGGCGGCGATCATTGCGCGCGCGCTGGCTTGCAGCATGAAGAACAGCCCGGTAACGTTGATGTCGAACACCGACTGGAAGCTGTCGGGCGTGACGTCGAGCAGAGGTTGCGCCTGCAGAATGCCGGCACCGTTGACGAGGATATCCAGCCCGCCGTCGAACGATGTTGCCATGCTGACCGCGGCATCCCGGTCGGCTTGGCTCGTAATATCGCAGCGCAAAGCCTCGGCCTGCCCGCCTGCCGACCGGATCGCGGCGGCGGTCGCCTCTGCCGCCTCGCCGTTGCGGTCGGCGCAGACGATCCTCGCGCCCTGTTCGGCATAGGCATGGGCGATTTCGCGGCTGATTCCGCTGGCAGCGCCGGTGACAAGTGCGATTTTGCCGGTGAGCGTCATGCGGCATTCCCAGGGGCTGCAGCGCTGTGCTGGCCGACATGGGCGGCTACACGGGCATTGATCGTGTCCGCCGCTTCAAGGTGCGGCATGTGGCCCGCCGTGGCGATGTCGAGTGTTTCGAACCCGGCCGCCGCCGTATCCGCATCGCTCCAGATTGCTTCGTCCGCCGTGACCACTTCATCCTGGCCGCCACGGATCAGGAGCGCGCTGGCTCCGATCCCGCGCCACCAGGCGGTTGCGCTTGAATCTGCGCGATCGACGTGGAAATTGGCGGCATCTATCGCGGCAAGCGCGGGCATGACCCCGTCGAGCCGTTTGTAGCGAAGCAAGGCTTCGGCCATGTCGCGTGTGGCCAGCGTCTTGTCGGCAAACAGCATCGCGGTGGCGCTCATCAATTCGGAGCGGCGCCGGGCACCCAGGAAGCCTTCGATATAGGCCTGGGAAACGCGACCAAGGTCAGCTGGCGCGAGAGCGGTGAACGAGCGGACCCGTCCCGGATCGGCCTGCGCGACATGGCGCGCGACGATTGCGCCAAAGCTGTGGGCGACCAGATGAACCGGGCCTGGTGCGATGGCATCGAGCAAATTGCCCAAGACGGTCGCCAGCCAACTGGCTGAACCATCGCCGACAGCCTTGCCCGATGCGCCGTGTCCCGGAAGGTCCAGTGCGATGACGCGATGTTGCCGGGACCAGGCCGGCTGATTGAACATCCAGCTTTCGAGGTCACCGCCAAAGCCATGGATCAGGACGATGGTTTCATCGCCCGACCCGGTGTCGAGATAGCGGATGCGCGTGGTTCCGCCATGGTTGCTGGCCACGTCGATGGTCGATGGTTCGGCTGCTGCAATCGAGGTGATGCCGCTTTGTGTGCCGATATCGGGCCGTTCGGCAACAAGGCGGTCGATGTCCGCATCGGATGCATCTGCGGGGCCGATCACTGCCAGCGGGGTGCCGCACTTAGCAGTGGTGCCGGGCGCAACCAGCACCCGCCGGACGACGCCTGACGCCGATGCCTCGATCGTGTTGGTGATCTTGGTCGTTTCCACATCGATCAGGTCTTCTCCTGCAGCGACCGTCTCACCCTGTTGCCGGTGCCAGGCGACCAGCGTGCCTTCTTCCATCGACAGGCCCCATTTGGGCATGGTGACAAGATGCAAACCGGTCATCGCATGATCTCGCGCACGACTTCGGCTACGCGCGCGGGCGAGGGGATATAGGCCGCCTCTAGACTGGGCGCGAACGGCACCGGGGTATGGGGCGCGGTGACCGTACGGATCGGCGCCTTGAGGCTGTGAAACGCATGTTCAGCCACCAGTGCAGCGATATCGACCGCAAGTCCGCAGCGCGGGTTGCCTTCGTCCACCACCACCAGCCGACCTGTCCGGCGGACCGATTCCAGAATGCTTTCCTCATCGAGCGGCGAGGTGGTGCGCGGATCGATCAGCTCGACCGAAATGCCCTCCCGCTCCAGAACGTCCGCAGCCTGCGCCGCGATATGGACCATCCTGGAAAATGCGACGATGGTCACGTCATCGCCTTCACGCACGAAATTCGCCTCGCCAAAACGGATGGCATAAGGTTCGGACGGCACCTCGTCGGCCAAATCATAGAGCATCTTGTGTTCGAAGAAGATCACCGGATCGTCGTCGCGGATCGCCTGGATCAGCAGGCCTTTAGCGTCATAGGCGTTGGACGGCATCACCACCTTCAGGCCGGGAACATGGGTGAAGATCGAATGCGGGCTTTGAGAATGCTGCGCCGCTGCGCTGTAGCCGGCCCCGATCATCGAGCGGATGACAAGGGGCGTGCGGGCATGGCCACCGAACATATAGCGGAACTTGGCAGCCTGATTATAAATCTGGTCGAAGCAGACGCCAAAGAAATCCGCAAACATCAGCTCGGCGACCGGGCGCAGGCCCGTTACCGCCGCACCGGCTGCCATGCCCATGATCGCGCTTTCAGAAATCGGCGTATCAATCACGCGCGACCGGCCAAACCTTGGCAGCAGACCCTTGGTGACGCCAAGGACGCCGCCAAATGCATCTTCGACACCGCTGCTGCCGCCTTCGCCGCCTGCAACGTCTTCACCGATGATGACGATATCGGGGTCGCGCCCCATTTCCTGCACCAGTGCTTCGTTGATGGCTTCGCGGACTGTTTTGCGGGGCATGATTTTCACCGATACGAGATGTAGACGTCGGCCAGAAGATCGGCTTCGTCGGGGATGGGGGCGGCGCGGGCAAAGGCGACCGCTTCGTCGATTTCGGCGGCGACATCGCGGTCGAGGGCATCGAATTGTTCGGCATCGAACACACCGGCGTCGATCAGGCGCCGCCGGATCAGCGTCAAAGGATCGGCATCGCGGCGCAGCACGTCGACTTCGCCATTGGCGCGGTAATGTTGCGGATCGCCGACGAAATGGCCGGTAAAGCGCGGGCAGCGCGTTTCGACGGTGGATGGGCCACCGCCGGCCCTGGCAAGTGCCACTGCTTCACCAACGGCATCGTGAACGGCAAAAAAATCTGTGCCATCTACCGCGACCGCCGGCATGCCGAACGCTGCGGCGCGTGCGGCCAGATCATCGGTGCCGCAAGCATAGGAGGCCGCCGTTCCTTCACCGAAACCATTGTTCTCGATAATGAAAATTGCCGGTAGCTTGAGCACGACGGCCATGTTCATGGCCTCGAACACGGTGCCCTGGTTGGACCCGCCGTCGCCAGTAAATGCCACCGCGACCTTGCCGTTGCGGCGCGTCTTGGCGGTCAGCGCCGCGCCCAGCACCAGTGGCGGGCTGCCCCCGACAATCGCATTGGCGCCCAGCATGCCCTTTGACAGGTCAGCAATGTGCATCGAGCCCCCCTTGCCGCGGCACAGGCCATCGCGCTTGCCATAAAGTTCGGCCATCATGGCCTTGAGATCTGCACCCTTTGCGATGCAATGGCCGTGGCCGCGGTGCGTCGATCCGATATAATCGTCATCGTCGAGGTGCATGCAGGTTCCAACCGCAGAGGCTTCCTGCCCCAGATAGCTGTGGATGAAGCCCGGAATTTCGCCCGAGGAAAATTCAGTGACAATGCGCTCTTCGAAATTGCGGATGCGCTGCATGCGCATATAGGCGTCGAGCATGGTGAGGCGGGGAAGCTGCATTGGGTTCTACCTTTGCAAAGGACAGAGGGCGGGAGTGGCTCGGGTAGGGAAGCGCCGTGTTGCGGGATGATGCCGTGACCGGATGCTGCGCCATTTTTATCAGTTTTCGTAGCGCAACCGGACGCCGAAGGTGCGCGGCTGGTTGAACACGCCGACATCGCCAAAGAATGTCGTGCCGCCATAGTTGATGTAGTAGCGCTCCTTGGTCAGGTTAGTGGCGAACACCGTCACCGTCAGATGATCGCCCGGCGCGGTCCACCCGATCTGGGCATTGACGAGGGTGTAGGGATCGTTGCGATACCGCTGCACCCGCGCCTGCGCGCCGGCAAGGCTGCCGAATACGGACGGGTTGGATTGCGGGCTGGCGCCCGAATAGCTGACGTTTCCCGAAAGCCGCAGCGTCCCGTCGGCCAGCGGGGTTTCATAGGATGCGCCGGCATTGCCCGAAAAATCGGGCGCGCGGGTCATCTGCAGTCCTGACCAGTCCTGCACATCCTCGACATTGAGGTTGGTGACAGGATCGACCCCGACGCCAGTGATGTTGGGGAACTCCTTGTAGCGCGCATGCAGGAACGATGCACCGGCCATCAGCGTCAGGCCGTTTACTGGCTGGACGCTGCCCTGCAGGTCGACGCCATAGATTTCTGCCGACGGGGCGTTGCTGACAAAGCTGATGAGGCTGTTGGTCACTGGATTGGCGCGTGTCACGCCAACCTGGAGATCGGTGTAATCGTAGTAGAATGCCGCGGCATCGAAGCGAAACGTGGATGTCGCGGTCTTGAAGCCGACTTCATAAGCCGTGATCTTTTCGGGCCGGAACGGAACTAGCAGAGCCGGTGTTGCTGCAGGGGTGGGTTGGAACCCGCCTGTACGGAAACCTTGCGAAAACGCAGCATAGACGTTGGTGCGCGGGGACAGTTCATAGCGTAACGTGGCGCGCGGCGTGAAGTCGGAGAACGTGGCAGACGACGATGCAGGTTCCACGAGGTTGATGGTCTGGCTGGCGTCAAGCTGGCGATAGCTGATGCCCTTGCGTTCCCGGGTATAGCGGCCGCCAAGCGTGAGGATCAGCTTGTCGGTCAGATCGTATGTGGCATCGAAATAGGCTGCCCATGCTTTCGCGGTCAATCGGGCATAGGTGAAGCTTGCCAGAGAGCCGTTGAGAAAGGTCTTTGCGCCGTCGTTGCGATCGACATCGTTGTAGTACGATCCGCCCACGACCAGGTTCAGCCGGCCGATGCTATCAATGGTGACGTCCGTGGTGTGCTGAAACGTATACTTGTTGTTCGGACCGTCGATGTTCAGGATCGGCAGGTACGTGCCATCGAAATCATATACCGTGCGGGCCGCGAGCTTTTGATAACCGGTATAGGACGCGATATTGCCGAACCCTGTCCTGTAAACGAGCTTGAGCGTACCTTCATGGACCCGTGCCTCGTTCGAGGTGTCTACGTTGCTGGATGCCCGATAGGGCGCCCGGCCGGCAAACGGTTCGGCTGGCAGGAACGCAGGGGCATAGCCCTGGTTGGGAAACAGCAAAGTCGTGGGATCGTTAACCAGCACATAGTTGTAACCTGCGGTTGCGGTGAGATCGGGCGTTGCATCCCATTCCACCTTTGCGCGCACAGACTGGCTGCGAATGTTGGCGGCATCGTCGACTGTGCCACCCGAACCTGCCGGATCTACCTGACGGTAATAACCGTCGCTGCGCCGGAACGTCCCGGCAACGCCGACGCGCAAGGTGTCTGAAATCGGCCCTGAGATAAAGCCGTTGACCGCGACATCGTCAAACCTTGCGTAGCTTGCTTCGGCATTGACCGTGAATTCGGCGGTGGGCCCGCGCGTATTGATGAGGATCGCGCCACCGGTGGCATTGCGGCCATACAGCGTGCCCTGCGGGCCCTTGAAGATCTGGATATCTTGCAGGTTGGCCAGCGCGACATTTACGCCGACCGGAGCGGGCGAATAAAAACCGTCGATGTAAACCGCGACGTTGTTTTCCCAGCCCGGCCCGGCGGTCAGCGTGGTGACGCCGCGGATCGAAGGTTGCGTATAGGCACCGGCATAGCTGATCTGCACACCCGGTGCGATCTGGTCCAGATCGTGGATATCGGTCACGCCGGCGGCAGCCAGGGTTTCCTGTGTCGCAGCGGTGATCGAAGCTGGAACATCCTCCAGCCGTTCAGCCCGGCGCTGCGCGGTCACGATGATATCGCTGGTGTTGCCGTCTGCGCCCGACACGGTCTGAGCCTGCGTGCTGGTGGCACAAAGGCCAAGTCCAAGGGCAAGGCCCAGTGCGGTGTGGCAGGACGAATGCAGTTTTCCGTATGCTCGCATCAAAAATCCCCTCGTTATGTTTATGGTTGTTTTGGTAAGAGCGTATTGGCGGTCATCAGGCGGGTTGAAGCATCCCCCGTCTTAAAGCGCTCGGTATTTGGTCTTGATTTCTGGCGGCCAATATTGTCCGCAGCGTTGCATGAACGCGTTGCACACCATTTCTCCGGATGAACCGGTTCTGCCACCTCGCCGGGGACGCGGGCGACCGCGCATGGATGCCGTCGTCCAGCGCGATCGCATTCTTAGCGCAGCGACGACCATCTTCATCGCCAAAGGATTTGCCGATGGCAGCGTCAGCGCGATCGGCAAAGTGGCCGGGGTGACAAAACGAACGATCTACGAATTGATCGGCGACAAGGAGGCTGTGTTCCAAGCCGTGTGCGACGCGATTTGCGCGCGCACCGGCCTGTCGCATTTTCGACCGCCATCGCCCGCGATGCCGGTGCGCGAAATCCTGCTGGATATGGCACGCACGATCGCCCACGCGGCACTGGCCCCCGAAAGCGTTGCCTTCAACCGAATGCTGGCGGCCGAATTGCTGCGGTTCCCTAATATCGTGCTGCCGGTGATGGAAAAATCTCGGCGCGACATTCACGGTGCGACCGCCAGCGTCTTTGCCGATCTGATGGCGCAGCAACGCATCATGTGCAGCACTGCCTCGATCGCGGCTGACACTTTTTACGATACAATCGTTGGTGCCAAGGCGCTGCGGGCCGTGCTGGGTTTTTCCGAACCTGTGCCCGATGCAGCCGAACTCGAACGGCGCGTCGACATGATTTTGCGCGGGTTTTTGAACCACCGGGGCTGATGGTGTGATCCGTGCGCAGGAATGCTGCACGGCACGGCAATCCTGCATCCTGTACTCTCCCCCTCTGACCAAGCCCTCTCGCGGGGCCATGGTCGGTGCGCCTGTTTAGACACTCATAGGTTTCTTTATTATTCGCAGTTGATTGTCAATGCCGACCCCGCGCGGGTCGAAAAACTAACGCGCAGCAGGCTGCACCCAGTCGCTATGGTTTTCCTGCACGGTTTTCAGCGCCTTTTTCCAGAATGCGGCGGTTGACCGTTCGCGGTAATCGAACCGCGCGCTGTTGCGCACTTCGATCAGTTCAACGCCCTGCGCGCCCGGCCGATACGTGTATGGCACGCCGGCGGGGATGAAAAATCCGTCGCCCGGACCAAGCTCTTCCGTGCCGAGTTTCACGCCGCCAGCGATGATGTAATAGACGCAATCGGCATCGTGCGAATGAAGCGGCAGGGGAAAGTGCTTTTTGAACCATACGCGCACGAGACTAAGGCCGAATCCGGAAAAGATCACTTGCGAAGCCGTGCCATCGGGCAGACCGGCATCGACACAGGCCATCATTTCTTCGATGCCCTTGGTGGGTGGCACCATGGTCATGATGTCGGCCTCGGCAAGCTTGGCCATGTTATCGGCACGAAAAATATGGAACTTCTTGTCCTGAATCATGGTGCCGTTTCCTATATCGGCTTGGCCGCTTAAAGGCTGCTTGAGGCTAGCTTACAAAATTCTGAAACCTATTGGTATCTAAATTATTTGCCAGCCAGGATGGACTGTTCTCCTCACGAGGGATTGAGGAGAAAAGGTTGGTGTTGAGTTGTCATGAGAATTAACCTGGGAATGATTAATCCTTATCGTGCCAGCACCGCCAATGGGTAGTTGGCCTAATTCCAGCTTTCGTCGCTGGCATAATCTCCTCGTCAGGTATGGCAGGTTTCAGCGCACTCGGTCGTTCCGAAAAATGAATGCGAACGGCAGCTTGTCCCACTTTAAGGCGATGAATGAAGGGCCGGAATCGGGCATCCGATTTCGAGGTGGGAACGACGACTATCAGGGCGTTCTAATTGAGATATGGAACCGATGGTCAATGCTTTGCTCAATCGCGGTGCCATGCGTGGCAATGGAAGAGTTGGAAGTCACTATCCGGCTGACCGCAAGCGGCGTCCGGTCCCGCGCGGATGGCGCGCCTCGCTTGTAACGTAGGCACATATCGCCGATAGCGCCGCCGATGACATCCAAACCCGTCCCCGCCGCCATGCATCCTCGCGAATTCGTCGCCTTTATCGCTGCAGTCATGGCCGTAAACGCATTGGGCGTCGACCTGATGCTGCCTGCTCTGGCGGACATAGGCCGTGAGCTTGCTATAAGCGATGCCAATCATCGGCAGTGGATCATCACCGTCTACATGGTAGGCTTCGGGGCAGGGCAGTTGGTCTATGGTCCTCTCGCGGACCGGTTTGGCCGGAAACCTATCCTCGTCGGCACCCTGATCGGCTTCGTTGCCGCGAGTGTGTTTGCGGCGAGTTCGGCTACGTTCCCGGCGCTGCTCGGTGCGCGCTTGCTGCAGGGTCTGATGTCGGCGTCGACCCGCGTACTCGCGGTCGCCATTGTCCGCGATGGCGCATCCGGACGGAAGATGGCCCGCACCATGTCTGTCGCACAAATGATCTTCTTCGTCGTGCCGATCCTGGCGCCGACGCTGGGCCAGGCGCTGCTTGCGTTTGGGCCATGGCGGTTCATCTTCTACGCGCTTGGCGCTTTCGCAGCCGTCGTGCTCGCATGGACGCTGGTGCGCCTGCCAGAAACCCTGCCCGTTGCACGCCGGGTGCCGATCTCCCTGATTGCCTTGCGGCAAAGTTACTGGCTGACGCTCACGAACCGATTCTCCATCGGCTACGCGCTGGCCGCGTCTCTCACGTTCGGCGGGATCATCGCCTTCGTCTCATCCTCACAGCAGATTTTCGTCGATGAGTTCGGCGCGGGGGCCCAGTTCACCTGGCTGTTCGCGATCTGCGCCGGCGCGATGGGACTGGCAGCGTTCGCCAACAGCCGGCTTGTGGAAAAGCTTGGAACGCGGATGATCTCGCAGTCGGCCTTGCTCGCGTTGATCGGGCTCTCGATCGTGCATGTGCTGGTCATCTATGCTGGCTTGGAGACGCTGACGAGCTTCACCATCCTCCAGGCGCTCAGCATGACCTCGATCGGGCTTTGCGGCTCCAACTTTGGGTCCATGGCCATGGAGCCGGTCGGGCACATCGCGGGCACAGCTTCATCGGTGCAGGGTTTCATCACCAGCATCGGCGCAGTGCTGGTGGGTTCGGCCATCGGGCAGGCTTATGCGGGCACGACGCTGCCGCTGGCGGTGGGCTATCTGTGCATCGGCATGGCCGTGCTCGCCATTGTCTACGTGATCGAAGGCGGTCTGCTATTCCACGCCCGCGAGACGCAAGCGAAGAGTTAAGCAGTCGGAGGCCGCGGCGACCACAACCTGCAAGCGATGGATGAAGGGCCGGAATCGGGGATCTGAACTTGGCTCAGCAACGACCGGAATGAGGGCGTTCGTTGCCTGTCCGGAATTTCGCATCTGAGGGGTGGAAACGGACATTTTACCGAAAAGCGTCTGGCAGTTCCGACAGCCACGGGAGCGAGCCAAAAGCGTCGTCCTTCGCAGCTTGCTCTGTGTCGAACAAACCGGAGCGATACCTGCGCGACCAATAACCGTCAACGCCCCCACCGCAGTCATGCAAATCCACGTAGGCTTCTTCTGAGTGAACGAAGAACCCATAAGAACGGCGAACTAAGGCCCATCGCCTCATTCCGTCCGCGCTCGTGGCCGTTTCAAGAGTAACATCACTCAAAGACATCGACTGCGGATGGATCGATTTCTCTACGTCCGCAAGGGGGCGGTAGCAGCGCGCAGCCTTCGTTTTTGCCAGAGGTACGGCTTCGCATCATCCGGATTGTGCGACGCCACTGAGTTCATCATAGCTATCGCATGGACGCGGATTACCTCCTTATAGCATCAGGTCTGCTGGCAGGGGCGATGAATGCATTGGCGGGGGGCGGATCCTTCGTTTCCTTGCCGGCGCTGATGGCGGCAGGGGTTCCGCCCGTGATCGCAAATGCCTCCAGCAGTCTGGCGCTATATCCGGGTGGTGCGGTCAGCGCGTGGGTCTACCGTGAAGCGCTGGCACCGGTCGCTGGCGTCCGTTTGGTCTTGATGGCGGCAGTGTCGGTCGCTGGGGGGCTGGCGGGAGGTCTGCTGCTCCTGTCGACGCCGCAGGCGCTCTTTTTGCGGGCGCTTCCGTGGCTGCTGCTGGTCGCAACCCTGGCGCTCGCCTTCGGGAAGCGGGCTACGTCGGCATTTCATGGCTGGGACGGAGCCGGTAGGGGACTGATCCTGTCGGGGCAGTTCATCCTCGGGATCTACGGTGGCTACTTCGGCGGGGCGGTTGGGATCATGATGATGGCCTTCTGGACCATCGCCACGAAGGCGGACATCAAACGGCTTCAAAGTCTGCGGGCGATGCTGGTCACGGCGGCGAATACGTCTGCGATTTTGTTATTCGCTGCCACAAGAGCGGTCGACTGGTGGGCCGTGCTGCTGCTCGCACCGTCTGCACTGATCGGAGGTTACGTTGGCGCGTTGCTAGGCATCCGGTTACCGTCCGCCTTGGTTCGGGCGATCACTCTGGCTCTTGCAGGCCTGGTGACCGCCGTGTTCTTTATAAAAGCGTATGGGTGAGGGCGCTACGATGCCGTAAGTTCGAAAGTCGCGATGCGAATGGAGAAGCTGCCGTCGTCTTGAATGGCAAAAGCTTCTCGGACTTCCTCGGAGGCTTCCGTCTGCAACAAACGAATGGCGGCGACGAGATCGTCAGGTGCGCGCATGCGTTTAACCCAGGAAGCGAATTCCATTGGCAAGGTATGAATGAAGACACGCGTCAGGTCGAACCCTGCGCGACCAAGCGCCGCCGACCATTCCGTGATCCGATAGTCGCGGACATGGCTGCGATCGCGCAGGACTTCGACTGCCTGCAGATGCGTATCGAGCATGGGACTATCTGGCGAAACTACGTCTATGAAGATCGCTGGCGATCCCTTTTTCAGGACGCGTCGTGCCTCGCGCAGCCCGGCATCGAGATCCTGCCAGTGATGCGCGCTCATCCGGCAGACCACCGCGTCGAATTCACCATCCGCAAAGGGCAGCGCTTCTGCCGCCGCCTGCGCGGTTTCGATGTTGGCGATGCCACGGCGGCCTGCCTCTGCCGTCACGGCATCAAGCATCGGTTGGGACAGGTCAGAGGCGACAACTTTTTCTGCGTGGGGCGCGATGGTGTACGAGACATGCCCGCCGCCGCAACCGAGGTCGAGCACGGTGGCTCCCGCCCACGCCTGCGCAATATCGGCCAACCGTTCCAAATCCGGTCCGCTGGAATGGGTAGCGCTTGAGACATAGGCTTCCGCCTGTCCGCCGAATTGCTGGTTCACGATAGCATTGTGACCGCGTTGCATGGTGTTTGTGATTCCTATTGGGTGTGAATTGCATGTCACATGTGAGCGGTCAGGCCGAACGCGGCAATGCGGGATATGCGATGGAAGCCTTCGGTGGTAACGAAGGCTGCATGCGTTTCGATCTCACCGACCTGCGCCTTTTTATCGCCGTGGTAGAGGCCGGCAGCATTTCCAAAGGGGCAAATGCCGCCCATATGGCATTGGCTTCTGCAAGTGCGCGGGTGAGCGGGATGGAAGCCGTCCTCGGCACCTCTCTACTGGAACGCGGGCGACGCGGTGTCCTGCCGACGCCGGCAGGCCGCGCTCTTCTGGGACACGCGCGTATTGTGACCGCGCAGATCGAGCGCATGCGCGGTGACCTTGGGGCCTTTGCATCGGGCCTCAAAGGGCACGTTCGCCTGTTGTCGAACACGGCGGCACTGGTCGAGTTGCTTCCCGCCGCCGTTCGCGTGTTCCTTACGGCACACCCGGACGTAGATGTCGATATCGAGGAACGCACGAGCACTGACATAGTCGGAGCGGTCGCAGAAGGGCGTGCTGAATTCGGATTGATCGCGGATTCGGCGGAATCGGCGGACCTGGAGACGGTCACCGTCGCCGAGGATCGCCTCGTCGTCTTACTGCCTTCGCAGCATCCGCTGGCTGATAGACCATCGACCCGCTTTTCCGAACTGCTCGATCAACCATTCGTCGGCCTCAGCGCCGGCGCCCTGCATTCACACTTGGCAGATCAGGCAGCGAAGCTTGGACGGAGGATCGGCTATCGGGTCCGCCTGCGCAGCTTCGAAAGTGTCGCCCGCCTTGTAGAGGCAGGTATCGGCATCGGCATTCTGCCGTTGGCAGCCGCTGAACGCGTTCGTTCCGATGCGTTGAGTATAGTGCCTTTGGCTGACCACTGGGCACGGCGTCATCTGGTGCTTTGTGCGACCGACTTCTCACAACTCAGTCGTCATGCAGCTGCGCTGGTCGACGAAATTGTTCGACAGGGTCAGGCACTCTCTGAAAACCGCGAGCAGTCCAGAACGCGCCCAAGGCAACATGAATGAACGAGCGATATGGGGGCGGCTGTTTTCATGCAAGAACGTCCACAATGAGGGCCGAAATCCGTGCGAGGACGGGGCGGTAGTGGCAGGTCGCGACCCGATCGAGGCGTTTAGTGATCTTCCCTGAACGCTCCTGACGGAAGGTGCCGATCTGGCCGCTCAAACTGACGGTCGTCATGCGTCCTCATTTCAGCCATTCCGCGAGGCCCGTCAGCTTTCTTTAGATGAACGCTTTAGAGACCGTTTGAAAATTCGCAGAAGAGCGCATTTTGAATGCGCCACCAGCGGCAGAATGGGCAAAGCCCATTCTCAAACGGTCTCTTAGAGGCGCCACGCCGTCCCGTCTATCTGTGAACCCGGTTCCAAGGTTCTGCGATCCGCGCCCGGCTACTCGTAATCCCTGATTGCCATTATTCCTTTTTCCATCGTCGGGCGCAGGGCTCGGCTTGGAAGAAAGGCTCACGCAATGGCACTCAAAGATATCCTGCCAGGGCAATTCGGTTTTGGCGCCGCGCCTCTTGGCAACATGTTTCGCGACATTCCCGAGGCGGAAGCGCGTGCGACCGTGGAAGCGGCCTGGAACGATGGCATTCGATACTACGACAACGCCCCGTTCTATGGGGCGGGTCTGGCTGAAATTCGCATGGGAGATGTGCTGGCGGAAAAACCGCGCTCGGACTTCGTGATCAGCACCAAGGTCGGCCGTGTCATCCTTGACGAAATCGAGGATGTCAAAGGACGCGACCTCGGTGAGAAAAGCGACGTCTTCAAATATGGCCGCCCCAACAAGATCGTGAACGATTATTCCGAAGACGCCACCTACCGCTCGATCGAGGACAGCCTCAAGCGGCTGAAGACCGATCATGTCGATATCGCCTGGGTTCATGACATCGCCCAGGATTTCTACGGTGACGAATGGTTGGCCATGTTCGAGCATGCACGCCGGGGGGCGTTCAAGGCGCTGGACCGGATGCGCGACGAAGGCGTGATCAAGGCCTGGGGCCTGGGGGTCAACCGCGTCGAGCCGATCGAATTGCTGCTCAATCTTCAAGGGCCGCGCCCCGACGGCTTCCTGCTCGCGGGCCGCTACACACTCCTCGATCATGACCGGGCGCTTCAGCGCGTCATGCCGCAAGTGACGGAGCAGGGTCTCGGGATAGTCGTCGGTGGCCCATACAGTTCAGGTGCACTGGTGGGCGGACCGAACTTCGAATATGCGCCCTCCACGCCGGAAATTCTCTCGAAAGTGGCCGCGATCAAGGCCATAGCCGACCGGCACGGTATTTCGATGAAGGCTGCCGGGCTCCAGTTCGCGCTTGCCAATCCGGCGGTGGCGGCAGTGATCCCTGGCGCCAGCCGCCCTGAACGCATCACCGAAGATCGCGCGGCGCTCGACGAAGTCGTACCGGCGGATTTCTGGCGCGAATTACGCAAGAACGGCCTGGTCAATCCGGCGGCGCCGCTTCCGACCGCGGACTGACCACTTTTCCTCATTCGTCCTGCCACACCGGCGGCAGCGCTGCTGCAGCCGGATGGCGCCCCGCGCCCTGTTCGCGGCGCTTCAACTTTCCACAGAAGGAGAATGAACATGCCTAATTCGCGTAACACTAAAGCAGCTAATCTCGGCAGGCGGGACGTGCTTCGCGCGACCGGGGCTGCCCTCGCGGTCGGCGCTACCGCGGGTCTTGGCGGTCAGGCCGTGGCGCAGAACGGTGGCGGCATGTCCGCGACCGCACGCAACAGCGCGCCGCTCGGTCTGCGGCTTCAGGGCGTCCAGCATTTCGGCCTGACCGTGCAGAACATGGAACGGGCCTATGAATTCTATACCGAGGTGCTGGGTGGGACCGAGGTTTTCCGCCACGGAGACTTCCAGGGCGATCCGGTCCAGAACACGCTGCTCGCGGATCAGGAGATCCGGGCCAACGAACTGCATGTCAGTCCAACAACGATCGGCGTTCCGAACCTGCGCAATGGTGACCAGCGCCTCGACGTTCGCTTCATCCAGTTCGACAATGTCGTCATCGAGCTGCTGCAATATCGCAACGCCGGTGAGCCTATGGGCGGCCCTAACAGCTTCGCGCCGCCACTGGAGAATATGAGCCCGGCGTTCCCGCGGATGATGCACATCTGCTTCTACGTGCGCGACGATGTTGACTTCAAAAAGTTCATCACGGATCTGGAAGCCGAGTCCGCGCGCCGTGGGATGACGCAGGTGCGTGCGAACCGGACCATCCGCGTGCGCAACGAAGCCGAACGGCGCGGTGCCCCGCAGAATACCAATACAAACAAGGTCACCGTCGCACCATCGGATGGCTGGGAGCTGATCTACTGCAAAGGCCCGGAAGGGGAGCAGCTCGAATTCGTCAAGGCGCTCGGCCCGGTCAAGCAGCGCTTCGCCAATGCGCTTGAAACGCATCAACACGCGCGCACTGGTCAGTGACCATGTCGGTTCAGGGCGAACGATCCTTTGTCCCGACTACCCCTGGATATTAGCTCGACAGGAGAAAAGAATGCGCATCCCGCTCAAAGTGCTCGCCATCCCCGTGCTGACCATCGCTGCACTGACAACGCCAGCGGCGGCACAGCAAACATCAGCGGCAAAGGTCACCGTCGATTATCCACGCGTCCCAGAAGGCGCCTGGTCGATCGTTGCCGAGGTTCGTGCGAAGCCCGGCAAGGCCGAACAATTGCGCGAAGCCACATTGCCGTTGGTGGAACTGGTCCGCGGCGATCCCAAGAATCTCGTCTATTTCCTGCAGGAGGACCGGGCTGAATCCGGCCACTTCATCTTCTACGAGATCTTCGCGACACGCGAAGATTTCGAGGCGCACAACGCGATGCCCTATGTGCAGGCATGGTTCGCCAAGCTGCCCGAATTGGCCGATGGCAGCGTGGACGTGATGCAGATGGGCGTGCTGGGACAAAACCAGCGTTGACCAAAGACAGCCGGGTGCCGATCGGGCAGCCGGCCGTCTCGCTCACTTCAGGAATGCCTGCATGCGGGGCACCATGAAGTCGAGGAAACTTCGCACCCGCGCCGGCAGGAATTGTGATCCTCGGTATAGCGCATGGACATCATCCACTACGCCGATGTCGCTGTCGGCCAACAGCTCCACAAGTTCCCCCCTTTCGATGGGGCCGCGCAAATGATAGTCGGCCAGCCGGATGATCCCGACCCCGGCGATCGCCATGCGGCGCAGGGTGTCGCCATTGTTGACTAACAGCGATCCACTCAGCATCCGTTCGACAATCCGACCGCCCTCACGCATCGGCCAGACCGGCATTGCCCGGCGAAAATTGAAGCCCAGGCAATTGTGGTGGATCAGATCCTCCGGTGTCTTGGGCGTTCCATGCCGCGCGAGATAGGCGGGAGACGCAACTATGCACCGCTTCGTTTCGCCGATCTTGCGTGCCATCAGATTGGAGTCCGCCAGCTTGCCCACGCGGATCGCGACATCGGTGCGTTCGAGATAGAGATCGGCTACTTCGTCCGAGAGTGAGAGGTCGATGACCACTTTAGGATAGGCCTCGAAAAAGGCGGGCAGCAGCGGCTCCAAGGCTGTCGTCCCGAAGCTGACTGAAGAGGTCACGCGGACAATTCCCTCAGCCTCGGCCCCGCCTTGGGCAATCTGTTGCTCGGTCTCATCTATCTGACCGAGCAGCACCTGACTGCGCTCATAGTAGAAGTGCCCTTCCTCGGTCAGCGCCAGTCTGCGCGTCGATCGCTCCATGAGCCGAACGCCAAGCCGCGCTTCTAGTCGCGCGATCAGCTTGGACACGGTTGACGGTGTCATCAGCATCAGGCGAGCGGCTTCCGAGAAGCTGCCCGCCTCGACGACCCGAACGAACACCATCATTTCGCCCGCGCGATTATCCATAGCTCACCTATGACATGATTTCTCGAAATCCACTTTCTATAGCATGAAGTGGGAGCGTTGGTCAGCTGATCTGTGAAACGGACTATTAAATCTCGGAAAAGGCGGCGGGCCAATCAATCTTGCGGACCCCATGAATTTTGGGTGGCGAGGGGCCGCATATGCGTCGTCTTGTTACTCACATGCAATCCTGGATAAATGGATTCCTGCCGGGCGGGTTGCGCCCGCTCCCGGCCCTTCGTAGATCGCGACAAGCTTCCGGAACTCGCCCTTCCTTACTGCGCAGCATGATGTGGGCTGCGCGGCGATGCGCAGCCCAAAAGTCTGTTCAAACGGCCGCAGCTTCGATCGCGGGCTGAAGCGTTCCGATGAAGCCGTCCATTGACGCCTCGCGCATATCGACCGCCTTCGCGCCGCCACCGGCCACCACCGTCACATCGGTGATGCCAATTACGCCCAATACCATGCGGAGATACTGTGTTGCGATGTCGCGGTCGCGGATCGGCGAGCCCTCGGTGTAGACGCCGCCGCTCGCGATCAGCACCGTGGCGGTCTTGCCCGTCACTAGGCCGTTGCCGTCGAAGCCGAGCGTCAGCCCCTTACGCACAATGCTGTCGATCCAGGCCTTCAGTGCAGCTGGCACGTTATAGTTGTAGACTGGAGTCGCGATCACGACGTGGTCGCAGGCGAGCAGTTCGCCGACGAGTTCGTCCGACAGAGCCAGCTCCGCCTTCATCTCGGGCGAGTGCTGCTCCGGCGGCGTGAAATAGGCTTGAAGGCACGGCGCGCCGATGAACTGGAGGTCAGTTTCCATAAGGTCGCGTGTCGTTACCTCGCCGCCCGGATGCGTTGCCTGCCATTGGGCGACGAAGCGGCGCGTCATGTTGCGCGAGATCGAATGGTCGCCGCGCGGGCTGGTTTCGATGACGAGAAGCTTGGTCATAAATGTTCCTCCTTGAGAATGATTCAGCCGAATCGGAAGCCGGAGATCGGCTTGCCGAGCGCATGGCCTTGGAAATCGACGGTGCCGGCTTCGCCGGACGCGGCACCTTCCGCCACCATCAGCGGCAACAGATGGTCCTCATGCGGCTGTGCAGCGCGGGCATGAGGTGCGTCTTCCCAGCGGATCAGCGACTTGTCGCGCGTTGCGCCGTCGAGCATGGTGGCACGCAGCCAGGCGTCGATGGCTTCCGCCTTCTGGTCCGCCGCTCCACCGCCGAAGAAACCGCGCATAGTGTGGTAGGTCTGGCGGCTGCCGAGGATTAGCACGCCTTCGTCGCGCAGCGGCCTCAGCGCCCGCCCGATCGCCAAGTGGGCCGCCGGGTCGAGCCCTCGCTGCATGGAGAGTTGCACGACCGGGATGTCGGCACACGGCTTCATCACCTTGAGCGGCACGAACACGCCATGGTCCCACCCCCGTCGCGTCTCCGTTGCGCTGGCGATCCCGGCGGCCGATAGCAGCGTACCGATCCGCGCCGCGACTTCCGGCGCGCCCGGCGCCGGAAAGGTCAGCCGGTAGGTGTAATTCGGGAAGCCGCCGTGGTCGTATAGCAGGGGTGGATGCGCGCCGGCGTTTACGGTGGGCACGCTCTCCTCCCAATGGCCGGACACGATCAGGATCGTGCGGGGTTGCTGGGCCAGGGTCGCCACGACGCCGCGCAGATAGGCTTCCAGCTCGCGCCACGTGTCGCGCATTGGCCCCGGTTCCAGGAAGAAACAGGGGCCGCCGCCATGGTTTATGAAGAACCTCGGTTGCATGACCCGCTATGTGGCCGCTGGACTAAGACGGTGGGAGTGATAAAGATATGATGATCCTTATCGGCTAAGGTGATGGATGATTGGCAGGCTTACCCTCGACCAGCTTCGCGTTCTGACGACGATCGCCGACACGGGCAGCTTTTCGGCCGCGGGACGCAGGCTCGGGCGGGCTCAATCCGCCATCAGCCAGGCGGTCGCGACGCTGGAGAATGTGCAGGGCGTCACGCTGTTCGACCGATCGGGGTTCCGGCCGGTGCTGACCGACTTGGGCCGTGTGCTGGTGGAGCAGGCGCGCAGGGTGCTTGCCGGCGCCGCCCGGTTCGAGGCTGTGGCGGCGGGCACGCGGGAGGGGATCGAGGCCGAGCTGGCGATCGCCATTGATCCGTTGGTGCCGACCGCCGCGTTCATCGACAGCCTGCACGCGCTGCGCGCCACTTTTCCGTTTCTCCCGGTCAGCTTCTCCACCGAGGGGCTAGGCGGGGCCGAAAGACGGTTGCGACGGGGCGATGCGGCGCTCGCGCTCTGCACCTTGTTGCCGAGCGTGCCCGACGACGTAGCGGCGCTGCCATTACTCGGGATCGATCTCGTGCCGGTGGTGTCGCCTGCCCATCCATTGGCCGGGCTGGACCGGCCGGTGACGGCCGATGATCTGGAGGAGCATGTTCAGCTCGTCCTGTCGGACCCTGCCGCGCCAGACGGGCCGAACTATGGCATCATCGGCACAAAGGCCTGGCGGTTCGTGGACCTCGCGCGGCGCCTCGATTTCTTACTGGCGGCGCTCGGATGGTGCCGGATGCCCGAGCATCTAATCGCACCCTATCTCGCCGACGGTCGTCTGGTGGGCTTGGCGATCGAGAATGACCCGGCGCGCGTGACCGGCGCGCTGACGATCTACGCGGCTCACATGCGCAACCATGTCTTTGGACGGGCGGGAAGCTGGCTGCTGAACGACTTACAGGCGCGGCTTGCCTAATCGATCGCGTGGAATCAGGCGTTCGTCCCTCAGATCGAGCTTCAACAGACCGCCGGCGGATTATGGCATGATCAGCCGCTCGGTAGAGAAATTGCGAATGACGGCTCTGTGCCATTTTAAGGCGATGAACGAAGGCCCGGAATCTGACGCCCCATTTCGGCGCGGGAACGTCCGGGATCAGGAAGGTTATCCTCCGCGCGTTCCATTCTTCCGCTCCGACAGTTTCGCAAGCACCTGCCGCTGGGCGCCGATCATCGCATATTTCGGTATGGCCATTCACGCCGCCCTATTGGACCGATCCGCATCCTCGGCTAGGCAACAGGGATGCACGGGCTGAACATCGCGATTGCCGGTTGTGGGCCGTGCGGACTGGCGGCCGCACTGCTGCTTCATCGTGCAGGGCATCACATTACCCTGTTCGAGCGGTTCGAGAATCCCCAGCCCATTGGTTCCGGATTGATGATACAGCCCACGGGAATGGCGGTCCTCGCCAGGCTCGGGTTGCTGGACACAGTCCTGGCGCGGGGCGCGCGCGTTGATCGCCTGTTCGGGATGGCGGGCAAGCGGGTGGTGCTCGACGTGCATTATGCCGCGCTGCGCCGTCCGGACACCTTCGGCATCGGGATACACCGCGCCAGCTTGTTCGCGGTCCTGCACGAGGCCGTGCTGCGCTCGGGCATTTCACTTCATTCCGGGCGCACGTTGGCCGGGAGTGCGCTGCTGGGGAACAAACGTGCCTTGCGCTTTGCCAATGGCCAGACGAGCAGCCCCTACGATCTGGTCGTGGACGCGCTGGGCACGCGCACGCCGCTCGCCCCGCCGACAGGCCGGGAACTGGCTTATGGAGCGTTGTGGGCCAGCTTAGACTGGCCCGAGGGTGCCGGCTTTGATCCCCACGCCCTGGCCCAGCGCTACGACCGGGCGAGCATCATGGCGGGTGTGCTGCCCATCGGGACACCACCGGGCGCGACTGTGCCCAAGGCCGCTTTCTTCTGGTCGCTCCGGGCGGATCGGTTGGACGTCTGGCGCGCGGCCGGGCTGCCTGCTTGGAAGGTACAGGTCGCCGCGCTTTGGCCCGATTGCGCGGCGCTGCTCGACCAGATCACCGATCCGGGCCAACTGACCTTCGCGCGATACGCGCATCGGACATTGTCCTCGCCAGCCGAGCCGGCGCTGGTCCATATCGGGGATGCGTGGCATTCCGCCAGTCCGCAGCTGGGGCAAGGCGCCAACATGGCGCTGCTCGACGCTTGGGCGTTGGCCCGTGGTCTGGACGGTGCGCAGAGCGTCGACGAGGGGGTTCGGCACGGCATCGGGCTGCGCAGCCGCCACGTTCTGACGTATCAATGGCTCACTGCGCTGTTTACCCCCGTCTATCAATCCGATAGCCGCCTGTTACCGTTGATCCGCGACCATCTAGTTGGTCCGATGTCGAAGCTATGGCCGGCCACCGCCATACAGGCGTCGATGGTGAGTGGACTGGTGGGCAATCCGCTGCGGCCGTTGGAGCTGGGCGACGATCTTCAGATCGCCCAGCCTGCCGTGGCTTCGGTATGACCGTTATTTCGGTAAGCGGCGACCACCCGGTTATCGTGTTCGACGCGATGTGCGTGCTTTGCTCCGCCAACGCTGCTTTCGTGCTGCGACACGACCGAGCAGGACGTTTCCGGCTGGCGTCGATGCAGGGCGAGGCCGGCGCCGCGCTCTATCGCCGGTTCGGGATCGATCCTGCCAATCCGGAAACGTTGATCGTGGTCGACGGCGACATCGCTTTGCGGAACAGCGATGCGGTACTGGCCATATGGGCAGGCCTCGATCATCCATGGAACGCGCTGGCGATGCTGCGGCTCGTACCGCGATGGTTCCGCGATCCCGTCTATCGCTGGGTGGCGCGGCATCGCTATCGGGTGTTTGGACGCAGGTCCACCTGCTGGATACCAACAGCCGAGCAGGCGTCTCGCATCCTGTGACCCGTATTCTGCTCCTTGGCGGATATGGTGGCTTCGGTGGCCGCATCGCCCGGCGGCTTGCTGGCGCAGGGCATGAGGTGCTGGTCGCGGGACGGTCATTCGACAAGGCGCAGGCCTTCTGCGGGCAAACGACCGGTCTCGTCCCACTGGCGCTGGACCGAAGCCGTATCGCCGAGGCGCTGGAACAGCACAGGCCTGCCTTGGTGGTGGATGCATCCGGCCCGTTTCAGGCGATGGACCACGCCATTCCCAAGGCCTCCATTGCCGCTGGAGTGCATTATATCGACATCGCCGACAGCCGCGATTTCGTATGCGGTATCGCGGGGCTTGACGCTGCAGCGAAAGACGCCAGTGTCGTCGTTCTCTCCGGTGCATCAAGCGTGCCGGCGTTATCGGGCGCGGCCGTGCGGCATCTTGCGGTGGGCATGGACAAGGTCCGCGCGGTCGAAATGGCGATCAGCGCATCGAACAAGGCGGCAGCAGGCCCGGCCGTGTCGGCGGCGATATTGGCGCAGGTCAGCCAGCCCCTGCGTCTGTGGCGGGGGCAGCGCTGGGCGCGGGCCTTCGGATGGCAGGAGATGCATTCCGCCCGGTTCTCATGCCCGGGAACGAACGCGATCGTGCAGAGGAGAGTGGCGCTCGTCGACGTGCCGGACCTTGCCCTTTTGCCAGACAGACTGGCAGGCCACCCCGCCGTCGCCTTCCGCGCGGGCACGGAGCTTGGGTTTCAGAATTGGGCGCTCTGGTGCGCGAGCTGGCTGGTGCGCACGCGCCTGGTCGCGTCTCTCGCCCCGCTCGCACGCATTCTCAACCCGCTTCAGACTTTAACCCGCTCGCTGGGCGGCGATCGCTCCGCCATGATCGTGCGGCTGTTCGGCGATGCGGCAGGACGACGCGTGGAGCGGCGATGGACGCTGATCGCCGACCAAGGCGACGGACCGGAGATACCGACATTGTCCGTCGCGCCTATCATCGCGAGCATCCTGTCGGGCAAGGAGGCGGCAGGCGCGCGTGACGCCGGAGAGGCATTGACGCTCGACGACTACGACGATGCCTTCGGCAAGCTGGCCATCCACTGCTCCACGCGGGAGCTAGTCGCATCGCCTCCCTTGTACGCACGAGTGATGGGCGACCGCTTCGCGCGGCTGCCGCCGGAACTTCGCGCGATCCACGAGGTCCACCGCGATGGCGGCGCGACGGGAGAAGCGAAAGTCACGGGCGCGGCGAACCCCATTGCCGCACTCGTCGCGCGGATCGTGGGCTTCCCCAAGCCCGGCCATCATCTGCTGCACGTCCACTTCCGGGAGAGCGGCGGACGGGAGACCTGGACGCGCGATTTCAGCGGACAGTGTTTCCAGAGCCAACTCAGCCAGCGCGGCCCTTGGTTGGTCGAGCGGTTCGGTCCCCTCCGCTTTGCCTTCGACCTTCCCAGCGACACGAAAGGGTTGAGCATGGTCATGCAGCGCTGGTGGATTGGTCCGCTGCCTCTGCCGAAATTCATGGCGCCTCGTTCGATCGCCAAGGAATGGAGCGAAGATGGGCGTTTCCATTTCGACGTCCCCATCGCGCTGCCAGTGATCGGGCGACTGATCCACTATCGCGGATGGCTAGGGAGTAACGTTGATGACGCGCTGCCCCTCTCAGAGCGCACGGAAATCTAACATACGAGCCCGGCTTCTGCGTTTCGACGAAGCCGGGGCTTACAACCCAGGTCAGGCAGTTCAACAGTCGGGTAGCTGCGACATGAAACTTGTCTGAAAGGCTATGTGGTGAGGCACGGAGCCCGAACTAATTTCACTCGGCCGATTGCGAAGTACCTCTCCCGCCACTCTCGCCGCCATCTGTCTTTTTTAACGCAATCCTGGCGCTCTCGGCCTTAAGGGGCCGCGAAACGGGGCATACTTCTTGGGCATAGGTGTTGAGCGTGTTGAGCAGGTTGTCCGGTACCAAGCGGTAGAATACGAATTGCCCCCGCTTCTCGCTGGTAACCAAACCGGCATTCTCGAGCACGGCCAGATGCTGCGATACGGCAGGCTTCGACATCTCAAAGCGGGACGCGATGTCGCCAGCGCTGAGTTCGGCATGGCTCAGATACGCAAGGATCTTGCGACGCGGGGTGGAGGCCAGAGCTTCGAACACTTTCTGCATGAGCCTTATTTAAGGAATGAGCTAATCACTTGACAAGGGGTGTCGGATAATTAAGCAATGAGTTAATTACCTCGGAGGTTGCAATGCCCGACGTGTTCCCCAGCCAAGCCCCATCCGCGCCGCCCAAAACGACGGTAAACAGCCTTATCGACATTGCCGGTTGCAGCCCGGTCGAAGGGCAGGTTCGATGGGATCCCGTCCATTCGATATGGAACGGGAGCATGATGGTGATCTCGCTCGTCGTGGCGCCGTTCTTCGCGAGTTGGTCTGCCTTGGGCGTGTTCTTCGTGCTGACGGGGGCATCGCTTCTGCTGGGACACAGCATCGGCTTCCATCGTCTTCTGATACATCGCAGCTTCGCGTGCCCGCTCTGGCTGGAGCGGGTGCTGGTTTGGATCGGCACGCTGGTGGGCATGAGTGGGCCGTTCTGGATGATCCGCACGCATGACCTGAGGGACTGGGCGCAGCGGCAAAGCGACTGCCACGACTATCTCGCGCATCGGCGTCCCCTGCTGATCGACGCCTGGTGGCAACTCCATTGTCGGCTCGAGCTTGTCGATCCGCCAGCGTTCGACCTCGGACAGGCCGGGAAGGACCGCTTCTACTGCTTCCTGGAGCGGACCTGGATGGTGCAGCAGGTACTGGTGGGCATAGCCCTGTATTTCGCCGGAGGTTTGCCTTGGTCGATATGGGGCGTGTGCGTCCGGGTGAGCGTGTGCGTGACCGGGCACTGGTTCGTCGGCCACCTCGCGCATCGGCGCGGGCCGCAGTCGTGGTTTGTGGACACCGCGGGCGTGCAGGCCCACGACGTTCCTTGGGCTGCGATCCCGACGATGGGCGAAGCGTGGCACAACAACCACCATGCCTTTCCGGGCTCGGCGCGGATTGGCATCTACCCAGGGCAAAGCGACTGGGGCTATCGGGTGATCGCGATGCTGGAGCATCTCGGCCTCGCCTGGGACGTGGTAACGCCTGAAACCATGGCGCCTCGCAAGGAACTGCGACCGGCGGTGGCCCAGGGCCAGCCCAACGGCAGGTTCTCCCAAGCGGCGAGGGCCTAAGCCATGCGCAAGCTGCTTTCCTTCGAAGGCCGGCTCTCGCCACTGCTTTATCTTCTTGCCGCGCCGATGTTGTTGCTTTCGCAAAACCTCATGGTAGCGCTCTGCTACAGCTGGCGGGGCGTTGCGCTCCATGCCGATGCCTGGTTCTGGCTCCTGCCGCTGCGCCGTCTGGCGCAGATGCCAGGTGTCACGGCCACACAGGCCGCGACGGTATTCGCGCTGGCGGTCTTGATCGCGTGGGGCTTGGCGGCGTTCTCGTTCCGCCGTGCGAACTGGTCCGGGCGTGGACACAGGCTAAGTTTGTTCGCGATCTTTCCCGTGTTCCAGATCATCGTCGTCGCACTGCTCTGCGCAATGCCGCGCCGGCAAGGCGAACCGGGTGAGCAACGAGACGACGAGGTGGATCCGGCCGAAGTCCTGCAAGGCGTGCTGGCAGGCGTGGCGATCATCGTCATCGCGGTGCTGATCTCGGCATTGACGTTTGGGGCCTATGGCTGGGGTCTCTTCGTGGCGACGCCCTTCGTGGTCGGAATGACGACCGGGTATATCGTGAACCGCCGCGCACCGTTGACCGGCACGCGTACCACGGCGCATGTCCTTGCGGCCGGTGCCCTGGGCGGACTCGCCTTGCTGATGTTTGCGCTGGAGGGCTTCATGTGCATCGTCCTGGTCGCGCCGCTCGGTCTGGCCGCCGCAGCGCTTGGAGGCGCCTTCGGCCGGGCCATCGCCCGGTTCGGACATGATGGCAGCAGGCCCTTGATGTCCGTCGCCGTGCTTCCGGTGCTGCTCGCGCTCGAAGCGAGCATGCCGCCCGCGACGCCCATAGACACGGTCGAAAGCATCGACATCGCCGCTTCGCCGGACGCGGTGTGGCAAGCGATCACCAGCGAAGCTCCCATCGGCCTGTCGCCGGGGCTTCCCGGACTTGCGGGGTTGGCCTACCCAGTCCGCAGTAGCCTTCAGGGCGAAGGCGTCGGCGCCACGCGCCTCGGCGTATTCTCGACTGGGACTGCGGTGGAACGGGTGACCGAATGGCAACCCGGCCGCGTGCTGGCCTTCACCGTCCTGTCGCAGCCCCCGGCGATGGAAGAGATGAGCCCTTATCGCCACCTCCATACTCCTCACCTGACGGGGTATGTCGTCACCGGCGACACGAAATACCTACTCGCGCCACTGAGCAACGGGGGCACCAGACTTACCCTGCAGGCGCAAACCGTGCTGCGCATCGATCCGATTGCCTATTGGCAGCCGATCGCACGCTTGGCGTTCCATTTGAACGTCCGGCGGGTACTCAACAGCGCCAAAATTGAGGCGGAGGGCAAGGCGTCAAATGAACGAACGGACGCGTTCAGCGAGGCAATTTTCAGCCGTGAACGTCGGGGATCAGATCGACACCACCGACAGGATGGGACCGGGCGCTTGTGGCAAGAAAGCTTCCGGCCTGCGCCTGCCAACGTCCGCTCCAGATTAAGCGGATATTTGACCATGGCGGATGAAACCACACTGGGGATGAAGGCGCGGACGCCCGGCCTGCTGGATGTGCGTACCAGCTTCGATGCGGCGGGGCCCATCGTCTGGCAAGGCCAGGAATACTGGCGCCGCGACGCGATCCGTATCCACATGGACATGAACGTCCGCCGATTAGGCGGGGCAGGGCGATCCCTCAGCGCCAGAAGCGCTTTGCATCCACGAGGGCCTCATAGTCTTCCGCCGCCGCTTCCAGCAGCCTGGGGTCCGGGCCTTTCCCAACCAGCGCCGCCGCATCCGGCTCGCCGGCGAGACCGAGCCTCCCCAGCAGTTCCGGGGTACCGGCATGATCGTTGAGCACACCCAAACGGTCCTGAAGGGTCTCCAGCGCCGACACGAACCGCTTGTGACGCCTCTTCTCGCGTTTCTGATCGTAGAGACCCGCGAAGAACTCGGTGGCGTAGCGCAGCTTTTTCGCCGCCTTGCGCACTGAATGGCGCGCTTCGTCGTCCAGCTGTTCGAGATGGCGGCCGCTCTTCTTGACCTTGCGGCGGAAGCGCTGGAGTGCGCCCTCGGCAAAGTCCCGCGCGGGCATCTCGCGGATGTCCACGGTCTGCTTCAGCGACAACCATTGTCCAAAGGAAATCCATTCCACCACGTCCAGCAGCAGGATGCGAGCGCGATCCGACTGCAGCGCCGCGGCGGCGTTGTCGTAGGCTTCCTTGCGGGCGAACTGCAGCCGGGCCTGAATCGTGCCCTCGCCAGCGCGTTCGATCAGGACGTCGATGTCCCGCGCCATGCCGAGTTCGCCGGCCAGCCAGCGCAGATCGTCATTGAACGGCGCGGATCGGCCGTCAATCAGCATGTCCCGGTGGATGGCAAGGGCGGAGCGCAGCCGCCGCAGCGCCACGCGGGCCTGATGGAGCGCGCCGGCGTCACGGCTGTCCAGCACCAGGGGCACGTTGAGCCGAAAATGGCGCAGGCAGGCATTGGCGATCGCCTGGCAGGCCGCTGCGGCCGTCATCGCCCGGTCGAGAACAACGGGCTCGGCCTTGGCCCGCGACACGACAGGTCCCAGCAGCCGATAGCCGCGCTCCGCCTTGCTGAGCACACCCAGATGAACGGGCGCGGCGGCGTCGATCTGCCTCGCGAGGGCGAAGAGCCCGGCTGGATCGCCGCTCTTGCGCTCCAGCTCGACTTCTTGGAGCATCGACTCCCGATCTCCCGCGATTATGCGGCCTTGGTCCAGCGCCACTTCGATGCCTTCGACGTTCCAGATGCGCCGCTCGTTCTCGACGGTGAACACCGGAGCGATCGCTCCAATTTTTTCGCCGAGCAATGCGGGGATCGGCGTCGAGTGGTCGATGATCGGCTGGTCGTCCGCGACCTCGCGCTCCCATTCCGGGCGGATGAACATGCCGGCGGCGGCGGCGCCGGCCTTGACTGTCTGCACGCGCCGCTCGCCATTGCGCCGGATGCGCAGGGAGAGCCCGGCGCGGGCGAGGTCGTGGTTCGGCGTATCGAAATATGTGGCGTATTGCCGGACCCTCTCCGCTGCTCCCCCGAACAGGCCAGACGCTTCCAGCACGTCGGCGCCTTCAGGAGACAGCTCCAGCTTCAGTTCGACTTCGATCTCGTTCGTCTCGTCTGACGTCATGCGCTATCCTTGGATAATCCATTAAAGATAACAACCCATGAGCGAGCGATTGGTCGCAACCGTTTTGCTATCTCGCGTTGCCACACATCCAGGTAGCAATCGCCAAAAGGTACTTGCTACCGCTTGCCGCAGCCTTTGTGAGCGTGCCAAAATAATCGGACATTTCAGGATTCCGATCACCCTCGGCGCGCCAATAGGCAAGGTCAGCGCAGGGGTAACACCCGTCGTAACTTTTCCAGTCCTTGTCGATGAAATCGCCGAGATGGACAACGAAGGCGAGGCGCTGATGGTTGAAGTCGGGTCGCTTGCCCGGCGCGGCCGAGGCAACCACTGCGGTACCCGCCAGCATGGCCAGGAAAATGAGATGACGCACGCTTTGCTCGCCTTTTCCCGGAGAGGACGGCGCGATCTAGTGCATCTACCCGCCGATTGTCACGCATGCTTCACGCAAGGGCCCTAGCAGTCCGGCCGAAACTGCAACGAATCGTCGATCAGGGAAGAACCAGATGAGAGCGCCCGCCCGGTGGCAGGCTCGGTCGTTCCCGGGCGCGCCGATGCCATGAACGACATGACCTCGCTGGTGAGCCGGCGGCAGGCCGCTGCCGATGACGCGGCGCTGCGCGATACGCTGCTGCGTTTCGTCACCGGACGCCTGCACGACCGAACCGAAGGCCAGGACATCGTCCAGGAAACCTACGTCCGCCTCTACGACTATCGGCGCAAGCGCTCGATCGCGGACGCGGCGGCGTTCTGCTTCGCGGTCGCCCGCAATCTCGTCCACGACCACTTCCGGCGGCTGCGCACGATGCCGCCGGCCGGCGAACTGTGCGAAGACATCCCTTGCCCGCAGCCGCGTGCGGATGAGGTTCTCGACTATCGTCAGCGCTTGGACATCCTGTCCTCGGCGCTGAAGGTGATGCCGCCGCTGCGCCGGGAAATCTTTATGCGCCGCAAGTTCGACGGGGTGCCCGGCGCGACCATCGCCGTTGACCTCGGCATGACCCAGGCCGCCATCGACAAGCACTGCACTCGCGCGCTGGCGGACCTGCGCCACGCGCTCGAGCGGCGCGGCCTTACCGTGTCGGAGCACCCATGAGCCGCCGTGCCGTCCTGATGGACGCCGCCCGCTGGGCGATGCGCGAGGACGATGCGGCGCTGGACGAAGCGCCGCCCGCGGCCGCCGCCGAGGTCCAGGCCGTGCTCGACGATCCCGCACTGGGCGAAGCTCTGGCCGAACTCGATGGCATCGGCCGGTTGTCCGATGCTCAGGTCCTGGCGATGCGGCAGGGGCGGCGCCGCGCGCTCGGCGCCGGGCTCGCCTCGGTGCTGGTCGCGTTGGTCGGCATCGGCGGCTGGAACCACGACTGGGCCGGTGTGGCGTCGGTGCCGCGCGAACACTTCGAGACCCGGCGCGGCGAACAGATGACCATCGAACTGGCCGATGGCTCGACCTTGCAACTGGACGGGGCGACTGCGCTCGACGTCGAGATCGGCGGCGGCCACCGCATCGTCGAACTCCAGCGGGGCGAGGCCTACTTCGACGTCGCCCACGATGCCGCGCACCCCTTCGAGGTGCGCGCGGGGGATTCCAGCACGCGGGTCCTGGGCACTGCCTTCACGCTGAACCGGGACAGCCGCGACGTGAAGCTGGCGGTGTACCGAGGCGCGGTGCGGTTCGGCGGCTACCGGACTGGGCGCGAAGGCGTCGTCGTCCCGGCGGGGTGGCGTTCGCGCTTCAGCGGCGGGGTGGCGCAGTCGCCTACGCGCTTCGACGCGGCCCAGCAGGACTGGCGCCAGTCGTGGATCGACACCGACGACATGCGGCTCGGCGAACTCGTGGACGCGCTGAACCGTCGTCAAGGTCCCGAGATCATCGCGCCATCCGCCGAGTTGGCGGCGATCCCGCTCGCAGGCCGCTTCAAACTCGACGACGCGCGAGGGCTGCTCACCGTAATGGGCGACGTCTACGGCTTCCGCGTGGAAACAACGCAGGGGCGCCTGCGGCTCGTGGCCGCCGCAAGTGACGCAAAAGCGCCATTAAACTGACGCTGCAACGCAACAAAATTCTTTTGTCCTGATCTTCGTCGTACCCCGTCTTCCCCTCGGAGGCGCGTCGCGCTCGAACGGAGGAAATCGATGTTGATACGGGGAATCTCTCTTAGCTCCTTGGCCATTGCGCTGGCATTCGCCGCGCCCGGCGTCGCTCAGGCGGGCACGGCCAGCACCGCGCTGAACCGCCAGATGCAGTTCGCCATCGCGCCGTCGGACCTCAGGACCGGGATCTCGCAGTTCTCGCAGGCGACCGGGCTTCAGGTCGTGGTGAAGCCGGCGGCCGTTTCCGGATTGCGGACCGGCGGCGTGCGCGGTGCCCACACGGTGCGCGAGGCGCTCGACCAGCTGTTGCGCGGCACCAACCTCTCGGCGCAGATGCAGGGCGGGATCGCCGTGCTGAAGCCAGCCGCGAGCCCGGCGCCGGTTCGCCGCATGACGCAGGTGCAGTATTCCGCCGTCTCCGCAGCCGAAGCCCCGGCAGCGACAGGGACCGACTTCGAGCCGGCATCGGAGGAGATCGTCGTCTCGGGCTACCGCCAGAGCATCGCCCAGGCGCAGGAACTCAAGCGCCGCGCGGTCGGCGCCGAGGATGACATCGTCGCCACCGATATCGCGGCCTTTCCCGACCTGAACCTGGCGGAATCGCTCCAGCGCATTCCGGGCATCACCATCACCCGTGACAGCGGCGAAGGACGCCAGATCGCCCTGCGCGGCCTCGGTGCCGACTTCACCCGCACCCAGCTCAACGGCATGGAAGTGCTTGGCAACACCGCCTCGGGCATGGACAACCGCGGCGGCGTAAGCCGTTCGCGCTCGTTCGACTACAGCCTGTTCGCCTCCGAACTGTTCAACCGCGTCGCGGTGCAGAAATCGTACTCCGCCGAACAGGACGAGGGCGGCATCGCCGGCACCGTGCAACTCTACAGTGCCAAGCCGTTCGACTACGACGGCACGAAGTTCGTCGTTTCCGCCAAGGGCCAGACCAATACCAACACCGACGGCGTGACGCCGCGCGTGGTCGGCCTCGCCTCGGGCCGCTGGGGTGACTTCGGCGCGCTGGTCTCTGTCGCCTACAGCCAGATCCGCAACAACGAATACGGCTATCGTAACTGGGGCTGGGGCCTCACCAAGTACAACGCGGCGAACATCGGCCCGAACATCGACGCCGCGACCCGCCAGCAATTGCTGAACGGCGTTTGGCAATCGACCGCGCAGTCGCCGTCCAGCTGGTACACCGACCGCAAGCGCCTCGGCATCACCTCGGCGCTGCAGTACCACCCGGGCGACAACTTCAAGCTCGATGTCGACCTGCTCTACGGCCGCCTGTCCGATAATCGCGATGACTATGCCCTCGCCACCGCCGGAGCCAACCCGCTGACCGGCACCGCGATCGGCGGAACGCAGGTCATCCAGAGCGCAACGATCGACGATTCCAACACGCTGCGCGCCGCGAGCTACACCGGCATCGACCTGCGTTCCGAGCATCACATCGTCAAGAACCACACCGACTTCTACCAGGGCGTCGCCAACCTCAGCTGGGACGTGAGCGAACGTCTGAGCATCCACGCGCTCGGCGGCGTCGAGGAATCGAAGTTCTCGCAGCCGGTGTTCGACAAGGTGTTCATGGAGCTGAAGAACACCGCCTTCAGCTTCGACATGCAGCCGACCATCCCGGTCAACACTTACGGCAAGGACCTGACCGATCCGAACAACTGGGCGCTGCAGCGCCTCGACGTCCAGGAAAACAAGGTCACCAGCCGGTACACGAACGGCAAGCTGGACGGCGCCTACAAGCTGGACGATGCGCTGACCCTGAAGGCCGGCGGCGAGTACAAGCACTTCGTCAACAGCGGCTACACCTGGGCCAACAAGGTGTTCCACAACGTGCCCACGGTTACGCAGGTCCCCAATAGCGTCAAGCAGACGGTGCCGGTGGACACGTTGCTGCAGTATATCGTCGGCAACGTCGACGGCGTCTATTCGCTCATCGGCGACAACCGGAGCCTGACCGCCGCCTATCTGCAAGCCGGCAGCGACTACCGCGTGGACGAGGAGACCTGGGCCGGCTTTGCCCAGCTCGACCTTGATACCGAGGTGGGTGGCATGCGGCTGCGCGCAAACGCGGGCGTGCGCTATTACTCGACCGACCTGACCTCGTCGGGCCACCTGGCGACGAGCGCTGGTTTCGCGCCCGTGTCGATCAGCACCAACAGCAACGGTTGGCTTCCGGCAGCCAACGTGGCGCTCGACGTGACGCGCGACGTGGTGGTGCGCCTCAGCGCCAGCCGCAACGTCAACCGGCCCGGCCTCAGCGACCTCGCCGCGGCGGGTTCGATAACGACCCGTCCGAACGGGGGGTCACTGAGCCTCGGCAACCCTTTCCTCAAGCCCTACAAGGCGACTTCGGTCGAAGGGTCGGTCGAATGGTACATGGACAGCCACGGCTTCGCCTCGCTCGGGTTCTTCTACAAGAGCATGGACAGCTTCATCACCTCGTCCTCGAAGCAGATGCCCTATGGGGAGACTGGCCTGCCGCTGTCGCTGCTGATCCAGGGGCAGGACGCGAACACGCCTTATGACGTCAGCCAGCCGATCAACGGCCCGGGCGCCGACATCAAGGGCATCGAAGCAGCGTTCCAGCACGACTTCACGTTCCTCCCCGGCGCGCTGAAGAACCTGGGCGTCTCGGCCAACGGCACCTGGTTCGACGGCCACCGCACTGCCTTCTACACCACCGGCGGCGTCACCACCTCGCGCGAGCTGCCGCTCGACAACCTCTCGAAATGGGCGTTCAACGCGACGATCTACTACGAGAATTCGCTGTGGGGCGTGCGTGTCTCCGACGCCTATCGCAGCCGCTACCTGACCGGCGCCGGCAACGCGCTCGCCAACTCGGGCGGGGGCATCAAGGCGACGAACAACGTCGACTTCCAGGCGCACTACAACATTCTGCCGGGCGTGCGCCTGATCGCCGAGGGCATCAACCTGACGAACGAGCCGATCCAGCAGTTCGCCAACGTCGATGCCATGCGACCGGAGGTTTACACCACGAGCGGCCGAACCTTCAGCTTCGGCGTCAGCGCCGAGTTCTGATGCGTGTGCCCGCCCGGTTTGCCAGGCGGGCACCGTTCTTTGTGCCGGCCGGACTTGCCGGGATAATAATTGCGCCGTGAAACACATTCGCATCGAACAGGGCATCCGAGACGAAGTCCTGATCGCGGACATGGATATCGCCGATTTTCAGACGGTGCTCGGTGTCTACGTGCGGGCGCCGGTGCTATTCGTTCAGGCAGTAATTCCCCATCTTTCGGAAGGGGCGCAGAATGGGCAAAGCCCATTCTCAAACGGTCTCTTGAGGCATCAGCCTCCGCTCGGCCATGCGAGTTGTTCAAATGGCCGAGCGGACATTGCGCGATCGTCAAAGGGGATCGTAGCTGAACAGCCACAGGGCGGACGCTTGCCGATCGTTGTCGCCAGCGCGCTGCAAGCGGCCAACGGCTGTATATGTGGTTCCCTGCCTCAATGCTCCGCCAGGCATCAAGCCGGCGAGGCGAGGTGACACGTAGAGGATCACGTCATAGCCGTCTTGGGTCTTCATGCTCACGGCCGTGTAGCCCAAAGTGCCGCCGATCAGCCGACTGTTGACTTGGCCCATCCCCGTGGGCGGCGAAAGGTCGGTGATCTTGCCACTGATCCTGATAAGATTGCCGAGCGGTTGGTCGGTGGCGGGATTGAACGTGCGCCTGGTCGCTAACCTTTCCGCGTTGATCTTTTCATAGTGGCTCAGGAGGTTTCCCAGCGAGGGATACTGGATCGTCCATTTGGTGTTGGCGGCATTCGAAAGCGTCAAATTGAAGATGTTGAAGAGGTTGTCCGTCCATCCGCCACAACCGTCCGCATCGTCACAGTACTTCCAGGCAGCATCCACCCACTGAAGGAGTTGAGCCTGCGGATCGGAGAACTCCGCCTCCTTCGCCAGCCCCGGGCCAAAGGCGACAGCGGCTTGGCGCTGGCGGGGAGCGACGACGACAACGGCGCCGTTGCCGACGTCGAGCTTGCCTACCCGTAATTGCCGCATCATAGCCCAGGCATAATCCTGCGCACTTAGACCCTTAAGGTCGTCCACAACGAGAAACGAGACTTCGACACCAACGTCCTTGGCCAGCGAGAACAGTCGTGCTTCCATGGCTTTTACCCGGGCCGGATCGAGCTTGCCGGTCTCGTCATTAACAAAGTGACCGTATTTGAAGGGAACCGAGCCCGGCGCCGGAAGCGTGGGAGCGCGAGCAACCGTCTGCGCCCTCGCTATTGTACCGGGCTTAGCAGGCGGTCCCGCAGCAGCTTGACCCGTATCGCATTTTGCGCCGCCGTTCTGCCGGCAGGATTCTTCCCACCCTTGTCGTATGGCTTCGGCCCGGCTTTGCTTGTCGGGATGGGTCGGAGAGCCGTGGGCAGAACCCACCGTCAGTATCATTCGTGTCGCATCGTTCAGCGGTGCGCCCATCTTCTGCAACACAAAGCCGCTGAACTTGTCGGCTTCCAGCTCGATTTCCGGCCGGCTGCCGCCGGGTACGATCGTGTGTCCTGAAAGATGGTGGGCGATTTCGTGGGCCATCACGCTGATAGGACCCCACTTGCTGCCGCCGACCGCCTTGGTGGCTTCGCTCATGAACTGCGGGTTAAATGCGATGACACGGCGCGGGACCCGCTTGTCATCCAGCAAGATCACGGCTGCCGCATTGTCTACCGGGCCTGAGACAACCACGAAGTTCGCCGGCAGCCCGGTGAACTCCATGATCCGCCGCACTGCCAGCGCACAGTCGTTAGGCGCCCGGCCGTCCAGAGACGACGCGGAAGCCTTCACCGGCGCGCCGTCGTAGGAGCAGGCCTGAAGCGTGGAAGCGATCGCTTCAACCTTGTCCGAACTGGACAGGCTGGTAGCCGACTGTTCTGCCTGAGGTCCGCACCCGCCGACCAGCGTTACTAACGGAGTCAACGTCAGACAAGCAAATCGCCGCATCTCTCTCTCCTCGTTATGGTATAGTTGTGTCCGTCACGAGCCACAGGATCAGTAACGCGTAGAGCCTCAGAAGCAGCCAATTCACGCCGGCGAAGATCACGCAGGCGAGCAGCAGGCGCGGCCAGTCTGTCCTGATTTTCAAGAGGAAGAACTGCTTGTACGCAGCCGCTACCACGAGCAGTTTCACGGCAGGAACGTAATACTGCGATGCCGACTTGTGCCACAGGACGAACGCGGGATCGCGCCAGATCAGGGTGGGAAGCATGTTCAGAACGATAATGCCGAGAATTACGCTCTGAGCGTAGATGCTCAGCACTGCATGCTCGATCGCATTATAGCCGGGTCTGCGGCGCAGGACCGACCATGATCCGACGTAGATCGCGATAATACCGAGCGAGAAGCTCCAGTTGGCGTAAGTCATCACGCGCGCCGCCATCAGGTCGACGTCGGCATTGCGGCCGCGGAAGGCGTAATGCCCGAAATAGCCGTTTGCCGCGAGCGTCAGGGCCAGGATCGCCACCAATGCGACCAGCAACTTGAGCGGGTGCATATTGGCGCTCCGGCGGCCCATGACGTATTCCTGCGCCACGCGGCCGGGCGTCAGAAGCAACCGGGCCAGCGTGCCCAACATCTGGCCTTCGAAGATGCGCAGGCGCTCCCAACTCTCCCGCACGGTATCATGCCAGGCGAGCCGTGCCGCCGCCTTCTGCCCGCATTGACCGCAGTAGGGCGTGGCCAGAGTTGCACCGCAATTGCGGCATGTGCTTGCGTCGAGCCAAGCCTGGTCAACGCCGTTGGTGAGCGGCAGCGAGAAATCGATCGCAGGCTCTTTCAGAACGGCATCGATTGCTCGGCGCAGCATCGGCATCACCTCTGGCGGAATGCGAACAGTGGCATATCAACGCGTCAGCCGACAGCACGTTGCGTGCGAGGCCTTTCCGCCCGTTCGTGTTCGAAATGGGGCGACGGTTGAAATTCGTGCCTAAACCGATCGCTGCTTCTGGTGCCGGTTGTTGAAACACCGTTACATCCAAGCAGTTAGACCCGATCTGAAACCTTTGGATCAGGCGAAACTGGATGAGATGGTGGCTTCCAATTAGAGGAGAGCCTCAGGTGTACCGCGACGGTGACGTCGGGCAACCTGTGGTCACTTCGCCAAGCGTTGCCCAAATGCAGCGGCGAAGGCATCGTAGCGGCACGGGGCCATGACGCAGCCGGGTATGCGCAGCGGCGTGAGCGAGACCTGCGCGCCCAGCCCGCGCAGCGTATCGGGCGGTTGGGTGCGATAGGATGCGCGCACGTAGCGTAGGCCCGAACGCACATCGCGCAGGCGCTCGATCAGGATCGCACCGCCCGGGGGGACGTCGTTCGTCGCATAACCCTCAGCGGGCAGATCGACCCCCAGCGCGGCCGCTAGAGCGGTGACGTTGGTGTCGTGGCCCATCAGCACTTCGAAAGCGGGGCCGTGGTCGAGAGTGTCGAGGATGCGCCGTCCCAGTGCGCTTGCCTGGTGCGCGGCCATATAGGGCGGACGGGTGTAGACGGCGAACAGGTCCGCGTGCAGGCGGCCGAGCCGCTGCAGCCCCGCCGCATCGATGCGTCCCCAGCCGACCTGGTCGGTGGGCATGCCTTCCAGATACTGCAACAGCAGCACTTGCGCGATGCCGGACGCGCTGCGGATCGGGCCAGAAAGCGCGATATCGTGGCCCCGCGCGGCGATGGCGGGGGCAGCCGGGGGCAGGCAATCGCCCTCGCCGCAACCCAGCACCCGGTTGAGCAGGGCGAGTTCCGCACGATCGTGCTCGGCGAGCCGGGCCATGCCGCCGGTCGAACGGTTGATATCGGCCACGGCGGCTTGGGCATCGAACGCGGTCGCTTTCGCGCGCAAGGGCTCGAAGATCGGATCGGCCTGCGGTTCATCGAGATGCGAGACCGCCAGATCGCACTGCGGCGCAAAGCCCCTGACATAGGCTACCGCGCTGGCGATCGCGCGAGGCGACGTGTTAGCGATGAACGACACCGACCCCGATTTCGGGCATCCTCCGGCGTCCATCAACCCGCGCGAGGCGAGCAGGCGGCGGTCGGTTTCGGCGACGATCTCCAGCGCCCGTTCGCCATGCGGGGTTACGACGCTTTGCGCCACGCCCCAGACGGGCCATGGCCGGTCCGTACGCGTGCCTTCGGGCACTTCGCCGTCGAGCGGTGCGCGGATGCCGTGCCGCATGACCAGCACGGCGCGCTCCGTCACCAGGTCCCCCGGCGCGGCGTGAGCGACCGCCGGGATCAGCAGCGCCAGAGCCGCAAGCAGGCCGCGCGCGATCACTTCAGGGCTTCCTTCAAGGATTCAGCGTGCAGCCGGCGGCCACGCGTACCGGGCTGCAGCCCGCCATCGCGCCGTTCGGCAATGTGACGGTGAAGTGCAGGCCCAGCGGGTCGGGCGCGCCGGGGTAGTAGTCGGTGCTCACCGCCTGCGCGCCGCTGTCTATCGCCGCGTGCATCTTGGCGAAATCGTGGGCGCGCGCCTCTACGGTGTTGGCGTCGGTGCGGGTGCGCACGATCACGCCCGACTTGACCCATTCGCGGATCTTCGCGCCATCGAGGAGCGGGTCCTGCACGATCTGGATCGCGCTTTCCGGCTCGCCATCGGGATACCATCCGAACATCGCCCGTCCCCGCAGTGAGGGGTGACCGGCGCGGTACACGTCCGAGACGGCCTTGCGCACGTCGAACAGGACATAGATGCGCCCAAGCGCCGCCTTCAGCGTCGGCCAGCCCTTCGTCTTGACCGCCCCCGCGAGTGTGGCGGCATCGCCGCGCACTTCGTCGGGGGTGATAAGCCGCTTGCCCGGCAGTGCCTTGCGGATTTCCGCGTCGAGCGCATCGAGCAGCCCCGCATCGTCGAGCGGCAGCGGCTGCGTGATCTCATGCGTGTTCGGGGTATCGGCGGCGTTGAGGGTCAGCATGATCGGCAGGTGACCAGGGTGCGCGCGCGACCACGCGTTCACTTCGGTCAGGCAGGCGACCAAGGTAGGGCACACGACGTGATAGTCGACGTCGGGAATGTGCAGCACTTTGTAGCCGGGCTTGCGCATCGCGGCCTCGTCAAAGCCGTCCTGCCTTGCGCGGGCGCGCTCGGCCGGCGAAAGCAGTGCCTGGCCCTTGGGCGCGGCATAGCGGCCGCCCTTGGGGTCTGCGAAGATGTCGATCTCCAGCTGGCGCACACCGGCGTCGAGCTGGGCGGACAGCGGCAGGTGGTAGTAATCCAGCGCCTCGGCCATTTTGGGATCGCTGCGGCGTATCTCGTCCATCACGGCCGAGGGAATGCGCGCCTTGAAGCTGTTGTGCGAACCGACGACCTGGATGTCGTTCATGCGCAGATGCGAAGCACCTGTGGCTTCCTTCGCCGAGACCGGGGAGGCCACCGCCCCCCCGAGCATCAGCGCAGCGAGAACCGCAGCGCGCAACATCAGAATTCCGCCCGCGCGCCGAACAGGATCGTGCGGCCATAGTCGTTGATATCGCCGTAGCGGATTGGCAGGTCGTTGTAGGTATACTGGCGTGCCTTGGCGATGTTGATCGCCTCGAGGCTGAGGGTGATGTTGCTGGTCAGGCGATAGGCAATCGATCCGTCGAGCGAGCCGAACGAGGCGGTATAGGTCGGCGCCTGCGTGGTGCTGCCGGTACCCGACAGGTAACGGTCGCGCCAGACATAGGACAGGCGGGTCGAGATCGGGCCTTTTTCAAAGAAGCCGACCACGTTGAAGCTGTTTTTCGACAGGCCGATCATCTCATCCTTGATGACGCGCGAACCGGCTGTGTAGTTCGCCTTTACCGAGGTGCGGGTGTAGGATGCCTGGAAGCCCAGGCCGTCGAACGGCTGCGGCAGGAAGGTGAACACTTGGCTGTAGGCGGCCTCGAAGCCGTAGACCTTGGCGTCGCCGCCATTGACCTGCGTGCTCAGCTGCACCGTCCCGCGACCCGGAATGTCGATCGGCACGTTCTGCTGGGTGATGTAGTCGTCCATCGACTTGTAGAACACCGCGCCGGTGAGTGAGCCGGACTTGTTGAAGTACCACTCCAGTGATCCGTCGAACTGCGTGGCAAGGAACGGCACGAGGTCCGGGTTGCCGCCGCTGGCGGTCGGCGCGTCGGTCGAGATGGTGATGCGCGGGGCGCTGTCGGTCACGTTCGGACGGGTCAACACGCGGCTGGCGCTGAGACGGCCGACCAGGGCGGGCGTCAGTTCGGCACGCAGGTTGAAGCTGGGCAGGACGTTGTCGAACGTCTTGGGATAGCTGACAGGGGTGATGGCATTGCCGGTGCGCAGGTTGCCGCTGGCGACCTGTTTGGTGTGAACGTAGCGCACGCCGATATTGCCAGTGACGGCCACCGAACCCAGCGAGAAGTCGTAGTCCGCGCGGGCATAGGCGCTCAGGATCTTCTCGGTGGTGCGGAACGAGGCGGCCAGATCCGCGGGGGTCAGCGCCGAGTTCTCGACATCCGGGGTGAAGAATGCGTCGAGATAGGCGCTCGTCACCGGGACCAGGAAGTTGCGCGGGATATTGCCGCCAAGGCCCTGCAGGTAGTCGTCGAAGGGAAGCTGTTCGTAAGCACCCGAACCCAGGCTTGACAGCGGGGTGCCCGCAACCGGATTCACGATGAAATCGCGGCGGGAATAGTCGCGTTTGCGAAACTGGTACTCGCCGCCGACCGCCAGCTTGGAGATGAATCCCTCGAAATCATGAGCGACATCGGCGCGGGTGTAGAAGTTCCAGTCCTTGCTGTTCTTGGGTGCGATGTTGAACTGGTAAAGCTGGTAATTGGCCGCGTTGGTGGGATCGACCGTGGTGTTGAAGTCCGGCACTTCCTTGTAGCCGCGCGTCGCGTCATACGTCAGCGGCGCGAAGAACATCGCGCGGCTGCGCACGGTGCCGACATCATAGCTGGGATGATAGCTGTGCGCGTAGGACCAGTTCACCGTCCCGGCGACATGCCAGGCGTCATGGTCCCAGGTCTGGCGCAGGCCGACGTTGAACAGGTCGTGGCGGTTGAGGCTGTACTCGCGCGAGGCCATGAAGCGCACGTCGTTGATCGTTGCCTTCACCACGGTATCGCCATCGAGCACGGTGCTGCCGGGAACGATGGTGGGCCGGTGGCCGGCGACGCTGCTGTCGTCGGGATAGATGTCGAGGCCGTATTCGTCGTAGGCCACGTCGAGGCGGGTTGCCAGGACGTTGAGCGTCGTCGTCATTTCCGGGTTCGGACGCCACTGCATGGACAACATGCCCGAGATACGCTCGCGCTTTTCGGTTTCGACCGTCGCGCGGGTACGTGTGGGCAGATAGAGACCAGTCTGGCCCAGCTGCGAGGCGAAGCGGTCCTTGTACCAGCCAGCGTTGTACCAGCGGTCGTTGCGCACGTCCTTGGCCCAGTACTGGCCGCCCACAAGGATGCCGAACGTATCGTCCTTGTTGACCCAGCTGGTGATCAGGGTTGCATTCGGTTTAACCTTGCCGGTCTGCTCGGTGTAGGTGCCGCGCACGTTGAGCGTGGTCTTGGTGCCGACGTCGAACGGCTCGAAGGTCTTGACGTTGATGTTGCCGCCCAGCGCGCCCTCGGTCATGTCCGAGGTCGGGGTTTTGACGACATCGATGCTGGAAGTGAACTCGGCCGGTAGCATCTCGAAGCGGAACTGGCGACCGGCAGCGCCGCCGTTTTCGATCACTTCGTTCACCGCGACAGGGCTGCCGTTGAGCAGGGTGTTCTGGAACTGGGGGCCAAGGCCGCGCACGCTGACGTTCAGGCCCTCGCCGCGCGGGCGGGTGATGGCGACGCCGGTGACGAGCTGCAGAGCCTCGGCGACGTTCTGGGTGGGGAATTTGCCAATGTCGGTCGAGTTGATCGAATCGACCTGGTACGAAGCGGTGCGCTTTGCCTCGGTCGCTGCGCGCAGGCTGCGGGCGTAGCTGCCGGTGACGACGATGTCCTCGCCATTGACGCCGGCTTCGGCATCAGGCGCAGTTTGGGCGGATGCCGGAAGCGCGATGGCCGCGAGCAGGATGGCCGACGTCGACGACGCCAAGGCCCGCTTGGTGATACGCATGTAAGATGTGCCCCGAAGAGATTTTTATGTTGGGGGGCCACTAGGAACCACTGGTGACGCTTCGCGGTCAAAGCCGTGACGGTTTGATGACCTCTGCAATTTTATGAAAATATATTTCAATGCGTGGCGCCCCGGGGGCTAACCTTTGGGTCGACCCGGGCGAATGCGGAATGAAAAGGACAGGGAGCGGGAATGGCCGAACCGGACGTTCACCGTCCAGAAACGAAAAAGCCGAGGCTGAACGCTCAATCGGTCAGAGATTGCCGAGCAGGGCAGGGGGCTTCCTCAGCGCTATATCCCGGGCCATTCTCTTCGCGGGCACTTATCGAACGACCGGCAACGCGATGGACGCGCAGTTCGCGCTTATCTGGCGTCTGGCAGCCGGTAAAATCGTCGGTTTTCCAGCACTATATCGATACGCTCCAGCTTTGGCGGGCGACGCAATCGGACTGACGGGCGCCGTATTTGCCCGGCGCGACGGACCACACATTGACCTTGCGCTCGCCAGGTTGTACTCAACGGTACAACTTCATTCGTCGAAAGTCCGTCATGTCCCGACCGCCGCTGCCACCATTCACCGCCGAAACCGCAGCGCAAAAGGCGCGCATGGCTGAGGACGCCTGGAACAGCCGCGATCCCGAGAAAGTGTCGCTGGCCTACACCCCGGACAGCGTCTGGCGGAATCGCGGCGAGTTCCTCAGCGGCCGCGATGCGATCGTCGCGTTCCTCACCGGCAAATGGGAGAAGGAACTGGAGTATCGGTTGATCAAGGAAGTGTGGGCGCATCACGCCAACCGGATCGCGGTGCGGTTCGCTTATGAATGGCGAGATGCCAGCGGTGCCTGGTTTCGCTCCTACGGTAACGAGAATTGGGAGTTCGACGAGGCCGGGCTGATGGCTCGGCGGATCGCCTCGATCAACGATCGCCGGATCACCGAGAACGAACGTCTGTTCCACTGGCCGCTCGGCCGTCGGCCGGACGATCACCCGTCGCTCAGCGACCTCGCGCTCTGAGCGCGAAGCGCGCGCTGACCGAGCGCACCGCCGCGCTTCCGGCGCTGGCGGAAGCCTTTCGCGCGCATGGCTTCGAGGGCGCGAGCCTGTCGATCATCTCTAAGGCGACGGGCCTGGGGAAGGGAAGCCTCTACAATTTCTTCCCCGGCGGGAAGGAGGAGATGCTGGCAGCCGTCCTTGCTGACATCGATCAGTGGTTCGACCGGATCATCTTCACGCCGCTCGAGCGGGCCGCCGATCCGGCGACGGCGATCTCCGCCATGATGCGTGACGTCGAAGCCTATTTTCACTCAGGAGGCAGGGTCTGCCTCGTCGGCTGGATCGGGCTGGGCGCCGCCCGCGATCCTTTCGCACTTCAGGTAAAGGGATATTTTGCCCGCTGGATCTCGGCGCTGACCCATTGCCTGGAAACTGCGCGCGTCCCCGCATCGGCCGCCGGGCAACTGGCCGAAGAGGCCGTCGCCGGCATTCAGGGAGCGATCATCCTTTCGCGGGCATTGGACGATGGCGGTGCATTCACACGGCTCGTCCGTCATCATCAGTCTTGCCTGCTCGATGCGACGGCAGCTTTCGGCTCAGCGACAGTCATAGAGCTATAGCTACCCGGAACAAGCCGCCCGGCCAGTTGCCCGTTTCGCTCGTTAACGGCACTACGCCGCCGATGTCTCGAGCGTCGGCTTACGTCGGCAGCTGCCGGTAGGCCTCTGCTGGAGGAATGACGGCAAATTCCCTCGATCAGGCGTTCGGTTCCGGCGGCAGTCGACCAACTTACGTTGGTCCAACTCTGCTACGTGAACGACAAGTTATGTCGACAGCTGACGTAGTGGATTCACCTGCTTGCAGCCGCGATCCTGATTGCCGTCACCCGTCGCTTTCTCGATAGCCAATGTGAACCGGGAATGCGTAAGCCTCCCATGATCCTTCTTCGTCGCATGCTGGCGGTGATGGCCGCGCTAAAAACGAGGTGATCAGCGGATTAAGCGTTGCAGCACATTCCTCGGGAACCCAGTGACGAAGCCTCTAGTGGCGCTCCCACCATCGCAAGCGCGGCAAGAGCAAGGGGAATAACGGATAACCTCATGTCGACACCTCGTATTGAAAATGGCTTGGGGCGGGTCAGCAGCCTGACGGTGCTCGATAACCGGGCGGGAAGGCGAAACGTCGTGCGGCCATCGCAATAAGGAAAGCGATCACGGCCAACGCGGCGACAGCGGGCGGAAGCAGCGTCGTCCCTCCGGTCGTGAGGAGCGCCCCGCCGAGCGCACCACCGGCGGCAATTGCCAAGTTCCACGCCGTGGTCACCATAGCCTGCGCCAGATCCATGCCATCTCCGGCTGCGTCCGCCGACGCGGTCTGCATCATCGCCCCGGCACCACCGAAGCCAAGGCCCCAGATAATGGCTGCCGCATAGATGGCAACGCCGTCTTCTCCGACGATCGCCAGGAGAACCGCGATTGCCGCAAACGATCCTATCGCGAGCAATACCAACGCGCGCAGCATCCGGTCCACAAGTCGGCCGACGATCCAGATGCCGGCGAGCGAACTGAGGCCGAACACCAGCAGAACAAGATCGACCCGCACGGACGCAGCCGTAACGAACGGCGCGATATAGGTGTAGAGAATGTTGTGGGCCGTCATCCAGGTAAGGATGACGAGCAGGATCGGCACGATACCCGGCGTAGCGATGACGCGGCGTAGTGACGGACGATCGTCGCTTGAGCGACCGGGGGCATCAGGCACCTTTGCGATGATCCAACCGATCAGCACGATACTAAGTGCCGAGAGAATCAGGAAAGAGCCGCGCCACCCAAACAGGTTTCCCAGGAAGGTCCCCAGAGGAACACCCACCGAAAGCGCCAGCGGCACGCCGACCATCGCGAGCGCCATCGCCGGCCCGGTCTGGTCAGGGCGCACAATGCTGCGTGCATAACCCGCAAGAATTCCCCAAGCGAGCCCTGCCGCGCATCCAGCGACGAACCGCGCGGCCAGCACCACGCAGATCGATCCGGCCCATGCCGTCAGCGTGTTACCGACAACAAAGCAGATGATCGTAGCAAGCAGTAGCGGTCGTCTGCGAAATCCTTGGGTTAGGCTTGTGAGCGGGATCGCTGCCAGCAAGGACCCCAGCGCATAGACTGCGACGAGTTGTCCCGCGATCGCCTCGGAGATACGCAGGCCAGAAGCGATCTGCGGTAGCAAGCCAGCAGGAAGCGTTTCGGTGACGATGCATAAAAAACCACTGGCGGCGAGGCCGGCCAGTGCCGCGGTCGGGAGAGCGTTGTGCGCCGCCGACCCCGCCTTGATGCGGTCTTGGTGGAGAGAAGGCGGCATAATCGTCCTTGTTCATCGGTTTGATGCCCGCTTCCGCATCACGTGGATTCGAGGCGTGGCCATTTCCATTAATGGGCGCTATATAAATGCGAACCACAAAGGCAAGAATATTCTGTAATGACCATTAAAGGAAGTGCGCGGCTAAGGGGACGACCTCGGGGATTCGCGCTGGAAGCAGCGATCGAGGCCGGGCAGCACCTGTTTCACGAGCATGGCTATGACAACGTCAGCGTCGCCGCGCTGACAGAGGCGATTGGGATCACCCCGCCAAGCTTCTATGCGGCGTTCGGTAGCAAGTCCGCGTTCTTCAAGGATACGTTGCGGCTTTACTCAGCTTCAGTGGTGCCGCTGGACCGATTCCTGACGCCAAGTGCATCGCCTCTAACTGCGCTCGGCGACATGCTGCGGGCTGCGGCACATGCCTACACCGCCCATCCGCAGCGGCGTGGTTGCCTGATTCTGGAACACGCAAAGGCCGGGGCAACGGATTGGGGTATCGCAGCCGCACAAATTGCGGGCGAGAACCGGGTTAAAGTGCAGGCGTTTCTTGAAGCGGCCGATATCGAGACTTCCGGGCGCATTGCAGATTACGTCGCCACGACAATGCTTGGTCTGTCGGCCGCTGCACGGGAAGGATGGGACACAGCGAGACTGCTCGCCGTCGCGGACACGGCTGCGGGGGCGCTACTTTGTCGCTCAGTTCCATGAGGAGCATTCAAGCCTTCGCTGAAACGGCTTGCCCGATTGGGAACCTATAGAGAAATTGTTGCCGCGACGAACATGCCAACGGTCGTTGAAAGCAAGCGATTTCCCCAAATTTGCCCGTCCGTTCAAGTAGCCCGACATGCAAGCGTCGAATAGTGGCTGTCGTCGAATTCAGTCCTTCGGCAAGTCCATGGAGAACGGCGAATCTGTTGTCTAATTGATTTCTGCATTGAAGCGCCAAGGCAACTTCGTACGATGCACGAGGGTGGCTAAATCAAGCACGCGGTGCCCCGTTTTAAGGCGGTGAACGAAGGGCCGGAATCGCGCACCTCATTTTGGCTCGCGAACGCCCACAAGGAGGGCGGTCGAACGCGAGTCATCGCCGAGCAATCCCTCGCTCGAGCTCGCTCCCAACAAGCCCATCGGTAGGGCAGCTTGGAGTTACTGTTTTGCGGCGACGTGGCCATCCGGCGATCCCAGTAGGGATTCAAGCGAGGGCTCCCTTTCCGTTTTGAGGGTTGCGAATGCGACTGACTCGCAGTAGCGAAGCGGCGCGACGTACAAGCATGAGGGGTTAAGATGCGCATCACTTCCACGGCTCTGGCTGTTATCTTGGCATGCCAAGCAGGCAGCGCGTTGGCGCAGGCCGCTGCGGGTGCAGCGCCTGCCGACCGTGAGATTGTTGTCACTGCCACGGGCCAATCCTCGGCAACCTCCAGCACGAAGACGAGCTCACCGATCATCGAATCGCCTCAGTCTATTTCGATCGTGAGCCGTGAAGAAATGGACCTCAGGGCCTCGCCGACCATCGCAGATGCGCTGGCCTATACAGCAGGCGTTCAAGCCGAGGCCTTCGGCATAGACAGCCGCGTTGATGAGGTTTCGGTGCGCGGGTTCGGTGCCGGCGGGTTCTCATCCAACAACAATTTCGTCGATGGCCTCCGCTTGCCCTCGGGCGGCCAGTGGACCCGCCCAGGCTTCGATCCGTTCGCGCTCCAGCAGGTTGAAGTACTGAAGGGGCCGTCGGGGGCTCTCTATGGCCAGACCGCTCCGGGCGGCGTGGTCAATATCGTGAGCAAGCGCCCGACCGACACTTTCCAGGCGCAGTTTATGCTGCAGGCCATCGGCACGACCGAGCTGGCGAACTGGAACTACCAGGCCGCCGCGGACGTGTCGGGGCCCATCACCGACACGCTGTCGGCACGCGTTGTGGGGCTTGCCCGTTATGGCGATACGCAAGTCGAGGATGTGACGATCGGGCGTCAGTACATCTCTCCCAGCCTCACCTGGAGGCCGGACGAGGACACCACCTGGACGCTGCTGGGCCAGTACCAGCGCGACGAAGGCGGATCGACGTTCCAGTTCCTTCCCGCGCTAGGCTCACTGACGGCCAGCAACGGCCAGTACATCGCCAACGATGCAAACATCGGCGAACCAGACTGGAACACTTTTGACCGAAACCAGTATCTCGCCGCTAGCTTCTTGGAGCACAAGTTCGGGGACAGCGGCCTGACGGTGCGAAACAACACCCGCTACACGCATCTGGATACGCTTTATCAAGTCGTCGTCCTCTCGGGGAACACACTCACGGCGTGTCCGGCCACCATAGCAGGCTGCGTTCCCGGCCAGACCGTGGCGCGGCGCGCGGTCCAGGGCGTCGGAGAAAGCGACGGCATCGCCACCGACACCCAGCTCCAGTTCGAATTTGAAACGGGACCGGTCAAGCACACGGTGCTCGGTGGTTTCGACTACTTCCATACCGAATGGCAGCATTATCGCGACTCCGTGGCATCGGCCCTTGTGCTGCCGGTGCTCGACATCTTCGACCCCGTATCTCGAGGCTCTGCGGGCTATGCGGCCAACCTGTCGCCGCAGATCTATACCGAGACGGTTAGCCGTCAATCTGGCGCCTATCTGCAGGATCAGATTTCTCTGGGACGCCTGCGGGTCACCGTGGGCGGGCGTCAGGACTGGGCGCGCGACAAGACCACGAACCCGATCACGGGGCGTAGCTATGTCAACAAGTCCGACGCCTTCACATGGCGCGCGGGCGCGGTCTACCTCTTCGACAACGGCCTTGCGCCCTACGCAAGCTACGCCGAAAGCTTCCTGCCGCAAGTCGCGGATCCCTCCACTACCCTTGACGGAGCCGGCTTCGTACCCACCACCGGACAGCAGTACGAGGCAGGACTCCGGTATCAAAGCGGACAGAATATCTACCTGAGCCTGGGCGCCTACCAAATCACCCAGCAGAACATCGTCACGCCGGCTACGTTGGCGGACATGCCCGCAGGCAGCACTCAGGCGCTGTTCGAAGCCCAGGCATGCTATCCCAATTGCCAGGTCCAGACCGGCGAGGGCCGCATCCGCGGCATCGAGTTCGAAGGCAAGGCCTCCCTTCCCTGGGGCATGGCGGTGATCGCGACGACCACCAAGAGCTGGAGCAAGATCACCGAAACCAATACGACCGCGCAATTGGGCAACAAGCTGCCCCAGGTGCCGGATTGGATGGCCTCCCTGTTCCTTGACCAACGCATAACCGCCGGTCCGCTAAGCGGGCTCGGCCTTGGCGGCGGCGTACGCTATACCGGCAAGAGCGTCGGCGAAAGCGCCAATACGCTCGACATTCCCGACTATGCGCTGTTCGACCTGTTCGTGCGCTATGATTTCGGCAACGGCATGGTCGCCTCGGTCAATGCCCGCAACATTGCCGACAAACGCTATGTCGCGACCTGCACGGCGGTCTCGGCTTGCTACTACGGACAGGGCCGCAGTGTCACCGCACGTCTGGATATGCGTTGGTGATTAAGCTGCGGCAGCTTCTGGCGGCCTTCGTGTTGATGGGGGCGGCGCCACTTGCGGCCGATCCGTGGCAACTGGAGCGTTCCGACGTAGAAACCGTCGCCGCGCCTGACGGCCATGATTACCGCGTGATGATCGCATGGCCGCAGGGAGAACCACCGGCGAAAGGCTGGCCGGTGCTCTGGTTGCTCGATGGCGAGGACAACTTTGCCATCGCAGCGATGACGGCGCGCAGGCTCGAGCGCGCCGGTGCCCGATCAGGCATCGAACCTGGCGTGATCGTGGCGATCGAGAGCGGCGGCCTTGCGCGCCGCGTGCTGGACTATACGCCACACGTGCCTGGCTATGCGATACCCAAAGGCATGCCAGCGCATGGACTCGCGGTCGGCGGGGGCGATGCCTTCCTCGACTTCATCGACCAGCACCTGCGCCCGCAGATGGCGGAGCGATTTCGGATTGATCCACGTCGCCAGACGCTGATGGGGCACAGCTTCGGCGGCCTGCTGGCGCTCGATGCCATGTACGAAGGGCGGGCCTACTCACGCATCGTCGCGGTCAGTCCCTCACTTTGGTACGGGGATGGGGTGCTGGCGAAGGCGGAAGCGAAGGCCGCACCCCTCGCTGGTGCTGCACTGCTGCTGGCGAGTGCCCCTAACGAGCGGACGGCAGCGGGCCTGTCGGGTGCCGATGGCGAGGCACTCGTCGGCCGCTGGGGCGCCCGCGGGTTTGCCGCCCGTTACCTGCCGCTGTCAGGTCAGAACCACGGATCGACGATGATGGCGGCGATGCCGGCGGGGATCGCAGCAGCATTCGGGAAGGATGAGAGATGACGATGTTCTGGATCGGGGCGGTGCTGGTCATGGCGGGGGCCTTCCTGCTGTACCTAGCGTCACCGAACCAGTCGGTCACCGGCACCCCGCTTCCGCGCGGAGCCTGCGGCTGGGGCGGAGCTGGGGGCCTGTTGGCGGGGCAGGCGGCGCTGCTGAGCTGGGCAGGGTTGGCAACGGCGGTCTTCATTGCGCTGACCTTCGCCTGCCTGGTCTGGAGCATCGTGCCGTTGGTCTTCATGTGGCTGCGCGCGCGGAAAGAAGCCGGACGATGAATACGCAACTGACGAGCCGTCACTGGCTGGGTAAGGCCAGTGCGGGGCTGATCCTGGGCTTCACGCTGGCGCTCGGCTTCAGCGGGTTGCTCGCCTGGGCGATCGGAGTGAGCGACACCTTCTTCTCGACCAAGGGGCAGGTGACGATGTGGTCGATATCGCCGGTCTGGTGCATCGTCCTTAGCCTGTGCTTCTTATTCCGCTCGGGCCTGCGTGCATGGATCGTACTGGGCCTTGCCAACGCCGTAGTCTGGGCCGCGCTTTTCGCCACCGGTTTGCTGGGAGGAATGCCCGCATGAAGGTGCGCACCGATATCGTGCGGATGTATAAGGACATCCACGGCTGGGTCGGCATCGTTTCCGGCCTGGCGTTTTTCATCGCATTTTACGCCGGCGCCATAACCATGTTCGAAGAACCCCTCCAGCGCTGGGCTTCGCCGCCGAGCACGCTGGCAGCGCCGGTGTCGATCGAACGAACTCCCGAACTGGTGGAGGCCGTGTTGGCGGCGTACCCGGAGGCCGCCAAAGGCTATCAAGTGAATCTCGGGACCGGGCGTGAGCAGCCCGCGCGCGTCAGCTGGCAGGTCGCAGATCGAGGCGCCGACGAGCATGGCGAGCGAAAGACGTTCTACGCCGCGCTCGATGCCGATGGAAAGCTACAGGTCGAGGAGCGTGGACCCTCTCCGGTGGCGCAGTTCATCGATGTCCTGCACCAGCAGGTCGGGCTTATGCTCGATCACGAGATCGCCATGCCTGTCATGGGGGCGATCTCGCTGCTCTATGCAATCGCACTGGTTTCCGGGGTGATCGTGCTTTTGCCCAGTCTCGTGAAGGATCTCTTCGCGCTGCGCAGCGGGAAGAACGTCAAGCGTATGTGGCTGGACGTGCATAACCTGCTGGGAGTGCTCAGTCTGCCGTTCCATATCATCATGGCGCTGACCGCGGTCGTCTTCGCGTTCCACGATCAGTTTTACGACGCGCAAAGCGCGACCTTCGCGCATGCTGAGGAACGGCCAATAGTAGCAGCACCAAGGCAACCGGTGCAAACTGAACCGCTCCCGCCCGCCGTGCTCGTCCGAACGCTTGCGCGTGAAGCGCCGGGTTTCACTCCGATAGCGCTTGCTTATGGTAAGGGGCGGGACGGATCATTGGCGCTGCGTGCGATGGGGCAGGATCCGCGCTACGGCCTGCGCGCACCGACCTATACGCTGGCGATCCTGGACCCGCTGACTGGCAATGTCACGGGCGCCGACTATCTGGGCGGTAAGCAGGATGGTTGGGGTGCAACGATCACCAGCTTTTTTGCGCTGCACTTCGGCAGCTTCGGCGGGACGGGGGTACGCTGGGCTTATTTCCTGCTGGGACTGGCCGGCGCGTTCCTGTTCTACACGGGCAACCTGTTATGGGTGGAAAGCCGCCGCCGGCGTGAGCGCAAGTCTGGGGCGGTGACCCAGACCCGTTCTACGCGCATACTCGGTGCCCTTACGGTTGGCGTGCCGCTGGGGTGCATTGCGGGCATCTCGGTAACTTTGGCTGCGGCCAAACTTCTCGGCGCAGGGGCAACCGAGGGTGCACATAGCCTGATCTATCATGTGGTATTTTTGAGCTTCGTTCTTTGGGCGATAGTGCGGGGAAGTGCGCGCGGTGCAACGGAGCTGTTGCCAGCCACTGCATTGGCGATGACCTGTGTCCCGGCGATAACGATCCTGCTCTCGGCTAACCATCCTGCTGACGTTCTCCTTGTGGATTTCGTAGCCGCCGCCGCTGCCGCCATCTTGTTGGCGGCATGGTCGTCGACGCGCCGTCGCGCCGTTCTCGGGCCGACAGACAGTGTTTGGAGCGCGCGAAAGCAGGCGATGTAATCCCGCCCTCGTCAGGGACCACCATGACATATTCGAACCGGGCCTTGTATCGCCGGCCGCGCACCGAGCAGGCTGTCTTAGCCATGCTCCGTGGTGAACGAAACTCGCTGCGCGGCGCCGATCAAAACTGCGCATTCGGTCGGTTGCGTTATCTGGCTCGGCAGAGTGGGCTCGTAATATACGATGCTGATACCGGCTATCTGGGCGATGACGAGCTTACTGTGTTGTCGTGGTTGGCAATATCTCAGCGTCCAAGGACCAAGGCACTTCAGCCCGCTGATCCGGCGCTTGCTTCCGCCATCAATGACTGTGCTAGTCGGTTGATCGAAGCAGGAATGCGCCTCTATCCGATCACCATCTATCAATATCATCTGTTTAGCCGCCTGACGTGAACGAATGCACAGCTCGGGCTGGGAACGTCCAGGATCAGGGCGCTTCGCAGGTGGCAAGTCGTTTGCGTGAGACTGTGGCCAACACAAATTGCCCGGTCGGGAATTAATCAGCTTGTTCGTCGCCGCGGTTTTTCCACACCGGCGGGCTATGGCCTAGTATGCGCGCTCGGCTAGCCGGCGCCGGATTTCGTTGAGGTCGATGCCGTGACGGCCGACCTTGTAGTAGAACGTCTTGCGGGCAAGACCGAGGCTGAGCATCGCCTTGCTGATGTTGCCGCCGGCCGCACGGATCGCCGCCACCATCACGCTGCGTTCGAAGGCGTCCACCTGTTCATTCAGCGGCAAGGGGGCGCCGGCGACGGAGACTTCGTCCTCCAGCCCCAGGATCACCCGTTCGGCGAAGTGGGCCAGTTCGCGCACGTTGCCCGGCCAGTCGTGATCGACCAGGTGTCGCCAAGTCTGCTTGCCGAGCGTCGGCACGTCGCGCCGTAGCCGGGCGGCCGCCGCATCGACGAGGTGGGCGAAGATGAGCGGCACGTCCTCGCGGCGTTCGCGCAGCGGCGGTATGCGCAAGCGGATCGCGGCGAGGCGATAGAGCAGGGCGGGCTGAACCTGCGTTTCGGCGGCGTTCTCGCGGATGCAGGCGATCACCCTGAGATCGACGGGTTGCGGTTCGCGCGCGCCTTCGGGCAGCACGACCCGGTCTTCCATGAACTGCACGAGGTTGGCCTGGAGCGCGTCGCCCGCCTGGTCCACGTCGTCGAGAAACAGCGTGCCGTCATGCGCCTGCAGCAGCTTGCCGTCCACGGGGCCGTGTCCCGATCGCCCTCCGTGCAGCATGGACCCGGCAAGGGCATCGGGCACCGCGCCGCACGGGATGGTGACGAACCGCTGGCGCGATCGCAGGCTGCGCTTGTGGATCATGCGGGCGACGAGTTCCTTGCCGGTGCCGGTCTCTCCTTCGATCAGGACGTCGATGTCCGTCGCTGCCAGGCTTTCGATCGTGGCGCGCAACCGGACGATGGCGGGAAAGTTGCCGATCAGCGGCGAGGTCGGTTCGCTGACCATGCGGCGCAGCACCCGGTTTTCAAGGACCAGTGCGCGTTTTTCGCTGGCCCGGCCGATGGAGGCGACGAGGCCGTCGGGGTCGAACGGCTTGGTCAGGAAATCCCACGCGCCCGCCTTCAGTGCGTCGATCGCCATAGGCACGTCGCCATGGCCGGTGACCAGGATAACCGGAAGCTCCGCGTCGAGTGCGGTGATGGCGCGGAACAGTTCGATGCCCGACATGTGCGGCATCCGCACGTCGCTGACCACGATGCCGCGAAAGTCCGCGTCGATGGCCTTGAGCGCGTCGCGCGGGTCGTGAAACGCCATGACCTCATAGCCGGCGAGCATGAGCGTCTGGCGCATGGCGTCGCGCACGTCCGCGTCGTCGTCGATCAGGGCGATGCAGCGGATTTCGGGCAGCGGATCGATCATGGTCTGCGCAACTCCACTTCGAACAAGGCGCCGTTTTTGCTGGGAACCAGGCGCAGGGCGCCGCCCAGATCGGCCATGATGTCGCTGGCGATGACCAGGCCAAGGCCCAGCCCGGCGGGCCTGCTGGTGGCGAACGGGGTGAACAGCCGCTCGCGCATTTCGGGCGCGATGCCCGGGCCATTGTCTTGCACCTGCAGCACCACTCTGTCGTCCCGGACGTGCGCATCCAGCGCGATCGACGGGGCGGGCGTGCCTGCCAGCGCGTCAAGCGCGTTCTGGAGCAGGTTGACCAGCACTTGTTCCAGACGCACGGCATCGGCCATGACGCGCAGATCTTCGGGCATATCGGCGATGGTCAGCCTGACCCCGTCCATGCGCGAGCGCAGGATCAGCAGGCTGCCCTCCACCGGTTCGCGCAGCGCGATCGCCGATACGGCGCCGGTGGCCTTGCGCGAAAAGCCGCGCAATTCGGATGTCACCCGGCCGATCCGTTCGGTCAGCCGCTCGATCGTGGACAGGTTCTGCACGACGGAATCGACATCCCCGCGCGCGATCAACTGGCGGCTGTTGGCGGCATACGTGCGGATCGCGGCGACCGGCTGGGCGGTTTCGTGCGCGATGCCCGCGGTGATCTGCCCGAGCGAAGCCAGGCGGTTGGCCTGCCGCAGCCCTTCGCGCAAGGTATCGGCGCGCGCTTCCCCGGCAGCGCGTTCCTCCATTTCCCGGCGCAATTCGCCCGTGCGTTCGGCCACGAGGGCTTCGAGTTCGCTGGTCCGGGCCGCGGCCAGCGCGGTGCGTTCCGCGCGGCGCTGCGCCCGGTCCCGCGCGATCCAGGCAAGCGCCGCCAGAACCATAAGCGCCAGCCCCGTGGAGATGCGCGCGGTGCGCACGGCGCGGTCCACGCTGTCCGTCGAAGTCAGCAGGTTGAGCCGCCATCCCCAGCCTTCGATCGGCTCCGACGTCCACAGCAGGCGCGCGCGCGGGTTGCCGTCCACACGCACGATGCCGGTGTCCGCCCCCACGATCGGGATCGGGCGCAACGAGCCTTCGCCGGATTGAAGTTCGGCGCGGAACCGCCGTTTCGCGGCCGGCGAAAGCGGCCGCGTGGTGGTGAAACGCCACTGCGGCCTGCTGGTGATCAGGACGATGCCTTCGCGCCCGGTGACGAACGTGATCTCGCCCAGTCGCGCCCACTCGCGCTCGATCCGTTCGAACTCCAGCTTGACCACCACATACCCGTCCCCGCGCGTGCGGTGGGCAAGGTAAAGACCCGCCCGTTCGCTGACGGTGCCCAGCGCGAACTGCGTTCCGACCCCATGCACCGCAGCCGTGCGGAAGTAATTGCGAAAGGCGTAGTTCTGCCCCACGAAGCTGCGCGGAGCGGCCGCATTGCTGGAGGCGAGCGTCGTTCCGCCGGCATCCAGCAGGTAGATCTGCGCGGCTCGCGTCGTCCTGGCCAGCGTCGCCAGCTTGCGGGCCACCTGTTGCAGCGCCGGCTGCGATCCGGCCAGGCCGGCGACGATGTCGCTGTCGTCCGCCAGCGTCACCGGCAGCAGGCGGAAGCGCTCGATCTCGCTTTCGAGGTATGCTTCGCGAAGCGCGGCGGCGTTGAGCGCGTTCTGCTCCAAACGGCTGCGCTCGCTGCGCGCGGCGATCACGCCGCTGCCCCAGACGATCGCCCCCCCCAGTGCCAGCAGGGCAGCGACGCACAGCGCGCGAATCCAGGGACGAGGCAGGGCCATTACCACCCGTTAGCGGGTCCGACGAGGTGTGCCAATAGTTGCCCCATGGTATACCGATCATGTGTTGAAATTGGCACGAATGGTTTCGTCTGAAGTGGCCTCGATCCTTTCTAGTTATTGATATATAATGATTTCATACATGCAATGGGACAAATTGCATCAGCATCGCGGCTGTAGATAATGCCGCGCAAACCCACGTTTGCCGGTCGCGTGCGTCAGTGCGGCGGCTTCGGCCGGCCCGAAAGAACCGATGTCATGCCCGCCGTCCCATCCTGCGCCTGTCCGGTGACGGCAACATGAACCACCGCGATCGCGATGACATGGGCTGCGAGCCGGCGCCTGCGCACGCGCTTTGGTTCCGCCAATTGCGCCATCTTCGCCACCTGGCCGAACCTGCGTTTGTGACGGACGGCCCGCAGATGCGCACCGGCGATTTCCAGCCCCCCTGATCCGGCGCATCGCGGAATGCCCTGTCCGCCAAAGCCCAGTCCTTCGCAAATCGGAAAAAAACACATGAACGATGTATCCAAGCCGGAGCCGCGATCGCGCTCCCGGCGTGGCCTCAAGATCGCCGGGGCCGTGGTCCTGGCGCTGCTGCTCGCCTTCGTCGCATTCCTTTATCGCCCGCTCTATTTCGGACCGGCGCCCGTGGCCGATAACGAAAAGCCGGTGGACGTCGTGGTCATCGGCGGCGGCATCATGAGCGTTACCCTGGCCACCTATCTCCAGGAAATGGAGCCGGGCTGGCAGGTGCGCCTGTTCGAACGCATGGACGAGGTCGCGGGCGAAAGCTCGAACGGCTGGAACAATGCCGGTACCGGCCATTCCGGCTTTGCCGAACTCAACTACACGCCCGAGGAAAAGGACGGCTCGATCTCGACCGGCAAGGCCGTCGACATCGCCGAGCAATTCGAGGTTTCGCGCCAGTTCTGGGCTCACGAAGTCGCGCAGGGCCGCCTGCCGCAACCCTCCGCCTTCATCAACGCAACGCCGCACATGAGCTTCGTGTGGGGTGACGAGAACATCGCCTACCTGCACAAGCGCCAACTGGCGCTGGCGAGCAACCCGCTGTTCTACGGTATGCAGTATTCGCAGGACCACGACCGGATCGGGCAGTGGGCCCCGCTGGTGATGGAAGGCCGCAATGCCTCGCAGAAAGTTGCGGCGACCTACATGCCGCTGGGCACCGACGTGAACTTCGGCGTCATCACCCGCCAGTTGACCAGCGCGCTCCAGCGCAATCCCAACTTCCGCATGCAGTTGTCGCATGAAGTGCGTGGCCTGCGCCAGAACGCCGACAAGACGTGGAACGTCACCGTCCACGATCTCAGGACCAAGCAGGACACCACGGTCAAGTCGCGCTTCGTGTTCATCGGTGCGGGCGGCGCCTCGCTCAAGCTGTTGCAGCTTTCCGGGATCCCGGAAGCGAAGAACTATGCCGGTTTCCCAGTCGGCGGGCAGTTCCTGGCGTTCCAGTCCCCCGCGGTCGCCGGGCGTCACGACGTGAAGGTCTACGGCAAGGCGGAAGCCGGCTCGCCGCCAATGTCGGTGCCGCACCTCGACGCACGCAGGCTCGACGGGCATGACGTGACGCTGTTCGGTCCGTTTGCGCTGCAAAGCACCAAGTTCCTCAAGAACGGGTCGTGGACTGACCTGTTCGGCTCGGTCAACCATGACAACCTCGGCGGCATGGCGAAAGTCGGCGCGGAAAACCTCGACCTCGTGCGCTATCTCATGCAGCAGGCCATGCTGTCCGACGCGGATCGCCAGGCCGAACTGGTGAAGTATTATCCCAAGGCCCGGCGCGAGGACTGGAAGCTGGTCACCGCAGGGCAGCGCGTGCAGATCATCAAGCGCGATCCCAAGAAGGGCACCGTCCTGCAGTTCGGAACCGAGATCGTCACCGACAAGGACGGCACCATCGCCGCGCTGCTCGGTGCGTCGCCGGGCGCATCGACGTCGCCGGGGATCATGATCGCGGTCCTGGAAAAAGCCTTCCCGGACCAGATGAAGGGCGCATGGGGAGCGCGCATTCGCCAGATTGTCCCGTCCTACGGAATGAAACTGAACGAAAGCGCGGAACTGACCAACCGTATCCGCCGGATGACCAGCAAGGCCCTGAACCTTCCGTACATCGAAGTTCCGGCCGGGCTCTCGAAGGCGGCACCGTCCGCACCGACGCCTAGGCAGGAAGATCGAAACCTCAATCGCGAGCAGCAGGCTCTGTGAATGGATGGATCGCCGGGCGGCAAGCCACTCGGCGATTTGTTCGGGTACCAGCAACTGGTCATGGCTACATTCCTTCCCGTTGGGAAAGCTGTGCGCGCAACTGGGTAATCTCGTCCAGCAGTGGCCGGGTGATCTGTGTAATTTGCTGTTCGTTGAAGAGAGCCGGGATGTGCTGGGGGCAGTTCCAGTCGAACCCGATGATGTCGATCACGAAGGCCCGATCCAGCTCGGCATCGTAACCCGGAGCCACCAGCGCTGCGATATCGTCCGGGTCGTCGCTAGTGTGCGCGTGGCCGATCATCTTGAGCCGGCGCGGAGGAAAAAGGCTGTGATCGCAACAAGTAGCGTTGGCCGGTAAGCTCGCCGACGGGTTGGGTTCACGGATAGCGGCAACACATGGAGTATCACGCTACGTTGATCGTGGCGCTGGGCAAGTGATCACCAGGGCCGTGCTCAACAAACGATGGCAGGGACGCTTGGCCGGATACAACTGCAGTTCTCGATCCCAATCGAGGCGGATGCGGGCCGGTAAACGATATCGTTCTGGCCACCACCCGGCAGAGACGCCAACCGGTGGCCGATCCTGAGGACGCGATAGCGAGGTTGCCAAAGGACTGAGCAATGGCTTGGCCAGTGAGAGCCCGGTTGCGCTCAGCCGCCGATCGCGTCACGGTCGGGGCGAAGGTCAGTCCCGGGCGGCGAAGACTGGCGGGCGCTTCTCGAAGAACGCGGCGAACGCTTCCTGGGCTTCTGGCGATTGCATCGCGTCGCGGAACAGGGCGGCCTCTTCTTCAATGCGAGCGGCGATTGCCGTTGGATCGCCTTTCATCAGGCGGCGGGTTGCCAGTAATGCCTCCGGGGGCTTGGCGGTTAAAGCTCGTGCTTTGCTACGTGCGTGGTCGAGCAGACCATCTTTCGCTACGATGCCGGTGATCAGGCCGGCCTGATCTGCGCCGTGGGCATCCAGCGCCTCGCCGAGCAGCAGCATTGCTGCCGCCTTGGCATAGCCGATGGTTGCCGGTGCCAGCAGGCTCGACGCTGCTTCGGGAACGATCCCAAGGTTGACGAAAGGCATGATGAACTGTGCGTCCGGCGCTGCATAGATGAGGTCGCAGTGGAACAGCAAGGTCGTGCCTACGCCCACCGCGAGACCTTGCACGGCCGCAACGATAGGCTTTGGGAAGGCGGCGATGGCCCGGATGAACTCGAACGCGGCTATACCCCCGTCCGGACCGGAGATGAAATCGGCCAGGTCGTTGCCGGCACAGAAGGCGCCGCCCGCCCCATGAACGAGAACCGCCCCGATTTCGCGGCGCTGCGAGGCATCACCGAGGGCGTTCGTCATGGAGCGGTACATCTCGCCGGTCAGCGCATTCTTCTTTTCAGGCCGAGCGATCTCGATCTCCAAGACATGGTTGTCTTCGGTTATCCTGATGGACTCGATCATGCGCGGTTCTCTTCCTTACAACTTCTCGTGGTTCTCGCCCCATACAGATATCGTGCGCGTATCGCACCTCCTACCGTCGGCCTGTGCTGACGGCATGCGCAAGTCAGTCGGTCTTGGATTTGACGAGAACCGGCGCAGCGCTGTTATCTCGAACCGAAGGCATAACGAAGTGTCACGCCGATCTCCCGCGGGAGTGTCGTACGCACGACGTCGTATCCGGCTGGCGCTGCGAAGTTGGTGTATATGCTGTTGATCGTCGCGACCCGCGACAGCTCGTTCTTTTTATCGAAAACATTCTTGGCGTAAACGCCCAGGTCCCAGACCCCGGCATTGCCGGTCAGGCCTGCAAACAGGTCGACGATGGCGAAAGACGGTGTCGACCTGAATTCGGTCCCCGACTTGAAATTGCCGAAATTGGGGTTCTTACCCTTGAAGTTTACATTGAACCGGAAATACCCCGCCAGCGCGTCGGTGAACGGCATTTCGTAGCCGCCATTGACCGTGGCCTGGAATGGTGGCTGGGTGTTGAGCACCTGGCCTTTCGTCGAAGGGCACAGGTTGATCGGGTTTTCCGGGCCGACCGGCCCCGCTCCTTCGCAGCCGCCGGGATTGGCGGGGATCAGGCCGCCTTTCGACTTGATCTTGGAATAGCTGGCATTCACGCCCAGCGTCAGATTGTCGATCGGGCGGGCCGAGATTTCCACTTCGAAGCCGCGCACCCGGGCGTCCACGTTGCGATAGAAGGCATAGCTGGTCTGGCTCGTCTGCAAGGTGGAGGTGTTGTAGTAGCTCACACCCTCGAACGTGGTGAGCTGGTTTCCGTAGTCGATCTGGAAAACGTCGGCATTCACGGTCAGGTGCCTGCCGAAACTGGACTTGACGCCGATCTCGTAGGATTTCGCCTTTTCCGGCGCAGGGGTCACAAGGTCTTCGGGAAGGCCGGGGTTGTTGATCGCCGGCAGGCCGGTCCTGAACGAACTGCCCGTCGTGGCGTAGACCAGGAGGTCATCCGTGATCTTGTGGGAGAACGAGAAATTGTACAGCGCTGCGGTATACCGGTCGTTGTTGTTCTGAACCGCATTGCCGATCCCTGCCGGCAAGCCGACCTCGCACACCACGCCGGCGGTATAGACCGGGCTGGCGATCGCACCTGGCACCGCGAACGGGCAGAATGCCGTTGAAGGCAGCGCCGGGTTCGAGAAGGCGTTGAAGGCTGCGTCGGTCTGGATATCGAGGTCCGTCTGCACCCGATCGCGGACGATGGCGAGGCCGCCGCTCAGTTCGGTGCGATCACCGATGTGAAGCCGCACGTTGCCATAGAAACTATCGAAGACCTGCTCGAGGTGGATGGTCGTAAGGCTGTTGAGGACATAACGCGGATTGGGCGTGACCAAATCGCCGGGTGCGGCGGTCGCAGGGCTTCCGAAGGCTCCGGAAAGATAGGTCGGCGCATCGAAGTACTGGATTCCGTTGCTGTGCTTGGAGAACCAGCCGATGTCATAGTCGAACGGACGATCGGGATCGGCCAGCGAAGACAGGCGAATTTCGCGCGTCTCGAACTTGGGAATACCCACGTTCCCGAAAGTGGCGGGCTTTTCGAAACCCGGCACGATGTTGAGGTAGTCGTAAGTGTTGAACTGCTGGCCGCTCCGGTTGAACTGACGTCCGTAGTTCACGCTGATGTTGTGACCGAAGACTTCCCAATTGGCGTTGACGGTCAGAAGATCGATATGCTGCGGCGATAGGTCGGGAAGGTCCTGTACCGCCCGCCGATCGCCGGGTGTCAGTTCCGGCCCGTTGTAGTTCGCCGGGATGGCAGGCAGTGCCCCCGGAAATCCCGCGAACCCTGGGCTGCCGGGGCCGGCGACCTGGGTGAAGGTGCGCGTATAGGATTTACGGCGCTGGTACATTGCCTGGATCGACAGGGTATCGGTCGGCTTGAACAGCAACGACGCGCGATAGGTGCGGTCCTTGAACTTCGGTTTGATCGCACTGTTCACGCTGGTGATGCGGTTGGCGCGGCTGTCTTCGATGTTGGCGGCCAGCCGCACGGCCAGCACTCCGTCGATGATGGGTACGTTGACGGCACCCTGCACGTCGGAATGCCTGCCCGAACCGTAGAGCCCCTGGACGTAGCCGCCGAACTGATCGACGTCGGGCTTGCGCGTCGCGATGGTCACCGCGCCGGAAATCGAAGGCGCACCGCGCGTCGTGCCTTGCGGCCCGCGCAGGACTTCGATCTGGCCCACATCGAACAGCGACACGATTGTATTGCCCGGATCGAACGGGACTTCATTGAAGTAGATCGGAGTCGCCGGCGTTCCCGATGCCGGCTGCCAAGTCACACCGCGCAGCGTGACCGACGTCGTGGTTCCGCCGTTCACCAAGGTAAGCCCGGGTGCCAGCTTTGACACTTCCTCGACAGAAGTGATCGCCAGTTTCTGTAACCGGTCGCCGGTCACGACCTGGACGCTGACTGGAATGTCCTGGAGCACTTCGGATTCGCGACGCGCGGTGACCACGATATCGTCGATGCTCGACGATGCTGCTTGAGGGGTGGCCGGCGGTGCGGTTTGCGCCGTTGCGAGCGCAGGCAGGGCGCTGGTCAAGGCCGATGTCAGAAACAGCGAATACAGTGTCTTCTTATGATCCAAGGCCCGTCTCCCAACAGTCGCCATCTGCGTGGCATTCGTATGTCCTCAGTTGTAGACATAGGGCGAGGCAAGTCAACAATGGAATGGACCATATTCATTTCACTAATGGAGCGGGTATGTACTGGGCAGTCGCGCTGTAGCCGTAGATATGGCGGCCGGCGCCGCGGGACGCTTTCGCCAGCGATGCCAAAGTTGGAATGGGGGCGGGCCGTGCAATGCGGTGACTAGATCGGCGCATTGCCGAGTCATGGCCGATCGACGATGGCCTGTATCGTTTCAGCAAGCCAATCCCGGGTGGCGTCCAGCGCGTCGCCCTCAAGGCCGGTGAGCGGCAAGACCTGGCGCGCACCCATGTAGCCAAACCACAGCATGTTGATCTGCGATGCGCGAGCCATCGCGCCGGCCCCCCCGCCCAGCCATTGCGCGAGAGGCACGGTTATATGGCGGTGCATCAGTTCGCTGCAAAGTTCTCTTGCGCCGGTATCTGCTGTGGCGAGCATCATCATCGCGAGCGCGCTGGTGACGCCTTCGCCATATATCAGCAGTTTCACGGCCCGCTTGCCGAAGTCTTCCCGGTTACCTTCGATGAACACATCGACCCGAAGGAATTCCTCTACCGCTGCGCGGAACAACCCTTCCTTCGATACGAAGTAGCGCCGGATCAAGGTCGAGTTGACGCCTGCCGCTGCGGCAACTTCACGCACGCCGGTCGTGGTATAGCCTTTTTCCGCAAAGAGCCGTTGGGCGGCGAGGAGGATGTTGCTGCGCGTGCGTGTCGCATCGCGCAGGCTGAGGGTCGGGCTTGTATCAGGCAACGTCATAAGCCGTTTACCTAAGGGCGCGGCGATGCTAAGTCCACCATGTACACATCTGTAGACATGTGGCGGAGAGGATCGAATGACACAGGCCCACGACGATTCGGCAATCGAGAAGCTCGAAGCCGTGCGAGCGAAATACCAGGCGGAAAGGGAGAAGCGGTTGCGTGCGGATGGCACGGACCAGTATCGCCCCCTGTCCGGGATGTTCGACGACTTCGACCGCGATCCCAATGCCGATCCCGGCTTCATGCGGGCGCCGGTGGACGAAGAGGTCGATGTCGCGATCATCGGTGCCGGGATCGGCGGGCTGATGGCGGCGGCCAAGCTGGTCGAGCAAGGTGTGACCAGCCTGCGCATCATCGACAAGGCCGCGGATTTCGGCGGAACCTGGTACTGGAACCGCTATCCCGGTGCGGCGTGTGACATCGAATCCTACATCTACATGCCCATGCTCGAGGAAACCGGGTACATTCCGACAGAGAAGTACGCCAAGGCGCCGGAGATATTCGCGCATTGCCAGCGCATCGCAAAGCAGTACGATCTATACTCCAAGGCGCATTTCCAGACGCTGGTGGAAGACGTGCGGTGGCAAGACGATGCTTCGCACTGGCAAGTATTCACCAACCGCCAGGACATCGTCCGCGCGCGCTTCGTGATCATCGCGGGCGGAATCCTGCACAAGGCCAAGCTGCCGGGGATACCGGGCGTCGAAACCTTCAAGGGCAGGAGCTTCCATACCAGCCGCTGGGACTACGGTTACACCGGTGGCAGCCCGACCACGCCGATGGACAAGCTTGCCGACAAGCGCGTGGCGCTGATCGGGACGGGGGCGACGTCGGTCCAGGTGATCCCCAGACTGGCGGAAACGGCGGGCCAACTCCTCGTTGTCCAGCGCACTCCGTCGACCGTGGGCGAACGCGGAAATCGTGCCACTGATGCCGAATGGGCGAAATCGCTGCAGGCGGGGTGGCAGACCGAGCGGATGGAGAACTTCACCCGTATCGTGGCCGGCCAGTCGGCGGAGGCGGATTTGATCGAGGATGGCTTCACGAAGATCTTTGGCAATAATCCCAATGCGTTGGCCATTTCGACCGTGGACGAGGAACTCATAGACCTGGCGGCCATGGAGGCTGTTCGTGGCCGGATCGAAAGTGTAGTGGCGGACCCCGCCACCGCCGAAGCCTTGAAGCCGTGGTACAACCAGATGTGCAAGCGGCCCTGCTTTCACGACGAATACCTGCCTGCCTTCAATCGGCCCAACGTCACTCTGGTGGATACCGGCGGCAAAGGTGTCGAGCGGATTACCGAAGACGCCATCATCGTGGACGGGGTCGTGCATCCGGTGGATTGCATCATCTACGGTTCCGGGTTCGAAGTGGGCTCGGGCTACCGCAGCAGGCTCGGCTTCGAAATCCATGGTCGCGGCGGGGTCGGCATGACCGAAGCCTGGTCGGGCGGGCCGGGAACGCTGCACGGGATGCTGGCCAGGGGCTTTCCCAACCTGATGATCTTCGACCAGCTGCAGGGTGGTATCGCGATCAACTTCGCGCATTTGCTGACCGAGCTGGCGAACCATGCCAGCTGGCTGATCCGGCACTGCATCGACGCGGGCATTGCCGAGATCGAGCCCACTGCCGAAGCGCAGGAAGAATGGTTCCAGACACTACTCGGCAAGTTGGGGCCGCAAGCGATGTTCTTCGCGCAGTGCACGCCGGGCTATTTCAACTCGGAGGGGCGCATGGATCCGTCCGCGATCAGGTCGATCCCCTATTTCGGGCCGCTTCTCGATTTCATCCAGGTCCTGCGCGACTGGCGAAGCGCAGATAGTCTGGCAGGTCTCGAACTGCGTAGCGGGACGGTCGATGCAGGCTGAACGTCAGGCCGGTCAACCAGGTGCATAAGGGACAGAAAAAGATGAGTTCACGCGAATTCGATGGCAAGGTCGTCATCGTCACGGGCGCCGCTTCCGGGTTGGGACGGGCCACCGCGGTCGCTTTTGCCCAGGCGGGCGCGCGGCTCGCGCTTGCGGATGTCGATGCGCAAGGATTGCAGGAGACGGCGTCGTCGATCGGGGATCTGGGCGGTGAGGCTGTGGCGCTGCCGACCGACATCAGCGATGTCGCGGCGTGCGCCGCCTTGGTCGAGGCGGCTCATGCACGGCTGGGACAGATCGACGTGCTTTGCAACGTCGCAGGGGCGTTCGGTTTTGCCAAGGCGACGGAGATCAGCCCTGAGGCCTGGAACCGCATTTTCGCGGTCAACGTGCGGGGTCCCTTCTTCCTGATCCAGGCCGCTTTGCCGCATCTGATCCGGGCGGAGGGGGCTGTGGTGAACGTCGCGTCTGCTTCCGCGTTCCTCGGTCACGCCTACCTGTCACACTATGCGGCGAGCAAGGCGGCGCTGGTCAATCTTACCAAGTCGCTGGCGATGGAGTTCATCGACCAGCCGGTGCGCATCAATGCCATCGCCCCCGGGGGGATCAATACCGCCATGACGGCGACGCCGTCGGTTCCCGAAGGTATCGATTTCCGCTTGCTTGGGCGTTACACGCCGCTGCGCGGTTCGTCGGAACCGGAGGATCTCACGGATCTAATACTGGTCCTCGCCGGCCCCCGGGGCAAGGCGATACACGGGGCGTGCCTGAATGCCGATCGTGGCATCACCGCAGGCTGAAACCTAAGAAAAATCAACGAAGAGGAGACGAAGGATGCCACACAGCAAATTGGACGATCTTCCCAATGGCGGCGACCGTTGGCCAGCGATCGGCAGGGAGGGCTTTCGGACGGTGAAATGGGGCGACATGGAGGTTGGACTCACTACCGTCCATGCTCCTCTCGACTGCACAGAGTCCTACAAGTTCGGCGGGTTGCCCGGCGGTGTGTGCCCATGCCCGCACTACGGCTACATCTTCGAAGGTCGCATGCGCGCGCAGTATCCCGGAACGGACTGGCCGGAAGAGGTCATAGAGGCGGGGGAGGCCTATTTCATCCCCGCCGGCCACGTCCTGATCTACGACGAGGCGAGCAGAGTGCTTGAGATTAATCCGGCCCATGCGCTGCAGACCTGCATGGACGCGATGCAGCGCGCCCTGGAAAAGGCCGGCGCTTCGGCAGCGCAGGAGTAAGGGCGACGGGCTGGCGGACGAAAACGGCCAGCCCGCTTACCTGCGGACCCGAGGCCATCCGGGCGTCTCTTGCCTCTTCGATTTTCCTCGCGTCATAAGGGTAATGGTCGATGAAGGATCGAGCGGCCAGTGTAGCCGTGGTAACCGGCGCAGCCGGCGGAATGGGGGTTGCGATCGCGCAGAGCCTGGCTGAGCTTGGCCATTCGCTGATACTTTGCGACCTGCAGCCTGCACCGCTGGCGGCAATTGCCAAATCCTTGGAGGGCAGATCGCAAATCACTACCGTATCGGGCGACATAAGCGATCGGGATTATCCCCAACAAGTGATCGCGGCACTGGCGGGCCGCAAGGTTGCGGTGCTGGCGCACGCCGCCGGTGTTTCACCATCGATGGCCAATGGCGACCAGGTCTTCGAAATCAACTTCATGGCCACGAAGCGCCTGGTCGAAGCCTTGCTTTCGAAGATGGCGGTGGGCGGGGTCGCAGTCCTTATCGCATCCAATTCAGGTCAGATCATAGCGCGCCCCCTTTTCGACAAAGCGATCAGAAAGTTCCTGCGGGGCGGAAAATCGCTCGTCCTTCGCCTTATGCTGCGCAATCCGCGGACCGCGTACCCGATATCGAAACGTGCCGTACAGCTCTATGCCCAGGCGGCGTCGCCAGCGTTCGGCAGGATTGGCGCGCGGATCGTGTCGCTATCTCCCGGCATCATCGATACGGCTATGGGCCGCCTTGAGCAACGGGCAGGTCCCGAGATCGACACGATGATAGCGGTCACCCCGATGGGGCGAATGGGGGCGCCTCAGGAGATCGCCTCCGTCGTCGCATTCCTGTCTTCTTCAGCCGCGAGCTACATCACCGGGACCGATATCCTGGTTGACGGTGGGACGGTGGCAGGCATTCAGGAAATGGGCGGCGTGCTGAAACTTGGCCGTGGCTAGGTCGGCTCCCGATCGACAGCCGCATCATTCCTGGATGCGTGCCGCCGTGATGCGCGAGCCCTTGCCGAGCTTTCCGCCATGGCGGGAGAACGAGGCCCAGACTTCGTCGGACGGAGAGATGCCGAGATAGGCTTCCGCTTCCGATGGCGACTCGCCTTCGCGCAGCGACGGGTCGCCATCGCGGTCCAGCGCCACGGAGCGGAACAGCGGCGCGGCGTCGTCGGCGTTGAACGACTCCGCGAGGTAGGCTCCCCATTCGCCGTGCCCGTTGGTGATCCAGACGCGCGGGTTGGTAGGACTGCGCGTGTTCTGCGAACTGATGACGACGTGGCCTTTCTCGCCGGCGATGATGTTGGCCTGGTTGTTGTTGAAGGTGGCGCCCACTGGCATCACCTGGACCCGGCGCGACCAGGTCCGGGCCTTGTCGTGCGAGACGACCATGTAGAGCTTCGCATCGCGGTCGTCGCTCCACAGGGCGTAGACGGTGCCGGCCTTGTCCACCGCCACCCGCTGCTGGCCGTTGAGCAGATTGCAGGCACGCGAATCCGGAAGCGGCTGCTGGCGCCAGGTTTCGCCGAAATCCTCGCTGACGGCGATCATCTCGCGGCAGGTGTTGGCCGGTACGAACGGGTAATCCGAGCGCAGCATCCGCGCCGGCCAGAAACCGATGTATTCGGGGTAGTCGAAATAGATCGTGCCATCCGGCGCCGTCACCCCGGCGCCGCCTTCGGTGGTGACCGAGGCTAGCTGCCTGAGCTTTTTCCAGGTCTCGCCGCCATCGCGCGATCGGTAGACCGGGCGCAGGCCGCCCACCAGCCGCGGTGCTACGCCGAAGTAATAGAGCGAGCGGCCATGAAGTGCGCGCGGATCGTGCCCGGTGACAAGGCGCCCCCAGTCGTACGTGCCGCAACCGACCGCCTTACCGTGCCACGTCTTGCCGAGATCGTCGCTCCACGAAACCACCGCCCCGTCCTTCAAGGGCCCGCAAGAGGCCGCCGTCATGCTGGTGAGGTAATAGAGCCGGTCGGTTACCGCATCGATGTGGACGTAGCCATGTGCGCCCTTGGCTGGATCATCGCCGTTGGCGAGCGCGGGCACGTCGATCCTTGCCCAGCTGAGTCCCCGGTCGTGCGACACCAGCACGCCCCCCGAACCACGGGCGATGACGAGCGTGCCATTGCGGCTGATCTGGATCGAGGGGGACTGGTCGTCGAACCCGGTGTCGTAGCTGCAGCCGATCCCTTCGCGCGCCTGCGCGCGATCTCCGTGCGGCGTAACGGTTCTAGCGCAATAGGGCTCGCGGCGGGCTTCGACCGGACGCTCCGCCTCGGGCCATGACTGGAAGCCGAGCGTGCCCAGGGCGAGGACGGCCATAGCCCCGAACGCCCATGCACGTTGGCGAGAGGTCTGCTCCGCGCGGTTCATGGCCTGTCCGCCTTGATGGGCGAGGCAGCGCCGCCGGGGTGTTCTTCGGCCCTGACGAGGTGTCCCATTATAGCGCGTGCATCGCCCGTGGGGGTGGTCGCGACGAACGCTGCCCACAGCGATCCATCGGGGGCCCACCGCGCGGCGGTGTATTCCTGCGGGCCGCTTGCCCAGCAACAGGGCTCCGGCATGAGCGGCGCGTCGGGCAGGGTGATCGCGGCGGTCTCGAACACCGGCGCGGGCCCCGACACGGCATCGCCGATCGCCATGTAGCCGGTCCAGACCCTCCGGTCGGTGGTGCCGTAATAGGAAACGCCGATCCGCCCGTTCGCGGCTACGGCGAGCGAGGGCAGCACGGCCTGAGCAAGCCCGGACGGTCCGATCCGCGCGGCCCGCGTCCAGGTCCGCGCCTGATCGTTCGACCAGGCGATCACCGGCTGGAACGCCGCGTCGAGCCACACCATGTAAAGCCTGCCGGCAGCGTCGATCCCGATCGCGTCGCTGGCCTGGTTGGCGGCCATTTCCACCGGCACGATGTTCTTGCGGCCATACAGCAGTTGTTCGCGCCAGGCTGGCGAGGCGAGTGCGGCGATGAGCGCGGTGCCGCCGCTGCCCTTCTGCTTCTGAACGCGGCGACGTTCCCATGTCGCGCCTTCGTCGCGCGAGACCGCGACTTCCAGCACTCCGCAGAAATTGACCGGCAAGTAGATCGTGCCGTCGCGCGGATCGACGAGGCCGCGCGCAGCGCCCGAGCCCTGCGGCTGGGTGTAGTCGGTGCAGTCGCCCCGTTTGTAAGGGTCGGAACCCGATGTCCGGAAAGTCCGGCCGCCGTCGCGCGAGGCGAAGCAGCGGGTGCCGGTGAGAAATCCGCCAGGCTGGGTCATGTTGCAATAATAGATGTTGGTGGGATAGCCGGCGCGGCGGGGATGCACCGGCCTGCCCGAGAAGACCTTGTTCCAGTCGTAGCGTTCGTCGGAATCGAAGCTCCCCGATTGCCAGGTCCGCCCCTTGTCATCGCTGCGATAGACCGGCGACGCGCCCAGACCGCTGTAGAAATAGCGATCGGTCACCGGGTCGATGTAGCCGTCGGGAATGCCCTCTCGCGCTTCGCGTGGCAGGTTCCTCCGCGTCCAGGTTTGGCCCTCGTCCGCCGAAACGGCGATCCCGGCAGGATGCAGCAAGACAGACCGCAGCAACGTACCGTCGCGGGCGATCGCAAGGCCGGGCTCTCCCGAGGACACGCCCAGGTCGACGAGGCAGGGCCGGTAGCGCCCCCCCACCAGCGTCTGGCCGCCGGCATGGCGCACGGAGCGGATCGCGGGCAGGCAGCCTGTGGTGTGAGGCTTGAATACCGGCCAGCGCGCCTTCGGAAAGAGCAGCGGCGGCGCGACGAACAGCGCGGCAAGCGCGGCGATACCGGCCAGTCCCAAGGCCAGCGGCATGCGGTTTGCCGTTATGCCATGCGCGGGAGAACCGACGCGATCGCCCCGTTCACGCATCCTGTCGACGGCGACTTTGGTGAAGATGTCGGACATGGGGGCCCGTTCAGACGGGGGAGACTGCGGGCGTACGGGTACGCGCCGCCGGGGCGTTATGGCCGAGCATCAACCACATGCTTGCGGCCGTGATGTAGGCAAACGAAATGATCGCCAGATGGGTCGTCAAGGCGACGGCGAGCAGCGAGGCGATGCCGCAGGCGATGGCAGCCCCGATCGCAGGCGCGATCACGAAACTGCGCAGGCCCGTGAACCCCCGCCAGCGGCAAAAGGCGGCGATCGGAAACGCCAGCACGAACGTGATCAGGCTTGAAATCAGCAAAGTGAACAGCAAGGTGATGATGAGCGATCCCACCGCGCCGCCGAAACTGGCGCCGTCGCCGCCCCGGACGGCGAACTGGACGATCAGGATGGCCAGATAGCCGAGTGTATAGACCAGAGCGTTCACGATGCCGGCAGCGAATACCGCGGTCGCGACTGCCATCATGCGAGGATTATTCATGCCGGTTCCCATTTGCTGAAGCCTTGTACGGTCGCCTGCCTGTGTTCCGGGCGCATTCGTGGAGCGCCCGGAACACAAAGCCCGGCTCCGGTAGTGCTAGAAATGCGCGCTCAGGCGCACGCCGTATTCCGCACCGCGATTGAGCAGTCCCAGCGCGCTGGTGCGCAGCGCCGTCGATGTGCGCGGGATGAAGCTGGTGTAGTATTTTTCGTCGAAGATGTTCTTTCCGAAGATGGTGAGCGTCGCGTTGGCATAGTTGATGTCGAATGAGGCATCGACCAGCGTATGGGCATCGCGCCATTCGACCTCGGTGCCGATCGGGGTACGGCCGATGTAGTTCGCGCTGGCGTGGGCGGCGATCGACCAGTCTTCGGCGATGTCCTGCACAAAGTCCGCCTGGACGTTGAAGGTGTGCGGCGAGAAGCTGCTGACCCTGCGCCTGATCTGGCCTAGCGGGATCTCCTTGTTGCGGATATCCAGGTAGGTGTAGCCGCCGGTCAAGGTGAAGCCCTTGGTTACCCGCCAGGCGCCATCCAGTTCCACGCCGTAGCTGCGGGCCTTGCCGCCGTTGCGCGAGACGACCGTCTGGCCGCCGGTCGGATTCAGGAATATATCGCTCTGCAGGATGTCGCTGTAGTCGGTGTAGAAGCCCGCGACGTTGAGGCGCACCCGTCGATCGAAGAACTCGCTTTTCAGCCCCGCCTCGTAGTTGGTGGTCTTTTCCGGCTGGTAGGAGCGAAACGCGGCCGGCGCGGTGAGCGCGTTGAAGCCGCCGGCGCGGAACCCGCGCGCGACCAGGCCATAGACCATGACTTCCGGGGCGAAGTGGTACGATGCCGAAACCTTCGGCTGCCACGCCTTCGAGACGACGCGCTCGTCGAACCGGGTCACCCCGGCCAGCCCGATCTCGCTACTGACGTTGGTCCTGGTCTCGCGGTCGTACCGCAGGCCGCCGACCAGTTCAAGGTCGCCAAGACTCAGTGTTGCCTGGCCGAACCCGGCGTAGTTGTTGCCGTCCTCGGCCTTGGCGCCGACCGAAAGGGGGCGGAAACCGACCACCGGGAAGCGGGCTTCGGACAGGCTGTCGGACCGGATCTTGTCGTCGGAATAGTAGCCGCCGACCAGCCAACGCAGCGCCGAACCGCTGGCGGGCGAACTGGCGAGGCGCAGTTCCTGCGCATAAGTGTCGCGCTTTAGCAGGCCGGACACGCGCAGGGCCGAAACCCCGGTGAAATCGGCATCTCCAAGCGTATCGACGTTGGCATGGTCGTAGGAACTGAGCGAGGTGATCGTCGCTGTGTCCCCCAGTTCGAGGCTGTTGGTGAAATTCACGCTCGTGTATTTTGACACGATCTTGCCGTTGATGTCCTTGGTGACGTTGTCGATCGGGTCGTTGAGGCCCAGGTTCGTCGTCGAATAGGCGAACGGCGCGGATTGAAGATCGGCGTGGAACAGCGACAGCATGCTGCGCAGGCCGCCCAATCGGGCGACGAACTTGGAGCGGACCGCGAAATCCCGGCGCTCATTCGCGTTTTCGCCCGTCGTCCGGTTCTTTTGCAAGCCTTCCGAATAGCGGTAGAATACCGAGGTACGGTTGCCGAATTCCTCTCCGGCGATCGGAAGGTTGACTGCGGCATTGGCGACGATCTGCGGTCCGCTCGACCCTTCGACCATGAAATCGCCGCCCAGGGTGTCGGTCGGATCGCGCGACACGATGCTGATCGCCCCGCCCATTGTGTTCTTGCCGTAAAGCGTGCCTTGCGGTCCCTTGAGCACTTCGATCCGCTGGGCATCGAAGAAGGGCACCGTGTAGAATGCCGAGGAAGGCTGGTAGACCCCGTCGATGAACATGCCCACGCCGGGCGCCGCGTTGACGTCCGACGATTGCCCGACGCCGCGAATGGAAACCCCGGCGCGCACGTCGGCATCGCTGTCGAACTTCATCGATGAAGCCAGCTTCGTGATCTCCGAGAGGTCACGGATACCGCGCTTCTCGAGCGTTTCGCCAGTAACCGTCGTCACCGACACCGGGGCATCCTGCAGGCGTTCCTCGAACTTGCGAGCGGTGACGATGATGTCTTCGAGGCTGACGCCGTCGCCGGTGCGCGTGGACCGGGTTTCGCTTTCCTGCGCCATCGCGACCGGTGCTGCCCCTGTCATCAGGCCGGTCAGGAACATGGTGCGCGCAGTGATGCCCATCATTTTCAGGTTGTTCATGCTCTCTCCCCCCAAAAGCCCCAACGGCCCTTGTTCTTGTCTGGACTGTGCCTGACCTCGTTCCGGGCGGCGTCAGTCCTTTATTGTCTTTATCCGACGAAGTTATTCCAAATGGAAAATATCTGTCAATTGAAATTCGCATGCGGCATTGCGGCGTCGTTTCTTCGGCCACGGCGTCGCGGGGTGGCGACGGGTGGAGCGGGCCGGGGCAAGAGGGCTTCACCTGATTGGCGAAAGCCCATATTGGGATGATCTCAATGGAAGCTCGAATCAGGAATATTGCGGTGTATGCGCGGGGAGAGGAGACGCGCTCGCGTATCCTGGGCGCCGCAATGCGCCTCTTCGCCACAGTGGGCTTCGACCGGGTCACCACCAGGGCGATAGCCGCCGAAGCAGATGTTCCGGCGCCGTCCCTGCGCTATTACTTCACTAACAAGGAAGGCCTGTACATCGCCTGCCTGGAGCATATCCGGGGGCAGCTGCACGAGGCGATGGAACCGGCGCTGGACGCCGCCGAGCGCCTGCTGGCGCGGGCTGACGCCGAGCGGATGCTGCTGATCGATTCGTTCTGCGCGCTGCAGGAGGAGTATTTCGATCACATGATTTCGCGGCCTGATTCGGCGACGTTTTCGCTGTTCATGGCGCGCCATGACCTTGCCGCCTCTGCGGGGGGCAAGCGCCTGCCCACGGGCGATGGCGCGCCCGCCTACCGCATGGTGAAATGCTTCACGCAGACCATAATGCGCATCAGTAACGGCTCGCTGGACTGGCAGGGCGCCCTGCTCGTGGCGGGCATGGTCAACGGACAGATGGAACCGCTTGTCGCCAAGCGTAGAGGCCTTGCCGACGTCGGCATAGAAATTGCCGGAGAAAGGATGCGCTGGATCAAGCGTACCCTCCGCCAGCAGACGATCGCAGCCCTCCTCCTCCACTGCGACTGACCCCGCAAACTCCAGCTCGTCCCCTCCAAACCGACGGAGAGCACCGTCTCACGGCGATCCGTTTACCACTAACCGGCCTTGGACTTTGGCTGCGTTGGGTGGATGAGTCCGCAAGTCATGGACCTTGCGGTCCGTAAATTTATTCCATATGGAATAAATTGTGGGCCTGGCGTGATCCGGTATCACGCTCTGGACCTTCGTGAGAGGACGTCATGCGCAAACTATCGATCATCACCGCAATTTGCTTGAGCACGCTTTCGGTCCCCGCGCTGGCAGGGACAGAGCATTATTCGACCGCTAAAACGCCGATCAGGGAACTGCTCGCAGATCCGGCGGCAAAGGCTGTTCTCGCCAGGCACTTCCCCGAGTTCGTCAACAATCCTTCGGTTGCCCAAGGTAAGGCCGACCGCTTCACGATCCGCTTCATCAGGAAGTTCAAGCCAAGGATCTTCACTGACGCGCGCGTAAACGCCGCCGATGCCGACCTGGCTAAGCTGCCCGCGCGCTGAACCTTCGAACCGCTTGCATCCATCGACACGGGCCCGTTCGAGGCCATCTCCAGAGGAAATGATCATGAGCCATAAAACCTCGAGTGCGTTTTCACGGCGTGAAGCCATTGTCGCTGCAGGGGCAGGCGCCGCTCTTCTGGCTACCGGTGCGGCCGAAGGTAAATCGTCTGTTCCGCAAGACAAGGTTACCATCTACCACATCGAAGGACGCCGCTCTCAGCGGATTATCTGGCTCTGTGAAGAACTGGCGATTCCTTACGAGGTCAAATTCAAGCGCGGCGATACAATGGCATCGCTCAACATGCTCAAGGCTGTCAATCCGAAGATGGCCATGGCGCCGACCGTGGTTTTTCGCGGAAAGACAATGGTCGAATCGGGCGGCATCATCGAATATCTCATGTCGCAATTTCCGGGAGGCGAACGGCTTGCTCCCAAAACAAGCTCGCCTGACTATGCCGACTATAAGATGTGGATGCATTACGCCGAGGGCACCGCAGCCTGCCGCATCAACGCCGAAGCCATGCGTGAGTTGGCGGACCGTGACCGCACGATCAAACCTGCCACGATAGGCGGCGTTTTCAGGATAGTAGGCGCGCAAGATGTGGTCGATTTCCTCGAAGCCTACATCGCAACCCACCCCTACTTCGGCGGCAACACATTTTCCGCAGCGGACATCATGATGGATTTCGTGGCGACTTACATCAAAACTTTGCCATTCGACCCCGCGACATATCGTAATCTCGATCTATGGCAGGCGAAAGTTCAGGCACGACCGGCATGCCAGCGGGCTTTGTCCATTGGCCTTCCCGATGGCCCGGAAAAACTTCGTTCGCAGCGCAAGTGACTTATCGGGGCTTTATGTCGGACGAATACTGCCTGTCCTCCCCAATCAGTCACCAATCAACATCATGATGTCGGGCGTGTTTGGGGGGCGTTGAAGCTCAGGGCCATTGATTAGTAGCTTAGATCGGATTCAGGCTCCGCGAGGAGACCGAGAATGAGCGCCTTGTATTGGCTGACGAATTATGGCTCCGGCCGGCGCAAGCCTCGCCCAGCCGGGGCTGTATTCGTCATCAGCGAGCGGGCGTGATGCGCCAAACCGTGTTCGAAAGGTCGTCGGCGACCAGCAGCGCGCGGCGGACCGGATCGTAAGTCACGCCGACCGGACGGCCTCGCGCCTTGCCGTCGGGGCCGATGAAGCCGGTTACGAAATCGCGTGGCTTTCCGGAGGGGCGACCGTTGGTGAAAGGAATCCACACGACCTTGTATCCCGCCAGTTGGCGACGGTTCCAGCTGCCGTGCTCGCCCACGAAGGCGCCGTCGGCGTAGTTGCCCCCGAAGCCGCCCCCGGTCAGGAACGTCAGGCCGAGCGCGGCGACGTGTGAGCCGAGGGCATAGTCGGGGGCAATGGCCTTGCGCACCATCTCGGGCTTCTGCGGGTGGACGCGCGGATCCACGTGATTACCGTAGTAACTGTAGGGCCAGCCATAGAACGCGCCCGGCTTCACCGACGTCATGTAGTCCGGCACGAGATCCGCGCCGAGTTCATCGCGCTCGTTGACGACCGCCCAGAGCGCCTGCGTTGCCGGATTGATCGCAAGCGCAGTCGGGTTGCGGATCCCCGAGGCATAAGTGCGATGCGCGCCGCTCTCGCCGTCGATCTCCCAGACGACGGCGCGCTCTTCTTCCAGCGCCATGCCGCGTTCGCCGATGTTGCTGTTCGAGCCGATGCCAACATAGAGGCGGGTGCCGTCGGCGCTGGCGGTGAGCGACTTGGTCCAATGGTGGTTGGGATTGGCGGGAAGTTTCGTCACCACCTCGCCGGGGCCATCAATGCGCGTCGCGCCGTCGCGATAGGAAAAGCGCAACAGGGCGTCCTGATTGGCGACATAAAGATCGCCGTTGATGAGGGCGAGGCCGTAAGGCGCATTGAGGCCGCCGATAAACTCGGTCTGCAATTCGTATTTGCCGTCGCCATCGCGGTCGCGCAGCAGCGTCACCCGGTCGCCGCCCTTGGTGCCGCTCTTGCCGAGGCTCTTGATGTACCCCGCGATCACGTCCTTCGGGCGCAGCTTGGGCGCGCTGCCGCCGAGCCCTTCGGAAACGAGTACGTCGCCGTTCGGCAGGACCAGCATCTGGCGCGGAACTTTCAGGCCGGTCGCGATCGGCGTGATCGTGAAGCCCTGAGGGACACTCGGCGCGGCGCCGTTCCAGCCTGCGGGCCGCGCGATCTTCATTGGCGGCAGCAGCGTTTCCTTCTGCTCGGGTAGCTGCGGGCGGGCACCGGTCTGGTCAAGGTCGGGCGCCTTGCCGCAAGCGGTGAGGGCGAGCGGTGCGGCCAGTGCCAGCATGGTATGTCGCAGCATGGTCATGGGCGCACCTTCCCTGGCATGGTGTAGGCGATCCAGCCCGCAGCCAGCGCGAGCACGGTGGAGATCAGGGAAAGTGCTAGACCGGTAGTGCCAACCGAACTCCAGCCGTCATGGCTGTGCTGGAAGGCATTGACCAGGCCGAACACGAACAAACCCGCCAGCATCGCCGCAAGCCAGCGACCGCCGGCACGGCGCATGGCTATCCGCACGAGCGTCCATGCCAGCGAGAGGCCGGTGAAGACCAGCGCGCCCGCAATCAGCCATGCGGCGAAGTTCGACCACTGTATCTCCGAACTGTTGAGATAGGTCACGTCCGCCGCCAGCGCGCCGGGAAACAACGCCACCGGAAATGCGATCAGGATGCTGTGGATAGGATGCAGCGCCGTGGTAGCGCCGCGCGGAAAGGCTGCTGGCAAGTCGGGTTCCTTCGGTGCCTCGGATCAGGACATGGTCTGCAAATGCGCTGGATCGCGATGGGTTGCCGACTATGCCTTACGGCCCGGCCCACATGGTTCGAAATGGCGGCCGTTGGCGGACAACTCGTGGCTGCTGCTGGCGGCGACCAGCGTTGTCCACGCGCTCGTTCCAGTCGGGGAGGGGTGGAACGCAGATGGCCGAACGGTTGCTTGGGTAGCATAATGCAATGGTCGAGAACTCCCAATTCATTCGCCGGTCGATTAACCGTCAGCGGGCGAGGAGTTCGCGCCGTGTTTTGTGCCAAGGTGAGCGAACGTCGGGTCGGGGCGTGCAACAAGCGGGAAGCGTGGAGCATTGCGTTTGGCGATGTCTTTCACGGGAGCTTGCATACAATGGCCGACTTCGACCTGTATTACTGGCCTGCTCCGTTCCGCGGGCAGTTCATCCGCGGTATCCTCGCTTACGCCGGAAAGGAATGGACGGAACACGACAGCGACGAAATCGGGGAGCTCACGGCCCGCTCGCCCGCCGACCAGCCGGTGCCCTTCATGGGGCCGCCGGTCCTCATCGATAACGCGGGCAAGTTCGCGATCGCCGAAATGCCTGCCATCGCGGTATACCTCGGCGAGACGCTGAATCTCCTGCCGCCATCACCCGAAGGCCGGGCACGGTCGATCAAGGTCGTCAACGATGCCAACGATGTGCTGGACGAACTGACGCTTGACGGTGGGCGCGAGATGTGGACTCCCGGCAAATGGCAGGACTTCGTGCCGCGGCTGGGCCGATGGATGGAAATCTGGGAGGTCACCGGATCGGCGCACGGGCTCCGGGCGGAAAACGGCACTCTGCTCGGGAGCGAAGAACCCGGAGTGGCGGATATCGTCACCGCCGTTCTATGGTCGACGATGGCCGACCGCTTCGGCGTCATCGCGGGACTTCTTGCGGACACGGCACCTCGGGTAGCGGCTCTCACGCGGCGGATGCAGGCGACGCCGCGACTCGCCCGGCTGGCCGAAGACAGCCGAGAGAAATATGGCGACGCCTATTGCGGCGGCGAGATCGAGAAATCTTTGCGCGCCGTCGCGACCGAATGAGCTGCCGTTTAACGCACTGTCGCACGCATCGGTCCGATGAGCGGAGGCCGGGCACCAAATGTGCTCCGGCGGGTTGTGCGAATGCGAGGTAAGGCCACGCATGGCATGCCTGATGCGAAAGGTTCATGCATGACCATGATCGTCAACGGTGAGGCCGCCGAAATCCCGCGCGACCCGCGCGTCTCGCTGCTCGATTTCCTGCGCGACGATCTGAACTTGTCCGGTACGAAAAAAGGCTGCGACCAAGGCGCTTGCGGGGCCTGCACAGTACTCGTCGATGGAGAGCGCGTGCTGTCCTGCCTGTCGCTTGCCGTCCAGATGGAGGGCCGTTCGGTGACGACCATCGAGGGACTGGGGACGCCGGGGCATCTGCATCCCTTGCAGCAGGCCTTTATCGAGCATGACGGCTTTCAGTGCGGCTATTGCACGCCGGGGCAGATCTGCTCGGCCATCGGCATGGCGGCTGAGATCGCGCGCGGGGTGCCTAGCCACGTTACCACCAATCTCGGCGACGACGCCATCCGACTGAGCCACGACGAACTGCGCGAGAGAATGAGCGGCAACCTGTGCCGCTGCGGGGCTTACAACGGCATCGTCGCGGCGATCGCCGAAACCTTTGCCGAAGCCCCCCTTGCGGAGGCGGCCGAATGAACCGGTTCACTTACGCGCGCGCCGCCGATACTTTCGATGCCGTCCGGCAAGGCAGTGATGCCGGGGTGAAGTATCTTGGCGGCGGCACCAATCTCGTCGATCTGATGCGCGAGACGATCGAAAAGCCGGCGAGCCTGGTCGATGTCACCGGCCTTTCGCGCGAGATCGAGGAACTGCCCGGCGGCGGCCTGCTGATCGGGGCGGGGGTGCGCAATACCGCTCTGGCCGAGCATCGTCTGGTGCGCCAACGCTACTCCCTGCTCACCCGTGCGGTGGTTTCGGGCGCCAGCGCGCAGATCCGCAATATGGCGACCGTGGGCGGGAACGTCCTCCAGCGCACCCGCTGCGCCTACTTCTACGATGACGCGGGATCGCGCTGCAACAAGCGCAGTCCCGGCTCTGGTTGCGACGCTATCGACGGCTTCAATCGCAATCACGCAATCCTCGGCGCATCGACGTCGTGCGTGGCGGTCCACCCGTCCGACATGTGCGTGGCGCTCGCAGCGCTGGATGCGATGGTCCATCTGCGCGGGGATGGCGGCGAACGCCGCATCGCGCTCGCAGACCTGCATTGTCTGCCCGGCGACCGGCCGGACATCGAAACAATGCTGGAACCCGGCGAACTCATCACCGGCATCGAACTGCCCCCGGCGTCTGCCATTTCGCGTTCGACTTATCGCAAAGTGCGTGACCGTTCGAGCTACGCCTTCGCGCTGGTTTCGGTAGCGGCGGTGCTGGAGGTCGAGGAAGGACATGTTCGCAATGTGCGCATCGCGCTTGGCGGAGTGGCGCACAAGCCATGGCGCGCGATGCGTGCCGAAGCTGTGCTGCGCGGCGGTCCGGCCGCATCGCTGGCCTTCGCCACGGCGGCCGATGCGGAACTTGCCGAGGCCAGGCCTCTGTCGGGCAATGCCTTCAAGATCAAGCTGGCGCGTCGCACAATGGTCGCCGTGCTTGAGGAACTCGCTGGAGAAATCGCATGAGCATCGTCAGCGACGCCAAGCAGGCGATACAGGGTGCGGTGCAAGGCGCGATGGCGAAGGCCGTCGCACTGGCGCCGGACAACTGGATTCCGGGAGGCGAGCCCGATCCCCTGATCCGAGAGCGCTACGGTCACGTCGGCAAGCCGCTGTCGCGCATCGACGGCCCGCTCAAGGTGTCAGGACAGGCACGCTTCGCGGCGGAATTCCCGATGGATGGCATGGTCTATGCCGCGCTGGTTTTCAGCACCATCGCGAAGGGTCGCATCGCGACGATCGATACGGCGCTGGCCGAAGCCTCGCCGGGCGTCGTCGCGGTGATGGACCATCGCAATGCCCCGCGCCTCGCGCCGCCGCCGGTGTTCATGTCCGCTCCCAAAGCGGCGGGCGGGGATAACCTGCCTATCATGCAAGGCAACGACGTCCGCTGGAATGGCGAGCCTGTGGCGGTCGTGCTCGGCGAAACACAGGAGCAGGCTAATCATGCGGCCTCGCTCATCCGCGTGATTTATGAAGAAGCGCCCGCGCTGACCTCCTTCGCCGAGGCCCGCGGGCAGGGTACTCGGCCCGCAGTGTTCATGGGCCAGTCCCTGCATGACGAGCGCGGCGATGCCGAGGCAGCCTTGGCCAAGGCCGAAGTGCAAGTCGATGCCACGTATCTGACGCCTCGCCACAACCACAATGCGATCGAACTTCACGGTGTCACCGCCGCATGGCAGGGCGATGTCCTGCGCATCCATGATGCCTCGCAGCTGGTTGCCCATACCGCCTGGTCGATCGGGCAGATGTTCGGAATGGCCGAAGACAAGGTGGTCGTTACCTCGCCCTTCGTAGGCGGAGGTTTCGGCGGCAAGTGCCTGTGGCAGCATCAGGTTCTTGCGGCCATGGCTGCGAAAGTCACGGACCGTCCGGTACGACTCGTCCTTTCGCGAGAGGGGGTATATCGCGTGGTCGGCGGTCGCTCGCCCACTGAGCAACGTGTCGCGCTCGGCGCCGACCGCGAGGGACGGCTCAAGGCGTTGATCCACACGGGCGTCACCATCAAGACCGCCACAAACGCGATGCCCGAACCTTTCATCCTGCCGACGCGCAGCGCCTACGCCTCTGACACGCTCAAGCTCGATGTGCAGGTGGTCGAACTGGACATGCTCGCCAACACTTTCATGCGCGCGCCGGGAGAATCGGTCGGCACGTTCGCGCTGGAAAGCGCGATCGACGAACTGGCTGAGGCGCTGGATATTGACCCGATCGAACTACGCATCCGCAACGAGCCTGAGAAAGACCCGAGCACCGGACTGCCGTTCTCGTCCCGCCATATCGTGGAGGCATGGCGCGACGGCGCGCAGCGCTTCGGTTGGGCGCGGCGCGATCCGAGGCCCGGTTTGCGCCGAGAAGGCGAATGGCTCATCGGCATGGGCTGCGCCACCGGGACGTATCCCTATTACCGGATGCCTGGAGGCGCTGCGCGGATCACCCTTACCCGAGACGGCCGCGCCATCGTTGACATCGCGGCGCACGAAATGGGCATGGGCACCGCGACGGCGCAAACACAGGTCACGGCCGAGCGCCTTGGGCTGCCGCTCGACAAGGTGAGCTTCAACTATGGCGACTCCACGCTGCCCGGTGTCGTCCTCGCGGGTGGATCGCAGCAGACCGCCTCGATCGGAGCGGCGGTGGGCGCTGCGCATCGCGATCTGGTGAAGGCGTTGCTCAAGCTCGCAGGCAACGAGTCCCCCGTCGCCGGGCTCGGGCCAGGCGATGTGGTCAGTCGCGAGGAAGGGCTGTGCAAGGCCGACGAACCGTCCAGGCACGAAACTTACACCTCCATCCTTGCCCGTGCGGGACGGGAGACGATCAGTGTCGAGGCCGAGGGGCCGCCGCCCCTTGAGACAATGCACTGGTCGATGCACAGCCATGCTGCGATGTTCTGCGAAGTGCGCGTGAACGCGGTGACCGGCGAACCGCGCGTCAGCCGCTTCCTGGGTTCGTTCGACTGCGGGCGCATCCTCAACCCCAAGACGGCTATGAGCCAGTTCCGCGGCGGCATCATCATGGGGCTCGGCCTCGCGCTGATGGAGGAGACGCAGTTCGACGAGCGAAAGGGCCGTGTGATGAACCCCAGTCTGGCGGAGTATCATGTGCCGGTGCATATGGACGTGCCCGAGATTGATGCGATCTGGACCGACATTCCGGATCCCCATGCCCCGATGGGCGCGCGCGGCATTGGCGAGATCGGCATCACAGGCACCGCCGCCGCGGTTGCCAACGCCATCTATAACGCCACCTGCAAGCGCGTCCGCGACTTACCGATCACCCTCGACAAGCTTCTCTGAGGGGATGGTCATGGCGCATCTTTCCTTTCCCAGCGAAAGCGCAGCCTGGCGGGAGGCACGAACAGGTGCGAACCCATACTAGTTAGGACGGGAAGGAGCACGCGAAGCAATGTGCTCCGTTTCATGCGAGGGAGGAATGAAGCTCACCTGCGCTTTGCGCAGTGATCGTTTGCTTTGTTCAGGCCAGTAAAGGCGGGGAGGGCATGGTTATGAGGGGCGGTGTCAAAATACCCCGTGCGCCTGAACATGGCCAATAGCCTCTGGCGATCGAAATCATCGCATCAGTCCGGCCGCCCGCAGCGCATCCTCGATGACCTTGCGCACACCGCCGGACCGCTGCGCATCATGGGCATGGCTGGCGGGGCGGTGTCTGAGCATCGGCGCCATGGCTTCGCCGATCGAGTTCGCAACCGGCTCCTTCTCAGGCGGGGCGGGTGTGGGCTCGGCGGCTACCTTGGCGGGGGACTTGGCGATACTGCGCGCCAATCCCCAGAAGCGGCAGATCAGCTGCGTCGAGGAGATGTTCGCCTCAAGCATGTAGGCGCCGCTGGCACCGCAGCCATCATGGCTCAGGGTGTCGAGCGGAGTGCCGTGGCCCATGCCGCTGATGGCATATTCCTCGATCACTTCGCGCCCGGATGCGTCAGTCCACGCGCGGCGGGCATGGCCGCCAACGGTGTCGACATGATCCGGCGCGGCACCCGCGCCGTGCAGGGGACGCCACTGATCGATGATCGCCTGCGCGTTGCCGTGGCTCACAGTCGCATCGGCGGTGCCATGCCAGATCGAGACGGTGGGCCACGGGCCGTCATAACCCGAAGCAGCGCGAACCAGCGCGGTAAGTTCCGAAGCGCGCGGGATGCCGTGCCCGCGCATCCGGTCAAACGCCTGCGGGACCGTGCTGGCGCATCCGTATGGCAGGCCAGCGATTATCGCTCCGCCCGCGAACACCTCGGGATAGGCAGCGAGCATGACCGAAGTCATCGCTCCGCCTGCGGACAGGCCGGTCATGAACACGCGCGCCGGATCCAGCCCGTGCTGCGCGGTGACGGCGGCTACCATTTGGCGGATCGAGAGCGCCTCGCCCGCATCGCGGCGGTTATCGCCCGGTGAGAACCAGTTGAAGCACAGGTTGGGATTATTCTGACGCTGCTGCTCGGGGAAAAGCAGAGCGAATCCGAACCTGTCCGCCATGTCCGACCAGCCCGCGCCTATGTCGTAGACGCCGGCGTTCTGGGTACAGCCATGCAGGACGACGACGAGCGCCGCGTTTTTTTCCAGCGCCTGCGGGACGTAGACATGGCCGTTCAGCGCGCCTGGATTCGAGCCAAAATCGGACAGCCTCGTCAGCCGGCTGCCAGCTGCAGGAAAAGCGCTCATGGCTCCGGCGGCGCGCAGGGCTGCGAGCCGATTGATCGTGTCGGAAATCGTCCGCATGCCAATTCCTTTGGGTCAGGGCCGCTGTTACGGCGCCGCGGAGCTTATTTATGTTGCAATGCACAATAGGTGGGGCGCCGCCGTTAGGCTGCAAGGCCGAAACCCGAAAAAGTTGCCCCCGTGCATGGTTCAGCTCTCCTTTCGAATTTGTCCTCAGGCCTCTGGCCGACGTCATGTACTGAAGTCCGGCGTTGACGAGCGATGCCTACCTGCTGCAAGTGCGAGGTGAAGGGGTTCGCGATGCGCATTGTCATTATCGACGACAGCGGCTTGCGTGCGACCGTGCTCGAGGAGGGCCTGCGCGACGCGGGCTACGAAGACATTCACATCGTGCCTCCACGCGGTGCGTTCGTGGCGCGGCTGGAGCGTATGGCCCCCGATGTGGTGCTTATGGACCTTGGCAGCCCCAGCCGCGACACCCTCGAGGAGATGCTTATCGTCAGCCGGGCGCTGGCACGCCCCATCGCGATGTTCGTGGACCAGTCCGACGAGGCGATGATCGGCGCGGCGATCGATGCGGGCGTCTCCGCTTATGTCGTCGACGGGCTGCGCAAGGAGCGGGTCAAGCCTGTACTGGAACTGGCGGTACGCCGCTTCAACGCCTTCTCGCGCATGCAGACCGAGCTGGAGGAGGCGCGCACCGCGCTTGCGGATCGCAAGGTGATCGACCGCGCCAAGTCCATTCTGATGAACCAGCGGGCTCTGTCCGAGCAGGACGCCTATGCGCTTCTGCGCTCGACCGCGATGAACCAGGGCAAAAGGATCGTGGAGGTGGCGCAGGCGCTGATTACCGCCAGCGACCTGCTGGGAGGGATATAATGACGACCAATCTTCGTATCGCCTTCTTGCCGTTGAATGATGTCGCGGTGCTTGCCGCCGCGCGAGAGCGTGGTTTTGCGGAGGACGAGGGCCTTTCGCTCGACCTTGTGCGCACCACAAGCTGGGCGACGCTGCGCGACCGCCTGGTCTACGGCCAGGTGCAGGCCGCGCACATGCTGGCGCCGCTGGCGGTGGCGGTGACGCTGGGCCTCAGCCAGCAGCCGGCCGCGCTGGCGGCGCCGTTCAAGTTGGGCGTCAATGGCAACATGCTGGTCATGGCAAAGGACTTCGCCGCCGCGCTCGCGCCAGACCCCGTGGCCCGCCTCGCCGACCCGCTGGGCACCGCGCACGATTTCGCCGCCGCCATCGGGCTGTGGCGCAGAAAGCCGATCATCGGCGTCGTCCATCGCTTCTCCAGCCACGCGCTGATGCTGCGTTACTGGCTTGCCAGCGCGGGGGTCGATCCCGACCGCGACGTGGTGCTGCGCGTGCTGCCGCCCTCGCTGACGGTGGAGGCGATCCATGCCGGTGAGATCGACGGGTTCATCGCGGGTGAGCCCTGGGGCAGCGCCGCGATCGATTCCGGTATGGCAGAGGCGGTGGCGATCGGTGAGCGCATCTGGCAGCGCGGTGTAGAGAAAGTGCTGGCGTTCCGGGAAGAATGGCTGGAGGAAAACACGGAAACGACCGACCGTCTGCTGCGCGCTCTGGCCCGCGCCGCCGTCTGGTGCGATGCGCCGGAAAACCGCGAGGCGCTGGCCGACATCCTCGCTGAATCACGCTATGTCGGCCAGCCTTCGGACCTCATTCTGCAGGCGCTGCGCGGTACGATCGTCCCGCGCGCGGGCGATGCGTCGGTTTCCAGTCCCGACTTTATCCTGTTCTCGCGCGAAGCGACCCCGTTCCCGTGGCGCAGCCAGGCGCTCTGGATCTATTCGCAACTGGTACGCTGGAAGATGGTGGAGGCATCTGCGGAAACGCAGGCCAGGGCGGCGGCTGTATTCCGCCCGGATGTCTACCGCCGGGCGCTGGCGGGCAGCGATCTGCCTATGCCGGGCGCGAGCATGAAGCTGGAAGGCGCGGTGGGCGCACCGCTGGGCGTAGGTTCGCGCAAAGGCGACCTTATGCTCGGCCCGGACCGGTTCTTCGATGGACGAATCTTCGACCCGGAGCGGATCGAGGACTATCTCGCCGGTTTTGCATCGCAGCATTGAAAATGCCATTCCGTTGAAATCGAGGCAAATTTTGTACCTTGCCAGCATCGCCGAAACGCGGGACTATGGGGATGTCGCGCGATGAAGCGCAACCACATCGGATAGGCCGTCCCAAAGGCGGGACGCCATCCTCACCGACATTCGCAGCAAAGCCGCTGACCGGATTCACCACCATGGTGACATCCGGCCTGCGGCTTTTTTCGTGTTCGCTTCCTGTTTAAATGGGGGACCTACCATGGCAACCGCATTCTGGCGCCCTGACCAAGACAACGATAGCCTTGCAGCAGAAGGCACGGGCACGCCCGCCGTCGGCTTCTGGAAGGCTGGCCATACGCCGACGCTGATCGCAGCTTTTCTCTATTTCGACCTGGCCTTCATGGTTTGGGTCCTGCTGGGCCCGCTCGCCCCCGAGATTTCCAAGACGCTGGGGCTGACGCCGGCGCAAAAGGGCCTGATGGTGGCGCTTCCCACGCTGGCTGGGGCGCTGCTGCGCGTAGTCAATGGCCTGCTTGTCGACCGCATCGGGCCCAAGCGTTCGGGCGCGATCAATCAGGTCATCGTCATCATTGGGCTGTTCTGCGCCTGGTCGATGGGCGTCACCAGTTTCGGCGGCACGCTGGCGCTGGGCGTCATCCTCGGCTTTGCGGGAGCCAGCTTCGCGATCGCGCTGCCGCTGGCCAGTCGCTGGTATCCGCCTGAGCATCAGGGCAAGGCCATGGGCTTTGCAGGCATGGGCAATTCTGGAACCGTCTTCGCAGCGCTGTTCGCGCCGACGCTGGCCAGGATGTTCGGCTGGAACGCGGTGCTGGGCCTAGCCTGTATTCCGCTGACCCTGGTTCTGGCGGTGTACCTGATGCTCGCCAAGGACGCCCCGAACCCGCCCGCCCCGCGCAAGCTGGTGGACTACGCCGCGCTTCTCAAGCAGGCAGACGCATGGTGGCTAATGGCCTTCTATGCCGTGACATTCGGCGGTTTCGTGGGCCTTGCGGCGTCACTGCCGATCTACTTCACCGACCAGTTCGGCCTCAGCAGCGTGGTCGCCGGATATTGCACCGCGGGCTGCGTTTTCGCCGGCTCGCTGGTACGGCCCATGGGCGGGGCGCTGGCTGATAAAATCGGCGGCGTGAAGGCGCTGATGATGGTCTATGCGGTGGCTGCCATCGCGCTTGTCGGCGTATCCCAGGCGCCAAGCCTGATCGCGGCGCTCTGCCTGTTCGTGGTCGCCATGCTGGCACTGGGCACAGGGAACGGATCGGTTTTCCAGCTGGTCCCGCAGCGCTTCCAGGCAGAGATCGGCGTGATGACTGGCCTTGTCGGCATGGCGGGCGGTATTGGCGGGTTCTATCTCGCCAGCTCGCTCGGCCTTGCCAAGCAGTTCACCGGCAGCTTTGCGCCCGGTTTTCTCATCTTTGCCGGCCTCGCGGTCGTGGCCCTTGCCTCGGTGGCGAGGGTCAGGGCCCGCTGGCGCGCGACCTGGAAAACCGGCGCGCGCATCTGAGCCGGTGACAGGGGCGGCGGCACCCAGGCGCCGCTGCCCCATTTTCTTGCTTTCGTCCTGAGGGGGGCGCTTTCACAATGAAGAAGATAACAGAAGCGGCGGCCGCGTTCGCCGTCGGCGGGATAGCTTGCGCCGCGTCCGCGCAAGGCCAGGAGATCACCGTCAAGCCGCTCGCGGAAGCACGGGTGCGCTACGAGCACGTCGATCAGGACGGCATCGCCGCCAAGGGCGACGCGCTCACCGTGCGGGTGCGCGGTGGGGCGCAGGCCAGCAGCGGGGCCTTGAGCGTCGCCGTGGTCGCGCAAGGCAACCTGGCGGTTGTCGATGACTACTACGACGGGCTGAACGGCGCTGCTACGCGGCCGCTGGTTGCCGATCCGCAGAACGTGGCGCTTTACATCGCGCAGTTGCAGTACAGGGCGAAGGGCGTGACGCTGACCGCCGGGCGCCAGAAGATTGCGCTGGATGACGAGCGCTTCGTCGGCAATGTCGGCTTTCGTGACAATGCGCAGACTTTTGATGCGGTGCGTGCCGAGCTTGCCCCGGCCAAGGGGCTGAAGCTCGACGTTTCCTATGTTTGGAGCGTTCGCACGATCTGGGGCATCGACGGCAATGCCGCGCGCCAGCAGGCAGTCAGCGGGGACAATGTGCTCGCCAACCTGTCATGGGAGACGCCGCTGGGCACGCTGACGGGGTTCGCCTATCTTGTCGACCAGGACGAAGCGGCGGTGCAGGCTTTCCGTCTTTCGAGCCAGACTTATGGCGCGCGGCTGGCGGGCTCGCGGGCTTTCGGCAAGGCGGTGAAGTTGATCTGGCAGGCAAGCTACGCGCGCCAGTCAGACTGGCGCCGCAACCCGAACGACTACAGCGCCACCTACTGGCTGGCCGATGTGACGCTTGACCTGAAGGGCTGGAAGATAGGCGGCGGCTACGAAGTTCTCGGCGCTGACAAGGGCGCGGCTCTGACGAGCTTCCAGACGCCGCTGGGCACCAATTTCAAGTTCCAGGGATGGGCGGACAAGTTCCTCACGACGCCTGCGAACGGCGTGCGCGATCGTTACATCGGCGGCGGGTATGGCGCAAAGCAGATGGGAGGGCTCTCCGCTGTCATTTTGCAGGCAACCTGGCACCGCTTCGACAGCGACCGGTCGGACCAGCACTACGGCAATGAAATCAATCTCCTCGCCTCGGCAAAACTGCGCAAGACGACGGTCGCCTTGCGCTATGCCCACTACGACGCCAAGGCGCTGAGCGCCGATGCCGACAAGGTCTGGGTCCAGCTCGACTGGGCGATCTGACGAATTGCGTGACGGAATCGCTTGAGCATTCGGGCGATTCCATTTATGTTGCACTGCAAGGGACAGCGTTGTCCTTCAAAACCGCCGAAATGTCCCACTGACGGGGCGTGTAGGCACCAAATGATGGCAAGGCCGCCATCCTGACCCCCGGTTTCGCGCCGGGGGTCAGGATGGCGGCCTTTTCTCGTTTTCAACTCCTTTTCCCATGACACTGCCGGAGTTTCGTACATGGACTTTCAGGACGGGATCGAACCCACCGCCGAATACGAGGATACGCTGATCGTCCCGAGCGACGATGTGCGCGAACATCTCGTGGTCGTCGGCAACGGTATGGCAGGCTGCCGCGCGGTCGAGGAATTGCTGGCGCGCGACGCGGACCGCTACCGCGTGACCATCTTCGGCGCCGAACCGTATGTGAACTACAACCGCATCATGCTGTCGCCTGTGCTGGCAGGGGAGAAGACTTTCGATCAGATCGTCATCAACACCCGCGAATGGTACGACGATAACGGCATCGACCTCATCACCGCCGACCCCGTCGCAGCGATCGACCGGGGCGCGAAAACCGTTACGTCGCGCTCGGGCCGGACGGTCCATTACGACCGCCTGCTGATCGCGACGGGCTCCGATCCCTTCATTATCCCGGTCCCCGGCAAGGACCTGCCCGGCGTCATTTCGTTCCGCGACATGAACGACGTGGACGCCATGTTGGCCGCCGCGGAAATGGGCAAGGCGGCAGGTGGCGGCTCGGCGGTGGTCATCGGCGGCGGCCTTCTTGGCCTTGAAGCTGCACATGGCCTGACCCTGCGGGGCATGAAGGTCACAGTCATCCACCTGATGCCCACGCTGATGGAGCGCCAGCTGGACGAGGCGGCTGGCTGGCTGCTCAAGTCCGCGCTGGAGGGCAGGGGCCAGACGATCCTTACCGGCGCGGACACCGCCGAGATTTACGGCGAGGGCAAGGTCGAGGGCGTGCGCCTCAAGGACGGGCGCGACATCCCGGCCAGCCTAGTGGTCATGGCGGTAGGCATCCGCCCCGCGGTGGCCCTTGCGCGTGAGGCCGGGCTGGACATCGGGCGGGGCATCAAGGTCGACGACCACATGGTCACCAGCGACCCCTTCGTGCTAGCGGTCGGCGAATGCGTGGAGCATGACGGCAACGTCTACGGCCTCGTCGCGCCGCTGTGGGACATGTGCCGTAGCCTGGCCGATGGCCTGACCGACCGCCACACCGGCTATCGCGGCTCCGTCACCTCGACCAAGCTGAAGGTCGCCGGGCTGGACGTGTTCTCGGCTGGCGATTTTTCGGGCGGTGAGGGCTGCGAGGATATCGTGCTGCGCGACGCGGCGCGCGGTGTCTACAAGCGCGTGGTGGTGAAGGATGATCGGATCGTCGGCGCCGTGCTTTACGGCGATACGGCGGACGGCGGCTGGTACTTCGATCTCCTCAAAAAAGGCGAGGATGTTGCGGAAGTTCGCGATCTGCTGATCTTCGGGCAGGCCTATGCGGTCCTTGGCGCCTCGGGAGGGGGCGCGCTGGACCCTAAGGCGGCCGTTGCGGCGCTCTCGGCAGATGCCGAGATCTGCGGTTGCAACGGCGTTTCCAAGGGTCAGGTCGTCGGCTGCATCGAGGCGGGGGCATGCAGTCTGGATGCCGTGCGTACCACCTGCAAGGCTTCGGCCAGCTGCGGGCAGTGCACCGGCCTTGTCGAGAGCCTGCTTGCGCTGACGCTGGGCGAGGAGGTCGAGTCCGGTCCCAAGACCCTGTGCAAGTGCACCAGCTTCACTCACGAAGATGTGCGCCGCGAGATCGTTGCGCAGGACATGCGCTCTATCCCCGAGGTGATGCACAAGCTGCACTGGTCGACGCCGGACGGGTGCTCGTCGTGCCGCCCGGCGCTCAACTACTACTTGCTCTGCGCGCTGCCCGGCGAATACGTCGACGACCAGCAGAGCCGTTTCGTCAACGAGCGCATGCACGCCAACATCCAGAAGGACGGCACCTATTCGGTCGTTCCGCGCATGTGGGGCGGCCTCACCAACCCGCGCGAACTGCGGGCCATCGCGGATGTGGTGGAGAAGTACGATGCGCCAATGGTGAAGGTAACCGGCGGCCAGCGCCTCGACATCTTCGGGATCAGGAAGGAGGACTTGCCCGCCGTCTGGGCGGACCTCAACGCCGCCGGTATGGTTTCCGGCCATGCCTATGGCAAGTCGCTGCGCACGGTGAAGACCTGTGTTGGTTCGGAATGGTGCCGCTTCGGCACTCAGGATTCCACGGGCCTCGGCGTGAAGACCGAGCGGATGACCTGGGGCAGCTGGATGCCGCACAAGTTCAAGATCGCGGTCTCGGGCTGCCCGCGTAACTGCGCGGAGGCGACCATCAAGGACTTCGGCGTGGTCTGCGTGGATTCGGGCTACGAACTGAGCGTGGGTGGTAATGGCGGCATCAAGGTGCGCGCTACCGACTTCCTGTGCAAGGTGGCGACCGAGGAGGAGGCGCTCGAATACTGCGCTGCCTTCATCCAGGTTTACCGCGAGGAAGCGCGCTATCTGGAACGCACCGCGCCGTGGATAGAGCGGGTCGGCGTCGAATACGTGAAGTCCCGCGTGGTCGATGACGAGGCAGGCCGCAAGATGCTGGCCGAACGGTTCCTCTATTCGCAGAAATTCAGCCAGGACGATCCTTGGGCGGAACGCGCCTCGGGCGATCGCACCGACCTGCACCAGCATCTCGAACCCCTCAGCATCGCGGCGGAGTGAACACCATGACCGACTGGATCGATATCGGAACCCTTGGCGACATTCCCCAGCGCGGCGCGCGCACCGTGCGCCTTGACGGGGAGCCGGAGATCGCCGTCTTCCGCACTGGCGACGACAGGGTCTTCGCGCTGATCAACGAGTGCCCGCACAAGAAAGGACCGCTCAGCCAGGGCATCGTCCATGGGCATGCGGTTGCCTGCCCGCTGCACAACTGGAACATCTCGCTGGCCAGCGGCGAGGCGCAGGGGGCCGACAGCGGCTGCACCCCGACCATCGCCGTGCGCGAGGAGAACGGTCGTATCCTGCTGGCGCGTCCCCAAGCGATGAAGGACGCCGCCTGATGCGCGCGGCGGTCCGCACGACCTGCGCCTACTGCGGCGTGGGCTGCGGCATCTCCGCGACGCCCACGGGCGAGCGGGAGGTGACGATCCGGGGCGACGAAGCGCACCCGGCCAATGCGGGCCGCCTGTGCTCCAAGGGCACGCATCTGGGCGAGACGGTGGGGCTGGCCGGGCGGCTCCTCCACCCGATGATCGGCGAGAGGCGCGTGAAGTGGGACAAGGCGCTGGATCTCGTCGCGAAGCGCTTTCGCGACACCATCGCGCGGCATGGCCCGGACAGCGTAGCCTTCTACGTTTCGGGCCAGCTGCTGACCGAGGATTATTACGTCGCCAACAAGCTGATGAAGGGCTTCATCGGCTCCGCCAACATCGACACCAATTCGCGCCTGTGCATGTCGAGCGCGGTCGCCGGCCACAACCGCGCTTTCGGCGAGGATGTGGTGCCCGCCAGCTACGAGGATCTGGACAAGGCCGACCTTGTCGTCCTGGTCGGCTCGAATACCGCGTGGTGCCATCCGGTCGTCTACCAGCGCATCCAGGCTGCCCGCGCCGAGCGGGGCACGAAGCTGGTCGTCATAGATCCGCGCCGTACCGAAACCTGCGAAGGCGCGGACCTTCATCTGCCGCTGCGTCCCGGCAGCGACGTGGCGCTGATGAACGGGCTCCTCGCCTGGCTGGCCGAGCAGGGCATGGTCGACAAGGCGTTCATGGAGAGCCACGTCGAGGTGCCCGAGGGCTTTTGGGAGTATATCGCGGCGGGCCATGACCTGTGGACCACGGCGAAGACCTGCGACCTTAATCCCGCGCTGCTGCTGCGCTTTTACGAACTGTTCGCGGAAAACCCGCGAACTGTGACGATGTTCAGCCAGGGGATCAACCAGTCGATCCGGGGCACCGATCAGGTCAATGCGATCATCAACGTCCACCTTGCGACCGGGCGTATCGGCCAGCCGGGCGCGGCGCCGTTCTCGATCACCGGCCAGCCCAATGCGATGGGCGGGCGCGAGGTCGGCGGGCTCGCCTCGACGCTGGCCGCGCACATGGACTTCGCCCCCGGGAACGTCGCCCGCGTCGGCCGCTTCTGGGCCGCACCGACGATGGCGACGAAGCCGGGCCTCAAGGCTGTAGATATGTTCCGTGCCATCGGCGAGGGGCGCATCAAGGCGCTCTGGGTCATGGCGACCAACCCCGCCGTCTCGCTGCCCGATGCGGGCAATGTGCGCGCGGCGTTGGAGAAATGCCCCTTCGTCGTCGTCTCCGATGTCATCGCGAATACCGACACGACCGCCTATGCCGATGTGCGCTTCCCCGCCGCCGCATGGGGCGAGAAGGACGGGACCGTCACCAATTCGGAACGAATGATCAGCCGGCAGCGCCCGTTCATGGCGCTGCCCGGCGAGGCGAAGCCGGACTGGTGGATCGTCAAGGAAGTTGCCCGCCGCATGGGTCAGGGGCAGGGCTGGGGCAGCGCCTTCGCATATGACACGCCCGCGGATATCTGGCGCGAACATGCGCGTCTGACCGCATACCAGAACGAGAGCCGGTATGGGGCCGCCCGCGTGCTCAACCTCGCCGCCTGTGCCGCGATCGGAAACCCGGCCTATGATGCGATGGAGCCTTTTCGCTGGGGAGGCACGCCCTTTGCCGATGGGGTTTTTTCCACGCCGAGCGGGCGGGCGCGCATGCTCAAGGTTGGGCAGATGGATCTGCAGGCCCCGCTCGCGGACTGGCCGCTGACGCTCAACACCGGGCGCTACCGCGACCAGTGGCACACGATGACCCGTACGGGCCTCGCGCCCAAGCTGGCCCGCCACCGCGAGGAGCCGATGGTCGAGGTCCACCCCGCCGATGCCGCCGCGCTGGAGTTGAAGGAGGGCGACCTTGCCCGCGTCTCGACGCCCCGGGGCAACAGCACCTTTCGCGTAATGCTCAGCGACGGCCAGCGTCCGGGCGAGATATTCACGCCGATCCATTGGACCGACCAGACTTCCACGGGCGGGCGCACAGGCGTGCTGGCGCGCCCGCTGGTCGATCCCCATTCAGGTCAACCGGGTTTCAAATCCACGCCCGCCGCGCTTGCCAGGGTGGAGACCGAGTGGAAGGGCTTCCTGATCCTGAGAGGCGACGAACCTGCCCGGGTCCCTTGCATGTGGGCCACGCGCATCGCGGTGACGGGCGGCGCGCTCTATGAGATCGCGGGCAACGGCGATCCCGCGCGCATCGAAGCCTGCCTGCCGAAAGGCGAACGCATTGAGGCTGTGGACCCGGCCCGCGGCACCCGCCGGGTTGCGGTGATCGTGGAGGGGCGGCTGGCGGGCGTGCTGTTCGTCACCCGCAGCGGCCTCCTGCCTTCGCGCGACTGGCTGATCGGGCAACTCACGGCCCAGGGCGTGGGCGCTGCGGTGCTCGCCGCGCGCGGACCCGGTAGCCAGCCTGACAAGGGTGCGACCATCTGCGTGTGCTTCGACATCGGCCTCAACCAGATCGTCGCCGCAATTCGCGAGCAGGCGCTGGTGGACGTGCCAGCCATTGGCAAGGCGATCGGCGCGGGAACCAATTGCGGTTCGTGCCGCCCCGCGCTCGCCAGGATACTCACCCAGACCCATGAGGAGGCCCTCGATGCCGCAGAATGATTGCAAGCATGAGCTTATCGCCCCGGGCGAAGTCTGGCTGGTCGGCGCCGGACCGGGCGACCCGGACCTGCTTACGCGCAAGGCCGAAAAGCTGATCCTGGCCGCCGACGTGGTGTTCTACGATGCTCTCGTCGGGGCGGGCATCCTCGATCTGATCCCCGATGGCGTCGAATGCGTCAGCGTCGGCAAGCGCTCGGGCCGCCATTCGAAGCACCAGCAGACTATCGACGAGATGCTTGTCGCCGCTGCGCTCGCCCAGAAAAGAGTGGTGCGCCTGAAGGGCGGTGATCCGGCGCTGTTCGCCCGCGCGAGCGAAGAGATTACAGCCTTGCGCAAGGTGGGCGTGCGGGTGCGCATCTGCCCGGGGATCACGGCGGCCAGCGCGGTAGCGGCATCGGCGGGGCTTTCACTTTCCCTGCGCGGTATCGCCCGCCGGGTCCAGTTCGTCACCGCGCACAGTCGCAATGGCCAGGCGCTCGATCTGGACTGGCATGCGCTGGCCGATCCCGCCTGCACGCTGGCGATTTACATGGGCCGCGAGGCCGCGCCGGAACTGAGCATGAAGCTCATCGCGGCCGGTCTGCCGGGATCGACCCCGGCCCTGATCGCCTGCGACGCATCGCTTCCGCAGGAACAGCAACTGCGGACCCGGCTCGACCTGCTGCCGCTGGTGGCGCAGGCCTTTGCCGCAGACCGTCCCACGCTGATCCTGATCGGCGAGGCCGCGGCGCAGGCTGACGGTACGGTTCCTGTCAGTTCGGCAGGGGCGGTGCCGGCGGCCTGCGAAGCGAGGGCGTAGCAGGATGGCAACGGCGCCCGAACTGCCTTGTTATGCCGCCACCGGCTTCGCGGATGCTCAGGCGATGGTGCGGGCAAACTGTGCGCCGCTGGGGATCGAGTGGGTTCCGCTTGCAAAGGCGGGACGCCGCGTTCTGGCATCCGACGCCGTGGCGCAGATCGATTCGCCCAGGCGCGACAGCGCGGCGATGGACGGGTTCGCCGTCAGGTCGCAGGATCTGGTCGATGATTTTACGCGCCTTTCCTTGCAGGGGGAAAGCGTTGCCGGAGGCAGCCATCCTGAGCGGCTGTGTGCCGGCACTGCCATCAGGATATCAACCGGCGCACCGATGCCGCCGGGGGCCGACCGCGTTGTGATGCGGGAACGCGCCCGCGTCGAAGGGGGCACGGTAATTGTCCCGAAGATGGCGGGAAAGTCGCACGTAAGGCCGCGCGCATCCGATTTTGTGCGCGGCACGGCATTGCTCCCTGCAGGTACGCGGATGGACCCGCGTGCGATGGTGGTCGCTGCTGCAGCCGATATCGAAAGGCTTCCTGTCTGGCGCCAGCCTCTCCTGCGGGTCATCACCAACGGCGATGAACTTGTCGCCCCCGGCAATGCCGGGCCGAACATCGATGCCATCCCCGACAGTCTGAGCGAGGCCCTGTTGCTGATGGCGCGGCAATGGGGGGCAAAGCCGCTGGGCGCACTGCGATCGATAGACCGGATAGAGGGCCTGAAGGCAATCGCGCGGCAGGCATTGGAGGATGCGGACCTGATCGTCGTGGCAGGCGGGGCCTCGCAGGGCCACCGTGACCTCGCCCGGACGGCGATGATGCCGCTGGGACTGCGCATCTCTTTCGCGGGTGTGGCGATGAAGCCGGGCAAGCCGCTATGGTACGGGATGATCGGCCGGACCCACATCCTGGGCCTTCCCGGAAACCCTACCGCTGCTCTCACCGCTGCGCGTCTGTTTCTGGCTCCGATGATCTGCGCACTGGCGGGAAAAGGCTTCGACCACGCCCTGCGCTGGCGCGAGCGCAGGCTGCTCCACGACGTTCCGGCCGGAAGCGATCGCGACCAGTTCCTCTGCGGCGTCTCGGACATAACGGGAGACGCGGTAAGTGTCATCGAGCGTCAGCAGGCATCGAACCAGATGATGCTTGCCCGCGCAGACATGCTCGTCGAACGATGCGCGGGCGCTGCTCCGGCCAAAGCCGGGGATATGCTGCGATGTCTGCGCTTCTGATTTGTCCGTGCGCCCTGCAATCATAGCTGAAGAATATCCCGCCGCTTCGGCATCGGATAGGGTCGATGCGGTGATCGTTCGCGGCAGGTAACGGCGGCACTTCGGAGCGTACCTGATCTGCGCGGTTCCGGCGCCGGGGCGGGGCGTCAAATTTCCGGAAGCTGTTGATCGGCAAAACCCCAGCCATGCAACATGTCGGAACGCGAGATCAATTCGGAAGCATCGCGGATCGAAAACGTCTGCGCTGTTTTCATGCTTTCCAGTTCGTCCCAGCTTACCGGCACCGCGACCGGAGCTCGTTCCCGTGACCGCGCCGAATATGGCAGCACGGCCGTCGCCCCGCGCTGATTGCGTAGCCAGTCGATGAAGATGCGGCCCTTGCGCTTGGCCTTGCTCATGGTCGCGACATAGCGGTCGGGCTCGGAGAGGCTCATGGCTTCGGCGAAGCGGCGCGAGAAATCCTTGTGCGTATCCCAGTCGTGGCCCCGCTTCAGCGGCACGACGACATGGATACCCTTGCCGCCGGAGAGCATGGCGAAGGTAATCAGCCCAAGGTCAGCCAACCGGGCGCGGATGTCGCCGGCGGCTCGGACGCATGCCTCGAAATCCAGCCCCTCGTCGGGGTCGAGGTCGAAGATCATGCGGTCGGGACGTTCCACGTCGTCGGTCTTCGCCGCCCAGCCATGCAACTCGATCGTGCCCATCTGGACGCAGGAAAGAAGACCTTCGGCATCATCCAGATAGAGGTAGTCCTCCGCGCCGCCGCCCTTTTCGCGGATCGGTACGTGATGAACGTGATCGCCGAAAGTGCCGCTGTCGTGCTTCTGAAAGAAGCATTTCTTCGCTCGTCCTTGCGGACAGCGCACGAGGCTGATCGGCCGGTTCGCGATAAACGGCAGCATGAGCGGCGCGACGGCGGCATAGTAGTCGGCAAGGTCGCCCTTCGTGTCGCCGCTTTCGGGGAAGATCACGCGCTCACGGTTGCTGATCTTCACGGCGATCCGTGCCTGCGGCGCGGCCTGAGCTTTCTGCGGTGTCACCGCCTCAGCCTTCTTGTCCGTCCTGAGGCCAAGGAAGCTGCCATGGCGCACGCGTCCCTCGCTGGTCAGTTCGGCGAAGGCCACTTCGGCCACCAGTTTCGGAGTGACCCAGCTTGCGCCGCGTGCCTCTGTCCGCTCGACGTCGAGCGGCGCGGTCTTGCGCGCCAGCTTCTCAAGCCGTCGGGCTATGTCGGCAAGGCCCTCGGCGTCGAAGCCGGTGCCAACCTTGCCGCGATAGACCAGCGTTTTGCCCTCGTATTGCCCCAGCAGCAGGGAGGAGAACGGGCGGCCCCTGGCGCTCGACTTCGCCCAACCCACGATGACGAACTCCTGCCGCCTGGTGCACTTCACCTTGACCCATGCCTTGGTGCGGCGGCCGCTGTACGGCGCATCGATGCGCTTGGCGATGATCCCTTCCTGCCCGGCATCGCACATCGCTGCGTAGAGCTTTTCGCCCGCGCCAATCATGTGATCGGCGACGAAAACGGGCGGTGCGGCATCCGCCAGCAGTGCCTCGAGCCGCTCCTTGCGTTCGATATTGGGCATCGCCGTCAGATCCTCGCCGCCCAGTTCGAGGAGATCGAAGGCATGGAATTCCAGCGGCTGGTCTTCGCTTTGGCTGCCCTTGCCGCGCTTGAGCACGGCCTGAAGGCTGGAGAAATCGGGGTTGCCGTCAGATCCTCGGGCGATGATCTCCCCGTCGATCAGGCAGGCGGGCAGGTCCAGCGCGGCGATGCGCGCGGCCAGCGGGCCGAACTTGTCGGACCAGTCGAGGCCGCTGCGGGTATGGACGACGACCTTGTCGCCCGCCGCCGCGACGAGAGCCCGGTAGCCGTCGAACTTGATCTCGTGCATCCACAGGTTGCCGGTGGGCACGGCATCGACCAGCGTGGCGAGTTGCACGGGCCGGAATTTCGGCGGCTTGCCCGCCGTCTTGCGCGTGGGACGCGCCTTGCGCGCATTGCGAGCCGAGGCCTTCTCCATGACCTGCGCGAAGGCATCGCCTTTCTTGCCTTTCAGCGAATGCGTGCCGCCCTTGTCGGCTTCGATCTCGGCCATGGTGCGGCCAGTGAGAACGCTGGTGAGGCTCTGCTCGACGAGGCCATCGCCCGCCTGCGCATGAGTATCCTGCACCTTGCGCAGCAACCAGTTCTCCCGCTTCTCGCCGGGTCTCGGCTTCATGCGCACGAGGAGCCATTCGCCTTTCATCCGCTCGCCGTCGAGGGTGAAGTGGAGGTGGCCGTCCTCGATGTCCTTGGCACTCTTGCCCGCGATCGGCGCCCAGGTTCCGCGGTCCCAAAGCATCACCGTGCCGCCGCCGTATTCGCCCTTGGGGATGCCGCCCTCGAATTCGCCGTATGAAAGCGGGTGGTCCTCGGTGCGTACGGCGAGGCGCTTGTCGTCGGGATCGGTGCTTGGCCCCCGGGTAACCGCCCAGGACTTGAGCACGCCATCGACTTCGAGGCGGAAATCCCAGTGCAGCCGCCGTGCCGCGTGCTTTTGCACGATGAAGCTGTTGCCGCCGGTCTTGCCGCTCTTTCCTGCGGGTTCGGCGGTTCTCGCAAAGTCACGCTTGCGGTTGTATTCGGCGAGGAGGCCGGCGGCGCGGGCGCCGGCCTTGCCGCTATGCCCGCGTGCGGGCACGGCGGCCTCCCGAGGACGTGGCCTTCTTCGCTGCAGGCTTGCGTGTTGAGGAGGCCGACTTGCTGCCCGGTTTGCCTTCGCCGACCGACTTCTTCAGCGCCGCCATCAGGTCGATGACGTTGCCCTTGCCGCTGACCGGTTCCTCGACATCCTCGAGGATGCGCTTGTTGCTTTTGGACTTGGCCTTCTTGTCGATCAGCCGGTGGAGGGCATCGACATAACGATCGTGAAACTCGGCGGGTTTGAACGGCGCGGTCTTCTTGTCGATCAGCGTCGTCGCGAGATCGAGGAGGTCCGCGTCGGGCTTCGCGTCCTCGATGTCGCGGAAGTAGCCCTGTGCCTTGTGGACCTCGTCGGCATAGCGCAGCACTTCCATCACCAGGCCGCGCCCGCAGGGCTTGATCGAGACAAGTTGCTCGCGCCCGCGCACCGCGAGTTGGCCGAGACCTACCTTGCGCGTCTTGCGCAGAGCTTCGCGCAGCACCGTATAGGCTTCTTCGGCGAGGTCGTCGGCCGGGACGATGAAGTAGGGCTTCTCGTAATAGAGCACGTCGATCTCGTCGGCATCGACGAACTGGACGAGTTCCAGGGTCTTGCGGCTCTCGATCTTGACAGCCTCGATCTCTTCCTCATCGAGCAGGACATAGCTGCCCTTGGAGACCTCGAAGCCCTTGATGATCTCGTCGCGGTCCACGGGGCCAACGCCGGGCGCGACCTTCTCGTAGCGGATGCGCTGGCCGCTAGGCTCATGGATCTGGTGGAAGGCGATCGCCGCCCCCGAACGCGTCGCGGGGTAGACCTCTATCGGGATCGAGACGAGAGCCAGACGGATCTGGCCTTTCCAATATGCGCGTGCGGGCATGGGCAGGCTCCTTCCTCGGCATATCAAGCCGGATCAGGGCATGGTTGTTCCCGGTGGCATCAAGCAACAAGGAGCGACCGTTGGTTCGTTGAATTCGCGTTGCGGATGCAAACACCCAGTCTGAGGAAGTCGACCAATCAATAAAAATACGAAGGGCTACATTGACACTGAAGCCTGACGGTCGTCACTCTTCTGAATGTGGGGTGCTGGCAAAACTCCACATTCAACGGGTGGATAGGCGACGGCATGAATGTCCTGCTTCATTTCCCTGGCGCAGGACGCGATGTCCGCGGCGGCGGGGCTCTCGCTCCGAACATAGCCAGGTGATCGCTAAAAGACGATCCATCCTGTTATCGCCCCGGCCGCGATGATAGCCGGCGTCACCCATGCTCCCTTTACGCGCCATGCCACCGCAAGCGCCGCGGCGAACAGCACGATCCCCAGGGCCGGAGCCGGCAAGCGCGAACCGGTCGCTTGGCCGAGATGCAGCAACGTGGCGGTGATGACCCCCACGACTGCCGCGGCAATGCCTTCCAACACCCGGTGCAAAGAGGGGTTCTCGACGATCGCCTCCAGCCGCTCGAACAGAATGAGCGAGAATGCGAATGCCGGCAGGAACATGCCCGCCGTGATCGCAAGTGCTCCGGTTGGACCGCCCACGACGTAGCCGACGAAAGTCGCGAAGATGACCAGTGGCGCTGGCAACACCCCCGCCAGCGCAATCCCGTCGAGGAAGGTGGCATCGCCGATCCATCCGCGTCCCACGGTATCCGCGCGGACATAGGGAATGGCGGTATAGGCCCCGCCGAAGGTCAGCATCCCGCCTTTGAGCCCCGCAAGAAACAATGCGATCGACGTGACGGAAGTGCCCGTCGCCGCATGCAGGCTTGCGGCGGGAACAGCGAACAAATGAACCGCCGTCGCCAGGCCTGCTGCTGCGACCAGCACCAGCGCGGCGGCCCCCGGGCGGTGGGACAGGGCGTAGGCCAGCCCGCCTGTAGCCAGTGGAATCCAGAATGGGACATCCGCCAGTGTCACGGCGAGGCTGGCAAGCGCAATCAAGCCAAGCAGCCAGTTCTCGATGATGTGCTGGCCGATCCGGACCACCGCACGCGCGATGATGGCAAGGACGACGACCTGCACGCCCAGCAGCGCCACCGACAGGTGGGTATCGCGGACCACGAAGCCGACGTAGAACCAGCCGGCCAGTAGCATCAACGCCAGCCCCGGCAGCATGAAGCCAAGCCCGGCAACCAGTCCGCCGATCCGCCCGCGCGCGATCATCCCCAGATGCACGCATAGCTCATGCGCCTCGGGACCCGGCAGGACCTGCAGGACCGCCAGCAGGCGGTTGAACCGCGCCTTGCCGATCCATCGCTCCTCTTCGACCAGCGCCTGGCGCAGCATCGCGATCTGCGCCACCGGGCCGCCGAAAGCGAGCGCACCGAACCGGAGAAACTTGAGGAAAAGCGTCACCAGCGTGATCGGTGGGGGGCCGGGCTCTACGGATGGCATCGTGGCAGTTTCCGTCGTCATTCACACGCTCCCCTTGCCACATGCGCGGCAGATGGAGCGGACTTGGACGGGTGCCGTCTGAACGGGCGTCCGCGCGTGCCCGTTGCTTCATATCACTTGGACGGCCCCGCGAAGTCAATATCCGTATGTCCGGCGACCATCTTCGACGCCGGCTGAGGGCGAGTGCCATGGATCGGCAGATAGGGCAGCAGTACGCGCGATTTTACATAAGGGCGCCCCGGTTCGGGTCCCTGCAAACGCCTGGTGGCATCAAAGCCACGCAAGAGCCTCAAACGAAATTATTATGATTGCAACGGCAGCGGTGTATTATATTAAGCCGGTCACGTAACGCATGGTTCGTGGCTGGGGCGCTTTGCCTTTTCAGGCCACGGGACGGCGACAAAAAATCGGTTAGGGAAAGATCAAGATGCTGCGAAATAATGCCGCCCGTTTCGTCGATGGGAAGATAGCCATGTCGGCGTCCGTCGCGGTGATCGCATTGGTGATGCCGGCCTGTGCGAATGCGCAGGACGTATCCAGCCCGGCGCCGGCTCCGGCCACTGCCACGGCTGCGCAGTCGCCTTCGGATTCGCTGGGTGACATCGTCGTCACCGCACGGCGGGAATCGGAAAGCCTTCAGAATGTCCCGGTCAGCGTACAGGTCGTGACCGGCGATGCGATTCAGAAGCTGGCGATCGTCCAGCCATCGGAAATCGCGAAGCTCGCGCCCGGGCTCAGCATCCGCCTTGCCGAACCGGGAAACCCTTCGCTCGTGCTGCGCGGTGTGCGCTGGGTACAAGCGTCCGGGACACCGGCGATTCCGATCTATTTCAACGAAATCGGCTTCGATCCCGTCCAGAGCTTGCAGACGATGTACGATGTCGGGCAGGTCGAGGTGCTTCGCGGACCGCAGGGGACAAGCCGCGGCGCGCCATCGATTTCAGGTGCGGTGACGATCACCACTCGTCTCCCCGATCTGGATGAGATGGGCGGCTATGCTTCGGGGCTGATCGGCACGCATGATCACCAGAACGTGCAGGGTGCCATCAATTTCCCGATCGTGCCGGGCGTGTTCGCCGTTCGCGTCGCGGGAAGCTACGACAACAGCCAGGGAAATCGGGTCAGGAGCATCTATGCGGCGGCCGATCCCTCGCTCAAGACGTGGAGCGGACGTGTGTCCGCCCGCTTTGAGCCCACCGATACGCTGTCGATCAATGCGATGTACCAGCGGCTGAACCAGTCATCCGATTTCTACACGCAAGTGGCGGGGGCCGGCAGCAGCGGGCTTTACGCATCTCCTTACCCGACGACGCTGCGGTTCGCGCCGGCAGGCTACAACATCGATGGCCGTTCCGCGATCAGGCCGGGGGAGCGCCTTTCGGTTCAGGAGACGCCCAACAAGCAATATCTCAAGACCGACCTGGTGACGGTCAATGCGCGGTGGGAGGTCCTTGGCCAGGTTCTCAGCTACAATTACGGAATCCAGAGCAACAATCGCCCCAAATCGTTCGGGACGTCCGTGGATCAGGCAAACGTACTCATTGGATATGACCAGATCCAGGAAGGCTTCTTCGCCGATCGGGCATACAAGAATTTTCATGAACTGCGTCTTTCGTCGGATCGCGCCGCAGGCCGCTTCTTCGATTACGACATCGGTTTTTACCGCGAGCAGGCAAGGAGCAGCCAGCATACGCTGATCCCCAACGTGTTGCCCGGCGCACGAGGCAATCCGTTCGGTCTTCCCAACCCGGTGGTCAATCCGGCGGCGATCGACCGCTACTTCCTGACGGCCGATACGAATATCCAGCTGCGCACGAAGACGTATTCGTTCTACGGAAATCTTCAACTTCATCTGCCGTCAGACTTCGAATTGAGCGCTGGCGTACGCCGTATTCACGACAGCCGGCCCAGTTCGATCGACGTTACCACGTCGTCGGGGTATGCAGCCGCTGGCCTGGCCAGCAGCTTCGGCGGTACCTGCCCGACTGCCGCTGGCCTGGTCGCCAGCCCGGTTTACGCGGGCGTGTGCGATGCGTTCGTTCCTGCAGGGACCCGGCCAACCCAGAGCCTCGGCAAGGTCTATACGCCGACGATCTACAACGTGTCGCTGTCCCGCAAATTCGGCCCGGATGTCCTGGTATACGCAACGGTCGGCAGTTCGTGGCGGTCGGGCCTGCCCGCGCTGGCCAATGCGCTGCCCGATGATCTCCTGTTCCCCACCCCTGAAAAGGCGACCTCCTACGAACTGGGCGTCAAGACCAGCCTGGGCCGGCGTGCCCGGTTCAACGCAGCCGTATTCCAGATCGACTACAAGGGTCAGCTAACCCAATTCCAGGGTATCAGCTACTTCAGAACCGACACGAGCCGGGTCGATACGACCAACGTGGCGTTCCTGTACAACGTCGATGCGCGGGTGCGCGGTGCGGAAGCGCAACTTACCGTCAAGCCGCTTCACGATCTCACCCTCGACTTCAACCTGAGCTACGCGAAGATCGAATCGCAAGGCGGTCAGGTTCCGTGCAACGTCGGTCCTGCCGTGTCAGCGTCCAATCCGATGAATTTCTGCGATTCGGCCAAGGGCAGTTCGTTGAATGCCGCCTCGCCGTTCACGGCGAGCGTGAACGGCGACTACACGATTCCGATGGACAACTTCGATGGTTATCTGCGCTTCGTCGGCAGCTATCAGGGGCGTAATCCGGCTTTCGGCATTTCCGACCCGGACTTCAAGGCAAAGCGCAACATGATCGTCGATCTGTTCGCCGGTCTGACAGGGCCCGACGCGGGCTGGGATGTGGGTGTGTTTGCGAAAAACGTCTTCAATACGAAGCGTCTTTTGACGAGCACGACGTTGCAGAACACCATTGCTCCGGAATTCGGTGCGACCGGACTGAGCGCGGTGACCGTGACGCCGGGCCGAGAGATCGGTTTGCAACTGCGGTACGCGTTCGGCTCGCGCTGAAGCGTTTCGGGATAGGGAAAGGCGGCAAGCGGGTCCTCATCAACGACGTTGTTGAGGACCCATGATTTGCCGATTTACTGAGCGGCAGCCTGCGATGTCTGTGCAGCGATCATGGCGGCGCGCAACTCGTCCTTGGACAGAGCGCCGTCCTTGTTCGTGTCCACTTCCGAGAAATGCTCGGCGAGCAACGGATTGCCCGCCGCAGCTTCGGCTTTGCTCAGCGATCCGTCGGCGTTCTTGTCCAGCTTGGTGAACGCAGCGTCGAATTCGGCACCCTGTTGAGCGAGGCGCTTGCGCATGAAAGCGGCGAATTCGGTCCGATCGACATTGCCGTTCTTGTCCGTGTCCATGGCCGCGAACCCTGCGTCCACGTAAGTATTGAAGGCGTCATCGGTCTGCGCCGAGGCTGCGTCGACGCAGCCGAGCGCCAGAACAGCGAAACATGCAAGATACTTCATAGTTTTTCTCCTTGAATCAACGGCGACGATCGTACCGGCCATCGCGATCACGACGGTCCCAATCCTTGCCTCTGCGGTCCCGATCATTGTCCTTGGACGCCACATTGCCGATCGCGCCGCCTGCTGCGGCGCCCGCGACGGTGGCCCATGGATCGCCCTTCGACAGGATCGCGCCGCCCAGCATTCCAAGACCCACGCCAAGCAGCGTATTTCGGGTCTTGTTATTATCGCTTTGATGCCTGTCGTGGCGCGGTTTGGCCTGGGACAGGGTAGGCGCTGCCATACACAGGCTGATTGCCACGAGGCAGGCAATTCCTCTGATTTGTCTCATTTGCAACTCCTTTGGTCGAGTGGAAGGAAGGGAGCCGCGCCCCCTTCGGATTGATGCACGTGGGCGGTTCATCTCAGCGTCGATCCACCCAGTCGCGACGTTCGAGCTTGAGGCGCGTGCGCAGGCTGTTGACCCGCTCTTCAAGTTGCTCGACTTCGCCGCGGTCGAGCCCATCGCGGCTCAGACGGCTGAAAGCCCGCTCCAGTTGTGCGGTATCCCGGCGCAATTGGGCCGCGTCACGCAGGGCGATGGTCCGGCGCGCGACCGCACGGTCGATTTCCCGGCCCAGTCCGCTGATGTCGCTTTGAATTTCCCGTTGAACCCGGGGTTGCAGTCGCCATGGTTGGGCATGTGCGGGTACCAGGACCAGAGAGCTGAGTAGCATCGTCGACAAGACCGGAATTCGCATCGTTGCCTCCCCCGCGGCTTTGTTGTCCTGATGTAGTGCCGGCCGGAAGCAAGGCTTCCGGCCGGCGTGCGACCCGTCGGCTCTTATGAGCCGAGGCGGTATGACAGGGACACAGTGCCCACCGGCCTGGTCTTGTGTTCGACCAGGGGGCTGTCGACCACGTCGCCGACAAGCGTCGTGACTCCGCCCGAAACGGTGAGGTTCACGCGGCTGTTCAGGCGATAGTTCGCTGCGATCGTGGCCGAAATGTCCTTGAAGCCGGCGCGTCCGCGAAAGCGCGGGAGGCCCGAGGCTAGGGCTTCATCCGCGTCGATGCCGAAGTAGCGGTCGTTGTGCTTGCGGTTCGCCCACGTCGTCCCGACCGAGGGAATGAGCATGAGGCGCGACGATATCGGTAGGGGATAGGCGATGCTGGCATCGGCGATGAAGCCCTTGGTGCTTCCTGCAAAACCCTGGGTTCCGCCGAGTGTTGCGATCATTCCACCCGCCTTGATGCTGGTGAACATCCGTCCGCCGGCGCCGAAGTTCAGCTTGTCCACGCCTTCGGGCACGTCTTTTCGGCGATAGCCGGTCATGAGGGCAACGCTGCCGCCGATGGTGAACGTATCCGTGTCGATGACGTTGACACCGATGCCATTGCGCAAGTTCGCGAAGAACGGGCCGGATACGATGTCGATCGCGGGCATCGGCAAGGTGCGATAATCGTCGGCGCCCTGGTACACCGGCGCATAGACAGCGCCGATGCCAACGATCGTATGATCGGCCGTCTGCGCCTGCGCCGTGCCGAACGAGAGGGCAACTGCTGCGCCGGCGGCGATAATAAGAGACTTCATAGGGGACGTGTCCTGCGCTGTGTGCGTAAGCGGCCTTCATCGTGACCGTCATCCTAGAGACACCACCCTTGCGGTGTTTCCTCAGCAGAAAATAACCGTAGGAGGGCGGCCACGCGCACGCCGTTCGATGGGCACTACAGCGCCGTCCCGCGCAACTGATCGCCATAACGATTGTTACTAGCCCACGCCGCCGCTAGGAGCGTGTTCGGATGGCCGGATCAGGGACGCACAATACGATTATGGCGAACAGCGGGCTTCTTGAGGCCTTGATGGCTTTGGGCCCGGCCTTGCTGCGCTATCTCTCCTTGCAGGGAGCGACGGCGGACGAGGCAGAGGACATCCTGCAGGACGTCCGCCTGAAGGTATCGACGGAAAGGGTCGCACCCGTAAGCCAGCCGCGTGCCTACCTTTACCGGATGACCCACAACCACTTCCTGCTTCACCGGCGGGCAGCGACCCGCCGGGAGCGGCGTGAGCAGGACTGGTCCGATATCAACGGCGGCGATCCGCCCGAGATCGACGAGGAACCTTCAGTCGAAGCCAGGCTGGTGGCCCGCGAACAGCTGGCTATTCTGCAAGGCGTCCTTGACAGGCTGCCCGAACGGACGCGGTTGATATTCCGCCGCTTTCGGATCGAAGGCTTGCCCCAGCGCCAGATCGCAGCGGAGTTGGGGATCAGCGTCAGCGCAGTGGAGAAGCATCTCGCGCACGCCTATGAGGCCGTAGCGGCGATGAAGAAAAGATTTGATGAGGGCGGCGGTACAGCGCGGAGTCTCAAGGGCGAAAGGGATCGTCATGGGGTTTGATGTGGAGGAGGCAGTCCGAGCCGACGCCATCAGATGGCATATCCGCCTGCGGGATGGCGGTGATGCCGATTGGGCGCAATTCGAGGCGTGGCTGGAACTGGACGCTGAACACGTCAGGGTGTTTCAGCAGGTCGAAGACATGGATCTGGAACTCGAACCGCTCTTGCCGGAACTCGTTTTCCGCGAGGCTGCCAACGACGCTGGTGAACCGCAGGTCGATGCTCCCCGCCGGGCAGGATGGGGAAGGTGGTATGCCATAGGCGGGGGTGCGCTTGCGGCGTGCGTCGCCGGCGTGCTCGCTATAACTCTCGTTTCGCCTTCAGACCGTTACGAGGTCGCGACGAGCGCTGGCGAGAACCAGATCGTCACCCTCGATGAAGGCACGCGCATCACCCTCAATGGCTCGACGCGCATGGAATTCGACCGCGGCGACCCCCGGTTTGCCAGTTTGCTGTCGGGAGAGGCGCTGTTTCATGTCCGACACGACCAGAACCGGCCGTTCCGCCTGAAAGTGGGCGACAATGAGATCGAGGACGTTGGAACGGTGTTCAACGTGGTTCGTGGCCGCGGAGAATTGCGCGTTTCCGTCGCGGAGGGAGCGGTGTTCTACCGGTCGGGCCGCGAGGGAACACCTTTGGTTGCCGGGCAGGCCCTGCGGACGGAGGAAGGCGGCACTGCCATCCAGGTCAGCCGGACCCCCGTTGCGGCGGTGGGCGCATGGCAGAGAGGGCAACTGGTCTACCTGGGTGAGCCGCTATCGCAAGTCGCGGCAGACTTGTCGCGCGGGCTCGGGACACATATCGTCGCAGCACCTGCCATCGCCGCTCGGCCCTTCTACGGCACCATCGCGGTGGAGGGGACAGGCCCCCGGCAGATCGACCAACTGAAGCTCGTCCTCGATGTGACGTTCAAGGCAGATGGCGATGGCTGGAGCATGAACCCCGTCAGTGACGGTGATCGTTAGGCCGGGAGCCGCCTCCTTCGCGGCTTGCATCTTCGTTGCTCTCTTTCCGGTCCGTGCGTGTGCCGCGAATTACAGCGTCCCGGCTGGCCGGCTGGGCGAGGTCATCGTGGCTCTGGGAGTTCAGGCACGGGTCACCATCGTTCTGGCCGATCCGGACCTTGCAGCACAGCGTTCACCTGGTGTCAGGGCAAACGTCTCGTTACGGACCGCGCTGGACAGAGCGCTGAGAGGCACCGGCGCGGAAGCTGTATTTCACGGCCCTTCGACCGTTCAGATTCGCCGCCGCCGCCTGGCCCCGCCGCCCCGCAAGGCGCCGGTATCCACGCGCTCCCCGGTGAGGCGGTCCATCGAACAGACGGACATCGTCGCCGGGCCAGATATCGTCGTCACGGCGAGCAAGCAGGAGCTGACCCTCGATCGTTACCCGGGGGCGGTAAAGATCGTGAAACCGGAACGCGGATGGATCAGCAGCCATGCTGCCGACGGCATGTCTGCGATCACTCAGCTATTGCCCGCTATGGGCGCGACCAACCTGGGAAATGGCCGGAACAAGCTGTTCATCCGGGGTATTGCGGACAGCAGCTTCAGCGGCCCCACGCAGGCGACCACTGGCCAGTACCTTGGCGATATAAGGCTCACCTACAATGCGCCGGACCCGGACCTGAACCTTTATGACATGAAGCAGTTCGAGGTGCTGGTGGGCCCCCAGGGATCGCTCTATGGCGCGGGGTCGCTCGGCGGCATCGTCAGGCTGGTGCCAAATGTGCCGGATGCCGAAAAGTTCTCGGCCAGCGCCGCCGCCAATACCAGCGTCACCCGCCACGGATCGCCCAGCGCGGACGGAGCGATCATGGTCAACGTGCCTCTGGCCAAGGGCCGGCTCGCAGTCCGCATTGTCGCTTTTGGCGGGATGAGGGGAGGATACATAGACGCGCCCGTTCAGGGGCGCCGGGACATCAACCGGACTGCCAGCTACGGCCAGCGCTTGAGCCTGCGGGCCGATGATCTGGAAGGATGGACTGTCGATGTCGGCGCGGTTCTCCAGAACATTCGAAGCGAAGACGGTCAGTACGTTCTGCGGGACGAGCCGATGCTGACGAGGAATACGTCGATGCGGCAGCCTTTCGAGAACAATTATCGCCTCGGATATGTTTCGGCGAACCGTTCGATCGGCGCCCTTGAACTGCGTTCGGTGACCTCGGTCGCGCATCATGAATTATCGAGCCTGTACGACGCCACGGGATACGACGGGGCAGGATCGCCCGCACGCTACACCGAAAATAACGAAATCGAGCTTTTTTCCCATGAGACGCGCTTGTCCGGAGGGCAGCCCGGTGCCCCATGGGTCGCGGGCATTTCTCTGACGAAAAGTATAAGCACGTTGATCCTTGGATTCGATCCGCTGGTCTCTCCTATCAGCCAGGGAGGCATTCGTAGCAGCCAGGCGGAGGCCGCCGCATTCGGGCAGATGTCCCTGCCTGTCACGTCCACACTGGCGGTAACCGCCGGCGGGCGCATGACTTTCGCGCATAGCGCCCGTAGACTGATCGATGCCTCGATAGAGGGCCTGGATGACCCCCAACGCAATGAACTGCGTTTCTCCGGTACGTTCGGCGTGAACTGGCGACCGGGCGGACCGATTTCCGCGTTTTACCATTACCAGCAGGGTTACCGTCCGGGAGGCCTCGGAATTGCGCTGTCCGACACGGACCTCACGACCCGCCAGTTCGTCGCCGACGATCTGCAGATCCACGAGTTGGGAATGCGCTGGCATGATCGAGATCATGATCGCTTTTCGGGGCAGATGGCGCTGTTCATTGCCGATTGGCGTAATATCCAGGCCGATCTGATTGGAGATTCCGTGGTGCCGATCACCAGTAATATCGGCCGCGGCATCATTCATGGGCTCGACGTGGAGATGACCTGGAAGCCGGTTCCGTCGTTGACGTTCAGTGCGTCGGCGTTTCTCAACGAGAGCCGGCTGATCGAACCGGCGCCGGGGTTTGTGATAGACGGCAGTTCGCCCAACAAACTCACGCGCACGTTGCCCAACGTGGCGCGAAACGGCGGCCGCTTCGGGGCGTCATGGCGCGGAAGCATCGGGAGCAATGCAACGTGGTCGCTGGACGCCTCGATACGCTACGTTGGACGATCGCATCTGGGCCTGGGCGAGCTTCTGGATGTTCCACAGGGCGATTATACGGTTGCCGATGCGGGCGCCCGTTTGGAATTCGGGCGCTTGGGAGTGTCCCTCGCCATCACCAACATCGCCGATTCCTATGGCAACACTTTCAGTTATGGCAACCCGTTCGGCCTCGCTGCCAGAAATCAGATGACGCCGGTCCGTCCGCGTACCCTCCGCATGGGCGTGGACATGCAGTTCTAGGATTGCCGTGGACAAGGGTGGGCGGCGCTGGTGAAGCCGTGCCGGTGACGCCGCCGACCCTTTCAGGACTCAATTGGTCCTCACGCTGCACGCGATCTCGACCTCGCTGTCCAGGGCGATGGTGTAGGGGCAAACCGATAAGGCGATCCGAACGATCTCTTCCGCACGCTCGATGTCAATGCCGCCGAGCAGGATGTCGAGCATGATGCTGGAAGGTGGACCCCATCGGTGACCGGGTGGAAAGGATACGTCGACGGCCACTTCTATACTCGTTCCATCCATATTCAACGCAGGAAAATGGCCGTCCCGCGATTGTGCTATGCGAATGACGGCATTTTCGATGGACGCGGCATAGCCGGCAGCGAGCAGCCCTCCCGGACTTATGGCGCTCTGCCCCGTCCACACGGGTCCCCAGGCCGCGCCAAGAGAAAGCTCGGCAATGCCGGATCTTTCATGGATACGCTCGCCATGGTGCTTAAACGCGCGCCGCGGGGCGAGTGGAGTGAGAAGGCGACGTATCGCACTCACGGCACATCGAGCTTCGCAGGCGTCTCGTCCCATCGCTCGCGCAGGCCGCCGCCCAGGGCGACGTAGAGGGACACTTCATTCTGGAGCGCGGTGGAGCGAAGTTCGATGAGTTGCTGCTGCGCTGCGAACAGGCTGCGTTCCGCATCGAGGACCTGCAGGTAGATCGACAGTCCCTGCTCGTAGCGACGCCGCGCCGTGCCGGTAAGCCGCTGCTGGGTTGCGACGGTGTTGGTTACGGCCTGGATCTGGTCTCGATAACCGCGTCGGGCCGCAAGCGCGTCGGCGACTTCGCGGAACGCCGTCTGTACGGCTCCTTGGTAGGCGGCGGTCAGTTCGTCGGCCTGGGCCTTGCTCAGCTTGAGTGCAGCCGAGCGACGACCCCAGTCGAAGATCGGCAATCCCACGGCGCCGCCGTAGGACCACGACTTGTTGCTGCCCTTGAACAGGTCGTCGAGGGCAGCGGCGGCAAAGCCGAACTGGCCGGTCAGCGAAATGCTCGGGAAGAACGCGGCGCGCGCGGCACCGATATTCGCATTTGCCGCCCGCAGCGCAAATTCCGCCTGAAGGATGTCGGGCCGGGCTGACAGGACGCTGGAGGGCTCCCCCGTTTCCAGTCGCGGGAACTGGCGGCTACCATCCAGCGCACGCCCTTCCGGCAAAGCATCCGTGATCGGACCCCCGACCAGCACCGTCAGCAGGTTGCGCGCCTGTTCGGTCAGCCGCTGCAGATCCGCGAGATCGGCGCGGGCCTGCGTGGTCAACAGCACGGTCTGGTCGTAATCGACCGTGGATGTGACACCGGCATCCAGCCGTCGCAGAGCGATGCGCTGTCCTTCGATGCGGCCCTTGAGCGTCTGCTGCGCCAGAGCCACACGCTCCTCGCCGGAGCGCACCGAGTAGTAGGCGGCCGCGACCTGGCTGATGAGCGAAAGTCGAAACGCACGGGCGCCCTGGACGGAGGCCAGGTACTGCGCGCGTGCTTCCTCGGACAGGTTGCGGACACGGCCCCACAGATCAAGCTCGAAACTGGTCACGGCCGCATTGGCGGTGAAGGTCTCGTATGTCACCGCCTGTTGACTGTCACCGACCGCATCGCCCAGGCCGAGCGCGCTGGTCGGCTGGCGGGTCTTGGTATAGTTGCCGTTCGCGTCCAGCTGCGGAAGCCGCTGCGTATCCTGTATCCTGTATTGCGCACGAGCTTGCGCAACGCGGGCAAGCGATTGCGCCAGATCCCGGTTGTTCGCGAGCGCAGCGGCGATGTAGGCCTGGAGCCGCTCATCGCCGAAGTAATCGCGCCAGCCCAGATCGGTTGCCAGCCGTGCATCCGAACTGCGTGCCGCGTCCCCGGCAGGAAAGGCAACGGGCACGGCTGCGACCGGCTGGTGATAGACCGGGGCGAAATTGCAGCCGCTTACGATCAGGGTACCCGTCAGGGTGAGAATAGCCTTACGCATGGGCCGGCCCTCCCGCCTGCGTACCGTCATGGCCGGCGCGGGCGTCTTCTTGCGCGTCCTCCGCTTCAGGATCATGGGGGCGAACCAGCCATCGGCGGGCCGCGATGTAGAAGACGGGAGTGAAGAACAGGCCGAGCACGGTCGCGGCGATCATGCCGCCCATGACGCCTGTGCCTACCGCGTGCCGGCTTGCGGCACCGGCGCCTGACGCGACTACCAGCGGGATCATGCCCAGGATGAAGGCGAGGCTGGTCATCAGGATCGGACGCAGACGCTGGCGTGCTGCTTCGACGGTCGCCTCATCGGCAGTGGTGTCACCCTTTTCGTCGTCGATCGCGAATTCCACGATCAGGATCGCGTTCTTGGCGGCAAGGCCGATGATGGTGATGAGCCCGACGTTGAAATAGACGTCAGCCGAAAGCCCGCGCAGCATTGTGAACAACACCGCGCCCAGAACGCCGAACGGTACCACCAGCAGCACTGAAACCGGGATGGCCCAGCTATTGTAAAGCGCCGAGAGCAGCAGGAACACGACCAGCATGGACAGGCCCAGCAGCATCGCTATCTGCCCGCCAGCCTGCTTTTCCTCGTAGGCGGTGCCGGTCCATTCGTAGGCCATGCTGCCCGACAGCGTCTCGCTGGCGATCTTTTCCATCGCGGTCAGCGCTGCACCCGAAGATTGGCCCGGAGCCGCCTGGCCGGAGATGCTGAGCGAGGGATAGCCGTTGTAGCGCTCGACCTGAAGCGGCGCGGTCTTCCAGCTTACCTGCGTGAAGGCAGAGAAGGGCACCAGCTTGGTTTCGCTGGCACCGGATGCCGTGGCGCCCGTTACCGGAACGCGCAGGTTGAGGACGTCCTGCGCGGTCATGCGATGGGCGGCGTCGGCCTGCAGGTAGACCCGCAGCACGTTGCCGTCGCGGCTGAAGTCATTGGCGTAGGCGGAGCCGAAATTGATCGCCAATGTCGCATTGACGTCGGCTATCTGGAGACCCAGCGCACGCGCCTGGACCCGGTCGATATCGACGTAAAGCTGCGGCGCATCGCCCTGGCCGTCGGGGCGCACTCCGGCGAGTGCGGGATCCTTGGCTGCCTTTGCGAGTATGGCGGCGCGCGCGGCAAGCAATCCGGCCCGGTCGGTCCCGCTGCGGTCTTCGATCTTCATGGAGAAGCCCGTGGCATTGCCCAGCGACTGGATCGGCGGCGGGTTGATCGGGAAGATCGTCGCGCTGACGATGTTGCTGACGGCGGCCATGGTTCCGCCGATCAACGCATCGACGCCTTCGGCGCTACCGGTGCGCTCGTCCCACGGCTTGAGGTCCACGAACGACATCGCAGCGGACTGACCCTGGCCAAAGAAGTTGTAGCCGATGATCGACATGACATTGCGGACCTTCGTCTGGCCGGCGAGATAGGCTTCGGCCTGCTTGACCGCGCCTTCCGTCATGGCGATCGTCGCGCTGGGCGGAGCGTCGTAGCTGACGAGGAAGTAACCCTGGTCCTCGTTGGGAAGAAATCCGCCCGGCAGGCGGGTGAACAGCAGCGCGGTAACGCCCAGCATGGCGACGAACACGACCAGCCAGCGTAGCGGTGCGGCGGTCATCCGTCCGACGGCGCGGCCGTACTTGTCAGTCGCGCGGCCGAAGCGGTCGTTGAACCCGTTGAAGAAGCGGCGCGGCAGTCCGCGTATGCCGGTGGGCGGCGGCGTGTCCTTGTCGTGATGCTTGTGCGGCTTGAGCAAAGTGGCGCACAGAGCCGGCGTCAGCGTGAGAGCGAGCACGGCCGAGAAGAATATCGACACGGCAAGCGTGACCGAGAACTGGCGATAGATGCCGCCAGTCGATCCGGGAAAGAAAGCCATCGGCACGAACACCGCGATCAGCACCAGCGTGATGCCGATGATCGCCCCGCGGATCTGGCCCATCGCCTTCACCGTCGCGCGGCGGGGCGATAGTCCTTCGTTCGCCATGAGGCGCTCGACGTTTTCGACCACGACGATCGCGTCATCGACGAGGATGCCGATGGCGACGACCATCCCGAACAGGGACAGCGTGTTGATCGTAAAGCCGAACAGATAGAGGCCCAGGCACGCGCCAAGCAGGGCGATCGGCACGACGACGGCGGGGATCAGGGTCGAGCGCCAGTTCTGCAGGAACAGGAACATGACGATGAACACGAGCACCATCGCCTCGATCAGCGTCTGGATCACGCTGTCGATCGAGGCATTGATGAACGGTGTCGTGTCGAACGGCACCGACCACGTCATGTCTGCGGGGAAGTTCTTCTGCAGTTCGTCCATGCGCGCGCGGATCGCCGTGGCGGTCTGCACGGCGTTGGCTCCCACCGCCAGCTGGACGCCCATCCCGGCGATCTGCTTGCCGTTGAGCTGCGCCTTGAAGGCATAGCTGTCATTGCCCAATTCGACGCGGGCAACGTCGCGCAGGCGCACCATCGAACCGTCGGTGTTGGCACGGATGATGATGTTGCGGAACTGCTCGGGGTCGGAAAAGCGGTTCTGGGTGACGATCTTGGCGGTGAATTCGGTCTCGCGCGTTACCGGCTGCTCACCCAGCCCGCCGCCGGCGGTCTGGCTGTTCTGTTCGGTGATCGCATTGAGAACGGCCGAGGGGGACAGACCGAAACCGGAGAGCTTGGCCGGGTCGAGCCAGACGCGCATGGCATACTGCGAGCCGAACAGCTGGACGTCGCCGACGCCGGGCACCCGGCGCAGTTCATTGACGACACCGTTGGCAGCGAAGTTGCCCATTTCAAGCGGGCTCAGCTTGCCCGTCTTCGACGACAGCGCCAGCATCATCAGGAAGCCGGAACTGTTGCTGTTGATCTGGATACCGAGCCGGCGGACTTCCTCGGGCAGGCGTGCCTCGGCGCGGCTGACGCGGTCCTGCACCTGGGTGCGGGCCACGTCGATGTCGGTGCCGGACTGGAAGGTTAGGACGATCGATGCCGAACCGTTCGAGCGGCTGGTCGAGGTCATGTACAGGAAGCCGTCGATGCCGTTCAGCTCACGCTCGATCACCGAGGTGACGTTCTTGTCGAGCGTCTCTGCATCAGCGCCGGTATAGGTGAAGGACAGCGTAAGCGAGGGCGGAGCGACAGAAGGGTATTGCTCGATCGGCAGCGATACCAGCGAAATGACGCCGGCAAGCGCGATGAAAGCGGCGATCACCCAGGCGAAAACGGGCTTGTAGACGAAGAACCTGTCCATCGATCAGCGCCCCGCCGCCGGAGCGGCAGGCTGGGCTTTGGGAGCACCCTGGATGCGAACTTTCTGCCCGGGCCGGACCTTCTGCCAGCCATCGACGACGACCCGCTCGCCCGTCTTGAGGCCCGACCGGATGATCCAGCGCCCCTTGACCTGGGCACCAAGCTGGACCGGACGTGCAGCCACCACATCGCCATCGCCCACGACGATGACACTGGCCTGCTCACCCTGAAACTGGATGGCCCTTTCTGGAACCGCGACGCTGCCGCCGACCGTCCCGACCTGCAGGCGTCCGCGCACGAACTGACCCGGAGTGAGAAGGCGGGACGGGTTGGGGAACACCGCCCGGATCGTCTGGGTACCGGTCTGCGGATCGACAGACTGGTCGGTGAAGTCCAGCTTGCCCGGGCTGCCATAGTCGGAGCCGTTGTCGAGCACGAGGTGTACCTCGACAGCGTTGAGGCTGGCGATCTTCAACTGGCCGGAGCGGACCTGTTCGATGAGATCGAGGATTGCCGAGTTCGATTCCGTGAACACCGCATAGAGCGGCGCCATCTGATTGACGCGCGTCATCAGCGTGGCTTCGCCGCTGCTGACCAAAGCCCCTTCGGTGACCTCGGCGCGGCCGACACGGCCGGCGATCGGGGCGCGAATGGTGGTATAGCTCAGTTCGAGCTGGTTCTGGGCCAGCGCCGCGCGTGCCTCGGCCACTTGCGCTTCGGCCTGGCGCAGTTCGGAGACGGCGGCGTCGTTTTCCTGCCCGCTCACAGACCTGTCCGCGACCAGTGGCTTGTACCGGGCCACCACTGAGGCGGCATTGGCCCGCGCAGCCAGTGCCCGCTGAAGCGCGGCCTGCCCCTGCTGGACCTGAGCGCGATACTGGCTCGGATCGATCTGGAACAGGGGCGCGCCTTCGCCTACGTCGGTACCTTCCTTGTAAAGCCGCCGCTGCACGATGCCGTTGATGCGGGCGCGCACCTCTGCCGTGCGCACGGCCTCGATGCGGCCGGGCAGTTCGATGATGTTCGGAAGCTGTTCGCCCTTGATCGTCACCACTGCCACCATGGGGGCCGGGGCGGCCTGCTGCTGGCTTTGCTCCTTGCTGCAGCCTGCCAGGGTTACGGTCGCCAGGCCAAGCGCCAGGTAGGGTGAAAGCAAGCGATACGGCACTGAGTTCTCCTGACGGGGCAGTCGTGGCAGCGATGGCAAAGGCTCCATCACTGCCTCAGACACCGCACCGGCCAAGGGTCCTCAGCAAAAAAATTTCCTGCGGCCATATTTGGCCCATTCCCACTCGTCTGCAGCGGCGTCGACTTCACATAATCCGGTATAATATCTATATATAACAATCTATTATCGGATATTTTAGGGCCCGAAGAAAACGCGGGCCGGATGTCTGGATTGTGTCTGGGGGCGCGGGAACCTCAAGCAAGATTGGCGAGTATTGTAGCCTCATGCAGCGCAGCAAGCAGCTGGCGCCGCACGGAAGGCCAGACCGGATCCTGGGTTGCAGACCTTCCGATCCCGGACCGCCGCGTTGCGGATGTTCCTGCCTGCCGCTGCCGTAAATCCACTAACCGAGGAGAAAAACATCATGGGACGCCTTAAGGGAAAGACGGCGATTGTATCCGGCGCCGGCGGCGGCATCGGGCGAGAGCACGCGCTGCTTCTGGCGATCGAGGGCGCCAATGTCGTCGTCAACGACATCGGCACGCGGGAAGGTGCCAATGCGGCATCGGTGGTCGAGGAAATTCGCTCAGCTGGCGGCATTGCGGTTGCGAACACACGATCGGCCACGTGGGAGGGTGCGGAGCAGCTGATCGCCGATGCCGTGGAGGAGTTCGGCTCGATCGACATCATCGTCAACAATGCCGGTACGGCGGTAATGAACGATCTGTGGCGCTTCACCGAGGAGGAATGGGACAAGACCTTCAATGTCGAGCCCAAGGGCTATTTCGCGCTGATACGCGCCGCGACCCCGCATATGGCCCGCCAGGGTTCCGGCAGTATCGTCAATACCAGTTCCGGCTCCGGGTTCGGGCATCCCGGTGCGATTGCCCATGCCGCCTCGCGCGAAGGCGTCATTGGGCTGACACGTACCGTCGCGAAGGAACTGGGCCGGTTCGGGATCCGCTGCAATGCGATCCGGCCTTTCGCGACAGGTGCATCGACCGAGGAGTTCGCGGATGTGTCCCGTCCCTGGGAGCAACTCATGACAGTGACCATGGGCGCGCACCCCGGCACCGAAGAGAAGCCGTCGTTCGATCCGGAACTGTTCTCGGCGAAGAAGATTCCGCCCTTCGTGGTGTGGCTTTGCACGGACGCCGCCAGGGACGTCAACGGTCGGACCTTCGAGGTTCGGGGGGATGAAGTGTCGCTGCTTTCGGAGCCTGAAATGCAACGCACGATTCATCAGCAGGGCGGCTGGAGCCTCGACCTCCTCGACGCCGCGGCGCCTGCAGGGCTGACCGCAGGCCTGAGCAATCCGTTCACGCTGGACGACTATCCGCACCTCAAGGTCTTCAAGGCCTGATCCAGTCCAGACCCCGCACGCACCGGCGGCAAGTCGCCGGTGCGTGACACTGCCTTTGCGCGCAGACATTCCACATGCGCGCGCACGCTATTGGCGCGGCCAAAAAGCAATGACCGCGAATTTTGTGCTTCACAAACCCCGGCGGCAAGATCATACGGACACTGTAATGACATAGGTCAATTGCATTGTTTCGGCGTTTAGATGGCGGGATTCGTTATCGTGCCGCCGGAACGGGAGAGAGGTGTCAGACTGCCCGAAGCAGGCCTGTTCCGCGATGGAGGGCAGGAGCGAGCGTCATGCCCGCGCGACCGGCGGTGCGGACAAGGCACGGCGCTCCACCGGGCGATACCTGCTCCATCCTTTTGATATAACGTATCCGTGACAAAGACGACAGGGCGAGACGATCGAATGGCTGATACTTCTTCTTCGCTGGACCGACGCCGACTTCTTCAGGCGACGGCCGTAGGTGGCACGGCGCTGGCGGTGCTCGGCGCTACTTCCGCGATCGCCCGCGATGAAGCCGGCGATGCCGGCGGCAGGCGGGTGCGTGACCTGTCGTTCGACGATGGCTGGCGCTTCTTGCTGGGCGACCCGGCGCAGGCCGAGCAGCCACAGTTCGACGATACGTCCTGGCGCAAGCTGAGCCTCCCTCATGACTGGAGCATCGAGGACCGGCCCGGTGCGCCCAAAACTACCGATCCGTGGGTGCCGCCGGTCGCGCTGTGGAACCCGGGCGGCCATCCCAAGGACGCCAAGCCGGTTTCGCCCGAACTGCCCATCGTCATGGCCTCGGTTCCTCCCGCGACCGCCGACGGCCCGCCGCACAAGGTCGGCCCGTTCGACACCGATGCCACCGCTTTCGGCTGGGGCACCGGCTGGACTGTCGGCGGCATCGGCTGGTATCGCAAACAGTTCACGGTAAGCAATCTCGCGCCCGGAGAGCAGGTGGAAATCCGCTTCGACGGTGCCTTCATGATCACCGAGGCGTGGCTCAACGGGGTGAAGCTGGGCCGTAACGTAAACGGGTACCTGGGCTTCGTGTTCGACCTGACGCCGCACGTGCGCAAGGACGGGCCGAACGTGCTTGCGGTGCGCGTCTCCAATGTCGGCGAGACGGCGCGCTGGTACTCGGGCTCGGGCATCTACCGGCACGTCTGGTTCAATCGCACGGGGTCGGTGCGCATTCCCTATTCCGGCGTGGCGATAACCTCCCCGGTCGCGGGGGCCGACAATGCCCGGGTGCTGGTGGGCACCGAGATCGAGAACCGTTCCGCCCAGCCCGCGAAGGTCGAATGCCAGGTGGCGCTGCGCGATTCGGGCGGGCGCGTCGTTGGAACCGGCAGCGTCTGGGTCACCCTGGCTGCCGGGCAGGTTGGACGGGCCGACGTTGAGATCGTCGTGGCCAATCCCGCACTGTGGTCGCCGGAGGCACCGAACCTGCATCACGCGGACATCACCCTCTCCGTCGATGGGAAAGTGTCCGATCAACTGCGCGAACGCTTCGGCATCCGCACCATCGCGGTATCTCCCAAGACCGGCTTCCGTGTGAACGGAAAGACGTACCAGTTGCAGGGCGCGTGCCTGCACCACGACCACGGCATTCTTGGCGCCGTGGCCATCGACCGCGCGGAGCGGCGCAAGATCGAACTCATGAAGGCGAACGGGTTCAACGCGATTCGTTGTTCGCATAATCCGCAATCGCCGTACTTCCTCGACGTCTGCGACGAGCTGGGCATGATCGTCATCGACGAGGCGTTCGACGTCTGGGAGAAGCCCAAGCTCCTCAAGGATGCCTACAATGTCTACTTCAAGGACCACTGGCGGACCGACCTGACCGCGATGGTCCGGCGCGACCGCAACCATGCCAGCGTGGCGTTCTGGAGCATCGGCAACGAGATTGCCGAGGCGATCTCGCCGCGCGGCGTGGAAATCGCCACCCAGATGCGCGCGGCGATCAGGGCCGTGGATACGTCCCGCTTCATAACACAGGCGCTGACCGCCTCGTTCGCCGGCCAGAAAGGCGAAGCCGCCCGCGCGCAGCTCGACGTTACGAGCTACAATTATTCGTTCAACGCGGTCGAGAAGGATCATCAGACCTATCCTGAGCTGACATTCCTGACCACCGAGACGCACACTGCCGACGCCTACGACATCTGGGAGCACATGCAGCGCAACCCCGCCTACATGGGCGAGTTCGTCTGGACCGGGATGGAATATATTGGCGAAGTCGGATCGGGTTCGTCGCGTCTGCGCTCCGACACCGCCGCGCCGAACGAAGAGAAGAAGATCATCTTCGGCATGGATGTCAGCATGTTGAACTTCTACGTCTGGGATTATCCGGCCTATCAGGCCGGCTCGGGCGAGATCGACCTGATCGGCCTGAAAAAACCGCCGAGCGTCTATCGCGACGTGGTGTGGGGACGCAATTCGCTGGCGCTGTTCGTGCAGCGGCCGGTGCCGGCGGGCTTCCATGAGGAACAGACCGCCTGGGGCTGGCCTGATGTCCTGGAAAGCTGGACCTGGCCTGATGCTGGCGAACGGGCGATGGCGGTTCACGTCTATGCGCGGGGAGACGAAGTCGCCCTGGTGCTCAACGGCGCGGAAGTGGGCCGCAAGGCGTTGACCGCGGCGGACAAGCGCAAGGCGATTTTCCCTGTGCCGTACAAGCCGGGCACGCTCGTCGCAGTCGCCTACGAGAACGGAAAGGAAATCGCTCGTCAGACGCTGGAGACCGTCGGCGCACCCACGACGGTGCGGCTTCGCGCCGAGCGTGCGGCAATAGCGGGCTCCGCGGCGGACCTCGCCTATGTTTTCGCCGAAGTCCTCGATGCGAAGGGGCGCATGGTGCCCGACGCCGCTGTGCCCCTAAGGTTCGCCGTGACTGGCAAGGGTGCGCTGCGCGCGGCCGGTTCCGGCAATCCCTACGGCATTGAAAGCTTCCAGGACGGCGATACCCGCTCCTTCCATGGCACCGCGCTGGCGATCGTCCAGCCGACAGGGCGGCGCGGCGATGCGAAAGTGAGCGTGTCCAGCCCGGGATTGAAAGGCGATGCGCTGAATATCCGAATTGGCTGAGAAACCGTTTGAAAATGCGCAGAAGAGCGCATTTTGAATGGGGCGGCAGAATAGGCAAAGCCCATTCTCAAACGGTCTCTGAGGGCCGCGACTTGCGCGGCGACTGTTGAGGCAGGAAACGGACGGGTTATCGCAATGCGTGATGGGCATTGCGGTTATCCGGCGGGCTGGTAATGCTGTGGCGAGGCAGAAAAAACGGTAGCCTTGGGACGGCGCTCGATGTGGGCAGGATGTCACATCGGGCTTTGACGATCGGGACGGTACGAACGGGCTGCCTGGCTGGGCGGTACACGGCGAAAGAGGATGACGATGCTCGACTGGTTGAACGACGAACAACGCGCGCTGCGCGACATGGCGGCCACTTTCGCGCGAAAGGAAGTGGAGCCGCTCGCCAACCAGATCGATATGGACGAACGCACGCCCGATGCGCTGGTGGCCAAGACCGCCGAGCTGGGCTTCTACGGGCTTTACACACCAGAACAATACGGCGGCTCGGGCGCGGACATCGTATCTGTCTGCCTCGTGTGCGAGGAGATCGCCAAGGCCAGCCCGGCTTTTGCGGGAATGCTGACGGTGCAGATCGTGCTGTGCCCCAAGACCGTCGAACTGCTCGGCACCGATGAGCAGAAGGAGCGCATACTGCCCAGAATAGCGTCCGGCGAACGCCTGATGGCCTATTCGCAGAGTGAGCCGGCTGGCGCTGCCAACGTCGCCGCGCATCTCACCCGCGCATTGCCGGACGGCAATGGCTGGCGGCTGGACGGCTCGAAGCTGTTCTGCACCCAGGGCTCGGCCCAGACTTACCTGGTTATGTGCAAGACCCGCACGCAGGAAGGCGCGGAAGGCTATGGTTGCCTTATCGTCGAGAAGGGCGCGGAAGGCTTCACCGTCGCTCCCTACGAGCACAAACTTGGCTGGCGCGGCACGAACACCGGGCCGATCGCCTTCGACAACGTGCGGATCGAGCCGGACGACGTGCTGGGCGATATCCTGACCGGCGGTTTCTCGCATCGGGCCGCGAACCACGCCAACCTGCTGGCTCATGTCTCGACCTCCATCGGCTGCGCGCAGGGCATGTTCGACAAGACGCTCGAATACGTGAAGGAGCGCCGCCTGTACGGCCGCGACATGGCCGAACTGCAGCCGGTGAGCTACTGGATGGCGGAAGCCCATGCGCGCATTTCTGCCTGCCGGGCGCTGCTTTACGATACCGCCCGCGCGTTCGATGCGGGCACCATGGAGCCTGGTGCGGGCAGCGTATGCAAGGCTTTCATCGGTGACACCTGCTTCGAGGTATGCGCCAAGCTGCTGCAATTGTGGGGAGGCAGCGGGATCATGGATTCCACCGGGGTCAACCGCTACATGCGCGATGCCAAGGCGAAAAACATCGCCGAGGGCGCGTCCGAGATGCATTACGCGATCATCGCCAACCAGCTCTTCACCGGCGTACCCTCGCTGGTGCGCCCGGCTGCCGTCGTGAAGGAAGTCGCATGAGCGCGTTGCTGCACCAGCAGATCAGCACGCTGGACATGATCGCGCAGGCGTTGACCCGCGATACCGATCGTCTGGTCGTGATCGGGGCAGGCGGCGAACATGTCACCGCGCAGGGCCTTGCCGATGAGATCAGCCGCTACCAGCAGAGCTTCGAGGCGCTGGAGCCGAGACCGCGCCGCGCAGCGCTGCTCTCGCGCAATCGGATCGAGGTCCTCTATGCTTCGAACGGCCTAAATTTTGCGGGAGTCGTCAACACCGCGCTGCACCCGATGGGTTCGGTTGACGATTATCTCTACGTCATCGAGGATGCGGGTATCGACACATTGCTGTTCGATCCCGATCACTATGCGGACATCGCCGCGCAGCTGAAGGCGCGGGCGCCAGGCCTGCTCCACCTTCTCGCGCTGGGCCAGACGGACGTGGGCACCGATCTTGCGGAAAAGGCGCGGTCCCTGGCTCCCCGGCCGCTGGTGGCACCGCCCTGCGATCCCGACGCGCTGTTCCGCATCGCCTATTCAGGCGGTACGACGGGCAAACCTAAAGGTATCATGACCACGCATCGCGCGGCGGCGACCTCGACCCTCATCCAGCTGACCAGCTGGGAATGGCCGAAGGAGGTGCGACATCTCATCTGTGCCCCGCTCAGCCATTCGGGAGCGGCGGTATTGAGCGCCGTGCTGGTGAAGGGCGGTTCGATGGTCGTGCTGCCCGGCTTCGACCCGGTGGGCACGATGCAGGCGATCGCCGACCATCGCATCACCTCGGTACTGATGGTGCCGACGATGGTGCTGGCCATGATCGACCACCCCCGCTTCGGCGAGTTCGACCTGTCGAGCCTGGAAGTGATCTTCTACGGCGCCTCGGCGTTTCCGACCGCCCGCCTCAAGGAGGCTATCGGCAAGCTCGGCCCGATCTTCTTCCAGTTCTACGGACAGGCCGAGGCGCCGATGTCGGTCACCCTGTTGCGCCGCGACGAGCACGACGTCGATGACATGACCCGGCTGTCTAGCTGTGGACGGCCCTCGCCGCTGGTGCGCGTGGCCTTGCTGGACGATGCGTGCAACGAAGTGCCGGAAGGCGAACCCGGCGAAATCTGTGTGCGCGGGCCGCTGCTGATGGCGGGGTATCTCAACAAGCCCGAAGAGACCGCGGCCGCGTTCGAAGGCGGCTGGCTGCACACCGGCGACGTGGCGGTCCGCAGCCCCGACGGCTTCCTGCGGATAGTCGATCGCAAGAAGGACATGATCGTGACGGGCGGCTTCAACGTCTACGCCCGCGAGGTCGAGGACGTGCTGGTCGAGCATCCGGGCGTGCGTCAGGCAGCGGTGATCGGCGTGCCGGACGAGAAGTGGGGCGAGGCGGTGAAGGCGGTCGTCGTCCTGGAACCGGGTGTCGAAGTCGATCCCCAGGCCCTGATCGCCAGGGTACGCGAAAAGAAGGGTGCGGTGCAGGCACCCAAGACGGTCGAGTTCGTCGACGAGCTTCCGCTGTCGCCGCTGGGCAAGCCGGACAAGAAGGCGCTCAGGGTACGGTATGCGGCGGTGACGGCACCGGCCTGACGCTGCGGCCCTCAATAAAGGAAAGAACAGATGCTTACCGTTCATCACCTGGGGATGTCGCAATCCGACCGGATCGTCTGGCTGTGCGAGGAACTGGGCATAGCCTATGACTTCGTGCGCTACGATCGCGATCCGGTCACGCGCCTGGCCCCGCCGGAATACAGCGCCCTCCATCCGGCCGGTACGGCACCCGTCATCACCGATGGCGATTTCGTTCTGGGCGAATCCGCCGCCATCGTCGAGTACATCATCCACCGCTACGGCGACGGTCGCCTCGCGGTGGCGCCGAACGAGCCGGGCTATGCCGATTACCTGTTCTGGTTCCACTTCGCCAACGGCTCGTTCATGCCGGCCGGCATGATGGGGATGATCACCGGCCTCATTCGCGAGGACGCCACGGCCGCCTTGCATAGCCTTACCCGACGGCTCGACCGGGCTTGGGACAATGTCGACGCCAGACTGGCGCGGAGCCGTTTTCTTGCGGGCGATACGCTGACCGCCGCCGACATCATGACGGTGTTCCCGCTGACCACAATGCGGCTCTTCGCCGCGCGTGACCTTGCGGCCTATCCCAATGTTCGCCGCTACCTGAAGGAAATCGGCGAGCGTCCGGCATTCCAACGCGCGATGGCGAAGGCGGACCCCGGGTTCACGGTGCCCCTGGACTGAACGCGGGGGGTATCCGGAAAAAATGAATCACAGGGTGTGCATTTAGCGCTTCCCCTTGGCTCCCCGGTGTAATATCCCTGATCGCGGAGAAGGATCAACGAGACACGCGGCCCGCAGGTCGGCTCGCGTAGTCAACCCCGTGATCGAATTGGCAATGCCGGGAAAATCCTGGCGAAACGACGGGAATCCCGCATGTCATACATGTCCTTGTTCGATGTTCCGACGCCGGCGCGTGAACTCGCCGGGAAGGCGGCCATCGTCGGGTTGGGCGAAACGGACTTCCACCGCGATTATCAGGCCGCGCGCGCCAAGACGGAAGGGTATGAACCGCCAACGGCCGAAGGTCTGGCGGCCACCGCCTTCGAACGCGCGCTCGCCGACAGCGGGCTGGAAAAAAGTGATATTGACGGCATTTCGGTGTCGTTCCTCTACGGCGGGCCTGATGCAGCGTCGATGGCGGCTTCGCTGGGGCTGACCCCGCGCTATCTGAACGACAGGGGCGGCGGCATCTGCGCCGGGCCCATCCCGGTCGCATGCGGCGCGATCGCCGAGGGCAAATGCGACACGGTGGCCCTGATCTTCTCGGTCGCGACCCGCTCGATCGGCCGCAAGTTCGGCGGGCAGAAGTTCGACAGCGACGCTCCGAGTTCGTACTATTATCACCACCCCTGGGGCTGGAGCTCGCAAGCGGCCCACTGGGCGATGATCTGGCAGCATTACCAGCAGGTCTACGGCGCGAGCGAGGCCGATCTGGGCTCAGTCGCGGTGCAGATACGCCATAACGCAACGCTCAATCCCAATGCGGTCATGCAAAAGCCGCTGACCATCGAGGATTACCTCGCCTCGCGCTATGTGGTGAAGCCGCTGCATCTGTTCGACCTGTGTCTGGTCAACGACGGAGCGGTGTGCCTGATCGTACGCCGGGCCGATCTCGCGCGGGATCTGCCGCATACGCCCGTGTCGGTGGAAGGCTGGGGCCGTGCCAGCGTCACGCGTGACAAGATGCGCACTCTGGTCGTCGATCGGATGCGGCCGCAATATCAGGAAGCCGGCCGGCAGGCGCTGGACATGGCAGGGGTGGCGCTGGCCGACGTTCGGCATTTCGAGGGATATGATGCCTCGACCATTCACCTGATCGACCATGTCGAAGGCCACGGCTTTGTCGATCCGGGCGCGGGCCTGGAGTTCTGCAAGGGCGGCGGCATGGCGATCGACGGCGCCTTGCCGGTCAACACGGGCGGCGGTATTTTGTCGGGAACCTACATGCACGGCTGGAACCATGTCGCCGAGATCGTGCGCCAGCTACGCCACGAAGCAGGCGCACGGCAGGTTGACGGCGTCGATGTCTCGATGTTTTCGCTGGCGCAGACCGACCAGGTCCATCCCATCATATTCAGGCGGGGAGAGCGGTGATGGTGCAGAAGCGACCCGACCGGACCCTGGGGCCCGGCCACGACACGTTCTGGAACGGTTGCGACAGGGGCGAGTTGCGGCTGCAGCGTTGCACCGGGTGCGGCACCTATGCCTGGCCGGTCGTGCAGAAATGCGAACAGTGCGCCGCCGACGATCTTGAATTCCAGACGGTTTCGGGACGCGGCAAGGTGGTTAGCTGGTGCAGCTTCGTTCAGGACTACTATCGCGGCATCCTCCCGGTTCCGTACGACACGATCATGGTCGAACTGGAGGAAGGACCGATGTTCCTGAGCAACCCCCATGAATTCGGCGAGAACGAAATCGCATTCGGGATGCCGGTCGAGGTTGCGTTCATCGCCTGCGAGGACAGCGCCGGCCGCTTCCAGCTGCCGGTCTTTCGCAAGGCGAAAGTCTGACGGCGTCGCAGGGATGCCGCACAGCGCAACCTTGTTACTAACACTAAGCGCGACTTGCGCGATGGCATAATGAAATGCCAAAAGCGCATAACGAAAAAAAGATCGAATCGGAAGGAAGTCTAAGGACATGGTTTCTCCCACACCGAACCGTCCGGTGCCGGACGCGGCGACGCAGCTGGACATCTACCGGCGCATGTCGACCATCATGCAGAACGACGTGGCATCGCGCAGGATCGTCAAGACCGGGCGGCTTGTCATGCCGTATTACTCGCCGCGCGGGCAGGAAGTCATTCCCTCGGCAATCTCGGTCAACCTGAACGACGACGACAAGATCTGCACGATCTATCGCGGCATTCACGACATGATCGCGAAGGGCGTGCCGCTGCGCGCGCTGTGGGCTGAAATCGCCGGCCGCGTCACCGGGACGTGCAAAGGCAAGGGCGGCCCGATGCACATCACCCACCCCGCTTCGGGTGTGATGGTGACCACGGGCATCGTCGGCTCGTCGATGCCGATCGCCAACGGCATCGCCTGGGCTGCCAAGCTGGAAAAGAGCGAACGGGTGACGATTGCCTATTTCGGTGATGGCGCATCCAACATCGGCGCTTTCCATGAAAGCCTCAACATGGCCTCGGTATGGAAACTGCCGGTGATCTTCGTGTGCCAGAACAACGGCTTTGCCGAGCACACCCGCTACGAAAACGCCACCTCGGTCGATTTCATCTCGAAGCGCGCGATCGGTTACGGCATGCCGGGCTTCACGGTAGACGGCAACGATCCGCTCGAGATGTACGCTGCGGCGAACGAGGCCGTGGCCCGCGCCCGCGCCGGGGAAGGTCCGACGCTGCTCGAATGCAAGACGTTCCGTTTCTTCGGCCACGTCTTCGGTGACGACGATCACTACATGACCAAGGAAGAAAAGGCCGCGGCCATGGAAAAGGATCCGGTGCCTGCCTTCCGTGCGCGCCTGATCGCCGATGGTCACGCCAGCGAGGAGCAGCTGGTGGAGATGGAAACGCAGATCGCCGCCGAAATCCAAGACGCGATCGACTTCGCCCTCGGCAGTGAGGTCGCCGGCCTCGAAGAACTGACCCTCGACGTTTACGCTGCGACCGGAGCCGAATGATGACTGCTCAGACCAAGAAGATCAACATCATCCAGGCGATCAACGAAGCCATCGCCGAAGCCATGGAGGCAGACCCGAAGGTCCTCGTCCTGGGTGAAGATGTGGCCGACCGTGAAGGTGGCGGCGTCGTCGGGGTCACGCGGGGCCTGTCCACCCGCTTCGGTGACGAGCGCGTTCGCTCGACCCCGATCTCGGAGCAGGCGATCATGGGCGCTGCCATCGGTGCGGCGATCAGCGGCTTCAAGCCGGTCGCCGAGATCATGCTGATGAATTTCACCACGGTGGCGATGGACATGATCGTCAACCACGCGGCCAAGCTGCGCTTCATGTCGGGCGGTCAGACCGGAGTGCCGCTGGTCGTGCGCATGATGACCGGCGCGGGCATCGCCAGCGGCGGCCAGCACAGCGACTTCCTGGAAGCGTGGTTCGCGCACACCCCTGGGCTCAAGGTAGTCGCGCCGTCCAACCCGGAAGACGCCAAGGGCCTGATGCTGTCCTGCATCGCCGACCCCGATCCGTGCATCTTCGTCGAGTGTTCACGGGCCTATGGCACCACTGCCGAAGTCCCGGTCGATCTGGCGCCGATTCCGCTCGGCAAGGCCAGGATCGACCAGGAGGGCACCGACGTGACGATTGTCAGCTATTCGGAAATCTTCGCCCGGGCCAAGGCGGCGGCGGCGGAACTGGCCAAGGAGGGCGTTTCGGTCGAGTTGATCGACTTGCGCACGATTTCGCCATGGGACCGCGAAACGGTGCTGGCTTCGGTCGCCAAGACCGGGCGCGCGGTGATCGCCCATGAAGCCGTGCGCAGCTTCGGCGTCGGCGCCGAAATTTCTGCCACGATCCACGAAGAACTTTTCGACGTGCTCAAGGCCCCCGTCCAGCGCCTTGGCGGACCGTTCACATCGGTCCCCTTCGCCAAGGCACTGGAGGACGCCTTCGTGGTCAAATCGTCGGATATTGCCGCCGCCGCCCGCGCGACCCTGGCCACCGGCTGACGGCCGAAGGCCCGGGGGGGCGGTCGGCGCCCGCCCCCCGCCACGGAAATGGCCTTGCCCGTCCCGGGAACGACCGGCGGCGTTGAAACAAAAAGATGAGGGGAGGCGCAGGATGATCGCCACGCGGGATATCGACGCTTTATGCGCCGCATTGCGCCGTGACCTGGCTGACGGGAGCCAGATCACCGACCTGCGCCCCGTGACGACAGGCCATTCCAACGAGACCTACGTGATCGAGGGGCTCGAAAGGGTACTGCGGCTTCCGCCTGTGAACACCCCGCTGATGACGGCGCACGGTATCGTCACGCAAGCTCGCATCTATGCCGAGCTGGGGGCGGCCGCAGATGGCCCGCCGGTTCCGCGCATATTCCACGTGTGCGACGATACGTCGGTCGTCGGCGCTCCGTTCTTCGTGATGGAGCAGGTGGCAGGCGATAGCGTAAACGATTATCGCCTGCCTCTCTGGTTCAAGGCCGTAACCGCTGCGGCGCGGGCACAGATGTGCGGGGAATGGATCGACGCGATCGGGGGGCTGGGCCGGCTCGCCTCTCTGCGCTCGCTGGGTTTGCCCGTGGCGCCGCAGGATGAGGCCAGGCGATGGCGCAAGATTGGCGAACGGGTCGAATTTTCCGGCCTGGTCGAACAGTTGGACCGACTGCTCTCGCTTCCGGCGGCCTGTTCGGGTCCTGCCAGCCCGGTTCACGGGGATTGCAAGCTGGCGAACATGATGTTTGCAGACGGCCATTTGTCTGCCGTCCTTGACTGGGAGCTGGGCTACAACGGTGAGCCGCTCTCAGATCTGGGCTATCTGCTTTATTTCTTTGCCAGTGCCACTCACGGTGCGGCACTGGCATCGCGCGAGGCGGGCATGTTCCAGCGCGCCCAGGTCATCGACGCATGGGAACGATCGTCGGGGCGTTCTGCCGAAGGCATCGCCTGGTACGAGGCGCTGGCGGTGGGCAAGATGACCGCAATCCTGGCCGAAGGGTACCACAACTATGCCACCGGGCAGACCGAGGACGAACGGTTCGCATATTTCCGGCTCAAGCGGGATGAGAACCTGACGATCCTAACCAGGATCGTTGATGCCATGACGGATCGCTGACAGTTCGTACCGCGCTGTCCATCGCCTAGATTGAAGGATATTCAGATGGTTCCCACGATCGCTCAACTCGTCGCGGCCGATGAATATCTCAGCCATCAGACAGCGAACACTTTCGATACGGTGGCGACTGAAGACCTCAGCTGGACGGAGAAGGTCTGGTTCACCCTGGCCCGAAAGGATGGCACGCTGCAGGCGTCCTTCGGGCTCGGGAAATATACCAACCGCAACCTGATCGACGGGTTCGCCGGCGTTCAGATCGGGACGCAGCAGCGCACCGTGCGGGCCAGTCGGGTGCTGCGGCCCTGTCTGGATCTTGTCGTGGGACCATTGCGCTACGAGATCATCGAGCCGATGCGTCAGTTGCGGCTCTCGCTTGCACCCAATGCGGCGCAACCGATCAGCTACGACCTCGTCTGGACCGCGCACGCGCCGGCCTTCTTCGAGGACCGGGATCTGGGCTATGCCGCACATCGCAATTCCTCCAACGTGGTGCGCTACCACCAGGCCGGTACGGTATCGGGGTGGATCGAAGTGGATGGCGAAAGACACCACGTCGATCCGGAGGAATGGTTCGGGTTTCGGGACCATAGCTGGGGTGTGCGCGAACACGTCGGCAGCGACCCTGCGGACCTGCCGCCTGCGGTGACAAGCAAGATCGCGGCCGATTACCAGTTCAACTGGTTCGTTTCGTGCCTCTCGCGGCCGGACGGCAGCCGCTACGAACTGGCTTACTACTTCCGCGAATTTCGCGAGCCGCGCGGTCTCGACTGGTTCACTGCCTACATCAACGAGGAGAACGGGCGGCAGATCCCGATCCTGCAGATCCACCCCGAACTGACGTATCGCAAAAGCGACCACGCCGTGATGGGGGGGCGGATATACGCGTTGATGCGGGGTGAGGGGCGGCGCACCGTCGAGCGGGTGTTCGAGGTCGAGGCGCTCGACAGCGAGATGGGTTTCCGCCTCAACCCCGGTATGTACGGCGCCTGGAAGGGCCAGATTCACGGCAGTTACATGGGCGAGGATTTCCTCGACGGCGAATGCATCGACAACGTCAATGACCCCGCCAGGTTCGCCGCCAGCCGCCGCTGGGAAATCCGCGATCGGCCCCTGCGCATCCGCGAGGGCGACGCGGTGGGGTTCGCCAACATCGAAAGCATCGTCATCGGGGACTGGCCGGCTGCGACGTTCGTGTGACGTCGCAGCCTTTTCGTCAGACGCGGGTCAGGCCGACTTCGCCAGCACGTGCTTGGCGGTGACGTAGCCCCACACGAACGATGGCCCTACGCTGGCGCCCGCCCCCGGATAGACCCGTCCCATGGAGGAGGCGGTCGATACGCCCGTGGCATAAAGGCCCTCGATCACCGAGCCGTCTTCGCGCAGGACGCGTGCATTTGTGTCGGTGACGACGCCGCCATACGTGCCGACATCGCCGGGAAGTACTTCCATCGCATAGAAAGGTCCCTGGTCGATCGACCCCAGCGACGCGTTCGGCGCATATTTGTCGCCCAGCCAACGGTCGTATGCCCGGTCGCCGCGCTGGAAGTCGTCGTCGTGGTTCTGCGCCACGAACCCGTTGAAGCGGTCGACAGTCCCGCGCAGCGCTGCCGGGTCGATCGAGATCAGCTTCGCAAGTTCCTCGATGGAATCCGCCTTCTTGAGGAACCCGGTCTCGAACCAACTCTTCGGCTTTTTCGTCCCGGGCATGGTGTTCGCCAGCATGTACTTCTTCAAGAACTGCTGATCCATGATCGCCCAACTCGGCACGGCCGCAACCTCGCGGTTGCGGATCAGCATGTTTCGGCAATAGGCCATGTAGGAGCCGCCCTCGTTCATGTAGCGAACACCGGACTGATCAACGAGGATGCAGTGCGGCGAAGCGGTCACGCCCTGCACGACCGGCTTGATCGCGACATCCTCCATGCCGGGGGGAATAGCGATCTGATTGCCGACGAATTCCTCCATCTGCGCCGTCGCTGCACCGAGGCGGGCCATCTCGAGGATCATTTCGCCGGTGTCGCCTTCGGCAGTAAGGCTCCAGTTCGTCGAAGTGCCCGGGATATGTTCGTCGCGCATCGCCTGGTTGCGGGCAAACCCGCCCGCATTCACCAGCACGCCGAGCCTGGCACCGATACGCCATGGCTTGCCATCACGGGTCGTGACAATGCCCTTGACCACACCGTCTTCGGCAATGAGTTCGGTTACCGGACTATCCGTGCGCAATTCGACGCCTGCCTTGAGCGATGCCTGGAGCATGCGGCCCTGCAGGGCTGCACCAGCGGTAACGTAATGCTTGCCCGTCAATTTGGCACCAACCGTGCGCAACATGAACCGTGCAGCGATGCGCTTCGAAGCCCACGACTGCTTGAGGAAGCGCAGCTGCAGCATCTCGTCCAGTGTACTCATCATCGAGAGGAAATTTGGCCGTAGCTTCGACTTCCACGCACCCAGTTCGTTCACGTTGAATAGTTCCGCAACCACGGTCCGCCCCTGCTCGGAACCACCGGGAGCGTCGTCGTAGTAATCCGGCCAGTAGGATACCCTGTTCAGCTTGATGCCCTGCGCGACCAGGAAGTTGACCATCTCGACGCCTTCGACCAGGTACGTCCCGCGGCGTTCGGCCGACGTGCCCGGAGCGTCGTTGGGGCTTCCGACGACTGCATCCAGATAAGTGGTGGCCTGCTCGAAGCTGTCTGGCACGCCATCGCGCTTCATGAAGGGATTGTTTGGTATCCACATCACGCCGCCAGAGCGGGCGGTGGTTCCGCCGATGAGGGATGTCTTCTCCAAAATCGCTACAGACTTGCCACCCGTCTTCAGAGTGAGAGCGCAGCACATGGAACCGCCGCCGCTGCCGACGACCACGAAATCGAAGGTTTCATCGAATGCCGTCATAGAAAGTGACCTTTCATCCGCGCCTGGCGATCAGGCCTTTTTAGTTTCGGGCGAGGTCCGCACAAGCGTACGCTTGAGCTGACGGCTGGTGAACAGCCACTTGCCATCGCGCTTTTCGTAGGTCTCATGATAGAATCCGAATCCGTGGATCAGCAGTTCTTCGGTTTCGGAATCGAAGATCAAATCCTCCATGCCCCAGATGCCCTTGGCTTTTGTGGCACTTTCGAAGGTGATGTCGGGGGTGTGCGAATGGTGGACAGTGGTGCGTCCCTTGCCGAGTAGAGCCTTGACGTTCTCGATCATGATGTCGGCACTGTCCCAGCGCTCGAAGCCCTGATTGTGCGAAACGTGATCGTCGGCGTGAAGCGCGCGGTACAGATCCCAGTCTTTGGTATCGCAGGCGCGGTCACGGCGAGATTTAAGAACCCTGATGTCCTCAATCGCGATCAGTCGTTCGATATCACTCATATCCGTCATCCGTCCGCTCCGATTTTTCTGATGGTAGGTTCGCTGTCGATCCGGGGCGGGAAGTCCGCTCCGGCCGATCTGCGCGTAAAGTAGTATTTCAGCGTACGGCGCGTGAACAGCCACCGCTCGGCTCGCTTTTCGTAAGTCTCGAAGTAGTGCCCAAAAGCCTGAAACCAGTGATCCTCGCCGTCCTGTTTCCAAAACGACATGCCCTCCATGGCCCAGGTCCCATGCGCTCGGTCGGGCGTCTCGAACTCTATCTCAGGCGTATGCGAATGATGGAGGGTGGTAAGATTCGCCATGGATCGTGGCACGTGGATCATCATTTCAGCGGCGCTGGTCCACCGTCCGTAGTCGCCGTTTTCGGAGATATGGTCGGGGGCGTGAAGAGACTCGTAAAGAACCCAGTCCTTGGCATCGGCCGCTTGGTCCCTTTGCGCTTTAAGGCGGAATATCTCTTCGAGCGCAACGAGACGTTCGATATCCGTCAGGCCATGCCGGGTATCGTTGCCAGACATTTTCAGGCCGGCAGTCGGGCGACGATTTCCTCGCCGAACCATTGCACGTTGTCGAGGAAAGCCTGCCGGCTCGGGTGAGGGGGCTCGACCATCGTCCATGTCACGCCGACGCCGGCAAGGTCGTTGACCGCTTCGATGTAGCGGTCAGCGCTTTCCCTTGATGCATAGTCCAGCTTCGCCAGGGCACCGATGGCGACATCGAACGGTCCCGTTCTACCAAAAGAAGCTCGCAGGTCGTTGAGCCTTTCGATGTTCTCACCGAGTTGGGCAACCGAGTGGATGCCGGATTCCTGATTGGCCTTTGTCATGGTGGGGGCCGAGAAAAACGGGCTCCATCCATCGCCGGATTGCGCAGCGCGTTCCACTGCCTTGCCGCTGCCCCCGCCGATCCAGATCGGCGGCGGGGTGTGGAGTGCAGGGCGCGGTTCATTGCCCACCGCATTGAAGTTGCGGCCTTCCTTGACCACGGCGCCGCCCGCCCAAGCCGCGCGGATCACTTCGATGGCTTCGTCGAACAGGGCGCCGCGCTTGTGGAAATCGACGCCGAGTGCCTCGAATTCGACCTTCTGATACCCGGCGCCGGCACCCAGGATCAATCGCCCTTCGGACAGGACCTGAAGGGTCGCTGCAGCCTTGGCGGTGAGAAACGGGTTGCGATAGGCCATGACCAGGATGTTGGTATGCATCTTGAGTCTGGTCGTCGCGGCGGCGATGAAGCCGAACGCGGTGAATGGATCGAGCGCGTCGTGTCCGTTGGCATGAAGCCATTCGGCGGAAGGCGCAGGATGGTCTGTGAGGTAGCAGGCGTCGACCCCTGCGCTTTCCATCGCGACCGCCATTTCGCGCACCGCTGCGGGCGTCTGGAATTCACCGGGCGTGATGTCGCCAATCGGGATGCTCATCGTGAATTTCATGTATTAATTCCAGCGGATCGAAAGGGATGGGCGTCACATAGGGGCGCGACGGTAAAGGCTCAGGCCAGGCTGGGTCCTTCGTTGAGGCGACCAAGCAGTTGCGAGCCAGCGGGATCACCGTTCAGCATGTAGTTCTGGCGATAGACAATTTTCCATCCTCCCTCAGGCTGGCGGGCCAATTCGATGCGCGATGCGCTAAGCCGACCGATGAAGAAGCCATTGTCGCCATGCATGTTGACCATTGTGTGGCAGGTGGCCACGGCTTGGTCACCGTCGACCACCACATAGGGCAGCGTGGAGATATGTGCGCATCCAGCGCCGACGAAGCCCAGGTGGCCCGGATCTCGGGTGATAGCCTCGATCGTTTCGCGCCCTTCCATCTTGCCGATGTCGCCGACGGCGTAGACGCCCTGGTCCTCGTAGAACGAACCTACTGCAGGACCGTTGAGGCCGTCCACCGCATAGCCGTACCCGCACACGACCTGGTAGATGGCCTGACGATCTTCTAGGGCCTGCAGGCGGTCTTCGATTGATTTTGTCATCTTGTCTGTCTCCCTTAGCCGACCATGTATCCGCCAGCGTCGCAATTGATCGACTGGCCGGTGATCATCCGGCTTTCCTCGCCGGCAAGGAACAGGGCGAGATAGGCAATGTCGATTGGCTGGGCGATGGAACGCAGCGGCGAATCCGTCAGAATCTGGGTTTTCCAATCGTCGTAGCTCAGGCCCTTTTCGGCGGCCATGCGCTTGCCCCAGTTCATCCAGAGCTCGGTCTCGATGCTACCGGGAACCAGGCAGTTGCAGCGGATCCCCTTGGGACCGACTTCCAGCGCGATGGTCTTGGTCAGGGCACGAAGAGCCGCTTTCGCCGACGTGTAATGCGTCTTGCGCACCATGCCGATCCACCCGGCGGTCGAGGAAAAGTTGATGATCGAACCGGTGCCACGCTCCAGCATGGAGCGGTTGAGCACTTCACGCGAGCACAGCATTGCGGCGGTCAGGTCGATGGCAAGCGTGTTGTTGAAATTCTCGACCGTCTGCTCCCAGACCCACTTGTCCTGGCCCGGCGCTGCGGCGTTGTTGAGCATGATATCGACCTGGCCGAATTCCACCATCGCCCGATCGACCATGGCGCGAACGTCATCCTCGCTGGTGACGTCCACGCGCATGCCGATCGCACCGTCGCCTGCGGCCTTCGCAGCTTCGAGGACAAGCTCTTCGCGGCGGGCGGCAAGGAGAACCTTTGCGCCCTGTTCGACGAATAGCTTGGCCATCACCGGGCCGCAGCCGGTGCTGGCGCCAGTGATGATCGCAACTTTCCCGGCAAGCCGGCCCGTATTTGTGGTCATGCAAGCTTTTCCTCTTCCCGACATCCCCATAAATAATAAAATGCATATTGGGGGATGCATTAATTGAATGACTGTTATCGCAGCGGTCGGATGAGTGCAAGGCTCTCCGGTCGGTTCGTCGTTTCCCCAGGTGCTATGGACGGAACGGCCTGTGTTGACGAATGCCTAAGTCCGTCCCGCTCACCGTCAGCGCATACGGTAGGCCAGTGGCAGGTGTTTGACACCGCCGACAAAGCTGCCTTCGACAAAGCGCGGTTCGCCAGCGAGTTCGATATGCTCGACCCGGTCCAGCAACTCACGGAAGAACGAAGAAAGTTCGAATCGCGCGAGATACTGACCCAGACAGACGTGGGGGCCGGTGCCGAAGGCGAGATGGCGATTCGGGCGGCGATCGAGCCTGAAGGCGAAGGGGTCTTCGTATATCGCCTCGTCGAAGCTGGCCGACGGGTAGCTCATCAACAGTAGGTCGCCTGCCTTGACCTGCTTGCCGGCAATATCGCAGTCTTCCACAGCGGTACGGCAGAAATGCTTGACCGGTGTCGTCCAGCGCAGAATTTCTTCCACGGCGATCGGCATAAGGCCTGGATCCGCGCGCAGTTTGGCCAACTGCTCGGGGTTCTGCAATAATGCGAGCGTACCGCCGGTCAGGGCATAGCTTGTCGTGTCATGGCCGGCCGTTGCGATGATGTTGAAGTAGCCGAACACGTCGCGATCGGGCAGCAGTTCGCCGTCGATCCGTGCGTTGGCGATCACGCTGGCCAGCGAGCCGTCCGGTTCCCTACGACGGCGTTCGATGATGTTCTGGAAATACGTGTACATCTCGATCATCGCGCCCCGGGCTCCGCCTTCCGACTGGAATTCGGGGTCCTGGCTAGAAAGCGTCGCCTGGGTGAGCCGCAGCATCATCGGTTCGTCCTCGGTCGGGACGCCCAGCATTGACATCACCACCCGCAGCGGGAAGGCCATCGCCACGTCCGCGAAATCGATCTCTCCGCCGGCTGCGTCCATTCGGCCGATGAACTCGCGTGCGAGCGCCTGGATATCCTTGAGCAGAGGCTCCAGACCCTTGGGCGTGAAGTAGCTTTGCGTAATTTCGCGGTAGGCCCGGTGTTCGGTGCCGTCCATGAGGATCAGGTTGCGCATGAAATCCTTGGTGTCCTTACCGCCTGCGGCTTCGCGCATCTTGGCTTCGTAGGACAGCGGCAGCAGAGCCTGGCGCGGTTCGTTTATAAACTGCTTTGCGTCACGCTCGATCGCCATGAGATCGCTGTGCCGGGACACCAGCCAGAACGGCGCGTAGTTCGGGGCGGCGATGAACGGCAAGGGATCGGAGGTGCGGATTTTCGCCAGCAGTCCGTGCAGCGCGGCAGGATCGGTGAACGTGCGGGGATCGACGATTGCTTCGATTGGGAGGTCGGTTGCCGACATGTATCTCTCCTGTAGTTTCGAAAGGCTTGCTACCTGCCGTTGACTCGGCAATACGGGACACGGGAGTAAATGCAACTGGAGCCGCGCAATGCAAATTGATTCCACGATATCCGCCGTGGTAACCGGCGGAGCATCGGGACTGGGTCTGGCGAGTGTAAAGGCACTGCGAGCCGCTGGCGCAAATGTCGCGATTTTCGATTTGAATGCCGAAGCGGGTGAGAGCGCCGCCGCCGAGACCGGTGCCATTTTCTGCGAAACCAATGTTCTTTCCGACGACAGCCTGGACGATGCGTTTGCGAGGGCCCGCGCGGTCAACGGGCAGGAGCGCATCCTGATTTCCTGTGCCGGCGGGGGCAATGCCAAGGCGACTATCCGCAAGGACCGCGAAACTGGTGACATCGCACTTTTTCCTACGGCCGAATTTGCTCGCGTGCTCACGCTCAACGCGGTGGGTACCTTTGCTACTATAACCCGTTTTGCGGCGGGGGCGGCGGCGCTCGAACCGATTGATGGGGAACGAGGGGCGATCGTATGTACAGGCTCCGTGGCAGCACAGGACGGTCAGATGGGGCAGGCCGCATACGCAGCGGGCAAGGCGGCGATCGTGGGAATGACGCTGCCGATAGCCCGGGATCTCGGGAGGTTTGGCATCCGTGTGAACACAATCCTGCCAGGCATCTTCAGCACTCCCTTGATGAACCGCGCCCCGCAGGAGATGAAGGATAGGCTCAGTGCGATGACGGCCTTTCCAGGTCGTTTCGGCAATCCAGAGGAGTACGCGGCGCTGGCGATGGAACTGTGCCGCAATACCTACATCAACGCGCAGGCAATCCGCATCGATGCCGGGATACGCTTCGCGGCGAAATAGCGGCGCGCTTTGATGATGACATAGAACGAAGGGCGAGATGATGAAGGCCGCAGTATTTCGCGAGATGGGCGTTCCCATGGCGATCGAGGATATCTCGATTTCCAAGCCGATCGGTCGTGAGGTGCTGGTCCGCCTCGAAGCGGTCGGCGTGTGCCATTCGGATCTTCACATTCTGACCGGAGACCTCCCACATCCTCTTCCTGCGGTCCTGGGTCACGAGGCGGCGGGTGTGGTCGAACAGGTCGGGCCCGAAGTTCACACGGTCAAGCCAGGTGATCATGTGGTTGTGTGCCTGACTTTCCATTGCGGGCATTGCGAGCAATGCCACGGCGGCAACAGTCACCGCTGCAATACGCCCGAGGCCATGCGCGGGGCATCCGAGTCCCCCCGGCTGACACACGCGCGGGAGAGCCTGACACCCTTCATGAACATCGGCGCATTCGCGGAAATGGTGCTAGTGCACGAAAGCGGGTGCGTGACCATGCGACGCGACATGCCGTTCGATCGCGCGTGTCTGATCGGATGCGGCGTGACGACCGGGCTAGGCGCGGTAATGCGCGCCGCCGCAGTACGGCCCGGTGAAACAGTTGCCGTGATCGGTTGCGGTGGAGTAGGTCTTTCGGCCATCAATGGCGCGGTTATCGCCGGGGCGGGCCAGATCATCGCAATCGATCGGGTGGCATCGAAACTCGATCTGGCAAAGGCGTTCGGCGCCACGGCTGCCATCGACGGAACGCAAGGAAATGCAGTCGAGCAGGTCCTGGCGCTAACCGGCGGGCGCGGCGTCGATCACGTCATCGAGGCCATCGGCTTAAAGCAGACCATCGAGGACGGTTTCGCCATGCTTGCGAAAGGCGGGCTGGAAACGATCGTCGGCGCGGCGCGGTTCGACGCGAAAGTCGAACTGCCGGCGCTGGCGTTTCTTCGGGAGAAGCGAGTGCAGGGCTCGATGATGGGCGGGGTACGCAACTCCATCGATATCCCTCGATACATTGACCTGTACATGGATGGCCGCCTGAAGCTGGACGAGATGATTTCCCGCCGGCGGCCTCTCGGCGAAGTGAATGCTGCGTTCGAAGACATGAAGACCGGTGCTTTGGCGCGCTCTGTCATCGTGCTGAATTGAACCTTCAGGGCAAAAAGTGAACATGTCAGAACAGACCATCAATAGCGAACCGGTACGCTTCGAACTGTTGACACCGCATATCGCGCTGGTGACGCTTGACCGGCCCGAGAAGCGCAACGCAATAAATCCGGCGGTTGCATCCGCGATCGAGGCGATTGTCCGGCGCGTTGAGGAGAGCGCCGAGATCCGTGTCGTCCTGCTAACCTCCAGCGAGCCGAAGGTATTTTGCGCGGGCGCCGACCTCGGCGCAATCGCCGCCGGTGCTGCGCGTGATCTGGAAACGCCGACGGGAGGGTTTGCCGGTTTTGTCTTCGCGACGCGGCTCAAGCCCTGGATCGCGGTGGTGGAAGGATTGGCCCTCGCGGGGGGGTTCGAGATATGCCTCGCCTGCGACATGATCGTCGCCTCGCAAAGCGCTCGCTTCGGGCTGCCCGAGGTGAAGCGTGGCTTGATGGCAGGGGCAGGCGGCGTGCATCGCATCGCCGGGACCCTGCCGCGCAATATCGCCAACGAGGTGCTCGCCACGGGCGACAATATAGATGCTGCTTTCGCGCACCGGTTCGGGCTGGTGAACCGGCTTGCTGCCGCGGGCGAAGCGCTGAGTGTGGCGCGCGAACTGGCAGACAGGATAGCTGCCAACGCGCCGCTCGCCGTGCAGCACACCCTTGCGGCGGCCCGCGAAAGCATGGGGCAGCCGGACGGTGCGGCTCGCACGTTCGCGTCGACGCATGTCGCGGCGCTGCGGCGCACAGAAGACTTCAAGGAAGGTCCGCGCGCATTCGTCGAAAAGCGTGAACCTGTATGGACTGGCCGTTGAGGCCTGGGAGAACTGTGATGATCGAACTCGTTCCGCTTTGCACCATCAGCGTCGAGCTACTGCCCAGCCTGTCCGTCGGCACCGGCCCTGCCGGCAACCGTAGTGTGGGCGGAATCGCTTCCGCCACCGTTACCGGAGAACGCCTCAATGCGGTACTAGCCGGTCCCGCCGCCGCCGACTGGCTGGTACGCGCCGGTGCGATCGGTGTGATCGACGCCCGCCTTACCCTGCGTACCGACGATGATGCGCTGATCTACATGACGTATGGTGGCCGACTGGACATGTCCGATCCTTCAAACGGGATTAAGGCATACACCGCCCCCGTTTTCGAGACCGGCGACCCCCGTTATGCCTGGCTGAACACGGTGCAGGCGGTGGGCAAGGGTACGCTTGCGATCGGCGCGGGCGGCGCGGGGCAGCTCGAATACGAAATCTGCGAAGTGCGCTGAGGGAGCGGCGGGACCATGCTTACCAAGGCGGACGATTATCCGATCCACCAGACGCCAGACCCTATTGCCTATGCCGGTACTGACCGCAATTTCTACGATCGCTACTTTTTCAATGGCTACAGCGACGATGGCGAGGTCTACTTTGCGGCTGCGCTCGGCGTCTATCCGTACCTTAACATCATGGACGCCGGGTTCGCGGTGCGCATCGGGGCTCGCCAGTATAATCTGCACGCCTCGCGCCATCTCAACATGGAGCGGACGGACACGCAGGTCGGGCCGATCCGGGTCGAGGTGGTGACGCCCCTGCAGAAACTGCGCGTGGTGGTGGAGGACAACGAACACGGTATATCCGCCGATCTTGTGTTCGACGGCCGTCATGCCCCGATCGAGGAGCCACGCACGACGCGGCGCAACGGACCGCGCCTGGTCCAGGATATAACCCGCATGACGCAGCTCGGGCGCTGGTCGGGGTGGGTAAAGGCAGGCGGGCGCACAATTCGCCTTGAGTCCTCGCGAACCTATGGAACGCGAGATCGTTCGTGGGGCATCCGCGCGGTGGGTATGCGCGATCCGCAGCAGCCCGCTTCGATCTCCGAATTCCAGGTGTGGTGGTTCTGGGTGCCTGCCCATTTTCCCGATCGCGCCATACATTTCTACATCAATGAGGACGGCGACGGAAAGGTGTGGAACCGCGGACTCGTCGTGATGCATGACGATGGGCGGGTCGAACATCTCCACGATGCCCGGTTGACCGTCGGCTTCATCCCCGGAACGCGCTATCCGCATACTGCCACGATCCTCGCCAAAGACGAAAATGGCGGGCAGTTCCGTATCGAGATCGAAAGCGGCCCACGCTTCTATCTTTCGGGCATAGGTTACATGAACCCGGAATGGACCCATGGTCTGAACAAAGGGCCGCTGGCAGTCGGTTACGACGAAATCGCCAGCGACGAGATCGTCCGTCATGAAGCTCCGTATCAGCATCCCCAGGCCTTCGCAAAACTGACCATGCATGTCCCGAATGGCGATCAGATGACCGGTTTCGGTTGCCTCGAATCGATCGTGATGGGGCGGCATGGACCGACTGCCCTCGCCAGCATGTTCGATGTGCCGTGAGCGGTACTTACATGACCGATCTGGAAAATGGGATAGCCCACTATCTCGATCGCCACATGGCGCAGGCGTCCGATGTCAGGGTGCATGGTCTCGCCCGCATCTATGGCGGTAGCAGCCAGGAAACCTTTCGCTTCCATGCCGCCTGGAACGAATCGGGGAGGGCGGTGGAGCGTGCGTTGATCCTGCGGCGCGACGCCACGGCTGGGCTCGTCGTCGCCGAGCGCGACCTCGAATACAACGTGTACCGCGCGCTGGCGGGACACGGCGTGCCCATCCCTGGCGTTCATTTTCTTGAACTGGACGCGCAGTGGCTAGACCGGCCTTTCTTCATCATGGACCTGTGTCCGGGAAAACCCGGCAACCCGTTCATTCCTGGGGATCCCTACGATGGCCACGGCGAGGAAATCGCGCGCCAGTTCTGGTCGATCGCAGGGCAGCTTGCCGCGATCGATCACCGGGCGGTTGGCCTGGATAGCCTGCGAAACGGTGCGTTGGCGGCCGGCTTCTGGTCGAGCGAACTCGATCACTGGGAAGCCATTCTCGATGAAGGCGAGGCCGTGCGCGAGCCGGCGGTGCGCGGCGCGTTGCGCTGGCTTAGGCGCAACCCTCCGCCCGACCCCCTCAAACCTGCGATTGTCCACGGCGACTACCGTTCGGGCAACTTCCTGTTTACGCCCGATGGCAGGATCAGCGCCATCCTGGACTGGGAAATGTGCCACGTCGGCGATCCGCTGGAAGATATCGCCTGGGGCCTTGATCCGTTCTGGCCGATGACCCGGCATCTTCCGCTTGGCGACGGCCTGGCCGCGTGGGAAGCTGCCAGCGGTATGCCGGTCGATCGTGAGGCGTTGCGCTGGTGGCAGCTGTTCAGCGCGGTCAAGGCTTGCGCAATCTGGACGACTGCGGCGGCGAGCTTTGCCTCAGGGCGGAATCGCGAGATGACCATTGCGCTTTCCGGCATTCGCGGCGGCCACTTTCATCGCGATCTGATACTGCGGATGATGCGGGAACGAGGAGCCATGGGATGAACCTGACCACCGAGAACGCGCTTCATGGAATTGACGAGCTGCTTCGGGAGCGTATTGCGCCGGAAATAGGCGATCCGTTCGCCGCGCAGATGGCGAGGCTATCATCGCTTCTATTACGCATCTGCGCGAACGCCGTGGAAGATGCGGCGGCTCTGCGCGTCGATGAAAACGCTGCGATCCGTCACCTGCTTGCCGACGTGGGCGTGTTAGCTGACGGCCCGCAGGCGCACCGACTTGCACAGGCAGCGGCGAGTGCGGATCCGGGTCTTGCGGTCAGCGTGCTCGATGCCGAAAATCACAGGCTGCGCTGCCTTTTGGTCGATGCGCAGGAGTGGCTGGAATCACGGCGAGACGAGGCGGCCGTGGTTCTGGACCAGCGTATCTGGCGGCACCTTGAGAAAACGGAAGCCCGGCGCGCGCCGCGCGAATAGGGCGTGGTCCGTGCTGCTGACAGAATCGCCTGCGGTCAGGCGTCCTGCCAGTACCGTGCCTTCAACTCCTTCTTGTACAGCTTTCCAGTCTCGGCCCGAGGCAGTTGTCTTTCGAAATCGACGCTGCGCGGGCATTTGATATCCGCGAGCCGATCCCTGCACCAGGCAATAAGGTCTGCTGCCAGAGCATCGCCGGCAGCATTCCAGTTCTGCGGCTGGATCACAGCCTTCACCTCCTCGCCGAAATCCGGGTGCGGCACGCCGAACACCGCCGCATCGGCGACGTCAGGATGAGTGATCAACAGATCCTCGACCTCTTGAGGATAGACATTGACCCCGCCCGAAATGATCATGAAATCCTTGCGGTCCGACAGAAAGAGATAGCCGTCCGCATCGACCCGTCCCACGTCGCCCATCGTAGACCAGTCCGGATGAAGCGGGTTGTGGGCGGACACGGTCTTGGCCGGGTCGTTGTGGTAGGTGACGGCCCTGCCGCCGCCGAAATAGATCGTCCCCGTCTCACCGATCGGTAACTCGCCGCCGTCGTCGCCGCAGATATGAATCTCGCCGACAACGGCCCGTCCCACCGAGCCCGGACGGGCGAGCCACTCCGCGCTGCTGATGGTCACATGACCATTGCCTTCCGAACCAGCGTAGAACTCCTCCACAATCGGACCAAGCCAGTCGATCATGGCCCGCTTGACGGGGGGCGGGCAGGGGGCGGCGGCGTGGATCACCGTCCTGAGCGACGACAGATCGTAGCGCGCCCTCACTTCGGGCGGTAGGGCCAGGAGGCGGATGAACATCGTGGGCACCGCCATCAGCGCGGTAACCTTCCAGCGTTCGATCGCCTGCAGGAACGCTTCGGGGTCGAACTTGTCCATGACGATCGCGGTGCCGCCCACTGACTGAATGCCGGCCGTCATGCCCATGGGCGCGCTGTGGTATAGCGGCGCGGGCGAAAGGTAGATCGTTTCCCCGTCCAGCCCATAGAGGCGATTGAACAGCACGGCAGCGGGGTTGGGCTGAACCGGGCTTCCCGATGCGGAGGCAAAGCGAATTCCCTTGGGCCGCCCCGTCGTGCCGGAGGAATAGACCATGCGCCCACCAATGTGTTCGTCGGCGATCGGATCGGTGGACTGGCCGCCGCACAGGCATATCCAGTCGGTCAGGTCGTCCACCGGGCCGATCGGCAAAAGTTGCACGAGACCGGGCACCTTGTCCCGAGACGCAGCGACCGCACGTGCGGTATCGGCCATCGCGTCCGAAACCAGCAGGGCCCGGGCGCCGCTGTCATTGACGATATACGCGATTTCGTCCAGCTTGAGGCGCGCGGAGAGCAAGACCAGGATAATCCCTGCGCGCTGAGCTGCCCAGTAGATGTCGAAGAATTCGAGCCGGTTATCGCACGCGATGGCCATGGTGTCGCCTGTTTTCAGGCCCAGCTTCCGCAGTGCGTGCGCGGCTTGGTTGGCCCGCCGTTCCAATTCGCCATACGTCAGACTTTCACCCGTTCGAGCCATGACCAAGGCGATCTTTTCCGGTTGGCTCTCGGCGTGAATGCGCGGGTGCATGATTGCCCTCTTGTGTTTGGGATGAGTCGATTAGGACTTTGAAAGCGAGGCTATGCCCTGTAAAGCTCGCCCCTGCAATTATCGCAATGACGGCGTTGCAATTCGAATATGAGCGCCCGGGAGAGTGCCAGATGACCGCTACCACAAGCAGGCTTTCGTCGATCCGTCATCCAGACCGTTTTTATATCGGCGGCGAATGGATCGCGCCTTCATCGCGCGGCATGATCGAGGTTTTCGACAGCGCGAGCGAGGATGTCTTCCTGACGGTGGCCGAAGCCCAGGCACCGGACGTCGAAGCAGCGGTAACCGCGGCGCGCCGCGCGTTCGACACCGGGCCTTGGTCGCGCCTGTCCCCTCAGGAACGTGCCGGGTACCTCAACCGGATCGCTGACGGACTGGCCGCGCGCAGTGACGAACTTGCCGACAGCTGGACGCAGGAGTCCGGCGTGCTGCGTTCGATGGCCGCTCATGCGGCCAACGGCCTCGCCGCCACGTTCCGCTATTACGCAAGCCTTGCCGATACCTTCGGATGGGAAGAAAAGCGCACATCCGCCTTCGGCCAGCCGGCGCTGCTGGTGCGCGAGGCGGTGGGGGTCGTGGCCGCCATCGTCCCTTGGAACGCTCCGGGCCAGTTGATGACGCAGAAGGTGGCACCGGCCCTCATGGCGGGCTGCTCGGTGATCGTGAAAGCCTCGCCCGAGGCGCCGTCATCGCCTTACATCCTGGCCGAAGTCTGCGAGCAAGCCGGCTTGCCGGCGGGCGTGTTCAACGTCCTGACAGCGGACCGCGAGGTTTCCGAGCTGCTGGTGCGCCACCCTGGCGTCGACAAGGTCAGCTTCACCGGCTCGACCCTGGCCGGCCGCCGGATCGCATCCATCTGCGGGGAGCGCATCGCGCGCTTCACGCTGGAGCTGGGCGGCAAGTCGCCGGCCATCATCCTTGACGACTACGATCTGGGCAAGGCTGCCGACGTGCTCGCCCGCAGCACGCCGGTCATGACCGGCCAGGTCTGCGCTTCGCTGACCCGCGTGATCGTGGGAGACAAGCGGCACGACGATTTCGTCGATGCTCTTGCCGAGGCATTCGGCAAGATAAAGGTAGGCGACCCTTTCGATCCGGCCAGCCAGATGGGTCCTCTCGCGATCGAACGGCAACGCGATCGGGTCGAGCGTCTGATCGCGATCGGCCAGGAGGAGGGCGCGCGACTTGCCTGCGGGGGCGGGCGGCCAAACCATCTCAATCGTGGCTACTACATCGAACCCACCGTGTTCGCGGATGTCGATAACCAGTCGACCATCGCGCGCGAGGAAATCTTCGGTCCTGTGGTAAGCGTGATCCGTGCGGGCGACGAGGAACAGGCGATTGCGATCGCGAACGACAGTATCTACGGACTCAATGCCAGCGTATTCACGCACGATCCAGAGCGCGCTTATGCCGTGGGTCGCCGCCTTCGCTCGGGCACGGTGGGGCACAACGCTTTCAAGGCCGACTTCTCGATCGCTTTTGGCGGCTACAAGCAGTCGGGCATCGGGCGCGAAGGTGGCGTCGAGGGCTTGCTCCCTTACCTCGAGACCAAGACGATGATCTTCGAGGACGCTCCTCTCGCCGCGCAATAGACGGTGCGTTTCGGAGCTTGGCGCCGCAGTTGAAGAGGCCGCCTCCGTGCAAGCGGCGGTGATGTGCTCAGTCTTTCGAAAGCAGTGCGCGCAGATAGCGCACGCCGCGAGCGAGGGCGGCCTCTGCGCCCTCTGCGGCGATACGCGGACCGATCACTTCGAGATCGTAATATCCACGAAAGCCCGCCCGATGGATCAAGGGTATCAGCCGATCGAGCCGCGCCATGCCATCGCCCGGGATCGCGCGACAAGGCAATTCGCGGTCGCCGGCGATGTAATCGCTGACCTGCACGAGGGCGACATGAGGAGCGGCGGCCACGATCGCATCGTCGATATCGGCATCGAACCAGCAGGCGAAAACGTCGATTCCGATGTTAATGCCGGCGGCGCGCGCGATGCGTACCGTGTCCATGAGACGGTGTGCGATCGAGACGTCAGCATAAAGGTGCGAAGTCGGCTCAAGCGACAGGAGGATGCCGGCATTGCGCGCCGTCAGGGCACAGGCGGCTATTTCGGAGGCGAAGCGCTCCACCGCAACGGCCCAGGTCAGGTCTCCGCGACCCCCGGTGGTTATCGTGATGGTCTTTGCGCCGATGGTTTCGGCGATAGCGATTGTATGACGTAATCGCTTCCGGGCAGCGCGGGCCTCATCCGGCGTGGCAAATCCGAATGCACGATGCGTGACGGTCGCAACCGCTAGTCCTGTCTCGCGCAAAAGCGAAGCGGCTGCTGCGATCCCGAAGTCTTCCACATCTTCCAACGTCGGGCTGATCGCCGCGACCCCCAGTCTGCGCACGAGTTCAATATGCCGGCTCAACGGGGCAGCAGGCAGGCATAGTGTATTGATCGAAATGGCGGGAAAAGGGGGCATCGACAGTCCGAACTATTTTGGCTGTCGACGCCCCCTTTTTCCCGATCAGAAACCGATGTCGGTGATCGGCGTCTCGAAGCCGCAGTTCACGATCTGCGATGCTTTCGTCAGTCGCTGAAGATCCAGTCCGGCCAAATAGCCATCGACCAGGCGCTGGTAGTTGCTGATCATCCCTTCGGTATCCTTGGAAAGGCGCATGTGCGTGAACCCGCCGGCATGCAGGCCCAACTGTTGACGTGGCAGGTTCGCATAGTCCTGCTGCGGGATTTCGGGGAACTCCGTCGAGTCGTGAGGCAGCACCGTCGGCACCTTGGGCGTGTCGTAAGGTTCGTCTTCGGGACGCAGGGTCAGCGACCAGATTTCGAAAAGGCACGTTTCCGGCGTCAATGGCCGGATACGGTAGGAGGACATCGCGCCTATCAGAGGCAGCAGGAAGAAGTGCGGGAACATGAATTCCACCGCATGGAACTCGACTTCTTGCGAGACCTTGGGAATGTCGAACATCGGCGCGCCGCGGGCGAGGCCGTCCTTTGTGATTTCCTCCTGTGCCCGGGCGTAGAATGCCATGGTGGCAGCTACCGGGTCCTCCGGCACTTCCATGTCGCGCAAGGTTTCCAGCACCGCGACTTCGGAATCGTGGACCATGCCGCCCATGCCCGAACCCAGCCGCGCGAGGAAATCGACCTGCATGTTGACCGTTTGGCGCGCATCGAGGCCCCGGTTGACCATTAGTCCATCGGCATCGGTGCCATAAGGATTACCAAGCGCCGAAAGCTGATGAAGCTGCGGATGAGTCTTCATCGTGTGGTAGCCTTCCTGGAAGGCCTCCATCGCGAGTTTCCAGTTGGTCGGCAGTTCGGTGGCGTACCACCAATCCATCTTCAGCTTGTCGGCGTGGCGCGCATTCATGCGCTCGGCCACGGGGCCCAGGCTTTCCAGCAGCGACGGCGCGTCGTCGTCGAAATTGATGAAGGCGCAGCCAGCCCAGAACTCCACCCGGCAGGGAACTAGGTCGATCTCGGCCTTGTCGAGCAACTCCTCGCTGAACACCTGCTTGCCGAAGACGAAGGTGTTCTTGCCTTCGGGGTTCCAGCGCCAGCCGTGGAAGGGACAGACGAAGCCTTGCTTGGCGCAGTTGCCCGGGCCCGTAGCCAGCCGAACGCCGCGGTGTCGGCAGGCGTTGTGAAATGCCTTAACGCCGTTCTTGGTATTGACCAGGATCACCGACTTGTCGAGAATCGTGTATTGCGTGTAATCTCCGACGTTCGGGATTTCCTCCAGTCGGCAGGCCATTTGCCACACGTGCGGCCACAGCTTCTCGCGCTCGAGTTCGAAGAACTCACGGTCGTAGTACCGTTCTGCCGGGATAAGTTCAGGGTTGGTGATCCGGAATGGCACCTTCTCAAGGGCGGCCGTCACATCTTCAGTCATCGTACATCCCATTTTTCAGCCGTTTTCGGCCCGAACAATCTGGATCAGGTAGCGCAGTAAGGGTGCGCCTCCGGCTCGATCCGGTTCACGCGGGTCGAATTGCATTGCCAGTTGTGAATTGCCTCTCTTGCTAGCGTCGAAACGGGTTTTCCGCAACCGCTCAATTGCTTGGACAACAAATTGGGTCGGGCTGCCGAAATGGCGGATTACCGCCGTTAAACATCGTTATCAGACTGAATTTCAATCCTGACATTAACGAAATTGCATCGTTGCATTCTAATCGGCGGCGACTTAGGAACGCTTCCTATAATGAAAACGGAGGGTGTGTGATGGGGAAGCTGCTCAAGGTGATTCTCGCGGGGACCGCGCTTGCCGTCCCAGGGATGACTGGTATCGCTTCGGCGCGGGCGCAGGATGCCCCGCCGGCGGCGAGCAACGGCGATATCGTCGTTACTGCCCAGCGGCGTAGCGAAAAGCTGGTCGATGTGCCGATGTCCATCGTGGCCCTCGATGCCGAGGCGCTATCCCAGGCCGGCGTGTCCAACACGTCCGACCTCACGCGGGTAGTGCCGGGCGTGGCGATGACATTCTACGGCTCGTTCCTGCAACCGGCGGTGCGCGGCATCACGTCCACGGGCGCCAATCTCGGCGAAAATTCCAATGTCGCCATGTACATCGACGGGCTTTATCAGCCGCAACAGATCGCCACGCTCATCGATCTTCCCGACGTCCAGCAGATCGAGGTTCTCAAGGGACCGCAAGGTGCGCTTTACGGGCAGAATGCCACGGGCGGCGCCATTTTGGTCTCCAGCCTGATGCCCAGTTTCACCGCGACCGGTAAGTTCAGCGCCAGCTACGGCAACTATAACGATGTGCAATTGCGCGGCTACGCTTCGGCGCCGTTGTCCGACACGGTTGCGGCAAGCCTGTCCGCCTCTTATCAGGATCGCGACGGGTTCCGCCGCCAGGTCGTGACCGGTCAGCGGGACCTGGGGCTCACAGCCAAGGTTGTCCGGGGTAAGCTGCTGTTCAAACCCAGTTCCAGCTTCAACGTCACCGCCACGGCCTACTACGCAGAGCGGCGCGACTCCTCGATGTATGCGGGGTTCGCCATCAATGGTAACTCGATCGGTCATGCAGCCGACCTGAGTGGCCTGCTGGGCCCGGACCTGGGGCCGTTGTTCCCCATTCCGGCAACTCCCGACGCCACCAAACCGGGTGAATTCTCGACCTCTCCCGACGTGTTCACGAAAATCCGTTCCAAGGGCGCCAGCCTTCGGGCGCAACTGGATCTCGATGCCGGTACGATTACGTCGATCTCGGGACTGACCAGCAACCGGATCATCTACCTTTCCGATGTCGACGGCACGGCAGCGAATATCGGCGAAGCGCGAGCGGAGCCGCTGACCGGCCGCTACTTCGTGCATGACACCAACTTCGCCTCGCGCAGGTTCGGCGCGTTCGAATTCCTGGTCGGCGCTTTCTACCTTGATGGCAACGAGACGTTTGGCAACAACATCTTCGACATCTTCGTGCCTACCGTTCCCCCGTCGCCCAAGGTCCTGCTCGCCCCGCTCAACCAGTACGGCAAGGTCGAGAAGCAGATCATCGCGGGATACGGCGAGATCACCGTCAAGCCTGTCGAAAAGCTGACGCTGACCGCTGGCGGACGCTACACCAAGGAGCGGCAGAAGACGTTTTCGGATACGCTCAATGGCGTGACCCTGCCCGAAGTGGTTCCCTATCCGGGCAACCCCGTCACCTTCAGCAAGTTCACGCCGCGTATCACCGCCCGCTATGAACTGACGTCCGACACCAATGTTTATGCAAGCTGGGGCAAGGGGTTCAAGAGCGGCGTGGTCAACACCACCGATTACTCGCTCGATCCCGTCAAACCCGAGACGATCACGGCATACGAAGTGGGCGTGAAGGGCCGGATCGCGCGGACCGTGCGCTTCGGCATTGCGGGCTTCTATTACGATTACACGAACCTGCAAGCCGTCGTCTATGTTCCGGGTAAGGCGTATATAACGCAGAACGCCGCTGCCGCCCGGGTCAAGGGCGTCGATTTCGACCTTAGCTGGGAAGTTACACCGGAACTTACGTTGTCGGGCGGAGGGGCGTTTCTCGATGCCAAGTACACCGATTTCCAGAACGCCGCAGCCTTCGTGTCAACGGGCACCGGAAACTTGCAGATCACCACCGACCTGAGCGGCGCGCGGCTGCTGCGCGCGCCCAAATTCAGCGGTAATTTCAGCGCCAACTATGCGATCGAGACGAGCGCGGGGCGGATCGGCGCCTACGGTTCGCTTTATCACACCAGCAGCTACGGGATGGAGCCTGGCAATCGTATCAAGCAGGGCGCCTACACCACGTTCGACGGCGAATTGTCTTTCGCGCCTTCGGGGATCGAAGGCCTGCGTCTGGTGCTGTGGGGAAAGAACCTGACTAACAAGGCTTACCTCGCCTCGACCCTGACATCGACGCTGGGAGACGTGGGCAGCTACGCCCCGCCGCGCACTTTCGGTATTCGCGCTGAATTCGGCTTTTAGTACAGACATTGCGCCCCGCAACCTTTGTTGCGGGGCAAAGGAGGATTACCGTGCAGACCCACTGGCGCCTCGCCCTCATGTTCAATGCACCCGGCGCGGACTTAGTGCCGTTCGCAGCCGCGCTTCGTGCTGGCGTAGAGGCGATCCGCCATGCCGCCGATGGTTGCCCAGTACGCATCGGGGTGGCCGACCGGCATCCTGATCTGGGCGGCAAGGAACCCGTTGTCGGCGCGCGCGAGGCCGGGGAGACGGACGGGGCGGTCGAAGTCAGCATCCCCAATGCCCGCGTGAGGGACCTTGACGCGATATGCGCCGCACTGCGGCCGCTCGTAGAGGAGATCGCGGAGGGAGGATCAATGCAGGTCATGACCGGGCCGATGTTCCACATGGTCCCGGTCAGAGCCGGCGGGCTGTTTCTCAGCCTGGCATTCCGCCGAGATCCCGGCACCACGAATGCGCAGTTCCGCCAGTGGTGGCACGACCAGCATTCCGGCATCGCGATCCCGGTACTTGGTGAGGGACTGCTCGCCTACGACCAGGTCCACGTCGATCACGACATGTCGCGCCGGCTGGCGGGGGCGTTTGGCGTGCCGGACGCCGAATACGACGCCTACGACAACCTGACGTGGGAGGATCGCGATGCCTACCTTCACTCGATCAGCGATCCCGTCGCCATGGCCACGGTGCTCGCTGACGAGCAGGGTCGCATCGACCATGCCAGCATGCGCCACGCGCTGATGGTGGACATCGGCTGAATTTTCCAAGGACCATACATGTCTAGACTAAACGGGCGGACTTGCCTGATAACGGGTGCATCATCGGGCCTTGGGGCGCACTTTGCACGGGTCCTCTCCTCTGCCGGCGCGCGTGTCGTGCTGGCGGCACGGCGCAAGGAGAAGGTGTCGTCGCTGGCGCAGGACATCGAAGCCGCGGGCGGCGACGCCCTGGCGATCGACATGGACGTGACCAGCGAGGCTTCAGTAATCGCGGCATATGACGCGGTCGCGGCGGCCGACTTCGGTTCGATCGACACGATCATCGCGAACGCCGGGGTTTCTGCGCCTGGCCGCTCGACGGAAGTGACGGTCGAGGCCCTGCGAGCGGTGTTCGACACGAACCTGCTTGGCGTCTACCTCACCGCTCGGGAAGGGGCGCGACGGATGCTTGCCGCCGGTGTGCGCGAAAGCCGGCGTGGGCGGATCGTGCTGATCGGTTCGATGGCGGCCGATGTCTCGCTGCAAGGCGAGGCGGCTTATTGCGCCAGCAAGGCGGGGGTCGCTCACCTGGGGCGCAATCTGGCTCGCGAATGGGTGCGCCAGGGCATCAACGTCAACGTCGTCCAGCCCGGCTTCATCGCGACCGAGATGGCCGCAGACTGGTTCGCCAGCGAAAGCGGCAAGACGCAGATCGCGGGTTTCCATCGGCGCTCGCTGCAACCCATCGGCTCGCTTGACGAACCGGTCACCTATCTCTGCTCCGACGCCGCGCTGCATACCACCGGCGCCGTATTCACCATCGACGACGGACAATCGCTATGACCATCAGTGCCCGCGCTCTCGAAATCGCCGACAAGGTGGAGGCTTTTGTCCGGCAGACAGTCATCCCATATGAACAGGACCCACGCCGCGATCATCATGGCGCGCCGCTCGACGAACTGGTCTACGAGATGCGCGACAAGGCCCGCGTCGCCGGCGTTCTGACGCCGCACGTCCTGCCCGATGGCAGCCACCTCAACCAACGCGAAACGGCCGTGGTGCTGATTCGCAGCGGCCTGTCCCCGCTCGGCCCGCTGGCGTGCAACACGATGGCGCCCGACGAGGGCAACATGTACCTGCTGGGCAAGGTCGGCAGTCCCGCACTCAAGGAGCGGTTCCTCAGGAACCTGCTCGACGGACGCGGTCGCAGCGCTTTCTTCATGACCGAACCGGCCGAGGACGGGGGCGCGGGCTCCGATCCCTCGATGATGAAGACGACCTGCCGGCAGGACGGCAACCACTGGGTGGTCGATGGCCGCAAGACCTTCATCACCGGTGCGCAAGGCGCTTCGGTGGGTATCGTCATGGCCAAGGCAGAGCAGGGCGCATGCATGTTTTTGGTGGACCTGCCCGACCCGGCAATCCGCATCGACCATGTGCCTAACACTATCGATACGTCGATGCCCGGCGGCCACGCCACAATCACGATCGACAACCTGCGGGTCCCCGCCGATCAGATGTTGGGCGAAGCGGGCGAGGGCTTCAAGTACGCACAGGTCCGCCTGAGCCCCGCACGCCTCTCGCACTGCATGCGCTGGCTGGGCGCCTGCATCCGCGCGCACGAGATCGCGACCGATTATGCCAACCGGCGCCAGGCTTTCGGCAAGGTCCTCATCGATCACGAAGGGGTGGGTTTCATGCTTGCCGAGAACATGATCGACTTGAAACAGGCCGAACTGATGATCGACTGGTGCGCAGGCGTGCTCGACACCGGCTCGCTCGGGACGGTGGAAAGTTCGATGGCCAAGGTCGCCGTGTCGGAGGCCTTGATGCGGATCGCCGATCGCTGCGTTCAGGTACTTGGCGGGACCGGTGTCACCGACCGCACCGTGGTCGAACAGGTGTTCCGCGAGGTGCGGGCCTTCCGCATCTACGACGGCCCGACCGAGGTTCACAAGTGGAGCCTTGCCAAGAAGATCAAGCGTGACTGGAAGGCAGCCCATGCCGACTGAAGCCGATTCCAACGAAGGTGCGGGCGTGATCCGCACTGCGGTCGACGAGGCGGCGCTGCTTGCCTGGCTGCACACGAACGTCGCGGGTTTTGCAGGGCCGTTGACGATCGACCAGTTCAACGGGGGGCAGTCCAACCCGACCTATCGCCTCAGCACGCCTGCGGCACGTTACGTGCTGCGGCGCAAGCCGCCGGGCGCGATCCTGAAGGGCGCCCACGACGTGCTGCGCGAAGCCAGGGTATTGTCCGCACTCGAACCTACGCCGGTGCCGGTCCCGCGCATCCTGGGAACGTGCAACGACCCTGCGGTCCTGGGCAGCGATTTCGTCGTGATGGAAATGGTCGAGGGCCGCATCTTCTGGGACGCGGCTTTTTCGCAAGTGCCGCGCGATGAACGCGGGCGCTACTACGATGCCATGAACGCCGTGATCGCGGCCATGCATTCGCTCGATCCGCAAGCTGTCGGTCTCGGCGATTTCGGACGCGCTGGAAACTATTTCGAGCGGCAGATCGGGCGCTGGTCGCAACAGTACCTTGCCGACGATCTGGCAGGGCGCGACCCGGACATGGATGCCGTGGTCGAATGGCTGCCAACCGCCATTCCCCCCGATGACGAGACTCGCCTCGTCCATGGCGATTTCCGCTGCGACAACATGATTTTCCACCCGACCGAACCCCGCATTCTGGCGGTTCTGGACTGGGAGCTTTCTACTCTGGGGCATCCGCTCGCGGACTTCGCCTATCACGCGATGATGTATCGCATGCCCTCCGACATCGTCGCCGGGCTGGGGGGAGCGGACCCGGTGCCCCTGGGCCTGCCGACCGAGGAAGACTACATCACTGCCTATTGCCGCCGGACGGGCCGTGAGAGCATCGCGGACTGGAATTTCTATATGGCGTTCAGCTTCTTCAGGCTGGCGGCCATCTTCCACGGGATCAAGGGGCGGGTCCTGCGAGGCAATGCATCCTCGGCCAATGCGCGCGAGCGTGCAGAAGCGTTTCCGCGTCTTGCCCGGCTGGCCCGGGAAGCGATGGATCGTTGCATGGCCAGGTAGACCATGCTCTCATCCCCGCCCGGTCGGAAGTACTGATCGACATCCGATGCCGGGGCGGGAGCTACGCTCAACCCGGTTCGACGACCTTCTTGGGGACGTTCGCCACCTTTGGCAGGTTGCTCGTATCCATGCCGTAACCGAACTTGCGGAAGTTCTGGTTATGGCACAGGTGGTGCAGCGAAAACGCCTGGTCGATCGCGTTCATCTGGCCTTGCGTGTCCAGTGTCTTGTTCACCGCTTCCTTCGCCAGCTTAAGAGCGAAAGCCGGTTTCAGCGCGATGCGTTTCGCCATGGCGAGCGCGAAGTCGTCAAGCTCTTCGCGCTCGACCACGTGATTGACCATGCCGAGCCGATGCGCTTCCTCCGCGCTCCAGATGTCGGACGTGAACAGGAACTCCTTGGCCTTGCGCGGACCCAGTTCCCAGGGGTGGCCGAGCCATTCGACGCCCGACACGCCGAACGTCACGGTCGGGTCGGAAAACTGCGCGTCCTTGGCGGCGACTATGATGTCGCACACCCAGGCGAAGATAAGTGCGCCGGCAATGCATTTGCCCTGCACGGTGCAGATCGTCGGCTTCGACAGATTACGCCAGCGCCGCGCGGATTCGAGATAGGCTTCCTTTTCCGCAGCGTACCAGCCGTGGGTATAGTCCTCTGCGAAATCGCTCCAGGTGCTGACCCCGGGGCTGTTGGCCTGCACCGCCGCCTGATAGTCCGCGACCGTGTCGGCAATGTCATGCCCGGCGGAGAAATTGCGACCGTCCGCGCCCAGGATGATGACTTTGACGGCTTCGTCGCGCACTGCCCGGTTGAAGGCCTCGTTCACGTCGAAGATCAACTGCGGGTTGATCGCGTTGTGCTTGTCGGCACGGGCGAGGACAATGCGGGCCACGCCTTCTGCCGGGGTTTCGTAGCGGACGGTGCTCTGGGTCATGCTCGTGTTCCTTGGTGAAGCGTTCAGGCGCCCGCCGGGGCGGTGTTGAGCGTGGGGGGAACGGCGGTCTTCCATTCCTCGTGGCGGCTGGCCGCGATTTCGGCGGCCTTGTCCCAGAACGCGGCGCCTTTCGCCAGATTGACGAAGTTGAAGTGCGAGGCATGGCGGAATTCCAGCAGTTCCGCGCCGTCCGGGCCAGGCTTGTACGTATAGGGGACCCCGGCCGGGATGAAGACCGTATCACGAGGGCCCAGATCCTCGGTGCCCAGCCGGAGCGATCCGGCGATGATGTAGTAGAGGCAGTCGGTGTCGTGGCTGTGCAGCGGCAGCGGGTAGTCCTTCTTGAACCACACATGCGTGAGGCTGAAGCCGGGCAGGTTGCACAGCACGCGCACTTCCTCGCCGTCGAGGAAGCCGGCCCCCACCAGCTTATCCATGCCGGCCCGCTGCACCGGGGTGAACGGCTCGATTGACATGCACCCTTCTTCCATCAAACCCTTGGCGTCGGCGGCACGGAAGATCTGGAATGTCGCGGGTGTCTGGGTCGAGCCGGTCATGGTGTTATCCCTTTTTGCTGCCGATGGTCGCGAGATGGGCACTCATCATCTTGAGATAGGAGGGCTGCAGCATGAGCGCGCTGTTGGCCATACGCTCGACGGAGGCGGCCTGGGCCGCCGGCAGGTCGGCGCACAGTTCGATCGCGAGCTTGGCGGTCCCCACCATCTCGCCGTTCTGCTGCGCCAGGTGACGGCAGAAGGCCATAACGTCTTGTTCGAACGTCTCGTCCGGGTAAATCTTGTGGACCAGGCCCATGATCCGCGCTTCTTGCGCGTCGACTGGCATGTTGGCCATGATGAGGAGGCGGGCCCAGTGCGGGCCGACCAGACGGGTGAGCCGGCTTACCCCGTTGGTGGCAGGCAGGACGCCGAACTTGGCTTCGGGAAACGCATAACTGGCGCTGGCGGCGGCCAGGCGGAAATCGCACGAGAGCGACATTTCGAGACTGCCGCCGACGCAGCGCGCCTGATGCGCGACGACGAAGGGTTTTTCGATCGCCTCCATCTCGTCCCATACCTGGCGCATCCGCGTCGGTAGGCGCCGGTGCGCCTCGCGGATTTCGGAGCCGGTCGTCGGCGCCCCGGTAGCCTCGCCGCCTTCCTTGAGGTCGGCGCCGGACGAGAAATAGCGGCCGGTCGAACGGATCAGCATGACCTTGAGTTCGGGCGTGTCGCGGAAACGCTCGACCGCGCTTTCCAGCGTGCGCATCAGTTCGATGCTCATCGCATTGAGTTTCTCAGGGCGATTAAACGTGGCGATCAGGATGCCGTCGTCTTCGCTGACCAGCAGATGCGGGGCTTCGCTCATGATTGTGATCCTCAGGCGCGGGTGCGTGGCAGGCCGAGCGCGCGTTCGGCGATCATCGAGCGGTGCACCTCGCTGGTGCCGCCGTAGATCGTCGTGCCGTGCGCGTGGCGATAGCACTGGTTGAGGAAAGATGCAGGCCCTTCGCGCTTTGACAGCGACAGCGGGGCGGTCAGGTCGAGCAGGTCGCGCGAATCGCTCTGGAACATCTCGGACGAGAACAGCTTGGCCATCGGCCCGAAGGCATGGCCGGGTTTCTTCTCGATGCTCGACCATTGCGCACGGTAGCCGATCATGCGGGCCGCCCATACGTGGGTCAGCGCGCGGGCGAGGCGGGTCTGGGCGACCGGGTCCTCGATCAGCGGGCGGCCGTCATCGCCCGCGATCTCCCGGCACAGGTGCTCCGCCGCCTCGACCATAGCCTGCTGCACCTTGTCGAAGCCGCCGCCGTGCTCCATTTCCAGCGCAGCGCTCATCGTGCGCACACCGCCATCGACATCGCCCAGGCGCCAGCTGTCGGGGACGTGGACGCCGTCGTAGAAGGTGATGTTCGTGCGCTCGTCCTGGAAAGTGTAGACGGGCTGGATGGTGACACCCTCGGCCTTCAGCGGCACGATGAACATCGTCAGGCCCTTGTGCTTGGGCACGTCCGGGTTGGTCCGGCACAGCATGAGCACATAGCTGGCGAGGTTGGCGCCGCTGGTGAACATCTTGGTGCCGTCGATCCGCCAGTCGTTGCCGTCCGGGATCGCCTTGGTCTGGGCGGCGAAGACGTCGGAACCGGAAGCAGGTTCGGAATAGCCCAGGCTGCAGATGGCTTCGCCGCTCAGGATGCGCGGCAGGACCTCGCTCTTCAGCTCGTCGCTGCCGAAGCGGTGGATCATCAGCGCGACCATGCCGGACACCCCGGCGGCCGGCGTGGTGTAGCCGATATCCTCGAGCGTGTTGGCGGCGGCAGTGCGCGCATAGCCACTGATCTTGCGGCCGGTGAGTTCTTCGGGCAGGCCGGGATAAAGCAGTTTGTGCTCAGCCAGCATCGTTTGCACCTCTGGCACTACGCCTTCCCATGAATAGTGGAAGCGGGCGCGCATTTCCGGGGTGACGTGTTTGTCGAACAAGGCGTGGATTTCGGCCGAGATCGCCCCGGCTTCCTCGCCCAGGTCGAAGTCGACCGGCACTTCGCCGGCGTCCGGCAGCGAGGCGGTTTCACCGGCGTAGAGCCTGCGGCCGACCTCTTCCAGCAGGCGCGCCGGGTCGCCCATCGCCAGCGGCCATGCCTTTGCACGCAAGTTGAACAGGAAGATATCGTACTCGGTGGTGAGGCCGTATCCGCCAAACGTATGCAGGGCCTGTGTTCCCGTGCGGCCGGCCGTGTCGCTGCTCCACCACAGTGCGGCCGAGATCGTAGCGGCTGCCTCCGGGTGTCCGTCCGCGATGTCGCGGATGGCCTTCCACACCAGGAGCCGGGCGCCGTCCACATCGCACAGCAAGTCGGCGAGAGGGTGGGAAATCGCCTGGAACGTGCCGATCAGCTGGCCGAACTGCTTGCGTTCGCAGGCGTAGGCCGACGCGAGCCTGAGCGACTCGCGGCTAAGCCCGACGAGTGCGGTTGCCATCAGCAACTTCCATTCCTCGATGGCGGCGGCAAAGTGGGCCAGGGCTTCGGAGCCTGAGGCGAGCACCGTGGCTTCCAGCACCGCCAGGTCGATTTCGGCGATCGGGGTGGAGGCAAGGTTCGCTTCGGCCTTGCGGGCCGTTTCGGGCACGGCGACAAGAATGATCTCATCGCCCCGACGGGCCACGATGGCCTCTGCCACCGCGCCGCCTGCGACCCACTGCTTCGGCCGCGCCGTAATGTCGTGCCGCGCCAGGGTCACCACGGCCTCACCGGCGATCACCCGGTCCAGCAGGTCTTCGGTCGCATCGCCGCCGAGCAGGCCGAGCAGGCGGGCGCTTACCAGGGCTTCGGCGATCGGTCCCGATGCCAGAGTGCGGCCAGCCTCTTCCATCAGAAGGATCGCCTCGAACAGGCCAAGACCCATCCCGCCCGCTGCCTCTGGCACCCGCATCGCGAAGGCGCCCAGGTCCGCCAGGCCGCGCCACAACTCCGGGTCGTGGCCCGAGGCGTCAAGCGCGTTGCGGACCTGCGCGGTGGTCGAATTGGAGTCAAGGAAACGTGCGAAAGTCTCGCGGACCATTTCCTGTTCTTCGGTGATCTCGAAATTCATGAACTGCACTTCCTGTCGAGGGCAACGGGTTCCGGGCTTACGCCGCGTTGAGGACCGTCTTGATGAAAAGCCGCAGCTCGCGGTCGATCTGCGTACCTTCTGGCGCGCCGGGAAATCCTGTGTGCGGCCCGGCCTCGGTGACGTGGAGGGTGGCGGGGACGTCTGCCTGACGTAATGCGCGATGCATGCGCACGGTGTTCGACAGGTAAAGGTCGCGGGTGCCGGTGGTGAGGATCGTGGGCGGGAAGCCCTTGGTGAAGTCTCCGAACAGCGGCGAGAGATAGGGGTGCGCCAGGTCATGGCCATCTGCGTAGAGCAGGTTGACCTGCATCAGGCTGCGCAGGCCGGGATCGACCCCATCATTGGTGTTAAAGCTGTCCCCGGATTCCGTGAGATCGACTTCGGGGGTTCCTAGGATCAGTCCCGCGGGCAATGGGAGCCCTTCGTCGCGGGCGCGCAGCATCAGGGCGGCAGCGAGGTTGCCTCCGGCCGAGCCGCCGCTGACGACTATCTGATGGGGCGCGAAATCGCGCAGCAGCGCGCGGTAAGCTGCCATGCAGTCATCCAGTGCAGCGGGATAGGGATGGTCGGGCGGCATCCGGTAATCGACCGACCAGACCCGCCGTTGCAGCCGGATCGCGGCTGAAGTGCCCATGATGCGGCACAGTTCGCCACCGCACAGGATCAGGCCGCCGCCATGGATGTCCAGAACGATGCCTCGATCCGCCACCGAAAGACCGGGAGGGACGATGTCGTAGATCCGCACGCCGTCCACGTCGCGTTCCTGCGTGGTGGCGCCGGCGTCGATACCGGCGCGGCCGAGCATCGGGGCCAGGCCTTCGTCGATGGCTGTCACGTAGGAACGCCACCCGGCGCGGTCATCGAGCGCCGGCATCGGGCCCGAGCCGCCCTGGGGCGCCAGATAGGCCTGTGCCACGGGGCTGAGATATGCGGGCACCGGAAGCGTCCGCGCGGGCAGGTGGAACCCGCCGCCGTCGATGGAGCCGCCGGCATTCCCGGCCGAGGCGATCAGGTGCCCCGCCGCCTGGATCATTCCGGCCTTGGTCAGTGCGTCGCACGCGGGCATCTCGGGAGAGCCCGATGCGGCGCGGATGGCGTCGATCACGTTTTGCGGGGTGTCGCCTTCCAGCTCGTAGATTGCCATCAGCGTCCACTGCGGGGCCTCATCGATGTCGTAAACGCGCTGGAAATCCATGCGAAACAGCTTGCCGCCGATCACGCCGGGCATACGGCACACATCGGCGAGATGACGGTCGCGATACCACGCGACGAATTCGTCCTCGCGTCCAGGTACCGCGCGCGAGAGGATGGTGTAGTGGAAGCGGCTCATGCTGCGAAAGTCCTCTCGCCGCTCCGGGGCAGGTGATGGCAAGGCTCCGGCATCGGGCGCGACTCGGCCTGCGGCAATATCGAAATGCCCATCGCTGTCATGACTTCGCCCAACTCCCATCCTTCCGCTCGTGCCACCAGCCGGTAACGACGTCTTTCGCCCTCGTTCCGTGCCGACGGCATCTGCGAGTTCTATCTGTTTGTAATGCACATAGCGACATGCATTTGGGCTGGCTAGAGACTGTTTTCAGATTTATGGCTTGGGCAACCACTGGGAAAGGTATTTGCAATGACGACGGCGATGGGCGGAGCCCCGCAGGCAGGTGCGGATCGCTGGACGGTTCGCCCCGACGGCTCGAACTGGGGTGATTTCGGCCCCGATGACCAGATCGGCCGGCTTAACCTGATAACGCCCGAGCGCCGCCGCGCCGCCGCCTCGGAAGTGCGGGAGGGGCTGGCGTTCTGCCTGTCGCTGCCGCTCGATTGCCCGCGTTTACCCCTCAACCCGCGCCGGTTTCCGCCCGAGCGCAGTTTCTCGATGCGCGGCGAGGACCCGGTAATGAACTATCCCTATGGCCGGGCGATCCCGGGGATGAAGGAGACCGTCTGCGACGACCGGGTGGCACTGAGTCTGCAATATTCCACCCAGTGGGATGCGCTCTGCCACATGGGGTACGAATTCGACGCGAGCAGCGATGGCGAGGAGGCGGTCACCTACTACAACGGGTTCCGCGCCGAAGAGCACGTCTGCGGACCGGTCGATTACCTCCACGGCGGCGAGGCGAAGCCCGGTCCCCATGGCGCCTTTGCGCTGGGCATAGAGCGTATCGCGGAAACCGGCCTGCAGGGGCGCGGCGTCATGGTGGACTTGTTCGCGCATGTGGGGCTGGAGGCGGTGCCCGTCGGCTACGACGCCTTGATGGGCATTCTCGAGGCGGACCGCGTCATCGTGGAGCCGGGCGATGTACTTTGTCTGCGCACGGGTTTCGACCGCGCCCTGCTGGGGCAATACAATGGCGGCAGCGACGCGTTCGACCCGCATCGCTGCTCGGGGCTGGACGGGTTCGACGAGCGGCTGCAGCGCTGGATTGCCGACAGCGGCGTCGCGGCGCTCGTGTCGGACAATGAAGCGGTAGAGGCAATGCCTGATTTCGTGCGTGAGGATGCCCACGGCGCCCGCGTGCCGCTGCATCACCTGTGCCTGTTCAAGCTGGGAATCCCGCTGGGCGAAATGTTCCTGCTCAGTGACCTCGCCGACTGGCTTCGCGCCAACGGGCGCAGTCGCTTCCTGTTCACCGCCCCGCCGCTGCGCCTGCCCGGCGCGGTCGGCTCGCCGGTCACGGGCGTCGGTACGGTGTGATCAGCCGGCGCCGACCAGTTCGAAATCCTCCAGCCGTGGGGCAGCCATGCATTCGATGAAATGACCGTAGCTCCAGGGCCAGACCTGGGGCACGCCCTTTTCGTTGAGATACCAGCTGGTGCAACCGGAAGCAAAGACGGTGCGCCCGGCCGCTTCGTCGCGGGCCACTTCGTATCGTTCGAGGGCTTCGATGCGCGGGGCAATGCCCTGGCATCGCCCGGCCCGGACCTGGTCGAGCAGCTGGTCGAAATAGCCCCACTGCTTTTCGGCGATGTCGATCAGGGAAAAATTGCCGACCGGGCCAGTGGGGCCGTTCAGCAGGCACAGGTTGGGGAAGCCGGGCACCGTCACCGCATAGTGCGCGCGCGGCCCTTCGGCCCAGAGGTCTTCCAGGTCCAGGCCGCCCACGCCGCGGACCGTCATCGGCCGTACGAATTGATCCACCTTGAAGCCGGTGGCGAGCGCCAGCACGTCGAGCTCATGGAAGGTGCCGTCCTTCATCCGTACCCCGGTCGGCTCGATTCGCTCGATCGCGCCTGTCTCGACGTAGACCGCCGGCTGCTGGACCGCATCGTAGTAGCGCGACGAAAAAACGAGGCGCTTGCACGCGGCTCGATAATTCGGGCGCAGCTTCTCGCGCAGTGCCGGATCGCGGACGCTGTCTTCCAGATTGCGCGCGACGATGTCCTCGATCTCGGCCAGCTCTGTGGATTCGGCGTCGATGATCGCGGAGGTGAAGCGATTGCGCCGGGCCTGCGTTTCCGGGCCGTTGCGCACATTCTCGATCGCGGCGGGATCGGTGCGGAAGTCCAGCTTCTCCTCGTTTGTGTAAGTCTTGTCGATGGCGGGCATGATCCATTGCGGCGAGCGCTGGAAATGGACCAGCCGTGCTGCCCGCCGTGCCAGTGCCGAGACGATCTGCACGCCGGTCGAGCCGTTGCCGATCACGCCGATGCGCTTTCCGTCGACCGGCACAGAGTGGTCCCAGCGGGCACTGTGGAACCACGGCCGCTCGAAATCCGCCAAGCCGGCGATGTCGGGGATGTGGGGGTGGTGCAGCACACCGGTAGCGGCGACGAGGACCTGCGCCTGATCGATGTCGCCTGCTTTCGTCGTGACGTGCCATTGCCCGTCGCGCCATTCGCAGGCGGCGATCTCGGTGTTGAACCGAATGTGAGCGGCGAGATCGTATCGGTCGGTCATACGTTCGAAGTAGCCGCGGATTTCCTCGCCCGGCGCATAGAACGCGCTCCATTCCGGGTTCAGCGCAAAGGAATAGGAATAGGAATGGGCAGGGGTGTCGCACGCTATGCCGGGATAGGTATTCTCGCGCCAGGTGCCGCCGACCGAGGTGCCTTTTTCGTAGATCACGAAATCGCTTTCGCCGCGCTGTTTAAGCCGGATCGCGGCCAGCAGTCCGGCCATCCCCGCGCCGATGATGATCGTGCGCAACCCGCCGCTCGCTACGTCCTGCATTCCTGTCCCTTCGTTCTTGTGCGGCCAGTGGCCTTTTGCCGGGGATCGCCCAATCCAGCCGTCAATGCAATGCTATAGATGCATTCGAGTAGTTCAGGTGGCCGTCTCGCTCGGCGATAGGGAGGGATAGGGCCCCAGGATGAGGAACATCGTGGCGGAGACCAGGCAGATCGGGATCGCGGCCCACATCGCCGGGACATAACTGTGCAGGGCATCGTAGCTGGCGTTGAACACAAGGGGTCCGTTGGCTGCCGCCAGACCGATAAGACCGCCCATGGTGCCGAACAGGAAGCCGAAGTTTTCAAGCCGGAAGTAGCGGGAGGTCAGATAAGCCATGATGTCCAGTTCCGCGCCCAGCGACAGACCGAAGATGAGCACGGCGATGGACGCCGCAAGCAGCGATCCCGGGTTATGGATCAGGATCAGCAGGCCGATGATCGGAAGCGACACGCAGACGGCGGCGAGGAACCGGCCATTTTTCCGGTCGAGCAACATGCCGATCGCGAGGCGACCGCCGATCGACGACAGGCCCAGCAGCGATGCGGTGCCCGCCGCCTGCGCCCGGGTCAGCCCGTTCGATGACAGCAGCGGGACGAGGCTTACGCCGAGGGTAACCACCACGGCGGCGATCGACACCCCTGCCAGCGCCAGCTTGGCGTAGCGAAGGGTGAGTATGCCGCTGTCGCGCAGCCTGCCCGGCGCGCGACCGGCCGCAGACGCCGGGGATCCGGCGCGGGACAGGCGTTCGCGGTCACGCGCGCTGGATAGGAAGAACCACACGAGGGGAAGGGTGAACAGCGCCCAGATGCCGCCAAGCGCTGCCCAGGCAAGGCGCCAGCCGAACTCTTCGATGAGCGCGTAGGTAAGCGGCGGAATGATGATCGAGGCGATGCTGGCACCGCATAGTGTCACAGCCAGTGCGAAACCCCGGCTATGCGTGAAGACGCTGGTAACCGCTGCCGTCCAGACCGAAGGCTGGATCAGGACGATGGCGATGGCGACCACCACCCACAGCGCTCTCCAGTTCCAGATCTGCGGTCCGGTCAGGCCCAGCATCGCCGTGGCAAGGCACATGGCGATGACGGCAGCGATGCCAAGCCGGCGCGGTCCCAGGCGATCGACGAACAGGCCGGTGAAAGGGGCGCACAGTGCGCCTGCCAAAGCCGCGATCGCATTTCCCGATACGATCTGCGCCCGGCTCCATCCGAATTCCTGCTGCAAGGGCTCAATGAACAAGCTGCTCGAATACGACAGCAAAGCCGATGTCGCGACGCCGGCACAGGCGGCCAGAACGATCCCCCATCCCCCCCGCCACTCAGCCAGAGGCGTATTGGGGAGGCTTGCATATCCATCGCACGCAGCCGTTTTTTTCATACCCATCCCTACAATGCCATTTTTGCATTGCATAATCATCGCGATCGGTCTTGTCTGCCCTAAACGGCGCAATGGATGCCGCCAGACTGCAGCGCGGCAGCGCACTGGTGCTCGCTTGGCCACAAAACTCGCCGGGGCGATGTGGGCGTAGTCCGAAAATGAACGGGATCGAGGAGTTGAAAGTGTCAATCATGTCGGCAGATGCGGGCGGCCATTCCGCCGTGACGGCGCACGCGGCGCCGGGTGATCCGCTGGTTGCCAGGCTCCTGGGCCCCGACGGGGTCGCTGCGCTCGAAACGATCGAACTGGGCGGACGGCTTCGGCAGGTGTTCAAGGGCGCCCCGCGCACGCTGGCCGGTATATATCGTCAGGCGCAGGCGTATGGCGACCGTGTCATGGTGGTGCAGGACGACGTGCGCCTGACGTATGCCGAGGCGTTCGCGAAAGCAGCCGCGCTTGCCGATTCGCTGCAGGCCCGGTTCGCAATCGGCCCTGGCAGCAAGGTGGCGGTCGTGATGAGCAATCGCGCCGAATGGATCGTCAGTGTTCTGGCGATTACCGCAGTGGGAGGCGTCGCGGCGTTGGTGAACAGTCGCGGCGTTGCGGCGGAAATGCTGCGTGCGATTGCCACGGCGGACTGCGAACTGGCCATCATCGACGCCGACCGCGCGGATATCATTGCCGCCGATACTCCGGATCCCACATGGCCGCGTATCGTGGTGGGGGAACCATCGTCCGGCCTGCGGGACGGGCAGGATGCGGACTACGGCGAACTTACATCGACCAAGGCAGGCAGCGTGTTCGCGGCGCATGAATCTCATCCCGATGCAGGCGGTATCGTGCTTTTCACTTCCGGCACCACCGGGTTTCCCAAGGCAGCTCTTCTGAGCCAGGGCGCGTTGGCGAACTCCGTCGCGATCGCGTGTTTCATGGGGCTGGTGCAGGACGTGCGCTACGAGCAGGAAACCGGAGAGGTGCTGGCGCCCGAGCGCCGCTCGATGGCGACCCCCGCGGTGATCCTGGGGCCGATGTTCCACCTGTCGGGGATCATGCCGATCTTCCGCGCGATCAGTCTGGGCACGACGATCCACATCATGACCAAGTGGAACGTCGATATCGCCTTCGACATGATCGAGACGGTCGGCATGAGCCGATTGTCCTTCGTCCCGGCAATGCTGTGGGACATGCTGCGATCGCCGCGCGCGACGCCTGAGACGCTGGGCAAGGTCGCCTACATGGCCAATGGCGCAGCCGCGCTCAATCCGACCTTGCTGGCCGAAATCCGGCGGCGAATGCCCAACTGCCTGCTTTCGAACACCTATGGGCAGACCGAGACGACCGCATGGACCTGTTCGATCAGTGGTCAGGCCTACCTCGATAACCCTTCGTCCTGCGGCTGGGCCGCGCCCACGGTCGAGGTCAGCGTACGGCGCGACGACGGCTCCGAGGCGGACGTGGGCGAACCGGGCGAACTTTGGGTCAGCGGCGCCGGGCTGATGACCGAATACCTTGGCGATCCGAAAGCGACCGCCGAGGCGTTGCAGGATGGCTGGCTGGCTTCCGGCGATGTCGCTACCATCGACGCGCAGGGCATCGTCACCATCGTGGACCGCAAGAAGAACATGGTGATCTCGGGCGGGGAGAACATCTACTGCGCCGAGGTCGAGCGCGTGCTGGCGGACCATCCGCAAGTCGGCGACTGCATCGCTTATGGCCGTCCCGATCCGCGCCTTGGCGAGCGGCTGGAAGCGACCGTGATGGTTGCCGCCGGATCGGCCGTGGGCGAAGACGACATAAAGGCGCACTGCCGCGCGAACCTCGCCATCTACAAGGTCCCGCGCACGGTACGCATCATACATGAAGCGCTGCCGCGTACCGCCTCGGGCAAAGTGGACCGCGGCAAATACCTCAAGCAGATCGCGGCGGGCTGACCAATGGCCTTTGCGTTCATCCGCTACGAAGTCGCCAACCGCATCGCCACGATCACTCTCGCGCGGCCGGAGAAACTGAACGCGGTGAACGGCGCGATGGTGCGTGAACTGATCGCGGCGTTCGAGGCGGCGGACAGCGACGATGCGGTGGGAGCAGTAATCGTCACCGGTGAAGGTCGCGCGTTCTGCGCCGGCGCCGACTTGTCGAGCGGATCGGAAAGTCTTGTCGCGCCGGGCAGCGCTGACCTGACCGGGCCCGATGGGACAGTCGACTATGCGAACGAGCGGATGCGTGAGGTCGGTGGGCGGCTGGCGCTCGTGCTCTATAACTTGCGCAAGCCAGTGATCGGCGCGATCAACGGAGCTGCCGCCGGGCTCGGGGCCACGCTGACGCTGCCGATGGATATCCGCATCGCCGCCGAGGAAGCCCGTTTTGGCTTCGTCTTCGCCCGGCGCGGAATGGTACTGGAAACGGCAGCTTCGTTCTTCCTGCCCCGCATCGCCGGGATCGGCACGTCGCTGGAATGGTGCATGTCTGGACGTATGGTCGATGCGGCCGAAGCGTTGCGGCATGGACTGGTCAATGCGGTCGTGCCGCAAGGCGATCTTCTCCGCGCGGCCGAGCGCCAGGCGCGCGAGATCATCGACAACGCCGCGCCCGTAGCCGTGGCCCTGGTTCGCCAGATGCTGTGGCGGGGGCTCGGCATGGCGCATCCCATGGAGGCCCATCGCATCGAGAGCCGGGGCATCCACGCCCGCTCGCGTTCAGCGGACGCATCCGAGGGGGTCCGTTCGTTCCTGGAAAAGCGCCGTCCCGCATTCCCGGATCGCGTGTCCCAAGACATGCCCGATTTCTATCCCTGGTGGGAGGAGCCACCTTACGCATGACCGCCGCGGCCGCGGCGGCGCGTGCCTGTGAAAACAAAAAACGAGGATGCCAAGATGAGCGATTTGAATTTCGACGAGGTTTTCGACTTCGTCGTGGTCGGAAGCGGCGGCGGCTCGATGTGTGCCGCGCTGGTCATGCGCAAGGCAGGCAAAAGCGTCGCGATCCTGGAAAAGACCGATCTTATCGGCGGCACGACCTCACGCTCGGGCGGGGTACTTTGGATTCCGAACAACCCCTTCATGCGCGAGGAAGGGATCGAGGACAGCTACGAAAAGGCCATGGAGTACATGGAGGCGACAGCGGGCCAGTCGCTCGATGCGCCGGGTACCACGCTGGAGAAGCGCCGTGCCTACGTGACCGAGGCGCCCAGGATGATCGACTTTCTCGTCGAGCAGGGAATCAAACTGCGCCGCTCGCCATCCTGGCCCGATTACTATGACGAGCGTCCCGGCGGCTCCGTGCCCGGGCGCACGGTGCTCGCTGACCTGTTCGACACCAACGAACTGGGCGAATGGAAGGAAAGGCTGAGGCCCAACTTCATGGAAATTCCCGCTTACCACAGCGAAGGCTTCGAAATCTCGACCTTCAAGTCATCGTGGAAGGGCAAGCTCGCGATGCTGCGGGTCGGGCTCCGGGTTGCGGCGGCGAAGCTCACGGGAAAGTCGTGGACGACGGCGGGCGGCGCCCTGCAGGGCCGGATGCTGAAGGCCGCGCTAGGAGCGGGGGCCACCTTGCGGGTCGATTCTCCGGTCAAGGGGTTCATTCTGGAGGGCGGGGCGGTGAAGGGCGTCGTCACCACGAAGGATGGGCGAGACTGGCGGATCGGATCGCGCTCCGGGGTGCTGGTCAACGCCGGCGGCTTTTCGCAGAACCAGGCGATGCGCGACAAATACATGCCCGGCACTTCGGTCGAATGGACGGCGGCGGGGCCGGGAGACACCGGCGAGATGATCGAGAGCATGGAGGCGATGGGCGCGGCGCTGGCGCAGATGAACGAGCGGGTCGGCAACCAGATGACGATCCCACCGGGGCATGAGAACACCAACGGGCAGGGCGTGGGGATCGGCGCGGTCAGCGGCCAGATGAACTATGCCAAGCCCCACTCTATCGTCGTCGACCAGACCGGCGTGCGCTACATGAACGAGGGCGGCTCGTACATGGCGTTCTGCCAGAACGTGCTCAAGCGCAATGAAACCGTGCCGGCGCTGCCGAGCTGGTGGATTTCGGACGAGCAGAGCATGCGCAAGTACCTGTTCTGCGGCACGATGCCGGGCACGAAGAAGCCGCAGGAATGGTACGATTCCGGTTTCCTGTTCCGTGCCGACACGATCGAGGAACTGGCCCGATTGATCCAGGTGGAGCCTGAGCAACTGCGCAAAACTGTCGATCGCTTCAACGTCGGCGCGCGCAAGGGCCGCGATGACGAGTTCCGGCGCGGGCAGCGGGCCTATGACGAATGGCTGGGCGACCATTACCATCACCCGTCCAACACATTGGGCGCCATCGAGCAGGGGCCGTTCTACGCCGCACGCGTATGGCCCGGTGATGTGGGTACCTATGGCGGCGTCGTCACCGACGTCCATGGGCGCGTCCTGCGCGAGGACGGCAGCGCCATCGAAGGGCTCTATGCTACCGGTACCAGCACGGCATCGGTGATGGGCCGCGTCTATCCGGGAGCAGGGTCGAGCGTGGGACCCTCGTTCGTGTTCGGCTACATCGCCGCGCGGTATGCGGCGAATGCCGGCAACATGCCCTGACCGGCGCGGGCGGACTGGCGTCAGGTGCGGATCAGCGCCGGCGCCAGTTCGCGCCACGCGGGCAGCAGTGCGCGCACATCGTTGGCTCCCGGATTGGGGCCGACGACCTGAAGGCAGACGTGGTCAGCGCCCGCTGCGAAATGCGCATCCACCCGCTCGCCGATGACCTGCGTATCGCCGCAAGCGAACAGGGCATCAACCAGCCGGTCGCTGGTGGTCGCGATATCCTCTTCGCTGAAACCCAGTCGCCGCCAGCTGTTGGCGTAATTTTCCAGCCTGCCGTAACCTTGCACATAGGGGCGCGCGATGTCGCGTGCGCGTTCGCGGTTCGCCTCGAAGACCACGCCCTGTTCAGGGGCCAGTAGCGGTCCTGCCCCCAGTGCTTCGCGTGCGATGGCGGTATGTTCGGGAGTTACCAGGTAGGGGTGCGCTCCGAGTGTGCGATCCCGCGCGAGTTCCACCATCTTCGGACCAAGCGCGGCCAGGCAGGTGCGGTCCCCAGGGACACCCGCATCGCCAAGCTGTGTCAAATAGTCCTTCATCGCCGATAGCGGCTTGCGATAGGCCTCGCCCACCGTCGCCCCGTGGCTGACGCCCAGCCCGAGCAGGAACCGCTCCCGATGCTCGGCCGGCAGGCCATTCCACCAGGTCGCTACGTCGGCTGCTTCGTGCTTCCAGATATTGAGGATGCCGCTGGCAATGGTAGCATTCCCAGTCGCGCCCAGCAGCCGATCGAGATCGCCCAACAGGTCGCCGCCCATGGCGCCCGGTATCCACAAGGTCCCGTAGCCGAGTTCGTCGAGTTCGGTCGCCGCATCGACGATGGCGTCAGGGTCGCCGAAGCGCAGCTCCATCGACCACAGGCCGATCCGGCCCAGTCCCAAGTGCGGCTGTGTATTGTTCGGGTTCATTGTGGGTCCGGTGAAGAAAGTTCTGCTGCGAACGTGGCGTCGGGCCCGGTGCGCGCGGTGGTGACCCTCTCTATCACCGTGCGGGTGTGCTCGGCTACGGTGCCCCAGGCGCTTTTCAGTCCAAAAGCGCGCTTGAGGAAGAAGTGCACGTCGGCCTCGTGCGTGATGCCCATGGCGCCGTGAACCTGGACGGCGGTGCGTGCGGCAAGGTCCGCTGCCTCACCGGCGGCGATCTTGGCGTGAGCGACACGGGCACGCGAAGCGGCAATGGCCAGCGGTAATTCCGCGGCGGCGGCATGGACGACGGGACGGGCGAATTCGATCGCGACCTGTGCGCTGGCGACCAGATGCTTGACTGCCTGATAGCTGCCGATCGGCTTGCCGAACTGCGTGCGATCCTTGGCATAGGACACCGACATGTCGATGCATCGCTGGCCAAGGCCGATCATCTGCGCGGCCGCGAGAAGCGCCCCGCGTTCTGCGGCGAGGGCCCAGTCTCTTCCGACCAGGGTCGCGCTGGAGGGCGTCCATTCGACGGTGAACAGACGTCGGAAACTGTCGAAACTGTCCTGCCGCACGAGACTGACTGCTTCGGCTGGCACGAGATGGATTTCCTCGCCATGCCCCAGCAGCAGCGCCGAGGCCTGGTCGGCATCGCCGACGAAGCTGTTGGTGGGATGGCCGATCGCCACGAAATCCCCGCTCGCGGCGCGCTCCAGCCACCCGTGATCGTCGGCGAGCGAGGCGAGCAGGGGAATCGTGACCCCGGCCAGTTCGATCAATGGTTCCGGAAGCCCGACGTAACCGGCCGCCTCAGCAATCCCGACAAGGTCTGTCAGGCCCAATTCCAGCCCGCCGGCGCTTTCGGGCGCCATGATCCCGGGCAGGCCCATCTCGCAGATGGTAGACCAGCGCCCGGCGTCGCGCGGGTTCCCGCTTTCCAGCAGCTTGCGCAAGTCTGAGGGAGTGCAGGTTTCCAGCAGCATCTCGCGTGCCGCCTCGGTGATGGCCGCCTGATCTTCGGTGAAGGCAAAATGCATGGTCTCAGGCCCTCGGCATGCCGAGCATGCGCTCTGCGATGATGTTGCGCTGGATCTCGTTGGAACCGGCATAAATCGGTCCCGGCAGCGCGAAGACGTACCCATCCAGCCAGTTGTCCGGATCGGCGGCAGCCGGCGCCAACGCGGTGAGTTCGGCTCGGTCGCCTAGGATGTCGAGGGCGGTCTGATGAAGCGCGATGTCGAGTTCGGACCAGAAGATCTTGTTCGTTGATGCCTCCGGCCCGATCGTGCCGCCGGCGGCGAGGCGCGAGGCCATCGCGTAGATCGTCAATGCATAGGCGTCTGCGTCCATCCAGCTTTTCGCCACGCGTTCGGCGATCGAGGCAGGAAGGGTGTCCTTGTGCTTTTCGTAAAGGGCTATCAATTTGCGGGCCGCCTGCTGGTAGCGTGCCGGCGATCGCAGCATAAGCCCGCGCTCGAACCCGGCGGTGGCCATGCATACGTGCCAGCCCTGGCCTTCTTCGCCGAGCCGATTGGTTACGGGCACGCGAACGTCGTCGAGGAAGATTTCGGCAAAGACCAGTTCGCCGTCCATTCGCGCGATCGGCCGGCGGGTAACTCCCGGCGCATCGAGCGGAAACAGGACGAGGCTCATGCCCTTGTGTCGTTCGCTGCCCGGCTCACGGAACAGGCCAAAGGCCCAGTCGGCGAAAGTGGCGCGGCTGGACCAGATCTTCTGGCCGTTGAGGACGTATTCGTCGCCGTCGCGCGTACAGGTCGAGCGCACACCGGCAAGATCGCTGCCGGCCCCAGGCTCCGACCATGCCTGGGCCCAGACGTCGTCGCCTGCGGCCATGCGCGGCAGGAAGCGGGACTTCTGTTCCTCGGTGCCGAACTCCATCATCGTCGGGCCGAGCAGGAAAATACCGTTCTGGTTGACGCGGGTTGGCGCCCCCGCGCGGTAGTATTCCTCCTCGAAAATCAGCCAGCGGATGAGGTCTAGACCGCGCCCTCCCAGTTCCTCGGGCCACGTGACCATGCCCCAGCGGCCTTCGTTGAGCTTGCGCTCCCACTCCCGGTGGGCCTCGAACCCTTCCTGGGTGAGGTCGAACGAAGGCAACGGGCCGGAAGGCACATTGGCCTCCATCCATTCGCGCACTTCCAGGCGGAATGCGCGTTGCTCAGGGGTATATTCGAGTTTCACGACCCTGCCTGCTTCTTGTTTTCCGCCGCCATCGCCTTGCCGTCGAGACCCGCGAGCGAGTTGCCCATGGTCAGATCGTTCTGCGCATGGGCGAAATGGTGCATGTGATAAACCGCATCCATCGCCGCGCGCTTGCCACGCAGTTCCTCGACGTGGTTCACGGCCTGTTTTGTCAGCCAGGCGCCGAGACGCGGCTGCGCGGCCAGCTTCGCAGCGACGGCAGCCGTTTCCGCGCGCAAGGCATCGCGCGTGACGATGCGGTTGACCATGCCGAACTGCTCCGCGCGCTGTGCGCTCATCCGCTCGCCCAGCAGCAGGAACTCCTTGGCGATGCGCGGCGGAAGTTCGTAGGCGTGGGCGAAATACTCGACGCCGGGGATGCCCATGCGGACAACAGGGTCCTGGAAGAAGGCATCGTCCGATGCGATTATGAGATCGCAGACCCAGGCCAGCATGAGGCCGCCGGCAATGCAGGCGCCCTGTACCATCGCCACGGTGGGTTTTGGGGCGTCGCGCCAGCGTCGGCACATGCCCAGGTACTGTTCCTGCTCACGGGTATAGAGCAGTTCAGCCGCCGGCTTGTTGGTGTGCGGCGCGATGAGCATCCGCTTGTCGAATTCATGGTGCAGATCGCGCCCCGGGGTCCCGATGTCGTGACCCGCCGAGAAGTGTTTGCCGTTGCCGGCCAGCACGATCGCCTTGACCGCGTCGTCCCTCACCGCTCGCTGGAAGGCGTCGTCGAGGGCATAAGTCATCTGGCCGTTCTGGGCGTTGTTGAAGCTGGGTCGGTTCATCGTGATCCACGCGACCGATTCGATCACTTCGTAGAGGATCGGCTCGTCCGTTTCGTATGTGATATCGACCTTCTGGGGTTCGACTAGGTCAGTCATGGCCGTTCTCCGTCTGCCCATTGAGCAGCACGAGCGCATCGACCGCGACCGCACCGCGCCCCTCGGGCAGCACCAGCAAGGGGTTCACTTCAACTTCGCGCAACATGTCACCCCCGGCAAGCACTGCCTGACCGAGTGCGGCGATGGCGCGCGCCGCAGCCGGGACATCGGCCTTGGGCGCGCCGCGATAGCCGTCCAGCAGACGGAAGCCCTTGAGACTGCGCAGCATCGCTTCCGCGCCTTGCGCATCCACCGGAAGCAGTGCGTGGCATGCATCCTTCATCAGTTCGGTCCACACGCCGCCCAAGCCGACTGTCAGCATCCAGCCGAACACCGGGTCGCGGGTGACGCCGGCAAGGATTTCGACGCCGCCAGTCAGCATCGGCTCCAGTGTCACCCCTTCGATGTGGACACCGGGCAAGGCCTGCGCCTTTGCCATGACGTCCGCGTAGCCTTCCTCGACGGCCTCGGCGGTCGTCAGGCCGAGCTTGATCAGACCATACTCGGTCTTGTGCGCAACGTCGGGGCTGACGAGTTTGAGCACGAGCGGAAAACCGACTGCCTCGGCTGCTTCGCGCACTTGGCCGGCGTCAGTGACCAGCCGGTCCTCGACGACCGGGACGCCGAAGCGGGCGAGTGCCTCCTTCGCTTCGGTTTCCGACAGGGCGGAGCGATCTGCCGCGATCTCGGGCCAGGTCGCCGTGTCGGACGTATCGGCAGCGATGGCGGTGCCGGCCTTCTTCCATTGGCCATAAGCGCAGATCGCGCGGGCGGCCCGGTCGAAGTCGTCGAAATAGCCGATCCCTGCGGCAGCGAGCCGTTCCCGATCGGCCATGGCGAAAGTGTCTATCACGATGATAGCCTTGCCGCTTTGCGCCGCGGCCTTTTCGACCTGATCCAGCGCGCTCGTCAGGAAAGCGCCCGGCAGATAGAGTAGCAGGACGTCGATATCGTCCGGCTGCAACGCCAGCTTGATGCATTCTGAAAGGAAGTTGTTGGAATTGACGATGTTGCCGGTGAGATCGACCGGGTTCGACACCATCGAGTGCCCCGGGATCTGGGCATCGAGGCCGTCCTGGACGTCCTGCGGGAAGCTGGGCACATCGCCCCCGGCCAGAGACAGCGCATCTGAAAGGATCGCCCCGGCCGCCCCGGAAATACTCAGGATCGCGCAGTTGCTCCCACCGATTTTGCCGCCCAGCGTATGCAGGTAGGCCAGGTCGGCCAGACCCGAAAGCTCGGAAGCGCGCGCCACTCCGGCGCGGGCGAAGGCGGCGTCGTAAGCGGCATTGTCGCCAGCGAGCGCGGCGGTGTGCGATCGGGTGGCCTCGGCCCCTTTTTCGCTGGCTCCTACCTTGTAGACGGCCAGCAGCTTGCCCGCTGCCCGGAACTTACGGGCAGCGGCCAGGAACTTGGCACCGTCGCGCAGCTCCTCGATATAGCACAGCGCCGAGGTGGTGGCGTCGTCGCCTGCGAGGTAATCCAGGTAATCGCTGAAATCGACGGTAGCTTCGTTGCCGGTGTTGATGACCTGGCTGAAGGTGACGCCGGCACGGCGGGCCATGCGAAAAACGGTGGCGCACATGTTGCCGCTCTGGGTCAGCAAGGCGGTGGACCCCGCCGGTTCACCGGGCTGGAAGGACTGGCCGAACGTGGTGAAGATTGCATCGGTGAAGTTGGCGTTGCCCATGCAGTTGGGCCCTGCCACCTTCATGCCGCTGCGCTGTGCGAAGGCGACGAGTTCGTCCTGCCGGGCCTGTCCTTCGGGCTCGTTGGTCTCGGCGTAGCCCGAGGCATAAACCAGGGCTGCGGGAATGCCCAGCGCGTGGCAGCGTTCGAGCTGCCCCAGTGTGGCTTCGGCCGAGACCGCGAGGATGGCGAGGTCGACCGCTTCGGGTACGGATTCGATGTCCTTGTAGGCTGGACGGCCCTGAACGGTCTCGTTCTTGGGATTGACGGCATGCACGCGGTCGAACCCGGCGCGCACAAGCAGTTCAAGCGGCACCCCGCCGATGCGCGCCTTGTTGTCCGACGCCCCGATGATCGCGATCGAGCGGGGCTTGAGCAGTGCTTCGAGGCTCATGCGGCCTCATCCTTGCCGGGGGCGGCCGGGCCGGGCGTGAAAGCATATTCGGCCGGGTCGAAGTTCTCGGTCAGGTTGCGATAATCGACGAGTCGCCAGGGTGAGTTCGCGGTGACGCGCCCATCCTTGTTCTTGTACCAGCTGGTGACGCCAGGATGCGACCAGACCATGCCGCGATGCGCGGCATCAACCTTGTCCTGGTAATCCCAGAATGCCTCCGGCTTGACCTCGAGCGCGGCATTGCCGGTTTCCACCAGTTCGCGCAGCCCCTGCATGATGTAGCGGATCTGGCATTCGGAGTGGAATACCGCGCTGCCGCCGTGGGCCAGATTGGTGTTGGGGCCGTAGATCACGAAGAAGTTCGGGAAATCGGGAACGGTGATGCCCAGGTGCGCGCGGGGATCGTCCTCGCCCCAGCGTTCGCGGATAACGGCGCCGTTGCGGCCTTCGATATGCATCGGCCACAGCAGGCGGCGCGCCTGGAAGCCGGTCGCCATGACGATGATGTCGACTTCGTGACGCACGCCATCCTTGTCGATCACCGCATCCGCCTCGACATGGTCGATGCCGCTGTCGATCAGATCGACGTTGGGCCGGGTCAGCATGCGGTACCAGTGGTTGTCGCGCAGCATGCGCTTGCCATAGGGCGGGAAGTCTGGGGTCGCCTTGCGGATCAGTTCAGGATCGTAGTTCACTTCTCGGGCGATGTGTTCTTCAAGCTGCTTGCGGACAAGGGCATTGTCCGCGTTCAGCGATCGTGCGCTGTCATGCCAGTCGGGGTCGATCCGCAGCTTGTCGTGGAAGGTGTCCGAAGAGGACCAGAACAGCTGGAAACGGAACCATTTGGAATAGAAGGGAATGTTCCGCAGCACCCACTTCTTGTCGTCAGTGACTTTTTCGAAGTAGAGCGGGTTGTGCATTGCCCAGTGGGGCGAACGCTGGAAGATCGCCAGGTTGCCGACGACCGGGGCGATGGCGGGCGCGATCTGCATGCCCGACGCACCTGTGCCGATCATCGCCACCCGCTTGCCGGCCAGATCGACCGAATGATCCCAACGCGCCGAGTGGAAGGCAGGCCCCTCGAACGTGTCGAGCCCGGCGATATCAGGCATCTGCGGGCGGTTGAGCTGGCCAACCGCACTCACCACGGCGTTGGCGCTGGTGCTGTACGTCGAGCCATCGGCGCGGCGGACCTCGACGTTCCATATCAGCGCTTCGTCGTCCCAGATCGCCGAGACGACCTCTTCCTGGAACCGGATCGCGCCACGGATGCCGTTCAGCTCGGCATTGCGCTTGATGTAGCCTTCGATCTCGTCGCCCTTGGCGAAGAAGTGATTCCAGTCGTCATTGATGGCGAAGGAATAGGAATAAAAGTGGTTTGCCGTATCGACGCCGATGCCGGGATACGTGTTTTCGTACCAGGTGCCGCCGACCTCTTCGTTCTTTTCGATGATGACGTGGTCGATGCCGGCCTGCTTGAGCTTGATCGCAAGGGCAACCCCCGAAAAGCCCGCACCGATCACGAGGACCTTGAAGTCCGCCAGAGCTTCGGCGCTGGGCTCTTTGCGCCATTTGACGGTCTTCGGGTCGATTTCCGCGAGATCGAGTTCCTCGATCGCGAGTGGCAGGTATTCCGGCGGAACGGTCTGTCCGGTGCACGCGTTCAGCATGGCCTGGAGCAGATCCATCGGCGGAGCAAGCGGCAGCGGTCGTCCGCGGTCGGCATAGTCGGCCAGAACATTGGCAACTGCTTCGCGCAGCTCGGCCTTCAGTTCGGCCGGGGTTTCATCATGAAAGCTCCAGGGCCCTTTGATGTGCGGCGCAATGCGTTCAAGCCAGGCCGAATCGCCGCCCAGATGGACGAGTACCATGAGCAGGGGCGCCGTATCGGCATGTTCAAGGTGCTTCAGCAGGGCGGCGCGGTCACTGACCAACTGCTTCAATCCCTGCGGATCATTCTGGGGAATCATCGGCTTCCACTCTCACCTAGGGTTATCATCTGTGCCATCATCTCGGAGCTTCGGGTTCGGCTGCGTCACGAGGATTGTGCGGCTTGCCCTTGACGGCTCATGGCTGAAATTCTCTCCTAATCGCTGTAGCCATTATTGCAATAGCATCGTTTCATTGATTATTGCCGTCGGTAGTGGCATTGGCGATGAGACGCCCGGGAAACAGGGCATGGAACGCGGCATGCAAGGGCGAATCGAAGCCCCGGTTGGGAGAAGGACACTGGTTCAAAGCGATAAGACCCAGGCGCAGCCCGCGCACAAGGCGATCAGGGTTGCTGCTGATGGCAGCGCCGTGATCGAAGGCCGCAAGTGCGTGGATTGCGGGGCCGTCGTCGCCGATGCGACCATGGCCTGCCGGGCCTGTGGCAGCCGCACGCCGCTTGAGGCGGTGCGTGCCGGGCCGGGCGGCAAGGTGTTCAGCTGGTCGGTCATTCACCGCAGCTATCCGGGCATTCCCGTACCGTTTGTGTCTGCGATCGTCGATCTTGATGGAGGCCTCACGCTCAAAGGCACCCTGCGCGGTATTGCGCCCGAGGCCGTGCATCCCGATCTGGCGGTGGAAGCCGTGATCGACGATGCGGGCGGTATTCTTGACAAGGAAGGCCGGCCTTACGTCGGGTTTCACTTCGTCCCGAAAGGAGTTGGCCAGTGAGCGACGCATTCATCGTGGGCGCGGACATGATCCGCTTCGGGCGGCACCCGGACCGGACGCCGTTCCAGCTGGCGGCAGAAGCCGCTTTGCTGGCGCTTGACGATGCCGGTATCACGATCCGCGAGGTCGAGGCGATCTACGCCGGCTCGACGTTCAATTCCGCCTCGATGGTAGCCCAGCGGGTGCTCCAGCTCATCGGTCAGACCGGGGCGATGTGTGTCAACGTCTCCAATGCCTGCGCTGCCGGGGCCACTGCCGTTCGGCAGGCGATCCTCGCCGTGAAAAGCGGGGAGTACGACGTCGTCCTCGCTGTCGGCGCGGAAAAGAATCCGCGCGGCCTGATGGGCGGACCTCTGACGGAAGGACCTCCGCCGGAAGGGCTGTTCGGTTCGGTCGCGCCGCCGTCGATTTTCGCCGAGGCTGGCATGGTCCACGCCAGCCGATACGGCACGACGATCGAGCAGTTCGCCAAGGTGGCGGTCAAGAACCACCACCATGCCACGATGAATCCCAAGGCGGCCTATCGTACCGAGACGCCGCTGGAAGATGTGCTGGCCAGCGAAATGATCGCCTGGCCGCTGACGAAGCTGATGTGCTCACCCAATGTCGATGGTGCCGCCGCCGTGGTCGTCGTATCCGAACGCAAGGCTCGCGAACTGGGGCTGGCCCGCGCCGTAAGGGTGAGGGGTTCGGTACTGGTTTCAGACCCTTACGAGGCCCGCGCGCCCGAGATGTTCGACCCCAACTCCGTGACGCGGCTGGCCGTTGGCAAGGCGTACGAACAGGCCGGGCTCGGGCCGGAGGACCTTGACATGGTCGAGTTGCACGATTGCTTCGCCACGGCGGAACTGCTGCACTACGAGAATCTGGGTCTGTGCGGCGAAGGTGAGGCCGGGCGCCTGATCGACAGCGGAGATACCGCGCTGGGCGGAAGGCTTCCGGTGAACGTCTCGGGCGGATTGCTGGCCAAGGGCCATCCGATCGGCGCGACGGGCGTCGCCAACATCGTCGAGGTCGTCCATCATCTGCGTGGTGAAGCCGGCGCCAGGCAGGTCGAGGGCGCACGGATCGGTCTGACCCATGTCCTTGGCTTCGCTTCGGTCGCCGCTGCGGGCGTCCATGTGCTGGAGAAAGCGTGACATGAGCGGGGCGTGGATTGATCTGTCCGGCCAGGTGGCGGCGGTGACCGGCGGGGCCGCGGGAATCGGCCGGGCTACTGTGCTGGCGCTGGCGCAAGTCGGGGCGCGGGTGATCGTGCTGGACCGCGATTTCGCCGGTGCTCAGGCGGTCGCCGGGCAGGTAGGTGGAAGCGCACGCGCGCTCGACGTCGGCGACGAAGCACAGTGGCGAGAGGTTGGCGAATGGATAGAGGCCGAGTTCGGCCGCCTCGACATTCTCGTCAACAGCGCAGGTGTCGCACTCAAGGACAGCGTCGGCGATAGCTCGCTTGATACTTATCGAACTACGTTCAGCGTCAACGTCGAAGGTTCGCTGCTTGGGATGGGCATGGCGCTCCCCTTGATGCAGCGGCAGGGCAAGGGTGCGATCGTCAACCTTTCGTCCTCTGCCTCGCTGCGGGGCAACACGCTTATGGCGTCGTATGGTGCCAGCAAGGCGGCCATCGCGCATTTCACCCGCAGCGCTGCCATACAGAACCTGCGCGCCGGGCACGATATCCGCATCAATGCCGTTCATCCCGGAATAATCGAGACGACGATGGCCGACGATCTTTGCCGGATCTACGACAAGATCGGATCGCCCGACGCCGTGCGCGCTGCCGTCTCGGTGGGGCGAACCGGCCGCCCCGAGGAAGTGGCTGACCTCATCGTCTTCCTCGCTTCCGACCGAGCCAGCTACATCGCCGGCACGTCGATCGTCATAGATCGCGCCGCCAACGCCTGACTTTGCGCCTCAGCGCGCCTGCCGTTTTATTGGAGCATCCCGTGAACGATCCGCTTTTGCAGTCCTACCAGACCCGTGGCCTGAATTTCCGCAACCGCATGGTCCATGCGCCCACGACGATGAACATGTCGGATGACAAGGGCTACGTCACGCAGCAGGCCGTAGGTGCCTATGAGGCATTGGCCGCCGGCGGATTCGGGGCGGTCTGCGTCGGTGCCACCAATGTGCGCTGGGACGGCCTCATCAACGAACGCATGCTGGGGTTCTACGACGACACCTACATCATCAGCCATCGCGAACTGGTGGAAGTGATTCATCACAACGACGCGCTCGCCGGTATCCAGCTGTTTTATGGTGGCCTGATTCCAGGCGTCGGCACGTCGTTCCCACTGGATCCGGGGAAGGGCTGGATTCCGGGCACCGTCGCATGGGGCCCCTCGGGACGCTATCCCATCGGCAACCAGCAGCCGGGCGTCGTTCCCACCGATGTCTACAAGAGCCTCGTCGAGGATTACGCCCAGGCCGGTCGCCGCGCGATGGAGGCGGGGTATGATTACATCTCCTACCATTTCTGCCATGGATCGCTGCCGCACGTCACTTTGTCGCTGCTTGAAAATGCCGGTCGGAACGACGAATACGCCGATCACTTCCTGTTCTGCGAACAGATCCTGCAGCGCACCCAGGAACTGTGCGGCAAGGACTTTCCGCTGATCCCGCGCCTGTGCTGCGACGAGAATTACGAGGGCGGATACGACGTCGATTATTTCGTCGAAAACTACGCGCCGCGTCTGCATGCGCTGGGGATCGAGGCGCTTGATTGCACGTTCGGCTCGATGCTGCCTGCCAAGAGCCGCGATCCGGAGGTCTCGTCGGGCGAGTTCATCGGCGGCGGTTTCTACGTACCCAATCTCGTCGCTCTTGATAGCCTGAAGCGGCTGCGCGCCGGTTTGCAGCGCAAGGGCATCGACATGCCGCTGATGGGTTCGTGCAACATCAACACTCCCGACCAGATGCGCACCATGATCGCCGATGGCGCTGCCGATTTTTACGCGTCCTGCCGCCAGTCGCTCGACGATCCTGATTTTCCGCGCAAGATCACCGAAGGGCGCGAGGATGAAATCCGCAAGTCGACCCGTACCGGCGCCTCGCTGATGACCGGCAACATCTTCGGCAAGGGCATCGCCGGGTCGGCACAGAACGCCTCGTTCGGCCGGAACCGCGACTACCGCCTGGTTCCCGCGCTTACCCGCAAGAAGGTCTACATTGCCGGAGGCGGCTCGGGCGGCATGGAATACGCCCTCACCGCCCATGAACGCGGCCACGACGTGACGATCTTCGAGGCTTCGGACCAGCTTGGCGGCGCGATTGCCTGGGCCGGTAACTACCGCACCTTGCCGAACATGGAACAGATTGCCTACCAGTCCGACTGGCACCGGTTGATGGTCGCCAAGGCCGGGATATCGGTGCGCCTCGAAACCGAACTGACCCGCGACGTCGTCCTCGCCGAAAAGCCCGACGTCGTCGTGGTGGCTACGGGTGCCAGGCCGGCATTGCCGGATGTCCGCGGCCTTGACGCTGCGCTGGCATCCGGTTTTGCGCGCACGATAGATACTGCGCTGAAGGAAGGGCTGGACACGCTCCCCGACGGGCCGCTGGTGGTTTGGGGTTCGGGTGAAGGCATTGAACTGGCGCTGGATCTGGCGCGGTCCGGGCGATCGGTGCGCCTTCTCGATCCGGCAGAAAAGCTCGTGCCGGCGCCTTACATCGGGTCGCGGGCCAAGTCCGTCCTGCGGTGGGCCCAGGAGGTCGGCCTCGCCGCGGAACAGGGCGTGAACCTGTTGGAGGTCGCTGCCGGAAATGTGGTGGTGGGGCACGCCGACGGGCGGCAGGAAACGATCGCCTGTGCCAGCCTTGTCATCGCGCCGGGCCGGGTGGCCCACGCACCGCTCGCAACCCAGTTGCACAAGCTTGGCATTGCCGTGGAGGTCGTAGGCGATGCCCGTCGTCCCCGTTCCTACGGTAACGCCATCCACGAATCCGCCTATCTGGCACGCCGGGTCTAAGCCTGGGAAGCAGGGAGCAAGCACTTGGCACTTTACACTACGCTTCACCTCCACAACGTGCCGGCAGGGCGCGAGGACGATTACGCTCGCTGGTTCGATGGCGAACATCGCGAGAAGCTGGGGCTGCTGCGCGGACTGATCGGAGCGGACCGCTTCGAGACGACGGAGCAGCAACTGGGCGATGCACCCCAGCCCTGGCGGTATCTGAGCGTCTACGATTTCGATCTGCCGGACCCCGCGATAGATGGTCCTGCCCTCGGACCTTTGCTGGCCGAAGCGAGGGATGCGGGGCTCGTCCGCGGCGACGAGACAGAACGCCTGTTCAGCTATGAGCTGTACGGTGACTGGAAGGGAAGTCCCAACTGGCAGCGTGACAGGCCGCTATCCGGCGTAAGCGTGCTTATCGGCAATTACGTCCCCGGGCGCTTCGACGAATACCAGACCTGGTATGAAAACGTGCATAGCGTCGAGGTCGCCAACGTCCCCGGGCACGTCGCGATGAAGCGTGGTCGGCTCAGTGATCATCAGGTCGCGCCGCGTACGTACTGCCCGGGAGACCAGCTTGTGATGACCGCGCAGCAGACCGACGATCTGGCTTTCACCATCACCGATTTCGTCGCTCGCGCGCTTGGCCACAGCCCCAGCGGCATCGCCATGGAGCCGCGCTCGTCGGCCGGCTCGCTCGCGCGCACGGTGCATTACTTTCGGAAGATCAGCGGTGACAGGTTCTGGAACGAAGGGATCGCCTATGCAGGAGATCTTTCCGCCTATCCCGACAAGGCCTGAATGAGTGTACGGCCGGCGTGCGATCGGCACGCCGGCCGTATTGCGTCATCAGGAGAGGCCGAGGACGCGGGCGGCATTGTCGTGCAGGAACTTGGGCCAGACCGATTCCTTGAATGGTACCTCATCCATTTCGCGGAAGATTCGTGACAGATCGAGGCCCATCGGAAAATAGCCGCCGTAGATGATCTTGTCCTCGCCGCGCGTGTTGGCGAATTTCACGATCTCTTCCGGCCAGTATTTGGGGGCAAACGCCGAGGTCGAATAATACAGGTTCGGCCATTTCAGCAACAGCTTGACGGCCAGATCGACCCAGGGCTCGGCGCCGTGGCGCATTACGATCTTCAGTTCCGGAAAATCATAGCAGACTTCGTCCAGGTGTCCGACGTACTGCGGCATCATCGGGATGCGTGGCCCAGGCACACCGGTCGTGCAGAACGCAGGAATATCCAGTTCCACGCACTTGGCGTAGATGGGATACCAGTGCTTGTCGTTGATCGGGCAGGGCGGGTTCTGACCGGATGGAAACATCGATATGCCGCGCAAGCCGATCTCGTCGTATGCTTTCTGAATGGCGCGAACCGAATCCATTCCCAGATGCGGATTGACCGGCATTATGCCCACGAAACGGTCCGGATACCGGTTGAGTGCCTGCAACGAGCGGTCGTCGTTGGTGTGGATCACACCGATCGCGATGTTGAATTCATCCATCTTCGCGATGGTTTCCTCGATGGACGATTCGCGCGCGCGATCGGCGTCGAGTTCCCCGGGGAGATCCTTGAACATGTACTCGGCTGGATGGCGGTCCCACTTCACGCGCTCACTCGCTACCGCAGGCGCGTGGGCGTAATCCCTGAAGCCGATCAGGGTGTCTATCGCTGCGATGTCGCGAGGCCGGGGCATTGGTAATCCTTTTTTCGAGCTTCTCGGAACGCCGCGCATTCCGGGGCTTACGAGTGGTATTGCAACAGGCGTGAAGTATTGTAAAGCGGGTGCAGGGGCAAGCCTTGAGGCCGCCAGGGACGCGCCAAAACGGTAAGGCGCTACCGAATCGGATTGGGGAAATAAGCGCCCAAGGGCGACGAGAGGTGCAGCTTGAACTTTGATTACACTGACGACCAGAAGGCGCTCAAGGACGAAGCGCGGAAATTCCTATCGGCATTTTCGGGGCTGGCGGTGGTTCGCGGGGTTCTCGAGGATGGTCAGGCGGGGCACGATCGCGCACTGTGGGCACGCATCGGCGAACAAGGCTGGTGCGGCGCAGCAATACCGGAGATCTACGGCGGCCTGGGGCTCGGCTATGTCGAACTGTGCGCCCTTGCCGAGGAACTCGGCCGCGCTGTAGCGCCCGTCCCGTTCGCCTCCAGCGTCTACCTGTTCGCCGAAGCGCTGCTGCTGGCCGGGAGCGAGGACCAAAAGGCGGAGCTGCTTCCGCTAATTGCCAGCGGCGAATTGATCGGCACGGTTGCGGGTACCGAAGTTCCCGGCGTGCTGTGCGATGCCACGCTGAACGCGCAGGTGGTTCAAGGGCGGCTCACCGGCATAAAGGTTCCGGTTACGGATGGGGATGCGGCCGACCGCGCCGTCGTGCTGGCTCGCGGTGAGGCCGGCCCGGCGCTTTACCTGGTTGACCTGACGGGTCCGGGGGTGACGCGCGAACCGGTCTCGACGATCGATCCCACTCGTGGAGCTGCCAGCTTGCGTTTCGAAGGCGCTCCCGCGCAGGCGTTGGGGCTGGAAGGAAACGGGTTCGAACTGCTGGCCCGCATCCAGGACCGGGCAGCGATCCTGATGGCTTTCGAGCAACTCGGCGGCGCCGACCGGGCGCTGGAGATGGCCCGCGACTACGCGCTCGAGCGTTACGCGTTTGGGCGCCAGATCGGCAGCTACCAGGCGATCAAGCACAAGCTGGCCGACGTCTTCGTCAGGAACGAAGTCGCAAGGGCCAATGCCTATTACGGGGCCTGGGCGCTCTCGTGCGATGCGCCTGAACTGCCGGTGGCCGCCGCGGCCGCACGCGTGGCGGGATCGGCCGCCTACTGGCTGGCATCTAAAGAAAACATCCAGACTCACGGCGGCATCGGCTTCACCTGGGAGGCGGATTGCCATTTCTTCTACCGAAGGGCGCGCCACCTTGCGCTGATTCTTGGCGCGCCGCGCGACTGGAAGCGGCGTCTGGCCGATCGCCTGCAACGCCAGGTCGCCGCCGAACTTGGTCAAGGGAACTGACGCATGAACTTTGAAGACAGCCCCGAAGAGGCCGCCTACCGCGCGCAGGTCCGCGGCTGGATCGCCGCCAACGCGCCGGACATGAGCCACCTTTCACCTGAGGAGCGGCGCAACTGGCACGACCGGCACAAGGAAGTCGCCGGGATCTGGCAGGCTACCAAGGCGGACGCGGGCTATGGCTGCATTTCCTGGCCGGTGGCCTGGGGCGGCGCGGGCGGGACGTCGATCCAGGAGGCCATCTTCAATCAGGAAGAAGCGCGCGCCGGTCTGCAGTTCACCTACTTCATGACTGGTCTGCATATGTTGCTGCCGGCCTTGCTGGAGCATAACAAGGACCCGCTCTCCCTGAGCCTGATTCCCCCCGCGGTTCGCGGCGACAAGATCTGGTGCCAGCTGTTCTCCGAACCGTCGAGCGGCTCGGATTCCGCCGGCATCCGCAGCGCGGCGGTGAAGGAGGGCGAGGAGTGGATCGTCAACGGACAGAAAGTGTGGAACAGCGGGGCGCAGATCGCCGACTATGGCATGCTGATCGCCCGCACCGACCCGGACGTGCCCAAGCACAAGGGCCTGACTGCGTTCTGGATCGATATGAAGACGCCTGGCGTCGAAGTGCGTCCGATCAAGATGATGTCGGGCGACAACGAATTGAACGAGGTTTTCCTCACTGACGTGCGCATTCCTGACAGTCAGCGGGTCGGGGAAGTGGGGGGGGCTGGAAAGTCGTCATTTCTACCCTGATGAACGAGAGAGCCGCGCTCGGTTCGGGCAGCGGACTGTCGTGGCGCGACGTCGTGAAGCTGGCAGGCCAGATCGCATCCTGGGAAGGGACCGCGCTCGACGATCCGGCGTTCCGGGAATGGCTTGCCGACCTTTACGTGGATGCCGAGGCGATTCGCCTTCTTAGTTTCCGCACGCTGACCTCGCTGTCCAAGGGCACGGCACCAGGACCAGAGGGTTCTGCCGGAAAATTGCTGTGGTCCGGCCTGGCGCAGAATCTGTCCAGTCAGGCGCTCGACATCCTCGATCATTCAGGGCTTGTCGACGACCCGGACATCGCCTTGATGAATGGTGCGTTCCAGCACCGTTTCCTGTGGGCTCCCGGGCTGCGGCTTGGCGGCGGCACGGACGAGATCATGAAGAACATCATAGCCGAGCGTGTCCTGGGCCTTCCCGGTGACATCCGCGTCGACAAGACCGTGCCGTTCCGCGAAATTCCCCGTGGGCGTTGATCAAGACCAATCGATGGAGTTGCAGAAGTTGGCTGACGTGAAACTGATCATCACCGACCGCGCAGGCGAGGTACGCAACGTCACCGCCCAGTCGGGAGACGTGCTGATGCAGGTGTTGCGAGAGCACGTCGATCTGACGCTGGGGACTTGCGGGGGAGCGATTTCCTGCGGCACTTGCCTTGTGACGCTGAGCCCGCAATGGCTTGCCTCGCTGCCAGCGGCAAGCGACGATGAGGCCGAGATGCTCGAAGCCCTGGATGCGGGCGCGTTTTCCCGACTTTCGTGCCAGTTGGCCGTCGATGCGGCAGCGGATGGCATGGAGGCTACTATAGCGCCGGAAGAATGACGTCCTCTCGCCAAGTGGCTTTGACGCTCCTGGCGAGATGGGTTATATTGCAATAGGTCTCGTGCATTAGTTCGGGGTCGACGATGCGCGAAGAAGCACAGGACATACGTCTGTCCTGGAAGAAAGTCTGGTTCGGAGATGGAAATGGCCACAGCACCCGCAGTTCTTGATCGTGGCTACGCCGCCATGCCGATACCCTTCGGGTGGTTCGCGGTGGCGATGTCCGGCGATGTGGCGCCCGGCCAGATCAAGACCCTTCGCTACTTTGATACCGAGTTCGTCGTCTGGCGCGGCGAGGATGGTACGGTCAATGCCGTCGATCCGTTCTGTCCGCACCTGGGGGCGCATTTGGGCGTCAACAGCACGGTGTCGGGCAACGATCTGCGCTGCGCGTTCCATCACTGGAGCTTCAACGGCAATGGCGGTGTCACCGACATTCCGTATAGCCGCATGGTTCCGCCCAAGCTGCGTCGCAACTGCCTTCCGACCTGGCCAGTCTCCGAAGCGGACGGGGTCATCTTCGTGTGGTATCACCCGAAGAAAGCCGCACCGAAATGGGACGTGGCGCGTCTGCCCGAATGTCCGGAAGGCGAATGGGTGCTGGCTGAAACGCACGAGTGGGTTATCAATATCCACTGTCAGGAAATCACCGAGAACGGTCAGGATCACGCGCACTTCGGCGCGGTTCACGGCGTGTCGTCCGCCCCTAAGGGTGAGTTCCGCCTTGATGGCTGGGTCCGTCGCAACACGGTTGTCGTCGAGATGCCGACACCGCGGGGACCCATGACCGGCAAGATCGACGTCACCGCCACCGGCCCGGGCCAGTCGATTACGGAGTATATCGACGTGACGCATATCGTGCAGTCTCAGCAGGTCACCCCGATCGATTCGCAGACGACGCATCTGCGCTGGCAAATGTATCATATTCCAGGGCTTAGCGACGGCCGCATGCGCGTGACCCAGGCCCGGATGCGAGACCTGGTCAAGCAGGTGAACGAGGACATTCCGATCTGGAATACCAAGCGTTACATGAGCACGCCGCTGCTGGTCGAAGGGGACGGACCGATGATGGCGTACCGGGCCCAGTATGCACGCTTTTTCCAGTTCGACGATCCGGAGCCCGACAGCCAAGCTGCCTGATAGGACCTTTGGGCCGGCGTTGACACGGAACAGCGAACCGAAGGTGGTCGCTGCGCCCATGACGAGCAACGGGCCCGGCATCAAGCAGGTGACGCGAGAGGGTGATCGAATGAACGCAAGACTGGCAGGCCGACGCATCCTGATTACGGGCGCGGCTAGCGGCATGGGCCGCGAGATCGCGCGCCTCTTCGCGGGGGAAGGGGCTCAGCTCGGGTTGCTGGACGTGAACGAGGCAAGCCTGAGCGCGGTGTCTTCAGAATTGGGTGCGTTTGGTCATGCTTGCGACGTCACCGACCGATCGCAGGTAAATCTCGTTGTCGCCGATGTCGCTCGGGCGATCGGCGGTCTCGATGGCGTGGTCAACGCGGCGGGCATACTAGACATCGTGCCGTTCGCAGACCTTGATCCCGCCAGCTGGGACAGAATGCTCGCGGTCAATGTGACGGGGCCATTCAATATCCTGAAGGCGGCGCTGCCGTTTCTGCTGGCGGCGGAAGCGGCCACGATCGTCAACATCGCTTCGGTCAGCGCGCTGATGCCGATGCCCGGTACTACCGGCTATTCCGCCAGCAAGGCGGCACTATCGATGTTCACCAAGTCGCTGGCGCTTGATCTTGGTCCCGGCATTCGTGCCAACACGATCTGCCCCGGCGTCATCAAGACGCAGATGACGCGATATCTTTGGGAGAATCCCGAACATTCGGACCGGGCGGCCGATCGCGTAGCTTTGAAGCGCCTGGGCGAAGTGCAGGATGTTGCTCGCGCGGCGCTTTTCTTCACGACCGAGGACTCCGGCTTCACCACGGGCACACAGTTGCCCGTCGATGGCGGCTTTTCCTGGCGTTGAAGGGCTCGCTGCCCGGCCGTCTGCCTGATGGGCAGATCAGGTCGGTTCGGAAGCAGCGATTTCGCGCGCGCGCGCTCTCAGTACGTCTTTCTTGACCTTGCCCGAAGGCACTCTCGGCAGGTCGTCGACCACTACCACGTGCTCGGGGAATTTCTGGCGCGCGAGCCCTTCTGCATCGAGATAGCGACGAATTTCCGGCAGATCTATGGATTGTCCGGCTCGCGGAATGATGAAGGCACAGCCCTTTTCCCCCGTTGCGGCACTGGGCATCGCGACGATGGCGACTTCGGCGACCGCGGGATGGTTGAAGAGAAGGTCTTCGACCTCCTTGGGGCTGATGTTCTCGCCCGAGCGAATGATGATGTCCTTGCTTCGCCCCGTGATGACGATGTAGCGGCCGCCATCGGCCCCGTTCACGATGCGGCCCAGGTCTCCCATCCGGAAGAACCCGTCGGCATCGAAATTCCCGTCGTTGTCGGCGGCGTGGGCATAGCCGAAGAACAGACCCGGCCCGCGGGCGATGATCTCGCCTTCCTCGCCATCTGGTAGCGGGCGCCCGCTGGCGCCGTCGACGACGATCAATTCAGCCGGATAAACGATAGCGCCGTCGGTATCGGCGCCAAGGTCGGCCTGTTCGCGTGTCTGGATACCAAGCGTGGCAGTGACCATCTCGGTCGAACCGTAGCAGCGGAAGAACAGGCATTCGGGGAAGGTCCGGGATGCCTTGCGGATAAGGTCGGGCGAAACCGTGGTGCCGCCGCAGAAGAACAGCCGCAGCGAAGCCAGCGCCTCCGGCCGTTCGCCGGCAGTGTCGAGCAACTGCTGCAGGAAGGGCGTGGCACCTCCGTTGACGGTGCATCGGTTGGTTTCGATGACCTGGATGCCTTCCGCCACCGTCCACACGTCCATGAGCACGCTGGCGGAGCCATGGATCCACGTCATGTCGAATGCCCACAACGCGCCGGTGATATGAGTGACCGGCGAGGGCATGAAGACCGTGTCTTCCGGGCCGATCGACCAGGCCTCACCCATGGCGCGGGCGCGATGATCGTAGCTGTAGTGGGTATGCAGAACACCCTTTGGCTTGCCGGTGGTGCCCGAGGTGTACATCGCCATCATCACCGCCGCGGGATCCACGGTCGGGAGTGTCGCCTCGTCGAGGGGTTGGAACGTCAGCGCTTCGTTCCAGGTCAGCGGACCGGCGCCGCGTACCACGACGATGTCGCGTAATTCGGGAAGGACAGGGCGCAGGCCTTCCAGCATTGCGGCATGATCGTGGCGGCGGAACACGCCCGGGGTGAAGATCAGCTTGGAGCGACAGTCCGCCAGAATGTAGGCAAGCTCCGATTCCCTATAGATCGGCGGAATCGGATTGATGACAAGCCCGGTCATTCGCGCCGCGAGCGCGATCACCGCTGTCTCCATCCAGTTGGGAAGTTGGAAGGAGACGACATCGCCGGGCTGCAGACCGCGCGACTGGAAGAAACCGGCGAGCCGCAGCGCCTGATCCCATGCCTCTCGCCGGGTCAGGCGACGATCGCCCTCGATCAGGAGGGTATGCTCGGGATCTTCGGCAAGCGACTGGCGCGCCGCATCGACAAGCGTCGTGTTCGTCCAGTGACCTTGCGTCAGATAACGCTGGGCCAATTCGTCGGACCAGCGGGTCTGAAAGCCGCTCGGGTCCGTTACCATCGACCAATTCATGCGAAATACCGGGCGTTCATAGATCTGCGGATATCCATGCTATTTTGTCGCATTCGTACATCAATCTGCCAGCGCCACGGTCCGCCCCTCGTCGGATGCGGTTTCTATCGCATCCAGTAGACGGGTTAGTCGGACCGCCTTGTCGAAATCAGGAACTGTGCGGGTTCCGTCACGTATGTCGTTTTCAAACTGGGACCACAACTGCGCTACGTTTATCGCGGCACCGTCAAGACCCCCGACAGCCGGGAGCGGCTGGTCCTGTGCGGTCTTGGAGCACACAACCTGCAGTTCCGCGCACTGGTAGCCACCCGGGTGGTAACCCTGAATTTCAAGGGTACCGTCCACACCGCGCAGTTCGAACCGCAACGGGATAGGTTGGCCTCCCACGATCTCGATGCTCGATACGCAGCCCGATTCATGCTTCGCCGTCAGCAGCATGTGATCGGCGCACGAGCGCCGAACCCGTTCACCGGTCCCCGCGATTTCCACCGTATCGAGCAGGATCGAATTGCGGGCCGAAATCTCGACACAAGCGCCGACGACGGCTTCGGCGGCGGCGAGGGTATGTCCGCCCGCGATCGTTCCCAGTGTCGCCCCGTTGCTGCGATCCTGCAGGTAGGCATAATGCGGCGGGGCAGTCGTGCCCCAGCCTGCGGTGGACGAAACCACACGCAAGGCGAGCGGACGCCCTACCGCGCCGTCGCGAACGAGCGCGGCAGCATGGCGTACGGCCACCGAATTGGCCCCCTGCAGCCCGACCGCCACATGCAGACCCGAGCGACGCGCTGCGTCAGCCATTTCCCGCGCCTCGGCGAGATTGCGCCCCAGCGGCCATTCGCAATAGACGTGCTTGCCCGCTTCAAGCGCTGCCAGCACGATGGCGCGATGCTCCGGGACCTTTACCGTTACCGCGACGACATCGACGTCAGGATCGCGGACCATGCTGAGGGTGTCGCCGTAAGCCCTGGATGCACCGAATGCTTCGGCTGCGGCATCGGCAATGTCCTGATTTCGGGCAGACACGGCGACCAGTTCGATCGCCGGGATGCCGGCGAGGGCGGGGATATGGGTGTCGCGAGCCCAACCGCGTTCGGGATTGGCGCCTGCGATCGCAAGTCTGAGCGGACGCATCTTCAACGACCTTTCGGCAGGCCGAGCACGCGGTCGGCCGTGATCTCGCGCTGGATCTCGTTTGTTCCGCCGGAAATGCTGAACACCCAGCTCCACAGATAGTCGTAGGTCCAGGGGTGGGCTGCGCGATCCCCGTTGAACTCGAGAAAATCCCAACCCATGATTTCACCGACCACTTCGCTCAGGGCCTTGTGGGTCGAGGTGACCATCAGTTTCATCATCGAACCCTTCGGGCCGGGTTCACCGGTGCGGTCGGTTTCCGCGATGTCGGCCAGGGTCATGGAGCGGATCGCAATCGTATCCGCCTTGATCGATGCGAGACGCTGCGCGATGCTCCCGCATTCGATGGCACGCTGCCCATTTTCGAGCAGCGTGTTTTCCGCCAGTTCGATCGCGCGGCAGACCCGCTCGTACAGTTCCAGCTGATCACCGATGAAGCCGAGACCGCGCTCGAACGACAGGGTCGCCAATGCGGTGGACCAGCCCTTGTCCACTTCGCCCACGACATTGCTGAGCGGTATGCGGACGTCGTCGTAGAACACCATGTTCACATGGTCGTCCTGCATCATCGTGCGGATCGGCTTGATCTCGATCCCCGGCGTCGTCATGTCGCAGATGATCCAGGTCAGCCCCTTGTGTCGTTCCGAATCCGGACCGGTGCGGATGAGCAGTTCCTGGAAGTCCGCGTGCTGCGCGTCGGTGGTCCACATCTTGGCGCCGTTGACCACAATGGAATCGCCGTCGATGACGCCTCGAGCCTTGAGCGCAGCCAGATCCGAACCGGCGTTGGGTTCGGAAAATCCCTGGCACCACAAGGCATCGCCATTGAGGATGCGTGGAAGGTGAAACGCCTTCTGCTCGGTGGTCCCGCGCGCGATCAGGGTCGGCCCGGCATGCATGAGCGCGACGTACATGGTGTTTATGTGATGGGGAGCATTCGCCCGCGCCAGTTCCTCGTACCAGATGACCTGCTGTAGCCCGGAAAGGCCGAGGCCGCCGAACTCCTGCGGCCAGGCGATACCCGCCCAACCGTGGTCGAACAGCTTTCGCTGCCAGTCCCTGTCGAACTGTGCGGCCGCCGGACCATGCGCGGGCCGGGGCGCGTCAGGTACGTTGGCGGTCAACCACGCCCGCGCCCGAGCGCGAAATTCACGGTCGGCCTCGGAATAATGCAGATCCATGTCAGTTTTCCAGGTGTGCGTCTAACAGGCGGGACAGGAGGCTCCGCTTCGATCCGAAAATGCGCGACAACACCATCGAGTGCTTGAGCAGCAGATGGGCATCGTGTTCGTCGGTGATGCCTATGCCGCCGTGAAGCTGGATGTTGGTGTCCGCATTGCTGAGACCGGCGACATTGGCGAGGTGCTTTGCCGCATTGACGTGCATCTCGGCATCCGAGCGTCGTTCCTTGGTGGCGGTCGCCGCATACCAAAGTTCAGAGCGCGCCGCCTCCAGGCGAACCGCCATATCGGCGCACGGGTGCCGCACCGCCTGCCAGGATCCGATTTTACGGCCGAAGGTTTCGCGCACCTTGGCATAATCTACTGCCTGATCGAGCGCGGCTTCGGCTATGCCGATCAGCATGGCGGCCGTACCCAATTGTCCCAGGCGCCAGATATCAGGGCCATCGAGCGTTTCGAGAGGGGCGGGCAGTTCTGCCACCATCCGCATCGAGTTCGCCGGGTCAAGAGCGCAGCGGGACGATGACGGCACACCCTCAAGCACGTAGATGGCCGAGGCAGTCTCGGTCACGAGCAACCCGAAGCGGGCGTCGGGAGAACCGAAGATGCGGTAATCGCCGCCGTCCGCGACCATCAGGCCGACGCCGACTTCGCCGCCAGCAATGGATGCGCGCAGCGCCGGATCCATGACGGTGTTTGCCGCGAGGCATTGTGCCAGCAGATCCAGCGGCGCGCACTGGCGTCCGGCTTCGCGGAAAAACAGCACGTGCTCCACGGCCGACAACCCGCTGCCGCCTGAACTTTCCGCTACGGAAAGTGCAAACCAACCCATCTCGCCAAGTGCCTGGCGCAGCGGCGCGCCCAGGTCGGCCGCCGCCGAGGTGTGCAAGCGGCTGATCGACATGGCATCGGACAGAAAATCCGCCGCCGCGTCGATGATCGCGAGTTCGTCCCCATCAGGTGCGAGATACATCTTCTTTCCTTCTTCCAATCTCGCTGGATCGCTGCCGAAAGAATGATTCTTTGGACGAGCATTTTCTCCCGAACAAGGTTGATAGGGAAGGGCTAAGAAATTGCAACAACCTTGTGCCATTTCACTGTTTGCGCAGGCGTGAAACCGCAGTGGCGCAGCGTTCAGCCGTGCACGCGAGGTTCGGAAATCCCGATCTCGCCCGGTACGAGGGCATAAACGCCGCCGTTCTCGGCGCTGGCAGAGATGTTCGTCGGCATCGCCATTTTGGTGGATGTCACGAAAAGGGTTCCAAGGTCGGCTCCTCCGAAGCATGGCTTGGTCGGATTGGAAAAGGGCAGGGGGATGATCCGATCCAGGGTCCCGTCGGGCAAGTAGCGCCTCAGCGCCCCTGCGCTGACGTTGGCGAGCCAGTAAGCGCCTTGTGCATCCACGGTTGCGCCGTCCACAAAGCCTTCCCCCTGGCCAAGCGACAGAAACGGCCGAGCCCCGGAGATTGCGCCGGTCGCAGGATCGAGGTCATAGGCGTCGACCCGCCTTGTCGGTGAATCGGACAGGTATATGGTCCGCCCGTCGGGACTGAAGGCAAGGGCATTGGCGACGCTGATGCCTTCGATCACCGGGGTCAGCAGGTCGCCGTCGAGACGGAACCAGCACCCGCCGCGCGCATTGCGATCTGCCGGAAAATGCTGATCGAAGGACCCCACCCAAAAGCGCCCCTGCCGATCGCACCGGCATTCGTGGAGCGGCACGTGACCGGGCAACGGCGACCGTGCGCGCAGGATCAGCGCTCCGTTGGCCGGATCGAAGTCATATACGCCGTCGGCGAGTGCAAGCAGCAACCGACCTTCGGCGGCCAGAACAAAGCCGCCGATGCGCTGGGACATGGCCCAGTGCCGGCGCTCGTCTGTTGCGGGATCCCAGCGATGAAGTTCAGCAGGGTGTTCGCAATTGACCCACCAAAGAACCTGCGCAATGTCGCACCAGACCGGCGTTTCGCCGAGATGATTGTCGGCATCCACAGCCAGACGAACGTCATTCATGCTCTTCCTCCTCGACCAGTATTGCGCGGAGATACGAATGAAGCTGTTATCGCCGCGTGGCTTTTCCTAGGCCTGGATGACAGGTGTCGATTGAAAAACGACAAGTTGCCATGTGCCCGATTGCGCGCTCCAAACCTCGCATACCCGATTGTCGAGATGCTTCTCCGTCCCGTCTACCCGGACGTTGGTCGCCATGCGGCCGGTCAGGACCGCAGCGTCCTTGCCCAGTTCGGTGACGACTTCCTCGGTCCACGAGATGCTTACGTAAGCGATGCGCCCGGCGGCCATCTTCGTCAGGTACGCGGGCTTGTCGTCCACCGCGCCCGTCGCGTGATGGAACCGCAAGCGCGTGTCCAGCAGTTGCTCCAGCATCCTTGTGTCATTGGATAACATGGCGGCGCAGCGCCTCTGTTCCATCTCCAGAATCGCCGGGCGGATATCGACGGACATGCCTATGTTCCTCTCCAGTTCGACAGACGCGCATGTCGCGCGGCTTTTTTGTGCGCGGTGATTTTTCCTTCGAATCGCGCGCCGTGGTTCGTCTTGTGCACAGCCCGGGAATTTGCGCAATAAAAGGAATGCACCTTGGGCATTGACTAAATACGCTGTATCGACAAGCGCGAAGTGTGAGAGGAAGCTCGCCCCAAGGAGGCACGATGTCCAGGTTTGAAGGAAAGGTCGCCATCGTTACTGGCGGCGCGAACGGGATCGGCGAGGCGACTGCGTCCCGCTTTCTCGCAGAAGGCGCGACAGTTGTGATCGCGGATCTCAGCCCGCCCGCACGGCAGGACAGCGCTGCGACTTACATCGCCACCGATATGACCAGCGCGGAGCAGGTTGCCGCACTCGTCGACGCCACGACCGAGGCTTTCGGGAGGATCGATATCCTCGTCAACAATGCCGGTATCGGGGCGCTCGCGGAAACGCCGGACATGCCGGAAGAATTGTGGGATCGCGTATTCGCGGTCAATACCCGGGCGATCTTCCTGGCGTGCAAGTTCGCCATCCCGGTCATGCGGCGACACGGCGGGGCCATCGTAAACGTCGCGTCGATTTCAGGACTTGCAGGCGATTATGCGATGGGCGCCTACAATGCGTCGAAAGGCGCCGTGATCAATTATACGCGCTCACTTGCCATGGACTGCGCGCGCGATGGAATCAGGGTGAACGGTCTATGCCCCGGGCTTGTCGAAACTGCTATGACCGCCCAGACCGTCGCACGGGAGGAGGACAAGGAAGCGTGGCTTTCCTCCATTCCCCTCGGCCGGATGGCAAGGCCGGACGAGATGGCGAGCGTGATTGCTTTTCTGGCTTCGGATGATGCATCGTACATGACCGGATCGATCCTGGCGGCGGACGGGGGGATCACCTCCCACACCGGCCAGCCCAATGTCCCGCACCGGCGCAAGCTGCGGGAACAGGCGCGCTAGGGGGAGGCGTTTGATGCGATTGCATCCTTATCATCAGGCGATCATCGACGCGAACGAGGCTGCGGGGCGACCGTATTTTCATCAGCTCCAGCCACAGGACGCGCGCTCGCTTCTGAAAGCTACCATCGCCGCTGCGCCTCCGCCCGGGGACTTGCCGGAAATGGCCAGGGTGGAAGACACAAGTATTGACGGGCCGAATGGCGCCATACCGGTGCGGCTGTATACGCCCTCGAACGCATCTGCGGGAACCTGCGTTTATTTCCACAGCGGCGGCTGGGTCATCGGCGATCTCGATCAGGCCGACGCGACGTGTCGGCGGCTTGCCGGGTCGTCAGGGTGCACGATCGTCAGCGTAGATTATCGGCTCGCTCCGGAATATGCCTATCCGGCTCCGCTGGAGGATTGCTGGGCGGCGTTGCAGTGGGCCTCGACGGCCTTTTGCGGGCCTCTTCTGATCGCGGGTGAAAGTGCGGGAGGCAACCTTGCCGCGGCGTGCGCCATTCGCGCGCGGGACAGGGGCGGCCCGGCGATTTCGGGCCAACTGCTTGCCTATCCCGTCACCGATCATGATTTCGAAACTGAATCGTACCGGACGGTGGGCGCCAGAAACTGGCTCTTGTCCACCGCTGACATGCGATGGTTCTGGGACCACTACTGTCCCGGCGGAATTGACCGCCGCCAGCCTGAGATTTCACCGCTGCATGTCCCTGCCACGGCCGGATTGCCTCCGGCTTTCGTCCTGATCGGGGAACTTGACCCCCTGCGAGACGAGGGAATCGCCTACGCCCGGCGGCTCGCGACCGGAGGCGTGAGCGTCGTCCTTCGCTGCGACGCGTCGATGGTACACGGCTATCTGGCGGCCGCTGCCGCGGTGCCTTGCGCACGCGAGGCAATCGAAGATGTCAGTCGCTGGATGCGGCTACGTATCGGAACCGAAGGTAACCCTGGATCGAATGGTATTGCTGATGACAAGTGACGGACAGGTCGTTGACCGATTTTTCGAAGGGTTGAGCTCTGGCGATCTCGATGCCGTGCTGGCATGTCTCACGCCCGATGCTCGTATTTGGCATTGCTTCGACGGCGTGGCGCAGGACAGGTCCGAGGCGCGTCAGGCTTGGCAATCGCTGATCGACAATTTTCCGATACGGATATTTGTTGATGTCCGAAGGGAAAGAACTTCGAGCGGATTCGTTCAGCAGCACATGATGATGGGCACCACCAAGGACGGCGTGAATGCCGCCTGGGCGATCTGCGCGATGATCCGGATCGAAGGCCAGCTGATCAGCCGTATCGACGAATACATCGACCGCGCGGGAAAGTTCGACCTCGCCGTGAACGGCGAGGCTCGAACGCCAGGGCTGTGATGCATCCTGCGATGGTTGTCAGGGCTTGAGTTTTGCTTTCTTGGTACGCGACGTCCGCGCGACTGTCGCACTGAAACGGCCAAGAATGAAGAATTCGACCCGTTCCTCAAGGTCGGTGTCGGACGGCACCGCAGCCGACCAGTTTGTGTAGACCATGATCGGATTGCTGCCGAGCATGAGGTCCGAAAACAGCTCCGCCGAACGGGCGTGGTTTCCTGCAGGGACGAGGCCAGCGTTCTCGAGTTCGATGAACAGCTTCTCGAAATTGCGGCGGAAACGAACGAAAATCGAAGTCGCGACGGACGCCATGAACTCCGGGAAGCGCGTGCTTTCGGCGATCATCAGGCGCATCAGGCCAATGGCATTGTCGCGATAGGTGACAGCATAGGCATACTGTCCGGCACGCCGCAACGCCAGGAAGAGGGTGTCGTCCGCTTCAAGCGTCGGCGGTTCGACAGCGGCGCCGGAATCGCGAGCGAAGATGACTTCGCGAAAGATCGCTTCCTTGTCACCAAAATGCTGATAAAGCGTGCGGGTCGCAACTCCTGAGCCGCGCGCGATGTCCACCAGCGATGTCGCGGCATACCCTTGTTGAACGAACAATTCGGTGGCGACGTCCATCACATACGCCTTGCGGCGTTCGAGTTCGTCAGCAGTTGGCCGTCCGGCTTGATTTGTCCGCTTGCGCTTGGGCTTCGTGCTCTTGGCGCGCGCGAGCCGCTTGGCAACGGAATCCTGTCCGAATGGCTTAAGATCGGAATGCATTGAATCTTGGTCCCAGCATTGTTCTCATCTGCCTAGGGGATTTTCGTTGAAGCCGAAAGCTGAAAATCGCGCGCTTGGTGGGGGAGTGGGCTGGTGCGGCAGAATGGGAAAATCCCATTCTCAAACGGTCGCTAAGACACCAGCTCGTGGCCCAGATGGCATTTGGACGAACGGGTTCAATGATGCAATGCGCGAGAAGGTATGCAAACAAGGGCGCGCGCGTGCGGTAGGCCCCGTCGCCGCGCCGTACCGAAACTATTGCCTCAGTTGCGGAACTTGATGGGGGTCGTAGGGGCCGGCATGGCCTGTCCTTTCAATTCCTAAGAACACATCAAATTGGGAGAATCGCTGACATGAAACAGCAGGACTGGCTTGGGTATCACGGCAAGCAGGTGATTGTGGTCGGGTGCCATTCGGGGATCGGCAAAGCAACCGCGCAGGCTCTGGCGGAACTGGGTGCTCACGTACACGGCATGGACTGGCAACCTTGCGATACCGATATGGCGCGGTTCACGCATGTGGATTTGCGGTCGAAGGAGAGCATCGAGGCAGCTGTCCGTGAGGTCGAGGGTTCGTATAGTTCCCTTTTCAACTGTGCGGGAATTGCCCCGGGACGGCCTCCGCTCGATGTGGTGAAGGTCAACTTTCTGGGAACGCGTTATCTCACGGCCGGCATCGCACCTGCCATAGAAGCAGGGGGGAGCATCGTGAACGTTGCTTCGACAGGCGGGATGGCCTGGCTCGAACGGTCGGCGGCTCTGGGCGAACTGATGGGGCATGAAGACTTCGATGACGCGCTGGCATGGTGCGATGAGCACGCATCACTTGTCGCGGAAGGCTACAGGTTCTCCAAGGAGGCAGCCATCTATTGGACGCTTTTCGAAGCATCGCGATACATCAAACGGGGCATCCGAATGAATTGCACGCTGCCTGGCGCCGTGGCCACGCCGATGCTGGAGGAAATCGAAAAGATCACTCCGACCGATGTGATAGACAGGGTCGCCCAACCGATCGGCAGGCGGTCCGCCGCAGTTGAACAGGCGGCGGTGCTGCTGTTTCTCAACAGCATTCAGGCCAGCTACGTTAACGGCGCGGTGGTTGCAGTTGATGGCGGCTTCACCGGTTGCGGGCTGCTGGCGCAAAGGGCCAAAGCGCCGGTCGGATGACCCACTGACGCCGTTATGCCATGCTAATAGCTAAGGGGGCGTAAAGTCTCTCGACCTTACACCCCCCTTAGCCTCAGCCATAAGGCCCTCGCGTCAGCGAGATCCGAATGCGTACCGAAGTGTCACGCCCAGTTCACGCGGACGCGTGGACCGCACTACATCGTAGCCGGACGCGGCCGCAAAGGATGGATACACGGAATTGAACGTTGCGATGCGCGATAGTTCAACCTTCTGGTTAAAGACGTTCTTCGCGTAGAAGCCCAGGTCCCACGCTCCGCCAGAACCGGCCAGTCCGGCGAAGAGATCGACCAGCGCGTACGATTTCGCCTCGCGGAATGACCCGTCCGTCTGGCGGAAATTACCAAAGTTCGGATTCTTGCCTTGGTAATTCACGTTGAAACGGAAGTAACCGCCGATGGCATCCGTAATCGGCAGGTCGTAGCTGCCATTCACGGTCGCCTGGAAGGGCGCGAGGGCATTGAGAACCTGACCCTTGGCGGAGCTGCAGAAATGGATCGGGTCCCCTTCGGTCGGCAGCACGCCGTCATTGCACGGAACCTGCCCGCCCCGCGACTTGATCTTGGAGTAGCTGATATTCGCGCCCAAGTTCAGGTTTTCGATGGGTCTGGCGCCAATCTCGACTTCAAATCCGCGAACGCGCGCGTCGATGTTGCGGTAGAATGCGAGGCTGGTCTGCGCGACGCGCCCGCTCACCGTGTTGAAGTAGTTGATGCCTTCAAAGGCGGTAAGCTGATTCTTGTAGTCCAGCTGGAACGCGGATGCGTTTATCCGGAATGCGCGTCCGAACGTCGCTTTAACACCGACTTCATAGGATTTCGCCTTTTCGGGCGATGGGGTCACGAAGTCGTCAGGCAGACCAGGGTTGTTGAGCGCCGGAAGACCAGTGCGGAAAGAACTGCCTGTCGTCGCATAAACAAGAAGTTCGTCGTTGATCTTACGCGAAAGTGAGAAATTATAGATTGCGGCGGTGTACTTGTCGTTGTTGGCCTGCGTTGCGTTCCGGAAGCCATCGGGAATGCCAACTTCGCATACGACGCCGGATGTATAGACCGGGCTGGCGATTGCCCCGGGCGCCGCGAAGGGGCAAAGCGCGCGTGACGGCAGGCGGGGGTCCGTGAATGCGTTGAAGGCGGCAAACGTCTTGATGTCGACGTCCACGGGTATGCGGTCGCGAATGATGGCGAACCCGCCGCTCAGCTCGGTCTTGTCATCAGGATGCAGTCGAATATTACCGTAGAAACTGTCAAATACCTGGCCGATCTGAATTCTGGTCGCGCTGTTGAGCACATAGCGGTCGTTGGGCACGGTTATGTTGCCGGGAACGGCGGATATCGGGCTTCCAAATGCGCCCGGCAAATAGGTGGGCGAATCGAAGCTCTGAACGCCGCTACTGCGCTTCGAAAACCAGCCAATGTCGTATTCGAACGGGCGATCGGGATCCGGCATGGATGAAATGCGAATTTCATGCGTGCGGAACTTCGGCTTGCCGATGTAGCCGGGCGAAGCAAATGCCTCGAACCCAGGTAGAATGTTCAGCGGATCGACGGCGTTGTGGGAATCCGGGCTGGTGTTCATCTGGTTACCATAATTGTAACTCAGCTTGTGCCCGAATACTTCCCAGGTCGCGTTGATTGTCAGCAGATCGACGTGCTGGTTTATCTCGGAGGGCAGATCCTGGACCGATGCCTGATCCTTGACCGATAGTGCCGGCCCATTGAAATTGGCGGGGATGTTCAGGGCGGCGAGCCCGGGGCTTCCGGTCCCTGCAACCTGCGAGTAAACGAGACTTTGCGTCCGCCGGCGTTGGTACATTCCCACGATCGAGACAGTATCGGTCGGATTGAACAGAACCGTGGCGCGGTAGCTTCGGTCCTTGAACTTCGGCTTGACGGAACTGTTGACGCTGAAAACGCGGGTTCCGTCACTGTCTTCTATGTTGGTGGCAAGACGGACCGCAAGAACATTCTTGATAATCGGCACGTTGATAGCGGCTTGCAGATCCCGATGGTCGCCAGAGCCATAAAGTCCCTGGACGTAACCGCCAAGTTCTTCGAGATCGGGGCGTCGGGTGGTGATCGTCACCGCGCCGGAGATCGAGGGTGCGCCGCGCGTGGTGCCCTGCGGACCGCGCAGCACTTCGATCTGGCCAACATCGAAAAGCGACGTGATGGTGTTGCCGGGATCGAACGGAGCATCATTGAAGTAGATCGGCGTCGCCGGCGTGCCCGAACCGGGCTGCCAAGTGACCCCGCGCAGGGTGATCGCCGTGCTGGAGCCATTCGAAACGAGGGTGAGGCCGGGAGCGAGCTTTGAAACTTCCTCCACGTTCGTAATAGCCAGCTTCTGGAGGTTGGAGCCGGTAACGACCTGGACGCTGACAGGCACGTCCTGCAGGCTTTCGGATTCGCGCCGGGCATTGACGATAATTTCCCCGGTATCCACGGCGGCGTCCTGGGCGCGGGCGATCGTCGGTGCAGATACGGTCAGCATCGTCGTGACCAACAGCGAACGCAGAATTCTAGATGACATCAAGCTCTCTCCCCTCGGCCACGTACAGCGGTTCACTGCGAACCACTGCCATGACATCTTTAGCGATATGACCAAGCTGCCGCACCACATGCAGCACCCGTTTTTATTACATATGCCTATGTGCATTCGCATTTTGCCGAGGCTTCGTCAATGCGGGGCTGCGCGGTGTCATCGCCTTGACCGAAAGGCGTGGCCAAGCTGCAACAATCCATTTTACAACCGGACTGGAGTGTTCTCATCAAGGCCGGGCGCCAGGAGATGAACCGATTTCCTTTATGAAGGAGATTACATATCCAGAATTGCATTATGTGCGTTACGGTGTGTAACATGGGGCCGCGCCAGAGTCGTGCAAACAGCCGACTGGGCAAGTCTGGAGAGGCAAAATGGAAATTCGGTTGTTGATCAAAGGCGGCACGATCGTCGATGGAACAGGTCAGCCTGCATATCGCGCGGATCTGCGAGTAGCCGACGGGAGGATTGCCGAGATCGGCACGGACCTCTCGCCGACCAGAGGTGAGCGTATCGTCGATGCAACCGGCTGCCATGTGGCTCCCGGCTTCATCGAAACGCACAATCACTGGGACGGCGGGGTGTGGTGGAATCCGAACCTCGAACCGCTTCCCGGCTACGGAGCGACCACGTCCATCAACGGGAATTGCGGTTTCTCGCTTGCTCCTGCCCCGCAGGCCGAGGAGGACGTTTCCGATGTGATCAATATCTTCAATTATTTTGAGGATATTCCCGAAGAGCCGATGCGCAGCGTCGTGCCCTGGGACTGGAGCAAATGGAGCGAGTACAAGGCCTCGATGCAGGCGAAGGTGAAGCTGCCGCTCCATTTCGCAGCTTTCTGCGGCCATATTCCGCTGCGCTTGTGTGCCATGGGTCAGGACGCCTGGAACCGCGCTGCAACGGCGCAAGAAATCGAGCGCATGTGCGAATTGCTGGAAGATGCGCTCGCTGCCGGGGCAATGGGCCTGTCATCCAATTTCCTGGACTACGACAAGGACGAGCGGCCCCTGCCGTCGCAGCAGGCCGACGATGCCGAAATCACCGCACTGATGCGCGTGCTTAAGCGATATCCCGGGACGACCTTCCAGGTCATCCTCGATTACTTCATGCGCAAGACCGCCAACGTATCCCTCGAGCGTTTCGGGCAGCTTGCCAAGGCCGAGGGAATCCGCATGCAGTGGGCGGGTATGCCGACTTTGGAGTTCATGGCCGACCAGTTGCCTCGTGCCAAGGAACTGCATGAACAGTTCAAGGCCGAAGGGCTCGATATCTACACCGCCTTTAACGTCATATCGCCCACTTCCGTCATCAATTTCGGCCGGACTCTGGTGTTCGGGCAGAATGGCAATCCCGTCTGGCAGGAACTGGTGAATACGCCCGGATGGCCTGCAAAGGCCGCGATGCTGTCCGATCCGGCATGGCTGGACCGTGCGCGCGTTTCCTGGGACAATCAGTTCTCGCACTCGATCCTCCATGACCCGTCGGCCAATCTGCTGCGGGAGAGCGAATCCGGGTTCGGCCCTACGGGCGTCACGCTTGCCGATTATATGGAGCAGACCGGCATTGCCCACGCTTCCGACGCGCTGGCGGAATGGGTTTTGAATAACGGCCAGGAATCGACGGTCCTTAAAAAGAGCTGGGAAAAGGACGAGGACGTTCTCAACGACCTGCTGGTCGATACGCATTCGCTGGCGAACGTCAGCGATGCAGGGGCCCACGGCAAACTGTTTTGCGGGGCAGGGTACAATGTCTTCCTTTTGACCGACTACGTCCGGGACCGGGGCATCATTTCGATCGAGCAGGGTGTTCACATGCTAACCGGCAGGCTTGCCGATTTCTTCGGGCTGCATGATCGCGGCGTGCTGGAAGTCGGGAAGGTGGCCGACATCACGGTGTTCGACCTCAACGAGATCGAGATGCGTCCAGAGAAGAAGATCTTCGATGTATGGGACGGAACCGGCGGGCGGACCTATCGCTACACCCGGGACCCGGCGCCGATGCGGTTGACCCTGGTGGCAGGCGAGCCGACGTTCGATCAGGGTGAGTTTACAGGCCGTTATCCCGGCCAGTTCATTGGCCCGGTCGCCGGCGAGCACGAAGGCAACTCGGAGGCCGTGGCCATTGCAGCCGAGTAGCGGGGTTCTGCGGGGCTGCGCGCAAGGTCAAGAGCGTAAAGCCGGCAGCCGCGAGCGTTTGCTCGCGGCTGCCGGCAAGGCGTTTGCCGCGGCAGGGTATTTTGCCGTCTCAGTGGAAGACATCGCCTTGAAAGCCGGTGTCAGCCGGATGACGTTCTATCGTAATTTCGGCAGCAAGGCAGCGCTGGCGGGGGACCTCTTCCGCGAAAACGGGCGCGCCGCGATGCCTCGCCTGTTATCTATAGCCGGGCGAAACTATCGCGATCACGCTGCGGTTGCAGAGTGGATCGGCGTGCTGTTCGAAGCGGATCGGTCGAGCAGCTGCTTACTTAGCGTTTTTGTGCAGGCCAGCGTGCTCGATCCAGAATTCGCAGCGCGTGCGAGGGAATTCGTCGGTGAAATCATCGACGGGTTGGGGACAGGGATCCCGGCGTTTCGCCTCGACCCGCGAAAGCCGTGCGACCGCCGGCGATGGCTTGAAGCGTGGTTGGTGATTTACGAGATTCTCGATCAGGGTAATCATGCTGCACGGGGCGGTGAGATCGCCAACGATCCTCTCGTGATTGACATCCTCGCGTCGCGCTTCGTTCGGTTCGTATCGGTTACGGATATTGCCGCCGTCCATATGCATGAAAGGCCGGATCGGGCTTTCGATGCGGGCGAGAAGGGCGCTTGCAGGGCCAGCAAGCCGCACGCACCCTGAAATAGAATGCGCCTTGCGAGACTCATTAATTTTATGCATGAGCGCTGCAACCGGCCTTGAGCCGCAAATGTCCGTGATGGCGGTTCTTGAATGAGAGGACAGATCGCATGAAGATCATCGTGCCCGTAAAGCGGGTCATCGACTATAACGTGAAGCCGCGGGTCAAGGCCGACGGCACGGGTGTTGACCTTGCCAACGTCAAGATGAGCATGAACCCGTTCGACGAGATCGCGGTGGAAGAAGCCATCCGTATCAAGGAAGCGGGCAAGGCTGAAGAGATCATCGCGGTCTCGGTCGGGCCGGCCAAGGCTGCCGAAACCCTGCGTACCGCGCTTGCCATGGGCGCCGACCGGGCGATCCTGATCGAGACCGACGCGGAGGTCGAGCCGCTGGCCGTCGCCAAGATCCTGAAAGCCATCGTCGGCGAAGAAAACCCCGGCCTGGTGATCCTTGGCAAGCAGGCGATCGATGACGATTCGAACCAGACCGGCCAGATGCTCGCCGCGTTGCTGGGCCGCCCTCAGGGCACCTTCGCCAACAAGATCGAGATCGACGGCGAGCAGGTTGTCGTCACCCGCGAAGTCGACGGCGGTCTCGAAACGGTGAAGCTGACGCTTCCCGCCATCGTCACCACCGACCTTCGCCTGAACGAGCCGCGCTATGCTTCGCTGCCCAACATCATGAAGGCAAAGAAGAAGCAGCTCGATACCAAGAGCCCCGCCGACTACGGGGTCGACATCACGCCGCGTCTCAAGACCCTCAAGGTTTCCGAGCCGCCGGTGCGTTCCGCAGGTATCAAGATCGCTGACGTCGACGCCCTCGTCGCGAAGCTCAAGGAAATGGGAGTAGCCTGAAATGAAGACTCTTGTTTGGGTTGAGCACGACAACGCTGTCGTCAAGGACGCCACCCTCGCCGTCGTCACCGCCGCTGCCAAGCTGGGTGAAGTGCATCTGCTGGTTGCAGGGTCTGGCTGCCGCGCCGTGGCCGATGCCGCTGCGCAGATCGCCGGTGTGGGCAAGGTCCACCTCGCCGACAACGCCGCCTACGAGCATGGCCTGGCCGAAAACGTCGCCCCGCTCGTCGCCGAGCTGATGGGCCATCACGATGCCTTCGTGGTGCCCGCCACCACCACCGGCAAGAACATCGCGCCGCGCGTTGCCGCGCTGCTCGATGTGATGCAGATCTCGGACATCCTCTCGGTCGAGGGCGAGAAGACCTTCACGCGTCCGATCTATGCCGGTAACGCCATCGCCACCGTGGAATCGAGCGATGCCAAGCTGGTCATCACCGTGCGCGGCACCGCCTTCGCCAAGGCGGAAGCCACGGGCGGTTCGGGCACGGTCGAAGACGTGTCGGGCGCCGGTGATGCCGGCCTGTCCGCGTTCGTTGGCGCAGAGCTTGCCAAGTCCGAGCGTCCCGAACTGACCAGCGCGAAGATCATCGTTTCCGGCGGCCGCGCGCTGAAGGATTCGGAGACTTTCGAATCGATCATCCTGCCGCTGGCGGACAAGCTGGGCGCCGGCGTTGGCGCATCGCGCGCCGCGGTCGATGCGGGTTATGTGCCCAACGATTATCAGGTTGGCCAGACCGGCAAGATCGTCGCACCGGAAGTCTACATCGCCGTCGGCATCTCGGGCGCGATCCAGCACCTTGCCGGCATGAAGGACTCCAAGACCATCATCGCCATCAACAAGGACGAGGACGCGCCGATCTTCCAGGTCGCCGATATCGGCCTGGTCGCTGACCTGTTCACTGCCGTACCGGA
>NZ_KQ130457.1:312530-384232 GCF_001046635.1 Novosphingobium barchaimii LL02
ATGTCCATTCTCATCGACAAGAATACCAAGGTCATCACCCAGGGCATGACCGGCGCGACCGGCACTTTCCACACCGAGCAGGCTCTCGCCTACGGCACGCAGATGGTCGGCGGCGTCACCCCCGGCAAGGGCGGCACGACGCATATCGGTCTGCCCAACTTCAACACCGTCGCCGAAGCCAAGGCTTCGACCGGTGCGACCGCATCGTGCATTTACGTTCCGCCGCCGTTCGCCGCCGACTCGATCCTTGAGGCGATCGACGCCGAGATGGAACTGATCGTGTGCATCACCGAGGGCATTCCCGTCCTCGACATGGTTCGCGTCAAGCGCGCCCTTTCGGGCTCGAAGTCGCGCCTTATCGGCCCGAACTGCCCCGGCGTCCTGACCCCCGGCGAATGCAAGATCGGCATCATGCCCGGTTCGATCTTCTCCAAGGGTTCGGTCGGCGTTGTGTCGCGTTCAGGCACGCTCACCTATGAGGCGGTCTTCCAGACGACCAACGCAGGTCTGGGTCAGACCACCGCAGTCGGCATCGGCGGCGACCCGGTCAACGGCACCAACTTCATCGACGTGCTGGAACTGTTCCTGGCCGACGAAGCCACCCAGTCGATCATCATGATCGGCGAAATCGGCGGTTCGGCTGAAGAAGAAGCGGCTCAGTTCCTCAAGGACGAAGCCAAGCGCGGCCGCAAGAAGCCCATGGCAGGCTTCATCGCCGGCCGCACGGCGCCTCCGGGCCGCCGCATGGGCCACGCCGGCGCCATCGTTTCGGGCGGCCAGGGCGGCGCCGAAGACAAGATCGCAGCCATGGAAGAAGCCGGCATCAAGGTGTCGTCCTCGCCGTCGCTGCTGGGTGAGACCCTTGTGGAACGCCTGAAGGAACTCGCCTGATACGAAAAGGGTGCCCTCATCTAATGAGGGCACCCCTTTTCAAACTACGCTGCTTCGGGCACCGCCTTGGAGGCCGCAGATCAACGAGAATCCACGAATTTTCCAAGATTTTTAAGGTTGCCCGGCCGAGCCGTTCACGACACGCCTCGCAGAAGATCGACTGGACCGGCCTTGTCGACATCACCCAGGTGAGCCAGCCCGTGCTTAAGCGTCGACGCCAGCGCCGTAGCGTCGATCCGCGCCGTATCCGGATATATGACACCTACTGCCAACCGATGCCTCGATCGTAGATCGGGGATGATCGCCGCGGTAACCTGAGTGCGTTTGGAAAAGCCGAACGTACCCGTTACGCAGCCCTTCTCCGACATCAAAGCCACCTCTTCGGTGACTTTCTTCAAGTCAAACCGGTCGTTCTCCAAGGCTTCAGCTTGCAGGCGCCAGAGCAGGCCATTCGAATGCGCTACAGGCAACGTCGATAACAGGAGCCTTCCTACTGCACTTGCCGATAGCAAGGCGCTTGATCCGGTTTCATGCTCCATCAGCGCTTCGTCAGGCCCATCAATCTTGTGAAACATTTGCACACGGGTGCCCACTATTCCGAACAAGCCCACTTCACAGCGCGTAGTCTGGGCAAGTCTGTTCATATATTTATAGACTTGGCCGTCGCGAATGAAGTCTGGCTGACCGATTCGTCCGAGTTCAGCCAGCCGCGGAGTGGGGGAGTACGAGCGCGTTTCGATATCGCGGTACAGCAGCCCCATTTCGACAAGCGCCATCAGCAGTTCCGAAGTGCTCGATTGCGGGCGGCGGAATTGTCTTACGATGTCCATCACAGTGGCGCGTTCGTGGCCGGCGGCGAAGAACTCGAAGATTTCGATCACGCGCACTGCGGATTTGGCGCGACGCGGTTCGACGACAAATGTCATTATGAAACTCCCTTGCGGTGTTGCATTAATCCGATGCCGGGGCGGTCTAGTCAATGAAAATCTCCGGGGTGGTCCCCCCGGCATCGCCCGTTCCCCCTTCGCGCAACGTGCTCATGCAGGGCCGATGAGGCCTCCGCACGGGCCAAGTATCGGCGTTCGCATCGCCTAGCCGAGTGCGGTGAACGGCGCGACCGCACCCCGCCGAGGCAGCCTCGCCGAGGGCAGGTATCAGCGAAGCGCGCGGCAGAACTTTCGGACGTCGTCCACCAACAGCGCTGGTTGTTCCAGCGCGGCAAAATGCCCCCCCTTCGCAAGCTCGTTCCAGTACACGATATTGTACATCTGCTCTGCCCACAGGCGCGGCGTGGGCCGGATTTCCGCCGGAAAGCGGGCATGTCCCGTAGGCACTTCTATCTTTTGCCATTCAGGGGTGGCAGCCCGGTCGGGGCCGATGGATTCGTAGTACAGGCGCATTGCCGAGTTGATCGTGCCGGTGACCCAGTACAGCATGATGTTTTCCAGCATGCGGTCCATGCCCAGCAGAGCCTCGACATCGCCGTCGCAGTCCGTCCATGTGCGAAACTTCTCGATGATCCAGGCTGCGAGGCCCGCCGGCGAATCCGTCAGCCCATAGGCCAGCGTCTGCGGCTTGGTGCTCTGGATTGACTGATAGCCACTTTCCCGCTCGTCGTAATGGCGCTTCCACTGCAGGGCCGCGGTCTCCTTTTCCGTCAATCCGGCCAGGGGTTTATCGGGATCGGCGGGTTGTCCCAGGATGAAGTTCAGATGCAACCCGATCATACGATCGGGGTGGAGCATCGCCATTCTGCTCGAGATGGCGGACCCGAAGTCGCCGCCTTGTGCAAAGTAGCGGTCGTAGCCGAGTATCTCCATGATCCTGCTGTTGACGGCCGCAGCGCGCATCAAGCCAAAGCCTTTCGTCCTGGTGGGACCAGAGAAGCCGTAGCCGGGGATCGACGGAGCGACGACGTGGAACGCGTCCCGCCTGTCACCCCCGTGGGCAGCAGGGTCGCTGAGTGGTCCGATTATGTCCAGAAACTCGGCCACCGAACCCGGGAATCCATGCGTGATGATTAGCGGCACGGCGTCCGGCTCGGGAGACCGTACGTGATAGAAATGGACATTCTCACCGTCGATCTGCGTGGTGTACTGCGCAAAGCGATTGAATCGCGCTTCGGCCGATCGCCAGTCAAATTCGTCGCGCCAGTAGGCGCACAGCCGATCGAGGAAACCGCGCTCCGTTCCATAATCCCATCCCGCATCGGTCAGCTGGTCCGGAAGGCGGGTCCGTTGTAATCGCGCCTTCAGGTCGTCCAGCATGCTCTGGGGTACATCGCAGCGGAACGGTTCGATGCTCTGGGTCATGGGGTGTCCTTCCTTGCGGTGACCCGCAAAATCGAGATGAAACCGCAACTGGCCGCAACGCAGTGGCATGCAACGGAGGGGCTGGCGCTCGGCGCGCCGAGTCGGTATGCACATGTGCTATTGCATAAATGCGGGCGGTCAAGGCAAGTGCCGGGCACGGCCGCAACGGGAAGAGGGAAGCGGCATTGACCGACCGATCCAATGATGTGAGCGCCATGCTGGATGAAATGGCAATCCGTCGCTTGCTCGACGAATATTGTCTCCGGCTCGAGATCAACCAGTTCGAGGACTGGCTCGACCTGTTCACCCACGACACCGTCTACGATGTATTCCGGCAAAGCCTGCGAGGCCGGGAAGAAGTGGCCGCGATGTTGTCGCAGGCGCCGCACGGCATTCATTTGCCAGGGGCTACCCGCATCGAACTCGGTACGGACACTGCGCAGACGGTTCAGAGCTATCTGTTCCTTTCCGCAAGCGAGGACACCTGGAATGCCGGTTGGTACCAGCGCACGGTCGTTCGGACCGGGGAGGGCTGGAAAATCGCGCACACGCGCGTCAAGATCGGCAGGCTGGGCAACCTCGCGCCGGAAGAGAAAGCGCGGATGCTCGCATTCCCGGTGCAGTTCGCCTGAATTGACGCCATGTCATCGACATAAACAAGGTGGTTCGGCGACGAGCCGTCCGACTGCCGCCAAGGCAAACGAATGTGCGACAGGAGAGAATACATGCACAAGATGGTAGTCCTCGCAAAAGCGGTTGAAGGAAAAATCGAGGAGCTCCAGCGGTGGTACGATGATCGTCACATACCCGATCTTCTCGCCGTTCCCGGATTCGTCAGTGCGGAGCGGCACCGGGTGTTTCCAGTCAAACCACTCGAAGGCATGCCGGCATGGGACTTCATGCTGATTTACGAGATAGCCGGCGATCCGATGCCGGTGCTCCAGTCCATGGGCGGCATGATGGGAACGGAACGCATGCCGGTAAGTGACGCCCTGGCAAGCACGCACACGTTGTCGCTGGTGGGCATCTCGGAGCATCATCAGGCGAACTGAGAGCAGGTTCAGCCGCCTCGCTATATCTCCATGATATCAAGATGAGGCATTTTGATATTTGATAAGAATGCGCGGTGCGCCCAAAGTCGGCGGCAGAATAGAACAAGGAATCGTCAAATGGATGCTATGACCCGGGCCAACCCGATCGTTGACGCCGATGCCCACGTTAATCCTTCGCACGACATGTGGGCCGACTATCTGTCAGAGCCGTTTCGCGAGATGGCGCCCCAGATCGAGCATGGCGAAGACTGTGACTACATCGTCTTCGAAGGGCGCCGCAGGAAGCTCAACCTGATCAGCGCGCAGGCGGGGCGTGACGGCAAGGACTTCAAGATGCACGGTCGTGCAGCGGATGCCCGCGCCGGTGGCTGGATGCCCAAGGCACGCCTGGACGACATGGATTCCGATGGCATCGATACAGCCGTGCTGTTTGGCGGCGGTCCGCTCGGCACCACCAATAACGAACTGTTCCTCGCCAGCTTCGAGGCATACAATCGCTGGCTGGCCGATTTCTGTGCCTACGCGCCGTCGCGTTTCGCCGGTGTCGGCTATGTGCCGATGCAGGACGTCGATGTGGCGATCCGGATGATGCGCGATTTCGCGGCACGCGGGCTCAAGGCCGTGAACATACCCGCTTTCCCGATGGCAAAGGTGGACGTTGCCGGCGCGACGGGCCTGGATGCGCAGACCCGCGCGCTCACCGGCGACGTCAATGGTGACCGCAGCTATGCCGATCCGGAGTTCGACCCGTTCTGGAAGGCGGCGTGCGACCTCGGCATTCCGGTAACGATCCACCTGGGCGGACGCGCGGTGCGCTTCACCGAGCCGAAGTTCTTCCTTTCCGACCTGCTGATGTCGAAGTTCGGGATGGGCGAACCCATCGCCATCATGATCTACGGCGGCGTATTCCAGCGCTTCCCCGACCTCAGGCTGGTTTCGGTGGAGAGCGGCGTGGGCTGGTTCGCGTTTGCGGCCAACTACATGGACGAGACCTGGGACAAGCAGCGCCACTGGGTTAACAGCGTTCTTGAACATGCGCCCAGTTATTTCTGGGAGCGCAACATCTTCGGTTCATTCATTCATGACCGCGCCGGTATTCTGATGCGTGAACTGCCAGGCGCAGGCAACATCATGTGGTCGTCGGACTACCCGCACTCGGAAACGACCTTCCCGCACTCGCTCGCCAAGATTGAAGAGCTTTTTGCGGGCGTTCCGGAAGACGAGAAGAACATGATCATCGGTGGACGGGCCAAGGCGCTGTTCAATCTTTGATCGAATGCGGCAATCGACCAGGGACCGGCTGCGTTGTGCGGCCGGTCCGCGTTCTCTTGCCGCATTCCAGGTAAAAAAGGACAGAGGATGAGTCTCGAAAACGAGGCATCAAGGCGAGTGACGCTTTCGCGCTATCCCGAAGGCCGATTGCGCGCGGACGACTTCAAGATCGAGACGGGCGCCATACCCGAGGTTGCCGAAGGCAGCTTTCTCGTCCGTAATCTGGTCGTCTCCGTCGATCCGATGCTGCGGATTTTCATCGACCGCAAACCGCTCGGCATCAGCAGCATGCCTTCGCTGCCGTTGGGTGCGACCATTCCCGGCGCGGCAGTCGGCGAGGTCGTGGAATCGCGGCATCCCGATTACCAGCCAGGCGACATCGTCGAAGGGCGCTTCGGTTGGCAGGATCATGCCGTGTCCAACGGGCAAGGCGTGAACCGGGTACCCCGGGGCCTTGGCGGGGTCGAGAATGCGCTGGGCATCGGGGGGCTCCCCGGCTTCACCGCATATATCGGGCTCGAGACGGCAGGCGGCGTCAAGCCGGGCCACACATTCCTGGTGAGCGGCGCGGCCGGTGCGGTCGGTTCCGCAGTCGGTTCGCTGATTCGTGCCAGAGGCGGCCGTGCGGTGGGGATCGTCGGCGGCGAGGACAAGCGCCGCTATCTGCTGGACGAGGTCGGCTACGACGCTGTCGCCGACCGGCTTTCGCCCGATTTCCATGCGCAACTGGCACAGGCCCTGCCCAATGGGGCCAATGTATATTTCGATAACGTCGGCGGCCCGCTGCTGGCGGAAATGATGCCTTACGTGGCGTTCGGGGGGCTCGTTCTGATCTGCGGCCTGATGTCGCAGTATCAGGACGGCGGCGCGGGCGGTGACCGCGACAACCTGCCGTCTGTGCTGCATGCGGTCATGGGCAAGGGCATACGTATCGAAAGTTTCAGCCAGTACGGCAGGGATGCCTTGCGCCCTGCGTTCGAGGCGGAGATCACCGATCTGCTGGCAAAGCGCAGTATAAAGCCCCTAGTCCATATCGTGGACGGGCTGGAACGCTTGCCACAAGCACAGATCGATCTTTTCGAAAACAGCACGACCGGCAAGGTCGTGGTCCGCGTGGCCGAAGCCGGCGCCCGCTGAACGAAGCGGAATTAACGGAGTGAATAATATGGCAACGCTCGCACCAGAAGCTGCGGTATCATGGCTTCCGACCAAGCTGCTTGTCGCAGGGCAGCTGGCGGCAGGTGAGGGCCCGGAAATGACGGTGCGCAATCCGTCGTCGGGTGAAGTCACCGCATCGTTCCCAGGCGCGTCGCTCGCGCAGTTCCATAGCGCGATCGCCGCGGCCCGTGCCGCCGCCGACAAGGGCGAATGGGCGAACACGCCGCTGGTGCGGCGCGTTGCGAAATTGCGGGCGTTGCTGGATCTCATGGTCGCCCGCAGCGATGATCTGCGTTCGCTGATCGTCACCGAGACCGGCATACCCATCAAGTCCTTCGCGCTGGAGGCGCAGGTAGGCTCTCCGCTCAAGCAGATGGAGGTCATGCTGGACCTCTGCCTCAAGCTGCCCGAGCTGGAAGAAAACCCCATCTCGCTCGATGAGCGGATCAACGCACAGGGGGGCTTCGTCCAGAGCATCCGCCGCTATGTTCCGGTCGGCGTCGTGGCGGCGATTTCGGCATACAATTTCCCGCTGCACATCAACTTGTGGAAACTGATGCCGGCGCTTGCCACCGGTAACAGCGTGATCCTGCGGCCCAGTCCCCTCACGCCGTTCAGTGCCTTCGCGCTTGCCGAGATCGTCGCGCAGGCCGGTTTGCCCGAGGGAGTCGTCAGCATTCTCGCCGAAGCCGGTGCGGAAGGTGCGCAATTGCTCACCACCGATCCGCGCATCAATATGGTCAGCTTCACAGGCTCGACCGAGGTCGGGGGCATCGTGGCCGGCCAGGCCGCGCCGTCCATGAAGCGCCTTCAACTGGAGCTGGGCGGAAAATCGGCGCAGATCTATCTTCCCGATCGGGTCGAAGCGGCGGCGACTGCGGCGATCGGTGTATGTATGGCGCACGCCGGACAGGGCTGCGTTCTGGGAACGCGCATTTTCGTGCCGCAAGAGCGCAAGGCCGAAGTCCTCCAGGCCATGAAGGCCAGCCTTGCCTATGCCGTCATCGGCGATTCCACCGACCCGGCAACCACGATGGGTCCCGTCATCAGCGAAAGCCAGGTGAACCGCTGCGCGCGGTACGTCGAACTGGCCGTGGCGGCAGGTGCGTCCGTGGTCGCGGGCGGCAAGCGCGCGGACCGTCCGGGCTATTTCTTCGAACCGACGATCCTTGACGTTCCCGACAATTCGAACCCGGCCGCGCAGGATGAAATCTTTGGACCGGTCGTCGCGGTGATCGGGTATCGCGATGTCGACCATGCCGTCGAGATGGCGAACGATTCCCCGCTTGGGCTTTCGGGGTACGTCTACGGCAAGGATGCCCGCCAGGCGCTGGACGTCGCAAAGCGGATTCATACCGGCACGATCAACGTGAATGCCTTCTTCGCCAGCGCCAATTCGTCTTCCGGGGGGCACAAGATGAGCGGTATCGGCCGTGAACGCGGTGTCGAAGGTATCCGCGCGTTCCAGGACGTTCAGGTGATGAACCTGGGTTCCGCCACCTGAGCGCCACTGCCGTATACACGTAGCCGGAAAGAACTGGGCGGAATTGCCATGACTATCGAAGCAGCCGATTACGTGATCGCCGGAGGCGGGAGTGCGGGGTGCGTCCTGGCCGCCCGTCTTTCGGAAGACCCTGGTTGCCGTGTGGTTCTTCTCGAAGCCGGCGGTGAAGGTGATCGTTTCATGGCGAACATGCCATCGGGCTGTTACACCATGCTCGCCAAGCCGGCGGCGGACTGGATGTACATGACCGAGCCCGATCCCTCGCTGGGCGGCAGGCAGGTCATGTGGAGCGCCGGCAAGATGCTGGGCGGCGGATCTTCGATCAACGGCATGATGTACATTCGCGGCTCGCGCGCGGATTACGATAGCTGGGAACGCGATCTGGGCTGCGATGGCTGGGGCTGGGATGCGGTCCAGAGCTATTTCAGGAAATCGGAAGATTTCAACGGGGCGCCCGGGCAATCGCATGCGGTCGGCGGGCCACTTGGCGTCACGCTGCCGCGCCGCGTCCATCCGCTGTCGCGGGCGTTCATCGCGGCCTGCGGCGATGCCGGTCTGCGCAAGGTCGATGACTACTGTTCAGGTGACATCGACGGAGCGTTCCTCTCATTCGTCACGCAACGGGCGGGGCAGCGATCCAGCACGGCCCGGGCTTTTCTTTCCAAAGCCACCAAACGCCCGAACCTGACCGTCCTGACGGGCGCCCTGGTGGACAAGGTCCTGATCGACGACGGACGAGCGACCGGGGTGCAGTTCATTCAGGATGGCGAGGTGAGGACGGTTTCGGCGCGCCGCGAAGTGATCGTCAGCGCAAGCACCATGCAGTCGCCCGCGATCCTTCTGCGCTCGGGCATCGGCCCGGCCGATGCCTTGCAGGCTCAGGGCATACCCGTAGTTGTAGACGCGCCCGAAGTCGGCAAGAACTTGCAGGAACATGCCAGCGTCGCGACCAGCCTGCTGGTCGATATTCCCACCGTGAATACGCGGATGGGGCCGGTGAGGCTGGCGCTGGGCATGGCCGGGTATCTCCTTGCGCGGCGGGGCATCATGACGATCACTCCCGTCGAAGCGATGGCGTTTCTGCGCTCGGAACCCGGATTGAAAGAGCCGGACATCAAGCTGCAGTTCGGACCCCTGGCATTCGATCCAGCCACGCACGGCCCGCACAAGAAGCCGGGCGTGGTGATCTACGCCAACGTCGCCAAGCCGCGCAGCCGCGGGGAAATCCGTCTGCGCAGTGTCGATCCGCGCGATGCGCCGGTGATCGACCACAGGCTGCTTGGCGCGCCCGAGGATGTCGCCGCGCTGATCAAGGGCCTCAAGCAGGTCGACAGTATCATGCGCGAACCCAGCTTCCGGGGCCATCTTCGCGGGCGGATCGCGCCAGCGGACATTCCTCGCAATGATGAGGAGTGGGAGCAGTCGATCCGCAGCAGGGCCGGGATCGGATATCATCCGGTCGGCACCTGCCGGATGGGCGGGGATGCCGCTTCGGTGGTCGATCCGCGCCTGTCTGTCCGCGGGGTTGCAGGACTGCGTGTGGCGGATGCCTCCGTCATGCCGATCATGCCCTCGGCCAATACCAATGCACCCGCGATCATGGTGGGTGAAAAGGCGGCTGACCTTATCCGCGCAGACGCGGCGTGATTGCCGGCGGTGCCGGATAGGGGGCTTCCCGGTCGCCAGATCGCGGCGCCATCCTGCCCCTGCAAAGGCTGTTGCCCCGGTCTTGTGGGAACGCGGATCGCCAACCGTGTCGGGGCGGCCCCGCTGCGAGGTGGCGATTGCGTTCGTTCGCACTGATGCCGCCGCGAACTTTTCCGAACGGACATGTAGACGAGGGGCCGATCCGGCCCCCGACTTGCGACGCCTTGACCATTTACCAGAAGGAACTCGAACTGTGATGGAACCCGATACCGCCCGCATCGAACTGCGCCGGGCAACGCACGATTTCAACGAATCCCTCGTCGATCTTGTTGTCAGGCTGACGCCGGTCGATGGGGACGCGGCGGCGGCCGTGAAGCGGGCCCGGTCGGCGCTGTTCGAGGCATGGACCATCCTGTGTTCGCCGCCGGAAGACGACGACGACCACGATCATTGAGGTTCAGCCCGGGATCGGCTCGCCTGCCTCCACGGCAAGAGCGAGCCGATGCGCCGCGCTCTCGTGCGGCAGCCGCTTTGCCGCCAGCCAGAGCACCAGGAGCGTTAATGGGGCAAGCAGCAGGATGCTGACAATGCCGGTGGCCAATGACCCCGTCATTTCGCTGACCTTGCCCGTCCAGTAAGGACCGATTCCGGAAGCGACCACGATGGCGACCAGCGAGTAGCAGGCCGCGGCCGCGCCCCGCATGCGCGGCAAGACCAGGTCCTGGACAAGGGCGGCGATGCCCCCGCTCCACAGCGATGCGAAAATGCTCAGGAAGAAGTAGGCGCCGAAGAACACTTCCACCGATTTCGTGGTGGCGATGACCGCGATGCTCGGGACCAGGCCCAGCAACGTAATCGCGGACATGTGGAGCGGCGCGCGGGCATCGCTCGCCTTCCACTTGTCGGTCAACCACCCGCCAAGCACGACACCGAGCAGGGACCCCAGGACGAACACCGAGCCAAGGCCGATGCCGATCTTGACCGGAGAGATCGCGAACGTACGCATGGCCAGAGGCGCTGCCCAGACGCTGATCCCGGCGATGATGCAGGCGACCAGCGCGGTCGAGACGATGCTCAGCAAGAACGTCGGGTCGCCGTAGGTCAGCCTGTACAGCGGCTTGTCGCCATAGCTTTGTACCTGGCCCCAGGTGGCTATCGAATATGCGCCCAGACCACAGGCGATCCACTGCGCCGCATCGCCGCTGAGCCATGTCAGCACGCCCGAAACGCAAGCGATGGCGATCATGAGGAGAAAGTTGCGTACGGTTCCCGGCCACCCGGCCAGTTGATGAATGACGATCAGGGTGAACGGCGGCAGGGCCGATGCGATTTCACGCACGATAATCCGCACGATGCCGGTGCGAGCCACATTGGGCCGCGCAGGCTCATGCAGGGTGAGGACCATCAAGGCAAGCACCAGACCCGGCAGGCCGACCGCCACGAGCGCGGCCTTCCAACCGGCCAGCGAACATGCTCCGGCGATCGGAATGGCCGAACAGAACGAGGGCCAGCTCTGAACGAACAGGCCGCCCACGATCATCGCGATCGCGCTGCCCAGGAAGGTGCCGGTCAGGTAAGTGCCGAGCGCCAGCGCGCGGTTGCGCGGCGGGAACACGTCCGCCAGCAGCGAATGCGAGCAAGGGTTGGCGACCGCTTCACCCACACCCACGCCGATGCGGGCGGCACTGAGCGAAAGAAAGCCCGTTGCAGCCCCTCCCAGCGCCGTCATCACCGACCAGAGTGCAAGGCCGAACGCCAGCATCTTCTTGCGCGAGACGAAGTCGGAGATGCGGCCCATGGCGATCCCCACGACCGAATAGAACACCGCAAAGGCTGTTCCCAGCAGGAAACCCAGGTCGCCGTCGCTGAGGTTGAGGTCCACCTTGATCGACTGGGCCAGGATGGAGACGATCGTCCGGTCCAGCATGTTGAACAAGTTCGTCAATACGAGGACCAGCAATGCAAAGTAGGCCGAGCGCGCAATGCGCGCGGAAGGGGGGGCTGCCGTCATGCTAACTACCTTCTCCCAAATCCCAGCCATCGCGTCCCGCTGGCAGTAACGCCGGCCGGAAGCATTCACGCCGCCTGGTTCGCTGTCCCGCAGTTGCGCGAAAGCTGCCATGCCGCCGGAGGCTTGATCCGCTGATGTGTCGGTTCGTGATCTTTAATCGCTTTGGCGCATATTGCATCTAGTGACATGCATTGCAAATACTCTGGTTCAGGTTTCCGGCCCGGTTTACGGAATCGTCTGATCCGCATGATGATGATCGTCCAGCCGCGTGACGGCAGATCGTAACAAGTGCGCCAGTTCCTGTCGTCTTGACCTGATGCGGTCGGCCGGTCCCGCAAGCCCGAGAACGAGCGGAATGCTGGCGTAACGCTGGGGAACGGGGATCGCGACCGACCAGACGGCATCCTGTGCGCTGGGTCCGTCAGCAAAGCCCGCGGTCCGCACTCGCGCGAGCCGAGGCAGCAGCCTTTCACAATCCTCGCCGGATATGCGCGCCCGCTCCGCCAGACGTCTGACTTCGGCGACGGTGATCGTGGAGAGATAAGCCGCCCCGATCGCGGAGCCGAACATCGACACACGCAGCCCCCGTTCGGCGCTGTCGCGGCCGTCCGACGGCAGGGCTTCGTCCGCAAGGTCGACGACTTGCATGAACAGATCGTTGGGCGTGGTCAGCGTCACCACTTCCCCGGAGGCAACATGCACCTCGGCGATGGCTTGGCGCAACGGCACGTTGCTGCCGTATGTCGCCGCCATCCAGCTTCCGAAGCGCGTCAGCCGGGGAGACGGCAGGTAGGTCTTGGTGCTGGCATCGAATGCGAGATGGGCAGATTCCAGCATCGTCTTGAGCAACTGGTTGGCTGACGATGGCTGAAGTTCCAGATGCCGCGCGATTTCCACCGCGCGCAGCGGGCGTCGGACTTCCCCGAAATACTCCAGCACATCAAGCGCACGGGTTGCGGACCGCGAAAGGCTGCGCCGTTCTCCCGAACGGACGACTTTCATCGGCCAGTTGTCTTCAGGCGCGGGCGAATCGGTCAAAGGCAGTCCGAACCTCCCGTTCGCTCTTGCGTCAAAAATCACCTGCTTCGCCGGATCGGTGCAGGCCTGCGCTTGTCTGTGTCCAGACTAGCGTCAGCCTCAACTTGCGTCCAGAGATCTCGCTTCGGTCGCGGTGCCGGTTCGGGTCAGCCGACCAATGGGCGCAGGAAATTCGTCAGCCTGCCCATGACAGGGGCGTTGGCAGGCAGGGTGGGATCGCGCGTAATGGCGACGTGTTCCATTCCTTCCACCAGGTCCAGTTCGATCGTTACACCGGCGTTGCGCAGTCGCCGTGCCATCCCGATCGCGTCGCCGGCGAGAACTTCACCTGATCCTGCATTTATGAATGTCGGCGGAAAGCCGTGCAATCGCCCGTGAAAAGGCGACGCGCAGGCATGATCGGGGGCGGTGCCCTGAAGATAAAGCGCGGCGGCGGCCTGCGCGGCGGCCTGCGAGAACCAGGGGTCAGTTGCCGCATTGGCGGTGTAGCTTTTGTGAGTGACCGTAAGATCCAGCCACGGGGACAGCAGCACAAGAGCGGCAGGCGCCGTATCGGATACAACAGCCATAGCTGTGAGGCTGGCGGCGATCGCTCCGCCGGCTGAATCGCCGGAAATGGCGACTATTCGACCTTCCTGAAGCCGCAATGCCGCAAACACGGCCCATGCATCGACGATGGCTGCCGGGAACGGGTGCTCGGGCGCAAGCCGGTAGGCGGGGCAGACGACGTCGACGTCACACTGGGCGGCCACGGCTGCCGCGAAAGGCCCGACCTGTTCCGGGCAGCCGATCCGCAAGGCTCCTCCGTGGAAATGGAGAAGGGTGGCGCGTGGCTCGCCGTGTCCGGCAAACCGCAAACATCGCACCGCGCCGATGTAGAATTCCTCGGGCTCTGGATCGGTGCGCCATATCCCCGCGCCGACAGCATCACGCAGCCCCGCCCTTTGGGCCGCGAGTTCGCCAGAGGCTGCGAACCCGCTGCGCTGGGCAGGCAGGCCCGGGCAGATGGGGTGACTTGGCGCGACCATCCGGTTCAGGCGGCAGCAGGCGGCAAGTCAGGAACGGTGGCGGCGAGGGGGTCTGCCAGCTTGAAGAAGGGGTTGGTCACGAGCGACCCTCCATCCACGGCCAACGTCTGTCCCGTGACGTAGGGCGAAAGTTCGGACAGGAAGAAGGCGATGGCCTTGGCTATGTCTTCCACCGTGCCGCGCCGATGCATGGGCACGTTGACCATGGCTTCGCGTTCCGCCTCCTCGCCCATAAAAGGGATGCGAGGCGTGATGATCGGCCCTGGCGCCACCACGTTCACGCGCACGCCATAGGGCGACCATTCGGCCGCCATAGTGCTGACGAGATTTATCAGCCCGGCCTTCGCCGCGCCGTAAGCCCCGTGATTGGGGGCCGAGCGCATGCCATCGACTGAACTCACGCAGACGATCGACCCGCTGGCGCGCCGCGCCATCAAGCTGCGGGCGACCTGCCTGGCCGCGAGGAAGAAATACCGCAGGTTGCGGTTCTGGTCCTCGTCCCAGGTGCTCATGTCCATGTCCACGAGTTGCCCCCAGGCTGCCATGCCCACGACAGTTGCCATGCCATCGAGCGGGCCGGAGCGTTCTTCCACCTCCGCGATCCCGGCTACCAGCGCGCCGTCGTCCAGGACGTCGAAGCTGTGGGCGCGGGCTGAACCGCCTGCGCCAAGCACCTCCTCGACGACCTCTTGCGCACGGTGCGGCTCGCGATCGACCACAGCCAGATCAGCGCCCAGCCGGGCCAGCAGTTGCACCGTGGCCCGGCCCATCCCCTGACCGCCGCCAAGGATCAGGATTCGTTTTCCCGTCATTCCGAAAAGTTCGTTCATCCGCGTTTCCCGACATACGCCATGATGGTACCGTACGCCCGGTCCGCTGGCCGCGACCGGGCGTAGAGAGATCAGATCGAAGCGACCGGCTCGTCGACGGCCTTTTCAGCACTGGCAACGGCGCTGCGCAGTGCGGCGACCGAACTGTTTTTCCCGCGTTTTGCCAGGGCCGGGATTACGTACTTGCCCAAAAGTTCGATGGATTTCATCACGGCTTCGTGCGGCAGGTAGCCGAAGTTGAGGTAGCAGAGGAGCTGATCGACGCCCACCTCGTCGTACTTGAGGAACTTTTCGATGCATTCGTCCGGCGTGCCGACGATGACCATGTCTTCCTTGTCGAACTGGGTAATATCGAAATCACCGCGCGCCTGCTTGTCCAGCAAGGGGAAGGCGGCGTTCTGCTGTTCCGGGCTGAGATGGCCGAACTCCCACTTGAGGTGGAACTCGGCCAGACCCTTGTACCACCACCACATCGACTCCCAGAGCTTGTTCTTCTCGAAATCGTCGCGCGATTCGGCGCAATGCACCAGCGTGTAGATGCCGACCTTGTCCGTCACGATGCTGGTGAGGGGGGTCGCGCGCGTTTGCGCCTGCCGGTAGGCGTCGATCATCGGTTTGAGCTTGCTGAGGGGTTGCATGATGCTGAAGCACAACAATCCGCAGCCGTTCTCGCCCGCCATCACCGCGCTCGATTCCGACCCGGCCGCCATCCAGGCTGGCGGATGCGGATCCTGCCATGGCTTGGGAGTGACCATACGCTTGGGAAAGTCGAGGAACTCGGAATGTTCTTCGTAGTACTCCGCTTCCCACATTCCGACGACGGTGCGTGCGGCTGCAAGCATCTTTTCCTTGCTGCGGGCGATGTCGACCCCGAATGCGAGTTGTTCCATGGGCGTGGAACGGCCAAGTCCCCACACGGCCCGTCCGCCCGAAAGCAGGTCGACCGTCGCCACTTTTTCGGCGACGCGCGCGGGATGCACGAACTCGTGCGGCATCAGGGACACACCGAACCCGAGCTTGATGGTCTTGGTGATCTGCGAAAGCGCGCCCAGGACCACTTCATTGCTCGGCATGTGCGAGCGATTTTCGCGGAAATGATGCTCCACGCACCATACCGTGTCGAAGCCCAGTTCGTCGGCAAGGACGATCTGCTCGATGTTCTCCTTGTAGACGCGGCGTTCTTCCATCCGCTGGCCCCACGGATGCGCCCCGTGCCAGGGTTGCGGCACGTCGAACTCGTACAAGAGCCCAAGATCCATTGTTCATCTCCCGACCGTTTTTTTGAAGATCCCGACCTTACCCGCCTGACACGTACAATCGGCAAGCCATTCGTGTCGGAAGACCCGCAAATGCGTAATGCAGGATCGAAATGCGTAATTACGGATACGCGCAGCCTGCGCAGGTCATGGTGTGGCGCGGAACGAGCGGCGATGCCGAAAAGACGATTCTGGCAGTAGCCGGCATAGCCGGTTCAAAATTGGCAGGCCGCGGCCGCCAACGATTTCGGATCAGTCTTCAGTGCGCTGTTCGATTTCCGGGATCGACGTCCCGAGGCGCCGCAAGGCTTCGATCCGAGAGCGGTCGCCCTTGAGATATCCGTCCAGAAAATCGCGAACCGCCGTGCGGGTGATTTCCTTTTGGCGAAGGGGAGCGATGAGCTTTACGCCGGGCTCGCAACCCGGCAGGCTCGCTGCGTTCGGCCCCAGGTGAGTGCAATCGGGATTGCCGCCGTCAGGGAGCTGGTCGTTGGTATCGGTAAACCAGACGTGCACGCCGCCCTTCACCATGATCTCATACTTCGGCTTTTCAAGCCTCGCGAATGCGGCATAAGGTCGGCCGGTGAACCGTGCGAAGGCGTCGTGCTCAGCGGACAGGAACAGGGCTGGAACGGGTGCGGGAACGTGCCAGGCGCCGGCCAGGCCCATGTTGCCTGAAAGTGCAGCCTGAACGGGGTCGCCCGCGCCCAGAAGCACCGTCGCGGCGACACGGGGTTCGCGAACGGTGCTGGCGAAGCTGGCGAAATAGCTCGTCACGGCGCCAAGGGAATGCCCCATCGTCGCGATCTTTGCGGGATCTATCAAAGCTGCCAGCGCCTTGTCGGCAAGCAGGCGGTCGATGACGAAGTGAATGTCACGTGCCTGCTGCGCGACGTCGCCCGGGTCGCTTGCCGTCACTTCGGTATAGGCCGCGCGCGATGAAAGCGGATAGTCCGGTGCCGCCACGACGTATCCGGCGCGTACCAGATCGCTCACCAGATACATCGCGTTGTCGGCTTGGCCGTAGCTGCCGTGGCTATACAGCACAAGCGGCAGCCGTGTCCGGGAAGCGCGCGCGCCATCGGCGACATCGTTGGGATACCAAACTGTGACATCGATGCGACGATCGGTCGAGCCGGCGAACCCATTGGCCGCTCTGACCGCGCGTGTTTCATCAACGAAAGTAAGATGCACGACGCCAATGCCGCGATCACGTTCCCCCGCGATCGCGGCTGTGGCGGCTAACCAGGCGATAACCCCGGTAACAAGAACGCGCAGCAGCATTCGCACACTCGCCCTCCGATGCCTCTATGCCGGCCCCAGGCCCCGACGCTAAAGGCCGTCTGAATTTGCCCAGTCAGCCTTCGAGCGCCACTATTCGGCAGGCTGTAGTACGTCTGCGTTCTTACTAGGCTGTTCCGCCCGGATTTTCTGGCTCATGATGCGTCGTGCCATAACACCCGCCGCGTCGGCCTTGAGAATGATGGGCTTGTGGTCGAGGAAATCGGTGGAATGGCCCATGTCGCGCTGTTGGGCTTCGACCATCGGGCCATCCTGCGTTTCAAAGACGTTTTTCATGGTTGCGGCAGTCGCGGTTGTGACCGCTTCGTTGTCGCGCGCGAAATTGCGGCCGGATGCCCAGAAATAATGGCTGGTCGTTTCCGTTTCTGGAGTGATGAGATGGGCATTTGGGGTGCGTACGCCCTCTTCGAAGCTGCTGCCATGATCCCACCAGGCGGTGTTGACGAACAGCACGCCGGGGGCATCCCAACGCGCATGCCCCTGACCTTCCACGTCCTCGGCATCGCCGGGCATTCCGAAGAACGGCCGCTTTGCAGCATCCACGTGATAATGGTGGCGCCACAACATCGACCAGACAGTATCGCCGTCACGCTGCACCTTGTTGGTGAAGTCCGCGAAGCTCGAACCTTCGTGAATTCCGGGATGCAGATAGTGAATATGGCTGAGATCGAGAAGATTGTCGGAGATCAGTTGGTAATTGCCCTTGATGTGCGAATACCCCTGGCAGCAGGTGTAATTTTCCTGATCCGCCAGGAACTCGAACGCGGGAATTTTTTCTTCGTCCGCCAGCGCGGGATCGCCCATCCAGATCCAGACGACCGAATACCGCTCGACCGCTCTGTACGACTTCACGCAGGCACGGGCCTTCTGGTTGTCGTCGTCGTTGGGGGCATCCACACAGGCACCGGTCCCGTCGAAACGCAGGCCGTGGTATCCGCATTCGAGGCTATCGCCGACTCGGCGGCCCATCGATAGCGGTACGAATCGATGCGGACAGCGATCCTGAATTGCCGAGACTTCGCCGGTAGAGGTACGGAACATCACGATCTGTTCGCCACAGATCATGCGGCTCACCATATCCTGATCAAGTTCCGGAGCGTTGGCAGCAACATACCAAGTGTTCTTGAGGAACGGCATGGCCTTGGTTCTTCCTTCTCTCAATGGCTTGGCCGCCTGGATCATGGGTCGGGCCAGCCGTATAATGTTTTTGAAATGCTGCGTCATGGTAGCGGGCAGCCATCCTGGCGCGCGACCCGCATCGCGACATTTGACAAACGGAATATTCTCCCTCACCCATCATTGCAATGCCTTCCATGCAATAAAATGCTGGGGGCGCGTGAGATGGCCTCGATGGCCGCGACCGGAAGAGGGACGATGAACGAACTGTCACGAATGGCTGCGGCGACTCTTGAGCGTGATACCGCCGACCCGGCGATCGAATTCGAAGGCCGCTGGTATAGCTGGAGCGATGTTCGCGCACTAGCCAACCAAGTCGATGGACTTATTGATGCAAGCGGGGCTGTCGCCGGCGCCCCAGTAGTGTTTATCGCACGTAGTCAGGCTGCAGCTATCGCGGCGTTTCTCGCGCTCATTCGCACAGGTCGGACCATACGCATGGTCTATCCCTTCCAGTCACAGGCAGGCATCGCCCGCGACATCGCGCGATTGAAACCGGCCGTCGTCATAGCTGCAGAACGGGAAATCGGAGACGAGGTCCGCGAAGCGATTCGAGAACAAGGCGCAAGCGTAATCTTGATTTCCGAAATGTCGGCTCAAGCATTAACCGGGTTCGAACGGTCCACCGCAGCGCTTCCAGAAGACCTGTCCGTAGAGCCGCAAATCGAAATTCTCACCAGTGGAACGACAGGAAAGCCCAAGCCGTTCGCGGTTCGTCACGAGATGCTGGCAACCCACTTCACCGGCAATTCCGCCGCGATTTTCGGCAAAGACGACAAGCCGGTCGAGCCGCTTCCTGCTTTACTCTATTATCCTCTGGGCAACATATCGGGCCTTTTCAGCATTTTGCCGTCATTGCTGAACGGGTATAAGTTAATCGTCCAGGATCGGTTCACCGTGAAGGGATGGCGCGACTATATCGTAACGTATCGTCCACCAGCTAGCGGAACTCCGGCTGCAGCCGTCCAGATGATACTCGATGCGGATCTCCCGCCCGAGGATCTGGCATCCATTCAGTATTTCAGCACCGGGGCGGCGCCGCTCGACCCGCGCGTTCAACGCGCGTTCGAGGAGCGTTACGGGATACCGGTCCTGTTGTCTTACGGCGCCACGGAATTCGGGGGACCGGTCTGCGCGATGACGCCACCGCTGTACGAACAGTTCGGCGTCGCCAAATTCGGTAGCGTCGGCCAACCTTTCGGCGGAGCGCGCATCCGGGTCGTCGATGCGGAGACCGGCGAGGAATTGCAGGCAGGGCAGGAGGGCCTTCTGCAGGTGATCTCGCCGAAGATGGGGCCCGACTGGATCCATACCTCCGACTTGGGGATGATCGATGAGGATGGCTTCCTGTTTTTGCGCGGACGGGCCGACGGGGCCATCATGCGGGGCGGGTTCAAATTGCTGCCTGAAACCATCCAGGAAGCACTACTTGGTCATCCTGCGGTTTCCGCAGCTGCTGTGGTGGGAATACCGGACCGCAGGCTCGGGCAGATGCCGGCGGCCGCAATCCAGTTCAAGCCAGGCGTCGAGGAACCAAACGTCGCGGAACTCGAAGCTCACCTGCGTGAGAAAGTGTTGGCAACCCATATCCCAGGTCGCTGGCTAATCGTTGATGAACTGCCCAAGACGGTATCGTTGAAGGTGGATCGGCCAGCCGTGATCGCGCTGTTCTCGAAGGAAGACGCTGGCGGGGCGGCGGTTCAGTGAACGCTGCATCGGCACCGGGCATCGTCGCTCCCGAAACCAGAGATCTTGGTGAGCTTGCGGAGGCTGTCGCGGCATGGCTGTCACTGCGAATGCCGAATGCCCAAGCGATTGAGTTGAGCAATTTCGCCTATCCGCTCGGTGCGGGCATGTCGCACGAGACGATCCTTTTCGATGCTACGTGGCGTCAAGGCGGTATGTCGTCGTCGCTAGGAATGGTCGTGAGGATCAAACCGACGCGCCGGACCGTGTATCCTGACGACCTGTTCGTGCAGCAGTACCGCCTTATCGAACTTATGCATGAAACCGGCGCGGTACGGGTCGCCCGTCCGCTATGGTTCGAGGCCGATGCCGAAATACTTGGCGCTCCGTTCTTCGTTATGGAAAAGGTGGCTGGCCGTGTGGCGGTGAGCTATCCGCCCTATTCCCGCGAAGGCTGGCTGGTCACAGCCGCGCCGCAGGACCGTCGTCGGATCTGGGAGAGTGCGGTCACCCAGCTCGCGTCAATCCAGCACGTGCCAGTTGCCCGCGCCGGCTTCCTTGAGCTGCCAGGCGGGCCCGACGGGTTCGACCAGGAGGTGGATCGCTGGCGCCGCTATGTGGAATGGGTCGACCCGGCGGCTGAGCGGGGACTGTTGCGCGACACGTTCGCAAGGCTAATCGAGGCTAGGCCGGCAGATCCGCCGGAAGGCATCGTATGGGGCGATTCCCGCCTGGGAAACATGATGATCGGCAACACGAACGAAGTCGTTGCCGTCATGGATTGGGAGCAGCCTTCTTTGGGCGGAGCATTGCATGATCTCGGATGGTGGCTGACGAGCGATCACAACCAGACGATCGGCCAGGGCATCACGCCGCTTGAGGGCATGGGCAATCGCGACGAGACGATTGCCCTGTGGTCTCAGGTTTCGGGCAAGTCGGCTGCCGGGATCGAATGGTATGAAATTTTCGCCTGCCTGAAGATGGAATGTCTCGCAATCCGCATGATGGCGCTTCGCGATATGCCGGCGAGCGTGCGGCTGGCAGAACCAGGAGCCCGGACGGCCCGGTTGCTAGATGGACTGTAAACGGTTCAAGGATCGTCAGGTACGCGCAAACCCTCTAGCCGGAGCCGGTCGCGCTTGCATCGGCGTCTAGCAGCAGCGGATTGGCTTGCAGGTGGTCCTCGACGATTTTGATGAAGTTGCGCGCCTGCTCAGTAAGGTGATCGGGGTGCCAAGCCATAGCCATCTCCCAACGAACGTGAGGCAATTCGTCTTCAAGGGGGATGAAGACGACGTTCCTGAAGGTTTGCAGCGCGGCGGTTGCCATGACGAGACTGCAACCCAGACCGGCGCTTACCAGACTTAACGTTGTATTGGTCTGGCTTGCTTCCTGTTCGACGCGGGGCACCACACCAAACGACTTGAAAAGATTGAGTGTCTCGGACTGTTCAGTGTATTTCGGCGGCGGCAGGATGAAGGGCTGCCCGGCTAATTCGATCATGCCAACGGAATCCCTGCCAGCCAGTGGATTATCGGCAGGAACTGCTGCGACGAAGCGGGACCGCTCCACGAGTTTGCTGTGGCACCCCGCATGACTAATGCCGTTGGTAATGAAGCCCACGTCGTAGTCACCGGCAAGGATCCCCTGTATTTGTTGGGGGGTCGAACGCTCAAATAAACGTGTATGGACGTCTGGAACCGCAGCGCGAAACCTTACAAGAACGTCTGGAAGCACCTGATACAAGGCTGGGCCGATGAAGCTGATGCGAACCTGAGGTATTTCGGTCGCGGCGCTCAGGACCATCTTACGCGTCACTTCCGCTTGCAAAAGCGTCCGCCGCGCTTCGACAAGGAACACGCGGCCTGCCTTGGTCAGTTCCACATTACGCTTGGCGCGATCGAACAGGCTGACGCCCATGTTGGCTTCCAGCCTGCGCATCGCCTGGCTAAGTGGTGGCTGGGCCATATTGAGGCGCGCTGCGGCCCGGCCAAAGTGCATTTCCTCCGCGACAGTGACGAACTGGCGCATCTGCCTGAGATCCAAAGGTGTCAACTCCTTGTACGAGCCACATCCCTAGACCGGATCGGGGGCGGGATGCACGCTTTTGTGTGTCATCGTGCCGCGGCAGATCATGAAAAATGAAGGCGCCGATACTTCCCTTTGAAATAGAGTAGCGGATCGCGATGCGGCTCGAACCATGCGTGGTGAACCTCGCCCACGAACATCATGTGATCTCCTCCTTCATGGACCGCAAAGGTGCGGCAGTCGAACGAGGCCAGCGCTGCGGTGAGCACCGGTGAACCTTCCGGCGATCGAATTTCCCAGTCGACGCCTTCGAAGCGTGCTGCCTCCCGACTGGCAAATCGGTTAGAAAGGGGTTGCTGCCCCATGTGCAGGACGTTCACGGCGAAGCGCTGCGATGCGATGAATTTTTCGAGATTGGCCGACCGTTTCGACAGCGAGAAAAGGACGAGTGGAGGATCCAGTGAAACCGAGGTGAAGCTGTTCGCAGTAAGGCCGATCGGATCGCCCGCGTCATCCAGAGTGGTGATGACGGTGACTCCGGTCGTGAAACAGCCCAACGCATCACGCAGGATACGCGGTTCGCACCCTCCGATGTAGCTGAGCGGCGTCAAGGGCGCATGGCGTTCCAGGAAGTCGAGAAGGACAGCATTGAACAGGTCGTCCCGCTCGGCGGTCAGGAAATGTCCGGCACCTTCGATCTCGGTGTATTCGGCTCCAGGGATAGATGCCCTTAGCCGTTGAAGAGTCTCACTCGATATCGTCGCATTTAGTGATCCGCGCAGCAGGATCACTGGCGCCTGTATGCGAGCGGCGGCCGTGGCAAGGCGATCCTGCTGGAGGAACAGGTCGGAATTTTCCAGTGCCAAGGGATCACCGCGCCACCTGAGTTTACCGTCGTCGAGCTTTTCGAAAGAAGCCAGCAGCCGCGCCGTGCCACCGGGCGCTGGTTCGTCCGGGTGAGCGGAAGTCAGGGCGGCTACGATCTCGTCGGAACCGGCTATTCCGGTCGTCCGCTCCAGCAATGCCGCGTGGAGGCGTGTTAGGTCGTTTTCTTCGAACCAGATATTGACGTCCACCAGCGCCAGTCCTGAAACCATATGTGGTGCGCCTTCTCCCACAACCGAAAGGGCGATGATGCCTCCCAGGCCCGTGCCGACGACGAATGCGCGACTGGAAAGCGAACCCAGCACGGCCAGCAAGTCACGGGCGTGGGCATCCAGATCGTACCTGCCATCTGCAGCATGGCCGCTGGCCCCGTGTCCTCTCAGGTCGATGCAGATGGCATAACGTCCGGCCTTCGCCAGCGCGTGGGCCGCCTCGTGCCAGAATTCCTTGGTCTGTCCGCCCGAAGGTATCAGAACGACCGGTGGGGCATCGCGAGAGCCGAACGCATCTGCTGCGATCTTGATGCCGCCGAACCCGAAGAATTCCTGGCTTTCCATTGCGCCCGCTCCCTCCAACTCATTAAAGAATGACTTAGGTGCATTCCATTATAGGGTTATGTGTATAGGATCCTTATCCGTCGTTGCAAGCCGATGACGCGGTGAACGTAGGGGTGGAGCAGGCGAGCAGGTACTCCTTCCTAAGCCTGTCTACCAGTTCAGCAACACTGGGTATATCACAGATCAGGCCGAGTCCTTGTCCGCCGCTCCAGATATCGCGCCATGGCTTGCCCGTACCCGCAGATTCGTCGGACAAACGCCTCTCGGTAGAGGGGAGGTTGTCCGGGTCGAGCCCGGCGCGGCGAAGCGACGGTTTCAGCCAGTTGGCGGGCAAGCCGCTGACGTCTTTGGTATAGATCAAGTCTGTCAAGCCGGCGTCAACCAACATCTGCTTGTACAGCGGCGGGGCCGCAGCTTCCTGCGTCGCGATCATCCGTGTTCCGACATAGGACAGATCGGCGCCCAGAACTTCGGCGGCGCGGATCGCGGCGCCGTTGGCAATGGCGCCCGCCATAACGATGGTTCCAGCGAACATCTCACGGACCTGCGGGATGAAGGCGAGATGGCTGATCGTGCCGGAGTGGCCACCGCCACCGGCGCCGATGCATATGATGCCATCGACCTTCGCCCGCACCGCTTTTTCCGCAAAGCGGATCGTCGTGGCGTCGTGAAAGTGCAACATGCCATAATCGCGGACAAGGGGCGCGTTCAGCGAAGGGTCGCCTACCGATGTCACGATTATGCGTACGCCGTATCGGCGGCATTCCGCCAAGTGCGCGCGAAACTCGTCCTGGCTAAAGTTGGGGGAAATATTGACCGCGAGCGGCGCGATGACCCTGTCCGGGTGGTCTTGTGCAAAACGCGCAAGGGCGTTCGACACGGCCCGGAGCTGGACAACCAGTTCTTCCAAGTTCCGGCAGTGATTGCGCGTCAGGGAACCGATGACGCCTGCCTGACAACATGCGATGGCCAGTAGCGGACCACTGCATAAAAACATCGGCGCCGCGAAAACAGGCAACGACAGTTGATGGCGAATGTCGGCGGGCAAAGGCATCCAGAACTCCCGGTCAACTCGTCTGTGACCTGCCTTAGCTTCCCAGACGTTGCGGCACGGCACAATCGCGCAGCACGATCATAGGCCCGGCATCGAGTAGTCGATGTGGCCCGAAAGACAGGCGCCCGCCGGAACCAGTCAGCCAAGCAAAGCTTCTATCTCGCTGCGCAGTGCCGCCGGCTTGGTGGTGGGGGCGAAGCGTGAAACGGACTTTGCCTGCCGATCCACAAGGAACTTGGTGAAGTTCCACTTGATGCGCTTGCTGCCTAGCAAACCGGGCGCCTCGGCCTTCAGCCATCCGAACACCGGGCTTGCGTCAGGCCCGTTCACATCCACCTTTTCGAACATCGGAAACGTCACGTCGTAGGTCAAATTGCAGAAGCTGGCGATTTCTTCGGCATTGCCCGGTTCCTGCGCGCCGAACTGGTTGCAGGGGAAGCCAAGGACAACGAGCCCTCGGTCGTGAAATTGGCGATGCAGTTCTTCAAGCCCGTCATACTGCGGCGTGAAACCACATTTGCTTGCCGTGTTGACGGCCAGCACCACGTTATTCCGATAGTCGCCTAGTGAAACTTCGCGCCCGGATATGTCTCGGACTGTTAGATCATATAAGGAAGGCATGGTCGAAAATCCTTTTGTATCCAGAAAAATTCAGTCTTTGCAGGCGGTAACGGCATCGCTGAGCCGCCCCACGAGCGTTGTGCTCAATTCGTAAAGTTGCTGCATGTCGGCAGGATCAGAGTTGAAATTCGCGGCCAGCATGATCGGCACCTGACTGGCAGCGCTTTTCAATTTGTCGCCATGCGGTGTCAGGTTTACTAGTACGCGCCTTTCATCAGCAGGATCGCGTTTCCGCGTTACCAGCCCGTCCCGCTCCATTCGCTTGAGCAGAGGGCTAAGAGTGCCTACGTCCAAGTACAGGCAGTTTTGCAGCTCCCCTACCGATACGCTCTTGCGGTCCCATAGCACCATCATCACCAGATATTGCGAATAGGTGAGGCCCAAAGGTGCCAGCAAAGGCCGGTAAAGCCGCTGCAGGAGGTTGGTCGCCGCATAGAGCGGAAAGCATAGCTGTCGGTCGAGCTTTAGGCGGTCATCAGCGTCGGAAGCGCTTCCGGATAGAGGCATTGGGGGTTTACTCGACCCCAACGGTTAACTTGACGTCAATGTTGCCACGTACTGCGTTCGAATAAGGACATGTCCGGTGGGCCTGCTCGACGACCGCTTCGGCGGTTTCCTGGTCGACTCCGGAAATCGTGATGTCGAGGGCCACCGACAATCCAAACGCGGCACCTTCGGGGTGCAGGCCGACTGTGGCGGCGACGACAACCTGATCATCGGTTATTTTGTGGTTGCTGCGCGCGACGTGGATCACCGCGTTACCGAAACACGCTGCATAGCCGGCGGCAAAAAGCTGTTCGGGGTTGGACGCACCGCCCTTGCCGCCGAGGCCTGTTGGCAGCGCCAAGTTCAGGGAAAGCAAGCCGTCATCGCTCAAGACCGAGCCATTTCGCCCGCCGATGGCGGTCACCGAAGTCGAGTAAAGCGCGCTCATGTCGTGTTTCTCCCGTGATTATCGCGTCGAATATATGGCTAGCCATTTATATGGCAAGCCATATATTCGACGCGATAAGATGTTGGCGTGGTTTATCGCGCGGGCCCAGGTCGGCGGAACATCTGCGGAGGCAGTCCGAAATGGCGAAGGAAGGCGCGGCGCATCCGTTCCGGATCGCCGAACCCGCAATCCCGAGCCACTGCATCGACGGACAGTCTCGCGTCCTCGATCCTTGTACGGGCCTCTTCGACCCGCAGTTTCTCGACCGCCTTTGCTGGCGTGATGCCGACTTCACGGGTGAACGTGCGAGCGAAATGCCGCGGGCTCATCGCCGCCTGCTCGGCCAGTTGTTCGACCGACATCGGTTCGGCGAGGTGGTCGCGCACCCAGCACATCAGATCGGAAAAACGGCCGTTCATGCCGGCAAGTTCGAGAAGTGCCGAATGCTGTGACTGACCGCCGGGCCGCCGGTGATCGACTACCAGCAACTGGGCGATGCGCCTCGCCGCCTCCGCCCCGAGGTCGTCCTCGACAAGCGCCAGGGTAAGGTCGATGCCCGCCGTCGCACCGGCCGAGGTCCAGATTGAATCATCGCGAATGAAGATGCGGTCGGCATCCAGCGAAACGGTTGGGAACCGGCGTGCGAAAAGCTGGGTGGCGCCCCAGTGGGTCGTCGCGCGCCTACCATGCAGGAGTCCCGCCTCAGCAAGCAGGAACGCGCCGGTCGAGACACTTGTGGTCCGGCGGGCGCCGGGTGCCTCACGCTGCAACCACTCCACGAGCAGCCCGGTTGTGTGGTAGTCGTCAGCGATTTCGCCGCCTGCAACCATGATCGTATCGAACGGTCCTGTCGCAAGGGGAGCCGTTTCGAAAGTGATGCCAGCGGTACTGCGGATCGCGCCGCCGGTAACAGACAGCAGGCGAATGTCGTAGGCGTGCGGTTCGGATCGGCGAATGAGATCGAAGACTGCGATGGGTCCGGCAGCGTCAAGTAGGTGAAAGCCTGGAAACAGGACCAGCGCTACCTGGCGGATCATGGCAGGTTTCGAGGGATATTTGTCATTGCAGACAATCCTTCGCCTACTATCATCTACCCCGTCAAGGTTTCGGAATCTCCGACGCTGGATAAAGGCGATTTCTGCGCCGACGAGCGACAACGCACGCAGGCTCCAACGCTGCGGCGCAAACGACAGACCGCAAACACGCGGCAGACGAGGATGTCATGGGCGACGATTCGATCATTCGTAAGGATGCACGCTACGACGAGATATTCAGCGTCGAGAAGGAGGTAGCCCATGCGGGCGGGACCCTGATCGACGATCTTTATCCAAGGGTTGCCGCATTGCGCCGAGAGGGCGCGGTCGTGCGCGGCGATCTCGAGGAGTTGTTGACGGGCCGGCCAAACAGTCAGTTCACCCGTGGGCGCGCGCATTTTACCACGCTCAGTTTCGACAGCGGCAGCAAGGCGCTGATCGACAACGCGACATACTCGTCGGAGCACTACCACGAGATGCCGGGCATGATGATGGCGATCGGCCATACCGTGCTTACGATGGTCGGACGCGAGCACAGCCGATATCGCGGCGCGATCCAACCGATGATGACGCGCGAGCAGGCGATGGGCTGGTGGACGCAGAAGTGGATCACGCCATTCGTCGATCAGATCGTCGATGACATCGCGACCCAAGCCGATAGCGGGGTCGATCTTTCGCTCGCGCTATGTGCGCGGCTGCCGATGCATACGGTTACCGCAGCCTACGGCCTGTCCTCGGACGAGGCTCTCGACTTTCGCGACAGCCTGCTGGGCAGCATGGCACCTCAACTTGCTCCGGCCCAGCGCGAAGCAAGCATCGCCAAGGTCCGTGCCGTATTGCTGGCGGCAGTCGCAGACCGGCGGCAGGAGCGTCGCGACGATCTCATCTCGCGCCTGATCGACAGCCCTTTCAAGAACGCAAAAGGCGAAGCTGCCGAATTGTCCGACGAGGATATCCTTTCGTTTTCGCGGCTTCTGCTATTGGCCGGCGGCGGCACCACTTTCCGCCAGATGGGCATCCTCCTCTTCGCGTTACTGAGCAACCGGGACCAACTCCACGACCTGCGCGCCGACCGGACGTTAATGCAGGCGGCGATCGAGGAATCGGTCCGCTGGGAATGCACTGACCCGTTGTTCCATCGATTGGCGACGAAGGATAGCGTGCTTGGCGGCGTGGAGATACCGGAAGGATCCATCGTCGATGTGTGCCTCGGGGCCGGGAACCGGGATCCTGAGCGCTGGAGCGATCCCGACCGCTATGACCTGCATCGGCCGGAAAAGCGGCACATTGGTTTTGCAGCAGGGCCACATACCTGCCTTGGTCGTTTTGTCGCGTCAGCGGAGATGGATGCAGCGATCAACGCTCTTCTGGACCGGTTCCCCAATCTCCGCCTCGACGATCGGGTAGGTCAGCCCACGCGCATCATCGGGGCCCTGCAAGCGCGAGGTGTCAATCACCTGCGCGTCCGCTTCGACTGAAGCTCCGGCGCATGACGATGTCTCCAAGGCATCTGCAACGGCATCCGAGGGACATTCATCCGAGAAAGAGAGGACAGAGCACATGCCAAAATTCCTGCTTATCGCCATCAATGGTCCAACCGACGGCGAAGGGGACGAAGCAGCGTACAACGAATGGTACGATCAGGTTCATGCGGTAGACCTGATGTCCGTCGAAGGAGCGAGGTCGGTGCGTCGTTTCAAAGTTGAAGCCCAGAACCGAATCGACAAGCCTTACGTCAACGTCACGGAAATCGAAGGCGAAAGTGCCGAGGCGGTGATGAAGGAACTGGCGGAGAAGGCGTCCACCTTTTCTGACAAGATTGATCGTAGCAGCTCCGTTTTCATCCTCGGCAGGGAAATCACGAAGTCGGTCTAGTTTGGCCACCACCGCCGATCGTTTTCGCACGCAGCACCGAAAGGAAGAATTTTGACGCTTACAGGCAAGGTCGCGATAGTCACTGGGGGATCGCGCGGCATCGGCCGCGCCTACGCGCAGGCGCTCGCGGATGCAGGGGCAGCTGTCATCGTCGCGGACCTGCTGGAAGAGGAAGGTAATATTACTGCGGCGGCGATACGGGACAAAGGACAAAGCGCCGCTTTCTACAGCGTCGATGTCTCCAGCCTGGAAGCGACGGAGGCGATGGCGAAGTTTGCGGCTGACACGTTTGGCGGCATCGATATCCTGGTGAATAATGCCGCGATCTTCGCGACCTTACGTGGGGGGCCGATGGATGAAATCGCGGTAGAACGCTGGGACCGGACCATGGCGGTGAACGTGCGAGGGCCTTGGCTGTGCATGCGCGCGGTTGTTCCCTACATGCGCCAGCGGGGCGGCGGGGCGATAGTCAACCAGACCTCGATCTCGGCGTTCGGCATGGCAGGGATGCTTGATTATACCGCATCGAAGGCCGCCGTCATCGGGATGACCAAGAGCGCCGCTTCGGAGCTGGGCCGGGACAATATCCGGGTCAATGCGATCGCGCCCGGTGGCACCGCAACGGAAGGCTATGCCCAGATCCTTGGCGGCGACCTTGCCGCAGCCGAGCAACGCGCCAAGGCGACGCAGCTTATCGCCGCGCAGATCACGCCGGAGGATATTTCGGGGACGCTACTGCATCTCGTGGGGCCGGGCGCCAAGTTCATTACGGGTCAGACCGTTGTCGTCGACGGCGGTAAATACTTCTTGGGCTGAAAAACAAGGTATATCGATCCCCGTGGCTTCGGCCACGGGGATAATCAAGCGAAAAAGCGCATCCGTTCAGTTGGGTAAGACCGTAGTTCTACCGACCTTGAACGCTGACGATACACCCGGTAGTCCGCTATCCGGCTGCCCTCCACCCACGAACGCCTTGTATGCGCCTGCGACCACTTGCACGCTGCCTTCCGGTGAGACGGAGCTTATGTCGCGGGGCGTCAGTTCAAAGCGAACTTTGCGCGTCTCGCCCGGCTTGAGCGAGATTCGCTCGAACCCCCGCAGCGCGATTTTCGCAGTGCCCGGCACCGATGGGAAGGACAGGTACAACTGTGCGACCTCATCGCCGGAACGAGCGCCCGTATTGCTGACCTGCGCTTCGATGGTTGCCCCTCCCGACGCATCACGGCCATGCGGGGTAACCTTTACGCTGCGATAGGCGAATGCAGTGTAGCTCAGCCCGTAACCAAATCCGTAGACCGGCTCTCCCTTGAAGTAGCGATAGGTGCGCCCTTCCATGGCGTAATTCTCGAGTGGCGGGAGTTGGGTGACGTCACGGTAGAACGTCACCGGCAGGCGGCCGGCCGGGTTGGCCAACCCGGCCACGGCCCGTCCGACCGCCAGACCTCCGGCTTCGCCAGGATACCAGGCCTGGACGATGGCGCTGGCGTTCTGTTTCGCCCAATCGAGGTCGATCGCGGATCCGCTCATGTTGACTACGATGACCGGCTTGCCGCTGGCCTTGGCCGCCTTGAGCAAAGCTATCTGCTCCGCCGGCAGGTCGAGCGATGTCCTGTCGCCGCCGTTGAAGCCGGGCAGCTTGATCGAGGACTCTTCGCTTTCGAGCGTCGAATTGATACCGACCACGGCGATCACGACGTCGGCGTCCTTGGTCGCTTCGGTCAGTTCGGCTTCGGGTTTGCGCGAAACGCGCTGCCAGTCCAGTTCGCCGAAATGAAGCGCGGGGACCTGCATGGCGAACGTGAACGGGTATCGCTTACCCGCTACGAGATCCACGGTTTGCAGATTCGGCATGACCGCAGGATTGAAGCCGTTCTTGATGACGATTTCCGGCTGATCGGCGAATTTGAAGGCACCCAGAATCGTGCGTGCCCCGATCCGGTAAGTTCCCGTCTCGGGAGCCACGATGTAACCGCTCGCAATCACTTTTCCGCCATCGGGCAAGACCGGCTGGGTAAAGACTTCATAGTTGACCAGCGGCTCGATGCGGGTCAGCAATGGCGCCGATGCAGGAGTAGCAGTGACGGCGCGCATGAACTTTTCCATCAGCGACTTGGGTGCGGGTTTGCCATCGGCCTGGAATGGATAATAGCGCACCGTGACGCCCGGTGTGCCGTCATCGCTCAATAGTGCAGAAGGAGGAATGACGTTCCCGTCGGTGATTGATTCGCCCGCCGGTACGTATGTGATGCGGGCATCGGGGAGGGCTGCCTTGAGCCCGTCCAGGACCGAAGGAAGCTCAGCCGTTTCGCGCGAGGTGTAGTTGCCGCGCAGCACGCGCCGCGAATCCGCGAGGGGGCCGACGACGGCGATTTTCACGCCCTTGCGGTCCAGCGGAAGCACGCCATCGTTCTTGAGAAGAACCAGCGACTGTTCGGCAGCCGTCAGTGCCAGTGCGCGATGCTCAGCGGAGTCGAGCGAACCAGCGGTTGCTGCTGACGGCTTGCCATAGAGCAGTCCCAGCTTGATTCTTGCGGTGAGGCCCCGGATTACCGCCTGATCGAGTTCTGCTTCGGTGAGTTTGCCGGACCTGACAGCGTTCACGTAGTTTGCTGATTGACCAAAGCTGTTTCGATCGAAAAGGCTTTCCGTGGCACATTCGATATCGAGCCCGGCTCGTACAGCCAGTGCGGACCCTGCAGTCGCATCTGCGGCATATTTGTGGGCGGACGATATGTCGCGGATGGCTCCGCAGTCCGAGACGACCACGCCCTTGAACCCCCAGGCCTTGCGCAGGGTGTCCTGCATCAGAAATGTGTTGCCGCAGGCCGGCTGTCCGTTGATCGAGCTGTAGGCGCACATGACCGATCCAGCGTGGCCTTCGACCACCGCGGCCCGGAAGGCTGGCAAGTAGGTGTCTCGCATGTCGTGCAGAGAGACTTTCACGTCAGCGGAATGGCGTGTGGATTCCGGTCCGCTGTGTACGGCGAAGTGCTTGGGCGTGGCGATGATCACTGGCTTGTCCGCATTTGGGCCTTGGAGTCCCGTGACGTAGGCCACACCCATTCGGGCGGTCAGGAATGGATCTTCGCCGTATGTCTCCTGCCCGCGTCCCCATCTCGGATCGCGGAAGATGTTGAGGTTGGGAGACCAGTACGTCCGTCCGGCCCCAAGCTCCAGCGGCCGGCCAGCAGCAACCATAGCATCGCTTGCCTCAATGCCTTCAACCGCGATCGCGGCGGCAATGTGCTTGAGCAGGGGCGCATCGAAGCTGGCGGCAAGGCCGATCGGTTCGGGAAAATTGGTGGCGTGCGGCGCGAAGGCGAACCCGTGGAGTGCCTCGCTCCACCATTGATAATCTGGCAGATTCAGCCGCTCGATTGCCGGCGCCGAATTGATGATCTGGCTTGCCTTCTCCTCCAGCGTCATTTTGCCCACCAGATCTCTGGCGCGTTGTGCGGGTGCTACTTCGTCCTGCGCAGCGGCTGGATGTGCCAGGCCAAGTAGGGCCAGCGCGGTTACCCACGAGGTGCTGCCCCGTAGCAGGGATCGAAGGGAAAGGTTCGTCGCTGAATTGTACATCGTTGCCCTGTTCCATCTGTTGCGAATGAGTAGTTGTCGACCCGGGACGGGAAGGGCGCGAAAAGAGTGATCCTCGGCCCTTCCCGTAGTGTCCTCAGGGCTGAAGACGAACGACCGTGACCGAATGCGGCGGCAGGTGGAGCATCAGCTTGCCGTTGCTGGCACTGGCACTGAACGGCTTGGGTGCAACGGCTGCAGGTTTGCTGTACGTGTTGACGGAGTTGAACGAGGGCGCTGTCAGAACCTCGCCGTCGGCACGGTTTGCGGTGATGCCTGCGACGCTTGCGTTCACGTCGGCGGCGGCGTTGGGATCGAGATTGACGAGCGAGAGCCAAACCTGCCCGTCCTTGCCACGCGCGGCCAGCGCATCGACCTTGGGTAGGGTGATCTTGTCGAACTTGTATTCGCCTGCGCCGAAGGTGACGGGAAGATACGTGGCATCCTGGAACGGCACGTACATCTTATAGACGTGGTATGTCGGCGTCAGGAGCATCTTGCTGCCGTCTGTCATGATCATCGACTGCAGCACGTTGACCATCTGCGCGATGTTGGTCATACGCACGCGATCGGCATGACGGGCGAAAATGTTGATGTTCATGGCGGCGGCAATACCGTCGCGCAGGGAGTTCTGTTGTTCCAAGAACATAGGTTCGGTGCCCTCTGTGGGCTTCAGCCATACGCCCCATTCATCGACGACCAGCGCGATTGCCTTGTTCGGGTCATATTTGTCCATGATTTCAGAGTGCTTGGTGATCGTCCGGTCCATCAGCTGGGTTTGCATCAGGACCGTCGCATATTCCTTTTCGCCAAAGTTTGTAGCGGGTTCGGCGAAGGGCAGCGATCCCCACGTGTACTGGTGCAGCGATATGCCATCGATGTCCCAATAGATTGGACTGCGTGTCTTCCAGGCCTTCATGATGACTTCGGTGTAGGATGGGTCGGCGCTGTTCGGGCCAGCGGCGATCCGCCGCATGCCGTTGGGATTGCGGGGCAGGCCGTCCATCGGCTTGCCCGTCATCAGATCCTTGGCAATCTTCGCGAAGTCGATCGGAGGCGCCGCCTGTTCCGGGTTCTGGTTGTGGACGAAGTGAGCGAACGTCTTCATTTTCGTGACGTATTCGTCCGGGGTGAGCGGGCCGCCGCAACCCCACATCTCGTTGCCCAGGCCCAGATACTTGATTCGGTAGGGCTCCTTGTGCCCGTTGAGGGCGCGTTCGCGCGCTGCAGAGGCAGGCGCTACCGAAGTCATGTATCCCAGCCAGTCACCGGCTTCCTGGACGGTGCCCGAGCCGACGTTCACAGAGAGATAGGCTTCCGAACCGATCTGCCGCGCGAAATCCATGAATTCGTCGGTCCCGAAGGTATTGGGTTCGACCGCGTTCGCCCAGTTGGTGTTCACCGTCGTGACGCGCTTTGCGGCTGGGCCGACCCCGTCGCGCCAGTGATATTCGTCTGCGAAGCAACCCCCGGGCCAGCGCACGACGGGCACCTTGATCGCGCGCAGCGCATCGACAACGTCAGTGCGGATGCCCCGCACGTTGGGAATCTTTGAATCTGGGCCGACCCATACACCCCCATAGACACCGCGTCCGAGATGTTCTGCGAACTGGCCGAAGATATCCCGATTGATGACCGGTCCGGGCCGGTCGGCTTGGATGGTGAGTGGGCCAGGATTCGCTGTCGCAGCCGATGTTGCAATTGGACCGGAAGCCGGCGCCGCAGACTGCGCGAGCGCTGGAACTGACGCAATCAGCGCAACGCAACCCGTAAACTTGAGGAAACCAGCGGCACGCCCCGTTCGTATGTTCGGCATCGAAAACATCTCTCCCTCGCAACCGGCCTCATGCATCGATCAGCGAACCGTATTGCTTTGATTCAAGCGTATCTCATTCCTAAAAAGTGTTCAATTGACATAAATATGTCGTGTGAATAATTTTCAACGAATGGGTTCAGGCGTGGGGCATGGTCGGAACATGCTGCTATGCGGCCACATGCGAGGCTGAAAGTGCCTTGGTGTTCGCCCGAATGGAGTGTTTCGATGATGCGCCGAACCGTGGAAGCACCGTACTCGAGGGGGGAGGCGACACGCGCACGCATCCTTGACGTCGCTGTCGATCTGTTCGGCACCAAGGGCTTCGACCGCGTGTCCACCAGGGAGATCGCCAGTGGCGCTGAAGTGCCGCAGGCCTCGCTACGTTATTACTTCGAAACCAAGCAGGGACTTTATGTCGCTTGCCTCGAATATATTCAGGCGCGCATTTACCAGCAAATGGAGCCTGCGCTGGAACGTGCCGAGCACTTGCTTGCAGACCGGACGACCTCGATAACCCAGTTGATCGACAGCTTCTGTTCGCTGCAGGACGCGATGGTCGATGCCATGATCGGCGCGGACGACAGCGGCACAGCGGCGTTGCTACTGGTACGCCACGATCTGCCTTCCGAAGGAGGCGCGGGCGCGCTTTCCGGCGATGAGTCGGACGTGCGACGCATGGCCTCCTGTTTCGCAGGCATGTTAATGCGGATCAGCGCAGATCGGCTGGACCAACAGTCGGCCTCTCGCGTCGCCGGCCTGATCAACGGGCAAATTACTAACGTCTACCTCCGCAGAAATCGGCTGCTCGAGGAGGGCTGGGACCTCACGACCAAGCGGGTGCTGTGGATCAAAGGCATGATCAGGATGCACACCATGGCCATATTGCAGGCTCACGGGGGACAAACGGAATTGTCGGTGCCTCCGCCGGCCTCGCTGGGAAACTAGTGCGCGATCGGTTCCGGGTCGGCGCTGACGCCGTTGCGTCTCAGGAATTTCAGGGTAGCTTGACGCACGAACTGGTTTCCGATGCTGCCGCTCATCTGGTCGAAGCTGTGCTCGCCGAAGGGGTAGGCGATCATCTCGATATCCCCGCCCGCCGCCCTGGCCCTGGCGACGAAGTCGAACGCAATGGGTGCAGGAAGCAGATGGTCGGCTAGGCCGGGCAGTATGAGCGTTGGTGGTGTGCGATCGCCGATATGCGTTCCCGACGAGACTTCGGCATAGCGGTTGGGATAACGGGCGGGAGTTCCACCGGTATAGCGGACGGTCATCTGGCGACCGAAGGGGCCTGCCACTGGGTCCGGGTTGTTATACATCCGTACCGCATCGAGAACGGGATAAGGGGCAACGACGGCGCGGATGCGTGGTAGCTGGCCTGGGCACGATGGCCGAAGCGAACCAGCCGTGATCCGGTAGGCGACGTTAAGGACGAGATTTCCACCGGCCGACTCGCCCAGAAGCGCCAGATGTCCGGTATCGCCTCCCAGGCGACTGGCGTTCGCCGTCACCCAGTTGAGAGCACAGCCCACCTGGGGTTCAGCAACATCCCATGTCGGTCGCCCTTGGGACGACAGCGTATACTGCACCGAGATGACGAGGTATCCGTGATCTGCGTACCAGCGCATATCCGGCTGCTTGTCATGTTGGGTGCCGCCACCCCAACCGCCACCATGCACGTAGACAAGGACTGGCGCCCTTGATTTTCCAGGCCCGGCTGGGGGTTGATAGATCGCAAGCTTGAGGGGACGTCCTCGATCGCTGGCATACTGTACGGATACAGGCAGCGCACTGGCATGCGACACCGAGCCAAGCCAGAGCGTCCGGGCCAGGTCGATGTTCACCCCGTGCGCCCGGGCGGCGGCGATCTGCTGCGCTTCGACTATCACCGTCCCGATCGCAGCGATTGCGGCAAGCATCGACATGAATACCGGCACTGCGGCGCGAAGTCGGCGCCAGCGCAGGAAGTAGAACGTCGATGCCGCGAGCGAGAGGATGATGATCCATGATCCGAATGCAGAGATCAGAATCGGACCCAGCGATCCCAGCACCGGGAGCGCGGGCAGGAAGCACCCGGCCACCGCCAACGTAAGCACAACGATCAGCGTATAGCCTATGAACAGGAAGATTCGCTTAATCCACACTGGCATCTTCCCTAGTAGCGTCTGGCCCTTGCGCTCTACGGGCGAGATCGATTGAGCCGTCATCACCTGTTGGAAGCTGCCACGATCACCGACCGGGCTAGCGGAGCCATGGCAGCGTATCCAGTCCGATTGGGATGAACTCCGTCATTGCCGAGATCGGTCCGCAGGCGTCCGTCAGCATCTTTCAGGACACTGTAGTAATCGAGAAACTTCGCTTTGCGCGACAAAGCAAGTGCCTTTAGACGTTGGTTGAGCCGGACCACTCTTGGCCCCGGCTTCAATTGGGGTTGCCAGGACCTTTCGGAAATCGGCAGGATCGAGGCGATCACGACATTTATCTTATGAACCTGAGCGAGGTCGAGCATCGCAACGAAGTTGTCGATGATGGCGTCGTCGGAAGTTGGCCCGAGGTCCTGCAGGATGTCGTTCGTACCCGCCATGATATGGACAGTGCCTGGCCGCAGGCGGATTACGTCGGCTTGGAAGCGCAGCAGTATCTGGGCGCTGGTCTGCCCACTGATACCACGGTCGAGCACCTTGGCGCTGAACAGCGAAGGGTCGCCGTAAATCCAGTTATCGGTGATCGAATCGCCTAGAAACACGACGTCTGGGGCATCCTTGCCGCGCTGTTCGGCATTTGCCGCTCGATAGCGGCAGAGCCCGGCCCAGTCGATCTTCTGACGCTGCTTCTCCTTTTCGGAGACCTGCGCGATCAGTTTCGCCATTTCCGGGTCCTGCATCAAGGTCGCCGGATCGATTCGGCCGCCCGGCTTTAGTCCCAGTTCGCGCATACGGGGTATCAGAGGAGAATCCGGCATCTGCGCCGCCGCGCACTGGGTGTCGGCGGAAGACGCCGCCGTTTCGGTTTGCCCGGACGTCGCCCCCGCCGCGAATAAACCCGCGCACACAAGTGCGGCAAGCCGTGACAGCCGCAATGCCAGGCAATTCAAAGCATCGGTATTTGTCGTCATGGCAACTTCTCCCCCGAAGTATCGCTCAGTTCGCCGGACGCGGAGCGCCACCTACATTGAAGGTTCCGTGCGCATCCGCTGTTGAACTGTTCCCCACCCAGACGTCGAACGTGCCGGGATCGATGACCCATGTCCGCTCGATCGAGTTCCAGTACCGGACATTGGATTCGTCGAGCGTAAACGTGACCTGGCGACTTTCGCCGGCGGCCAGGGATACTCGCTGGAAGCCCTGTAGCAACCGGATTGGACGCGACTGTCTGCCAGCGCGCTGGTGGATGTAAAGCTGTACGACCTCATCACCTGGCCGGGCGCCGGTATTGGTGACAGTCGTTGATACCGCAATCCGCCCGCCGGGCATCAGTTCGGTCTTGTCCATGGTTGGCGGTGCGATGGTGAACGTCGTGTAGCTGAGGCCAAAGCCAAAGGGGAACATCGCGGTGGACGGCGCGTCCCAGTACCGTTTGTCGGCTGTGTCCGGATTGTGCGTCAGATTATGCGCGTAGTAGATTGGCACCTGGCCGACGCTGCGGGGCCAGGTGATCGGCGTCTTGCCACCAGGATTGACGTCGCCGAACAGCGCGCGGGCAATCGCGGTCCCGCCTCGCATGCCGCCGTGCCACCCCTCGAGCACCGCCGGAACCTTGTCATACACGCCCGTCAGGTCAAGCGGACGACCGTTGATAAGCACCACCACGACCTTTTTGCCTGTGGCGAGTACTGCGTCGAGCAGCTGGCGCTGGTTCCCGGGCAACGCAAGGTCCGCCTGTGACCCCTGTTCGGAACTCATGCTCAGCGATTCGCCCAGTGTCATGACGACGACGTCAGATCGCTTGGCGAGGTCGACCGCTTTCTGGATCTCGGCAGCCGCCTGCTGCTGGCTCCAACGGGCAGGGGGCTTGATCAGTCCGGCGAGCGGCCCCTCGTTAAGGCGAAACAACTGTACGCCCGGGGTGGTTTCCACTGTCGCGGTGCCCTGAAGGCGCTCGCTCACGCCCTTAAAGACGGAGACGGTGTTCGCGGCCTGCTCGGGATAGGCAAGCGATATCGTCATGTCCTTGGGCGAGTCAGCCATGGGGCCGATTACAGCGACATGCTTCAGCGCTCCGGGATCGAGCGGCAGTGCCTTGCCGTCGTTCTTGAGCAGCACCAGGCTTCGCTCGGCTGCGGCCTGCGCCGCCGCCGGATGGGCGGGGTCGTCCAGTGCCTGCTTTGCTGCGGTCTCGTCAACGTACGGGTTCTCGAACAGGCCCATGCGGAACTTGGCGATGAGAACACGCCGGACTGCCTCGTCAAGCCGTGCCATCGGAACCTTGCCTGCCTTCACCGAATCCACCAGCGTCGCAAAGGCATTCGGTGCCATCGACATTTCCATGTCGACGCCTGCCGTGATCGCGCGGATCGCCGCATCGGCCTTGTCGGCTGCGAAACCCTGCTTGACCAGATTATGAACGGCGCTGGCATCGGTAACCACCCAACCCTTGAACCCCAGCTCACCGCGCAGCACGTCCTTGAGCAGATATTTGTTCGCCGATGCCGGAACGTCGTTGAAATCCATGTAGGCGCTCATGACATTGCCGGCGCCGGCATCCACCGCCGCCTTGAAAGGCGGCAGATAGACATTGTGAAGCTCGCTTTCCGACATATAGGCGGAATCGTAGTCTCGCCCGCCAACCGATGCACCGTAACCGACAAAATGCTTGGGGCCGGCAATGATGTGGCCGGGCGCGCCGATGTGGTCTCCCTGGAAACCCTTTACCTGCGCGCGGGCAATCGCGGCTCCCAGGTACGGGTCTTCTCCGGCGCCTTCGACGATGCGGCCCCAGCGCGGATCGCGCGCGATGTCTATCATCGGCGCGAAGGTCCAGTGGATACCCTGCGCGCGCGCCTCCGCCGCCGCGATTGCCTGATCATGCTCCACCCCGGCAGGATCGAAGCTCGCTGCGTTGGCCAAGGGCACCGGGAACATGGTGTGAAGGCCCCATACTACGTCATAGCCTAGCAGCAGCGGGATCTTGAGTCGCGTCTTCTCCACGGCCAGACGCTGATACCGGTTGGCGATGGCCGGATCGTGGACGAACAGGACAGCCCCGATTTGTCCCTTGCCGATCACGTCGTCCAGGGGTGTGATTGGCGGCATTCCCGGTATTGCCGGTGCGCCTGCAGGGAACAGCGACGCGATGTCGAAGCGCTGGCTGATCTGGCCAACCTTTTCTTCGACAGTCATTTTGGCAAGAAGCCGGTTGGCGCGCGATAGCGCTTCCTTTTCCGACATTCCGGCGGCTGATGCAGAAGCCTGTGCAGTGGGCGCGGAAGGTTCAGATAGCGCCGGCTGCGTAAAGGCCAGAACCAGACCAAGGGCCGGAATTCCCTTAAGAATCGACTTACGCATGTTTTTCCGCTCCCGATACAGGCAATTTTCGGCGTCGTCGTAAATGCCGGCAGCTACTCCACGCGACCCGACGATCTAAAGAGACTCTAAACTGACACTATGTCAGTATCAAGGGTGTCACACCGCAGGCTGGTTTAAATCGACCTGGCGTATTGATTGCCGGGCGGGCAAGGGCCGAAAGCGGAGCCCCAAGGACCTGAGAGTACGATGCACCAACCAGAGGAATCCGAGTACCGCGAGCGCTTGCTTGATGCAGCCGCCGGAATTATCGCGGCTGATGGCCTGGAAGGGCTTACCGCGGGTAAGTTGGCAAGGCACGTCGGCCTGGGCCGTACGGTCGTCCATTATCATTTCGGGACGATGGATCACCTGCTTGCTGCACTATTGCGACGCTCTTCGGCCGAGATCAGGAAGGATATCGCTGCCCGCTTCGATTTGTCACGGTTGGGGGCGGACATCTGGGGCGAATACACGGTCAGCATTCCTGCTGCCGAAGCAATCCGAGCGCGCGCGTTGAGCAGCAGCGTCGTGGCAGATGCCTACCGCGAGGTATTCGAGGCGCTCCAGGTCATGATTGCAGATATGCTCGACGAGGCCCACCGTCTGCGTTCGATCGAGCCGGAAATACCTACCGGAGTGATGGCCTCTATCATGCTGATGTCGGCCCAGTTCGTCGGCACCCAGCGCGCACTGGGCGCGGACGTCGGCCTCGATGCCGTGGAGTCCTACATGAAATCGCTTTTCGCGATCACGACGTCCAGCTGAGGTTCTTCGGTCGGCAGCAGACGGTTTGGTGTTTGATGACTCCCATTCATATCCCAACCTGGACTGTACCCCCCTCGAACGCGGCTTTATTCCTCCAGCAGTTCCATGCTGCCGAGATCATCGACCGCCGTGCCTAGGCGATGGACGAAAAGGTTCGTGATTGCGGGTTCCACCTTCTGGGTGATCGACCAAAGGTAATAACCGTAGATCAGTGCCACGCGATACCGGCTCCACGCTGCTTCGGCCGTGATTTCCGGCCCGCCCATCTCTGCCAGCCGAATGCGGTAGAAATCGAGCAAGGCCCCTTCATGCATGCGCCGTTCCTCCGGAGAGAAGATCGCGGCAATGTGGTAGGCGATGTCGAGCGCCCACTCGCCTCGCTGGAAAATCTGCCAGTCGACGATGCCGATACCGCCTGCATCGCGATAGATATTGCCGGCATGTGCATCGCCGTGCAGAAGCAACGCGGGCTGTTCATGACCTTGCCGCGCCAGCGCGGCCACGGCGCGCTCCAGCCGGCCTGCATCCTTGATCGCATGGGACAGGGCATCGCCGCGGGGACCGTCCAGCAGCAGCTGCAGTTTTTCCGTGGGCATGATCGGGCGGGAACCGATCTGGTCGAGGAAGCGGGGAACCCAACCGAAGCTATCAGCGCGCGGGTCGTTCCAACTGAAAGCATGAAGCGCGGCCAGTTGCGCGACCGAGCGCATTGCTTCGTCGAGCGTAACCGGAGAGAGGGCCGAAAGGAATACGCCGCCCGCCGCTTTGATATCGTGCATGACGATTACGCCTCTTTCGGCATCTGCCGAAAAGCCAGCATGAATGCAGGCGGGCGTCTGAACCGGAAGATATTCCGCGCCGTCACGATAGAAACGAGTTTCCACCAGCGAACTCGACGCCATAGCTCCAGTGTCGGTAAGCACCCCCTTAATGCAGATTGCGCGCGGCATGGTCTCGTCACCGCCTGACGTCTCAAGCGCGAGCCGTACTTTCGTAGCCTGCGTGGCGAGCAGCTCCTTGACCTCGACCGCTACTACCCGCGCGTCGGGCCACCGCTGCCGAAGCATTGCGGTGAGCCATTCGGGACTGACGACGACATCGAGGGTGGAAGGGGCGGGGTCAAAAGTCATCGGGTGTGCTCCCGTCAGGCCGCCGGTTCGGTTAGCGTTCCGGTGATCTGGATTCCCGCTCCGTCAGCAGCGTAGGTCTTGTTCAGGAAGATCAGGATCGAAGTCAGCGCCTCGGCGGCGGCCGAATTCACCAGTGCCCCTGCATGCAGACCGCGCAGGCCGCAGTCCGCCGCTAATGCAACCACCTTGGACCGCGCCGCCTTGTCGTCGCCGAACACGAGCACATCGCAAGCGACATCCTCCTCCTTGATCAGCTTGTGGGCGGCGACGTTGTGGAAGGCTGACACCACAGTCACGCCTTCGCCAAGCAACTGCTGGGCACGCGCCGCAGCAGAGCCTTCGACGGGCAGTTGGACGCGCATTACACGGGGAGGGACCAGCGGGACGGTAGTATCGACCACGATCTTGCCCTGGACATGAGGCTGGATGGCAGCCAGCGTGCCTTCCTGCGCGGAGAAGGGCACCGAAACGATGATGAGGTCCGCCGCACTCGCAGCATCCTCGTTGTTCATTCCAGTGAGCCCGAAACCCAACCGCTCTGCGGCCTCTGCCGCGCTTTCCGCCGAGCGCGATCCAACGATGACCGTACGTCCAGCCTTCGCTAGACGACGGGCGATGGCAGACCCCAGATCGCCCGTGCCGCCGATCACTGCGATTGTCCCAATGGCCGTCATCAAATTAAACTCCTGCTGTTTCGAGACACGGTGTCGGAACCGCGCCGTACGTCGTGGTGCGTTGGCGGGCAGGGCGCCCGGCGCTGCGCGCGAGATTGTGCATCTGTTCGACCCCGAAGACCTGCCCGTTTCGGCCGCCGGCGGCGCGCGTGATGGATTCGTCCATCAGGACGCCGCCCAGATCGTTGACGCCGGCCGCCAGTGCGGCCTGCACCCCTGCGGCGCCGAGCTTCACCCAGCTTGCCTGGATGTTGGAAATCTGGCCATGAAGGGCGAGCCGCGCTACCGCGTGCATCAGCAGCGCCTCTCGAAAGCTGGGGCCTGAACGTGACCGGCCCTTGCGCCACATCGGCGCTTCCATGTGGACGAACGGGAGCGGCACGAACTCGGTGAAGCCTCCGGTTTCGGCTTGGAGATCGCGAATTAACAGCAGGTGGCGCGCCCAGTGCTTGTAGCTGTCGACATGGCCGAACATGATCGTCGCGGTGGAACGTAGCCCGACGCCATGGGCGGCGCGCATGACGTCAATCCACTCCGATGCGGTGATCTTGTCCGGACATATGACGGCCCGCACTTCCGGATCGAGAATTTCGGCAGCAGTGCCGGGCAGGGTCGAAAGGCCTGCATCCTTGAGCCAGGTCAGATATTCCGGCAGCGACTGCCCCAGCGTCTGTGCGCCATGCGTGATCTCGAGAGGGGAGAACGCGTGGATGTGGATGTCGGGCGCGGCTGCTCGCACCGCTTCGAGCACGCGATGATAGGTGTTTCCGTCGAAGTTGGGATGGATGCCGCCTTGCAGGCAGACTTCGGTTGCGCCGCGTTCCCATGCTTCGGCTGCGCGGCGCCCAATCTCTTCGCCGTCGAGATTGTAGGCGGGGCCCCGCAGGTCCTTAGTTCCACCCTTGGAAAATGCGCAGAAAGTGCAGCGATAAAGGCAGATGTTGGTGTAGTTGATATTGCGATTGACGACATAGGTCACGGCGTCGCCGGATACCTCACGACGCAGCGCATCCGCGGCATGAGTGATGCGCGCGACATCTGGCCCATCTGCAAGGAAAAGCGTCTCGATATCAACGACATCCAATCTCTCACCGGCGCTTGCCCGCTCGATTATCGCGTCGATCCTGGCAGATGACAGGGTCGCCCCCCCGTGCAGGACTTGCGGCGGATTGATCTCTCCACCAGCCCGCCAGGGCTCGACTACCGGAAGTCCACGCGCATCGATCGCGCGCAGTACAGGTGTCACGAGCGAAGGATCAAGCCAGCGGTCCGGTGCGCGAGCGTATGCGGGGCCAATGGCCAACCGCTCGGTCAGAACGCGTCCGCTTTGCGATGTCGCCTGCGCCAGAGCGTCGAGATGGGGCCAAGGCGCTTCCGGGTTGACGTGGTCCGGTGTGACGGGTGACACACCGCCCCAGTCGTTGACGCCCGCCGCCAGAAGTTTGGCGAGATCTGCGGGCTGAAGGTTTGGCGGCGCCTGAATCACCATGTCCGGCCCCAGAACCAACCGGGCCGCGGCGATGGTCCAGAGGTGTTCGTCCAGTGGCGGCTCTGGCGCCTTGGCCATGCGTGTAGCCGGCTTGGCCTTGAAATTCTGGATTATGACTTCCTGGATATGCCCATGGCGCGCGTTGAGATCGCGGATGGCCACCAGGGCCTCGATCCGCTCCTCCCGCGTTTCGCCTATGCCGATCAGCACGCCAGTGGTGAACGCGACGGCCGCCCGACCCGCTTGCTCGATGGCTTCGAGCCGGCGCGCCGGGTCCTTGTCAGGCGATCCGAAATGGGGACCGCCCCGTTCGGAAAGGCGCGACGAGGATGTCTCCAGCATCAGACCCATCGAGACCGCTACCGGGCGTAATGCCGCATAGTCGGCACTTGTCATCAGGCCGGGATTGAGGTGGGGAAGCAGCCCCGTCTCTGCGAGAACGGCAGCTGCCATTTCGCGCAGATAGGATAGTGTCGTCGCATGGCCCATCGAGGCAAGTGCCTCGCGCGCTGCCGGATGCCGCGCTTCGGGCTGATCGCCCAGAGTAAAAAGGGCCTCGCGACAACCCGCAGCCACACCGGCGCGGGCGATCGCCAGTACTTCTTCGCGGTCTAGGTAAGCCTTGCCGACCGCGCGAGGTGTGCTCGCGAATGTGCAGTAATGGCAAACGTCCCGACACAGGCGAGTGAGCGGGATGAAGACTTTGCGCGAATAAGTGACCACGGGCCCATGCCGGTCGAGCGTCATTCGCTCGGCGACGTTCATCATGTCGACAAGGGGCACGCCCTCCAGCTTCGCCCAGATCGCGTCGGCTGGATCGTCCAGTGAAATTGCGGGCAGGGTGACTGCCTTGTCGACCGGCTTGCCGCCCGGAGGTCTCAAATGAATCATCTCTGCCGTCCGCCTTTCAGACTGCTGAAGGGTCAAGATCACGATACCGCCGGCCTTCCCCGTGGCGCGGCGACAACCCCGGACTGGCGCCGCTCAGCGAACATATTCATTTGCGAAACGATTTGCCAATGATCCTCGAATGAAACAGCCATGCATCAATTGCTGTTTCGCCCGGGCGCTTATGTCGATCGGTCCCTGCTGCCACTGGCGGCCGCCGTGCTACTGTATCGTGCGACGCGATTTCATGTCGGCGATTTTATCGGCGGAATACCCCACTTCTGTCAAAAGAGCGTCGGTATGCTCGCCCATGCCGGGAGACGGCTTGGGATCGATAGGTTTCGCATGTCCATCGAAAGTGGCAGGGCCGGATACCAGCTGCACCGGGGCACCGTTCACATCCATGGTGAAAAGCATCTCGTTGGCGTGGGCCTGAGGGTCGACCGTCACATCGAAGATCGTGCGGATCAGCTCCCAAGGCGCGTCCCAGGCGTAGAAGATCGGTTCCCATTCAGCCCAGTCACGTGCGGAAATGCGATCGCCGATCAAGGCGGCGAGTTCGTCGCAGTTGGTCTGTCGTGCGCTGTTATCGGCGAACCGCGCATCGTCAATCCACTCATCAGCGCCTAGCAACTTGCACAGACTGGGCCAGTGAGGGCGGGGGTCGAGAAGCATCAGCTGGATGATGCGATCATCCTTCGTCCGATATCCCGACATAAGGGGGAACCGGTTCGAGGATTCGCCATGAATCTTGTATCCGGGGACTTGCGAATACGTAATGTCTGACGAGAGGATCCAGGTTGCGGTCTGGAGGAGCGAGGTTTCGACGACCGAGCCCTCGCCGGTTACGGAACGCTTATAAAGTCCACCTGCGATCGCGAAAGCGAGAGAAGTTGCACTGGAATGATCGCCGAACGCGGCTCGCGGCGGGGTCGGGGCATTGCCTGGCAGCGTGAACGCGTGTGACAGTCCACCGCGGGCCCAGAAGGCCGATGCATCGAAACCGGCCTTGTCTGCTTCCGCTCCGCGAAATCCGTAGCCGTTGCCCCGAGCATAGATGATCCGGGGGTTGCGCGCTTGCACGTCTTCTACGTCAAGTCGCAGCGCGCGAAGCGCCTTGGGCCGCAGGCTGGTGATAAAAACGTCGGCGGTTTCAATCAACTTGAGCAGTGCCTCGCGGCCTTCATCGCTCTTTAGATCGAGTGCGATGCTTTTCTTGCCGCGGTTGTTCTGCTCCATCGCTAGATTGGTAGCGCCGACTTCACGACCATCGCCGACTTTAAGGGTGCGATAGGGATCACCCAGCCCAGGCGTTTCGATCTTGATGACCTCCGCCCCCTGATCGGCGAGGAGCACACTTGCGCCCGGGACGAAAACGAACTGCGCAAGTTCAATAATACGTACGCCCGAAAAAACTCCCGTGGCCGTCATCCCGAATTCTCTCCTCGTGTTCCGCCAGCATACCCGAACGTGCCATGTTCGCCCTGAAAGGGCTACGAAATCGCACATTCATGCCTTCCGTTGGAAAATGTCCTCTGGCGGGTTTTTATTCATAATCAGAGCGCTAGCTGCCACTTCATGCTAAATCAAATATCAAAAATGCATCCGTTGAGACCAAAAAGATATGAAGATGTTTTGCCAAACCTGCGCATATCGTCCACGCGATGGCTGTCATCGTTCCATCTTGGATAAACCAAAAAGGAGGCGCGCGGTCGCCGCGATCACCGGCACGAGCCCATCTTTCTGTATTGCAATGCGCTGCTATCATTCGAATCGTATTGCATCTCTCGCAAATAAAAAATACGCTTCCGTTCGTAATGGTTTGAATGAACCGAAAACGACCCGAGATTTGTCGGGCAGGGGGAGAAAATCCGTGAGCTATTCAAGCGCGATCCGCGCTGTATTCGCTACGGGAGTGGCAGTGCTTGCGCTGGCTCCGGACGCCGGCATGGCGCAGCAAGCCGTCGACGACAAAGCGGAAGCGGGCGGTAACGAGATAATTGTAACAGCGCAACGTCGAGCAGAGTTGCTCGAGCGAGTGCCGGTCGCCATCGTAGCGCTCACTTCCAACACGCTGGAAAAGGCGGGCGTGCAGCGAATGGACGATCTCGGGCAGGTTGCTACCGGAGTGCAGATCAATCGCGGTGGATCCTTTACACAGCCCGCAATTCGCGGGATCAGCACACTTACCCTAGGCTACGGCTTCGAGAACAACGTCGCTGTCTATGTGGATGGCTTCTACCAGCCAGACATGGTCACCATCAATGGCGACCTCGCCAACCTGGCTAGCGTTCAAGTCCTCAAAGGACCGCAGGGGACGCTGTATGGGCGGAACGCCACAGGTGGTGCGATCGTTATGGAAACGATGACGCCTTCAAAGGTTTTCACCGCCAACGGCCAGATTTCATACGGCAGGTTCGATGATCGGCGGGCGCAAGCCTACGTCTCAGGTCCACTCAACGACCAGATTTCGTTCGGCGTCGGCGCCTATTACCGCAGCAGCGACGGCTACATCCGCGATATCGGCGCAGATCCTTTATCGTCCGCAGACGATACCGATGCAGCGCCCCTCAAAAACGTATCGATACGGGCCAAGGTATTGTGGGAAGCCACGGACGATCTTAAAGTGACCTTCGGATACAACCATGGCTTCGTTGAAGACGCGCGCGGCATTGTCTATCGCATAGACAAGTTCGCTTCGCCAGCTCTACCCATGCCGCCGGCCCGCGCCGATCGCCGTGACACTGCTTCTCTTTCCATCCCTGCGGACTCCTCTGCGAAAGCCGACGAGGTTACTGGAAAGATCGTCCTCGAAACCGGGATCGGCACTTTGTCGTCGTACACCGGGTTCGCAAAACGACACAGTAAATCGGTTTTTGATTTCGATGGTAGCAAGCCTTTTATATCACAATCTAAATCAACGAATATCCGGCAAAGAACGTTTCAGCAAACCCTCGATTATTCAATCAACGCGATCCAAGGTTTGGATCTCATTTTGGGCGCTTTTTACTATAACGACAAACTAAATGTTAATGACGCTCGGACATATTCTGGTGGTGTCGAAGAGTCTAACCGCCTACGTAGCCAGTACGATCTGTTGACGTCGAAGTCTTACGCGTTTTATCTCGATGCCACATACCTCATAGCGGACAAGCTGTTCCTGACAGGAGGCGTTCGCTACAGCCACGAAAAACGCCGTATTGCATATTTTGAATTGCCTGGGATCGTTACCGCAATTGTCGCGCCTGCTGACAAATCCGCTACTTTCAGTTCCGCAACTCCTCGAGCGGTGTTAAGGTACGAACTAGGTGCGCGGACCAATATATACGCATCGTTTTCAACCGGGTTTCGTTCCGGTGTATTCAACCCGACCGCCGTACCTTCACCAGCACTGGTCATTCCGATCAAGCCGGAGAAACTAAAGGCTTACGAGCTGGGATTTAAGACAGCTTCGTCGATTTTTCGTTTCGACACTGCAGCTTATTACTATGACTTCCGCAACTTGCAGGTCGGCGTCAGTGTCCCCAGTCCTATCACTCCGGGTAGTGTAGTTCAGCTCATCAGCAATGCTAAAAAGGCGGAAGTCTACGGTATCGAAGGGCAGGTCGCGGTGACGCCGCTGGAAAGTCTCAACATGCGCGCAGGAGCATCTTGGACGCATGCCCGCTACAAAGATTTCAAGAATGCTACTGGCACCGGCCTCAACTCAGCTACCGGACTTAATGCGACAGGTCAGGTACAGGATTGGTCCGGCAAGCAGATGGCGCGTGCACCTGGCTTCACGGCGAACCTTGGGGCAGACTACTCGATCGACTTTGCTGGCGGCCGCCTCTCAATGGCTGCTAACGGCAGTTATACATCTTCGTTCGTTGTCTCGAATCCATCCCTTTACGGTCCGCTTGCGGGCTCTGCCTTGGCGAACCGCCAGCGCTACCGTCAAAAGGCCTACGCGCTGGTTAATGCCCAGATCAACTGGACTGATCCGAGCGATCATTTCACCTTCGGAATTTATGGGGAGAACGTGACAAACACGCGGTATGCGATGACTCTGTCAGGCGGTGTATTCGGAGACTATTCTCAGGGTAATCAGCCAGCCACTTATGGTGCACGAGCGGGTTTCAAGTTCTGACGCCGGCGTTAGCGTAAAGACAGCGTTACTGAAAAGTCGCGCTGGCGTCAGGGCATGCGAAATGCCTGAAATGAACAAATGCTGCGGCGAATTGGGCGACCGCCCGTTCGTCGCAGTGCCCCGCACCGGAACTGCCGGATGCCATTAGTGTTGAATTAGGCTGCCAGTAGTCCGTTGTCCGGAAAGGTCTAGTAGCGCTGCTTAGTTTCGCCGGCGGAATGTTGCCAATCGATTCTAAGAGCGCGTTTGAGAGGGCCGATGCGGCGGCTTGGGGATGATTCAAGCGTGGGATGTGGGCCTGAGCAAGCCGTAGCCGGATAGCTGGATCTGAAAGCGATCGAAGCGTAGCAGACCGATCTGACGGACGACGAGTGGCGGTTGATTCAACCGTTTCTGCCGTACGTGGCCTTGCGCGGTTGCAAGCCGGCGACAGGCATACTCGATGCTCTTCGTTATCTGGCATGAACAGGTAGTAGATGGACTCCCCGCTGGGCTGAACCGAAGGTCTCCTCGGTTTCAACGCACCTGAGGGCGTTACGCCGCCCGAGCCAAGGGTCTGAGCACGCTTTGCCAAGTCAAACCCGAGGAGCCATAGCGATGGCGGCACGTTGAACTGGGTATGAGCGAAGGCAATCGCACAACCAACCCGATCAAACGGGTCATCCGGAACCAGGTTGTTGGCATGTTCAACGACAGCCAGCGAGGAGAGGTGCCGGTCGTCAGGAGCCGGAACGCCTTGTTCACGCCGACGTCGGTCGCCTGGCGGGTCCATGGCGACGTCGCCTCGATGATGGCGGGCGGGATCGCCAGCCTTCTGCTGCAGATGCTGCATCCCAGCGTTCTTGCAGGGGTGTGGGATCATTCGAACTTCCGTACCGATATGCACGGCCGGTTGCGCCGCACCGCCCGTTTCATTGCCACCACCACCTATGCCGATCGGTCCGAGGCCGAGGCCATGATCCGGCGGGTCCGGTCCGTCCACGACGGCGTCAGAGGTCACTTGCCCGACGGCACCGCGTACGATGCGAACGACCCGGCGCTGCTGGCCTGGGTGCATGTCACCGAGACCCGCAGCTTCCTCGATGCCTGGATCCGCTATGGCGAACCGTGGATGTCGCGCGCGGATCAGGAACAATACTTCGCCGAGATGGCCCTGATCGGCGGGGCGCTGGGGGCAGACCCCCTGCCGCGCACGCGCCGGGAGGCGGACCGCCTGATAGCAGGGATGCGTCCGGCGCTGAAGGTGGACGCGCGAACGGCCGAAGTCGCCAGGCTGATCCTGCACCCAGCAGCAACGAGCCGGCTCGCCGCCATGCCGGGTAGACTTGCCGGCCAAGCAGGGGTCGATCTGCTGCCACGCTGGGCACGCGCTCTTCACGGCCTGTCTCCCTCGGCGCTTCGAACGCCGCTGGTGCGCGCTGGAACGCTCGGCGTCGCGCAGGCGCTGCGCTGGGCATTCAGGTGATGGAACGCGACGAGGAGCAGCTACAGGAACTGCAGCGCGCCATGTATGAGGCCGCAGCGCGGGGGGATTTCGAGAAAGCGGCACAACTGCGCGACCGGATTAGCCTGCTGCGTGGCATGCCGCTTGGTGAGCCGGCACAGGATTTCGACCCCTCCGGCCTTGTGCGTCAGCAGCCGGGAACGATGGGGCTGGGCACAAGCCGCCAGCATGTAAAGCCGCCTTCGGGATGGCAACCGCCGAAGAAGCCGGACCCGATGACGAAGGGGCGTGGGCGAGGTCGCCGGAGCAACCCTTAGGTTATACAAAGGATGTCGGCGAAAAGCGAAAACGCCCCGGCCTGACCCTTATTCGGGCGCAAAACGACGCGTCACCGCGCGGTGACGATCCGACGGCATGACAAATTGCAACTTGTGTACGATTACGCCGCCGCCCATCGCCTTTCGAGATGCGACGACGTGACCAAACTAGCCGGCAACGGTTGGCTCGGTGGAGGGTTGAACACGCCATCGGCAAGGTATTTGAGGGCGTGTTTGATACCAGCGTGAGAGAATGGCTTGGCAATTACCCCATGGGCGCCAGAAAAGTCCTCCGGGATTTTTGCGACATTGGCGGTGACGTATATGATCAGCGCATCGGGCCAACGCATTTGGATAACGCGAGAAACGTCAAGTCCATTCGATCCATTGGCAAGGTGAATATCTACGAAAGCCAATTGTGGATCGATGTCGTCGGGCAGGTTTTCAACGTCTTTCAGGCTGGCAGCTTCCGCCAGCACCTGGTGTCCGCAGTCTTCGACAATCGCCTCGATATCCATGGCCAGGAGAATTTCGTCTTCGACGATCAGGACATTCATCGCGGTGGTCATGCTTCCGTCTCGCTGCGGGGAAAGGTAATCGTCACACATGTGCCGGGAGCGTTATCGCTCCAAATAGCTTCGGCCCGCGCCTGCCGTGCAAGGCGTGTGATCAGCGAAGTGCCGATGCTTTTGGTACGCTGGGTAGAGGCAATACCTGGGCCGTCGTCGCAAATTCTGATGAGTCCGCAGTCGGCGTCCTCGTCCACGACAACGCTTAGTCGGCCTGCTCTCCCATCGGCAAATGCGTGCTTAATCGCATTTGTTAGAATTTCGTTGAGAATCAGTCCAAGCGCCGAGGCATGTGCGGCATCAACAAGCAAAGGCTGTGCGTCTAGGCGCAGTTCAATATCGGTTCGGCCGCTAGCTCCGACGACATCGGCAGCCATGTTGCGCGCGAAGGTGCCGAGGTCAAACCGAGCGAGGTCGGATGATTGATAGAGCTGTCGGTGGACAACGGCCAAAGCATCGACGCGCTCCAGCATAGAATCAAGTTTGGCTGCGACCGCCGGGTTATCGATCGTGCGGACCTGAAGACGAAGCAGTGAACCAATCATTGTCAGATTGTTTTTGACCCGGTGGTCGACCTCGTGAAGCAGAAGGGTTTTCGCCTCGAGGGCGGCTTGCAATTCGGCGGTCCGCCTGCCGACCTCTCGCTCGACCAACAGCTTTTGATCATTGATGATCTGTTGAGCCTCGATGCGTTCTGACACGTCCATCTGAGAGGCGAAGAAGAAGCGTATGACACCATTTTTGTCGCGGACTGGAGATAGATAGAGAGCATTCCAGAAAGTCGAGCCGTCCTTGCGGTAGTTCAACAGATCGACGTCGATGTCATTACCCTGGGCTATCGCATCGCGAACACGGGCAACGGAACTGGCATCTGTTTCTGGCCCTTGAAGGAAGCGGCAGTTGCGGCCCACGATCTCGTCTCGGGTATACCCGGTCAGCTCTTGAAAGGCCTCATTGCAAAACACGATCGGATTGTCCTGCTGCGCTGGGTCTGTGATGACCATGGGCATTCGCGTGGCGCGCACGGCCGCAGCAAAGGGGTCGCCTCGGCCGTGTTCATAATCCAAAATGTCCGTTAAATGCCAGTTGTCGCTTTGCTTCAATTTTGCCTCCGGCGAAGGCCAGTGGGCATCGCATGTTTGAAAACCGCCCCCGACAGCGTTGGTTCCCCTGGATAACCAACACTTCTATCGGCAGTCTACCAACCGCCGATGGAGCCCATCGCTGGCGGCTTCGAGAGAACAAAAGGCTGAACTGCTGGCGCGCAGTATGACGCAGCAGCCGCTATCACACCAGACCGGCCGAATTTTCGACAAAGGCCGTGGCGCTGGGCCAGGGCAGGACGTAGGCGATTGTTGGCGGCCCTCTCCCGCTCAAAAGCCGCTCGTCGATGCACTATGCTGGCCGGCTGATGGTATTGCTGTTGAGTTCGGTAAGTGGCTGGTCTTGTGGCACCGCGATGCGGATTTTCTAGCCGGAAGGGACAGGCACGCGGTGCGATTTTTGCCGCGCATCCAAAGTATCCACTCACGCCGTGAAACTAACTCGCTTGCTTGGGCATTCAGGTATCAGATTCGGCAGATGCGAATTTGGCCGCCCAAGAATTTCGAGAGGTTGACGATGCTAATTCGCGCTGGTTACCAGCTGGCCTTCGAGGCTTGTGCCTCCACTCCGTTGGTCCTCATGTTGAACGTAAGACCCGAGCGTTTTGCCGACCTGAAAACGCCGCACAGGATTTTGAACGACCGATCTGTTCCCTCATACGATTTCCGGGATGCGTTCGACAATGTCTGTACCCGAATGACGTTGCCATCCGGAGTGACCACGCTGTCGTGCGATTTCACGATCGAGGATACCGGCCTTGTCGATCGCCAGAGCCCATGGGCGGTGCAGCATGAGATCGCGGATTTGCCAAGTGATGTGCTGATGTATCTGGTGGGCAGCCGCTACTGCGAAACTGACATCTTGGGCAATATTGCCTGGGGCCTTTTTGGGCATATCGCGCCCGGCTGGCAGCGAGTGCAGGCGATCGTCGATTTCGTGCATAATCACCTGACCTATGGCTACCAGTATGCCCGCGCCACCCGTACCGCCTGGGAAGCCTATTCTGAAGGGGTCGGCGTTTGCCGCGATTTCGCGCATCTGGCTGTTGCACTGTGCCGGTGCATGAACATCCCGGCCCGCTACTGCAGCGGATATCTGGGTGACATCGGTATTCCGCCCGTTGATGTTGCAATGGACTTCCATGCCTGGTTCGAGGTTTACCTGGGCGGCGAATGGCACAGTTTCGATGCGCGTCACCGAGTTCCCCGGATCGGCCGCATCCTGATGGCTTGCGGCCGGGATGCGGCAGATACCGCGCTTACGACGGCTTTTGGCTCCGTGCGTCTCGCCAGCTTCCTTGTCCACACCGACGAGTTGCAGACGGTACAGCATTCGTCCGTCGCACAGACACGTCTTGCCGCCTAGGATTTTATCATTGTTTGGGGCTGAAATCCGTCATCGCGGCTGGGCCTCGATCGCGATAACTGGCGATCATCCGATTGATATCGACATGGGCTTTGAGCCTCGCGGCGAGCAAAGCCGTGCCACTGATTTTGCGCTGGACGAAAAGGGTGTCGGTGGGCGGCAGATGCCATGTCGTACGGTCGCCTGCCAATATCGCCGCCTGTTCGCGGAGTAAGCCTAGGAACGCCCGGTCGCCAAAATCAAAGGGGCCCGGTTTTCCCAATTCCGCGAGGATCACATCTATCATTTCGTCGATCACGCGGCGGTGCTTTGACGCCGCAGCACTTCCAAGAAAACCTGCATCGACCGCTGCGGTTCTAACCTCGTCGCGATTTCCATCAAGGGCCGCCATCAGCAACCTGTGATAGCCCCCCGCTGTCACCGACGGTACTTCGCGTGCTGCGCCGAAATCCAGCAGGACCAGTCGTCCTGTCGTCTCTTGCCAGCGATAGTTGGCAAAATTGGGGTCGGTCTGCATGACGCCCCATTCGAACAGTTCGCGCAGCACGAGCTGGGCAAGAGCCTGGGCCACCGCGTCCCGCGTTTCTTGCGGAGCGAAGGCGACCGCCTCGATCGGCGTGCCCTCCACGTAATCCATGGCCAGAATACGCTCTGTTGTGAGAGTAGGAATTGGCAGGGGCACCAAGTATGCCCGATCTTTGCCCACCAGTTCGCCGTAGCGCTCCATCATCCACGCTTCGCGTAAGTAATTGGCTTCCTCATGGAGCTGATGCTTCGCTTCGATCAGGAGCGGGCCGAGGTCCAGTTCGCGTGGAAGCAGGCCCGTGACCCGTAGCAGGGTGGCGACGTTATCCACGTCAGCGTCGATGCTGCGGGCGATACCGGGATATTGAATCTTGATCGCGATTTCACGGCCGTCAGGCAGCCGCCCGCGATGCACCTGCCCAATCGAGGCTGCGGCGATCGGCGTGCCCTGAAAGCCCGAGAGGCGCGCGCGCCATTGAACGCCCCATTCAGCGGTCAGAACCTCGTCGAGCTGCCGCGCGGTCATGTGATGAGCCTGATCGCGCAGGCGGGCGAGAATTTGGGTGAATTCGGGCGGCAGGATGTCGCCAGCATCCATGGAAATCATCTGCCCGAGCTTCATGGCCGCCCCGCGCAAATGGGAAAGCTGGTCGGCAAGGCGCGCCGCATTGCCCGGTGTCAGGAGAAGATCATTAAGGCGAGGTCGTTGCCCCGATGCCAGTCGCCGGGCACCCTCGGCCACGACCCCTCCAGCAATCCCGCCTGCCAGCCTTCCGAAACGGCTCAAACGAGAAAGTCGCCCGGTGGGGACCACGCGCCCACCGCGCTTTTCATCTTCTGTCATCGCAATCTCCGAGGGACCGGCACGGCACCGTTTTACTTCTGTTACGAGGCCGGCCGTTCCGCCCGATCTGTGAGCCACTGAGCGAGCATTTCGTTCCCTCGTATCCCGAGCCAATGCCGCGACAGTGTTGCCCGCCGCGTTGACGGCCTCGATATCCCCCCGGGCCAGGGCAAATAAAAGACCAGCTCATCGCGGCCAATCCTAGCGGCACCGACGACACCGGCGGGACCATTTCGGACGGTCAGGTCGATAAAGGCCAGATTTGCTTTCCCACCAACTCGCAGGACTTCCTGGCGGTCTGCGAGTGGTGGCAACGACGCGGTAGCGGTGCCGTATTCAAAATGCGCTCTTCCGCGCATTTTCAAACGGTCTCTGAGAATTATGATAGGCTTTTCGGCCGGGCGGCGGGGTGCCTGGACGGCCGAAAAGATTTACTCGTGCGGCTTTGTCACGGTTGCCCCTCAGAGCCAGCGAACCTTACCCGTCGCAAGTTCGTACACGGCGCCTACGACTTTCAACTCGCCGCGCTCCTGCGGTTCAAGAAGCATGGGCTCAGAAAATTTCTGTAGCCGCTCGACCATGCGCCGGACGTTTTCCTCCACGGCCGCGTCGACAAGCTGTTCCTCACCCACATTGCGCTGCGCCGCCAGGACGGCGGGAACGATAGGCTCAATCATGCGCGCTATGCTGCCAGGGAACCGCGCGTCCTTGGTCACCACATCAGCAGCAGCGGCAACTGCTCCGCATTTCTCATGACCGAGTACCACGATCAACGGTACCTTCAGCACGGCTACCGAGTATTCGATCGATCCCATGCCTGCGGTATCCACGTTGTTCCCCGCGGTGCGCACTATGAAGAGCTCGCCAAGTCCAGCCCCAAACAGCTGTTCCGGGCCTACGCGCGAATCTGAGCACCCCACGAGGGTTGCGAATGGCTGCTGGCCCTCAGCAAGAGCCAATCGCCGCTCGCGCGACAGATCCGGTGGTAGCGGCTCGTCGGCGACGAACGCGTCGTTGCCGCTGACCAGACGTTGAAGGGCCTCGTCAGGCGTTGGCTGCCTGGCAATTGCGCTGGCGGATGTTGCCAATGATATTCTCCTCATCAGGTAAAGCGTTCAACGCCAAAGTGGGCATCGTGGAGCAAGTTCCCATCACTCGTTTGTGACGTTTGGTTTCTGGATAGGAAATTATCCCGTTTGCCTCACTGATGATTTTCGCGCCCGCCTAACGATCGCTGGCGGCCTGAGGCGCTGCTTCCAAGGTCGGTATGTTGATATGAAATCTGCCGCGTAAACACCGTTTTGCGCTGGGCTCCGGCTCGTACGGCGACCGTATCTGCGACCCCCTGCAAGATGTGAAACCCGCAAAAAGGACCATTGATCGCGAGGAAATAATATCGTATACGATATCTCAAGTTAACGTATAACAGGACGAAATTCATGGCAATCGGTTGGAAGGGTGTTTTCCCGGCAGTCACCACGCAGCTCCGCGCGGACCTGTCGATCGATATCGCGGACACCCAGCGCGTCGTCGACGATCTGATCCGTGACGGTGTGACCGGCGTGATCGCGCTCGGCACGGTGGGGGAAAACAACTCGCTGGAATACGACGAGAAGGTCCAGGTTCTCTCCGCCATCGTCGAAGTGGTGGATGGCCGCGTACCCGTCATCACCGGCGTTTCGGAATACGACACCCGCCGCGCGGTGCGCTATGCGCAGGCCGCTGAGAAGGCCGGCGCGGATGGCCTGATGCTGCTGCCGCCGATGGTCTACGTGCCCAAGGCGCATGAACTCGTCGCCCACTTCAAGGGCGTGGCGGAACAGACCGGCCTGCCGATCATGCTTTACAACAACCCCCCGGCGTATCGCACCGTGATCGACCAGGAAGTGCTGACCCAGCTGATCGATGTGCCGAACATCGTCGCGGTCAAGGAATCGGCTCCCGATACGCGCCGCTTCACTGATTTCCGCAACGCCTTCGGCGATCGCTATGTCTTGTTCGCCGGTCTCGACGACGTGGCCCTCGAAGGCCTGTACCTGGGCGCGCAGGGCTGGGTTTCCGGCCTTACCAACGCTTTCCCCAAGGAATCGGTGGAGCTGGTTGCGGCGTTCGCGCGCGGCGATCATGCCAAGGCCATGGAAATCTACCGCTGGTTCATGCCGCTGCTGCACCTCGATGCCGAGCACGACCTTGTCCAGTCCATCAAGCTGGCCGAAGAAGTGATGGGCCGCGGTTCGGAGCGCGTCCTGCCTCCGCGCTATGTTCTGCAAGGCGAGCGCCGCGCCGAAGTGATCGCGATGGTCGAGAAGGCCGCCGCTACCCGCCCGGACCTGTCCGTCGCAAAGGCAGCCTGAAGGAGCATCGATGCGGCACACATTCTTCTGCATCGACGGTCACACAGCCGGTAACCCCGTCCGCTTGATTGCGGGCGGGGTTCCGCTGTTGAAGGGCGCGTCCATGTCCGAGCGGCGCCAGGATTTCCTGGAGCGTTTCGACTGGATCCGCACTGGCCTGTGCTTCGAACCGCGCGGCCATGACATGATGTCGGGCGGCTTCCTCTATCCGCCGACCGATGCCGCGAACGACATCGGCATTCTGTTCATCGAGACCAGCGGCTGCCTGCCCATGTGCGGCCACGGCACCATCGGCATCGTCACTTTCGGTCTGGAGCACGGGCTGATCCAGCCCGCCACGCCGGGCCGCCTGCGCGTGGAAGTGCCGGCGGGCGTGATCGAGATCGCCTATGAAACCGAAGGGCCAAAGGTCACTTCGGTGCGCATCACCAACGTCCCCGCCTATGTCGCCGCACGCGGCATCGAGGTGGACGTGGAGGGTATCGGACCGCTTTCGATCGACGTGTCCTATGGCGGCAACTACTATGCCATCGTCGAGCCGCAGGGCGCCTACACCGGCCTCGACGATCTCGGCGCAGCGCGGATAATCGACCTGAGCGGGCGTGTCCGCGAGGCGGTTCGGGCGAAGTTCGAGCCGGTTCATCCGCTGGACCCCACGATCCGGGGCGTCAGCCATGTGCTTTGGGCGGATAAGCCCCGGCATGAGGGCGCCGATGGCCGCAATGCCGTGTTCTACGGCGACAAGGCGATCGACCGCAGCCCTTGCGGCACCGGCACCTCGGCGCGTCTGGCGCATCTGGCGGCGTCTGGACGGTTGTCCGTCGGCGACAGCTTCGTGCACGAAAGCTACATCTGCAGCCGCTTCATAGGCCGGGTCGAGAAGTCGGTCATGCTGGGCGACCAGCCGGCGATCATCCCCTCGATCGAGGGATCGGCGATCGCTACCGGTTTCAATACCATCTGGATCGACAAGGCCGATACCTTCTGGGAAGGCTTCCAGGTCAAGTAACCGGGCGCCTGCGCGCCCCGATCGGCCGGGCCTTCGCGGTCCGGCCTTTTTCGTTTCTAGAGGTCATCGCTCCATGCTGCGCCCGTTTCGCCATTTCCAAGTTGCCGGGGCCATCGCCGGCTTTGGCATTCTCTTTGCTGCGATGGCGCAGGCCGCGCCCACCCGCGAAGATATCGATCGCTCGGTTGGCCTCCGGGAAAGCTGGCAGTATCTTACCCGCGATGTCGCTTGGCCCGCTCGCTGGACGCCGGACGGAGCTGCCTTCACGTACCGCAAGACGGTGGAAGGCGGGTTTGCTTTCGAGACTGTCGATGCGCGAACGCTGGATAAGTCGCGGGCCTTCGATCAGCAGCGGCTTGCCATCGCTTTGGGCAATGCGCTGCGCCGCCCGGTCAAGCCTCTGCGCTTGCCATTCGAGACGTTCGACTATGCCGGTGACCGCCAGACGATCGTCTTCTCGCTGGACGAGGCCGGCTGGCGCTGCACTCTGGCAGACTACCGTTGCGAGGCGCTGGTGGACCCAAGCCGCCCGCGCGGCTTTGGCGTCGTGCGTGATCTGAGCGCTCCTGCCGACAACCACCCGCGCCTATCGCCCGATGGCCGCTTGGAAGCGTTGGTAGAGGACGACAACCTGGTGGTGCGAAAGGCGGGCGGGGGCGATGCCGTGCGCCTCAGCTCCGATGGTTCGGCCGGCGATTTCTACGATCCCGAGACGATCGCCTGGTCGCCCGACAGCCGCCGGCTGATGATCTACCGCGTCCGGCCTGGATATGCCCGCCATGTCCAGCGGGTCGAGGCAGCGCCTGCGGGGCAGGGGCAACCGGCGCTGCGCAGCCAGCTCTATCCCAAGCCCGGCGATACGGTGGATCAGGAGCGGCCCGTGCTCATCGATGTTGCCAGCGGCCGGCACACCGAGATTGATGCGGCGCTATTCCCCAATGCCTACCAACTCTCCGCCCCGCGCTGGCGGCCCGACGGAAACAGCGCTGCGTTCGACTACGTAAGGCGTGGCTTCGGACAGGCGCGGATCATCTCCGTCGATGCCGCGACGGGCGTGGCCCATGCTGCCGTCACCGAGGACGCCCGCACCTTCGTTTATGCCGACCGCCGGTTCGCGCAGGATGTCGGGCCTGCCGGCAACGAGATTGTCTGGGCGTCCGAGCGCGACGGATGGAACCACCTCTACTTGATCGACGGCAGGTCCGGCCGCGTGAAGAACCGCATCACCCGGGGCGACTGGGTGGTTCGCGATGTTGTCCGGGTGGACGAGAAAAAGCGTCAGGTATGGTTCGCGGCCAGCGGCATGAACGCCGGGGAGGATCCCTATTTCCGGCACTACTACCGCATCGACTTCGATGGCCGGAACCTGATCCCGCTCACCCCGGAGCGTGCGGATCATGTCGTCAGCTTCTCACCCGACATGACGCTGTTCGTCGACAACTACTCGCGCGTGGACCTGCCTAACGTCAGCGAACTGCGCAGGGCGCGAGACGGTGCGCTGATCGCCCCGGTGACGAAGGGTGACATCAGCCGCCTGACCGCCGCCGGGTTTCGAGCGCCGGAAGTATTCACCGCCAAGGGCCGCGACGGCAAGACCGATATCTGGGGCCTCGTCGTGCGCCCGCGGAACTACGATCCGGCCCGCAAGTACCCGGTGATCGAGAACATCTATGCCGGGCCGCACGACAGCTTCGTGCCCAAGGGCTTCTGGCCCTTCGGCTACCACTCCGGCGGCGACAAGGTCATCGGCATGCAGGCGCTGGCGGACCTCGGCTTTATCGTCGTGCAGATCGACGGCATGGGCACGGCCAACCGCTCCAAGGCGTTCCAGGACGTGGCGTGGAAGAACCTTCAGGATTCCGGCTTCCCCGACCGCATCGCCTGGCACCGCGCGCTGGCCGCGCAGGACCCTGCCTACGACATCAGCCGCGTCGGTATCTACGGTGCCTCGGCGGGCGGGCAGAGCACGCTCAATGCGTTGCTGTTCCACGGCGATTTCTACAAGGCGGGCGTCGCCTATGCCGGCTGTTACGACAACCGCATGGACAAGATCAGCTGGAACGAACAGTGGCTTGGCTGGCCGGTCGACGGCAGCTATTCCGCCGCCTCTGGCGTCGACAACGCGGCTCGGCTGCAGGGCAAGCTTTTCCTGATCGTGGGCGAGCAGGACAGCAACGTCGACCCTGCCTCTACCATGCAGGTGGCCGATGCGCTTATCAAAGCGGACAAGGACTTCGACTTGCTGGTCGTGCCGGGCGGCGAGCACAGCGTCGGCCGTTCGACCGGTCCGATCGACTACGTGACTCGCCGCCAGTTCGAATTCTTCGTGCGGGCGCTCCAGTGAGGGCGCCCTGACGGTATTGCAAGAGAGGGACACATGCGCATAAGTCAACGCAGCGGCATCGCGGCATTCGCGACCGTCTTGCTCAGCTCCACCAGTGTCCTCGCCGGCGAGCAGCCGGTCGAATGGGAGCAGCCCGAGGTTATACGCCAAGGCGCCGAACAGATGCACGCGACGTTCGACGGGTTCGAAACGCGCGCCGGCGCGTTGTCCCGCTCCCCTGCGAAATCGCGTTACCATCTTTCGCTTGATGGCGAGTGGAAATTTCGGCTTTCCCCCAACCCGGAAAGCAGGCCGGCGGACTTCCAGCGCCCCGATTTCGATGTAAGCGGGTGGGGGACGATGAAGGTCCCCGGCATCCTACAGGCCCAAGGGCACGGCCGCGCGGTCTTTGTGGGCAGCGGCTATCCCTTCCCGCGCAACCAGCCGAATATTGCGCACGAAATCAACGAAGTCGCCTCTTATCGCCGTGATTTCACCGTCCCCGCGGACTTCGCCGGCCGCCGCCTGCTGCTGACCGTCGGGGCGGCGGGGGCGGCCTATTATATCTGGGTTAATGGCGAGCGCGTCGGCTATTCCGAGGACTCCAAGCTGCCGGCCGAGTTCGACATCACCGCCCATGCTCATCCTGGGCGCAATACCGTGGCGATCGAGCTCTATCGCTTTGCCGACGGCAGCTACCTTGAGGACCAGGACTTCTGGCGCGTCAACGGCATCGAGCGCAGCGTGACGATCTACGCAGCGCCCGCCACGCATATAAGGGACCTCGGCGTCGATGCGGGGCTGGAGAACGGCTACCGTGACGGACGCCTTGGGGTTAACGTCAGCCTTGCCGGCAAGCCCGGCGCGGTGCGCGTCCGCGCAACGCTGCTCGACGGCAAGCGGGCGGTGCTCGTTCGCGAAAGCGCGGCAGCGAGGATGGCCGCCGCGCTCAGCGCCAGCGTGCCGGGCGTGCGCACTTGGACGGCGGAGGAGCCAAATCTCTATACGCTGCTGGTCGAATTGCTCGACGAAAGGGGCAGGCTGATCGAAGCAACCAGCCGCCGCATCGGCTTCCGCACCGTCGAGATCGCAGGCGGCGAAGTGCGCGTGAACGGCAAGCGCATCATGATCCGCGGCGTGAACCGTCACGAGCATGATCCCAAAACTTTCCGCGTGGTCTCCGAAGCGACCATGCGCCGCGACATCGAGTTGATGAAGGCCGCCAACGTCAACGCCGTGCGCACTTCGCATTACCCCAACGACCCCCGCTGGTACGACCTTGCGGACGAATACGGCCTCTACGTCATGGACGAGGCGAACATCGAGAGCCACGGCTACCTCGGCCTCTCGCAGGAGCATGGCAACGACCCCTCCTATCTGCTCGGCAACGACCCCCGGTGGCGCGAAGCCCACCTCGACCGCGTCCGGCGCATGGTCGAGCGCGACCGGAACCATCCCTCGATCATCTTCTGGTCGCTGGGCAACGAGACTGGCATCGGCACCAGTTTCGAGGCGGCAGCAAAGTGGGTGAAGGCAAATGACCCCTCGCGCCTCGTCAGCTTCTTGGGCTGGAGCATGAGCAACTGGCGTCACCCAGTGAACACCTACGTGGATATCTTCGCACCGATGTACGACGACGTGCCCAAGATGATCGACTACGCAAGGGACCGGGCGTTCACCCAGCCTTTGATCCTCTGTGAATATGCCCACGCCATGGGCAACAGCCTGGGCGACCTAGAAGGCTACTGGGAGGCGATGCGCCGCTTTCCCAAGTTGCAGGGCGGCTTCGTGTGGGACTGGGTAGACCAGACCATGCTGTTGAAGGACAAGGAAGGGCAACCATACTGGGGGCAGGGGCCGGACTTCGATACCGACCCCGCCGGTCCCGGCGTCCACGGCGACGACAGTCCGGTGGGCGACGGCGTGATCCAGTCGGACCGCACGCCGGACCCCGAGTATTACGAACTCGCCAAAGTGCAGGCGCCGATCACCTTCACGCGCGATGCCTCGGGTTACCGTGTGGTCAACCGTCACGACCATATCGACCTGTCCCGCTTCACGCTGGACTGGACGGTCATGGAGAACGGTCTCCCCGCCGCCCACGGCAGCCTGCCGATGCCTTCGGTGGCACCGGGCGCGAGTGCGCCGCTACCCGTGCCGGTTCCGTCTTCCAAAGACGGATCGGCAGAGCGTATCCTTGTCCTACGCGCGCGTGCCACTGCAGGCGCGGTTCCCACACAGCCAGCCGATCATGTGGTGGGGTGGGAGCAGTTCGTCCTGTCCGCACCTGTGCCTGTCGCCGAGCAAGGGGCTGACGTCGTGCCGATCGAAACGGACACTACCATTCGGCTCGCCACTGGCGACGCGGTGCTGGAGATCGATCGCGAAACCGGCCTCGTGAGGCAATACGAGCACGGCGGCAGGTTGCTCCTGACTGGCGGCGCGCCCAATTTCTGGCGCGCGCCGACCGACAACGACATCGGCGCGGGCGTGCCGAAGACCCATGCCATGTGGCAGCAGTTCTCCGAACACCGCCGGGTCGAGGCGGTAGAGCGCGACGGCTATGCCATCGTGGTGCGCCACGATATGGGCGTGGGCTCGGTCAAGGTCGAAACGCGCTGGACGATGGCGGCGGATGGTACCATTGGCGTCACCGTGCGCTTCGAGCCGCTGCGCGACACTTTGCCCGATCCGCTTCGCGTAGGCCTTGCCTTCGAGATCCCTGCGGCCCTCGACCGCGTGCGTTGGTACGGGCGCGGTCCGCAGGAGACGTATGCCGACCGCAAGGGCGGCGGACTTATTGCGCAATGGAGCGGGTCCCTTGCCGAGCAGTACCACGACTATGCCCGCCCGCAGGAATCGGGCAACAAGACCGACGTGCGCTGGATCGAACTGATAGGTGGCAATACCCGCCTGCGCGTCACCGGCGCACAGCCGCTCTCGGTCAACGCGCTCGCATTTCCTTACGCCGACCTTGCGATGAAGCCGCCGGGACAGGCGCATAGTTCGGACATCCGGCCGCATGGCAGCGGTACGCTGTTGATTGATGCGGCGCAGGCAGGCGTGGGCGGTGATACCGGCTGGAACCTCGATGGCCGGGCGCACATGCCGTACCGCATAGCCCTGGCGCCGCTCGTATGGTCCTTCACGATCGGGCATCCCGACTAAGCTGTCCTGCAGGCCAACAGCTCCAAAGAAAAAAGCCCGCCCGGTCGTATGACCGGGCGGGCTTTATCCAGAGACGGCGGCCTCAGCGGGAAGGCCGCCTGTCCCTCCTGCGGATCAGAAGTTCACGGTGGCGCCCACGAAGATCGTGCGACCCAGCGCGTCGTAGACGCCGGGATAGGTGTTGCCGTTGCCGAACAGCTGCAGCAGCCCGGCGGACAGCGCCGGCGGGTCCCTGTCAAACACGTTGTTGACGCCGGCACGCAGCGTAAGGCGCTTGTCAATGATCTGGGTCAGCGACAGGTCGAAGTAGTCGTAGGCCTTGATCTTGCTGTTCACCACGGTTTCAGGCGCGCTGAGCAGCGGGTTGTCGGTCAGGCTCGACAGCTTGGTGCCGCCGATGTGGCGCCACGACAGCGAGACGGTGGTGTCGCTTGGGGCCATCCACGACAGGCGCGCGACATGGCGCCATTCGGGCGAGGGCTGGCCGCAGGTGTAGCCGAAAAGGCCCTTGCAGTCGTAGGAGCCCAGGCCCGGCACCGGCTGCGCGACCTGTTCGATCAAGTAAGTGCCGACCATGTTGACATTGACGCTGCCCAGGTCGCCTACATCGAAGGCGTAGTCGGCGTTGACGTCGATGCCCGAGGTCTTGAGGAAGCCGGTGTTCAGCGTGGTCGAGACAATGTAGCCCGCATTCTGGCCGAACAGCGCGCCCGAACGGGCATCACGCTTGAACAGTCCGCAGAAGTACGGATCTCCGGTTTCCTGGCATTGGCCGATGATCAGCGACGGCGCGATCGAGCCGATATAGTCCTTCACCTTGATGTTGTAGTAGTCGATCGAGAGCGAGAAGCGCCGCAGCGCCTTGGGCGTGATGACGAGGCCTGCCGTCCAGGTGTCGGCCGTCTCGGGCTTGAGCGCGACATTGCCGCCGCCCAGCGCCGAGCAGGTGGCTGCCGGGCATTCGACGATGCGGCCGTACTGGGCCGCAGTTACGCCGGTGAGCTGGCAGATTTCGAGTGAGGCGGCGGGGTTGGAACCGGCGCAAGGATCCTGCGCGGCCACATTGCCGACCGACTGCGAGGCGAACAGCTCCGCCACGTTGGGCGCGCGGATGGCGCGGTTATAGCTGGCGCGCACGCGCAGGTCGTCGACCGGCTGCCAGGAAAGCTCGCCCTTGTAGGTCCACACGTTGTAGCTGGAGCCGAAGCCGGTCGACGTCTGCTTGTTGTCGTAGGAAGAATAGCGCACACCGCCATTGATCGTCAGCGAGCGGAAGAACGGCTTGTCCTCGATCAGCGGAATCTCGATCTCGCCGTAAGCCTCCGTGACGCTGATGATGCCATCGGCGTTGGTGGTGCCGTTCTGCTGGGCGACTTCGTCGGCGGTAAACTTCAGCGTCTCACGGCGGCGCTCGGCGCCCAGTGCGATACCGACGCCGCGGGTGGCCCAAGGCAGGGTCACACCCATCTGCCCAAGGTCGCCGCTCAGCGTGCCCGAGAAGACGCTCAGCGAATTGCGCGAGGCGGTGTTGCTGTCGGTGAACAGATACGCGGCCTGCTCTGCGGTCACGCCGCCCGGCTGGAAGACGTTGACGGGGATGCAGTTCGGGTCCGTCCCGTCGATCACCGAGCGGCACGTCGGCACGCCGTTCACGTCGATCACGTTAAGGGCGCGGCCGGCTTTCACCTGGTTGACGTCGTTGAGGTAGGTCTCCTTGTACTTCACTAGCGAGTACATGTAGTTGACGTCGTAGCTGAAACCACTGCCGAGATCACCGCGCAGGCCCGCAGTGTAGCGGTAGTCGTTGAAGCGTAGATTATCCCGGCGCGGCGCAACGTCGGTGCGGTAGGCAACCAGCGCGTCCTCGGTGGTGTTGGTGCCCGCCGCCGAACCGCAGATCGCCTGCAACTGCGCGGCGCTGGCATAGGTGTAGGCGCTTGCAACCGTAGCAGCTTCTGCTCGCAAACAGCGCCTTTTCCTGCCCAGATTACCTGACAACGAGCCGACTATGCTGCTCACGCTATCCGACAATGTGCTCGCCATCATCCGCGTCTGCTCGCAAACGGCAAAGGGCCGCTCATGGTATCTGCCAACTACAAAGTCGAGATTAGCAGTCATTTGCTGATGCGCGATGCTCACGCAGCTTTGTGGAACCCAAGATCAGAAAGTACACGATGGGGCAAACCACCATCAGCATCACTGCTGGATCGGTAGCCCATCTCGTTGGGCCATCGCTGTCCGGCTCACTTGCTACCGCGAGCATGAGCGCGATTGATCCTCGCACAGCGGCGTAGGTGGCAGGAACAAGCAGGATGTGGAGAAGCCACCCGTAGCGGAACCGCATGGCGCCAAACCAGCAGAGTACAGCTATGGCGGGTGGAGCGAGTGTGGCGGCTACGAAGCCGCAGAACCAAATGGCAAACCCTGCCGGAGTCAGCGTATCGCGATAGTAGCTGGCGATCCCATCCGGTCGCAATCCGAGAGCGACGAAAGAGCCTGCGACGACAACGGCACCCAAAGCCGTCAGTCCGACGCCACGCAATGTCCCGTGTCTCGGCATCAATCTATGCAATCCAGTAAGCCATTGATCAGGCTGCTCGCACTTTGGCTCGGAAGAAGGTCGTTTCCGACCCAATCAGATCGGGGTCGATCCCGCTCTCCTCGGCGGCCAGTTGCTGGATGATCCGCCAAATCTCGGGGGCGGTGAGGCGCGCGCCGTCGCGGGCAAGCCTGCCACGGTTCTGCTCCGTGACCAGTCGGGCGAGATCGCCGATAGTGTCGCACCTCCGAGGTAATCGCCGGCGGTCGAGGTGCCGTAACCATAGCCCCGCGTAGGCGCTCGCTCCAGCAGCGAAGATGCGAAGGGGAGGTGCCAGCGTCGTGAAGGCGAGGATCGCGACCGCGACAGCGAAGCAGAGACCACTGACAATCCCAAGCCATCCGGCTCGCGTCGCCGGCATCTTGAGGTCGGTATCGGCTTCCAGGTCGCTGAACGCTTGGCGCAGCTTCCCACCGATCAGCGGCGCCAACGGCGCATCCGGCCCGACGTGCCGGCCAAGCCCGAGCGCGCGTCGAAGCCTGTAGAACGTCATCTGCGTGGCGCATGTCGTGCCGCCCCCGCTGTAGGCTGCGACATGCGCGACGACATGGTCACGCACCTCGCCGAACGTTGTCCAAGGCAGGTTCGAGCGCAGGCGCAGATCGAAGGTGCGCTCGATTGCGAGGAAGAAGTCGGTGTCGTCGCCATCACCGACCCAGCCAACCGTATCGAGCACCTGCATGAACCCGGCTCCTCAGCGGTTCTGCAAAACGACCGTTTCTGACGAGCCGATCGCCTTGCTGGGCCGGCAACGTAAATCTGCGGGCCGCACTTTGTCAAAACTGTTCTGGAAACCCGCGTCGCAAAACGGTATGCCCCGCACGAGTTTGGAGAAGATCAGACGCTCATGCGGGTCGGCTATGCCAGGGTCAGCACCAGCGACCAGAACCCCGAGCTCCAGCTCGATGCGCTGCGGCGGGCCGGCTGCGAGCGGGTGTTCACCGAAAAGGCGTCGGGCGCGCGCGATGACCGGCCCGAACTGGCGCGCATTCTGGAAGACGTGCTGCGCGCAGGCGACACGCTGGTTGTTTGGAAGCTCGACCGCCTCGCCCGCTCGCTCAAGAAGTTGATCGCCACGGCCGAGGATCTGGAGCGCGAGAAGATCGGGCTGGTGTCGCTGACCGAGAGCATCGACACGACAACGCCGGGTGGCATGCTCACCTTTCACGTGTTCGGCGCCATCGCGCAGTTCGAGCGTGCCCTGATCCGCGAGCGAACTACCGCGGGGCTAGTGGAGGCGCGCCGGCAGGGTCGCAAGGGTGGCCGCCCATCGGCAATGCGCCCGAGCGACGTCGCCGCGGCACGGGCGATGATGAAGGAGGGCACGTTGCCGGTGCGCGACATCGCCAAGCGCATGGGCGTGTCGGTCGCGACCCTCTATCGCTATGCAGGCAAGCGCGGCAGCGGTGCATCGATCAAGGAGGCTGCAACAGCCCATGGCTGACCGGGCGAAGCGACCGCCTGGAGAGGCGCTGATCGATCTTCGCCGACGGTTGTCGCTGTTGCCCCCACGCGACCCCGGTCGCACCGAGATCATCGCCCGTGCGGCCGAGGCCTATGGCATCTCCATCTGGACCCTTTACCGGGCGTTGCGCGAGCTGAACCGCCCCAAGTCGGTGCGCCGGTCCGACCATGGTGCGACGCGGGTTGCCCCGCAGGCCGAGATGGAGCGCTACGCCGAGATCGTCGCCGCACTGAAGATCAGGACCACCAACAAGAAGGGCCGGCACGTTTCGACCGCCCGCGCCATCGAGTTCCTGGAAACCGATGGCGTCGAGACGCCGGAGGGCCTGGTCAAGGTAGCACCCGGCCTGCTGAAGCGGGCGACCATCGACCGGCTGCTCCGCTCATCAGGGCTGGACTATGCCCGCGTGACCCGCCCCCACGCAGCCGTTCGTTTTCAGGCGCGGCGATCCAACGAGCTGTGGCACTTCGACATGAGCCCGTCCGACCTCAAGCAGGTCGAGGCGCCGCTCTGGATCGAGCAGGGTCGCGGCAAACCCACGCTGATGCTGTTCTCGGCCGTCGATGACTGCTCGGGCGTGGTCTACCAGGAATATCGCAGCGTCTATGGCGAGGATGCCGAGTCCGCGCTGCGCTTTCTATTCAACGCCTTCGCCGCCAAGCCTGAGCCCGAACTGCCGTTCCAGGGCCTGCCGGTCACGATCTACATGGACAACGGCCCGGTCAGCCGGTCGCGCGTGTTCCAGTCGGTGATGGGCAGCCTCGGCGTGCGCGTCCTCACCCATCTGCCGCCGAAGGCCGACGACCGGCACACCGCGGCCCGCGCCAAGGGCAAGGTCGAGCGGCCGTTCCGCACGGTGAAGGAGGTGCACGAGACGTTGTACCACTTCCACAAACCCAAGGACGAGGCGGAAGCCAATCTGTGGATGCGGCGTGCGCTGGTCACCTACAACAACGGCGACCATCGTTCCGAGCCACACGCGCGGATCGAGCACTGGCTGCGGCACCTGCCCGGCGATGGCGTGCGGGCCATGTGTTCATGGGAGCGGTTCTGCGCCTTCGCTCGTGAGCCCGAGCGGCGCACCGTTGCGGGCGACGCGACCGTCTCGGTTGAGGGCGCTTCCTACGAGGTCGAGCCCGAGCTCGCCGGCGAGACGGTGACGCTGCTCTGGGGGCTGTTCGACCAGCAGCTCTTCGTGGAGCATGACGGCAAGCGGCATGGCCCTTACGAGCCGTCGCGCGGCGCCGTGCCGCTCTACCGCTATCGCAAGTATCAGAAGAGCCGCGCCGAGGAGCGGCTCGACAAGGTGGTCCGGCTCGCTGACCAGCTGGGGCTGCCCCGCGCGACCGTGACGGGCGGCGACCGGCCGCTGCCGTCGCTGCCGCCCTCCACCGCAGGGCTCGCGGTGCGGCAAACACCTTTTCCGGAGCCGGCGGTCGAGACGGCATACCCGACCGGGCTCGCGGCGCGCCACGCCATCGTCGACCAGCTCCGGCGACCGCTCGGCTCGCTGCCTGAGGCAGACCGCGCCTTCATCGACGCGCTGCTGGGCGAAACGCTCGACAAGACCATCATCGCTGACCGCATCCGAGAGCGGTTCCAGTCAAGACGGGGGACAAGCTGATGCTCGCCGACGTTCAATCCAGCTACGGGCTCGCCCGCCCGTTCCAAGGCGTCGGCAACTTCGAGACAGAGCATCAGCGCAACCTCGTGCGCGAGGTCTGTGCGGCCGTGCAGACCGGCAGGTTGATCGTCGTCTCCGGCCTGGTCGGATCGGGCAAGACGCACCTGCTGCGCCGCATCGAGGACGAGCTGGCCCGGGCGGGCAAGGTCGCCGTCGCCAAGTCGCTTGCGGTCGACAAGCGCCGCACCTCGTTGCCCTCGCTGATCGAGGCGCTGTTCTACGATCTCTCGCCCGGTGACCGTGCCCAGGTGAAGATTCCCAAGCAGGCCGAGCGCCGCGAGCGCGACCTGCGCGACATCATGCGCAAGGGCAAGCGCCCGGTCGTACTGGTGGTCGACGAGGCGCATGACCTGCACCACAAGACGCTGACCGGCCTCAAGCGGTTGATGGAGGTGGTGGCTGATGCCGGCGTGCTGCTGTCGGTCCTTCTGGTCGGCCATCCTCGGCTACGCAACGACCTGCGCCGCCCGCAAATGGAAGAGATCGGCTACCGCACGACCACCTTCGACTATGAGGGCATCGGCGCCGAACGCCGCGACTATGTTGCCTGGCTGCTCGGCGCCTGTGCGGCCGAGGGGGTCAAGGTTGCCGACTTGATGAACGAGGACGCGATCGACCTCATCGCCGAGCGCCTGCGCACCCCGCTCCAGATCGAGATGCACCTGACACTCGCCTTCGAGCAGGGCTTCCGCTTCGCTGCCAAGCCCGTCACGGCCGAGATCGTCGAGCAGGTGCTGTCGCGGGCGATTGACGACCTCGAACCCACGCTGACGCGCAACGGTTACGATGCGGGCGCGCTCGCCAGCCAGCTCAACACCCGGCCGTCCGACATACGCGCGTTCCTCGCCGGAACGCTGGACGCCGAACACACCCGCGACCTGACCGAGCGGCTCCGCGAAGCCGGTGTGCCGATATGATACTGGCTGTCCTCGCCTTGGTATCTCCCGCACGCGGACGCAACGCATGTCGTCTGTGCCACCGATTGTGGACGTTGCGCTTCTCTCATAGCCTGCCGGCATGAACAGGCATCTTACCGCAGCTTCTTTATCGATCGTCAGCTTGCTCAGCGCGTGCTCGGCCTCGGCCGAGAGGAGGTTGGAGGGACGAGTCTTCGACATCCCGAGAGCCAACGACATATCCGACAATGATAAGCCGTTCTTTCTACCAGCGCTCGATCCCAGCGACGGGTTCTCGTTCTACCTAAATCCGAGCGCAAGCTTGCCGGAGCGAAACTTGGTGGGCGTGGCAAGCAAGAAGCGGATGTGTGCCCGCGCAGCGGGAACAGAGGCGCTTGTCAACTCGACTGTCTGCGCAAGTCGCCCGCTTTCATGGCGCGGCCGAACACTGCGCAAGGTAAGTGATGGTGTTTTCTGGACATACCAGTTGCCAGCCGAAGCAGGTCAGAAGCGTCCTCCATCGCTGGCGAGTTGCTCCGCCATGGGCGGAGGCTCGCGGCCGGGGCTCTGCACGGCCAATCTGCCGTATGACAATCTCGTGCTGACGATTCACTTCCGAGACAATCAGGTCGGCTCGCTCCAGGCATTATACGATCAATCCGTTGCTAGCCTGAGGAAGTGGGAGCGCTGATGCTTACGGCAAACCCGGCGGGAACGATCGCTGCCAGACCGCTCACCGGCACTCCTCGCTATTGGCAGAAAGCGAGAACAGGCCTTCTCCGTTTGCGAGCAGGCGCGGATGATGGCGAGCACATTGTCGCATAGCGTGAGCAGCATGGCCCACCTGCTGTCAGCAAATCTGAGCAGAAATCCGCGCTGTTTGCGAGCAGAGGCCAGTATCTTTGCAATCGCCTACA
>NZ_KQ130458.1 GCF_001046635.1 Novosphingobium barchaimii LL02
GTAGGGTAGACGCGAGACGCCTCTTTCGAGGACGCCCCAGCGCCTCCCCCCGAACCGTGCTTGCACCTTTCAATGCACACGGCTCTCCATTCCGCTGGGCATCCGGCCGCCATGATGGGCAACGTGACACTTTCGGCACAGGACGATTGTCCTGCGCCGTCGTGCCGATTGCACCCAAGGCGTCAGTTGGTCGCGCCGCTTGTCCTTCAAGCGATTGGGATGATGCATCTCGAACGGACCATCGGTATCGCCACATGCCTCGCATTGCTCGGCACTAAGACGCGTGACCAGATCGTTCGGACTCTGCGCAAGGCGAGAGCCTACCGTGATGGTGTCGACGATGGGGTTATCCCACGTCTTCACGATCAGATGCTTCAGTTTCCACACCTTATGAACGCGCGGCTCGCCCCGGACCACGGTCGTAATCCCGTGGTCCGACCCCATCTTCAGATATTCCTCGGCCTGCCGCCTCGTCGAGCGTCGCCGGCATGCCACAGTCGCGAAGAGGCTCCTGAGCATGACCAGTTCCAACTTGTCGAGTGACGCTTTCACGCCATCGGCGATCGCGTAGTAGTTCGCGAAGCCTCGGAACTCCGAGTTGTAGGCTACGATGATCTCCGGCACACTGGATTCCATGAGCTGCGGGCGCACCCGACCATTCCTCATGTCGAGGTTGCCGAGCTTTTTGCGCCTGCAGAACGCATAGACCCGATCCCGTGGCACCCACAGCTTGATATTCCCTCGCGTCGGCCGACGAAGAACGCTACGCGTTCCACCGCCGGTCTTTTGCCGCCCCGCCATTGTTCCGGCGGAGCGCAACGTGAAGGCGCATACATGGAAGCCAAGGAACGGCGATCCCTTCGATGCATCGCGAACCCCGGTTTTCTCCGGTGACACCGCCAGATTGAGCCGATCAGCGAGAAAGCGCTGTATATCGGCCATGATCCGGACAGCGTCCGCCTTGCTGCCGATCACGCCAACGAGGAAGTCGTCAGCATAGCGACAATACCGCAGGCGGCGGAAGTTGGGGTCCATGTCATCGACGGAAGAGAGTTTCCGCCGATCCTGTTTGACAGCTTCGATTAGCGCCAATCGGACGCGAACCTCGCCATCGCCCGCACCATCGGCACGGACTGCATCGATCTCCTTGCGGAGAGCGGCGATTTGCTGAGAGCAGGCAACATACGCGGGGTTCGCCCGCCGTCTGTCGCCTTTGTCGAAGCCCCGCCGCATCGACTCCATGAACTCATCAAGTTCATGGAGATAGATATTGGCGAGCAGGGGCGAGATAACCCCGCCCTGTGGGGTGCCGCTATAAGTCCGTTCGAACTTCCAGTCGTCCATGCACCCGGCTTTAAGCATTGTCCCGATCAGATCGATGAACACTGGATCATCGATCCGCCGGGCCAAGAGGCCGAGCAGGATGTCATGGTCGATGTTGTCGAAGAACCCGCGGACATCCACCTCGATCAGCCATTTTACGCCCGTCCAGGTTTTACGGATCTCTTCGAGAGCCGTGTGACAGGAGTGACCCGCGCGGAACCCATGGCTGTGTTTCGAGAACACAGGTTCATAGATCGCCGCGAGGACCATCCTCGCCGCCTCCTGAACGATGCGATCATCCGCCGTTGGGATACCCAATGGGCGCATCTTACCATTGCCCTTGGGGATATAGACCCGTCGCACTGGACGAGGGCGGTAACGGCCTTCCGCCACGCTTTGAACCAGACGGTCGAGCCTCGCCAGCGTCATGCCGTCGAAGGTCTGTCCGTCCACTCCCGGCGTCATCGCACCCCGATTCCGGGATACTCTGTCATAGGCCCGCTCATATAAGCAGCGGGACCGCATGAGGCGGTTGAGACCATTGATCCGCTTGCCCGCCCGCGACAGGGCCGGAAGCTTCTCGATCCGTCTCAGGATAGTAGCGGTCTGCATCAGCAGTCCCTTTCCATTGATCCATCGAGTTACAGAACTGCCGTCCTTCGCCCGGACGCAGCGGATTTCGACAAGGATCGCTCCCGCTTATACCGCTACCCCGTCCGCCTCGCGGCGGCTGTCCCGGCCATTACACCGGGCGTTTGACTACTATGACGGCTCCGTCGCCATGCAGGTCCGGCGAGCCGTCCTGTTTAGGCGATCCCGCAGTTGCGCGAGTGAGGAGTCGCGATGCGGTTAGGTGCCCCGTTCGTTTCCTTAGTCCCCTGACAGGGGCCACGCCGAACGGATTGGCAGCGATTCACTGGGACGTGCTCCTCGCTCCGCTCGAGACGATGTGTCAGCCGCGTTCACCGTCACCTACCTAGTGGTCGTTGGAAACTGGGATTCAGACAATCCAGTCTTCACCATGCGCATCTTGCCTGCTGGTCAGCTGTCAGGCTGCGGCGCCCAACTTCGATCCCTACCCCGACATGCTATGGTCCCGTCCCCCTTTCGGGGTCTCAGCCGATTCATCACCGGCCCCGGTAAGTCGGTCAGGCATGAGCTATGCCAATAAGCTCAGTTCATTCGAACACTCCTTTCTTCTTCGCGCCACAACGGCGCACGCCCATTCGGGTGACGATCCCTGCCGCGCGGTTCCCGCCTAACGCGCAAGAGATTGCCAACGCTCTGCCTGCCGATTGACGGCCAAGTGCTTTTCAGGCGGCCATTCAATCGTCGCCAGAAAGGCATTGAGCTGATCTATAGGCTCAGCGGCGCTGAGCACGCGGGCATCATTCCAACGCTTCGCATCTGCAGGCGCCGCTGCCAGGACATTGGCTTCAAGCGAAAGCAGCTCCGCCCGAGAAAGGCCAGGAAGCGCAATCGCTACCGCACGGCAATGTTCCCTGACGAAGAGACGGCGCAATTCCTTGGCGATTTTGCCATCCCTCGGGCAGGAGGCCGCTGCCTTGCGAGCGTGAAACATCCGGCCAGCATTGTAGACGGTCGAAAATTTGTGGCTGTTGTTATCACCGCCCACATGGCGCTTGAAGATCCGGTCGTTCAGGCATTTGGCGGTAATGCCGATGTAGCGCGCATGGCCTTCATGATCGTAGAGCGCGTATATGCCCTGGCCCTGCGGAACCGTCTCAAGGCGGGCGGGCGCCGTCCCCAGCAATTGGGCGAGGATCGATGTTGGATCGTACATAGTCTGTCGCTGAAATCAGATGAGGCGGCGCGCTTCAAGTGTCCCAGATGCCGTCGTGATCCGGAACGGTCAGTCCGGACGGGTGATCAACTTGGCCTCCGCGATCGCCACCCGTAGGTGACGACACGCCTTCAGCCTGTTTGGATCTGCTGGCTAAGCTGGCTGTAATGACCCAGCAGACGCTCGGTTTCTTCTGGATCAATGCCAAGCGCACCGTCCAGCTTGCGGACGAAATCCTGTTCGGCGCTGCCGTCAAGCGAGGGCCAGTTCTGGGTGGTTTTCCAGATGGCGACCGTGCTGCGGGTCACGAATGCCGCAAGCTGGGTTTGCTTGCTGCCATCGGCCGCCATTACCGAGCGGGCAAGGGCCCAACGGCTCAATACGATCAGAGCGAAACAGTCATAGGGCAGCTCGGTTTGATGCTGCCCGATAGAGATACGGGATAGCAGCGCTGCTTCCGATCGGCTGCCCAGCCACAACCGTTGAAGGATGCGCCCGGCGCGAACGACGAAGGCACGTTCACGATCGTGCTGTTTGGGAACGAGGTCGAGCGCGAAGAGCTCGTCGCGCTGATCGCCATCCTTGATCTGGAGGGGACGGCGGCAGGCCTCGACCATCAACCGAAGGATGAAACAGATTTCGGCCGTGAGTTTGCGTGGTGGAGGCGTCTCTTCGCTGGCCAGGCGGGCAATATAGGCCTCGAAGCTATCCAGAGCCTTCAAAATGTCGAGGCTTTGCCTCTCGGCTTCATCGCGGCGGTAAACCCGTGGCTCTCGCGGAGGTGGATTGCCGTCTTCGCTACCCGATGGATCCTCTAAGCGGTTGCCATGATCCGGGCCGGGATCATCGTCGCTTTGCGGCATCTCGTCGGTGTAGAGCGTATCGTCGTCGGCATCATCACCCTCTTCTTGCTGGGGCAGGTTGATCCCACGCAAGATGATCCTGAGGAGGTTGACTGCGTCCGGATCATCAAAATTGAGCCGCCCGCTGTCGCCCGTCGCCGGGACATTTGCTGCCATGGCCGTTCGGAAAGCTTCCGGGCTATCATAATCATAGACCTCGTGCTCGGCATCGCTGCCGCTGCTCTTCGTTCGTGCCTGTCCCGCCGACGTGGCAGGTGTCACCGCTTTTCGTCGGCCCTGCGGCGTCTCGGAAAATATGATGGCGGCCAGATTTGCCAGTTCAAGAAAGTCGCCATCCTCCAGTTCGACCTTCGCAAAGGCTGAGCGCAGGCGCTTGTCGCCCATGCCAGGTGCGGCATGGGTCAAGCTGACCTCATCGTTGACGATGACGGCGCTGGTTAGCGTTCCATCGGCCAATCGCACCCGCGCGATTAGAGGAGGGCGGGGCTTACTGGGTAGCTCGACTGACCGGCCACGGCTGCGGGTCGGATGGAATGGAAATTCACCCTCTGCTATGACGAGGGTGGCACCCTCCGGCTCCGTAATGCGGTTCGAGGGTGTCCATCGGATGGTGTTGCCGGCGGCTTCCAACGTGCCAGGAGGGATGCCCGCGTCGGACTGGGTATCGGTCAGTTGCTTGGCTTGCGGATATAGATGCTTACGATCAATCGGCACCGAAATATCCAGACCCAGAGCGCCTAGGCCGGTGCCCGCCTTGAGCCGGCGATAGATCGAACACTCCGCGTTGCGGGCCGCTTTGTCGGCGAGGCCAAGGGCATCATCTGAGCAATTCGCGCTACCATAAACGAGATGATCCCAGTGCTCGGTCTGGATGAGCAAAGCCTTGGCATGGATGAAGCGCGCGCGGTCATTACCATCAAAGATGCTTGCGAACCGGGCATCGGGTATGAGCGGCAAGCCATCGAGTGGGAATTGGGGCCGGTGGGCGCTGAGCGCGATAATGATTTCCTGGGGGCGCATGGCATCGATCAGGCCGAGCAACCCGTCGAGATTTGCGTCCCAGTAAGGGGACATGACGATGAGCCGGGTTACGGGCACGGTGCCGACAAGCCCAGCGAGGCGCATGAGGATGCCAGCCTCGCCTTTTCCGGCTTCGCACAGCAAATCGACAAACGAGCCATCGCCTAGCGCGAGCGGCGCGTCATTGGCGTCTATCTCAAACAGCCAGGCCGCATCGCGTTCGATCAGATCAAGCTTGCGCTTCATCGCTTCAAGTCCAGCGTCCTTCAACCAGGGCGCGACATAGTCGAAGGCCTTGCGGATCAGCTGGCGACTGGCGTTCGCATCCTCATCGTCGCGTTTGCGCCACCATTCGATTTGACCGACGATCTCCCGGTTGCGTCCCCAACCCGCTGCCGTCGCATTGGCTGAACCGATGATCACGCAACCGGCATCGCTGCCCAAGCGGATGCTGACTTTCGGATGGAAGGCGCCGGGCACGGAAATCGGCAGCAGGGCATAGGCTGAGCCCGCTCGCGCAAAGGATTCCGGTGTCTGCGCGATCGCGCGCTGCAGCATGTTGGCATCGGCCATGAGGATGTTGTTGTCGCAGCCATAGCTGCGCAGCCGATGATGGAGCGATCCATCATAGAATGCCGCGTCTACAGAGTAGGTCGTTGTGATCGAGGTATGGAATCCGGTCCGCGCCAGATCCTTAAAGAGGCTGATTCTGTTCAAGGAACGCCTCCCCGTCCGCTGTCACGCCGCTGGCATGCAGGTATCCCGCATCGCGCAGCACCCGGGTCAGATTGAAGAGCCGGGGCGTGGTGTAGCCATACTCCCCCAACCGCCCTTCGCTCAGCAGTCCGTCTTCAACCAGGAAATGATAGGTGAAGGTGCCCGCCGCCGAAAGCTTGCGGCCGGCGATGATCTGATGATCGATGATAATATGCCTGAACAGAACAGCGGCGATCGCTTGCTGAACGGGCTCCTGTCGTGCCGTATCGAGCGTGCGCAAAATGCCGTCCAGCGACCGACCGTCACGCCCGGCTACGGCGGCGATGATAGGTCGGACATTTCCCTCGTTCTCGGCCCATTTCGCCCAGAGGATGCCGAGCAGCTTGAATGCATCGAGTAGTGTCCCCGGTGTTGGCTGCAAGCCCGACCTCAAATTTTCAAGGACGACTTCGGCGTGAAGCGCCTCGTCATTGTCGGCGAGCCCGACCAGAGCGTCCGCCCAATCCGACCAGGTTGATGTGTTCTGCGGGATCGCCTCATCCACCAGTTTGGCGACGAGTTGTCGTGGTTCGATGCCGTTGGTGTAGCTCTCGCATTGTAGGCCTATCAGGCCATTGAGGGCGCACTCCAGGGCAATATGTCCATATTCATTGGCTTGATAGGCGCGCCATCGGTCGACGGTCTTGCCCGGGGGCTGATACGGTTGCCCGTTTGGAAGTGCGCGCGTGTAAAGCGCTTGGCGCAACCCGTTGATGTCGCCAGGCTCGATGCCGTTGCGATAGAGGTCGAGCACGAGCCAGATAGACGCCCGGCGCGCTAAACTCGCCTTGGATTGGTCTCCTTGCCCGAGCAGAAAGTCGCGCAACGCGGCCTGTTCGGGCGAACCGTGCGGAATGTGTGCAGGGTGGATGGCCGCACCAATGTTTTGGAGCTGCTGCGATGTCGCTGTTCCAGAAAGCAGGACGGTCTCGATCTCATCTGCTATCGGACCGATCGAACCTGCAAAAGCGGCAGAAACCAGCTGGCCCTGACCCTGGGTGACCGGCACGGAAGATGCGGTGAGCCAGCCCATTTCGGTCAAAGTGGGCGCATAAGCCGCCCCATAGTTCCCCCGCGCCGCTTGCAGATAGGTTTTCTCGGATGTTCGGTCGTCGGTGAACGGCCTGAAGTCGATGCCATTGCTGCGCGCTACGTCGCGCTGCTGGTTGGCCCAATTTGCTCCGCCCAATCCATCGCTGCCGTCCATATCATTGATAACCGTCGCGAGCGCGTAAAGCGCCTCGCCCCGTCTCATGAAGCGGGCAAAGCGGGCTGGATCATCCGAGTGGTGCTTCTTTGCGTGGCGACAACTACGATGGCCGGTTGAGCGGCAACTATGATGGCCGGTAGGATCGGTTGTCTGGGCTGATCGTAGGGAGGGGCGTAGCCCCGACCGGAGAGCGGACCAGACAACCGGTGGCGATCTTTTTCCCCTTCTTTCGGGGGGGCTGATCGGGGCTGTGGCGGGCGGTGGTATCGGAACACTCATCGAACAACGAGCGATGGGTTTGCGATGCCGGGCCACCACATTTCCGATCAGCAGGTATTTCTCTTCATGACCCATCGTCGCCAACACACCCAGGCCGTCGCGGCTGCCAAGGCCGGTATCAGCGAGCGCAGCGCACGCCGGATCGAGAACGATCCGCAGCTTCCGTCCCAGAAGAAGAAGGAGCGCCACTGGCGCACCCGCGCCGATCCGCTCGAGCCATTCTGGCCACGCGTCGAGGAGTTGCTCCAGATCGACGGTATCATTGCCGTCACGGTCTTCGAGACGCTCCAGGACGAGTTCGGCGAGGATGCTGTTCCCGATGCGATACGACGAACACTTGAACGCCGGATCGCCCGCTGGCGGGCACTGCACGGCGGCGAGAAGGAGATCTTCTTCCCGCAGCATCATGAGCCCGGTCGGCAGGGCCTGTCGGATTTCACGGTATGCGACAGTCTCAAGGTCACCGTTGCCGGCGAGACCCTGGCCTATCGCCTTTACCACTTCCGCTTGGCGGCGAGTGGCTGGGAGCATGCGGCTGTCGTGCTGGGCGGGGAGAGCTTTGCCGCCCTTTCGGAGCACCTGCAGGATGCCTTGTGGAAGCTGGGCGGCGCGCCGGCCGAACACCGCAGCGATTCCCTGTCAGCCGCCTACAAAAACCTCGACGCCGATGCGCAGCGGGATTTTACCCGAAGCTATGACGAGCTGTGCCGTCATTACGGCATGCTCGCTACCCGCAACAACCGCGGCGAGGCGCACGAGAACGGATCGATCGAAGGTCCCCATGCCCATCTCAAGCGACGGCTCGATCAGGCCTTACGCCGGCGGGGAAGCCGCGATTTCGTCAGCATCGAGGCCTGGCGCGAGTTCGTTGAGGCGCAGGTCGCCAGACAGAACCGGCGGCATGCTGCGCACATCGATGCAGAACGCAGGGTACTCAAGGCGCTGCCCGCAAGGCGAACCACCGATTTCGCCATGGTCACCGTCGATGTCACCCGCAACGGCACCGTCGCCATCGATCGGGTTACCTATTCGGTGCCTTCCCGCCTCGTCGGACGGCGCCTCAACGCGCATCTCTTTGACGATCGCATTGAGCTCTTCCTCGGTCCGGACAGGGTAATGTCCACGCCGCGTGTGCGGATCAGCCATCCCCACCGGGGGCACAGCATCGATTTCCGGCACATGATCGGTAACCTGCGCCGCAAGCCTGGTGCGCTGCGCAACCTCGTCTACCGCGAAGCCCTGTTCCCCGATCACGCCTACCGGCGGGCCTGGCAAGCCTTCGATGCCCAACTCGATGGACGGCAGGCCTGCCGCGATGCCGTCGCGCTGCTCGATATCGCCGCCAGGGGCGACTGTGTCGACGTGCTGGCCCGGCGGATCGATGAGGCACTCGACAGAGGGCGCTTGCCCGATGTCGATGCGCTCAGGGACGAGTTCCTGCCAACCGCAAGATCGCAGCGCGATGTCACTATCCCGCCTCCCGATCTGCACAGCTACAACAGCTTGATCGCCAGCGGGGAGGTGTACTGATGACCCGCACCAAGGACCAGGCCGCCGCCGTGCTGCCTACCCTGCTCAAGGCCTTGCGCCTGCCGAGTATCAACCGCAACTGGAAGCGCCTCACCGACACCGCCGATCGCGATGGCTGGCCGGCCGCCAACCTGCTGGCCTCGCTTCTCGAGATCGAGATGGCCGATCGCTCCTCCCGGCGCATCCAGCGCCATCGCGACCAGTCCGGCTTGCCCGCAGGCAAGACCTTCGCCACCTTCGATTTCGACGCAGCCCCCGGCATCCGCAAACCGCACCTCTTGTCCCTCGCCGCCGGTGACGACTGGATCGAGAGCGGCGGCAACCTGCTGCTGTTCGGCCAGAGCGGGACCGGCAAGACGCACGCAGTTGCTGCCATTGGTCATGCCCTCATCGACACGGGGCGGCGCGTCCTGTTCTGCTCCACCACCGACATGGTCCAGAAGCTCCAGTCCGCGCGCCGCGACCTCAGCCTACCCGCCATGCTCGACAAGCTCGACAAGTTCGATCTCATCGTGCTCGACGATCTGTCCTACGTCCGCAAGGACCAGGTCGAGACCAGCGCCTTGTTCGAGCTCATCGCCCACCGCTACGAACGCCACTCGCTCGCCATTACCGCCAACCAGCCATTTTCGGCATGGGACAACGTCTTCCCTGATCCCGCTATGACTGTCGCCGCGATCGACCGCCTCGTGCACCACTCGATCATCATCGAGATGAACGGCGAAAGCTACCGCAAACGTTCCGCCGTCGCCCGTATCAACGCCGGCGATTACGACCCGCCGAATGGCGCCCCGGACCGGCCATCATAATTGTCGCTGGCTTCGCGCTCGGGAGCACCCTTGCTGAGGCAACGGGTAATTGTCGCCAGCGGCAATTACATGCCAACCATCCCATGCGCTTCAGACCCTCGCTTCCGGCCAGCGTCAGCGACAATTACCCAGCGTCGTAATTGTCGCTCGACGGTTGCTCCCCGCAACAGCAAATGGTAGCCAGAATTCACCAACCGGCGCGGCCACCTATCGGCCATCATAATTGACGCCGACCGGACTCCGTAATCGTCGCGCTACACTTCTTTTCGTAGAGTTCAATCAACCATGGGAAATAGGCATAATATCTGAGGCGATTGGTGATGTTCGTGATGTTCGGAACCAGAGATTGGTAAATCCTGATGCTCGTCGCCTGGAGGCCAAGAGGGTCGAGGCCCATCGTCCAGCTGCCGGTCTTCGTCCAATAGGGATCGCCGTCCTGTTCAGATAATTCGAGTGCTACGCTCACTTCGTTCCCATTTTCCATTATTTTGACGCTGGAGAATGCCACTTTGATACTTCCACAATCATATTGGCGTGGTTCTAGGCAGTGGCTCGGCAAAGAATGTGCGCGAGCATCATGTCATCTCCGGCCCGACGAAGCTGGATTCCATTCGCACCAGCGGCGTGATGGAGGGCACTTGTGATGGCAGCTTGATCTCAGGAAGATCCGGTAGATCGCGGGTCAGGCCATAGGCGAGCAGCAGCCGTGATCGATCACATGACATGTCGGTCATGGCCTTCGGCGGGAGCGGGTGGATCGTCGGGGCTGCGCCCAGCACCCTTTCCGTCGGCATTTCAGCGATGAACCGGTCATGGACTTCTGTTTTGCAGCCGCCACCGGTCACGAGCAGTTGGACCGGCTTTCTGCGGTAGGCGGCGTGAAAGCCGTCCTGAGCGCGTTCAGGCGAGCGCGCCCGGCCAAAGACCTCCTCGAATTCATGGTCGCATGCGCGCTTGAAATCTCCTGCGCTCAGCTGGCGACTAAGCGCGCTGTCTAGCGCAGCGGCGCCGAGAAGTTCGACGGCGGCTGAGAACACCGCGACACGCTCGCGGCCCACGAGATTGAAAGCGACGATATCGAGAGTCGATGCTCCAACATCGACAAGCATGTGGGAGCCTGGTTGGGAGGTCGGCGCGAACGCATAGCCCGCGACTGCCGCGGTCAATTCCGGCACGAGGTAAAAGCCTGTCGGCAATCGGTCCGGCGATCGAGAATGTGTCTGCCGCACCAGATCTGGGGTCAATCGCGAAGCAAAAGGGGCGAGCTCGACAGCTGCGGCAACGATCCTTTTGAAGATCGAGAAAGATCTCGCATCATCATGCGCGGCAACGGGGATACCGACATTCACGGCCATGAACTGATCCGCACCCGCCGGACCGAGCGGCTTGGCCTGCCTGTACCATCCGAAGAAATGCGCGAAATGAAGGGCGAGAAAGGCGGCAGCCGCTTCGACCCGGGTGATGCTGACGTCGGGCCTCACCAGCTCGCCCCCATGGGCTCCGATGATACCGGTTTTGAAGCCCTCGAGCGTTACCGCACCAGGCAGGGGGTAAAGCGAAAAACGGCCAGTTTTGGGGTCAAGCCACAAGGCAGTCTGCCAAAGATAAGGATGCCCGAAGGACTGTAGGCCTTCAGACGCGGGCATGGCCTTGGTCGGGTTATCCGCATGATAGGGCTGGCTCACGGCGAGCTTGACCGAACTCGTTCCGAAATCGAAGCCGACGATGAAACCGTCGTCGAGGTCAGGCTGGAGCTTTTTCGCGAGCTGCGCCGCGCCATCAACGATTGCGCGGTTGATCATCGCCTGGTTCTGGGGCGTGATCGAAACCGGACGTGGCTCGATCATTGGCGTGGTGTTGCTCACTGCCGCAATGACCTTGCGGAATATTGTGTCCCTCGGAATGGCCGGCTCCGCTACGACTGGAGCAGGCTGCTTCACAGCGGCGGCGGCCCGCTCGGCTTCCAGGATGGCCTGATAGGCGGCCTTCATCCCTGGGCCTTTGAGGATGATTTTCTTCGGGCCTTTGGACTTGGGTTGTGGCTGGGCCTTCTTGTTTTTTGCTTTCTGCGCTTTGGCCCCCAGTTTGGAGGCTCGTTGGCCTGCCCCGTTCCGCGCCGGAAAAGTTGAAAGAGGAGGACACGACGTCGATTCGCCTTGCCCTACCGCCTGCTTCGCGAGCATTTGTTGCTCGATATCGGCAAAATCGCCGTCCGCTGCCGGGGGCTTTCGGTCAGGGCTTCGGGACGGGGCATTTGTTCCGGCCAAGCTCGTGCGCAGGTCCATCAGGGCGGAAGCGGCATCAGCCAAGCTTGCGAAGCTCTTGCCTTTCTTGCTCATGCGCCGGCCTCCGCGACCTCGACCACTGCGATACCGACGAGCATTGGCTCGTCAAAGCTCAGGTCATTTTCCTTACGGTTTATCTGCTCCAGCTTGAGATCCATCCGGGCGAGAAAGGCATTCAGCTTGCCCTGTATGGCATATGTGATGTTCATTTTCTTGGCGCTGCCCGAGGCGCGCAATTCGCGGATCTGGGTTTCGGCCCTGCTTTTCTCTCGTTCCTTGTGCTGCGTGATGAGCGCGCGCTGGGTGGCGACGTCGTCATAGTGCCGGGCGGCTTCCGCCCCTTCGAAGTCGGTTCGGCGTTCCTTGAGTGCCGGCAAAAGGTGCGATGCCATCACATCCGCGACATGGGGTAGATCGGCCGGTTCGAGATGTCGGAGCTGAGGGGCGCTGGCCAGCGATTCCATCAGCACTTGCTCGACGGCATCTTCTTCCAAGCTTGTGCCGGTGGCGAAGTCGACGCCAGCGAATGCTAGGCGATCGACAGGCAAAAGGCCATCGATCGACCAACGCTCGACTGCCACGACATATCGGCCTACGGGCAGAGGCCAATGCGGCTGATGAGGCACGCGATATGCGGTTACGGGCCGGGGCGCGACACCGACCTGCCGACCGTCGAGGAGCTGGGCGCAAAAGCGCGCCAGCGGATGGGTCATCGGAATGGCTTCCAGATTGCGATGGCGCAGCGGGTCTGGGTTGCTGCCGAACACGGCTTTCACGCCGCTGGCGGCGTCTCGAGAAAAGCGGGTCGGGTAGCGCCGGGCTTTCAGATTCCGAAAGTGCCCAAATTCGGCCTGCGCTCTTGGCGACAGGCGAACGTCATATGCTTCGATGTCGATGCCGTTGATCGGTTCGAAGCGCGTGCCCTCGAACGTATTGACCAGAATGCCGGCGATATAATCGCGCAGGTCGCTTTCGGTCAGCCGCTTGTGCGGCGCATAGGCTTCCTTGACCTTCTGAAGAATGCTGTCGCCATGCGCCACCAGTCCAGGGGCTTCCCGCTCAAGCTCCTCTGCCTGCATTTTCCTCTGCTCTGCAGCCTGGATAGAGCGATCGAATTCACGTGCCCGTGCCTCTGGAGAAAGCTCGGGGTTGGTCAGGATGAATTCGATGTCGCGGATGATCTCACCCAGGATGGGTTCGAAGTCGCCCAGCGTCTCCTGGATGATCCCCAGCCTCAGATAGAGCCGGTCATAGACCTGCTCTTCGATCGTTTCAGCGGCGATCAGATTGATGATGTCGATTGATGGCGATCGCTGCCCGATACGGTCGATACGACCGATCCGCTGCTCCACCTTCATGGGATTCCAGGGCAGGTCCCAATTGATCAGAATGCGACAGAATTGAAGATCGAGGCCTTCACCGCCGACCTCGGACGTCAGCAGGATCGAGCCTGCGGGAGCGTCGGCAAAACGCGAGACGATTTCCTGGCGGTCAGCTTTGACGCCGCCATGGAGTTCCATGATCGCAAAGCCGGCAGCCTGGAGCTTCGCAGCGAGATAGCTGATCGTGCGGCGAAAGCTCGAGAAGACGATGAACTTTTGATCGGGGTCCCGCTCGCGCAACTGGCATAGCCAATCGAGCAGCTTTGCAAGCTTGGTATCGGCGGCTTCCAGTCCCGCTAGAACGGCGGGATCATCGCAGATTTCTCCAAGCGCGCTAATCAGCGGGCCTGGCAACGCTCCAGGGGGTGATGCATCGTCCTCCTCGTCGAGCGTGAGGAAACCGCTTCTTTCGCCCCAATGGCGATAGGCAGTGGCCAGGCTCGAGGCGAGGAGTCGCTGGGTTTGGGCGAGCAGGAACCGCTCGTTGATGTCGTTGGCAAAGGCATATGCCTCGATGCGCTGTGTCGCCCGCTGATAGAAGGCGTCTTCCGCCTGGCTCTGTTGCAAAAATCGTGAAGCTTGAGCATGCTTGGCGGAGATTGGACGGACGGAACGATGACGGATTTCAAGTGGCGCCATTTCCAGGGTGATGTGATCCTGTGGGCGGTGCGCTGGTATTGTCGCTATCCGATCAGCTATCGCGACCTTGAGGAAATGCTGGCGGAACGCGGCATTTCGGTCGACCATACGACGATCTATCGCTGGGTCCAGTGCTACGCCCCGGAGATGGAGAAGCGGCTGCGCTGGTTCTGGCGGCGTGGCTTTGATCCGAGCTGGCGCCTGGATGAAACCTACGTCAAGGTGCGGGGCAAGTGGACCTACCTGTACCGGGCAGTCGACAAGCGGGGCGACACGATCGATTTCTACCTGTCGCCGACCCGCAGCGCCAAGGCAGCGAAGCGGTTCCTGGGCAAGGCCCTGCGAGGCCTGAAGCACTGGGAAAAGCCTGCCACGCTCAATACCGACAAAGCGCCGAGCTATGGTGCAGCGATCACCGAATTGAAGCGCGAAGGAAAGCTGGACCGGGAGACGGCCCACCGGCAGGTGAAGTATCTCAATAACGTGATCGAGGCCGATCACGGAAAGCTCAAGATACTGATCAAGCCGGTGCGCGGTTTCAAATCGATCCCCACGGCCTATGCCACGATCAAGGGATTCGAAGTCATGCGAGCCCTGCGCAAAGGACAGGCTCGCCCCTGGTGCCTGCAGCCCGGCATCAGGGGCGAGGTGCGCCTTGTGGAGAGAGCTTTTGGCATTGGGCCCTCGGCGCTGACGGAGGCCATGGGCATGCTCAACCACCATTTCGCAGCAGCCGCCTGATCGGCGCAGAGCGACAGCCTACCTCTGACTGCCGCCAATCTTTGCAACAGAGCCTTGATGTGCATTAAGGCGCAGATGGGAATGGCGCGCGCCGCCGACGTGGCCGAAATCATGAACCTTGCGCCCCGCACGGTGACGGAGGCGCTGGACGGGCTGGAGCGCGAAGGGCTGATCCAGCGCGTGCCGGACAAGGAGGATCGGCGGGTGAAGCGGCTTGCCATCACGCCCGCCGGAGAGGCGGCGGTGGCCGTGACGGAACCCCTGCGGGTGGAATTGGGGGCAAGGCTTTTGAACGCCCTGACGCCGTCCGACAGGCGGCATTTTCATGCTGCGCTGCAAAAATTACTGCAGGGACTGGCTGACGCCTGACCTTTGATCCGCGCGATATTCTCTGTTATCATCGCCCGGTCGACCGGCATAAGCCCGGCGGCAGGGGAGAGTGCTATGGAGCGTATGCATTACAGCATGTGCCAATGCAGCGTCGGGTTGCTGAGCCTGTGCAGCGCATCGGCCCTGGCGTTGACCGGCACGCTCTATATCCTGCTCCACTGATCGCCTGCGGGCGAGCATCGGCAAGGCCGCGCCGCATCGTCGAATGCGGCGCGCAAGCTGAATATCAGTCCTTTTCCACCTGGCCCACGTCCCGCACCGCGCCGCGCGCCGCATTGGTGGTAAGCGCCGCATAGGCCCGCAGGGCAGGGGAAACATTGCGCTTGCGACCGAGCGGCTTCCACGCCTTCGCGCCGCGTCCCTCCATCTCCGCCTTGCGGGCCGCGATGACGGCGTCGTCCAGGTCCAGCCTGATGACGCGATTGGGAATGTCGATGAGGATGGGGTCGCCGGTCGCGACCAGCGCGATCAGCCCGCCCTCGGCCGCTTCGGGCGACACATGGCCGATGGAAAGGCCCGACGTGCCACCGGAAAAGCGCCCGTCGGTGATGAGCGCGCAGGCCTTGCCCAGCCCCTTCGACTTCAGATAGCTGGTCGGATAGAGCATTTCCTGCATGCCCGGCCCGCCCTTCGGCCCTTCATAGCGGATGACGACGACATCCCCCGCCTTCACCTCATTGCCCAGGATGCCGGCGACCGCCGCATCCTGGCTTTCATAGACGCGGGCCGTGCCGTGGAAGGTCAGGATGGACTCGTCCACTCCGGCCGTCTTCACGATGCAGCCTTCCGGCGCGATATTGCCGAACAGCACGGCCAGCCCGCCATCCTTGGAGAAGGGGTGCTCCGCGCTGCGGATCACGCCGGTCTCGCGGTCGGTGTCCAGTTCCTCCCAACGGGCGTTCTGGCTGAACGCCTGGGTGGTGCGGACGCCGCCGGGGGCGGCGCGGAAGAAGTTGCGGACCTCCTCGCTATTGGTGCGGCCGATGTCCCAGCGGTTGAGCGCGTCGCCCAGCGTCGGCGCATGGACGGTCGGCAGGGTCGCGTCGACCAGCCCGGCGCGTTCCAGCTCGCCCAGGATCGCCATGATGCCGCCCGCGCGATGGACGTCCTCCATATGCACGTCATTCTTGGCCGGGGCGACCTTGCAGAGGCAGGGAACGCGCCGTGACAGACGGTCGATGTCGGCCATGGTGAAATCCACCCCGCCCTCATAGGCGGCGGCGAGCAGGTGAAGCACCGTGTTGGTCGACCCGCCCATGGCGATGTCCAGGCTCATCGCGTTCTCAAACGCGGCGAAGGTGGCGATGTTGCGGGGCAGGGCCGACGCGTCATCCTGCTCGTACCAGCGCTTGGCGAGGTCGACGATGGTGCGGCCCGCCTCCAGGAACAGCTTTTCGCGGTCGGCATGGGTGGCCAGCGTCGACCCGTTGCCCGGCAGCGACAGCCCCAGCGCTTCGGTCAGGCAGTTCATCGAATTGGCGGTGAACATGCCGGAGCAGGAACCGCAGGTCGGGCAGGCGGACCGCTCGATGACCTTCACTTCCTCGTCGGTATAGCTGTCGTCGGCCGCGACGACCATGGCGTCGACCAGGTCCAGCGCGACGGTCTTGCCGCGCAGCTCGGTCTTGCCGGCCTCCATCGGACCGCCCGAAACGAAGATGGTCGGGATGTTGAGGCGCATCGCGGCCATCAGCATGCCGGGCGTGATCTTGTCGCAGTTGGAGATGCACACCAGCGCGTCGGCGGTGTGGGCGTTCACCATATATTCGACGCTGTCCGCGATCAAGTCGCGGCTGGGCAGCGAATAGAGCATGCCGTCATGGCCCATGGCGATGCCGTCGTCGACCGCGATGGTGTTGAATTCCTTGGCGACGCCGCCCGCCGCCTCGATCTCCCTCGCGACAAGCTGGCCCAGATCTTTGAGGTGCACATGCCCCGGCACGAACTGGGTGAAGCTGTTGGCGATGGCGATGATGGGCTTGCCGAAATCCTCGTCCTTCATGCCGGTGGCGCGCCAGAGGCCGCGCGCGCCCGCCATGTTGCGGCCGTGGGTGCTGGTGCGTGAACGATAATGCGGCATGGGTCTGTCCTCGGTTCCTCTCCGGCCCGCCTTACGCCATTGCGGACAGGTTGTGAAATATATTGCGGGCGCGCTATAAGGTCGCAGGATGAATGAATGACATGGATCTGCGCCAACTCAACCATTTCCTCGCCGTGGCGGAGGAACTGCATTTCGGCCGCGCCGCCGAACGGCTGGGCATGACCCAGCCGCCGCTCAGCCAATCCATCATGGCGCTGGAGCGCGAACTGGGCGCGCCTCTCTTCACCCGGACCAAGCGGCAGGTGGCGCTCACCCCCTTTGGACGGCAATGGCTGGAGCATGTCCGGCCGGCCGTCGGCGCGGTGGCCGACCTGGCTGCCGCGGCGCGGCGGCTGCGGGCGGGGACGGTCGGGCGGCTTGCCCTCTCCTTCGTCAGTTCGGCGGACTACAGCATCCTGCCCGCGCTGGTGCGGCGCTATGCCAATGCCTTTCCCGACGTCGACATGACGCTGATGGAAGCGACGAGCGACGTGCAAGTGGAGGCGCTGGTCGAAGGGCGGACCGACGCCGGCCTGCTGATCCCGCCCGCGTCCGGCCTGCCCGCCGCCATCGATTATCGCCCGTTGCTGCGCGAGCCGCTGGTCGCCGCCGTGCCGGAGAATTGGGCGAAGGACGGCCGCCTGCTGGTGGAGGAGGGCAGGCTGACGGGAGAGAGCTGGCTCGACCAGCCGTTGCTGCTTTTCCCACGCCACGTTTCGCCCACCTTCCACGACCTGATCGTCGACCATTATCGGGTCAGGGGGCGGGAGCCGCATGTGCGCCAGCGGGCGATCCAGATGCAGACGATCATCAGCCTGGTGTCCGCCGATATGGGATTGGCGCTGGTCCCCGCGTCCTTGCGCAACCTTGCCCGGACGAGCGTGCGCTACCTGCCGCTGGCCGGCCCCGCTCCCCTGCTGGAAACCGGCCTGGCATGGCGCCGGTCGGACGAGGCGCCGACGCTGCGCGCCTTGCTGGGCATCGCTCTCGACATGGCCGAGGGCTGACCGCCTTTACCGGACGACGGCGCGGGTATAAAGGTGCCAGGTCGCATAGCCCAGCACGGGCAGCACCACCGCCAGCCCCACCAGCGCGGGCAGGGCGCCCAGCACCAGCAGCGCCACCACGATCAGGCCCCAGGCCGCGACCGTCACCGGATTATGCCATGCCACGCGGCAGGATGTGCGCACCGCGACGCCCCAGTTGACCGGCTTGTCGACCGCCATGGGAAAGGAAACGACGCTGACCGCCAGCGTCAGCAGGGCGAAGCCGAAGCCGACCAGATTGCCGACCACGATCATACGCCAGCCCTGCGACGTGCCGAACAGGGCCGAAAGGAAAGCGCCCGGGGAGGATGTCGACCCAGGCACATTTTCCAGCGTCGCATGATAGATGAACCAGGCCGCCGCCATCCACGCCATGAACAGCAGCGCCAGCACGCAGGTCAGGTCGAACAGGGCGGAGCCGCCCGGCTTGCGGATCACGTCCAGGAAATGGCGCCAGCGCGCGTCCAGCCCCGCCTCCCGCCGCCGCGCCAGTTCGTAGAAGCCGCTGGCGAAGGCTGGCCCCAGCAGGATCGCGCCCGCCACCAGCGGGAAGATCAGCGGCAGGATCGACATCTGGCTGGCGGACATGATCGCCAGCGCGACAATGATCGGATAGATGAAGCCGATGAACAGCAGATCGCCCCTTTTGGCGAGGAAATCGTCCCAGCCCTGGCGCAGGGCGATGCGCAGATCGTCGAACGTGATGGTGCGGACGGAAATATCTTTCCCGGCGGACGCCGCCTGGGACGGGTGAGCCATTGCCATGGTGCGCTCTCCTGACCGAACGCCATGAAGCCCTTTATTCCGATCTGTCCTCTGTCGGGACATGCGCGCCTTCCGGGCGAGCATCTCTCGGCATGAGGGATGCGCCTCATGGCCAATGGCGGCATCCTACACCCGGAACACCGCATCCGCCAGTCCCTCCGATCCCGGGCCGCAACGACATTTCCGCCTTCGCTCATGGGTGGTCCTGAACCGGAACGCATAGCGTTCTTCTCGGCCATCTTTGCGAAGCGGGTTAACCCATGGCAATGAAAATCTGTTTTCGGAACCGGGACAAGGAACGGGAATCCCCTCCTCGCGCTTATCGGTGAACAGGCGGACAGGAGCGATCATGGACAAGAGCCGCAGGAGCACGCGAACGCCCTGCACGCATATCGTCATCACGGGCGCGTCGAGCGGCATAGGCCAGGCCACGGCGGAGGCTTTCGCGGGCCGGGGCGCAAAGCTGGTTTTGGCGGCGCGGGATGGCGAGGCGCTGGAAGCCGTGGCGGAAAGGTGCCGACGGGCCGGCGCGGAGGTGCTGACCGTGCCGCTCGACATCGCGGATGCGGAGGCGGTGCGGCAACTTGCCCAGTCGGCGCGCGATTTTTGCGGATCGATCGACCTCTGGTTCAGCAATGTCGGCGTCGGGGCCGTCGGCAAGTTCGTCGACGTCCCGATCGAGGCGCACGAACGGACGATCCGCTCCAACCTCATCGGCCATATGAATGACGCCCATGCGGTGCTCCCGATCTTCATGGCGCAGCGGCATGGGATCTTCGTCAACATGATCTCGCTCGGCGGATTGACCGGCACGCCCCATGCCGCCGCTTATGGAGCGAGCAAATTCGGCCTGCGCGGCTTTTCGGAGGCACTGCGCGCCGAAATGACGGAATGGCCGGACATCCATATCTGCGACGTCTATCCGGCCTTCGTCGACACGCCCGCGCTGCGCCATGCCGGCAATTATACGGGCAAGGCGCTGACCGCTCCACCGCCCATGCTGGACCCGAGGAGGGTGGCGGCCGCCATCGTCGGCCTGGCCGACCGGCCCCGCGACAGCGTGCCGCTGGGGGCGCCGACCTGGTTCGTGCGGTTCGCCCATCCGCTTGCGCCCTCGCTGCTCAGCCGGATCGGGAATCTGGCCTTCGGGCGCTACTTCGCCTCGGCGGAACGCGCGCCGGTCTCGCGGGGCAATCTGTTCGATCCGCCTCGGGACAACGGCGGCATCGATGGCGGCTTTCGCAAGCCCGCGCCGGAACGGCGGAGGGCGGTTCTGTCGGTGGGCGCAGGCGTGGCGGCCGGGGTTCTGCTCCTTGGCCTGCTGTCGGCGCGACGTTCGTTCGGGCGATAGCGGAATGACGGCGCCCCTGGATTGCCTGGTGGTGGGCGCAGGCCCAGCCGGCCTGACGGCGGCCATTTATCTCGCCCGCTTCCATCTCAGGATCGCCATCGTCGACGCGGGCAACAGCCGCGCCGCGTTGATCCCGCATACCCGCAATCATGCAGGCTATCCGGGCGGCATATCGGGCCGGGAACTGCTCGCGCTGATGCGTCGCCAGGCGGCGGAATTCGGCGGCGAGGTGACGGAAGGACTGGTCACGGGGCTGGAGAAGGACGGCGACATTTTCCTGGCGCATGTCGAGACCGGGGCATGGCAGGCGCGCAGCGTGCTGCTGGCGACCGGCGTGGTGAACAACGCGCCGCCCATGTCGCCCGACATTCACGATGCGGCGCTGCGGCAGGGCTTGTTGCGCTATTGCCCGATCTGCGATGGATATGAAGCCACGGACCGGCGCATCGCCGTCATCGGGACGGGCGAGCGCGGCGCGAACGAAGCGATGTTCCTGCGCACCTATTCGGCCGACATCAGCTTGATTTCACCCCAGGGAGATCATGAACTGTCCGCCGACCAGAGGATAAGGCTGGAGGAGGCGGGCGTCGCGTTGGTGAACGGCCCTTGCGAACCCCTCCGCATCGAGGGCGAGCGCATATTGGTGCCGACGCCGAACGAGGCCGAAGCCTATGATACGGCCTATCCCGCGCTTGGATCGATCATCCGGTCGGAATTGGCGATGATGCTGGGCGCCGAAGCCACGGACGACGGCTGCCTCGTCGTCGACGACCATCAGCGCACGAGCGTGCCGGGCCTTTACGCCGCCGGCGACGTCGCCAAGGGCCTGGACCAGATCAGCCACGCCATGGGTGAGGGCGGCGTCGCCGCCACCACGATCCGCAACGACCTGGCGGCGAGGATTTCGCTGCTTCGATAGGCTGGCCTATCGCCCGGACCCGTTTTGCGCCGCGGATGCACCCGAAGACCCTTGCGTCGCCGTGGGACTGTCGGCGGCGGAAACGGCGCCCCGCGTGCTGGTCTCTCCATCCGTCATGGCGGTGCCGGGGCCTTCGCCGGGAATGCCGTCCGGCACGGTGCCGGCGGTCGTGTTGCTGGGCGCGAAGGTGGAATCGCCGGAATCGGCCTGATCGGATGGCGCGCATGCGGCCAGCGCGACAAGGAGAAATGCGGGAGCGGCCATTTTCATCGCTTCATTACCCTCTGATGACTGTTATTCTGCAACGGCCCAATTTCAGGGCCGTTCCCGCAAATCCGCCTCCATATAAAACTATATCAGCCCGCGCCGCCGGGTCGGACGGCGGAAAATGACGGAGGTGACACTTTACCGAGTTCCGGCCATGTGCGCCAAAGTGTCACGGTTGATTTCGGGGAGGGGAGCGGAATGGGCCATCCCTGCGACATCGCCGGCATAATGACCGCTGAGCGATATAAATTTGCCTATGTCGTGAAAAGTGCCGGCGAAATCCCGCGCCCGTCGGGTAAAGTGTCATCCGTGCTTTTTGTTGGAGGATCGCCGCAGAGGGGATTCACACGGACTCAGCATGTGCTAGATTCCGCATATGTTCTACCAGCCCGATCTCTTCGAGCAATCTCCGCCGCCATCCAGCCCGTCATCGCGACGCGGGGCGGCCGCGCTTCCGGACCTTGTCGAACGCATATCGACCGTATCGAAACGGCCGCGCTATGCATTGCTGGTGCTGAAGCTGATCGCGCAGGAAGCCGGTTCTCATGACAGCGTCGGTCCCTATGTCGGAAGCGGCAAGGGGAGGGTGCCGGTGCGCGACTGGCTTTGCCAGGCGCTCGCGCCCCTTGCGCAACGGGATTGTCGGCGGCGCGCCATGATCGACGCGGTACGCGCCGATCTCATCTCGCGGGCAGGCATGGTCGACCCGGAAGAGATGGAACGCCGGCTCGAACAGGAGGTTCGGTCGCGGATCTTGCGGTCCGGCCGGACGAATGTGAGCCGGGTCGTGTCCGACCTGGTCCGCGCCGGCCTGCTGCGCCGCCACTATCAGGGGTATCGGGTCGATCATCCCAATCGCGGCGCCCAGCGCGAAGCCGTCTATACGATCACGGCCGAGGCGAAGCGGGCGCTCCAGCGCCATTGAGGGACATGGGATGACCGGAGTTCAGCAATCCTCGTCTGGCAGGCGTCGGGTTCTTGCCATTGAGGGCGGAACTCCCATCCTCTCCCTCCCGTCCGCACATTGTCCGGATTTAACATAAGTAACATTATCAACCTTTTATCGTTTTATATCAATCATTTATCATCCGACGAGCAAGGGTCATTCCGGTGAATTGATATCCGCCCAATAGGTGATCTCCTCGAAAAGGTGCATGCCTTCCGGATCTTCCCATCCCTTACGCCCGTCATCCCACCGGCCGATTACGGGACGATCTCCTTCCCAGAGCAGCATGAGGCGACCGTCTTTTCGGTCGTCGGGCATCGCGCCAATCGGGTCCCACGGGATGTATTTCGCTGTGATCACGCAAAATCTCCTCGCATGCCGGCGGCGCGCGAGTTCATTCACGCTGCGCTGCTCCAGCAACGGCATTGAAGATCGAATCGACGATGTCTAGAAATAAAGTGCCCCGACGGTTTGCAAAGCAGGGACCGCCGGGGGATACCCAGCTCATATGGCGCAAGGGTGCCTAAAAATCAAGTGAAAAGGTTCCCGTGCCAACATTCGTTCATGCCTTGTCCGCTGACCGCTTCGACACTTATCTGAAGTGGGCCGGAGCCGATCAGACGCTCGCAGAGCGCCTGTACACCTATAATGTGCAGCTTTCCGCAGCCCTCTATGGCCCTCTACACATGCTCGAGGTCGTGCTGCGTAACATGGCGGACGCGCGGCTTGCGGCCCAACATGGCGCCGCCTGGATCGACGATCCTGCGATCCTTGTGACGAACTATCAGACGGGCGCAATCGCAAAAGCACGGCAAACGCTGCAGAAAGACGGGAAGGCAGCGACCCGTCCGCAGATCGTAGCGGAGTTGAACTTCGGCTTCTGGGCGTCACTCTTCGGCCCCAAGTCACACCACCTCTGGCAAAGCCTGCGACCCATCTTTCAGGCCAAAGGCGTACAGCGCGGTGTGATCGCGCGGGACTTGCGCGACCTGCGTATATTGCGCAACCGCGTCGCCCACTATGAACCCATCATCGCGCTTCCGCTCGCGCAGCGCTATGCGAGTATCACGACCTTGACGGGCTGGCTGTCTCCAAGCGCCGCGACATGGATCGCCAAGTATTCGACATGGCCGACACTTTATCCGGCCGTACCCATCCTTGTGCCCGACCCTGCATCTGGAGATTTGCTGGTGGCGCCAGCGGCGCTACCCTTTCTCCCTGCATGACCTATCTCTCCGCGACGCCTGGATCTTGAGGACAATGTCGCCCATCCAGCCCGGCATGGCCGAGCGGGCCGCGACCAGCGCGCGCGTACCGGCATCGTCGAGGCGCGCGGCGAAGCGCCCGATCACATCCGCGTCGATATTGCCCTTCCCTAGATGCGCGAGCGCCTGGACGATCGCATTCACAGACTCCGGCGCGTCGAGCACCGGCGCGCGGCTGTGCTTCAAGGTAACGCTGCGGCCGCCAGCCTTGGCGGTGCGGGTGCGGCCGCTGGTGGCGTAGCTCACCCGGGCGGGCACCTGCGTCGAGATACCAAGGCTATTGGCCGCCGCCGCTCCCGACGGCGCGAGCGCATCGCCGCTCTGCGCGGAGAGCGCCTGGGCCAGCTGCCCGGGATCCGGGCTCAGGGCACCAAGCTTGTCATGCTGGCGGGGATAGTCGTAGAGACCGCGGCCGATCCGACGGATGTCACCGGCATGCGCGAGACGCGACAGCGCCATGTCGACCGAGCCGCGCGTACCGAAGTCGACGAACTGCTTGGGCGTAAACACCCAGCCACAGCCCTTGCCGCGCACACGCTTCATAATCCGGTCAGCCACCGCAGACATGTCCATGCTCCTGTCTGTTAGATAGTAGCATGGTTTTTTCTAACAAGCCATGGCCACAGAAAGCGCCAGTTCTCTCGATTTTCCAAGACATTCCAGCACATGGTAGTGGGAGCATCCCTTCGCAAGATCAACCGCCCCATGCAAATCAACGCTCCCGCCCACGCTCCGGCGCTGGCCGCTCGGGACCAGCTCCACCCTCCAGCTCGCGCGCCGGCTCTGTCGCTTGCCGCCCCTGCATCATCTCGCGGGCCAGGGCCAGACGTCGGGAGACCGCCGGCGGCATAGCCGCCAGGAAACCCGCAATTTCGTCGGAAAGCGCCTGGTCGTCGGCCTCGCCGGTGCGTGCAAGCGCCACTGCCGCCTCCGCATAAGCACCGCGTATCTGCTTCTGGCGAACCAGCGCCATCACGTCTTGCGGCCGCCGTTCCTCATCGCGCGCGCGCGCAAAGGCCCGAGCGCGCAGCACGTTGAGTTCATCCATATTGAGCCGGCGCCCCTCCTGACCGATCCGAGCATCGAGATGCAGCGCTGCTGAGCGCACACGCTTTTGAACGTGACCGCGTGCGCGTCTGGGCGTCGCCTCAGCCGCGATGCCGCGCACCCGTAGCTCATGCGCGAATGTCTCTCGCATATGATGGAGGTCGGCCTTGCGCGGATTGAACCGCGTGCCGTCCGCACCTTCGGTGGCCACCGTCAGATGGACATGCGGATGATCGGTATCTGTATGGAGCGCCAGCATATAGGCGTGATTGTCCTCGAACAGGATCCGGGCGAACGCCTGGGCGGCGTCCTGCAGCGTCTCGGGATCGGTCGAACCGCCGGGCATGGAGAGGACCAGCGACAGCGAGGTCGGCCGATCGCGGCCATGCTCGTTCATCGCCTCGTCGAGCATGGTCCAGTCCTGCGCAATCTCCTTCAGGCGCTTGGGATCGTCAATGATCTCACCCTCGCTCGAGCGCACCGCGAGCTTCCCGTGCCGAGCAACATAGTCGAAATGCTCGGATAGATGATGCGCGCCATATTGCTTGCCCGAGACCTTGACCATGACCTCCGGGGCCTTGCGCACGATCCGCTCGAGCTTGGCCCGAGCCTCGGACTGGCTCAGCGGCGCGGCGCGCGCCTGCCCTCCCCGGCCCGATCCGCCCCGTCCGACGCGCACATAAGCCCCCCGCAGTATCCGTTTCCCACCGGTGGGCGGCCGCCATGCCTCCATGAGGCTGGGCAGCGGCAGGATGCCCTCCTCCTCAAGCATCAAGGCTGTCCCAATAGGCAAGATCGCCCTTGAGCGCGGCGCCGAGACCGGCAAGCGCGATCCGGATTTCCGTCCGAAAGCTTGCCACCCGCGCCGCCTCGCGCGCGACATCGAGCCCGGATTCGACCATCACCGAAGCATTGAGCGCACGCGTTGCCTGATTGAGATTGATGCCGATCCGGTTGAGCTCGCGCCACGCCTGAGCCACTGCCGCCCGCTCTTCAAGCGGCAGCGGCGCCGCAGAATGCAGGCGGCGCCGCACAAGCCTCGTCACCCAGTCGGTGCGCTTCATACCCAAAGCATCGGCCTCGGCATCCAGCGCGGCAATTTCCGCATCGGTCAGCCGGATCTCAAACCGCCGTGTTGTTCGCTCCCGCCGGCGGACTGGTCCCGGCGTCCCGCCCGCCTCCGCGTCCACTGCAGTCATGACGAGGCGCCGCAGCAAAGCCGAGCGGCCACCGGCGCTGTCCGCCGCAGCATCGAAGCGCTGGGCGATGTCATCGTCGAGACGGAAGGTGAAGACGGGCATGCATCAAAGGCTATTGTCATACATCCCCGGCGTCACGCCTATCCGGCCCTCACCTTCACTCAACTCATCTGATAGTCTGCTTGAGCAGACTTCGACACTATTTGGTAAAATGCGCCTATCATTTACGCCTGATCCACGAAGGGCGGCGCCAACGGCGCCGCCCCAGCTCGGACCTACGGAAAAGGCCGCGCCCCGAAAGGGGCGCGGCCGACATCCACACGAACAGGATATGCGAACGCGGAGGAAGAGGATCAGAGCATCGCGGCGTCGGGACGTCCCTCAGACGCGGCGCAAAGTCGTTCGGTCGCCACCTCTTGCCGAGAACCATCGCCGAAGATCACGACAACACGCGGGCCAAGGACAAGACGCGCGGGACGGCCATCGACTTCAACGGCAAGGCTGGCCTCTGGCGTTTGCTCCCCTGGTCGCGCGACTGGCTCAGTCCCTGCCCGCGGTTGGGGACGGGCGACGGTCACCGCCGCGGCCTGCATCGGCGCTGCCTCAATGCTGGGAACGTCCGTCTTACTCTTCAGCCCGGCAATGAACCGCGCGCCTTCCGCCAATGTCGCGCCGCTCTCATCCCAGGCGCCCACATAGGCCTCGACTTCCGCAGGATAATCCCTGGCTGTGCGATGCAGGTCATAGAGCAGCCGGATCGGCGCGCGCGGGAGCACCTCCCTGAGATAGGCAGGCATGTCACCATAGGCTGCATAGAGCGAGACGAACTGCTTGGAGCGGCCCAGCGCAGCGGCGATTTCGACCTGGCTCATGCCGCCCTTGAGCATACGGGCAATCGCATGAGCGAGCTCGACCGAAGACAGGTTCGCACGCTGATCGTTCTCAACGATCTGATCGGCGAGCAGATGGGTTCCCTCCCCCTCGGCCACGACGATCGCCGGGATCGTCACCCGGCCCGCGAGCTGGGAGGCACGAAAGCGCCGCTCGCCCAAACGGATGCGATGCAAGCCGGCGGCGTCGGCGGGCGCAACCGTGATCGGCTGCAAGACCCCGCGGGCCGCTATGGAGGCCGCAAGCTCGGCCAGGGCGTCATCGTCGAAACTGCGCCGGGGATTGCCGGGGTCGGGGATCACCCGCTCCAAAGGAATATCCTCGACCCGGCGCGCCATTTCATGCGCGCCGACGAGCAGGCCAAACTCCTCGATGCGTTCATCGAACTTACCCATCAGGTGGCGGCCGCTGGCGCTGAACCAAGTCGCCGTTCGATCTCGGCGAGGATCGGCCGAATTTCCTCGGCCGCCGCCTTGGCGCCGCCACCACTCTCCATCCAGACCGGTCGATGATTTTCCGCCGCATGCTTGTAGGTCGGTCGCGCCTTGATGAACGCAGGGAACATCAGCCGCTCGCCCACCGCGTGAGCGAGCTTGACGGCATTGTCTATTTCGCGCCGGTCGAACGGGTTGACCATCGATGGCAGCAATCCGAGGAAATCGATCTTGCGCCCTGCCCTCGCCGCCTCGGCCTTGCGCAGCGCGGTCAGCAGCATCTTGGCGCATTCGACCGAATCTTCGGCGACCTGGACCGGCGCGATCACTGCATCGGCGACCGCGAGAGCGCTCAGGGTCAGCTCATCCCATTTGGGACCGGTATCGATCACGCAGAGGTCGAAATGGGGCGCAAGCGCAGGAAAGCGGCCGAGAAAGTCGCGCACATCCTGCGCCGACTTGATCATCTGCAAACGCTGGTCGGCGGCGAGCAAAGTGAGCCCGACCCGGCCATCGGCGGCAAACGCCGCCGATGGATCGAAGAGATCGGCCGCGAAGCCACCCGGCCGCTCGCGGGCCAGACGGCGCGACGAACTGCCTTGCGGGTCCAGGTCGACGAACACGACCCGGCGTCCTGCCGGTTCGGCCAGATACCAGGCGAGATGCGTGGCGAGGAAGGTCTTGCCTACCCCGCCCTTGAGAAGGCTCACGGCGATCGTTCTCATCGGTGCGGCCAGCTCAACAATAGTCGTCCGGACCATCGCGTAGATTGCGCTCATAATGGTCACGCGATGACCAGTCGCCGCCACCGCCAATGCCGGGACCGACATAGCGGAACAGGTAGACGGTGAGCGCAAAACAGCCGAACGCAAAGAGGATCGCGTGATCGGGATGGGCGGCGAAATAAGCGGACATGACGGTAGCTCCTCAAACGGTCTGATCCCGCGTCGGCTCACAGCTTTGCACTGGCCGCACGGGGGCGACGCTCCAGTGCGCCCTCCCCTCCTCAAGCGCGCTTGGCGCTTGGAGATCCTTTGCGCGCAGTCTGCTCAAGCAGACTTTTCACGGCCATCCCCCCGGTCAGGGGGATGGCCGTGCCGATCAGTATTCTTCGGCGAGTAGGATCGTCAGAACCCGAGTGGTGACGTCGGGATTGGCTGGATCGGGTGAGCCCCAGGCAAGCTCGAGATCATAATAGTCGATCTTCCAGTAGAGAATGGCGCTGCCATATTCGAAGCGACCAAAATCATGCTCGCCCAATGGATCGTTGTCGGAATTGAAGCTGTCATAGTTTCGCACCGTGCGCAGGATCTCAGCGCGTCTGCGAAATCCGCGGAAGAGGGAAACATCCCCGACCAGCGCGGCAACGCCCGCGGTCATGACGATCTGGTTTCGGCCAGGGCTGCAAATAGATCTCCGCAGGCTGTCATTCAGTGCGGCGATGCGGTCGATCCGCTCGGCTCGGTCTGCCGATTGTTGAGAAGGCTGCGGCATGGCTGTGACTCCGGTCTGGATCAGCCCCGCCCATCGGGGCCTTCCGACAGGCGCCCCAAGGGCGGCGTCATAGCGGGGTCGTGCACCCGGAGGGTCGCAACGCAGTGGAGAAGCCCGCTATGCGGGCTTGCTCGGCCCCGCGCGCCGACCAGGAAGCCGACAACGGACAAGGAACCTGATGGCGTTGCTCCTTCCGGTTGCACCCAGCAGACAGACGCTGACCATCGCCGAGCCGAGCGGTCCATCGGCAGCGACAGAATTTGTCACCCATGCAAGCTATAATAGCCCCACCCAGGACGACGAAGGATCGACTCGATGAATTTCCTGCATGCCCGAACGGTCCGGGAAGTTACTTCCGCCCGTCGCAAGAGAGTGCGGCGCACATCTATCAATGCCAGCATCTACCAAAGTGAATGGCGCAGATTTTGAATGATTTAACATTCGCCTGACACTTGACGCTGTCGGCTTTCTATTGATCATCCTGTTAGGGGGGAAGTTTCACTATGTTCGAGGCAGGCGAACGGGTACGGCTGAAAAACGATCCGGCGGTTGTCGGTGTCGTAACCGACCGGCCGCCCGAAGAACGAGCAGGACGCACCTTCTTTCAGATTGAGCTTCCGACAGGCCGCCGAAGTCTGCCGGCAAACCAGCTCGAACATGTCCTGGCCGCCCCCGATGCGCTCGTGGATCTGCGAAACGGCAAACTCTCCGCCCCAACCGATTTGCGACGCGCTCTGACCCATCTGCGCATGACGGGCCGCCTTGCCGACATGATCTACAGCATGGGCGCGACGAACACCGAGTTTCACGCTTACCAGTTCAAGCCGGTCCTCAAGCTCCTGAACGCGCCCTCTCGTGGCTTGCTCATCGCCGATGAAGTCGGTCTCGGTAAAACCATCGAAGCAGGGCTCATTTGGACAGAGCTGGTGGCGCGGAATCACGATTGCCGTCGACTGCTGGTGGTCTGCCCCAAGCCGCTCGTCGAAAAATGGCGGGCTGAGCTGCGCAACAAATTCAATGTCGACGCGCGTATCTGCGGTGCCGCCGAGTTGCTCGACACGCTGCGTGACGACCAGGAGCGTCGCGAGGGTTTTCAGGTCATCGCATCGCTGTCCGCCATCCGTCCGCCGCGCGGGTGGGACGATCCTGACGAGCCCGCCTCGGGTGCGCGCGCAGACCTCGCGCGGTTACTCAATGATTCGGCTCAGGATCTGTTCGATCTCGCGATCTTCGATGAGGCACATCATCTGCGCAATGCCGAGACGATGAACCACAAGCTGGCAAAGCTTGTGACCGATGTGAGCGATTATTCGCTGTTTCTTTCGGCCACCCCGATCAATCTGCGCGCCAACGACCTGCGCGCGCTTTTGAAGCTCATCGATCCGGACACGTTCGAACGGGAATATCTCTTCGATATCCTCCAGGAAGAAAATGTCCCGCTGGTGCGGGCTTGGGAAGCGGCACGCGACACGCGCGTGCCGATGCACGAATTGGCGGAGCTTGTCGGGGATCTCCCCGAGGGACGGGTTCTCAAGACCGGCGAACGGCTGAAACGCCTGCGCGAAGAGCTCGAAAAAGGCATCGTCGATACCCCGGCAAACCGCGTGAAATTGGCAGCGCGGATCGAAGAGATGTCGCTGCTGGGATCCACGATCAATCGTACGCGACGGCGCGATGTTGCGGAATTCAAGGTCGAGCGCCGCCCCCAGACGGTAAAATGGCCGATGAATGAGGCGGAAGGCTCTGTTGCAAAGATTGGCGGCAGTCAGAGGTAGGCTGTCGCTCTGCGCCGATCAGGCGGCTGCTGCGAAATGGTGGTTGAGCATGCCCATGGCCTCCGTCAGCGCCGAGGGCCCAATGCCAAAAGCTCTCTCCACAAGGCGCACCTCGCCCCTGATGCCGGGCTGCAGGCACCAGGGGCGAGCCTGTCCTTTGCGCAGGGCTCGCATGACTTCGAATCCCTTGATCGTGGCATAGGCCGTGGGGATCGATTTGAAACCGCGCACCGGCTTGATCAGTATCTTGAGCTTTCCGTGATCGGCCTCGATCACGTTATTGAGATACTTCACCTGCCGGTGGGCCGTCTCCCGGTCCAGCTTTCCTTCGCGCTTCAATTCGGTGATCGCTGCACCATAGCTCGGCGCTTTGTCGGTATTGAGCGTGGCAGGCTTTTCCCAGTGCTTCAGGCCTCGCAGGGCCTTGCCCAGGAACCGCTTCGCTGCCTTGGCGCTGCGGGTCGGCGACAGGTAGAAATCGATCGTGTCGCCCCGCTTGTCGACTGCCCGGTACAGGTAGGTCCACTTGCCCCGCACCTTGACGTAGGTTTCATCCAGGCGCCAGCTCGGATCAAAGCCACGCCGCCAGAACCAGCGCAGCCGCTTCTCCATCTCCGGGGCGTAGCACTGGACCCAGCGATAGATCGTCGTATGGTCGACCGAAATGCCGCGTTCCGCCAGCATTTCCTCAAGGTCGCGATAGCTGATCGGATAGCGACAATACCAGCGCACCGCCCACAGGATCACATCACCCTGGAAATGGCGCCACTTGAAATCCGTCATCGTTCCGTCCGTCCAATCTCCGCCAAGCATGCTCAAGCTTCACGATTTTTGCAACAGAGCCCGATTGGCAGCGATGCGGCGATCGAGACGGCGGATATCGCGCTGATGCAGGACGATCTCTCCCGCCTGCCGTGGCTCATTCGGCATTCCAGGGCGACGCTCGCCGTCATCCGGCAGAACATCGGCTTCTCACTGACGGTAAAGCTCGTTTTCGCAGGTCTGACTCTGCTTGGCATGGCCTCGCTCTGGGGCGCGATCGCGGCGGATGTCGGCGCTTCGCTCCTGGTCGTGCTCAATGGTATGCGTCTTGTCGGTCGCGACCAGCGAGTTCGATAATCCGGTTACCCAGGCAGCGAAGCAACGATCTACGCTCACCCACCACCCAATAGGACCGCACTGCTATGACCGGACAATGTGCCGCGGGCGTCGACACGGGCTTCGTGACACTGGGCTATGCCAAGGTCGCCTTCTTGGGCGTGGTGCAAGGTATCACCGAACTCCTGCCGATTTCGTCAACAGCCCATATGCGGGTCGTCCCGGCTCTGTTGGGATGGCGGGATCCCGGCTCGGCTTTTTCAGCCGCGATGCAGCTCGCCGCGCTCGCCGCGGTCATCAGCTATTTCTGGCAGGATGTCCGCCGCCTAGCGGTCGGTTCAGTATCGGCAATCGGTCGTCGGCAGTTCGCTGATCCTGATCTTCGTCTGGCAATCTGGATCGCTCTCGCGACGGTCCCGATCGTGCTAGCGGGCGCTCTGCTGTCGAACAGCCTCAACACATGCAACTCGCCCTTTCGCGCCTTGCCGGTGATCGGTTGGGCTTGCATCGCGATGGCAGTGCTGATGGGTCTCGCCGAGATTTTGGCACGCCATCGCCGTGGCATCGAGGCTTCATCGCTGGCCGATGCGCTGCTCGTCGGTCTCGCGCAGGTTGGCGCACTCATCCCCGGCGTATCGCGCTCCGGATCGACCCTCACCGCCGCGCTCGCGCTCGGATTCAAGCGCGAAGAAGCGGCCCGGTTCTCATTCCTGCTTGGCATCCCGGCGATCGCGCTCGCCGGGTTCAAGGAGCTGTGGGAACTTCATCGGGTGGGACTCGACCTGCATGGCTGGTCTGTGCTGGCACTCGGCCTCTTTACCGCCTCGATCTCGGCCTTTGTGGCTATCTGGGCGCTGATGCGATTCCTCGAGCGCTTTTCTGCATGGCCATTCGTCGTCTATCGCGGGATGCTCGGCGTCCTTCTGCTCCTTACGACCGCCAACATCTTATAGTGTCGGAACTTCAATTGCCCTGAAGATCGAGACCGTGTGAAGTGCGCTGAGACCAACCGTATTTAACTGGCCTTGCGGAAGCGAAGTCAGGTCCGCATGCCCTCCTTCCCCCCCGCGCGCCGAGCCGGGGGGATGGCGCGCTTGACGTCGTAGGCGCGACGAAAGGCAAAGCGCTCGCGAATTCATCACCAGCTCGTGAAGCCTCAAATCGCGTTGACCGGCAAGCGTAGGTAAACATGTCCCGAAGGCGAAGCCGGCGGCATTTCACCGGCGCGAATGTTTACCTGCAGGGAGGGCAGAATGAGCAGCGGCGCTTCGAGCCCGGCGTCGCGAGCTTTGCGCATTGCCACGAATTCGGCCTCTCCAACACCATCACGAACATGAAGGTTGTTGCTTCGGTGCTCGGCGACGCTCGCCTCCCAAGCAGGTTTGGCGCGGGATGCCGGGGGATAGTCATGCCCGGTGAAAACGCGCGTCGCGGCGGGCAGGTCGAGTATTTTGCGGATCGAGCGATAAAGCGTTGCGGCATCGCCGCCGGGGAAATCCGCCCGGGCAGTGCCGTAGTCCGGCATGAACACTGTGTCGCCGACGAACGCGGCATCACCGATCAGATAGCTGACGCAGGCGGGCGTATGTCCCGGCGTGTCCATGACATGCAAGTTCTGCTCACCGAGCGGCAGCACATCGCCTTCGCGCACGAGCCGATCGAAAGCGCTGCCGTCGCGTGCGACGTCATTCGCCTCGAACAGATCGCCGAAGATCGCCTGAACCTCGGTGATGCGCGCGCCGATGACGACCGGGGCGCCGGTCTGCGCCCGCAGATAATGCGCGGCGGAAAGATGGTCCGCATGGGCATGGGTTTCCAGCAAATAGCGCAGATCCAGTCCCTGCTCGCGGACCGCCGCCAGCAGCGCGTCCGCACTGGCAGTGCTGGTACGCCCATTGCGCGCTGTGAAATCCAGCACCGGATCGATGATCGCGGCCGCCTTGGTCGCAGGATCATGGACGATGTAACTGACGGTATTGGTCGCGGGATCGAAGAACCCTTGCACGGCGGGCCTGGCTGCGGAGACGGGGAGAGCATGAGACACGAGGTTACCTCCTAATATCCTTCATATTAACACTTGCTAAATTAGAATCAATGAATATAATTGGAGCATGCTCGATCTCGCCAAATTCGACCTGACAACCTTCGAGGCCAACGCTGCTCGCGCCGCCACGCTCCTGCGCGTGCTCGCCAACGAGCGGCGACTGATGATCCTGTGTCAGCTTGCCGATGGGGAACTCTCCGTAGGTCAGATCCAGCCGCGCGTCGGGCTTAGCCAGTCCGCGCTGTCGCAGCATCTGGCGTTGCTGCGTGAAGAGGGCATCGTTGCTACCCGGCGCGCTGCGCAAACCATTTATTACCGAATTGTCGATCCGGCCGCGCTGCGCGTCATCGCCACGCTCGCCGAACTGTTCTGCCCAACCGATGAGGAGCCAACGCCATGACTGCGGGTCTGATCCCACTCTCGCCCGACGACACCCGCCGTCGGCTCGCAAATGGCAGCGCCATTTTGGTCGATATCAGGGAACCGGACGAATTTTCCCGACGCCATATTCCCGGCGCGGTTTCCCAGCCGCTATCGGGTTGGGAGGCGGCCCGCCTGACTGTCGAGCCCGATCGTGAGGTCATTTTCACCTGCCGGTCAGGCATGCGCACGGCTGGAGCCTGTGATCGCCTCGCCGCGCGCGTCTCCGGCCAGGCCTATGTGCTTCAGGGCGGCATCGACGCGTGGAGCAAGGCGGGCCTGCCGGTCGCCGTGGACGCCAAGGCACCGCTGGAAATCATGCGGCAGGTCCAGATTGCGGCGGGCCTGCTCGTCCTCATCGGAGTCATCCTTGGCTTCGTCGTGGCACCCGGCTGGTTCGGCCTGTCCGCCTTTGTCGGCGCGGGCCTGACCTTTGCCGGGGCCACCGGCTTTTGCGGTATGGCGCGGCTTCTGATGCTGGCCCCCTGGAACCGCCGCGCTCGCGCTGCCTGACATCGTGACGGAAACGCTCCTCCTTGCGGCCCTCGGCGGCGTCCTCATCGGCCTGCTGCTCACCGTCTTTGGCGGCGGGGGCTCGGTATTGGCGACGCCCTGGCTGATCTATGTGGTGGGCGTCGCGGATACGCATGTGGCCATCGGCACCTCTGCCGCGGCCGTCGCGGTCAACGCCGCCACCGGCCTTGCCGCCCAGGCGCGTGCGGGCACCGTCAAATGGCCCTGTGCCAGCGTTTTTGCTGCGGCCGGACTCGTCGGCGCACTGACCGGAGCGCAGGTCGGAAAGATGATCGACGGTGCGGCCCTGCTGCACTGGTTCGCATTGGCGATGATCGCGATCGCCATCTCGATGCTGATGCCGCGCAAGAGTGAGGGTGACCCCGGCGTCCGTTTGACCCCGCCGATGGTGTGGAAGCTGGCTCCTGTGGGCTTGGCAGCCGGCTTCGCGGCCGGATTCTTCGGCATCGGCGGCGGCTTCCTGATTGCGCCCGGCCTCATGGCCTCGACCGGCATGACGCTTGCCAACGCATCGGCGTCCAGCCTCGTGTCCGTCACCCTGTTCGGCGGGGCAACGAGTATCAGCTACTCCGTCTCGGGATTGGTCGACTGGGCACTGTTCACCCCGTTGGTGGCGGGCGGTGTCGCGGGTGCGACGCTGGGCTTGCCGGTTTCGCGCTGGCTCGCCACGCGCGTGACGGTCGCGCGAAGCGGCTTTGCTGCCATGGTGGTCGCGGTCGGTCTTTACATCTTGCTTAAATGAAGGAGAGGCAACTTAACCGGCGACCGCCTTCGACTAACAGTGCCTTACTGCAATGGCCCGTAAGGGGGTGATCAGCATGCGCGCCGCATTCGGTCATTGCCTGTCATCTCAACCGCACATCGGAGACAAACATTGAGCTATTATTTTGCCAAGACGCTGTCGATGGGCTTCACCGAAGCAGTCCAGCGTGCGACCGAGGCCCTGAAGCAAGAGGGTTTCGGGATCATAACCGACATCGACATCAGCGCGACTTTCAAAAAGAAGATCAACGTTGATTTCCGCGAATATCGCATTCTTGGCGCCTGCAATCCATCGCTGGCCCATGAGGCGCTTCGGATCGAGGACAAGGTTGGGACCATGCTCCCGTGCAATGTGATTGTGCAGGATGTCGGCAACGGACAGGTCGAGGTGGCCGCGATCGATCCCGTTGCCTCAATGCAGGCGATCGATAATACAGAACTGAAATCGGCAGCTCAGCAGGTCAGGGACAAGTTGCAGCGCGCGATCGCCTCCCTCTGACGAGAGGGGCGGCGCGGACCTACGGCCCAACCTCCAGGTCCTTGCGTTTCTGCAGATATTCCTCGCGATCGAGGTCGCCCCGCGCGTAGCGTTCGTCAAGGATCTCCAGCCCGCTGCGTTTCTCGAGCGGCGCGTCGGAGCGGCCTTTGCGGACCAGCAGGATTACGCCGAAAACCAGGAATGCAAGCAAGGTCAAGGGGATGATCGCGTGCATCACCCCCCAACCGGCGGTCCAATATGCTGAGCCACAGGCTCGGTCCCACCACATCATCTTAGCGGGCCGGGCGATAGAAGCCCGAATGACGATCGACCGTGTAGCGCTCGACCAGCGAATTGCCTTCCGCCGTCACGATGTCGGCGGTGATCGTGTTGGCGTCGGTTTCCACGACCCGGCCAACCTTGAGGCGGGTGTTCTGATTCCATTGAAGCCATTGCTCGAGATTGGCGCGGACATCGGCGATCGAAAGGTTCAGATTGGCCTGCCGCTGATTCCACATCATCCCGCAGTGGGGGCACCCATTGGGACCCATCATGCCCGGACCCATCATCCCGGGGCCCATCATCCCCGGACCCATCATGCCCGGACCCATCATTCCCGGACCCATCATCGTGCCGGGGCCGCCGTTCGACTGCGCGCCGGCCGGAACGGCCAGCACAAGGGAAGAAGCGGTCAAAGCCAATATGGTCGTAATCTTGCGCATCGAAACCATGATCATGCCCTCCAGTGATCTGCAATTCGGGGCCGAAGATCATGGAACAACGAATTTGGCTCTATCCGTAAATGTCCCAAGCCAACTCGCTTTGGTCGACGGCCTCACGGGATAGAATCGGTCCCTTTGGCCGGTGCGTCATTGCGCGATATCAAACGTGCATTTTTTCAGCATCGGCCGGCGAAGCTGCCTCCGCAGGCCGATGCTGCATCATAATGGTGAGGCGGTGGCGAACGGCACCACGATCAACTGGTCAGGGCTGCGTGTGGATCGCAGTCACTTCACCCGCATTACCTGTCAGCGTGAGGTCGAAATCGACCTTGTCGCCGACCTTGGCCGCATCGGTGATCGCAGGCGCCGCCTTGAACGCCATCGCCATCGCCGGCCAATTGGCTTCGGGGATCGGGCCATGGTTAAGCGTGATCGTGCCCGCCGTCTTGTCGATCGCGGTGACGGTGCCGTGGCCCTTGGCCTTGATCGCGGTGCGCGCCGCTGGCGCCATCGCCATGTTGCCCATGTCGCCGCTCATGGTCGCGGCGGGCGCCGCCTGGTTGGTCTCGGCCGCAACGGGCGTCTCCGCCTTCTTGCCGCAGGCGGCGGTCAGGGCGGCGAGGCCGAGGGCAATGGTCAGTCGTGCACGGTTCATGGTCTTCTCCTTCATGAAATGAGAGGTTGAGGTAAGGGCTTGCTCTTCGGCCGCCGGAGCAAAAGATAGGCGGCAGGAAGGACGAACATCGACAGCAGCGGCGCGGTCAGCATGCCTCCGATCATCGGCGCAGCGATCCGGCTCATCACTTCGGAGCCAGCGCCCGAGCCGAGCAGGATCGGCAGCAAGCCTGCGAGGATCACCGCGACGGTCATTGCCTTCGGCCGGACACGCAGCAGCGCGCCTTCACGCACCGCCGCCTCGACCTCGGCAGCATCCGAATGGTTCTCGCGCTCCTCCAATGCGTTCTTGAGATAGATCAGCATCACCACGCCGAACTCGGCGGAGACGCCAGCGAGCGCGATGAACCCGACTCCGGTCGCGACCGACTGGTTGAAACCGAGCAGGTAGAGCGTCCAGATCCCGCCGGTCAGCGCGAACGGCAGGGTCCCCATGATCAGCGCGGCTTCATCGAACCGTCCGAAAATCAGGTAAAGCAGTACGAAGATGATCAACAGCGTTGCCGGTACGACCAATTTTAGCTTGTCGACTGCCCTCTCGAGGTATTCGAACTGGCCAGAATAAGCGAGGCTGACGCCGGGCGAAAGCCTGACCTGTTTCGCCACCGCGCGTTGCAGGTCGCCGACTACCGAGGCGAGGTCGCGCCCGCGCACGTCGACATAGACCCAGGTCGAGGGCCGTGCGTTCTCGGTCTTGAGCATCGGCGGCCCCTCTGCGATCGATATATTTGCCACCGTGCCAAGCGTGATCTGTTGTCCCGACGGGGTCAGAACCGGCAAGGTGCGCAGCCCTTCAAGGCTGTCGCGCAGCTCACGCGGATAGCGCACGCTGATCGGATAACGCGCAAGCCCCTCCACTGTCTCGCCGATCGTCTCCCCGCCGATCGCGCCCGAGACGATCGCCTGAACGTCGGCGACGTTCAACCCGAGCCGAGCGGCGGCCGCCCGGTTGATGTCGACGTCGACATAACGTCCACCAGTCAGCCGTTCGGCGAGCGCCGAGCTGACGCCGGGTACGGTCTTGGCCACCGCCTCGACGTCATGCGCGACGCGATCAAGCTGGGCGAGATCGGCACCCGACACCTTGACCCCGATCGGGCTCTTGATGCCGGTGGCGAGCATATCGATGCGATTCCTGATCGGCGGCACCCAAACATTGGCGAGGCCGGGGAGCTTCACCGTGCGATCAAGCTCCTCGACCAGCTTGTCGGGCGTCATCCCCGGCCGCCACTGATCGCGTGGCTTGAACTGGATCGTGGCCTCGAACATCTCCAGCGGCGCCGGATCGGTTGCAGTCTCCGCGCGCCCGGCCTTGCCGAACACGCTCTCGACCTCAGGCACGGTCTTGATCAGCCGATCGGTCTGCTGGAGCAGTTGCGACGCCTTCGCCGCCGAAAGGCCGGGAAGCGCTGACGGCATGTAGAGCAGGTCGCCCTCGTCCATATTCGGCATGAACTCACCGCCAAGGCGTGTGAGCGGCCAGGCCGTGGTCGCAAAGGCGAGTGCCGCGATCAGCAGCACTGTCTTCGGTCGCTGCATCGTCCAGTCGAGCGCGGGTCGATAGATATTGGTCAGCCAGCGATTGACCGGGTTCGACTGCTCGGGCGGGATTTTTCCCCGGATCAGCAAACCCATCAGCACCGGCACCAGGGTCACCGACAGGATCGCCGCTGACGCCATCGCATAGGTTTTGGTGAAGGCGAGCGGTGCGAACAGCCTGCCCTCCTGTCCTTCGAGCGTGAACACGGGAATGAAGGACAGCGTGATGATCAGCAGGCTGAAGAACAGCGCCGGTCCGACCTCGGCAGCAGCTTCGGTGATGACGATCCAGCGCATTTCGCCTTCGAGATGCTTGTCCGGGTGATCCTGCTCCCAGCGCTCGATCTTCTTGTGGGCATTCTCGATCATGACCACGGCCGCATCGACCATCGCACCGATGGCAATGGCGATGCCGCCGAGCGACATGATGTTGGCGTTCACCCCCTGGAACCGCATCACGGTAAATGCCGCGAGGACGCCCAGCGGCAAGGTCAGGATCGCGACCAGCGCCGAGCGAACATGCCAGAGGAACAGGCCGCAGACGATCGCGACGACGATGAACTCCTCGATCAGCTTGTGGGTGAGATTCGCGACGGCGCGGTCGATCAACTGTGAACGGTCATAGACCGTCACCACATCGACGCCGGGCGGCAGACTCTTCTTGAGGTCCGCCAGCTTGTCCTTGACCGCCGCGATCGTTTCCCGGGCGTTCTTGCCCGAGCGCAATATCACCACGCCGCCGGCGACCTCGCCTTCGCCGTTCAATTCGGCGATGCCGCGCCGCATTTCGGGGCCGATCTGGATCGTGGCGACATCGCCTAGCCGCACGGGCACGCCGCCCGCAGCGGTTCTGAGCGGGATCGCGCGGAAATCGTCGAGCGTCTTCAGATAGCCCGAGGCGCGGACCATATATTCGGCCTCGGCCATCTCCAGCACCGAGCCGCCCGCTTCCTGATTGGCCTGCTGGATCGCCTGGACCGCTTGGCTGTGGGTAATCCCATAGGCGGCGAGCTTCACCGGATCGAGCAGCACCTGGTACTGCTTCACCATCCCACCGATGCTGGCAACCTCGGCGACGCCCGGGACGGTCTTCAACTCGTAGCGCAGGAACCAGTCCTGAAACCCGCGAAGCTGGGCAAGATCGTGCCGGCCGGTTTTGTCAACCAGCGCATATTCATAGACCCAGCCGACCCCGGTCGCGTCTGGACCGAGCGCACTACGCGCGCTCGCCGGCAATCGTCCCTGCACCTGGTTGAGATATTCGAGTACGCGGCTGCGCGCCCAATAGAGATCGGTGCCGTCCTCGAAGATCACATAGACGAAGCTGTCGCCGAAGAAGGAATAGCCGCGCACCGTCTTGGCGCCGGGGACCGAGAGCATGGTGGTGGTGAGCGGATAGGTGACCTGATTCTCGACGATCTGCGGCGCCTGTCCCGGATAGCTGGTGCGGATGATGACCTGGGTGTCGGAGAGATCGGGCAGCGCGTCGATCGCGGTCGATCGCACCGCCCAGACGCCTACACCGATGAGGGCCAGCACGCCGATCAGGACGAAGAAGCGGTTCTTGACCGACCAGCGGATGAGATGGGCGATCATTGGTCGGCAACCTTCGCCAAACGCCGGATCGTCGGTCCGGCCGGTGGCTGGTCGAAGCCGAAGCGGACGCGATCGCCAGTCTTCAGGCCCCGCGCGATCTTCGGGTCTGGAAGTTGGAAGGTCATCGTCATTGCCGGCCAGCCGATGGCGGGCACCGGCTCATGGCTGAGCGTCACCGAAGTGGTGGTGATCTGTTCGATCTTGCCGACGGTCTCGTACAGCGCGGCTACAGCTGTGGGTTTGGCAATTGCCGGCGGCGCGCTGCCACCGATCGGCCGCGCTTCGACGCCGGACAAACTCGCCTCGGAGTCGATCAGGAACTGGCCCGAGGCGACGATCTTTTCACCTTCGCTTAGGCCAGCCAATATCTCGGTATCGTCACCGGATTCGCGCCCGGTTTGTACCTCGGCGGGGCGGTAACGCCCCTTGTCGAGCGCGAGCATCACCAACGTCCGCTTGCCGGTGCGGATCAGCGCCTCGGACGGCACCAGCAATGCCGGCTGCGTACTGCCGCCGAACGACACGGTCGCGAACATGCCGGGCCGCAAGCGCCCGCCGCGGTTGGGCAGCTCGATCCGCACCGTGAGCGTCCGGCTGTCGACCTGAGTCGTGGGCAGGATCGCCGAGACACGCCCGGAGATGGTTTCGCCGGGGAAGGCTGCAAGCGCGGCTCGCACCGCTTGTCCAGGCTTCAAGGGACCGGCGACCGCTTCGGGCACGGCGGCATTCAACCAGACCGTGCCGAGCCCGTTGACCTCGGCAAGCGTCTGGCCTGCCATCAAGGTCATGCCGCCCCGCACGTTCAACGTCTTGATCACGCCGCCCGTGGGCGTGGAGATGGTGATCACATTATGCGGTCGTCCGGTTTGCTCGACCGATGCGATCGTGCCGGAGGGCATGCCGAGCAGCATGAGCCGTTGACGCGCGGCCTGGATCAGAGCGGCGTTGCCGGTGCGGCGGACCGCCAGAAACTCGGTCTGTGCGCCGCCCCATTCCGGCACCAGAACATCGGCAAGCGGCGCGCCTGCACCGATCACATCACCAGGTGCGCGGCCATAGACACGGGAAACGAAGCCGCCTGCACGCGCCTGAACGATCGCAACGTCGCGCTGGTTGAAGTCGATCGTGCCGGTGGCGGTGAGACTGCTCGCCAATTCGCCGCGCCGCACAGCCACCGTTCGCATCCCGAGCGCCTGGGAGGCGGACGGGTCGATCGATATTCCCGGCTGTGCCGCGCTTGCCCCCACCTCATCCGCATAGCGCGGGATTGTTTGCATTCCCATCGACGACAGGCCTGGACCGTCATGATGCTCAGCGGGGATCATCGGGTCATACCAATAGAGGATCTTGCGTGCCGGCGGTTTGGCGGCCGTAGCGTCGGGTGATCCTCCTCTCCATTCAGAGATGGTGAAACCGACCCCGCCAGCGGCGACCGCGAGCAGCGCCGCGGCACCGAAAAGGCCGCCCCGAGGGATTGTGAAATGGCTCATTGCGATTCGCTCCGATACGTAAGGTTCAGTCGAACACCGTCAGCAGCGACAAGGGCTTCACGGTCGAGAGTGTTGAGGGTGACGTCGGCAAGGGCCGCATAGGCATCCGCGATATCGACAAGATTGGCGCGACCTGCCCCGTAGCTTGCCGTCTCCAACGTCACCCGCTGCTCGGCGAGTGGCAGCAATGTGTCCCGCGCGCGCAGCCACTGTTCATGATGCATGATATGGTCCGCAAGATCGGTTTCGAGATCAGCGGCCAGCGCCCGCAGGGCCGCGTCGCGTTCGGCCAGGATGCGTCCGGCATTCTCCTGGGCCGCCGCAATGCCCGCATTCTGTCGACTGCGGGTGAAGAAGGGCAGACTGACCGTCACACCGGCTGACACATAATCTCCAAAACGAGGGTCGCGGCGTTGATAGGCAAGGTTCACCCCGAAGTCGGAACGGCGGTTGGCATCGGCCATACGCACATCGGCCATTGCCTGACCGGACTGGGCGTCGATCATTGCCATGGTGGGAAGGCGATCCAGGCCAGCGCGCAGTTCGGCCCCATCGACAGGGAAGTCGGGAATAGATCCGGCAATTTCAGGCGCCGGGTCACCCGTCCATCGCGTCAGAGCAGCCCGTGCCCGCGCTATGTTTGAGACCAGTTCGCTGCGACGATCTTCTAATGAGGCGATAGCCTGTCGGCCGGCAAGAGTCTGCGCAGGCCGGGCATTGCCCGACGCGACGGCACTGGGCGTTGTCCGCACCACGCGCTCCAGACGGGCTAGAAGATCATCAAGCGCGGTCAGCCGGCGCTCGGCATAGGCAAGGTTGATCCAGGCAAGCGCAGTGCCGACCTCAACCGAACGCGCCTCAAATGCGGTGTCGGCATCTGCAGCCTTGATATCGCTGTCAGCGCGGGCGCGTTGCGCACGGCGCTTGGCGAGGTTGGGAATATCCTGGGACACGCCCACCCGCGCCATCGTGAAATTGTCCTGCCCGGGAGCAAACGCCAATGGCCCCGAGATCGGGAAACTGTCGAGCCCAACGGCCAGAGTCGGATCAGGTAGCGATCCGGCGCCGCCACGAGCGGAACGAGCGGCCTCGGCGGCGAGCGCCTTGGCCTTGATCGACGGCGCTTCCTGCCGCGCGCGCTGGAGCGCAGCGTCGAAAGTGAGGGGACCAGCGAATGCAACGCCGGGGATCGCCGCGAGCAGCGGCAGACAAACAAACAATCGCATGGAAAACTCCTGATCGGAGGATCAGGCCGGCGTCGCGCACTCTGGCAGGCATGTCAGTGGCGGCGGGATGGGGGCAATCCCGCCGCCACTGCTGGCCTGGCCGTCTATGCGACCTTACACGGCCAGAGGCTGTGCCTAGCCGGCCGAGGGAGCCGACGAAGGCGATGCCATGCTATGCATCTCCTTCATGCAGTCCGCCGCGCTCATCTTCATCATGTCGCAGTTGCAGTTCGCCATCTGCGGAGCATCGGGCACCCAGACGCGACGGGGGCTCATAGATGGCGCACGCGGGCCATAGTTTGGCGATTGACGCCATTCATAATGGCCAGACTGCGAGTTTGTGTTGGGTTCGCCGGCGAAAGCGGCAACGGGAGCGGCAAGCGCAATGCCCAGCAGGGCATAGAAAACACGGTTCTTCATGACTGTAATCCTTGGGCAAAATATCGTGGTAGCCGCGGGTCAGACAGGATTTTCAGATGCGCGATAGACGCAAGAATCCTGTCAGCCTGGCAGCCGGTGTCGATCAGCCAAGGAGAGTCGGTGGTTCCGGTTCGGGAGTGAGGTCACTGCCGTGCAGGACAGTGATGGTTGCCCAGAAGGGCAGAGCTGGACTGGCTTCGCGTGCTTCCAGCATAGGCGCGTCATTACGAACGGCCAGCGGAACGACGCAGCCCATGGCCGCGATGCATTCCAGGGTCATGCCCTTGCAAGGCTTCTGAGCAGGTTGTTGCTGCTGTGCCATTATCTTCATGCAGTCTTCCGACATCCCAGCCACGGCCTGCACAGACGTGGCCATTGGGGCGGACATCGCAGGCGGAGCGGACGCAAAGGCCGCCGCTTGGCCAATCAAGCCAACCATGGCTCCCAGAAGGAGAAGAAGTTGCAAAACGCGTTTCACAGCCGTTATTTATTACGCCTCGTAGCATCAAAGATCAACGAGATGGTCACCCGCCGTGTCGGGCAAATACCGTCTGACCCGCCGATCCGAAGGCGATGACAGAGTAGGGTTGTGGTTTTTGGCCGGGGACTTCCATCCCCGGAGAACCCAGCGGCATGCCCGCTACGGCCAATCCCTTTACGCCCTTCGGGCGCTTCGCGATCGCGCGCTTCATGTCGGCAATGGGAACGTGGCCCTCGAAAACTATGCCATCGACAATTGCAGTATGGCATGATGCCAGCGCAGCGGGCACGCCTTGAGCGCGTTGAAAGCGGCCGCGTTGCTGGTCGTCGACGATATTGACGCTTTGTCCAAATTGTCTGCGCACCTGGGCCGCCCACTGTTCGCAGCAACCGCAACCAGGGTCACGATGCATGATGATCGGGGCAGCTTCGGCGCTGGCGACGGAGAAGGCTGCTATGAACGCAGCGAGGGCAAATTTGAGTGTCATACGATCCCTTATTGGTTCCCCCGCCCCTGGGCGGGGGAGGAAAGGTCTATTGGGCGCGCTTGTTGTGGGCTCTCAGCCAGCCTTGAAGCTCGCCCACTTCTCGCGTTTGCTCGGTGATTGACTTGTTCGCCATCATTCGGACCTGCGCGTCCTTGGTGTCGCGCAAAACGATGCGTGACATCGCAATCGCACCGCGATGATGCTCGATCATCTTGCGCACCCAGGTCTCCGTTGCATCGCTGCCCGTGGCGGACATCATCTTCTGATGCATCTCCATTTCTGCAGGCGGGTAAGGATTGGCTGGCGTGGGGTTCATGGTCTGGCGCATGTCCATCTTGCTATGGTCCATGCCCTGCATTTGGGCGATCGCCGGCGCGGCCACCAATCCAGCGATGATGATGGGGACTATTTTCTTCACAATTCTCTCCTCAGCGCCCCGCATTGATAATACGCATGGGCGCGCCATTTCCCTCGTGAGGCGGCACAAAATTTACGGGAACGGGAGCGCGAAGCCTACTTGCGGGCTAGAATAGCCTTCATTTCATCGATTTCGCGGCGCTGAGATTCCTCGATGCCGCTGCACAGACGAACGATTTCCGGATCCTTCAAGGAGGCCTCGCGGCACATCAGGATCGCGCCCGAATGATGCGGGATCATCGATCGGAGGAATGCTGTATCGCCGATCGTTGTTTGCGTGCGGATGAGGGCAAATGATCCGGCGAATATCGCAACTGACCCTAATATAAGGGCCGCGTTTGCCTTTTTCGACGGGAACATATGGCCCATCGCGAGGACCATCAGCACCACCATGGGCGCCACCATCATTAGCGTCATGTAGAGCATATTCAGGTTGTTGTAGAAGCTCCCCAAGCTGTCGATCATGACGAACATCACCAGATACATGATGACGCCGCCAACCAAGGTCTGCAGGGCGAGGCTCGCATAGGCATTTTTCATCATTGGTCGTCTCCTTTGGCCCCCGCCCCGATCCTGCTTGACTATTCAACCCGTGCGGCGTCGCTTTCGCGGCCACCGAAGATACAAAAGTGCCGAACCCGCGATCGCCAATGCGAGACCACCTGCGGCAAACGCCATCAACCACGGCGTGTTGAAATTTTCGTGGTTTTTCCAATCCATGATGTGGAGCGCCCAGAAGAAATCGTACAGGCGCCACGTTCCATTTCTCACAGCGACGATCCGACCACTATTCTGGGCAACATAGACGCGGGTCGCTTCGCGGTCAGGGAAGTCCACCCGCCAGGCCGGCAGGACGCCCTTGAATTCTGGGGTCGACGCCACAACCAGGCGCACGCTCGGCGGCTCCGACGTACCACGGTAGGCCTGTATCGCCACCGCGCGAGCCATCGCAGCGTTCACGGGACCAAGTCGACGACCTGTTTCTGCATCGTGGAGTGAGATCGTCCCATCGATAGACTCGACCTCCGCAATCTCGCGGCCGAGCAGCGCGCGATATCGGACTTCACGCACGGGTCTGGTCGCCGCGCGCAACACTAGGTCCAACGGCGCGCGCGATCTCGACTGTTCCAATATCGCCGGCGACGATCGCTCGACGAGATGTTCACCGCGGACTCGCTCGATCGGCAACAGGCTCATGACAAGACCGCTCGCAAACCAAAGCAGCAGCTGGACGCCGATAACCAGGGCTAACCAGCGATGAACGCGGCTAGCCCCGATGTGGAAGCGGAGTTTGGCGCTTCTCAGAACCAGGTCCGAACACCGATTACAAAGCTGGCCGCCTTCACGTCCCCTCCGTCTGAGCGTGCATAGTCCGCCGTCCGCCCGAACTTTCGGTCGTAAGAAACGCCGATGTAGGGGGCAAATTCGCGGCGCAGTTCGTAACGCAAACGCAGTCCCAATTCGGCGTTCGTGATGCCCGCTCCAATCCGCGTCTCCGGGACATTTTGTGCTGAAAGGTTCACTTCCAGGCGCGGCTGGAGAATGAGGCGTTGCGTGATACGCTGATCATAATAGCCCTCGATCCGCCCCAACACCTCGCCTTTGTTCGACAGAAACAGGGCAGCCTCGGTCTCAAACCAGTAAGGCGCCACCCCCTCAATACCGATCGTCGCATAAGTACGGGATGGGTTGGGTTTGAAATCGTAACGGACACCCGCCTGGAGGTTCCAATAAGGGTCGAGTGCACGACTGTAGAGCGCCTGAACTTCTGCGGTCTCCATGTAGGTGCCGCTTCTGCCAGCAAGAACGCCCTCACCCTCTGTCTTGACCACCAGCCGATCGAGATCCTTGCCGAACCACGCCTCCCCGTCCCACCGATAGCCGTCGCGGCCGTTACGGACCTGATATTCCGCCAGATTGAACAGGATCATCGAGCTGGATGAGCCGCCATGTTCCTTATGCAGCATGATACGCGAAGCCGCCATCTCGCCGTTTTTGTAGACGCGGTCGGCATAGTTGTCGGTAGGAGGTTGGGGTGCAGGGGCGTTGCCGGGCATGAGACTGGTGCCACCAGCGCCATGGGCTGCCATCGGCCCATCCATCGCCATGCCGGGCATCGACGACATATCGTGCTGCATCGGCTGACCGCCGGGTGCCGCCTGCATGTCCATGCCGGGCATGTCGTGTTTCATCGTACCGCCCGCCCCATCGGGCATGGTCATGCCAGGCATGCCGGACATGTCGTGGCCGGCATGCGGGTCAGCCATTGGAGGCGTCTTGTTACCGGGCATCTCCATGCCGGACATAGCCCCCATGCCCGACATGTCGTGCGGCGCCGACTTGGGTTTTGCTGCCGGTGCCCGGCGCTTCGGGGTGGCAGGCTTGCCCTTAGCCGTGGGCGCAGCGGCGCGCCTGGGCTGGCTTGCTGGCTTGGCCACCGGCTTTTTCTTCGCCGCTGGCTGAGCAGCAGGCATGTTCATGCCCGGCATATTCTGCATCGACTGCGCGCTGACTGGGGTCGCCAAGGCGAGCGGGGCCGCGCCGATCAGAAGGAGAAGCGACTTCATGCGGCATCTCCCCGGGGACGGACAGAGACGACGCGCATCATCCCGGCATGCATGTGATAGAGCATATGGCAGTGAAACGCCCAGTCGCCGACTGCGTCTGCGGTGACGTCGAAACTTACCTTGCCTCCTGGTGCGACATTGACGGTGTGTTTGCGCGGCGAATACTCGCCATGCCCGGTCACCAGCTCGAAGAAATGCCCATGAAGATGGATCGGGTGCGACATCATCGTGTCATTGACGAGCGTGACGCGGACCCTTTCGTTTTCGATAAAGGGAATGGGCTCGCGCTTGTCACTGAGCTTCACCCCATCGAACGACCACATATAGCGTTCCATATTCCCGGTCAGGTGGATTTCCATCGCGCGGTCTGGCGCGCGAACATCGGGGTTGCGCTCCACCGCCATGAGATCGCGATAGACAAGGACGCGGTGGCCAACGTCTTCGAGACCCTGTCCCGGTTCTCCCGTGCGATCCATCGGCATGGGCGAGATCGTCTGGACACCCGGTCCCATCTTAACCTGCGGCGCTTTGCTGGCGTCGCGCATGTTCATGCCGCCCATTCCGCCCATCGCCATGCCGCCCATTGTATCACCGGACCCGCTGCCCATTCCGGGCATGTTGGCCATGGAACTATCCGCCGGTTTTTGCATGCTTGGCATCGACGCGCCGGCCCCCATATCCATGCCTGCCATCCCGCCCGCGGCAGCTCCGCCGGCAGACATGTCATGCCCCATTGCTGCGTGGTCCATGCCGGACATGCCGCTCATATCCATGTCCCCCATGCCCATGTCCTTCATATCGGCAAGGGGCCGCTTGCGGAGCGGCGGAACTTCGGCCGTCATGCCTTCACGCGGAGCCAGTGTGGCGCGTGCCATGCCCGAACGATCAACGGATTCACCGACCAGCGTGTAGGCGCGATCATCGGTCGGAGTAACGATGACATCATAGGTCTCGGCAACCGCGATCTGAAACTCGTCGACCTCGACCGGCCTGACATTGAGCCCGTCGGCCTGAACAACCGTAAGTTTGAGACCGGGAATCCGGACATTGAACGTCGTCATCGCGGAGGCATTGACGAAACGCAGGCGAACGCGCTCACCTGGCTTGAAAAGCGCGGTCCAGTTGTCCCGTGGGCCATGCCCATTCACGAGATAGGTATAGGTCGAGCCCGTGACATCGGACACGTCGGTCGGATCCATCCGCATATTGCCCCAGTCAAGTCGGTCCTTGAGGGGTTGGTCTTCCTTGGCCAGCAAACCGGCCAGCGTTTGCCGCTGATAATTGAAATAGCCACCGCCGACCTGCTTGAGCTTCCGGAAAATTGCGTGCGGATGCATCTGGCTATGGTCGGAGAGCACGATGACATGCTCTCGATCCGACTGAATCGGATCCTCGCCTTCCGGGTCGATGACAATCGGTCCGTAATGACCTAACTGCTCCTGCAGCCCCGAATGGCTATGATACCAATAGGTGCCAGCCTGGACGATGGGGAACTCATAGACAAAGGTCGACTTGGGCTTGATGCCGGGGAAGCTGATGCCGGGCACGCCGTCGAACTGGAACGGCAAAAGCAGGCCGTGCCAGTGGATCGAGCTGTCTTCCTCGAGATCGTTGATCACCGACAGGCGGACGTTTTGGCCCTGACGCAGACGGATGAGGGGCGCAGGCACAGTGCCATTGATGCCGATGGCATGGCTTTGTCGGCCGTCGATCATCATCATCTGATGCGCGATCTTGAGCGTGATATCGTTCCCGCTGACCGTTGGCAGTGGCTTGGCAATCCCGGACGAAATGGGTTGAGCCCATGCCGGCAGCCATGCCGACAATGCGAGGCCACCGCCGGCCAGCGCAGCGCCGCGGAAAAGGTCGCGGCGGTTCAATCCGGGGGACATAATATCTCCTTGTTCAACGTGCAGCACTTTGGGTCTGAAAAGACGCTTAAGCGCGGTATCTCTTTATCCTTACGCGCGAGCAGCGCGCACCCCTCATTCCTCAGCGAGTATTTCTGCGAGGCGCGCGCGCGCGCGATACAGGCGCGTCTCCACAGCCTTGCTACTGACGGAAAGCGCTTTGGCGGCCTCTGATTGACTGAGCCCTTCGACGGTCCTGAGCATCAGGACTTCACGCAACGTGGCAGGCAATGCGCTGATCGCCGCCGACAGTCGCTCCACCTCTATTTTCGATTCAGCACTGGCATGTGCGGAGGGTGCGTCATCCGGCACTTGCTCAATCTCATCATCCGACGGCGCGGAGCCAAATGTGAAGAGCTGCCGCACCCTCTGGCGGCGGCGCCAATCGCGACATTTGTTAATCGCGATCCGGGATAGCCAGGCGCGCAACGGACGCGCACCATCATATTTCCGCAGATGGCTGAACGCGGATACAAAGCAGTCCTGCGTGAGATCAAGTGCTTCCTCGGCATTCCCGACCAGGCCGCGCACCAGTCGAAATATCGCTGTCTGGTGCCGACGCATAATCTCGGCGAAAGCCGACTGCCGACCGGCAAGCGTCAGTGCCGCTAGTTCACCGTCCGAACACGCCTGGAGATCCAGACTCACCGTGCATCGTCGGTGAGCGCATGAACCACCGCCTGATCGAAGGTCTTGGCCTGATCGGGGCGAAGGATTTGCCGCATGGCGAAGATGTGCCCGAGCGTTTCCTTTTGCAGTTCGCCCATTGCCTGATGCGACTGATCGACGGCCGCGGTCACACGCGGCCCTTCGCCATGTTCGACCTCGATCGCGGCTGCGAGACGCGCATTGTCCGATCGCAGTTCAAGCTCCAGCGCGCGCCGACGCACGGCGAAACCCTGCTCTAGCAGCTCGATCTTGGCCTTCTGACGATCATCCAGATCGAGCTTGCTGTGCAAGACATCGTGGAGCTCGACGCCGGCTGCCTTGGGCTGCGGGAAAAAGTAGCGGCCCAGGAACACGCCCGCAACCGCCGATGCAAAGGCGACGATGGCGACGAGGAGGAGCAATTTGGGCTTCATTGAGAACCTACCAGCAGCGTCGAAGGGGCAAGCGGATTTGATGGCCCGAAAGGCGATAGCGTGACCGACGCCTCGGCACGCGGCGTAAAGCCATTGCTGGCGATACCCAGCAGTACCGCTCCGAAAGCCGCGACCGCACCGAGGCGGAATTGAGACGCGGTCGAAACCTGCGGCAATGCCGCTATGCGTCGGAACACAGCATCCTCCAGACCAATCAGCCCCGGATGCGTCGGTTCGTTGCGTAAGCGGCTCAGCAGCCGGTCCAGGTCGGTATCCATCGAAAAGTCCAATCCTCAATCAATCCGGGGCAACGGCCCAGGACGTGTTCTTTACTTTCCCCTCTATCAGCCTGTCCGTCAAAGCATCGCACATAGCGGGCAGATCTGAGCAACAGCGACGGAGCAGCCGCAACGCTATGGCGCCGTCTTCGTCATGCCGGGCATATCCTTCATCATCGCGTCATGGTCTTCGGGCGCACTGGCTATTGCCGCCTGATATTGGGCGGGTGACATACGCGGAAGTTGCCTTACGAAAGCCACCATATCCCAGATCAGTTCGTCGCTATGGGTCTTACCCCAAGCTGGCATCGCGGTCAGCTTGACCCCATGCTTGATGATCCAGAATTGCTCCTTTGGCGATCTTTGCTCCTCGCGGGAAAGCTCCGGCGCCCTCGGATAGAGTCCCTGGCTGATTTCGGACTTTTCCAGTCCTGGCCCGAGATGGCAGCCGCTGCACATCTCGGTGTAGAGCCCCGCCCCGCTCTGCAGCCGCTTCACGTCCCCAAGGTTGGCCGGGACATTCACATCACGAGATCGCACGGCGATGGAACGATCTCGGAGCTGCTCGATCAGCCAATAGACCGGTTTGGTGTGCGGCGAATCCGCCCCGATGTCATAGGCACCCACATAGACGACGATCCCCGCTAGCGCGCCGCCGACCAGCGCTGTCGCAGCGATAAAACCTACACTTGGAAAGTGCCTGCGCAGCCAAGTCGTCCTAGCATTCTCCATAGCTTCCTCCCGAGCGGCAGCGTCCCTTGGATCCGGGTGGTTCTCACACCCATCCAATTGTCCATACGCACTGCAAGCTTCGATCCCTCATCTGTCGCGCAGATCTCATTCGCAAATCCCGCCGGGGTTCTGATTTGCAGAATTCTTGCGCGCCTGATGAGGGGTGGCGCCGCGTGGTGCGTAATTCGATGTGTCGGCAGTCTCGCCGCCCATGGAGAAATCGATGTTTCGTAAAACAATCTTTGCCGTCGCCATGGCGGCGTCTGTCCTCACCGCTACCGCTGCGCAGGCTCACCCTAAGCTCAATGCCGCCACCCCTGCCGCAAATGCCGTGGTCGCCGCCCCGACCAGAATTCAGCTCGTCTTTTCTGAAGCGCTCGTCGCACAATTTTCCGGGCTCGACCTGACGATGACCGAAATGCCAGGCATGAAGATGGCGCCGATGAAGATGAACGGCGTCAAGGCCACCGTGGGCGCCGATGGCAAGACGCTCGTCGCGACGCTTGCCAAGCCGTTGCCGGTTGGAACCTACAAGGTCGACTATCACGTCGTCTCTGCTGACACCCATCGCATCCAGGGCAGCTACACCTTCAAGGTCCAGTAAGACCGTGCCGGACATCATAGCGATCGCAGTGAGGCTGGGACTTTTCCTCGATCTCATGCTCCTCTTCGGGTTGCCGATGTTCGGCCTCTACACGTTGCGCGGGACTGAGCGGGCATCCGGCTCGGTCCTGCGTTTCCGGTCGGTGTTGGCGACAATCGCGCTGGCCGGTATCGTATTATCTATCCTGGGCATGATGGTCCTGGCGGCCTCGATGGGGGGCGTGCCACTCGATCAGGTAGACCGCGCCACGGTCAATCTTCTCATATCGGGCACTGCGATCGGGACGGTCTGGCAGGTACGGGTCGCGGCCCTCCTGCTCGTGCTCTATTTTTCCATCGTCGGTTGGCGGCGTCCCGCTTTCGCCCTGTGGTCGCTGTCAGCGACCGCCGCTGTCGCTCTGGCGACCTTGGCCTGGACGGGGCATGGCGCTGCCGACGAAGGCTTGCGGGGATGGGTCCATCTTGGTGCCGATATCATCCATCTCTGGGCAGCTGGCATCTGGGTAGGCGCGTTGTTCGCGCTTTGCCTCCTCGTTTTCCGCCCTGCCGCGCGCATGGCGGTGGATCACATTCACCTCTCGCACCGCGCGCTGGATGGATTTGCGAAGGTCGGATCGGTGGTCGTGGCGCTGCTTATCGTGTCGGGTTTGATCAATAGTTGGATACTGATCGGCCCCTCCAATCTGGGATCCATGTTTACCAGCCTCTATGGCCTGCTGCTGGTGGCAAAGCTGCTGCTGTTCGGCTTGATGCTGTTGCTGGCGGCGGCCAATCGCTACTTTCTGACGCCGTCGCTCGCGGCGGCGATCGAGACAGGCAACACCTCCTCGGCGATAGGGTCGCTCCGCCGCAGCCTCGCAATCGAGACCGGCTGCGCCGTTACCATTCTTATCTTAGTTGCCTGGTTGGGGCTGTTGGCGCCACCTGCCTCCGGGATGTAAAAGGCATCAAGGCAGCGCGCGCGATATCGCCTTGATCGCCTTTAGACCCGAGCCAAACCGGGAAATCGCCTCCTTGTGCCGTTCGAGCTCGCCATAGGGAAGATAGGCGATTTCGAGGTCCGCGATCCGGTTGAACGCGGGCCTTGCGATTTGCGCGCGGACTTCGCTTTCGCGAGCGTCAGGAGCGACAAGAAACAATCCGGCTGTCGCGTGAAGATCGCTGCCGCTCAGCGCAAGGTCCAGCATCCGGACGATACCCGAATAGATGGAGGTCGAATGTTCGACTTCGAAGGCTGCCGCGACCCGGTCGCCGCCTTGCTCCAGCCACAAAACATCGATGAGGCGGATCGCATCCGCTCCCGTCGATGTCGAAATGGAAGTTGGCAGGCTCTCGAGGCACCCCTCCCCCAAGCGCACCCCGTCATGCAGCCGTCCCCGGTCATTGGATGCGATCCAGATGTTATACCCCAGCGCTAGACCGATATCGCGCAGCCACGCCTGGATTTCCGAATGGGTGCGGTCACTCTCGCCCTGCTTTTGCAGCGCTTTGTTGAGGGTTTGAGCTTCGGCCCGGGCTTGCTCGAGGCGCGCGGCCCAGGATCTTAGAGTCTGGTCTTCCTCGTCGCGCGGGGGCGCGGGATAGCGGCCCGAGCCGATGTCGAACAGAAGGCCACCAATGGCGCCCAGATCGTTCGACAGCAGATCGCGAAAACGCTCGTTCAGGTCGAGCACGCCCGAGCGCATTGCGAGAAAATGCTGCCAGCTTCCGAGCTTCACCTTGCCGCCGGTCAGCTTGTTATAGCCGTTGACGATCGCCGTGTTGAACGGCGGCACGAGGGTTGGATGCAGGAAATAGAGGAGGTTGGCCACCGCTGGCCCCAGCCCTTTGATGTTCAGACGATCAATCGTGTGAATACCTGCGATGATCTCTTCCGCGGTGTCGCAACAGGCGCAATGGTCCAGCAATCGACCAAACGCGCGTTGGTTCGCCGGGTTTTCATAGATGTCGGGAATGCGCAATTTGGGCTTCCAGAGAAACGCATGGTCCGCGCCCTTGAAGATCTGCCTCTGCTCGGCGACTGAATGAACGACCGTCTCCAGAGAAGAACCGCGATAGGCCACGCCAAACCGACCGGCTTCGATCTCAGCAACCACCTGAGCCAGACCACGCCTGATCGAGCGAAAGTTCTTGATGCGCTCATCCCATAGAAACCAGCTCTGGTACGTCGCGTTCGGGTCTTCCTTCCATCGCTGGATCAGTTGCCGCGCCAGCAATTCAAACTCCGCCAAACCCCGCTCCCCTTTCGCGCCGATCCTCTCCGACGCTAGCACTCCGTCCCGTATTCGACCAGTTTTTGCGTGGTCGCCCCGAATGAAAATCGGTCCTCATTATTTGATATCGTCCGGAATATGCGTCAGCAGGTCACGGGTATAGTCGATCAGGAGATCGCCAGCGGTTGCCCCGTAAAGCGCGGGGAACAAGATGAACGTCAGGAGCTTGGGGACGAAGCTCACGGTCTGTTCGTTGATCGATGTAGCAGCCTGGATCATTGAGATAATCAGCCCCACCACCAACATGATTATCAGCGGGGGGCCAGCGACGATCATGATCACCCAAAGCGCCTGGCCCATCGAGGCCGAGAAAGGGCTGTAGGTCTCCATTGCTCCCACCCGACTATGATGCTGACGCCCCTGCCCGTGATGCTGCAACCTTTGTTGCGGGGCGAGCGACACGGAGCGCGATCGGTTGATTCCAATCCGTCTTCCCCACATCCGCTCGCCCCGGCGCCACGCTGCGACCCGTGGGCACCTCGGCTGTCCATCCTGCCAGGCGATGGGCTTCATCTCAATTTACGCAGCGCTGGCGTTTACCCCTCACGACCCGATCTTTTTTTGGAAGAGCGTGTCTCTGTTCGAGGGAAGAGGCATCGTACCGCGTAATATCAGTGACGGCCGAGGTCAGCGAAAGGCTCGCATGTACGATTGCGTCATCATAGGCGGTGGCCCGGCAGGGCTGACAGCAGCCACCTATCTGGGCCGGTTTCTGCGTTCTACGCTGGTCATCGATGCCGGCGACGGCCGCGCGTCCTCCATTCCAGCCACGCACAACCTGATGGGTTTTCCAGACGGCATATCGGGCGACGATCTGCTGTCGCGGATGCGCCGGCATGCCCTGCGTTACGGCGCGAAGCTCTCCGATGGTTTAGCCAATGGGATTGTACAGACCCGGACGGGCTTCCTGGTCACTACAGGTGTCGAGGCCGTCAATACCCGCACGATATTGCTTGCCCAAGGCGTGAGAAATCATCGTCCGCGAATGGCGCTGGAAACGCATGATCGAGGCCTCGTGCAAGGTCTGATACGCTATTGCCCGATCTGTGACGGCTATGAGGTACGCGGCAAGCGGGTGGCCGTGCTGGGGTGCTCAGACCATGGCGCCGCCGAGTCTGTGTTCGTGCGGCACTATAGCGACACCGTCACCTTGCTCGCGCAGGACGGCTCGCAACTGTCGGAGGCCGAAGAGGCAGATCTGGCTCGAGGCGGTATCGCGGTCGAACGCGCCCCTGTCCGAGATTTGTCGATCGATGGAAAGGATCTGATCGCTCAATTGACCGATGGCCGATCGCTTCGCTTCGACACCCTTTATGTTGCCCTCGGAACCTCCCCTCGCTCGGAACTCGCGCACATGGCCGGTGCGAAACTGGACCAGGCAGGGTGCATTGTCGTCGACGAGCATCAACAAACGACGGTCAGCGGCCTGTTCGCTGCTGGCGACATGGTCGAAGGGCTGGATCAAATTGCTGTTGCGGCCGGTCAGGCCGCCAAGGCTGCAACGGCGATCCACAATCTGTTGCCCGGCTGAGACGCCAGCGCAGAATCAGCCATCAAAAATATATGCATGTCGGGCTTGACCCTGACACGATGTCAGACCCCAGATTGCATTTCGTCGATAAGGAGACGAGCCTGTGACTGATCCTGTTCCAGCTAGCAATTCGGGCGCCCATAGCTGCTGCGCCGGCAAGCACGGTGGCGGCACGGACGTGAAAACGGTCAAAGATCCGGTTTGCGGGATGATGGTTGATCCGACGGGAACGTCACATCATGCCTCGCATGACGGCGAGGACTATCATTTCTGCAGCGCGGGTTGCCGCACGAAGTTTGTCGCTGACCCGGAGCGCTACCTGTCCGAGGGTGAGAAGGAGGCGGCAACCGCTCAACCGGGCGCAATCTGGACCTGCCCCATGCACCCGGAGGTCCGCCAGGATCATCCCGGGCCATGCCCGATCTGCGGCATGGCCCTTGAGCCGGAACTTGTGACGGCAGACACTGGGCCGAGCGGTGAACTTCTGGATATGTCCCGGCGTTTCTGGATCGCCTTGCTGCTCACCATCCCGGTGTTTGTCCTGGAGATGGGCAGCCACCTCTTCCCGGCGCTGCACAATCTTGTACCGCCCCAACTATCTGGTTGGCTTCAGTTTGCGCTGGCTACCCCGGTCGTGCTCTGGGCGGGTTGGCCATTCTTTGAACGTGGGTGGGCGTCCGTGCGGACACGGAACCTCAATATGTTCACCCTGATCGCGATGGGCACGGGCGTGGCCTGGGCCTACAGCGTGGTGGCAACCATCGCCCCGTCGGTATTCCCGGCAGCGTTTCGGATGATGGACGGGACGGTCGCGATCTATTTCGAAGCCGCCGCCGTCATTACCGTGCTCGTGCTGCTGGGGCAGGTGCTCGAGCTGCGCGCCCGCGAGCGGACTTCGGGCGCAATTAAGGCGCTACTCAACCTCGCGCCCAAGACCGCGCGCCGCATTGGCGCCGACGGGGATGATGAGGAGGTCTCGCTCGAGCAGGTGGCCGTCGGTGATCGTCTCCGTGTGCGGCCCGGCGAAAAAGTACCCGTCGATGGCAAGGTCGAAGACGGCCGATCCTCGCTCGACGAGTCGATGGTGACGGGCGAGTCGATGCCGGTCACAAAGGCGCTGGGCGATGCGGTCATCGGCGGAACGATCAACCAAAGCGGCGCCCTCGTCATTCGCGCGGAGAAGGTCGGACGCGACACGATGTTGGCGCGTATTGTCCAGATGGTCGCTGACGCCCAGCGTTCGCGGGCACCCATCCAGCGCCTGGCCGATCAGGTCGCGGGATGGTTCGTGCCCGCGGTCCTGCTGATCGCGCTCATTGCCTTTGGCGTGTGGGGAATCTGGGGACCAGAGCCGCGTCTGGCCCATGGCCTGATCGCCGCTGTCGCTGTCCTCATCATCGCCTGCCCCTGCGCCTTGGGGCTGGCGACGCCGATGTCGATCATGGTCGGCATCGGCCGGGGTGCAGGGCTCGGCGTGCTGATCAAGAATGCCGAAGCGCTGGAGCGGATGGAGAAGATCGACACACTGGTCGTCGACAAGACCGGCACGCTGACCGAGGGCCGGCCGTCGGTTACCCGCATCGTTCCCGCGACAAGCTATGAGGAGACCGAGCTGCTGCGGCTTGCCGCCGGCGTGGAGCGGGCATCGGAACATCCGCTGGCGCTGGCCGTGGTCGCCGCCGCCAAGGATAGGGGGATTGCGCTCCCCGAGGTCACCGACTTTGATTCCCCAACCGGCAAGGGAGCGATCGGCACGGTCGATGGCAAGCGCATCACGCTGGGCAATGCCGGCTTCCTGTCAGAAAACGGGATCGAGGTTCGCGCCCTTGAGCCGCAGGCGGATGAGCTGCGCCAAGACGGCGCGACCGCCATCTTCATCGGGATCGACGGACAGGCCGCCGGCATCCTTGCCATTGCCGATGCAATCAAAGAAACGACGGCTGAGGCTATCGCGGCGCTTCGCAAGGAGGGCATCCGGGTTGTCATGCTGACGGGCGACAATCGCACAACAGCACAAGCGGTCGGGCGGAAACTTGGAATCGATGATGTCGAAGCCGAAGTGTTGCCGGATCAGAAAAGCGATGTGGTCTCGCGATTGAAAGCTGAGGGGCGCATCGTGGCCATGGCAGGCGACGGAGTTAATGACGCGCCCGCGCTCGCCGTCGCCGATGTCGGCATTGCGATGGGCTCGGGCACCGATGTCGCAATCGAAAGCGCCGGCGTCACCCTGCTGAAGGGCGACTTGAACGGCATCGTTCGTGCGCGCCGTTTGAGCGAAGCAACGATGTCCAACATCCGCCAGAACCTGTTCTTCGCTTTCATCTACAACGCTGCCGGGGTCCCGATCGCTGCGGGGCTGCTCTACCCGATCTTCGGCATCCTGCTCTCGCCGATCATCGCGGCGGCCGCGATGGCACTGTCCTCCGTCAGCGTCGTGACGAACGCATTGCGGCTCAACCGGGTGGAATTGTGAACATCGGCGCGGCATCGGACGCGAGCGGGGTCTCTCAGCGGATGATCCGCCATTACGAGAAAATCGGCCTGATCCCGTCGGCGGCGCGGCGGGATAGTGGGTATCGCGACTACTCGGATGCCGATGTGCATCGACTTCGGTTCATAGCCAATGCCCGCGACCTCGGCTTTCCAATCGAAGAAATCCGAAAGCTGCTTGATCTATGGTCCGATCGGGCCCGCGCCAGTGCCGAGGTCAAGGCACTGGCAGAGTCCCGCGCAGCCGACCTTGGCCGCAAGGCGGACGCGCTTAATGCGATGCGAGCAGCGCTGATGGATCTGGCGAGGAGCTGTCACGGTAACAATCGGCCGGAATGTCCGATCCTGACGCATCTGGAATCTTGAATCTAGTCTTCGCGCGGGGCCTTCGCGCTCATTTCTGCAACTCGCGACCCGCCAGTTTCGCGAGCCGGCGCGGAAGATCGGCAGCAATCTTGCGTTGCTGTTGAGGCTGCGCCTTCTTCCATGCCCGGCATTCGGGTTTGGACCTACCGCACCCTCGACACCACCCGGTCGTGCCATCGAAACGGCACAGGTCTATGCACGGCGACTTAACAGCAACCTCGTCAGTGGCATTCGACTGTTAGGTGCTTCAACTCATGGACCGGCACGAGCCGGTCGCGGATCACGCCTGCATTGATCCCCGCACTGCCGACCACTCCGACGATGGCGGCATGGGCCTCGGGACCGACACGCCAGACATGCAGATCGGCAATACGCACATCGCCTGGCCCTTCAACGAGATCCTGTATTTCCTCGGCAACATGGCTGTCGGTCGAGTCGAGGAGGACTGAGGCGGTATCTCGCATCAGGCTCCAGGACCAGCGGGCGATTACGACGGCTCCCACGATCCCCATGACGGGGTCCATCCACACCCAGCCAAGGTAGCGGCCTGCCAGAAGGGCCGCGATTGCCAATACCGATGTGAGAGCGTCGGCGAGGACATGCACATACGCCGAGCGGAGATTGTTGTCGCCGCCATGGGCATGATGGTCGTGGGCATGATCGTCATGCCCATGATGGTGGTGGTGGCTGCCCGACAGCAGGAAGGCGCTGAGGATATTCACGCCAAGCCCAACGACGGCAATCAGGGTCGCCTCGCCGAAGGCAACCTTTATGGGCTCGAACAGCCGAAGGATCGATTCAATCCCGATCCCCAGGGCGATCAGGCCCAGCACCAGCGCCGAGGCGAAGCCCGCCAAGTCGCCGACCTTGCCTGTTCCGAAGCTGAACCGCCGGTTCGATGCATGCTGCTTGGCATAGGCATAAGCAATCGCTGCGACACTCAACGCGCCAGCATGCGTTGCCATATGGAAGCCATCGGCCAGCAGCGCCATCGATCCGGTGACATAGCCGGCGAAAATCTCGCCGATCATCATCACAGCCGTCAGCACCACCACCCACAGCGTCCGACGAGCGTTGTCGTCGTGAGAGGCCCCCAGATACACATGGTCGTGCACAAAGGCGTCAATATCGCGGGACGTCGTCATGATCTCAGCCTTATTTCGCGTAGCGGCGTATGACCGCGATCAATTCGTCTGCTCCCGCGGCACGATCTTCGGCCGTGAGGTCGGGGTCCGCCACATGGGCTCGGACATGCTCTTCAATAATCTCGTCCATCAGCCCGTTCATGGCGCCGCGCGCCGCTGCAACGAGATGCAGAGTCGTCGTGCAATCGGCGTTGGCGGTCAGCGCTTTCTCGATCGCCGTGACCTGCCCGGCGATACGTCGCACGCGCTTCAGGAGCTCATCACTGCCTTCGGTCAAATGTCCCATAGCATACCCCCCTACCCTATCTCGTTGGTGATAGCCAGAGCAGTCTCAGGCCCCCGAGCCGCCTAGGCGAGTTCGCGATTGGACAGATAGTCGGCTTACCAGTCAGGCCAATTTATTGAGCAAACGCCCGGCTGCGCCCGCCTCGGCAGCAAGATTGCGATTGTAGGCAAGCGGCATGCGCGGGCTCTTCCAGCGCAGCGCATCCATGATTCCGGCGAGATCCTCGCCGCTTGCGAACAGGTCCTGGTTGAGCCCCACGCGTGTCGAATGCGCGCTGACCCCCTTGAGCAGTCGCGCGAGATCGTCGGCGGTGAGATCGCTCAGAGCCCCGCGATCGAACGCCCGCTGGATGATCGACCGGTAGATCGGTCCGATCGACCCGGGATGCAGGGCAACACTGCCGACATCAAACTCCAACCGGGCCGGCACCGCCGGCTTAGAGAGCGTCTTGCGTAGATCCCAGGTTTCGCGGCTTGAGATACTATCGATTCGACGCCCCTTCACCGCTGCTCGCGCCTTGTAGCGCCGCACCTGGACGCGGCGAAACAGCGGACCAGAGGATATCCCTGCGGATTGCGTCCAGGCCGCAATCGCGCGCACCGAGCGCGGCGACAGGTACGCGGTCGCCCCCTCCCCTTCCTGGTCGCCCTTGCTGCGCTGTATCGTGAGAAGCCGCGCCTCGGGATCGAGCGCCTCGACAATGTGCTCAACCGCGATCGCCACCAACTCGGAGGCGCGCAGCCCCGTATCATAGGCAACCGACAGCAGCGCGCGATCGCGCAGTCCCGGCAGATCGTCGGGGCAGGCCTCGAGCAACGCCCGCACGTTCAGCCCTCGCGGTGCCTCGCGCTCCACATCACGGACCGGCCCCTTGAAGCGCAGCGGCCGTGCCTGGACCTGCGCGGTCCCCTTCTCGCGCCGGATCGCCCGGAGCCGCAGCTTGACCAGCTCGGTCTGCGTCGGATCCTTCAGATCGAGAAGCTGGTGGATCTTCGCGATCGACGCCTTGTAGCGGCCGAGCGAAGCCGGTTTGGCCCCCTTCCCCGCCCTTGCGTCGAGATAGTCAGCCACGAGTTCGGGGGTCGCTGGCAGCGACGCCCTGTGCGAGCACCGACACCAAAGATCGAACGCCTCCAGATCGGATTTGAGGGCGCGGATGCTGTGGGGCGAGGAGGCGGCCTGATAGGCATCGATGAGCGCCTTGTTGACGGTGATCGTCTGGCCGGCCCCAAGCTTCGTCACTTCCCATGCCAGATCGACCCCCGATCCCGATGGCGGGTCCGTCACTGGGCTTATGGCGGGCAGTTGTTCCACGCTCAGGGCCTCGACTGTTCGATGATCTGGTCGTGGGTGAACGGCTCCATGCCGTAAGCCGCGGCCAGGCCGTTGAAGGCCGCGACGGCGACGCGCTGGAGTTCCTCTACCCCGATCGACGTTAGCGTTGCATCGTACTCGTAGGAGTCCTCAACCGCCGCGTGGCCTTCGTCATTGAACTGGAACGGGCCGCGCGGCCACCAGCTGTCCCTGATGTCGGTGACGCCGAGCCGGACATGGATCGGCAGCGAACCACCATGGGCGAGCACCAGCGCGCAGTTCCGCTCCAGAAAATGGAGCCAGCGCTGGTAGAAATAGCCGGTCGACAGGGTGAGCCGCTCTTCATCTCGCTGAAACAGGAACCCCCCGCCCACGCCCCAGATTTCGCCGGTCTTCTCGAACCACTGGGTCAAGGCGACCGTGGGATCGACGCCCTCCTCCGCTGTGCCTGGCCAGTAGACCATCGCTCCGCCCTTGCTGATTCCGAAATTGAGCGCGTTGGGCTGTGCCAGCAGCGCCGGATGCCCCTCACTGCCAGCCAGAGCTTGCTTTGCTCCCGGCTTCGCCGCCCATTTCGACGGAATGATCCGCGCATAGCCCGCGAAGTGCGGCTTCCACCGCAGCTTCGTCGTGCCGTGCATCGGATTGGTCACCGTCTGCACTTCGGACCGATCAAACCAGACGTCGGCATCACCCGGGAAATGCGACTGCCAGGGAATGGCTTCTGGCGGCAGCGGGGGAAGTTCGTCCAATGAGGCCTTCAACGCGCCCGCGAGCTGCTTTGCCAATTCTCCGCGCACGCGGCGTAGCTCGGTCGTATCGGCGCCAACCGGCAGGTGAAACGCGATCGGTCCGCGCCTACCCCGCATGTCGAACGGCAGCTTGTCGAGCGTGGCGCCCTCGAACGCGGTGTTCCAGACCTGGATGACGCGGTGCTCGCTCAGCGCTCGGTTCGCATAGCCCATCTCGAGGAGGACGTTCGGGTTCGCGCAGGCTTTGCCGCTCTCGGACACGGCGATCGGCGTGACGTCCCCGACGAAGACCGCCGCCTCGTCGATCTTGCGAAGAATGGTCGCGACGATGTCGGGCGTGCCGGCCACGCCTTGCGTGTCCGAGGTCAGGCTCGGCCGGTCGGCTTCCTCGACGTCGGCCGAGAGCATCGTGATCGCGGCGTCGAGCGCGAAACGGACGACCTCGCGCGTGACACGCCCGTCGAGATCGCTCTGCCATGACCAGAATACCGTCTTTTCCACGCTTGATCGCCCCTGCCCACCGAGGATGCTTGATAGCCCACCCTATAAAGTAAGGTCAATTATGGACATGTGATAACTGCAATTATCATATGTTCCTATTTCAACGCTAAGGATAAGGGAAACCAACTTATCAATTTGGTTTCCTTCTGAATCGCGTTAACGCTAGCGGTATGGCACGACCGATCATAGATCCATCGCTCACAGAAAACGCCCTGCTCATGCTCGGCCGCCTTGATGGTCGACTTCGCAACAGCCCCTGGGCCGATATATGGCTTGCCCGGGCGCGGCTATCCGGCGCGGCGGATTTGGCTGGTCTTGCAGGCGTGCCGGTCGATGTCGACCATCTTCAGGACTGGATCTGCGGACGCACGCCCCCTCCTCGCGCGTCCGAGGGCCTCAATGATCCAGTTTCGGTCGCGGCCGTGTTTCATCTCGCCATCGAAGCTACGGCAAACGAACGCGACCCGATTGCACGGGCTACGCTCAACATCTTGCGCACCGTCCTTGATGACCGCGCTGAGGCCGAGACCTGGGCCGCGAGCGACCTCGCCTATTTCGGGTCCGCATGGCGCCAGGCTCGCGTCGCGGCGCAGGCCCCCTACTCTGCCCCAACGCTTCGCGCGGTCGCGACACGGATCATCGACATGCTGGCGGTGGTAGGATCGTCCGATCAAGCGGCAGTGGACATAACAACCATCGATGGGCGAACGGTCATGCTCGAACCCCGCGCGCGTGATCGGTCCTGGCTGGTGGCCAGTCATGTGCCGACCATACTCCACGCCGCCGGTCTCACGCTTGCCCCCCTGCCCTCACTCATCTTGCTGCCGAAATTTCCACCTGCACAGATTGACGACATGGTGGCTGTCATCACCCGTTCGCTACGCACGGCCTGCAAGGCAGGTCTGAAAGATCTCGACTGGCTCGAGCGTCGGGGACCATCGTCCTTGAATGCAGCAGCGACCCGTCGGAGCCGCGCGCCTCTCCTGGCTCGCCTCGAACTCGCCTATCCAGGTCTGCGCCAACCTGCAGTGACGCGGTTGCTCGGCATTACCCCGCAAGGCGCCCGCAAGCTGATGGCGAAGCTCTATTAGACCGCGTCCTACTGCCAGTGCTTATCGAGCAATAGCTTGAGCGCATCTTCAGCTTCAGCACGCGTCCCCCCCGCCTGCGTCAGCAACGTCACCCTAACCCCCTTACGATCCTTGCCATCGATCCTCACAAGCGGCCTACCCGATTGCGAGGTGAGCGTTTCAGTTGATCCTGACCTCTTGGGGGTGCCTGACTTCTTGGGGGGGTCTGCTGCCAGCGCGAGTGCGCGGATGATGTCCGGCACTGCCGTAGGGACACCCTCCTCTCCAGATCGACTACCGAGAACTGCCGCTTCGGCGAATACGCGCTGGCGCCGATCGTCGGGCTTGAGAAGAGGCTTGATGGCCGTCACATGCTTGATGCGCAAATCTTGCGGATTCGGGAAGGCCGCCATCAGCTCGTTCGGTAGACGCGCAAGATCAAGGTATCGGCTGAGCCAACTCTCGGTAACCTTTATCCTTTCGGCCATGACCTTCTGACGCCCCTCATAGTAGGCGTCGAGCGCGCGCAGATAGTCGCGGGCGCGCTCCAGATCGGTCAGGTCTTCCCGGGCCCGATTCTCGATATCCGCAAGCCGGAACGCTTCCTCGTCAGATAGTTCCCGTATGTCGACCAGGAAGCGGAAATCGGGATAGTTATGGCTTCGCAGCCAGCTTATCGACCAATGGCGTCGTGCGCCGCAGATGACCTCGAAATCATAATCGGCCTCGCCACGCACCCGGCGCACGATCGCGGGCATTTCCTGCCGACCTTGAGCCTTCATGCTTTCGATCAGATCAGCGCACCGCTCCTCGGTGAGCAGGGCATATTCACGGTTATGGCCGACCCACATCCGGCAGCGCGCTGGGTCCACCAATTCGTGCGTCCGGCTGACCACAGTGCCAGCCGCCAACTCCGCCAAGCGGTTCTCGCGTCCCGTCAGCACATTCGCGCCAAGTCCGGGTCGTCGAGGTGCGGCCGCGGCATCTTCGGGAGGATCGATTCCGGCCGCAAGGCCGGCAGCAAAACTCGCATTTTTCCTGCTCATAATTCCGCTTTCTCACCGAAAATTGCACCGGTGCAATTTTGCCTGTTCACGCTAAGCCTTCCTTGCGCAAACGGCTCAAATGGCTGGGCCACATCGCCCGAATATCCAGTTCGATTTCCGCATTGACGCCATCGAGATAGGTTAGGCACCGGTTGCGTACAGCGCTGCTCGTCACCGGCCCATCGAGCTCATAGACGGTCATCAGACGCGCGGTCGCATTGTCGATCTCGGCCGAGTCCTTCAGCGGCGTCCTGACCAAAGCATGCCCGAACAACGTGCGCATCAGATTGAGCAATTCCTTTTGCATCGATTTGTTTTCATCGACCTTGGACGCTACGAATCGCAGGAACTGAAGCGTCGGTGCGAACCCCCTTTCTGCGAGCGTTTCGATGGTTTCGTCGAGCATCGCCAAGAATGCGGCAGTCGAGGAAAAATCCATCACGGTCGGAGGAACTGGCACAACCAGCGCATTTGCCGCACGCAGGACAGACAGCGAAATCGCACCGAGCGCAGGAGGCGGGTCGAGAACGACGACATCGAACCGATCGGAGATACTGGCGATGCCTTGTGCAAGGCGATCGATCAGCCCCCCCTGCCCTCGTGCCATGCGCGCGGCGATCTCATACTCGGACTGAAACAATCGCAGATTGGCCGGGATCAGTTCTAGTCCATCGAAGTGGGTCTTCCGCAAAGCGTAGTCGAGGGAGGTCATCTCCTCCTGCCGCAGAAACGGATAGAGTGTGTCGTCCTCGGTCAGGTCAAGGTCTGGCACATAGCCGAACAGGGTCGTGGCCGACGCCTGACTGTCGCAGTCGATCAGCGCCACACGATAGCCCTGGATTGCGAGATACTGCGCAAGATGGACCGAAAGCGTGGACTTGCCGACGCCGCCCTTGAAATTCTGGACTGCGACTACGCAGCACGGGTCATCCGCGGCACGCCACGGCCTCGTACCGAACAGCCCGCGCATGTCATTGAGCTGCGCCAGCGTATATCCGACGCGCCGATTGTTTTCGGTTCGGGGCGGGGGTGGTAGACGACCATCCTTCTCCGCGTCCCGAATTGCCGCCGGCGTGCGTCCAACAAGGTCAGCTGCCTTGCCAATAGGGAAAGTCGGTTCGCGACGATCATCCGCGCGCGCGCTCCTCGCGGAATCGCGTAACCGCTCCAGCACCGACGAGGTGCGCTGGGCGAGCGTCGCTACCGATAGGAGATCTTGCGTACCGTCTATGTCGAGTGATGCTGCCACAAGCGCCCCTTTTGAAACTGGGAGCACAATAACCTCACTTGCGCTTTTTCGTCAAATGCAAGCTCGATTTCGAAAGTGTATCATCTGTGCCGAGGCTTATAACTGGCTGAAGGCCCTATTCCGACCGACCTGACGGACCTATCCTGACTCGGTGGGGGTGAATGCCAAATTGCACCGGTGCAATTTCCGTTATGGCCGCCCTCGACGGGCTACGAAACTCTCACAAAATCCGGTCCATGAACTGATCAGCTTCGCCCCCTTGAGCTTTGCCAAGCGATCTCCCATTTGCTGACGATAGGCGTCGGCGATGAGGTCGATGTCCCATCCTCCGCCGTGCGATCTCGCGATTGCGGCGAGCGCCTCTGCGTTGAAACGGATCGTTCCTTGCGGGAACATGATCTCGGTGCCCTTTTCGGACGAGGTCAATGAACTGACCGCTGCCTTGACCATCGATCCTACCGCCAGCGTGTCCGCGATCGTCTCGACTGTTTCTTCGCGCCGCGCCTTGCGTCCTGTTGAATGACGCTCAATCTCGTCCACGGTGGCTATCTGCGCCGGGGCGTCCTTCGGCTCGAATCGAAACTCGATCTCGGTCACTGTCCGGCCCTGCCGTATCTCTTTCCATTCGACCCGGAAGTGCGCGAGCTGGTCGATCTCAGCCTTTGCCTTTTCAAGAACCTTGCGACGGAGCTGCGCGAAATCCTTATAAACATCGGGCGATATGCCCAACGCTGCGCGCAGCGCCGCCATATCACCCTTCCAGGTGGACTGGCGACGATGGAGCCGCAGCGATCCGATTTCATAAAGCTTGAGGGCATAACTCGATCGAAAGCCGAGCACCGCCTGTCGATTGAGAACGGCATAGCTCTCAGATTCCTGAATGAGCTTACGCGCATCAGGCGTAAACTCCCATTCAATCCACCCCGCATCCGCACCGTCAGTATCTTCAGCCTCTTCGCGGGATGACGAGATCAGGGAAAAGCGCAGCGTAGCTTTCTTGCCGCGCCAGGATCGGTCGTCGATCGCGAAGAGGGTGCGGTGAAGTTCCTCCAGCATGTCGGAGATACGTTCGTTACCCTTGTGCCCGCGGCGAATATCGGCCTTGCGCATACGATGCGGCCGGTCCTGCCAAGCATCGCCGCCTGCGGTCAGGATCATCAACGCGAGCAACCGGGACGCCGTCAGGCTGAGCGATTGGCCTTTCACGAACTTGATTTCGACGATGCTGCCGGGTTTGGCGAATTCCTCGCCACCCTTCGCCTGCAAGGCCGCTGCAACACGCATGGCACGGCCAGGCGCCGAATCGGCTTGCGCCTCTTGCGCTGTATCGCCGCTTAGATTTTCCGCATGTTCCATGTCATATAGGCCGAGCGCATATTGGGCAGATTCGCCTAATTGCTGCCTGACCTGTCCTCGCTCGTCAAGTCAGGGCAGGCTGAAGCGGTTTTTCCGCCCCCATCCGGTCAGGTTGGAATCGTATGACGCCTTTGCAAAATTCCTGAGATTCTGCCGAGTCGCGATGCAATTTGGGTTCTGTCCGTTTTCGGCTCGCTCACGCGCGAAAATCGCGCCAGAATGCCACCGTTCCAAAGCGCGGGATCGCCAGATGCCATCGCCCCCAATCGGTCAGGATAGCCCCAATAGGTCAGCTATCTCCCCCCGACCAGTCAGGATGGTGCCCCCGCCGGGTCAGGCAAAATCCCCCGCGCGGTCAGGATAAACGCGACAGATCATTGAAATTGCGGACCTTTTTAGCAGCGAATCTGAATCACTTAGAATCATGAATCCTTCCGCTGCAAGCAGCGGCGTTGTTTTAGAATGATTCTAAGAGACCAAGCAGGCGATTCGTTTAGCCTTTACGGTCGGACGACATACCCGCCCCCCTAGCTGGGGGGATATCTGCAGACCGGTGTTCCACGATAACATCACGGTCTCGATCCTTGGCAGCTCCGCCCTGCGACGAGATCCTCAGCGAACCGATCGTAGCTGCATCACCGCTCGTCGCCGCTGAGCAGACGCAGTGAGGAGGTCGCATGATCAATTTTGCCAAATTCGAGATCATCGGACGGATCGGTGAGATCGATGCCAAGCCCAAGGTCACCAACATCTCGGTATGCGCGAACTACCGCCGCCGCGGAGAAGGCGATCAGTGGATCGAGGATAGCTACTGGAACCGAGTCGTCATTTTCAGCGATGGTCAGCGTAAATATATCGATGAGAAGGCTCAGGTTGGCGATCTCGTGCGGATTGCCGGACGGCTCCGTGACACCTCCTATGAGCGCGACGGGACCACCCACTACACGACCGACCGGATCGTCGAAGAGTTCGGTGTGCTCGCGGCAAAGGCGGCATAAATCTCAGGAGGCAGCGTCGATCGGCAAGAGGAGAGGGGGCATGCGCGGAGCGACCTTGGATTTCGACAGGAGTTTCGCCCATGCCCGCCACCATCGATGCAGCAGTCCGCGCCAGACAAATCGTCGAGAGCTTGGGTGGACGCTGGTCAGGATCGCGCGGAGAGTGCCGCTGCCCCGCCCATAACGATCACTCGCCTAGCCTTTCGGTCCGCCTAGGCACCAAGGCGATCCTGTTCAAATGCTTTGCGGGATGCACATCGACCGATATCCTCAAGGCTCTGGATCGTCAGGGCTTGCACGACAGGCTGCCGGTCTATGTCGAACCACGCGCGCCGGCGCGCGATCTGAGCGGCTTGGCCAGGTCATTGTGGCAGCACAGCATCCCCATCGCCGGAACACCGGCTGAAGCCTATCTTCATGCTCGGGGCCTTTACGCGCCAACGTCCGATCTTCGCTTCAACCCACAGACGATCATAGGGAAGGGCAAGGATCGGCGCAGCCTTCCCGCAATGATCGCCGCAGTGAGAAATGAGCTGGGCCTGGTCGCGGTCCATCGGACCTTTCTCGATCCCACAAACATTTTGCGGCGCCCCTTCCGCAAACCCAAGCTAGCTCTGGGTCTGCTCGGCTCGGGCAGCGTACGCTTTGGTGAGCCGGATGACGTTCTGGGCATTGCCGAGGGGATCGAAGATGCCTTGTCCGCCATCGACTGGTTCCAATTGCCGGTTTGGGCTGTGCTTGGTGCCGAGCGCTACGCCCATGTCGGCATACCGTCGCAGGTGAAGCGCGTCATCGTGTTCGGCCAGCGAAACAAGGCGGCGAAAATCTGCCTGAAGAGGGCAGGGGATCACCTCAGGGCCAACGGGCGAAGGGTCGAGGAATGGCTCCCATCCGAACATGATGATTGGAACGATGCTCTGCGCGATCGGCTTGCCCGCAACGCCGTTCCTCGCCCCATGATCCAGCTCCACTCCCACTGAAGAGAGGAGAGGAAGCCTCCGGCTTGTTGCTCCGGTGATGGGCACCGGGCGATGCAATGGAGGCTTACAATGCGCACTTCAGCCGCTGCTCTCGAACTCGATTTCACCGAACCATCCATTAACGCGGCGAAGGCGGTCCACGCCGTGTTGCGCAAGGGCAACGGCATCGACCGGCCTGGCCTGCTCCGGACGATGGAAACCGCCTATGGTTCAACCGCGGCCGATGGGCATTGGTCACTCCGCGACGCCTATGATGTGCTTGAGCTGGCCCAGGTTCTGCACCTCGCCACGCTCGACCTGTCGCAAGAGCCGGCCGAGTGCCTTGCGGCCCTGACCGCGCTCACCGCATCCCTGCCGACGCATAGTGTGCGCAGCGAAGAACAGATCGCGCTCCAGCAATTTTCGACACCGGCCGCGATTGGCTATCTTGCCGCGCTCGCCGCTCGCATCACCGCCGCGGATACCGTCCTCGAGCCCTCCGCCGGCACCGGGCTCCTCGCCGTATTCGCCGCCCGCGTTGGCGCCAAGCTTGTCCTCAACGAGATCGATCCCGCGCGTGCCGTTATGCTCGAGGCAGCATTTCCCACCGCACCGGTCAGTCGCCACGATGGCGAACTCATCCACGATCTGCTGCCGCTGTCGATCCGCCCGACCGCCGTGCTCATCAACCCGCCCTTTTCCCGCAGCATGGGCAGGCATGCCGACCCGCTTGCCGCGTTCCGTCATCTGCGCGCCGCTTTGAAGCGACTTGGTGCCGGGGGGCGCTGTACCGCGATCCTTCCCGATCGCGTGGACACATCAAGCCGCGCCTGGGCGAAGGCGACCGACGGTTTCGCGGTCACGCTCCACGTCGAGCTCCCCGCGAATGCCTATGCCAAACATGGCACCAGCCAGATCGTGAAACTGATCGTTCTGGAAAAGGGCTCCCAGGACGACGTCGCCCTCATCCGGTGCAGCTCGCTCGCCGAGGTGCTCGCGACGATCAGCACATCGGCCACCAGCCTTACGGCAACCCCGCGATGCTCGCCAGTGCGCCTTGCACCAACCCGTGCGCACGGATCCCTGCTCGGCGGTCTTTCGAGCAGGCCCCGGCTTTCGGCCCCGATCGCCAAGGCCGCCCCGTCTCTCGGCGCGCTTGATATCGGCTACGATGTCTTTGCCGAACCCGTACCGACCGGCGAGGCGGTCGGTGTCTATTTGCCGTACCGGCCGAGCCGCATCGCCATTCCCTGTGCATCCGCGCATCCGACCGCTCTGGTGGAATCGATCGCCATGGGCTCGATTACGGCACCGCGGCCCTCTTACATTCCCAAGCTGCCCACCCGCGTTGTCGCAGACCGGGTGCTGTCCGACGCTCAGCTCGAAACGCTGATCTATGCTGGTGACGCCTTCGAGCGAGACATTTCTGGCCTGTTCAAGGCGGCCGAGGAAGGATTGTCGCTCGCGCCCGACCAGGACGGCCGACCTTATCGGACCGGGTTTTTCCTTGGCGACGGCACGGGTGCCGGCAAGGGCCGTCAGGTTGCAGCCATCATCCTCGACCAGTGGCTGCGTGGGCGCCGCAAGCATATCTGGATATCCAAGACCGAGACGCTGCTTGAGGATGCACGTCGTGACTGGACCGCGGTCGGCGGTCTCGCGCTCGACATCCAGCATCTGAATCAGTGGAAGCTCGGCACGCCGATCGGCGCGGCCGAGGGCGTGCTATTCCTCACCTATGCGACGCTCCGCTCCAACCGCGGCGACAAGGGCACCCGTCTTCAGCAGATTCTCGACTGGGTCGGGGACGATTTCGACGGCATGATGGTGTTCGACGAGGCGCACGAAATGGCGGGTGTCGCCGGCGGCGAAGGCCGTTTCGGCACCAAGGACGGCTCGGATCAAGGCATCGCCGGCGTGCGCCTGCAAAACCTGCTGCCTCGCGCCCGCGTCCTCTACGTGTCCGCAACCGGCGCGTCGGACGTCAACAATCTCGCTTATGCCACCCGGCTTGGCCTGTGGGGTCCGACCACCGCCTTCGCCGATCGCCGTGCCTTCGTCGACAGTTTGCGTCGTGGCGGGATCGCGGCAATGGAATTGATCGCCCGCGACCTGAAGATGCAGGGCCTCTATGTTGCCAGGGCGCTCAGTTTCGCCGGTGTCGAATATGACATCCTCGAACATCGTCTTACGCCCGACCAGATCGAGGTCTATGATGCCTATGCCGATGCGTGGGCGATTATCCATGCCAATTTGCGCACAGCGCTCGATGCCACCCGGGTGACGGACAGCTTCTCCAACGACACCTACAACAGCGGCGCGAAGGCCGCTGCACTGTCGATCTTTGAATCCACCAAGCAGCGTTTCTTCGGCCAGATTCTCATCGGCATGAAGCTGCCGTCGCTGATCCCGGCGATCCGTGCCGATCTGGCCCGGGGCGAGAGCGTCGTGATCCAGCTCGTCTCGACGTCCGAGGCGATGCTCAACCGGGCACTTGCCGCGCTGAATGCCGAGGACCGGGCGAGTCTCGACATCGAGCTCTCACCCAAAGAGTTCGTCATGTCCTATCTCACGGCGGCCTTTCCCGTCCGACAGATGAAGACCTTCGTCGATGACACTGGCAAGACCCGCTCCGAGCCGATGTCCGACGAGGAAGGCCGTCCCATCTTCAGCCAGGAAGCGATCGAGATGCGCGACAATCTCGTCGAGCGGTTCTGCTCCCTGCCGATCGTGGGGTCCGCCCTTGATCATATCATCGGGCATTTCGGGAGCGATGCGGTCGCCGAGGTTACGGGACGCAGCCGGCGCATCGTCGTCGACGCGCATGGTCGCCAGCGTATCGAGAGCCGTTCGCCGCGAACAAACCTCGCCGAGACCGACGCCTTCATGCGGAACGAGAAGAAGATCCTGATCTTCTCCGATGCAGGCGGCACGGGGCGCAGCTATCACGCGAGCCTCACCGCCGAGAACCAGTCACGCCGCAACCATTATCTGCTCGAGCCCGGTTGGCGCGCTGACGCGGCCATCCAGGGTCTCGGCCGCACCCACCGCACTCATCAGGCCACCGCGCCTCTGTTCCGCCCGGTATCGACCGACTGCCGCGGCGAGCGGCGCTTCATCTCGACGATCGCCCGCCGCCTCGACAGCCTCGGCGCCCTGACGCGGGGCCAGCGCCAGACGGGTGGCCAGGGTCTGTTCGACCCGCGGGACAATCTTGAAAGCGATTATGCCAAGGAATCCCTCGAGACATGGTTCCGCCTTTTGGCCGACGGCAAGCTGCGCTCGACGACGCTCGATGAATTCCAGACCCTCACCGGACTTGAGCTGGAGGGCGAAGGCGGTGGGCTGAAGGAGGAGCTGCCGCCCATTCAGCGCTGGCTCAATCGTATTCTCGCACTGCGCATCGCGCTGCAGAATGCGATCTTCGATGAATATCTCGGTCTGATCGAGGCCCGGATCGAGGCGGCGCGCGAAGCGGGCACGCTCGATCTTGGTGTCGAGAGCATCAATGCCGAACGCATCACGATCCTTGATCGCACCGTGATCCGGCGCGATCAGACAAGCGGCGCAGAAACCGAGATCCTGCGCCTCGAAACGGAGGAGCGCTATAAGCCGCTCCCGCTCGATCGCGCGTTGCGGATCCTGGGCGATGACGCGCGCCCAATCGTCAATCGGAAGTCCGGCAGGGCCGCGATCCGGTGCAGCACCTATTCGCTCACCGACGACGATGGCGAGATCGTTCGCCGCTACGAGCTGGTTCGGCCGACCCGTTCCGAGCGGATGCGGCAAGACTTGCTGCTCGAAACGATGTGGGAAGAGACCAGCGAGGAGGAATTTTCGGCGCTGTGGCAGGCCGAGGTAGAGGAGATGCGGGACAAGACCCGCACCAGCACGCTCTATTTGGTCGCGGGCCTGCTCCTGCCGGTCTGGGATCGCTTGCCCGACGATCATGTTCAAGTCTGGCGGCTGAACACCGATGACGGCCAGTCCTTCCTCGGCCGGATTGTCCCTGCACCGCTGGTGTCGAAGCTCGCGGACGCCTTCGGGATCAATGCCGCCATCACCGTGTCAGGCGACGATACCGCAAAGCATGTGATGACGACCGGCGAGATATCGTCTGTCGGAGCCTATCGGCTCAAGCGCAGCCTGGTCGCGGGCCAGCAGCGCCTCGAACTGCTCGATTGGCCGCACACGCGGCTTGCTGAACTCAAGGCGGCCGGCTGTTTCACCGACATCATCCAGCACAGGACGCGGATGTTCGTTCCGGTCGCGCATGCCGCTGCCGTCATCGAGCGCATCACCGCCTGACCATCCAGGGCCTCTCTCCACGCTCAGTACAGGAGAGGGGAGGGGGCCTTCGGCTTTGTGGGCCTGATGAGCAGGCTCGCGTGACCGTCGAGGCGGTGCGCCAGTACCAGATGGAGACAACCGATGATCCAGTCCGTAAAGGTCAAGAACCTCTCGCTGTCGAAGGACAATGTCCGCAAATCCGGTCGTGAGGCCGGTATCGACGCTCTCGCCGCCAGCATCGCAACGCAAGGCTTGTTGCAGAACCTCATCGTTACCCCGCTCAAGAAGGCGGGCCATTTCACCGTCAAGGCGGGCGGGCGCCGGCTGCGCGCACTCCAGAGCCTGATCGAACAGGGCACGCTGCCCGCCGACCATGTCGTGCCGGTCCTCGTCCTTACCGACGATGACAACTCGGTCGAGGCGAGCCTCACCGAGAACTTCCAGCGCGTTCCGATGAACCCGGCGGATGAAAGCACCGCGTTCAACTTCCTCATCCAGAAGGGGATGACCGCCGAGGACGTTGCCAAGCGCCAGGGCGTTACCACCCGCTTCGTCGAGCAGCGGGTGCGGCTTGCCGAGCTCGCGCCGTGCGTGTTCCAGGCTCTCGCCGCCGGCGAAATCACGCTGGGTGTCGCCCAGGCCTATGCCGTGACGAGCGACATCGATCGTCAGGCGCGCGTCTTCGCGCAGATGAGCACCTCCTATTACGGCGATCAGCCCGACAACATCCGGCGCGCGATCCTCAACGGCACGATCAAGGCGAACGATGCCAAGGCGCGGTTCATCGGTCGCGATGCCTATGTCGCGGCAGGCGGCCGCATCGAGGGGGATCTCTTTGCAGCCGAGGGGGACGAGAACTGGATCGACGTCGATCTTCTCGAAGATCTTGCCGGCAAAAAGCTGGAGGCGGCCGCTGCCGAACTCGCACAGGCCGAGGGCCTCGCGTTCGTGACGCCGATCGCGGCCACGCACGTACCCTATGATCTCGAGCGTCAACTTCATGAGTTTCACGCACCCGCGCGGCCGCTCAGCGAGGAGGAGCGCGCGCGTGTCGAAGCGCTCTCGGCCGAAAATGACCAACTCGTCGAGCAGCTTGAGCGTGAACTGACCGACGGGACGCCGGAAGCCGAGGTCGCGAACGATCGCCTCGACGAGATCGAACGGGAGCTTGAGAGCATCGAGGATTCCCGTCGCGAGATCGATCCGGCGGTCCGGGCGCAGATCGGGACGTTCGTCTATATCGGTGGCGATGGCGAAGCCCGCGTTCACACCCGCATGTTCAGTGAGAAGCCCGTTGTCGATCCGAATGCTCCGCCCAAGGCGACGGGCGGTGCCAATGGTGAAGACGGCGCCGGCGACATCGATCATGGACCCAAGCTCAGCGCTACGCTGATCGACGAGCTGGCGACCCAGCGCCGGCAGATCCTCGTCGCCCATATCGCCAGCGATCCGGCGATGGCGCTGGACCTCACCATCTTCCTGATGGCGCAGAATGTCGTCTTCGAGCAGAATTACGTCCGCAATCACTCGACGCTCAAGTCCGGCGGCGCGCAATTCCCGATCTTCGGCTTCCGCGACGAAGGGTCGATGGCGTCGCAGACCATCGAGGATCAGCGCCAGCGTCTCGATACGAGTTGGGCCGGTTACAAGACCATGACCGAGCGTTTCGAAGCCTTTCGTGCGCTCGACGACGAGGCCCGCGGCAGTTGGGTGGCCTTCTCGATCGCACGCACGCTGGAACCGAGCCTGAACATCGCCGAGGGCGGACGGTCCAACGGGTTCCATGACCATCTTGGTCGCGCGCTCGACATTCAGGTCGAGCATTGGTGGCGCCCCACGGCCGAGAACTTCTTCGGCCGCGTCAAAAAGGAGGTCATGCTCGCCGCGCTCGAGGACATTGGCGGGCCGATCCTGCGCGGGCGCTACAAGGACGCCAAGAAGGGCGACCTTGCCGCAACCTGCGCTTCGCTCTGCAACGGGCAGGGGATCGTCGAGGCCGAAATCCGTGAAAAGGCGACGGCCTGGCTGCCTGATGCGATGCGCTTCGACGCCGTCGAGCAGCCCGAGACCATCGCGCTGCGCTCGACGTTCATCGACGAGGCCGATGATGTCGATCCCGGCGATGATGGTGATGATGTCGATGATGAGTCGGATCTGGAGGACGCGCCGCACGACGATCAGGAGGATTTGAGCGAGGCGGCCTGACGCCCGTTTGCACGGTTCGAGGCGACTGGGGGCGGCACTCTTCGCGGAGTGTCGCCCCTCCTTTTGTGCCCCGGCGGCAGGCTCTCTGAGGGGAGGGTGCTGGTCCGGGATCGCCTCTACGAGATCAGGAGAATGACCGTGGTAAAGACCACCGATAAACCGTCGCCTGCCGACACTATCACCAACGCGATCATCAACAAACTCGAAGCGGGCGTACGCCCTTGGGTGAAACCATGGCGGCCGGGCCTTGGCGGCCGTCCTCTTCGCGCGACCGGCGACCCGTATAAGGGCATCAATTGCTTCTGGCTGTGGCTCTGCGCCGAAGGCGCCGGCTACCATTCTCGCACCTGGATGACCTATAAGCAGGCGCAGGCGCTGGGCGGCCAGGTCCGCGAAGGCGAGCGGTCGCAAATCGCCATTTTCTACAAATCCTACAGCAAGACGGTGGAGTCGCCCGTCACCGGCGACCCCACGGACGAAATGCGACGCGTGCTGCGATCCTACGCCGTCTTCAATGCCGATCAGATCGAAGGGCTGCCGGAGAAATTTTATCCAAGCCCCCTCAGCGTGGTCGCCCCCGACGACGAACTGCCGGATCGCGCAGAGCGCTTCCTCGATGCCCTTCCGGCGAGGGTTTTCCAGTGCGGCGATCGGGCCTTCTATGACCGTGTTGCCGACAGCATCACGATGCCGCCCGTCGCGTTGTTTTCCACCCGTGCCTATTTCGCGTCGACGTTAGCGCATGAGGCAGGGCATTGGACCGGTCATCCTGACCGGCTCAACCGAGAGTTCGGCAGGAAATTCGGCGACAACGCTTATGCTTTCGAAGAGCTTTGCGCCGAGATGACATCCGCCCTGCTCGGCGCGGATCTTGGCCTCCCGACCGCCCATATCGACGATCATGCAGCGTATATCGGCTCGTGGCTCGCGGTGCTGCGCAAGGATTCCCGCGCCATCATGACGGCTGCAGCAAAAGCCGAAGCGGCCGCCGCTTTCCTGCTCCGCGCAACGGGCCTCGCCACATCGGACGACGCCCAGGATCCGATCCGTGAAGCAGCATGATCGCGGCGATCGGCCGCCCAGACCCCGGCGGCTACCGCCGGTTCGCCGTACCGTTCAGCCGCGGCAAGGACAGGGGAGGGGAGGACGCCTTCGGCCTTTTGAGCGCGCCAGAGCGCTCAGAAGGAGGCTCCCATGCTCTACGATACGCTCTACCGCCACAATCAGGCCCTTTCCCTCGCCGGTCTGGACCATCTGCCGGCGGCGCTCCACGCCCTCAACGCCGCCGTCGACGATTGTCAGCGTGCCGGCAAGCCTGTCGCCGGCGACGCGGCAATCCTTCTTCTCATCCGCCATCTGGCGGACATTGCCGAACGCGACACGCCCAGCGTCAACGCCCTTCGCCTCCGTTGCGAAGCGGATCGCCTGGCGGTTGCCGCCGCGCCGGCGCTGCTCGACATCGCCGGGAAGAGCGTCGGCGGAAACTACCACGCCAAACGTACCTTCCACTATCAGGCGCGCCGCGCGCTTGCACGTCTCGCGACGGCGATCGGTCTCGATGCGGACGACGTCCGTATCAACACCGTCATGGGTGCCGATCACGAAGACGGCACGACGGAGCTGCGCCACGCGGATCTCGCCGTTCGCGTGGTTCCACGGGGCTTCCTCCCCGACAGCGAAGTGTCGATCAGCCGCTGTCGCGATGGGCAGGCGGTTGGCAGGCCTTACTGCGCGCCGATTGCCGAGTTGCTCGACGTGGCCGCGTTCCGCCGCCGGCTTGCCGGCACGCCCGACGAGATCGGCGCTGTGTGCCTCGCCGCTGCGGCCTGAACCCCGTAATGCAGGAGACCTTTCATGGGTTGGCTCTTCATGCGCGATAAGGATGGCTACGCCACGCCGCGCTCCTATCTCGACAACCAGTTCACCTATGCGCACGCGGATCATCGTCTCACGGTTCTCGCGTCTTCGATGGTCGGTTCGACCTATTATGCCGCGTGCGAACGGATCGAGGCGTCCGGCGCTCGGGCCGTCTTCGCCGTCGTGTGCCTGACCAGGCAAAGCACCGGCGCGCGCGATGGCTGCACGTTCGGCTACAAAGATAGTGCGCCGTTGCGGCGCTGAAATGGAGTATCAGTGATGATGAGGTAAGTTGAGAATGCCTCTGCTCGCCGGACTAACCTCGGACCTCACAAGGTCTGAAATCCCGAAAGGGACGGGGAACAATAGCATGTTCGGAAAAGGCCGGATGCGTCTCAGTCGCAAATCGAGACGATGACGGTCAGGGCAAGGTGCGTATGGTGAAGGCTATACTGCTTAAATCCCAGTCTGCAGCAATCTATATAGCGATACTGGCGAAAGCGACTGTCACGCCAGGTCCGGATGTTGACAGCGGTCTCATGTCTTGGCCGCCTGTTTCTCAGCCCATCCGGTGCGCCTCTCGTCGAGGGGTTTAGTGGACGAACGGGACACCTAACCGCGCCGCATCTCCATTCAGCGTAACTACGGGATGCCCTAAACAGGCGGCTTCTGCCGGCCTGCATGGGTACGGAGCCGCCATATTACTCAAACGCCCGGGGTAATGCCCGGGACATCGACCTCTTCGGAGGCGGCGGTGCAACCGTATAAGGTCTTGAGCGATCAGGCCGAAAGCGGGGAAGACCGGGGGAAGGGCGGCAGCTGTGATTCTTCAACCACCGATCATGGGGTGTGCTGATGCTGCCAGAAACTGTGAAAGGCCGGTTGGAGGCCATTCCGACGCTCGTTGCGTCGGGCAAACGGGTGAATGGGCTCTATCGTCTGATGGGGTCTCGCCTCCTTTGGGAGGACGGCCTCCAAAAGATCGCATCCAACAAGGGTGCGATGACGCCGGGTATCGACGGCGAGACTTTCGTGGACTTTGGACCGGAAGACCTCGACCCGATTATCGCCAGCGTGATGGCAGGGACCTACGATCCCAAACCAGTGCGTCGGGTGTTTATCCCGAAAGGCAAGGGCAAACGGCGTCCGCTGGGGATTCCCACGCGTGATGACCGCCTCGTTCAGGAAGTGGCGCGGCAACTGCTCGAACGGATCTATGAGCCGGTGTTCTCGAACGCCTCCCATGGATTCCGGCCGGGCCGGTCGTGTCATACGGCGCTTGAACATGTCAAAGCCGTATGGACGGGGGTGAAATGGCTCGTAGATGTGGATGTCGCAGGGTTCTTCGAGAACATCGACCATGACATTCTCCTGCGGCTGCTGCGGAAACGGATCGATGACGAGAAATTCATCGGCCTGATCGGCAGCATGCTTAAGGCGGGCGTTATGGAAGACCGGGTTCACACCCGGACCTACAGCGGCACTCCGCAGGGCGGTATCGTCTCTCCAATCCTGGCCAACATCTATCTCCATGAACTCGATATGTTCATGGCGGAACGGATGGCGGCTTTCGAGAGGGGGAAGGTCCGTGCCACGAACCCGGAATATGGGCGACTGGCTGGGCGCATCCAGAAACAACGGAAGCGCGTCACTATGCTGCGGGCTAAAGAGAACGTCGACGAGGTGAAGGTTGCGGCCGCCTTGGCCAAAATCCAAACCTTACTGCCGCAAAAGCGGTCCATCCCGTCGGGAGATGCGATGGACCCCGGTTATCGCCGACTTCGTTACTGTCGCTACGCGGACGACTTCATGATTGGGGTTATCGGTAGCAAGGAGGATGCACGAAGCGTGTTCGCCGAAGTCAGGGCATTCCTGACAGAAGCATTGGCGCTAACGGTGTCCGAGGAGAAAAGCGGTATCCGCAAGGCGAGCGATGGGGCCGCCTTCCTTGGATATGAAGTCCGCACATATACGACACGTCAGCGGGTGGTTCGGAGCCGAAAGGGCTCCGTCAGCTTCCTCCGCAGGCCGCCGTCGGAAGTGATGCAGCTGCATGTCCCTTGGGAGAAGGTCCACGCGTTTGCCTCGGCGAAGGGCTATGGTGATCTGTCGGTCTTGAAGCCGCGTCATCGTAGCCTGCTGCTCAGCTGCAGCGACGTTGAGATTGTCCTTGCTTACAACGCCGAATTGCGGGGTTTTGCGAACTATTACGCTCTCGCCAAGGATGTGAGCTTCAAGCTGAACAGGCTTGAGTTCCTCCAGCGGTGGAGCTTGTTCAAGACCTTGGCCAGCAAGCACAAGACCAATGTGCGAGCGGTCGTGGCCCGCATGAGGACGGGGCAGGAATTTACCATCGGCTACGACGTCGATGGCCAGCCCCGATCGGTCAAAGTCTGGAAACTGGCTCATCTGAAACGTGATCCGGCCACCTCGTCCAGGATTGATATCCAGCCTTGGACGCAGGTGTTCACACACTCACGTACGGACTGGGTTGAACGTCAAAATGCCAAGCAATGCGAGGCTTGCGGTCGATCCGATATTCCGTGTCAGGTGCACCATATCCGGGGGATGGCCGATGTTTCGCACCGCGGCTTTGTCGTGAGAATGAAGGCGGCCCGCGCGCGCAGGACGGTAGTCCTGTGCGAGCAGTGCCACCGGGACACTCATGCTGGCCGATTGCCCGATCAGCGCGAAGGAATGGTAGGTCACAGTGGAGAGCCGCATGCAGTGAAAGCTGCACGTGCGGTTCGGCGGGGGGATCAGGGCTGACTCCATGAGCAGCACCAATCCTACCCGACTGACGGAAGCGATGGGACCGTGCGAAAGCGACTGCCCCGCTGCAATTCTCGATGAATTGACCGAAACCGACAGCACCTACGCCTCCGAATGGCGCGCACGCTGTCGTGCCAACCTGGTTCGCCGCAAGCTCGAACGCGCGAAGCCGGCCCCGAAGCCGGGACAGACCATCGTCTTCGACGAGCCCATTCGTTTCAATGACGGCGAAGATCGCGACCGCTTCACGGTCATTGCCAATCCGAAGGGCAAGGCACCGCTCTTTCGCGATCCCACAACCGGCACTGTGTGCCGGATCACAAAGCTCAAGACGCGCGCATACCGGCTTATCAACCCGACCATCGTCCCGAAGGACGCGACCGATGGTTGAGCGCGCGCCAGTGATCGCGGCCTGGGGCGCGGGCGTCGATTCCACCGCCATGATCATCGAGCTCGTCGAACGAGGCGAGCCGATCGATATGGTGTTGTTCGCCGATACCGGATCCGAGAAGACCGATACCTATGCGTTCATTCCGGTCTTTCGTCATTGGATGGACCGTCACGATGTTGCGTCCGAGATAGTCCGCTACGAACCGCGAAACTTCAAGCATTGGCCGCCCTATGATAGCTTGGGCACCAACATGCTGACCAACGCCACCCTGCCGTCCAAGGCATTTGGGCGGGGGTCGTGCTCGCTCAAATGGAAGGTGGCGCCGCAGGACAAATGGACGGCCCAATGGGCGCCCGCGATACGGTGCTGGGGAGAAGGCGGACGTGTCGTCAAACTGATCGGCTATGACTGTTCCGGTGCCGATCAGCGACGCTACGCGCATGCCGAGGGATATGCTGACCCTCGCTATGACTATCGGTATCCCCTTCGCGAACTGGGCTGGACCCGGGCGGATTGCGTTGCACGTATTGAGCGTGCGGGCCTCCCTGTACCGCCTAAATCCTCATGTTTTTTCTGTCCCGCCATGCGGCCACACGAGGTGGATGCGCTCTCCAAGGATGAACTTCGCACCATCGTTCTGATGGAGGCCCGCGCAAAACCGCGCTTGCGCACGATCGAGGGCCTCTGGCGCAAGCCCGTTGTCGGGCGCGGCGGGGCGATACCGAGACCGGGCAATATCACCGCCTATGTCCGTGCGCTCGGCCTTCTGCCACCGAGCGAGGTTGATCGGATCGTTGCGGATGCACCGCTCGCGCTGGTCGCTTTCCAGGCGGCGCAAGCGCGCAAACCCGTCGAGCAGCGCATGTCGATGGCGCGTTGGCTCGACGCATTCCACCGGGGTCAGTCCGCAGGCTGACCCCCTCCCTAGCTATGGAGACTCTCATGGCCGATCGCGCTTCTGTCGCGATCCGCATCGGCGGATCGCTGTCCCCTGACCTCCTTCCCGGCTTCTGCGCTGCCGTCGCGAGCGACGGCGCCTATACGGACTGGGAGGGCACCGCGTTCGATCCGGACGCTCTCGATACGAGCGTTCCCCTGTACCTGGCCGACCATGAGGTTGCCTGGGGCCGGTTCGAGGCGATCGAGACTTTCTGTGTCGATCATGCCCTTGTCTTCGCGCGCTGGGCTGGCGGCGCTCCTGGGGCGTTTGGCCCGGAGCGGGTGGTCTTTGACGGCATGACCGTTCGCAGTTTCAGCGCGTCGGACGATGACCAGATCCTGATCTCGGCGGAAACGGTGCGCGGTCTCGGCAGCTTCGCGGCGGTGCTGTCGCATCTCGCAGCGGCGGAATTGGAGATACCCCCATTCCGGATCGACGGCAGGGTCTGAGGGCAAAGCGAAACCGGTCTGTGTCGACACCTTCCCCGCCAGAGGATGCCGCATATGGGCGCCCGCGAGGCGCTGGCAACCCGCGAACGGCGGGCCGAGTTGCCGTGTGCCACGGCTGCCCGCACCACCCCTTGTTCGCGAGTTCCCCTCGGCTGTGCCTCGGTGCCAGCCCCTCTTTTGCGAGCGCCCGGAGGATGCGCATCCGGCGGAGAGGCCGCCGGCACAGACAGAAAGGCTCGCTATCATGTCCACATCGCTTGCAGCCGCACTCGCGGCACTGGAGCTAGGGCACCTCGAACCCCGCGCTGAAGACCTGAGTGGCATGGCGCCGCCACCAACCGAGGCGCTGGAGCAGACCGCCACCGCAATCTGGAGCGATCTCTTCACGACGATGGGAAACACCGCGCTGGAGCGCGACATCGAAGACCTGGGCTGGGGCCTGGTGAACCTCTTCCACCGCGCCGCCGCCAAGAAACACGGACTGGTCGATCGATTGACCGACGACATCCGCCTTCTCCTCGCCGAACAGGACGGCTCCGAAATCAGCACGGCCAATCTGGAGGAGAAGATCGATCTTGCCAAGAAGGTCGAGGAATCCGCTGGTGCCTTCGAGATCATGCGCGATGTCGCCGCCGCGCACTATATCCGCGAGACCGGGAGATCGTGGGTGCCATCGTCCGGCAACCGCATTTCGCTCGGCGTCACCGCCGGGATCGTCGATGGCCATGCCTTCCTGCGAGCGCGCCGCGAGCGGGCTCTGAACGCAAACACCGCGCAGGGTACGCCCGTTGTGTTCGCCGGTGGCCGCCTCACCTTCGCCAACGACGAAGATATGAAGACGTTCGCCGATAATCTGCTGGCCACCCTCAACAAGGTTCGCGCCCATGTCGGCGACATGTATCTCGTACACGGCGGCGATATGAAGGGTATCGAGCGGCTTGCAGCGTCTTGGGCCGAGCAGAATGGCATCCAGCAGGTGCGGTTCGGTCTCGATCGCAAACTCGGAGACCGCGCCGGCTTCCGTCGCAACGAGCAGATGCTCTCGCTCAAGCCGCGGTTCGTTATCGCCTTCCAGGGCAACGGCGTGACGGAGCGGCTTGTCATCGAAGCCAAGGCTCGGGGACTCCGTGTCGTTGATCGTCGCGGCCCGTTGGGAAGCCCTCCTTCCGCTGCCCGTCGCGCTGCGGGCTGAAGCCGCGGGCCGCCGGTTTTCCGGCGGCCCCCTTTTCGCTGCGCTTAACGTCCTCCCCTGGAAATTCCCGCAGGCGAGAGGAGGGGAGGGCGCCGAGGCCCTTTTTGGTGTCGCTGAATAGCACTGGAACCCGTCGGCCGTGTTGGCGGCCGGGACGCGGCTCAGAGTCCACCAGCCATCCGCGTTGCCGACGCTGCACCGACGGTCGCTTTACCACGAACTAGAGAGAGATGATGATGCGCGATTTGCATGATGAGGAACTGCGCGCTCTGCTAGCCTTCCGGCAGCGTCACGGGCGCTGCTGGAAGGCCGCGCTGCTGCTACGCTGGTCGGCCGGCACCGACACCGATGAACCGGGTTCGGCGTATCTGCGCCATTTGCGCAATATTGCCGGGCCGCGCTGGTTGATCGGGCTATCGGCCTCCATGCTCGATGACGCTGCGCGGCGTTTTGCCGGGACCGTCGATCTAGCGCTTGTCGGCATTTTCATGGAGAATGCTGTGGGATTTGCGCGCGGTGCGGCGGGTGGGGTGGAGATCGCGCCCGCGAGTGCCGCACATTCGCTGGCGATCGCGATCGAACTCGGCCTCAAAGCCTTTTTGATGAAGGCCGGCTATGCCGACGACTGGAACCGCGTCCATATTCGGCATGACCTCGAAAAGGCCCTGGCGCTTGCGATGGAGGCGGGCCTGTCCGGCCTGCCTCCGGAATTGCCGGAACTTGCCGCGATCCTTTCGCCGGCCTATCGCCGCCACCAGATCGACGCCTTGTTCCGGGCTGGAGCGTCACCCTTCGATGTGGCCGACGTCTCTCACTGCATCGACCGTCTCCTTGCCGTGATCAGGGCGCAGATCGTGTGACGGCGCACCACCGCATCATCCTTTGCCGCATCATCCTTTGCGCGGTTCGAAAAGGCGCTAGCCATCCCATGAAGCCGGGGATGGGCGGGCCTGCGGCGTACCGTGCGTCAGACGGCCATTATGTCTGTTGCCATGAGAGTTGCCGTCGTTTCGCTGCGGACGACCGTCTTAGGTGCGAAAAAGCGCTGACGACCGGTTGTGGGGTCTCTGCCTGGCGGGGACATGCCGCGGCGATAGGGGAAGGTTTCTGCATCGGTTCCTGGGTTCATAGAACCAAAGCCACCATCTCTTCTTTTTGACCTGATCCCTAAGTCGGTCGTTCGGTCCTTCCAACCCGCTCCCCTTCGGGCCGAGTTGCCGTGTGCCACGGCTGCCCGCACCACCCCTTGTGTCGGGGTTTCCCTGCGCGGCTGACGCGCTTCGGTGGAAGCACCGCCCATGCCCGCCTTTTTCGGGGGTCAGTCGAAGGGACGGTCCCTTCGGCACCCAAAAAAGGAACCTCGACATGCAAAACCTCGTCATCCTCGCCGGCAATGTCGGCGCCACGCCGGAAGCCCGCACCACCCAGGGCGGCACCAAGATCACCCACTTCAGCCTCGCGACCTCGCGGCCCAAGCGCGACAGCAACGGCAAGATCGTCAAGGACGACAATGGCCGGCGGATCGAAGATACCGAATGGCACCGGATCACCTGCTTCAACGGCGTCGGCAAGACGGTCGAACAATATGTCGACAAGGGGATGAAGGTGATGGTGCGCGGTCGCATCCACTACACCCGCTGGACCGACAACGAGAATATCGAGCGGTATGGCGTCGAGATCATCGCCGACGAGGTGACCTTCCTCACCCGCGCCAAGTCCGCCAGTGGCGACCAGGGCGGCAATGACAGCTCGGTCGATGACGACGAAATTCCGTTCTGAAACCCGCGAAGGCCCGGTGGCCACAACCACCGGGCCTTTTGCTGTGTCGGCATTCCTCTGCTTGGGCTTGTCAGAAATCCATATATCCAATATTATCGATATATGGACAATGATTCTGCTATCAGCGCGCTGGCGGCGCTTGCCCAAGGCACTCGCCTTGATGCGTTTCGCTTGCTGGTGCGTCATGAGCCCGATGGCCTGGCCGCGGGCGAAGTCGCCCGCCAGCTCAATATCCCCCAGAATACGATGTCATCGCATCTGGCCGGGCTTGCGCGTGCGGGCCTGATCCGTGCCGAGCGCCACAGTCGCCAGATCATCTACCGCGCCGACCTCGATCAGCTCAAGGCGCTGACCCTGTTCCTGGTCAAGGATTGCTGCGGGGGCAGGGCGGAACTGTGCGAGCCGCTGATCGCCGAGCTTGTTCCCTGCTGCTGACGGAGCCCTGTATGCCCGACCGTATTTATAATGTCCTGTTCCTGTGTACCGGGAACTCGGCGCGTTCCATCCTTGGCGAAGCGGTCATGAACAAGCTCGGCGAGGGGCGTTTCAGAGCCTATAGCGCCGGGAGCCAGCCAAAAGGGCAGGTCCACCCAATGGCATTGTCGGTGCTTCAGGGGCTCGGCTTCGATACCACCGATATGCGGTCCAAGAGCTGGGATGAGTTTGCCGGTGCCGGTGCGCCGCAGTTCGATTTCATCTTCACGGTCTGCGACAATGCAGCCGGTGAGACCTGTCCAGTGTGGATCGGCCATCCCATGACAGCGCATTGGGGCATTGAAGACCCTGCTGCGATCGAGGGCGAGGGGCAACGCGAGGCCTTCCTGCAGGCGCTGCGCTATTTGCAGAATCGCATTGCGCTGTTTCTGGCGCTCCCGATCTCGAGCCTCGATGACATGGCGATGCGGCGCAAGCTCAAGGACATCGGACAGAGCGAAGGCGCCAGCGCCAAGGCGGAGGCGGGTGAATGACCGTGGATATCATCATCTACCACAATCCCGAATGCGGGACGTCGCGCAATGCGCTCGCGATGATCCGCAATGCCGGGATCGAACCACATGTGATCGAATATCTGAAGACGCCGCCTTCCCGCAGTCAGCTGGAAAGCCTGATCGCACGCGCCGGGATCGGCGCGCGCGCCTTGTTGCGCGAGAAGGGCACGCCATTTGCGGACCTCGGCCTGGGCGATGAAGGTCTTTCCGACACGGCGCTGATCGACGCAATGATGGCCCATCCCATCCTCATCAACCGTCCGCTCGTGGTCTCGCCGCTCGGCGTCAAGCTGTGCCGCCCTTCCGAAGCGGTGCTGGACCTCATTCCCGCGGCCCAACGCGGTGCCTTCGCCAAGGAAGACGGCGAGCAGGTCGTCGACGCTGCCGGCAACCGCGTCACGGCAGGCTGAACGATGGCAGCGGTTACGGTCCGGCCGGCGGTCCTCGCCGACGCGCCGGCGATCGCCGCCATCTACGCCCATCATGTCCGGGAGGGCACCGCCAGCTTCGATACCAGCCCGCGCTCGGTGATGGAGACCGAAGCCAAGATTGGCGCATGCTTGGCGAAAGGCTGGCCGTTTCTCGCCGCCCAGCAGGGCGGCGATGTTGTCGGCTATGCCTATGCCACGCAGTTTCGCGATCGGCCTGCCTATGCGTCGAGCTGCGAGAACTCGATTTATGTCGATCCCGGGCATCAGCGCCGAGGTGTCGGAAAGGCGCTGCTTGCTGCTCTGCTGGCACAGACCGAGGCGGCAGGATTTCGCCAGATGATTGCCGTCATCGGTGGGGGTGAAGCGGCATCCGTCGCCCTCCATGCCAAGCTCGGCTTCGAACATGCCGGCACGATGCGCTCGGTGGGACGCAAGTTCGGACGCTGGCTCGACACCGTCTATATGCAGATCGCGCTGGGTGTCGGTGACGCCGCCCCACCGCTCAAGGAACCGCAATGACCCAGACCCGTCGACCACGGCTATCCTTTCTCGATCGCTATCTCACCTTGTGGATTTTTCTGGCGATGGCCTTGGGCGTAGGCCTTGGCACGCGCATCGAGGGGCTGCCCGCCGCGATCAACGGCCTGTCCTGGGGCACCACGAATATACCGATCGCGATCGGCCTCATCCTGATGATGTATCCACCGCTGGCTAAGGTTCGTTACGAGGAGCTGCCGCGCGTTTTCGAGGACAAGCGGGTGCTGGCGATATCGCTTGTCCAGAACTGGATCATCGGCCCGGTGCTGATGTTCGTTCTGGCCGTCATCTTCCTGCGCGCCGAGCCAGCCTATATGACGGGTCTCATCTTGATCGGGCTGGCCCGATGCATCGCGATGGTCATCGTCTGGAACCAGCTTGCCAAGGGCGACAATCAATATGTCGCGGCGCTGGTGGCGTTCAATTCGATCTTCCAGATCCTGTTCTTCAGCCTCTATGCCTGGTTCTTCCTCGCCTTCCTGCCGCCCTTGTTCGGGCTGGAGGGCAGCGTCATCAACGTCAGCTTCTGGATCATCGCGCAAGCGGTGGCGGTCTACCTCGGTATTCCCTTCCTTGCGGGATATCTGACCCGCAAGGGTCTCGTCGCGGCCAAGGGGCGCGACTGGTACGAGAGCGTATTCCTCCCGAAGATCGGTCCGGTTACGCTCATCGCCCTGCTGTTCACGATCGTTGCCATGTTCAGCCTGAAGGGCAGCGAGATCGTTACGCTGCCCGGTGATGCTGTCCGCATCGCCATCCCGCTGACGATCTATTTCGTCGTCCAGTTTTCGATCAGCTTCTTCATGGGCAAGCTCATCGCCAGCGACTATCCGCGCACGACGGCTGTGGCCTTCACGGCTGCGGGCAATAATTTCGAACTGGCCATTGCCGTCGCGATCGCCGCTTTCGGGCTGGCGTCCCCGGTCGCTTTCGCAGCCGTCATCGGCCCACTGGTGGAGGTGCCAGTGCTGATCCTGCTGGTGAATGTCGCCTTCTGGTTCGGTCGCCGCTGGTTTCCCGATACCGTGCCCGAGCAAGGCCGATGAGCGAGGACATCATGGCCTTTGAGCGCCTGCGCCAGCTATCCGAGCCGGATTATCTGCCGGCTCTGAAGATGGCCTTTGCCCGCCGGAGGCCCGCGCTTGGTCTCGGCCCGAACGATCCGCCGCCACGCATTCTTCTCCTCTATGGCAGCTTGCGGAAGCGATCCTACTCTCGGCTTGTGGTGGAGGAATCTGCGCGGCTTCTCCAGTTTTTCGGATGTGAAACGCGGATATTCGATCCTTCTGATCTGCCGCTTCCCGACCAGGTCGAAGGGGACGACCACCCGGCCGTTGCCGAACTACGGGCGCATTCCTTGTGGTCGGAAGGGCAGATCTGGTGCAGCCCGGAACGGCACGGGCAGATCACCGGTATCATGAAGGCCCAGATCGACCATCTGCCTCTGGCGTATAAGGGCATGCGCCCGACGCAGGGGCGGACCCTGGCTGTGATGCAGGTCAGCGCGGGTTCGCAATCCTTCAACAGCGTCAACACACTGCGCATCCTTGGCCGGTGGATGAGGATGTTCACGATCCCCAACCAGTCGAGCGTGGCTAAGGCGTTCGCCGAATTTGACGATGACGGCCGCATGAAGCCGTCGAGCTATTATGATCGCATCGTCGATGTGGTCGAGGAGCTTGTACGCTTTACCGTCCTGCTGCGGCCGCATGCCGATCAACTCGTCGATCGCTATTCCGAACGGAGCGAAGCGGGCATTCCTGTAGACCCATCGAACGATCTCTCGTCGATCGCAATCGCGCCCCAAACCGTACGGGGATGAGCCGTTGGCATGCGGCAGACCTTCAGCCCCTGTCCTACGACTGGTCAGCCAAGTGCTTTTGGGCATCATCGGCATTCTATTTGTGGGAATGGGGGCGGTCCTATTGCTGTGGGCCACACCTGGCAGTGCTTTTCTGACTGGGGCCGATCTCGCTGCACGGCTTGTCGCCGCTGCAGCGATTGTGGGCGGCACTTTCTTTGGCTTCTGCGCTCATATCGAAGCTGTCTATTGGCGTGCGGCGCTGATCACGGGCGTTGGCCTGGTCATAGCTGTCGGCGGCTTGGCGCTCGTATGGAATTCGGTCAGGATGCCGATGCGTTCAGGGCGTTCTGCAGCGCAGCAATGCTTTCGACAACATCGTCGAATGCGGGCGCCGCGCCGAAGATCATGCCCGTCATCGCGCGATAGTCACCGCGCAAATCATCGACCATGTCGCCCTCGGGGCACAGCGCGAAACTTCCTGGCACGGCAGTCGCGAGGTCGAAGGCGGGCCGGTTGAAGAACAGCCTGGCATGCGCCACGCAATCGCGTCCAAGCGCCGGATCAGCCAGCGCGCGTTTGCCCGCATCGGATTGCAGCAGCTCATGGAGGTCATAATAATGGCGCGACACACGCTGCCCGTTGCCGCGCAGGACGCCGCGGATCTCGAACCAGCGCCGCAGGCCGTGGAGGATGACCACCTTGTCCCAGAAGGTCCGCTCCGCATCGACGATCGTGATATTGGTGATGGCAAGATCGATCCCCGGCACGTCGCTTTCGAGATAGGGCCGGACCGTATGTACTGCGTGGGGGTCGAGCGCAGACTTCGCGCCGGACTCGATCTTCACGGCCTTGCCGACGTAGGCGTCGACAGGCGTGACCGAGGGATAGCGTAGATAGAGCGCCTGCGCATCCTCGGGGTCCGGTTCGACGCGCCATTGCTCGGCGGCTATGCCCAGGCGGTCTGCGGCTTCGCCAACGAGCGTGGCGAGCTGGTCGTGCAGCGGTCCCTGGATATGCGCCTCGGAGGCCTCGCGGATCGCGTCGAGCGCGGCTTGCCGCTTCTTTCCGCTCATCGCCTCCAGTTCGGTGATCGAGGCGGTCTGCCCCAGATCGTCGCGAAAGACGGTGACGTCGATATCCTCGGAGAAGCGCCGGATGAGCCCGAAGCCCTTCGACAGCGAGGTGCCACCCTTGAACAGCAGGCGGGGACCATGCGGCAATCCGTTGAACAGGGCGTCGAGCGTCCAGCAAACCCAGAAATCCTTTTCGACATTCTGGGGCGTGGTGCCGATGCGCTGCGCGGTCGTCGTGAACAGGCCGAGACGGGTGTCGTCGTCAGCGCTGATGATGCGGTCATAGTCAGGGTTCATCATGCGGCCGACGCCCGACTGGCCAGCATCGGCTTCAAATATGCCTGCATCCATGCCGGCAGTGTCGACAGGCCATCGGCCAGATCGTCGCGCACGGATTTGCTCTGTCGGGCGTCATGCAGCAGCGCCATGATCCGTCGGTGGACCGTGGCATCGTCTTGTGGGTCGCTTCCCATCGTATCGCGCAGCCAGTGAAGGGCCTGGACGATCCGCATCGCGGGCCGCCCCGCCCAGAAGAGCTTGCTGGCGGCGGTCAGGCGGAAGCTGATCGTGAGATGGCCGAGATGGATCGTCTTCAGCCGCGCATCGGTATGGACGACGATCCTGGCCGGGACCGCGTTGGTGAGGCCCAGATCATTGGCGGCGGTCATGCCGTCGACCAGCACCCGGATCTGATCGCGTCGGGCGATCGCGTCGATGACCTCGCGGGGATCTGGTGGGCTACTTTGCTGGGTCAGGCTATTGCGCCCGGGCTTGTCGTAAAGGCCGCGGTCGATACGGCGGAGCATGTCAGCGGCGACCAGGCGTTGGAGCGTCTTGTCGACGGCATCGCGGCTGCCAAGGTCGAGAAAGTCCCCCGGCGTCCACACCGCTTTGGGTGCACGCGCGTCGATCCGCTGAAGAATGGCGGCTTTGAGGTCGGGAGTATCATCGGCCATGTCCGAAATCCCTATACAAATTTCGGACAAATGTAAATTAGACCTGTCCGAAGCTTGTAGACAGATTTCGGACAGCTTTATTCCGCTATCGCCCTCCGCGTCCGCTCAGCGGCAATGGCCCGCCGCATAGCGTCGCCACCGCAGCACCGTGCCAGTCGCGATCATGGCGCAACTCAGGTCGCCGATCCCCGGCGCAGAGCACCAGGCACCGGTGCGATCTCCTTTCGCGTTGCCGGTTGACCGACATTGGAGCCTAGGGCCGGCGACAAGGATATGGCCGGTGCCGGTTCTGCCTTTGGCGCCGCCAAGCAATCGGACCAGCGCGTCCCGCGCGGCGACGCCGCTGGCGCGCGGGCAGGGTTGACCGCGTCGGCAGGAGCCGCCGATCTCGCGTGCCGCTATTCCGCCAAGTCGAATCCGTGGTCCCTCCCGGCACCACACCGGTCCATCGCCGTCCCACACCCTGGTGGGCGTACAGATGAAAGTCTGCCCGGCGGGTACGGTCGCGACAGCGAGAAGCAGGGCCGTGAGCATCAGCGATGGGATCGGGACGGGGCGTTCGTCATGCGTCGGGGAACAGCGGCAATGTACCCGTCCTTGCGGCGGGCTCGTCGGCGAGAATATCATAGCAGCGCAAACGCACTGCCAGATGCCGGGCAAGCTGCGCCACCGCACGCCGCCGTACGGCTGCGTCACCGCAGCGAATATCCGTTACCAGTGCCGGTTCGGCGGTTGCGAGCGACACCTCAAGATGGAGGGTCAGGCTATCTTCATCGACTCGGAGCATAAGCGAAGCATAGAACAAAAAAAGAACAAACAGCAAGAGGTCGCCCTCTATCCCGGCCTGCGGATCATCTTCAAGCGCCTGTAGCCATGTCCGGGCCGACGAAGGCGCCTGCGGGTTCGCGCTGCTCAACAAACCCTATTTGATGGATGAACTCTCCAGCATCCTGCGCAAGACCGCGCGATCTGCGCAAGGGCCGACCTTGGAGACATACTAGAAGGGTCGGCGCGAAGCCCAAATCCTGGCGTCAGGCGGGTCCACCCCGCTCTTTGAGGCGCAATCCTTGGTCCGGCCGGCAGCCTCATGCGATCAACCCGTAAAGGGTCCGGTCGCTTGCGCTACGGCTTTTTGGCCTGCGGCAAAAAGTGATCGCGGCCACCGGCCGAACACATCGGGCGCCAGTCGAGCGGGGATGAACCCGCCGGCTTGCAAGGAGCCTCGATATGTTCACCGACATCAAGATCGCCCGCCTCCACGCGCTCGGCCTCTCCAGAACCCTCATGATCGCAACCATGGTTATCGGCATCGGCACGCAGTTCGCGGTCATCACCGCCGATGAGTTCGATGGCGACGTCGCGGTCATCAATGAATATGATCCGTTCAGTTGAAACCTTCAGGCGGGGGCATTCGCCCCCGCCGTTATTGTGCGAGCGCTGATTGGACGATCTTACCGAGGAAGCGAGCCCGCATTTCATCCACTCGACCCTGCGTGAGCGCATCGTGGAGCATGTCTTTGTCGGGGACGCGCTGCGCTGCCTGTGGCAACGGGGCGTGACCGATGTCGAGGTGCTGCGCTCCGAATTCGACGCGGGTGGCTATGATCTGGTCATGGCCCGCGGCCGCGTGACCCGCCATATCCAGTTCAAGACCAAAATCGTCGGCGGCAAGACCGATGAGGTCAAGATCAGCCTCAAGCTGATGGAGAAGCCGAGCGGGTGCGTCATCTGGATCGTGGTGACGCCAGACCTCTTTTTCGACCATTATCTGTGGTTCGGCGCGGGGCCAGGCGAGCCTTTGCCGGACATCACTTCGTTTGCCGTCGCCAAACATAGCAAGGGGACTGCGGACGGCCAGAAGAATGCGCGGCCGAACCATCGCAAGGTCCGGATAACCAGATTCGAGAAGGTCGCCAGTTTGGACGAGATATTGCTTCGCTTGTTCGGTGATCTGGGTGATGCAAAGGGGGCTTGAGCGGGGAGGGCGGCTCCGGCTGCGCCGGACCGGGCTCTAGGCGAAACGCCCCGAGCCCCGTGCCGGGTCTCGGTAGGGTAGACGCGAGACGCCTCTTTCGAGGACGCCCCAGCGCCTCCCCCCGAACCGTGCTTGCACCTTTCAATGCACACGGCTCTCCATTCCGCTGGGCATCCGGCCGCCATGATGGGCAACGTGACACTTTCGGCACAGGACGATTGTCCTGCGCCGTCGTGCCGATTGCACCCAAGGCGTCAGTTGGTCGCGCCGCTTGTCCTTCAAGCGATTGGGATGATGCATCTCGAACGGACCATCGGTATCGCCACATGCCTCGCATTGCTCGGCACTAAGACGCGTGACCAGATCGTTCGGACTCTGCGCAAGGCGAGAGCCTACCGTGATGGTGTCGACGATGGGGTTATCCCACGTCTTCACGATCAGATGCTTCAGTTTCCACACCTTATGAACGCGCGGCTCGCCCCGGACCACGGTCGTAATCCCGTGGTCCGACCCCATCTTCAGATATTCCTCGGCCTGCCGCCTCGTCGAGCGTCGCCGGCATGCCACAGTCGCGAAGAGGCTCCTGAGCATGACCAGTTCCAACTTGTCGAGTGACGCTTTCACGCCATCGGCGATCGCGTAGTAGTTCGCGAAGCCTCGGAACTCCGAGTTGTAGGCTACGATGATCTCCGGCACACTGGATTCCATGAGCTGCGGGCGCACCCGACCATTCCTCATGTCGAGGTTGCCGAGCTTTTTGCGCCTGCAGAACGCATAGACCCGATCCCGTGGCACCCACAGCTTGATATTCCCTCGCGTCGGCCGACGAAGAACGCTACGCGTTCCACCGCCGGTCTTTTGCCGCCCCGCCATTGTTCCGGCGGAGCGCAACGTGAAGGCGCATACATGGAAGCCAAGGAACGGCGATCCCTTCGATGCATCGCGAACCCCGGTTTTCTCCGGTGACACCGCCAGATTGAGCCGATCAGCGAGAAAGCGCTGTATATCGGCCATGATCCGGACAGCGTCCGCCTTGCTGCCGATCACGCCAACGAGGAAGTCGTCAGCATAGCGACAATACCGCAGGCGGCGGAAGTTGGGGTCCATGTCATCGACGGAAGAGAGTTTCCGCCGATCCTGTTTGACAGCTTCGATTAGCGCCAATCGGACGCGAACCTCGCCATCGCCCGCACCATCGGCACGGACTGCATCGATCTCCTTGCGGAGAGCGGCGATTTGCTGAGAGCAGGCAACATACGCGGGGTTCGCCCGCCGTCTGTCGCCTTTGTCGAAGCCCCGCCGCATCGACTCCATGAACTCATCAAGTTCATGGAGATAGATATTGGCGAGCAGGGGCGAGATAACCCCGCCCTGTGGGGTGCCGCTATAAGTCCGTTCGAACTTCCAGTCGTCCATGCACCCGGCTTTAAGCATTGTCCCGATCAGATCGATGAACACTGGATCATCGATCCGCCGGGCCAAGAGGCCGAGCAGGATGTCATGGTCGATGTTGTCGAAGAACCCGCGGACATCCACCTCGATCAGCCATTTTACGCCCGTCCAGGTTTTACGGATCTCTTCGAGAGCCGTGTGACAGGAGTGACCCGCGCGGAACCCATGGCTGTGTTTCGAGAACACAGGTTCATAGATCGCCGCGAGGACCATCCTCGCCGCCTCCTGAACGATGCGATCATCCGCCGTTGGGATACCCAATGGGCGCATCTTACCATTGCCCTTGGGGATATAGACCCGTCGCACTGGACGAGGGCGGTAACGGCCTTCCGCCACGCTTTGAACCAGACGGTCGAGCCTCGCCAGCGTCATGCCGTCGAAGGTCTGTCCGTCCACTCCCGGCGTCATCGCACCCCGATTCCGGGATACTCTGTCATAGGCCCGCTCATATAAGCAGCGGGACCGCATGAGGCGGTTGAGACCATTGATCCGCTTGCCCGCCCGCGACAGGGCCGGAAGCTTCTCGATCCGTCTCAGGATAGTAGCGGTCTGCATCAGCAGTCCCTTTCCATTGATCCATCGAGTTACAGAACTGCCGTCCTTCGCCCGGACGCAGCGGATTTCGACAAGGATCGCTCCCGCTTATACCGCTACCCCGTCCGCCTCGCGGCGGCTGTCCCGGCCATTACACCGGGCGTTTGACTACTATGACGGCTCCGTCGCCATGCAGGTCCGGCGAGCCGTCCTGTTTAGGCGATCCCGCAGTTGCGCGAGTGAGGAGTCGCGATGCGGTTAGGTGCCCCGTTCGTTTCCTTAGTCCCCTGACAGGGGCCACGCCGAACGGATTGGCAGCGATTCACTGGGACGTGCTCCTCGCTCCGCTCGAGACGATGTGTCAGCCGCGTTCACCGTCACCTACCTAGTGGTCGTTGGAAACTGGGATTCAGACAATCCAGTCTTCACCATGCGCATCTTGCCTGCTGGTCAGCTGTCAGGCTGCGGCGCCCAACTTCGATCCCTACCCCGACATGCTATGGTCCCGTCCCCCTTTCGGGGTCTCAGCCGATTCATCACCGGCCCCGGTAAGTCGGTCAGGCATGAGCTATGCCAATAAGCTCAGTTCATTCGAACACTCCTTTCTTCTTCGCGCCACAACGGCGCACGCCCATGCGGGTCACGATCCCTGCCGTGGGGCAGGCCGTCAACGGCGCCCTGGAACGAGCAGGTCTGCGGCATTCGCGAAAGGGGCTGGTCGCCCATGGGCGAGATGCGCTGGCGGGCACAGGCTCAGGCCGTCGCGCAGCGCCCCGTCGTCGAGCAGGATCCGCCACGGTTCGCCATGCCGCCGGGCGGCAACGTAGAAGGTCGCGCCATCGCACGCGACCATGCGGCATCGTTCCTGGCGATCGATCAGCGACGCACTTGCGCCATAGCGGGCGACCAGATCGTCCAGATCGGCGCGCATCAGGGCGCCGCAGCGGCGGCACTGCGTGCGAACCTGGATCAGCAGCCGCTGCATCACGCCCACGCTCAATGTCCAGCGTGGCCAGAGGGCAATGATCCGGGCGGTGTCTGTCATGATCGAGGCGATAGATAGCGAAGCCCTCGGTTGCGCGTCCAGCAGCACGTCCGAAAAGTCGGCCATGCCGTTCCATTTTCCCTCTCACCGCTGCACCGATCGTCCCTTCCTGGCTTGGCGTCCTCGCCGCGGCACTTGCCAGCGCAAGCCCGTGCCGGGCTTCTCCACATCCGTTGCGACCCTGCGGGTGCGCGGGCGCGCTATGCCCCGGCGGTCCGGTCGCCTGTCGAAAGGCCCCGATCGGCGGGGTCTGACACAGATCAGGAAGTCGAACGTCATGGCCGACCCCCAGAATGACAAAGTCCTATCCGCAGACCAGCGCATCGCGACTATCGCGCGGCTCAATGATGCCCTGCGCCAGTCCATCCATAGCCCGGGCGTCAACCAGGTGGTCATGACCGCCGGGGTCGCCGAGCTGATCGGCGATACTAGCTTGTTCCGCGGGTTCCAGCGCCGCGCCGAACTGTTGCGCACCGTGCGCGACTATGACGCCTTTGGTCCCGACGTCGATCCCCATGGCGAGCGTGATTTCGGGCGCTTCGAACTTGCCGGCGAAGCCCTGTATTGGAAGATCGACTATTATGATCGGGCGCTGACCTATGGATCGCCCGATCCGACCGATCCCGAAGTCACCACCCGCGTGCTGACGCTGCTTCTCACCCACGAATATTGAGCTATCATGGCCCCGACCCTGTCGGGGCCACCTTTTACCGAAAGGGATTCGCAGATGAGCGAGCCTGTCATACAAGCCCTCGACCGGCTTTTCGATCTGGCCGCCTCGGACACGGGGCAAGCGCGTCGCGCCGCAAACTTCCTGCTCGCCTGGTGGAATGCGCAAGACAATGGCGGGTTCGATCTCGCCGACCTGTTCGGCGTCGACCACGCCGTTGCGGCCGACATGGCAGTAGTGTTCGTCTATCTGGGCGGTCATCACGGCGCGATCTATCCCGACCAGCTCGGCTATGAGGACAAGATCGTCGCCCTGGTCCACCAGTGGCGGTTGCGTGAGCCTGCCGACTGACCAAGGCGTCAGCCGCGAGCGCTGATCGCGTCGCGCCAACCGAGCCCGCTGACGTTGCCGCCGGGCTGCGCACAATGTCTCACCGAGCGATGGTGACGCCGGCTATCCCCCTGACCGGGGGGATGGCCGAAAAGTCTGCTTGAGCAGACTATCGCCGGTGCCGTCTGACGCCCACCGGGTCTTGCTCCCCGGCACGAGAGGAGAGGCTGCGCGGCGAGAGCGGCCGCGTTTCGCTGCGCGGTGAGGGGACCGACCGGTTTCCCTGGAACATGCCAAGGAGACCCGCCGTGGCCGACTATTTTTCGCGTCATCCAGACCATGCGTTGCTGTTCGCATTCGTCTGCTTCGTCATCACCGTTTACCTGTTCCGTTATGTCGGACCCGGCATCGGCGGCGGTGGCGACTGGTCGTCGCGCGAGCATTATGAGCGCAACCTGCGCGATGGTCCGCACGACTATGAATCCTGACGGCGCGGCGCCGATGCGAACGATCGTCGTCAGCCTGCTCAAGGGCGGGGTCGGCAAGACATTTCTTGCGACGCATCTCGCTTGGTATCTTGCCGAGCGAGATGGCAACCGGGTCGCGTTTCTCGACCTCGATCCGCAGGGTAGTTCCACCCGTCGGCTCGCCGGCGAGCGGGCCGGGTGGTTTGCAGCGGATCTGTTCGATCCCGAGGCGCGGCTCGACCTGACCGATGCGCCAGGCATCACTGTTTTCGCCGCCGATCCGCGCCTGCAGATGGTCAAGGCGGCCGCGGATGTCCGCGACTTCCTGGGCCGGTTTCCCGCGCTTGGCGCCCATTTCGATCATATCGTCATCGACACCGGTCCCAAATGGGATGAGCTGACCTTGAGCGCGATGGCGGTGGCCGACGCGGTGATCGCCCCGGTCCAGGTCGCCGAGGATTCGATCGAGTGCGCCAAGATGCTGCTCACCGCGCTCAAAAAAGCGGAAGGGGCGAGAGGCGGGCGCAAGGTCGATTTTCTCGGGCTGTTGCCCTCGATGGTCAATCCGTTCGACCGGCGCGAAATGGACAATGCGGTCAAGCTCGCCCGCGCCGTGGGCCAGAAACTGATGTTTCCCGCCTTCATCAAGGCGCGACCGACTTACAAGCATTCGGCCGAACAGCATCATCCGGTCTGGCGCGAAACCGGCAGCGGCGCGAAAGCGGCCGCTGACGAAATCCGACCGATCCTGGCCGAAATCGTCCGCCGGATGGATGACCGTCGCCTGAGTGCGGCGTGATGGGCAAGTTCGATCAGCGCGCCGAAGAGTTCGGACTGCTTGTCGGTCTCCACGACAGCGCGCGGCGCGTCGAGGATCTGCCGCTCGACTGGATCATCGCCGACCCCGAAAACCCTCGGCGCGTGTTCGACGAGACGGAGCTCAAGGATCTTGCCGCGTCGATCGCCGCGCGCGGCGTCCTGCAGCCGATCATCGTCGCCCCGAAAAATGGCGAAGGACTTCATGTCATCCGCGTCGGCGAGCGGCGCTTTCGGGCATCGCGCCTTGCCGGGCGCGAGACTATTCCTGCCATCGTGATGGCGGTGGTGAACCGGGCCGACACGCTCGCCGATCAGATCGTCGAGAATGATCAGCGCGCGGGCCTCACCCCGCATGATCTGGCAACCGGGATCGAACGGATGCTGGCCGCCGGCGTAACCCAGGCGGAGATCGCCCGCGCGCTTGGCCGGTCGAAGCAGTTCGTATCGCTCTATGCCGCTTGTGCCGACATGGCGCCCTGGCTGCGGGCAGCGATCGATCAGATGCCGATCCGCTTGCTCTACGACCTCCACCGGGCTGCCCGCACGCATGGCGACGCGGTGCGCGCCTATGTCGAGCGGCTCGGCGATGAGAGCGTGACCCTGGCCGAGGGCGGCCGGTTTATCGCGGGGCTCAAGGCATCCGAGGCTCTGCCTGATACCGGGTTGCTTGACGTGCCTGCCCTGTCGAATGGGCAGGGCTCCGAGCGCGCTGCGCCAAGCAGGCCGGTTCGTGCTGGTGCTGGCCTGCGATCGATGTTCGGCACGGAGAAGTCTTTGGAGCCCCAGCCTCTTGATGCGGTTCGTGTGACCCTGGACGGGCGGACCGGACGTTTGATCCTGCCCGAGCTGGTCCGGGTGGTGTTCGACGACGGCGAGGAGATCGAAGCGCCCGTTGCCGGCATCGTTATGGGGTAAGCCATCGTCCGGGCGGGGCGCTCACACATTCAACCCTCACTCCGCGTAGAAACTATCGGGCTTTTCAGACAATTTTGACAGCCGCGCCCCCTTCTTCAGGGGCGCGGCTGTCTTCATTTTCTCGGATCGTGCTTATTGAATCACTCGGAAATATTGTGCTCTTTTGCAGATGTCAGGTCGGGTGAGATCCCTGGCTAGAGGGCGGGCGGAGTCTGCTTGAGCAGACTATAAGACGAGTGGTTTTAGGTGAGGGCCGGATAGGCTTGGCGCCGTCATTGTTAAACAATAGCAATGGGGTGTGGCGTTTTTTGGCCTCCGTCTGCCCGATGATCTCGCGGCGCGCTTCGATGCCAGGGCGACTGCCGCCGGCGGTCGCTCAGCGCTCCTGCGCAAGCTGATCGACGATGCGCTTGAGAACGCCGGGGACAGGTCGAGCGAGACGGCTTCGCCTCGGACCCGCACGACTGACCGGCTCCAACTTCGGCTCATGCGCGAGGATATTGAGAGGCTCGATGCGGCCGCCGATGCGCGCGGGCTAAAACGGACCGAATGGCTCGTGATGCTGTTGCGTCGGCGGCTTCATGCACATCCGCTTCCGCCGCGCGCCGACCGGGTAGAGATCGCGCAGTCCTGGCGCGAGCTCAACCGGATCGGCATCAATCTCAACCAGGCGGTCCATGCCCTTCATGCCGCAACCATGGTGGATTCGCGGCTCGACCTGGCGCGCGAGGCCGCGCGGGTCGCCTCCTTCCGTGACGAGGTGGCCGACCAGCTGCGCGCGCTTGGCCGCGCGCTGAAAGGTGATCTGAGCTATTGGGATACGCCCGATGACTGAGGACGATGACGGCGTCCTGCCGCTCCCCAGTCTGATGGAAGCCTGGCGACCGCCGGCCGGGGGCAAGCGTAGCCTGCGCGGAGGGACGCTGCGGATCCGTTCGGGTGGTGGCAAGGGGATAGGCGGGAGCGCCGCTGCGCCGATGTTGTCGCCGGCCGAGGCGCGCGCCAAGCTTGAGCGCATCGTGCGCAAGGCGCCCGAGGTCATGGTCAAGATCTCGGGCAAGCAGCGTGGGGCCAGGCACCTCGCCGAACATTTTGGCTATATATCGCGCCACGGGAAGCTCGAGGTTCGCAGCAGCGAAGGCGAGATCATCACCGACGAAAAGCGCCTGAAGGCGATCGCGGCCGATTGGGACATGCTCGATCAGGCGATGAACCCATATGGCAAGGAGCGACCGACCTCGATGTCGATGGTGTTGTCTATGCCCGGCGGTACGACCGATGCCGCGACCATCCATGATGCCGTCCAGGCGTTCGCGCGCGTCGAGTTCGAAGGGCAGTTCAGCTATATGGTGGCGCTCCACACCGACACCGCTAACCCCCATGTCCATCTGACCGTCGCGACCCAGGGTGCGGACGGGGCGCGGTTCAATCCGCGCAAGGCCGACCTTCATCATTGGCGCGAAAGCTTCGCCCATGAATTGCGCCAGCGCGGTATCACCGCCGAAGCGACGCCGCGCCGCGCGCGCGGCCATGTCCAGAAGCGGGTGCGCTCGCCGGCCCACCATCTGGAGGCACGGGCAGCGGGGCAGGGGAGGGATTTGGATCTCAACCGGCTGATCGAAGAGCGCGCGCAGGCGTTCGCACGGTCACAGAACCCAGAGCGGCGGGTGGAGGATGTGCTTGCGCTCGGCCGCCAGAAGCAGATCCGGGGGGCTTATGCAGAGGCCGCGGCAGCGCTGGCGGCAACCGGAAAGGACGAGGACCGCGCGTTGGCCGAGGATATCGCAGGGTTCGTGGCCGATATGCCAGCGGCGGTGTCTCGGCGGTTGCAGCGGGCGCGGGAGATCATGATCGCCGATCGGAGTTCGGCGGCAGCGGACAGCCGCAGCCGTAAATCGGATGCTTTGCCGTCGGCTGAGTCGGACAAAGTTAAACGCGAGCCCCCTGATCGCGAGCGCTAAAGATGTGGATAAGTTGGGGTAGGGGCGTATTTCAGTTAAAGCGCAGTCCGAATAGCCCGCCGGTTTCGGTTGCGTCGGTCAGCTTGGTGTCGAGCACATAGGCACTAACATCAAAGCCGTCACGAAAGCCGTCTTTCGGCAAAGCATCCGAATTCATCGTGACGATGTATTGGAATCCGACCGCGGCAGCATGATCGGCGCCGAGCTGCAACGCTTTGGCCACCTGCCGTTCGTCGACCCCGTCAAACAGATGACTGTCGTGAACCAGGAAACCCGGCCCCATGCCCCGGCGGGCGGTCAGTTCGGCCAGCATGAGATCGAAGCAGAATATCTGCATGTTGGTGATGCCCTTGCTGCGCTGGGCATCGATACGAATATCGACCTGGGGACCGTTGGGCGTGGCGCTGACCGTCAGGCTCCCGGCTTTTTCGTAAAGCGCGTTGGACAGATCCTCGAACACGAGGATCGCTTCCTCGATGATACTCTGACGTTCGTGATGATCGTCCTGAAGCGTCTTCAGGAGCCGGGCGCGCTCAATGTCGAGTTCGGCTTTCGTGCTTTCGATCTGCTCCGCCGTCGTGAGGCGTTGTCTCAGTCCCTCGGCGTCCGCCTCCGCGCGGCCGGCTTCCTGCTGGAGCGCTGCGTAATGTTCCAACGCGCCGCCGGATTGGAGGATGCCCATCAGCTGCCGACGCCGGCCATCGAGGGTTTCGCGTGCACGATCGCGCGTGCGGATACGATCTTCCGCGGCCTGGACCTCGGACGTCAGATGCGATCGCCGATTTTGCACGATAGCCTGGTGAAACTCTTCCACTTCCTCGAAGCGGCGACCGACCGAGCCCGGCAGTACGACACCGGCTTCGCGATAGAGGCGGTCCAGGCTGGTCGTCGCCGGCGGAAGCTCGCTGTCGATCGCCGCGCGCAACTGCAGGATCAGTTCCCGATCAGCGGTATTGTCGTCGCTGAGTGTCGAAATCTCGCGCGTGATCTGCGAAGCCTCCTGCTCCATCCCCGAATATTCTGGAACGACATTGAAGGTGTCGAGTTGCTCGCGCATCCTTCTGGCACGGGCTTCGGCGATCGTCATGCGGGTCCGGAGATCAGCCGCCGTGCCGAAATAACGGCCGAGACTGCCGTCCTTCGCCGCCTTGCGCAACTCCGCCATCGCGCGCTCTCGTGTGCGGACCTCCTGAAACTGTTGCGGCACGCTCGCGTCGAGGCCCAGGAGATAACTGATCGCTACCTGCTGATCCCAAGCCTGCTGCATCGAGGATTGCTGTGTGGGCGACACGAACCCGCCGCTATTCTGCCGCCGCACGAAATAGGAGAATAGAGATCGAAAGCTCGGCCGAAAGCGGCCGTTTGCTTCGTCGTCCACATCCGGGTTCAGGCGGAAAAGCAGCGCGCCCAATGCAGCGCGCCAATTTTCGTTGCTGATGATCAGATCGCCGGTCTTGGCTTCGAGAGACGGGGCGATCGGCCAATCGGATGTGTCGCCCTGCAATCGGATGCGGGATGGCTTGGTGCCGGATCGCGTGACATCGACGAGCGTCGGTCCGATATCGACACGGGCCTCGAAACTGAAGCCTGCCAGTTCATCGGAGCGGAAAATGCTGTCCTTGTCGGCATTGGCGCCGAACAGGAAGTGGATCAGCTCGACAAGGCTGGTTTTGCCGGCGCCGTTGCGGGACTGCCGATCGGTCGCCCCATCGCTCTTGTCAGCGAGCAGGATGTTCAGACCGGGCCGGAAGGCCAAGCTCTTGAAGCTCGGAAGGTCGCTGGAAAGGCCGTGGATCATGAAACGGTCTTCTGGACCAGACCACGATCGAACTGCACGGCCTTCACGATAAACAGCAGGTCGAGCGCCAGCACGAACCAGTCATAATTGATCGGTGCCGACACCGCCCGATCGCTGCGAGAAATGCGTATCTCATCCCAGAGACGGGAGACGGTCATCGGCTCGCGCAGGCAGCCGAGCACGTCGGCACCAACCGCCAGGAGCGCCCGATCGGGCCGGATATGTTTGGTCGGTAGAATCATATCGCGTCGATTCGAATCGCGTCCTCAAAGATGTCACAACGTTCAAAAAAGTAGGAAAGCACAGCCAGCACCGCGCCCTGGCGCGCTGGTTCTCCCGTCATACCCCCCGCGAAAGCCTGAAGCTCGCCGAAGATATCGTCCGGTGATAGCCCGACCGCCTTCAGGGCCTGATAGCGCACCCGGAACGCTTGTGCGATCTCTTCGCCGAGGTCGGGATCAGGCCAGCCGGCAAAAAAGGCTTCGACCAACTGCTCCCGGCGGCGGCCCTGCCGCAGCAGCCCGGCTGCGTCCTGGGAGAGGGCATTGCGTTCGAGCTTTGCGGCCGATGGCGCCACCAGCGATGGTTCCGCGTCCGGTTCCTGCCGTTGAATTGCCAGCAGCACCGGCCGCAACGCCTCGAAATCGAGCTTCTCCAGCACACGGCCCGATGGAACGGCGCCAAAGAGATCTTCGAGCTGGTGGAGCGCGAGCGACATGGCGATCAGCCGCAATTCCGCTTCGCCGCAAACGGCTAAGGCGACGTTCGGATTCGCGGCGTTGAGCGCGGCAAGTTTCTTGACGGCCTCGGCCGGGAGGCCGCGACTGTCGTTATGGACAAACTCCCACCGCAGCATTTTTGTCGTCCAATGGACGAGCGCGCCTGCGAAATCTTCATCGACCTTGGCAAGGATGGGTTCGAGTTTCATTGCATCGGGCGCATAGCATTGGAACACGGTGCCATCGCTGGCCCGGAAGCCATCGCATTTCAGGTCGCCTTTCGGACCGTAAGGACGGACGGGTTGGAAATCGCCTGGAAAGGCATGCGCCATGATACGGGCGAACAGGGTCTCGAACGCCTTGCCGCGCTCGCGCAGAAAGGCGTTCTCGAACTTGAGCCCATAGGCAAAGCGTTGCGTGTCGTCCAACTCATCCCCCGAACTTGACCACCATAACCTTTGGCAGAATCGGCAAGCAAATCTATTAATTTACGCCCATCGTCGGGCGATGAACGGCGCACTCAACTCCGGCAGGTCGGCTTCGCGCAAAACGCGCATACGGGAGAGATCGCGCTGGGGAATCATCAACGGCTCCGGATTATATCGAGTTCATCGGGCTCGACGTTGAGTCGGATGCGCCATCGGGCCAGCATCCTGCCCTCATTGGGAAACAGGGCATCAAGACGCTGATAGGTCGGCGTCAGCCGCGCGCGCAGCCGCTCCAATGCGGCTGCGTCGGCCAGTCCGTAAAATTCCAGAAGATAGCCCAGGCGGCGGATCACCGCGCCAACGCCGAGGCGAAGCGCGTATTCGATCATCAGTTCGACCCGCAGTGTATCGCGCCTCATCCAGAGGCCCTTGGCGACCTCCGTGACACCACCGACATATTGCGGATGGTAGAGACCATCGATGATGGTACGCTCGGGATCGCTGACCCTGACCTGCTCCTCGGATGTGATCCAGATCTCGGTCAGACCGAAGAAATTCTGCGGTTTGACGTCGACGAAGCGGAACTCATATCCGTGGATGTGCTGCGGGCGCAGCCGTTTGGTGCAGGAGACGATGATGGCCAACTGCGGTTGGGTGACCATGCGGTGCAGCTCGAGGGCGCTGCCGTGGGAGATGAAGTAGTCCGCATCGCCAACCAGTGTTCTTGCAATGAGGTAAGGATCGCTCACATGCTCGGTGTCACGGCCCCGCTCGAATGGCACCAGATTGTAGAGGCCAGGCTTGAGACGCGTGACGATGCCGCGCGCTTCCGTGTTTGCGACGAGGCTGCGTGCCGATGACGGGCTCAGACCTGTGATCTCGGTGACGTCCGCGAGCGAAAAGATCGGCCGACGGCGCTCGTTCAATTCGACGATCAGCTGGGCGGCACGAGGTCCAAGCGTCTTGAGATTATATCCTTCGCGCAATTTGAGCCTCTAAGTGCGATGTATGGCGCATTCGATATAACGACAATTATATTCTCTGGCAAGATTGTTGTGCCTTGCAGGACGCTGCGCGCAAACAGTATACATCCGGCAGGCTTGGGGTTAGGCCGCTCGCGGTTTATCAATCATGATAAATTCTCGGCCCACGCGAACAAACGTGGCGGTTCTTAGAGCAGTAGCCGATCGCTTCTCGGTCACCGAGACCGGCTGCGTTCTTGGGGCTTGGGCTCGCGCCCTGGACGAGGGATGGGGGGCGTGGCTGGGTCACGGCCGCGGACGACATCCTGCCTGACGATCGGGGAGGCGTCCTTGACCATTGCCGGGCGGATGTTCCGTCCCGCCGCGATATGCGCATCGAGCTGCGTGCGGGCGACGGTCATCACACGCGCAACCGCCTCGGGGTTGTCGAACAACGTCCGTCGGATCACCGCTTCCATCACGCGCATCTGACTATCGGCCGCACGATCATTCGGCGTGGTGCCACGATCGCCGCGCCGGGCATCCGACCGTTCCAAACCATTGCCATCGCTCCGCCGACTCATTCCGGATGACCCGCGGACAGCATCGAGATCACGGACTGCTGCCATGGGCGCAATCGTATTACGGCTCGTCTCTCCGCGGAGCCGGTCGAGCTCCTGGAGATCGCGATCATTGGGCTTGTAGCCACGTACCTCCAGCCCCTTCTGACTGGCCTCGATCCAGATCGATCGCCGAAATTCTTCCGATCCCGTGACGTGAATCCGATCCCAATTGCGGTGTTGGGCAATCGCCACCAGATCCTTGACGACCTCCTGGCTCTCCGTCGCCGTGACCAGACGCCGGCCCTGATCGCGAAATGCCGGATCCTTCGCTTGTGCCGTCGTGAAAAAGGCGGGTTCGCCCGACCATTTCGCCTTGTCCGCATAATAGCGCTTCCGCACGCTGTCGGGCACATCGCCCGCCTCGAGGGAATGCACCTTGGGCGCGTTTTGCGGCGTACCAACAGCGCTAGCATGATCAGGCGCTTCAGTGGGACCGTCTTTCAGTCCCCTAGGCGAGGACTTTTCAGGCGCAGCCGGCCCAGGCGCCTGCGCCTTGCGCCGTTCGGCGTCATCGATGCCAACGCTGTTGGTAATCGTCCGCGCCGCGCCCGATTGCTTGCGATCATTCTCTGCCATGGTCATGCCTCTCGGTCACAAATGCTGGAGATTGGGCGCCGGCACCCACCGGCTCGAGAACGGCCCGGGCCGTCATCGCCGTGACAAATGCAATAGCGGCCTGTTCGTCGCCGGGCGGTGGTAGATCCACCATGTTGCCGAGCACCAACATGTCATCCGTGATTTCGGCAAAGCCTGACAGTTCGTCATCGGTCAACGCGCGCGAGCTGGGTTGTGCCTGCTCCGCTACCGCAATCGCTGGACGGTCGTTCAACAGAACAGCCCGCTTCGCGCTCAGGGCCAGCGCTAACGGATCACTGCTGATCGCCTCGCCGGCCAATTTGGCGGCGGACGATACGGCATTGATCGCGATCGGACGGGACGCGACCTTGGGCGGGTCACTGATCCGGCTCGTGAAGCGCTTCGAGCGGAAACACTCGATCTTGCGGCCCCTGACGGGGGGAATGCCGCCGCGCATCAACAGAAGGTCGCCTTTGGGCATCTGCATCAGTTCCTGAGGCATCATCAGCGCGCGGCGCTGGTCTGATTCCGATATGCTGCGGTTGGCGAGCAGGCCATGAATTGTCCGGCTTTTCGATTTGACGTTCATCGTGAAAAAGCCGAGCCGCTCGGACAGTTCGTTGGCGACCTTCAGCTCCTTGGGTGTGAATACGATCTCGAGACCGCAGTTGGCGATGATCTCGTCTGTGACGTCCACGCCATAGATACCGCGCGGCTGGGATCGGCTCTGGATGACTGGCAACAGGCGAAGCCCGTAGCCTGCAACATAGGAAAAAGCCGACGCGATGACCGGTGCCTTGCCGAGGCGGGCGAACTCATCGAGCAAAATGAGCACCGGCACGCGGCCACCATTTTCAGGCAGTTCCCGCGTATTCAGGTCGATCAGCTGCTGGAGGAAGAGGTTATAGACGGGCGCGATCCGGTCTATATTGTCGGGCGACACGCCAAGATAGATCGATATCCGCTCGCGGCGGATCTGGCGCAGATCGAAATCGGTCTCCGACGTCGCGGCATCCACATAGGGATTGAGCCAGAGATTGAGCTTCGAGGTGATCGTCTGCTTGATGCCTGAAAAGGTGTTGTCGGACGCGGAGGTGAAGTCGCTTAGCGCCGAGACACAGGCCTGGCTCAGCCGTTGGCCGCGGCGCTGGGCCTCTTCGACGACCTTCGGCAGTTCGATTTTCGGATCGCCCGTCGTCAGTCGCCGATAGATTTCGCCGATCGTGAAGGGGAGGGCGGGATTGGCCGCGACAAGGGCGCCGACGCCGACAAAGGCGGCGCGCGCCGCTTCCGCCCAGAACGGATCGGCCTTTTCCGGGGCCGGAAACAACATGCCGCCGATCTTCTGGAGTTCATTGATCACATCGGTGTCGTCGAGCCGGTCGATGAAGCTCAAGGGATTGTAGCGGGCGCTTCGCCCTTCGGGATCGAGCGGATCGAACAGATAGACGGCTTGGCCATGCCGTGCGCGAAAACCAGCGGTGATGTCCCAGTTCTCGCGCTTCACGTCGAGCACCACCACCGAGTCTGGCCAACTCAGGAGATTGGGGATCACCACGCCGACGCCCTTGCCGGCGCGCGTCGGTGCCTCGAGCAAGACATGTTCGGTGCCGCCGAAAACGAGATAACGGCCGCCTTTCTGCCCGACGATGATCCCACTGTTGCTGCGCAGATGTTCGCGCCGGATCTCGCTTTCACGCGCGAACCGCGCCTCGCCATGGAGCGTGCGCCCCCGCTTCAGGATGATAAGCAGGATGACGAAAGCGATGGCGCCGGCAACCAACGCACCGCGCTCCAGCCACAGATGCAGAAGCGGATCGCCGCGGTAATACCAGAGCCATGCGGGTATCGCCGAGATCTGCATGTGCGGGCCGATCTGGTTGAGGCCGACCAGTGCGACCAGCACCGCGCACAAGGCACATGCCAAAAAGGTTGCCGCGAGCATCCCCGCGACGATCGCGACCTTAGTGAGCGGTCGCGCGTCCGACAGGCGGGTCAAAATACACCTCCTCGACTTCGAATTTTCCGGCGCGCTTGCGGGTCTGGACGACGACGTCGACGAGCATGTGCAACAGCCCACGGATATCGTCGCGGGCCAGATCGCGTCCGCCCTCGGACTCCTTCACCAGCAGGGTAAGCTGCTCGAACGCACCCATGGCCGAGCCGGCATGGACGGTCGTAATCGAACCAGGATGGCCCGAGTTCACATTGCGCAGATAGAAAAAGGCCGTCCCGTCGCGCAGCTCCTGCAGGAGGATGCGATCGGGCCGCATGCGCAGCGCACTTTCGAGCAGCTGCTTGGGGCCGACCTTCGCCAGGCCCTGTCGCTCGCTCGAATAGACCATATGCACGACATTGCGATGCTCGACGACGAGCTCGCGCGTATCCTCGATCGTGAGCAGCCGCTCGTCGGGCGGGATCAGCTGGATCAGCGCCTTGGCGAAGGTGGTTTTGCCGGAGCCGGTCGCGCCGCTCACCAGGATGTTCTTGCGGGCCGCGACGGCGGTCCTGAAGAAAGCCGGCCAGTCGCCGGCGTCGCGCTGCGCGACCAATTGGGCATCGACCTCGCCGAGGCCGCGGGCGGCCGAGCGTGTCGCGGTGAACAAACCTGTCTGGGCGAGTTGATCGATCGCGAGATTGACGCGCGAGGGCTTACGCACCGTGAAGGATGGTGCGCCAGTCGGCGTCACCGACGGAATGACGATCTGGCAGCGCTCCCCGCCCGGCAAAATAGTCGAGCAAATCGGGGTCTCGGCATTGACGTCCTGTCGCGTAAAACTTGCGGCCGCGACGGCCAGCGTCGCCAGCCAGTCGCTGTCGAGTTCGGCGACGCTATGCCAATGCCAACCGCGATGATCCTCGATACCGACTTCGCCGGGCTTGTTGATCACCAGTTCGGTGACCTCGACCGGTTCCAGCAGCGGCAGGATCGGCGCGAGATAATGGCGCAGGACGGCGGTATCGCTCATCCTCAGCGCCGCAACTCGAGATTGTAGACGTCGGCGAAGTTGAAGTCCTTGGCCACGAAGATCCCGACCTCCTCACCCTGGTTCTTCTTCAGCACCGGTCGGATGTTGATGCTGTTCTGGAGCGCGATGCTCGCCCCCTCGCTTGGGGTCCGGGTCGTGTTATTGAAGTTATTGCTGCCACCGGAGACGGATTGCCCCGCGATATAGGCGGCGTCATCGACAAGCGAGAGCAGCAACGCGCTGCCGAAGCGCGCCCAGAAGAAGGTGTCCACGGACCCGGCGATGCCGGCGCGGCCAAGGGCGTCCGACCCCGGCGAAGCCAGGTCGATGCGCACGCCCTGCGGCGTGACGGCGCGCGTCCACAACACGAACAGGCGGTTCTGCCCTTGCTGGATGCCGCCATGATATTCGCCGAGGACTTTGGTGCCCTTCTCCATCAGCACGACGCGGCCATTCTCCGAATAGACATCGCGCGGTATCAGGCACGAGGTGTAGCCTGGCTGCGCCGAATTCATCGCTGTCTGGAGGATGCAAGGTATCAGCGTGCCGGCAGTGACGAGATAGTTGCGGTTGGGCAGCATCGAGGCCCGTGCCTCGCCGACAGCCGAACTCTGTCGAAGCGCGTCGAGCGCGTTGGGTGCGCCTCGAGCGGTCGTATCGCTTGTACCGTCGGCGGCGCCGTCCGGACTGGTGGAAGTGCCACCTGGGCCACTTCCACCCGGCGACGGCTGTAGCGCATCGCGCCCTCCATAGGCGATCAATGTCGATCGCCGTGCCTGATCGGCCAGGTTCTGGCGCGTATTCTGCGGTGCGCCCGCCGGCGCTGCACCCGGTTGCATGGCAGGAACGATCTGTCCGTCAGGGCCAACGCCCTGCGCGCCAGGTGGAGGATTGATGACCGGCGCGTTGGGATCGGCGGTGATCGCGCCGAGCGGCTTGGGTTTCGCCGCGACGGCATCATACGCGATGGTCTCGCGCGCTGCCAGATCGGGACGTTTGGCCATCGACTCCGGTTTGCCCATCAGGCTGCCGGCATTATTAGCGCTTGGCCCCGAGTTGACCCACAAGATGCCGAGGACCATCGCCGTTCCCGCGAAAATCAGTGCGGTATTCCGCTTTGCCGGTGTCATCCCACCGATCGGATCGATGCCGCGCTCGCGGATGATTTCGTCTCGTTCAGGTGTTGGATCGCCCTGCGGGCGACGAGGGGCCTCGGCCGCAGTCTCGTCCATCGCGCTCACTCCTTCGGGTCTTGTATGGTGCGTTCGACATGCGGCGACGCTGTGTTGGTGCCGTGATCGACGCCGTAGGGTGTCGGCGCGAGATTATAGATGCACAGCACCTCCCGGTTCCGGCGCAGGCGCAGTTGAGCCGCCACGGCGTGGACGACGACGAACTCGTCCCGGACATCGAATGGGACCAAAGTCTCCGAACCGTCCGGGCGAACGAGATAAATCGCCGGGATTTCGTGGTTGCCGGGAAAGCGCAGGACCGTGAACTGGCCGTTGTCGGAGATCTCCGACGGCTGAAGATCGCTCGCACCCTGGACCTTGTAGTTCAGATTGCGTGGTCCATCGATGACGCCGTGGTCAAGGGCTCCCCGAACGGCGCTCGCCTGCAATGCGGCGACGCGCTGTGCTTCTTGCGTCGCGCGCATGCGGGCGGCACGATCAGCATCATCGCGCGGGTAGCGAAACCGAACCTGGAAGAATGTATCGCGGCTACCGCTGCCGATCGGTCCCCGGCGTGCTGTCAGTTCGAAGGCATAGTTGCGCAGCTCACCCCCGCGATTGGTCGTGACGATGAGGTTGGTCGGTCCCGCCCGCTCACGGGGCTTCAGGAACAGAATGTGACCGGCAACCGCCACTTCCCAGGAGACGGTGTCGCCGAGCGCGACATGTTCGATCGTCTCGTCGGCGCCGAGCACCACCTGGGTCGCCGTCCGGAATGTGCCGACGATCCGGTAGACCTGGGTCTCCTGATATTCGACGAACTTCACGCGTGGATCCGCCGGCCCACCGCGCGGAGTGTCCTCCGCGATCGCTGGTGTCGCGATAATGGCGAGAAGGCTCGCTAGCGGAAGGAGGCGGTTCATCGAACCACCTCGGGGTCCGCGCGGTAATTCTCGACCTGGAACCCCAATGGGTTGCGATAGCGGTCGCCCTCCGCCATCGGCGCGTTCGTGTACCGGAAGGTGACCGTCGCGATCCAGTCGCTGCTTTGCGTATCGGTGTCGGTCTGCACTGTTCGCGTGAAGCGGACGTTGGCGACACGATCGTTGATGAACGCAATATTCCGCACGCGGGCCTGGACGACCGCACCCTTGCCCCACACGACCTGTGGACTCGCGGCGTTGTTCGAGCTGAAAAACCGGCCCCAGCGTTGCTGCTCGCCTGGTTCGGACAGGATAGTGACAGCCCGGAAATTCTCTTCGGCCGCCGCCGGCAACCAGCTCTCCCGGGTTCGAACATATTGCGCGAGGAAAAATTTCGTGACTGCCTCGTCGTAGCGCATCGGCTTCTGGGTGACGGTGGTTTGCACGTCGACCGCGCCCGTCGTTTGGTTGACCCGAATGATGTACGGCATGACCGTTTTCAACGGGGCAAGGCCCGCGAGTGCGAAGCCCTCCGCGGTCGCGGCAAGCAGGCCCAGGCCGGCCACGACCCAAGCGATGCGTTCGGACCGTAACGATTTGCGCTGACGGTCCTGATCCCAGGATCGGGCATGGCCGAAATAGAGTTCGGCGTCCTTGGTCGGCACGCCTTTGGTCTGCTTCCGCATGATCAGCAACTTCCATAGGTGCTGGGAGCCGCTCGCGCCGATGTCTTCTCGGACAGGGGAACGGGCGGGGGCGGTGTGCCGCGATCAGCGGGTTGCTTGATCTGCGGCACGGGTGGTGGGGCAGGGGGCGCCACCACGGCGGGGATCGGCGAGCCCGGCAGAACGCTCCCGTAGATGTTCACGTCGCGCAGGTGCTTGCCATTGCAGACGGGCAGCTTCTTCGGCCCGGAGGCACCTTGGGCGAGCGCTGGGAGAAGGGCGATGACGACGGCCGATCGTCGGAGCGCACGGATTGTCGTGGATGGCCTCGTCATTGGGTGTTCCTTCCTCATGCGCGGCTCACCGCACCGCCGCGCTGAGCGGCCCGTTCGAGATTGCGACTGTTGCGAGCGATGCGGCGTTGCTGGAACGGTGCCGCCATGGACCCCCACGCAGAGCCGGCGAAAGCGCCGATGCCGGCGGACGCGCCCCCGGCAATGCCGGTCGCGATAGAGGGGGCCTGAAAGAAGAAAATCGTTCCCAAGAAAATATAAACGGCGAACAGCACCGCACCCAAGGCGGCGTCTCCAACACCTTCGGATGCGGTAATCGCGGTAGCACCAAGGTCAGTGATCAAGGCCGTGATCGCGATGATCACTGCCATCAGCACAATGAAGTTGAAGGCCTGCCCGAGCCAGCCGTGGAATAGCCTTTGAGTGGTCTCGAAGAGCGAAAGGGCGATGAAGATCGGTCCGAGCGCGATGATGATGGCCAGCGCCACCTTCGCGAAAACGGTGATGGAAAAGCCGATCGCCGCAGATAGTCCGGCAAGCGCTTTAAGACCCAGGCTCAAGACGTACAAAACGAGCTTGTATGGGTTGATATCGCTGTAGGTTGCCGCCTCGGTCTCGATCCTCGCGATAATAACGTCACACTGGCTGAAATAGTCGTCGAACACGTTGCCAACACTTGTGACGGTGTGCCCCGCCAACGCCTGCGAGATCGCATCAGGCATGCCGTGAAACAGGGGATTAGTTACCCACTCCGTGTATGCGACCGTTGTGGCCGCAACGTAGAGCAAACACAGTTTCACCATTCGGTAGACAAGCTCGCCCCAAGGCTCGCTGACGATGCCGCGCATCACCATGTAGCCGAACAGCGCGATATAGATGACCAAACCAAGCGCGAGTGGGCCGCGCATAACCTCGATGACATTGTTCAAGCGCTCGTTGAGGAACATGTCGAGCTTGCCGTCGATGTTGGTGTAGAGAGTGGTGAAGAGCCCGTCGGCCATCTCATCTTTCCATCACGGTCAATGGGCCGGCGACAGCGAGCGCAGCTTTTGATCAAGCGTCTTCACACTCTCTGCGTTTGAGCATTCCTGTGCGTCGCGATGCGTGCCATCGGCGCACGCCTTCAGGACTTCCGCGAGCTCTTGGGGGTGGGCTTTGAGGTAATCCTTTCCGCGCGCGGGGGGTTGGCACGCGACCAGAAATGCCGGGACCAAAAGCGCGAATGTCTTGAAGATGGTTGCCTTCATTGATGGAGGCTCCCAAGCTTTCTTGCTAAGATTTGCTCGCTCTCCTGCTGCGATCGAATCCGCTGCTCCGCTTGCTGCCTCATTGTGAGAGCCTGAAGTTGCACTGCGTCGTTCTGGATATGAGCATTTTCCACGCCGACACGGGCTTGGATATCCATCACGTCCTTCGCGTCTGACGCGGTGTCGAGCGACGAGCGCAGTTCCTCGAGACCCGTCGTCCGCTGGGCGGTGACGCCATACGCTGCCTCGGCAATGGCCGCGTCGCGCGCCGCCATGTCACCATTTCGGGAGATGGAATCGCGGTTCGAGCGCTCGAAAGCCGTCGCATCCGGGCGCAGCTCGGGAAGCTCGACACGGTTGCTTCTACGGATCCGATCTGCGGCGGTCCCAAGGCTACCGAGGCCTGTGGTGTCGGATGACATGAGGCGCTGAATATCCCGTGCTTCGCTCGGCAAGAGGTGGCGAACAGCATCGGTGTTCAGGGACGAGGCAATCTGATTGACGTTCGTCAGCTTGTTGACGCTGTTGTAGAGCTCGGTTGCCTGCGAAATCTGCTGTTTGCCCTGCTCGATCATCGACAGCGTGTTCTTCACCGTCGAGAGCGTCTGCAGGAAGGTACTGGAGTCATAGACCGGAATGCCTTGCGCGAACGCCGGCATGGACATTGCCAGTCCGCCGACAATCGCGAGCGCTCGAATTGCTATCATGACCTTATCCTTTCCTTCTGGTGGTGACCCGACGGCGCTCGTGAAAGACGGGCAGCCAGTCGCTGGGATCGTCGCCATGTTCGCGGCGAACCTGATCGAGGATTCCAACGGTTTCGGTGGTGCCCGAGAGGACGGCCAGTTCGTCGGACAGGCCGCCGAGATCGAGTTCCACGACTATGGAATCGTGCCCCTGCTTGACCAGAAACCGCCGGCTTTCGGGGATCAGATCGTTTCTGATGAGTTTGAACTCGGCGCGGGTGAGGCCAAGCCCATCGATATAGTCGACCTCCCGGCCGTGGGGGTTGGGCAAGAGGATCTTGGTGGCGACCTGCTCCATGATGCTATGCGAGATGTCCGAGCGCAGCGCGTCGGCCGGGCTTTGCGTGCCGAAGACCAGAAAGGCATTTTGCTTCCGGTAGGTCTTGAGGCCATCCTGCGCGAAGGCGCGGAACGCGTCGTCGCCCAGCGCCTTCCAGAACTCGTCGATGTCGATTACGAGGCGACGGCCATCGAGCAGCGCATCGACCCGGTGGAACATGTACATCATCAGCGGGGTGCGGATCTCGGGATTGTCGAGGAAATCCGTCATGTCGAAACCGATGAACCGGGCTTCGAGCGTCAACTCATCGCGGTCATTATCGAACACCCAGCCAAGCGCTCCGCCGCGCGACCATTTCTCAAGCCGCGCGCCGATACCTTCCGGATCGCGCTGCCCGAGCAACTGTCGCAGCGCGAGGATGGACCGCTCCTCCGGGGGAAGGCGTCCGATCGAGAGGATGCCCTCGTCAATCATCCGCTCCTGCGTGACGCCGAGCTGGGTGCCCGAGGGGGTCACCAGATGCCGGATCAGCCTGCCGAGGAAGACGATGTTGCCCGGGTTCTGCTCGAGCGCGCGGAGCGGCGCGAAGCCGGTCGGCACGCCGTTGCGCAGCGCCAGATACGTACCACCGGATGACCGCACATAGATCTCGGCGCCTCGGTCCTTGTCGATGAAGATCTGCTGCGCGCCCGTTTTCTCGAGTTGCGCCATCAGAAAATTCTGGACGACAGTCTTGCCGCCTCCCGACGGACCGATGATCAGCGTGTGGCCAAGATCGTTCACATGAAAATTGAAGTAGAAGGGCGACTGAGCCGCGGTCTTCATCAACGCGATGGCAGCACCCCAATGGTTGCCCTCCGCCTTGCCGGCAGGAAAGGTGTGAAAGGGGGAGAGTGCGGCGAAATTGCGTGACGTGATCGCCGCCGGCCGCGCACGCCACGCAAAGTTGCCCGGCAGCTGCGACCAGAAAGCGGCTTCCAGCGCCGGGCCTTCCCGCGCCGAGACCAGACCGGCATCGGCGAGCGCGGCCCGTGCCGTCGAAAGATTCTCGGCCAGGCGTTTCTGATTTTCACCGAAGACCGCGAGCGAGAAATGATGCTCGCCCAGGACAAAGCGATTGCTCTGCAGATCGTCGGCCGCGTCGGCCAGCTCAAGCGCCTGGCTTGCAGCGGCATCCTCGGTCGATGCCATCTGGTTCTGACGCCGCCGCAAGCGCTCGGAGGCCCGCGCCTTGCCCATGAACGCAAAGGACTGCGTGACGACGAACGCGAAATCCTGGCTGAGGAGCGCGTTCATCTGGCCGGGTCGCGTCATGGCCGGATATTCGCGGATACCGAACAGGCCGACGAAGCGGCTCGTATCATGCGCGCGCACCTCGACCGTCTCGCGGCCGAAGATAACGCGTTCCCCATAGATGGCGGAACCAAGATGGCCGCGGACCAGCGGCACCCTGCCGGCGCGGCCCATCATCACCAACTCGAGAACCTCGAGCGGTTGGGAAAACATCAGGCCATTATGCTCGTAGAGGTGCAGACGTTGGGGTCGGCAGCGTGCGAGGAGCTTCTCGATATCGCGCGCCTTGTCCTCGAAGCGTGCGAGCTCGTCTTCGTCGACTTCGGTCCCTTCCTTGCGCGCCGAGGCTCTGTTGCAAAAATCGTGAAGCTTGAGCATGCTTGGCGGAGATTGGACGGACGGAACGATGACGGATTTCAAGTGGCGCCATTTCCAGGGTGATGTGATCCTGTGGGCGGTGCGCTGGTATTGTCGCTATCCGATCAGCTATCGCGACCTTGAGGAAATGCTGGCGGAACGCGGCATTTCGGTCGACCATACGACGATCTATCGCTGGGTCCAGTGCTACGCCCCGGAGATGGAGAAGCGGCTGCGCTGGTTCTGGCGGCGTGGCTTTGATCCGAGCTGGCGCCTGGATGAAACCTACGTCAAGGTGCGGGGCAAGTGGACCTACCTGTACCGGGCAGTCGACAAGCGGGGCGACACGATCGATTTCTACCTGTCGCCGACCCGCAGCGCCAAGGCAGCGAAGCGGTTCCTGGGCAAGGCCCTGCGAGGCCTGAAGCACTGGGAAAAGCCTGCCACGCTCAATACCGACAAAGCGCCGAGCTATGGTGCAGCGATCACCGAATTGAAGCGCGAAGGAAAGCTGGACCGGGAGACGGCCCACCGGCAGGTGAAGTATCTCAATAACGTGATCGAGGCCGATCACGGAAAGCTCAAGATACTGATCAAGCCGGTGCGCGGTTTCAAATCGATCCCCACGGCCTATGCCACGATCAAGGGATTCGAAGTCATGCGAGCCCTGCGCAAAGGACAGGCTCGCCCCTGGTGCCTGCAGCCCGGCATCAGGGGCGAGGTGCGCCTTGTGGAGAGAGCTTTTGGCATTGGGCCCTCGGCGCTGACGGAGGCCATGGGCATGCTCAACCACCATTTCGCAGCAGCCGCCTGATCGGCGCAGAGCGACAGCCTACCTCTGACTGCCGCCAANGGCCGTGGTGGTGTCAATCGCCTCGGTCAGCGAGCGGAAGCCCGCGCCCGCCGCCTCGATCCGCTCCATAATGTGCAGCAGATCCTTGAGGCTGCGCGATAGCCGGTCGAGTTTCCAGACGACGACGACGTCACTGTCGCGTAACTGGCCGATCATCTCCAGGAGCTTTGGCCGGTCCCAGCGCCCGCCACTGGCAATTTCCTCGAACACGCGCCTGCACCCAGCCGCGTCGAGGGCGCGGCGCTGGGCGGCGTTCGACTGCTCGTCACCCTTCGACACCCGCGCATAGCCGATCAGATAGGGTGCCCTGGTCAAATCCTGCCTTTCACAAACGGCCGTATCTGGAGGCGGAAACAGCATGCACCAATTTCCGCAGCCTTGGGTCTTTCACAATCCTCTTTCACTAAGCCAACAAAAGGCAAGAGGTTTTTGGAGGATGAAACATGCCCGCACGTATTCCGATGACCCAGCGGCAGCGCGCCGCGTTGCTTGCTTTGCCCGACAGCGAGGCGGCGGTGGTGCGACATCATGGCCTCGATGCCGAGGACCTTGCTGCGATCGGCTTCGCACGCACTCCGGCGACCCGCTTGAGCTATGCCCTGCAACTCTGCTGCCTGCGCTATCCGGGGCGACATCTGCGCACAGGCGAGCTGTTGCCTGCAATCATGCTCGACCACATCGCCGAACAGGTCGGAGTGGATGCAGGCGTCGTCGCCGACTTCGCGCGGCGAGCGCCGACCCGCTACGATCAGCTTGCCGCCATCAAGGCGCGCTTCGGATTCACCGATCTGAGCCGGCCAGCGCGCGGCATCATGATGACTTGGCTGGAAACCGAAGCCATGGCTATCGTGGACGGGCGCATTTTGCTTGATCGATTGCTGGACGAGCTGCGCACGCGACGCATCGTCATCCCTGGCATCAGCGTCGTTGAGCGGATGGCGGCCGAGGCGATGCTTCGGACGGAAACCGATCTGGTCGCCGCGGTCGATGCTAAACTCGATGCGGATATGCGTCAGCGTCTCGATATGCTGATCGATGAGAAGGTACATGACCGGCAGAGCCGCTTGTCCTGGCTGCGCGAACCAGAGCCCCGCGTCGCGTCAGCCTCGCTTGCCGAAATCCTCGAGAAGGTCGCGATAATCCATAGGACCGGTATTTCCAGCATTCCGGTCGATCCCCTGCACGAGCCCCGCCTGACGCAGTTCGCCCGCGAAGGCGTGCGATATACAGCCCAGGCTTTCCAACAGATGCGCGTCTCCCGCAGGCGGGTCATCCTGCTTGCAACGCTGCGCGAGATGGAGGCCACGCTTACCGACGCGGCGATCGCCATGTTCAGCGCCTTGATGGGACGCGCTCACCTTCGTGCTCGCAAACGCCTGGAGCAGAGGGTCGCGATTTCGGGACGCGAAGGCCGCGATCGGCTGATGCGGATCGCCACTGTGCTGGAAACAGTTAGCCAGGCAGCACGCGCCGGCGGAGATATCGGTGCGGCCCTCAGGGATATCGTGCCTCTCGACATGCTCGATGCTGATGCCGCAATCATCCGTCGTACCGCGGCACCTCACAGGGACGATGTGCTGAGCGAGATCGCAGCCGAATACCGGACCTTCAAGCGAACAGGGCCTCTATTCCTGCAAGCGCTCGATTTCCACGGTCGGGCCGGCACCGCGGCATTGCGCGACGCGATGGCGATCCTGTCGAATCTTGATGGCGACTGGCGCAAGCCCCTCCCTGCCGACGTTCCGCTCGGTCATGTCGAGCGGCGCTGGCACCGCCATGTCGTGGTCGCCGGCAAGATCGACCGGACGCACTGGGAGATGGCGACTTACGGCGCGCTCACCAATGCACTGGCCTCGGGTGATATCTGGGTGCCGAGGTCAAGGCTGCACAGGTCGCTGGACGTGCTGCTCGCGCCGTTATCCGGCGCAGCGCTGCAACCGCCGTTCTCGCTCGGTAATCCACACGCATGGCTCGATCAGCGCGCCGCGCAGCTCGACAGCGCCTTGCGCGACGTCGCCCACAATCTGGCCGGACGCGATGCTGCCCTGTTCGCTGGCGAGCGATTGCGATTTCCCAAGGAACTGAAGGACGATGATGCCAGGCACGACGAAGGACGGCGCCTGACGCTTGCCTGCTACGACATGCTGCCTGCCACGCGTATCACCGACGTGTTGTCGCAAGTCGAACGCTGGACCGGCTTCACCCGGCACTTCGGGCACGTCTCGACCGGGTTGCCGCCTGGCGATGAGCAGGCCTTCCTCGCCACTCTGATTGCCGAAGCGACCAATCTTGGGCTGTCGCGCATGGCCGAGGTATGCGGCGCAGGGTCACGCCGCGCGCTGCTGCGCATGCAGACATGGCACATGCGCGAGGAAACCTTTCGGGCGGCGCTCGCCTGTCTGACCGACGCCATCCACGCCGAGCCGATCGCCGCCTGGTTTGGGCAAGGACACCGGGCTTCCGCGGATGGCCAGGCCTTCTACCTGGGCGGGCCGGGCGAAGCCGGCGGAGCGGTCAACGCCCATTATGGTCGCGACCCAGTGGTCAAGATCTACACCACCATCACCGACCGCTACGCGCCGCTGCACCAGACGGTGATCGCCGGCACGGCAGGAGAAGCCATCCATGCGCTCGATGGGCTCCTCGGCCATGACAGCAACGCCGATCTGACCGCGCTGCACGTCGATGGAGGCGGCGTTTCCGACATCGTATTCGCGACGATGCATCTCCTCGGGCTCGATTTCGAGCCGCGCATTCCTCGCCTGTCCGACCGGCGCCTCTACGCTTTCGAACCCTCGAAGCGCTATGGCAGGCTTGCGCCACTGTTCGGTCACAGGCTCAACCGGGACCTGATCGTCAGCCACTGGCCCGATATTGAACGTGTCATTGGCGCGATCCGTCACCGCACCGTCACGCCATCGTTGATCCTGAAGAAGCTGTCCGCCTACCGCCAGCAGAACAGCCTCGCTGCGGCGCTGCGGGAGATCGGGCGGATCGAGCGCACGCTGTTCACGCTCCGCTGGTTCGAGGATCCGGCTCTGCGCCGTACCGTCACTGCCGAGTTGAACAAGGGCGAGGCCCGCAACAGCCTTGCCCGGGCGGTCGCCTTCCATCGGCTCGGCCGTTTTCGCGACCGTGGCCTGGAGAACCAGCAGACCCGAGCGGCCGCGCTCAACCTCGTCACCGCAGCGATTATCCTGTTCAACTGTCGCTATCTGGGGCGCGCCGTCGACGAAATGCGTCGTCGAGGAAGCCCCATCGATCCAGCTATGCTGTCCCGGCTCTCGCCGTTGGGTTGGGATCGCATCAATCTCACCGGCGATTATGTCTGGTCCGATCACCTCGATCTCGACGCCAACGGCCTCATGCCGCTGCTCATCAAACCGCTACCGTGAATCCGTGTCCTGATAATGCACAGGGGCCAACATGACGCGGCGGTGCGCTCGATCGCGCGGCGACTGGCGACAACCTATATCCTGCCGGCCTTGGCCGTGCGCGCGACCGGGGGGCAGGCGAACGGATCGCCGCTCGCCATACCGTTCGCCGGCGGCCTGCTACTCGGTCGCTTCCAGGCCGAACCAAAGATCGACAATTCAGGCGGCCATGTGACCTTCAACAAATATTGTATGCGGAATCACACCGTCTTTTACCCCACCCCGACGAATTTCGTTGTGCGAACCTACGTCAATCCGAAGCTGTTGAGGCCGGAACAGCATGAGATCGTGCGCGAGATGGAGGCATGGCTTGCGGCGCACCAGGCCGAAGCCGAGGCGGCCGTCATGCAATATCACCGGCTTGAAGATAACGACCAGGGCGAGTTTCTGGACTCCGCGAGCTGGGCGACGCTGCAAGCAGATTTTCAGGCTTTGTGGCCCCGGCTTTCCGCGCAGTTTTAGGCCGTGCCGGCCAGCGCCGGCGCACAGGACCAGCGGCCACCTTCCCAATGAAATCCTACCCGCTGCGCGTTGGCGATCGCGGGCGGCTCGCCCTTGCGCCAGAACGCCCGCATCTTGGCCCGTTCGTCCAGATGGGCGTCAGCGACGATCGCGCGCGCGGCCTGGATGAACTGCCCATGCCCGAACACATAGACCAGCGATGCAGCCGGCATGGCGGCGAGCCGCGCCAGCGCGGCCTCGCAGCGCCGTAGCAGGGTGGCGAAGCTCTCCGCCCCTTCCCCGTCGCAATAATCAGGATCGGCCGCGCTCCAATAGCGTTCGAGGTGCGGCATCCGCTCCGCGCTGCGCGTGCCGTTCCAGCGCGCCGGTTGCAGATAGGTGAACTCTTCGATCGGCCACACTTCGACCGGCACGCCGGGAAAGCGCGCGATCGTCGGCGCGGCCGTCTGCCGGGTGCGCGTATAGGGCGACGTGACGATGAGCGCGGGCGCTTGCGTCCAGCTCGCCGCGACTTCGCGCGCCTGTTCCTGGCCCAGCTCCGTCAGCTCGATCGCGCCGAGATCATCGCAGGGCACGCCGGCGTTGCCGGTGCTTTGGCCGTGGCGGATGAAAATCGCCCTCATAGCCGGTTGTCCCGGAGCCGATCGGGCGTCCAGCCTTCGGGCAATTCGTCGCCGGGTTCGGGAGGCCGATCGGGCACCTTGGCCAAGATGCGGTCAAGACCATCCAATGTGGAGCCTTTGGAACGCCGCCTGAAAAACTCCGCAGCCGTTTCCCCTTTGCGCGGCCGATCAATCGCCATCATGCAAATCCGTCATAAGCGCATCGACGCTGGGGAAGCGTGCCCCCTTCCCCGCTTCCAGTTCCTCGATCGCCGCGCGCGTCGCGGCTTGGCCGGTCAGCTCGGCCGTCGCCGCCATTTCGGCCTCGAACTGCGCCTTGCGCGCCTCATACTGGGCGCGGCGCTCTGGACTCCAATCCTTCATGCGATCAGCCACAAGATCGCGAAACGGGCGATGGCCTGCCATTTTGCCCGTCGCTCAGGCCGCTTCTTTCAGCGTCAACTCGACGTGCAGATGGGCCGACGCTGCAATGTTGACGAGCGCATCCAGGGAGAACTTGGCCAGCTTGCCGCGCAGCAGATCATTGGTCCGGGGCCGTGTCAGCCCAAGCCGCTTGCCCGCTTCGTCCTGTGAGACATTCCAGCCCTGCACCACCTTGCGGATTTCATACAGCAAGGACGAGCGCAGTTTCAGGTTCGCGGCCTCCTGCTCGGTATCAGCGAGCGCGTCCCACACGTTCTCATAGATTTCCGATGTCATTGCTCCGCCTTCCATCGTTTCAACCTTTGCGCCGCGAGTTCGAGGTCTTTCTTTGCCGTTGCCTGCGTCTTTTTCTGGAACGCATGAAGCACCAGAACCCGGTCTTCCAACGTCGCCAGATAGATCACCCGGAACGCGCCCGACGCTTCCCGGATGCGAATTTCCCGAACGCCTTGCCCCACGGTTTTCATGGGCTTCCAGTCGTCGGGATCGTCGCCGCGTTGGACAAGCTCAAGCTGCCAACCGGCATCTGTTCGCGCATCTTCGGGGAAGGCGCGAACATCGGCCTTGCTACTTCCCAACCACTCTACCGGCTTCATGAGGCTGGGTGTATCAAAACGGAGACATTAATTCAAGCTCCTTCGCCTTGGGCGTTCGGAGGCTGGGATTTGCGCCTGCCGCTGCGCGGCACCGTGGCCCTACTCGCTGCGCTCCCCAAGCCCGCAAGCGGTCTTGGCCCAAGGTGACGACCCACATGGCGGGGGCGAGATCGCAAGCGGATCTCGCTAGCCAAGGTGCCGGCGTTCGCCGGCGCGTCGTCTGCCTTGTGGGGGAAAGCCGGTCCCGGCCTTCTCTCCCCCGCAACGGGATTAGACGGGGCCGTGCCTCGCTGCGCTGCGGCCGCTCCACCCCCATCGAATCCCGCTGCCCCCCTCTCCCGCCGGCGTTCTTGGGCGTCCGTGTTCCGGCCGATGGCATGGCCATCGCCGGACAGGCGATTTGAAGGGAGTAAGGACGATGACCCACCAAACCCGTGAAAGCTGGCTCAATGCGGTGGCGCAGGGCATGGCTCCGCTGTTCGAGGCGCTGGACGCCCCCCTGCCCGACCGCGTGCGCGTGGCGATCGGCTTCACCAGCAGAGGCGCGAAGGCCAAGGCGATCGGCGAGTGCTGGGATAATCGCTTGAGCGCGGACGGCCATTTTGAAATCTTCATCCGGCCCGACCTGGCGCACGCGCCCGACGCCATGCCGGCGCAGATCGCGGCCATCCTCGCGCATGAGCTGGTCCATGCCGCAGTCGGCATCCCGGCAGGGCATGGGAAGGCGTTTAAACGGGCCGCCCTTGGGCTGGGCCTAGTCGGGCCGATGCGCGCCACCACCCCCGGCGAGGCGTTCCTTGCGGCCATCGCGCCGATCTTGGAGAGCGTCGGCCCCCTCCCCCATGCCCGCCTTGATACGGATGGAGAGTCGACCGCGCCCAAGAAGCAGAAAACCCGGATGCTCAAATGCGAGTGCGCGACGTGCGGCTATACCGTCAGGACCGCGCGCAAATGGTTGGAGCTGGCCGGAGCGCCGCTTTGCCCGATCGAGGATCACGGCCAGATGCAGCATGAGCCGCTGGACGATGACGAGGCCGAGCCGGAGGAATGATGCGCCGCGCTTTCGTCAGTTCAGATTCAGCGCCGCCCTATCGTCATTTCAGCGACGATAGGGCTTTCCCTCTCGGTTCACCGCGTATACAAGTATAGGACTATACGTGTAGGAGTGTAGCATGAAGGTTCTCGCCATTCTCTCACAGAAAGGGGGCGTCGGGAAAACGACGCTCGCCACCTGTCTGGCGGTCGCGGCCGAGCAGGCCGGCAAGGTCGCTGCGATCATCGACCTGGACCCGCAGGCGACGGCCTCGTTCTGGAAAGACGTGCGCCAGCTCGACACGCCCGCCGTGGCGTCGATTCAGCCGGTGCGCCTGCCCGCCATGCTCAAAGCCTGCGAGGATGCCGGCACCGATCTTGTCGTGATCGACGGGGCGGCGGTCGCGCGCGACGTGGCCTATGAGGCAGCGCGCCAAGCCGATTTCATCCTGATCCCGACCAAGACGGCCGTATTCGACACCATGAGCATGACGCACACGCTCGACGTTGTGCGCCAGCTCGACCGCGCCTTTGCCGTGGTCCTTACCTTCGTGCCCCCACAAGGTCAGGAAACCGGCGATGCGATTCAGGCCGTGGCGGAGCTGGGCGCGACGGTTTGCCCGGTGACGATCGGCAACCGCAAAGCCTTTTTCCGCGCCCAAGCCGCAGGCCAGGCCGTGCAGGAGTTCGAGCCGCACGGACCAGCGGCCGACGAAATCCACCGGCTATACGAGTATACAACTATACGCCTATACAATGAAGCGGAGGCGGCGTGATGGCGAAGGGCGGAAACAGTCTGCAAGCGGTGCTGAACCGCGCCAAGGCGGACGGAGACGCGGCCCCGGCACCAGCGCCGGCGATCGAGCCGGTAGACGTGTCCCGCAAGGCCCCGCCGAGCGGCCGACAGGGGACCAAGTTGATTGGCGGGCATTTCCCCCCGGAGGTCAGCACACAGCTTCGTATTATCGCGGCCGAGGAAGGGACGACCGTTCAAAGCCTGCTAGGCGAGGCGCTGGACGACCTGTTCGTGAAGAAGGGGAGGGGGCGCATCACCAGCTAGTATAGGTGTATAGCTGTATACGCCTATACTAGCGCAAGGGGGCGGTCTTGTGCTTGTTGCGGCAGAAGCCGATGAAGGCGGCGCGGGGGCTTTTCAGTTCCGGCCGTCCGCTGTCGATCCACCATGACACCCATTGGTCATAGAGCGCATACACGTCATAGCCAGGCGCAACGCTCTTGGCGTCGTGGAAGCCTTCGGGGTCGATATAGGGCCGTTCGGGTTCCGCCTCGATCGCCTCGACCGTATCCAGCGCCTCGCGATTGCGGAACGTGACCGTATCGCCGTTCATTTCCACGGCATAGTCGGGCAGATGATCGTGCGCGACGAGATCGCGCAGCATCGAGCGGAACACGCGCAGATGGCTACTCGCGCCAGTCTTTTTCTGTAGCGTTTCGACCGAGATCGACCATTTTTCCTGCGCGCCGCAATGCTTGCGCGCCAGCTCGTAGATGCGCCGTTCGAGCGGCTTGCGGAGACGGAAATAGTCGCGGTGCAGCGTCAGGACACTGCGCCCCTCGACCATCTTGAACAGCCAATCGGAGAGCGTGACCTTGATTTCCGACATTTGGCCGGAGCGGGTTTGCCGCACGATCCGCCATTCGTTGATGAGGCCGAACCCTTCGGTGATTTCCTCGCCATCGGCCTTGATGTTCGTGGTGATCCGCGTCCCCGACAGGCGCTCGAACGCGCTCCGCAGTCGGTCATAGCCGTCGCCATCGGTTTGCCGGTTGGTCCACACTAGCAGATCGCGCGCCGTGAGGTGCAAGGTGCGGCTCGGCCGCTCGCCCTGGTTCATCTTCCCGATGAGCTGGGAGATGCAGTAGATCAGAATATCCTTGTCGTGGATCGTCGCCAGCCCTTTGACGCTGGGGACGATTTCGAGCTTGTTGCCGTTATGCTCGTAGCGGAACACGCGCCGATCGGGCTTGGTCGCGAGCGAGAAAATCGGATGCTCCATCGAGGCCATGTCATCCTTGGGGATGGCGTCGAGAACATCGCAAATGAACAGATCGGGATCGGGATAGCGAACCGGCAACAGGGGAGGGCGACCCTCCGCGCCGTTCGGGGTTTCGTTGACGGCAAGCGGAAGTTCGGGGTTTCGTTGACGGTCAGGCTCGATTCGGGGTTTCATTGACGGCCACCGTAGATTCGGGGTTTCATTGACGCAACGAAAAAGTTCGGGGTTTCATTGACGCTCGCCGACGATTCGGGGTTTCGTTGACGCAGATTCGGGGTTCTGGAGTCACCGGATTCGGGGTTCCGTTGACGCCCAAGGCCAAAAAATGGCCGATTTCACTATTATATTCAGTATCTTACGGAGACGCCAAAATCCCGTAACACGACTCTTTAACCCATATATTAACACTAGGCCGCCCTGTGGATAACTTTTGCCGCGACGTGGTTTCACCCACCAGCATCCCGCCAGATCGGACAACCTGTCCCGGAAATCGGGACAGAGGCAGCGCGACTCACTGGCGCAGTGCTTGAAGCACGGTCAGAGGGAAGAAAAGCGCCGCCTCTTGGGGGCTTCGCCCCCGCCGGCTCGCGGCCTGCGGCCGCCCCGGATCGCTTTGCGATCCTCCCACCCGGCATCCCCCATGATGAGCCGGCTTCGCCGGCACGCTTTTTGTTGGATTAGGGATCGTTTAAACGCTGCGCCCCTGCCGCGACCACAGCGCCAGCGGCACCGTCGCAATTGGCTTTCCAGAAAAGCCAGGCGGATAGGGCAGCGATCAAGCCGAGAGGGCAGGGGAGGCGGAAACGTCGCGGCAGGGGCGATTTCCGGGCCGCTGGGCGTCATTCTGAGCGTTCGGCAGGGTTGGAGAGGTCGAGCGCCCGATGCCGCTCTACGGGCTTCCTAGGCGGCCGATTTTTTGGAAGCTAGATCCTCGCACGATCGCGCGCGACGACACGGAAGTGCGTTTTATGGACGCTAGGGCTGAAAAACGGCAACATCGGGTCCGAGCGGCCGCGATCGGCGCGGCGAGCTTCAAGATTTGTGCGCCAGACAACGATTTCGCGAACCTGGCCCGATCATCGTTGCGGGAGAGGGCGGAATCCTACGCTAAGAACCGGCAGGGGAGGGCGCGGAAAGTCCGCTAAACAACGCCCAGGCCGAACAGACGGCGAACTTGTATATTTGTATACGCCTATACATTCGCGCCCTGTGGCGCGTGGTGCTATCGCTTCAATTCAGGACGGGTTTGTCGTCGGCCGATGGATCAGCGTGGAAAAGGCCCTCCATCGGATTGTCGCGAATATACTCGCCGCCTTCGGCAAATGCCCGGAGAGGATCGTTGCCCTTCATGCGGCCAGCGGTGATTTCGCGTTCGGTCACGCGCAAAAGCACGGCCTTGTCGATCTGCCCGTCAACCAAACTCTCCTGGCGGAGCATGAGATGGTAAGTCGAAAGGTTATCGGCCAGAAAGCCGATGATCTGAGAGCCTGGGGCTTGTGCCTTGGCCAAGCCTTCGGCAGCGATGTTGGTCAACGCAATGTGCATACTTATCAGGCGGACACGGTTAAATTCGTCGCGCTCGACAGCGTGCAGTTCTATCAGCTCATCGACCAATGCTTGTAGGTCACAGCCCGGCTCGCCGATGCTTTTCATGAATCGATCGGCAAATTCCTCAAATCGTTCATTAGGCATGGTCGAAATACCTTGTGTTTGAGACGGTTTAAACGCTCTACACCTTGTCGAACTTCCCCGCGAACTCGCGATCGGCGAAATAGCGTAGCTTGGCGGCGACGATCGGCCGTTGCCCCGCGAGGAACAGGAGCTGCAAATCCTCGCGCAGCGTGCGGACCTCATCGGGCGTGAGCAAGGGGCGGCCGACATGCTGCGATCCGAACGATATGCCGGTCTCTTCCGCGTCGATCGCGCGGCTCATGCTCTCGAACACGACCGTTTCCTGGCCGAGCAGATCGGAGACGAGCTTGGCGCTGTCGTGATCGTTGACGCCGAATATCTGCAAGACGCCGGCGTTCGACAGGAAGGTGCCGGCGCGGCGCTCGTAGAGCGCGCGGAGCTGGTGAACGTCTTGCAGGATCGGCCAGAGCTGGATGCCGTAGCCGGCCATGAGGCCCATAGCGCGCTCGACGGGTTCGAGGCGGCCGAGGGCGGCGAACTCATCGAGCAGGAACAGGACGGAGCGGGCAGGGGAGGCCGGCGCGCGCGCGAGATCGGTCAGCCCTTGCGCGAGCATCAGGCGCAGCCAGCGCGCATAGGTGGCGAGCCGATCGGGCGGCAGCACCAGATAGACGCTGGTAGGCTGCGCCTTCACATCGGCGAACGTGAAATCCGAGTGCCCCAGCACCGCCGTCATGCGCGGGCTGTCGAGAAAATGGGTATGGCGCTGCGCGGCCGACAGCACGCCAGCGGCTTCGCGATCGGACTTGCCGAGGTGGCGATTGGCGGCGCGGGCGGTGAGGCCGCCTTGCGCCTGCATGGCTTCGAGCTGGGCGGCGAAGGCTTGCGGAGCGAGGGTGAGCCGGTCGCGCAGCGTGGCAAGGGTTCGTGTGCCCGCCGGCTCCTGGCAAACGATATGCAGGATCAGGCCGGCGATCAACGCCTTGGCTTCCTCGTTCCAATGCGCCTCGCCCGCTTCGCCGGGGGCGTCATAGACCAGTGCGTCGGCCAGCGTCATGCAGTCGTCGGCGAGATCGAGGCCGGCAGGGTCGATACGATCCAATGGATTGAACGCGGCCCCGACCATGCCCGTTACGCCGAAGGGATCGAGGACATGGACCGGGCCGAAGCGTGCGCGATAGTGGGCGGTGATACGCGCGTTCTCGCCCTTGGGGTCGATGCAGACGACCGGGCCGGGATAGTCGAGCAGGTTGGGGATGATGGTGCCCACGCCCTTGCCGGTGCGCGTCGGCGCGATCGTCAGCAGATGGGCGGGGCCGGCATAGCGCAGCGGCTTGCCCGATTTGCGGTCGCGGCCGATCAGCAGGCCGTCGCCATTTTGGGCGAGGGGGCGCGTCTCGCGATCGGTGGCGAAGCGGGCCGAGCCGTGGGTATCGTCGCCGGCAGGGCCACCATAGCGCAGGATCAGCGGTTGGAAGAGGGCGCGCAGCGTGACCAGGATGATGACGAGGAACGTCAGCATCATGCCGAGCTGGTAGAGATTGGAATCGCGAGCCAGGCCGAGCAGGGAGGCGAGGACGAATTGCATCCCGCCGGCCAGGACGATGCCGACGATCAGGAACAGGATCGCGGTGCGAAACAGATGGCGGATGAGCGCGAGCGGGCTAAGGGTCAGCGCCGTGATCGCCCAAATCGGTTGCTCGCGCGCGAGGCGGGCGAGGTTGCGGATCGCGCGGCCGAGCTGGCGGAACCATTCCATGCCGGATCACTTCGCCGCCAGGGCGAAATCCACCCGCACGGTCACGATGTTCATGTTGGTCCCCGCCATCACCGGGGGCGCTGCCTGTGGCACGACTGTCGGGGGAGCGGCGATGCGGGCCTCCATGTCGGCCATTTGCGGCATATAGCCGCCCTGGCCGCCATCGCTGATCGCCAGCACGCGCGTAACGCGCAGGTTGGCGGCGGCGGCATAGGCATCGGCCTTGGCGCGCGCGGCCTTGTAGGCGGTGCCATAAGCGCCGAGGTTGGCCTTTTCGGGATCGGCGACCGAGAGATTGGGGCCGGAGACGATGTTGGCCCCGGCAGCGGTGACGGCGGCGAGAGCTTCGCTCACCCGTTTGTTGTCGCGGACCCGCACGGCGACGCTGTTGCTGGCCTCATAGCGGCCCTTGTTCGCGCCATAGTCGATCCGGTTGACCGAGAGGTTGCGGGTCTGAATATCCCGCGCCGGAATGTCGAGCCTGGCGAGCGCGGCGGTGATCTTGTTCATGGTTTCCGCGTTGCGGGCGCTGGCGGCCTGCGCGTCGGCGGCGATGCTCGACAGGCCGGCAGTGAACAACGCCTGATCGGGGGTGGCTTCGGCGCGCCCCGTGCCGGTGACGGTCAGCACGGTTTCGTCGCGATCGACACCGCGAGGGTCGGGCGCAGCGGGGGTGCAGGCGGCGAGGCCGAGCAGGGGCGTGAGGAACGGCTCTGTTGCAAAAATCGTGAAGCTTGAGCATGCTTGGCGGAGATTGGACGGACGGAACGATGACGGATTTCAAGTGGCGCCATTTCCAGGGTGATGTGATCCTGTGGGCGGTGCGCTGGTATTGTCGCTATCCGATCAGCTATCGCGACCTTGAGGAAATGCTGGCGGAACGCGGCATTTCGGTCGACCATACGACGATCTATCGCTGGGTCCAGTGCTACGCCCCGGAGATGGAGAAGCGGCTGCGCTGGTTCTGGCGGCGTGGCTTTGATCCGAGCTGGCGCCTGGATGAAACCTACGTCAAGGTGCGGGGCAAGTGGACCTACCTGTACCGGGCAGTCGACAAGCGGGGCGACACGATCGATTTCTACCTGTCGCCGACCCGCAGCGCCAAGGCAGCGAAGCGGTTCCTGGGCAAGGCCCTGCGAGGCCTGAAGCACTGGGAAAAGCCTGCCACGCTCAATACCGACAAAGCGCCGAGCTATGGTGCAGCGATCACCGAATTGAAGCGCGAAGGAAAGCTGGACCGGGAGACGGCCCACCGGCAGGTGAAGTATCTCAATAACGTGATCGAGGCCGATCACGGAAAGCTCAAGATACTGATCAAGCCGGTGCGCGGTTTCAAATCGATCCCCACGGCCTATGCCACGATCAAGGGATTCGAAGTCATGCGAGCCCTGCGCAAAGGACAGGCTCGCCCCTGGTGCCTGCAGCCCGGCATCAGGGGCGAGGTGCGCCTTGTGGAGAGAGCTTTTGGCATTGGGCCCTCGGCGCTGACGGAGGCCATGGGCATGCTCAACCACCATTTCGCAGCAGCCGCCTGATCGGCGCAGAGCGACAGCCTACCTCTGACTGCCGCCAATCTTTGCAACAGAGCCCGATGAACTGCGCGGGCAGGCAAGTTGCGACCGTGCACCGGCTGGAATTCGTCAGTAGGGGAAGATCGAATGCCTAATGGAATGCGCTGTTTGGATCCCTCGATCGCCGATCGGATCACATCATTGTCGACGATGAGAAATAATGAGGAGATATTCGAAACATTCGGCTTCAGCTATAACACGCTGAGAAAAGTCTCGAACGGCATGCCGCTTCGCAGGTCACTTGCGGATCGGATTGAGGAACGTGCCAGAAAGGTTTTCGAAGCCGATGGATTTTTGAACATTTCGGCCTGATCGCATCGGATGGAATGCTCCGGCCTGTCGTTTCGGAGCGTTTTCCGACCGGGCGGATGATTGCTTCCGTTCGGGGCGACGCTCCGGTGCCGAACATATGCATGGCTCTGTTGCAAAGATTGGCGGCAGTCAGAGGTAGGCTGTCGCTCTGCGCCGATCAGGCGGCTGCTGCGAAATGGTGGTTGAGCATGCCCATGGCCTCCGTCAGCGCCGAGGGCCCAATGCCAAAAGCTCTCTCCACAAGGCGCACCTCGCCCCTGATGCCGGGCTGCAGGCACCAGGGGCGAGCCTGTCCTTTGCGCAGGGCTCGCATGACTTCGAATCCCTTGATCGTGGCATAGGCCGTGGGGATCGATTTGAAACCGCGCACCGGCTTGATCAGTATCTTGAGCTTTCCGTGATCGGCCTCGATCACGTTATTGAGATACTTCACCTGCCGGTGGGCCGTCTCCCGGTCCAGCTTTCCTTCGCGCTTCAATTCGGTGATCGCTGCACCATAGCTCGGCGCTTTGTCGGTATTGAGCGTGGCAGGCTTTTCCCAGTGCTTCAGGCCTCGCAGGGCCTTGCCCAGGAACCGCTTCGCTGCCTTGGCGCTGCGGGTCGGCGACAGGTAGAAATCGATCGTGTCGCCCCGCTTGTCGACTGCCCGGTACAGGTAGGTCCACTTGCCCCGCACCTTGACGTAGGTTTCATCCAGGCGCCAGCTCGGATCAAAGCCACGCCGCCAGAACCAGCGCAGCCGCTTCTCCATCTCCGGGGCGTAGCACTGGACCCAGCGATAGATCGTCGTATGGTCGACCGAAATGCCGCGTTCCGCCAGCATTTCCTCAAGGTCGCGATAGCTGATCGGATAGCGACAATACCAGCGCACCGCCCACAGGATCACATCACCCTGGAAATGGCGCCACTTGAAATCCGTCATCGTTCCGTCCGTCCAATCTCCGCCAAGCATGCTCAAGCTTCACGATTTTTGCAACAGAGCCGGTGCCGTCACCCTCGATGCCCTGATGATGATCGTAATCGACATAGGATGTCAGCGAGGTCAGCGTGATATCGTCGACCACTTCCCAGTCCGATCGCAGGGACGCCTGACGGAACTTGTTGTTGGCGAACGGCCGGATTCCCGGAGACCAGTCCGCCGCCCGGCCGTTGGCCGGGGCGAAAGCGATGTTCAGCGCCGGATAGTCTGACGGGATCGCCGCATTCTGCTGCACGATAGCGATGGCCTGCGGCGCTTGCGGATCGCTTTTGTTCTGCCAGGCATTGAGATTGAGTTCGAAGGACAGGCGTTCAGACGGCTTCCAGTCCGCCAGGAAACGGATCGCCTTGGTGTCCTTCTTGCCCAGCCTGTCATCGCGGGTATGGCTCTTCTGCCATTCGTCACCGCGCGCGACCCGGCCTGCAAGGCGGACGCGCAGCGTGTTGGTGAGCGGTCCGCTCAGGAAACCTTCCAGTTCAACCGTATCGAACCGGCCGTAGGACAGCGATCCACCGGCCGACAGGTCGCTGGTGGGCTTGGCCGCGATATAGTTGATCGCGCCGCCGGTTGAATTCTGGCCGAACAGCGTGCCCTGCGGCCCCTTGAGCACTTCAAGCCGATCGAGATCGAACGCGGTCAGCGATGTGAGCGTCGGGAAAGGGAGCGGCACCTGATCCAGATAGACGCTGACGTCAGGATAGGCGGCCAGCGTCGATTCGAAGAAGCCGACACCACGCAGCGTATAGACCGGTGTGTCGTTGGCGGTCTGCGAGAATGTCAGGCCGGGCACGATCTGCGCGACATCGGCAAGGTTCGATATCTGCTGGTTCTTCAGCGCATCGCCGCTGATCGCGGAAACCGAAAGGCCGACATCCTGCAGATTCTGGCTGCGCTTGTTGGCCGTAACGATGATTTCATCGCCGGAACCTGCGGCAGGGCCATCCTGTCCCCACGCCGGCACCGCCAACGCCGCCGAAACCGCGCACGTGACCAGCGCCAAAGATCTGACCTCGCTCATAAACCTCTCCCTGCATTTCATTGTCTTGCTGATATTTGCTTGGAAAAAGCCGCGCGAAGCCCGGCTGCTTTCGACTCGGATAATCGCCGATCTCATTTTTAGTGTAAAGCCTAAATTAGTCTGCCTCCAATTTTTCCATATTGTCGGCGACGGACGCCCTGAAACACGCAAAGGAAAGATCGTTGGATTACCGGGCTTTTTACGATAGGGGCCAAGGCCTACATTGGGCGCAGTATCTCTGGGGATCCGGCTTTAGTGGTACGTGAACAGAACAAGGAGGAACGCCGCAGTCGTATTCTCGGCGCTGCTGAAAAGCTGATCCGGGAACTGGGCACTGTGGAGTTCTCGATGAGAGAACTCGCTGCGCGCGCACATATCAGCCATTATACGTCTTACAACCTGATCGGGAACAAGGGCACGGTCCTTTACACCCTTCTGCATCGCGCAATCGATCGCATAACCAATTTGCCCAGCCAGGCCGACCCCAATTTCGATCCGCTCAGCTATGCTTTCGACATGGGCGACTTGGCAGTCGAGTTCTACGTATCTGACCCGGATTTTTTCAGGCCGCTGTTACGGTTCCTGTTCGGTGTTTCCGACGCCGAACTGCGCCCGGCTTTCATGAATAAAGGCGTGCGGCACTGGCATGCGGTCGCTTTGGCGATCTGGCAGAGTGGCGATTTGGTGGGCCACGTGTCTCCGGAAGATTTCGCCAGTATGATCAACACCTATTTCGGCGGAGCGCTTGGCCTCTGGAGCCACGACAACATTGATGCGGCCGTGTTCTTTGCGCACATACGCCACGCCATGGCTATTTCGCTGCTCGCATGTGGCAATAAACAATGGGAAGCGAGACTTGTAGCTGAGGTCGCTGCGGCACGAGCAGTAATCAGGCCTTTGTCTCTAACTTAGCACTACTTTGGCAGAAGCGTAAGGTGATCGGCGAGTGCTGGGACATACCGTCAGGACCGCGCGCAAATGGCTTGAGCAGGCCGGAGCGCCGCTTTGCCCGATCGAGGATCACGGCCAGATGAGCCAGAGCCGCTGGACGACGACAGCGAGGATGAGGGCGACGAGGGGGAATAAGCGCCCCAATCAAATGTATATCCCTTAGCATTACAAACCATGCTACAGCGCAACCATATTGCCAGCGGAGCGAGAGCAGAATGATATTGGCAGTCGGAAACACTAAGGGCGGTGTCGGCAAGACGACCCTTGCCGTCAACCTCGCGGTGGCGCGCGCGCTTGCGGGCCGCGACCTCTTGCTGGTGGACGGCGACGAGCAGGGGACCGCCCTCACCTTTACCGAGCTGCGCGCCGATCGACTTGGGCAAGCTGGCTATACCGCCGTTGCGCTCACCGGCGCGGCGCTTCGCAGCCAGGTCCGCCAGCTCGCGGCCAAATATGACGATATTATCATTGACGTGGGCGGCCGTGATACCGGCTCGCTGCGCGCCGCGCTCACCGTGGCTGACACGTTGCTGGTGCCGGTGCAGCCGCGCAGCTTCGACGTGTGGGCGCTTGACCAGGTTGCGGCGCTGGTGGCCGAGGCGCGCGAGATCAACGAGGGCTTGCGCGCCGTCGCCGTGCTGAACGGCGCGGACGCGCAAGGGGCCGACAATGAGGCCGCCTTGGAAATGATCGGCGACATTGAGGGGATCGAGGTGCTGCCCACGTCGATAGTGCGGCGCAAGGCGTTCCCGAACGCGGCGGCCGAGGGCAGGGCGGTAGGGGAGCAATCGCCGCGTGACGCCAAGGCGATCGACGAGCTGGCCGCATTGGTCAGCGCGGTATTTGTATAGCATAATGATAGCGGAGTGAATTTCGATGGCTATCGCTCGTAAACCGAACAGCAAGCCCAAGTCGCCGATGGATGAGGCGGCGGCCGATGCCTTCATTGCCGGGGCGGCCAAGCCGAAGGCCGAGCCGATCGCGACCGAGGCCGACGAGGCGGGGCAGGGGGCCGAGCCGCGCAAGTCGCCGGTGATGCTCCGTTTCGATCGCGCGTTGCTGGCGAAGGTCGATGCAGCGGCCAAGCGGCGCGGGATCAGCCGCAGCGCATGGATACAGTTCACGGTGAGCCGTGCGCTCGATGCCGGCGAGGGGTAGGGCCGGCTAGGGCGAGGCGGCCCCGGCGCGCGAAAAGTGAGTTTTGGGGTAGGGGTTCACCTTTGGGCGGCGGGCGCGCTGAAATCCACCAGCACCGGCATTTCGGGTATATCGCCGCGCAGTTTGGCGCGGCGGACGATGCTATGTTGGTCGATCAGGTTTTGCGCGTCACGACGGCCGCTCATGGTTTTCGGGAGCCACATCATAGAAACCCGCTCGACCTTGCGCCCCTTCTTGATCGGGGTGAACTCGACCCAGAAGGGGCAGAGCTTGTTGATTTCCTCCTGGGCGACCTTGAGGCAGTATTTGTTGAAATCAGCGAACCGTTCCAACTTGCCTTCCGGCACGTTGAGCAGGCCGCGTAGCTCCGCAATCGTGAACTCTTCGCTTTGCTTATATTCGAGGCCGATACGGCGTTCGATCATTTCATAGAGGCACAGCGCGTATTTCGACTCGAAACAATACATCACTTGCGTCTTAAGTCGCGCATAGACCTCGCTGTTACGCAAAATCTCAATCAGTTCTTCGGGGATGCGGTAATGCAGGAAGCCGTCTTTTTCGAGGCTTTCGTCGCTGGAGCCGAGAAGCTGAACGCGGCGCTTGTAGCTCTTGCCGCCCTTGCGGATCGTGACGATGGCGATTGTGCCCATCAGGCGCAGCAGCGAGCTTTCTATGCGCTCGTTGCCTTGGTGCGTGCCCTTGAGCGCGGTTTTGGCGATGCGGTGAATGACCGGCTCGCTGATCCGCTCCCAGGCGTTGGCAATCAGCAGATTGTAGATTCGGCGATCGGCGAGGGTGAGGGGGGACAGCTCGACAATATCGACCAGCTCGCCGGGTTTGACGATTTCCCCGTAATTGGCGGGATCGAACGGGTTTCCGCGCCCCTTTTGCGAGAGGGTGAGGGCGGTATCATCGCCTAGGGCAATCTTTGCCTTTCCGTTATTTACAGGTGAGCTTGCGCGAGTCATGTCCTCACTTTAGCAGCAACGGTGAGCTAGGCAATTCCTAAAGCTCCCCGATGGAGGGTGGGGAGGGGATACCCCAAACCTCACCGTTGATTTGGCGGCTACCCCAACACTCACCGGACTCGACCCCAAAACTCACTTTTACCGACCCCAAAACTCACCGAAGGCTACCCCAACACTCACGCGACTCGACCCCAAAACTCACTTTTCGGGGCAATTTTTCTTGGTTTTCTGCGGGTTTGAGGCACCCTGAATCTTGAATCTAAGAAGAATCTTTGAATCAGAACGCGAACGGTGAGTTTTAGGTGAGTTTTAGGGTAGCCCTGCCTGTGGATAACTCCGAACTCGCCGCATCGTCAGACCCGAAGAAGAAGAAGAAGAACACCGTCTCCTGGAGCTTCGCCCCGCCGGCTCGCGACCTTCAGCCGCCCCGGATCGCTTTAGCGATCCTCCCACCCGGCATCCCCATGATGGACCGGCTCCGCCGGTACGCTTTTTGTTTGATTAGAAATGTTTAAACACCACGTCCCTACCGCAACGACAGCGCCAACGGCCAAGTAGCAAATTGGCTTTCTTGGAAAGCCAAACGGATAGGGTGGTGATCCAATTGAGAGGGCGGAGCAGGCGGAAACGTCGCCCCTGGTGCGATTTCCGAGCCGCTGGGGCGCATTTCGGGGTGGGGGACAGGAAATGAGGTTGGAGCAGCAAATGCGCTTTACGGGCTTCCTGGGCGGCCGATTTTTTGGAAGCTAGATCTTCGACCTTCAGGGGATCATCCACCGCTGCGTCGATCGCTAATGGTGAGGTCATACCCCAAACCTCACCTTTAGAACGCCAGTAGGCGATTTTCCGCGCTTTCGAGCGATTTCTATGACCAGGGAGGGATGGCAGAGCGCCATCATTCAATATCGTTTGTATATCGGAATGATGCCGCTTCGACTACGGGGCCGTTTAAAGACTTCACGCCTTGTCGAAGCGGCCCGCGAACTCGCGATCGGCATAGTATTTGAGCTTGGCGGCGACGATCGACCGTTGTCCCGCGAAGAACAGGAACTGGTAATCCTCGCGCAGCGAGCGGACTTCATCCGGCGTGAGCAAGGGCCGCGCAAGATGCTGCTGGCCGAACGATATGCCGGTTTCGTCGCTGTCGATCGCGCGGCTTCCTCGCGCAGCATGTCGAACAGGGCGTGTTCGCCGGCGTCGAGCGCCATGCCTTCGATCGCGAGATTGGCGCGCGCGTCGGCATCATCCTCGCGCCGCATGGCGGCGTCGGCCGGTGTGCCGCGCGTGAAATCGAGCGCGCGGACTTGGGCGCGGATTGCGTCCACGTCGAGCATGTTCATGGTGCGCTTCTCCCTTCCGTTTCCGCGTCGAACGCCCGCCAGATCGCGCGAGGCCCCATGTTAGGATTCCTCCCTTTCGATTGCGGCGCGGACGAACCGCACACGTTCGGCGACAGAGGCGAGGGGAAGCGTCACCAGCTCGTAGCCAAGGCCGGAATAGACCGCGACCATCGCCTGATAGGTCGCCTGCGCTTCCGCGAAATCCTGTTTTCTTTCCGCATCGGCCGCGAATATCTCGCGCCAAGGGGGCGATGAACACGCGGGGTTGATAGCGAAACAGGTCCGCCGCTTGGCTGACATGAGCCGGGACGGGGAGGCCGCACAGGCGCAGATAGCCCGCCACATCAGGCACGCTGCGATCGCAGATCACCGGCCCTGCGCGATCGTGGGCCTCATGCCATGAGCGCAATTCCCAACCCAGCATCAATTCCGCGAAGGCGGCGCGATCGGCCCAGGGGAGGGCCGCGCCGCCGATCGCGACCTGATCGCGGATGATGGCCCGACCGGCTTCCGGCATGTGGTCGAAACCCTCCACCGCCAACGCTTCGATTAGGGTGCTTTTGCCGGAGCCAGGCCCGCCGGTGATGACATGGAAATCGGGCCGATCAGCCATTGCCCGCACCTTCCGCTTCCGCGTCGAACGCGCGCTTGCCCCGCCGCTTCCAGAGCGCCAGCACATTGCCAGCGTCGTCGCCTTGAACGCGCGCTGTACAATCGAGCAGCGCGCCGTAAAGGGTGGCGCGATCATCGTCGGCCAGCTCGACCAGACCGGCTTTCTGGACGAGGCCGCCCAGCTCTATGAGATGGCGCGTGCGCTCGCGTCGGGCCACGACCCATCCTCTCGTATCGGTGCGGCGCGCGGCGGCTTCAAGCCTGTTCCTTGCCTGCGCCAGTTTGCCTTGCGCCTTCACCGTTGCCGCCAGTGCGTCGGCCAGCCTTGCGACCGCGTCCTTGAAAGAAGGCCGCGCCCCGCGAGCGCCACGCCTCCTTTTCGTTCGCGTCGGCCGCTTCCACAGCGGCGAGCAGCGCACCGGCGAGCGTGTCCAGATCGAGCGCATCGGCCCCGGTGGACGTGACCAGCTCGCCGAGTTGCTGGACCTTGCGGGCCTTCAAAGCCTTGGCCTTGTCGTTCAGCGCCCGCAGTTCCGCGTCATAGTCGCGCACCTTTCGCATCTTCTCTCCCTCGCGCCCATGAATGGAGCCGCAGCGTAGCACGATAGCGCGCGCGAGGAACCGTTCCGATCAAGAAATGCGGCGAAGTCAATCACGCGAACGGCAGAGAGTGTGAGTGCGCGCTTATACATCGTTGCCGACCTGCGCTAAGAAGGGCAGTATAGCGGCCGTTATGGCGATCTACCATTTCTCGGCCAAGGTCATCAGCCGCGCCAACGGATCGAGCGCCGTTGCCAGCGCGGCCTATCGTGCGGCGGAACGGCTGCACGATGACCGGCTAGGGCGCGACCATGATTTCTCAAACAAGGCCGGCGTCGTCCATTCGGAAATCTTGGCTCCCGAGGGTGCGCCGGAGCGTTTAAACGATCGCGCGACCTTGTGGAACGAGGTTGAGGCCGGCGAGAAGCGCAAGGACGCGCAGTTGGCGCGCGAGGTGGAGTTCTCGATTCCGCGCGAGCTGAACCAGCAACAGGGCATCCAGCTCGCCCGCGATTTTGTCGAAAAGCAGTTCGTCGAACGCGGCATGGTCGCGGACATGAATGTACATTGGGACATGGGCAAGGACGGGCAACCCAAGCCGCACGCGCATGTCATGCTGTCGATGCGCGAGGTTGGCCCGGAGGGCTTCGGCCAGAAGGTGCGCGAGTGGAACAGCACGGCGCTGTTGCAGGAATGGCGCGTGGCCTGGGCCGATCATGTCAACGAGCGGTTGGCCGAGCTGGATATAGACGCCCGCATAGATCACCGGACGTTGGAGGCGCAGGGCATCGACCTTGAACCCCAACACAAGATCGGGCCGGCGGCGTCGCGGATGCCCGAACAGGGGCTTGAGGCCGAGCGGGTCGAGGACCATGCCCGGATCGCGCGCGAGAACGGCGAGAAGATCATCGCCAGGCCGGAAATCGCATTGGACGCGATCGCCCGCCAACAGGCGACGTTCACCCGGCGCGACCTGGCGCAGTTCGCGTTCCGGCACAGCGACGGCAAGGATCAGTTCGACCAGGTGATGAGCGCGGTGCGATCCTCGCCCGAGCTGGTGGCGCTGGGGCGGGACGGGAAGGGCGAGGATCGGTTCACGTCGCGCGACATGATCGCGGCCGAGCAGCGGTTGGAACGCGCGGCCGAGGGGCTGGCGATCGACCGGGGGCATGGTGTCGCCGACGCCCATGTGACCCGCGCGCTGGCGTCGGCCGAGGGCAGGGGGCTTGACCTGTCGGCCGAGCAGCGCGGGGCGTTGGCGCATATCACCGGCGACAAGGGCCTTGCGTCGGTCGTCGGCTATGCCGGCAGCGGCAAGTCGGCGATGCTGGGGGTCGCGCGCGAGGCGTGGGAGGCGCAGGGCTATCAGGTGCGCGGCGCGGCCTTGTCGGGCATCGCGGCCGAGAATCTGGAAGGCGGGTCCGCCATCGCGTCGCGGACGATCGCGAGCATGGAATATCAATGGGAGCAGGGCCGCGAACTGCTAGGCCCGCGCGACGTGCTGGTGATAGACGAGGCCGGCATGATCGGCACGCGCCAGATGGAGTGCGTGCTGTCCCATGCCGAACAGGCGGGCGCGAAGGTCGTTCTTGTCGGCGACCCCGAGCAGTTGCAGGCGATCGAGGCCGGGGCGGCGTTCCGGGCCGTGACCGAGCGCCACGGTTGGGCCGAGATCACCGAGATACGCCGGCAGTGCGAGGACTGGCAGCGCGACGCGACCAAGGCGCTGGCGACGGGCCGGGCAGGCGAGGCGATCCATGCCTATGAGGCGCATGGCATGGTGCAGGCGGCCGAGACGCGTGAGCTGGCCCGCGCCGATCTTGTGGACCGCTGGGATGCCGAGCGCATCGCCGCGCCGGATCAGTCGCGGATCATCCTCACCCATACCAATGCCGAGGTGCGCGATTTGAACCTGGCCGCGCGCGATCGGCTGCGCGACGCCGGCGAGCTGGGGCCGGACGTGCGCGTGTCGGCCGAGCGCGGCGCGCGGGACTTCGCGACCGGCGACCGCATCATGTTCCTGAAAAACGAGCGCGGGCTAGGGGTGAGGAACGGCACGCTGGGGAAGGTCGAGCAGGTATCGCCGGAGCGCATGGCGGTGAAGCTGGACGATGGCCGATCGGTCGCGTTTGACCTGAAAGATTATGCCCATGTCGATCACGGCTATGCCGCCACCATCCATAAATCGCAGGGCGTGACGGTCGATCGCGCGCATGTGCTGGCGACCCCCGGCATGGACCGCCATTCGGCCTATGTGGCGTTGTCGCGGCACCGCGACGGGGTGCAGCTCCATTACGGCCGCGACGACTTCGGCGACGATCGCCGGCTTGTCCGCACGCTGTCGCGCGAGCGGGCGAAGGATATGGCGTCCGACTATGGCCGCGACCGGGATGCGGAGATTCGTGCTTTCGCCGACCGGCGCGGATTGTCGGGCGAGATCCGATTGCCGGAACGGGCGGAACGCTCGCCGGTGGAGATCCTTGGCCCGCGCGCGGGAACCATGCGCCAGATGGGCGAAGATCCACGCACGGTTCGCGATGCCGGCGACCGCGGCGCTGGCGCGGGACAAGCCGCGGCCGAGCGGCAACCGCGGCGAGGCATGTTCGACGGCTTCCGGCCTGCCCCGCAGCGCCCAGCGCCGGAATCGACGCCGGCAGGCGAGCGCGAGAAGGCGGCCCCCAAGCGCGGCATGTTCGACGGGCTGAAGCTGTCGGCCGCGCCGCTGAAGGGCGCGGAGCGCGCGCCGGTCCCTGCCGATCGCGGCCAGGGCCGCGACTATGCCCGCGCGGTCGAGCGGGCCTCGCGTTCGGCCGAGGCGGTGTTGCAGGCGCGGGCGTCGGGCGCTCCGGTCCTTGAGCATCAAAAGGTCGCGCTCGAGCGCACGACACAGGCGCTGGACCAGATCAGGCCGGGAGCCTCGCGTGACCTCGCATCGGCGATGCAGCGCGATCCCGCCTTGCTGCGCGAGGCGGCGGCGGGGCGCAGCGGCCCGATGATCGAGGCGATGGCCCAGGAGGCGCGCGTGCGGGCCGATCCGAACTTGCGCGCCGATCGGTTCGTGGAACGCTGGCAGGGCCTCAAACAGGAGCGCGACCGCCTCTATCGCGCCGGCGACATGGCGGGCCGGGAGCGCACGGGCAAGGAAATGGCGGGCATGGCGAAAAGCCTTGAGCGCGATCCCCAGGTGGAATTGGTCCTGCGTAATCGCACCCGCGAGCTGGGGCTTGAGATCGGCATGGGCCGGGGGCGCGGCATGAACAGCGGCGACCTTGGCCGCGAGCTGGCGCGGGATTTAGGGATAGGCATGGGGCGCGGAATGAGCCGGTAAGGAGAGGATGATGGACGAGGATAATTATCGCAACAACGGCAGGGCCGGCGACGATCCGCAGGCGGCGTTCGAGCAGTTGCGCGGCGAGGTGGCGCTGGTGCGCCTTGCGGTCGAGGGGTTAGCCCGCGCGCGCGAGTCCATCGAGATTCCCGATTATCAGCCGACGCTCGCCAACACCGAGAAGATATTGCTGGCGCTCACCCAGCGGGTCGATGTGATCGCGAAAAGCCCCGCGATGAAACTCACCCCGGAGACGATGGGAGAGCGTGTAAACGCTTCGGTGGCGAGTGCGACGGGCGAGCTGCACAACCTGGTGAACAGCACGCGATCGGACATGAGCGAGGCGGCGCGGGAATTGCGGGGGCTGATCGGAACGACGCGCGCGCGCTGGCAACAGGATCGGTGGCTGTTTTGGATCGGGTTGGGCGGCGTGGTGCTGGGGATATTGCTCTATGCGCTTCTCGCCGGCCTGATCGCGCGCGCCATGCCCGATAGCTGGCAGTTGCCGGAGCGCATGGCGACGCGGGCGCTTGCCGAACCGACGCTATGGGATGCCGGCACGCATCTGATGCAGCGCGCATCGCCGGCGAGCTGGGAGGGGATCGTCGCGGCCGCCAATCTGGCGCGGGACAATCGCGAGACGATCGAAGCGTGCGGCGCGGCTGCCGCCAAGGCGAAAAAGACGGTGCGCTGCACGATCGAGGTCAAGCCGGCGAACAATGACCGCTGATCGGCGCGCGCGGCCAAGCTCAGCGTCATGCCTTCGCCGATCGCGTAGCGGCCGAGCGCCATATCGCCGCCACCCTACGCCGGCGCGGCACTGCCGAGGGGCGTATCGGCGTGCCCTATCGGCCTATAGGGGCTAGGGGCGAATCACGGATTTCACCTGAATCCCGTCATGCCGTGGCGCAACTCCTGACGATCTCCGCCGCGCACGCTATTGCGCGGCCTCTCTGATCCCGCATAATGTCCGAAAAACACTGTCGGATTGTAAATGTGTCCGACAACATGGTTTTGGGGGTTTTCCGTCATGCTCGTTGGCTACATGCGCGTATCGTCAACCGATGATCGGCAATCGGTCGATCGGCTCTGTTGCAAAGATTGGCGGCAGTCAGAGGTAGGCTGTCGCTCTGCGCCGATCAGGCGGCTGCTGCGAAATGGTGGTTGAGCATGCCCATGGCCTCCGTCAGCGCCGAGGGCCCAATGCCAAAAGCTCTCTCCACAAGGCGCACCTCGCCCCTGATGCCGGGCTGCAGGCACCAGGGGCGAGCCTGTCCTTTGCGCAGGGCTCGCATGACTTCGAATCCCTTGATCGTGGCATAGGCCGTGGGGATCGATTTGAAACCGCGCACCGGCTTGATCAGTATCTTGAGCTTTCCGTGATCGGCCTCGATCACGTTATTGAGATACTTCACCTGCCGGTGGGCCGTCTCCCGGTCCAGCTTTCCTTCGCGCTTCAATTCGGTGATCGCTGCACCATAGCTCGGCGCTTTGTCGGTATTGAGCGTGGCAGGCTTTTCCCAGTGCTTCAGGCCTCGCAGGGCCTTGCCCAGGAACCGCTTCGCTGCCTTGGCGCTGCGGGTCGGCGACAGGTAGAAATCGATCGTGTCGCCCCGCTTGTCGACTGCCCGGTACAGGTAGGTCCACTTGCCCCGCACCTTGACGTAGGTTTCATCCAGGCGCCAGCTCGGATCAAAGCCACGCCGCCAGAACCAGCGCAGCCGCTTCTCCATCTCCGGGGCGTAGCACTGGACCCAGCGATAGATCGTCGTATGGTCGACCGAAATGCCGCGTTCCGCCAGCATTTCCTCAAGGTCGCGATAGCTGATCGGATAGCGACAATACCAGCGCACCGCCCACAGGATCACATCACCCTGGAAATGGCGCCACTTGAAATCCGTCATCGTTCCGTCCGTCCAATCTCCGCCAAGCATGCTCAAGCTTCACGATTTTTGCAACAGAGCCGCCCATCGGGACCAGACCCGTCGCGAACATCTCGTTGAAATCCGACGATCGCACGGGTTCAGGATTTTCGACCGCAAGGCTTTCCACGAAGTTGTCGCATTCTCGATCCCGATCGCACAGACCATCGTCCACCCCGGCCAGATGGCGGGGGTCATCGTTGACGAACTTCGGCGCCGGCAGATCCTCCTGCCTTCTTCATCGGTTCTCGAAGCGGTACTCCGGCGTGCTCGCCAGCAGGCCGAACAGCTTACCTATGAAGTGCTCACGAACGGCCTGCGGCCCGATACGCTGCAGGGGCTGGACGATCTGCTGGCCCGACGAACAGGGCAAGCCGCGACATGGCTATCCTGGCTGCGCAATGCACCACAGTCGCCGGCAGCGCGCAACATCCTACGCCTGATCGAACGGCTCACTCATATCCGCGCGCTGGATCTCGATCGCGCCCGTGCCGACATGATCCCGGCTTTGACTTTTGACAGGCTGGCGGACGAAGGCAGCCGGATCACACCCCAGCACCTTGGCGAACTCAATGCCCTGCGCCGCCATGCGACGCTGGCGGCGCAGGGCATCCGTCTTGAGGAAAGCCTGACCGATGCCACCCTGACGATGTTCGACAAGCTGTTGGGCAGCATGTCGCGTCGCGCCGAGAACCGGACCCGTGACAAAGCCCTCAAGACGGTGCGCGAGTTGCAAGGCCATCTCCGGACGCTCACAGGGTCTTGCCGCATTCTCATCGAAGCGCGCACCAACGGTGTGGACTCTCTGGCGCAGATCGAGGCGCTGGATTGGCAGCGCTTCGCCGTGGCGGTCGCGCGGGCCGAAGTACTCGGGCGACCGGAAACCGTCGATCGCACCGCTGAATTGATCGAGCGGCATCGCACGGTGAAGCTCTTTGCCGGTGCCTTTCTCAACACCTTCGAATTTCGCGGCGCCGGTGCGGTGCAGGGACTCCTGTCGGCGCTTACCATCATCGCGGAGCTATACCGGACCGGCAAACGGCGCTTGCCTGATCGCGTGCCGCTACGCTTTGTGCCGCCCGCATGGCGCCCGTTCGTCCTGCGGGATGGCATCGTTGATCGTGCCGCTTATGAACTATGCGCCTTGTCGCAACTACGCGAGCGGTTGCGAGCCGGGGATATATGGGTCGCGGGAAGCCGGCAGTTTCGCGATTTCGACAGCTATCTCATACCGCCGGCGACCTTTGCGGCGCTGCGCGAGAAGGGGCCGTTGCCGCTCGCCATCGAAACGGATTTCGAGCGCCATATCGAGGAACGGCGCACCAGGCTCGACACGGCGATCGAGCAGGTAACGGTCCTTGCACGGCAAGGGGAGCTGCCCCAGGTTAAGCTTGACGAAAACGGTCTCATCATCTCGCCGCTGAAGGCGGCAACACCGCCCGCCACCGAGATTGCCCGTCGCGCCGCCTATGATCGACTGCCGCGCGTGAAGATCACCGATCTTCTGCTGGAGGTCGATGCCTGGACCGGGTTCAGCGAATGCTTCATCCATCGTCGTTCGGGCCGGGAAGCCGACGATCGCAATGCGCTGCTCACGGTCATCCTCGCCGATGGCATCAATCTCGGCCTCACACGCATGGCGGAAACCTGCCGGGGCGCAAGTCTGCGTCAGCTCGCCCATCTTCACGACTGGCATATTAGCGAGGCCGCTTATGGCGAAGCGCTGGGAAGGCTGATCGACGCCCATCGCGCCATGCCACTCGCCGCGCTGTGGGGAGACGGCACCACTTCGTCGAGCGACGGACAGCAATTTCACGCTGGCGGTCGTGGGGCCGCGATCGGCGACATCAACGCACGCAGCGGCAACGAACCGGGCGTCGCCTTCTACACCCATGTCTCGGATCGATATGATCCCTTCGCGAGCAGGGTGATCGCGGCGACTGCCGGCGAAGCGCCTTATGTGCTGGATGGCTTGCTGTATCATCAGACCGGCCTGACGATTGAGGAGCACTACACCGATACAGGCGGGGCATCGGACCATGTGTTCGGCCTCATGCCCTTCTTCGGCTACCGCTTCGCGCCGCGCCTGCGCGACATCAAGGAGCGTCGTTTACACCTCCTTCCCGGCCAAGAATCCGGCCCCTTGCTTGCCGGCATGACGGCCGAACCGATCGCATTGGGTCATGTCGCGGCGCATTGGGACGAACTGCTGCGGTTCGCCACGTCGATCCGCACCGGCACCGTCACTGCTTCGGCAATGCTGCGCCGCTTGTCCGCCTATCCGCGACAGAACGGACTGGCCCTCGCACTACGCGAGCTGGGCCGCCTCGAACGCTCGATTTTCATGCTCGACTGGCTGCGCGACATCGACCTGCGCCGGCGCACCCAGGCGGGCCTCAACAAAGGCGAAGCCCGCAACGCGCTCGCCCGCGCGCTCTTCTTCAACCAGCTCGGCGAACTGCGCGATCGTCGGTTCGAGAACCAGACCTATCGCGCCTCCGGCCTCAACCTGCTCGTCGCCGCCATCATCTTGTGGAACACTCGCTATCTCGAAATGGCGCTGGCGGACATCGGCACAGCCGACGAAATCGCACGCCACATCGCGCCATTGGGCTGGGAGCATATCTCGCTGACCGGTGACTATAGCTGGAATGTTGAAGATCAACCCGATCCGGACGCCTTGCGACCGCTGCGCGCCGTCAACTCCCTACTTGCCGCGTGACGTTCACCATACGTTCGCGCTTAGCGTGCGGATGCGTCACTTTCGTGTAGTCACCCCATTTTGAAGAAGCTGTCCGCCTATCGTCAACAAAACAGTCTTGCTGCGGCACTTCGGGAGGTCGGACGGATCGAGCGCACACTGTTCACGCTGCGCTGGTTCGACGACACCGATCTGCGCCGGACGGTCACCGCCGAACTCAACAAGGGCGAGGCACGCAACAGCCTGGCCCGCGCTGTCGCCTTCCATCGGCTCGGGCGGTTTCGCGACCGTGGCCTGGAGAACCAGCAGACCCGCGCGGCAGCGCTCAACCTCGTCACGGCCGCCATCATTCTTTTCAACTGCCGCTATCTCGGTCGTGCCGTCGATGAACTGCGGCACCGCGGCACACCTGTCGATCCCGCCATGCTGTCCCGATTGTCGCCGCTGGGATGGGACCGCATCAATCTCACCGGCGATTATATCTGGTCCGAGAGCCTCGACCTCGATGCCGATGGCCTCATGCCGCTGCTCATCAAGCCGCTACCGTGAATCTGTGTCCGAATAATGTACAGAGGCCTATACGATCCGATCATATGCGACCGAATCATATATGATCGGATCGTATATCGCCGTCACAAGCTCATGCCCCGGTCGCGTTGCAGGATCAGCTCCCGCTCACCGATGAGCTGACCCACGGCGCGCGCCATTTTCGGTTCACGCTGGATCTGCTCGATATAAAGATCCTTGGTGTGCTGGTTGGCCCCGTTATAGGCGTCCACCGCCTTGCGGAGCGCTTCCGGGGTCGCCTTCCAGTCGCTGTTATGGTCGCCATAGCCATGCGCGCCCGCCTCGCGCTTCCCGGCGATGGTATTGAACTTCTCGGCCACCCGCTCGCGTTCCCGCACCTGCTGGCGCTCCTGCGCTTCCTGACGGGCGCGATCGGCGGCTAGACGCTCCTGCGCTTCGCGGGCGAGTTGCACCTCGGCCGCCTCGCGCCGATCGCGCTCGACCGCACCGCTCAAGCTGGCCGCAACATCGTGCAGCCTGCCCGCGATCCGCTGCCCCATGTCTCGCAGCCATTCCGTCCCGCGCTCGATATACTGGCGCAGGCCGGCCCGCTCGACGACGCCGGCGTTGTGCTGACCTACCGCCGTCACCGGCTCATAGGCCCGCCCTTCCCGCGCGGCCACCTGCTCGGCCCGCCGCTCCATCGCCGTCGCACTCGGCCCCATATGCACGGTGGGTTCCTGCTCGATCCCCTGCCGCTGGTGACTGCGATGGTCCACCCGGTCGGGGACGTTCGCCAGTTCCAGCGCCCGATTCTGCATCTCGGCCCATCGTTCCCGCCACCGCTCGACCTCGCCGCTCTGCTTCTGGTCCAGCTCGCGCGTCTTTTCCCCCAGCCCCTCAGGGCCAAGGCGGCGCGTCGTCGTCAACAGGTGGGCATGGTGATTGCGCTGGTCGCCCTCGCGACCAGGTGCATGGATCGACACGTCCACCGCCACCCCATGCCGCTCGCTGATTTCCCGCGCGAGGCCCAAGGCCAGCTCCCGGCGCTCGTCGGCCGACAGCTCGACGGGCAGCGCGATTTCATATTCCCGCGCCACGGTCGCGTTCTTGCGCGTCTCCGCCAGCTCGGCCGCGTTCCATAGCCGCTCGCGGTCGGCCGCCCACTCCGGCGCGTCGGTCGGCAACATCAGCTCGCTATGCTCGACGCCCTGCTTGCGGGTGTAATCGTGGACGAGGCCGGTGCGCTCGTCCGTGATTTCGACGCCCGCACGATAGGCTGCCGCCGCCGTCGCGCTGCGACCGGCGGAACGGCCTATCGCCTTCACCGCAAGATGGAAACTCGCCATCGCCGCGCCCTACCTTGCCATGCGGGAGCATGGCGCGGGCGATAGCCCGCTGGGGTGGAGGGGTATCCCCTCCCGCACGCAAACGCAAGTTTGCATAAGTGCGCCCTTCCTCTCTTTCGTTCAGTCGGGTCCGGTGCTATCAATATCACTCAGCGAAAGGATTGTGCATGGCCGCTCCGACGCCAGAGGCTATCGAAAACGCCCGCCGCAAGGTCGAACAGGCCAAGGCCCGGTTGCAGGCATTGGAAGCGCGCGCCGCCACCCTGAACCGCAAACAGGACGCCCGCCGCAAGATCATCCTCGGCGGCCTGCTCCTCGATGCCGCGATGAAAGACCCCGCATGGGAATCCCGCCTCAATGACCTGATGGGCCGGATCAGCCGCGATCAGGATCGCAAGGCGTTCGATGGCTGGACCTTCAAGGGCGGCCCCGCCGATGCCTGACCCGTTAGACCCCGCTGAGTTCGACGCCCCGCCCCCTGCCGATCCCGGCGCGGATTATCGCGTCCTGCTCGATGCGATGCGGCAGGCCGGGGCCGATGGGATCGCGCAGCAGTCGGCCGCGCTGGTCCAGCGGATCGAGCAGGACGCCCGCCAGCGCCTCGAATGGGGGCAACGGATGGGAACGGCGGTCGATGATCTCCAGCGCGTGGCGGGGCAGCTCCAGCGGGTCAGTGCCGGGATATGGTGGGACCGGCTGAAGGAATGGCTCTCGGCCGCCCTGATCGGGCTGGGCCTGATCTTCGCCGCGGCCCTCGCCTACCAGTGGGCGAAGGAACCCAAGATTGAACAGCGGCTATACGGCTGCACCGCACGATGGGACGCCAAAACAGGCAAGTGCAAAGGCGACTGGGTGCCGTTGCAGGCAAGGGAATGACCGACGCCCTTCAAATCAGCCCGACGACAAGGAGCAAGGCGCGGTCCACGGCCTTCATCCGCTCATCGTCAAGCCGCCCGAAAGGCTTGCTGATTTTCGAGCGGGGCAGGGTCGAGAGCTTGTCCACCATCACCTGCGAGAGCACACGCAACCCATTGGCGTTGTCCGGCTCGACGGTGATGCGAAAGGCAGCGTCGCGCACGGCGCTGGTGATCGGGCAGATCACGAGGCTTTCCAGCTCGGCCAAAAGATTCGACTGCACAATGAGGGCCGGGCGAGGCTTGCCGTAGTCACCTTGCAACGAAACCGCGACAATATCGCCTCGCTTCACTGCCAGCCCTCGACCTGCGCCGCCGCTTCCTCGACAAACCGCAGCGCGTCCAGCTCCGCCGGGTCGCCCTTCAACTTCAAGCATTGCTGGCGCACACGCTCCGCGAAGTCAGCCCCGCGCGTGTCGGGAACCCAGAATTGGACGGGCCGAAACCCCGCCGCACGCATCCGCTGGCGGTGCCGATCTACCTTGTCAGCCCTTTGCTTGATCGCGGCCATGTGAATCTCCATAGGTATCATGCTAAGTTACATGATACCTCTTTGACTGCTCCCCCGCAAGTTCCTTCACTCCGATTTGCCTCTGGCGTCCCGCAGGGGCGCCGCCGAGCCTTTGGATGGCACAAAAGCCACCCCCAAGCGCCTCCCTGCGTCCTACGGGCCGGAAATCGCCTCCTACACCCCCTGATAGCCCGTAGGAACTTTGCCGTAGGAACTGCCCTTTGCGGGAATATGCGACCGTATGAGCTGGGCGTCTCCAACCCATAACGCGCGCCGCGATTAGCGGCGCTCATTGTTCACTTTTTGTTCCTATCTAAAGGGGCTGCTTCGCCAGCGCTTAGGTCCGCGCTTGCACCCCCTTTAGATCATATAGAAGGGCGAGATTTTTTATTGCGTAATTTCAATGTGTTGGCGGGGGGGGGTAGCCAGTAGCTGATTGGCTAGGGGTAGCCAGTAGCTGATTGGCTAGGGTCTGTCGATTTTCACCAATTTATTGTCGATAATTGACGTTGATTTTTGATAATTTTCTGGCGATAATCGGACATAGATTGACTGCCCCTAGCCAATCTATGTCCGATTTCTCGACACTGGAGTCACACCCCTGTGACAGATACGCGCACCTTGCCCGCCACCAAGCCTCAGCCTAGCCGATGGGTCCAGACTGACCGTGCATCGCATGAGGCTTGGGCGCGCTTAAGCGCATCAAACCCCAAGGCTGGGGCCTTACTACATCTGCTTGCCGCTCGGGTCGGAGATAATAATGCTGTTGTAGTAAGTCACAAGACATTAGCAGAATTGCTAGGGGTTAGATCAATTACAACTATTAAGACAGCAATAACTGCACTTGTTTCTGGAAATTGGATTGAAGTCAGGCGGATTGGTGAAAACGGCACTGTCAACGCATATGTGTTGAACGATAGAGTTGTTTGGTCTGGACCACGTGAAGGGCTAAGATACAGCCTATTTTCTGCAACTGTCGTCGTCTCCGACAGCGAACAGCCGGACCGCGATACTTTGGGCAAGCAAGAACCACTACGCCGCCTTCCCCCGATAGGTGAGCGTCAGCTACCGCACGGCGACGGACTTCCCCCTCCTTCGCAACCGTTCCTAGATGGAATTGAGCCTGATCTGCCCGCCACCGAACAGCAGAACCTCGATCCGGCGATGCAAGAGGAACTATCCCAGCTCGTCATCGGCCTAGGAAACAGGCTCCGCGCGCCCGATGCCTCTCCCCCTGACGATGCAACCGATATATAGATACTATACAGGCCGACTTAACAGCGAGTGACATCATGGGTATCACCCTAAGAGAAGCATCCGAAAAGGTCGGTGTCACCCGCCAAACGCTCATGAAGGCGATCAAGACAGGCCGGGTTTCCGCCGAAAAATCCGATAACGGCGAATGGCGCATTGAACCTGTCGAGCTATTTCGTGTCTGGCCCCCTGTAAATGGGGTGCAGCAACCTTTACAGCCTAACATAACAGGCAGTGACACCCCCGGTTTACAGGCTGAAAACAGGCTGTTGCGGGAGCAGGTTGCCGAACTGCGTGAAGAACGGAACGCTTGGCGGGAGCAAGCCCAACGGCTCGCCCTCACCGATCAGCGCGCTGTCTCGCAGCCCAGCTCCCGCCCCGGCTTCTGGTCGCGCCTGTTCGGCCGCCAGGGCGACAGCCCTAGCGGATAGTGATGAATCCATTGAGAAAATTGTTGCGGTTTCGCAACATATTAGAAAAAACTCAGTTGACCTCAAAATATTTCTTGTATTTTTTAGTTTAGCAGTTACCCCCCCCCCGCTAGGGTCGCGAAAATTAGTCATGTTTCGTGTTTACTTAGGGGGTTTATTAATGAAGAAGATTATTACTTGCGCCGTTCTTGCGTCTGCCGCTCTTGCTACGCCTGCTTTCGCGCAGGATGAAGCCGACAAGGGTATGTATTTCCAACTTCGCACCGGCGTTGCTGACCTCAACAATCCCGATTTCGCCATCATCGACACATGGTCCGAGCCGAACAATCGCCTCGACACGAAGCTCAACACCAAGTCCGCTGCAACCTTTGGCGGTGAGCTGGGCTATGATTTCGGCGGCGTCCGCGTCGGCCTCGAACTGGCCTATCAGCGCAACAAGGTGAAGGGCATCACGCTCAAGAGCCTGAACGGCACCGCGATCACGGCCGAGGACCTCTCCGATGTTGTCGAAGGTCTTGGCGAACTCGACATTATCAGCGTCGATGATTTGGACGGCGTTGACATTAACGGCACCACGATCAGCGCGACCAACGGCTCCGTCGCTAAGCTGCGCCAGCTCGCCGTGATGGCGAATGTCACCTACGATATTCCGCTCGGCGGCAACACGTTCAAGCCCTATGTCGGCGTGGGCCTCGGCGCGGTCGGCTCACACCTCAAGGCGCTGGGCGAGGATGACGGCTCGGTTCGCTTCGCATGGCAGCTCCGCGCCGGTGCAGCCGTGAAGGTGACGAAGGGCATCGATCTGACCGCCGATTACACCTATCGTCAGACCGGCAGCGGCAAGCTGAACTTCGGGGACGAGGACGTGGAATATCGCCTCGGTAAAACCAAGGCTTCGCTGTTTCAGGTCGGTCTGCGCTTTACGCTCTGATCCGCGACCCTCTCAAATCGCGATAAGTGAGAAACCCTCCTGCTCTGCGGGAGGGTTTTTTCTTGGCTATACGGCCCCTGTGCATTATTCGGCCACAGATTCACGGTAGGCGAGCTTGAGGGACGTCGGCGCCAGCTTCTCTGCCAGGGATTGCGCTACGTAAGCCGTCGCGGCCACACAAAAAGGCCGGCACAACGGCCGGCCATAGTTTTAGGAGAGGATGCCTGAAAGGCATCCTCATGCTGCACCTGCGAGCAGCCGTGCGCAATACAAATCCGCAGGCACCGTTGGTGAAGGCGGCTCCAGTGTCTATCAGGCGGCCAGCATGTCCTTCATCGTTGCGGGGTCAAGCCGTCACCGGCGCAGTTCTTCGATCCCGAGTTCCTGCCATATCCACCCGAAGTCGTACGTCGCCATCGGATCATCGATGTCAGCGTGTCTCCCACTGAGATTTTCGAGATGTTTTAGCCACGTGGCGAGTTGGTCGCGTCCGGCCTTGCTGCCGGCGCATTGTCGCGGCGTTTTGTCGCCGAGCATCGGGACAGGCTCATCGAGGAGTGTCCGGTATTGACGATCGAGCATGCCGTGGACAAGCGGGGTGGCGACCTCGACCGGGATGTCCGGTGCCGGCTCCGACACGGTTCGTCCTTCCTGACGCGCAGCCATCGCCTGTTCGATCGTCTCGATCTCGGTCAAAGGTGTTCCCACCAGGGCGCCGAGCGCCTGGGTGACGAGTGCAACGCCGCGTTCTGCACGTTCGGCCGAGGTGACGGAGAGGATCAGAGCGCGGCCCTTGAGTTCCAGATTCCCAAGCACCGGCGTGCCGTCTTCCATTGACACACCCCACGCCATCTGGCCGGTGCCTTTCTTGCCCTGTTTTGTTCTGGTGCCGAGCCAGTTCCAGAAATGTGACGTTTCCCGCTGCAGGGCGGGCACGGTATCGAGGCGGTCGCCGATGAGTGCCTGCGTCGTCCCCCGCGTGAACGGAAAACGGACACGGTGGAAAACAACCTCCTCGCCATCGGCGTTATGCAGCGTGGGGATGGCGACAGGCTCGAGCATCCTGGGCAAGATGTCGAACAGCCAGACCATCGAGATGAGCGGCGCCAGGTCGCGCAGTTGATCATCGTCGATCACTAGTTTCGCGCGCGGGCCGCGCTTGCCCTGTCCCAGGCGCAATGCCTCGAGAAGGGCGCTGGTGGCTTCCGCTGTAAAGGACAGCAGGCCGCCTGCCAGGATCCTATGCCCGCTCACCGGAATGATGCGCACGCCGATCCGATCCCACGGGCCCAGCGTCCTGGACGCGGTGCGCTCGCGGACCTGGACGGGATCACCGCCCCGGATCAGATCTCGCGCGAGGAAGCCGACGCCGGGCTCGATCGCGCTGACTTCATAGACGCTCATGACGGAGGTCTTCAGCGCGCGCATGTAGAGCTTGTTGGGGCCGGCCTCGTTCCATCCGCGGCGCTTGAGATATTCGTCCACGATGTTGCGGCCATCGGGCTCGAAGACGCGGGTCACCAGGTCCTCGAACGCGCAGCCCCACAAGGTCATGGCCCAGTGATCCCCGATGATGCCGGGCAGTTCGTCGGAATCGATGTCGAACTGCGTGAGAACCGGCCCCAGATGATCGTCGAGCGCGTCATGCAGGTCGTCGGCCCACTCGGGCCGTGTCGCGAACTTCATCAGCCCGGTCAGGTCGTGGCCGCGTTTCATGCCGGTAGCTCCATAGTCTGTCGGTGCGCGGCGACGATGCGCGAAACGGTCGGCTCGCTGACATGATAGAGCCGCGCCATCTCGGCGCCGGATTTTCGTCCGGAGATGACGGACTCCGCGATCTCGCGCCGTTGCTTTTCGCCGAGTTTGCGCCGGCGTCCGCCGATCCGCCCTTCGGCGCGCGCCTGGGCGAGGCCGGCGGAGGTGCGCTCGCGGATCATGGCGCGCTCGAACTCGGCGAAGCTCCCGACCATCTGCATCATCATGCGACCTGCGGCCGTGGTGGTGTCAATCGCCTCGGTCAGCGAGCGGAAGCCCGCGCCCGCCGCCTCGATCCGCTCCATAATGTGCAGCAGATCCTTGAGGCTGCGCGATAGCCGGTCGAGTTTCCAGACGACGACGACGTCACTGTCGCGTAACTGGCCGATCATCTCCAGGAGCTTTGGCCGGTCCCAGCGCCCGCCACTGGCAATTTCCTCGAACACGCGCCTGCACCCAGCCGCGTCGAGGGCGCGGCGCTGGGCGGCGTTCGACTGCTCGTCACCCTTCGACACCCGCGCATAGCCGATCAGATAGGGTGCCCTGGTCAAATCCTGCCTTTCACAAACGGCCGTATCTGGAGGCGGAAACAGCATGCACCAATTTCCGCAGCCTTGGGTCTTTCACAATCCTCTTTCACTAAGCCAACAAAAGGCAAGAGGTTTTTGGAGGATGAAACATGCCCGCACGTATTCCGATGACCCAGCGGCAGCGCGCCGCGTTGCTTGCTTTGCCCGACAGCGAGGCGGCGGTGGTGCGACATCATGGCCTCGATGCCGAGGACCTTGCTGCGATCGGCTTCGCACGCACTCCGGCGACCCGCTTGAGCTATGCCCTGCAACTCTGCTGCCTGCGCTATCCGGGGCGACATCTGCGCACAGGCGAGCTGTTGCCTGCAATCATGCTCGACCACATCGCCGAACAGGTCGGAGTGGATGCAGGCGTCGTCGCCGACTTCGCGCGGCGAGCGCCGACCCGCTACGATCAGCTTGCCGCCATCAAGGCGCGCTTCGGATTCACCGATCTGAGCCGGCCAGCGCGCGGCATCATGATGACTTGGCTGGAAACCGAAGCCATGGCTATCGTGGACGGGCGCATTTTGCTTGATCGATTGCTGGACGAGCTGCGCACGCGACGCATCGTCATCCCTGGCATCAGCGTCGTTGAGCGGATGGCGGCCGAGGCGATGCTTCGGACGGAAACCGATCTGGTCGCCGCGGTCGATGCTAAACTCGATGCGGATATGCGTCAGCGTCTCGATATGCTGATCGATGAGAAGGTACATGACCGGCAGAGCCGCTTGTCCTGGCTGCGCGAACCAGAGCCCCGCGTCGCGTCAGCCTCGCTTGCCGAAATCCTCGAGAAGGTCGCGATAATCCATAGGACCGGTATTTCCAGCATTCCGGTCGATCCCCTGCACGAGCCCCGCCTGACGCAGTTCGCCCGCGAAGGCGTGCGATATACAGCCCAGGCTTTCCAACAGATGCGCGTCTCCCGCAGGCGGGTCATCCTGCTTGCAACGCTGCGCGAGATGGAGGCCACGCTTACCGACGCGGCGATCGCCATGTTCAGCGCCTTGATGGGACGCGCTCACCTTCGTGCTCGCAAACGCCTGGAGCAGAGGGTCGCGATTTCGGGACGCGAAGGCCGCGATCGGCTGATGCGGATCGCCACTGTGCTGGAAACAGTTAGCCAGGCAGCACGCGCCGGCGGAGATATCGGTGCGGCCCTCAGGGATATCGTGCCTCTCGACATGCTCGATGCTGATGCCGCAATCATCCGTCGTACCGCGGCACCTCACAGGGACGATGTGCTGAGCGAGATCGCAGCCGAATACCGGACCTTCAAGCGAACAGGGCCTCTATTCCTGCAAGCGCTCGATTTCCACGGTCGGGCCGGCACCGCGGCATTGCGCGACGCGATGGCGATCCTGTCGAATCTTGATGGCGACTGGCGCAAGCCCCTCCCTGCCGACGTTCCGCTCGGTCATGTCGAGCGGCGCTGGCACCGCCATGTCGTGGTCGCCGGCAAGATCGACCGGACGCACTGGGAGATGGCGACTTACGGCGCGCTCACCAATGCACTGGCCTCGGGTGATATCTGGGTGCCGAGGTCAAGGCTGCACAGGTCGCTGGACGTGCTGCTCGCGCCGTTATCCGGCGCAGCGCTGCAACCGCCGTTCTCGCTCGGTAATCCACACGCATGGCTCGATCAGCGCGCCGCGCAGCTCGACAGCGCCTTGCGCGACGTCGCCCACAATCTGGCCGGACGCGATGCTGCCCTGTTCGCTGGCGAGCGATTGCGATTTCCCAAGGAACTGAAGGACGATGATGCCAGGCACGACGAAGGACGGCGCCTGACGCTTGCCTGCTACGACATGCTGCCTGCCACGCGTATCACCGACGTGTTGTCGCAAGTCGAACGCTGGACCGGCTTCACCCGGCACTTCGGGCACGTCTCGACCGGGTTGCCGCCTGGCGATGAGCAGGCCTTCCTCGCCACTCTGATTGCCGAAGCGACCAATCTTGGGCTGTCGCGCATGGCCGAGGTATGCGGCGCAGGGTCACGCCGCGCGCTGCTGCGCATGCAGACATGGCACATGCGCGAGGAAACCTTTCGGGCGGCGCTCGCCTGTCTGACCGACGCCATCCACGCCGAGCCGATCGCCGCCTGGTTTGGGCAAGGACACCGGGCTTCCGCGGATGGCCAGGCCTTCTACCTGGGCGGGCCGGGCGAAGCCGGCGGAGCGGTCAACGCCCATTATGGTCGCGACCCAGTGGTCAAGATCTACACCACCATCACCGACCGCTACGCGCCGCTGCACCAGACGGTGATCGCCGGCACGGCAGGAGAAGCCATCCATGCGCTCGATGGGCTCCTCGGCCATGACAGCAACGCCGATCTGACCGCGCTGCACGTCGATGGAGGCGGCGTTTCCGACATCGTATTCGCGACGATGCATCTCCTCGGGCTCGATTTCGAGCCGCGCATTCCTCGCCTGTCCGACCGGCGCCTCTACGCTTTCGAACCCTCGAAGCGCTATGGCAGGCTTGCGCCACTGTTCGGTCACAGGCTCAACCGGGACCTGATCGTCAGCCACTGGCCCGATATTGAACGTGTCATTGGCGCGATCCGTCACCGCACCGTCACGCCATCGTTGATCCTGAAGAAGCTGTCCGCCTACCGCCAGCAGAACAGCCTCGCTGCGGCGCTGCGGGAGATCGGGCGGATCGAGCGCACGCTGTTCACGCTCCGCTGGTTCGAGGATCCGGCTCTGCGCCGTACCGTCACTGCCGAGTTGAACAAGGGCGAGGCCCGCAACAGCCTTGCCCGGGCGGTCGCCTTCCATCGGCTCGGCCGTTTTCGCGACCGTGGCCTGGAGAACCAGCAGACCCGAGCGGCCGCGCTCAACCTCGTCACCGCAGCGATTATCCTGTTCAACTGTCGCTATCTGGGGCGCGCCGTCGACGAAATGCGTCGTCGAGGAAGCCCCATCGATCCAGCTATGCTGTCCCGGCTCTCGCCGTTGGGTTGGGATCGCATCAATCTCACCGGCGATTATGTCTGGTCCGATCACCTCGATCTCGACGCCAACGGCCTCATGCCGCTGCTCATCAAACCGCTACCGTGAATCCGTGTCCTGATAATGCACAGGGGCCACATAGGATCGAGCGGCCCAGGGCCGCGCCTTGCCAGTGGTGGCAGCTGCCACCGGGGAACACCAAGGGCACCCGCCCTTTCGTTCCCGAAGCATAATCGACAGGACCGGGTTGCACGCCAAGTTCGGCCAGTTCCGGCGCGCTCGCGCGCGCCGGGGCCTCCCTAACCGTGCCGCCCGCACCACTCCCATCGATTTTGCTTCCCCCTCCCCATCCCGCGCTTCGCCAGCGGGTCAGAGCCGCAGGCCGCAGGCAGCGGCTTCGCCTAAAGGAGTGAGGAAAATGGAAGCGACAACTGACCAGATCGCCACCGTCGCGGCGCTGAACGACATTGCGCGGCGAACGATGGGCGTGACTTGTCGCACCGTGATTACGCAAGGCATCGCGGCGCTGGACGAGAATACGCAGACCGACATTCTCAAGATGATCGAAGGCTTTGAGGATTTCACACCCGACAACGACCCGCACGGCGAGCATGACGCTGGTTTCCTTTATCGCGATGTGATCGGCCAATGGCATACCCGCTGGACTGACGACAGCACGCGCCCAGCCCTCTCGGTCATGTGGAAGTTCGACTATTACGACCGCGATCTTGAATTTGGCAGCGCCGAACCGTGGAATCCCGATGCCACAACCCGCGTGCTCACCATTCTCCTAACCAGTGAATATTGAGGGAGGCCATCATGACCAAATCGCCCCCGGTTATCGAGCTTAGCTGGCGTGATGAGAATTATGGTTCCGTCTGCGCCGTCGCCGCTTTCCGCAACTATGCGGGCACACTGGATTGGAGCGACCGCACCCACCAGCGGTTTCGCGGATGCCTGAAACGTGCAGGCTTCGCGTTCCATTGGGGGCGATGCAGCTATATCGCCACCAGCGGCACCCGCGAAGAGAGGCAGCACGCCCTTTGTGACGAGCTGGCCCGCGCAGGATTCCAGATCGACAGCGGCGACGTGAGGGCAGAGGCATGAACCGCGAACGCCGCAAGCAGATCGCCGCCGCCCGCGTGCTGATCGACAAGGGCAAAGCCCTGTTGGATGAGGCGCGCGACATGCTTGAAACCGTCAAGGATGACGAACAGGCCGCCCGCGAGAATCTACCACCCAGCCTTGAGGACAGCGAACGTGCGCAGGCGATGGACGCCGCAGTTTCCGAACTGGAAAGCGCGATTTCAGCCCTTGAAGACTTCGACGCCGACGAGATCGGCACAAACCTCGACACCGCCAGCGAATAGGAAGGATTGACCATGCAACCCATGCGCCACCTAGATCGAGACACGCGCCGCGCCCGCCTTCTGGCGGCGCGCACGCGCCCCGTCGGCGGCATCAACCGGCGCGGCATCTTCACCGGCCATTGGGACGGCGGCGATGTTGTGCGCCAGTTTCGCGGCGACAACGGATCATGGATCGGCCTTGCCGCCTACAAGGCGAAAGAAGAGCCGGAGCCGCAGCCATGAAAATCAGCAACACGGCGAGCGCCGTTCGCGTCACCCTCTCGCCTACCGAGATCAGCGATTTGCAATTTGTGATCGAGGCGGCCGAGCGCGCGGGGCATTATATGCCCGCGCGCGTCCCCAACATCATGGCGGCGCTGACGCGCAGCGCCGACGATGTTCGGATGAAACAGGCGATGAAGCGGGCGGAAAAAGATCGCGTAACGCGGATCGAGCAGGACCGGCGCGCGCGCGAACGCCAATTCATGCTAGGCGACCGATACAGCGTCATGGCGAGCCGCGCCGACTACGCCGATGCGTCTTCCGATCCGGACGCGCGCCAATGGGTTGACCTAGTGTTTCATGAAATCATGCAGAGGCCGCTTCCCGATCAATACGAACTCCGGCGCGACGTGTGGCGTGTCCACGTTGTCCAACTGGACGGCGGCACGCTCGGCGCTGTTGTAGGCGGCGATTGCACTCAAACCGCCGACCCCGCCGAAATTGCTTCCGTAGCGGAGCAGCTGATCGCCCGCTTCGAGGGCAGAGCTTGACGCGCGTGGAGCGGTGGCAGCTGCCACCGCTCCAGAGAGATCTAGAATTTGGTGATGAGAGGCAGCAGCGCCGCCGCTTGGCTTCCCAGGACCGGCACCCAATAATTCGCGGCGCGGTAATCAGGGCCATGATCGACCGCCATCACCCCAAAGACATATCCGATCATCGGCAGCGTCCACAGCAGACGCCCGCCCAGGTCCACGCCCATCAACACCAGCGCAACGCCGAGCACGGCCCAAAGCGGAATCAGTCGTTCCATGATTTCGCGATGACGGACTATTCGCCATGCGCTTTCCCGGTCATCGGCGCTAACCTGCGATACGAGGCCCATAGCTTCCCCTTTTCATCAACGGTCGCCGGCGATCATCCAATGGCTTCACGAAAATGTGAAGAGCGTTTCGCGCGCATTGTCGTCAATCCGTTGTATAGCCTTCATCGAGCGAGGGCGAAGGACTGTGACAGCGGCCTTTCGCAAATCCTCTCGCTCAAAGGAGGTGATGTGATTTGACAGCATATGAAGCAGCTCAATTGACGATCGCAGCCGTCGCGCTCGTGATTGCAATTGTGAAGCTGGGGAAGTCCGATAAGGGCTGATCCAGCGGGGCGGGTGGTCTGACAGGGCCGCCCGCCCTAAAAGTTTGAACCCGCCGTGTGACAGCACGGCGGGTTCAGGTAGGTGCGTGAAATGAATCAGCACACGAAGCATTGCCTATATAGCCCTTTTCCCTTGCCAATCCAATAGCCGGCGTGCGCGCGGCGCGTTCCCCTCCTGTTCCGTTTGGCGCATAAGCGCCCAATGGCCGCGAACTACAACCGCCCCAAGCCCATTGATCCTATCTGGTATCGGCAAGGCTGCTATCTGCGCATCCAGTGCGCTTGCGGTCGCCGCGTCGTCGCCCCGCTGGGCGACTTCGCCCGCTCACGCCGCATTTCTTTCGATACCCGCATATACGAACTCATCGCGCGGCTTCGGTGCAGCCAGTGCCGCCGCAAACCTTATGCGGACGTGTCGCGCAACCGCTCGGGCAATTAAACTGACGGAGGATCCGATTACTCGGATGCTTCCGGCGCTATCCGTTGGGCATGGGGCGCGCGCGTGATCGAGACGATGGCCGACCAGATCGACGCCGCCGCGCCGCTGAACCGGATGCACATCAAATTGTTTAGAGCACTGAAAGCGGCTAATCTGTCCGACGACGCCGCAGCGGAAGTTGTAGAGGCTATTGAGGAGTATATCGCCGTGAAGGTTCAGGAGGCGAACAAGGGAATCGAAAGCAAGCTGACGGCGCAAACTTGGGTCATCGGCAGCGTCGGTTTCGTCCTCGCAGTCATTGGCCTCGCGCCCGCTTTCATCAAACTGTTCCAGTAAGACAAAGGGAGGCTTTGGCCTCCCTTTTTTTGCCGAACCGCCCGATTGTCAGGAGACGCAAATTGACCGACTTCGCACAAGCACGGCTCGATATGTTCGAGAGCGGCTTATTCGGCCAGGGCAATGCTTTCTGGCGCTGGATCGCCACGGACGAGGCGCGGCCCTATCTGGCTACGTTCGCCGCCGATCGGGCTCTGTTGCAAAAATCGTGAAGCTTGAGCATGCTTGGCGGAGATTGGACGGACGGAACGATGACGGATTTCAAGTGGCGCCATTTCCAGGGTGATGTGATCCTGTGGGCGGTGCGCTGGTATTGTCGCTATCCGATCAGCTATCGCGACCTTGAGGAAATGCTGGCGGAACGCGGCATTTCGGTCGACCATACGACGATCTATCGCTGGGTCCAGTGCTACGCCCCGGAGATGGAGAAGCGGCTGCGCTGGTTCTGGCGGCGTGGCTTTGATCCGAGCTGGCGCCTGGATGAAACCTACGTCAAGGTGCGGGGCAAGTGGACCTACCTGTACCGGGCAGTCGACAAGCGGGGCGACACGATCGATTTCTACCTGTCGCCGACCCGCAGCGCCAAGGCAGCGAAGCGGTTCCTGGGCAAGGCCCTGCGAGGCCTGAAGCACTGGGAAAAGCCTGCCACGCTCAATACCGACAAAGCGCCGAGCTATGGTGCAGCGATCACCGAATTGAAGCGCGAAGGAAAGCTGGACCGGGAGACGGCCCACCGGCAGGTGAAGTATCTCAATAACGTGATCGAGGCCGATCACGGAAAGCTCAAGATACTGATCAAGCCGGTGCGCGGTTTCAAATCGATCCCCACGGCCTATGCCACGATCAAGGGATTCGAAGTCATGCGAGCCCTGCGCAAAGGACAGGCTCGCCCCTGGTGCCTGCAGCCCGGCATCAGGGGCGAGGTGCGCCTTGTGGAGAGAGCTTTTGGCATTGGGCCCTCGGCGCTGACGGAGGCCATGGGCATGCTCAACCACCATTTCGCAGCAGCCGCCTGATCGGCGCAGAGCGACAGCCTACCTCTGACTGCCGCCAATCTTTGCAACAGAGCCCCCTCACCTTCACCCAGCTTCGCGCCGAGCGGCTTGGGCAAGCGGGCTATACCGCCGTGGCGCTCACCGGCGCTGCGCTGCGCAGCCAGGTCCGCCAGCTCGCCAGCAAATATGACGATATCATCATCGACGTCGGCGGGCGCGACACCGGCTCGCTGCGCGCCGCGCTCACCGTCGCCGACACGCTCCTGGTGCCGGTGCAGCCGCGCAGCTTCGACGTGTGGGCGCTCGATCAGGTGTCGGCGCTGGTCGCCGAGGCGCGCGAGATCAACGAGGGCTTGCGCGCCGTCGCTGTGCTGAACGGCGCGGACGCGCAAGGGGCCGACAATGAAGCCGCCTTGGAGATGATCGGCGATATCGACGGCATCGAAGTGCTGCCCACGTCGATCGTGCGGCGCAAGGCGTTCCCGAACGCGGCGGCCGAGGGCAGGGCGGTTATCGAGCAGACCCCGCGCGACCCCAAGGCGATAGACGAATTGACGGCGCTGATCGGCGCGGTTTGTATATCAAGATAATATCGGAGTGCGTGTTAATGGCTATCGCCCGTAAACCGAACAGCAAGCCCAAGCCGCCGATCGACGAGGCGGCGGCCGATGCCTTCATAGCTGGCGCGGCGAAGCCCGAGGCCGCGCCGATCGCGACCGAGGCCGACGAGGCGGGGCAGGGGGGCGAGCCGCGCAAGTCGCCGGTGATGCTGCGTTTCGATCGCGCGCTTCTCGCCAAGGTCGATGCTGCGGCCAAGCGGCGCGGGATCAGCCGGAGCGCGTGGATTCAGTTCACCGTCAGCCGCGCGCTCGATGCCGGCGAAGGATAGGGCCGGCGAGGGATAGACGCGGCGCGGGCCGAGCTGCCGAAGGCTAGGCGGCCCTAGCGCGCGAAAGGTGAGTTTTGGGGTAGGTCCTCACCGTTCGGCCGCTGGCGCGCTGAAATCCACCAGCACCGGCATTTCGGGTATGTCGCCGCGCAGCTTCGCGCGCCGCACGATGCTATGCTGGTCGATCAGGTTTTGTGCGTCGCGGCGGCCGCTCATGGTTTTCGGGAGCCACATCATCGAAACCCGCTCGACCTTGCGGCCTTTCTTGATCGGCGTGAACTCGACCCAGAAGGGACAGAGCTTGTTGATTTCGTCCTGCGCGACCTTGAGGCAGTATTTGTTGAAATCGGCGAAGCGCTCCAACTTGCCTTCCGGCACGTTGAGCAGCCCGCGCAGCTCCGCAATCGCGAACTCTTCGCTTTGCTTGTATTCGAGGCCGATCCGCCGTTCGATCATTTCATAGAGGCACAGCGCGTATTTCGACTCGAAGCAATACATCACTTGCGTCTTAAGGCGGGCATAGACCTCGCTGTTACGCAATATCTCGATCAGTTCTTCGGGAATCCGGTAATAGAGGAAGCCGTCTTTTTCGAGGCTTTCGTCGCTGGGGCCGAGAAGCTGGACGCGGCGCTTGTAGCTCTTGCCGGCCTTGCGGATGGTGACGATCGCGATCGTGCCCATCAGGCGCAGCAGCGAGCTTTCTATGCGCTCATTGCCCTGATGCGTTCCCTTGAGCGCGGATTTGGCGATGCGATGAATGACCGGCTCGCCGATCCGGTCCCAGGCGTTCGCGATCAGCAGATTGTAGATTCGCCGATCGGCGAGGGTGAGGGGCGACAGCTCAACAATATCGACCAGCTCGCCGGGTTTGACGATTTCCCCGTAATTGGCGGGATCGAACGGATTTCCGCGCCCCTTTTGGGCGAGCGTGAGGGCGGTTTCGTCACCCGAGGCAGTCTTTGCCTTGCCTTCCTTCACTGGTGAGTTTGCTAAAGCCATGCCCTCACCTTAACAGCAACGGTGAGCTAGGCAAATCCTAAAGCTCGCCGATCGCGATCAGGGGAGGGGCTACCCCAAAACTCACCGTCGATTTGGCGGATACCCCAAAGCTCACCGGACTCGACCCCAACACTCACTTTTACCGACCCCAAAACTCACCGAAGGCCACCCCAAAACTCACGCGACTCGACCCCAACACTCACTTTTCGAGGCCATTTTTCCAAGTTTTCTGCGGGTTTGAGGCACCCTGAATCTTGAATCTAAGAAGAATCTTTGAATCAGAAGGCGAACGGTGAGTTTTGGGGTATCCCTGCCTGTGGATAACTCTGAGCCAGCGGCACCGACACGCCCGAAGAAGAAGAAAAGCACCGCCTCTTGGGGCTTCGCCCCGCCGGCTCGCGGCCTTCGGCCGCCCCGGATCGCTACGCGATCCTCCCACCCGGCATCCCCATGATGAGCCGGCTTCGCCGGCACGCTTTTGATGATTTGGGGATGAAGGCAAGCCTCGCGCTCCTATCGCAAGCACACCGCCTAAACCCAGCGTTGCAAATGGCTTTCCAGAAAAGCCAAGCGGATAGGGCCACGCTCGATCGGAGAGGGCAGGGGACGCGGAAACGTCCCGGCAGGGGCGATTTCCGGGCCGCACAACGCGATTCCGACCGTTGAGCAGGGTTTCGGACGTCGAAACCGCCCATGACGCTCTACGGGCTTCCCAGGCGGCCGATTTTTCCGCCCCGAGATCTACCGCCGCGCGATATGCGAACGGTGAGCCGATACCCCAAAACTCACCTTTCGCACGCCAGAGCGCGCTTTTCCGCGCTTTCAGGCGATTTAGCTGGGTCATGATGTGCGCGGAACGCCATCACTTCGATATTGTTTGTATATCGGAACGATGGCGATTTGACGGGCTGCCGTTTAAACGCCCTCACGCCTTGTCGAAGCGGCCCGCGAACTCGCGATCGGCATAGTATTTGAGCTTGGCGGCGACGATCGGCCGTTGCCCCGCGAGGAACAGGAGCTGCAAATTGTCGCGCAGCGTGCGGACTTCATCAGGCGTGAGCAGGGGTCGCGCGACATGCTGGACGCCGAACGATATGCCGGTTTCGTCGCTGTCGATCGCGCGGCTCATGGTCTCGAACACGACCGTCTCCTGGCCGAGCAGATCGGAGACGAGCTTGGCGCTGTCGTGATCGTTGACGCCGAATATCTGCAAGACGCCGGCGTTGGATAGGAAGGTGCCGGCGCGGCGCTCGTAGAGCGCGCGGAGCTGGTGAACGTCCTGCAAGATCGGCCAGAGCTGGATGCCGTAGCCCGCCATCAGGCCCATCGCGCGCTCGACGGGTTCGAGACGGCCCAGCGCGGCAAATTCATCGAGCAGGAACAGCACCGGGCGGGCAGGGGAGGCCGGCGCGCGGGCGAGATCGGTCAGCCCTTGCGCCAGCATCAGGCGCAGCCAGCGGGCATAGGTGGCGAGCCGATCGGGCGGCAGCACCAGATAGACGGTGGTGGCGCGCACCTTCACGTCGGCGAAGGTGAAATCCGACTTTCCCAGCACCGCCGACATGCGCGGGGAATCGAGGAAATGGGTATGGCGTTGCGCGGCCGACAGCACGCCGGCCGCCTCGCGGTCGGACTTGCCCAGGTGGCGGTTGGCGGCACGCGCGATCAGGCCCCGCGCCTGCGTGCTGCGCGACATTTCCCGGAGCATCTTCTGGAAATTGTCGGGCGCGAAGGTGAGGCAGTCGCGCAGGGCTTCCAGCGTGCGATCCTCGCCTTGCGCATAGCTGTCGCAGGCCACCCACAGGAGGATGCCCGCGATCAGCGCCTTGGCTTCCTCGTTCCAATGCGCCTCGCCGGCTTCGCCGGGAGCGTCATAGACCAGCGCGTCGGCCAGCGTCATGGCGTCGTCGGCGAGATCGAGGCCGTCCGGGTCGAGGCGATCGAGCGGGTTGAACGCGGCGGCGGGTAGGCCGGTGACGCCGAACGGGTCGAGGACATGGACCGGGCCGAACTTCGCGCGGTGGCGGGCGGTGATGCGGGCATTCTCGCCCTTGGGGTCGATGCAGACGACCGGGCCGGGATAATCGAGCAGATTGGGGATGATGGTGCCGACACCCTTGCCAGTGCGCGTCGGCGCGATCGTCAGCAGATGGGAGGGGCCGGCATAGCGCAACAGCTTGCCCGACTTGCGATCACGGCCGATCAGTAAGCCGTCGCCATTTTGGGCAAGGGGCTTTGTCTCGCGATCGGTGGCGAAGCGGGCCGAGCCGTGGGTGTCGTCGCCGGCAGGACCGCCATAGCGCAGGATCAGCGGTTGGAAGAGGGCGCGCAGCGTGACGAGGATGATGACCAGGCCCGTCAGCATCGTCACGATCTGGTAGATATGGGAGTCGCGGGGCAGGCCGAGCAGCTTGCCGAGGATCAGCGGCACGCCGAGGCCCAGCACCAGGCCGGTGATGAGGAACAGGACCACGACGCCGAACAGGTGGCGGATGAGCACGACCGGGCTGGTGACGAGGGCCGTGACCGCCCATATCGGTTGCTCGCGCGCGATGCGGGCGAGGTTGCGGATTGCGCGGCCGAGCTGGCGGAACCATTCCATAGCCGCTTACCTGTCGCCGGCGATCGTCGCCGCCCCGATCGTCGCCGGCGTGATCGCCAGCGCCGGGTCGGCGTCGGGATGATCGAGCAGCTTGAGGACGATCGCGGTGGCGAGGGGAGGGGGCACGGCTTCCTCGCGCAGCATGTCGAACAGTACGTGTTCGTCGGCGTCGAGGTCCATGCCTTCGATCGCGAGATTGGCGCGAGCTTCGGCATCGCCTTCGCGCCACATCGCCATTTCGGCGGAGGTGCCGCGCACATAATCGAGCGCGCGGACCTGGGCGCGGATCGCTTCGACATCGAGCCTGTTCATGGTGCCTCCCTTGCTTCCGCTTCCGCGTCGAACGCGCGCTTGCCCCGCCGCTTCCAGAGCGCCAGCGCATTGCTCTCGTCGCGCGCGCGGGCGGCCAAATCGAGCAGCGCGCCGTAGAGGGTAGCGCGATCGTCGTCGGCCAGCTCGACGAGGCCGGCTTTCTGGACGAGGCCGCCCAGCTCTATGAGGTGGCGCGTGCGTTCGCGGCGGGCCACGACCCATCCCCTCGTATCGGTGCGGCGCGCGGCGGCTTCAAGCCTGTTCCTCGCCTGCGTTAGCTTGGCTTCCGCCTTCACCGTTGCCGCCAGCGCGTCGGCCAGCCTTGCGCCCGCGACCTTGAAAGAAGGCCGCGCCATCGGAGCGCCACGCCTCCCGGTTTCCCTCAACCTGCGCTTCGGCGACGATATGGAGCAGCGCGCCGGCCAGCACATCGGCGTCGAGCGCATCGGCTCCGGTGGACGTGACGAGTTCGCCGAGCTGCTGGACTTTCTTCGCCTTGATCGCCCTGGCCTTGTCGCCGAGTGCTTTCAGCTCCGCGTCATAGTCGCGAACCTTGCGCATATTCTCTCCCTCGCGCCCAGGAATGGAAGCCGCAGCGTAGCACGATCGCGGTGGCAGGACAGCGGTTCCATCAAGAAATGCGGCGAAGTCAATCATGCGAACGGCAGAGAGTGTGAGTGCGCGCTTATACGTCGTTGCCGACGTGCGCTAAGAAAGGCAGTATAGAGGCTGTCATGGCGATCTACCATTTCTCGGCCAAGGTCATCAGCCGCGCCAACGGATCGAGCGCCGTTGCCAGCGCGGCCTATCGTGCGGCGGAACGGCTGCACGATGACCGGCTAGGGCGCGACCATGATTTCTCAAACAAGGCCGGCGTCGTCCATTCGGAAATCTTGGCTCCCGAGGGTGCGCCGGAGCGTTTAAACGATCGCGCGACCTTGTGGAACGAGGTTGAGGCCGGCGAGAAGCGCAAGGACGCGCAGTTGGCGCGCGAGGTGGAGTTCTCGATTCCGCGCGAGCTGAACCAGCAACAGGGCATCCAGCTCGCCCGCGATTTTGTCGAAAAGCAGTTCGTCGAACGCGGCATGGTCGCGGACATGAATGTACATTGGGACATGGGCAAGGACGGGCAACCCAAGCCGCACGCGCATGTCATGCTGTCGATGCGCGAGGTTGGCCCGGAGGGCTTCGGCCAGAAGGTGCGCGAGTGGAACAGCACGGCGCTGTTGCAGGAATGGCGCGTGGCCTGGGCCGATCATGTCAACGAGCGGTTGGCCGAGCTGGATATAGACGCCCGCATAGATCACCGGACGTTGGAGGCGCAGGGCATCGACCTTGAACCCCAACACAAGATCGGGCCGGCGGCGTCGCGGATGCCCGAACAGGGGCTTGAGGCCGAGCGGGTCGAGGACCATGCCCGGATCGCGCGCGAGAATGGCGAGAAGATCATCGCCAATCCGCAAATCGCGCTCGATGCGATCACCCGGCAACAGGCGACGTTCACGCGGCGCGACCTCGCGCAGTTCGCGTTTCGGCACAGCGACGGCAAGGATCAGTTCGACCAGGTGATGAGCGCGGTGCGGACCTCGCCCGAGCTGGTGGCGCTGGGGACGGACGGGCGCGGCGAGGACCGCTTTACTTCCCGCGACATGATCGAGACGGAGCAGCGGTTGGAGTGCGCCGGCGATCGGCTTGCGGATCGGGCGGGGCATGGTCTCTCGGCGGCATCTCAAATGGGGGGGCGAGACACCGCCGAGAGTGGAAGCCTTGCGCTGGGAGGCCAGCAAAAGGACGCCCTGGCGCATATCACTGGCAAGTCGGACCTTGCAATCGTCGTCGGCTATGCCGGCACCGGCAAATCGACCATGTTGGGGGTTGCGCGCGACGAATGGGAGCGCGCCGGCTATCAGGTGCGCGGCGCGGCCCTGTCCGGCATCGCGGCCGAGGGCTTGGAGGGCGGCTCCGGCATCCAGTCGCGCACGATCGCGAGCATGGAATATCAGTGGGACCAAGGCCGCGAGCTGCTAGGCCCGCGCGACGTGCTGGTGATCGACGAAGCCGGCATGATCGGCACGCGCCAGATGGAGCGCGTATTGTCCGAGGCCGAGCGGGCAGGGGCGAAGGTGGTCCTAGTCGGCGACGCCGAGCAGTTGCAGGCGATCGAGGCGGGCGCGGCGTTCCGGTCCCTGGCCGAGCGCCACGGCGCGGCCGAGATCAACGAGGTTCGCCGGCAGCATGAGGACTGGCAGAAGGACGCGACGCGGGCGCTGGCGACGGGCAGGACCGGCGAGGCGATCCATGCCTATGCCGAGCATGGCATGGTCCACGCGGCCGAGACGCGCGAGGCGGCCCGCGCCGAGCTGATCGACACATGGGACGCGCAGCGGCTTGCCGATCACGACAAGACGCGGATCATCCTCACCCACACCAATGCCGAGGTTCGGGATTTGAATCTCGCGGCGCGCGATCGGTTGCGCGACGCCGGCGAGCTGGGGCAGGACGTGCGGATTTCGGCCGAGCGGGGCGCGCGCGAGTTCGCGACCGGCGATCGCATCATGTTCCTCAAGAATGAGCGCGGCCTTGGCGTGAAGAACGGCACGCTGGGGAAGGTCGAGCGCGTGTCGCCCGACAGCATGGCCGTTCGCCTTGACGATGGCCGCAGCGTCGCGTTCGACCTCAAGGATTATGCCCATGTCGATCATGGCTATGCCGCGACCATCCACAAATCGCAGGGCGTGACGGTCGATCAGGGGCATGTGCTGGCGACGCCGGGGATGGACCGCCATGCCGCCTATGTGGCGTTGTCGCGGCACCGTGACGGGGTGCAGCTCCATTACGGCCGCGACGACTTCGCTGACGATCGCCGGCTTGTCCGCACGCTGTCGCGCGAGCGGGCGAAGGATATGGCGTCGGATTATCCGATGTATCGGGACCGCGACGCCGAGGTTCAGTCGTTCGCCGATCGGCGCGGCCTGTCGGGCGAGATCCGATTGCCGGATGCGCCCGAGCGGAAGGGTGTGGAGTTTCTTGGCCCGCGTGCTGGCACCATGCGCCAGATGGGCGAAGATCCACGCCCGCGCGAGATCGGCGAGGGCCGCGGCGCAGGGGATGCGAAGGCCGCGGCCGAGCGACAGCCGCGGCGCGGCATGTTCGACGGCTTGAAGCTGTCGGCCGAGCCGGCGAAAGTGGCCGAGCCAGCGCAGGACGCGAAGGAAAAAGCGGCTCCCAAGCGGGGCATGTTCGATGGGCTGAAACTGTCGTCGCGCACGCCGACGCCGGCGAAGGAAGCCCCGGCGCGTGCCGAGCAGGGCCATACCCATGATTTCCGGCGCGCGGTCGAGCGGGCTTCGCGTTCGGCCGAGGCGGTGTTGCAGGCGCGCGCATCGGGCGGGCCGGTGCTGGAACATCAGAAGGTCGCGCTCGAGCGCGCGACCGACGCGCTGGACCAGATCAGGCCGGGAGCCTCGCGCGACCTCGCATCGGCGATGCAGCGCGATCCGGCCTTGCTGCGCGACGCGGCGGCGGGGCGAAGCGGCCCGATGATCGAGGCGATGCGGCAGGAGGCGCGCGTGCGCGCCGATCCCAACTTGCGCGCCGATCGGTTCGTGGAGCGCTGGCAACAGCTCTCCCAGGACCGCGACCGGCTTTATCGCGCCGGCGACATGACGGGCCGCGAGAAGGCCGGCAAGGAAATGGCGGGCATGGCAAAGAGCCTTGAGCGCGATCCCCAGGTGGAATCGATCCTGCGCGACCGCTCGCGCGAGCTGGGGCTTGAGATCGGCATGAGCCAGAGCCGCGACCTTGGCCGCGAATTGTCGCGGGGGTTGGAGATCGGCCGCGATCGAGGAATGAGTCGATAGGGAGAGAAAACGAATATGGACGAGGATGACCGGGAAGGCGAGGACGGCGCGGCGCGTGCGTTCGCCCAGCTAGGGCGCGAGGTGTCGTTGCTGCGCGCGGCCGTGGAGGGTTTGACCTCCGCGCGCGAGAACATCGACATTCCCGACTATGAGCCGACGCTGGAGCGCACCGAAAAGATATTGGCGGCGTTGGTCCACCAGATCGACGGCCTCGCCAAGAAACCGGCGATGACGCTCACCCCGGAGACGATGGGGCAGCGTTTAAACGCTTCGGTCGCCGATGCGACGCGGGAATTGCAGCACCAGGTTCAATCGGCGAAATCGGCGATGGCGGGTGCGGCCCAGGACCTGCAAAACATGGTCGCATCCGCGCGCCGGGGCGACGAGCAGAATATGTGGCTGATATGGGCCGGCGTGGGCGGCCTGGTGTTCGGATTGTTCCTCTATGCGCTGATGGGCGGGCCGATCGCGCGTCTCGCGCCGGCGAGCTGGCAATGGCCCGAGCGTGTGGCGACGCGCGTGCTGGACGAACCGGCTCTGTTGCAAAGATTGGCGGCAGTCAGAGGTAGGCTGTCGCTCTGCGCCGATCAGGCGGCTGCTGCGAAATGGTGGTTGAGCATGCCCATGGCCTCCGTCAGCGCCGAGGGCCCAATGCCAAAAGCTCTCTCCACAAGGCGCACCTCGCCCCTGATGCCGGGCTGCAGGCACCAGGGGCGAGCCTGTCCTTTGCGCAGGGCTCGCATGACTTCGAATCCCTTGATCGTGGCATAGGCCGTGGGGATCGATTTGAAACCGCGCACCGGCTTGATCAGTATCTTGAGCTTTCCGTGATCGGCCTCGATCACGTTATTGAGATACTTCACCTGCCGGTGGGCCGTCTCCCGGTCCAGCTTTCCTTCGCGCTTCAATTCGGTGATCGCTGCACCATAGCTCGGCGCTTTGTCGGTATTGAGCGTGGCAGGCTTTTCCCAGTGCTTCAGGCCTCGCAGGGCCTTGCCCAGGAACCGCTTCGCTGCCTTGGCGCTGCGGGTCGGCGACAGGTAGAAATCGATCGTGTCGCCCCGCTTGTCGACTGCCCGGTACAGGTAGGTCCACTTGCCCCGCACCTTGACGTAGGTTTCATCCAGGCGCCAGCTCGGATCAAAGCCACGCCGCCAGAACCAGCGCAGCCGCTTCTCCATCTCCGGGGCGTAGCACTGGACCCAGCGATAGATCGTCGTATGGTCGACCGAAATGCCGCGTTCCGCCAGCATTTCCTCAAGGTCGCGATAGCTGATCGGATAGCGACAATACCAGCGCACCGCCCACAGGATCACATCACCCTGGAAATGGCGCCACTTGAAATCCGTCATCGTTCCGTCCGTCCAATCTCCGCCAAGCATGCTCAAGCTTCACGATTTTTGCAACAGAGCCCCGCAACGGGCGAGGGTTCGTCTCTCCAAGATTTAGGGACCATGCTTGTCTTCGCGGTCGTCCTTCTGGCGCTCGTAAACAAGGTTCCCGCGATGGTCGGGGGCGTTATAAGCGGCGGCTCGATCCACGCGGCGGGCGGTATCGGAGCCTTTGGGGCAGGGGCCGCGCTGGGTGCTGCCGGGATGGCCGCTGGGGCGGCGGCCACGGGTGGGGCTATGATCGCTGCTGGCGCGATGAACGCTGCGGGTGGAGCCAGCGCGATCAAGGCCGCCTTCGCTGCCGCTGGTGGGAGCGGTGGTGAAGGCGGCCAAACCGGCATGGGAGGCGGGCAACCGCTTTCGTCGGCGGGCGACATGCCGGGAGGCGGCGATAACGGCGGCGGCGGTGGCGGTGGGGGCGGCGGCACGCCCCTTAGCGTCGCTATGGGCGGCGATGGCGGTTCCCCCCCGGCCAATGACAACAGCGGCCTTCAAGGCGGCTCGGAAGCCGCCAGCGCGGGCGGCGGCACGGCTGCAAGCGCCGCTGCGGGTAGCGAGGCGGCCGATCGTGAAGACGGCAACGGCGGCGGCGCTGCCGGTGGCTCGCCTGCGGGGGAGGGGGAGGCCAGCTCCGCCAGCTCGCAAGGTGAAGGCGCGCCCGAAAGTGGCGACACTGGCGGCACGCAACGCACCGGCCTTAGCCGTGCGGCGAAAACCGCAAGCATCCTCGGCGGCGCTGCCGCTGGTATGGCGGTGGGCGCTTTGAAAGAGCGGGTGGGAAATACGGTGGGCGGCCGACTGGCGGCCAATATCCGCGCGTCGGCCGCCTCGGCATCGTCGGGAAGTGAAACGCTCGCTCCCGCGACCGGCGCGGGCAGTCCCGCCAGCTCGTCCGATTCATCGCCACCCCCCACGGCGCAATTCGCGGGCGATACCATTTCGGCCGCCCGTGATGCGGGCGACATGGAGACGCCAGAGGATGAAGTTGCGGCCTTCGTCCAGAGAAGGGGGGACAGCTAATCATGGCCGCTGATCTGCCTCCGGTTGTCATAGAAGAACGGGTGCAATGCTCGATCGCGGCGGCGCTGCGCTATAACATTCCGGCGAACGTCATGCTGGCGGTCGCGGAACAAGAGAACGGTCGGCCCGGCGCGCGCGTCCAGAACACCAATAACACCGCCGATCTTGGCTCGATGCAGCTCAATTCCAGCTATATTCAATCGCTGGCACGCTACGGCATCCGGCCCGAATATGTGCTTGCGGCGGGGTGCTATCCCTACAACCTCGCTGCATGGCGTATCAGAAACCATATCCGGGATGACAAGGGCGACCTGTGGACGCGGGTTGCCAATTATCATTCCCGAACGCCGGTCCATAATGCCCGCTATCGGGCGCTGATTATGGCGAAAGGTGCGCGCTGGGAGGCGTGGCTTTCCTCGCGCTATAATACCTACAGCGTGAACGGCATCCCGGTAAGCGGCGGCGCTCCTGCTGCGCGATCGGCCTCGATCCCGCTCACGATCACGGCGGCCGACGCGACGGGCGGGGGCCAGCTCGCGGCGCAACCGGCGATCGTCCAGCCCCAAGGCAGCGCCGACGCCTCGGCGGGCTATGTCGCCTCGATCTTGGCCGCTGCGTTCAATGCTCGCATAACCGATACGTGGCGGGCGCTGGAAGCCAATTACGGGGCCGCCAACAGCTTTCACAAATATGGGCAGGCGGTGGATTTCGTGCCGCGTGCCGGGCTGCACACGATCACGCGCGAGCAAATCCGCGCCGTGATGGCGCAACATGGTATTCGCGTGGCGGAGCTGCTGGGGCCGGGGGACCGGGGCCATGCCGATCATTGGCATCTGGCTTTCTATACCGGCGATCAGACTCGGCCGCTCGATCGCGCTCAAATTGTCGTCGCCAGAGCGGAACGCGGGGTAGGGGGCCTAACCTCGGCGGCCGTGCAGCCGATGGCCAGCTATGAGGCTGCGCCAGCTCCACAAGCCCGCGTCATGGCGGCTCGGCCGAACGCCGCGCCTATTTCCGTTGCGGTGAATTTCCGGCGCGACATGCTGCATCCTTCGCCTACCGATCCCACGGCGGACCCGCGATTTATTCCGCGCACAATCACCGCCAGCAATTGAAGCGACGGCGCGCTAGGCGCTCAATTCGGCAAGCCGGTGTGGGCGCTGATCCCCATCCCGGCCAGCTCCTCAATGAGCCAGTCTCGAAAGTCCGAAATGGATTTCGCGCCTTCGGCCCTCAAGGCGGCAACGTCTTCCTCTTTGAAACTCCAATCGTCCTTGCCGATGTGGCGCAAGGCGCGCCAAACGCAATGCTTCTGATAGCTGTAGATCGCGCAACGGAGATACCCGCGAACGATCTTTTCCATAGCCGCATCGTCATTGCGGTGGCGATCTAGCAATGCGTCAAGGTCGGCTACGGACGGATTGGGATCAAGCATGGTCGGCCTCGATCTGTAGGGCGAGCTGGGCGAGGCGATCGGGAGCAAGCAAGTCGTCGGCCGCAAGGTCGATAGCGAAGGGTTCGCCGGGTTCGGGCGGCCGTCGATCGGCGGCGAAAGCGGCAAGATAGGGTTGCGCCGCGTCGGTTTCGATCCAGCGCCAGAAGGCAGGCCCTTGGCCGAATAGCCCGGCCTCGAACATATCGAGCCGGGCTTGCGCGAAATCATCGCACATTAGGCGAAGTGGATCACGGCCGATTCAGTGGTCCGCCCCTGCGGGCGCACGACAATATCGACCTTGCAGCCAAGCCGGGTGAGCATGGCTAGAAGCCGCTCAACCGAGACGCTGCGGAACTGGCCTCGCAGGATGCGCGACAATTCCGGTTGGGTAGATCCCGTAACCTTGGCGGCGGCGATCTGCGTCAACTTCCGCTCCTGCATGGCCTCGGCCACACGGGTAACGAGCTGGGCTTTCAAAAGGTGGGTGTCGGGGTCGGCAAAGCCTAGATCGGCAAAGACATTGCCGCTGCCTTCCTCAATGATTTCGTCCTGTGCGCTCATGCTGTGCCTCGCGGGGTCTGGTGTTGCCGGTGATGCTCCTCGGCGGATTTCAGCCGCGTTCGGATCAAATCCATATCGGCCTGCGGCGTGGCCTTGCCCTGCTTGGATTTCTTCTGGAAGGCGTGCAGGACATAGACCGCCTCCGCGAATTTGACCGTATAGACCGTGCGGAACGTATCGCCTTGGTGGTCGTCTATGATCTCGACCACGCCAGCGCCGCCAAAGCCCTTCAACGGCTTAGTGCTGGCGTGCTGCCCGCCTTGCTGCGCAAGGTGCAGGGCATAGCCCATTACGTCCTGCACATCGTCCGGGAACTCCCGAAAATCGCGCTTTGACGATGCCACCCATCGAACCGGCCGTTCCGTATCCATCGCGGCTATTATGCACAAATATACATAGCCCGCAAGCGGAAATTATGCGCGTATGTGCATATTGCCAGCTCGCTATGCCGATTGAGGCGACCGCGATCGGGGCGGCTCAATCGAGCGCCCTGCGCGACGAATGTATCAACGCCGGGGATGCAGGGCCGTAATTTTATGCTAGAGGCCCGGCGCGGCCCACGCCCCCCAATTTGTGCGGCCGTCCACTTCCGACGATGGCCCGCAAGGACTAGCCATCGTCGGAAGACCAACAAACAATCTAGCCGATGCCACGCGCCGCCCCTGTCCGGGCAGGCGAGGGCTGCTTGCCGTTGTAATAAAATTACTGCTCAATCTGGCCCTAGTTGCGCGTGCAATTTCCCTATTGTTGAGTCATCGTCCTCCCTACAGCGACCGAAAGGAGGACTAGGCTATGGTTGATTCTTCCAATATCTATCGAGAGCAACAGAAAGCGGTTGCCCTAGAGTTCATGGAAAAAGCTCTTGCGATACTCGTTGAGGTCGATGATTCAGCCGCAGATTGTTATCTGCAACAATCAATAGATACGTGCATGGCGTCACCGCGCATGACATTTCCCGAAGATGAATTTTGGGATTGTGTTGATGAATTGCCACATTTGACCGATCGCGTCTTGTTCCTGCATCGGCAGAACGGGGTCGGTACATAGAACGGACCCAGATATACGCTAAGGTTTCGCCGGACCTTCGACGGCGTGCATCTGGCGAAGCGGCCTGAGGGCGGACGATGGCGCATCGGGGTCGGTCCAAAGATAATCGCCGGTGAGGTTGATGTGCTGCCATCCGAGCGGCGAAAGGTGTTGCAACAGGTCCGGCGGGACCGACCGGCCGAGACTGGCAAGATGCATGCGGGCGGCTTGCAGGTAGGTCGTGTTCCACAGGACGATAGCACCGGCGACGAGGTTTAGCGCGCTCGCCCGATGGGTCTGGGCTTGCAGGGCGTGATCACGGATGCGGCCGATCCGGTGGAAGAAGATGGCGCGTTTCAGAGCATTTTCGGCCTCACCCTTGTTGAGTTCGCGGGTTGCGCGGCGCCGCTGTTCGGGCTGCTCGATCCAGTCGAGTGTAAACAGGGTGCGCTCGACGCGGCCGATCTCGCGCAGTGCCAAGGCCAGGCCATTGGCCCGTGGATAGGAGCCGAGCCGTTCCAGCATGATCGATGCACTCACGACGCCGGTGCGGATCGAGGTGCCCAAGCGCAGCACGTCGTCCCAGTGTGCGGCGATCAGGGCCTCGTCGATCCTGCCCGCGACCAGCGGCGCGATATCTGGGCCAGGTTCGATTCCGTTGAACAGGTGAAGCCGGCGCGCGGCGATGTTAGGGATGCGCGGCGCGAACCGGAATCCAAGTAGATGGCATAGCGCAAACACATGGTCGGAAACGCCCCCACCATCGACGTGATGCTCCTCAATGTGCAGATCGGCACCATGATGGAGCAGCCCGTCCAGCACCTGCGCCGCCTCGCTTGCGGATGCGGAGATGACGGTGGAATGAAACGGCGCGTAGCGATCCGAGACATGGCTGTAGAAGGAGACAGCAGGCTCCGCCCCCTTGTGCGGATTGACTGCGCCGGTCGCCTGAGCACGGCGATCAAGCAGGAAGTTCTGACCGTCCGAACTGGACGAGGTCCCGGACCCAAACAGGGCGGCGAGCGGCGCGGTGTGCTGGGCATTGACCAACCGGGCGAGAGCCCTACCGTAGGTTTCCTCGCGTAAATGCCATGAGGCGAGCCAACTGAGTTGGCGTTGGGTCACGAGATCGCAGGCTTCTGCCATGCGCTTATGGCCAAGATTGGTCGCATCGGCGAGCACCGCCGTCAGGATAGCGCGGGGTTCATCGGCAACCCGACCGCTTTGCAGATGCGTGAAGCACTGGCTGAAACCGGTCCATCGATCGACTTCAGCAAGGAGATCGGTGATGCGGATCGCGGGCAGATGGGCTCTGTTGCAAAGATTGGCGGCAGTCAGAGGTAGGCTGTCGCTCTGCGCCGATCAGGCGGCTGCTGCGAAATGGTGGTTGAGCATGCCCATGGCCTCCGTCAGCGCCGAGGGCCCAATGCCAAAAGCTCTCTCCACAAGGCGCACCTCGCCCCTGATGCCGGGCTGCAGGCACCAGGGGCGAGCCTGTCCTTTGCGCAGGGCTCGCATGACTTCGAATCCCTTGATCGTGGCATAGGCCGTGGGGATCGATTTGAAACCGCGCACCGGCTTGATCAGTATCTTGAGCTTTCCGTGATCGGCCTCGATCACGTTATTGAGATACTTCACCTGCCGGTGGGCCGTCTCCCGGTCCAGCTTTCCTTCGCGCTTCAATTCGGTGATCGCTGCACCATAGCTCGGCGCTTTGTCGGTATTGAGCGTGGCAGGCTTTTCCCAGTGCTTCAGGCCTCGCAGGGCCTTGCCCAGGAACCGCTTCGCTGCCTTGGCGCTGCGGGTCGGCGACAGGTAGAAATCGATCGTGTCGCCCCGCTTGTCGACTGCCCGGTACAGGTAGGTCCACTTGCCCCGCACCTTGACGTAGGTTTCATCCAGGCGCCAGCTCGGATCAAAGCCACGCCGCCAGAACCAGCGCAGCCGCTTCTCCATCTCCGGGGCGTAGCACTGGACCCAGCGATAGATCGTCGTATGGTCGACCGAAATGCCGCGTTCCGCCAGCATTTCCTCAAGGTCGCGATAGCTGATCGGATAGCGACAATACCAGCGCACCGCCCACAGGATCACATCACCCTGGAAATGGCGCCACTTGAAATCCGTCATCGTTCCGTCCGTCCAATCTCCGCCAAGCATGCTCAAGCTTCACGATTTTTGCAACAGAGCCCTGTTGCTCATCCTGTGCCTCCTAAATAGCTTGAGCGCGCAATTCAGACCCGCGTCGCTGAGGGTTCTTTTTTCCGATGCACAACAACTGGGCCGATCACCGGACCTTGATCCAAGCACAATTACCAGTTGGTAGTCAAGCTGGATTCTGAGGAACCGGACCGAAAAGTGAGACTAAATGTCCAAGTCCCCTGGCCCGCTAATGCTGCCCCTTTGCGCGCGGCACGCAGCCGCGCGCTTTCACTTTCTAATGCTGTGTTTTCACAAATAATATCAATGAGTTCAAACACCCACGGACCAGCCTCCGTCAATCGGCAGATCCACGCCAGTAATATATTTCGCCTCGTCAGAGGCCAGAAAAAGCGCGCCGTTGGCAATGTCGATCGGGTCACCGAGCTTTCCCATGGGGATCTGGCTTGTCTGCTGCTTCAGCACGTCAGGGGGGACATTCGCCGTGATCGGCGTGTTCATTACGCCGGGCACGATCGTATTCACCCGAACGCCGCGGTCCACAAACTCCAGCGCCGCCGCCTTGCTCATGATGCGCACGGCCGCTTTGGTGGCACAGTAGCTGGCATTGCCGGCGGTGGGAAACATGCCGAGCAACGAACTGATGTTGATGATCGAGCCATTGCCCGACTTCACCAGCTCGGGGATTGCCGCCTTGATTCCGAGGAAGATAGCAGTCTGATTGACCGCCACCATCTTGTTCCAGCCTTCAATGCTCTCCTCCTCGAAGCCGCCAGGATGAATGATACCGGCAGTGTTGGATAGAGTCGTAAGCCCGCCAAAAGCCTCGACGGCAGCGGCAATCGCATTATTCCAGCTCGCCGCATCGGTAACATCCAACCGAATGAAGAGCGCATCGCCACCAGCAGCCCTGATTTCGGCTACGACGCCCTTGGCCATCTCTTCATTGAGGTCGCCGATTACGACCTTGGCGCCTTCTTCCGCGAAACGCTTCGCCTGAGCGGCGCCGAGCCCGCTCGCTCCACCCGTGATGAGCGCAACCTTGCCTGCGAGTCTGTTAGCCATTCTTCATCCTCCGAAAATGCTCAACTGCGCGAATTGACTTCGCTTCAGCCTTGACCACATCGCCAGTGGCCCCATGTGCCTGGCACCAGCCTGAAAGATCAGAGCATACTTACCACATGGTTACAAGCCTGCTTTGCGAGAGGACGAAATGCCCTCTTGTCCAGCCGGGGCGAAAGGCGCTGGTTCATACTCTATGTTCTACAATGGCTTCCTTTACAGCGTTCGCGGCCTGCAATCTCCGACTCGAAGTGAAAAAGCCTACGCAGATGGCGCATGCCCTCCTTTTATCGAATCGCTTGGATCATGCAGGGGTTAATGATAATTACCATGTGGTCATCATGCCCATGGGCCAGATAAGGACTGCAATATGAATTTCACGATGTCGCCCGCGGAAACCATGTGGCGTGATCGGGTCCGTAATTTCATGAACGATGTGGTTCGGCCCCATGATGAGACCTATGCCGCGCAGCAGGCTAGTGGAGAGCGGTGGAAGACTCTGCCGATAATCGAGGAATTGAAGGAGCGCGCGAAAGCGGACGGCATATGGAATCTTTTCATGCCGCCGCTGGCCGGCCACAATCCCGTCGACAGCAGCTTCGAGTTCGTCGCTCCGGGCCTTACCAATCTGGAATATGCCTCCTGCGCGGAAGAGATGGGCCGCATCGAATGGGCGTCCGAGGTGTTCAACTGCTCCGCGCCCGATACCGGCAACATGGAGGTCCTGCACCGCTATGGAACTCGCGAGCATAAGGAGCGCTGGCTCCGGCCGCTGATGGAGGGGAAGATTCGCTCGGTCTTTCTGATGACCGAGCCGCGAGTCGCATCCTCTGACGCCACCAATATCGAAACCTCCATCGTTTGTGACGGCGACCATTATGTGATCAACGGCCGCAAATGGTGGTCTTCGGGCATAGGCGATCCTCGATGCTCGGTCGGCATTCTCATGGGAAAGACCGATCCTGATGCCCCGCGCCATGCTCAGCAGAGCATGATCCTCCTGCCGCTCGACACGCCGGGGGTTAAGGTTCTGCGAATGCTTCCTGTGTTTGGCTATGACGATGCGCCTCATGGTCATGGCGAAGTCGAGCTGAAGGATGTTCGCGTTCCGGTCGAGAATATGCTGCTCGGCGAGGGGCGCGGCTTTGAAATTGCTCAGGGGCGATTGGGGCCAGGCCGAATCCATCACTGTATGCGCACGATTGGCTTGGCCGAGGAAATCTTGAAGAAAATGGTGGAGCGGCTCCTTTCGCGCACTGCCTTTGGGAAACGCCTAGCAGAGCATTCCATCTGGGAGCAGCGGATCGCCGAAGCACGGACGTCACTTGAAATGACCCGCCTCCTATGCCTCAAGGCCGCCGACGTGATGGACAAGCTTGGGGCCAAGGCAGCACAAGCGGAAATCGCGATGATCAAGGTGGCGGGGCCGCATATGGCGTTGAAGATCGCCGACGATGCGATCCAGGCGCATGGCGGCGCGGGCGTCGCCGACGACTTCGGCCTTGCGCGCGCCTATGCACATCTCCGCACAATGCGCCTGGTGGATGGGCCGGATGAGGTTCACAACCGCGCGATCGCTCGCCTCGAAATGCGCCGCTATCGTCAATAGTTGAATTGCCGACCCTGTTATTCGGTCGCAATGACCAGCTAACGGCCTGCCGGTCGCGTTCAGGCGAACGGCAGGCCAAGCGCATGACCGACGCAGCGCCCAGGCGCATACGTCGGTAGCTGGCAACCCAAGCCCTACCGCATCAGCACCAGTTCCTCGGCCATAGAGGGATGCAGTGCTACGGTATCGTCGAACTGGGCCTTGGTGAGCCTCGCCTTCACCGCGATCGCGGCGGCCTGCAGGATTTCAGGCGCGTCGGGGCCGATCATGTGGATGCCGACCACCACGTCGGTCTCAGGATGGACGACCAGCTTGTAGAGCGCGCGCTCGTGGCGGTCGGCGAGCACATTCTTCATCGCCCGGAAGTCGGAGGTGTAGACCTTGACCTCACCGAGCTTGTTGCGCGCCTCGGCCTCGGTCATGCCCACGCCCGCCATCGGCGGATGGCTGAATACGGCGGACGGGATGCAGCCATAATCGACCCGGCGGGGATTATTGCCGAACACAGTGTCGGCAAAGGCCTGGCCCTCGCGGATCGCGACCGGCGTCAGCTGCACCCGGTTGGTGACGTCGCCCACCGCATAGATGCTGGCGCAGCTCGAGCGGTTGTCGTCGTCCACCTTGATCGCGCCCTTGGCGTCGAGTGCGACGTCGGCCGTCTCCAGCCCGAGATTTTCGGTATGCGGGCGTCGGCCGGTGGCGAATAGCAGCATGTCGGCCGGGATCGGCTCATGGCCGGTCATGTGCACCAGCAGCGAGCCGTCCGGTTGCTTGTCGACCTTCTCGAAGGCGACGTGGAATTTGAACTCGATCCCCTTGGTCATCGAGATCTGGAGCAGCCGGTCGCGGATCTGCTCGTCATAGCCGCGCAGGATCACGTCGGTGCGGTTGACCAGCGTCACATGCGCACCAAACTGGTGGAAGATGCCGGCAAATTCATTGGCGATATAGCCCGCCCCTGCGATCACCACGCGCTTGGGGAAGGTATCGAGATGGAACACTTCATTCGAGGTGATGCCATGCTCGGCCCCCGGAAAATGGGGTACGATCGGCCAAGCGCCGGTTGCGATCAGGATTTTGCCGGCGGTGATCGTCTGGCCCGAGCCGAGCAGCACCTCATGCGGCCCGGCGACGGTCGCCCGCTCGCGGATGATCTCGACCTTATTGTTGCCGAGCGTCTCGGTGTAGAGACCTTCGAGCCGCGAGACCTCGGCGAGCACATTGTCGCGCAGCGCCGACCAGTCAAATTCGCAATCGGGCACCTTCCAGCCAAAGCGCCGTGCATCCTGCAGATCCTCGGCGAAATGCGAGCCATAGACGAGCAGCTTCTTGGGCACGCAGCCCCGGATCACGCAGGTGCCGCCCACCCGATGCTCCTCGGCGACCGCCACCCGCGCGCCATAGGCTGCCGAAACCCGCGCCGCGCGCACTCCGCCCGAGCCCGCCCCAATGACGAACAGATCATAGTCGTAGGTCAACATCCAATAATCCCAACCAAGTAAGTGTTGTTTTTCTACAGCTAGAGGGCGCGCGCATCGAGTCGTCCGCCTCCATCCCCGAGCAGACCGCCGACTCCCATGCCGGCGATCACATCGCTATCCACGCCGAACCCAGCGAAGAGCCGCTCCAATATCAGATCAACTCCATTACGCAGGGGGCTACGTGCACAACCCGGCAACCCAATGACAGCCCGCCTGCGCAACCAACCGAGGCACAGGAGATTGCCGGGATCGACCGGCATTCCCACCCGCTCCACGCGCCCGCCCGCTTGTCGAATGGCCGCGGGGACCACATCTTCGCGGTCGGCCGTCGCCGATGCCGCCATGATCAGCACAAGATCCGCCTCCGAAGAGTCCGCGAGCAAATTGGTTAGAGCCGCTTCATCATGATCGCAGATCCACACATGATTCAAATGTCCGCCAAGCCTCTCGACTCGCTGCCTTATAACGGTTTCGGTCTTGGCGAGAAGCTTGAGGCTTACGCTGCCTAGACTGGTTTGCACGAGATTGACCGAGAGGGGCCCGAATGCAGCTATACGGACCTTGCAACCATCCGCGACTTGCCCCGCTGAGACAAGTTCGGCTCGGGGCACCGCATAGGGAATTATCTTGACGGTGCCTACCACGTCGCCCGCGCGCACCGGCGTCATCGGCGCGACGGCGGCGAATGTGATCGCCTCCGTTGCCCGATTGAGCTTGCCTATGCCGTCGGGTGCATAAACGAGAAGGCCGTTCGTCTCGGCGATCAGATCAGCCCGCCCATGGACGGGAGGTTCGGCGCGGACATGATCTCCGGCCAGCCTCTGCGCAATCGCCATCGCGACATCATTTTCACCAATATCGTCCGTATCGAGCCGAGCAACGGTGAGCGCTTCCAATCCCGCATGCCGGACCGCCGCCAGATCATCGCAATCGAGCACGCGCCCTTTTGGCAAGCGGCGTCCCGGAATCGAGAGGCTATGGGCCAGGATCGCACCCTCGGCCTCTTCCAGCGATACCCGTCCAAACCTCACTTCGAGCTCCGCAAGACTGTCGTCATCTCGGCCAGGATGGAAACGGCGATCTCGGCTGGTCCCGCCGCACCGATTGGGAGCCCTGCCGGCCCATGGATGCGGGCGAGCTCCTTATCCGTGAAGCCGGCGGCGCCGAGCCGCTCGAGCCGGGCAGCATGTGTTTTTCGTGATCCCAATGCGCCGATATAGAAGGCCGGCGAGTTCAGAGCGCGCGCCAGCGCCGGATCATCAAGCTTTGGATCATGCGTCAAACTGACTACCGCGGAGCCGCCGTCCGGGCGCCAACGATCAAGCGCTTCGTCGGGCCAATTCTCGTCTACAGGTTGATCAAATCGGGCAGCCGCCGCGAACATGCCGCGCGGATCGATAACGGTTGTCTCATAGCCCGCAAGGCGCGCCATCGGGACGAGCAGCTGGGCGATATGAACCGCCCCCACGATCGCGAGACGACGGCGCGGAGGATAGAGATTGAAGAACCATTCCTTCAGAGGGGCCGCATTCTCGCGGGTCGCACCGCTTGTCAGATCCGTCGCCAGACCCAGCGGCAAACCCTGCGCCCGTGCATCAACGATACGCTCGATCAGCGCAGGCGGAAAATGTGCCCCATCGACGGTCTGTAACAGGATGGAGATTCGGCCGCCGCAAGCAAGTCCCACCTCCCAGGCCTGCGCGTCAGCCACGCCATAATCCAGGCGACGAAAGCCGCCCCCTGCCGCAATCAATTCGAGAGCCTGAACGATGACGTCGCCTTCGACACAACCGCCGCTGACGGAGCCTTCGAAAATTCCGTCGTCGCGGATCACCAGATGGGATCCCGCCCGCCGAGGCGCCGACCCCCAGGTCTCGATCACTGTGGCAAGCGCGACATGACGGCCCGCCGCAAGCCATAGCGCCGCGGCATCTATCACGACATCCAGGTCATCCGCTGCCTCAGCCATGATCCCATTCTGATCCAAAAAATGCTGAACTTAAAGGATTACGGCCGGAGCGTCCGAAAAATCGGATGCTCCGGCCGTATCCATTCAATGCACCACCGGCTTCATGCCGGCAGAGGAGGGGAGATCCCAGGCCAATCTCGACAGACCAACCCAAGATCCTCCGATCAGCTTTAGAAACGGAAGCTGGTCTTTACTCCGTAGGTGCGTGGCATGGCCGCATACCGAACCGCCGTATCGTACAGGAACGCTACGTTGTTCCAGTAATATTCGTTGGTCAGATTCTTCACCCAGAACTGGACCTGCCATGCATTGTCCGCATCCTGAAGTGCAATGCGAGCATCAACGGTGGTAAACGGCTTGATGTAGGTTACCGCCTTCGTCACCGCATCATGACCGATCGCAGCCTGCGTGCTGCTGTTATAGGTCAGGCTGGCACCCAAATTCACTGCCAGGCTGGCGCCAAGCGGAACGGTATAGTCGGCGTTTGCACTCGCATTCCATTTCGGAGCGAATGGCACCCGGTCGCCGGCAAAGTCAGTAAATACCCCGTCGGAATTCAGACCGGAGTATTTTTTGATCTTCGCGTCGACATAGGTCACCGCGCCACTGAGGTTGAGGCCATCGACCGGCCGCCATACGATGGCCAGCTCACCGCCCTTGACGGTGGACTTAGGCACGTTGTCGAGTGCGAACGCGATGCCGAAAGGCGGCTGATCGAAGAAGCCCATCAGCTGCTTGTTGCGGTAGTCATAGTAGAAGCCAGCACCGGTGAGCAGCACCGAGCGGTCGAACAGCTCCTGCTTGAAACCCGCTTCGTAGGCAATGACCGATTCCTGAACGACCGGACGATATTGACTGACAGTCGCCGCCGAAATCGTTGGGAAGCTGCCTGCCTTATAGCCCTTGGTCACGTTCGCGTAAAATAGCGAACCAGCCACCGGCTTGAAGTCGACGCCAACCTTCCAGGACAGATTATCCTCATTGAGGTTGGTATCGCCGAGGATGCTCTCAAAGGCATCCGGCCGTTGCCCATTCTCTACACCGATAAGTGGATTGCCGTTGGCATCCGTCAGCGGGTCGATCGCACTGGTGCAGTCACCCGGCTGCAGGGGGGTCGATGCTCCCAGGCCCACCAGGGATCTGGCGAACGTGTGGATAATGTCGAACAGCCTGCGCCGGGCGTCGTCGCCATGTATCGGGTCGAAATTATCATCAAAGGTGCAGCCGACGAAATGGCGCTTGCTGTTCGTATAGCGAAGGCCACCCTTCACCGTGATGGTGTCTGTCACATCGAAATCGACGTTTCCAAAGAACGCATAATTTTCGATCGTCTGCCGGCTGAAATCCGATCCTCTGGAAAATGGCACCGGCAGCAAAGTGCTCGTCCCGTCTATCTGAGAGAAATTCGAGACGATGCTATCTCCATTGGAAATCTTGCTTAGCTCATAGACTTTGCTGTGCTGATAATTAGCACCGACGGTGACCCGCATGCGCGATGCGGCGTCGTTCGACAGGCGCAATTCCTGGTTGAAGTCACGAATATATCCGTCGTTGGCGACATAATCATAGTCTTGCACCGCAGTGCCGTCATCCGCCGCCCGGCTATTACGCTTATAGTCCGAATAAGAAGTGATCGAGGTCAGGGTCAGATTATCGGTCACGTCATAGTCGGTACGCAGCGCGGCATTATACATTCTGTCGTCACGGAAAGGTTCAGCATCCGCGGACCAATCGGCGGCGCGCGCCTTGCGCGGCGCATATGGCGTCACCAATGTACCCGTTTCGAAATTATAAAGCTGAGGGCTCAAAAATTGCTCCTGCCCCGCCGTGGCAGGACGCAGGAAGATGTACTGCCCGATCTGCGGCTCGCTGCCGTCATGCCAACCACTCAGGCTGGCCATGAAACTGAGTCTATCGGTGGGCTTCCAGTCTAGAGTGATACGGCCAGCGAATTCCCGCCGCTTCCCGAACTCGTCACCTGGACGAGAGAAGTAATTTTTCTGCCACGATCCCGCATAAGTGCTGCGGCCAGCGAGCCGTATATTGAGCGTGTCGGTCACAGGTCCACTGATGAAAGCTTCGCCTTCAACCGTGCTAAATCGTCCATAGCCAAGGCTGAACCCGCTCGTCAGAGTGTCGGTCGGCTTGTTGGCGATGTAGTTGATCGCGCCGCCGGTGGAATTCTGGCCGAACAGAATGCCCTGCGGACCTTTCAGTACCTCAACACGCTCCATGTCCAAACCGACCCCGATGCCGGGCAGCGCGGAGAAGCTGAGAGGCGCCTGGTCGACATAAACGCTAACCGCAGGCGATGCCGCCAGAGCGGTATCGAAATAGCCGACGCCACGCAGCGTGAACACCGGGGTGCCGAATGCCGACCGCGCATAGGTCAGACCCGGGACGGCCTTGGTCAAATCCTGGACGCTGCTGATACCCTGCTTGACGAGCTGATCGCCACTGACCGCCGCAATCGTGAGGCCGACCTTGTTGATCGATTCAGCGCGCTTGCTGGCGGTGACGATGATCTCGCCGGCACCCAGACTTTCACTCTGCGGCGCTTCGGCGGCTGCGGATTGGGCAGCAGGCTGCTCCGCCGGAGCCTCGCTCTGGGCGAATGCGGGCGAACAGAAGCAAAGAAGCGCGACGCCCGATGCGTATAAGTTAATGCCGTGCCGTTTCGTTGTGCTTTCTGGTCTGACAATCATAACCATCCCTCCCTAGATATGACCGAAGTATCGTTTCGCGCTCTTAAACATTTTTTCTTCGGTCGCGTTGAAAAACTATCCGTGTCTCCTGCCCACTTCACTCCGGTGTCAGGACAATTATTTCGTTTCTATTCGGCAGACTGCCGCTCCAACAGCAGCATCATCACCTTCAGAAACCAATATTTCAATGAGAGTTCCATCGCACGGGGCTTCCACCTCGGACGTCACCTTTTCGGTTTCCACCTCATAAAGGATGTCACCGAGAGCAAAGTCTGCGCCCAGCTGTACGTGCCAGCGATCGTGCCTTCTTCCATGTTCATGCCAAACATCGGCAACTTAAGCGACATCTTCATGCAACGTCTCCATCGCGTACAGCCGCGCGGATCGCAGCCTCAACCATAGCCTCATCAGGGATCACCGCATTTTCGAGATGGGGCGCGAACGGGATCGCCACATCCTGCACGGTGACCCGGCGCACGGGACCACGCAACGAAGCAAAACCCTGTTCGGCGACGATAGCGGCAATTTCACTTGCGGCGCTGCATGTAGCACGCGCCTCATCGAGGATTACTAGGCGCCCGGTCTTGCGAACCGAGGCCAGGATCAGCTCCTTATCGAGCGGGAAGAGCGTCATCGGATCGACAACTTCGACCTCGATCCCCTCTTCGGACAATGTCGCCGCTGCGCGCATTGCATGACGCACCATCACACCGATCGCGACCACCGTGACATCGCGACCCTCGCGCTTCACCGATCCCTTGCCGAGCGGCACGACATGATCGCCATCGGGCACTTCTCCTTGCTCGCCGCCGCGGCGGGTGGGCAGCAGGAAGAGGACCGGATTATCCTCACGGATGCTGGCCTTCATCAAACCCTTGGCGTCGGCTGGCGTGCTGGGGATCACGACCTTGATGCCGCCAAGGTTCATAACGCCTGGATAGGGTGCATCGGAATGCTGGGCGCCAGATGAGCGGCCGGCACCTGTAGATGCCAGGTAAACGAGCGGCAGCTTGAGCTGGCCCGCCGTCATATAGCGAAGCTTGGCGGCCTGGTTCGCGATGGAGTCAAAGCCGGTATAAAGGAAGTTGCCATACATCATGTGGCAGATCGGGCGATAGCCGGCCGCTGCCATCCCAACCGCCATACCGGTCATGACAACCTCGGAGATTGGCGTGTTGATCACCCGCTTGCCCCCGAACTTGTCGAAGAGGCCGCGTGTATCGCCGAACAAGCCGATCCTGACATCCTCGCCATAGAGGATCACACGATCGTCGCGCTCCATTTCTTCATGAAGCGCTTCGTTGACAGCATGGATGAGGCGCCGCTTAGCCATTGGCGAACATATCCTCAAAAGCACGGGAGACAGGGGGAAGAGGATCATTCAAAGCATCGGTGATGGCGCTTTCGGTAACGCCCTCGACCCTGGCCCGGATAGCGGCCACGTCCTTTTCCAGATCCTCGGAGACGAGAAATTCTTCCAGCCGGCTAATCGGATCGCGCTGCTTCCAGCTCTCGACTTCTTCCTGGGTGCGATAAGGCGCTGCAAGGAAGCTTTCTTCGGATTCGACATGAGTCCGCCAGCGATAGGTACGAGCCTCGATGAGCGTGGCCCCTTCGCCTGAGCGCGCCCGCGCAACCGCCTCGCCAACGACCCGCCATACGGCGTGGACGTCATTGCCGTCGACCAGCGCGCCGGGCATGCCAAACGGTTCGGCGCGGCGCCAGATATCGCCAGCGTTCACCGTCTCATAAGGGGAGAATTGAGAAAATCCGTTATTCTCGCAGACCAGCAACAGTGGAAGCTTCCACAGGGCGGCGATGTTCAGCGCCTCGGAAATGACGCCCTGGCTGGACGCACCGTCACCGAAAAACACCACGGCAACCCGGCCCTCGCCGTCAAGCTGCGCGCCGAGTGCCGCACCGACCGCGAGCCCTACGCCACCGCCGACAATGCCGTTGGCGCCCAATATGCCCTTCGAGACGTCGGCAACATGCATCGAGCCGCCCTTGCCGTGGCAAATGCCGGTCTCTTTGCCCATGAGCTCCGCCGCCATAGCGCGCGGATCTCCGCCCTTCGCCAGGAAGTGACCGTGCCCGCGATGAGTGCTGGCAACCCAGTCGCTGTCGTCAAGATGTGCGCAGACGCCGGTGGCCACCGCTTCCTGGCCAATATAAAGATGCACATTGCCAGGAAGTTCGCCGGCTTTCCCGAGGTCACCAAGCCGCTCCTCCATCCTGCGGATAAGCAGCATGCGCTCAAAAAGCCGTAATGACCGTTGAAGGTCCGGACCATTCATAAGGACGCCTCCGTGGGCTGAGCCTGCGCAACCAGGCGATCACGCAGGATATTCTTCTGGACTTTGCCCGAAGCCGTGCGCGGAAACGCGTCGACCATCTCCACGCGCTCCGGCCATTTCTGTCGCGCTAGCCCTTGCTCCCCGAGGAAGCTGCCAATGTCGGCGACGGAAACGGGCGCATCCGCAATCACATAGGCGCAGACCCCTTCACCCAGCCTTCCATGCGGCATCGCCACCACTGCGACGTCGGTGATTGCAGGATAGCGATGCAGCGCATCTTCGATTTCCTGAGGGCTGATATTCTCGCCCCCGCGCACGATAACATCCTTTTTACGGCCGCTCACCGCCAGGAAATCGCCAAATTCGATCCGTCCGAGATCACCCGTGCGGAAGAAGCCGTCCTGATCGAACGCATCGTCCGTCAGCGCTTGATCGGTATAGCCCAGCATCACCTCCGGGCCGCGAACAAGGATCTCTCCTTCCGCCCCCTCGCCCAGCAACGCTCCCGTCGCTTCGTCGATGATCCGCACTTCATTGTTGACGATGCGCCCGTCCGTGGTCGCGCCAAGCTCAAGCTCTTCGACGCCCCGGACACCCAGCGTGACCGTTGGCGCCTCGCTGCTTCCGAAGGCGCGCGATATGGCGCACCCCGGGATCGCCTGCGCCGCCCGGCGCACAAGTTCCGGCGCAACCGGCGCCCCGCCGCAGATAAACAAACGCATCGTGGGGAGCAGAGCCCCGGCCGACACGACCGTATCCGTAAGTTCCCTGAGGAAGGGAGTTGCGCCAACGCTCATCGTTACGCCGTGCCGCTTGATCAGCTCGACCGCCTCAGAGGCGTCCCATCGCTCCATCAACACCGCGGCACAGCCGGTGACGAAACCCATTTCGAGCGCGTAAAGATAGCCGGTTATATGCGTAACCGGCGAGGGCATCAGCACCACATCGCTCGCACCAAGGCCCCAATAGTCCCGAGCGGCAAGGAGCTCGGCCATTAAGCTATTGTGGCTGTGCAGAACGCCCTTGGGATGGCTTGTCGTGCCCGATGTATAGAGCAGCAGCTTGACGGCATTGGGATCGGGATGGCCGCTTGCCACGTCAGGCGCGTTTGAAGCGAGAAGCTCCTCATAACCAAGACAGCCCTCCGCCTCACCCCGGACGGTAACGATGGTGGCAAGATCGGGAAGGCCCGCCTGAAGCGCGCGCGCCATATTGACATAATCGAAGCCACGGAAGCTCGTCGGCACGAACAGAATCTTAGCACGGCCGTCGCGCAGGATGTAGCCGACCTCCGCCTCGCGATAGATTGGGATGATGGGATTGCAGACAAAGCCGCCGATACAACAAGCCAGGTTGATTACCGCGGTTTCGAGCCAGTTGGGAAGCTGGAAGCTTACCACATCGCCCGGAACTAGGCCACGCGTGGCAAGTACCGCAGCAATCTTTCTTGCCTTGGTAACAAGATTACCCAGATAAAGCGAGCGATCGCCCTCAATAAATGCGAGCATGTCAGGCTTTTCGATCACCAGACGCGCAGCGATATCGGCGATCGACTCATTCCGCCATGCGCCTGAAGCTGTGTAGTTGTCGATCATCGCGTCGTTCAGACGGGTGATCCAACCGCTCACGTCCTTTCGCACGTCTATCCCCTCACTCGCGAAACACACCGACCACGAGCTTTCCCGATTCGTCTTCCGTACATGGGAAACTAGCCTGCCAACCCGCTCACGCAGGCCCCTGGCAGCATCCGATCCATCCGTTCAGCATTTCCGGCCGGATGGCCCCAACTTGCACGGCGCTTATCGTCTCTGCGTCTGTTTGAAACTTTAGGTCACCGTTTGGTCATTTGTCAATAGCCCTATGCGCCACAAACATCGCCAAAAAGAAGCTACGTAACGACCAATTCCCAACTCCTGCCGGCTCTGTTGCAAAAATCGTGAAGCTTGAGCATGCTTGGCGGAGATTGGACGGACGGAACGATGACGGATTTCAAGTGGCGCCATTTCCAGGGTGATGTGATCCTGTGGGCGGTGCGCTGGTATTGTCGCTATCCGATCAGCTATCGCGACCTTGAGGAAATGCTGGCGGAACGCGGCATTTCGGTCGACCATACGACGATCTATCGCTGGGTCCAGTGCTACGCCCCGGAGATGGAGAAGCGGCTGCGCTGGTTCTGGCGGCGTGGCTTTGATCCGAGCTGGCGCCTGGATGAAACCTACGTCAAGGTGCGGGGCAAGTGGACCTACCTGTACCGGGCAGTCGACAAGCGGGGCGACACGATCGATTTCTACCTGTCGCCGACCCGCAGCGCCAAGGCAGCGAAGCGGTTCCTGGGCAAGGCCCTGCGAGGCCTGAAGCACTGGGAAAAGCCTGCCACGCTCAATACCGACAAAGCGCCGAGCTATGGTGCAGCGATCACCGAATTGAAGCGCGAAGGAAAGCTGGACCGGGAGACGGCCCACCGGCAGGTGAAGTATCTCAATAACGTGATCGAGGCCGATCACGGAAAGCTCAAGATACTGATCAAGCCGGTGCGCGGTTTCAAATCGATCCCCACGGCCTATGCCACGATCAAGGGATTCGAAGTCATGCGAGCCCTGCGCAAAGGACAGGCTCGCCCCTGGTGCCTGCAGCCCGGCATCAGGGGCGAGGTGCGCCTTGTGGAGAGAGCTTTTGGCATTGGGCCCTCGGCGCTGACGGAGGCCATGGGCATGCTCAACCACCATTTCGCAGCAGCCGCCTGATCGGCGCAGAGCGACAGCCTACCTCTGACTGCCGCCAATCTTTGCAACAGAGCCATTGAGCTTATGTTGATAATGCTGCCTCGCCCAAGAGGGGCCATGCGGCGGGCAACGGCCTGGCCGACGCGCCAGACGCCGGTCAGGTTGGTATCGAGAACCTGTGCCCAATCTTGTTCCGTCATATCGAGAAAAGGCGCGGTCGCCGCGACGCCGGCATTGTTGACAAGGATCTGGATCGGGCCGAGCTCGTCCTCGATCCGTGCGACGGCCGCATCAACGCTGGCCCGATCGGTAACATCGAGCGCTACGGCAAGTGCTTTGCCGCCTTGGTCGGTAATCGCCTTTGCCGTGTCCGCGACCCGGTCGATGCTGCGCGCCGCGAGGGCGACATGTGCGCCGTTCGCCGCGAGCAGCAGTCCGAAATGGCGCCCAAGACCGCTCGATGCGCCGGTCACCAATGCGATACGGTCCTGGAGAGGATATACTTCGGACATGATCACCGGTCCTGTTTTCCGCAGAGGATATCTCTTTGGCTACCCCGCAGGCGGCCGTGAAAAGCGTTCGCCTTAGCGGAGCGTCTCGTTGAGCCACCTCAGTCCCGCCTCGGCGGCCATCATGCCTCTCGCCTTGTCGGAATAGAGCGTTATGTGGGTCGTGTGCGGCAACACCACAAGTTCCTTGCGGGGGCAAGGAATGGCATTGAACGTATCGATTTCAAGATCCCATAGGGTAATATCGTCCCCTTCGGCAACCACCATCATGACAGGTGTGTTGATGACGCGACCAACAAAGCTGTTCACATTGTAATTTAGGAGCAATTCGACCGATTCGACAGTGCTCTTGTTCTGATAGAGCGGCGCGTCATTTTTCTTGATCTCGTTAAAGACAATTTCCGCTTCCGGCACCGGCCAGCAAGGAATGTCATTGACGTAATCAATGGTGGCGTGCGGCAAATAGAGTTGCTCACCGGGCTTTTCATAACGTAGCGCGCGATCATCGGCGATCAGCTTCAGAAGTTGGCGCCAGCCGTTTACGCCATGGATACGACGCATATTCTCATATCCGTCGATAACGGGAACATGGCTGATGACCGTTTTCACCCGCTCGTCGATCGCTGCAAGGATGATGACATGGCCGCCGGAATAGGAAATGCCCCAGGCCCCGATCTTGTCGGGGTCGACCGCAGGGTGGCGCTCGAGGAAGCTGATGGCGTTCTGATAATCCCGGATCTGCGCCCAGGGATCCAGATGCTGGCGATTGTCGCCGCCACTGACCCCGAGGTTGCGATAGTCGATGATGAGCGCGTTAAAGCCATTTTCAGCGAACTTCTGCGCATAGGTCGGCATCGTGACCTCACGCACATAGCACCAGCCGCCAGCGAGCACGACAGTGGGCCGACGCCCGCCTTCGTCGGGTGTGTAGAGCCAACCCCGAACAGTATCACCTTCGGACTGGAACTCTACGTCGAGCCTCTGCACCATTACCCTTGCCCTCCCTCGCTTAATTAGAGCCGCGGCCGGACGGTCGCGCCGTGGCGCCCATCCTCATCGCTATCATTGCCCTAACTAAGTGACCAACTGGTAACGTGTCAAGATAGCTTCTCTGCGCCTCCAGAGCTTGGCACCCGATATGCATGGGCCTCGGCCCAATGGGGCCGAGGCCGTGCCGTTAACTTATTTGAAAGCAGGAAGTTTTGCCGGGTTCAGCCTATCGACGCTACATCAAGGGGAGAAGGCCTTTTTTTGGTGGCCCTGGCCAGTCGTGGCTTGCGGACGCGGCGCTGGGGAGGAGCCACCAGCCCGGGATAAATGTTGACGACCCCATCCAGAAACAGAATAATTTCCATCTCTACCCAGGCATCGACGTTTTCAGGCGTGTCGACCCCATATATGAATTTCCGGACGCCGAGATAAAAGATGCGCGAATTGACGCCAAGCACGAGTTCGGATTCGTTCTGTGTGAGAGGCATCTCTTCAATCGTAGGCAGGCCAAGATCGTGACGAAATTCGGCGCAAACCGGCCTGACGAGATGTTCTTGCATGAAAGAATACCAGCGACCGTTTATGTCGGATCCCTTAAGACCTGCGAACATGAATAGGCGGACCCAGTCATAATTAAGCACTGTCTGGGCGAGCGCCTGGTATACATTTACCAGCCGCTCTCGCAACGGAACATTGCGGTTGCTGATTACAATTTCCCAGTATGGATTCCACCGGCCGATGAATACTTCCTGATACACGCGTTCAATCAGTGCGTTCTTGCTGGCAAAATAGCGAAATAACAAAGGGTGCGTGATGTTCAGCCGCTTCGCTAGCTCGCGTGTGTCACCACCAAACCCTACTTCCGCGAAGAATTGCACGGCGCCTTCCACGATAAGCCGCTCGCGTTCGGCGCGCGGCAACCGCGGAGTGTCGGTCTGCGTTTTCTTACGCGGGGTCGTCACCTCATTCCCTTCTTTCATAACCAAGCGCCTTGGCGCCGATGCCAATGGTCGTGAATGCTAAAAAATGACCGGCTGGTCAAGTGCATAGGCGGATGCTTCGCTCCAGCTGACGGCGGTGCGCGCTGAATACGCGCCGCCGCTGGAAGAGGTCCTTACTCTGTGAGTTGTTGCATGTGCGCTTGCAGCATTGTGGCCGGCGGGCAGGAGTTGGGAATTGGGCTCTGTTGCAAAGATTGGCGGCAGTCAGAGGTAGGCTGTCGCTCTGCGCCGATCAGGCGGCTGCTGCGAAATGGTGGTTGAGCATGCCCATGGCCTCCGTCAGCGCCGAGGGCCCAATGCCAAAAGCTCTCTCCACAAGGCGCACCTCGCCCCTGATGCCGGGCTGCAGGCACCAGGGGCGAGCCTGTCCTTTGCGCAGGGCTCGCATGACTTCGAATCCCTTGATCGTGGCATAGGCCGTGGGGATCGATTTGAAACCGCGCACCGGCTTGATCAGTATCTTGAGCTTTCCGTGATCGGCCTCGATCACGTTATTGAGATACTTCACCTGCCGGTGGGCCGTCTCCCGGTCCAGCTTTCCTTCGCGCTTCAATTCGGTGATCGCTGCACCATAGCTCGGCGCTTTGTCGGTATTGAGCGTGGCAGGCTTTTCCCAGTGCTTCAGGCCTCGCAGGGCCTTGCCCAGGAACCGCTTCGCTGCCTTGGCGCTGCGGGTCGGCGACAGGTAGAAATCGATCGTGTCGCCCCGCTTGTCGACTGCCCGGTACAGGTAGGTCCACTTGCCCCGCACCTTGACGTAGGTTTCATCCAGGCGCCAGCTCGGATCAAAGCCACGCCGCCAGAACCAGCGCAGCCGCTTCTCCATCTCCGGGGCGTAGCACTGGACCCAGCGATAGATCGTCGTATGGTCGACCGAAATGCCGCGTTCCGCCAGCATTTCCTCAAGGTCGCGATAGCTGATCGGATAGCGACAATACCAGCGCACCGCCCACAGGATCACATCACCCTGGAAATGGCGCCACTTGAAATCCGTCATCGTTCCGTCCGTCCAATCTCCGCCAAGCATGCTCAAGCTTCACGATTTTTGCAACAGAGCCGGAAAGCGCATCCGGTCCGACATCATCGCTGAGCAATGGGACGACGTGCTGCGCCTCGTAGGGTCGATCAAGGCCGGACACGTGGCGCCGTCGGTCATGCTGCGAAAGCTCGCCGCCTATGAGCGGCAGAACCAGCTCGACGTCGCGCTACAGGAAATCGGCAAAATCGAGCGGACGCTGTTCATGCTGGATTGGCTGGAAAATCCCGATCTACGCCGGCGATGCCATGCCGGCCTCAACAACAGCGAGCAGCGCCATGCCCTGACGCAGGCGATCTACACATTCCGCCAGGGTCGGATCATCGACCGCAGTCATGAGGCACAGAAATATCGCGCATCCGGCCTCAACCTGGTCATCGCCGCGATCGTCTATTGGAACACGATCTACATGGATGCCGCTGCCCAACATCTCCGGTCAACATCGGTCGCGGTGCCTGATGATCTGCTTGCCCATACCTCCCCTGTTGGCTGGGAGCATATTGCTTTCTCCGGCGATTTCCTCTGGGATAGAGCCGCTGCTTCCAATGGCCGCAAGGCCCTCAATCTGCCGCCGGATAGCCGCGTCGCCTAAGCGTTCCCTGACTGTTCGTCCTTAGCGTTGCGTGTGGATGGCTCCCGCGTTGCGGTGCGATTTTCTGACGTTCTGACATGCCATATCGAGTGCAGTCGCGTGTCCGGCCTTTATGTGCAGCCTTTATACGGCTGCTGGCCTTGAAGGATTCCGCCAGCCCTGGCCTCCTCATCGTTTACGCGGACTCGAAGTCCTGTACGCTAAGCAGGTTTGCCGAAGCTCGGTGGATCGAATGGCTTGCCTTCAGTCGGTCTTCACACCTCAACCTTGTTTTGCCATCGCCTGCCAATCAGGCTGCGATCGCCAATTCCTTTCTTTCATACTCGACGCCGCGCGTCATCACCACCCATGCAATACGCGCCATCTTGTTGGCCAGAGCAACGGCCACGACCTTGGGCGGACGGCGATCAAGCAAGGCTTTGGCCCATTCAAAGCCTTTGACGCTGCCCGCCCGGACATGCCGCAGCACTGAAGTCGCACCGACGACCAGCAATTGTCGCAGGTAGCGATTGCCGCCCTTGGTAATCTTGCCCAGGCGGGTCTTGCCACCTGACGAGTTTTGCCGGGGCACGAGTCCAAGCCAGGCGGCGAAATGGCGGGCCGACCTGAAGCTCTGCGCGTTGGTCACCATCGACGCGAGCGCCGAGGCGGTGATCACACCAACGCCGGGGATGGTTTCAAGGATGTTGCTGACGTCGTTGCGATAATGCCAGCGGGTCAACTGCTTATCGATCCCGGTGAGCTTGTCCTGCAGTTCTTGAATGTGGCGCGCTAAGACGCCGAGTGTCTCGCGCGCCAGTTCCGGAAGATCGAGTTCGTCCCCTTTCGCAAGCCGATCGACCATGCGCACCACCTGCGCCACGCCGGTACCCGTCACAAGACCGAATTCGGCCAGATGGCTGCGCACGGCATTGAACATCATCGTCCGCTGCTTGATCAGCAGTGCCCGCGTTTTGTGCAGCACGCCGCCAGCCTGCTGGTCAACTGACTTGATTTCGACGAACCGCATTGTCGGCCGCGTCACCGCCTCGCAAATCGCTTCGGCATCGGCGGCATCGTTCTTCTGCCGCTTGACGTAAGGTTTCACGTAGATCGGCGGGATGAGTTTTACGTCGTGGCCCAGGTTCTGGAGCTGCCGACCCCAGTGATGCGCCGTTCCGCAGGCTTCGATCCCGATCAGAACCGGAGGCAATGCCGCGAAAAACTTCAACATCTGTCCGCGCTTCAATTGCCGGGTCACAACCACCTGACCCGCAGCGTCTACACCATGGACCTGGAACACCGACTTCGCGATATCCAGCCCAATCGTGACAATCTCACTCATCGTCCGTCTCCTCGCTCTTCAGCCGAGGCAGTCTGCCTCAGCCGGTGAGCGGGAGCCATCCACTCCATCGTCTGGCGTACTTTCCACGCTACGCCCTCAATCGAGCGTGAACAAAGTGCGCTCGATACGGCCCAGTTCAGCCAATGCAAAATCCAGCCTGTTCTGGCGTTTGTAGGCGGCAAGTTTTCGCAAGATTACTGACGGCGCCACCGTGCCATCCTTGATTGAGGCGACAATCCTGACGATGTCATCCCAATCGGCCTCGATCGCTGCCGTTTTGATGGTGCGGCCCATCAGATTTTCGATGCCCTTGTATGTCGATGGCGCAGCGATCGAACCCAGCTTGCGGTCGCCAATATCGCGCAGCCGGGGCGCGAAGCGGAACCCGAGTAGGTGGCAGAGTGCGAAAACATGATCGGTGGCGCCGCCGGTATCGGTATAGTGCTCATGCAACGGAAGGTTGCCGGCGCCCAGGACAAGCCCGTCGAGCACGTAAGGCGCTTCACCTGCCGTCGCGGACATGATCCGTGATCCGAATGATGCGAAGTGATCGGAAAGGTGAGAATAGATTTTCACGCCAGGTTCGGCGCCATATTTGGCATTGACGTCCGCCGCCCCTGAACGGCTCCGCCCCGACCGGAAGAACTGGCCATCGGACGACGAACTGGTGCCAGCGCCCCAATGCCGCGCGAAGGGTAATTCGTGATGGGCTGAGATGATCATGGCCAGCGCGGCCTGATAGTTCTCGGGTGAAAGATACCAGTTGTGGGTCCATGCGAGTTGGGCATAGCTGACGCCTTCGCTGGCATTGGCCATCCGCTCCAGCCCGAGGTTGGTGCCATCAGCCAGAATTGCGGCGAGTACCGTGCTGGGGTTGTCGTGCTCCTTGCCTGAGCGCAGGTCACGGAATGCGTTCAAAAAACCAGTGCGTTCGGCGACTTCAAGCAGCAGCTCGGTGATGCGCACGCGGGGAAGCAGGGTATCGAGCTTGCGATCGAGGGCTTCAGCTTCCGGTGGGGTGACAGGCGGCATTTGCTGAAGCTTGAGCCGGTCTCGTTCGAGCGACACTCCCTCAAGCTTGTTTGTTTTCAACTGCTTGGCAAATCGGCGCAGCCGCCAGTCAAGATTTCGTGCCCGGTCAGCGAGGTAGGATGCAGCATTTGAATCGAACGGAAGCACATCCGCCACTTTGGCGGCGTCGCGCCGACCCAGCAAATAGGCATCGAAGCGCTGATAGTTGCGGGTTCCCTCGATCCATACATCACCGGCGCGCAAACGATCACGCAAGGTTGCCATGATCGCAATTTCATAACGTCGGCGGTCGATACGGCCGCTTTCGGTGATGAGACGCTTCCACTGCCGATTGGGGAATGGCAGTGGAACGCCATCGGGAAGGTCGCGCGACTTTCGTGTGTTCGCATCGCGAATGACATCGATGGCTTTGATCAGTGCCGTCCCTGTTCCAGACGCCTTGAAGGTGAAGGCGTCCAGAAATGCCGGGCTGAAACGCCGTAGCGTGGCGTAACGCTCGGTTGCCGTTACCAGTGCGTCCTCGCCGGCAAGATCAGCAAGGGCATCTACTTGGGCCTTTGCCGCAACAAGCCGGTGCCAGCCCACCGCTTCGTCAATCAATTCGAGCGGATCGCCGCCATTCTGGACAGCCTCATCAAGTGCTGTAATCGTGGCGCCAAACAGCCGCATGAGTTGCCCCACCGACTGAATACTATCTTGGTAGCGACGCTCGCGCCCACGCCGCGCGCGCGTGAACATGCCGCCGATAAGTCGGTCAAACATTTGGATCGCGGCATCGGCAAGTCTGGCCTCAAGGTCGATCACTGCGGCCGTCAACGTCGCCCGCCTGCGATTGACGCTGTAATCCGAAAGCAGGAATGCCGGTGCCACGCCGCCCTCGCGGACAAATTGGGCAAAGCGGAATTCCGGAATGGCGCCCCCAACTACCGGGTGGATACCTATGCCGCGAACATAGCGCAGGCGCTCAAGCAAGCCATTGATATTGGCCGCAGTCGGGGCTTCTTCGAAATTACGCAACCACGCCAGCGGTGTCATGCCGAAATCCGGGTTGTTGATTACGAGTTCGTCTAGCCGTGTCAGTTCAGCAGAGCTGAGGCCTTCGACGATTGCGGCTGCGGCAGCTTTGCGTGCGCGTGCCCGGCCAGCAAGACCGGCGCGTTCCAGTGTGTCGCCTGACGGAAGAATGAACCGCTCACCCTTCAGGCCAACCATGAGGGCGCGAACAATCGGTTCACCTCTGTCTGTATACTCGGCGGCTTGCGCGGCAAGATTCAGGGCAAGTGCCAGGTCGCCGCGTCGAAACGGGCGTATGCCAAGATAACGCGCCACGAGATCGGCATGATCGGTACGGGTTTGCGCGCGCTGACCATATGCAGAGAAGGAGGAAGGATCGACGAATAACTGTGCCGCGAGGTACTGAAGAATGACGTCGGGAAGCCCGATCTCGGGTTGCAGACCAAAGCCGGGATGTCGCATCAAAGCGATTTGTGCAGCCAGACCGAGGCGATTTGCTGGACCATAGCGGCGCCCAACCAATTCAACATCTTCCGCAGAAAGGGTATAATGCCCAATGATCGCGGTTTCTTGGACAGGAGGATCGAACAGGCGCCGGCGCTCGTCTCCGGTCAGAAGTCGGCGTCGTGCCATTTTGCTCTCCCGCTGAGGCGAATAACAAAATTGACACCAAAGCGGCTTGCACTGGAGGGAGGCCATTCGTTGCCGGTTGATCCCCGAGCAATCACCCGGCGCAGCAAGACAGTTTGGCGACATCCTTATCAAACGTTTGGGCCGCCAGTTTGAGGCCTTCCACAGTGGTCAGGTAAGGAAATATCGTTGCACCCAATTCCAGGGTGGTCATGCCGTGTTTGATCGCCAGCACCAGTGTCTGGATCGAATCCGCGCCTTCGGGTGCCATGATCTGGCCGCCCAGCAAACGGTCGTTCGCCTTGTCGGCAATCAGTTTGATGAGACCCCGCGTATCGCGTGCTGCCAGTGCCCTTGGCACAGCATCGAGCGGGAGCAGCGAAACCTTGATGTCCAGGCCTTGCGCCCGTGCTGTCGTTTCAGTGAGGCCGGCGCTGGCGACTTGCGGGTCGGTGAAGACGACGGATGGCATGGAGGAATTGTCGTAGCGGTATTGGTTGCCCGTCACCGCGTTGCGCGCGGCCAGTTTTGCGCCATAGGCGGCCATGTAGACGAACTGGTCCCGTCCCGTTACATCGCCCGCCGCGTAAATGCCTGGAACCGACGTTTCGAGGTGGTCATCGACGACGATTCCACCATTACGGGCAAGCACTATGCCGCGCTCCTCCAGCCCAAGCCCGTCGCTATTGGGTCGGCGTCCGGTGGCGATGAGCACCTGTTCCGCCGCGACGGTGTCACAATGCCCCTCGCAGGTCAATTCGACCCCGCTCTGTGTTTGGGCGATACGCTGATAGCCGACACCTGCGCAAACCCGCACGCCCTCGGCTTCCAAATAGTTTTTCAGCGCGGCACTCACTTCCGGGTCCATTTCGGGGAGCAGGCGGCTTCGGCAGCAGATGGTGACATCAACGCCCAGACGCGAAAACATCTGTCCCAGTTCTACCCCGATCACCCCGCCACCGATCACCAGCAGCGATTTGGGCAAGCGATCCAGCGCCAGCGCCGATGTGCTGGTTAGGTAGGGCACGCTGTCCATCCCCGGAATCGGCGGCACGGCGGCGTGCGCACCCATCGCCAATATGACCTTGCCGACCTTCATGGGCGCATCGCCGACAATCAGCGCACCATCGGCAAAGCGTGCCTTGCCCTCGATATAGCTCACACCGTCATAGGCGGGCAGCAGATCGACATATTTTATGGAATGGCCCGCCCCAACTCTCCCGACATCGGTTACAATGCCGGTGCTTGAATAGAGGAGGAACGAGCCATGACTATTGTGATGATCGGAATCGATTTAGGCAAGAACAGCTGCAGCCTTGCCGGACTGGATGAGAGCGGCGCGGTGGTTTTGCGGCGTCGGATGCAGCCGGCGACGATTGTAAGTTTTGCGGCAAAGCAACCCCATTGTACGATCGCGATGGAGGCATGCTGCGGAGCGCACTATCTCGGCCGGCTGCTGTCGTCTCAGGGCCACACGGTCAAGCTGATGGCGCCGGAGTATGTGCGCCCCTACGTGAAAGCGCAGAAAAATGACGATCGAGACGCTGAAGCGATAGCGGAAGCGGCGACGCGTCCGACGATGCGCTTTGTCGACCTCAAGACGCAGGAGCAGCTTGATATTCAATCGCTGCACCGGGTGCGCTCCCGTCTCGTGGGCGCTCGCACAAGCCTGATCAACCAGCTCCGGGCTGTGCTGCTCGAACGGGGCATGACTGCGCCTCAAGGGCGACGCAAGTTCGAACAGGCTATTGAAGGGCTGCTCAACGATCCTGAGCGTTTGCCCGAAGGACGTGTGCGGCAGCTCGTGGTCGACATGCGCGAAGAATGGTTAGGTCTGGACGCCCGGATAGGCAATCTCGACACAGAGTTTGTTGCACTTGCTCGTGCCGACGAAACTGCGCGACGACTGACCTCGATCCCGGGGATTGGCGCGCTTAACGCGACGGCGCTACTGGCCGCGGCCGGAAACGCCGAAGGCTTCGACCACGCGAGAGATTTTGGCGCCTGGCTAGGTCTGGTGCCCAGGCAGCACACCACCGGTGGCAGACCCAGGTTGCTTGGTATCAGCAAGCGTGGGAACACGTATTTGCGGACGCTATTGATCCACGGCGCGAGAGCCGCGCTGCCCACTCTGGAGAAAACCGACTCAGCATTGGGGCAATGGTTACGTGATCTGCTCGCAAGGCGACATCGCAACGCGGTCGTTGTGGCGCTGGCCAACAAAATGGCTCGGATCGTCTGGGCGCTGATCAGGCACAAGGCCGTGTTTTCTCTTAAACCGGCGATAGTCGCTTGATGCAATCGATCACCGGCAGACGACCTGTTTGGTGATCCACGGAATGTCTGCGGGAGGAATTTTGAAGATGGCCTGACGGTTCACCGACGTCCCAACAGCCTGACCAAAAAAATGGCACTTGATGCCGTGACTTTTATGAGGCCAGGGACGTGCGGCTCTCCATCTTGGCAACGGCCCAGCCGTTATGCCGTATACGTTGATGCAGACCAGTCAGTTGCCAGTCGAATAAAAACTCTTGCGGACGGGGCGGGCCATACGTTTTTTGGCGCAGCGTCGTGACAAGATCGTCCTTCGACGCCGCCAATACGGACCAGTCATCCATCTGGACAGCGCCCCCAAGGCCGGGAAAGCGCGCGGCGGCAAGCCCACCATGCACCGCTTCGGCGGCGCGGATCAGCGTCTTGGAAGGAACGCAGCCAACATTGACACAGGTGCCGCCAATCGTGCCGTGACCGACGAGCGCCACTTTCGCGCCCAGATCGGCAGCGGCGATCGCGGCGGAGAACCCGGCAGAACCCGCGCCGATGACGGCCACGTCAAATCCTTCCTGCCCGGGGCGGTTGCAACAGTCGTTCATTGCTTATCACTTTCTTGAGGCGCTGGCGGCGCCCCGCTCAGTTTTGAATAGCGCGCGCCGGATAACCCGCGTTGGTTGATGCAGCGGCAATCGCAGCAGCATTGGTGCGGCGCGGGTTATAGGTTGCGCGCGCGGTCTTGGCTGCGAAATCGACCGTGACCGCCGTTACCCCGGCGACGCCTTCCATCGCCTTCTTCACGGTGATCGGGCAGGTGGCGCAGGTCATGTTCTCTATGGCAAAGGTGGTTTGCTTCTGAGCGGTTGCGGTAGCCGCGGGGCGATCTTGCGCCGTGCCACTAACTGCATAGGCGACCCCGCCGCCAGCCATAGCCAGCACGGCCATAGCGATACATACTGTCTTTTTCATGGGTATTTCCTTTCAATAGAACCAGGGTGCCCACCAGTCGATGGTGAGCGCCAGGATGGCGACGGCAAGGCCCAGCCACAGCACCGCCTTGGTGGTCCAAGCCGATTGTGGACGAGCGCAGTAGGAACCGTCTTCACAGGGCGGTTTCGGCTTGAAATAGACATGCCAGAAGCCGTAGCCGAGCAGCGCGAGCGTTACGCCTGCGACATAGGGCTTGTAAGGTTCGAGCGCCGTCAGGTTGGCGATCCACGCGCCGGAAATTCCGAGCATAACCAACAGTAGCGGGACGACGCAGCAAGCCGAGGCGAGCCCCGCGCCGATCAATGCGCCCGCCGCAACCCAGTTTGCCTGCTTCGGCTCGTGGTTTTCGGTGAGGGCTGGCTGTCCCGCTTCCGGCGTTGAGACCATGGCTTGAATCCCTTGTTCCAACTGAGTGATTCGCAGTGTAGGCTCTGTAGCCACTACAGACTCAAGAGGTATTTTCATGGAGCAACAGGTCGGCATCTTGCGTGCCCAGCTTGCCCGGAAAACAGGCTGCAATCTCGAAACCATCCGCTATTACGAGAAGGTGGGATTGCTGCCGGGGCCGCCTCGCAGTTCCAACGGCTACCGCGTCTATTCGCCGGAACTGGTGCAAAGGTTGCAGTTCATCCTGCGCGCGCGCGACCTTGGCTATGCAATGGATGAGATACGGTCATTGTTGTCGCTCACCGATACCGGTGCACAAACCTGCGCGGAGGTTATGGCGAGAACCGAACTCCACCTTGAAGATGTCCGCCGCCGCATTGCAGATTTGCAGAAGATAGAGGTGACGCTGGCGACCACGTTAGCCAGATGCACTGGAGATGACGTTGCCGAATGTCCCATCCTGGAAGCACTCCAGTTTTTACCCCATCAAGGCAATTGACGCCATCTTTGAGGGATTTGATTTTGTGATGTCAGCTTGGAGTATAGCCTAACCGGACGTCAGGATGCAGCGGCGGTTTCTGTCAGGATAGGGTTATGGCAAGCATTTATTGACGCATGTTCCGCCGTGTCATAGAATTCAACCTGACATTTTGACCGGAGGCGGCGATGAAAGGCCAGAGGATCGGTTACGTCCGGGTGAGCACATTCGATCAGAATGTCGATCGCCAGTTGGACGGGCAGTCGCTCGACCGGATTTTCACCGACAAGGCATCGGGCAAGGACATCAACCGCCCCGAACTCGATGCCATGCTCGCCTTCGCCCGCGAGGGTGACACCGTCGTGGTCCACAGCATGGATCGATTGGCGCGTAATCTCGACGATCTGCGCAAACTGGTTCAGTCCCTCACCAAAAGAGGCGTCCGGATCGAGTTCGTGAAGGAAAGCCTGGCCTTCTCGGGCGAGGATTCCCCGATGGCCAACCTGATGCTCTCGGTCATGGGTGCGTTCGCCGAATTCGAGCGCGCCCTGATCCGGGAGCGGCAGCGCGAAGGCATTGCGGTCGCCAGACAACGCGGTGCTTATCGCGGGCGGAAACGTTCCCTCTCCGACGAAATGGTCGCCGAGCTGCACCGCCGTGTTGATGACGGCGAGCGCAAGGCCGTCATCGCCCGTGACCTGGGGATCAGTCGCGAAACCCTCTACCAGTATCTCCGCGCTGCCACCTGAGCCGGTTTCACCCAGCCTCGCTCACCCTTAGGCTTGTCTGATTGATACGACGGCTCTGTTGCAAAAATCGTGAAGCTTGAGCATGCTTGGCGGAGATTGGACGGACGGAACGATGACGGATTTCAAGTGGCGCCATTTCCAGGGTGATGTGATCCTGTGGGCGGTGCGCTGGTATTGTCGCTATCCGATCAGCTATCGCGACCTTGAGGAAATGCTGGCGGAACGCGGCATTTCGGTCGACCATACGACGATCTATCGCTGGGTCCAGTGCTACGCCCCGGAGATGGAGAAGCGGCTGCGCTGGTTCTGGCGGCGTGGCTTTGATCCGAGCTGGCGCCTGGATGAAACCTACGTCAAGGTGCGGGGCAAGTGGACCTACCTGTACCGGGCAGTCGACAAGCGGGGCGACACGATCGATTTCTACCTGTCGCCGACCCGCAGCGCCAAGGCAGCGAAGCGGTTCCTGGGCAAGGCCCTGCGAGGCCTGAAGCACTGGGAAAAGCCTGCCACGCTCAATACCGACAAAGCGCCGAGCTATGGTGCAGCGATCACCGAATTGAAGCGCGAAGGAAAGCTGGACCGGGAGACGGCCCACCGGCAGGTGAAGTATCTCAATAACGTGATCGAGGCCGATCACGGAAAGCTCAAGATACTGATCAAGCCGGTGCGCGGTTTCAAATCGATCCCCACGGCCTATGCCACGATCAAGGGATTCGAAGTCATGCGAGCCCTGCGCAAAGGACAGGCTCGCCCCTGGTGCCTGCAGCCCGGCATCAGGGGCGAGGTGCGCCTTGTGGAGAGAGCTTTTGGCATTGGGCCCTCGGCGCTGACGGAGGCCATGGGCATGCTCAACCACCATTTCGCAGCAGCCGCCTGATCGGCGCAGAGCGACAGCCTACCTCTGACTGCCGCCAATCTTTGCAACAGAGCCCATAGCCCTGCGCGTCCAGCGTGTTGAAGCGCGCGAAACTCGCCGTCACGCCCGCGCCCAGCTCATCCCTGGGCTTCGCGGCGATATAGTTGATCGCGCCGCCCGTGGCGTTCTGGCCGAACAGGGTTCCCTGCGGCCCCTTGAGCACTTCGACCCGCTCCAGGTCGAAGGCGGCGCCGGTCGTCATCACGGAAAAGGGCAAGGGCGCCTCGTCGACATAGACGCTGACGGTCGGGCGCGCACCCACCGCCGTGTCGTAGAAGCCCACGCCGCGCAGCGAATAGACCGGCACGCCGCTGCCGCTCTGCACGAAATTGAGGCCGGGCGTGACCTTCGCCAGATCCTGGACATCGTTGATCCCCCGCGCCGCAAGCTGCTCCCCGGTCAGCGCCGTCACCGACATCGGCACGGTGCTGAGGCTCTGGGCGCGCTTCTGCGCCGTCACGACGATGTCGCTGACGCTGTTCAGGCCATTGCCCTGGTCGGCGGGGGCCGCCTGGCCATGGGCGGCATGGGGCAGAATAGCCGCCCCAGCCAAATAAAGCGCCGTCTTGAGCATTTTCATCATCAATCCCCCTCCTGGGCCCATTCGACCGATGGGTTGCCTTGAAATCACAGGCTTGAACGGCACGGCCCGTCGACCGCCGCCGGGCGACACGGCCCGGCAGGGAGCGACGGGGTTCCCGCTGACTGCCTTTCACGAAGCGACGCAACCGGACTCGATCCACTCCGGCATCCCGACTCGTTGCGTTATGTGTATATACACATTCTGCAATGTCAATCATGTTCCGCCGCGCTCCTGCCAAGGCGCGGAAAAGCCCTGGGCAGGCCGAATCGGCGATGCGCAGCGGGGCGGCGACCAGAACCGTCCCGCCGCCGCCCGACATATCGATTCCTCGCAAGGCACTGTTTTCAGGCAATTTTAAAATCCTGCCGTCCGCGCTTGAACAACGATGTTTTCATTGGTAACACTGTTACCGGATTGGGCAGACGACGAAGGAGCTTAGGAATGCGCACGCGGATCACGGAACTGTTCGGGATCGAACATCCGATCATACAGGGCGGGATGCACTATGTCGGCTTCGCCTCCCTCGCCGCCGCGGTTTCCAATGCGGGCGGCCTGGGCCTGATCACCGGCCTGACCCAGCGCACCCCTGAACTGCTGGGGCAGGAAATCGCGAAGGCACGGGATCTGACCGACAAGCCGTTCGGCGTGAACCTGACCTTCCTGCCGACCTTCAACGCGCCGCCCTATGCCGAATATATCCAGGTCATCGCCGAAAACGGCATCCGGATCGTGGAAACGGCGGGGCGCAGCCCGGAAGAATATATGCCGCTGTTCAAGCAGGCCGGCATCAAGGTCATCCACAAATGCACCTCCGTGCGCCACGCCCTGAAGGCCGAACGGATCGGCTGCGACGCGGTCAGCGTCGACGGCTTCGAATGCGGCGGGCATCCGGGCGAAGACGACATTCCCAACATGATCCTGCTGCCATTGGCGGCGGAGGCGCTTTCCGTGCCGTTCGTCGCGTCGGGCGGCATGGCCGACGGCCGCAGCCTGGTGGCGGCGCTGGCGCTGGGCGCCGACGGCGTCAACATGGGAACCCGTTTCGTCGCGACCCAGGACGCGCCGGTCCATGAAAATGTGAAACGGGCGCTTGTCGAGGCGACGGAACTCGATACGCGGCTGGTGATGCGGCCGCTGCGCAATACCGAACGCGTGCTCAACAATCCCGGCGTGGAGAAGATCCGCCAGATCGAACGGGAAAAGGGCGACGCGATCAAGATCGACGATATTTTCGAGCAGGTCGCGGGCGTCTATCCCAAGGTAATGGTTGAAGGCGAGGTCGATGTCGGTGCATGGAGTTGCGGGCTGGTCGTCGGATTGATCCGGGACGTGCCGACCGTGAAGGAACTTGTCGACCGCATCATGAACGAAGCCGAGCAGATCATCACCGACCGGCTGGGCCGCTCCCTGGGCGCAACGGTCCAGAACGCGCTCGAAACGGCATAGGCGGCATGCCGTCCGGCACGGCCCGATGGGAAGGTGGCGTCGACCTGCAACAGGTCCGCGCCACCTATCGGGACGAGACGCGGTCCGCCATCCTCGCCGCCGCCGCGCGCATTTTGAGCGAGGAAGGGCCAGCCGCGCTGACGGTCCGGCGCGTCGCGGAGGTCGTCAACGCTTCGACGAAGATGATCTATACCTGCTTTTCGGGCAAGGCGGGGCTGCTGGACGCGCTGTATATCCACAGTTTCGACGGCTTGGGCCGCGAATTCGGAAAATGCCTGGCAGAACCTGCGCCGGTCGCCCGATTGCGGGCGATATGCAAGGCCTATCGCGCCTATGCGCTGGCGGAACCGGCATTCTACAATGTCATGTTCGGCGACCTCGGCCGGGCCTATGAAGCGCCGCTGGAAAGCCGGCGGCGCGCCTGGTCGACATTCCGCGCCATGCGGGAGGCGGTCGCGGCCTGCCTTCCGGAAGATCGGCGGGACGAAGCCCGGCAACTCTCCCAGATGCTCTGGGCGACGCTGCACGGCGTCGTCAGTCTGGAACTGAGGGGCCTGCTCGGCGAAAAGACGGATGCCGGCGATCTGTATGACAGGACGAGCGAACTCTTCCTCCAGGGAAGCGGCCTGATCCCCTCCTGACCGGCGTCAGCAACCGCGTCAGGCGGCTGCCTTGTCGTCCATGCGCGAGGCCACGAAGTCGCGCGGCCCCAGGACCCGCCCGTCTCTGGCCTTCAGCTCGATCCTGGCCAGCGGTTCGCCATTCTGGCGGTCGACCATCGCATATCGGGCCTCGTCCGGCTTGAAGCATGTGCTTTCGCCCCACTGCCACAGCGCCATGAGAACGACGTACAACCCCTCTCCCTTTGCGGTGAGGACATAGCGGTGGCCGACGCCGTTGTCCGCGTCCGGCTCTATCCGGAAGATGTCATGTTCGACCAGCTTCTTCAGCCGCGCGGACAATATGTTCTTGGCCAGCCCGATAGCCTTCTGGAATTCGCCGAAGCGCTCCCTTCCCTTGAAGGCTTCGCGCACGATCAGCAACGACCACCAGTCGCCGACCACTTCAAGGGAACGGGCAATGCCGCAATCGGCGTTGCCGAGATTGGTCCGCTTTCCCTTCATCGCCATCTCCAACATCACAGGAAGGTTTTGAAGTTAAACCAACTCCGCCGATTTGTCGAGCGTTCCTCCCCGCGACGCCGCCGGGAGCCATTGGCGGGGAAGGCCCTGGTCGTCGCCGCCTTCCCGAACCGCAGGGGACGGCGTCAGTCGATCTTCACGACGAGCTTGCCGAAATTCCGTCCCTCCAACAGGCCCATGAACGCCGCCGGAGCGTTGTCCAGTCCTTCGACAATGTCTTCGCGGAACCGGATCTTCCCTTCGGAAATCCACTGGCTGACCTCGTCCAGGAACTTCGGCCGCTGGTCCCAGAATTCGCCGACGATGAAACCCCGCATCATGATGCTGCGCGACAGGATGATCCGCATCGCGGCGGGCAGATGATCGACCTGTTCGCCGGACGATCCGTTATACTGGGCGATCAGGCCGCAGACGGGCACCCTGGCGAAATTGTTGAGCAGCGGCAGCACGGCCTGCCAGACGGCGCCGCCGACCAGTTCGAAATTGATGTCGATGCCGTCCGGGCACGCCGCGGCCAGATCGTCGGCGAAGGTCGGGGACCGATGGTCGACCACCGCATCGAAGCCCAGTTCCTGCTTCGCATAGGCGCATTTTTCCGCGCCGCCCGCGATTCCGACGGCCCTGGCGCCATAGAGCCTGGCGATCTGGCCGACCAGCGATCCGACCGGGCCGGTCGCCGCCGCGACGACGACCGTTTCGCCGGGCTGGGGTTTGCCCAGGGTCAGCAGCCCCGAATAAGCGGTGAGGCCGGGCATGCCGAGCACGCCCACGGCGGTGGTGATCGGCTTGAAGCGGTCGTCCAGCTTCACAAGGCCAGTGCCGTCCGAAATGGCGTGCGTCTGCCATCCCAGCCGTCCGGCCACGCGTTCCCCGACCGAAAAGCCCGGATGGCGGGATTCCAGCACGGTCCCGATGATCTCGCCTTCCATCACCCCGCCGACCGGCGTCGGCGCGGCATAGGATTTCCGGTCATCCATGCGGCCGCGCATATAGGGGTCGAGCGACAGATAATTCGCCCCGACCAGGAACTGTCCATCCCCGATGGGCGGCAGGGCCGCGTCCTCTGCCCTGAAATTGGCGGGCGTCACCGCGCCCTGCGGACGTTCGGCAAGGACGATCCGGTGGGTGGTCACCATGGCATATTTCCTTTTTCTTCTGTTCGGTCCGCGCGCCGTTGCGAATGGATGGGCGTTCCGAACGGGATTGCGTGGCGGCATGGGGCCTGCGCTGCGCTCGACCCGGTTCCGCTCTGCCGGCCGCGAGGACGCGGCCGGTTCGAATGCGGGTCAGGCCGCCTGGACGTCCCATAAGTCGATGGCGATGGCGATCCGGTCGAGGATCGGGCGGTTGTCCGCGCCGGCGGCATAGACGCGCCGCTTCGTCGGGAAGATGAGGCCGTCGAACGCCTTGTGATCGGTCGCATAGTTGGCGCTGGTCGTGCCGCCCATGATCTCCACGCTGTAGTCGTGGCGCCGCAGCAGGCCCGATTGATCGAAATAGAAGGTCTGCTGGGTGGAATGGCTGGGCACGCCTTCGGGGAATGTCACCTTCAGCCGACGCCAGGTTTCGCCATTCTCGTCCCAGGGTTCGACCTCTTCCGACGTGAAGCCGGGCAGCCTGAACAGGAACGGCGTGGTCAGATAGGTCCACATCGCATAGCCGGTGAAATAGACGAGATGCTGTTCGTCCCACGGCGTCGGAATGCTGTGCCCTTCGAAGAAGGAGCGCGGATTTTCCCGCTTATCGATCAGTTCGCCGCTGTCGGCGACGATGGCGGTGCTGTCCGGCTCCCAGACGCAATGCTGCCCCTCCTTGAGGAAGGGCGTGAATTCGGTGTGCGGCTTCCGCGTGGAGATCGAGCAATGCATGTCCGCATAGGCGCCGGGCCACTGCTTCACATGCCAGACCGTGCCCTCCGCATGGAAATGGGCTTTCAGTTCATTGATCTGCTCCCAGCGGTCCCAACCGCCATGCGCCGCGATCGCCAGGTCCAACAATTCGCTCACACCTATTCTCCATCGCTCCCCGGCCAATGCCGGATAGGTTTAACTTTGCAACCATGCAGCCCATAGGCCCTTATGGTTTAACTTTGCAACCTAAATTCGCGCGATGGATTCCCGGAGAGGTCGCCGGCAGGGCGTTCGCTAAGGGGATGGGAGCGTCGGCGGGCGCGGAAAAGCGCGGCGCGACAGGATGCGGCGCGGTGGGGCGGCCGGCGCAGGGCGACCAAGGCCGCGCCTTCAGATCATCCATTACCGAGCCGCGGCCGGCGGGTTTCGCCGGCCGCGTCGGTTCACAGCCTGGGGCATCGCGCGGAAAGGCCTGTCCCGCGCCTGTCGAAGGGGCGGGAGCCAGCCTGCCGCTTGAAACCGCTTAGGACCGCTCGAAGATGGCGGCGAGACCCTGGCCGCCGCCGATGCACATGGTCTCCAGACCGTAGCGCGCATCGCGGCGGCGCATCTCGTTCAGCATCGTCGCGGCGATTCGCGCCCCGGTGACGCCGATCGGGTGGCCCAGGGAAATGCCCGAGCCGTTGACGTTGAGCTTGTCCAGGCGGCTGTCGTCCTCACCCCATTCCCACGCCTTGAGCAGCGCGAGCACCTGGGCCGCGAAAGCCTCGTTGATTTCGATAAGGTCCATGTCGTCCCAGCCCAGGCCCGTGCGCGCGAACAGCCGCTGGACGGCGCCCACGGGGCCGATGCCCATGCGGGAGGGATCGCAACCCGCCGCCGCCCAGCCGACGAACCAGCCGCTCGGTTCCAGGCCGAGCTTCGCGAGCTGGTCTTCGGCAACGACCAGGCAGGCCGCGGCGGCGTCATTCTGCTGGCTGGCGTTGCCGGCGGTCACCACGCCGCCCTCGATCGGCTTCAACCCGCCGAGCGTCTCCAGCGAGGCATCCTCGCGGAACCCCTCGTCCCGATCGAAGATCACGGGTTCGCCGCGCTTCTGCGGCACGGCGACGGGCACGATCTCGTCAGCGAACTTGCCCTCGCGCCAGGCGGCGGCGGCGCGCTGGTGCGATCGGACGGCATAGGCGTCCGACTGCTCCCGCGTGATGCCATAGTCGCGGGCGAGATTTTCGGCGGTCTCGATCATGCCCGTGATCACGCCATAGCGTTCGATCGGCTGCGACATCAGGCGGGCGCGGGTCAGCCGGTCGTGCAGTTCGAGGCTGCCCATGCGCGCGCCCTTGCGCAGCGCGGTCGAATAATGTTCGACATTGGACATGCTTTCCGCGCCGCCCGCGACCACGACGTCGGCGGCGCCGGTCTGAACCATCATGGCCGCTTCGATGATCGCCTGAAGGCCGGAGCCGCAGCGGCGGTCGAGCTGGAAGCCCGGCACATTCTGGGGCATTCCGGCGGCCAGCCAGGACCAGCGGCCGATGCTGGGCGCCTCCCCGCTGGGATAGCCATGTCCGAAGACGACGTCGTCGACGCGTTCGGGATCGATCCCGCTGCGTTCGACCAGCGCCTTGATGATCGTGGCGCCCAATTGCCCGGCCGTCAGCGCGGAAAGGCCGCCGCCGAATTTCCCGACGGCGGTCCGAAGAGGCGAAACGATGGCGGCTCGACGCAATGTCATGATGTCAACTCCTGTAGATTCAACGGATTGCGGGTTTATGGATTGGGGCGATGGCTCTGGATGGCGCGCTCAAGCTGACCGGCGGCCGCCCTCAGGTCGGGAAGATAGCGCTCGATCAGATCCTCGCGGCTGTGGGCGTCGGAAAAGGTGGCGACATTGAGCGCCGCCAGGACCTGCCCCTCGCGGTCGCGGACGGGAACGGCCAGGGATCGCAGCCCGACCTCCAGTTCCTCCTCGACCAGGCTCCAGCGCCGCTCGCCCACGGCGACCAGTTCGGTGCGGAGCACATCGGGGGAAACGATGGTGCGTTCGGTCCTCGGCTCCAGGGCGGCGCGCGCCAGCCACCGTTCGGTCTCGCACGGCGCGAGCGAGGCGAGGAGGACGCGCCCCATCGACGTGCAATGGCTGGGCAAGGTGCTGCCGACCATCAGCGGCGCGGCGATCACCTGGTTCCGCTCGGCGCGGGCGATGTAGATGATGCGGCCCGGGTCCGACGGATCGAGCGCGCCGACCGACACCGTTTCCTGAAGGCTGTCGCGCAAGGCGTTGGCGACCGCCTGGCTGGCGCTGGCCAGGGGGGTGGACGTCAGGAACCCGGCGGCCAGCGGCAGCAATTTGGGCGTGAGCGAATAGCGCCCGTCCCGCTCGCGAACATAGCCAAGGCATGTCAGCGTGTGCAGGCAGCGGCCGGCGCTGGGCCGGTTCAGCCCGCTCAGCCGCGCCGCTTCCGTGATGCTGAGCGAGGACTGCCCCTCGAAAGCGCGCAGCACGCCAAGGCCCCGCGCCAGCGAAAGCATGAAGTTGGGATCGGCGGTTTGGCTGTCGTCAGCCATGGGCATTGACCTTTTGCGCTTAAACGAATATTGGCGTTTTTATCCGATAATCGGACAAATAGGGATTATTATGGCAAAGCGCAAGATATTTCCCGACGCTGATGCAGCGCTTGAGGGCGTTCTCTTCGACGGGATGACCATCATGTCCGGTGGGTTCGGGCTTTCGGGCAATCCGGAACATCTGATCGCCGGCCTGCTGCGGAACGGCGTCAAGGAACTCACCGTCATCTCCAACAATTGCGGCGCGGACGGCTTCGGCCTCTGGACGCTGCTCAACAACGGCCAGATCCGCAAGATGGTCTCCTCCTATATCGGGGAGAACAAGCTGTTCGCGGAACTCTATCTGTCGGGCCAGCTCGAACTGGAGCTCAATCCGCAGGGCACGCTGGCGGAACGCATACGCGCGGGCGGCGCGGGCATTCCGGCCTTCTACACGAAGACCGGCGTGGGAACCGTCGTCGCGGAGGGCAAGCCCGTCGAGGAATTCGAAGGGTCGCTCTATGTGCGCGAAACGTGGCTGCGGGCCGACGTTTCCATCGTGAAGGCCTGGAAAGCCGATCCGGAGGGCAATCTCGTCTATCGCAAGACGGCGCGGAACTTCAATCCGAACATGGCGACCGCCGGCAAGATCACCATCGCCGAGGTGGAGGAGATCGTCCCGGCCGGCGCGCTCGACCCCGACCAGGTCCACACGCCGGGCATCTATGTCGATCGCGTGATCCAGGGACCGTCCTATGAGAAGCGAATCGAATTCCGGACCACGCGTCCCCGCACGGAGGAGAAGGCCTGATGCCCTGGACACGTGAGGAAATGGCGGCCCGCGCCGCCGGCGAGCTGCAGGACGGCTTTTATGTGAACCTGGGCATCGGCATTCCGACGCTGGTCGCCAATTATGTGCCCGCCGACATAGAGGTCGTCCTCCAGTCGGAGAACGGCCTGCTGGGCATCGGTCCCTTTCCCTATGAGGATGAAGTCGACCCGGACCTCATCAACGCGGGCAAGCAGACGGTGACCACTTTGCCCACGTCGAGCTTCTTCAGCTCGGCCGACAGCTTCGCCATGATCCGCGGCGGGCATATCGACCTTGCCATATTGGGCGCCATGGAGGTTGCCGGCAATGGCGACCTGGCCAACTGGACCGTGCCGGGCAAGATGATCAAGGGCATGGGCGGCGCGATGGACCTGGTCGCGGGCGTGAAGCGCGTCGTCGTGGTGATGAGCCACAGCGACAAGGCGGGCAATTCCAAGATCGTCGAACGCTGCACCCTGCCGCTCACCGGCACGGGCGTCGTCGACGCCATCATTTCCGACTTCGGCCGGTTCGTGCTGGATCGGGACCGCGGCGAATTGATCGTGCAGGAACTGGCGTCTGATCTCGACATCGATTTCGTTCGCGCCCGGACGGGAATCCCGATCCGGTCGGCCTGATCCGAAATCAGACAGGCGCCGCCAAACAGCGGGGGGAGAGCGTTTTCGCAGGAAGCGGAGACGCTCTCTTTTCTTTTGCCTCTGCCCCGTCCGCGCCGAAGAGGAAAAGGCCCGTTCAGGCCTGGACGGGCGTCGGCGGCTGCCTGTGCGGCGCGGCGAGGATGTTGAACAGGATGGGGGCGAGCGCCGCGCTGATGATCGCGACCAGCACCATGGCCGCGTTGGTCGCGGTGTCGAGCACGCCGATCCGGGTCGCGATGTCGGACGCCGCGACGATCAGGCTGATGCGCGCGCTCAGCAATATGCCGGCGGCCATCGCCTTCCTGCGGCCGTGGATCGGGACCAGCAGCAGCGACGGGATGATCTTGTTGGCGAAGGCGACCGCCACGAAGCCCGGCACCAGCCACAGGGTCTTGGGCGATCCCAGCAGCGCGGGAATATCGAATTTCAGGCCGACATTGATGAAGAAGAAGGGCACGATGAAGCCATAGCCGATGACCTCCAGCCGCTCGCGCCGGTGGCTGCCGCGCGGAACGATCTGCCCCAGCAGCAATCCCGCGAGGAACGCCGCCAGCACCAGTTGCGAATTCAGCATCTCCGCCAGCCAGGCCGTCAGGAACAGCAGCGCCAGGCTGAGCCTGACGAAAGGCAGGCTGGTCCGGTTGTCCAGCCGCGCCGCGGGCACCCGCGCCAGCAGCCTGGGCAGCAGCCGGATCGCCGGGACGGCGATGGCGACAAGCGCCAGGCTGCCCAAGGCGCCCTGCGCGCTGCCGCTGACGACGATCCCGGCCAGGGCGGAAATGGCGATCATCGCGAAGAAGTCGACGAGCAGCGCGGCCGAGAGGATCGTCTGCCCGTATATGTCGCTGGCGATGCCCTTTTCCTGTATCATCGGCACGACGATGCCGACCGAGCTGGTCGAAAGGATCGCGGCATAGATCGCCAGGTGCACCAGGGGCGTCCCCGGGTCGAGCAGCAGCCAGGCGCCAAGGCCGGCCATGGCAAGGGTCAGCAGCGATATGAGGATGGCCAGGATGAGCGGCCTCGCCCGCTGCGCCCCCTGCGGCCGGGCCAGCAACGCGCCGAAATCGACCTCCAGCCCCGCGATCACCATGGGTATGGCAAGCCCGATCTGGGCGAACAGCTCCATCGAGGGACCGGGCGACAGGAATCCCAGGCCATGCGGGCCGACCAGGATCCCGAACGCGATTTCCAGCACCAGCGCGGGCAAGAGGGCCTTGGGCATCCATTGGGCGACGACGGCGGCCAGTGCGCTGCCGGCACAAGCCAGGGCCAATATGGAAACTATCACTTGTCCCTCTATGTCCTCATCGTGGCGCGGCGGCGGATGCCCGCTTCCTGATTGCCGACCTTCTCTCCGGCGGCGCCTGAGGGTCGATCCGTTGGTGCGCGGACGGCAAGCCCTTATCCCATGAACGACCGGCACTCAACCGTTGGTTCCGGACGGATGGGACGAGTTGCGGGGAAGCCCACCCCGATGTCCGCCGGACCCGCCGCGTCAGCCGCCGAACGCCCGCCATCCGGCAACCGTCGCGCGCGCGGCGTCTCCCTGCGCCAGCGCAAGCGCGTCGGCCGCCTGGAGAACACGGCGCTGCGCCTCGACCAGTTCGGCCAGCGAAACATGGCCCGCCCGATAGGCGCGATCCAGCGCGTCGCAGGCGGCGGTCGCGGCCCGGACCTCTTCGGCATGGACGGCTTCGCGCTCTCTGGCGGTCCGCCAGGCAACGACGGCGCGTTCGACATCCTCGGCGGCGCGCAGCGCGGCATTACGGAACTGGGCGATGGCCTCCCGCTCCGCGCCCTTCGCCCGTGCGACCTCCGCATCGACCCGGCCGAAGTCGAAAAGCCGCCAGCGCAGGCCCAACCCGCCCTGCACCACGCTCGCCGGGCCGGAAATGAGCCTGCCCGCGTCATTGCCCTGAAAACCCAGCAGGCCCGACAGGGTGAATTTGGGATAATATTCGGCAAGGGCGACGCCCAGCCGCGCATGGCCGGCAGCAACGCGCCGTTCGGCAGCGACCAGATCCGGCCTGCGCCGCATCAGATCGGCGGGCAGCCCCATGGCCGCGAAACCGGCGACCGGCACCGGCTCCGGCCTCTCCAGCGCCTGGACAACCGAATCCGGCAGGCCGCCGGCCAGCACCGCCAGCCGCGCCAACTGCGCCTGCGCCGCCTGGTCGAACTCGGCGATCCCGGCGCTGATCGCGGCGGTGGAGGCGCGGGACTGGTCCAGTTCGAAACGGGCAGCCGCGCCATGGACGAAGCGGGCGCGGACGATATTTTCCAGCTTCTGCGCCGCCGCCGCCTGATCGACGGCGATGGAGCGCCTGCGCTGCGCGGAACGAAGGAGGATATAGGCATCGCCAATCTCCGCCGCCACGGTGAGGCGGACGGCCTGGCTGTCGGCGACGGCCGCCTCCAGTTCCGCGACGGCCGCTTCCCGCCCGCGCTTCAGCCCGCCGGCAAGGTCCAGTTCCCAGCTTGCCCCGCCGACCAGTTCGAAACTGTCCTGCGTCCGGTCGAAATCCGGGACATAATCGGCGATCTGCCCCAGCCCGGCCCTCAGCGACTGGCGCGTCCGGACCGCGGAACCGTCCAGCGATCCCGACGGCATCCGCGCCGCCCGCGCCGACCCGGCGGCCGCCCTTGCCTGGTCGACCCGCGCCATCGCCGCCTCCACGTCGAAGCCGCCCTTGAGGCCGCGCGCGACCAGATCGTCCAGCATGGGGTCGGCGAAATCCCGCCACCACGGCCTGCCGCCCGGCTCCACGATCAGGGGAGCATTGTGAAAGGCGGCCGGCAGCGGCAAGGCCGGCCGTCGATACTCCGTGCCCGCGGCGCAGCCGCCCAGCAGGGCAAGGCCGATCAGGGCGGCCAGCGACCGATTCGTCGTCACGACGCTTCTCCCGTCCGGGCGAGCAGGAGATAGACGACCGGCGTCGCCACCCGCGACAGCAGGGTGGAGGCGATCAGGCCGCCGATGATCGCGACCGCCATCGGGCCGTACAGCCCCGATCCGCCCATGGCCAGCGGCAGCAGCCCGCCGATCGCCGTGACGGAGGTGAGCAGCACGGGCAGGAAGCGCATCTCGCCCGCCTGCTCGATCGCTTCGCGCATGGCGATCCCCTGCCCCCGCAACTGTTCGGTGAAATCGACGAGAAGGATCGAATTCTTTATCTCTATGCCGATCAGCGCGATCAGGCCGATCATCGCCGTGAAGCTCAGCGAATTGCCCGTCAGCCACAGCGCCAGGACGGCGCCGAGCAGGCCGAGCGGTATGATGCTGGCCACCACAGCGACGAGCCTGAAGCGCCCGAATTCCATGACCAGCACGGCCAATATGCCGAGGCAGGCGACGATCGCCGCCGCCGTCATCCCCGCATTGCCGCTTTCCTGCTCCTCCGCTTCGCCGCCAAGCGCGATGGTGTAGCCCGCCGGCAGGCGCACGGCCCCGCGCACCCGGTCGAGCGCGGCTTGCGTCACCGCGCCCGTCAGATGGCCTGCCCCGACATAGGCCGTCAGGGTGACGGATCGTTCGCGATCATGGCGTTCGATGCGCGCCGGTCCCGTTTCCATGCCGGGATCGGCAAGGGCGCGAAGCGGCACCGCCCGGCCGTCGACGGACGGAACATGGATCCGGTCGAGCGCCTCGACCCTGTTGCGCTGCGCCATGGGCAGCCTGACGCGGACGGGATAGTCGTCCCCTTCCGCATCGCGAAGGCGGCCGGAAAATTCGCCGTCCAGCGCCAGCCGGGCGGCCTGTCGGGCGGCGCCCGCCGGGACGCCCAGCGCAGCCGCCTTCGCCTCGTCGATCCCCAGCGCCAGGTCGGCGCGGTCCTGGCGGACCGGATTGTCGACGTCGCGGATGCCCGGCGTGCCGGCCATGGCCGCCTCCGCCCGCCGGGCAAGGGCGCTCAGGGTAGCGAGATCCTCGCCGGCGATGCGGATTTCTATGGGGGCGGCGATCGGCGGACCCTGAACGAAGCCCAGGACGGTGATGCGCGCCCCTGGAAAGGCGGCGAACTCCCGCCGCAGGTCCGAAAGAAGCCGGGCGGAATGGGCGGGCCGGCCGTCGCGCAAAGACACCGCGACCTCCGCGAAGGCAGGGTCGGGATCATGCTGGCGGACATTATAATATATCTGGGGATTGCCCCGGCCCAGATTGGCGGCGAACCATTCCACCTCCGGCGCCCGCGCGAGCCTCCGTTCGACCTGGCGCAGGACCGCGTCGGTCGCGGGCAGCGAAGCCCCCTGCGGCAGTTCGATGCGGACCAGGAATTGCGGCGTGTCGGCCGGCGGGAAAAGGCTGGTCCCGATGGCCGCGATCAGCGGCGCGATGAACAGGCAGAGCCCGCCCAGCAGCGCCAGCGCCAGCCCGGGCCGGTCGAGCGCGCGATGCAGCACGGGCGCGTAGAAGCGATGGACGCCCCGCTCGATCATCGCCAGCATGCGATTGCCCTTCTCATCCTCGCGTGCGGGCAGCACCCGGCTGGCGACGAAGGGAATGATCGTGAGCGCGATGACGAAGGATGCGGAAACCGTGGCGATCACGCTGACGGGAAGGGAGCGGATGAACGCGCCCGACCCTTCCGGCAGCGCCAGCAGCGGCAGGAAGGCGAGCAGCAGGCAGGCCGTGCACCCCGCGACCGCCAGCAATATCTGCCGCGAACCCTCCATGGCGGCGGTGACGCGGTCCTCGCCGGATCGCTGGCGGCGCGTGATGTTCTCGACCACCACGACGCTGTCGTCGACGAGCAGCCCCAGCGAAAGCACGAAACCGCTGATCGAAAGCTGGTTCAGCCCGAACCCCAGCGCCTGCAGGATGGCAAGGCCGGCAAGCAGCGACAGCGGGATGGCGAACATCACCACCCCGGCGGCGCGCAGCCCCAGCGGAAGCAGCGTGATGGAGACGATGGCCAGCGCCAGCAGGAAATCCCGGTAGAGGCCGTTCAGCCGCCGCTCCACATTGCTGGCCTGGAAGAAGCCATATTCGAGCTTGACGCCGCCGGGGACCATCCGCTCGAAACAGGCCAGTTCCGTCCGGATCGCCTGGGTCAGGACGCCGATGTCCACGCCCTCCTTGGCCGTGGCGGTAAGCAGCAGGGCGCGCCGGCCGTTGAAGCGGACGACATGCTCCGGCTCCCCGCTCGCCCATTCGACCCGCGCCAGGTCGCCTATGCGCGCCACCGCCCCCTCGCGGGAAAGGACCGGAACCCGCCGCACATCGTCGAGCGAGCGAAAGGCGCCGCCGGTCCGGACGATCAGGCGGCGCTGCCCCGCATTGACCGATCCGACGGGCGCCTCGTCGCTGGCCCGCTTCAGCGCGTCGACGACCAGCGAGGCGGGCAGGCGCAGTTCGGCGAGGCGGCCCGGATCGATCGCGACGCGCACCTCCATCGGCGGCGCGCCCCAATATTCCGCCCGGCGCACGCCGGGGATGCGGGCAATATCCTCCACCATGTCGTCGGCGAATTTCTCCAGCCGCCGCATCGGCAGCCGGTCGCTGACCAGGGCGGCCTGGAAGATCGCCGTCTCGCTGGTCCGGTTGCGGACGACGTCCAGCCGCGTGACGCCGTCGGGCAGCGTCGGCCGCAGGGCCGTGACCTCGCGGACGACCTCCTCATATTTGCGCTCGGCGCTGCTGGACCAGTCGAATTCGGCCTGGATCGTCGCCGCGCCGTCGGTCGCGCTGGCCTGCACGTCCTTCAGGTCGTCAATGCCGTAGAGGGCATTTTCGACCGGCTTGATCACCAGCTGCTCCAGATCGGCGGGCGTGGCCCCCGGCATCGCGATGCGGATGCTCATGCCCGGAACCGGGAATTGGGGGTCTTCGGACCGCGCGACGCTGATCCAGGAGGCAATCCCGACCGCCAGCGCCAGGCCTGTCAGGACCAGGGTCAGGCGGCTGCGCCGGATGAGGAAGGCGGCGGGGTTGAAGCCCATCTCTCAGTTCCCGCCCGCCACAAGGACAGGATCGCCGTCTTTCAGATAGCCCGCTCCCGCCGTGACGACGCGCGTGCCGGGGGACAGGCCGGCCACGACCGCATCGTCGGCCTCGAACCGGACCAGCCGCAGGCGGACGAACCTGGCCCGGCCGTTCGCGCCGACGGTGAAGACGCCCCCCTCCCGGCCCGATCGGGGGACGAAGGCTTCGGCGGGGACGGCCGCCAGCGAAGGTTGCGCGGGGGCGGCGGAGGACGGGAACCGGACGGAGGCGATGGCGCCGCTTTGCCCATGGCCGCCCGGCGGCAACCGGACCTCGACCATGCGCGTGCCCGTCGCGCCGTCGACCAGCGGCTGGCTTTTCGCGACCCGTCCGGGCGGCTCTGTTGCAAAAATCGTGAAGCTTGAGCATGCTTGGCGGAGATTGGACGGACGGAACGATGACGGATTTCAAGTGGCGCCATTTCCAGGGTGATGTGATCCTGTGGGCGGTGCGCTGGTATTGTCGCTATCCGATCAGCTATCGCGACCTTGAGGAAATGCTGGCGGAACGCGGCATTTCGGTCGACCATACGACGATCTATCGCTGGGTCCAGTGCTACGCCCCGGAGATGGAGAAGCGGCTGCGCTGGTTCTGGCGGCGTGGCTTTGATCCGAGCTGGCGCCTGGATGAAACCTACGTCAAGGTGCGGGGCAAGTGGACCTACCTGTACCGGGCAGTCGACAAGCGGGGCGACACGATCGATTTCTACCTGTCGCCGACCCGCAGCGCCAAGGCAGCGAAGCGGTTCCTGGGCAAGGCCCTGCGAGGCCTGAAGCACTGGGAAAAGCCTGCCACGCTCAATACCGACAAAGCGCCGAGCTATGGTGCAGCGATCACCGAATTGAAGCGCGAAGGAAAGCTGGACCGGGAGACGGCCCACCGGCAGGTGAAGTATCTCAATAACGTGATCGAGGCCGATCACGGAAAGCTCAAGATACTGATCAAGCCGGTGCGCGGTTTCAAATCGATCCCCACGGCCTATGCCACGATCAAGGGATTCGAAGTCATGCGAGCCCTGCGCAAAGGACAGGCTCGCCCCTGGTGCCTGCAGCCCGGCATCAGGGGCGAGGTGCGCCTTGTGGAGAGAGCTTTTGGCATTGGGCCCTCGGCGCTGACGGAGGCCATGGGCATGCTCAACCACCATTTCGCAGCAGCCGCCTGATCGGCGCAGAGCGACAGCCTACCTCTGACTGCCGCCAATCTTTGCAACAGAGCCCAACGGAGCGAAGGACCCCGGCACCTTTTTTGTCAAAACGGTCAAGACGACCAGTCGGGACGCATCATATAACCAGACCACATTCTACGAGGCGTGGAGGCTCGTGATCCAGCGTTACGGTGTCTTCAATCCTTACACCGGTCGAGGTGCGATCAAGGGATTGCTGCCGCACGGGCCGCACAATGTGCGGGATGTTCTAGCCACCCACATCCTTAAGCATACCGGCTCCTACGAGCAGGCAAGCTATGCCATCCAGGATACACCCGACATGGTTGCCAAGCATTATGGGCGGTTCCTTCCGCAGGATAAAGCGGCGATGGCCGCGCAAATTCTAAACCGGGTCTGGGAGGCTGCTTGATGTGAAAAAGTGGGGCCGGCTTAGCCGGCCCCAGTAGAAGAACTTGGATAAGCCAAGCCTTCGGGTCGCAGACTGAGACTGCTCGGAACCCGACCGATTCGGATAGGAAGGACTCGCCATTCATCTGGGGAACTGTTGATGCTGCAACTCGGCGCAGGAGAATGGCGCCCGCTTCTCGCGTTTGTCCGGGTTCTTGACCCGCACATCGCAGCTTGTCGGCCGGAGACCCGCGTTCTGATTTGCTGGCGGCTTGGGGATGGAAACGGCCGCCGCATAATTCAGTGCCTGCGCTTCATATTCGCCGGCCCAATGGGTCACGCAGTACATCACGGAAGCCCACGTGATTTGGAGGTCCTACAACATTGTGCTTTTCCAATTCTTCAATCAATTGAGTTGCGGTCCGATAACTCACCCGAAGACGTCTGTGTAACCAAGCGATAGACGCGTTTTGATGAGCGCAAACGAGCTCAAAAGCTTGTTCGTACAATGCGCCGTCAATTTTTTCGGGAGCGTCTGTCCCATCGGCGCTCGCCATTTTGTCACACAGAGAGAGGATCGTTTTGAGGGATTCGACTTTCCGCTTCCATGCCTTCTTTTCTGAAACGGCGTTCTTGAGTAGCCGCTTGGCTATACTCTTGAGGGCCAGCCACTCTTCCTCTGCTGACCTTGAACAACAATGCGTGCCCTTCTCACTCACTCTAGATATTCCCCAATGATCTTTCTGAGATCATAGAAACATTCCGATACGACAGAATGGGTCGCAAAAGAGTCTCAGAGCTACGAAGAGAGGCAGTTGTTATTGCTCCGAGCCATTAGTTCATGGTATGTTCTTGTTGGGCTTCCATTACGAGATTCACGCACAGTAGGCGATGCCACGGATCATTTTATTTCGGAATGAAAGCCTTCTTTTCGTAAATGTCGGTAATGCTCTTGCCGTCCCATCGGTAAGTGAGATGGGTTTTCTCGCGACAGTTGGAGAGGCAGATCGGCCGGAGGACAGCAACGCAGGTGCCGCTGGCAGCGCGAACGCTGGGATAGATGATCCCCATGGAACGCTTTGTCCGTAGGGCGCGCGCGAGTGCTTGGCTGGCGCCGTAGTCGGTTGGGTGGAAAAACTCGGGATGGTCGTCATGCCAAGGGCGTAGGTCATGAAGATCCGCGCGGAGCCGGGCGACATAGCAGCGCATATCGATATCGATCGGCCCCTCCTTCGTGCGGCGGAGGAAGGCTTCTCGGTGGTGCTTCGTTTCTTCAATCGCGGTCGCAATTTCAAAGCCCGCGTAATAGGCGCCGAAGCTGGCGTCGGAGAAGCGGGCGCCGTCACGATTGAGATGTGTGAAGGCCGCCATGATGGGGGAGGAGCCGGGTCCGACAACGCGATCTTCAAGGGGGACCAACGAGATGTCGCCGGCCTCCTGACGAAGGCGCTCGTTTGTCATGGCCTCAAGGGCGTAGATATCATCCAGATCCTCAGGTTCGGTCACCTGTTCGAAGAGAAGGATGGTCGGATAAATCGAGGCGATCAGGCGATACACGCGTTGATCCGTGGCCGCGAGAGGCGGCATCACAGCACCGTTGGTCATGCCTAGCCCCGTTCTGCGTCGAGATACTGGCGGACAATGAAGAGGTCCGACACATTGCCGGACGTCAGCCGATCGAGTGCGCTTTTGCCGCCGAAGATGGGAGCGTCGTTGGGCGCGTGCATCCAGCGGTCAGCCCGCTCGGCGATCGGCAGAAGAATATTGATAGCCTTGTAGATGCCCAGAACGTAGCTGATCCGCTCAAGCGTATCGCGGCCGAGCTTGATCTGTTGGCGCGCTTTCGCCTTCGACTTCCAACTGTGAAGGGTGGAGCGGCTTTCAACGCCGAGAATCTTCATCTGCTGTTGTTCGCTTAGCGACCAGCGCTCGGCGATGTTCGAGAATGTCCGGAGGCCAGAGCCGGAGAGATCCGGCCTCCTTGCAGGAGCGGTCTTAGCCAAGGCTTGCGCCACTGTGATCTCCTTTCTTCCTCCGGACTATCCGATGTCCGAAATATAAGCTGATTTCTGAAAATGTCTATAAGATGTGCTTTGTGATCCTGTCAGGAGATTGCACGAGGCTTGGTGAGCCCTGAGCAATGGGGAAGTCGGAGCAAGCGCCATCCCAGCTGCCAAGGACCAGCGCGTTGTAGGGCTGCTGTAAGCCTCAGGCGACGTTCGATTCGATCTGATCCCATTCGATCCCGGCAGCCTTCAATCTCGCAAAGGGGTCCGCATTCTCGTCGTCAAAAGACCAACCTTTGGGCATGCTCACCTTAAGTCCAAGATCGAAGTCGAGCCGCAGGCGTTCAGCCCTGGAGATCATCACTATTTTTAGATGCCGTTCCAACAATTTCGCGACGGCAGCTACATTCGCTCCAAGAGAAAACATCTTTTCGCACTGGTCTCGAATAAGTGCTAATGGCACAACATGTTCACGATGTTCTGCTGCTGCCCGTGAGCGACCGACCATTATGATGTGATTGGGGATTAATGGTTCATCCAACAGGCGTGAATGCCGCCAGTTTTCTTCCCATGACTGATGCATAACCCAAGCGGCTCGAGCAAAAACGCGTTGGGCAATTTCCTTATTGGTGAATTGGGGTCGCATAGCATCCGGTTGACTTGAGGAGTGTGTGCTATTGCGAGGTTACGTTATATTGCGCAAGCTGCCTCATTTGATCGATCTGGGTCTTGCGACCGAAAATGTCGGTCTAGACTGGCAGTTAAATTGCAAAGGGGGTTTTATGAAAAAGCCAGTTACTGTCGCGAGCCTGAGCGAGTTCGGGAGGGAGAGGCTGTCAAAGTCGTTTTTCATGCGCGACTTTCTTTTCTCGGACATCGCATCGATCCATGGATTTGCGAATATTCCAGATGATCCCGAGCTCGCGATAGCGGCAGGCAGCCGTTTGTGTCAGGATCTGCTGGAGCCGCTGCAGGATCATTTTGGCCGGATCGCTATTCGGTCAGCTTTCCGGTCGGCCGAGGTGAATGGGTTTGGTGCCGAAATGCAAGCGGCTGGCAAAGCCGGCTACAGCTGTGCTTCGAATGAGAGCAATTACGCCAGCCATATCTGGGATCGTAGGCGTGATGGCATGATGGGGGCGACTGCCTGTATCGTCGTTCCGTCTTTCTGGGATGCCTTTCAGGAGGAGGGGGATTGGCAAAAGCTTGCATGGTGGATCCATGATCATCTGCCCTATTCCAGTCTCTATTTTTTCCCCAAATACTGGGCTTTCAATATATCCTGGTTCGAACAGCCGACCAGAACCATCCACAGTTACAGGAGTCCGAAAGGATGTTTGACGAAGCCTGGAATGGAAAATCATGGCGGCACACATGAGCAGGAGTGGGCCGGAATAGAAAAGGCCATGTGCGCCGTGACCACCCGTGGATGACAATCCGAGATCTGGCCCCCTGCTCTAACGTGCATCCCGATGCTTAACCTCTCTTATTCACGACGCTCGGTTTCGGGTCCGCTCTGGGCATTTGCTGCGGCTGGCTGTATTGCGCGGACGACCGGCATCGCTGGCGTTTGTTTCACCGCATTCGGATTGATGGGCTTTTCGGGTTGAAGGGCTGGGCTCGGAGTTCTGCGGCGCTGCCGCATGGGCTACGTCGGCGCAGGCTTCAGCCGGAGAACGAGGGCGCGGAACAGGTCGGCATCCGGACAGGCGGAAGCGAAGGCAATGCGGATGCGGCTAGCACTTTCTACGACGCGCGCAGCGACCTTGAGCAGCCGCAGGCGCAAGGTGGTAAACTCCGCGCTTGCCAGAGCAGCGGTCCTGGGCATCGCCTGCTGGATGCGCCATAGCAGCCAGTATGCGGCAGTGTGCAGTATCAGGCGCATCTGATTGGCATTGGCCGAGCGGCACGAGGTTCGGTCGCTGGCGAGCTGGGACTTGTGGCGCTTGATCAGGTTCTCGGCCTGACCACGCGCGCAGTAGAGCGTGTCGTAGATGTGCTCGGCCGATCCTGTTGCCAACGAGGTGACGACATAGCGGATGTCCATGCCCAGCGTGCTGGCCTCGATCCGTGCAACGACGCGACGCTGGCACTTCCAGGTCTTTGCCCCATAGCGGGTCTCGGCATAGTTGCGCAGGACGGGACACTGACGCTGGGCGCGCTTGACCGCGCAGGCATCGGCGACCGCAACAATGGCGGGATCGGCGCGCAGCGCTGAATTGGTGGGCAGGCCGAACACGTAATCGACGCGGGCCGCATCGCAGTAGGCCATGACCTCGGGTCGACCATAGTGCCCGTCGCCGCGGATAGTGATGTGGGTATCGGGCCAATTACGGCGCAGGTGACGCACCAGGCGTCGGATGTGCCCCGCCGCCTCCTTTCCAGAAGGCGTCTTGCCTGTGCGCAGCAGCATGGCCACCGGCCTGCCGGTCGCGGTGTCGTAGATATGGATCGGTAGGAAGCAGCGCTCCCCATGATGCCCGTTCCAGAACGAGAGCTGTTGATAGCCATGCACGACGTCGCACGTGTCGTCGATATCCAGCGTGACCGCTGTCGGAGGGGCGGGATAGCTGGCGCAGTAGATGTCGATCATCGCGGCCATCATGCTGGCCAGTTCGCGCGTAGTCGGTGCATTTTCCCACCGGCTCATCGTCGGTTGGCTGGCCAGCCCCGCGCCCGATTCCGGCAGCTTGCCGAGCGCCAGGCGGAAGCCTGGATCGTCGCGCAGAGCATCGAGATCATCGGCATCCTCATAGCCGCACGCAATCGCGAACACACGGGCACGCAGAATGTCATCCAGGCGATGGATCACCCGCGCTGGATCGCGCGGATCGGCAATACAAGCCGCCAGGCGCTGGCAAATCCCCATCGCGCGCTCGGCCTGTGCAAGCAGTAGAACACCGCCATCCGAGGTAAGCCGGCCACCGTCGAACGCAGCTGTGATTTTCTTGCGGCCGACTGCTGGGAATCCAAATGAGCTTGCGATATCATCGTTCATGGCGGGTGTGGCCCGTGGCATTTTCTGCCCTGCGGCAGGTTCGGCTTAGACACCCAGTTCCTAATTCAGATCAGAGGCTTACGCCACTCCCGCCAACCCTTCAGGACACTTTTGGTGAATAAGGCGGGTTAAGGCGCCGCGTCGATCGCTTTCAGCCGATCATGCGTCATCGTCGACCATCCCGATGATCGGGAAAATTTGCTTGATCTTGTTGTGTGGGATCGATGACGTCACGCGGTCGCGATATTGCATCAGCTCAATGAGGCTGCGGTTCCGTGCACTCAACCGACCGATGGTCCAGAGTGAGCGACCTGAATCCTCTCGCAGCTGAACCACGACGTCCGCATTGATCGACGCGGGTTTGATGCGATCAAGAATTACCCGTTCGCCAGCGCGGAAACGTGGTTCCATGGCTTCGCCAGGGATATAGATTGCGAAGTAGCGCTCGGCGTCGCCCAAGCCGAACGGTGCTGCCATATAGGCAGCGGGGCGCGAAAGATCTCCTTCCCAGAATTCAAGCTCATCGGCAAAGGCCGTGTCGCCTTCCTCGGGGAAGTGCAGGCTGACGGCGTAGATGGAAATGAGTTTCTTCGGCAGTCCGGCGATGATGGGATCGTCCTTAGCAGCGCGGTGACGAAGTCGGTTTTCAGCCGGGTCTGTCAGCGCCTTCAGGGGTAAAAACGATGAGGAGCATGGCCCTTTCTCCGTCGAACTCGGCGACGAGGGCGATGACGAGCGCAACATCGGTCTGAACTACGAACAAGAATGCCTTGGATGCGCCCCTGGCGCCCCTCGGAGTGCCGCAACCGAACAGGGCGCGCATGAGAATGCCAAGATTGAACCCGGCGACGTGGATCAAATAACGCTTGTGAACATTCTCGCGCCCGCGCAGCCACGCGCGGCGCATGCCGCCGCGATCCAGGACGTGGGCAAAGCTACGCTCGACCATCTCACCACGCTTGCGCATCGCCTTGCGTCCGACGGCGGATTTCAGGCGAGACCGATTGGCGTAGACGGCCTTCTGGGCAGCCTCGTCGCCGTGCCAGCGCAGATATCCATTCGGCGGTGCCGGCTCGGCGATGCGCGTCTTCCAGATGTCGCCGTCGAGACCCTTGAGGAGCTCGCGCGAATGATAGCCTTTATCGGTCACAAGATCGCAGGGATCCCCGGACGTCGGCGCCAGGCCAATGTCGGCGAGGTTGCGTGCTGCCGTCTCCAGCGTGGCGTCGAGCGTTGTCGTGTCGCCCTTGTCGGCCGGGTGGATCGGCGCTGCCACGATAACACCCGTGTCGAGATCGACCGCGTGTTCGGGCTTGTAGGCCAGACGCGTCGAGCCGTTCTTCATCCGCGCGACCTTCGCGTCGGGATCGGTCTTGCTCGCCCAGTCCGCATTCGACAGCTTCTTGCCCTTGCGTTTGCGATCGAGCCGGACAAGGTCGTCGATCGTCGGCGTGTCGATGCCGCTCTCTTGCGCCATGCGCACCAGCATCTCGCGGTAGGTCTCGCCATTGTCACGCCGCACGATGGTACGCAGCGCGGCGTTCGCCTCCATGGTCGAGCCATCGACGCCGATCCGCTCGCCTTTCACCAGATCGTGCCCGGCGACGAGGGCCAGTACCCAGCCGAAGATCTGGTCATGTACCTCGTGCGGCAGGCGGCTCCGCGTCTTCGACAACCAGCTATGATCAGGGACCTTGTCGCGGCTCGACAGTCGCAGGAACTCCCGCAGCGACAGCGAATCCGAACAGCGCCAGACAATCCCGCGTTCGCTGTCGATGCCCTCGAAATAGCCGATCAGCAGCATGCGGAAATAGCGGCCCGGCGGCAGCGACGGGGCTCCCATCCGCGGCGCATAATAGGGCTTGCACGTCTTCTCGACAAAGCCATCGAAGCCCGCCTCGGCCAGCAGCTTCTGGAGCTTGTCGTAGAAAACATGCCCCGGTGAACGCGGTATCTCCGCCCACGTCACGATCAAATCGGACTGGACCTCGCTATCACGCCCCATCGCCATCGCCGCTAACCCGCCAGACAATCCCACTGCCGCACTGAATCAGCCACCGCCGACTTCGTCAACGGCCTGTTAGCGGTTATCTCGGACGCTGGAGACGGCAGCGGCAACGCTCCAGTTTCACAGGTGGAAAATGCGTCTGGGAATGTGGCCTTGAGCTTGGCGACACTTCTATCTGATAGCGAGTAGCCGACCGTAGGATTAGGATAGATCCGGGTTAGGGTGGAGGGCGCCAGGCCAGAACGGCGTGCAATCTGGCTTGCTGAAAACCCGGTTTCTTTGACCAGGCAGCCAACCAAGTGGCGGGCTCTATCCTGATTCCAATCATCGACAAAAGACATGTGTTTGCGCCCGCATTTTTTAGCACGACATTCGACGGCGGCCGGATGATCCGGGCGCCCTCCCGCCGCACCTGCATCATTATGCGCTTCCGGCGCATCGGCGCAAATAATAATAGCGCAAATAAGCAAGTGCTTATTTGCGCAAATTTTCAAAAAACGACACGCTTCCGCAACGGGTCGAGCGAGAAAGCGACCGATTATGTCGTTTAATGAGCCATTGCGCCGCAAAAAAGATTTGCGCGGTTTGCTTTCAGTGAATAGGTGTTTGCGAATGTTGCGCACATTTGCGCAACTGTGGGGTTTGGGGGGCGTTCCCAACAGCATCAGTGCTCGGCCGCTTGCGTCCGATCAGTGCTGCTGCGCGGCGTTCACCACCGGGCCTCCTCAGAATCGCAGGCAATAGGGGTTTTGAATGAATAAGAATTCCAGGTTCAACCGGATGCTGCTGTTGTCAGCTTCCATACCGGCGGCGGCACTGCTCGCAAACGCCGGTGGCGCGTTGGCGGCCCCCGCCACTGTGAACGTACCGAGCGGTGCAGGGACCGGCGCGGCCGTTAACGCCGACATTGCCACGGCCATTACGACGCCCGCCAATCCCGATCTGACGGTAACGATCGCGAGCGGCGCGGACATCAGTGGCGCGAATATCGGTTTTGATTTCGTCGCGGGCGGGTTCGCCGCTGGCGAAGGCGATGGCGCGGTCATCGTCAACAATGCTGGCAATGTGACCGGCCTGAGCTTCGGCGGCGTCGGCGCGGCCAGTGCGTCCAACAGCTTCACGGCGACCAACAACGGCGAAGTGGCGGGCGGCATCAGCGCCTCCAACTTCGGCGGCGCAGTTTCCGTCACCAACAACAATCTGGTTGGCGGCAGCATCAACGGCTCCGCGTTCGGCAGCGTTACGCTCGCCAACGGCGTCGCGGGCCAGGTCGACAGCCTGAACGGCCAGGGTCTCGGCGCGGGCACGGTACAGATCACCAATGATGGTGCAGTCGACGATGATGTGTTCGGCTCGGCCTCGACCGGCACCGTCGGTATCGTTAACAACGGCGATATTGCGGGCGATGTTGATGCCGTCACGACGGAAGGCGCGATCTCCATCGCGAACGCGAGCACCGGCCGCATCAGCGGCGATGTCTTTGCCGGTTCGGATCAGGGCGCGATCACCATCGCCAACAACGGTCAGGTGCTCGGTCAGACCAATGCGGTAAGCCAGGACACGGTGTTCACTTCGACGGGCCCGACCACCACGGTTTCCGGCACGACCACGACGACCCAGTCGAGCTTCTCTCAGCAGACGGTCGGCGGTGATATCGACGGGACCTATGCCGGCATCAACGGCTCACTGAACTTCGGAACGGGCAATGACGGCAGCGTTAGCCAGTTCACCGGGGGGAACAGCACGGCCACGGTGAGCGGAGCGGTCTATGGCGATCTCTCTTCGACCGCCCAGGGCTTCTCGACCACTGGCGAAAACGTCTCGGTCGTCACCGACTCGCGCGATGCCGCAGGCACCGGGTCCGTCATCAGCAGCAGCTCCAACACTCAGCAGACGGCCGCCACCGGCGGCACGAGCACGGTGAACATCAGCGGCACGGTGGCTCCTGGCGATTCCGGCCGCAACGGTAATGTCACCTCCTTCGGTAATGCTGGCAGCAGCGTTGCTCTGAACGGTGGCAAGGTCTCGGGGAACGTTTCCTCGACCAGCCAGGGCCTTACAAGCGGTTTCGAGTTCAGCTCGGAGACGACCGATAATTATGATGCTGGCGTGTTCCAGGGTTCCAGCTCGAACAGCGGCTTTGAGTTCACGCAGAGCCAGGCTGGTGGCGACGCCTCCGTCACGCTTCAGGGAACGAGCCTCGTCGGCGGGAATGTGAGCGTCAACGGTGTGACGTCCGCCACCGCGACGATCGGTTCGGCGGCAACCGTTGAACAGAATGTTTTCGTCAACAGCTTCGTGTCGGGCGACCAGTCCTTCGCCTCTTCCAACTCCAGCACCACGGACGCTGCGGGTGACGGCACGGCTGTCAGCTCCACTCTCTCCAGCTCGACAGCCGCTGCCAATGCAGGCAACGCGGCGCTCACCAATGCCGGACGGGTGGATGGCGATGCCACGGTTGGTGCGAGCTTCGGCAATGCGGCCGCCACCATCACGGGCACCGTAGGCGGTTCGGTAAACGCTTTCGCCGGCACCACCATCGGTAGCACCGAAAACGTTTCTGAGTTCACGCTCGATGGTGGCATCGGCACTCAGACCACTGCAACCTTCCGCGAGAATTCGGAAGATGTGGGTGGTACGGCCAGCGTTGTTGTCGACACGGCTGCCGCGCTGCAAGGCAAGGGCGTGCCGAGCGTCGCAGGCGATGTGAACGCTTCGGGCATCAGCGGCGCCTCGATCGCCATTGGTGCAGGCAGCGTTGTCGGCAATGCCGATCTCAGCAGCGGTGGCAATCTGTTCGCCAGCAGCCTAGGCGAAAGCATCTCGGAAGAGACCGTCACCACTTTTGCGGCTAATGGCTTCACGCCCGCCAGCCAGGTCTCCACGACCAGCTTCGGCTCCGTGGGTGGCGCGGCTTCGGTCACCAACGATGGTACTGCCATTGGCGACGTGGAAGTTGAGGGGCTGACCTCTGCCTCGCTCGTCAACAACGGCATGCTGGGTTCGGGCGGAAACCTGTTCAGTGTTTCGGCTCTGGACTCCGAAGCGAGCATCACGATCACCGACACGAACCCGACGGACGCCGGGTCGCGCACGATCGTCGCTACGGTCAATGCTTCGCCGGTCGGTGGCAATGCCAGCTTCACCAACAGCGGTGTGGCCCTGGGTAATGTCGAAATCGCCGGCCTCACCGGCGCGGTCACCAACAATGGCGTTCTCGCCGGTACGACCACGCTTGGTGAAGCGCAGTTCAGTGGCGCGGCAACGGTCAACGCGACGATCAACACCACCGACGTCAGCGTCGATCCGGTGCTGGCCAGCCAGACCTATACGGTCGACCAGAATGGCGTGTCGCGCGGCTTCGTCGTGACGGGTGCCACCATCTCGCAGGATGAGGTCACCTCGGCTCTCGCCTCGCAGCTGTCACCGCTGGTGCCGCTCGACGCTTCGCTGGTCGATCCGGCGGCGTTCAACCTGACGGTGAACGGCCAGGCTGCGGTGAAGACGGCTGACATCAACGCGACCGTCAACCTCAACAACGGCTCGATCACGCTTGGCGACATTGACGCCCAGCGCGACGACAGCGGCGCTTACCTGACCAACACCACCGTCAACCTGAACGGCAGCGGCTTCCTGGGCGCGAGCGAGTTCAAGCCGACGGCTCCGGCTCTTGCGAACTACAGCCCCGTGGCCGAACTGCCGGAAGAAGCTGAAGGGCTGTTCGCCCCGACCGGCGTCCGCGTGCTGGGCGTCAGCGAACTGAACAAGACGGGCGCCGGCACCTTCGTCGTTACCGGGTCGGAATATGTCCCGGCGGACGGCGCAACCCCAGCGGCCTGGACGATCGACGCCAACAACTTCAACGTGAAGTCGGGCGAAGTTCAGCTCGACGTGGTGGGTTCGGACGATGCCGTCTTCGGCATCAAGGGCAACATCAACAATGATGCCACTCTGGTGCTGGGCCGCCGCGCGCCGACTTTCATCCAGTCGGTCGGCAACAGCATCGTCACGCCGGGTCCGGAAGCGATCAAGGGCATCGAAGTCTATCAGCAGGGCAACTACACCCAGAGCGCCAGCGGCACGACGGTTGTGGGCATCAATCCTTCGCTGGTTCGTTTCGGCAACCTGTCGGTCAACAATGCCGGTTCCTCGCCTGAGGTGTTGGGCCCCATCACCGGTGGTGTGAACGTCCCTTACTTCACCACTCCGACCAATGCCGGCGTCTTCTCGACTCCGTCTTCGGTCTCGGTGGACGGCAACCTGAACCTGGCTGGCAAGGTCGCGGTGACGGTGTCGAAGGACAGCCTCTATTCGACGGGTGACGGCTATACGCTCTTCACCTACACCGGCACCGGGGATGTCACGGCGACGGCCGCTTCATCGCTCGCTTCGCCCTTCGTCACCTTCGGCCTGAAGCATGACGCGACGGCCAAGACGGTATCGATCGAGGCGACTCGCAAGAGCTACGCCACCGGCGCGACCAATGCCAATGCGGCGTCGGCTGCGGTGGGGCTGGACAGCGCGCTGGCAGATGTCATCGCCCGGGTGAAGACCGACGCCGCTGGCGGCAACGGCTTTGCGACGGTGACGGAGATCGCCAATGCTCAGGACATCGCCAACATCGCTGCGGGGCTTGATTGGCGCCTGAACAACGCACAGGCGGCGCAGGTCTTCAACGAGCTTTCCTCGGCTGAGATCTACGGTTCGCTTGCCGCTGTCGATCAGAACGCGGTCTTCAACACCACCGTCAATCGCCTGGCTGCTCGCCGCGGCTATGGCGAGGCGTTGGGTACGCAGATCTGGTTCAACCCCTCGGCGAACTTTGCCAAGACGGGCGGCACCAAGTCGGGCGCGTCGAAGATCAAGACCAACAGCTATGGCGGTGCCTTCGGTATCGACGTTGCCTATCAGGACAATGGCGCCTTCGGCATCGGCTTTGGCTACGGCCAGCATGATGTGACCGCTCAGGGTTCGCCGGAAGAAGCGCAGGTTCGCACCTACACCATCGGTGCCTATGCGACCCAGGGCTTCGGCCCCTTCTACGGCAGCTTCCAGTTCGCCTACGGCTTCTCGAAGTTCGAAGTCGAACGTGACCTGACCCTGCTGGCTCGCACCATCAAGGGCGACTTCAAGGGCAAGCAGGTGGATGCGAGCATCGAGCTGGGCTATGACTTCGCTGCCGGCGGCAGCCTGGTTGTGACGCCTTACGGCAAGCTCGCGCTGCGTCGCTGGTCGATGAACGGCTTCACCGAAGAAGGCGGCGCGGGCATTGGCCTGCGTGTCGACGATGCGTCGAAGACGGTCTTCTCGCCGGTGCTGGGTGTCAAGGCGGGAGCCCTGCTGGGTGACGCCGATGGCATCGCCTACCGTCCCTATGCCAAGGTGCAGTACAGCTTCCAGGGCAACATCGGCAGCGACCGCACGGTCCAGTATCTGGGCGGCGGCGATGCGTTCCGCCTGAAGGGTGTTGATCCGGACGGTAACGGCCTGATCGAACTGGGCGTTGATGCTTCGGTCAACAAGCGCGTCAACCTGTTCCTCTCTGGTGGTTATGGCTTCGGTGGCCACAACACGCTCGGCCAGGTTCGGGGTGGCATTAGCTTCGGCTTCTGACACAACGCACTAGCAAAGGAAGGGCGCGGCGGTTTCGGCGCGCCCTTTCGTTTGCATGTCCGCTTTGCTCTCGCGCGTGTGTCATGGGAATGTCGAGCACAGGTCAGCGGCTTGGAAGAATTCTGCTGCGTCCAAAATTGTCGCGCCGCCTATTCAGATCCACCGGAGAAGATATTGGTGCAGAATCAACGAGTAAACAGAACGTGAACAACTTTGGACAAAGCGCGGAAACGCTCAAGACGCTTGCTCGTCTCCTTATGGAAAGGCTCGCACATTATGGTGTGCAGATTTTGACTAACGAGAGTGGTGCGATATGTTTTTTCGTACCTTCTCCCGGTCACATCGGTCGTCCTTGGGCAGACGGTGAATATGCGCATGGGCTAGAAGATGGTGCGATACGTGAACTGCAGCAGCTTGTCAGATCTTCGCCCCTGCTCACCCAGGCCATTTTGGAGGAGGTAACGATTACCGGGCAGTGATCGGCTTCTGCATGAACAGCGTTCTTAGGCCGCACCACGAAACGATTGAACAAGGGCCAGCATACTAGTCTGCTTTGCTTGAGCCCACATTTTCAACCTCCACTTCTGTGAATTCCGCATCCTCAATTTCGTCGTTTGAATCCGACTGCATGACAGATTGAGGCGAGCTTTCTTTCTGTCGACGCTCTTTGTCTTTGATAAATCGCTCTCTATAATAATAATAGGCCGCGTCACAGACCTTCGCCGTGAAATAAGCATTAAAGCTCCCGCCCACCCCTGCTCCCACGAGGGGAATGCTTTGCGCAAGCTTCCCTTTGGTTAGTTTAATTCCGATCTTGGTGGCTATTGCCTCGACTATTTTTACCAAGGCACTTTGGTTGAGCTTTTCCCAAGTCTTTTTCGATGCTGCCTGCTTTGTGACTTTTGCAATCTCAGCCATCAGCAGTCCCTTTGACGCATCTTTCGGGGAGGCCGCGTAATGCAAGATCGCAAGGGCGAAGATTCTCTCCTCTTGTCGCCCGATCTCGAACCCGTAGTATGTCGCAAACTCGCCAATCGCCCGAAAATTGATACTCAGCAGCGCGGGGACATCAATCGCGATCCCAGGCGCACCCATGAGGCCTGTGCCTGCTCCCTCTGCTGCTGCTAGGGCCTTATACTTTGCAGAGAGCCATCCAACCATGGTGTCCACGTCTTCAAGATCGAGGCTCCGAATATCCTGTAGGGTGGAAACCTGATGACCTGCCGCACTAAACTCCGCAATGATGGCCCTAGACCGAACTGTGTATTGCGCAGTGTCGTTCGCAACTGAAAGTACCCCCTTCACAGATTTCTGAAAAGCATCGCCTAACCAAGGTGTTTTGAGAACTAAGTCGCCGACAAAATCCAAAGGAATATCAACATAGTTCATGGCGCGACTGAAAAAACTGTGCTCAGGACTTTTCCATTCCTCTATAGCAATCAACGCTTTTCGCTCATACGGCGATAATGCAATCATCTAATTTCCTCTTAGCAGTGCATTCTATGCCGCTGGGGAAACCGTAGTCGCCTTGCTGGCCCGGTCAACTGGTCCTGCTCGGCCGCCGTGTCTGCTGCGCTCAACAAGTCCGTCTGCTCGTTGATCGCACCAAATGCCGGATGCGCCTCGACGTCCGCTTCCGCAAGAAGCCCAGCTTCGCCGCTAAGCCTGCGAACGACGGCGGCGTCCCAAACTTTGCTGTTCGGGACGCATCGATCATGATGTCACGAGATTCAATATCTGAGATTTTATGCGATCGCTGGAAAGGCGACGCTACCTGATTCCATGAGGCCTCAGCCCTTCGCCAGAGGATGCGCATGCTTGGGCCATCGCGCTGGCGGCCGCAACCCGGGGCCAATCCGGCCGTGTTGGCGCTTACGCGCCTGCCCGCACCACCCGGCATTGTCCCGGGTTTCCCTTGGGCGTTGCCCGGCGGTGCTGCCGCCGCTTCCTTCGATGGCCCGGAGGCTGCGCATCCGGCGGATGGGCCGCCGGCCCCAAGTGGAACGAAAGGCAAAGCTCATGACCAGCACTCTCTCGGCGTTACTCTCCGCCCTCGAACTCGGTCATCTTGATCACACTGGCGACCTGCGCACCCTAGAGGCGCCGCCCCCCGCCGAAGCCATGGAACAAACTGTCAGCGCTGTCTGGAGCGATCTTTTCGCGCTTTTTCCCTTTAGTGCGCTCGAGCGCGACATCGAAGATCTGGGCTGGGGCCTGGTCAATCTCTTCCACCGCGCCGCCGCCAAGAAGCACCAGATGATCGACCGGCTGACGGACGAGATTCGGCTTCTGCTCGCCGAGCAGGATGGCTCGGAAGTCGCGACCGCCGACCTTGAGGACAAGATCGATCTCGCCCGCAAGATCGAGCAGTCCGCCGAGGCCTATGAGACCATGCGCGACACGGCGGCCCGCCATTATCTCCACGAGACGGGCCGTTCCTGGGTGCCGGCGTCGGGCAACCGCATTTCGCTCGGCACGACCGCGGCGATCGTCGATGGCCGGTCCTATCTCCAGGCGCGGCGAGAACGGGTGCGCGATGCCAATATGGTCCATGGCACGCCCGTGATCTTCGCCGGCGGGCGGCTGCGTTTCGCCAGCGACGACGACGCCAAGCAGTTCGCGGATAACCTGCTGCGAACGCTCAATGCCGTCCGCGAGCGGGTGGGCGACATGTATCTCGTCCATGGCGGTGACATGAAAGGCATTGAGCGCCTGGCCGCGTCTTGGGCCGAGCAGAACGGTATCCAGCAGCTGCGGTTCGGGCTCGATCGCAAGCTCGGCGATCGCGCCGGGTTCCGCCGCAATGAGCAGATGCTATCGGTCAAGCCGCGCTACGTCATCGCCTTTCAAGGCAATGGTGTCACCGAAAGGTTGGTGATCGAGGCCAAGGCGCGCGGCATCCACGTAGTCGATCGCCGCGGACCGCTTGGCACACCGCCAGCGTCGCGACCCTGCGGCTGATCCGCCGCGCCGGCCGCTTCGGCGGCCGGCTTTCCCCGTTTCGAAATGCTGCGAATTCCGGAGGGGAGGAGGGCAGGGCGGGTGCGTCCCGTTTCCCGGAGGTTTGCATCATGTTCATGCCCGATCACCCCACGGCGCGCGCGCTCCTTGCCTTTCGCTCGGCGCATGGCCGCCGCTGGAAAGCGAAGCTGCTATTCTTGTGGTCGACCGGCCGCGACGTCGAAGAGGCCGATGGCGCGTGCCTGCGCCAGTTGCGCAACCAGGCCGGCCCAGCATGGCTTCGCCGGCTATCGCCACGCCGCTGGCGCGCGATCGAGAGATTGGCGGAGCCCGGCGATCGGCAAACGGCCTCGATCTTCCTTGATCGCGCGCGCGAGTTTCACGAAGGAGCACGCTTTGGAGCTACCGTTGCCCTTGCCCCGGCGCTGCACCTGCTGGCGATATCCTGCGAGCTGGGGCTCAAAGCCTATCTTATGAGCCGGGGCTGGTCGCACGATGAGGTCGCGCGTGATATTCGTCACGACCTCATCGCCGCCTTCGACGAAGCGCGGCGGCTTGGCCTCCCGTCCCCGGGCTGTGTTCTCGTCGATTTGCTTGCAAGCCTCGGTGCCGCCTATGCTGCGCATCGCATCGACGCGCTGGTGGCGGATGGATATGTTTGCGATTTCGCGGCCGTGCTGCGCGCGATGGGCTCGCTCCTCGATGCCGTGGCGGCCGGACTGAGCCTGCCGATGCCGACGCCGTAACTGCGCCTTCTTGCCCGTCCCCTAGCATGAGCATGCCATGGTTTGGGTTCCGCCGGACGGCGGCGCGGGACATGGTCCGTTTCGCCGCGCGGCTTGGGCGACAGGCGGGGCAAAGTCGAGCTTGAGGTTCGCCAAGGCATTGGACCGGCGTGGCCCTATAGGTCGAGGATACCTGTGATTACCATGAGGGGTTCCTGGCACGCCCAAGCGACGAGCCGTCCTTCTCCTCATCTGACCCCTAAGTCGGCCGTCCGGCCCATCCAACCCGCGATCCTTCGGGCCGAGTTGCCGTGTACCACGGCTGCCCGCACCACCCCTTGTCTCGGGGTTTCCCGGCGCTGCGCCTGCCGGTGGATGATCCGTCCTGTCCGCCTTGGCCGGGGATCAGTCGAAGGGACGGTCCCTTGGACCCAGTTCGAAGGAACTCCAGCCATGCAGAATCTCGTCATCCTCGCCGGCAATGTCGGCGCCACGCCCGAAGCCCGCACCACCCAGGGCGGCACCCGCATCACGCATTTCAGCCTCGCCACCTCGCGTCCGAAGCGCGATAGCAACGGCAAGATCCTCCGCGACGACAACAACCGCCGGCTCGAGGATACCGAATGGCACCGGATCACCTGCTTCAACGGGGTCGGCAAGACGGTCGAGCAGTATGTCGACAAAGGCATGAAGGTCATGGTCCGTGGCCGCATTCACTACACCCGCTGGACCGACAACGAGAATATCGAGCGCTACGGCGTCGAGATCATCGCCGATGAGGTGACCTTCCTCACCCGCGCCAAGGCGAACGACAATGCTGGCGGCGGCCACGAGCCCGAGGATGATGAAATCCCATTCTGAAATCGGTCCCATTAGGCCCGGCGGCATCGCCGCCGGGCCTCCATTCCTGCTCAGGCCGGAAAGGAGGCAGGCGGATCAGCGGGATCGGCATCGCCCGTGGGCATAGCGGTCCCAGCGCAGCACGGTGCCTGTGCGGATCATGGCGCAGCTCAGATCGCCGAAAGAGGGCGCCGCGCACCAGGCGCCGGTCCTGTTGCCACGCGCATTGCCAGTTGAAAGGCAGCGCATGGTGGGGCCATCGACCAGAATGTGGCCCGTGCTGGTGCGCCCCTGAGCGCCGCCGAGCAGATTAACAAGAGCGTCACGGGCGGCCAGAGCGCTCGCCTCGGGGCAGGGCTGACCTGGCCGGCAACTCCCGTCCATCTCGCGGGCCGCAATTCCGGCGAGACGGACATGCATGCCTTCACGGCACCAGATCGGTCCATCTCCATCCCAGACGCGCGTCGGTGTGCAGGCGAAAACCTGACCATCGGGAATGACGGTGGCGGCAAGCAGGAGTGCGAACAGCATCGCGGCGACGCTAGCCCAGCGGCGCGCGCTTGTCATGGGTATGCCATCGTCGGACCGGCGGGGCGGGCGTGACCGCCTGGGCAAAAGTCGGCGGGATCATGGGGGCCTGGCCGGCGGGGCCACCCGCTCTTAATCAGGCGCAATCCTTGGTCCGACCAGCGGCCTATTGCGATCAACCCGCAAGGGGTCCGGTCGCTGCGCTACGGCTTTTTGGGCTGCGCCAAAAAAATGATCGTGGCCGCCGGCCGGACACATCGGGCGCCAGTCGAGCGGGACGGACCCGCCGGCGCGCAAAGGAGCCCCGACATGTTCACCGACATCGCAACCGCTCGTCGTCACGCCTTCAGCCTCTCGCGCAGCCTCATGGTGGTCACCTTCGTCATCGCGATAGGGCAGCAATATGGGGTCATCACCGCGGAGGATGCGGACGGCAGCGTTGCCTTGGTGGCCGAATATGATCCATTCGCCTGATGGCTCCTCCGGGAGCCTACGGCTCCCGGCTTTGCCATGGAGGGCGTGTCATTGATTCAACGAAAATAAAGGCAGCAGCGCTAGGCATTTGGCATGGATGAAGGTGCGCCAATCGAAATTGCCAACGATGATCCCTTGTGGAACCAGGCGATCCAAGATGTGAACGCGTGGCGCGGCGCGTGTTTGCAGCATTTCTCGGCGGCTGAAGCGGCCGTCACCGAAACGCTGCTCCTTCTCAAGGCGATTCCGGGTCGAGGGGAGGCAGTACGGCTGCGGCATTTGATCGGTCAGCGGTTCGATGACCTCAGCAAACTTATCGAGGCAGAAGGCGCTTTCGCTCAAGAAGGCAAGGCGGCCGCCAAGGCCCTTTCGGATCTCCGCACACTCGAGGGCCTACGGTCGTTTCTTGCCCATGGTCAGGCCAAGATCGCGCTCGAGCGAACCGGAAAATGGATCGTGATCTTGCGACATGTCTCGATCCGCGGGCAGCAGGCTGAACGCCTGGTGCTGCTTTTCGAACAAGCCGAGGCGGAAGAACGTCTCACCGATCTGAAACGGAAAAGTCAGAAGCTTTGCTCTGTTCTCGGCAATTTCCGGCGAACCGTGAAGAGCTGAACGGGCGGCTCCGGCGATGCCGGACCGGGCTCTAGGCTTCGCCCTGAGCCTTGGATTTCCAAGTCTCA
>NZ_KQ130459.1:0-150000 GCF_001046635.1 Novosphingobium barchaimii LL02
GTATGGTTACGTAAGGACATGTAAAGGTAACGACTATTACTGCCACCCCGAGCCCTGAAGCCCCGGGAGCAGGCGCCGTCGCCCACATGTCCCTTCATCTAAAACCTACAATGTCAAAGATCCGCCAGACAAAAAACCCGGACAAACCACCATCCCCCGCTTCTTGCGATTAGGGAGAGAGCTAGCTGCCCGTCCAATGTTGGCGACCGCTGCAAAACCGGGTGGTCCGCTGCGGTGAACAGCCCTCTAAGAGCCACCCGCGATTCGGTCAACACTCAATTTCAAAAAAGTGTCAGACTTCGAGGAAAGCCGAATTTATCCAAATTTTTCAATCTATGGGACCGCAAAGTCTGGCCCGTCCCCCCCGTCGCGGTGGAGCATCATCAACCCTTCGAACGGGCTTTCACAACATCAAGACCTTGAGCGAATTTCAGCATCATCTCGCCGGCTTCACTGGCGCCGACAGCCTGCGAATAAAGGTAGCCCTGACCGAGAACGCACCCCAGCCCCAGCAGCTGGCGAACCTGGGAGCGCTCCTCGATGCCTTCCGCCACAACCCTGATGCCCAGCCTGCGGGCAATGCCGACGATGCCTTCGATTATTGCGGCACTGGGGCCATTGTCGACGATGCTATCCACGAAGGACTTGTCGATCTTGATAATGTCTACCGGCACGCTCATGAGATGGGTGAGCGATGCGTAGCCGGTGCCAAAATCGTCCAGTGCGATTTTGAGGCCTTTTTCCCGTAGCGCGGCCATCGACTGACGCACCACACCGGCATCGTCGTCCATGTAGACCGATTCCGTCACTTCCAGGATGACGTGCTTCAGGGGCACCCGCTCACGCTCGAAATTCTCCGCCAGCACCGAATAAATGCTGCCGTTATGGAAATCGACTGAGGAGACGTTGATGCCGACGTGCTGGAACGGGATGCCCATGTCGAGCCACATCCGCACGTCCCTGGCCACCTGCGCGACGATCTGCCCCGTGAGCGCTGCGGCAACGCTGGCATCCGTGGTCGCATCGTGAAAGGAGGATGCGGGCACCACCCTATCGCCGATGCGCATCCGGCAAAGCGCTTCAAGACCCACGATCTCTCCCGTCTCGAACAGGATGATCGGTTGGTAGAACGGCTCTATCCGTCCTTCGCGCAGAGCCGCATCGACTTCACGAATGGCCGTGAGCCTGCGCGTCATGCGCGTGCCGATGCCCGGCCAATAGCGGACATAGCCGCCGCGCCGGGTTTCCTTGGCGTGATAGAGGGCAAAGTCCGCGTTCTGCCGCACCCGTTCGGCGGTGCGATCTCCGTCCGACAGCACCGCGAGGCCGATTGTCGCACGGGGGCCGACGATCTTGCCGTCGCAATCGGCCGTGGGTACTAATGCTTCGAGATAGGCTTCCACCGTGCGATCGATGTCGCGCAGCGCCGAGCTACTCCTCACGACGACCGCGAATTCATCGCCGCCGATGCGGAAGACCTTGTCGGGAACGGCCGCAGCGGCAAGCCGGTCGCCGACCTCCTTGAGCAGGATGTCACCCGCCTGATGGCCGAACGTGTCGTTCACGACCTTGAGATTGTCCAGATCGACCAGGCACAGAGCCCAGGCGCCGGGGGAGGTACAGTCGAGATCGGGCAGCGCAATGTTGAAGGCCGCACGGTTCGCCAGGCCGGTAAGCGCGTCCGTATAGGCGCGGCGCTCATGCTCCAGCACACGCCGATGGCGATCGAGCGCGATCGCGCACAGGTGGACGCATCGATCGACCATCTCGCGCTCAATGGGCAAGGGCCCTCTTTTCTCGCGGTAGTAGAAGGCGAAAGTCGCGATCGGCCGATCGTGCGCGCCGAAAACCGGGCTGGACCAGCACGCCTTCAGGCCCAGCGGCAGCACGAGGTTTTTGAAATCGTGCCAACGCGGATCTGTCGCCACGTCCTGCACGGCGACTTCCCCCCCTAGCCAGGCCGCGGTTCCGCAGGAGCCTGCATTCGGTCCGATCACCATCCCATCGATCATCGCCGAATATTCGGCCGGTAGACTGGGCGCGGCGAGCGAGCGCAGGCAGCCGTGCGAATCCACCCTCAGCACGGAACAGATCGCATCCGGGACGATCCGCTCCACTTCCAGGCACAGACGGTTGATGGTGTCGGCCAGCGACTCCCCTTTTGCTATCATCTCCAGAATTGTGTTTTGAAGGTCGATCACTCGGCATCCCATTCGCTGACCCGCAGGTCTACAGCTATACTGGGTTGCGGTGATTAATGTTCCTTTGATCAAGGTACAGTTATTAGAACCGAACCGGTTTGAATAGGGTCCATTCAGATCCGTATCGGCGCCTGTATTGGCGATATGAGCAGTTGTGTTCAGTCCGGGACGTGTAGGCGGGCAAAGCCGCCTTCGGTCGATCGGTTCAGCATTTCGCGGTAGGCAGTGAAATACGGCATGTCCGGGCTGACGAGCCCGAGTTGCGCCTCTTCCCCTTCGCCCAGCTTGCCAAGAGCGAGCGGCGCGGAAGCAGGAACCAACTGCGAGCCGTGGCCCACTTCCAGCGTGGTGAGGATGCCGAACAGGCCACCGTCGATGGTCGGTCGCGAGAGGATGGCGAGGCGGTATTGCCCCTGCTCGTTGGTGATCAGATAGATGTGGCCGGAAAGGTTGGGCATCGAAACCTGCCCGGCCTGTTCAAAGCGGACGTCGGAGCGGCCCGATTCCGCGAAACACAGGCATGCCTTCTCGGGCACCCAGCGGATCGTGGTGAGATAGGCGAAAAGGCTTCCCGGCGTGCCGAAGCTGGGCCGCACGGTAAGGTAGCGCCCTTCTAGCCAGGTCACGGCCGAACGGGAGTAGGCGCCCATCGCCTCGGGCGCGACGTCGCCGCCGCTCGGCGTCGGCGCTGCAGAGCTGGCGCGCAGGCTAACGCCCAGCGCTTCCTCTATACGAAGCAGCGTGGCCAGCGTGAAGGGGCGCTTGCCGGCCAGAGCCTTCTCCAGCGTGGAGAGGCTGATCCGCGCCATGTCAGCCAGCGCCTGGCGCGAGATGCGGCGCCGTGCAATCTCCTCACGCACGCGGCGACCCGTCTCCATCCCTTCCGCGGATGTGGCGTCGGCTTCGGATGCATCTTCGGGCGTCATCTTGATGGACATCGTCATTGCGCCTATTTGCGCACAAATGCGGACATTCCGTCAACACCTGCGTTATTGTGCGTCTTCCCGCACACGGCGAGGCGGGAACAGGCAGAAACTGCTCGTGGCTGTACGCATGGCCCTGCGCATAGAGGGGTGGCTCCCGATCTTCGATGGAGCCCAGCCATGCCGCATTCCTTCGCTTTCCGCACTTGCCTGATCCCCGCCGCCGTGCTGGCTCTGGGTATGCCTGTCACTTTGACCGTCCACCCTACAGCCGCCCTCGCCGCGGATGATGCAGGGGACGAACCCGCGCCTGACGATGGCCCCGCCGCCGGCACCCTGATGCTGCGCGGCCAGGGCATTACCCAGGCCCTGCCCGCTGTCCGGCTTGGTACCGACATGGAAGTGAACGTCACCGGGCAGGTGGCCCGCGTGCGCGTCACCCAGGCGTTTCGCAACACCTCGGACAAGTGGATGGAGGCCAGCTACCTGTATCCGCTGTCGCAGGACGGGGCGGTGGATTCACTGAAGATGGTAGTGGGCCAGCGCGTGATCATAGGCCGTATCCAGCCGCGTGAAAAAGCCCGCGCCGTTTACGAGCAGGCCAAGGCCAGCGGACGCAAGGCCGGGCTGGTCGAACAGCAACGGCCCAACATGTTCTCCACCATGGTCGCCAATGTCGGCCCTGGCGAGACGGTGCTGATCGCGATCGAGTACCAGGCCCCGGTCTCCCAGGCCAACGGCACGTTTTCGCTGCGGCTGCCGCTGGTTGTGGGGCCGCGCTACACGCCGCCCCATACACTGCTTTCGGATGCTGCCGTGGCGGATGCGAATGCGTTGACGGCCGCGCCGGTGCTCGATCCGACGCTGGGTGCAAAATTGAAAGGCGGCCTCAACCCCACCTCGATAGTGGTGCGTCTTGCGCCCGGGTTCGATGTCGCCAACCTCATCAGCCGCTATCACCGCGTCAATGTGTCCGGCGCACAGAACGACCGCACCGTTCGGCTGGCCGATGCCACCGTCCCCGCCGACCGCGACTTCGTGCTGGAATGGCGCTCCGCCTCGGCTGACCCCACACTGGGCCTGTTCGCCCAGCACACCGCCAGGGGGGATTACGTGATGGCTTCGGTGACGCCGCCTGCCGACCTGTCCGCCCTGCCCACGCCGCCGCGCGAAATGGTTTTCGTGATCGACAACAGCGGGTCGATGGGCGGAGATTCGATGGACGAGGCAAAGGCCAGCCTGATCCACGCCTTGGGCTCACTGCGCCCGCAGGACCATTTCAACGTGATCCGTTTCGATGACACCATGACCCGCCTGTTCGAGCACAGCGTCGCCGCCACGCCCGATCAGGTCGCACTGGCGCGCCGCTTTGCCGGATCGCTCGAAGCGCAGGGCGGCACCGAGATGCTTCCCGCCTTGCGTGCCGCTTTGGCCGATGCCGGCAGCGGCGGCGGCAGCGATCCTGACGTTCTGCGCCAGATCGTGTTCCTGACCGACGGCGAAATCTCGAACGAACGCGAGATGATGGCCGCCATCGGCGCCGACGGCGGACGCAGCCATGTCTTCATGGTCGGCATCGGTTCGGCTCCCAACGACTATCTGATGGAGCGCATGTCCACCATCGGCGGCGGCGTCTACACCCATGTCGGCGCGCCGGGCGAAGTGGCGGCGAAGATGATGCCGCTGCTCGACGTACTGAGCCATCCGGCCGTGCGCGACCTGTCGGTGAGGGTGGAGGGCGGATCACTGGACCTGACACCTTCGCGCCTGCCCGATGTCTACGCAGGCCGCCCGTTGGTGCTGGTGGGCCGCAGCGATCACCTTGCCGGCACGTTGACGGTCAGCGGCAGGATCGGCGGCAAGCTGTGGGAACGGCGGGTAGACCTGGCCTCCGCCCTGCCCAGCCCGGCCGTGGAGAAGCTGTGGGCCAGTCGCCGCATCACCGACATCGAGGCGGACCGCGCGCTTGGCAAGATGGACGACACCGCGGCAGACGCCGAAGTCGAACGGGTGGGTATGGAAAACGGGATTGTCACTGGCCGGACCAGCCTTGTCGCCGTGGATGAAACGCCCTCGCGCCCCGCAGGCGCCCGCCTGACCCGCGAGGAACTGCCGATCAACCTTCCCGCCGGCTGGGATTTTGACAGCCTGTTCGGACAGGCCGCACAGCGGGCCGCAGGCGGGGAAGGATCGGGCGATCTTGCCGCCATGCAGGCGCAGGCGCTGGAACTCCCGCAAACCGCCACCGGCTTCCTCGGCGTGATCGGCAAGGGCTGTGCGCTGCTGCTGGCGGGCCTTGCCGGGCTGGCCGTGCTGATGCGCCGGAGGGCAGCGTGATCCTGCTCCCGCGTATCAGGGAGGCCGCGCAAAAACGCGGCCTCCGCGTTATCCTGCTGTCCGCGCTATGCCTTGCCGGCGTGGCCGATATCGGGCGCGGTCTTTACGTTCCGGCCAAAGCGGTGGCCGCCCAGTTCCTGCTGGAACGCGCCTTCACGCGCAGCCTTGCCGACCAAAGGCCGCGCAGGCCTTGGCCGTGGGCGGACATGACACCGCTCGCCCGGCTTTCTGTGCAGCGGCTTGGCGTGACGCGCATGGTTCTGGATAGCGGGTCGGGGCAGGCGCTGGCGTTCGGGCCCACGCTGCTACCTGGCGGTGCGGCGCCGGGCCAGCCGGGCACTACCATTATCGCCGCCCACCGCGACACGCATTTTCGCTTCCTGCGCGAACTGCACCAAGGCGATGTCGTGACCCTGGAAACCCGCACCGGGCTGAAACGCCGTTACCGGGTGACCGGCACGGACGTGGTGCGCTGGGACCGCTACGCCGTGCCCGACAGCGCCTCAGGCGAACGACTGGATCTGACGACATGCTTTCCCTTCGACGCCATCCGGCGCGGCCCCTGGCGCTATGTGGTGCATGCGCAGGTCATTGCTTGACCCGCGCAGTTCGCGCAGGAAGCGGGCCGATGATCTCCTGCTGATGATGACGCTTGCGATTTGAGAATCTCGACCATATGAACGCGGCATTCGTGCATCGGCCATAAGCCGTCCGCACGGGTAAAGATCGCGTCGGTTCCCCGAAAGGGGATTAAAACGGGAATGCGGTGCGGGTGGTTCTCCATCTAAATCCGCAGCTGTCCCTGCAACTGTAAGTGGCGAGCGCGATATACATGTGCGGACGGCATAGCGCCGAGCCGCCAGCCACTGGGCCGGACGCTGTAACATGCGAGGCCTGGGAAGGCCGTATATCAAGCGATGACCCATGAGCCAGGAGACCTGCCGGCGTCTGGTCGCTCTTGCCTTGGTCCAGGGGATGGCCGCGGCACGGTGAACTCCGTCTGAGCGACGAACGAGCGGCTGGGGCCGCATCGGTTTCGTGTGTCGGCCGCCCCTGGCGTCCGGGCGATGCGCGGCGCCGACCGTTCGTGAACGGCACGCCCCGGCCCAACGTCGATTGACGCCGACGGGGGAAGATCATGACCAATTTCGCATCGGCCGCGCTTGCGGCCTTCACTCTAGTTGCGCCCAATTTCGCGGCCGGTTCGGCCCTTGCCCAGCAAGCCCCGAGCGAGGCGGAGGGCGACGTGATCATCGTCACCGGCATCGTCGACCAGCTTCGACTGAACACCAAAACGGACAGCGCCAGCCGCCTCAACCTTACCCCGCTGGAGACGCCGGCCAGCATCGAGACGCTGGACGGCGACGCCATCCGCCTGCGCGGAGACCTGACGATCCAGGACGCTGCCGCCCGCGCGACCGGCATCGTCAACACGTCCGGCGTGTTCGGCTACGGCCTGTCCGCGCGCGGCTTCACCGGCCAGAACTCGGTGATGACGCTGTATGACGGGATGCGCATGTACAACAACACGCTGACCTTCCCGGCAGACCCGTGGATGGCGCAGAGCGTGGAAATCCTGCGCGGCCCGGCCTCGGTCCTCTACGGCGAAGGCGCGATCGGCGGCGCGGTGAACGTGACGCGCCGCCAGCCCGGCGATACGCTGGAGATCGGCGGGCGCGCCGGCGTGGCCTCCTTCGGAACCTACTCCATCGCGGCAGGCGCGGGCGGCCCGGTCAACGATCTGGTCGGTTTCCGCGCCGATGCCAGCTATCGCCGTTCGGACGGCTGGATGGACCGGGGCGACAGCAGCGCGCTGGCGCTTTCAGGCGCGGTCCGCCTGAAGCCCGCCCCGGACCTCAGCATCACCCTGTCCCACGATTTCAGCACGCAGAAGCCGCGCACATGGTTCGGCGTACCGCTGGTGAACGGCAAGCTCGACAAGTCGATCCGCCGCAACAACTACAACGTCACCGACGCGAACCTGCGCTTTCGCGACAACTGGAGCCAGGCGAAGCTGGAATGGTCGCCGTCCAAGGCGATCACCATTCGCAGCACGTTCTACCACCTATGGGCGAACAAGTATTGGAACAACGCAGAGAACGTGACCTACGTCCCCGCAACCGCAACCAGCCCGGCGAAGATCCGCCAGTCCAGCTTTCTGGAACTCTACCACATCCAGAAGCAGACCGGGAACCGCACCACCGCCAATATCGCGCACGATCTGGGCGGGCTGGAGAACCAACTGGTGGTCGGCTTCGACGTGAACCGCATCAGCTACAAGAACGTCAGCAATTCGGGCAATAACCAGACCCGGCTGATCGATGTGGTCGATCCCATGCCCGGCCTGTTCATCGACCAGGCCAGCGCGCCGACCAAGCCGCGCTATACCAACAAGATCCGCCAGTATTCGATCTTCGCCGAAGACCGGCTGAAGTTCAGCGACCAGTTCTCGCTGGTCGGCGGTTTGCGCTATGACCGGCCGGAAATCACCAAGACCGATTACGTCAACGCCGCCAACAACTTCACCGGCACCCCGGACGCGGTGACCTGGCGGGTGGGCGCGGTTTACAACCCCATCCCGACCCTGTCGCTTTACGGACAGTACGCGACGGCAGCCGATCCGGTCGGCGCGCTGGTTTCGACCAGCCTTGCCCAGAGCAGCTTCGACCTTTCGACCGGGCGGCAGTACGAAGTGGGCATCAAGCACATCTTCTGGGGCGGGAAGGGTCAGTTCACACTGGCCGCCTATGACATCGTCAAGAAGAAGCTGCTGACGTCCGATCCGCTGATCCCGACGATTCAGGTCCAGGTCGGCCAGCAATCGTCCCGGGGCGTAGAGGCATCACTGTCGCTGGAGCCGGTGGAGCGGGTAAGCATCAGCCTCAACGGCGCGGTGCTGCGCGCCCGTTATGATGACTTCGCCGAATCCGTTGGGGGCGTGCTGTTCCAGCGTGCCGGCAACCGGCCGACCAATGTCGCGACGAAGACCGCAAATGCCTTCGTGAGCTGGGAATTCCTGGACGGCTGGATCGTCGACGGCGGCGTCAGCCATGTCGGCAAGCGTTATCAGGATGCTGCCAATACCCGCGTCATTCCCGCTTATACGCTGACCGACATCGGCCTGCGCTGGCAGTTCGTCGAGGCCGCGAGCGTCGCCCTGCGCCTGCGCAACGTCTTCGACGAAACTTATGTACGGGCCACTTACGGCACCTCGCAGTGGGTACTGGGCGATCCGCGCGCGGTGGAGGCCAGCCTCAATGTCGGCTTCTGACAGCGCACCTGTCGTAACCGGGGGCGCGCCGCACGCGCGCCTCCATCCCGGACCACGGCCCAGGCAGCCGCTGTCCACTGCCGCATGGCGCGCGGCGCGGCGGTGGCTTTACTTCTTCCACCGCTGGACCGGCATTGCGCTCTGCGTCCTGTTCGCCGTCTGGTTCGTGTCGGGCGTGGTGATGATGTACGTGCCCTTCCCAAGCTTCCGCGCGCCCGAACGGATTGCCGGCGCACCGCCGATCGACTGGGCGCGGGTCCGGGTAAGCCCGGAGACGGCGCTGGCTACCCTGAACGAAGCGACCTTCCCTTCCGAAATGCGAATTGGCATGACCGCTGGTGAGCCGGTCTATCGCTTCGTCACCAAAGAACGTCGCCGCGCGGTGTCTGCCGTGACCGGCCGTGAGATCCTGTCCGTCGACGCGGACCGGGCCGGGACGATCGCCTCTACCCTTGTCGGGGCCCCGGTGGAGGCAGTCACCCCGGTCGATAACGACCAGTGGGTGGTCACCGGCGCCTACAAGAAAATGGCACCGTTCTGGCGGGTGAGAATGGCCGACATCGCCGCGACTGACATCTACGTGGCGCAGAAGACCGGCGAGATAGTCCAGAACACCACGGCGCATGAACGTCTCTGGAACTGGCTGGGCGCGGTGCCGCACTGGATCTACTTCACAGCCCTGCGCCTCCATCAGGAACCATGGCGCCAGACAGTGCTGTGGACCTCGGGCATCGGCATGGTGGGCGCTGTCGCGGGCGTCTGGATCGGGCTGATGCGCGTGCGGTTGTCGAAGCGGTATAAGTCAGGCTCCGTCAGCCCCTATCGCGGGTGGATGAAATGGCATCATGTCACCGGCCTTGTCGGCGGGCTGGCCGTCATCACCTGGGTCTTCAGCGGCTGGATGTCGATGAGCCCCTGGGGCGGCCAGCGCGATGCGGATCACGGCATCGCCGAGCGCTATTCCAGCAACAGGCAGGGCTTCGCGCCTACCGATCTCGCTGCCCTGAAAAGCGAAGCGCACGGCGCGCGGGAGGTGACTTTCGCCTATCTCGGCGCAAAGCCCGTGATGATCGCGCTGGGCGGGGTGCGGGACAAGGTACTTATGGACGGCGCCACCGCCCGTCCGCTGGCTCTGCCCACCAGCCGGATCGAGGCGATCGCCCGTGCAGCCGTGACTGATGGCAAACTGGTGTCCGTGCATCGGCTCACTTCCTACGATCGCTACTGGTACACCACCGGCGATCCGCGCAGCGATGCCCGGCCGCTTCCCGTGCTGCGGCTGGTCTTCGACGATCCCGCCAACACATGGCTGCACATCGACCCGGCAACCGGGATATTGCTGGGCAGGATGGGATCGGGCAGCCGTAGCTATCGCTGGCTGTTCGCGGCGCTCCACAGCTTTGACCTGCCGTGGCTGCTGACATGGCGACCGCTGCGCGACGGCCTGATGTGGGTGCTTTCCGCTGCGGGACTGGCCATTTCCGTCACCGGCATAGTCGTCGGCTGGCGGCATCTGCGGCCAGCAAAACGCAGGCGTGCAAAGCCGGGATAGCCGCGCCCCGCAATCTCGTTTTCAGGGCGAAATCCGATTGCTACCGCGTCACCGAACCCGCAGAACCGCTTGATCGGGCACTAAGCGGATTCGGTTGATGCGTTCCTGGATTTTAGGCGTAACTGCGGGAGTCGCCCTTGGCTTCCTGACCTTTCACACCCTTGCCGCAGCCGTGACTCTTGCCGGCATCTGCGGATTTGTGTCCCATGCCGTTTCCACGGAATCTGCCGCGCGCAGGAAGCGCCGCGCGAACGATGGATCATCGCCATCGGACAACGGCGGCGAGGTTTCATATGAAAATGACAATCACGATTGGTCTTCCGACTCCTTCTCCTTCGACGGCGGCGGAGATGGGGGCGGGGGAGATGGCGGGGGCGGCGGCGACTGAGTTCGGGCACGAACCGCGCCCGTCACAGGGCTCCCATCGTTCCCTCCGCCGCAGACGATAACGGCGCTCTAACAATCGCTTCCGCCGGAAGCGGCGGCGTTCCCACACGGACCGGACATGCACTTTGCCGCGCATTTACGGAATGGCAACTCCCCTGCGCCCGTTCCTCAGAGCATACAATGGAATATTGCGGCCAAGCCGCAAGCAAGGACCGGATGCAACGCCTGGCAGCCATTTCCCGGAACTTTGGCAAATTGTCTATTGCATCCCGTGACGGTTGAGATACACATTTTTGATGTAACCGTTACCATCTGCTAATGACAGGGCGTTTACGGCATCTCTCTCTTTCGTTGGCCAAGCAGAAAGAGGAGATCGCCTGATACTAATGTAATGCATTTCAGGATATGCGCGGGGAGCGCGACAACCATGAGGGGTACCATGCTTCAGTCTCCAATCTCGACCTTCGCAGTTGCAGTGGCGATCGCCGCCGCCGGCATCGCCGCGCCCGCCATGGCGCAGGATGCAGGCGCAGAAAGTTCGTCCGGCCAGTTCGGCGACATCGTCGTCACCGCTGAAAAGCGTGAGAGCACCGCGCAGAAGACCCCGATCGCGATGACCATCGCCACTGGCGAGGAGCTGACGAAGAACGGCGTCAGCGACGTCAACAGCCTGGTCAATATCGCGCCCACGCTGGGCATCGCCCAGAACAACCAGAACACGATCATCACCATTCGCGGCGTCTCCAGCCGCGACTACACCGAGACCGGCAACCCCGCCGTCGCGGTCAGCATCGACAACTTCTACCTCCAGAACGGCACCGCGCTGAATGTCGGCTTCTTCGACCTGGAGCGTATCGAAGTGCTGCGCGGCCCGCAGGGCACGCTGTACGGCCGCAACGCCACCGCCGGCGCGATCAACATCTCCACCGCCAAGCCGACCGACAAGCTCGAAGGCTCGATGGCGCTTGAATACGGGTACAAGAACGCCCTGATCGCGGAAGGCATGCTGAACGTACCCGTCAGCGATTCCATCAAGGTACGCGGCGCCTTCTCGGTCCACCAGCGTGACGCCTACCGCAACAACGGTTCGTTGTCCGATGGCGGACTGGTCCGCAAGGGAGGCAACGATGACGTCAGCCAGGCCGCGCGCCTGCATGTTGCCTACGATTCGGGTTCGCCCTTCACTGCGCTTGTTACCGGCGAATATACCCACGTCGGCGGCGTCGGCGCGGTCATCAAGGGCATCCCCTACAGCGATGTCGTCGACGGCAAGCTGAAGCTGGGCAGCGATCGCAACTGGGCGCTCAACACCCAGGGCTTCATCGATCTCACCATTAAGAACGTGCGCGCCAACCTGAACTACGACTTCGGACCTGTCACGCTGTCGTACTTCGGCGGTTACCGCACGCAGGACATCAGCCGCCAGAACGACCAGGACGGCGGCACCAGCGCCGGCTTTGCCTTCCCGACCGACGGCACCACCAAGACCCAGAACCACGAACTGCGCCTTGGCACCAACGGCACCGGTCCATTCGGCTTCCAGGTCGGCTTGTACTACTTCAGCGACCACAACGATTCGCTGACCAACTTCCAGATCCTGGGCGGCGCCGCGCCGATCAACTTCTACACCTTCGACTATGTGACGGATGCCAAGTCCTACGCCGGGTTCGGCCAGGCCTATTACGAAATCACGCCTGACCTGAAGGTCGAGGCAGGCGCCCGTTACACCCGCGAAAAGAAGAACCAAGTCGGCTTCAGCGACGTTGCCGGCACCTATACCGACGTTGACGCCAGCTACACCGGCAACAAGGACACCTACCACCTGGGCGTCAACTGGCAGGCCACGCCGGACAATCTCGTCTATGCAAAGTACGATACCGGCTTCAAGGCAGGCGGCTTCCAGAACGGCTACACCTATGGCCCTGAAAGCATCACGGCTTACGAAGCGGGCATCAAGAACCGCTTCCTGGGCAGCACGCTGCAGGTCAACCTGAGCGGCTTCCTCTACGACTACACCGACCTTCAGGTACAGCAGAACGACCCCGTCACGGCCGTATCGCGCGTGTTCAACGCCGGCCGCGCCCGCATCTACGGCGGCGAGCTGGAAACCAGCTGGCTGCCCACCACGCTGGACAAGGTGGATTTCACCGTCGCCTACCTCCACGCCCGTTACCGGGACTTCAACAACAACGGCGTACAGTATGCCGGCAACACCTTGCCCCAGGCGCCGTCGTGGTCTCTGTCGGGCGGTGTCAGCCATGACTTCCTGATCGGCAACGGCAAGCTCACCGCGCGCGCGCAGAGCCGCTACCAGTCGAAGTCGTTCTTCAGCTTCCGCAACATCGGCACGGAAATGCAGAAAGGCTACACCAAGACCGACCTCATGCTGACTTACGTGCCCAACGAGGCTTCGGGCTTCGAGATCTTGGCCTATGTGCGCAACATCGAGAACTCGGTCATCCTGACCACTTCGGAAGAAGCCGCTTACGCCGGCGGTTACCTTGTGCAGTTCGGCGATCCGCGCACTTACGGCGCGCGCGTGACCTACCACTTCTGACGATACGGGAAAGGCGGGCTCGGCATGGCCCGCCTTTTTCCTTGCAAGGGATCCAGTCCTACGGGACCGGATCCCTTTTTCATGTCTACGCCCGGCCCTGCCGGCATTCTCCCGAACCGAAAAAGAGCTAGACCGTTGCCTGCCGACCACCTCGACACGGCCGAGGGTAAGCACCGCCTTTTCGTCCTCAGCGACATTGGCAATGAGCCGGACGACCAGATGTCACTGGTGAGCCTGCGGCTCTATCCGAACGAGATCAACATCGAAGGGCTGGTCGCCATCGCTTCAACCTTGTAGAAATCGTCACTCATCCTGAGAAGATCCGCACATCCGGCACCGGCGATTTTCAGGGAGTAACTTAGATCGATTATGGAATTCTCTCTTTTCAGCTGATGGCGCAGAGAAACTAACGTGCTGCATTAATCGCCTATGAAAAGCATTTCATTGCCAGTTTCGGGTAACTTGTTCGATCCCGCTGCCCGTATCTGACGGCGAGGAACAGCGGCATGCCATCTTACGCGGCTCATAAATGTAACGATTACATGAAGAAACCGTCGGCACCACGTCTGCCCGAAATCAGTCCGACCGCCCCTGCCAACCCGGCAGGACATACCGTGCAATAGCCGCCGCGACGCCGTCCTCATCAGCGCTACCAGTGATGTGCATGGCCCGCGACTTCACCGCATCGCTGGCCTGCCCCATTGCGATCGACATGCCTGCCCGCGCGAACATCGGCAGGTCGTTTATCTGATCCCCGATCACCGCCACGGCACCAAGAGGTAGGGCGAAAGCCGCCGCCAACCGCGAAATGCCGTCGCCCTTGTTCGCCCCGGCGGCGGTGATATCGAGGTAATAGGGCTGCGAACGGGCAACCGTGGCGCGCGATCCCGCCAAGGCTGCTGCTTCACTTTCAAGCCGCGCGATAATGGCGTGGTCGTCGCTGACACCGACAATCTTGTCGACCCGCGCCAATCGCCCCCGAAAATCTGCGGTAAGAATCGGCTCGATCCCGGCGGATTTCACCTCCCGCTCGGTGTGCGGGTCAGACGCGTCGGTTGAAAACCACTGCCCGTCTGCAAAGACCCAACAGGTAATTCCGGCCCCTACGACAAGCCCGATAACAGCCTCGGCGACGTCCCGTTCCAAGCTGCGATGCTCGATGACGGTGCCGTCGCGGTCGAACAGCGTGCCGCCATTGAAGGCACCGAACGGCCCGGAAAGGCCAAGCTGGCGGGCGATCCACAGGATACCTGATGGCGGTCGGGCGCTGATGAGGCTCATTGGCATCCCCGCCTCGGTGAGCGATTTCACCGCTGCGACCGTCGCCGACGCCAAGCTTTTGTCAGAGCGGACCAAAGTTCCGTCGATATCGGATATGAACAGCTTGACCGAGATGGATGACGAGCGCTCCTGCCGCGCGGCGCCGTCTTGCCTGTCATCGCTCATTGCCGAATCTCCATAAGGCCACCGACCGGACATAGCGCAACTGCGCATCCCACTAATCCGGAGAAGCCATCGGAATCGGCCATCCAAGCGGCTTAGTGAGCCGGTTCTCGGTCCTTGGCCAGATTGAACGGTCTTCGGAAAGGCTTTCCAACAGCCCTACCGGAGCAGGCTGATCCCGACCCCCGAAAACCGGAGCCGGCCGTCCGCCGAAAGGGCGGTGCCAACCATGCTCGAGGCAGCGAAGTCCGAAGGTAATTCTGGCTGGAGTGGTCCTGCTGGGCACGCCGCTGAAGGGCAGCCCGCCCAGCCCGCACGCTCGCGGTGAAGCCAAACGCCTGCCTCTTGAACTGTCCCTGCCCGCGCAAGTATGGCGGATACGGCCATGCCGAGGACGGCAAAGCCTCGTCCTTCGACCCCGCAGCGGGCGGCGCAGGGCCACTGCTCATCACCTGACGAAGGACCAGCGGACCAACTACCCTCGGTCATTTTCGCTGCGTACTGTTATCAGCCGCGCTGGCGCTTGAGCACGCGCTCCGCCCAAAGTCCGAAGGCGACGCCGATTGTCGCCCACAGCAACAGTTGCGTCGCGATGGAGGCAACGCGGAAATTCCACAGGAGGGTTGCCGGGAAGTCGGCCGGCACTTCGTCTATGGTCGGCAGCAGGAACTGCCCCACCCCGACGATCACCGCGTAAGCGCCAAGCGCCAGCAGCGTTGCATCGAAGCCGCGCCCCGACCTGCTCGCCAATGCCGCGCGGACCTTGCCTGCGATGGCCGCTGCGCCCAGCGACAGGGCTATCATCGCGAAGTACGCGGCGGTGCGTAGGCCCACAGTCTCATGCTTGCCTACCGCAGGCGGCGTTTGCGGATACTTGATCGCAGGCACGACCACCACCAGCACGAACACTAGTCCCGCCATCAGCAGCGCCAGGCTGCGTGGTCCGATCGCCGCAAACCGGCCGTAGCCATAGGCGAAGACGATGGCGAAAATTCCGCCCACCGCAGCCCCGTAAAGCGCCAGCGCCGTGAGCAGCCCAGCGCCCTTCTGGGTAGAGCGGCTGACCACCTCTTCTTCAGGTTCGCTGACGATCGATCCACCGCCATGGGGCGCGCTCATGTGATGCGCGGAATGCGATTGCTCCACCCCGATAGCGAGATCGATCTGCGGTTCGGCAAAGGCACGCGCGAAAAGCGTGGCGAGCAGGGCCGCGAGAATGCCGGCCAGCATTCCGCGCCACAACAGGTCCTTGGTCACCGAAAGATCAGTGGCAGGGGAAGCCGAGGAGATGGCGGCCGTCATGCACGAATTCGTGCACGTAAGTGCCCTGGAACAGCGCGAAGGCGCCCTGCTCGGTGCTGACGAAGTAGAGGAAGATCAGCGCCAGCAGCGTGCCGAGCACAGCCCAGGGGGCGATCTCTTCTACGGGAATGGCAGCGCCGCCCTGTACGGGGATGAAGCTGTCGTCGAACAAACCGGCAGTCGTAGCCATGTCACGCTCCTTCAGGGGATTTCGCGTCCCGGGGAATTCTTCAGCTTCTGGGATGAAGGTCTGGCTCTCGACGCCGGGGCATGGCGTCGATTACAGTGGCGCGACCGCGCCGGACTCAAACCGGCTTCCTCATCCCGAAGGCCGCCGCCATCTAGGGCGCGCAAGGCTGCCGCGTCAACGAAGAGTTGGAAAATTCCCCGTGGCGACATCGCTCCTGCTGCTGTGCGCGGCCTCCACGAAGCTGAGCCGGAGCGGCGGCTTTCCCTGCCCCGCCGACCCGCTTGACAAACCCGGCGTAAAAGCAGCCGCCGCCTGCCAGTTGCCCGCGCGGTACATAGCGGGACTGCGGTGCGGTCCCTCGCATGCGGCCCGCGAAACGGCAGCGGCGATGGGTCTGACGGCGCGGATCGACCCCGCGCTGGCGGATATCGATCACGGCCACTGGACAGGCTGCGCGTTCGACGAAATCGCCCCGGATGCCCTCGCCTCGTGGCTTGCGGACCCAGCTGGCGGCGCCCCCGGCGGCGAAACGATGGCGCAGGTGCAGGCGCGCATCGGGGCATGGCTGGACGATATCGCCGCCGCGCCCGGCGCCGTCTGCGCGGTGACTCACTCCATGACGATCCGCGCCGCACTGGCCCATGCGCTTGATCTGCCGCTGCCCGCTACCCTTGCCATCGACCTCGCGCCGCTTTCGCGCACCATGCTGTCGTTCAACGGCCGGTGGCGGCTGCAATCGCTGATCCCCAACTGAACGCTTGCCAGCCCATACGCCCGTCGGTATCCGCTGTGAGGTTCCGTGAAAGCCCGCAAGGGTCAAGCGGGCAATGATCGCGCCGGTGCCTCGCAAGAGGCTTAAAACGGGAAGGCGGTGCGGGCTTCACGGCCCAATTCCGCTGCTGTCCCTGCAACTGTAAGCGGTGAGCGCGATGCACATCGCCTGTCCCCCAGCGGGGACGGGCAGCCACTGGGCCGGACGCTGAAACATGCGAGGCCTGGGAAGGCCGTGCATCGAGCGGTGACCCGCGAGCCAGGAGACCTGCCGGCGTCTGGTCGCTCTTGCCTTGGCCCAGGGGATGGCCGCGGCACGGTGAACTCCGTCTGAGCGACGACTGTTTCATGCGGCCGGGGCCGCATCGGCGCGCCTGCGCGCGTGCCGGACCGTTCGATCGCGCGCGTCGATCCAGCGGTGCGTCCCGCCGCGTCGATTGTCGTGAGCGCGCGGGAGAAGACCATTTGAGCAAAGTGCCGACCACCGTCATCACCGGCTTCCTGGGCGCGGGCAAGACCACGCTCATCCGCCATCTGCTGCAGAACGCGAAGGGCCGCCGCCTCGCGCTTATCATCAACGAGTTCGGCGACGTCGGCGTCGACGGCGAACTGGTGAAGGGCTGCAACGACGAAGCCTGCCCCGAAGACGACATCGTCGAACTGGCCAACGGCTGCATCTGCTGCACCGTTGCCGACGATTTCCTGCCCACCATGATGAAGCTGCTGGAACGGCCCAACCCGCCCGAGCACATCATCATCGAAACTTCCGGCCTGGCCCTGCCCAAGCCGCTGGTGAAGGCGTTCCAGTGGCCCGACATCCGCACCCGCGCAACGGTGGACGGCGTGGTCGCCCTGATCGACGCGGATGCGGTGGCAGCTGGCCGCTTCGCCACCGACGAGGTCGCGCTGGCCGCAGCCCGCGCCGCCGATCCCACGCTGGATCACGATTCGCCGCTTGAGGAGCTGTTCGAAGAGCAGCTGGCCTGCGCCGACATGGTCGTCCTCAACAAGACCGACCTCGTCGATGCGGACGGCCTTGCCCGCGTCGAAGCGCTGGTGCTGGCGGAAACCCGCCCCGGCGTGAAAATCGTGCGCGCGGACCACGGCGCCGTAGACATCGCCGCCCTGCTGGGCATCACCGCCGCCGCCGAGGACGACCTCGACAGCCGCAGGTCGCACATCGACGGGCTGGACGAAAGCCACGACCATGATGACTTCGACAGCTTCGTGGCCCAGGGTGGCGACGTGGCAGACCTGGACGCACTGCTCGCCCGCATGGCCGCGCTGATCGCCCAGCACGACGTGCTGCGCATCAAGGGCATGGTCGCCGTCGCCGGCAAGCCCGGCCGCCTGATCGTGCAGGCCGTCGGCCCGCGCATCCAGCACTTCTACGACCGTGCCTGGGGCAGCGCCGAGCCGCGCCGTACCCAGCTTGTGGTGATCGGCCAGAAGGGCCTCGACCGCGCCGCAATCGAGGCCGGGCTGACCGATGTTCTCGGTGCCGTTCCAGCCTGATGCACCTGCTTTCCGCCACTCCGGGAACCATCTCCAACGGCGATGAGGCGATCGACCTCGACCAGCCGCCCGGCGACATCGTGATCCTGACGGTGGCGGACAGCGAACTGGCGTGCTTCGCCAAGGCAGCGGCGCAGTTGCCGCAAGGCGCCGCCGGCGGCGCCCCCAGCGTGCGCCTCGCCAACCTGCTGCAGCTGAAGCACCCCTATTCGATCGACCTCTATGTCGAGAAGGTGATCGCCCCCGCCAAATTCGTCTGCGTGATCCTGCTGGGCGGTAAAAGCTACTGGCCTTACGGCATCGACGAGATCGCCCTGATCGCCCGCGAACGCGGCATCGCCTTCGCCGCCATCGCGGACGGGCGCGAGGACGATCCCGCGCTGGACCGTGCCTGCACCCTGCCTGCCGCTCAGGTCGAGCATTTGCGCGACTACCTGCGCCAGGGCGGCACCGCGAACGCGCTGTCGTTCCTGCGCACCGCGGCGCGGGTAATCGGCCATGACTGCGGCACGCCCGACGATCCCGTGCCCGTCGCCGATGCCGGGCTGTACCTCTCCGGCGTAGAGCGCCCCGGCCTCGCCGACCTGCGCGCCCGCTGGACGCCCGGCGCTCCCACCGCGCTGCTGGTGTTCTACCGCGCGCTGATGATAGCGGGCACGCTGGACGCGGTGGACGCGATGGTGGCGGACCTGCAATCACGCGGACTGAATGTCGCCGCCGTCCATGTGCGCGCTTTACGCGAACCCTTTGCCATCGACTGGCTGCGCGGGCTGATGGACGAGATCGCTCCCGACGTCATCGTCAACGCCACCAGCTTCGCGTCCTCCTCCTCGGGCGAGCCGCGCACCCCCGGCGTGCTGGAACGCGCCGACTGCCCGATCCTGCAGGTCGCCTTCGCCGGGGTGGAGGAAGCCGACTGGCTGGCCGCCGCGCGCGGCCTTGGCCCGCGCGACCTTGCCATGAACGTGGCCCTGCCCGAGGTCGACGGGCGCATCTTCACCCGCGCCGTCGCCTTCAAGGCCGCGCAGCACTTTGACGAAGTGACCCAGTGCGGCATCGTCGTGCCCCGCGTCGCGCCCAGCCGCGTGGCCTTCGTCGCCCGCCTCGCCGCCAACTGGGCGCACCTGCGCCGCACTGCGCCCGCGAAACGCCGCGTGGCCTTGATCCTCGCCAACTATCCCAACCGCGATGGGCGGATCGGCAACGGCGTCGGCCTCGACACCCCCGCCAGCGCCGCTTCGATACTCGCAGCCTTGCGCGGTGCGGGCTACGACGTCGGCGCGGCCCCGCAGAACGGCGCGGGCCTGATGGCGCTGATGACCGGCGGCGTGACCAACGACCTGACCTCGCTGGACCGCCCCGGTGAGATAGCTCTGCCCCTCACCGACTACCACGCCGCCTTCGCGTCCGTGCCTGAAACCGCGCGCGGCCTGATGCTGGACCGCTGGGGCGCGCCCGAGGCCGACCCATTCGTGAAGGACGGCGCGTTCCGCCTGCCCGTACACCGCTTCGGCAATGTCGCCCTCGCGGTTCAACCGGCGCGCGGCTACAATATCGATCCCAAGGCCAGCTACCACGACCCGGCCCTGCCCCCGCCGCACGCCTACCTTGCCTTCCACATCTGGCTGGAGCACCATTTCGGCGCGCAGGCGCTGGTCCATGTCGGCAAGCACGGCAATCTGGAATGGCTGCCCGGCAAGGCCATCTCGCTATCGGAAGACTGCTTCCCCGAGATTTGCGCCGGGCCGCTGCCGCAGCTCTACCCCTTCATCGTCAACGATCCCGGCGAGGGCACGCAGGCCAAGCGCCGCATCTCCGCCGTCGTGATCGACCACCTGACGCCCCCCCTTACCCGCGCCGAAAGCTATGGTCCGCTCAAGCACCTCGAAGCGCTGGTCGACGAGTACTACCTTGCCGCCGGCATGGACCCGCGCCGTCTGGAGCGATTGCGACGCGACATCCTCGATCTTGCGCGCGGTCAGGGGCTGGATCAGGACGCCGGGGCGCTGGGCGACGATGACGATGCGCTTTCAGCCATCGACAACTACTTGTGCGAACTGAAGGAACTGCAGATCCGCGACGGGCTGCACGTCTTTGGCCACTCGCCGCAAGGGCGGCTACGGCGCGACCTGCTGGTTGCGCTGGCCCGGACCCCGCGCGGGTATGACAAGCCGGGGCAGGCGTCCCTGCTGCGCGCGATGGCGCAGGATTTTGGGTTTGCGTTCGATCCGCTCGACTGCCGGATGGGCGATGCCTGGGCTGGGACGCGCCCAGCGGTGCTGGAGGCGGTGTCGGCCGATCCGTGGCGCACCTTGGGCGATACGGTAGAGCGGCTTGAGCTGCTGGCGGCGGCTTGGATAGAGGCCCTTGAACCGGGCCGCGACGCTTTCCCATCCCCCCGCCGTCACCCTGAACTTGTTTCAGGGTCCATCTCTCCGCCCGCACCGACGGCTGATGGCCACACATGGACCCTGAAACAAGCTCAGGGTGACGAAGCGGGGGTTGGTGAGGTGGGGGCAAAGACCGCCGCTGTCCTTGCCGAGATCGCAACCAATCTCGCCCCCCGCGTAGACCGCTGCGGTGATGCCGAAACGCAGGCCCTCCTTGCCGGACTCGAAGGCCGGTTCGTCCTGCCCGGCCCCTCCGGCGCCCCTACAAGAGGCCGCCCCGACGTGCTGCCCACGGGGCGCAATTTCTATTCGGTGGACACCCGCGCCGTGCCCACCGCCGTCGCGTGGGACCTGGGCTACAAGTCCGCGCAGCTCCTCGTCGAGGACTACCTCCAGCGCGAGGGCGAGTACCCCAAGGCCATGGCGCTTTCCGCCTGGGGCACCGCCAACATGCGCACCGGCGGCGACGACATCGCGCAGGCCCTCGCGCTGATGGGCGTGCGCCCGCGCTGGGAGTGGACCTCCGGCCGCGTCACCGGCTTCGAGATGATGACGGTGGTGGAACTGGGCCGCCCGCGCGTGGACGTGACCTTGCGCGTCTCGGGCTTTTTCCGCGATGCCTTCCCCGAACAGATCGACCTGATCGACAGCGCCGCGCGCGCGGTGATGGCGCTGGAGGAACCCGAAGGCGACAACCCCGCAGCGGAGCGCCGCCGCGCCGAACTGGCCGCTCTGGTCGAAGCCGGCGAGGACGCGGCCACCGCCGCCCGCCGCACCGGAGCGCGCGTTTTCGGATCGAAGCCGGGCGCGTATGGCGCCGGCCTTCAGGCCATGATCGACGAGAAAATCTGGCACGAACGCGCCGATCTCGCGAGCGTGTACCTCGACTGGGGCAGCTATGCCTACGGCGCGGGCGTGGAAGGCGAGGCCGAGCGCGAGTTGTTCGCCGCGCGCCTCACCCAGACCGACGCCGTGGTCCAGAACCAGGACAACCGCGAACACGACCTGCTCGACAGCGATGATTACTACCAGTTCGAGGGCGGCATCGCCTCCGCCGTGGAGCACCTGAAAGGCCGCAAGGTGATCTCGTATCACAACGACCACTCGCGCCCCGAACGCCCTGTCGTCCGCACGCTGGAGGACGAGATCGGCCGCGTGGTGCGGGCGCGCGTCACCAATCCCAAATGGATCGCAGGCGTGATGCGCCACGGCTACAAGGGCGCGTTCGAGATCGCCGCCTCGGTCGATTACCTGTTCGCTTTCGCCGCCACGACCCATGCGGTGAAGGACCACCACTTCGACGCCGTCCACGCCGCCTTCATCGAGGACGAGGCTGTCCGCGACTTCATGGCGCAGGCCAACCCGGCGGCTTTACGCGAAACCGCCGCCCGCCTCGCCGAAGCGCTGGAGCGCGGATTGTGGAAACCCAGATCAAACAGCGCGGGCGTCCTGCTCGCCGAAATTCCAGGAGCTTGAAATGGCTGAACGCACCGACGAACGCCACGCCGAGAAAATGAAGAAGAAACAGGCCGCCCACGACAAGATCCTCGCCGGCAAGACCGTCGAGAAGGGCCTGCTGATCGTCAACACCGGCAAGGGCAAAGGCAAGACCACCGCCGCGCTGGGCATGGTGGTGCGCGCCATTGGCCACGGCAAGAAGGTCGGCGTCGTGCAGTTCGTGAAGGGCGCGATGACGACCGGCGAAACCGCCGTGTTCGCCGCTTTCCCGGACAATGTGGAATTCAAGGCCATGGGCGAAGGCTTCACCTGGAACACCCAGGACCGTGCCCGCGACATCCTGCTTGCCCGCGAAGCATGGGACGAAGTGAAGCGCATGATCGCCGACCCCGCCTACGACATGGTGCTGGCGGACGAGTTGAACATCGTCCTGCGCTACGACTACCTGCCGCTGGACGAAGTGCTGGAAGTGCTGACCGCACGGGCCGATATGAAGCACGTCATCGTGACAGGCCGCAACGCTCCTGACGCGCTGATCGAGCACGCCGATCTCGTCACCGAGATGACGCTGGTGAAGCACCCCTACCGCGAACAGGCCGTCAAGGCGCAGCCCGGCATCGAGTTCTAGGAGCAGCCTCTCCTTGTCCCTGCCTCCGCGCTTCACCCCGGAATTTCACGAAGACCTCAGCGCGCTGCTGGCATGGCGGCGCGACGTGCGGCGCTTCCGGCGCGGCCCGGTGGCCGAGGATGTCGTGGCGCAATTGCTGGCCACCGCGCAGCTCGCCCCGTCAGTCGGCAATTCGCAGCCGTGGCGCTTCGTGCGGGTCCGCTCGCCCGGTCTGCGCGAGGCGCTCATCCGCCATGTCGACGGCGAGGCGGCGCGCGCGGGGGAGGCCATGCCCGATCCCGAACGCCGCGCCGCCTACGGGGCGCTGAAACTCCACGGCCTTGACCACGCGCCCGAAGTGATCGCCGTGTTCTGCGACGATGCGACCGACATCGGCGGCGGCCTCGGCGCGGCAACGATGCCGCAGACACGGGAATGGTCGGTGGTAATGGCGATCCATACCCTGTGGCTCGCCGCGCGGGCAAACGGGCTGGGGCTGGGCTGGGTGTCCATCGCCGATCCTGATACGGTGACGGCGCTGTCGGACGTACCGCAGGGCTGGCGTTTCATCGCCCTGCTCTGCCTCGGCGAACCCGAGGAACCGCATATCGTGCCCGAACTGGAACGTCTCGGCTGGCAGGCCCGCCTGGACGGGGGCGCGAATGTCAGCGAGCGCTGACTTTCTGCGACAGGGCACGGGCCGCTTTTACATAGGCCGGGCCGCCGCAGACCGTCCATGCCTGCGGAATGCCGATGCGCGGGATACCGTCCAGCACCGGGTGGTGCATCATCTCGGTGCCCTGATCTACGACCTTGTCTGTCGCGGTATCGACGATCAGAAAATCCGGCCGGGCGGCCGCCATTTCCTCCAGACTTATCTGCGAAAGCGACGGCTTGCCCAGCTTTCCGGCAAGGTTCACCAGCCCCACTCGCGTCATCAAGTCGTCGATCAGGGTGCCGGTGCCGGTCATGTAGCCCCGCCGCTGGTAGTACGCGGCCACCTTACCGCCGCCCGTTTTCGGCAGGCCCGCAAGATCGCGCTTCATGCGCGCGATCAGCGCCTCACCGCGTTCGGGATGGCCCACCGCCTGTGCCACTTCGCGGATCGAGGCCAGGATCGCGGGGTAACTGTTGGGCGACTTGATATCGAGCGCGGGGTACTTGCGCGATTTGAGTACGGCGATGGCCGGGCTGCGCCGCGCGGGCATCCCGATCACGAGGTCCGGATTGATCGCCATCATCTCCTCGGCGGAGCCAAGCAGCACTGGCAGGCCCCTCACCGTATCGGCAGCGGCGGACAACTGCGGGTCGGCGGCATTGCGGGTGAGACCGGCGATCTGCACCCGGTCTGCCAGCGCCAGCACGAGTTGATCCGCACACAAATTGAGCGAGACGATCCTGTGTGGCGCGGCTCTTGTATGCTGGGCTGCGGGCGCGGAACTGCTCCACGCAGCCGCTGCGCCAAGACCCACGGCCAAAGCACAAACCGCAAGCTTGCCAGAACGAAGATAAGCCGTAAGCGCCATGTCAGCGCATCCATAGCAACACGACCCCGGGACACAAGCGTGACGGGGAACCGATCCAATTCGAGGTATTCGTGGCTCAAGACGTCCTGTCATCCCAGCGCCACCCGGCGTTGATCCCGCTTCTGCTCGCCGGTGTGCTGGTCATGGGCCTGGCTTCCGTGAACCTTGGCCCGGTGCCGCTGTCGCCGGCGCGCATCCTGGCCGCGTTTACCGGCCACGGCGACGAAATCGCGCAGGCAATCCTGTTCCAGCTTCGCCTGCCGCGCACTCTGGTGGCGCTGCTGGTAGGGGCGACGCTTGGCCTTACAGGCGCCGTGCTGCAGGGCTATCTACGCAACCCGCTGGCCGAGCCTTCCGTGCTGGGTGCCTCGAACGCATCGGCGCTGGGGGCGGTGGCGGCGATATACTTCGGCGTGGCGGACTGGCACCCCGCGCTGCTTCCCCTGCTCTCGATCGCATCGGGCCTGATCGCGCTGATGCTGCTGTTTGCGCTGGCGGGGCGTTCGGAAAGCCCGCTGACGCTGATCCTTGCCGGCATTGCCGTCTCGACGCTGGCGGGGGCCGGGATCAGCCTTGCACTGAACCTTTCGCCCAACCCCTTCGCGGCGATGGAGATCATGGCCTGGCTGCTCGGCTCGATCGAGAACCGGACGATGGAGCATGTCTGGATTGCCCTGCCCTGCGTGATGCTGGGTATGGCCCTGCTGCTCTACGACCCGCGCGCGCTGGATGCACTGTCGCTGGGCGAGGATGGCGCGCGCTCGCTGGGCGTCGACCTTTCGCGCACCCGCATCAGGCTGCTTCTGGGCGTGGCGATCGGGGTGGGCGGCGCGGTGGCGGTGTCCGGCTCGATCGGCTTCGTCGGCCTTATAGTTCCGCATCTGATACGACCGCTAACCGACCGCAGCCCCTCCGCCCTGCTGCTGCCCTCGCTGCTGGGCGGCGCGATCCTGCTGACAGGCGCCGACATTCTGGTGCGCCTGATCCCGACCGCCAGTGAGCTGAAGCTGGGCGTGGTGACAGCCTTCCTCGGCGTCCCGGTCTTCCTTGTCCACCTGCTCCGGGAGCGCCGCCTGTGGTGACGATTTCGATCAGGGGAATTTCCGCCGACCTTGGCCGCCGCGCGGTCCTAACTGGCCTTAGTGCCACGCTAAGGCCGGGAACGCTGACCGGGATCATCGGCCCCAACGGAGCGGGCAAGTCGACGCTGGTGCGCGCACTGCTGGGCCTGGTGCCCACGCTGCGCGGTTTGATCGAAATCGACGGGCGGGATCTGAAGACGCTGTCCCAGCGCGATCTGGCACGCACCATTGCTTATTTACCGCAAGGACAGACATTGCACTGGCCCCTCAGTGTCGAGCGGCTCGTTGCGCTGGGCCGCCTGCCGCATCTTGGCCCGATGTCGCGCGTCTCCAGAGAAGACCGCGAAGCAGTGCTGGAAGCCATGGCCCGCGCCGACGTGGCGCATCTGGCCAGCCGCATCGCGACCGAGCTTTCGGGCGGTGAGCGGGCACGAGTGATGCTGGCGCGCGCGCTGGCAGTGGGCGCGCAGGGTCTGGTGGTGGACGAACCGCTGGCCTCGCTCGATCCCGGCCACCAAATTGACGTGATGGAACTGCTGGCCCGCGAGGCCCGCAGCGGAGCGCTCGTCGTCGCGGTACTGCACGACCTGACGATGGCGGCGCGCTACTGCGACCGCCTGCTGTTGATCGAGCGCGGGATGCTGGTGGCCGAGGGCACCCCGGCGCAAGTGCTCACCGCAGAGCGGCTGCGCACAGTCTACGGTGTTACCGGGCATATCGATATCGGCGGCGCAGCACCCGTTGTCGTCCCAACCGGGCGCTGGCGGGAGCCTCAGGCGGAAGCGGAATGACCCTCCCTTCACGGATATTATCCGGGGCGGCGGGCAGATCAGGCCGCTGCGTAACCGCCGTCAACGTGGATGGCATCGCCGTGCACGTAGCGCGCCGCGCTTGAGGCCAGGAAGGCCACGGCTTCGGCTACTTCCGCCGGCTCCACGAAGCGGCCCATCGGGTTGCCGGCGGCAACGCCCGCCCGCAGCGTCTCGACCGAGGTCCCGCCGCTGATGCGCGAATACGTGGCGAGGATGTCGTCCATCATCGCGGATTCGACGACGCCGGGATGGACAGAGTTGACACGGATCGGCTTACCAAGCGCGGCAAATTCCACCGCCGCAACCCGCGTCAGCATCCGCGCGGCGGCCTTGCTGGCGCAGTAGGCTGCGCTGAACGCGGCAGGCTTGTCCGAGGCGCCCGAGCACAAGTTGACTACCGAAGCCCCGCCCTGACGGCGCGGGCCGCTGCGGGCCAGAAGATCGGATGCGGTCTTGAGGCCAAGGAACATGCCCTCGACATTGACCTGCTGGCATCGGCGCCAATCTTCCAGCGTCATCGCATCCAGTCGCGCCATCGGGGCGATGCCAGCGTTGTTGACGAGGATATCGAGCGCGCCGTGGCGCTGCTCGACCAGGGCGATGACCTCGGCCCAGCTCGCTTCGCTGGTTACGTCGAGAGCGGCGAATTCACCCGCCGGTTCCTCAGGCGCGCGCAAGTCGGTGCTGACCACGGCGGCGCCGCGCTCTGCCAGCAGGCGGGCGACGGCGGAGCCGATATCGCCATTCGCGCCGGTGACAAGCGCAATAGTGCCGTCCAGACGGGTAGTATCCATGTGCATTCTCTCCATCGAAACGCTGTGTTTCATCGGGCGTGGAGCGTTCACCTCGCGCCGTCACCTCGCATAAAGGCGTAGACGGGATCAGCCGGCCCGCGTGCACCGTGCAGGTCGAGCGCGGCGTACATCCCGCCGGTCATGTTGCGAGTGCTGGCTTCTTGGCGCGTCCAGTCGAGGACGAAGCTGCGCTCCGCGATAGCCCAGCGGCCTTCGCGGCGCTCGAAACGGTCGATGTATCGGCCGCCGGTAAGGGTATCGGTCGCGCAGTCCTTGCTGGTGGAGACGGCAATAACGTATGTTTCGCCTATGGCAGCGTCCCCGGAAACTTCGATCCACTGGTTGGCGATCGAGTGGAAGGTCTGGGCGTAACCCTCCTCCACTAGTGCGCAGATAGTAGTGGCAAATTCCTGCCCGTTGCCGTTGAAGGCGCCGCTGACCACTGTGCTGTCGGCATGGAACACCTGCCCCAGGAGCGCCGCATCGGCACGGTCAAGCCCCCGGCAATAGGCCATGGTGACGTCCGCGATCTGTTGGCGCGAGACGACGGCATCGAGGGTCTGCTGGCTGTGAGCCATCGGCTGATATCCTTTTGTGCGATTGTGACCGGCGTTGTTCGCGCGCGCTTGGGCGAGCAGGGAGATTCCGGTATCGGCAGCACCGTGGCCGCCGACTGGCACGTGGTTGTCCACCGGCCCCAGCCCCGGCAACATGCCCCCGCCCGGCCAGTTGAGATTGGTGTCGAGCACGTAACTACGGTGGCTCATCCGCCATTCACCGCCGCGCCGCTCGTGCCGGTCGAGGTAGCGGCCGCAGATCAGGTGCTGCGTCTCGGCGCTGGAAGCGCAAGCCATGATGTAGCTTTCGGATACGGCCCGGTCCCCGTCCAGTTCTATCCACATCTGTGCAGTGCGGTGCAGGGTGACTGGCTCCGCCCTTTGCGCGCTCGCCAGGATGCCCGCGAACTGCGCGGCAGACCCCGCGAAAAAGCGGTAATCGACCGTGCCGTCATCGTGATAGCAGCCCGCCAGAAGGCTCTCGTCGGCGCGGTCCACGCCGCGGCTGTGGCAGGCCAGCACGTTCGAGATCGCCTGGATATCGGCGATGCCCTCGATGTTCATCCCACCGTCTCCCCGTTGTCGATGACGATGTGGGTCCCGGTGATCTGGCGCGATTCCTCGGAGGCGAGGAACAGAACAAGGTTCGCCACGTCTTGCGGCGTGCCCTGACCGCGCGCATTGACTTGATCCAGCCCGGCGTTGTCCTGTGGCAATTGCGCAAGCGCAGCCTGCGTCATCGGCGTGTCGTGGGCACCGGGTGCGATGGCGTTGACGCGAATTTTGTAGTCCTGCTCAAGGCAGTGCACCGCCACGCTGCGGGTAAGCGCGATGATGCCCGCCTTGGCGGCGCTATAAGCGGGGATCGCGCTGATGCCCTTGAGCGCGGCGACCGAGGCGACGTTGATGATCGACCCGCCGCCGCCCTTGGTCATGTGCGGCAGGGCTGTGTGGCAACCCAGGAAGCACCCCTCCACCATCACCTGCATCTGCAGCCGGAAGGTTTCAAGATCGCAGTCCTCGACATTGCCGAAGCGGACGAGGCCGGCATTGTTGACCAGCACGTCGATCCTGCCGAAATGCGCCACAGTCTTGCCCACCACGCGGCGCCACTGCGCCTCGTCGCGCACGTCATGCTCGAAAAACAGCGCGCCGGGGATCGAGGCCGCGACTTGGCGGCCCATGTCGGCCTGAAGGTCGGTGATGACCACCTGCGCGCCCTCCGCCGCCAGAAGCCGGGCGTCGGCAGCGCCAAGGCCAGAGGCCCCGCCGGTGATGAGGGCGACTTTGCCTGCTACGCGGTTCATGCCGTTCGTTCCCTTCGGTGTAAGCGATCAGTCGCTCCACTCGCATTCATCCTCTCCGCCCTCCCCGCGCAGGCGGGAGGGACGGGGAGGAAAGGCGTTTCATTCCATCACGTTCAGAAGTTGAAGCTGGCCGAAGCGCCGAACTGGCGCGGCGGGGCGTACCCCGCGAGGCCTGCATAACCGGGCGAATCGAAGACGGTCGAAAGGTAGCGAGAATCCAGTAGGTTGGTCGCCCATAGGCCCAGCGACCACGCTGCCCCGTCCGGCTTGTAGGTCAGCGTGGCGTCGACCAGGTGTGTGGGCTGGATCTTCGAACGCGAGGTGTCGAGGATCGCGGTGTAATATTTGGAGCTGGTGTAAGTGTAGCTCACGTCGCTCACCAGATCGGCCCCATTGCCCAGCGGGATCACGAAATTGGCACCGAAGCTGGCATTCCACTTGGGCGCATTCTGCAGCCGGTATCCCTCCAGATCGAGGATCGCGCCAGAGAGCGGGTCGCCATAAAGGAACTGCTTGTACCTGGCATCAAGGTAAGCGAGCGAACCGCGCAGCGTCATGCCCTCCACCGGCACCGCCGTCGTCTCCAGTTCGAATCCCTTGATCTCGGACTTGCCGGCATTGAGGATGCGGTTGCCCTGGGTGTTGGTGGTGTCGTCGAAGTAGATCTGCGCCACCTGCATGTCGCGGTAATTGGTGTAGAACGCCGCCAGGTTCACGCGCAGGTGCCGGTCAAGGAAGTCGGCCTTGATGCCGCCCTCGAAGGTATCCACATTCTCCGGGTTGAACGGCGTGTCACCGTCCGCCGGAACCCCGACGCGCGCGGTGAAGCCGCCCGACTTGAAACCGCGCGACCAGCTTGCATAGAGCAGAGCATCGTCGGCCACTTCATAGTCCGCGCCCAGCTTCCAGCCGACGTTGTTCCAGCTTTTCCTGCCCCCCACGGTGAAGCTACCGATAACGGTGTTGCCCTCGCCCGAGTAGTTCGAGCCGGCCGGATCGCCGATGCTGGTGATGAGGCTGGGCGTGGAAATGGTGCGCTCATGCGAATAGCGGATGCCCGCCTGCAACTTGAGCCGGTCGGTCGCCTGCCAATAGGCTTGCGCGAAGCCCGACACGGAGTAGTTGTCCTGATCCTGCAGGTTGGTCTGCAGCAGGCCCGGCGCGGCGAATTGCAGGCGGTAGGCCTGGATGTGATCGTAGTGGTTCTTGAGGTAGAACCCGCCGACCAGCAGATTCAGAGTATCTGTCAGCTCCAGATTGGTGCGCAATTCCTGGCTCAACTGCCAGCCTTCGGTGCGGCGGTAAGTGTCGTTCAGGAACAGCGGGGTGCCGTCCTGATCGGTGAATTCGCGCAGCTTGAAGTGCTTGTACCCGGTGATCGACGTCCAGTCGCCCAGCGGGGTGTTCCGCCAGTTCATCGTCAGAGTGCCGGAATAGGTGTCCATGTTGGACTCGTCGGGCACGGAATTGTTGGCGCCGTAATACTTGTCGGGCGCGCTGCACATGCCCTGTGTTGCGCAGGGGCTGACGTACATGCCCGCAGTACCCGGCGCGGTGTAGAGCACCTCACCCGGACGCGCGCCATTGATGACGATGGGTGAGCCGTTGCGGGCGTTGACGTATTCGCCCTGCAAGGTCGCATCGAAGTTCGAACCCGGCGTGAAGCGCAGATAGGCGCGCACCGCGTCGAGGTTCTTGCTGCCCATGTCGGAGCCATCGACGACATTGGTTACCCAGCCTTCGCGCTGGGTGTGGATCCCTGCGACCTTCAGCGAGAGCACGTCTTTGACCAGCGGCGCCTCGATCGATCCCGTCACATCGAAGCGGTTGTAGTTGCCGTACACAGCCTTGACGTGGCCGCCGAACTCACCCGTAGGCTGACCAGTGACGACGTTGATGACGCCGCCGGTTGTGTTGGCGCCGAACAGCGTGCCCTGCGGTCCGCGCAGCACTTCGATGCGGTCTACGTCGTAAAGGTCGAGCAGCGCGCCCATTGAGAAGAACTGCGGCACCCCGTCGACCACGATCGACACGGTATTGCCCGCATAAGGGTCCGGCTCGATAACACCGATGCCGCGCACGGTGAAGACGGCGCTTTGCGGGGTGTTGGCGAAGTTGTCGATCTGGACGTTGGGAATCTGGCCCTGAAGCGCCTGAAGCGAGGTGCCCTGCGTGGCCGCCAGCGCCTCGCCGCCGATCGCGGTGATCGAGATCGGCACGTCCTGGATGTTCTCGGACTTCTTCTGCGCGGTGACGACGATTTCCTGAATGCCGCCCTGCTGTTCCCCCTCCTGCGCAAACGCGACGGGCGACGCCATCAGCGCGGCAGCACCGAGAGCGAGTCGTGAACTGTCCTTGAGCCAGGTCTTCATCGATATTCCTCCCTGAGTTTTTCATTATCGTCGCGCACGCAGGCGCATTCACCCGTGCAAATGGTGCACGGATAGTCACTTCGCCCCGGACATGCTCCGGTGCAGTTAGCGGTATGGGAGTGCTGCCTTAGCGGCGCCCCTCCAGGTAGTCGTTCAGCACTTCATGGAAGAAACGCACCCGCGTCTCCTGCCCGGAAAGATAGGCGTCGTCATAACCGCGCGAATGCATGCCGCGTTGCTGTCCTTCAGCCAGCATCATGTCCTGGTAGACGATCTGGTCCTTGATCTCGGGCACGCCGCGCCCGTTGTCGAAGGCGCGGTGCTGGAACTCGGCTTCGTGCAGCGGCTGCGGGCCGGCCATTATGGATTCCACCATGGTCTGCCCGGCCACGGGAAAAGCCATGCACCACAGGTCGAACGTGCACTTGTTCGGATCGGTCGGGTGCGGTTCGGTGCGGAACAGGATCACGTTGTCCGGCAGGAAGCTGATCGTGACATTGGGGAACATCACCGTGTGCGGGCTGTCGGTGATCTCCTCGTCGTCCATATTCTCGTAATGGACGTAACCGCGCTCCTGCCACAGGCGCTTTTTCGCGGCCTTCAGGTCGAGCCAGCCCTGCATCGCCTTGGTCTCGAAATCCGGATAGGATTCCGGATCGATGTCCCACGCCTGCAAGATCATGTCGAAGGGGTGCTGGACGCCCTCAGGCAGCCGGTCCGACAGCGACGGGCGCATCGGCTGCACCGTGCGGCCATGCCCGCCCGGCCACATTTCGTGGCGCGCCGTGTCCACATCCTGATCGATCCATGGCGGCACTTGCGGATGCGCAGTGCGGGTATGGTAGCTTTCCGAGAAATTGTCGGTCGCGAACTTCCAGTTGGTTTCGAGGTCGATCTTCATCCAGAAGACGCGCACCCCGGTGTCCATCGGGTAGTTCTTGTAAAGCTCGGGCATGGGCGACAGGAAATCGAGCAGTTCCGGCGCCTCGTCGTCCATTGTGTACCACACGAAACCGCCCCAGGTCGCGCAGCGCAGTTCCTTCAGCTTGAGCTTGCCGCAGGGGTTGCCCTGCGGAAAATCCTCCGGGTCCTGCGCTTTTTCAAGCACGCCGTCCTTGCCCCAGATCCAGCCGTGATAAGGACACTGGAAACTATCCTGCGAACTGGCGTCCCACACCAGCCGCATGCCGCGGTGACGGCACGAGTTGTAGAATGCCTTGATGGAGCCATCCTCCTGCTTCACGCAGAAGACGGATTCGTTCATGAAATCATGGACCACGTAGTCGCCAGCCTCTTCCAGCTCGGCAGTGCGGCCCGCGATGTGCCAGATGCGGGTCCACATATGGTCCCATTCGCGCTTCATGAATTCAGGTGAAGTGTAGCGCTCGCCGGTAATCGGATCGCCGCGCAGGTTCGCTGCGTTACGGCCGTCGATCATCAAGGCGTCGATGTCTTGCCTTCCCATCTCGTCTCTTTCCCGTGTGCACAGGCCCTTGCCGGGTCCGTGTCTTCGTTGAGGCGAGAATAACAAAACTGGTCGATCGACCAACCTATCAAAACGATCAGGCCAAAATGATCAGCGAGGCCGGCAATCGCGGATCAGGTCGCTGAAGGCTCCTGCAGGCTTTCCAGCCCGCGCGCGAAGAAGCGTAGCGCCGGGCTGGCCATGTCCTCGAGCCGTGCGACGGAATGGTGATCGCGGCTGAGATCGTCGAGGAAGCCGGGGTCCTGCACCATGAAGATCAGCGCCGCCTCGATCAGGTAGACGCCCGCCAGCAGATTATTCTCGGGGATGGCGGGGGCGTGGATGCGCAATTGATCCGTCAGGATCTGCGACACCGCACTCAGCTTGCCAAGGATCGGGCGGAGCTCCGGCATCCTGTAAGAACTCATCAGGTGCGAGGTCATGACGATGTAATTGCGCAAAGGATCGCTATCGGTCGAGGCTGCATGAAGAAACGGCAGGATGAAGGCGGCGACGATCTCCTCCAGCCCGAACCGGCCCCGCCCCTCTTCGGCCTGCGCCTGCCCGCGCGCGAAACTTTCCTCGATGGTGGAGCGCAGCAGGGCCAGCTTGCGCTCCAGCGCCGCGTCGAGGATCAGGTGCTTGTTGCCGAAATGATAGTGAACCAGCCCCATGCGCACGCCCGCCTCATGCGCGATATCGCGCAGCGAAGTGCCCAGATAGCCGTTGCGGGCGAACAATATCTCGGAAGCGTCGAGGATTTGGCCGCGCGTCGCTTCTCCCTTGGGCGTGCCGCCTTTGGGAGTTCTGCCCGCGCCTGGCTTGGATTTCGCTTCTGTCATGAACCCTCAATGCGGCGTGAATGAGATCCGGCCGCATGCCGCTCTCATGACGGGTCACGGTGCAGGTGACAACCGCGCACTGTGCAGAAACAGGCCCCCTCAGAGGCCCGGTGCCGACGAGGCCGGAGTTGGGGCTGGAGCCGACGCGCCCGGATTGACGCGCAACCCCTGCCCGTCGATCTGCACGTCGAGCGGCACCCCGCCGACCCTGGTGCTGATCACGGCCTGTCCATCCTCGATACGTACATGGCTGTCGTCCCCCACCGGGATATCGCCGATCTCCGGTACATCGAGCGGTTGCACCGGCCCTTCGGGATCGGCCGCCTTCGGCCGCGACGGCACGGGCCTCTCGCCCAAGGCATCACGCATGAAATCGCGCCATATCCGCGCAGGTACGGTCCCGCCGGAAACGCCCTTGAGCGGCGAGTTGTCATCGTTGCCGACCCATACGCCCACGACGAGATCGCCCGAATAGCCCACGAACAGCGCGTCGCGGTTCTCTTGGCTGGTCCCCGTCTTGCCGAAATTCGGCCCGCGCAGCATCGCGGCATGGCCCGTGCCGCGATTGATCGTGGCGCGCAGCATTCCCTCTATCGCCTCGTGATCGCGCGAGGACAGGCTGCGCTTGCCGTCGAGCAACCAGTCGAACCAGCCCGCCTCGGGCACCGGAAAAGCGCGCGGGGCAACCGGGAAGCTATTTGCCGCCACGCCGGCGTAGGCTGACGTCAATTCCAGCAGCGTCATGCTGGCCGTGCCCAATGCAAGACTTGGGTCGCCGGTCGGCAACGGCGACGCAACACCAAGACGCCGCGCCATGTCGATCACGGCCTCGTCCCCGACCTTGGAGAACAGCCGCACCGCCGCGACGTTGCTGGAGCGCGCAAAAGCATCCTCCAGCGTGATCGTGGGCGAATAGGCGCCACCGGCATTCTGCGGGCGATAGGAACCGGCCTCGATCGGGGTGTTGGGAAGCGTATCGTCCGGCGACATGCCCGCCTTGAGCGCAGCAAGATAGACGAACAATTTGAAGGTCGAGCCCGGCTGGCGGCGCGCTTGAGTAACGCGGTTAAACGGACTGGCCGAATAATCGCGCCCGCCGACCATTGCTACGACCTCGCCGTTTCTGCGCATCGCCACCAGCGCCACTTGCGCCTTGCCCGCACCGGCTTGCCGGATCGCCCGATGTGCCGCCGCCTGCAGGCGCGAGTCTAGGGTGGTGCGATAGGTCTGCCCGGCATAGCCGGCGGCCTCGATCTGGCGGGCTTGAGGCAGTGCCCAGTCGGCAAAGTAGGTCCCGGTCGGCAACTCGCTGCGATCTCGCACATCCAGCCGAGGCGTGGGAACCGCCCTGGCCTCCTGCTGCGTCATGTAGCCGGCCTCGACCATGGTCTGAAGCACCAGCCGCATCCGCTTTTGCGAAAGCGCAAAATTATTAGTCGGTGCCAGCCGCGAGGGCGCCTTCATCAACCCCGCAAGCAAAGCCCCCTGCCCCTCAGTCAGCTTTTCAGGCTGACGGTGGAAGTAATGCAGCGATGCTGCGCGGAGGCCATAGGTGTTGTCACCGAAGTAAGCGTTAGAGAGGTAGCGTTCAAGAATCTCGTCTTTTGTGAGCCAGGCCTCAAGCCAGAACGCGATCAGCAATTCGCGCGCCTTGCGGGTCAGCGAGCGCTCGGCAGTGAGGAAAGTGAACTTGGCCAGTTGCTGCGTGATCGTGCTGCCGCCCTGCGTGCTGCCGCCGGTCAGGTTGCTCCACGCGGCGCGGGCGACACCACGCGGATCCACGCCCCAGTGGCTGTAGAAGCGACGGTCTTCGATCGCGAGGAATGCATGCACGACATGCGGCGGCAGTTTCGACACGTCCACGGGCGAATCGGTGATCGCCCCGTTGCGTGCGATAGGTGTGCCGTCCGCGGCAAGCAGCGTGATCTCCGGCGGAGCGATTGGCTGCAGCGACTTCGACAACGGCGCGGTGACCGCCAGATAGCCTACCGTGACAAACACAAGGCAAAGCGTCCCTGCAAGGCCCAGCTTGATCCGTTTCCACCGGGACCGGCGGGGTTTGCCCGGAGGCGCGACCGATTCCGGCGCGGCAGGCGCAACCGACTGGGCGGGATCGGCAATGACGTGTCCAGAAAGCTCCATCGCCCGGCACTGCTATACGATTATTCGCCGCAGCGCATCATCAAGCGTGATGCGGCATAGCAGGTTATCCTCCCCGAATTCGGGGAGGATAAGGGCAGCCTTATGCCCGAGCCCCGCCGTTTTCCGAATAAGGCATAATCATGGTGCCATCTGGCGCAGCCGTGAAAGTCGTCTGCGTGGGGTAGGGGATCGAAATGCCTTCCGCCGCAAAGCGCTTCATGATCGCCACCACCAGCCGGTCGCGCAGTGGATGCGCTATCGCCCAATCGCGTCCCGGCACGTCGACCAGCAGCGAAAAGTCCAGCGAACTGGCGCCGAAGCTTTCGAACCCGGCGCGTGCGGGCTTGCCGCCTTCGGCCTCGACCAGTTCCTTCAGGATATCGGGCACCCGCGCCAGCGTCTCGGGCGGGGTCTCGTAAGCAACGCCGATGGTGAAAGGCAAGCGTATGTGGTCGCGTCCGCTGACGTTGAGGATTTCCTTGTCGAGCAAGTTCTTGTTGGCGATGATGCGCAGCTCACCCGTATAGGCACGGATACGCGTGGATTTCAGCCCGATAGCCTCGATCACACCCGAACTGGTGCCGAAGCTGATCTGGTCGCCCTTGCTGAACGGTCGGTCGAAGATGATCGCCAGAGCCGCGAAAAGGTCCGCGAAGATGCCCTGTGCGGCAAGTCCTATGGCTATACCGCCAACGCCGAGTCCCGCGACTAGGCCTGTCACATTGACGCCCAGATTGTCGAGCAGGACGACCGTCGCCACCGCAAAGACCACGACGCTCACCAGCAAGCGGATTAGGCCCATCGCATTGATGATCGCCTCGCCCTGGAAATGTTCGGCAGAGGTGCGGTGCTCTATGGCGCCGAGGATAAACTCACGCGCCCAGATCGCGCCCTGTACCACGGCAGCAAGCGTGAAAAAGAACGTGATGAAGCGGTCGAGGGTGGGAGGTGTCTGCGCATAGCCGTCGACAGCCCGGATCGCGACCATGATGATGAAGTAGTTTGTGGTCTTGGAAACGACGCGTCCGACGACCACCAGCCAATCGGCGCGGCCGCGCTCGGGACGGCATAGCTTGGTGCCCAACCGCCGCAGCGCGTAAAGTGCGGTTACGATGGTGACGGCAATGACGCCAGCGATGATTATCTGAAGCCAGTAAGTCTGGAACCAGGCCCGGCTGGATTCCCAAATATCGCGAAGCTGGGCGGAGACGTCGGGAACCGCGTGAGCGGCGGGGGCGGAATTCGGGGTAGTGCTTACGCTCATCGCGTGTTCGTCATCCTGCATTGCGGCGCCGGCAGGGCCTGGTTCCGATGGCGGGCGAACCCATACCAACCGGTTGATCGGCGACGTCCGAATTACATGATCCGGGCATCGGCGCGGGACACTGGAATGGCCGAAGCGCCAAATTTGTTCCCATCAATCGGGCAGACTGCCCCATTGATGGGACTGCCCCCTCTACCTATTGCCGGCGGCACGCGTCAACGAGCAGCTAGACGGCTGCGTCCACCCGGACGGGGATCGACTTGTAAGCCGGGGTCCCGCTAGCCGGGTCGAAATCATCGAGTGGGACCAGACAATTCGCCTCGGGATAATAGGCAGCAAGCGATCCGCGTGCGATTGCATGGCGGATCACTGTGAAGCCCTTCAGCATGCGGCCGGTTGGCGTGGTTACATCCACTCGGTCGCCATGTGTCAGCCCCAGCATCGCCAGATCCACCTCGTTGGCGAAGATCACGTCGCGCCGACCGGTGACGCCGCGATAGCGGTCGTCTAGGCTGTAGATAGTGGTGTTATACTGGTCGTGGCTGCGGATGGTAGTGAGCAGCAGCGGCTGCCCCTCCATGCTTTCCTCCACATGCGGGTGGGCGAAGAATTGCGCCTTGCCGCTCGGCGTCTTCCAGACGCGCTTATCCGGGGCAATGGTCAGGCGGAAGCCGCCTGGTTCCCGCACGCGCAGGTTGAAGTCGTGAAAGTCCGGGTAGACCGCCTCAATGCCGTCGCGAATACGGTCGTAATTGGCCACCAGCGCAGCCCAATCTACCTTGGTAAGCGGCATGGCCGCAGCGGCAAGCCCCGCAACGATCGCAGGTTCGGAGCGGACTTGCGCCCCCGGCGGCTTCAGCTTCCCGCGCGAGGCGTGAACCATCGACATGCTGTCCTCAACCGTCACCCACTGCGGACCGGTAGCCTGCACGTCCAGCTCCGTGCGGCCCAGGCACGGCAGCACCAGCGTCTCCTTCGCGGTGAGCAGGCAAGTGCGATTGAACTTGGTAAGGATATTGACGGAGAGATCCAGTCCGCGCACCGCCGCAAAGCACGCTTCCGGATCGGGCATGGCGACAGCAAGGTTCCCGCCCAGTGAGACCAGAGCTTTGGATTTGCCCTCATGCATCGCCAGCAGCGCCTCTACGGCATTGTGGCCATGCTTGCGTGGGCTGGCGATGCCGAAAGCCGCATCGAGCCGGTCCAGCATGTCTTCGGGCGGAAGTTCGGTAATGCCCACGGTGCGGTCGCCCTGCACGTTGCTGTGGCCGCGAAGCGGGCAAATGCCGGCTCCCGCCTTGCCAAAGTTTCCGCGCAGCAGCAGCAGGTTGGCAATGGCCTGAACATTTTGGGTGCCGTGGCTATGCTGGGTGATGCCCATGCCGTAACACACGATCACCCGCTCGGCCCCGGCATAGACTGCCGCCATACTCTCGATTGCCTCGCGCGTCAGGCGCGACTGACCCTCGATCCAGGTCCAGGACGTGGTTTCGATATCGGCGCGAAGCGCATCGATGCCTTCGGTATGTTCGGCGATGAAAGTATGGTCGAGAATGCCGCCTTCGGCCTCCTCCATCGCGAAAAGCGCCTTCATCATGCCCTTGAGCATCGCCATGTCGCCGCCGATCCGCACCTGGTGGTAGGCCGAGGCGAGCGGGGTGGAATGGGTCGACAGCATTTCGGTAGGGTGCTGCGGAGACTTGAACCGCTCCAACCCGCGCTCGCGCATCGGGTTGGCGACGATGATCGGCACGCCGCGCTTCGAAGCCTCGGCCAATGTGCCTAGCATGCGCGGGTGGTTAGTGCCGGGGTTGTGGCCGATGCAGAATATGGCGTCGGTGGTATCGAAATCCTCAAGCGTCACCGTGCCCTTGCCTATGCCGATCGACTTAGGCAGCCCGGTGCTGGTCGCCTCGTGGCACATGTTGGAGCAGTCGGGGAAATTGTTGGTCCCGAATTCGCGCGCAAACAGCTGGTAGAGGAATGCCGCTTCGTTCGATGCTCTGCCCGAGCAGTAGAACTCGGCCTGGTCGGCGTGGTCGAGCGCCTGCAAGGCCGCGCCCGCCCGTGCGAAAGCCTCGTCCCAGGTGATCGGTATGTAGTGGTCGGTTTCGGGATCGTAGCGCAGCGGTTCGGTTAGACGGCCCGCGTCTTCCAGTTGGTGATCACTCCAGCCCCACAGTTCGGTCGCGGTATGTTGGGCGAAAAAGCCGGGATCGACGCGCTTGACTGTCGCCTCCCACGTCACTGCCTTGGCACCGTTCTCGCAAAATTCGAACGAGGAGGTGTGCTTCGGATCTGGCCAGGCGCAGCCGGGGCAATCGAAGCCATCGGGCTGGTTCATCTGCAGCAAAGCCCGTGTATCGGGGCTGGCCTTCATCTGCTCGGCAACCGTGCGTGCTACCGCCTTGAGCGCGCCCCAGCCGCCGGCCGGGCCGTTGTAGTCGCCAATGCCTTCGACGTTCCGTTCCGCAGGTTGGTCTTCGGACAAGGTGTAGGCCTTCCGCTGTTTGTGTTGCGAACGTAGGGATTGAGAAGCGTTATTTCGAGCGGAATCGCACTTAACGGGCCTCCTCTTGCGAATGCGCAAAATATACCGTAGGGGGGTATGGTATGTCGCATCTTAATGAAAATAGTCAGCCGCTGATCATGCGCGTGCGCCGAATGATCGGCCAATTGCAGGCAGTCGAGCGCGCGCTCGTCGGCGGGGAAGACTGCGCCAAGACGCTGCTGCTGAGCGCGGCAGTTCGCGGCGCGATAAACGGCTTTATCGACGAACTGATCGCAGATCATCTGCGCACGCACGTAGCCGCCAGCGAACTCACCCAGGAAGAGCGCGACGAAGGCATGCAGGCAGTGATCACCGCGATTCGCCGCTACGCGAAATGACGCGATACAATACCATCGCAACCCTTCCCCAGACCGACCCGCTTTCGCACGCCCACGACTTCCTGGGTGCATCGCACGACGACAACGCGCGCCGTACGCGCTGGGTTGTGATCCTGACCGCTGCAATGATGGTGGGAGAGATCATCGCCGGCTATGCGACCAGGTCGATGGCCCTGCTGGCGGATGGCTTCCACATGGCCACCCACGCCGGCGCGCTGACCGTGGCAGCGGCGGCTTATGCCTATGCCCGGCGCCATTCAAATGACCCTGCCTTCAGCTTCGGCACCGGAAAAGTGGGTGATCTTGCGGGCTTCGCCTCGGCTCTGGTTCTCGCGATCTTCGCAACCGGGATCGGCGTGGAATCGATCAACCGGCTGCTGCACCCCGGCGCCGTTGCATTTGGCGAGGCGACGGTGGTGGCGGTTCTGGGGCTGCTGGTGAACATCGCCAGCGCACTCCTGCTCTCCGGCAACCATCACCACGGACATCATCATGACCAAGGGCATGATCATAGCCATGGTCATCATGGCCACGGCGACAACAACCTGCGCTCGGCCTACCTTCACGTCATTGCCGATGCGTTGACGTCGGTTCTGGCGATCGCGGCGCTGCTTTGCGGCCGCTACCTTGGCTGGACGTGGCTGGACCCGGTGATGGGCATCATCGGCGCGGCGGTAATCGCCCGCTGGTCATGGTCGCTCATGAAGGACACCGCAGGCGTCCTGCTCGACCGAACCGACCGTCACGTCGCGCAGGAAGTGCGCGAGGCAGTCGAAGGACCGGGCGACGCGCGCATCACCGATCTGCACGTATGGCGCATCGGGCCCGATGCCCATGCCGCGATCATCGCCGCCAAAACTTCGCTGGACCAAGCCGAACTGCGCCGCCGCCTGACACCCGTCCACGAACTGAGGCACGTCTCGATCGAGCGGTACTGAAACAGCCGCTCAGTCCGCCGTCCAGCCGCCATCGACGACGAGGCTGGTGCCAGTCATCAGCGTGGAGGCATCCGACGCCAGGAACAGGATCGCGCCCATGAGGTCCTCCACCTGACCGATCCGGCCGAGCTTAATCTTGCTCAGCACGCTAGCCTTGAACGCCGCATCCTCGAAATAAGGCTTTGTCAGCGGTGTCTCTATGAACGTGGGTGCAATTGTGTTGGAACGGATACCGTGCGGCGCAAGGTCCAGCGCCATGGCCTTGTTCATGCCCTCCAGCGCCCATTTGCTGGCGCAGTAAAGCGAACGTCCCGGCCCGCCGACATGGCCCATCTGCGAGCCCATGTGGATCAGGCTACCCGTTGTGCCAGCCGCGATCATCCGCTTCGCGCAGGCCTGCGCCACAAAAAATGCGCTTTTCACATTGAGATCAAGAACAGCGTCGTAGTCCTCGCCCGTCACGTCCCACATAGGCTTCGGCCGGTTGGTCCCGGCGTTGTTGACGAGGACGTGGAACGGCTCTCGCACGTCAAAGAACGCGGCAACAGCATCAAGGTCCGACACGTCGAGCGTGACGGCATGGGCGATGCCGCCCCGCGCTACGATCTGAGCGGCTACCGCCTCTATCTCACTGGCAGTGCGCGCCACGAGGGTTACTTCGGCGCCCGCCTGCGCCAACGCGGCAGCAGCGGCAACGCCGATCCCCCTCCCTGACCCCGTGACCACGGCGCGGCGGCCATCGAGACGCAAACTGGGCGTGACAGGCAAGGTCATGGTCGTCTCTCTCATCACAGATGCAGGAATGGCGGGGGCAGGAAGAACCCGATGCGGCCAGTCTGTCCACCCCCTTCGGTGGCCGGCGGGGAAGAAATTCCGACTAAGCGGTCGTCTGCGGGGTCGGCTCTGCCTGCCCGGCATAGGGCACGTCGCGGCCGCCGAAGCGACGCACACGGATGTTGGCCTGTTCGCCGTGGCCGGCAAAGCCCTCCAGCGCGCAGAGGCGGCTGCAATATTCGCCGATCAGTGCCGAAGCTTCGTCGGTGATGACGCGCTGGTAGGTACAGGTCTTCAGGAACTTGCCCACCCACAGACCACCTGTGTAGCGAGCCGCCTTTTTCGTTGGCAGCGTGTGGTTGGTGCCGATCACCTTGTCGCCGAAACTGACGTTGGTGCGATTGCCCAAAAAAAGTGCGCCGTAATTGGTCATGTTCTGGAGGAAATAGTCCGGGTCGGCGGTCATCACCTGGACGTGCTCGGAGGCGAGTTCGTCGGCGATCCGCACCATCTCCTCGTAGCTTTCGGCCACGATCACTTCGCCGAAGGTTTCCCATGCCTTGCCGGCATGGTCGGCGGTGGGAAGTATTTCCAGCAGGCGCTCGATTTCGGCCATGGTCGCGCGGGCGAACTTCTCCGAATTGGTCAGCAGGACGCCCGGGCTATCGGGGCCATGCTCGACCTGGCCGAGGATGTCTGTGGCGGCCATCTCGGGGTCGCAGCCGATCTCATCGGCGATGATCAGCGTTTCGGTGGGGCCAGCAAAGAGGTCGATGCCGACGCGCCCGAACAATTGACGCTTGGCTTCGGCGACGAAGGCGTTGCCCGGACCGACGAGGATGTCTACCGGCTCGATCGTCTGGGTTCCGATCGCCATCGCGCCGATCGCCTGGATACCGCCCAACGCGTAGATCGCGTCCGCCCCGGCCATCGCCTGCGCGGCAACGATCGCGCGCGCGGGCTTGCCCTGGAACGGCGGAGCGCAGGTAATCACACGTTTCACGCCCGCAACTTTGGCCGTGATCACGCTCATGTGTGCGCTGGCGAGGAGCGGGTATTTGCCGCCTGGCACGTAGCAGCCAGCGGAATTCAGCGGGATATTCTTATGGCCCAGAACGACGCCAGGAAGCGTCTCGACCTCGACATCGGTCATCGAGGCGCGCTGGATCTTCGCAAAGTTGCGCACCTGCGTCTGCGCGAACTCGATGTCCTTGCGTTCCTGCGGGGAGAGGTTGTTCACACACGCCTCGATTTCGGCCTGCGACAGGCGGTAGTCGTCACGGTCCCAGCCGTCGAACCTGTTGCTCATCTCGCGCAGCGCAGCATCGCCGCGTGCCTCGATGTCGGCCAGCGCAGCTTCCACGATATCGCGCACCTTTCGGTCCGCCGTCGCCTTCGCCTCGGCACTCGCACCACGCTTGAGATAGATCGCCATTCGTCCTGCTCCTGCTTGGGCCGCCGGGCCCGAGTCTCGATGGCCGGCAACGCGGCCCTTCGCAGCAGGTGAATACAAATTCGCATGGCACCCCTAAACCGGGCGACGCTTTCATCTCCACCTGATGAAAGCGAGGAGCCGCAAAAAACTGGCATTAATGGACGAGAACGAGTGCCGCGCCACCTGCGATTACTTATGAATTGAAAGTTAGGTGCCATTCGTGGTGCGCGGCACATTTGCTGACAGGTTAGGCACCCCGGAAAAGTCGCCCAAACCGAGAGTCGCACTAGTTGTCTATCTAATGTTTTTTAGCTATACATTTTCCTGATAGCCTTTGAATTTTTTGGATTTTTTAGCGGTTCATGGAAGACAAAAACACTGATTTCGCCTTTGCAGAGGCTCGCGCCATGCTCGCACTCGGGCGCCTCGACGGAGCGCTTGAGCATTGTCCCCCAAACGTCCAGCGCATTTTTGCCGCGCAAATCCTGCGAGGTACGCTCGTCGGCGCTCTCCGTCAGGAAGGCCACCTGTTCACCGAGGCGCGCTTCCATGCCTGGTTTGCTGGCCTGACAACCTTGTCTGAGATGCCCTCGCGCCATGCCAGCGCCCCGCGCGCGCTATGTGAAGGCATTCTGATCGAACTGGCGCACGCCAGTTGGGCGCCGCTCGCAGACATCGCCCTACAGCTGAAACCCGCCTTGCTGGCCCCGCACGACCTGCAATCACAGGGAGACAACGCCCGCACCCATGCCGCGATCGAAGATGCCCGTGCGCTGGTCGACAGACATTCGCCCAAGCCTCAGCCCCTTCCTTTCGCATCACTATCCCGGCTCTACGACGCGGTGGCCGGTAGCCTTCGCTTCGCCCCCGCCGACCGCCAGTTCTCACCCATAGCCTTGGCTGGTCGGCGCTTCAGCGTGGAGCGCCCTGCCCCGTCCTCTCCGCGCTGGGCTATCGAAATGCAGTATGGTGAATGGCTGCGTAGCGCCGGCACCTTACGCTGTGCCCTGCCTTTCACCGGCCTGATCCGCATGGATGTTCTGGCGGCCGACGATCCCGGCACCGCCCGAACCAGCCGCGCCGACGCCTTACACACTGTCGCCAGCAACATGTTCCAACAACTTGGCGAAGCCACCCGGTTGGCGCTCGAATGTAGCGAACGCCTCTCCGGACAACGCACTACATCGCGCGCGCCCGCACTGTTCGAGTTACTGGGAGGCTTTGGTCCTTTGCGTTCCGCGCAAATCGAAAGCGCACTGGGCGCGACGCGGATCGGGGTGCGAGGGATGGTAGCCATACTCGAAGACCGAGGCATGATCGCGCACAGTACGATTGCCGGATCGCATCTTCATGCACTCGCCGCCAGCGGGTCAACAGGACCAGATAAAGACATCGCGTCTGCTTTCACGGTGAAGGCGCTGGACGATTTCGAGGCATCGCTGGCCCACATCGACGAACTGCTCGCCGGCAGCGGCAATTGAGCTGATAGATGCCAGATTGAGCGGTTTTCGGAGCCTTCCGATCTAGAAATTAAGCGTTTGACCCAAAAACCGCCCGCCGCGTTGATTTTTTGAGCCCGTTTAGAAAGCTGCCGGAAAAGGCCTTTAGAGCGCCCATAGGCCGCCCGGGGTGGACAGATGTCAGCGGAACCTCAAATGCGCTCTGCGGGCCTCTGAGCGCATTTTACACGCATCGACCGCGATCGCTGTCAACACAATCGCCAATTCACCGAATTTCGGACCATCGCCGCGCGTAATAGGGGACTACGCGCGGCGATGGCCAAAAACCTATTCCGCGATCAAACCGCGGATCGCCGTCAGCACCTCATCGACAGATGCGCCCGACTTGGGCACCACGCGCAGGGTCAGCCCGCTACGCGCCGAACGGGAATAGCGCAGCATCGGCTTGCCGTTGCCAGCCTTGAGAATGACTTCACCGCCACTCTCCTTCGCCTTTGCAACTGTAGCGCGGACGAGTCGCTTCGCTATCTCGGGGCCGCTCAGCCGCGTGCCAAGATCAGCGCGCTCATCACTGATCAACTTGCCTTCGGCTGCCATGAGCGCCAGCGCACGCGGATCCCCGGCCAGCGGCTTCACATCGCGCGCCACACGAACGGTGATGTCATGGGTATCAGCAAAGGCCTCGACGATCTCGTCCGGCAAACGCGCAACGTCAAGCAGGCGGCTGAGCCAAGACCGCGAGATTTTCAGATGCTCGGCCATCTCGCTCTGCGACCCATCGTAGAATTCGTTGAGCGCGCGCATGTACTCCTTTGCGCGCTCCCAGTCCGAGATGTCCTTGCGAGACCGATTCTCGATGTCGGAAACCCGGAACGCCTCTTCATCGGAGACATGCTGGATGGTGACGAGGTACTCGAAATCTGGATGGTGATGAGCACGCAGCCACTGCACCGTCCACCAGCGACGGACACCGGCAATGATCTCAAAGTCGTGGTCCGGATCGTTCTGAAGTCGGCGGACGATCGCCGGAATGCGCTGCTTCTTGGCCGAAAGAAATGCGTCGATCAGGTCGCGGCATGTTTCCTCATCAAGGTGATCGATGTCGCGGTTATGCAGGCGCCAAGGGCGGCAACGGACCGGGTCGACCCACTCGGTCCGGTCGGTGACCACCTTGCCCGTAGCAAGACGCGCCAAGGTCTGGCTGCGGCTCGCCATGATGCTTTCGGAAGGTGCAGAGGCGTCCAGCTCCTCGTCATCGAGGCCTTCTGTCAGGCTGCTTCCGAAGCCGCGGTTACCCTTGCTCATGTCTTGGTCCTTCCTGAAAGCGCCTTTTCGATGTCCCTGTTGCCACGTGGCAACCGCGCCGAAGAGGCCCTCCCCTGCAAATCAGGCAATCACCCCGCTGCGTTGCGGAAGGGTGGTTAGCCATTTGATAAAACGTCATTTTCAAGTTCGTTGCCACGTGGCAACGGGTCAGCTCACGTCCTTCGCCCTGCTCGCCCAAGTGCGCAGAACGTCCTGTTCGATGTCGTGGCAAACGTCGTTCAGAAAGCGTACGCAGCGGTTGTGCACCTCATGCGAAGTAACCGGGCGATCGAGCTCGTAGACCGTCTTCATGCGCGAACTGGCATTGTCGATCTCGGCGCTGACCTTGAGGACCGAGTTAATCATCGAGCCCCCGAAGACCTGCCGCATCATCGACAAAATCTCGCGGTGCATAGACTTGCTGTCATCGACGCGGCTGCCGACCAGACGGATGAAATTGTAGGCTGGCTTCACCCTGCCCCCAAGCTGCTCCAACTGTTTCATCGTGGTGCGCGCCATGTCGATGAAGGATACAGTCGAGGCGAAATCCATTACGCTCGGCGGCGCCGGAATGACCATCGCATTGGCCGCCTGAAGCACCGCCATCGAAACCATGCCCAACGCCGGCGGCGGATCCATGATGACGATGTCGTAGTCGTCGACGACGGTGTCGATGGCCTGACCGATCAGGTCGATAACATCGAAGCTCTGGTTTTGGGCAAGGTAGCCGGCAATCTCGTATTCGAGGTTATAGAGCTTGAGGTTCGCCGGAATCAAATCCAGCCCGTGGAAGTGGGTCTTGCGAATGATGGAGCGCACGCCGAGCAGTTCGGGATTGTGGAAGTGCCCATAGAGAGTGTCGTCTTCGCCAAGGTCGACGTCGGGACGGTAGCCGAACATCATCGTCGAGCTAGCCTGGCTGTCGCAATCGATGAACAGCACGCGGTACCCACGGATCGCAAAATGCTGGGCGAGGTGCAACGCCAACGTCGACTTGCCGACGCCGCCCTTGAAGTTTGAAATCGAGATGATCGCCGGAACGTCCTCAGGCGCTCGCCAAGGGCGCGTGCCGAAGACGGCGCGCATGTGGTCAAGTTCCTCGAGAGTATATTGCACGCGATGGCCCGATGCGGTCCGGTCGCGTTCAGGCAAACGCCCATCGCGTTCGGCTTCGCGAATAGCCGAAGCGGTCCGGCCAACGAGCGATGCGGCTTTTGATATTGCGAAAGACGGACCAACCTTGTGGCCGGTCTCGGGGTCGAGCGCACCGTCGCGGATGCGCTTCAGGATGGTAAGGGCCTTACGGTGAAGAAGGTCGAGGCTGTCTTCCAGCAGTTCATTGCCGGGGACGTCGGAGCGGGCATCGGATGCAGGGTGGGTCGCCATGAATACCAGTCTTGTGGATTTGAACCTCGACCGTACCCGCGTTGGAAGTTTCGAGCAACAATCGTCCACCAGTCTTCCAATCGAGCCGATGATCTCCGAGCCCTTTTATCTAGGGAAGCAAATGGCGGAGGGCCCGTGCTGCTGTTCGGACCGATGATCTCGGTGCCGTTGATCTGCCCAAGAAGCCATCAGCGCGTTGTGGGGGTCGCTTCGGGAGTGCTGTTTCCGCAGTTTTCCCGGAACGCCGATGATCTCGGTGCCAGCCGATGATTCCGGTGCGTTTTGCCGATGATCTCGGAGCCAAACCGACCGATGATCTCGGTGCTTTAACCTATACTAGAATCCCTAAATCAAAACCGATTCGCGAATCGGCTATTTCTGGAAATAAGGGGAAATGGGCGCGATCTCAGCAACGGATCCGAGATCATCGGTGATATTGTAGGTTTCAACCGCCAAATGTCCCCGAAACTGCCAACGCACTTGCGTTTGAGGACCAAACCTGTTGTCTAAACCCCACATCACAGGCCCCGAGTCGGGGTAAAGCAGGGTCATATGATTAACGGGGATAGCAGCAAGCCGATCGGACACCAGTATGCCCTCGCCATGCTGGATGGCGGGGAAGCGCAGGTGCGTTCGCTTGCACTGCGGGCCGGATCGCAAATTACCATGGATGCGTTTTTGCGGGTTCAGGATGAGGAGCCTGTGCCTGCATTCCTGCATTCGGCGCTGTGTGCCATGTCGCTGCCGACCAAGCGGCCCAAGGACGAAACGCAGCCGATCTTGCGCGAAGACGGCAAATATGCGCTGGCTATCAACCCCAGGCCCGTACTGCAGACTGTCGATGGCAAGCCCGTTTTGCGCAGTCTGGGTGTTCCGTATGGCGCCTATCCCCGGGTCGCGCTGATCTATCTGCTGTCGCAGGCGGTGGCCAAGCGTTCGCGTGACGTTTACCTGGGACGCAACTTTACCGAGTGGATGCGCCGTTTGGGATATCAGACGGTGTCTTATGGACCGCGCGGAACTGCTAATCGCATGCGCGAACAGGTGGACCGCCTCCTGGCCTGCGAATGGCAGATTCGCTGGGACGGCACTGAGGCCGACGGCAACGCCTTTGCTGTGCGCGATGTGAAGATTTCCAATGAATATGCCGGTTCCCTGGAAAAGAACGGAGCCTTCGCGCGGGAGATTCGCATGTCCGAGGGGTTCTATGGACACCTTATCGAACATGCAGTCCCGCTGAACGAGGTCGCGATTCGCGAACTCAAGGGCACGCCGACCGCGCTCGATCTCTATACATACCTTGCCTATCGCCTGCCGCGCATCACCAGCGACAAGGGGCAGACGATCTCGTGGGATCAGCTTGCCCGGCATCTGGGTAATGAGGCGGACTCCAAGCGTTTCCGCCAGACGGTGCGTGAGACGATGCAGCTGGTTTCAGCGGTCTATCCCAACGCCGACGTCGATCTTTCCGGCCGCAAGGTTGTGTTGAATCCCTCCCCGGCGCCGCTCGAACGCAAGCTCGTAGGTACGCATTTGCGACTGCTGGGTGCATCAGTGTCGGAAAAAGCACCGAGATCATCGGTCCCGGCGAAAGACGGCGAGAGCAAACGCGCCGGCGCTGCGACTGAAGAAACAATGCTTGCGTTTCCGAGTGGCAGTTTGAGCTTTGGCTCGCGCGAGACTGCGTTTCGCGTCATCGGTGTCGACAAAGGCCATCCGTGGTCGGTGGATCAGATGGCCGATGCATTCAGGGCAGGCTTCCCCGGGATCGCGCGAAAACGCAGCGAGACAGAATGGCTGCGGGTATGGGAATCTTTTGTCGTCAGCTATGCGAAGCGGCGGGACAATTCGGAAGGCGAATGACCGATGATGTCCGAGCCGTTTTCGGCTCGGACAGGGAAGGGGCCTCTACACGCGTTGCAGGGAGCCCCATTTGACCCTCTGGTCTACCAGTTTGCGGAAGTTGAGCGTTGCGGGCGATGCGTCGCGGGCATGGAACATTACCAGCTGACTGGAAAATGGCATTTCGATATGTCGGAACACCAAGGTATCTATGGTGAAGCGCGCCAGCGAGCGCGACAGGATGGTAACGCCCAGACCTGCTGCCGTCAGCCCGACCAAAGTGCCGAAACTATTGGCCTCCAGCGTGACGTTCGGCCGAAAACCCTGGATCTCGCAGTGCGCCATAAGCATTTCGTTGAAACCGGCCCCGTTCATGGAGCCGAACAGGATCAGCGGTTCGTTTTCGATATCTGCCAAAAATAGCGCCCGCTCGAGATTTGCCAGTGGATGGTCGCGGCGCATGGCCAGAACCATGCCTTCGCGCTGCAAGGGGAGGGCCTGCATCGTCTCAGGCAATTCAAGCGCCGAGAATGCCCGCACGATGCCGATATCGATCGTGCGGCGCTCTACACCGGCAATCTGTTCATCACGGGGAAGTTCGTTCAACTCGACACTGACTTGGGGGAACGAACGGCGGTAGCGGGCGAGCGTGTCCATGACTTCGGCAATGAATGGCACTGACGGCGACAGGCCAAGGCTGAGTCGCCCGATTTCACCGCTATGCGCTAGGCGCGCCACCTTGGCCGCTCGCTCGGCCTGAGCCAGCGTTTCATGCGCCTGGGGCAGGAACTGGCGCCCGGCTTCGGTCAGTTGCACGCGCCGGCTGGTGCGGTCGAACAGTCGAACACCTAATTCTTCTTCAAGCGCGCGAATCTGCTGGCTCAGCGGCGGCTGCGAAATGCCCAAGCGCTGCGCCGCATTACCGAAGTGAAGCTCTTCGGCGACGCATATGAAATAGCGCAGATGCCTCAATTCCACGGTTTTACAGTCCTCACGATTGAGATGCTTTAGGTATCGATCAAGCCTCTTTATATATTGGACAGAAAAGATTGAAACGAGCATCGGCAAAACGCGAGCAAAACTCCTCGTGACGCAACCGGCCAGAACCGCATCTCCCAAAAACGGCGACCGGGGCGTCTTTCCTTTTTTTCGAATTCCGGGCGTTCCAGCCCGGTCCCATGGACTGCCGTGCGATGCGGCCGGCCATGGGACGGAAAAAGCCCCGAGAGGATAGCGAAAGGGGCCGTAGGCTGCGGGTAGTCCGCAGGGTACGGCGTACGGAGAAGTCGATGATCGGTATCGTCAAAGTTGCCCTCAACCGCCCGCTGACGTTTATCGTCATGGCCATCCTGATCGGCATTGGCGGCATCATTGCGGCGCTGAAGTCGCCGGTCGACATCTTCCCCGAGATCAAGGTCCCGGTCATCGCGGTCGCCTGGCAATATGCCGGTCTCCCGCCCCAGGATATGACCGACCGTATGGTCACACCGTTCGAACGCGTGCTGACGACTACCGTCAACGACATCGAACATATCGAAAGCCAGTCCTATCAGGGCTTCGGCATCGTCAAGATCTACTTCCAGCCGAACGTCGACATCCGCACCGCGACGGCGCAGGTCACATCGATCTCGCAGACGATCCTGCGGCAGCTTCCGCCGGGGTCGACACCGCCGCTCATCATCAATTATTCGGCTTCCACTGTGCCGATCCTGCAGCTTGCAATGTCAGGCAAGGGCCTGTCGGAACAGCAGCTGTTCGACATTGGGCAAAACCAGATCCGGCCTAAGCTGGTTACCGTGCCGGGCCTTGCCATGCCGTTCCCCTCGGGCGGCAAGCAGCGTCAGGTTCAGATCGACCTCAACCCGCAGGCACTGCAGGCGCGGGGGCTTTCAGCTCAGGATGTCGGCAATGCCATCGCCGCGCAGAACCAGATCAATCCCGCCGGTTTCGTGAAGATCGGCGCGACCCAGTACAGCGTAAGGCTCAACAACGCGCCGGATTCGATCGACGCGCTCAACGAACTGCCCGTCAAGGTCGTCAACGGCGCAACCATCTACATGCGCGACGTTGCTTATGTCCGCGATGGCAGCGCCCAGCAGCAGAACGTCGTCCATGTCGATGGCGGGCGCTCGGTCCTTCTCACCGTGTTCAAGAACGGCGCGGCCTCGACGCTGGCGGTGGTCAACGGGGTGAAGGACGCGCTGCCCAAGATCCAGGATACGCTGCCCGCCTCGCTCAAGATTCTGACGGTGGGCGACCAGTCGCTGTTCGTGAAAGCGGCGGTCAGCGGCGTGATCCACGAAGGTGCGATCGCAGCGGCGCTGACCTCGCTGATGATCCTGCTGTTCCTGGGTTCCTGGCGTTCTACCGTCATCATCGCGCTGTCGATCCCGCTGGCGGTGCTGGCCGCCATCGCTGCGCTGGCGGTGTTCGGGCAGACGCTGAACGCGATGACGCTGGGCGGTCTCGCCCTCGCGGTCGGCATCCTGGTCGACGATGCGACGGTGACGATCGAGAACATCAACTGGCACCTGGAACAGGGCAAGGGAGTGATCGAATCGATCCTCGACGGCGCCGCGCAGATTGTGACGCCGGCCTTCGTATCGCTGCTGTGCATCTGCATCGTCTTCGTGCCGATGTTCTTCCTGCCGGGCGTTGCCGGATATCTCTTCGTGCCGATGGCGCTTTCGGTGGTCTTCGCGATGATCGCCTCGTTCATCCTGTCGCGAACGCTGGTGCCGACCATGGCGATGTACCTTCTGAAGCCGCATCAGCCGCATGGCGAGAACAGTCATAACTCCGGCGAGCCGGGGTCGCGCAACGTCTTCGTGCGGTTCCAGCGCGGCTTCGAGGTCCGTTTCGAGAAGCTGCGTTCGGGCTACATCGGGATGTTGCACCGTGCGCTCAATGCACGCCGGGGCTTCATGATCGGCTTCATGGCGGTAGTGGTGCTGTCCTTCGGGCTGTTGCCGTTCCTGGGGAGCAACTTCTTCCCCACCGTCGATTCCGGCCAGATCGCGATGCACGTGCGCCTGCCTTCGGGCACGCGCATCGAAAGCTCCGCCGCCCGCTTCGAGGAAGTGACGCAGGCGGTGCACGGCATCATTCCCGCCGACCAACTGGCATCGATCACCGATAACATCGGTCTGCCGGTCAGCTCGATCAACACGATCTACAACAACAGCGGCACCATCGGGCCTCAGGACGGCGACGTCCTGATAACGCTCAAGGAAGGCCACGAACCTACCGAGAGGTATGTGGAAAAACTGCGCGCGCAGTTGCCGCGACGGTTTCCTAGCGTGACGTTCTCATTCCTGCCGGCCGACATCACCAGCCAGATCCTCAACTTCGGTTCGCCATCGCCGATCGACGTGCAGATCGCGGGCAGGGACGTCGCGGCATCGCGCGCCTATGCGCACAAGCTGATGGTGAAGCTGGCGAAGATCCCCGGTCTTGCCGACCTTCGCATTCAGCAGCCTTCGCATGCGCCGCAGCTTCAGGTCGATGTCGACCGCTCACGCATCGGGCAGTATGGCTTGAGCGAAAAGGATGTGACGACCAGCCTCGCCAGTTCGCTCGCCGGTACGTCGCAGACCGCGCCGGTGTTCTTCGTGAACCCGGACAACGGCGTGTCCTACCCCGTCGTGGCGCAGGCGCCTGAATATCAGGTCGGCTCGATGAACGCGCTGTCGGACATCCCGGTTTCAGGGGCTGTCGGCATCCCGACGCAGCCCCTGGGCGCGCTTGCCTCGCTTTCGCGTTCCAGCACGGCGCCGATCTCGTCGCACTACAACATCCAGCCGGTGATCGACATCTATGGCACCCCGCAGGGCCGGGACCTTGGCGGCGTGGCGGCTGACGTTCAGAAGGCCATCCAGTCGCTCAAGGCCGAGGAACCCAAGGGCTCCACTGTTACGATCCGCGGCCAGTACCAGACGATGAACACGGCCTTCTCCGGCCTCGGCTTCGGGCTGCTGGGCGCGATCTTCCTGATCTACCTGCTGATCGTCGTGAACTTCCAGAGCTGGGTCGATCCTTTCGTGATCATCACCGCGCTGCCCGCCGCGCTGGCCGGGATCGTGTGGATGCTGTTCGCCACCGGCACCACGCTATCGGTGCCGGCGCTGACAGGCGCGATCATGTGCATGGGCGTGGCCACGGCCAACTCGATCCTCGTCGTCAACTTCGCGCGGGAGAAACTGGCGGAGCTTGGCGATGCGCGCGAGGCGGCGATCCAGGCCGGCCTCGTCCGTTTCCGCCCGGTGCTGATGACCGCGCTAGCCATGATCATCGGCATGGCACCTATGGCCTTTGGTCTGGGCGAGGGGGGCGAACAGAACGCGCCGCTCGGCCGGGCCGTGATCGGCGGCCTCATCTGTGCAACGATCGCTACCTTGTTCTTCGTCCCTGTCGTGTTCAGCTTCGTCCATCGCCGCCGTGCGAACGGCGGCGGGCAGACCTCTCCCGTGGAAATGCAGCCCAGCCATGCTTGAACCTGAAACTTCGCAAAACACCGGACCCGACAGCCGCACGCTGAAGCGCGTGGGGATTGGCGCTGCCGTCGTCGCCGTCGCACTGGTCGGGTTCGGCATCGCCACCCGGATCAACGCCACCAGCGATCTGGAGCAGGTGGCCGCCGGCGCGGCAGTGCCGACCGTCACGGTCGTCTCGCCGACTACGGCAGAGGGCGGGGAAGGGCTGGTCCTTCCGGGCACCATCCAGGCTTATAACAGTGCCGCGATCAACGCGCGCACCAACGGCTATGTCCGCCGCTGGCTGGCCGATATCGGCGACCATGTGCAGGCAGGCGAAACCCTTGCCATCCTCGACGCACCAGAGATCGACCAGCGCCTTGCGCAGGCCAAGGCGGATTACCAGACCACAGTGGCCAACCAGAAGCTTGCCGCATCCACCGCGCGCCGCTGGCAGGCGATGCTCGCGCAGGATGCCGTTTCGCAGCAGGAAGTCGATGAGAAGGTCGGCGATCTTGCGGCCAAGACCGCAGTCGCCAACGCCTCGCTCGCCAGCGTGCGCGAATTGAACGCATTGCGCGGCTTCACCCGCCTGTCGGCGCCCTTCAGCGGCGTAGTCACTAGCCGTTCGGCGCAGGTCGGCGCGCTGGTGGTGGCGGGCAATGCGGCGTCGCAGCCGCTGTTCACGGTTTCTGACGTACACCGCATGCGCATCTATGTCCGCGTGCCTCAGGTCTATTCGTCGCAGGTGCGCGCAGGGATGCAGGCCAAGCTGACCCTGCCGGAATTTCCGGGGCGGGAATTCACCGCCAGCCTGACGCGCAGCGCCAATTCTGTCGATGCCCAGTCCGGCGCCATGCTGGTCGAACTTCAGGCCGACAACGGCGAGGGTGCGCTGAAGCCGGGCGCCTACGCCCACGTCAAATTCCCCATCGACGGGGCAGGGGCGGGGCTTCGCCTGCCCGGCAGCGCGGTGCTTCCGGCCGAGGACGGCCCCAGCGTCGCGCTTGTCGGCAAGGATGGGCGCGTAACCCTGCGCCGCGTCACCATCGCGAGGGACGAAGGCAAGACGGTGCTCGTCTCGGTGGGGGTAAAGCCGGGTGACAAGGTGATCGATTCCCCGCCGGACTCGATCCAGACCGGCGACAAGGTACAGATCGCCGCGCCCGAGAAGGGGGCCGACAAGGGGGCCAAGCCCAATGGTTAAGTCGATCGCCGGGATTCCGGCGGCGGCCATGATGTCGCTGGTGCTGGGCGCCTGCTCGATGGCGCCCGACTACAAGCCGCCGGTCACCACCCCGCCCGCGCAGTTCAAGGAAGTGGCCGGCTGGACCGGCGCCGCTCCCGGCGACGATGCCAGGCGCGGGGACTGGTGGAGCGCCTTCGACGACCCGGTTTTGGCCGATCTGGAACAGCGCGCCGCCGCTGCCAGTCCCACGCTGGCCGCCGCGCTTGCCCGCTACGACGCCTCGCGCGCGGCTGCGCGGGTGAACGAGGCTGATCTTCTGCCCTCCGCCGGGATCAGCGGCGATGCCTCGCGTGAGCGGCGTTCCGCGAACCGCCCGCTGACGACCGGCTCGGCCGCTCGGTACAACGACTATGTCGTGGGTGGCTCGATCGCTTACGAGTTGGACCTGTGGGGCCGCATTCGCAACCAGGTGAAGGCATCGAAGGCCGAGGCGCAGGCGAGCAGGGCCGACCTGGCATCGGCGCAGCTGAGCCTTCAGGCATCTGTCGCGGATGCCTATTTCCGGCTGCGTGGTCTCGATGCGGAGGCGCGGTTGCTGGACCGTTCCGTTGACGCCTTTGCCCGCGCCTATGACCTGACATCCAAACGCCGCAGCGGCGGCATCGCCTCTGGCATCGACGTCAATCGTGCTCGGACCGTGCTGGGCAATGCCCGCGCGCAGGTCGCCACTGTCGCCAACCAGCGCGCCGCGACCGAGCACGAGATCGCTGCACTTGTCGGCGAACTTGCCAGCCAGTTCTCGCTGGCTGCCGCCGTTGGCCCGCTCGATCCGCCGAAGCCGCCCATCGCGACGCCGTCCGAATTGCTGCAGCGCCGTCCCGACATCGCCGCTGCCGAGCGCCGGGTCTTCGCTGCCAATGCGCGTATCGGCGTAGCCCGCGCCGCCTTCTTCCCCTCGTTGACACTGGGCGCGAACGGCGGTTGGGAGACGACCGGCGGAAGCCTGCTGACTACGCCGAACACGTTCTGGGCCCTCGGGCCGCTGTCCAGCCTGCTCACCGTGTTCGACGGAGGCAAGCGCGCTGCGCAGGTCAAGATTTCGCGAGCCGAGTACGAAGAAGTCGCCGCCGACTACCGGGGTACTGTGCTGACGGCCTTCCGTCAGGTCGAGGATTCGATTGCAGCCATCCGCAACCTCTCGGACGCTTCGGTTGCGCAGAAGGACGCGGCACAAGCAGCGCAGCGCACCAGCGACATCGCCATGTCGCGCTACCGTGACGGCGCTTCGGGCTATCTCGATGTGGTGACCGCGCAAACTGACGCCCTCGACGCGCAGAGGGCCTACATCTCGGTGCAGACGCAAAGGATGCAGGCCAGTATCGAACTGGTGCGCGCCACGGGCGGCGGCGTGGCCGATGTTCCGGTGGCGAGCGCGCAGTAAACCGCCCTTCAGTTCAGCCGCAGCTCTCCCTGCCTTCGGTCGTCGTTGCCGGACAAGGCGGGGAGAGGGGCGCCCGGGGAACGTCCCATCAGGCAACATGCTCGCCCGACCAACGCATAGACGACATGGCGGCCGGCGCCTCGGTTGCGGTGATCCACCCGAAAGCCCTGGTAATGACGGCGGATCAGCCCGGCGTGGACCAGTTCGGAAACCGCACGGCTGAGGTTGGTCTTGCCGGATTTGCGGATGCGTTCGTGGACTTCCGCGGCGATCGCAGCTTCTGCCGCTTCGGGTTCGCTAGGGACTTTGCCCAGCGCCAGCAGTTCCGCGCGCACCTTTTGCGGCAGCATCAGTCGCTTGGCATCGCGACCACCCATGGGCGTCAGTGCGTCGCATAGCCAGTCGCGTAGCAGGGTAGAGCGTCCGCCAAGCATCACGAAAGGTCCCGCGCTCCCATCCGGCCGGGCGATCTCGGCGATCAGGCTCAGTACCATGAAGGCATAGCGCGGGCGGGTGCTGGCACGAGCGACCCGGTCCAGCAGCTGGGCCATGTCGCTGGCCTGGCCGCGGTGCGGGAGAGGGGGCGGTTCAAGGAACATAGCAAGGCAAAATAGAGCACATAAACGGAATCGTGAGAATCCCCTTTCCGGGCGGCCTTTCGCTTTGTCAGCCATGACACTTTACCGTCCGGTAAAGTGTCACAGGCGAGATTCTTCCGGCGGCGAGTCTTGTCAGCATCGATTCTTGTAAGCCCGCCATCATAGTGGTTCGGCCATTGGTCAGTGGAGGCTTCGAATCTACTGCGGATGTCCAGTCGAGGCGGTTCGACTATCGTGATTTGCACGGGCGTTTTTTAATATGCGCTGATCCGGCATTCTTTGAGCCGGCTATAATACAGACACGGCAAGCCGAGAAACCTGCCTATTCCGGCGCTTCGGCAAAGTGTCGCTACCGCCATTTCTTCCAGTTCATTGAATTTCGAATCGGTGACAGATCGCCACGGCGAACGGCAAAACGGCGATTAATCGCCACGAAGATGTTGCCTGGTGCCGCTTCATTCGCCGCGCTGCCCCCCGTATGCTCCAATCGTCGATTGCAAGTCTGCAGATGGGTTCAATTGGCCGGACAGGTGCGGGCGAGATGGCCCGGCAAGTGCACCATACGTTCGGCCTTGCGCGAAATCCGTGGTCTCAGCATCGCCGATGACTTGGCTTCAGGGCCTCGTCGCGGCGGCGCTTCGACCAAAACGATAAGACCAATGAATAGGGAGAGATGTTATGAGGCTATTTTCGTCTGTACTGCTGTGTTCGGCCAGCTTGGCGGGTCTTTCAGCGCCGGCGATGGCGCAGGGCACCGCACCCGCTGCAGAAGAAGGCGCCGTTTCAGGCGACGTGATCATCGTTCAGGCCCGCCGCCGCGACGAAGCAGTGCAGGACGTTCCCGCCGTTATCGACACCGTAACTGCGGACGACGTGGCCAAGCTCAACTTCCGTGACTTCAAGGAAGTTGCGTCCATCGTTCCCGGCCTGCAACTGACCACCGAAGCGAACGGCACCGGCGGCAACGCGCGTCTGCGCGGCGTCAACTTTGACATTACCGCCAGCGGCAGTAACCCGACGGTCGAATTCTACTTCAACGATGCCCCGATCACCGCCGGCGCCATACTTCAGCAGATGTACGACATCGGCCAGATTGAAGTGCAGCGCGGACCCCAGGGGACGCTGCGTGGACGCGCCGCACCTTCGGGGTCGATCACCATCGGCGCCAAGAAGCCCGATCTCTATGAACTCGGTGGTTTCACCGACATGACCGCCAACGACATCGGCACGGTCAACTTCAAAGGCGGCCTCAACCTGCCCGTGATCGAAGGCGTGGCAGCGATCCGCGTCGCCGGTGTGTGGGACGAAAACGAAGGCGACCGCGTGCGCCCGATCACCGCAGGCCGCGATCCCTTCTCGCGGACCAAAAGCGGGCGCGTTTCGGCGCTGGTCCAGCCAACCGACTGGCTGAAGCTGGAGGGCCTCTACCAGTACATGGACCGCAGGGCGTTCACTTACGATCAGGTCGCCTCGTTCAGCGAAGCCAACCCTGACGCGGCTGCCAGCCCCGTCTACGTCAGCACCGCCGACCGGCGTTCGATCCAGGAAACCGCACGGGAAATCCATCAGGTCTATGAAATCTTCAACTGGCGCGCCGAGGCTTCGGCGATGGGCCAGGTGCTGATATATCAGGGTCAGCACAATACCCAGAAAATCAGCGCACCAGAGAATCAGGACTTCGGCAACTTCTTCCCTGGCGACGTTGAACAATTAACTTATTCGCATCCAGCCTGGACTTCGCATGAAATCCGGTTGCAGAACGATGCGCGTATCGCCGACATCTTCGACTACGTGGTGGGTTACTTCAACTACAAGACCAGCCAGCCGACCGAACTGACCCGCCCGACTATCATCGGTTTTCCGACGAGCGCTAATACAGGGCAGATCGCAACGGTGTTACAGACGGCAGTGGGCCGCGTCGGGGACAGCCGCGAAAAGTCGTTCTTCGGCAACCTGACCGCTCACATCGGCGCGAGCACCGAAATCTCCGGCGGTGTGCGGCGGATCTCCTACCAGTCCGAAAACGCGCTCTACGTGAACGGCGCGCTGACCGACACGCAGGGGCAGGATGCGAAGAAGTGGATTTATTCGGCTTCGGTGAAGCAAAACTTCACGCCGGACTTCATGATCTATGCCAGCACCGGCAGTTCGTGGCGTCCGGGCATTAACGTCGTGGGCGACTTCAGCCAGCGGCAGTCTGCACTGGAGAGCAGCTTCATCAATCTGCCGGCGGAAACGTCGAAGTCCTACGAGGTCGGCTTCAAGAGCACGATGATGGGCGGACGCCTGCGCGCGAACGCGACAGCCTACCATCAAAAGTTCACGAACTACCCCTACCGTGTCGGCGGACGCGGGATCTACTTTGTGGACTACACCAATCCGGCGAACCCGGTCGTCTCGCAGTTCAACTTCGTCGGCGCGGTGCCGGTCGAGGTGAACGGCATCGAGGGTGACGTTTCCTTCGATGTCGTGCGCGGCCTCAGCGTAAGCGCAGTCGCCAGCTATTCAATGGGAAAGATCAAGGGCGGAGTGATCCCGTGCAACGACCTAAACCGCGATGGCATTCCCGATGCGACAACTAATGCGCCAACGCTGGGGCAGTTGCAGGCGGCTACCGATGCCAACAACCTTGCAGCCTGCGCGGTCTCGCAGCGGTCGGGCTTCCAGTCGCCGTTCAGTGCCTCGCTTACCAGCGAGTATAACTTCGCGATCAGCAATCATGCGAATGCCTACTTACGCGGACTGCTGAACTTCGCGGGCACATCGCGGGTCGATCCGAACAACGTCTACGACGATATCGGATCGTACGGGCTGGTGAACCTTTACGCGGGCATCCGCGATTCGAAGGGCGCATGGGAGGTCTCGCTGTTTGCAAAGAACCTTTTCGACACCACCAAGACGCTGAGCCGCAGCGACCCGCTGTTCACGTCCTACCGCAACGCCGCAGGGGGGTTTGCGGCGACGACCTATACCAGCACCTACACGGCGGTCACCAGTACCGCCCCGCGCGAATTCGGTATCAACGTGCGTTACGCATTCGGCTCGCGCTGAGGTTTTCGCCCGTTATCGGGAAGGGTGACCCCGTTCCCGATAACGGGCGATGGAGAGACGCGATGGAGGCGATGGTACAACAAATGGTCGATCGTGAGGCGATCCGCACTTGCGTCGCCCGGTTGGCGCGCGGTGAAGACCGGCGCAGCGCCGACCTGATCCGCGCTTGCTGGTGGCCCGGGGCGCGTTTCGACTACGGCGTCCATAGCGGTGATTTCGACACTTATCTCGCCTGGGTGGTACCGGGGGCCGACGCGATCAAGGACACGCAGCACTTGCTGGGCCAGACCCACATCGAGCTTGATGGCGATGCGGCAAAGGCGGAGACGCATGTGTTCTCCTACCACCGCATCGACATGGGCGAGAAGGGCGAGCGCGATACCTGCATCGGCGGGCGCTATCTCGATCGCTTCGAGAAGCGCGCCAATGAAACGGGCGATGGCGAATGGCGGATCGCGCATCGGGTAATGCTCTACGACTGGGAGCAGGATTGGGGCCAGGCAGCGGACTGGTCGAAGGGGGTGATGGGCTATCCTTTCACCGCCGGCCATTTCTCCGGCCGCGCCAAGGGCGATTTCAGCGAAAACTGGTTTGCGGGAGACGGGAAATGAGCGGGCCACTGACAGGCAAGGTGGCGCTCGTCACCGGGGCGAGCCGGGGTATCGGCAAGGGTATTGCGCTGGTCCTCGCGGAGCAGGGCGCCACCGTTTACATCACGGGACGCACCGTGCGCGAGGGCGACTATTACTTGCCTGGCACCGTGGGCGGCACCGCTGCCGAGTGCGACGAGCGCGGTAAGGTGAGTGGCGGCAGGGGCGTTGCCGTCGCCTGCGATCATAACGACGACGTGGCGGTGGAAGCGCTGTTTGCGCGCATCGCCTCGGAATCCGGGCGGCTTGATATTCTCGTCAACAATGCCTTCACGATTTCGGAGGATTTGCTGGAGCCCAAGGGGTTCTGGGAAAAGCCGCTTTCCAACCTCGAAATGTGGGATGTCGGGGTGAAGTCCAACTACGTGGCGGCTTGGCACGCGGCGAAGATCATGGTGCCGCAAGGGTCCGGGCTGATCGTCGCGATCTCCGGCTTTGCGGCGGTGACTTATACTTACAGCGTGATTTTCGGCACGTCGAAGTCGGCAGCAGACCGCATGGCGCGGGACATGGCCATCGAACTGGAGCCGCACGGCGTCGCCTCGCTCACCCTGTGGCAGGGCCTCACGCTGACCGAGAAGGCGCAGGACAATCTCGCGCGGATGGGCGATCGGATGACCAAGACCATCACTTCTATGCAGGGCAGCACTGTCGAACATCCCGGCCGGGTGATCGCCGCGCTGGCGGCCGATCCGGCGGTGATGAAGCGCTCGGGTGGGGAGTTCGTCACAGCCGAACTGGCGCAGGAATATGGCATCACCGATGTCGACGGCAGCGTGATTGCCTCTGCGCGGGCCAGGCGTGGCTCGCCGATCTGGCAGCCGATCAGCGAGATCGATTATCGTGGCAAGTAATCGCGAGACGCGCATCGACGCACTGCTCGACAAGCAGGACATCGCCGAGTGCCTTGCCCGCTTCTCGCGCGGGATGGACCGCTTCGACCGCGATATCTACCTCTCGGCGTTCTGGGACGATGCCGAAATGGCCGCCGGACCCTTTGTGGGCAGCGCGGCGGATTGTTGGGACTGGGCGGTGCCGATGCATGAGGCCGGGCAGATCGTCACGCACCATGCGCTGCTGCAGACGACCATCGATCTCGACAGCGATTTTGCGCATTCGGAAACCTACTACCAGTTCGTGGGCCGCAATCGTGACGAAAGTCTGTGGATCGCCGGCGGGCGTTACATTGATCGGCTGGAGCGGCGCGGCGGAGAATGGAAGATCGCGCTGCGCACCAACGTAATCGAGTGGGGCTGTCTGCCGCCGCCCATGCCGATCCCTTTTGCCGATGTGCCTGACATTGCGGTGAACGGCGTGTCCTCGCGCAGCAAGGAAGACCCGTCGTATCAAAGGCCGCTGGTCAACCGCCGCGCGGTGCAGTGTGCGTAGCCCTACCAGTCGGCCGCCGCTGAAGGCCCGGAAAGATCGCTCCATTCCTCGAAATGCGGCGCCAGTTCATCCGGCAATTCTTTCTCGAACGCCGCGCCCATCGGATAGTGCGGCATTGCCTGCGCCACCGCGTCCAGCAGAGCCAGCCCCTGCAGGCGGTCCTTCGGGCGTTTGAGCGGATTGCGTTTGTCCTGCGCCGCCATCCATAGCTTGTGCAGCGCGAACCACCGCGGGTCCGGTGCGACGATGCGCGCGGGCGAGCCGTCGCGGCAACCGATCACATGATCCACCGGGCGGCCCAGCAGCAGCCATTCCTGCTCCGGCAGCGGCACCGGGCGCGGCTGGTCGCGCCCGCCCAGCGTTGCCGCGCGAGAGGGCGCGACCAGAAGCTCCACCTCATAGGCCCGTGCATTGCGAGCCTGGAAATCGCGCTCGATGTTGACGGTGAAGGTAGGGTCGACTGCTTTTAGCATTTCCCACACGCGCTTTTCTTCATCCTGCGTCTGCGCGACCCAGGCCAGATCGAAGTCCTCCGTCTCGTCGGGCAGGTCGATGCGGCTGTTGGCCTCGGCCATGTACGCGGCGATGGCATTGGTGCCCACCACAAGCAGGTGCGAGCCGAGCAGCACCCGCCGGTCGCATTCGCGCAGGATGGGCCCGGCGTCCGAGGACAGCAGCGGCAGCCGCAGCGCCCGGTACAGCGCCGCGCTTTCCGCGAGCGCCGGGCGCAGGCCCTTGATCCGTTCCTTCAGCGCTTCCTTTTCGGCACGGTAGGAAAGAAATTGTGCTTCCAGTTCCGGCGTCATCGCGCCGAGACTGCGGCCATTGCCGCCCCGGTCGAAGATGCGGTACAGGTATTCACGTTGGCCTACCGTCTTGCGCCGCAGGTCGTAGGGTAGGGCGGCCAATGCGCGCTCTGCGTCAATCCAGACCTCGTAGCGCTGGCGCAGGTTCACCAGCAGGCGCGATTGTTCATCGCTGAAGGGGCGGATGCGGGTCATGGGAAGTTTATCCCACAAATCACATCATCCGTAAATATGTGGGATAATCACCCTGACGCGGTGCCCGCCAGCAGAGGTTGAAGCCGCCGCCTCAGCAGCGCCACCAGAAGGCTGACCTTGGGAGAAAGGTGCTTGAGACGCGGATAGACGGCCCATATCGGCTCGTCGTCGGGGCAGTCGGGCGCGAGCACTTCCTCCAGTCGTCCCGCTGCGATGAGAGCGGCGGCGTAGAAGGCGGGCAACTGACAGATGCCCATTGCGTCCAGCGCGGCTTCCAGGACCATGGTCCCGTTGTTGCAGCGCCAGCGCCCTTCGGGGCGAAATGTCTCGCCGCGTTGGAAATGCCATGTCGGCGCGGAGCCGACGAGGCAGTCGTGGTCCTTGAGGTCGGCGATGCGCTGCGGAATGCCCCGCGCGGCCAGGTATGCCGGTGCCGCCACCGTCACCATCGCGCGCGAGGCGACGCGGGTGACGACGAGGCGTGAATCCTCCAGATGCCCGGTACGGATGGCCACGTCGTACCCATCGCGGATCAGGTCCACCACATCGTTGTCGAGGTCGCAGGCGATCGACAATTCGGGGTGCTGGGCCGCATATTCGCGCAGGATCGGACCGATGAAACGCTCTCCCAACGTGTAGGAGCAGGTGATGCGCAAATTACCGCGCGGGCTCCCCTGCGCGGCAACAGCGGCGATGGCATCCTCGCGCTCGGAGATCAGGCGGCTGCCGGTCTCGTAGAAGATGCGCCCCGCTTCCGTCAGGCCCAGCGAGCGGGTGGTGCGGTGGAACAACTGGCTGCCCAGCTTTGCCTCAAGCCGGCTGACGGCGCGGCTCATGTGAGTGACAGAGGCGCCGAAGCTGCGGGCGGCGGCGGTGAAACTGCCGGCGCGCGCCACCGTCACGAATTCCTCGATGCCGTCCCAGGCGCCAATCATTCATTTTTTCCACTCGGTTATAATGCTTTTCCCAAGAACCCCATTAACGACAATCCTGCAAGGCGCTAGAAGGCACCGCATAGACAGGAGACTGCACAGATGAAGACCCGCGCCGCCGTTGCCTTCGAAGCGAAAAAGCCGCTCGAGATCGTCGAAGTGGACCTCGAAGGTCCGCGCGAAGGCGAAGTCCTGGTCGAGATCATGGCGACCGGCATCTGCCATACCGACGCCTATACCCTTGATGGTCTGGACAGCGAGGGCATCTTCCCCTCAATACTCGGCCACGAAGGTGCAGGCATCGTGCGCGAAGTGGGCGCGGGCGTCACCAGCGTGGTGCCGGACGATCACGTAATCCCGCTTTACACGCCGGAATGCCGCCAGTGTAAGTCGTGCCTCTCGGGCAAGACCAACCTGTGCACCGCGATCCGGGCAACGCAGGGCAAGGGCCTGATGCCGGACGGCACCAGCCGTTTCAGCTACAAGGGCCAGCAGATTTTCCATTACATGGGCTGCTCGACCTTCTCGAACTTCATCGTGCTGCCGGAAATCGCCCTCGCCAAGATCCGCACCGACGCCCCGTTCCAGACCTCGTGCTACATCGGCTGCGGCGTGACCACGGGCGTTGGCGCGGTAGTGAACACCGCCAAGGTGCAGGTCGGCGACAATGTCGTGGTCTTCGGGCTGGGCGGCATCGGCCTCAACGTGATCCAGGGCGCGAAGATGGCGGGCGCGGGCCTGATCGTCGGCGTCGACCTCAACCCAGACCGTGAAGAGTGGGGCCGCCGTTTCGGCATGGACGCCTTCATCAACGGCAAAGGCAAGAGCCGCGAAGAAGTCATCGCCGAGGTTCTGGCCCTGACCGACGGCGGTGCGGACTATACCTTCGACTGCACCGGCAACACCGAAGTCATGCGCACCGCGCTCGAAGCCTGCCATCGCGGCTGGGGCACCTCGATCGTGATCGGCGTGGCCGAGGCGGGCAAGGAAATTGCCACGCGCCCGTTCCAGCTCGTTACGGGACGCAACTGGCGCGGCAGCGCGTTCGGCGGCGCCAAGGGCCGCACCGACGTGCCCAAGATCGTCGACTGGTACATGAACGGAAAGATCCAGATCGACCCAATGATCACCCATGTCCTCAGCCTGGACGAGATCAACAAGGGCTTCGACCTAATGCATGCGGGCGAGAGCATCCGTTCGGTCGTCGTCTTCTGATGGATACCATTTCCACCAACCGCAGCCACGGCGGCACTCAAGGCGTCTATAGCCATCGGAGCGCCGAGACGGGGACGCAGATGACTTTCTCCGTCTTCGTGCCGGATCATGCGCCCGGCGCGAAGCTGCCGGTGGTGTGGTTTCTTTCAGGGCTCACCTGCACCCATGCCAACGTCACCGAAAAGGGTGAATTTCGTGCTGCTTGCGCGCAGCACGGCGTAATCTTCGTCGCGCCGGATACGAGCCCGCGCGGCGATGACGTGCCGGACGACGAAGCATACGACTTCGGCAAAGGCGCGGGTTTCTACGTCGACGCTACGCAGCAGCCCTGGGCGGCGAACTTCCGCATGCGCGCTTATATCGAGAAGGAACTGCCCGCGCTGGTCGCGGCGCAGTTCCCGGCCGATATGGCAAGGCAGGGGATCACCGGCCACTCGATGGGCGGGCACGGCGCGTTGACGATCGCACTACGCAATCCCGGCGTCTTCCGCTCGGTCAGCGCGTTCTCGCCGATCGTTTCGCCGCTCAATTGCCCTTGGGGCGACAAGGCGTTGACCGGCTACATCGGCGCGGATCGCACGGTCTGGCGCGAGTACGACGCCTGTGCGCTGATCGAGGACGGCGCCCGCCTGCCGGACCTGCTCGTCGATCAGGGCACCGCGGATGGCTTCCTAGAAGGCCAGCTCAAGACGCAGATTCTGGCGGACGCCTGCGAGAAGGTTGGCCAGCCGGCGACCATTCGCATGCAGGAGGGCTACGACCATTCCTATTACTTCATTTCCACGTTCATGGCGGATCACATCGCCTGGCACTCCGAGCGCCTCAAGGACTGACTGCGTCAGGCAACGCAGAAGCGGCATGACGCAAAGCGTCCAGCGTCTGAAAGCCGGTCCGATACGTAATTTTGCACAAAAGATCGCACCCGATCCGATTGGATCGGCGTATGTGCCGGCCCAGGAATAGGCGGGGGCGGATAGGGGAAAACTAAGCAAAACTGACGGCTATATCGTCCGACGACTGCCCTTTGCTGACGAAACCCCACGCCATCCCGCGTTTGCAATGCCACTTTCCGGGCCGCCAACCGCGATAGGGCCGGAGTGGCTTCAATTGGACGTGATCGCCGCCTGCGCATCCGTAATCTGAATGAAAGGGGGCATTTTCGCCGCCATCGACGGATTGAGGGTCAGGCGGGCAGCCACGTATCATGAGGGCAACTTCGGACAAAAGGGATCGAACGGCAGGCGCAGGCAGACGCGATGCGTTTCGCCGCGCGCTGTTGGGCATGGGGGCCCTGCTGGTGCTGACGGGCGCGAATGCCTTCGCGCAGGGTAATCCTCCTGCAATCAGCCAGTCGCCCACGATCGACCGTGACCGCCTCGACCGCGCCGGCCCGGCCATTCCACGGACGGCTCCTGAGATACAACTGCCATCGGCTCCCGCCCGCGTCGAAGCGGCGACCACAGTGCAGGTCGCCCTCAGTCAAGTCCGCTACGAAGGCGCGACCCTGTCGACTGAAACTCTGGACCAGGCGACGCGGCCCTTCGTCGGATCGCCGCTCGACCGGGACATGCTCCAGAAGATCGCGAATGCGATCAGCGGTGCCTATGCCAAGAGCGATATCGCATTCTATGCAGTTAGCATTCCGGCGCAGTCGGCAGCTGGCGGTGTGCTGGTGGTGCACGTGATCGAAGGGCGTATCGTCGAATACAAGCTGGCCAGCGAGTCCAGGAGCACACCCAAGCGTCTCATCGACGCGCAGGTCAAGCGGTTGATGCGCGAAACGCCAACCCACAAATCGACGATCGAACGCACGCTGTCACTGCTGCGCGACATTCCTGGCCAGACGGTGCAGGCGAACCTTCGCACCACGACGACGCCGGGTGAACTTGCGCTCGATCTAGACGTGAAGCGCAAGCAAGTGGACGTGACGCTGAACCTCAACAATCGCGGTGTCGTCAACGTCACCTCCGGCGCGCAGGCGCAGCTTGCGCTCTCGCTTAACGGGTTGCTGCGCGAAGGCGATACAACGCAGCTGTCGGGCTATATTCCGTTTCAGCCGAGCCGCTACCAGTTCTATTCCGCGAGCCATGCCACTCCGATCGGTTCCAACGGAACCACGGTTGGGCTGAGCGGCGCCTATGTTCGTACACGCACTCGCGACCTTGGCATCAAGGGCGAAGCCAAGCAGATGGGCATTGTCGTCGCCCATCCGCTGATCCGCTCCTACAAGCGCAACCTGACGCTGACGGCCTCTTTCGACGGGACCAACAGCAGCAATTACTACCTCGATACGGCCTTTGGCGGGTTCCGTACCCGTGCGCTGCGGTTGGGGGCCAATTGGTCCTCGATAGGCGATACGAGCGGCTACGGCGTTTCGCTCAGCCTAAGCCAGGGCTTCAATGCCTTCGGCGCGCGCGAGATCGAGGGCTATTCGAAACCCTCCTACCGCAAGGCCAATCTGCAGACCACGTTCGTCAAACAGCTAAGCTCTTCCATTACCGCGAAGGCAACGGTCAGGGGGCAGTATAGCAGTGATCGCCTGCCTACGACGGAGCGGGTCGTCCTGGGCGGCGAAGGTGCGGGCCTTGCGTTTCGCGATGGATTTCTGACGGCCGATAAAGCCGCGACAGGCGGCGCGGAACTTTCCTGGCGGATGATAGGAGGAAAAACCGACCCGCGCGGATTGACCGTTTTTGCTTATGCGGATGGCGCCTTGGCGCATTCTCATGCGCGCCCGCTGTATAACCTGCCTGGCCGCAACTACTCCTTGGCATCGGCAGGCGGAGGAGTGCGAATCACTCCAATAAGGGGGTGGACTGGATCTGCACAAATAGCAATTCCTGTCAAGAAACCATTTGCAGGAATTAGCGAAAAGCCGCGCTTTTTCTTCAGCGTGTCGCGCACGCTCTGATCACCCGTTTTGCGTACACGCAAAACCTTGCCGGGTGAAAAACAGGAAATCACCATGCAAAACATTTGGGAAGTCTGGTCCGACGCATTGACCGAGGCTGAGTGTGACGCGATTGCCGCGCGCGCTGAACACTACGCACCTGCGGAAGCCACGATAGGTTTTTCTGACGCGCTGCGTAGCGACAAGGGCTATCGCACCTCCACCATTCGCTGGCTCGACACTTCGCGTGAGAAGGACATTGTCGGACGCATCATGGATTTCGTTCGCTGTTCTAATCGCACCAACTTCGGTGTTGATGTGGAGGCGCCGTTTGAGCTTCAGTACACAGAATATCGCGCGACGAACAAAGGGCATTACGACTGGCATCAGGATGTCTGGCTGGAATCGCCGCGCCCTTATGCCCGCAAGCTTTCGGTCGTAGTTCAACTCTCCTCACCGGATGAGTACAAGGGCGGTGGGTTCGAGTTCTTCGGCATCCAGAACCCTGGCGCGACATTCTTAGGGCGCGGCAGTCTGCTGATCTTCCCATCTTTCCTGCAGCACCGAGTCTTACCAGTCACTGACGGTCTGCGGCGTAGCCTGGTGACGTGGATCGAGGGTCCGAACTGGCGCTGAGGCGGCAACTCTCCTGTCATCCGCCCACTTTCAATCGTTGTCGGACCGGTGCGGCCTTGGTTGGCCGCGATCGCAGCATTGGGGCGTTTACTTCCACCCGGCGCGGTTATCTATTTGGATCTAGGGCGCAGGCGCACTCCCGATACCCTTTGTGTCGAATGGGGCTGCTAGGTCTGGTCGTCACATTAGGCGAAACGAGGTGGTCGGGCCTTCCCATCTTCGCTTGGCGATCGCCGGATCGGTGGCGTTGCCTTAGACAATGCTGTTTGTGCTCCGCCTGCCAGGAGGCGAGGACGTAATGTTTGTTGCAGCTCTGTCGGTGTGAGTGCCTGCATCGAACATGCCCGCCATGCCCTTTGTCACTGTACTTGCCGGAGCCTTGGTCGCGATCTCGCTCAATCTGGTGAACCGCCTGGTCTGCTTCATTCGCGCGGAAACAGTTCCTTGCAGCGCGGCGATTGTCGTAGGCGCGCTTTGCGTCCTGATCGCACGCTTCAATGGCCTCGGAGCGGCGGCCTGCACATTCATCATCTGCTGACGCGGGTGTGCGCCGAGTTGCGGATTGCACCCGCATCGGGCGGAACCGTTGAGGGGGTAGGAAGCAGGGCGTCTGCACCCGCAGTTCTCATGCAGTATAGCCGAAAAAACCTTGCAGAACGGTCGGAAAATAACGGAAATCCGACAGTTTGATACGCAAATTCGGTGGTTGCGATAGCGTCATTCATAGCGTCGATTTGATGCAAGTTCGGCTGGTCAGGCGGGATTAGCAGCGTCACCCTCAAGGCAATTCAGAGGCGGTCTACAGCCTCGGCGCATCAGTGGAGTAAGTGAACTTGCGGCAGACCCTGTCCGTTTCGACAGCCCGGCTTTCGGTAGGCATCATTGCGTCGCTGGGAGCGCTTTGCGGCCCTGCGGCGCTCGCTCAGACCTATGGACCTGATGCGACCACGCCGGGAGAGGCCGCTGTTGCCGGAGCGCTCGACAAGGTCGCCAGCCCAGCAACCAGCCCTTATGCAACGATGCTTGGCGCAATCGACGCGCTGCCCGATCCTGCCGCTCGCGCTGATGCGCTGGGCCAGTTGAGCCCCCGTAACTACCGCCTTATGCCGCGACTTTCGATCCAGTCCATGGATGCGACAGACCGCGACATCCGTGGCTACCTGCAACAGCGCCGCGAGATGGCGCTGGATGCGTCCGCCAATGTTCCGGTGAGCGGCGATCGGACCATCTCCGTCATGGGTAGCTATGGTCTGCGTCAGGGCAAGTACAAGGCGCGGGTTGACCGCCCGGCTGCCAATTCCGACAGTCGCTCGGTGCGTGTGGGTTTCGATGTTATGCCCGTTGCCGGCCTAATTATGGGTGCCTCAATCGGCATCGATGGTCTGGACACTGCACTTGATCGCAGCCAGAGGCCGCGCAGTACGATGTTCAATGCGGGCATCACGCCTTACGCCAGCTATACCAACGGCCGCTTCTACGTCGACGCCACCGCCGGATATACGCGCAGCTGGTATCAGCTGCGCCGGCAGGTTTCCTATAATGGTTTCAACGACCAGCTGCAGGCCGGAGCGAATGGCGATAACGCCGCCGCTTCGGTCGAGGCTGGCGGCATCCTGCAGCTCGGCGTCCTTCGGGCGCAACCTTTCGCCGGGCTACAATACCGCTATGCAGACCTTGGCGGCATAGTGGAAAGCGGCGGCGCGGCATCGCTGGCCGTCGCTAAATTCAAGTCCGAAACCGTGAGGAGTAGCCTGGGCATGCGTGTGTCCACGGCGCTGCAAAAGGGAAGCTGGACGCTACGGCCCAGTGTCGAAGGGCAATGGCAGCGTGAACTGCGATCAAGGCCGGAAAGCCGGATCGAGGCTGTGTTCGTCAATGGTGGAACCCCGATTTTCACTTTGCCGTCCTGGCGTTACGATCGCGACACAGCTGTCGTGGGCGCCAGCCTGACTGCAGTACATGGGGAACGCACTGCCGTTCGTTTCTCGTATTCGGGCGAGTTCGCCAATGATCGGCATGTCCACGGGTTCGCGTTTACCGCTAGCCGCCGGTTCTGATCGGAACCTTCGGCGAGCATTCCGTCGCGCGAAACGGCGGGATCAATGGGTTGATAGAGCCGATCCGAACATAGTCGGCGCGGCGCTATGATTCAGCTTCCGCTATGTATTCTCGCAAGAAACACGGAAGTAGGGGCGCGCAATGGGTGGTTTTGTACGGGATATTCTCACCACGCTTTCCTACGAGCCTGACCCGGCCGAGACGTCGCGTGTCGAGGGTGCCGAACTTTCACGGCTGGACCAAAGACTTGCGGGTTTCGTTCAGGGAAATGGCAGGCGAACGGCGATTTCCATCCGGCCTGGGGATTGCAGCGTTTGGGATGGTAATCCGCGCGATGTGCCGGGGCTTTCTGCAGATAGTTGCCGTTCCCTGATCGAATCTATCGCGCAGGAAGACGGCAATCGTATCCCTGTATTGGTACGCAACAATCCGCCCGGATCGGAACTTCCTTACGAACTGCTCGTCGGTAGTCGCAGGCGTTTTTCCGTCAACTGGCTCAATCACAACGGCCGGCCGGAAATTCGCCTCAACGCGATGGTCGTGGACCTAAGCGACGAAGAGGCGTTCCGGCTTGCGGATATTGAGAACCGCGAACGCCAGGACATTACCGAACTTGACCGTGCACGCAGCTACCAAGGGGCGGTTGATCGCTTCTACGGCGGGGTGCAGTCGCGCATGGCTGAGGCTCTCAATCTGTCCAACAGCCAGCTCAGCCGCTTGTTGTCGCTGGCGCAGATGCCGGACGAGGTGGTCGATGCTTTCGCCACCCGTGAGGAGCTGCGCGTGCGTCATTCCGAAGTGCTGACTCCGCTGCTGCGTCGGTCCGAACAGCGTGAGCGCCTGCTCGTCGCTGCGCGTGGCGTTGGGCAGGAGCAGCAGCGCCTTGCTGCCGCTGGAGATCGGATGATCCCGGCCGCTACCGTTCTTACCCGTCTGAAACAGGCAGCGATGGAAGGCGGCGCGGCGCGCGCACAGGATATGCAGGTCATGATGGGCGATGACCGCGTGGGCCGGATCAAGCCGGGCCGTGACGGTCTGACCGTTGAACTGGCGATCGCGGGGGATGCCGACCTCGACCGTATTCTTGCAGCCCTGCGCACCGCGATTCTCGACAGCCGCGCCCGGCTCACCGAGGAAAAGCGCGATTCGGCGCTTGACTGACCACAACCTACCAGGCGCTCCAAAGGACGCGACCCGGCGATAAATCACTTTCATTTCGGCTCTATCATCCGGCCCGTGCGCAAGTCTCCACTTGCTCGCGGGCCGGTTCGGTTTTCGGCTTTCTTCTACCTTAAATGGGGTGTTTGCGCGCGGTCTGGCGTTTTTGACGACCCATTTCCCGATTGAAATCCATGCTTTTCGGAGTCTCTGATGGAGACATCTCGTAGTTGGGCATCGCGTTACCGTAGCGGCTTCTTCTGAGCGCGATCTCGCCTCCTGACTGTGCCTAACCATCAACGCACTGGGCAGTTCATGGAGGACAACACAATGCCGCGTAGTAAACCGCGCCAGACGACAAGGCACATCCTGCTTTGCGCGACGGCTATTCCGCTTCTTCTTCTGGGCGCCTGCGCCGATGGCGTTGGCTTCCGCGTCGGCGCCGGCGGCGGCGGCACGCCGTCGGGACCGTCTGGTCCGACCGATCCGGCGGGTCCGTCGGGTCCCAGCGGCCCGAGTGGGCCCACTGGTCCGACTGACCCTTCTGGCCCTAGCGGTCCTTCCGGTCCTTCCGGTCCCAGCGGTCCGACCGGCCCAACCGATCCATCAGGTCCGACTGGCCCCACGGGTCCGACTGGGCCCACCAGTCCAACTGATCCGTCCGGGCCAGCGGGACCGACGGGTCCGACCGGCCCTGGAGGTCCGACCGGCCCTGGAGGTCCGACCGGCCCTGGAGGTCCGACCGGCCCTGGAGGTCCGACCGGCCCTGGAGGTCCGACCGGCCCCGGAGGTCCGACCGGCCCCGGAGGTCCGACTGGCCCTGGAGGTCCGACTGGCCCCACTGGCCCGTCGAGCTTCACCGGCACAGTCGCTGGTGTGACTATCGGCGGCAATCCGATCCTTGGTCCGAGCGGTCCAGGAACGCTGATTGACGTCAACGTCACCCCGGGTACCTCGACCAACAACGGCGGCGGTATCGCGGTCGATGTCCTGACGGGTGACGGCAGCCTGGTGAATGTCGCTCTGCCGACGACGACGGCGCAGACGCAGGAGGCGCTTGCCCCGGTCGGCTCGCTGGCGGGTGCCCTGCTGGGCAGCCAGCTTGGGGGCACCGTTACGCAGCTCACCGACGGGCTCTCGCCCACGGTGGCTGCGGTGACCTCCACCGTCAGCCAGGTGACGACGCCGCTGCTTGACACGGTGGATACCGTGCTGGCTCCGGTGATTGGACAGAACGGCCTGCTTGCCCCGGTAACGGGCCAGCTCGGCGGCCTGATCGATGGGATCACCGGCAGCTTGCCCATTGGCGGCGGTGGAACGGTGCCTACGTATACTGGCCCGCTCGTAGGGCTGGACCTTGGTAACAATGTCCTGACGGGCCCCAGCACCAGCGGTACACTTGCCGGTGTCAATCTGCTCTCGGATGGTCCGGGACTGGTTTCGGGGCAGCTGGTGACGGCTGACGTGCTTGCCAACGGCAATGTGCTCGACGTGACACTGCCAACTACTGCGGCTGGTGTTGCTCAGGGCCTTGCCCCGGTGGGCAACCTTGCCGGATCGCTCCTTGGTCAGCAGGTTGGGACTGGCGTCACGCAGGTGACGAACGGTCTGGCTCCCGTGCTGGCTCCCGTGACCGGCGTAGTCGAGGGTGTGGCATCGCCGCTTCTTGGCGCGGTCAACGGAACCCTTGGTCAGGTCGTCGGCGGTGTCGGCGGCGTCACGGATGCAGGAACGGTGCTGGCTCCGGTAACGGGCGTGGTGGGCGGCCTGCTTGGCGGTGTCGGCGGCGTCACGGATGCAGGAACGGTGCTGGCTCCGGTAACGGGCGTGGTGGGCGGCCTGCTTGGCGGTGTCGGCGGCGGCACGGATGCAGGAACGGTGCTGGCTCCGGTAACGGGCGTGGTGGGCGGCCTGCTTGGCGGTGTCGGCAGCGGCGCGGGTACAGGAACGATCCTCGCGCCTGTGACCGGTGCTGTAGGCAGCCTGCTGACGGGGGCTGGTGGCAACACTGGAGCGGGGTCCGTTCTGACCCCCGTGACGGGGGCGGTCAGCGGCCTGCTCGGCGGAACAAGCGGCAGTTCGTCCGGCGCCGGGTCCCTGCTCTCACCCCTAACCGGTCTGCTGGGGGGCAGAACAGCCAACTGAACGAGGCCGGCGTGTCCGCCGCTTTGTTGCCCTCCCCCTGGTTGGACACGCTGTAGCCCGACCTCGGATGACGAGGCGGGGGGAGGGGGTGGTCCTTGCCATGGACCACTCCCTCTTCGCCTTTCGAAATTCGCGGACAGTATTTCCCGAGTAAATGAACAAGGAGAATACCATGACGACTGAAGCCTCACGCCAAGCCCGCGATCTTCTGCGCATGTCACTCAACCTGCTTGACGACGACGAATCGCTGACTGCAGTGGCCATGATCTCCGGTGCGCTAGACCTTCTGGAACGCCGCGCCGAGCCTGCCGCCCTGCGGCCGGCCATGGCCTGGCAGCATCTTTCGCAACTTCAGCCATTGGCCGGCGGCTGCCGCAGCTGTGCCTGATCTGCAACGGTATTTTCCAATACGCAAAACCTCTGTGGAAATAACCGTAGACTGTTATAGATTTGGAAACGAAAAAGAACCTAAGTGATGTTAACTAGCATCGAAAAGAACGAAATTGGTGCGGTGGGAGATATTAGAGAAGGCGGTCGCATGCAGAGCAAACAGGCTCTCGTATTGCTCATCGACGATGTCAGGGAAATCGTCGAAGAGCTGCTGACGTTCATGGAGCTTCACGGCATTCCCGCGGTCGGAGTGTCCGATCTCGACGAGGCTATAGCCGCGCTCGAGGGAAACCCCGCAATCCGCGTGCTGGCTTGCGATGTCCGGCTGGGGCGGGAATCCGGGCTCACGATCGTCTCGCGCATTCGCAATCATACCGTGCTCTGTCAGCGCCCTTTCAACTATATGTTCATTACCGGTGACCCGCTGCTTCAGGATCCGACATTGCAAATGCCCGATCATATGGTTCTGACAAAACCCGTCCAGCCGCAGATATTGATCGACGTCCTGCGCGACATGCTGGGCGAACTTGAAAATTCGACGCAGCAGGGAGACGGTTGACGATGAAACCGAACGAGATCACCCAGCGCGATATCGAGAACTGGACCCGGTGCACGCCTATGAAACAGCAGTGCCATCCGGTGGAGGACATTGCTGCGCGGACGATGTCCGGCGGGATCGACATTAGCGATGCGCACCAGTTGTTCGAAACGATCGCCGCAAAATCCCGCCTTGCCGACCTTGGAGAGCAGTCTTCCGCGCTGGCCCACGAACTGCGCCAGCCGTTGTTCTCGATCTCGGTCGCCAACGAAAATCTGCGCATGATGCTGGGCCGCTGCGATATCACCAAATCGCAGCTCGACAAGGCGATCGCGCGTATCGCGCAGCAGGTCGAACGGGCACAGACCATCATCGAGCGCACTCTGGCTTATGCTTCGGGCAATAGCCGGGGCGCGGTAGGCGCGGACATCGGGCTGGCCGCCAGCAACGCAGTGGAATTCCTGCGACCCTTGTTCGAAGCCGCCAATATCGAGATCGACGATCGCGGTGCCGATGTCCACGCAAGCATTGGCCTGTGCCAGGTCGAGACCGAGCAGGTCTTCGTCAACATCCTGCGCAATGCGGCAGAGAGCATCGAAAGCCGGCGGGAGGGCGGCTGGCAGGGGGCCGGGCACATTGCGATCCGCATTGCCGTGCAGGAGGGAGCCGTGCGCTGTGTCGTTTCCGATAACGGCGCCGGTCTTTCGGGCGATACGGCGCGGGCGGTATTCCAACCGTTCTTTACGACCAAGCCGCGTGTCGGCACCGGCCTGGGCCTGCATATCTGCCGGCAGGTGCTGAAGAAGGCTGGCGGCGTCGTTACCCTGGTGCCTGGAGAAAACGAAGGCGCCCGCGTGGAGATCGAACTGCCTCTGGGCGGCTAATCTTTTTGGGCGGGCAAGTGCGGAGAGGGCAGGTCATAGTCGGCTCCCGTTTCAGCTTCAGATATCGTAGCGGCCAAGCCGGATGATGAACCGCACCGGCTGACGATTGCGCACGAGGCAGCGGAAATCGCTTGCCGCGTCACGTGCGACCTGCTCCACCAGCCATAGTGTGGCTTCATCAATGCGGTGGCTGGGCAGGGGCTTTCCGTCGCTATCCGTGCACTCCACCGTTACCACGACATGGCCCGGCGTCATCGAGGCGTGCAGCAGAACGTCGCCGCGAAGCTTCTTGCCCTCGCTATCCACGAAACTCGCAAAGGCGCTGAGCAGAGAGGCTACCGCCATCATCTCCAGCGCGCCGTGCTGCACAGGCACCAAATGATCCAGCGCGTTGCCGCGCAGGTGGATCGAAACGCCGTGATGGCGCATACTGGACTTCGTGGCGGCCACGGCTCGCTCCAGAGCGCTGCGTACCGTCAGCTGGCCGTCGCCGTCATGGCCGTCACGGCCGAACCAGCGGAACAGGCTGAGAATGGCAGCCGCGCCTTCGGTATGCGAGGCGATCCGCTTTACTCGTTCCTTCAATTGCTGGCGGTTCTCGTCGTCGATATCAAGGCGGCCGATTATGTAATCCATGTTGGCGTTGGCCATCGAGATCACGTTCAGCGGCTGGGCAAGGTCATGCAGCATGCCGCTGGTGATGCGGCCTAGCAGCAGGTCGCGCGTCACTTCGACCAACCCGCCGTCACCCCATGCAAGCAGTCTTGCGTCGACGACCGCAAGGTGGCGGGCAATGCCGGCGCCCACGAACGACGCGCATATCGAGGCGACGACCACGGAGATATTGGCGGCAATGCCCGGCAGAATGAAGTGCAGGCACAGGGCCAGGCTGCCGGACACCATCGCGAGAAGCCAGGACCAGCGCGAAGCCTGCAGGAATGCAGGGGCCAGACGGCGGGGAAAGGACGCCGCGGTGGCTACCATCAGGAGGTCCGCCCAGTACGAAGCGGACTGCATCGCATCGGGTATGAAGAAAAGCCCGGCGACCAAGACCGCCGTTACCCCCAAAGCCAGCGCGGTGCGGTGCAGGACGAACAGGCCACCTGCGGCAGCTGCGCTCAATACGCCGGCACCGGGGGCCTCGGCTGCGGTCAGGCCAAGGATCAGCGCGCATAGCGCGACTGCGGCCGGGTACATCCGTGTGCCGTCCTCCCAGACGCGCACCGGCCCAGTACGTTGAGAATAAGGAATTATGAGCTTGCACTCCCGCGTGCGGCGATGGGGATGTTGTAGCGAAGCCTGAATTCTTCAGCTGGTTTGTTCATTCCCGCGCTTCCTCTATCTAGGCACGCTAACCGCGCCAATCGTGCGACAAGCCACGAACGGCCATTTGGCTCCCGATGGCGATGCGCAAAACTGGGCCGTGTCGAGGAAGAGATACTACGAATCCCCGGGACACCAGGCCCAGTTCCACGGCGCCCATTTCCTGTCGACGGCATTGCACAAACTGCACTTCCTATTGCCTTGGTACTGGAGGCAAGTCACGAAAAGAACCGATACGAAGGTGACTGGTAAGGCCCCCAAGTGGCTGCGTGCCAAGCCTTGGGAGGGTGTTGGGTAGTGGCCGGTTAACCGGTGCTAGTGGCGGAATACTCAGTAAAAACCCCTTGCCCCGGCGATGCCTTCGCATCGGCTTCTTCTCAATGACTACGAGAATCCGAGGCGCGCTATCATTCAGACATCAAGACGAACTTGTCCCGGCAAGGAACGGTTCGGCGAAATTTCGGGACGCGGGGCAGCGTTTCCGGTTTGCGTAAGCGCAATGGCAAAGGGGAATTGCATGCGCCTGGGTTCGAAAGCGAAACTCACGATCGGAGTCGGACTTGTGGCAGCGGCCACGTTCGGTTTCCTCGGTGTTCGCGAACTTGGCAGATCATCGACTACGAAGGCCAGTCCGGTGAGCGTGCTCGCCGGAAAGCCAGTTGAGGCTAACGGGATCGTTCTTGCGACGACCACCCGCGCCGTGAAGATCGGCGAGACGATCACGGCCGACATGATCCGCAACACTGCCTTCGATCCGGTGAAGTTTCCGGCGGCGGCAACGCCCGCCGAAGTAATTGGGCGGGTGGCCACGCGCGCCATCGCCGCAAACACCCTGATCCCGCGCGAGGCGCTGCAGCAGGAAAGCAAACTGGCGATCCGGGTGCCCGTGGGTATGCGGGCAATCAGCATCGACACTACGGCGGAAATCGCCGTAGCCGGTATGGTGCGCCCCGGTGACAAGGTGGACGTGCAGGTGGTCTATCCCGGCGAGGACGCGATCAGCGGCGCGCGGGGCAATGGCCGTAGCCGCGCCAAGACCCTGCTTCAGCTGGTCTCGGTTTTGGCGGTGGGCGACCTTGTGCTGGGCACCCCGGTCAAGGAGGGGGTGGCCGACACGGTGTCCGCACCGCCACCCACACCGGCGCGCACGGTCACGCTGGCGCTGTCTCCTCAGCAGGTCTCCGAACTCTCGCTCGCGAAGAGCACCGGCGCGCTGTACCTTTCGCTGCGCAACCCAGAGGACGCGCAGGAGGTGGACTCCGCGCAGATCGCCAGTTCGCCCGAACCCACACCGCGCGCCGTAGCGGCCGCTGCGCCTGTGCCCGCCATGATGGCGGCGCAGCGCATGGCGCCGCCGCCTGCCGCGCCGGCCCCGCGCCGTGCTCCGGCGCCGCACGCGATCGAACTGGTTGTGGGCGGCAATCGCGAAGTCATCTATTCCGGGAGTGGTTCGCGATGAAGGTCTTGATGGCAAAAGGCCCGATCGTTGCGGGGCTTCTCGCGCTGGCCGCACCTGCGGTGCTGGCGCCGAGTATCGCGGCTGCGCAGGAAGGGCGCGCGCTGCAAGTTGATGAAGCACGCACGCTGTCCTTCTCCCGCGCCATCGGGCGCGTCGAGGTCAGCCGCGAAAATGTGATCTCGGTTTCCGCGCCGTCCACCCGTTCGCTGCGCATCACCGGCCTCGGCGCGGGGCAGGCTACGCTCAGCGTCTATGCGCCGGACGGATCGCTGATCGAGGAGGGCCAGATCCAGGTCGACCCGGCGCCTCCGTCGTTTTCCAATGGCTCTGGACCGCTGCGGGCGGGCGAGAAGGTGGTCGCGGTTGACCTTCAGTTTGCTGCGGTTTCGTCCTCCACACTCAAGGCGCTGGGCTTCAGCTTCTCCAAGCTCTCCGGCGATTTGCAGGGGGCGGTGGTTTCGCCCAGCAGCCTGAACTCGTACAGCTTCGGCGGATCGGGCCTGTCCGTTAACGCCTCGGCGCCGATCCAGAGCGCCTTCAACTTGTTCCTTTCGGCTCCGAACCGGGGCATCGGCGCTGTCCTGAGCGCGCTGTCGACCAACGGGCTTTCGCAGCTTCTGGCGCAGCCGACGCTGCTGGTGCGGTCCGGCGCGCAGGCCGAGTTCCTGGCCGGCGGCGAAGTTCCGGTGCCGGTTCCGCAGTCCAATGGCGGCACGGGCAATTCGATTTCTATCGAGTACAAGAAGTTCGGCGTAAGCCTGAAGGTAAGACCTTTCGTTCTGTCTGAGAACAATATCGTCCTCGAGATCGAACCCGAGGTGAGCGAACTGGACTACAGCAACGGTGTCCAGTTGCAGGGTTACGTGGTGCCGGGTTTCCGCAATCGCTCCGCCAAGACCACGGTCGAACTGGGTAGCGGGCAGAGCTTCGTGATTGCCGGCCTCAACTACACGAATTCCTCGGTCACGAAGGACAAGGTGCCGTTCCTGGGCGATATTCCGGTGCTGGGAGCCTTCTTCAAGCGTCAGCAGAACCAGAAGGAACGGCAGGAACTGATCATCGTCGCCACGCCGCGTCTGGTGGAACCGGAAGCGGTGCGCCCGGTACTGGCGGACAACATGAAGACACTCGATCCGGGCGTGGGGCAGATGATCGTGGGCAACGACGGTGTGGAACAGGCGACAAAGTCCTTTGGCGTGGTGAGGCGCTGACATGGTTCGTATCCATCTTCTCTCGATCGACCGCGCGCTGGCCCAGCGCATCACCGACGCCATGGGCGCGCATGTCTCGGTCGACATGGCGCAGTCCCTGGACGACGCGACGTTCGACGGCCCCGGCATAGTCGTCATCGATCATGCCTCGATCCCGGCCGAACGCTCGATGGCCTCGGTCATCGGCGAGGTCTCGCAGGCCGCTCCCGGCCGGGCCGTGGTGCTCGCCACCGAGGACATGTACGCTGTGCACGTCCTTCAGGCGATCCGTTCCGGCGCGACCGACGTGATGCCGCGCGGGGCCGTCGCCGCCGAAGTGAGCGAGATCCTTTCGCGCGTACTCAATTCCGCGCTCGCCAGCCAGGGCCGCCTTGGCCGGCTGACACTGGTGCTGGGAACCGACCGCGACGCGACTGCCATGCTCGCCACCGACATGGCGCTGGCGCACAGCCTCGACGGCCCGCCGACCTTGCTGATCGATTGCACCCTGCCGTCCAGCACGGCCGAAGCCTATCTCGACCTCAAGGTGGACTACGGCCTCGCCTCCGCCATCACCGATATCGACCGGATGGACGCCAGCCTGCTGGGCGACGCTCTGGCGCGCCATGAACGCAGCGGGCTGACCGTTTTGACTCTCGACGGCGGCACGGGCGCGGAGCCGGTAGGGATCGGCCCGTCCGACATCGTCGGGCTGGTGCAACTGCTGCGGGCCAGCTGCGCGAATGTCGTGCTGTGCGGCGGGTCGCTGCGCAACGGCGGCCTGCTCCGGGAACTCGCTTCGCAGGCACAGAGCATCGAGGTGGTCTGCAGCCAGTCGATCCGCGAGCTGGACTCCTGTCGCCGCCTGCTCGACCGCATCGCGCTCGATACGGCCAGCGCGCAGCGCCTGCGACTGCTGGTATGGGATCACGATCCGCGCATCCTCCTCGACGGTCGGCGCATGGCGGATGCGCTGGATATCGACACGGTGCTGGGCGTGCCCACAGACCGGGTGCGTATGCGCAATGCCCTCAACGCCGGGCGACCGATGATGATCGAGCGCGACGGCGGCCAATATGCGCAGGCGATCCGCCGGGCCTGCGGCATCTCTGCGTCGACGAAGAGCAACAATTTCGGCATCGAAAAGATGCGCAAGGCCATCCTGCGGTCGGTGGAGCGCACCGCATGAGCCTGCTGACAAACGAGTTCGAGCCCGAGGGTCGCAACCCGGGAGATGCCGATTCCAGGCGAAAGGCGCCCATCGCCCAGCCGTCAGCTCAAAGAATGAGCGACAGCTACCAGGCGGTCAAGGCACAGACCTGCCGCCAGGTGATCGAGCAGCTCGAAGCGCAGGGTGCCACTGCCGAGGCGCTCGACAAGCGCACCCTGCGCACCGAAATCGAACAGGTCATCAACAGCCGCAGCCGGCGCGGCCAGCTCGCGCTCAACAGCGCCGAGCGGCTGCTGCTGATCGAGGATGTCGAGGACGAAGTGGTAGGCCTCGGCCCGCTGGCGCCGCTGCTGCGCGATGCCAGTGTCGACGACATCATCGTCAACGGCGCCAATACGATCTATGCCGAACGCGGCGGGGTCCTGCAGCGGGTCGAGACGCGTTTTCGCGACGATGCGCACCTGATGAACATAATCCAGCGCATCGTCGGCCCGATCGGACGCCGCGTGGATGAGGCAACGCCTTATGTCGACGCGCGCCTGCCGGATGGTTCGCGCGTGAACATCGTCATCCCGCCGATCGCGCTCGACGGGCCGCTGGTGTCGATCCGCAAGTTTCGCCTTCAGGCGCTGAGCGTCGAGGACTGCGTGAACAGCGGGACGATGAGCCAGGCGATGGCGGCGTTCCTCACGGCTGCCGTGCGATCGCGCCTGAACATCCTGATCTGCGGCGGCACCGGCGCCGGCAAGTCCACCCTGCTCAATGTTCTGTCGAGCTGCATCAGCAACTCGGAACGCCTTGTCACGATCGAGGATGCGGCGGAACTTCAGCTGCGCCAGGACCATGTCGTGCGGCTGGAAACGCGGCCGCCCAACGTCGACGGCAGCCGCGAAGTCAGCGCCCGCGATCTTGTGCGCAACGCACTGCGCATGCGCCCCGACCGCATCATCCTGGGCGAAGTCCGCGGCGTCGAGGCGGTGGAAATGCTGCAGGCGATGTCGACCGGCCACGATGGCTCGATGGCCACGCTGCACGCCAATACCCCGCGCGATGCCCTTTCGCGTCTGGAGATGCTGCTCGGTTTTGCCGGTGCGCAGAACGACGTGCGCGCGGTACGCCGCTTCGTCGCCAATTCCATCCACGCCATCGTCAACATCCAGCGCCTGTCGAACGGTTCGCGCCGCATCACCTCGATTGCCGAAGTCACCGGCGTCGAAGGCGAAGCCTATACCCTGAACGAGCTGTTCCATTTCGAGGAGCACCCGCCGCTGTCCGGCGAGGGCCTGTTCCGCACGATGTCGCCGCGACCCTACCATGCCGCGCGCCTGCGCGATTACGCCCCGCCCGCGGTGAGCGCCGCCGGTAGCGGGAAGGAGGGCACTGCATGGTAAAGGGCATCGCCTATCTGCTGCTGGCGTTCCTGCTGCTGGGCGTGATGGCCTACAGTTGGTTCTCCGAGCGCGCGCGGGGCCGCGTGACGCTCGACCGGCGGCTTGAGGCGATCTCCACGCCGGGCACTGCGCCGGTGCGCCAGATCATGGCCGTTACCGTGCCCGAACGGATCGCGCCGCTTCTGGCGCAGGCGCAAATCGAACTGACCGTTCCCACTTTGCAGATGATCATCGGGGCAGGGCTGATTCTGGCGCTACTCCTGCTGCTGTTCGCTGGTCCGGCAGTTGCCCTGATCGCGCTGGTGGGTATTCCGATGATGGCGCTTTCGTGGCTGCAAGGCCGTGCCCGCAAGCGGGTCGAGGCGCTGACGGATGCGATGCCTTTGTACCTCGATGGCGTGCGCCAGTTGCAGTCGGTGGGCAATTCGCTGTCGCAGGCGCTGGAGCGCGCGCTCGCGGATTCGCCCGATGCGCTCAAAAGCTATTTCGCGCAGACCGCCCGGCGGCTTGCCATGGGGGCGCCCGTGGCCGAGACGATGCAGCAGCTGGCCGATCGTCTGCAGATCCCCGAGGTCTCGATGCTTGCGGCCGCGATCCGCACCAACCTGCGCTACGGCGGCTCGATCGCAACGGTGTTCAACAACCTCGCCAATATCCTGCGCGAGCGTATCCGCATTCGCCGCGAACTTTCCGCCGCAACGTCTGAAGCCAGGGTCAGCGCGAAAGTGCTTATCGGCATGCCGCTTATTTCGATGGCGCTGCTGGTGGCCATGAACCGAAACTACATCCAGTTCTTCATCCACGATCCACGCGGGCACACGATGTCGATGGTGGCGATCGGCCTCGAAGTTCTGGGCATCCTGATCATTCGCCGCATGTTAAGGCCTTCGTTCTGATGCAGGGACTGTTCGCCTTCCTTTCGTTCGGCTTGGCCATGGGGGGCTTGCTGCTTGCGGCGGCGGGGGTGCGCTGGTTGCAGGTCGATGCGCGGCTGGGCGCCCGGATCGAAGGGCAGGCCGTGCGGGCGGGCAGTGCTGCGGGGCGGAGCCGTTCCGCGCCGCGCCTGCCGCAGGTGTTCATCGCACGCGGGCGCGACCGCAGCGAAATCGAGCTGAAACTGCGCAGCGCCGGGTATTTCGAACCCAACGCGATCGAGGTCTTCGTCTGGCTGCGCCTGGGCGCCGCCGCGTTGGTGGCGGTCGCTTCGCTGCTCACATGCTGGGCGGTTACCGGCAATCCCTTCAAGCCCTTGTTCCCTACTTTTGCGCTGCCGGGTCTCACCTATATCGGCGCGAAGTACGTGTTGCATATGCGGGCCAATGCGCGCGAGCAGGTGCTGACGGCCGAGTTTCCTTTCCTCCTCGACCTCATGCTGATGATGCTCGAAAGCGGCGTCTCGCTGGACCAGTGCTTCCGCGGCATTGCTCGCGACGAGCGCGTGGCGGTGCCCAATCATGCGCGGCTGGTGGCGATGCTGGTCGACGATCTCGATCGCGGGCAGGACTACCAGATCGCCTTCGACCGCTGGGCTACGCGCGTGGGGGTGCAAGGTTCGCGCGAACTGGCGGCGCTGTTCCGCCAGTCGCTGTTCCAGGGCATGGAGCTGGTTCCGGCCCTACGCGAATTCATCCGCGAGTTCTCGCAGCGACGTGTCGCCCGCGCACGCGAGCAGATCGGCAAGATCACCGTGCGCATGGTGGTGCTGATGCTGGTCTTCTTCATGCCGGCGCTGTTCATCGTCCTGGCCGGACCGCCGGTTGCCGCCATTCTCGACACTTTGCGGAGTACCGCACGATGAGGCGCCTTGTCTTGCTTGCAATGGCCATGTCCATGCCGATGGCGGGCGCGGGTTCCGCGATCGCGGCTGACGCATCGGGGCAGGGGGCGCTGGAAGGGTCGACGCGGGGGCTGTACATCTCGCTCATCCGGCAGGCGCGGACCGATGGGCGTCCGCGCGCCGCGATTGCGTATCTCGACGATTTCGACCGCCAGCATCCCGACGACCGCGAGGCGCAATTGCTGCGCGTCAATTGCCTGCTCGACCTGGGCCAGGTGACGGCCGCACGCACTGCCCTGTCGCGAATCCCATCCAGCGACCGTAGCGGCGCGGCCCAGGCGATGCGCGGTCACGTTTTTGCGGCGGAGGGCAACTGGAGGCAAGCGGCGGTGCAATATGCTGCAGCTTTGCAGGTCAGTCCCGCCGATGCCTTCATCGCCAATGCGCTGGGCTATGCCTGGCTTCGCGCCGGGCAGTCCGCGCAAGCGGTGGAGACCCTGCGCGGGGCCTACGATCTTGCGCCTGACGATGCTGTTGTGCGCAACAATCTGATGCTCGCCCTGACCGTCACCGGCAGGCTGGCCGAAGCCGATGGCCTGCTTTCGAAGGTTGCCGACATCAGGGAAAAAGCGCGGCTGCGTCAGCAAGTGGCGGGCGAGGCAGCACGCCTTGCGGTGGCGGGAGGCGGCACCGTGTCGCTGGGCTCATGATCGAAGGGCGCACCCGGAAGCGGTGGCTGCGCCGCTTACGTGAACTTGCGCGGGACGACAGCGGTGTTGTCGGACCGATGATCGCCGTGCTTGGTGTTTCGCTGCTGGCGGCGGCGGGTCTCGCGCTCGACGTTGCGCTCTATTATTCGGGCAATCGAGACTTGCGCTCCGCCACCGAGGCGGCCGCGCTCGCCGCCGCAATGGACCCGGCGCACGCGCAGTCCCGTGCGGTCGATTACCTGACGCGCAATGGCTATGACGCTTCCGTGCTCAAGACGGTCGAGGTTGGCTATTACTGCGCCAATATCGATCGTGCTTCGGGCTCGCGCTTTGTCGCGGCGGGTTCGCCGGACGTTGCCAGCTGCCCCGGCAGTTCGGTGAACAATGCGGTGCGGCTGACGACGGGCAAGGACAGCCGCCAGTTCCTGTCGGGCACATTGGGTAGCGCCAGCCCCATCCCCCAGCTTGGCGCAACGGCCAGCGCCGCACGGGTCGACGAGGCGGGGATCGCTGTCACCTCGGGCCTGTTGACGGTCACAAATACCCTGGTCAACTCGGTCAACGAACTGCTCGGCGCGCTGCTGGGCATCAAGCTGCTGCTGTCCACCGCCGACATCGAGGCGCTGATGGGCGGCAATGTCGACGCCGGCCGCTTCTTCGACGCGCTCGCGAAGCGCGCCGGCCAGAGCGGCACGTACCAGCAGCTTATCGAGGGCACTTACGGCATTCAGGACATCGCCTATGCCGCCGCCGATGCGACTTATGCGGGCAACACCGTCACTGCCGCCGCCACCGCGACTGCCCTGCGCTCGTTCGGCACGGCGGCGGGCAATGGCTACCGCGTGCCTCTTGCCGGGCTGTTCGGGCTGGGCGTGTGGAAGAACATGCCGGTCGGCGGGACCGAAGTGCGGCCAGGCCTGCGCGCCGGGCTCAATGCCTATCAGCTGATCTCCTATGCCGTGCAGGGCGGCCCCGGCGCGATCGATGCGTCGGACCTTGTCAGCCTGGTCGTGCCCAACAGCGTCGTGGCGATCCGGGCCGTCGGCACCGGACTGGCGGACCGTCCGCGCTTCGCTTTCGGCCCCGCCGGAGAAACGACGGTCGGCACTTCCATGCTGCGTCTCCAGGTCGATGTGCAGGTGGTGAACCTGAATTTGCTGAATGTCGTGGGCGCAAAAGCGCAGGTGCCGCTGGTTATCGATGTGGATGCAGCGCAGGCCACCATCGCCAAGATCGATTGTGCGGGCAAAACTGAACAGAGTAGCCAAACTACAGTCACTTTGGCTGCAAATTCCGGCCTTGTGAATGTTTATCTTGGCAAGCTCGTTAACGCAAATGCAATGACTAAACCCGTACCAATACTCACGAGTTCAGACTTTGAGTATACAGATATACTTAGGACAAGCCTCCTGGGAATCGAGTTGGCCGCGATACAAGGCAAAGCCGTGGTGCAACCTGTAATTGGTGCGAGCAATAATAACATTACTTTTGTACCGGACCCAAACCAGACCTTCGATCCTGCACAGCCGATCTCGTTCGGCGGCGGGGTGGTTGTAGGCAACAGGCTGCAGGTTGGCGCGACGTTGCAGGGTTTGACCAAAGATTTGAAGCTCAAGGCATGTACGATATTGGTGGGCTGCATCGTGAATACGGATGCGCAGGCATTGTCGAATGTTCTGAGCGTGGTGAACACCGTTGGCGGCGTGCTGGGAAACACTACCGACCCGCTGCTCGACAATATCCTGGCCGCGCTCGGTGTCGAACTGGGCCATGCCACAGTCTGGGTAAGCGGCGCGCGGTGCGGTGTGCCGGTGCTGATCTAAGGTTTCAATGGCGCCATCGGGCTTCCCTCCTGCCTGGTGATGGCCTCTGTCGAAATGGAGGATTTGGGGAGTGAATACTATGATGACTTCAATTCAGAAGCTTATGATCCGTCTCCGCAGCGATGAGCGCGGCCTGACGGCAGTCGAATACGCCGTGCTTGGCGCAATTGTTGTGGCAGCCATTGGTGCAGTAGGGGCGGCTTTCCGCTCGTCACTTATCGCTGCCTTCGCCCGTATTTTCACGGCCACTTGAAAGGGAGCAGCGGTGATGCGCAAGTCAGCAAGGAATCTGTTCCAACTGCTGAAGTGCGAGCAGGGCATCGCAGCGCTGGAATTCGTCTTTCTGGCTCCGGCGCTGCTGGCCCTTGTCTTTTCGATCATCGTCTATTCGATCTACTTCACCGCCGTGATCGGCGTGCGTCAGGCCGCCGCCGAAGGGGCCCGGGCCGCTGTCGCCGGCCTCTCCAGCACCGAGCGCGTCTCGCTTGCGCAGGCGCGCGCGATGGAGGTGATCACCAATTACGGCGCCATGCTGGGCGGTGGCCACCAGCCGGTGATTACTGCCGGTGCGGGCACTACTACCGGCACTTTTCAGGTACAGGTGAGCTATGACATGAGCGGCAGCCCGATCATGCGCTACGGTAACTTCATTCCGCTTCCATCAAGCAACGTCCAGGCCAGCGTCGTGGTCACCAACGGAGGCTACTGACGTGGATGCCGCAGGATATTTCTACCTGGCCCTGCTGGTTCTGGTGTTGATACCCGTCGTGATACTGCCATGGGAAGGGCATACGCCCCCGGACTGGCTCTACATCGTGCTGGCGGCCTGCGGGCTGACCGGGGCGATGCTGCTGGGCGGGCTTCCGGCGCTTGCGCTATCGTGCGCTGCGGGGCTGGGATGCCTTGTCTTGGCCGGCGGCGCGGTCACCTTGTTGCGGATGCGGACCCGGCTGCGGATACTCACCGGCGGGCAGATAAAGCTGCTATCCGCGGGTTCTACGTGGCTCGGTGTAAATGGGGCCTTGGCAATGGTGGTCGTAGCGCTATTCACTCTATTTGTGATCGCCGCGTTTCAGCGGGCAGGTGCTGTCAGGCGCCGGCCCGATGCTTCGGCGATCGTGGCAATGGCCATTGTTTCGGTCGCCATGCAACAACATCTGCCTGGATTGTGATATAGGTGTTCGCAAACATACTATGACGGGACGATGCGATGCCTAAGAACTGGCGAACCCGACTAGGGTCGATTCTTGGACCCAATGCCTCGGAAGACAATGATTTCGGTGCGGAATATGCAGTCGAACGTGCAGCCTCGGCGGAATTGCCAAAGGCGACGGAAGCAGGAGCATTCCAGTCCGTCGAACCGGTACTCATCGTCGACGACGATGCCGACTGGGGCAAGGAATGCGCTTTCAGCCTGCGCCAGATGGGCTACGAGCCCTTCGTGGCGACCAGCGCCGACGAGGCGCTGGCCCTGTTTGTCGACCACGACATCTCCATCGCCATCGTCGATTACAACCTGCCCGGGCTCGATGGCATCACCCTGATCCAGGAAATGGCGCAGCAGGCCGAGGCGGAGGGGCGCCAGCTGCGCTTCATCATGGCCACCGGCTATGCGACAAAGGACGTCGCGATCGACGCGATGCGGGCCTCGGCGATCGACTTTCTGGAAAAGCCGATCAGCCAGTCCGACCTGCGCCGCGCGCTGCAGCGTATTCGCGGGCTGGCGCCCGCACCGGGCGCGCGCAAAGTTCTGATCGACAAGATTTCCAATCTCAGCACCGAACTGCAGCGCCTTGCCCATTTGATGGACGAGCCGGGTCGCTCCTCGGCGCCGGCGGAGGCGCCGGTGCCATCCGTTTCCTCGCCGCTGCCGGGCGGACCGGTCACGCCGGAGCAGTTGACCGTGTTCATCCGCGATCAGCTCCGCCGGGAAACCAAGCGGCGCGCGATCGGCGGCGGAGAACTGTTCGGCGACCCGGCCTGGGCGATGATGCTGGACCTGTTGCTGGCGAAGATCGAAAAGCGTCAGGTTTCGGTATCGAGCGCCTGCATCGCGTCGGGCGCGCCGATGAGCACCGCGCTGAGGCTGGTGCGCCGCCTTGTCGACGAAGAGGTGCTGTGCCGCCTGCCCGACGAACACGATCGGCGGCGCCATTTCCTGGCGATCAATCCCAAATGCGAGAAGCCGCTGGTGGATTACCTCACGGAGCAGGTACGCCAGCGCGGCTGATGCCGGCTCTCGGCGGGATGCTCGCAGATCGTTTGAAAAATGCGCAGAAGAGCGCATTTTGAAGGCGGCACCAGCCCACTCGCCCACCCGGCCACCCAACGGCAGTATTCTATGGGTGGCCGGGTGGGGGAGTGGGCTGGTGCGGCAAAATGGGCAAAGCCCATTCTCAAACGGTCTCTCGGGCGTCGTTGAGTTTACGCCCGAGTGTTACGCGGTTGTTCCAGCGTTATCTCACCCCCCTGGCGACGCCGTGAAGCATGACGGACACAGCGTCCGTCATGCTTCTGCTGGCAGTCAGGGGGCGATCATGCCCGTCATGCGATGGTTGGGATGATGCCGCCTTCAACTCGAACCGAAGCGCCGTTGGTGACAGCGCCGAGCGGGCTGGCGAGCAGGGCCACCTGTGCGGCGATCTCGTCTGCTTCGATCAGGCGGCGGATCAGCGAAAGCGGGCGCAGCTTGGTGAAGAACTCCTTCTCGCGCTCGGCCTCGGGGGCGTCCTTGTTTTCGACGACCGAGCGGATGAATTCGACAATCCCTTCCGAGCGGGTCGGGCCGGGCAGGACCGAGTTCACCGTCACCCCGGTGCCGCGCGTCTGCTCGGCAAGGCCGCGGGCGATCGCGAGCTGGGCGGTCTTGGTCATGCCGTAGTGGATCATCTCGCCGGGGATCACGAGCCCGCTTTCGCTGGCGATGAAGATCACGCGGCCCCAGTCCCTGGCGAGCATCCGGGGGAAGTAGTGGCGGGCCAGGCGCGCGCCGCTGACGACGTTGACCTCGAAAAAGCGGTGCCAGTCCTCGTCGGAAATCTCGGTGAAGGGCTTGGCCTCGTAAATGCCCAGGTTATTGACCAGAATGTCGACATCCGGAACCGCCGCGATCAGCGCAGCGGCGCCTTCGGCCGTCGCGGGATCGGCAAGGACGGCGCGCACCTTGCCGCCTTGCGCAGCCTTGGCAGCGACCTTGACGGCGGCTTCGTCGAGCTTGTGCCGGTTACGGCCCGAAATGACCACGTCGACGCCTTCGCCAACAAGGCGCTCGGCGATGGCAAGGCCGATGCCGGCGGTCGATCCGGTAACGAGAGCGGTCTTGCCGGTGAGTTTCAAATCCATGAGATAAAGTCCTTCACGATGTTGCCCGCGAATGTAGGACGCAGTGGTATTGATGAACAGCCAGCGCGAGGGCATCTTAGAAGTGATTCAAAATCACGGATGCGACGATATATGGATAACCGCTTCGGTGAAATGCAGATCTTCCTCGCCGTCGCGCAAAGCGGCAGCTTTGCCGGTGCGGCCCGGGCGCTGCGGCTTACCCCGTCGGCGGTCAGCCGCGCCATCGCCCGGCTGGAGGCGCGGCTGGGGGCGCAGTTGGTGTCTCGCACCACGCGGGCGCTGGCGCTGACGGCGGAAGGCGAACTCTACCGCGAGCGCGTGGCCGGGCTCGTCGCCGAGATCGACGAAGTGGAGCGCGGCTTCGCGCGCGCTGACGAAGCGCCCCGGGGGCCTTTGCGGATCAACGCTTCGGTGCCGTTCGGAACCCAGTGCCTGCTGCCGATCCTGCCGCTATTCCAGGCGCTTCACCCCGGCGTGACGCTGGATTTGGCGCTGTCGGACACGCTGGTCGATCTGGTGGAGGAGCGGGCGGATATCGCCATCCGCATAGGTCCGCTACGCGATACCGGGCTCAAGGCGAAGAAGCTGGGGCGCAGCGCGATGGCCGTGGTCGCCAGCCCTGCCTATCTGCGGGAACGAGGCGAGCCCGTCCATCCGCGTGAACTGGCGCAGCACGCATGTCTGCGCTTCAGCTTCCGCCGTTCGGTAGACACATGGCCGTTCCTCGTCGAAGGAACGCTTGTTCACCGGCCGATAGACGGCGTGTTCATGGGCAATTCGGGCGAAGTGGTGCGGATGATGGCGGCAGCCGGCGGCGGTATTGCCCGGCTGGGCCGGTTCCACGTTGCCGCCGATCTTGCTTCGGGCCGGTTGGTCGAGATCCTGCGCGACTGCAATCCGGGCGACCACGAGGACATCCACGCGCTTTATGCGGGGCACCAGCGGCTGGCATCGCGGATCAGGGCGTTTCTGGACTTTCTTGACGCGCACCTGAGGCTACCGGGCGCGCCGCCGAAGATCAGCGAGCGGGCCGGTCCGCGCGCCAGTTGATGATGGCGATGGCCAGCCATGCCCCCATGCTGACTTCGCCGATCCAGACGATCGTGCCCAGCGCCGGGCCGAGCATCCAGCCTTCCAGCGCCCAGCAGAGCGCGATGAGCAGCCAGCCGGCGATCCGGGCAAGCCTGGCACGGGCCTCGGGCACGGTGCGGCCGACAAGGTCGCGCTGATGGCGCTTCATCGACAGCGCAAGCATCAGGAACGCCGCGCAGGCCAGCGCTATGGCAAGGGTGTGGATCACTGGCTCACCGCCTTGCGCGAAGTCCGGCGGAGCGGGGCCGCCGCCTTTTTCGCCCGGTGCTGCGCCACTTTGCCAGCCGCGTGCAGGAAGCAGGCCGCCAGCGCGATCATCACCAGATCGAACGCTATGAACAGCCAGTCGCCATTGGTGATACTGGCGGCGAACCCGCGCGAAGTGGTCAGAGCATTGACTACCGGCACCGCCGCAAAGCAGGCCCCGGCGAGGGCCAGCGTCTCGGTCCATGCCCGTCCGGCGGGGCGCACCATGCCCCACAGGCCCACGGCGAGCCAGGCGAGGAACAGGCTGTCGATCTCGCGGTCTGGCCGCTGGGCAAGATCTGCGGGAAGCAGGCGATTGGCGAGGAAATAGACGGCGATGCCGGTGGCAAGGCCGGGGATCGCAGCGATGTTCAGCCGTTCAACAAGACGGAAGCCGAAGTGCGGCCGCGCCGGATCGGGGAGGCGGGCGCGGCGTTTGACGGTCCAGAGCACCAGTCCGCTGCCGACCATGACGGTGCCGCCGATGCCGCTCAGGAAATACAGCCAGCGCAGGCCCCACTGGGCGAAGCGCCCCGTGTGCAGGCCGATCATCACGCTTTCCGTCGCCAGCGCCGCGCCGCTGGCGGTGTGAGCGGCCAGATCCTTGCCGGTGGCGCCTGCGAAGGCGGCCGTCTCTCCGCGCGCGGCAATGGCAGCGCCGGGCGACCGGGTGAACAGGACGCGGGCCGTCGCATCGCCGGGGTTCGTCACGCTGATATAACCCACCTGTTTGCCGCCCCATCCGGCAGAGGCCGCGCGCATCAGCGGCGCAAGATCGACGAGCGGCTGGGCCCTGCCGCTGCGTTCGGCCGCCGGTTCGCGGCCGAAAACCTGCTCCTGAAATACCGACGGCGAGGCATAGTTCGCGGCGATGCCCCAGGGCATGTACATCGAGGCCAGCGTGACCAATCCGGTAAAGGTGATCATCAGGTGGAAAGGCAGTGCGATCACGGCGGTCACATTATGCGCGTCCAGCCAGCTTCTCTGCCCCTTGCCGAAGCGTAGCATGAAAAAATCGGCGAAGATCTTCTTGTGGGTGACGATGCCCGAAAGGATCGCCGTAAGCATGAACATCGCCGCGATACCCACGAGGTAGCGCGCCCACAGCACCGGCATATAGTGAAGGTCGAAATGGAAGCGGTAGAGGAAGAAGCCGCCGCTGGTTTCGCGCACGGTGATCGCGCGGCCTGCCTGGTCCAGCACAGCGGAGGTTTCGCCGCGTTTACCGCGTGTCCCGTCGCCGGGTTGCCAGTAAACCTGGGTGGTGGCGCTGCGGCCGTTCGGCAGGGTGATATACCAACTGATCGCATCGGGGGCGACTTTGTTCAAGTATCTCACAGCGCCTTGGGCGGACGCTTCAGGATCGGCGCTGCCGGTTACTTCCGGCTGCATCCAGCGGGTGATCTCGTCCTGGAAATAGGCTGCGGTGCCGGTGGCGAACATCGCGAAGAGCAACCAGCCAAGCAGCAGCCCGCTCCACGTGTGGAACAGCGCCATGGATTGACGCAGGCTGTCCTTCACAGTCGTCCTCCCGATGTCAGGGAAAGCCACAGGCCTGCGCCCAGGACGGCGCCCGAACCGATCATCCAGAGCCACAGCTTAAGGGCCGATCTCACGCCGAACGCCACAAGCGCCAGCACCGAGAACATCACGAAGGAGGCCAGCATCGCCGCCACGCTGGCATTGGCCGGATCGACGCCCAGCCCGCGCCACAGCAGGCGGGCGAGGGTCGCGGTCGCGAGGGACGTCAGCAGATAGTTGGCCGGGATCGCCGCGAGCAACCGCGCTGCCACGTCTGTCCGGCCGGCCGGAATTCGTCCCACACCCTGCGCTTTTCCTGCCATCGCCGCTATGCCGACCAGGACCGGCGGCGCGGCGATGATGCGCGTGGGCGCAATTGGGTGCGGGGTAGCAGGCGCAACGGCATCTCGTTTTCTGACGGGCATCGCACGCTATTGCGAGGCACTCTCAATTATTGTCGCTAAGGCGCGCGTCGGTGGTTGTCAATGATCGGCGTGGCTTGTGCAGGGGCGGGTAGGTCCCCGCCATGGGCTGTTTGCCGGAAATCAGGGCTCTTTGAATGCGCGGGAGGCGGAATCCGCCCGCAGCGTTCCGAATAGCAGGGCATCTTATGTGCGCGGCTTATAATACGGATTACATCACGATCTCATGCGCTGCGATTGCCGTGCGGCTGATGCAATAACTCCCTATTTTCCTCGTTTACACGGCAACTTGGTGAACAGCCATCCTGGCGCACGTCCGCCGCGTCATCGCGGTCCCGGTGAGGTCACGGCGCTGCTTTGATCTGGGTTGGGCGAATCAGGTCCTGTGCGAATAGGCGTAGCAAGCAGCGAAGCGAGGCGAGAAGGCCGGATTTTCTCGCGGTATGCCTCATGCAGCGCGACCGGCGGCACCCTTGTGCAAAATGGCGGCCATTTACGATTGAATGAAAACGTCACTCATTTGTGTTCATATAAAAAATCTCGTGAAATGATAGCGTTGAGGTCTTTCTATATGGGGGGTCGCGATGGCTGGCTTGCAATCGCCTGCGAATCGGTCATTGTAATGAAAACGACACTCATTCGGGCGTTCAAGGGGTTCACAATGGTCTCGAAGCGTTTTGCCCTCATGGCTGGCGGCTCCAGTCTCGCGATGGATACTGCACTGTGAACGCTGCCCTGCAGCCGCCCCGCGCGATTTGAGAATGGGCGGCGCGGCATCGTTCTCCTCCCGGACGCTGCGCCGCCTTCACTCCCGCCCTTCGCGAGCGCAAGCGCGAGGGGCGGGAGCATGACCCTTTCATCAGGTGAGACCGCCATGCCCGACGCAGATCTGCCCACCGACCTGTTCGACCTTGCCGAAGCCATCGCCGCAGGAGACGTCAGCGCCGAGATGGCCGTCAATGCCGCCATCGCCAAGGCGCAGACGTGGGAGCATCTGGGCGCCTTCGTCGCGATCGAGGCCGAAGCGGCGCTGGAGCAGGCGCGTGACTGCGACCGTGAACGGGCGCGCGGCAGGCTTCGCGGGTCGCTTCACGGGGTGCCGCTGGCGCACAAGGACATGTTCTTCCGCGCCGGAATACCGACCGAGGCGGGTTCGCTGATCTGGCGCGGCCATCTGCCGCGCGAAACCTCGCCGCTCGTTTCGCGGCTGGAGGCAGCGGGCGCGATCACCATCGGGCGGCTGCACATGGCCGAATTCGCTATGGGCCCCACCGGGCACAACGCGCACCTGGGGCGCTGCGGCAATCCCTGGAACGCCGAGGCTATTTCGGGCGGCTCGTCGTCGGGCTCGGGGGCTGCGGTCGGCGCGCGGATCGTCACGGGGGCGCTGGGCTCGGATACGGGCGGATCGGTTCGCCTGCCAGCCGCGTTCTGCGGCGTGGTGGGGCTCAAGCCCACCAACGGGCTGCTGCCGGGAACCGCGATGATGCCGCTGTCGCACACGCTCGACACCGCCGGGCCGCTGGCCACGTCGAGCCGTTCGCTGGCCCGGCTCATGACGGTTCTTACCGCGTCGGGCCACGATTACGAGGCTGGTCTTGCCGCCGGCTGCGATGGCCTCACCATCGGCGTGCCTACCCGCTATTTCACCGAAGACCTGCACCCCGAAGTCGCCGCGGCCTTCGCCGCCGCGCGCGCGGTGTTCGAACGACTGGGCGCGAAAGTGGTCGATGTCGCCATCCCCGACCATTCGGGCTACCCGGAAATAGCGGCGCGGATATGGGCGCCCGAAGCCGCCGCCTTCCACGCCCGCCACCTTGCCGAACGTCCCCGGGATTTCGGTGAACAAGTGCGCAACCGCCTGACGGCGGGCGCTGCCGTGGCGCCGCAGGACTATCTGGCGGCGCTGGGCCGGCGAAAGTCCGCGCAGTCGGATATGCTGTCCGGCCCCTTCGCCCAGGTGGACCTCCTGTTGACACCCGCCGCGCGAATGCCGGTGCCGCTGGCCGATGAAGTCGGTGCGACAGGCGGCGCGGCGATGCAGGCGATGATCGGCGAACTGTCCGCGCTGACACGCACGATCTCGATGCTGGGTTTCCCCGCGCTGGTGACGCCTATGGGCTTCGACACGCGCGGCCTGCCACTGGCGCTGCAACTGATCGGCCCTCCGAAGGCCGAACAGTATCTGCTGTGCGGAGGTTTCGCCTACGAGCAGGCGACGGACTGGCTCGGCCGTGTACCTTCCGCTTTTCCTTCTCTCCCTTAACCTCTCTTCCCAGGAGTAAGCCCATGGATATCGGTCTGTTCATTCCCATCGGCAACAACGGTTGGCTGATCTCGGCCAATGCGCCGCAGTACAAGCCCAGCTTCGAAATGAACAAGAAGCTCGTCCAGACCGCCGAAGGCTACGGCTTCGATTTCGCGCTTTCCATGATCAAGCTGCGCGGTTTCGGCGGCAAGACGGAATTCTGGGACTACAACCTGGAAAGCTTCACGCTGATGAGCGCGCTGGCGGCCGTGACGAGCAAGATCAAGCTGTTCGCCTCCACCGCGATCCTGACGCTGCCTCCTGCCATGGTGGCGCGCATGGCCGTGACCATCGATTCCGTCGCACCGGGCCGCTTCGGCATCAACATCGTCACCGGCTGGGCCAAGGGTGAGTACGAGCAGATGGGTATGTGGCCGGGCGATGCCTATTTCGGCCACCGCTACGACTATGCCAGCGAATACGTGCAGGTCATGAAGGACCTGTGGACCGATGGTAAGTCCGACTTCAAGGGCGAGCACTTCCAGATGGAGGACTGCCAGCTTCTGCCCAAGCCCAGCAATGGCAAGATCGAGATCGTCGGCGCCGGCCAGTCGGCGCGCGGCATGGAGTTCGTGTCCAACTACGGCGACTACAACTTCGTCACCGCTGGCGGCGTCAACAAGCCGACCAAGCACGCCCCCACCGTGGAGGCACTGGTCGAAGCAGCCGCCAAGACCGGACGCGACGTGGGCGCCTACATCCTGTGCATGGTCATCGCCGACGAAAGCGACGAGGCCGCGATGGCCAAGTGGCAGAGCTACCGTGAAGGCGCCGACGTCGACGCGCTGGCATGGATGAGCGACCAGGGCGCTGCCGACAAGAATGCCGGCGCGGATTCAACTGCCCGCCACATCAACCTGCCGGAAGGCGCGGTGAACCTGGGTATCGGCACGTTCGTCGGTTCCTACGAGACCGTCGCCAAGCTGCTCGATGAAGCCGCCTCCGTACCCGGCACCAAGGGCATCATGCTGACCTTCGACGACTTCGAGAAGGGTCTCGTCGACTTCGGCGAGAAGATCCAGCCGCTGATGGCCTGCCGCGCGGATCGCCTCGTGGCGGCCTGACCCCATTTGCCTACCCTGACGGCCCAGTCTCTCCCTTTTTCGGGGCCGTTTTGATGAACTGGCCGCCGACATGCCGCTTTCGCGGGCATGTCGGCGGCCTTCTTTTTGAGGATGTTCGGCGCGCGGCACGGATGAGTCGCCCCGAAAGCGGGCTACCCCGTTTGCCGCAATGCAACAAAATCCGGCGCGATCGCTTAGAAGCGGATAGGTGCACATCCTTCCAGAGTGATTTTTCCGCCTTCATGAAAATAGATCGCCGCAGTGTCCTGTCCGGCATCATCACCAGCTCTTTCGCTCTCGGGGTATCCCGCGGGGCACTGGCCGCGGGCGATGTCGAGCGTGTGGATGACCTCATCAAGCGCATGACGGTAGAGGAAAAGGCGGGGCAGATGACCTGTCTTGCCGATGCCTTCCGTCCATTCAATCCGCCCAACCCGGATGCCGGCATCCAGGATGTGAAGCGGCTGGCGCAGGAAATCCGCAAGGGCCGCGTCGGCTGTCTGTTCAACGGCATCGGCGTGGCAGGGGCGCGCAGGGCCCAGGAAATGGCGGTTAACGACAGCCGTCTGGGCATTCCGCTGATCTTTGCGGGCGACGTGATCCACGGCCTGAAAACGATCTTCCCGGTGCCGCTGGGCGAGGCGTCGTGTTTCGACCCGGCGATGGTCCGGCGCACCGCGCGGGCCATGGCGGTCGAAGCGACGGCGGCGGGCCTTCACCTGACGTTCGCGCCGATGGCCGATGTCGCGCGGGACCAACGCTGGGGCCGCGTGGTCGAAGGGGCGGGCGAGGACGTGACCCTCACCGCTCTTCTGACCGCCGCGCGGGTCCGGGGCTTCCAGGGCCGTGATCTGCGGCGCGACGATTCGCTGCTGGCATGTCCCAAGCACTTCGCCGCTTACGGTGCGGTGGCGGCGGGGCTGGAATACGGCAACGTCGATATCAGCGACGAGACGTTGCGCGAAACCCACCTGCCGCCCTTCGGCTCGGCTTTTGCGGCGGGGGCGCTGACGACGATGGCGGCGTTCAACGAGATCAACGGCGTGCCCGCCACCGCCGACCGCGAACTGATGACCGATATCCTGCGCGGCGAGATGGGCTTTCGCGGCTTCGTCTTCTCGGACTACACCGCCGATGAGGAACTGGTCGCGCACGGCTTTGCCGAAGACGACCGCGATGCGGCGCGGCTGGCGGTGCTGGCCGGCGTCGACATGTCGATGCAGAGCGGGCTCTACATCCGTTATCTGCCCGAACTGGTGAAGAGCGGCGCGGTGCCGATGGGTACCATCGACGTTGCCGTGCGCCGCATCCTTTACGTGAAGGCCGCCATGGGCCTGTTCGAAAACCCGTGGCGTTCGCTGGACGAAAAGGCGGAAAGCAGCCGGATCGGCGCGCCTGCCCATATCGCCCTCGCACGGGAGGCAGGGACGCGTTCGGCGGTGCTGCTCAAGAACGACGGTGTGCTGCCGCTGGACCCGGACAAGCAGCAGAAGATCGCCTTGATCGGCCCTTTCGGCGAGGACAAGGACAACCTTTACGGGCCCTGGGCCTTCTACGGCGATCCGGCCAAGGGCGTCGATATCGCCAGCGGCCTGCGCGCCGCGCTGCCCGATCCCGCCAAGCTGACGGTGGTGGTGGGCTGCGGCATCCATGAGCCCCTGGACGGCGGCATCGAGGCGGCGGTGAAGGCGGCCAAGGCGGCCGATGTCGTCCTGCTGGCGGTTGGCGAATCGCAGGACATGTCGGGTGAGGCACAGTCGCGCACCGTGATCGAGATTCCCGCCGCCCAGCAGGCGCTGGCCGATGCCATCGCCGCGACCGGCAAGCCCACGGTTGTCCTTCTGCGCCACGGCCGCGCGCTAGCGCTGCACGAAGGCGTCGCCAATGCCAATGCGGTGCTGGCAACGTGGTTCCTCGGTTCCGAGGCGGGCAATGCCATCGCCGATCTGGTCACAGGGAAGGCTGATCCTTCGGGCAAGCTGCCGGTCAGTTTTCCATGGGAATCGGGCCAGGAGCCGTTCTTCTACGACCGCAAATCCACCGGTCGCCCGGTGCTCGACAAGGGCAGCACTGAGTACAAGGCCCGCTATTCCACTACCGACAACAGCGCTCGCTACCCCTTTGGCCACGGCCTCAGCTACACCGATTTCGCGCTGGACCGGCTGCACGTTGCCGATCCGGCCCTGCGCTGGGACGGGACCATCGAGATCACGGTCCGCCTTACCAACAAGGGCAAGCGCAAGGGCAGCGAAGTGGTGCAGCTTTATATCCGCGACCGTGTGGCCAGCCGCACCCGGCCAATTCGGGAGCTGAAGCGGATGGAGCGGGTGACGCTCGATCCGGGGGGCAGCCGGACGGTAAGGTTCACGCTGTCGCGCATCGATCTGGAGTTCGTCGGTTCGGGTAACAAGCGTATCGCCGAGCCGGGGCTGTTCGATATCTGGGTGGGCCAGTCTTCGGAAGGGGGACTGCATTCGCAGATCACGCTCTACGCAGCGGTAGCCGCGTAGCTGCCTGCATGATGCGGGGATGACCGGGCCTTAGAGACCGTTTGAGAATGGGCTGGCGGCGCATTCAAAATGCGCTCCTCTGCGCATTTTCAAACGGTCTCTTAGCCGTCCCGCGCGGCGTCCTTGCGCAGTGCGGTCAGGTCGATCCCCAGCTTGTTGACCTTGTAGTAGAAGGTCTTGCGCGGGATCCCCAGGCGCTGAATCGCCGCGCCGATCTCACCGTTGGCGTTCATCACCGCCCCCACGATCGTCTCGCGCTCGAAGGCGTCCAGCCGCTGCGGCAGGGTGTCACCGGCGGCGTCGGATTGCGGCTGCGGCGCTGACTCGATCAGCCGCAGCACGAAGCGTTCGGCATAATGCGCCAGTTCGCGCACATTGCCGGGCCAGTCGTGCCCGGCAAGGTGGTCGCGCACGGCGCCGGTCATCTCGGGCAGGGGGCGCCGCAGACGCGCGGCCGCCGCGCCGGCAAGGTGCGCGAACAGCGCGGGCACATCCTCGCGCCGTTCACGCAAGGGAGGCATCCGCAGGCGCAGCGCCGCCAGCCGGTAGAACAGGGCGGGCGCGATCCGTTCGGCCAGGTCACCTTCTTCCGCTCCGCCAGTGGCGATCACGCGCAGGTCCAGCGGCAGCGGCTCGCGCGCGCCGGGGCTGCGCAGGGCGCGTTCCTCCACCAGAGGCACCAGCCGCGACTGCAGGCGCCGCGCGGCCTGGTCGATATCGTCGAGGAACAGGGTGCCGCGATTGGCGGCAGCGATGCTGGCCTCGCCGCTGGGGGCGAAGAGTTCATCCTCCAGCGGATCGGGCAGGGCAGCGCAGGCAACCGCCAGAAAACGGTGCCGCGCGCGCTTGCCGGCGCGGTGGATCAGGCGGGCGAGCAGTTCCTTGCCGGTGCCGGTCTCACCCTCGATGAACAGGTCGATATCGGCATTGGCAAGGGTGGGTATCATCTCGCGCAGGCGCCGGATCGCGGGCGACTGGCCGACCAGCCCGGACGATTCCTCCCCTTGCGCCTCCGCCCGCAGCCGCCGGTTGTCGAGCACAAGGGAGCGGGCGGTCGCCGCGCGGTCGGCGGCGGCGATCAACGCCTGCGGGTCGAACGGCTTGGTGAGGAAGTCCCAGGCCCCGGCCTTCAGTGCATCGACCGCCATGGTCACGTCTCCGTGGCCGGTCACCAGGATCACCGGCAGTTCGCTGTCCCGTTCGTGCAGGGCGCGCTGCAGCTCGATGCCGGACATGTACGGCATGCGCACGTCGGTCACCACCAGGCCGGGCCAGCCGGCATCGATGGCTGCCAGCGCGGGCGCGGCGGCGGCGAAGGATTCCACCGTGAAACCGGCAAGGGTCAGAACCTGCGCGGTGGAGACGCGAAGGTCTTCGTCGTCCTCCACCAGAGCGACGCGGCGGGAACTGTCCATCACGACGGCGCGCGCTTCAGGGTGATGGCGAAGCAGGCGCCCGTTTCGGTGGGCACAAGGTGCAGGTTGCCGCCGAAGTCCTCCATAATGTCCTTGGCGATCACCAGCCCAAGGCCAAGGCCGGTCTGGCGGCTGGTGGCGAAGGGGGTGAACAGGCGGCCCGCCACTTCGGGCGCGATGCCGGGGCCGTTATCGGCGACGAGCATACGCACGGCGCCTTCATGGTACGCCCATGTCAGGGCAAGGCGCGGTTCGGGGCACGTCTCCAGCGCTTCCAGCGCGTTTTGCAGGACGTTGACCAGCACCTGCTCCAGCCGCACCCGTCCGCCGAAGACCACCACTTCCGGGCCGATCTGCGGCCGTGCGAAATCAACGCGCGAGAGGCGTTCCTTGAGCAGGAGGCAGGCGCCTTCCACGACTTCCTCCAGCGGGATCGGCCCGCCCGCCCGGCTGCCCTTGCGCGCGAAACCGCGCAGTTCGGCGGTGACGGTGCCGATACGCTCGGCCAGCCGGTCTATCGCCTGAAGGTTGGCGCGCACTTCGCCGTCCGCCCCCATGTCCAGCAGCTGGCGCGAGGTTGCGGCATAGTTGCGGATCGCCGCCACCGGCTGCGCGGTTTCATGCGCGACGCTGGCGGTGACCTGCCCCAGCGTGGCGAGGCGGTTGGCCTGCCGCAGCCCTTCGCGTAGCTGCGCGGCATGTTCCTCGGCGGCGGCGCGCTCCTCGATCTCGCGGCGCAGGTCCACCGTTCGTGCGGCGACGGCGGCTTCCAGCTGCGCGGTGCGTTCGGAGCGGCGGCGTCCGCGCTCGCGCAGGAACAGGGCAAGGGCAAGCAGCGCGAGGGTGGCCAGGGCGGCGCCGATCTGGGCCGCGCGCACGGTGGTATCGATGGCGCGCAGGGGCAGCGCCAGGTTCACCCGCCACCCGGCGGGGCTGGGCGGCGTGGCGGCGAGCAGGAAATCTCCCCTTACACCGGGGATCGCGATGCGGCCGTCCGCCAGCACGGTGAAGGGGGGCGGGCCGAGATTGCCGACGCCGATCGTCTCGCGCTCGATGCGGCTGCGCTGCGGGCCAAGGGTGCGCGTGGCGGCATAGCGCCAGTCGGGGCGGCTGGTGACGAGGATCACGCCGTCGCGGTCAGTCACGAAAGTCAGGCCGCCGCTTTCGCGCCACTGCGCCTCGACCCGGTCGAACGCCATCTTCATGACCACCACGCTGCCCCCGGCGGCGCGTCGCGCGAAGAACAGGCCGGGCTGGCGGCTGACCGTGCCCAGCGCGAACTGTTCGCCGGTGCCGGTGCGCATGGCGGCGCGGAAATAAGGCCGAAAGCTATAGTCCTTGCCCAGGAAACTGCGCGGATCGCGCCAGTTGCTGGCGGCCAGCGTCAGTCCGTCGCTGCGGATGACGTAGATGATCGGCGATCCGAAATCGCGTGAAAGCCGCTCCAGCTTGGCGTTCATCACGCCCGCTGCGCCGGGTTTGCCGGAGACGAGCGCCACAAGGTCCTCATCGTCGCCCAATGCAAGGGGGAGCAGGCGGAAGCGCGCCACTTCGCTGGCGAGCAGGGCCTGACGCAGCCGCGCGTCCGTGGCTGCTGCCTGCGCAAAGCGCGCCGTGGCGGCGCTGCGCACGGCCAGTCCGGCGGCGAAGGCCATGAGCGCGGCGCAGACCAGCGCTGCGGCCAGCAGACCGAGGTTTCTCGTTCGGATCACCCGAATCCGATACGCCAAGGCTTGGCGATGTGCAAATTTCTGCACTTTTTGGACGGGGCATGTGCAGGAAGCTGGACAGGAACGTGCCTGTTGTATTGCTAAAGAATTGAAAAACAACGATTCATCAATTTTCGCAATTCCCTTTGCGCGCAGCGCATCAAAGCGCAAAATTGCCCGGCACGAGCACCGCCCCAGGCGTTGCCTTGCCCGAGAGGATCAGGCGACCGATATGAAGTACACACCCACCGACGTTCAGCCCCATGACGGCGCGCATCCCGCGCCGCGCCGCTGGTATTCCCATCTCTACCTGCAGGTGCTGGTGGCGATCACGGCGGGCGTCCTGCTCGGGCACTTCTATCCGGCCTTGGGCGAATCGCTGAAGCCGGTGGGCGACATGTTCATCAAGCTGGTGAAGATGGTGATTGCCCCCGTCATCTTCCTCACCATCGTGACCGGCATCGCCGGGATGCGCGATCTCGGCTCGGTGGGCCGCGTGGCCGCCAAGGCGTTCGGCTACTTCTTCTTCTTCTCCACCCTGGCACTGATCGTCGGCATGGTGGTCGCCAACGTGGTGAAGCCGGGCTCGGGCCTCAACATCGACCCTGCCTCCCTCGATGCCGGCAAGGTCGCCGAATATTCCGAGAAGGCGCACGAAACCTCGCTGGTCGGCTTTCTCAATGCGATGATCCCGGAAACGCTGGTGTCCTCGCTCACGCAGGGCAACATCCTTCAGGTCCTCGTAGTCGCGATCCTGTTCGGCATTTCGCTGGCCTCGATCGGTGAGCGGGGCGAGCGTATCCTTTCGATCCTCGAAGACGTCTCGGTCGTCGTCTTCAAGCTGGTGTCGATCGTCATGCGCGTGGCGCCGATCGGCGCCTTTGGCGCCATGGCCTTCACCATCGGCAAGTACGGTGTGGGCAGCCTGGCCAACCTGGCCGCGCTGGTGGCGACGTTCTATGCAACCTCGCTGATCTTCGTGTTGGTGGTGCTGGGCGCCGTGGCGCGCCTTTGCGGATTCTCGATCTTCCGCCTGATCGGCTATCTCAAGGGCGAACTGCTGCTGGTGCTGGGCACGTCCTCCTCGGAAAGCGCGCTGCCCGCGCTGATCGAGAAGATGGAGCGCGCCGGTTGCCCCAAGGCGATCGTCGGCCTCGTCGTCCCCACCGGCTACAGCTTCAACCTCGACGGCACCAATATCTACATGACGCTGGCGGCGCTGTTCATCGCGCAGGCCTGCAACGTCGACCTGACCATCGGCCAGCAGCTGCTTCTGCTCGGCGTGGCGATGCTTTCGTCCAAGGGCGCGGCGGGCGTTACCGGGGCGGGCTTCATCACCCTGGCGGCCACACTGTCGATCGTGCCTTCTGTGCCGGTCGCGGGCATGGCGCTGATCCTGGGCGTGGACCGCTTCATGTCCGAATGCCGCAGCCTCACCAACTTCATCGGCAATGCGGTGGCGACGGTGGTGGTCTCGCGCTGGGAAGGCAGGCTGGACCACGACCAGCTGGATGCCGCGCTCAGCGGCACCACGCTGGCGCTGCCCGCCCACGCCGTTCCCGCCGAATAAGCGCGGCCCCGAGACAACAAGCGCGCCCGATAGAGGCGCGCGCACCGGGAGACTCTCGATGACTACGTTTTGCGCGCGGCTGTTTGCCGCCACCCTTTCGCTCGCCTCCGTCATGGTCCCTGCGCTGGCGCACGCCGAAGACAAGAAGGCTGAATATCCCGCCTCCTACAACGGCGACGGCGCCGTCACGGGCGGCTACAGCCTTTCACGCTGGGCCGAGGACTGGACCTCGATGGGCGATGCGAAAAAGCGCGACGACCCGCTGGACCGGCTGAAGTATCTGCCGCTGGACGAGGACGGCGACATCTATCTCACCCTCTCGGGCGAACTGCGCCTGCGGGTAAACGAGACGACCAATCCGAACCTGCGCGAAGCCGATGCCCAGCGCCAGGACATCACCCGCGTGGTTGCCGGGGCGGATCTGCATATCGGTGAGCACTTGCGCGCTTATGGCGAGCTTGCCCATGGCGGCATCGGCGGGCGCAATCTTGGCGTGCCATCCACCTCGCTGCGCAACGATCTGGTGATCCAGCAGTCATTCGTCGAAGCCAGCGGCGAGATCGGCGGCATCGACGTCGGCGTGCGCTATGGACGGCAGGAATTCACCGACGGTCCCAATCTGCTGACCTCGCAGCGTGACAGCAACACGATCCGCTATACCCTGAACGGCGTGCGCGCATGGGCGCGCGGGCGGACGGTGCGTGCGGGCGTGTTCGATTTCCGGCCGACCTCTTACGGCGATCTCGGTACGGCGGACGATGTCAACGATCCGGCGCGCCGGTTTTCGGGCGGAAATCTTGGCTTCGTGCTGCCCAAGACGTTTCTTGGCGGCTCGCAGCTCTATCTCGATACCTTCCTGTGGCGGCGGCAGAACGACGTTGGGGCCTGGGGCGGACGGATCGGCCCGGCGACGCGCTATTACCTGGGCGCGCAGCTGCGCGGCGACGTTGGGCCGGTTAACGTGGACTGGACGGTCAACCACCAGTGAGGGACCTATATCAACCAGGACATCGATGCCTGGCAGGCCTTCATCGCCACGACCTACCGGCTGGGCAAGGCCAAGACCGCACCGCGCGTGGGTGTCCACGCCGACTATGCCAGCGGCGGCGGAGGCTATGGCGACGGCAAGCTGCGCAATGCCTATTCGCCCTTCGGCAACAACATCTACTTCAGCTATCAGCTGTACCTCACGCCCTCGAACCTCGTTGCAGTGACCCCGAACGTCAGCTTCACTCCGTTCAAGAACGCCCGCGTCACGGCGGAGTATGAGATGGCCTGGCGCGATAATGTCTACGATGCGGTTTACCGGGCCAATGGTCAGCCCTTCGCGGGAACGCAGAACGGGCGGTCGCGCAAGATCGCCGATCTCGCGCGGTTGCAGCTGGTGTGGTCGATTACGCCGCGTGTATCGTTCACCGGCCGGTATGAGCATCTGGCGGCGGGTCCGGCGCTGACCGATGCGGGCTATCGCAGCTCGGACTTCCTTGCCGGCTGGGTCAGCTTTCGCTTTTGATATCCGCCGCCCGCTCGTCCTGAGCCTGTCGAAGGACGAACAGGCGGGGAGATATCAGCCCTTGATCGCGGCGCGGGCGGCGATCACGGCGCCCAGGGCGGCAACCCAGCTGACCAGCAGGAAGCTGGTGCCGTAATCGCCGCACCAGGCATAGATCGTCGCCATCGCGGCAGGGCCGATCATGACCCCCAGGAACGTGTAGACCAGCGAGCCGCCGATCACGCGGCCCGCGTCTTCGGGGGCGCAGTGGTGAGTGCATTCGGCCATGACCACGCCGTTCCACCCGCTCATGCAGAAGCCGAACAGGCACAGCACCGCGATCTGGACCCAGATCGGCAGCGCGTCGAGCTGCCATAGCGCGATCATGCAGCCCATCGACACCGCGCCGATCAGCGCCAGCACCGCAAAGCCGCCGAACCGGTCGCCAAGGCCGCCCCATGAGACACGGCCCAGCGCGCCGCAGGCCTGAAGCGCTCCGGCGACAAGCCCGGCCTGAACCAGCGGCCAGCCGTGATCCACCAGCATGATGACCGCGAATGCGGACAGCGAAAGCTGGAGCGAGGAGTAGAGCATTCCCAGCACCGCCAGCGAACGCAGCGCGGCGCTGCCCCAGACGAGGCGCTGCTCGTAAACGAAGTTGGGCCACAGGGCGACGCTGGGGGGGCGCGTGGGCCGTGGCGGCCCGCCCTTCAGCGCCAGCACGCCGATCATCGCGAAACAGGGAATGGCAAGCAGGGTCAGGGACATCTGCCAGCCCAGCCGCGGGGCCATCGCCGGCAGCAGCAGGCTGGCCAGCACCCCGCCGATAGGCACGCCCGCCTGCTTGATCGAGAAGATCAGCGAACGCCGGTGCGGCGGCGTCACCGCGCCCAGGATCTGCGCGCTGGCGGGGTTCTGCACCCCGTAGCCGATGCCGATCACGATCGAGGCAAGCACCGCCACCCATGGGTTCGCGCTTGCCAGCAGAAGCAGCGCTGTGCCGAAGCAGCCCAGCGCCAGTTGCTCCACCTGCACGGGACCGCGGTGCTGGATCAGGGTTCCCGCGAAGGCCGATGCCATCATGCCCGCGGCGTAGATCACGCTGATCTGATAGCCGACGTAATGCGGAGCAAGCCCGAAATCAGGCGCGACCAGCGGCGCGATGCCGGTAAGAGCCAGCGCGGTCACCGTCGACAGAATCTGGATCGTCGTCGTGGTCGCGAGCGCGGCGGCGATCGACGGTCCGGCCGAGGGTCCGCGTGAATGCGGGGCCGCTTGAGGGCTGGCAGGCTGAGTCATTGCTGCACCGCATAATGTAATGCTTTACACAAGCCAAGCGGGAAGTCACACTGCTCACCTGTCATCAAGCCCTGCCTATGCATGTGACGCGCGTGCAGACGCGGTCTTCCTTGAGGGATTCGTTGATTCATGGTCCAGAGCGCCTACTCCTCCGCCACCGCGAATGTCCATGCTGCATTGCAGCGCATCGCCGCGCGCGATGCGCGGGTGCGGGCTTGGCTTCATGTCGATGACGTCGGCGCGTTGGCGTCTGCGCAGGCTCTGGATGCGCCAGGCGGCGCTAAAGGGCCGTTAGCAGGGCTTTGTGTGGGGGTTAAGGACGTCATCGCGGTCGCCGGACTGCCCCTGACGCACAACTCGCCGCTGTTCACAGGCTTCGTGCCGTCCGAGGATGCGGCCTGCGTCGCCACCCTGCGCGCGGCAGGCGCGGTGATCCTGGGCAAGACCGACACCACCGAATTCGCCGCGGCCGGGCGTAATGCCGTCAGCGCCAATCCTCATGACCTTACGCGCACGCCGGGCGGGTCCTCGGCCGGTTCGGCGGCGGCGGTGGCGGACGGGCACGTGCCGCTGGCGCTGGCGACGCAGACCGGCGGATCGACCATCCGGCCCGCCAGTTTCTGCGGGATTCACGGGTTCAAGCCGACCTGGGGCCTCGTCAGCCGCGAGGGGGTGAAGATGTACGCCAACAGCCTAGACACCGTAGGCTGGTACACCCGCGACCTTGATCTGTGCGACAAGGTCTGCGCGGTTTTCGGGCTGGCCGAGGCCGCGCCGCTTGGGCCGCAGCCCTTGCGGATCGGCGTTTTCCGCACGCCGTGGTGGGATGAGATGACGCCCGGCGGCAAGGCCGCGTTCGACGGCGTGGCCGCCGCGATGGCGCGCGCCGGGGTGGTGATGGTGGATATCGCAGTGCTCCCTGAATTCGAGCATCTCAACGACGATCACCGCGCCATCCTGTTCCGGGAAGGGGCGGCGGCGTTCCTCGGCCTGGCCCGTTCGCGGCCAGGCCTGCTCCACGCCGATTTCCACCTGCGGGTCGATGCGCTCGCCAGTTATCCCGACGCGCGTCTGCGCGAAGCCCATGACCGCGCCGCTGCCGCGCGGGCGGGGTTCGAGCGGGCGATTGCGGGGCTGGATGCGGTGCTGGCGCCCAGCGCGCCGGGGATCGCGCCGCTGGGCCGTTCGCCGGGGGAGCCGAAGTTCAACCAGCCCTGGACGCTGCTCCACGCCCCTGTCGTCAACCTGCCGCTGGCGCAGGGAGAGGGGGGAATGCCCATCGGCGTGTCGCTGGTCGCGCCGCGCTATGCCGACAGGCGGCTGGTAGCGGCGGCGCGCGAGATCGAAGAGCGGCTCGGCGCGGCGCGGCCTTCGGCCTAGGCCTTGCGCCGCTTTTTCGGAGCGGCGGTGGATTGGCGCACGATCAGGCGATGCGGCAGAATCACCTCGCGCGAGGCGCTGACCTGATCCGGCTGGAGCAACGAATCCAGCATCAGCCGCATCGCCGCCTCGCCGATCTCCACCGTCGGAATGTGGACGGTGGTGAGCGGCGGGCTGGAGAAGGCGCCGAAGCGCAAGTCATCGAAACCGGTGACGGACATTTCGTCCGGAACGCTGATGCCGCGCTGTTGCAGGGCGCTGAGCGCACCCAGCGCCATTTCGTCGTTGGCGCAGGTGACGGCGGTGAACTGCGGGTCGGCGTCCAGCAGCCGCAGCATCGCATCGTAGCCCGACTGGAGCGAGAAATCGCCGGTCGCGATGATGGCTTCGTCCACCTCGATGCGTGCGCGCAGCAGGCCCAGCTTGTAGCCGGAGAGGCGGTCCTTCGACATGAACTGGTCAAGCGGGCCGGTGATCGCGGCGATGCGGGTATGGCCCAGTTCGGCAAGGTGGCCCACGACCAGCGCGCTGGCTTCGTGGTCATCGGTGCGCACGCGCGGCAGGGTGATGTCCGGCGGATATTCGCAGGCCGCGACCAGCGGGGGCATCTTGCTTTTGGTGGGAGGATTGCGGACGATATCGGGCAGGGTCTTTTCGAGCAGGATCATGCCATCGGCCTGCTTGCCCGCGATCATCGAGACGTATTTGTTAAGGGTGTCGATATCGCCTTCGGTGATGCCCAGCAGAACGCGCATCTTGTTCGCCCGCGCCACGTTCTCGATGCCCTCGACGAAGGCGGAGGTGAACGGGTTGAAGATGCTGGGAACGGCGACGATGACGTTGTCGCTACGCTGGCGGCGCAGCCCTGCGGCGAGATGGTTGGGTTCGTAGTTGAGGTCGGCGATGGCCGCCTCGATCCGCTCGATGGTGGCGGGTCGCACCAGCGAAGGCGTGCTGAGCGCGCGAGAGACCGTTGCTACCGAAACACCCGCGACGCGGGCGATGTCCTTGATATTCGCCATAGGATGTAAACGTTACATTTGCGATCGCCTGGCGGCAAGCGCGGGTGTTGCATGACGTGCAATTCATTGTTGAGGTGACGGCGTCAGAACACCTCGGCCGCGATCACTTCCGCCGCGCGCCAGGCGAAGGCCATGGCCGGGCCGTTGGTATTGCCCGAGATCGCGGTCGGCATGGCCGAACAGTCCGCCACGTAAAGCCCGCTCACGCCGTGGACGCGAAGGCCGCCGTCGATGACATTCTCCGCCGCATCCGGCCCCATGCGGCAGGTGCCGGTGCCGTGCAGGCCCGTGGAGATCATCCAGTTGGCGGCCTGCTGGATTTCCTCGTCGCTCTGAACTGCGGAACCGGGCGCGGTTTCCTCGCCCACGTAAGGCGCGAGGGCGGGCTGGGCCATGACTTCGCGCACCTTGCGGATGGCGCGCTGGATGGTCACGCGGTCTTCGGGGACGGAAAACCACTGCGGCACCAGACGCGGCGATACGGCCGGGTCGGTCGAGGCGATCTCGACATAGCCGTGGCTGCTCGGGCGCAGACAGAAGGCGGTGGCGGTGATGCCGGGGACGCTTTCCGTCTGGCCGCGCCCGGCCTCGGGCTTGTCGTCTTCCGACTGAGCCATGGAATAGGGCGAGATGCCGATCTGGAGATCCGGCCAGTCCTTGTCGGCCTCGATCGAGGCCATGACCGAGACTTCCGGCAGCAGCGAGGCCATCAGGCCCTTGCCGCCCAGCATGTAGCGCAGCCCATGCATATAGGCGCGCCAGCCCCGGAATTCATGATTGAGGCCGCGCGCTTTCTTGAGCCGCCATGACAGCGAGACCATCATGTGTTCGTTCATGTGGCGGCCGACGTGCGGGTTTTCGTGGACGACCTCGATGCCGTGACGACGCAGGACTTCGCCCGGGCCGATGCCGGAAAGCTGGAGCAGCTTGGGGCTTTGCAACACACCTGCCGACAGGATGGTGCGCGGCGCGGTTAAGGTCACCTCGCGGCCGCCCACCTGGACCAGCACGCCAGTGGCCTGCTTGCCCTCAAAGGTCACGCGGCGGACCAGTGCGCCCGTCAGGATCGTCAGATTGGCCCGCTTTTCAGCCTGCTTGAGGAAGGCGGTATAGGCGGTGACGCGGTTGCCGCGCGCATCGACGGTCTGCTGGGTCCGCCCGGCGACCTGTGTGCCAGGCGTGTTGACGTCGGGGTGGACGGGAATGCCTGCCTCGCGCGCGGCTTCCAGGATCGCGCCGGTCAGCACGGCGTCGCCCCGGGGCACTTCGGTTACCTGCATCGGGCCGCCCTTGCCGCGCTGGCCGTAGCCGGTTCCCCGGAAGTCTTCGATTTCGCGGTAGCAGCGCTCAATCTCGGACCAGTTCCAGCCCTTGTTGCCCAGCGCTTCCCAGGCGTCGAAATCGCGCGGCTGGCCGCGGAAATACCAGGTGCCGTTGACCGCGCTCGATCCGCCAAGGCCCTTGCCGTAGTACCAGGTTTCGCCGGCGGGGCGTTCCCCCTGCTGTTCGGCGGGGAAGGGCCAGTACCACTTGGGCCTGGCCCAGATCTTGACCATTCCGCGCGGCATGCGGACCATGAATTCGTCGTTGCGGCCGCCTGCTTCCAGCAGCAGCACCTGCTTGCTGCCGTCGGCGCTGAGGCGCTCGGCCAGGACGCAGCCGGCCGAACCGGCGCCAACGATGATGTAGTCGAACTGAGTGCGCATTTCAGGTCTCGATCAGGCGGGAGCAGCTTGGCCGCGCGTATAGGCGGGGGCAAAGCGGAACAGCAGAAGCGACAGGCCCATCGCCACATAACTGGCGGCGGGCAGCCAGACGTGGCCGGCCATAACGGCGGTGACCACGGCGGGCGTGGCGGCGGCCTTGGCGTCATAGGCGGCAAGGCTGAGGAACCATGCGCCGGCGGCGCCGCCCACGCTCATGCCCAGCTTCACGCCGAAGCTGGAGGCGGCGAACAGGAAGCCCTGCGCCCGGAAGCCCGAGCGCCACGCGCCGTAGTCCACTGCGTCGGCCATCAGCGAGAACAGCAGGCCGCCGATCAGGCCCTGGCCCATATAGGCGACGACATTGGCGGTAATGAGCCACGCGTGGCTGTCCGACAGCGGCATCAGGGCGGTGAACAGCGTGGCCACGCCGGCGCCGATGGCGCCGGTCATGCGCTTGCCGATGGCATTGGCGCACACGCCCGCGAGCGCGGTGCCGATCAGCACCGCCAGCATCGTCAGCATCAGGGTGGAGGTGAACTCGGCATCGCCCAGCACGTTGCTGGCGAAATAGACGAAGGACTGGATGTGACCGGTAAAACCGATCCAGAAGAAGAAGTTGACCAGCATCGTCGCGATCCACGGCCAGTTGCCTTTGGTGGCCTCAAGCGACTGTGCGGTGGTGAGTTTGGCGACGCTGGCGTCCACCTCCACCCGCTCGCGCGTATTGGCGAAGGCATTGAGCATGCACACCAGCGTGATGACGCCGGTGATCGCGGCCAGGACGAGGAAGCCATGCGCCTCGTCGCCATGGCTGAACGCCTTGATGAGTGGCAGCGCGGCATAGCCGATGCCGACCGTGGCGGATGATCCGATCACTTCGCGCAGGGCGTTGATGGTGTTGCGCTGGCGTGGATCGCGGGTCAGCGTGGGCAGCATCGAGTTGAGCGGCAGGCTGACGGCGGAATAGAGTATGCCCATCAGCGTGTAGCTGACGAAGATGAAGGCGATCTTCTCCCAGCCTTGCAGCGGCGGCGCCCAGAACACGATCGCGCCGCACACCGCGAAAGGCACGGCCAGCCACAGCAGGAATGGGCGGTGCTTGCCCCAGCGCGTCTCGGTGCGGTCGATCAGCAGGCCCATCATAGGGTCGAAAATCGCATCGACGCAGCGCGCGATCAGGAACAACGAGGCGACGGTGCCGGCGCTGACGCCGTAGATGTCGGTATAGAAGTAAAGCAGGTAGGCATTGGTCATGCCGAACGGCAGGTTGATCCCGAAATTGCCCAGCGCGTAGCTGAGCTTTTCGCGCCAGGTCAGTGCGCTGCCGTCCAGGCCGCCGCTCATGCCGGGCAGCCGACGCGCGAAGGGGGCAGGCGTTCGAGCACGGTGCGGGCGAATTCAAGCGACTTGCGGGTCTCGGTAAGCGGGTCCGGCACGGCGTCGATCTCCAGGATGGCCCAGTTCTGGCTGGTACGTGTCGCCATCAACTCCGCCCATGCGCCGAAGTCCACCTTGCCGTCGCCAAGCGCGCAGAAATAGGCGCGGTGGGCGTGGTGGATGGCGTGGTCGATGGGGATGTTGATCGGCATGGGGCCGGTCGCGTCCTTCCAGTGGGCGATTACCACGCGCTCGGCATGGCGCGCCGCGATGGCCGCCGGATCGCCGCCGGAAAGCAGGATATGCGCGCTGTCGGGGCAGAAGCCGACATAGACCGGATCGGTCAGCAGCATCAGCAGGTCGATGTCGCGCGGCTGGCAGAACATCGAGTGCGCCTCGGTGTGGAGCGCCAGGCGCACGCCGTGGCGCAGCACCGCCGCGCCGAGGCGATTGGCGAAATCCGCCGCCTTCTGCGCCAGGTCGAGGCCTACAAAGAGCGGCGGCTGGGCATCCCAGCTGGCCCGCATCGGCAGGCCGATCACCATGACGTCGGCGCCCCACCCGGCAAGCGCCTTGGCCAGTTCCTCACCCTTGGCGAGCCAGCGGGCCTCGGACTGCGGATCGCCGACGCCGCCCTCGATGGCGATGTCTGCGAAGAAGCCGCTGGCGACGGCCAGGCCCCGCCGGTCCAATTCGGCCCTGGCCCCTTCATGCGATCCGTAAGCAGCGATCAGGCCGTCCGCGCCGAAAGGGGCGAAGGTCATTTCGATGCCGGTGACGCCGCTCTGCTCCAGCGTATCGAGCATCCGGTCCCAGAAGGGGCGCGGCTGGGCATTGCCGAAAGCGACGACCTCGTCCTCATTCGCCATCCCCCAGAAACCGGGATGGAAGAACGTGATGAGATCGACACCGAACGGAAGCATTTGACGATACCTTGGGTTGAGGCGAAGCACGGATTTCCCCATGCGCTGCCAATGTAAACCTTTTCTTTTCGAAAAAGCCCGAATCCTCAGGCCTTGTCAAGACATGCCGTACCAAGGGTTGCCGGATTTCCGGTTTTCCGGGTGACTAACGTGTGTTATCGTTTTCATATGCCCCAGTGAAAGCCGCCGGGCGAAGGCTAAAGTGAAGGAAAACAATGCCTGATCGTATCCGTATGGGCCTCGTCGGTGGAGGTCCCGGCTCGTTCATAGGGCCGGTACACCGCATCGCTGCCGAACTGGACGGCGAGATCGCGCTTGTCGCGGGCGCCTTCAGCCGCGATGCGCAGCGCAGCGCAGAGGCCGGGCGCGGCTATGGCATTGCGCCGGAGCGCGCTTATCCCTCGATCGAGGCAATGCTGGACGCCGAGGCGGCCCGCGCCGACGGCATCCAGTTCGTCACCATCGCCACGCCCAACTTCCATCACCTGCCCGCCGCCTGCGCAGCAATGCGCGCCGGGATCGCGGTGATGAGCGACAAGCCGATGACCGCGACGCTGGACCAGGCGCGCGAACTGGCGGCGGTGCTTGCTGCGAACCCGGTGCCGTACGGGCTGACGTATACGTATTCCGGCTACCCGCTGGTGCGTGAAATGCGCGAACGCATTGCCACAGGCGCGATCGGCGCGGTGCGCAAGGTCGTGGTGGAATACAACCAAGGCTGGCTGGCCGGAGCGGGAGAGGGCAAGCAGGCCGAATGGCGGCTGGACCCGGCCCGCTCGGGCGAGGGCGGTTGCATCGCCGACATCGGCGTCCACGCCTTTCACCTCGCCGAATTCGTCACCGGCCTGCGCGTCAGCCGTATCAACGCCGATCTTGGCACCGTGGTGCAGGGCCGCGCGCTCGACGATGATTGCCAGATGTTCCTGCGCTTCGAAGGCGGCGCGCGGGGGCTGCTCTCGGCCTCGCAGGTGATGACGGGTGAGGGCAACGATCTTGCCATCCGCATCTACGGCGAAACCGGCGCCTTGCGCTGGAGCCAAGAAAACCCGAACCGCTTCGAATGGCTGAAGGGCGAGGGCGGCATGGAAGTGGTGCGCGCCGGCGATCCGGGGCTGTCCGCGATCGCCATGCGCGGCATCCGCCTTCCGGGCGGTCACCCGGAAGGGCTGCTGGAAGCACTGGCCAATCTCTACCGCGATTTCGCGCGGGACATGCGCGGCGAAGGCGGCTCGCTGGTGCCGGGTATCGAGGATGGCCTGCGCGGCATGGCGCTGGTCGCCGCTGCCGTGGCCGCAAGCCGCGCCGAAAGCGGCTGGGTCGATCTCAAGGTTTGAAGGAAAGGCTTTCGCATATGAAAACGATCAAGGGTCCGGGCATCTTCCTTGCCCAGTTCGTGGGCGATGACGCGCCTTTCAATTCGCTCGATTCGATTGCGGAATGGGCTGCTGGCCTGGGCTACAAGGGCCTCCAGGTTCCCAGCAACGACAGCCGGTTGATCGATCTTGAAAAGGCGGCGGAAAGCCAGGATTACTGCGACGAAGTGCTGGGCACGCTGGCCGCTCACGGGCTGGAGCTGACCGAGCTTTCCACTCACATTCAGGGGCAGTTGGTAGCCGTGCACCCGGCCTATGACGCCGCGTTCGATGCTTTCGCGCCAACGCAGGTGCGCGGCAACCCCGGCGCGCGCCAGCAATGGGCGGTGAGCCAGCTGGAAATGGCGGCGCGCGCCAGCCAGCGGCTGGGCCTGACCACCCACGCCAGTTTCTCGGGCGCGCTGGCATGGCCCTATTTTTATGCCTGGCCGCAGCGCCCGGCGCAGCTGGTGGACGAGGCTTTCGCCGAACTGGCAAGGCGCTGGCGCCCGATTCTGGACCGCTTCGACGAAGCCGGCGTCGATATCGGCTTCGAATTGCACCCCGGCGAAGACCTGCACGACGGCGTCACGTTCGAACGCTTTCTGGAAGCCACGGGCAATCACCCGCGCGCCAATATCCTCTATGATCCCAGCCACTTCGTGCTGCAGCAGCTCGATTACCTGGGCTTCATCGACATCTACCATGAGCGGATCAAGTGCTTCCACGTCAAGGACGCCGAGTTTCGCATGTCCCCCAGATCCGGCGTCTACGGTGGCTATCAGGGCTGGGTCGATCGTCCCGGACGGTTCCGCTCGCTGGGCGATGGACAGGTGGACTTCACGCAGATCTTCTCGAAGATGGCGCAGTACGATTTTGCCGGCTGGGCCGTGCTCGAATGGGAATGCGCGCTCAAGCATCCCGAAGTCGGCGCGGCGGAAGGCGCACCCTTCATCGACCGGCACATCATCCGCGTGACCGACCATGCCTTCGACGACTTCGTCAGTGGCAATGATGACATGATACCGGATTTCGCCCGGATGGGTATGGCCTGACCGAAAACTCGGGCCGGAAAGATAGAAACCCCGGGGGTTGCGGATAGCCCCCGGGGTTTCATCTTGTCTTCCGCGGTGCGACCCGAGAAGGCTCCGCGCCGTGGCGTCAGCGGGTGCAGAGGGAGGAGAGTGCACCCGCTTCGCCGTCCGGCCCCGCACAGGGGGCTTCAGCGCTTGAACGCATCAATACATGTAAACGATATCATCTGCAAGTTGTACTAAAGGACAACAGTTCCCGCACCGGGACGCAAGAGCAGCGCATATAGAAGCCGCCCGCCGTCCATCCGGCGCCGAGGTGTGCTGCGAACAAAAGGTCGAATCCTTGGTGAAGATCTTGCTCCCGTCGTGCCGTGGCTGGCAGGCGGCCCGCGTATGACGGTTTCTTTGCGCAAGGTGCCCCGCCATTTGATCGCGAGCGCACGCAGGCACTTGCCGCTTGCGCCGCGCCGCAAATCGCCGAAGCTGGACGTACAAGGCGCGGTGAGGCTGAATTTGTAGTCTTGCCCGGCCGGAAGTATCCGTACACGAGCAGTTCCAGATGCATGGAAGATAACCATGTCAGTTAAACAAGAAAAATCAGGGAAGTAGTGCAGGCTGGCTGCGGTGGCGCACAGGACCATCGCAGCGCGGGATTGCAGGTGCCGCCGGGCTTTGCCGGCGCCTTGCATGAAGGCCGGGCATCGATCCGGGCGATCCAGCCGGGATGAGGATATCCAGAATCTGAAGGGCGGTGGAAACGCGCGCATCCATTGCGGTGCGCCTCCAACGATGGGGGGTTATTGTGATGACGAGAACTCGACTGATGAAATCCACGGGTGTCTCCGTCCTGGCGCTGCTTGCCGCGACGTGCCCTGCCCATGCCTGGGCGGACGAGGCTGCAGCATCGGGCGAAGCTGAAGCTGCAGATGCGGCGGCCGACGGTGCTGGCGGCTCAGGCGGCGGCCTTCAGGAGATCGTCGTTTCCGCCGAACGCACCAACGTCACCCTTCAGAAGGCATCCCTTTCGGTTTCCGCCGTCACCGACGACACGCTCAAGAAAGCGAACATCACCGAGATCACCGGCCTCAACGGCAGCGTGCCGGGTCTGGTCATCGCCAAGAGCGGCGGCGGTGAGCGCAACATTTCCATTCGCGGCATCGGTACGGCAACGCCCGAGAACCCGAATACCCAGCCCGGTGTCTCGTTCCACATCGACGGCGTCTACATCTTCAACTCGATCGCCGCCAACGCCGCCTTCATCGACGTGTCGCAAGTGGAAGTCCTGCGCGGTCCCCAGGGTACGATGTACGGCCAGGGTTCGACCGGTGGCACCATCAACGTCGTCTCCAAGCAGCCCGAACCGGGCGTGCTGACAGGCTCCGCCAATGTCGGTTACGGCAACTACAACCTGCTCAAGGCCGATGCCGCGCTCAATGTTCCTATCGGCGAGACGATCGCGGTGCGCGGTGCCGTCCAGCGCTACCGCCACGATGGTTATGCCAAGGCGACATCCGTGGCGGGCGACTCCGGCTACGAACTCGACAACGCCAACGACTGGGGCGGCAAGCTGGCGGTCAAGTGGCAGCCCAGCGACCGGGTTTCGGTGCTGCTAAGTACAATCCAGTACAAGGGCGACGCGAATGCCACGGCGCAGAAGAACATTCTCGACCCCGATCCCGATCCGCGCAGGCTTACGCAGGATTATCCGGGCAAGACCTATATCCGCACACAGCTATATTACGGCGTGGTCAAGTTCGACATGGGCGCGGTGACGTTCAACTCCATCACCAGCTACCAGAAGCTGCACAGCAAGTTGTCGTGGGACAGCGACGGGCTGAACACCGACCTGTTCTATGCCCTGACCGAAGGCATCCAGGCCGGAACCGGCGTGCGGTACGATCATACCGCGCTGTGGGAACAGAACACGACGTCGTGGACCCAGGAATACAACCTGGCGTCAAGCAACGACGGGCCATTCCGCTGGATCGTCGGCGCAGTGTACCTGCATTCGAAGAACCAGAGCTACATCAACGAGTACCGCTCCGGGATGGGTGACGGGCTTGACGCGCCGCTGCCGGACAACGCTGCGTACAACGATCCGCTGGTCTCCAGACTGACCTATGCCGAACTCTCGTCGATCACCCGCGAGGCTTACGCCGGATACGCGCAGGGCAGCTACGAACTGACCGACAAGCTGACCGTCACGGCCGGCATCCGCTACAACCACGACAAGTATTCGGGCGTAAGCGACAGCCTTTCGGGCGGTTCGACCAGCAGCACCTCGGGCGCGTTTCTTCAGCCCACGCCCGGCGCCGGCACCACCACCCAGCGCATGACCGGCAAGTTCGCGCTGGACTATGATCTGACGCCGGAAAACATGGTCTACGCCAGCTTCACACGCGGCTTCAAACCGGGCGGCATCAACAGCTCGGCAGCGCAGGGCAACAGCTCGTTCACGATCTTCGGGTTCGAGAACGGCACCAAGCCGACCTTCAAGCCGGAAACCCTGGACTCGATCGAGGTCGGCTCAAAGAACCGCTTCTTGAACAACACGTTGCAGATCAACGCTTCGGCATTCTATTATTTCTACAAGGACCTGCAGTTCCTCGAAGACGATGCGATCCTCTATTCCGAAGGAATCAGCAACGGACCAAAGGCCGAAGTCTACGGCGCCGAGCTTGAGATGGACTGGAAGGCCACCTCGCACTTGCGCTTCGAAGGGTCGCTGTCATTGCTCCACAGCAAGTTCACCGGGGATTACCTGGCGCTCGACCCGACGGCGGCGGACGCGGCCCAGGCAGCGGCCGGGTATGCCGGCAACCTGTTCTACACCAACTTCTTCGGAGCCTCACTGGCACGCGAAGGCGCGCGGGTGAACATCAAGGGGAATAAACTTCCGCAGATGCCGACCGTGCAGGGTTCGGCGGCGGTTTCGTGGACCGGGCAGGTCGGCCCGGGCGAATTCACGGCCCGCGCGCAGTACATCTATCGCGGCAAGTTCAATTCGCGCGCTTTCGCCGTTCCGGTGCAGGACGATACGCCGGACTACTCGCAAGTGAACCTCTTTGCGAGCTACGCGCTTGGCGATAGCGGCCTCAGCGTCTCGGCGACGGTGACGAACCTGTTCAACAAGGACGGCGTCAATTCACGCTTCACGGATCCTTATGGCAGCGGGCAGGTGTCCGACACCTACATCCCGCCGCGCCAGGCGATCTTCTCGGTCGGCTACGCTTTCTGAACCGAACGCGAGAACTGTCGAGGAAAGGGCCGTCGCCGCAAGGTGGCGGCCCTTTCGTATTTGTGAAAAGGCCGCAAGGATTCAGATCGAGCCGAGCGCTTCGTCCGGGACGCCGCTCATTCGCGCCGCATCGCGCGAAGGCGGGGCACCGAACTGCCGGGCATATTCGCGGCTGAACTGTGAGGCGCTCTCATAGCCCACGGCAAAGGCGGTGCGGGCGGCATCGTGGCTGGTCGCCAGCAGCCGGCGCGCGGCCTGAAGGCGCAGCGTCTTCTGGTATTGCAGCGGGCTCATGCCGGTGATGGCCTTGAAGTGGCGGTGAAACGAGGGGACGCTCATGCCAGCGATCCCGGCAAGGTCGCCGATGGGAAGCGGCTGGTCGAACTGGCGCCGGATACGCTCTATCGCCCGTCGGATGCGCGACAGGCGGCTGTCCTCGCGGCCCACCTGCCGCAGCATCGGCCCGTGGTTGCCCTGAAGCAGCCGGTACAGCACTTCCCGTTCGCGCGCCGGGCCAAGAATCGGGATGTCTGCCGGGGTGTCGAGCAGGGCAAGTAGCTGGTCCCAGGCGTCCAGCAGTTCGCGGGTCACCGGCGCCACGCCGAAGCCAGCGGCCGGAGGCGTTGGCGGCGCCGAGGGCAGCTGGGCCAGCAGGTCGGACAGCACCGCGCGGTCCAGCGCGAGGCTGGTGACGACATAGGGCTGCGCTTCCGAGGCTTCCATCACGCAGCCGGTGGCAGGCAGTTCCAGCGACGTGACGAAACAGCTGGCGGCGTCATAACGCAGGACGCGGTTCCCGATCATCACTTGCTTTGCGCCTTGCAGCACCAGGCAGATCATCGGTTCGTAAACCGTGCTCACCGGCGTGCTGCTCTGGCTGGAAACGCCCAGGCCCAGGCGGGGGACCGGCGTTTTGAGGCGCAGGCCATCGGTGTGGCGGCGGACCCGGGCGGCCATGCGTTCGAGCAATTCCTGCATGGCGGCAAGATCGCACCGCGCCGCTCTCGTTTCAAGCGGGCTGATAGGATCGGGCAAGGCGTTGATACGATCGGGCACCGGGATCAGGCGCGCTCCGGCCATATGCTGGGCAGGGCCGCAAAGCCGCGCTCGGACATATATTGCCTATCAGGAGATGGACATGACCAGTACTTTTGGCGCTACCTCGACGACGGATGACGTGCTTGCCGGCATCGACCTTGGCGGCAAGCGCATACTCGTGACCGGCGCTTCCGCCGGGCTGGGGGTAGAGACTTGCCGCGTGCTCGCAGCGCACGGAGCAAACGTGGTGGGCGCTGCCCGCGATCTGGGCAAGGCCGCGCAGGCGACGGCGAGCGTACGCGAAGCGGCCGGGCGCGGCCGCGGCAGCTTCGATCTTGTCGAACTGGATCTTGCCTCGCTCGCCAGTGTGCGGGCCTGCGCGGATGGGCTGGTCACCGACGGTACGCCTTTCGACATCGTGATCGCCAATGCCGGGGTGATGGCGCCGCCGCTGGGCCGCACCTCTGACGGTTTCGAAACCCAGTTCGGCACCAATCACCTCGGCCACTTCGTGCTGGTGAACCGCATTGCCGGATTGATCCGTGAGAACGGGCGGCTGGTGAACCTTTCGTCCGCCGGGCACCGCTTTGCCGACGTCGACCTCACCGACCCCAATTTCGAGCACACCGCCTACGATCCGTGGATCGGCTATGGTCGCTCCAAGACGGCGAACGTGTTGTTCGCGGTGGAGTTCGACCGGCGCCACCGGGATCGCGGCGTGCGCGCGGCGGCGGTCCATCCAGGCGGCATCCGCACCGAACTGAGCCGGCATATGTCCGAGGCCGACGAGGAAGCGTTGATCGCCTCCCTCAACGCGACCCAGGCGGCCGCCGGGCTGCCGCCGTTCGCCTACAAGTCCATACCCCAGGGCGCGGCGACGTCGGTATGGGCGGCCGTGGTTGCCGACGCCGAAGCCATCGGCGGACGCTATTGCGAGGATTGCCACGTCGCCGAACTCCAGGACAGCGAAGGCATTCGTGCCGGCGTGCGGCCCTATGCGCTGGACGCGGACCGCGCGCAGGCCCTCTGGACCAAGAGCGAGGAACTGGTTTCCGAACGGTTCTGATGCGGCGAAGGGCGGGATTTTCGCATCCCGCCCTTCGTTCGATTTCAGCCCGGTGCGCGGGGCAGTCAGTTGACGTGGAGCTTGTGCCGGCGCCAGGCATGATCGGCGACAAGGCCCATGGCGGCCATCGCGCCGCCGGTCAGACCCGCCGTGCCCAAGGCGACGATCACCGGCTGCGCAAACCCCGCAATAGCGCGGGCGCGTTCGTTGAAGGGTTCGATAAGGCGGCTCATGTCTTTGCTCCTGCGCAGTGGTCCGGTGTCTCGGCCCTCAAGCTGCGCCGTGAGTTCTCGATAGGCGCATTCGCATGTCCAGATAACTGGGATAAAGTTGCAGGATTCGTTCGAATAACCGGAACAAGGGCCTCGCAGGTACTGTGTTGAACGGGGGATTCGGCACCGAGATCATCGGTCCAGACACGTTGCATCTTGCACTTCGGCACTGTGTTCGACGACACTCGCGATATCCGCGAAATGCGCCGGAACCAGGTCAAGGGGGACAGTCCTTGCCAGGATTCGGTGCTATCAAAAGCGGGGCTGTTCAGGGGTATGGTATGAGCGTCAGCGTCTTCGGTTCCCTCAATCTCGACATCGCCCTGCGCCTGCCGGTCCGCGCGGCCTGGGGGCAGACCCTGCTGGTGGACGAGGGTGAGCAGGCGGTGGGCGGCAAGGGCCTCAACCAGGCGGTAGCGGCCGCGCGGTTCGGTTCGGTCACGCACATGGCGGGCGCGGTCGGCGGCGATGCGGCTGGCGTGATGCTGCGCGAGGCGCTGGAGGCCGAGGGTGTCGATACCGCGCATGTCGAAGTGCTCGAAGGCCGCGGCAGCGGGCGGGCGACGATCCTGATCGAGCCGGGCGGCGACAACATGATCGCGGTGGAGGCGGCCGCCAATCTCTCTGCGCGCGCGGCGGCGGCGATGGGAGTGATCGATGCGGCAACGCGGGTGCTGCTGGTCCAGCTCGAAACCGATATCGACGAAATCGCCGCGCTGCTGGCCAGCGAGGCGGCGGGGCCGACACGCAAGATCCTCAACGCCGCCCCGGCCATCCTGCCGGGTTCGCGGCTGTTCGACCTGTGCGACATGCTGATCTTCAACCAGACCGAATTTGCCGATTACCTCGGCCTCGACCGCGAGCCTGAGGGGCTGGACGACCTTCTCGTCTCGCGCCGATTGCTGACCCGGCCCGATCAGGCGGTGGTAGTGACGCTGGGCGCGGCAGGATCGGCTGCGGTCTGGGCTGACCGGGCGATTTTCGCCCCTGCCATCCGCGCAGAAACGGTGGTGGACACCAGCGGCGCGGGAGACTGCTTCTGCGGCGTGGTGGCGGCGTGTGTCGATCAGGGCATCGGGCTGGAGGATGCCTTGCGGCTGGGCAATGCGGCGGCGTCGATCTCGGTCGGGCGGCGGGGGGCGGCACCTTCCATGCCGCGCCGGGCAGAGGTGGACGCGCTGGTCGCCGCGCTGGCCTGACGGGCGAAGGAATACGGCGCTCACACGCAAGATCGCAGCGGACGGCGCGGTAGAATGCGGCCCCATCAGGCAGGAAACAGGAGGCATTGATGGACGTCGTGGCTGAACACAGGGTCGAAGCGGGGACCGGCTATCGGCTAATCACGGTGGAGAAGCTCAACCCCACGATCGGCGCCTATGTGAGCGGCGTCGACCTGACCCAGCCATTCGGCGAGGACGTGGCCGACGAACTGCGCCGCGCGCTGGCGGAAAACCTGGCGATCTTCCTGCGTGACCAGCCGATTGATTTCGCGGCGCACCGCCGCCTCGCCGCCGTGTTCGGAGAGGCGCATGTCGCCCCCAGCACCAAGCCGTGGCGGGTGCCCGGCTTCGACGAAATCACCAGGATGCACGCGGACGAGAACTCCACTTACGTTGCGGGCGAGGACTGGCATTCGGACATGAGCGCCGACCCCGAGCCGCCGATGGGTTCGCTGCTCTACCTCCACACGATCCCGCCGCTGGGCGGCGACACCGTGTTCGCCAGCATGTATGCGGCGTGGGATGCGCTGTCAGACCGGATGAAGGCGCAGCTTGAAGGGCTGAGCGCGGTCCACGATGCGGTTAAGGCGTTCGGCGGACTCGTGCCCAAGGGCCAGGCATTGCCGTGCACTTCGCATCCGGTCGTGCGTATCCATCCGGTGACGGGGCGCAAGGCGCTTTACGTCAATCGCGGCTATACCACGCGGATCGAAGGCATTTCCGAACGGGAGAGCGAGGCTCTGCTCGGCTTCCTGTTCGAGCACGTGCAAAGCCCAATGTTCCAGTGCCGCTTCACCTGGAGCCCGCACGCAATCGCCATCTGGGACAACCGCTGCGGCCAGCACATGGCGATCTGGGACTATTTCCCGCAGGTACGCTCGGGCTACCGCATCCAGGTCAAGGGCGAGAAGCCGGTTTGAATGCTCCGTCGTCCCGGACGCAGGGTCCGGGACGCTATCAGCTTTCGGCCACCAGCGTTCCCTGAAACCGCGCCTTTGCGGCAGGCTTGCGCAGCACCGCCACCACGCAGAACAGCACCGCGCTAAGCGCCGCCAGCCCGAAGAATACGCCCGAGAAGCTCCCCGTCTGATCCTTGATCGCCCCGCCCAGCGCCGGGCCCAGCGCGGCGGAAGTCGAGACCGCCATCATGATCGAGTACAGTTCAAGCGAGGCTTTCTGGCCGAAATATTCCTGCAGCAGCATCACCGTGCTGACGTAGCTGAATCCCAGTCCACCGCCGAAGGCGATCATCCACAGGATCAGCACCAGCGGACCGTCGGCCACCGCCAGCAGCGCGGCTGAGAAGCCCAGGCATCCCAGCGAGAACATCGTCAGCGCGCGCGGGCTGGTCTTTTCTCCCGCCACGCCCGCCAGCGCAGAGCCGATCGCGCAGACCAGCGCCGAAAGGCTGATCATCTGCGAAGCGCGGCCTTCGCCGATGCCGTGTTCCAGCAGATGCTGGTAGGCGAAACTGTGCGTGGTGGTATTGATGGCGAGGCAGGCGGTATAAGCGAAAACGATCACCCAGAACTGCACCGTGCCCAGCGCCGCGCGCACGGTCCACGCGGCCGGGCCGTCGACCGCCTGGGTGTGCTGTTCGGGGCCGGGCAGGCGCAGTCGGCTGGCGGCGATGGTGCTGAAGCCGCCGATCACCACGGCTGCCACCGCGAACAGCAGCCAGTAGCTGCGCCAGCCCATGCCGCCGCTTTGCAGACCGTAGTACATCATCGGCCCGGCCACCGCGCCAAGATTGCCGATGGTGAAGTACAGCCCCAGCACCGTCGAGCGGCGGCGGAATGTGCTGGACAGGACATGGACCGCAGGCACCGTGCCGCAAAAGCAGTAGCCCACGCCCAGCAGCGTCGTGCCCAGGTAATAGGTCATCACCCCGGTCGAGGCGTAAAGCAGCCCAAACCCGGCAAAGAGGATCACCGTACCCGTCAGCAGCGTGCGCCCCACGCCCAGCTTGCGGATCGTCCAGGCCGGCGCCAGGCTGATGATCCCGCAGGCGGTGCCCAGCAGGGTGAAGCCGAAGCCCGCCTGCGCCCACGACATGCCGAATTCCTGCACCATCGAGGGGATCACCATCCCCAGCGAGTTGAAGGTGCCCGCCGAAAGCAGAAAGTACATCAGGCACAGTGCCTGCAGCACGATGTAGACGAGCAGCCGGGTGTTCATCGGGGCTTTCAAGGGCATGGTCATGGCGTGATCCCCAGCGGGATTGAAGAGGAACTGGCGGCCGTGCTCATAGCACCGGCCACCGGCAGGGAACGGTCTTTCCGGCGCGCGCGAGGAGCGCCGGGGCGGCGGCTTCCACTTCGGCAAGGATTTGCTCCTCGTCGATGGTGGTCGCGCGGTAATTGTCTACCAGACGCCGTCCGTCGACCCAGACCGAGTGGACGCCGCGTCCGTCAGCCGACCAGACCAGCTGGTTGACCACGTTGAGCAGCGGCGTCCATTCCGGGCGCTGGCGGTCGTGAGCGACGAAGTCGGCCTTCTTGCCCGGCTCCAGGCTGCCGATCAGGTGGCTCATCCGCGCGCCGGCAGCGCCGTTCACGGTGGCGAATTCCAGCACGTCATAGGCCGAGAACAGGCTGGAATCGCGCCGCGCGTCCTTGAACAGCCCGGCGGTGACGTACATCGCGCGCATCATGTCGGCGGCGTTGCCGTTGTTGTTGCCATCCGTGCCCAGCTGGATCGGCACCCCCGCTGCCATCATTTCCGGGAAAAGCCCCGAGTGGGTGGCCCCGTAAGCGCCCTTCATCGCCGTCATCGGGCAATGGGTTACGTGAGTGCCGGTGCTGGCGAGCAGGCCGACTTCCTCGGCATCGAGGAAGATCGCATGGGTCAGCGACAGATGATCTCCGAGCGCTTCGATGTCGGCAAGGTGGGCGATGGGCCGCTTGCCGGTCATGGCGAGGTAGAATTCGGGGTCCTGCGGGTCCGGGCTCATGTGCGCGGTGACGCCGGCGCCGTGGTCCCTGGCGAGGCTGGTGGCCGCGCGCCACAACTCGTCCGTGGCAGTGGAGTGGCCGACCAGCGCGGGCCACGCCGCCAGCAGCGGATCACCGGCGCAGGAATAGCGCTCCACCTCGCGCTGCAGGGTGTCGATGGCCTTCGCGGTCAGCGCGGCCTGGTTCTCGGCCGGATCGAAGGCGCGGTCCTGTGCCCACTGGCCGATGCGCCCGCGAATGCCGGTTTCGGCAAGGCCGTCATGGACCGCGTGAAGGTCGAGAATGGTGCCGGCCTCGACGAAGCAGGTGGTGCCGGTACGCAGCATTTCCAGCGCGGCGAAGCGGGCGGAAAGGCGCTCCTCCTCCGGCGTCTGGGCCAAGTCGATGGGGATCAGCCAGCCCATCACGTTGGTTTCCCAGTCCGCATCGTCAGGCACGGCGCCGCGCGTCAATGGCTCGCCGGTGGTGTGGACGTGGCAGTTGACGAAGCCGGGCGTGAGCACGAATCGCGAGCCGTCGATGACCTCGCGGGGGCTGACTGCGGCCTCGATCTCGGCGGTGGGCCCTACCGCGTGGATTCGGTCGCCGATCACGGCAAGGGCGCCGTCGCGGTAGATGCGCCGCTCGGCGTCCATGGTGACGATCCACGCGCCGCGGATCAGCAGGTCGACCGGAACCGGATCACTGGGCATCACGCCGACCATGCCGCCACCACAGCGTCGGTCGTCACCAGCAGCGAGGTATGTTCGTTGAGCGCGGTCAGAGTGTGGACGTGCAGCGCCTCGTCGAAGCTGGCGCAGGCGTCGGACACCACGAAGGTATGGAAATCGCGGTGGAAGGCGTCGCGCGTAGTGGAATCGACGCAGCAGTCGGTTGTGAGGCCGGTCATCACCAGCGTGTCGATCCCGCGCGCGCGCAGTTGTTCCTCGAAATCGGTGCCGTGGAAGCTGGAATAGGCCAGCTTGCTCACCTCGATGTCGCCCGGCTCGGGGGCGACGCGGTAATAGTCCTCGCCGCCGCTGCCAATGCGGCAGATGCCCTCGCTGCCCGGCGTGCCGCGGCGGGTCATCCAGGTTTTCAGCGCATTGGAATCGGTTTCGGGCCGGGTCATCACGCGCATGAAGCCTACCGTGGCCCCGGCCTTGCGCGCGGCGATGATGAGGGCCTCGATCCTGTCGATCGCCGCTTCGGCGGGGGACATGTCGGTGCCGTAGCGGCCGATCAGCCCCTCGGGAGAGGCGAAGTCCACCTGCACGTCGACTACGATCAGGGCGGTGCGCTGCGGGGCGATCATCTCGCCCGGCTGGGCGACGTGGGGTAGATCAGCCATTCGTGGTCTCCACTGCCGCCATCTGCGCGGGGAAGCGCTCGCGCAGCACCGGCAGCACCTTCTCGCCGAAGACCGGCAACGATGCGTGATAGTCGGGGAAGATCAGCATCAGCCCGTCGAGCGAGGTTTTCTCGAAGATCGCACTCAGCCGTTCGATCACCGTTTCGGGCGTGCCAAGCACATGCGGGGTCATGAAGGTGGAGCGGGCCTTCTGGGTAAAGGCGTTTTCCTTGCCGATCTCGCTATCGAGAAAGCCGTAAGCGCGCATCATGCCGTGCAGGGCGCCTTCGTCGAACCCGGCGCGAAAGTGCGCGGCGGTTTCCTCGGCTTGCGCGTCGGTCTCGCCGAAGACCACGGTCATCATCGAATATGTGCGGATCTTCGCGCCGAGCGCGGCGGCGCCGGCCTTGGCATCGGCGCTGGCCTTGGCCAGTTCCTCGACGTTGCCGCCCGATAGGAACAGGGCGTCCATTTCATTGGCGGTGAACTCGATCCCGACTTTTGACGTGCCGGCGCAGACCAGGAACGGCGGGCTGGCGGGCTTGGGGTCGGAAATGCAGTCGTCGAGGGTGAAATACTTGCCGTGGCTGGTGACCGACGGCTGGGTCCACAGTGCCTTGATGGCCTGTATCCATTCGGTGGCGAGGACGTAGCGTTCGTCGTGGTCAACGCCTTCGGGCCATGCGCCCATCTGCGAAAATTCGCCCTTGTAGGCGCCGGTCACGACGTTGAGCCCGGCGCGGCCGTGGCTGATCTGGTCAAGCGTGGCGATCATCTTGGCGGTGACGGCGGGGTTCTGCAGGATCGTATGGACCGTGGCCCAGACCTTCACACGGCTGGTCGCCTGCGCAAGACCCGCCATCATCATCGGCGAATCCAGACTGGCGCGCCAGTGCTCGGTCTCGCCGCCATAGCCCCGGTATTTCGCCATCGCCATGATGAAGTCCAGACCGATATCCTCGGCCAGCTTCGCGGCTTTCAGGTTGTAGTCGTAGGAGCCGTCGAGCGTGGGGGCGTTCTTCGAGAGGATCCAGCCGCCGTTCGCCATCGGCATGAAAATGCCGAGGTCCCGCCCGCCGGTGTCGGACGGCAGGCCGAATGTTGCCGGTCTCGGTTGGCTCGTGCTCATGTGGCTCCCCTGAATAGCCGCGTCGTTGCTGGGTGGAGGCTAGAATGGGGTGTGCGCGCGATCTTGTCACCCTGCGCCCGCGCTCTTGTCGTATGGTCAAGATGCCGGGCGCGGGCGGTAAAGATGTGGCGGGGCAGGGCGCGGTAGGCCACACCGCATCAGGCACGAGGGAGATCGAACGTGAGCAACTGGTTCATCACAGGCGTAAGCACCGGCCTTGGCCGCGCGATCGCGCGCGCGGCGCTGGCAGCGGGGGATACCGTCGTCGGCACGGTGCGCAGCGCTGATGCGGCCGCCTCGTTCGAGGCGCTTGGCGAGCGCGCCATCGGCATGGTGCTGGACGTGACTGATGCGGAGGCCGTCACCGCCGTGGTCGATGCGGCCGAGGCGCGGACCGGCGGGCTGGACTTCATCGTCAACAATGCCGGTCTTGGCTATACCGGCGCGATCGAGGAAACCCCGATCGCGGACGCCAAGGCGCTGTTCGACGTCAATGTATGGGGCGCGCTGGCGGTTATTCAGGCGGCCTTGCCGCACCTTCGCAGCCGAAAGGCGGGGCATATCGTCAATGTCGGCTCGATCAGCGGCATGGCCTGCTGGAACGGCACCGGCATTTACGGCGCCACCAAGTTCGCGCTGGACTGCATCGGGCGCACGCTGGCGCAGGAGGTGAACCCGCTGGGCATCAAGGTGACAAATGTGGCGCCGGGCGGAATGCGTACCGAGTTCGCCGCCTCGCACTTGCTGGGGGCCGAGCCAAGCATCGCCGATTATGCCGGGACCGCGCATGTCGCCCGCGAGGTGCTGACCGGACACCACGGCGAGGAGCCGAGCGATCCCGACCTCATTGCAGCGGCGATCCTGACTGCGGTGACGTCGAGCGAGCCGCCGCTGGTACTGCTGCTGGGCACTGATGCGCTGGGCTATGCCACGCGCGAGTTCGCGATGCTGGGCGAGCAGTTCGAGACGTGGAAGCACCTGACGACATCGGTTGGGGCGGCGTAAGGGGGCTGCCCTGAGCTACACGCATCGTCACCCTGAACTTGTTTCAGGGTCCATTGCGTCGCATATCCTGCGCGATAGTCGGCAAACCGCCGGGGCGGCTGGTGAAGCAACACCTCGGTCAACGGCGCCTGATGGACCCTGAAACAAGTTCAGGGTGACGATGTCTGGAGGGAGGCATGGTGTGTTCGCGAAAAGCAATCAGGATGAGAACAGGCTTTTCCTGATAACCGCGTGCACGCCCCAGTTGCCGTTCGCCACCTGGCTGATCCCGAAGTCCACACCCACCGACAGCAGCGAGATCGCCTCGTCCTCGGTGAAATCGCGCAAGGTCATCAGGAACCGGCGGGCCTTGCGGAACGCATCGCGCATGGCGGCGTCGATGGAGCTTTGCTTGTAGACTTCGCTCTGCGCGCTGGCGCCGAGTTCCTTGAGGTAATCGGGGTGGGAGAAGCCCAGGATCACCCATTCGTCGGGCGTCTCGATCATCGGATAGTCGATGCCGCGGATGTATTTGCGGCTGGTCTTGGCCGGGTGAAGAATAACCTGGATCACCGCCGTCATCGAACATTCGATGGCGGTGCCGCACAGTTCGCTATCGCCCTGGCTGGCGTGGGGATCACCCATCGACAGCAGCCCGCCCGGCACGCCCACGGGAAGAAAGCAGCTGGCGCCCTTGCCCAGCCGCCAGTTGTCGATGTTGCCGCCGAAGTTGGCGGGCGGAACGGAGTCTATCAGTTCAGAATGGGCCGGGGCCAGCGCGATCACGCCGAAGTGCGGGCGCACCGGGATCGTCACGTCGCGCAGGACATCGAAGTTGCGGGTGATCGTCTCTGGATCTACCGGGACGCCGGGATAGTCGTAGCGATCGTGGACCACGCCCGAAGGGTCGGTCTGCGGGGTCCAGCGATAGGAGTACACCGCCTGCGCCGTGGCCCGGCCGGGTTCGTCGTCCATTTCGTAGATGGTGATGACCTCGCGGTCCTTGGGTTCGGTCAGCAGGTCCTTATAGTGAAAGCCCCAGTACGCGGCGACGTTGCTGCCGAACGAGCGGCCCGCGAAGCGCGGGTTCTGGCTGGGGCGGGCTTCCATGTCGAGGATGCGTACTTCGATCACGTCGCCGGGGCGAGCGCCCTCCACCGCGATCGGGCCGGTGCAGATATGCACGCCGAACCCCTCGCCGGGGCCGCGACCCAAGGCAGATGCGTCGAATGGACCGGCACCGCGGCGTTCAACCGCCTTGCCCTCGGCGGTCCAGTGGAACACCGCTTCGGCGCCCGCATCGCCCTCGATCATACGCTCGGCATCGTCGTTGGCGTGGTGGGTGAGGGTTTCGATGGTGACATAGTCGCCCGAGCGCACTTCCAGCGCCGGGCTTAGCGAGCGGCTGAAATAGCCCCAGTGAATGGTATCGGGCCGGGCGGGCAGGAAATGGTGACGGCGGGTGCGCGCTGCGTCGTCCAGCGCGGGCAGGGCATCCGCGCCGGGCAGTACGCCTTCGAGTACGCTCGCGGGCTCGCGGTTTTCCAGCCGCACGTCGCGGGCCTTTTCCGGGCGGCCGCGCCGGGGTGCTTCGGCGGATGTGCCCACGGATTCGGGTGACTTGCGATATTCGCGCGGGCTCATCCCGTACTGCTCGCGAAAGGCGCGGGAGAACGAGGCGCTGTCGTTGAAGCCCCACTGGAACAGGATTTCCGAAATCGAACGCTGCGCGTGCAACGGGCTGCCAAGGTCCAGCCGGCAGCGTTCCAGCCTGCGCAGTTTGACGTAGTGGCCGAAACTTTCGCCGTGCTGCTCGAACAGCTTTTGCAGATAGCGCGGCGAGATATTGTGCTCCGACGCGATCTGGTGGGTGTTCAAATTGGGGTCGGAGAGGCGCATCTCGATCGACTGGAACACCCGCTCCAGGATCGCGGCGCGTCCGCCCGCCGCGCCGCCCAGCGCCTTGGCGGGCGCGCGGTCCAGCAGGGTGGCGGCGATCATCTCGGGCAGGGCCAGTTCGACCGGGCGGATCTGGTCGTCCGAAATGTCGAGAATGGTGTCGGCGACGGTGCGCAGCAGGCTGGACATCATGCGGCCAACGGCAGTGTCGGCGATGAGGTCGCTGATCTGTGTCGGCAGCTGCGAGCGCGATTTGAGCGCCGGCAGGCTGTGCGGCACCTTGACGATGAGCAGTCGGAAATCGCCCTCGGCGGTGATCCGGCAGCGGGTGTCGCCGCCGCCGTAAACCATGTCGCCCTCGCCGATCTCGACCACCGCATCGCCGCTGGTGGCGGTAAGGCGGCCTTCCAGCAGGAGGACGAGCCAGAAACAGCGCGCCTCCTGCCGGAAATCCAGGGTCAGCGCCTGCGCCGTGCCGGTGCAGCGGATGAACTGAATCTTCTGGCCGCTGGTGAAGCTGACGAGGTCTCCGTAGATGTCCTCGTCGCCGCCATCCAGTTCGAGGCTGACGCGCTGCAGTGCAAAACGCCAGGCTTCCAGGCGCTGGTCGTGCGGATAGGCATTGGTCGTCAATCGCACGCCGGTCATGCCGGATTACCCTTGTTATTTAACCCTGAATACAAAGCCTAGTCGATCGTCCCGGCACCGGCCAGACGCTTGTGTGCATTGCGGTAACGGTGGACCAGCCACTTGTTGAACTGGCCTTGCGCGCCCTCCTGCCACGAATAGCGGCCGCGCGGTGCGAAGCGCGAACGCAGGCCTTCCTGCACCAGTCCGTCGACATGCATGTCCTGGGCGATGATCTTGCCCGAGGCGGAAAGGTTCATGTCGAGCAGGTTGTCGAAATTGGGCTCGGCCATGGCGCCCGGCGCGAACAGGAAGCCGGTTTCCAGTTCGTGCGATTCCGGGCCGTCCGGGCGCAGGATGAGGTAGATCACCATGTCGCTCATCATCACCAGCGACAGCGAGGGCGGGACGTTAGCGAAGGTCATGCGGCTGCGGCCCTCGTCGGTCAGGCCGGGGAATACCGGCAGCACCGCGCGCTGGGTGGCGTTGAAGCTGGCGTCGGGATGCAGAGTGCCGTTGAAGCGCAGGAACCCGGCGTCCTCAGGCTCGGAATGCGGGAATTCCGCGCGGCCCGAGGGCACGAAGTCATGCAGCGGCCCGGCATGCAGGCGGCTGGCGTGATAGCCGTCGTTGTTGTTCTCGAACATGACCTTCCAGTTCCACGGCAACTTGGCCGCAGGGTCCGGGCGCGGCCCCTCGGCGCTGGCGAGGTCGTACCCGGAGATCGCGTCCGCGACTTTGGCAAGGCGAGGGCCGAGCGGGGCGGCGTTCAGGTCGAAGTTGACGAAGATGAAGCCGTTCCAGATTTCGACGGCAAAGCGTGGCAGGCCGTTTTCCTTGCGGTCGAAATTGCAGGTCTTGTTCATGGCCGGGGCGGCCACCAGCGCGCCGTCGAGCGAGTAGCTCCAGTGGTGGTACGGGCACAGGAACCCGCGCGCCTTGCCCGCCCCTTCGGCAACCAGCATCGCGCGGTGCTGGCACACCGCCGACATCGCGTTGATCTCTCCGGCAAGGTTGCGCGCGACGATGATCGGCTCATTCACGGTGCGGGTGGTGAAAAACTCGCCTGGCTCCCCGATCCACGATTCGCGCCCCACGCACTGCCACTCGTTGAAGTAGAGCGCCTCCTTCTCGAACTCGTAGAAGTCGGTGCCGGTGTAGCATTCGGGCGGCAGCGTCACCGCATCGGCAAGGTCGATCGCCGAGGCGGAGAGGGACTCGATGAAGCTGTCTGACATCAAAGGGGCGTGCATCGTTGGCGCGGACATGGTGTACTTCCCTGGTGTGTTGGCCTGGTGTGTTTAGGTGCGCTTCGGGTGCAGCTTGGGCCGAACTCTGCATGCCGCATCTGCGAAGACAAGAACGCAAATGCGAACGGGGTGTTCGACTTATTCGCGGGTGTAGTCGTCCGGGATCCTGGGCGGATCGCCGGCTTTGCCCCAAAGCAGGATCTCGTTACCCCAAGGGTCGCGAAAAGCGTGGTTCAGGCCGTTGAACGTGCCCCAGAAATGGTTGCGCCACAGCACCGTGGCGCCGCGCTCCTCGGCGGCGGCAAGGATGCGCTCAGGCGTGTCGTCGTCGCTGATGAGCACCCAGATGCGCGGCTTGCGGCCCTCGGCCGAGATAGCGCGCGGGTCGACGCCCGCGTCGTTGGGATGCGGGCGGGCATTGGCGGGATCGAAGATGCCGACGTGCAAGTTGCCGATCTCGCTGTCGCTGCCGTCGGGGTTGGGGAACATGCCGCCCGGCACCATGCGGTGATAGACGCCTTCCGGCTTGTGATCGTCGCGCCAGCCGAAGACTTCGGCGTAGAAACGGCCCGCGGCGGCGGGATCGTCGGCAGGCAGGTCTACGAAGATGAGCGTGTTGGGCATGGGCGTGTTCCTTGCGGTCATGATGACGGAGGGTGTGCGCCAATCGGGCGCGGCGCTCTTGGCGGCAGGCGTCCGGTTTGTTGATGTTGGCGCTTGGGGGCTTCGACAAGCTCAGCCTTGACCCTTCGACAAGCTCAGGGTGAGCGGAGGTCGCTCTATACTTTCAACGCCGCTCGGGGTGTGCGGAAGTTGTTCTATACCTTCAACCCCGCTCAGGCTGAGCTTGTCGAAGCCCTCCGCGGATGCACCAACTACCGCCGTCGCCAACTCGGAGGGCGCGCACGGCCAAGACCCTTTCGCGCATCCCCGCGAAGCTGAGACCCTAGATCCTCCATCCAGCAAAGGGGCAATGCATGGCTTCGGTCACCACTTTCGGTTCGGCGAAGGCGCAGGTTCGGCCTTCGGCGATCTGGCATCTCAAGGCCACGCCGGAGACCATCCACTGGGGCTACTTCTCGCCCGATATCAAGCCGGCGCTGCGCATCAGAAGCGGCGACCTCGTCCATGCCGAGGCCGTGACCCACCATGCCGGCGACGATGCCAGCCTGATGTTCGACGAGGGCATCGAGCGCATCTTCCGCGAGGTGGACCCCGCCAGCCGCGCGCCCGGCTGCCACATCATGACCGGCCCGATCTACATCGAGGATGCCGAGCCGGGCGACATGATCGAGGTGCGCTACCTGCAGATGGTGCCCCGCTGCAATTATGGCTCCAACCTCGCCGCCAACTGGGGGCATCTGTATGAGGAGTTCGGCAAGCAGGAGCGGGTGACGATCTACGAACTCGATCCCAATGCCAATACCGCCCACGCGCTCTACGCCTACGATTTTCCCGGCGACTATACGGTGCCCGGCACGATCACCAATTGCCCGGAATGCGACCGTCACCCGGCGCTGCCCGGCATCACCATCCCGGCCCGCCCGCATCTGGGCACGGCGGGCGTGGCGCCTGCGGTGAACGCGCCGGTCTCGACCATCCCGCCGGGCCTGCATGGCGGGAACATCGACAACTGGCGCATCGGTGCCGGTTCGACGATGTTCTACAAGTGCCAGGTCAAGGGCGGACTGTTCTCGATCGGTGATCCGCATGTCAGCCAGGGCGACGGCGAAATCAGCGGCACCGCGATCGAGGCCTCGCTCGACTGCCTGTTCCAGATCATCCTGCGCAAGGACTTCGACTTCCCCTCACCGCTGCTGGAAACGCCGGAGAACTGGATCGTCCACGGCTTCGGCGCGGACCTCGACGAGGCGATGAAGAACTGTTCGCTGGATATGATCCACCTGCTCCACGAGAAGCAGGGACTGAGCCGGAACGACGCCTATTCGCTGATGAGCGTGGCGGCGGACTTCGGCATTACCCAGGTCGTGGACGGCACGCTGGGCGTCCACGCACGCATCGAGCGCCGGATGTTCCCCGCCAAGGGCACGGTCGTCGATCCCGTCAAGCTCGATCCCGAGTAAAGGAGCCCTCACTCCTGACGGAGCTACTGAAAGCCCGGTTCGAAGGAACCGGGCTCTTTTTCATGCGGGCGTGAACGAGGCTGCACCCGGCATGATATCCGGGCAGAGCACCGAACTTTGCGCGGTCTGCCTGCCAGCCCCGCCGTCCGCCGGGTTTTACTGTCATGAAATCCTGTTACGACCATGCCCTTGACGGGGATGGAGAACGACAATGCGCTTTGCCAGGACTGCGATGATGCTGGCTACCCTGATCGTACTTGCGGCAGCGGCGGCGGGGCCTGTGAACATCGCGCAGTTGAACGTGATGCGTGATGTGCGGGCGGGGATGTGGCAGCACACCTTCACCACCATTCCCAAGAATCCGGGGGTCCCCAACCAGAGCGAAAAGGCCTGCGTATCTCAGGCGGACCTTGGCGTCATGCTGGAACAATCGCTGAAATCGTCTCTGGAAGAGCAGCACTGCCCGATCACGGTAGAGAGCGACGCGATGACCATGGCGCGCTTCACGATGCATTGTCCGGCGATCAACATTCCCGAACTGGGCGTGTCAGCGCCGGGCGCCGATATGCCGGCCACGATCCAGAAGACCGGCGGCGAGGAGCATTGGACCGTGTCGGTCAAGACGCCGCCCGTACCCGGGGTGGCGCCCGCGGCGGTGTGGCGTCATGAATATCGCCGCCTGGGCGCTTGCCCCGGCTGACGGGGCGTAGGGCGGCTCAGCTCGCTGTGGGCAGCAGATCGCCCAGGGCCTTGGCCCGCCGCGCGGGGCGAAGGCGGGTGCGTCCGTCTGCGCCGATACCGGGCAGGAGGAACAGCAGCGCCATGCCCACGCCCAGAACCGCGATGATCGCGGTCGAAGCCTGGTCGTAAGTGCCGGTGCTGCCGTAGCTGAGGTCCATCGCCGCCGGGGTCAGCCCCTGGGCAAGGATCACGGCGGCATAGAGCACCGCGTTGATCGAACCGAAGTGCTTCAGCCCGAAGTAGCGCGAACAGAAGTAAGAAAGCGCGCCGTATTCAGCCCCCATGCCCACGCCCAGCAGTACGCCCGCTGCGGTCATGGCCAGGCTGCCCTGGCCGAACTGGAGCAGCCCCAGGCCGGCCATCGCCGCGCCGTACATCGGCACGACCAGCAGCGGCGTGCGCAGCCGGTCGAGCAGCCCGCCCGTCACCACCTGCCAGGCAGCGGTGACGAGGGCGAAAGTCGCCACCGTGGCGGTCGCCTCGCCAAGGCCGTATCCCCGGTCGGTCATCATCGGCACGACATGGGTGAATACGGCGGTCATGCCGCCTGCGCCGCTCGCCACAGCGATCAGCAGCACCCAGAAGCGGCGGGTGGAGGCCGCCTCACGCAGGGTCATGCCTTCGAACACGCGGGCCGGGGCGCTGGGCGCGCGCGCTGGGGTATCGTGCAGCCACAGCCACATCAGCGGGAAGCCGATGACGAGCACGATCAGCCCGATGGCGCCGTAAGTGGCGCGCCAGCCGATGATCGGCAGCAGGATGCCCGCCGCGATCGGCATCAGCGTGGCGCCCACGCCGTTGCCCACCCCGGCGGTGACGCCCAGCATCAGGCCGCGCCGTTCGTCGAACCAGTTGGAGACGATCTTGGCGATCATCGGCGATGCGCAGGTTGCCCCGGCCAGTCCGATGGCCCCGAACTGGGCATAGAACAGCCAGATGTTCCCGGTGGTCTGCGACAGGCTCATGATCAGCACCGCCAGCGCCGCGTTGCCGCCCAGGATCAGCGGGCGTGCGCCCACCCGGTCCATGGTCCGCCCGATCAGCGGATAGCTTATGGCAGCAACGATCGCGATCAGTCCCAGCACCCCCGAAACCGCCGCGCGCGACCATCCCAGATCCTGCGAGATCGGCACGAGCAGGGTCCCGAATGTGGCGCTGATGGCAGCGGTGACACATACGAGGTTGCCGGTAGTCGCGGCGATGGCGAGGTGCGTTGCGGTTCGGCCCCGGGAAGCGGTCGGCATTGCGGGTCTCCAGTTTTTCGAATTTCCCGGAGTAAATGCCCCCTCGGCCCCGATCCCAAGCGATTATCACCGCACCGCAACAAATCCTTCGCAGCCCATCAAGTCTGCCCCCTTGCGCAGGCGGGGCCTGCCCCCGATTTTGAAGACAGCGCCCGTCCGTATCCAGAACACGCGCAGGCCACAGGAAATTCAGCAAGGGACGATTCGCGGCGATGAATGTTCAAACAGCCGATATGGCGGCCTCGAAGGCAACTTCAGGCACTCAGATGCCCACCTTCTTCATCCCCCATGGCGGCGGGCCGTGCTTCTTCATGGACTGGACGGCGATGGGCGGTCCCGCCGACACCTGGCACAAGACCGAGGCGTGGCTGCGTGCGCTCGTCTCCACCTTGCCGGAAAAGCCCAAGGGCATCGTCGTGATCTCGGGCCACTGGGAGGAGCCGGCCTTCACCGCCTCCGCCGCCGTCGAGCCGGGCATGATCTACGACTATTACGGCTTTCCGCCCCATACTTATGAGCTGAAGTACCCCGCGCCCGGCGCGCCCGGACTGGCGGAGCGCGTGGTGTCCCTGCTGAGCGAAGCGGGCCTCCCGGCGCGTACCGATGCCGCGCGCGGGTTCGACCACGGTGTATTCGTGCCGTTCCTGCTGATCGACCCCGAAGCCTCGATCCCGGTCGTGCCGCTTTCGCTGAAAGCGGACCTCGATCCGGCCGAGCACATCGCCGCAGGCCGCGCGCTGGCGCCCCTGCGCGAGGAGGGTATCCTCGTAGTCGGCTCGGGCATGAGCTACCACAACATGCGCGGCTTTCGCACACCCGCGGCAACGCGGCCCTCTGCCGTGTTCGATCAGTGGCTGACCGGCGCCGTCGAATCAGCGCCGCCGGAACGCGAAGCCAACCTGACCGCATGGGCCGATGCGCCGGCGGGCCGCCTCTCGCACCCGCGCGAGGAGCATCTGCTGCCGCTGATGGTGGCAGCCGGGGCCGGCGCGGATTCGCCGGGCGCCAAGGTGTTCGGCGACAACGTGATGATGGCCGATATTTCCGCCTATCGCTTCGGCTGATATCCCTCTCCGTCCCGAACTTGATCCCGCAAGGGGGCTGCCACAAACGCGAACCGTCTTGCCGCTTGTCGGCAAGGCTGTAAGGGTGCCTCGATAGGTACTCGATCGCGTGAAGGAGCGAAGGCGGTGGCGCAGGAAAGCGGGAAAGCGGCTCATCCGACCGAGGACAGCATCGCCGCGCGCATGGCCGAGGCCGGCATCGCCGCACCTGCGGACTGTACGCCCGGCGTCCTGTCCAACCTGATCGTCCTGCAGGACCACGTCGCCACTTTGCGCGCTTTCGCGCTCGACCCGCGCAGCGCCAGCGCCATGCGCTTCGAGGCCTGACATGACGACTGCCCATACCGCACCTCTAACCGCGATCGCGATGGCCGCGAAGGTCCGCTCAGGCCAGGTCACGGCGGTGAGCTTGTGCCAGGCCGCGCTGGACCGTGCAGAGGCGCTGGGCGGCGAGCATAGCGGCTTCACCCGCCTCCTGCGCAGGCGCGCCCTGCCGCGCGCGGCGGCGGTCGATAAGCTGGTAGAGGCAGGGCTTGATCCCGGTCCGCTGGCGGGTGTTCCTTTCGGCGTGGCAGACCTGTTCGACGTCGCCGGTGAAATCACCACCGCCGGATCGCGCACGCGCCTCAGCGCATCGTTCGCCAGCCGCGATGCCCGCGCCATCGTGCTGCTCGAAGCGGCGGGGGCGGTGCTGATCGGCACGCAGAACATGGACGAGTTCGGCTACGGCTTCGTAACCATGAACGCCCATTACGGCACCACCCGCAACCCGCACGACCCTTCGCGGGTGGCAGGCGGCGCGGCGGGCGGGTCGGCCGTGGCGGTGGCGACGGGCACGGTGCCGATCAGCCTTGCCTTCGACACCAATGGCTCGCTGCGCGTGCCCGCCGGCCTCACCGGGGTGATCGGCCTCAAGCCCACATACGGCGATCTGCCCCGCGAAGGCGTCTATCCCTTTGTCGAAAGCCTCGACGTGGTCGGCGCACTGGGCCGCGATCTGGAAGATGTTGCGCTGGTCCGCACCGTGCTGCGCGAAGGCGCGCCGGAAAGGTCGGATCCTCCGCGCGGCGAGATCGCCTTCGGCCGCCTGATGAGCTGGTTTGACGACAACATCTCCGAGGAGATGCGCGGCCCGCTCGATGCATTCTGGAACCGCCTTGGCCGCATCAGCTTCGAACTTCCCCATTCCGAAATCGCCCGCGCCGCCGCCTCGGTCATCATCGCCGCCGAGGGGGCCAGCCTGCACCGCCCCGCGCTGGAAGCGGACCCCATGCAGTTCGAGCCGCCGGTGCGCGACCGTATGCTGGCGGGCCTGCTGCTCCCTGCGGACGACTACCTTGCCGCCCAGCGCTTCCGCAGCTGGATTCAGGCGCGCCTGCGCCGCCAGTTCGAGCTGGCCGACGTCCTTTTCACCCCCGCCGCGCCCGGGTTCGCACCGACGATCGCCGATCCGGTCATGATGTTCGAGGGCAAGTCGATCCCGGCGCGTAGCCACCTTGGCATCTACACCCAGCCGATCAGCCTGATGGGCCTGCCCGCGCTGGTGCTGCCGCTGGCGGGCGACTTCGCGATGCCGCTGGGCATCCAGCTCATCAGCGCGGCCGGGAACGAGCCGCTGCTGTTCCGCGCAGCGCGTCAGTTGATCGACAAGGGCCTCTGCGCGGTTCCGCCGCCGCCCGCGCGGACATAGGCAGGGTCCGCATCTGACCCTTCGTCAGGCTCAGGGTGAGCGGAAGTTGCTCTATGCTTCCCATTCCGCTCAGGCTGAGCTTGTCGAAGCCCCCGCAGCCAAACACCGGTGTCAACAATTGCGCCGCGCTCGCACAAGCCGCAAAGCCCATGGCGGCTAGAGTAGCACCGCAACAAGGGCGCGAAGGTTCATGCAGGCAGATACTCTCATCACCGGCGCGACCATCATCACGGTGGACGGCGCGCGCCGCGTCATTCGTGACGGCGCCGTGGCTTTCACCGGCGATACCATCGTTGCGGTGGGCAAAAGTGCCGACCTCGCCTCCATCGATGCGCGTGAGGTCATCGACGGGCGGCGCTTCGTGCTCACCCCCGGGTTCATCAACTGCCACGTCCATGTCACAGAAACGCTGATCCGGGGCTTCATCCCCGAGGCGCTGCCGTTCGACGAGGAACTGGGCGAATGGGTGATCCCGCTCTACAAAAGCCATGACGCGGCCGAGCAGGCGGTCAGCGCGAAACTGGCCATCGCCGCGATGCTGCGTTCGGGCACGACGACTTTCCTGGAAGCCGGCACCGTCATCGCCTTCGACGAAGTCATGGCCGCGATCGAGGACACCGGCATTCGCGCCCGCAACGGCCGCTGGACCGAGGACCGCGCCTGGGACCCCTCGGCCGACGCCGAGGCGCTCACCCGCGATGCGCTCTCCGCGCTGGCGCGGGATCTGGAACGCTACCCTCAGGACGGACGCCGGATCGCCGCCTGGCCCAACCTCATCGGTCACATGACCGCCACCGACGCACTGTGGCAGGGCGTCACCGCACTGGCCACGCGTACCGGCACCGGCATTTCCGCGCATATGAGCCCGGTCGCGGGCGACAGCGAATGGTATCTAGCCAACACCGGCAAGCGCCCGGTGGAGCATCTGGCGGACCTTGGCGTGCTGGGCCCGCACCTCAACCTCGTCCACATGGTCCATATCGACGCGCGCGAGGCAGAACTGGTCGCGCAGAGCGGCACTCATGTCACTCATTGCCCCGGAGCCTCGATCCGCTGCGGCTACGGGGTGGGCAAGCACGGCCTGTTCCCCGAAATGGCGCAGGCCGGGGTCAACATCGCGCTCGGCACCGACGGGGCCGATAATCACGACATGATGCGCGTCATCACGCTGATGGCGGCGCTGTTCAAGGATGCGCGGCAGGACCGCTCGCTGTTCCCGGCGCATGAAGTGCTGGAAATGGCGACGATCAATGGCGCGAAAGTGCTGGGCATGGCCGATGCGATCGGCAGCATCGAGGTCGGCAAGAAGGCGGACATCGTCGCTCACGACACGCGCCGCCCGGAATGGCAGCCGGTCAACAATGCGGTGGATCAGCTGGTCTGGTCGGCGGACGGGCGGGGCGTGCATTCGGTCTGGGTCGACGGGCTGCGCGTGGTCGCGGATTTCGCCTGCACCATGATCGACGAGGACGCGCTCTACGACGAGGGGCAGGCGATGGCGGATGCCGTGCTCGCCCGCTCCGGCCTGCCGCTGATGAGCGAATGGCCGATCCTGTGACACCATCAATCGAGGAAGCGAACACGGTGGAATATTCGGCAATCACGGTCACTGCGCTCACCCCCGGCATGGGCGGGATCGTCTCGGGCGTGGACCTGACGCAGCCGCTTTCGGACATTCAGGTCGCGGAACTGCACCGCGCGCTGGACGACCGGCTGGTCATCTTCTTTCGCGACCAGCCGCTGGATCACGCGGCGCACATCCGTTTCGCCAATTACTTCGGCGGCATCCACATCGCGCCCAGCACCAAGCCGTGGCAGGCGCCCGGCCATCCCGAAGTGACGGTGATCCACGCCGACGCCGATTCCACCTTCGTCGCGGGCGAGGACTGGCATTCTGACATGAGCTGCGACCCCGAACCGCCGCTGGGTTCGATCCTCTACCTGCACACCATCCCGCCTTGCGGCGGCGACACCGCGTTCTCGAACATGTACGCGGCCTACGATGCGCTGTCGGACCGGATGAAGGACCACCTCGAAGGGCTTACCGCCATGCACGACGCCGTCGTCGGCTTTGGCGGCATCACGCCCGAAGGCATGACCCTGCCGCGCACCAGCCATCCGGTGATCCGCACGCACCCCTCGACTGGGCGCAAATGCATCTACGTCAACAAGGGCTTCACCACGTATATCGAAGGCATCCCCCGGCCCGAAAGCGACGCGTTGCTCGCCTACCTGTTCGACCATGTGAAGCAGCCGCTGTTCCAGTGCCGGTTCACCTGGGAAGCGCATTCGATCGCGTTCTGGGACAACCGCTGCGCCCAGCACTCGGCGATCTGGGATTATTTCCCGCAAGTGCGCTCGGGCTTTCGCGTCCAGATCCTGGGCGACGTGCCGCGTTGAGCGGCGGTTTTAGGACAGGGCGCGCAACATAAAACTGCCCCGCTCATGACGAGCGGGGCGCGTTTAATTCGCAGGGCAGGGGCAGCGCTGGCCGCTCTGGTTCAGAAGGCGAAAGCCTCGGTCACACGGCGATCCGCGATCAGGAATGCATCGGCGACGAGCCGCAGCGGGCGCAGGTCGACGTCGATCGCGCGTTCGGCCACGAGGTCGGCAAAGCGGTCGTAAAGCCGTGCGTATTCCTCGTCGGGCGCGGTCTGCTCTGCCTCGCCGGGCAGCTGGATCACGCTGCCGCCCTGCGTAAGGCGCAGGGTTCCCGCATCGGTGTCGACTTCGATGGACCATGTCTGCGGGCCGGTCTGGAGGAAGTCGAACTCGGCGCGCACTTCGGCGCTGCCGCAGCGCATCAAGATGCTGGCGGCCAGCGGCGAGGCGCGGCCTTCAGGCACGTCCATGCTGGCGCTTTCCACAAAGAGTTCGCGCGGCAGGATTTCAGTCGCGATCGACAGCGCGTTGATGCCGGGATCGAAGACCCCGAAGCCGCCGGGGCCAAGAATCCATTCCTGCCCCGGGTGCCAGCGGCGGATATCTTCCTTCCAGTCGATCCGCACCGCATCAATGCGCTTGTCGGCCAGCCAGGCGCGGGCAGGGGCCACGCCCGCCGCTTCGCGCGAGTGCCAGGTGGCGAACAGCGAGACGCCCGCCTTGCGCGCTGCCGCGACGAGCGCTTCGACATGCGAGAGCGTTACCGCCGGCGGCTTTTCGAGCATGACGTGCACGCCCGCCTCGATGGCGATCAGCGCCTGTTCGTAGCGCCCGTCCGGCGGCGTACAGAGCGAGACGGCGTCGAGCGCCGTAGCGCTAACCATCTCTGCGATATCGTGATAGCCGTCCACCCCGTCGAGGCGGCCATGTCGGCTGGCGGTGGCGACGAGGTTCAGCCGGTCATTCCCGGCAATCGCGGGAAAGTGCTGGTCACGGGCGATCTTGCCGATGCCAACGAGGCCCAATCTTACAGGCTCCACGTCGAACTCCTCTTTTATAGTATTTATCGCGCTTTATCGCCGCAAAGCGCGTGGATCAATCGCGAAAGCGCTGGGGTGCCATGGGAAAAGGCTGGTTTTCACAGCAGCGTGATCATTCGCCCGCTGGTTGCCGGTCCTCGATCAGGCCAAGGACGTCGCCGATGATCCGGCGCATCGCGATCCTCGCCGCGTCGGGATCGCGCGCGGCGATAGCATCGCGCACCTTGGCGTGTTCGGCAACGTCTGCGGAGCGGCCCTTGATGCGGTTGGTGAAGCGGATCGAGGTGCGCAGCGCGGTACTGACCACGTCGCGCAGCTGGATGTAGAACGGGTTTTTCGAGGCCCGCAGGATCGCGACGTGGAAGGCGATATCGGCTTCCAGCGGGTCGTCCAGCCCGTGCTCGGCAGCCTGCATACGCTCCAGCCCGGCGTCGATGCGTGCCAGATCGTCTTCGCCCGCGACCGTGGCCGCCAGCGCCGCGCCTTCCGGCTCCACCGCGACGCGCAGTTCGTTGAACTGGCGCAGCAGGTCGATGGAGAGCTTGCGTTCCAGCATCCAGCGCAGCACGTCGGTGTCGAACAGGTTCCAGGACGAGGTCGGCTGCACCGTGGTCCCTTGGCGCGGTCGGGCGCTGAGCAGGCCCTTGGCGGTCAGCATCTTCACCGCTTCACGGGTGACGGAGCGGCTGACGCCGTGCTGCTTGGCGAGTTCGGCTTCGGTGGGGAACACGGCTTTCTCGAACTGGCCAGTAACGATGGCGCGGCCGATATTGTCGAGCAGTCCGTATGTCAGGTTGCGGCCGAGCTGTGCAGCGGGTTCATCGATGATGAGGTGGGAAGAGCCTGTCACGAACCTTGTCCTTATTACCGGCCTGCGCGCTGCGCTTTTCCGATCCTGTCGCACCAGGCATCGTAAAGGGCAGCGCACGCTACGCAAGGTCCTTTGATATGATAAGTCGATTCATATGATAATTGTGATTGATGGCGCGGAGAAGGTATCGCCGGAAACGACAGCCGTTTGCGCGTTAAGGCCGCGCTGTCTTGCGAGGGGCGGGGGCTTGGCCTAGGCAACGCTAGTGCTCGCTTGTCTGCAGCCCGCATTTTTCGCCGGTTTCGAACGGTTCATCTAAAACGGAAAATCCGTGACGCGCAATTCGATCCGAGCCTGGTACCTGGTGCATAAGTGGACGAGCCTTGCGTGCACCCTGTTCCTGCTGATGCTGTGCCTTACCGGGCTGCCGCTGATCTTCCATGACGAGATCGACGTGCTCACCGAAGGGCCATCGCAGGTGGGTATGCCGGGTGTCGGCTCGTCTTCCGACACGCCGGGACTGCTGCCGCTCGACACGATGCTGAAGATCGCGATTGCCAAGCGGCCGGGCGAGGTCGCTGCCTTCATGGCATTCGACAACGAAGGGCCGTTGATGACCGTCACCACCGCGCCCCGGCCGGACTCGCCCTCCGCGCAGATGACGGTTCTTATTCTCGACCGCTCCACCGGAAAGCTGGTGTCACAGGCGGACGAGAGCGGGGTGATGCACTTCCTGCTGCAACTTCACACCGACATGTTCCTGGGCCTGCCGGGGATGCTGTTCCTGGGGTTCATGGGGCTGCTGTTCACCGCCGCGATCGTTTCGGGCGTGGTCCTTTACGCGCCCTTCATGCGCAAGATCGCTTTCGGCACGTTGCGGACCTCGCGCAGCCCCCGGCTCAAATGGCTCGACTATCACAACCTGCTGGGCATCGCCGCGCTGGCCTGGACGCTGGTGGTGGGGCTTACCGGCGTGGTGAACACGCTGGCGACACCGATCAACCGGGTATGGCAAAGCCGCGAACTGGCCGCGATGACCAGCGCCTATGCCGGCAAGCCCGCGCTGGAGCGTTCGCGCTACGTGTCGCTCGACAAGGCCATGGCGCAGGCGCGCAAGGCGTTGCCGGACACCAACCCGCAGTTCATCGGCTTTCCAGGCGGGGCCTTCAGTTCCAAGCACCACTACGCGGTGTTCTTTCAGGGCGATACGCCGCTGACCCAGCGCCTGCTGACCCCCGCGCTGATCGATGCCGAGACCGGGGCATTCACCGATGCCCGGCCGATGCCGTGGTACAATCAGGCGCTGGCGCTGTCGCAGCCTCTGCATTTCGGGGACTATGGCGGGCCGCCGCTGAAGATCCTCTGGGCGGTTCTGGACCTGTTCACGATCCTGATCCTGGGCAGCGGTCTTTACCTGTGGCTGGGCAAGCGCAAGACCTCCGTCGATGCGCATGTGCGCGAAGTGGAGACCGGCGGAACGGCGGGCGCGGCGGCATGAAGCGTGCAAAGCAGTCGCTGCGCCAGGTATTCGCCGTCCCCGCGGTGCTGGCCGTGTTGAGTCTGGTCGGCCTCATCGCCGCGCTTACCGGCGATGGACTGCGTGATGTCCTTTCGTGGATCGCGCTGGGGGTGCCGGTGCTGGCGGTGGTCTGGGCGATGAGGTTTCGGCGCAGCTGAACGGCGCTTGCGCTTTTTACATGCCTAACCTTTCACCGTGCGGTTGCGCCCGCGCCGGGGGCTTCCGATATAGCGGCGTGATCCCCGCCGCGCCGGAGCGATCCCGCAGGATCGCCGGCTTTCGGCAAACTCATGGAGTCGTATCGAATGGCCTATCTGGACACCCAGCTCTTCATCAATGGCGATTGGCAGAATGCTGCCGATGGCCGCACGCTGGCAGTACAGAACCCCGCGACCGGGCAGGAAATCGGCCGCGTCGCCCATGCGGGCAAGGCGGACCTCGACCGCGCGCTGGATGCAGCGCAGCGCGGTTTCGAGATCTGGCGCGATTATACTCCGGCCGCGCGCAGCAAGATCATGCGCCAGGCCGCAGCCCTGATGCGCGAGCGCGCGGGCGACATCGCCCTGCTGCTTACCCAGGAACAGGGCAAGCCGCTGGCCGAGGCCAAGGGTGAGGCGATGGCCGCCGCCGAGATCATCGAATGGTTCGCCGAGGAAGGCTTCCGCGTCTACGGCCGCCTTGTCCCGCACCGCACCAACCTTGCGATCCGGCAGATGGTCATCAAGGACCCGGTCGGCCCGGTCGCCGCTTTCACGCCGTGGAATTTCCCGATCAACCAGGTCGTCCGCAAGATCGGCGCAGGCCTTGCAGCGGGCTGCTCGATGATCGTCAAGGCGCCCGAAGAAACCCCGGCCAGCCCGGCGGCGCTTATCAGGGCGTTCCAGGATGCAGGGCTGCCCGAAGGCGTGCTGGGCCTGGTCTACGGCGATCCGGCCGAGATTTCGGAATACCTGATCGCAAGTCCGATCATTCGCAAGATCACCTTCACCGGCTCCACCCCGGTGGGCAAGCTGCTGGCGGGCCTTGCCGGGCAGCACATGAAGCGGGTGTCGATGGAACTGGGCGGTCATGCCCCGGTGATCGTCTGCGAGGACGCCGACGTCGATCTTGCGGTGAAAAGCGTGGGCGGGGCCAAGTTCCGCAATGCCGGGCAGGTGTGCATCTCGCCCACGCGCTTCCTGGTGCACAACAGCGTGAAGCAGCAGTTCGCCGAAAAGTTGGCCGACCTTGCCCGCGGCATCAAGGTGGGTGACGGCATGGAAGAGGGCACCCAGATGGGCCCGCTCGCCAATCCGCGCCGCCTGTCCGCCATGGCCGAATTCCAGCAGGACGCGGTGGCCAAGGGCGCCACGCTTCTGGCCGGTGGCAGCCGTATCGGCGAGACCGGCAACTTCTGGCAGCCGACCGTCCTGAACGACGTGCCGCTCGATGCCCGCCTGTTCAACGACGAGCCGTTCGGCCCGGTCGCCGGCATTCGCGGGTTCGACAAGCTGGAGGAAGCCATCGCCGAGGCCAACCGCCTGTCGTTCGGGCTGGCCGGCTACGCCTTCACCCGCTCGCTCGCCAATGCGGACCTGCTGACGCGGCGCGTGGAAGTGGGGATGCTGTGGGTGAATACCCCGGCGGCAGCCTCGGCGGAGCTGCCGTTCGGGGGCATCAAGGATTCCGGCTACGGCACCGAGGGCGGCCCCGAAGCGCTCGACAACTACCTCAACACCCGCGCGGTCGTGGTCGCCAACGTCTGATCGTTAATGGCGGGGAGGCACGGGCAGCCGTGCCTCCCCGCATTGGTTCAGCGGGCAGGGCCGCCGAAGCGGAAGCTGGCCTCGATACCCAGCGTGCGCGGACGCAGGCGGTTCGACGTGATATCCAATACGCCCGGGGCAAGCGCCTGAACCTGGCGGAAGCTGGTGGCGCCATTGTCGTTCGTCAGGTTCTCGGCGAACAGCGCCAGCGTCACCTGCGCCAGGTCCAGGCCGATGCGGGCATCCACCCGGTCGATCCTGTCGCCCGGCAGGAAGCTGGCGTAGGACGAATTGCGGCGCGGCGAACTGTGCTGCCAGTCGACCCGCGCGAACAGCTGCGCCGTGTCCGATAGCACGGCGGTATAGTCCGCCGAGGCGTTGGCGGTGAACTTGGCGACATCGTCCACGGCGGCGCCCTTCACGATCCCGGTGCCTGCGACGCTGCCGATATATTCCGCGTCCACATAAGCGCCGCTCGCCGCCAGCGTCAGGCCGGGAACCGGGCGCGCGGTGATGCTCAGTTCGGCGCCCTTGGTACGGGTGCCGTCGGAGTTGATGAGGCCATTGAACGAGGTTCCCGGGATCGGGATACGCACCGCCACGTCCTTCCAGTCGCTGTAGAACAGCGCGGCTTCCACGGTCACCTTGCGGCCCAGCAGGTCGGCCTTGGCGCCGACCTCGTAAGTCCAGATCGAATCCTGGCTGAGCGTGGCCGGCAGATCGACCCCGTAGATCGGCCCGAGCGCGAGCGGCACGGTCGGCTGGATCTGGCCTGAGCGGAAGCCCTTGGCGGCGCTGGCATAGATCGTCATGTCCGGCTGCGGGTGCCAGGCCACGGAAAAGCGCGGGTTCCAGGACTTGTAGGTGTCACCCGGCTGATCGGTGACGACGCCCGCATTTGCCTCGAAGCCGCGCAGCCGGTCCTCGAAATAGCGCAGGCCTGCGGTCAGGTCGACGGGCACGCCGGGCAGGGTATAGGTCGCCTCGCCGAACAAAGCGCGGGCGCGGGTGCGAAGCTGCGCATCGTTGTCGATGCCGGCGAAGGCGAACAGCACGCTGTCGTTGCGCTGGGCGTTGCGCAAGTAGCCGCCGACCGTCCACTGCAGCGGGCCATCGCCGGTCGATGCCATGCGCAGTTCATGCGATTCCACGCCGATGTCGATCAGGACATTGATCGAGCCGCGCACCGTCGTCGCCTGCTGCGGCAGCGTGAAGTCGCTATGGGAAAAGGCGTAGAATAGCTGCGCGCCGGGCAGGTCGTAGCGCGCGGTCGCACCGTAGAGTTCCATTCTGCTGCTGCTGGAAGGCACCGTCGCACGCGACTGCTGGCCATCGTCGCGCGCGCTCGATCCGCCGCCGGGAAAGTCGGACTTGGACAGCCAGTAGCTGCCGGTGATCGACAGGTTTGGGGCCGGGTCGAAGCGCATCTTGGCGCGGAAGGTATCGTATGTCTGGTCGTTGACGTTGGTCGTGCCGGCGGCGCTGTTGTCTACCCAGCCCTGATAACGCTCATGCGTGCCGGCGACGCGAAAGGCCAGCACGCCGGGGATGATTGGCGCGTTGAAAGCGCCCTTGGCCCCGGCATTGGTGCCGCCGCCCTTGGTGTCCGATACGAAGCCGAGGCCCTTGGCTTCCCACTCGTTCAGGTTGGCGCCCTGCGTCAGAATACGCACGGTGCCGCCCATCGAGCCTTCGCCGAACAGCGTGCCCTGCGGCCCGCGCAGGATTTCGACGCGGTCGAGGTCCCAGGCGCGCACGTCGGGGCTGATCGGCACGCTCACACCGGTGAAGGGCAGATCGTCGAGATAGAAGCCGTTCTCGTTCGCCCCCAGCGAGGCCGAAATGCCGCGAATGGTGATCTTGGTGCCCAGCGCCGAACCGCCGTCATAGATCCCCACGCCGGGCGCTTCCTGCAGGAAGTCGGCTAGGTTGCGGGCACCGCGCTTTTCCAGCTGTGCGCCGCTGACGGCGGTGATCGCGATCGGCACGTCGATCGCGCGTTCCTCCCGCTTGCGGGCGGTCACGACTATGTCGTCGTCGCCTGTCGCGGCAGGCCCGGTGCCCACCTGCTCCTGCGCATGGACAGGAACGCTGACAAGGGCGGCGCAGATCAGGGCGGCACGGCTGGCAATGCGGATGGGCATTATATGACTTTCACAGGTCCGAACCTGACCGGCGAGGCGCAGGGGCGGAGATTTCTTCGATTTGCGAGAAACGGGGTGGTCAACTGGATATGGGGTATTGACGTATTTTGCAGACCGGACCGGTGGGGGTCGGTCCGGCGAGATGGTTCGAATCGTCAGGTCGTCATCGGCATCGTTCTAAGTCTTGGAAACCACATATGTTTTATCGATGACCCCCCGGTCTGGATGCCGCAGAACGCCGTGCGCGAGCCCGGCGCTTAGCCCGCAAACCGATAAATTAGGCTTAATATCCGGTGTTCTTGCGGGTGCAGCGCAGTGGGTCTTTCCTTCCTGGCCGGCATCTCTATGGCCCAGTGTCCGATGGCCGGGGCAATCTGCGCCGGACATCGCCCTGCCCTGTATTGCCGGTGCGAAGGGGGCCTTACGGTTGGAGATTGCTTGCTACCATGCGCACTGTGATGCCTCGCATTCTTGTCGGACTGCTGCTTATGCTGGGCGCGGTTCCCCTTCACGCACAAGACCGCACAGGCCCGGACGAGACCCCGCCGCGCCGCTCCCAGGTCGCGGCGGCATACCTCGACCGGGAATGGGGCAAGCCGGGCGGCTGGAACGGGATCGAGGCGTGGCAGCGCTTCGTTGCCGTCGACGTGTTGATCGATCATGAGCGGCGCACCGGGGACAAGCGGTGGGCAGGCCGGATCGACGCTGCGGTGCGCAACCGTGCCGGCCTTTACCTCAACGACGATGCCTTGTGGGCGATCATCGCGAACGTCCATGCCTGGCGGCGCAGCAACGACCCGGAACTGCTGGACTACGCCGGTTCAACGTACCGCCGCCTCGTCGCCACCTATTGGGACGATCGCTGCGGTGGCGGCATGTGGTGGGACCCGGCGCGCACTTACAAGAATGCGATCACCAACGAACTGCTGTTCTACGCCTCGACCCAACTATATCTGGCGACCGGCCAGCAAGGCTACCGGGACTGGGCGCTGCGCAGTTGGTCATGGATCGAGGGATCGTCGATGATCGGCGCGGACGGGCTGGTGAACGACGGGCTGAATGCCCAGTGCCGCAACAATGGCCAGCCCCGCTTCACCTACAACCAGGGCGTTTTGATCGGCGGCCTCAACGATCTGGCCGGGATCACCGGCGATCCCGCCTACCGCG
>NZ_KQ130460.1 GCF_001046635.1 Novosphingobium barchaimii LL02
TGTAGGCGCTTGCAACCGTAGCAGCTTCTGCTCGCAAACAGCGCCTTTTCCTGCCCAGATTACCTGACAACGAGCCGACTATGCTGCTCACGCTATCCGACAATGTGCTCGCCATCATCCGCGTCTGCTCGCAAACGGCAAAGGGCCGCTCATGGTATCTGCCAACTACAAAGTCGAGATTAGCAGTCATTTGCTGATGCGCGATGCTCACGCAGCTTTGTGGAACCCAAGATCAGAAAGTACACGATGGGGCAAACCACCATCAGCATCACTGCTGGATCGGTAGCCCATCTCGTTGGGCCATCGCTGTCCGGCTCACTTGCTACCGCGAGCATGAGCGCGATTGATCCTCGCACAGCGGCGTAGGTGGCAGGAACAAGCAGGATGTGGAGAAGCCACCCGTAGCGGAACCGCATGGCGCCAAACCAGCAGAGTACAGCTATGGCGGGTGGAGCGAGTGTGGCGGCTACGAAGCCGCAGAACCAAATGGCAAACCCTGCCGGAGTCAGCGTATCGCGATAGTAGCTGGCGATCCCATCCGGTCGCAATCCGAGAGCGACGAAAGAGCCTGCGACGACAACGGCACCCAAAGCCGTCAGTCCGACGCCACGCAATGTCCCGTGTCTCGGCATCAATCTATGCAATCCAGTAAGCCATTGATCAGGCTGCTCGCACTTTGGCTCGGAAGAAGGTCGTTTCCGACCCAATCAGATCGGGGTCGATCCCGCTCTCCTCGGCGGCCAGTTGCTGGATGATCCGCCAAATCTCGGGGGCGGTGAGGCGCGCGCCGTCGCGGGCAAGCCTGCCACGGTTCTGCTCCGTGACCAGTCGGGCGAGATCGCCGATAGTGTCGCACCTCCGAGGTAATCGCCGGCGGTCGAGGTGCCGTAACCATAGCCCCGCGTAGGCGCTCGCTCCAGCAGCGAAGATGCGAAGGGGAGGTGCCAGCGTCGTGAAGGCGAGGATCGCGACCGCGACAGCGAAGCAGAGACCACTGACAATCCCAAGCCATCCGGCTCGCGTCGCCGGCATCTTGAGGTCGGTATCGGCTTCCAGGTCGCTGAACGCTTGGCGCAGCTTCCCACCGATCAGCGGCGCCAACGGCGCATCCGGCCCGACGTGCCGGCCAAGCCCGAGCGCGCGTCGAAGCCTGTAGAACGTCATCTGCGTGGCGCATGTCGTGCCGCCCCCGCTGTAGGCTGCGACATGCGCGACGACATGGTCACGCACCTCGCCGAACGTTGTCCAAGGCAGGTTCGAGCGCAGGCGCAGATCGAAGGTGCGCTCGATTGCGAGGAAGAAGTCGGTGTCGTCGCCATCACCGACCCAGCCAACCGTATCGAGCACCTGCATGAACCCGGCTCCTCAGCGGTTCTGCAAAACGACCGTTTCTGACGAGCCGATCGCCTTGCTGGGCCGGCAACGTAAATCTGCGGGCCGCACTTTGTCAAAACTGTTCTGGAAACCCGCGTCGCAAAACGGTATGCCCCGCACGAGTTTGGAGAAGATCAGACGCTCATGCGGGTCGGCTATGCCAGGGTCAGCACCAGCGACCAGAACCCCGAGCTCCAGCTCGATGCGCTGCGGCGGGCCGGCTGCGAGCGGGTGTTCACCGAAAAGGCGTCGGGCGCGCGCGATGACCGGCCCGAACTGGCGCGCATTCTGGAAGACGTGCTGCGCGCAGGCGACACGCTGGTTGTTTGGAAGCTCGACCGCCTCGCCCGCTCGCTCAAGAAGTTGATCGCCACGGCCGAGGATCTGGAGCGCGAGAAGATCGGGCTGGTGTCGCTGACCGAGAGCATCGACACGACAACGCCGGGTGGCATGCTCACCTTTCACGTGTTCGGCGCCATCGCGCAGTTCGAGCGTGCCCTGATCCGCGAGCGAACTACCGCGGGGCTAGTGGAGGCGCGCCGGCAGGGTCGCAAGGGTGGCCGCCCATCGGCAATGCGCCCGAGCGACGTCGCCGCGGCACGGGCGATGATGAAGGAGGGCACGTTGCCGGTGCGCGACATCGCCAAGCGCATGGGCGTGTCGGTCGCGACCCTCTATCGCTATGCAGGCAAGCGCGGCAGCGGTGCATCGATCAAGGAGGCTGCAACAGCCCATGGCTGACCGGGCGAAGCGACCGCCTGGAGAGGCGCTGATCGATCTTCGCCGACGGTTGTCGCTGTTGCCCCCACGCGACCCCGGTCGCACCGAGATCATCGCCCGTGCGGCCGAGGCCTATGGCATCTCCATCTGGACCCTTTACCGGGCGTTGCGCGAGCTGAACCGCCCCAAGTCGGTGCGCCGGTCCGACCATGGTGCGACGCGGGTTGCCCCGCAGGCCGAGATGGAGCGCTACGCCGAGATCGTCGCCGCACTGAAGATCAGGACCACCAACAAGAAGGGCCGGCACGTTTCGACCGCCCGCGCCATCGAGTTCCTGGAAACCGATGGCGTCGAGACGCCGGAGGGCCTGGTCAAGGTAGCACCCGGCCTGCTGAAGCGGGCGACCATCGACCGGCTGCTCCGCTCATCAGGGCTGGACTATGCCCGCGTGACCCGCCCCCACGCAGCCGTTCGTTTTCAGGCGCGGCGATCCAACGAGCTGTGGCACTTCGACATGAGCCCGTCCGACCTCAAGCAGGTCGAGGCGCCGCTCTGGATCGAGCAGGGTCGCGGCAAACCCACGCTGATGCTGTTCTCGGCCGTCGATGACTGCTCGGGCGTGGTCTACCAGGAATATCGCAGCGTCTATGGCGAGGATGCCGAGTCCGCGCTGCGCTTTCTATTCAACGCCTTCGCCGCCAAGCCTGAGCCCGAACTGCCGTTCCAGGGCCTGCCGGTCACGATCTACATGGACAACGGCCCGGTCAGCCGGTCGCGCGTGTTCCAGTCGGTGATGGGCAGCCTCGGCGTGCGCGTCCTCACCCATCTGCCGCCGAAGGCCGACGACCGGCACACCGCGGCCCGCGCCAAGGGCAAGGTCGAGCGGCCGTTCCGCACGGTGAAGGAGGTGCACGAGACGTTGTACCACTTCCACAAACCCAAGGACGAGGCGGAAGCCAATCTGTGGATGCGGCGTGCGCTGGTCACCTACAACAACGGCGACCATCGTTCCGAGCCACACGCGCGGATCGAGCACTGGCTGCGGCACCTGCCCGGCGATGGCGTGCGGGCCATGTGTTCATGGGAGCGGTTCTGCGCCTTCGCTCGTGAGCCCGAGCGGCGCACCGTTGCGGGCGACGCGACCGTCTCGGTTGAGGGCGCTTCCTACGAGGTCGAGCCCGAGCTCGCCGGCGAGACGGTGACGCTGCTCTGGGGGCTGTTCGACCAGCAGCTCTTCGTGGAGCATGACGGCAAGCGGCATGGCCCTTACGAGCCGTCGCGCGGCGCCGTGCCGCTCTACCGCTATCGCAAGTATCAGAAGAGCCGCGCCGAGGAGCGGCTCGACAAGGTGGTCCGGCTCGCTGACCAGCTGGGGCTGCCCCGCGCGACCGTGACGGGCGGCGACCGGCCGCTGCCGTCGCTGCCGCCCTCCACCGCAGGGCTCGCGGTGCGGCAAACACCTTTTCCGGAGCCGGCGGTCGAGACGGCATACCCGACCGGGCTCGCGGCGCGCCACGCCATCGTCGACCAGCTCCGGCGACCGCTCGGCTCGCTGCCTGAGGCAGACCGCGCCTTCATCGACGCGCTGCTGGGCGAAACGCTCGACAAGACCATCATCGCTGACCGCATCCGAGAGCGGTTCCAGTCAAGACGGGGGACAAGCTGATGCTCGCCGACGTTCAATCCAGCTACGGGCTCGCCCGCCCGTTCCAAGGCGTCGGCAACTTCGAGACAGAGCATCAGCGCAACCTCGTGCGCGAGGTCTGTGCGGCCGTGCAGACCGGCAGGTTGATCGTCGTCTCCGGCCTGGTCGGATCGGGCAAGACGCACCTGCTGCGCCGCATCGAGGACGAGCTGGCCCGGGCGGGCAAGGTCGCCGTCGCCAAGTCGCTTGCGGTCGACAAGCGCCGCACCTCGTTGCCCTCGCTGATCGAGGCGCTGTTCTACGATCTCTCGCCCGGTGACCGTGCCCAGGTGAAGATTCCCAAGCAGGCCGAGCGCCGCGAGCGCGACCTGCGCGACATCATGCGCAAGGGCAAGCGCCCGGTCGTACTGGTGGTCGACGAGGCGCATGACCTGCACCACAAGACGCTGACCGGCCTCAAGCGGTTGATGGAGGTGGTGGCTGATGCCGGCGTGCTGCTGTCGGTCCTTCTGGTCGGCCATCCTCGGCTACGCAACGACCTGCGCCGCCCGCAAATGGAAGAGATCGGCTACCGCACGACCACCTTCGACTATGAGGGCATCGGCGCCGAACGCCGCGACTATGTTGCCTGGCTGCTCGGCGCCTGTGCGGCCGAGGGGGTCAAGGTTGCCGACTTGATGAACGAGGACGCGATCGACCTCATCGCCGAGCGCCTGCGCACCCCGCTCCAGATCGAGATGCACCTGACACTCGCCTTCGAGCAGGGCTTCCGCTTCGCTGCCAAGCCCGTCACGGCCGAGATCGTCGAGCAGGTGCTGTCGCGGGCGATTGACGACCTCGAACCCACGCTGACGCGCAACGGTTACGATGCGGGCGCGCTCGCCAGCCAGCTCAACACCCGGCCGTCCGACATACGCGCGTTCCTCGCCGGAACGCTGGACGCCGAACACACCCGCGACCTGACCGAGCGGCTCCGCGAAGCCGGTGTGCCGATATGATACTGGCTGTCCTCGCCTTGGTATCTCCCGCACGCGGACGCAACGCATGTCGTCTGTGCCACCGATTGTGGACGTTGCGCTTCTCTCATAGCCTGCCGGCATGAACAGGCATCTTACCGCAGCTTCTTTATCGATCGTCAGCTTGCTCAGCGCGTGCTCGGCCTCGGCCGAGAGGAGGTTGGAGGGACGAGTCTTCGACATCCCGAGAGCCAACGACATATCCGACAATGATAAGCCGTTCTTTCTACCAGCGCTCGATCCCAGCGACGGGTTCTCGTTCTACCTAAATCCGAGCGCAAGCTTGCCGGAGCGAAACTTGGTGGGCGTGGCAAGCAAGAAGCGGATGTGTGCCCGCGCAGCGGGAACAGAGGCGCTTGTCAACTCGACTGTCTGCGCAAGTCGCCCGCTTTCATGGCGCGGCCGAACACTGCGCAAGGTAAGTGATGGTGTTTTCTGGACATACCAGTTGCCAGCCGAAGCAGGTCAGAAGCGTCCTCCATCGCTGGCGAGTTGCTCCGCCATGGGCGGAGGCTCGCGGCCGGGGCTCTGCACGGCCAATCTGCCGTATGACAATCTCGTGCTGACGATTCACTTCCGAGACAATCAGGTCGGCTCGCTCCAGGCATTATACGATCAATCCGTTGCTAGCCTGAGGAAGTGGGAGCGCTGATGCTTACGGCAAACCCGGCGGGAACGATCGCTGCCAGACCGCTCACCGGCACTCCTCGCTATTGGCAGAAAGCGAGAACAGGCCTTCTCCGTTTGCGAGCAGGCGCGGATGATGGCGAGCACATTGTCGCATAGCGTGAGCAGCATGGCCCACCTGCTGTCAGCAAATCTGAGCAGAAATCCGCGCTGTTTGCGAGCAGAGGCCAGTATCTTTGCAATCGCCTACAGCTAGCCAGTGCGGGCGAGACGTTGCGCCCCTGCAGCTTGGTGACCATCCCTGCGTAATACTTCAGGCCCTGCACCACGCTGCCCACCATCCATTCGGCGAAGGCGATGGGCATGCCGTTGTCGACCACCTCGATCTCCGCGATCGTGCGCGCGTCGCGCTCGAACAGTTCGGCAAGTTTCCACATTACGTCGGCGCGCTTTTCAGGCGTGAGGCCCTGCCAGCGCCGCTCGTCGAACGCGCGGCGGGCGGCCTGCACCGCGCGGTCGATATCGCGCGCGTCGCCCTCCGCGACGTGGGCGACGACTGTGCCGGTCGCGGGATTGCGCACCTCGAAGGTCTTGCCCGAAGCGGCATCGTGCCATTCGTTGTCGATGAACAGGCGGTGCTGTCCGCCGACATGCGCGAGAACGGCTTCGTTGGGATCGTGGAGGGCCATGGCGTGTTTCCTTGGTTCGGCCCCGCCGCTTTACGCAGCGGGGCCGTGGGGGGAGGGGAGGTCAGAAGCGGACGGTTCCCTGCAGCAGGACTTCGCGTGGGCGGCCGATGCTCACCCACACGGCGTCGGGCGTGCCGAAGGGTTTTTCGGCGCCGGCGACGCCGTAGTACTTGTCGGTCAGGTTGCGGCCAATGAGGGCGATTTCCCAGCCGTCGTCCTCGGCATGGAAGCGCGCCGTCGCATTGAGGACAGCGAAGCCCTTCTGGTAGCCAACGGGATTCTGGTTCTCCAGCAGCCAGTACCCGCTGGTGTAGCGCGCGTCCGCCGACAGGCCGAGCGCGAGCCCGCTGCCCAGCGGCGTGTCGTAGCCGATCCCGCCAGTCACGTTCCAGCTGGGTGCGCGCACGAGGCGGGTGCCCGAGAGGTCTTGCGTGGTGCCGTTGCAGCCTTCATCCGCGCTTTGCCCGGCATAGCAGGGGGCGGAATCGAAGTTGAGGTATTCGGCCTTGTTGTAGCCCACCGCGCCGCGCAGGGTCAGGCCCTCGCTGGCCGTGAACGAGGCGTCGGCTTCGACGCCGGTGGCGCGCGCCGAAGCCGCGTTGCGGATGGTGAAGGACGGCGGCGAGGGGTTGAACGAGGTCAGCTGCAGCCCCTTGAAGGTGTAGCGATAGCCAGTGAGGTTCACCAGCAGGCGGCGCCCCATCAACTCGCCCTTGAAGCCGATTTCGCCGCCGTTCGCCTTTTCCGGCGCAAAGCCGAGGTCGGCGACGGTCTGCCCGGCGGACAGGATCGAGGGGTTGGAGAAGCCGCCCGACTTGTAGCCGGTCTTGTAGGCGCCATAGATCGTCGTCGACGGGCTTGGCCGCCAGGTTACAGTGGCTTCGGGCGAAATCTGGTCGTCCGAGAACCTGCCCTCGGTGAACACTCCTTCGTCGGCGGTGATGCCCAGCGGCGCGAAGTTCTGATTGACGAAGCTGTTGCCTTGACGGGTCTTCTTGGTCTCGCGCGTCCAGCGGGCACCGCCAGCCAGTTCGACGGTATCCAGCACCTTCCAGATCAGCTGGCCGAAGGCGGAGTAGGTCTTGCCCGAGTTGGCGGTCAGGAACTGCCAGTTATTCGTCTGCCCGTTGCGTGGATCGGGGCCGACATTGGCGACGAAGCCATTACCGCGCGTGTCGCGCTTTGAGCTTTCAAAGTAGAACCCGGCTGCAAAGTCCAGCGGGCCGCCCAGGTTCGAATTGACCCGCAGTTCCTGGGAGAAAGCCTGCGATTTGTCCATGTTTGCGCCTGCGACGATCGGCGTCGCATCGAACGAGAAGTTGTCGAACCCGTCGTTCTTGTAGTGCCAGAAACCGGTCACCGATGTGAAGGTCAGCTTATCTGCGCGGTAATTCATCGTCAGCGAGGTGAGCACCGATTGGTACCGGGTGATCGGAACGCCGCCGTTGGCGTCGGGATAATTCGCCGTCAGATCGGGATTGAACGCACCGAGCGATCGCTTTCCGTTGAGCTTGCAGTCCCCGTAGGGATCGGTGACGTAAGTGCCGCTCAGAATATCAAGCGTGCGCGAGTTGCCCGAGCACAGCAGTTCCGTGCCCGCTGTCTCGCCATTGTCGCGCAGACGATCGCCGAAAAGCTTGAAGGTGGCATCGAAATCGCTGGTGGGTTTCCATTCCAGCGTCAGGCGGCCCAGCACTTCGCGGGTGCCGGGATCGCGGCCGTGAGCGGCGCCGACGCTCGGGAAATCCGGCGCGCTCGGCACGGTGACGGGACCGGCGACATTACGGATATACCCATCCATCTTGCTGCCGCGCGCGGCCACCCGGAAGCCCAGCGTATCGGTGATCGGGCCGGAGATCGCGCCTTCGACGAAGCGTTCGCGGGCGCGGAATTCATAGCCGGCACGTCCATAGCCTTCCAGGGTATCAGTCGCCCCCTTGGTGCGCAGCGAGACGACGCCGCCCGGACTGTTCTTGCCGAAGAACAACGCCTGCGGACCCTTCAGGACCTCCACCTGCTGGATGTCGAAGAAGCTCTGCGCGACGAGGCGGCCGCGGCTGATCTGGAGGCCGTCGATATTGAGCGAGACGGTCTGGTCGATACCGGCGTCGAGTGCGGATGAGCCGAGGCCGCGAATGGTGAAGCTGGCACCCGCACCGCCCCCGCCGGTCTTGGCCAGGATCACCTGCGGGATCATCTGGCCAATTTTCTGCAGGTCCGTAGAGCCGCTGCGTTCAAGCTGTTCGGCGCTGATGGCGGTAATCGCCACCGGCACGTCCATCAGGGTTTCCTCGCGGCGGCGAGCGGTGACGATTATGTCGCCCTCTATCGCGGTCGCCTTGCCGGTATCCTGCGCCTGAACTTGCGTTGGCATCACAGTGCCGGTGGCCAGCACCAGCGCAAGGGCGCACCCCGGATTCCATTCCTGTCTCATAGCCATTCGGCCTCCCCGGTTTCCTCATGCCCAACCGGCGCGATGGACTTCGCCATCTGTCACCACCACGGCCCGAGTTAGGTGCCGTTGCGGGCTCAGGTTAGAAGGGGGCAGAACGCGCGAGCAACGGTGGATTTGGAACCGGAAATACAGGTTTGAGATGGTTTCTGATTTGGATTTCTATTTATAAATAGAATCTACGAATTACGACCTATCATAAATCAACTAAATTATAATCGGTTCGATTAAAAAGTATGTTTATTGTATAAAAATTCAAAAACGACTGTTTTTTTCATTAAAATATAAGGATACTTGGTGGGCATAGGAAGATAATGTGAGAAATTTGTAGCGCAGTGGTGCCGTCAGATGGGTAGGCCAATCAGTGCAAACTGGTCTTCGAGGAACTTTTTCTGTCTGCGGGGAGACCAGCTGCGCGGTTCGAACATCGCTTGCGTAGCGATGCCTACCAGCAGCGTGACAATCTGACGGCTCGCCCGCCGGGCTTTTTCGCGCGGCAGGCCGTGCTCCTTGTGCAGCAGTTCCGCGAAATCGCGCGAGGCGATGCGCACTTGCACGCGCTCCTCGTGAGCGACGTCTGGGTCGGTGCAGGCGAGGTGGTACTGTGCAAGGTAGATGTGCCAGTCTTCGCGGCTTTCATGATCGATCGGCATCTGCGCCAGAGCGCAGGCGAGGGGGCTGCCGCCCGTCGCTTCGTAAGCGCGGCGGATGCGCGCCTGAGTGCGCAGGATCACTTTGCGGTACACCGCGATCCATAGCTCGCGGCGATCGGCAAAGTGGTGATTGATGGTTGTGGTGCTGCAGCCCATCGCGGCGGCGAGACGGCGCAGCGTCAGCCCTTCCAGCCCTGCTTCGCACACCAGCTTTATGGCCACCTCGGCAATATCATGGCGCCTTGCCGTGCGTTCCACGCGTGAGGCCTTCGGGCGGTGTATCACCCAGGCCGGCAGCGAATCGTTCCAGACGGCGAGAGGGTCGGTCGGGTCAATCAGTAGTGTCATGCGTCGCAAAATCCCTCTCCCAAGGGTTGCCTGCCGGTCTTGCGCCGGCAGGTCTGCGGGCCGAAAGCTGCAACCAACTCGCGCGTGAAGGCAAGTCTTGTGTTCCATCCTATGCCTATATTATCAGGCGATTGCCTTAATATAATGATGCCGATACATCCGCTCCGTAAGAACAATCGGGAGAACGGATCGTGAGAAGGCTCGAAGGACGGGTGGGAATCGTGACCGGCGGATCGTCCGGCATTGGCGCAGCCTGCGTCAGGCGGCTGGCCGACGAAGGCGCCAGCGTTGTGCTGGCCGATGTGACGCTCACCTCGGAAACTCACGGGGCGGCAATGTGTCTGCCGCACGACGTGCGCGATGAAGCCCAGTGGGAGCAGGTGGTGACGACCACCCTCGAACGGTTCGGCCGGCTCGACTTTCTCGTGAACAACGCCGGAATTACCAGCACTCAGCCGATCGAGGAGGTGACGCTCGACTTGTGGGAGAACATCCTCGCCATTAACCTTACCGGCACGATGCTGGGTTGCAAACATGCGGTGCGCGCGATGCGCGGCAATCCGGGCGGCGCGAGCGGTTCCATCGTCAACATCTCGTCGATGGCAGGCTTCGTCGGGCTGGCGCAGTCGGCCGGATACAACGCGACCAAGGGCGGCGTTCGGCTGCTGACCAAATCGGTCGCGGTGCGGTGCGCCACTGAGTATGGCTCGATCCGCTGCAATTCCCTGCACCCCGGAGCCATCGACACGCCGATCCACGAGCGGCGCCTGTCCTCGGCGCCCGATCGTCAGGTCGCGCGCGCAGCCATGGATGCGCTGCAGCCGGTGGGCCGCATGGGCACAGCCGAGGAGATGGCTGCTTGCGTGGCATTCCTCGTCAGCGACGATGCCAGCTTCGTAACCGGCACCGAACTGATCGCCGATGGCGGCTGGCTGGCGGATGGCGGTACCACTCGTCTGCCGCCCACGCGAACGATGTCCACGCAGCGACCGGCATGAGCGCCGCCGGGGTGCTGTTCTTGCCTATTCGCATCGGCGAGACCGGGATACGCGACCGCATGGCCATGGCGCCGATGACACGTGAGTTCTCTGCGGATGGGGTGCCGGGCGTCATCGTTTCCGCCGTGCATGGGGCGGGCAGGGAGATTATGCCGCAATTGTGGCACGTGGGCGTGAAGGGTTCTGCCACTGCGGTTAACCGCTGACCGCGAAGCGGAAGCCTCTCCACGTCTGGCCTGCTTGGGACCGGAGAGCCGATCGCTTCGTGCACCAATCTTGAAAGAATCCAGCAAAGCACTTGCTAATGCGATCCACTCTCATTAGCGGGGGCGCGGAAGAGGAAATCGGGGCTCGCAACGCCAATCGGCACGCGCCTTTTTCGAGGAGCACACCGCTTTTCGTGAATAGGGGTCGACCAGATAGTGCCACGTTGCTTTTCGCCGTCTCGCGCGCATTCCCTTGCGTCTTGCGTAGCCGCAATCCCGCTGATGCTTGGCATTGCCGCCCCCGCATCTGCAGATGAGGCACCTGTCGCCGATGATGCCGGAGAAAGCATCGTCGTAACCGCGCGGGCGCAGAAACTCTATCGCGTGACCAATACAGAGATCGGAAAGATCGCTGCCGATCCCATGGACGTGCCGCAGTCGGTGCAGGTCATCAACAGTGAGATGATCGAGGACCAGGGCGCGCGCGACATCCGCGATCTGTATCGCAACGTGCCCGGCGTCAGCGCCGACAATTACGCGACCGTCACCTATCGCGGCTTCAGCCAGGACGTGACTTATTACGACGGGCTTCGCGGCGATCCGTTCCAGACGTTTTCGGTTCCCCAGCTTTTCACCATCGAGCGGGTGGAGTTCCTCAAGGGACCGGCCGGAATGCTCTACGGTTCGGGCTCTCCAGGCGGCACGATCAACTATGTTACCAAGAAGCCTGGCGACGTGTTCGGCGGAAACGTGCGCGTGATCGGCGGCGGGCGCAACCGCTACGGCGGGTCGGCCGACGTGACGGGACCGCTTGATGCAGCGGGCGACATCACCGCCCGCGCAGGCCTGTTTTACGAGGACATGGACAGCTATCGTGACAAGGCCAGCAGCCGTACTTTCGTGGGCGATGCCGGCTTGGCCGTGAAGCTTGCTCCGGACACCAAGCTGACGGTGCAGCTGACCGACTACGATCAGAACCTGCCGGGTAATCGTCTGCGCGGCATTCCCATCGATGCCGATGGCAATTTCTACGCCAAGCGCAGCTGGAACCACAACGACCCGGATGATTACATCCGCTACAATGGCCTCGTTACCCAGGCCCGGCTCGACAGCAAGCTGACCGATGCGCTTTCGTTCAATGCCGCTGCCCGTTGGTTCAAGTATGACGAGGACCAGAAGTACCACGAGCCGGTCGCCCTGCGCGATACCGACGCTGATGGCGTCTACGACACCATCACCCGCGAATACCGCGACCAGAAGCGCAAGGTGGACGGGCTTTCGTTCGGTGCCAACCTCGTCGCCAAGGTGTCGACCGGGTCGGTCGACCACACCATCCTGCTGGGGGGTGACTGGTATCGCGAGAATTCGAGCGGCACCAATTACGCCACCCGCAGCGTTCCCACCCGCTCGCTGATCGACCCTGACTACACGACGGACAGCCGCCCCGATCTGTCGAACGTCACCCCGTCCTACTCGGACGCGCGGGCGCTGCGCCGGGGTGTTTACCTGCAGGAGCAGATGGGACTTGGCGAGCACGTGATCCTGGTCGCAGGCCTGCGCCGCGACTGGTTCGACGATGCCGACTATATCGAAGGCGCAGATGCCAGCGCCGCGGCGACGACCTGGCGCGCTGGCGCGATCTACAAGCCGCGCAAGGACGTCTCGCTTTACGTCAGCTGGTCCGAAGCGTTCGAGCCCCAGAGCGTGACCGACCAATCGCCGCTGGCGGGCGGTCCCTTCGCCCCCGAGACCGGCAGCCAGTGGGAAGTGGGCGCCAAGACCGACCTGATGGACGGACGCGTCCAGGCTACCTTGGCAGCCTATCGCATCGTGCGGCGCAATGTTCTGCAGATTGACGACAGCCAGGATGCCGTGAATGGCATAGACCAGCTTGCTCCCATCGGCGAAGTCACCAGCAAGGGTATCGAGGCGACGCTGACCGCCGACATCACCAATGACTGGCTCGTCTCGGCCAACTACGCCTACAACGATACTCGCGTGACCGGCTCGGTCGAAGGACAGGCGGTGGATCGCTCCGTCGGCGGCCGCTTCCCCAATGCGCCGCAGAACAAGGCGGGGTTCTGGACCCGCTACCAGGTTGCGGCAATCGACACCGCGTTCTCGGTCGGTGGCCAGTACGTGTCCTCGCAGATCGACCGCAGCGGCGACCGGCTGAAGCCCTTCACCGTCTTCGATGCCACGATTTCGCATGATTTCGGGATTTTTGACGCCAAGTTCCGTATCGAGAACATCTTCGACAAGTTTTACGCGGTTTCCGGTTTCACGGGTCCGAAAGGCGCTTACATCGGCAACGCACGGAGCTGGTTCGTCGAGCTACGCCGAAAATTTTGAAGCTCACCTAGGGGGCAGCCGCGTTTTCCATGTCGCGCCGAGCAGGGCTTGTCGCGATGCTTGAAGTGCTCAAGCGCGCGGAGGTCGACTTTGTCTGAGCGGCCATACCCAACGGCATCCCCGAGGCGGTGGGAGCCAAACGGGCGGCTGCGCGGATCGGCCTGTCGCTTGGCATCTGCTTCATGATGGATAGCGACCACCGCATTAAATCGGGAGCAAGCCTCAAAGGGCTGTAAAGACCGTCGATGCGCGGGCTGGCGACGCCAGAGCAGAATATTACGACATTAATTGCTCGCATTCGAACTCTCGCTCGAACCGGGAGACCGGGTCCGGTGCGTGCGCAGCGTTAGGCCAAATGTGATCGCAAATGACAAGATCGAGCTGTGTCCGAACTTACCACCTGTCTCTTTATTGCATCCATCCAGCTATTGCGGCGCTACATACTCCGAAAGTGAGCGGGTGCACGCATCCTCCCAGAATCCGCACCCGCTCACCTCGGGGAACAGTGGATGTTCGGTTCCCTGAAAAAGCACCACCCTGATTGAAAAGCGGCGTCAAGAGATGATGGGCCGATGCTACTGCCAGGAATATGGAGAGAATTCAGTTGGGCCTTTCCGCGCTACGGCGGCCTTGCCTGGCTAACAGTCGGGAGTGCTATTGCCGCAGCTACCCATAGAGATCTAGCTTTCTTCGGTTTCGCCCAACCATACGTCGAGCAGACGGTTCAGCACTTTGAGAACTGCTGCGAGGCTTTCGATGGGCAAACTTGCATAGGCATCGTCCAGCGCCCGTTCGATGTCGTCCTCTGTGACGGGGCCACCAACCATCACGGTCAGCACCATCGATAAGGTTGTCGCATCTTCAATAGGCAGTGCGGCGCCGGCAGCTGCGACCGCCTCGCTGGCGTCATCTTCAATGGCGTGACGAAGGTGTTCGATCGAGTCCATAAGGCGCTCCTGAGTCGGAACACCCTACTACGCTCATGGGCCGCTTCTGGCGAACGATCCCTTGAGGATTGCGCAATTGTCCGGGGGGATGCCGAAAGTTAATCGCAATATCCGATGGACATAAGTGAAGCAGGATCGCTCAAATTTATTGAGTCATGCCGATTTTATTGGGATACCGCCTCAGTGGTATCCGAGCGGTATGCGGATATTTTCGCTGAAAAGCCTGGCCTAATCACGCGTTTCCAGCCGTTTGCGCGATTATTTTAATATTTTTTAGTAATTGCAAAGCCGGTGGTTATTTCAAGCCAACGGCGCGGCCAGACCGTGACCCTGCGCCAGGCGATCTGGGTTGATGCCGCGTAACGCCGCAAACAAAATACTGGGCGCTTACCGCGAACCGATCGCCAGGAAGCGGTCTTCGCGCTGGCGCACGATTTCCGCTGGAGTGTACGCGGCCAGAACGGACAGTTCGCGGCAAAGCGCATCCGCCAAAGCGCGGGCAGTGACGGCAGGGTCGCGGTGGGCGCCGCCGGTGGGTTCGGGCACGATGGCGTCGATCACCTTGAGGGCGAGCAGATCCTGTGCCGTCACCTTCATCGCGGTGGCAGCGTCTGCAGCCTTGTCTGAGGTGCGCCACAGAATCGACGATGCACCCTCGGGCGAGATCACCGAGTAGATCGAGTGCTCCAGCATCAGCACCTTGTTGGCCGCCGCGATGGCGACCGCGCCGCCTGAGCCGCCTTCGCCCAGGATTGCCGCAACCATCGGCACTTCGAGCGCGAGGCAGGCTTCGGTCGAACGGGCGATGGCTTCGGCCTGGCCGCGCTCTTCCGCCTCGATGCCTGGGAAGGCGCCGGCGGTATCTACCAGCGTCACCACCGGCAGGCCGAACTTGCTGGCCATCTGCATCAGGCGGATCGCCTTGCGATAGCCTTCGGGCTTTGCCGAGCCGAAATTGTGTTTGATGCGGCTGGGCGTGTCATGGCCCTTCTCGTGGCCGATCAACATCACCTTGCGCCCGTCGAGCGTGGCCAGGCCGCCGATGATCGCGGCATCCTCGCCGTAGGTCCGGTCGCCGGCCAGCGGCACGAAGTCGGTGAAGATCAGGCGCAGGTAATCGACCATGTGCGGGCGCTGCGGGTGGCGGGCGACCTGCGTCTTCTGCCAGGGGGTGAGTTTGGCGTAGGTCGCCGCCAGCATTCCGGCGCTCTTCTTTTCGAGCTTGCCGATTTCGCTGTCGATGTCGAGGGCGCTACCGTCGGCGGTGGCGCGCAGTTCCGCGATGCGCGCTTCCAACTCGGCGATCGGCTTTTCGAAGTCCAGGAACGAAATCATGCTCATCCAGTCCGTACCGTCGTCGCCGGAGGGGGACGACACCACATTGTATTCACTCACCCGTCATCCTGAACTTGTTTCAGGATCCATCGCGCCGATCGACCTGCCGTGCGGGCCGAGGAATGGACCCTGAAACAAGTTCAGAGTGACGGTTTGGTGTGGGGCGGGCTGTGCGCTCGCCCCACAAACTTAGCCAGCCCGCTTGGCGAGCCATTCTTCCAGCCACTTGATCGTATAGTCGCCCGATTGAAACTCGGGATCTTCCAGCAGGGCCTGGTGCAGCGGGATCGAGGTTTTTACGCCATCGATCACCATCTCTTCCAGCGCGCGCTTCAGGCGCATGATGGCGCCGTTGCGGCTGCGGCCCGATACGATCAGCTTGCCGATCATCGAATCGTAGTACGGCGGAATGCGGTAGCCGGTGTACAGCCCCGAATCGACGCGCACGTTGAGGCCGCCCGCCGCGTGATAGCCCGTGACCTGCCCCGGCGAGGGGGTGAAGTTCCACGGGTCTTCCGCGTTGATGCGGCACTCGATGGCGTGGCCCTTGAACTCGATCTGGTCCTGCGTGAAGGCCAGGTCCTGGCCGTCAGCGATGCGGATCTGTTCGCGTACCAAGTCGACGCCGGTGATCGCCTCGGTCACCGGATGTTCCACCTGCAGGCGGGTGTTCATCTCGATGAAGTAGAACTCGCCGTTTTCCCAGAGGAACTCGATGGTGCCGGCGCCGCGATAGGCCATGTCGGCCATGGCCTTCGCCACGATGCCGCCCATGCGGTCGCGCTCGGCGGGGGTGATGACCGGGGAGGGCGCTTCTTCCAGCACCTTCTGGTGGCGGCGCTGCAGCGAGCAGTCGCGCTCGCCCAGATGGACCGCAGCGCCCTTGCCGTCACCGAAGATCTGGAATTCGATGTGCCGCGGGTTGCCGAGGTACTTTTCCATGTAGACGGTGGCGTCGCCGAAGGCGGCCTTCGCCTCCGAACGGGCCTGGCCCATCTGGCTTTCGAGTTCTTCGGCGCTGTTGACGACCTTCATGCCGCGACCGCCGCCGCCCGATGCCGCCTTGATGATAACCGGGTAGCCGATGGTCTCGGCCAGCGCGCGTGCCTCGGCAAAGTCCTCGATCGCGCCGTCGGATCCGGGGACCAGGGGAAGACCCAGCGCGCCTGCGGTGCGCTTGGCCTCAACCTTGTCGCCCATCGTGCGGATGTGCTCGGGCTTGGGTCCGACCCAGGCGAGACCATGGGCTTCTACGATCTCGGCGAAGCGGGCATTTTCCGAAAGGAAGCCGTAGCCGGGGTGGATCGCGTCGGCCTGCGTGATCTCGGCGGCCGATATGATCGCGGCTACGTTGAGGTAGCTGTCCTTCGCGGCCGGCGGGCCGATGCAGACCGCGTGGTCTGCCAGGCGCACGTGCATGGCGTCGGCATCGGCGGTGGAGTGCACCGCGACAGTCTCGATGCCCATCTCGCGCGCGGCGCGGTGGATGCGCAGTGCGATTTCGCCGCGATTGGCAATCAGGAGGCGCTTGATGGCCATGTCAGTCCCGTTCTCAGCCGATCACGACGAGCGGCTGGTCATATTCGACCGGCTGCTGGTTGTCGACGAGGATGGCCGTCACGGTGCCCGACTTGGGCGCGACGATCTGATTCATGACCTTCATGGCCTCGACGATCAGCAGGACGTCACCCTGCTTCACGGCCTTGCCCACCGAGATGAAATCGGCGGCGCCCGGCTCTGCGGCGAGGTAGACGGTGCCGACCATCGGCGACTTGACCGCATCGATCGGAGCAGCGGCAGGCGCGGCTTCGGACGCGACGGGCGCGGCTGCCGGAGCAGCGGCCAGAGGCGCAGCCGCGAAGGCCGGGGCCGCCGCCATCTGCTGGATCATCTGGCGCGAGACGCGAATCTTGCGCTCGCCGTCCTCGACCTCGATTTCAGACAGGCCGGTTTCGGCCAGTAGTTCGGCAAGCTCGCGAACCAGGGCGCTATCGATATTCACGCGACTTCCTTTCGTGCAAGATATCCGAGCAGCATAGCCAGCGTGCCTTTGAGGTCCTTGCGGTGGACCACCATGTCCACCATGCCGTGAGCATGGAGGTACTCGGCGCGCTGGAAGCCGTCGGGTAGTTTTTCTCGGATCGTATCCTGGATCACGCGCTGGCCGGCAAAGCCGATCAGGGCGCCGGGTTCCGCGATCTGCACATCGCCAAGCATGGCGTAGCTGGCAGTGACGCCGCCGGTCGTTGGATCGGTCAGGACGACGATATAGGGCAGGCCCGCAGCGGCAAGCCGGCGGGTGGCCACGGTGGTCTTGGGCATCTGCATGAGGGACAGGATGCCCTCCTGCATACGCGCGCCGCCCGCAGCGGTGCAGATGACGTAGGCGCAGTTCTCGGCGATGGCGGTGTTGACGCCGGCCACGAAGGCCTCGCCCACGGCCATGCCCATCGAGCCGCCCATGAACTTGAAGTCCTGCACGCCCAGCACGGCCTTCGCGCCCTCGATCGTACCGAGCGCATTGGTCAGTGCATCGGGATAGGGGTTGGCGGCGCGGGCGGCCTTGAGGCGGTCGGGATACTTCTTGGTATCGCGGAAATTCAGCGGGTTCTCGGGCACCTTGGGGGCGGCGAGAACGGTGTATCCGGCGTCCAGCAGCTGATCGAAGCGCGTTTTAGCGCCGATCCGGCCGTGGTGCTCGCACTTGGTGCACACGGAAAGATTGGCCTCGAAGTCCTTGGCGAACAGCATTTCGCCGCAGCTGGGGCACTTCATCCAGAGGGTGTCCGGGGTGTCGCTCTTCGCCAGGCTGGAGAGCGAATTGCGGACCTTGTCGAGCCAACTCATTACGGTTTCGTACCAATCCTGCAGAAAAAGGGCGACGAGATTTGGCCAATACCCTTGTAGGGCCGCGTCTCGAACACGTCCGGCAGGCGACCCGGTTGCCCATTTTCCAAGGTGCCGGTGCCAGAACGAGGCGGGCCCATTAGAGGAATCCTCGTGGAGGCCGCAAGGCAAAATGGCCTTGGTTGTGGGCAAGTCGGGTTCGGGGGCATCGCGTGGGCGTTGCGCCGGGGCGATATAGCGGCGTTGATTGGATTCATAAATAGCGAGGATCGCGAAATGTTCTTTGAAAGTATGAATTATTGGATACATCCATAGTTCGACGGCGGGCTTGAGACTAGCTGTGGAAATTCGTCGGCGGGATAAATCTTCAACAAGCTCTGCGGGCACGGATCTCGCGGAAATGCGACTTTGCCGTCATCCCGCCTATCCTCAGCTGTCGAAGGACTCCCGCCGGGCACCGCAACATGCTTGCCATTCGGCGCACCTGCCCCGACATGAGCCCGGCACGACAGGAGCGCGGAAGCTGGACGATACGCAGACCACCGGCGCAGTCGCGATCAGGGCGCTGCGCAGTGACTATACCGAAGCGGCGGGCAAGCGAACTGACCTGTCTGTCCCGGCAGAGGCCCCCATTGCCATAGAGACCAACGGCATCGCTTACGCAGTGATGATGGCGACCCCGATTGACCTGTCCGACTTCGTCACCGGCTTCCTAATGGCCGAGGGGCTGGCGCTGGTGGGCGAGGTCGGCGATGTCGCGCTCCATGCCACCGACAACGGAGAATGGGGGGCCGGCTATGTCGCCCGCGTCAACCTTCCGTCTGAACGTCTCGGCCCGATCCTCGAACGGGCACGGCGGCGGGTGGGGGACAGTTCCTGCGGCATTTGCGGCATCGAGGGGGTGGAGGCCGCATTGCGCCCCCTGCCTATGCTGGCGCGCCGGTCCGCAGCGAAACCGCAAGCAATCAGACGCGGCCTGGTCGCCATGCGCGAAGGGCAGGCGCTGGGCCGCCGCACCCGCGCCACCCACGCCGCCGCCTTTTGCGACGAGGAGGGCCGCGTCCTTCTGCTGCGTGAGGACGTGGGCCGGCACAACGCGCTCGACAAGCTGGTCGGTGCGCTGGCGCGGGCCGGTATCGAGGCCGGCCAGGGATTCATCATCATGACCTCGCGCTGTTCCTACGAACTCGTCGAAAAGACCGTGCGCGCCGGGTGCCCGCTGCTGGTGACGATTTCCGCCCCCACTGACCTTGCCGTGCGGCGCGCCCGCGCCGCCGGACTGGCGCTGGCGGTGGTGGCCCGCGACGATTCCATGCTCATCGTCGATCCCGGTCCGTCGTTCGTCGAGGAGTGATGCTGCGGGCCGTCCGGTTTTCCTTGTAGTCGCGCGGGCGGGCACATAAGTTTCGCACCGTCCGGGTTTTTCACGAGGATTAGGCTTACAATGGCAACGACCGCCACCGATACTGCAGGCGAACTCAAGCTCACGCCGCCCGATCCGGTGCCGACCGTCCAGCCCGAACGGGCCGCAGGACTGGTCCCGGTGGCCGACGAGGCAAAGTCCAAGTTGCAGGTACGCGTCGAGGAATTCGTCGCGGATCTCGTCTCGCAGGACGCCAGTTCGCCCGAATTCGGCCGCCGGGTCGACCAGCTGACCAGCATGGGCCGCAAGGAAATCGCCGAGGCTTCGGGCCATTCCAACCGCTTCCTCGATCGCCCGGTGCGCGCCATGGGCAAGGATGAAGGCGTAGGCGCCGATCTGGCCGAACTGCGCCGCACGGTGGAGGCGCTCGACCCTAGCCGCCAGGGCAACCTGATGGCGCCGCGCAAGCTGTTCGGGGTGATCCCGTTCGGCAGCAAACTGCGCAACTATTTCGACAGCTACGCCAGCTCGCAAAGCCACATCAGCGCCATCCTCGCCCGCCTTCAGGGCGGCAAGGACGAGCTGCTGATGGACAACGCCGCCATCGACGTGGAGCGGCAGAACCTGTGGGCCGCGCTCGGCAAGCTGGAGCAGATGATCTTCATGTCCCGCGCGCTCGACACCGCGCTGGAAGAAAAGGCGGACGACCTCGACCATAGCGATCCGGCGAAGGCCAAGGCGCTTCGCGAATCCGCATTGTTCTATGTCCGCCAGCGCACGCAGGATCTGCTGACCCAGCTTGCAGTCTCGGTTCAGGGCTATCTCGCGCTCGACCTCGTGAAAAAGAACAACGTCGAACTGGTGAAGGGCGTCGACCGCGCCTCGACCACCACCGTCGGCGCGCTGCGCACCGCCGTGACGGTGGCGCAGGCGATGGCCAACCAGAAGCTGGTGCTGGAACAGATCACCGCGCTCAACACCACCACCGCCAGCATCATCGATGCCACCGGCCAGATGCTCAAGGACAACACCGCGCGCATCCACGAGCAGGCGGCAAACTCGACGATCCCGCTGGAGACGCTCAGCCGCGCCTTCCAGAACATCTACGATACGATGGATTCGATCGACACCTTCAAGCTGAAGGCACTCGATTCGATGAAGCAGACGGTCACGGCGCTCGAAGGCGAAGTCGGCAAATCCAAAGCCTACATCGCCCGCGCACAAGGACAGTCCGAAGGGCTGGCGCAAGGTGACGGCGCAGCGGCCAAGTCGCTGCTGGAGGCTCTGGACTAACCGGCTATGGCACAGGTTCCGGCACGTGTTTCCCAGGATATCGTGCGCGCCGCTCGGCGGCAGCGTTCGATCCGGCTCTACAATGCCCGCAAGGAGCAGTGGCGGCATCGCGGCCGCCGTCTGCGCCGCGCGTTCCTGGCGATGGCGGGCATCTACATCGCCGGGCTGGTGGCGGCATTGGCATTGGGCGGTGTGTCTTTCACGGCAACCCTGCTCACGTTCCTTCTGGGCGCGGCGGTGTTCACCGTGCTGTCGATCTATCCGGCGAGCCCGCGCACGCACGTCGAGGATCTGAACAGTGCCAGCCTGATCGAACTCGCCGGTTCGACCGAGCTGTGGCTGGAAGGCAAGCGCCGCGCGCTGCCCAACGCCGCCGTCGATGCGGTGGACATGATCGGCGTCCGCCTCGAACAACTGGCGCCGCAGCTCGCCGTGCTGGACGAGCGCGGACCCGCCGCACACGAAGTCCGCAAGCTGCTGGCCGAGCACCTGCCCTCAATGGTCGAAAGCTACACCCGCATCCCTGCTGCCCTTCGCAGCAAGACCGGGGCGGGCGGTACCAGTCCGTCGGAGCAACTGGTCGACGGTCTTTCGGTCATTGCCGACCAGATCGAGGCGATGAGCGAGGACCTCTCGCAGGGCGACATCGACGCGCTGGCGACCCGCCGCCGGTTCCTCGAGGTCAAGTATGTGGGCAGTGATTGAGCTGCGGGCCCGCGCCAAGGCACCGTCAACTGCTGGCGTCCTTTACCGTTTCCATCGCCACGAACGTTGAAGTGCTGGCGACATGCGGCAGGCTGGAGATCTTCTCGCCCAGCACCATGCGGTAGCGGCGGATGTCGGCGGTGCGTACCTTGAGCAAGTAGTCAAAGCTACTGGCGATCATGTGGCATTCCTCCACTTCGGGAATGCGGCGTACCGCGCGGTTGAACTCCGTCAGGGCGCTCTCGCGGGTGTCGGACAGCTTGACCTCCGCGAAGGCGACATGATCCAGCCCCAGGCTCACCGGATCGACCACCGCCTTGAAGCCCCGGATCACACCGTTTTCGACCAGCCGCCGCAGCCGGATCTGGCAAGGCGTTTTCGACATGCCGACCGCCTTGGCGAGGTCCGTCACCGTGATCCGTCCATCGGCGCGCAGGACCGCGATGATCTTGCGGTCAAGTTCGTTCAGTTCGACCGTTTCCTTGACCTTGGTCATGCATATTGCCCTGATGGATAGCTCAAATAAGTTGATATGGATATATCGGTGGCAGTGAAAAGGCAGACCGACAAGCGCGAATCGGCTAGATTTTCCCTATGAGCACGTCGCCCGCACCCTTTGCCGCCTTCGCCCCCGCCATCCGTGAACTGTCGCCCTTGCGCCGGACTATCGCGGAGGCTCGCCGGCGGGACGAGGCCGCATGTCTGGCCCCGCTGCTGGATGCGGCAAGCCTGTCCGAGCCAATGCGCGCCGCAGTGCGCCAGACCGCGACCGATCTTGTGACGACCCTGCGCGCCAATCACAAAGGCACCGGGGTGGAAGGGCTGGTGCAGGAATACGCGCTTTCCAGCCAGGAAGGCGTGGCGCTCATGTGTCTGGCCGAAGCGCTGCTGCGCATTCCCGATCACGCCACCCGCGACGCCCTGATCCGGGACAAGGTTTCCGGCGGCGACTGGAGCGGGCACCTGGGCGGCGGCAAGTCTTTGTTCGTCAACGCCGCCACCTGGGGTCTGGTGGTGACCGGAAAACTGGTCGGCTCGGTGGACGACCGGGGCTTGGGAGCGGCGCTCACCCGCCTGATCGCGCGGGCCGGTGAACCGGTGATCCGGCGCGGCGTCGATCTGGCGATGCGGATGATGGGCGAGCAGTTCGTCACCGGCGAAACCATAGCCGAGGCACTCAAGCGCGCGCGCGAACTGGAGGCGAGGGGCTTCCGCTACAGCTACGACATGCTGGGCGAGGCGGCGACCACGGCGGCGGACGCGGCGCGCTATTACGCAGATTACGAAAATGCCATCCATGCCATCGGCAAGGCCTCGGCCGGGCGGGGCATCTATGAAGGGCCGGGCATCTCGATCAAGCTCTCGGCGCTGCACCCGCGCTATGCCCGCGCGCAATGCGAACGGGTCATGGGTGAACTGCTGCCGATGGTGCAGGCGCTGGCGGTGATGGCCAAGGGCTACGACATCGGCTTGAACATCGACGCCGAGGAAGCCGACCGGCTCGAACTCTCGCTCGACCTGCTGGAAAGCCTTGCGCTGGACCCGGCGTTGGCAGGGTGGAACGGGCTTGGTTTCGTGATCCAGGCGTACGGCAAGCGCTGCCCGATGGTGATCGACTGGATTGTCGATCTTGCCCGGCGCGCGGAGCGCCGGATCATGGTCCGGCTCGTCAAGGGCGCCTACTGGGACGCCGAGATCAAGCGCGCTCAGGTCGATGGCCTCGTCGATTTCCCGGTCTACACCCGCAAGGTCCACACCGACGTCGCCTATGTCGCCTGCGCGCAGAAACTGCTGAGCGCCCCCGACGCGGTGTTCCCCCAGTTCGCCACCCACAATGCGCAGACGCTGGCGACGATCTACCAGCTTGCCGGGCCGGACTTTGCCGTGGGCAAGTACGAGTTCCAGTGCCTGCACGGCATGGGCGAACCGCTCTATTCGCAGGTCGTCGGGCCGGATAAGCTGAACCGCCCCTGCCGCATCTACGCACCCGTCGGCACGCACGAGACACTGCTCGCCTACCTTGTGCGGCGACTGCTGGAGAACGGTGCGAATTCCTCCTTCGTCAACCGCATCGCCGACCCGGCGGTACCTGTTGCCGAAATGGTTGCCGATCCGGTCGACGTTGTGCGGGCCATGGTCAATCCCGGTGCGCGGCACGATCTGATTGCGCTCCCTGCTGATCTTTATGCTGGCCGGGCGAACTCTGCCGGCATTGATCTGACAGACGAGATCGCGCTGGACGTGTTGTCAAAAGAACTCGAGGCATCTGCACGAGCAGAATGGCGCGCGCTGCCCGAAGGCGTCGATGGTCTGGGCCTGCCGGTTCGCAATCCCGCCGACCACGGCGACATCGTCGGCACCGTGATCGAGGTGGCGCCTGACGACGCCGCAGCCGCCGTAGCCCGCTCCGCTGCCAGCGCATGGCCGCTTGTGCCGGTTGCGGATCGTGCCGCGGTCCTCTCCCGCGCAGCCGATATCATGCAGGACCGTATGGGCGCGCTCATGGGCCTGGCTATCCGCGAAGCAGGGAAATCCGCCGCCAACGCCATTTCGGAGGTGCGCGAGGCGATCGACTTCCTGCGTTATTACGCCCGCCAGGCCGAAGACACCTTTGGGCCTGAGCAGGCGCCGCTGGGGCCGGTGGTCTGCATCAGCCCGTGGAACTTCCCGCTGGCGATCTTCGCCGGGCAGGTCGTCGCCGCGCTGGTCGCTGGTAACCCGGTGCTGGCCAAGCCTGCGGAGGAAACCCCCCTTATCGCGGCTGAAGCGGTGCGCATCCTCCACGAGGCGGGGGTGCCGCGCGACGCGCTGCAACTGATGCCCGGGGCAGGCGAACTGGGCGCAGCACTCGTCGGCGCGCCGCAAGTTGCCGCCGTGATGTTCACCGGTTCGACCGAGGTGGCGCGCCTGATCCAGCGCCAACTTGCCGGGCGGCTTTCGCGCGAAGGTCGTCCGATCCCGCTGGTCGCCGAAACCGGCGGCCAGAACGCGATGATCGTCGATAGCTCGGCGCTGGCCGAACAGGTGGTGGCGGACGTCATCGCCTCGGCCTTCGACAGCGCGGGCCAGCGCTGTTCGGCGCTGCGGGTGCTGTGCCTTCAGGAAGATGTCGCCGACCGCACGCTGACGATGCTCAAGGGCGCGCTTGGGCAATTGCGCGTGGGCAATCCGGATCGTCTCGCCATCGACATCGGCCCGGTCATCAGCGCCGAGGCGCAGGCCAATATCGAGCGCCACATCACCGCCATGCGCGCCAAGGGCTGCAAGGTGGAACAGGTCGCACTGGGCGGAGAGGCCGCATCGGGCACGTTCGTTGCCCCGACCATCATCGAGATCGGCAGCATCGACCAGCTGGAACACGAGGTTTTCGGACCCGTCCTGCACGTCGTGCGCTTTCGCCGCGACGATCTGGCCAAGCTCATCGAAGCCATCAATGCCACCGGCTACGGCCTGACGTTCGGCCTGCATACGCGCCTCGACGAGACGGTCGCGCGGGTGACCTCGCAGGTCCGCGCGGGCAATCTTTACGTCAACCGCAACACCATTGGCGCCATCGTCGGCGTCCAGCCTTTCGGTGGGCGCGGGCTATCGGGCACAGGTCCCAAGGCGGGCGGGCCGCTCTATCTTGGGCGTCTGACCCAGGTGCCGCCGGCCGTGCTGCCTGGCGCCGCAGCGGCGTCGGCGCTGCTCTCCGATTTTGCGCAGTGGCTGGAAGCGCATGGCGAACACGCCGCCGCGGAGGCTGCCCTTGCACTGGGCGTGTGCTCGGCGCTTGGCATGGTGAGGGAGCTTCCTGGTCCGGTGGGTGAGCGCAACCTCTATGCGCTCCATCCACGGGGTCGGATCCTGCTGCGCCCGGCGACCCGAGAGGGGCTGTTCGGCCAGATCGCGGCGGTGCTGGCGACGGGCAATCGCGGCGCGGTGGAGGGCATGGAATTGCCCCGCGGGCTGCCGGCCGACATCGCCGCCCGGTTCGCTGCCGACCCGGTCGAACCTTTCGCGGCATGTCTCGCCGAGGGCGATGCAGCTGCGGTGCGCGGTGCCTGCGAATCGGTTGCCGCACTGGCAGGGCCGATCGTGCCAGTCCACCTGTGGGAGCACGGAAACCCTGTTCAGGGCTTCGGGCCCGGCGGCGCCTGGCTGCTGGAAGAGGTCTCGACCTCGATCAACACAACCGCTGCGGGGGGAAATGCCAGCCTGATGATGATCGGCTGACAAGTCTCTGGCGCAATTGCGAAAAACGCCTTGCGTCCGGGCATATTCCGGGTCGCGTCGCCGCAAATGCGGCCCCTTCCGGCGGATTGGATGCAACTCGTGGTCATTTTTACTGTTGCTTCATTGCTGCTTCACTGCGTTTCATTACCGTAATGCGGGGAGGGCACGGCAGGCTGGAGTTGTAGGATGGGCAGAATGATCATCGACGCCGCCACCAGCCTCGACGGCTTTTGGGCCGATGCACGCGGCCGCAGTGTCATGCGTGCCAGCGACTTGCACGGTTCGGGGCTATCGGGCCGTCTGGGCGATGTATGCGGGGCAGTGGTGATGAGCCGCCGCTCGTTCGACCTCTCCGGCGACCCCAGCTGGATTGGAGAGGCCTATGCGGCGCAGACCCCTGTTTTCGTGGTCACCGACACCCCGATAGCCAGCGTTCCGGCCAATGGACCGCCGGGGTTACGTTTTCTCGGTAGCTACGCGGATGCTTTCGCCGCAGCCAGGCAAGCCGCAGACGACCGCGCGGTTCTGGTGGTGGGCGAGGCCAGCGCCCTGAAGGCCGCCATGCGAACCGGGGAGGCGGATGAGATCTGGCTGCGCATGACTGCCCGAACCCTGGGGCGCGGCTCCGCGCTGTTCGAGGATGGTATACCGGTGGAGAACTACTTCGTTTCCGAAATGGAGACGACGTCCGACGCCGTCCACATGCATCTGGAAAAGCGTATCGGCGCCTAAACTTGTCCTTGCCACTTAGGCGGGCGCGGCGTGCAATGTCTCGCGCCTGTGGAGGGAGATCGTCACCAGGAAGATCGCGAGGCCGCCCAGCGCCAGCCCCGATCCGATCCACCCGGTCGAAGTCAGGCCGTAGCCGGCGCTGATCGCAAGCCCGCCAAGCCACGGACCCAGCGCATTGGCCATGTTGAAGGCGCTGTGGTGCGCCGCAGCCGCCAATGCCTGCGCGTCTCCGGCCACGTCCATGAGGCGCGTCTGGAGGATCGTGCCGAGGCCGCCGCCGAAGCCGATCAGCAGCACCACCAGGCTCAGCGTCCAGATATTGCCCGCCAGAAGCGAAAACAGCGCCAGCGACACCGCGCTGAACAGCAGCGCCGCAATAGCGGCCTTGGTCTGTGCCCGGTCGGCGACCCAGGCCCAGAACAGGTTGCCCACCGTCATGCCGACGCCGAAGACCGCCAGCACTGCCGGGACAAGGCGTTCGGACACGCCGGTAACCTCGATCATGGTCGAGGCGACATAAGTGTAGACGCAAAAGAGGCCGCCGAAGCCGATGGCGCCGGTCAACAGCGTCAGCAGTACCTGGGGACGACGCAGCGCGCCCAGTTCACGCAGCGGGCTCGCCGACGCGTCGGCATGCTGGACGGGCGCATAGAGGGCGACGAGTGCCATCGTGATGACCGCGAGCACCGAAACCACCGCGAAACCGCTACGCCAACCCAGTTCCTGCCCGAGGAAGTTCGCTACCGGCACGCCGATGATCGTCGCCACGGTCAGCCCAGACATGACCATCGCTACCGACTGCGCACGCTTGTTGGCAGGCACCATCGAGGCGGCAACGAGCGCGGCAATACCGAAATAGGCGCCGTGGGGTAGGCCGCTGATGAAGCGGCATATCAGCAGAAGTGGATAGCTTGCGGCCATCGCCGAAATACCGTTGCCGATGGCGAAGATCGCCATAAGGGCGATCAGCAGCTTGCGGCGCTCGATCTTGGCGGCCAGCACGGCGATGACTGGCGCACCGACCACCACGCCCAGCGCATAGGCGCTGATCGCATGGCCCGCTTCGGGTTCGCTCAGGCCCAGATCGCGAGCAAAAAAGGGAACAAGGCTCATCGCCGCGAATTCGGTGGTGCCGATAGCGAAGGCACCCATCGCCAGCGCCAATGTGACAAGGGCAGGGTGCACGGGTTTGGTCTGTGAGTGATTGGTCATGTTGCAGCGCAAAATAGGGCTATATCCCCGTTTACGCTACCCATCGCGAAAGCTTGTGGCCCTTGCGTTTTTCGCATCGCAAAAATCGATTTGGGCAATCGCGCTGCTTGCGCGCCGTCTGGCGTGGCCCCGTCTCTCCCGCCCTCATGAGGGCAGGGCGAGACCGGGGCGTCGCCAATTTCAGAACACCGGGTCGAAGCCGGGGGGCAGTTCGCCCGAGCCTGCGCCGCCCGCGCCGTCTTCCTGGCCGGGGACGTGAATTCCGCATTCAGTCTTGTCCCAACCCTTCCAGCGGCCGGAACGCGGGTCCTCGCCGGCTGCAACCTTGCTGGTGCAGGGCATGCAGCCGATCGAGGGATAGCCTTCCGCCACCAGCGGGTGCGCGGGCAGATCATGTTCTTCAATATAAGCGGCGAGGCGCTCTGGCGCCCAGTCGATCAGGGGGTTGATCTTCAGGCGGCCCTGGGTGTCAGTCGTATCGATTTCAAAGCGCGGCAGGCTCGAACGGGTCGCCGCCTGGAACGACTTGCGGCCCGAGAACGAGGCATCGAAGCCGGCGAGGGCCTTGGCCAGCGGTTTGACCTTGCGGATCTCGCAGCAGCCGTCGGGGTCCCATGACCAGCGCAGGCCGTTCTCGTCCTTCTTGGCGATTTCCCCTTCGTCCGGCACGAGATTACGCAAGTCACGCAGGCCAAGCCGCGCGATCAGAAGGTCGCGGTAGGCCAGTGTCTCGGGAAAGTGCTTGCCCGTCTCCAGGAACAGCACCGGCACGGCTGGGTCCACTTGCGCGATAAGATGCAGCAGTACCGCGCTTTCCGCACCGAAGCTGGAGACTATCGCCATTTCGCCCGCCATACGTTCCTTGATCAGCGTCTCAAGCATCTCGCTCGTGTCGCTGCCACGGAACAGGCGGTTCAGGCGCACCGCGTCCGCCTCAGCGAAACGGGGGGTGGTGTCGATACGGTCGCGCGCCCTGATATCGGCGCGGCCGTTCTTAGCTTCGGTACGGAGCATTGGGTTATCCCTTCTGCCGGGCTCTCAAGCGGGGTGACGCTTCGCCCAGATCGCCTGGCGGCCGTCCACGACAGTCGCCTGGTAGACATTGTCCCAGCGGGCGAAGGCATTCTTCGCATCGTCAGGGTTGAGCGCCTTATCGGGCGCGAAGGCGTCGAAGCCACAGCGCTGGAGGTGGCCGAGCATGTCGATCACCACGTCGCCAACAGCACGCATTTCCCCGGTGTATCCGGCTTCGCGCAGGAGCCGGGCGGAGGAATAGCCGCGCCCGTCGGTCCAGGCCGGGAAGTTCACTTCGATCAGAGCCAGACGGTCCAGCTGTGGCAACAGGGCGCGGGCGTCATCGCCCGGCTCGATGCGCACGGCGGTGGCGTTTGTCTGCGCGAAATCTTCGGCAACGAAGGCATCCACGGTGACGGCGGCATCGTTGACGGCTTCGTCGTCACGGAAGCGGAACTGGACTTCAACCATAGATGGCCTCCTTGAACGGATCCATGCCGATACGGCGATAGGTGTCGAGAAAGCGCTCCTCGCCCTGCTTGTTGGCGAGGTAGACCTGGGTGGCCTTTTCGACCGCATCGACCACGCCGTCCTCGTCGAAGCCAGGACCGGTGATCTTGGCGAGCGACGTGTCCGCGCCCTCGCTGCCACCAAAGGAAAGCTGGTAGTTTTCGACGCCCTTCTTGTCGACGCCCAGAATGCCGATATGGCCGGCATGGTGGTGGCCGCAGGCGTTGATGCAGCCCGAGATCTTGAGCTTCAGTTCGCCGATCTCGGCCTGCTTTTCGGCGCTGCCGAAACGCTGCGAAATCTTCTGCGCAAGCGGGATCGAGCGGGCATTGGCAAGGCTGCAATAGTCGAGGCCGGGGCAGGCGATGATGTCGCCCACGGTGTCGATGTTGGCGGTGCCGATGCCGGCTTCGTCCAGCGCTTTCCAGACGGTGTAGAGGTCAGCCTTCTTCACGTGCGGCAGGACGATGTTCTGCGAGTGGGTGACGCGCAGTTCGTCGAACGAATAGTCGCGGCCCAGGTCCGCCATCAGGCGGATCTGGTCGGCGGTGGCGTCACCGGGGATGCCGCCGACCGGCTTGAGGCTGATCGTGGCGATGATGTAGCCGGCCTGCTTGTGCGCGGTGGTGTTGCGCTCAACCCAGAGGCGGAAGTCGGGATCGGACAGGTCCAGATCGTCGGCCGCGCCGGTTTCGAAGGCGGGGTTGGCGAAGTGCGCCATGATGCGTTCCAACTCGGCCATCGGCGGCTCGATCGGCTGGGTCAGCAGGTGGGCGAACTCTTCCTCGACCTGGCGCACGTATTCGTCGCGGCCCAGTTCGTGGACGAGGATCTTGATGCGTGCCTTGTACTTGTTGTCGCGGCGGCCGTAGCGGTTGTAGACGCGCAGGCATGCCTCGGCGAACGTGATGAGCTGGTCCAGCGGCACGAAGTCGCGGATCATCGGTGCGATCATCGGGGTGCGGCCCATGCCGCCGCCTGCGTAGAACTGGGCGCCGATCTCGCCTGCGTCATTGCGGATCATCTTGATGCCGATGTCATGCAGACGCATCGCCGCGCGGTCCTTTTCGGACGCGATGACGCAAATCTTGAACTTGCGAGGCAGAACCAGGAATTCCGGGTGGAAGCTGGACCACTGGCGCAGCATTTCCGCGTAAGGGCGCGGGTCGATCACTTCGTCGGCGGCGGCGCCGGCGAACTGGTCGGAACTGATGTTGCGGATGCAGTTGCCGCTGGTCTGGATGGCATGCATTTCCACCGTGGCGAGCTCGGCCAGAATGTCGGGCGTCTCATCCAGCTTGATCCAGTTGTACTGGATGTTCTGGCGGGTGGTGAAGTGGCCATAGCCGCGGTCATACTTGTCGGCGATGTCGCCCAGCAGGCGCATCTGCACCGAGTTGAGCGTGCCGTAGGGCACCGCGACGCGGAGCATGTAGGCGTGGAGCTGAAGGTACAGGCCGTTCTGCAGGCGCAGCGGCTTGAACTGGTCCTCGGTCAGTTCGCCCGAAATGCGGCGGCGGACCTGGTCGCGGAATTCGGCGACGCGCGTGTCGACCATCTGCTGGTCGTATTCGTCATATTTGTACATCAGATCACCCAGTTCACGGCTTGGGGGTCGGAGGGCTTTAGCGTCAGGTCGAGCCGCACGGTGGGGCCAAGTGCCCGGATGCGCTCCTTGATGTGGCCGGGCCGCACGCCCGTTTCGTCCTTCACGCCGTCCACCACGTAAGCGGCGAAGACGTTCTGGACGCCTTCCTCACGCGCGATGATCGCGGCGCCGCCATCGGCCACGTCGGCACTGTCGTTCACATCGAGCGACCAGCCTACGCCGGTCCACCAGATGACGGCGCCGGACTTCAGGTCGTTGCCCGTCAGGATTTTCACTGTACTGCCTCCAGCGCGAGTGCGCGAATGGTGTTGTCCGCTTCCGCGGTCACGTGCCCGATAACGATAAGCGCCGGGCTTTGCACCCTCTCGCTTTCGACAAGGTCGGCAAGACCCGCCAGCGGCCCGCGCAGCACGCGCATGTCGTCGCGTGTGGCCTTCTCAACCACGGCGACGGGCACATCTGGAGCAAGGCCGTCGGCCATCAGCTTGTCCGAGATGTCGCCAGCGGTGGCGACGCCCATGAAAATTACCAGAGTGCGCCCCTTGCCGGCAAGACCCGACCAGTCCTGATCCGAGAGGCCCTTGCACTGGCCGGCCACGAAGCTGACGATCGAGGCATGGTCGCGGTGGGTCAGCGGGATCTGCGCTGCGGCGGCAGCGCCAAGAGCGGAAGTGATACCGGGCACCACTTCCACCGGCACCCCGGCGGCCTTGCAGGCTTCAGCTTCTTCGCCGCCGCGCCCAAAGATGAAAGGGTCGCCCCCCTTGAGCCGCACGACGTCGTGACCGGCGAGAGCCTCACTCACAAGGAGAGCGTTGATCTCTTCCTGCCTCATGGTGTGGCGCGAACGGCTCTTGGCGACTGAGACGAGGCGGGCCCCAGGACGGGCCATTGCCATGATCGAGGGATCGACGAGTCCGTCATGCACGACCAGTCCAGCATTCAGCAGCAGCCGGGCGGCGCGCAGCGTCAGCAGGTCAGGATCGCCCGGGCCTGCGCCGACGAGCCAGACTTTGCCAATTGGGCCCTTGCGCTCATTCGAGGCGCGGCCGCCGGAGTCGGAATTCGATACCATGTCGGGGCAGATGGCGATCATTCCCGCGCTGCGCCAGCCAGAATGACTTTCGCACGGCTAAGTGCAACTTTATGGCCGCTGCGTTACCTAACCTAACGGCATCGCTGAAAGGTAAAATGACCGCAAAGGCAAAAAAGGGCGTTTTTCTGCGACTCGGGAGCTTCATTAAGCTGTGTGCTAACCAAATCTTAACCGCACCAGTGGACATTTGTACAACCTAGGGAGGCGGTACGAATGCCGATTGCGGCCCATTTTGAAATAAACACGGCCAGAGACGGCTATCTCGGCGCAGAATCGGAGGGGCAACCTCGTCCCGAGCGGCGCAGGCTGCTTCTGACGACGCAAGGCGCGCTCGAATCGGGCATCGAAACGCCTGTGACGATTCACAACTTTTCCGAAGGCGGCGTTCTGCTCGAAAGCCGGGTCGCCTTGGAGATCGGCGAGTCGATCGAGCTGGAGCTTCCCGAGGCGCCTCAGGCGCGCGCCCGGGTGATCTGGTCAAGCGGGCCACTTTACGGCTGCGCGTTCGATGCGCCGATTCCCGCCGCAACGCTTAGCGCGGCAAAGCTGCGCAGCGCCGTGCAGGGCGAACTGGGCGTGGCGCCGCCGCCTTCTCCCGCCGGGCCTTCGGCCATAGGGGGTGAAAGCCTGGGGGAACGGCTGCACCGTCTGCGCAAGCTGCGCGGCCTTACGCAGGGTGAACTCGCCAACCGGCTCGGCGTCAGCAAGCCGACCGTCTGGGCTTGGGAGCAGGGGCGGGCCCGCCCAATCGAGGATCGCATCGAGGCGATCGCTGAAGCGCTTGGCGTGGAGAGCGCGGATTTGCGCCCAAGTCGTACCGTACCAGGCCTGTCAGACCTCATATCGCGGTGCCGCGAGCAAATTGCCGCTGCCGTGGAGACGACCCCGGACAAGGTCCGCATCATGATCGAGCTTTGATCGGCTGAGCCTGATTTGACCTGCGTTCCTGACCCAAGTCCCCGTTAACCTCGATTCGACGGCCGCCTTTGAATTTGCATATTCACGCCATCCTTAATCGATGGTAAACATCTTGATAAGAAAAGATAAAGCATAATTCAGTTAACTAACAGAACTAATTGCGCTTCATTTAAGATGTTGAATTCGAAATTCGTTTGAAAATTGTGATCTTGATCTGTTTGTTGAAAGACAGTCGGACGGACTCGCAATCTGGTGCTGGCCAATACAGCCAGAAACTTCATCGAATCGTAGTGGGCACGGCATTCGGGACGCAGTCGGCATGGGCATGAATTTCACTTTTCAGGAAAGCTCCGTCCTCTACGGCATGCTGGCCGAGAGTTCGACCGACGTGATCCTCAAGACCGATCCCAAAGGCTTCATTGTTCACGCGACCTCTGCGATCGCCGACCTTGGAATTCGGGTCCCCGGCAGCGAGGCCGGGCGCGAGGCAAATGCGCTGGTGGGGCCGCACCTGCTCGACCTGGTAGCGCCTGAAGCCAAGCAGCAGGTAGCCCGGGCCCATGCCCGCGCCATGGCAGGTGAGGACATCGACTGGATCGAATTCCCCGCCCTGGGTAATGACGAGCGCCGACGCTGGTTCGAGATCCGCCTGCGCGCGCTGCTGCGTCATGACGGCGCGCCTTATGGGGTGCTGGGCGTCATGCGTAATGTCGACGAACTGCGCTCGCTGAGCGAACGGTTGTTCACAGCGACATACACCGATCCGCTGACGGGGTTGACCAATCGCACCGCCTTCATCTCGATGCTCGAGCACATGATGGAGGCCGGCATCGACGGTTGCCTGGCGCTTTTCAGCATCGATTTCTTCCGCACCATCAACATGCAGTACGGGCAGAGCGTTGGCGACGAAGTGCTGACCGTCTTCTCCGACCTCCTTCGCGAGATGCTGCGTACCGAGGACATCATCTCTCGCATCGGGTCCGAGCGCTTTGCGGTGATCCTGCCGCGCGTCACTGCGGCCGAGGCTGAAGGCATCTGCCGCCGGGTGGTGACGACACTGGCCGAACTGAAGCAGAAGGTGGGCACCAGTCACTTCGCAATGACCGCCAGCGCCAGCGTCGCGAGGATTGGTACCAGCCTCGATTCCACCATAGAGCGCGCCGAGATGGCGCTGTTCGTGGCCAAGGCCAAGGGGCGCAACCGGCTGGAAATGGAAAAGCCTGTACGCCTCGCGGTAGGGTGACGCGCGTAGCTCTCTCGTGTCCCGTTAAGTAAGTAGGGCCCGCTGTCGTCCTATCTTTCCAAGGGAACATTGAGGACAATGGGCAATTCTTCATTTATCGAATAAATGGAGAGCGAAAATGGGTAAGGGAATTCTCTTGTGGCTTATCGGCATTCCCATTCCAGTGATCCTTCTGCTCTGGCTGTTTTTCCGATGAGCTTCATCGCAGCTTGGCAGCTACCCTGACCGCAGGATGATATGATCGGCGAGGGCACAAGGCCCATCAGCTTACGCCTGATCGTATCCGTCCGCTTTTCCGCGCAGCGCTTTTATCAAATCGCGCATGGCCTCGGTATCGCGCAGATTCACGTCGCGCTGGGGATAGGGTACGCGGATACCGTTCTCGCGCATGAGACGCCACAGGGTCTTGAGAACGTCGGACCGCACATTGCCTACGCCCTCTTCGGGATCGGTGATCCAGACATGGATCACGAAAGCCACACCGTTCTCGCCAAAACTGTCCAGCCACACAGTTGGCGGGGGTGCCACGAGCACGCGTTTTACAGAGCGTGCTGCCTCCAGCATCAGTTCCTCGGCACGCTCGATATCTGCGGCGTAAGGAATAACCACCGGCACCTGGATACGCACGTTACGGCTGGAATAGGACCAGTTCTCTACCTGATTGATCATCAGGTTTTCGTTGGGAATCAGATATTCCTTCTGGTCTCTCGTGGTAAGCGAAACAGCGCGGATACCGATACGGCGGATCTGGCCGAAAGTGTACTGTCCGCCCTGGTCGGCGATGGCGATCACATCCCCCGGCTTGATAGACTTGTCCATCAGCAGGATAATGCCCGCGATCAGGTTACCGAAGGTCTTTTGCAGACCGAAGCCGATGGCGAGGCCGAAGGCTCCGGAGAAAACCGTGAGCGCGGTAAGGTCTATACCCAGCACGTCGATACCGACGAGGATCGCCAGGCCCCAGATGAACAGGCTGACCATTTTTTCGGTCAGCAGCCGCTGCGTAAGATCAAGACTGCTGGCGCGCGAAATGATGCGGCTCGACAGGCGGCTGGCGGCCCAGGCAGCCGAGATCAGCAGGGCCAGCACGGCCAGCACGACGAACAGGTCCCATACAGAGAAGCGCGTTGCGCCCACCTGCACAGCCAGCTTGTCTAGCGTGTTGACCACATCGCCAATGGCGTCGCTGCGCGAGGCGACGGCGTCCTTGATGCCGTCGGCGCCGGACATCGGCTGGGGCGGTATCACTACCGCCGTAGCCGAGGGCGAAGGCGTTGCAGTCGCGGCGCGGGTAGCCGTGGCGAGGGGGCCCGGGGTGGTCATCCTTCTCGCCAGGCGGCGAGCGCCTGTTCGAGGTCGGCGATAAGGTCGCCCGCATCTTCCAGCCCGATGGCCAGGCGCACGCCGTGGCTGTCGCCGGCTTCATGCGGATGCGGCGGCCAGGCCATGCGGCTGCGGCAGGCGGAGGGGTCGATCGGCACCACCAGGCTCTCGAACCCGCCCCAGGAATAGCCGATTCCGAAAAGGGTGAGGGCATCGACGAAGCGGTTGCGCGCGGCTGCGGTACCGCCCTTGAACGTGAAGCTGAAAAGCCCGCAGCCGCCGGAAAAATCACGGCTCCAGATGTCGTGTCCCGGCGCGCCGGGGAGCATCGGGCACAGCACTTGCGCCACTTCCGGCCTTTCGTTTAGCCATCGCGCAATGGCCAGCGCGCTGTCAGCTTCGTGGCGCAAGCGCAAGTGCAGCGTGCGCAGGCCGCGTAGGGTCAGTGCGGCATCGTCAGGTGAAACGACGGTGCCCAGCTGCTGTGCGCGTTGGCGCAGCTTCGCGTAGAGTTCCGGCCCGGCGCTCGCGCTGCCCATCATCACGTCGGAATGACCGCCGACATGCTTGGTGAGGGCCATCAGCGTAATATCGATCCCGCGTTCCAGCGCTGGAAAGCCCAGCGGCCCTGCCCAGGTATTGTCGAGCACCGAGACAGCCCCTTTTTCTCGGGCGATCCGGGCGAGTTCGGGCAAGTCGCACATCTCCATGGAGAGGCTGCCCGGCGCTTCCAGCAGCACGGCGCGGGTGCGCTTGCAGAAAAGGCGCTCGTAGGCGGCGATGTCCAGCGGGTCGAAGAAGCGTGGCTCGATGCCGAAATCAGTTAGCAGGCCGGTGCCGGTAGCGCGGGTGGGGTCATAGGCATTGTCGCTGATCAGAACGATGTCGCCCGGCCGAAGCAGGGTCAGCATGACCCCGGCGATGGCGGCAAGGCCAGAAGGGTAGAGCACGGTGCCCGCCGCTCCAGGCTCGATCGCGGTCAGCGCATCGGCCAGTGCCCACTGTGTGGGAGCGCCGCGCCGGCCATAGAAGAAGCGGCCATCCTCGTTCGTGCGGGGGCCTTGTGCAAGCGCGGCGGTATCCGCGTAGAGATGCGTGCTGGCGCGCCAGACGGGCGGGTTCACCACCGGCCCGGTCCATTCGCTGCGCCGTCCGGCACCGACGATCCGGGTCGCGGGGGCCTGCGGCAGTTTGGAAAGCTCGTGGAGGCGCTTGCTGGTGTCCAATGTCATCTCCGTGTGTCACTGGGTAGACTCCTAGGACATTTTGACGAGCCTGGGAATCGCCCGATATTCCGGGAGGTTGTCAGCCGGCGGCTTGGTGCTGGTCGCTGCGCTGTAGCGGGTAGGGCCGTGCAGCCTCGACTTCGCGGGCGGCGAGTTCGCGATGCTCGCGCGGGCCGGTGTCCAGGCGCAGCGGGGAAAGACCCGCTCCGCCGCCCTCGATCCCTACCGTGTAGACGCGGCGCAGTGCGATAGCATCGTTGACGATAGACAGGCGCACCAGCGGTATGAAGAACGAGGCGGCGGCCTGTTGCAAGGGGCGGATGGCGTTGAGCGGCAACTGTACTTCGCCGGTCAGCGTCACGCTTTCGCCGGCGGCGATGCGCGGCACGGACTTGAGGGCGGTCAGGACTTCCACAGGCGGCGCAAGCTGCTCTTCGGGCGACATAGAGCCGTGGGCTCCGATCATGTCTCCCAGGAGCTGGCCGGCCGGCAGGTCGATCGCGGCGGCTATCTCAATCCGGTAGTGGAGCGTTGCGTAGACCAGCGAAAGGCGAAGGCTCACAGGCTCGAAGGCGACTTCTATCCCCGCCGGTTCGCCGGCCGGCGCAAGGGGAGGTGGCGCGAACGCGGGCTGCGGCGCGGTCTTCGCCGGTGCAGCAGCGATTTCGGGTGCCGGAGCCGGAGACGGAGCAATAGCAACGGGTGAAGGGGCGACCTGTTCGGGTTCCTCCCATTCTTGGGCGTCAGGCTGTGCACGGCCACGGCGCAGGAGGAAACCGAGTACGCCCAGAACCAAGAGGGCCAAAGGCGCGGACCACCACCAGAAAGGCCAGCTTTCCTGCATAGCCACTGGCGCTGCAGCCGGCGTTTCCTCAGCCGCGGTGGGCTCGGCGGTCGGAGCGGCCACGCGGGGCGCCGGCGTGGCGGAGGTTGTAGGCGTGACAAGCGGCGTATCGGCGGTAGCCGCTGCCTGCGGTGTGGGCTGCGCCCTCGGCTCTGCGGAAGGCGCAGCGGCGCTGGGGGCCGGGCGAGGGCGCGTTGAAGGCTGCGCAGTGGGCGCGGGCGTGACGCGAACGGCAGGCGCGGCGGGCGGGGTGATCGTGGGAACGGCGGTCGGTGCCGGTTGCGGCTGGCTGGCCCGTTCGCCCGGCCGCACTACGGGATTCGCGCCGTCGACCGGACCCTGCTCACGCGAAGCCGTGGGCGCCGCCGTCGGCTCGGGCAAACTCCAGGTACTGGCCGATTGCGCGAGCGCAGGAGATAGGACAGGCGATACCGTGAATACGGTCGCGGAAAGCGCGGCTGCCGTAGCCGCGCGCGAAATGGTTCTGCTGTTGCCCCTCATGACCCTGCTACCGTCGCCCAATTCGCTGTGAACCGCGTGTTAATGCCCATGCTCACACGCGGCCAGCCGTTGCAAGCCTCGGTCAGTCACACTGTGCGCTTGTCTTGTCGATAGCTTGGCGGCATGGCTTCACAAATGAGCGATACAACGTCCCCCTCCATGCCGATGCATCTCGGCCAGCAGAGTACACTGCCCGCCTCGCCAGAACAGGCAGTGCTGGATTATGTGCCAAATCCACGCGCCGGCAGTTTATATCTTGTGCGTTTTGCCGCGCCCGAGTTCACATCGCTATGCCCGGTGACCGGCCAGCCCGACTTCGCCCACCTAGTGCTCGATTATGCGCCGGGTGAAACTATCGTCGAATCCAAGAGCCTCAAACTGTTCCTCGGCTCGTTTCGCAACCATTGCGGCTTCCATGAAGACGTGACGGTAGGTATCGGCCAACGGTTGGTCGACGAGATGAAGCCCAGGTGGCTGCGCATCGGCGGCTACTGGTACCCGCGGGGCGGCATCCCGATCGACGTCTTCTGGCAGTCGAGTGCGCCGCCTGAGGGGCTTTGGGTGCCGGACCAGGGCGTTCAGAGCTATCGCGGCCGGGGCTGATTAAAAGCCCGCGTCGGCAAATCTGGCGCCATTTACACGCGTAAGGTCGATCACGCCGCTGCCAATGGAAGCCATTTGGCGATTGCTCAAGCACTGAGCATAGACGGTGGGCGCTTCGGCGCGGCGAGCAGCGTCAGTATCGAGCGCTGCGTCGATTCCGGCGGCGCATCGCTCGCGCGATTGAAAAGTTTGTGCCGGAGCGGCGGAAATCCGCTCGCAGGCGGTGCCGTCGTCCGAACACGCGAACAGGGCGAGGGCGAAGAGGGTTGCGCTCATGGTGAGTTCTCCTTCCTTGCATAGGGAACGGACGCGGGCGCCCATGTATCCCGGCGCGGCCCGAAATATTTCCCTTTGACCGGGGGTTCTTGCGGGCCGAAGGCGATAACGGACTGGAACCGCACGGCCTGCCGCGCGTATTAGCCCCACTCATGGACCAGACCAAAGCCAAGCTCATCATCCGCCAGGCCACCGTCGCGGATGCGCCGGCGATCGCCCGCCTCTCAGTCAAAGTGTATGGTAAGGCCGATGCCTTCACCCGCGCCGAGATTCGCGGCCAGCTCATCAATTTCCCCGAAGGCCAGTTCGTCGCCGAATATGAAGGCAAGGTGGCGGGCCACTGTGCGACGATGATCGTCACCGCCGACCTCGCCTTCAAGCCGCACACCTGGGAAGAGATCAGCAATGGCGGCTATGGCCGTCCGCCCGCACCCGAGGGCGACGTCCTCTATGGCTTCGAGGTCTGCGTCGATCCCGATTACCGCCGTCTTCGGATAGGCCAGCGCCTGTACCGAAAGCGCAAGGAGGTATGCCAGTACTTCGAGTTGAAGGGCATCGCCTTTGCGGGCCGTATGCCCGGCTACTCGCGCCGCAAGCGCCAGTACCCTGATCCGGCTGCCTATGTGCAGGCCGTGCGCGACAAGAAGATCCGCGACCAGGTCATCAACTTCCAGATGAACGAGGGCTACGAACCGCGCGGCATTCTACCTGACTATATTCCTACCGACCGCGAGAGCGGCGGGAACGCGGTCATGATGTACTGGGTCAATCCGCTTGCCCCGCGTGATACCGGCAAGGCAGTGCCGGGCCTGAAGGAGCGCGTGCCCTCCAGCGTGCGCGTGGCCACCGTCCAGTTCCAGATGCGCAAGATCGAGACAATCGACCAGTTCGAGGAACAGGTCGAATATTGGATCGATGTCGCGGCCGATTACGAGAGTGATTTCGTTGTCTTCCCGGAATTGTTCACCCTCGAACTGCTCTCGATCGAGGAGACGAAGCTGGAGCCGGTGGAGGCGATCGAAAAGGTCGCTACGTACACCGACCGCTTCGTGGAATTCATGCAGCGCATGGCGGTCAGCTACAATATCAACATCATCGGCGGCTCGCACCCCACCCGCGTCAAGCTGGGCGGCGGCAAGAGCGAAATTCGCAATATCGCCTATACCTTCCTGCGTGACGGCGCGGTGCATGAGACGCAGAAGCTGCACCCCACTCCGTCGGAGCGGCGCTGGTGGAACGTGCGCGGCGGCTACGGCGCCAACGTCATCCCCACCGATTGCGGGCCGATCGGCGTCATGATCTGCTACGACAGCGAGTTCCCCGAACTGGCGCGCCACCTCGTCAACCAGGGCGCGCTGATGCTGTTCGTGCCGTTCTGCACCGACGAGCGGCGCGGCTACCTGCGGGTGCGCTACTGCGCCCAGGCCCGCGCGGTGGAGAACCAGTGCTATGTCGTGACCTCGGGCGTGGTGGGCAACCTGCCCAACGTCGAGAACATGGACGTTCACTACGCGGAGAGCGCCATCCTTACGCCGTCCGACTTCCCCTTCGCCCGGGACGGGGTGGCGGCGGACACCGCGCCCAATACCGAGACGATCGCCATAGCCGACCTCAGCCTCGATGCGCTGCTGACGGCGCGGCAATCGGGCGCCGTCCAGAATCTCAAGGATCGCCGGTTCGACCTTTACCGCGTGGAGTGGACCCAGACCCCGGGCGATTGATGGTCTGCGACACCGTCGGCGCTGCGCATTCGCGATTTGGCGCGAAAGGCGCCGTGGTCTATGCGCGATCGTATACCACCTGATGGATGCCCATGACAACAGATCCGTACTCCAGCTCATTACAGGGCGTTGCCAGCCAGCGCGTCGCCGACATTCTCGCGGGGCGCATCCTGTCGGGCGAACTCCCTCCGGGAGCGCGGATCAAGCAGGACGAACTGGCGGACGAACTTGCCACCAGTCGCATTCCAGTGCGCGATGCCTTGCGCATGTTGGAGGCAAGGGGCCTGGTCGTCATACGGGCCAATGCCGGTGCGCGTGTCATGACCCTGACACGCCGCGATCTGGAAGTCTCCTACGAGATCCGCGAGCGCATCGAACCGCTGCTACTGGCTGACAGCGTGCCGCATCTGACCGGCGAAGACCTCGCTGATTTGCGCAAAGTTATGGAGCGTAACCAGGGCGCCACCGATGTCGAGGAGGCGATGGCGCTGGAGCGCGAGTTTCACTGGATTACCTATCGCCGGCATTCCACCCCGCTGCTTGCGCAGATCGTGGAACGCATTTGGGATACGACTCAGAGCTATCGGCGGGATTACAGGAAGCTGGCGATGGGGCATACCATGACGGGCGCAGGCCGTACGCACGATGTCGAGCATCAGCTGCTCTACGATGCCGTGGCCAAAAAGGAGGTCGAGACCGCGCAAGCGGCGCTCGTCCTGCACATCCGCCGCACCCGTGCCGAGCTCGCGCGCCATAGCGGCGTGCTGGCGAATCCCGGTTCAGGCGCTCGGAACGAAGCGGGATAGGCCCGCATATTGGATACACCGGGCAACCGGCCCGCGCGTTACACTCCCAGTACGAGAACGTCGTCGGATCTGGGCGGCTGCGCCTCGTAGGAGGGTAGGGGCGTGAAATTCTCGTCGATCAGTTCGAGCGTAGCCAAGCCTGCCAGTTTGAACTGGCCAAGTTGCTTTTCGTCTTCCGAACGCCAGTTTTTGCTCAGATTCAGCGCGCTGAGAAACAAGTCTCCGTGCCGCTGGAAAAGCAGATGAGGGGCAAGTCTGATGGTAGCGCCATTATAGGACGCCGCGACGATTTTCTTGTGGGCGATAGCCTCTAACAGCTTAAGGCGTGGGTCGCTCATTAGGATTACCTAAGTATTGTCATATCGATTGTGCGTTGCAGCATATTCTGCTTTCGCACTCAAAATTGCAAGTCCCTTTCCAGCTTTGGCACCCTATGCGTCAGACAGGACTTGAATTCACCGTCCGCCAGCGAATTTCTTGCGGCACTGCACAATGACACTTGCCGCCCCGTAACCCTGTGCTAGCCATGATGCGGAAGAGTGGGAGAGGGGGGAGGTCGCCCCCTGACCTGGCGATAACCGGCGTCGTCACGACGCGCCGAAAATGGCGCTGTGGCGACCTGTCAAGGAGAGCTTTCGTGGCCAGCGAACCCGTGTCCGACACCAAGCCGACAGCCCCATCCGATTTCGACAAGCACATCATGCGCGTGCTGCGCAACCGGGTCGGCAAGGACGAACGTGCGGCAAAGCAGCACGACTGGTACAGAGCCGCGATCTATGCGCTGCGCGACGAGATCATCGACCCCTGGTTCGAATCCACGCGCCGTACTTACGATGCCGGTGACAAGCGGGTCTACTATCTCTCGATGGAGTTCCTGATCGGCCGCCTGCTGCGCGACGCCCTGTCCAACATGGGCATGACGCGCGAGATGGAAAAGGCGCTCGCAGCCCACGGCCTCGACCTTGCCGAACTGGAAGAGATGGAACCGGACGCCGCGCTGGGCAACGGCGGCCTCGGGCGACTGGCGGCCTGCTTCATGGAGAGCCTCGCCACCCTCGACATCCCTGCATATGGCTACGGCATCCGCTATATGAACGGCATGTTTCGCCAGCGCATTGAGGATGGCTGGCAGGTCGAACTGCCTGAAACCTGGCTGGCCCATGGCAATCCTTGGGAATTCGAGCGGGTGGAGAGCACTTACCTCGTCGGCTTCGGCGGTGAAGTTGCCGCGCAGGGCGACGGCGTGATCTGGAACCCGTCCGAGAAGGTGGAAGCCACCGCCGTCGACACCCCCGTCGTCGGCTGGAAGGGCAAGCGCGTGAACACGCTGCGCCTGTGGACCGCGAACCCGATCGACCCGCTCAAGCTGGATGCTTTCAACGCCGGCGACCACCTCGGCGCGCTGGCCGAGCAGATGCGCGCCGAAAGCCTCGTGCGCGTGCTTTATCCCGCCGACTCCAGCCCGTCCGGCCAGGAACTGCGCCTGCGGCAGGAGTATTTCTTCACCGCCGCATCGATCCAGGACATCGTGCGCCGCCATGTCCAGTACGCCGGCGATATCCGCACCTTGCCGGAAAAGGCCGCGATCCAGCTCAACGATACGCATCCCTCGGTGGCGGTGGCGGAACTGATGCGCCTGATGGTCGACGTCCACGGGCTTGAGTTCGGCGAGGCCTGGGAGGTGTGCAAGAAGACCATCTCCTACACCAACCACACCCTGCTTCCCGAGGCACTGGAAACCTGGCCGCTGCCGCTGTTCGAACGGTTGCTGCCGCGCCACATGCAGATCATCTATGCGATCAACAGCCGCGTCCTGCGCGAGGCGCGCAAGGCCGGTCTGACGGACGCCCAGATCGCCGCGATCTCGCTCATCGACGAGAGCGGGGAGCGCCGTGTACGCATGGCGAACCTTGCCTTCGTGGGCGCGCACTCGATCAACGGCGTGGCCGCGCTGCACACCGACCTGATGAAGGAGACGGTCTTCGCGGATCTCCACGCGCTTTACCCCACGCGCATCAACAACAAGACCAACGGCGTCACCCCGCGCCGCTGGCTGCAGCAGTGCAATCCGGGTCTTACCCAAGTCATCACCGACGCCATCGGCCCGGAATTCCTTGATGACGCGGCCAGGCTCACCGACCTCAATGCGCTGGCAGAGGACGCCGCGCTGGGCGAGCGTATCGGCGAGGTGAAGCGTGCCAACAAAGTCGCGCTGGCGGACCATATCCGCAAGACCATAGGCATCCGCCTTGATCCCGATGCCATGTTCGACGTGCAGATCAAGCGTATCCATGAATACAAGCGCCAGTTGCTCAACCTGATCGAGACGGTCGCCCTCTACGACCAGATCCGCAGCCATCCGGAGCAGGAGTGGGTGCCGCGCGTGAAGATTTTCGGCGGCAAGGCGGCGCCCAGCTATCACAACGCCAAGCTCATCATCAAACTGGCCAACGACATCGCCCGGCGCGTGAATTCCGACCCCTCGGTCGGCGGGCTGCTCAAGGTCGTCTACGTGCCCAACTACAATGTCAGCCTGGCTGAGCGGATCATTCCCGCAGCCGATCTGTCGGAGCAGATTTCCACCGCCGGCATGGAAGCCTCGGGCACCGGGAACATGAAGTTCGCGATGAACGGCGCGCTCACCATCGGCACGCTCGACGGTGCCAACGTCGAGATCAAGGATCACGTCGGCGACGACAACATCGTGATCTTCGGCCTCACTGCCGAGGAAGTCGCCGCCAAGCGCGCCGACGGCTATAACCCGCGCGAAGTCATCGAAGGTTCGCGCGAACTGGCGCAGGCACTTTCGGCCATCTCGTCCGGGGTGTTCTCGCCCGACGATCCGGGGCGTTACGAAGGGCTGGTGAACGGTCTCTACGACCATGACTGGTTCATGTGCGCCGCCGATTTCGACGCTTACGCCGCCGCGCAGCGCCAGGTCGACGCGCGCTGGGTGGACACCGCAGGCTGGCGCACCTCGGCGATCAGGAACATTGCCAACGTCGGGTGGTTCTCATCAGACCGGACCATCGGTGAATATGCCAAGGACATCTGGAAAGTTCTGTGAAGCCATCCGAAAACGCCATCGATTCCCTGCTTCAAGGAACCAACGCAGACCCGTTCTCGCTTCTCGGCACCCATCCCGGACCTGATGGCACCACCTTGCGCGCGATCCTGCCGGGCGCGGAGACGGTCGAGGCGTTCAGCCTCGACGGTGCCCGTCTCGGCACTCTAGACAAGGTGGACGATCGTTTCCTCTTCGAGGCGCGCCTGCCTGTAACGCCGCAGCCGATCCGCTACCGCTGCACCGCGCGCGGCAGCGACTGGCTGGTTACCGACCCGTACACCTTTGGTCCGGTGCTGGGCCCGGTCGACGACCTGTTGATCGCGCAAGGCACGCATTTCCGCTTGTTCGACAAGCTGGGCGCACACCTGATCGATCATGAGGGCGCATCGGGCGTCCACTTCGCCGTCTGGGCGCCCAACGCCGTGCTGGTCAGCGTGGTGGGCGATTTCAACGACTGGGACGCAGGGCGCCATGTGATGCGCAGCCGCACGGACATCGGCGTCTGGGAAATCTTCATTCCCGATATCGCCGATTACCGCGCCTACAAGTACCACATCGTCGGCGCCGATGGATCGGTGCAGCCGCTGAAGGCCGATCCGTTCGCCTTCATGGCCGAAATCCGGCCGAACAACGCCTCGATGACCGCCGTGCCCGCCAAAGTGGACTGGGGCGATGAGGGGCACCGCGCGCACTGGGCCTCGGTCGATGCGCGCAAGGTGCCGATCTCGATCTACGAGGTCCACGCAGGATCGTGGCGCCGCGATCGCTGGAACTGGTTTCTCGACTGGGACACCATGGCCGATCAGCTCATCCCCTATGTCGTCGAGATGGGCTTCACCCATATCGAGTTCATGCCGATCAGCGAGCATCCCTACGATCCGTCGTGGGGGTATCAGGCGACCGGGCTGTTCGCCCCGTCCTCGCGGTTTGGCGAACCCGCCGGCTTTGCCCGCTTCGTGGACGGCGCCCACCGTGCCGGCATCGGCGTGCTGCTCGACTGGGTGCCTGCGCATTTCCCGCAGGACGATCACGGCCTTGTCCGGTTCGACGGCACCGCGCTGTACGAACACGAAGACCCCCGACTTGGCTTCCAGCCCGACTGGAATACGCTGATCTACAACTTCGGGCGCCGCGAAGTGCAGAGCTTCCTGCTCAACAACGCGCTGTTCTGGGCTGAGCGTTATCATGTCGACGGTCTGCGTGTGGATGCGGTCGCCTCTATGCTCTACCGCGATTATTCGCGAAAAGCGGGAGAGTGGATACCAAATCAGGAAGGCGGGCGCGAAAACTGGGAGGCGGTGGAGTTCCTGCGCGCCACCAACCGCGCGCTCTACGGCCAGCACCCCGGCTTCATGACCATGGCGGAGGAATCCACCTCCTGGCCCGGCGTCACCCAACCCGCCTATGAAGGCGACGGCAAGGGCAAGGAGACCGCGCTCGGCTTCGGTTTCAAGTGGAACATGGGCTTCATGCACGACACGCTGCGCTACATGTCGCGCGATGCGGTGCACCGGCGTTACCACCACGATGACCTGACCTTCGGGCTAGTTTACGCTTTCTCGGAAAATTACGTGCTGCCGCTCAGCCACGACGAAGTGGTACACGGCAAGGGTTCGCTACTCGGCAAAATGAGCGGCGATGATTGGCAGAAATTTGCGAACCTTCGCGCCTATTACGCGTTCATGTGGGGATATCCTGGCAAGAAGCTTCTGTTCATGGGTCAGGAGTTCGCACAGCGCCGCGAATGGAGCGAGGAGCGCGCGCTTGATTGGGACTTGCTCGGCGCTCCAGCCCATGAAGGTATTCGTAACCTGGTGAAGGATTTGAACCGTCTCTACCGCACCAAGCCAGCACTTCATGCGGGCGATTGCGAAGGTGATGGCTTCGAATGGCTTGTGGTCGACGATTCCGAAAATTCGGTGTTCGCTTGGCTGCGCAAGGCGCCGGGCGTGAACCCGGTGGCGGTGATCGCCAACATGACGCCGACGATGCACACGAATTACAGTGTGCCATTGCCGTTGGCGGGCAAGTGGAACGAGATCCTGAACAGCGATTCCGTGCATTACGGGGGCACTGGCAAGGGCAATCTCGGACAGGTGAAGTCGGTGGACGGGCGTGCGACAGTCACGCTGCCGCCTCTTGCGACGATAATGCTAGAATTCGCCGGTTGAACACCGGGATCAGATGACTTCAACAATCAAACGGCAGGCGCGGCCAATGGAGAGCGAACGATGAGAACCCCGTCTGGGCCGCTGGCGCGCGATGCCATGGCCTACGTCCTTGCCGGCGGGCGCGGTAGCCGCCTCAAGGAATTGACCGACAACCGGGCGAAGCCTGCGGTCTATTTCGGCGGCAAGGCGCGCATTATCGATTTCGCGCTGTCGAACGCCATCAACTCGGGTATTCGCCGCATCGGCGTCGCCACGCAGTACAAGGCGCATAGCCTTATCCGGCACATGCAGCGTGCGTGGAATTTCATGCGCCCCGAGCGTAACGAGAGCTTCGACATTCTGCCGGCCAGCCAGCGCATTTCCGAACTGCTATGGTACGAAGGCACGGCGGACGCGGTCTACCAGAACATCGATATCATCGCGGTACACGATCCCAAATACATGGTCATCCTGGCGGGCGACCACGTCTACAAGATGGATTACGAGCTGATGCTGCAGCAGCACGTCAACTCGGGCGCGGACGTGACGGTGGGCTGCCTGGTGGTGCCGCGCATGGAGGCGACCGAGTTCGGCGTCATGCACGTCGACAACGCCGACCGGATCACTGCATTCGTGGAAAAGCCGGCAGATCCGCCGGGCATTCCAGGGCAGGAGGACATGGCGCTCGCCTCGATGGGCATCTACGTCTTCAACACCGAGTTTCTGTTCGACCAACTGCGCCGCGACGCCGCCGATCCCGACAGCAAGCGCGATTTTGGCAGCGATCTCATCCCCTACATCGTCAAGCACGGCAAGGCGCAGGCCCACCGCTTCACCGACAGCTGCATCCGCGCGGCCGAGGAAATCGGCGAATACTGGCGCGATGCAGGCACGCTGGACGCCTACTTCGATTCCAACCTCGACCTGACCGACACCGTCCCGCAGCTCGACATGTACGACCGCGAATGGCCGATCTGGTCCGACGCGGTGGTCGCCGCCCCCGCCAAGTTCGTCCACGACGAGGAAGGCCGGCGCGGCCATGCGATCTCATCGCTGATCTCCAACGACTGCATCGTGTCCGGCGCGCTCGCCCGGCGTTCGTTGCTGATGACGGGTGTGAAGATGGGCAGTTTCTCGTGTGTAGATGAGGCCGTCATCCTGCCGTACAGCAACATTGGCCGCAGCGCGCGTTTGAGCCGTGTCATCATCGACTCCGGTGTCCGCATTCCCGAAGGCCTCGTGGTGGGCGAAGACCCCGAGCTTGACGCCCGTCGCTTTCGACGCACCGAGAATGGAGTGTGCCTCATCACCAAGCCGATGATAGATCGACTGGGGCTGTGATGGCGGCATGACGATCAAGGTCCTTTCGGTCGCTTCCGAAGCGGTCCCGTTGGTCAAGACCGGTGGGCTCGCGGATGTTGTGGGGGCGCTTCCCGGCGCTCTCGCCCCGCATGGGGTGGAAACGACGACCCTGCTGCCCGGCTATCCATCTGTAGTCTCAGCATTGAACCGGCCGAGAGCGGTCCACGCCTGGGATTCGTTGCTTGGAACGCCGGCGCGCTTGCTCTCCGGCACGCTGGAAGGCGGCCACCCGCTGTTGGTGCTCGACGCCCCGGCGCTCTTCGCCCGTGAAGGCGCTCCCTATACCGACGCGGCAGGTCGCGATTGGGCCGACAACTGGCAGCGTTTTGCGGCTCTTGGCCGAGCCGCGGCCGACATCGCGGGTGGCGCCTTGGTCAAGCGGGGCAAGCAGCAGAGTTTCGACCTCGTCCACGCGCATGATTGGCAGGCCGCGCTGGCCCCCGCCTACTTGCGCTACGCACCTTATGGGGCGACCCGTACACCTTCTGTCATCACCATTCACAACATGGCTTTCCAAGGCTGGTCCGGCCCTGAGGTTTTCCCTCAGCTCAGCCTTCCCGCAGAGGCCTGGGCTCTCGACGGCGTCGAATACCACGGAGGGGTAGGCATGCTGAAGGCAGGCCTTGCCAGCGCCAATGCGATCACCACCGTCAGCCCGACATATGCGCGAGAAATACGCTCAGCCACCTTCGGCATGGGTCTTGAGGGCGTGATCGTGGAGCGCGGTAACTCGGTTCACGGCATCCTCAACGGCATCGACGCGAAAGTATGGGATCCAGCTGGTGATCTTTCGCTTGCCGCCCGTTACAGTCATCGGTCTCTCGACAAGCGCCGGGCCAACAAACGCGCACTTGAGGCTGAGTTTGGTCTGGATGCAGGGGATGGACCACTGTTCATCGTCGTTACCCGTCTGACCTGGCAAAAGGGCATGGACGTGCTGCCTGAAGTGATCGACCATCTGGTCGGCATCGGCGGGAGGCTGGCGCTGCTCGGCTCAGGGGATGCCACGATCGAGCGCGACCTTTTCAAAGCTGCAGCTCGTCATCCTGGCCGCATCGGTATCCGCGTGGGATATGACGAGTCGCTGTCGCATCGGATGCAGGCGGGCGGCGATGCGATTATCATCCCCTCGCGGTTTGAACCTTGCGGCCTGACGCAGCTTTACGGCCTCGCCTATGGCTGTCTGCCCGTGGTCGCGCGCACCGGAGGTCTTGCCGACACGGTGATAGACGCCAATCCCGCCGCACTCGCTGCGGGCTGCGCGACCGGGGTGCAATTCGATGGCGTCTCCTACCACGCCCTCGCAGCGGCGCTTACCCGCACCGTAGCGCTCTATAGCCAGCAGGACGTATGGGTGCGCCTCCAGAAAAATGCGATGAAGTGCGACTTCTCGTGGAAGGCCAGCGGAAGGGCTTACGCGGACCTATATGCCGCGCTGATCGCATGACCATGCTCGGCGCGCATGTTGAAGGGGGGCGGACCCGCTTCGCGGTGCGCTCGCCCCATGCGCACAGGGTCTGGCTCTGCCGCTTTGATGGAGATGTGGAAACCCGGCACTTGATGGAGCGAGGCGGGTCGGACTGGACCATTACACTACCCGGCGACTTGGCCGGTACTCGGTACGGCTATCGCGCTGCCGGGGAATGGGCGCCGGACAAGGGGCTGTGGTTCGATCCGGCCAAGCTGCTGGTAGACCCCTATGCTGTCGCATTGGACCGCCGCTTCGTGCAAGATCCTCGCTTGGCCCTCTTTGGGGAAGATACCGCGGATATCGCCCCGCGTGCGGTCGTACCTTCGCCGCTCATTGCTCTGACGCCCGAGCGCCCCCGTTTTGCCCGCGGCGGCCTTGTCTACGAACTCAATGTGCGGGCATTTACAATGCTGCACCCCGATGTGCCGGAGTCCCTGCGCGGCACAGTCGCTGCGCTGGCTCACCCGGCGGTGCTGGGTTATTTGAAGAAGATCAAAGTTACTGCCGTAGAGTTGATGCCGGTAGTCGCCTGGATCGACGAGCGTCATTTGCCGTCGCTGGGCCTCGTCAATTCCTGGGGTTATAATCCGATCGCCATGATGGCGCTTGACCCTGGCCTGTGCCCCGGCGGCGTGGCCGAACTGCGTGATACTGTTGCCGCGCTGCACGCAGAGGGGATTGGCGTACTGCTCGACCTCGTGTTCAACCACTCGGGCGAGAGCGACACGGCGGGCGGCATATTGTCGCTGCGCGGACTGGACGACGCTGCTTATTCGCGCGCGCCCAACGGTGATCTGATCAACGATACCGGCTGTGGCAATACGCTGGACTTTTCAAATCCCGCCGTGCGCCGCCTGACTGTCGATACGATGCGCCATTTCGTTGTCCATTGCGGGGTAGACGGTTTTCGCTTCGATCTAGCCCCGGTATTGGCAAGAGGCCCCGGGTTTGATCCCGCCGCCCCGATTTTCGCTGAGATTTCCGCCGACGCGTCACTGGCTGACCGCATTTTCATTGCTGAGCCGTGGGACATCGGTCCAGGCGGCTATCAACTCGGTCAATTTCCCGAGAACTGGCTGGAATGGAACGACCGCTTCCGCGACGATGTCCGCCGATTTTGGAAAGGTGAGGGCGGTATTGGGGCACTGGCGACGCGGCTTGCGGGTTCATCAGACATATTCGGTCAGCAAAGCGATAGGGGATGCCGATCGGTAAATTTCCTAGCTGCCCATGATGGATTCACGTTGGCTGATATGGTCGCCTATGAACAGCGCCATAACTGGGCGAATGGTGAACAAAATCGGGACGGCCACGGCGAAAACTTCAGCTGGAACAATGGCGTTGAAGGTCCGAGTGACGACGCGGCCGTGATCGCGGCGCGAAGGGTGGATATCAAAGCCTTGCTCGGGACGCTTTTTGCATCTTCAGGTACGATTATGCTCACCGCTGGAGACGAATTCGGTCGCACGCAGCAGGGCAATAACAATGGCTATTGTCAGGATAATGCGATCGGATGGGTTGACTGGGTGGGCCGCGATCAAGACTTGGAAAACTATGTCGGCGCCCTGTCGGCGGAGCGAGCAGCGCACCTCTCCTGCTATGAACGCTTTCCGGCACCAGTTCGTTGGCTCACTCGCGAAGGCGGTGCAATGGCGGTTACCGATTGGGAGAGGGCGGGTGAGGGGTGGCTCAATTGCGCTGCCGAGGACGAAAATGTTCCCTTCGCCTTTCGCATCGATCGGGCTGCTCGATGCGTCAAGATCGGGCCATAAGGCGGTACTATTTCGCTGCGATCACGATGCCTTGAAAGTTGGGGTAATGCTCGACAGTCAAATCTCTCTCTTCATTGCCGGATACCGATCCTGCAATTCTGTAATTTAACTTGCGTGCAAGGAAGATTGCTCGCTCCATCGCTTCCCGCGCTGACACGCGAGGAGCTGCAAAGTGAGCGGCCTGATGTTCACTATCTTGACCGCCTGCTGACATTTGCAAATTGACTTGCTGAGTCGATGTGGCTTCTGCGGTCATTGCCTGGCTGCTTTTATCCTTGGAGAAAACGCCATGTTGGTCAGTAGACCCCCCGCGAGGCCAGTACAGCAGGAACAGTGCGCAGGCAGATCGAGAGGTCGTAGAACAGAGACTTGCGCAGGGCGTAGAGAGCGTCGAGCCGGACGCGGGCCTCATAGGAAACCTCATTGCGACCGCTGACTTGCCACAGGCCGGTCAGACCGGGGCGAACTGAGCAATAAGCGTTGAAACGTGGCCCGTAACGGCGAATTTCGGCTTCGATGATTGGGCGCGGCCCAACGATGCTCATATGGCCGGCGAGGATGTTGAAAAGCTGTGGCAATTCGTCGAGGCTGCTTTTGCGCAGGATCGCACCGATTGGCGTGATGCGCGGATCGCTGCGCAACTTCTGGTCGCGCTCCCATTCCAGGCGCGCTTCCGGCGATGATTCGAGGACTGCGTTCAGCACTTCCTGCGAATTCACCACCATGCTGCGGAACTTTAGGCAGGGAAACAGCCTCCCGTCGCACCCGACCCGTCGCTGCACGAAGAGGACAGGTCCCGGCGCAGATAGCTTGATTGCGATTGCGGCCAAGATCAGGAACGGAAGGAACACCAGAATGGCAAGGAACGCTACGGTAATGTCGAACACCCTTCCGCTGGACGTAGCCCTTGCGGCTGCGTTTTCCGATCTGACGAGGCCGGCTTCATCCCCGGGCTGAAGAGTAATGAAAGGTGTTCCAGTTACACTTGCGGCGCCGCCGCGACTGGGGAGATTCTGGTAAATAGTGAAGGGTGCCACAGCCCCGTTCCCCGCTGTATCGCCATAATGAGTCGAGAGAGCTTCCATCGATCCATCCATCTGTTAGGTAACGGAAATCTTGCTTGGCGCCCGACATCCTTATTGGTTTATCGCATGGTAATACAAGTTAAAGAGTGGTCAATAAGGTCTTGCTGCAATGCGGCATGAATAATCTGTCCGATTACAATCTATTCATCGGCCCGTGTTTCGGTTTTGAAAAGCATGCCCCCATGAATCCGCCGAATGGGCGATATTTTCAAACATCCATAATGAATGATGCGAAAAATTAATTCTTCAAACCGGATCATTCCTCGCTCCTGATTAAAGAAGTCTCGTTCAACCCTGACTAGTCTTGGATTTATACAATCGATTGGCGTACTCGCAGGAAGCAAGGTTGATCTCGTTTACCCGAATCGCCGAATGTTCGTGATCGCCTTGGGCTGAGACCCGGTGGAAGCCATGCGGCGACTTTGCATGGACACAATGCGAGGATTGGGGTTTCAATTGTTTCTAGAACGGGTTTCAACCCTCGCGGAATGCGCGTTTGAACTGATCGGACAGTGGCTTGAGAATGTAACTGAGCATGGTGCGGCGACCAGTTTGGATGAAAGTTTCTGCCGGCATTCCCGGCCTCAGCCGTAATTCGCCCAGCTTGGCGATTTCCGCCCTGCCAAGCGCCACGGTTACTCGGTAGAAGGCGCTGTGGGTCGTCTTGTCGTCGGTCCGGTCAGCGGAGACATGCGTGACCGTGCCGATCAGTTCCGGCGTCGTCCGGGTGGAAAAGGCGCTGAAACGCACCGTGGCCGTTTGGCCTGCATGCACCTGGTCGATATCCACGGGCGAAATGGTAGCTTCGACGATCATGTTGTCATCGTCAGGAACGATCTCGAGGATGGTCTGTCCTGCAGGGACGATACCGCCCACGGTGCGATAAGCGAGCTTGTCGACTACGCCCGCCTGCGGGGCGCGGATTACCGCACGTTCGTAGCTGTCATCGGCAGCTACAAAGGCCCGACGAAGTTCGCTCACACGCGCCAAGACGTCCATCAGTTCAGCAGCTGCCGTGCTGCGCGCTTCCGCGTCGATCGATCCCATCTGCAAACGCAGTTCGCCGATGCGCGCGACACCGGAGACTGCACCTTCGCGGGCGCTGCCGGCCTCAGCCGCGAGACCTGAGGCCGAGCGTTCCAGGGCGTTCAGCCGGTCGAGCGTGGTATAGCGCTTTTGGTAGAGCTTGCGCGTGGCGTCGAGTTCGTCGTTTATAAGCGTCGCCTGATCGTTGAAGCTTTGCGCCTTGGTGCGTGAACTGGCGACATCGGCCTGGGCTTGGCTGATCCGTTGCCCCAGCTGCGCGATCATTGATCTGCGTGTATCGCGGCGGAGGATGAAGGTCTTGCGCTCCTGCTCCAACAACGCGGCGATGTTGGGATCGCCGGCCCGGCGTGTGAGTTCGGCTGGGAAGACCACGCCAGCAGCATTATCCCGCTCGGCCGTCAATCGCGCCGCACGGGCGAGCAACTGGTCGACATTCTCGCTGGTGTAAGTCGCCGCGGCGCCGCTGACTTTCGAATCCAGCCGCATCAGCGCCTGTCCCTTTTTCACATGGGCGCCATCGCGCACCATGATGTCAGCGACGACGCCGCCAGAGGGATGGCCGATTTCCTTCACATATGTCGAAACGGTGACCTCTCCCGGCCCGATCACGGCGCCGGTCATCGGCAGGAAAGCCGCCATTCCGCCAAGCCCGAATACTAGAGCGGCGCAGAGGAACACGCCTGCGCGCACTTCCTTGTGCAGGCTTTTTTCCGGCGCGTATGGCCCGGGAAGGACGGGCAAGGTTCCGGTTTGCATGACGATCTGTTGGGACACGGGACTTTACTCGGCTGACTGGGTGGAGGGGGATGGCGGCGCCGGATTGAAATTGATGCGCTTGAGCATCTCGGTACGCTCGCCCATTTGCATGAGCTGGCCGTCGGCCATGATCATGATGTGGTCGACATGGGCGAAGACGGTGGGGCGATGGCCGACAATGACTACGATTGCGCCGCGTTGTTTGGCGGCGCGCACAGCCTCGACAAGGGCGTCCTCGCCAGCCGCGTCAAGGTTGGAATTGGGCTCGTCGAGTACGATCAGGAACGGATTGCCATAGAGCGCGCGGGCCAGTGCAATGCGCTGCTTTTGGCCCGCTGAAAGACCGCCCCCGCCCGGGCCGCCCAGCACGTACTCGTAACCGCCCGGCAATGCCACGATCATGTCGTGAACGTCGGCGGCGCGGGCAGCGGCGATGATCGCCTCGGGGTCGGCTTCGGCCTCGAAGCGGGCAATGTTCTGCGCGAGCGTACCGTCGAACAGTTCGATGGCTTGGGGCACGTAGCCGATGTCGCGGCCCAGAAGCACGGGATCCCATTGCTCCAGAGAGGCACCGTCGAGCCGCACCGCGCCGCGCAATAAGGGCCATGCACCAGTGACGGCGCGCATCAGCGTCGATTTACCGGATCCGCTGTGTCCGATTACGGCCAGCGCTTCTCCGGCCGAGAGGCGGAACGAAACGTTTGCGACGGTAACCTTCTGCCTACCCGGGGGGGCGCAAACGACGCCTTGCACTTCGAGGCTGGCTTTAGGTCGCGGTAGCGGCATCGGTGCCTCGCGGAGGGGTATGTGTTCCAGCAGTCCGGTCAGACGGCGCCAAGCCTGGCTTGCTTCGGTCATCGGTTTCCATTGCCCGATCGTCTGCTCGACAGGCATCAAGGCACGCGCACTCAGGATCGAGCCGGCAATAATGACACCGCCGGTCGCATCGCCGTCGATGACCAGGAAGGCGCCCACGGCCAGCACGAAGGATTGCAGGAACAGGCGGAAGGCCTTGCCGATCACTTGCATCCGGCCGGCAGCACCGGCCAATTCGTCGTGGGAGGAGATCAGGCTGAGGCTGATTGCGTCCCAACTGGAACGGCGGCGGCCACCCATGCCCAGCACCCGTAGAACTTCACCGTTGCGGCGCACGTCCTCTGCCATGGTGAAGCGCGCGGCTGTAACGGCTGCGGCCTGTAGAGCGGGCCCCCGGGTTTGGCGGTCACCCAAAACCATCAGCACGATCATCACAAGCACGCCTGCGAGCGTGGCTAATCCGAGCACCCAGTGAAACAGCGTCAGGATCAGCAGGAACATGAGGACATAGGGAAGGTCCAGCAGCGCAAGCGGGCCTGCCCCGGTTATGTAGCCGCGCACAAGATCGAGATCGCGCACCGGCGCAGCGCCGGAGGGCAGGGGGCCAACTTCCTGTTCATGGCGACTGATTACATCATAAAGCCGGTCGCACAGGCGGCGATCAGCTTGAGCGCCAGTATGCAGCATCACGCGGGAGCGGATCACGTCGATGGCGCCCTGAAATATATAGGCTACGGTCACCATGAGCAGCAGTCCCGCAAGCGTCGCACCGCTGCGGCTGGCCAGGACGTCGTCGTAGACCAGCAACATGAAGAATGAGCCGGACAGCAGCAGTATGTTAAACACGGCGCTGAACGCGAGGATCGGCCACAGGACGGGAAGCACTGCTTGCAGCATTCCCCGAACTCCGGCGAACAGGTTTTCTCTGGCCGGATCCATTCTAACAATTCCTGATGGTGTTGAGTTGCGGGCGGAAGCCGCGCATTATGAGCGGCATCTTCATTGCCCTTCGGGTTCCGGGGCCATGACATGGTCCGGTTCGGCATCGTTCTCGACCTGGACGGCCGATGCTTTGAAATTATCATCCACGGCGACCGAGTCGATTATCTCGACGAGCGGCCCGGTCGGCAGCCCCGCGAAGGGAACCGAGTTGTAGGCGTTCGGATCGAAGGGCGGAGTACCCGGCGCGAAACTGTCCGCGCGCAATTGGCCCATGGCGCCCAGCAGCAAGGCATGTTGCACGTAGAGCTGGGCTTCGGCTTGCGCTCGTGCCTGGCGCGAAGTGAGAAGGTCGCGCGCGGTGTCAAGCACGTCGAGCGAGGTTACCTGCCCGGCAAGCTGTTGCTGCTGCGCGCCATCAAGAGCGCTTTGCGCGGCGGTGACGGCACGGGTGTACGCGGGCAGGGCGCGGCGGGCGGCAGACAGTTGGTCCCAATAACTGGCGATGTTCTCGCGGACGCCTCGCGAAGTCTGTTCCAGTTGCTGGGTCGCGGCATCTGCCAGTTGCTTGGCCTCGCGGATACGGGCGGAGAGAAGGCCGCCGGAATAAAGCGGCACGGTAAGCCCCACCTGCACTTGCGCGGAAAGTTCGCGCGTATTGTCGTTTTCGATCGTCAGCGATGAACGGGCGACACTGCCCTGAACCCCGACATAAGGCCTTGCATTGCCGCGGGCCTGCGCGATCCGGCCTTGCGCTGCGGCAAGGTCGAAGCGGGCGGATGCGAGCACCGGGCTGGATGCAGCGCCCATTGCCTGCGCTTCCTCGATTGAGCGCGGAAGAGGAGGCAACTGCGGTAGCGGCAACAGCCCATCTGGATAATGGCCCAGGATGTTGCGGTAAGTGTTGCGGCTGGCCTGCAGGTTGCCTTGCGCCAACTCCAGCTGCGCCTGGCCGCTGAAGATACGGTTGCGGGTCTGCTGCAGGTCTGTCTCGGTGGCGTAGCGCGCGGTGTAGCGGGCGTTGATCTGGTCGAGCGTCTCGGTCAGCTGGGATAGGTTCTCTCGGGCAATGCCGACCAGTTTCTCGTCGCGCAGGACGGCGGCATAGGCAATGACCACGTTGGCCATCAGGTCCTGCTCGCTGGAGTGCATGTCAGCAACCGATGCGCCGTATCCGGCTTGCGCGATGTTTCGCTGAGCGCTGAGCCGGCCGAAGGTAAACAGCGGCTGGTCAAGTGAAAGCGAGAGCTGCGGCGTAAAGCCATCCTGCCGCAGCACTGTGACGTTGCTCTGCGTGACGCGGCGCCAGGCATAGCGATAGCTGGCGTCGGCAGTGAGCGTGGGGCCGAACTGGGCCTTGGCCTGACGCATGCGTTCTTCGGCTGCGCGGGTGGAAGCACGGCTCGCTTCGACGCCGGGGTTGTGCTGGTAGGCGATGGCCATTGCCTCGCCGAGCGTCTCTGCCGATACCGGCGCGGGCATCGCTGAACACAGCAATAAAGGCAGCCAGGGCAAGGTCTGTATTTTCGCAGCCATGGTCATGTGCATGTTTGCGCTGTTCTTCATCAGGCGGATTTCATGCGCGGGCATGGTGAATATTGCCCTGAGATGGAGCCTGGGATTTCCCCATAGAACCATCTGCCGTCGGACTTCAGGAGGCATGGGAAAAGTCTCCCTTGAAGGTGATCCAGCGGCGGTTTGCGTCCGACAGGCACTGTGCGTCCGACGGGCGATTGAAGCGGGCGCAGTCCCAAAGGACGATCTCGACGCCAGTGCGCTTGTCGGTCACGTAGAGGAAGGCGACAGTGCGGATGACGGGGTTTTGGGGAGAGCCGAAGCCTTGCGAAGTCCGGTCCCACCCGACGACTTTGCAATAGACTTGTCCCGCGCACTTCCCCAGGCCCAGCATCGCCAGCCTGGCGCCGTCACCGCCGGCATCGACGAGAATGAAATGATCGCCTTCGCGCGTGCTGATCGTGTCGATAACGCTGGTGGTCGCCGCAGAGCCCAGCGCGCCTGACGTGCCGTTGACGGTCGCCAATTGCGACGTAACCGGACCGCGATGTGCGGGAGACAGGAAGGCCAGTTTGGGTTCGAAAGGCTCTGTATCGTCAAGCGGAGAGGTGAAAGCGTGCTGGCGCCCCCAACCACCACGCCAGCGAAAGAACAGGTGCGTGTCTACCCGGGCTATCTTGTCGAGCGTGGCGCTCCAGTAGGGATGCACCCAATCGGTGTGATAATGCGTGGCCATGCCGACAGCCGGGTCGGTCTCTCCCGTAAGGAAGGCCAATGCCGTGGCGCGGGCACGCTGCCAAGCGGAGGGCGAGGGTATCCGCGCCAGTGCGCCGTCGCAGGTGAATGTGAACTGGCATCCGGTCGCGCGTTCGGATCCCTGATAGACGACGGCGCAGACTGAGTGGGGATAGGCCGGGTGACGCACCCGGTTCAGGACTACCTGGGCGACGGCCGCCTGCCCTGCGCGGTCACTTCCCGCTTCGTAGAGTACGGCGCTGGCGAGGCAATCCAGAGCGCGGGGAAATTTGGCGCTGTCACGGTTCATGCGAAATGGCAAGGAGCGGTCGGTACCGAGGGCGGCGAAAGGGATCGCCGCGTTAAGCCGGCGGGCGGTCTTGGGATCGACGTCGGCAAAAAACAGCGGTTCGATTTTCGGGGCATCGCCGCCGGTCGGCGCATGGTTGCCGGACAACGCGTGGCTTCGGCGGTCCGGGACCAGCCGCGATGCTGCATTCGGTTGTGCTGGAGATAGAACCCTGGCGAGCAAAAGAGCGGCAAGAAGCACGAGGACCGATGCCAGTATGACCGCAAAAATGAGGCAGCGTGGGCTCACCGAAGCTAACAGCGAAAGCGCGGTCGTCCTGCGCTTTCGCCAGTCCATCATGTTATTGGGAGCCTGCGGAAGTCCGCCTGGAAGGAGGCGGGGCGCCATTGCCGGCCGGCAAAAGTTGAAGGTGGCCTCACCCATCATCGTGCCAACGTGACCGAGAGCAGGCCGTAGAACTGGGAGAAGGGTTCGAACGGCGCGGGGCCGTTTACGAACCGCCTCGCGTAACCCACGTTCACATTTGCCGAAAGCCAGCGGGTGAAGCGTAGGCGCGGCCCGGCCGAGATGTCGAAGCGCCGTGACGAATAGGGTTGCTTGCCATAGTCTTCCAGCGTGAACTTGGTCGCGCCAAGCCAGGACAGGCTGCGCCGCATCTCATATTCCGCTTCGACTTTCACGGTCGTCAGCGTGACGGCGCTCACGAGGTCGTAGGGACTAGTTGTGTTACTCTGTTCGATGCTGCCGCGCACGGCGAGCAGGCGCGAGGGAAAGTACCGCAAGTGTCCCCATATGGCCGGGCCCGCAATGGCGCCGAACGCAGCGTTTTTGAAATCATAGCGGCGGTATCCGAAGCCCACCTGCGCATAGATAAGCTGTGAAATCTCGTAGCGGACGCCCACGGTCCCGCTCCAGTTTTCGGCGTCGCGGTTCACTAGCTGACGTGACGGCGCGTAATTGAAATGGTCGTATTCCACGCCTGCGAAGATCGCAGTGCGGCCGCTGATTTCGTAAGATACGATGCCTTGGGCGCTATACCGCGTGACGTTGCGGAAACGCTGATCGGCGGAAGTTCCCGTACTTCCCGCGAGGTCTTCGTAACGCTGATGCATGCCGAGAACCTGGGCGTCGATCGCGAGCCGGTTGAACTGCTTGCGCCCGGTAAACGAGCCGCCGAGGACTCGGCGCATCAGCGGTTCACCACCGACGAGGTCGTTCTCCACCGTTCCGCGCATGATTGCTTCGCGGCGGTAGCCCAAATTCACCGAAATCGAATTGGGGCCGGTAGTACCGTGGGTGTAAGTGCTTTCCAGGCTATATTCGGTCGAATCCTGGCTGGCCAGCTTCAGGTAGGAGCTTGTGCGCGCCATGGCTTCGACGGAAATATTCTGGAACCGATTTTCCTTGCGCAGCCGCAGACGAGGTTCTGCCTGAAGAACAATGTCCGATTCCTTCACGCTGGTGCGGGTGAACACGTTGTTGTTACCGCGCATGCCGAAAGTAACGGTCGGGAGCACCTGGAAGCCGGCGATATCGTAGCCGATCTGCCTATACTCCGGGATGATCCTGGAGCCGGGCACATCGTTCGGCTCACGGATCAGAGGGCCGATGTTCTGGGCCTCTGCTGCGTGAGACCATGCAGTTGAAAGAGCAATGACCGCGAAGCTGGCGCGCAAGCGCGCGACGCGCAGAGGTGGAAGGCCTGCGATATGGCTAAAGAGCTGGCTAGAGCCAGCGTTATAGAAGGCTATCTTGGGCACAGCCTAGAACTTCCGCTCGAGTACGCGGACGGTGTCGCCAGGCTGAACGGGCGTATTTCCGTCTAGGCGGTAAAGGACTTCTCCGGCGCCTTCCTTGTGGCGGATATAGACGCGCTTTTCATCCGCGCGGTAAGTGAAGCCCGCCGCCTTGGCGACAGCGCTGAACACGGTCAGTCCTTCGACAAAGGGGTATTCTCCCGGAGTGTTGACTTCGCCAAGGATATAGTAAGGGCGGAAGTTCAGCACATCGATCGCGACGCTGGGATTGTCGATGTAGCCCTTACCGAGCGCGGTTGTAAGCCGGTTAGCCAAGTTAGGGGCAGTGATGCCTTTGGCTTGGACTGCGCCGATCAGTGGGAACGCTATGGCGCCGGAACCATCGACGAGATATTCGCCGGTAAGCTTTTCCTCACCGTAGACGGTGATGCGCAGTTTGTCGCCGGCACCCAGTGCGTAGCTGGTATCAGTGCTCGACAAGGCCAGTTCAGGTAGCGATCCACTACTTGCGCAGCCGGATGTTAGGCATCCGGCAATGAACAGAACGGTCAGAAATATCCGCATTTGTCGCCTGTTTTCTGTTCGAACCTGGTGAATGTCTGGTTCGTTAAATGGCTGATGTCTTGCGGCCTAGTTGATATAAGTCAGGGCCTTTTTACAAATAAAGATCCGTTCAATTGCGACCTTAATGCGCGAGGTACGTCCGATAGCGACCGATCTTACGATAATTTTTATGGATATCGGATTTTTATCGCCATAACGTATGGCAAAAGGTCTTTATGACTTTGTTGTTATCGGTTCCGGGCTCAATATTTAGTCATGGTGTGATAGTATCGCATATTTTTTGGAGGCAAATTCTGCGCGCCCGGCAATTTCCGTGCTTTGTAATGGCGATGGTGCCCCTTTTGCGGCACGCGACGCCCTGGATGTTGACGATAAGCCGGAAAGCATCGAAAGAGGGGGCGCTTGAACGCCTCCTCTTTCGTTCGCGGAAGGGCTTAGCCAGCAGGCAGGCCCTTATAAATATCAGTTGTAGAAATTGTAGTCGCCCAGCTTGAGCTGGTTGCCGTTCACCGAACCAACGGCGACGACATAGTCCAGCCCCGTAGTGGTGCTGTGGATGGTATAGTATTGCGCATGAATGTCGCCGCCGGGGCTCGCGCCGTTGTAGCCGTATCCAGTGAACGTGATTGTCGATCCGGCGCCAAATCCGGAGAGATAAAGAAAGTCGTTGTTGCCCGCTTCGTAGACACCAGCGCCGTGGAAATCATAAATGAAGTCCTGTGCCTTTGCCCCGATCGAGGTATTGTTGTTCAGCGCTGGATCGAAGTCCGACAGCTTGAGCACGAATGCGTCGTTGCCTGCGCCACCATAGTAATAGTCGATACCCTTGCCGCCTGCGAGCGCGTCCTTGCCGCCGCTTCCGGCAATTTTGTCGCTACCATCGGTTCCATAGTAAGTTGGCATGTCCATCCTCCTGAGTAAAAACGCAAATACCCCTTTGGGTGCCGAAAATCCTTGGGCCATAAGGTGCTTAAACTACGTAAAAATGCCCAAATATGACGCAAAATAGTTCACGGCACATTCACTATAATTCGAAGTGATTTTCGAACTCAAGTAGTTATGTGAAGGGTAGTTGTTATCCTGGCCGGGTTATTGTCCAATTTGGATGTTTAAGTGATTTATTGCATTTTCCATTATGGTACGTTCATCGGAAGAAGTGCGGCTGGAAGCAGGCGTATTCCCAGCGGTCCGCAATCGCGCGGAAGTCTGGTGCCAGAGGAACGGTTCATAGTGGATGCGAATAGCCTCAATGGCGGCCGTTCAAATGGCTGGCTAATGCCGAATTTTCACGGATCGAGTGGTTGTGGCGTGCCCTATGGTGGCTGAAGTGTTGCACGTGCGCACCACGATGGTGTTCAACTCGCCAATGGTTGAATCTATTTCGGCCCCCCCCCAACATAGCGTGCTTCATCGTTCCCGTTTGGCGGGCGGTAAGTGAAGTTGCTGCATTACGAGCCCGCTGTCCCGAACTTCGGAGATGACCTCAATGGCACCCTCTGGTCTGCTCTGGCGCCTTCGCTGTTCGAGGGAGAGGGCGTAGTCGATGATCGGGGCGAAGCCTTTGTAGGCATTGGAACCATCGTCGGGATTGATCCCGGTCGGCGACGGTGTCTGCATGTATTCTCCAGCGGTGCGGGCTACACAGCCGCCGATGGATGGGCTGGACTGGATGTGCATTATCACTGCGTGCGCGGACCGGTGACGGCGCAGGTGCTGGGATTGTCGGCGGACAGGGCCTTGACTGACGGAGCGATCCTGGCCCCGTTGGTCGACAGGTTTCGGTTTTCGGCGGCGGTTGAGGGTGCCGGAGCCCGTAACATTACGGCTGGTGGGCGCACCGTCGTCGTACCTCATTATGAGACGATCGCCTTTCCCGGCTGGGACCATGCCGTGCGGATGGCCGGCTTCGATCTCGTTGACCCCAGGGGAGCGCCTGAGGTCGTGATTGCCGCATTGGCAAGTGCACGCTTGGTACTTACCGAATCGCTGCACGGCGCGATTTTGGCCGATGCTTACGGCGTGCCGTGGCGGGGGTTTGCAGTTTCGCGCAATTTCTCGACAGCCAAGTGGGCAGACTGGACCGGGTCGTTGGAACTGAATGTAGAGATCGCGTTGGTGCCTCCGCCCGATCCGATGCCTTTGCTGCGTTTCGGTAAACGGGGAGAAGCGTTCGGTACCATGCTCCAACTGGAGCCTGAGGCATCTTTTCGCGAATTTCGCAGTCGTATTGCTCCGCCTGCCCGGATACCTTTCCTGAAAGCGCAAGCCAAACGGGTGCTGGAGGACCTGCCCGCAGCGCGACGGCTGCTTGGGTTCAGTCCCCAGCGCACTGCAAAAGCACTGGCCGAACTGGCGACGTATGAGCCTTACCTGAGTTTGGCGGGCAGGCGCGATAGCTTGCGTGATGCCATGTTGCAGAGACTGGAGGCGTTGGTCCGGCTGCACCAGGGGGCGTTGGCGAGGGTGACCTGATCTACGGCGGTCCCGGTATCGCCCCAAGACCGCAGTTAACCGATTAAACGCAGTTAGGGGTGTATGGGGCCTTTATGCAAAGGCCTCGACATCCCTTCCGACCTACCGCTTCGGTTGCATCACCTCCCGCACGCGTTGGCGCAAAGCCTATTCTGTGGCGAGGGTGGCTTGCCGGCGCAGCCATCAGCGTCTGCCTGTGGGGTGGGATTGCAATGGTCGTCGCAATCTTGTGACGACACCCGTGCTGGTTCGGACCACGCGCGACTGGGCGGATCGGCCGATAGTGTCCTGACCGCCTAATAATCCTGCCTCTCGCTGATCTTGGCGGTGCTGTCTGCGTTGCGCTGTCTTATCCGAATGGAAGGGTGGTTGCATTTCGTGCCATCAGCCGGCCCGACCGAGATGCGATTATCTGTATTTCGGATGTTCTTTTCGTTGTGAGCGCTGCGCGCCTCCCTAGCTTGGGGCCGAACACAGCTTTTGGTCGAAGATGCCGACACCTCGCGCCTTGCCGCATATGTGCAAGCGGGGTCGGATAGCCAAGGTGAGCGCGGGGCTACGTCTTGAGCAGAAATCTGTCCGTCTTTCTCGACCTGCTGCGCCTTTTTGCAGCCTTGTTAGTCTTCGTTGCGCACACCGGTGCGGTTTACAGTCTCGATATGCCTGTTATCGTCGCCCACAGTGCGAAGGAAGGGGTGGCAATCTTCTTCGTGCTTTCTGGCTTTGTCATCGCATTTGTTGCGGAATGCAAAGAGCATGGCTGGCGGTCCTTCGCTCGTGCGCGTGCGATCCGGATGTATTCGGTAGTCCCTGTCGCCATCGTGGTGCTGGTGGCGTGCCATGCGGTTGGCGTGACTGTGAACGCCGCTCTTTACGACGTTGGCGATGTCAGCGATCAGACGCTCCGCAAGACCCTGGGCGGCGCTCTCGTCGGTGAAGCGCCCGGGTGGCAGTCCATCTTCCGTTACCTGACTTTTACCAACGAATTCTGGTTCGATCGTATCGTTGTATCTACGGGTACGCCGTTCTGGTCGCTTGGGTTCGAGATAGCCTATTATGTTACTTTCGCTATCCTGTTCTACGTGCGTGGGGCCCGGCGCTGGCTATTGGCCGCCGTGTGGCTGGTAGCCTGTGGCCCTCGCATCGCAGTGGCATTCGTCTTGTGGCTGGTAGGAGTCGCTGCGTGGAGAGTTGTGCGGCGGTGTCCGCGGATTAGCGTGTTCGCGGGTTGGACTTTGCTATCAGCGTTAGCGCTTGCCATGCTTGTATGGCGTAGATGGGGCGGCGCATTGGCAATTCCGTTATTCGAATGGCCCGCCCCTGCACTGCTGTGTGCGAGCATGGCCTATTACCTGGTGCTGGGGCTGCTGCTGGGGGCGATCATTGTCGTTTTCGCTGCGTGCACATCGGAACGGGCGATCTGGCCGGTCGGAGTGGAACGCTTCGTTCGTTACTGCGCAGGTGCCAGCTTCACTCTCTACATCGCCCATCTCCCGATTCTGGTGCTGATTGCAGCGATCCGGACTGATGGCCTCGGGACGAACTCGGGCGGGTTACTTGCGGGCAGCATTACTATCGGTGCGACGTTCATCCTGGCGGAACTGGGGGAGCGACGTAAATATATTTATGGGCGCGTATTCGCGAAAATGCTCAATTATTGGAAAGGCTAAAGAAGAAATTCATCGATGCAATCGATTAAAGTGCGTTTACCAGAGTCCTTATGTCAGTGTTGTGAATGACAAAGCTATCAATAGCCACGACACAGCGGAGCAATAGCGCTTCGATGGCGGGGTTATTGGTTATGACTTTTTCGTATAAAAACACTTTCGGAAAAATACTTAACAGTTCTTCTTCATCTGTTAAAACATTTCTCGGGACATCTGCTTCTGATGCCATTTGGGGGACGGATAAGGCTGACATCATGCGCGGCTACGGCGGCGGTGACAGCTACTATGGTGGGCAGGGTGACGACACTTACATAATCTCTTCCGAAAAGGACAAGCTGTTCGAGGCGACAGGAGAGGGCATCGATACCGTGCGCTCTTCGGTCTATCATACCTTGGGCGCCAATTTCGAAAACTTGATCCTCGAAGGCAATGGCTCCTGGTATGGCGGCGGCAACGACCTCGACAACGTCATCATTGGCAACGAGTATGCGCAGCAGATCAACGGCGGGGCCGGCAACGACGTACTGGTTGGCGGCGGTGGGGCGGATACCTTTATCATCGTAAAAGGCAACGGCAGCGATGTCATCGTCGACTTCACGACCGGCGTCGATAAGATCCAGCTCAGCGGTTACGGTGTCACCAACTTTTCGCAGCTGCAGTCCGCTGCGAAGCAAGTGGGGGCGGATACTGTACTGCACTTCACCAACGGCGAAGACCTGATCTTGCGCGGCGTGACGGCTACCAGCCTGGTTGCCAAAGACTTTACTTACGAGATCAACCGCGGTGCGTTGACGCTCAACTTCGGCGATGATTTCAACGCCCTTAGCCTTTACTCCAAGGGCGGCACCTGGCGTACCGAATATGGCCATGGCGGGCCGGGTACCATCGCTAGCCACACGCTGAAAACCGAGTCCGAGGTTTATATGGATCCCGATTGGGGAGGCACCGGCGCGAAACCGTTGGGTGTGAACCCCTTCTCCATCAACGACGGTGTGCTGACGATCACAGCTGCCCCGGCGACGGCGGATGTGCTCCCCTTCATCGACGGGCACACGTATACTTCTGGCCTGCTGACGACCAAGTTCACGTTTGCGCAGCAGTATGGCTATTTCGAGATTCGCGCTGCGCTGCCGGCAGGGCAAGGCTTCTGGCCCGCGTTCTGGCTGCTGCCGGCAGACAGCAGCTGGCCGCCCGAACTCGACGTGTTCGAGATGCTCGGCAAGGATCCGAACGTCGTTTACTTGACCACGCATGGCATAGAAAACGGCAAGAACACCATGGATCAGGACCGCGCCGTGCTCGATACCACGAAGTTCCACACATACGGCGTCGACTGGAACGGTGAACGGGTGATCTACTATATCGACGGTGTGGAAGTGGCGCAGCAGGCTACGCCGCCGGCCATGAATAAGGAAATGTACATGCTGGTCAACCTTGCGGTAGGCGGGAATGGCAGCTGGGGTGGCGCCGCCGACGCGACGACAGGCACGGGCGAAATGAAGGTGGACTATGTGCGTGCCTATCGCACGGCCGACACCGTTTCGGCGACGATCAAAGGTACGCATACCGTCTATTCAGCGAATGGGTCCACCTCGGCGCCTGTCGTCACAACGCCGGGAACCTCGAACCCTACTATGCCCGTTGATTCGAATGAAAGTGCATCGGGCGGCGTCGCAACCGGCAAGACTTATGTGGGCACCAGCGGGGACGATACATTCCGTGTCAGCTCGGCGCTCGACAAGATCGTCGAGCAGGTCAATGGCGGTTCAGATTCGGTCGTCTCCAGTGCGAGCTTCACGTTGCCGGACAATGTCGAGAACCTGAGCCTTTCCACCGACGCCGCGCTCAACGGCACCGGCAATGAGCTTGCCAACAGAATGATCGGTACCCAGACGGCGAACGTCCTCAAGGGGCTGGCCGGCAATGACTATCTCGATGGGAACGGGGGTGCGGACACACTTTACGGCGGAATGGGCGACGACACTTACCGGGTCGACAGCACTGCGGTGAAGGTCATCGAAGTGGCGAATGAAGGCACCGATACTGCTATCAGCACGGTTACCTACACCCTCACCGCGAATGTCGAAAATCTGCGCTTGAGCGGCACGGCCAATATCAACGGCACGGGCAATGCCGAAGACAATCGGATTATCGGCAATGCCGGGGTCAACGTCCTGACCGGGCTTGCGGGCAACGACTACCTAGACGGTGCCGGCGGTCTCGACACTCTGGTTGGCGGTAAAGGAGATGATATCTACATCGTCGATCAAGCCGGTGTGCGTGCGATCGAGCAAGCCAACGAGGGCAACGACACGGTCCGCTCATCTGTCAGCTATACGCTGCCCGCCAATGTCGAGATACTACGCCTGTCTGGCAGCGCCGGGCTCAACGGCGCCGGCAATACGCTCGCCAACAAGATCTATGGTAACGACGGCGACAACAAGCTGTTCGGCTGGGCTGGCAACGACTTGATCGACGGCGGAGCTGGCAACGATGTACTGAGCGGTGGCGCGGGCGACGATGCGCTTACCGGTGGAGCAGGCGCGGATACATTCGTTTTCGCTGCGGGCTATGGCAAGGATACGGCGACCGACTTCCAGCACGGCGTCGACAAGCTGGTGCTGGTTGGCGTGAAGACGAGCGCGGTTTCGATCAGCCACACGGCGACATCGACCGTGGTATCGATCGGTACCGAGAAGATCACCCTCACGGGTGATGCGCAGTTCGCCATGTCCGACATCAGCTTCCTCAGCACGGCGGACTACGGCAACACAATCGGACTGATGGCCTGAAACATACTCCAGAATGAAACAATCTTCCTGGCGGTGTGGTCGACCGTGCTGCCGGGGCCTTGTATCGAAGCTGCAACGCCATGTGTGTTGCAGCTTCGGGGGCTTTCAGGGCAGATGCTTTCTAACAGTGAGGCAATTCACGACATTCGGCCGATGGGTCCGAGCGGATTACTGATCTTGGCCGTCGGTTTCGCGATCACCAACCCCTCTGCGCCGCGATGGGCTTTATCGCAATGACAACCGCGCTCGCTGTGCCGCAGGCTCCTCGCAGCAGCCTTGTCGCCCTTCTTACCAACCGGAGCTTGCAGGATGGGGCCTTCGCCGCATTGATGGTGATCGCCCGTATTCCGTCCAGTGTCGGTATGCCAGGAGCCTTCGTTTTCCTGCTCCTGACCGGTATTTATGTTGCGATCCGGCTTGAACAGACCTGTGATGCCTTGCGGCGGTGTTGGTTTTTACTGGTGTTTCCGGCGTTTGCACTGTTGTCGGCGGTATGGGCGATCTACCCGGAAGTGACCTTACGTTATGCCTTGCAGATGACCCTTACGGCCTTGGCCGGGCTGCTGCTATCGCAAGCCGCTCAGCCAAGAGCGGTGCTGACAGGACTGTTCGTTGCCTATGCCGGGTATACCGTCGCTTCCCTAACGGCCGGCAACATCCACCCGGATGGCATGGGAGGCGCCCTTGCTCTCTACGGCCTGGGGGGGGAAGCCAAGAACTATTTCGCGGACACTGCCGGTACGGCTGTCTTGTTGTCGCTGATAATGCTTGTGACCGGCATTGAGCGGGACTCACCGGTGCTTGCCGTGTTTAGCGGCGGTATGTCTGCGATCTGCGTTTTGACGACGGTGCGTGCGCATTCTGCCGGGGCAGTGGCATCCCTGGCGCTTGCCGCCGCGCTGTTGACGGCGTTGCTGGTGCTGCGAACGCGTTCACCGGCCCTCAAGCTGGCCTTTGCCGCCACGGTCGTGGGCACCTTTGCGCTTTGCCTTCTATTCTTCCAGCCTCTTATGGCGATGGTACAGGAACTGTCTGCCAAGGATTCTGGGCTGACCGGCCGCGGCTACCTCTGGTATCGGGCGGAGTTCATCATCGCCCAAAGGCCTTGGCTGGGAATGGGCTATTTCGGCTTCTGGCATCCAGCGAATCCTGACGCGATCGGTTTGTGGCGGTATTTCGACGTGCATCAGGAAGGCACCGGCTTTTCGTTTCATAACAGCTATATACAGACTATGGTGGAGACCGGTTACATCGGCCTCGCCATCATGCTTGGGGGCTGGATCGCTGGCATTATCGCGTTGCTGCGCCGTTTTGTCCTGACGCCTTCGCTCGCCACCTGTTTCTGGCTGAGCTACATGGCGATGGAACTGAGCAAGTCGCCGGTGGAACCGATCCGCCCGGCTGCCCTGGTCGCGCCAACCATCATGCTGTTCGCGGCCTTGGGGTTCGGCTGGTTTCCTGTGGGCAAAGCAGGGACCGCGCGAACCCCGCAACCCGGGTCAGGCTGAACCTTTGACCAGCCGCCGTTCGTCCTCGCGGTCGATGGCGAGCAGCGACACGCCCTTGCTCTCGGTCATGATGATGGCGGAGATCAGGCTGATCGCCCCGGCGCCGAGGATGTAGAACGCAATCGGCAGCCAGTCGTCGTATTGCCGCAGCAGAGCGGTGCCGATCAGCGGTGCCCACGACCCGGCGAAGATCGCGGTGACTTGATAGCCGAGCGAGACACCTGAATAGCGCATACGGGTTGGGAACATCTCGGCCATGATTGCTGGTTGCGCAGCATACATCAGGGCATGTACGATCATGCCAAGGAAGATCGCGCCAAGGATAGTCAGCAGACTACCGGTGCCGAACATCGGGAAGGCAACGAAGGGCCAAACCATGGTCAGCGCCGCGCCGAGAATATAAATCGGCTTGCGTCCGATCCGGTCGGCTGCTGCGCCGAACACCGGGATGACCATCACATGCACGATATGCGCGCAGAACAAAAGCGTCAGGATACTGGTGGTGTTGACGCCGATATGCGCCAGGTACGTGATCGAGAACGTGACAACCATGTAGTAGAGGATGTTCTCGCCCACGCGCAGACCCATCGCGGTGAAGACGCCGCGCGGGTAGCGGCGGAACACTTCAACAAGACCATAACCGCCATCTGCGCGCTCTTCCGCTTCGGCCTTGGCGGCTTCGAAGATCGGCGAATCAGTCACCTGCGTACGGATGTAATAGCCGATGCCCACGATCACTGCGGAGAGCCAGAAGCCGATCCGCCAGCCCCAGGCAAGAAACTGCGCGTCGGATAAAGTAGCGGAAAGCACCAATAGCACGATCGTCGCCAGCAGGTTGCCCAAAGGTACGCCAGCTTGCGGGAAACTGCCCCAGAACGCGCGGCTGCGGTTCGGGCTGTGCTCTGCAACGAGCAGGACGGCACCGCCCCACTCACCGCCCAGCGCAAACCCTTGCACGAATCGCAGCGTCACCAGGAGCACCGGCGCCCAGTAGCCGATACCGCCGAAGGTCGGCAGGCAGCCCATGAGGAAGGTGGACAGGCCGATCAGCATGAGGCTGAACTGGAGCAGCGATTTGCGCCCAACCTTGTCACCGACGTGTCCGAACACGATGCCGCCAAGCGGGCGGGCGATGAAACCCACCGCGTAAGTTGCGAAAGCCGCGATCACGCCATCGAGGTCATTTCCGGTCGCCGGAAAAAACAGTTTGCCGAAGATCAGGGTGGCGGCGGTCCCGTAGAGGAAGAATTCGTACCACTCTACGATGGTGCCGGCCATTGATGCGCCTACCACCTTGCGTAGGTAGGGCAGGTCGGCCGTGTGCTCGTGATTCATTGCTTTCCCATCCGGTTCCCTTGCCGCGCTGCTTCGGCCCCTGTGACGGTTCCGATTTAGCTGCTGGCGCGTAGGATATGTTGCAGCGCATTCGGGCGGACTCAAGTCGCTAGAATGATAGGATCGCATTCGAACCGGTCCGATGCCGCTTTGCCTACATGTCAGGATGCGGCCAGGCTGTGATCCGGCGCACTTCGTAGCGCCCGGGAAAGCGCGTCGATTTGTCCGGGTATCCGCCCCAAGCGCCACCAATAGCAAGATTGGCAATCATATAAGCCTTCTGCGTAGTGAGCACGCGCGGCGTCGGCACCTTGGCCACAGGCTTGCGATCCACGAACCAGATCAGTTCCGATGGCCCCCACAGCAACCCGTACCGGTGGAAAGCTGCGGAAGCATCGAAATTCAACCGCACACGTGTGGTCTTCTTACCTTTGCCGGCGATCACGGTACAGTAGATAGTGCGCGGATCGCCCAGGCCCTCCATGATGTCGATCTCGCCGGTATCGGGCCAAGTGCCTTTCAATGGCATGAGCCAGAACGCTGGCCACATCCCTTTGCCGGCGGGTAGTCTGGCCTCGATCTCGAAGTACCCATACTTCTGTGCGAAGCTGAACTTGGTGGTGATCGCGCCGCCGTAATACGGTTTGTTCCAAGTCATTGCGCGCAGGTGCTGCGGCGTTCGCTGCGCGAGGATCGTAAGCTGGCCGCGTTCGAAGAGGAAAGGATCGAGCCCAAGCGGCACCCTGCCCAAAGGCGAAGGCGTCATTCCCATGAAGCTGGCATCGGAGGCGAAGCTACCCGACGACATCTGGCGGTTGGAAACCGAATGCGGCCCGCCGTACCCATAGACTGTGCGCCAGCGATGGGGCCTTTTGGGACGTTGTTGATCGGTGCCGCTATCAAACATGTTGAATTGCTCGTCGAAGGAAGGCGTACCTAGCCGGGCTTGCGTGAGATTATTGACGAAGGTGCTGGGCGGTAGGCGGCCAGCCTGATCTGCTCTCGCCGCTGGCTTGCCCGCAACCCGCGGCGGGCTGAACCACAGTAGCGTAAATAGCGAACAGGCAGCCAGTGCCATCTGGCTTCGCATTTTTACGGCTTCGGATTTGCGGGGCATGGCCTTCCTGTAGGGTGCTGGCCCTCCATGATCTGAACGGCGATCTATGACCTGGATGCGGGCAAGGTGGCGAACTTTAGTGCGGTGCGCCCGTCTTGATTGGGTGCAGTATGATCTTACTGCAATGCAGCATTGTCGGCCGGGCTTTTGGCTCCGGAATGGATGTCGTTGCCGTTCGTTGCAGGTATGGCTTCGTCTACTGTCGGGCAGGTCGTTCTTCAGCAGCGAACGCCTGTTTCCATTCCATTGCCCCGTTCGTGGAGGCCGCAATGACTGTCCCGGCGATGATCAAGTTTGGCTCGTGATGACGGCTGCCCCTCTGGTGTCGATACTAATGGTTGCGCGCAATGCTGCGCTGTTCATTGATGCGGCGATTGTTTCCGCCCGCGAACAGTCGCTGACCGATATAGAGATCGTTGTCGTCGATGACGGGTCCAGCGATTGCACTGCCCAACACGTTCGTGCCCATGTGGCCACAGACAGCCGTGTGCGCCTGCTGGAAGGCCCGCGAAGAGGGCTAAGCGCGGTGCGAAACACTAGCCTGAAGGCAGCCCGGGGGCACTTCGCGGCGATCCTCGACAGTGACGATATCCTGCATCCACGCCACCTCGAATGGCTGATGGCCGGCAGGGTTCGGGGCGGCGCTGAAATATTGGCCACCAACATGGTTGAGTTTCAGGAGGAAGGCAGCCGGCTGACGACCCGGATTTTCGCGGAAGGTCCGCTGTGGAACGATGCGCGGCCGATCGAGGCGGAAGAATACGTCGAGCGCGGGATGATCGGCGGCAAGGGTGCGTTGCCTGGCTATCTCAAACCCTTGTTCGACCTGTCGTTTCTGCGGGCTAACGGAGTGGGCTATGATGAACGGCTGCGCATCGGCGAAGATTTCGACCTAGTATTGCGTGCGATGTTGGCGGGAGCTCGGTATCTCTATTTGCCGGAGCCGACCTATTACTATCGCAGGCATGTGGCCTCTACATCGCACCGCCTGTCGCGCGCCGATCTGGAAGGGCTGCTGCGCGCGGCACAGGCCTATCCATGCGAGACAGATGGCACTCTCGCCGCGAAGGTGCAGGCTCGCCGCGAAAACCTCGAAGGGGCATTGCTCCATCTCGACACCATTGCCGCAATCAAGGACGGGAAGTTGATCCGAGCCTTGCGGCTGACGGCTGGGCACCCCGACGCCCGGCGCCTGACGCTGTCCAGCCTTTACGAGGCTACGGCCAAGCGCATCGGCCTTTTTCGGCCCGTGCGGCAGGCTGTCCCGCCGGCTCATGGCGAACCGCTGGCGGAGCGCCTGCGCTCAATTACGCAGGGTCTCCAGTCCGCCGTTCTCAATCCTTGATGGAGCTGCCATGCGCCCGCTGATCTTCCTGTTTCCGCATGACCGCATGAATGTCGGCGGCAATTCTGCGCAAGTCCGTTTCGTGGAGGCATGTTGCCGGTTCACCGCTGCCAGCGTGGCTTTTTACGGCGGCCGGATAGCCGATCGCCCCCATCTGGATGATTATTTGGCGCATCATACGAAGGGAGAATCGTCACCGATCTTCGTCATCCACTGGGGCCCGGATATCGCGATGCTGCTTAAAAGGCTGAAGGGCCGCGACGTGGTTTACATCGCGCATAGCACCGGGTGGGGGATGGCGCTTTCATCCGAAGTCCCCATCCTCTGCGTTAGCCGTCATACGATGGCCTATTGGGGGCGCTATGCGCCTAACTCCTATATCGCCCATGTACCTAATGTGGTTGAGATCAATGATTCCGACACAGCTCAACCACGCGATATCGATGTCTTGGTGCAGGTGCGGAAATCCTCGCGCTATCTGCTGGACCGGTTAGTCCCGGCGCTGCAGGAGCAGTGCCGCGTTACCGTGCTGGATGGTTGGGTAGACGATTTGTCCGCGTGGTTTCGCCGTTCGAGTGTCTACCTTTACGATTCGCTCGAACACTGGGCTGACGTCGGCGCCACCGAGGGGTTCGGATTACCGCCCCTGGAGGCGATGGGGCAGGGATGCGTGGTCTTTTCAAGCGTGAACGATGCGCTGGCCGATTACCTCGATCCAGGTTTCAATTGCCGTAAGATTCGCGTTCATTCGCTGCAATGGGATGTCGCGGAAGTCCTGCGCGCAGTGGAGGAGCGGGCACCTGCCCCGCCGCATGCGCCGTGGTTCGCGGGTTACTCCCCGGATATGGTGGCATCCCGGCTGGAAACGGTATTTGGTGACCTTGAACGCTTTTTTGATCTCACGGCGGATATTGATCCCAACATAGACGACTTGTGGGCGCCACGCCGGCCCACGCCATTGCAGAGAGCTAAGCGCGCTGTTCGGGTGCTGACGGGAAGTTGACTCGCAGCTTGGGAGAACGGCCTAAGCGCAAGGCGCTGTTGGTTATCCTGCGGGTGCGGATCGTACTTTCCGCGTCGCCATCATGTCGCGCAATTGCCGAATGATTGTGCGGTCTTGCCAGAAGTAGCTCGCGAAATATACGAAGGCACCCAGCGGCAGCCATATCATGACGATAGCTATAGGCGGAAGCCCGCCATGGCAGGCTTTGACACCAAGAATGACCACCAGCGCCATTAGTACGGAACTGGTCATAGCCGGTCGCAAGCTCGCCAGCACATCAACAAATCGGATGTGGGCATATTTACGTAACAGGTGGCAGCCGTAAGGCAGGATCAGGTATCCCCGTGCCACGCCCGTTACCAGCATCGCCTGCCAGCCCCAGCGATGGACGGCGACCGCAGCAGCTAAGCCCAGCACGATCTGCGTGGAGGTCCACGATAGTACCGTGCGTGACTGTCCCATTGCGATCATGGCCGCGATAATCAGGTTGTTCATCTGCGATGCGACGACGGCACAGGCGAAGATGCGAATGGCATCCGCGACCGGTTCCCACCCGTCTCCGAACACGATTGCGACGATCTCTCCCGCCATTGCAAGGGTGCCCAGGAATGCGGGAAACATGATGAAAGCGGAAAGGCGGCTGAGCCGCAGATACGTGTCCTTCAATGTGTCCAGATCATGTGCGCTGCGCGTAAGGATCGGCATCGCGATCTGCTGAAAGGGCATATAGGTGATCTGGTTGAGTACTTCCACGATGCGGGATCCCGCACGAATGAAAGCCACCGCGACGGGCCCCACCAATGCCCCGGAGATTACTTCCGCGCTGCGGATATTGATCTGGTTAAGGGTGCCAGAAATGCCGATGTAGGCCCCGAACCGGAGCATTTCCGCGCAGGATCGCCGCTGAAAACGCAGGCGTGGCAGCCAAGGCAGACTGGCCCAGGCAGTTAGTGCGATTGCCAGCGCTGCCGCGATGCGTTGTCCAACTAGCGCCCATACGCCGTAGCCGGCAAAAGCCAGCGGAAGCCCCACAGCGGCTCCCGCCAGCGACGCGGCGATGTTGCGCATGGCGATTGACCGGAATTTGAGATCGCGCGTAAGCCGGGCGGTGTGGATGGCGCCAAGCGGGGTGATGGCGAAGATCGCGGCCAGGGCCGTGACTATCGGTGTCAGGTCGGGTAGGCCCAACAGGTACGCGACCAACGGCGCAGCCGCGATGGCGGCGCCGCAGAATAGTAGCCCGCAGATCAGGTTGGTCCAGAACGCGGTGTCGGCGTCTTCCTCGGTCAAGGTGGGGCGCTGCACGACCGCCTCGTTGATGCCAGCGTTGCTTACTACCAGCAGCAGGTCGATCACAAGCGCCGCCAAGGCGACGAGCCCGAAAGCTGAAGCACCAAGCAACCGTGCCAGAATGGCGAAAGTGAGAAGCGACAGCGCCTGCGTACCAAGGCTGGAGGCGGTGGACCATATAAGGGGCGATGCGATGGCCGGGGGCGTTGTGGTCACCCGCGCTGCACCGCTTTGAGCAGATGCGCGGCGTGAGGACGGTTTTCCTCAAGCCAGGCGGTGAATTCCGCGTGACATGCCTGGGGCGAGAAATGCGCCCGCGCGGCGCCGAGTGCGGCCGTCGCCAGCGCTAGCCGGCGACCGTCATCGGCCAGAGCGATGATCGCCGCGGCGAAGTCTCCTGCCGAATCGGCATGGACCACCGCGCCGCTACATTCGCGCTCCACCCCTTGCAGAGTGACGCTGGTGGCGACGATGGCCTTGCCCTGCGCCAGTGCCTCTACCAGCTTGATTTTTAGCCCGGACCCGAACGTCAGCGGCGACACGACTACGCCCGCGCGGGTATAGAAAGATCCGAGATCTTCGACCATTCCATGGAAGATTACACCGTCCGGTCCGCCGCGTGGAAAACCCACGGCGACCGTGCCGGCGACGTCAAGCATGCAATCGGGCGAGTTCTGGCGAACCAGCGGCCAGACTTCCCTGAACATCCATTCGAGTCCGACGACGTTCGGTGCTGTGTTGCTGCCTACAAACAACAGTCGGTGCCCGTCGCCGGGTAGGGGGCGGGAAGTCGGGTGCGCGGCCATAGGGGCGAGGATGGGCCGGGATGCCGGTACATACTGTTTCAGGAAGTGTGCTTCGCTGGACTGTATGGCGATCACCGCGTCGGCCTGCGATAGCAGCGCGATCTCTTTCTCGCGGTCAAGATTGGCAACGGAATCACGCCCACTTGCTTGCCCGGCCCGGCTATGGAACAAATCGTGCATGACGATTGCGGATGGGCGGTCTGGCAGCAGCGCAAGGACTTCGGCCTGGAACGCATAGTCCGCGACGACGATGTCGGTCGCCCCGGCCGCGCATCGGCGTACGAAGGTGCGGTCGGCGTCCGTCCAGGGCATGGCGATCGCGTAGGGCCGGGGCCGGTCGGAGAGCCAGCCGCCTCGCAGTCCCGATCGCTGCGCCAATCGCGATACGACAGCGCGCAGTGCGTCCAGCCCGACGCGCGGATCGCGGGCCACAACCCAGTTTCCGATACGCCACACCCCGCGTATGGCGTGGCTTTCGAACACTTGCATTTCAGGGCGTAGGCGCATGAACGGCCAGCGCCCCATGAGATCGGGCGAGGGTTGCAGCAGATGGGGCGTAAATCCCGCACGGCGCACTGCGCCCGCTAAGTCTAGCAGGTAAGCGCTGCTGCCGTTATTCTTCCCGGTGATGCGCTGGCGGCTGACGAACAGGACATGGCCCTTAGTGCGCCCGAAAGCAGTGTCGCTGGATGCATGGAGCATGACTGATCCGTGATTTGGAGCAAGAATTTGCTCGGGCGGGATGGTCGCCGTCCATCGCTGCAGCAATGGAGACAGGGGCGGGCCGGGTAAGATGTGTGAGGGAACGTGCCCTCGGCGCGCTTCATGTGCCACGAGAGTGGTGCTGCGGAAGGGTGGGAGGTGGCTTCGCGAGCAAGGGGGAGATCTGCGCGCTAAGCCAGCGCCGCAGCGCAGGGTCCACCACTGCACCGATCAGCCATGCGGCGGCCACTGCGCTGCAGGCAGTCACGATCAGTAGCATTGCGAAACTGGGAGGGGTCAGGCCTAGTGACCTGAAGCCGAGCGTTAAGCCGGTTTCGACGACGTGCTTGATTGGGACATGGACCGCGTAAAGCGGATAGGAGATCATGCCCAGCCACTTCGCCGCACTTTCCTGACGACTCGTGGGTTGAGTCACGCTGGTAAGCATGACCAGTGCCGGAGAGAGCAACAGGACAAAGAGAAGATCGTAGCCACCGCGAGACGCGCCGTTGAGTTGGGGTGCGAGCAGCAGCAGACATGCCAGCATCAGCCAGGGCATCGGCAACCGGGGAACGCGGGGCATCCAACGTCGTCGGCTACGATGTAGCAGGAGGCCCAATGCAAAGGAGAAAGTGATGCGGGCCAGTGCGACGGGCCAATCGTCCAGAACAACGCCTTTATCGAGATTGCCGACTAGAACTATGGATGCCGTCAGCCCCGCGAGTCCGGCAAAGCAGATAGCCGTCAGTGCCCGATCTGTCCGTTTGGCGGTTTCCGCTTCGCCCAACTCGCTAGCATGCTTGCGGATACCAAATGCATATACGGCATTGGCTGCAAGTTCGTAGAACAGCGACCAGGCAGGTGGATTGAACAGGAATATGCCCCACGACACCAAGACATTTGGTAGCATCAGCAGGTTCGCCGGGAGCGAAGTGGCGATCGCGAAAAGTCCCGGTGCACTCTCGAGCCCGACCAAGCGCTGTGAGAGCGCAAAGGCGAACCCTGCCAGAGTGCCAATTGCAATCACCGGCTGCAGCCGCAGGAAGCGCGCGATCATGAAGGCGGACCATGACAGCGATGCCCGCAACTTCTTTTCATATGCATGGGAAATGACGAAGCCGCTGAGGACGAAGAACAAATCCACTGCAAGATAGCCGCTGTCGAAAGCGTGCCAGGTGCTGGCTGAGCCATCTGGCATTTTGAGATGGCGCAAGTGATAAAACAATACCGCAAAGGCGGCGGCTCCGCGAAGCGCGTCGAGTGCGAGGTAGCGGTGCAGGGTGCCGCCAAACTCTGGGGAAGGCAGACCGTCAGTCTGCATAGTAGCCCTTGAATTTCTTGTAATAGCCGAAGGCATCGGTCAGCCCGGCGCTGGCGTGTTCCTTGATATTCACGAGGCTGAGGGCAACGCCGCCGACTTTGCTGCCGTTGTGCGAAAGCAAATCGAGCGCCGTTCGCACGGCTTTGAGCGGTGTTGCTCGCCATCGCGCGACAACCAGCGTTGTATCGGAAAGACGCGAGACGATCCGGGTTTCCGCCACCCCCAATACAGGCGCGGAATCGATGATGACGATGTCGAAGTGGGCTCGCAGTACTGCCAGCAGCGCTCCCACTGCTTCTTCGGTGATCACGTCGTTCGGGCCTGACTGGCCTAGCGTGGTGAGAATTTGCAAGTCGGTACGCTCGTCGACGATCAGGGCTTCTTCGAGCGGAAGCGAGCCGTCAAGCACCCGAAACAGCCCCTCACGCTCTCGCTCGGGGGCAAGCGCATTGGATGTCGAGTGATGACGCACGTCGGCGTCGACGAGCACGACCTTATGCTTGCCCATTGCCAAAGTACGTGCCAGGCACATCGATATGGTTGACTTACCTTCGCGGGGTAAGGGAGAGGTTATGGTGACGACCGCCGCACCTCGCTCGCTGCCGGAATGGCCGATCCCGAGGTAAGTGGCCAGGTTGCGCAGGCTTTCGGTGAACAGCGACATGCTGCGTATCGTTACGTAATCCTGCGGGGTCATATCCTTCGCTTTCGAGCGTGTCGCGGAAGCGAGAGTCGGGATTGCACCGGCATAGACTGCACCGAGCCCGCCTTCGATATCGGCGCGGGTTGCCACGGTGTCCTCGACGTATTCGGCCATGCCGGTAGCCAACCCTGCGACGAGAAGTGCAGCGACAAATCCGGCCAAGGCACCTACGAGGTAGTTCGGCGAGGACGGGCCGCCGGGGGGGCGGGCCAGCGTGGCAATGCTAGCATCCGCGTTGGGCAGTTCTCCGGCCTGTGCTGTTTCCTTAGCGCGGGTGAGGTAGGCGCTGTAAATCGCACGACTGGCTTCCGCCCGGCGCTCCAGTTCCAGCCGACCCACTTGTGCCGACCCGTTCTGCACCAGCGAACCTTTCGCCTGCGCACGGCTGTCTAGAAGCGAGGCAAGGCGGGATTCGGCGATCTGCACATCGGCCCGCAGGCCCGATACGATGCGTCCCAGTTCAGCGCCCAGTTGTGCGCGCACATCCGCCAATTCATCGCGGGCTTGCACGACGTCCGGGTGCAGAGCCCCGTAGCGGGCGTCGAGTTGTGCGAGCCGGGCGCTTGCCTGTGCTTCTTGTTGGCGCAGTTGCCGGATAGTGTCTGATGCCAAAGCGGAACCGATGTCGGCGCCGCCGCCGCCGCGCGCTATCTGTGCTTGTGCTGCGCCCAGTTTTCCGCGCTGCTCGGCAAGCTGGGCCTGCGCGTCGGCGATTTGGCGGTTGAGCTCGGAAACTTCCTGCTCGGCCATGGTTGCGCCTTCCGCGCTCATCAGGTTATTGCGGATCATGTATTGCTGCAATGTTGCATCGTCAGCCACTGCATGTTTGCGAAGGGCTGCTGCCTGGCTTTCGACATAATGGGCCGACTGCGCGTTGCGCGCCTGCTTTTTGGCGGAATCGAGACCGATGTAGCGGCGGGCAAGTGCATTAGCGATACGTGCCGCCAGATCCGGGTCCTCTGAAGAAGCCGTGATTTCGACAAGATACGTCACGCCTACGCGCCGCACGTAGCTGTGGGTGAGGAGCCTGCCGGCGGCTTGGCGCTCGGCCGGGTTGATGGTGGCGATTTGCTCCCTATCGCCTGTGCTGCCGTGGCCGTCCGTACCGGTAGCAAGGGGGGGAGTCAGCTTCGCAGATGGGCTTTTGCTATCGCCCCCGAATTCGGGGACCCGATCCAGCCTTAGGCTGCGTACCACGTCGAGCGTCAACGTGGGCGATCGGATGATCTGCACGGCAGTGTCGATCAGGTTGTCGTCCGCGGGGGCGACGAAACCCCGATCATTCACTTTAACCGGCTGCGCTTCGCGCGGTTCGAGGAGGAGCGCGCTTGTCGCCGTATAGGTGCGTGGGAGCATGGCTATCGCCAGCGCCGCGGCCGCCAGCGTGGCAAGGAATGCAATCGCAAAAATCCAACGGCGCCGAAAGAACAGAGCACCGATTTCTGATGGGTCTGGCAGTAAACGCTTCGAGGCGACGACAGATATTTCGTCCGCTGTAGCGTCATGAGTCCTGTTACTCAAGACGTTCCTCCAAATAGGATCTTATACGTATTGAAGAGGTATTCGGTAGATGACTAAGCACTTCGCCAATTAAGCGTTGCAGGCGTCCTAGGTACAATGCCGATGCACCTCGACGTTGGGAACAGAAGTTCACTCCGTTTGTGAGCGAGTTTGGGGGTTTTCAGATGGAAACGGATCAAAGTGGCGCGGCGTCGCTCGCTTATCTGGTGCATGATCTTGACGATGCTGCAGTTCGCCGCCGCGTGGACTTGCTTGCGGGAGAGGGATTTGTGGTGGGTCTGGGCGGTTTTCGTAGGTATGCCGAAGATATGAGAGGGCCGAGCGCGGCGCTTCGGAACAGCAGTTCCAGGCAGACGGCTTTGGGGCACGGCGTTCTGGATTTTGGGCGCACCATGGATGCCCGGCTCGGCCAACGTCTGGTGGCGGTGGCTAAACGTATGCTGTCGCCTGGCGCGATGCGTGATCTGTGCGGTAGTGCGCCGGTAATCGTTGCCCGCAACCTAGAGATGCTGGCGCTGGCCTGGCGGGTACGTCTGCCGCAGCAGAGATTGGTTTACGAATGTCTTGACATCCACCGGCTGATGCTGGGGACGGGCGGCAAGTCATGGGTGATGCGCTGGATCGAACGGCGGTTGCTGGCGCGGACAGACCTTGTCATCGTCAGTTCGCCTGCATTCGCGCGCGATTACTTCGCGACGCGGCAGGGCCGACGCGAAAAAGTGTTGCTGGTTGAGAACAAGGTGCCGGTCGAACGGCGCGCGGTTTTCGCGACGGAACGGCATGTTGGCTATGGCGCGGTGTGGACGATCGGTTGGTTCGGAATGCTGCGATGCCGCAAGACACTGGAGCAGTTGGGGAGACTTGCTGCATCGTCGAACGGCCGGATCAAGGTTTTGATCGCCGGTATCGCCAGTCCAGCTGAATTCCCGGACTTTCCTGCGCAGGTCGCTGCGTTTCCCGGGCTGCGCTATTCAGGACCCTTCTGCCAGGACGACATTGGGAGCCTCTACGGCGTGGTCGATTTCGTCTGGGCTATCGATTACTTTGAGGAAGGGCTTAATTCGGATTGGCTGTTGCCAAACCGGCTTTACGAAGGGCTTGCAAACGGGGTTCCTCCGATCGCGCTCAATGGGGTGGAGACTGGGCGCTGGTTGCAGCGACACGGCGTGGGCCTGCTGGTCGACGATCCCGTGGCCGAGCTTCCGGACCGGCTGGCCGAATTGATGCCATCCGGGCATGACCGGATGCGCGAGGCGATAGCGGCCTTGCCTGAACATACGGTATACCAAACTTCGACTGAGCGGCGCGAGATCGTGGCCGCCATCACCGGGCATGCCCGGAACGAGGCACGGTCCGGTGTCTGAGGCTTTCTCCATATCCGGGGTATCGCGCGGACCTGAAATGGGGACTGCCCTTGGAAAGAGCCGCAACAGTGACGTGTTGATCGTGGTGCCCTGCCTCAATGAGGCAGCGCACCTACCGGCTTTGCTTGCGGGCTTGCTGGGCAATGCGCACGGCGCTTTGGTGGTCGTGGCCGATGGCGGCAGTGTGGATGCCAGCCGCGAGATCGTATCCACTCTAGGCCGCAAATATGCCAATCTGGTGCTTCTGGAAAACCCTCAGCGGACACAAAGCGCAGCGGTGAATTTGGCCGTGCGACGCTTTGGAGCAGGACGCAGTTGGTTACTGCGTATAGATGCTCACGCCCATTATCCTGACGGGTTTCTGGATAACTTGCGACTAGCTGCCGGAAGCATGAGGGCCAGTTCCGTCGTCGTACCGATGGTCACGAGCGGGACCGCCTGCTTCCAGAAGGCGGCGGCGGCGGCGCAGAATTCCGTGCTGGGTACCGGCGGTGCGCCGCATCGTCACATTGGGCGCGGGCAGTGGGTCGATCACGGGCATCACGCCTTGTTCGACCTGACGTTGTTCATGGCTGTGGGTGGTTATGACGAGGGTTTCGCTGCCAACGAAGACTCAGAACTTGACCGTAGGCTGATTGCAGCGGGTGGGCGTATCTGGCTTGAACCGCAGGCGGCGATCACTTACTTTCCGCGAAGCACGATGGGGGCATTGTTCCGGCAATATCGCAAGTATGGCATTGGCCGTGCGCGTAATCTAAAGCGGCACCCCGTGCCGGTGAAGCTGCGCCAGATGTTACCACTGGCAGTGGTGCCCTCGATTCTGATGGCGTTGATCGGGCTTGCACTGGCGCCGCTTCGGGTCGAGGCGCTGGTCTTCGCGTTCCCCATGCTCTGCTGGATGGTCGGCGCGCTGGTGGCAGGCGCGATATTGGGCTGGCGCGCGCGTTCGTTTTGCGGCGCGGGGTCCGGTGTCGCAGCGGTGACAATGCATGCCGGATGGTCGCTCGGCTTCATCGAGGAGACGCTAAGCAGGCAGCAATTGCCGGCTCCACCACAGCCGCTTCGGTTCGAAAGCGTGGCTCCGCCTGAAATGCCCGGTGCGCGCTGGGTCTCCGCAGAAGCTTCGATCGCCTAGCGCCGGCGCATTTCAGTCAGGTATGACGGAGCGCACAAGAAATCGCGGGCAGAAAAATCGATGCTGGCCTTCCATTCGTTGCAATGCCGGCAACCGATCACCTGCCCCAGCCATCAACTCGCGCCGCGCGTTCCTGTGCGGCGTTCAGGGGGGCGCCCACCGCCATGTTCTGGGCTGCTGTCATCAGCTCGCTCACGGGTGATCCGGCTTGCCGGTATTCGCTGCTCTCGCTCTTGCCGCTGGCGACCGTGCGTTCGAGCGTCCACTCACCGTTGAACTTACAGGCGATGCCGGACGTCGCACCGGCTTCGTAGACGCGGCAATAGTTGCCGTTTTCGCGTCGGAAGCTGGACAGGATGCGCAACGCATCCGGCTCGTCGGATGCAAGCTGTGTGTCCAGACCGCGCGCAAGCGAACCCGAAGCCACCAGCGCTCCGTTCCGTTCGGTTACCGCGCTGCTGCCCAAGAACTGCGGGGCAAGCATCAGGCCCAACACCAGGGAGGCGGCGATCGCGGCCCCGATGCCCCAGCGGCGGGGCACAGTCTGTTGCGCGGGCTTTGCAGCCTTGGATTCTGCTTTGCGGCGGGCGCGGGCTGCGGCGAAGTCCAGGACACGCGCTGGCTGCGTTTTAGCTTGCGGAGGTGTTTGCGCGGGGGGAGGAGTATCGATCATGTCCTGTTCCATGTCCTCCGCTGCGGCTGCAGCGATCATGAGCGACAGGCTTTCAGGCACCGGTTCGCTCGCCACAGGATCGAGATGACCGCGCAGCCGGGCGCGTAGCTGGCGTTCGCGCTCGATCCTTGATGCCAGCACCGGGTCGGCCGCGACAGCGACCTCTACGCGGGCAGCGTCGGCGCCGGACAACTCACCGTCAGCAAAGGCTATGAGTTCTTCGTTGGTGACGGTCACGCAGTCTCTCCCAGTTCGCGCATCAGCGCCTCGCGGCCGCGGCCCAGACGCGAGGTCAGGGTGCCTTGCGGCACGCCGATGATCTCGGCTGCTTCCTTGTACGAAAAACCCTCGACCAGCACGAGCACTACCGCTTCGCGCTGTTCCTCGGGCAGTCGGGCGAGGGCGCGGCCGATATTGCCTAGTTCCACCAGATTTTCCGTATCGCGGTCACCGGCCATGCCCACAGTCTCACCTTCATCTTCATGGGCAAAAGTCTGCGAACGCCGCGTCCTGGCCCGTACCTCGTCGATCCACTGGTTACGCATGATCCTGTAAACCCAAGCATCGAGCCGCGTGCCTTCCTGCCATTGCTGGCGGGACTTGAGCGCGCGCTCCACGGTTTGCTGGCACAAGTCGTCGGCGTCGGCCGCATCATGGGTGAGGCCGCGCGCGAACCGCCGCAGGCGCGGCAGCAGGGCTGTCAGCTCTTCACAGAAGCGGTTGTTGCTCATCGATTTCTCTTGCCTGGGGATGAAACGGATGAACAGCTGCGTTTCATCCTTGAGTGCTACGAAATTTCCCGGCGGACAAGCTGATGCAACGACATGCTCTTCTATTTCTCGTCCTGACGGCGGCGCTGGTGGCGGCGCCGTCACAGGCGCAATTGGGCGGCGCGATCGAGCCTCTGGGTAATGCGGTGGGCCGCGTGGGCGATGCAGTGCGCGATATCGCCGAGCCGGCTCTGGAGCCGCTGGGCGAGGCGGTCGGCGGCGTACGCGATCTCGCACGCAAAAGGGTGCAGCGGCTGTCGCGTCTGGTTTCCGACCATGGCGACCGGGTGGAATGGGACGAACAACGCCGGCCCGCCGTGCGCGGCGAGGCACTGCTGCTCGATCCCGATCCTTCAGCGCTGGAAGTAGTGCGTGGGCAGGGTTACGCTGTTATCGAGCAAGGAACGCTTGACGGACTGGATGTGTCCTATGCGCGGCTGGGTGTGCCGTCGGGGGTCGCGTTGGGCAAGGCGGTGGAGGCTTTGCGCAAGGCGCTGCCGGGTCGTGAAGTTACGGCGGATCAGCTTCATTTTCCCTCTGGCAAGAGCGCTAAGAACGAGGCGGGCAAGGCATCGTCCGAGGCGCTGCCGCGGGGCGGTACGGTGGGAGTGATCGACGGCGGCATCGCTGTGTCGGATGCCGGGGGGCGGCGCTTGGTCTCCCAGCATGCCTTTGCATCGGGGACGAAGGCCAGTGACCACGCCAGCGCCATCGCCTCGCTGCTGACCGGGGCGGGGACGGCGCGGATTTATGGCGCGGATGTGTATGGCAGCGATCCGGCGGGAGGTAATGCTCTGGCTATCGCCAAGGCCTTGGGCTGGATGCAGGGGCAGGGTGTTCCGGTGGTCTCGATCAGTCTGGTAGGGCCTTCGAATCCGCTACTGGCGCGGGCGGTTGCAGCGGCGCAAGGCAAGGGGATGGTCATCGTCGCCGCAGTGGGTAACGACGGTGCCGCCGCACCGCCAGCCTATCCAGCCTCTTACCCGGGCGTAGTTGCGGTGACCGGTGTGGATGGAGCAGGCCGTGTACTCATCGAGGCGGGCCGCGCTACGCACCTCGATTACGCCGCGCCGGGGGCCGACATGTCCGCACTGGTGCCGGGCCGGGGCCGGGTGTCCTTGCGCGGGACCTCCTATGCTGCCCCTCTTGCTGCCTCCCGCATTGCCGCGCGGCTGGCGGCGGGTAACGGCGCACAGGGGCTCAATTCCGTCGATGCGGAGGCACTGAAGGGGAGGCGGCGGACCGGGCGCGGGGTGCTCTGCAATATCTGTCGCTCGGGACTTTAGAGAAAAAATCGCATCCACCACGGATGAAAGTGAAAGGCCCACCCGTTCCTTCCTCCAGAGCCCCCGAGGCAGGACATCTGCGCCGGGATTGACACACAAAGGAAGGAGCATACCCATGAACAAGCTCAACCTCGGAACGGCGCTTACCGCTCTTGGTGCAACCTTCGCTCTCTTCGCCATGCCTGGTGTAGCCAATGCGCAGTTGCTGGGCGGCGGCCTGGGCGGCTCGCTCGGCGGCGGCGTTGGCAGTTCGCTGGGTGGCGCTATGGGCAGCGTCGGCAGTTCGATCGATGGCGCCGCCAGCGGTACCGGGGACATCAGTGCCTCGCGCGCAGGCCGCACCGCTTCCTCACGTGCCAATAGCATCGGGAGAGCCAGCAAGTCGGTGAAGGCCCCGCAGGTGTCCGCCCCCGACCCTTCGACTACGCCTGGCGCGCTCGAAGGCACCCGCTCGGAAGCTGGCGGCCTCGTGGGCTCTACGCGTTCGGTGGCGAGCAATGCCGCCAAGGGCCCGAATTCGGCGAGTGGCAGCGCTTCCGGCTCGGGCACGGCAATGAGTTCGCTGACAGGTCCGAAGGCCAACGGCTCGGCTTCGGGTTCCGGCGCGGGTAGCCTGACAAGCGGTGCGCCGACTTTGCCGGTCGACGCGGCGGACACTGCCTCGCAGCTTGACGGCACTGCGACCGGCGCGGCCAATGCTGCTCGTTCGGCCGCTACCGAAAAGGCGCAGGGCGTTGGTAGTAAGGTGCGCGATACGGCGAACAGCGCATCGGACAGTTCGGCCACCGGTTCCGGCAATGCTTCGGCCACGGCAACGGCCGGCACGCGAAGCGCCACTGCCGCGGGATCGGGCAGCGGTGCGGCTTCGAAGAACGGCGCAAGCGGGTCGTTCAATCTGGGCGTGAGCGGCGGCAGCACCGAGCAGTAATCACCTTGAACTGATCCGCCGCGGTACCATGCCCCCCACCGACTGCGCGGCGGGGCAGCGCGCCCGGGAGACCCACTCTCTCTCTCGGGCGCGTTTTTGCGCGGTCAGGGTCAGGGAAAAGCTTCCCGGCTTTAGGCCAGATAGCGTTCAATTTCCCGCCATGCCGCCAGCTTCGCTTCGCGCGGCATGCTTGCATACGCAGCGCTGGAGGAAGGCAGGTCGATCAAGTTCCAGGCGCCATCGGCTCCAGCCAGCTGACGTCTGCCGGCTTTCGCAGCCGTACCGCCGTTGAAGCCGATGGCGCGCAGCCGTGGTAAACTTTGTGCGAATGCCTCAAGGTTGCGCAGCGTGGCGCTGCGTATGGCTGTGTCGAGGCTTCCCGTCCGCTGCGCCTTAGCTATGACGTCCCAGAGCCCGACGCCGCGCGTTTTGAGTTCCTCCAGTCGCTGGGCGTAGGGCAGGCGGGGCAAGTCCGCTTCACCAAGCACTTCGCCGATGAGCCACCAGAATGCATTGGTCGGGTGAGCATAATATTCCCCCGCCGCCAGCGAGCGCTCGCCCGGCAGGCTACCAAGCAGGAGCAAGCGCGTATTGCCGTCGACACTAGGCGGAAACGCGGATTTCAAGATCGGCTTTGGCATGATGCTCGCGGCTTTGCTGATCGCCCTACATGATGCGCCGGGGCCAAACACTCGGAGCTTGCTTGTGCTTCCTCGGTACGTGCCCGATATCGCACCCGAATGGTCGTCAGCCCACCGTCATTTAATTGTAAGGCTGGCGATGTCTCAGGATCACCTGAAACATCTTGCACCGGCAGCATGGCGGAGACGGAGAGATTCGAACTCTCGGTGCCCCCTTAAGGGCACGACGGTTTAGCAAACCGCTGGTTTCAGCCACTCACCCACGTCTCCGAGTGCGGCTCAGGCGGGCCCTATAGCGAGACGTATGAGGGGCGGCAAGAGGCGATCAGTGAACAAATGTCGATTTCCCAAAAAGCCCCGGAAACCGGCGTTTGTCGATTCAGCCTGTCGCAAAACGGACTCAAGTCGTCGCCCGTTCATTGCGAGGTCAGGCGCGGTGGATTCTTGTGGGATGGCACCATTTTGGCCGCGCACGGGGCGCGGGGTGGGGAATCGCCGGCGACAGGCCGGCAACGCAGGGCAGTACGCCACGGAAGGGTCTCTCATGACGAACCGCAAGAATATCATCGAAGCGGGCGCAAAGGCCGAACGTCGCCGACCGGTCGTTGCTCCGCTCATCGCCGCAGTTTCGGCGCTGCTTGCGGTGGTCACGCCGTTGGCGCCTGCCATGGCGCAAGTCACGACTGTCGATCCTGATGCTGCGATCGATGCCGACATCAACCGGGGCACCACTTACTCGGCGGCCCCGCAGGCGGCGCCTGGTAACGGCACACCGATTGAGGCTCCTGCTAACGACTGGAACGGCCAGCCGGTGCCGGCCACGCCCGTGCCTTCGCCCACCACCCCGCCTGCCGTGGTGGCGGGGGACAGCACTTCAACTTACCGCGAAGACGATCTGATTGGCGCCGCAGAGGGTGTGTTTGGCAAGGGGGCGAAGGGTCTTGCCGATGTCATCCGCGATCTGCTGGCCAAGCAGGGCGAACCCAACGCCTATATTGTAGGGCGCGAGGCGGGCGGCGCCATTGCCGTGGGTCTGCGCTACGGTTCGGGCACGATGCACCACAAGGTCGAAGGTGAGCGTCCTGTCTACTGGACCGGCCCATCGATCGGCTTCGATGCCGGCGCCAATGCCGGCAGCGCATTCGTGCTGGTCTATAACCTTTACGACACGCAAGACCTCTACCACCGCTTTGGCGCGGGTGAGGGGCAGGCCTATCTGATCGGCGGATTTACCGTCAGCTACCTGCGGCGCGGGAACACCGTGCTGATCCCGGTACGCGCCGGTGCAGGCCTGCGACTGGGCGCGAACATAGGTTATATGAAGTTCTCCGAAAAGCAGCGCTGGCTGCCGTTCTGACGAGGTTTTACGCTCGGCCAGTCATGGCCGGGCGTAATCTTGTTGCGCTCCACAAGACTTTACGCACTCGGGTGTTGCGCTGCCCGGCCAGCGGGGTTAATGGCCGCCCGCCATGCTCAATGACCTCAAGCAACAGCCCGCCGACGCGCTCCTCGCGCTGATCAAGCTCCACAACTCGGACCCGCGTGCCGACAAGATCGACCTCGGTGTCGGCGTGTACCGCACGGGGCAGGGCGATACGCCCGTGTTCGGCGCGATCAAGGCCGCCGAAGCGAAGCTCGTCGCCGAGCAGGACTCCAAGGCCTACCTTGGCCCTGAGGGTGACATGGGCTTTGTAGAGGCGCTTATGCCCTACATCTTCGGCAAGCAGGACCCCGCAATGGGCGGCCGCATCGAAGGTATGCAGACGCCCGGCGGCACCGGCTCGCTGCGCCTCGCGCTCGCGATGGTGAAGCGTGCGGGTTACAACCGCGTGATCGTCGGCAAGCCCAGCTGGCCCAACCACAACCAGATCTGCGCCGACCTCGGCCTTGAAGTATTCGAATTCAACCACGCCGCCGCTGACGGCTCGACTGATATGGATGCCCTGCGCGGCGCGCTTGGCCAGGCGCAGGCCGGCGACGCCATCCTGCTGCACGGGTGCTGTCACAACCCGACCGGCATCGACTATACCAATGCCGAATGGGACGAGATCGCCGGTCTGATCCTGGACAGCAAGGTGCTGCCGATCCTCGACCTGGCCTATCAGGGCTTGGGCCAGGGCATGGAGGAGGACGCCTACGGTGTTCGCCGTGTGCTCGCCGCCGTGCCGGAAGCACTGGTGTGCTATTCGTGCGACAAGAATTTCGGTCTCTACCGTGACCGCGTCGGCGCGCTCTATGCGATGGTTGCCGATCCAGCGGACCTGACTCGCGTGATGTCCAACGGCCACGCACTGGCTCGTGCCAACTGGTCGCAGCCGCCAGATCACGGCGCTGCCGCAGTGCGCCTCGTCCTGGCGGACGAAGCCCTGACCGCGCAGTGGCTCGATGAGGTTGCCGAGATGTGCGAGCGCATGCGTCAGGTCCGCGCGACCCTGGCTGCGGCCGGCAAGACGGGCGGTGTCGACCTGACGCCGATCGGCAGCCAGAACGGTATGTTCTCGATCATCCCGTTCACGCCCGAGCAGGTGCAGGAAATGCGTTCTAAGCACGGCGTCTATTTCGCCGCTTCGGGCCGCATCGCCGTGGCTGGCCTCACCGCCGCCAACATCGACAAGTTCATTGCCGCCGTCGCGGACGTGACAGCCTGACATGAACCGTCAGCCGGTTCTCGAAGGGAGCCGGCTGACGCTCCGGCCCCTCCTCCCAGAGGATTGGGAGGCCTTGTTCGCGCTCGCTTCCGATCCCGCGATCTGGGTCGTACACCCCGCGCATGACCGCTGGCAGGAGCCGGTGTTCCGCGTGTTCTTCGACGAAGCCATAGCCTCCGGCGGGGCTTTTGCGATCATCGACAACGCCAGCGGCGAGATCGCCGGCTCGACCCGTTACGGCGCGGCCGAGGCAGAAGCGCCCGGTGAGATTGAGATCGGTTGGTCTTTCCTGGCCCGCAAGTATTGGGGCAGGGGCCATAACGCCGAATTCAAGCGCCTGATGCTCGCCCATGCGCTGGAGCATTTCGACCGGGTGATCTTCCAGGTCGGCGCCGATAACGTAGTCTCACGAAGGGCCATGGCCAATATCGGCGGCATTCTAACCGACCGCACCCGCAGCTACGAACGCGGCGGGGCCATGGTCGAGCACGTGATCTTCGAGATCACCCGCGAGAGTTTCGCGAAGGGCCCGCTGGCGTTATCCTGAACCCGGGCCCGGTTCTTCTCTGTCGCTGCGCGGCAGGGAGGAAAGGCCTGTATTCCCTTCAGAACAGTTCCTCGTCCAGCGCCATGACCGGCTCCGGGCCGGCTGCGATGCGGGCCGCGTGCAGGGCGGTGCGAGGGAGCATGTAGGTGGCATAGTAGCGGGCCATCGCGGCATAGGCCTGCGGCGTGCGGGTTGCGCCCAGCGCCGGGGAGGCAGCCAGAATTCGCAGCCACATCCAGCCCAGCGAAACCAGCGCGAAAAGGTTGAGGTATTCTGTCGCGGCCGCGCCCAGCCGGTCTGTGTCGCCTGCCGCTGCGGCGATGGTCTCGCTCGCGGTTTCGAGCAGGGCCAGCGCGTCGCGCATCTGCGCGGCAAGAGGATCGGTGAGCGCCGGGTCGGCCTTGGCAAGGTCTGCGGCGATCATGTCCAGATAAGAGCGCAAGGGCGCGCCGCCCTCCATCGTCACCTTGCGCGAGACGAGGTCCATGGCCTGAACGCCGTTGGTCCCTTCGTAGATCTGGGTGATGCGCGCGTCGCGCACGAACTGCTCCATCCCGGCCTCGTGGATGTAGCCGTGACCGCCGAAGACCTGCTGGGCCAGCACCGTTGTCTCGAAGCCGAAGTCGGTGAAGGCGGCCTTGATGACCGGAGTGAGCAGCGCGACGTCGGCATGGGCGGCCGCGCTGACCACCGGATCGGGGTGGCGCTCGGCCACGTCCATGCGGATCGCGGTCCAGGCCGCCAGCGCGCGGGCCGGTTCGACAAAGGCGCGGCCTGCGAGCAGCATCTTGCGCACGTCGGCATGAGCTATGATCGGCACCGGACCGCTGCCGTCGGCGCCGCGTCCCTGCAGGCGCTCGCGGGCGTAAGTGACGGCAGCCTGGGTTGCGGCATCAGCAAGGCCAAGGCCCTGGATGCCGACGAACAGGCGCTCGGCGTTCATCATCGTGAACATCGCGTTGAGCCCGCGTCCAGCCTCGCCGACCAGCCAGCCGGTGGCGCCGTCGTAGTTCATCACGCACGTCGGCTGGGCGTGGATGCCCATCTTATGCTCCAGTGCGCCCACCGACATCGCGTTACGTTCGGTCCAGTCTCTGGCGTCTCCCGGCAGGAGCTTGGGAACGAGGAACAGGCTGATCCCCTTCACGCCTGCAGGCGCATCGGGCAGGCGGGCAAGAACGAGGTGGACGACGTTGTTGCCGAAGTCCTGATCGCCCGAGGAGATGAATATCTTGGTTCCGATGATGGAGTAGCTGCCGTCGTCGCGCGGGTCGGCGCGGGTGCGCAGCAGGCCCAGGTCAGTGCCTGCCGAAGCCTCGGTCAGGGCCATGGCGCCGCACCATTCGCCGGTGACCAGCTTTTCGAGATAGGTCGCCTTGAGTTCGTCGGAACCGTGCGCGGCCAATGCCTCGGCTGCGCCGCGCGTCAGGCCGGGGAACAGCCCGAACGACAGGTTCGCTGCCGAGACCATCTCGTCGAGCATGATTTGAACCGTGCGGGGCAAGCCCTGGCCGCCGAATGCGGGATCGCCGGCAAGACCGGACCAACCTGCTGCGACGAATTCGGCGTAAGCCTCGGCAAAACCGGGGGGCGTGATGACCTTGCCGTCGACCAGCTTCGATCCGGCCGCATCGCCGGGCAGGTTGAGCGGGGCAAGACGATCGGCGCACATGCGCCCGGCCACCGTCAGTACTTCGGCGGCGAGGTCGGCGCTGGCGTCTTCGAATCCGGGGAGCTGCGCCATCTGGGCATCGAAGTCGAGGACGTCCTCAAGCAGGAACCGCATTGTCGCGACGGGGGGCTGGTACGTTGCGGGCATGGTTCTCTTCCGGTCTTCGGCTGCTTGCGCTGGATGGCAGTTTCATTGTACCAAACGATCGTTACAATCAAGAGCGAGAGCAAAGTTTGGCTGCCAAAGTCCTGACCCTGCGCGAAGAGGAAGTGCTGAACGCCGCCGCTGCGCTGTTTGGCGCACGGGGATTCGCCGCGACAAGCATTCGTGACATCGGCGAGCGTGTGGGGCTGCTGGGCGGTTCGCTCTATCACTACATCAAGAGCAAGGACGCACTGTTCATCCGCATCCATGACCGTGCCTTGCAAGCGGCAGAGGATCGGATCTGCGCGGCGATCGCGGGGGTGCAGGATCCTTCGCAGGCTCTGGCGACAGCGTGCCGGGTGCTCCTGGAAATCCAGCTCGACCCGGCCTCATTGACGATGCCTTTGATGAATGATTTTCGCGCTGTACCCGAAAGTGTGCGGGTGCAGCTCGTGGAACGGCGCGATGCCTTCGAGCAAGTGTTTGCCGATCTGGTGGAGGCTGCGCCCATGCCGGCAGGCGTCGACCGCGTGGTCTATCGCATCCTGCTGCTGACCACGCTCAATACCGCGAGCACATGGTACAGGCCGGGGCGCCTCAGCCTGGAAGAGGTCGCAAAGCAGATCCTGCGGGTCTATTCGATTGAGGGGTAGCGGGGCGTTATCGCGTTATTTGCTCTTGCGCTCAACCACCCGGCACAGGCCTTCTTGCGCTACGCTGGCGACCAGCTTGCCTGCGCGGTCGTAGATCGAACCGCGCGCAAAGCCTCTCGCGTGACCGGCCCAGGGGCTATCCATTGCGTAGAGTAGCCAGTCGTCCACCTGCGGGGTCGAATGGAACCACATCGCATGGTCGAGGCTAGCCACCTGCAAGCTGGACGCGAAGAAATGGGGTTTGTGAGGCAGCACCGCCGTGCCGACGAGCGCGAAGTCACTGGCATACGCCAGGACAGTGCGGTTCAAGGCATCACCCGCCTGTATGGGCGCTGCGAGGCGGAACCACAGGAACTGGCGCGGTGTACCGGAACTTTCGCTTGCAGGTGGGCCGGGCCGGATCTCGAAGGCGGCAAGGCGGTCGAGCATGACCTGCGGAAATTTCTGGCCGGTGGCAGAAAGGGCGGAGGCGAAATCGGGGCACTGCTCTGGCCCGGGCACCTTTGGCATCTCGGCGGCATGGGCGAAGCCTTCCTCCCGGCGGTGGAAGGAGGCGGCCAGGTTGAGGATCGGCTTGCCGCCCTGCATGGCGACGACGCGTCGGTTGGCGAAGCTGCCGCCGTCCAGATCGCGCAAGGTCCGGTAGACGATGGGGCGTGTGGTATCGCCTGGGCGCAGGAAATAGGCGTGCAGCGAGTGGGCCTGCCGTTCCTCGCCCACGCTGCCCACGGCAGCTGCGAGCGCCTGCGCGACCACCTGCCCGCCGAACACGCGGCCCGGCCCTTCCGCGGCGGGGGCGCCCCGGTAGAGGTCGGTGTCGATCTCCTCGACCTCGAGCAGATTGCGCAGTTCGGCGACGGCTTCACTCATGCTAGGCTTCCTCCACCGGCTTGACTGGCGTGCCCGCCAACCAGGCCTGCGCCTGCCGGTCGATCGAGATCAATTCTTCCAGCGTCTGCTCGATCGCTAGCGTCTGTTTGCGCAAGTCGGCAATGCGGTCGCCCACCCGGGTGCGCAGGGCGCGGACCTGTTCGTGGTGCTCCGGGTCGACATCGTAGAGGTCGAGGAATTCCTTGATCTCGCGGATCGAGAAGCCCAACCGCTTGCCGCGCAGTATCAGCTGCATTCGCCCGATCTCACGCCGCGAATAGATGCGCGTGGTGCCCACCCGTTGCGGCGAAATCAGGCCCTTGTCCTCATAGAACCGCAAGGTCCGCATGGTGACGCCAAGCTGCGTGGCCGCATCCTGGATGCCGATCATCTCGGCAGGATCGGCGGCCGGGGCAGGAGACAGGCTCAAGCAGACTGCCCGCCGCTGCGCCGGGCGGTTTCCTCGGCAGCGAGGTCCTTCTTCGACAGCTTGCCGATCATCGTTTTCGGCAGCGATTCGCGAAACTCGACTGATGATGGAATCTCGATCTTGTTCAGCCGCTCGCGCAGGAAGGCGAGCAATGTTTCTTCGTCCAAGATATCCCCCGGATGCAATGCCACGAACGCCTTGGGGGACTGTCCCCTGTAGGCATCCGGCACGCCGATCACCGCCGCCTCCCAGACCATCGGATGCTCATAGAGCGCCTCTTCGATGATCCGGGGATAGACGTTGTAGCCCCCGCACAGGATCACGTCCTTGATCCTGTCGACAAGGAACAGATAGCCGTCCTTATCGAGATAGCCAATGTCTCCCGTGCGCAGGGCGCCGTAGATGAAGGTCTTTTCGCTTTCCTCGGGGCGGTTCCAGTAGCCTTTCATGACTTGTGGGCCGCGGGCGCAGACCTCGCCCTTCTCGCCGGGGAGGCAAGTGCGGGTGGGATCGTTCGGGTCGCGGATTTCCAGCTGGGTGCCGGGGAAGGCGGGGCCGCAGGAGTTGTCCTTGACCAATCCTTCCAGCGGGTTGCAGGCGATGATCGGGCTTGCCTCGGACAGGCCGTAGCCTTCCACCACGTTGACGCCGGTCTTCGCTTCGAACTCGCGGCGCACTTCGAGAGGCAGGGGGGCGCCGCCCGAAATGCATACGCGCACGTTGTCGAACTCGCCGTGGAGTTGCTGGCCATTGAGCGCGGTGTAGAGCGTGGGCACCCCAAAGAACTGCGTAGGCCTGGTGCGCTTGGCGGTGGCGAGGAAGGATTTCATCTCGAAACGCGGAAGCAGGACCATCTCGGCGGCAGTGTCGACCGAATAGTTCAGCACCGTGGTCAGCGCGAAGACGTGGAACAGCGGCAGGACGCCGAGCGTGCGCTCCTGCTTGTCGGGCATATGGCCGACATGCGCGATCATCTGGGCGGAGTTGGCGGCAAGGTTGGCATGGCTGAGCATCGCCCCCTTCGGCACGCCGGTGGTGCCGCCGGTATATTGCAGCACGGCAAGATCGTTCGGGGAGCGCTCCACCGGATCGGGCGCAGCATCGCGGGCGATGAGGTTTTCGAACCGGGCGTAGCGCAGGTCGTGCGGCTCGTGGGCTATGTCGGCGCGCTTGAACAGCAGGAAGGCGCGGCGCTTGAAGGCGGGCAGCACGTTGGCGAAGGGGCAGACGACGACGCGCTTGAGGCAGGTCTTGCCGACCAGAGGCTCCAGCTTGGGCAGGCATAGCGCAAGGTCGGTGGCGATCATCACCTCGCAGCCGGAATCCTCGACCTGATGGGCCATCTCGCGCTCGGTGTAGAGCGGGTTGAAGTTCACCACTACCGCGCCGATCCGCAGGACCGCGAAGTAGCAGATCACATAGTAAGGCGTATTGGGCAGGCACAGCCCGACCCGCGTGCCCTTGACCACGCCAAGGTCCTGCAGTCCGCGAGCGGCGCGCCGGGAAAGCGCGCCGATCTCGGCATAAGTCCACTTTCGGCCCATGAAGTCGATCGCCGGCCAGGTGCCGTGGGCGTCTACGGCATGGTCGAGCAGGTCGGTCAGCAGACGCGGCGCGATCGGCGGCATCTCGTCCGCATGTTGGGTGGGGACGGCGGGAGCGACCCCGCCGATCGTCGCCGCGTCATTCATCAGAAGGCCATCCTTGCACCGAGGGAGAATACGAGCGCCGAAGCATTCTCGAGCGTGCCGTTGGTGATCACCGGGGTCTGCACCGGGGTGCCGGCATAGGCGGCCGTTATGCGGTCGATGCTGGCATCCTTGAAGGTGATGTAGGAAGCCGCCGCGTCGATGGTGAACGCCTTGCTCATGGCGTAGCTGGTGCCTGCGGAGAAGTTCCAGCGGTTGCTGTCAGGCACGCGCGCATCGCGGTTGCCGTTCTGGGTGGGAGTCTGGCCGCGCTGGAAGCCGGTGCGCACGGTCCACTGCGGCGTCACATCGTAATCCAGGCCCATCGCCCAGGTCCAGGTGTTGCGATAGTTCTCTGGGATCGCGGTGTTGAGCGGGGCGCCCACGTCGATCGTATCAAATTCGCTCCAGCCCATGCGCACGATCTGGCCGTTGAAGGTCAGCTTGGGGCTGAGCTGCGCACGCACGCCGGCAATCGCCTGCCAGGGCGTGCTGAACTGGGCCTTGGCATCAATGACGGCATTCTGTCCGGCAAGCGGTCCCTGCAGGCCCTCAATGGTCACGGTGCCGTCCAGCTTGTGCTTGATCGCGGATTTGTAGGCGAAGCCCAGGGTTACCGGGCCTTCGTGAATCTGCACACCGGCGGACCAGCCCACATCCCAGCCCTTGCCCTTCAGATTCTGGTGCCCGTCCGGCAGCAGCGGTGAGAGGTTGGGCAGGTAGTTGCCAAGAGAGGCATCGACATGTTCGATATTGGCAGCGGCGCCCACGCGCAGCCAGTCGGTCACCGCTACGGCGACGCTGGGCTGGATGTCGAACGTGCGCAGCTTGGTCTTGTCGGCGGAATAACGCGCCCAGCTGTCCGCATCGTAGTTGGTGGTGAACGAATACGGTGCGGTTACCGCGAGGCCAACCGCCACCTTGCCGAAGCCGTAAGCCACAGCGCCCGAAGGCAGGATGCCGTTGTCGATCGGGTTCTTCGCACGCGGATCGCCGCCTACCGAGGCCGCGGGCTGGCCCGGGCGCACGATCACGGTGCCGTTGTCGACCACGTCGCCGCGCGGGCGGATAAAGCTGGCACGCACGGAGGCTTCGCCGCCCTGTAGGTCGGCGATCGAGGCGGGGTTCCACCACAGCGAGTCAACGCCGGTATCGGCGGCCTCGCCCGAGAACGCACGGCCCTGTCCGCGCACGGACTGCTCCTGAAGGTAGAACGCCTGCGCATGGGCAGCCCCGGCATAGGCAAAGGCGATCAGACTGGTCGCGCTGGCCAGCAGGATGCGGCCGGACTTGGTATTCATGAGGTACTCTCCCAGTGGTGCCGGCCTTGCTCTGGCAATGACCGCGCTATCGGTAACGAAGCGGACCTTTACTTGATCCGGTTCCATGTCTGCGTCTTGCAAAGCGGCCAGACGATGCAGCCCTTCAGTTTGAGACTGTCGGGGCCGGCGGGGGTAATCGTCGCTTTGTAGGTGCCGCCGTCCTCGGGGTTGTAGATCGAGCCGCCGGTCCACGCGCCGCCGTCCAGCTTGAAGCCGCCGACGATCTGCAAGCCCTTGAGCTTGCGGTCCCGCTTGGCGGTGTCCTTGTTGTTGACGTCCTTCAGCTCGGAGTTGGTCTTGATGTGATCCGACGAAATCAGCTTACCGCAGATCGAGCCGCCGCAGCGGGCGATCTCGACGACGCCGTTCTTCGAAGGGGTGCGCCAGGTTCCCAGCACCGAACTCGCATCTGCGGCCAGGGCGGGAACCGAAACGCAGGTTATGGCAATAGGGGCGGCGGCAACCAATGCCAGTGCCAAGGGTTTCATCACGTGCATTTGAGCGACCTCTCCATCTCTCTACCCGTGTTCGCTTATGTGCCTGGATCCGCCCCTTTTCATGAAGGTGGCTGTTCGATCCCGACCGGAACAAGAATCGGTCTAACCCAAAATTTGCTTGACGTATAGGGAAAGAATTGCACCTTTAGGGAAGACGTTCACGAGGAACGAGGATCGTAACGGATTCGGTATCAACCGAGCCGGTCCGCCCATGGAGAGAATGCATGCAAAGCGTCGTGATCGCGGGATACGCCCGCTCGCCGTTTCACCTTGCCGGCAAGGGCGCACTTGCCCGCGTCCGTCCTGATGACCTCGCCGCACAGGTGATTCGCGGGCTGATCGGCAAGACCGGCGTTGAGCCTGCCGATATCGAGGACATCATCGTCGGCTGCGCTTTTCCGGAAGGCGAGCAGGGCCTCAACGTGGCGCGCCTGATCGGCCTGCTGGCGGACCTGCCGATCTCGGTGGGCGGAATGACGGTGAACCGGTTCTGCGGCTCGTCGATGAGCGCGATCCATATCGCTATGGGCCAGATCGCCATTGGCGCGGGCGAAGTGTTCGTCTGCGCCGGTGTCGAATCGATGAGCCGGGTGCCGATGATGGGCTTCAACCCGCTGCCCAATCCCGCGCTGGCAAAGAAAAGCGCTGCGTACATGGGCATGGGCGAGACGGCTGAGAATGTCGCCGCCAAGTACCAGATTTCGCGCGGCGATCAGGAAGCGCTCGCGGTGGAGAGCCAGAACAAGGCCACCGCCGCCCGTACCGAGGGCCGTCTGAGCGACGAGATCGTGCCGATCGAAACCAAGGCCGGAACGGTAAGCGAGGACGGCACCATCCGCCCCGAAACCACCGCAGAAGGCCTTGCCGGGCTGAAGCCTGCGTTCGATGCGCAGGGCTCGGTCACGGCGGGCACGTCCTCGCCGCTTACCGACGGCGCCAGCGCCGTCCTAGTCACGACCGAGGATTATGCCCGGGCCCATGGGCTGCCGATCCTTGCCCGTATCAAGTCGGTCGCGATCTCCGGCTGCGCGCCCGAGACGATGGGGCTTGGCCCGATCCTTTCCAGCCAGAAGGCGCTGGAGCGGGCCGGGATTTCCGCCGCCGATCTCGATGTGGTGGAACTGAACGAGGCTTTCGCCAGCCAGGCATTAGCCTGCATCAAGGACCTTGGGCTGGACCGCGCCAAGGTGAACATCGACGGGGGCGCCATCGCCATCGGTCACCCGCTGGGCGCGACCGGCGCGCGGATCGTCGGCAAGGCGGCCTCGCTGCTCAAGCGTGAGGGCGGCAAGTACGCGCTCGCCAGCCAGTGCATCGGCGGCGGGCAGGGCATCGCCACCGTTCTGGAGGCCGTGGAATGAGCGACACGATCAGGAAAGTCTGCGTCATCGGGGCCGGCACCATGGGCGCCGGGATCGCCGCGCAGGTAGCCAATGCGGGCGTGCCGGTGCTGCTGCTGGATATCGTCCCCAAGGATGCCGGGAACCGTAATGCCATTGCCGAGGGTGCGGTGGCCAAGATGCTCAAGACCGAACCCGCCCCGTTCATGAGCAAGTCGGCAGCGAAGCTGGTCGAAACCGGCAATATCGAGGACCACCTTGAAAAGATTGCCGAATGCGATTGGGTGATCGAAGCCGTCATCGAACGGCTCGACATCAAGCAGGGTCTTTACGCGCGGATCGAGGCCGTGAAGCGGGACGGGACGGCGGTGTCGTCCAACACCTCGACGATCCCGCTTGCCCAGTTGGTAGAGGGCCGTTCGGCGGCGTTTCAGCGCGATTTCCTCATCACCCATTTCTTCAATCCGCCGCGTTACATGCGCCTGCTGGAGATCGTCACCGGGCCTGCGACCGACACCGCCATCGCCGCGAAAGTCGAGCGTTTCTCGGATGCGGCGCTGGGCAAGACAGTGGTTCGCGCCAATGATACGCCGGGCTTCATCGCCAACCGTATCGGCACTTACTGGATTCAGCTGGGCCTCAACGCAGCGTTCGACATGGGGCTTACCGTAGAGTTGGCTGATGCCATCGCCGGCAAGCCGATGGGCGTGCCCAAGACCGGGATCTTCGGCCTCGTCGACCTCGTCGGCATTGATCTGATGCCGCATCTGCAGGCCAGCCTGACCTCGACTTTGCCCAAGGACGACCCGTACCACGCCATCGCCCGAACCATGCCGCTGATCGAAAAGATGATCGGCGAGGGCTACACCGGCCGCAAGGGTAAGGGCGGTTTCTACCGTCTCAACAAGGAGATGGGCCGCCGCAAGGAGACCATCGACCTGGCGAGCGGCGAGTACCGTGAAACGATCCGCGCCTTCGGTCCCTCAGGCGCGGCGGGCAAGGGCGACCTTCGCGCGCTGGTCGAAACCAAGGGCAAGATCGGCGACTATGCCTGGGCTGTGCTGGGCGGGACGCTGGCCTATGCGGCTGCCCTCGTGCCTTCGGCCGCGGGCGACGTGGTGGCCATCGATGATGCGATGAAGCTGGGCTACAACTGGAAGGCCGGCCCCTTTGAGATGATCGACAAGCTGGGCGCCGCCTGGCTGGCTCAGCGACTTGAATCCGAAGGAAAACCCGTTCCCGAAATCCTGAAGATCGCAGGGGACCGGACATTCTACAGGGTGGAAGACGGCAAGCGGCAGTACCTCGACCTTGACGGCACCTACCGCGACATCAAGCGCCCCGAAGGCGTCCTGAAGCTGTCCGACATCAAGCTGGCGTCCAAGCCGCTGCTCAGGAACGGTTCCGCCGCACTTTGGGACGTGGGTGACGGTGTTGTCGCTCTCGAATTCACCGGCAAGATGAACGCGCTCGACGGCGATGTCATGAAGCTGATTGTCGAGGCGATCCCGCTGGTGAAAGCAAAGTACAAGGCGCTTGTCGTATATAACGATGCCGACAGTTTCTCGGCCGGAGCCAATCTAGGCCTCGCCCTTTTCGCGGTGAACATCGCCGCATGGGGCGAGATCGAGAAGCTGATCGCGGGCGGCCAGATGGCCTACAAGGGCCTCAAATACGCGCCGTTTCCGGTGGTCGGCGCGCCGGCGGGCCTCGCCGTGGGCGGCGGGTGTGAAATCCTGCTCCACTGCGATGCGGTGCAGGCCCATGCGGAGCTGTACATGGGCCTCGTCGAATGCGGCGTCGGCCTGATCCCCGGCTGGGGCGGCAATGGCGAGATGCTGGACCGCTGGCAGAAGAACAAGGGTATGCCCAAGGGCCCTATGCCGGCCGTCGCCAAGGTGTTCGAGACGGTCTCCACCGCCTCGGTCTCGCGCTCGGCGGCGCAGGCGAAGGAACTGCTGTTCCTGCGTGCCGACGACGGGGTTACGATGAACCGTGACCGCCTGCTCTACGACGCCAAGCAGAAGGCGCTTTCGCTGGTCGAAGGGTATGCCGCGCCCGAGGCTCCGACTTTCCGCCTGCCGGGGGAAAGCGGCCGGACCGCGCTGGGCATGGCGGCCGAAGGCTTCCACAAGCAGGGCAAGGCGACCGACTATGACATGGTTGTCTCGGCTGCGCTGGCCGGGGTGCTTTCGGGCGGCGAGGCGGACCTTGTCGACACCGTCAGCGAAGCCGAACTGCTCAAGCTGGAGCGCGAGACCTTCATGCGGCTGGTGCGTGAACCGCGCTCGATCGTCCGGGTCGAGCATATGCTCGAAACCGGCAAGCCGCTGCGTAATTGATGTTTGGCGGCGCGTGATCCGGCCACCTTATCCGTCATTCCCGCTGCCTCGGGGGTGACGGAGATCAAGCTGGTTTGAGATTGCCGCACCGACCCCGAGGAGAGTGACAAAATGCAGGTCTACGAAGCGCCCTTGCGCGACATGCGGTTCGTGATCCACGAACTCCACCAGAACGACGGCTTCGGTAACATCGAGGCCTTGTCCGAGTTCACCCCCGACCTTGTCGACGCGGTGCTGGAAGAAGCGGCCAAGGTGGCGACCGAGGTCCTGCTGCCCCTCAACCGCTCCGGCGACATCGAGGGTTGTACCCTTGAAAACGGCGTCGTGCGCACCCCCAAGGGCTTCAAGGAAGCCTACGAGATGTTCCGCGAAGGCGGCTGGTGCGCGCTCGCATCGGACCCCGAATGGGGCGGACAGGGCCTGCCCGAAACGGTCAACAAGATGACCGAGGAGATGATCTGTTCGGCCAACCTTTCGTTCAGCCTCTATCCGGGGCTGACTCACGGCGCGACCACCGCGATCGAGGGCTATGCCAGCGACGAACTGAAAGCGTTCTATCTGCCCAAGATGGTCTCGGGCGACTGGTCCGGCACGATGTGCCTGACCGAGCCGCATTGCGGCACCGATCTTGGCATGCTGCGCACCAAGGCCGTCCCGCAGGATGACGACAGCTACAAGCTCAGCGGGTCCAAGATATTCATCTCGGCGGGTGAGCATGACCTGACCGAAAACATCGTCCACCTCGTCCTCGCGCGGCTTCCCGATGCACCTGAGGGCGTGAAGGGCATCAGCCTGTTCATCGTGCCCAAGTACCTGCCGAAAGACGATGGCACCCCCGGTCCGTCCAACGGCGTGTCGGTGGCGGCGATCGAGCACAAGATGGGCCTCAAGGCCTCGGCCACCTGCCAGCTCAACTTCGACGATTCCACCGGGTGGCTGGTCGGCAAGCCCCATAAGGGCATGGAGGCCATGTTCACGATGATGAACACCGAGCGCGTCTCGGTGGGTGTGCAGGGGCTGGGCGTGGGCGAGGCGGCCTATCAGTCGGCCGTGTGGTATGCGAAGGACCGTCTTCAGGGCCGGTCGCTTTCAGGCGTGAAGAATCCCAAGGGACCGGCCGATCCGATCATCGTCCACCCGGACGTGCGCCGGATGCTGATGACGATGCGGGCTTATAACGAAGGCTGCCGCGCGCTGGGTGGCTGGGTCAGCCGCGCGCTCGATGCCGAGCGGTACTCCACTGACCCCGAAGTGAAACAGCGCGCCGCCGACTTCATCGCGTTGATGACGCCGGTGGTGAAGGCGCTGTTCACCGACCTGGGCTATGAGAACGCCAATCTGGCGGTTCAGGTCTACGGCGGCCATGGCTACATCGCCGAGACCGGCGTGGAGCAGTACGTGCGCGATGGCCGCATCGCCATGATCTATGAAGGCACCAACGGCATCCAGGCGCTCGACCTTGTCGGCCGCAAGCTGCCCGCGCACATGGGCCGCAACTTGCGCAGCTTCTTCCACCCGGTCTCGCAGTTCATAGAGGCGAACAAGGGCGACGAGCAGTTCAAGCCGATGATCGAGGCGCTGGAAAAGGCCTTCGGGGCGCTCCAGCTCTCCACCGCGACGATTGCACAGAAGGGTATGAAAGACCCCGAGGAAGCCGGCGCGGCGGCGACCGATTACCTGCGCCTGACGGGGCTGGTGGCGATGGCGTTCTGCTTTGCGCAAAGCGCGCTGATCGCGCGCGACCGACTGGCGGGCGGAACCGACGAGGCCGGGTTCTACAAGGCCAAGCTGACGACCGCACAGTTCTACTTCGATCGCATCCTGCCGCAGGCGACGACTGCGTTCCTGGCGATCAAATCGGGCAAGGCGTCGATGATGGCGCTGGACGCGGAAGCGTTTTGATCGGGCGGGGTGGATAACCACCCCGCTGCGACCGGGCAGCCAACTGCCAAGGCCCACCCCTCCCCCAACGGGAGGGGTGGGCCTTCAGCATTAGGCCAGTTCCTTCTCCGAGCACTTCATCAGCCCTTCGGCCATGCGGTCAGCAACCACAGGGGGAGGCAAGGCATCGCTGGCCGCCGCTTCGAGGATTTCGCGGGTGCGCGGGCCGATCTCCAGCACGCGGGCGCGCACCTGGTCGGCGCTTTCGCTCAGATATTCGGCGGCGACGTTTATGATGCCGCCCGCGTTGACCACGTAATCCGGCGCGTAGGAGATACCGCGCGCCATCAGCGCCTGCGCCACCTGCGGTGAGGCAAGCTGATTGTTGGCCGCGCCGCACACCACCCCTGTGCGCAGGGCAGCCACGGTCGCGTCGTCCAGGGCGCCGCCCAGCGCACAAGGCGCGAAGACCTGCGCCTCGACGTCGGCAACTGCGTCGATCGGGACGATGTGCGCGCCGGTTTCCTCGGCAAGGCGGGCGCAGCGCAAGGGATCGATATCGGCGATGACAAGCCGGGCGCCTTCCGCCGCGAGCAGGCGGGCGAGGCCGGCGCCGACATTACCCACGCCCAGCACTGACACGGTCACGCCCGAGAGCGAACTGCCGAAGCGGAAGGCCACGGCCTCTTTCATTGCTTCGAACACGCCCAGCGCCGTCCAAGGCGAAGGGTCGCCGCCTGCAAGGCCCGGCAGTGCGGTGCGCCCGGCGACGTGGGTGGTCTGTCGTGCGACGCATTCCATGTCGGAGACGCCGGTGCCGACGTCCTCGGCAGTGACATAGCGGCCGTTCAGCTTTTCGACCGCGCGGCCGAAGGCTTCGAACAGGGCGCGGCGGTCGAACTCGCCTGCGGGGCGGCGCAGTACCGCCTTGCCGCCGCCGAAGGGAAGGCGGGCCATGGCGTTCTTGTAGCTCATACCCTCGGCAAGGCGGAAGGCATCCGCCATGGCTTCTTCCGAATCGGGGTAGGACCAGAGGCGGCAGCCGCCCGCAGCGGGGCCGCGCGCCGTCGAGTGGATCGCGATCACACCGTCGAGGCCAGCCTTCTCGTCGAACAGGCGAACATATTCCATCGGTGGCATCATGCGGTGGGTCTGGGCAACCATGCGTAGGTTCCTGAATGAGCTTGGATAAGACCCCTGTTATGCCAAGTTTACGTTGCGAATTCTGACCTCATTTCGGGTCCCTGGGACAAAATCTAACAAGACCTGTTCGGCATTGGCATGCTATGGGGTTAAAATGACCGTTCTTGATGCCTACGAGAGAAAAATTCTCCGAGAGTTACAGCGCGACGCGAGTCAGACCACGGCGCAGATCGCGGAGCGCGTGGGCCTGTCCTCCTCGCCCTGCTGGCGACGGATCGACCGGCTGGAGCGCGAGGGTTTCATCCAGCGCCGCGTCGCCATTGTCGATCGGCACAAGGTTGGCCTGAATGCCCACGTCTTTGTGCAAGTGAAGCTCAACGCTCATGGCCGCGCCAACCTCGACGAGTTCGCCGCCAAAATTCGCGAATTTCCGGAGGTGCTGGACTGTTATGTGCTGCTCGGTTCGGTGGATTTCATGATCCGCGTGGTGGCCGAAGATATCAGCGCGTACGAGCGCTTCTTCTTCGAGAAGCTGTCGCAGCTTCCCGGGGTGCAGGAAATCACCTCGACGGTGGCATTGTCCGAGATCAAGGCGACCACAGCATTGCCGATTTGAGAAGGCCCCCCTGACGCAACAGTTGTGATTGGCCGATGGCTCCCCCATAACGCCCGGTAACAGCTAGCCGGGGGAACATGATGGCTGAAAGTCCGACGATCGATGTCGTCCCCGTCGAGGCCATGCTCACTGATGCGATGCGCCTGCGCGCCATCTTTGCAGGGTCGGCGGGCAATCTGATCGAATGGTATGACTTCTACGTCTATGCCTTCACCGCACTTTATTTTTCGTCCGAGTTCTTCCCCGAAAGCGACAGGCTGGTGCAGCTCATGGCCACCAGCGGCATCTTCGCGATAGGCTTTTTGATGCGGCCGTTCGGCGGATGGTTCTTTGGCCGCTACGCCGACCGCAAGGGGCGGCAGGCGGCCATGGTGGTCTCGGTTCTGATGATGGGCGCGGGCGCACTGCTGATCGCCATGCTGCCCACTTATGCCCAGATCGGCGCCGCCGCGCCCGCGCTGTTGTTGGTTGGCCGAATGTTGCAGGGCTTTTCCACCGGCGGGCAATATGGCACCGCCGCCACCTATCTGAGCGAGATCGCCGGACCCAGGCGGCGCGGTTTCTGGTCGTCGTTCCAGTACGTAACGCTGATCGGCGGACAGCTTTGTGCAACGCTGGTGATCCTGCTGCTCCAGCAATTGCTGGGCGACGACGGCATGAAGGCGTGGGGCTGGCGAATCGCCTTCGTGATCGGCGCCGGGGCTGCGGGGTGCATTATCCTGCTGCGTGACCACATGCATGAAACTGCCAGCAGCGCCGACCGCGAGGGCGAGCAGGCCGGCAGCATCGTGGAATTGTTCCGCCATTCCACCCGCGCGTTCCTGATCGTGGCGGCGCTGACGGCGGGCGGCAGCCTTATGTTCTACACCTTCACCACGTATATGCAGAAGTTCCTGGTGCTGACCGTGGGCATGTCGAAAGAGACTGCCACGCTGCTGATGACGGCGGTATTGATCGTGTTCATGGTGCAACAGCCGCTGATGGGGCTTCTTTCCGACCGGATCGGACGGCGCACCAACATCATCATCTTCGCCGGCCTTGGCGCGGTTTGCATCGTGCCGCTATTCAGCGCGCTGGCTACCACTGAAAGTCCGGTCATCGCCTTCCTGTTGATTACGGCAGGGCTGACGATCTGCAGTTTCTACACCTCGGTCAGTGGGCTGTTCAAGGCGGAGCTCTTCCCCGTCCATGTTCGCGCGCTGGGCGTAGGGCTGGCTTACGGCGTTGCCAATGCGCTGTTTGGCGGCACGGCGGAGAATGTTGCCTTTGGTTTCAAGCAGGCAGGGATCGAGCACGGGTTCTATTGGTACGTCTCGGCGTTCTGCGTGGTGTCGCTGGTGGCCGCGCTGATGTTGCCCGATACGCGTCGGGACAATCCGCTCGATCGATGAACTATATTCGTTGATGCATAGAACTGTGCGTGGTGATGAGCATTGTTCAACGCGGCGTGCAATTCTCCTGCCATGGCAAGCCGCAACCAAAGGGCGCACAATGGGTTGAAGGGCACATAGGAGGCCGCGCTCTGGGCAAGCAGGGCGCAGTCGGTAGCGGCGCGCCGCGACCGCGTGTCTCGATAAAGGAACATCACCATGACGCAAGGATGCGGAGCCATTTCCAGGCGCGACGTTCTCAAGACAAGCGCGGCCGGTGCCGCCATCGCAGGATCCCTTGGGACCGGCAGCGTCGCCATGGCGCAGGCGGAGCCTAACGCGCCGCCTACCGCCGCCGTGCGTATGAAGGTCAACGGCAAGCAGACTTCGCTGACGCTGGACACGCGCACCACGTTGCTGGATGCCCTGCGCGAGCATCTGAAGCTGACCGGCACCAAGAAGGGTTGCGATCATGGCCAGTGCGGGGCCTGCACCGTCATCGTCAACGGCCGACGCATCAATTCGTGCCTGACGCTGGCAGTGATGCACGAAGGCGACGAGGTGACCACGATCGAGGGCCTCGGCACCGTCGGCGACCTGCACCCGATGCAAGCCGCTTTCGTCGAGCATGACGGTTTCCAGTGCGGCTACTGCACGCCGGGCCAGATCTGCTCGGCCGTCGCGGTGCTGGAGGAAATCCGTGCGGGCATCCCTAGCCACGTCACCGAAGATATCGGCGCGGCGCCCGGCATGACCACGCTTGAAATGCGCGAACGGATGAGCGGCAATATCTGTCGCTGCGGTGCCTATTCGAACATCGCCGAAGCCATGGCCCAGGTCGCAGGGGTGAAAGCATGAGGCCCTTTACTTACGAGCGCGCCACCAGCGCGCAGGACGCCGCCGCCAAGGCCGCAGCCATGCCCGGCGCCCGTTTCATCGCCGGCGGCACCAATCTGCTCGACCTGATGAAACTGGAGATTGAAACTCCGGGCCATCTGATCGACGTCAACGGTCTGGGCATGGACCAGATCGTGGAGACGCCGGAGGGCGGCCTGCGCATAGGCGCGCTGGTGCGAAACACCGATCTTGCCGCCGACAAGCGTGTCCGCAAGGATTACGGTGTGCTCACCCGGGCATTGGTCGCGGGTGCCTCCGGTCAGCTGCGCAACAAGGCGACGACGGCGGGCAACCTGCTGCAACGCACGCGCTGCCCTTATTTCTATGACGTCAACATGCCTTGTAACAAGCGCAAGCCCGGTTCGGGCTGCGGGGCGATCGGCGGCTTTTCCCGCCAGCTTGGCGTCATCGGCACCAGCGAGGCCTGCATCGCCACGCATCCCAGCGACATGGCGGTGGCGATGCGCGTGCTGGATGCCAGCGTCGAGACGATGCGGCCCGACGGCACCACCCGCGCCATCCCCATCGCCGAGTTTCACAAGCTGCCCGGCCAGACCCCGCAGACAGAGACCGCGCTGGAGCAGGGCGAACTGATCATCTCGGTCGCCTTGCCAAAACCGACCGGCGGCACCCACATCTACCGCAAGGTGCGCGACCGTGCGTCCTATGCCTTCGCGCTGGTATCGGTGGCGGCGGTGATCGGCCGGGACGGGAAGGGCGCCGTCGCGCTGGGCGGTGTCGCGCCGAAACCGTGGCGGGTCCAAGAAGCCGACGCGCTGCTGCCAAAGGGCGCGCAGGCCGTCTCCGACCGCCTCTTTGCCGAGGCGACCCCGCGGGAAGACAACGCCTTCAAGATCATGCTGGCGAAGCGTACCATCGCTTCCGTCATCGCTGAGGCCAAGGGCTAAGGAACCGGACGCATGAAGTTCGATACACCCGCAGGGACCAACCCGATCGACCGCATGACCGTGGTCGGCAAGCCCACGCCGCGCATCGACGGCCCGCTCAAAGTCAGCGGCGCCGCGCCTTACGCTTATGAGCACCACGACGTTCCAGGGAAACCCGCCTACGGTTATGTGCTGGGAGCGGCGGTGGCCAAGGGCACGATCCGCTCCATCGACACTGCCCGCGCGCAGCGTGCGCCGGGCGTGTTGGCGGTGGTCACCTATCGTAACGCCGGCAAGCTGGGCAAAGGGCAGATGAACACCGCGAAGCTGCTCGCGGGGCCGGACGTCCAGCATTATCACCAGGCGGTGGCCGTAGTCGTCGCCGAGACATTCGAGCAGGCGCGCTCCGCCGCCGCCATGATCGACGTCGATTATGCGCGCACCGATGGGGCCTTCGACCTCCTCGCTGCCAAGGACGGCGCCAAGGAGCAGGGCGGCAATGATGCGCCGACTGCGGTGGGCGATTTCCAGGGCGCTTTCGCATCCTCCCCGGTGCAGCTCGACCAGAACTATACTACCCCGGACCAGAGCCACGCGATGATGGAGCCGATGGCCACCATCGCCGCATGGGAGGGGGAGAAGCTGACTGTCTGGACATCGAACCAGATGGTGAACTGGAGCCTGAAGGATCTGGCCGCCACGCTGCAGATGCCGGTGGAAAACGTGCGCCTGATCTCGCCCTATATCGGCGGCGGTTTCGGGGGGAAGCTGTTCCTGCGCTCGGACGCTTTGATGGCCTCGCTTGGCGCACGGGCGGCGAAGCGCCCCGTCAAGGTGGCGTTGCAGCGCCCGCTCATGGCCAACAATGCAACCCATCGACCCTCCACGATCCAGCGCATTCGCCTTGGCTGCGGCAGGGATGGCAAGATCGCCGCGATCGGCCATGAAAGCTGGTCGGGCGATCTGGAAGGCGGCGGCCTTGAAGTGGCGGTCCAGCAGACCAAGTTGCTCTACGCCGGCGCCAACCGCATGACGGCAATGCGCCTTGCCGTACTTGACCTGCCCGAAGGCAACGCCATGCGCGCGCCGGGCGAGGCACCTGGCCTGATGGCGCTGGAAATCGCCATGGACGAAATGGCCGAGAAGCTGGGCATGGACCCGGTCGCCTTCCGCGTGCTCAACGATACGCAGGTCGATCCCGAAAAGCCTGATCGTGCGTTCTCCCAGCGCAACCTCGTGCGCTGCCTTCAGGACGGTGCGACGCGTTTCGGCTGGAGCCGCCGCAAGGGGCCAGGCCAGGTGCGCGACGGGCGCTGGCTGGTAGGCATGGGCGTGGCGGCGGCATTCCGCAACAACCTCAACATGAAGTCGGGCGCGCGGGTGCGGCTGGACGGGCAGGGCACCGTCACCGTCGAGACCGACATGACCGATATCGGCACCGGTACTTACACCATCATGGCGCAGACCGCGGCAGAGATGCTGGGCGTGCCGCTGGCCAAGGTGGTGGTGAAGCTGGGCGACAGTTCGTTCCCGGTTTCGGCAGGATCGGGCGGACAGTGGGGCGCGAACAGTTCCACCGCCGGGCTTTATGCCGCCTGTGTCAAACTGCGCGAAGCTATCGTTGAGAAACTGGGCTTCGGTCCCGGCGAGGCTGTGTTCGAAGGCGGGCAGGTCCATGTCGGCAACCGCTCGGCGGACATCGCCCGGGCCGCAAAGTCGGGTGAAATCGTCGCCGAGGATTCGATCGAGTTCGGCGATCTTGACAAGAAGTTCCAGCAGTCCACCTTCGGCGCGCACTTCGTCGAAGCGGCGGTCGATCGCTACACCGGCGAGGCACGGGTGCGCCGGATGCTGGCGGTCTGCGCGGCGGGCCGCATCCTCAATCCCACGGCGGCGCGCAGCCAGGTGATCGGCGCGATGACCATGGGTGTAGGCGGCGCGCTGATGGAGGAACTGGCGGTAGACAAGCGTTTCGGCTTCTTCGTCAACCATGACCTGGCGGGCTACGAAGTGCCTGTCCACGCCGATATCCCGCACCAGGAAGTGATCTTCATCGACGAGGCGGACGACAAGGTCTCGCCGATGAAGGCTAAGGGCGTGGGCGAACTGGGCCTTTGCGGTGTCGGTGCGGCGGTCGCGAACGCGGTCTACAATGCCACCGGCGTGCGGGTGCGCGATTATCCGATCACGCTCGACAAATACCTCGACCGGCTCGGCGAAGTGGCCTGATCGTATCTGACGCGCTAAAGAGCCAAGGGCCGCCATCCGGCGGCCCTTTTCATAGTACCGGGACAATCCGCAGATGCCGTTCAGGCGCGCCGACCTTGCCGACCTCAGTTACTTCCTCGCCATTGCCCGGCACCGCAATTTTCGCAAGGCAGCCACCGAACTGGGGGTAAGCGCTTCGGCGCTCAGCCATTCGCTGCGCGGGTTGGAAGAGCGGCTGAAGGTGCGGCTGGTGAACCGCACCAACCGCTCGGTCACGCTGACGGCGGCGGGTGAGGATCTGGAGCAGTCGATCCGCGATCCCTTCGCCGCGATCCACGACGCCGAGGACCGGCTCAACTTCCACCGCAATGCGCCGACCGGCCGCGTGCGTATCAACGTGCCGGACGATGCGGCGACTCAGCTTCTGGCGCCGATCCTGCCCGAATTCGTCGCGCGCTATCCCGACGTCGAACTCGACATCTGCGTCGACAACGCGATGATCGACGTGACGCAGGAGGGCTTCGATGCCGGTATCCGTTTCGGCGGCACCGTGCCTGAGGACATGATTGCCCAGCGCCTCTCGGCCGATTTCAACTGGGTCATCGCCGGCTCGCCCGCCTACTTCGAAAGCAGGGACGAGCCGCAGCACCCCGAGGACCTGATGCACCATCAATGCATTCGCATCCGCCTGGGCAATGCCCGCATGTACAAGTGGGAGTTCGAACGCGGCGACGAGGCCTTCGAACTCGATGTGCCTGGCGGCGTGACCGTCAACAACGGCGGCGCCAGCCGCGCGATGGCCCTGCGCGGGCTGGGCCTGATCTACATTGCGGAGGAGGGCATAGCCGACCTCGTAGCGTTGGGGCGCCTGCGCGTGGTGCTGGCGGATTGGGCCTCGCCGGGGCCGGGGTATTTCATCTACTATTCGAGTCGCAGACAGGTGCCTCGCGGCTTGCGGCTGCTGGTCGATCTCATCCGCGAATTGAGGCCACTGGGACTGTAGCGCGCGGAAAGAACCGCTTGCCGGATCATTCCGACATTCATGCGATTAAGTCGCATTAGCCATGGAAATGTCCGAGCCTACAGCTATCTAGAAGGTCAGACCCTTCAGGAGGCCAGAGCCATGGATACCCGCCGCGAGTCCGACAGCATCGGTGAAATTGACGTCCCCGCATCGGCGTACTGGGGCGCGCAGACGCAGCGCAGCATCGAGAATTTCCCTTTCGGCCCCTCCGAGCGGATGCCCATTGCGATCGTCCACGCCATGGCGCTGGTGAAGCAGGCGGCGGCTCGGGTGAATCGCAAGCATGGGCTGGACGCAAAGCTGGCCGATGCGATCGAGGCGGCTGCGGCCGAAGTGGTGACAGGCAAGCTTGACGACCAGTTTCCGCTGGTGATCTGGCAGACGGGCAGCGGCACGCAGACCAACATGAACCTCAACGAGGTGATCGCCGGCCGCGCCAACGAGATGCTGGCGGGGACGCGCGGCGGCAAGTCGCCTGTCCATCCCAACGATCACGTAAATATGGGACAGTCCTCCAACGACAGCTTCCCCACCGCGCTGCACGTCGCCGCGGCGCGGGCTGTCACGGACACCTTGTACCCCGCGCTCGATACGCTGTTCGGGGTGCTCGATGCCAAGGCGAAGGCCTGGGCGGACATCGTCAAGATCGGCCGCACCCACCTGCAGGATGCAACCCCGGTAACGCTGGGTCAGGAATTTTCCGGTTACGCGCATCAGGTTTACCGCAGCCGCAAGCGTATCGAGCCTGCCGTCTCTCACGGCATGACCGCGCTGGCGCAGGGCGGCACGGCGGTAGGCACGGGCCTCAATTCCTCGCCAGGTTTCGACGAGGATTTTGCTGCTGAAATGTCGCTGCTCACCGGCCTTGCGTTTCGCCCGGCGGAGAACAAGTTCGAGGCGCTGGCCTCCAACGATCCGCTGGTGCACCTTTCCTCCACCCTGGCGACGCTGGCGGTTGCGCTGACCAAGATCGCCAACGACATCCGCTGGCTGGGGTCCGGCCCGCGCTCAGGCCTTGGCGAACTTGATCTGCCGGCGAACGAGCCCGGTAGTTCGATCATGCCGGGCAAGGTCAACCCGACCCAGTGCGAGATGCTGACGATGGTGTCCGCGCAGGTCATCGGCAACCATCAGGCGGCCACTATCGGCGGCCTGCAGGGCGCGTTTGAGCTGAACGTGTTCAAGCCGTTGATCGGGGCGGCGGTGATGCGTTCCATCGACCTGCTCTCGGTTGGCATGGTCAGCTTCGCGCAGCGCTGCGTCGAGGGTATCGAACCCAACCGCCCGCGTATCGCCGAACTGCTCGACCGTTCGCTGATGCTGGTGACGGCGCTCGCGCCCGAGATCGGCTATGACAACGCCGCCAAGATCGCCAAGCACGCCCATGCCAAGGGGCAGACCCTCAAGGAGGCGGCGCTGGAGTTGGGCCTTGTGGACGAGGCGACCTTCGACCGGGTGGTGCGCCCCGAAACGATGATCTGACGCCTTGTCCATTCTTTTGTGCGCAAGAGGTGCTCTAATTTTTGCAACGATCCGTTCCGATCATTGCGTTTGATCGATAGGGGGTGAGCAGGCAGGAAAGAAGCGTTACACCGCTTTTTCCTGCCGCGCCTACCGATCGTGAGACCATGGCCGAAACCCCCGCTGCGCCCACACGTGCCGCAGTCGCCCTGAGCGCTGCGGATATTGCCGCTGCCGCCGCCGCGCGCGGCCTGCCGATCCTGCCTGAGTGCGAGGCAGGCGTAGCTGCAAATCTTGCGTTGTTGGCGCGCCATGCCCGCACGATGAGGGGCCAGGCGGCATGATGCCCATCCGAGAAATCGCCGCTGCCGTGCGCGAAGGGCGGTTAAGTGCCCGCGTTATCGTCGAGCAGGCCCTTGCCGCGCTGGTGGAGGCGGACCGCACGCTGATCGCCGTGACCCGCATTCTTCACGACCGCGCCCGCGCCGAGGCGGATGCGGTAGACGCGATGGTCGCCGCCGGGGGAGATCTTGGACCGCTCGCGGGGGTGCCTTACGGCGTGAAGGATCTGTTCGACCTGGCCGGACTGCCCACCACTGCCGGGTCCACGCTCTACGCAGACGCCGCGCCTGCCGCCGCCGATGCCGAGGCCGTCGTGCGCCTCAAGGCCGCTGGCGCGATCGTGGTGGCGACGCTGAACATGGACGAATTTGCCTACGGCTTCGCGACTATCAATGCCGCTTACGGCACCACCCGCAATCCCCACGATCCCGCCCGCCTTGCCGGTGGTTCCTCAGGCGGATCGGCGGCGGTGGTCGCCGCGGGGCTACTGCCTTTCTCGCTCGGGTCCGATACCAACGGTTCGGTGCGCGTGCCCGCCAGCCTGACCGGCATCTACGGCCTCAAGCCCACCAACGGCGACCTGCCGCTGGGCGGCGTATTCCCGTTTGCCAAGAGTTTCGACGATGTCGGCCCCTTCGCCCGTTCGGTGGAGGACATGGCGCTGGTCTGGAACGTGCTGACCGGCCGAAGTGCCGGAACGCCGGACCGCGCGATGCGGGTCGCCCGCCTCGGCGGCCGCTTCCGGGACAACGCCGACCCCGATCAGCTTGCCGTCATCGATGCCATCGCGCCCGATGCTCCGCTGATCGAACTCCCTGAAATCGCCCGTGCGCGCTCGGCCGCGTTCCTCATCACCGCTTACGAGGGCGGAGCGCTCCACCGCGAGGCGCTGGCCGAAGACGCCATGGCCTTCGACCCGCAGGTGCGCGACCGGCTTCTTGCGGGCGCATTGCTGCCCGATGCTCTCTATGCAGAGGCCCAGGCCTTCCGCACCGCCTACCGAGCCCGGATCGAAGCACTGGTTGCGGATTATGACGTGCTGCTGGCTCCCGCGACGCCCACCACCGCGCCGCTGGTGGAAGACCCGCGCATCCTGATCGACGGCGCGCTCAGCCCGGCGCGCGCGGATCTTGGCATTCATACCCAGCCGATCAGCTTCACCGGATTGCCGTCGCTGGCGGTTCCGCTCTACCGTCCGGGCAAGTTGCCCATCGGCCTCCAGCTGATCGGCGGGCCGGGGCGCGAGGTGGACCTTTTTGCCTTCGCCGCCGGACTGGAGGAGCGGGGCGTTACAGGTTTCAGCGCCCCGCCGATGGACATACAAGGCGTCGTCATTCCCGCGCAGGCATCAGCAGGGTCCGCGTGTTCGCGGGGATGACGAAGGAAAGACGGCAATCGCGCTTCGGCCCGGACAAGGCGAACGTGAACAAATATCGAAGCTGCGGGGGCGGCAGGTTTCAGGCATTTTCACCGCTCAGCGCGGTGTTGGGGGCATAGCGTGACGCAGACACAGACCATGATGGATACCCCCAAGGCCGCGCCTTCGGGCAAGCTGGACCGCTATTTTTCGCTCACTGCGCGCGGCACCAATGCGCGTACCGAGGTACTGGCGGGGATGACCACCTTCCTGACCATGGCCTACATCGTGCTGGTCAACCCGGCGATCCTGGGCAGCGCCGGGATGCCGGTCGCTTCAGTGGCGGCGGCGACCTGTTTCGCGGCGGCCTTCGCCTCGATCCTGATGGGCTTCGTCGCCAATGTGCCGCTGGCGCTGGCGCCGGGCATGGGCCTGAATGCCTACTTCAGCTTCACCGTCGTCCAGCAGATGGGCGTGCCCTGGCCGGTGGCGCTGGGCTGCGTGTTTCTTTCGGGCATCGCCTTCCTGGTGCTGACCCTGACCGGCGTGCGCCAACTCATCGTCTCGGCCATTCCGCAGTACCTCTTCGCAGCGGTGGCGGGTGGTATCGGCCTGTTCATCGGCTTTATCGGCCTCAAAGGCGCGGGCATCGTGGTCGCCAATCCGGCGACGTTCGTGGCGCTGGGGGACCTGAAAAGTCCCGGCGCGGCTCTGGCGCTGTTCGGCCTCGTCGTGATCGGCGCGCTGAGCGTGTGGAACGTGCGCGGGGCGATGCTGGTCGGCATCGTCGCCACGACGCTGGTCGGCTGGCTGGCGGGCATGGTCACCGTCAGCCCGGAACCCTATTCGCTAGCCGCGCTGACGGGAACGGCCTTCCAGCTGGATCTGGGCGGCGTGTTCGGCCTTTCCGGTAAGCAGGGGCTGGGCCTTCTTGAAATCCTCTTCGTGTTCCTTTTCGTCGACCTGTTCGACAATATCGGAACCCTCGTCGCAGTGACCAAGCGGGCCGGGTTGATGGACGCCCAGGGCCGCATCCCGCGCCTCAACCGCATCCTCATCACCGATGCCGCCGCCACCATCGTCGGTTCGATGGCGGGCACTAGCACCGTGACCTCCTATGTGGAGAGCGCGGCGGGCGTGCAGGCGGGCGGGCGCACCGGCCTTACCGCTATCGTCACCGGGCTGCTGTTTCTGGCGACGATGTTCGTCGCGCCTTATGCGCAGGTGATCCCGCTGGCGGCGACCGCGCCCGCGCTCATCATCGTCGGCGGACTGATGCTGCTGCCGCTGACCGAAGTGGAATGGGAGGACCCGCTTTCGGCGATCCCGGCGTTCCTGACCGTGGCGATGATCCCGCTGACGTTCTCGATCGCCAATGGCCTGGCCTTCGGCATCACCGCCCATGCCATCCTCAAGATCGTGCGCGGCACGATCCGCAAGAGCGACGGTTTCCTGCTGGTTCTGGCTTTGCTGTTCGTCGCCCGCTTCGTCTGGATGGGAGCCGCCTGATGCTGAAATACGCCCTGACCGCTTCTTGCACCCTGGCCGCAGCCTGCACCCTGGCTGCCGCTCCGGCGCTGGCCGACGAAAGGCTGGACATCACGCCGCGCACCTTGGTGATGACCGCTTATCAGCCCGAATGGAACGCGCTGGTGCATGCCGTGACGGCGCCTAAGGAATACCGGATCAACGGCATGACTTACCTGACCGGGACGCTGGAGGGTAAGCCGATCCTGCTGATGCAGAGCGGCGTGTCGATGGTGAACGCGGCGATGAACACGCAGCTTGTGATCGACAGGTTCACCGTCAAGCGCATCGTCTTTTCCGGCATCGCCGGCGGGGTCGACCCCGGCCTTTCCATCGGCGACGTGATCGTGCTGGAGGACTGGGGCCAGTACCTGGAAGTCAACTTTGCGCGAAAGGCGGGCAAGAAGGGTTGGAAATCGCCCGAGGCGGTGGCTCCCGAGGCGCCGGGCAACTGGAACTTCATCTTCCCGCGCGGAGTGACCGTCGCCAATGCCGCCGCGCCGCCGCAGCGCATCTTCAAGTTCCCGATGGACGCAGGCCTGCTGGACCTTGCCCGCAAGGTCGCGCCCACTGTGGACATGGAACGCTGCGTGCCGCCATCGCCCACGCAGCTTCCCGACACCGAACTGTGCCTGAAGAAGGCGCCCAAGGTCGTCGTCGGCGGCACCGGCGTCAGCGCGGGCGTCTATGCGGACAACGCCGAATTCCGCGAATACCTCTTCAAGGCCTGGCACGCCCGCGTGCTCGACATGGAGAGCGGCGCGGTGGCGCAGGTCGCCTATGCCAACCAGGTGCCGACGATTGTGTTCCGCTCGCTTTCCGACCTTGCCGGCGGTGACAGGCACAAGAACATGGAAGACACCTACGAGCATCTTGCCGCTGTGAATTCCGCCCATGTGGTGCGCGCATTCGTCGCCGCGCTTCCCGATTAAGGCCGCCGGAATGAAAACCGTAACCGCCGAACACGGTATCGTCACCGCGCCGCACTACCTTGCGGCGCAGGCCGGGCGCGATGTGCTGGCCGATGGCGGCAATGCCGTCGAAGCCTGCGTAGCGGTGGCGGCGACGCTGGCTGTCGTCTATCCGCATATGACCGGGATCGGCGGCGACGGATTCTGGCTGATCCGCGAGCCGGACAGGCGCGTCCATTCGGTCCATGGCTGCGGCGGGTCGGCCGCCAAGGCGGACCTTTCGCTCTACGCGGGGCTTGCCGCAGTGCCGACGCGGGGGCCCTTGGCGGCGAATACGGTTGCGGGCACCATCTCGGGCTGGGCAGCTGCGCTTGCGGGGGACGGCTGCACTTTGCCGCTGGACCGTCTGCTGCGCGATGCGATCCATCATGCCGAACTGGGCGTGTCGGTGACGGCGGGCGGTGCGGGCATAGCGGCGGCCAAGGGCGGCGAACTGCGCGGCCAGCCTGGCGCCTATGCGCAGGTGTTCGAGCCTGAGGGCAAGCCGCTTACCGAAGGCGACGTGCTGCTCCAGCCGCTGCTGGCGCAAACCTTTCGCAAGCTGGCGGCGAACGGCCTTGACGATTATTACCGCGGCGAACTGGCGCAGCTGATCGCGCATGACCTTGCCGCGCTGGGCAGTCCGGTGTCGCTGGCGGACCTCAATGCCCATGCCGCCAGCCGCCCTGATCCGCTGCATACCGCCATCACCGGCGCGGCGCTCTACAATGCAACCCCGCCGACGCAGGGCTTTGCCGCGCTGATGATCCTGGCGCTGTTCGACCGTCTCAAAGCCGATGCGCCGGACAGTTTCGATCATGTCCACGGCCTGATCGAGGCGACCAAGCAGGCGTTCCTGCTGCGCGACGTCCATGTCGGTGATCCGGCCTATACCGACTTCGATTTTCAGGCCTTGCTGTCCGACTTGGCCGCGCTGGACGAGCTGGCTTCTCGCATCGATCCGGCAAAAGCGCTTCCCTGGCCGCAGCCTCCGCAGTGGGGTGATACCTGCTGGTTCGGCGCGGCGGACAGCGAGGGCAGGGTGGTGTCCTGCATCCAGTCCACCTACTTCGAGTTCGGCTCCGGGCTGGTCCTGCCGCAGACCGGTATCACCTGGCAGAACCGGGGCAGTTCGTTCCGCCTTTCGGAAGGTGGTTGGAATGCGCTGAAGCCGGGCCGCAAGCCTTTCCACACGCTCAATCCGGCGCTGGCCGTGTTCGAGGATGGCCGCATCATGGCCTATGGCACCATGGGCGGAGAGGGGCAGCCGCAGACGCAGGCCGCCCTGTTCAGCCGCTACGCCCGCTTCGGGGTGGACCTGCAGGAGGCCATCAGCGCCCCGCGCTGGCTGCTGGGCCGCACCTGGGGGGAACAATCGACCACGCTCAAGCTGGAGGACGGCTTCGACGAGGGGCTTTATGCGGCCCTTGCCGAGGCTGGCCACGACGTCGAGCGCGTGGGTCCGCTGACGGCGACGATGGGCCATGCGGGCGCCTTGGTGCGCCTTGCGGGCGGCGGATTCGAAGGCGCTACCGATCCGCGCAGCGACGGGGGCGTGCTGGGATGGTGACATTCAGGCTGATGGCGGTGCTGTGCGGTCGTGCCTTCAACAGGCTCAGCCTGATCCGGGTTGGGAGGACACCTTTCTCGACTTTGTTCAAGCGGAACACCGCCCCACCAACCCCGCTCAGGCTGAGCTTGTCGATGCCCCCGCACGCAGGCGCCCGGCCATGATCGCAGCAAACCTCCCCCCCGGCGGCGCACGCGCCGTTTCACGCTGCGATGCGCTTGGCGCCGCGCCTTATTCCGACATGGAAGGCGGGCTGTTTCGTGGCTATCTGACGCCCGCCTACGCCGCCTCTCAGGTGGCATTGGCCGCGTGGATGGAAGCAGCCGGTATGACCGTGCGCCGGGATGCCGCCGCCAACCTCATCGGCCGCTATGACGGCCGCCTTGCCGATGCGCCGGCGCTCGTGATCGGCAGTCATCTCGATTCGGTCCGCGATGCCGGTTTCTATGACGGTCCGCTTGGCGTGATGCTGGGGATCGAGGCGGTCGCTGCGCTGCATGAGCAGGGCAGAAGAATGCCGTTCCCGATCGAGGTCTATGCTTTCGGGGATGAGGAAGGTTCGCGCTTTCCCGCCGCAATGCTGACCACGCGCGCGGTTGCCGGAACGCTGGACGCTGCCGCGCTGGACGTAGCCGACGCCGAGGGCATAACCCTCGCGCAGGCGCTGCCCGGTTCGGCGGAGTATCTCGACGCCCGCCGCGAACCTGCCGCCACGCTGGCCTACCTCGAAGCACATATCGAGCAAGGGCCGGTGCTGGAGGCGGACGGCCTCGCAGTCGGCACCGTCACCGGCATCGCCGCGCAGCTGCGTTACGCCGTCACCGTCAAGGGTATGGCGGGCCACGCCGGCACGACCGCGATGCGCCTGCGCCGCGATCCTCTGGCCGGGGCCGCCGCCATGATCCTCGCCGTCGAGCAGCTTGCGCGGGGGGACAATTCAGATGTCGTGGCCACGGTCGGCACGATCGAGGCGCTGCCCGGCGCGGCCAATGTCATTCCGGGGGAAGTCCGCTTCACCATCGACGTGCGCTCAGGCTCGGAAACCCGGCGCAACGGCATGGCTGAGGCGATCCTTGCCCGCCTGCGCGAGATTGCCGAAGCGCGCGCGCTGGACCTTGGCACGGTGCTGGTCCACGATCTTGCCGCCAGCCCCTGTGCACCCGCGCTGATGGACCTGATGGACGAGGCGCTCGTCGCTGCCGGGCAGCCGGTGCGCCGGCTCGTCTCGGGCGCCGGGCATGATGCAATGGTCATGGCTTCGCTGTGCCCTACCGCCATGCTGTTCATCCGTTGCACCGGCGGCGTGAGCCACAACCCTGCCGAACATGTCGAGCCTGCCGATGTCGAAATCGCGCTTCAGGTCATGCTCGGTTTCATAGATCGCCTTGGAGATTCATTTGCCGCCTGAACTGGACCCCCTCGCACTCGGCCAGATGCTGTTTGGCGAGATCGACCCGCCGCAGCGCCTGCTGATGGGCCCTGGCCCGATCAACGCCCACCCGCGCGTGCTGCGCGCGATGAGCGCGGACCTGCTGGGTCAGTTCGATCCCGAGATGACCGGGTTCATGAACCAGGTCATGGCGCTTTACCGCCCGATCTTCGGCACTCAGAACAAGTGGACGATGCTGGTCGACGGCACTGCCCGCGCCGGGATCGAGGCGGCGCTGGTCAGCCTCGTTTCGCCCGGCGACGTTGTGCTGGTGGTGAACTTCGGCCGCTTCGGCCTGCTCCTGACCGAAATTCTCCAGCGCATCGGCGCGGTGATCGAGACGGTCGAGGCGCCGTGGGGCGAGGTGGTCCCGCTGGAACGGATCGAGGCGGCCATCGCCCGCGCCCACCCCAAGGTCGTCGCCACCATTCACGGCGATACCTCGACCACCATGGCACAGCCGCTGGAAGGCTTCGGCGCATTGTGCCGGGCGGCGGGCGCGCTTTCCTACGTCGATGCGACCGCGACCATCGGCGGCATGGAACTGGCCGCAGACCGCTGGGACGTGGACGTGGTGACGGGCGGCTTGCAAAAGTGCCTCGGCGGGCCTTCCGGCTCGGCGCCGATCACCATTTCGGACCGGGCGGCCGAGCATATCGGCAAGCGCCGTCACGTCGAGCAAGGCATCCGGGGCGCCGATACCATCGACGGGCAGGGGCCGCGCATCCGCTCCAACTATTTCGACCTCGCCATGATCATGGATTACTGGTCGGACAAGCGCCTCAACCACCACACCGAGGCGACCTCGATGCTCTACGCCGCGCGCGAATGCGCCCGCATCGTGCTGGGCGAGGGGCTTGAGGCCCGGTATGCCCGCCATGCCTCGGCGGGCCGCGCGATGACGGCGGGCCTGCGGGCGATGGGCCTCACCGTGTTTGGCGACGACCGTTACCGCATGACCAATGTGACCGGCGTCTACACCCCCGACGGCGTCGATGGCGAGGCGGTGCGGATGGCCATGCGCGAACTGTTCGAGATCGAGATCGGCACCGCTTTCGGCCCGCTTCAGGGCAAGGTCTGGCGGCTTGGCGCGATGGGTTACAACGCGATGAAGCACAAAGTGCTGCTGACGCTGGCGGCGCTGGAATCGTGCCTGCGCATGGAAGGCTTCGCGCTTCCCCTGGGCGAGGCGGTTCCGGCGGCGATGCAGGCCTGGGACGCATGAGCGTGACCCGCGACCTTATTGGCTATGGCCAGAACCCGCCTGACGCGCAGTGGCCGGGCGGTGCACGCGTGGCCGTGCAGTTCGTCATCAACTATGAGGAAGGCGCGGAAAACTCCGTCCTCAATGGCGACAAGGGTTCGGAGGCTTTCCTGTCCGAGATGGTCGGCGCGGGCAGCCACCCGGACCGGGCGATGGCAATGGAGAGCCTCTACGAATACGGCAGCCGCGCCGGCTTCTGGCGCCTCCACCGCCTGTTCACCGAGCGCGGCCTTCCCGTGACCGTCTTCGGCGTGGCAAAGGCCATGGAGATGAACCCTGAAGCCGTCGCAGAGATGCTGGCCGCCGATTGGGAAATCGCCAGCCACGGCCTGCGCTGGATCGACTATCAGTACGTGGCCGAGCATGTGGAACGCGCTCATATCGCCGAAGCCATCACCCTGCACAAAAAGCTCACCGGCCAGCGCCCGCTCGGCTGGTATCAGGGCCGGACCTCGCCCAACACCGCGCGGCTGGTGGCCGAGGAGGGCGGTTTCGCCTATGACGCCGACAGCTACGCCGACGACTTGCCTTATTGGGACACGCGATTTGGGAAACCGCAGTTGATCGTGCCCTACACGCTCGACGTGAACGACATGAAGATGGTCGCGCTCAACGGCTTCACCGAGGGCGAGCAGTTCTTTCGCCACATGCGCGATACGTTCGATCAATTGCGCGAGGAGGGCGGGCGGATGATGTCCATCGGCCTGCACGCCCGGATTGCCGGAAAGCCCGGACGTGCCCGCTGGCTGGCGCGTTTCCTCGACCATGTGATCGCCAGCGGCGATGCGTGGACGGCGCGCCGCATCGACATTGCCCGTCACTGGCAGGAAGTGCACCCTTATGCAGATTAATGATCCGGTACTGCTCGCCGAAGTGACCCACGCTTTCCATTCCTACGAACTGGCGCTGATGGCGGATGACGTGGCCGCGATGGACGCACTGTTCCACAATGCACCCACCACCAACCGCTACGGCGTGGGCGAAGTGCTCTATGGCATCGAGGAAATCCGCGAATTTCGCAAAGGGCGCGGCGGCTCTCCCCAGCGTAGGATCGGGCGCCTGGCGATCACCGTTTACGGCGACAGCTTCGCCACCGCCGATGCCGAATTCTTCCGCGAAGGTTCTGACCGGCGTGGCCGTCAGACGCAATCCTGGGTGAAGTTCGCGAGCGGCTGGAAGGTCGTCTCCGCCCATGTCAGCCTTGAGGGGACAACCTCATGACCGCCCTGTTCGAGCACAGCCCCTGGGTTGAGGAACGCGCCGATGCGCGGCCCTCAAGCGGGGACCGTCATGCAGACCTGATGACCGTGATGTATGCGGCCAGCGCAGAGGAGCAGCTCGCACTGATCCGCGCTCACCCCGAACTCGCTGGCAAGGCTGCGATCGACAAGACCCTGACCGATGCAAGCAGTGCCGAACAGGCCAGCGCCGGGCTGGACCGGCTGACGCCGCAGGAATTCGACCAGTTCCATGTCCTGAACGGAGCTTACCGCGACAAGTTCGGCTTTCCCTTCATCATCTGCGTGCGCCTGACCGACAAGGCGGGTATTCTCAGCGCCATGGAACGCCGCCTCGGGAACGCGCGCGAGGCGGAAATCGAGACTGCGCTCGGACAGATCGGCGAGATAGTGCGCTTGCGGCTGGAAGATGCGAAATGAACGAAAGTATTGGCCTCCCCACTCTCGAGGCGCAGCTTGCCCGCGATCTTGATCTCATCGGTTTCTATCGCCCTGAATGGGTGCGCCCGCGCGCACTGGACGGCGAGGATGTCCTTGATGTCGCAGTGATCGGCGGCGGCCAGTGCGGTCTTTCCGCCGCGCTGGGCCTTCGCCGCGAAGGCGTGACCAGCGTCATGGTCTTCGACGAGAACGTGCCCGGCTACGAAGGTCCGTGGGACACCTATGCGCGGATGGTCACACTGCGCACGCCCAAGCACCTCAATCCCATCGACTTCGGCGTGCCTTCGCTGACCTACCGGGCCTGGTGGGAAGCGCAGCACGGCGCTGCGGGCTGGGAGGCGGTAGACAAGATCGCGCGCGGCGACTGGATGGCATATCTGCGCTGGTATCGCCGCGTGCTGCACCTTCCGGTCGAGAACGGCGCGAAGCTGACTCGCATCGAACCGCTACCGGACAAGAACCTGCATCGCCTGCATTTCGATGGCGGCGCGGCGCGGCTGGCCCGCAAGGTCGTGCTGGCGACAGGCATCCAGGGCGGCGGCGAATGGCACACCCCGGCGATGGTGCGCGATAATCTGCCCAAGTCGCTGTGGGCGCATACCAGCGAACCGATCGACTTCGCACGGCTGCATGGCAAGCGCATCGGCATCCTTGGCGGCGGGGCCTCGGCATTCGACAACGCCAATTACGCGCTGACCCAGGGCGTGGGGGCGGCGGAAGTATTCATGCGCCGCAAGGAACTGCCGCGCATAAACCCGATCCGCTTCATGGAACGCGTCGGCTTCACCGCCCGCTACCCGGCGCTGGACGATGCCACAAAGTATGCGGCGATGGACTGCTTCCTTGGCCACAACCAGCCGCCCACGAACGACACGTTCGCCCGCGCCGCCGCATGGCCGGGCTTCGCGCTGCATCTGGGCGCCCCGTGGCTGGATGTGGCCGAGCATGAGGGCGGCGTGCGCGTGACCAGTCCGCATGGCTTCCACGATTACGACTTCGTCGTCGTCTCCACCGGTCTGCTGAGCGATCCCGGCCTGCGCCCCGAACTGTCCCATGTCGCCGATCTCATCGTCCGGTGGGGCGACCGGGTGACGCCTGACGGCAAGCGCAACGCCCTGATCGACGCGCATCCCTATCTTGGCGCGGCGTTCGAATTCCTGCCTCGCGATGGCGTGGACGGCGCGGCCCTGTACGGTCTGTTCGCCTTCAACTATTCCGCGCTGGTTAGCCTTGGCCTTTCCGCCTCGGCGCTATCGGGCCTGCACAATGCGCTGCCGCGCCTCGTCAAGGGCGTGGCCGACCAGCTTTTCCTCGATGACCGCGATGAACTGGTGGCCGATTTCCTCGATTACGACGAGCATGAGTTTCTGGAACAATGGCCGAAGGAGACAGCGGTATGAGCACCTTGTCCACCCACGTCCTCGATACCGCCCATGGCAGCCCTGCCGCAGGCATTGCGCTGGTCCTCGAAACTGAAAGCGGCACCGTGCTGTTCGAAGGGACGACCAATGATGACGGCCGCTGTCCGGGCGTGCCGGAGCTTCCTACCGGCACCTATCGCCTGAAGTTCTCGGTCGCTGCCTATTTCCGGCGGCGCGGCGTGCATCTGCCCGAGCCGCCGTTCCTTGACCGCGTGGCGATAGACTTCGGCATTGCCGACCCCGCCGGGCATTATCATGTACCGTTGCTGGTCTCGCCCTTCGGCTATTCGACCTACCGGGGCAGCTGATGGGGGCAGTACGTTTCCTTCTCGATGGCGAAGTGGTGGACCTGCCCGAGGTTGACCCTACTGCGACGCTGCTTGATCATCTGCGGTACAAGATGCGCCGCACCGGCACCAAGGAAGGCTGCGCGGAAGGTGACTGCGGTGCCTGCACCGTGCTGGTAGGCTCTCTTGGCCCGGCCGGCGATACGGTGGACTGGCGCGCGGTCAATTCGTGCATCCAGTTCCTGCCCATGGTGAACGGCAAGGCGCTGATGACGGTTGAAAGCCTCAAGGCCGAAGACGGCGCGATCTGCCCGTTGCAGCAAACGATGGCGGCGAACGGAAGCTCGCAGTGCGGGTTCTGCACTCCGGGTTTCGTGATGTCGCTGCATGGCCGCAGCATCGGCGCGAAGGGCTGCGAGCTGCCGGTGGCGGACGTGATCGCGGGCAACCTCTGCCGCTGCACCGGCTACGGCCCGATCCTCGAAGCGGGCGAGAATGCGCTGCCGCAGGATCGCAGCGATGCCGATCTGGCCAAGAGCCTCATGGCGCTGACGGGCGAGGGGACCTCGGGAGAATGGCAGGGACGCCGCTGGTTCGTCCCGCGCTCATCCGATGAACTGGCCGCGCTGCTGGCCGAGCATCCGGATGCCCGTCTGATCGCTGGCGCAACCGATGTCGGCTTGTGGGTGACCAAGGGGCTGCGCGAACTGGGCACTGTGATCTTCCTCGGCGACATGGCCGACCTTGCGCAGATCGAGGAAACTGACGAGGCGCTGATCCTCGGCGCGGGCGTGCGCTACGGCGATGCCCACGCAGCCATGGCACGCCTCCACCCGGACCTTGGCGAACTGGTACGCCGTATCGGCGGCCTTCAGGTCCGCAATGCCGGAACCGTGGGCGGCAACATCGCCAATGGTTCGCCGATCGGTGACGGTCCGCCCGCTTTGATCGCGCTGGGAGCACGGCTGACGCTGCGCAGCGTGGACGGTCGTCGCACGATGCCGCTGGAGGACTACTTCCTAGCTTACGGCAAGCAAGACCGCCGTGCGGGAGAGTTCGTGGAATCCGTGCATATCCCGCGCCCCGGCGCCGATGCGGTGATCCATATCGCCAAGCTCTCGCGCCGCTTCGACAGTGATATCTCGGCGGTTTGCGGCGCCTTCATGCTAAGCGTGACCGATGGCGCGATCACCTCGGCCCGCGTCGCCTTCGGCGGGATGGCGGCAACCCCCAAGCGCGCGGCCGCGTGCGAGGCGGCTCTCACCGGCAAACCCTTCGACGATGCCACTGTCACTGCCGCCATCGCTGCGCTCAAGACTGACTTCGAACCTTTGAGCGACGTGCGCGGTTCATCGACTTACCGTGTGGAAACTGCCGCGAACCTGCTGCGCCGCCTGTGGCTGCGGCATCAGGGAATGGCTATTTCGGTGCTGGAAGTGGAGGCCCTCGATGGCTGAACGCGACCCCGCATGGAAAGTGCTTCAAAAGCCGTCGCAGCCGCACGACAGCGCCCGCCTGCACGTCAGCGGTGAGGCGCGCTATGCCGATGATCTGGGCGAGCCGGCGGACATGCTCCACCTCGCTTTCGGCCAGTCTAGCGAGGCGCGTGCCCGCATCCTCTCGATGGACCTCGACGCCGTGCGCGCGGCTCCCGGCGTGGTCGCGGTATTCACCGCCGCTGACATTCCCGGCGCCAACGACGTCAGCCCCGTGGCCGGTGATGACCGCCTGCTGGCGGACGGCGAGGTGATCTGTCAGGGACAGTCGGTGTTCCTTGTCGCCGCGACCAGTCAGCGGGCGGCGCGATTTGCGGCACGCCTCGGCAAGATCGAATACGAGGTGCTTCCCGCCGCCATCACGATCGCCGATGCGCAGGCCGCGCAGGCGCTGATCGAACCGGCCCAGCGCATGGTGCGCGGCGATGCCGGCGCTGCGATGAACACCGCGCCGCGCCGCCTTGCCGGGCGCTTCGAGATGGGCGGGCAGGATCACTTCTACCTCGAAGGGCACGTCGCCGTCGCCACGCCGGGCGAGGACGGGCAGATCCACGTCCTCAGCTCCACCCAGCATCCCAGCGAAGTGCAGCATCTAATCGCGCACATGCTGCACCTTTCGTCCGCCGATGTGACGGTGGAGGTGCGGCGCATGGGCGGCGCATTCGGCGGCAAGGAGACGCAGGCCGCGCTTTTCGCCGGAGCCGCGGCACTGGTTGCCCACCGCACGGGACGGCCCGCCAAGTTCCGCTGCGACCGCGACGATGACATGGTCATGACCGGCAAGCGCCACGAATTCGAGGTCGCCTACGAAGTCGGTTTCGATGACGAAGGGCATCTGCTGGGGCTTTTGCTGCACCTCGCCTCACGCTGCGGCGCGACGGTGGACCTATCGCCCGCGATCAACGACCGCGCGATGTTCCATTCCGACAATTGCTACTTCCTGCCCAATGTCGAGGTCGTGTCCGAAAGGCTCAAGACCAACACCGTCTCGGCCACCGCGTTCCGGGGCTTTGGCGGACCCCAGGGAATGCTGGCGATCGAGCGCGTGATCGAAGACGTGGCCGCCCATCTGGGCGTCGATCCGCTGGAAGTGCGCGTGGCCAACCTCTACGGACCGGGGCGCGACACCACGCCTTACGAGATGGTGGTGGCCGACAACGTCGCCCCGCAGATCATCGCGCGCCTTCGCGAAACCGCCCGCTACGACGAGCGGGTCCGCGCCGTGGCGGCCTTCAATGCCGCCAATCCGATTCTAAAAAAGGGCATTGCGCTCACCCCGGTTAAGTTCGGCATCAGTTTCACCACCACCCATCTCAACCAGGCAGGTGCGCTGGTGCATGTCTATGCCGACGGCTCGATCCAGGTGAACCACGGCGGCACCGAAATGGGGCAGGGCCTTTATGTGAAGGTCGCTCAGATCGTGGCTGACGTCTTCGCCGTGCCGCTGAGCGCCGTGCGGATCACCGCAACGCGCACCGACAAGGTGCCCAACACATCGGCGACGGCGGCGAGTTCCGGCGCCGACCTCAACGGCATGGCGGCTTACAACGCAGCCGCAGCGATCCGTGAGCGGCTGACCGAATTTCTCGCCCGTACTTACGCTTGCAGTGGGGGCGACGTGCATTTCACCCCCGGCGGTGTGCTGGTCGGGGCCGAGACGCTGACCTTCGGGCAAGTCGCGCGCAAGGCGCACATAGGGCGCATATCGCTATCCTCGACCGGCTACTACGCCACGCCGGGCATCGACTACGACCGCTCGGTCTTCAAGGGGCGGCCGTTCTACTACTTCGCCTATGGCGCCTCCGTCAGCGAAGTGGTGATCGACACCCTGACCGGCGAGCACAAGGTGCTGGCGGTGGACATCCTCCACGATGTCGGCCGGTCGCTGAACCCGGTGGTCGACATGGGCCAGATCGAAGGCGGTTTCATCCAGGGGCAGGGTTGGCTGACCACCGAGGAACTGGTTTACGACGCCAGAGGCCGTCTGCTCACCCACAGCCCGGCGACTTATAAGATCCCGACCGCATCGGACCGCCCGAAACACTTCACCGTAACCTTGTGGGACGGTGAGAACGTGGAGCCGACTATCAACCGCTCCAAGGCGGTGGGGGAGCCGCCGTTCATGCTGGCGAATTCGGTCTTCTGTGCGCTGAGCCGCGCGGTGGCGGCGACTGCGCCTGACAAGCGCGCGATCCCGCCGCTGGATGCCCCCGCAACGCCGGAACGCATCCTCAAGGCCATCGCCGGACACAGGGCCGACCCATGACACAATGGATCGGCTGGCTGCGGCGGCTGGACAAGGATGTGCCGACCGCGATGGTCTCCATTCTCGCGAGCGAGGGTTCGGCCCCGCGCGGCGCCGGCACGCGGATGCTGGTGACGGCGCAGGGCCAGGAAGGCACCATCGGCGGCGGCCAGCTGGAATACCGGGCCGTCGATCAGGCGCGCGCGGTGCTGGACCATGCACCGGGGTCGTGGCGGGTGCAGGACTATCCGCTAGGGCCGCTGCTGGGCCAGTGCTGCGGGGGGCGGGTGCGGCTGCTGGTGGAACACCTTGATCCCGCCGCGCTCGGCTGGTTGCATGATGCCGAGCCGGGCCGGATGCTGGCGACTAGGCTGGAGAAAGCCGGGCCGCTGCGCACCATCTTCGACCGTGAAACCGCCACACGCCAGTCCGCACGAGGGCCCAGGCCCGAGGCAGGCGCGCGTATGGTAGAGCCGGTGGGTGAGCGTCCGCGCCCTGTCTACTTGTTCGGTGCCGGCCATGTCGGGCAAGCCATCGCGCGGCATATGACTGGCCTGCCGCTGCATCTTGCGTGGTTCGATACCCGGCCTGAGCAGGGCGGCATCGACGGCGTCACCGTCGTGCCTGAGGAAGAGATCGCGGCATGCGTGGAGGAAGCCCCGGCGGATGCCGCGATCCTGATCCTCACCCACGACCATCCGCTGGACTATCATCTCACGCTCACCGCGCTGGCGCGCGCGCGCGCGGCCTTTGTGGGACTGATCGGTTCATCGACGAAGATCGCCCGCTTCCGCTCGCGACTCGCGGCGGACGGAATTTCGTCCGAGGCGCTGAAACGCCTCACCGCGCCGATCGGAGTGCCGGGCGTCATGGGCAAGGAGCCCGATGTGATCGCCATCTCCGTCTGCGCGCAGCTTCTGCAATTGAGAGGGAAATGAGTACACAAATCCAGTTCCCGCCACGCTGGCGGAGGATCGGCGAATGACGGGCCGCGCCTACCGCGCCGAACTCCTGTCGGTAGCCCATGACCCTCGCGATGCCGGCCCCGAAGCTGTGCGCCACGAACCCGATGGCCTGCTGGTCATCGAAGACGGCATCGTCATCGCCAGAGGCGCCTATGCCGACCTCGCCCCCCGATACCCCGGCGTGCCGATCGAAACGCTGCCTGGCCTTGTTGTTCCGGGCTTCATCGACGCGCACGTCCACTACCCCCAGACCGACCGCATTGCCTCCCACGGCGAACAACTGCTCGACTGGCTGGAAAAGCATATCTTCCCTGCCGAGAAAGCATTCGTCGACAAGGCCCACGCCGACGCGGTCGCCGCTTTCTTCCTTGATGAACTGCTGCGCAATGGCACCACGAGCGCGCTGGTTTTTCCAACGGTCCACGAACAGTCGGTCGACGCCCTGTTCGAGGCCGCGCTGAGCCGCCGGATGCGGATCGTCTCAGGCAAAGTCCTGATGGACCTCGGCCCCGAGGGCCTGAACGATACTCTCCCCTCCGGCCGCGCCGAAAGCGAAGCGCTGATCCGCCGCTGGAAGGGCAGAGGCCGCCTTGGCTATGCGGTGACGCCGCGTTTCGCCTTGGCCTCCAGCGACGAGCAACTCGCCGATGCAGGTGCCTTGCTGGCCGAGCATCCCGAAGTGCTGATGCATACCCACCTGTCGGAAAACCTGCACGAGATCGCCGCAGTGGCAGGGCGCTTCCCCGATAGCGCCGACTACCTCGACGTCTACGACCGCTTCGGCCTGGTCACGCCGCGATCGGTCTTCGCCCACGGCGTCCACCTGTCGGAGCGGGCTTGCATGCGCCTCCACGACAGCGGGGCAGGCGTCGCGGTCTGCCCGTCGTCGAACCTGTTTCTCGGCTCGAGCCATTTCAATTTCGGACAGGCCGATCGCTGTAGCCTGCGCCTTGGCCTGGGCACAGATATTGGCGCAGGAACTTCATTCTCGATGCTGCGGACTTCGGGCCTTGCCTATCAGGCCGCGCTGGCCCGCGAGGACAGGCTAGACCCCTTTCGCGCCCTCTACCTCGCGACAGCAGGCTCTGCCGCGCTGCTTCACATCGAAGATCGCGTGGGCGGGCTGGAGCTCGGGCAGGAGGCCGATTTCGCCGTGCTCGACTGCGCCGCTACGCCGCTTCTCGCCCGCCGCACGCACGAGGCAGACCTTGCGACTCGCCTTTTCGCGCTCCAGATACTGGGCGACGATCGCGCCATCGCCCGCACTTATGTCATGGGCGAATGTGCGTGGAAAAGGACACCATGACCGAGACAGATTTCATCGCCGGCCTTCCCAAGGCCGAACTCCACCTCCACATCGAGGGTAGCCTTGAGCCGGAACTGATGTTCCAGCTTGCCCAGCGTAATTCAGTGGCCATCCCTTACGCCTCGGTGGAGGACGTGCGCGCCGCTTACGATTTCTCCAACTTGCAGGACTTCCTCGACATCTACTACGCAGGCGCCGCCGTGCTGCGTGTCCGGCAGGATTTCCACGACCTTGCGATGGCCTATTTCACGCGCGCGGCGGCAGATGGGGTGCTCCACGCTGAACTCATGTTCGACCCCCAGACCCACACTGACCGGGGCATTGCCTTCGAGGAAGTGATCGAGGGGCTGCTGTCCGCCATGGCCGCCGCCGAGGCGCAGTTCGGCATGACCTCGCAGCTCATCCTCTCGTTCCTGCGCCATTTGTCCGAGGAAGCGGCCTTTGCGACGCTGGAAGCGGCGGAGCCGTGGCTGGACCGCATCACGGCGGTAGGCCTCGACAGCTCCGAAGTGGGCCACCCGCCTGAGAAATTCGCCCGCGTTTTTGCGGCTGCCCGCGGCAGGGGCCTGAAGATCACCGCCCATGCGGGTGAGGAAGGTCCGCCGGCCTACGTGCATGAGGCGCTGGACCTGCTCAAAGTCGACCGCATCGACCACGGCAATCGTGCTTTGGAGGACGATGCGCTGGTCGCCCGCCTGGCGGCCGAGGGCATGACGCTTACCGTCTGCCCGCTGTCGAACCTCAAGCTGTGCGTGGTGGACGACCTGGCCGACCATCCGCTTGACCGGATGCTCGCACTAGGCCTCAAGGCGACGGTGAATTCCGACGATCCGGCCTATTTCGGTGGCTATGTGGCGGACAACTACCGCGCCGTGGCGGAGGCGCGGGGTCTGTCGCGCGGCGATCTCGTCACGCTGGCGCGCAACAGTTTCACCGGCTCGTTCCTTACGCCTGAAGCGATCGCGGCGAATCTGGAGAAACTGGACGCTTACGCGGCCTCGCAGGGCTAATGCCCGGTCGCGTAGCGGTTTGCCGGGAACCGGAAGGCGTTGACGTTGTTAAATATGGTGAAGGCCGGCGCACCGCTTCCCCCCGGCGAGTTGCGTCGGCCTCGTCTCTGCCCAATGATCAGTATTCTGTTCGAGGGCTTTGAGGCCCTGCGCGCATCCAGATCAGTTGGAAAGAACAGCCAATTCAACGACGCCGCTACCCTTTCGCAGGATGCCGATTTCCTCAGCGGCAGCGTCGGACAGGTCGATTACGCGGTTGCCGTGGAACGGGCCGCGGTCATTGACGGTGACTACTACCGTTTCGCCGTTGGCAGGATTGGTCACCTGAAGCTGGGTGCCGAAGGGGAGAGTACGATGCGCACAGGTCAGCGCGTCGGGATCGAAGCGTGCACCGCTGGCAGTACGCGCGCCTGCAAGGTGGCGACCATAGTAGCTGGCCATGCCTCCTTTGATGGGCGAAAATTCGAGTTCGAGCGAGGGTGCCTCTGCGGCGGTCACCGGATTGGCAAGGATCGAGGTGGGAGCACTGCTGATCGCGGCTTCTGCGGCGACCGGGATCATCCGGGAATCGGCGTGGACAGGCCCTGCGAGGGTCAGGGTCATGACTGCGGCAATAGCAGTCAGTCGGCCGGTTCGGCGGATTTTCAAGCAATACCCCACTACGTCGTTGACGACGAGCGGAGTCCTACCTGTCGGGTTCCCGGCTTACCACCCATACAAAAGCGGCCCGTCGCGCATTGGCAACGGGCCGCCTGATGCGGTTAAGCTGTTGGAAAGACTCTACCGACCCTGCTGGGCGAGCAGGCGCAGGCGCAGGGCATTGAGCTTGATGAAGCCCGCCGCGTCCTTCTGGTCGTAGGCGCCGGCGTCGTCTTCGAAAGTGACGTGGCGTTCGGAGTACAGCGAATCGGGGCTCTTGCGGCCAACCACCGAAACCGAACCCTTGTACAGCTTGAGGCGCACGGTGCCGTTCACGCGCGCCTGCGAATGGTCGATCGCCGCCTGCAGCATCTCGCGCTCGGGGGCAAACCAGAAGCCGTTGTAGATCAGCTCCGCGTACTTCGGCATCAGCTCGTCCTTGAGGTGCGCTGCGCCGCGGTCGAGGGTGATCTGTTCGATGCCGCGGTGGGCACGGGCGTAGATCTCGCCGCCCGGCGTTTCGTACATGCCGCGTGACTTCATGCCCACGAAGCGGTTTTCCACCAGGTCGAGGCGGCCGATGCCATGCTTGCGGCCCAGTTCGTTGAGCGCGGTGAGCAGGGTGGCCGGGCTCATCGCCTCGCCGTTGAGGGCAACGCCGTCACCCTTCTCGAAGTCGACGGTGATGTATTCCGGTGCGTCGGGCGCGTCTTCCGGGTTGACCGTGCGCGAATACACGTAGTCCGGGGTCTCGTTCCACGGGTCTTCCAGCACCTTACCCTCGGACGAGGTGTGCAGGAGGTTGGCGTCGGTCGAGAACGGGCTTTCGCCGCGCTTGTCCTTGGGGACGGGGATCTGGTGCTGTTCGGCCCAGGCGATCAGCGCGGTGCGGCTGGTCAGGTCCCATTCGCGCCAGGGGGCGATGACCTTGATGTTCGGGTCTAGCGCATAGGCCGACAGCTCGAAGCGGACCTGATCGTTGCCCTTGCCGGTGGCGCCGTGAGCGACGGCGTCGGCGCCGGTCTCATGCGCGATTTCGATCAGCCGCTTGGATATCAGCGGGCGGGCGATCGAGGTGCCCAGCAGGTAGTCGCCTTCGTAGCGGGCATTGGCGCGCATCATCGGGAAGACGAAGTCGCGCACGAATTCCTCGCGCAGGTCGTCGATGTAAATGTTTTCGTCGGCGAGGCCCATCAGCTTGGCCTTGGCGCGCGCCGGTTCCAGCTCCTCGCCCTGGCCGAGGTCGGCGGTGAAGGTCACCACCTCGCAGTTGTACGTGACCTGAAGCCACTTCAGGATGACGCTGGTGTCGAGGCCGCCGGAGTAGGCGAGGACGACCTTCTTGATGCTGTCGGACATGGGCAACGGCTCCGCGAGAATGGGCGGTGGATATACCGGCGCGCGCCTATCAGGTGCGCGGGGGGTGCGCAATGGTGTCCGGGCGTGTGCTGCGGCCCGGGGGGCTTCGACAGGCTCAGCCTGAGCGGTGTTGAGAGCAGGTCTTGATTACCGCTCAGGCTGAGCTTGTCGAAGCCCCCGGCATCACACGCCGAAGTGGACGTTTACCGCCAGCGGTCCCGGATCAGGTAAGGGACGACGTCACTCCGCCAGAAGCCGCTTTTCGGTTTCGCCCAAATAGTCGCGGGTGATCGGCAGGGCGTGGCGGCTGCGGGTGTACTGGATCTGGTAGTTGCACATGCCGCCGCTTTCGAAGGCGGCGGTGGCGCCGGCGAGGTAGAAAATCCACATGCGATAAAAGCGCTCGTCGAGCAGGGCGACGATGGCGTCCTTGTTGTCGACGCAGCGCTTGTACCATTCGCGCAGGGTCTTGGCGTAGTGCAGGCGTAGGTTCTCAACGTCTGAGGCGATCAGGCGGACCTTTTCGCTGGCTGCCACGGTTTCGCTGAGCGCCGGGATGTAGCCACCGGGGAAGATGTACTTGCGGGTGAAGGCATCGGTCGCGCCGGGGCCGCCCATGCGGCCGATGGTGTGCATCAGCATCACGCCCTCGTCAGTGAGCATGGTCGCGCAGTCACGGAAATAGCGGGCGAACTGGGCCTGGCCGACATGCTCGAACATGCCGACCGAGACGATGCGCTCGAACTTGTCTCCGCGCGCGGCAAGGTCGCGGTAATCGACCAGTTCGAAGTCGATGCGCCCGGCGACGCCAGCCTCGACCGCGCGTGTCCGGGCGAGCGCGAGTTGTTCCTCGCTCAGCGTGATGCCCTTGACCGAGACGTCGAAGTTTTTCGCAAGGTAGATCGCCATGCCGCCCCAGCCGCAGCCGATGTCGAGCACGGTCTGCCCCGGTTCGATCGCCAGCTTGGCGGCGATGTGGGCGAGCTTGGCGGTCTGCGCTTCCTCGAGGCTCATATCTGCGCGCGGCCAGTAAGCGCAGGAATACTGCATGTGCTCGGTGTCGAGGAACAGGTTGTAGAGGTCGTTGCCCACGTCATAGTGATGGGCGATGTTGGCCTTGGCGCTGGCGGCCTTGTTGATGCCGTCGATCAGGGTGAGGACTTTGCCGGCGACTTTCTTCAGCGGCTTGGTTTCATGCAGTTCGCCGCCCTTGTCCCAGCGGGCGTTGGCGCGCAGCAGTTCCACCAGTTCCATGATGCCGCCCTGTTCGACCACCAGTTGGCCGTCCATGAACGCCTCCGCCGCGCCCAGACGCGGATCGCGCAGGATGCGGCGTTCGGCGGCCGGGGTGGTCAGGCGGATGCGGACTTCGGGGAAGCCTTCGTGGGGGGTTCCGAAACGGCGCAAGGTGCCATTGGGACGGAGGACCTCGAGCACGCCCTTACGGACGCCGCGCTCAAGGAAGCGGTCTAGAATACCGAGTGCCATTCGCGGCTTTTGCGGGGCGCGCGCGCTCTGTGCAAGGGGCTAGGTGTTGCAAAGTGTACATAGTTTCGTTTGGCCTGCGCATGTCTCAAGCCGCATCGCCGTGCCGGGCGAGGAACAGCACGTCGCGCGGCTGGGCGGTGAGGTGCTGGCCCGAATCCACGTAGAGCGTTTCGCCGCTGGCCAGCCAGCCGCCCGCAAGGAACAGCGCCGCGCCGGCTACGTCCTGCGCGGTGGCGCGGCGGTGCAGCAGGTTCATCCGGTGGGAGACTTCGGCCTCCGCCTCGCTCTGGTCATGGCTGGCGAGGATGGCGCCGGGGGCAATGCCATAGACGCGGTCGCGGGCATCGGTGCGGGCCATCGAAAGCATCGGCACGGTCGCTGCCAGTGCATGCTTGCTCATCGTATAAGAGAAGAAATCTGGATTGGGATTGAGCAGCTTCTGGTCGGTGATATGGATCAGTCGCCTGCCGCCGTTTGCCCGTGCATGGGCGAGGAACGCCTGGCCGAGCCGCGCGGGCGTGGCGGCGTTGACACGCATGGCGGGCATGAACGTGGCAGGGTCGAGATCCTGTGCGGTATCGATGTCGAATACTCCCGCGCAGTTGATGAGGACCCGCCAGTCAGGTAGGCGCCGCGCCAGTTCTTCCACCATGGCGGGGCCCTGATCCCAATCGTCGAGGTCGCAGGCGACGATCTCGGCGGAAGGTAGCTGTGCGACCAGCGCTTCGGCCTGTTTGCGCGATCGACCGTAGTGGATCACGACGTGCCAACCCGCCGCACCGAAGGCGCGGGCAATGGCCGCACCGATCCGCTTGGCACCGCCGGTCACCAGCATGGCGGGGCGGTCGTTGGGAGATACGGTCATGGGCGCAAGACACTGGGACATGGCGCTATTGGAGCATAGCCGGCCAGCAGAGGAAAGGCCCGCCAGCCTGCCCGCGATGACAATCGTACCGGCGGGGCGCACCGGCACGGGCAAAGAAAAAGGCGCGCCGTCCGGGGACGACGCGCCTTTTTCAAGGGACTGCTATCGGCTTTGCGCCGACCCGCATCAACGGCAGCGCGACTTCGAGCCGCCGCGGTCGATTTCGCGGCCCAGCACTGCGCCGCCGGCTGCACCGAGCAGGGTGCCCACGGTGCGGTCGCCGCGGGTGTCGATCGCGCGGCCGGCCAGAGCGCCGGCAACGCCGCCGACCAGCAGGCCGGTGGTGCCGTTCTTCTTCTGGCAGCGATAGCGGCCATCGTTGCCGCGCCAGTAGCGCGAGCCGTCATCGGCGCGGTGGTAGCGGCGCTTGTCGCGCGCTTCGGCGGGGGTGGTGACAGTCATGTAGGCGGGAACGCTGAGCGCCATCATGGTGGCGGCGAGAATGATTTTACGCATGGAAATGTGCCCTCGTCGGTTGCGTGGAATGATCTGATAACGCCGCTAGTCGTTCATTGATCCACAACGTCAGATGAACGCCTCGTTGTGTTTGAAAATAGATGACGAGATGCACCTAAGCAGCGACGAACGGTGGATAAATATTGCGCTCAGAAATAATGCGATGTCACAGGCGGACAGCCAACTGCAGCTCTGCTCCGGCAAAAGGCGTGCCGCCGGTAAGGACCGCGCGCCTTTTGCATTTTTTGAAGCCTTTAGGGTCAGGTCAGCGGCACTGGATATCGCCCTTGTCAATCTCGCGGCCAAGTGCGCCGCCAAGAACGCCGCCCAGGATCGTGCCGATCGTGCGATCGCCATTGCCGGCGATCTGGTTACCGGCGAGAGCGCCGACCCCGGCGCCAATGATCAGGCCGGTCGTGCCATTGTCGCGCTTGCAGTAATAACGGCCGTCATTGCCGCGCCAGACGTGCGAATTGCGGTCAATGCGGCGCGGCTCCGAATAGCGCCCGCGCGAATCGTAGATATTGCGGCGGCGATCATCGCGGCGATAATCCTTACGGTTGTCACGGCGATCCCATCGGTCGTTGCGGCCATCTCGGTCGCGGTCGTTCCAACGCGGCGGATCGGCCATCGCTGGGGTGAGGGGAAGGGCGGTGGCGGTGAAGGCCAGGGCGGCCAGCGCCAGCAGGGACTTGTTCATTTTCCTGTTTCTCCTGCAAGTTGTAGGTATTAGATTGCTACCGCCGATCATGGGCGGCGCATGACGAACCTGTGATGAACTGCGCGCACAAATGCACATTGCGCAGGACATACCGTCCTTTAACTGCGATGAAACGCGCAAAGTGATTATCGGCTCCGGGAAGATATTTGAATGTTGCTCGATCTGGTGGACGTATTCGGTGCTGGCCAACTGAGCGGTAATCCCCTGGCGGTCGTGCGCGGGGGAGAGGCGCTGGACGATGCTGCCATGCTGCGCCTGACACAGTGGCTGGGCTATTCGGAAACCACATTCCTGCTGCCGCCTGAGCATCCCGATGCCGATTACCGCGTGCGAATCTTCTTTCCAGCGGGCGAACTGCCTTTTGCCGGTCACCCGACACTGGGCAGTGCCCATGCCTGGCTGGCGGCAGGCGGCGTTCCCAGGCAGACGGGCCGCGTGGTACAGGAATGCGGCATCGGCCTCGTCGAAGTGCGCGAGGAGGAGGGGCGGCTGGCCTTCCGCGCGCCGCCGCTGATTCGTTCTGGTCCGCTGGACGATGCCGATCGCACCGAAGCCGCGCGGCTGGCCGGGGTGGACAAGGCGCGGGTCGTCGCTGCGGTCCACGCTGCCAATGGTCCGGGCTGGAAGCTCCTTCATCTTTCTTCGGCAGAGGCAGTGCTGGCGGCCGAGCCTGTTTCCCATGCGCCTGTAGGTACGGATGTGGCGCTGCTGGGCGCCATTGCACCAAGCGGCATAGCGCAGTTCGAGGTGCGCGCCTTCTTCGCCGATCCTGCCGGCAAGCTGGTTGAGGACCCGGTGACCGGCAGCCTTAACGCAGCCGTGGCGCAGTACCTCTTCGCCACCGGACAGGCGCAGGGCAGCTATGTCGCCGCGCAGGGTCGCAAGGTAGGCGCGGACGGCCTCGTCCACTGTTCGCAAGGGGCGGACGGCGAGGTGTGGATCGCCGGCCGGGTAGAGACTGTCTCCACCGGCGGCGTCCTGTTCCCGCAAGGTTAGCCGGGCTTCTTCGTGCCCTTGTGATCCTTCATCTGGTGCTCGACGAGGCGCCCGCCGGGGACACGTCCACCATGTCGCCCTCTGCGCCGCTGGATTCGCGTTAAACATTGCGCTGTTCGGTGATCCTGTCCTTACGGGCGGCGCGGATCGCGGCTGACATGTCGTGGGTCATGACCTTTTCCTCTCCTGCCGAAGCGAAGAGGACGATGGCCGATCGCCAATCGCGGGAGCGGCCGTCTGATCCCGAATGGGGACGCAGGCCAGTGATCGCCACATCGGCCGGGCGTCAGTCTGTCGTGACGTCCTTTTCCGGGGGAAAAGTGATGTGCGCCATAAAATTGTCCACGAAGGCTTCGTGCTGGGCCTTCGTCGCCTTCGTAGGTCGCAGGAGAATGTCGGTGCGGTAGCCTGTGACGGCGGAAACCGTGAACTGGGTAAGCCGCGCCGCCTCTTCGGCGTCGAAGCGCGTGGAAAAGAAGCTGGCGATGGCGCGGCGCATCTTCACCGGGCCGCTCTCGTAGAACATTTCCTTGATCTCCGGGAAGCGCTCGCCCTCGCTCACCACGAGACGGTAGAGCAACACCGAATTCACATTCAGCAGGCAGTCCAGAAACCGCACGCAGGCGCGCCGCAAAGCGGGCCGCGAGAAGGACTGGCCGGTTAATACTTCGTCGATATCGCGGGAGAACGTGCCGACGTGCATGTCTATGACGGCGGAAAACAGTTCTTCCTTGGAGGAGAAGTGCGCCCACAAGGTGGCTTTGGAACCGCCGAGCGCGTCTGCGATTGCGGACATCGTAGTGGCCGCGTAGCCATGTTCCAGAAACAAAAGCGTGGCAATGCGCACGATCTCCGCGCGTTTGCGTGCTTTGTTAAGCTCTCTTTTTCCGATCATTTCCGTCATAGGCGTACCATGCGGTACACTTTTTGTTTGACAGTTTCAACCCGCATCTCGATAAATGTGTACTGATGAGTACGCATATGAACCCGCGATTCGCGGCAGCATCGCTGCTAGCGATTACACTTTCCCTTGGAGCCTGCACGGCGCCTGACCTGGGTCCGCGCCCTCAATTGACGCCGCCGGGCGGGCTGGAAGCCGGACAGTCACTGACCAGCAACAGTTCCGCCTTGCGCGACTGGCCGCGAGAGCGTTGGTGGACCGCCTATGGCGACCCCCAGCTTGACGCCCTCGTGGAGGAAGCGCTGGCTGGATCGCCCAGTGTTGCCGCCGCTCAAGCCCGCATTCGCCAGGCGCGCGGTGCCGCCGGGATAGCGGGTGCCGCGCTGCTGCCAACGCTGGGCGGGCAAGGCTCTGCCGGGTTCGCCAAGCAGTCCTACAACAACGGCGTGCCCGCCGGATTCGTTCCCAAGGGTTGGAACAGCACCGGCACACTGGCGCTCTCGGGCGATTTCGACCTCGACCTTTGGGGCGCCAACCGCAAGGCTTTGGCCGCAGCGACGTCCGAAGCCGAAGCCGCCGAAGCCGACGCTCGGCAGGCCGAGCTGATGATTTCCAGCAATGTGGTCTCCTCCTATTTCGACCTTGCCCGTCTGGTCGAACGCGGCAAGGCGTTGGCCGATGCCAACAAGGCGCGCGGCTCTTTCGTCGATCTGACCGGTCAACGCGAACGGGAGGGTATCGACAATCAGGCACCGATGCGCCGGGCGGAAGCTGCGGCTGCCACCGCGCGCGCCGCTTTCTCCGCCAATGAAGAACAGACCCTGCTTCGCCGGCACGCGCTTGCCGCGTTGCTCGGCAAAGGTCCCGACCGTGGACTGGCGATCACCCCCCCAGCCATCGCCACGGTTCCCGAGGTGGGCATTCCCACCGATGCGGGCATCGCGCTCGCAGGCCGCCGTCCCGACATCGTCGCGGCGCGCTTGCGAGCCGAGGCAGCCGGCGCCCGGATTGATCAGGCAAGGGCGGCCTACATGCCCAACATCAGCTTGCGTGGACTGTTCGGCCTGACCTCGCTGGGCTTGTCCAACCTGATCGACAGCGGTTCGACCTACGGAAACGGCACTGGCGCGCTCAGCTTGCCGATCTTCCAGGGTGGACGCCTGAAGGGCCAGTTCACCCAGGCGCGCGGTAGCTATGATGCTGCCGTCGCCAATTACAACGAGACTGTGGTGGGCGCGCTGCAGGAAGTGGCCGATGCGCTCGCCAGCCGCGATGCCGCTGCCGGGCAGGAACGCGATGCGGCAGAAGCGGCGCGGACGTCGCAGGTCGGTTACGACCTTTCGATGCAGCGCTTCCGCGGCGGCCTGTCCAACTACCTCGACGCACTGACCGCCCAGACCGATGCGCTGCAGGCGCGCGAAGCCGCGATCGATGCCCATTTCCGTACTCTGGCCCTTGAAGTCGCGCTGCAACGCGCACTGGGCGGCGGGTTCGCAGACAATTCCAGTGAGAAGGCTCCCGAAAATGACTGATGGCGTGCAGGACCAGAAGAACGGTTCCGGCCCCGATGCTAGTGAAAGCGTGATCGAGAAGAAGAACCGCAAGCCGCTTTTGATCGGCGTTGCGGTGGTGGTTGTGGCGGTTGCCGCGATCTACTTCCTCTATGACGAGTTCATCGGCAGCCGCTCGGTCTCGACCGACAACGCTTACGTCGGGGGCGAGAGCGCGGAAGTGACCCCGCTCACCGCCGGCCAGATTGCCGAAGTGCTGGTCACCGATACCCAGCCGGTGCGCAAGGGACAGATCCTGATGCGCCTCGACGACAGGGACCAGCGCATAACGCTCGCCCAGGCAGAGGCGCAGGTGGAATACGCGACCCGCCGCTACGGCCAGTCTTTGGCGAACGAAAACGCGCTGGGCGCGGCGGCAGATGCGAGCGCCACCCAGATCGCTTCGGCGATCGCCAAGCAGGCATCGGCGCAGGCCACGCTCGCCAAGGCGCAGGAAGATTTCCGCCGCCGCAACGCACTTGCCGGCGGCGGCGCCGTTTCGGCCGAGGAGCTGACCTCCGCCCGTCAGGCCCTTGCTTCGGCCCAGGCTGCGGGACAGGAAGCCCGCGCAGCGGTCGCTCAGGCGCGTGCTAGCACCAACAGCTCGCGCCGCCAGGAAGAAGCGGCACGCGCACTGACCAAGGGGACCAGCACTGAAACCGCGCCGGAAATCCTGCTTGCCAAGGCGCAGCTCGCCACCGCAAAGCTGGCGATGGAGCGTACCGTGATCCGCGCCCCGATCGACGGCATTATCGCCAAGCGTTCGGTACAGGTCGGCCAGAAGATCGAGACGGGCACTGTCGCCATGATGATCGTGCCGGTGAACGCGCTCTACGTTGACGCCAATTTCAAGGAAGACCAGCTCGGCAAGGTCCGTTCGGGCCAGACGGCCACGGTGACCTCCGACTTCTACGGCGACGATGTGGAGTTCCACGGCAAGGTCGTCGGGTTCGCAGGCGGTACCGGGGCAGCGTTCTCGCTGATCCCGGCGCAGAACGCGACCGGCAACTGGATCAAGGTGGTGCAGCGCCTGCCGGTGCGCATCGAACTCGATCCCAAGGAGCTGAAGGAGCATCCGCTGCGCATCGGCCTGTCGATGGAAGCCAAGATCGACCTGACGAGTAAGGACTGATGGCAGGCGCTGCATCAGCAGCGGGGGCTGCCCCAAAGGCCGGCGGAGGCGCTCCGGCGCAGCCCCTGACCGGGGCCAAGCTGGTCCTTGCGGGCCTCGTGCTGGCCATGGCGAACTTCATCGTCGTTCTCGACACGACGATCGCCAACGTTTCGGTTCCGCATATCGCGGGCGGCCTGGCGGTTTCCGTATCGAGCGGGACCTGGGTCATCACTTCCTATGCCGTCGCCGAGGCGATCTGCGTGCCGCTCACCGGCTGGCTTTCCAACCGCTTCGGCACCTTGCGCGTCTTCATGCTGTCACTGATCGGGTTCGGCCTGTTCTCGACGCTGTGCGGACTTTCGAACTCGCTTTCTATGCTCGTCGTGTTCCGTCTGGGACAGGGCTTCTGCGGCGGTCCGCTGATGCCGCTGACGCAGACCCTGCTGCTGCGCATCTTCCCCAAGGAAATGCACCCCAAGGCAATGGCGATGTGGGCGATGACCGTTGTGACCGCGCCGATCGCGGGGCCGATCCTGGGCGGCTACATCTCCGACAACTGGTCGTGGGAATGGATTTTCTTCATCAACGTGCCCATTGTCGCACTGATCTTCTTCGGGGTGCTCACCCTGCTGCGCGGTGCGGAAACGCCGGTACAGAAGCTGCCGATCGACAAGATCGGCCTGCTACTGCTGGTGATATGGGTCGGCGCGTTCCAGATGATGCTGGATCTGGGCCGGGACGAGGACTGGTTCTCGTCGGGCAGGATCGTGATGCTGGCCTGTATCGCGGTGGTAGCCTTCGCCGCCTTCGTGATCTGGGAGCTGACCGAAGACCACCCGATTGTGGACATCAGCGTGTTTAGGCATCGAGGGTTCTCGGCCGCCACGCTTTCGTTGACGATCGCCTTCGGAACTTATTTCGCCTCGATCGTCATCATTCCGCAGTGGCTTCAGACCTCGATGGGTTACACCGCGACGGAGGCGGGCAGGGCCATGGCCTTCGGCGGCGTGCTGGCGGTCGTCGCCTCGCCTTTCGTGCCCAAGCTCATGCAGCGTTTCGACCCCCGGCTTATCGTCTTCGCAGGCGTGACGTGGATTGGCATCTGTGCGCTGATCCGCATAACATGGTCGACCGAGATCACCTTCTGGACGATCGCCACGCCGCAGCTTCTGCAAGGTATGGGTGTCTCGCTCATGATCGTGCCGCTGACCACCATCAGCTTGAGCTCGGTTCTGCCGAGGGAAACCGCTTCGGCGGCGGGTATCGCCAACTTCGGGCGAACGCTGGCAGGCGCGGTGGCCACCGCGATCGTGTCGACAATCTGGAGCGACATGTCGCGCGAAAGGTCGGCCGAGATCGCGGGGACCCTCAACGGCGCCGGCGCGGTTTCGCAAAGCCTCCAGGACAGGGGCTTTTCTGCGGAGCAGGCGCGCGGGACGATCGCGCAACTGGTGGAGAACCAGGGCACCGCCGTCGCCACCGGGCATCTGTTCGGCATCTGTGCCGTCTGCCTGTTCCTTGCCGCGCTGACGATCTGGCTGGCCCCTCGGCCGCCCAAGAACATCAAACCCGCCTCGGGGCACTGACACGGTGTACTTTCGGGGCGCGCCTTCGGGTCGCACCAGAGGCAAAGCAGCGTTCCGGCCGGACGGAAGGACAGGCAGCCCCCCAGCCTCTCGCCTTTCCGTCCGGCCGGCACACCGGCCGGACGCTCGCGCCTCTTGCGCTGGCGGCCGGCCGCACCCATCCTCGGCTGATGATAAAGGATGGTTCTCCAGACGCACGCCGCCAAGCCCCGGCCACTGAGCGCAACCGCGACCCGATTCTCTCGGCCCTTCGCGAGGTACTGCCGCTTTCGGGCCGGGTTCTCGAAGTTGCTGGTGGGACCGGCGAACATGCCGTCCATTTCGCGGCTGCGCTGCCCGACCTGGTCTGGCAGCCGAGCGATTCTGACGCGGAAGCCCGCGCCTCGATTGCGGCGTGGCGGGTTGATGCTGGCCTGTCCAACCTCCTTGAACCCATTGCGCTCGACGCCGCTGCCGGCTGGCCCGACATGGCCGTGGAGGCGGTGGTATGCATCAACATGATCCACATCAGCCCATGGGCGGCGACCGAGGGCTTGATGGCGGGCGCGGCGAAGGTTCTCGGCTCCGGCCATCCGCTGGTGCTCTACGGTCCGTATCGCCGCGGTGGGCGTGCGCTGGAGCCAGGCAATGCCGCGTTCGACGAGGACCTGAAGCGCCGTGACGACCAGTGGGGCCTGCGCAGCGTGGAGGATGTGCGCGCTTGCGCGCTCGACCATGGACTGGCGTTCGACCAACTGGTCGAGATGCCGGCCAACAACCTGATGCTGGTCTTCAGGAAGCGCTGAAGCTGCGGCGCGAAAGGCGGGGCAGGACCAGTCCCTGGCCCACGGCGCGGGCGGCGAAAAGCACCGCGAAGGCAGCCCACAAACCATGGTTGCCCAAGGGCCGCAATCCCACCAGCAGCGCAAGATAAAGCGCCATCGCCGCCGCCATCGTCCCCAGCATTGCGCGGGTCCAACCCGCCCCCACGAACACACCGTCGAGGACGAACGAGACGACACCCAGAAGCGGCAGCAGAGCCAGCCACACGGCATAGTCGCGAGTCGCCGCGATGACCTGCGGATCAGTGCTGAACGCGGCCGCAAGCCAAGCGCCGCCAAGCGCGTAGAGACAAGAGACCGCCAACCCGGTCAGCCCGCCCCAGAACAGCGCGGCGCGCACGGCGGCGGTGAAGCGGCTGCGGGCCCCGGCGCCCAATGCCTCGCCGCAGAGCACTTGGGCCGCGCTCTCGAAGCCGTCGAGGAGCAGGGTGGCTAGCATGAAAAGCTGGAACAGGATGCCGTTCGCGGCCAGCGTAACCGGCCCTGCCTGCGCTCCGCTACGCGCGAAGATCAGCAGTGCGGCGGTCAACAGCAGGGTGCGGGCGAAGAGGTCTCGGTTGAGGGCGAACAACTGCATCAGGTCGGCGCGGGCCCATGTCGACCGGCGGCCAATTGCCGTCAGCGCCTCGCGCGCGGCGCCTTCGCGCACCACGACCGCGGCGAGCAGCGCGAACTTGAGAGCCTCGGAACTGACCGTCGCGGCGGCTACGCCGGCCACACCCCAATGAGCCACCAGCACAAGCAGCAGGTCCAGCGCGATGTGAACAAGGTTGGCGGCGATTTCGATATAAAGGACATAGCGGACCTTGCGCTGTCCTATCAGCCAGCCCACCAGCACGCAGTTTGCCAGCCAGAGTGGCCCGGCCCAATAGCGGAACGCGACATAGGCTTGGGCATCGTCGCGCAGAGGCCCGGTGGCACCGAGCAGATCGAGCCCGATGGAGATGGCCCAGGGCATGGCGAGTAGCAGCAGCGCAGCGATCCCCATTGCCACGGTCATGGCGCGGGCAAGGGTCTGTGGCTGTACCCACCCGTCGCTGCGCCCGCTGCCTTGGGCGGTCAGGGCGACGGTGCTGGTGCGCAGGAAGTTGAACACGTTGAGCAGGCCCAGCATGAACTTGGCCCCCAGTTCCACTGCCCCTTGCGCCGGGGCATCGCCAAGGCGGCCGATCGCCCACATGTCGGCCAGTCCGAACAGTGCCGTCGCCACGTTGGTCAGCATTGCCGGCAGGGCTATGGACCAGAGCTGGCGGGCGGTATCGCTTCGGGTCACTGCAACGTCCAGGGTCGGGCGGGAAGGGCAGAGTCCTATCGGAGGGGCGGGATCATCGCAATCGGAAGCAGCGGCCCGAATCGGCCTGGCAGGCTTCGCACTTGCGGAAGAATTTCGAACGAATGGGGTGCAGTGCGCAAATTTACGAGGGTAAAACTTCGCTGACGATGCGAACAGGGCTTGCGCAATGGCCTTATTTAGGGGACGTTGGTTATGTTGAAAGCAAATTCAAATTTTGCTGCAACTGCGAGAAATCGGCGCGCCGGAGTGATTACTCATCCCCGGCGCGCTCTCTCCCAACACCGGTAAGGTTACAAGAACCTTTCACGGGGCACCCTGCATCAGAAAAACGGCTTGGCCAAGCAAGAATTGCAATTCTCGCTGCGCAGCATGTAAATTTTTTCGTTCCACTTTTGCGCGAGTCCTCCGTGCTTTGCGTCACTGCTCGTCCACAGCGGGAACCCGCCAGACGTTCGTCACCAAACCAGCGGCAGTTGCTCTGGGCCTATCACGCCGCCGGGACGGTACTCGATCTCGGTGCCGGGCTTCACCGCGAATTTCGGGATGCGCTTCAGCCATTCCTGTAGCCCGATCTTCACTTCGAGCCGCGCGAGGTGCGCGCCCATGCAACTGTGGACGCCGACAGTGAAGGCGAGAATCGTTTTGCGCGGGCGGTCGAAATCGACCTCCTTTGGGTTCGGGAATACGTCCGGGTCGAAGTTGCAGGCCGGTAAGATGAAGGTGACACGGTCGCCCTTCTTCATCTGCACGCCGCGCATCTCGTAATCCTTGTCGAGCACGCGGCCCGAGAAGGTTACCGACCATCGGCGCAGCAGTTCCTCGACGATCTTGTCGATGTCATCCGGGCGAGCGTGGATTTCCTCCAGTTTGGCTGGGTTCTGCGCGAGGTAGAGCCAGATGTTGTTCATCGTCGCGAACACGGTGTCGAGCCCGCCGATGAACAGGAAGCAGACGAAGCCGAAAATCTCCTTGTCCGACAAGGGCACGCCGTCAGGCGCGGCGTGGGCGATGCGGCTAACTGTAGGCGATTGCAAAGATACTGGCCTCTGCTCGCAAACAGCGCGGATTTCTGCTCAGATTTGCTGACAGCAGGTGGGCCATGCTGCTCACGCTATGCGACAATGTGCTCGCCATCATCCGCGCCTGCTCGCAAACGGAGAAGGCCTGTTCTCGCTTTCTGCCAATAGCGAGGAGTGCCGGTGAGCGGTCTGGCAGCGATCGTTCCCGCCGGGTTTGCCGTAAGCATCAGCGCTCCCACTTCCTCAGGCTAGCAACGGATTGATCGTATAATGCCTGGAGCGAGCCGACCTGATTGTCTCGGAAGTGAATCGTCAGCACGAGATTGTCATACGGCAGATTGGCCGTGCAGAGCCCCGGCCGCGAGCCTCCGCCCATGGCGGAGCAACTCGCCAGCGATGGAGGACGCTTCTGACCTGCTTCGGCTGGCAACTGGTATGTCCAGAAAACACCATCACTTACCTTGCGCAGTGTTCGGCCGCGCCATGAAAGCGGGCGACTTGCGCAGACAGTCGAGTTGACAAGCGCCTCTGTTCCCGCTGCGCGGGCACACATCCGCTTCTTGCTTGCCACGCCCACCAAGTTTCGCTCCGGCAAGCTTGCGCTCGGATTTAGGTAGAACGAGAACCCGTCGCTGGGATCGAGCGCTGGTAGAAAGAACGGCTTATCATTGTCGGATATGTCGTTGGCTCTCGGGATGTCGAAGACTCGTCCCTCCAACCTCCTCTCGGCCGAGGCCGAGCACGCGCTGAGCAAGCTGACGATCGATAAAGAAGCTGCGGTAAGATGCCTGTTCATGCCGGCAGGCTATGAGAGAAGCGCAACGTCCACAATCGGTGGCACAGACGACATGCGTTGCGTCCGCGTGCGGGAGATACCAAGGCGAGGACAGCCAGTATCATATCGGCACACCGGCTTCGCGGAGCCGCTCGGTCAGGTCGCGGGTGTGTTCGGCGTCCAGCGTTCCGGCGAGGAACGCGCGTATGTCGGACGGCCGGGTGTTGAGCTGGCTGGCGAGCGCGCCCGCATCGTAACCGTTGCGCGTCAGCGTGGGTTCGAGGTCGTCAATCGCCCGCGACAGCACCTGCTCGACGATCTCGGCCGTGACGGGCTTGGCAGCGAAGCGGAAGCCCTGCTCGAAGGCGAGTGTCAGGTGCATCTCGATCTGGAGCGGGGTGCGCAGGCGCTCGGCGATGAGGTCGATCGCGTCCTCGTTCATCAAGTCGGCAACCTTGACCCCCTCGGCCGCACAGGCGCCGAGCAGCCAGGCAACATAGTCGCGGCGTTCGGCGCCGATGCCCTCATAGTCGAAGGTGGTCGTGCGGTAGCCGATCTCTTCCATTTGCGGGCGGCGCAGGTCGTTGCGTAGCCGAGGATGGCCGACCAGAAGGACCGACAGCAGCACGCCGGCATCAGCCACCACCTCCATCAACCGCTTGAGGCCGGTCAGCGTCTTGTGGTGCAGGTCATGCGCCTCGTCGACCACCAGTACGACCGGGCGCTTGCCCTTGCGCATGATGTCGCGCAGGTCGCGCTCGCGGCGCTCGGCCTGCTTGGGAATCTTCACCTGGGCACGGTCACCGGGCGAGAGATCGTAGAACAGCGCCTCGATCAGCGAGGGCAACGAGGTGCGGCGCTTGTCGACCGCAAGCGACTTGGCGACGGCGACCTTGCCCGCCCGGGCCAGCTCGTCCTCGATGCGGCGCAGCAGGTGCGTCTTGCCCGATCCGACCAGGCCGGAGACGACGATCAACCTGCCGGTCTGCACGGCCGCACAGACCTCGCGCACGAGGTTGCGCTGATGCTCTGTCTCGAAGTTGCCGACGCCTTGGAACGGGCGGGCGAGCCCGTAGCTGGATTGAACGTCGGCGAGCATCAGCTTGTCCCCCGTCTTGACTGGAACCGCTCTCGGATGCGGTCAGCGATGATGGTCTTGTCGAGCGTTTCGCCCAGCAGCGCGTCGATGAAGGCGCGGTCTGCCTCAGGCAGCGAGCCGAGCGGTCGCCGGAGCTGGTCGACGATGGCGTGGCGCGCCGCGAGCCCGGTCGGGTATGCCGTCTCGACCGCCGGCTCCGGAAAAGGTGTTTGCCGCACCGCGAGCCCTGCGGTGGAGGGCGGCAGCGACGGCAGCGGCCGGTCGCCGCCCGTCACGGTCGCGCGGGGCAGCCCCAGCTGGTCAGCGAGCCGGACCACCTTGTCGAGCCGCTCCTCGGCGCGGCTCTTCTGATACTTGCGATAGCGGTAGAGCGGCACGGCGCCGCGCGACGGCTCGTAAGGGCCATGCCGCTTGCCGTCATGCTCCACGAAGAGCTGCTGGTCGAACAGCCCCCAGAGCAGCGTCACCGTCTCGCCGGCGAGCTCGGGCTCGACCTCGTAGGAAGCGCCCTCAACCGAGACGGTCGCGTCGCCCGCAACGGTGCGCCGCTCGGGCTCACGAGCGAAGGCGCAGAACCGCTCCCATGAACACATGGCCCGCACGCCATCGCCGGGCAGGTGCCGCAGCCAGTGCTCGATCCGCGCGTGTGGCTCGGAACGATGGTCGCCGTTGTTGTAGGTGACCAGCGCACGCCGCATCCACAGATTGGCTTCCGCCTCGTCCTTGGGTTTGTGGAAGTGGTACAACGTCTCGTGCACCTCCTTCACCGTGCGGAACGGCCGCTCGACCTTGCCCTTGGCGCGGGCCGCGGTGTGCCGGTCGTCGGCCTTCGGCGGCAGATGGGTGAGGACGCGCACGCCGAGGCTGCCCATCACCGACTGGAACACGCGCGACCGGCTGACCGGGCCGTTGTCCATGTAGATCGTGACCGGCAGGCCCTGGAACGGCAGTTCGGGCTCAGGCTTGGCGGCGAAGGCGTTGAATAGAAAGCGCAGCGCGGACTCGGCATCCTCGCCATAGACGCTGCGATATTCCTGGTAGACCACGCCCGAGCAGTCATCGACGGCCGAGAACAGCATCAGCGTGGGTTTGCCGCGACCCTGCTCGATCCAGAGCGGCGCCTCGACCTGCTTGAGGTCGGACGGGCTCATGTCGAAGTGCCACAGCTCGTTGGATCGCCGCGCCTGAAAACGAACGGCTGCGTGGGGGCGGGTCACGCGGGCATAGTCCAGCCCTGATGAGCGGAGCAGCCGGTCGATGGTCGCCCGCTTCAGCAGGCCGGGTGCTACCTTGACCAGGCCCTCCGGCGTCTCGACGCCATCGGTTTCCAGGAACTCGATGGCGCGGGCGGTCGAAACGTGCCGGCCCTTCTTGTTGGTGGTCCTGATCTTCAGTGCGGCGACGATCTCGGCGTAGCGCTCCATCTCGGCCTGCGGGGCAACCCGCGTCGCACCATGGTCGGACCGGCGCACCGACTTGGGGCGGTTCAGCTCGCGCAACGCCCGGTAAAGGGTCCAGATGGAGATGCCATAGGCCTCGGCCGCACGGGCGATGATCTCGGTGCGACCGGGGTCGCGTGGGGGCAACAGCGACAACCGTCGGCGAAGATCGATCAGCGCCTCTCCAGGCGGTCGCTTCGCCCGGTCAGCCATGGGCTGTTGCAGCCTCCTTGATCGATGCACCGCTGCCGCGCTTGCCTGCATAGCGATAGAGGGTCGCGACCGACACGCCCATGCGCTTGGCGATGTCGCGCACCGGCAACGTGCCCTCCTTCATCATCGCCCGTGCCGCGGCGACGTCGCTCGGGCGCATTGCCGATGGGCGGCCACCCTTGCGACCCTGCCGGCGCGCCTCCACTAGCCCCGCGGTAGTTCGCTCGCGGATCAGGGCACGCTCGAACTGCGCGATGGCGCCGAACACGTGAAAGGTGAGCATGCCACCCGGCGTTGTCGTGTCGATGCTCTCGGTCAGCGACACCAGCCCGATCTTCTCGCGCTCCAGATCCTCGGCCGTGGCGATCAACTTCTTGAGCGAGCGGGCGAGGCGGTCGAGCTTCCAAACAACCAGCGTGTCGCCTGCGCGCAGCACGTCTTCCAGAATGCGCGCCAGTTCGGGCCGGTCATCGCGCGCGCCCGACGCCTTTTCGGTGAACACCCGCTCGCAGCCGGCCCGCCGCAGCGCATCGAGCTGGAGCTCGGGGTTCTGGTCGCTGGTGCTGACCCTGGCATAGCCGACCCGCATGAGCGTCTGATCTTCTCCAAACTCGTGCGGGGCATACCGTTTTGCGACGCGGGTTTCCAGAACAGTTTTGACAAAGTGCGGCCCGCAGATTTACGTTGCCGGCCCAGCAAGGCGATCGGCTCGTCAGAAACGGTCGTTTTGCAGAACCGCTGAGGAGCCGGGTTCATGCAGGTGCTCGATACGGTTGGCTGGGTCGGTGATGGCGACGACACCGACTTCTTCCTCGCAATCGAGCGCACCTTCGATCTGCGCCTGCGCTCGAACCTGCCTTGGACAACGTTCGGCGAGGTGCGTGACCATGTCGTCGCGCATGTCGCAGCCTACAGCGGGGGCGGCACGACATGCGCCACGCAGATGACGTTCTACAGGCTTCGACGCGCGCTCGGGCTTGGCCGGCACGTCGGGCCGGATGCGCCGTTGGCGCCGCTGATCGGTGGGAAGCTGCGCCAAGCGTTCAGCGACCTGGAAGCCGATACCGACCTCAAGATGCCGGCGACGCGAGCCGGATGGCTTGGGATTGTCAGTGGTCTCTGCTTCGCTGTCGCGGTCGCGATCCTCGCCTTCACGACGCTGGCACCTCCCCTTCGCATCTTCGCTGCTGGAGCGAGCGCCTACGCGGGGCTATGGTTACGGCACCTCGACCGCCGGCGATTACCTCGGAGGTGCGACACTATCGGCGATCTCGCCCGACTGGTCACGGAGCAGAACCGTGGCAGGCTTGCCCGCGACGGCGCGCGCCTCACCGCCCCCGAGATTTGGCGGATCATCCAGCAACTGGCCGCCGAGGAGAGCGGGATCGACCCCGATCTGATTGGGTCGGAAACGACCTTCTTCCGAGCCAAAGTGCGAGCAGCCTGATCAATGGCTTACTGGATTGCATAGATTGATGCCGAGACACGGGACATTGCGTGGCGTCGGACTGACGGCTTTGGGTGCCGTTGTCGTCGCAGGCTCTTTCGTCGCTCTCGGATTGCGACCGGATGGGATCGCCAGCTACTATCGCGATACGCTGACTCCGGCAGGGTTTGCCATTTGGTTCTGCGGCTTCGTAGCCGCCACACTCGCTCCACCCGCCATAGCTGTACTCTGCTGGTTTGGCGCCATGCGGTTCCGCTACGGGTGGCTTCTCCACATCCTGCTTGTTCCTGCCACCTACGCCGCTGTGCGAGGATCAATCGCGCTCATGCTCGCGGTAGCAAGTGAGCCGGACAGCGATGGCCCAACGAGATGGGCTACCGATCCAGCAGTGATGCTGATGGTGGTTTGCCCCATCGTGTACTTTCTGATCTTGGGTTCCACAAAGCTGCGTGAGCATCGCGCATCAGCAAATGACTGCTAATCTCGACTTTGTAGTTGGCAGATACCATGAGCGGCCCTTTGCCGTTTGCGAGCAGACGCGGATGATGGCGAGCACATTGTCGGATAGCGTGAGCAGCATAGTCGGCTCGTTGTCAGGTAATCTGGGCAGGAAAAGGCGCTGTTTGCGAGCAGAAGCTGCTACGGTTGCAAGCGCCTACA
>NZ_KQ130461.1:0-91298 GCF_001046635.1 Novosphingobium barchaimii LL02
CCAAAAAACGTATGGCCCGCCCCGTCCGCAAGAGTTTTTATTCGACTGGCAACTGACTGGTCTGCATCAACGTATACGGCATAACGGCTGGGCCGTTGCCAAGATGGAGAGCCGCACGTCCCTGGCCTCATAAAAGTCACGGCATCAAGTGCCATTTTTTTGGTCAGGCTGTTGGGACGTCGGTGAACCGTCAGGCCATCTTCAAAATTCCTCCCGCAGACATTCCGTGGATCACCAAACAGGTCGTCTGCCGGTGATCGATTGCATCAAGCGACTATCGCCGGTTTAAGAGAAAACACGGCCTTGTGCCTGATCAGCGCCCAGACGATCCGAGCCATTTTGTTGGCCAGCGCCACAACGACCGCGTTGCGATGTCGCCTTGCGAGCAGATCACGTAACCATTGCCCCAATGCTGAGTCGGTTTTCTCCAGAGTGGGCAGCGCGGCTCTCGCGCCGTGGATCAATAGCGTCCGCAAATACGTGTTCCCACGCTTGCTGATACCAAGCAACCTGGGTCTGCCACCGGTGGTGTGCTGCCTGGGCACCAGACCTAGCCAGGCGCCAAAATCTCTCGCGTGGTCGAAGCCTTCGGCGTTTCCGGCCGCGGCCAGTAGCGCCGTCGCGTTAAGCGCGCCAATCCCCGGGATCGAGGTCAGTCGTCGCGCAGTTTCGTCGGCACGAGCAAGTGCAACAAACTCTGTGTCGAGATTGCCTATCCGGGCGTCCAGACCTAACCATTCTTCGCGCATGTCGACCACGAGCTGCCGCACACGTCCTTCGGGCAAACGCTCAGGATCGTTGAGCAGCCCTTCAATAGCCTGTTCGAACTTGCGTCGCCCTTGAGGCGCAGTCATGCCCCGTTCGAGCAGCACAGCCCGGAGCTGGTTGATCAGGCTTGTGCGAGCGCCCACGAGACGGGAGCGCACCCGGTGCAGCGATTGAATATCAAGCTGCTCCTGCGTCTTGAGGTCGACAAAGCGCATCGTCGGACGCGTCGCCGCTTCCGCTATCGCTTCAGCGTCTCGATCGTCATTTTTCTGCGCTTTCACGTAGGGGCGCACATACTCCGGCGCCATCAGCTTGACCGTGTGGCCCTGAGACGACAGCAGCCGGCCGAGATAGTGCGCTCCGCAGCATGCCTCCATCGCGATCGTACAATGGGGTTGCTTTGCCGCAAAACTTACAATCGTCGCCGGCTGCATCCGACGCCGCAAAACCACCGCGCCGCTCTCATCCAGTCCGGCAAGGCTGCAGCTGTTCTTGCCTAAATCGATTCCGATCATCACAATAGTCATGGCTCGTTCCTCCTCTATTCAAGCACCGGCATTGTAACCGATGTCGGGAGAGTTGGGGCGGGCCATTCCATAAAAGCGCGACTGGCGGGGCGTGAAGATCGGCTGATCCCCGGTGAGCCTGTCGGCTTGTTGCTTTTCTTAACAGTTTGCCGTTAGCGTGGCGGCGCTCACGGAGACGTGGGCGGAGGCGTCGAAACCTTCATGACATAGAGCCGGTCGAGCTTATCGACCGGGTGGCGGACGCGTATGTCCAAGGCCACCCGGCCCAAAGGCGGCCGCGCCTGAACTATGTCTCAGGTTTCGAACACCCGGTTCCAGGGCCGGCACGTCTCAAATAAGGGGCGTGCCGCCGGCTGTCCGGAACACTTGGCGCGACAATGAGCTTGGAGAACCTTTTGACCGAGTAGGACATGCGTGAATAGTCATCTGCCTGTCGGCCGCCTCGCCGATCGTCTTCACTCCCTGCCGCGCGAACGCGCCTGGTTCGCGATCCTCCTCAGCGTCACGGCGCTGGCGCTGGCGAACGCACATTTTCCCCGGATAGGTCTCGCGCCGCTCTATATCCCGATCGTCTGCGCCGCCTGCTGGGCGCTGGGAAGCCGCGCGGGCTATCTGGTGGCAATCGTTGCGGCGGTCCTCGCCGTCGTGCCGCATGTCGCCGAGCTGCCCAGGCTCTCTCCCGCCCTGCTAGGGGCAAGGATGGCCGTGCGTGCCGTCACCTATGTTATCGTCGCCGCCATTGTTCTCAGCTTCCGCCGGTCCTTCGATCGGGAGCGTCACCTGGCGGCGCGCGACCGCATGACCGATGCGCTCAACAAGGAGACATTCCGGGAGCGCGTGATCCATCGTCTCGGTCAAGCAGTGCCTGCCCGGCAATCCTTCCTGCTCGCAATCCTTGATCTCGACGACTTCAAGGGCATCAACAACCGCCACGGCCATGTTGCCGGCGACGAGGTGCTGCGCGCCTTCGCGCAGGGCGCACGGAAGATCATCCGGCGCGAGGATGATTTCGGCCGGATTGGCGGCGACGAGTTCGCCTTCTTGCTTCCCGTCCATTCGGCCGAGGAAGGGGTATATTTCGCTCGATCGCTTCACAAGCGCCTGTCGTCGGTTCTGGCCGGCACGCCTCATCCGGTGACGTGCAGCATGGGCGCGCTGCTGATTCAGCCCCATACCCCGCGCGACGAACCCTCGTTGATGCACGCGGTCGATCAGCTCATGTATGCGGTCAAGCGCGCCGGGAAGAACGCCGTGGAGATCGGCCGCGCAACGACCGAGCGAGGCCGGGATACCCCTGTTACGTCCAGGCTCCGGGTAATGGAGGCCACATGACGAGCAAGCAGCCGGAGAGGGCTCATCAGAGCGATGGGCGGAGCCGCATGGACGAGCGGGCACAGGAGATCGCGACTGCGATCAGCCTCATGAAGAGGGCGATGGCATCGCTCGACAAGGCCGACGAGCGCGGCAATGTCGCCGTGCACCTTCAAGCGGCGCTTGACGCGGCCGAGGACAAGTCCCCCGAGCAGCAACGGGCCGAAGCCGTGTCCTTGAGGCGCGGCTGTTCCCTCCTGGGGAATGACAATGCAGCCATCCGATGCTTGCTGCCGAAAGCGGGAATAGGAGCCCCTCTATCCCCGCAATCCGAGGCGCGCAGGCCTAGCAGCCAGCATCGAGCGCGCGGCAGAGCGCCCCGACCACAAGCTCGCGCGACGCGGGCTTGTGGCAGATCGGGCGTGAGGCGTGGACAGCCGGGATCATGCTGGTCGCGCCCGTGGCGAAGATGAAGGGCACGCCGCGCCGATTCAGTTCGTCCGCGATCGGGAATGAGGTTTCGGAGCCAAGTTGCACATCGAGGCTGGCAACATGAGGCGACGAGTCCAGCGCCGAGAGGGCGTCCCGCACGCAATCGACAGGGCCGACGACTTCTGCGCCGGCGTCGGATATTATCTCAACCAGCGTGGCCGCGACCCAGTAATCATCTTCAACAACCAGCACACGAAGGCCGCTGATCCCGTCTCGTGTAGTCATGTCGCACCAAGCATTTACGCAGCCGTTCCACCGACCAGCGCAGCAACGCGCCGTCTGGCTCTGCGCTCCACGCGGACATGCAAAATGTTCGTCTTGGGCGATCGATTGATCTAAATAGCCGGGTAGGGGGCGCGTAGAGTTATGGTCGATACTGAAACCCGGATTCGTGAGCTTGAGCATCGGTTCAGGAACATTCTCACTATCGTTCGTTCTCTTGTCAGCCAGAGCTTGCAGGCGGCCGATTCGATCGAAGACGCCCGATCGACCATTGACGAGCGATTGGCGGCGCTGGGTAGCGCGACCGAGCAGCTTCTATCCCATAATTGGGAGACCGCGCCCCTCCCGGCGCTGGCCGAGAATGCACTGGCGCACTTCACCCTCTACGCGGAGCGGCTTCGCCTTGATGGCCCCACGGTCACGATCGGCCCCAAGGCGGCGATGACGTTGACCCTCGCCTTTCACGAGCTGGCGACGAACGCGATCAAATATGGTGCGCTGTCCAACGAAACAGGCACTATCGAGCTGACGTGGAAAGTGCTGGGATCGGGCATCGAGGCCGAGCTTTGGATGCAATGGGCCGAACATGGCGGCCCGCCAGTCGTCAGGCCCGAGCGGCGGGGCTTTGGATCGCGGCTGATATGCACGGCCGCAAGCCGCAGCTTGCGCGGCCGTGCCGAGTTGGAATTTCCCGTCTCGGGCGTCGTGTGGACCTTGCTCGCCCCTCTGGCCGCGGTCGAGCTATGATCGAATCCGGATACGGGTCATCCCCGCCGCTAAGCCTTGGGTTCATCGCGCATGCCTGTCTCTTCGGCCCACGCTCCTTGTCCGACTGGATCCCTCCCGTCACTTTGATCGTCTCTTTTGTCAGGGTCTGAAATCCGGAGCACGTCTGTATGTCCAAACCGCTCTCCCCCGAAACAATGGCTTTGGTGAAAGCTACGGCGCCTGCGCTCCAGCAGCATGGCGTGGAGATCACCACGCGCATGTACCAGCGCCTGTTCGTCGATCCGGAGATCAAGGCGTTGTTCGACATGGCCGCGCACGAATCCGGCGCGCAGCCCAAGCGGCTCGCGGCGGCGATCCTCGCCTTCGCGCAGAATGTCGATAAGCTCGACGCGCTGAAACCGGCGATCGAGCGGATCGCCGCGCGTCATGTCGAAACACACATCAAGCCCGAGCATTACCCCACCGTGGCGAACGCGCTGCTCCCCGCCATCCGCGATATTCTCGGCGAAGCCGCGACCGAGGAAATATTGACGGCATGGGGCGAGGCCTATTGGTTTCTAGCCGATATCCTTATCAACCGTGAGGCGCAGCTCTACCAGACCAAGGCGGCATGATCGCCGCAGCAGGCCGCTCCTCCCAAAGGATGTGAGAAGCCGATCCTAGAATCGTGGCTGCGGTAGCCAAGATGCTCATTGTTCGACGTCATTTGCCAGTTTGAGAAGCTTGGTCTCGATGCCTTTCAGGCCGGCAATGGCCTCATGGTCGGCGACTGACCAACCATCGCGATCTACATGTTTCTGGTTTCGCTGCATCCTTGCGATGATCGAGGCTGCCTCATAAACCTCATTCGCCCCGCCATGACCACCAACATCAAGTCGGTGCGCCAGCGTCGTGAGGCGATCCACAAAGTTCGTCCGGGCTGCGATACCAGTGCTACGGGCGAGAGCCTTCGGCCCCGCTTTGAGGGCGTCTCCCAAGGTTTTCAACGCTTCCTGATGTGGGGAATCGGACACGGCACCCCGGAGGGATCGTCATCATCGTTCATAATCACGAAAGTGAAGGACGACGGGATGTTCCCGTCGTCCCCCGTCTCAGAAAGGATAGGTCGAGCCGTAATAGCCATAGACCTGCTCGCCATAGGTGCGATCGAAAGCAGGTTCTTCGCCCGCTCGATAGCGCGGCGCGCCTTCGAGCCGTTCTTTTGTTAGATCGACGACATAGCCGCCCTGGTCCGTGTCATAGGTGAGCTGGTCCCAAGGCAGCGGATGATATTCCTCGCCGATGCCGAGGAATCCGCCGAAGGACATGACCGCATATTCGACACGACCCGCGCGCTTATCGACCATGAAGTTGTAAACCGAGCCGAGTCGATTGCCATTACGGTCGTAAACAGCCGTACCTTCAACCTTGTTGGAGGCGATCAGGCGATTGGTTTCATCGGTAGCGATGTTGGTGTCTGCCATTTCTGGAGTCTCCTTTCGTTAAAGGAGAACGACACAGCCCTGATGGGTTTCCGATGAAATCGAGCAATGGGTGGCGCAGAACGATAAAGCGGGCCAGCGCCTTCAATTTGGCGGCATGCCCATAGACGACTAGCGAGCGTTCTGATCCGAAAATCAAAAGTTTCGGCTCGTGGCCGAGATCGCGCAAATCCGCACCTCTTTCCGATGCAATAATCTGACGCTGGCTGAAGCGTGATTCACATGCCGTTCTATGTATGATAATGTCCTTTATCATACATAGAACAGGCCGTGAATCTTGGCGGCTAGATATTGTCACTTATGTCATTTATTGCGTTTGCGGCGTTTATGCCCTACTTCAAGGGAGAAGGAGTCCACCATGAACATGCTCGCCCATCGCCAGATGCCGCCGACACCGCAGGATGCCGCCATAGCGCGCCTGTCGGGCCAAGTGCTTGCCGGCTATGCCCGCCAGAAACGCCCGCTGACCTTGCGCGTGCGCGACGCCGAACAGGAGAAGCCCATAGAGCTGCCCGCCGGCGCGGTGTCGCTGCTCATGGATATTCTCGACGCGATGGCCGCCGGTCGCGGTGTGACGATCATTCCCGAGGATGCGGAGCTGACCACCGTGCAGGCGGCCGACATGCTCAATGTCTCGCGCACTTTCCTCATCAACCTGCTCGATACCGGCGTGATCCCGCATCGCAAGGTCGGCACGCACCGCCGTATCCGCATGGAAGATTTGATGGCCTATAAGGCCCGTGACGACCGCGACCGGGAAACCGTGCTGGATGAACTGGCCCGAGAGGCCCAGGAACAGGACATGGGCTATCGTCACGCATGAGCCATTATACGGCGCTGCTGGACGCTAACGTCCTCTATCCCGCCTCCATGCGCGATCTGCTGATGCAGATTGCCGTTACCGATCTGTTCAAGGCCAAATGGAGCGCGGACATTCATCGCGAGTGGATCGAGGCGCTGGTACGCAACGAACCGCACCGCGACCGAGCCGCGCTGGAACGCACGCGCGACCGCATGGACAGGGCGATGCGCGACGCCCTTGTGACGGGCTATGACACGCTGATTCCATCTCTTGATTTGCCCGATCGCGGCGACCGGCATGTGCTGGCCGCCGCGATCGTCGGGCGCTGCGACGTGATCGTGACGCAGAACCTCAAGCATTTTCCCGCTTCGTCCCTCGCGTCCTATGGCATCGAGGCGCAGCATCCCGACGAATTTCTGACCAGCCATTTACACCTCGCACCCGGCGTCTTTTGCAGCGCCGTTGCAAAGGTGCGCGCCCGTCTTACCGCGCCGCCCTATACGGTCGAGGAATATCTCGCGATCCTGACCCGGCAAAGCCTGGTCGGCACCGTCGCCGAGTTGGCGCCATTTTCAAACCTTCTCTGAAAGGCCCGGAGCTGCCGGCAACCACCCATCTTGGCCATTTATCATGGCATCATGTGGCCAAATAGCGTGGCACTCAACATAATTTTTGTGCACCCGAAAATCATTGCTTCCTCGATTTAATGGGTGTACGCTATTTGCTATGGAAATCGAGTTCGACCCGGCCAAGGATGAAGCCAATATCGCCAAGCACGGCGTATCCTTGCGAGCTGCGGAAGATTTCGATTGGGATACGGCGTTTGAGCGCGAAGATGATCGCTTCGATTATGGAGAGGTTCGTTTCGTCGGCATGGGCCTGATCGGTGATCGCCTGCATGTGCTTTTTCACCGAAGGCTCTCATGACGATGCGGTGCGCGCCATCAGCCTACGCCCAGCAGAGAAGCACGAAGTGAGGTTCTATCATGGCCAAGTTTGATCCGAAGGTTCACGATGACAATCCGCCGATGGATGCGGCGTTCATGGCCGGGATGAAGCCTTCCCGGCGCGGGCGGCCGAAGTCGGAAGCGCCGAAGGTGGAGGTGAAAATCCGACTGGATGCAAAGACGGTGGAGCATCTGCGCGGCAGCGGCCCCGGATGGCAGACCCGTGTCAATGCCCTGCTGGGTCAACTCGTTGCAACGGGGCAGCTTTGATTCGTCTGACTGATCTTGAGGCGGCTTCATAATGCGCGCGGTTCACGACAGCATTGAGGGTCCGTTCGCGATTGGCGAGGACATGGCGCTCTATGGCACCATCACCGGCAACGCGACCCTGCAGGGCGGCGTGCGGTTCATCCTGCACGGCACGATCATGGGCGACTTGACGATCGAGCCGAAGGCACGCGCCATCCTCCACGGCACCATAGCGGGGCGCATCTACAACAAGGGCGGGCGGGTCGAGATATTCGGCATGGCCGGCGCGGTCGAAAATCTCAGCCGCCATGCCGAGACGATCATTGATCCTGGCGCGCATGTCCGGGGTGGACGACCGCGCCGCGAGGGGAGCGCGCGCGCATGAGCGGGATCGCCCACACGGCACCCCCGCAGCGCCGGCCTGTCATTCGCGCCGTCAGCTTCGATGAAGTCGGCGCGGCAATCGGCCGTTTGCTGCCCGTCGCTCTGCCCGCCACGCGCGCGGCCGAGACCGGCGCATCGCGCAAGGTGGCCGATTTCCTCCTGGCCTGGTGGAACGGCGACGAGTGCGGCCATTTCCCGATCCTGCACCTGTGCAACCTCGATGCCGTCATTGCCGAGGATATGCTGACGATCATGGCCTGGCTGGCGCAGGAGCCGACGACCTACGCCGACGCATGGGGCTACCGCGACGCGATGGGCGGCCTTTGGGTGCGCTATCGCGGCGACCCAGGCGAGGCCGTTTAAACGATCCCGAGATCCACCGCCGAAGGAAGCGATATGGACGACGACGAGGCTTTCGCTGACAACTACGCCGAGCGCGACCAGGCCAAGGCGCTGCGCGAGCAGGCCCGTGCGGGCGGGCTACGCTTCGAGGCGTATCTGACCGGCGATCAGGCCGATTGGCTGTTGGAGCGGGTCGAGCGCGGCATGTTCGTTGATCCATCCGAGGCGGTGTTCGCGATCGTCCAGAACTTTCGTGAATTGGAGCCGTACCGCGACCTACGCGACGAGTTGCTAGGCCGGGTGCTGGACGCATCGGCGGCCGAACTGGAATCGGTCCGCCCCGCCGACGAGGTGTTTGACGAGCTGCGCCGGGAGCTGGCGCAGCCGTGTCCCGAACCGGCGCGCTGGGAGAAGATTGCACGATGAACCAGCTCGCCCTCCTGCCCTCGCCCACGCTGGCGCTGCCGGCACTGATTGCGGCGGCCGACGACGCAACGCGGCTGCGCTTCCTTGAGTTCTTTGCCGTCACCATCCGCAACCCGCACACACGCCGCGCCTATGCGCGCGCGGCGGGCGACTTCCTGGCCTGGTGTGAGGCGCGCGGCGTCGCCTCCCTTGCCGGCGTGCAGCCGCTCCACGTCGCGGCCTGGATCGAGGCGCTGGGGCGCGAGCTGGCCGCGCCCAGCGTCAAGCAGCAACTCGCCGGCGTGAAGCATCTGTTCGATTGGCTGGTGACGGGCCATGTCGTGCCAGTGAACCCCGCCGCGTCGGTGCGTGGGCCGGCGCATAGCCAGCGGCGCGGCAAGACGCCGGTGCTGGCCCCCGACGAGGCGCGGGCGTTGCTCGACAGGATCGACGTGACCACCCATGCCGGCCTGCGCGATCGGGCGCTGATCGGGTTGATGGTCTATTCGTTCGCGCGGGTCGGCGCGGCGCTGGCGATGCGGGTGGAGGACGTGTTCGTGCAGAACCGCCGCCTATGGGTCCGGCTGCACGAAAAGGGCGGCAAGCGCCATGAGATGCCCTGCCACCACAATCTTGAGCATTACCTGGCCGAATATCTCGACGGCTGCGCGCTGAGCGACGATCGCAAGGGGCCGTTGTTCCGCACGATCGGACGCAAGACCAAGCGACTAAGCGATACCCCCCTGCCCCAGCCCAATGCGTTCGCGATGGTGCGCCGGCGCGCGGCGGCGGCCGGGATCGGCACGGCGATCGGCAATCACAGTTTCCGCGCGACCGGGATCACCACCTATTTGAAGAACGGTGGCACCTTGGAGACGGCCGCGACGATGGCGAACCATAGCTCGACGCGCACCACTCAGCTCTACGATCGCCGGCCCGATGACGTGACGCTGGACGAAGTGGAGCGCGTGCTGATCTAGCGTCTCGAAATTCGAGGGTTTTTCCTGGAAGTCGGCAAGGATGACGGGCTGCGCCTCTCGACCTTCTCCCGCTTCAATTTCAACAGCGGAAAGGGGAGCTTGAACGCCGATCTGTTCTATCCGCTGCCACGATTGTTGGGCGGGGGACCCGATTTTTATCTCTTTGGGCAGTCTTTCATCGGCTATGGTGAGCATCGTCATCTGGGCTGCCGACAGGCGGAGCGCGACCTCATGAGCACGGGGCCACATGAACTTTCTGCGCTCGAGACGCTTCGCATACACGCATAGCCCAGACCCGTCCCAGACTAGGGCCTTCAACCTGTCGCCCCTTTTCCCGCAGAACAGGAAAACCGCCCCCGAGAATGAATCAAGCTGGTCGAGGCAAGCATCTCGCCAACAGAGGCGGCAAAGCAGCTCGGCATCGGCTGATCGACCATCTATAGAGAAATGCGCCGCCTCGGCGTGGAAAGGCCTGTCTGAATGTCCAGACCAAAATCTGCCCATGATCTTTCGGGCCTGATGAAATATGTGGATCGTGAGCCCTGGGATGAAGCGATGGCCGAAATGCTGTCCGCACATCTGGAACCGGCGTGCGAGGCAACGGGACTGGAGCCCGACGCCATATTCGAAATCATCGGCGATCACTGGCAAGGGTCGCTATGGGGCTGCGCCTTTGAAGATCTGCTCACGCAGGAACTGGAACCGGACGGTGGCAATCTGGTCGATGACTATCTCAAGCGGCGGGGCTGGAACGAAAAGGCGCCGAACAAGGCCTATATGCGCGCACTGCGCGATACGGTCATGTCGCTCTATGAGGTGAGCGAGGTTCTGCCCGGCCAGTCGATGACCTTGCGCGATCTGCTGCGCGACGTTGCCCCGGTGACGGTGCGGGAACACGGTGCAACCCAGACCCTCGTCAACTGGGACAAGATCGCCGCAAGGATTGTTGACGTGAACGGTCGCCACGGCATTTCCGGAGCGCTGCTGCCGTTCAGTGCTGAAGGTGCCGCACGCGTAATCGACGCATTTTCCCGACTTTCCGACGATGTTCAGGACACTGCCGGATTGCCCCCCCTCGACCGGGACGCTCTCCTGCGGGCATCGGGACCGATGTTCACGAATATGTGGCTGCTCGATTGCCTGGGCAAGGCGATGCCCGGCAGCACTCCGGATATGATCAACGCGGACGGCGATGATCTCGTATTCCACCGAATCATTTTCCCTCTGGCAAAGGGCGTGATCGGCAAGAGCGTGGCCAGAAGGCTGGACGCAGCCCCCTGGCTTGAGCCTGCCAGCGACAGTTTCTGGAACTGGCTGGCTCCAGTCAAAAAGGGCGGGAAGTCCCAATCAAGCAAAGGCAAGCAGGCCTTCGTCACAACGATGGAAGACGACACGCCGGTTTTCGCCAATGTGGAACTGACAGGCCGCAAGCTGATCGTCGAGGTGAACAGCGCCGCCCGTGCGGAACAAGCGATTATACAGATACGCGAATGGCTCGGTGATTCCGTCAGTGCTCCCATGACTGAAATTCGGACACTGGCCCAGATCATGGCCGATGATGCAGCACGCGCCCCGCAGGACGAGACGCTGGATATACCGCCACACGAAATGGAGCGCATCGTTCACGACATGCTGACCCGTGAATATACGAAAACGCTCGATGAGCCGGTTCCTGCCCTCGGCCACAAGACTCCGCGTGCTCTAGCCCGCACAAAGGCCGGACGGACGAAAGTGGCCGACTGGCTCAAATATATTGAAAACGGCGCGGCAAAATCCGACGCTGCCGATCCGATGGGCACCTATGACTTCACATGGATGTGGGCAGAGCTGGGGCTCAGCGACCTCCGGCGGTAACGGCAATCACGCCATTCTTGATATGTTCTCGCTTAGCGTTGTCTGGCGTACCTTCCACGCTATGCCCTCAAGAAGGCGGTGCGCTGCACGATTGAGGTGAAGCCGGCAAACGCTCAGCGTTGACTGCACTTCAGGGCGACCGTGCCCCTTGCCAAGGCAGAGGGCGCACCGCCCGCGCGCGCCACCGCACGGGGATCGTCTGTCGGGACGGGTTGAACAAGAACGGTGCCGTGCCGATCGCCGATCGCGAGCATCAAGGCGATAATGGTGGAAGCCTTGTGGCGCATGGGCATGGTGTGGATTGAACCAAGGAAGGCAACAAGCATCGCAGACCGAGCGTATCGTGACACTCTATAGACTTTTGTGAATCAATGACCGGCAACTGATTCAAAAAAGTCATCGGACTTTACGGGGTCGATTTTGTAGGCTTTGCGCCATGAAAGGCGCAATCCCCCCTGATCCGATCGAGTTGGTGGCGCTTGACCCGACGCGCAACATTCGCCGGCGTTATAGCATTAGCGCGAGTTTTGATCTGTTCGGCATGATCATTGTCGAAACCCGTTGGGGGCGGATCGGCGCAGCCGGCCAAACCCAGTGTCACGCCTTTGCCGATCGTGCCGCAGCTGATCGTCATATCGCCGCGATTCTCCGGAGACGTGGTACGGCCGAAAGGCGGATCGGGATTGCCTATCGGCCGGTAGAGAGAAGCGGAGCGTAACGAGAAACTCTTCAATTGCCTCGCTCCGTCAGTTCGATCGTTGCGAGATCGTGGCAGGGCATGCCGGCGTTGCCGGTGGCCTCACTGTGGCGGATGAATATCGCCCTCATAGCGCGTCCCTTAGCCGACTATTGATAACCCGCCTCCCTTTGGTGGCGCACGGCCAACAGCGCCACCGTCTCACCATCGAAGTGATACAGGACAACATAGCCGCTGTTTCCAAAGTCGATCAGCTTTTCCCGATACTCGGACTCCATATCTTCAGTTGGTCGGCCGATGTGCGGGGTTGCCGCCAGAATCCGAACCCCTCCCCGGATCGCGGCGACCGCGCGTCTCGCTGCGTCGGCGTCTTTGGTCTTCAACCAGCGATGGAGCCGGTCAACATCGGCCAGTGCTTCGGCCGTCCAGATCAGACGTGGCACTTAGGCGGCTCCGCATCCTCACCCGCTTCGAGCTTCGCCAACCAGACATCGGCTTCCTCAAGCGTCACATGCAAGCCCGTCTGCTGATAGTTTTCCCATGCCCGAATGGCGTCCTGTTTGAATGCCTCGCGCTTTTCCTCGCGCTCGACATACTGCGCGATAGCTTCGCGCATAATCCAATGCGAGCTGCGCCGGCGCGCGTTGGCCAGGTGCTGCACACGCCCTTTCAGGGCATCGTCCAGCTTAATAGATGTTGCCGTTGCCATCGTGCTACCTCCATAATGAAAGGTGTTACCCAGCACTACTATATGCTGCCTGCACTCAGCCGTCCATCCTCTGCCGTTACTGCGCCCCTAGTTGCTCGCGCTTCCCAAACTCGCAAGCGGACTCGCTCAAGGTGACGATCCACTGGCAAGCGAGAGCGGTCAGTCATATCCGAGCCAAGCGGCACATCATTGACGATGAGCCTTTGAGCGGTTTTGGGCATTGAAGGCGGCCAGTGCCTTCAGGCTCGTTTATGTCAATATAGGGTATAGCCTATCTGGACGTCAGGCAGCCGCCGTAAAATATGTCAGATAAGAGCCGTCTTTCGAATTTGTTGACATATGACGACTAATATCTAAAGCTCAACCTGACAGATCAGGTATCAGGAGGCAAAATGAAGGGGCAAAAGATCGGCTATGTCCGGGTCAGCGCCTTTGATCAGAATGTCGACCGTCAACTGGACGGCATCGCCCTCGACCGGGTCTTCACCGATCGCGCTTCCGGCAAGGATGTCGGCCGTCCGCAGCTAGCCGCCCTGCTCTCCTTCATCCGCGAAGGCGACACGCTGGTCGTCCACAGCATGGACCGGCTGGCACGTAATCTCGACGACCTGCGCAAACTGGTGCAGTGGCTGACCCGTCAGGGCATCCGCATCGAATTCGTCAAGGAAAGCCTTTCCTTCACCGGCGAGGATTCTCCGATGGCCAATCTCATGCTCTCGGTCATGGGCGCCTTCGCCGAATTCGAGCGCGCCCTGATCCGCGAACGCCAGCGTGAAGGCATCGCGCTCGCCAAGCAGCGCGGCGCCTATCGTGGGCGCAAAAAGATGCTGTCAGAGGAAAGGGTCGCCGAACTGGTGCGGCGGGTGGGCGATGGCGAGAGGAAATCCGTCATCGCCCGCGATATGGGGATCAGCCGGGAGACGCTTTACCAATATTTGCGGGCGGTTGCCTAAACCCGGGAAGGGTCGGCTTTACTGCGCCGATTGGCCGCGCGTAGTCTGCTCGGCCGCGACTTCGAAGGGCGAGGTGGTATTGGCAGTCGGGTCATAGGAACGGTCGATCCGGTTGCGGATCCGGTTCTGCACCCGGTTCTGGATTCGGGTGTTGACTCGGCCCATCGGCCCGGTGTCGATGGCCGTGGCGGTTTGGCGCTGCCCTACCTGCCCTACCGCCGACTCTGCGATCTGGCCGGGGCGGTTTATCTCCTGCGTCGGGTCAGTTTGGCGCTGCTCCATTTGTCCCATCGGCAATTGGGTGATCTGGCCGGGGCGGGTCGTCTGCTGCGCCTGCGCGGCGGAGGCCACGGTTAGCAAAGCCGCCGCCATGCCGAGGCTGGATATGCGAAGTCTCATGGCGCTGTCCTTGCTGGCGCGGGGCGGATCGCGATACGATCGATTTGTCCCGACACGCCCCCAATGTCATCGGTCGAGCGTGCGACTAGCGCCAGCATCTGCACCGGGCAGTCGGCGGGCACGCGGATGGCCCCTTGGAACCGGCCGCCGGCCTGCGAGGAGTTGGGCAGTTCGACCCGGCCGATCTCCCCGCCGGTCTGGCAGCGCACGATCCAATAGGGCCGCGAGCGCGCGGGCTGCTCGATCCCGATACTATGGCCTTCCAGTACATAATCGCCGGCGGGCAGCATCTGAAGCTGTTGCAGCAGAGGGCCGCCATTGCCCATCGACACGGTAAAGTCGAACAGGCCGTTTTGCGCTTCCGGCAGGATCGCTGTTGATACGCCTGTGCCGTTCACCGCTGACCAGTCGAGCACAGTGCGTGCTTCGACCGTGTTCGTGAAGGCGGGATCGCGCGACTGCCGCCGGTCGCTGCCGGGATGAGCGGCCGCGTAATAAGCCCAGGCATCGTCGAACAGTTGGGCCGCCAGCAGCCGGTTGATGACCGCCACGCCGGCTGCATCGGGCACGGGAACGCGTCTTGCCTGCAAAGCCCGGAAGAAAGCGGCGCTCGCTGCCGGATCAACCTCGCTTCGTGCGGCATGATGGATGAACCCGGCCGCCCACTTGGGTTGACCACCAAGGGTTTTGACCAGCTCTGTGCGGATCGCGGGGTCAGGCAGGGCAGAGGTCAGTACCGGAAAAAGCAGCTCAGGCGCATTCTTCTTGGTACGAAGCGCGATATCATAATGCCGCAGCGCACCGGAAATGTCGCCCTGCGCCACGGCCAGCTCGATCGCCATCAACTGCGTGCGCAGGTCCCGCCGTGACAGTTTTTGCGAATAGGCAAGCAGACGCTCGCCTTTGGCCTGGTCGCCGCGCGCGAATGCGTCGGCGGCCAGCGTTGCTACCGCTTCAACGGCTGTCGGATCATGCTGTAGCGCGTCGCGTGCGATGGTAACTGCGCGTGCCTGGTCGGCTTCGCTTGCGCCGGAGCGATAAAGCGTCTGCGACAGACGCCCCGCAATGCGCCCATTATGGGGCGCTAGCGCATGAGCCTCCTCGATCCGGCTGTCGGGCAGCACCAGCGCCACCGATTGCATGACTGAGAGATAGCCGATCCAGCCGACCGCTCCGGCCAGAACGAGGCGCACGCCCCATTCAAGCGGCGAGCGCCGCTGCCGGGAGCCTCTGTCCTTCATCAGGCGGCGTCAGGCTCCGCCTTGCGGCCGTAGCGATAGCCATATTCATAGCCATAGCCATAGCCATAATGGGCCTTCTTGGCATCGAACTTGGTCAGTACGCAGCCGATGATGCGAACGTTGGCGGTGATGAGACGGCCGAGCGCCTCCTTCACCAGGCCGGTGCGGATGCCATGGGATTCGACGACATAGATGACGCCCTCGACCTTGGCGGCGATGAGCGGTGCGTCGGCAAGGCCCATGACCGGCGGAGAGTCGATTACGACATGATCGTAGGTCTCAAGCAGCTGCACGATCAGCTGCGAGAGGCGGCTGCCGGTCAGCAATTCCGCGGCATTGGGCGGCAGCGGCCCTGCCGACATCGCGGTGAAGCCCAGATCCTCCATCGGGAAGGTCAGGGCGTCGATATTGTCTTCGCCGGTCAGATAGTTGCTGAGGCCCCGATCATGCCTGACCCCGCCCAGATGATGGACCGACGGATTACGCATGTCGCCATCGATGAGGATGACGCGCTTGCCGCCGCGCGACAGCGTCGTCGCGAGCGCAAGACAGGTGGTCGACTTGCCTTCGATCGGCCGCGTCGAGGTGACGGAGAAGGAGCGCGGCACACCATGCTCGGTGGAGAAGGCAAGGTTCGTCTGCACCGTGAGATAGGCGTCGACCAGGTCGGATTTGCGGTCGAGCAGGATGTCCTTGGGCGCCTCGTCGATCTTGGGGATCGAGCCGAGCAGCGGCAGGCCAAGCTCGCGCTTGGCTTCTGCCGGATCGGTGATGCCTTCGTCGATCTGTTCAAGGCCAAAGGCGAGCGCTGCGCCGATCCCAAGACCCGCCAAAAGGGCAATGGCCAGATTGATCAGCAATTTTGGGCTTGAAGGCAATTTCGGAGCTTGGGCTGGATCAACTATCGAAATATTGTTGACGCCGACGCCACCGGCGACGCCGATTTCCTTGAAGCGTTGCAACAGGCCGTCATAGAGCGCCTGGTTGGTATCTACTTCCTGCTGGTAGATATTATATTGGATGCTGCGGCGACGCAGGTCGAGATAATCGCCCTTTAGCTGCTCGACCTTGGCCTGGAGTGCTTTTTCCTGCTCTTCTGTTCGACGATAGTCGGCGAGAAGTGATGAGGTCACGCGGCCTTCCTCGCCGGCGATGCTGCGGTCGAGCTGGGTAATCTGCGCTTGAATAGCCTGCGCGGCGGGATAGCCCGGCTCGAACTGCGTCATCAGCCGCCGATATTCCGCCGCCAACTCCGCGCGGCGTTGGCGCAGGCTGTTGATCGCCGAATTGCTCAAGGCTTCGGCTGATGCACCCGCCCGCCCGCTTTGCTGATAGCGTGCCTGCGCTTCGATGCGGCTCGCTGTCGCTTGCGCCAGTGACGCATTGAGCGCGGCCAGATCGTCGACGACGATCGAACGCTCCGAACTGGATTGGCCGTTGCCCGATTGCGCGGGCAGATTGATGATCTTGGCGGAAGAGGCGTAATTGACCAGCTGCCGCTGCGATTCATCCAGGCGTTGCTTTAACTGCCCCAACTGTTTCTGGAGAAGATCGCGACCATAGGAGGTCGCCTGGATCTTGCGTTCCAGATTGGTCTGGATGAAATTTTCGCCCCATGTGTTGGCGACCTTGGCTGAAAAGGCCGGATCGGGGCTAGTGAATTTGATCTCGACCAGACGCGACATGCGCGTGGGGCTGATGCTTAGATGCTCGCGCAATATTTCGCCGGCAACACGCTGCCGCGTGGCACGGCCCGATGCGGGGTAACGGCCATTGGCAAGGGCAAAGGCCGGATCATCGCTCTCGAAACCGAACATTTCGAAGAAATTCTGGGATTCCGTCAGCTTGAGCTGCGTTGCGACGCGCTCGGAAAGTGCCCGCGATTCCAGCAGGCCATATTGCGTCTGGTAGAATTCCTGGTCGGCAATACCAGCCTCGCGCTCGACCCCCTGAAGATCGGTGACCTTGTCCGCCTCGCGCGAAATTTCGATCGTCGAGGATGCCGTATATTGCGGCGTCATCAGCAAGGTCGCGATCAAGCCGATCAGGAAACAGACCGCAACCGCGCCGAGGATCACATAGCGCCAGCGCATGGCGATGCGCAGATATTGGCGCAATATGGGTGGGCTGCTATTTTCCGATTGCGCCTGCAACAGGGCTGCCGGGACCATCGGGTTGCCCGGGTTCAAAGCGATATTAGTCATATAATTGCAGGCCTCAGCGCAGGACCGCGACGAGGGGTGCCGCGATGAGAGGTGCTAAAGAAACGACATCCCGGAAAAGACGACGCTGCGGAGAATCCCCGATGATGACGACATCATTGGCATAAACCGCCGGGTCGGCATAGGCGCCCTGACGGATCGCGGCGATGTCATACAGGCCGGCCATCCTTTGATTGTCGACGGTGCGCAGGATGACGACCTGCTCCTGCTTGGCAAATTCCGACAGGCCCTTGGCCGAAGCAATGACGCGCATCAGCGTCATCTGGTTGGTGACCGGATAAAGTCCCGGCTCCTTGACTTCGCCATCGACCGTCACGACCTGACTGACCGAGCTTTTGATATTGACGGTTACTTGCGGGTTACGGACATAACGCCCCTGCAACGCGTCTTCGATCGCCTGCGCCAGTTCGTCGGCGGTCTTGTTGCGCGCGTCGACGGTGCCGATCAGCGGCATGGAAATGCGTCCGCTTGCGTCCACCTGCATTTCGCGGCTGAGCTCTGGCACGTTGAAGATATCGACGTTGATCGTGTCAAGCGGACCGATCAGCGCGGGCCGGTCAGAGGCCGCCAGATCGCTGCGATTAGGCGCGGGTAGGCCTTGGCTGTCGGGGATAACGGTCAGTTGCGCGCTGGACTGTGGGGGCGGCGTGCCTGCGCAGCCGGCAAGGCCGGCAGCGATGATGATCGAAACAAGAATTTTGCGCATGCGCTCCACATCTTCCCGCTGAAGAGACTTTCGCCTTAGATGCTGATCGCGATCAGGTAAAGTCGGCCCTCATGGACGCTGTCTTATTGGGCAGAGCCATAAGCCAGCAATGACGATCATCGCCATCATCATCGGCGTGCGCGCCGGATAGTCGAAGGCGCTTGCGACAAAGACGAGAAATAATATGGCCGACCCTAATTTGGGCAGGACAGAGTGTCGCCCACTTCCCCGCCAGGCCCTCATGCTCGCCATTCCATACCATCCGATTGCAACGAGCATGAGCAGAAGCGCAGGCAGGCCACCGTCGAGCACGATCTCCAGAAAATCATTATGGGCATGATTGAAATAGGTCGGCTTGAGCAACTGAAACGGCTCATGCAGGCGAAATATTGGATCGAAACCGCCGAAACCCGCGCCGGCGGGGAAATAGGCGGCGATCATCGACAGTACCGTCGGCAGCCCGCGCGTGCGCATATCCTGCCCGGGATCGATCTCGAACGCGCGGCGGACGGATTCCGCCCTGTCGGCGGCAATGCTGACCAGGATGAATAGGGCGATGACGCCGATGATCGCCGCGATCAGCGTCGGGAACACCCAGCGCGGCGCTCCGTGCAAGGCGCGGCGGACGTTATGCCAGCATAAGGCGAGGCCCAGCGCCAGTGCCAGCAGGCCGGTCAGGATACCTGCGCGCGATCCGGTTGCCAGGATGATGAGCGCGAAGAGCGTCATAAGAGCCAGTGCGACCGGTGCGCGCCACCTTGCGCTCTGTTTTCCGGCAAAGGCCCATACAGGTGCGATCAGACAGCCCATGGCCAGGAACAGCGCGAAATGATTGCGATTGGCGAATGTACCGCCGACGCTGCCCCTTGAGTCATTGATGAACGGATTGTCGATGATGAAGCCGGAGAACTGGAGCAGCCCTACCAGCATCGAGAGGAATATGGCCCCGAGCATGATCGCCGGAAGCCATGCCCTCTCCTCCTGCGGCATCGCGCTGACGAGATAAAGGGTGACAACCGGCACGATCAGGGACGAAGCGGCGTTGATCGTCGTGGAGGGCGCGAGAGACCAGGGACGCCATGTTTCCTGGCTTAAGGGCGCGCTCAGCAGAAATTCCCGGCCCGGCAGTGCCGCCCAGAGGCTGGGGGGCAAGGGCACAAGCTGCAGCAGGACGAGCAGCACTGTCGCCAGCAGCAGCCAGAAAATCGGCCCCGTGCTTCTGCCCATGGGCCGCACGCCGCACAGGATCGCCAGCACCAATATCAGCCACGTCGCGGTGCGGGTAACGACCTGACCCGTGACATCGGCATGAGAAGCGCCGCCTGCGACCCATAATGTGCCGAGCAGCAGCAGGAAGAGCAGGAGCGCAGGGCTCAGGCGATAGGACGGAAAGGCAGACCGGATAGGCATTTTCAGGGCAGCGTTTCTTCCGCGCGTACGGCTTCCTTCAACACATCGCCGATGGCCTGCGAAACGCGCGTCATATCGTCGGGAGAGAGCGTCGGGTGGACAAGGAACATGAGGCTTGTCTCGCCCAGTTCGCGTGCGACCGGCAAGGGCGCCTCGGGCCGCCAGCCGGTGCCGTCAAATGCCTTTTCCAGATAGACTTCGGAGCAGGAGCCCTGGAAGCAGGGGATACCCCGCTTGCCGATTTCAGTGACGATCTGATCCCGCGACCAGCCGGGAGCCAGATTTTCCGGCCGGACATAGACATAATATTTGTAGAAGGCGTGGACCGACCCTTCCGGCCAACTCGCGTCCTGGCCAAGCGGGCCGCCCAAGCGGATGATCCCATCACGTCCTGCAAAGGGCGTCAGCGCATCCTGAAGGATCGTCGCATTGGCCGTCCGCGCACGCGTCCACTCCGCCATGCGGCGAAGCTGGATGCGGCCGATCGCGGCCTGCATTTCGAGCATCCGCCAGTTGGTGCCGATGCTTTCATGCAGCCAGCGGAAGCCCGGCGGGTGCGCGCGTTCATAGACCGCGTTCCAGCTCTTGCCATGATCCTTGAACGACCACATGCGCGACCAGAGATCGCGATCGTTGCATGTCACCATGCCGCCTTCGCCGCCGGTGGTCATGATCTTGTCCTGGCAGAAGGACCAGGCGCTGACATGGCCGATCGACCCGACGCTGCGCCCCTTGTAGCGCGCGCCATGCGCCTGCGCGCAATCCTCGATCACCTTGATACCGCGCGCGGCGGCGAGGTCCATGATCGGGTCCATGTCACAGGGCCAGCCCGCGAGGTGGACCGCGACGATCGCCTTGGTGCGTGGCGTAACGACCGCTGAGATCGTTTCAGCGGAGATATTGCCGCTGGCGCGCTCGACATCGGCGAAAACCGGCTTGGCGCCGGCATTGGCGACGCAGGAGATCGACGCGATGAAGGTGCGTGGCGTCACGATCACCTCATCGTCGGCGCTGCCGCCGTTGGCGCTGCCGATGCCGAGCCCCTGCAATGCGAGATCGAGCGCAACTGTGCCGTTGGCGACGGCAATGGCATGGTTGCTCTCCGCCCAGACGGCGAACTCCCGCTCAAAGGCGCGGCATTCCTCGCCGGTCCAATAGTTGACGCGGTTGGAGAGCAGGACGGCGGAAACGGCATCCGCTTCCTCCTGCGTGAAACTTGGCCAGGGCGCGAAGGAGGTGTTGAGCATGTCAGTTTTTCTCGAGAATGCGGGCGGGGTTGCCGACCACGGTTACGCCTGGAGGAACATCCTTGGTTACGATCGCGCCCATGCCGACGACGGCGTCCGCGCCGATCGTCAGATTTTGGCGGATGACCGCGCCCGAGCCGATATAGGCGCGATCGCCTATCCGAATATTGCCGTTGCAGCGCACCCCCGGCGCGAAGGTGACATAATCGCCGATCACGCAATCATGCTCGACATAGGAATAGAGGTTGGCATGGAAGCAGCGGCCGACTTTGATATTGGACGTAAAGGTAACATAAGGTGAGACGAGCGCGCCTTCGGCGATCTCGACATTGTCCATCACGATAGCGTCCCTTGCCCAGACGGACAGCAGCGGCAAACCGGCTTCATCGCATTTTCGCGCCATTTCCGCTCGAACCGCTGATGCCGCGACGGCTAAAGCGACATGCTTGTCGTCCGCTTCTTCTTCATTGAAGCGTGCGAAGGACATGACGGCATGGCCGTTGATATGGCTTTGCGCTGCGCCATCGTCGATGAAGACAAGCCGAGCGTCTTCGGCAAGCAGCATGGCCCGCGCGAGCGGCATGATCCCGCGGCCGCATCCACCGGCGCCATATATGCCTATGAGGCGGGTCACAGTCCGGTCTTGCTCCCGGTAAATTTCGGCATCGTCGCCTCCCCCGCCGCGCTGATTCCATCACGCACCAGCACCTTGCGCACCGTTAGCCACAGGATTTTCAGATCGAGCATGAAAGAGCGATTGTTGATATACCAAAGATCGAGCGCGAACTTCTCATCCCAGGAAAGCGCGTTGCGGCCATTCACCTGCGCCCAGCCGGTGATTCCGGGGCGCACTTCGTGCCGTCGCGCCTGCTTGGGGCTGTAAAGCGGCAGATATTCCATCAAAAGGGGGCGAGGCCCGACGAGGCTCATGTTGCCCTTGAGTACATTCCAAAGCCCCGGCAGTTCATCTAGGCTCGACGCGCGCAGTGTCCGACCCAAGCGGGTCAGGCGCTCGGCGTCGGAGAGCGGGAAGCCATTGGCAGAAAATGCGTTTCGCATCGTTCGAAATTTCAGCATTTCGAACGGTTTGCCGTGCAGGCCGGGTCGAATCTGCCGGAAAAGCACCGGCCGTCCCATTCGCATGCCAATGAGGCAAGCCATTGTAAGCAGAACAGGCGACAGCAACGTCAATAGAGAGCATGCCGCCATAATGTCGAGCAGACGTTTCACTACATTATTCCTATGATGTAAGCACCCATATGCCTCAGTCCTGGGTCGATGTTTGACGGACCGCTAGCGACATTCCGCCTCCATCACGCGATTAATCTGACCGGCAATTCGCGACACCGTGGAATTAAAGGCGAATCTCGTGTCGTATGCCCGTCGCCCGCGAACGCCCATTGCATCCAGCTCGCCTTGCCGCAGCGACGCCAAATGTAACATGGCCTTGCTGAGCGCATCGACATCTTCCGGTGGAACGGCGATTCCAGCGCCCGCCTCGGTGACGATTTGTGCCGCAGCACCGCTCACACCGATCAATATGGGCTTGCCCATAGCCAGATAAAATTGGGTCTTGGACGGAATGGTGATCTGAAAAAGCGGATCGTCCTTCAAATGCGCGACGAGGACGTCCGCAGCAGCCAGAACGTCGCCGATGTGCGAAGGAGGAATACCATCGCAAATTTGGATATTCGAAGCTCCAAGATCACGAACGAGATTTTCCAGCCGCATCCTTTCGGTCCCGTTGCCGATCAGTGTCAGTTGGACATGGGGGACTTCACGGGCAACCAAGTGAGCCGCCTCGACCAGCGTTTCCAATGCTTGGACCGTCCCGAGATTGCCGGCATAAACGAAATTGAAACGGCCTTCGAAATTTAGCATCGCGACATCATAAAGGCCATTGGGTCGAGCTGCCTCTTCGTCCGCCCAATTGAAAAAGACATCGGCCCTCTCCGAAGAAACCCCCCGTTCGACCAGACGCGCTGTCATTCCTTCGGACTGACCGAAGACAAAAGCGGCGCGCCGATACACAAAATTGCAGATGGGCCCTAATATGCGGGAGAGCGCCGAAGTGGCGGACATTCCCGACGCAGCGACCGAATCCGGCCAGAGATCCTGCACCTCCAACATAAAGGGTTTTCGCGTAATTAGGCCGCTGAGAGCCGCAGCGAGACCGGTGGTTATGGGTGGGTGGTAGACATAGATAAGATCATACCGCCGCGCCCGAAAAAGGCAGAACAGAAAAGCAGACAAAAAGAAGGACAGATAATTAAGCATCCGCCCAATACTGGACCGGTCGTGACTAGGAAAAAGAAAGACGCGATGCACTGCCACGCCGTCTATTTCTTCGCGCATATGAGGCGAAAGGCAGTAGCCTGGCGCCAACTTTCCCGACGGGTAGTTGGGAAAGCCAGTCAGGACCTCGACATCAAATCCTCTAGCCTGCAGACTGCGGGCTAACTTATGTCCCGCAGTGATTGGCTCGGGCAAGAACCACTGGCTCAGATACAGGATGCGCCGCGGCACACTCAATATTCCTTCCAGACCGTACGCCGCACGTAATCGGTATAGCTGAGGATGATGCGCAGCACCTTGTCCGAAACGTTGGTGGGAGCATAGTCGCGCACGAGATTCAGCGTTCTGGTGTCTCCGCGGCCCTGCGTGGCCAGAACGTCCAGTCCCTGAAGCACGCGGTCGGCGCTAAGCCCCGTCATGATGACTGCCGCCTCCTCCATCCCTTCGGGACGTTCGTGGGCTTCGCGCAGGTTCAACGCCGGGAAATTGAGGATCGACGATTCTTCGGTGATGGTGCCGCTGTCGGATAACACCACCCTCGCTTGCTTCTGCAACGCCACATAATCGAGGAAACCGAACGGCTTCAGCAACTGCACATACGGGTCAAATTCGAGGCCGAACGCTTCCACGCGCGCGCGCGTCCGCGGATGCGTGCTGACCAGAACCGGTTCGCGAACCCTGGCAGCGACGGCATTCAAGCATTCGGCAAGTCGCCGAATCTGTCGTTCGGAATCGACATTCTCTTCGCGATGGGCGCTGACGACCACATAGCGGCCCGGCTCAACGCCCAAAGTTTCCAGCGCACGCGATGCGTCGATGCCGGGCTTATAATGGGATAACACCTCGCGCATCGGGCTGCCGGTGCAGATGACGCGGTCGGGCGCTACGCCTTCGCGAAGCAGATATTCGCGCGCGATGGCCGAATAGGTCAGGTTGATGTCGGCGGTGTGATCCACGATACGCCGGTTGGTTTCCTCCGGCACGCGCTGGTCAAAACAGCGGTTGCCCGCCTCCATGTGAAAGATCGGGATTTTCCGGCGCTTGGCCGGAATGACCGCGAGGCAGCTGTTGGTGTCGCCCAGGATCAGGAGCGCATCGGGCTTTTCGCTCTCCAGGACTTTATCGACTGCGATGATGATCTTGCCGATAGTCTCGGCGGCATTGGCGCCGGCAGCGTTGAGAAAATGGTCCGGCTTGCGAAGGCCGAGATCGCGAAAGAAAACTTCGTTCAACTCGTAGTCATAGTTTTGCCCAGTATGGACGAGCACCTGGTCCGTATGTTCCTCCAGGCGCGCGATTACGCGCGACAGGCGAATGAGTTCAGGCCGGGTTCCCACGACCGTCATAACCTTCAACTTGCTCACAAACCTATACCTTCTCGGCAACTGTGTCAGGGCGGACCCGGTCGAATATCTCGTTCGCCCACAGCATCACGACCATCTCGGCATCGCCGATGTTGGTAATATTGTGGGTCCAGCCCGGAATTGTCTCGACGATGCGGCCATCGCCCCCTTCCGTGACGATTTCATGTTCCTGGTTGGTCAGGATATGACGAAACCCGAAATGCGCCTTCCCGGTGAGGACAAGGAATTTCTCTGTCTTGGTATGATGATAATGCTCCCCCCGCGTCACGCCGGGGCCAGCGGTGAAATAAGAGAATTGCCCGCAATCGGGGGTTTTTAGCATTTCCACAAACACCCCGCGCGTGTCAGCATGGCGCGGAACGTCGTATGCAAAATCCTCAGGTTCCAGATAGCTGAGATATGTCGAATAAAGCGCCCGCGGCAGACCCTCACCGACGCGATCGGTGACCAGGGTCGCGCGACTGGCGGCGTAACCCGAAATCGCGGCGGCCACAGTGCCCACCGTCGTGTCATATACCGGTCCGGCTTCAGCGAAACCCGCCCCCGACGGCATATCGTCCAGCAAATCGAGGAGCGCCGTGCAAACGTCATCGACGTGCACGAGTTGAAGCGGGGCGTGTTCGTCGTTCACCGTGATCGGCAAACCGCGTGCGACGTTATGACAAAAGGTCGCAACTGCCGAATTATAGTTGGGCCTGGCCCATTTTCCGAAAACATTGGTGAGCCTGAGTATCCTGACCGGCGCGCCCGTTTCCTGGGCGTGACGAAGCAGTATGGTTTCGCCTTCGCGCTTGCTATGCCCATAGGCGTTGTCTCGTTCGGCCTGTGTGGATGAGGCGTAGACGATCGGAACATGGCGCCCCGCTGCCTTAAGAATTGCGGTCAGGCGATCCATCGTCCCGACGTTGCCCGCTAAGAAGTCCTCATCGCGTACGGGGCGATTGACGCCCGCGAGATGAAACACGAAGGCAGCTTTGCCCAGCGCCTCGCGCCAGCTAGTCTCGTCCGAATCCGAACCGAGGCCAATTGCTTCGACCCCGCGTTCCCGCAGGCGCATCATTAGATTGCGTCCAATGAAACCATTGGCGCCCGTGATGACGACAGCCATGCTTCAATCCTCCAACACGGCGGAATCGCCGCGGAGCAGCCGCTGGATGAAGTCCAACTTCAAAAGCAAAGCCTTCATGCCTTCGACATCAAGGCGCTCGGTGTTGTGCGAGTTATACTCATCACCTTCGTGAAGACGCGCGTCGCCCTCATCGACAAATTTGCCATAGTTCAGATCACGTCCATCAGCCGGGACGCGGAAATAGCCCCCCAGATCATCTGCCCGGGCACGCTCTTCTTTTCCCAGCAGCGATTCATAGAGCTTTTCACCGTGTCGAACGCCGATCACGCGTACATCGTGATCGGGGCGCTCGAACAGTTCAAGCAAGGCCTGAACGAGCGTCTCGACCGTGGCCGCAGGAGCCTTTTGAACGAAGATATCGCCATTCTGACCGTGCTCGAAAGCATAGAGGACCAGCTCCACGGCATCCTCGAGCGTCATCATGAAGCGCGTCATGCTCCGCTCGGTGACGGTGATCGGCTTGCCTTCCAAAATCTGATTGACGAAAAGGGGGATTACCGAGCCGCGTGACGCCATCACATTGCCATAGCGTGTGCCGCAAACCATCAGCCCAGCTTCCTCCATGCTCCGGGACGAGGCCGTCATCACTTTTTCCATCAACGCCTTCGTAATTCCCATGGCGTTGATCGGATAGACCGCCTTGTCGGTGCTCAGGCAGATGACCCGCTTTACCCGGTTCGCCATGGCGGCACTCAGAACATTTTCGGTGCCGAGGACATTGGTGCGAACGGCCTGCATGGGATGAAATTCGCAAGACGGAACCTGCTTTAGCGCGGCGGCATGAAAGCAGAAATCCACGCCCTGCATTGCCGATGCCAAACTGCGTTCGTCCCGAACGTCGCCAAGATAGAATTTCAGTTTCGAATGCGCATACCGCTTGCGCATGTCGTCCTGCTTTTTCTCGTCGCGACTGAACACGCGGATCTCTGCTATGTCAGACGAGAGGAAGCGACGCAGCACTGCATTACCAAACGAGCCGGTGCCCCCGGTGATCAGCAGGGTCTTGCCTTCGAACATGTTTGTCATCCTAGGGGAAAATTCGATAAACTAGCGGTTTGAGACGTCGTCAGCCCTGATGGAAAGGTCTCATTGCGGGCGGCGGCGTAGAGCATATTGCGATTGGCGTCTATGTCGCTTGCCGCTTTTTGCGAGTCATTTCCCCTGACGTGCGCTGCTGCTCGCATGGCTTGCCTCTGTACCGCGTCTAACTGGGCAAACGCCTCGATCCACGCTACGAATTCTTCGGGAACGTCGAGCGGCAGGTCGGCACCGACATTCTGGGCAACTAAGTCACGCCAAGGTGTCTGATCACTAATCAATATTGGTAGCCCCGCAGCCAAAGCCTCGCGGATGACATGCCCATAATTTTCGCCATGGGTCGGGAAGAAAAAGAAATCATATTGCGCAAGAACGCCGTTGACCTCTTCCGGGCGAAGGGAACCTTGAAAACAGGCCTGAACATGCGGGGGTAGAGTTTGGATCACGGCTTGGCACTCCACCCAAAAAGCCTCGTCCTCGATAACGCCGTAGATATCGTAGATCAGAGGTACGCGCACATCCTTCAACATCTTCAGCGCGCCCAGCAGATTCTTTTTAGGGGCAATTCGCGAAAGGAACACCGCGCGCAGCGCCGTGTCGGCATCGTCCTGCGGAATAACATCCAGCAACGGCTCGCCGCGACCCGGCACGTCAGATGCCACCGATATTTTCACATCGCCGAATTCACGGCGAATGTCGTTCTCCTCATGCTGCGATGAGGCCTGAAAGATGACGTTGTCATATAGTCTCAAAGCCTTGGCGACAGTCAGGAAAGTTCGCTTTTTGAACGCCTTTAACTGAAGGGCTCCGGGCGACAGTTCGCCACGCGTGGCCAGTAGAACGGGCGCTGGCGCCAGGCGGCCAAAGCGGCGCTGGATCAACGGACGCAGTGTATGCGTGCTGCAAAACAAGCTGTTCAAATAGACAAGGTCGATATGAAGCCTTTGCAGGCTGCTATGCAAGGCGCGCCAACCAGCCACACCCGGCGTCTGGTAAAAGACGCTCGCCTTGCCGCACCGGGTCCAACGATCGACCTCGACATCATCGTAAGGACCAGCGTCGCCCAAATCACGGTCAGAGGTGACGATACGAAAATCAAATTCATCACCTAGTTGGTCGACCATATTGGCCAGCGAACGGAGGGCTCCGCCCGCTTTATATCCTGGCAAATAATTGCTGATATATGTCAGGATCGTCAATTTGGTCACGCAACACTCCGCATTTTCCCAAGGCAGAAATCAAGTTTCTCTGAAGGCAGCTTGCAATACAATGTTGCCGCCTCGCGCGGCTTCCGCTGAAAATTCGTTTGCCATCGCAAACGATCGCTCGAAATTGCTATCGATAATTTGTCCGAAATCGAGCGCTTCGATATCATCGGTATTCGCATAAGGCATATGCAATTCGTCGAAAACCGTTCGCATTTTTGCGTTAGTCGCGATTCCGAATGACGGGACACCTTGCCCGACGGCGATGATTGCCGGGTGCATCCTCGTCGTCAAAAGCAGCGAGGCGGTTTTCAGGACGGCTGCGACTTCGGTCGTGCCGATCGGGTCGGGCGGGAGCCATTCGAAGCCGGGAACCACGCTCCAATCGACAAGATTGCGGACTTCGAGATCATAGCCGGGCCGGATCTCCGAATGCCAGCCCCGAACCTCATATCCACGCTGCGCCGCATCGGCACAGAGTGCCACGATTTTTCGTAACGCCCCCTCGGGCTGAGCAATGACACTGGGGGATACGATCAACCTCTTCACTCGATCGACGGCGCGTCCAACCCCATGCCAGCTTACGGCGGCGGGAAGGAGTTTGTCGAGCATGAAGACCGCGTCTTTGCTCTGAAATATCCTGCAATCCCTTCCTTTGAACAGCGAGCGTGCATTGTCATAGGATTTTCCGTCTCGGAAAATAAGCGTGACATTATCGCTGCCCAGATAGCGCCGGGCCATGAAACGCGCCACGGGCGACAGCGGCCAGTCCATTCCGACCGACCATGCAATAAAGGGAACGTCGTACGCGCGCGCCGCGCGGGCCATGTGGCAAACCCGGGCCAACATTCCGAACAATGGATTGGGGATGCGATGCTCTTGGAGTTGCTGACCCCCGCCGATCACCACGGCGTCGAAATCACGCACCTTTTTCAAGACCTCGGTACTTGCCGTTTTGAAATTCAGCATCGGCACGGCCGGGAGGCCCAAACTGCGCTCGACATAGTCTGGGTCCAGACAAGCGACGGTCACATCGACCCCCGCCTCAGCCAGAAAGCGCGACATGCAATAAGCTATCGCATTGTCGCCAAGATTTGCCAGCCCATAAGGCCCATCGAGCAGAACGCGGCGGGCGCGCCCTCCATTATCACTTCGGGGCATTTTTATCTCGCTGCTAGAAAGCCGGTCCCATATTGCAGGACGCTATCGATGTATCCGATACTCTTGAAAGACAGATAAGCCATCAGCAATAATACGAGGGGGTGACCTGTTCTGGATTCGCGGACAACGATGTAAACAAAAACTGTTGCCGTTATCATATTCATCCGCCCTCCGCCGAAGACGAACGTAGCGATGAGGGGCAAGGTCAGCATCATAAGGACATGCAGGCGCTCTCTTGAAACGAAAAGCGCAACGGCAGCCAGAAGCGCGCCCGAAGCAACTTCCATAACATCATAAGCTTGGTAAGCTTCTATTTTCTCTGTATATGACTCTCGCGAAAGGATATAAAATATAGCAAATGAAGATAAGATAACAATTAGGAAAGCTATGCTGGTCAAAGCTTTCAACCCCCCGGCTCGAAGCGAATCTATCGCTAACCTTGCTCTCTCCGGAAGAGAAGTAGACAAGAATATAATCATTACAGAAAAATGACTGAGCAGTGAGCATGCCGCTGCTGCCAATCTCCATGCCGGAGGCAAGACGATAGACAGAACTGCGAAGAGATATGCGAACTTCAATCGTTCGGCACTAGTCAGCAAGACCAATATGTAATAGTTTGTAATTATAAGCAATAAGAATAATATATTGACCCGGCTTCTTAGCAGCCAGTATGATGTCGTAGACATAAAAATAGCATTTACGACAGATATCACCGTATCTTTTTCAAATAGACCAGAAAAAATCCACATAAGAATGCCATATAGAGGCTCTCTCGACCCGGTATAATTATACTGGGTTTCTGGGATTGCATAAAATGGGGTATACCGCAAAGAATTATACAGAGCGATATAATACCTCTGATCGCCTCCGACATAATATCTCAGTATCCATATCGAAAATATATATGTCGATATAAATATAAACGCCGATACTATGATCGCATTGCTTTTCTTGGCCGCTCTCATCTCGAGCGCCTCCCCAAGTCCCTGCTCGCCGCGACAACCAGGAAAAGCCCGCGCAAAATAGATGAAGCCAGGACAGCATAGGCAACGGCCAACGCCCCAATTCCGACCATCAGGTAGGTTATAACGAGAAGCGACATGGACCAAGCGGCCATTCCGGCAAGATTGGTTATCGGTCTGTCATTGATCAAAAGGACATTCACCAGCGGTTGTTGACCGGAAATAAAAACGCCCGCGGTGACCATGACAACCAGAGCCAACCTTTCGGAAAAGAATTCGGGGCCAAACTGGCTCATGATATAGGGCGAAAAGATCACCAAGGGCAAACCTACGACAAGCGCAGAAAGCATCTGGATTGAAACGATCGATGCCGTAAATTTCCTTACTGCTCCATGGTCTCCGCGCGCCTTCAATGAAGACATGATGGGAAGAGATGCGCGATTTGTGATGGTGCTGAACAATATGACTATACCAAGAACATTATTGCAGAATCCGAACACACCAACGGACGCCAGCCCTCCAGGAGAAAATTGTTTCAGCATGATCTGCGCTAACCACATCGTCGGCGCCCACAATGCGGAACTGAGAAACACCGGTACCCCAAATGTCAGCAGTAGGGGGGCGTCGGACCGGCGCGCTGGCGTAAGTGGGCTCACCCCTTCGGCACCCAGCAATCTCAAATAATGGACGATCAGGAGGGTTGCCTTTGCAGCTTCGACCGCGACCAGCGCAATCGCGGCCCCGTAAAATCCGGCGTGCATCGCTGACAGTGGAACCGCTACAATCGAAATCAGCGCGCCAACGAGAGATACTTCTCCCATCGCGCGACCCTTTTCAAAAGAAAGCATTATAGTCAGCAGCAAGCCGTTCACCGCCGTCAGCAGAATCCAAGCTACGATCCAGTAGGGGATCGGAGAACTAGCAGGCAGTTCAAGCACGAAAGTCGCCAAAAATGGCGCCCCAGCAATTCCTGCCAAAGTCAGCACACCGGCCGTGCTCAGAATCGTCAGTGCACATAGGTTGATGATTTCGACGGCGCGAGCAAAGCTCTCCTCAAGCATCGCTGGTATGTATCGCGCCAGAACCGAACCTGCTCCGAGAACAATGAATAGCTGCGCGGAATTCACGAATCCCTGCGCCAAGGTAAGACGCCCATATTCCGCAGCACCCAACACATTAGCCAAAAAAACAATGACCGCAGTCTGCGCTACCTTATCCAAGGCAAATGCAATCATTGTCCAGCTAGCTATCTTTAAGAAGCGACGCAACGTTTCTGAACGCTCAATCCATGATCGTACAGGTTTCGGCAATATTCGTAGAACGAGCGCCTGATTCATTAGTCTGGATTCCGATCGTACGACATAGAATGCTTTCACGTTCGAAATAAAAAAATCATGATTCAATCAATAAATTTTATTTAATGAATTAAAACTAAATTTCTAAATAATATTTATTATATCAATGTATTGAATTTTTGTATTCTGGAACAACAATTCGCAGAATTGAAAGTGATTCCTCTGTATTTCCTTGACTAAGAAACTCTTGAAGATTGTCTAGAATAATTGACAGTGTCTTCCAAGGATGGACCTCTTCACGCGCCTGCATGATCCGCGAATGCACCGTTGGCGCTGGATTGTCGCCGATCAGAAGCTCTTCATATAGCTTCTCGCCAGGCCGTAATCCGACCTCGACGATCTCGATGTCACCCTCCGGCGTCGCCGCATCGCGCACCGACAAGCCCGACAATCTAACCATCGTCTCAGCAAGATCGCGGATGAGCACCGGCTGGCCCATGTCGAGAACGAAGACTTCGCCGCCCTCGGCCATGCCGCCGGCCTGGATCACGAGCTGAGAGGCTTCCGGGATGGTCATGAAGTAGCGGGTGACGTCTCTGTGTGTGATCGTCACCGGGCCGCCCGCAGCGATCTGCTTCTTGAACAGTGGGACCACTGAGCCGCTCGATCCCAGCACATTGCCGAAACGGACCATGGTGAAGAGCGTCTTGTCCTGTTCCTGCGCGCGCGCTTGCAAGATGAGCTCGCACACCCGCTTGGACGCGCCCATGATATTGGTCGGGCGCACCGCCTTGTCGGTGCTGACCAGGATGAAGCGCCGGACGCCCACCGCCTCGGCGGCGAGCGCGCAGTGGAGGGTACTGAAGATATTGTTGCGCATGCCTGCGATCGGATTGCTCTCGACCAGGGGCACATGCTTGTAGGCGGCCGCATGATAGACGGTTTCGGGCTGCCAGCGGCGGAAGATGCGGAAGACAGAGTCCCGGTCGGCAACGTCGGTCAGTTCGGGGATCAGGTCGACCTCGCAACCTTCGGCCAAGGCCATCTGCCGCAACTCGCTCTCGATCGCGTAGAGGAAATATTCCGACTGTTCGACCAGGATCAGCCGCTTCGGGCGCGAACGGATGATCTGGCGGCAAAGCTCGCTGCCGATCGAGCCGCCCGCGCCCGTCACCAGCACATTCTTGGCCAGCAGCGAGCGACCCATGAGCAGTTCGTTGGGCGCGACCGCATCGCGGCCGAGCAGATCTTCTACCTGGACGTCGCGGATATCGTTGACGGCGAAATGCCCGTCGATGAGCTGGCCGATGCCCGGCAGCATGCGCACATGGATCTTGCGGGCCTGGAGCGTAGTCACGATCTCGCGCCGCCGCACGCGCAGCGCGCTCGGGATAGCGAGCACAACCTCGTCCACCCGGCGCTCTTCGAGGATGCGATCGAGGATGGAGGAATGCCAAACGGTAACGCCGTCGAGCTGCTGGTTGCTCAGACGCTCGTCATCGTCGATATAGCCGACCAGCGCCAGATGCGGCTCCTGCCGCAGCGAGTTCGCCAATTGCTGGCCGCCGCGCCCCGCGCCATAGATGAGCAGTCGCCGCCGTTCTTCGGTCTTGCCGCGCGCGAGATGCAGATAATCGCTGACGACGAAACGCATACTAAGGCGCAGGAACAACATCAGCAGAAAGAAGATGATCGGGTGAAGGATGGCGATCGTGCGGGGTACGCCGCTTATCTGGATAAAGCCGAAAATGACCGCCAGTGGCACCGTCAGCAGTGCGCAGGCATAGAATAGCCGGCCCGATGCGCGGGCGCCGGAGAAGCGGATAAGGTTGCGATAGACCCCGGCCGGCCAGGCGATCACTGTCCAGAAGGCGAGCGTGGTGGCCGTCAGAATCAGTACTGCGTGCAGACTGTTCGGCCATTCTCCCAGACGCAACGCGAGCGCGATCCAGGCTGCAACGAGACAAAGCAGTCCATCAAAGCCGAAGACCAGCCATCTGCGTACGGAACGCGGCAGGCTGGTCAGGGATTCCAGCAGGGTAAGAAGGGCGCTGCGCGTTTCCTTCGTCATGTGCCTTGAACGTCCTTGATGAGCGTGGCGACCGATGCGCCCTGAGATTTTCCAGGAAGGCTGATGCGACCAAACTTAGCCTGACGAGGTAGGATTGCGCCTTTACTCCACCGTGACCGATTTCGCGAGGTTGCGTGGCTGATCTACATCGGTGCCTTTTATGACGGCTACATGATAGGCCAGCAATTGTACCGGTACGCTGTAGACCAAAGGGGCGATCAGCGGGTGGACCTTGGGCATGGTGATCGTCGCCAGGCAACCGGCGCCGGCTTCCTGAATGCCGTCATAATCGCTGATCAGCACTACCTTGCCGCCGCGCGCCTGCACCTCCTGCATGTTGCTGACGGTCTTTTCGAACAGCGGACCCGAAGGCGCGATGACGATGACCGGCACATTCTCGTCGATGAGCGCGATGGGGCCGTGCTTCATCTCGCCGGCGGCATAGCCCTCGGCGTGGATGTAGCTGATTTCCTTGAGCTTTAGCGCGCCTTCGAGCGCGATCGGGTAGTCGGTGCCGCGGCCTAGATAGAGCACGTCGCGCGCCATCGCGATCTCGGCGGCGACGCCCTTGATCGTTTCCTCATAAGCCAGCGCGGCGTTGAGCGCAGCCGGGGCTTCGGCAAGATGCTTGACGACTGAATGCTCGTCCTCGTCCGACAAGCGCCCCTTGGCACGTGCCAGATTGGCAGCAAGCGCGGCGAGCACCGCCAGCTGGCAGGTAAAGGCCTTGGTCGAAGCCACACCGATTTCAGGACCGGCATGGGTCGGCAGAAGCAGATGGGCCTCGCGCGCCATGCTGCTGGTGGGCACATTGACCACGACGGCAATTTTCTGCCCCTCTTCGCGGGCATGGCGCAGTGCTGCAAGAGTGTCCGCAGTTTCGCCTGACTGACTGATAAAAAGCGCCAGCCCGCCCGGCTCGATCACCGGGGCGCGATAACGGAATTCGGATGCGACATCGAGATCGACCGGTACGCGTGCAAACTGCTCGAACCAATATTTCGCAACCATCCCTGCATAAAAGCTGGTGCCGCAGGCTACGATTGTTACGCGCTTTATCTGGGAGAGGTCGAAATCTGGGATAGGTAGCGTCAGCGTCTCGTCGATACGCCGCAGATAGGATCGCAGGGTCTGAGCAACGACGATGGGCTGCTCATAGATCTCCTTGATCATATAATGGCGATGGTTGCCCTTTGAAATCAGCTCACCGTCGACACCCGACAGGGTGACCGGGCGCTGGGTTGGCTGATTATCCTGATCAAAGATCCGCACGTCATCGCGTGAGCAGATGACCCAATCGCCTTCCTCCAGATAGATAACACGCTGGGTCAGTGAAGCGAGTGCAAGCGCGTCTGAGCCCAGATAGCTTTCCCCTTCCCCGATTCCTACGACCAGCGGAGAACCAAGTCGTGCTCCGATTAATAAATCAGGCCGATCACGAAACAGGATCGCCAGAGCAAAGGCGCCGCGGAGTTGAGGGAGCATCTCTCGTACTGCATCTATGGGATCGGCCCCGGCTTCCACCTTCTCGCTGATCAGATGCGCCACGACTTCAGTATCGGTCTCACTTGTAAAGATGCGACCGCGGGCGATGAGCATATCCCGGAGCGGCTTGAAATTCTCGATTATGCCATTGTGAACGACAGCGACCTCAGCAGTGGCATGGGGATGAGCATTGTTGATGGTTGGGCCTCCATGGGTGGCCCAACGTGTATGCGCGATTCCAACGGCTCCAAGCAGAGGGGCGACCTGGAGTTCATTGGCCAGATTGTTCAGTTTCCCGGAGGCCCGCCGCCGCTCGATCGTTCCGTCACCGCAAGTGGCAATACCGGCGGAGTCGTACCCTCGATATTCTAGGCGCTTAAGACCATCCAGCAGCCGAGCTGCGACATCCTTATGGCCTACAATCCCAACTATTCCGCACATGAAAACGGCCCCCTAAATGCGAGCGCGTCTTAATCATAACAGGCTTTGTAAAGCAAGTTATCTGCCTTACCGATGATCCCGCCTCGGCACCGGTCGCAGACGGACAACCAAGCTGATCACGAGGGGCCAGAATAAAGTATTGGCGATATCCAGATATGTGTCCGCTTGGCGCCAGCCATAGGCCATATAGTCGAGAATCTCATTGGTCGCCTCAGCCAGAATCACGAAGAAAAAAGGAATAAACGTTCCTAGCGACCGAGCGCAAATAAGGCGTGCCGTCAACAGCACCACCAATCCGGCATGTATATGCAAAATGGGGTCGGATAAGCCCGTTGTGCGGCTGATCCATAGAGTGATCTCGTGGTAGAATTCGGGAATGTTCATTTTTGGTGAGAGGTACTGCCTCGCTCAAGAATATGACAAACTTCTACCAAAAGACTATCTGGACGCAGGAATGGCCTGAGTGACATAGGGGTCACTCATGTGGATTGTAGTCCTCAAAGCTTTCATCCAGAGGATGCTAAATCGGATGAACTGCCGAATTCTCGGTTTCACGCCGCATCGCTTCATAGTATAGGGGGATGGCAACCTTAGGGGTGAGGCTTCCAATGATATTTCAGGATGGAGAATTGCGCCGCATCGTGAGCAGCAAGCCTATGCTGTTTGATGGATGGGCGTATGTGCCTATAGAATTAGTTCCCGACGTCCCTGAAACGCCGTCTATATTGGAACATGAACCGGCAGAACCGGACATGTCGCCTGCGCCGACTCAGGCTAGATAAGGCCTGAAAGCTAAGATTATGGCTAGTGGCTAATCTGGCTGATTAGGTCAGTTGAATCGGTAATCCCGATTCTTTGGCATTCGCCTATCTATATAATGCCGATGCGCTACTCGCTTGGCTGTAGTTGCCTTGGGAATGCACTCAATCCGGCGATAATTTAAGGCCTTATTTCACGACATCAATTGCTATCTGGCTTGCTATCGTTATCGTCAGCCACGATCACGATAGCACCAGCAACAATCGCAGCGCCTCCCAAGAGGGCGATTAGGGGGCCCCCCTCCAGCAGCTTGCTCGATTTCTTGGACGAGGTCACAGCCTTCACATTTGCCGCCTTGGCGACGGAAAGTGATGAAGCGGAATTTGCCATAGCCGGCGCGGCTATCAGAGACGATGTCATTACGCCGGCAAGGAGGACGCGGAAGCCCATATCGATTATCCCTTTCGAGGAAATTTTTTTTAAAATATCACTGACCGTGTGGTCGTGCAAGCCAATTCCTGCATCCACTTGTTGTCTGAACTCGTCATGCACCCTTATGTTGCGGCTGTTGACAGCTTTGTTGTAGGATCCACCGCTCGCCGCCCTCAAATCCCATCGCGGTCAGTATGCCCGAGCGATAAGCGCCTGTATCCAATCCAATTCGACCGGGGTGCTCGACTATCTTCTCAAAGATGGTATGCCCATGGATGATCAACATACCAGGAATGATGGGTCTATTTTTATTGCCAGGTGCGCGCAAGAAGTCGTCGCGGATCCAACGCAGATCGTTCGCTCTTTGCTTTTCAAGCGGTATGCCCGGGCGGACGCCGGCATGGACAAACACATAGTTACCCTCGACAATCATATCTTCGAAGCCTTCGAGGAAGGCTCGGTGGGCGGATGGAACGGCGGCTTGCAGCATCGTAGCAAGCTCGCTGAAGTCGGCTGCTTCATATGCGTGCGGCGCGATGCCATAGTTCAGGATCGTCTCCGACCCGCCGATACGATCAAAAAATCGGAGGGCATCGCGGTGACCATCCAAGGCGGTCAGGAAAGCCTCCTCGTGATTGCCGAGCAGGAAGCGCGTCTCAGGGCGTTCTGCCTTTAACGCAATTAGCCGGTCGATGACCTGGGCTGACTGTGGCCCGCGGTTAATCAGGTCGCCCAGGAAGATCAATTCGCCTTTGGGTCCACCGCGCGCTGCCTCATCAGCGCGGATCTGCGCGAGCAGACCATCGAGCAGGTCAAGATGGCCATGAATGTCGCCGATGGCATAGAGGCGACGACCATCAGGCGCGCGCGCAGCGGGTCTTGGAGCTTTTACAAAGCGGGAGAAAATTTTCGCAAGCATCGGTGGATGCGGTACCTTGCCGGCCTTGAGCAGTGAAAATGAGAGCGATGGTGAAGCATAGCAGGGTTTCAAGCATAAAACGCTGGAAAAGTAGCATGTTGGGCCTGGCACTGATAGCGGCAGCCCCAGTCCTTATGTTCGGGGTACCGACATTGGCAGATGAGATGCCTGCCTTTGAGGCCATTCGGGCAGTTGATGCGGAGATGGCGAGCATCGGCTACCGCCTCGCCGTCTCCAATGCCAGCCTGTGTGATCGGCAAGAGCCTGGATTGGGGCTGCTGCTTCATACACCCGATCAATATTCGCTTGATGTGCGTGAGGCGGCGATTCGCCACTTTCGCTTCGATGGGCCGTTGGGGGTGGAGGCGGTCATGCCCGGCTCGCCGGCGGCGGCGGCGGGAGTACGTGCTGATGATACATTGTTGGGCGTGGGACAAAGGCGTTTCAGTCCCGTCGATCCTGAAGCCAAGGCGAGCACTGCCGCGCTTATCAATGCGACGCGCCAGATCATGGCGCTCCCCGCAGACCGTCCGCAGGTGCTCCACATGCGTCGTGATGGGGTCGACCAAGAGCGCATCGTCATTCCGGCCCCAGCATGCCGTTCCCGGTTTGAGGTGGTGCTGGGCTCTGATTTTGTCGCTCAGGCAGATGGTGAGATAGTGCAAATAGGCAGTCGCTTCTTTGCGGATTATCCTGAATGGGTCACTGTGCCGATAGCCCATGAACTGGCACATAATATCTTGCGGCACCGCGAGCGGCTCGAGGCAAAAGGCGTAAATTACGGCCTATTGTCAGGTGTCGGCCGCAATGTTCGTTATTTTCGGCAGACTGAAATAGAAGCGGACATTTTGTCTGTGTCACTCCTTGCCAATGCGGGATATGATCCAAAAATCGCCCTGCTTTTCTGGCGCGCGTTCGGCCCTGTGCATGGTGCGGGCATATTGCGCAGCCGCTCGCACCCCGCCTGGAAGGATCGCGTGGCCACTATGGAGCGCGCGATCGCCGAACTGGAACCAGAAAGCCCGCGCCGACCTGCCATCCTAACCGCGCGCAACCGGCCGCTCGACGGAAACTGGCAGGCTCTACTGGAGAAAAGGCGCTGACCGTCACGGCATTGCTCTTCATTCAGCGCGTTGCTGCTCGCTCGTAATGTGAGGTGGTGCGGGAAATTTGGACAGGTTGTTAAGCTAATCCCGACCTGAGGAAGGACGGGAATGAAGACGACGAGAAAGCGCTACAGCGCGGAGTTCAAGGCGGAGGTAGCGCTGGAGGCGATCCGTGGGGATCTGACGCTGGCCGAGCTGGCGGCGAAGCATGGCATTCACCACAGGATGATCGCGTCGTGGCAGCGCCAGGCTGTTGAGGGAATGGCAACGACGTTCTCCGGGGCGGGCGATGCGGCCAGAGCCTCCAGCGAGGGGGAAGTGGAGAAGCTGCACGCCAAGATCGGTCAATTGGTCGTGGAGCGGGATTTTTTAGGCAAAGCCTTCGATCGATGAGCGTGGACCGAAAGCGATCGATGATCGAGCCTTCGCACCACCGCCTATCGATCTGGGCGCAGTGTGGACTACTGTCGATCAGCCGATCATCCTATTACTACACGCCGGTTCCGCAGACCGATGCGACATACCTGGACATGCCTTGGTATGGCAGCCGCCAGATGAGATTCAGGGGTTTCATTGACGCAGCCGGATCGAGACTATGGCGGCTATCGTCTTTCAGTTGCGCTTGAGAGAGGCAGGAACGGCCGGCCAGTGGCGCGATAATATCTATCATTTGTATAGCACATCGCTATCATTATTAAGTCATTACGATATAATAATAGAATGTCTGGCGCGTCCTGCGGGCGCGGCTCTATCCCCGCGTTACCGCTCCGACAAGCCCGCAAGCGGTCTTGCGCGTGATCGCGCCGTTTGGACGCTTCGGCGAAGCGGGATTGAGATTATAGGCGTCAGGCAGTGACGGCCGCCGCACATTCCCAGCGGTCCACCGCCCTATGAAACCCCACCCGCTCCGCATTGCTGATCCGCGGGCGGCTCGCCTTTGCGCCAGAAGGCGCGCATCTTGCCCCGATCGTTCAGAGGGGCGTCGGCGACGATCGCGCGCGCGGCCTGGATGAACTGCCCATGCCGAACACATAGACCAGCGATGCAGGCGGTATGGCGGCGAAGCGCGCCAGCGCTGCGTCGCAGCGCCGGAGCAAGGCGCGGAAACTCTCTGCCCCCTCCCCGTCGCAATAATCAGGATCGGCCGCGCTCCAATAGCGTTCGAGGTGCGGCATCCGTTCGGCGCTGTGCGTGCCGTTCAGCGCGCCGGTTGCAGATAGGTGAACTCCTCTATCGGCCACGTCTTCACCGGCGCGTCGGGAAAGCGGGCGATGGTCGGTGCGGCGGTTTGCCGGGTGCGGGTATAGGGCGAGGTGACGATGAGCGCAGGTGCTTCGACCCAGTTCGCCGTGATCGCGCGCGCCTGTTCGTGGTCGCGCTCCGTCAGCGCGATCGTCGCCAAGTCGTGACAGGGAACACCGGCGTTGCCAGTGCTTTCCCCAGGTCGGATGAATATCGCCCTCATGGCTATTTCAGCAGTTGCGCAGCGATTCCCTGCCCGTCCAGCAGTTTGACCGCCGTTTTGTCGAAGGACACGAACGTCTCCCCGCCGAGCCATTGGCCGTCAAAGGCGATCACCCCATCCGCGAAATCGCCGCCGGCATCGAGGACGGCTAGGCCGGCATCGACCGCAGGGCGATTGACGACGACGTTCTCCGCTTCGATCACGCCCCGAATCGCGGTGGCAATTTCGGACCGAGCTTTCTTGTAGAGTCGTTCCAAAACCCAAGCGAGTTCGCACAGCGAATGCACGCTGATGGCAACAAGGCTTGCGTTTTCCATCGCTTCGACGGCGGCGAGGCCCTGTGCTTCGTCATCCGCCAGAACTAGGCGCAGCAAGACGTTCGTGTCGGCCGTGATCTTCATTTATCGTCCAGACCGGCCATACCGGCAGCAGCGCCCGCGTCTGCGATAGCGTCGTTGATTTCCTCGATCGTGAACCGGGGGCCGTTGCCCTTTCCTTTGAGCATTCCGTGCAGCTCCCGCCACGAGCCTTTTGGCCGATCCGCTTTCAATTCCGCCCGCCCATCGGGCAGTAGGTCGAGCCTGATTTTGCCTCCGGGCTGGATGCCGAGATGCTTCAAAATTTCCTTCCGGAAAGTCACCTGGCCCCGCGCAGTTATGCTTAATGTCGTCATGGCTATTACCTCCGTATCGAATAGAGGTAATGCAGAATCGCCTTATTTTCAAGGCCGCAATCCTGATAGGCCCAGTCGGCCCCAAGCTGCGATTTTGGCCAAGTCGGAGAACGTTTTGGGAACGTGGCATTCGGTATTGACGATGGAAATCATAGAAGAGGACAGTTCGCTCCATCATAGGGAGTGGGTTGATGGATCGGAGTATTCCGGGCGGGGATTTGATCGGACGATGGAGCCTGAGCTTTGCCGATATTGATTTTGTAAATTCGAAGCCGGCCCTGACGCGCCTTGGCCTCGCCGCGCAGCTGAAATTCTTCGCTTCCCTGGGGTTTTTCGCGATCGATCCCGGCTCAATCCCTACCGATGGCCTCTCGTATCTGGCCGAGCAACTCGGTGTCGAGGCTGGCGAGATAGCCGGTTATGACTTTTCCAGTCGGACAGCACGACGGCATTGTGCGGAGATCCTGATCCATCCTGGATATCACCGCATGAAGCGGGTGGATCGCGCGCAATTGACGGAATGGATTGCTGGCGAGCTGTGCCCGGGCGGCCAGTCGATCAATGCCATGCTTGAGCATGTTTTCCTGTGGTGCCGGGACCGGCGTATTTATGGGCCGTCGCGCAAGGAGCTTGAACGTGTCGTTCGCTCACAACGGCAAGATTATCTGGACACCTGGCTGATCGGAGCCAGTGATCGGCTTTCGTCAGATGCGGTGGCGTTATTGGAAGCCTCGCTTGCCGATCCGGACAGCTCGACCGGATTCAACAGGATGAAGGGTGACGCCGGACAGGCAACGCTCGACAACATTCTCGACGTGACCGAGAAACTCGCCTTTATCCAGAGACTTGATCTTCCCCATGATCTCCTGACGGCTACGGGCAAGCCATGGGTCGATCAGATTGTTCGCCGCGTTGCCGGTGAAAAGGCCTCGGAGATGCGCCGGCATGCGCCGGCGCGACAGCTCGGCCTTTATGCGATTTATCTAATGTCGCGGGAGGCGCAACTCACTGACGCGATGATCGACCTGCTGATCGAAACCGTTCACAAGATCGGAACGCGCTCGAAACGCAAGGTGGTGGGCGATATCGCGAAAGACATCGAGCGGGTCTATGGAAAGGAGCGCCTGCTGGTCGAGATCGCCAGCGCCTCGATCAATGAACCATCGGGGCGCATCTGCGATGTCATTTTCCCGATCGCCGGTAAGGCCAAGCTGGCGGCGATCGTCAAGGAGAGCCATGCGAAGGGCGCTCTGGACCGGCGCATCTACAAGGTGATGCGTGGTTCCTGGGCCAATCATTACCGGCGCATGCTGCCAAGCCTGCTTTCCGTACTTGAGTTCCGGTCGAACAACGCGGTGTGGCGGCCGGTCCTGGCGGCCCTCGACTGGATCAGGAGCAAGGTGGATGGCGGATGCCGCTTCGTGCCATTGCAGGATGTTCCGATCGATGAGGTGATTCCAGCGCGATGGCGCAGTTCCGTCATTGATGACGATGGGCGGGTAAACCGGATCAGCTATGAGCTTTGCGTCCTGACGCAACTGCGCGACCGCATCCGCTCCAAAGAAATCTGGGTGGTCGGGGCGGATCGCTATCGCAATCCCGATGACGATCTTCCCAAGGACTTCGAGATCAGGCGAGATGCGTACTATTCCGGCCTCAGCCTGACGCCAGATGCGCAGGCGTTTTGCGCCTCGATCCGGGAGGAGCTTGAACGGGAACTGTTGCTCCTCAATGCCAATATTCCACAAAACGACAAGGTCCGGCTCCTGTGGCGCGGCGACAACCGGATATCGATTACACCGTTCAAGCCCTTGCCCGAACCGAAGGGTCTCGCTTCGATCAAAAGCGAGATCGGTCAGCGCTGGCCGATGACCGGACTGCTGGACGTGTTGAAAGAGGCTGCTCTGGACACGGGATTGATGGATGCTTTCGAAACGTCGGCCTCGCGGGTTACCCTGTCGAAAGCAGCCTTGGCTCAGCGTCTTTTGCTGTGTCTCTATGGCTTGGGCACGAACGCCGGGCTCAAGCGGGTCGCTGGCGCAACACCCGATGTCAGTTACGAGGAATTGCTGCATGTCCATCGCCGTTTCATCCACGCGCCAGCGCTGAGGGAGGCGTGCGCGCGGGTAGCAAACGCGACACTGGCAATCCGCAATGCCGCAGTATGGGGAGATGCGGGCACGGCATGCGCGTCCGATTCAACGAAGTTCGGCGCGTGGGACCGCAACCTGATGACGGAATGGCACGCCCGCTATGGCGGCCGTGGCGTCATGATCTACTGGCATGTGGAGAAGCGCGCGACCTGCGTTTATTCCCAGCTCAAGCGGTGCTCTTCCTCGGAGGTCGCCTCCATGATCGAAGGCGTGCTACGCCATTGCACCGACATGGAAATCCAGCGCCAGTACGTCGATAGCCACGGCCAGAGCGCAGTCGGCTTTGCGTTCTGCCGACTCCTTGGATTTGAGCTTGCCCCGCGGCTGAAAGCAGTGGCACGCCAGAAACTGGCCCTTCCCCAAGCCGGCATGCGCACGCGGCTTTCCAATTTACTGCCGATCCTCTCCAGCCCGATCGACTGGGACGAGATCGAGCAACAATATGACGAAATGGTCAAATATGCCGCTGCCATGCAATCGCGCACCGCCGATCCGGAAGCGATCCTGCTCCGGTTTGCCAGAGCCGAAGTGATGCACCCGACCTACAAGGCGCTGAGTGAACTCGGCCGCGCGGTCAAAACAATCTTCCTATGCCGGTATTTGCGTCAGGAGGCATTCCGCCGCGAGATCCACGAAGGGCTGAATGTGGTTGAGAACTGGAACGGCGCTAATGGTTTCGTGTTCTTCGGCAAGGGCGGCGAGATCGCCACCAACCGCATCCATGAGCAGGAAATCTCCGTTCTGGCGCTACACCTCCTGCAAGCGTCGCTGGTGTATGTGAACACCCGCATGCTTCAGACCGTACTGGTTGAGCCGAAGTGGGCGGGGCGGATGACGCCGGAAGATTATCGTGGTCTCACGCCGTTGATCTACAGTCATGTGAACCCTTATGGCCGCTTCGACCTCGACCTGAACGACCGGATTGATTTTGGACGGCTTGCAGCGTGAGGCGGCTGATCGGCCTATAACATTTGGGTACACCCCAGAGTGATAGGGCCGAGTGACACCATTCGTCTGTCACAAAAGGGTGGGTTTGCGCTCAATGTGACGATACACTGCAAGAGCCACCCTAATGTGACGGATTTTGCACTTGGCTCGTATCGGATATGCCCGCGTCAGCACCACGGACCAGGATCTGGATATCCAGATTGGCCGCCTCAAGAATGCAGGTTGCGAAATTATCCGTTCCGAGACCGGATCGGGGGCCTCGCGGAGCGGGCGCACGGAACTGGAAACGATCATGCAGTTTATGCACACCGGCGACGAGCTGGTCGTGCTGCGGCTCGACCGGCTCGGCCGCTCCACGCGCGATGTCCTGAACCTGGTGCATGAGCTTGATGAAAAGGGAGCTTCGCTGCGCATCCTTGAGCCAGAGGTGACGACGGCGGGCGACATGGGGCGAATGGTCATCACCATACTCGGCATGGTCGCCGATATGGAGCTGAAGTTCATCAAGGATCGTCAGCGCGCCGGGATCGAAGCGGCGCGCGCCGAAGGCGTTTACAAAGGCCGGAAGAAGAACGTCGATGACGATGAAATCCGCCGTCGCCTTGCCGCCGGCGCCAGCAAGGCCCGCGTTGCCCGCGACCTGAAGGTCTCACGAATGACCGTCTATCGGGCGCTCGACATTATTCCGTCACAGACCAAACTGCCGGAAAAGCCGCCCACTGCCAGCATCGCCCTGCATCTGATTATCGAGAACTTCAACAAGCGTGGAAGAGGTAGAAAACCCGCTCGGGAGCGGATTGAGGCGATGCTGGAACGCGACTACGCCATGGTAAAAAACGGCAATTGTGATTACAAACTGACCGTCGCCTATGACCCCGATCCGGATGGCATTTCCCTTGATGAGGAAATCCAAAGCCTCCTCTCCGAGATGTTCAACATCGCAGAGAGCTACAATTGCTCCATGGAAGCCGATATCTACGAGGTCGGTGGTCAGCAACGGTCCTGGTAGAATCAATCAAGCGTTCAGTGTTCGTTCTTCAACCTGGCCAAAATCGCAGCTTCGGGCCGACTGGGCCTATAACGCGCTCGTCACGCCAACTTGCGGTAGTGGCGCAGATAGTCGGGATATTCGATCCCGCGTGCTTTCAAGAGATTAATCGTCGCCTCTTCGACCAGGGCGGCAACGGACGTTTGTTCGCGCTCAGCAAGGTTTTTGATCTCTGCCGCCAGCTCGGGTTTCACCGACGCTGCGAGATTGCGCGTGTTCGCGCGGCTCGGCCGACGCCGGGGCAAGGGAACCGGGAGAAGGGGGTCTTCCTGTCTTTTCGGGCGAGCCATAGGTCTAAAACACAAGAGGTTGATGTGGTGCCGGAATAAGCGTGTTGACACGCTTAATGGCTGTAATGTGGTTGCACGGCAAGAGAGGACAAGCCGGGTTGCCCTCGCCGTCAAAGCGAGGATAGACATATCCTTATCGGTAAAAGGGAATAAATCACGATGCCGCATAGCGACGATTGGCAGTATGATCCGATCCTGGAACGCGAACTAACCACCCGCCGCCCCGCTGGGGGAATGATCCAAGCGGTCGAGATTGCGCAGTTGCCGTCGAGTGAATGGATCATCAACGTTAAAGTATCGTGGCATGGCGATAAGTGGCTGAATGTCTGCCTATTCGAGCAACCGACGCTTAAAACATACAAGCGACTGTCAAGTGCCGTGCGGCATGTCGTGCTCGATTACGGATATGAGGATGACCATATCCGATTGGTCCCCGACAAACAATGCAGCAACAAATTGGCGTTTTAGGCTTCCCTTTCCCCCTCATCGTGATATGTGCATAAATCTCGATGACGAGGGAGAAAGCGATGAAAGCTTTTAATTTCGCGCTCGCGGCCGCCTTGGTGGGGGCTGCGGTGCAATCGACCCCCGCTGTAGCGTCGGATAATACTTGGGCATGTGAGGTTGTTCTGTGCATCTCCAACCCGGGTGGTCCGACGCAATATCCAGCCTGTGTTCCACCGATAACGAAACTGTGGCGGGTGCTGGCTCTCGGCGGCAGCTTCCCGACATGCACGGGCGGGGGTATCGCCAAGACAAAATACAAGAAGCCGGATGATGGGAGGCCTGGTCGCTTGACGGTCACTTGGACTGACGGGCGGCAACAGACCTACTATCAGCCGCGCAACTGACCGGGAGCGGGAACGTGTTCCTCGAAACCGGAGCCGTTCTTTCGCTGGCGGCGCAATGCGCCCCAGCGGTAGCGCCGCATACGATCGCCGCGATCGTGGATGCGGAATCTTCCAACTATGTTTTTGCGATCAACGTCAACGGCGTGGCCAGTCAGCCGCGCCGTCCGCGCAATGAGGCGGAGGCTATCGCAACCGCGCGCTCTTATGTTGCGCGCGGCTACAGCGTGGATCTCGGCCTCGGCCAAATCAATTCACGCAACATGGGCTGGCTCGGCCTGACGTGGGACACTGTTTTCAAGCAGTGCGCCAATGTCGAAGCGGCAGGCCGTGTGCTCCTGTCCAATTTCCGTTCGGCCAAGACGGGTCGCACCCCGCAAGAGGCCCTTCGGGTCGCACTCAGCATGTATAACACAGGCTCTCAATCGAGAGGTTTCCGCAACGGCTATGTCGCCCGCGTGGAGAATGCAGGTCGCCGCGTCAGCGGTCGGCCTGCGACCGCAATCCCGACTGTCATCGTGGGCGATCAGCCCGCCAGCGCCGCCGTGAGCGACACTGGCGCCGGTCGTGTGCCGGTGGAGCTGGCGGAAATCGCAGCGGAGAACATGGAGGCGGCTCCACCGCCTGCACCGCCTGCGTGGGATGTTTTCGGCCGCGCCCAACACGCGCGGATTGGTTCGTAAGGCGAAGATAGGAGTTGTCGAATGTTTCGTATCTGGAAGATCAAGGCTGAATCCCGGCTCGACGCGCTGCTCGCGCGTCTCAAGCCCTCGCCGCTCATGGCGCGCGCGCTGCCCCTGTCGCTGCTGGCAAGCCTGCTCATAGCGGAGCCGGCTTTTGCGCAGGCAAACTTTGAAGGCCTGGCCGACAACATTCTCGGCCTGCTGAGCAACGGCTTGCTCCGCACGCTGGCGATCATCGCGATCATCGTCGTTGGCCTTCTGTGGTTCCTCGGCCGCGCGTCGGTGCAGATGCTCGTCACGGTCGTAGTTGGCGTGGTGATCGTGTTCTCCGCGCCGTGGATCGTCGACACGATTACGGGGTGATCGGGGATGGACGGTCAGGAAGAAATGACAAAAGACCCGCTGTTCTTGGCCGTCACCCGCCCCGCTTTGTGGGCGGGTGTTCCCATTGAGGCGGGCGCGCTCATCATCATGGCGGGCGCAATCACGTTGGTTGGTTCGGGCAATCCTCTCTACGGCGGCGCGGCCGCCGTCGCGCTTTATGCGATGGCGCGGCTCATCGTGCGGCATGACGTGAACGCATTCCGGCTGATCTTCCTTTGGGGCCGGACCAAAGCGGCGAACCGGAACCGCGTCTTTTGGGGTGGGTCGAGCTACACGCCGCTACCGCTCTACGGAATCAAGCGAAAGGGATTTGGTCGTGGTGTTCGGTAAGAGCGCGCTCGCGGAGAAGGTGCCTTTTGACAAGGCCAAGCGGGAGGAAATGCCAGAGAAATTCTTGCCGTATTCGCGGCATGTCAATGAGCATGTGGTCGCCCTCGATAATGGCGATCTTATGCTCATGCTCGAACTGGATGGCCGTCCTTTCGAGACTTCGGACGTGCGCGATCTGAACGATTGGCACACGCGCCTCAACGGGGTCTGGCGCAATATCCATGACGAGCGGCTTTCGATCTGGACGCACATGTTGCGGATGCGTGTGCGCGACTATCCGGGCGGCACGTTCCGCTCCCATTTCGCCGCGAAGCTCGATCAAAAATATTATGAGCGGATGACGGCTGAACGGATGTTCCGCAACCGCTTCTTCATGACGGTCGTGATCCGCCCAACAGCAAACGCGACCGACAAGCTGATGGATTTCCTGCGCAAGAAGCAGGAGGACAAGAACGCCAATATCGCGGAAGCTCTAGAGCTGCTGGAAGACAAGGTGCGCGATCTGGAAAAGCTGCTGCTGCGCGTTCGTCCGCGCCGTGTCGGCATCTATGAGCACCGGGGCCTCCTGTTCTCCGAACCGCTGGAAATACTGAACCAGGTGATGACCGGGCGCTATCGGCGCTGTCCTCTGGTTCGTGGTCGCCTCGGATCGGCGCTCTATGCGAGCCGCGCCATTATCGGCGCTGAGACATTTGAGGTCCGCGACGCCGATCATTCGATGTTCGGCGGCATTTTCGGCATTCGCGAGTATCCGTCATCGACAACGCCGCGCCAGTTTGAATCGCTGCTCTCGGTCGATTTCAGCCTCGCCATAACGCAGTCGTTCACGTTCCTGTCGCGCACAGCGGCAACAGAACGGTTCCGGCTTCGCCAGACCCAAATGGCGAACGCCGGTGACAAGGCGATCAGTCAGATGGATGAGTTGATCGACGCGGCGGACGATTTGCAATCGAACCGCTTTGTGCTGGGGGACCATCATTTCACGCTGACGGTGTTCGCGGAAGATTTGAAAAAGCTGCGCGATAATATGTCGATCGCGCGCGCTGCGCTGGCCGATACGGGCATGGTCGCCGCCCGCGAAAGCGCGGCGCTGGAAGCTGCCTATTGGTCGCAGCTGGTCGGCAATTTCGCGTGGAGGGCGCGCCCCGCACCGATCACGTCCTATAACTTCTCTGCGTTCTCGCCCTTCCATACGTTCCCGGCAGGGCACGAGGACGGCAATCATTGGGGGCCTGCGGTCGCGCTGCTCAAGACAAGCGCGCGCAGCCCATATTACTTCAATTTCCATTCGGCGGACCTGGGCCATTCGATGGTCATTGGTCCATCGGGCGGCGGCAAGACGGTGCTGGTCAATTTCCTGATGGCGCAGCTCGAAAAGTTCAACGCGCGCCATATCTTCATCGACAAGGATCAGGGCGCGGAGATTTTTGTCCGCGCCAGTGGCGGCACCTATCTCGCGCTGCGCAACGGGGAGCCTACGGGGTTCGCTCCGCTCAAGGCACTCGACAATACGGCTTCTCATCGCGCGTTCCTCGGTCGCTTCATCCGCCAGCTGGTGAAGCAAGAGGGTGCGCCGATCACGGTGCAGGAATCGCACCTGATCGACGATGGCATTGAAGCCGTGATGAAGCTGCCGCGCGAGCAACGCTCGCTGTCGGCGCTGCGGACCATGCTCGGTATGTCGGACTCGGGCGGCGTCGGCGCGCGCCTGGTCAAGTGGACCTCCGAGGGGAACCTTGGCTGGGTTTTCGATAATGAGGAAGATTCCATGTCGCTCGAAGCCCGTTTCGTGGGCTTCGATATGACCGACTTCCTCGAAAACGCGGAAATCCGCACGCCGGTCATGCTCTACTTGTTCGAGCGGATAGACGCGCTCCTGACAGGCGAGCGCATGGTGATTGCGATTGACGAATTTTGGAAGGCGCTGGCCGATCCGGCGTTCACAGCATTTGCGCAGGATGGCCTCAAGACATACCGCAAGCGCAACGCGTTCCTCGTCTTTGCAACGCAGTCGCCTGCAGACGCGCTGCGGTCCACGATCAGCCATTCGATCTTGGAGCAGGTCGCGACGAAAATCTTCCTGCCCAATCCGTTCGGCCAGCGCCGGGATTACATCGAAGGCTTCTCGCTCTCGGAGGCGGAATTTAAGCTGGTGCGCGAAGAGCTGTCGCCGGAAAGCCGCAAATTCCTCGTGAAGCAGGGCCATGACTCCGTTGTGGTCGGCCTGGATCTCATTGGCATGGACGATGAACTCGCCGTGCTGTCGGGGCGCGCTGAGACAACGGGCGTGGCCCGCGAAGTGATTGCCGAACTGGGCAATGATCCGAAGCTCTGGTTGCCGGAATTTCACCGGCGCCGGCGCCCAAGCTGAAAGGAGTGAGACTATGAAGCAGCTTTTCTTGGCGGCTGTGTCGATCGGGAGCCTTGCGGCCGCGACGCCAGCCAGTGCGCAGGGTATCCCTGTGTTCGATAGCACGTCCGTGCTCAAGCATATCGAACAAATCCAGAAGACCATGCAGATGATTGAGCAAGGTCGCCAGCAGATTGCGGAAGCGCAGCAGCTCTACCAAGGGCTGAACCAGCTGACCGATGTTTCCTCGATCGCCAACCAGCTCAAGACGGATTCGCTTCGCACGCTCGGCGTCGATGTGAACTCCCTCGAACGCATGGCGCGCGGCGATTTCAGCGGCGGCGGCGGCTACGGCGGCCGTTCCGATGCGATCTATCAGGACATGCTCGAACGTCTCGGCGTGTCCGCGAATGGCGATCAAACCGATGTTCGCTACCAGACAGCTCGCTCGATCGCGATGGACAAGGCCATGGCCGAAGGCATGGGCGAAGCGGCCACATCGCGCGGCGAAGGTCTGGAAGAGCTGCGCAATCGACTTGCGACCGCATCGACCGCAAAGGAAGTTGCGGACCTTCAAGCCCGCATCCAGCTCGAAAGCGCGTCGATGATGAACGATCAACTCCGCGTCGAAGCGTTGGAGCGAGCGCGCAGAGCAGAGGCCGCGGCGCACACGGCCGAAGCTTTTGCGGACAGGTCGCGCAAACGCGATGAGCAGCGTGCGCGAGCGCGCGCGGCAGCTGGAATCTGACATGAAGAAGATGGTCCTTCTTGCGATCAGCGCAGCCGGCTTTCTCGCCGGCTGCGAACGCGCGCCCACATTTCCCGAGATTCTGATGACCTATCATGATGTTGATTGGCTCAAAACTCATGAGGATCAGATTCCGGTGATCGTCGCTGAGTGCGACAAGATCGTGAACAGCGAACTCAAACAGTCGGACCTCCCCATGCCAGTGGCGCGCAATTGCGGAGGCATCAAGAACAAAATCGCCTCCATTGAAAGGTCGCGCAAACGCGATGAGCAGCGTGCGCGAGCGCGCGCGGCAGCTGGAATGTAAGGCTGAAAAAACAGCTTGAATTACACCTAATCGGAGCGGGCTGGTGGAATACGATCTCTTTACGAATGCCTATCAGGGCTTCACCAACGAACTCAATTCGGTAGTTGTATCCAACTATGCTGGGTTTGTTGGGTGGATCGCTGGACCGCTCCGCACTGGCATGATCATTTACATAATCTTGCTAGGCTACGCGATCATGCGCGGGGCGGTGCAATACCCCTTCCGCGAATATGTCTATCGCTCGCTGATGCTGGCCGCGCTCTATTATGCTGTGACAAACCTCTATGGAGCATCGCTCGCACAAATGATCGTGACCGGCCTACCGCATGAGTTTGCCTCGATCGTAGGCGGCTCACCGGAAGGCGTTGGCGGGTCTTTCGATGGGATGTGGGCGCGGGTCGATGATGCACTGCTCGCGATGCAGGATGCGACCGAGAAATACGCAGAGGAACACGCCTCACTGACTGATATTCCCGGCGCTGCCGCCGCAATTATGCTGTGTATCGGTGCCACTATCATCATTCTTTTGACAGCGATCGCGGCCCTGTTCGCCCTGGCCGTTGGCTTCGTAATCGTGCTCTACGCGCTCTTTGCGCTTGCATGTCTGGCGGTGGTCGGGCCGATCTTCGTAGCAGCGCTGCTGTTCGATTCCACCAGAAGCTATTTCTTCTCGTGGCTCGGCAGCGTCCTCAATTTTCTGATGTTGTCGCTATTTGCGATGCTTCTTGTGCTGGTTGTGGCCAATGTCGCTGAATCCGCAACAGCAACATTCGATGGCGATTTTGACAACATCTGGAGCACCTGTATCCGGATCATCGCGTTCTACATTCTCGCCTGCTTTTTCTTCATCCAAATCCCCGGAATTGCTGCCTCGCTGGGTGGCGGCGCGGCTGCAATGGTGACGCAGTTCGGCAACGCGGTGACGAAGGGTGGCGGCGCGATGGCAACGGGCGCAGGCCACGCGGCCAGCGATGCCCGCGCCATGGGAGCCAGCATGGGACGGGGCTTCTCGTCGGCGGTTCGCCGTTGGCGCAACCGAAACACAATCACCAGAGCTTGAGGGAACGAATATGCGCAAGTTGCTTGGACTCGGAATCTGCCTGGCGCTGGCGGCCTGCGCAGGTCAGCCCGTAAAAAAGCCAGCCAAATGTGAGGGGCCGATGCGGCCTGCCAATCCGCATGGGCTTACCCTCCCCTCAATCCCGGATCAGGCCGCACAGCGAACCGCGCCGGCAAATGTGGACGTGTTCAATCAGGGTGCACCGGCAACGCCGGACGCGGCCCCGGCAGACCCATCCACTCCGGGCAATGAACAGTCGGACGCATCGCGGGCGGTCGAAGTGCCGCGTCTAAGCGCCTCGCTGCGCGGCCCGATCTACTCGAATTGCTGAGGTGTTACGATGGCAGTTGGTATTCCAAAGGACGAGCTGAAAGCCTATTTTGAAGAGGCTGCAAGCTGGGAACGTGACAAGCTTGCGGCGGCCGAGCGCTCCAAAAAGCTGGCGTGGGCCGTCGCTGGCGTTGCTGGCGCGCTGGCGACTGCTGGCGTTGTGGCCGTTGCAGCCCTGACGCCTCTGAAAACGGTCGAGCCATATGTTATCACGGTGGACCGTAACACGGGCGAGGCGTCGATCGCCGCCAAGCTCCACGGTGACGCGACGATCACCTATGACGAGGCGGTCCGTAAGTATTTCCTCGCTACCTATGTCCGCTATCGCGAAGGCTGGATAGCGGCCGCTCGCGAAGAATATTTCGATGCGGTCATGGTCATGTCGGCGCGGCCCGAACAGGATCGGTGGTCACGCTTCTACAAGACCGACAATCCCCAAAGCCCGCAAAACATCCTTGCGAACCGCACTGATGTTTTTGTCGAGATCAAGCGGGTGTCGTTCCTGGGCGGCAACGTCGCGCAGGTCTATTTTACCAAGGAATCTGTGACCGGCTCGAACTCGACCAAAACCGATGCCGTCGCGACCATCAAATACAAGGTCGATGGCACGCCGAGCAAGGAAGTGGACCGCTTCAAGAATCCGCTTGGCTATCAGGTCGAGAGCTATCGCGCTGACGTGGAGGTGCCCCAATGACCGTGTTGAAGTGGAGCGCCCCGTTTGCGCTCGCGATCGCGCTGGCTGCGTCGCCGGCGATGGCCGAAGAAACGCCCCATGCGACTGTGCTCGATCACCGGGTTCGTGAAGCGAACTACAATGATCGGCAAGTCTATGAGATTCCGGGCGTGTTCCGCATCGCCACGGAAATCGTCTTCGCCAAGGATGAAGTGGTCGAGCATGTGGCGCTGGGTGATACCGTGTCCTGGGAAGTCGCACCGGCTGCCAATTCGCTCTTCATCAAACCACGCGAGCGAGCGGGTCGCACGAACCTGACAGTCATTACACGTTCGCGCTATGGCCCGCGCAGCTATCGGTTCGCTCTGTCGCCAACGCAGCGGGGCAGCGGCTTCTATACGGTCGTTTTCCGCTATCCTGAACAGGAAGCGGCCGAAGCGCAGGCGCAAGCCGCAATGGCCCAGCTGGCCCAGCTGAAAGCCTTGGAACGCGGCGCGGTGAAGTCCGCGCTCGATATTGGCGTGCTGGAAGGCACGCGCAACGCCGACTACATCATGCAAGGATCGACCGCCATCCAGCCCTCCGAAGTGTCTGACAACGGACAGTTCACGGTAATGCGCTTTCCCAACCAGCGTGAGTTGCCGGCGTTCTTCATCGTCAATCCTGATGGATCGGAAGCCATCGCCTCCTTCGATGTGCGCGATGAATATGTGGTGCTGCACGGGGTTTACGGGACAATCCGACTGCGCCGGGGCCTCGAAGTGCTCTGCATCCACAATCAGAAGACTGACTATTACGGGCGCGATCCCAAAACTGACACGGCCTCGGGGCTGGTCGAGCGAACCACAGGGGTTGAGTAAGATGGCTGCGAACGATCATGACAATGCGCCGCATGGCGACAACATCATTTCGCAGGGCGAGACGGTCGAGAACCGGCCCCTTGCGTCGGAGCCGGTGCCCGATCCGGAAGACATTGAGCGGCAAAGCGAGCGCCAGGCGAAGATTGCCGCCCTGCCGAACAGGTCGATCGACCCCAAAAAGGCGGTCGTTCTCGCTGCGGTTGCCTGCGGCGCGATCGTGCTCGGTTTTAGCACCATCGACGCGATGCGGAGCGATCCAACCGAAAAGGCCGAGAAAGCGGAAAAGCCGGATGAAAGGCAACTCGCCAACTACGATCCGAAGTCAATCATAGCCCCAACGCTTGCCGATGCGCCGAATGATCCGAACGCCCCGGTGCCCATGACGGAAGTGCCGGCGCTTGATGGAAGCCAAGCGCCCCGCACGGGCGGCGCGAATGGCCGCCCCCAAAAGTCTGAGGGACAAGTCATCGCTGAGGCCCAACGCCGCGCCGGGATCATGGCCTATGGCGGCGAAAACGGCGGCGGGGTCGGTGGAGCGGTGGCAGCTGCCACCGGCCTGCCCATGGGCGGCGGCGCAGGAGGACAGGGCGCGCAGTTAATTGGTGCGTCGGCCGATGGGGATGGGCAAGGTGGATCGCGCCGGACCAATCTCGAAAACATGCGCCAGACCTCGCAAATCGATCGGGTGTCAGGCCGCGACATTGGCAACCGCGATATGCTGATCCTTGCGGGGTCGTTCATTCCGTGCGTGCTGCAAACCGCAATGGATTCCAGTCAGCCCGGATATGTCAGCTGCATCATTCCCCGCGACATTTATTCGGACAACGGCCGCGTCGTCCTGCTGGAAAAGGGAACGCGCGTCTTGGGCGAATATCAAACCGGCGTCCAGCGCGGCAAATATCGTCTCTTTGCGGTATGGAACCGCGCGGTCACGCCTCGCGGCGTGGCGATCGACGTAGGTTCGCCCGCCAGCGATGCGCTTGGCCGTTCAGGTATGGCAGGCGGCGTGAAGAACTTCTTTTGGGAACGCTTCGGGGCCGCGCTGTTGTTCAGCTCGCTCAACGATGCCGCCTCGATCGCCGCCTCGGAAGTCTCCGACGCGGATAATGTCACACGGGTTCCCAGCCAAGCATCGGACACGATTTTGCGGGACACGATGCAGATTCAGCCGGTGCTTCGCATCAATCAGGGCGCGGAAGTGGGGATCATGGTCGCGCGCGACTTCGACTTCTCCAACATCTACGGCCTTCGGCTTCGGCGCGGCCAATGAGCAATACGGCTGTCCTCGAAAACGCCTTGCTGCCGCTGCGCCCTCTGCTCGCGCGTGAGGACGTAACGGAACTGGTGATTAACAAGGCTGGCGAGGCGGCGATTGAAACGCGCGATGGGTGGTCCTGGGAGACATTGCCTGACCTCAACGAAAAGTCGCTGCTCGCGCTCGCGCGGGCAGCGGCGGCTTTCACGCATCAGGACATAAGCCAGTCCACACCAATCTGCTCCACAATCCTCCCCAGCGGTGAGCGTGTGCAGCTGGTTGTGCCGCCTGCTGTCCCTGCCGGCACGGTGTCCATCACCATCCGCAAACCGTCATCGGTGACGTTGACGATGGAGGACTTCGAGCGCGGTGGGCTGTTTAGCGAGACAAAGATCGCAACCCGGCAAGTCTCACCGCTCGATGTTGAATTGCGCGATCTGCTCGATGCAGGAAAACATGTCGAATTTTTCCAAAAGGCAGTTCAGGGCCGCAAAAATATCCTGATTTCGGGCGCTACCGGCTCGGGAAAGACGACGCTCTCTAAAGGGCTGATCCAGCTTATTCCGCCGCATGAGCGGCTGCTGACGATCGAAGACACGCGCGAATTGGTCGTTCCGCATCGCAACGTGGTCCACATGCTCTACGCGAAGGACAAGCAGGGCACCGCGAAAATCTCTGCAAAGGATCTTCTGGAATCGGCCCTGCGTATGCGGCCTGACCGGATACTGTTGCAGGAGCTGCGCGACGGCACCGCGTTCTTCTATCTCCGCAACGTCAACTCAGGCCATCCCGGCTCGATCACGACGATCCATGCGGACTCGGCCGAACTCGCGTTCGAACAGCTGACATTGCTGGTCAAGGAAAGCGAGGGCGGCGCCGATCTGGCCCGTGACGACATTCGCAGCCTGCTCAAGCTGCTGGTGGATGTGGTCGTGCAAACCAAGAAGGTCGAAGGCCGCTTTCGCGTGACGGAGATATATTTTGATCCAGAAAACAGGCTCTAACAGGCTCGCGCTGGCCCTTGTCCTCCTTCCGATCACACTGCTGCTGATCGGCCTGCTGACCGGGACGGTGGCGTGGTTCTTTCTCAAGATGCCCGCCGCGGCTTATGATCCGCTCAGGCTCCCCGGCTTCTTCTGGTATTACCGCCATGATCCTGTCGTGACCGAAGCGCTCTGGCGAGGCGCGGTCATAGGCGTGCCGCTGCCGGTGTTGCTTATGGCGATCGTCCTGCGGCCGAAAAGGAACCTTCACGGTGAAGCCCGCTTCGCGCGCGAAGGCGAAATCCGCAAGGCGGGCCTTCGCGCGAAAAAGGGCATTGTGCTCGGCCGCGTCCGCAACCGCTTCCTTATGGTGGGCAAGATGGAGCATGTATTGCTCGAAGCGCCTACCGGATCGGGCAAGGGCGTTGGCATCGTCATCCCCAATCTGTTGCAATGGCCGGATTCGGTTGTCGTGCTCGATATTAAGCGCGAGAACTATGAAATCACGGCGGGTTTCCGCCGCAAGGGCGGCCAAAAGGTTGTGCTGTTCAACCCTACGGACAGAGAAGGCCGCACAGCCCGCTACAATCCGCTTAGCTACATCAACAGGGCCGATCCAATTGAGGTCCTGGTCGAATTGCAGAAGATCGCCACGATGCTCTTCGTGCCCCCGGAGAAGGGCGAGGCATTCTGGACGGAATCAGCGCGCACGGCCTTTGTCGGCATTGCATCGTGGATCGCGGCCAAGCCTGAACGTCCCTTCTCGTTTGGCGAGATATACCGGACCATCACGATGCCGGGGATGAAGGCATTCTTCACCAAGGAAGCTGGCGATAGTGCACTATCGGAAGGGTGCCGCGCCGCGCTGAGCGATTTTACGTCCAGCGCGGACAACACATTCACCGGCATTATCCAGACCGTCACCTCCAAGCTCAATCTCTGGATCAATCCAATTGTCGATCGCGCGACGGCCGAAAGCGACTTTTCCCTGACGGACCTTCGCCGCATCCCGACCTCGATCTATCTCGGTGTCTCGCCGGATGAACTCGATAGGGTCGCGCCGCTCTACAATCTGTTTTTCCAACAGCTGATCGACCTCAACACGCGGCAACTGCCCGACGATGGTGAAAAGCTATCCGTGCTGCTCATTCTGGACGAATTTGCGCGGCTCGGCCGCGCCCAGGTCATTGCCAATGCGTTCTCCTATGTGCGCGGCTATGGGCTGCGTCTGCTCCCCGTCATCCAGTCCCGCTCCCAGCTGCGGAATGTCTATGGTGAGCATGGCGCGGACGAAATCGTATCAAACTGCGGGGTCGAAATTGCTTTCACGCCGAAGGAGCTGCGGGTCGCAAAGGAACTGTCCGAACGCCTCGGCTATCTTGGTCAGGATGCGGAAAGCCGGTCCCTGACGATACATGGATTGCTCGCCAATCGAAGCAAGACGATCTCCGAACAGCGCCGCGCGCTGATGCTCCCGCAAGAGCTGATGCAGCTGCCCGAAGACGATATACTCGTCATCCGGGGCGGCATCCCCGTCATTCGCGGGAAGAAAATCCGCTACTTCAAGGATGCCGTGTTCCGCTCGCGCTTGACGCCTGCGCCGGAAGTGCCGGCGCTGCCCAAGCCGGTCGCGCCGATCGCGGCCGTCGATGATCTGAGCGATGAAGAGCTGGCGGCTTTCAATGATTATTCCGCACTGGCCGATGACCAGGTGCAGGACATTCCCGAAGACGTTCTCGCCCTCGATCGCGATATGCCGAACCTGACAGTGAAGGACGGCAGCATGGCTTTCGATGAAATCAACTTCGACGACATTATTGGTCCCGACCCGACGAAAGAGGAGTGGGAAGGTCAGCGCCGGGATCTAGTTCTGAGTGAAGGAGAAGAATATGGCCGATAATGACAACAGCGAACGCCAAGCAAAGACGCCGCGCTCCTACGAAATTCTTGGCCCTGGGAACAGCAAGGAAACCTTTGCGAGATTCCCCGATGCCATGAAGGCATTTGCCAAGCTGGAAAACCAATATGACCACGCGCTGACGATGCAGAAAGGCGGAAAAACCGCTTATCTGGCGTCCACGGATTGGCGCAATGATGGGTCCACGCCGGTTGCGCAATATCTGACGCCGGCTGTCGAAGAGTATAATAAGGCGCTGAAACGCGGAGCGCCTGCCGACGAATTGCGCGGACACGAAAGCAGAGTGCGGGCCGACCTTAATGCGTGGCCCCGGCAAGCGAAGCGCGAAGCGGCTCCGACCGCATCGGCCGATAAATCGCTCAATATCCATGAGGGTGAGCGAGCCAGGGCGGAGAGCAAAGACGGTGCTGCGCCCGCGAAAGCTGAGGTTCCATCGAAGGCAGCGCCAAAGGATGACAAGCAAGTTGACGACACACGCTTGGCTCTGCCCACGCAGCTCGAACGCAAATATCTGCGCGTTGGGAATGATCTTTTCCGTAGCGGCCGCGATGACAAGCCCGATATGTCGATCAAGGGCCAAGACGGCATTCGCATCAACAAGGACTATGCCATTGGCGATGCTATCGCGATCGCGAAGCACAATGGCTGGCAGTCGATCCGTGTTCATGGAAGCGACGAATTCAAGAAGGCGGTCTATCTGGAAGCGGCGCGATCGGGGGTCGAAGTGAAAGGGTTCAAGCCGTCTGAACAGCTTAAACTTGAGGGAGAAAGGCTGGCGGCGCGAGATAAGGCCCGCGAAGCACAAGACCCGGCAAAGAGAGCGAGCATGGCAAAGCAAGACCCCTCAGAATCTCGTGCTGCGGCCGAACAGTTCCGGCGCAATTCGCATCGGGATAATGCGGCCAACCCGCAATTCAAGGCCGCGCAATCGCACGTCCTGGCGGCAGCGATCGAAGCGAAAACCCGGTTCACCCAAAAGGAAGACAGGGATCGCTTCATAGAGCGGGCCAAGGAAACTGTCGCCAAGCGTATTGAGGTTGGCGCGCCGGTCCCTGCTGCCCGTTTCGAGCAACAGCGCCAGAACGAGGCTACCCGCATAGCGCGCGAGGATTTGACGCTGCGCCAGCAGGAAAGGAAGCCGTCACGCTCGCGCTAAGTGCATGGCACATGCTTTTTGGAAACAGGAAACCGCACGATGAACATTCCCCGGCCTGATCCGGTGCCATCGAGAGGCGTGTCCGATCTCGATCGTCACATTGAAACCTTGCTTCGCGTGATTCATTCCAGAAACCTCGCTTGGTCTGATCTAAGCGAAGTGGGTAAACAGGTAGAACGCCCTCTGACGGACGTTGAGCAATTGCTTACAAATGTGGGCGACGACGCCCATGAAATCACCCTTGCTACCGAGACGATCATAACAGCCCTCAAGCTGCAACGTGATGCGCTCGCGATCCAAAGCTCTCGCCGTAGAGCACGCTTCGGCTCGATGCTCCTGCTCATGATCCCCGTGTTCTTCGTAGGTTTGATGATTGGCGCATCATACGGGATAGATGAAGGTCGGGCGCGGGAGCGTGAAGCCTTAAAGTATCCGATGATACCCCAGCTGTCCGTAGATCGTGGCGGGCTCAAAACTGACGGAAGGTAGAGCGGTGGCAGCTGCCACCGCTTGCGATCTCTTGATGGGCTATGGCCTCATGAGGCACGATGAAGAAATCTGACAGGGCAAAGAAACAAACCGCCAAGGTAATCGAGGCGGCTGCACGCGCCCATGAAGCTCTCGATTATTTCAACGGCAACGTCACAAATCCGTTCGATGAGTTAACATGGCCCAGTATTGCCGAAGGTTATCTTCTAGTCGCGCAGAAGGCGGTATCAGACGCCTTGGTCGCTTTGGAACGCGCAAACAGCGTTGGCTGGACCAAGCACGGCCAGTAACTATCGTCCTGGCCCTTCCCGCGAACGATCGCGGTTCCTAGATCGTTCGCTCTGCCGCTTCCGCTCCATCGCGGCTACCGATCGCTCATGAATTGTAGGCGTTCGCCCTGCCCCCACAAATTGCCGCACCTGGTCGGCAAGCTGGCGGTCAGCTGGATCGCTGCTTGCCTCAAGGCGCTTGGCGGCGGCTAGATAGCGGTGTTGCGTCTCAGTCCATGCCTGCCGCCCGCGCACCACGAAATCCGGAGCGGTGGACCGCCCCGCCAGCTGGTCTCGCGCGGCCGCAGTGATCTTCTGATTGGCAAACGGTGCAGGTGCGGTGCCGGCCATGTAGCGCTGCCGCATCCGATTCAGGGCCATGCTTTGACCAGCTCGGCCGACACCGCGCGCTGCGCGAGGCGTTGCCTCGGCAGTAACCCCCCTCGCCCGCAATTCCTCGGCAAAGCGCTCCCGGTAATGATGCAGCGTTTGAGGTCGCGGGTTGAAGCGTTTCCCCGTGTCACCGCGCGCTGCAACCGTCACATGCACGTGAGGCCGTGGTGTGTCCGTATGCAGCGCCAGGACGTAATCCCACTCATGCCCGATCTCGCTCCGCGCGACTTCGCGCACCGCTGAAAGAACCTTGTCGGGGTCTGTGCCTGCCGGCATCGAAAAAACCATGCTCACGGCGGCTACGGTAGAATTGTCACGCCAATAGACAGGATCGCCCCAATCGCGCGCCAGCGCCGCCCGATCTTCCTTGTCAGTCAGAATGTCGCCATCGCGCGTTTCAAGCGGCACATCGCCTTTTCGGCCGATATAGTCGAAATGCGCAGCCGCGTGGTTCTTGCCCTTCGGCCTGCCCGTAACCTTGACCATGACCTCCGGAGCACGGCTGACAATGCGAGCAAGCCGCGCCCGGGTGCTCCCGCCCTGGCCTGCTCGCCTCGAACTAAGCGAGCGCAGCAACATGTCGGCGCCGCGCCTGTTCGGGTCGCTGGTCAGCTTTGGTTTGAACAGCGCGGCGAGCTGGCCCGCCTCAAAGCTGCTGTCAAAGTCGCTCACCGGGCACCTCCCAATAGACAAGATCGGCCTTCGTGGCTGCACCGATACCTTCGACGGCCGCGCCGATCGCCGCGCGCAGGTCGTTGACCTTATGCAGCTCGCCGGCGATCTCCGCTGCATTGTCCGCCAGCGCCATCTTGTTCGCCGCTCGGGCGATCTGATTCACGTTGCGGCCAATGCGCTGTAACGCCTGACGGCAATTCAACAGCTCTTCGCGCAACTCGCGATCGACAGGCGCGGCAATGCCGATGTGTCGCCGCACAAGAGCCATCGCCCAGGTCGCCGGGGTCATGCGGCGCTCCTTTGCGCGATGGCGGATCACGGCCAGTTCGGTTTCGGTGGGCCGAAGATAAAGGCGGTGCTCGCCAGCGGCCTCGCGGTCGGCAACAGGCGCGGCCTCGATGGCCGCCCCGGACTGCCTGAGCACCGCGTCAACCAGCTGACGCATGAAGGGGCCGCGCCCTCCCCTCGTCTGCGCGAGCGCGTCGATCTTTGCGAGCTTGGCCGCCTCGATCTTGAAGCCCAGCGTCTTTTCCATGTGGGGTAGGTATCTCCCAACCGTGAAGCGCGATCCGATAGGATTGAGCGTATCGGTTAACATTAGCCGCCGCAAGGCTTATCCTGCCATAAAGTAGATACCTACCCCACAAACAAAAAGCGGTGGCAACTGCCACCGCTTCAAAATTCCACGCCGCCTCAATGCTGAGTGAACGTGGACGGTAAAAGCTATCAGAAGTCGAAGGTTTGGGGCGCAGCCTCGCCGTCGAACCGAACCGTGACCTGGCCGCTGAGAACAATCCCGCGACGGCCCTGAATGATGATGGCCGGTGCGTCGTTGGCCTCTTTCGGCTGACGGGGGGTGCGCGGCTTGTGATCGGAACGCTCGGCAAGCGCAGCGCCCTCCCCTTCCCGCTCGTCGTCGCCGGCATCCAGTTCGGGCCGCTCCCGACGCTCATCTGCTGCACTGGTGGCAGCTGCCACCGGCGCGCGCGATTCTTGGGGCAGCGCTGAATCGTCATTCGGTTTAGCGGCGCCGGCCTGAGCGCTCTCTTCATCGGGACCGCCTTGGAGCGTGGCAAGAAACTGCTCGCAGGCGGCGGCTGTCGGATTTTCATTCGTGACCACGAAATTGCGCGTGGCCTCCTCGTCCAGCTCGATCGCGTGTTTGATGGCGACGGCGGCGCGCGGAGAACAATTCTTCAACGCGGCAAGAATGTCCTCGGGCAAGGTGCGCAGCGAGTAGAGGCGCTTCACTTCCGAATGCGGCTTGGCGATGCGCGCGGCTAGATCCTTTGTCGAAAGCGTGTCACTGACGCGGCTCGCGATGAAACTGACGCGCTCGGCCAGACTTAGGGCTTGGCGTTGTTCGTTCTCAAGAAACTGGTCGAGGCCAATATCGCGTTCGGCGTCGGCCTGATCCAGAACGGTGTCGATCTGGTCGAAACCAAGCTGGCGGCACGCGCGGTAGCGCCGCTCGCCGTATCGGATGATGTAGCGGCCGTTCGATGTTGGCGCGACGACGATGGGTTGCAGCAAGCCGCGGTCCTTGATGGTCGCGGCCAGTGCATCAATCTCGGCCTGGTCGAACTCCCGGCGAACCTGCGCGGGGTCTGGATCAATGTCAGCGAGCGGAAGGCGCTGAAACCGCCCAGCTGCCTTGAACTCGGTATTCGCGGGGACGGCCGAAAAATCCATCGCGTCCATATCGAAGTCGGCAAAGCTCTTCTTCGCCGGTTTGACAGCTGCCTTGCTCATGCGGCTTCCCTCTCAGCTTGATCGACAATGTAGGAGACGACTTCGCGCAGGACCGGCGCGCTGCGGCGCGTATCCTTGGCAAGTCGCCACACGGGAATTTCGAGAAGGGCCGCCTCGCGCATATGCTCGCGGTGCGGGATGGTATGCGGGACAACATTGGCGGGTAGCGCCTGCCCGATCCGCTCCATGAGCATTTTAGACACTTCACTCGTCGTCTGCACACGATTGAACACGATCCCGAAGCGGGTTTCGTTGCCCTCCCCCCGAACCTTATTGGCAAGGCTGATGCTTTGCGAAATCTCGTTGAGCGATTGCCGTGCGGTTTTGTCGGGGTCTAAAGGCACCGCGACATAATCGGATGCGATCAGCGCCATAAGGTTGCGGCCATCCCAAGCCGGGGCCGTGTCGATCACGCAATAGTCGTAGTGCTTGGCAAGGCCGGCACGAATGGCGCGAACATAGGCGGCGATGTGCTGGCCCTGCTGCGGGCCGTCAGTCGTCAGTTCGACCACTTGCCTCGTGTTCTTGAAGCAAGCCAGCGCCGGAGGTTCCTCGACGGGGGCGAAGTCGAGTATCGACTGAACCGGCCCGATCTGCTCGAACTCGGCTTTCAGCATTCCGGCACTGTGGCATTGCTTGTCCAGGTCAAGGACCACGACACGCTTGCCCTGCTCGGCCAGATGCCACGCGATATGACAGGTAAGCGTGGTCTTGCCGATGCCACCGCGCTCATTAGTCACTACGATTGTTCGCATTGAGAATCCCTTCAATGGCTGCGCCACGGGCTACTTGTGCCAGCGGTTATGGGCGGCGCTATTTCCCGATCCGAAGCGATACTGCGACTGCATATACCATGGGTTCGGATCGTCATTCAGGTGAAGGCCCTTGCGCTTGCGACGCGGGCTGGTTGGTTCGGTCGGTGGATCTTTGCCGAAGATAGCCGCCAGCACGAAAGCTGCGACCACGGCCACGCCCCACCAGCCAAAGGCAGCGTGGGCCAGCGTGGCGACAATAAGAGCCACGATCAGCATGAGCGCGCCAGCTGCGATCAGCAGGATAAGCCACGCCAAAAGCATAGCCGTCCGTAGCGCGCTTGCTGCACGCCGGAGTTTGCTGACGATCTGACGGCGCATAGTGACCTCCTAAGCTGTGCGGCTCTCGCCTCGATCGGAGCCGATCAGCTTAGGGAAAGGCTGCTCCCTAAAGATGTTCGGCACTTGAGTTCGCAGTGCGTGGGACATTCGGAGCGCCGTTATCAAAGTGGCGTCCTGCCTGCCGTTCTCGATGGCGGCGACTGTTTCAGGTGAGACGTGAATCCTCGCCGCCAGCTCGGATTGCGTAAGTCCGGCAGCGATGCGCAAGCTCGCTACACGATTGAACAGTTTGGCCGCCACAAATGCCTCGCAAAATTAAACCCTATTATCGTTAGGGTCTATGAGAGGCATTGTCCACAAAAAAGGGCGGCCGCTAGGCCGCCCGTCTTATGGGGAAAGGGAGGGGGCTTAATCAGCCCCGCCCCTCGTCAGGATGCCCAGCCCCTCAGCGATCAGGTCCACCGAGTAGCGGGTTTCGCCATTGCTCTCGTAGCTGTTCTGGCGGACCCGTCCGGTGATGTGAACGAGGTCGCCCTTGCCCAGATCAGCGGCGCGCTCTGCCAGCTGGCGGAAGAACGTCACACGGTTCCAGTGCGTATCGGTCTTCCATTCATCGCCATCCTTGCGGTTGTAGTTCGCGGCGACGGAAACGTGGGTGACTTTATCGGTCGTATCGACACTGCCAACGCGGCCGATGATCCGAAATTCAGCGATGTTCTGCATGGTAGTCTCCTTTGGATAAGCGTTGCTGACGGATTTTTTGCGGCGGAGCTGAGCCACGCGGGCAAGCTGAAAATGGGAGGGTCCGCTTGCGGAAACCCAAGGCCGAAGGCCGGTTTTCTGCTTGCCCGCATTAGTGGCGATGCGCAGTTCGTATCCGTCAGACAGCAACGCCCAAAGGAAACCGCCCGAGTAGATGCAGCAATTTGGACTGGCGGTGGTGGCAGCTGCCACCGGCCATTGGCGCCCATAGGTCGCTGCGCTCGATCGGCATGGGGGCGATTGGAAAACCCTGTCGCGGCTCCGCCGCTCTTTCCCTGGCTGGCAGTCCGTTGACGCGGGCAGGGGACTGCCGGTGGCAGCTGCCACCGGCGCGAAGCCGAACAGAAAGGGCAATCAGCGTTTCCGCTCACGGTGATTTCGCTGAGGGCTGGGTTCTTGCACCTGGGCGGCGCGATGCGCCGCCCATACTCGCTTGACTGTGCTGCGGTCGCAATCGGCCAGCTCTGCCGTTTTGGCAATGCTCTTGCCCGCCTCGCGCAATGCCACAATGCGGGCGTGCGTTGCCCGATCGCCTTTGCGCCCTCCGCTGCGACCTGCGGCTTTTGCCAAGGCGATACCCTGGCGCTGTCGCTCGCGGCGATCGGTGTAATCGTCGTGGGCCATCTGTAAGGCGATCTTCAAGAGCATCGCCTGAACAGATTCGAGCACGATGCGGGCGATGCCATCGGCATCGGCCGCGAGGTCGGACAGGTCCACGACGCCGGGAATGGCAAGTCGCGCGCCTCGCGCACGAATTGTCTCAACCAGCTGCTCAGCCTCGGTCAAGGGGAGACGACTTATCCGGTCGATCTTCTCCGCGATCACTACTTCGCCGGGTTGAAGATCGGCAATCATTCGCAAAAGCTCGGGGCGGTCGGCGCGGGCACCCGATGCCTTCTCTCGATAGACCGCCGCGACATAGTAGCCTGCGGCCTTTGCTTCGCCCACGATCGCGTCTTGGCGACGCAAATCCTGCGCGTCGGTGCTGACGCGCAGATAGACGCGGGCAATCTGTGGGGCAGGGGAAGGAACGTTCTCAGTCAGCAAGGTCAGGCCCCTCGGGCGGCGATGAGCGAAGCTTGGCAATGCCTGCGTCCGCTTGTGCGATTTCAATTCCGCACTGGCGCGCTCTTGCGCGCAATCGCTCAAGCTCAGAATTGCGGGGGAGAAACATGCGAATGACCCGGTTCCGTCCTTCTAGCGCGATTATGCGCTGCGCAAGATAAGCCGCCTCATCATTCAAGGCCTGGTGCTGTTCCTCCGCCTTGCGTAGCTGGCGCTCCCACGCTCGCTTTCGAGCTTTCGCGCGCCGCCTTTCATCGCGGTGTCGAGCATCAATCCTTTTTTGGTCCTGCTCTCTGGCCGCTGCTTCGGCCGCGCTAGCGGCAACTTCCTCTTCCCGCGCCCTATCAGCATTTCGCTTCGCAATGAGCGCATCGAGCACGGCCGCGTCCGTGCCGAGATTGTTCATCACCCATCGCATCCGTCTGTAGGCCTTTGCTTCGATCTGTCCGATCGAACCAGGCGAAAGCCCCACCACACTTGCCACTGTTCGCTGCGTTTGCGCTTCCCCCTCGGGACCACCAATCCTTAGGCGCACAATTTGCTCTTCTCGCGGTTCGAGAGTTGCTAGCAGTTTGTCCATAATGTGAGGATCGTTGATCCGCTCGATCGCGCTGCCGCCGAGGCTATCAGCCGAAGCCGTTGCGCTATGGTTCGCCGTCTTGGCAAGCTTCGCATTAAACAGCGCGATCGGTGACTGCATGTTCATTATCCCATGTTCCAGCACGAACATGGCGCACAATCTATACCATCTGCGCTAGGCGCGAAAGCCATGGCGCAAATAGCTTCTAGAGCAACCCTATTGCGCCATGCTGCCCGTGCCGACATTCTGCGCCTAGCCAGAAGGACGCGAACACGATGCCAACCATATACCTGAAACGAACATCGCCGTTGATGGCCCAGCTAGGGGCCAACATCGCTCGCGAACTAAAGAAACTAGGCATAACTCAAGGGGAGTTGTCCGAACGCTCGGGCGTTGCGGCGTCACATATTTCATACATGGTGCGCGGACATGGTAATCCAACGCTTGCTACCTTGGAGAGCCTTGCCGATGTTTTCGGATTATCGGTTGTCGAATTATTGGCAGCGGATAGCACTTCCCGCGATAAGTCCTGAAAGGCAGTCGCTTAATTTGATCGGAACAATCTATGTCCAGTAACCCGCCCCGCGAATTTGACCGACTGCTACAAGATGCGCCGCTGGTGCGGGCAATGGGGGGAGCACTCTCGATGTTTGCCACGCTGCTTGCGCGCCAAGGCATTGTCGAGGCGAGCGAGGTTGCAAACTTGCTGGGTATCTATGCGGTCGCCACAAGCGAAGTCGATAATGAAGAGGGCATGATCTTGGGATGCTGGGCAGCTATGATCCGCGACGTGGCGGAGCAACAGCGCACAGCTACTCGCAAATAACCCCGGCGCGCACGGCGCTAAGGGGCCGGTCACGGCCCTTGGCGGCGGGCGTCAGCGCGCCGCCTTGGCGGCGAGGTCGCGCAGGCCGTAGCCGTCGGTCTTGTTGCGGGCGGCGTCCGCCACCTGGCGGACGATGTGCACCATGAAGCTGCGCCGGTTGGTGCGGCTGATGCACGAGAATCCGGCCTGCAAGGCGATTGCCTGCACCTCGTCCACGGGGCGTTTGTCCAGGACGCGGTAGGCGTCGCCGAGCTTGCCGCTGCGGGTGGCTTCGACCAGGGCACGGGCTGCCGTCTCGGTGTCGTTGCTCATGGCGTGGCTCCTGTCTCGGATTGCGGGTGCGGTGGCCGGTTCCCCGGCCACCGCTGCGGGCCGCTAGGCGGCTGCGGCTAGTCAGCACGGCCACGGTGACTCCACCTGCGGGGGTCGTGGATCCTAACCCCGGCAACAACAGCTCAACGGCACGCCTGGTGGTGGTGCAGCAGAATGATGGAGCTGGTTGTAATGCAGGGAATGAAGGGGTGAGCTGTGCGGAGCATGCTACGCGGCCGCCGGCCGGAGCTGCGAACAAGGAACCCGACGCCGGCGCAACGCCGGGGTCGCGATAGGCGAACCAGGCCGCCCCGAGGGGCGGCTTCGCTTAAGCGCTTAAGTCGTGCCGGGTCGGGGCGGATCGCGTCCCTCGCAAACTAGTCCGCGCAGACGGCGACCCGGCTCATTGTCATCGGGCCTCCACCGAATCCCGGCGTCGCGCGATTGACCCAGCGAACCTTCTTGCAGCTCGTCTTGCCGGTGCGCGTTGTCGCCCTCGGACGGGCGTCGGCCGGGGCTGCGCCAGCCTGCTCGTCCAGCCATCGGTTCGCTGCGGCGGGGCCGTCCCGCAGCATCCTGCGACGATACTCGGCCTTGTTTCTAGAGAAGGCGGCTTGCCGCTCGGCCTGCGAAACCTGCCGTGACGGCGTGGTACGCGGAGGCGCCTTGGACCTTCTCTCGCCAGGCCTGTCCGTCACCATGTCCTGTTGGTGACGACGCAGTGTTTCGTCTCGAACCGAGTCGAGATGCGTGCCTAGGTAATCCTGCGCTGCTACGGGGCCAGTGGTGGCAAGTAATGCCAGGACTAGAGCGATGTTCCGCATTGAATTCTCCTGCGTGTTTCGGAAGCCACGGCGCGAAGTGCTGTGCCTTACTGCCATCGTCCGCCCTCGGTTTCAACGAACGTCTCCGGCAAGTGAAAGGCTTGCAGGGCGACGGTCAGGGCGTCTTGGACGTCCGACCATTCGACGCCATCGGGGCCGTCAAGATAGGCGCGGATCAGCAGGCGGCACGCCTGCGCGGCCTTGGACGGGTCGGGCTTGATGGTGAGCGGACTGCGACGCTCGGCGAGTGATGCGGTCACTGTCGTTCTCCTGTCTTGGGGTAGCCGTGAGCCGCTTCGATCTTCTGGGCCAGCTCGGCCAGGTGTTCGGAATCAAGTAGATCCTCGGCGCTAAGATCGGCCGCGAAAAACTCGCTTCCGCTGGGTGGCGCGCGATCGACGGCGAAAGCGGTCAGATAGGGCCGCGCCTCGTCCGTGGCGATCCAGCGCCAGAAAGCATTGCCCTGGCCGAATAAACCGCTCTCGAACATATCGAGCCGTGCTTGTGCGAAGTCGGTCAATTTGCGTCTCCTGACAATCAGGCGGTTCGGCAAAAAAAGGGAGGCCGAAGCCTCCCTTTGTCTTACTGGAACAGTTTGATGAAAGCGGGCGCGAGGCCGATGACTGCGAGGACGAAACCGACGCTGCCGATGACCCAAGTTTGTGCCGTCAGCTTGCTTTCGATTCCCTTGTTCGCCTCCTGAACCTTCACGGCGATATACTCCTCAATAGCCTCTACAACTTCCGCTGCGGCGTCGTCGGACAGATTAGCCGCTTTCAGTGCTCTAAACAATTTGATGTGCATCCGGTTCTCCTTCTCGTTGGTGACGGGAGACACCCGGCATGGGCACCGGCGCCGGCTGTCAGGGACCGCGAAGCGGCCGCGTTAGCGGGCGGTGGGGGAGCCGATTTGCGCAGCAAATTGGGGGGACCGCCGATCCTTGAAAGCTGGCGCGCACCCATGCCAAAATGCCACGACACACAGAGAGAAGAGATTGCGCGGGGCGGGGTTCGATGCCCCGCCCCGCGCTCTGCATGGGGTGACTACACGAAAGTGACGCAACTGCACGGTAAGGGCGAACGGATAGCGAACGTCACGCGGCGAGCAAGGAGCTGACGGCGCGCAGCGGCCGCAAGGCATCCGGATCTGGGCGATCTTCGACATTCCAGCTATAGTCCCCTGTCAGCGAGATGTGCTCCCAGCCCAACGGTGCGATGTGGCGTGCGATCTCGTCGGGCGTACCGATGTCAGCCAACGCCATTTCGAGATAGCGGGTGTTCCACAGGATGATGGCGGCGACGAGCAGATTGAGGCCCGATGCCCGATAAGTCTGGTTCTCGAAGCGCCGATCACGCAGCTCGCCGAGTTGGTTGAAGAAGAGCGCGCGGGCGAGCGCATTGCGGGCTTCACCCTTATTGAGGCCCGCCTGGGTGCGCCGGCGCAGGTCAATGTCGCGCAGCCAGTCGAGCATGAAGATCGAGCGTTCGAGGCGGCCAAGCTCGCGCAACGCGAGGGCCAGTCCATTTTGTCGGGGATAGGCGGACAGCCGGCGGAGCATCGCCGAAGCGGTGACGGTGCCGGTGCGGATCGATGTGGCGAACCGCAGCAGTTCGTCCCAATGCGCGGCGACATGACCCAATGCGATCGGCTCGGCCGTCATGCCAGTGAGCAGCTGGCCAGATTCCTGGCCAGGCAGGAGGTGCAAGCGACGCTCCCTGATATCGCGGAGGCGCGGCGCGAAGCGGTAGCCGAAGAAAGGCATGAGGCCGAACACATGGTCCGATGCCCCGCCTGTATCGGTGTAGTGCTCCTCAATCGTCAGGCCGGTCTGATGATACAGCAAGCCATCCAGCACATAAGGCGCTTCGCCGGCAGTCGCCGCGATCACCCTGCTCGCGAAGGGATCATATCGATCCGAGACATGGGTGTAGAAGGCGACGCCCGGTTCGTTGCCGCTGCGTGCGTTGATGTCGCCGATCGCGGCCCCACGACCGCCAGCGTGAAATTGCTGTCCGTCGCTCGACGAAGTGGTGCCGTCTCCCCACAGCGCGGCGAGTGGCATGGCGCGATGGGCGTCGATCAGCCTTCCCAGCGCTTCGCCATAAGCGGCCTCGCTAATATGCCAGTCGTGAAGATGGGCGAGCTGACGCAGACTTGCGCCCCGGCAGGTTTCCGCCATGCGTGTGAGGCCGAGATTGATGCCATCGGCGAGGATGACCGTGAGCAGCGCATTGCGATCGTCGGCTTCCCGGCCCGAACGACGATGGATGAAGCATTCGCTGAACCCGGTCCAGGCATCGACCTCCAGCAGAAGATCGGTGATCTTCACGCGCGGCAGTCGATCATAGGCGGCGCGACGGGCAATCTCGGTGGCGGGCGGCGTTGCCGCCTTCAGCGGCGAGATGATGAGGCCGTTTTCGTCAAGCCTCACCTGGGGCAGCTCGCCCTGACGCGCGAGGATCGTCACCTGTTCGATCGCCGTGTCGAGCCTGGTGCGCCTTTCCTCGATATGGCGCTCGAAATCCGTTTCGATGGCTAGCGGCAAAGGCCCCTTCTCGTGAAGCGCCGCAAAGGTCGCCGGCGGGATGAGATAGCTGTCGAAATCGCGAAACTGCCGGCTTCCCGCGACCCAAATGTCTCCCGCTCGCAGCCGTTCACGTAGCTGCGACAGGGCGCATAGTTCATAGGCGGCACGATCGACGATGCCATCGCGCAGGACGAACGGCCGCCATGCGGACGGCACAAAGCGCAGCGGCACGCGATCAGGCAAGCGCCTTTTGCCGGTCTGGTAGAGCTCCGCGATGATGGCCAGCGCTGACAGGAGCCCCTGCACCGCACCGGCGCCGCGAAATTCAAAGGTGTTGAGAAAGGCACCGGCAAAGAGCTTCACAGTGCGATGCCGCTCGATCAATTCGGCCGTGCGATCGACGGTTTCCGGTCGCCCGAGCACTTCGGCCTGCTCGACGGCCACGGCGAAGCGCTGCCAGTCCAGCGCCTCGATCTGCGCCAGAAAATCCACGCCCTTGGTGCGCGCGTCGATGAGGAGCCGGCAAGATCCCGTGAGCGTCCGGAGATGGCCTTGCAGCTCGCGCACCGTCTTTAGGGCTTTGTCGCGAGTCCGGTTCTCGGCGCGGCGCGCCATGCTCCCCAACAGCTTGTCGAACATCGTCAGGGCCGCGTCGGTCAGGCTTTCCTCAAGGCGGATGCCGGTTGCCGCCAGTGTTGCATGTCTCCGTAGGGCATTGAGTTCGCCAAGGTGCTGGGGCGTGATGCGGCTGCCTTCGTCCGCCAGCCTGTCAAAAGTCAAAGCCGGGATCATGTCGGCACGGGCGCGATCGAGGCCCAGCGCGCGGACATAGGCGAGCCGTTCGATCAGGCGCAGGATGGTGCGCGCTGCCGGCGACTGTGGCGCATTGCGTAGCCAGGATAGCCATGTGGTGGCCTGCCCCGACCGTCGCGCCAGCAAATCGTCCAGGCCCTGTAGTGTGTCGGGCAGCAGGCCATTTGTGAGCACTTCATAGGTAAGCTGTTCAGCTTGCTGGCGAGCCCGTCGCAGTACCGCTTCGAGAATCGACGAAGAAGGCAGGAGGATCTGCCGACGGCGGAGTTCATCGACGATGACCCCTGCCATCTGGCCGGGATGGATGATGGTCTGCGCGATCGGGATCGAGAAGGCGACAACTTCACGGAAGGCGTCGCGGTCGAAGATCCTGAACCCGTGCGATCGTCGGATTTCAACGAGATGCTCGCGACGGGTCTGGTCCCGATGAGCATAGGCCGCAAAGGCTTCAGGCGCGATGTCGAGTTGCTGCGCTACATAGGCGAGCACAGGAGCGGGCGGGACTTCGCCCGCTTCCAGCGCACGGCCAGGCCATCTCATAGTGAGCAGGAGCATCGCGAAACCGAGCCGGGTGGCATCGCCGCGACGGCGGCCGACAATTTCCACGTCGTCGCTGGTCAGCGTATAGTGCCGCGCAATCTCGCGCTCATCGAGCGGCGCGCTATAATGCCCCGCCCAGATTTCCGGGCTCACCAGTCGCCGTCTCGCCACGCATCATCTCCTTCGCTTTGCGAGTCCGTCAGACGGTCCTCTGGCGGTCAGCATGAATATGTCCGTCAACTCTGGACCCGCGATGGCGATTCGGACAAGAATGCAAATTGATGGGAAAACGGACAGATTGGGACCGGTCGTGGCACTGATCGGCTATGCGCGGGTATCGACCGGCGATCAGAAGCTGGCGCTTCAGCATGACGCGCTGAATGTGGCCGGATGCGAGCGCATCTTCGACGACCATGCGTCCGGCGCCAAGACCGATCGGCCTGGCCTGGCCGAGGCGCTCGCCTATCTGCGTACCGGCGACACGCTGGTGGTCTGGAAACTCGATCGTCTTGGGCGCTCAATGAGCCATCTGATCGAGAAAGTCGGCGAGCTTGCGGCGCGCGGCATCGGATTCCGCTCGCTCACCGAAAACATCGACACTACCACTTCGGGCGGGATGCTGGTGTTCAACATCTTTGGCTCGCTTGCCCAATTCGAGCGAGATCTAATCCGGGAACGCACCCATGCTGGCCTCAAGGCCGCGCGCGATCGGGGTAACAAGGGTGGTCGCCGCCCTGTCGTCACCCCCGACAAGCTACGCAAGGCGCGGGCGCATATCGCAGCGGGCCTAACTGTTCGCGAAGCCGCCGCGCGCCTCAAGATCGGGAAGACAGCTCTCTACAAGGCACTGGAACAAAAAACGCCATGAACTTGGGAATTACCTGCATGCTGTCGGAACATCGAGCGTTGCTCCGCAAACTGCTATTGCCGCTACTCTGTGCCCTCAGCGGATGCGCCACGGTCCAAGATGGCGAGGCCGCAGATGCGCTAGAATATGCATGTGGAGACCTTGCCGTTGTCGGACGCATAGTGACGATTAGCTCAAAGGCCAGTCCCGGCTCCGATGGTCTGCCAAATTGGCGGAGCCAGTATAACCTTCAAGTACGGATCAAACGAGTGATCCAAGGTAAGGAAAACAGGCATATAGTTCCCGCATCAGCAATCGCTCATGCGCAGATACGCGATGATCGGGACTTTCTGGCTGTTCTTCGTCCCGATGGGGAAGGTGGCTACACCCTCATGACAGCCAACCTGTGGGCATATCGTCCGAAAATAAGCGGACCGTGTTCGTAGCGGAAATCTGCCCGCCACATGTGTTCGCTATCCGTTCGCCCTTAGCGTGCAGTTACGTCACTTTCGTGTAGTCACCCCTGCATGGCACCGAGATCATCGGTTTCGCCCAGCGGGCGAAAGGGGGCGGGGTTAGCCCGCCCCTCCGGCGTCAGCCGGATTGGCCGCGCTTCGCCTTGGCCGCCAGCACGACCGCGACGACTTGCGGATAGACGCATTCGCCGCGCTCGATGTTGCGGATGCCGGGGCCGTCGAGCACGTCCTTTATACGGTCCTCGATGATCTGGCCCAGCTCGGCCGCAACCGCCTCGATGTCAGCACTCGTCTTGCCGATAAACATCGGGTCTTTCGGCCACATGCTTTCCGCGTCGAAATGATCCTTATCGTTCAACGCGGTCGCCAGCGCCTCGATCGCAGCATTTCCAAGCGCACGCTCGAAAGCCAGCTGAGCGAACAGACGATGAGACATAACAACCTCCTTGTTGCCGGAATTGGCAAGGCCAAGGGGAGGGCAGCGCCGGGTCGGGTCAGGGACCGCGAAGCGGCCGCGCTAGCGGGCGGTGGGGGAGCCGATTTGCGCAGCAAATTGGGGGAACCGCCGATCCTTGATGCGGCCTGGTGCAGCCCTCATGCTAGGAAGACACTGACGGGGGGATTTAACAAACTAACGCCCGCCCATCGAGCGGACCTTCACCCTGCGCCGTCTCGCGCCCGAACGATCGCGCTGTATTCCAGCAGCGTTTGCCGGACATTCTCATCATCCACCACATTGAGCGCATGGCCGGTGGCCGATGCCTGATCCGTCCGCATTTCGAGCCAAGCGATCCGCGCCGCGTTCGGCGCTACGCAACCATGCTCGAGCGCGATCTGCTCACTGTAACCGGCGATAACGTCGTTGATGGCCTCAAGGGCCGCCTCATAGGCGATGGCCTGATCTTGGGTCCACAAGGGCGCTGTCGGTGAGAGGGCAGTCACCTTGCCATATAGAGAGGGCAACTGGTCTCCCGGCAAGCGCAAACTACGCCATTTGCGCTTGCCGAGAGTGGGCGGCCCTACCGGGGGGCTTGGGCCGTTGCTGGGCCTATAATCCTCAAACTCACAACGCCAAATGGCGTTGGATAGATTGAAAGGGCGGCGCGACAAACAGATGCCCCCTCGAAGCGCATCGTGCGAAGTTGCGCATGGACCGCGACAATTCTCGCTCTCAGTTGTCGCTCAACCAAGCGAGCTGCTGACCGATTCCAAGCCCCTCCATCGGAACCGATGCGCGCCGTTCGATCTGCGGCCAAAGGGGATCGCGATAGTTGCGGCCTGCGAGAACGATCAGCGGCGCGGCGGCGTCGATCTGCTCGGCCATTGCTTCGATCACGCGCGCGCCCCAAAGGCGGCGCGCGCCTGCCTTCATCGCGCCTAGCGTTTCGTCATAGGGCGCGATGACGGTTTCCGGGGCGATCAGGCCATGCTTTGCTGACAGGATGAACCATGCGCCGCCCTGTCGTTCGACATAGGCACGGGCCTTCTGGAACCATGGCGATGCGTAAAGATCGCGCGCCGGGGCGGGGCGGTCCAGCTTCGCAGCAACGCAAGCGACAAGGAAAACCGGAGACGGGGACGGGGGAGGGTCGATGACAGACGGCGGCGCTGCCTCAAGATCGGCAATGACGGTGCAGCGGCCCCATTTCTGCAATTGGCGCTGCCATCCTTTCGGCGGTCCTTGGCGCTCGGCAACGTGGCTAAGGGTCGGTCCACCGAACAAGTCGGGTTGCTCCCCGATGCGCTGCACCGGGGGAACGTAGCGAGGTTCGCGGATGCAATGGCGGGCCATGCTCGATCCCCTCAAAAGGCGAAAGCGGTCTGGCCGCTCGCCTCGGTAAAGCTGGCGCTATCGCCTGCCGCGTAACGGTCGCGGCCCATGGGGGACCATTGCAGATGCCCGGAACGGTCATAGGAAAACCAACCATCCTCGATCCCGATGATGAAAGACCATGCCTTATCCTCGGCGCAAGGTCCGTGAAGATTGATCGGCCAATGCTCGGCCCCGCGTTCCTGCTGGCAGGGCGACGGCGCGGAAAAGCTGCGAAGCAACGCGGCGCGGTCGGTCGGCTCGGTAGCTCCCATTTCCCGCATGATCTGGCGGGCCTCGACGGTGCTGATGTGGCCGCTCGCCTTCCTGTCGGCGTGGTCCGAATAGCGAAGGCCATAGACAACGGCATTGAAGATATTGCGCGGCTCGGTGAACTCCTGCGTGGCGAGCAATTCGCGCCATTTCCCGGCGCTGATAAGGTCCACCGCATGATGCCAGAGCGAATGAACGCGGTTGCTGTAGCCGTGGCGGTTCGTCACGCCATCGCGGGCGATCTCGATCCCAAGCGCACGCTCGACGTGTTGCACGAAAGGATGGGCGGCAAGCAAAGGATGGCGAAGGCCGATCTTGCGCGGCTCGTCCTGCTCTGCGCGGATGACCTCGATGGGGAACTGAAACAGGCGCGACGGCAGATTCCACGGCGCGGAAAGGGGAAAGTCGCGGGGCACATCAAGCGCCCCGTTAATGTCCAGCACAAAGCCGTTTGGCGCGAAGCCTGCGGCAATGATCTGGTCGCCCAGCTGGTCGGCCTGCGCGGTGCGTATCGCGGCGGCGGCGCTCATGCGCTCAACTCCGCATAGGTGGCGCTGCACTCGTAGCGGATCGCATCGCCATCCCACATAGGACCGCAAACGCCCTTGAATTTCGGTGCGCCCTGCAACTCAGGCCGCTGGCTCGGATTGCTGTCGTAACCGCTGCATTGAAGCCCCTCGACCGCTGCCCGGCTGACGATGGTTTCAAAGGTCGCGCCCTCGATCTCGATCCGGTCAAAGTCCTGCTCGGTCTGGCGGTAGATACGGATTTTCATGGGCTTTCCCTTCCTAATTGAGCCGAAGGCGATGACGGGTCATCGACTTCTGCCGAAAGCGGGCGACGCTGGGCCGGGGAATGCCGCAAACGGGGCCGATCAGGGGGGAGGGGGATCACCCGCCCTGCACGGAGCGCAGCGAAGGAAGGGCGGGGAAACCCGCCTGGTCGCCAAGCGGAGCCGCGCAGCGGCGGAGACGGTCTAGCCCTTGCGGCAGGGGGCAGGAACAGGCCCCAAACGCGACAAATCAGCGCGGCGGCTTGCCGCCTCAATCTGCGCCAGGACAGGCGGTGGCAGCTGCCACCGCCTGCACCGATCAACCCGGCTTGCGGATCGCAAGCAAAACAGTGTTCACGTTGGTTCCGGCGTGGGCGAAAGAACCGGGGGGAAGGTCGATCCATTTGCGACCGTGGAAATAGATCGCCTCGCAACCAGCGATCATGCGGTGTAGCGCCTTGTGGCGCTGATCCTCGCCATACTCTGCCCGCGCGCTCATGATTGCCACCAGCACGCCTCCCGGTTTGAGAAAGGCGAGGGCATGGCGCACATGGTCACAGTCGCGGCCTCGATCAAAAGGCGGGTTCATTATCACCGCGTCGAACGGTGCGTAATGGGCCGGGTCCAATGCGAGAAAATCGCCCTCGATCGCATCGGCAAAGCCGTGGATTACGCGTAGTTCGTGGGCGAAGCCGGGTTGCAGCTCCACGCAAGTTACATCGGCACCAGCGTTGCGCGCGGCCGAAGCAAGCGCGGCCTTTCCCGCGCTAGGCTCTAGAACGCGCTGGCCTGTGCTGATCCTCGCATGTTCGATGACCTGGGCGGCGATCTCCGGGGAAGTCATGAACGCGCCGAAGTTCTTAGCGGGCGTGATATGATAGGCCGGGGCCGCTTCTGCCTCGGTCGTCTCATAGCCATCACCGATAGCCTCGCCGTAATATTCCGCGAGCAACAGATTCACGCTCTGCAGAAGGTCGTCACGCTCGAACCATATGTGCAGATTCCCATTCTTGAAGACGCGAACGCGGAAATAGTCGCCCTCGATCACGGTTGGCAGCGATCCGCGCACGCGTGCCGAATCGGCAACCTGTGAGGCGATGCTGTGGCCCTCTGAAACCGGGGGCTTTTCGTCCAGTTCCAGAAAGACGCGCTCCACGTCCCGCAACGTGTCGCGGCGCTCGTAGCGGTCCCATGATCCCCATTCGTTCAAGGCGCGGTCGATGATGAGACGCGCGCCGATCTTGAAACCGTTGTGCGAGCGAAAGCGGCGATCCAGCTTGGCGAAGACGTTGGCGATGCCGCGCAAATAAAGGTCGCGCCGGTTGGTCCAGATATTCCCGAAAGTGGCGGCGCAGTTGTCGGGCGTGAACGGCACGGGATCATCGCGCAAGCCGTCATGAAACTCCTTGCGGGCCTGCTGATCTAGCAGCTGGTCAAAACCCAGCTGCTCCATGAGGGCCGCCCAGCACCGGCGGTCCATCGTGTGCGTCAAGACGCGCTCGAAATTGTCGCGTGCGTCGATGGTCTTGCGCGCTCCCGTCTCCTTGTCGCGCTGGTCGATAGGCTGCGACTGGATAAAAGCGCGGGTCAACGTGTCCTCGGTCCAGTCGCGGCCACATGACAGCGACAGTGCGCCGCCAAGGGTCAGGCGGGCCGCCTCGTCGCGGGTTGCATGGTAGGTGTCATAGAGGCTGAGCCAAAGGGCTATGGCCTTGTCTCGGCCGTCGCAAATATCCGCGATCTGCGCGGGCGTCATAAGCTCCTGGCCCATGTTCACGCCCCCCCGACAATAAGAGCACCAAAGCCGAAGCCCTCGGCGGCGTCCTCGATGGTGGTCACAAGGCCGTCAAAATCTTCCTCCGGCCCTAGTAGGTCGGCAATCTCGATGACAGCGGGAAGGTCAGCGCCATGATTTTCGGCAAGGTCTTTGATGTAGCCAAAGCGGTCGAAATTGCCCTCTTCCTCATAGCGAGTGAGCGGGATGGTGCGGGCGGCGTTGATCCGAAGAATTGTGGCCAGCGGAATGTCGGTCATGTGCTGTTTTCCCTGCCTAGAATGGAGCCGAAGGCGATGACGGGTCATCGACTTCTGCCCAGCGGCGAGCAGGGCCGGGGAATGCCGCAAATCAGGGCCGATCAGGGGGGAGGGGAATCACCCGTCCTGCACGGAGCGAAGCGAAGGAAGGGCGGGGAAACCCGCCTGATCGCCAAGCGAGGCCGCATAGCGGCCGAGACGGTCCAGCCCTTGCGGCAGGGGGCAGGAACAGGCCCCGAAGTCGAACAGCGGGCGCGGCGGCATTGCCGCCTCAATCTAGGAAAAGCGCCCGCCAGGTCATAGCATAGCGGCGACCTAGCGGGCGCTGCGGCATGTCGCCGGCGACATGCCCAACGGATAGCGCCGGAAGCATCCGAGTAATCGGATCCTCCGTCAGTTTAATTGCCCGAGCGGTTGCGCGACACGTCCGCATAAGGTTTGCGGCGGCACTGGCTGCACCGAAGCCGCGCGATGAGTTCGTATATGCGGGTATCGAAAGAAATGCGGCGTGAGCGGGCGAAGTCGCCCAGCGGGGCGACGACGCGGCGACCGCAAGCGCACTGGATGCGCAGATAGCAGCCTTGCCGATACCAGATAGGATCAATGGGCTTGGGGCGGTTGTAGTTCGCGGCCATTGGGCGCTTATGCGCCAAACGGAACAGGAGGGGAACGCGCCGCGCGCACGCCGGCTATTGGATTGGCAAGGGAAAAGGGCTATATAGGCAATGCTTCGTGTGCTGATTCATTTCACGCACCTACCTGAACCCGCCGTGCTGTCACACGGCGGGTTCAAACTTTTAGGGCGGGCGGCCCTGTCAGACCACCCGCCCCGCTGGATCAGCCCTTATCGGACTTCCCCAGCTTCACAATTGCAATCACGAGCGCGACGGCTGCGATCGTCAATTGAGCTGCTTCATATGCTGTCAAATCACATCACCTCCTTTGAGCGAGAGGATTTGCGAAAGGCCGCTGTCACAGTCCTTCGCCCTCGCTCGATGAAGGCTATACAACGGATTGACGACAATGCGCGCGAAACGCTCTTCACATTTTCGTGAAGCCATTGGATGATCGCCGGCGACCGTTGATGAAAAGGGGAAGCTATGGGCCTCGTATCGCAGGTTAGCGCCGATGACCGGGAAAGCGCATGGCGAATAGTCCGTCATCGCGAAATCATGGAACGACTGATTCCGCTTTGGGCCGTGCTCGGCGTTGCGCTGGTGTTGATGGGCGTGGACCTGGGCGGGCGTCTGCTGTGGACGCTGCCGATGATCGGATATGTCTTTGGGGTGATGGCGGTCGATCATGGCCCTGATTACCGCGCCGCGAATTATTGGGTGCCGGTCCTGGGAAGCCAAGCGGCGGCGCTGCTGCCTCTCATCACCAAATTCTAGATCTCTCTGGAGCGGTGGCAGCTGCCACCGCTCCACGCGCGTCAAGCTCTGCCCTCGAAGCGGGCGATCAGCTGCTCCGCTACGGAAGCAATTTCGGCGGGGTCGGCGGTTTGAGTGCAATCGCCGCCTACAACAGCGCCGAGCGTGCCGCCGTCCAGTTGGACAACGTGGACACGCCACACGTCGCGCCGGAGTTCGTATTGATCGGGAAGCGGCCTCTGCATGATTTCATGAAACACTAGGTCAACCCATTGGCGCGCGTCCGGATCGGAAGACGCATCGGCGTAGTCGGCGCGGCTCGCCATGACGCTGTATCGGTCGCCTAGCATGAATTGGCGTTCGCGCGCGCGCCGGTCCTGCTCGATCCGCGTTACGCGATCTTTTTCCGCCCGCTTCATCGCCTGTTTCATCCGAACATCGTCGGCGCTGCGCGTCAGCGCCGCCATGATGTTGGGGACGCGCGCGGGCATATAATGCCCCGCGCGCTCGGCCGCCTCGATCACAAATTGCAAATCGCTGATCTCGGTAGGCGAGAGGGTGACGCGAACGGCGCTCGCCGTGTTGCTGATTTTCATGGCTGCGGCTCCGGCTCTTCTTTCGCCTTGTAGGCGGCAAGGCCGATCCATGATCCGTTGTCGCCGCGAAACTGGCGCACAACATCGCCGCCGTCCCAATGGCCGGTGAAGATGCCGCGCCGGTTGATGCCGCCGACGGGGCGCGTGCGCGCCGCCAGAAGGCGGGCGCGGCGCGTGTCTCGATCTAGGTGGCGCATGGGTTGCATGGTCAATCCTTCCTATTCGCTGGCGGTGTCGAGGTTTGTGCCGATCTCGTCGGCGTCGAAGTCTTCAAGGGCTGAAATCGCGCTTTCCAGTTCGGAAACTGCGGCGTCCATCGCCTGCGCACGTTCGCTGTCCTCAAGGCTGGGTGGTAGATTCTCGCGGGCGGCCTGTTCGTCATCCTTGACGGTTTCAAGCATGTCGCGCGCCTCATCCAACAGGGCTTTGCCCTTGTCGATCAGCACGCGGGCGGCGGCGATCTGCTTGCGGCGTTCGCGGTTCATGCCTCTGCCCTCACGTCGCCGCTGTCGATCTGGAATCCTGCGCGGGCCAGCTCGTCACAAAGGGCGTGCTGCCTCTCTTCGCGGGTGCCGCTGGTGGCGATATAGCTGCATCGCCCCCAATGGAACGCGAAGCCTGCACGTTTCAGGCATCCGCGAAACCGCTGGTGGGTGCGGTCGCTCCAATCCAGTGTGCCCGCATAGTTGCGGAAAGCGGCGACGGCGCAGACGGAACCATAATTCTCATCACGCCAGCTAAGCTCGATAACCGGGGGCGATTTGGTCATGATGGCCTCCCTCAATATTCACTGGTTAGGAGAATGGTGAGCACGCGGGTTGTGGCATCGGGATTCCACGGTTCGGCGCTGCCAAATTCAAGATCGCGGTCGTAATAGTCGAACTTCCACATGACCGAGAGGGCTGGGCGCGTGCTGTCGTCAGTCCAGCGGGTATGCCATTGGCCGATCACATCACGATAAAGGAAACCGGCGTCATGCTCGCCGTGCGGGTCGTTGTCGGGTGTGAAATCCTCAAAGCCCTCGATCATCTTGAGAATGTCGGACTGCGTGTTCTCGTCCAGCGCCGCGATGCCTTGCGTAATCACGGTGCGACAAGTCACACCCATCGTTCGCCGCGCAATGTCGTTCAGCGCCGCGATGGTGGCGATCTGGTCAGTTGTCGCTTCCATTTTCCTCACTCCTTTAGGCGAAGCCGCTGCCTGCGGCCTGCGGCTCTGACCCGCTGGCGAAGCGCGGGATGGGGAGGGGGAAGCAAAATCGATGGGAGTGGTGCGGGCGGCGCGTCTAGGGAGGCCCCGGCGCGCGGGAGCGCGCCGGAACTGGCCGAACTTGGCGTGCAACCCGGTCCTGTCGATTATGCTTCGGGAACGAAAGGGCGGGTGCCCTTGGTGTTCCCCCCGGTGGCAACTGCCACTACTGACGGGGCGCGGCCCTGGGCCGCTCGATCCTATGTGGCAGCTGACAGACTACTAGGCGCGCGGCCCTGGCCGCTCATTTTCAGCGCTCGCGGTCCTTTGATTTCTCGGCCGCCTGTGTCGGTGATTTGCCTTCGCGCAATGTTGCGGCGACATGCGCCTTTGCGCTTTCGACGATCTGCGCCAGCTGTTCCTTCGATGCGCCGCGCTCGGTAGCTGTGGCGACGCGCTTATCAATGGCCAGCTGGAATTGCGCGAACCTGGCATCGGCCCGGTTCTGCTCAGGCGAGTTTTTCTCGAATTGCGCGGCAAGGCGTAGATCAACCTGACTGACGCCGGGAGGCATGACTTGCAGACGTAGCACGCGATCGGCGGCCTGAATGTCGCGGTCGGTCATTTTCGAAAGGAAATCAGCAGTGCCCGCGCTGATGGCGCGGACTCGTTGCAGCGGGTCCATGCCCTCGGACCAACTGACTTCGATTTGATGATAGCGGCGCTGTTCGATCAGTTGAAGGTGGTGCATCGGCCCTTTGGGATCACGGAAAAAGGCGAGTTCCTGCGCAGAACGGGCGGCTAGCTGGCGCATGTCAGCGGACGTTTCCGCGATCCGGTTAAGCTGCTCATACTGCCGCGACGCAACGGTTTGCGCAGTAGGTAAGTAACGGCTGATCTGATCCTTGGCTTGCTCGATGCTCATAGCGCGCCGTTCGCCAGCTGGCATGAGAGATTCCATCGAGGGCGGAAACGCGATGCCCGCTGGCCCGCGCGCTGGCTCGACGCGGCTCTGTTCGAGGGGCATGGCATCACGGATAACTTTGGCGAGGGAGGCGTGATTTCCGGTATGGAAGCTATCGCGGCTCGCCTCCATCCAGTCCTTCGGCCCCATTGCCTGGATCGAGACGAATTTTTCGGCCGCAAGGGAATGTAGCTGCAAGTGCAGCCGCATGGTACGACCATTGCCCTCACGGAACGGATGAACGGCATTTAATTCGGAGATATGCCGTCCCATGGTATCGGCAAAGCGATCACGATCCATCGACTTGAGGGTTTGGAGGTCGGGCAGCTGCTTAAATTCGTGCTCCATGCTGCGGGCAATGAAGTGCGCTCGCGCAAAAGTGCTGCCGGGTTTGCTTATGTCCACAGTCCGAAAGCGCCCCGCCCAATCATATACATCCTGAAACAGATGATTGTGCAGTTCGCGATACTCGCGCGCATTCGTCGCCGGCATGGCGCGCTGCACAATCAGCTCGCCATGCCGGACAACCGAGAAGAAAGCTTCTCGCTCCTTGAGAATATTATCGTCGCGGATTCCCAGCTTGTTCCGAAGAACGTCGCTGTTACGCCAGGTGTAAGGGTCGCTCACCAATCATGCAGCAAGTTTCTGGCGGGACAGAACATCACGGTTGTAGTCCTGCGCCAGACCAATCGCCACATCGACGGGAATTTGGGTTTCGACCAACAGCAAACAAAAAGAGTGGTCATCCGAAACCAATTCAAGTCCTTCAATCTTGCAATTTGCGATTGCTTCGCAATAAGCTGCCATCACGTCAGGAATGTCTTCCTGCCGACGCGGCTCATACCCCATCGCCTTGATGCGATTCCTGTAGGTGTCGATGATATTTTCCATTTTGCACCTAAAAACGACCTGCTCCCGCCCATAGTTAACATGTCGGGATTTGTATATAAACCACATTGAGTAGCCCCCCATATTTCACTTTCCTGAAATGAGACGCCGCGCAAGCGCGGCGTCTCGTGCATTTTGCGGGGCGGGGCATTCAATCCGCTTGGTCGGTCATCATCGCCAACAGGTAGTCGGCGGCGTTCTGCGCCTCGCGGGCTGCCTCAAAAATGGCGCGCTTGTCGTTGCGGAGCGCGGTCAACCAGTGCTCGATATACGCGGCATGGTCTTCGCGTTCCTCGACCTTGAAACCGACAATCGCGCCGATGAAGGATGCGCCCAGCTCGGCCACGAGTTCGTCCCTCGCATAGTCGGCGCGACTCGTTGAAATCAGGGTTTTTCGGTTGAGGCGGCTTTCATGCCCTGCATGATGCACGGCCTCATGCGCAAGCGTGGCATAGTAGTCGTCGGCGGAATGGAACGCTTCAAAAGCGGGCATTTGGATATAGTCGTCGCGGGTGTGGTAATAGGCTTGCGATCCGCCGATGCGAACGGTTGCGTCGATGCGAGAGAACATCACTTCAAGCTCAACGTCGCGGGTTTCGGGATTGGTGATGATCGGGGCGGGCGCGGGATATTTGCCGTCCAGTCCTTCGACCTGATCGGCATTGAAAACCGTGTATCGTTTCAAGAACGGAATGGCGCGCTCGTTGTCCGTCTCGGAGTCTTTCACGACAAGCTTGTTGGCATAGACAATGGTGGTTCCCTTGCTGCCCTTCCTGACATTGCCGCCCAGCTCCAACGCCTGTTTGAAGGTCAGCCAATAGGGCGAGGCGAAGCCCTGACGCATAGCGCTGGCCCAAAGGCTGAGGACGTTGATCCCACGATAGGCGACCCCATTGTGCCGGAGCGGAATGGTCGGCCCACCGCTCCACGGCTTCACCCACGGCTTGGTGCCCGCTTCCAGCATCGCAAGAATGTCGTCGGTGACGGCCTGATAAATGTCGATCCGGTTCGTTTCCTTAGCCATTTTTCACTCCTTTAGGCGAAGCCGCTGCCTGCGGCCTGCGGCTCTGACCCGCTGGCGAAGCGCGGGATGGGGAGGGGGAAGCAAAATCGATGGGAGTGGTGCGGGCGGCACGGCTAGGGAGGCTCCGGCGCTCGCGCGCGCCGGAACTGGCCGAACTTGGCGTGCAACCCGGTCCTGTCGATTATGCTTCGGGAACGAAAGGGCGGGTGCCCTTGGTGTTCCCCCGGTGGCAGCTGCCACCACCGGCAACGCGCGGCCCTAGCCGCTCATTATACGCGGCCGATTTTACCGGCTGCGTTCTGTAAAATGGGTGCGGTGGCAGCTGCCACCGCCCCGCAAGTTTGCGGGGAGCGCGGGAGTGAAGCGCGCTCCCCATGCCGTCATGCCGCTTGGCTTTCGCTATCAGCGGCATCGGGCAAGGCAGAGGGTCGAAGGGCGGGGGGCAGGATGCGCCGCCCCGCAAGGCGCTCGTTGACCGTCAAGGCAAGATCAGAGCGCTTCATGGTCTGGCAATTCTCTGCGGCGTCGTTGCCGCAACCTTCGGCCAGCAGCTTCAAGAGCGTGGCCTTGCTAAGCTGGTCATAGAATACCTGATTGGGTTCCCACTTGTCGGCCATGTCGATCTGCGCGGCCCCGACGATCTGCGCCAGCTGGCGGTCGCGGTCGCTATGGAACGAAAGGCTCGTGATCTGCGAGGCCACGCAGTAGGCCAGCAGCCGCAATTTCGCTTCGCTGTCCATCTGGCGCATGTCGTCCAGCGTGGGTGTCTCGGCCAAGCGGGCAAGATCGGCCCCCGCGATTTCGTCAATGTCGGCAATCGTGGAATGGCCCATGATCGCCTCGTCAACATGGAAGCGGTTCTTCTCGGCGGTGATTTCGGCGGCTTGTTGCCACGAATAGGAGTTGCCGCGAACCTGCCCCAATAGGCCCGTCAAGAGCACGTCCAGCGCCAGCTCCGGGTCGCTGGCAAGGGCTTCCCGAACCGCCATCGTGCGGATGCCGCCCAGCTGATCCATGACCTTCTGCGAGTAGTCGGGCCGGGGAGGCTTGGGGCCATCGGCGGCGGTGCCCTTGGCGCTGCGCGTGAACGCAACCTGTTCGATACCGTCATGCCCGATGAAGACGATAAGCGAGTGCTCGGCCTTCTGCTCGGCGGTGAAGACGCGGCAAGCCGATACGATAGCGTCCTGCTTGCGGGTCAGGGCGCGCAACTCGTCGTCATAGTCGTGCTCGTCCTCGTCCACCTCGCTTTCCCGCTTGGCGATTGCCGCCTCGATCTCGACCAGCTGCGCGGTTTCTTCCTCGGTCGGATGGCGCTCGCCAGCGGGTTCCAGATGGCCGCGCATCCAGTAGGAATCAGGCCGGTAGAGCTGCCCTTCTGCATCGCGCCAGCCATCTTCGCGCGCCGCCTTGGCGATGGCGTCGAGCCGATCTTGCACAAGGTCCATGACAAGGCCCGCATCATCGCAATAGCGACGTTCTCCGAAAAGATCGGTGGTGAAGGTGCCGCCTGCGGCGCAATAGGCTTCCTCGCCTACAATGCGAAAATGCTTGTCGGTATCGGCAACCTTCTCCTGGGTGAGCATGGCGCGGATTTGGTGGGCGTTGTCGCCGGTGCGCTTGAAAACCTCAAGCTGGCGGTCCTGATCGTCTGTCAGCGCGAAAGCCTGCGCCGCGCCCATGCCGATTTCGTCTTTCTGGAAGGCTTTGAGAATGGTCGGGTGCAGCGCCGCCAGCTTCAACACGCGGCGGACATAGGCGGGGGAGACGCCGAACGATGCTGCAACATCGTCAACGTCTTTGCCGCTGTCGATGATCGCCCGATAGGCGGCGATGGCATCGGCGGGGTGCATGTCCTCACGCTGCGCGTTCTCGGCAAGAGAGATTTCCAGCGCCTCGTCCTTGCTGCGGATTTCAACGGGAACCTCGAAAGTGCCGGGGATGGTCTTTGCCTTCTGCAACAGCTTCAAGGCCCGGTAGCGCCGCCCTCCAGCGCAAATCTTGATCTTGCCGTCCTCATCATAGCCGATCAGGTTTTGCAGCACGCCCCGCGCCTGAATGTCGGCTGCGAGGGCTTCAATTTCCTTGGGCTTCACCTTCCGCACGTTGAGGTCGGAAAGCGCCAGCTTGTTCAGTTGGATGGTCTGGATGGTCATTTTTCACTCCTTTAGGCGAAGCCGCTGCCTGCGGCCTGCGGCTCTGACCCGCTGGCGAAGCGCGGGATGGGGAGGGGGAAGCAAAATCGATGGGAGTGGTGCGGGCGGCGCGACTAGGGAGGCCCCGGCGCGCGTGAGCGCGCCGGAACTGGCCGAACTTGTCGAGCAACCCGGTCCTGTCGATTATGCTTCGGGAACGAAAGGGCGGGTGCCCTTGGTGTTCCCCCCCGGTGGCAGCTGCCACCACCGGCAAGGCGCGGCCCAGGGCCGCACATTTAGCGGCTAGAGAATGGCGAGAGCGAGAACCGCAACGATTGATCCGCACAATGCGGACAAGAGCATCAGGCGTGTCGTCGCGGCATTGATCGCGATCGCAGCGCCGGCACAGGCCCATAGCAGCGCAATCGTGGGTCCAGCGCGGTAGATAAGGAAGCCGATATAGCTGTTCGGCAGGAGCCGCGGATAATCGACGATCAGGCGTGCAACGATACCGCCGCCTGCGAGAATGAGCGCGGCGATCAGCCATGCCGCGATTGCCTCGACGCGCGGCGATGCACTGTGCCTGGGCGCGGCCTGCATCGTCGTTCGCATCGCATCATTCATGCTAATCTTCCCTTATAGCCCTGACCGTCACCCGAATGGGCGGAGACGGCTTTGCTGGCTCCGTGGAGCCGCGCGGCGCAGCCGTGGGGTGGAATAGGGCAGGTTCCCGGCTCCGATCATTTGCACTTGTTCGGCAACTGGCCCCTCTCGATCGCCAGATTCCTCATCGCCTCGTAATCGACACCCCAAAGGCCTCGCCGCTCGTCGGCTGCATCTTTCATGAAACGGGCATAGGCCAGCCCTGAATGTTGCCTGTAATCAACGGCATATCCATGGCGCACCATCGTTGCCGAAACAGATGCCCCATTCGACCGAAACCGGCACGACAGGTTAGACCGGCCCCAGCTTGTCCGCCGCGTGTTGCATATCGGCTCGATCGTCAGCTTTTCGTCCTGAAAATCGCTGGTGCAATCCATGCCGCCATTTTGCTTCACCAGCTCTTCCAAATAGAGCTGCGCTGCGATCTTGGGCACATTGCCCTTACCGTCCTCATCCGGCGCATCGATTCCCGACAACCGCACCCGCTTTTTATCGAGCGTTTCGAGCGTATCGCCGTCGATAATGCGCGGGTTCTCGACGTGGATCGAAACTGGCTCGCTATTCCTTGCTTGCATCTGATTGAACAGCGCACCGAACGCGAAAACAGAGAGAATCGGCAACGCGATTTGCTGATTTCGCGGCCATTTTTTGAAACCTCGGATCAGCACCTGGCTTTCTCCTGAAGAATGTCGTTCCAGTCCATCGGCGCCGGGGCTGGCGGGAGGATGATTTTCAATTCGCGGTCGTTGGCAGTGAGGTGGCCGCGCGCGTCCTCTATGGCCTGTGCCGCTTCCTGGCCGTGTTGCGAGTAGATGACGATTTTGCGGATGCGTTCGGGGATCGCGATCAGGCCATAGCGGCGAATGCCGCCCGCGCCCCATACCTTAAATTTCCCGGCGCTAAGCTGGGACACGGAAACGGCTTCCTCGAAGCCTTCCGCGAGGCGCAGCACGTCGCCGGGTGGCTGGCCGCCGATCCGCATGGCGGCATGTCGGACCAGGCCAAGCGTCAATTTCGCCTCGCGCAGCGCCGCATGGTAGCGTTTCTCGCCGGTTGCTGGATCGAGCAAGATCCGCTGCACGGCGATTATGCCTTCATCGGCCTCGAACGGCACGAGAAGGGCAGGATGCTCTTCGCGGGCATCGGGCGGGCCAACGATGCAGCGCGGTGCGAAGCGAACCTTGAGGCCGGTCGGGTCGATTGCGCGCGAACGCAGATAGCGTTCAGCCGCGGTGCCCGCGATCGGCACGGCGGAATCCCATAGTTGCAGGGCGAGCTTCCGGCGCGAGGGTTCAGGCGCGCGATCGACCGTCTCGCCGCTGGTGTGACGATTGATTTTGCGGCTGTTGAGCGCGGACCATACGGCTTCCTGGCTGCAACCGGCCCAACATTTGAACAGGACGGCCTTCTTGCCGGGGGTGACTTGGAGCGACGGATTGCGGTCGTTGTGGGCTGGGCAGCAAACCATGCCATATGAGCCGCGCCAGTGGCCGCCCATATCCGCTACGATCCGACGTGCGCGTGCTTCGACGTCCATCTGCATCGAACTTCTTTCGTCAACGGTATCCCTACATTGGGATTTATACACATTTCACGGAGGCGGGCAAACGGCCGGGATATATGCCAATATCGCGCATGGCCCGACTAGGGCCATTCAATATAAATATCTCCGCCGGTTATCTTCACTTGCGGATGACTCACGTTCTTTCGCCTCAATCGCTTCGCCCAAGCTGGCGAGAATATCGGCCAGCTCGCGCTTGTCCCGCTCTTCACGGGTTAGCTCCCATAGGGGCAGCTGATCCCTCATGCGCTCCATGTCGCGCGCCGCCTCGATCTGGCGATACTGTTCGCAAGCGGGGGCTGGGTCAGCCGCGATGCCGCGACGGCGGCGAGCGGCGAAGATTTTGGAGAGGAAGGCGGGGAAGAGGAAGCGATAGGCGTTCGTGGCCTGCTTGATGCGCGGGCCAGCGCCTTGCGCTTCTTGATCGGGAACCGGCTCGTAGCGCCGGAACCAGTCGATAATGCGCGCCTCTTTGAGGCGCGAAAGCGTCTGAACGACGCAATTTTTGCTGAGGCCGGTTCCCTCCATGATGGTGTGAAGGCTGGGGAACAACGCGCCGGTGCTATAGTCGATGACGCGGGCCAGGAACTCGATAATCTGGATGCCGGCCTGTCCGATCGCACCGTTACGAATGCGCGGCGTGGTTGTCCGCCGCTGCGCGAGCGTCTGCCGCTCGTAGAGCTTTGCGGCTTCGATCATCTCGCGCATCTGGCGAGCATTGCGGATCGGCGTGTAGGCCTTCGCCCGCTTCTCGTGGCCTACGGCGATGCTGCCGGCCCAGACTTTGACGCGCGGTTTTTCGGCACGCGCTAGCAAGGCGCGGTCGATCTTGGCGAGGCCAGTGCTACGCAGCACGGCGCCTATGGAAGTGGTCATGCGGACCTCCCTTCGTCGGTCCCGCGAGGCCAAGCGCCATCGCTCCCGAAAGCACGCTTTCGAGATTGACTTTCGCTGCCGCACCACCGATAAAGGGAGCCAAGTTAGACGCGCTCACCTTCGGTGGCACAAACAGCCCTCGCTCAGCCAAGCGAGGGTTTTTTGTTGCCCTGTCGCCTCGGGGAGCCACCCCGCACGCAACAGATGAATCGCCGACTCCAAGGCGGAATCAGCGCGTCATAACTGGCTCAAGTTTAAGGGGTTGGCAAGAATAAGCGTGCGCGCACGCTTATAAGGCCCAGTCGGCCCCAAGCTGCGATTTTGGCCAAGTCGGAGAACGTTTTGGGAACGTGGCATTCGGTATTGACGATGGAAATCATAGAAGAGGACAGTTCGCTCCATCATAGGGAGTGGGTTGATGGATCGGAGTATTCCGGGCGGGGATTTGATCGGACGATGGAGCCTGAGCTTTGCCGATATTGATTTTGTAAATTCGAAGCCGGCCCTGACGCGCCTTGGCCTCGCCGCGCAGCTGAAATTCTTCGCTTCCCTGGGGTTTTTCGCGATCGATCCCGGCTCAATCCCTACCGATGGCCTCTCGTATCTGGCCGAGCAACTCGGTGTCGAGGCTGGCGAGATAGCCGGTTATGACTTTTCCAGTCGGACAGCACGACGGCATTGTGCGGAGATCCTGATCCATCCTGGATATCACCGCATGAAGCGGGTGGATCGCGCGCAATTGACGGAATGGATTGCTGGCGAGCTGTGCCCGGGCGGCCAGTCGATCAATGCCATGCTTGAGCATGTTTTCCTGTGGTGCCGGGACCGGCGTATTTATGGGCCGTCGCGCAAGGAGCTTGAACGTGTCGTTCGCTCACAACGGCAAGATTATCTGGACACCTGGCTGATCGGAGCCAGTGATCGGCTTTCGTCAGATGCGGTGGCGTTATTGGAAGCCTCGCTTGCCGATCCGGACAGCTCGACCGGATTCAACAGGATGAAGGGTGACGCCGGACAGGCAACGCTCGACAACATTCTCGACGTGACCGAGAAACTCGCCTTTATCCAGAGACTTGATCTTCCCCATGATCTCCTGACGGCTACGGGCAAGCCATGGGTCGATCAGATTGTTCGCCGCGTTGCCGGTGAAAAGGCCTCGGAGATGCGCCGGCATGCGCCGGCGCGACAGCTCGGCCTTTATGCGATTTATCTAATGTCGCGGGAGGCGCAACTCACTGACGCGATGATCGACCTGCTGATCGAAACCGTTCACAAGATCGGAACGCGCTCGAAACGCAAGGTGGTGGGCGATATCGCGAAAGACATCGAGCGGGTCTATGGAAAGGAGCGCCTGCTGGTCGAGATCGCCAGCGCCTCGATCAATGAACCATCGGGGCGCATCTGCGATGTCATTTTCCCGATCGCCGGTAAGGCCAAGCTGGCGGCGATCGTCAAGGAGAGCCATGCGAAGGGCGCTCTGGACCGGCGCATCTACAAGGTGATGCGTGGTTCCTGGCTCTGTTGCAAAGATTGGCGGCAGTCAGAGGTAGGCTGTCGCTCTGCGCCGATCAGGCGGCTGCTGCGAAATGGTGGTTGAGCATGCCCATGGCCTCCGTCAGCGCCGAGGGCCCAATGCCAAAAGCTCTCTCCACAAGGCGCACCTCGCCCCTGATGCCGGGCTGCAGGCACCAGGGGCGAG
>NZ_KQ130461.1:92566-99647 GCF_001046635.1 Novosphingobium barchaimii LL02
CGGCTCTGTTGCAAAAATCGTGAAGCTTGAGCATGCTTGGCGGAGATTGGACGGACGGAACGATGACGGATTTCAAGTGGCGCCATTTCCAGGGTGATGTGATCCTGTGGGCGGTGCGCTGGTATTGTCGCTATCCGATCAGCTATCGCGACCTTGAGGAAATGCTGGCGGAACGCGGCATTTCGGTCGACCATACGACGATCTATCGCTGGGTCCAGTGCTACGCCCCGGAGATGGAGAAGCGGCTGCGCTGGTTCTGGCGGCGTGGCTTTGATCCGAGCTGGCGCCTGGATGAAACCTACGTCAAGGTGCGGGGCAAGTGGACCTACCTGTACCGGGCAGTCGACAAGCGGGGCGACACGATCGATTTCTACCTGTCGCCGACCCGCAGCGCCAAGGCAGCGAAGCGGTTCCTGGGCAAGGCCCTGCGAGGCCTGAAGCACTGGGAAAAGCCTGCCACGCTCAATACCGACAAAGCGCCGAGCTATGGTGCAGCGATCACCGAATTGAAGCGCGAAGGAAAGCTGGACCGGGAGACGGCCCACCGGCAGGTGAAGTATCTCAATAACGTGATCGAGGCCGATCACGGAAAGCTCAAGATACTGATCAAGCCGGTGCGCGGTTTCAAATCGATCCCCACGGCCTATGCCACGATCAAGGGATTCGAAGTCATGCGAGCCCTGCGCAAAGGACAGGCTCGCCCCTGGTGCCTGCAGCCCGGCATCAGGGGCGAGGTGCGCCTTGTGGAGAGAGCTTTTGGCATTGGGCCCTCGGCGCTGACGGAGGCCATGGGCATGCTCAACCACCATTTCGCAGCAGCCGCCTGATCGGCGCAGAGCGACAGCCTACCTCTGACTGCCGCCAATCTTTGCAACAGAGCCGTCGCCAGAGAGACGGCGCATTGCCTCCATGACCGGCTGGCGGCTCACGCCGAACTGGGTGCACAGTTCCTCTACAGAGACCGGGGCCTGACCCCGGTTCTTGGACACGCTGAATCCAGCACTTGGTGCTGGGGAAGCGAGATGATCCGAGAATCATGGCCAGGAAGAACTACTCCGAGGAGTTCCGTCGTCAGGCCGTCGACTTGTACGAGTCCACCCCGGGCGCCACGGTCCGCGGCATCGCCGATGACCTCGGCATCGTGCGCGGCACGCTGCGGCACTGGCTCGAGGCGTACGGGACCGGCAAGAAGACGGCCGCTGACGGGACGCTGACCTCCAGCCCACTGCAGTCCAAGAACTCGTCAAAGAGCCCGTCGGCGCCCGAGGGTGAGACACCGGAGCAGAAGATCGCCCGGCTCGAGGCCCGGGTGAACGAGCTTGAGGTCGAGACCACGAAGCTCACCACCGAGCGCGAGATCCTCCAACGGGCGGCCAAGTATTTCGCCGGGGAGACGCGCTGGTGAGTCGCTTCCAGTTCGTCGCCGACAACTCCGCCACCTTCGAGGTGAAGCGACTGTGCGAGCTCGTCGAGGTCGAGCGCTCGTCCTTCTACGCCTGGCTCAAGGCGGCCGCGGCACGCGAGGAGCGCGCCCAGGCCGATGCCGAGCTCGCGACGCGGATTAGAGCTGTGCATGCCGAGGACAACACCCAGGGTGCGCCACGGATCACCGCTGAGCTCAACGACGGCGCACCTGCCAGCGATCGCGTGAACCACAAGCGCGTCGCCCGGGTGATGCGGCTTGAGGGCATTCGTGGCTACGTGAAGAAGCGTCGGGTGCGGACCACGATCCCCGAACCGTCGGGCCAGAAGTACCCCGACCTGCTCAGGCGGGACTTCACCGCCGAGGCGCCGAACCGGCGCTACGTCGGGGACATCACCTACCTGCCGTTGGCCGACGGGACGAACCTGTACCTGGCGACCGTCATCGACTGCTACTCACGTCGGCTCGCCGGCTGGGCGGTCGCCGACCACATGCGCACCGAACTCGTCGAGGACGCGCTGAAGGCCGCTGCCGCGACCCGCGGCAGCCTCGAGGGCACGATCTTCCACAGCGACCACGGGTCGGTCTACTGCTCGAAGGACTACGCCAAGCTCTGCAAGAGACTCGGCGTCACCCAATCAATGGGCGCCGTCGGCTCGTCGGCCGACAACGCGTTGGCGGAGTCGTTCAACGCCACGATGAAGCGCGAGGTACTCCAAGACGCCGCCTGCTGGAGCGACGAGCCGACCTGTCGCCGGCAGGTCTTCAAGTGGCTGGTCCGCTACAACACCCGGCGCCGTCACACCTGGTGCGGCTACCTGTCCCCGTCCACCTACGAGGCCCGCCGGGCCGCTACGCTGCCAACCGCTGCGTAATCACACCCCGTGTCCAAGATCCGGGGGTAGGGCCCACCTTCTCGCCCGGAGCGAGTACTCCGCGGATAATCGCGTCCTTGACCTCGTCGTACACCGTCTCCGCCAGGCGGCGTGCTCGGGGCGTGGGGTGCCGAGCAGGAGGCCGCCCTGTGAGTGAGGGCGGGGCGGCGGGTTGCGAGGTCACGAGCGCTCCTGCGTCGTCGATGTGCTGCATGCGTCCGCGGGTGCTTCCCCGCGAACCTCTGGGCGATGGCGGTCAGCCAGACGCTGTTCCATGTTACAGGCCGGCTCCCTGGGCTCCTCGATCAGAACGTGGGCGGTGTCGTCACCCACATCACGATCGCGGGAACCTCCTCAGGGTTGAGCCATGAGTGCGGACAGGTGCTGGGGAAGAATAGGCAGTCGCCAGGCGTCAGATCGTGGCGCTCGTCCTCGACGAACACGCGAAACGACCCTGACATGACGTAGACGAACTCGTCGCCCTCGTGGGCGTAGCTCCCGTTGCTGCCGCCGCCAGGTTCGACGGTGGTCAAGGTCGCGCCGAGGGTTGGCTGCACTGGTAGGAGCTGTTCGGTCGTCACCTTGTTGAAGGAGTCGCGTACTCGCGCCCGATCGGCCGGGCGCGACAACGTGCCCTTCGTCCCGGTCGCTGTGGAGTTGAGCATCGCCGTCTCGGTGGTGCCATAGAGGCGCAACAACTTCTGAAGAGTCGCGACGCCGGCGCCAACCTGCCCGAGCTCAATCGCACTGACGAAGGAGGTGGACAGCCCCGTCGCGGTCGCCACATCGGCGAGGGTGAGCCTCTGCCCCGGACACCCACACGATCGATGCGCCGGGCGCACTGGATTCGATGCAGGAGCTGCGCGATGTGATCGGGCGCATGCAAGGCGAGCTGAAGTTCAAGCAAACCAGGATCGAGGCGCTGAACTTCGAGATCGCGCGGCTGAAGCGCTGGCGCTTCGGCTCCTCCAGCGAGAGCCTGGAGACGAGCACGCAGGCGGTGCTGTTCGATCAGATCCTGGCCGACACGGCGCTGGAAGACCGCGCCGCCCAGCAAGACCAGAAGCCACCGGTAGCGCCACCCCGGGCCAAAGGCCAGGCGGTGCGCCAGGCGCTGCCGGCGAGCCTGCCGCGCATCGATCACCATCACGAGATCGAGCAGACCCACTGCGAGTGCGGCCAGCCCTTCAAGCGCATCGGCCAAGAAGTCAGCGAGCAGCTCGATTGCGTGCCGGCCCAATTCTTCGTGCTGCGCCATATCCGCGGCAAGTACGCCTGCACGTGCTGCCAGACGATCCAGGCCGCGCCGATGCCCGCGCAGATCATCGACAAAGGCATCCCCGCGCCGGGCCTGCTCGCGCAGGTGGTGGTGGCCAAGCACGACGATCACTTGCCGCTGTACCGGCAGGAAGAGATCTACGCGCGCTCTGGCGTGCACATCCCGCGCTCGAGCATGGCCCAGTGGATCGGCATCTGCGGGGTGCGTCTGGCACCGCTGGCCGATGCACTGAAGGGCTTCATCCTCAGCCACGGTGTGATCCACGCCGACGAGACGCCGGTGTCGCTGCTGGCGCCGGGGCGCGGCAAGACCAAACGGGCCTACGTCTGGGTCTACCGCACGACCAACTTCGTGGCCCAGCGCGCGGTGCTGTTCGACTTCACCGCCAGCCGCGCCGGCGAACATCCGCGGCGCGTGCTGCGAGGCTTCGGCGGCACGCTGGTCAGCGACGATTACAGCGGCTATTTTGGGCTTCAGGCGCAAGGCGTCAGCGCCGCACTATGCTGGGCCCACGCGCGGCGCAAGCTGTTCGAGGCGCACGAGTTCAACGCCAGCCAGATCGCCGGCCAGGCGGTGGCGCTGATCGCAAAGCTGTACGAGGTCGAGCGCGAGGCGCGCGAACTCGAACCCCAGGCACGGTGGCTGCTGCGCCAGCAACGCTCCAGGCCCATCGTCCAGGCCCTGCACCTCTGGCTGACCGGGCAGCGCCAGAAGCTGGCCAATGCCGACGTGACGGCCAAGGCGATCGATTATTCGCTGAGCAATTGGCGCGCGCTCACGCGCTACCTGGACGACGGCGACGTCCCAATCGACAACAACGCGGCGGAGAACGCGGTGCGCCCGCTGTGCGTTGGCCGCAAGAATTGGCTTTTTGTAGGCTCGCAGCAGGCCGGCGAGCGCGCTGGCGTGGTCATGAGCCTGATCGAGTCGGCCAAACTAAACGGGCACGATCCCTGGGCCTACCTCAAGGACGTCTTCGAGCGTCTGCCCACGCTCAAGCAGCGCGACCTCGCGCAGCTGCTGCCGCACAACTGGCGGCCTGCCACCGACATCGCCGTGCCAAACGCGGCGCTCGCCGCCGCCGCGTAGAACCATCCTTCAACACGCCGTCATCGACGGCGCAAGGGTGTCGTTCGCGGAACGCTTACCCACCTCTTTGTGCCACGCGGCACCAAAGTGCCCGCAGAAATCGCTGCGGTGTGCGAAGCCAATGTCGACGTCGCTTTGATCGAAAAGCATTGGGATAGTCTGGTGCACCTGGCAGCCTCGGTCATGAGCGGACATGCCAGTGCGGTGGCAGCTCTTGCGCGGTTCGGTTCTGCCGCCCAGGGCGATCCAATCTATGAGGCTGGCGTGCAATTGGGGCGGTTGCTGCGTACGGCGTTTTTGGCTGACTACTTTGTCAAGGACGCTTTCAGGAACGAGTTGCGCCGGGTGCTCAATCGGGGCGAGGCTGTTAACGCCCTCAAGCGCGCCATTTATACCGGCCGGATCAGCCCGGCGCAGGCCAAACGTGTCGATGAAATGCAGGCTGTGGCCGATGCGTTGAGCCTGATGGCCAACATCGTGATGGCGTGGAATACCTCACAGATGCAGGCGGTCCTGGATCGCTGGTCGAACCGCCGCCAGGTCATTCCACCGGAACTGATCGGGAAGATTGCGCCCACCAGGCTGGAGAGCATCAACTTGCGGGGTGTGTTTCGCTTCCCGGTTGACCGCTATGCTGACCAAATCCTGCCTTCGCGGCCAAATGCATCGATAACTGGCACCAATGGATGAAACCGACCACGGTTTGACGCCACGAATCGCAGATTTGAAAGTGAACAGGAAAGTCAATGAAATCAACGATCTACCAACACCACCTCCGCGCCAGTGCTAGCTTTTCGTACCGTCACTTATTGCACTGAAAACGAGGAGACCCCGGGCAAGAACACCAATGTGTACCTGGGCTCAGCCGAACTCTCGGCCATCTGCTCCAAGCTGGGCCGTATTCCCAGCAAGGAAGAATATCTGGCCGACGTGGGCGTCATTAACCAGAGCAGCGACAAGATCTACCAGTACCTGAACTTCGACCAGATCGAAGAATATGTGGAGAACGCCAAGGAAGCGACTGCCTGAGCGGCGATGGCTCCCTGAAACAACAAACGGCCCTTCGGGGCCGTTTTGCTGCGTAGCCTGGCTGAGGAGAAGTCTGCAGAATGCTGTGTATTTACACAGTATTTATGCCAGCCACCTCCAAGCCCAAGCTCTACAACCCGCGCCACCCCGAGCGCACGCTGCTCTACCAAACGGTGGCCGAGCATTACGAGACCTGGCTTGATCTGGCCAGCGCCGGCCAGTTCGACGGCCAGGGCGACCACCGCAGCCCCAAGCCCTATGTGCGCCAAGCGTTTGCCAAGTACCTGGAATGCGGCATCTTTGCCCACGGCTTTGCCCGTGCCCGCTGCGACGACTGCGGACACGACTTTCTGGTGGCCTTTTCCTGCAAAGGCCGGGGCGTCTGCCCCTCGTGCACCACGCGGCGCATGGCCGAGACAGCGGCACACCTCACCGACCACGTCTTCCCCCGCCTGCCAGTGCGCCAGTGGGTGCTGTCGGTTCCCAAGCGGCTGCGCTACTTTATGCAACGCGACAGCGTGGTGCTGGGCATGGTGTTGCGCATCTTCTTGCGCGTCATTGAGCAAACCCTGCAAGCCAACAGCCCATGCGCAGCGCATGCGAACAAGGCCGCCCTGCACATCGGTGCAGTCGCCTTCATTCACCGCTTTGGCTCCAGCCTGAACGAGCATGTGCATTTCCATGTGTGCGTGGTCGATGGCATGTTTGAGGCGGTGGCAGGGGAGGCGAGTGAGCAGGGCACCCGCACCACAGCGATCAGCGTCATGTTTCACCCGGCTATCGGCATCGACCCCGAAGCGGTGACCCAAGCCCAGGTGAGAACGGCGGAGCAATATTCGACCACGGTAGCGGCGGGATAGTCCTGCTGCGGGCGGCGTAAAAGTCGTCCACCTTGAAGCCTTTCTGCCGAGTCAGGGAGGTGTGGGGATCTACAGCGTGGAACTTTATCTTCAGGTCCGTCTGGCTTGCGCGGATGGCATGAGCCAACGGGCGGCGGCGAAGCGTTTCAATGTGTCGCGCGATACGGTACGCAAGATGCTGTCGTTTTCATCGCCGCCGGGTTACCGGCGCCAGTCCGTACCGCAGCGCCCGAAGCTGGACGGGTTTGTGGCGATCATTGATGGATGGCTTGAGGGTGACCGCAGTGTCCCGCGCAAGCAACGCCATACGGCGAAGCGGGTATTCGACCGTTTGCGCACCGAGCATGGTTTCACCGGCGGCTATACGATCATCAAGGATTACATCCGGGAGCGCGAACAGCGCAGCCGGGAGATGTTCGTGCCGCTGGCGCACCCTGCGGGAGATGCGCAGGCCGATTTCGGGGAAGCGCTGGTGGAGATCGGCGGGGTGGAGCAGAAGGCCTACTTCTTCGCGCTCGATCTGCCG
>NZ_KQ130461.1:101493-115026 GCF_001046635.1 Novosphingobium barchaimii LL02
CGGCAGATCGAGCGCGAAGAAGTAGGCCTTCTGCTCCACCCCGCCGATCTCCACCAGCGCTTCCCCGAAATCGGCCTGCGCATCTCCCGCAGGGTGCGCCAGCGGCACGAACATCTCCCGGCTGCGCTGTTCGCGCTCCCGGATGTAATCCTTGATGATCGTATAGCCGCCGGTGAAACCATGCTCGGTGCGCAAACGGTCGAATACCCGCTTCGCCGTATGGCGTTGCTTGCGCGGGACACTGCGGTCACCCTCAAGCCATCCATCAATGATCGCCACAAACCCGTCCAGCTTCGGGCGCTGCGGTACGGACTGGCGCCGGTAACCCGGCGGCGATGAAAACGACAGCATCTTGCGTACCGTATCGCGCGACACATTGAAACGCTTCGCCGCCGCCCGTTGGCTCATGCCATCCGCGCAAGCCAGACGGACCTGAAGATAAAGTTCCACGCTGTAGATCCCCACACCTCCCTGACTCGGCAGAAAGGCTTCAAGGTGGACGACTTTTACGCCGCCCGCAGCAGGACTATCCCGCCGCTACCGTGGTCGAATATTGCTCCGCCGTTCTCAGTCGTCGCCGGGCTTCCCAGATCCGTGACCAGAAGGCCGGGCACCTGGCTGCCGAGTCCTTGCGTGCCGGCGAGGCCCAGCTTGTTCAGTTGGTCGCCGGAAAAGGCGGACACCGATATGCCGACGTCCTGGAGGTTCTGCGCGCGCTTGTTGGCCGTGACCACGATGTCGTCGAGCAGCCCGCTGTCGGACGATGCGGCCGACGCATCGTCTTGCCGGAAGGGGGTGCTGTCCTGGGCATAGGCCGGCCTCGCACCGGCACAGAGGACAGCCGATAGCATCAATGCGAACGTCCGAATGCGCATGCAATCCTTCATCATTCCTCCCCTTTTTTATTAAATAGGTCGCTCGTTACAAAATAATCCCCTGATGTGCCGGGTAATGGTGCGTTATCGGGTCTTGCGTGCGCTGATTGCCTCGGTGAGGATGCAAAGCAGTTCCCACAGCATGGTCGCGCCCACGAGCGCCGTGTTCCCGCTCGGATCGTAGGGCGGCGACACCTCGACGACATCCGCCCCGACCAGGTCGAGGCCGCGCAGCCCCCTGATGAGCTTCATGACATCGTGGGGCATCAGGCCGCCGACCTCGGGGGTGCCGGTCCCGGGCGCGAACGCCGGATCGATGCTGTCAACGTCGAAGGATATGTAAGTGGGGCCATCGCCGACCACCCTTCTCGCCTCCGCGATGACGGCATCGACGCCCATCTCGAAGAACTCCTCGACATGGATGACCCGCATGCCGGAATCGTATGAAAAGTCCCAAATCGGTTCTGCTCTGCCACGTATGCCGATTTGCACGGTGCGCTCCGGGTCGAGCACCCCGGCAACGGCCGCGTTGCGCATCGGTCCGCCGTGGTGGAACTTGCTTCCGCCCCACGCGCCGCCGGTATCGCAGTGGGCGTCGATGTGGACGAGACCAACGGGCCGGGATTTTCCCACGGCCTTCAGGATCGGATAGGTGACCGAATGATCGCCGCCCACCGCCAGAGGGGTCACCCCCGCGGCAACGATGGCGTGGAAAAAGGCTTCGATTTCGGCCGTTGCGCGATCGAGAGAATAGCTGCTCTCGATTGCAACATCGCCAATGTCGGCGATGCTGCATAATTCCGTGGGGATGATGCGGGACTGGTGATGCATCGGCCCGCCGGCAATGCTCGACAGGGTGCGCACCTGTTGCGGCCCGAAACGCGCTCCGGGCCTGAAAGTCACGCCCTGATCCGACGGTATCCCGACCAGCGCGACGTCCAGGCCGTCGAGGGACTGTGAATAGGGCATGCGCAGAAATGTCGAAAGACCGGCATAAGGCATCGTCGGATCGACGTTCTTGCGGTTTTCGGGTGAAAATACCCTGGTCAACCGCTCATCATTGAATACCCAGGGATCTCTGTTCGCCATCTCTCTTATGCGCGCCAGCTTGTCAGCGTCCATTTCGTCCCCAACTCCACGTTTGATATGTTTCGACTCGACAAGCGCAACATGCTTGGACATGCTGAAGCTTGTCAAGATGGAGCGGTCGATACAATATTGGGAAGGACTTACATGGTACGGGGGAAAGGCATGGGCGGTGCGGGGTCGCGAAGTCCCGGGCGTCCCCGGCAGGACGGACGTGCGGCGCTGACCAAGGTGGACATCCTGGCAGCGGCAATCCCTATCTTCGCGACAGCCGGATATGCCGGCGCCAGCATCCGGGACATCTGTTCCGCGATCGGAGCCCACCCGTCTTCGGTATTCCATCACTTCGCCAATAAAGAAGAGCTTTTCTCGGTATGCTACGATTACGTGGCCAGTCCATACATTGATTTATATGAGACGATAGAAAAGACGATTTTAGATCCAGAAAAAGCGATGGTGGTTAGCGTCTATATAGATAGCGGGGCCGTGATTGCAGAAGAAGAAAATTACAGGATGCTGTTCTCTTTATCCGATATCAAATCAGAAAAATTTCCATCGATATCGAAAACACGAGAAAAAATGGATAATCACTACAAGTATATTTACGAAATTGGCAATTCATGCACGGTATTTTTTGATTATCCGCCTGAATTTGTATCTCAATTTATATCAACGATCGTCGAAAGCTCGCTGTATTCATACGGAAGTGATATCGTAAAACGAAGTAGATCGGATGCGTATCACATAACGCGCTTTTGCGCGCACGCCTTATTTTCCAAGAAAAGAAGTGAAAGCGATCTCCATGACTTTATCAAGGAAACTTTGAATGCGTACGCAATAGATTTCGACCCAATCGAATGGAGGAGGCGATCCCAGGCCCTGTTATAGGGCGATCACGCCTTCCGCCTTGCATGTTTTTTTCATTTCGCCGGGTTTTATGGATCGTATCAGATCGGTGAACGACCGGATGGCGATCTGCTTCAACCAGGGTATGCGTGGCTCCCACGGTTTGTCATATCCGGCGAATATGGTCGTTCCCTCCATGGAGGCCGAAATGAAGAGCGCAAGCGTCTCGCGCTCATCCTGGGGCAACGCCGGATTGAGTTCGGCAATCAGGTCGTTCAGCGGCGCGCGGGCACGCGCATAAAGCTCCTCCATTCGCTCCTGCACGAATGGATCATGGTTGGACAGCGCCCAAAGCTCCGAGAAAAAGCGGGTCGTTTTCTTGGTGGTGATATCCTGAAGGACCAGTGACACCACCTTCGCCAGCCGCGCCTCCGCGTCGGCGCCCGGTTGATGCATGATCGCGCCGAAGGACTCCTCGTAGCTGCTGATAACGGCGTTCAGCAGCTCGCGAACGAGTTCGTCCTTCGAACGGAAATAATAGTTCAGGTTGCCGACGTTCATGCCGCACTCCGCCGCAATCCGCCGCAGCGTCAGCGCCTTGGATCCGTGCTCCACGAGCAGCGACAGCGCCGAGCGCAATATATGCTCGAATCCGTCCTGCCCACGTGCGTAGCCCCCTTCCCGCGGGGTAATCTTCAGATCGGGAACGATAAATTCGGTCAAAATAGAATAGCCTTTGCTCACAGAATCCCCTCCTAGTGCGTGCAAAACGCTCGATCAACATTGGACGCTTGACTAAGTTTAGTCGCTCGAACAAAGTTCATGCGACTCGACCGTTAGAGATCGAGCGTAAAACGGAAGGAGGAGTGTCTGCATGCGCTTCACGACGCACCGGATGAGCTGTGCCCTGATGGCTTTGGCGGCGGCGGCCGCGGCGCCCACCCAGGCCGCCGACTACCCCCAGCCGCTGGCCGAGGAGCCGATCCCCGCCGTCGCTCAACTGCCGGAAAAATATCCGAGCAACTGGGTCCTGGTGCACGACCTGTTCTTGGGTCGTGCGGCTGAGCGGAACAGAAAAGTGTCATAAGGAGCCGTTTGGCTCAATGCAGCGATAGATAGTGGCCGGGTGAACATTGAAGGTCCTGGCGACGGAGCTGATTGATTTGCCCTCCAGAACAAGTTGGCGAGCAAGCTCGGCCTGATCGGGTCGCATTTTCTTTGGGCGTCCGAAGGTCACGCCGCGCACCATAGCCGCCTTTCGACCCTCGTCGGTTCGGCTCAATATTAGAGACCGCTCGAACTGGGCGATCCCGGCGAATACGGTCATGATCATCACGCCAGACGGGGACGTGGTATCGGCCCAAGGTTCATCAAGCGATTGTAATCCTGCCTGCTTTTCCCTGATACGTTCCGCGATGTGCAAGAGTTCGATGGTGGATCGCGCCAAACGATCGAGGCGGGTGACGACGAGAACATCGTCTTTGCGCAGGTGGCCCATCAGCTTTTCAAGCTCGAGCCGGCCACGAGCGGCCCCTGATATTTTCTCGTCGAACATCATTTCACAGCCAGCCTCCGAGAGCCGAGCGCACTGGATGTCCAGGTTCTGATCCTCGGTGGAGACGCGCGCGTAGCCGAGCTTCATGCGGAGGCTCCCGCCATTGTGCGAAAGTTGCTGCAAAACGACTTTATTTCGCACATATATTTTGCGAAGAAATTCGCCTTGTTTATCGGCATCGGCCGTCCCCTTCGCAAAAGTTGGAAGTTTCGCACGGTATGCCCACCCGTCACCTCACTGATGCCCAGCGTCAGGGCTTTTCTCGCTTCGACGGCGAACCGTCGGCCGACCAACTCGCGCGATATTTCCATCTGGACCAAACTGATCGCGACCTCATTGGAACTCTGCGCGGAGACCATAATCGGCTCGGCTTCACCGTGATGCTGACGAGCGCCCGGTTTCTGGGCGCATTTCCAGTCTCTCCTTCCGAGATCCCCGCGTCGGTCCTGGCGACCGTGATCGAACAACTCGCTCTTGAGCCCGCCACGGACGTGGACGCCTATTTTGCGGGAAGCCGGCGCATCCGGCACCTCGCGCTCATCCGGACGCACTGCGGCTTCACGGACTTTGGCGACAACGCGGTGGCGCGTTTCCGATTGACCAGATGGCTCTACGCCCTTTGTTGGAGCGGCGACGAGCGGCCCGGCCCCTTGATTGATCGAGCGGCGGCCTGGCTGATCGCCAACAAGGTGCTGCTGCCAGGCGTCACGGTCGTCGAGCGATTGGTCGGCAGAATCCGCGATCGTGCGCGGACCAGGCTTTGGCGCCATCTGGTCGCCAGCTTGAGCGATGACCAACGCGCGCGCATCGCCGCCCTGTTTGACGATGGCGACACATCCACGTTCGCCGCCTTGGACGCGCTGCGGACAGTGCCCTCCAAGCGCATGCCGACCGAGCTCTTCCGTCACCTTGATCGGCTCGATGCGGTCCGGGCGTTCAATCTGCGGCCGGCGCCACCAAGGGGTGTTCCCGCGACAACCCTTGAGCGGCTCGCGCGGGTAGCGCGTGTCAGCAAGCCTTCGGCCATTGCGGCCCTTCAGGAGCCTCGTCGAACCGCGACTGTAGCCGCGCTCTTCCATACGCTCGAAGCGGCGGCCCAGGACGATGCCGCCGAGCTGGCCGAGGTTCTGCTTGCCGATTTGGTGAAGGGGGCCGAAGCCGCCGACAAACAGGACCGTCTGCGCAGTCTGCGCGATCTCGATGGCGCCGCGATGCTGCTCCACGCGATGGGTCTGTTGGTTTTGACCGACGATGTCCTGCCCCTCAATGAATGGAGAGATGTGCTCTTCGAGCGGTTGCCCCGTCCCGACATCGAGGCCGCCATGTCCAAGGTGGAGGCGATCGCCAAGCCCGCAGAGAGCAAGCCCTACGACCAACTGCGGAGAAAGTGGCGGGGTGCCCGGAAATTGTTCTTCGAAATCACCAACCGCATCGAGACCGACGCCGCCCCGGGCGGCAAAAACGTCAAGGCCGCGATCAGCTACCTCAAGGGCGTAGACGACTGGTCGTCTCTCGCCAAGATGCGCGGCGCACCGACCGCTGCGATCCCAAAGGCGTGGAGGCAACATGTCCTGGATCATGAAGGCAGTGTGCGGGACCCGAAAGCCTATGTCTTCGCGATCATCGATGCATGGCGTCTCGCGATCAAGCATCGCGATGTGTTCGCCAAGCCCGGCATCCGATACGGAGATCCTCGGCGCGGGATGCTCGAGGGCGAGTCCTGGCACAATTCCAGGTTGATGGTGGCACGCGCCCTGGGCCGATCTCTGGAAGCCGACACTGAGATTGACGGTCTCTCCCGCCTTCTCGACGAGGCATATCGACATGTCGTCGCGCGCGCCGGCCACAATCCTGACCTGCGTTTCGAGACGGTCGCCGACAAGACCGGGATTGTGGTCACGCCCCTCGACAAGCTTGATGAATCCGAGAGCCTTCGTGCGCTGCGCGGCGCCGTCCAAACGCGCATGCCGAAGGCGGGGATGCCCGACATCTTTCTTGAAGTCATGGCGCGAACCGGATTCGCCAAGTCCTTTACCCATCTGAGCGAGCGTCAGGCCACCGTCGAGCACTTCGAGATAAGCCTGTGCGCAACCCTGGTCGGCGGCGCCTGCAACATCGGTCTTGAGCCAGTTGTGCGCCCGGAAATTGCGGCTCTGCGTCGCGACCGGCTGTCTTGGGTCAATCAGAATTTCATTCGGCCTGAGACCATAGCTGCGGCGAACGCCGCGATCGTTGCCGCCCACAATCGCCTGGATATCGTTCGCCACTGGGGCGCCGGAGAGGTGGCCAGCGCGGACGGAATGCGGTTTGTCGCTCCGTCGAGCGCCATACATGCCGGCCCCAATCCCAAATACTATGGCCAGGAGCGCGGCGTCACTTGGTACAACATGATTTCCAATCAGTTCAGCGGGCTGGCCGGAGCGGTCATCCCCGGCACCTTGCGCGACAGTTTGGTCGTCCTGGCTCTCCTGCTGGAGCAGGAAACCGAGCTCGATCCTCTGGAGATTATGACCGACACCGCTGCCTATTCCGACGCAATTTTCGGCCTGTTCTGGCTCCTGGGCTACCGATTCAGCCCCCGTCTGGCGGACATCGGCGGCGCGAAGCTGTGGCGCATCGACCGCCAGGCGAGCTACGGACAATTCGATGAGATTGCCTGGGGCAGGATCAAAATCAATCTGATTAGGGAAAACTGGTCCGACCTGATCCGTTTGGCCGGGTCGATCAAGCTCGGCCACCTCAAGGCCGCAGGCGTCATGCGCATGCTGCAGGTCAAAGACCGCCCAACGACCCTGGCCAAGGCCCTGTCTGAACTGGGGCGCATCATCAAGACGCTGCACATCCTGCGATACATCGACGACCGACCGTTCCGCCGACGGATCTTGTTTCAGCTCAACCGGCAGGAATTGCGCCACAAGCTCGGTCGGCGCGTCCATCACGGCGATCGGGGCGAAATCAGAAGCCCTTTGCGTCAAGGCCAAGAGGAGCAGCTCGGGGTCCTCGGTCTCGCCCTCAACTCCATCGTCCACTGGAACGCTGTCTACATGCAGGAAACCGTGCGCCAACTCAGCGAGGCCGGGGCGCCACCGCTGCCCGCCGATATCGCTCGACTCTCGCCGATATTCTGGCGTCACATCAATTTCCTCGGGAGCTACGACTTCTCCGTGCCCGACGCCGTCGCAAACGGCGGCCTCAGACCGCTACGCCAACCTAATTCCGAATGGGACTTTTGAAAAGAAATAATGCCCCTTACGACACTTTCTTGTTCCGCTCAGCCGCACGACCCTTGAAGAAACCAAACATCGCTAATTAGGACCTTTCTTCCTGTCTCCGCGACAGCCGCGATATCGTCGCCTGATCGACCCCGAGCAGGGCCGCAATGGTGCGCTGGGTGTCACCTCTGGCGAGCCGCTGTAGTGCCTCGGCCTGCTGGTGGGGGGTGAGGGCAGCGCGCCGGCCGAACTTCACGCCACGGGCCTTTGCCTGGTCGCGACCGGCTGCGGTACGCTCCACGATCCGCTGGCGCTCCCAGCTCGCCGCGATCCCCAGCACGGCAATGACGACCTCGGCGAACTGCGAGGTCGTGTCCACCATAGGCTCCGCGATCGAGCGGAAGCCGGCCCCTGCCTCCTTCACCGCATGGAGGATGTTCAACAAGTCACGGGTGTTGCGGGCCAAGCGATCGGTGGCCGTCACCATCAGCACGTCGCCAGCATCGAGCGCGCCGATCGCGCGCTTAAGCTTCGGCCGCTCGGCCGAAGCGGCGCTGGCCTTCTCCTGGTAGACCTTCACGCAACCGGCAGCGAGGAGCTGGGCGACCTGCTGAGTAAGGTCCTGCCCGTTAGAGGAGACGCGCGCATAGCCGTAGATCATGCGACCATTGTGCATCGGATATATGCATCACGGAAGCGCCCGGATTTCCGACGTTTCCGAAGCGATGCAGAACCTATGATTTTTGCATCATCCCAGAGGGTCATCCCCGTACTTATTGGGGCCGGTAGTTCCTGGTATGCCACAAAGGACTAATAATGCTGCCAAGGTCAAAGCGGCTTTCACCTCTCCTTCCAGAGCATTCACTGGAATCCAAAGAAGTGAAAACCAGCCACTTACGCCAAAATCACGCAGGCGTTGAGCAACAAGCAAATAACTACAGATTGCCGCTGGAACACCAAATACCAGAAGACCTATAGACCTCCCACGGCTTGTCTCGGCAAACATGCTCCATACAAAATATGCCACAGCGAATGTGACAAATAATGCCACTACGCTGAGCATAAAGCTCTTACGGTTTCTTCTAATATCTAAAGAGAACCAGTTTTCTAACGCAGGGAGGGACATAAATCACTTCCGATCTGCGATGAATCCATATCCTATGAACAGGATATAAACTGGAACATACCAGAAGAACAGCAAGAGGGATTTGGTGATGGACCAGTCCCATACATTTGTAGCGCCGTAAACACCAAGTGCTGATCCAAGCAGAGGTATGTACGTCACAAAAAGCGATGCAACGAATGCAAAAGCTTTCCCTATAAAGGATTCAGCACCTAGAAAATGCTCGGCCCCATCCCAAACGGCAAAGAACTGCACTATGCCGACAACAAAATAGGCAATCTGAAAAAATACCCTCATCATTCCCCCCGGAACATATTTTTCATACGCCGCTCGGCTACCATGTGGCTGAGATACAATCCCACGGTAGCTACGTTGACGAATGGCCAAATCTCTTTGCCAAGAGATAGTTTAACAACTGGGTTGTATATCAAGGCGCAGGCGGCAAATCCCCAAACCCAGAAATTTGTATTGCTGTCATTTTTCTGCACAGCGATATATGCTGATGTGCAGAAGATGCAGACCCGTAGCAGCTGATAGTAGCCATACGGCATATCTAGTAGTGCAATTAGCAATAAAGCTATTGGAACAAGCCAGATTGCCGCGCGCGTCATTGCGCCATCCCCCTAGTAGTAGCGGCCAGCATGGCTGCTGACCGCCCTACAGATCAAGCGGCTTCAAGCGTCGGGATACGCGCGATGATATCAGCGTCCTTCACGGCCTGCACACGGAGGTCGAAGTTGCGCTGCATGTTCACCCACATTTCGGGCGTGGTGCCGGTGAGCTTGCCGATCCGAAGCGCCATAGTCGGGGTGACATCCTGCTTTTCGGCGAGGATATCGTAGAGAGTCTGCCGCGACACCTCGATCAGCCTGGCGATCTCCGCCTTGGGCTTGTTGAGCGCGGGCAGAATGTCCTCCCGCAGCAACTCACCGGGGTGCATCGGGGCAAGGCCGGATACGAGCTGGTTCATCATCTGTCTCCTGTCCGGGCCGATCCCGGATCATCATGCGTCTCTGTATAAGCTCTATATGTAAACTAAAGCCTTACATGTCAAGCATTGGCTGACAGATTTTTAGGAGGGGCACGCCCCCTCAATGATAGTCCTCGATGTTCACGTCGATCGCATCGTCGTCATCCCAAGCCCATGTGACCCGGTAATTGCCGCTGGCATCGACTGCGTATCGTTTGGGCTTGGTGCTCAACCCGTGAAAGCGAAAGCCCGGAACATTCATGTCCTCGGGCTTTGTGGCAGCATCCAGCGTGAGCAGGATGCGGCGAACGCGGTTGTGGTTTTGAACGGGAAGTTTTGAGCCATCTCCCTTGGTGGCGAAGGCTTCGAGCGCCTTGCTGGTGTATGTTTTAATCATAGACACATTGTAAGGCATTTCCTGACATTTGTCAAGCATTACCTTACACTCTGCCGAAAACGATTCTTCGGCGGCGACCCTACCGCCCGAACCCGATATCCGGCCCGTCACGTCCACGCTCACGGTCTAGCTCCTGCTCTCGCTGCCGATCCCGCCCACGCTGCCCCGGTTGGTCCAGCTCGATCGCCGGCATCTGGTCGCGCTGGGGTGACTGATCGAGCGCCGGCACCGCCTCGAACCCGCCCTCGCTGCTGGTCTGCAACCCCGATCGCATCGCCCGCGCTGCGCCTTGGACCAGGCTCGACATGCCCTGCATCGCCAGCTCGGCCCGCTCGCGGAGCTGGTGGGACCATTCCCGTATCCGCTCCTGACCGCGCTCGATGTAGAAGCCCAATCCCCGCTTCTCCATAATCGCCTCGTTCATCTGCCCGCGCGGGGTGACGGCGAATAGCTGCCAGGTTTCTCTCGGCCGAAACGCCGCTCGGACCGGCCCCATGCTGTTTCGGCGCGTCGCGCCTAGCACTTACGAACCCTTGGACGTTTGCACACAGGCGGCTTTCACCGCCTGGCTTGAGCAGCGTCAGAAGCGTCGCGCACTCCCGCAGAGGAGATAACGATGCAAGGAATCATCGATTTCCTGAATCGCCAGCGTGCCATTGATTCAGGAAAGTCGCCGGACTTTGGAGCTGTTGTTTCGTAGGCTTTGCGCCATGAAAGGCGCAATTCTCCCAGATCCGATCGAACTGGTGGCGTTCAACCCGGCGCGTAACATCCACCGGCGCTACAGCATCACAGCGAGCCTCGACCTGTTCGGCATGATCGTCGTCGAAACCCGCTGGGGCCGGATCGGCGCGGCCGGCAAGGCTCAGCGCCATGCCTTCGCCGATCGGACGGCCGCCGAGCGTCATATCGCCGCAACCCTGCGCCGGCGCGGCACGGCCGAAACCCGGATCGGAGTGCCTTACGAGCGGGTGGCCATCAAGGTTTGAGCCGGCACCGCCAGTGGCCCGTTGGCCGCTTGCAGAAATTGGCCGGTGCTACGGCCAGCGTATTGCCGTTTCAAACGGCGCATCCTCTCGACAGTCCCGACGACCATCGGCTTACCGTAGCGCTCCGCATTCTAGTTGAAAATGGTTCAGCAGGACAGGATTCCGGCGGTCCCTTGCGCGTCGGGCATTCGCCTGTGAGTGCTACGGCGGCGATGGTCATGGCGCGCTCGCGTCGAAATGGACGCTTTGGGTAAGTCTCGCGCCAGATCTTCTCGGCCATTGATGCAAGTTCCTGCGATGTGGGCGGCCGAGCCTCACGAATGCACGCTACCAAGGCGCGCGGAAACAGGCGCTCCATCGTTTCTCTCCGATTGCGATATGGGAGCCCTATAGCACGGATGCGGCCCTGATCGACCGAGACGGGACGAAGCGGGCCTTGAAGCGGTCTAGCCGGCAACATCGGCGGCTCGCGCGTCCTATATCGCTTGAGGGCAGGAGAGTCCTGCCTGGAGAATGCGATGCCGTCCGATGTGCCTGTCCGTATTTCATTGCCGATCGCCATGCCCGACGATGCGTTCGGAGCAGCGCTGATCGAGCAGGCGGCGGCGCTCAGCGCCTATGCGCGGCGACTGACTGGAGGGGGTGCCGATGCCGACGACCTTCTGCAGGACACCATGCTTCGGTGCTGGACCGCGCGCGCCAGCTTCGCGGCGGGCACAAGCCTCGCCGCCTGGGCGCGGACCGTGATGAAGAACAGCTTTCTCACAGGGCGCCGCCGCGCCCGCTTTCACGCCGACCTACCCGAAGATGCGCGCGACCGTATGTTGAGGGTGGACGAGACCCAAAGCCTCGCCATCTGGCTGCGGGATACAGATTGGGCGCTCAGCGAACTCCCGCCCCACCAGCGTGAGGCGGTGCTGCTGGCGAGCCAGGGCGTGTCCATTGAGGACGGGGCAGCGCAGCTCGGCATTGCCGCAGGCACGTTCAAGAGCCGCATCGCACGCGGGCGGACTCGGCTGCGCGCCCTCATTGAGGAGCGATCGACGCCGCTGCTGGCCGATCGGACCGACCGCGATACTCTCCCGCCAGCGGCCAAACGGCTCATGCCGCCCAAAAAACGTATGGCCCGCCCCGTCCGCAAGAGTTTTTATTCGACTGGCAACTGACTGGTCTGCATCAACGTATACGGCATAACGGCTGGGCCGTTGCCAAGATGGAGAGCCGCACGTCCCTGGCCTCATAAAAGTCACGGCATCAAGTGCCATTTTTTTGGTCAGGCTGTTGGGACGTCGGTGAACCGTCAGGCCATCTTCAAAATTCCTCCCGCAGACATTCCGTGGATCACCAAACAGGTCGTCTGCCGGTGATCGATTGCATCAAGCGACTATCGCCGGTTTAAGAGAAAACACGGCCTTGTGCCTGATCAGCGCCCAGACGATCCGAGCCATTTTGTTGGCCAGCGCCACAACGACCGCGTTGCGATGTCGCCTTGCGAGCAGATCACGTAACCATTGCCCCAATGCTGAGTCGGTTTTCTCCAGAGTGGGCAGCGCGGCTCTCGCGCCGTGGATCAATAGCGTCCGCAAATACGTGTTCCCACGCTTGCTGATACCAAGCAACCTGGGTCTGCCACCGGTGGTGTGCTGCCTGGGCACCAGACCTAGCCAGGCGCCAAAATCTCTCGCGTGGTCGAAGCCTTCGGCGTTTCCGGCCGCGGCCAGTAGCGCCGTCGCGTTAAGCGCGCCAATCCCCGGGATCGAGGTCAGTCGTCGCGCAGTTTCGTCGGCACGAGCAAGTGCAACAAACTCTGTGTCGAGATTGCCTATCCGGGCGTCCAGACCTAACCATTCTTCGCGCATGTCGACCACGAGCTGCCGCACACGTCCTTCGGGCAAACGCTCAGGATCGTTGAGCAGCCCTTCAATAGCCTGTTCGAACTTGCGTCGCCCTTGAGGCGCAGTCATGCCCCGTTCGAGCAGCACAGCCCGGAGCTGGTTGATCAGGCTTGTGCGAGCGCCCACGAGACGGGAGCGCACCCGGTGCAGCGATTGAATATCAAGCTGCTCCTGCGTCTTGAGGTCGACAAAGCGCATCGTCGGACGCGTCGCCGCTTCCGCTATCGCTTCAGCGTCTCGATCGTCATTTTTCTGCGCTTTCACGTAGGGGCGCACATACTCCGGCGCCATCAGCTTGACCGTGTGGCCCTGAGACGACAGCAGCCGGCCGAGATAGTGCGCTCCGCAGCATGCCTCCATCGCGATCGTACAATGGGGTTGCTTTGCCGCAAAACTTACAATCGTCGCCGGCTGCATCCGACGCCGCAAAACCACCGCGCCGCTCTCATCCAGTCCGGCAAGGCTGCAGCTGTTCTTGCCTAAATCGATTCCGATCATCACAATAGTCATGGCTCGTTCCTCCTCTATTCAAGCACCGGCATTGTAACCGATGTCGGGAGAGTTGGGGCGGGCCATTCCATAAAA
>NZ_KQ130462.1:2500-108028 GCF_001046635.1 Novosphingobium barchaimii LL02
GGCAACTAAGATCGGCGCTGCCGCCGTATTTGAGTGCGTTATCGACCAGGTTTCCGAGCACACGTGCCAGTGCATTGGGCTTCACCCGCGCCTGAATGGCGCAGCCTTGGGTGAAAGCAACGCGGTGACCGAATTCGGCGGCGTCCTCGGCCATGCTGGAGAGGATCGAGTCGATGTCGATCACGGACCATGGCTCGCGCAGTTCGCTACTGCGAGCCAGATCGAGGCCGTCTCGAACCATCTGCTGGGTTATTTGCAGGTCGGCGACCAGGCGGTCGCGCAGGTCTTCGTCCTCGACCTGTTCGAGGCGCAGGCGCAGGCGGGTGAGGGGGGTTTGCAGATCGTGCGTTACCGAGGCGAGGATCTGCGTGCGCTCACGCAGGCCTTCGCGAACGCGTTCCTGCGCGAGGTTCAGCGTAGTGATCGCGGCGCGCACTTCGCTTGGGCCGGTGACCGGGATCGGTTCGAAGTCGCCAACCAGAGAGAAGGCACGCGCGGCACGCTCCATCCGGCGCAGCGGGGCGGTGGCAAGGCTGGCGGCGAGCAGGCCGAGCAGGGCGCCCGCGATGATGATAAGTTCAAAATACGGCGGGCCAACCGCCGGGTGATGCAGCGAACGATCCGGCCACAGGTCCACCACGAAGCGGCGCTGGGCGCCGGGCCTTTGCGCGTACTGAATGAACCAGCAATCCGGTAGGGGATTGGTGTTCATTCCGGCAGCATGAGGATAGCGGGCAAACCGCGAGAAACACTCCACGTTCGAGAGCGGCATGACCTGCGCCGGATGGCCGAGCCGTTCGGTGAGCAGGCGCGAGAATTGCGCATCGGGGGCGGTCATTCGCCAATTGGCATCGGCGCGGTGGGCGCCGAGGACCAGACCGTCGGAAAGGACGGCCTCGGTGCTGCCGGGCTGTCGTTCATAGCGATGGGCGATATCGACAGCGCTCTTGAGGGCGGCTTCGGTTTGCTCCTTGCGGAAGACATGACTGCGCAGGGCGTCCGATGCCTGCAGCGCCAGCAAGGCCGAGATCGCCATGCCAAGCGATAGAACTAGGGTGAGCCGCCCGGCGAGCGAGCGCGGATAATCGCGCAGGCGTTTCAGTATGCCGCGCTTTGGCTCGGCGGCCATTTCCGGCACGGTCATTCGAACTTTACGGGGCCGGGCAGCACGTAACCTTCGCTGCGGACTGTCAGGATCAGATCATCGCCGCCCGGCTCGCTCGCCAGTTTGTGGCGCAGGCGGCTGATCTGGATGTCGATGGTGCGATCGAAGGCAACCGTGGCGCTGCGTTCGGGTAGCAGTTCCTCGCGCGACAGCACTTGGTTGGGGGCCTCGATGAAGCGGGTGAGCAGGCGGTATTCGGCCGAGGAGAGCATCACCAGTCGCTCGTCAGCAGTTACCAGCCGGCGTTGGTGCAGGTCCAGCCGCCATGGGCCGACGCGCGCGAAGCGGGCGACGCGGGGGCGGCTCTGCGGTTGTCCGGGAGCCTGATCGAACACCCGCGATCGGCGCAGGAGGTTGCGTACCCGAGCCAGCAGTTCACGCGGCTCGAAAGGCTTTGTCAGATAATCGTCCGCGCCCAGTTCGAGGCCCAGCACGCGGTCGATCGGGCCTTCGCGCGCGGTCACCATCATGATCGCGCCTTCGTGGCCGGCTGCCCGCAGTTCGCGGCACAGGTCGAGGCCGTCGCCGTCGGGCAGGTTGAGGTCGAGGATGAGGAGATCCACCGGGCCGAGGGCAATGCTGGCACGAAGCTGCGCGATGGTGCCTACGGGGTCCACGCGCTGCGGTTCGCGCGAAAGCTGCGCGGTGATGAGTTCACGAATGTCTGGGTCGTCCTCAAGGACGACGATGCGCCCATCGGGGGCGGTTTCCGGCGCGGTCATGGCACAGGACATACTCGCACAGCAGGGCCAAGTCTTCCCCGTTGATACACAACGAAACACCCTGCTTCACGCGGCAACGCAGGGATACCGGACGTTCCTTGCCGCCCGATGTTGCACCGCACAAAGCGGCTCCCAATCACGTACTTCCGTGCAGAAGGATACTTGGCTTTGCGCCTTACCATTCATCATTTCGCCATGGTCTCGGTGCTTGCGCTTGCCAGCGTCACGGCCGCCGGGTGCGGGCAGCAACCAGCCATGCAGGCAAGGGACGTCGAGGTCGGCGTGGTTACGCTCAAGGCTGAGCCGGTGACGGTTTCCACTTCGCTATCGGGCCGTACTGCCGCCACTGCCGTCGCCGAAGTGCGGCCGCAGGTGGATGGGATTGTTCAGTCCCGCCTGTTTGCCGAAGGTTCGCTGGTGCGGGCCGGGCAGCCGCTCTACCAGATCGACCAGCGCCTTTATAAGGCCTCTCTGGATACCTCGCAGGCGCAGTTGGAGAACGCACGGGCGGACCTCTACAGCGCCGAGGCCAAGGCGCGCCGCTATCGCACGCTGGGCGACAGCCAGGCGGTGAGCGGGCAGGACATGGACGAAACCATCGCCGCCGCCCGCGCCGCCAAGGCTGCCGTCCACCAGTATCAGGCCGCCACCCGCAGCGCGCAGGTCAACCTGGGTTTCACCCGTGTCTTCGCGCCGATCGGCGGGCGCATCGGGCGCTCGTCCGTCACCCGGGGCGCGCTGGTCACGGCCAGCCAGACAGACGCGATGGCGACGATCCAGCAGCTTGATCCGATCTTCGTGGACATCACCCAGTCCTCCGCCGACCTGCTGCGCCTGCGCAGCGCGCTGGCCCGGGGCGCCATGGTGCCCGCCAGCACCGCCGTGACCCTGAGGCTGGAGGACGGGACGAAATACCCGGCCCCCGGCACCATCGAGTTCAGCGAAGTCAACGTCGATCCTGAAGCCGGGACCGTCACCATCCGGGCCAGGTTTCCCAACCCGGACGGCCTGCTGCTGCCCGGCATGTTCGTGAATGTCGATGCGCCGCAGGGCGTGATCCAGCGCGGCGTGCTTGCGCCCCAGCAGGGTATCTCCCGCGATGCCAAGGGCAATGGGACGGCGCTGGTCGTCGATGCGCAGGGCAAGGTGGAGCAGCGCACGGTGGTCACCGGGCAGGCAGTGGGCAGCAAGTGGCTCATCACCAGCGGGCTCAAGGCGGGCGACCGGCTGATCGTGGAGGGCACCGACAAGGCCCGCGTCGGCGCCAGGGTCAAGGCCGTCGCGGCAAAGCTGGGCGACTGATCTCATGAACCTTAGCCGCTATTTCGTCGACCGGCCGATCTTCGCCTGGGTCCTTTCGATCATCGTCATGATGGCCGGCATCGCCGGTATCCTGAGCCTTCCCGTTGCGCAGTACCCCGATGTCGCCCCGCCATCGGTGACGATCAGCGCCACTTATCCGGGCGCCTCGGCGCAGACGCTGGAGAATTCGGTCACGCAGGTGATCGAGCAGCAACTGACCGGTATCGACAACCTGCTTTACTTCTCATCCAGTTCGGACAGCTCCGGCTCGGCCTCGGTCACCGCGACATTCGCCAAGGGCACCGATCCCGACGTGGCGCAGGTGCAGGTGCAGAACAAGGTGCAGCAGGCCAATTCGCGCCTACCCACCGAAGTGCAGCAGCAGGGCCTGACCGTCACCAAGGCGGGCGCGGACATGCTGATGGTCGTCGGCCTTTACGACGAAACCGACAGGACCAGCGCCAGCGATGTTGCCGATTACTTCGTCTCGAATTTCCAGGACGACCTGGCCCGCGTAAACGGCGTGGGCGGCGTGCGGGTGCTGGGTTCGCAATATGCCATGCGCATCTGGCTGGACCCGGCCCGCCTGATGGCGCGCCAGCTGATGCCATCGGATGTGGAAAGCGCGATTTCCTCGCAGAACGTCGATCTTTCCGCCGGTCAGCTTGGCGCGCAGCCGCTGGCCAAGGGACAGATGCTGAATGCCGTGGTGAAAGCGAAGTCGCGCCTGCAGACCCCGGACCAGTTCCGCGCCATCGTCGTCAAATCGCTCAGCGATGGTTCGGTGGTGCGGCTTTCCGATGTCGCGACGGTCGAAATGGGCCAGGAAAGCTACGACGTGTCCGGCCGCATGGACGGCCACCCCGGCGCCGGCATCGCCATCGAGCTGGCGTCGGGCGCGGATGCGCTCAAGACGGTCGCACTGGTGAAGGCGCAGGTCGAGCAGATATCCAGGAGCCTGCCCGCCGGTTACAAGATCGCCTATCCGCGCGACACCAGCGAGTTCGTGAAACTTTCCATCCACGAAGTGATCGAAACGCTGGTCATCGCGATCCTGCTCGTCGTGCTGGTGATGTACGCCTTCCTGCAAAGCTGGCGGGCAACTCTGGTGCCCGCGATCGCGGTTCCGGTGGTGCTGCTCGGCACGTTCGGCATGTTGGCGGTGCTGGGCTATTCGATCAACACATTGACGCTGTTCGCAATGGTGCTGGCGATCGGCCTGCTCGTCGACGACGCCATCGTCGTGGTCGAGAACGTCGAGCGCCTGATGCATGATGACAAGCTGAGCCCCTACCGCGCCACCGTGCGTTCGATGGAGGAGATCGGCTCGGCGCTTGTCGGCATCGCGCTGGTGCTTTCCGCCGTGCTGCTGCCGATGGCCTTCTTCGGCGGGTCCACCGGCGTCATCTACCGCCAGTTCTCCGTCACCATCGTGGTGGCCATGGCGCTGTCGGTGCTGACCGCGCTGATCCTCTCGCCCGCGCTGTGTTCCACGCTGCTCAAAGCCCGCGACCATGACGGTCATGATGCGCCGCCGGCAACCGGCCTGCGCGGCGCGGGACAGCGGCTCAAGACCCGGCTCGATGGCTGGTTCGGCGCCTTCAACCGCTGGTTCGACCGCATGACCGAGCGCTACGTCGATGCGACCGCCAGGGTCATCGCGCGGCGGCGGCTGTGGCTGGCGGTCTACGGCGTCATCATTGCCGCCGTGGTCGTGCTGTTCGTGCGCCTGCCCACCGGCTTCCTGCCCACCGAGGACCAGGGCGAGGTGATGATCGTCTACCAGCTGCCCGCAGGCGCCACGGCCGAGCGCACCGAGAAGGTCCGCAGCGAGATCGAGGCCGCGTTCAGGAGCGAAGGCGCCAACGTGGCCCATCTTTTCACCGTTGCCGGCTTCAGCTTCAACGGTTCGGGGCAGAACGCGGGCATGGGTTTTGCCAGCCTTGCTCCGTTCGAGGAGCGTTCTTCTTCCGATCAGTCCGCCACGGCCATTTCCGGGCGGCTGATGGGCAAGCTGTCGAAGATCCGCGACGCGCAGGTCTTCGTCATGACGCCGCCGGCGATCCAGGGGCTGGGCCAGTCTAACGGCTTCACCTTCCAGCTGCTCAATGCAAACAACATGGACCGCACGAAGTTCGTGGAACTGCGCGACAAGCTGATCGCCGCCGCCAATGGCGACGCCGCGCTCTCGCAGGTCCGCGCGTCGAGCCTGCCGGATACGCCGCAGTTCGACATCACGTTCGAAGATGCCAAGCTATCCGTCCTGGGCCTTACCGTGGCAAATGCCACCGACACGCTCAGTTCGGCTTGGGGCGGTACATACGTCAACGACTTCATCGACCGGGGCCGCGTGAAGAAGGTCTACATGCAAGGCGAGGCGTCCTCGCGAATGCTGCCTAGCGACCTCGACAAGTGGTTCGTGCGCTCCACTTCGGCGACGAATGCCGATGGCACGGGCAAGATGGTGCCGTTCTCGGCGTTCACCGCGATGAACTGGGAGACGGGGCCCAGCAGCCTTTCGCGCTTCAACGGACGCTCGTCCTTCGAACTGCAGGGCGACGCCGGTTCGGGCTACAGTTCGGGCGATGCGATGAAGGCAATGATCGCGCTCCAGCAGAAGATCGCGCCCGGCGCGGGCTATGCCTGGAGCGGGCTGTCCTACCAGCAGAACCAGTCCAGCGGGCAGGCGCTGTACCTTTATATCCTCTCGGTCGCCGTCGTGTTCCTGTGCCTTGCCGCGCTTTATGAAAGCTGGTCGGTGCCGCTGGCGGTGCTGCTGGTGATCCCGCTGGGCGTGATCGGCGCGGTGCTGGCGGTGGCGGTGCGCGGGCTGGAGAACGACATCTACTTCCAGGTCGGCCTGCTCACCACCATCGGCCTTGCCGCGAAAAACGCGATCCTCATCGTCGAATTCGCCGAAATGGCCCGGCGGGACGGGCGCGACATGATCGAGGCCGCGCTTGAGGCTGCCCGCGTGCGCCTCAGGCCGATCATGATGACCTCGATCGCCTTTATCGCCGGCGTCGTGCCGCTGGCGATCGCGAGCGGGGCGGGCGCACAGGGACGTATCGCCATCGGCACCGCGGTGCTGGGCGGGATGCTGACCGCCACGGTGCTCGCCATCTTCTACGTGCCGCTGTTCTTCGTCATCGTCGCCCGCGTGTTCCATCTTGGCGATGGCAAGACGGCTGCTCCCACCATGCCCGAGGACAACGCCTGATGCGCCGTTCCCTGATCTCTCTCACAGCGCTCGCCGTTGCCCTTGCCGGCTGCAACATGGCGCCCAAATACATCCGTCCCGAAGCGGCCGCCCCGGCGGCATGGCCGCAAGGTGCAGCTTATGCCCCGGCTGAAGCGGGGGAGGCGGGGATGCCCTGGCGTACCTTGTTCGCCGATCCGCGCCTTCAGGCGGTGATCGAGACGGCGCTGGCGAACAACCAGAACCTTGCGGCCAGCCTGGCCAATGTCGCCTCGGCGCGGGCTCAGTACCATGTCGAGCGCTCGTACCAGTTGCCAACCATAGCCGCAGGCGCTGATGCCAGCGCGGTGCGGGGCCTCAAGTCCTCGGTGGGCGATACGCAGAGCTACAGCGCCAACGCCGGCTTCAGTGCGTTCGAACTGGACCTGTTCGGCCGCCTCAAGAACCAGAGCCGCGAGCAGCTCGAAACCTATCTCGCCACCGAGTCCGGCTATCGGTCTGCCCGGCTGACTCTGGTCGCAAATGCGGCCACGGCTTACGTCACGCTGGCCGCCGACCGCGATCTGCTGGCGATTGCCGAACAGACCCGGGCCAGCGGCCAGCGCTCGGTCGACCTGACGCAGTCGCTTTTCAAGGCGGGACTGGCCGCTGCCGGAGACGTGGCTTCGGCGCGGACGGTGCTGGAGCAGGCCAACTCCGACGTCGCCTCCCAGACGACTCTGGTAGCGCAGGACCGCAATGCGCTGGAACTGCTTGTTGGCGCTCCGGTTGCGGATGCGCAGCTGCCCACCTCCATGGCGCAGCTGGAGACGGGCATCGGGCAAGTGCCGGCGGGGCTATCGTCGCAGGTGCTGCTGCAACGGCCCGACGTGGTCGAGGCAGAGCATGAGCTGCAGGCCACATACGCCCAGATCGGCGCGGCGCGGGCAGCATTTTTCCCGCAGATATCGCTGACTTCTGCGCTGGGGCTTGCCAGCACCGCGCTTGCCAGCCTGTTCACCGGGGATGCCTTCAGTGCCAGCGGCACGGCGAGCGCCAGCCTGCCGCTGCTGGGAGGGGCCAACAAGGGCAATCTGGAATACGCCAGGGCGCAGCGCGAATACTACCTCGCCAGCTACCGGGGCACGGTGCAGTCGGCCTTCAGGGACGTGGCCGATGCGCTTGCCCGGCGCGGCACGATCACCGACCAGCGGGGCGCACAGGAGCGCCTCGTCGCCGCCGCCCGGAAAAGCTACAATCTGGCCGATGCGCAGTACCGCGCGGGCACCGATACCTTCATCAACGCCCTTGTCGCCCAGCGCTCGCTCTACGCCTACCAGCAGACCCGGGTGGCGACCGTGCTGGCGGACCTGACAAATAGAGTCGCCGTCTACAGCGCCATCGGTGCCGACGAATCGCTGGGAGAGGGCGCCCGCCCGTTCGACTGAGAGCCTGCTTCGAAAGTCGCGATTCTCGCGCGAAGTGGTGGCCGATTGAACTGCGTTAACCGCGGCGATGTGTGCATCTACCGCACTGAAGCCGACGCGTAGAGGGCGTTCAATGACAAACACCCACGGCAGGGATACCGACGAGGACGCCTACCCCCAATTCCATCCCGCCGCTGCGCGGTATCGCCGGGGCGGGCTTCAAGCAGGAACGCTTCGGGGCAGCTGCGGCATCGTCGATGTCACCGCCTGGGTGAAGCCGACCGGTTCGGCGGCCTTCGCCTGCCGGGCGGCGTGTACAACCTGCTCGACAAGACGTATTACAACACCCTCGATATTCCTGACAGCTTCACCGTACCGCAGCTTTGCTACAGCCAGCCGGGACGGACCTGAAAGGCATCGATGATCCTGTCGTACTAACGGCCGGTACGCGGGGCGGGCATCCGGTGCCCGCTTCCGGGCATCTATTCAAAGGACCGTATTTTCCATGGATACCACCCTTCAGGCCCCGCTCGAAGCCAGCCGCGCCAAGAGGCTGAAGGCGGCGACGAACGACACGCACGACCGGCTCGACAAGCGCATAATGGCCGCCGAACCTTTCGCCAGCGTCGAGAATTACGGCCTGTTCCTGAGCGTGCAGTATCAGTTCCACCGCGATATCGACGCGCTTTATGGCGATGCGCAGCTGCGCGCGCTGCTGCCCGACCTCGCCGAGCGCCGCCGTCTCGACCAGATCCGCCAGGATATCGAGGATATTGGCCTGCCGCTGCCGGAATCGAATGGCGAAGTGGCTTTCGCGGCCGGCGAATCGGTCGACCTGCCCACGGCGCTGGGCTGGCTTTACGTGGCCGAAGGATCGAATCTGGGCGCCGCCTTTTTGTTCAAGATGGCGCGGGCGCTGGGCCTCGACGAGAATCGCGGCGCCAGCCATCTGGCAGGGCACCCGGACGGCCGCGCCCAGCATTGGCGCGCGTTTACCGGCGCGCTCGATGCTCTGGTACTGGACAAAGACGAGGAACTGCGACTGGCTGACGGCGCAAGGGCGGCTTTCCGCCGCGTTCACGGCTTGGTGGAAGCCGCGTAAAGGCGTTTAGACGGGCGCGAAAGGGATTGTCCGTCACGCCCGTTTTTCGAAAAAAAGCAATCGCTCAAGAGCCTTAGGTCCGCGTTAACCAGTGGCAGCTAACTTCGCCCCGTTAATCCTAGGGGCGCTAGATTCGATGTTCGACGTTCTGCTGTGCATTCATGACCAGCACAATGAGTGGTTTGTCCTGCTCGCTGCCGTGATCTGCATCATTTCCACGATGAGCGCGGTCCAGCTTATCCGCCACGCTCGCCACCTTTCCGGCAAGGCTGCCGCACGGTGGATCACGGGCGCGGGTCTGGCCATCGGCTTCGGCATCTGGGCGACTCACTTCGTGGCGATGCTTGGCTATGACCCTGGCGTCATCGCCGGATACCAGATCCCGGCGACAGCGCTTTCGCTGATCGTGGCGATCGCGATGACGACGATGTCCTTCGCCATCGCCATGGCCCGGCCTAACGTCAGCGGACTGGCGGTGGCCAGCCTGCTCGGCGGTGGCGGCATCGCGGCAATGCATTATCTGGGCATGTCGGCGCTGGAACTTCCAGCGCAAATCCACTGGCGCAGCGGATATGTGATCGCCTCGTTTATCGCTGTGGTTATGCCGACTTACCCGGCGCTGGTGCTTGCGGTGCGGGGGCGCACCGTACGCGGCGGCGTCGCCGCTGGCGTGCTGTTGACGCTGTCGGTCGTGCTGCTCCACTTCATCGGCATGACCGCGGTTGAACTGGTGCCGACCCCGCTGGACCTGCGCACCGGCGTGCTGCTTTCGCGCGACAGCATGGCGACGATGATCACGGCAGGCTCGCTCTGCCTGCTCACTACCTGCATCGCGGTGCTGGCCATGGCCCGCCGCGCGCGGCTTACCCTTCATGCGACCGAGCGTGACATGTCCATCCTGGTGAAGGGCATCACCGACTGCGCCATCTACATGCTGGACCGCGACGGCAAGGTCGCCAACTGGAACGCGGGCGCCCAGCGCCTCAAGGGTTACGCGGCGAGCGAAGTCATCGGCATGCCGCTGCAACGCTTCTACACGCCGGAGGACCGCGCCGAAGGCCTGCCAGAGCGGGCGATGACAACCGCGATGCGAACCGGCAAGTACAGCGGCGAGGGCTGGCGGATGCGCCGAGACGGAACCCGTTTCTGGGCCCACGTCACGATCGAGAAGATTGCCGACGAGCACGGCGAGCACATCGGTTTCGCCAAGATCACCCGCGACATGGACCGCTTCAAGGAAGACGCCGACCGCTTGAAGGAAATGACCGGGCACCTCGACGCGGCGCTGGGCAACATGCACCAGGGCCTGTGCCTGTTCGGCGCGGACAAGCGCCTGCTGCTGGTCAACGCCCGCTTCACGGAAATCTGGAAGATCGACTTCGACGTGCACCTGCCAGGCATGACGATCGAACAGGTTGCCCGCACCGCGCTGAACGGCGTGACCTGCCCTGCCGGGGCGCAGCGTCCGATCGAAGAGATGCGCCGCCTTTTCGCGCGGCCAGCCGCCGATGCCGGTTCCACGCCCGAAATACTTGAGTTTGGCGATACGCTGGTCGTGTCGATGGTCAGCCGCGCCATGCCCGGCGGTGGCTGGGTGACGACCTTCGAAGACATTACAGAGCGTCGCCGCTCCGATGCCAAGATCGCGCATATGGCGATGCATGACAGCCTTACCGGCCTGCCCAACCGTTCCAGCTTCGCACACTGGATCGACGCGGAGCTGGAGCAGGCCCGGCACTTCGGTCACCAGTTGACCTCGGTGATGATCGACCTCGACCGCTTCAAGGAAATCAACGACACGCGCGGCCACGGTGCCGGCGATGCGGCGCTGCAACACCTTTCGAAGCGCCTGCTCGACGTGCTGACCGAGGGTGAGGTCGTCGCCCGACTCGGCGGAGACGAGTTCGCTGCCGCCAAGCGCTTCAAGGACAAGGCCGAACTGGCTGGGTTCCTGGGCCGTCTGGAAAACTGCTTCGCGACCCCGTTCGGACCTGAAGACAACAGCTTCTACCTGGGCGCCAGCATAGGCGTGGCCGTGTTCCCGCAGGACGGCGATCAGCGCGAACAGCTGCTCAACAACGCGGATCTTGCGATGTACCGGGCCAAGGCCAACGTCGGCGAGCGGCTTGCCTACTACGAGCCGGAAATGGATGAAACGGCGCGTGCGCGCCGCCAGATCGCCAACGACCTTCGCCATGCCCTCGATCGCAACGAACTGACGCTCGTCTATCAGCCGCAGCATGGCCTGGCGACCGGGGAGATGACCGGGTACGAGGCGCTTTTGCGCTGGGAACACCCGACGCGCGGCTTCATCGCGCCCGACGATTTTATCCCCATCGCCGAGGAAACCGGCGAAATCTTCCGCATCGGCGAATGGGTGCTGCGCGAAGCCTGCACCGAGGCAATGGCCTGGGCCAATGACCTGAAGATCGCCGTGAACCTTTCCGCCGTCCAGCTTTCGCAAAGCGATCTGGTTCAGGTGGTGCACGGCATCCTGATCGAGACCGGACTATCGCCCCGGCGGCTTGAACTGGAGATCACCGAAACCGCGATCATCGGCGACAAGCTGCGCGCGCTGCATCTGCTGCGCCAGATCAAGGCGCTGGGCATCAGCATCGCGATGGACGATTTCGGCACCGGCTATTCCTCGCTCGATACGCTCCATTCCTTCCCGTTCGACAAGATCAAGATCGACAAGTCGTTCCTTCTGCGCTCGCAGACCAGCAGTCAGGCGCGAGCGATCATCAAGGCGGTCCTCGCTCTTGGGCAAAGCCTCAACGTGCCGGTCCTGGCCGAAGGCGTCGAGACGCTCGACCAGGTCGCGCTGCTCAAGGAACAGGGCTGCGACGAAGCGCAAGGATACTATTTCGGACGGCCCGGCGCCTCGCCGAGCCTGTCTATCGGGCATGTCGTGATAACCGGATCCGCCGACGAGCTGCTGAGAGCCGCCTCGGCAGCTTGACCGGGGCGACGCCGGACATCCGGCACCGGGGGCAGCGAGGTAGGGTAGTGCGGGAGAGCATGTTGGGCCCCGAATCCGGTGCGCCGACGATGGTGAGCATTGCTCACCGCTGCGTGCAATCCTGGTGACCTGACGATAGCCGTGTTCATGCACTATCTCGCATGTGCAACACGGCTATCGCCGTGCCTGTCCGTTTCAGCCATCCCGAGGATCATCCATGCAAGTCAAAGCCTATGGCGTTGCCGCCAATGCCCGTCCGCTCGAACCGCTGCTGATCGAACGCCGTGAAACAGGCGCGCGCGATGTCGCGATCGACATCAGCTATTGCGGCGTCTGCCACTCGGACCTGCACACCGCGCGCGGTGAATGGGGTGAGACGCCTTACCCTTGCGTACCGGGCCATGAAATCGTCGGCACCGTCAGCGCCGTGGGCGACGAAGTTACGCGCTTCAAGGTCGGCGATACCGTCGGCGTGGGCTGCCTCGTCGATAGCTGCGGGCACTGCGGTTCGTGCAAGGAAGACCTCGAAAACTACTGCACCAACGGATGGACGGGCACTTACGGCGCCCCAACGCCGGATGCGCCGGGTCATACGCTGGGCGGTTATTCGCACGCCATTGTCGTCGACGAGCATTTCGTCCTGACCATCAGCCACCCCAAGGAACAGCTCGCCGCCGTTGCGCCGCTGCTCTGCGCGGGCATCACCACATATTCGCCGCTGCGCCACTGGAATGCGGGCCCCGGCAAGAAGGTTGGCGTCGTCGGCATCGGCGGGCTTGGCCACATGGCGATCAAGATCGCCCATGCCATGGGCGCGCATGTCGTCGCCTTCACCTCGACCCCGGGCAAGCGGCAGGACGCCAGGGATCTTGGCGCCGATGAAGCTGTGGTTTCGCGCGACGAGGCCGAGATGGCGGCCCATACCGGCAGCTTCGACCTGATCATCGACACGGTCGCGGCAAGCCACAGCCTCGACACGTACGTCGACCTGCTGCAGCGCGACGGCACGCTGGTCCTGCTGGGCGTTCCCGACCAGCCGCACCCGACCCCCAACGTCGGCGGCCTGATCTTCGGGCGCAAGACCATCGCCGGCTCGCTGATCGGCGGCATCGCCGAAACGCAGGAGATGCTGGATTTCTGCGCCGAGCACGGGATCGTCTCGGACGTCGAGATGATCGAAATGCAGCAGATCGACGAGGCTTACGACCGAATGCTTCGCAGCGACGTACGCTACCGCTTCGTGATCGACAGCGCTTCGCTTGCAAAGGACGTGGCGGCCTGAGGCTGCCGCGCCTTTAAAGTAGATACCGGCGTTCCCGCTACGGCGGGGACGCCGCTTGTTCTGCTCCCTTTTGCTCTCTGCATTGACAGGAGCGAGCGGGAGATGATCATGGGGGCCATGCCTGCCACGATCCTGATCGTCGACGACGACCCTCACATACGCCAGCTTCTGGTCTTTGCCTTCACCAAGGCGGGGTTTGCCACGATCGAAGCCGGCGACGGCGAGGAAGCGCTGGAAAAGGTGGAGGGCCACGGCCCGGACCTTGTCATCCTCGACATCAACATGCCGCGCATGGACGGGCTGGAAGTGTGCCGCCGCCTGCGGGCGGGCGGCGATGTGCCGATCTTCTTCCTCTCCTCGCGCGATGACGAGAGCGACCGCGTGCTCGGCATCGAACTGGGCGGCGACGATTATGTGGTGAAGCCGTTCTCCCCGCGTGAAGTGGTGGCCCGCGCGATGGCGATCCTGCGGCGCACCGCCGCCCGGCCTGCGCAAGCCGGGTCGGAAACCGAAAAGTCGGCGGCGGCGCAAAGCGCCGGGGTGCTGCGCCAGGGCCTGCTCAGCCTCGATCCCGAAAGCTGGACCGCGCGGTGGCAGGGGCAGGAGGTGAGCCTGACCGCCACCGAGTTCACCATCCTGCGCACCTTGCTGGAAGCGCCCGCGCGGATATTCTCGCGCGACCAGATGATCGACCGTTTCCGGGGGCCGGGCTTCGCGATGACGGATCGGACCGTGGACAGCCACGTGCGCAACCTGCGGCGCAAGTTCGCCGACCTGGGCGGCAGCGACGTGATCGAGACACGCGCCGGCATCGGCTACCGCATGGGCGCATGTGCCGGAGCGGCGGCCTCTTCATGATTCCTCGCCTCAAGGGCCTGGTCGGCCGGTTCTGGCCGGTCCTGCGCCTGCGCACCTTCCTGCTAGGCACGCTGCTGTTCGTGGCGGCCTTGCCTGGCCTTGGCGCGATCTTCCTGCGCGTCTACGAAAACGCGCTGGTGCGCCGGACCGAGGCGGAACTTGTGGCGCAGGGCGCCGCGCTGGCCGCCAGCGCTGCGATCGTGGCGCGGGGCATTCCGATGCAGGCCGTGCCGCTGGAGGACACCCAGCGCTATCACGAGCGCAAGACCGAGGTGGACTTGCGCTCATCCCCGATCCTGCCGCCCCGGCCGCGCGCGGCCATCACCAACAGGCTGCCGGACCCGGCGGCACTGGTGCTGGCGCGCCAGATGATGCCTGCGTTCCGGGAAACCAAAGTCACCACGCTTGCCGCGATCCTGATGCTCGACCGGCACGGGGTGCTGCTCAACGGGCAGGCCGGCGGGCGCAGCTTTGCCATGCTGCCGGAAGTGCGTATCGCGCTGGGTGGCAGCGCGGTGACGGTGCTGCGCAAGAACGAAGGCTATGTGCGGCGCTATCCGCTGGAATGGCTGAGCCGGGCGGCGCAGATCCGCCTGCACCATGCACGCCCGATCATGGTCGACGGCAAGGTGGTGGGCGTGCTGCTGTTATCACGCTCGCCGCGCGCCCTGTTCCTCGGCATCTACGAGGACCGGGGCAAGATCGCGCTGGGCGGGGTGGTGATCCTGGGGCTGCTGTTCGCGCTGACGGCGGTGCTGTCGCGCGCGATCGTACGGCCGGTGGAGCGGCTTAGCCAGGCGACGCGCGAGCTGGCCTCGGGCAGGCGGGTCACGGCGCGGCAGTCCTCGCTTCAGGTGGTTGAGATCAGGGCCCTGTTCCACGATTTCGAGCAGATGGCCGACAGCATCGAGAAACGCTCGCGCTATCTGCGCGATTTCGCGGCCTCAGTCAGCCATGAGTTCAAGACCCCGCTGGCCGCGATGTCGGGTGCCATCGAACTGCTGCAGGACCACGGCGGCGACATGGCCTCGGCCGACCGCGAGCGGTTCCTCGCCAACATGGCCGCCGATGCGCGCCGCCTCTCTCGCCTTGTCGGGCGGCTGATGGAACTCGCGCGGGCCGACGTTCTGGTGGGAGAGCCCGGTGCCAGCGCCCCGGTTCACGGTATCCTCGCCTCCATGGCCGATGCCATGACGCGGGATCGGTTCCGCGTGAACCTCTTGCTGTCCGAGGCATCCTCGGCTCTGGTTCCGGCGGTTGCCATGGACCCCGGCGCGCTGGAGGCGGTCCTGACCACGCTGGCCGAGAACGCCCGGCAGGCAGGGGCATCCCGGCTGGAGGTGACATTGACGGTGCAGGATGACGACTGGGTGCGCCTCGATCTTGTCGACGACGGGCCGGGCATTCCTGAAGGCGACCGGGAACGCGTGTTCGCCCCTTTCTTCACCAGCAAGCGCGAGGCAGGCGGCACGGGGCTGGGCCTCGCCATCGCCCGCTCGCTGCTGGATGCCTATGGCGGCGTACTGGAACTGCTGCGCTCGCCGAATGGCGCGCATTTTCGCGTGCTGTGCCCCAGGGCAATGGAGTATTCGGCAAATATGCTTTGACAAATATAACCATATAGGTTACATGCTGCACCGTCGATTTCGATCGGCAAAAGCGGCGGGACGGGAAGCGCGTAGCTGACGCTTTTCGCTTTCCCGTGCATGGTCGGCGCCCGGTACTGGACCGGACAAGCCGCAATACCGGATGCGTGGATGAACATGAGGGTGTGCCCTCAGGACCGGCGGCAGGGGAGCGAGCCCGACCCGCCATCCCCGCGCACCACAGGGCCGAGTCGGTGAGTACCTTGAGGTTTGCCCCTCTCCGGCCGTTCGCGATTTACAGGCAGATCCATAAGCATGTCGCCTGATGCTGGCGGCCCCAGCGCCGGCCATACCCGTCCGCCAGGTTTTTCCATCGGCGTACTCTCCGCACTCGCCCGCGGAGGTTGAGGCTTGCCCTTTTCGCCCTCTCCGGGCGGCATCAAGGTGCGAAGAAAACCGCCGCATCGATCCCGTGCTTCAACGCGTTACCCTGACATTGCCGATATTTCATCTGCCCGTGAGGGCGGTGCAATCCAGGCATGCGTACTGCGATGGTAACCCCACGGAGTCCGCCATGCGATATGCCCTGTTCATCCCCCTCCTCGTCGCCTTGGCCGCGCCTGCCTTCGCGAGCGAGGGACATGCCGCGGCCGATGCCGAAGGCATCTGGTTGAACCCGAAACACACCGTCGCCGTTCATACCGACGTTTGCGCACAGAACCGGACGCAAAGCCTGTGCGGCCGCATCGTGTGGGCCAGTACCCAGGCCCAGGCCGATGCGCGTGATAGCGATGTGCCCCGTCTGCTCGGCACTGAAATCCTCGAGGACTACCGCTTTCGCGGCCATGGCACCTGGAGTGGCACCGTGTTCGTGCCCGACATGGGCCGCCGTTTCACTTCCGAGATCGACCAGCTTTCGCCCACGCAGTTGAAGGTCAAGGGCTGCATTCTGGGCGGGCTCCTGTGCAAGTCGCAGGTCTGGACCCGTATCGGGCAAGTGCCGGCATGAAACCCCTGCGCGGCCTTGTTGGCCTGATCGAACGGCGGCGGCGGCTGGTTACGCTGGGCGTGGTGCTGGCGGTGATCGCGCTGGGCTTTGCGGCGCTCGATGCCCTGACGCACGAGATCCGCTATTCGCAGGTTCGCGCCGCAGTCCATGCGCTGACACCCGCGCAGATCGTACTGGCGCTGGGGTTCACCGCCGCAAGCTACCTTGCGCTGACATTCTACGATTACCTTGCGCTGCGCATCGTCGGGCGCCCGCTGCCCTGGCGGACGGCGGCACTGGCCTCGTTCACCAGCTATACCCTCAGCCACAATCTGGGCCTTTCGCTGTTGACCGGCGGCTCGGCCCGTTATCGCATCTACGTCGCGGCGGGGCTTGACGGGCCGGATGTCGCGCGGGTGGTCGCGCTGGCGGCGGGCAATTTCTGGGCCGGTATCATCACCATCGCGGGCGCTGCCATGCTGCTCCACCCCGGCAGGCTGGACCTGCCCGGCGTGTCGCTGGGGGCGGGCCCGACTCACCTTGCCGGAGCGGCGATGATGGCGTTCATGGCGGCGCTGGTGATCGCGGCGGCGCGGGCGAAAGGCCCGCTGCGGGTTCTGGGCATAAGCCTGCCGGTGCCGCGTCCGGGCCAGATCATGGCGCAGATCGGTATCGGCTTCGTCGACTTGTCCTGCGCGGCGGCGGCGCTGTTCGTGCTGCTGCCCGGCGCTGCTCCGGCACTTCTGCCCGCCTTCGTGCTTGCTTATGCGCTGGGCATCGTCGTTGCGCTGATAAGCCACGTCCCCGGCGGGCTGGGCGTGTTTGAGGCAGTGGTCCTTGCCATCGTGCCGGGAGACCGCACGGCGCTGTTCGCAGCTCTCATCGCCTATCGCCTCGTCTATTACCTGCTGCCCCTGGTGCTGGCGGCATTGCTGCTCGCTTGGCACGAGAGCCGCCGCAGCCGCCGGCTCGCTCAACTGGTGGGCGGCATGCAGACGTTGGCCACCAGCCTGTCGCCGCTGCTGCTGAGCTGCTCGGCATTCCTGGGCGGCGGGATGCTGCTGCTGTCGGGCTCGCTGCCCGCGATCCACGCGCGGATGGGCCTGCTTGCCGATTTCCTGCCGCTGCCCTTCATCGAGGCGAGCCACATCGCCGCCAGTCTTGTGGGCACGGCGCTGCTGCTGCTGGCGCCGGGGCTTTACCGCCGGCTGGACGGAGCCTGCCTGGCGACGCGGCTGCTGCTGGTGGCGGGGGCCTTCTTCTCGCTGACCAAGGGTATCGACTATGAGGAGGCGGCGGCCTGCCTTGGCCTTGCCGGCCTGCTCCAGCTGACGCGCGGCGCCTTCTATCGCCGCACCGCGCTGACCGAGACACCGTTGACGGCCGGCTGGCTGGCCGCGGTCGGGATGGTCGGCGGACTGGCGCTCTGGGCCGGGATGTTCGCCTACCGCCACATTCCCTACGACGACGACCTGTGGTGGAAGTTCGCGCTGCAGGCCAATGCCCCGCGCTACTTGCGCGCCGCGCTGGCCTGCGCCGTGTTCCTCGCCGGGTTTGCCCTGTGGCGGCTATTCGCGCCTTCAGCCTCGCGCCCTCACGGCGAAAGCGTGGAGGAGGCGGGGCCGGCGATCCGCGCCATCATGGCCACCAGCGGTCGGACCGAAGCGATGCTGGCGCTGACCGGCGACAAGCGGTTCCTGGTTTCCGCCGCCCGCGATGCCTTCATCATGTATCAGGTCAAGGGATCGAGCTGGGTCGTCATGGGCGATCCGGTCGGCGCGGAGCAATCCTGGGGCGAACTGCTCTGGGCGATCCGCGACCTGTCGCACCGCCAGCAGGGCCGGTTGATGCTGTATGAAGTATCGCCCGCCGCACTCGACCTTGCGATCGGCATGGGCCTGCAGATCGTGAAATACGGCGAGGAAGCGATCGTCGATCTCCCCGCTTTCGAACTGGGCACGCCGCAGCTGCGCAGCGTGCGCAAGTCCGAGCGCGTCGCCGCCAAGGCCGGGGCAACCCTGCGCGTGGTTCCCGCCGGCGCCGTGCCGGTGATCCTCGATGAACTGGAAGCCATTTCGGCAGAGTGGATGGCCGCCAAGGGCCACCGCGAAAAAGGCTTCAGCCTCGGCAGTTTCGAGCGCGAATACTTGTGCAACTTCGACGTGGCGCTGGTCATGGTGGAGGGCCGCATCGTCGCCTTCGCCAACCTTTGGCTGACGCGGGACAAGGCCGAAGCCTCGGTCGACCTCATGCGCCACCGCGCCGATGCCCCGCGCGGGACCATGGACTTTCTTTTCGCCAACCTGCTGGTCTGGGCCAAGGCGCGTGGATATCGGCGCTTCACGCTGGGCCAGGTGCCTTTGTCGGGGATCGACGGGCGCCACCTCGCGCCCGCCTGGGCCAAGGCCGCCGCGCTTGTCTTCCGGCATGGCGAGAGCTTCTACGGCTTTCGCGGCCTACGCGGCTACAAGGAGAAGTTCGCGCCTCGCTGGGAGCCTCGCTACGTCGCCGGGCCGCACGGCATCGGCCTGATCCAGGGCCTGCATGACGTATCGCGCCTGATCGGCAGCGGCCCTGCCGCCGGGCCCGCCGCCGTACGGCACGCGGCGCAGGTGTCCGTATCCTTTCCAGTTCACACCCGCCCCCTCGAAAGAATGCTGCCGGCATGACAAATCCGTTTTCCCGCCTCTTGGCGCGCCCGCTCCATCGCTGCCTGCTGCTGTGGCTGCTGGTGCTGGCGGCGTTGGCCATCGCGGTGACAAATGCTCCGGCGCTTCACTTGCTGGGGTCCGAGCCGGTCAGGATGTTCGCGGCGTCGGGGCCTGTACGTGCGGGGCGTCCCCGGCTGGCGGCGGTGTTCCTCTCGGGCGACATGGGTTTCAACTTCGGCATGAGCGCCCCCATCGCGCAGGCCGTTGCGGACAGGGGGATACCCGTCGTCGGGATCAGCTCCCCCGTCGTCTTCGCCCGTCATCATTCACGGGGAGAGGCGCAGGCCGTCGTCGCCGGTGCGATCCGCCTTGCGCTTTCCCGCACCGGAGCCGAGCGGATATTGCTGATGGGCCAGTCCTACGGAGCGGACATCATCGCCACCGCCGCGCCCGACCTGCCGCCGGACCTTCGCGCGCGCATCCTGGCAATCGACCTGACGGTGCCCGCGCAGGACGTCTACTTCCGCGCCGATCCCAGCACACTGGCCTACCTGGGCACCCCCGATGCCCGCCCGCTGCAGGCATTACGAGGAGTGCGCTGGGCCCCGGTGGTCTGCGTCTACGGGCGCGAGGAGACGGACAGCCTCTGCCCCGGCATGACAGGCTCTGGCGCCCGCGTCATCGGTCTGCCCGGCAACCATCACCTTGACCACGACCGCGCGGGCGTCATCGCCGCAACGCTTGGCGCGCTGCGGGCCGCCGTGCCCGAAGCGGAGATCTGAGCATGGCGAGCAATCCCGCCCGCCCCGCCCGCCGCGCGCAGGGAACCCTGGTAGACTGCCGGGCCGAACGCCACGTCGCTGCTTCGAAGATCACGGTCGACGCCTCGGGCATCCAGAGCTGCCGCTGCCGGGTCTGCGGCTGCCAATTGCGGCGCCTGCCCTCGCTGCGGCGCTGGTTCCGTTCCGGCATGATGGGCTGATCCTGCGGCGTGCCGGGGAACGGGGCGGGCTGAACATGACGAAAATTTAAGGCGGCGCTCAGGTCGCCCTCATGACGAGGGGCCTATCCGGCAGGTCGTAATCCCTCGCGCATCGCCGGAAAGCCGTCATGTCCAAGCCCATCTTCTACGATCCCACCGGACGCCGCAGCCGCTGGGCGCGGCGTGTCCTGTCGCTGCTGCTCATGGCAGTCATCATCGGCGCGGTGGCCTTTGCGACCACGCTGGTCGCGGTGCCGGTCCAGCGCGAGCTTGAACTGCCCCTTCAGCGCCTGCACGCCTCCACCCTGCATGGGTCGCCGCTCAAGCACCGGCTGACATCGTGGCTGCCCAAACTGCACCCCGCCGGGCAGCAGAAACCGCTGAGCATCGGCTTCTACGTACCGAACAACGATGCCAGCTTCCTTTCGCTGGTCCACCACGGCAACGACCTCGACTGGGTGGTGCCGGCGGTGGTCAGTGTGTCCGGGCCAACCCACGATGTGCAGATCGAAAGCGATGCCCGCTTCGACCACCTCGTCGTCGGGGAGGCGCATCGCTTCAAGGTGCTGCCGATGGTCCAGAACTTCGGGCAGGCCGAGTGGGACGGTGCAGGCGCCGCCTCGCTGATGCACGACAAGGTCCAGCGCCGCGCTTTCGAACAAAGCATGGGCGCAATGGTCGCCCAGCGCGGCGAGAAGGGGCTTGTCATGGACTTCGAGGCGCTGCCCACCAGCGCCATGCCGGACTATGTCGCCTTCCTGAGCGAACTTCGCGCCGCCCTGCCGCAAGGCTCGCATCTGGCGGTGACGGTGCCTGCGGATACCGAAGGTTGGCCGCTCGAAGCGCTGGCGAAGGTTTCCGACAAGCTCATCTTCATGGCTTACGACCAGCACTGGGAAGGCGGCGAGGCTGGTCCGATCGCGCCGCAGGACTGGTTCCTGCGCGAAGTGCAGGGCGCCCTGAAGCGCATCGGCCCCGACCGGATCGTGGTGGCGCTGGGCAGCTATGCCTACGACTGGCACGGCGACGACACGGACGCCCTCTCGATCGAGGACGCATGGCTGGCCGCGCATGATAGCGGCGCGAAGGTTTCTTTCGATCCCGCCAGCGGCAACGCGGCCTTCGCTTATGACGATGACGCGGGCACCGGGGGAGGAGGACATCACACGATCTGGATGCTGGACGCCGCCACCAACTGGAACGAACTGGCCGCCCTGAAGCGGCTGGGCATCCAGGACATGGCGATGTGGCGGCTGGGCACCGAAGATTCGGGTTTCTGGGCCGACCTTGCCGCATTCCGCAAGGGCGGCACGCCGGACCTCTCCACCCCCAAGGCGCTCAGCAGCGCGGACATCGAAGGCTCGGGCGAAATCCTGCGCATCACCGCCACGCCGCGCGACGGCCACCGCGCCGTCCGGTTCGACGCCGATGGCATGATCCGGGACGAACAGTACCAGTCCCTGCCCACGCCTTACGTCGTCCAGCGCGCCGGCGGCTCCAACCCCAAGGTGCTGGCGCTGACCTTCGACGATGGACCCGATCCCACATGGACCCCTTTGATCCTGAAGGAACTGGAAGCAGCGCACGTCCCCGGCACTTTCTTCGTCATCGGAGAGAACGCGCTTGGCAGCCCCGGACTGCTCAAGCGCATCGTCGCCGACGGGGACGAACTGGGCAACCACACGTACACGCACCCGAACCTCGCCAATGCCGGCGGCGGGCAGACGCGCCTTGAGCTGAACGCCACGCAGCGTTTGGTCGAAGCCTATACCGGGCGCAGCATGACCTTGTTCCGCGCCCCCTATTTCGGGGACGCCGAGCCGACCACGCCCGACGAACTGGGGCCGGCACTGGAAGCGCAGAAGGCGGGCTATACCGTCGTCGGCCTCCACGTGGATCCGAACGACTGGCAGCGGCCGGGAACCGAGTCGATCATCCGGCAGGTCCTCGATCAGGTCCATTCCGCGTCGAGTACCAACGCGATGAACGTGATCCTCCTCCACGATGGCGGCGGCAACCGGGCCGAGACGGTGGCGGCGCTGCCGCGCATCATCGAGACGCTCAAGGGTGAAGGGTACAGCTTCGTCACCGCCTCGCAGCTGGTCGGCATTCCGCAGGCCCGCGCGATGCCGGTGATCTCATCCCCCGATCTGGCCGCGGTGCGGGTCGACGTTGCGGCCTTCGTCCTGCTGATGACGGTGGCCGCGATCCTGGCCTGGGTGTTCTATGTCGCGATCTCGCTGGGCATGGCGCGCGCTGTCATCATGGCCGGTCTCGCCTGGTTCCAGAGCCGCCGCCAGCGCGCCGAGCCGCCGCATTACGAGCCCACCGTCTCGGTCATCATCCCCGCCTTCAACGAGGAGCGGGTGATCGCCGGTTCGATCGCGCGGGTCCTGGCGAGCGACTATTCCGGTCAGGGGGGCCCTGCCTTGCAGGTGATCGTTGCCGACGATGGCTCCAAGGACGCCACCAGCACGATCGTGCGCGAGATATTCGGCGATGACCCGCGCGTGACGTTGCTGACGCTGCGCAACGGCGGCAAGGCTGCGGCGCTGAACCGGGCGCTGAAGGATGCCACCGGCGATGTCGTCATCGCGCTGGACGCCGACACACAGTTCGAGCCGGAGACGATCCGCCGCCTCGCCCGCTGGTTCGCCGACCCCGAGATCGGCGCGGTTGCCGGCGATGCGCGGGTGGGCAACCGGGTAAACCTCGTCACCCGCTGGCAGGCCGTGGAATACATCACCGCGCAGAACCTCGAACGCCGCGCTCTTGCCGGTTTCGATGCGATGACCGTGGTGCCGGGCGCAGTGGGTGCATGGCGGCGCGCGGCGCTGGATTCAGTCGGCGGCTATCCTGAAGACACGCTGGCGGAGGACCAGGATCTCACCATCGCCATCCAGCGCGCGGGCTGGCGCGTCACGTACGATCCACGCGCCGTCGCCTGGACCGAGGCGCCTGAAACCTTCGCCGCTCTGGCCAAGCAGCGCTTCCGCTGGGCCTTCGGGACGCTGCAATGCCTGTGGAAGCACCGCGAGGTGATCTCGCGCCGCAAGCCTTCCGGGCTGGGCCTTGTGGGTCTGCCGCAGGCGTGGCTGTTCCAGATCGGCTTCGCGGCGATCTCGCCCCTGATCGATCTGGCGCTGGTGCTGTCGATCATCGGGACGGCGTTGCGTGTCGCTGCCCACGGCTGGGCGCAGACGCGCGGCGATGTGGGCACGATGGCGGTCTACTGGACGGTCTTCACCGCGATCGACGTGCTGTGCGGCTGGGTCGCCTACCGTCTCGACGGGCACAAGGTGCCTTATCCGGCTCACCTGCTGGTGGCCCAGCGGCTGGTCTACCGGCAGATCATGTATTGGGTGGTGCTGCGCGCGATCGCTTCCGCCGTGGCGGGCTGGGTGGTCGGCTGGGGCAAGCTGGAGCGCACGGGCCGCGTGACATCGCCGCATCCGGCGTGAGATCAATCGCCGTCCCGGATCTGATCCGGGGCGGCGATCGGTTCAGCCCAGGTAAGTGCCAGCGGGGTTGCCGACCACGCCGGCATCCACCTCGAACAGGGCGCCGTCGAACTCCGATTCCGGCAGTCCCTTCGATGCCGAAGTCACGAACATGCGGTCCAGCTTCTCGCCGGCGAAGGCGATGTTGGTGATCCGCCGGGCCGGCAGTTCGATCGAGCGTTCGCGCGTGCCGTCCGGGGCGAAGCGGCTGATCCGCCCGCCGTCCCAGTGCGCGACCCAGAGAAAGCCTTCCGCGTCGGTGGTCATTCCGTCGGGATAGCCATCTTCGTCGGAGAAGCGGATGAACTCCTCGCGCGGGCCTACGCCGTTCGCATCGAACGGAAAGCGGTAGATCGTGCGGCGGCCGGAATCGGTGTGGTACAGCCAGTTCCCGCAAGGCGAAAACGCGGGGCCGTTGGTCACGGTATAGCCGGTGTCGATCACCTGCCAATCGCCCTCCGGCGAAAGCCGGTAGAACGAACCTGTGGCGTTCTCTTCGGCCATTTCCATGGTGCCGCACCAGATCGCGCCGTGGTGGTCCGCCTTGCCGTCGTTCATGCGGTTGCCGGGCAGATGGGGCTCGGGGTCATGACGCGGGGCGATGTCCAGCGGATCGAGCGAGATGGCGGCTACACCATCGCGAAAGCCGCCGATCAGCCCGCCCGAGGCACGCTGCGCGACCCAGCCGAGCGGGGCCGGCATATCCCACCGCGTGATCTCGCCGTCGGCCAGCGTCATGCGGTTGAGGGCGGGTGCGAGGATGTCGACCCAGTAGAACGCCGCATCGCGTTCGCACCACAGGGCGCCTTCGCCCAGAGTATCGCGGACGCCGCGTTCGATCTTGCGCCAAAGCGTCATCGCTTCTCTCCCGTTTTTGGGGACCGCCGGGGTCCCTTCGTGCAATGCCGTCATCCCCGCTTGCGCGGGAATGACGGGTGTAGTGCGCTTAGTGGTTGTCGCGCGGCAAGCCCATGGTCTGGGCGATCCGCTGATACTTTTCCGAACCTTCCAGGATCGCGCCGGTATCCATCTGGCCCACGAGGGCGCGCTGGATTTCCTGCCAAGGGGTCTGCGAGGCCGGGTAGGGGTAGCCGCCCTTGGCTTCCAGATCGGCGCGGCGTGCGGCCAGTTCCTCGTCCGAGATGAGCACGTCGACAGTGCCCTTCTTGAGGTCCATGCGCACGCGGTCGCCGGTTTGCAGCAGCGCCAGGCCCCCCATCGCCGCCGCTTCGGGCGAGGCGTTGAGGATCGAGGGGCTGCCCGAAGTACCGGACTGGCGGCCGTCGCCGATGCAGGGAAGGGCGCTCACGCCTTCGGTGATGAGGTACGAAGGCGGACGCATGTTCACCACTTCCGCCGCGCCCGGATAGCCGATCGGGCCCGCGCCGCGCATGAACATCAGCGTTTCAGGCGTGATGCCCACCGAGGGATCGTCGATCCGGTGGTGGTAGTCTTCGGGACCGTCGAACACCACGGCGGGGCCTTCGAAAGCCTCGGGATCGTCGGGATTGGAGAGGTAACGCGCGCGAAACTCATCCGAGATCACGCTGGTCTTCATGATCGCCGCGTCGAACAGGTTGCCCGACAGGACCAGGAAGCCGGCTTCCTCCACCAGAGGCTGGTCGAAGGTCTTGATGACCTTGTCGTCCTCAATGGTCGCATCGCGGCAGTTGTCGCCGATGGTCAGGCCGTTGACGGTCATCGCGCTCTCGGCGATCAGCCCTTGGCCGATCAGCTGCGCGACCACGGCGGGTACGCCGCCCGCACGGTAGTAATCCTCGCCCAGATATTCACCGGCGGGCTGCAGGTTCACCAGCAGCGGCACCTTGTGGCCAAGGCGTTCCCAGTCCTTGAGCGGGAGGTCGACGCCGATGTGGCGGGCGATCGCGGCAAGGTGGATCGGCGCGTTGGTCGACCCGCCGATGGCGGCGTTGACGACGATGGCGTTGTGGAACGCATCCAGCGTCAGGATGTCCGAGGGCTTGAGGTCCTCGTGCACCATGTCGACGATGCGCTTGCCGGTGCGCCATGCACATTCCTGGCGATCGCGGTAGGGCGCGGGGATCGCGGCGGAGCCGGGCAGCATCATGCCCAGCGCTTCGGCCAGCGAGTTCATCGTCGTCGCCGTGCCCATCGTGTTGCAATAGCCGGTCGAAGGCGCCGAGGACGCGACGAGCTTGATGAAGCCGTCCGCGTCCAGTTCGCCCGCCGCCATCATCTGGCGGCCCTTCCACACGATCGTGCCCGAACCGGTACGCTCGCCCTTGTGCCAGCCGTTGAGCATCGGGCCGACCGACAGGGCGATCGCCGGGATGTTCACCGTGGCGGCCGCCATCAGCAGCGCCGGGGTGGTCTTGTCGCAGCCGGTCGTCAGCACCACGCCGTCGAGCGGGTAGCCGTAGATCGCCTCGACCAGCGCGAGGTAGGCCAGGTTGCGGTCGAGGCCCGCGGTGGGGCGCTTGCCGGTTTCCTGGATCGGGTGGACCGGGAATTCCAGCGCGATGCCGCCCTGTTCGCGGATGCCTTCTCGGATACGCTCGGCCAGCACCAGATGGTGGCGGTTGCACGGCGACAGGTCACTGCCGGTCTGGGCGATACCGATGATCGGCTTGCCCGAACGCAGTTCCTCAAGGCTGAGGCCGAAGTTCAGGTATCGCTCCAGATAGAGCGAGGTCATGTCGATGTTGTCGGGATTGTCGAACCAGGCGCGTGAACGCAGCTTCGGAGTAGTGTTTTCGGTCATGGAGCGGTTTCGTTTCGTTCGTTCAGCGAAGAATGGCGGCCAGCGTGAAGGGTCGGCGATCAGCGCGGCGAAGTGGTGAGGCGGTAGATCATGACATGCCTGTAGGCCTTGCCGGGATCGACGCGGGTCGAGGGGAAGCTGGGCTGGTTGGGCGAATCGGGGAACTTCTGCGGTTCCAGCGCGATGCCGTCGCCCATACGGTAAAGATGGCCCTGCTTGCCCAGGAACGTCCCGTCGAGGAAGTTGCCGGAATAGAACTGAACGCCCGGCTCGGTCGTCAGCAGTTCCAGTACGCGGCCCGAAACCGGGTCTTCCAGTCTTGCGGCAAGTTCCGGGGTCTTGGTCTGGCCCTTGTCGAGCGCGAAGTTGTGATCGAAACCGCGGCCGTAGAGGATCTGCTGGTCACGTCCGTCGCGGATGTCGCCGGCAAGCGCCTTGGGCTTGCGAAAGTCGAACGGGGTGCCTTCGACCGCGCGCAGTTCGCCGGTGGGGATCAGCTTCTCGTTCACGGGGGTATAGCGGCTGGCCGGGATCGTCAGCACATTCTGCGTGGCGTCGCGGGGCGAGCCTTCGCCGGCCATGTTGAAGATGGCGTGGTTGGTCATGTTGAGCACGGTCGGCTTGTCGGTCACCGCGTCGAACACGATCTGCAGGTTGCCTGCTTCGTCCAGCGAGTAGGTGACCTTGGTCTTCACCGTGCCGGGGTAACCCGAATCGCCGTCAGGGCTGACGAGCGAGAACACCGCCGTCGCGACCTTGCCCGACTTGATCGATTCGAGCTTCCAGTTCTGGACGTCGAAACCCTTGCCGCCGCCGTGTAGCGACTGGCCGTGGTCGTTCTGGCGAAGCTGGTAGGTCTTGCCGTCCAGCGTGAACTTGCCGTCGGCGATGCGGTTGCCGTAACGGCCGATGGTCGCGCCCCAGAAGTTCGGGGTCTTCTCGAAGGAGGCGAGGTCGTCATAGGCGAGCAGGACGTCGGCGACCTTGCCGTCGCGGTCGGGGGCCATCAGCTTCCACAGCGTGGCGCCGTAAGTCAGGATCGTCGCCGAAACGCCGTTGGCGGCCTTGAGCGTAACCGCATCGACCTGCCTGCCATCGGTCAGCTTGCCCGCAGGCGCCTGCGACGCATCGGCGGCCAACGCCGGATTTGCGGCAAGTACGACTGCCAGCACGGATGCTGCCGTGGCCAAGATGCCTTTGCCCGAATTCCTCATGCCCTGATCCCGCCTCTCTTGTGTGGGTGTCGTTTCTGTAAGATGCCTGGGTCGCTGACCATTGACGACATCGTTCAGCGCATATAGTCCGACAAATAGAAACAGTGCAAGCCGGTTTGCCACAAAGGTCCGGGTCGGTTCCGGTTTGAGGGGCCGGTATTTGCTTTGAGAGGATAGTCATGCCGCCAGTGGTCTCGTCTGGAGATACCCCCGTGGTTCACGCAACGCCCGATGGCGTGCGCTACGGCCCCGCGCTCACGCTGCTTGCCAGCCTGTTCTTCATGTGGGGTTTCATCACCGTCATCAACAATACGCTGCTGCCGCATCTGCGCAGTGTGTTCGACCTTAGTTACACCCAGACGACACTGATCGAATCGGTGTGGTTCATCGCCTACTTCGTGGCCTCGATCCCCTCGGCAAAGCTGATCGAACGGGTCGGCTATCAGAAGTCGCTTGTCGTGGGCCTGCTCATCATGGCTGCCGGCGCGCTGGGCATGATGCTGGCCGCCAGCATCCCGTCCTACGGCGTGACCCTGGTGATGCTCTTCGTCATCGCCAGCGGCATCACCCTGCTGCAGGTCGCGGCCAACCCCTATGTCGCCGTCGTCGGCAACCCGGCTACCGCATCTTCACGCCTCAACCTCGTGCAGGCGCTGAACTCGGCCGGCACCATGCTGGCGCCCCTGTTCGGTGCCTACCTGATCCTGGGCCGGTCCAAGAGCGGCACGTCCGCCGCCGGCACCGTCCTCACCGACGCAGAGCGCATTGCCGACGCGCACTCCGTGATCCTGCCCTATGCGCTCGTCGCGGCGGTGCTGGTCATCCTCGCCGTGGTCATCGCCAAGTTCCCGCTGCCCGCCATGGGCTCTGCCGGATCGCGCGTGGCCAAGGCGGACCGCAAGAACCTGTCGCTGTGGAACCACCGCAACCTGGTCTTCGGCATTCCCGCGATCTTCATCTACCTGATTGCGGAAATCGGCGTCGCCAACCTCTTCGTGAACTTCGTCAGCCAGCCCGACATCGCCAATACCACGCACGAGCAGGCAGGCCGCTACCTTGCCTTCCTGTGGGGCGGCATGATGGTCGGCCGCTTCGTCGGCTCCGCCGTGATGCAACGCTTCGATGCCAGCAAGGTGCTCGCCCTGTTCTCCATCGGCGCCTTCATCGTGATGATGATCACCGTCTTCGCCCACGGCCCGATCGCCATGTGGTCGCTGATCCTCGTCGGCCTGTTCCACTCGATCATGTTCCCCACGATCTTCACGCTGGGCATCAAGGGTCTCGGCCCGCTGACCGAAGAAGGCTCGGGCCTGCTGGTCATGGCCATCGCCGGCGGCGCATTGGTGATCGTCCAGGGCTGGATTGCGGACAACTATGGCCTGCAAACCTCGTTCCTGCTGACGGCGGCATGCGAACTCTACGTGCTGTTCTACGCACTGTGGGGGAGCAAGGTGACCCACGCGGAAGCGGACCCCAAAGTCGTTTTCTAATAACGGTTCTCAGACGAAACAACAGGGCCTCGGAGATTAGTCTCCGGGGCTTTTTTGTGTTTGAAGGGGAGGGAGGGGAGACCTGGGGCCATCGCCCCGGAATCCTTAAAGCGCAGGTTCTACCGCGCAGACATCGTCATCCTGAACTTGTTTCAGGATCCATTTATCCGATCTGGCGGCGGTTAGAATGGCGAAATGGACCCTGAAACAAGTTCAGGGTGACGGCATGGAATATAGTCCGCGTCGAAATGCCAAGCATCTCGCAAGCCATGTGGCTTCCCAAGACTCGCAACCAAGCTGCACGAACCGCGCCAAGGTAAAGGGGTCTGGGGCGCTGGGCCCAGGTCTTTCCTTTATTTTGCCACCATGGAACTGTGCGTATCCTCAAGCGCCAGATCGACCAGCACGTTCATCGCCTCCGCAGCTCCTGCGGCATCACCGGCGGCAATCGCATCGTACACCCGCACATGATCGGGGATAGGATTGCGCGGCAGGGCTCGGGCGCGTTGTTTGAACTGGGTGGTCCAGTTCACTGCGGCGCCGATCGAGGCGCTCAGGACCAGCAGGGCGTCGTTGCGGGTGGCCTGGAGGATGGCTTTGTGAAAGTCTCGGTCTGCCGCGCGCCCAGCCTCGGTGGTGAGGGTGTGGCGGCGCATGGCGGCGAGGGCGTCTTTCATCGTCTTGAGGTCTTCCTTGTCGCGGCGCTGGGCGGCGAGGCGGGCGGCGGCGGGTTCGACGATGGCGCGCAGTTCGAACAGGCTGCGCACGAATTCGATGTCTGGTTCGCCGGCGAAGGCCCAGCCCAACACTTCAGGGTCGAGCAGGTTCCAGCGGTCGCGGGGGAGGACGCGGGTGCCAGCTTTGGGGCGGCTTGCGACGAGGCCCTTGGCGGTAAGCACCTGTATCGCTTCGCGGTAGGCGCTGCGTGAGACCTGTAGTTCCTCGGCGAAGGCAACTTCGCCTGAAAGGATGTCGCCCGGTACATATTTGCCTGACAAGATGGCTGTGCCGAGCTTGTGGGCGATGGCTCCGTGGAGGCGTCTTCCGGGTCCGCGAGCCTCGTCGCCGGATTTGGCAATGGCGTCTTCATTCATAAAACCGGCTTCTGGCACTGCTATGGGCTCCTCCTGATCTGAAACTAACAGTCCTTCTTGCCAGAAGGAACGACAAACATTGCGTTTCGCGTCCGCTCCTAATATGTCGGAGTAAATAGGGAGACCCCGAATGACTGAATTTCGTTCCATCGTCGCTGCAACCGGCGAGCCTCAGGGCGAGCCGCTTGCTGTCAGCACCCCCGCAGATGTCGCCGCGGCCTGCGCTGCCGCAGCTGCCGCATTCGACACCTACCGCGCGACCAGCCGCGAGGAGCGCGCATCGTTCCTTGAGCGAATCGCTGACGAAATCCTCGCGATCGGCGATTCGCTGCTCGACGCCTACACGGCCGAAAGCGGTTTGCCGCGTGGTCGCAGCGAAGGCGAGCGTGGCCGTACCATGGGCCAGTTGCGTCTCTTCGCCGACGTCGTGCGCAAGGGCCAGTGGCAGCAGCTGCGCATCGACCCCGCCCTGCCCGAGCGTGCGCTTCCCCGCCCCGATCTGCGCCTGCGCATGATCCCGGTCGGCCCGGTTGCCGTGTTCGGTGCCTCGAACTTCCCGCTCGCCTTCTCGACTGCCGGCGGTGACACCGCATCGGCGCTGGCCGCTGGTTGCCCGGTCGTCGTTAAGGGCCACCCGGCGCACCCGATCACCGGCGGTCTGATCGCCGGCGCCATTGCCAAGGCTGTCAAGGATGCGGGCCTGCCGGAAGGCGTGTTCCAGCACCTTGCCGGCCCGTCGAACGAACTGGGCGCGGCGCTCGTGCAGGACCCGCGCATCGCGGCGGTCGGTTTCACCGGCTCGCGCGGCGGCGGCCTTGCCCTCGTCAAGCTGGCGCAGGCGCGCGAAGTGCCGATCCCGGTCTATGCCGAAATGTCGAGCATCAACCCCGTCCTGCTCCTGCCCGAAGCGCTGAAGGCGCGCGGCGAAGCGCTGGGCACGGCTTTCGTCGGTTCGCTGACGATGGGCGCAGGCCAGTTCTGCACCAACCCTGGCCTGCTGCTGGCGATCGAGGGTGAAGGTCTCGACGCGTTCGTTGCTGCCGCCAGCACCGGCGTCGGCGCTGCCAAGCCGCAGACCATGCTGACCACCGGCATCGCCGCCGCCTATGCCAAGGGCGTCGAGACGCTGACCGGCCTGCCGGGCGTTGAAACGCTCGCCAAGGGTGAGGAAGGCAGCCGTACCACGGGCGGTGCCGTGCTGTTCCAGACCACCGCCGCGCAGTTCCTGGCTGACAAGGCTGCTGGCGACGAAGTGTTTGGTGCGGCCTCGATCCTGGTGCGCTGCAAGGACGAGGCGGAACTCGCTCTCCTCCTCGAAGGCCTGGAAGGCCAGCTCACCGCCACGATCCACATGGACGATGCGGACGAGGGCGCCGCTGCCCGTATCCTGCCCGTGCTGGAGCGCAAGGTTGGCCGCATTCTGGTCAACGGCTGGCCGACCGGCGTCGAAGTGTGCCACGCGATGGTTCACGGCGGCCCGTTCCCGTCCACCACCGACCCGCGCACCACGTCGGTCGGCAGCCTTGCCATCGACCGTTTCCTTCGTCCGGTCAGCTACCAGAACCTCGCGCAGGGCCTGCTTCCGCCCGAACTGCGTGACGATGCTTTCGGTGACGGCGCCCCGCGCCTGATCGACGGTACGCTTACCCTCAACTGATCCTGCACCGATCCCCCGCGGCGCGCCTCACAAGAAGGTGCGCCGCGGCAGCGCAAAAACTCTCTGGGAGAGACCCCATGACCTACCTTCGCCTGCTCCAGCACCGCGCCGCCGATGGCGCACGTTCCGTCATCCTGGCCGAGGGCGATGCCGCTCACGTCCTGCCCGGCGTCACTTCGATCCGCGAACTCGCGCTGCGCGCCATCGCTGACGGCGTGTCGCTGGCCGATGCCGCCAGGGCCTGCGGGCAGGGCGAAGCGATCGACATCGCCGCCGAACATGCAGCCGGCCGCCTGATCGCGCCGATCGACCATGAAGATCCCGCGCACCTGCTGATGACGGGCACTGGGCTCACCCACCTCGGCTCCGCCGAAGGCCGCGACAAGATGCATGCAGCTGCCATCGCGAACGAGCAGCAGACCGATTCCATGCGCATGTTCCTCGAAGGCCTCGAAGGCGGCAAGCCGGCAGCCGGCGAAGTCGGCCAGCAGCCTGAGTGGTTCTACAAGGGCGACGGCTCGCAGCTCGTCGGCCCGGGCGATACGTTGACCATGCCTGCCTTCTCGCAGGACGGCGGCGAGGAGCCGGAACTGGCTGGGATTTACCTCGTGGGCGAAGACGGCACTGTTTACCGCCTCGGGCTCGCGCTCGCCAACGAGTTTTCGGACCACGTCACCGAGCGCCACAACTACCTGTGGCTGGCCCACTCCAAGCTGCGCCAGGCAGCGCTTGGCCCTGAGCTGCTGATCGGCACTCCGCCCACCCACATCGAAGGCACGAGCAAGATCGTGCGCGCGGGCGAGACGATCTGGGAAAAGCCCTTCCTTTCGGGTGAGGGCAACATGTCGCACAGCTTCGACAACCTTGAGCATCACCACTTCAAGTACGACTTGTTCCGCCGCGCGGGCGATGTGCACGTTCACTTCTTCGGCACCGCCACGCTCTCGTTCAGCGACGCTGTGCAGACCGAAGAAGGCGACGTGTTCGAGATTTCTGCAGCGCCCTTCACGCTGCCGGTATCCAACCCGCTGGCGCGCGCCGAAGTCCAGACTGCTACCGTCAAGGCGCTCTGATCGATGGACCCGATCCGGATCGCGGTGGTGGGCGTGGGCAAGATCGCCCGCGACCAGCACTTGCCGGCGATTGCCGGGAACAAGGCGTTCAGCCTTGCGGCCACGGTCAGCCCGCATGACGCAGGCGTGGAGGGCGTGTCCCACCACAAGAGCCTCGACGAGCTGATCGAAAACGGCCCGGCGGTCGATGCGGTGGCGCTCTGCACGCCGCCGCAGGTCCGCTATGATCTTGCGGTGCAGGCGCTGAACAAGGGGATGCATGTCTTCCTTGAGAAGCCGCCGGGGGCGACCCTGTCGGAATGCGTCGCACTGTCCAGCCGCGCCGAAAAGGTCGGCACGACGCTGTTCGCGGCCTGGCACTCGCGCTTTGCGGCGGGCGTGGCGCCTGCCCGCGCGTGGCTGGCAGAGCGCCGGATCGAGAGCGTGAAGATCGTCTGGCGCGAGGACGTGCGCGTCTGGCATCCGGGTCAGGCATGGATCTGGGAGCCGGGCGGGCTCGGCGTGTTCGATCCGGGCATCAACGCCCTTTCGATCCTGACCCACATCCTGCCGCGCCCGGTCTTCCTGAAGACCGCGACGCTGGAAATCCCCGCCAACCGCGCCGCGCCGATCGCTGCGGACATCCAGTTCCGCGACACGGCAGGCGCGCCGATCCACATGGACCTCGACTGGCGCCAGACCGGCCCGCAGTCCTGGGATATCGTGGTCGAGACCGACGCGGGTACGCTGAAACTCTCCAATGGCGGCGCGGTCCTCACCCTGCCCACCGGCGCGGAGCATAGTGAGGACCTGGAGTATCCCGGCCTCTACGCCCGCTTCGCCAACCTCATCCGGGGCGGGCGCAGCGATGTCGATATCGCGCCCCTGCGCCTTGTCGCCGACGCGTTCCTGCGCGGCAATCGCCAGACCGTCGACGCATTCCACGATTGATTTTCCCTGGGAGGGGACACACCATGATGAAAGCATTTAGCCGCACGACACTGGCCCTGCTGCTGGGCGGGGCCGCGCTCACCGGCCCATTGGCTACGACCGCCAATGCCGATACGGGCGGCCAGCCGACCACCGCGACGATCGAAGCGGACAAGCCCGGTCCGGTCTACCACAAGGAAATCTTCACCCAGTTCGCCGAGCATCTTGGCACGGGTATCTATGGCGGCCTGTGGGTCGGCAAGAACAGCAAGATCCCCAATACCAACGGCTTCCGCAACGACGTGGTGCAGGCCCTGCGCGACCTTTCGGTACCGGTGATCCGCTGGCCGGGCGGCTGCTTCGCCGACGAGTACAACTGGCGTGAAGGCATCGGCCCGCAGAACAAGCGTCCGGTGAAGATCAACACGCACTGGGGCGGCGTCACCGAGCCGAACACCGTGGGCACGCACGAGTTCTTCGAGCTGATCCGCCAGGTCGGCGCAGAGGCCTATGTCGCGGGCAACGTCGGCAACGGCACCCCGCGCGAGATGGCGGAATGGGTCGAATACATGACCTCGCCCGCCGGCAGCCTTGCTGACGAGCGCGCCAAGAATGGCCACAAGGCGCCGTGGAAGGTCGAGTTCTTCGGTGTCGGCAACGAGCTGTGGGGCTGCGGCGGCAACATGCGTCCCGAATTCGCGGCGGACGAAACGCGCCGCTATGCCACCTTCATCAAGGCGCCCGCCGGCACCAAGATCCAGAAGATCGCCGCCGGCGCCAACGTCGACGACTACACTTGGACCGACACGATGATGCGTGTCGCTGCAGGCCAGCTCGACGGCGTTTCGCTGCACTATTACGTCCACCCCGCCGGTGGCTGGCCGCCGCGCGCGCCTGCCGTCGCGTTCGACGAGCACGGCTGGGCCGATGCGCTGAACGGCGCGCGCAAGATGGACGAGCTGATCACCAAGCACTCGGCGATCATGGACAAGTACGACCCCGAAAAGCGGGTCTTCCTGGCCGTGGACGAATGGGGTTCGTGGTATGCGCAGGACGAGGGCACGCACCCCGGATTCCTGCGGCAGCAGAACACCTTGCGCGATGCGCTGATCGCCTCGATCCACCTCGACATCTTCGCCAAGCACGCCGACCGCGTGCGCATGACCGCCATCGCGCAGATGGTGAACGTGCTTCAGGCGATGATCTTCACGGACGGCGACAAGATGGTGTTGACGCCCACCTATCACGTCTTCGAGATGTACAAGCCGTGGCAGGATGCCACCGTGTTGCCGATCGAGATCAAGTCCCCCTGGTATGCCAAGGACGAGTTCACAATGCCGGCGGTGAGCGGCTCGGCGGTGAAGGCCAAGGACGGCACGATTCACGTCGGCCTCTCAAACCTCGACCCCAACCAGCCCAACACGGTGACGATCAAGCTGGACGGCGTGAGCGCTTCGGCGGTGACGGGACGTATTCTGACAGCCTCCGCGATCAATTCGCACAACACCTTCGATGCGCCCGAAGTGGTCAAGCCTGCGGCCTTCACCGGCGCCAGCGTGCAGGGCGGCCAGCTTGTCGTGACACTTCCGGCCAAGTCGGTCGTCGTGCTCGAACTGAAATGAAGGGCTGGATTCTCGCTCTTGCCGCGCTGGGACTTCCCGGCGCGGCGCCTGCTCAGGTAGTAGGGGGCCAGGACGCCGGAAAGTCCCTGAACTCCCAGCTTTCCGGCGATCTCACCGTGCACGATCCGGTCATCATCCGCGAGGGTGACACCTATTACGTGTTCAGCACCGTGGGCAAATACATCGGCATCAAGACCTCGAAGGACCTGAAGACCTGGACCGACGCCGGTTCGGTCTTTGCGCAGATGCCGGCGTGGACCAAGGAAGCCGTGCCCGGCACCGAAGGCATCTGGGCGCCCGACATTTCCTACGTGAACGGTGAATACCGGCTCTATTATTCGGTTTCGACCTTCGGCTCGAACCGTTCCGCCATCGGTCTCGCCACCAGCCCCGCGCTGGGCGCGAAGGCGAAGTGGAAGGATCACGGCCTTGTCGTCATGTCCACGAAGGAGGACGACTTCAACGCCATCGACCCGAACTTCGTGGTCGATGCGCAGGGCCGCCAGTGGCTGTCGCTGGGCAGTTTCTGGAGCGGCCTGAAGCTGTTCCCGCTCGATGCGAAGACCGGCAAGGTCGCCCCTGGTACCGAGCCTTATTCGATCGCCCGCCGCCTTGCTCCGGCGGGCGGGCCCGCTCCGGTGGAGGCGCCGTTCATCATCCCGCATGGCGGCTGGTACTACCTGCTCGCGTCCTACGACTACTGCTGCAAGGGTGTGAACAGCACGTATTACACGGTTGTAGGCCGCGCGAAGAAGGTCACTGGGCCCTACCTCGGCAAGGACGGGAGCGAGATGATGCAGGGCGGCGGCACGATCTTCCTGCGTGCCGATCTGCAGGAGCAGCAGCGCTTTCGCGGACCGGGCCACGCCGGCGCATTCACCGACAGCGACGGCACGACGTACGTCGTCTATCACGCCTACGACAAGCAGGCCGACGGTGCGCCGAAACTGCGCATCGCGCCGATCCGCTGGGATGCGGACGGCTGGCCCACGGCTGAATACTGAACCCACCTGACGGCGCCCCGGCCGGGTCTCGGCCCGGCCGGGGCGCCTTTTTTCGGGTCGTACCTGAACGACGCTTAAAGCCACCTGACCGAACAAGAACACCCGGAGAGGACGACATGACGATGCTTCTTTCGCGCCGCGCTTTCGCCGCCGCCACCTCGCTGCTTCCGCTCGCCTGCACGGCCCCCGGCAAGACTGCTTTGAACACGCCGACGGCCGCGCCCGCTCCCATGCCGAGCAACCCGCTGGTGCGTCAGCGCGCCGATACGCAGATTTTCCTGCACACCGATGGCTGGTACTATCTGATGGGTTCCGTGCCCGAGTACGACCGCCTTGCCCTGCGCCGCGCAAAAACGCTGGCCGGCCTGGCCACCGCCGAGGAGCGGGTGCTGTGGCGCCATGAAGCCAGCGGTCCGATGTCAGGCTTCCTCTGGGCGCCGGAACTGCACTTCGTCGATGGCCGCTGGATCGTCTATTTCGCAGCCGGCCCCAGCGGCGGCGGCGAGGACGTGTTCCGCATCCGCACTTTCGCCGTGGTCTGTGACGGACCCGATCCGATGACCGGCAACTGGTCCGTGCTCGGCCAGTTCAAGGCGCCGTGGGACAGCTTCAACCTCGACTCGACGATCTTTACGCACCGCGGCGTGCGCTACTTCTCCTGGGCGCAGCGCGAGGCGGGGATCGACACCAATTCCAACGTCTACATCGCGCCAATGAAGGATGCGCTGACACTGGCGGCCGCGCCTGCGCGCCTGACGGTGCCGACGCTCGACTGGGAAGTGCGCGGGTACAAGGTCAACGAAGGGTCCGCCTTCATCGGCCACAATGGCCGCCTGTTCATGACCTATTCCGCCAGCGCCACCGACGCGCGGTACTGCATGGGCCTGCTGACGATCGACGAGAACGCGAACCTGATGGACCCGCGCGCCTGGACAAAATCGCAGGAGCCGGTCTTCGTCACCTGCCGCGAAACTTCGGTCTACGGGCCGGGCCACAACAGCTTTACCGTGGACGAAAAGGGCAACCCCATCCTCGTCTACCATGGCCGCGATTACGAGGCGATCGAAGGCGATCCGCTTTACAACCCGGATCGCCACACCCGCATCCAGCGCCTCTATTTCGATGCGGCCGGCAATCCCGACTTCGGCGTGCCGGTCGGAAACGGCCCGCTGCCCGAACGTTTTGCCCCTGCCGTGCGGCGCGGCGCACACCTCTCGCATGAGGGAGACCGCCTGACCGTCGGCAATGCGCCGATCGCGCAGACCCAGTTCCGCTCGCTGCCTGCCGAGGATGGCACGGTGCAGCTTTCGCCGATCCTGAAGCCGGATCATGTCCTTGTTGCCGCTGCGGACGGGTCTGTAGCCTTGGCCCCCGCCGCCGCGACCGGCGCTGCACCCGGCGCCGACCGCTTCCGCCGCGAGGAAGCGAAAGGCGGGTCCGTCCGGTTCGTATCGCAGGCCTACACGGGCAGGGCGCTCGCCCATTCCTCAGACAATGTACGACTCGCAAATGCAACCGACGCCTCAAGCGCATGGCTGCCGGACTAACCTGATAAATCCGCCGAAACCGCCAGAAACATAGTGTTTCCGGGCGGTCCTGCGGCGAAATGGCAACACTCCTGAGAGCAATTTGACAGCTTCGACGCTTTTTCCCTTGCAACGAATTAGTCCGACTAATAACTAGTCCGAGTAATTGGAGGGGCATGGTATCGGCCAGCCCCATTGGGAGGGTTGAAACATGGCGCTCAAGCCATTCGCATTCTGCACTGCATCCGTTTTTGCTCTGGCTCTGTCAGGCATCGCCCATGCGCAGGACACCGCGCCGCAGGACTCGGTCGGAGACGGCACCGCGTCGGCTGAAGATATCATCGTCACGGGTGTGCGTGCCTCGATCGTGGGCGCCATCAATGCCCGCAAGAACAACGTCCAGATCGTCGACTCGATCGTGGCCGAGGACGTCGGCAAGCTGCCCGACAACAACGTGGTCGAGGCGCTGCAACGCGTCACCGGCATTCAGGTGACGGATCGTGCCGGCGGTGAAGCTGCAACGATCACTATTCGCGGCCTGACCGATCCGCTGACCACGCTGAACGGCCGCAACATCTTCACCGCAGCCGGCACTTCGTTCGCGCTGCAGGATATCTCGGCAAACCTCGTCAAAAAGATCGACGTCTACAAGACGCGCTCTGCCGACCAGATCGAAACCGGCCTTGCCGGCCAGATCGACGTGCAGACCCGCCGCCCGCTCGACTTCGACGGCTTCACCATTTCGGGTCTGGCGCGCGGCGTCTATTCCGAGCTGGCCGACAAGGCGAACCCCAACGTCGCGCTGCTCGTGGCGGACAAGTGGGACACCGGCATCGGCGAGATCGGTTTCCTGGTGAACGCCAGCTACACCCGCGCCGAATACCGCAACCAGAACCTGCAGGCAGGCGCGATGGTGCCTTTCCTGACCACCGATGGCGCGCGGCCTGCGGTCACCACCAGCAACATGCCCGGCGCATGCCCGGGCGGCGCCCCTTTCGGTGCGCTGGAGCGCCTGTTCACCACTGACTGCCGCGCGGTCACGGCCGGCAACCCGCAGGGCAATCTGTGGACGCCCGGCCTTGATGCCGGTCTTCCGGCCAAGGCTGGCTCCACGCTGAACATCAACGGCGTCGAGGTTCCTTACTACCTCTCGCGCGATGCGGTGATCGCGTCCGACCTTTACGGCAAGCGCACCCGCCCGGCAGTGAACGCCGCGCTGCAGTGGGCGCCCAATGAGCGTTCGGTCTACACTGCCGAAGTGTTCTACACCGGCTTTCGCGGCAAAACGTACAACAGCCTGAACTTCAGCTTCGTCGATTGGTGGGGCAACCTGCCTGCCGATGCGGCGAACAGCTTCGAGCTGTATGACGGCACCAACATCATCAAATCGCGCCAGGTCGGACAGGTTGCGGGCTTCAACAGCGGCGACTATTCCACCAACAAGACCGACAGCTACGTCTACGCCTTCAACGCCAAGTGGGACGTGGCGGATCGCGGCAAGATCGTCGCCGACGTCGCTTATCAGGACAGCAAGAACGAAACCTCGTTCTTCGCCATCCGCACCGATCGCGCCCCGCTCGACATCAATGTGGATTTCAACGCCGGTGGCGGCCTGCCCTCTTACAATTTCGCCAACCAGGGCGTCCTGACCGACGCTTCGGCATGGAGCGTGGGCAACCTGTTCGACAGCGGCACGAAGAACACCGGCAGCGCGCTGACGGTGATGCTCGACGGCGAGTACGAATGGGACGAAGGCTTCCTGCGCCGCATCAAGGCGGGCTTCCGCTACGATGACCGCAAGGCCGACAACTATGTGCGCGATCAGGGCGCCGGCGGTTTGCCGGGCGTGACGCTGGCGCAGTTCGGTCAGGGCACGCCCTTCACCAACAGCGGCTTCTTCGATGGACGCGCGGATATCCCCACCAGCTGGGTTTTGGCCGATCCGCGCAGCATGGATAAGGATGCTGTTCGCACCCTGTACCAGTCGGTGAATCCGGGCCTGCTGCTTTCGAACCAGCTGACCTTCGGCCACGTCTTCGGCATCGGCGAGATCAACACCGCCGCCTACATCATGGCCGATGGCGAGATCGAACTCTTCGGCCGTCCGCTGCAGCTGCAGGCAGGCGTGCGCTATGTGGCGATCGATACCGATTACGACTACTTCGATCGCGGCAACAACTTCGCCCGCACCACCGTCTCGACCGGCTCGTCCAAGTGGCTGCCGTCGTTCACCGCGCGCTATGGCATCACCGACAACCTGCGTATCCGCTTCAACTATGGCGAGACGCTGCGCCGTCCGGCCTTCGGCGACCTGAACCCGAACGTCTCGCTCACGGGCGATCTGTCGCGCATCGGCTTCGGTTCGGGCAGCGCGGGCAACGCAAACCTGAGCGCAACGCATTCGAAGAACATCGACGTTGCCGTTGAATGGTACTTCGAACGCAACAGCGCGATCTACGCGACGGCCTTCCGCCGCGAGATCAACGGTCTGGTCGTGCCGCTTACCGCGCGTGAGATCATTCCCAACAACTACCTGCCGCGTAACGAGACCTATACCGAGATCTTCAACATCACCCGTCCGGTGAATGCTTCGGACGGTGTGTTGAAGGGTGTGGAACTGGGCCTGACTTACTTCCCGACGTATCTGCCTGGCCCGCTCAACGGCCTCGGCTTCGTCGGCAGCGCCACGATCCTCGACTCCGAACAGACGATCCCGGTCGTCGACACCAATGGCGCGATCACCGGATCGACCAAGTCGGCGTTCTTCGGCGTGTCGAAGCTCTCGTACAACGCTACGCTCGCTTACGATAACGGCCCGATCGGCGCCCGCCTGTCGTATGTGTGGCGCAAGGGCTTCCTCCAGAGCAACGAGGGCCGCTCCTTCGCGAACCCGATCGGCTTCTGGCGCGCGCCTGAAAAGAGCCTTGACCTTCAGCTTACCCTGAACGTCAACGACGATATCGGCATCACCTTCGACGCGGTGAACCTCACCAAGGCGAAGCAGCAGAACTACTACAAGTTCGGCGATGTCGGTAACCCGCAGCAGTTCAATTCCAGCACGCTGCTGATCGACCGCACTTTCGCGGTGGGCGTGCGCTTCAAGTTCGACTGATCGGGGCAGGCTGCGGCGTTATTGCCATTCCGTTTGCAGCCTGACCCATGGGCGGCCGTTTCTTCGGGGTTCCTTCCTCTCCCAACACCCCCGGGGCCGGCCGCCCCACTCTCGCCGCTCACCTGAAGGGGTAATGATGCGCGGAAAAATGCGGAAATATCTTGCCGTCGCCGCGCTTCTTGGAACGGCGGGCAGTCCGCCCGTTTCCGCGTCCGAAAGAGCGCCCGCAGTGGCAAAGCACGCCGCGCTCGATATCCCCGCCATTGCCAAGGCGCGCTACGGCAACGACGCGCCGTGGTATGAAGGCCGCATCCCCTTCTTCGAATCTGCTGATGCGAAGATCGACGCCGTTTATTACTACCGCTGGGGCCTGTTTCGCGCCCACCAGCGTGATCTCGGCGCGCAGGGATACGTCACCACTGAATTCGCCGACGATGTCGACTGGCAGCGCGAACCTTACGCCAGCCTCAACGACGCCAGCGGTTTTCACATCGCCGAGGGACGCTGGCTGAACGACCGGCGTTTCACCGACGACTACGTGAATTTCATGTACGAGGGCGGCAACGATCGCCACTTCACCGACCACATGGCGGACTCGGTCTGGGGCCGCTACCTCGTCGACGGCGACCGCGATGCACTGCTCGCGCATCTCAAGACGATGCGCCACATCTACCGCCTGTGGGACGAGAAGTTCGACTTCGACAAAGGGCTATACTTCGTCGAGCCGCTGCTGGACGCGACCGAGTACACCGTATCTTCGATCGACGCATCGGGCGGCAAGGACGGCTTCCGCGGCGGAGATGCATTCCGCCCTTCCGTCAACAGCTACATGTTCGCCAATGCCCGCGCGCTGTCGCGCATGGCGCAAATGGCGGGCGACGCGGCGATGGCTAAGGAATATGCCGCCCGCGCCGAGGCGCTGCGCACCCGTGTTCTGGCCGACTTGTGGAACCCGGGGCTGGGCCACTTCACCGACCGCCACCAGATCACCAACGAGCACGTCAAATACTGGGACCCGGTCCGCAATCGCGAACTGGTCGGTTATCTGCCGTGGATGTTCGACCTTGTCCCGGACGAGGCGAAGTATTCGAAGGCGTGGAACCACCTGCTCGATCCACAGTCGCTTGCCGGCAAGGCCGGGATGCGTACGGTGGAAAAGAATTACGAATACTACATGCGCCAGTACCGCTATTTGGGCGATGCCCGCGAATGCCAGTGGAACGGGCCGATCTGGCCTTACCAGACCACGCAGGTGCTGACCGGCATGGCCAACCTGCTCGACCACTACGACGAGCGTGGCCCCGTCACCCGTAGCGACTGGATGCGGGAGCTGCGCCTCTACACGCAGATGCATTATCAGGGAGACCGCCTCGATCTGGAAGAGGACTACGATCCCGAAACCGGCAAGCCGATCGTCGGGCTGGACCGCAGTCACCACTATTTCCATTCGGGCTACAACGACCTGGTCCTGTCCGGCCTCGTGGGCATCCGCCCTCGCGCGGACGACGTGCTGGAAGTAAACCCGCTGCTCCCCGCCGCCGGCGACCCGCAGGCGCTGGCCTGGTTCCGAGCCGAGCGTGTGCCTTATCACGGCCACGAAGTTTCGGTGACGTGGGACATGGACGGCGCGCATTACGGCCGGGGCAAGGGCCTCGCCATTGAAGTGGACGGCCGGGAAGTCGCCCGCCGCGCCGATCTCGGCCGCCTCGAGGTCGCGGTCGCGCGCAAGGCCAATGCGCCTGTCGCGCGCGAGGAGAACCTTGCGGTACAACTGGTGCGCAGCGGCTTCCCCAAGCCCAGCGCCTCGTCCGGCACCGATCCTGAGAAACTGCACGATGCCGTCGACGGCCGCGCCTGGTTCTACCCTGAACTGCCCAACGGGTGGGATTCGGCCGGTTCGCGCGGGCCGCAGTGGTATGCGCTCGATTTCGGCAAAACGGTCACGCTGGGCCGAGCAGAACTGGCCTTTTTCGCGGACGGCAAGCAGTTCGCGGCGCCGCGCACCGTCACGGTGGAGGCATGGCGAGACGGCCGCTGGACCAAGCTCGGCTTGGCGGCGGCGGTGCTCGCAAACGGTATCACGCACGTCCGCTGGCCGGCGCTGGGCACCGACCGTATCCGCGTGACCATGACGCCGCAGCCGGGCCGGGCTATCCGATTGGCGGAACTGAAGGCTTTCGCCCGCTAAAGACAGTGTGGCCCTCTCGAACTCGCGCCGTTGACGCATGTAGCCGCGTGACCGGCCCTTGCTTTTCGAGCAACGGCCGTGGCTTTGCGTCGTGCCTCTCGCCGCCCAGGGGTCCGTCGATGAAGATTCGCAAATTCCGGTTCGAGAGGTACGAGACGCTCGAACCAGGTCTGACAATTCTTCAGGACGTCAGGCTGACGCTGCTCCATCGCATGACCTGGCTTTTCGCGACGATCCATGGATAAGGAAAGAGCGCAACTGTCGTCACAGGGGCGGCGGATGCGCGTCGATCCCGATCAGCTGGAAAACCCCGTCATTTAGGAGGCGCGGACTGGTAATTGCCGGCGACTGCGTTCTTGCGCCCTTCGTCCTTGGCGATCGACGCCGTGGCGGGAATACCCTGATAGCCGGAAATTGATTCGGCGCTTGCCATGCCAGGAGCCTCAGAGGTACCCCCGATCAGATCGCGGGTCGCTTTCTCGATGCGGTCGCCAATATCTTTATCGACATTGCGCCAATAATCGAAGGCGCGCTTGAGAATCGGTTCGCTGACGCCGTCCGCGAGATGTCCAGCCACGTTGTCGACGAAGCGTTCGCGCTGCGCATCATCCATTACCTCGCGGACAAGCGCTCCAGGCTGGCTCCAGTCGTCGTCATCCTGGCGCAAGGTGTAGGCTGCGCGAACCATGTCGCCGTCGGCCATCCATGTCGCTTCTCCTCCGACTTCCGGCTGCGCGCCCGGGCCGCCGTAGGAATTGGGAGCATAAACCGGATCGACCGCATTCACCGTCCGCCCCTGGCCCGCGCGCGAATAGGAATTGACCTGCGCCGCCTTGGCCTGATTGACCGGGATCTGCTTGTAGTTCACTCCCAGCCTGGCGCGATGGGCATCCGAATAGGAAAATCCGCGTGCCAGCAGCATCTTGTCCGGGCTGAGTCCAATACCGGGCACCATGTTGTTAGGCTCGAATGCAAGTTGCTCGATCTGCGTGTCCCAGTCCACCGGGTTGGTGTCGAGCGTCAACTTGCCTACTTCAATCAGCGGATAATCGTCGTGCGGCCAAGTCTTGGTCAGGTCGAACGGATTGATCCGGTAGGTCTTGGCATCCTCGAAAGGCATGATCTGGAATTTCAACGTCCAGGTGGGGAATTCACCCTTGGCGATGTGATTAAACAAGTCGCGGCGATGGTAGTCGCCGTCTTGCCCGGCCATCTTGTCGGCTGCGTCCTGCGTGAGGTGCGCATTTCCATCGCCCAGATCGGTGTGGAAGTGCCATTTGACCCAAAACTTTTCACCCGCCGCGTTGATGAGCATGTAGGTGTGGCTGGAATAGCCGTTCATTTCCCGCCAGTTCTTGGGCACGCCGCGATCACCCATCAGGTAGGTGACCTGATGGGCGCTTTCGGGACTCAAAGTCCAGAAATCCCACTGCATGTCGTGGTCGCGTAGACCATTGTCGGCGCGGCGCTTTTGGCTGCGGATGAAGTGCTGGAACTTCATCGGGTCGCGGATGAAGAAGATGGGGGTGTTGTTGCCCACCATGTCGAAATTGCCGTCCTCGGTGTAAAACTTCACCGAGAACCCACGCGGATCGCGCCAGGTGTCGGGACTTCCGCGCTCACCTGCGACGGTGGAGAAGCGCATGGCGGTTTCCACTTTCGCGCCGGGCTGCAGAAATTTTGCCTTGGTGTATTTGGTAAGGTCCGCCGTCACCTCGAAATGGCCGAACGCGCCGCTGCCCTTCGCGTGCGGCTGCCGCTCCGGAATGCGTTCACGGTTGAAGTTGGCCATCTGCTCGATCAGGTAATGATCGTTCAAAACGATCGGACCGTCCCGCCCGATCGAAAGCGAATGTTCGTCGCTCTGAACCGGTATGCCGGCATCGTTGGTGGTGCGCGGAGCGGATTTTTCGTCGGTCATTTTCGGTACCTTCGGCATGTCTGTATGCGTGACGAATGTATAACGGCGCTCGTAGCCCAACTGTTCCCCCCTGCCGGGCAGTCGTTTTGGGAAGCTGACTTCTGCCGATGCCCTTGTTCGCCGATTCGTGGCCACTCGGCCGCGAGCCGTCAGCCGCTCATACCAGGTGGTCATGCGCGGCGCTGCGGGTTATCGAAGTGCCTGCCGAGAGCCGCCTTCGCCTGTTCTTTCTTTGGACTGGATAATCGGGGCGAGAAGAATGACCTGAACCCCTTATGCAATTTGGTCGAAATGTAGCCGAGCCCATTCGGGTCGTGCGTGCAAACACCCGAGCCCTGCCGCCTTCTTCTCCGCACTCACGTTGGCAGCAGCCGTGATCTTCTGACTATGAGCGGTGAATCATGAGGCTGGGGAGATCGAATCCTGTTCTGACACAGGGTCAAAGTGATAAGACATTGTACTTAATAAAAATGGGAATATCATTAAACACATCGACTCGGGGCGCTCGCAAGAAAAGAAGGATTAGGCCGCATCTGGCGGCCAGCAGAGCAGGGGATTTCTATGTTTGGTGTTTCTGAAAGTCTCCGGCTTACAAGCCGGGAAGCCGAAGTCGTCACACTTGTTGCTCGCGGATTGTCGGCCAAGGAAGTTGCGCTGACATTAGCGATAGCGCCTTGCACAGTCGAACGGCACGTGGAAAATGTCCGGCTCAAGACCCAGACGCGTAATCGGGTTCACATGATTGCCCATGTGCTTCAGAACGGCATGCTTTCGAGTGAAGCGCCGTCCATCGCGAAGGTGGCCTGAACTCAAGCATCTCGCAGAACCTCGTTGTGCATTGCATCAACCATTTCATCGATTGTGGCTCGGACTGAGAATAATCATTTGTGAGGTGGTCCCGGTTTCCTGGACAGGATGCGAAGCCAATCCCGACGTGAGGAACGGACGGGAATGAAGACGACGAGACAGCGGTATTCTGCAGACTTCGAGGCGAAGGTGGCGTTGGAAGCGATCTGACGCTGGCGCGATTAGCGGGCAAGCATGGTGTTCATCATACTATGATCGCGGCGTGGAACCGGCAGGCGATGACTGTCTCAGGCGAGGCCACCGCAGTCGAATTGCATCTTTAAGATCCTAAGGACATCGCCGATCATTGCTGCTTTGCCTGGAACATGCTCGTCGAGCACCCCCGGGCGCATCATGTGCGTAGGTCTGCGCAAATGGGCGCATGCTTTCTGATCAACGCTCGTTGGTATAGATCCCATAGTGTTAGCGACCGTTTGGGAATGGGCTGGTTCCGCATTCAAAATGCGCTCTTCTGCGCATTTTCAAACGGTCTCTTAGTGGCCGCCCAAGAGACCGATGGCCGAGAGGCCTCCCCCAGTCTGGCGTGATTGACAGCCCGTCGGTGAATACAACCGAAAGCTGCGGCCGTTGCAGCAGGCCTCCATGCGTCTCGATCGTCCGACCAAGCTTCTCGGTGGGCATTTCTCACTACTTGCTTGAGATCATGAGCAGAAATACTCTTGGGAGTGCTGCATGGTCGCGCATTATCCCAATGGCTGATTCGTGCCGTATTCATCGCAATCGTCCCAGTGGCGATCAACACGGGGCTTCATAGTGCGGCAACAAAAGTTGAAATCCGTAGCACTCGTTACGCGGAACTCTCTATCCTATCTAGAACACGTATTTGCGCTTAACGAAGCACGTAAGCCATTTGTAAACGTGCCTGATGATGATTACGCGAATGCGTTGACCGGGCTGGATGTCGAGCGTTGTATTTCTCCGGATGAGGGAAGTGGGTGGTTTGCTGAAAATCACGCGTTGATCCACGACGAAATGCCAGCTCAAGTCACGTACACATCGGGTACAGAGGGAAAGCCTAAAGGCATCGTTCTCACTTACGCTAATATTGCGGATGCAGTGGAGCGGATCATCAGTCAAATGGAGCTGACCGCCGATGTCCGCGAGTATATCGGCGTACCGGTTACCTACAGTTTTGGTATTGGCCGTGTCCGTGCAGTCAGCGCGGTAGGAGGTCGATCATATCTGCCGCCACGTGGGTTCGACCCTCTTGAGCTTTCACGAATGCTAGGATCAGGTGAGGTCAACGCCTTGTCTGCGGTCCCTACGCTTCTGCGGATATTACTGAAAGCGCGGGCGGTCATCGGAGATGCCGGCAAGAATCTCCGATGGCTGGAAATCGGTTCGCAACACATGACGGGTGCCGAGAAGCGCGGCATTCGCGAACTTTTCCCCAACGCGCGGATCGTTCAGCACTACGGCCTCACGGAAGCCTCCCGTAGTACCTTTCTGCAAATATCAGAAGCGGACGATGAAGTTCTCGAGTCCGTCGGCGTTACTGTCGGCGCGGGCGAGGTGGCCATATCGGCTGAGGGGAAGATCCGTATTCGTGGCCCACACGTTGCCCGTTGGCGTGTGGGCGCCGATGCGTTGATCGGCATGTGCGATCCCGATGGCTGGTTGGAAACCGGTGACGTGGGACACATCAAAGACGGCTATCTTTATTATGACGGCAGGGCGGACGACCTGATCAACACTGGAGGCGTGAAGATTAACCCTGACATGCTTGAGGCGCGTATTGGCGAACTTCTGGACCAAGCTGGCAGGATCGTGGTTACCAAGGTGCCCGATACGCTTCGTGGTGAAGGTATTCTGGTTGCGACAGACGTGGCTGCCCTTAGCGTCAATCAGCTTTATTCCGCTTCGGCAGAGGCTCTGAAAGAGTTTGGGGTAGTTGTGGGCGACGCGCTGCACGTCAGGGTCCTCTCGACGCTTAAACGGACGGCCACTGGCAAACCAATGCGGCGCGTCCTGACCGATGAATTTATCGAGGAGTCTAAAGCCGCTGGGGTTGGGACTGCGGCGGATCGGGCGGTTGAGGCATGGCCTTGTGACGTCGAGAACTTTTTCCGGGAATTTTTTCCCGGACGGCGTATCCGCAGAAGCGACAGCTTTGAAAGCATGGGAGGGGATTCCCTCAGCTACATCCAGTTTTCGCTTGGGTTTGAGGGGCGCTTTGGCACCCTGCCAGGAGGATGGGAATCACTGACGATCGAGCAATTGGAAGACAGTCCAGGAATTGGTCAAAAAGGGGGCTGGCTCAATCTGGATGCGGCCATATTGACGCGCGCTTTCTTTATGATTTGTATAGTTGCTCTACACTTTGATACGTTTGTTTATAGCAAGAATTGGGGAGCCGCGTACTTCCTGTTCATGCTTTGTGGCTACAGCATCATGCGTTTTCAGTGGCCTGAAATCAGCCGGACCGGGAAAGTCAGCACGATATTTGGGACCGCACTGAATGTTGCTATTCCAACTGTGCTGGTGACTGGCGCAATGCAGATTTGGTCCAGGACTTTTGAGCTAAAACCATTACTTCTTATATCCAATTGGTTTGATCCGCATCAATACCAAGTGGCATATTATTATTTTGCGGAAATATATATACAATTAATCATCATTGTTTCTGCAATAATTTCATTTCCTGCCATAAGAAAATTTATCAAAATAAATCCTATCACTTTCTGTGTCATCTTTCTAGTTTCGGCAACTGTAGTAAGCGCGGTAAGCGAAAAAATTTGGGATACGACTTACATCTATCATCGGACACCTATCTGGTATCTTTGGACGGTAGCCGCCGGTATGTTGATGGCGAGCGCGCACGATGTGAGAAGCCGTGTTCTGGCTATGGCGATTGTCAGCGTTGCTGTTGTAGAACATCATGGGTTCACCTCGGCTAGCGCCTATATATCGGGTGGCTCGGCACTACTGCTTTTTGGGACTTCGATTAGGGTGCCTTCTGCGGCAAAATTGATGATATCTGAGATCGCTGGCTCATCGATGTTCATGTATCTGAGCCATTGTCAGGTCTGGTCGCTGGTTATGCGGCTGTTTCACGGTCCAAGGCCGTGGATTGCTTTGAATGTTGCGATCGGGGTCGGAATTGTCTTTGCACACTCGTACCACTGGATCGAACGCAAGGTGCGGGCGTTCTTGATTAGCCGTGGCGAGGAGGGGGCCGCAGGCACTCTTCCGGACGCTCATCTGCACGAGCGGAGTATAGAGGGGCGGAAACGAGCAGTCGGCAATCAGCCTGCCCATGCTATACATTCATAGGCTAAGCATGCCCTTGAGGCGGGAAATGGCCCTCTCGATCGCAAATCGATGCGAACTTATGTCATGGACCCGCCGCGCTATAGCCACTGGAATAATCCGATGGTGGCCGGCCAGTTAAATGGAATGAGGAGTATGGATCCGGACAAAGCCGCCAGATAAGGCAAAAAGGCAGAGCGGATCACAGAGGCCGGCAGATCGGCGCTTGCCCCGTGACCGGACCAGCAAGCTACCAGGCACAAGCCTGATCGGCCTTCGGGCCGTTTCTGCGCAAATTTGTCAGGCGAAGAGTAATTGTTCGATATGAACAGCTACTCGACGAGCAAATTTGCAGGGATCTTTCGGGCAGCGTCATGATAGCCATGATGCAGAGCTAAAAGCTACAACCTGCATTAAGCGACCGAGCAACTGGTGCCGCTCGGTCGCTTCACACCATCTTAACGCAGAACCAGATTGACGGCCGAGCTCTTGCCCCGACGATCAACCTCGATCTCGAACTCCAGCTTATCGCCTTCGTTCAAACCGTGGAGACCAGCACGCTCGACGGCGCTGATGTGCACGAATGCATCAGGCTGCCCATCATCGCGGTTGATGAAACCGAAGCCCTTCATCGAATTGAAGAACTTGACCGTGCCGGTAGCCTTCTCGCCGGTCAGTTCACGCTGCTGCTGGGCGGGCGCTTCCCGCTTGGTGACAGCGATCACATCTCCGACGACCGAAAGATCCGAGGCAGAAACCTTTCCGCCCCGATCGACAAGCTGATACTCCAGCTGCTGACCTTCAGCCAGGCCATCAAGCCCGGCACGCTGCACCGCACTGATGTGAACGAAGATGTCTTCGCTGCCGCTCTCAGGCTGAATGAAGCCGAAGCCCTTGTCCGAGTTGAAGAACTTCACGACACCGCGGCCCTGACCGACCACAGTCGACGGTGCGCCACCACCTCGGGGAGCGCCGCCGCCAAATCCGCCGCCGCTACGTCCGCCGCCGAAGCCACCGCCGCCGCGCTGGTCGCCGCCGAAACGGTCGCCGCCGCCGCCGAAGCGATCACCGCCGCCGAATCGGTCCTGTCCTCCGCCGAACGAACTGGAATCGCCGTCTCCAAAGCGATCCCACTTGTCGCGGCCCCTGCCGCGATTGCCTCTATCAAAACCCATGACTCAGAACGTACCTTCGCTGCGGCTCACACTAGCAATCCGTGCGCGTGGCCGCAGCACGCCGGACACAAGAAGAGGTAGCTGAAAAAAAGCCAATGCACTCTTGCAGCACAACCATGCCTGAAAAAGTGTCAAGATCAACCTTAGATCGCGTTGCGGATCGATCGGATCCAACGTCCGAGCACACTTTGCCAGCCAGATCGGCGCCGGCAAAGGGGTAACTCCTGCAGCTAAGAGCCTGATTCAATGCGACTGGCAGCGATTCGGTAGCTGGATCGGGGCGATTAAAAAGCCGCGTTGCAACGGATATTGTTTCTTTAGAATCCTTATGCGGGACGCATGTTGGTTTGCTCGTGCCAGCCGTGTTCAATGCCCCGGCTCCTGGGGAGCATCTCGAAGTCCTGGAAGGTACACCGTTCGATTAGCGGCAAACTGCACAGGCTATTGCTGCGGCACGTTCCCAAACCCGCCTGGTCCCGATATGATGCGGGCTCCGGCAGCGCGGAGCAGCGGTCCACCTTCCGCAAGGCGCCGCCGCCTCAAGATGTCAGGTATGGCATAAGCAGCCGCCGAACGGATCGAGAGAGCCGTGCGCTGCGGCGCTTCCCTAGTAATTGCGATCCGGCGTCCTATTTTTATTGCTTAGGCCTCGCGATTGCGAAAACCGGCATGCCTTTCAGCTGCGCAATCCAGGCCAGAAGGAGTTCCAATCGCAATATGCAGAGAGATCGCTGGAATTTACAGGCTATGTCGGGCAAGGGCGCCGTCAGATTCAATTTTTGTCCTGGCGAAGCGACCGTCATGGGCTGCGCACATGAGACAACGGCATACGTATGAGCAAAAACGACGACGCTGCGGATTTCGACGCACCGCTTATTGACGGTAACAGGGGCTCGGTTGCGCAGTTCATCGCCCGCGCCAAGCGCCGCGGGACGATAACCGTGAGCGAATTGAACGCTGCCTTGCCTCAGGATCAGATGACCACCGACCAGATCGAGGACGTCATGTCCGCGATCTCGGAGATGGGCGTCAAGATCGTCGAAAACGACGATGAAGGCGACGAAGGCGATTCCCAGATCGATTCGCAGAACGAAGACGACCGCGAATCGGAAGACGAAGCTGGCGACGACAGCGAAATTTCCCAGCGCCGCGTGCCCGACAGCAAAAAAGCCGAAAGCCTCGGCCGTACCGATGACCCTGTTCGCATGTATCTGCGCGAAATGGGTGCGGTGGAAATGCTCAGCCGCGCCGGTGAAGCGGCCATTGCGAAACGCATCGAAGCTGGCCGGGACATGATGATTCAGGGCCTGTGCGAGAGCCCGCTGACGTTCCACGCCATCATCCAGTGGTCCGAAGCGCTTAACGCCGGTGAAATGCAACTGCGCGAGATTCTCGATCTCGACGCGATGCTGACCAAGGAGCCCGCGCCCGAAAGCCTGAACGAGGACGGCGAGGACGACGGCGAGATCAGCGAAAAGACCGCCGGCCCTTCGTTCAAGGAGGACGACGACGTCGAAGAGGAATCGGCGAACGAAGTCGACGAGGACGGAAATCCGATCCCCAAGCGCGAAGTCGAGGACGAGGAAGAAGGCAACACCATCAGCCTCGCGCAGATGGAAGCCGCCCTCAAGCCTGAAGCGCTTGAGAAGTTCCTGCTCATCACCGAGCTGTTCCGCACGTTCGAGCGTCTCCAGTCCGATCGCCTTGACGCGCTGGCGCTCGGCATCGATTTCCCGGTTGCCAAGGAAGAACAGTACCAGCAGCTGCGCGAAGACCTCACCGCGCAGGTGGAATCGGTGAAGTTTCACGCGGCGAAGATCGAATATCTTGTCGATAATCTTTACGCGTTCAATCGCCGCCTGACGACGCTGGGTGGGCAGATGCTCCGCCTGGTAGAGCGTCACAAGGTGAAGCGTGCAGACTTCCTGGAAAACTACGTCGGCCGCGAGCTGGACGACACCTGGCTCGATGAAGTCGCGAAGAAGGACAAGAAGTGGGCGGCTTTCGCAGCCGCCGAAGCCGATCCGGCCGAGCGCATCCGCCTTGAGGTTTCGGACATCGCCGCCGCCACCGGCATGGCGCTGCCTGAGTTCCGTCGCATTGTGAACATGGTCCAGAAGGCGGAGCGCGAGGCGCGCATCGCCAAGAAGGAAATGGTCGAGGCGAACCTGCGTCTGGTGATCTCGATCGCCAAGAAGTACATGAACCGCGGCCTGCAGTTCCTGGATCTCATCCAGGAGGGCAACATCGGCCTGATGAAGGCCGTCGACAAGTTCGAGTACCGCCGCGGCTACAAGTTCTCGACTTACGCCACCTGGTGGATCAGGCAGGCGATCACCCGCTCGATTGCCGACCAGGCCCGCACGATCCGCATCCCGGTCCACATGATCGAGACGATCAACAAGCTGGTCCGCACCAACCGCCGGTTCCTCCACGATCATGGCCGTGAGCCCACGCCCGAGGAAATGGCCGAGCGTCTGTCCATGCCGCTCGAAAAGGTGAAGCGGGTGCTGAAAATCGCCAAGGAGCCGATCTCCCTCGAAACGCCGGTCGGCGACGAGGAAGACAGCCATCTTGGAGACTTCATTCAGGATTCGAATGCGGTTATTCCGGTGGATGCCGCGATCGAGTCAAACCTGAAGGAAATGATCACCCGCACTCTTGCCAGCCTGACCCCGCGCGAAGAACGCGTGCTGCGCATGCGTTTCGGCATCGGCATGAATACCGATCATACGCTCGAGGAAGTCGGCCAGCAGTTCTCGGTGACCCGCGAGCGTATCCGCCAGATCGAGGCGAAGGCACTGAGGAAACTCAAGCACCCGAGCCGCTCGCGCACCATGCGTACCTTCCTGGACTAAATCGCCGGGCGCTACCTTGGCAGAATGTAGCTGAAGGGTTTGAGCAGGGCGCGTCCGCAGTGCGGGCGACGCCCTGGCTTGCATGATCGCTTTGCGTGCCGAGTTGCGGCGCTCGCTCGACGACGCTGGCTTCTTCCCACTCAGATCAAACACCTACAAATGGTCGTCGACAGTGATCAGGTCGCCTAGTTTCTCGAGTGCTGCCAGCATCATCGCCTGTTCCCACCGCGCCATATCCCCGAAGCCGCGCGTGAAGCGCATCTGCAACGGAAACGGCAGGTCGGCCAAACGGAGCGAGCCTTCGGGGGTGGCCTGAACCAGAATCTGACGCTTGTCGCTGTCGCTGCGGGTTCGGGTAACGAGCCCGGCATCGACCAGCTTGTCGACGATGTTGGTGATCGTCGCCTGCCCGAAACGTAGCGCGGCGGCGACAGCGCCCGGTGTGATGCCGTTATGCGCGCCGATCTGGCGCAGCACCAGCGCCTGAGACTGGGTCAGGCCGGTTGCCGCAGCCATTTTCCGGTTTTCCATTTCGGCGGCGTCGAGAATTTTTCTCAAGGCCGAAAGCGCGGCCGGCGTTAAGTCGGTGTCCATGCCCAAGAGCTAGCTTTCCTGCGGGGTTGCGCCAAGTTGCAACATCCTTCCAAGATAGAAGAATATCACATCTTTGGCGCAGTCGGCGGGAACCTCCATGGCCTCGGGAGGTTGCAATAATCTGCACTATCCTTATGATATTGAGCAGCAGCAACCACAAACAGGCAAATGCCAAGCACACGAAAGTGCTTCGGAGGGTGAAGTAATCTTAGATGCAGAAGTAAACGAAGTCGGCCTTCGGGAATATTCCGAGGGCATTGATCCTGTGAATCGCACTACCTCGCCGACCTTGCGCCGGCCCACTGCTGAAGACGGCCCGGCCGTCACCGCGCTGATCGCGGCCTCTGCGCCGCTCGATCCCAATTCGGCCTATTGCAACCTGCTTCAGTGCAGCGATTTCGCCGAAACCTGCGTGGTCGCCGAGCGTGGCGGAGCCATCGTCGGGTGGATTTCGGGGTACCGCCCGCCTTCGCACCCCGAGCGCATCTTTGTCTGGCAGGTTGCCGTTGCCGCTTCGGCACGCGGCGAAGGTCTGGGCGGACGGATGCTGGACGAACTGGCCGCGCGTCCGGCCGTTCAGGGCGCCACAACGCTGACTACAACAATTACCGAGGCCAACCCGGCCTCCTGGGCGCTGTTTGGCGCCTTCGCGCGCCGCCACGGCGCCAGCCTCTCGAAATCCGGGCGCTTCGAGCGCGATGCGCACTTCGCAGGGGCACACGACACGGAATGGCAGGCGAGCATCGCTCTGCGTCCGTCCGCCCCCACTACCTGAACAGGGAAATTTCCAAATGCTGACGACCCCCATGCCGAGCGCCGCCGCGCCGGATACGAAGATTTATGACCGCCGCGAATCGCAGGTACGGACGTATTCGCGTTCGATGCCGCGCCAGTTCGGCAAGGCGCAAGGACCGTGGCTGCACGATAGCGAAGGCGGGCGCTATCTCGACTTCCTGTCGGGCTGCTCCTCGCTGAACTATGGCCATAACCATCCGGTGCTCAAGGCCGCGCTGATGGACTACATCGCCGCCGACGGCGTGACTCATGCGCTTGACCTGCACACCGATGCCAAGTCGGCATTCCTGCGCACGTTTGAGGACGTGATCCTTGAGCCGCGCGGGCTGGACTACCGCGTCATGTTCACCGGACCGACCGGCACCAATGCCGTCGAGGCGGCGATCAAGCTGGCGCGCAAGGTGACGGGGCGCGAACTGGTGGTGGCCTTCACCAATGGTTTTCACGGCATGACGCTGGGCGCGCTGGCCTGCACCGGCAACGCCGGCAAGCGCGGCGGCGCCGGGGTTCCGCTCAGCCATGTCAGCCACGAACCGTTCGACGGCTATTACGGCGAGGAGGTGGACACCGCCGATCTGCTGGAGCAGCGCCTGGCCGATCCCTCCAGCGGGCTCGATGCCCCTGCGGCTTTCCTGGTGGAGACAGTGCAGGGCGAGGGCGGCCTCAACGCCGCCCGGCCCGATTGGCTGCGCCGCATCGCCGCGCTGGCGAAGAAGCACGGCGCGCTGTTGATCGTCGACGACATCCAGGCCGGTTGCGGGCGCGCCGGCGGTTTCTTCAGTTTCGAAGGCATGGGCTTCACCCCGGATATCGTCACGCTGGCCAAGTCGCTTTCGGGCATGGGCCTGCCTTTCGCGCTGACGCTGATGCGGCCCGACCTCGATATCTGGTCGCCCGGTGAGCACAACGGTACGTTCCGGGGCAACAACCACGCTTTCGTCACTGCTACGGCCTCCCTGCGTGAATTCTGGGCGGATCCGGCCTTTGCCGATGCGGTCGCCCGGCGCGGCGGTATTCTCGAACGGCGACTGGAACGCATGGCCGAGCGCCACGGGCTTTCCACGCGCGGCCGGGGCATGATGCGCGGCATCGACGTGGGCAGCGGTGAAGTGGCGTCGAAAATCACTTCGGCCTGTTTCGACGAAGGCCTCATCATCGAGACCAGCGGTGCGCATGACGAGATCGTCAAGGTGCTGGCGCCGCTGACGATCGAGGACGCCGTCCTCGAAGCCGGACTCGACATCCTGGAGGAAGCGGTCGCCGAAGCGATCGCGCCCGTCGTCAGGCCGGACCAGCGCAAGCTCGGCGTTGCCGCCTGAGCTACCTCTCCCTCAATTCAAGGAATTACATGATATGATCGTTCGCCAACTCAAGGAAATCCGCAAGTCCGACGCCCACGTCGAATCGAAGGGCTGGCACTCCGACCGCCTGCTGCTGAAGGACGACGATATGGGCTTCTCGTTCCACGTCACGACGATGTTCGCGGGCGAGGAACTGCATATGCACTACCAGAACCACCTTGAAGCCGTGCTGGTGCTCAAGGGGTCGGGAACCATCGAGGACCTCGGCACCGGCCTGACACACGAGCTGAAGGCAGGCGTGATGTATGCCCTCAACAACAACGACAAGCACATCGTCCGCCCGACGGAGGACATCCTGTGCGCCTGCGTCTTCAACCCGCCGGTCACCGGGCGCGAAGTGCATGACGAAAGCGGCGCCTATCCCGCCGATACCGGCACCGATGCCACTGACGCGCGCCAACCCGCGCTGGCGGGGTAAGGAGGCAGGGGGCTACTTGATGCAGGACCATTATCCTACCCGCCGCACCGGCGAACCGCAGCTTTTCGCCCGCGCCGAGCCTGTCGCCCGGCGGGCATGGCAGCCCGGTGCTCCGCTCTCCGCCGAGCAGATCGCGCAGTTCGACCGCGATGGCTACCTCGTTTGGGAGGATGTGTTCTCCGAAGCCGAGATGACCGTGCTCCAGTCCGAAACCGGACGTCTGCTGGGCGATCCGGCGGGGCTGAAGGACGAAACCGTGATCGCCGAACCCGGCAGCCGTGAGATCCGTTCGATCTTCGAGATTCATTCGCAAAGCCCGCTGATGGCGCGCCTTGCCTCGGACGAAAGGCTGGCCGGGGTCGCCGGCTATCTGCTGGACGACGAGGTCTACCTTCACCAGTCGCGGCTGAACTACAAGCCGGGGTTCAAGGGCAAGGAGTTCTACTGGCACTCCGACTTCGAAACCTGGCACGCCGAGGACGGGATGCCGCATATGCGCGCGCTGTCGATGTCGGTGCTGCTGGCGGAGAACACGCCCAACAATGGCCCGCTGATGGTGATCCCCGGATCGCAGCATGTCTTCGTGGCCTGCGTGGGCGAGACGCCCGACGACCACTACAAGGCATCGCTACGCCGCCAGGAATACGGCGTGCCGGACGAGAACACGCTGGCCGAACTGGCGCACCGCCAGGGCATCGTCGCACCGACCGGCAGGCCAGGCACGGTGATCGTGTTCGACTGCAACACGATGCACGGCTCCAACGGCAACATCACGCCGTTTCCGCGCGCCAATGCCTTCCTCGTCTACAACGCGGTGAGCAACCGGCTGGCAGCGCCCTTCGCGGCCGCTACGCCCCGCCCGGAATTCATCGCCGCGCGCGGAGCGGAGAGGGTCGTTCCCGTTTCCGGCCAGATTTGCGCCGCAGCGCCCGAAAGCCTTGAAGGAGTAGCCGCATGACCCGGACCCATTCCGTGGAAAAGATCGGCGGCACTTCGATGGCCGCCACCTCCACCGTCTTCGACAACGTGCTGGTCGCGGGGCGGGAGGGGGCAGACCTCTACAACCGCATCTTCGTCGTTTCCGCTTATGCCGGGATGACGGATCTGCTGCTGGAGCACAAGAAAAGCGGCCGCGCCGGGGTCCACGCCCATTTCATCCGCAACGAGACGCCCGGCGCCTGGCGCGCCGCGCTTGGCGAAGTGATGGACGCGATGACGGTGCGCAACGCCGAGATGTTCGCCCGCATCGAAAGCCGCGCCGAGGCGGATGCCTTCGTGACGAAGCGCATTGCCGCGCTGGAAACCTGCCTCGACGATCTGGACCGGCTGCGCGCCCATGGCCGCTTCTGCCTGAAAGAGCAGATGACCACCGTGCGCGAAATGCTGGCCGGGCTGGGCGAGGCCCATTCGGCGCACTCCACCGCGCTGATGCTGCGCGACCGGGGCGTCGACGCGGTGTTCGTCGACCTGACCTTGTGGGACAACGAGGACATGCGCAGCCTGGACGACCGGATCGTCGAGGCGCTGGCGCCGATCGACCTTGCACGCCAGATGCCCATCGTCACCGGCTATGCCGGGTGCGAGGGAGGGATGGTGCGCCGCTATGCCCGCGGCTATTCGGAGATGACGTTTTCCCGCATCGCCGTACTGACGCAGGCGCGCGAGGCGATCATTCACAAGGAATTCCACCTCTCCAGCGCCGACCCGCGCCTTGTGGGCGAGGCGGTGGCCCGCAAGATCGGCCGCACCAACTACGATGTTGCCGATCAGCTCGCCAACCTCGGTATGGAGGCGATCCATCCGCGTGCCGGGCGGGGCCTGCGCCAGTCGGGCATTCCGCTGCGGGTGCGAAACACCTTCGACCGGCACGACGGCGGCACGCTGATCTGCGGCGACTATGTTTCCGAGCATCCGCGCGTGGAGATCGTCACCGGGCTTTCTTCGGTTCAGGCGTTGCAGGTGTTCGAGCAGGACATGGTGGGCGAGAAGGGCTACGACGCTGCGATCCTCGACACGCTGACCCGGCATGGCGCCTGGATCGTCAGCAAAAGTTCAAACGCCAACACCATCACGCATTACCTGTCAGGCACGGATTCCGCGCAGATGGCGGGCATCGTCGCCGACATAGAGGCGCATTGGCCCGGCGCTGCGGTGACGGTGCAGCCGGTGGCGATGGTCTCGGTGATCGGCAGTGATCTGGCCGAGCCGGGGCTGGTCCCCCGCGCGCTGATGGCCTTGGGCGGCGCAGGGATCGGCATGGCCGCGATGCAGCATCAGATCCGCAACGTCGACGTGCAGTTCGTCGTCGCGGTCGAGGACTTCGATCCTGCCGTGCGGGTGCTCCACAAGGTTCTGGTCGAAGGCGCCGCGCTCACGGACGTGAAGGCCGAGGAACTGGTCGCGGCTTGACCGTTTGACAGAGCGCCATGCTGAACGCCATCCTTCCCGTCCGCAGCCTGCTGCTCGCCATCTTCATCCTGATGGCGGGCGGCGGCTTCATGAACACGTTGGTGAGCGTTCGGCTTGAACGCGCGGGCAGCGGGACGCTGGCGATCGGATTGGTCGGCACCGCCTATTTCGCCGGGCTGGTGGCGGGATCGCTGCGCGCGCCTGCGCTGCTGCGCAGGATCGGCCACATCCGCGCCTTTGCCGCCTTTGTCGCGGTGCTCAGTGCCAGCACTCTGGCTTATGCGATTCACCGCGATGCCCTGTTTTGGGGCGCCCTGCGCTTTGCCGATGGCATATGCCTTGCGGGGATCTACGTCTGCCTGGAAAGCTGGCTTAACGAGAGGGCCGAGGGCGCGGGGCGGGGCAGCGTGCTGGCGGGGTACATGATCGCCCTTTACGGCGGGCAGGCGATTGGCCAGTTCACCCTCAACCTGGGCGAGACTTCGCCGACGATGCCGCTGATGGTGGGCTCGATCCTGATCTCGCTGGCGGCAGTGCCGGTAGTGCTCACCCGCATCGCCGCGCCAGCGCCGGGAGAAGCCACCTCGCTATCGTTCCGCGAGCTTTACGCGGTTTCCCCGCTGGGCATCGTCGGCGCGTTCATGACCGGGGTGATGCTGGGCGCTTTCTATGCGATGGGCGCGGTCTATGCGCGCAGGTCCGGGCTGGACCTTGCGGGGACCGCGCTGTTCATCAGTGTCGTGATCATGGGCGGCGTTGCCTTGCAATGGCCGCTCGGCCGCCTGTCGGACAGAATGGACCGGCGCAAGGTCATCGTCATCGGCTTCGCCGGGACGCTTGCCGCCAGCCTTGCCATCGCGCTGACCACGGGCACCGCGCCGCTGATGGTCTTCGGCGCTCTGTTTGGGGGGCTGAGTTTCGCGCTTTATCCGCTGTGTGTGGCCCATACCAACGACCACCTTTCGCCGGAGCAGCGGGTCGCCGCCAGCGGCGGGCTGGTGCTGCTCTATTCGCTGGGCGCCGCGCTCGGGCCATCGCTAGGCGCGCTGGCGATGACCGTGGTCGGCACGGCGGGGCTGTTCCTGTTCGTGGCCGCCTGCGCCGGGGCGGCGCTAGCCTTCGGGTTGTGGCGGCAGGTCAGTTCCGAGCCGGTGCCCGCCCATCTTCAGGAAACCTACGTCGTGCTTCCGCGCACGACGCCCATGTCCGCCGCGCTCGATCCGGTCGCCTCGGAAGAAAGCACGCCATGACTGCCTCCAATGCTCCATCCGGGACGTCTCCCGCCATCCTTCACCGCGCCATCGCCGCCTCCGCTATCGGCAATGCGACTGAGTGGTTCGATTATGGCATCTATGCCTACGGCGTGAGCTACATTGCCGCAGCCCTGTTCCCCGGCGAAACGTCCGAGGCAACGCTGTTCGCCCTCGCCACGTTCGCGATCTCCTTTCTGGTGCGTCCGCTGGGCGGGTTTTTCTGGGGTCCGCTGGGCGACAGATACGGGCGCAAGGCGGTACTGGGCATCACCATCGTGATGATGGCCGCCGCCACGGTGGCTGTCGGGCTGATCCCTTCCTATGCTACCATCGGAATGTGGGCGCCGGTGTTGCTGATCATACTGCGCATGGTGCAGGGGTTCTCGACCGGCGGAGAATACGGCGGCGCGGCGATCTTCATGGCCGAATATGCGCCCGATGCGAAACGCGGGTTTTACGGCAGCTTCCTCGAAGTCGGCACGCTGGCGGGTTTCTGCGGCGGAGCGCTGCTGATGCTGGGCTTCTCGCTGCTGCTGGGCGATGGTGCGATGCGCGATTGGGCCTGGCGCCTGCCGTTCCTGCTGGCCGGGCCGCTGGGCTTCGTGGGCGTTTACCTGCGTTCGCGCATGGCCGAGACGCCGCTGTTCCTCGAAGCCGAGAAGCGGGAGGAGGCCGCCGCCAGCGCTTCTCCTTTGCGCGACCTGTTCGCCCGTCACCGCATCGCGCTGCTGGCGATGGGCGGACTGGTGGTGGCGCTCAACGTCGTGAACTACACGCTGCTGAGCTATATGCCGACTTATCTGGAGCGCCGCCTGGGCCTTTCCACCGACGCGGCGCTGGCTGTGCCGATCGCGGGGATGGTGTTCATGATGCTGCTGCTGCCCTTCGCGGGCGCGCTGTCCGACCGGATCGGGCGCAAGCCTCTTTGGCGTTTTTCGCTGATCGGGCTGATCGTGGCGGTGGTGCCGCTCTATCACCTGATGGGGCTGGGCATGGCGGGCGCGGTGATCGGTTATGCACTGCTGGGCATGCTCTACGTGCCCCAGCTGGCGACGATATCGGCGACGTTTCCCGCATTTTTCCCCACCAGCGTGCGTTTCGCCGGGTTCGCTGTGGCCTATAATGTATCGACCTCTCTTTTCGGCGGCACGGCGCCGGCAGTCAATTCGGCGCTGATCGAGCTGACGGGTAACCCGCTGATGCCGGCCTGGGTGATGATCGCAGCCTGCCTCGTCGGCCTGCTGGCGCTGCGCTTCACGCCCGAGACGGCAGGCAAGCCACTTAGCGAGGGCCGCTGACGCCGGCAGCTGATGCGCTCAAATCGGCGATCCGAGCATGGTGACGGGTTCTAAACCGTCGCCATGCTTCCCAGTATCACCGTTGCCTGGCTGGACAGGGTGCCGCCATTGCCGTGGGCCAAGGCGAGGTCGATGCCGGGCAACTGGTTCGCGGCCGACCCGCGTATCTGCCGGGCGGCCTCGATCACGGCGAACAGTCCGTACATGCCGGGATGGCAGCATGACAGGCCGCCGCCATTGGTGTTGACCGGCAGGCTGCCACCCGGCGCGATGGCGCCGCTGCTCACGAAGCGGCCGCCTTCGCCCTTGGGGCAGAAGCCGAGGTCTTCGAGGAACAGCACCGTGTTGATCGTGAACGCATCGTAGAGCTGCGCCGTCTGGATATCCGGCGGCGTGACCCCCGCCATCGCCATTGCCCGCGCGCCGGACTCCTTGGCGGCGGTGACGGTCACGTCCTTCGACTGGGCAATGGAATTCCACCACGTCGCCGCCGCAGCGCCCAGCAGAGGCACAGGTGCCGCCGCCAGATCGCGCGCGCGGTCGGTGCGGGTCATCACGATCGCCGCCGCGCCGTCGGTGACGAGGCAGCAGTCGCGCACCGAGATGGGCGTGCTGATCATCCGCGCGGAAAGGCAGTCCTCCATCGTCAGCGGACCCTTGGCGAAGGCTTCCGGGTTGGTGTTCGCCCAGGCCCGCGCCGCCATTGCCACGGCGGCAAGGTCTTCGCGGGTCGTGCCGAATTCATGCATGTGCCGCGCCGCCGCCAGCGCGTAGGAGGTCAGCGGGAACAGCGGCGCATAAGGCGAGTCCCAGGCGTTGCTTGTGATCTTCGTCGCCAGCTTGCCGCCATTGCTGCGCTGGTTGGAGCCATAGGCGATCAGCGCGCAGTCGATATAGCCAGCTTCCAGCATCAGGGCCGCCACGGCCATATGGCTCATGAAGGCAGAGCCACCGGTTCGGTTGTTGTCGGTATAGCGCGGCTGGAGGCCCAGATATTCGGCGAAGGAGAGGCCCGCGAAGAAGTCGTCGGGCTGGCAGATGAACAGCGCGTCGACTTCGGGCAGGGTCAGCCCGGCATCCGCCACCGCCAGCAAGGCGGCCTTGGCGGTCAATTCCATAGAGCTGTAGCCCGGTGTCTCGCCCACGCCGAAGGTGGCGAGGCCGGCAATCGCAGTGCGGCCGCGCGGGAAAATATCGCCCATGGTCAATCCTCCCAGGCGCGGAAAAGCAGCACGGGTTGTTCGCCGCTGCTGTCGATGAAGGCGGATACCCGCTGGCCGATGCGCAGGGTTTCGGGCGTCATACCCTCCACCCGGCTCATCAGCCGGGCGCCTTCGTCGAGGTCAATCAACGCGACGTTGTAAGGCTCCGCCGGCGGTCTGCGCTGCACCCATGACAGGGTGTAGACGGTGCCCAGCCCGGACGCCTCGATCCATTCCAGATCGTCCGTCCCGCTGCCCGGAGCGGCAAGGCGCGGCGGAAAGATCGCGCTGCCATCGCCCGCGCGCTGGAGCAGGAACCGGCCCTGCGCCAAAGCCTCACGCCAGTGGCTTGCCGGGCTGGTCATGCCGCCGCCTGCACTGCGCCGCGCGCCATGAGATCGGCGATCTCCTCGCCAGAGAACCCCGCCTCGCGCAGTACGGCTTCGCTCTCGCCGCCCAGCGCCGGGCCGGGGTCGCCGATGGCGCCGGGGGTTTCGGAAAAGGTCGTGGGAATGCCGGGGAAGCGCAGGGTGCCCTGATCCGTCTCGCGTTCCTGCCAGAAGCCGGTCTCGACCAGATGGGGGTCGTCCAGCAGTTCGGTCAGGCTCTTGATCGCGGTGGCCGGGATATGCGCCTGCCGCAGCAGGTCCACCCATTCGGCGGTGCTGCGCCCTTCGATCACCTCTGCGACCTTGGCCAGCACCGCCGTGATATTCTGCGTGCGCGAACGCATCGAGGCGAACATCGGGTCCTGCGACCATGCGGGATTGCCCAGCGCATCGAAGAAAGCGCGCCAGTGCTTGTCGTTGTAGATCATCACGCCAATGTAGCCGTCCGCCGTGCGATAGGGGCGCCGCGCTTCGGATGTGGCGCGGGGGTATTCGGGCGGACCTTCGGGCGGCACGAACAGCGATCCGCACAGATGTTCCACCATGGCGAAGGACACCAGCGTTTCGAACATCGGCACCTCGATCTCCTGGCCGACGCCGTTTTTCTCCCGCGCGAAAAGGGCCGCGATTACCGAGTAGGCGCCGGTCAGCCCGGCCACCTTGTCGGCGATCACGGTTGCGGCATAAGTCGGCTCGCCGCCGGAAAGGCGCGCCTGCAAGTCGACGATGCCCGATGCGGCCTGCACGATGTCGTCATAGGCGGGATAGTCGCGGTAGGGACCGTTTCGCGCAAAGCCGTAGAGGTTGGCGTAGACGATCTTCGGGTTCGCATTCCGCAGCGCCGCATAGTCCAGCCCCAGCCGCCCGATCGCGCTGGAGCGCATGGAGTGGATGAACACGTCGGCGCTTTCGGCCATGCGCAGCAGGGCGGCGCGCGCTTCCGGCTGCTTGAGGTCCATCACCACGCTGCGCTTGCCGCGATTGACGTTGAGGAACATCGCCCCGCGTGATGCATCCGGGCCGGGCGGAATGAAGCGGGTGGTGTCGCCGGACGGGCTTTCCACCTTGATTACGTCCGCGCCCAGATCCGCGAAGATCTGCGTGGCGTATGGCCCCATCAGCACGCTGGTGAGGTCCAGGACTTTCACGCCCGCCAGCGGTCCTTGTCCGCGTCCGCTCATCGAAATTCTCCGGTCATTGCCAAGTCTCTTCCCGAACTTATCCTCGTGTGCGCGCTACGCATGCACGAGGGGAGTTTGCCAAAATGAAGGTCCACCTGATCGCCGCGGGGAAATTCCACGACATCGATTTCGCCCGTCTCGAATTGCTCAAGCTGCTGGCCGAGCGCCCGCAGATCCGCACCTCGGTTGCCGCCGATTACGGCGATCTGGCCAGCCTTGCCGCCGCCGACCTGCTGATAACCTACACCTGCGACCTGATGCCGGACGGGCTCCAGCAGGTTGCCGCGCTGGAGGCGTTCCTGGCGCGCGGCGGGCGCTGGCTGGCGCTGCACGGCACCAATGCGACGTTGCGCTTCGGCGCCGACGGCGTGGTCGATACGCCCGACGAAGTTCCCGCCTTCACCCGGATGCTGGGCACACGTTTTGCGGGCCACCCGCCGATCGCGCCGTTCAAGGTCTTCGTCACGCGCGGCGACCACGAGATCACCCAGGGCCTGCGCGATTTTCGCGTCGAGGACGAACTCTACCTCACCCACCGTACCGCCGAGATCGACGTTCTGCTGCACACCAGCTTCACCGGCCGCTGCGACGAATTTCGCGATGCCGACTGGGACGAGGCCGAGGTGCCCGTGCTCTATGAGCGCAAGGTGGGCGAAGGCCGGGTGCTGTACCTCACACTGGGGCACTGCCGGGGCCATTACGATCTCCAGCCGGTCAGTGCGTTCTGGCCGCACCCGCAGCGCTGCGCGTGGAATTACCCGGTGTTCCACGAACTGCTGCGGCGCGCGATTGGGTGGGGCCTGCCTCATGCGGCCTGACCTTCCGAGGCAGGCCGCAGCGCGTGCATCTGCTCCTCCAGCGAATCGAGCAGCGGCTCCACCAATGCCGCATCCATCGCGCCGGTCAGCAGGTTGACCGCCATGCCCTCCATGGTCGCCTGGGAAACGGCCATGGCAAGGGCGAAGCGCTGCGGGCTGGCCTGCCATTCGGGATAGAGCTGCACCGCAAGCTGGTTGAACCGCTCGCGAAATTCCACCTGCAAGGGCATCAGCACGGCGGCCAGTTCGGCGTTCGTTCGCGCCGCCACCGCCAGTTCGTGAAAGGCGATGAAGGCGGGTTTCTGGATCTGGCGCCAGTATGTGCGGACCATCGCGTTATGGTCCAGCGCACTGCGCTCCGCGGCGCGGCGAAAGGCGCGTAGCCGCCGTTCGTGCAGGTGGGTGATGGTCGCCTTGATGAGCGAAATGCCGTTGTCGAAATGGTGCAGCATGGCCCCGCGCGAAAGCCCCGCCTCGATCGCGACCTGCGGCGTCGTGGTGCGGGCATAGCCGCTGCGCACCAGCACGCGGATGGTCGCATCGATCAGCCGCGCGCGGGTCTGGGCGCTTTTCAGCGCCTGCTGCGTCGGTTCGTCGGCGGAGCCCGGCAGCCCGGTCCGGGTGCTGTCGGCGCTCGTGCGTTTTACAGGCAAGCGGCGCTCTCCCACGATGGCCTCTAAACCTATCTCCTAGCGCATGGATTGACATAAAAAAAGACATTCATGAATGCCTTTTATGGTTATGCTTCACAGGGACAATCAAGCGAATCGCATGGACCTGTGCAGATCGCACCGAAGGAGAGGCCAGATGAGCGGAGCGGACCGTTTTCCCCTGTCGCTGCACCAGCTTACCGCGCTCGATGCGCCGCCCGCGCGGCTGGTCGAACTGGCGGGGCAGGCGGAGTGCGCGCATGTCTGCCTGTTCACATACGTGCCCGAGGCGGCGCGGGGCCGCTACCCGCTGGTCACCGCCGCCGATGTGCCGGATCTGCGCGCGCGCATGGCGGATGCAGGGGTGAGCCTGTGCAACCTCGAAGTGTTCCCGCTCGACGGGCGCGAGGATTTCGATGGTTTCGCGGCGGCACTGGAAACCGGTGCGGCGTTGGGCGCGACCAAAGCCACCGCGCATGTTCACGATGTGTCGGGGCGGCAGGAAGCCGCCGCGCGCTTCGCTGCATTCTGTGACCTTGCAGCGCCTTACGGGATCGTGGCTGGGCTGGAATTCAACGCTTTCACCGGGGTAGCCGACATCGCCTCCGCCGCCGCGATCGTGCGGGCGGCGGAGCGGGCGAACGGGCAACTGGTGTGCGATGCGCTGCACCTGTTCCGTAACGGCGGCAGTGTGGCTGACCTTGCGGCGCAGGTGGATATCGTCGGCTACGCCCAGCTTTCGGACGGCCCGCTCTCCCGCCCGCGCGAGGAGTGGTGGGGCGAGGCGGTCCGCGTCCGGGCCTTGCCAGGGCAGGGCGAACTGCCGCTGGTCGAACTGGTCGAGGCGCTGCGGCGCGGCACCGTGATCGAAATCGAAGTCCCCCGCGCCGACGATGCCAAGGCGGGGATGGACGCCGCCACGCGGATAGAACGCGCCGTGGCCGCAACCCGCGCGGTCATGGCGCTGGCCGGTGAGCTTGCCTGATTTAATCCTTCGTCCGGGCGTCCAGCAGCGTCTCCATCCGGTCCACCAGTCCGGCCAGCCGGTCCACGTCGGGGATCTGCGCCGGAGCCGCCGGAGCCATGAGTACACCGCCCAGCAGCACGTCGACGAAGCGCGTCGCCTCCGCGTCGATGTCCAGCGGGCGGCCGATGAAGCTGGTGCGCATGGCAATGTGTTCCAGACCGCCGAACAGCATGTCGCGGATCATCACCGGGTCTACGTCGGCCCGGGCCCGGCCCTCGGCCTTGGCGCGTTTCACGGCGTCCACCACCGTCTGCGCAAAGATGTGGTTCTGCGCGTGAAGCGTTGTGCCGCGATAGTCCGCCCAGCGCAGTTCCTGGTAGAAAACGCGGTGCAATTTGGGCGTTTCCTCCATCGATCGCAGGAATCGCACCGCGATCAGCGTCAACTGGGTGCGCAGGTCCGCGATGTGCTGCAATTCTCCGGTCAGCCGCTCTACGAAAGGGCTGGCCCAGTCGGTCAGGACCTGGTTCACCAGTTCCTGCTTGTTGTCGTAATACTTGTAGACCGTCGCTTCGGACACGCCCGCCAGTTTGGCGATCTTGGCCATCGAGGTAGCCTTGGCGCCTTCCTCTTCGATCAGTCGCCGGGCGGCGGAGAGGATTTCCTGCGGACGGAAGTCCTTGCGCCGCCGCCAGGCGAGCTGTTCGGCTTCGGCAGGCTTTATCGCAGGGCCTCGAATGGTAATTGAACTATCCTCATTTGCGGTTGACTCTCATCGGGTCAAACGGCAGCTTTACGCGCAATCGAGCGACTTGCAACAAGTCAGGCTCTACGTATCAAGCGGGCGATCGACAAGCCCGTCCCGGAGAGACATGACCGCCGCCAAAGACCCTATCGGCAAGGCAGCCCTCATGGCGCAAGGCTTCGTCATTCCGCCTGGCGTGTTCGACCTTTCGGCCAGCCTTGACGATGCTATCCGCCGCTCCTGCGCCGCGCCGCTGCGCGATGGGGAGCAGGCCCATCCGATCTTCGCGTTCATTGCCGCGCTGGGCGGGATGGGTAGCCGCGTGGGCGATGTGTGCCGGGGCCTTGGTCTGGCGTTCGACAGCGGCGCGGTGCTGGGCCGCTGCCGGATCGACTACGACGCGCCGCTGACCGTCGATACGCGCTATGATGTGGCGACCAGCGTCGTCGCCCTGGAACGCAAGGGCAGCCGCCGTTTCGGCGCCGCCGATCACCTCACGCTGGGCATGACCGTCAGCGCGGGCGGAGGCCTGCGCGCGCGGGTTCGGCTGACCACCATCATGCCGGCGCCGGTATGACCTCAAGCCGCTGGGAACTCCCCTCGGTCCCCGCCGAAGCCATGGCGCTGTGGTGCGAGACGCTGGGCGACGACAACGCCATTCACGTCGATCCCGCAGCCGCTGAGGCGCTGGGGTTCGGTCCGCGCACCGTCAATCCCGGGCCGACGAACCTGGCCTACCTGCTCAACATGGTGATGGAGGCGCAGCCGGGCGCGCAGGTGCGCTGCGTGGATGCGGCACTGATCGGTAATGTGCTGGCAGGAGACGGCGTGAGGGCACAGGGGATATGGCAGGATGACGGCACGACTTGCGACACTGAGCTGGCCGTAGAGCCGGGGCACGTCGTTCTCAAAGCAAGAATAAAAATAGAAAACGGGAGAGATTGCGATGACCATGGAGAAGGCGTTTTCAGCCAGCGTCTATGATCTTGTCGCCATGCGGGCGCGAGCAACCCCGTACGCGCTGGCGATCGTCGAGCGGGATTTGCGGCTGAACTATGCCGCGCTGCTGGCGCGAGTGGAGGCTATTGCCGCCGATTTTGCCGCGCGTGGGCTGGAGCGGGGGCAGCGCATTGCGATCCTTTCCGAAAACCGTTTCGAATATACGGCGGCCCAGCTTGCCTGCGCGAAGCTGGGGCTGATCGCAGCCTGCCTCAACTGGCGATTGGCCGAAGCGGAACTGGATCATTGCGTCGATCTGGTCGAACCGTCGCTGCTGGTGGCATCGCCGCGTCATCGCAACGTAGCGGACATTGTGGCGAAGGGGCGCCCCGTCGCGGCCATCGACGTGCTTGGCACCGCGGGCGAAACGCAAAGCGCGGCGCAGGGCGAGGACGGCCTGCTCATCATCTACACCAGTGGCACCACCGGCCTGCCCAAGGCGGCGGTCATCAGTCACCGTGCCGAAATCGCGCGCATGTGCGCCATGCGTCTCGACATGGGGGTGGAGATGACCGACGCCTACGTGTCATGGGCGCCGATGTTCCACATGGGCGGTACCGAGCACCTGCTGGCAACCCTGATGTGCGGCGGCACCGGCGTCATCATCGACGGCTTTGATGCCGATGCGATTGTCGACGCGCTGGAAGAGTTTCCGGTCGGCTGGCTGATGCTGGTGCCGGCCACGATCGAACCGCTGCTGGATCGGCTTGCCGCGCGGCAGGCGAAAGTACTCGGGGTGAAGGCGGTGGGCTGCATGGCCGACCTTGTCCCATCGGCGACGATCGCGGCGATCACGCGGGCGCTGAACGCACCGTACCTCAATTCCTTTGGCGCGACCGAGACCGGGATGCCGCCGCTGTCGGCCGATCTCATCCCGGTTGGCGCCATGCCCGATGCGTTTCCAAAGAAGCTGAGCATGATGGTGGAACTGCGGCTGCTGGACGGGGCGGGCAACGAAGTGGCGGATGGGGAGACAGGCGAGGCCTGCGTACGTGGGTCCACGCTGTTCAGCGGCTACTGGAACGCGCCCTCCACCAATGCCGAATGCTTTGCAGGCGGCTGGTTTCACATGGGCGACCTGTTCCGCCGCACCCCGCAGGGGTACGATTTTGTCGGGCGCTCGAAGTACCTCATCAAGTCTGGCGGCGAGAACATCTACCCCGCCGAAATCGAGCGGGTGCTGTTCGCCGATGCGCGGGTCAACGATGCCATCGTCGTGCGCAAACCCGACCCGCAATGGGGCGAGGTGCCGGTGGCCGTCATCGCCCGCAACGATCCTTCGCTTGACGAAGGTGCGGTGCTGCAGCTGTGCCGCGATGCGCTGGCGGGGTACAAGCGGCCCCGGCATGTACGCTTCATCGCGATGGAGGCTTTCCCGCGCAGCGCCAGCGGCAAGATCATCCGCGAGGCGGTGGAAACGATGATAGGGTGAGTGCGGATGGACTCGCCTTGACATCTATAACCATATAGGTTATATGCTGCGACGTGACGGGTCGGGGGTGTGTAGCTGACACTCCATGCGCCCGGCGCGGCCGGCGTCCGGTGCGGACCGGACAAGCCGCAAATCAGGGATGCGTGGATGAACTTGAGGGTGTGCCCTCAGGGAAGAGGGCAAGAGTGCGAACCCGCCCCCTCACCCCCATGCACCGCAGGGTCGAGCTGGAAGTCCCACGAGGTCACGCCCCTTACCAGCCGTTCGCGGACAAAAGGCAGGGCTCAGCACTAGTCGCCTGATGCTGGCGACCAAACCCAGCGCCGGCCGCAGCCCGTCCGCTGAATTTCCCTGGCGTTACCCCGCGCTCGCCGGCGGGCGTTTTTGCTTGTCCTCCCCGTACTGGGGAGGACAGAGCTTAGCCCCTGCCGCGCGACTTTTCGTAGGCGACCCAGGTCGGCAGGTTTTCCGGGAAATCGGCCGGTTTCGGCTCGGCATAGGCGTGGTTGCGCAAGGGGGTGGCGAGGATGTTGGGGTATTCCTCGATCGGCACGTAATAGAGAAAGCCAATAGTGCGTTCGGCGAATTTCCAGCCTGCGTCGGTCTTGCGGTACTTGTCGTCGTAGCGGATGGCGGTGACCATCATCTTTCCGTTCCGCCACAGTTCCGCATGACCGATCACGCGGCCCGTGGCTTCCTGTGAACCATCGCCCACGAAGTCAATCTGGACGTCGTGCATGAAATGGTGGCCGGGGCCGAGGACGTCGAAGCGCCCGTCGTACTGCGTCATGATCGCGTCGACGCCGGTGGCATTCATAACCCCGTCCGCGGATTTCAGCACGGCATCGGGAGCGAACAGGGCGCGGATATTGGGGATGTCGCGGTCGTCGATGGTGAAGCAGTAGCGCGCGATGAGCTGACGGATCTGCGATTCGGCTTCGAGCCGGGCGATGCGGTCTTCAAGGCTGGACATGGTTCTCTCTCCGGTAAGTGTCAGCGGGCATCCTCCAGGATCATGGCGGCGCATTTTTCGCCGATCATGATCGAGGGGGCATTGGTGTTGCCGGCGGGCAGGCTGGGCATGATCGAGGCATCCGCCACGCGCAGGCCCGTGACCCCGCGCACGCGCAGGCGCGGATCGACCACGGCGTCGTCGCCCACGCCCATGCGGCACGAGCCGACCGGGTGCAGGTTGGCGATGGCATTGGCGCGCACGTAGGCTTCGATCTCGTCATCGCTGCGGGCATCGGCGCCGGGCGATATCTCGCCCGCGTTGTAAGGCGCCAGCGCGGGCTGTGCGGCGACGCCGCGCACGACCTTGATGGCAGCGATCATGGCGTCCACGTCTACCCGCTCGGTCAGGAAGTTCTGGCGGATTTCGGGATCGGCCATTGGGTCCGCGCTGCGCAGGCGCACGGTGCCGGCGGCGCGGGGGTTGAGGTGCACCGGGCTCATGGTGAAACCGGGGAAGGGGTGGGCCTTCATGCCGGCGGCGGTGCGGCTCTGCACCGTCCAGATGTTGGTGTTGACCTGAAGGTTGGGGCGGGCCTGCCGCTCGTCGGTACGGGTAAAGATGCCGGCGAAGATGCCGTTGCTGGCCAAAGGGCCGCGCTTGAACAGGACATAGTCGATGCCCGCCTTGAGCTGGCGCAGGGGGCTGTTGGCCAGTTCGTTGATGGTGATCGGCTGCGTGCAGCGGAACATGAGCGAGATATAGAAGTGGTCCATCAGGTTCTCGCCCACGCCGGGCAGGTCGACCAGCGGGGCGATGCCGCGCTCGCTAAGGTGCGCCGCCGGGCCGATGCCCGAAAGCTGGAGCAGTTGCGGTGATCCGAAAGCCCCGCCCGATACGATCACCTCGCGCCGTGCCCGTGCAATCTGTAGACCGGCTTTCGTGCGGTACTCGATGCCCGCCGCGCGGCCGTTCTCGATCAGCACGCGGGTGGCATGGGCGCCGGTCTCGACCTTGAGATTGGCGCGCCCCCGCGCCGGTTTGAGGTAGGCCTGCGAGGTGTTCCAGCGCCGGTTGCCCCGGGTGGTGGTCTGGAAGAAACCGGTGCCTTCCTGCTCGGCGCCGTTGAAGTCCGGGTTATAGGGAATGCCTGCTTCCTGCGCAGCCTCGACGATGGCGTCGGCGATTTTGGAGCGGCCGGGCTGGTCAGAAACGGTCAGCGGGCCGCCGGTGCCGTGATAGGCATTGGGCCCGCGCTGCTGGTCCTCGCTCTTGCGGAAGAAGGGCAGGACATCGGCAAAGCTCCACCCCTCGCAGCCAAGCTGGCGCCAGTGGTCATAGTCCGCCGCGTTGCCCCGGATATAGAGCATGCCGTTGATCGAACTGGTGCCGCCCAGCACTTTGCCGCGCGGCTGGTACATGCGGCGGCCGTTCAGCTGGGCTTCCGGCTCGCTTTCGAACATCCAGTTCACCTTCGGGTTGGAGAACAGCATGGGATAGCCCATCGGCGGCCTGATCCAGAACGTGGTGTCGGCGGGGCCGGCCTCCAGCAGCAGGACGGTGTACCTGCCGTTCTCGCTCAGCCTTGCGCCCACTACGCAGCCCGCGGACCCCGCGCCGCTGACGATGAAGTCGAACTCCTCGCTCACGCCTCCTGCCCCGCAAGATGGCGTCCGGCGATATAGGCGAAAGTCATGGCCGGGCCGATCGTCGCGCCCGCGCCGGGATAGGCGCCTGCGAACACGTTGGCCTGGTCGTTGCCCACGGCATAGAGGCCCTGCACCGGGGCGCCGCCATCGTTCAGAACGCGGGCGTGGCGGTCGGTCCTGAGGCCGGCGAAGGTGCCGATGATCCCGGCCTCCAGCCGCACGGCATAGAACGGCCCCTTGGTCAGCGGCCCCAGGCAGGTGTTGGGCCGGTGTTCGGGATCGCCCTGATAAACATCGTAGACGCGCCCGCCGCGCCCGAAATCGGGATCGACGCCGGCCTGCGCATTGGCGTTGAAGGCGGAGACCGTGGCGGCCAGTGCAGCGGGGGCGATGCCGCAGACCTGCGCCAGTTTCTCCAGCGTATCCTCCCGCTTCAGGTAGCCGCTGCGCAAGTGCTTGCGGTGAGGGATGGGGAAGGGGCGGACCATGCCGATGCCCCATTTCTTCACCGCCGCAGCGTCTCCGATCAGCCAGGCGAAGGCGCTGGAATCGCCCTCGCTGGCCTGGATCATCTGCGGCACGAAATCGTGATAGGCGCTGGATTCGTCGCCGAAACGGCGGCCATCAGGGCGCACGGCAAGGAAGCCGGGCTTTTGCCGGTCGATCAGGTGGGGCCACACTCCGGTGAAGTCGCGGGAGCCGGGGATCACCGAAACCGGCATCCACGGCGCCGGGTGAGAGACGTTGCCGTTGAACACGCCGCCCGCACTTTCGGCCAGGCGGATGCCGTCGCCGGTGTTGCCGGGGTTTGTGGGATTGCGGTGGTCGCGGTTGCCGGCGGGCGCGGGGAAGGTCGCCGCGCGGCGGTCGGGGTCGTTGGGATAGCCGCCGCAGGCCAGCACCACGCCCCTTCGTGCGGTGACCAGAACCTTGCCGTTCGGCGTGATAATCTCCGCCCCGGTAACACGCCCGTCCTTGCGGGTCAGCGCGCCGACGGGAGAGGACAGCCAGATCGGCACGTCGAGGTCGAACAGCGTGCGGGCAAGGCGCGCCACCAGCGCACGGCCGCGCACCACCTGCTGTCCTTCGCCGTAGCGCAGGACATCGGCGAAGTGCTTCATCAGCTTTTTCGCCACGAAGCCAAGCGCCTTGACCGAGCGGCCGGCCTTCATGAACTGGATCATCTCCACGCCCGAACCTACCGCGAAGCCGAGGAACAGCGTCTGCGGCAACTGCTGCTTGAGGTGCTTGAGGTGCTTGCCCAGCGCCCGCGCCTCGTAATCGACGGTGCCGATCGAACGGACGATCGAGCTATGCGCGCTTTCCGAATGATAGTCGGGATAGTCCATGCCGTAGAAGCGGACGTGGCTCTTTTCCTCCAGAAAGCGCACCATACGCGGCGCGGTGTCGAGGTAGGCCTCTACCCGGTCGGGCTCGATGTAGTTGCCGGTTTCCTCGATCAGGTAGGCGCGGGCATTTTCGATGTCGTCGTTCTGGCCGGTGGCGCGCTGCATCGCCGGGGAGTAGTGGTTGCCGGGCACCCACAGAACCCCGCCCGAGGTGGCGGTGGTGCCGCCGAATACGGCTTCCTTCTCGACGACGAGGACGTCCAGACCGGCCCGGCGGGCGGTGACAGCGGCGGTCAGGCCGGCCGCGCCGCTGCCGGCGATCAGCACGTCGACGGTCCTGGTTTCGGTCGTCATGGGAGTGCGCTCCTTGTCGTGCGAGTCTTTTCAAGGGCAGCGCCCCGCCCGGCGATACGGCCGAAGATCACGGCGTTGCCGATCGAGGCCCCGCCCGCCGCGTAGCACTGGCCGAACATGCCGCCGGTCGTTTCACCGGCAGCGTAGAGGCCCGGCACTGGCCGGTCGGCCGCGTCCAGCACGCGGGCCTGGGTGTCGATGCGGATACCGGTGCCGGTCCAGCAGATGATGCCGGGGCGGATGTGTGCGGCATAGAATGGCCCTTCGGTGACGGGGCGCAGCATTTCGGCAGGCTTGAAGAAGTCTTGGTCGACACCTATTTGGTTAAATTCGTTGTAGCGCTCGGCCGTGGTGGCCAGCCGCTTTGCAGGGAGGCCCAGCGTATCCGCAAGCTCTGCAAGAGTGGCGCCGCGCACCAGGGTGCCGGCCTCGACATGCTCGGCAAGGCGCTCGGCGGTCCAGCTTGGCGCGGGGCGGTAGCGGGTGGTGCGCGAGGCGAGGCGCGAGGCTTCGTCGAATATGGCGTAGCAATCCTGCCCCGGCTGTTCATCCAGCACGGCGGCGAGGACCGAATATTCGATGGTCTCGTCCACGAAGCGGCGGCCATCGCGGTTCACCATCATCAGCCAGCCGGGCAGGTAGCTTTCCAGGTCTTTCGCGAAGCCGGGCGTGATGAGCAGCAAGCCGCGATTGTGCTGGCTGACCTGCCCTTCGACCTGCTGCGCCAGCTTGATGCCATCGCCCCGGCAGGTGGGTGCGCCGATATACCAGTGCAGGTCGCCGTAGCGCGCGGCGTCGGGATAGAGCCGGGCCAGCATCTCGGGATTGGCGCCGAAGCCGCCGGTGGCAAGGACCACCGCATTGCTGCGCACCGGCTGGCCGTCCGCCACGATGCCGGCGACGCGGCCGCGTTCCACCAGCAGGCTTTCAACCCGCGTTTCCAGCACGGTATCGACGGCCTTGCCGGACAGGAAGCCTTCCAGCCCCTCGACGATACCCGCGCCGTCACCGGTCGCGCGGTGGCCGCGCCGAATCTTGTCGACGCCGGACGCGTAGAGGTTGTCGGTGGTAAAGCCGACGCCGATTTCGCGAAGCCACTCGAACGCCTCGGTCGACTGCTCGCACAAGGTGCGTACCAGCGAGGCTTCCAGCTTGTACTGGTTGAGTGTCATGTAATACTGGTACATCGCATCGGCGGTGTCGTCCGCGATGCCCGCCTCGCGCTGGAGCGAGGTGGCGGCGGCATAGAATACCCCGCCCGACAGCGCGCTCGATCCGCCGGTGCGGTCCGCCGCTTCCACCATCAGCACGCTGGCGCTGTTGTCGACTGCCAGCGCCGCCGCGCTCAGCCCGGCCGCGCCGGTGCCGATGACGATCACGTCGTAGTCGGTCATGCTCATCGGCGGAGTTTCCGGGCGCTGTGCGCCGCACCGCGTTTCATTCGAGCCTCAATGGGCATCGCTCGCCTCTCCATACATGTTCTCTTTGGGCAGGCACGGGCGCTTCGGGGCGCCGGTGCAGCCTGTCGCCTTGAACATGGCTTTGGATAGCTAATAAGTCTAGCTCAATTGTTTGAAATCCGGTGTGCTCGGCCGCACCTTTGCCGCACGCCGCAGAGAAGGCCGGCAAAGTGGCAACACCACCCATTAAAAAAGCAATCATGCTCGACTTTTTTATTGTCAAGATAAGCAGTTCTGCCCATAAAGCGGCGCAGAAAACAAGTTGGCGCGGCAAGGGACGAACCGTTCATGCCGCCCTGGGACTGGGTGAAGACTGGCAAGGCCCTGCGATCCGGCATTGAATCCGGGCGAGGGCACCGCCTTCAATTCTAAAATAAGTCATCCTCCGCAGTATGGAGGTGACCGGGAGGAAGAGGATGAAGGACCTGAAAAAATTCGATCGCGCATGCCTGGCCGCCGGGTTGCTGACTTCTGCGTCCACGCTTGGCCTGTCCGGCGGCGCCATGGCGCAGGAAGCGGCTCCGCAGGCGGCGCAGCCCGCCGGCGGCCTTGAGGAGATCGTCGTCACCGCCCGCAAGCGCACGGAGTCGCTCCAGGACATCCCGGTCGCGGTGACCGCCTATTCGCCTGCGCAGATCGCGCGGCAGGATATCTCCAATATCGAGCGTATCGCCGCCTCCACGCCAAACCTCACGGTCGGCCGCGCGACCACCGGATCGGGCGCGCAGATTTCGCTGCGCGGCATTGGTACGCCGGCCAGCGCGCTGGGCATCGAATCGTCCACCGCTATCATCGTCGACGGCATCTATTACGCCAGCGGGAGGATCCTGAACGAAGGCTTCTTCGACCTTGCGCGGATCGAAGTGCTGAAGGGTCCGCAGGCGCTGTTCTTCGGGAAGAACGCCACCGCCGGCGTGATCTCCATCACCACCGCCGATCCCGGCTCCAGTTTTGAGGCCTCGACGCGTGTCGGCTACGAAATCCGTGCCAAGCGGCCCTATATCGAGCAGATGATTTCCACCCCGATCACCGACACGCTGGGCATTCGCGTGGCGCTGCGCGGGTCCAAGATGTTCGGCGGCTATACCCGCAATTATGCAACCGCGCAGCCTTTCACCGTGACCGACCAGGTGGGCGGACCGGTGCAGAACCTCGTCGCCGCGCCAGGCGATCGCACGGGTCCGAAGGAAGGTGAACTCGTAGGCCGCGTCACGCTCAAGTGGGAGCCGACCGACAACATCACCAACACCTTCAAGGTTTCCGCCAACCAGAGCACGACCAACGACGGGGCCTGGAACAACATCGTGTTTTCCTGCGCCAACGGGTTCAGCACCTTGCAGCCCACAGTGCGCTGCAAGCGCGACTGGAAGTATTACCACAACGAGATGCCCAAGGAGATCGCCGCGAACTTCCCCTTCGCCCGCGATGACGGCGAACTCTACACCAAGTATCGCTCCTTCCAGGCCACCAACAATCTGGAATGGAAACTGGGTGACGTGACGCTGACATCGGCCACGAATTTCCAGCACCAGAACAACCGCTGGCTGACGGACAGCGACTATCAGCAGCGCGCAACGCAGATCTACGTCGGATCGCGTGAGAAGTGGACCGCGTTTTCCGAGGAACTGCGTGCCCAGACGAATCTCGACGGGCCGCTCAACATGATGGTCGGCGTACTGTACCAGAAAACCAAGCTGCAATCGGACCAGTATGTCTATTCGGGCAACGTGCGCGTCAGCACGCAGCGTCCGGAGTGGGAATATGTCGCCTTCGGCAAGGATTCCTACACCAAGGGCGAGACGATCTCGCCTTTCGCGCAGGTCACCTGGAAGGTCATTCCCGAAATCGAACTGGGCGGCGGCATCCGCTACACGCATGAGACCAAGGACAGCTTCTTTGTCCACCCGGTCAACCGTCCCGGCCAGATCAACCGCCTGAACGATCCGATCTATGCCGACCAGACCTTCACCAACTGGAGCCCGGAACTTACCGCGTCGTACAAGCCGGTGCCCAACGTCAATATCTACGGCGGCTTCAAGACCGGCTACAAGTCGGGCGGCTTCTCCAACCAGAGTTCGTACACCCAGGCTTCGGCTCCGGGCGACCTTGCTTTCGGACCGGAGCGTGCCAAGGGGTTCGAGGGCGGTGTGAAGACTACGCTTTTGAATAACCAGCTTCGCTTCGACGTGGCGATCTACAGTTACAAGTATACCGACCTTCAGGTGGACTTCTTCGAAGCCCAGACATTCCGTTATGTCACCACCAATGCCGGCTCGGCGCGGACCAAGGGGATCGAAGTCTCGACCGAGTTCGCTCCGCATTCGATGCCGGGCCTGATTCTGCGCGGCGCGATCAACTACAACAAGGCGCGCTACCTCGAATTTACCGCCCCTTGCGTTACCGGGCAGACCCCCGCACAGGGTTGCAACACCACGGCGGCCAGTCCTTACGGTGGCCTGTTCGTGCAGGATCTGAGCGGCAAGCCCACCGCCAATGCGCCGCGCTGGACCGGCGCCGTGGGCGCCAGCTACGAGATGGATGTCAGCCAGGGCATGTCGTTCGCGCTGTCTGCGGATGCGCGCTATTCCGGCAGCTACAATGCCTCGCCCTTCGCCAATCCGCTGGCGACGCAGCCCAAGTACGTGAACCTCGATGCATCGCTGACGTTGAAGTCGAATGCGGGCTGGGACCTTGCCGTCATCGGCAAGAACCTGACCAACCAGTTCGTCATCTCGGGCGCGCTGGATTCTCCGGGCACCGGCAGGGGCACGGGCACAGATGGCGGCGTTCTGGGCGACCAGCGCGGCTATGCCAATACGCCGCGTACGGTGCAGTTGCAGGTAACCTACCATTACTGAGGTACGGCCTTCCCCGATCGTCTGCCCAGGTCAGTTAGCGAACAGTCACGATTGAATATAAAGGTGGAGAGATGACGATGCGGCTAGGCGGCAAGGTCACGGTGATCACCGGCGCCTCCAGCGGGCTCGGCGAGGCGACTGCGCGGCGCTTTGCGCGCGAGGGTGCGCTGCTGGTGCTGGGCGACATTCGCGAGGATGCGGGCCTTGCGCTGGCCGACTCACTGGGCGCGCAGTTCATGCTTTGCGACGTGACACGCGAGGCGGACGTGGCGGCGCTTGTCGCGCGGGCGAGCGAGGTGCATGGCCGGCTCGATTGCATGATAAACAATGCAGGACAATTGGGCGCGGTGGGCCGGGTTGAGGAGATCGAGGACCGGGCCTGGCACGACACTCTGGCAGTGCTCCTCGACAGCGTTTTCTATGGCATGAAGCATGCCGCGAAGGCGATGCGGCCCTGCGGGCAGGGGGTGATCCTTTCCACCTCCAGCGCGGCTGGCCTCGCGCCGCTGGGGCCGCACGCCTATACGGCGGCCAAACACGCGGTGATCGGGCTGACCCGGTCGGTCGCGGCGGAGCTGGCGGGCGACGGTATCCGCGTGAATGCCGTGGCGCCGGGCAACGTGCCCACGCGAATGACCGAACTGGCTTACGGCGATGCCGAGGCGATGCGCAAGGCGGCGCAGGCGCGCAATCCGCTGGGCCGGGTGGTCGAGGCGGACGAGATCGCCGGAGCCTTCGCCTACCTCGCCAGCGATGATGCGATCAACGTCACCGGGCAGGTGATCGCGCCCGACGCCGGGCTGGTGGAATGCCGGCTCGATTCTGCGTACTACGCGAGGCCGGCCACCTACTTCGATGCGGACGGCGACCGGGCGGGGCGTTGATCAGGCGGGCCGCAGGGCCCTGATCTTTTCTTCCAGCATGGCAAGCAAAGCGGGGACCATGGCTTCGTCGAGGGCGCCGGTCAGCAGGCTCATCGCCATGCCTTCCATCAGCGTCTGCGACAGGGCGATGGCCTGCGCGAACTGATCCGGTGCGGAGTGCCATTCGGGGAACAGGGTGAAGGCTTCGGCGTGGAAGCGTTCGCGGTATTCGACCTGCAAAGGCTGCATGATCTGCGCCAGATCGGCATTCGTGCGCGCGGCCAGCGCCAGTTCCTGAAATGCGATGAAGCCCGGCTTCTGGACCTGCCGCCAATAGGCGCCGACCATTGCCGAGGGATCGTGGTGCGTCACTTCCGACGAACGGCGGAATGCGCGCAGGCGCCTTTCGTGCAGTTCCACGATGGTGGCGCGGATCAGCGTGGCACTGTTTTCGAAGTGGTGGAGCATCGCCCCGCGCGAAAGGCCTGCCTCGGTCGCGACGAGGGGGGTGGTCGTGCCCGAATAGCCGACCTTGACGAGGCATTGGATAGTCGCTTCGATCAGCCGCCCGCGCGTCTGCGCGCTCTTGAGCGACTGGCGCGTGGGGGCGGTGCTTTCGGCGAGTTCGGGAGCGGCGGCATTGGCAACCGTTACGCGCGGCGCGGTGCGGGGCGCGCGCTTGGGGGCAGGACTGACGGCCAAAATGGGCTCCCGGAAGACTGGTAGGACAGGAATGAATGCCCTCCTGCAACCAACTCGCGGGTTCCGGCAATAGTAAAGTCGTTTCGGGCCTGCCCCCGCTACCGAAGATTTACACCCGGCTGGCCATTGCGACGACCGCGCAGGACAGCGTGAGCAGCCCAAGACGGGCCCAGGAAGCACCCTCGCCCAGCAGCACCACGGCAAGCAGGATGGCCCCCATCGGCACCACTGCGGCCATCAGCGGCATCAGCAGACTGAGGGCCGCGCCTTCGTGCAGCAGCAGCGCCAGGCAGTAGAGCGATACAGCGTAGACGGCGGCGCACAGCAGCGACCATCCCGGGCTGGTGAAGCCCGCGGTGCGCGCCAGCAGCACGCTGCCGCCGATCTGCCCCGCGACGACGATGACGAACAGGACGATGGCCCGCAGTGACAGTGCGGCGGTCATTGTGCCGTCAGTCCGCCGTCAACGACGAATTCGCCCCCGGTCACATACCTGGCGCGGTCGGAGATGAGGAAGGCGATCATGTTGCCGATGTCGTCGGGTTCGCCCATGCGGCCCATCGGAATCGCTGCGTTGATGACGTCGTACTGGTCGGGATTGTCCTCGATCGCGACTTTCTGCATGTCGGTCCAGATGACGCCGGGGTGTACCGAATTGACGCGGATGCCCTGCTTGGCGACTTCGAGGGCGAGCGCCTTGGAATAGAGCCGCACCCCGCCTTTGCTGGCGGCATAGGCGGACGCGCCGGGCACGCCGACGAGGCCGGCGATGGAAGAAAGGTTCACGATCGATCCCGATCCTTGCGCCTGCATCACCGGCAACACGGCGCGGCAGCCAAGGTAGACGCTCTTGAGGTTGACGTTGATCTGCCGGTCCCAGGAGTCCACGTCGAGGTCGGCGGTCCACTTTAGTACCGCGATGCCGGCATTGTTGACGAGGCCGTCGATGCGGCCGGTCTCGTTCTTCACGCGATCCACCAGTGCGGCCCAGCCGGCTTCGTCGGTCACGTCCTGGGCAAGGCCGGTGGCGGTCAGGCCCTCGGCCCGCAGTTCTTCAGCGCGGTCGGCGGCGTTGTCGCCGTCAAGGTCGGTGAGGGTCACGGCATGGCCTTCGCGGGCCAGCAGCCGGGCGGCCGCGAAGCCGAGGCCGCCTGCCGATGCGGCGCCGGTGACGATGATGCTTTTCTGGGTCATGATGAATATCTCCGGTTCAGGCGGTGGCGAGCCAGGTGCGGTCGTAAAACCGGTCCTGCATGTCATGGCGGCCCATCAGGCAGGCCGCGAGATCGGCGGTGAGGATGGCGTCGGCGGCAGGTTCCTTGCGGGCCCAGTCGACGAATTCGGAGCGGTGGGCGAAGCGCCACTCTTCGTTTCGTTGCTCGTAACGGTCGAGGTAGCGGCCTGCGATCACCATGTCGGTGGGCGCGCCATCGTCGAGGATGCGGTGGAACGCGTAGTAGTAGACCTCGCCATAAGCGCGCGTGGGATTGGCGGGATCGAACTCGATCAGGTGCTGGCCGATGATGTGCTGGTTAGCGAGATGTTCGGTCAGCAGCTTTTGCGCGAAGTCCACGAAGGCAGGGCCGCTGCCTTTGAAGATGCCGTAGTCGGTTGTCGAATCCGGCCAGAAGGTGGCCAGTTGCAGCGCGTGGTCGAGACGGTCCTGGCCGCGCATGTAACGGGAAGCGAGATCGCGGATCGCGTCCTTGGCGATCAGGGTGGCAAGATCGGTCATACCGGAGCCTTTCATGAGGAAGGATGGCCGGCGGGAGGAGGTCTTCCGCCAGCACGGGCACGTCAGAACCTCACGCTGGCCTGGATCTGGACCGTGCGCGGCAGATTCACGAAGCCGATCTCGTCCGAGATGACGGCGGCGCCGGTCGCGGCGTTCTGGCTTGCGCCCGTGTTCGCGCCGGTGTTGGGGCCGTCGACAGATCCGCCGACGATGAACTGGTTCGTCAGGTTCTTGCCGATGAGCGCGATTTCGAAGCGCTCGTCGTTGAATTTGAGGCGCAGCGTACCGTCAAGGGTCAGGTATTTCGCCTGACCGGAGAGCGGGTGGGCAAAGCTGGAGGCAAGGTAGGAGCTGGAATAGCGGCTATCCAGCGTTGCCCCGAACACGGTGCCCTGGCCGACCTCGGTTTCGTAACCGACGCCCAGCGAGCCGGTCCACTTGGGGGCAACGGCCGTGGGTGCGCCGCTCAGGTCTTGCCCTGGAGCGCCCTGGAACGTCGTGTTGCATCCCTGCTCGATCGACTGGCCGCCGTAGCACGGGGCGATGTAGGCGCCGTAGCGTGCCTTGTTGTAGTTGATCGAGCCGTGCAGGTTCAGGCCCGGCACCGCGTAAGGTGCGAATTCGAATTCCAGCTCGGCGCCCTTGGTGCGCGCAGACCCTGCATTGGTGGTCACGAAGGCGAAGGTCTGGGCGTTGAAGAAGTCGACCTGCAAATCGACGTACTTGTAGCTGTAGACATCGAAGTTGAGGCGCAGCTGATTGTCCAGAACCTTGGACTTGATGCCCACTTCGAAACCACGCGCCTTTTCGGGCCGGAATGCCACGTCGCTGGGCACGGTGGTGGCGCTGACGAAGCCCGAGTTGGAGAAGCCGCCGGATTTGTAGGCGGTCTTGTAGGCGCCGTAGACGGTGACGTCGTCGGTCGGTTTCCAGCTCAGCGTTGCTTCGGGCGACCAGTTGTTGAACGTCTGGTTGCCGGGGATCGGCGTGTTTTCAAGGAACAGCCCCTGCAGCGCCGCATTCACGTAAGGCTGGGTGAGGTAGCTGTCCTTGGTTTCATGGATATAGCGCACGCCCGCCGTCGCCTCGAGCACAGGCAGGATCTTCCACGTCGCCTGGCCATAGGCGGACAGCGTCTCGCCATCGGTGGCCGAGCGCTTGTAGTAGCCGAGGTAGCGGTACTGTTCGGGCGCGGTAGAATCCTCGATATTGCCGAAGGAGCCGGTCTGCTGGTGGAAGCGGCGGGTTTTCTGGTAATAGGCGCCGGCAAGCAGGTTGACCGGCCCGTCCAGTTTGGTCTGTGCGCGCAGTTCGCTGGAAAAGGCGTGGTAGATCGAGCGTTCGGTTGAAGGCGCGGCGGCAATGTCGCTCGATACGAATGTGCAGTCGCAGGCCCACTGGTTGACGTTACGGTTGTAGTTGTTGACCCAGGTGACGTCGACGTCCTTGAACGCGTATTCGGCGGTGCCGGTGACGGCCCAGCTACTGTACTTGTTGTAAAGCGCGCCGTCGTCACGCGACCACGGGTTGGCGCCCGCGAGATCCTCCGGGAAGTAGTTCTGGTAGACCGTGAAGTCCTTCTTGCAGGCGATCGCCGGGTTGGTGGAATAGGTCCCGTTGGCGCAGCCGTAAGGCACGTAGTTCCACGAGTTGTTGTTGACCTTGGAGCGTGAACCGTTGGCCTTGACGGTGAACTTGAAGTCGTTGCCCGGATCGTAGACCAGCGTCACGCGGCCCAGCAGTTCCTGCGAGCCGGGGTTGTCGCCGTCATAGGCAGGCGCAAAGTGCGGAGTGGTGACGCCGGTGGCGACGTCGAAGGTGTTGTAGGTCTTGTCGATGCCGCCGTTCTTGAAGTAGCCGCCGAACATGTTCGAGGCGCGCAGCGCGACCCGCACGCCAAGGGTATCGGTGATCGGGCCCGAGCCGACGAATTCACCGACCAGTTCCTTCGAGCGGAATTCATAGCCCATCTTCGCCTTGAATTCGGGTGTCGAAGTAGGATTGGCGGTGCGCAGCGAGATCACGCCGGCGGTCGCGTTCTTGCCGAAGAACAGCGACTGCGGGCCTTTCAGCACTTCGACGCCGTCAAGATCGAGGAAGCCTTCGTTGATGACGCGGCCCTGACCGTAATAGACGCCGTCGACCACCACGGCGACCGATTGTTCGATGCCGATCGAGGTGGAGGACGAGCCGATACCGCGAAGCGTCAGCTGCGCACCCGATCCGTTCGACGAGCGGCCGATGGTGAACTGCGGGGTCTGGGTGGAGATCTTCTCCAGGCTGGTCATGTCGTATTTCTGAAGCTGCTCGGCGGTGATCGCGGTGACCGCGACCGGCACGTCCTGCAGGCTTTCCGCCCGGCGGCGGGCGGTGACGACGATGTCGCCAAGGCCCCCTTCGATGGCGTGGTCCTGCGGCGCCGGCGCGGCCTGCGATGCGGGCCGTACCCCAGTCGCGGTGTCCTGGGCGTTTGCCGGCGTGAAAGCGAAAGTTGAGATGACGACACCGGCCAGAAGTGCGGCGCGCGCGGTTGGTCCTGCCATTAAAGACATGAAAATGATCCTTTCCCCTAAACCGGCAAAAGGGCCTTTTCTACTTGGTCGCCCCCCGGTGCCTCTTTTCTGAGGTCGACGTTATACTACCCCGGGAAATAAATGCAGTGGACTGCAATTTAGGCTAGGCGCTCGCTTGCCTATCGGGAGAGCGCGCGGGTGTACGTGCGGGCCTGTTCGCGCAGGGTATCGTCCAGCGGCGGTTCTGCATAAGGCAGCAGCACCTGACAGATCGCGAGACGCAGGTGGGTTTCCAGCGCGGCGTCGACGATCTCGCGCTTGGCCCACAAGACGACGGTGCCGACCATCCTCATGCAGATCAGGCGCGAGACGAAGGCGATATCGTCCACCGCGACCTGCCCGCCCGCCCGCATCGCCCGCAGTGCGCCGCCGGCGAAGTGTTCGTAGACCTCGGGCAGGCCCACCATGTCTGCATGTTCGACGAGAATCGGGGCGAAAGCGCGGGCAAGTTCCGGGGCCTCGAAGGTCTTGGCGGCCAGCTTGCCGGGGAGCGTTGTGAAGAAGCCGATGCCCATGCCGCCCGCCCGGTGGGCTTCCGAGATGGTGTCCTCGCTGCGTTCGCGGGCGCTGAAGGCGAAGAGGCGGTCCTTAGATCCGTAGATATTGAATAACGTGCGTTCGGCCACCCCGGCGGTCTGGGCGATGAGCTTCATCGACAGCAAGTCGCCGCCGTGGCGGGCAAGCAGTTCGAAGGTAGCCGCCTGAATGCGTTCGCGCCTCTCGCGCTGACGAGGCGTAAGTATGCGCAAGGGCGGTTCGATGTCGCGGGAAGGGGGAGCAGCAGCCATGGCCGCCTACTTAGAATGAAGCGTCGAGTCAGATCAAACGCGCTCGTGCGGATTGTTGCCGGACCGAAGCCGGGAAACGGCTTTCACCGCGTTTCGCGGCACATGGTGTTTACGCCGCCGCCGGAGTTCCACCCGCAACGAAGCGTGCGGTCCAGGCGTGGAATCGGGGTGCGAGGCAGCGCGACTTGCCGCCTGGCCGCAACTTTGTGCGTCATCGTCTTGACATGCGTGCCTGCCAGTGAGCCACAAGCAGCCCGAGTTCTCGGCATCCTCTCCTGCGATAAACCCATGGATTCGCGCCGTTTATGGAGCGTGCCTGGTTCTGCCATTCATGAAATCGTTACCACCAATGTTGCCTTCATCGCAACGAAGTTCGCCGATTGGCTTCATTGAAGCGCAACCGGACGCGTGGGACTTTCCTTCCATCCGGTGAATGCGGGGACACTTGCTGTCGCGCCGGCTAAAAGCACATAGTGTTGAAAGGGGTTCCATGAACATCAAGAAGAACGGGTCGCTGAGGCTTTTCGTATCCGGCATCATGGCCGGCACTGCGCTTTGCGCCGTGCCCGCGCTGGCGCAGGACGCCGGTGCAGCAAGCGAGGCCGGCGGCGACATCGTCGTCACGGCATCCAAGCGGACCTCCTCGACCATTCAGGACACCCCGATCGCCGTTCAGGCGCTGGGCGGCGACGCGCTCAAGGACAAGGGCGCAGTCGACTTCGCCGACTTCTACCACGCAATCCCCGCGCTTTCGGTTCAGGATGAGGGTCCTGGCGACAAGCGCTACGTGATCCGCGGCATCAACTCGGCCGGTGCCAGCACTGTTGGCATGTACCTCGACGAAACCGTCATCACCGGCGAGAACTCGCAGGACGGCGGCGGGCAGGCCCCCGACATCAAGCTGTTCGACATCGACCGCGTGGAAGTGCTCAAGGGTCCGCAGGGCACCACCTTCGGCGCCAGCTCGATGGCCGGCACGATCCGCTACATCACCAAGAAGGCTGATCCCGACGCGGGCGTGAACGGCTATGTCCAGTCCGCCCTGCGCGCCACCAAGGGCGCATCGCTGGGCATGCAGACCGACGGCGCCGTCAACTTGCCGATCATTCCCGGTGTTCTTGCCGTGCGGGCATCGGGCTTCTACGCCGACCTGCCGGGCTGGATCGACAACCGTTTCCAGAACGGCGCCAATGCCGAAAAGAGCAAGGCCGGCCGTCTTACCGCCCGCCTGCAGGCCACTCCCGACCTGACCGTCGACCTGACCGCGATGTATCAGGACGTCCATCAAGACGCGAAGAACTTCTACAACAAGGTCGATTACGACGGCAACACGCTGCCTTCGAACTACCAGGCCGATGAAGTGCGTGCGCCCTACAATGACAAGAGCGAAATCTACAACGCCACGGTCAACTACAAGCAGCCCTTCGGCACCTTCACCGGCACTGTCTCGCGCTTCGTGCGTGACACCGAATTCGTGCGCGATGCCTCGCTGGCGGCACAGGCCTTCTTCGGCCTGCCCCACGCCACCACCGGCCGCAGCGCGCTGAAGCAGGACAAGCATCGCCGGGTGGACAGCGGCGAACTTCGCTTCGCCTCCGACTTCGGCGGCCCGTTCCAGATCCTGGTCGGCGGGTTTTTCCAGAACGAAAACCGCGACTATCGCAGCTCCTGGCCCAAGGCCGACGGCACCGGCAACCTGTCCAACTCCAGCGCCGACCTGCTGCTTGACCGCGAAGTGTCCACCCGGATCAAGGAGCGCGCGCTGTTTGGTGAAGTCAGCTACGAAATCGTCCCTGACCTGACCTTCACTGCCGGCGGCCGTCTGTTCGACTTCAAGCTTGAGCAGGTTTCCAACGCGATTGTGCGCGCTGGCGGCGCTCCCGGCGCAGGCGTTGGTCCCACGCTGCACACCAAGGACAACGGCCTGATCGGCCGCTTCAACCTGGCGTACAAGCTGAGCGATCAGGTCAACACCTATATCCAGGTCGCACAGGGATACCGTTCGGGCGGCACCAACGACCAGACCGCGGCAGCCATCGCCAACGTCGTCATCCCCGATGGCTACGGCTCGGACTCGCTGTGGTCCTACGAATGGGGCGTGAAGACCACGCTGATGGATCGCAAGCTGTTCCTGAACGGCGCCCTCTATTATATCGACTGGTCGGACATCCAGGTCTCGCAGCAGGCGACCAACGGGACGCTTTCGTTCGCCTACACCGGCAACGGCGGCAAGGCGGAAGTGAAGGGCGTGGAAATGACGCTCGAAGCGCGTCCGATCCCCGGCCTCGACATCAACCTGTCGGGCAACTACAACACCGCCAAGCTGGCGCAGGACAACCCCGTCGCGGGCACCGGCAACAAGGGTGATCGTATCCCCTACGTGCCCAAGGTCACCGGATCGGCTAGCATCAACTACTCGGCCCCGATCGACTCGCTTGGGGTGGAAGCCTCGTTCGGCGCGGACGCCAGCTACCAGGGCGGCATGGCTACGAAGTTCAACCCGGCCATCGATAACTACCAGACGCTCGGTTCGTACTGGCTGGTTGGTCTGCATGCGGGCGTCAACAAGGGCCCGTGGTCGGTGAACCTCAACGTCACCAACCTGCTGAACGACCAGACGACGATCAACTACAACGAGATCGTCCCGGGCGTTTACCCATTGGGCTATTACATGAACCGTCCGCGCACGGTCAGCCTTTCGGGTATGGTCAAGTTCTGATCATGACTGCAGCTGCCTCGAAGTTCGCCCCGCGGTTTCGTACCGGAGCGTCGCATCAGGCCGTAACGTCCCGGAGAGCTTTGCTCTCCGGGATTGCGCTTGCCTCGGTATGGGCCATGCCGGCGTTTGCAGCAGGTGCGGACAAGCCCTGGCTCGATGCTGCCCGCAGCCCGCAGGAGCGGGCAAAGCTGGTGGTCGCGGCGATGACGGACGACGAGAAGCTGCGTCTGCTTCAGGGCGATACCGAACTTGATGCGAACGGCACCGGAGTCAACGCCTGCGTCGGTCACATCAGCGGTATCGCGCGCTTGGGCCTTCCCGGCCTGTGCATGGGCGATGGCCCCGCCGGTGTCGGCAACGGCATGAAGGGCGTGACCCAGTTCCCCGCCCCGATCATGGGCGCGGCGACTTTTGACCGCGACCTGATGGAAGGCTACGGCAAGGCGCTGGGCGCCGAACACGCGGGCAAGGGCCGCAATGTCGTGCTTGCCCCGACGATCAACATCATCCGCACCCCCAAGTGGGGCCGCGCCGCCGAGACGCTCAGCGAAGACCCGTTCCTCACCGCGCAGCTTGGCACCGCGATCACCGCCGGCATCCAGTCGCTGGGCCTTATCGCGACCCCAAAGCACTTCGTCGCCAACAATCAGGAATGGCTGCGTCTGGGCGACGGCCCCGCCTACGAGGCAGTCGACGCCGTGATCCCCGAGCGGGCGCTGCGCGAAATCTACTACCCTGCGTTTGAAGCGGTGGTGAAGACGGCCAAGGCCGGCTCGATCATGTGCGCGTACAACCGCGTCAACGGTCACTATGCCTGCGAAAACCCGGAGACGCTGGGCCATCTCAAGGACTGGGGTTTCGACGGGTTCGTGGTTGCCGACTGGTACTTTGCCCACCGCAGCACCGTGGCTTCGGTCAAGTCCGGGCTGGATATCTCGATGCCTGGCGGGGTCAGCCCTTTCGGTTTTGCCGAGTTTTACGGCGTGAAGGAACTGAAGGCCGCGCGCGCCGAGGGGGAGATCACGCAGGCCGACATCGACGGCATGGTTTCGCGGATCGTCACCCCGATGCTCCGCCTTGGGCTTATCGACAAACCGCTTCCCGGAAACGCAACCGCTGACGTACGCAGCCCCGCGCACCTCATCCTCTCGGAGATGATCGCCGAGGAAGGCACCGTGCTGCTGCGCAACGAGCGCGGCGTGCTGCCGCTCCTGCCGGGCAAGCTGGCCAGCGTGGCGGTGATCGGGGACGATGCCGGCGCCAACGTCCAGACTTCCGAGCGCTACGGCGGCTTCGTGAAGACCGAGGACGTAGGTACGCTCAAGACCCCGCTCGACGCCATCAAGGCCGCGCTGGGGCCGGACACATCGGTCACGTATGCACGCGGCACGCTGGGCATCCTGCCCTTGCCGGCAATGCCCGCCGCCGCTTTTGAGGACCTGACGGCCAGCTACTATGCCTCGCCCGACTGGAAGGGCAAACCGGTCACGGTCCGCAAGGAAGCCACGATTGATTACGCCGAGGCCGGCCCGAAGGCCGGCGTAACCGGCCTGCCGGCGCTGTGGTCCGCCCGCTGGACGGCCAGCTTCGTGCCCGCCAAATCCGGCGTCTACCGCTTCTCGCTCAACGGCGGCGGCGAGATCGCGCTCAACATCGATGGCAAGCGCGTCGCCTACGTCCCCAAGCAGAGCTTCCGCCTCGCCACCCATGGCACGGTGCAGCTTGAAGCGGGCAAGCGCGTTTCGCTCGAACTCGCCTATTCCAACGCACCGACGCTTTCAGCCAACGAACTGCGCCTGGGCTGGGAGGCCCCCGACAGCACGCTGATTGACGAGGCCGTCGCTGCGGCGAAGAAGGCCAAGGTCGCCGTGGTCTTCGTCGCCGACCACGTTTCGGAAGGCGCGGACCGCACCGACCTGAACCTGCCGGGCGATCAGGACGCCCTGATCGAGGCTGTTGCCGCAGCCAACCCCAACACGGTCGTCGTGCTGCATACGGTAGGACCGGTGCTGATGCCGTGGCGCGACAAGGTCGCCGGCATCCTTGCCGCCTGGTATCCGGGTGAGCAGGCGGCGGATTCCATCGCCGCGCTGCTGACCGGCAAGGCCAACCCCTCGGGCAAGCTGCCGGTGACGTTCCCGGCCGACGATGTGAACGGCCCTGCCGATCAGCTCGTCCGCTACCCCGGCATCGCCACCACTGCGCGCTACGACGAGGGTATCCTCGTGGGATACCGCTGGTATGACGCCAAGGGCATCGCGCCGCTCTACCCGTTCGGCCACGGCCTGTCGTACACCACTTTCGGATACGACAAGCTGAAGGTCGCCAGGGGCAAGCAGGGCTGGACGGTCACCGCCAAGGTCAGCAACACCGGCAAGGTCGCCGGAGACGAAGTGGCACAGCTATACGTCTCGATGCCCGCCGCTGCCGGTGAACCGCCGCGCCAGCTCAAGGGTTTCGCGCGCGTTTCCCTCCAGCCCGGCCAGTCGGTCACGGTGGAATTTCCGCTCGATACCCGCGCGCTGTCCTACTGGGACGAGACGGCGAAAGACTGGCGTATGGCCAGGGGCACGTACCGGGTCCAGGTCGGTTCCAGTTCGCGTGACCTGCCGCTGGGCAAGGACTTCGATCCGGCGCGCTGACCTGCTAGGGGAGGGCGTTAAAGGAGCACGCTGTTGTCCGAAGCCGGAATGCGATATCTGCTGGAAGCGCTCAATGCCGGCTCGATGCGGGCGGCGGGGGATCGGCTCAATGTCGCCCCGTCGTCGATCAGCCGGCAGATCGCCCAGCTTGAGAGCCAGTACGGCCTTGCACTCATCGAAAAGGGCCGGCGCGGCGTGCGCCTGACCCATGCGGGCGAGATCGTCATTGCCCACTACCGCAACCAGCTTGCGGACCGAGAGGCGCTTCGCTCGAAGCTGGAGGAACTGCGCTCGGTCCGTACCGGGCAGGTCACGGCGGCCATAGGCGAGGGCTTTGCGGGCAAGGCCTTCACCAGCCTCGTCAGCCAGTTTTCGGAAGCCAACCCGCAGATCACGCTGGAAATCCTGACCGGCTCGACGCAGGAAATCCTGCGCATGATCGCGGATGACGAGGCGCATTTCGGCCTCGTCTTCTCCACCCCGAACGACATGAAGATCCATGTCCGCTCGGTGATCGCGCAGCCGCTTATGGCGATCATGCTGCCGGACCATCCCTTTGCCTCGAAGGCCAGCGTGACCATCGCGGAACTGGGTCAGGTGCCGCTATGCCTGCCGCCGGCGAATTTCCGCATCCGCCAGATCCTCAGCGCTGCCGAGGCGAATGCCAAGACGTACCTCCAGCCCGCGATCACATCGAATTCGATCCACGTCATGCAGGATGCGGTGCGTTCCGGCATTGCGCTGGCGATCCTGCCGCAGATATCGGTCTGGTCGGAACTGATGGAAGGCGCGATGGTCAGCGTGCCCATTGCCGATGACCAGATCGAGGAGACGACCACCAGCCTCGTCCTGCGTTCCGGCCGCCAACTGGAGGGCGCTCCGCTGCGCCTGCTCAAGCGCATCGAAGCGCAGCTGCGGCAATGGAACCGCCCCTTCCAGCGCTGAGAGCAAGGGCCTGCCGAAAGGCGGGGTGTTCCCGAAAACGCAACGTATCTGGCTCCAGTTCGTCATTGAACGCAACGCATCGCCCGTTCACGCTGTCCGCTGCATTATCCGAGAGCCGAGCCATGACCGATCCCGACGACACCGAGACCCCGCCCGGCCTCAAGAAGGCCGACCTGCTGCTTTTGCTGCCGTTCGTATGGCAGCTGGGCTTCGCGCCCTGGGCTAACGATGTAGAGTGGCACCCGCTGGGCCTGCCGTTCGGCATGGTGTGGCAGATGGCGGGGATCGTGTTCGCCACCGCCGTGCTGGCGCTGCGCTTCATACTCGATCGCAAGCTGGAGGACGCGGCATGATCCTTGCCCTCATCCTGCTGATCGTCGGCGGCACTGTCGCCGGCTCCATGCTCTACGGCCGCCGTAAGCAGAAGCGTGCGCAGAACATGGAGGAGTGGGCGCTGGGCGGCCGGAAGCTGGGCACGCTGGTGTTCTGGTTCCTCAACGCAGGCGAGATCTACACGACTTTCGCAGTGCTTGGCATCTCGGGTTTCGCCTGGGCTTACGGCGCGCCTGCCTATCTCGCGTTCTGCTCGGTCTCGCTTTCCGCAGCGATCGGCTACTGGCTGACCCCGCTGATCCACGCTTATGGGCGCAGGCACAGGCTTGTCACTCAGGCAGACTTCTTCGCCCACCGCTACAATTCGCGCTGGCTTGGGGTCTGCATTGCCGCCGCCGGGCTGATCGCACTGGTGGTCTACGTGCAGATCCAGGTGACCGCGCTGACTCTGGTGGTGCGCCTTGCAGCACCCGGCGTCGGGCAGGGCGCAGCGGCGCTGGTGGCCGTGGCGCTGATGCTGATGTTCGTGTTCCTGGCTGGCCTGCGCTCGGCTGCTTTTGCGGCGGGTGTCAAGGACATCCTGATGCTGGTCGTGGTGATCGCGCTGGCCTGGACCGTGGCGGGCGTAGTTGGCGAAACCTCCGTCCTCGGCCTGTTCCGCACCGTGGGCGACCGCTTTCCCGAAGCCGTTCGCTTCCCCGGCCTCAAGCCGGAACTCGGCCTCGATGTGACGTGGCTTGTTACTTCGGCGCTTAACGTGGCGTTGGGCACATACGTCTTCCCTCATATGTTTCAGCTCTGCTACTCGGCCGACAGCGGTGACACGATCCGCCGCAATGCGGTGTTTCAGCCGATCTACTCGCTGTCCTATTTCTTCATCATCCTGCTCGGCTTCGCGGCGCTGCTTGCCGGGACACAGGCCCCCGGCAGCGATCCCAACGCGCTGCTGCTGGCCTTCGTGGGTGAGCGCTATCCGGCCTGGATGCTTGGCGTGCTGGCAGGCACTGCCTCGCTGCTCGCGCTGGTGCCCGGCTCAGTGCTGCTGCTGACTTGCGGCGCGATCTTCGGACGCAACATCGTGCGCCCGCTGATGCCCTCGATCGCCGACAGGACCGAACTGCTGGCTTCGCGGCTGGCGATGGTCGTCTTCGCCGCCATCGCGCTTTACCTGACGCTCGGGGCAAGCGGATCGCTGGTCGAGATCGGTCTGTCCGCCTATGCCGCCATCGGCATGCTGGCGCCGGGCGTCTACTGTGCTTTCCTGATGCGCCGCGTCAGTGCGGCGGCGGTTCTCGCAGGATTGGTGACGGGCTATGCCGTGATGTGGGTGCCGGCGTTGTCAAACCTTGCCTCGGACTGGTTCCCGCACTGGGAAGCGGGCCTTGTCGCGCTCCTTGCCAATGCGGGGGTCACGGTAGGTCTGTCGCTCGCCGTCCCGCGCAAGGCGCTGAGCCTGCAACCCGCCTGACCCCCTGTTCAAGGCTCCCAACGCAGCGCCGCGTCCGGTTCGTCCGGGCGCGGCGTTTGTGTATCGGCCAGGCGCCTGAGCTTCGTTGCATCCAGCGCAACGTATTCGCCCGGTACGCGCCATTGTTGCAAAGCATACCGGCTGGCATCGATCGAGGGCAAGGCGGGAAGCGGGCACAGACCACGCTGCCGCAGCAGGAAAACGTAAAGTTCAGGAACAAGGACGTTAGCATGGCAGCCAGCAAGCGGTCGCGGGTCAACTGGCAGGGGTACATTCCCGCCATCACTACGCCGTTCATCGACGAGGACACGCTCGACGAAAAGGGTATCGGCCTGCTCCTCGAATGGCTGGTCGATCAGGGTATGCACGGCCTTGTGCTGGCCGGCACCACCGGCGAGTGGACCAGCATGAGCCGCGAAGAGCGCGCCCGCCTCTTCACCGTTGCCGGTGAACAGATGGGCAAGCGCGTGCCGCTGATCGCGGGCTGCTCCAGCTTCACCGCGCGCGAGACGATCGCTTATGCCCAACACGCCGGCCAGTGCGGCTTCGAAGGAGTGCTCATAACGCCGCCGCCTTACGTGCGCCCCGGCGCGGACGAGATCGTGGCTTTCTACGAAGAAGTCGGCGCGGCCATCGACCTGCCGATCTGCGTCTACAACTGGCCTCCGGGCACCGGCATCGACATGCCGCTGGAACTGCTGCGCCGCCTGGCCGAAATTGACGCCGTGGTGGCCATCAAGCAGTCGACCCCGCGCTTCACCCATTTCGCGGAGACGTTCTTCGCCCTGCGTGAGCAGGTCCGCGTATTCGGCTTCCCGATGGACGAACTGGGCCTGACCATGCTGCGGGTCCACGGCGGCGACGGCACGATGGGCGCGGGCGGCGTGCTGGGCCGCAACCAGACCGGCTTCTACGACAAGCTCTGGGCCGGTGATATCGACGGCGCACGCGAATGCGGCCTCAAGGACCGCGTGCTGATGGAGGAATGGTACACGCCTGAACTCGTCGGCAAGTTCGGCTCTGGCCCGGCGATCCTGAAGGCCGCGCTCGACGCGATGGGCCTTCCGGGCGGCACCGTGCGCAAGCCTTTGCGGGGTGTCAGCGAGGCAGACCGCGAAAGCATTGCCGAGACCCTGCGAAAGCTCGATATGATGTGATGATGACGGGCGAGACTTCCAACTTCGACATTCTGATCGTCGGTGGCGGTCTCGTCGGCTGCGCTTCGGCCTGGCACCTTGCAAGGCTTGGCCTCAAGGTGCTGGTGGCTGAACGCGGTCATCTCAATGCCGGTGCTTCAGGGCAGAACGCCGGATCGCTGCACTTCCAGATAGAGCGCCGCTTCCTCGAACAAGGGGAAAAGGCTGCGGCAGACGGCGCGCGCATCGTCACGCTCAACCGCCTCGCGATCGAGGAATGGCGCGGGATCGAGGATATGCTCTCCCGACCGCTCGACGTCGCCATGCACGGCGGGCTGATGGTGGCCGAGACCGAAGAGCAGATGGCGCTGCTCGCCTTCAAGGTGGCGCGGGAAAACGAACTGGGCCTTTCGACGCAGGTGCTGGATAGAGCGCAGCTGCGAGAGCGGGCGCCGTCCCTCTCGCCGCATCTGGCGGGCGCTGCCTGGCTGGCGGAAGAAGGGCATGCCAACCCGCGCATTCTTGTGGACGCCTTTGCCGAGGGCGCCGGGGAGCAAGGCGCTCAGATCCGCACCGGCATCGCGCTGACCGCCCTCTCGATGGCCCGCGATGGAACGTACCGCGCGGTGCTTTCCGGCCCCGACGGCGAAATGCGGGTCCGCACCCCGCGCGTGCTGCTCGCATCGGGCCACTGGGTGCCCCGCCTTGCCGGGATGCTGGGACTGAACGTGCCGCTCTACGCCGCGCCGCTGATGATGAGCGTGACCGACCGCACGGAGCCGGTGCTGCCGTACCTAATCCAGCACGTCGGCGCGCGGCTTTCCATGAAGCAGACCGAGGACGGCAACCTGCTGATCGGCGGCGGCTGGCCTTCGCGCCTTGCCCGGCGCGCGGACGGGACGCCCGATCTGGACCGCCCCGCCACAGTGGAGATGAAGAATTTGCGCGCCAACCTCGCGGTTGCCGCGCGGGTGATGCCGGGCCTCGCGCAGCGTTCGTTGCTGCGGACATGGACAGGGACCACCTGCATTTCGGCGGATCAACTGCCCATTGTCGGGGAAATTCCCGCAGCGCCGGGGCTGTTCGTGGCGGCGGGCGGTTCGCTGTTCACGCTCGGCCCGGTGCTGGCGCGGCTGCTCGCCCGCACTATTGTGGAGGGCAGCCCGCCGGAAGAACTGTCGATGTTCCTGCCCCGCCGTTTTGCGCATCTTGATGCCTTCGCGGTGCTGCCATGAGGCGCATCGAGCAAGGCGTGACCCGCCCCGAGCCGATCGCGGTCGAGATCGACGGCGCATCGGTGATGGTGCATCCCGGCGAGACAGTTGCGGTGGCGTTGCTGGCCTCGGCCTCGCGGCGTTTTCGCGATGACCGCTCGGGCGCGGCGAGGGGGATGTTCTGCAACATGGGGACTTGCTCCGAATGCACGGTCTGGGCCGCGCTCGGGACAAGCCCCTGGCGCCGGCTGCGCGGGTGCCTCATGCCTGTAGAGCCGGGCCTGCGCATCAGCACCCGCGAACCGGAAGCCATGCCATGACCGTGTTCGACATCGCCATCGTCGGCGGCGGACCGGCAGGCCTCGCCGCTGCCGAGCGCACGCTGGCGGCGGGTCTTTCCACTTGCGTGATCGACGAGCAGCAACGACCGGGCGGTCAGATCCTGCGCCAGCCTCCGAGTGCGTTTTCGGTGCCGGGCTGGCTTACCGGGGCGCCCTATCGCAAGGGCCGTGCCTTGCTGGCCAACGTGAGCGACGATGCGAAGCTGCACTGGCTGGGCGGGCAATCCGTGCTGGGCATCACACCCGATCCCGCAGGCGAGACCGGGTTTACCCTTGCCCTGTCTGGCACCATGGGCGGCGTCAGCGAAGTGCGGGCGAAGCGTGTGCTGGTGGCGGGGGGCTGCTATGACATGCCGGTAGCGCTGCCGGGCTGGACTTTGCCCGGCGTGATGAGCGCAGGCGCGGTGCAGACCTTGGTCAAGGCGCAGCAGGTCCTTCCCGGCCAGCGCATCGTCCTGTTCGGCACGCATCCGCTGATGATCGTGCTGGCCAAGCAGATCATCGAGGCGGGCGGACAAGTCGAGGCGGTGTGCTTCGCCCAATCCCTCAAGCGGATGGCCAAGGCCGCGCTCGCCCATCTCCCGCGTGCCATAGCCACGCCCGCGCCGCTCATCGCAGCTGCGGGCGGAATGGCCGCGCTGCGCCGCGCCGGTGTCCGGATTCGCTACGCCGCGCCGGTGCTGCGATGCGAGGGCGAGGGGCAAGGCGGTGTCGAACAGGTGGTGATCGCGGGGCCGAACGGCGAGGAAGCCTTGGCCTGCGACCTGGCCGCCATGTGCTACGGCTTCCTCCCGCAGGCGGACCTCGTGCGTCAGGCGGGTGCGGGCGTGCGCTGGTCAAGGCCCGCCGGAGGATGGGAGGCAGTTCACGATGGCGCCATGCGCTCCACCGTTCCCGGCCTTTACGTCGCGGGCGAAACGACGGGCGTGGCGGGCAGTGATGCCGCCATGGCCGAGGGCGCTATAGCCGGCCTCGCCATCGCACAGGATGCGGGCGCCCTGAACGAGCGCGAAGCCGCTACGGCAATGCGCGGGCCTCGGTCAGCCCGCAAGGCAATGCAGGGCTTTATCGGCCTGCTGCGCGCTGTCGCGGATCCATGTCCCTGGCTTCCTGCCGCGAGCGCAGAAACACTGCTGTGCCGCTGCGAGGATATCGCGGCGGGCGCGGTCGACAGGGCCATCGCCGATGCCCTTTCCGTCGGGCCATCCTTCGGCGCCAGCGCGATCAAGCTGCGCTGCCGGGCGGGCATGGGCCTTTGTCAGGGACGTAGCTGCGAACATGCCCTTGTCCGCCGTATCGCGGCTGCGCGGGGCTGCGGTGAGGGAGAGGTGGAAGGCTTCCGCCCGCGTTTCCCGGCGCGCCCGCTCGCCATCGCGGACTTGCTGGAAGACGCCGGGTAGCTGGCGATCCGTTGCGCACAGCGCAACATCTTCGCATTGTCCACGCCATTGCCGCTGGCGATGCGCGGCGTAGGCTGGCAGCAATTCCCAGCCCGGAGATGTACATGACCGACGCAGCCCCAGATCGTCCTGTTTTCATCGAGGCCGACCATGTTTCGTGGACCGTCCAGGATGCCGATGCGGTCGCGAAGTTCTACATCGACGTCTTCGGCGCGGTCGAACTGTTCCGCATGGGACCGCTCGATGCGGCCGACATCCCCACCGGTGCGGACGGGCGCGACTGGATGGCCAGCCACGTCAACGTGCCTGGCGCCCGCTTGACGCTCATCATGCTCAAGCTGACCGCGAACCTCAATTTCCAGCTCGTCCAGTACGACAAGCCCGCCGACCGCACCGCCACCCTCCCGCGCAACTGCGACTGGGGCGGCCATCACCTTGGCCTCAAGGTCGACGATGTGGAGAAGGCGGCGCGCTATCTCGCCGCGCATGGCTGCACGCCGATGGAGATCATCGACATCACCGAAGGCCCGCTCGCAGGCAAGAAGAACCTCTATATCCAAGATCCCTGGGGCCATCAGCTCGAACTCGTCGACTGAACTGCACCAAACCCGGAGCCTGACATGACCAGCACCCGCATCAATCCCGAAACACTCTACCCCAGCGTCCAGTACGGCTTTTCTCATGCCACGCTGGATGAGGGGACCGGCACCGTCCATCTCTCGGGCCAGGTGGCCTGGGACAAGGACTACAATGTGGTGGGCGCCGGTGACGTCGGCATGCAGGCGCGGCAGGCGCTGGCCAACATCAAGGCGGTGCTCGATTCGCTCGGCATCGGGCCCGCGCAGGTGCTGCGCCTGCGCACTTTCATCGTGAACTATGACGTCTCGATGCTGGCCGCGATCGGCCCCGAACTGGGTGCGTTCTACGGCGAGGCGCTGCCGGCTGCGAACACCGTGGTCGGCGTCCAGTCGCTGGCGATGCCCGAGTTCCTGATCGAGATCGAGGCGATCGCCACGGTAAGGTAATCGTCCTCCCGGACAACAGCAGTTTAGTTCCAACGAAAAAGGGCCTCGCCGCAAATCGCGGCGGGGCCCTTTTTTGTCATCGTCAGGCGCCCTGCTGTTCGGACTCCCATTGCTCGAAAGTCGGGCGGGTCATCTGGAACAGGTCGGTAGTGCGCGCATACCAGCCCGCACCGTGGACGCGGGCAACAAGGTTCATCGCCAGCGTATCGACGTGGAGACGCTCAGCGTCGATGAAGGCATCGTCGATGTGGAAGCGCAGTACCTCGCCCAGTGCGATGGTGGTCTTGCCCGCCTCTATGCTCTGGTACAGGCGACATTCCATCGCCACCGGAGCGCTGGCGATGCGCGGCGCACCGATCACGCTGGAAGGGAACGTCTGCAGACCGGCGGCGGTCAGTTCGTCGAAATCGGGCGGGCCGTCGATGCAGGTGAAATTCATCGATGCACTGTCCGTCTCGGAGACGAGGTTCACCACGAACTCGCCCGTTTCCAGGATATTCGCCGCGCTGTCCTTGTGGGTGCCGTCGGCGCGGCGCATCATGCCCAGCGCGATCAGCGGCGGCTCTGCGCCCATCATGTTGAAGAAGCTGTAGGGGGCCGCATTGCGCAGCCCCTCACCGGAGATCGTCGTCACCCACGCGATCGGGCGCGGGGTGATGGACGAACCCATCAGCTTGTAACGATCGGGAGTCGCAACCTTGGAAAAGTCGAATTCCACTTACTATTCACTCCCCGCCGGTACGCGTCACCGCACGGCGCGGTGCGACATTGACCGAAAGCTCGAACACGTCGGCCCGCGCATAGTGCCCGACGACATCGAAATCGTACTTGCCGCGTACTACCTGCGCCGGGTCTATATCGGCATAGAGGATCGTTTCGCCTGAATAATCGGGGCCGGCAAGTACCTGGCCAAGCGGATCGATGATCATGGAGCCGCCGCGCAGCAGTACGGTTTCCGGATCGTCGCCCAGCGCGCAGTCGAAATCGGCGGGATAGGCGCCGCGGGTCACGTGTTGGCACGAGGAGAGCACGAAGCAGCGGCCTTCCAGCGCGACGTGCTGCATGGTGGAGGCCCAGCCGTCGCGGTCGTCGGCGGTGGGGGCGCAGTAGAGGGTGATGCCCTGGTCGTACATCGCCATGCGCATCATCGGCATGTAGTTTTCCCAGCAGATCACCGCGCCGATCCTGCCCATCGGCGTGTCGATCACGGGCAGGGTGGAGCCATCGCCGAAGCCCCAGATCAGGCGTTCCGCGCCGGTGGGCATCAGCTTGCGGTGCTTGGCGATGAGGCCTTTCTTGCCGTCGAAGAACAGCGCCGTGCAGTAGACGGTGCCGCCGTCCCGCTCGATCACGCCGATGACGAGAAACACACCGGTCTCGGCGGTGGCCTGCGCCAGCAGTTCAACTTCAGGGCCGTCGAGGTCGATGGCGGCTTCGTGGTAGACCCTGAAGTCCTCGCGCCCCTGCGGCTTCCTCATGCCTACGGGTGTGCCGAAAGAAGCGCCCTTGGGATAGCCGCCCAGGAATGCCTCGGGAAACACCAGTAAGCTGGCGCCGCCGGCCGCCGCCTTGTGGACGAGACCTGCCGCCTTCTCGGCTGCGGCGAGAGAATCGGTGGGAATCGAAGCGGCCTGAATGACCGCAGCCTTGAACGGGGCGGGCGAAATCTGGGGTACGGCGGGCTGGGACATGGGGCGCTCCTTAACCGGGAAACCGCAGGGAATCTGCGCGCTACACCTAGCGACAATAGTTGCATTTGACAGTTTATTCAAATTATTTTAGGTCCGTAATATCTCGACCCGGAGGCAAGCCATGGCGACTGAGAGTTTCGACCAGTACCGCGAGGAAATGATCGGCCGCGCGAACGTGGCGGATACTCCCGAACTCGTTGCCTATTACCAGCGGCTCAAGCAGCTGGGCACCGGCGCGCTGTGGACCGTTGCGAACAAGATCGAGCCGTGGGAGCCGATCTCCACCTCCGTCCCCTACCTGTGGCGCTACAAGGACCTGCGCGACGATGTGATGAAGGCGCTTGATCTGGTGACCCCGGAAAAGGCTGGCCGCCGCGTCGTCTATCTCGAGAACCCAGGCCGCGCCGACGTGGTTGCGGCCGTGGGCTGGCTCTATTCCGGGCTGCAGGTGATGGGGCCGGGCGAAGTCGCCTCCAGCCACCGTCACTCGGCTTCGGCGCTGCGCTTCATCATGGAGGGGCAGGGCGCCTTCACCAATGTCGATGGTCACAAGATGACCCTGGGCGCCAATGACTTCGTCTTGACGCCAAACGGCACCTGGCACGAACATGGCGTTTCCGAGGACGGTACGCCCTGCATCTGGCAGGACGGTCTCGACATTCCGCTGATGAATGCGCTGGAGGCGAACTTCTACGAGGTTCACCCGGAACTACAGCAGGCCGTTTCCTATACCGTCGACGATTCCACCGCGACCTGGGCCGGAACCGGCCTGCGTCCGGCGGGCATGGCCTGGTCCAAGCCCTATTCCCCGCTGTTCAAGTATGAATGGGCGCCCACTTACGAGGCGCTGACGAAATATGCACGAGCCACCGACGGGTCGCCCTTCGACGGTGTGATGATGGAGTACGTCAACCCGCATACCGGCGGGCCGGTTATGCAGACCATCGGCGCGTCGATGCAGTTGCTACGCCCCGGAGAGCGTACCAAGGCGCACCGGCAGACCGGCAGCTTCGTCTACCAGTGCGCCAAGGGGAAGGGCTGGTCGATCATCAACGGCCAGCGCTTCGACTGGCAGGAGCGCGACATTTTCGTGGTCCCCGCCTGGATGTACCACGAACACGCCAATGCCTCGGACAGCGAGGATGCGTGCCTGTTCACGTTCAACGACCTTCCGGTGATGCGCTCGCTCGGTCTCTACCGCGAGGAAGCATTTGGCGAGAACGACGGTCATCAGCCCGTCCTGACCGCGACTTAAACCGGCCTTAACGACACCTAGACTTACCTAAAAGGGGATCACCCATGCGTCTTGTAACCTACCGCGCCAATGTCGAAGCCGAAGGTCGCCTCGGCGCGATCGTCTCCGGTCACGGCGGCGAATATGTCCTCGATCTCGAACTGTTCGGCGAAGAGATGGGCGTCCCCTTCCCCGCCACTATGCTCGAATTCATCGACCTCGGCCCGCAGGCGATCGCCATTGCGACGGCGCTGATCTCCGACGCCGACGGCCTGTTCCCACTGGGCACCGCGATCCCCTTCGCCAATGTCACGCTGCTTGCGCCGATCCCGCGTCCGCGCAAGAATATCTTCGGCATCGGTCTCAACTACACCGAACACGTCGCGGAGAGCGCCAAGTCGCTGGACACCTCGGCCGAACTGCCGCGCCAGCCAGTGATCTTCTCGAAGCCGCCGACCAGCGTCATCGCTCCCGGCGAGCCGATCCGTCACAACGCCGAGATCACTCAGCAGCTCGATTGGGAAGTCGAACTCGCCGCGATCATCGGCACCAAGGCCAAGGGCGTCGCCCGCGAGGACGCGTTGGCCTATGTGTTCGGCTATACCGTCTGCATCGACATGAGCGCGCGTGATTGCCGCCGCGCCGGCCAGTGGATCTATTCCAAGGGCCAGGATACCTTCGCGCCGATGGGTCCGTGCATTGTCACAGCAGACGAAATCCCAGATCCGCAGACGCTGGACCTTAGCCTTACCGTCAACGGCGTGACGAAGCAGTCCAGCAACACCGCCTTCATGCTGTTCAAGGTCGACGAACTGGTTGCTGACATCTCGCAGGGCATCACCCTCGAGCCGGGCGACATCATCGCCACCGGCACCCCGGCAGGCGTCGGCGCCGGCATGGACCCGCAGGAATGGCTGTGGCCCGGCGACACGATCGTTGCGACGGTGGCCGGCATCGGCACCCTGACGCATCCCATCGTCAAGGCTTGAACTCTCGGAATTAACAGACACACCCTGACTATATGGGGGCCTTCGGGTCCCCATTTTTTTGTCTGCCGTTCAGCGGCTTCGGGCAGGTGAACCCCGGCATCTTCGCCGGTTCCACCGCGCCAGTGACGCTGGTGGAAAACCGCAGACCACGCATGGACGAGGCAGTGCCGCTCTGGCTACCGGCCCTATATGAGCATCATCGCAACCATCATGAATTCGGCCACGGGCCAGCCCATCCAGAAGATGACCTTTGGGCGCATGCCCAAGCCATGGGCCTCGTTCAACCTCGAAACCGGCGAACTGGTAACGGCAGATCGTGTCCACGTCGGCAAGCCGGCGCCGGGCAAGTTCGTGGCTCCGGTAGAGGTATGGGTCACGCCCAAGGCCTGAGCGCCGCTTGGCTATGGAGGCGGGCCGGCCTATGGCTCAGCCTTGCCTCCACACCGGCCCGTGAGTGAACCCCTTTGACGACAGCAGCAGAAGACCTCCTCCAGTTTGGCAAGCTCGTTGCCTCGACCCACGGCTGGCCCGCCGCCCGCGCTTTCAAGGCTTACGAACTGAGCGATGGTGACCGGACCCGCATAGCAGGATGCGCCGTCGATCTGCTGAAGGTATTCCCCAAGGCACCCGGCGTATCCGCATTCTTGAGTGCGGCCTTCGCCGTTCATCTCGAACGACACCTTTCGGCGCCCGTCCACCTCGTTGCCGGGACCCTGGCGGTAGACGGTGAGCCGGTCTACGAAGATGACCCTTCATCCCTCGCCGCAAACGCCTTCACGGACGAAGACCCTCAGTGGCAAGGCCACCTATGGGTGATGGTCGGAGGTTACGTCGCCGATATCTCCATCTTCCGTGCGGCTTATTCAAGCGATTGCCCTCCCGCACTTGGGCGCCATGTCCATTCGGTCTTCGGGCAGGACAAGGGGCTCTATGTCGACCAGTGGCGCCGATCGCGCCGTCTGGGGCTCAGCTATGAACCGCAATATGTGCTTGCCCAGGATGAGGTGACGAACCTCATGGGCGGTGCCTACAGGCTGATCGAGCAAGCCAAGGGTTGTTGATAAGTTTCTCGAATTTAGGGTTTGACCGAATCGCGGGTGGCTCTTAGAGGGCTGTTCACCGCAGCGGACCACCTGGTTTTGCAGCGGTCGCCAAGCATTGACGGGCAACATGCTCTCCGAGGTTAAGCCGGGGAGAGCTGGTTGTCCGGGTTTTTTGTCTGGTGGATCTTTGACATTGTAGGTTTTAGATGAAGGGACATGTGGGCGACGGCGCCTGCTCCTGGGGCTTCAGGGCTCGGGGTGGCAGTAATAGTCGTTACCTTTACATGTCCTTACGTAACCATACGTTTAGATATGTGCAGGGTGATGATCCCTGAATTAATTTTACGTCAGGAGGCGGACCTTTATGGTTCGTCCTGTTGTGAGATTGGACCCAAACTTGAGAGTTTGATCCTGGCTCAGAACGAACGCTGGCGGCATGCCTAACACATGCAAGTCGAACGAGACCTTCGGGTCTAGTGGCGCACGGGTGCGTAACGCGTGGGAATCTGCCCTTGGGTTCGGAATAACAGTGAGAAATTACTGCTAATACCGGATGATGTCTTCGGACCAAAGATTTATCGCCCAGGGATGAGCCCGCGTAGGATTAGGTAGTTGGTGGGGTAATGGCCTACCAAGCCGACGATCCTTAGCTGGTCTGAGAGGATGATCAGCCACACTGGGACTGAGACACGGCCCAGACTCCTACGGGAGGCAGCAGTGGGGAATATTGGACAATGGGCGAAAGCCTGATCCAGCAATGCCGCGTGAGTGATGAAGGCCTTAGGGTTGTAAAGCTCTTTTACCAGGGATGATAATGACAGTACCTGGAGAATAAGCTCCGGCTAACTCCGTGCCAGCAGCCGCGGTAATACGGAGGGAGCTAGCGTTGTTCGGAATTACTGGGCGTAAAGCGCGCGTAGGCGGTTACTCAAGTCAGAGGTGAAAGCCCGGGGCTCAACCCCGGAACTGCCTTTGAAACTAGGTAACTAGAATCTTGGAGAGGTCAGTGGAATTCCGAGTGTAGAGGTGAAATTCGTAGATATTCGGAAGAACACCAGTGGCGAAGGCGACTGACTGGACAAGTATTGACGCTGAGGTGCGAAAGCGTGGGGAGCAAACAGGATTAGATACCCTGGTAGTCCACGCCGTAAACGATGATAACTAGCTGTCCGGGTACTTGGTACTTGGGTGGCGCAGCTAACGCATTAAGTTATCCGCCTGGGGAGTACGGTCGCAAGATTAAAACTCAAAGGAATTGACGGGGGCCTGCACAAGCGGTGGAGCATGTGGTTTAATTCGAAGCAACGCGCAGAACCTTACCAGCGTTTGACATCCTCATCGCGGATTAGAGAGATCTTTTCCTTCAGTTCGGCTGGATGAGTGACAGGTGCTGCATGGCTGTCGTCAGCTCGTGTCGTGAGATGTTGGGTTAAGTCCCGCAACGAGCGCAACCCTCGTCCTTAGTTGCCATCATTTAGTTGGGCACTCTAAGGAAACTGCCGGTGATAAGCCGGAGGAAGGTGGGGATGACGTCAAGTCCTCATGGCCCTTACACGCTGGGCTACACACGTGCTACAATGGCGGTGACAGTGGGCAGCAAGCACGCGAGTGTGAGCTAATCTCCAAAAGCCGTCTCAGTTCGGATTGTTCTCTGCAACTCGAGAGCATGAAGGCGGAATCGCTAGTAATCGCGGATCAGCATGCCGCGGTGAATACGTTCCCAGGCCTTGTACACACCGCCCGTCACACCATGGGAGTTGGATTCACTCGAAGGCGTTGAGCTAACCCGCAAGGGAGGCAGGCGACCACAGTGGGTTTAGCGACTGGGGTGAAGTCGTAACAAGGTAGCCGTAGGGGAACCTGCGGCTGGATCACCTCCTTTCTAAGGATTGCTGCGAAAGCGCCGGTGCTGGACATCGGAAGAGCTTCACAGCTTTTCAAAGAACATTGCCGTCGTCCTCATGTCCCTTCATCCTGGAGATCAACATAGCCACCTGGTTATGTTGTACTGCCTGAGCTGGCTCACGCCGCCCGCGGCCATTAGTGGTCCGTTTGGGTTGGCAAGTTGGGCCTGTAGCTCAGTTGGTTAGAGCGCACCCCTGATAAGGGTGAGGTCAGTGGTTCGAATCCACTCAGGCCCACCATTT
>NZ_KQ130463.1 GCF_001046635.1 Novosphingobium barchaimii LL02
TGTAGGCGCTTGCAACCGTAGCAGCTTCTGCTCGCAAACAGCGCCTTTTCCTGCCCAGATTACCTGACAACGAGCCGACTATGCTGCTCACGCTATCCGACAATGTGCTCGCCATCATCCGCGTCTGCTCGCAAACGGCAAAGGGCCGCTCATGGTATCTGCCAACTACAAAGTCGAGATTAGCAGTCATTTGCTGATGCGCGATGCTCACGCAGCTTTGTGGAACCCAAGATCAGAAAGTACACGATGGGGCAAACCACCATCAGCATCACTGCTGGATCGGTAGCCCATCTCGTTGGGCCATCGCTGTCCGGCTCACTTGCTACCGCGAGCATGAGCGCGATTGATCCTCGCACAGCGGCGTAGGTGGCAGGAACAAGCAGGATGTGGAGAAGCCACCCGTAGCGGAACCGCATGGCGCCAAACCAGCAGAGTACAGCTATGGCGGGTGGAGCGAGTGTGGCGGCTACGAAGCCGCAGAACCAAATGGCAAACCCTGCCGGAGTCAGCGTATCGCGATAGTAGCTGGCGATCCCATCCGGTCGCAATCCGAGAGCGACGAAAGAGCCTGCGACGACAACGGCACCCAAAGCCGTCAGTCCGACGCCACGCAATGTCCCGTGTCTCGGCATCAATCTATGCAATCCAGTAAGCCATTGATCAGGCTGCTCGCACTTTGGCTCGGAAGAAGGTCGTTTCCGACCCAATCAGATCGGGGTCGATCCCGCTCTCCTCGGCGGCCAGTTGCTGGATGATCCGCCAAATCTCGGGGGCGGTGAGGCGCGCGCCGTCGCGGGCAAGCCTGCCACGGTTCTGCTCCGTGACCAGTCGGGCGAGATCGCCGATAGTGTCGCACCTCCGAGGTAATCGCCGGCGGTCGAGGTGCCGTAACCATAGCCCCGCGTAGGCGCTCGCTCCAGCAGCGAAGATGCGAAGGGGAGGTGCCAGCGTCGTGAAGGCGAGGATCGCGACCGCGACAGCGAAGCAGAGACCACTGACAATCCCAAGCCATCCGGCTCGCGTCGCCGGCATCTTGAGGTCGGTATCGGCTTCCAGGTCGCTGAACGCTTGGCGCAGCTTCCCACCGATCAGCGGCGCCAACGGCGCATCCGGCCCGACGTGCCGGCCAAGCCCGAGCGCGCGTCGAAGCCTGTAGAACGTCATCTGCGTGGCGCATGTCGTGCCGCCCCCGCTGTAGGCTGCGACATGCGCGACGACATGGTCACGCACCTCGCCGAACGTTGTCCAAGGCAGGTTCGAGCGCAGGCGCAGATCGAAGGTGCGCTCGATTGCGAGGAAGAAGTCGGTGTCGTCGCCATCACCGACCCAGCCAACCGTATCGAGCACCTGCATGAACCCGGCTCCTCAGCGGTTCTGCAAAACGACCGTTTCTGACGAGCCGATCGCCTTGCTGGGCCGGCAACGTAAATCTGCGGGCCGCACTTTGTCAAAACTGTTCTGGAAACCCGCGTCGCAAAACGGTATGCCCCGCACGAGTTTGGAGAAGATCAGACGCTCATGCGGGTCGGCTATGCCAGGGTCAGCACCAGCGACCAGAACCCCGAGCTCCAGCTCGATGCGCTGCGGCGGGCCGGCTGCGAGCGGGTGTTCACCGAAAAGGCGTCGGGCGCGCGCGATGACCGGCCCGAACTGGCGCGCATTCTGGAAGACGTGCTGCGCGCAGGCGACACGCTGGTTGTTTGGAAGCTCGACCGCCTCGCCCGCTCGCTCAAGAAGTTGATCGCCACGGCCGAGGATCTGGAGCGCGAGAAGATCGGGCTGGTGTCGCTGACCGAGAGCATCGACACGACAACGCCGGGTGGCATGCTCACCTTTCACGTGTTCGGCGCCATCGCGCAGTTCGAGCGTGCCCTGATCCGCGAGCGAACTACCGCGGGGCTAGTGGAGGCGCGCCGGCAGGGTCGCAAGGGTGGCCGCCCATCGGCAATGCGCCCGAGCGACGTCGCCGCGGCACGGGCGATGATGAAGGAGGGCACGTTGCCGGTGCGCGACATCGCCAAGCGCATGGGCGTGTCGGTCGCGACCCTCTATCGCTATGCAGGCAAGCGCGGCAGCGGTGCATCGATCAAGGAGGCTGCAACAGCCCATGGCTGACCGGGCGAAGCGACCGCCTGGAGAGGCGCTGATCGATCTTCGCCGACGGTTGTCGCTGTTGCCCCCACGCGACCCCGGTCGCACCGAGATCATCGCCCGTGCGGCCGAGGCCTATGGCATCTCCATCTGGACCCTTTACCGGGCGTTGCGCGAGCTGAACCGCCCCAAGTCGGTGCGCCGGTCCGACCATGGTGCGACGCGGGTTGCCCCGCAGGCCGAGATGGAGCGCTACGCCGAGATCGTCGCCGCACTGAAGATCAGGACCACCAACAAGAAGGGCCGGCACGTTTCGACCGCCCGCGCCATCGAGTTCCTGGAAACCGATGGCGTCGAGACGCCGGAGGGCCTGGTCAAGGTAGCACCCGGCCTGCTGAAGCGGGCGACCATCGACCGGCTGCTCCGCTCATCAGGGCTGGACTATGCCCGCGTGACCCGCCCCCACGCAGCCGTTCGTTTTCAGGCGCGGCGATCCAACGAGCTGTGGCACTTCGACATGAGCCCGTCCGACCTCAAGCAGGTCGAGGCGCCGCTCTGGATCGAGCAGGGTCGCGGCAAACCCACGCTGATGCTGTTCTCGGCCGTCGATGACTGCTCGGGCGTGGTCTACCAGGAATATCGCAGCGTCTATGGCGAGGATGCCGAGTCCGCGCTGCGCTTTCTATTCAACGCCTTCGCCGCCAAGCCTGAGCCCGAACTGCCGTTCCAGGGCCTGCCGGTCACGATCTACATGGACAACGGCCCGGTCAGCCGGTCGCGCGTGTTCCAGTCGGTGATGGGCAGCCTCGGCGTGCGCGTCCTCACCCATCTGCCGCCGAAGGCCGACGACCGGCACACCGCGGCCCGCGCCAAGGGCAAGGTCGAGCGGCCGTTCCGCACGGTGAAGGAGGTGCACGAGACGTTGTACCACTTCCACAAACCCAAGGACGAGGCGGAAGCCAATCTGTGGATGCGGCGTGCGCTGGTCACCTACAACAACGGCGACCATCGTTCCGAGCCACACGCGCGGATCGAGCACTGGCTGCGGCACCTGCCCGGCGATGGCGTGCGGGCCATGTGTTCATGGGAGCGGTTCTGCGCCTTCGCTCGTGAGCCCGAGCGGCGCACCGTTGCGGGCGACGCGACCGTCTCGGTTGAGGGCGCTTCCTACGAGGTCGAGCCCGAGCTCGCCGGCGAGACGGTGACGCTGCTCTGGGGGCTGTTCGACCAGCAGCTCTTCGTGGAGCATGACGGCAAGCGGCATGGCCCTTACGAGCCGTCGCGCGGCGCCGTGCCGCTCTACCGCTATCGCAAGTATCAGAAGAGCCGCGCCGAGGAGCGGCTCGACAAGGTGGTCCGGCTCGCTGACCAGCTGGGGCTGCCCCGCGCGACCGTGACGGGCGGCGACCGGCCGCTGCCGTCGCTGCCGCCCTCCACCGCAGGGCTCGCGGTGCGGCAAACACCTTTTCCGGAGCCGGCGGTCGAGACGGCATACCCGACCGGGCTCGCGGCGCGCCACGCCATCGTCGACCAGCTCCGGCGACCGCTCGGCTCGCTGCCTGAGGCAGACCGCGCCTTCATCGACGCGCTGCTGGGCGAAACGCTCGACAAGACCATCATCGCTGACCGCATCCGAGAGCGGTTCCAGTCAAGACGGGGGACAAGCTGATGCTCGCCGACGTTCAATCCAGCTACGGGCTCGCCCGCCCGTTCCAAGGCGTCGGCAACTTCGAGACAGAGCATCAGCGCAACCTCGTGCGCGAGGTCTGTGCGGCCGTGCAGACCGGCAGGTTGATCGTCGTCTCCGGCCTGGTCGGATCGGGCAAGACGCACCTGCTGCGCCGCATCGAGGACGAGCTGGCCCGGGCGGGCAAGGTCGCCGTCGCCAAGTCGCTTGCGGTCGACAAGCGCCGCACCTCGTTGCCCTCGCTGATCGAGGCGCTGTTCTACGATCTCTCGCCCGGTGACCGTGCCCAGGTGAAGATTCCCAAGCAGGCCGAGCGCCGCGAGCGCGACCTGCGCGACATCATGCGCAAGGGCAAGCGCCCGGTCGTACTGGTGGTCGACGAGGCGCATGACCTGCACCACAAGACGCTGACCGGCCTCAAGCGGTTGATGGAGGTGGTGGCTGATGCCGGCGTGCTGCTGTCGGTCCTTCTGGTCGGCCATCCTCGGCTACGCAACGACCTGCGCCGCCCGCAAATGGAAGAGATCGGCTACCGCACGACCACCTTCGACTATGAGGGCATCGGCGCCGAACGCCGCGACTATGTTGCCTGGCTGCTCGGCGCCTGTGCGGCCGAGGGGGTCAAGGTTGCCGACTTGATGAACGAGGACGCGATCGACCTCATCGCCGAGCGCCTGCGCACCCCGCTCCAGATCGAGATGCACCTGACACTCGCCTTCGAGCAGGGCTTCCGCTTCGCTGCCAAGCCCGTCACGGCCGAGATCGTCGAGCAGGTGCTGTCGCGGGCGATTGACGACCTCGAACCCACGCTGACGCGCAACGGTTACGATGCGGGCGCGCTCGCCAGCCAGCTCAACACCCGGCCGTCCGACATACGCGCGTTCCTCGCCGGAACGCTGGACGCCGAACACACCCGCGACCTGACCGAGCGGCTCCGCGAAGCCGGTGTGCCGATATGATACTGGCTGTCCTCGCCTTGGTATCTCCCGCACGCGGACGCAACGCATGTCGTCTGTGCCACCGATTGTGGACGTTGCGCTTCTCTCATAGCCTGCCGGCATGAACAGGCATCTTACCGCAGCTTCTTTATCGATCGTCAGCTTGCTCAGCGCGTGCTCGGCCTCGGCCGAGAGGAGGTTGGAGGGACGAGTCTTCGACATCCCGAGAGCCAACGACATATCCGACAATGATAAGCCGTTCTTTCTACCAGCGCTCGATCCCAGCGACGGGTTCTCGTTCTACCTAAATCCGAGCGCAAGCTTGCCGGAGCGAAACTTGGTGGGCGTGGCAAGCAAGAAGCGGATGTGTGCCCGCGCAGCGGGAACAGAGGCGCTTGTCAACTCGACTGTCTGCGCAAGTCGCCCGCTTTCATGGCGCGGCCGAACACTGCGCAAGGTAAGTGATGGTGTTTTCTGGACATACCAGTTGCCAGCCGAAGCAGGTCAGAAGCGTCCTCCATCGCTGGCGAGTTGCTCCGCCATGGGCGGAGGCTCGCGGCCGGGGCTCTGCACGGCCAATCTGCCGTATGACAATCTCGTGCTGACGATTCACTTCCGAGACAATCAGGTCGGCTCGCTCCAGGCATTATACGATCAATCCGTTGCTAGCCTGAGGAAGTGGGAGCGCTGATGCTTACGGCAAACCCGGCGGGAACGATCGCTGCCAGACCGCTCACCGGCACTCCTCGCTATTGGCAGAAAGCGAGAACAGGCCTTCTCCGTTTGCGAGCAGGCGCGGATGATGGCGAGCACATTGTCGCATAGCGTGAGCAGCATGGCCCACCTGCTGTCAGCAAATCTGAGCAGAAATCCGCGCTGTTTGCGAGCAGAGGCCAGTATCTTTGCAATCGCCTACACGTATCGATCGGTGATGGTGGTGTAGATCTTGACCACGGGGTCGCGACCGTAATGTGCGTTGACCGTTCCTCCGGCTTCGCCGGCACCGCCGAGATAATAAGCCTGCCCATCGGCCGATGCGCGATGCCCCGAACCAAACCAGGCGGCGAGCGGTTCGGCATGGATAGCGTCGGTCAGGCTGGCGAGCGCGGCGCGAAACGTTTCCTCGCGCATATGCCACGTCTGCATACGCAACAGTGCGCGACGCGAGGCGACACCGCAAACTTCGGCCATGCGCGACAGACCAAGGTTGGTCGCCTCCGCGATCAAGGTGGCAAGAAAGGCGCGTTCGTCGGCGGGAGGCAGACCGGTCGAGACATGGCCGAAATGCTGGATGAAGCCGGTCCATCGTTGAACCTGCGACAGCACATCCGTGATACGGGTGGCAGGCACCATGCCGTAGCAGGTGAGCGCAAGTTGCCGCCCTTCATCCTGACCAGGGTCTTCTTTGGGGTCTTTCGGAAACCGCAGCCGCTCGCCGGCAAAAAGGGGGGGATCGCGTTTGTCCAGATCGCGGGCGACCTCGCGCAGGGCGCTATCAAGCCTTGCCGCCCTCTCGTCGAGCCAGGCGTGCGGATCGCCGAGCGAGAAAGCGGGCTTCGGTACGGGGCTGGCCGGTGGGGCAAGCAGCACACTGAGCGCGCGATGGACGCGCGCGGTCGGCACCCAGATACCACCGGATGCCAAAGCATTGGAAAGCGCGCTGTAAGTCGCCATCTCCCAATGGGTGCGATCGATCCCGCCTGCGGTCATGACATGCCGACGCCAGCGGTGCTCGACATGGCCAAGCGGCACGTCATCGGGCAACGCCCTGCGCCAGTCTCCGTCGAGATCGGCGAGGATCGCCATCGCATCGCGCAACGGCTGCATTCCGGCCCGGCCCTGGAAATCAAAAGCGCGCACGAACGACGGCCCCATCCGCTTGAAGGCGCGATATTCCGCCGCGATCTCGTCCAGAACCTCGTTCCGGTGCGGTGAGGCGGTACGTCGGATGATAGCGGCGTCGGCGTCGATGATGTCGAGGGATGCCACGGCATCGACCGCCGCGGCGACATCGCCGCCAGCCCGGGCCGCCTGGCTGATCGCTTCCAGAACCCTGGCGATGCGTAACATCCGTTCGCGGCCCTCGCGGCCGGAAACGGCCACGCGCTGTTCGAGCCGTTTGCGGGCGCGCAGATGGGCCCGCCCCACGAGCGCAATGAACATATCGATCGCCGCATCGGTCAGTGTCGCCTCCAGCTCGCGCAGCGTCGCGAGCAGCACGACCCGCCTGCGGGCCGGGCGCATTTGCTGGAAAGCCTGTGCCGTGTAGCGCACACCCTCCCGGGCGAATTGCCCCAGGCGCGGTTCGTGGCGAACATCAGGGGAGAAAGCCGATATGCCCGTCCCACGAATCAGCGTGATCTTTTCGACGATTTCCAAAAGCGAAGCGGATGCGACACGCGGTTCTGGCTCGCGCAGCCAGGACAGACGGCTCTGCCGGTCATGCACCTTGTCATCGATCAGCGCGTCGAGTTGCTGACGCATCTCATGGCCAAGGCCGCCATCGATCGCGGCCACGAGATCCGTTTCCGCCTGATGTATCGCCTCGGCCGCCATGCGCTCCACGACGCTGACACCCGGGATCACGATCCGACGCGCGCGCATCTCATCCAGAAGCCGGCCGAGCAGCGCGCGTCCGTCGATGATGCTCGCCGCCTCGTTTGTCAGCCATGTCCGCAATTCCACGCGGTGCGGGCGGCTCAGATCGCTGAAGCCGAAGCGCGTCTTGATCGCGGCGAGCTGATCGTAGCGCGTGGGCGTGCGTCTGGCGAAATCAGCTATGACCTTTGCATCCACCCCGACCTGCTCGGCAATATGGTCGAGCATGACCGCAGGCAGCAGTTCCCCGTGGCGCAGATGCCGGCCCGGGTAGCGCAGGCAACAAAGCTGCAGGGCGTAGCCGAGTCGGGTGGCGGGCGTGCGCGCGGTGTCGATCGCGGTCATGTCCTCACCTGACAGACTATAGTGCTTCACGATCGCCGCCTCGTCGTCGGGCAACATCAGCAGGGCAGCGCGCTGCCGCGTCGTCATCGGAATCCGTCCGGGCATCTTTGAACCTCCAAAAACCACTTGCCTTTCGGCATGATTCTGAAAGAGGATTGTGAAAGACAAGAGGCCGCAGGAATCCGTTCATGCCGCACTGGCCTCCGGATACGGCCGTTTATGAAAGGCGGGATTTGACCAGGGTACCCTATCTGATCGGCTATGCCCGCGTGTCGAAAGGCGACGAGCAGTCGAATGCTGCACAGCGCCGGGCGCTCGACGCGGTTGGTTGCAAGCGGGTGTTCGAGGAGACCGCCAGTGGCGGGCGCTGGGACCGGCCGAAGCTGCTGGAGATGATCGGGCAGCTGCGGGACGATGACGTCGTTGTCGTGTGGAAACTGGACCGGCTGTCGCGCAGCCTCAAGGACCTGCTGCACATCATGGAACGGATCGAGACGGCAGGCGCAGGTTTCCGTTCGTTGACCGAGGCGATCGACACCACGACGGCCGCAGGCCGCATGATGATGCAGATGGTGGGGAGCTTCGCCGAGTTCGAACGCGCGATGATCCGCGAGCGCACCAGCGCCGGTCTCGCCCAGGCGCGGGCCGAGGGGCGCATTGGCGGGCGCCGACGCAAGCTCGGCGACAAGCAACGGAGCGAGATCGCGGAGTCCGTCATCTCCGGGCGAAAGTCAGGCGCCGAAATGGCGCGGCTCTACCATGTCAGCGAACCGACCGTTTCGCGCATCGTCGCCGCGCACCGGCAGACCATGGAGCTACCGGCATGAAACGCGGCCATGACCTGACCGGGCTGATGAAGTTCGCGACACGGCCCGAATGGGCCGACGATCTGCACGATGCGCTCGACGATCATCTGGGGACGGCACTGACGCAGTTCGACATTGATTCCGACGAATTGCCCGACATCATCGGCGAGCACTGGGCCATGACCCTGTGGGGCTGTGCGTTCGAGGATCTGGCGACCCGCGTCTTCGAGCCGGATGGTCGCAACCTCGTGGACGAGTACCTCAAGCGCCGCGGATGGAACGAGGGCGGCCCCAACAAGATCTACATGCGCGCGCTGCGCACCTCCGTCATGAGCGTCTACGAAGTCAGCGCGATCGAGCCTGGCGTCGGCTTCCTCGCGCGCGATCTGATCCGGGGCGGCGAGCCGGTTCAAGTCCGCGAGGGCTCTGTTGCAAAAATCGTGAAGCTTGAGCATGCTTGGCGGAGATTGGACGGACGGAACGATGACGGATTTCAAGTGGCGCCATTTCCAGGGTGATGTGATCCTGTGGGCGGTGCGCTGGTATTGTCGCTATCCGATCAGCTATCGCGACCTTGAGGAAATGCTGGCGGAACGCGGCATTTCGGTCGACCATACGACGATCTATCGCTGGGTCCAGTGCTACGCCCCGGAGATGGAGAAGCGGCTGCGCTGGTTCTGGCGGCGTGGCTTTGATCCGAGCTGGCGCCTGGATGAAACCTACGTCAAGGTGCGGGGCAAGTGGACCTACCTGTACCGGGCAGTCGACAAGCGGGGCGACACGATCGATTTCTACCTGTCGCCGACCCGCAGCGCCAAGGCAGCGAAGCGGTTCCTGGGCAAGGCCCTGCGAGGCCTGAAGCACTGGGAAAAGCCTGCCACGCTCAATACCGACAAAGCGCCGAGCTATGGTGCAGCGATCACCGAATTGAAGCGCGAAGGAAAGCTGGACCGGGAGACGGCCCACCGGCAGGTGAAGTATCTCAATAACGTGATCGAGGCCGATCACGGAAAGCTCAAGATACTGATCAAGCCGGTGCGCGGTTTCAAATCGATCCCCACGGCCTATGCCACGATCAAGGGATTCGAAGTCATGCGAGCCCTGCGCAAAGGACAGGCTCGCCCCTGGTGCCTGCAGCCCGGCATCAGGGGCGAGGTGCGCCTTGTGGAGAGAGCTTTTGGCATTGGGCCCTCGGCGCTGACGGAGGCCATGGGCATGCTCAACCACCATTTCGCAGCAGCCGCCTGATCGGCGCAGAGCGACAGCCTACCTCTGACTGCCGCCAATCTTTGCAACAGAGCCAAATATATTACTGGCGTGGATCTGCCGATTGACGGAGGCTGGTCCGTGGGTGTTTGAACTCATTGATATTATTTGTGAAAACACAGCATTAGAAAGTGAAAGCGCGCGGCTGCGTGCCGCGCGCAAAGGGGCAGCATTAGCGGGCCAGGGGACTTGGACATTTAGTCTCACTTTTCGGTCCGGTTCCTCAGAATCCAGCTTGACTACCAACTGGTAATTGTGCTTGGATCAAGGTCCGGTGATCGGCCCAGTTGTTGTGCATCGGAAAAAAGAACCCTCAGCGACGCGGGTCTGAATTGCGCGCTCAAGCTATTTAGGAGGCACAGGATGAGCAACAGAATGGCAGGAAAAGTCGCGCTCGTAACGGGCGCGGCGAGCGGCCTGGGTGCAGCGCAGGCTCGGCTTTTTGCCAAGGAGGGCGCCAAGGTCGTCGTCGCCGATCTGAATGTCGAAATGGGCAACAAGGTCGTGGCCGAGATTCAGGAAAGCGGGGGCGAGGCCCTATCGTGCGGCTGGATATCACCGATGCTGCGAGCTGGGCGGGGGCTGTCGAGGCGGCGGTTGGGGCCTTTGGGAAGCTCACGACGCTTTCCAACACCGCGGGCATCATCCACGGCGCGATGATCCAGGACGAGACGCTCGAAGGCTGGAGCAAGATGATCGCGGTCAACCAGACTGCGCTTTTCCTGGGTTTGAAGATCGTTGCGCCGGAAATTGCGAAGTCGGGAAATGGTGCGATCCTAAACATCAGTTCGCTCGTCAGCGTCATCTGTGCGCCTGGCTTGATCAGCTATGCGGCGACCAAGTCTGCGGTACGCGCGATGACCAAGGTGGCTGCGCTGGAATATGTCGGGCAAGGGGTGCGGGTGAACACCATCGTTCCCGGTGGCATAAAGACGCCGATCCAGGCGAACGTCACGCCCGAGCAGGGTGAATGGCAGAAAGCGCAGACCCCGATGGGCGATCTTGGCGAGCCGAACGATATCGCTTATGGGGCGCTATATCTTCTGTCAGACGAAGCTAAATACGTTACTGGAACGGAACTGTTCATCGATGGCGGCTGGTCTTCTGCGGCCTAAATCCTTGATGCCCTCGATCCTGCTAAGATTACGGGATTATATTCAACTGGGAGATACAAAATGAGTGATCTAGACAGACTTGCAAGCCGGGCCGCGATTCAGGACCTCTACTCTGACCAGCTCATTGGCGTAGACAAGCGCCAAGAGGGCCGTCTCGCTTCTATTTGGTGGGATGATGCAGAGTGGACCGTTGAGGGAATCGGCACCTACAAGGGCCCGGAAGGCGCCCTCGATTTGGTCAATAACGTAGTCTGGCCAAGGTGGCACGACTTTATTCATTATGGAACCAATCTGCGCTTGGAATTTGTGAGCGCGGACAAGGTAAATGGTATTGGCGACGTCCTTTGCCTTGGAAATCTCGTCGAAGGTAATCAGTCGATTCTTATCGCTGCGGTCTACACGAGTGAGTATGAGCGCCGTGACGGGGTGTGGAAGTTCTCTAAGCTCAACGGACGCATGAACTATTTCACCCCGCTGGCCGGCATTCATTTCGTACCGCCCGGCGCATAATCTTATATATACAAGTGATTAGTTGGGCATTCACATGACGCTTGTCGTGTGGATGCCCAATTTTATATGGATGGAGAACTCAAACACAACGCGACTCGCGATTGGAGATGAGTCACGCCGGGGCACCTGGCGCCGAATGGTGGCCCCCCATTCAGCATTGCCGATCGGGCTTGCAATTTCGCCCGCCTGGTCCGTTAGAAGCATGAGCGCCGCCCATCGAAAGATGTTTCGGGATGGCCCCATTTGCCTTCTCGTGCTTGCCGATGCGGAGATCAGGCGCGGTTGACATGTGACCATTTGGTAATCTATCCTTTCCTTGTATCGAGGTGCGACGTGATCTCGCTTCGGTAAAAGAAGGGCGGAGCATTGACTTCGACGCAGGAGAGACGGTCGGCGGCTTTGGGTCGTTCGACCGGTGGAGGGCATTCTTGAAGCAATCGGCAGAGCGATCGCGGTTATCTCGCCGCGCTTTCATCCAGGCCGGCGGCGCGGGGCTGGCGGTTTCCACCCTGGGTGCTGCGGCATCTGCTCCGGCTGTTGCCGCGGTGGGCCGGCAGTGGACCCAAATCGCGGATATAGTCGTGGTCGGCAGCGGCGCGGCCGCCTCGGTTGCCGCACTTGCGGCTGCCAAGGACGGCGCGAAGGTCCTCATGCTGGAAAAAGCGCCGGTATATGGCGGTACGTCCGCGAAATCCGGTGGGGCTTTCTGGGTGCCCAATAATTTCAGGCTGAAGGAGCGGGGGATCGAGGATCCAAAGGCTTCGCTCCTGGCTTATTGCGCTGCCTATTCATATCCGCATCTTTTCGACAGCAATTCACCGACGCTCGGCCTGGGTGAGGATGTCTACAAACTGCTTGAGGCGTTTTACGACAACGCGTCGCCGATGACGGACATGTTGCGGGAAATCAAGGCAGCCGAGATAGGCCGCTTTCATGTCCTTCCCGACGGCCAGGGAACCGATCTGCCTGACTATGGCGTGCTCGACGGCAACAATAAGGTGCCTCGCGGACGGTGCCTCGGACCCATCAAGCCTGATGGGTCGCCAGGATTCGGCGCGGAGTTGATGCGCCAGATCAAGGCGCGCATCGACGCTTATGGCATTCCCCTGCTCACCAGCCACCAGGTTGTCCGCCTGGTTACCGACGGGGATGGCGCGGTGCTCGGCGTCGAGGCGCTGAACGACGGGAAGGAGGTTTCCTTTGGCGCGCGCAAAGGCGTGATCTTCGCAACGGGCGGATTCACCTATAATCGCGAAATGCTCAATCTCCATCAGACTGGGCCGGTCTATGGCGGTTGCGGGGTGCCGACTAATACTGGCGACTTTGTATCAATTGCCGGGGCTGTCGGCGCAAAGCTCGGCAATATGGGAAGCGCCTGGCGCGCCGAGATCGTGCTGGAAGAGGCGCTGGAATATGTAAGCGTGCCAAGCGACGTATGGATTCCGCCGGGCGACAGCATGTTCATTGTCAATCGCTATGGGAATCGTGTCTTCAACGAGAAGCGCAATTACCATGACCGTGCGCGCGTACATCAACATTATGATCCCAACGGCTCTGTTGCAAAGATTGGCGGCAGTCAGAGGTAGGCTGTCGCTCTGCGCCGATCAGGCGGCTGCTGCGAAATGGTGGTTGAGCATGCCCATGGCCTCCGTCAGCGCCGAGGGCCCAATGCCAAAAGCTCTCTCCACAAGGCGCACCTCGCCCCTGATGCCGGGCTGCAGGCACCAGGGGCGAGCCTGTCCTTTGCGCAGGGCTCGCATGACTTCGAATCCCTTGATCGTGGCATAGGCCGTGGGGATCGATTTGAAACCGCGCACCGGCTTGATCAGTATCTTGAGCTTTCCGTGATCGGCCTCGATCACGTTATTGAGATACTTCACCTGCCGGTGGGCCGTCTCCCGGTCCAGCTTTCCTTCGCGCTTCAATTCGGTGATCGCTGCACCATAGCTCGGCGCTTTGTCGGTATTGAGCGTGGCAGGCTTTTCCCAGTGCTTCAGGCCTCGCAGGGCCTTGCCCAGGAACCGCTTCGCTGCCTTGGCGCTGCGGGTCGGCGACAGGTAGAAATCGATCGTGTCGCCCCGCTTGTCGACTGCCCGGTACAGGTAGGTCCACTTGCCCCGCACCTTGACGTAGGTTTCATCCAGGCGCCAGCTCGGATCAAAGCCACGCCGCCAGAACCAGCGCAGCCGCTTCTCCATCTCCGGGGCGTAGCACTGGACCCAGCGATAGATCGTCGTATGGTCGACCGAAATGCCGCGTTCCGCCAGCATTTCCTCAAGGTCGCGATAGCTGATCGGATAGCGACAATACCAGCGCACCGCCCACAGGATCACATCACCCTGGAAATGGCGCCACTTGAAATCCGTCATCGTTCCGTCCGTCCAATCTCCGCCAAGCATGCTCAAGCTTCACGATTTTTGCAACAGAGCCTTCGTGCCGATGGCCTTCTTCCCCGGGTCGACGGGCGGTATCTACCGACAGTTTTCCGTCACGCTGATCGTCTCGATCGGGTTCTCGGCGCTATTGGCGCTGACGCTCACTCCCGCGCTGTGTGCGACTTTTCTCAAGCCGCACGTACCCGAAAACCATCGCAAGGAGAATTGGCTCACGCGGCGAACCGGTCGCTTTTTTACTGGATTCAACAACTGGTTTGGACGTACGACTGATCGTTATCAAGGCGGCGTCGCTCGGATATTGTCGCGGCCTCTGCGCTGGCTCGCCATATTCATCGCGTTGGTCGGCCTGACGGTTATCTTGTTCTCGCGCCTTCCCGGTGGATTCCTCCCGCAGGAGGACCAGGGGACTGTCATCACTGTTGTACAAGCTCCCCCCGGCGCGACCCGTGAGCGGACTGAAGAAGCGGTGCGTCAGGTGAAGGAATTTTACAATCAGCAAGACATTGTGACGAGCGTGTTTGTGGTGCGAGGCTTTAGCTTCTTCGGCCAAGGCCAAGCGAATGGAATGATGTTCACGATGCTCAAGCCGTGGGAGGAGCGCTCCGGCGAGGAGAATAGCTCGCTAGCCTTGGTCGGAAAGGCGATGGGCTTCTTCACATCGATCAAGGAAGCCATGGTCTTTGCCCTCAATCCCCCCGCGATCGCCGAACTTGGCATCGCCGGCGGCTTTACCTTCAAATTGGAGGATGTCGGCGGCAACGGTGCTGAAGCGCTCTTCAACGCGCGCAATCAGCTGCTTGCCGCCGCGAGCCAGAGCCCGATCCTTGCCGGTGTTCGACCGGAGGGCCAGGAAGATGCACCTCAGCTGCGGGTCATGATCGACAGGATACAGGCTCGCGCCCTCGGCCTCTCGATTGGCGACGTTAACGGAACGCTCGCGATCGCTTTCGGCAGCGCATATGCCAATGACTTCAACCGTGAAGGGCGGATCCTGCGGGTGCTCCTGCAAGCCGAAGCATCTCACCGAATGACGCCACAGGACGTGCTCGACCTCAAGGTTCGAAATGCAGCCGGCGAAATGGTGCCCTTCGGCTCGTTTACACAGGTTGAATGGACATCGGGCGCGCAGCAGCTCCAGCGCTATAACGGCTATCCTTCGATGACCATTTCCGGGAACGCTGCCCCGGGCCAGTCGACTGGCGAGGCCATGGCGGAGATGGAACGGCTCGCCAATGCACTGCCGGAGGGCTTCGCATATGAATGGACGGGAATGTCCTATGAGGAGCAGCAGGCCGGCGGACAGGTCGGTATGCTGCTAGGCTTGTCTATACTTGTTGTATTCTTGCTGCTGGCCGCTCTCTACGAGAGCTGGTCCATCCCTGTTTCCGTGCTTTTGGTTGTACCGCTCGGCGTACTTGGCTCCGTCCTCTTTACGGTGATGAGGGGACTGTCCGCCGACGTCTATTTCAACGTTGGCATCATCACGATCATCGGCTTGGCCGCCAAGAACGCGATCCTGATCGTCGAGTTTGCGATCGAGCAAGAAGCGGAGGGCAAGACCCCGCTTGAGGCGACACTCGAAGCTGTGAAACTGCGCCTGCGCCCCATTATCATGACGTCGCTCGCCTTCATCGGTGGCATGATACCGCTCTTCATTGCTTCCGGTGCCGGTGCGGCGAGCCGAATCGCGGTTGGGACCGGTGTTGTCGGCGGAATGCTGGCTGCCACTGTGCTCGGAATTTTCTTCATTCCGCTCTTCTATCTGTCGATACGCCGCTGGCTCAGTAAGAAGCGGCCTGCTGCTCCCGGTCAGGCGCAACCGGAGCCCAATCATGCGTAGAGTCTTTGTGCTCACTCTGACATCGTTTCTGGGCGCGTGCCAGTTAGCCCCGCCTCACGCGCGGCCAGCGCTGCCAACCACTCGGGATTACCCCACCTCCTACGCGGGCGACGGGGTGCTCGGTCGGCGGGCGGTGGAAATCAGCTGGCGGGAGTTCTTCGCTGATCCTCAACTGGAGACCCTCATTGCCACCGCTCTCGAGCGGAACCGCGATCTCGCCGTTGCCGTAGCGCAGATACAGGAGGCGCGTGGTCTTTATCGAATCCAGGGTGCCGAACGGCTGCCTGCGCTCGGCGCCAACGGCGATGTGACTCGCAGCCGCACGCCAGGTTCGGCGATTGGCATTCCCGAAGTGGGTGCGATCACCGATACCCGCTACTCGATCGGCGTTGGCGTCACAGGATTCGAGCTCGATTTCTGGGGCCGGGTGCGCAACCTTTCTGACGCAGCGCGCTCGCAATATCTAGCAACCGTGCAGGCTGAACGGGCGTTCCGCCTCGCGTTGATCCGGGATGTGGCCTCGACCTATTTTGCTTCCCGGGAAGCCGACGAGCGGATCGCCCTTGCCGAAGCTACGGTACGCAGCCGGCAGGAAGGCCTCCGCATAGCCGAGCGTCGCCTTGAAGCCGGGGTGACTTCAGCTCTTGATTTTCGACAGGCGGAGTCGCTACTGACTCAAGCCGAAACGGAGTTGGCCAGCCTGCGCTTGGCCGAGGCGCAGAGTGAGAACTTCCTGGCCGTACTCTTGGGCGGACCCGTTCCTGTCGGGCTCACGGTGCCGCTGACGCTGGCTGACCAGAAAAACGGAACGGTGATTGCCGCCGGATTACCCTCCGAGCTGATGGTGACTCGACCGGACATATTGGCGGCAGAAGAGAAACTGCGGGCAGCGCGTGCCAATATCGGTGCTGCTCGGGCAGCCTTCTTTCCATCCATCTCACTAACCGGTAGTATCGGTTTCGCTTCAACTGATCTTGGGAATTTGATCGGAAACGAAGGACTGAGCTGGAGCTTTGGACCTTCGATCAGCCTACCCATCTTCGATTGGGGTGCGAGGAAGGGCAATCTGAGCGTGGCTGAGGCACGTGAGGATATTGCCATCGCCGAATACGAACGCACCATTCAGGGAGCTTTCCGCGAAGTTGCGGACGCCCTTGCCGGGCGCCGCTGGCTTGCTGAACAGGTCGCCGCGCAGGTTCGTGCCACTGCGGCACAGCGAGCGATCGCCGATCTTGCCCGCACTCGCTACCGCGAGGGCGTCGCAAATTACCTTGAAGTGCTCGATGCCGAACGGAATCTGTTCATCGCGGAACAGACACTGATACAGCTGCGTCGCGCCGAGCTGGATGCTCTCGTCTCTCTGTATGTCGCTCTGGGCGGCGGCCAGCAAGGGTAATGGTGGTAATGTTCCACCGACGGGCCTTGGCTATTGATCATGACAACCTACAGATCGGTCCGCCGATAAATTCCCTGACCTATATATGATAATGTCCTTTATCACACACTCATGGCGATCCGATGGAGCCGTTTAAACGGTCCCGAGATCCACCGCCGAAAGGGAGCGATATGGACCAGGACGAGGACACGGCTTTCGCCGACAACTATGCCGAGCGCGACCAGGCCAAGGCGCTGCGCGAGCAGGCCCGCGCGGGCGGCTTGCGCTTCGAGGCGTATCTTACCGGCGATCAGGCCGACTGGCTGTTGGAGCGGATCGAGCGCGGCATGTTCGCCGATCCTTCCGAGGCGGTGTTCGCGATCGTCAAGAACTTCATCGACATGGAGCCGCACCACGATTTACGCGACGAGCTGCTACGCCGGATATTGGACGGGTCGATAAAGCGCGGCCTTGAGGACGCGGAGGCTGGCCGCGTCCGCGACGCCGACGAGGTGTTCGACGAGCTGCGCCGCAAGATGGCCGCGCCGCGTCCCGCGCCGGCGCGATGGGAGAAGATCGCGCGATGAACCAGCTCGCCCCCCTCCCCGCGCCCGCGCCCGCGCTGGCGTTGCCGGCGCTGATCGCGGCGGCCGACGAGCGCGCGCAGCTTCGATTCCTTGAGTTCTTCGCCGTCACCATCCGCAATCCGCATACACGCCGCGCCTATGCGCGGGCGGCCGGCGACTTCCTGGCCTGGTGCGAGGCGCGCGGCGTCGCCTCGCTCGCCCAGGTGCAGCCGCTTCATGTCGCGGCCTGGGTCGAGGCGCTGGGGCGCGAGCTGGCCGCCCCCAGCGTCAAGCAGCAGCTCGCCGGCGTGCGCCACCTGTTCGACTGGCTGGTGACGGGTCATGCCGTGCCGGCGAACCCGGCCGGATCGGTGCGCGGGCCGGCGCATAGCCAGCGGCGCGGCAAGACGCCGGTACTGGCCCCCGACGAGGCGCGGCGGTTGCTCGACAGCATCGACGTGACCACCCATGCGGGCCTGCGCGACCGCGCGCTGATCGGTCTCATGGTCTATAGCTTCGCGCGGATCGGCGCGGCGCTGGCGATGCGGGTCGAGGACGTGTTCATGCAGAATCGGCGGCTATGGGTCCGCCTGCATGAGAAAGGCGGCAAGCGCCATGAAATGCCCTGCCACCACAATCTAGAGGATTATCTAACCGCCTATATCGACGGTTGCGAGCTGCGCGAGGACCGCAAGGGGCCGCTATTCCGCACGATCGCGCGCAGCACTAAGCGACTAAGCGATACCCCCCTGCCCCAAGCCAACGCCTTCGCGATGGTGCGCCGGCGCGCGGCGGCGGCCGGGATCGGGACGGCGATCGGCAACCACAGTTTCCGCGCGACCGGGATCACCACCTATTTGAAGAATGGCGGCACGTTGGAGACGGCCGCGACGATGGCGAACCATAGCTCGACGCGCACCACCCAGCTCTATGACCGCCGCCCCGATGACGTGACGCTGGACGAGGTGGAGCGCGTGTTGATCTAGGCGGCGAGCGCGGGCGCGCAGGTCCAGCGGTCGCCCTGCCAATGAAACCCTACCCGCTGCGCGTTGCCGATCGCGGGCGGCTCGCCCTTGCGCCAGAAAGCGCGCATCTTGGCCCGATCGTCCAGATGGGCGTCGGCGACGATCGCGCGCGCGGCCTGGATGAACTGCCCATGCCCGAACACATAGGCCAGCGATCCCGCAGGCATGGCGGCGAGGCGCGTTAGCGCCGCCTCGCAGCGCCGTAACAGGGTGCTGAAACTCTCCGCCCCTTCCCCGTCGCAGTAGTCAGGATCGGCCTCGCGCCAATAGCGTTCTAGGTGCGGCATCCGTTCGGCGCTGCGCGTGCCGTTCCAGCGCGCAGGTTGCAAATAGGTGAACTCTTCGATCGGCCACACTTCCACCGGCACGCCTGGAAAGCGCGCGATCGTCGGCGCGGCCGTCTGCCGGGTGCGGGTATAGGGCGAGGTGACGATGAGCGCGGGCGCTTGCGTCCAGCTCGCCGCGACCGCGCGCGCCTGTTCGTGGCCGCGCTCCGTCAGCGCGATCGTCGCGAGATCGTGGCAGGGCACGCCGGCGTTGCCGGTGTTTTCGCCGTGGCGGATGAAGATCGCTCTCATGTCCGGTTAGGCGGCCCGGTATAGCCCATTGCTGGCTTCCCAGCCCCGGCACGCCAGCAAGATTGGTTTCGGCACCTTCTTTTCGCCGTTGGAGTAGTAGGCGACCATGCGGCGCGAGACGCCAAGCGCATCGGCCGCCTTCGACAGCGACAGCGCATGGCGCAGCCGCCATTCGAGGAAGGCGCGCACATCGCCATGCCCGGTTGCCGACAGCGTTTCGAGCCACAGCATGTCCGCGCCCAGCTCCGCACCCGAAGGCCAGGCCAGGCTATGACCCCAATCGCCCACTTCGACCTTGGCGAACTCGCCCGGATCGCGCAGCGCGGCAAAGGCGCGATCGGCGAGGACCGCGCCAAGATCGAGATCAGCCGCCGTCCCTTCCGACCAGGACAGATGCAGCGATGACGGCCCGGTCGCGCGCACGGCGGTAATGGTGCGGGCCTTGTCGGTGATGTTCATCCGTTCAACTCCTGCCACGTCTGCATGAGCAAAGCCTGATTAGGCCGCGCCCATTCCAATGCGTCCTTCAAGACCGCCGCCGACACGGTGCCCACGATCACGTCAAACGATGCAATCGCCACCGAGCAGCGGAAATCCGGGCCTTCGATGTGGAAATGCGGCACGCCATGATCGCGGCCATAGACGGCAATTTTCCAGCGGGGACCGCGAAACATCGTGACCATGCTTCAATGTAGTGCAAAGGTTGCACTAGTGCAAGGCTGATAGCCAAAATGATCTAAGCGCCTGGCGCTGGCACCGTGGCCCTACTCGTTGCGCTCCCCAAGCCCGCAAGCGGTCCTGGCCCAAGGTTCCGGCCCACATGGCGGGCGAGATCGCGTGCGCGGATCTCGCGGCACCCTCGCCGATTACCGGCGATGTAGGCGATCGGGCGTCCAGCCTTCAATTCGTCGCCGGGTTCCGGCGGCCGATCAGGCACCTTGTCGAGAATGCGGTCGAGATCACCCACCGCACGACCTTTGGAGCGCCGCGCGAAAAACTCGGCCGCCGTTTCGGGTCGATCAATCGTCATCATGGAGATCAGACATAAGCGCCTCAACGCTGGTGAAGCGCACGCCCTTGCCAGCTTCCAGTTCTTCGATCGCATCGCGCGTAGCAGCGCGGCCCATCAACTCGGCCTCCAACTTCGCCTTATGGGCCTCATTACGCGCGCGGCGCTCGGGACTCCAATCTTTCATAAGATCGGAAAAGGGGCGATGGCCGGCCATTCTATCAATCCTTCTAGGTGAGAATCTGGATGCCGCGCCGCTTCACCAGCGTCAGCAAGGCGAGCGCCGCGCCAGTCGGCCGCATCGTGCCGGCCTCCCAGCGCTGGACCGTGCGCTTGTGCGCCCACAGCAAGCGCGCAAACCCGGCCTGGCTCAAACCGCTCTCCTGGCGCACCGCCGGATTTCGGCCGCCTCCATCGGTGGATAAAGGATTTCGCCGTTTCGATCAGTCCCCGTCATGGTCGTTCATCCCGGCCATGCCGGCTGCTGCGCCGGCTTCGGCGATGGCGTCGTTGATTTCCTCGATCGTGAACCGCGCGCCGTTGCCCTTCACTATCCCGCGCAGGTCATCCCACGAGCTTTTGCGCGGTGCCGGCGGCGCGATGCCCGCCGCCGTCGCGGCGGTCATCAGGTCATCCAGCGAGAATCTGTTAAACTTCCCGCGCAGGAGGTCGTTGAGGCGGGGCGGCGTCAGCCCGAGCCGCTTGGCGGCCTCGCCCAGCGGCACGTCCCACGACTTCACCCGCGCGGTGATGCCCCGCATCAGGTCCGCGCGCGTCCTCAACTCCGTCGCCTCCTCCGGCGTGTCGGCGATTGCGTCAAAGACGCAGGCGAAGGTTTCGACCTTCATGTCGTCGGCGTTCATTGCCCTGCCTTCCAAACGTTCGGCCGTCGAGCCGATTACTCGAACAGTTCCGAATGGGTTCCCGCGCGCACGAAGTTCACCAGATTGCCCTCAATCGTGTAGATCAGCAGGAAATCGCCGCCGATATGGCACTCGCGATGATCGCTCCAATCGCCCTTGAGGGCGTGGTCCAGCCATTCCGGGCCAAGCGGCGCATCGTTGGCGATGAGCAGCATCATCGCTTCCTTGAGCTGGTTCATGTTGTAGCGGCCGCTGCGCGACAGCCGCTCCCAATCCTTGACGAACCGCTTTTCGTAGGATGCCTCTCTTGGGAACGAAGCCCGCTTACTGCTGGCGGGCTTCTTGGTCGAGGGCATCGAACAGTTCCTTGGGATCGGTGAAGCGCGCACGACGCGCCTTCATGGTCGCGCGGGACGATTCGATCGCGGCGCGCGTCTCGGCGTTGGGCACCTTCAGCTCGAACGGCAAGGCATGGTCCTTGGCGACCCGCGTAAGCGTCATGCGGACCACATCGGAAACCGTCAGCCCCAGCTCGGCTAGGACGGCGGCGGCTTCATCCTTCAATGTTTCGTCGATGCGCGCACGCACGAACGCGGTAGCAGCCATTGGAATCTCCCTAGTCAGACGAACGATGTAGCTCATTTGAGCAACAATTTCAATCTAGGCGAGGAGACTGCGCCTGCCGCTGCGCGGCACCGTGGCTCTACTCGCTTCGCTCCCCAAGCCCGCAAGCGGTCTTGGCCGAAGGTGACGACCCACATGGCGGGGCCGAGATCGCAAGCGGATCTCGGGCATGGTGCCGGCGTGCGCCGGCATGATGTTCGTTCGCATGGGGAAAGGCGGTCCCGGCCGCCTCTCCCCAGCAACGGCAATCAGCGGGACCGGGTTGGCGCGAAGCGCCCGCCCGCACCACTCCCGCAGATTCCCGCTGCCCCCCTCTCTCGCCGGCTGCTCCGCGCGAACTCGGGAGCGATGGCCGCAGCCATCGCCCCGCAGGGCGATTTGAAGGGAGTAGAAGGTATGGAACAGGACAACCGGGAAAGCTGGCTCAATCGGGTGGCGGCGGGCATGGCCCCCTTGTTCGCGGCGTTGGACGCTCCCCTGCCCGCGCGTATCCGCGTGGCGATCGGCTTCACCAGCTCGGGCCGGAAGGGCAAGGCGATCGGCGAGTGCTGGGATAACCGGCTGAGCGCGGACGGGCATTTTGAAATCTTCATCCGGCCCGACCTCGCGCACGCGCCTGACGCCATGCCGGCGCAGATCGCGGCCATCCTCGCGCATGAGCTGGTCCATGCCGCCGTCGGCATCCCGGCAGGGCATGGGAAAGCGTTTAAACGGATCGCGCTGGGGCTGGGGCTCGTCGGGCCGATGCGCGCCACCACCCCCGGCGAGGCGTTTCTTGCGGCCGTCGCGCCGATCTTGGACGCCGTTGGCCCCCTCCCCCATGCCCGTCTCGACACCGATGGGGAGTCGACCGCGCCGAAGAAGCAGAAAACCCGGATGCTCAAATGCGAGTGCGCGACGTGCGGCTATACCGTGAGGACCGCGCGCAAATGGCTTGAGCTGGCCGGAGCGCCGCTTTGCCCGATCGAGGATCACGGCCGCATGGAGCATGAGCCGCTGGACGACGGCAGCGAGGATGAGGGCGGCGACGACGGCTAGACCGCCCTCCCCTCCCCGCAATTCGGGGTTTCATTGACGCTGCGCGCCAGTTCGGGGTTTCGTTGACGCAACCGGAGCAAGCCAGTATGACCACATGCAAACATGCGATCATGTAAGGATATTCACATGCCAACAATCGCGATCATCAGCCAGAAGGGCGGCGCGGGGAAAACCACCCTCGCCTTGCACCTGGCCGCCGCCGCCGAGGATTCCGGGCATACCGCCCTTGTGATCGACGTCGACCCGCAGGCGACGGCGAGCCAGTGGGCGGCATGGCGACAGGATGCGCCCCCGGTCGTGATCGACAGCGCGCCCCCTCGCCTTGCCGCCAAGATCGAGCAGGCGACGGGCCAGGGCGCGGCGTTCATCGTAATCGACACCCCGCCCCACGCCGACAGCGCCGCCAGCGCCGCCGTCGAGGCGGCCGACCTAGTGTTGATCCCTTGCCGCCCCAGCGCGTTCGATTTGGCGGCGATCAAGACGACCGCCAGCCTTGTGAAGATGCGCGGCAAGCCTGCTTTCGTGATCTTCACGGCGGGAAGCCCGACCGCGCCGCGCATGTATGACGAAGCCGCGCAGCTCGTGCAGGATTATGGGCTTGACGCCTGCCCCCACCATATCGCGGATCGCGCCGCCTTTCGCCACGCGGCGGCCGAGGGCAAGACGGCGATGGAGATCGAGCCGAGCGGCAAGGCGGCCGATGAGGTGCGCCAGCTTTACAAGTGGACATGCGAGCATGTAAACATGCAAGCATCTAGGAAGCGGAGGGCCAACGCATGAGCCGGAAGGGATCATTGCTCGCATTGCGGGATCGCGATGCAGCGCCAGCGCCGGCGATGGTCGAGCCGGAGGGGAGGGCGGCCGCGCCGATCGCCCGTGGCACTGGCGCAGGCTCCGGCAGCGGATCGAGCAGCAACCCGGTTGCGCCGAGCCGTCAGGGCAAGAAGGCCATGACGGGCTATTTCAGCCCGGAAATGTCCTTCGCCATGCACATGACCGCCCGCAAGCACGGCATGAGCCTACAGGACGCGATGGCCGAGGCGTTCAACGACTGGCTTCGCAAGATGGGGGAAAGCCCTGTAGGCAAGTGAGCATGTCCACATGCAAACATGCGGGTAAGTAAACATGGCCGCTTGCCCGCATAGAGCAGGGGATCAGCGTAGTGGTTTGCGTTCGTGCCGTTTCTTGCAGAAGCCGAGGAAGGCCCCGGCAGGGCTTTTGAGTTCGGGCTTGCCCATGTCGTGCCACCACGACACCCATTCGTCATAGAGCGCATACACGTCATAGCCTGGCGCGGCCGTCTTGGCGTCGTGCATGGTTTCCGGGTCGATATAGGGCGCATCGTCGCCGGCGCTGGCGACCGGATCGGGCTTGGATTTGAGGCCCGAGCGGTTGCGGAACAAGATCACGTCATCATCCATCGTCACCGCATAGTCGGGGAAATGGCCGTGATCGGCGTCATGCTCGCAGACCTTCTTGACCAAGGCCCGGAACACTCGGAGCGGGCTGTTCGAGCCGCATTTCTTCTGTAGCAACTCTAGGCCGATCTTCCATTCGTCCTTCACGCCGCAATGCTTGCGCGCCAGTTCATACATGCGCCGCTCGAACGGCTTGCGGAGCCGGAAATAGTCGCGGTGGAGCGTCAGGACGTTCTTGCTGATGACCGAGCGATAGACCCAATCCGACAGGGTGATTTCGAGATCAAGCATCCGGCCATCGAACGTCTTGCGCGTGATCTTGGCCTCTTCGATCAGGCCGAAAATCCGCGTTTCTTCGACACCGCCCGTTTGAATATTGGTCCGCACCGTGGTCCCGCGCAGGCGGGTGAGGGCGTCGGCCATCAGTCGATAGCCTTCGCCGCTGGTTTGCCGGTTGGTGGCGACGAGCATGTCATAGGCTTGCAGGCGCACCGTGCGGCTAGGTTGCTCGCCCTGGTTCATCTTCGCGACGAGCTGCGAAATGCAGTAGATCAATATGTCCTTGTCGTGGATCGTCGCCAGCCCCTTGCCCGAGGGGATAATCTCGATGACGTTGCCGTTATGCTCGTAGCGCCGCGTCCGGTTGTCGGGCTTGGTCGAGAGCGAAAACACCGGATGCTCCATTGAGGCCATGTCATCCTTGGGGATGGCGTCCAGCACGTCGCAGATGAACAAGTCCTGGTTGGGATGGCGCACCGGCAGCAGCGGCGTGCGATCGTCGCCGTCCACGGCCGAGACCGGCGCGGCGATCGGCGCGTCAAACAGGGAAGGGGAGGGGTCTATCGTCATTTCACTAACGCTAGGGCTACTATCGTCATTTCACATACGCAAGCGGATTATCGTCATTTCAGATTCACCGCCGCGCTATCGTCATTTCGATTACGCTTGAGCGCGGCAGGGAAGGCCTGGCGCTATCGTCATAGTGGATTCGCCTTTTCGTCACTCTGGATTCGCTTTTTCGTCAGAGCGGATTCACCGCGCGGCAAATTTCTGCCAAAAAAGCGAGGATTTCTGCGCCTTTCCGGGCAGGCCGAATTTCCGTAACACATCACTAAACCCATATTTTAACACTAGGCTGACCTGTGGATAACTTCAGCGGAAGATTATGACGAGAGGCTGGATCATCGTGGTTTCACCCACCAGCGTCCCGCCAGATCGGACAGCTTGTCCCGAAAATCGGGACAACGGCAGCGCGACTCACCAGCGCCGCGCTTCAGGCACAATCAGAAAGAAGAAAAACACCGCCTCTTGGGGCTTCGCCCCGCCGGCTCGCGGCCTTCGGCCGCCCCGGATCGCTTTAGCGATCCTCCCACCCGGCATCCCCATGATGAGCCGGCTTCGCCGGCACGCTTTTTGTTAGAAAGGGGATCGTTTAAACGCTGCGCCTCCATCGCAGCCACAGCGCCAGCAGCACCGTCGCAATTGGCTTTCCAGAAAAGCCAGGCGGATAGGACAGCGATCAATCCGAGAGGGCAGGGCAGGCGGAAATGTCGCCACAGGCGCGATTTCCGGGCCGCTGGGCCTCATTTCAGACGTTCGGCAAGGTCGGGGAGGGTTCGGCCGGCATGGCGCTCTACGGGCTTCCCAGGCGGCTGATTTTTTGGAAAGCTAGATGGCCTCTGTGCATTGTAGGGACACGGATTCACGGTAGGCATCGACGTCAGGGGTAGCGAACTATTTGCGCAGGTTCTCGATGCCAAGTTCGCGCCATATCCAAGTGAAGTCGTAGGTGGCCATCGGGTCGTTCGCGTCGAGTTGGCTGCTGCTGCGGTTTTCGAGATGCTTGAGCCACCCGGCTACTCGGTGCCGGCCTGCGGCAGTTTGAACGGCTGCGCGCGGGGTGATGTCGCCGAGCATGCCGACGGGTTCATCGAGCGTCGCGCGGTACTGACGGTCGAGCATGGCATGGATGAGCGGGGTTGCAACCTCTGGCGCAATGGCGGGTGCCGGTTCGGATGATGTCAGCCCCTCGGCCCGCGCCGCCATGGCCTGTTCGACCGTCTCAATCGTGGTCAGCGGCGAGCCGACCAACCCGGCGAGCGCATCGTTGATAAGCGCGGTGCCGCGTTTCGCTCGCTCGGCCGAGGTGACGGCGAGCATCAGGGCGCGGCCTTTCAATTCGACATTGCCGAGCACCGGGGTGCCGTCCGCCATCGTCACACCCCACGCCATGCGCCCGGTGCTTTTCGCTTTTCCGGGGTGACTGCACGAAAGTGACTTATCTGCACGCTAAGAGCGAACGGACCGGGAACGCTGGGACTTTGTGTTCTTCTCCGTGGCTTCGAGGGCTTTGTAGAGGGCGGTTTTGCCGATCTTGAGGCGCGCGGCGGCCTCGCGAACTGTGAGGCCGGAAGCGATATGTTCGCGCGCCTTGCGGAGCTTGTCAGGTGTGACCACTGGCCGCCGCCCACCGGGGCGACCTCGCTCGCGAGCGGCCTTGAGGCCTGCATGGGTGCGCTCCCGGATCAGATCGCGCTCAAACTGGGCAAGCGAGCCGAAGATGTTGAACACCAGCATCCCGCCCGAAGTGGTGGTGTCGATGTTCTCGGTGAGCGAGCGGAACCCGATACCTCGCGTCGCTAGCTCGCCGACCTTCTCAATCAGATGGCTCATCGAGCGCCCAAGACGGTCGAGTTTCCAAACCACCAGCGTGTCGCCGCTGCGCAGATAGGCGAGCGCCTCGGCCAGGCCGGGCCGATCGGCTTTTGCACCAGATGCGTGATCGTCGAATATCCGGTCGCACCCGGCCGCGTTCAGCGCGTCGAGCTGGAGTGAGAGCTTCTGGTCTGCCGTCGAGACGCGCGCATAGCCGATCAACGCCACATGCAGCCCAATCCTGTCCGTTTTCCCATCATTATCTGATCTTGTCCGAATCGCCGTTATAGGTCCAGAGTTAACGGACATATTCCTGCTGGCCGCCAGAGGACCGTCTGACGGACACGCAAAGCGAAGGAGATGATGCTTGGCGAGACGGCGACTGGTGAGCCTGGAAATCTGGGCGAGGCATTATGGCGCGCCGCTCGATGAGCGCGAGATCGCGCGTCATTATACGCTGACCAGCGACGACCTGGAAATTGTCGGCCGCCGTCGCGGCGATGCCACCCGGCTCGGCTATGCGATGCTCATGCTATATATGAGATGGCCTGGCCGTGCGCTGGAAGCGGGCGAAGTCCCGCCCGCTCCTGTGCTCGCCTATGTGGCGCAGCAACTCGGCGTCGCGCCGGCAGCCTTCGCGGATTATGCCCATCGGGACCAGACCCGTCGCGAGCATCTCGTCGAAATCCGACGATCGCACGGGTTCAGGATTTTTGACCGCAACGCTTTCCGTGAAGTTGTCGCCTTCTCGGTCCCAATCGCGCAGACCATCATACACCCCGGCCAGATGGCAGACGTCATCGTCGATGAACTCCGGCGCCNGGGGTGACTGCACGAAAGTGACTTATCTGCACGCTAAGAGCGAACGGACCGGGAACGCTGGGACTTTGTGTTCTTCTCCGTGGCTTCGAGGGCTTTGTAGAGGGCGGTTTTGCCGATCTTGAGGCGCGCGGCGGCCTCGCGAACTGTGAGGCCGGAAGCGATATGTTCGCGCGCCTTGCGGAGCTTGTCAGGTGTGACCACTGGCCGCCGCCCACCGGGGCGACCTCGCTCGCGAGCGGCCTTGAGGCCTGCATGGGTGCGCTCCCGGATCAGATCGCGCTCAAACTGGGCAAGCGAGCCGAAGATGTTGAACACCAGCATCCCGCCCGAAGTGGTGGTGTCGATGTTCTCGGTGAGCGAGCGGAACCCGATACCTCGCGTCGCTAGCTCGCCGACCTTCTCAATCAGATGGCTCATCGAGCGCCCAAGACGGTCGAGTTTCCAAACCACCAGCGTGTCGCCGCTGCGCAGATAGGCGAGCGCCTCGGCCAGGCCGGGCCGATCGGCTTTTGCACCAGATGCGTGATCGTCGAATATCCGGTCGCACCCGGCCGCGTTCAGCGCGTCGAGCTGGAGTGAGAGCTTCTGGTCTGCCGTCGAGACGCGCGCATAGCCGATCAACGCCACATGCAGCCCAATCCTGTCCGTTTTCCCATCATTATCTGATCTTGTCCGAATCGCCGTTATAGGTCCAGAGTTAACGGACATATTCCTGCTGGCCGCCAGAGGACCGTCTGACGGACACGCAAAGCGAAGGAGATGATGCTTGGCGAGACGGCGACTGGTGAGCCTGGAAATCTGGGCGAGGCATTATGGCGCGCCGCTCGATGAGCGCGAGATCGCGCGTCATTATACGCTGACCAGCGACGACCTGGAAATTGTCGGCCGCCGTCGCGGCGATGCCACCCGGCTCGGCTATGCGATGCTCATGCTATATATGAGATGGCCTGGCCGTGCGCTGGAAGCGGGCGAAGTCCCGCCCGCTCCTGTGCTCGCCTATGTGGCGCAGCAACTCGGCGTCGCGCCGGCAGCCTTCGCGGATTATGCCCATCGGGACCAGACCCGTCGCGAGCATCTCGTCGAAATCCGACGATCGCACGGGTTCAGGATTTTTGACCGCAACGCTTTCCGTGAAGTTGTCGCCTTCTCGGTCCCAATCGCGCAGACCATCATACACCCCGGCCAGATGGCAGACGTCATCGTCGATGAACTCCGGCGCCTGCAGATCCTCCTGCCTTCTCCGTCGATTCTCGAAGCGGTGCTGCGGCGGGCGCGCCAGCAAGCCGAACAGCTTACCTATGAAGTGCTCACGAATGGCCTGCTGCCTGACACCCTTCAGGGCCTGGACGATTTGCTGGCCCGACGACCGGGGCAGGTCGCGACATGGCTATCCTGGATGCGCAATGCGCCACAATCGCCGGCAGCGCGCAACATCCTGCGCCTGATCGAACGGCTCGCCTATATCCGCGCGCTGGGCCTCGATCGCGCCCGTGCCGACATGATCCCGGCTTTGACTTTTGACAGGCTGGCGGACGAAGGCAGCCGCATCACACCCCAGCACCTTGGCGAACTCAATGCCCTGCGCCGCCATGCGACGCTGGCGGCAACCGGCATCCGGCTTGAGGAAAGCCTGACCGACGCCACCCTGACGATGTTCGACAAGCTGTTGGGCAGCATGGCGCGCCGCGCCGAGAACCGGACCCGCGACAAAGCCCTCAAGACGGTGCGCGAGTTGCAAGGCCACCTCCGGACGCTCACGGGGTCTTGCCGCCTCCTCATCGACGCGCGCAGCAAGGGCGTGGATTCTCTGGCGCAGATCGAGGCGCTGGACTGGCAGCACTTCGCCGTGGCCGTCGAGCAGGCCGAAGTGCTCGGGCGACCGGAAACCGTCGATCGCACCGCCGAATTGATCGAGCGGCATCGGACGGTGAAGCTCTTTGTCGGCGCTTTTCTCAACGCCTTCGAGTTTCGCGGCGCCGGCGCGGTTCAGGGGCTCCTGTCAGCGCTGGCCATCATCGCGGAGCTATATCGGACCGGCAAACGGCGCTTGCCTGATCGCGTGCCGCTACGCTTTGTGCCGCCCGCATGGCGCCCGTTCGTCCTGCGGGATGGCATCGTTGATCGTGCCGCTTATGAACTATGCGCCTTGTCGCAACTACGCGAGCGGTTGCGAGCCGGGGATATATGGGTCGCGGGAAGCCGGCAGTTTCGCGATTTCGACAGCTATCTCATACCGCCGGCGACCTTTGCGGCGCTGCGCGAGAAGGGGCCGTTGCCGCTCGCCATCGAAACGGATTTCGAGCGCCATATCGAGGAACGGCGCACCAGGCTCGACACGGCGATCGAGCAGGTAACGGTCCTTGCACGGCAAGGGGAGCTGCCCCAGGTTAAGCTTGACGAAAACGGTCTCATCATCTCGCCGCTGAAGGCGGCAACACCGCCCGCCACCGAGATTGCCCGTCGCGCCGCCTATGATCGACTGCCGCGCGTGAAGATCACCGATCTTCTGCTGGAGGTCGATGCCTGGACCGGGTTCAGCGAATGCTTCATCCATCGTCGTTCGGGCCGGGAAGCCGACGATCGCAATGCGCTGCTCACGGTCATCCTCGCCGATGGCATCAATCTCGGCCTCACACGCATGGCGGAAACCTGCCGGGGCGCAAGTCTGCGTCAGCTCGCCCATCTTCACGACTGGCATATTAGNCTCGGGCGACCGGAAACCGTCGATCGCACCGCTGAATTGATCGAGCGGCATCGCACGGTGAAGCTCTTTGCCGGTGCCTTTCTCAACACCTTCGAATTTCGCGGCGCCGGTGCGGTGCAGGGACTCCTGTCGGCGCTTACCATCATCGCGGAGCTATACCGGACCGGCAAACGGCGCTTGCCTGATCGCGTGCCGCTACGCTTTGTGCCGCCCGCATGGCGCCCGTTCGTCCTGCGGGATGGCATCGTTGATCGTGCCGCTTATGAACTATGCGCCTTGTCGCAACTACGCGAGCGGTTGCGAGCCGGGGATATATGGGTCGCGGGAAGCCGGCAGTTTCGCGATTTCGACAGCTATCTCATACCGCCGGCGACCTTTGCGGCGCTGCGCGAGAAGGGGCCGTTGCCGCTCGCCATCGAAACGGATTTCGAGCGCCATATCGAGGAACGGCGCACCAGGCTCGACACGGCGATCGAGCAGGTAACGGTCCTTGCACGGCAAGGGGAGCTGCCCCAGGTTAAGCTTGACGAAAACGGTCTCATCATCTCGCCGCTGAAGGCGGCAACACCGCCCGCCACCGAGATTGCCCGTCGCGCCGCCTATGATCGACTGCCGCGCGTGAAGATCACCGATCTTCTGCTGGAGGTCGATGCCTGGACCGGGTTCAGCGAATGCTTCATCCATCGTCGTTCGGGCCGGGAAGCCGACGATCGCAATGCGCTGCTCACGGTCATCCTCGCCGATGGCATCAATCTCGGCCTCACACGCATGGCGGAAACCTGCCGGGGCGCAAGTCTGCGTCAGCTCGCCCATCTTCACGACTGGCATATTAGCGAGGCCGCTTATGGCGAAGCGCTGGGAAGGCTGATCGACGCCCATCGCGCCATGCCACTCGCCGCGCTGTGGGGAGACGGCACCACTTCGTCGAGCGACGGACAGCAATTTCACGCTGGCGGTCGTGGGGCCGCGATCGGCGACATCAACGCACGCAGCGGCAACGAACCGGGCGTCGCCTTCTACACCCATGTCTCGGATCGATATGATCCCTTCGCGAGCAGGGTGATCGCGGCGACTGCCGGCGAAGCGCCTTATGTGCTGGATGGCTTGCTGTATCATCAGACCGGCCTGACGATTGAGGAGCACTACACCGATACAGGCGGGGCATCGGACCATGTGTTCGGCCTCATGCCCTTCTTCGGCTACCGCTTCGCGCCGCGCCTGCGCGACATCAAGGAGCGTCGTTTACACCTCCTTCCCGGCCAAGAATCCGGCCCCTTGCTTGCCGGCATGACGGCCGAACCGATCGCATTGGGTCATGTCGCGGCGCATTGGGACGAACTGCTGCGGTTCGCCACGTCGATCCGCACCGGCACCGTCACTGCTTCGGCAATGCTGCGCCGCTTGTCCGCCTATCCGCGACAGAACGGACTGGCCCTCGCACTACGCGAGCTGGGCCGCCTCGAACGCTCGATTTTCATGCTCGACTGGCTGCGCGACATCGACCTGCGCCGGCGCACCCAGGCGGGCCTCAACAAAGGCGAAGCCCGCAACGCGCTCGCCCGCGCGCTCTTCTTCAACCAGCTCGGCGAACTGCGCGATCGTCGGTTCGAGAACCAGACCTATCGCGCCTCCGGCCTCAACCTGCTCGTCGCCGCCATCATCTTGTGGAACACTCGCTATCTCGAAATGGCGCTGGCGGACATCGGCACAGCCGACGAAATCGCACGCCACATCGCGCCATTGGGCTGGGAGCATATCTCGCTGACCGGTGACTATAGCTGGAATGTTGAAGATCAACCCGATCCGGACGCCTTGCGACCGCTGCGCGCCGTCAACTCCCTACTTGCCGCGTGACGTTCGCTATCCGTTCGCCCTTTCCGTGCAGATACGTCACTTTCGTGTAGTCACCCCAATTTGCAGAGGTAATAATCGCGGTGTTGGGGATCGCAGCCAGTTGGGAGCGGGAGCGCATCACCGAGCGCACCGCCGCAGGGCGTGTCCAGGCAAGAGCGCGTGGTGTCAAATTCGGTCGCAAGGCGGCTCTCACCCCTCACCAGCAGTCCGAGGCACTGGAGAGACTGGCTGCTGGTGATACGCAGCGCACCGTCGCGGCGCTGTTTGACGTCAGTCAGGCAACGATATCGCGGCTCGTCGGACGATAGCGAGCTGCGCGCAGATCAATCATCTGCCTTGCCGAACAACCGACCAAAAAAGCCGCGCTTGGATTCCGCAGGCTCCGGGCCGGTCAGCAATCCTATCACCCGCGCCTGCGCCTCTCGCCGCTCATCCTCTGATTTGTCGAGCCTCTGCCGTAGATCGGCAACTACGCTATCGCGGTCCTGCAACTGTTCACGCAACAGTTCAATCTCACGTTGCAACCCCCCTGAATTTATTGGGGTTTCGCTGTTTCCAGAATGGGTTTCGGAGCGGGACTCGGCAACCGTTTCTTTCTGTTTCGGGGGGAACACCCGGAATAGTTCGGAAGTGTCTATGAGGTAGCCGTTATCGGTCTTCTCAGCATAGCTAAGACGGCCAGATTTAAGAGCTTTTGAGACGGTCCCCTTGCTGACCCCGGCCAGTTCGGCCCCTTTCGTCATCGAGACGGTTGCCATGCTTTATTCCCCCGTTTCCAACCGGGAACGTATCCCTGTTTCTATAGGGTATCGTGAAACCCAAAGAGCGACAACCACTAGGGTTTACTCCATTTTTCCGCGCAACCCCTTACCCAAGTCGTCCAGTCTTCACGCAGAGCATCGCCTCGGAGCTGACGCCGCTTGTCGGCTCGCACTCGCGCATATTGATCCGCCAATCGCTGAACCGCGTGTCCTCCACCATAGGTGACGCCGATCGCATGCAGCTCGACCGCGCCAAATTCCGTCACCTGATCGTCGGCAGGCCAGCGTAAAACATCGGACACACCCAGATTTGCAGCGGTCGCTGCGATGATCGCACTGGGGTCCATTATCGTCTCTGCCGTCCCATCTCGACGGGCGCGGCGACCGGCGCGATGTCGCTCGTTTTCTTCTTCGGCGGCAACCGCTGCGATTGGTGGTTTGCGGCGGAAGGTTATTGCGACCTCGATGACCTTGCGGCCCCGCCTTTTTGCAACGTCCCACGCCACGGAGAATTGTGGGACAAGCTGATTGATTTCGGCCGTCGCGGCATCGAGGACGAAACGCCGTAAGTCAGCGAACGAGCTATAAGCCCCCTCTGGAACGCCCAGCTTGGCGCGCAGGGTTTCCACATCGCCGCGCCAGATCGGCACGTCTCGCCGGTAGAGCAAGGCTCCGAGCTGGTATAGTTCGAGCGCATATTTGCTGTCGAAGGCCAGCACCGTTGCCCGATGCAGGAGGGCGTAGGCTTCGCTGTCTTTCAGAAGGTCGCGCGCACGCCGGGTGAAACGGTAGATCAACCACCCCTGTTCCCCTCCCTCAAACGTCTCTTCGATCATCTGGAAGGTGCGCCGCCCGTGGTCGCCGTCCACCTTGTCGGGCATTGCGAAGAAGATGCCCATCAGCTCGTCAATCGTCTCGGTAAGGCGATCGTTGGAATTGTGGGAGCCGCGCAACATGCGCTTGGCGATTCTGTGTTCCTGGTCGCGCCAGGCATCGCCAGCGGCCTGGTGCATCATCAAGGCAAAGACCTTGCGCGCTGACAGGCTCAGGGAAACCCCCCTCGCATAGCGGACTTCCACCAGTTCGCGCGGCTGCACTATCGTGTCGGAACCGCGTTCCTTCTCGATCCGTGCCACTTCCATCGTGCGGCCAGTTGTGTCGGCTGTCCCGTCCATAATCGGACATTCGGGCGAGGGGCGGGCAAGGTCAAGGTATTATGAGATGAGAGGCAAATTGCTCTCATCTCACGCACCCCATTTCTCATGATACCCCCACCCCAAAACTCACAATAGGGCACCCCATTTCTCATGATGCTCCACCCCATTCCTCATGAAAGTCCGGAATATGCCTTTATATTCAATGTGTTTGACACCCCCTGAATCATAGAATCCCAGAATCTAGAATCAACGCGGGCGCGCGAAGAGAATGCCGCTCTAAAGGACGAGGAATATGGAATTGGCCTTTCGGCGGCTCTGTTGCAAAGATTGGCGGCAGTCAGAGGTAGGCTGTCGCTCTGCGCCGATCAGGCGGCTGCTGCGAAATGGTGGTTGAGCATGCCCATGGCCTCCGTCAGCGCCGAGGGCCCAATGCCAAAAGCTCTCTCCACAAGGCGCACCTCGCCCCTGATGCCGGGCTGCAGGCACCAGGGGCGAGCCTGTCCTTTGCGCAGGGCTCGCATGACTTCGAATCCCTTGATCGTGGCATAGGCCGTGGGGATCGATTTGAAACCGCGCACCGGCTTGATCAGTATCTTGAGCTTTCCG
>NZ_KQ130464.1 GCF_001046635.1 Novosphingobium barchaimii LL02
GCTCGGCGGCGGGTATTACGCCTATGATGTGCTCGTCGCCTCGCAGCACGTCGAAACCGACAATGCCTATGTCGGGGCTAATGTCGCCCAGGTCACGCCGCTGGTGGGCGGGCCTGTGCTTGATGTTCTTGTCGACGACACGCAATCTGTGCGGCGGGGGGACATCCTTGTCCGGCTCGACAACACCGATGCGAAAATCACTCTAGCCCGCGCCGAAGCGGAGTTGGCGACAACCATTCGCAAGGTGCGCGGACTGGTCGCGACCGACAGCGGTCTGGGCGCGCAGATTGCCGCCCGTGTCGCCGAACAGGCCAGCGTTGAGGCTCAACTCGCAGCTGCCCGTGGCGATCTCGACAAGGCACGCATCGATCTTCAACGGCGCGAGGCGTTGGCCGCCTCCGGCTCGGTGTCAGGCGATGAGTTGACGGTGGCGCGCAATGCCCATCACACCGCGCTTGCGAAGGTGAGGGCAGCCGAAGCCGCGCAGGCGCAGGCACGCGCCAACCGCACCGCTGCCATCGGCAGCCGCGACGCCAACAAGGCACTGATCGACAATTCGACGAACGATACAAACCCTGAGGTTCTGGCCGCCAGAGCCGCTCGCGATCAGGCGCGTGTTGATCTCGAACGTACCGTGCTGCGTGCGCCGATCGATGGCGTCATCTCCAGGCGGCAGGTCCAGATTGGGCAGCGCGTACAGCCCGGCCAGGCCTTGATGGTCGTCGTCCCTATTCAGGGCGCTTACGTCGACGCCAACTTCAAGGAAGTGCAGCTTGCCAAGGTTCGCCCCGGGCAGTCGGTCACGCTGACGTCGGACCTTTATGGCGGCGAGATCGAGTATCGTGGTCGCGTAGTCGGCTTCTCGGGCGGCACCGGCGCCGCCTTCGCAGTGGTGCCCGCCCAGAACGCAACCGGGAACTGGATCAAGGTCGTGCAGCGTCTTCCAGTTCGCATCAAACTGGATGCCAAACAGCTTCGTGAGCATCCGTTGCGCGTGGGTCTGTCGATGACAGCCGACATCGACATTTCGCACTGATCGCCAGGAGCCGCACCGATGGCCACCGTCCTCTTTGCTCGCGCGCCAACCCTGGCTGCAGGACCGCTTACCGGAACGCCACTCATCCTCGCCGCGATCATGATCGGGCTCGGGAACTTCCTGGTTGTGCTTGACACGACCATCGCCAATGTTTCGATTCCGACGATCGCGGGTGCGCTTGGCGTGTCCTCGTCGCAGGGAACTTGGGTCATCACCTCCTATGCGGTGGCGGAGGCGATCACCGTCCCTCTCACAGGCTGGCTCGCAAAGCGTTTTGGCGCGCAGCGCGTGTTCATCACCTGCTATCTGGCCTTCGCCGTACTGTCTTTGCTGTGCGGTCTTGCAGGGTCACTTGGCATGCTGATCGCCGGCCGCGTCCTGCTCGGTCTGTGCGGGGGCCCGATCATGCCACTCTCGCAGATGCTGCTGCTGCGCATCTTCCCGCCAGAGAAGGCGACACTGGCCACGGTGATCTGGGCGATGACGACGCTCGTCGGGCCTGTCGCCGGCCCTATCCTGGGCGGGATCATTTGTGACGGAATAGGCTGGGAGTGGATCTTCTTCATCAAGGTGCCGGTGGCCGCGGCGGGCGGCCTTGCCGTGCTCTATTTCCTGCGCGGCCAGCCTGATCCTACCGCGCCCGCCATGATTGACAAGATCGGCCTCGCTCTCCTGATCCTGTGGGTCGGAGCGCTCCAGATCATGCTCGACGAGGGCCGCAACCATGACTGGTTCGCTGCCGCTGAGATCCGATGGCTGGCGGCTATCGCCGCGGTTGGGTTTGTTGCCTTTCTGATTTGGGAGCTGACCGACAAGAATCCGATCGTCGATCTGCGAATTTTCCGCCATCGCGGCTTTGTCGCTGCCTCGGTCACCTATTCCGTCGCCTTCGGAGCCTTCTTCGCCACCCTCGTTCTGCTGCCGCTCTGGCTGCAGCAAAACATGGGCTACACCGCGACATGGGCGGGCTACGCGACGGGTATCATGGGCATATTTGCTGTGGTGTCCGCACCCAGCGTGGGAAAGCTCACGGAGAAGGTCGACCCAAGACTTATTGTCTCGCTAGGCATCATTGGCCTTGGAGCAACCGTGGCCTGGCGGATGAGCTTCAACTCGGACGTCACCTTCCTGCAGATGGCCTGGCCGACCCTTCTCATGGGTCCCTTCATGGTCATGTTCTTCGTGCCCGTGACAGGCCTTGCCATGGCGAGCGTCGATCCAGACGAGCAGGCGAACGCCGCGGGTCTGTCCAACTTCATGCGGACCTTAGGCGGCGCATTCGCAACTTCGATCGTCCAGACCGGCTGGGCGAATGCCGGGCGGGAGAACCAGACGGAGTTGGCCGGCGCCATGTCTCAGGGGCAGGCCACGGTCGATGCCATGATGAGCGGCGGCATGTCTCACCAGTCCGCGACTGCGGCCCTCACCGGCATTGTCGAGGGTCAAAGCGTGATGCTGGGGACGCTCAATATGTTTGCCGCGATCACGATCTGCTTTGCCGTTGCCGCTACACTGATCTGGGTGGCGCCCAAGCCGAAGGGGCCGATCGACACCAGTGGAGCCCATTAGGTCATGCACACTCAAAGGGTGCTGCCTTCCCCCGTCCATCGCCAGCGGTTCGGCGGGCTAGCTGGCCAAGTGGGCGTCGTGGCTGTCCCCGTCCGCCTGGAAACCGATGTTCTCCCTCGGCGTATCTGCACGCCTTCATCGGCGTCCGTGGACGGGCATTCTCAGCTCGGTCACGAAGAGCATGCGGTCGACGGGTCAGCTCCCGACACTACCGGGCTGCCCGTCCTCACGTTGATCGAGCAGAAGGCTCTGCTGGTGGGCCTGTCCGATGGGCTGCAAAGGCGATCAATCAGGCATCCTGAGCCCAGAGGCGTGCTGCGGGCGCTCTTACGGTTAGTGTTCGGGCATCGAGGCGTACCACCGCTGGCCGATCCAAAACTCGAAGCCCTGCGCGCGCTAGCGATGGACCACGTGAGAGGGCGCTCTTGCCCCCGAACTACGATCAGGTGCCAAGGACTTCCGCCCGAGCTTGTAGCTGCGGCACGGCACCTTCTGGCTCATTAAGAGAGCACATCACAGTTGCGAGGAACATTCGAGATGTCGCCTCCCGACTCCCCTCCGACATTTATTGACGAGATGCCGTCTCGGGATGAACGGGCATTCTGCGCTTCTGCTTTGCACTTCGCAGCAGTGCTCAATCGCACAATGAGCGCCGATCAAAACTTTCGCGCGACGCTTCGATGAGGCTTTGCCGCGCGCCCAGGAGGCGAGAGTAAGCAGTGGTTCGTGCAGCGACTGGGTCAGCCGGGCTTTTGCCAAGCTAGCCGCGCCTACGATTTCGCCTGCGACCGAAGCATCGGCTGACCGGACCGGCGGCTTGAGCCGTTTCGGTCAATAAGAGCTGTCCCGTCGGAATTCTGCAGCTTTCCGGGTTCAGCGCTGATGTTTAATCAAGCCGGTAACAGCCCCATCGGGCGTGAGCAGCCACTTCCGCCTGTTGATGGGAACGACGGGTATGTCCCATCATAAGGCATTCCGCAGGCGGAATGACGGGAAACCCAATTGTCGGCACCTACTGTACGACAAACGGGTGGTTTTGGACACGTGCCCGGGGGTGACGGCGCTTAGCGTATATCTGGGTCCGTTCTATGTACCGACCCCATCCCGGTAAAGTCAGCCGCTGTGGCGGCTTGAGCGAACGCCTTCGAGCAAAGCCCGTTATGAAAGTGTCATGCCAAATGGCTCCGCCGTTAATTTCCTTGGGAATGGAGTCCAGACCTTGAATCTCGATCATGGTGAGACCTCCATCATGCGATAATGTTTGGGAAGGCGAAGACCAGCTTTGACGGCTTCCGCTTCAAGCTGGTCCGATAAACAGGTAAGCTTGCCATTCAGTGCACGCTCACGCCACAAATGTGCGCGGCCAAATGCAGTCTTTGAGAACGCGAGGCCCGATATTTCCTTTTTCGAGTCTATCAGCGTATAATAGCCAGAATATTCTGGACCATAAGATCGATAAGACCCTTCTTCGCTTTTCTCCGGCGAGAAAGCGTCAATATCCTGCCCTACGACCAGAAGATGATATTGCTTGGGATATAGTTTGCCGCGCGGCATCCTTATTTCGATCGGGAACAACTGGTGAATACCCGGCTCGAGCCGCTCAATTATTGCCTTCATTCTTTCATCGACCGCCAGAAGGCCGTTTAACGAAATGAGCGAAGCAAGCGACTTATAGCTTTTGGCGGTGATATAGCATTGCGGTGGCTCATGATCTTTGATCGAGTTGAGCGGGGCCAATTCGGGAAATTGGGTTGGCCTTACGCCAAGTTCCTGAGTAAATTTGGATGTAACATAGGTGGGGTAACTGGCTATATCGCCACCTTGGGTATAGTCGTATAAGGCACTCTGAACTTCTGGCGATTGACTCTGATAATAGCGGTTGAGCCGATCACGCCAACCGCCTTTGCCACGCGGGTCGAGACTTTCAAAGTCGCCCTCCGGCCAATAATCGCCAAAACTCGAAGGTATGCTCATTCCCCAAACCATTACGCTGCCTCCCGCATGTCCGATGCATAGCGCGAGAGTGCAGCTTTCCGGTTAATCGTCTCAAAAACGCTGTTTTACGAGATGATGCGGCTCGCTTGCCCGGAAAACCGCACCTCACGCAGCCGTTGTTTGAAAACCCATCTCGAAATCTATGTCCGACAATCAGGCGTTTTGCGACGGGTTCCATTAGGATCAGCGTCCTTCTTCCCTTGCGCGGACGATGGCACTAAATTCTGAAATTACCTGCTGCACGTTGCCGTCATCGCACACGTTGAGCGAGTGGTGGACTGAAACGGCCTGATCGGTTCGCATTTCCAGCCAAGTAATCCGGGCTGTGTTCGGCGCGAGATGGGCCTGCTCTAGCGCGATCTGTTCACTATATCCCGCGATCACATCGTTGATGGCCTCCAGCGCGACCTCATAGGCAATGGCCTGCTTTTGGGACCATAAAGGGCCGGTTGGAGAATCCATGGTTTATTCCTCGCCGCTAGGGCTGTCGCCCTGGCGGCTGAACAGGCGCGACCAGAAACCGCGCTGTGGAGTAGGTTGAGGGGCAGCGCGCTGATCGGTCAGGGCAAGCCGTTGCGCCTGTTCTCGCCAAGCGTTCCGTTCTTCACGCAGTTCCGCAACCTGCTCACGCAACAGCCTGTTTTCAGCCTGTAAACCGGGGGTGTCACTACCTGTTATATCGGGCTGTAAAGGTTGCTGCACCTCATTTACAGGGGGCCATACGCGGAACAGTTCGACAGGCTCAATACGCCACTCGCCATTATCTGACTTTTGGCCGGAAATGCGTCCTGTCTTGATTGCTTTCATGAGCGTTTGGCGGGTGACACCGACCTTTTCCGACGCTTCTCTTAGGGTGATACCCATAGTGTCACTCGCTGTTAAGTTTGCCTGTATGGTATCTATATATCGGTTGCATCGTCATCGGGCGATGTATCGGATGCACGGAGCTTGTTACCTAGGCCAGTAACTAGCTGGGAGAGTTCCTCCTGCATCGCTGGGTCAGGTTCCGGCTGTTGGGTGGCAGGCAAGTCTGGTTCCATTCCCGGTAGTGATGGTTCAGACGGGGGAGGAAGGCCGGGACCGCTTGGCAACTGGCGCTCCCCCGGAAACAGGTTAGGCAGGCGATGGAGCGCCGGTTGCGCGCCTAGCTCTTCACGATCCGGTTGTTCATCGTCTGCGATCAACACAGCCGCCGAAAATAGGCTGTAGCGGATGCCATCACGCTTGCCGGTCCATGCCACCCGATCATTGATGACGTAGGCGCAGGCTGTCCCGGTTGGACCGATCTGGCGGACTTCGATCCACCCCTGTTCGCGGAGTATGGACAAAGCCCGCTTGAGGGTCGGGAGTGAGCAATGCGCTGCCTTTGCCAATGTCGTTTGGCTGGCCACAATGGCATTATGCCGTCCCATTTGAGCTACCAGCACATGAAGCACCGATGAAGCACGGGGATTGGCGATAGCCAGTTGCGCCCATCTCTCATGAGCAGCGCGATCAGTCTGCACCCATGTACCGCCCGGCGGGGTAGTCAAACCTAGTTGCTTTGACTTTTGCGACATTGGCACTCCCTAGTCCCACAGGCAGATAAAATTTGTCAGTCGTGAGCTAGGGGTAGCTCACCCATGAATGAATTTTGAAAGCGATTGAACAAAATCGAAAATGTCTATGCCGCGAACCATGATCTAATTCCAGTCAAAAACTTTCGGATTTTATCCGAACCTAGCTCATAGCTGGTGAGCTAGGGGTAGCTCATAGCTGGTGAGCTACCCCCCCCTCATAAGATGCTGATTAGCAATGTCTTTTTCTCTCTGCCTTCTATGATCTTATGATTACCCCCTGAAAGGGGGTTGCGAGTTATCCATGCCTCGCCATAGCGCTATCCAAAAGCTGGCGACGGCGAGGGGTGGATAACTCGCTAATCAGACCGCCTGCGGCGGGAATGATGAGTGCCGCTAGTCGCGGCACACGCTAGGCATAGGCGGGTAGGAATCCGCACCCCTTCCACGTTGCGCAATGCTGCAAGGTCCCAATTGGCTATCAGGGGGTACAGGAGGCGATTTCCCGCTCGTAGAGCGTAGGGGAGCGGTTGGGGGAAGGTCTGTGCGATCCAAGGGCTTGGCGTGCCCTAACGGGCACCAAAAGGGAAACCGGACTGATGCCAGTTTCTACAGCTTCCCAATATGGGAATTAAGGGTTGTTTCCCATGTTGGGAAATGGCATAGCCTGCTGATGAGGATCATCGCCCGCAAAAACATCGTAGCCTATTTCACGACGCATCCTCTGACCCGTGCGTCACTGACACATTGGCTAGAGGTTGCAGAAAATGCGGACTGGTCTTCGACAATCGAAGTCATGGCCGATTTTTCAAAAGCAAAAACGGTGGCGGCGGAACGGGTTAGATTTGAAGTGGCGGGCGGAGATCATAGAATGATTGTTGCGTTCCATTTTCGGCGAGGGATCGCTTTCATAAAGTTTATTGGGACACATGCTGAATATGACCGCATCGACGCCGCGACCGTCGATCAGTTTTGAAGGACAGGCAAATGGATATCAGACCTATCAGGAATGATGACGACCATCGGGCGGCGGTCGATGAAATCCGCGCGCTCTGGAGCGCGGAAGCGGGCAGCGCGGACGAGGATCGTCTCGATGTGCTGGCAACCCTGGTCGATGAATATGAGCGGAAGCGGTGGCCGGTCGACAAGCTGGACCCGGTGGAAGCGATTGAAGCGGCCATGGAGGCGGAAGGGCGCACCCGCGCCGATCTGGCGTCCCTGATCGGGCAATCGCGCGCGACCGAGGTTCTGGCCCGCAAGCGGGGGCTGACCCTCCACATGATCCGCAAAATCGAACGGGCATGGCATGTCCCTGCATCGATCCTTGTCCGCGAATATCAATTATCGCGCTAAATCAGGGCTGCTGCTCGTAGAGGGGCACCCATTTTCCTTTGCACGTCTGGGCTTTGGCGTCCCATTTGGCGGTGCATCCGTATAGCTGGCGCTCGATCTTGGGTTCCTGCGCCCAGCGATAGGCGAGGGCCGCGGCGAAGATCAGTCCCAGCCCGATGAGGGCGGCGGTGATCCATTCCTTCAGGCGATCCCACCAGACCCCTGCGCTGACCCGCTGAAGCTCCCCAGCGGCCCGGTGGAGGGCACTGACCCCCGCGCCTGCCTGTGCGGTCCATTCGGCGCGTTGGCGGGCGTCCTGTTCGATCTTCTGGGCCAGTGCGGCGACCTGCTGGGCGACCCCTTCGGCCCCGGCCTTGCGCATGGCGTCGAGCAGGGTGCGATAGTCTGCGCCGGGATCGGAGGGAGGGGGAGCATCAAACTCGGCAGGGTCGAAGGGATCAGGCATCGGCGGGGCCACCCTTGAAGGTCCAGCCCTCGAATGCCTTCCGGTCCTGATCGCGGCTGATCCGGCTCATCAGGTCATTGAGGTGGGATTCCCATGCGGGGTCTTTCATGGCGGCATCGAGGAGCAGACCGCCGAGTATGATCTTGCGGCGGGCATCGGCCTTGCGGTTCAGGGTAACGGCGCGGGCTTCCAATGCCTGCAACCGGGCCTTGGCCTGCTGGACCTTGCGACGGGCGGTTTCGATAGCCTCTGGCGTTGGAGCAGCCATGGTCAATCCTTTCGCTGTGCGATACTGATAGCACCGGACCCGACCGAGCGAAAGAGAGGAAGGGCGCACTTATGCAAACTTGCGTTTGCGTACGTCAGGGGATACCCCTGAACCCCAGCGGGCTGTCGCCCGCGCCATGCTCCCGCATGGCAAGGTAAGGGCGCGGCGATGGCGAGCTTCCATCTTGCGGTAAAGACGATAGGCCGTTCCGCCGGTCGCAGCGCGACGGCAGCGGCAGCCTATCGTGCGGGTGTCGAAATCACGGATGAGCGCACCGGCCTCGTCCATGATTACACCCGCAAGCAGGGCGTCGAACATAACGCCCTTGTCGTGCCCGCCGACGCCCCGGCGTGGGCCAGTGACCGGGCCCTGCTCTGGAACGCCGCCGAACAGGCAGAGACGCGCAAGAACTCGACCGTCGCCCGCGAATATGAAATCGCGCTGCCCGCCGAGTTGTCGGCCGAGGCGCGGCGCGAGCTTGCGCTGGGCCTCGCACGGGAGATCAGCGAGCGGCATGGGGTGGCGGTGGACGTGGCGATCCACGCACCAGGTCGCGAGGGCGACCATCGCAACCATCACGCCCATCTGCTGACGACGACGCGGCGGATCGGCCCGGAAGGGCTGGGCGCGAAGACCCGCGAACTGGACCAGAAGACGAGCGGGGAGGTCGAGCGCTGGCGTGGCCGGTGGGCCGAGATGCAGAATGCGGCGCTGGAACGGGCGAACGTCCCGGAGCGGGTGGACCATCGCAGCCACCAGCGGCGCGGAATCGAGCAGGAGGCGACCGTGCATATGGGGCCGAGCGCGACGGCGATGGAACGCCGTGCCGAGCATCAGGCCATGCGGGAGGGGCGGGCCTATGAGCCAGTAACGATGGTGGGCCAGCACAACGCCGGCGTCATCGAGCAGCGGGGCCTGCGCCAGTATATAGAGCGGGGGACCGAGTGGCTGCGCGATGCAGGGCAGCGGATATCGGGCAGGCTGCATGCGTTCGCGGCCACCTTGAGCGGCGCGGTCGATCGCGATCGGCGCGATGCAGCCGAGGCGCAGCGTCAGGAGCGGCTTGTCGCCGAGCGCACCCGTGAGCAGGCACAGGAACGCCAGCAGGTGCAGGACCGTGAGAAAGTGGCGGAGAAGTTCAGGACCATTGCCGGGAAGCGCGAGGCGGGCGGCCATGGCTATGGCGACCATAATAGCGACTGGAAGGCGACCCCGGAGGCGCTCCGCAAGGCGGTGGATGCCTATAACGGAGCGAACCAGCACACCAAGGATCTCTACATCGAGCGGATCCAGCGCGAACCCCAGATGGCGCGCGCGGTGGGCCAGTTGCTCCATGAGCGCGAGCTGGTCCTGCAACGTGATCGTGGCATGAGCCGATGAGGATGACGGAAAACCCTGAAATCGGGGTTTTCGTGCATATTCCCAATCCGGCAGGGTTTTTCGTGCAGCCAGATCGCGGCGGCGGCGTGGTCGTGAGTGTGCCGGTCAGCCATGCGCGGATTCATGTGTTTTACGACATGGTAGGGGTCATCGCAGAATCTGGTCGCAAGCGTACGGTAAGCGGGGGCCTTTGGTGAACCTAGAATAAGTGACGGGTTTCGGAGCGGCTATGACGCCGAATTCCACGCTTTCGCGCGGCGCTCCAAACGAGAGCGTATATGTGACACTTTGTCGGAGTCTGCTGACCGCGACTTTGCTGAAACTCGCCCCTCCGGCTTCCGTACCCCTAAGAGGCTGTGTCAGAACGGTAGTGTAACGGTGGACGATCGGGTTTGGATGTGATTCCGGGCGGTTGCGAGACCAGACCCTGGAAGACATCATGTGGAACCCGACCGCCCGTGCGCTGCATAGCCGCGCAGGGCTGCGCTATGGAAGCGATCTGACCGATGCGGAGTGGGCGATCGTCGCACCGCTTCTGCCCAGGCCCTGCGATCGCGGGCGACGTCGCCGCTGGCACTGGCGCGAGGTACTCGACGCGATCTTCTACGTGTTGAGGACAGGCTGCCCATGGCGCTTTCTGCCCGACAGCTTCCCGCCGTGGCGCACCGTCTATCGCTGGTTCGGCGAGCTACGTGACAGTGACGGGTTCGAGGGCTTGAACCACCACCTCGTTCAGATGGATCGTATCCGTGCCGGGCGCGAGCCGATGCCCTCTGCGGCTGTGATCGACAGCCAGAGCGTAAAGACCACCGAGGCTGGTGGTCTGCGCGGCTACGACGCCGGCAAGAAGATCAATGGGCGAAAGCGCCATGCCATGGTCGATACCGACGGCCGGACGCTCGAACTGCTGGTTCATCCGGCCGACCTGCAGGATCGCGACGGCGCCGTGCCCCTGCTCAAGATGTCCCGCGGTCGGCACCCGTTCGTAAACCTCGTTTATGCCGACAGCGCCTATTCCAGCGCGCGTGTCGCAATGGCGACGTCGATCGGAATCGAGATCGTGCGCAAGTTCGCCGATCAAACCGGCTTCGTCGTCCATCCGCGCCGGTGGGTCGTCGAGCGAACCTTTGCCTGGCTCAATCGCAACAGACGCCTCGCCAAGGACTTCGAGCAGTCCATCCGATCCGCCACCGCGTTCCTGTACGCGGCCTCCGCCATGATGATAATCCGACGGCTAGCTCGTTACGCATGAGATTCGAGACGGACTCTAAGCTATCGTTGTCAAAACTATTTAGCCTCGCTAATCGCTGTTACGATCGAGGCTCGATGCTGATGAAGAATAACAAGCAGCTCTGCTAGCAATCTAAGAAGATCCTCCGCATCTGTGGTAGAAATCCCTATTAATTGTAGCCTTATGATCAATGCTTTTTGCTTGGATATACGCCTTTCTCCATCAGCAATATGTCGATCAGATTCATGAAGATCAGCTAATGAGTACTGCGTCATATCCTAGATTTATCACGATCTAGGCTGGTACGCTATCATCCCCGATGTCGGGCATATAAGCGGAGGTCAGACGCCAAGCTGCCGTTCACTCACGTAACATTGCCTAGCGTACGCTTACGACCAAATTCTGCGATTCCCCCTGGTAGACCCGGCAGGTGTCGACCAAACCAAGTCGTTCACGATGATCGTAGCGAAGGGCCGGATCGGACAGGAGCCGTCATTCGGCTTAGAGCGATAGTCCGCGCGCGATCCATCACGGAGGTAGAGTGGCCGGACATGGGGACATTCCTGCCCGGCAGCTAACGGGCACGTCAATGCGAGTAGCTGACGTAGGATGTCCGCCATGCGATACTTGGAACGCAAGGTCAGGCTGAACTTCGGGGATAGCCTCCATGAGTCGGTTATCACCGGCATCAGCAGCATGCCGACCGAGTCCATATTGTTGAGGAGTGCTCACCCCTGTCCCAGAGGCATGAGCAGAATGGCCATCAGGCTCAAGCTCCAACGACGTCGCCCTCATCTGCGGCTTCCTCCTCCCGCGGCCGCTCTGCCGTCTTCCTGCTCGCCATAAGCGCAAAGGAAAGCGTCAACTGCAGCGGCCGCGGCTCGCTTTGGATCAAGCTCGGGCTTGGCGCCAAAAAGCAGAGGTTCGATGATACCTGCTTCCAGCATCCCCTTGAAGTGGCCGGCGGCAATGCCTGGGTCGACTGCACGGATGGCACCTTGTTCACGCAGGCGCGCGAAGTACGACTTCATCCCTTCCCACCCGCGTTTCGGCCCATTCTCATAGAGCCGGGCCCCCGAGGCAACATGCGTGCCTTCCGCGACAGCTGCTCGCATGACGGTGAGTGCGCCCGGGGTCATCATGAATTCGAGATATGCCTCGCCAAAGCGCTGGAGCACCAGCTCGATTCTCGGCTCGGACGGATCCAGCAGATCTATGACTACCTGTCCCTGCTCCTGCACCGCCTCGAGCATGGCCGCGACGAATAGCTGCTCTTTGGATTTGAAGTAGCCATAGAGCGTGGCTTTTGACCCGCCGACGCGAGCCGCGATCGCCGTCATGCTGGCGCGCTCATAGCCATCTTCTCGAAATACCGTTTTGGCCGCTTCGATGATGGCGTTGCGCCGCTCGTCCGTCCTTACTCTCACCTCTGCTCCTATTCCGAACCCGATCGTACAGTTTTGGTTTGACAAAACAAGCCCGGACTTATAACGATACTGAACGGTCTGGTTAAAAGGCTTCTGGAGCATGAATGATCCGAAACGCGGTTGCCTCACCACGGCAATGGCCACCGCCATTATGGCTACTCTTTTAGGTGGCTGCGCCACACTCCCGCAGGAGAGCCCATTGGGTCGGCCGTCCGAGCCAGAGGATCTGGCGAGCGCAACGAGCCTTGCCGCCCCGGCAGCGCCATGGCCCTCCGACCGATGGTGGGACGACTTCGGCGATCCGCAGCTCAACGGTTTGATCGAGGAGGGCCTGGTCAGCGCGACCGATCTGCGTGTCGCGCAAGCGCGTTTCGCCCGTGCCGAAGCGCTGGTCAGGCAGACGCGAAGCCAGCTGTTGCCCTCGCTTGATGCGAGCGCCCAAGGCGGCGTCAGCAAGCAAAGCTACAATTACCTTATCCCTGGCGATTTTTCGCCTAGGGGATGGCCCGACTACGGCCAAGGCGCCCTCCGCCTCGATTGGGACTTGGACTTCTGGGGAAAAAACCGCGCAGCGCTTGCCGCAGCCCGGTCCGAGGCTGAGGCGGCAGGTGCTGAAGCGGCAGCCGCGAGGCTCGCGGTCTCGGCCGGCATTGCCGCCGCTTATGCCGATCTTGCCGGCTTCCACGCAGAGCATGATGCGGCAGCAAACGCCGTGGAGGTGCGCGCCCGCACGTTGGAGTTGCTGAAGGGCCGCAAAGCACAGGGACTGGAGAACGAGGGTGCGGTGGAACGCGCCCGCTCCGCGCTGGCGACCGCGCAAGGCGACGTAACCGCCCTCGACGAGAACTTGACGCTGACTCGTCACCGTATCGCCGTACTGTTGGGCGCCGGTCCAGACCGTGGCATATCGATCGCCCGCCCCTCAGCGAAGTTCAGCATCGCCCTTGGACTTCCCGCCAACCTGCCCGCCGAACTGATCGGACGGCGGCCTGATATCATCGCCGGCAAGCTTCGCGCCGAGGCGGCGGCAAGCCGGATCAAGCAAGCTCGCGCTGCCTTTTACCCCAATATCAATCTTGCTGGCCTCGTCGGTCTGCAGGCGCTGGGTATCGACAATGTGTTCAAGTCCGGTTCCACCTTTGGAACAGTGGGGCCAGCCATCAGCCTACCGATCTTTGATGGCGGCAACTTGCGTGGTCAGTATCGCGCGGCCGAAGCAGACTATCGGATCGCGGTTGCGCAATATGACGGCGCACTGACGCAGGCGCTTCGCGAGGTCGCTGACGCAGCGGCAAGCAAACGTGCCCTGGGCGAGCGCCTCGGTCGAGCGCAGGAGGCGGAACGCGCCGCAGACGCCGCATGGGCGGTAGCCAACAATCGCTATCGGGGTGGCCTCGCCACCTATCTCGACGTGCTCGTCGCCGAGGACGCGCTCATTGCCGCGCGTCGCACGGTAGCATTGCTGCAGACCCGTGCCTTCGCCCTCGATGTCGCACTCGTTCGCGCGCTCGGCGGCGGCTTTCGTTTTTAAAGGGGATCAGTCCATGTCCAAGACCACCCATATCATCGAGCATGACGTCCACACCATCATCGAGGAAGAAGACCGCGAAGAGGTGGGCGCGCGCACGGGCAAGCGTCGGCGGTTGTTCACCGCACTTGCCGCAACTGTCGCGGTGCTCGGCGGCGGGTATTACGCCTATGATGTGCTCGTCGCCTCGCAGCACGTCGAAACCGACAATGCCTATGTCGGGGCTAATGTCGCCCAGGTCACGCCGCTGGTGGGCGGGCCTGTGCTTGATGTTCTTGTCGACGACACGCAATCTGTGCGGCGGGGGGACATCCTTGTCCGGCTCGACAACACCGATGCGAAAATCACTCTAGCCCGCGCCGAAGCGGAGTTGGCGACAACCATTCGCAAGGTGCGCGGACTGGTCGCGACCGACAGCGGTCTGGGCGCGCAGATTGCCGCCCGTGTCGCCGAACAGGCCAGCGTTGAGGCTCAACTCGCAGCTGCCCGTGGCGATCTCGACAAGGCACGCATCGATCTTCAACGGCGCGAGGCGTTGGCCGCCTCCGGCTCGGTGTCAGGCGATGAGTTGACGGTGGCGCGCAATGCCCATCACACCGCGCTTGCGAAGGTGAGGGCAGCCGAAGCCGCGCAGGCGCAGGCACGCGCCAACCGCACCGCTGCCATCGGCAGCCGCGACGCCAACAAGGCACTGATCGACAATTCGACGAACGATACAAACCCTGAGGTTCTGGCCGCCAGAGCCGCTCGCGATCAGGCGCGTGTTGATCTCGAACGTACCGTGCTGCGTGCGCCGATCGATGGCGTCATCTCCAGGCGGCAGGTCCAGATTGGGCAGCGCGTACAGCCCGGCCAGGCCTTGATGGTCGTCGTCCCTATTCAGGGCGCTTACGTCGACGCCAACTTCAAGGAAGTGCAGCTTGCCAAGGTTCGCCCCGGGCAGTCGGTCACGCTGACGTCGGACCTTTATGGCGGCGAGATCGAGTATCGTGGTCGCGTAGTCGGCTTCTCGGGCGGCACCGGCGCCGCCTTCGCAGTGGTGCCCGCCCAGAACGCAACCGGGAACTGGATCAAGGTCGTGCAGCGTCTTCCAGTTCGCATCAAACTGGATGCCAAACAGCTTCGTGAGCATCCGTTGCGCGTGGGTCTGTCGATGACAGCCGACATCGACATTTCGCACTGATCGCCAGGAGCCGCACCGATGGCCACCGTCCTCTTTGCTCGCGCGCCAACCCTGGCTGCAGGACCGCTTACCGGAACGCCACTCATCCTCGCCGCGATCATGATCGGGCTCGGGAACTTCCTGGTTGTGCTTGACACGACCATCGCCAATGTTTCGATTCCGACGATCGCGGGTGCGCTTGGCGTGTCCTCGTCGCAGGGAACTTGGGTCATCACCTCCTATGCGGTGGCGGAGGCGATCACCGTCCCTCTCACAGGCTGGCTCGCAAAGCGTTTTGGCGCGCAGCGCGTGTTCATCACCTGCTATCTGGCCTTCGCCGTACTGTCTTTGCTGTGCGGTCTTGCAGGGTCACTTGGCATGCTGATCGCCGGCCGCGTCCTGCTCGGTCTGTGCGGGGGCCCGATCATGCCACTCTCGCAGATGCTGCTGCTGCGCATCTTCCCGCCAGAGAAGGCGACACTGGCCACGGTGATCTGGGCGATGACGACGCTCGTCGGGCCTGTCGCCGGCCCTATCCTGGGCGGGATCATTTGTGACGGAATAGGCTGGGAGTGGATCTTCTTCATCAAGGTGCCGGTGGCCGCGGCGGGCGGCCTTGCCGTGCTCTATTTCCTGCGCGGCCAGCCTGATCCTACCGCGCCCGCCATGATTGACAAGATCGGCCTCGCTCTCCTGATCCTGTGGGTCGGAGCGCTCCAGATCATGCTCGACGAGGGCCGCAACCATGACTGGTTCGCTGCCGCTGAGATCCGATGGCTGGCGGCTATCGCCGCGGTTGGGTTTGTTGCCTTTCTGATTTGGGAGCTGACCGACAAGAATCCGATCGTCGATCTGCGAATTTTCCGCCATCGCGGCTTTGTCGCTGCCTCGGTCACCTATTCCGTCGCCTTCGGAGCCTTCTTCGCCACCCTCGTTCTGCTGCCGCTCTGGCTGCAGCAAAACATGGGCTACACCGCGACATGGGCGGGCTACGCGACGGGTATCATGGGCATATTTGCTGTGGTGTCCGCACCCAGCGTGGGAAAGCTCACGGAGAAGGTCGACCCAAGACTTATTGTCTCGCTAGGCATCATTGGCCTTGGAGCAACCGTGGCCTGGCGGATGAGCTTCAACTCGGACGTCACCTTCCTGCAGATGGCCTGGCCGACCCTTCTCATGGGTCCCTTCATGGTCATGTTCTTCGTGCCCGTGACAGGCCTTGCCATGGCGAGCGTCGATCCAGACGAGCAGGCGAACGCCGCGGGTCTGTCCAACTTCATGCGGACCTTAGGCGGCGCATTCGCAACTTCGATCGTCCAGACCGGCTGGGCGAATGCCGGGCGGGAGAACCAGACGGAGTTGGCCGGCGCCATGTCTCAGGGGCAGGCCACGGTCGATGCCATGATGAGCGGCGGCATGTCTCACCAGTCCGCGACTGCGGCCCTCACCGGCATTGTCGAGGGTCAAAGCGTGATGCTGGGGACGCTCAATATGTTTGCCGCGATCACGATCTGCTTTGCCGTTGCCGCTACACTGATCTGGGTGGCGCCCAAGCCGAAGGGGCCGATCGACACCAGTGGAGCCCATTAGGTCATGCACACTCAAAGGGTGCTGCCTTCCCCCGTCCATCGCCAGCGGTTCGGCGGGCTAGCTGGCCAAGTGGGCGTCGTGGCTGTCCCCGTCCGCCTGGAAACCGATGTTCTCCCTCGGCGTATCTGCACGCCTTCATCGGCGTCCGTGGACGGGCATTCTCAGCTCGGTCACGAAGAGCATGCGGTCGACGGGTCAGCTCCCGACACTACCGGGCTGCCCGTCCTCACGTTGATCGAGCAGAAGGCTCTGCTGGTGGGCCTGTCCGATGGGCTGCAAAGGCGATCAATCAGGCATCCTGAGCCCAGAGGCGTGCTGCGGGCGCTCTTACGGTTAGTGTTCGGGCATCGAGGCGTACCACCGCTGGCCGATCCAAAACTCGAAGCCCTGCGCGCGCTAGCGATGGACCACGTGAGAGGGCGCTCTTGCCCCCGAACTACGATCAGGTGCCAAGGACTTCCGCCCGAGCTTGTAGCTGCGGCACGGCACCTTCTGGCTCATTAAGAGAGCACATCACAGTTGCGAGGAACATTCGAGATGTCGCCTCCCGACTCCCCTCCGACATTTATTGACGAGATGCCGTCTCGGGATGAACGGGCATTCTGCGCTTCTGCTTTGCACTTCGCAGCAGTGCTCAATCGCACAATGAGCGCCGATCAAAACTTTCGCGCGACGCTTCGATGAGGCTTTGCCGCGCGCCCAGGAGGCGAGAGTAAGCAGTGGTTCGTGCAGCGACTGGGTCAGCCGGGCTTTTGCCAAGCTAGCCGCGCCTACGATTTCGCCTGCGACCGAAGCATCGGCTGACCGGACCGGCGGCTTGAGCCGTTTCGGTCAATAAGAGCTGTCCCGTCGGAATTCTGCAGCTTTCCGGGTTCAGCGCTGATGTTTAATCAAGCCGGTAACAGCCCCATCGGGCGTGAGCAGCCACTTCCGCCTGTTGATGGGAACGACGGGTATGTCCCATCATAAGGCATTCCGCAGGCGGAATGACGGGAAACCCAATTGTCGGCACCTACTGTACGACAAACGGGTGGTTTTGGACACGTGCCCGGGGGTGACGGCGCTTAGCGTATATCTGGGTCCGTTCTATGTACCGACCCCATCCCGGTAAAGTCAGCCGCTGTGGCGGCTTGAGCGAACGCCTTCGAGCAAAGCCCGTTATGAAAGTGTCATGCCAAATGGCTCCGCCGTTAATTTCCTTGGGAATGGAGTCCAGACCTTGAATCTCGATCATGGTGAGACCTCCATCATGCGATAATGTTTGGGAAGGCGAAGACCAGCTTTGACGGCTTCCGCTTCAAGCTGGTCCGATAAACAGGTAAGCTTGCCATTCAGTGCACGCTCACGCCACAAATGTGCGCGGCCAAATGCAGTCTTTGAGAACGCGAGGCCCGATATTTCCTTTTTCGAGTCTATCAGCGTATAATAGCCAGAATATTCTGGACCATAAGATCGATAAGACCCTTCTTCGCTTTTCTCCGGCGAGAAAGCGTCAATATCCTGCCCTACGACCAGAAGATGATATTGCTTGGGATATAGTTTGCCGCGCGGCATCCTTATTTCGATCGGGAACAACTGGTGAATACCCGGCTCGAGCCGCTCAATTATTGCCTTCATTCTTTCATCGACCGCCAGAAGGCCGTTTAACGAAATGAGCGAAGCAAGCGACTTATAGCTTTTGGCGGTGATATAGCATTGCGGTGGCTCATGATCTTTGATCGAGTTGAGCGGGGCCAATTCGGGAAATTGGGTTGGCCTTACGCCAAGTTCCTGAGTAAATTTGGATGTAACATAGGTGGGGTAACTGGCTATATCGCCACCTTGGGTATAGTCGTATAAGGCACTCTGAACTTCTGGCGATTGACTCTGATAATAGCGGTTGAGCCGATCACGCCAACCGCCTTTGCCACGCGGGTCGAGACTTTCAAAGTCGCCCTCCGGCCAATAATCGCCAAAACTCGAAGGTATGCTCATTCCCCAAACCATTACGCTGCCTCCCGCATGTCCGATGCATAGCGCGAGAGTGCAGCTTTCCGGTTAATCGTCTCAAAAACGCTGTTTTACGAGATGATGCGGCTCGCTTGCCCGGAAAACCGCACCTCACGCAGCCGTTGTTTGAAAACCCATCTCGAAATCTATGTCCGACAATCAGGCGTTTTGCGACGGGTTCCATTAGGATCAGCGTCCTTCTTCCCTTGCGCGGACGATGGCACTAAATTCTGAAATTACCTGCTGCACGTTGCCGTCATCGCACACGTTGAGCGAGTGGTGGACTGAAACGGCCTGATCGGTTCGCATTTCCAGCCAAGTAATCCGGGCTGTGTTCGGCGCGAGATGGGCCTGCTCTAGCGCGATCTGTTCACTATATCCCGCGATCACATCGTTGATGGCCTCCAGCGCGACCTCATAGGCAATGGCCTGCTTTTGGGACCATAAAGGGCCGGTTGGAGAATCCATGGTTTATTCCTCGCCGCTAGGGCTGTCGCCCTGGCGGCTGAACAGGCGCGACCAGAAACCGCGCTGTGGAGTAGGTTGAGGGGCAGCGCGCTGATCGGTCAGGGCAAGCCGTTGCGCCTGTTCTCGCCAAGCGTTCCGTTCTTCACGCAGTTCCGCAACCTGCTCACGCAACAGCCTGTTTTCAGCCTGTAAACCGGGGGTGTCACTACCTGTTATATCGGGCTGTAAAGGTTGCTGCACCTCATTTACAGGGGGCCATACGCGGAACAGTTCGACAGGCTCAATACGCCACTCGCCATTATCTGACTTTTGGCCGGAAATGCGTCCTGTCTTGATTGCTTTCATGAGCGTTTGGCGGGTGACACCGACCTTTTCCGACGCTTCTCTTAGGGTGATACCCATAGTGTCACTCGCTGTTAAGTTTGCCTGTATGGTATCTATATATCGGTTGCATCGTCATCGGGCGATGTATCGGATGCACGGAGCTTGTTACCTAGGCCAGTAACTAGCTGGGAGAGTTCCTCCTGCATCGCTGGGTCAGGTTCCGGCTGTTGGGTGGCAGGCAAGTCTGGTTCCATTCCCGGTAGTGATGGTTCAGACGGGGGAGGAAGGCCGGGACCGCTTGGCAACTGGCGCTCCCCCGGAAACAGGTTAGGCAGGCGATGGAGCGCCGGTTGCGCGCCTAGCTCTTCACGATCCGGTTGTTCATCGTCTGCGATCAACACAGCCGCCGAAAATAGGCTGTAGCGGATGCCATCACGCTTGCCGGTCCATGCCACCCGATCATTGATGACGTAGGCGCAGGCTGTCCCGGTTGGACCGATCTGGCGGACTTCGATCCACCCCTGTTCGCGGAGTATGGACAAAGCCCGCTTGAGGGTCGGGAGTGAGCAATGCGCTGCCTTTGCCAATGTCGTTTGGCTGGCCACAATGGCATTATGCCGTCCCATTTGAGCTACCAGCACATGAAGCACCGATGAAGCACGGGGATTGGCGATAGCCAGTTGCGCCCATCTCTCATGAGCAGCGCGATCAGTCTGCACCCATGTACCGCCCGGCGGGGTAGTCAAACCTAGTTGCTTTGACTTTTGCGACATTGGCACTCCCTAGTCCCACAGGCAGATAAAATTTGTCAGTCGTGAGCTAGGGGTAGCTCACCCATGAATGAATTTTGAAAGCGATTGAACAAAATCGAAAATGTCTATGCCGCGAACCATGATCTAATTCCAGTCAAAAACTTTCGGATTTTATCCGAACCTAGCTCATAGCTGGTGAGCTAGGGGTAGCTCATAGCTGGTGAGCTACCCCCCCCTCATAAGATGCTGATTAGCAATGTCTTTTTCTCTCTGCCTTCTATGATCTTATGATTACCCCCTGAAAGGGGGTTGCGAGTTATCCATGCCTCGCCATAGCGCTATCCAAAAGCTGGCGACGGCGAGGGGTGGATAACTCGCTAATCAGACCGCCTGCGGCGGGAATGATGAGTGCCGCTAGTCGCGGCACACGCTAGGCATAGGCGGGTAGGAATCCGCACCCCTTCCACGTTGCGCAATGCTGCAAGGTCCCAATTGGCTATCAGGGGGTACAGGAGGCGATTTCCCGCTCGTAGAGCGTAGGGGAGCGGTTGGGGGAAGGTCTGTGCGATCCAAGGGCTTGGCGTGCCCTAACGGGCACCAAAAGGGAAACCGGACTGATGCCAGTTTCTACAGCTTCCCAATATGGGAATTAAGGGTTGTTTCCCATGTTGGGAAATGGCATAGCCTGCTGATGAGGATCATCGCCCGCAAAAACATCGTAGCCTATTTCACGACGCATCCTCTGACCCGTGCGTCACTGACACATTGGCTAGAGGTTGCAGAAAATGCGGACTGGTCTTCGACAATCGAAGTCATGGCCGATTTTTCAAAAGCAAAAACGGTGGCGGCGGAACGGGTTAGATTTGAAGTGGCGGGCGGAGATCATAGAATGATTGTTGCGTTCCATTTTCGGCGAGGGATCGCTTTCATAAAGTTTATTGGGACACATGCTGAATATGACCGCATCGACGCCGCGACCGTCGATCAGTTTTGAAGGACAGGCAAATGGATATCAGACCTATCAGGAATGATGACGACCATCGGGCGGCGGTCGATGAAATCCGCGCGCTCTGGAGCGCGGAAGCGGGCAGCGCGGACGAGGATCGTCTCGATGTGCTGGCAACCCTGGTCGATGAATATGAGCGGAAGCGGTGGCCGGTCGACAAGCTGGACCCGGTGGAAGCGATTGAAGCGGCCATGGAGGCGGAAGGGCGCACCCGCGCCGATCTGGCGTCCCTGATCGGGCAATCGCGCGCGACCGAGGTTCTGGCCCGCAAGCGGGGGCTGACCCTCCACATGATCCGCAAAATCGAACGGGCATGGCATGTCCCTGCATCGATCCTTGTCCGCGAATATCAATTATCGCGCTAAATCAGGGCTGCTGCTCGTAGAGGGGCACCCATTTTCCTTTGCACGTCTGGGCTTTGGCGTCCCATTTGGCGGTGCATCCGTATAGCTGGCGCTCGATCTTGGGTTCCTGCGCCCAGCGATAGGCGAGGGCCGCGGCGAAGATCAGTCCCAGCCCGATGAGGGCGGCGGTGATCCATTCCTTCAGGCGATCCCACCAGACCCCTGCGCTGACCCGCTGAAGCTCCCCAGCGGCCCGGTGGAGGGCACTGACCCCCGCGCCTGCCTGTGCGGTCCATTCGGCGCGTTGGCGGGCGTCCTGTTCGATCTTCTGGGCCAGTGCGGCGACCTGCTGGGCGACCCCTTCGGCCCCGGCCTTGCGCATGGCGTCGAGCAGGGTGCGATAGTCTGCGCCGGGATCGGAGGGAGGGGGAGCATCAAACTCGGCAGGGTCGAAGGGATCAGGCATCGGCGGGGCCACCCTTGAAGGTCCAGCCCTCGAATGCCTTCCGGTCCTGATCGCGGCTGATCCGGCTCATCAGGTCATTGAGGTGGGATTCCCATGCGGGGTCTTTCATGGCGGCATCGAGGAGCAGACCGCCGAGTATGATCTTGCGGCGGGCATCGGCCTTGCGGTTCAGGGTAACGGCGCGGGCTTCCAATGCCTGCAACCGGGCCTTGGCCTGCTGGACCTTGCGACGGGCGGTTTCGATAGCCTCTGGCGTTGGAGCAGCCATGGTCAATCCTTTCGCTGTGCGATACTGATAGCACCGGACCCGACCGAGCGAAAGAGAGGAAGGGCGCACTTATGCAAACTTGCGTTTGCGTACGTCAGGGGATACCCCTGAACCCCAGCGGGCTGTCGCCCGCGCCATGCTCCCGCATGGCAAGGTAAGGGCGCGGCGATGGCGAGCTTCCATCTTGCGGTAAAGACGATAGGCCGTTCCGCCGGTCGCAGCGCGACGGCAGCGGCAGCCTATCGTGCGGGTGTCGAAATCACGGATGAGCGCACCGGCCTCGTCCATGATTACACCCGCAAGCAGGGCGTCGAACATAACGCCCTTGTCGTGCCCGCCGACGCCCCGGCGTGGGCCAGTGACCGGGCCCTGCTCTGGAACGCCGCCGAACAGGCAGAGACGCGCAAGAACTCGACCGTCGCCCGCGAATATGAAATCGCGCTGCCCGCCGAGTTGTCGGCCGAGGCGCGGCGCGAGCTTGCGCTGGGCCTCGCACGGGAGATCAGCGAGCGGCATGGGGTGGCGGTGGACGTGGCGATCCACGCACCAGGTCGCGAGGGCGACCATCGCAACCATCACGCCCATCTGCTGACGACGACGCGGCGGATCGGCCCGGAAGGGCTGGGCGCGAAGACCCGCGAACTGGACCAGAAGACGAGCGGGGAGGTCGAGCGCTGGCGTGGCCGGTGGGCCGAGATGCAGAATGCGGCGCTGGAACGGGCGAACGTCCCGGAGCGGGTGGACCATCGCAGCCACCAGCGGCGCGGAATCGAGCAGGAGGCGACCGTGCATATGGGGCCGAGCGCGACGGCGATGGAACGCCGTGCCGAGCATCAGGCCATGCGGGAGGGGCGGGCCTATGAGCCAGTAACGATGGTGGGCCAGCACAACGCCGGCGTCATCGAGCAGCGGGGCCTGCGCCAGTATATAGAGCGGGGGACCGAGTGGCTGCGCGATGCAGGGCAGCGGATATCGGGCAGGCTGCATGCGTTCGCGGCCACCTTGAGCGGCGCGGTCGATCGCGATCGGCGCGATGCAGCCGAGGCGCAGCGTCAGGAGCGGCTTGTCGCCGAGCGCACCCGTGAGCAGGCACAGGAACGCCAGCAGGTGCAGGACCGTGAGAAAGTGGCGGAGAAGTTCAGGACCATTGCCGGGAAGCGCGAGGCGGGCGGCCATGGCTATGGCGACCATAATAGCGACTGGAAGGCGACCCCGGAGGCGCTCCGCAAGGCGGTGGATGCCTATAACGGAGCGAACCAGCACACCAAGGATCTCTACATCGAGCGGATCCAGCGCGAACCCCAGATGGCGCGCGCGGTGGGCCAGTTGCTCCATGAGCGCGAGCTGGTCCTGCAACGTGATCGTGGCATGAGCCGATGAGGATGACGGAAAACCCTGAAATCGGGGTTTTCGTGCATATTCCCAATCCGGCAGGGTTTTTCGTGCAGCCAGATCGCGGCGGCGGCGTGGTCGTGAGTGTGCCGGTCAGCCATGCGCGGATTCATGTGTTTTACGACATGGTAGGGGTCATCGCAGAATCTGGTCGCAAGCGTACGGTAAGCGGGGGCCTTTGGTGAACCTAGAATAAGTGACGGGTTTCGGAGCGGCTATGACGCCGAATTCCACGCTTTCGCGCGGCGCTCCAAACGAGAGCGTATATGTGACACTTTGTCGGAGTCTGCTGACCGCGACTTTGCTGAAACTCGCCCCTCCGGCTTCCGTACCCCTAAGAGGCTGTGTCAGAACGGTAGTGTAACGGTGGACGATCGGGTTTGGATGTGATTCCGGGCGGTTGCGAGACCAGACCCTGGAAGACATCATGTGGAACCCGACCGCCCGTGCGCTGCATAGCCGCGCAGGGCTGCGCTATGGAAGCGATCTGACCGATGCGGAGTGGGCGATCGTCGCACCGCTTCTGCCCAGGCCCTGCGATCGCGGGCGACGTCGCCGCTGGCACTGGCGCGAGGTACTCGACGCGATCTTCTACGTGTTGAGGACAGGCTGCCCATGGCGCTTTCTGCCCGACAGCTTCCCGCCGTGGCGCACCGTCTATCGCTGGTTCGGCGAGCTACGTGACAGTGACGGGTTCGAGGGCTTGAACCACCACCTCGTTCAGATGGATCGTATCCGTGCCGGGCGCGAGCCGATGCCCTCTGCGGCTGTGATCGACAGCCAGAGCGTAAAGACCACCGAGGCTGGTGGTCTGCGCGGCTACGACGCCGGCAAGAAGATCAATGGGCGAAAGCGCCATGCCATGGTCGATACCGACGGCCGGACGCTCGAACTGCTGGTTCATCCGGCCGACCTGCAGGATCGCGACGGCGCCGTGCCCCTGCTCAAGATGTCCCGCGGTCGGCACCCGTTCGTAAACCTCGTTTATGCCGACAGCGCCTATTCCAGCGCGCGTGTCGCAATGGCGACGTCGATCGGAATCGAGATCGTGCGCAAGTTCGCCGATCAAACCGGCTTCGTCGTCCATCCGCGCCGGTGGGTCGTCGAGCGAACCTTTGCCTGGCTCAATCGCAACAGACGCCTCGCCAAGGACTTCGAGCAGTCCATCCGATCCGCCACCGCGTTCCTGTACGCGGCCTCCGCCATGATGATAATCCGACGGCTAGCTCGTTACGCATGAGATTCGAGACGGACTCTAAGCTATCGTTGTCAAAACTATTTAGCCTCGCTAATCGCTGTTACGATCGAGGCTCGATGCTGATGAAGAATAACAAGCAGCTCTGCTAGCAATCTAAGAAGATCCTCCGCATCTGTGGTAGAAATCCCTATTAATTGTAGCCTTATGATCAATGCTTTTTGCTTGGATATACGCCTTTCTCCATCAGCAATATGTCGATCAGATTCATGAAGATCAGCTAATGAGTACTGCGTCATATCCTAGATTTATCACGATCTAGGCTGGTACGCTATCATCCCCGATGTCGGGCATATAAGCGGAGGTCAGACGCCAAGCTGCCGTTCACTCACGTAACATTGCCTAGCGTACGCTTACGACCAAATTCTGCGATTCCCCCTGGTAGACCCGGCAGGTGTCGACCAAACCAAGTCGTTCACGATGATCGTAGCGAAGGGCCGGATCGGACAGGAGCCGTCATTCGGCTTAGAGCGATAGTCCGCGCGCGATCCATCACGGAGGTAGAGTGGCCGGACATGGGGACATTCCTGCCCGGCAGCTAACGGGCACGTCAATGCGAGTAGCTGACGTAGGATGTCCGCCATGCGATACTTGGAACGCAAGGTCAGGCTGAACTTCGGGGATAGCCTCCATGAGTCGGTTATCACCGGCATCAGCAGCATGCCGACCGAGTCCATATTGTTGAGGAGTGCTCACCCCTGTCCCAGAGGCATGAGCAGAATGGCCATCAGGCTCAAGCTCCAACGACGTCGCCCTCATCTGCGGCTTCCTCCTCCCGCGGCCGCTCTGCCGTCTTCCTGCTCGCCATAAGCGCAAAGGAAAGCGTCAACTGCAGCGGCCGCGGCTCGCTTTGGATCAAGCTCGGGCTTGGCGCCAAAAAGCAGAGGTTCGATGATACCTGCTTCCAGCATCCCCTTGAAGTGGCCGGCGGCAATGCCTGGGTCGACTGCACGGATGGCACCTTGTTCACGCAGGCGCGCGAAGTACGACTTCATCCCTTCCCACCCGCGTTTCGGCCCATTCTCATAGAGCCGGGCCCCCGAGGCAACATGCGTGCCTTCCGCGACAGCTGCTCGCATGACGGTGAGTGCGCCCGGGGTCATCATGAATTCGAGATATGCCTCGCCAAAGCGCTGGAGCACCAGCTCGATTCTCGGCTCGGACGGATCCAGCAGATCTATGACTACCTGTCCCTGCTCCTGCACCGCCTCGAGCATGGCCGCGACGAATAGCTGCTCTTTGGATTTGAAGTAGCCATAGAGCGTGGCTTTTGACCCGCCGACGCGAGCCGCGATCGCCGTCATGCTGGCGCGCTCATAGCCATCTTCTCGAAATACCGTTTTGGCCGCTTCGATGATGGCGTTGCGCCGCTCGTCCGTCCTTACTCTCACCTCTGCTCCTATTCCGAACCCGATCGTACAGTTTTGGTTTGACAAAACAAGCCCGGACTTATAACGATACTGAACGGTCTGGTTAAAAGGCTTCTGGAGCATGAATGATCCGAAACGCGGTTGCCTCACCACGGCAATGGCCACCGCCATTATGGCTACTCTTTTAGGTGGCTGCGCCACACTCCCGCAGGAGAGCCCATTGGGTCGGCCGTCCGAGCCAGAGGATCTGGCGAGCGCAACGAGCCTTGCCGCCCCGGCAGCGCCATGGCCCTCCGACCGATGGTGGGACGACTTCGGCGATCCGCAGCTCAACGGTTTGATCGAGGAGGGCCTGGTCAGCGCGACCGATCTGCGTGTCGCGCAAGCGCGTTTCGCCCGTGCCGAAGCGCTGGTCAGGCAGACGCGAAGCCAGCTGTTGCCCTCGCTTGATGCGAGCGCCCAAGGCGGCGTCAGCAAGCAAAGCTACAATTACCTTATCCCTGGCGATTTTTCGCCTAGGGGATGGCCCGACTACGGCCAAGGCGCCCTCCGCCTCGATTGGGACTTGGACTTCTGGGGAAAAAACCGCGCAGCGCTTGCCGCAGCCCGGTCCGAGGCTGAGGCGGCAGGTGCTGAAGCGGCAGCCGCGAGGCTCGCGGTCTCGGCCGGCATTGCCGCCGCTTATGCCGATCTTGCCGGCTTCCACGCAGAGCATGATGCGGCAGCAAACGCCGTGGAGGTGCGCGCCCGCACGTTGGAGTTGCTGAAGGGCCGCAAAGCACAGGGACTGGAGAACGAGGGTGCGGTGGAACGCGCCCGCTCCGCGCTGGCGACCGCGCAAGGCGACGTAACCGCCCTCGACGAGAACTTGACGCTGACTCGTCACCGTATCGCCGTACTGTTGGGCGCCGGTCCAGACCGTGGCATATCGATCGCCCGCCCCTCAGCGAAGTTCAGCATCGCCCTTGGACTTCCCGCCAACCTGCCCGCCGAACTGATCGGACGGCGGCCTGATATCATCGCCGGCAAGCTTCGCGCCGAGGCGGCGGCAAGCCGGATCAAGCAAGCTCGCGCTGCCTTTTACCCCAATATCAATCTTGCTGGCCTCGTCGGTCTGCAGGCGCTGGGTATCGACAATGTGTTCAAGTCCGGTTCCACCTTTGGAACAGTGGGGCCAGCCATCAGCCTACCGATCTTTGATGGCGGCAACTTGCGTGGTCAGTATCGCGCGGCCGAAGCAGACTATCGGATCGCGGTTGCGCAATATGACGGCGCACTGACGCAGGCGCTTCGCGAGGTCGCTGACGCAGCGGCAAGCAAACGTGCCCTGGGCGAGCGCCTCGGTCGAGCGCAGGAGGCGGAACGCGCCGCAGACGCCGCATGGGCGGTAGCCAACAATCGCTATCGGGGTGGCCTCGCCACCTATCTCGACGTGCTCGTCGCCGAGGACGCGCTCATTGCCGCGCGTCGCACGGTAGCATTGCTGCAGACCCGTGCCTTCGCCCTCGATGTCGCACTCGTTCGCGCGCTCGGCGGCGG
>NZ_KQ130465.1 GCF_001046635.1 Novosphingobium barchaimii LL02
TGTAGGCGATTGCAAAGATACTGGCCTCTGCTCGCAAACAGCGCGGATTTCTGCTCAGATTTGCTGACAGCAGGTGGGCCATGCTGCTCACGCTATGCGACAATGTGCTCGCCATCATCCGCGCCTGCTCGCAAACGGAGAAGGCCTGTTCTCGCTTTCTGCCAATAGCGAGGAGTGCCGGTGAGCGGTCTGGCAGCGATCGTTCCCGCCGGGTTTGCCGTAAGCATCAGCGCTCCCACTTCCTCAGGCTAGCAACGGATTGATCGTATAATGCCTGGAGCGAGCCGACCTGATTGTCTCGGAAGTGAATCGTCAGCACGAGATTGTCATACGGCAGATTGGCCGTGCAGAGCCCCGGCCGCGAGCCTCCGCCCATGGCGGAGCAACTCGCCAGCGATGGAGGACGCTTCTGACCTGCTTCGGCTGGCAACTGGTATGTCCAGAAAACACCATCACTTACCTTGCGCAGTGTTCGGCCGCGCCATGAAAGCGGGCGACTTGCGCAGACAGTCGAGTTGACAAGCGCCTCTGTTCCCGCTGCGCGGGCACACATCCGCTTCTTGCTTGCCACGCCCACCAAGTTTCGCTCCGGCAAGCTTGCGCTCGGATTTAGGTAGAACGAGAACCCGTCGCTGGGATCGAGCGCTGGTAGAAAGAACGGCTTATCATTGTCGGATATGTCGTTGGCTCTCGGGATGTCGAAGACTCGTCCCTCCAACCTCCTCTCGGCCGAGGCCGAGCACGCGCTGAGCAAGCTGACGATCGATAAAGAAGCTGCGGTAAGATGCCTGTTCATGCCGGCAGGCTATGAGAGAAGCGCAACGTCCACAATCGGTGGCACAGACGACATGCGTTGCGTCCGCGTGCGGGAGATACCAAGGCGAGGACAGCCAGTATCATATCGGCACACCGGCTTCGCGGAGCCGCTCGGTCAGGTCGCGGGTGTGTTCGGCGTCCAGCGTTCCGGCGAGGAACGCGCGTATGTCGGACGGCCGGGTGTTGAGCTGGCTGGCGAGCGCGCCCGCATCGTAACCGTTGCGCGTCAGCGTGGGTTCGAGGTCGTCAATCGCCCGCGACAGCACCTGCTCGACGATCTCGGCCGTGACGGGCTTGGCAGCGAAGCGGAAGCCCTGCTCGAAGGCGAGTGTCAGGTGCATCTCGATCTGGAGCGGGGTGCGCAGGCGCTCGGCGATGAGGTCGATCGCGTCCTCGTTCATCAAGTCGGCAACCTTGACCCCCTCGGCCGCACAGGCGCCGAGCAGCCAGGCAACATAGTCGCGGCGTTCGGCGCCGATGCCCTCATAGTCGAAGGTGGTCGTGCGGTAGCCGATCTCTTCCATTTGCGGGCGGCGCAGGTCGTTGCGTAGCCGAGGATGGCCGACCAGAAGGACCGACAGCAGCACGCCGGCATCAGCCACCACCTCCATCAACCGCTTGAGGCCGGTCAGCGTCTTGTGGTGCAGGTCATGCGCCTCGTCGACCACCAGTACGACCGGGCGCTTGCCCTTGCGCATGATGTCGCGCAGGTCGCGCTCGCGGCGCTCGGCCTGCTTGGGAATCTTCACCTGGGCACGGTCACCGGGCGAGAGATCGTAGAACAGCGCCTCGATCAGCGAGGGCAACGAGGTGCGGCGCTTGTCGACCGCAAGCGACTTGGCGACGGCGACCTTGCCCGCCCGGGCCAGCTCGTCCTCGATGCGGCGCAGCAGGTGCGTCTTGCCCGATCCGACCAGGCCGGAGACGACGATCAACCTGCCGGTCTGCACGGCCGCACAGACCTCGCGCACGAGGTTGCGCTGATGCTCTGTCTCGAAGTTGCCGACGCCTTGGAACGGGCGGGCGAGCCCGTAGCTGGATTGAACGTCGGCGAGCATCAGCTTGTCCCCCGTCTTGACTGGAACCGCTCTCGGATGCGGTCAGCGATGATGGTCTTGTCGAGCGTTTCGCCCAGCAGCGCGTCGATGAAGGCGCGGTCTGCCTCAGGCAGCGAGCCGAGCGGTCGCCGGAGCTGGTCGACGATGGCGTGGCGCGCCGCGAGCCCGGTCGGGTATGCCGTCTCGACCGCCGGCTCCGGAAAAGGTGTTTGCCGCACCGCGAGCCCTGCGGTGGAGGGCGGCAGCGACGGCAGCGGCCGGTCGCCGCCCGTCACGGTCGCGCGGGGCAGCCCCAGCTGGTCAGCGAGCCGGACCACCTTGTCGAGCCGCTCCTCGGCGCGGCTCTTCTGATACTTGCGATAGCGGTAGAGCGGCACGGCGCCGCGCGACGGCTCGTAAGGGCCATGCCGCTTGCCGTCATGCTCCACGAAGAGCTGCTGGTCGAACAGCCCCCAGAGCAGCGTCACCGTCTCGCCGGCGAGCTCGGGCTCGACCTCGTAGGAAGCGCCCTCAACCGAGACGGTCGCGTCGCCCGCAACGGTGCGCCGCTCGGGCTCACGAGCGAAGGCGCAGAACCGCTCCCATGAACACATGGCCCGCACGCCATCGCCGGGCAGGTGCCGCAGCCAGTGCTCGATCCGCGCGTGTGGCTCGGAACGATGGTCGCCGTTGTTGTAGGTGACCAGCGCACGCCGCATCCACAGATTGGCTTCCGCCTCGTCCTTGGGTTTGTGGAAGTGGTACAACGTCTCGTGCACCTCCTTCACCGTGCGGAACGGCCGCTCGACCTTGCCCTTGGCGCGGGCCGCGGTGTGCCGGTCGTCGGCCTTCGGCGGCAGATGGGTGAGGACGCGCACGCCGAGGCTGCCCATCACCGACTGGAACACGCGCGACCGGCTGACCGGGCCGTTGTCCATGTAGATCGTGACCGGCAGGCCCTGGAACGGCAGTTCGGGCTCAGGCTTGGCGGCGAAGGCGTTGAATAGAAAGCGCAGCGCGGACTCGGCATCCTCGCCATAGACGCTGCGATATTCCTGGTAGACCACGCCCGAGCAGTCATCGACGGCCGAGAACAGCATCAGCGTGGGTTTGCCGCGACCCTGCTCGATCCAGAGCGGCGCCTCGACCTGCTTGAGGTCGGACGGGCTCATGTCGAAGTGCCACAGCTCGTTGGATCGCCGCGCCTGAAAACGAACGGCTGCGTGGGGGCGGGTCACGCGGGCATAGTCCAGCCCTGATGAGCGGAGCAGCCGGTCGATGGTCGCCCGCTTCAGCAGGCCGGGTGCTACCTTGACCAGGCCCTCCGGCGTCTCGACGCCATCGGTTTCCAGGAACTCGATGGCGCGGGCGGTCGAAACGTGCCGGCCCTTCTTGTTGGTGGTCCTGATCTTCAGTGCGGCGACGATCTCGGCGTAGCGCTCCATCTCGGCCTGCGGGGCAACCCGCGTCGCACCATGGTCGGACCGGCGCACCGACTTGGGGCGGTTCAGCTCGCGCAACGCCCGGTAAAGGGTCCAGATGGAGATGCCATAGGCCTCGGCCGCACGGGCGATGATCTCGGTGCGACCGGGGTCGCGTGGGGGCAACAGCGACAACCGTCGGCGAAGATCGATCAGCGCCTCTCCAGGCGGTCGCTTCGCCCGGTCAGCCATGGGCTGTTGCAGCCTCCTTGATCGATGCACCGCTGCCGCGCTTGCCTGCATAGCGATAGAGGGTCGCGACCGACACGCCCATGCGCTTGGCGATGTCGCGCACCGGCAACGTGCCCTCCTTCATCATCGCCCGTGCCGCGGCGACGTCGCTCGGGCGCATTGCCGATGGGCGGCCACCCTTGCGACCCTGCCGGCGCGCCTCCACTAGCCCCGCGGTAGTTCGCTCGCGGATCAGGGCACGCTCGAACTGCGCGATGGCGCCGAACACGTGAAAGGTGAGCATGCCACCCGGCGTTGTCGTGTCGATGCTCTCGGTCAGCGACACCAGCCCGATCTTCTCGCGCTCCAGATCCTCGGCCGTGGCGATCAACTTCTTGAGCGAGCGGGCGAGGCGGTCGAGCTTCCAAACAACCAGCGTGTCGCCTGCGCGCAGCACGTCTTCCAGAATGCGCGCCAGTTCGGGCCGGTCATCGCGCGCGCCCGACGCCTTTTCGGTGAACACCCGCTCGCAGCCGGCCCGCCGCAGCGCATCGAGCTGGAGCTCGGGGTTCTGGTCGCTGGTGCTGACCCTGGCATAGCCGACCCGCATGAGCGTCTGATCTTCTCCAAACTCGTGCGGGGCATACCGTTTTGCGACGCGGGTTTCCAGAACAGTTTTGACAAAGTGCGGCCCGCAGATTTACGTTGCCGGCCCAGCAAGGCGATCGGCTCGTCAGAAACGGTCGTTTTGCAGAACCGCTGAGGAGCCGGGTTCATGCAGGTGCTCGATACGGTTGGCTGGGTCGGTGATGGCGACGACACCGACTTCTTCCTCGCAATCGAGCGCACCTTCGATCTGCGCCTGCGCTCGAACCTGCCTTGGACAACGTTCGGCGAGGTGCGTGACCATGTCGTCGCGCATGTCGCAGCCTACAGCGGGGGCGGCACGACATGCGCCACGCAGATGACGTTCTACAGGCTTCGACGCGCGCTCGGGCTTGGCCGGCACGTCGGGCCGGATGCGCCGTTGGCGCCGCTGATCGGTGGGAAGCTGCGCCAAGCGTTCAGCGACCTGGAAGCCGATACCGACCTCAAGATGCCGGCGACGCGAGCCGGATGGCTTGGGATTGTCAGTGGTCTCTGCTTCGCTGTCGCGGTCGCGATCCTCGCCTTCACGACGCTGGCACCTCCCCTTCGCATCTTCGCTGCTGGAGCGAGCGCCTACGCGGGGCTATGGTTACGGCACCTCGACCGCCGGCGATTACCTCGGAGGTGCGACACTATCGGCGATCTCGCCCGACTGGTCACGGAGCAGAACCGTGGCAGGCTTGCCCGCGACGGCGCGCGCCTCACCGCCCCCGAGATTTGGCGGATCATCCAGCAACTGGCCGCCGAGGAGAGCGGGATCGACCCCGATCTGATTGGGTCGGAAACGACCTTCTTCCGAGCCAAAGTGCGAGCAGCCTGATCAATGGCTTACTGGATTGCATAGATTGATGCCGAGACACGGGACATTGCGTGGCGTCGGACTGACGGCTTTGGGTGCCGTTGTCGTCGCAGGCTCTTTCGTCGCTCTCGGATTGCGACCGGATGGGATCGCCAGCTACTATCGCGATACGCTGACTCCGGCAGGGTTTGCCATTTGGTTCTGCGGCTTCGTAGCCGCCACACTCGCTCCACCCGCCATAGCTGTACTCTGCTGGTTTGGCGCCATGCGGTTCCGCTACGGGTGGCTTCTCCACATCCTGCTTGTTCCTGCCACCTACGCCGCTGTGCGAGGATCAATCGCGCTCATGCTCGCGGTAGCAAGTGAGCCGGACAGCGATGGCCCAACGAGATGGGCTACCGATCCAGCAGTGATGCTGATGGTGGTTTGCCCCATCGTGTACTTTCTGATCTTGGGTTCCACAAAGCTGCGTGAGCATCGCGCATCAGCAAATGACTGCTAATCTCGACTTTGTAGTTGGCAGATACCATGAGCGGCCCTTTGCCGTTTGCGAGCAGACGCGGATGATGGCGAGCACATTGTCGGATAGCGTGAGCAGCATAGTCGGCTCGTTGTCAGGTAATCTGGGCAGGAAAAGGCGCTGTTTGCGAGCAGAAGCTGCTACGGTTGCAAGCGCCTACACATAGCCGACGATCAAGTGCCCGTTGCGCTGGTCGATCCTGATGTTGTCGGCGTCGTCGCCAAGCTCGATCCGGGCGACCTCGTGACGGTCGGCATCGGCGTAGAATCGGACGGAACCGTCACCGCACGCGACAACGATCTCTCGCTGCTTCGGAAGGTAGGCGACGCCTTGCGGCTCGTGCAGGCCGGCAATACGCCCTAACACCCGACCGGCCCCGAGATCGATTTCTTCTACCGAGCCGTTGCCATATTCGGCGACGTAAAGCCTGCGACGTTCAAGATCGACCGCCAAGTGGTCGATGCGCCCCTTCACACCGGGGAGATCGATCACCCTCTGCAATACCAGAGGCGATCGCGGATCGGTGGGTTGCACTGTCGCCGGCGCGGCGCACGCGGGAGTCGCCAGCGCCGCTCCAAGCGCGAGCAAGGCGCGTGCGACACTCACGGCTTCTGGATATTCATCCCGTCGAGGGCGGTGCGAAGCCCACGCGCGAGCTTCTTCGCGTCCTGGTTCGACCAGAAGTGCATGAAAAACAGCCGGGGCTCGTCGTCGAGCATGTGGTTGTGAAGTGCGGTTACGTCGATCCCATCGGCTCGCAAGGCGCGCATCACCGGATCGACTTCCTTCGCAGTCATGACGAAATCGCCGGTGATCGCCGCTTTGCCCCCGCCAGTCGGCTGGAAGTTGATCGCGGTCGCCGTGCCCATCGACGCCGGTGCCGGCATTCCGCCCGCCATAGGCTTATCGGCGCGAGGATAGCTGAACTGATAGACGCCGCCGTTGGCCTTGCCCTTCGCCCCCATGAGACGGTCTAGCGCGGCCGTGTCGAGATCGAGTGCCGGGCTCGATCCCGCGCCAACCGAAGGCGGCTGCGAGTCACGCGAGGGTGAAGCGAGTGGTGTCTGACTTACCGCTAAGGCGGCGTGAAGCGCCTGCGCGAGCTTCACCGGATCGCCATGCGCGCCGATATGCATATACATCGTTGCGGGCGCCGAACGCAGAAGATGGTTGTGGATCGCGGTGATCGTGAAGCCGCTGGCGAGCAGCCGGCTCATCACCGGGTTTATCTCCTCTTGGGTGAGCACAAGGTCGCCCATGACCATCACCTCGTCGCCTATCGGCTGGAACGCCGCCCATGAACCGAGCGCAAGGGCGGGCTTGATTGCCACCCCGTCCAGCGTGACGTGCAAGTCGGACCGGGGGAAACCGTAGCGATGCACGCCCCCGGCCTGCTCGGTGCCCGGTCGGCCCATCGCCTGATCGACCTTCGCCCAATCGGGGGCGGCCCACGCGGGGGCCGCAACCGTCAAGGAGAGAAGGCCCGCGATCATCGTCCGTTTCAGCATGTCACCTTATCCCTATTACTGCTCGCGCATCCGGCACGGAAAATGCTCGCGAAGTGCAAGTGTTACACCTGCCAGGCGCGGGAGGCTCCCAACCTGACGATTGCTCGGCACCCACGCCATGAAGATGCGGCTGAGCTGTCCCTTGTTGTAGCCGCCCCCGCAAATACCGTTCGCGTTACCGCCCTTGCCGAACGCTGCCAGCGTGTCGGCGGCACCCTCGATGTAGGAATCGCAGCGACCATTCACCCGGCCACCCTCGGCTTGGCAGCTCTTGTAGAACTGCGCGACCGTCTCGCCAACCTGCGCGCGCGCCGGAGCACTCACGCCGATCACGGCCAAAGCTGTCAGCATTCCCGCAGCTATTCGTCTGGACACTCCGGCTCCTCATTTTTTCTTGTCGGCTTTGGCAGGACTTACGCTGCCCTAAGATTTGGTGCAACTGTTACCAAAGGCCTTAGAACTTGATACATCTGTATGTCTGAACCTGCTCCGCCCCCGTGGCTGCTGCTGATCCCGCAGCTCCCTGCCAAGCCCGCCTATCTTCGGGTGAAGGTCTGGCGTCGCTTGCAGGCGATCGGCGCGGCCCCGCTCAAGAACGCCGTCCATGCGCTCCCCTTGCGCGACGACACGCGCGCGCTGTTCGGGGAGCTACAAGCGGAAATCACGGCCGGCGGCGGCGAGGCGCTGATCCTGGAAGCACGACTTGCGGCGGGAATGACGGATGCTGAATTGCGCGCCGCTTTCGATGCGGCACGTGACGCCGACTACGAAGAGGTGGCGCGTGAAGCTCGCGCTCTGATCGAGGCCGGAGAGGTGGCCATTGTTGATGCGCGGCGACTACGGAAGCGGCTAGAGGAAATCGCCGCGATCGACTTCTTCGGCGCGCATGGGCACCAAGCCGCTCTGTCGGCCATCACCGACGCGGACCACCGCGCGCACGAGCACCCGGACGTGCGCGGGCACGGCTCGCCGGACCTCGCGCCCGCCGAGTTAAAGGGACGCGTTTGGGTCACGCGGTGCCACATTCATGTCGATCGCATCGCCTCGGCCTGGCTCATCCGCCGGTTCATCGACCCGCAAGCGACGTTCCGGTTCGTCGAGGGCAAGGGCTATGCCCCCGCTCCGGGCGAGCTGCGCTTCGACATGGCGGATGCGGAGTTTACCCACGAAGGCGACCGCTGCTCGTTCGAGACGCTGGTGCTGCGCACCGGCCTTGAATCTGACCCGGCGCTCGGCGCGCTCGGTGAAATCGTCCACGATCTCGACATAGGCGATGGCAAGTTCGCCCGGCCGGAAGCGGCCGGTGTCGGCGCTCTCATCGCGGGTATCTGCGCCGCGACCGATGATGACGAGGACCGGCTGGCGCGCGGCTCGGCCGCGCTCGACGGGCTCTACGCCCATTTCTCAAAACGACGCAGGGATTGAGCATGGACGCAAGCGCGATGCCTCACCCCACCGCGTCATCGCCGCGCGAACATGGCATCCCGTTCGGCGAAGCGGTGCGGGTATGGGCCAAAATCGCAGCGCTGAGCTTCGGCGGTCCTGCCGGACAAATCGCGGTGATGCACCGCATCCTTGTCGAGGAAAAACGCTGGATCGGCGAAGCGCGGTTCCTGCACGCGCTCAACTACTGCATGTTGCTTCCCGGCCCCGAAGCGCAGCAGCTCGCCATCTACATCGGCTGGCTGCTCCATCGGACCAAGGGCGGGCTGATCGCCGGCGTCCTGTTCGTCCTGCCGGGCTTTCTGGCAATCATGGCGCTAAGCTGGGTGTACGCACTGCTCGGCAACGTGCGGGTGGTCGAAGGGCTGTTCTTCGGGCTGAAAGCGGCGGTTCTTGCGGTCGTGCTGCAAGCCGTGGTGCGGATCGGCTCGCGTGCGCTCAAGAACAACGTCATGCGCGGACTCGCCGCTGTAGCGTTCGTGGCGCTCTTTCTGTTTTCCGTGCCTTTCCCGCTGGTCATCCTCGCCGCCGGGTTCGTCGGCTATGCCGGGGGACGTGCGAGACACCCCGCGTTTTTGGGCGGAAGCGGGCACGGCTCGGCGGGTGGCAAGCCAGTCCCCGATGCCGAAACCGCCTTGGGCGAACATATCCCTGAACACGCGCGCCCGAACCTGCGCTGGTCGCTGCGCATCAGCGGCGTCCTGCTCGCCTTGTGGATCACGCCAGTCCTTGCCTTGGTCGCTGCGCTCGGCCCTCATAACGTGTTCAGCGAAATCGCGCTGTTTTTCAGCAAGATGGCCGTCGTCACCTTCGGGGGTGCCTACGCCGTGCTCGCCTATGTGGCTCAGCAGGGCGTCGAGCATTACGGCTGGCTCCGTCCCGGCGAAATGCTCGACGGGCTCGGCATGGCCGAAACGACGCCGGGGCCGCTCATCATGGTGACGCAGTTCGTCGGCTTCATGGGCGCATTCCGTCAAGCGACAGGGCTGCCGCCGCTTGTCGCCGCGACGCTTGGTGGCGTGCTCACGACGTGGGTGACGTTCGTGCCCTGCTTCCTGTGGATTTTCGCCGGTGCGCCGTTCGTCGAACGGCTGCGTAGCAACGTCGCGCTATCGGCGGCTCTGGCTGCGATCAGCGCGGCCGTGGTCGGGGTTATCCTCAACTTGGCTGTCTGGTTCGCCCTCCACTCGCTCTTCGCGCGGGTGGCGAAGGTGCCGTTCGCCAACGGGACGCTCGATGTGCCGGTGCTCGCCAGCCTCAACCCGGCCGCCCTGCTTCTCACCATCGGAGCGGTAATCGCGATGTTTCGGTTCAAGGTGGGCGTGCTGCCGGTGCTTGGTGCCTCGGCTGCGGCAGGCGTGGCATTGCGGCTGTCGGGCCTTGCCTAAGTGTTGCTCCTGGCGTGATGCCATTGTGTCACAACCCAACGGGTTGTGAACTGCTATGGTGCGGGCGCAACCCTGATCGTGCATCGCACCGGGTCGCGCGCTCGGGCCGCTGCCTTGCTGCACCCCTCGATCACTTCGCGGTTGGCCGTCACGATCCTGTCGGCCCCGACGATCGCGCGAAACGCGGCCGGGCTGGCGCTCTGCATCATGCGCTGCCCTGCTTCCCAGCGGGGAAGGTCGAGCGTCCGCGCCGCCATGCGCTCGGGCCATTGCCAGCTTGCCGGCGCGATCTCGCGCGCGACCAAGCCCGGCAGGATCGCCCATGCGAAGATGCCGGCCGCTACCCCGCCCAGCCCGAACCATAGCTGCCGGTTCTTCTGGTCGGCCCGCGTCCATGCGGACCCGGCGACGGCGCGAAGCTCGGCCATGACGCGAGCCTTGTCCTCGCCCGCCTTGGCAAGCGCCGCCTGGTCCTCGCGCCGCGCGGCGTTCCCGGCTGCGGCGATGCGCTGCGCCATCTGCTCGGGCGACATCGCCAGCGCCGGACTCCGGGCGATCACGTCGTTGATGACCGCGATACGGTCGGCCGTGGCGTCCAGGCCCTGCTGCATCCGGCCCAATGTCTCGGTATAATCGGGCACGTCGATCGCGCCGCGCTCGGCCGTCAGTCCCTCGATCGCCCGCCGCAACAGCGTTACCTCGGCCCGGACCTCCGCTAAAGCCTCGGCCGCCGCGTCGCTGCCGTCATACTCCGCCTCGTCCGTCATCCTCTCTCCTACCGGCTCATGCCACGGTCGCGGTCACGCCCGATGCTGACCGACTGCGCCAATTCCTGCCCGATCGACCGGCCCCGCTCCATGCTCAACGCCAGCTCGGGGGCGCGTCGCTGCAACACGGATTCAAGCTGCGGGTCGCGGTGCAACCCGCCCGCGATGCCCTCCATGCGCTTGCCGAGCCGTTCCGCGCCCGCATGGTCGCCCGCACGCTCCATGCTGGCGCGCGCTTCCTTCATGCCCTGCCACTGCTCCACGAACCGGCCTGCGCGCTTCTCCGGGTCGATGCGGACCTGGCGCTCCGCCTCCATCGCCTTCGCCGCGCCGCCGGTGTTCCCCTCGGCCGCGTCCCGCGCGAGCCGGAGGTCACGCTCGATCGCGCTAGCAAGGTCGCGCGCGCCATGCGGCCGCACCTGGTCGAGCGCGTCGCCGGCCTTCGCCAGCGCCTGTTCCTGGTGCGCCAGCACCGGCAACCCCTTGTCCTTCATCCGGCCTATATCGGCTGCGGCGCGCCCATAGCGTTCAATCGCGCGGGCCTGCGAGGGTGCCATTGGCCGATCGGTCACACCACGCTCCGGCGACGTCGCTTTCTCGGTTACTGGTTTCGGCCGGAACCCCGCGAACATACCCCGCGCCTTGTCGCGAACCTTCTCCACGACCTGGCGCGCGAGTTCCGGGAACCGGATCTCGCGCCGATCGGCGAACGCCCGCGCCTGATCCTGCTCGGGCCGGGCGTAGTCGCCCGCCATGTCTTTCGACCGCTCGCGCGACAGGGTGCGAACGAGCTGGCGCTGATCGGCGAAGTCGTCGCGCCCGTAGTGAAGCTGCGCGCTATCGCGGTGCCGGGTCATGCCGACATAGGTGCTGTGGCGGTCCATGCCGGGAGTGGCGAGAACATGGGCGCGATCGACCGTCACGCCCTGCGACTTGTGGAACGTCGCCGCGTAGCCGTGATCGACCGCCGCATAGTCCTTAGTGTCGAACGCCACGCTGCGCCCGCTGTCGAGCCGGACGTTCATGCGGTGGGGCGTCACGCCCTCGATAGTGCCAAGCGTTCCGTTCTTCACGCCTAGCGACCGCTCGTTCCGCAGGAACATCAAGCGGTCGCCCGCCGCGAACGCCCGCTCGCCACGGTCCGCCTTCACCGTCACGTCCTCGCCAAGCTCGCCGGTGGCGCGCACCCGCTCGCGCGCTTCCCCATTCAGCTCTCGGACCTCGGCGTTGGTGTGCGTGAAGATGATCTGTGACTTGCCCGGCTCGGCATGGCGCTTGCCATCCCAATCATCGACCAGCCCCGCCCGCGCGTCCTGGCGGGTGGCGTGCTCATGCACCATGCCGTGTGCGTCATAGGCTCGGATCGCCTCGCCGGTCCTGCCGGTCGCGAGCTGGCGCGTGGCCTCCTTCTGCCAGTCTTGGCGCTGCCGGCGTATCTCGGTGATCTCGGCCGCGCCGTGGCGCTCGGTGACGCTGCGGAACGCCGCACCCGCCTCGATCGCCTGCAACTGCTCGGGGTCGCCTACCATCACGACCTTGGCCCCGGCGTCGCGCGCCTGGCTCAACACCCGCTCCATCTGGCGCGAGCCGATCATGCCGGCTTCGTCCACGACCAGCACGTCACGCGGGCTTAGCTGCTCGCGCCCCTGCCCCCATGCGTGTTCCAGGCTGGCGATGGTGCGGGACTGGATGCCCGACCCGCCCTCAAGGTTCTCGGCCGCGATGCCCGACAGCGCCGCGCCGCGAACCTGGTAGCCCTCCCGCTCCCACGCCTCGCGCGCGACGCCAAGCATCGCCGATTTGCCCGAACCGGCATAGCCGACGACGGACGCCAGCCCCGCGCTGCCGGTCACATGATCGAAGGCGTCGCGCTGCTCGGCCGACAGGACAAGCCCCTTGGCGCTGGCTGCGCCGATCGCGGCGTCACGGTGCCGATCGGCGACGCCATGCTCGCCCCTACCCACCAGCTCGTCGCCCGCGCGCTCAAGCCGCGCCTCCACGGCAATCATGTCGCGCGACGTGAACCGCTCCTGGTCGCGTCCGTCCTTCCCCAATGCGACTAACTCGGGCGATGCGCGCACCGCGCCCATCACCTGGTCGAACTGCTCCTTGCCGTCGCTGTGCCGGAACGCGAACGTCGCAAGGTCGCGGGTGGTGAACGTCGCTTGGCTGCGCGTGATCGCGTCCAGCGCGATCGACGGGTTGGCGATGATCTTCGCGCCATTGTCGCGGGCGATGCGGGCGTGATCCTCGATCCGCTCGGCCTCAAACCCCTGCTCCGGTCGCCGCGATGCTGCGGGTCCGATCTTGTGCTGCGGCTCCAGCTCGATGCCCTGCGCCTCATAGGAGCGATGGTCGATCCGCCCCTCAAGCCCCAGCTCCGCCATGCGCTCGTTGACGTGCGCGCTCCATGCCTCGCGCCAGTCCTTCAACAGCTCGGTCGAGTTCCAGTCACGGTTCTTCTTACCGAACCCCTCCGGCCCTACGTCGCGCATCGCCAGCATGACGTGCGCATGAGGCTTGGGACTGCCGTCCTTCGCCTTGTCCCAATGCACGTTCAGGTCCGCGACCATCCCGCGATCGACAAACTGCTTCTTCACGAAATCCTGCGCCAGCGCGACGCCCTGTTTCTCGCTCATCTCGCGCGGAATCGAGAACTCCACCTCACGGGCAAGCTGCGCGTCCTTGCGCTTCTCCCCCGCCTCCACCTCGTTCCACAAGTTCGCGCGCTCGTTTAAACGCTCCGGCGCGCCCTCCGGCAACATCACCTCGGAGTGGATCACGCCCGCCTTATTCGAGAAGTCGTGATCGCGCCCGAGCCGGTCGTCGTGCAGCTCCGACGCGGAACGATAGGCCGCGCTCGCGACGGCGCTCGATCCGTTCGCGCGGCTCACGACCTTGGCGGAGAAGTGATAGATCGCCATGACGCTCCGCACACTGCCCTACTTAGCGCACGTCGGCAACGACGTATAAGCGCGCACTCACAATCCGCTCCGCTCCTCTTGATTGACTTCGTGCTGCTTTCTATTCGTTCTGACTTTAACCTCATGCTGGGTACGCTAAGATACTACCGACCGATGCGAGGAAGGGTGAAGCGATGCGGAAGGTTCGCGATTACGATGCCGAACTGAAGGTGCTGGGTGACAAGGCCCGGGCGCTCAAGGCGAAGCGGGTCGAACAGCTCGGCCAACTCGTCGCTGCGACCGGGGCTGATGCGCTCGATGCGGAAACCCTTGCCGGCGTCCTGCTGGATGCGATCGGGTCGAATGATGCCAGCGCAAAGGAGGCGTGGCGCGCGAAGGGCGTAGCCTTCTTTCAACGGCGTGGGCGCAAAGGTGCTGGCGCTGCTGCAATCGACGGATCGGGCGCTGCGATTGAACCGGGCGGCGACGCTGCGGGCGGAAGCGGCGGAACGACGAACGGATAGGAGGGGCTGGGTCGTGCAACGTCGCGAACGCACACGCCACCTGATTGAGCTGGGTGGGCTGGTTCAGAAAGCCGGGCTGGTCGAACTGACCGACGACGATCGCGCCACCCTTTACGGTGCGCTGCTCGATCTCGCTGGGCGTGGTCGCGGTGACGATGCTGGCGACATGCTGGCGCTATGGAAAAGACGCGGAAAACGGGCGTTTGATGCTGAGCTGAACGCGAACGAAGAGGTCGCAGAATGAACTCTAGGACGCGTGAACCGATATCCGATGTGTTGACCAAGGTCCCGGCGCTCACTTTGGGCTTTTGGATCATCAAGATACTGGCGACCACTCTCGGCGAAACCGGTGGTGATACCGTGTCGATGAGCTGGCTTGGCGAGACGACGCCGAATGCCGGTCAGTCTGGTCTCAACGGATATCTCATCGGGACGGCAATCTTCGGGCTGCTGCTCGTTGCGCTGGTTTGGCTGCAAATCCGGGCGCGCCGGTTCAATCCGTGGCTCTACTGGGCAACCATCATCGCCTCGACGACGGCGGGAACGACGCTTGCCGATTTCGCGACGCGCTCGCTCGGCATCGGCTATCCGGGCGGCTCCCTCCTGCTGCTGGGCTGCGTCCTCGCCTCGCTGTTCGCGTGGTATCGAACGCTCGGTAGCGTCGCCGTCGATACGGTCGTGGGGCCGCGGGAAGAGACCTTTTACTGGATCACGATCACATTGTCGCAAACGCTGGGCACCGCCCTTGGCGACTGGATCGCGGATGGAAGCCTCGGCTATTCGGGAGCCGCGCTAGTATTCGGCGGTGCGCTGGCGGTGGTTACCGCGCTTTACTTTTGGACGAATGTTTCGCGCGTCATCCTGTTCTGGTCGGCGTTCATTCTGACCCGGCCGCTGGGGGCGACGGTAGGGGATTTTCTCGACAAGCCAGTGGCCAAGGGCGGACTGGAGTTCAGTCGCCCTCTGGCGACCACCGTTCTGGCGGTCGCCATATTGCTGCTCATTCTTGTCCTGCCCCAACGCGCAGGACGGCACCCGGGCAAGGCATGATGCGGCTTGCAACACCATCAGCGCCGGCTTGGAGTCCACGGAGAAGGATAACCCAGTGAGCGATTTCGATATCGAGACGATCCGCCGCCAGGTCCGCGCGATGGATTTTGTGCGGGGCACGCCGACCGAAATCGCGATGTGGCACGAGGACATGGCGGACTCGCGCGCCAACCTAGTCATCGAAGACATGATCCCGTCGCCCAACGACGATGCGTTTTTCGGGATGATGTTGGATGAGGGCGTGCCCCCTCCCCTCGTGTCGCAAATCCTGCTCCGGCTGCTCGATCATCCCGACGCCGATCGGTCCCTGCCGGTCACGCCTATTCAACGGTCGATGTGATGCCCGAAACCGTCGATCGGAATGAACAGATCGCGCCCTTTGATACCGGCCCGTTGCTGCGGGCGGTGGATGATCTGGACGTGATGCGCGATCATTTCAAAGGCGATGATTACAACGCACCGGAGATGCGGCACGACCTGTTGCGCTTGCACGAATTAGCCATGCGCTTCGTCAATGAGGGGCACACCGATCCGGTCATGGCCGAAGAAATGTTCGACCTGGCGGCAGACCTGGAATGTCGCATCCAGGACCTATCTGATGCGCTGGCCAGGATGCTTGCTCCGATCCGCACGCTGCAAGCATTGGAGCCGAGCGATCAGGAGAGACCGGGTTTTTGATGTGCTCGCCTTTGCAGAACGCTATCATATTCTGATCTTGAGATATTCCGAGCGTAACGACGCCCCGGTCATTACGCTCCCGCTGGGGAAGTAGCATGGGCCTTGCGCGCGCCACCCGTAATCTCGCCCGCACCGCCCGTGCCAACCCGATGTGGGCCTTGTTCGGCATCCTGCTCGCCCCTTTCCGGTTCGCCCGGCACATCATCGGCGTGGTCCTGTTCGCAATGGCGCTGTTCGTGGCGCTATTCCTCCTGCTGATGCTTTCGATCTGGTACTTCGGCCTCGATAAGAACGGCGCTGTCGCTCAGCTTGGCGTGTTCGGGATCAGCGGTGCCGTGGTCCTGGTCACGGCCTGGATGTTCGTCCTGCCCCTGCTTCGCCGGTTCGACTATGGTGATAGCGCCGACACACATGGTTCGGCCCGCTTTGCCACAGCCGGGGAAGCCCAGGCGCTCAACGACGATCACGGCCTGCTGATCGGCCGCGACGTGAAGACCGGCAAGCCGATGCGCTATGCCGGTCCCGCCCACCTGCTGACGATCGCCCCCACCCGCACCGGCAAGGGCGTCGGCACGATCATCCCCAACCTGCTCGAATATCCGTTCGCGGTCGTCTGCATCGACCCCAAGGGTGAGAACGCCCGCATCGCCGCGCGCCAGCGCGGCAAGTTCGGCGCGGTCCATGTCCTCGATCCGTTCGGCGTCACCGGCCTCACCTCGGCCGCGTTCAACCCGCTCGATCGCATCGACCCCAACGGCCTCGATCTCGCCGACGACTGCATGACGCTCGCCGACGCGCTGGTCCACGACGCGCCCGGCGAAGCCGGCGACGCGCATTGGAACGAGGAAGCCAAGGCGCTGATCGCCGGCATCCTGCTTCACGTCGTCACCACCGAACCGCCCGCCACCCGCACCCTGGACACACTGCGCGACCGGCTGACGCTCGCCCCGGCCGCGTTGGCGACGCAGCTCGCCGCGATGCAAGGACAAGGTGGCCTGGTCGCGCGCGCCGCCAATCGCCAGCTCGGCAAGTCCGATCGCGAAGCCGCCGGCGTCCTGTCGGCCGCGCAGCGCCACACGCATTTTCTCGATTCACCCCGCATGGCGACGGTGCTGGGGGGTTCGGATTTTACGTTCGCCGGTTTGAAGGATGCGCCCGCGACGGTGTTCCTCGTGCTGCCGCCCGATCGGCTCGCCAGCTATGCCCGCTGGCTGCGCCTGATGGTGGCGCAAGCCCTGACCGAGCTGGCCCGCGCCCCCGGTCGCCCGCCCTGGCCGGTGCTGTTCCTGCTCGACGAGTTCGCCGCGCTCGGCCGTCTCGAACCGGTCGAACGCGCGATGGGACTGATGGCGGGCTATGGCGTCCAGCTCTGGCCGATCCTCCAGGACGTGCACCAACTCCGCGCGCTCTACGGCCAGCGCGCCGGCACCTTCCTGTCCAACGCCGGCGTCCTCCAGGTGTTCGGGGTCAACGATCAGGACAGCGCCAAGCTCGTCTCCGATCTGGCGGGGCAGGAAACGGTCGTGTTCGATACCATGAGCCGCGCGATCGACGCGGAGAAAACCGGGATCTCCTTCGGACAACAGCATGTCGGCCGCGCCCTGCTCACTCCCGATGAGGTCCGCACCCTCAAGCCCGATCGTCAGCTCCTGTTCCTAGCCGGGCAGCGGCCGATCGTCGCCGCCAAACTGCGCTACTATGCCGATCGCGAGTTCGCCGGGCGATTCGATCCTGCGTGATTGATCCTCGAAAGCACGAATGACGACAATGAAGCCGGGAACGGCACGGTCGATTTAAGCCCTGCTGGTGACGTTCGCTGCGATCGGCACCTCGGACACGTTGAAAGCCCCTTCCCTGCCCTCACCGCGCTCCTGGGGGCTGCTGGGGTATGATCCGACCCCTACCCTCCCGACTTCTTCCTCGCCTAGCCAGCGGCGCTTGCGCCGCCTCTGTGACGCCGAAGGCGGCACGAAACGAAAGCGCATCGGCCATAGGCCGATTCCATACTTCTGCCTTTCGCCTGTCACGCATACACCGTTGCTGGTTTCGCGTTCGGTAGGTTAAGTGATTCTATTAAATAGGAATCGTTAAGAAGGTTAAGGTACCGAAATCGCCCGAATCGGCATTCGTAATCAATGGCTTAGTGGAACACCTGGTGGGTGAAACCCCGTGATTCGGTGTGTGAAACCCCGATAGAGCGGTGTGTGAAACCCCGAAGCAAAGGTGGGTGAAACCCCGAGCCTGAGCGGTCGAAAAGCGCCCGCAAATACCACTTATCCACAGGTCACGCTGTCCTACCCACTCGGCGCACCGCGACGCGGCTCCGGCGGCAATACCGCTGCGGTGTGTGATCCCCCGATAGTTTGAGCCTCGGGTGGGTGAAACCCCGATAGTCAGCGACGGCCTGCAAGCCGATCCATGTGGGCGTCGACTTGATCGGCGCGCTGCCGATCGGCGACCATGCGAGCGCGTCGCTCCTCCTCCGCCCGCATCTTCTCGGCGAACTCCAGCGCCTCGGCCTCGCCGCGCAACCGGAATAGTACGGCCGGACTCTTGTCGGCCGTTTCGGTCAGCTCCATGCCGTAATCGGGAAGCTGGTCGGCCTCAATCGCCCGCCGCAACATCCGATTGAACTCCTTGGGCTTGGCGTCGCTGCCGGTCTTGTCGCGCAACACCTCCACCCGGCATGTCCACCCGCCGCGTTGCGAACCGGCGTGCTTGCGCGCGATGCGATACAGCGCGCGCTCCAGCCCTCCCGACAGAAGGAAATAATCGGGGTGCATGGTGAGGAGCGATTTCTCGTTCACGATCCCCTCGTAAACCCAATCCGAGAGGGTCAGCGTCATGCCGCGGGGCTGCTCGGTGTCGGCGTCGGTGTCAAAGGTCCAGCTATCGAGCCAGTTGAAGCCTGCCTTCTGCCGGCGCTTCGTCGCGCGGATCGAGGTCGTGATCGAAGTCGTTTGGAGCCGGAGCAGCGCCGCCTGCAACTCCTGATAGTCTCGGCCGCCGGTGCTGCGCTTGATCGCGCGTAGCAGGTCGTAGGGCGTCGTCGTCAGCGTGCGCGGCAAGTCGTTCAAGCCCTGCTGCTTCATGCGATTGAGCGTGGATGCCGCCCATATCAGGATATCGGCGTCCCATATGGTCGCCATGCCGTAATCGGGAATGGCCTGCACCCGCACCCATGCCTCGCCGTCCGGGCTGCGATACTCGATCGGCTTCAATCGCTTGCGCTTTTGAAGCGAGAAGAACGGCCGCTCCATGACCTCGCGCTGATCCTTGAGCGGAAGGTCGCCAAGCGCCGGAATGAACAGGTCGAACTCGGGATTGGGGTCGCGGCGCTTGCTCACGGCGCGAACCTGGCATGGCCCCGCTGCACGAGATACTGCCGCAACAGCCGCTCGGTCACGACGGTCAGCGGTTCCCCGCCCTCCTCGACGCTGAGCTGGCGCAACGTGCGGTGCATGTCCTCGGGGATATGGATCAGGACCGGCTTCTTGCCCGGATGGCTGCTGCGGGACGGCGATACGGTGGCGTCAGCCGTGCGCCGCGCCCTAGGTGCCGATCGCGCCGGTGCGCGGGCGGGCGTCGACTCCGCGACCGGCTCGGGCGCGGGCGCCTCCGGCTCGTCATCGAAGATGCCCGCCAATGCCGATGGTTTCCGGGCCATCACGCCACCTCGCTTATTAGCTTAGTCGTATAGCCGCTTAATCGCTTAGCCTCGTCATAGGCGGCGCGCAACTCGGCCGCGGCCTTGCCGTCCGGCTCCAGCTCGGCGGCTGTCTGGCCGATCGGCGTTGCGCGGTAATAGTCCTTGCGGAAGTGAAGGCGGCTATCGAACAGCCCGATGCCCTTGGCGGCGAAACCCGCGCGGGCCTCCTCCCCCTCCCCGCCCTGGTGCGGCACTTGCGTCAGGATCACCGCGAACGGCGTCCCGGCCTGCTGCACCTGCTTGACCGTTTGCAGGACCGAGTGAACGTCCAGCCCGCGCGGAGCGACGGGGATGATGACGAAATCGGCCTGCTCGGCGGCAAGCATGGCGATATCCTTGGAGTTCGCCGGCGTGTCGATGATGATGAGGTCGAGCTTGCCGCTGGCGCGCCCCCGCGTGACGTGCAGCGGCAGGCCGGCGACGCTGCTGTCCTTTACCGTCACGTCCTCGAGCGCGCGCCGCTCGGACCAGTAGAGCGCCGATCCCTGGCGATCATCTGCATCAAGGATTACGACGGCCGCGCCCTCGCGCGCCGCTTCGACCGCGAAGCCCGTCGCCAGCGTCGTTTTCGATTGCCCGCCCTTCTGGGCGATAATGGCCCATGTCTGCATGACCCACTCCTGTTAAGCGACTAAGCGGTTTATATAGATTAGTCGCTTAGTCGTCCAGCCGCTTAGTCGCTTAGCTTTATGACCTCCTATTCCTCTGGTTCAGTGTCATCCTCGTCACTGTCGAGCCGGTCGTGGTGCATCGCCCCGTGGTCCGCGATCGGGCAGAGCGGCGCGCCCGCCGTCTCCAGCCATTTACGCGCGGTCCTCACCGTGTAGCCGCACGCCTGGCACTCGCATTTGAGCATCCGCGCCGGCTGTTTCTTGGGCGCGGTGGTCTCGCCGTCCGTGTCGAGCCGGGCATGGGGGAGGGGGCCTGCGGCGGCAAGGATCGGTGCGACCGCGCCAAGGAACCCCTCGCCGGGCGTCGTCGCGCGCATCGGTCCAATCAACCCCAGCCCGGTAGCGATGCGTTTAAACGCCTTCCCGTGTCCGGCTGCGATGCCGACTGCGGCGTGGACCAGTTCGTGCGCGAGGATCGCCGCGATCTGCGCGGGCATCGCGTCGGGCGCGTGCGCGAGGTCGGGCCGGATGAAGATTTCAAAATGGCCGTCCGCGCTCAGACGGTTATCCCAGCACTCGCCGATCGCCTTGCCCTTGCGGCCCGCGCTGGTGAAGCCGATCGCAACGCGGATGCGGTCGGGCAGAGGGGTATCCAGCACGTCGAACAGCGGGGCCATGCCGACCGCCACCCGGTTCAGCCAGCTCTCGCGATTATCGTGGTCCATGTCGTCGTCTCCCTTTCAAAATCGCCCTCGGGGCGATGGCCTTCCGCCATCGGCCCTGCCTCGTGGCGAACAGCGGGGGAGAGGGGGGCAACGGGAATCTGTCGGGGTGGTGCGGACGCAGGCGCTAGCCGAGCCACGGCCGGCTGATTGTCGTTGCTGGGGAGAGGGGGCGGCGCTCCCTTTCCCCTTCTAACGGAGATCTCCGCCGGCATCGCCGGCGTCCACTTGGGCGGGGCACGGCCCGCCCGCGCGAGCGATCGTCACCCGTATGGGGGTGCGCCGTTGTGGCGCGAAGAAGAAAGGAGTGTTCGAATGAACTGAGCTTATTGGCATAGCTCATGCCTGACCGACTTACCGGGGCCGGTGATGAATCGGCTGAGACCCCGAAAGGGGGACGGGACCATAGCATGTCGGGGTAGGGATCGAAGTTGGGCGCCGCAGCCTGACAGCTGACCAGCAGGCAAGATGCGCATGGTGAAGACTGGATTGTCTGAATCCCAGTTTCCAACGACCACTAGGTAGGTGACGGTGAACGCGGCTGACACATCGTCTCGAGCGGAGCGAGGAGCACGTCCCAGTGAATCGCTGCCAATCCGTTCGGCGTGGCCCCTGTCAGGGGACTAAGGAAACGAACGGGGCACCTAACCGCATCGCGACTCCTCACTCGCGCAACTGCGGGATCGCCTAAACAGGACGGCTCGCCGGACCTGCATGGCGACGGAGCCGTCATAGTAGTCAAACGCCCGGTGTAATGGCCGGGACAGCCGCCGCGAGGCGGACGGGGTAGCGGTATAAGCGGGAGCGATCCTTGTCGAAATCCGCTGCGTCCGGGCGAAGGACGGCAGTTCTGTAACTCGATGGATCAATGGAAAGGGACTGCTGATGCAGACCGCTACTATCCTGAGACGGATCGAGAAGCTTCCGGCCCTGTCGCGGGCGGGCAAGCGGATCAATGGTCTCAACCGCCTCATGCGGTCCCGCTGCTTATATGAGCGGGCCTATGACAGAGTATCCCGGAATCGGGGTGCGATGACGCCGGGAGTGGACGGACAGACCTTCGACGGCATGACGCTGGCGAGGCTCGACCGTCTGGTTCAAAGCGTGGCGGAAGGCCGTTACCGCCCTCGTCCAGTGCGACGGGTCTATATCCCCAAGGGCAATGGTAAGATGCGCCCATTGGGTATCCCAACGGCGGATGATCGCATCGTTCAGGAGGCGGCGAGGATGGTCCTCGCGGCGATCTATGAACCTGTGTTCTCGAAACACAGCCATGGGTTCCGCGCGGGTCACTCCTGTCACACGGCTCTCGAAGAGATCCGTAAAACCTGGACGGGCGTAAAATGGCTGATCGAGGTGGATGTCCGCGGGTTCTTCGACAACATCGACCATGACATCCTGCTCGGCCTCTTGGCCCGGCGGATCGATGATCCAGTGTTCATCGATCTGATCGGGACAATGCTTAAAGCCGGGTGCATGGACGACTGGAAGTTCGAACGGACTTATAGCGGCACCCCACAGGGCGGGGTTATCTCGCCCCTGCTCGCCAATATCTATCTCCATGAACTTGATGAGTTCATGGAGTCGATGCGGCGGGGCTTCGACAAAGGCGACAGACGGCGGGCGAACCCCGCGTATGTTGCCTGCTCTCAGCAAATCGCCGCTCTCCGCAAGGAGATCGATGCAGTCCGTGCCGATGGTGCGGGCGATGGCGAGGTTCGCGTCCGATTGGCGCTAATCGAAGCTGTCAAACAGGATCGGCGGAAACTCTCTTCCGTCGATGACATGGACCCCAACTTCCGCCGCCTGCGGTATTGTCGCTATGCTGACGACTTCCTCGTTGGCGTGATCGGCAGCAAGGCGGACGCTGTCCGGATCATGGCCGATATACAGCGCTTTCTCGCTGATCGGCTCAATCTGGCGGTGTCACCGGAGAAAACCGGGGTTCGCGATGCATCGAAGGGATCGCCGTTCCTTGGCTTCCATGTATGCGCCTTCACGTTGCGCTCCGCCGGAACAATGGCGGGGCGGCAAAAGACCGGCGGTGGAACGCGTAGCGTTCTTCGTCGGCCGACGCGAGGGAATATCAAGCTGTGGGTGCCACGGGATCGGGTCTATGCGTTCTGCAGGCGCAAAAAGCTCGGCAACCTCGACATGAGGAATGGTCGGGTGCGCCCGCAGCTCATGGAATCCAGTGTGCCGGAGATCATCGTAGCCTACAACTCGGAGTTCCGAGGCTTCGCGAACTACTACGCGATCGCCGATGGCGTGAAAGCGTCACTCGACAAGTTGGAACTGGTCATGCTCAGGAGCCTCTTCGCGACTGTGGCATGCCGGCGACGCTCGACGAGGCGGCAGGCCGAGGAATATCTGAAGATGGGGTCGGACCACGGGATTACGACCGTGGTCCGGGGCGAGCCGCGCGTTCATAAGGTGTGGAAACTGAAGCATCTGATCGTGAAGACGTGGGATAACCCCATCGTCGACACCATCACGGTAGGCTCTCGCCTTGCGCAGAGTCCGAACGATCTGGTCACGCGTCTTAGTGCCGAGCAATGCGAGGCATGTGGCGATACCGATGGTCCGTTCGAGATGCATCATCCCAATCGCTTGAAGGACAAGCGGCGCGACCAACTGACGCCTTGGGTGCAATCGGCACGACGGCGCAGGACAATCGTCCTGTGCCGAAAGTGTCACGTTGCCCATCATGGCGGCCGGATGCCCAGCGGAATGGAGAGCCGTGTGCATTGAAAGGTGCAAGCACGGTTCGGGGGGAGGCGCTGGGGCGTCCTCGAAAGAGGCGTCTCGCGTCTACCCTACCGAGACGACGGCACGGCGGCTCGATCGGAGCGCGAGCGGAGATAGAGCGCGGCCCGGCACGGGCGCGCCTGCCAGCTCGGGTGGTTGAAAACGACCGGACTAAGTGCTACACAATGACGATGACGGAGGAAGGCCAACCGCGAACCTTCAAAACGGCCTGGTTCTCAAAGGCGGCGCGCAAGGCGCTTATTGCCGACACGGAACTATGCGACGCGATGGAACAGGTGCGGAAAGGACAATGCGACGATCTCGGCGGAGGCGTGTTCAAGAAGCGGCTCGACAAGAACCGCCACCGCAGCATCATTCTCGCCAAAGGCGAACGATATTGGGTTTACGAGTATCTGTTCGCCAAGAAGGACAGAGAGAACATCGAAGACGACGAGCTGGCCGACTTCCGCAAGCTGGCGAAAGGTTATGCGGGTCTGAGGGACGAACAGGTGTCTCAGCTCCTCGCGGAAGGGGACTGGTTGGAGATTTGCCATGACCATCAAACGTAAGTTCAAAAGCGACGCCTTTGAGGCGATTCATTCATCCGCGTCGGCAATGTTCAAGGTCGGCGCGATCAACAAGGCGACCATGCGCCATTTCGACAAGTCGTGCCTGACGATCCCGACCGCGTTCGCGCCGGCCGATATCAAGGAATTGCGCGAGCGCCACCATGTCAGTCAGCCGGTGTTCGCGCGCTATCTCAACACCAGCGAGAGCACGATCGAGAAATGGGAGGCGGGCACGAAAAAGCCGAGCGGTGTGGCCTTGAAGCTGCTCACGATCATCCAGAAGCACGGGCTGGAAGTGCTCGCCTGATATCTTCATGCGATACACCGATTAGTCGCATAATCGCTTATTCGCTTAGCTGTGATGAAAAGTCTGAATCACAGCCGTTTTCTGCTTTCGTTCCGCCCTCTGCTGACTCATAGAATCGTCATGCCGATCGCGCGCGAACATCGCTGGCTCTATCCGATCGACTGGCGCGAGCTGTCCAACCTCATCCGGTTCCGGCGCGCTAAAGGACGCTGCGAGCATTGCCGCCGCCCGCACGGCCGCAACGTGCTGCACCTGGGCGATGGGGTATGGTGGGACGAGGACGCCGCGACCTGGCGCGACGGGCAGGGCAGGGGTCTTCGCCGTCTGCCGTCGCCGGACGAGCTGGCGCGGGCGCAACCGGGGTTCGCCGGCATCGACCCGCCCGCCCATTTGCGGGCCACGCGCGTCATCCTCGCCAGCGCACACCTGAACCACGATCCCGGCGACAACCGGCCGCGCAACCTCGCGGCGCTCTGCCAGCGCTGCCACATGGTCCACGACGCTACTGAACATCGCCGGCGCCGTTGGCTCAACGAGTTCCGGCTGCGCGCGATCGGCGACCTGTTCGCCTGACTGCCGGGCGGCTCTGTTGCAAAAATCGTGAAGCTTGAGCATGCTTGGCGGAGATTGGACGGACGGAACGATGACGGATTTCAAGTGGCGCCATTTCCAGGGTGATGTGATCCTGTGGGCGGTGCGCTGGTATTGTCGCTATCCGATCAGCTATCGCGACCTTGAGGAAATGCTGGCGGAACGCGGCATTTCGGTCGACCATACGACGATCTATCGCTGGGTCCAGTGCTACGCCCCGGAGATGGAGAAGCGGCTGCGCTGGTTCTGGCGGCGTGGCTTTGATCCGAGCTGGCGCCTGGATGAAACCTACGTCAAGG
>NZ_KQ130466.1 GCF_001046635.1 Novosphingobium barchaimii LL02
TGCACAGCGACATCGCAGTTGAAGGGTCAGCGACATCGTAGATGACGTGTGGGGGGAAGCGGAGGCCGGGCGTAGCCCGGACGTAGCTTCCCCCCACACGGGCGCGGGTTTCCCCGTGCCGTTGGCGGCGACAGCGGTCAGGATGGTCCAATCTTCAACGCCAAGAAGAGGATCGGATGCCTGGCCGTCCCATCACCGACCAACAGCAGAGGTACTACATGTCCCTTCGTCAAAAACACCCGCAAAAAGCCGCCGCCGCCATGGCTGGCTTCTCCACCAGCACGGGCTACCGGATAGAGAAAGATCCCCGGTCGCCATCGGAGCGTCGCCGGGAGCGACGTCATGGCGGCGGTAGGCCAGATCCGCTCGCCGAACTGTGGGATAAAGAAATCGTGCCTTTGCTCGAGAGCACGCCGGGCCTGAAGCCCATCTCTATTCTTGGGGAGCTGGAGCAGCGCCACCCCGGGCTCGATCTGACGCCAGCCCGCAGAACCCTGGAACGCCGGATACGGCTATGGAAGGCCGAGCATGGACCAGAGCGTGAGGTCATCTTCCGGCAGAACCATCCGCCTGGCCGACAGGGCATGTCGGATTTCTTTGACGCCCGCGATCTGAAGGTCACCATCTCCGGCAATCCGACCCCGCACCTGATCTATCACTTCGCGCTGGTCTATTCCGGGTGGGAGCATGCCGAGGTCGTGCTGGGAGGAGAAAGCTTCACGGCGCTGGCCTGCGGCCTTCAGAATGCGCTGTGGCAGCTTGGCGGCGTGCCGCACGAGCATCGCACCGATAGCCTCTCCGCGGCGTTCGCCAACCTGGAGCAAGATGCCCAGGAAGATCTGCGGACCCGCTATGCCGCCCTGTGCGCCGATTACCAGATGGAGCCCACCCGCAACAATCGCGGGATCGCCCATGAGAATGGGTCCATCGAGAGCCGTCATGGCCACCTCAAGGATCGGCTCGATCAGGCACTCCAGTTGCGCGGGACACGTGACTTCGCCGCCATCGAGGACTGGCGCACGTTCCTCGCCCAGGTCGTGGGCCGGCACAACGCGCGGCGGCGCGATGCCTTGCGCATCGAAGCTGAGCACCTGCGGCCGTTACCTTCACGCCGTAGCTGCGATTATGATGAAGCTACGGTGCTCGTCACCTCATCGGGCGGCTTCGTGCTGCGCAAGGTCTTCTACACCGTGCCTTCCCGGCTCATCGGCCATAGCCTGCGAGCCAGGATCTTCGATGACCGGATCGACCTCTATCTGGCCGGGCAGCCCATCGAGACCCTGCCACGCGGGCGGGCGCCCGATCGCGGGCGGGGCGGTCATGACCACGTCGTCAATTATCGGCACGTGATCCACAGCCTGCGTACCAAGCCCCACGCGCTGGCAAACCTTGTCTATCGCAACAAGCTCTTCCCTCGCAGCGAATATCGCCGCTGCTGGGATGCTCTGGAGGGTGCGCTTCCCAAAGCCGCCGCATGCCGCATCATGGTGGGGCTGCTGTGGCTTGCGCATGACCAGGCCTGCGAGGCTGAGCTCGCCGCGACCCTGACCGGCATACTCGATGGCCAGGGCTTACCTGATCTGAAGGATCTGCAGGAGCGCTTCCAACGGCCCGGCAATGAACCGGTCGATGTGGTCGTCGATATTCCCCAGCCTGACACTTACGACGATTTGCTCACCGCCAGGGAGATGGCCGCATGAGCATCACTGTCGACACCGCCAAGCTGCCCATGTTGCTGGGCACGCTGCGTCTGCCCACCATTGCCCGTCTCTGGCCAGACTTTTGTTCACGAGCGGACAAGGAGGGATGGCCGGCTTCGCGCCTGCTGGCAGCCCTGGCCGAACTGGAACTCGCCGAACGCGAGCAACGCCGGATCCAGCGCCATCTTACAGAAGCACGGCTGCCGCCCGGCAAGACCCTGGATGCCTTCGACTTCAGCCTCGTTCCCACCTTGAGCAAGGCCCAGGTCTTGGCTCTGGCCCAAGGAGATACCTGGCTCAAGGCTGGCCACAATCTTCTGGCATTTGGTCCGCCTGGTGCCGGCAAGAGCCACGCCGCGGCCGCCATCGGCAACGAGCTTGTGGCGCGCGGATACCGGGTCTTCTTCACCCGGACCACCGATCTCGTCCAGCGTTTGCAGGCCGCACGTCAGGCCCTGACCTTGACCCAGGAGATCGCCAGGCTCGACCGCTTCGACCTGCTCATCCTCGATGACCTGTCCTACGTCCGCAAGGACCAGGCCGAGACCAGCGTCCTGTTCGAACTCATCTCTGCCAGATACGAAAGGCGCTCCATCATGATCACCGCCAACCAACCATTCAGCGGTTGGGATGCCATTTTTTTGGATAAGGCAATGACTGTCGCCGCCATCGACAGGCTCGTTCACCACGCCACTATCCTGGAAATGAACGTCGAGAGCTATCGCAGGCGATCCGCACTGGCCGCAGCGACATCGCTCCGCGACAGTCCTCCTGATCCAGCGACATCGCCCCGCGACATCGAAACCGTTCCAGCGACATCGCTGCGCGACAACGCCTCTTGATCCAGGCCAACCTCGTGTGACATTATCCTCAACGTCACCGCTGACACATCACCATCAGTGTCGCTGACCAATCACCGGCGATGTCGCGCTACAAGATGCACGTTTCCTGGGGCAATAGGGCTAGATCCTTAAAAATCAGCACATACGCCGCTGCCAAAGAACATGGCTTTCAAACGGGAGCCACGCTGGCGGTAAGTGGAGTTCCCATAAGTGGCGTTATCGGCGCAAACAGATCAATGCCGGGTGACGTCCGGCAACACCTTATCGGATTCCGCCTGGATCACCCGAGGCCAAAGGGCGGTCTTCGTGAACAGCTTCTCTGTCGGATAGGGCTTGCCGTGGCGGGTCTCGTCCAGAAGTCCAAGCCAGCACAACGGGCGCAGGATGTGGATGTAGGCCATTGCATAAGCCCGATGGTCTTCCGGTCCAGCCCCGAGCAGCACCTCTACGAAGCGCTCGTAGGTTAGGCCGGTATGAGCCTCGACGTTGATGATGTTGAGGAACAGCAGCCAATCTCCGGCGAGTTCGTCGCCGTACCGCGTGTATCGGGAGTGATCGAGGACGAACAAGATATGATGGGCCAAGGTGATCCAGAGGTTGCCCGGATGCTGTAGCAGATCCTTCCCCGTTTTCGTGATGTGCAGGAAACCTTTGCGATGCCTTGCCAACTTGGCGCTGACCAGCAGGTCGTGAAGGACCACCAGCGGCGGGAAGTCCTCTTCGTTCAGTACCTTGTTGACCGCGTACAGGTCTTCGGCGGTGTAATGGGGCCAGTTGAACGTTTCAGCAGCCCACGTCACGAAATACCGCTTCAAGGCCTTGTTCTGCGTCAGGCCGATGGGGCCATGCTGGACGATATAGCCGAGGGTCAGCAACGCACCGCGCAGGAGGGGCGATTGGGCAAGGGCCGGGTCTTCATGCGCTGGGGCGACGAATTCGATCATACGCCACGCTTACTGCAATCGAAGGCTGCACCGGGCAAGGTGTTAACATTTTTTCCCCTACGACCACTTTGCGGGCCGCGCTGAGCCAGCGTCGATCGCGCCTGCGACGTTATGCTCGGCTAAGCAGGGCTCGCCAAAATTCTGCGCCTTAACCTTCTGTAAGACCGGAATTTTCCCGGATCGACAATTCGCAGACGCTTTCGCATTGCTGAGCTAACGGAAGAAGGGGCAGCAGGCTGTTGAAATCGGACAGCGTTGCCGCCTTGCCCGCGAAGGAGTTCGATACGTGAGCATGTCTTGGCAGAGGGATAAAGCGAAGCAAGTTGCATCAAGCATGGAAGGTGCAATTTGGTGGGGTGTCGCTTCAGCGATTGATCAATGGCGCAATAACCCATCACAAGATGCCCGCCCGCGTAATCGGCTTACCGACAATCTATTGGTCGAACGCCTTAAGTCAGCCCCTTGGACGGGCGAACAGACGTATGCCTTTGCTAGAGAGTACAGCGTACATCAAGGTGCTATAAATAAAAATGTGGATGGAAATCGCTCTGAAAAACTTGAAGAAATTGCTCTTTACCTCTTCAAAGAATACAAATCAGTCACTCTCGATCTGAGTGAAGATCATTCCAGTGAGCTTGCGCGGCTTTGGGTCAGTGCAGTTGCAGGGGTGCATGGTATCATCGCTAAGTATAATCTAGGTGTCGGCGCAAATCTCTCTTCGTTCTGCATGAAATCCCTCTGGTACTATCAACCCGAACACGCGACGATGTGGGATAGCTATGCTGTCATGGCCTTGAATGACGTAATGGGAGCTAAGCACCGCAATGGCATCAAGGAGGAAAAAGCGGCCACGGCATTTCTCCATGATTTTGAAGCTTTGCACGCGCGCTGGCTGCCCACGATCGAAGCAAATATCGCAGCACAGGCCCCTCTTCTCGGCATGACCTACCCTTATACGCGAAGGGTGCTCGACAAGGCCCTTTGGTTGCTCGGCAAGCGCTTAGACAGGAAAATCCCCAAAGGTGAGATCAAAGCTTCTGCTGACAGCCAACCAGACGTTTTTATGATGGTCTTGGCCGACTATAACCCAAAACTACGCGAGGCGACTGAGGATAGGTTCGACCTCACCTGACCATGGCCATAGGTTCGATTACAGGCGCTACACGCGCTTGCTCATCTTTCTATGTGTCATTGTCCACATTTGGAACACCTTTCCCTTTCCCTTTGAAATCAAACGAACATCAGGTGATGGCTTTAAGGATAAGCGCGTTCGAGCGCCACCATGACCAACAGGCGGGCAACTATGACGATCGATAGCATGGCCAGGACACTGGCCAGAACCATCCCTTCAACAGCTTCTGCCTTGAAGTACGGCTATCGCGCCAAAGAACGCATGATTAGTAGTGCGGCTTCTGCTTGGCCCTCATTACTGCGCGCCAACACCGAGAAGATCACGATTGCGATCACTGCGCATTGCAATCTGCGGTGCCAGGGCTGCAAGTACGGTCGCGACTTCATGCCGGGTTCCCAACTGCCGTTGCAGACCGTCCGGGAGTTGTTGGAGGATGCCGCCGCAGCCAAGGTTCCAGCGGTACGCTTATACGGTGGTGAGCCACTGTTGCACCCCGACGTCGTCGAAATGGTCAACATTTCGAAAAAGCTTGGCGTTGGCTGCTACATGACGACAAACGGCCTGATCCTCGACCGCAAGATAGAAGCGTTGCATGCCGCCGGTCTGAGGAAAGTGACCATCGGCTACTACGGCGAGAATGGGGCCTTCGACGAATATGTACAGCGTCCAGGTCGGTTTGATCGGCTCGTCGAAAGCCTGACCAACACACGAAAGAAGTTTGGCCCGGAAGAGTTGGATATCCAGTTCAATTTTCTGCTCAGCCGCCGGTCTGCGAATATCGAAGCGGTGAATGAAATGGTTGCCTTCGCCGATCGCTTCCAGGCCAGCATCCATGTCGATGTCGTGCATTACTCGCTGCCCTACTTCCAGGAAGGCCCCGAACGCGAACTTCAGTTCCGACCGGAAGACAGGCCTGCGGTTGACCTCGTAATCAACCACCTGCTCAAACTGAAACGAGCAAGACCGAGCCTACTTACCGAAAGTGAGGTCGCCCTAGCATCGTTCGCAGACTGGGCACTCGAACAAGAAAATATGCGCATCCCGTGCGATGCCCGTAAGCTTCTTTGGGTCGGAGCCGATGGCTCGGTCATGCTTTGTTACGTCACTTTCCCGCTCGGAAATCTGCATGATAAGCGGCTTAACCAAATACTTTACACCGAGCAGCATCATGAGGCCGCAAGGGATGCCTTCAAGCTGAACTGCCCGAACTGCCATTGCGAAGCGGGATCTCGCGTAGAGAAGCATGGTCCCTCCTTGAAAAAATACACAAAGGATGCGGCTAGTCGGCTTGCTGGCTAGAGCTCGGTCGTGCTGCGCGTCGCTCATTTGCTGCCAAACCTGGTCACGGGAGGGCGTGAACGGATGGTCGCGGATTTATGCGCCATCAGCCTCCACCATGGTATCGAGCCCATGGTCATCGCCTATGATCCAGCCGCTCAAGGTCGCCAGATCGCACTTCCGGGCATTGCGCAGCACCACATCGACCGACGAAGCAAGCACTTCAGGGCGGATTTGAGCAAGCTACTTTCCAGCGAAAAGATCGATGTCTTTCACGCGCAGGGACACATCGCGGGTGCGTTGGGGGCGCATGCGATGAGAGATATGCCGTCCATCGTCACCCTTCACATCGCGCTAGGGCAAGGATGGCGATGGCTTCCTTCGATCGCTTGGGGGTTGCATCGTGCCGAAAGCGTGACTGCTGTATCGGATGATTTGGCTCGGCGCTTTCGCCCATGGACGAACAAGCCCATCGCGGTTGTGCCTCCAGGTATCGACCTGCGCCAATATCGTCCGTCCGAAATCCGCAAGCTGTCTCAGCCGATCACGCTTGGCATTGCTGCAAGGTTGCATCCGGTGAAACGCCATCGAGATGTTTTCGATGCCCTAAGGCTACTAAAAGACCGGGGAGTGCCATGCCGTTTGTTTGTCGCAGGCCAAGGTCTAGAGGAAGCAAATTTACGAAGTGCAGCCGAAGGGTTGAACGTGGAATTCCACGGGGACGTAGACGACATTGCTACGTGGCTAAGGCGGCTTGATGCGTTCGTTCTGCCGTCTGATCATGAGGGCACGCCGTTGGCCTTGATCGAGGCCCTCGCGACGGGCCTTCCATGTGTTGCTACCGATGTCGGCGGGGTACGAAATCTGCTTGGCGACGCGGGTCTTCTCGTTGCCAGACGAAACCCTACGGCAATCGCCTACGCGGTGGAGCGGCTCGTCAATGAGCCACACCTGCGGCTACAACTACGCGATGATGCAATCGCTCGTGCGGGACGCTTCTCGCTTGACCAACAGGCAATTCCTTTCCTGGAAATGTATCAACGGTTAGCGGCATGAGCATCAGCAAGTGGACGGACCCGAAAGTGCAGTCATTCACTAAAACCGCGTTATCCGCCGCCTGATTTTTGGGCAAAGTTAATTAGGGATATGCGGACGCGATAGCTCCTGCTCCACCGCGCCCGCACGCCTCAGTGGAATGAACTTCCGTCTGAATTTGCATCACATGGGGTTGATGCAGGGGAACTACGGTCACGGCGGCAAAAAGGACGCATTAAGCATATGAATTATCGGCAGTATGTGCCGTGGGGCCGGTAGAATCCCTGAAATGATAGGCGCAGTGGCTAAAAGGGCAGGCGCATCTGCTCATGGTCGTGCTGCTTCGCCTGTGCCAAGCCAGCCGCAACATGATCCGCGAGGCTTGCTATGGCGTCCTTCCGAACACGGGAGGTTCGAGCAGTGATAACAACCCTGACCCAGGCGGGAGCCGATTGGATCAAGCCCGCGATCAGGCGGTCTGTGGTGCGCGAATCTTCCATGCCTCGAAAAAAGAACAATTAAAGAACATCAGCAAGGGCTCTCTCGCCTGTAGGCGGTCCGTTTGAAGTAGCCAAGCATCGGCCTCCACCATTGGATCATCGCTGCCACGACGATGGTTGCTGCGAACCCTACCAAAGGGGACGCACCAGCCAAGTGGGCTAAGGTGAGGATGGGATAATGGGTGGCGTACAGCGGGAACGAGATCGCTCCTAACCATGTCCCCCAAGAAGTGGTGTGCCGCAATCCTCCCGCGATCAGGGTCGGGCATATCAAGATGACGAAGGCGATGTCGAACCAGCCGCCCGCTAGCGAGGCAGCAAAAGGCTTGGTCAGCATGACCGGGAGTAGAGCAATGGTGGCTACAAACGGAATCGAAACGGGCGGAGCATCGCGCCATTTTCGAAACAGGAATATCCCGATCGAATATGAGAGCATAGTGCGCGGCAGGCCGAGCCAAAACGCTTGGGTGTAGGGTCCTGGCTTTAGCCCGCCGAACACGTAGACTATCCCGACCGCACCAAGCAGCAGCATAAAGATGAGCATGCTCAAGGCCCGGCTGTTCAGTTTACTGAGAATAAGTGAATGTGCTGCGTTCGCCAGAAGCTCGAAAAATATGGACCATGACGCATTGTTTATGGGAAAGGCCTGGTCAGTCAGGAACAGCGGCATCAAAAACATGCCGGCGACCACGAACCACAGCAGCCGTGGTTCTTCCCAGTGAGCTGCGACACCAAGAAGGACGCCAATCGCCATGGTCGGCCAAAGCCTTGCCACCCTCTTCAGCAGGAAGGACGGCTTGCAGATTTCGCCTCCCTCATAACTACGTGCCATCACGTATCCTGAAAGAAGGAAGAAGAAGTCTACAGCGAGATATCCGCCGCCAAAAGGCTGAAACGTGCTGTTGATCGCCGCCACATGGAAAACGACGACACAAACGGCCGCAATGCCGCGCAATCCATCTAGTCCATTCAATCTTCCCATGCCCACCAAGTGCCATGCGACCGTTAATTTTGCGTTTGATCGAACGGCTTTACTGTTGATTCCCACTGAGATGTGACCCGGCGTTACCATTGAGAATTGGCTCTGACTCACATTTGCTGATCGAAGGCGCTATATTACGCCCACCACCCGTGCCTGAAGCAGATCAAGTTTGGCGCGCCCGTACATCTGTCGCTTGATCAATTTAAGGCGGGTGATTTGCCCCTCTGTCTGTCCATTCGACCATGGGGAGACGATCGCATTGCGGACTGCGGCCAGATCCTTCTCAACACCGTTGACGAATGGACTGACCAGGCTTCCCTTGGACATCGCGATCCAGCCATCAAGTCTTGTCGCTGACTTCGATCGGATCATGGATTGGAAGTCGCCGATCGCTTTGCGGCCCGCGACCAGTTCAGGAACGTTGTTTTCGATTACGGCGACAAGGATCCGGGCCTTCCACCGAGCGCGAGACCAAGGTGGTGGACTATCGTCTCAAGACGCGGAGTACGACGGCCATATCGAGCCAGGACACCGGCACCGAACTGCTCGCAGAAAATACGGCGCCCGCAATTGACCGTGTCGCACCAAAAACGACGCGCAGAAATCTGGAGTATGACGCGCCGCCCCGTTAGCGGGAGATCCAGCGGTCGACGGACATATCGGCTTCGAATTCGCTGACTTGGTCGCCAGCAATCGGGGCAAACACCCGAAACGCACCGGGAGCGCAGCAGAATCTGGATATCCTCTCCAACACTTTGAACCGAGACGACCGCAAATCCCTTCGGTGCCAGGCTTGCGCGTTGAAATCGACCATGCATGGCAGATCCTTCCAATGAAGCGGCGGAAGGATATCATCACCAGCAGCAAATGTGAGTCAGAGCCAATTCTCAATGGTAATTTATAGGCGGCCCGGGTGACATCTAAGCGGCAATCAACGCTGGAAAGCCCTTCCCGAGGGAAACCGCCGATGTCTGGCAGAAGTGCGGCGAAGCATTAAAAATGTGCCATGCCCTTACACCGTAAGCGCGCATTTCGTAGCACGTTGCTTCCGGAGGCAGTGCGGCCATCATAGTTGACGCTGGACGAGCCAGGCCACCGCAACGACGTCGGCGGGTCAGGCGGGTCTTTCGAAGTTGAATGGCAGCAGGTCGTCGATATCGGCGTCGTGAGGTCGCTGGGGCAGTTCAGTGAGGACATGGCGTAGCCACGCGAGAGGCTCGACGCCGCAGGCGCGGCAAGTCAGCATCAGGCTGTAGGTGACGGCGCTCGCCCGTGCGCCGTCCACTGTGTCGCAGAAAAGCCAGGATTTTCTTCCTGTTGCAAAAACCCTGATGTCACGTTCGAGAAGATTGTTATCGATCGGCATCCTGCCGTCTTCGACGTAGCGCGTCAGGTATTCCCACTGGTTGAGGGTGTAGGATACCGCATCACCAAGCTTGGTTTCGGGCATGACCTTCGGTGCGATCGCATCGAGCCACGCCTTGAGGGCATCCAGGACCGGGACGCTATGTTTCTGGCGGAAGCGGCGCATGTAGCTGGCCTGCGCTTCCCCCTCATCGGGTATTTCGTCCCGCGCCTGCCTTTCGATCCGGTAGAGCTGGTCGAAGAACTTGAGCGCCTGTGCGGGCGGCCCGCCTTGTTTCTTCCTCGCCTTGAGGGCGTCGGCAAAGCGCCGTCTGGCGTGGGCCATGCAACCCAGATGCGTGGCGCCTTTCAATGTGCGCCATGCCGTATAGCCGTCACTCATCAGGATACCGCGATAGTCGCCGAGGAAGGCCTGCGGATGTTCCTGCCCGCGACCGGGTTGATAGTCGAACAGCACGATCGGCTGTTTGCTGTCCTCGCTGCTGCGGTAGGCCCACATATACGAGGTGCTGGTAGGGGCCTTGCCCTCTTCCTTCAGCACTTGAACCGTAGTCTCGTCGCCATGAATGACGTCCTGGGACCGGAGCCGCAGCTTCAGGGCGTCATAGATGCGATACAGATGCCTCTCGCTCGAACCAATCACCCAATGGCCCAGAGCACCGCGGCTAACGGGTACACCTGCACGCTCGAAGGTTTGCGCCAGACGATAGAGCGGCGTGCCATCCACGTATTTGTGGACAAGGGCAAAGGCCAGCGTCGAGGCCGTGGCAATGCTCCCCGGCAAAGGCTGGGCGGGCATTGGCGCAAGGACGATCGGCGTGGCGACCCCGGTGCGGTCGCAATTGCGGCACGCATATTTGGCGCGGGCATTCTGCAGGACCGTGGCCTTCACCTCGATGTGAAGCTGCTCGGTTACCACTTCCCCCATGCGATGCAGCCGTTCGCTGCAGCACGGGCAGACCTTCTGGTCGTGGGCGAGGTCATATTCGACGCGCTGGCGTGGCAGGCCCGCAGGAAGTGCCTTGCGCCCGCGCTTCTTCCCTTCTGGTTTTTTCGCCTCCGGCAATCCCGTGTCGGGAAGATCGGCAGCGCCCGGCTCGTCGATATCGTCGTGATCTTCGTCTGCATCGTCCTCAAGGGCGGCCTGCTCGGCTTCATTGAAGACGCGATCCATGTGCTTTTCGCTGCGCGGCGCAAAGCGGTGCAACCGCGCCAGCGCCAGTTCCTCCTCAAGCTTCAGTATGCGCCGGGCAAGGGCGTCCCTCTCGGCCGCCAATGCCTCGACCTCGGCGGCTTTCGTCGCCAGAAGCGCCATCAATTCCGCAATAGTGGGCACGCCGCCTCGATCCATCGCAGTCTTGAATCGAAAGCCCGTTCCCGCGTCAACAGCCTTCAGCCGACAAACTGATATTGCCGCACCGGATGAGGGACCATTGCGTCAATATCGATCCCGTCGAGCAGCCATCGCAATTGCTCGGCGGTGAGCGCCACCACCGTTTCCGCTCGTTTGGGCCATCGGAACTTGTCCTCCGTCAGCGCCTTGAGCACCAATACAAAGCCCGACCGGTCAAAAAACAGGAGCTTCATCCGGGTCCGGCGCCGGTTGCAGAAGGCGAACGCCGCGCGCTCGAACGGATTGAGGCCCATCGACTGCTCGACCAGGATCGCAAGGCTGTTGATCCCACAACGGAAATCGATCGGATCCCGGTGGAGATAGACGCGCAGATCTTCAGCGAGCCGGAACATTGCAATGCCCCAGCGCATCGATCATCACCGCCAGTAACTGCGCGTCACACCCCTCCAGCGTCAGCGATACGCCATTTGGCATCGACGCCTGCAGCCGCACTGACGGTACCAATCCCGCAGACCGGATCGCGATCCCACCAGTGTGTCGCTCCGCAGGCGCCAGAGACGTCTCCACCCGGATAAACGCCGACGGATCCGGCAACGGCCCCGTGCTCCGCTGCCCCTTCGCACTCTGCCGCTCCTGATACTTCCTGACCCATTTGCGCAGTTGGTTGGCGTTGACACCATGCTCCAGCGCAAGCCTCGCCACCGATATGCCCGGCTCGAGGCACGCCTCGACCAACCGTGACTTCCCCGCCCGACCATAATAGCGCCGGCCGTTACTCGTCACCCTTACAACCTCAAGCCCATAGGAGCCCATCGGTGCCATCTCCATGTGTCCACCTCTTCCTTGGTGGACACATCCTTCACACCGCGTCACTCAACCGAACAGGTGCGCGGAATTTCGCGCTTACCTTACACCAATTCAGATATTTGATCATAAACGCGTTCTTTTGTGTCACGCTTGCGCCCTTAGATCTCTTGGAGAAATGCGTGACAATCTCTGCATCCTTGCCGGCGTACCTTAATCGAGATGCGATAGGCTCCATAACCGAGCGCGATATCGATGTTTTGGTGCTGGAAGGTTTGCTTCGTTCTTCCGATCTGTCATCCCGACTTGCCACGATGATCGGATTAGCACCCTGTTCAATCCTTAAAACTGGCTGGCGGAGCGCCACAGACAACGGGACCGAAACGGACATCTTCTTGCTTTACGCTGATGATACAGATCGCAGGTGTGCGGTCCTCATCGAGAACAAGGTGAACGCTTCTTTCCAGCCAAATCAGGCGGGTCGCGCTCGATTACGCGGCCAGCAAGGGCGAAATGACAACCATTGGGACGCTTTTCGGACTGTGCTTTTCGCGCCGAGAGCATACTTGGCTGATGTTGCAGATTGGGATGCGGTGGTTACCCACGAGGCATTCGCTGAGGTCGCAAAAACGATAGCCTGCACCGATTTTAGCCTGATGATTGAAGCCTTGGCTGCCTCTTCCAATAAGCATGCCAATGGAAGCATGGTCGCAGACGAACGAGCCACAGTATTCTGGAAACAATATCGCGATTATCTGACCGCGCTAATGCCCGGCATCATGCTCACGGGCCTTGGCTCCGCTTCATCAACAAACGCCCCGTGGCCGAGATTCGCTAAAGGTACATTGCCCCCTGATTTGAAGCTTGAACACAAGCCACGTGCAGGGGCCGTCGACCTTACACTGTCCAATGCTTCTGAATCAGAGTAACCGCTGATCCTGTCCCACGCATTGGTGGTGGCGGGATTTATATCAGGCTGCTGGCGTCATGCGCGCGAAGGCGCACTGGTCATTGATCAGCGAGATGATTTGCGGGACCATGCGCCACGTATCGACTAGTGCCAGATTGGCGCTCGGATCACCCAGTTGTTCGATCCATGACGGGCCACCTGTAATGGTGCTGTGGCCAAGCAGTGCCGCGAGCGGGTAGCCGAACTGCGGGTCGGCGATGAAGGGCTTCCACGCCTCCATGTCGAGATGCATGGCTGTGAAGAACCCGTTGGCGAAGTCCTCGAGCAGTACCTCGCCTTCCTCGGTGCGCATGTAGATCGGCGCGTACGCCTCGGGCTTCTCGGCAAGCTCGATGCAGATGCGGTTATACCGCTTGAGGATCGTTCGGCGCGCAGGCGCCGAGCGCGCGTTGAGAGCGTGCTCGCGCAGGATGCTCTTAATCCATACGTCGGGGTCAATGACGCTGGGGCCTGCGGCGACTGCGGCCAGGAAGCCGTCGATCGATGAGACGCCAGCTACGGGGGGATCAAGCTCGTCGAGCCATATCTCGAGCTGTTCGAGCGAGAGGGTCCGGCCCTGCGATGTGCGAGGTTTGAAGTTCATGCCGCCAGCGCTTTTACCGGTTCTGCCGCCGGCCGCCAGTTCCATGGGAGCAAGATGTCCAGTTCGTTGATCTTCACAGCGCCCGTGACGATACGCTCCAGCACGTCATTCAGCCAGGTGTAGGGATCCAGGCCCCCCAGGCGAGCCGTCTGGAGAAGCGATGCCATGACGGCCCAGGTCTGAGCTCCTTCCTCGCTACCAGCGAAGAGGCTGGACTTGCGGCCCTGGGCCACATTTCTCATGCCGCGCTCGACGGTGTTGGTATCGACCTCGATCCGGCCGTCTTCCAGGAACAGGGTTAGCCCCTTCCAGTGGTTGAGCGTGTAGCGCATCGCCTTGGCCAGGTCGGACTTGGGCGACAGACCTGGAAGCATGATGTCGATCTGCGCCTTGATCTTCGCCATGACGTCGGCGGTTTCGGCGAGACGAGCCTGGAGGCGCTGTGCGGCGGTGCCTTTGCGCACACGCGCCTCGATCGCGTAGACCTCACCGATCAGGGTAAGGATCGCCGCTGCCACCGGCGATGGCGATTTGCGGAAGGCATCGACGAACTTGCGCCGGGCGTGGGCAAGACAGAAGGCGAGTGTGATCTTGCCTCGGCCCGGACCACCGCGCACAAGCGCCTTGTAGGCACCATAGCCGTCGACCTGGATAACGCCCTGGTAGCGGGCGAGTTGTTCGAACGCCTCGGCATGCCGCCGTCCGCGAGCATGGATATACACCACTGCCGGATGGGCCGGGCCTGACCACGGTCCGTCATCACAAGCGTGCGCCCAGAACTGTGTCGTGCGGGTTCGTCTTCGCCCTTTCTCGAGGACCGGCATGCGGGTCTCATCGCAGAAGATCCGGGACTGGCTGTGGATGTAGGCAAGCAGGCGATCATAGAGCGCCTTCACCCACCATGCGATCTTACGCATCCAGCGGCTCGGTAACGCCCGATCGAGGATGACGCCCTGGCCTGCGAGCATCTGCAACTGCCGATTGAGCGGGATCGACCAGGCGTAGCGCGCCGTCGCCATCCAGGCCAGCGTCGAGGTAGTGACCATCGAGCCTGGGATCGCGCGGCGCGGCGCCGGCGCTTGAACGACGCCCTCCCGGCATTCCCGGCAGGCGTAACGAGGGCGCACTGTGCGGATGACGCGAACGATGGCCGGCACCCAGTCGAGTGCCTCACTGGCATCTTCGCCGATCCTGTGGAGCTTGCCGGCGCAGCAGGGGCAATCCAGCGTGTCGGGATCAATCACGCGCTCCACGCGCTCGATATGGGCCGGCAGTGCCATCAGGCCGCGCTTGCGGCGTGGGCGACCGACGGCAGGCTTGTCTTCGGCGTCGCCATCGTCGTTGGCTGCGGTAGCCGGCGTGGTTACGAGGTCGCCGAGATCAAGGAGACCTTGATCACCCAGGATGACGCTGGCGCGTTCTGAACGGCTGCCGAAGGCCTGGTGGGCCATGCCTTTGAGCAGTGCGCGCAGTTGGGCGTTTTCTGCCTGCAGTTCACGCACCAGAGCCGCCATTTGCTCCATATCTTCAGGGAGATCGTCGGCTTGGGCGGGCATGCCTGACTATACCACACCGACTCCTCGTCGCCACAGAAAACCGCAGATATCAGCCAAAAATCAGGGGTCTGCGCACCTCGGGTGCGGGCAGTTTCTTCCAATCCAGACCCGACAGCAATGCCGTGCATTGCGGTCCGCTCAGGACCATCGTGCCGCCTTGCACGGCAGGCCAGTAAAACCTTCCTCGGTCGAGCCATTTCGTCGCCATAACCGCGCCTGACCCGTCATGACGGAGCAACTTCACCTTATCCGCGCCCTTGTTGCGGAACACGAAGACATCGCCCGCGCAGGCATCATGCCCCAGCACGTGCGTCACCAGCCCCATCAATCGGTTAATCCCGGCTCTGAAGTCGACCGGCTGTGTCGCCACGAAGATCCGTACGCTTCCGTCGATCGGGATCATTCCCGGATCGCCGCCAGTACCGCGCGCAGGTGGTCCATCTCGACCGCGCCCATGATCCGAACCGTCACGTCTCGTACCACCAACTCCAAGCCGCCAGGTTCGAGTTGCTTCTCCTGAGCCAGCGTGACGGGTACGAACCGCAATTCCTCGACGGCTCCTGCTGCTCGCGCTTGCCGACGCCAATAGTGCAAAAGGCCAAGGCCGACGCCGTTATCGCGGGCGACCTGCGCCACAGTCATTCCTGGCACAAAGCTCTCAGCCAGAATGCGGTCGCGTACGTCATCCGGCCAACGCTCGTAGCGCCGACGTCCGGGCGGCAAACTGACGGTCAAACGCGCAGTTGTACTGTGCGACGCACACGTCAAACCGCCGTTTGACCCTGCATCAATTTCATCCGACATTGCCCGATCTCCTCCTCGTCTCGGGCGAGCCTAACCATCAGCAAGCTCTCGGAATACGTGGGGCGGGTGCAGCGGTTAC
>NZ_KQ130467.1 GCF_001046635.1 Novosphingobium barchaimii LL02
TGTAGGCGCTTGCAACCGTAGCAGCTTCTGCTCGCAAACAGCGCCTTTTCCTGCCCAGATTACCTGACAACGAGCCGACTATGCTGCTCACGCTATCCGACAATGTGCTCGCCATCATCCGCGTCTGCTCGCAAACGGCAAAGGGCCGCTCATGGTATCTGCCAACTACAAAGTCGAGATTAGCAGTCATTTGCTGATGCGCGATGCTCACGCAGCTTTGTGGAACCCAAGATCAGAAAGTACACGATGGGGCAAACCACCATCAGCATCACTGCTGGATCGGTAGCCCATCTCGTTGGGCCATCGCTGTCCGGCTCACTTGCTACCGCGAGCATGAGCGCGATTGATCCTCGCACAGCGGCGTAGGTGGCAGGAACAAGCAGGATGTGGAGAAGCCACCCGTAGCGGAACCGCATGGCGCCAAACCAGCAGAGTACAGCTATGGCGGGTGGAGCGAGTGTGGCGGCTACGAAGCCGCAGAACCAAATGGCAAACCCTGCCGGAGTCAGCGTATCGCGATAGTAGCTGGCGATCCCATCCGGTCGCAATCCGAGAGCGACGAAAGAGCCTGCGACGACAACGGCACCCAAAGCCGTCAGTCCGACGCCACGCAATGTCCCGTGTCTCGGCATCAATCTATGCAATCCAGTAAGCCATTGATCAGGCTGCTCGCACTTTGGCTCGGAAGAAGGTCGTTTCCGACCCAATCAGATCGGGGTCGATCCCGCTCTCCTCGGCGGCCAGTTGCTGGATGATCCGCCAAATCTCGGGGGCGGTGAGGCGCGCGCCGTCGCGGGCAAGCCTGCCACGGTTCTGCTCCGTGACCAGTCGGGCGAGATCGCCGATAGTGTCGCACCTCCGAGGTAATCGCCGGCGGTCGAGGTGCCGTAACCATAGCCCCGCGTAGGCGCTCGCTCCAGCAGCGAAGATGCGAAGGGGAGGTGCCAGCGTCGTGAAGGCGAGGATCGCGACCGCGACAGCGAAGCAGAGACCACTGACAATCCCAAGCCATCCGGCTCGCGTCGCCGGCATCTTGAGGTCGGTATCGGCTTCCAGGTCGCTGAACGCTTGGCGCAGCTTCCCACCGATCAGCGGCGCCAACGGCGCATCCGGCCCGACGTGCCGGCCAAGCCCGAGCGCGCGTCGAAGCCTGTAGAACGTCATCTGCGTGGCGCATGTCGTGCCGCCCCCGCTGTAGGCTGCGACATGCGCGACGACATGGTCACGCACCTCGCCGAACGTTGTCCAAGGCAGGTTCGAGCGCAGGCGCAGATCGAAGGTGCGCTCGATTGCGAGGAAGAAGTCGGTGTCGTCGCCATCACCGACCCAGCCAACCGTATCGAGCACCTGCATGAACCCGGCTCCTCAGCGGTTCTGCAAAACGACCGTTTCTGACGAGCCGATCGCCTTGCTGGGCCGGCAACGTAAATCTGCGGGCCGCACTTTGTCAAAACTGTTCTGGAAACCCGCGTCGCAAAACGGTATGCCCCGCACGAGTTTGGAGAAGATCAGACGCTCATGCGGGTCGGCTATGCCAGGGTCAGCACCAGCGACCAGAACCCCGAGCTCCAGCTCGATGCGCTGCGGCGGGCCGGCTGCGAGCGGGTGTTCACCGAAAAGGCGTCGGGCGCGCGCGATGACCGGCCCGAACTGGCGCGCATTCTGGAAGACGTGCTGCGCGCAGGCGACACGCTGGTTGTTTGGAAGCTCGACCGCCTCGCCCGCTCGCTCAAGAAGTTGATCGCCACGGCCGAGGATCTGGAGCGCGAGAAGATCGGGCTGGTGTCGCTGACCGAGAGCATCGACACGACAACGCCGGGTGGCATGCTCACCTTTCACGTGTTCGGCGCCATCGCGCAGTTCGAGCGTGCCCTGATCCGCGAGCGAACTACCGCGGGGCTAGTGGAGGCGCGCCGGCAGGGTCGCAAGGGTGGCCGCCCATCGGCAATGCGCCCGAGCGACGTCGCCGCGGCACGGGCGATGATGAAGGAGGGCACGTTGCCGGTGCGCGACATCGCCAAGCGCATGGGCGTGTCGGTCGCGACCCTCTATCGCTATGCAGGCAAGCGCGGCAGCGGTGCATCGATCAAGGAGGCTGCAACAGCCCATGGCTGACCGGGCGAAGCGACCGCCTGGAGAGGCGCTGATCGATCTTCGCCGACGGTTGTCGCTGTTGCCCCCACGCGACCCCGGTCGCACCGAGATCATCGCCCGTGCGGCCGAGGCCTATGGCATCTCCATCTGGACCCTTTACCGGGCGTTGCGCGAGCTGAACCGCCCCAAGTCGGTGCGCCGGTCCGACCATGGTGCGACGCGGGTTGCCCCGCAGGCCGAGATGGAGCGCTACGCCGAGATCGTCGCCGCACTGAAGATCAGGACCACCAACAAGAAGGGCCGGCACGTTTCGACCGCCCGCGCCATCGAGTTCCTGGAAACCGATGGCGTCGAGACGCCGGAGGGCCTGGTCAAGGTAGCACCCGGCCTGCTGAAGCGGGCGACCATCGACCGGCTGCTCCGCTCATCAGGGCTGGACTATGCCCGCGTGACCCGCCCCCACGCAGCCGTTCGTTTTCAGGCGCGGCGATCCAACGAGCTGTGGCACTTCGACATGAGCCCGTCCGACCTCAAGCAGGTCGAGGCGCCGCTCTGGATCGAGCAGGGTCGCGGCAAACCCACGCTGATGCTGTTCTCGGCCGTCGATGACTGCTCGGGCGTGGTCTACCAGGAATATCGCAGCGTCTATGGCGAGGATGCCGAGTCCGCGCTGCGCTTTCTATTCAACGCCTTCGCCGCCAAGCCTGAGCCCGAACTGCCGTTCCAGGGCCTGCCGGTCACGATCTACATGGACAACGGCCCGGTCAGCCGGTCGCGCGTGTTCCAGTCGGTGATGGGCAGCCTCGGCGTGCGCGTCCTCACCCATCTGCCGCCGAAGGCCGACGACCGGCACACCGCGGCCCGCGCCAAGGGCAAGGTCGAGCGGCCGTTCCGCACGGTGAAGGAGGTGCACGAGACGTTGTACCACTTCCACAAACCCAAGGACGAGGCGGAAGCCAATCTGTGGATGCGGCGTGCGCTGGTCACCTACAACAACGGCGACCATCGTTCCGAGCCACACGCGCGGATCGAGCACTGGCTGCGGCACCTGCCCGGCGATGGCGTGCGGGCCATGTGTTCATGGGAGCGGTTCTGCGCCTTCGCTCGTGAGCCCGAGCGGCGCACCGTTGCGGGCGACGCGACCGTCTCGGTTGAGGGCGCTTCCTACGAGGTCGAGCCCGAGCTCGCCGGCGAGACGGTGACGCTGCTCTGGGGGCTGTTCGACCAGCAGCTCTTCGTGGAGCATGACGGCAAGCGGCATGGCCCTTACGAGCCGTCGCGCGGCGCCGTGCCGCTCTACCGCTATCGCAAGTATCAGAAGAGCCGCGCCGAGGAGCGGCTCGACAAGGTGGTCCGGCTCGCTGACCAGCTGGGGCTGCCCCGCGCGACCGTGACGGGCGGCGACCGGCCGCTGCCGTCGCTGCCGCCCTCCACCGCAGGGCTCGCGGTGCGGCAAACACCTTTTCCGGAGCCGGCGGTCGAGACGGCATACCCGACCGGGCTCGCGGCGCGCCACGCCATCGTCGACCAGCTCCGGCGACCGCTCGGCTCGCTGCCTGAGGCAGACCGCGCCTTCATCGACGCGCTGCTGGGCGAAACGCTCGACAAGACCATCATCGCTGACCGCATCCGAGAGCGGTTCCAGTCAAGACGGGGGACAAGCTGATGCTCGCCGACGTTCAATCCAGCTACGGGCTCGCCCGCCCGTTCCAAGGCGTCGGCAACTTCGAGACAGAGCATCAGCGCAACCTCGTGCGCGAGGTCTGTGCGGCCGTGCAGACCGGCAGGTTGATCGTCGTCTCCGGCCTGGTCGGATCGGGCAAGACGCACCTGCTGCGCCGCATCGAGGACGAGCTGGCCCGGGCGGGCAAGGTCGCCGTCGCCAAGTCGCTTGCGGTCGACAAGCGCCGCACCTCGTTGCCCTCGCTGATCGAGGCGCTGTTCTACGATCTCTCGCCCGGTGACCGTGCCCAGGTGAAGATTCCCAAGCAGGCCGAGCGCCGCGAGCGCGACCTGCGCGACATCATGCGCAAGGGCAAGCGCCCGGTCGTACTGGTGGTCGACGAGGCGCATGACCTGCACCACAAGACGCTGACCGGCCTCAAGCGGTTGATGGAGGTGGTGGCTGATGCCGGCGTGCTGCTGTCGGTCCTTCTGGTCGGCCATCCTCGGCTACGCAACGACCTGCGCCGCCCGCAAATGGAAGAGATCGGCTACCGCACGACCACCTTCGACTATGAGGGCATCGGCGCCGAACGCCGCGACTATGTTGCCTGGCTGCTCGGCGCCTGTGCGGCCGAGGGGGTCAAGGTTGCCGACTTGATGAACGAGGACGCGATCGACCTCATCGCCGAGCGCCTGCGCACCCCGCTCCAGATCGAGATGCACCTGACACTCGCCTTCGAGCAGGGCTTCCGCTTCGCTGCCAAGCCCGTCACGGCCGAGATCGTCGAGCAGGTGCTGTCGCGGGCGATTGACGACCTCGAACCCACGCTGACGCGCAACGGTTACGATGCGGGCGCGCTCGCCAGCCAGCTCAACACCCGGCCGTCCGACATACGCGCGTTCCTCGCCGGAACGCTGGACGCCGAACACACCCGCGACCTGACCGAGCGGCTCCGCGAAGCCGGTGTGCCGATATGATACTGGCTGTCCTCGCCTTGGTATCTCCCGCACGCGGACGCAACGCATGTCGTCTGTGCCACCGATTGTGGACGTTGCGCTTCTCTCATAGCCTGCCGGCATGAACAGGCATCTTACCGCAGCTTCTTTATCGATCGTCAGCTTGCTCAGCGCGTGCTCGGCCTCGGCCGAGAGGAGGTTGGAGGGACGAGTCTTCGACATCCCGAGAGCCAACGACATATCCGACAATGATAAGCCGTTCTTTCTACCAGCGCTCGATCCCAGCGACGGGTTCTCGTTCTACCTAAATCCGAGCGCAAGCTTGCCGGAGCGAAACTTGGTGGGCGTGGCAAGCAAGAAGCGGATGTGTGCCCGCGCAGCGGGAACAGAGGCGCTTGTCAACTCGACTGTCTGCGCAAGTCGCCCGCTTTCATGGCGCGGCCGAACACTGCGCAAGGTAAGTGATGGTGTTTTCTGGACATACCAGTTGCCAGCCGAAGCAGGTCAGAAGCGTCCTCCATCGCTGGCGAGTTGCTCCGCCATGGGCGGAGGCTCGCGGCCGGGGCTCTGCACGGCCAATCTGCCGTATGACAATCTCGTGCTGACGATTCACTTCCGAGACAATCAGGTCGGCTCGCTCCAGGCATTATACGATCAATCCGTTGCTAGCCTGAGGAAGTGGGAGCGCTGATGCTTACGGCAAACCCGGCGGGAACGATCGCTGCCAGACCGCTCACCGGCACTCCTCGCTATTGGCAGAAAGCGAGAACAGGCCTTCTCCGTTTGCGAGCAGGCGCGGATGATGGCGAGCACATTGTCGCATAGCGTGAGCAGCATGGCCCACCTGCTGTCAGCAAATCTGAGCAGAAATCCGCGCTGTTTGCGAGCAGAGGCCAGTATCTTTGCAATCGCCTACAGCTATGGATCGGGCGGGCTCGCTACCATTGATCCCTCAACGCATCAGGTTCTCGCGCGCCTTGCGCTTCCAGGCCACCCGGAGGGCTTCCGGCTGATCGGCCCAGTCGGCCCCAAGCTGCGATTTTGGCCAAGTCGGAGAACGTTTTGGGAACGTGGCATTCGGTATTGACGATGGAAATCATAGAAGAGGACAGTTCGCTCCATCATAGGGAGTGGGTTGATGGATCGGAGTATTCCGGGCGGGGATTTGATCGGACGATGGAGCCTGAGCTTTGCCGATATTGATTTTGTAAATTCGAAGCCGGCCCTGACGCGCCTTGGCCTCGCCGCGCAGCTGAAATTCTTCGCTTCCCTGGGGTTTTTCGCGATCGATCCCGGCTCAATCCCTACCGATGGCCTCTCGTATCTGGCCGAGCAACTCGGTGTCGAGGCTGGCGAGATAGCCGGTTATGACTTTTCCAGTCGGACAGCACGACGGCATTGTGCGGAGATCCTGATCCATCCTGGATATCACCGCATGAAGCGGGTGGATCGCGCGCAATTGACGGAATGGATTGCTGGCGAGCTGTGCCCGGGCGGCCAGTCGATCAATGCCATGCTTGAGCATGTTTTCCTGTGGTGCCGGGACCGGCGTATTTATGGGCCGTCGCGCAAGGAGCTTGAACGTGTCGTTCGCTCACAACGGCAAGATTATCTGGACACCTGGCTGATCGGAGCCAGTGATCGGCTTTCGTCAGATGCGGTGGCGTTATTGGAAGCCTCGCTTGCCGATCCGGACAGCTCGACCGGATTCAACAGGATGAAGGGTGACGCCGGACAGGCAACGCTCGACAACATTCTCGACGTGACCGAGAAACTCGCCTTTATCCAGAGACTTGATCTTCCCCATGATCTCCTGACGGCTACGGGCAAGCCATGGGTCGATCAGATTGTTCGCCGCGTTGCCGGTGAAAAGGCCTCGGAGATGCGCCGGCATGCGCCGGCGCGACAGCTCGGCCTTTATGCGATTTATCTAATGTCGCGGGAGGCGCAACTCACTGACGCGATGATCGACCTGCTGATCGAAACCGTTCACAAGATCGGAACGCGCTCGAAACGCAAGGTGGTGGGCGATATCGCGAAAGACATCGAGCGGGTCTATGGAAAGGAGCGCCTGCTGGTCGAGATCGCCAGCGCCTCGATCAATGAACCATCGGGGCGCATCTGCGATGTCATTTTCCCGATCGCCGGTAAGGCCAAGCTGGCGGCGATCGTCAAGGAGAGCCATGCGAAGGGCGCTCTGGACCGGCGCATCTACAAGGTGATGTGTCAACGGCGGAGCAAAAGTCGGCCATTCGGCGGCGTAAAACCAGGCCATCGTGTTACATGCCGGGGGGAGTGGCGTGAGGGCGTAGCCCGAGGGCCACTCCCCCCGGCATTGGTGTAATTTTCAGGGTCTGGTTTTGGCCTTGCGGGCCCGGCTGTGCGCGAGGCGATAGCTTTCGCCGTTCATCTCGAGGATGCTGACGTGATGGGTCAGGCGATCGAGGAGCGCGCCTGTGAGACGCTCAGATCCGAAGGTTTCGGTCCATTCGTCGAAGGGCAGGTTGCTGGTGATGAAGGTGGAGCCGCGTTCGTAACGCTGGGAGATCAGCTCGAACAACAGTTCGGCGCCGGTCTTGGAGAGCGGCACAAAGCCCAGTTCGTCGATGATGAGCAGCTTGTATCCGGCCATCTGCTTCTGGAAGCGCAGAAGACGGCGCTCGTCGCGGGCCTCCATCATTTCGCTGACCAGCGCTGCCGCGGTGGTGAAGCCCACCGACAGTCCTTTCTGGCATGCTGCCAGTCCGAGCCCCAACGCTACGTGCGTCTTTCCGGTGCCTGATGGCCCCAGAGCGATGGCGTTCTCACGCCGCTCGATCCACTCGCAGCGCGCCATCTCGAGCACCTGCATCTTGTTGAGCCTGGGGATGGCGGCGAAGTCGAAGCTGTCGAGGCTTTTGACGGCGGGGAAGCGCGCGGCCTTGATGCGCCGCTCGACCATGCGACGCTCCCTGTCGATCATTTCCATCTCGACGAGGCGGGCGAGGAAGCGGATATGATCGACGCCTTCAGCGGCACATTGCCGCGCGAGCTTGTGATGCTCACGCAGGCACGTAGGCAGCTTGAGCGCCTTGAGATGGTGAGCGAGAAGGATCTCCGGGGCCTGATCGCTCATGCGGCCTCCTGCCGGTCGGAGAGCAGGCTCAGATAGGCTCTGGCAAAGGTCTTCTCGACCGTGGTGCGTGGCAGGAAGGGATAGACGTCCAGGTCCAGCCTGGGCGGTACGCGTTCGATCCGGCACAGGACGAGGTGCTTGACGGCATCGAAGCCGATGGCGCCAAGATCGATGGCCTGTTCGACCGCCGCCTGGAGATCGGCGAGGGTGAACGTTTCCAGCAGGCGCAGTACCTGCACATATTCGCGCCTGCCATGTTTGTGCATGCGCCCTTCCATCAACCGCTGCAGTGTCGTGAACGCTTCGGGCAGGTCCCAGCCCTGCAAAGGCGCAGCCTGGTCGAATGCGTTGATCTTCTGCTCGATCAGCGGGAGATAATGGAGCGGGTCGAAGACAACCTCCTCGCGGGCATAGCAACGAGGATGACGGGCGATGACTTCGCTGCGGCAGCCGATCACCACCTCATCGACATAGGCCCTGATCCAGACCTCCTGATGGCCCCAGGCCACCGGAACCGAATAATCGTTGGTCCTGTAGCGCACCAGGGATTGCGAGGAGACCCGCCCGCCTTTCTGATCGCAGGCCTCGAAGGGTGTAGCGGGCAGAGGCTGCATGGCCGCGAGATCGCGCTGCAGCCGCTCACCGATCGTCTCGCTCTGCCCGCGCACCTTGTCCTGCTGGCGCTCGCGGCATTGCTCCTCCAGCCACAGGTTGAACGCCTCCCAGGTCGGGAACTTCGGGATCGGCACCATGAAGTTGCGCCGGCAATAGCCTACCAGCCCCTCCACATTGCCCTTCTCGTTCCCCTTGCCCGGGCGAGCATAGCGGTCGCGGATCACGTAATGTGACAGGAAAGCGCTGAACAATGTTGCACGCTGCCGCGTGCCGTCGGGCAGGATCTTCGCCACAAGGCAGCGATCGTTGTCATAGACGATCGAGCGCGGTACCGCGCCGAAAAACGCGAAGGCATGCACGTGTCCGTCCACCCAGGCCTCCGCCACCGCCGCCGGATAGGCCCGCACATAGCAGGCATCACTGTGCGGCAGATCGAGCGCGAAGAAGTAGGCCTTCTGCTCCACCCCGCCGATCTCCACCAGCGCTTCC
>NZ_KQ130468.1 GCF_001046635.1 Novosphingobium barchaimii LL02
ATAGGCGAGCACAGGAGCGGGCGGGACTTCGCCCGCTTCCAGCGCACGGCCAGGCCATCTCATATATAGCATGAGCATCGCATAGCCGAGCCGGGTGGCATCGCCGCGACGGCGGCCGACAATTTCCAGGTCGTCGCTGGTCAGCGTATAATGACGCGCGATCTCGCGCTCATCGAGCGGCGCGCCATAATGCCTCGCCCAGATTTCCAGGCTCACCAGTCGCCGTCTCGCCAAGCATCATCTCCTTCGCTTTGCGTGTCCGTCAGACGGTCCTCTGGCGGCCAGCAGGAATATGTCCGTTAACTCTGGACCTATAACGGCGATTCGGACAAGATCAGATAATGATGGGAAAACGGACAGGATTGGGCTGCATGTGGCGTTGATCGGCTATGCGCGCGTCTCGACGGCAGACCAGAAGCTCTCACTCCAGCTCGACGCGCTGAACGCGGCCGGGTGCGACCGGATATTCGACGATCACGCATCTGGTGCAAAAGCCGATCGGCCCGGCCTGGCCGAGGCGCTCGCCTATCTGCGCAGCGGCGACACGCTGGTGGTTTGGAAACTCGACCGTCTTGGGCGCTCGATGAGCCATCTGATTGAGAAGGTCGGCGAGCTAGCGACGCGAGGTATCGGGTTCCGCTCGCTCACCGAGAACATCGACACCACCACTTCGGGCGGGATGCTGGTGTTCAACATCTTCGGCTCGCTTGCCCAGTTTGAGCGCGATCTGATCCGGGAGCGCACCCATGCAGGCCTCAAGGCCGCTCGCGAGCGAGGTCGCCCCGGTGGGCGGCGGCCAGTGGTCACACCTGACAAGCTCCGCAAGGCGCGCGAACATATCGCTTCCGGCCTCACAGTTCGCGAGGCCGCCGCGCGCCTCAAGATCGGCAAAACCGCCCTCTACAAAGCCCTCGAAGCCACGGAGAAGAACACAAAGTCCCAGCGTTCCCGGTCCGTTCGCTCTTAGCGTGCAGATAAGTCACTTTCGTGCAGTCACCCCAAAATCAGCGACGGTGTGACAGTGCGGTCGCGCATCGCCGCGATGACCTCCGCAATTTCGGCCCAATGGCTGACGATCAGGTCCCGACCGAGGCGGCGCCCGAACAGCGGTGCGAGCCGACCATAGCGCCGCGCGGGCTCGAAACCATAGAGTTGTCGATCCGACAGGCGCGGAATGCGCGGCTCGAAATCGAGGCCGAGCAAATGCATGACGGCGAACACGATATCGGAGACGCCGCCACCATCGGTGTGGAGGGCGGTGATGTCCGCGCTGCTTTCGTGGCCGAGGATGCCGTCGAGTGCGTGGATCGCCTCGCCCGCCGTCCCGGCGATGACCGTCTGATGAAGCGGTGCGTATCTGTAGGCGCTTGCAACCGTAGCAGCTTCTGCTCGCAAACAGCGCCTTTTCCTGCCCAGATTACCTGACAACGAGCCGACTATGCTGCTCACGCTATCCGACAATGTGCTCGCCATCATCCGCGTCTGCTCGCAAACGGCAAAGGGCCGCTCATGGTATCTGCCAACTACAAAGTCGAGATTAGCAGTCATTTGCTGATGCGCGATGCTCACGCAGCTTTGTGGAACCCAAGATCAGAAAGTACACGATGGGGCAAACCACCATCAGCATCACTGCTGGATCGGTAGCCCATCTCGTTGGGCCATCGCTGTCCGGCTCACTTGCTACCGCGAGCATGAGCGCGATTGATCCTCGCACAGCGGCGTAGGTGGCAGGAACAAGCAGGATGTGGAGAAGCCACCCGTAGCGGAACCGCATGGCGCCAAACCAGCAGAGTACAGCTATGGCGGGTGGAGCGAGTGTGGCGGCTACGAAGCCGCAGAACCAAATGGCAAACCCTGCCGGAGTCAGCGTATCGCGATAGTAGCTGGCGATCCCATCCGGTCGCAATCCGAGAGCGACGAAAGAGCCTGCGACGACAACGGCACCCAAAGCCGTCAGTCCGACGCCACGCAATGTCCCGTGTCTCGGCATCAATCTATGCAATCCAGTAAGCCATTGATCAGGCTGCTCGCACTTTGGCTCGGAAGAAGGTCGTTTCCGACCCAATCAGATCGGGGTCGATCCCGCTCTCCTCGGCGGCCAGTTGCTGGATGATCCGCCAAATCTCGGGGGCGGTGAGGCGCGCGCCGTCGCGGGCAAGCCTGCCACGGTTCTGCTCCGTGACCAGTCGGGCGAGATCGCCGATAGTGTCGCACCTCCGAGGTAATCGCCGGCGGTCGAGGTGCCGTAACCATAGCCCCGCGTAGGCGCTCGCTCCAGCAGCGAAGATGCGAAGGGGAGGTGCCAGCGTCGTGAAGGCGAGGATCGCGACCGCGACAGCGAAGCAGAGACCACTGACAATCCCAAGCCATCCGGCTCGCGTCGCCGGCATCTTGAGGTCGGTATCGGCTTCCAGGTCGCTGAACGCTTGGCGCAGCTTCCCACCGATCAGCGGCGCCAACGGCGCATCCGGCCCGACGTGCCGGCCAAGCCCGAGCGCGCGTCGAAGCCTGTAGAACGTCATCTGCGTGGCGCATGTCGTGCCGCCCCCGCTGTAGGCTGCGACATGCGCGACGACATGGTCACGCACCTCGCCGAACGTTGTCCAAGGCAGGTTCGAGCGCAGGCGCAGATCGAAGGTGCGCTCGATTGCGAGGAAGAAGTCGGTGTCGTCGCCATCACCGACCCAGCCAACCGTATCGAGCACCTGCATGAACCCGGCTCCTCAGCGGTTCTGCAAAACGACCGTTTCTGACGAGCCGATCGCCTTGCTGGGCCGGCAACGTAAATCTGCGGGCCGCACTTTGTCAAAACTGTTCTGGAAACCCGCGTCGCAAAACGGTATGCCCCGCACGAGTTTGGAGAAGATCAGACGCTCATGCGGGTCGGCTATGCCAGGGTCAGCACCAGCGACCAGAACCCCGAGCTCCAGCTCGATGCGCTGCGGCGGGCCGGCTGCGAGCGGGTGTTCACCGAAAAGGCGTCGGGCGCGCGCGATGACCGGCCCGAACTGGCGCGCATTCTGGAAGACGTGCTGCGCGCAGGCGACACGCTGGTTGTTTGGAAGCTCGACCGCCTCGCCCGCTCGCTCAAGAAGTTGATCGCCACGGCCGAGGATCTGGAGCGCGAGAAGATCGGGCTGGTGTCGCTGACCGAGAGCATCGACACGACAACGCCGGGTGGCATGCTCACCTTTCACGTGTTCGGCGCCATCGCGCAGTTCGAGCGTGCCCTGATCCGCGAGCGAACTACCGCGGGGCTAGTGGAGGCGCGCCGGCAGGGTCGCAAGGGTGGCCGCCCATCGGCAATGCGCCCGAGCGACGTCGCCGCGGCACGGGCGATGATGAAGGAGGGCACGTTGCCGGTGCGCGACATCGCCAAGCGCATGGGCGTGTCGGTCGCGACCCTCTATCGCTATGCAGGCAAGCGCGGCAGCGGTGCATCGATCAAGGAGGCTGCAACAGCCCATGGCTGACCGGGCGAAGCGACCGCCTGGAGAGGCGCTGATCGATCTTCGCCGACGGTTGTCGCTGTTGCCCCCACGCGACCCCGGTCGCACCGAGATCATCGCCCGTGCGGCCGAGGCCTATGGCATCTCCATCTGGACCCTTTACCGGGCGTTGCGCGAGCTGAACCGCCCCAAGTCGGTGCGCCGGTCCGACCATGGTGCGACGCGGGTTGCCCCGCAGGCCGAGATGGAGCGCTACGCCGAGATCGTCGCCGCACTGAAGATCAGGACCACCAACAAGAAGGGCCGGCACGTTTCGACCGCCCGCGCCATCGAGTTCCTGGAAACCGATGGCGTCGAGACGCCGGAGGGCCTGGTCAAGGTAGCACCCGGCCTGCTGAAGCGGGCGACCATCGACCGGCTGCTCCGCTCATCAGGGCTGGACTATGCCCGCGTGACCCGCCCCCACGCAGCCGTTCGTTTTCAGGCGCGGCGATCCAACGAGCTGTGGCACTTCGACATGAGCCCGTCCGACCTCAAGCAGGTCGAGGCGCCGCTCTGGATCGAGCAGGGTCGCGGCAAACCCACGCTGATGCTGTTCTCGGCCGTCGATGACTGCTCGGGCGTGGTCTACCAGGAATATCGCAGCGTCTATGGCGAGGATGCCGAGTCCGCGCTGCGCTTTCTATTCAACGCCTTCGCCGCCAAGCCTGAGCCCGAACTGCCGTTCCAGGGCCTGCCGGTCACGATCTACATGGACAACGGCCCGGTCAGCCGGTCGCGCGTGTTCCAGTCGGTGATGGGCAGCCTCGGCGTGCGCGTCCTCACCCATCTGCCGCCGAAGGCCGACGACCGGCACACCGCGGCCCGCGCCAAGGGCAAGGTCGAGCGGCCGTTCCGCACGGTGAAGGAGGTGCACGAGACGTTGTACCACTTCCACAAACCCAAGGACGAGGCGGAAGCCAATCTGTGGATGCGGCGTGCGCTGGTCACCTACAACAACGGCGACCATCGTTCCGAGCCACACGCGCGGATCGAGCACTGGCTGCGGCACCTGCCCGGCGATGGCGTGCGGGCCATGTGTTCATGGGAGCGGTTCTGCGCCTTCGCTCGTGAGCCCGAGCGGCGCACCGTTGCGGGCGACGCGACCGTCTCGGTTGAGGGCGCTTCCTACGAGGTCGAGCCCGAGCTCGCCGGCGAGACGGTGACGCTGCTCTGGGGGCTGTTCGACCAGCAGCTCTTCGTGGAGCATGACGGCAAGCGGCATGGCCCTTACGAGCCGTCGCGCGGCGCCGTGCCGCTCTACCGCTATCGCAAGTATCAGAAGAGCCGCGCCGAGGAGCGGCTCGACAAGGTGGTCCGGCTCGCTGACCAGCTGGGGCTGCCCCGCGCGACCGTGACGGGCGGCGACCGGCCGCTGCCGTCGCTGCCGCCCTCCACCGCAGGGCTCGCGGTGCGGCAAACACCTTTTCCGGAGCCGGCGGTCGAGACGGCATACCCGACCGGGCTCGCGGCGCGCCACGCCATCGTCGACCAGCTCCGGCGACCGCTCGGCTCGCTGCCTGAGGCAGACCGCGCCTTCATCGACGCGCTGCTGGGCGAAACGCTCGACAAGACCATCATCGCTGACCGCATCCGAGAGCGGTTCCAGTCAAGACGGGGGACAAGCTGATGCTCGCCGACGTTCAATCCAGCTACGGGCTCGCCCGCCCGTTCCAAGGCGTCGGCAACTTCGAGACAGAGCATCAGCGCAACCTCGTGCGCGAGGTCTGTGCGGCCGTGCAGACCGGCAGGTTGATCGTCGTCTCCGGCCTGGTCGGATCGGGCAAGACGCACCTGCTGCGCCGCATCGAGGACGAGCTGGCCCGGGCGGGCAAGGTCGCCGTCGCCAAGTCGCTTGCGGTCGACAAGCGCCGCACCTCGTTGCCCTCGCTGATCGAGGCGCTGTTCTACGATCTCTCGCCCGGTGACCGTGCCCAGGTGAAGATTCCCAAGCAGGCCGAGCGCCGCGAGCGCGACCTGCGCGACATCATGCGCAAGGGCAAGCGCCCGGTCGTACTGGTGGTCGACGAGGCGCATGACCTGCACCACAAGACGCTGACCGGCCTCAAGCGGTTGATGGAGGTGGTGGCTGATGCCGGCGTGCTGCTGTCGGTCCTTCTGGTCGGCCATCCTCGGCTACGCAACGACCTGCGCCGCCCGCAAATGGAAGAGATCGGCTACCGCACGACCACCTTCGACTATGAGGGCATCGGCGCCGAACGCCGCGACTATGTTGCCTGGCTGCTCGGCGCCTGTGCGGCCGAGGGGGTCAAGGTTGCCGACTTGATGAACGAGGACGCGATCGACCTCATCGCCGAGCGCCTGCGCACCCCGCTCCAGATCGAGATGCACCTGACACTCGCCTTCGAGCAGGGCTTCCGCTTCGCTGCCAAGCCCGTCACGGCCGAGATCGTCGAGCAGGTGCTGTCGCGGGCGATTGACGACCTCGAACCCACGCTGACGCGCAACGGTTACGATGCGGGCGCGCTCGCCAGCCAGCTCAACACCCGGCCGTCCGACATACGCGCGTTCCTCGCCGGAACGCTGGACGCCGAACACACCCGCGACCTGACCGAGCGGCTCCGCGAAGCCGGTGTGCCGATATGATACTGGCTGTCCTCGCCTTGGTATCTCCCGCACGCGGACGCAACGCATGTCGTCTGTGCCACCGATTGTGGACGTTGCGCTTCTCTCATAGCCTGCCGGCATGAACAGGCATCTTACCGCAGCTTCTTTATCGATCGTCAGCTTGCTCAGCGCGTGCTCGGCCTCGGCCGAGAGGAGGTTGGAGGGACGAGTCTTCGACATCCCGAGAGCCAACGACATATCCGACAATGATAAGCCGTTCTTTCTACCAGCGCTCGATCCCAGCGACGGGTTCTCGTTCTACCTAAATCCGAGCGCAAGCTTGCCGGAGCGAAACTTGGTGGGCGTGGCAAGCAAGAAGCGGATGTGTGCCCGCGCAGCGGGAACAGAGGCGCTTGTCAACTCGACTGTCTGCGCAAGTCGCCCGCTTTCATGGCGCGGCCGAACACTGCGCAAGGTAAGTGATGGTGTTTTCTGGACATACCAGTTGCCAGCCGAAGCAGGTCAGAAGCGTCCTCCATCGCTGGCGAGTTGCTCCGCCATGGGCGGAGGCTCGCGGCCGGGGCTCTGCACGGCCAATCTGCCGTATGACAATCTCGTGCTGACGATTCACTTCCGAGACAATCAGGTCGGCTCGCTCCAGGCATTATACGATCAATCCGTTGCTAGCCTGAGGAAGTGGGAGCGCTGATGCTTACGGCAAACCCGGCGGGAACGATCGCTGCCAGACCGCTCACCGGCACTCCTCGCTATTGGCAGAAAGCGAGAACAGGCCTTCTCCGTTTGCGAGCAGGCGCGGATGATGGCGAGCACATTGTCGCATAGCGTGAGCAGCATGGCCCACCTGCTGTCAGCAAATCTGAGCAGAAATCCGCGCTGTTTGCGAGCAGAGGCCAGTATCTTTGCAATCGCCTACA
>NZ_KQ130469.1 GCF_001046635.1 Novosphingobium barchaimii LL02
CCTTGACGTAGGTTTCATCCAGGCGCCAGCTCGGATCAAAGCCACGCCGCCAGAACCAGCGCAGCCGCTTCTCCATCTCCGGGGCGTAGCACTGGACCCAGCGATAGATCGTCGTATGGTCGACCGAAATGCCGCGTTCCGCCAGCATTTCCTCAAGGTCGCGATAGCTGATCGGATAGCGACAATACCAGCGCACCGCCCACAGGATCACATCACCCTGGAAATGGCGCCACTTGAAATCCGTCATCGTTCCGTCCGTCCAATCTCCGCCAAGCATGCTCAAGCTTCACGATTTTTGCAACAGAGCCATCCAGACTTACGATACCGTTGTTCGCTACGCTGGTCGACCCGCCGAATATGGCTTGACCGTGCGCTTCAAGTTCCAGTAATGAAACCGGAACGCCGATAAGAAACTGTTGGAGGGATAGATGTCTGATTTGAGCGGCAAGACGATAATCGTGACGGGCGCAGGCGGCAGTATCGGCCGCGCTGCCGCCCTTATTCTTGCCCGTCGGGGCGCGAATGTGGTTGTCGCCGATATCGTCGAAGCCGCAGCCGAGGAAACGGTCAGACTGATACGCGCGGAAGGTGGCAACGCCGTCTACAGCCATTGCGACGTCAGTATCGAGGACAACGCGTGGTCGACCGTGGAACTCGCCATCACCGAATTCGGTCGCCTTGATGGCGCATTCAACAATGCGGGGCTGCCGCCGGTCAGCGTGCCGCTTCATCAACTGACGAGCGCCGATTTCCAACGATCCCTGGATATCAACGTGCTCGGCGTTTTTCATTGCATGAAACATCAGATCGCAGCGATGCTGAAAGCGGGGAGCGGCGGTTCGATCGTGAACACGGCGTCGGTTGGCGGCACCGTCGCGATCCCCGCACAAGGCGAGTACGTCGCAGCCAAACATGCCGTTATCGGGCTGACGCGGATCGCTGCCGTCGATTACGGGCAACAGGGAATCCGCGTGAACGCAGTTCTACCGGGCGCTATCCGCACTCCGATGCTGATGTCGGTGATCGAGAACGATCCTTCGCACGCGGAATTCCTGAAAACCGCCCACCCGATCGGTCGATATGGCGAACCGGCGGAGATCGGCGAAACGGCAGCCTGGTTGCTGTCGGATGCCTCTTCGTTCGTCACCGGCGCCGCCATTGCTGCCGATGGCGGCTACACCGCAATCTGATCATTTTACGGAGCAGCCTCCATGCACAGCATCAAGATACTCGCGACGATCCCGCGCCGGAAGGACATTTCGGAACAGCAGTTCCACGATCACTGGCGCCATCCGCACGGCACACTCAGCAAGAAGATCGCGTGCCTGCGCGGCTATGTGCAATCGCACCGGATCGTCTCTCCGCTGCTGCCTGATACACAGCTGGCCTACGACGGCATTACCGAGCTGTGGTATGACAGTCTCGACGATGCGCTCAACATGGGCAAAGATCCCGCGCATCGCAAATACAACATCCCCGACGAACCGCTGTTCGTCGACATGGACGGACTGAAGTTCACCTTCTTCGAGGAGGACATTATCCGCTCGCGACCGGCGGTGGACGATCCCGATGATGCGGCCGTGCAGTGGTCGCCCACCGAATGGTCGGTAAGCGTCAAGATCCTGCAACTGGTCAAGGCGGATGGCAATCCGGCCTGGGCAGGCGATCAGGACAAGGCGCTGGGCGATCGCATCGGCGCGTTTCGGCATGTCCGCTCGTTCGCGATAGACGCGGTGCACAAGGGCACCTCGCCGTTCATCGGCGCGCGCGAACTGTGGTGGCCGACGCTATCCGATTTCGAACGCGGCGTGGCGGGTGATCGCGCGGCGTTCGATGCGCTCCTGGCACAGGCCGGCCAGCATTACACGATGCTGGCATCGGCCGAGCGGGTGATCTGATGCCGGCCCCCGCGCTCGACGAGGAGCCCGTGCTGCCCCCCGGCTTCGAGGATCTTCTCGAATTCGTGCCGCACTGGATCGGCGAGACGGCGCAGGAACGATGGGATATCCGGGCGCGCGCGACTATGGCGGAGATAACCCGCTTCTACGATGTGCTGCTCTCCCGTTCGGAAGCCATCCTCGACCATGTCGAGACCTTTCCGCTCGACGCGATGCCGGCGCCGACGCTGCGCCTGTTCAGGCTACAGCTGGCGCTGGCTCACGCGGCGATGTCCGTAGAATTGCACAAGCAGCCGCGCGCGCACAATTCGCCCTATCCGCACCAGGTCCGCATCCTGCGGACGGCAGAGCCAACGCTGTAAAGGAGTTCGTCGCATGAACGAGATGACCGAGCTTGCCAGCATCGGCTCTGTTGCAAAGATTGGCGGCAGTCAGAGGTAGGCTGTCGCTCTGCGCCGATCAGGCGGCTGCTGCGAAATGGTGGTTGAGCATGCCCATGGCCTCCGTCAGCGCCGAGGGCCCAATGCCAAAAGCTCTCTCCACAAGGCGCACCTCGCCCCTGATGCCGGGCTGCAGGCACCAGGGGCGAGCCTGTCCTTTGCGCAGGGCTCGCATGACTTCGAATCCCTTGATCGTGGCATAGGCCGTGGGGATCGATTTGAAACCGCGCACCGGCTTGATCAGTATCTTGAGCTTTCCGTGATCGGCCTCGATCACGTTATTGAGATACTTCACCTGCCGGTGGGCCGTCTCCCGGTCCAGCTTTCCTTCGCGCTTCAATTCGGTGATCGCTGCACCATAGCTCGGCGCTTTGTCGGTATTGAGCGTGGCAGGCTTTTCCCAGTGCTTCAGGCCTCGCAGGGCCTTGCCCAGGAACCGCTTCGCTGCCTTGGCGCTGCGGGTCGGCGACAGGTAGAAATCGATCGTGTCGCCCCGCTTGTCGACTGCCCGGTACAGGTAGGTCCACTTGCCCCGCACCTTGACGTAGGTTTCATCCAGGCGCCAGCTCGGATCAAAGCCACGCCGCCAGAACCAGCGCAGCCGCTTCTCCATCTCCGGGGCGTAGCACTGGACCCAGCGATAGATCGTCGTATGGTCGACCGAAATGCCGCGTTCCGCCAGCATTTCCTCAAGGTCGCGATAGCTGATCGGATAGCGACAATACCAGCGCACCGCCCACAGGATCACATCACCCTGGAAATGGCGCCACTTGAAATCCGTCATCGTTCCGTCCGTCCAATCTCCGCCAAGCATGCTCAAGCTTCACGATTTTTGCAACAGAGCCTTTACGCCTTCGACGGCAATCCCATCGTCTCCCTGATGGCGGAGGAAAGCATCAGGGCGCTCGCCAGGAGCCTGCCGCTGATCAAGGCCGATCCCACCGATGCGAAGGCGCGGGGCGACGCGCTCTATGGCTGCTGGCTCGCCGGCAGCGTCCTGGGCGCGGCGAGCGTCGCGCTGCACCACAAGCTCTGCCACACGCTGGGCGGCACCTTCGACATGCCGCATGCGCAGACCCACACCGCCGTGCTGCCCCATGCGATCGCCTATAATGCGCCGTCGGTGCCGGAGGCGATGGAACGGGCTAGCCGCGCACTAGGCGGCGGCGACCCCGCGACCAAGCTGTACGAACTGGCGGTGGGCCTGGGCGCGGAAATGTCGCTGGCGAAGCTCGGCATGCCCAAGGACGGCATCGCGAAGGCCGCCGCGCTGGCGGTCGCCAACCCCTATCCCAACCCCCGTCCGATCACGGAGGAGGGCATCGTGCAGCTTCTGAGCCGCGCGGTGGAGGGGCTTCCGCCGATCACCGCATAAGCAAAGGCCTGATCCTGGAACAGTGCCGGCCGCATCCGATCATTTCCGGATGCGGCCGGTTCTCGATCATCCGGCGCTCCCGTTCGGCCATGGCCAAGGACGGGACGAAATTCAGCGGCTTTCCGCGCCGAGCCAGCCCTGCACCGCCGCCTTGATCGGCAACGGCAGTTCATGCCCGCCTTCATAAGGGATGAAAGTCGCCCGCGCGCCGCTGGGGCCGGAGAGATAGGCTTCCGCCTGCTCGAACTTGTGGCGCGGGATCACATCGTCGAATTGGCCCCGGCAGAAGAGGACCGGCTTGTCGAGCAGGCCGTTGTCCGGCAGGTCGCCGTCCTCCACCGCGAAGCAGCCGCCGATCATGATGAGGCCGCTATAGGCCCCCGGATTGCTGAGCAGAAGACTGGCGGCCATCGCGGCGCCGTTGCTGAAACCGCATAGCCAGGGCCGTTGGCGGCCGGTATCTGCGGCGATCCAGTCGCCGACCTTCGACGTTTCGCCCGACAGGCTGGAGGGCAGGGCGACGCCGATCCCGGCATTTTCGAACCAGGCGAACCCCGGCCCCTGGGGAAGCGGCCCGCGATAGGAGCGAACATTCGCGCGGCCGAAAAGGGGCAGCGCGAACCCCGCTTCCCTTTCGGTGCTGCCGCGGCCGTGAAGATATACGATGTCGCGGCCGGACGGAATGTCGGGATTGTCGTATCGCATGACGATGGCATTGTCTCGAGACATGTTCGCTTCCAATTCCTGGCGATGCGAAGCCGAAGCGGCGTCCGGTCCGACGGCGTCGGCCCGGCTGCTCCGGCTTCCTGTTTTAGCGGGCTTTCCGGTCGGCGGATATTCCGCCTGCCGGGAAATGCTCAAGGCGACCATAGCATGCGATGGCTGCTTTCAAAGCGCGGTCGCTCAATCCCCATGACCGATTTGTGGGCAGTTGGCCCCGTTTCGATCAAATCCGTATCGCGAATATTCCTAATTCATTTGCAGCAATTTCCTCCGCAGGCGAAAGCTGCGATCCTTTCCGGACGGCCCGATAAGCATAATAATCACCGACGTGCCGGATAAGACAGGCGCTGATCCATAACAGCGCATGGAGAGGATATTCCTATGCTTCGATCTCCGGGCAATGCGCGGCGCGTCCGTCGCAATCCGCTCCCGGCCTCGACGTCCGCTGGCCCGCTCGCTGCGTGTCCGGCCCATGCGCAACATGGTCCAGGGGGAAACCCCGCCGCCTGTTTTCCGGAACGGCGGGAATGGCCCGATGAACGGCTCTGTTGCAAAAATCGTGAAGCTTGAGCATGCTTGGCGGAGATTGGACGGACGGAACGATGACGGATTTCAAGTGGCGCCATTTCCAGGGTGATGTGATCCTGTGGGCGGTGCGCTGGTATTGTCGCTATCCGATCAGCTATCGCGACCTTGAGGAAATGCTGGCGGAACGCGGCATTTCGGTCGACCATACGACGATCTATCGCTGGGTCCAGTGCTACGCCCCGGAGATGGAGAAGCGGCTGCGCTGGTTCTGGCGGCGTGGCTTTGATCCGAGCTGGCGCCTGGATGAAACCTACGTCAAGG
>NZ_KQ130470.1 GCF_001046635.1 Novosphingobium barchaimii LL02
CCGCCCGCCACCGAGATTGCCCGTCGCGCCGCCTATGATCGACTGCCGCGCGTGAAGATCACCGATCTTCTGCTGGAGGTCGATGCCTGGACCGGGTTCAGCGAATGCTTCATCCATCGTCGTTCGGGCCGGGAAGCCGACGATCGCAATGCGCTGCTCACGGTCATCCTCGCCGATGGCATCAATCTCGGCCTCACACGCATGGCGGAAACCTGCCGGGGCGCAAGTCTGCGTCAGCTCGCCCATCTTCACGACTGGCATATTAGCGAGGCCGCTTATGGCGAAGCGCTGGGAAGGCTGATCGACGCCCATCGCGCCATGCCACTCGCCGCGCTGTGGGGAGACGGCACCACTTCGTCGAGCGACGGACAGCAATTTCACGCTGGCGGTCGTGGGGCCGCGATCGGCGACATCAACGCACGCAGCGGCAACGAACCGGGCGTCGCCTTCTACACCCATGTCTCGGATCGATATGATCCCTTCGCGAGCAGGGTGATCGCGGCGACTGCCGGCGAAGCGCCTTATGTGCTGGATGGCTTGCTGTATCATCAGACCGGCCTGACGATTGAGGAGCACTACACCGATACAGGCGGGGCATCGGACCATGTGTTCGGCCTCATGCCCTTCTTCGGCTACCGCTTCGCGCCGCGCCTGCGCGACATCAAGGAGCGTCGTTTACACCTCCTTCCCGGCCAAGAATCCGGCCCCTTGCTTGCCGGCATGACGGCCGAACCGATCGCATTGGGTCATGTCGCGGCGCATTGGGACGAACTGCTGCGGTTCGCCACGTCGATCCGCACCGGCACCGTCACTGCTTCGGCAATGCTGCGCCGCTTGTCCGCCTATCCGCGACAGAACGGACTGGCCCTCGCACTACGCGAGCTGGGCCGCCTCGAACGCTCGATTTTCATGCTCGACTGGCTGCGCGACATCGACCTGCGCCGGCGCACCCAGGCGGGCCTCAACAAAGGCGAAGCCCGCAACGCGCTCGCCCGCGCGCTCTTCTTCAACCAGCTCGGCGAACTGCGCGATCGTCGGTTCGAGAACCAGACCTATCGCGCCTCCGGCCTCAACCTGCTCGTCGCCGCCATCATCTTGTGGAACACTCGCTATCTCGAAATGGCGCTGGCGGACATCGGCACAGCCGACGAAATCGCACGCCACATCGCGCCATTGGGCTGGGAGCATATCTCGCTGACCGGTGACTATAGCTGGAATGTTGAAGATCAACCCGATCCGGACGCCTTGCGACCGCTGCGCGCCGTCAACTCCCTACTTGCCGCGTGACGTTC